>NZ_CP152001.1:990000-5860000 GCF_038595045.1 Paenibacillus sp. FSL R7-0652 | reverse complement strand
GTGTGTGTTAAGTGGGAAAGGATGTGGAGTTGCACAGACAACCAGGATGTTGGCTTAGAAGCAGCCATCATTGAAAGAGTGCGTAATAGCTCACTGGTCGAGTGACTCTGCGCCGAAAATGTAACGGGGCTAAACACACCACCGAAGCTATGGCTTGGATCGACTTCACTGCTTCTTTGAGGCGGTGTTTACCACAAGGACATTTTTGTCTAACAAGGTTTGAAATCTTGGAAGACCAAATGTTTCTCAGGGGATAAACACAGGGCTTCGAAGCTGGAGTGAAGTCGATCCAGGGGTAGGGGAGCGTTGTATGTACGTTGAAGGTGTACCGTAAGGAGCGCTGGAGAGCATACAAGTGAGAATGCCGGTATGAGTAACGAAAAGATCAGTGAGAATCTGATCCGCCGAAAGCCTAAGGGTTCCTGAGGAAGGCTCGTCCGCTCAGGGTAAGTCGGGACCTAAGGCGAGGCCGAAAGGCGTAGTCGAAGGACAACAGGTCGAAATTCCTGTACCACCGTAAATCGTTACGAGCGATGGGGGGACGCAGTAGGGTAGTGACGCAGGCTGATGGATGCCTGTCCAAGCAGTAAGGCTGATGTGTAGGCAAATCCGCACATCGTAAGGCTGAGCTGTGATGGGGAGTGAAAATTACAGTAGCGAAGGTCATGATCTCACACTGCCAAGAAAAGCCTCTAGCCAGATGAAGGTGCCCGTACCGCAAACCGACACAGGTAGGCGAGAAGAGAATTCTAAGGCGCGCGGAAGAACTCTCGTTAAGGAACTCGGCAAAATGACCCCGTAACTTCGGGAGAAGGGGTGCCCCGGTAGTGTGAATAGCACGAGGGGGCCGCAGTGAAAAGGCCCAAGCGACTGTTTAGCAAAAACACAGGTCTGTGCGAAGCCGTAAGGCGAAGTATACGGGCTGACGCCTGCCCGGTGCTGGAAGGTTAAGGGGAGTGGTTAGGAGCAATCCGAAGCTGTGAACCGAAGCCCCAGTAAACGGCGGCCGTAACTATAACGGTCCTAAGGTAGCGAAATTCCTTGTCAGGTAAATTCTGACCCGCACGAATGGCGTAACGACTTGGGCGCTGTCTCAACGAGAGATCCGGTGAAATTTTAATACCTGTGAAGATGCAGGTTACCCGCGACAAGACGGAAAGACCCCATGGAGCTTTACTGCAGCTTGATATTGAATTTGGGTACGATCTGTACAGGATAGGTGGGAGCCTTTGAAGCATGAGCGCCAGCTTGTGTGGAGGCACCGTTGGGATACCACCCTGATCGTATCTAGGTTCTAACCTGGTGCCCTTAGCGGGTACGGGGACAGTGTCAGGTGGGCAGTTTGACTGGGGCGGTCGCCTCCTAAAGAGTAACGGAGGCGCCCAAAGGTTCCCTCAGAATGGTTGGAAATCATTCGAAGAGTGCAAAGGCATAAGGGAGCTTGACTGCGAGACCTACAAGTCGAGCAGGGACGAAAGTCGGGCTTAGTGATCCGGTGGTACCGCATGGAAGGGCCATCGCTCAACGGATAAAAGCTACCCTGGGGATAACAGGCTTATCTCCCCCAAGAGTCCACATCGACGGGGAGGTTTGGCACCTCGATGTCGGCTCATCGCATCCTGGGGCTGAAGTAGGTCCCAAGGGTTGGGCTGTTCGCCCATTAAAGCGGTACGCGAGCTGGGTTCAGAACGTCGTGAGACAGTTCGGTCCCTATCTGTCGTGGGCGTAGGAAATTTGAGAGGAGCTGTCCTTAGTACGAGAGGACCGGGATGGACGTACCGCTGGTGTACCAGTTGTTCCGCCAGGAGCACCGCTGGGTAGCTATGTACGGACGGGATAAGCGCTGAAAGCATCTAAGCGTGAAGCCCCCCTCAAGATGAGATTTCCCAGTATGTAAGACCCCTTGAAGACGACGAGGTAGATAGGCTGGGGGTGGAAGTGCAGCAATGCATGGAGCTGACCAGTACTAATCGGTCGAGGGCTTATCCAATAGCAAGTTTTGAGTCGCGTGAGTTTCGTTTCGAATCTAGTTTTCAGAGAACAACACTCTGAATGACATGAAAATCGGTACATCCCTTAAGGTGTGGTTGGTTTTCAGTTTCATCTGAATGGAAAGAAGTACAACTTCGATCCAATCGCGTTTGGTGGCGATGGCGGAGGGGTTCCACACGTACCCATCCCGAACACGACCGTTAAGCCCTCTAGCGCCGATGGTACTTGGACCGCAGGGTCCTGGGAGAGTAGGACGCCGCCAAGCAAAGAACCACTGCCGATGATGTTCGGTGGTGGTTTTTATTTTATATATCTTTTTCAGGAGATGCATCATGCATCTCCTGTTTGACTTTATGAGTAACCTCTGACAAACTCAAATGTATGGAGCAGCATCGTATAACCTTTTCACAAGAAATGGGCTTACACTACAAGAGAATGAGGTGCAGGATCATATGGAACTTCGCAAATTAACAACTGACGATTATGAGGCATGTATGGCTCTTTCCGAATATGCTTTCCAGTTCACGATGACAGAGGAACAGCTGGAGAGACGCCGTCAGGAATTTGCTGCACACAATGTACTGGGTGTATATGCAGATGGCCAAGTTGGGGCCAAACTTCAGATTATTCCTTTTCAAACCTATATAAATGGAAGATCGTTTGAGATGGGCGGCATCGCGGGTGTAGCCACTTGGCCGGAATACAGACGAAAGGGCTGGGTAGCAGGACTGCTGCAGTATGCACTGGAAGAGATGAATCGGAATAAGCAGAGTGTGTCCTTCCTGCATCCGTTTGCATTTGCGTTCTATCGGAAGTATGGATGGGAAACCTACGTTGAATATAAGAAATACAAACTGACGACTTCCCAACTGCCAGCTAAAAAACAGACGCCAGGTGTGATTAAACGAAATAATCCCGAGCTTGCTGTATTGAAGCAGGTATACAATGTCTATGCAGCGCGTTACAACGGAACGTTGAATCGTGATGACGCTTGGTGGACGAATTCAGTTTATGTCAAAAAAGGAAGCCAGCGGGCTGTTTACTTTGACGAGACGGGTGTACCACAGGGATATGTACTTTACGAAGTTAAGGAAGGCAAATTTACAATTGGTGAGATGATTCATCTCAACGAAGAGGCGAGACAAGGACTATGGACATTCATATCTAATCATGATTCCATGGTTGATGAAGTGACTTTGCAGGCACCTGCACGGGATATGCTTGCTTTTCAATTGGACAATCCTCGGATCCAGCAGGAGATTGTACCATACTTTATGGCGCGAATCGTAAGTGTGGAGCAGTTCATTTCGCAGTACCCTTTTGCAAGCCAGGACTCACCTGTACAGATTTTGCTTGAGGTTGAGGATGCCTATGCTCCTTGGAATGAAGGGGTATGGGAATTGAATGTGGCAATGAACGGAACAGCTTCGATATGGAAAAAGTCCGGATCAGAGCATGTTGGTCAGGAAGATCAGACGCTTCGCCTGAACATTCAATCGCTCACGGCGGTATTAATGGGATATCGCAGACCGGCAGAGATGGCCCAGATCGGCAGACTGGAAGGACCAGCTGCCGCGGTCCAAGCGCTGGAGAAGGCGGTTCCGGAGCGTGAAACCTATTTGCTTGATTTTTTCTAAGAGGTATATTGTTCAGCCGGATTAGACCGGGCAGATTCAGAGGGTAATCGTAAGACAATCAGACTTCTCCTGACATTTGGGAGAGGTTTTTTTGTGTCAGGCGAATATTTCGTGTAAAATCGTAAAAAATGAATAGTGCCCCCACTTGGCAAACCAGTAAAATATGCTATAATGTATATAAAGTCAAAGAAAGTCAAAGTCAACTGAAGGCTGAATAATAATGATTTCACCTATGACAGGATGTCGCGCTCTCTTACTGCTCTCTAATGATTGAAAAGTATCGTATTTCGGATACAAGTCATTTGGAAGATCAAGGGATATTAAAGGACCTTCGTGCTTCCTTTGTTCTCCTGTTTAGCACCTCAGTCAGCAAGATTCGCTGTTTCTCTGAATGGTTAAATGGGTGGAGAAGGTGTACTCTGTGGGGGCGTGCAGGTCCTTATTGACTTAACGTTTCAGACAGTGGAGGATGATTGGATGCGTAATATCTCTGATATTATCGAACGATATCTGAAGGGTATTTTGCATGAAAGTCCCGAAGGAATGATTGAAATTCAGCGTAATGATCTGGCAGATCAGTTTTCATGTGTACCTTCCCAGATCAATTATGTCATCAGCACCCGTTTTACTCTTGAAAAAGGTTACCTGGTAGAGAGTAAACGCGGCGGCGGTGGATATGTTCGCATACAGCGCATTGAATTGCCTGCCCAATCAGCACTGCATAATCATCTGCATCATAGTATTGGTGAGGAGATTGGACAGACTGCTGCTGAAGGGCTGATCTATCAACTGGAAGAAGCGCGTTTTTTAAGCAAGCGGGAAGCCGGTTTGATGCGTGCAGCTGTGTCGAGAGAGGTTCTAATGGTCAAACTTCCTTACCGGGATCAAATTCGTGCCAGAATGTTGAAGGCGATGCTAATATCTTTGCTCGGTAAATGAAAACTATCGGGATCAAAGGAGGTACATCTATATGCTGTGCCAAGAATGTAATAAACGTCCGGCTACACTGCATTTTACGAAAATTGTAAATGGAGAGAAGACGGAATTCCATATCTGTGAGTCATGTGCCCGTGAGAAGGGCGAGATGATTCCTGGAACAGCAGGAGGATTTTCGATTCACAATCTGTTGTCCGGTCTGCTTGATTTTGATCCGGCAGGCAAAAGTGCAGCACCTGCCAAGGCGCTGCAGTGTGAAGAATGCGGCATGACCTATGCCCAGTTCAGTAAAATCGGCCGTTTTGGCTGCAGTTCCTGTTACAAATATTTTGACAGCCGCCTGGACCCGTTATTCAAACGAGTGCATGGCAGTACATCACATGTAGGTAAAGTTCCTGCCAGAGCAGGTGGACGTATCAAAGTGAAACGGCAGATCGCCGATCTGAAGCAGCATCTGCAGCAGAGCATTGCTCAAGAAGAATTTGAAGAGGCTGCTCAGATACGTGACCAAATCAGGGAACTTGAAAAAGGAATAGCTCAGGAGTAAAGTTTGTCATGAGTAGGAGGGAAGCATAATGCCTAATCTGCGCTTTACAGAGAAGGCGCTCAGTGACTGGATGCGCAGCGATGCGGCTGATTCTGAGATTGTCATCAGCAGCCGTGTCCGGATTGCACGTAATCTTCAGCATATCCCGTTTCCCATGCTGGCTTCGGGTGAGCAATCGGAAGAGGTGCTGAATAAGCTGAGCGAAGTACTTCAGTACGATGACGTACACGCCTTTGGAGATTTTACTACACTCGATCTGACGGATATCGACGAACTCGACAAGCGTGTGCTGGTGGAGAAACATCTGATCAGTCCGAATCTTGCGAATGAATCGAGAAACGGGGCCGTAATCCTCAGTGAAGATGAATCGGTAAGTATTATGATTAATGAAGAGGATCATCTGCGTATCCAGTGCCTCTATCCGGGGTTCCAGGTAAAAGAAGCCTGGGAGAAAGCTTCCGCTATAGATGATGCATTTGAAGCGCACGTGGATTATGCCTTTGATGATCGCAGAGGTTATCTGACCAGCTGCCCAACAAACGTGGGCACAGGTGTAAGAGCATCAGTCATGATGCATCTTCCCGCACTCGTCATGACCCAGCAGATCGGTCGTATTCTCAGCGCTGTATCCCAAGTGGGATTAACGGTGCGTGGGATTTACGGTGAAGGCAGTGAGGCGATGGGCAACCTGTTCCAGATCTCCAACCAGATTACACTTGGACAGACGGAGCAAGAAGTGATCGAAAATCTGCACAGTGTCGTTTTACAGATGATCGGTCATGAACGTACAGCAAGAGAACGGCTGATTACGGATTCCAGATTACGTATTACGGATCGTGTGATGCGTTCATATGGAATTCTATCTCATGCGGCCATTGTCGACACGAAGGAAGCTGCGCAGCGGTTGTCTGATGTACGTCTTGGCGTAGACTTGGGACTGCTGAATGGGCTGTCCATTCCAGTGATGAATGAGCTGAATGTGATGACACAGCCTGGATTTTTGCAAAAAACGTATGGGGATATGCGTACCGATGAGCGTGATATCTATCGGGCTCAGTTAATTCGTGATACGATCAATGCAGCTAAAAGTTCTGGGTAAACTCTACCTAAAATTCAAGAAACTATTTCGGTTTCATGCCGCTTCTGCGGCTTTTATATAATAAGGTCTCCGCTTCTGCTGGAGTACCCATGATTTTATTCGCAGCATGGCTGCCAAAAAAATGATATGAAGAATACGAAGGATGATGAACTCGGGTGAGAGTCCCTTCGTTTTATCCAAAACCATGGAGGTGCAGGAGATATGATGTTTGGAAGATTTACGGAACGGGCCCAAAAGGTGCTCGCACTCGCGCAGGAAGAAGCTGTCCGTCTCGGTCATAATAACATCGGTACGGAGCATATTTTGCTCGGCCTCATTCGTGAAGGCGAAGGCATTGCTGCCAAAGCACTGATCGGCCTGGGACTCGGATTGGAAAAAATTCAGGATGAAGTAGAGACGCTGATTGGTCGCGGCCAAGAGCAGCCTACGAACATTGCATATACGCCGCGTGCGAAAAAAGTAATTGAACTGTCCATGGATGAAGCTCGTAAACTTGGCCACACGTATGTGGGCACAGAGCACATTCTGCTTGGATTGATTCGTGAGGGTGAAGGGGTTGCAGCACGTGTGCTCAACAACCTCGGTATCAGTTTGAACAAGGCACGTCAGCAAGTGCTGCAGCTGCTGGGCAGCAGTGAAGCTGTCTCCAGTCACAACGGCACACCGGCTAACGTAAGCACACCTACACTCGACAGTCTGGCACGCGACCTTACCGCTTACGCCAGAGAGAACAACCTGGACCCGGTTATTGGGCGCAGCAAGGAGATTGAACGTGTCATTCAGGTACTGAGCCGTCGTACCAAAAACAACCCGGTATTGATCGGTGAACCTGGCGTAGGTAAAACCGCTATTGCTGAAGGTCTCGCACAGAAAATCATTGCGAACGAAATTCCAGAAACATTGCGAGACAAACGCGTAATGACGCTGGATATGGGTTCGGTTGTAGCCGGAACCAAATATCGTGGTGAATTCGAAGATCGTTTGAAAAAAATCATGGATGAGATTCGTCAGGCCGGTAACATTGTCCTGTTCATCGATGAGCTGCACACGTTGATTGGCGCAGGCGGAGCTGAAGGTGCAATTGATGCATCAAACATTTTGAAACCAGCTCTGGCTCGTGGCGAACTGCAGTGCATTGGTGCAACGACACTTGATGAGTACCGTAAATACATTGAGAAAGATGCTGCGCTGGAGCGCCGCTTCCAACCGATTACAGTGGATCAGCCTTCACCGGAAGAAGCGATTCAAATTCTGCACGGTCTGCGTGATCGTTATGAAGCCCATCACCGTGTGAAAATTACGGATGAAGCGATTGTGCAGGCAGTCAAATTGTCTGATCGGTATATTACGGACCGTTTCCTGCCAGATAAAGCAATCGACTTGATTGATGAAGCTGGATCAAAAGTAAGGCTGAACTCATACACGATTCCGCCAAACTTGAAACAATTGGAGAGCCGTTTGGAGGATATCCGTAAGGAAAAAGACGCTGCGGTTCAGAGCCAAGAATTCGAAAAGGCAGCTGCGCTTCGTGATACAGAACAAAAGATTCGTGAAGAATTAGATACCACGAAAAATCAATGGAAAGAAAAACAAGGCCGTACCGATTCCGAAGTAACGCCAGAGGATATCGCTCAAGTGGTTGCCAACTGGACAGGAATTCCGGTGAACAAGCTGAAGGAAGAAGAAACGCAGCGTTTGATGACTTTGGAGTCCATTCTGCATGAACGAGTGATCGGTCAGGATGAAGCAGTTAAATCAGTAAGCCGTGCCGTTCGCCGTGCACGTGCCGGACTCAAAGATCCGAAACGTCCGATGGGTTCATTTATCTTCCTCGGTCCTACCGGTGTAGGTAAAACCGAACTCGCTCGGGCACTTGCTGAAGCAATGTTTGGCGACGAGAATGCCGTAATCCGGATTGACATGTCCGAGTACGGAGAGAAACATTCCACAGCACGTCTTGTCGGAGCGCCTCCAGGATATGTGGGATACGAAGAAGGCGGTCAGCTGACAGAGAAAGTTCGTCGCAAACCGTACTCCGTTGTCCTCCTGGACGAAGTGGAGAAAGCTCACCCGGAAGTATTCAACATCCTGCTGCAGGTGCTTGAAGATGGTCGTCTGACCGATTCCAAAGGACGTGTGGTTGACTTCCGCAATACACTGATTATCCTGACGTCTAACGTAGGTGCAGAAGCGATCAAACGTAACTCCACCCTTGGTTTCACGGCTGTTGTCGATGCAGGTGCAGATTACGATAACATGAAGGGCAAAGTAATGGATGAGCTGAAGAAAAGCTTCCGTCCTGAGTTCTTGAACCGGATTGACGAAATTATCGTGTTCCACTCCCTCGAACAGAAACATATCGCTGAGATTGTTACACTTATGAGTGAGGAACTGCGGAAACGGCTTAACGAATATGAGGTTGATTTCGAGCTTACGGATAACGCTAAGGCCTTCCTGGCCAAAGCTGGGTTTGATCCTGCTTACGGTGCACGTCCGCTTCGTCGGGCGATCCAGAAGCATATCGAAGATAAATTGTCCGAAGAGCTGCTGACGGGTAATGTGACCAAAGGCGACTCCCTGCTTATTGACGAAGAGAATGGTGCATTGTCGGTTACCAAGAAAGATGCACCGGTGCCATCGAACGAGGAAATTGAAACGAAATAAATACAGCTTGCGCGGCTGACTACAGCAGACCTGCAGGGTGTATGATAATCCTTCCCGGCTTCGACCGGGGAGGATTTTTTTGTATATGTCAGATGCCGGATGGATCTGTTCGAGAAATTAATAGGAATGCAGCGATAATTTTAGGAACATGTGTAAAGTTTGCGATAATCCTTTACGAAAAATCTCAAACAATGGTAAACTTTTAGTAACCCTGCATGTCAGGACTGCGAGCAAAATTCGTCGAATAATGCAAAATGCTGTTATAAAATAATATATTTATAGGAGTGCTGAAGTGGCCAAAGTAAAAACCAAGTTTCAATGTACAGAATGCGGCTATGAAGCCCCAAAATGGTACGGGAAGTGCCCTGGTTGTCAGTCCTGGAATTCGATGATAGAAGAAACCGAAACGGTAGTCAAAACACAAGGGAGAAATTCTCCTCTGTTTGACAGTAAAGATAAACCGCTTCCTATCATAGATATAGATAGCGGTCAGGAGCCGCGTGTACAGACTGGAATCGGGGAGCTTAACCGTGTTTTGGGCGGGGGTATCGTACCTGGTTCGCTCGTTCTGGTGGGGGGCGACCCCGGGATCGGAAAGTCAACGTTAATGTTACAAACGTCTCATGCACTGACCCACTCGGGGCTGCGTGTGTTATATGTGTCCGGGGAGGAATCCGTGAAGCAGACCAAACTGCGTGCAGACCGCCTCGGTGCACTGTCACCTGAGCTGTATGTGCTGTGTGAAACCAATATGGAACGGGTGGAGGAAGCGGTGGATCAGATCCAGCCGCATTTTCTGGTCATCGACTCGATTCAGACCGTATATCTGCCCGAAGTTACCAGTGCACCAGGAAGTGTAGCGCAGGTAAGGGAATGTACGTCCAGATTCATGCGGATTGCCAAAGGGCGAGGCATTGCAACAGTTCTTGTAGGGCATGTTACCAAAGAAGGTGCCATCGCCGGCCCCCGCATGCTGGAACATATGGTGGACTGCGTATTATATTTTGAAGGAGAACGGCATCATACGTATCGTCTCCTCCGTGCCGTGAAGAACCGTTTTGGTTCTACCAACGAAATCGGCATATTTGAAATGGGAGAAGACGGTCTTCGTGAAGTCGGCAATCCCTCAGAGTTATTTTTATCTGAACGTCCGCTCGGAGTAGCGGGATCTACGGTTGTAGCCAGCATGGAGGGTACGCGGCCGATGCTCGTGGAGCTGCAGGCATTGATTTCGACGACGCACTTTCCATCTCCGCGCAGGATGGCAACGGGGATAGATCATCATCGCTTAAATCTGATCATTGCTGTGCTGGAAAAGCGGATGGGCATGTTCCTGCAGACACAGGACGCCTATCTGAACGTGGCTGGCGGGGTAAGGCTGGATGAGCCTGCTGTCGATCTGGCTGTAGCGGTCAGCATTGCCTCCAGCTTGAGGGATGTGCCGACCAAGCCTGATGATGTCATCTTTGGCGAGATTGGCCTGACCGGTGAGGTTCGTGCCGTATCAAGGGCGGAACAGCGTGTGAAAGAAGCCGCGAAGCTGGGATTCAAACGGGTTATTTTACCAGAAAAAAGCTTAAAGGGCTGGAAACATCCTCGCGGGATACAACTGATCGGTGTAAATACCGTGGCAGATGCACTAGCGGTTGCTTTAGATTAGGGGGCATAACAAGATGAAGGATTCAAGCCAACTGGACAATATGAATGATTTGTTAAGGCTGATCGCACCGGGTACACCTTTCCGCGAAGGTCTGGAAAATGTGCTGCGTGCCAAGACGGGCGCACTGCTTGTTGTAGGATACAGCCCTGAAGTGATGGAAGTGGTGGATGGGGGATTTTCGATTAACTGTGATTTCTCCCCGAACTATCTGTATGAGCTGGCTAAAATGGACGGTGCGATTATTCTGAGTGAGGATTTGAAGCGGATTTTGTATGCCAACACCCAGCTGATCCCGGATTCCTCCATCTCGTCATCCGAGACAGGTATTCGTCACCGGACGGCAGAGCGGGTGGCAAAACAAACCGGCAAGCTGGTGGTATCTATCTCACAGCGCCGGAATATTATTACCCTGTATCAGGGAACACTTCGATACTCGCTTAAAGAAATCGGGGTAATTTTGACCAAAGCGAATCAGGCCATTCAAACGCTCGAAAAGTATAAAGCGGTACTGAAGCAATCCCTTACAAATCTGAGTGCCTCTGAGTTTGAGGAACTGGTGACGATTCCAGAAGTGGTTAACGTCATTCAGCGTACAGAAATGGTGCTGCGGATCAAAACGGAGATTGAACGATATATTGATGAACTGGGTAACGAAGGCAGGCTCATTTCCATGCAGATGGAAGAACTTGTGGGTACAACAGAGGAAGAGGCGTGGCTGCTGTATAAAGACTATGCCCGGGACGACAGTGATGACAAAATCCGCGAAATTATTATGGGCCTGAAAAGATTGTCGGACGATGAGCTTCTTGATGCTCACCATATCGTACGGCTGCTCGGTTACCCTTCATCTGCGGCAACGTCTGAGGATTCGGTTGCACCGCGCGGATATCGGGTATTAAATAAGATCCCACGTCTGCCTAATGTAATTATTCATAATCTTGTGGATCAATTCGAGCAATTACCCCATGTCATCATGGCAACAATTGAAGAACTCGATGAGGTGGATGGCATTGGTGAGGTTCGCGCCCGCACCATCAAGCAGGGACTCAAACGTCTGCAGGAGCAGATGTTTATTGACAGACAGATGTAGGAATCGCCGTTAACGGCTTCTAATGAATGAGGTGAAACAACATGTTAACCAGATTCATTCCAAATCTTTTTACCTTGGGTAATCTGTTTCTTGGCATGCTGGCCATTTTGCTGGCGATTAACGGGAAATACAGTTCAGCCGCAATTATGGTTATCGTTGCCATGCTGCTGGATGGTCTGGATGGACGGGTGGCAAGAGCGCTTAATGCACAGAGTGAATTCGGCAAGGAACTGGATTCCTTGTCTGATATGATTTCCTTTGGTGCAGCGCCTGCATTAATCATTTTTATGGTGTCATTTCAGGATGCTATGCCGATCTTTGCCTGGATTGCTACGGCGGCCTTTCCGATCTGTGGTGCAATTCGATTAGCGAGATTTAACGTACGTCCGGGTATTCCGGGGTATTTTACAGGCTTGCCCATTCCGGCTGCAGGTGGGGTACTCGCTACACTTTCCTTGTTTCACAAAGATATCGGGCCGATCAGCATGATGATTGCTGCGCTGTTGTTGTCGTATCTGATGGTCAGTTCGCTGAAATATCCCAATTTCAAAAAAGTCGGATTGCCCCGCAAGGCGATCTGGATCGCCCCGTGGGTTGTGCTGCTGGCCGTAGCGCTGGCTGTTCTTTTCCCGGATCAGCTTTCGAAACTGATCTTTATCCCGCTGGTGCTGTACGCCTTATACGGCATGAGATACAGCATGAGAACGGCAGCTTCCCGCAATCGTGCCCAGAAACGCAAGAATAAGAAATCTTCCCGATCTTCCGACAATTAAAAATGCAGCGCATTTCATCATAAGCACCAACATTATTATAAAAAAGCACGTACGTTCCTGAAAGGGAGCGTACGTGCTTTTTGTTTGATTTTGCTGATCTATGCTAAGGAGCGGACAAATTAACTAGGACAGATTGAACAAGCCCAGCGTTGAACATTTCTGTGATTCGTGATTTACGACCTCTTCCATGTTGATGTCCAGCAGATTGCAGAGAGCAGACATATAGAACAGGTTTCGCCCCAATTCGGAGCTGATTACCTCTTTGCAATTCTCACACAATTCACCTTCCACATGCGTTTCCAGCAAACCCTTGGATTGAGAAATCTCGTTTTCGGGTGCATATTGCTGTTTGGTGGCGTGCAGCTCAATGCAGCCGCATTCGGTAATGGCTTTGGACACAGCACGGTTAACAGAGGCTCCGGCTTGTCCTGTCTTGGACAGTACATCAATCAGGCTGCGATGACGCAGCAGCAGTTCGGAAACTTGATCCTGAAAAGCCTGTAAACTTAGCGTACTCATTTTGCCACTCACCTCGGGATATGAATTGAATTCATTATATGCCAATAAAAGTCTCACTTTCAACTGACGAATGGAACATTTCCAAAAACTTCATGCAGGGGCGATTAGCTTTTCGAAAATTGGATCATACTGGATATGAAAATGAAGAATGATTGAGGAGGTGCAGGAACTCATGTGGAGAAAAGGCATTTTAACTTTTACTGGATTGTGCGGCGCATGGTTCGGGTACACGGCATATTATCTGGCAGGAAAGTCTATACCCTGGATGGCTGAATGGATTCAGTCAGCAGGATTGCTGGGGGCTGGTGTGTCAACACTGCTGGGAGCAGTACTTTTTATGTCCGTATGTACGATTGGCGGCACAATGATTGCAAACCGATTGCACAGCAGTATCGATTCTTTAGCGAGAATACCGATGAACGAACTGGCTGCTGGTGCGGCAGGCATCGTAACCGGACTGCTGGCTGCATTACTGCTGTATCCCTGCCTGGCCTGGCTGGGAACTGCAGGAGAGGTGCTGCAGGTGGCTCTGACGGTCATTGCTGCGTATTCAGGATACAGTTTGGCTATGGCCAAAAAAGACGATCTGGCGGCATTCTGGAAGTCTGGACGGTGGGGACATCCCGAGGCGGAAGAAGAACGACGGATGGAAGAACATAAAATTTTGGACACCAGCGTCATTATAGACGGAAGAATCGCAGATATCTGCAAGACAGGGTTCATCGAAGGCACGATTGTTATTCCCGAATTTGTACTGGAAGAGCTGCAGCATATAGCAGACTCATCGGATCTGCTCAAGCGCAACCGCGGGCGCCGCGGTCTGGATATTTTGAACAAAATCCAGAAGGAGCTTGATGTGCAGGTCCTGATCTACGAAGGCGATTTCGAGGAAATTTCCGAGGTGGACAGCAAACTGGTGAAGCTCGCTAAAGTACTGCAGGGCAAAGTCGTCACCAATGACTTCAACTTGAACAAAGTCTGTGAACTCCAAGGGGTATCTGTACTGAACATCAATGATCTCGCGAATGCGGTGAAACCGGTTGTGCTGCCAGGAGAAGAAATTATGGTGCAGATTATCAAGGATGGCAAGGAACACGGGCAGGGCGTAGCTTATCTGGATGACGGAACGATGATTGTGGTAGAAGGTGGACGCGAGTATATCGGCATGATGATGGAAGTGCTGGTAACGAGCGTACTGCAGACGTCCGCGGGACGAATGATTTTTGCCAAGCCGAAACTGTTGGAAAAAGCCCAATAAAGCGGTATGATGGGTAGTGTATCGTTGAACGATGATGGGTATCGAATCAGATATGAATTGTTGCCCGGCGATAAACTGACAGACAAGGCAGGGATTGCGGCATGGATAAAGGGTGGGGCGTTGTCATTGTAGCGGCTGGTCGGGGAACCCGCATGGGCACAACCGAAAGCAAACAATTTTTGCTGCTGCAGGACAAGCCCGTTTTCATACATACGCTTGAAGTATTTGCGGCTCTGGACGAGATTCGCGAGATGGTCCTGGTTACAGGAGCTGCAGATGTTGAACGATGCCTGAAATGGGTAAAAGAATACCAGCTGGAATCGCGTGTCCGCGTCATCCCCGGAGGGAAAGAGAGACAGCATTCGGTCTATGAAGGCCTTCGGGCGCTCGGTACCGATGGCGTCCTCGTTCACGACGGGGTGCGTCCTTTTGTGACCCGTGAGCAGATCAGAAACTGCATGGCTGCCGCCGCATCGGGCGGAGGTGCTGTGCTGGCTGTGCCGGTGAAGGATACGATCAAACAAGTGAATGCGGAAGGTGTCGTTACGGCGACGCCTGACCGCAGCAGTCTGTGGAGCATTCAAACCCCGCAGGCTTTTCGTCTTTCTTCCCTGCTGGAGGCTTATGAATCGGCGGAGCGTGACGGGTTTCTGGGGACGGATGATGCCATGCTGGCTGAGCGCCAGGGAATGTCGGTCAAGGTTGTGGAAGGCAGTTATACCAACATCAAACTAACGACACCGGAAGATTTACAGTATGCCGCGTTTTGGCTCGAGGGAGAGAAGAAGCGATGATACGTGTAGGACAAGGATTTGACGTGCACCAACTGGTGGAAGGTAGGCCGTGTATTATTGGCGGGGTAACGATTCCTTATGAAAAAGGGCTGCTGGGCCACTCGGACGCAGACGTACTGCTGCATGCCATTAGTGATGCGATTCTTGGTGCGCTGGCACTCGGAGACATCGGCAAACATTTCCCGGATACCGATCCGGAATTCAAGGACGCCGACAGCCTGAAACTGCTGGAGCATGTATGGCAGCTTGTGAAGGACCGCGGTTATAAGCTTGGGAATATCGATTCGACGATTATTGCCCAGAAGCCTAAAATGGCGCCGTATATCCCGCAGATGGCTGAAGTGATCGCTAAAGCGCTGGAAGCGGATGTGACACAAGTGAACGTGAAGGCAACAACAACAGAGCAGCTTGGGTTCCCTGGTCGGGGAGAGGGAATTGCAGCCCAATCGGTTGTATGCCTGGTACGTGTGTGATAATATCAACCAATTAGAGACGGAGGGGATCATATGAGCGCAGAAATTCGGGTGCGCTACGCACCGAGCCCAACGGGACATTTGCATATCGGCAATGCTCGTACGGCACTGTTTAACTACTTGTATGCCAAACATAATAACGGCAAATTTATCATTCGTATCGAAGATACGGACGTGAAGCGGAACATTGCGGGCGGAGAAGAAAGCCAGCTGAAATACTTGAAATGGCTCGGCATCGAGTGGGATGAGAGTATTGATGTAGGCGGAGAATACGGGCCATACCGTCAGACGGAACGTCTGGATTTGTATCGCAAATATACGCAGGAACTGCTGGATAAAGGTCTGGCTTATCGCTGCTACTGCACGGAAGAAGAACTCGAACAGGAGCGCGAAGAGCAGTCAGCTCGTGGAGAGACCCCGCGTTACTCCGGCAAACACCGTGACCTGACACCAGAGCAGATCGAGGCATTTGAAGCTGAAGGCCGCGTGGCGAGCATTCGTTTCCGTGTACCTGCAGATCGCACATACACATTCAACGACATGGTTAAAGGCACAATCTCGTTCAACAGCAAGGAATCAGGCGACTTTGTCATTGTGAAAAAGGACGGCATTCCCACGTACAACTATGCCGTTGCCGTGGACGATCACTTGATGAAGATCTCCCACGTGCTGCGCGGGGAGGATCATATCTCCAACACGCCGCGTCAGCTGATGATCTATGAAGCGCTCGGCTGGGAGCCGCCGCAATTCGGTCATATGACGCTGATCGTGAACGAAAACCACAAAAAACTGAGTAAACGCGATGAATCCGTCATTCAGTTTATTGAGCAGTATGATCAGCTCGGCTATCTGCCGGAAGCGATGTTTAACTTCATCTCCCTGCTTGGCTGGTCGCCTGAAGGGGAAGAAGAAATTTTTTCACAGGAGCAGCTGATCTCTATCTTTGATACGAAGCGTCTGTCCAAGAGTCCGGCTGTATTCGACACACATAAGCTGGCACATTTGAACAACCATTACATCAAAAATGCTGACCCGGCACGAATTGCCGAGATGGCGATTCCGCATCTCCAAAAAGCAGGACGTCTTCCTGCGGACTTGTCTGCTGAGCAAAAAGAATGGGCGCATATGCTCGTGCATCTCTATCAAGAGCAGATGACAGCAGCTTCCGATATCGTGGAACTGTCCGAGGTATTCTTCCGTCCAGAGGTTGAACTGGAAAGTGAGGGTGCTGCGGTTCTTGCTGAGGAGCAGGTTCCCACGGTATTGAAGGCATTTGCTGATAAGGTTCAGGCCAGTGACGAATTTACGCCGAGCAAAATGGCTGCATTGATCAAGGAAGTGCAGAAGGAAACAGGCTTCAAGGGCAAACAGCTCTTCATGCCGATCCGCGTTGCTTTGACTGGACAGACACATGGACGTGATCTCAATCAGACCATTGTGCTGCTGGGCCGTGACACTGTCATAGAGCGTTTGCTGGCACAGGTGAAAGGTGCTTAAACAAGCGTTGTGAGAACGCCTGGTATTTCATAAGTGGAGCTAATCATTTACACAGAAACGGAGAGTACAGAAAAAACCTGAAAAAGCGAAGCGCTCGCCTAAAAGCTTTCTGCAAGAAAGCTGCATCGGAAGCATACGCTTATCACCGGATTTTCCCTTTGGAAAAGGGAATCCAAAAAATCTGGGGATAACAGCGATTGGAAGGTTATTCTGTCATCGGAGTGCTTGTGTAAATATTCATTAGTTCAACTTATGGAATTGGATTCTGCTGGTTGTCAGTAAGAAGGCTTTTCGCTATAATAGCAACACAAGGTTGAATTGTCATAATACGTTCATATAGAACAGCAAAGACCGGGAGAAGTAAGCTGATCCGGACAGACCCAGAGAGGATGGCCCCGCACGCGAGCAGGTATTAGATCTGTTTGGCGGGTGGTGGCTGCGAGCCGTCCACTGTCCAGCAGCCCGAAATGCACCCGTGAGCTGCACCGTCGAATCCGGCCCCGCCTCTGTCAACAAGATGAGGAAAACGTCAGGATAGATGGCGACGACTGGTTCCCGTTACCGAGCCGCCAGAGGGTTCATTCATTTCAGTCAAGATTGAAGAATGAACCAAGCAGAGTGGGACCGCGATTAACGCCTCTGCAGCTTCGTGCTGCAGAGGCGTTTTTTGTTTAGGCGAGTGCGCAGTATACTACCAAGGAACGCGCCGTCCGGCAAACCCGGAGGACGAGGACCTGAACAAGAGGGGAACGAGCATGTTCAAAAAGATCAGATCCGATATCCAGACGGTCTTTGAAAATGATCCGGCCGCCCGGAGTTGGTTTGAAGTGGTATTTACGTATTCTGGGCTGCATGCAATATGGGCCCATCGATTTGCCCACTATCTATACAAACGAAGATGGTTCTCGTTCGCCCGGTTCATATCACAGGTAAGCCGGTTTATGACAGGTATAGAGATTCATCCTGGGGCAACCATCGGCGAAAGGTTGTTCATTGACCACGGTATGGGGGTTGTCATCGGGGAGACCTGTGAGATCGGTGACGATGTCGTAATCTATCAAGGAGTAACGCTGGGTGGAACAGGAAAAGAAAAAGGGAAGAGACACCCGACAATTGGTAATAATGTGGTTATCTCATCTGGTGCCAAGGTACTGGGGTCGTTTCGTGTAGGGGATCAAAGCAACATCGGAGCTAACTCCGTTGTGTTAAAGGAAGTACCTGCGAACAGCACGGTGGTGGGAATTCCCGGAAGAATCGTCAAGCAGGATGGTCGGCGGGTGGATCGTCTCAATCAGCAGCTGCCTGATCCGGTTATTGATTCCCTGCGCAGCATGCAGCGCGAAATTGAGCGTCTGCAGGAGGAAGTGCGTACGCTGCAAAATACGCGTGAATCCGAAAAATGCACATAAATGCATAAGTAAACATAGAACATGGAATATAGTAAAGGCAGTTTAGGACGAAAGGAAAAGTGACTATGGCGCTGCAGATTTATAACACGATGAGTCGTACCAAAGAGGAGTTTGTACCACAAGAGCCTGGCAAAGTGAAAATGTATGTATGCGGACCAACCGTATACGACTACATCCATATTGGGAACGCACGTCCGGTGATCTTTTTCGACACCGTTCGCGGATATTTGGAGCAAACTGGACATGAAGTGAATTATGTCGTGAATTTTACGGATGTGGATGACAAACTGATTCGCAAAGCAGAGCAGCTGGGTACCGATGTTCCACATGTGGCAGAGAAATTTATTGCCGCTTATTATGCGGACCTTGAAGGACTTGGAATCCCTAAGGCCAGCAGTAATCCAAGAGTAACGGAGAATATGCCGCTGATTATTGATTTTATCCGTGAATTGGTTGACAAAGGTTTCGCATATGAGAATGGCGGTGACGTATATTATCGAACAGGCAAGTTCGAAAATTACGGTCAATTGTCGAAACAAAACCTGCAGGAACTGCAGTTTGGTATTCGGATCGGAGTAGATGAGCGAAAGGAGCATCCGGAAGATTTCGTGCTTTGGAAAGCAGCCAAGCCAGGCGAGATTTCCTGGTCCAGTCCTTGGGGAGACGGTCGTCCAGGCTGGCATATCGAGTGCTCTGCCATGGCAAGAGAATACCTTGGGGATACACTGGATATTCACGGCGGCGGACAGGATTTACAGTTCCCTCACCATGAGTGCGAATGCGCGCAGTCAGAAGCCATTACGGGCAAACCGCTCGCGAATTACTGGATGCATAACGGTTTTATTCGCATCGATAACGAGAAAATGTCGAAATCTCTCGGCAACGGTGTTCTCGTCAAAGACCTGCGCAGCGAGTACAAACGGGAAGCGATCCGTTACTTCATGCTGTCTACCCACTATCGTAACCCGCTCAATTTTACGGAAGATACAATGGAACAGGCGCAGAACAGCGTGGAGCGGATTTCCAACGCGGTAGGCAACCTGAAGCATCGTCTGAGTGCGGTGACTGTAAATCAGGAGGTTTCAGCTGAATTTGCAGCAAGATTAGAGCAGATTCGACAGCAGTATCACGAGAAAATGCAGGATGATTTCAATACACCGGATGCGATTACCGCGCTGTTTGAATGGGCTGCGGAAGCGAACCAGCTGCTGCAGCGGGATGTGGTTAATGCCGCTGCGATTCATGCACTGCTTGAACTGTTCAACGAACTGAATGCTGTGCTGCGAATCTATACAGAGGTTGAACCCGAGCTGCTGGATGAGGATATTGAACGATTGATCGCAGAGCGTGTGGAAGCACGTAAGTCGAAGAACTGGGCTCGTGCCGATGAAATTCGCGATGAGCTATCTGCCCAGGGTATCCTGCTGGAGGATACAGCACAGGGAATGAGATGGCGGCGCAAATGAGCAAAGAGAAGGAAAAGATTTTGTCTGCATCTGTCGAAGGGTCTGAAGAGGCCGATCAGTCTACCCGGACTGTGCCAAAGAATAAGGCAGATGTACTGGATGGTGGATGGTTTCCTTATCCGCCTTCCAGACCTGCCCGGCTGATCCCGCCAATTGCACTGGCATACATTGGCGATGCTGTATATGAAGTTGCCGTGAGGCAGTATCTGTTATCCAAAGCAAACATGCGTCCTAATCATCTGCACCGAAGTGCAACCAAATTGGTATCTGCCAAAGCACAAAGCCGCATACTGAATAGTATTGAGGCTGAATTGACGGCAGAAGAACTGGATATTGTCCGGCAGGGACGAAATGCCAAGTCCGGCAGTGTTCCGAAGAATGCGGATGTGCTGGAGTACAGACATGCAACAGCATTTGAATGTCTGATCGGCTATCTGTACAGCAGCAGTCAGCATGATCGAATGATCCAGCTGATCGGACTCGGGATTGAGCAGGCGGAGCAGGCCTCTGCTTCAGCAGAATAACTTTGGTATAAAACATATATAACAAGCAATTAAAGAGAGGAACGAACAAGGATGGAAGAAGAATGGATTGCCGGTAAACACTCCGTAACGGAGGCGCTGCGGTCAGGCCGGACCATTAATAAAATATGGATCGCCGATACGGCGCAGAAACATCTAACGCAGCCGATCATTGCGGAAGCAAAAAAACAGGGGATTGTCATTCAGCATGTGGACAAGCGCAAGCTGGATCAGACGGTTCCCGGTATTCAGCATCAGGGTGTGGTTGCTCAGGCGGCGCCTTATGCCTATGCTGAGGTTGAAGATATTTTAGATGCAGCCAAGTCCAAGAATGAGCAGCCGTTTATTCTTTTGCTGGATGAGATCGAAGATCCCCATAATCTGGGCTCCATTCTGCGTACGGCAGACTGCACAGGAGCTCACGGTGTCATTGTTCCCAAACGGCGCTCAGCTTCAGTAACGGCAACCGTGTCCAAAACATCGGCAGGTGCAGCGGAGTATGTTCCTGTTGCCCGCGTAAGCAATCTGGCACAGACCATTGACCGTCTGAAAGAAGAGGGCGTATGGGTTGTAGGTACGGATGTTACTGCGCGTGAAGCTGTTTTTGGCAATGGTGTATTCACAGGTCCGGTAGCACTCGTAATCGGAAATGAGAACAAAGGCATGGGCCGTCTCATTCGCGAGAAATGTGACGTACTGGTCAAACTGCCGATGCAGGGTCAGATTAATTCCCTGAATGCCTCCGTGGCAGCGGGTGTTGTCATGTACGAGGTGCTTCGCTCCCGCCAAGCACAGGGATAGATGATATGGCTGATTCCCGTGATGTGCTTCTAGTAGACGGGTACAACATGATTGGTGACTGGCCGGAATTATCCAAGTTGGCAGAAAGCGGGCTGGAAGAGGCGAGGAACAGATTGCTCTTCCGGCTTGCGGACTACCAGGCCTTCTCCGGCCGCCGAGTCATTGTTGTGTTTGACGCTTACCTTGTGCCAGGACTCGGTAAATCCTTTACACAGAGCAGAGTTCAAGTTCATTTTACAAAGGAAAAAGAGACGGCAGACGAATGCATCGAGAGACTCGTTCGGGAACTAAGCATGCGAAGACGCCAAATCTATGTAGCAACCAGCGATATGGTAGAGCAACATGTCATCTTCGGACAGGGAGCGCTGCGTGTGTCCGCCAGAGAGCTGCTGATTGAAGTGGAGCAGAACGAAAAGGAGCTCCAGCAGCGGCTTGCGGAAGACCAAGCCAGATCAACACGTAATACAATCGGAGGGAAATTAAGCCCGGATATTTTGAAGCAGTTTGAACGCTGGAGACGAGGCTGACAGCGGACTTTTTACAAATTTTACAATAATGAAACTATTGACAATTATGTTATAGCTGTTCTTTTTTAGGCAGGGCGTGGTTGACGATGGGAGGTACCATCATATATACTTGTCCTATATTTCATAGAGTAGAGTAACGGGGTACCTTGCGTTGCAGCCGGAGGGATTGTCTGTGAGTGTCGACCTCAAAGATATCATGTTATCCAAGTATGATTACCAAAGTGACGAAGACATTGTCGAAGCGGTCCGTGAAGGCGAAAGCGAAGCGCTGGAGTTTTTGATCAACAAGTATCGCAACTTTGTACGCGCCAAGGCAAGATCTTATTTTTTGATCGGAGCTGACCGGGAAGATATTATTCAAGAAGGAATGATTGGCCTTTACAAATCGATTCGTGATTTCAAAGGGGACAAGCTTGCTTCTTTCAAGGCTTTTGCCGAACTGTGCATTACAAGACAGATCATTACGGCGATCAAGACAGCCACACGTCAGAAGCATATTCCGCTTAATTCTTATGTATCTCTGGACAAGCCCATTTATGATGAAGAGTCTGATCGTACGTTACTCGATGTGATTTGTGGAACTCAGGTCAGTGATCCGGAAGAATTGATTATTAACCAGGAGGAGTTCGTAGGCCTGGAAGATAAAATGTCCGAGATTTTAAGTGACCTGGAACGTAAAGTGCTGATGTTGTATCTGGACGGGAGATCTTATCAAGAAATTGCAGTGGATCTGGACCGTCATGTGAAGTCCATTGATAATGCCTTGCAGCGCGTGAAGCGCAAACTTGAAAAGTACCTGGAAGTTCGAGATAATTGAACAAAAGTTGTTGTCGTTGATGGAAAAGGCTCGGTGTTTGAGTCTTTTTTTATTGTCTGAAGTTTATATTGTTCAGGATTGATAAATACTAGTAATCGCTCGGTTCATGCCGGAGCAGTGAAAAAATCAGAGATGAGAGATACGTGCGTTTTGTGCAGAAATAATACCCAATGATGAAAGGTTATTCTTTCATTGACATGCTTATACCCTTGTGATAAAGTGTTTTAGGTAGGCCTATTTTACGGCTTTTTTTTCAGGATCAATTTAGAGACTCTGCTTCAATGTGGAAGTCTTCGGGAGGTGTACATCATGCGGGTAATTATTACTTTGGCTTGTACGAACTGCAAACAAAGAAATTACACTACGACAAAAAACAAGCGTAATCACCCCGACCGCATGGAGATGAAGAAATTTTGCAAGTTTTGTAACGAGCAGACTTCTCATCGCGAAACCAGATAGTTTTTGGAGGTGTAGTCGGCGTGAAACGTAGTTTCAAATCTCTGATTTCCTTTTTCTCTGAAAGCTGGGCTGAACTTAAAAAGGTTCGCTGGCCTAATCGTAAAGAGCTGACGAACTACACGTTAATCGTACTTGGTACTGTTGTGGTTATGACGCTGTTTTTTTGGGTCGTAGATATCGGCATCTCCGCTGTGATCGAAGCGATTATTTAAGAAGGGTCCCAGGTGGCTTGATATGGAAAAAAGATGGTACGTCGTTCATACCTATTCAGGGTATGAAAATAAGGTCAAAGCCAATTTGGAAAAACGCGTAGAGTCCATGGGCATGGAAGACAAGATTTTCCGCGTTCTTGTTCCGATGGAAGAAGAAGTGGTGAACAAAGACGGTAAGAAAAAAACCGTTATGCGTAAAGTTTACCCCGGTTATGTCTTGGTCGAAATGGTTCAGACGGATGATTCTTGGTATGTTGTTCGCAATACACCGGGTGTTACCGGCTTTGTCGGTTCGACAGGTTCCGGTTCCAAACCAACAGCTCTGCTGCCAGAAGAAGTGGAACAAATTCTGAAGCACATGGGTATGGTTGAACCTAAGCCTAAAATTGAATTCGATATTAAGGAATCCGTACGAATCAAAGTCGGTCCTTTTGCGAATTTTGTGGGCTCCGTGGAAGAGATTTTGGTAGACAAAAGCAAGCTGAAGGTACACGTCAACATGTTTGGACGGGAAACGCCGCTTGAGTTGGAATACACCCAAGTGGAGAAGATATAGTTTCTTCAAGTTTCTTGTGGGAGGGCTGTGAAGCCCGCTAACCACTATTTTGCAAGGAGGTGTCAATCATGGCAAAAAAGGTAATCAAAATGGTAAAACTGCAGATTCCAGCAGGTAAAGCGAATCCAGCACCGCCAGTAGGTCCGGCATTGGGTCAAGCAGGTGTCAACATCATGGCATTCTGTAAAGAGTTCAACGCTCGTACAGCTGATCAGGCGGGATTGATCATTCCAGTTGAAATCTCTGTATTCGAGGACCGTTCCTTTACATTCATCACTAAAACTCCACCGGCGGCAGTTCTGTTGAAAGTGGCAGCGAAAGTTGAAAAAGGATCCGGCGAGCCGAATAAGAAAAAAGTTGCTACCGTTAAACGTGATGCGGTACGTCAAATCGCGGAAACAAAAATGCCTGACCTGAATGCTGCTGACGTTGAGTCCGCAATGCGTATGGTCGAAGGTACTGCCCGCAGCATGGGTATCACCATCGAAGACTAATTTTCACATGAAACATGGCTTCGTAAAGCCGGCCGATTCGCGGCCGGTCAATGTGGGAGGTATATCCGCTAAAACCACAAAGGAGGAATAAAACATGGCTAAACACGGTAAAAAATACCTGGAAGCTGCTAAGCTGATCGACAGCGAAGCAACTTACGAGCCTTCAGAAGCTGTAGAGCTTGTGAAAAAGGCAGCTACTGCAAAATTCGATGAAACAATCGAAGCGGCAGTTCGTTTGGGCGTAGACCCACGTAAGCAAGACCAGGCAGTACGTGGTGTTGTTGTCCTGCCACACGGTACAGGTAAAACACAACGCGTATTGGTATTTGCAAAAGGTGACAAAGCGAAAGAAGCGGAAGCGGCTGGCGCGGACTATGTTGGTGATGCAGACATGATCAACAAAATCCAACAAGGCTGGTTCGAGTTCGACGTCTGCGTAGCGACACCAGATATGATGAGCGAAGTAGGTAAATTGGGCCGTCTGCTCGGCGGTAAAGGCCTGATGCCTAACCCTAAAGCCGGAACGGTAACTTTCGATGTATCCAAGGCTGTTCAAGAAATTAAAGCCGGTAAAATCGAATATCGTCTGGATCGTGCAGGTCAAATTCATGCACCGATCGGTAAAGCTTCTTTCTCTTCCGAGCAGTTGAATGAGAACTTTAAAGCTCTCATGGACGCTCTGAACCGTGCTAAACCGGCGGCAGCAAAAGGTGTTTATCTGAAGAATGTAAGTCTTTCTTCTACGATGGGCCCTGGCGCACGCGTGAATGCAGCAGCTTTTAGATAAAATGTCTTGACAGGTTCGGCCTGTTCTGATATTCTATAAAAGTTGTGAGTCCGAGTGACTGACCGTTGACATTTGAATATGCTTGCCGTAGACAGTAGGTGCCATATGGCTTAATTTCCTACCGAGGTGTGATTATACAACTTGAAACGATGCAAATCGGATGCGAGTATATATCAAGCCTTCGTGATTCTACGGAGGCTTTTCTTAATGGGATAAATTTGATCAGGAGGTGTACAGATTGGCAAACGCAAAAGTGATTCAAGCAAAACAAGAATCCGTTGATGTAGTAACAGCAAAATTGCGCGAAAGCGCGACGACTGTTGTTGTTGACTATCGTGGATTGAACGTTTCCCAAGCTACTGAACTGCGCAAGCAGCTTCGTGAAGCTGGTGTAGAATTCCAAGTGCTGAAAAACACATTGCTTCGCCGTGCAACTGCTGCAGCAGAATTGACAGAACTCGATAGCGTTCTGACAGGTCCTACTGCAATTGCATTCAGCGGAGAAGATGCTGTAGCTCCAGCCAAAATTCTGAACGACTTCGCGAAAAAGAACGATGCACTGAAATTGAAAGGTGCTGTCGTAGAAGGTCGCGTAATTGGAGTAGAAGAAGTTAAGGCGTTGGCAGAACTGCCATCCCGCGAAGGTCTCCTCTCCATGCTCCTCAGCGTGCTTCAAGCCCCTATGCGCAACTTCGCGCTTGCGGTTAAAGCCGTTGCAGAAAAAGAAGAACAAGGCGCGTAAGCTGCTTGATCTGAATACTGCTTAGCAGTAATGAAATACAAAAAAATAAAATTATATATGGAGGTTCAATCATGAGTAAAGAGCAAATCTTGGAAGCAATCAAAGGCATGACTGTACTGGAACTGAACGATCTTGTTAAAGCAATCGAAGAAGAATTCGGCGTAACTGCTGCAGCTCCAGTAGCTGTTGTAGGTGGCGGTGCAGCTGCAGCTGAAGCTGAGCAATCCGAGTTCGACGTAATCTTGACTAACGCTGGTGCTTCCAAAATCAACGTTATCAAAGCAGTTCGCGAAATCACAGGTCTTGGCCTGAAAGAAGCAAAAGAACTGGTTGACAACGCTCCAAAACCACTGAAAGAAAAAGTGGCTAAAGAAGAAGCAGACTCCATCAAAGCTAAGCTTGAAGAAGCTGGCGCTACAATCGAAGTTAAATAATTTAGCTTATCCAAGCTGAATGAACAAAACAACAAACCCCTTGACTTATCAAGGGGTTTGTTGCTGTAAATGTAACTATGGAAAGTGAGTGAGGGCATGTCCAATCATTATTATTCGGACAAACCACAAGTGGCGCATGATCGTAAGGACGCAGAAGCGGTCCTCCGCGGATTTAGTCTGCGGCTGGTGACGGATGCTGGGGTTTTTTCCAAAAACGGAATCGATTATGGCAGCAGGGTGTTAATTGATGCAATGGAACTGCCGTCAGGTGCTCATGTTCTTGATGTGGGATGTGGTTACGGGCCAATCGGGCTTACAGCAGCAAAACTTGTACCGGATGGGCATGTCACCATGATCGATATCAATGAGAGAGCCGTTGAGCTTTCCAGAGAAAATGCCAAAGCAAACGGCATTACCAACGTTACGATTATGCAGAGTAATCTACTAACTGAAGTAAACAAGCGGGATTTCGACGTGGTCTTGACTAATCCTCCGATTCGGGCGGGCAAAGAAACAGTACATGCTATCTTTGACCAGGCATATGACCATTTGAAGGTTGGGGGGGCGTTATGGATTGTCATTCAAAAGAAACAAGGTGCACCTTCTGCAAAAGCGAAGCTGGAATCGTTGTTTTCACGAGTGGATGAAGTAACGAAGGATAAAGGCTACCGAATCTTCAAAGCGGTAAAGGAAGAGTAGAGGAACTGTGAGAGGTTCATTCGAATTTGTAAAGTAAGCAGGGGATCATTTTTTTTGCAATAGGACTATTGACTTGAAATTCAAGCCGTGGTATAGTTGTAAAATGTCAGTATTAAGATGCCCTACTTGGCTTTAGCTAACTGAAAATGTCAACCTTTTTTACGCCGAACCGGGCTTATTATGCCTATGTTTGGCGTATAATATGTACATTTTGGGCAAACTGGGGATAAGAATGATTTGGAAAGACATCCGCCGATCAAAGTTGCTCTTTTATCGAACGACATTTCGAATAAGGGCTTTTCTTTATTTGCGGGTGCATTGCTTTGCTCTGTATGTGTACCATTATAAGGTTACAAACAGAGGTTCGCAACGAAATTTTTAAAGTGAGTAGACATTGAGGGGTGAGTTTAAGTTGGCAGGACATCTTGTTCAATATGGTCGACGCACTCGGCGCAGTTATGCACGAATTAACGAGATACTCGAAGTTCCGAACCTGATTGAAATCCAACAAAAATCATATGATTGGTTTTTGGAGGAAGGGTTGCGCGAAATGTTCCAAGATATCTCGCCGATCCAGGATTTCACAGGCAACTTGATTTTGGAATTTATCGATTACAGTCTCGGAGAACCGAAGTATACAGTAGATGACGCGAAAGAGCGCGACGTTACTTATGCAGCACCACTTCGGGTCAAAGTCCGGCTCATTAATAAGGAAACCGGAGAAGTCAAAGAGCAGGAAGTATTCATGGGAGATTTCCCGCTGATGACCAGCACCGGAACATTTATTATTAATGGTGCGGAACGGGTTATTGTCAGCCAGTTGGTTCGCTCTCCTAGCGTTTACTTCAGTACCAAAGTAGATAAGAACGCCAAAAAAACGTATACCGCTACAGTAATTCCTAACCGCGGCGCTTGGCTCGAACTGGAGATGGACGCGAAGGACGTTGTTTACGTTCGGATCGACCGTACGCGTAAAATACCGGTTACGGTTCTCCTGCGTTCTCTTGGTTTTGGCACAGACGCTGAGATTCTGGATTTGCTCGGTAATGACGAATATATCCGCAACACGCTGGACAAAGACAACACGGACTCTACGGAAAAAGCTCTCATTGAAATCTATGAGCGTCTTCGTCCGGGCGAGCCGCCAACGCTGGATAATGCGAAAAGCTTGCTCGTAGCACGTTTCTTTGATCCAAAACGTTATGACCTCGCAAATGTGGGTCGTTACAAAATCAATAAAAAGCTTCACATCAAAAACCGTTTGTTTAATCAGCGCTTGGCAGAGTCTCTGATCGATGCTGAAACAGGCGAAATTATTGCAGAAGCAGGTCAAATGGTAGACCGTCGTTTGCTCGACGAGATCATGCCTTACCTGGAGAAAAGCGTTGGCTTCCGTACGTATCATGTAGGCAACGGCGTTTTGGATGCCAATGATATCCCGATGCAAACGATTGATGTTTTTTCACCAATTGAAGATGGTAAAGTGGTTAAGCTGATTGCCAATGGCGACATTGACAAGTCCGTGAAAAACATCACGCCAGCGGACATCATTTCTTCCATCAGTTACTTCTTGAACCTGCTGCATGGCATCGGAAGCACGGATGATATCGACCACTTGGGTAACCGTCGTCTGCGCTCTGTTGGTGAGCTTTTACAAAACCAGTTCCGTATCGGTTTGTCCCGTATGGAGCGTGTGGTTCGTGAGAGAATGTCCATTCAGGATGCAAACGTCATTACACCTCAAGCATTGATCAACATTCGTCCGGTCATTGCATCGATTAAAGAGTTCTTCGGAAGCTCCCAATTGTCACAGTTTATGGATCAAACGAATCCGCTGGGTGAGTTGACGCATAAACGGCGTCTGTCCGCACTCGGACCAGGCGGTTTGACACGTGAGCGTGCCGGCATGGAAGTCCGTGACGTCCATCCATCCCACTATGGCCGGATGTGCCCGATCGAGACACCAGAGGGACCGAACATCGGTTTGATTAACTCCTTGTCGACGTTTGCGCGTGTGAACGAATATGGCTTCATTGAAGCTCCGTATCGTTGGGTTGATCCGAAGACGGGTGTCGTAACCGAGCAGATCGATTACCTGACAGCAGACGAAGAGGACAACTATGTTATCGCTCAGGCGAATGCGAAGCTGAATGAAGACAGTACCTTCGCAGAGGATGCGATCATTGTGCGTTACAACAAACAGTCGGATAACATCCTTACGATGCCGAGTGAGCGAGTAGACTACATGGACGTATCTCCTAAGCAGGTTGTGTCGGTCGCTACGGCGCTCATTCCGTTCCTTGAGAACGATGACTCCAACCGTGCCCTGATGGGATCAAACATGCAGCGGCAGGCGGTTCCGCTCTTGATTCCTAAAGCTCCGCTTGTAGGAACAGGTATGGAACACAAAGCTGCCAAAGACTCCGGTGTATGTATTGTTGCCGAATATGACGGAATTATTGAACGTTCCTCTGCGAACGAGATTTGGCTTCGTCGTGTAGAAGAGGTAGACGGCCAGGAAGTCAAAGGCGATATCGTTAAATATAAATTACACAAATTTATGCGTTCGAACCAAGGAACATGCATCAACCAACGTCCGATCGTGAAAAGAGGTGCTGCTGTCAAAGCTGGCGACATTCTTGCTGACGGTCCTTCGACGGAAATGGGTGAACTTGCTCTTGGACGCAACGTTGTTGTTGCCTTCATGACTTGGGAAGGTTACAACTACGAGGATGCGATCCTGCTCAGCGAAAAACTCGTTAAGGAAGATGTTTACACATCCATCCACATCGAGGAATATGAGTCGGAAGCTCGAGATACGAAGCTCGGACCTGAAGAGATCACACGTGATATCCCTAACGTTGGGGAAGAAGCGCTGCGTAATCTGGATGAGCGTGGTATTATCCGCATCGGTGCCGAAATTGCTGCTGGCGACATTCTCGTTGGTAAAGTTACGCCGAAGGGTGTGACGGAACTGACTGCAGAAGAGCGTCTCCTGCACGCGATCTTTGGTGAAAAAGCACGTGAAGTGCGTGATACATCGCTGCGTGTACCACACGGTACGGATGGTATCGTTGTTGACGTGAAAGTATTTACCCGTGAAAACGGAGATGAACTGCCACCAGGTGTTAACCAGCTCGTTCGTGTCTATATTGCCCAAAAACGGAAAATTTCCGAGGGTGATAAAATGGCCGGACGTCACGGTAACAAAGGGGTCGTGGCCCGCATCTTGCCGGAAGAGGATATGCCTTTCCTGCCAGACGGTACACCGGTTCAGATCGTTCTTAACCCGCTGGGCGTACCTTCCCGGATGAACATCGGTCAAGTACTCGAAGTTCACTTGGGTATGGCGGCAATGCAGCTGGGGATCCACGTGGCAACACCTGTATTCGACGGAGCGAAAGAGTATGACGTCTTCGATACGATGGAAGAAGCAGGTATGCAGCGTAATGGTAAAACCGTGTTGTATGACGGACGTACAGGTGAAGAGTTTGAACGTGAAGTTACCGTTGGTGTCATGCACATGATCAAACTGGCACACATGGTTGACGATAAAATCCATGCCCGTTCCACAGGTCCTTACTCACTAGTTACGCAGCAGCCGTTGGGTGGTAAAGCCCAATTTGGTGGTCAGCGTTTCGGGGAGATGGAAGTTTGGGCGCTTGAGGCGTACGGTGCCGCTTATACACTGCAAGAAATCTTGACGGTTAAATCCGATGACGTTGTGGGTCGGGTGAAAACGTATGAGTCCATTGTCAAAGGCGAGAACGTACCGGAACCAGGTGTTCCTGAATCGTTCAAAGTATTGATCAAAGAGCTGCAAAGCTTGGGTATGGACGTTAAGATTTTGAGTGAAGATGAGCAGGAGATTGAAATGAAAGAAATGGACGATGAAGATGACGCTGCGAGCGACAAGCTCAGCCTCAACCTTGAGGGTACAGAGGTCGGAGCGGAATAATCGCTTCGGGCGCAAGATGACCGGCGTTTTTCATCAGGCTCGCGTCATGCTCCGGCCTTGGCTGGAGCAGGCGTAACCTAGAATACAGGAATTAGGTTAAGGAGGGTTGCTCCTTGTTGGACGTCAACAATTTCGAATACATGAAGATCGGGCTTGCTTCCCCAGAGAAAATTCGTTCTTGGTCCCGCGGAGAAGTGAAAAAACCGGAAACGATCAACTATCGTACGTTGAAACCGGAAAAAGAAGGGCTGTTCTGCGAAAAGATTTTTGGCCCTACAAAAGACTGGGAATGTCATTGCGGTAAATACAAACGCGTTCGTTATAAAGGCGTTGTCTGTGACCGCTGTGGCGTTGAAGTAACACGTGCGAAAGTTCGTCGTGAACGGATGGGCCATATTGAGCTTGCTGCTCCGGTATCGCATATCTGGTACTTCAAAGGTATTCCGAGCCGTATGGGTCTCGCATTGGATATGTCTCCGAGATCTCTTGAAGAGATCATTTATTTTGCATCATATGTAGTAACCGATCCAGGAGAAACTCCACTGGAGAAAAAACAGCTGTTGTCCGAGAAGGAATATCGCAGCTACCGTGAAAAATACGGATACGGCTTCCAAGCCGGCATGGGTGCAGAAGCAGTTAAAAAATTGCTTCAAGACCTCGATGTAGAGAAAGAGCTTGAATTCCTGAAGGAAGAGCTTCGTACTGCACAAGGCCAGCGCCGCAACCGTGCAATCAAACGTTTGGAAGTTATTGAAGCATTCCGCAACTCTGGGAACAATCCGGAGTGGATGATCATGGATGTACTTCCTGTTATTCCACCGGAACTTCGTCCGATGGTACAGCTGGATGGCGGACGTTTTGCTACGTCTGACTTGAATGACCTGTATCGCCGTGTAATTAACCGGAACAACCGTCTAAAACGTCTGCTTGACCTGGGCGCGCCGGATATCATCGTGCAAAATGAAAAACGGATGCTGCAGGAAGCTGTTGATGCGTTGATCGATAACGGTCGTCGCGGTCGTCCTGTTACAGGTCCGGGTAACCGTCCTTTGAAATCCCTCAGCCACATGCTGAAAGGTAAACAAGGTCGTTTCCGTCAAAACTTGCTCGGTAAACGTGTTGACTATTCCGGCCGTTCCGTTATCGTTGTCGGACCATACCTGAAAATGTATCAGTGCGGTCTGCCGAAAGATATGGCACTGGAACTGTTCAAGCCTTTTGTGATGAAAGAGCTTGTGAATAAAGGGCTTGCCCACAACATCAAGAGCGCAAAACGTAAAGTTGAGCGTGTAAGTCCTGAAGTATGGGATGTTCTTGAAGAAGTTATCAAGGAGCATCCGGTTCTTCTGAACCGTGCCCCTACGCTTCACCGTCTCGGTATTCAAGCGTTTGAACCGATTCTGGTTGAAGGTAAAGCAATTCGTCTTCACCCGCTCGTATGTACGGCGTACAATGCCGACTTTGACGGTGACCAAATGGCCGTGCACGTTCCATTGTCCGCTGAAGCACAAGCGGAAGCACGTATTCTGATGCTTGCATCAGGCAACATTTTGAACCCGAAAGACGGTAAACCGGTTGTAACTCCTTCCCAGGATATGGTTCTTGGTTCGTACTATCTGACGATGGACAACAAAGAAGAGAAGGGTACAGGTATGGTTCTGCGTACAGTCAATGAGGCTGTATCTGCATACCAACGGGGTACTGCTGGTCTGCATGCACGTGTAGCGATTCCGGTTAAAGCGCTTGGTAAAACAAGCTTCACGGAAGAGCAGCAAAAAGGCATGCTGTTAACAACGATCGGTAAAATTATCTTTAATGAGATTTTCCCGGCAAGCTTCCCTTATATCAATGATGCGACGCGTGCAAACCTGTATCAAGGTACAGCCGATCACTCATTCGTATATGAGAAGGGTGCTGACTTGAGAGAAGCAATCATGAATGCTCCTCAAGCAGGCGGTGTCGGTAAAGAATATCTGGGCTCTATCATCGCACGCTGCTTTGAAATTTATCACACAACCGAAACTGCGGTTATCCTCGATAAAATCAAACAGCTCGGATTCACATACTCTACGCGTGCCGGTATTACCGTGGCCGTGTCTGACGTAATCGTTCCGGATGAGAAAACAGACATTCTGAAACAGTCTGAGGAGAAGGCACAAATTGTTACGAATCAGTACCGTCGTGGTCTGATCACGAATGAGGAGCGCTATGACCGCATCATCGATATCTGGTCGAAATCCAAAGATGATATCACAGATATCCTGATGAAATCGATGGATCGTTACAACTCGATCATGATGATGGTTGACTCCAAAGCACGGGGTAACAAATCGCAAATCACACAATTGGGTGGTATGCGTGGTCTGATGGCCAACCCGTCTGGTCGAATTATCGAACTCCCAATCAAATCGAACTTCCGTGAAGGTCTGACAGTACTCGAGTACTTTATTTCCACTCACGGTGCGCGTAAAGGTCTCGCGGATACAGCCCTGCGTACAGCCGACTCAGGTTATCTGACTCGTCGTCTCGTAGACGTAGCCCAAGACGTAATTGTGCGTGAAGACGATTGTGGTACAGATAAAGGCTTTACCGTTAGTCGTATCCAGGATGGTAAAGAGGTCATTGAAGATCTCTACGACCGTATTGAAGGCAGATACTGCTTCGAGACTGTTCGTCATCCGGAAACGAAAGAGATTATTGCCGGCCGCAATGAACTGATCGACTCTGATAAAGCAGAAGCGATTATCAAAGCTGGCGTAACCAAATTGCAAATCCGCTCCGTTCTCAGCTGCCGTGCAAGTCATGGTGTCTGCAAGAAGTGTTACGGTCGCAACCTTGCGACAGGTAAACACGTGGAGATTGGTGAAGCGGTTGGTATTATTGCAGCACAATCCATTGGTGAGCCAGGAACACAGCTTACCATGCGTACGTTCCATACCGGCGGTGTAGCCGGAGACGACATTACGCAAGGTTTGCCGCGTATCCAGGAGTTGTTTGAGGCTCGTAACCCTAAAGGTCAAGCAACAATCAGTGAGATTGATGGTGTGGTTAAAGAGATTCGCGAAGCGAAAGATCGTCGTGAAATCGAAATTCAAGGTGAAGCGGAATCCAAAGTGTACTCTGTTACTTACGGTTCCCGTGTCCGCGTGAGCGAAGGCATGGAAATCGAAGCGGGTGACGAGTTGACAGATGGTTCCATCGATCCAAAAGAAATGCTGCGCATCAAAGGCGTACGCGGCGTACAGAACTACATCTTGCAGGAAGTACAGCGCGTATACCGTAACCAGGGCGTAGAAATCAATGACAAACACGTTGAAGTTATGATCCGTCAAATGCTGCGTAAAATCCGTATCGTAGATGCGGGAGATACAACGCTGCTGCCGGGATCATTTGTGGATACCCATGAGTACGAAAGAGCCAACAAAATTGCGATTCTGAGTGATAAAGAGCCTGCGGTTGCAAAACCAATCCTGCTCGGTATTACAAAAGCATCCCTTGAAACAGACTCCTTCCTCTCTGCGGCATCGTTCCAAGAGACAACACGTGTATTGACAGATGCGGCGATCAAAGGTAAAGTCGATCAGCTGCTCGGTCTGAAGGAAAATGTAATTATCGGTAAATTGATCCCTGCCGGTACAGGTATGAACCGTTACCGCAGCATCAAATTTGCTGAACCAGAAGACGGCCAATCTTCCGTGGAAGAGTTGGAACCTGTTTCTGTAGATTAAATAAGTATTTTCTCTTCATGTGAGAGTAAAGAATGTGTGTTTCAGGAGGAGGACGTTTGTACAATTGAGACGGACGAATCCTGATCTACACAAACTTTATAAAATCTTTTAGGATTAGCATTGACAATGCTTGCGCTAGATGCTAATATATCAAAGGTGCGTGGGCAGCTGATTGTAATTGGTCCTATTCGGAGGAATGTACAATGTCTAATGAAAAAGGCTTGCAAGATGCTCATGTCAAGATTGGTACCAAACAGACCATGCGGACAGTGCAGACAGGAATGGCTTCTGAAGTCTATGTCGCAGAGGATAGTGATCCGCAGCTCACTTCCAAAATCATTGCTTTGTGTGAACAGCACAATGTGAAGTACACGAGAGTGGACACAATGAAAAATCTCGGCAAAGCGTGCGGGATTGGAGTGGGAGCAGCTATGGCTGCTGTCGTAAAATGATAGGGTAAGGAACGTTTTTGTCCGAGAACATTTAAGGATTCTCCAAGGCAAAAACTTTTCATTTGTCTTTTTATGAACCGCCTGGGTCTGTGGGCTTAGATAAAGGTTTGTAAAGAAACATGAATAATTGAGGAAGGGGGTGGCAATCACATGCCAACTATTAACCAACTGGTTCGTAAAGGACGTCAAGCTAAAGTTGAGAAGTCAAAATCACCAGCTTTGCAAAAAGGGTTCAACGCTTTGAAACGTGAATCCACTAACATCAGTGCCCCACAAAAACGTGGTGTCTGCACTCGTGTAGGTACAATGACTCCACGTAAACCGAACTCTGCACTTCGTAAATATGCCCGTGTTCGTTTGACGAACCGTCTCGAGGTAACTGCTTATATCCCGGGAATCGGACATAACCTTCAAGAGCACAGTGTGGTATTGATCCGCGGAGGTAAAGTAAAAGACCTTGCAGGGGTTCGTTATCACATCGTTCGTGGAGCTCTCGATACTGCAGGCGTGAACAACCGTATGCAAGCTCGTTCTAAATACGGTGCAAAACGTCCAAAAGCTAAAAAAGCCTAAATTATGATAAGCAGGTTGCCTGAAAGCCTTCTGGCTTAGGTCTGGAAGGTACAGGGACTGCTGAACAAGAAAGAAAGGGGGATATCCATGCCACGCAAAGGTCCAGTTACGAAAAGAGACGTGCTGCCAGATCCGGTATACAACTCCAAGTTGGTTACTCGTTTGATCAACCGCATCATGCTCGACGGAAAACGCGGTGTTGCTCAAAGCATTCTGTATAATGCGTTCAAGTTGATTCAAGAACGTACGGGTAATGACCCGATGGAAGTATTTGAGACAGCAATCAAAAATATCATGCCAGTCCTGGAAGTTAAAGCTCGCCGTGTCGGCGGTTCCAACTACCAAGTACCAATCGAGGTGAAACCAGAGAGACGTACTGCTTTGGGTTTACGTTGGCTCGTGAACTACTCCCGCAACCGCGGTGAGAAAACAATGGAAGAGCGTTTGGCGGCTGAGATCATCGATGCTTCCAACAACACAGGCGCTTCCGTTAAGAAACGCGAAGATACGCACAAAATGGCTGAAGCGAACAAAGCGTTTGCTCACTACCGTTGGTAGGATTCAGTTCACAATAAAAAACTTCAATTTTGAAGGGAGACCCATTTCATGGCTAGAGAGTTCTCCTTGAAAAATACACGTAATATCGGGATCATGGCTCATATTGATGCGGGTAAAACCACGACAACTGAGCGGATCTTGTTTTACACAGGACGTACGCACAAAATCGGTGAAGTTCACGAAGGCGCTGCGACAATGGACTGGATGGAACAGGAACAGGAGCGCGGAATTACGATTACTTCCGCTGCGACTACCGCTGCTTGGAAAGGCCACCGCGTAAATATCATTGATACCCCGGGACACGTTGACTTCACTGTTGAAGTTGAACGTTCCCTTCGTGTATTGGACGGAGCAGTAGGTGTATTCAGTGCGAAAGAAGGCGTTGAGCCTCAGTCTGAAACTGTATGGAGACAGGCTGACAAGTACGGCGTACCTCGTATCGCATACGTAAACAAAATGGATATCATCGGCGCTGACTTCTTGAACGTTGTATCTGACATGCGTGATCGCCTTCAAGCGAACGCAGTTGCGATTCAACTTCCGATCGGTGCTGAAAATGATTTCAAAGGTATCATTGATATCGTTGCACAACGGGCTCATATGTATAAAGATGATCTCGGACAAGATATCGAAGAAACTGATATTCCTGCGGAATTCGTTGAGCAGGTTGAAGAACTTCGCAACGAATTGATTGAGCGTGTTGCAGAACTTGACGAAGAATTGACAATGAAATACCTGGAAGGCGAAGAAATCTCTATCGATGAGATCAAAGCCGCTCTCCGTAAAGGTGTAGTAGAGGTTAAAATCTTCCCAGTTATCTGTGGTTCCTCATACCGCAACAAAGGTGTTCAACTCATGTTGGACGCTGTTATCGACTACTTGCCAGCTCCAACTGATGTTCCTTCTATTACTGGACATCTTGAAGATGGAACTGAAGCAGTTCGTAAGTCTTCCGATGAAGAGCCATTCTCTGCATTGGCCTTCAAAATCATGACTGACCCTTACGTTGGTAAATTGACATTCTTCCGCGTATACTCCGGTGTACTTCAATCCGGGTCTTATGTATTGAATGCAACTAAAAACAAACGTGAGCGTATCGGTCGTATCCTTCAAATGCACGCAAACAGCCGTCAAGAGATCACTGAAGTTTACTCCGGTGATATTGCAGCAGCTGTAGGTTTGAAAGATACAGGTACAGGTGATACACTATGTGATGAGAAACACCCGGTTATCTTGGAATCAATGAACTTCCCTGATCCGGTAATCGAAATCGCTGTTGAACCTAAAACCAAAGCTGACCAAGATAAAATGGGTGTGGCTCTCGGTAAGTTGACAGAAGAGGATCCAACTCTTCGCGCTCACACTGACGAAGAAACAGGCCAAACCATCTTGGCAGGTATGGGTGAGCTTCACCTTGATATCATCATCGACCGTATGCGTCGTGAGTTCAAGGTGGATACTACTGTGGGTAAACCACAAGTAGCTTACCGTGAAACATTCCGTGCTCCAGCGCGCGTTGAAGGTAAATTCGTACGTCAATCCGGTGGTCGTGGTCAATACGGTCACGTATGGGTTGAGTTCGAACCTCTCGAGCCGGGTACAGGCAGCCAGTTCGAAAGTAAGGTTGTCGGTGGTTCGGTGCCAAGAGAATACATTCAACCTGCACTGTCAGGGATTGAAGAGCAAATGAAAAACGGCGTAATCGCAGGCTTCCCGCTTGTAGACGTTAAGGCTACAATTGTAGACGGATCTTACCATGATGTCGATTCCAACGAGATGGCATTTAAAATTGCCGGATCTATGGCGCTGAAAGCAGCGAAAGACAAATGTAGTCCAGTTCTGCTTGAGCCAATCATGAAAGTAGAAGTAACTGTTCCAGAAGAGTACATGGGTGACGTAATGGGTATGTTGAACTCCCGTCGTGGCCGCATTGAAGGTATGGATTCCCGTAGTGGAGCTCAAATCATCCGTGCTAAGGTGCCTCTCTCTGAAATGTTTGGTTACTCTACAACTCTTCGTTCCGGTACTCAAGGACGCGGTGTATTCTCCATGGAGCTCTCTCACTATGAAGAAGTTCCTAAGAGCATTGCAGAAGAGATCGTTGCCAAAACAAAAGGCACCGAGTAGTTTTCTCACACTGGATGCTTGTGCTTGAAACCTGGTTTGAAGCACCGCATTCAGTGAAAACATAAAATTATAATTTCTAAGGAGGCCACGTTCAAATGGCAAAGGCTAAATACGAACGTACTAAACCACACGTTAACATTGGTACTATCGGTCACGTCGACCATGGTAAAACAACTCTGACTGCTGCAATCACAACTGTATTGTCCAAAACTTACGGTGGTGCAGCAATCGCTTTCGATCAAATCGATAAAGCTCCAGAAGAGCGCGAGCGCGGTATCACAATCTCAACTTCACACGTTGAGTACGAAACTGACACTCGTCACTACGCTCACGTAGACTGCCCAGGTCACGCCGACTATGTTAAAAACATGATCACTGGCGCGGCACAAATGGACGGAGCTATCCTGGTAGTATCCGCAGCTGACGGCCCAATGCCACAAACTCGTGAGCACATCCTGCTCTCCCGTCAAGTAGGCGTACCATACATCGTTGTTTTCTTGAACAAATGTGATATGGTTGAAGACGAAGAGTTGTTGGAACTGGTTGAGATGGAAGTTCGCGACCTTCTTAACGAATACGAGTTCCCAGGTGATGATACTCCAATCACTCGTGGATCCGCTCGTGAAGCTCTGCAAAACCCTGATGGTGAGTGGGCTCAAAAAATCGTTGAGATGTTCAAAGAGATCGACACTTACATCCCACTGCCTGAGCGTCAAACTGACAAACCTTTCTTGATGCCTGTCGAGGACGTATTCTCCATCACTGGTCGTGGTACCGTTGCTACAGGTCGTGTAGAGCGTGGTACTGTTAAAGTCGGCGAAGAGGTTGAGATCGTTGGTATCGTTGAAGAAACTAAAAAATCCGTAGTTACGGGCGTTGAGATGTTCCGTAAATTGTTGGATTCCGCACAAGCGGGTGACAACATCGGTGCATTGCTGCGTGGTGTTGACCGTACTCAAATCGAGCGTGGTCAAGTACTTGCTAAACCAGCATCTGTTAAACCACACACAGAGTTCACTGCACAAATCTACGTTTTGACTAAAGAAGAGGGTGGCCGTCATAAGCCTTTCTTCACTGGATACCGTCCACAGTTCTACTTCCGTACAACTGACGTAACGGGTATCATCAACCTGGCAGAAGGTACTGAAATGGTAATGCCTGGTGACAACGTTACTGTAACTGTTCAACTGATCTCTCCAATCGCGATCGAAGAAGGAACTAAGTTCTCTATTCGTGAAGGTGGACGTACAGTTGGTGCGGGTTCCGTAGCATCGATCCAAAAATAATTTGGCTTTTGCCAAATGAGCATAAGTAACAGTGTACTGTAACGAGTAACATTGTATTGTAACGAAGCTTCGGAAGAGTTCTTTATCCGACATCGGATAAAGAACTCTTTTTTAATGTCAACGTTTCGGAACCTTCGTCATCTAAAATGAACAAGATTTATCTTATAGATTGATAGGTTAGGCAGCCTGGATATTGGTGAAAACATTGTACTAACATAGTCGATTCTCTTGAAAAGACCAGTTTGAATGTTTTTTTTAAATATGCTTGCAATACGCCCATCTTTTCTATATAATAATGAATGTTGTTCTTGTGACGTTGCGATGATGTGAGAGGTTACTGGCACACCCGGCCCCTTTGCCATGGGAGAGTGGTCAGAAAATTTTCACGGAGTATGTCCGATAAAAAATTGGGCGATAGAAGGAGGGACTAAAATGGCAAAGCAAAAAATTCGTATTCGTTTGAAAGCTTACGACCACAGAATTCTTGATCAATCCGCGGAGAAAATTGTTGAAACAGCAAAACGTTCGGGTGCAGGTGTATCCGGTCCGATTCCGCTTCCTACTGAAAAACAAATCATTACTATTCTTCGTGCGGTGCACAAGTACAAGGATTCTCGGGAGCAATTCGAACAACGCACACATAAGCGTTTGATCGATATTGTTAACCCGACTCCACAAACTGTGGATGCCTTGATGCGCTTGGATCTGCCGTCCGGTGTAGATATCGAAATTAAATTGTAATATATAGCAGCAAACAAGACCACGTATAAAGGAAAAGAGGTGTCAACATGAAAGGTATCTTAGGAAAAAAACTTGGAATGACTCAAGTGTTTACCCCTGAAGGTAACGTAGTTCCAGTAACGGTTATCGAAGCAGGCCCTTGTGTTGTTTTGCAAAAGAAAGATATTGAGAACGATGGCTACGAAGCAGTTCAAATCGGTTTCTCCGATAAGAAAGAGAAAAATGCTAACAAGCCAGAAGCAGGACACGCTAAAAAAGCGAATACTGCACCTAAGCGCTACGTTCGTGAGCTTCGCGGCATCAACATCGCGGAATATGAAGTTGGCCAAGAATTGAAAGCTGACATTTTCGCTGAAGGCGAGTTCGTTGACGTAACGGGTATTTCTAAAGGTAAAGGTTTTGCCGGCGTAATCAAACGTTGGGGACAAAGCACTGGACCTATGTCACACGGTTCGCGTTACCACCGTGGCCCGGGTTCGATGGGTTCGATCCAAGCTAACCGCGTTCCTAAAGGCAAACGCCTTCCAGGACATATGGGACATGATACTGTTACAATTCAACGTCTTGAAGTTGTTAAAGTAGACGCTGAGCGTAACGTGATTCTTGTTAAAGGATCCATCCCAGGTCCAAAGAACAGCCTTGTAAGAGTTAAAGAAACGGTGAAAAAATAACCACTGAAGAAAGGAGGAACACAAAATGCCAAAAGTATCAGTTTACAATGTAGATGGTAGCCAAGTAGGTGAAGTTGAACTGAATGATGCTGTATTCGGAATTGAGCCGAATCAACACGTTCTGTACGATGCAGTTCTTATGCAGCGCGCTTCCCTTCGTCAAGGTACCCACAAAGTAAAAGGACGTTCTGAAGTACGTGGCGGTGGACGTAAGCCTTGGAAACAAAAAGGTACAGGTCGCGCTCGTCAAGGTTCAATTCGTTCACCACAATGGAAAGGCGGCGGTATCGTATTTGGTCCGACTCCACGGAGCTATGCGTACAAACTGCCTAAGAAAGTTCGTCGTCTGGCGATCAAATCTGCCCTTTCATCTAAAGTGCAAGACAATGACATTATCGTTTTGGATGCTCTGACTTTGAGCGCTCCTAAAACTAAAGAATTTGCAGCTATCTTGAACAACCTCAAAGTAGGCCGCAAAGCTTTGATTGTAGCACCTAGCTATGATGATAATGTAGCTCTTTCCGCACGGAATATTCCTGGCGTGAAATTCGTAGCTGCTGACGGCATTAATGTTCTTGACGTGCTTGGGCACGACAAACTGATCATTACGAAAGAAGCAGTTCAGAAGGTAGAGGAGGTGCTCGCGTAATGAAGGATCCTCGTGATATTGTAAAACGTCCGATTATTACGGAACGTACTGCTGACATGATGAACGACTTGAAATATGTATTTGAAGTCGATATCCGTGCAAACAAAACCGAGATCAAAAAAGCGGTAGAAGCTATTTTCGGCGTAAAAGTGAAAAACGTGAACACACTTCGTGTTCCAGCTAAACCGAAACGGTACGGACGTTATTCCGGATACACAAGCGAGTGGAAAAAAGCGTTTGTAACACTGACGCAAGACAGCAAATCGCTTGAGTTCTTTGAAACTGTATAATTGAAATCTTTGAAGTAAGGAGGGAAAACTAGTGCCAATCAAAAAGTATAAACCAACATCCCCGGCAAGACGGAACATGTCCGTTTCTACATTTGAGGAAATCACCACAGATAAGCCGGAGAAATCGTTGTTGGCCCCATTGAGCAAACAGGCAGGCCGCAACAACCAAGGTAAAATTACAGTTCGTCACCACGGTGGTGGACATAAACGTAAATACCGTATCATCGACTTCAAACGTACTAAAGATGGAATACCGGGCCGCGTTGCTACAATCGAGTATGACCCGAACCGTACTTCCAACATTGCATTGATTCACTATGCTGATGGTGAGAAACGTTACATCATCGCTCCTAAAGGTCTGAAAGTTGGAGATCAAGTATTCTCAGGTCCTGACGCAGACATTAAAATTGGTAACGCACTGCCGCTTGAAAACATTCCAGTAGGTACCGTTATCCACAACATCGAGTTGAAACCAGGTAAAGGCGGACAATTGGTTCGTGCTGCTGGTACTGAAGCTCAATTGCTTGGTAAAGAAGAAAAATACGTTTCTGTTCGTCTCTCTTCCGGAGAAGTTCGTCGTATTCTGAAAGTTTGCCGCGCAACAATCGGATCCGTTGGTAACCAAGACCACGAGCTTATCAAAATCGGTAAAGCCGGTCGTAGCCGTTGGTTGGGTCAACGCCCTGAGGTTCGTGGTGTGGTAATGAACCCTAACGATCACCCTCACGGTGGTGGTGAAGGTCGTGCTCCAATCGGACGTAAATCGCCAATGTCACCATGGGGTAAACCTACTCTTGGTTTCAAAACGCGTAAGAAAAATAAAGCTTCTGATAAATACATCATCCGTCGCCGCACGAAGTAATACACACTGTGCATAACTTCGTGAGGCATCTACGGATGCATAAAAGCTATGTTTGAAGGGAGGATCTCCACATGAGTCGCAGTTTGAAAAAAGGGCCATTCATTGATGGCTACATGCTCAAGAAGGTAGAAGAGATGGAAGCATCAGGCAAGAAGAACGTTATCAAAACCTGGTCCCGTCGCTCTACAATTTTCCCACAATTCATCGGACACACATTTGGCGTTTACGACGGTCGTAAACACGTGCCAGTGTATGTAACTGAGGACATGGTCGGACACAAACTGGGTGAGTTCGCTCCAACCCGTACGTACAAAGGCCATACTGATGATGATAAGAAAACAAGAAGATAAATGAACATCTCTAATGTTTGAGAGGAGGTTACACAATGGAAGCAAAAGCACATGCTAAGTTTATCCGGATTGCTCCTCGTAAAGTTCAACTCGTTGTTGACTTGATTCGCGGCAAGCAAGTAGGTGAGGCGGTTGCCATTCTCCGTCACACTCCGAAATCCGCTTCTCCAGTTGTTGAGAAGCTGCTTAACTCCGCTATTGCGAATGCGGAACATAATTATTCTTTGGATGTTAATAACTTGGTGATCTCGCAAGCTTACGTAAACCAAGGACCGACTATGAAGCGTTTCCGCCCTCGTGCAATGGGACGTGCAAGTCGTATTAACAAACGTACTAGCCACATTACTTTGGTGGTATCTGAAAAGTAGAAGGAGGGAAAACGTGTGGGCCAAAAGGTAAATCCAGTCGGACTTCGTGTCGGAGTTATCCGTGACTGGGAATCTAAGTGGTATGCAGGCAAAGACTTCGGTGATCTTTTGATGGAAGACGTGAAAATTCGTGAATTCCTGAAAAATAAATTGAAAGACTCCGCTATGTCTCGTGTTGAGATCGAGAGAGCGGCTAACCGCGTAAACGTAACGATTCACACAGCGAAACCAGGTATGGTAATCGGTAAAGGTGGATCCGAAGTTGAAAATCTTCGTAACCAAATTACGAAAATTGCTGGCGGTAAAAAAGTACACATCAACATCTCTGAAATTAAGAATCAAGACCTGGACGCAATCCTGGTAGCAGAAAGCATTGCACAACAATTGGAACGTCGTGTTTCTTTCCGTCGTGCGTTGAAACAAGCTATTCAAAGAACTATGCGCTCCGGGGCTAAAGGTATTAAAACTCAAGTAGGCGGACGTCTTGGCGGTGCTGAGATTGCACGTTCTGAAGGCTACAGCGAAGGAACTGTTCCACTGCACACACTGCGTGCTGACATCGACTATGGTACAGCAGAGGCACATACTACTTACGGACGTATCGGCGTAAAAGTATGGATCTATCGTGGAGAGGTTCTTCCTACGGCTAAGAAACAAGCTGCTAAGGAAGGAGGCAACTAATCATGTTGGTACCAAAACGCGTAAAACACCGTAAGCAACAACGCGGACATATGAAAGGCCAAGCAAAAGGCGGAACTACGCTGAACTTTGGCGAATACGGTCTGCAAGCTACGGAACCGGCTTGGATTACGAACCGTCAAATCGAAGCGGCTCGTATTGCGATGACTCGTTACATCAAACGTGGTGGTAAAGTCTGGATCAAAATTTTCCCTGACAAACCAATCACTCAAAAGCCTCTCGAGGTTCGGATGGGTAGCGGTAAAGGTAACGTAGAAAAATGGGTTGCAGTAGTGAAACCAGGTAAGATCATGTTTGAACTTGCTGGAGTACCGGAGGAGATCGCACGCGAAGCAATGCGTCTTGCCGCTCACAAACTGCCAATCAAAACGAAGTTCGTGAAACGTGAAGAATTGGGTGGTGAAGCAAATGAAAGCTAGTGAATTTCGCAACCTAACCTCTGCTGAAATCGAGCAAAAGATTGCCGGATTTAAAGAAGAACTCTTTAATCTCCGCTTTCAACTCGCTACCGGTCAGCTGGATAACCCGACTCGAATCCGTGATGTGCGGAAAGAAATAGCTCGTGCTAAAACCATCATCCGTGAAAGAGAACTGGGAATCGGTTAATCAGAGGTCGGATATACATTCCGTCCGTAATCAGGAAGGAGGCCAACAATGAGCGAAGAACGTAACGCACGTAAAGTGCAAATCGGTAAAGTGGTCAGCGATAAAATGGACAAAACGATCGTTGTTGCTGTAGAAACTTACAAAAAACACGACTTGTACCATAAACGTATCAAGTACACTAAAAAGTTCAAAGCGCATGACGAAGAAAACACTGCGAAAATCGGTGACACGGTGAAAATCATGGAAACTCGTCCGCTTTCGAAAGATAAACGCTGGAGACTTACTGAAGTCGTAGAAAAAGCGGTTATCATCTAATTGCATGATCAGCATAGCTGGAAGGAGGAATACTAAATGATTCAACCATTTACACGTTTGACTGTAGCTGACAACTCCGGTGCGAAGGAACTGATGTGTATCCGCGTACTCGGCGGTACGGGACGTCGTACAGCTCAAATCGGTGATCTGATCGTTTGTTCTGTAAAACAAGCAACACCAGGCGGCGTTGTCAAAAAAGGTGATGTAGTTAGAGCGGTTATCGTTCGTACGAAACGTTCTGTACGTCGTAAAGACGGTTCCTACATCGGTTTTGATGAAAATGCAGCTGTTGTTGTAAAAGACGACAGAAGCCCGCGTGGAACACGTATTTTCGGACCTGTTGCTCGTGAACTTCGCGAGAAAGACTTCATGAAAATCGTTTCCTTGGCCCCAGAGGTTATCTAATAGATTAAGCTCGTGATGTTTAGAAACAGGAGGTGTACGAAATGCCAAGAGTGAAAAAAGTTCTGGAATCCCATAACAACAAACTTCACGTTAAAAAGGAAGATACGGTTATGGTGATCAGCGGTAAAGACAAAGGTAAAAAAGGCCGTGTCATCGCTGCTTATCCTCGTGAAAACCGCGTCCTTGTGGAAGGTGTTAACATGGTGAAAAAACACCAGAAGCCTAACCAGCAAAACCCGCAAGGCGGCATTATCGAGAAGGAAGCTCCGATTCACGTTTCCAACGTGATGCACATCGATCCAAAGAGCGGAAAAGTAACCCGTATCGGTTACAAAGTGTTGGATAACGGTAAAAAAGTGCGCGTTGCAAAACGTTCCGGAGAAATTATCGACTAATTGAACCGAATGAGAAAGGAGGGCTATGATTCATGGCATCAAGAATGAAAGAACGTTACCTGCAAGAAATTGCTCCTGCTTTGATGCAGAAGTTTAACTATACAACGGTAATGCAAGTGCCGAAAATCGAGAAAATCGTTATCAACATGGGAGTGGGCGACGCTGTCCAAAACTCTAAAGTGTTGGATTCCGCAGTAAACGATTTGCAGCTGATCGCAGGTCAAAAACCTGTAATCACTCGTGCGAAAAAATCTATCGCAGGTTTCAAACTGCGTGAGAACATGCCTATCGGTGTGAAAGTTACATTGCGCGGCGAGCGTATGTACTACTTCCTCGATAAATTGTTCAACGTTACACTTCCACGTGTACGTGACTTCCGTGGTGTATCGAGCAAAGCGTTCGATGGTCGCGGTAACTACACTCTGGGTCTGAAAGAGCAATTGATCTTCCCAGAGATCGAGTATGATAAAGTTGACAAAGTCCGCGGTATGGATATTGTCATCGTAACAACGGCGAAAACAGACGAAGAGTCCCGCGAGTTGCTTACTCAACTGGGAATGCCTTTCGTTAAATAATGTTGGCATAAACGTTCCGGGTGTCTGGAAAGACTCCCTTTTCTCCGAAATTATTTAGGAGGTGTCAGGCTAAAGTGGCAAAAACTTCGATGAAAGTTAAACAACAACGTACACCAAAGTTTAAAGTACGTGCTTATACACGCTGTGAGCGTTGCGGTCGTCCACATTCGGTACTGCAAAAGTTCAAAATTTGCAGAATTTGCTTCCGTGAATTAGCTTATAAAGGCCAGATTCCTGGCGTGAAAAAAGCAAGCTGGTAAAAAGTCCTGAACGGGAAGGAGGTTAACTCACAATGACTATGTCTGATCCAATTGCAGATATGCTTACTCGTATTCGTAACGCGAACACTGTTCGTCACGAAACAGTAGAAATGCCTGCTTCGACAATGAAAAAACAAATCGCCGATATCTTGAAGCGCGAAGGTTTCATCCGTGACGCTGAATTTATCGAAGATAACAAACAAGGGATTATCCGTGTTTTCTTGAAATACGGTCAAAATAACGAGCGCGTTATCACTGGTCTGAAAAGAATCAGTAAACCTGGTCTTCGTGTTTACACGAAAAGCAACGAAGTACCTCGCGTACTTGGTGGCCTGGGAATCGCGATCATCTCGACATCCAAAGGTGTTATGACGGACAAAGAAGCTCGTCAATCGAAATCCGGCGGAGAAGTCGTTTGCTACGTTTGGTAATATAACGTCACAAGATAGGAGGTGCAACACATGTCTCGTATTGGTCGCAAACCAATTACAGTACCAAGTGGTGTAGACATCACTTTGGACAACACCGTTATTACGGTAAAAGGACCAAAAGGAACTTTGACTCGTGAGCTTCATAAAGACATGAAGGTTACAGTTGAAAACAACGAAATTACAGTTGTGCGTCCTTCCGATAACAAAACTCACCGTTCTTTGCACGGTACAACGCGCAGCGTTGTCAGCAACATGGTGAGCGGCGTAACTGAAGGATTCGCTAAATCTCTGGAGCTGGTTGGGGTCGGATATCGTGCAAGCAAATCCGGAGATAAAATCGTTCTGAACGTTGGATACTCTCACCCGGTTGAAATTACACCGGAAGCGGGAATCGAATTCGAAGTACCTTCGAATACGAAAATCATCGTTCGCGGTATCGATAAAGAGCGCGTAGGTGCTTACGCTGCTAAGATTCGTTCCGTTCGTGAACCTGAGCCGTACAAAGGTAAAGGTATTAAATATGAAGGCGAGCGTATCATCCGTAAGGAAGGTAAAGCCGGTAAGAAGAAATAAGATTTCTCTTACCGCCTTTGCGCGGCTTTCGGCTTGCTTGCTTCGTTTGTTTCTAATATACCCCGTGGCTTCTGCTTTGAAGCCAGCGAGGTAACCTGAAAGGAGTGAATCCCTGAGATGATTACGAAACCAGATAAAAACAAGGCTCGTCTGAAAAGACACCTTCGTGTTCGTAAGAAAATCCAAGGAACGGCTGCACGTCCTCGTTTGAACGTTTTCCGTTCTGGTAAACATATGTACGCTCAAATCATCGATGATGTAGCTGGTGTAACAATTGCTTCCGCGTCTACTGTAGACAAAGAATTGAGCACTGACATCAAAAATGGTGCATCTGTTGAATCTGCTCGTAAAGTTGGCGAACTCGTTGCTAAACGTGCAAAAGACAAAGGTGTTTCCAATATCGTATTTGACCGTAGCGGATATCTGTACCATGGTCGTATCGCAGCTTTGGCTGAAGCGGCTCGTGAAGCAGGACTTGAGTTTTAAGATATTTTTCAAAAGGAGGTTAACGACTTGCGTGTAGATCCGAATACTTTGGAACTGTCTGAAAGAGTAGTAAACATTAATCGCGTAGCTAAAGTAGTAAAAGGCGGACGCCGTTTCAGCTTTAGCGCACTGGTTGTAGTCGGCGACGGCAACGGCTGGGTTGGAGCGGGTATCGGTAAAGCTGGCGAAGTACCTGATGCAATTCGCAAAGGTATTGAAGATGCTAAGAAAAACCTTGTACACGTTCCACTCGTAGGAACTTCGATTCCTCACTTGGTAACAGGTAAGTTCGGCGCAGGACGCGTTCTGTTGAAACCAGCATCTGAAGGTACTGGTGTTATCGCTGGTGGTCCTGTACGTGCGGTTCTCGAACTTGCTGGTGTAGGTGATATTTTGACAAAATCTCTGGGTTCTTCGAATTCCATGAACATGGTCAATGCGACTTTGGAAGGTTTGTCCCGTTTGAAGCGTGCTGAAGACGTGGCTAAACTGCGCGGAAAATCCGTCGAAGAGCTTCTGGGTTAGGAGGGAATTCTCATGGCTAAATTAGAAATTACCCTCGTCCGCAGCTTGATCGGACGTCCGGAGACGCAAAGAACAACTGTGAAAACATTGGGATTGCGCAAAATCAACAGCAAAGTGATCCAAAACGATAATCCTGCCATCCGTGGTATGATTAACAAAGTAAGTCACTTGGTAGCTGTCAAAGAAGTAGAAGCTTAAGAAACGGGTATACACCCACAAATCTTTAAGGAGGTGCAACGAACGATGAAGTTACATGAGCTTTCACCATCTCCTGGATCGCGTAAAGAACGCAAACGTGTTGGTCGCGGTCCAAGTAGTGGTACGGGTAAAACATCAGGTCGCGGTCATAAAGGACAAAACGCTCGTTCTGGCGGTGGTGTTCGTCCAGGCTTCGAAGGTGGACAAAATCCATTGTATCGTCGCTTGCCAAAACGCGGTTTCGTAAACCCAACTCGCAAAGAATATGCAGTTGTTAATATCGAAGACCTGAATAGTTTGCCTGCGGGTACTGAAGTAACTCCAGAATTCTTGATGACGAACGGCGTTGTTAAAAACGCTAAGTCCGGAATCAAAGTTCTGGGTAACGGTGAAGTCACTGTGAAGCTGACTGTTAAAGCTAATAAGTTTTCTCAATCTGCGGTGGAGAAAATTGAAGCTGCCGGCGGTACAACCGAGGTGATTTAATGTTCAAGACCCTAAAGAATATCTGGCGGGTTGAGGATCTGCGCAAAAGGGTATTATTTACCCTTTTTGTACTGATCATTTACCGCATCGGCTCCTTTGTTCCCGTTCCGGGAGTTAACAAAGATGTGTTCGAAGCGACAAATTCTGCGGGTAAAGAAGTTTTTGGACTTCTCAATACGTTCTCGGGTGGAGCACTGTTTCAGTTCTCGATATTTGCACTCGGGATCGTACCTTACATCACTGCGTCTATCATAGTACAGCTGCTTTCCATGGACGTTATTCCTAAATTAGCGGAGTGGGCAAAGCAGGGTGAACAAGGTAAGAAAAAGTCTGCACAACTGACTCGTTATTTAACAATCGGGCTGGCATTGATTCAAGCGTTTGGTACGTCGATCGGATTTAACCGCTTGTACAATACAGACATGATTCCTAACGCAACGTTTGCAGATTATATCTTGATCGCAATTGTACTTACGGCCGGTACTTCATTCCTGATGTGGCTTGGTGAGCAGATCACCGAGAAGGGCATCGGAAACGGAATCTCGATTTTGATCTTTGCGGGTATCCTGTCTACAGTGCCTAATATTATCAAACAAACAATCGAGTCCGATTTCATCCAACCTGATCAGCTGTTCATGAACATCCTTAAAGGTGTAATCATCGCGATTGTTATTGTGTTGATTATCATCGGGGTCATTTACATCCAGCAGGCGATTCGGAAAATTCCGGTTCAGTACGCAAAGCGTGTCGTAGGGAACAAAATGTACGGTGGACAGAACACACATATCCCGCTGAAGATTAATGCAGCTGGTGTTATCCCTGTCATCTTCGCATCATCGCTGTTGATGTTCCCAACGATTATCGCCAACTTCTGGGCTAATCATGGTTGGGCACAGTGGATCGGTCAGAACTTGACTACACACAAACCTCTTGGTATGGTGCTTTATGTCGTGATGATCTTCGGATTCACATTCTTCTATACTTTCGTACAGATGAATCCTCAGCAGATGGCTGATAATATGAAAAAGAACGGCGGTTACATCCCAGGCATTCGCCCGGGTAAAGCAACCGAGAAATATCTGACCCGTGTCATGACTCGTTTGACAATGGCCGGAGCCATCTTCTTGGCAGTCATTTCCGTTCTGCCTGTATTCTTAGGGGCACTTTCTGGTTTGCCTCAATCAGCGCAAATTGGGGGAACTTCTCTCCTGATCGTTATCGGTGTTGCGCTGGATACGATGAAGCAAATCGAAAGCCAATTGATCAAACGCCACTACAAAGGTTTTATCAATAAATAGGCAATAGGTTCCGGTTGAGTAAAGATTTACTTGCCGGCACCTATTGTGCTGTTTGTTGATGTAGGGTAGTCTTGGAGGGAGTGACATAACGTGAACATCCTATTCATGGGCCCTCCGGGGGCAGGAAAAGGTACGCAAGCAGACGTCATTGTGAAAGAGTTCGGTATTCCCCATATTTCAACAGGCGATGCATTTCGTCTCGCGATTAAACAGGGAACTCCCATTGGCTTGAAAGCCAAGGAATATATGGATCAAGGATTACTTGTACCAGATGATGTAACCATCGGCATCGTTGAAGAACGTTTGCAGCAGTCCGACTGCAGAGAAGGTTTTCTCTTGGATGGATTTCCAAGAACCCTGTCTCAGGCAGAAGCACTGGATGGCATCCTGGGACGACTGAATTCAGGTCTTGATCATGTGATCAATCTGAAAGTGGATCGCAACAAACTGCTCGCTCGTCTGACGGGTCGTCGCATTTGTAAAAACTGTGGTTCCACGTATCATGTCGTGTTTAATCCACCGAAGCAGGAAGGTATCTGTGATAAATGCGGCGGCGAGCTGTACCAGCGCTCTGATGATAATGAAGAGAGCGTAGGCACTCGTTTGGACGAATATATCAACAAAACAGCACCACTCCTCACGTTCTACGAAACTAAAGGTCTTCTTCGTCAAATGGACGGAGAGCAGGATATCGATCAAGTTTCTCAAGAAATCGTGTCCTTGTTGAGAGGTTAATTGATGATCATTGGTAAGTCCGAAACGGAACTGGGTTTGATGAGGGAAGCAGGGAGAATCGTTGCGGAAACGCATCGTCTCTTGGCAGAGCATATCGCTCCCGGTATTACGACTGGTGAACTTGACCATATGGCTGATCAATATATCCGCAGTCAAGGAGCTGTGCCGTCTTTCAAAGGTTATAACGGTTTCCCTGCCAGTGTGTGCGCTTCAGTAAATGAAGAGTTGGTACATGGATTTCCCGGCAAACGCAAGTTGAACGAGGGCGATATCGTTACGTTTGACATTGGCGCGCAGTACCAGGGGTATCATGGAGATTCTGCCTGGACTTATCCAGTTGGCCGTATTTCCGAAGAAGCCCGTCGTCTTCTGGACGTTACCGAGGCTTCGTTATACGCAGGTCTGGCGCTGGTAAAACCAGATGTTCGCTTGTTTACAATATCTCATGCAATTCAGAAATATATTGAAGATGAAGGGTTCTCCGTCGTTCGTGAATATGTCGGTCACGGCATTGGAGCAGAACTGCACGAGGAACCATCGATTCCGAACTATGGTCTTCCTGATCGTGGACCAAGGCTGAAAGCTGGCATGGTGCTGGCTATTGAGCCGATGGTTAACGCAGGCAGACGGTATGTGAAAACGTTGGAAGATAACTGGACTGTCGTTACAGCCGATGGATCGTTATGTGCCCACTTTGAACACACCGTAGCAGTTACACCTGAGGGTATGGAAATTTTCACAAAACTGAATGCGTAGGTGATTAGGCATGAACAATCCGTCGAATCCGCAGCTCGGTCAACTTGTGAAGATCCGTAAAGGCCGCAATGCGGACCAAGCCGCAGTAATTGTTGCTATAGAGGACAGCAGGTTCGTATATATCGCGGATGGAGACAAACGAAAGTTTGACCAACCCAAGAAGAAGAATATTCTTCATCTTGAACTTCAGCCCATGATTAGCAGTGAGGTTGTAAACAGTTTAAACGAGAGTGGTCGGGTGACAAACGGAAAGCTCCGCTACGCGGTTCATTCGTTTCTGGAATCCACCAACATTCAAGCTGAAGAGAAAGGAGACTGACTAATGGCCAAGGAAGATGTCATTGAAGTGGAAGGTACGGTTCTTGAACCGCTGCCGAATGCAACGTTCAAGGTTGAGCTTGAGAATGGTCATCAAATTCTCGCTCACGTTTCCGGAAAGTTGCGGATGCACTTCATCCGTATCCTGACTGGAGACAAAGTAGTTGTTCAGTTATCGCCTTATGATCTAACAAAAGGTCGTATAACTTACCGTAAATAGTAGTAGACAGTTGCAGTGAACTGTGAAGCTTATGAAGCGGGTTTTGCCCGGCAAAACTTGCGAAAGCTTCGAAGCCGGTTTTACAATAGTAGAACAAGGTCAATGCTTACGAAGAGGGTTTTGCTAAGCAGAACTTTGAGGAGGTAATTCACATGAAGGTAAGACCTTCGGTCAAGCCGATTTGCGAAAAATGCAAAGTCATTCGCCGCAAAGGGAATGTAATGGTTATCTGTGAAAATCCAAAACACAAACAAAAACAAGGTTAATGAAGGGGGTGTAGCGTAAAATGGCACGTATAGCTGGTGTGGATTTGCCACGTGATAAACGCGTTGAGATCGCCTTGACTTATATTTTCGGAATCGGTAAAACGACTTCCCAGAAAATCCTGAGCTCTACAGGCATCAATCCGGACACTCGTGTTCGTGATTTGACGGAAGATGAAGTCAGCAAATTGCGTGAAAGTATCGACAAAGAGGTCAAAGTAGAAGGTGACCTGCGTCGTGAAATCTCTTTGAATATTAAACGTTTGACGGAGATCGGTTGTTACCGTGGAGTTCGTCATCGTCGTGGTCTGCCTGTTCGTGGACAACGTACGAAAACGAATGCTCGTACTCGTAAAGGTCCTCGTCGTACTGTAGCAAACAAGAAGAAATAATAAGGGGGGATAAGAGAAAATGGCTAAACCGAAAAAAGTCGTACGTACTAAACGTCGTGACCGTAAAAATATTGAATCTGGCGTGGCACATATCCGTTCCACTTTCAATAATACTATCGTTACTATTACGGATCCTCACGGAAACGCGATTTCGTGGGCAAGTTCCGGCGGACTCGGGTACAGAGGTTCCCGTAAATCGACTCCGTTTGCTGCACAAATGGCTGCTGAAGCTGCTGCCAAAGCTGCAATGGAACATGGGATGAAATCCGTTGAGGTTATGGTTAAAGGACCAGGCGCAGGCCGTGAAGCAGCGATCCGCTCTTTGCAAGCTGCTGGTCTTGAAGTTAACCTGATCAAAGACGTAACTCCAGTCCCGCATAACGGATGCCGTCCTCCAAAACGTCGTCGTGTCTAATGAGATTTGCCCCTGCGTGTGGTATATTTCCAGCACAATCTGCTAATAATGGTTGTTTAGGCATACTACTACATGTTTTCGCAAGAGAAGGTAAATGTTTCATAGAGGACCGACGTTTTGAAGGAGGGGTATTGCAGTGATAGAAATCGAAAAGCCGAAAATTGAGACGGTAGACGTCAACGATGATGGCACCTATGGGAAATTCGTAGTAGAACCGCTGGAGCGGGGATACGGTACGACGCTTGGAAACTCGCTTCGCCGAATCCTGCTCTCATCACTGCCGGGTGCGGCAGTGTCTTCGGTTCAAATCGATGGCGTTCTGCATGAATTTGCTACAGTTCCTGGCGTAATGGAAGACGTTACAGAGATTATCCTTAACCTGAAAGCTTTATCGCTCAAAATTCATTCTGACGAGGAGAAAGTGCTCGAGATTGATGCTGAAGGCGAAGGAGCAATTACGGCTGGAGATATTCGTGCTGATTCCGATGTGGAAATCCTTAATCCGGATCTTCACATTGCTACGCTTGGACCAGGTTCGAGACTTCACATGCGTATTTTTGCCAATCGCGGTCGCGGATACGTCCAGGCAGATCGGAATAAACGCGATGACCAGCCGATCGGCGTCATCCCTGTCGATTCCATCTTCACCCCGATTAGCCGCGTTAACTACGCTGTGGAAAATACGCGTGTAGGCCAAGTAACCAACTATGACAAGCTCACGTTGGAAGTTTGGACTGACGGAAGTATTCGTCCTGAAGAGGCTGTAAGCCTCGGCGCTAAAATTTTGACCGAGCATCTGATGCTCTTCGTGGGTCTTACAGACGAAGCGAAGGATGCAGAGATCATGGTTGAAAAAGAAGAAGACAAAAAAGAAAAAGTACTCGAAATGACGATTGAAGAGCTGGATCTCTCGGTTCGTTCCTACAACTGCCTCAAACGTGCTGGTATTAATACCGTGCAAGAGCTGACTACGAAAACGGAAGAAGACATGATGAAAGTCCGTAACCTCGGACGCAAGTCTTTGGAAGAAGTTCAAGAGAAGCTTGAGGAGCTTGGTTTGGGATTACGTACAGAAGAATAGACAGCTAGAGTGCTTGAAGTGAAGGAGGGAAAACAATGGCATACCAAAAGTTGGGCCGTAATTCCAGCGCACGTAAAGCTTTGTTCCGTGACCTGGTAACCGACCTGTTCTTATATGAGCGCATTCAGACAACTGAGGCGAAAGCAAAAGAGGTTCGCTCTATTGCTGAAAAACTGATCACTAAAGCGAAAAAGGGAGATCTTCATGCCCGCCGCCAAGTGGCAGCTTACGTTCGTCGCGAAACGATCGATGGTGAGCAAGATGCAATCCAAAAACTGTTTAGCGAATTGTCCGGTCGTTACGCTGAGCGTCCAGGCGGATACACACGTATCCTGAAACTGGGACCTCGTCGTGGTGACGCAGCGCCTATGGTTTACTTGGAACTGGTAGACCGCGCGTAAAACAGATGAGATGAGGAAAGGGGACAGAGTCCAAGCGATTCTGGTTCAACCCTTTTTTTCTCTTCATTTTGGAATTCGTGCTGTAAATGAAGCTCCGTAAGGGGCTTCTTTTGCTGTTCGGGATAGGCTTATGTATAGTATGGAACAAAGGTGTGGTAATATGCGCAACTTATGTATGACGGTCACTTACGATGGAACGGCCTACTACGGCTTTCAAGTACAGCCAGGAGGGAATACCATCCAGGATCACCTTGAAGATGCTATTCGTGCTTTGACTGGTGAGACGGTTAAAATCACGGGTTCAGGCCGAACGGATGCAGGCGTTCATGCTCGCAGACAAATCTTCAATTTCCCTACAGCATCACAGATTCCGGTGGAGCGCTGGTGTATTGCACTCAATTCGAGACTACCATCCGATATTGTTGTTATTGATGCGATTGAGGTACCGCTAGATTTCCATTCTCGTTATGCGGCGAAAAAGAAAACCTATCGATACACGGTCAATGCGAACCAATTTCCGGATGTCTTTAACCGAAGACTGCAGCATCACCATCATGTTAAACTGGACATCGCTGCTATGGAAGAGGGCCTGCGTCATTTCATAGGCACATATGACTTTACGTCCTTTGCTTCACGCAAGTCTCAGAAAGAGAATCATGTACGTTCGGTATACGAAGCATGGATAGAAGTGGACCGTTCAATGTGTAGAGACCATCCACGCGATCAGGGTGTCATTCACATTTATGTGAGTGGTAACGGCTTTTTGCAGCATATGGTGCGAATCATTGTGGGTACGCTGCTGGAGATCGGAGAGGGCAAACGGAAAGCCTCTGATGTGCCGAATATGATTGCTGCACGCGACCGTTCTGCTGCAGGACCTACTGCTGTCAGCTGCGGTTTGATGCTCTGGGATCTTGAATACAAAAAAGATTAAACTTGGTGAGTAAAAAGCTTAATTTATACTTGCGATTTGATCGCCTATCATGTAATATAAAAGTTGTGTTTTCTTAATGGCTTTCCCACAGCCCCAATTAAGATGTTCACATCGCAATAACTATCCATCAACACCTAAAGTTATCACTTAACGAACGAAGATAAATGAAAAATGATGATTTTGAACATTTAAGGAGGAACTTTTCATGCGTACTACGTACATGGCGAAGCCTAACGAAGTTGAGCGCCAATGGCACATCATTGATGCTGAAGGCAAAACCCTCGGACGTTTGGCGAGCGAAGCAGCTGCTTTGATTCGCGGCAAACATAAGCCACAATTCACTCCACATGTGGACACTGGCGATTTCGTTGTTATCATCAATGCAGAGAAAATTGTATTGACTGGTAAAAAAATGCAAGGTAAAAAATACTACCGTCACTCGATGCACCCAGGTGGTTTGAAAGTAACTACTGCAGAAGAGATGGTTAAAAACAAACCTGAACGTATGTTGGAATTGGCTGTTCGCGGTATGCTTCCTAAAACTCGCATGGGCGAGAAAATGAAGCTGAGACTTAAAGCGTACAGAGGCACTGAGCATCCACACGCAGCACAAAAACCAGAAGTTTACGAACTTCGCGGTTAATTAAAAGGAGGACAGTTTCATGGCACAAGTACAATACTATGGGACAGGTCGTCGTAAACATTCGGTAGCACGTGTTCGCCTTGTACCGGGTGAAGGACGCATTGTCATCAATAAACGTGATATTAATGAATACTTCGGTTTGGAAACACTCAAACTGATCGTAAAACAACCACTGAATTTGACTGAAACACTCTCTAACTATGACGTTTTGGTTATCGCTCATGGTGGCGGAATCTCCGGTCAAGCCGGCGCAATCCGTCACGGTATCTCCCGCGCTCTGCTTAAAGCAGATCCAGAATACCGTGCATCCCTGAAAAAAGCAGGATTCCTGACTCGTGACCCACGTATGAAAGAGCGTAAAAAATACGGTCTTAAAGCGGCTCGTCGCGCACCTCAGTTCTCCAAACGTTAAGATTTTTCAAAGTCCTTGGCTTCGGCCAAGGGCTTTTTTTAATTTCACACAAACTAGCGCAGCATCGCATACCTCAAATGTAAAGCGGATGGGTTCTTTGATGTTAGACGTACATATAAATTCGAAGATAGAAAGATTCATATCAAAATACATCGATTAATTAATTCGCACTACAGAGTTTCTACAGTTAATTTCGTACAGCCTTACCTCGTTGTTAATCTCCGCTGCTGTGGATCAATCCACTTCTATTTTCTTCGTTGTTATCTCAGCTGGACTGTCATTCCGGGTCCAATCTTTCTTTTTTATGTATCAGTATTTTTTATAAAAACGATAAAGGGTTCTTACTTTTGATTGACCATAGAGCAGGCTTCCTGCTGCTTCAAATCACCTCAACAGTTGCTGGTCCAACGATGAATAAAACGGATGCCGGTGTTACCAGATTATGCTGATCATGCTTTAAATCCAACAACAGCAACGGTTTTGGGGGCACATATTTCTAAATCACGCAAAATGAATGACTTAATATGTGGATGTTAATTTGTCTTTAATTAGAGTTAAAGACTAATTAACACTAAAACGCAGCCCAGAAGCATCACTGACCTTTCATAATGAACTGATGTATTTTACCAGATGGCAGGCATTGACATCACGACTGAAAGATTTATACTATACATAATTCATATTAGATTAGTCGGTTTTATTTTTTTGAGATGATGAATGGGGGAAATGGAAAGATGAACTTGTTAGAAAAGGAAGAACTGGCTCGTACCAAAGCAGAGGAACTGGAACATGCAAGTCCCGAAGATATTATTCGGTATGCGGTTGAAACGTTTCCTAATATCACATTTGCCTGCAGCTTTGGTGCAGAAGATGTCGTACTCGTAGATATGCTTCAAAAAATCAGCCCTTCTACTGATGTTTTCTATTTGGATACCGATTTTCATTTTCAGGAAACGTATGATACACGTGATCGAATGCAGGAAAAGTACAACCTTGAATTTGTAAGAGTATCGCCAAAGATTACACCGGAAGAACAGGCTGCTCAGCATGGAGAAGAACTATGGAAATCTGATCCTAATGCGTGCTGCAACATTCGTAAGGTGGAGCCGCTCACACGAATCCTATCGCAATATGATGCATGGATTACGGGCATTCGCAGAGATCAGGCGCCAACACGTGCGAATGCGAAGAAGGTTGAGTATGATACGAAATTCGGGCTCATGAAATTCAATCCGATTGCACATTGGACGAGTGAGGATGTATGGGAGTACATTCGTGCCAATAACGTGACCTACAATCCGCTGCATGATCAGAACTATCCAAGCATTGGCTGCGAGTACTGTACACGTCAGGTTATGCCTGGTGAAGATCCTCGTGCCGGACGCTGGTCTGGCAATGATAAAACGGAGTGCGGTTTGCACAAGTAAACGCGATGCCAACGAATAAATGAATTTAACTTTCGGACATTCACAGGATATACGTATAAATAAGGAGCTGACAAGATGACTTCGATTCTGCCTCATGGAGGTGCGCTGGTCCAGCGTGTCGTACAAGGAGAAGAACGTGAGCAATTACTGCAGGAAAGTAAAAACTTGAACTCATTACGAATTAATACCTGGACGATCTCAGATTTGGATTTGATTGGTGTTGGGGCATTTTCTCCGCTTCAAGGATTTATGAATGAAGAAGATTATCTGTCGGTTGTCTCCCGGATGCGTTTGGCTGATGGTACAGTATGGAGTATACCCATTACACTTGCTGTAGATGAGCAGCAGGCAGCTTCCCTTCGCAAAGGTGAGGTTGTAGCCCTTGTTGGTGAGGCAGACGGGGTAACGTATGGTCTGCTTGAAGTTCAAAGCATCTATCAGGTGGACCAGGGAGAGGAAGCACGTCGTGTATTTAAAACCGATGATCCTGAGCACCCTGGTGTCAAAAAACTGTTGGAGCGTCCCGCAACCTATGTAGGAGGCCCGATTCAAGTGCTGAATCGTCCGAAACCAGCCAAGTTTGAAGATTTCTACTATGATCCATCGGAGACACGCCAAATATTTAAGGAAAAAGGATGGAAAACCGTTGTTGGTTTCCAGACACGGAACCCTGTCCATCGTGCGCATGAATATATCCAAAAGAGTGCTATGGAGATCGTTGACGCCCTTTTTCTGAATCCTCTTGTAGGTGAGACCAAGTCTGATGATGTACCTGCGAATGTGCGTATGAAGAGTTATCTGGTGCTGCTGGAGAACTATTATCCGGCAGATCGTGCGTTTCTGGGTGTATTCCCGGCTGCCATGCGGTATGCTGGACCTCGCGAAGCTATTTTCCATGCAATGGTGCGTAAAAATTATGGCTGCACTCACTTTATCGTAGGCCGTGACCATGCGGGTGTAGGCGATTATTACGGAACCTATGAAGCACAGGAGATCTTCTCTAATTTTACAGCTGAGGAACTGGGTATTACACCGCTGTTCTTTGAACACAGTTTCTTCTGCACGAAGTGCGGAAACATGGCTTCGAGCAAAACCTGCCCTCATGACAAGGAATACCACCTGACCTTGTCGGGTACAAAAGTACGTGGATTGCTGCGTAACGGGGAATGTCCACCACCGGAATTTACACGTCCGGAGGTTGCTGAGGTGCTGATTGAGGGAATGGCAGAGCAAGTCCATTCCTAAGGGTATATTTGTCCATCTTGTCCCATATAGATGATTAGAGTCATTTATAGGGACGAGGTGGTTTTTTTATGCGCAAAAACATGGGGAAACATCTGATGGTCTGGGTCCGATTAAAGACAGTGAAGAGAGTTATGCTGAGTTTATGTTTGCTGGCCATGTTTGTGGCGGTTGCCTCGTATGAGATGCCCTCTACCAAAACGTCAGGTTATTGGAGTCTGCCTTTGGCTGGAAAGGTGATCGCCATCGATGCAGGTCATGGGGGGCCAGATGGGGGAGCTGTGAGCAGACAGGGGGTTATCGAGAAGGATATCAATCTGTCCATTGCACTGTATGTAAGAGATTATTTACAGCAGGCAGGGGCTCTGGTTGTCATGACTCGGGAAATCGATAAAGATCTGGCCGAGGAAGGAACAAGAGGGTATTCCAAACGCAAAACGGAGGACCTCAAACAAAGGGTGCGGCAGATCGAAAGCAAACAAGCCGACCTTTTTATCAGTATTCATATGAACAGTGTACCTTCCAACCGCTGGAGCGGCGCACAGGTCTTCTACACGCCTAATCATCCCGATAATGAAGGACTTGCTAACCTGCTTCAAGCCGAGATGATTCGTAATTTGGAAAATACAGACCGTATAGCCAAAACCGTGAGTACAGTTTATCTGCTGCAGGCTCTGAAAATCCCGTCAGCGCTCGTTGAAGTCGGCTTTTTGTCACATCCGGAAGAGGCCCGTCTACTCGCTGATGAAGCATATCAACGGAAGGTAGCTGCCTCCATTTATAACGGTATTCTTAGATATTCCGCAGGGGAGCGTCCGAAAAGTTAGTCATAAGAAGAAAGGTAATGTTATAATTGAACAGCATACCTAACACATGCCAATAGATAAAACCGAGGTGCTGTCTGATGTTATCAAAAGAACAGATACTTGAACTATTACAGCCATTACAGGAACCGCAGCTTGGCCGCAGCTTGACGGAACTGGGATGGATTCGTGACATTATGGTAAAGGAACATCATGTAGCTCTAAGCATGGTGACGTTGGAGAATCGGTCAGAAGATGCAACCGCTTTAACGGACGCTGCACGCAATCTGCTCTCTCAGCAGGGAGTGAAGGACGTGCATATCCGCATGCGTGCGGCGTCTGAGCATGACCGTGAGAGTCTTAACATGGGACAAGCGGAACAAGATCAAGATCAGGATGAAGTGCTGGTGAAAGGTCATGCAGCCGGTCTGGATGGACATGAGCTGTTAAGCCCTGAATCGGGCGTTCGTTTTATAGCAGTAGCTAGTGGTAAAGGCGGAGTAGGCAAATCTACCGTTACCGTTAATCTGGCTGCAGCTTTGGCTCGTCAAGGGAAAAAAGTAGGCCTGATTGATGCTGATATTTATGGTTTCAGTGTGCCTGATATGATGGGCATCGAGGAGTACCCTGTCGTGGAAGACGGCGTCATTCAACCGGTTGAACGTTTTGGTGTCAAAGTGATGTCTATGGGGTTCTTTATTCGGGAAAATAACCCGGTAATCTGGCGTGGACCGATGCTCGGCCGTATGCTGCGTCAGTTCTTCACTGATGTTCAGTGGGGAGAGCTGGATTATATGCTGCTGGACCTGCCTCCAGGTACGGGAGATGTGGCACTTGATGTGCATCAGATGCTGCCGCAGAGCAAAGAGATCATTGTCACAACACCACATGCTACAGCAGCCTTTGTAGCGGCTCGTGCCGGAGCCATGGCGATTCAGACGGAACATGAGCTCCTGGGTGTAGTTGAGAATATGGCATATTATGAATGTGGCAAATGTGGAGAGAAGGAGTATGTGTTTGGTCGCGGTGGTGGTGGACGCCTTGCGGAAAGCCTGCACACGGTGCTGCTGGCTCAGATTCCATTAGGTGCTCCTGACAACCATCCATCCGAGCCAGATTTCTCACCTTCCGTGTACAAAGCGGAAACAACAATCGGGGCTATTTATGATGAAGTGGCTCGGTCCATCGAATCTAAATTTTAACCTAAGCACAGGTAAAAGCCTGCGTCCCGTGCGGATGCAGGCTTTTGGGTATTGATCCGGCACAAAATTTCAGTACATGATCTCAGATATGGGTTTTATCACCATTAAATTTTTCAACAATTCGTGATCCGTGAAAAGCAGCTTTTTATGATCCGCCGCCTCCACCGCCGCTGGAATCACCACTGCCACCATCTCCACCGCCCTGACCACCGGATTCCTGCCCCTTTTGCCCACCACCGCTTTCGGTTTTAGGCTGAAGCTCTTCCTGTACCACTTTTTTCAGCAAAGTAAGAACTTCCATACGAAACAATGGATTCTGCATCACTTCCTGCATAACCGTCATCGTCTGTTTTCGGTATTCCGGCGTTTTGGTCATATCCATAAACATTTTGGATACTTCAGGTGACTTCATAATATCCCCGATCGATTTCTGGTATGTCGGGTCTTTGATCAGCTGCATATGCAGTTGTTTGCTTTGTCCGTTGATCGCTTTGGCGAATTCACCGGCAAATTGCGGATCGGTCATGATTTTTTCGAATTCCTTCTGGTATTCTGGAGCGGTTATGGTATCTTTTACGGCAATACGTATTTGTTCCGAAGATTGCATAGGCATTAACATTTTCATTCCGACTGTTCCCGAGCCTCCGCCAGAGCTGCCCCCTTCTTCTGAGCTGCCTCCACCACCAGCTGAAGAGCTTTGACCTGTCAGGGCCTCTTCCACGGCTTTCTTGCCTTCGTCACTTTTCAAAATATCGACGACCATCGTTTTCATCTCTTTATAACTGCCTTGAGGAGGCGAAGAACTCTGATCTGAACCGCAGCCTGCAAGCATGACGGATAGCCCGAATACAACGCAGCACAGCTGCCACATAGGCCGTTTCATGTGTACAATCCCTCCTTGATTAGATACTGGATGTAGTATGTGATGGGAAAGGGGGAAATATGTTGAGCAATGATGGTTTTTTGCTGTGAAGGTTGGTAAAATAAACTCTCGGGGGTGGAAAACATTTGAATTTGCGTAGATGGTTTTTCCTGTTTTGGACAGCCTTGCTGATTGGCGCCGCAGGAGCATTAGGTACGGGGTTAATCATGATGCTGGTAAATGGCGAAAAGACGAATGGAATCGCTGACTTTATGCTGTATCTTCTGATTCTGTTTGGCTCCGGAGTTATGATTAGCGTATATTCTCAAATGGGTTTCTTTGCATATCTCATACTGAATTATATGGGAAAAGGTGTATTTCCAAAACGCGGATGGCAGGTTGTTCAGATTGTTCTAACTGTTCTGGCACTGCTTGACGTCATGTTTTTGCGTTTGTTCGTTGGGGGAGGTCGAGAACGCCTCTCGGACATTGTACTTGGACTAATCATTTTGGCAGCAGCTGTTGTTACCGCTTACGTGAAAGTGAAACAGACTCATATTTCGGCGCTAGTACCGACGCTTTTCTTCATGATCGCTGTAACTGCTGTGGAAACCATTGGTGTTTTACGTATTGACGTTAATGCTGCGACTATCTTTATTGTAATCCCGCTGCTCTTATGTAATGCATACCAGATGCTGATTCTGCATAAACTGGTCGTTGATCCGAAAGATGGCTCCGTGAGTCCCGCTGCAAAATCTATGAAGGAAAGCAGAGCGTAAGAGGGAGTATAACGGAATTCAAAAAGTTAATTTTTGTGAAATGATAAATTTTAAACAACAGCAGGAAGCAAAACTGAATAGAAGCAGCGTTTAATAAACTTATACTCAATACACCAAAAAAACCAAAAGAGCTAACCAGGTTAGCTCTTTTCATCTTTTTTGTTCATTTAGCCAGTTGTTATGAACGTGCAGGGACTTGATGCCTCAGCTTGAAATTTAGTTATGCCAATTATTATTGGCTGCTGGCTTGATCACGTACCTCCTTGCCTTTAACGCTGGAGTGGTTGAGCAGTTCAGATACGGTCACGAACTCATATCCTTGATTTTTCAATTTATTGATGATGACAGGCAGTGCTTCATGGGTCTGTTTGGACGAATCGCTGGCATGCAGCAGGACAATATCGCCTGGATGGGCTTTGCTTACGACACGATCGACGATCGTCTGCACTCCGGGATTTTTCCAATCCAAAGAATCGGTATCCCATTGGACAACCTGATACTTCAAACTGTTTGCAACCTGAAGCACACGTTTATCAAAATCTCCATTTGGCAATCGCAGCAAATTCGGTTCTTTTCCCGTCAAATCGGTTAAAATGCTGTGAGCTGTCGAAATTTCCTTGCGGATTTGCTCTTCAGTCAAGCTGCTGTAGTTTTCGTGCCGATGCCCATGACTGCCGATCTCATATCCTGCATCTTTGATGGAGGTGACAATCTCGGGATGAGTCTTACTCCAGGGTGAGGAGAGGAAAAAGGTAGCCTTCTGAACTTTATTCTCCTGAAGTACTTTCAAGATTGGTTCAGTTCGTTTATCACCCCAGCTAATGTCAAAGGTAAGTGCAATGACCTTTTTGTCGGTTGGAACACTGTAGACGGCGGAAGGTGCTTCTTCCGAAAACACGGATACGCTGCCGCTCTCCAGATAGATAATACCAATTGCAAAAATGGCAGCAACGAGCACGATCAGGTTACGTTTGATTTTTTTGCCGCTGAATACATAGAACGAGTTCATTTCGCTAAGCGCCCCTCTCCCAATAAAGAAATGCTTGTTTACTTTCCAATGTATGCTCGTACCGCGCAGTTATTCGTTTTACATCGTTGTTTGTCCGACATTTCGATTTACAGGAGGTTGTTATGTTAAGATTTAGTACATTTTTGAGAGACATGAGGAGCATTAAAGGAGCTTTAATCTGGTCTTTTTTATTGTTCGCTGTAGGAATTGGAGCTGGATGGGTAAGTACAGGGCCGCTGGAACAGCTGATGTTGAATCAAATCGAAGGGCTTCGTCAAGTCAGTCAACGGTTGGAGCAGGGCGGGAATGTGCAGTGGAACTTCTTTTTATTCATTTTTTTCAATAATGCGATTAAAAGTGTATTGGTGATATACGCGGGTATTTTCTTCGGTATACTGCCGATTATCTTTCTGCTCATTAACGGTATGGTGCTGGGGTTTGTAGTCCATACCACGATGAATTACGGAGCAAGCTTTTTTGACATCGTCGTTAAGGGGCTGCTTCCACACGGTATTATTGAGATTCCTGTTATTATTATCGCTTGCGCATTTGGATTAAGATTTGGTGGATTGACGGTACGCAGTCTTGCCCAGCTGGGAGGAGATAAACGTGCAGTGATTGCAGGGCGATGGAAAGAGTTTATGAAAATGACGTTAACGGCAAGCTTCTGGGTAGTCATTCTGCTTCTAGCCGCTGCAATTATCGAAAGCACACTCACATATGCACTCGTAAGAGGATAACGTTCTGCGAAATTTTATGATACCCGGCATTCATAAATTCCCAGAAAGTTGACCATAACAATAAAACGGGTTTCAGCAGCACATAAAAAAGAGAGTAGTTTAACAACGCTGCTGCTGAAATGCCGCAGTGTGACTATAGAGGCTATGCACAAAAAGGAGAACTCTTAATGCTGGGTATGCTGTTTAACGAGAAGGAATGTAAGGAACTGGACTATGTATTACGCAAAGAACTAGATGAAATGCTGTTCGATCTGAGTGACCAGCGTCTTGATCAGGAGATAAAATATGCTATAGCGAGCCGGTACAAGACGGTGTTCCGCATGTATGCGAGATTTGCTCCGCCGAAAGAGTTATCTAAGTATGCAAGAGGCGGAAAGTTGAAGAACTCCAAGCGGTGAACTAGGCTGAAAATATAAATAAGCATATGGGCTGATGAGGGGTACAGCATAAATTACAGGATCTGTACCTCGAATTAGTCGGCTGGGGTTATAAGTGGCTTTAGAGAAAATGAAGCTTTTTGTCGAAATAGGGTTGACCTTTTCAATACTATATGTTAAATTAATTTTCGTTTCATTTTTAAGGAACAGTTTGATCTGACAAGCCATTTTTAGAACTTCATTAAAAGTTATTGAAAATAAAGCTTGCACAGAGAAAAAAAATATGTTACATTATAAAAGTCGCCGCTGAAATGACGGCAACATCAAAAACATCATTACAAACGGATGTTTGATCTTTGAAAACTGAACAACGAGTGAGTAATGATCTTGCTTGCAAGATCAACAATGAGATTTTTAATCTCGTCAGATTCAAAATGAGCTTATCGCTCTTTTCAATACCCCGATGAGTTTCACAGCGTTTAACCACGCTGACGAAATTCATCTTTATTGGAGAGTTTGATCCTGGCTCAGGACGAACGCTGGCGGCATGCCTAATACATGCAAGTCGAGCGGACTTGAAGAGAAGCTTGCTTCTCGGATGGTTAGCGGCGGACGGGTGAGTAACACGTAGGCAACCTGCCCTCAAGCTTGGGACAACTACCGGAAACGGTAGCTAATACCGAATACTTGTTTTCTTCGCCTGAAGGAAACTGGAAAGACGGAGCAATCTGTCACTTGGGGATGGGCCTGCGGCGCATTAGCTAGTTGGTGGGGTAACGGCTCACCAAGGCGACGATGCGTAGCCGACCTGAGAGGGTGATCGGCCACACTGGGACTGAGACACGGCCCAGACTCCTACGGGAGGCAGCAGTAGGGAATCTTCCGCAATGGGCGAAAGCCTGACGGAGCAATGCCGCGTGAGTGATGAAGGTTTTCGGATCGTAAAGCTCTGTTGCCAGGGAAGAACGCTTGGGAGAGTAACTGCTCTCAAGGTGACGGTACCTGAGAAGAAAGCCCCGGCTAACTACGTGCCAGCAGCCGCGGTAATACGTAGGGGGCAAGCGTTGTCCGGAATTATTGGGCGTAAAGCGCGCGCAGGCGGTCATGTAAGTCTGGTGTTTAATCCCGGGGCTCAACCCCGGATCGCACTGGAAACTGCGTGACTTGAGTGCAGAAGAGGAGAGTGGAATTCCACGTGTAGCGGTGAAATGCGTAGAGATGTGGAGGAACACCAGTGGCGAAGGCGACTCTCTGGGCTGTAACTGACGCTGAGGCGCGAAAGCGTGGGGAGCAAACAGGATTAGATACCCTGGTAGTCCACGCCGTAAACGATGAATGCTAGGTGTTAGGGGTTTCGATACCCTTGGTGCCGAAGTTAACACATTAAGCATTCCGCCTGGGGAGTACGGTCGCAAGACTGAAACTCAAAGGAATTGACGGGGACCCGCACAAGCAGTGGAGTATGTGGTTTAATTCGAAGCAACGCGAAGAACCTTACCAGGTCTTGACATCCAACTAACGAGGCAGAGATGCGTTAGGTGCCCTTCGGGGAAAGTTGAGACAGGTGGTGCATGGTTGTCGTCAGCTCGTGTCGTGAGATGTTGGGTTAAGTCCCGCAACGAGCGCAACCCTTGATCTTAGTTGCCAGCACTTCGGGTGGGCACTCTAAGGTGACTGCCGGTGACAAACCGGAGGAAGGTGGGGATGACGTCAAATCATCATGCCCCTTATGACCTGGGCTACACACGTACTACAATGGCCGGTACAACGGGCAGTGAAGCCGCGAGGTGGAACCAATCCTAAAAAGCCGGTCTCAGTTCGGATTGCAGGCTGCAACTCGCCTGCATGAAGTCGGAATTGCTAGTAATCGCGGATCAGCATGCCGCGGTGAATACGTTCCCGGGTCTTGTACACACCGCCCGTCACACCACGAGAGTTTATAACACCCGAAGTCGGTGGGGTAACCGCAAGGAGCCAGCCGCCGAAGGTGGGATAGATGATTGGGGTGAAGTCGTAACAAGGTAGCCGTATCGGAAGGTGCGGCTGGATCACCTCCTTTCTATGGAGAATCGTCTTCTGCAATGAAGACATTCAAATATGCAGCTCAGCTGCAAACTACTCACTCGTTGCTCAGTTTTGAGAGCTCAAACTCTCAAACGTTTGGTGGCGATAGCGAAGGGGTTCCACACGTTCCCATCCCGAACACGACCGTTAAGCCCTTCAGCGTCGATGGTACTTGGACCGCAGGGTCCTGGGAGAGTAGAACGCCGCCAAGCGTAACCCATAATGGGTTCAAAAGATATATAATGTGGGCCCTTAGCTCAGTTGGTTAGAGCGCACCTCTGATAAGGGTGAGGCCGGTGGTTCGAGTCCACCAGGGCCCACCATTTACTAATCTAATACGATATGGGGCCATAGCTCAGCTGGGAGAGCGCCTGCCTTGCAAGCAGGAGGTCAGCGGTTCGATCCCGCTTGGCTCCACCAACAAGATTTTACAAGCTTGTTCTTTGAAAACTAGATATCGAAACGAAACAAACGCGAATTAGAACATTCCTTTTAGGGATGAATGCTGGCTCGGTTCAAGTAACCGAACAACAATCATCCAAGCTGAACTTGTGTCAACAAGTGAAAGTTTATATAAGGTAGTTAAATGCAATTGCGATGGTATCGGATGGGAGCGACTTTTGGCTTTGCGTAAGCAAAACAAGGGAAGCGAGCAAACGAAACCTGAGCAATCTGGTTAAGCTGCTAAGAGCACACGGAGGATGCCTAGGCGCTAGGAGCCGATGAAGGACGTGGCGAACAACGATACTGCCTCGGGGAGCTGTAAGCAAGCTTTGATCCGGGGATGTCCGAATGGGGAAACCCAGCTGGGGTAATATCCAGTTACTCACAACTGAATACATAGGTTGTGCAGAGGCATACCAGGGGAACTGAAACATCTAAGTACCCTGAGGAAGAGAAAACAATAGTGATTCCGTCAGTAGCGGCGAGCGAACGCGGAGAAGCCCAAACCAAAGAGCTTGCTCTTTGGGGTTGTGGGACGTCTCACATGGAGTTACAAAGGAGTCAGTTAAACGAAGAGGTCTGGAAAGGCCCGCCAAAGAAGGTAAAAGCCCTGTAATTGAAAGTTGATTCTCTCCGAGACGGATCCCGAGTAGTGCGGGGCACGTGAAACCCCGTATGAATCCGGCAGGACCATCTGCCAAGGCTAAATACTTCCTAGCGACCGATAGTGAAGCAGTACCGTGAGGGAAAGGTGAAAAGCACCCCGGAAGGGGAGTGAAATAGAACCTGAAACCGTGTGCTTACAAAAAGTCAGAGCCCTATGTTGCGAACTTGTTCGTCAACAGGGTGATGGCGTGCCTTTTGTAGAATGAACCGGCGAGTTACGTTCCCGTGCAAGGTTAAGGTGAAGAGCCGGAGCCGCAGCGAAAGCGAGTCTGAATAGGGCGAATGAGTACGTGGACGTAGACCCGAAACCGGGTGATCTACCCCTGTCCAGGGTGAAGGTGCGGTAACACGCACTGGAGGCCCGAACCCACGCACGTTGAAAAGTGCGGGGATGAGGTGGGGGTAGCGGAGAAATTCCAATCGAACTCGGAGATAGCTGGTTCTCCCCGAAATAGCTTTAGGGCTAGCCTCGGAAAACAGAGTCGTGGAGGTAGAGCACTGATTGGGTGCGGGGCCCGCAAGGGTTACCAAGCTCAGTCAAACTCCGAATGCCATAGACTTACTTCCGGGAGTCAGACAGTGAGTGCTAAGATCCATTGTCAAAAGGGAAACAGCCCAGACCATCAGCTAAGGTCCCCAAGTGTGTGTTAAGTGGGAAAGGATGTGGAGTTGCACAGACAACCAGGATGTTGGCTTAGAAGCAGCCATCATTGAAAGAGTGCGTAATAGCTCACTGGTCGAGTGACTCTGCGCCGAAAATGTAACGGGGCTAAACACACCACCGAAGCTATGGCTTGATGCTTGCATCAGGGGTAGGGGAGCGTTGTATAAGGGTTGAAGGTGTACCGTAAGGAGCGCTGGACATTATACAAGTGAGAATGCCGGTATGAGTAACGAAAAGATCAGTGAGAATCTGATCCGCCGAAAGCCTAAGGGTTCCTGAGGAAGGCTCGTCCGCTCAGGGTAAGTCGGGACCTAAGGCGAGGCCGAAAGGCGTAGTCGAAGGACAACAGGTCGAAATTCCTGTACCACCGTAAATCGTTACGAGCGATGGGGGGACGCAGTAGGGTAGTGACGCAGGCTGATGGATGCCTGTCCAAGCAGTAAGGCTGATGTGTAGGCAAATCCGCACATCATAAGGCTGAGCTGTGATGGGGAGTGAAAATTACAGTAGCGAAGGTCATGATCTCACACTGCCAAGAAAAGCCTCTAGCCAGATGAAGGTGCCCGTACCGCAAACCGACACAGGTAGGCGAGAAGAGAATTCTAAGGCGCGCGGAAGAACTCTCGTTAAGGAACTCGGCAAAATGACCCCGTAACTTCGGGAGAAGGGGTGCCCCGGTAGTGTGAATAGCACGAGGGGGCCGCAGTGAAAAGGCCCAAGCGACTGTTTAGCAAAAACACAGGTCTGTGCGAAGCCGTAAGGCGAAGTATACGGGCTGACGCCTGCCCGGTGCTGGAAGGTTAAGGGGAGTGGTTAGGAGCAATCCGAAGCTGTGAACCGAAGCCCCAGTAAACGGCGGCCGTAACTATAACGGTCCTAAGGTAGCGAAATTCCTTGTCAGGTAAATTCTGACCCGCACGAATGGCGTAACGACTTGGGCGCTGTCTCAACGAGAGATCCGGTGAAATTTTAATACCTGTGAAGATGCAGGTTACCCGCGACAAGACGGAAAGACCCCATGGAGCTTTACTGCAGCTTGATATTGAATTTGGGTACGATCTGTACAGGATAGGTGGGAGCCTTTGAAGCATGAGCGCCAGCTTGTGTGGAGGCACCGTTGGGATACCACCCTGATCGTATCTAGGTTCTAACCTGGTGCCCTTAGCGGGTACGGGGACAGTGTCAGGTGGGCAGTTTGACTGGGGCGGTCGCCTCCTAAAGAGTAACGGAGGCGCCCAAAGGTTCCCTCAGAATGGTTGGAAATCATTCGAAGAGTGCAAAGGCATAAGGGAGCTTGACTGCGAGACCTACAAGTCGAGCAGGGACGAAAGTCGGGCTTAGTGATCCGGTGGTACCGCATGGAAGGGCCATCGCTCAACGGATAAAAGCTACCCTGGGGATAACAGGCTTATCTCCCCCAAGAGTCCACATCGACGGGGAGGTTTGGCACCTCGATGTCGGCTCATCGCATCCTGGGGCTGAAGTAGGTCCCAAGGGTTGGGCTGTTCGCCCATTAAAGCGGTACGCGAGCTGGGTTCAGAACGTCGTGAGACAGTTCGGTCCCTATCTGTCGTGGGCGTAGGAAATTTGAGAGGAGCTGTCCTTAGTACGAGAGGACCGGGATGGACGTACCGCTGGTGTACCAGTTGTTCCGCCAGGAGCACCGCTGGGTAGCTATGTACGGACGGGATAAGCGCTGAAAGCATCTAAGCGTGAAGCCCCCCTCAAGATGAGATTTCCCAGTATGTAAGACCCCTTGAAGACGACGAGGTAGATAGGCTGGGGGTGGAAGTGCAGCAATGCATGGAGCTGACCAGTACTAATCGGTCGAGGGCTTATCCAATAGCAGGTTTTAGTCGCGTAAGTTTCGTTTCGAATCTAGTTTTCAGAGAACAACACTCTGAATGACATGAAAATCGGTACATCCCTTAAGGTGTGGTTGATTTTCAGTTCCGACTGAATGGAAGAAGCACAGCTTCGATCCAATCGCGTTTGGTGGCGATGGCGGAGGGGTTCCACACGTACCCATCCCGAACACGACCGTTAAGCCCTCTAGCGCCGATGGTACTTGGACCGCAGGGTCCTGGGAGAGTAGGACGCCGCCAAGCGAACTCTTTCATCATACATAGAAAACAGGCTCTGCATGTGGACGTTGTACGATGAATTGCATTTGCTCAGCAAATGCATATTATTCCCTGATAGCTCAGTTGGTAGAGCACTCGACTGTTAATCGAGTTGTCACAGGTTCGAGTCCTGTTCGGGGAGCCATTTGCTCTCATAGCTCAGTAGGTAGAGTGCATCCATGGTAAGGATGAGGTCACCGGTTCGATCCCGGTTGAGAGCTCTGCAAATGGGGCCCGTTGGTCAAGGGGTTAAGACACCTCCCTTTCACGGAGGTAACAGGGGTTCGAATCCCCTACGGGTCATAGTTATTTTAATAACTAAAGAAATGGGATGAGAATCCCAAAGATGGAGGCTTAGCTCAGCTGGGAGAGCATCTGCCTTACAAGCAGAGGGTCGGGGGTTCGATCCCCTCAGCCTCCACCATCTTATTATTGGGGATTAGCCAAGCGGTAAGGCAACGGACTTTGACTCCGTCATGCATAGGTTCAAATCCTATATCCCCAGCCATTTTATATGAGCCATTAGCTCAGTTGGTAGAGCACCTGACTTTTAATCAGGGTGTCGAAGGTTCGAGTCCTTCATGGCTCACTTGTTATATATGCGCGTGTGGCGGAATTGGCAGACGCACTAGACTTAGGATCTAGCGTCTTTGACGTGGGGGTTCAAGTCCCTCCACGCGCATCCTTTATTATGCGGAAGTGGCTCAGCGGTAGAGCATCGCCTTGCCAAGGCGAGGGTCGCGGGTTCGATTCCCGTCTTCCGCTCCAATATTTGCGCCCTTAGCTCAGCTGGATAGAGCGTTTGACTACGAATCAAAAGGCCGGGAGTTCGAATCTCTCAGGGCGCGCCATTATTTCTATTCATATCGGGATGTAGCTCAGCTTGGTAGAGCACCTGGTTTGGGACCAGGGGGTCGCATGTTCAAATCGTGTCATCCCGATATTTGTTTATGCGGGTGTAGTTCAATGGTAGAACTTTAGCCTTCCAAGCTAATAGCGTGGGTTCGATTCCCATCACCCGCTTACTGATCAAAGTCTCTGCTGTAGAAGCAGAGACTTTTTTGTTTGGGAACATGAAATGCAGAACAGATATGAATGCGGGCCAGGAGGCGATCTAAGGAACGTATCGCCTCATATGTATTCCAAGAGCCAAGATCTTCGTGCGAAGCAGCACAGAAGGTCTTGGCTCTTTTAGGTTTGCTTTACGCTAATGGTCAGCAGTACTCTGACAGCAGCGGAGGTTTTTTTTACAACGGAACCAATGAATTAACGCTCGTGATGATCAGTTACTCTTTTACGCATGCCGGCCAATCCCAGCAATCCCAGCAAACCAAGCCATCCCCAGTCCATGCCCCGGTCACGATCTGTTGTGGCAGCGTTCGTACGTACATTGTTTGTCCGGTAATCTCCGTTGCTGCGGTAGTCACCGTTCGTACGATAGTTACCATCCATGTTCATGTTCATATTGCTGTTTGTACGATCCATATAGCCGCTGTTCTGATACGATTGAACACGTGAACCATTGGCATCAGTTCCTTTAGCCATGTGGCCTTCAGCACCTGCGGAACCAGCCATTGCGGCAACCAGAAGTACTGAAGCAATCATTGTTGTGGTCTTTTTCATGATGTGAACTCCTCCTTTTTTTTGTACGAACTATCAAGTAATCTGCCCAAATACATAAGAACATTATGTAGTGGGAGGAGTGTTAACTTATGGGCAAGGCTATATACAAATTGATACCAAGATACATAAGAAAACAGTTGAAAGCAGACGGTAACAGGTAGAAAATAAAAATTTCATCTTTAATTTATTACGTCACTGTGGTAAAGTATACAAAAGCTTGCTTTGCCGGTCATGTTTCTTTGGAACCCTCTGTTATCAATGAATGGTAAAACTGGATATCAGGTGATTTGTGCGCGTACATCTAGACCTATGTAGAAGAACTGTATAATTATAAGTTTTTTAGAATAGGTATGAGTATTTTTGAATATCAAAAGTACGTGAAAAAGGTATCATGCTACAGCATATGACCATTCATTGAAGCAGAATAAGAAAATGAATAAAAAAGCGTGTTTTTGTGCTGTAAATCGGGGATAATCCCCATTTTTTCTAGTAGAAAAATGAAGATTTTCGTACCATTTTATTGTATGATGTTATGAAGGTGTCAAATTTACGTGTACGAATGGAACGATCAGATGGGAGGATAAGCATGACTGAAACTATGGTAACCGCCAGCAAAAGCCAATCCAACAACCTGCTTCGGCGAGACGTGCGGTTCCTGGGCAATATACTCGGAGAAGTTCTTGTCCATCAAGGCGGCACGGAGCTTCTAGATATCGTTGAGAAGATTCGAGAAACGAGCAAATCATTGCGTGCAGAGTTTTTGCCGGAACTGTATGAAGAGTTCAAAAAGATGATCCAGGAATTAGACTCGGACAATCGTCATCAGGTTATTCGGGCTTTCGCTATTTATTTTCAATTAGTTAATATTGCTGAACAAAACCATCGGATCCGGCGTAAACGGGACTATGAGCGTTCTGCAGGAGATACTGTGCAGCCAGGTTCGATTGAAAAGGCAGTACAGGATTTGAAGGAACGTGGACTGTCTCATACCGAGGTAGAAGAGATTCTGGATGATTTATCACTGGAACTCGTCATGACAGCTCACCCGACGGAGGCGATGCGCCGGGTTATTCTGGATATCCACAAACGGATCTCAGAAGATGTCATGCTGCTCGATAATCCTACGCTGACGTTGCGTGAACGTGAACAGCTGCGCGAGAAACTGCTGAATGAGGTTATCACTCTTTGGCAGACGGATGAACTCCGCGATCGCAAACCGACTGTGCTCGATGAAGTGCGGAACGGGATGTACTACTTTCATGAAACGTTGTTCCACGTACTTCCGGATGTATACCAGGAGCTGGAACGCTGCCTGAATAAATTTTATCCAGACCATGACTGGCATGTGCCGACGTATTTGCGTTTCGGTTCCTGGATTGGTGGAGACCGGGATGGAAATCCATCGGTAACTTCAGATGTAACATGGAAAACACTGCTTATGCAGCGCAAGCTCGCTTTGCGTGAGTACCAGCGGATTATGATTGAGCTTATGGGTCACTTGAGCTTCAGCACCAATATCATTCACATCTCGGATGAACTGGCGCAGTCAATTGAGCAGGACCGCAGCTGTGTTACTTTGAAAAAAGTGGACATTTGGCGTAATGAGAAAGAGCCGTATCGCATCAAACTGGCTTACATGATCGCCAAGCTGAATAATGTTCTTGACGAGAACAAGGTGAGTCAGCCTGACCGATACCAGAACGCTCAAGACTTAATTGATGATTTGTTAATTATCGACCGAAGCCTGCGCCACCATTTTGCTGACTATGTAGCGGATACCACCGTTCGCAAAATGATTCGTCAGGTTGAACTATTCGGTTTCCATACGGCAGCTCTGGATGTGCGTCAGCACAGCAAAGAGCATGAAAGTGCGATGTCGGAAATTTTGGCCAAAATGAACATCGTAGAAGATTACGCACGCCTGACAGAAGACGGTAAAATTGATCTGCTTGCTCGCTTGCTGGATGACCCAAGGCCGCTTACATCGCCTTACCATCAATATACGGAAGGAACCAGAGAGTGTCTGGATGTGTTCCGTACCATCAAACGTGCACAGAATGAATTTGGCACAGGCTGCATCACGAGTTATCTGATTAGTATGACCCAAGGAGCAAGTGACCTGCTTGAAGTCATGGTGTTTGCCAAAGAAGTTGGTTTGTTCTCCAAGGGAGCAAACGGTGAAGTCATTTCTACACTGCAGGCTGTTCCATTGTTTGAGACGATTGATGACCTTCATGCGGCATCCGAGATTATGCAGCGGTTGTTTAACCTGCCTGTGTACCGTGCAAGCGTGAGAGGACGTAATGAGCTTCACGAAATTATGCTCGGTTACTCTGACAGCAATAAAGATGGCGGCGTAGTCACTGCGAACTGGGAACTGCGAGTAGCGATGAACGCAATTACGGCTGTCGGTGACGAGCATGGTGTGAAGTTGAAGTTCTTCCACGGACGCGGAGGAGCCCTTGGACGCGGAGGCATGCCGCTGAACCGCAGTATCCTTGCCCAACCGCCGCATACCATTGGTGGCGGAATCAAGATCACAGAACAAGGCGAGGTTATTTCATCCCGTTATTCTCTTCAGGGGATTGCATACCGCAGTCTGGAGCAGGCTACTTCAGCGTTGATTACAGCTGCTTTGAATGGTCTGGAGCCGCAAGAGTCAGCATCAGAGCAGGCATGGGATGAGATTATCAAAGACATTTCGGAAGTGTCACTGACAAAATATCAGGATCTCATTTTCCGTGACCCGGACTTCTTCACGTTCTTTAAAGAGTCTACTCCGCTTCCAGAAGTAGGCGAACTCAACATTGGTTCACGTCCATCCAAACGGAAGGGCAGTGACAAGTTTGAAGATTTGCGTGCAATTCCTTGGGTATTTGCCTGGACCCAAAGCCGTTACTTGCTTCCGGCATGGTATGCGGCAGGTACGGGTCTGCAAAGTTACTATCAGGGTAAAGAGGAAAACCTTAACGTCCTGAAAGACATGTATGCTAACTTCCCGTTTTTCCGCACGCTGATTGATACGGTGCAGATGGCGATTGCCAAAGCAGATCTCGTGATTGCCAAAGAGTATTCGGCCATGACTTCGAATAAGGAAGCTCGGGATCGGATCTTTGGTCAGATCGAAACAGAGTTTAAACTTACAAAAGAGTTGATTCTGAAAATTACAGGCGAAGCCGAGATTCTGGATGATGTACCTGTTATTCAGGAGTCCATTCGTTTGCGTAATCCGTATGTTGACCCATTATCCTACATGCAGGTGCAGCTCCTGAGTGAACTGCGTGATATGCGTGAACGTGGGGATGATGATACGGAACTGCTCCGGGAAGTACTGCTGACCATCAATGGTATCGCTGCAGGATTGCGTAATACAGGCTGATGTCTGTTCCGGTAATCATTCATATAATGAATGGTTAATGTAATAAATAACAATCCATCTCTCCTTTAAGAAGGCGGGATTAGACGGGACTCCTTCGGGAGTTCCCGTTTTTACTGTTTTTGGAGCATATTTGTCATACAGTCTTGATTTTTGACCAAAGTTGATTTACGATTTGATTGGTGAATTACAAGTGTGGACGGGTATTAGAAGACGGAAGACCCATCAGCATGTCTGGGGGAATTAGGGTGGACAATTTGGAGAACAGGCTGGTAAAGCTGGTGCTTAAGGGTGACCAGAGAGCCTTTGCAGAAATCGTTGAACTATACAAGGACAAGCTGTTTCATTTGGCATACCGGATGCTGAGCAATCGTCACGAAGCAGAAGACGTTGTTCAGGAGACGTTTTTGCGTGTGTTTCGAAATATGGAGAAGTATGATCCGAATCAGAAGTTCTCGACTTGGATCTATCGGATTGCAACAAATTTATGTATTGACAGGCTTCGCAGGAAGAAACCTTCTTACTCATTGGATGCCGAGTTGAATGATCAGGAAGGATCAGACGGATATGCCATGCTTCCCAGTGATGATCGAACACCGGAGTCCGAAGCACTGCTCTCCGAAACACAGACCCTCATTCGTGAGGCAATCGACAGCTTACCCGCTAAGTACAAGTCTGTTATGGTTCTAAGATACCTGCAGGACTTGTCATTACAAGAAATTAGTGATGTCACAGGGATGCCCGTAACAACGATCAAGACACGAGTGCATCGGGGCCGTGACTTTTTGCGTAAAAAATTGGAATACAAGTTATAATTTCAGATTCACCGAATTTTGGGCAAAATTATTTGAAACATATCTGAAACGGATGCGTATGTAATGTATGCAAGTCTTATGCGTGCTTTTTACAGGCGCAGGGACTAAGTGTCTAAGGAAAGGATTGGCTCTCATATGGATTGCAACTCGGCCGTCTCTTTAATGCATGAATGTTTGGATGAGTCGTTGTCCCCGGAACAGAAGGTTGAACTGAAAAGCCATTTATTGATCTGTCCGGATTGTCGCATGCGCTTTAAAGAGTTGGAACAGACGGAAATGCTGCTCTTTGCCATGAAACATTATTCACCGTCTGCCTCGGATGAGCTGACCAATCGAATTATGAATGCTCTGCCACAGCCCAAGAGACAGCAAATATGGCTCAAATGGGTCAAAGGACATCCCGCGATGACGGCGGCAGCCTTCTTTTTGGTCGTGATGCTCTTTAGCGCCTTCAATTTCTGGAATCAGAACAACGAAATGGTGGTTAAGGGGAACAGTCTGGATCAGCTCGTGATTCAAGGCAGCACGGTTATTGTCCCGGAAGGTAAGTCAGTTGCTGGCGATCTTACGATAGAGAATGGAACCGCTCAGGTGTACGGTGATGTGAATGGTAATCTGACGGTCATCGACGGACAACTGTTTCAAGCCTCCACAGCTCACGTGTCAGGTCAAGTGAAAAGCATTGATCAGGCGCTGGACTGGTTCTGGTACAAAATAACCAATATGGTAAATGAAGTGGCATACCGTTAAGACAAGGGATCAACTTCAATAGGTATATACCAAGCAGGGTACCTCCGAATTGCGTGGGGTACTCTTTTTTTATTGTTCAAATGTCAGAAAAAGTGGGAAAAGTAAGCTTATATTCAGTTTGTGACCGGAGTAACTTGCAACCTGAACGGTAACGTTATAACCTAGATAGTAAAGAGAACATACTACATATAGATAAGCATTAGATAAATGCGAAGAAGGGATTATGTAAAATCCCGAATGGTTAATATGAGATCAGTGTTTACTCATCAATGGGGATAGCGGGGGCTGGCTTATGAATTATTTTGCTGACTTAACGTGGAAAGAGTCCATTAAGGACGTTATCGATATATTGATCGTTACCTATATTATGTACAAACTGATTTTGCTTGTGCGTGGTACACGTGCGGTTCAGCTTCTGAAAGGGATTTTGTTCCTTGTATTGATCTGGGCACTAAGCACATGGTTAAATCTATATACCCTTAAATGGTTGATGAACCAGATGTTTACGTTTGGGGTCGTTGCAGTGTTTATCATTTTCCAACCAGAACTTCGACGTGGTCTGGAGCAATTGGGCCGGGGTAAGTTATTTGGCCGCTCGGCCGCTGCAAGTGATGAAGAATTAACGGTGTTAATTGGTGAGATTATTAAGTCTGTTAATTATTTGTCCCGGCGTAAAATCGGTGCTCTGGTGGTTTTTGAACGTGAAACAGGTCTGAATGACTACACCGAATCAGGAATCAAAATGCAATCGCTTGTCAGTTCGGAACTGATGATTAACATCTTTATTCCAAATACACCACTTCATGATGGCGCAGTAATTATCCAAGGAAAACAAATATCTGCAGCTGCCTGTTATCTGCCATTATCCGAGAATCCGTTTATCAGCAAGGAATTGGGAACACGTCATCGTGCGGCAATCGGAATTACTGAGGTGGCCGATGCAATCTGTCTGATTGTTTCGGAGGAGACAGGACAAGTTTCTCTGGCGATGAACGGACAGGTGGTCCGTGATATTAAGGAAGAGTCGCTGATAGCCAAACTGTATGAGGAATTGCGCCCAACCTCCAATCTGAGCAAAAAGAATGCATGGTCAACCTTCTGGAAACGGAAGGGAGGACGTAACAATGGATAAATGGTTTAACAATAACAACTTTGCCAAAATACTTGCACTGGCGGTAAGTCTGCTTCTCTGGTTCATGATTCATCTGGATGAAGTACCTACAACTCCAACCATTACAACGGGGATATCCAGTAAAATTGTGGAACGGAATGTTCCTGTTCAGCCCTACGGGCTGGATAGTAACGCGTATGTTCTTACATCTCTCAGCACAGATGAAGTGCGGCTGGAGATCAAAGGGCAGCGTTCAATGCTGACTTCCATTTTCACAAATGACGATTATAAAGTGCTGGTTGATTTGAGCCAGGTAAAGGAGGGTTCAAACACGCTGCCGCTTGTGCCTGATTTACCTTCCGGGGTTGAAGTTGTCAGCATGGAACCTTCCATGGTAACGGTGAATGTAGAAAAATTGGGCACCAAATCATTTAATGTGAATATTGTACCCGAAGGAGAGCCTTCCGCTGGATATCGTGCTGGAAAGCCTGTGGTTGAGCCCTTGGCTCCGGTTAAGGTAACTCTGCCGGAAGGGCAGCTTGAAGCTGTAGCGAAGGTTCAGGGCAGTGTAAGCATAAAAGATGCGAAGGAAGACGTGATTCAGAAAAAAGTGAAACTTCAGGCATATGATGCCGAGGGCAAAGTGATTGAAAATGCGGCTATAACACCACAGACAGTCGAAGTCCGTGTTCCGGTCAATCAGCCCTATACAAAAGTGCCCTTGAGGATCAAATATTCAGGACAGCTGCCCGATGGTCTGGTACTCTCTTCGGTCGAGCCGAGCGTGAAAGAAGTCTCGATTTATGGGAGTGAGGAATCACTTGCGGGTATACAGTCCTATGACCAGGCTGCGCTTGATCTTACACAGTTCACTCAGTCCGGCACTACAACAGTTAACGTGGACTTGACGCCGCCTTCGGGTTCTGAGAAAATCGAGCCTAGTTCGATTCAGATCAAAGTCACGGTGTCGCCTTACGATGAGGTCGAGACAACCACGAAAGTTTTTCCCAACGTACCGATTCTTCTGAGCGGATTGGGAAATGGGCTTGAAAGTGAGCTGGTTACTCCCAAAAGCGGGGGCCTGAACATTACACTAACGGGATCACAAAGCATGCTTGAAGGTTTAAGTGGGGATGACATCAAGCTTACGGGAAATCTTCAAGGCCTTGGTGAAGGTACACATGAGATTGAACTGGAAGCTGCTTTACCCCGGTTTGCGAAGCTGGATGGGGCGTCCACTGATTTAAGTGCGACGGTCAAGATCAGCGAAAAGGCCAAAGATGCAGCTGTGCCTCCAGAGCAAAACTCCAGTGAGGATAATCAAACAGGACCAGATCCATCGCCGGCAGAAGTTGAAAACGGACAGCCAAACACGGATCCTGTGGAAGAGCAAGATGAATCGAATACGGAGCATCAGGATCAAAGCCAGCAGGGAAGTGCAGCAGTGAACCGTGGTAGTGTAAACAGCAATGAGAATAACAGCAGTAACGGTGGTAAATCGGGTTCAAATCCGTAAGATGTCATTTTATTTCAATTTCTAAAAATGTATTGATGCGCTCATATAAGATGCAAATAGAAGGAGTTAGATCATGGGTAAATATTTTGGTACAGATGGTGTCAGAGGGGTTGCCAATAAAGAGTTGACGGCGGAGCTGGCATACAGCATCGGACGGTGCGGCGGATATGTGCTTGCAGGCGGTGTAGAAAGACCGAAGGTAGTCATTGGTATGGATACACGGATTTCTGGACTGATGCTGGAATCAGCACTGGTTGCAGGACTTCTGTCTATCGGTGCGGATGTCATTCGTTTAGGTGTTGTTTCTACTCCAGGTGTGGCTTACATTACTCGTCTGCTTAAAGCTGATGCGGGTGTAATGATCTCGGCTTCCCACAACCCTGTGGAGGATAACGGGATCAAATTTTTCGGTGGAGATGGTTTCAAGCTGTCGGATGAAACAGAAAACCGGATCGAAGAGCTGATGGATGCGGAAAAAGATGAGCTGCCGCGCCCGGTTGGTGCAGGTCTTGGAACTGTGACGATGGATGAAGAATCCCGTTACCGTTATTTGGATTACCTGAAAACAACCGTATCCGAATCGTTCTCCGGTCTCAAAATTGTACTCGATTGTGCTAATGGTGCAGCCTATGAGCTGGCACCAAAATTGTTTAGTGAGCTTGGTGCTGAAGTCATTGCTATTGGCTCGGAACCGAATGGTCTGAACATTAACGAAAAGTGTGGTTCGACTCATCCGGAGCACTTGAAGCAAGAGGTGCTGAAGCATAAAGCAGACCTTGGTCTTGCTTTTGACGGGGATGCGGATCGTCTGATTGCCATTGATGAAACAGGTGCCGAAGTGGATGGCGACTTTATTCTGTGCATTTGCGGAGACGCGATGAATCGGGCAGGCAAATTGAAAGACAGCACAGTGGTATCAACCGTAATGAGCAACATCGGTTTTTACAAAGCAACAGAGAAGCTCGCGCTGAAAACGGCCAAAACAGCTGTAGGGGATCGCTACGTGATGGAGGAAATGCGACGTGGCGGATATAATCTGGGCGGTGAGCAGTCTGGTCATGTTATTTTCCTGGACTACAATACAACAGGAGACGGCATGCTGACGGCTATTCAACTCGTAGATACGCTCAAGGCTTCGGGTAAAAAGCTTAGTGACCTGAAAGCGATCATGACACAGTATCCACAAGTGCTGGTTAATGTTCGTGTGGAAGATAAGAGTAAATATGAGGGTAACACTGCAATCGGTGAAGCTATTGCTGCGGTAGAAGCACAGCTGGGAGATAATGGTCGTGTGTTGGTTCGTGCATCAGGTACAGAGTCACTGATCCGAGTTATGGCCGAAGGTCCTGATAAACATGAGCTTGAGCAGTTTGTATCCCAGATTGCAGATGTTGTGCAAAAAGAACTGATCTAGTTTGCTTGAAAAGCCTGCTGTTATGCAGTCTGAGTGTTCGTTTTCACAAGATTGTTTTATAAGCATATGGGTATACAGAGGCTGATGAGTTTCCAAATACTAACGTTTGATTATTGTTCCTGCGTCCTGATTAGATAAGACCATGGGTCTGATTATCTGGTCAGGAGCGTGGGTAAATGTGCTGAAATTGTTACAGGTACTTTGCTCCATTGCAAAATGAACTTAAGGTGCATATAATGAGTGGAGTCGTCATTCAGACACAGAAAGTGAGGATTGTAAGGTTACAGTTACACAAGCGCCAGAGCTTGAAATTGCGCGGGACGCATGTTGATGAGTATCTCTTTTGGAAAAGGAAGAGGACATACTCAACATGGACGGCAATCAAGCTGACGAGGTGGAGGTGTTCGGATTGTTCGGCGGGGACCTCCCGGTGATGCATCAGAGCCGTAAACCGGATTGCGGAAAATGGATGGGTGACTGTCCACACAACGCGCCGGTAGGTGCAGGAGATAAGACAAAATTAAAATGAATGTGCGTGAAGAGCGTAAACAGTGCGCGGACGGGAAAATGATGTACATTCATGATTGCATTCGTAATACAGCATGAACACAGCGGGACGGCAGCAGGCCGTTCTGATCGTTGATAATTGAATAGGAAATGATATTCATGATACGGTTAAGCAATCTATCATTTTCCAATACGTCCACCTCTGCCTGTTTCTCTTCCTGTCACAGTATTCATATACAAACGGAGGAAATAAACTATGTGCGGTATTGTTGGATATATTGGTAATAAGAACACTCAATCGGTATTGGTTGAAGGATTGAAAAAACTCGAGTATCGTGGTTATGATTCTGCGGGTATTGCGGTATTTACACCGCAAGGTCTGCAAATTACGAAAGCTCTCGGACGTTTGGCAAACCTGGAAGCAAAGCTTGATGGTGCTCCGCTGGTAGGTAATGCCGGAATTGGACACACACGTTGGGCTACCCATGGTAAACCATCGGACGAGAATTCACATCCACATACGGATGGAAGCCAGAAGTTCTCCGTTGTGCATAACGGGATTATTGAGAACTATTTGGAGCTGAAGGATGAGCTGATCTCCCAAGGTCACACGTTTACTTCCGAGACAGATACCGAAGTCATTTCTCACCTGGTTGCACGTGAATACAATGGTGACATTGTTAAAACTGTGCAAAAAGTGATCACGCTGCTGCGCGGCGCATTCGCGCTGGGTGTATTGACAGAGCATGAGCCTGAGAAACTCGTTGCTGTGCGTCAAGCGAGCCCATTGATTATTGGTGTTGGTGAAGGTGAGAACTTCATTGGTTCTGATATCCCGGCAATTCTGGAACATACACGTAATGTGTACATTCTGAATGATGGTGAAATGGCTGTATTGACACATGATGCTGTCGAATTGATGACGATTGAGGGCAATTTTATTTCTCGGGAAATGATTCGTGTCGATTGGGATGCAGTAACCGCGGAAAAAGGCGGATTTGAGCACTTTATGCTGAAAGAGATTCATGAGCAGCCAAAAGCATATCGTGATACAATGCTGGGTCGTATCGACAATGAAGGCAAAAAAGTACAGCTTCCTGAGCTCAAAATGACGGAAGAGCAAATTAAAAATATTCGTAACATTCAGATTATTGCATGTGGTACGGCATACCATGCAGGTCTGGTTGGACGTACAGTGATTGAGCAATTGGTGCGTATTCCGGTAGAAACAGATGTGGCTTCCGAGTATCGATACCGCTCGCCAATCGTAAATAAGGATACACTTGTAATTGTAGTGAGCCAATCCGGTGAAACCGCAGATACACTGGCAGCGCTGCGTGAAGCTCAATCTAACGGTGCACATGTACTGGCGATTACAAATGTTGTGGGCAGCTCGATTGCTCGTGATGCAGACGATGTGATTGCTACATTGGCTGGTCCTGAGATCGCCGTGGCTTCCACTAAGGCATACACTTCCCAGTTGATCGCGTTCAACCTGCTTGGTCTGTACCTTGCACAAGTACGTGGTACGCAAACTCAGGAAGAGATTGCACACACATTGGCAGCGATGCAAGCCCTGCCTGAGCAGGTGGAATCGATGCTGAAGCAAGCAGATGCGATCAAAGGATATGCAGAGCAAATCTCTAAACATCAACATCTTTTCTTCATTGGTCGTGGTCTGGATTACGCGGTAGCCCAAGAAGGATCGTTAAAACTGAAAGAGATCTCTTATATTCACTCGGAGGCTTATGCTGCAGGTGAATTGAAACACGGTACACTAGCGTTGATCGAAGACGGTATTCCTGTTATTGCTCTGGCGACTCAGGAGAACGTTCTGGAGAAAACGGTAAGCAATATCAAAGAAGTGAAAGCTCGCGGCGCAGACGTACTGGCGATTACGTACGAAGAGCACGTAGCACCTTTGTTGAAGTCTGTAGACCAAGCGTTTGCTATTCCTAAGACGCTGCCGCTTCTGAGCCCAGCTCTATCTGTTGTTGCTTTGCAATTGCTGGCATATTACGCTTCCCTGGCTCTGGGTCATGATGTAGATAAACCACGTAACCTGGCGAAAAGTGTAACGGTTGAGTAAAGGCAGTTTAACGTTCTAGTAAACGTTTTGTGGAAACAGAATGGTGATCTCGGTATGAAAAAGCCGTAAAGCAGTCAATAAATATTGTAAACTTAATATAAGTGAATGATGATCAGCATCTAAAAAGGAGCCCGAGGGATTGACTCGCGGCTCCTTTTTGGTGAGGATACCATCATGTTGAGGACGCAGCCAGGCAAGAAAGTGGGGCGTCCTTTTTGTTGATTTAATGGGCTGATTCGCTTATAGATTGTACAGAAGCGTAAGATCAATATTATATGGGGTTTATTGTTAATTTTTTGTAAAGCGCAAGGATTTACAGCATGAACAGAGAATGTAAGTAAATAAATACCATATATGACAAAGGGAATTCTTATCTTCAACACCTCCGAATCCTTCGATTGTGACAAACCTTTCCCAATATAACTTCTCCTTTCGTTATAATAAGGCGAATTATTAACACTTTATGTTGAGTTGACCTAATTTAACCAAAAATTTACTATACATTCTTTGGAAATTTGATATAATTCTACCTAGGTCGACCTTCCAAATATGCTAAAAAATAGTATTGGTGGGTTTTTATACATACCCAAGCTGTGTGCGAGAGACCAGTCCACTGGCTGTCCAGCAAGCTGGCATGCAAGGACCGACAATGGTGAAAAATGACAGCTGAGAAGTTACTGCTCGATGACGTTAGAAGGTTAAGTAATTGAAGCTAACCTTATTCCAATTTCGATGGAGGATGAAGCGCGTGAGCATTTTTGAAAAGCTGGAATCCAACGTAAGATCTTACTGCAGAAGCTTTCCGGTAGTATTCGACCGGGCCAAGGAAGACCTGTTATTTTCTGAAGATGGAAGAGGATATATTGATTTTTTTGCAGGCGCAGGAGCGCTGAATTACGGTCACAACAACGATTATATCAAGGATCAGATTCTTGATTACTTAACTTCAGATCGGATTATGCATGGTCTGGACATGTATACAATGGCCAAGCGGGAATTCATCCAAAGCTTCTCGGAGCGGATCCTGGAGCCGCGAAAGCTGAATTACAAAATCCAATTCTGTGGTCCAACGGGAACGAACGCGGTTGAAGCAGCCCTAAAACTTGCACGCAAGGCGAAGAAGAGATCTGGGATATTCGCATTCATGGGTGGGTTCCACGGCATGTCACTAGGCAGCCTGTCAGCGACAAGCTCCAAGTCTATGAGGGAAGGGGCCGGACTGCCTCTGAATGGAGTTACGTTTATGCCGCATCCGAGTGGTGCTTTTGCAGAAATGGATACACTGGGTTATATCGAAAATATCCTGACTGATTCGCACTCGGGAATCGACAAACCGGCTGCCATTCTGCTTGAAACCATACAAGCGGAGGGCGGAATTCATGTCGCCGACGTGCAGTGGCTGCGCGGACTACAGCAGCTGTGCCGCGATCACGATATCCTGCTCATTACCGACGAGATTCAAGTTGGATGCGGCCGGGCTGGTGAATTCTTCTCCTTTGAACGTGCGGGGATCGAACCTGATCTCGTTACCCTGTCAAAGTCAATCAGCGGTTACGGTCTGCCGATGTCCATCCTGCTGCTGAAGCCGGAATTGGATCTCTGGACACCAGGGGAGCACAATGGTACCTTCCGTGGCAATCAGCTTGCCTTTGTTGCTGCCAAAGCTGCACTTGAGTTCAGAGACAAAGTCTCCCTGGAAACTCAGGTGAAGCAGAAAGAAGAATTTGTGCGTTCGTTTCTTGAAAAAGAAATTAAAACTCTGCATCCATCCATTGCGATCCGCGGAATTGGCCTGATCTGGGGGATCGACGTCTCTGGCTTCATAGATGAAGCTGGGGCGAAACGTATGTCTGAGATTTGCTTTGAGAATGGGCTCATTATTGAGAGAGCCGGCAGAGGAGACCTCGTTCTGAAGATCATGCCTCCTCTGACTGTCACGATGGAGCATCTGACCGCTGGCTGCAGTATTATCAAGTCCAGTATGCAGCAGGTAATCTCTGAGGAGGATCAAAGATTGCTGGTAACAACCTAAACCTGTTTAAAGCGGGGGCTGACCGTCCCGAAAATACACCTATGTACCTTCTGGGTGCCGTGCGGCTCCGTTGTTGAGATAACGCTTTCATATTGTAGTTTTTTCTATGCTGCTGTTTATCCGTCAAGCAGCAAGAAATTCAGCGCAAGTCCAAGGGCTGTCCCGTTCATACCATACGGAGCATTCTTTGAGCCTCATGCTTTATCATTGTCACATCTAAACGTCAGTAGAGCTCATACCCCGCAGCTGGTCTCTTACTTAATCACATCAAGGCTGCGGGGAAATACGAAAAATCGTACATAGAGTGATTAATGCCCCTGTAACTTTGGCTTTGAACCAAGGCAGCTTCGGTGCCGAATCCGGAGGTGTGGTCTAATTCCTGATGGATTACCGGAACTCTGCAGCAAGTCCTGCATCGATAGGAGGAACATGCCTTGTCCACCCCCATAATCCAATTCCAAACCAAATGTTGAATCCAAAGCTGTCTTTGTGAAGACCGTCTGCAGTAGAGCTTACTGAAAGAAGAAGAGCCGGAAGCTGCTGTATCTCTTGCTTGAAATGATATCTTTGTTTTGTTCTATGTATGAGAGCTGAAGGGGAAAGCCGTCAGGCAAAGTTATTGCTGTATATATTTAACCGGGTAAACACAGCGGTTAACTCGTAAAATCTACTGACACTGTTGTCCCATGTTTAGAAAGAGGCGAGCTTTGCTGCGGCATAATGCTCCGCCGGATGGATTTTACCGATGAAGAGAGGGGAACGATCCAGGTGGCTTTTAAAAAAGAAACGTTGTTTTGGAACGATAAATTTGATGGCGAAGAGTATACCTTGACACGGATGCCTTACAGCAAAACTCCAAATTCTTTGGCGCCCGTTATGACAACCGTCAGCGGTTCGCTTTCGGAGGAAGTGGCCCAGCGTATCTATCAAATGAGCAGGGGGACTCCGCTGGCTGCTTTCATGATTTTGCTTGCTGGTGTTCAAGTGCTTCTACATAAATATACGGGTGCTTCTGAAATTCTGGTCGGCATGCCTATTGTGCGGAAACAGGCGGAGACACGGCGCTCCGTTAATCATACAGTTATTTTGAAAAACTCGCTTTTGGAAGGTACGACATTTAAAACAGTTCTAAGCAAGCTGAGAACTTCTTTACCAGAAGCGATCCAGCATCAGCATATTCCATTCTTGAAAATGACGGAAAAGCTGGACCTGCAGTATGCAGATGGGATACCTGTTGTGCATACGCTGGTTTCCCTTAGGGAGCTGCATCTGGATGAGACCTTGCAAAATGTTGTCGCGGATTGTTCCTTTCAATTCAGCTTAGTGGAAGGGAAGATACAGCTATTCCTTTCATATAACGAGCTTTTATATGATTCCGAGTTGATGACTCGAGTTGTAGGCCATCTGAATCGTCTGCTGGCCGTGGGGCTTCGAGAGCTGGAGATGGACATCCTGCGGGTGGACATGCTGTCGGAGGACGAGAAATTTCAACTGCTGCAGAGATTTAACGATACAAAGAAGGACTATCCTCGTGATCAGACGATTCATCAACTAGTGGAGGAGCAGGCAGGACGGGTGCCCGAAGCGACGGCGGTTGTATTTGAGGGACAGCGGCTTTCGTACGCGGAGTTGAATGAAAGGGCAAACCGACTGGCACGCACGCTGCGATTCCTCGGTGTGCAGTCCAATCAACTGGTAGGTTTAATGGTCAGGAGATCGCTGGAAACCGTCGTCGGCATGCTGGCAGTACTGAAAGCCGGTGGTGCCTATGTGCCTATTGATCCGGAATACCCGGAAGAACGCATCCGCTATATTCTGGAGAACTCCAACGCGCAGCTGCTGCTGACTCAAAAAGAGCTGAAGCAGCGGGTGCCTTTTGAAGGAACGGTATTGGCGCTGGATGATGAGCAGGCGTACAGCGATGATGGGACTAATCTGGAGCCAGCCAGTGGTCCAAATGATTTGGCATACGTCATCTATACGTCAGGTACGACAGGCAATCCCAAAGGGGTCATGCTGGAGCATCGGGGTTTGGTCAGCTTGAAGCTGATGTTTGCGGAGAAGCTGGGCATCACGGAACATGATCGCATCGTTCAATTTGCCAGTTTATCGTTTGATGCGTCCTGCTGGGAAGTGTTCAAAGCTCTTTATTTTGGTGCAGCACTATATATCCCGACGGCAGAGACGATTCTAGACAACCGCCTGTTCGAGAATTATATGAACGAACATGCAATTACGGCAGCTATTTTGCCTCCGACGTACAGTGCTTATTTGAATCCGGACAGCCTCCCCAGCTTAACGAAGCTCATAACGGGCGGATCGGCAGTATCGGCCGAATTCGTACAGCAGTGGAAATCGAAGGTCCACTATTTTAATGCTTACGGACCCACCGAAGCTTCTATCGTCACAACGCTTTGGGATGCTGATGAGGAGCAGCCAGAGCGCAGGATCATTCCGATCGGCCGCCCGCTGGCCAATCACCAGATTTTTATTCTAGATACTCACCTCCAGCTTGTCCCTCGGGGAGTGGAAGGCGAGCTGTGTGTGGCAGGTGTTGGCCTTGCGAGAGGTTACCTGAACCTTCCGGAGCTGACAGCGGAAAAGTTCGTGGAACATCCGTTTGAGCCGGGAGAACGTCTTTACCGGACAGGAGACCTCGCACGCTGGCTGCCGGACGGAAATATTGAGTACATGGGCCGAATCGACCATCAAGTGAAAATCCGTGGATTTCGGATCGAAATTGGCGAGATTGAGGAGCAGCTTCTAAAGATTGACTCCGTGCAGGAAACAATCGTCATTGCGAGGGATGGTAAAAGCGGGCAAGAACTGTGCGCATACCTGGTCGCGGGCGACGCGCTTACGCTTGACGAGTTGAGAAGAACGTTGGCAAAAAAAATGCCGAATTATATGATTCCGGCACATTTTGTTCAGCTTCCGCAGATGCCGCTTACACCAAACGATAAAATTGATCGCAAGGCATTGCCCGATCCCGAAGGCATCGCGCTTACCGGCGGTGAGTACGCAGCTCCGCGCAATGAAGCTGAGCAGACGCTTGCTGATGTCTGGCAGGCGGTATTGAACACCGATCGTGTTGGAATAACGGATCATTTTTTCGAGCTGGGTGGAGACTCGATCAAGTCCATTCAGGTTTCCTCACGGCTTCATCAAGCCGGTTACAAGCTGGAAATCCGGGATTTGTTTAAATATCCGACGATCTCGCAGCTCAGCCTGCATGTGAAGCCGGTTGGGCGTACGATTGATCAAGGGGAAATAACGGGTGAAACGGTGCTGACGCCTATTCAGCATTGGTTTTTCGAGAGCGCCTTCGCGGATCAGCATCATTTCAACCAATCAGTGATGCTGTACCGGAAGGAAGGCTTCAGCGAAGAGACTGTGTGCCAAGTGCTGCAGAAGCTGGCCGAGCATCATGATGCCTTGCGGATGGTGTTCTGCAAGACCGAACAGGGATTTATCGTGCGGAACCGCGCAGTTCAGGAAGGCGAGCTGTTCACGCTGGACGTATTTGACTTACAGGATGCGGACAACACTTCGCAGGCTGTGGAAGAGAAAGCAGCAAATATTCAAGCTGGTATCGATTTAGAGAACGGCCCCCTCGTTAAGGCGGGATTGTTCCGATGCATGGACGGCGATCACTTGCTGCTTGCGGTTCATCATGCTGTGGTGGACGGCGTGTCCTGGCGTATTTTAATGGAGGATTTCGCTCTGGGTTACGAGCAGGCTGGGCAAAGTAAGGAAATTCGTTTCCCGGCGAAAACGGATGCATACCGTACGTGGTCCGAGCAGCTGGCGGCTTATGCAAACAGCCCGGAGATGACAAAGGAACGAACCTATTGGCAGGCCGTGGAACAAATTGAAGTTCCGACCGTGCCGAAGGATATGGAAGTGCACGTTACGACGCAGCAGGACAGCGAATCGCTGTTTGTGCATTTGACCCCAGAAGAAACTGAACTGCTGCTGAAGCGGGTTCACCGAGCCTATAACACCGAAATGAATGATATTTTGGTAACGGCGCTCGGCATCGCCATTCGAAAGTGGTCGGGACACGAACGGGTGCGAATTAATCTCGAGGGGCACGGACGTGAATCAATCGGAACAGATATCGACATCACACGCACCGTTGGCTGGTTTACAACGAAGTTTCCAGTCGTCCTGGAGACTGAACCCGACCGAGATACCGCCTATCAGATCAAACAGGTCAAGGAAAGCCTGCGCCGTATTCCGAATAAAGGGCTTGGATATGGTGTCTGCCGCTATCTCTCCAAATCGGAGGATCATTTTGTCTGGGGGGCAGAGCCGGAAATCAATTTTAACTATCTCGGCCAGTTCGACGATGATGTCAATCAGGACGAGATCAGCATATCTCCTTATTCCAGCGGCAGCCCGACCAGTGACCGTCAGGCCCGCAGCTTTGTGCTGGATATTAACGGTATGGTGCTGGACGGCGTTTTATCTCTCGATCTCAGCTACAGCCTGAAGCAGTATCGTAAAGAGACAATAGAGACTTTTGCTCAGTACTTTGAGCAGAGTCTTCGAGAGCTCATAGCCCACTGTGCAGGAAAAGAAAAGACCGAATTGACGCCAAGTGACTTGCAGTTCAAAGGTCTGACTATTGCAGAGCTGGAGCAGCTCACCCTGCATTCAGGACATCGAGGTGAAATAGAAAATATTTATTCACTTACGCCGATGCAGAAAGGCATGTGGTTCCACAGCTCGCTTGATCGGCAAAACGCCGCTTACTTCGAGCAGACTCGGTTCACGATGCGCGGGGCACTTGATGTCCAGCTTTTCGAGAGAAGTTGGATGGAGCTGGCAAAACGACATCGGGTACTGCGGGCGAATTTTGTCAAAGGACCAGCGGGAGAGCCGCTGCAAGTGATATACCGGAACAAGCCGGTCGGATTTCAATATGAAGAGCTTCTTGATCTGCGGCTGGATGAGAAACAAGCGTATTTGAATAAAAAAGCCGAGGATGACAAGCTCCGCGGGTTCGACATGGAACATGATCCACTTGTTCGCTTTACAATCCTGCGTACCGAAGATGAAAGTTATCATGTGCTGTGGAGCTTCCAGCATATTCTGATGGACGGCTGGTGTCTGGCACAGCTGACGCAGGAGCTTTTTGAGACGTACTCGAATCTAGCATCCGGCAAACCGTTAGCGGAAGATAACGGGGCGGATTATGACGCCTATATCGAATGGCTGGAGAAGCAGGACGAACAGGCCGCAGCCGCTTATTGGACGGAATTCCTGACAGGTTATGAAGGACAAACCGTACTGCCAGGACAAAAGGAAGCTGTGCTCAATGACAAATTTACGGCTGATCATGTTACGGCCGAGCTGGGCAGGGAGCTTAGCCGGCGGATGGATCGGGTGGCGAGAGGGCACCAGATTACGGTCAATACGCTGCTGCAGGCAGCATGGGGTGTACTGCTGCAAAAATATAACGGAACAAACGATGCCGTATTCGGCAGCGTGGTGGCAGGAAGACCGGCTGAAATTCCGGGTGTCGAGTCCATGATCGGTCTGTTCATCAATACAGTACCTGTCCGTGTCTCGAGCGAAGCGGACACCTTGTTCGCCGATTTGATGACGAAAATGCAAGAGCGAGCGCTGGAGTCCGGACGTTATGAGTATTACCCGCTGTACGAAATTCAAGCTCGCAGCGTGCAGAAACAGAATTTGATCAATCATATCATTGCCTTTGAGAACTATCCGGTGGACGAGCAGATGGAGAAGGCGGGAGACCAGCAACACGGCGACCTGACAATTGCTGACGTTCAGATGGAGGAGCAGACAAACTATAACTTCAATGTGACCGTGGCGCCGGGAGACGAGATCGAAATTCGGTTTGACTTTAATGCCGAAGTGTTTGATAAAGACAGCATTGAGCGGCTTAAGGGGCATCTCGTGCATCTGCTGGAGCAGGTGACGGCTAACCCGGAGATTACTGTGGGTGAGCTTGAACTTGTGACAGAGGCAGAAAAAGTTGATCTGCTTGAACGCTTTAACGACACAATGACGGAATTTCCGCGAGGAAAGACGCTCATTCAATTGTTCGAAGAACAGGCGGGGCGTATCCCGGATGCAGCGGCCATTTCCTTGAATGGGCAGGAGCTGACTTACCACGAGCTGAACGAACGAGTCAATCGTCTTGCCCGTACTCTGCGCTGCAGCGGAATATCCAAAGGCAGTCTTGTCGCTATTATGGCTGAACGTTCTATTGAAATGGTGGTAGGCATGCTGGCAGCACACAAAGCCGGAGCAGCATACGTACCGATTGACCCGGATTATCCTGAGGAGCGAATTCGTTTCTTGCTCGAGGATTCGGGGGCACAAGTTCTGCTGATTCAAAGCCGCCTGTGTAAGCGGCTGGCTGGCTCGGAGTCTGTGATTTTACTGGATGATGAGTCCTTCTATCACGAGGACGGCACAAATCTGATTCCGGGCACCGCAGCGACAGATCTGGCCTGCATCATCTATACGTCAGGTACGACAGGCAGGCCGAAAGGAAACCTGGTTTCACACCGCAGCATTGTGCGGATCGTGCGAAATACAAATTATATCGAAATCACGGAGCGGGATCATGTCCTCCAGCTGTCAAGCTACTCGTTTGACGGAGCAATTTTCGATATTTTCGGTGCTTTGACCAACGGGGCTCGGCTGGTACTGGTTCCCCGCGAGACTGTGCTGGAAATCGGGCAGCTGGCTGATCTCATCCAACACGAACAAATCTCGGTCATGCTGATTACGACAGCTTTTTTCAATGTTCTTGTCGATGTGAATGTCGACTGTCTGCGGGACGTCCGGGCCATTTTATTCGGAGGGGAACGTGTGTCGGTCGGTCATGTGCGTAAAGCACTCGCCCATATCGGACCAGGCAGGCTTAACCATTTATATGGACCATCGGAAAGCACCGTTTATACCACGTATCTTCCGGTTGACTTCGTGGATGAGTCAGCGGTTACGGTACCGATCGGACGGCCAATCAGTAATACAACGGTCTATATCGTCGACAGCCGGAATAAGCTTCTTCCGGTCGGCGTGGCTGGGGAGCTGTGCATCGGCGGGGAAGGTCTGGTACAGGGCTACAATAACCGACCGGAGCTGACGGCGGAGAAGTTTGTGGACAATCCGTTTGTATCTGGTGAGCGCATGTACCGGACGGGAGATTTGGCTAAATGGCTGTCTGATGGCACGATCGAATACGTAGGACGGACAGATGACCAAGTGAAAATCCGCGGTTTCCGGATTGAGCTGGGCGAGATCGAAGCGCAGCTTCAGAAAGTGGAGGGGATCCGGAAGGCGACAGTATTGGCGAGGGAAAACAACTCCGGTGAGAAGCAGCTCTGTGCTTATTACGAGGCAGACTTTGAGATTTCGACGTCCGAGTTGAAAAACATACTTTCCCAGGAACTTCCTGCCTATATGATCCCGGGATACTTGATCCAGTTGGAACGTCTGCCTCTCACAACGAACGGCAAGGTCGACCGCAGCTCCCTTCCGCTGCCGGAAGAGAGCCTGCAGCCGGGCGAAGAACATACGCCGCCCCGGACTCCGCTGGAAGCCAGCTTGGCAGGGATTTGGAAAAGTGTGCTTGGACTAGAACATATCGGTGTTTATGACGACTTTTTCGACCTAGGCGGACATTCCCTGCGAGCAACAACACTGGTGAGCAGGGTGCATCAGGAACTGAACGTTGAGCTGCCTCTGCGTGATGTATTCCGCTACTCGAGACTGGAAGAGATGGCCCTGGCTATCTCCCGAATTGAAGAGCGGGTGTTCTCATCTATTCCACTCGCAGAATCTAGAGCATATTATCCGCTTTCCTCAGCGCAGAAGCGGCTGTTTATCCTAAATCAGCTCGAAGGAGCCGATCAAAGCTACAACATGCCGGGGGTGCTGCTGCTGGAGGGATCAATGGACCGGAGTCTGCTGGAGAAAGCTTTCCGTGAATTGATCGCACGGCATGAAACGCTGCGAACCGGTTTTGAGGTCTTGCAGGGCGAAACCATACAGCGTATTTACGAAAATGTCGAATTTAATGTCCAGTACCGTCATGTGAGTGAGGAAAAAGCGCCAGAAATCATACAGGATTTCATCCGGCCTTTCGATTTGGCGAAGCCGCCACTGCTGCGGGCAGAGCTCGTAGAGCTGGCAGCCGAACGTTATTTGCTGATGTTTGACATGCATCATATCATCTCTGACGGGGTTTCGATGGACGTATTCGTCGGTGAACTCGTTCGTCTGTATGAAGGCGAGTCATTGGAGCCATTGCGCATTCAATACAAGGACTATGCGGTATGGCAGCAATCGGATGCGCAAAAAGTACAGTTGAAACGCGAAGAAGCATACTGGCTTGACCGTTACCAGGGAGAGCTGCCGGTTTTAGAAATGCCTACGGATTACCCGCGTCCTGCTGTGCAGAGCTTTGAAGGGCAAACATTGACGTCTTTTGTGGACGAGGAAACGAACGAAGGCTTGAAGCGGTTAGCCGCTCAAAGCGGAACGACGCTGTATATGGTGCTGCTTGCGGCCTATACCGTGCTTTTGCATAAATACACAGGTCAGGACGATCTGATTGTCGGAACATCGATTGCGGGCAGAACACATGGAGACACGCAGCCGTTAATAGGAATGTTCGTCAACACACTGGCGCTTCGCAATTATCCGGCTTCGGAGAAAACGTTCCTGTCCTATCTGGAAGAAGTGAAGGAAACAACCTTGGGTGCTTACGAGCACCAAAATTATCCGTTCGAAGAACTCGTCGATAAAGTGCAGGTCAGCCGGGATCTGAGCCGTAATCCGCTTTTTGACACGATGTTCTCGCTGCAGAACCTTGAGGATAAAGAAGTAGAGCTGGAAGGGCTGAAATTGTCGCCGTACCCTAGTGAATACGGCTCGGCCAAGTTCGATCTGAGTGTGGATGTTGCGGAAGAAAACGGCGGTTTGGAGTGCAGCTTTGAATTCGCAACGGCTCTCTATAAAGAGAGCACGATTCGGCGATTGTCGACGCACTTTGGACAATTACTTACGGCGGTTGTAAGCCGTCCAGATGCAAAGATTGCTGACATGGATTGGTTAACGAATGAGGAAAAGGACCAAATTCTGTGCACATTCAATCCCGCACAGCCGGAAGCGGCTCCTGCGGCTGCATTCCATCGGCTGTTCGAGGAACAGGCGAAGCGCACACCGGAAGCGACGGCTGTTGTGTATGAGAATGACCGAATGACCTATGCAGCGCTGAACGAGCGGGCAAACCGTTTGGCGAGTACGCTGCGTGCAGGCGGCATTGGCCGGGAGTCCATCGTTGGCATTCTTGCCGAGCGTTCGGTGGACCTGCTGGTGGCTGTGCTGGGGGTGTGGAAGGCAGGCGGGGCCTATGTGCCGCTTGACCCGGATTATCCGGCAGACCGCGTGCGGTTCATGCTCGAAGACAGCGGAGCGAAAGTGCTGCTGACACAAACGGCACTGCGAGAGCGTGCCGAAGCGTGGCTGGGCGAAGAGGAACTGGCCTTGGCAGCGGTGCTGTATCTCGACGACGAAGCATCGTACAGCGATGAACGGGCAGATGCACCGACCGACGTTGTCCAAGGTTCGAGCATGGGTTCCAGCTTGGACTCCGCTGTAGTCTCTGGCAAGCTGACGGGGGTTGTAAACGACGGTGAGGATAGGCATCATGCTGCAAATGCTGTTGACATAGGTGATTTCCATGAAGCCCGTCCCGAAGATCTGGCGTATGTGATCTACACGTCGGGAACGACGGGCAGGCCGAAAGGGGTCATGATCGAGCACCGCAGCCTGGTCAACACCGCGGCAGGCTACCGGCGGGAATACCGATTAGATCAATTCCCGGTGCGGCTGCTGCAGCTGGCCAGCTTCTCGTTTGACGTGTTCGTAGGCGATATCGCGCGCACGCTGTACAACGGAGGCACGATGGTGATTGTGCCGAAGGACGACCGCATCGATCCGTCTCGGCTGCATGGCTGGATCGAGCGGGAGAACATCACTATCTTTGAATCCACACCGGCGCTGATCGTACCGTTTATGGAATACGTGTACGAGCAGGGGCTGGATATCAGCGGAATGGAGCTGCTGATTACGAGCTCGGACAGCTGCAGTGTGGCGGATTACCGGACGCTGCAGGAACGCTTCGGCTCATCGCTTCGCATCATCAACGCCTACGGTGTGACGGAAGCGGCCATTGATTCGAGCTTCTACGATGAGCCGCTGACGAAGCTGCCGCAGACAGGCAGCGTTCCGATTGGCAGGGCGTGGCTGAACGCGAAGTTTTACATTGTGGATGCCCATCTGAATCCGGTGCCGGTCGGGGTGCTGGGCGAGTTAGTCATCGGCGGAGTTGGGGTCTCGCGTGGGTACTTGAATCGTCCGGAGCTGACGGAAGAGAAGTTTGTGGACAGCCCGTTTGTCCCGGGTGAACGGTTGTACCGCACGGGAGATTTGGCGCGGTGGATGGAAGACGGAAATGTGGACTTCATCGGCCGGATCGACAACCAGGCCAAAATCCGGGGGCACCGGATTGAAACGGGTGAGGTTGAATCGCAGCTGCTGCAGGTGAAGGGCGTACGCGAAGCGGTGGTGCTGGTTCGAAATGACGCGAACGGGCAGAAGGCGCTGTGTGCGTATTATGCACCGGATACCGGCGCAGCGCTGGCGGTGAATGAGCTGCGCAGCACGCTGGCACAGGAGCTGCCGGGCTATATGATTCCGTCCTACTTCGTGGAACTGGCGCAGCTGCCTTTGACACCGAACGGAAAGGTTGACCGGAAGGTGCTGCCAGCGCCGGAAGGAGAAGCGGGGAGCGGGACAGAGTACGCCGCACCGCGCAATGAACTGGAAACGAAGCTGGTGGTCATTTGGCAGGAGGTACTGGGGCTTACAAGGCCGATCGGCGTTCACGATAATTTCTTCGACATCGGCGGGCATTCTTTACGGGCGACAACGCTGGTTAGCAAAATTCATAAAGAGCTGAACGTCGATCTGCCGCTGCGCGATGTGTTCCGCTATTCCATGATCGAGAGCATGGCAGCTGCCATTTCCCGGTTGGATGAACAGACATTCACTGCGATTCCGGCTGCAGATGAGCGAGAGGTGTACCCGCAATCTTATGCTCAAAAGCGTCTCTTTATCCTTAATCAATTGGAAGGTACGGAACTTACCTACAACATGCCGGAAGCGATGGTGCTGGAGGGTGCTTTGGACCGGGCGAGGTTTGAAGAAGCTTTCCGCAAGCTCGTGGCAAGGCATGAAGTGCTGCGCACCGGATTCGAAATGGTGGATGGGGAAGCATCACAGCGGTTATATCAGGACGTTAATTTTGCCGTGGAGCTGTACCAAGCGAAAGAGCAGGATGCCGAAGAGGTGGTTCGACGTTTCGTCCGTCCGTTTGACTTGGCAAAGCCTCCGCTGCTGAGAGTCGGCCTTGTGGAACTTGCTCCGGAACGCCACATTCTAATGTACGATATGCATCACATTATTTCCGACGGCGTCTCGATGGAAATCTTTGTTGAAGAATTTATCCGCTTGTACGGCGGTGAGCAGTTGGAGCCACTGCGTATTCAGTACAAAGACTATGCGGTTTGGCAGCAGTCACAGGCACAGAAGGAGAAGCTGCAGCGTCAGGAGCTGTATTGGCTGGACATGTTCCAAGGGGAGCTTCCGGTGCTGGAAATGCCAACCGACTATCCACGTCCGGCCGTGCAGTGTTACGAAGGCCAAACGCTGGAATTTTTCCTCGACGCTCCAGAAACTGAGCGCCTGAAGCGGTTGGCCTCGGAAACGGGGACAACATTATTTATGGTGCTGCTTGCGGCGTATAACGTGCTTTTGCACAAATATTCGGGTCAGGAAGACGTGATCGTCGGTACACCGATTGCGGGAAGGAACCATGGCGATGTACAGCCGTTAATCGGTATTTTCTTAAATACACTGGCGATCCGCAGTTATCCGGCTGCGGACAAGACATTCCTGTCTTACCTTCAGGAAGTGAAAGAAACGACACTCCAAGCCTTCGAACATCAAAACTATCCGTTTGAAGCGTTGGTAGAGAGAGTGCAGGTTACCCGTGATTTGAGCCGCAATCCGCTCTTTGACACCCTGTTTACGATGCAGAATACGGAAAATGAGGAATTTGAGTTGGAAGGCCTGCGCCTGATTCCTTATCCGAGTCAGTTGGATACCGCGAAGTTTGATATCAGCCTGGATGTAGGGGAAGAGAACGGCGGCTTGGATTACAGCTTCGAATATGCGACAGCTCTCTACAAAAGGGAAACGGTCGAAAGGCTGGCTAAACATTACGAGCAGCTGCTCATAACAGTCGCAAGCCAACCTGATACAAAGATTGCCGAGCTGGATTGGTTAACGAATGAGGAAAAGGACCAAATTCTGGGCGGGTTTAACCCGTCCCAGCCGGAAGCGGCTCCTGCGGCTGCATTCCATCGGCTGTTCGAGGAACAGGCGAAGCGCACGCCGGAAGCGACGGCTGTTGTGTATGAGAATGACCGAATGACCTATGCAGCGCTGAACGAGCGGGCAAATCGTTTGGCGAGTACGCTGCGTGCAGGCGGCATTGGCCGGGAGTCCATCGTTGGCATTCTTGCCGAGCGTTCGGTGGACCTGCTGGTGGCTGTACTGGGGGTGTGGAAGGCAGGCGGGGCCTATGTGCCGCTTGACCCGGATTATCCGGCAGACCGCGTGCGGTTCATGCTCGAAGACAGCGGAGCGAAGCTGCTCCTGACACAAACGGCACTGCGAGAGCGTGCCGAAGCGTGGCTGGACGAAGAGGAACTGGCCTTGGCAGCGGTGCTGTATCTCGACGACGAAGCATCATACAGCGATGAACGAGCAAATGCACCGATCAGTGGTGTCCTAGGTTCGAGCATGGGTTCCAGCTTGGACTCGGCTGTGGTCTCTGGCAAGCTGACGTGGAGTGTAAACGACGGTGAGAATAGACGTCATCCGAATGCTGCTGACCCGGGTGATTTCCATGAAGCCCGTCCCGAGGATCTGGCGTATGTGATCTACACGTCAGGAACGACGGGCAGGCCGAAAGGGGTCATGATCGAGCACCGCAGTCTGGTCAACACCGCGGCAGGCTACCGGCGGGAATACCGGTTAGATCAATTCCCGGTGCGGCTGCTGCAGCTGGCGAGCTTCTCGTTTGACGTGTTCGTGGGCGATATCGCGCGCACGCTGTACAACGGAGGCACGATGGTGATTGTGCCGAAAGACGACCGCATCGATCCGTCTCGGCTGCATGACTGGATGGAGCGGGAGAGAATCACTATCTTTGAATCCACACCGGCGCTGATCGTACCGTTTATGGAATACGTGTACGAGCAGGGGCTGGATATCAGCGAAATGGAGCTGCTGATTACGAGCTCGGACAGCTGCAGTGTGGCGGATTACCGGACGCTGCAGGAACGCTTCGGCTCATCGCTTCGCATCATTAATGCCTACGGTGTGACGGAAGCCGCCATTGATTCGAGCTTCTACGATGAGCCGCTGACGAAGCTGCCGCAGACAGGCAGCGTTCCGATTGGCAGAGCGTGGCTGAACGCGAAGTTCTACATTGTGGATGCCCATCTGAATCCGGTGCCGGTCGGGGTGCTGGGCGAGTTAGTCATCGGCGGAGTTGGGGTCTCGCGCGGGTACTTGAATCGTCCGGAGCTGACGGAAGAGAAGTTTGTGGACAGCCCGTTTGTCCCGGGTGAACGGCTGTACCGCACGGGAGACTTGGCGCGGTGGATGGAAGACGGAAATGTGGACTTCATCGGCCGGATCGACAACCAGGCCAAAATCCGGGGGTACCGGATTGAAACGGGTGAGGTTGAATCGCAGCTGCTGCAGGTGGAGGGCGTACGCGAAGCGGTGGTACTGGTTCGAAATGATGCGAACGGGCAGAAGGCACTGTGTGCGTATTATGCACCGGATACCGGCGCAGCGCTGGCGGTGAATGAGCTGCGCAGCACGCTGGCACAGGAGCTGCCGGGCTATATGATTCCGTCTTACTTCGTGGAGCTGGCGCAGCTGCCTCTGACGCCAAACGGAAAGGTTGACCGGAAGGCGCTGCCAGCGCCGGAAGGAGAAGCGGGGAGCGGGACAGAGTACGCCGCACCGCGCAATGAACTGGAAACGAAGCTGGCGGTCATTTGGCAGGAGGTACTGGGGCTTACAAGGCCGATCGGCATTCACGATAATTTCTTCGACATCGGCGGGCATTCTTTGAGGGCGACGACGCTGGCAGGCAAGATATTTAAAAAGTTAAACATCAACTTGGCGCTGCGCGACGTATTCCGTCACTCCACAATCGCAGCAATGGCTGAGGCGATCGGCAGGATGGAACGGCAGGAGCATGAAACGATTCCTCCAGCGGAAGAAATGGAGTACTATCCTCTGTCCTCTGCGCAGAAAAGGCTGTTCATTCAGCATACGCTGGATGGAGCGGATCAGCTTTACAACATGCCGGAACTGGTGCAGCTGGAAGGCAAGCTTGATCTGGATCGGGTAGAAGCTGCCCTGCAGAAATTGATAGTACGGCATGAATCGCTGCGCACCGGTTTTGAACTCGTGAAGGGTGAGGCCGTTCAGCGGATTTACTCCCAGGTCGATTTTGCTGTTGAGCATCATCAAGCGAATAAAGATGATGCAGCTCAAATCGAGCAGATTGTTCGTACCTTCATCCGTCCGTTTGAACTAGGCAAGCCGCCTCTGCTGCGCGCCGGGGTCATCGAACTGGAGCAAGACCTGCATATTCTCCTTTTCGACATGCACCATATGGTGTCCGACGGCATGTCCATGGCCATTGTGATGGATGAGTTCTCACGTTTTTACGCCGGGGAAGAACTGCTGCCACTGCGCATTCAATACAAGGATTATGCAGTTTGGCAGCAGTCGAAGGCTCAACGGGAACGGATTGCGAAGCAGGAAGCCTACTGGCTGCAGACCTTCGAAGGCGAACTTCCGACGGGTGAACTGCCAATGGACTACGAACGGTCTGCGGTTCGCAGCTACGAAGGTGCGCATCTGGATTTCGATGTTGAAGCTTCACTCTCTGCGCGGCTGCGTGATTTGGCATCCGAACATGAATGCACGCTGTTTATGGTACTGCTTGCGGCTTATACGGTGCTGCTGTCCAAATACAGCGGGCAGGAAGATTTGATCGTGGGCACCCCGGTGGCAGGAAGAACAAACGCAGATTTGGAACCGATTGTTGGGATGTTTGTCAATACACTGGCCATTCGTAATTATCCGTCTGGTGAAAAAACGTTCTTGTCCTACCTGAAAGAAGTGAAAGAAATGGCTTTGGGGGCTTTCGAGAATCAGGATTACCCTTTCGAAGAGCTCGTGGAGCGTTTGAATGTGAAACGGGAGCCAGGCCGTTTTCCGCTGTTTGATGCCCTTTTCGATTTACAAAATATCGAAGAACGAGATGCAGAATTGGAAGGGGTCAGTCTGAAGAATTACGAGCTTGACCAAATAGAAGAGGCGAAGTTTGATCTCGCGCTGTTTATGTATGAAAACAACGGAGCGCTGAGTGGAGGTTTCTTCTACGCTGCCAAGCTGTTCAAAGAAGCGAGGGTCCGTGCCCTGAGCGAGGATTATTTGCGAGTACTGTCTCAAATTGCGGAGAATCCACAACTCGCGCTGAGCCGGATCGAATGTCATAAACCGTCAGCAGGCACAAAGAATGCCGTCGATAAGATTGAATTCGCATTCTAATTTTACAAGCGTACTGCTGCTGCCAACGTAAACGGTGCACATCGGAACGAAGACAATGAACACTATGCAGGCCCCTAGACGCGCAGGCCGAAAGTTATTTCGGACCTGTGCCGGGGCATGCGATCATTTCATTTTTAGAGGAGGTACGAATGAAATCATTGTTTGAAAAGGAAGAACAGTACTGGAGCTGCAAGTTTGATCCCGCTGACAGTTTGAGTTTTCTTCCCTACAGCCAATCCTCCAAGTTATCTGCCGATGGAGAAGCCGCGGCCGAGCCAGGTTCGCTTCGACGTACCCTGCCAAGCGAACTCTCAGAGAGACTTATTCGACTTGCCAACGGTTCGAATTTGGCTTTGTACATGATTGTTTTGGCAGGTGTAAAAAGCCTGCTGTTCAAATATACCGCGCAGGAACAAGTACTGGTGGGCATGCCCTCCTACAGCGCAGACCCGGGTGAGATTCCTCCGCCGCATGACGTCTTGGTGATCAAGACGTCTGTAAACTGCCAGACTACGTTGAAAATGCTGCTGACGGGCATCAAGACCTCTATCGGTGAGGCGCTGGAGCATCAGCATCTGCCTTTCCGGAAAATGGTAGAGCCGCTGCATCTGGCCTATACGCGAGACGGTCTCCCGGTCATTAACACCGCTGTATCCTTTGCCCCGATTCATTCGGAAGTGCTGGCTAAGCAGATAGCTTCCGATACGATTTTTCAGTTCGACTGCCGAGACAACTCCATCGAACTGGAGCTAAGTTTTAACAGGCATCGATACAATCCGGCATTTATGGAACAGGCTGCAGACCACTTTGTAAGCCTGCTATCCATACTTCTATTACAACCGGATTTGGAGCTTGGGCAGATCGATGTGCTCTCCTCGGAAGAGAGAGAAACGCTGCTGAAGCGTTTTAATGATACTGAAGCAGCGTTCGATCGTGAAAAAACGATTCACGGTTTGTTCGAAGAACAGGCAGAGCGTTACCCGGACAATGTGGCTGCGGTTATGAACGATCATCAGCTGACCTATCGCGAGTTGAACGTGCGCTCCAACCGCCTTGCCCGGAAACTGCGGGAGACGGGAGTAGAAGCAGACCAATTGGTGGCTATTTTGGCCGATCGTTCGCTTGATATGGTCGTTGGTATTCTGGCAATTCTTAAAGCGGGCGGAGCCTACGTGCCTGTCGATCCCGATTATCCGGAGGAGCGCATCCGCTTCATGATCGAAGATTCAGGCGCGGCATTACTGCTGGTTCAAAAGCAGCTGCACGAGAAGACGGATTATGCTGGAACTCGCCTCGAATTAGACGATTACGTATGGGTAGACGAAGGGACGCAGTCAGCCGATTCGCAGGATGGTTCAAACTTGGAGCCCATTTCCGGGCCGGACAGCCTGGCCTATGTCATCTACACCTCGGGAACGACCGGGAAACCGAAAGGAACGTTGATTGAGCATAAAAATGTTGTGCGCCTTCTGTTTAACGACAGAAATCTGTTCGATTTCGGCCCGTCCGATACGTGGACGCTGTTCCACTCGTTCTGCTTCGATTTCTCTGTGTGGGAAATGTACGGGGCGCTGCTGTACGGAGGCAAGCTGGTCATCGTGCCACCGCTCACGGCGAAAAACCCGGCTGCGTTCCTGGCGCTGCTGAGCCGCGAACAGGTTACGATATTGAACCAGACACCGACGTACTTCTATCAATTGACGCGTAAAATCTTAGCGGATCATGCATATGACCTTCGGATTCGCAGCGTCATCTTTGGGGGCGAAGCGCTGAGTCCGCTGCTGCTCAAGGGCTTCAAGACGAAGTACCCGAATACGAAGCTGATCAATATGTACGGCATTACCGAGACGACCGTTCACGTGACCTATAAGGAAATTACATGGGTTGAGATTGAGGCGGCGAAGAGCAATATCGGCAAACCGATCCCGACACTGAAAGTGTACGTGCTGGACGAAAACCGCCGTCCTGTGCCGATCGGCGCTGCGGGCGAAATGTACGTGGCGGGGGAAGGACTGGCGAGAGGATACTTGAATCGTCCGGATCTGACAGCGGAGAAGTTCGTTGATTCCCCATTTGCGGAGGGGGAGAAGCTGTACCGCTCAGGCGACCTGGCGGCTTGGCTGCCGGATGGCAGTATCGAATATCTGGGCCGGATCGACCATCAGGTCAAAATTCGGGGCTATCGGATCGAACTGGATGAAATCGAGACACAGCTTCTAAAGATCTCCGCCGTGCAGGAAGCCAAGGTACTTGATCGCGAAGATGCGAATGGCCACAAGCAGCTTGTCGCTTATTATGTTGCGGAAACGAGGCTGGCTGCGCATGAACTCAAGGAGAAACTGGCCAAGAAGCTTCCGGGATATATGATACCTTCGCACCTCGTGCAGCTTTCCCAGATGCCGCTGACCTCGAACGGGAAAATCGACCGCAAAGCGCTGCCTGCGCCAGAGGAAGCTTCAGCCGGGGAGGCGGAATATACTGCGCCGAGGACGCTGCTCGAAATGAAAATTGCCCGGGTCTGGCAGGATATTCTGGGCGCTCCGCAGGTTGGCGTCAAGGATAACTTTTTTGAACTCGGTGGTAATTCGTTAAGCCTGATGAGACTCGTTCAGGCCGTTTACGATGAAACGGGTATTGAGATACCGCTCAACCGGGAGTTTCATAATTTAACCGTTGAAGCTATGGCTTTCAGTGAAGGAGACCTGGGACTGGATCGAGGGGGAGACTCCTTCATTAAGCTGAATAAAGCAGGGGATGTGAATGTGTTCTGCTTCCCTCCGGGCAGCGGATTTGGCATCGGTTATCGGGAGCTCGCAAGCAGGCTTGATGGTCAGTTCTTGCTCTACGGTATTGATTTTATGGATGGTGCCGTCAATTACGAGACGATGCTGAACCGTTATGTGGACGAGATCGTCCGCATCCAGCCGAGAGGGCCTTACGTCCTCCTTGGTTACTGCTTCGGAGGCAACCTGACGTTTGAGGTAGCCAAAACGATGGAGAAAAGGGGATACTCCGTAACGGATGTGCTTATGGTGGACTCGTGGATTAAGGATACGCTTACGCCTTCCGAAACGTCGGAGAAAGAGCTTGAAGAGATGCTTGCCGATTTCGACGAAGAAGAGAAGGAATTAATGAGCAGTCCGCTCGTACGGGAGCGGGTTCATCGGAAGGTCAAAGCGACCTTGGCTTACGAAGCGCAGCTCATTAACTCCGGCACCATTCAGGCCCGGATCTACGAACTGATTGCGAAGGATAGTGAAGCATTCCGTCTGGAGCATCATTTGCCGTCCTGGAAGGAAGCAACGACAGGTAACTACGCTGATTATCGGCTGGAGGGCGCGCATGAAGAACTGCTGGAACTCGCGCGTGTGGACGAAACAGCTGCCGTCATCCGGGACATCTTGGGGCAGATCAAGCGGCAGATCGAAGTGGAGGTTGGGGTACTGCATGGAAGCTGACCGGGAGGCATCTGTTGAAAAAAAAGGTACAGCGGCATCTTCCGAGCGTCAAACCGTTTATACCACATGGAAAGCATTCTGCTGGCTGATGTCCTACGTAAGCCGTCACAAAGGTTGGATGATTGTGGGTACCTTGTCCGCAATTGCAGCTGCAGTTATTGAAATATGGACGGGGAGTTTGATCGAGCAGCTGACCACCCAGGCTGAGAAGGGAGCGGGGCCAGTCGTTCTGCAAATTGTGTACACGGTCTTTGTGGTCATTTTGATTGGGGTGCCGGCAAAGTATTTCATGAGCTTTGGCGTAGAGCGAAGCAGTGCCTCTGCAGTGGAGGATATCCGCAACCATGTTATGCGTCATATTGGCAAACTCCCGGTCTCCTATTTGGAAAAGCAGCACTCTGGCGACATGTTATCGCGGATCAACAACGACCTGCAGCTCATCCAGCAGTTTATGATTCGGGACCTGGCCCAGTGGTTCTATCATCCGCTATTATTCATTGGCTGTTTCTCTTATTTGATCTACCTTCAGTGGGAGATGATGCTGTACAGTCTTCTGTTGTTTCCCGCGGCGCTGCTGGTTTCCCAATGGATCGGCAAGCAGCTCGAACGCTTAACGGAGGAAGCCCAGGCGAACATGGGCCGAATGAATGTCAATCTCCAGGATACGCTTGGCGGGATGGCAGTTGTAAAAAGCTATCTGCTGTCCGGCATGTTATCTCGTTCCTACCAGGTACTGCTTCAATTGACGGCTCAAAAAAAGCTTGCTGTGAAAAAGCGAGAAGCTTGGGTTAATCCACTGCTCTCCACGCTGATGATCAGTCCGATCATATTCGCTGTCAGTTATGGAAGCTACTTGATCTACCAAGGACAGCTGGGTGCGGGAGAACTTGTTGCCTTTCTGTATTTACTGAATCTGTGTCTGGAGCCGCTGGAACATATTCCCGAACTTATCACGCGGACGTTTGAAATGGCGGGGGCCCTCAGAAGGGTTTCTGAAATCGTCGAGCAGCCGACCGAAACGGAACATGGCCATTCGCTTCCCAAAGCAAGTGCAGCTCCTATCGAGTTTAAGAATGTAACTTTCGGGTATGAGGAGCACTCCCCGATTCTGCAGAATCTTAGCTTCGTGGTACCTGAAGGCAGGACGATCGCTCTTGTCGGAGCCAGTGGGGGAGGCAAGAGTACGGTGTTTAAGCTGGTATGTGGATTTTATCCGATTCCGGAAAAGCAGGGCGAGATTCGTGTATTTGGCAGCCGGATCAACGGTGCCAATCCAGAGCAGCTCCGGTCGCATTTTTCCGTAGTCACTCAGGATTCATATTTGTTTAGCGGCACGATTGCCGAAAATATCGGCTGTGGGCGGGAGACAGCATCGATGGACGAGATTATGGCAGCCGCCAAAGCTGCCCAGGCACATTCCTTTATTATGCAGCTCGCGGATGGTTACCAGACGTATGTCGGAGAGCGTGGAGGCTTTTTGTCCGGAGGGCAGCGTCAGCGCATTGCAATGGCCAGGGCTTTTCTGAAAGATGCTCCCGTGCTGCTGCTGGACGAGCCTACGTCGGCTCTTGATTCGGAGTCGGAAAGCGCAGTTCAGAAAGCACTGGATGTATTGATGAAGCAGCGAACAACGGTGGTTATTGCCCATCGGTTATCTACAGTTCAAAGTGTCGACGAAATTTGGGTGATGGAACAAGGAAATATTGTTGAAAAGGGCACTCATGCACAATTGCTGGAGATGAAAGGACTGTACGCCCAGTCGTACTACCAGGAATTTACCGAGTCAGCTGAACGCAGGGAGGTGGCGTATACATGAAAAAGGGCGGAAGGCTATCGCAAGTAAAAGAACTCGGCTATTTACTGACGTTTATGAATCGTAAGCACAAAACCCAGTACGCCACCGGTCTTGCTGTAACGGCGCTCACCCAGACATTGTTCCTGATCGCCTTCAGTTTGGTCGTACATAATTTGGTTGATTTCGCCGTTTCCCGTGATACGTCCTTGATGGTGGATGCTTTTGTTATTTTAGGGGCCGCTCTGTTTTTGGAAAATTTGATATCTCCCTGGTTCATTTACTTATATCAGCGCAGTGTCGAGCTGACCGTACTGAAAATTCGGGAACGTCTTTATGACAAGCTGTGCCGGGTCCGGCCTAAATTTCTGGAGCAGACGCATCATGGAGATCTGCTGTCACGAGTGAACAACGATGTTACAACCGTTGAGTTTACATTTTCACAGGTTTACTTTGTTTTGCTGCTTCAAATTGTATTCTGCATCGGTTCCATTGTCTCCATGGTGCTGATTGATTGGCGGTTTGCCGGTGTATCCTTCGTCATCCTGCTGCTGTCTTCTGTGGTCAGCCTGAAATTTGCACGGGATATTCGGGTTCTGTCTGAACAAGGCTTGCAAACGCTGGGTAAAATGACTGAAAAATTCAAGGATTTTATGGGCGGTATTCAAATTGTAAAGCTGTTCCGCATTCGCACGATATACAGCCAGTACGAATCGTTGAACGAGCAGATGACTCAGACGCTTCGGCAAACTGCACATAAGAACGGTATGCAGGTTGCGGTGAATCATTTTATCAGCTACGTCACGTTCTGCGGCATCATTGTCATCGGCAGTCTGCTGTATGCCTACGGACTAATGGGGATGGGAAGCGTCGCGGCTTTGGCGGTTTTGCAGGTGAATCTGACACACGCCTTGCTGAACTTAGGGATGGTACTGTCGATGACCCAAAACTCACTCGCGGGTGCCTATCGAATTCAGGAGGTGCTGAATGAGGAAGAAGAACCGGAGCGACTGGGATCTCCTCATAGTGAGCTTGTGTCAGAGGCTGCAGTGGAGTTTCGTAACGTGGATTTTTCCTATCAAACAGATAAAAAGGTACTTGCAGGTATGTCCATGCAGGTATTTCCCGGTCAAGTCGCCGCGATTGTGGGAGCCAGCGGCAGCGGGAAAAGTACGCTGATCAAGCTGCTGCTTGGCTTTTATCCTGTGGACAGCGGGGAAATTTTGCTTTTAGGCAAACCGTTCGGCCAATACACGCTGGATGAAATCCGCAGACAGACTGCCTACGTTCCGCAGGAACCATTCTTGTTTACCGGCACGATTGAGGAGAATATCCGCTACGGCAGCCCGGATGCATCGGATGAGGAAGTGATCGAAGCAGCCAAGGCGGCATACGCTCATCACTTCATTCAGGAACTTCCTGGACAGTACAAGACACCAGTGGGAGAGCGAGGGACGTCCTTATCCGGCGGACAACGGCAGCGAATTTCGATCGCCCGGGCAATTCTCAAAAATGCCCCGATTCTGCTGCTGGATGAAGCAACTTCCGCGCTGGATAACGAATCCCAGCACTGGGTACAGCAGGCTCTGAACGTATTGATGAAGGGGCGTACGACCATTCTGATTGCCCATCGGCTCAGCACCGTGGAACATGCGGATGTGATTACCGTTATGAACGAAGGGAAGGTCGTTGAACGAGGACGCCATCAGGATCTGTTGACGCTTGGAGGATATTATGCCCGGCTGTACGGTTAGTCTGTCTACAAACAATCTCTAGAACGGGAGTGTGTCGATATGAGAGAGAATACCAACGAGCAGTATGGATTAACGCAAGCCCAGCGCCGCATATGGTTGATGGAAATTATGAATCCGGGGACATCGATCACGATGCTTTCCGCGACTTACCAGATTACTGGCGAGATCGATACACAGCTTCTAGAACAAGCGGCGGCAGAGATCGTCAAAACCTATGATGCTTTCCGTATTCGCATTGACGGGGATTTACAGAACCCAACGCAGTGGTTTGAAGAGCTGGAGAATGTTCAAGCGAGAATAAGCCATCTTCAAATAGATACAATCGAACAATTTAATACTTGGGTAAAAGAAATAAGCGAAAAGCCCGCCAGTGTGTTCGACGAACACCTTCATCAATTTACAATTATCCATTTTGCTAATGGTCGGGTATGGCTCAATTTGACGATAAATCATATTATTGCCGACGGTTTGTCCGTTACCGCACTGCTGCATGCAGTAATGGAAAAATATCTGGAACTGCGCAAAGGCATCCGCAGCAATTACGATGCCCCTTCCTATCTGGACTATATTTCCGCTGAGCGTGAATATGAACAGTCACAACGTTATCAAAAAGGGAAGGAATACTGGCTGACGAAATACAGTACGCTGCCTGAAACGACCGGTATTAAATCGGTTCCGCCATTCTCAATCGGCAGTGAATCCAATAAACTGTCCATCACTTTGGATGGTTCCCGGTATGAACGTATCCTGGCTTTCAGCGAGCAGTATCAAGTCAGCTTATATACGTTGTTTCTGTCTGCTATGTATGCCTTGTTATACAAGCTGACCGACAGTACCGATATTCCAGTCGGCACCGTTTTCGCCAATCGCACCAGCAGGAAAGAAAAAGAAACGATTGGTATGTTTGTCAGTACTGTGGCTACGCGGGTTCGTCTGAATCCAGACGAGCACATACTTTCCTTGATTCAAACCGTTTCAAAGGAAAATACAGCGGATCTGAGGTATCAAAAATACCCTTATAACCAATTAATTCAAGATTTACGCGAGCAGCATGAGCGCAGTGATCTTTCGGGACTTTTCCGCACTTCTTTGGAATATCTGCCTTTAAAAATCGTAGAGTACGAGGAAATCAAGGTGCGTCTGGAAGCTCATTTTGCCAGGCATGAAGTGGACGATCTGCTGCTGCGCTTTGATCATATGCTTAGTGAAGGCCATGTCATCCTCCACGCTTCGTATCGTACGGGTCTGTTCGAAACAGCCGAAATTGACCGGATTATGGAACAGTATGTAACCGTTCTGGACCAATTTCTTCAGACTCCTGAACTGTTGGTACGTGAGATTACGCTGCTGAGTGATGCGGAGAAACACCGCATTCTTCATACGTTTAACCCATCGGTGAAAGAACCGGGCAGGAGAGAAGCATTTCATTGGTATGTTGAAAAGTTTGCTTTGGAAATTCCGAATCATCCGGCAGTTGTCTATATGGATAAACAGCTGACTTACGGCGAATTGAACGAACGTGCCGATCGGCTGGCCTCTCTCCTTCGCGAACAGGGCGTAGGAAGGGAGACGATTACAGGAATCTGGGCGGAACGTTCGGTAGAACTGCTGATCGGGGTGCTCGCCGTTTGGAAAGCAGGCGGAGCCTATGTTCCGCTCGACCCTGATTATCCGGCGGAACGGATTGAATATATGCTCAGTGACAGCAGGGCATCGGTACTGCTTACGCAGCGTCATCTGTTAGAGCGTGCCGGAGAATGGTTGGTCGATGACCAGCTTAATCTTCAAACGGTTTATGCCATGGACGATGAACAGATTTATAACGGGAATACCCAAGCTTTAGAACTTGAATCTGCCCGAATCAATCCGGAAGATCTGGCTTATGTGATCTACACCTCGGGCACGACGGGACGCCCGAAAGGTGTCATGATTGAGCATGGCAGTCTCGTGAATACGGCGGATGCATACCGCAGAGCGTACCGGTTGGATCAGTTCCCTGTGCGGTTGCTGCAGCTGGCCAGTTTCTCGTTTGACGTATTCGTTGGAGATATCGCGCGGACGCTTTATAACGGAGGCACAATGGTAATTGTGCCGAAGGATGACCGCATCGATTCGAGCCGCCTGCACAGCTGGATTCGGGACCAAAACATTACAGTATTCGAATCCACGCCTGCGCTCATCCTGCCGTTCATGCAGGATGTATATGAAAACGGGCTTGACGTCAGCTCCTTACAGCTGCTGATCACCAGCTCGGATGCCTGCAGTGTCAACGATTACCGATTGCTGCAGGAAAGATTCGGCGGACATTTCCGCATTATCAACAGTTATGGCGTGACCGAAGCGGCCATCGACAGCAGCTTTTACGACGAGCCGCTGGACAAGCTGCCTTCATCGGGACATGTGCCGATTGGCAAAGCCTGGCTGAATGCCCGCTTTTACATTTTGGATGCCGCGTTAAAGCCGGTTCCTGTAGGGGTTTCTGGCGAGCTTGTCATCGGCGGTGCGGGGGTAGCACGCGGGTATTGGAACCGTCCGGACCTAACCGCCGAGAAGTTTGCGGACAGTCCGTTTGTTCCGGGCGAGCGTCTCTACCGGACAGGGGATATGGCCCGCTGGATGGAAGACGGTAACGTTGACTTCATTGGTCGGATCGACGATCAGGTGAAGATTCGCGGGTTCCGGATTGAAATGGGCGAAATTGAAACGGTCATGCTGCGTTTTCCAGGCGTCAAGCAGGCCGTAGTTATCGATCGTATGGATGAGCAGGGGCAGAAGTATCTATGCGGATACGTGACAGCGGATGCTTCTCTGCAGCTGAGCGATCTTCTGTTCCAATTGAAGCAGGAGCTGCCCGTTCACATGATCCCGGCCCGGCTGATGTCTCTGGATAAACTTCCGCTCACCCCGAACGGCAAAATTGATCGTAAGGCTTTGCCTGAACCGACAGGAGATGCAGCGGCAATCCGTGAGTATGCGGCCCCTCGAACCATGCTGGAAATAAGACTTGCGCTCATTTGGCAGCAGGTGCTGGGTATTGCTCGGGTTGGAGTCCATGACGATTTCTTTGAGCTGGGCGGTCATTCCTTACGCGCCTCCATGCTTGTCTCCAAGATTCGGAAAGAGCTGCAGGTTGAGGTCCCCCTGCGGGATGTTTTTCGCTGCACCACGATCGAACAGCTGGCTCAAAGAATCGGCGGCTTAAGGCAGCAGAAGGTGTATGAAATTACAAAAGCGGCCGAGGCCGAATATTATCCGGTTTCGTCAGAGCAAAAGCGTCTGTACGTCCTGCGTCAGCTGGATGGAAGCGAGCGCAGCTATAATATGTCGGCGGCGCTTCTTCTCAAAGGCAAGCTGGACCGCATGCGTGTACAGCACGCGTTCCAAGCGCTGATTCAGCGCCATGAAACACTGCGTACCGGGATCGAGCAGGTGCAGGGCGAGCTTGTACAGCGCATCTATGACCAAGTGGAGTTTAATGTAGATTATTTTCAGGCGAGCGAGCAGGAACTGAATCAAGTGGTGGAAGCTTATTATCGCCCGTTTGATCTGACCAAGCCCCCACTTCTCCGCATCGGTCTGATCGAAGTCGCCGAGGATCGCCACATACTGCTGTTCGATATGCACCATATCGTCTCGGACGGCATTTCAACAGCGCTCCTCTTCGATGAGTTCAGCCGCCTGTATCGGGGCGAGGAATTGCCCCAGCTGCACATTCAATACAAAGATTATGCTGTTTGGCAGCATTCTGAAGCATACGAGCAGCTGCTCCTGCCGCAGAAGGAATACTGGCTGGAACAGCTGTCGGACGAGCTGCCGGTTCTGGAGATGCCGACAGATTTCCCGCGCCCTGCAGTGCAAAGCTTTGACGGCCGGACCGTGACGTTTTATATCGGGAAAGAGCGAACGGAGAAGCTGAAAGAACTGGCGTCACGTACAGGTACAACCCTGTACATGGTACTGCTGTCAGCTTACTCCATCCTTATGCATAAATACTCGGGTCAGGAAGATTTGATCGTAGGAACGCCAATTGCCGGAAGAACACAGGAAGAAGTGCATCCGATCATAGGGATGTTTATCAACACGCTGGTCATTCGCAGCCGTCCAGAGCGTTCCAAACCGTACCTTTCGTATCTGGAAGAAATCAAAGAGATTACGCTCGGGGCCTTTGAACACCAAAATTATCTGTTTGAAGACTTGGTAGAAAGTCTCCAAATTCCGCGAACAGCCGGCCGGAATCCGCTATTTGATACGTTTTTCTCCCTGCAGAATACGGAGAATGAGCAGATTGTCATTGACGGATTGGAGCAGTCCTTTTATCCGCTGGAAAACCGCACATCCAAGTTTGAGCTGCTTCTGGATATTTCGGAGCTGGATGGTCAGCTCGAATGCCGATTGGAGTACGCTGCTGCTTTGTTTAAACAAGAAACTGCGGAAAGGTTCGCTGTTCATTATGACAAACTGCTCGAAACCATTGCAGCAGCACCAGAAGGAGATATTGCATCGCTTCAAATGCTGACGGAGGAGGAAATCCATGAGTTGATCTGCGGGTTCAACGATTCGGAGGCAGACTACCCGAGACAGCAGACAATTCACGGCTTGTTCGAAGAACAGGCGGAGCGTTACCCGAACAATGTGGCTGCGGTTATGAACGATCATCAGCTGACCTATCGCGAGTTGAACGAGCGCTCCAACCGCCTTGCCCGGAAACTGCGGGAGACGGGAGTAGAAGCAGACCAATTGGTAGCTATTTTGGCCGATCGTTCGCTTGATATGGTCGTTGGTATTCTGGCGATTCTCAAAGCGGGCGGAGCCTACGTGCCTGTCGATCCCGATTATCCGGCGGAGCGCATCCGCTTCATGATCGAAGATTCAGGCGCGGCATTACTGCTGGTTCAAAAGCAGCTGCACGAGAAGACGGATTATGCCGGAACTCGCCTCGAATTAGACGATTACGTATGGGGAGACGAAGGGATGCAACCAGCCGATTCGCAGGATGGTTCAAACTTGGAGCCCATTTCCGGGCCGGGCAGTCTGGCCTATGTCATCTACACTTCGGGAACAACCGGGAAACCGAAAGGAACGTTGATTGAGCATAAAAATGTCGTGCGCCTTCTGTTCAACGACAGAAATCTGTTCGATTTCGGCCCGTCCGATACGTGGACGCTGTTCCACTCGTTCTGCTTCGATTTCTCTGTGTGGGAAATGTACGGGGCGCTGCTGTACGGAGGCAAGCTGGTCATCGTGCCGCCGCTGACGGCGAAAAACCCGTCTGCGTTCCTGGCGCTGCTGGGCCGCGAACAGGTTACGATATTGAACCAGACACCGACGTACTTCTATCAACTGATGCGTGAGGCTTTAGCGGATCATGCATATGACCTTCGGATTCGCAGCGTCATCTTTGGGGGAGAAGCGCTGAGTCCCATGCTGCTCAAGGGCTTCAAGACGAAGTACCCGAATACGAAGCTGATCAATATGTACGGCATTACCGAGACGACCGTTCACGTGACCTATAAGGAAATTACATGGATTGAGATTGAGGCGGCGAAGAGCAATATCGGCAAACCGATCCCGACACTGAAGGTATACGTGCTGGACGAAAACCGCCGTCCTGTGCCGATCGGCGCTGCGGGCGAAATGTACGTGGCCGGGGAAGGACTGGCGAGAGGATACTTGAATCGTCCGGATCTGACAGCGGAGAAGTTCGTTGATTCTCCATTTGCGGAGGGGGAGAAGCTGTACCGCTCAGGCGACCTGGCGGCTTGGCTGCCGGATGGCAGTATCGAATATCTGGGCCGGATCGACCATCAGGTCAAAATTCGGGGCTATCGGATCGAACTGGATGAAATCGAGACACAGCTTCTGAACGTCAAGGACGTCGAAGAAGCCGTTGTGCTTGCCCGCCAGGACGGCGGAGGTGAGAAGCTGCTGGTCGCTTACTTTGTGGCGGGCCGTACGCTGACGGTCAGCGAGATGAGAACCGCATTGGCTCAGGGAATGCCGGGTTATATGATCCCGTCATACTTTGTCCAGCTGGAGCGTATGCCGCTGACATCCAACGGCAAAGTCGACCGCAAAGCGCTGCCTGAACCGCAGGGCGAATTGCAAACGGGTGTCGAATATATATCGCCGCGCAACCTGACAGAGTCCAGACTCGTGAAAATCTGGGAGGAAGTGCTGGGTTACTCCGGCATTGGAGTTCTGGACAATTTCTTCGAGCTTGGGGGCCACTCCTTGCGGGCAACAAACCTTGTCAGCAGGATTCGGAAGGAAATGAACGTCGAATTTCCGCTGCGCGATGTGTTCCGCTATATGACGGTAGAGTCGATGGCAGCGGCTATTGCCAGCCTGGAACAATTGCAGCACAGCTCGATTCCGAAGGCGGAAGAGAAGCCGTACTATCCGGTTTCTTCCGCACAAAAAAGACTATACGTCCTGCACCAGCTGGACAGCGCGGAGCTGAATTATAATCTTCCGAGTGCTCTGCTGTTGAAAGGGGCTGTAAATGAGGCAAAAGTGGAGAAGGCGCTAACTGCCTTGATTACCCGGCACGATATGCTGCGTACCGGTTTTGAAATCGTAGATGGGGAGCCAATGCAGCGTGTTTATCCATATGTACCTTTCAAGGTCGAGAAGTTTCAAGCAGATGAAGAACAGATAGCAAGCATTCTTGAAGGTTTCATTCAGCCTTTTGATTTGACTCGGCCGCCTCTGCTGCGTGCCCTGCTGCTCGGACTGGAAACAGATCAATTTCTGCTCGCACTGGATATTCATCATATTGCTTCGGATGGTCTTTCCATGGATGTGCTTCTGCGCGAGTTCGTCCGGCTTTACAATGGGGATGAATTACCGGAACTGCGGATTCAATACAAGGATTACGCCGTTTGGCAGCAATCCGAGGAGCAGCGTCAGCGCATTAAAAATCAGGAGGAGTACTGGCGCAAAGTATTTGGCGCGGAGCTTCCAGTTCTCGAACTGCCTCTCGATTTCTCCCGCCCGGCCGTACAGCAGTTTGACGGTCAAACACTCACATTCACGCTGGATGCGGAGAAAAGTGAAGCTCTCAAACGGCTTGCCGGGGATGCAGGGGCAACGCTGTATATGCTGCTGCTGGCTGCATACTCCGTACTGCTTCATAAATATACGGGACAGGAAGATATCGTAATCGGTACGCCGATTGCTGCACGTTCTCATGCCGATCTGCAGCCGATTATCGGTATGTTCGTGAATACGCTTGCTCTTCGCTTAGGCCCGGCAGCGGAGAAAACATTCCGGGATTACCTGCAGGAAGTAAAAGAAACGACGCTTGGAGCCTACGAGCACCAAGACTATCCATTTGAGGAACTGGTGGAGTCGCTTCAGGTGAGCCGGGATTTAAGTCGAAACCCGCTGTTTGACACTATGTTTTCTTTGCAAAAGCACGAAAGTCTGGATTTAACTTTGGAAGGCCTGAAGTGGTCGCTGTTTGACATTGAGGAAAAGACAGCAAAGTTTGATCTCAGCTTAGATATTGTGGAATGGGGTAACGAACTGGTTTGCAAAATGGAGTATGCGACCTCGTTATTTAGACATGAAACGATTGTACGGCTGGCAGGGCATTATGAGCAGCTTTTAACCTCGATTCTGACTCAACCAGGTGCGCAGATTTCAGATTTGGATATGCTGACGGACAGCGAAAATCATGATTTGCTGGTTGGGTTTGACGTGTCGTCCTCGAAGCCTGCAGTACAGTCCGCCGCAGAGGGGACAGCTTTGGAAACGGATGAATCGTGGAGAGAGAAAACGTTCCACGAGCTGTTCGAGGAACAGGCGGAACGCAATCCGGGAGCACTGGCGGTTGTCTACGAAGACAGCAAGCTGACGTATGCGGAGCTGAACGCCAAAGCGAATCATCTGGCATATGCACTGCGCTCCCGCGGCGTCAAACCCGAGCAGGTGGTTGGCATTTTGGCTGACCGTTCGGCAGAGCTGTTGATCGGGGTGCTCGCTGTATGGAAGGCCGGTGGTGCTTATGTGCCTCTCGACCCGGACTATCCAGCGGAACGAATCGAGTATATGCTCACGGACAGTGGGGCGTCAGTGCTTCTCACGCAGACTCATCTGCTGCAGCAGACGGAAGGTTGGTGCAGCGGCGGGGCTCCAGTGCTGCAAACGGTGCTTGCAATCGATGACACTACGACGTACAGCCTTGGAGCCAAAGAAACTGCTGCTGCCGTAGAAGCCGAGCAGGACAGATGGACGGTGGATCTCGCATTGAATCCGGCGAAGGTGAACAAGCCCGGCGATTTGGCGTATGTCATCTACACCTCCGGTACTACCGGACGACCTAAAGGTGTAGCCGTGGAACACGGCAGCTTGGTGAACACGGCAGCGGGCTACCAAAGGCATTATCGCCTCGATCAGTTCCCGGTCCGGCTGCTGCAGCTGGCCAGCTTCTCATTTGATGTGTTTGTTGGAGACATTGCGCGCACGCTGTACAACGGCGGTACCATGGTCATCGTGCCGAAGGATGATCGGATAGACCCAACTCGCCTCTACGGCTGGATTCACGAATATGCTGTGACCGTGTTCGAATCGACTCCGGCGCTGATCATTCCATTCATGGAGCATGTACATGCCGAAGGTATGGAACTCAGCTCCATGCAGCTGCTGATCACAAGCTCCGATGCCTGCAGCGTGACGGATTACCGTACGCTGCAGGAGCGTTTCGGTTCGAAGTTCCGTATTATTAACAGCTACGGTGTAACGGAAGCGGCAATCGACTCCAGCTTCTATGACGAGCCGCTGGAGAGACTGCCGAAGACAGGTAGTGTACCGATTGGAAAAGCATGGCTGAACGCCAAGTTTTATATCGTAGATGCAAATCTGAAGCCTGTTCCGATCGGGGTACTCGGTGAGCTGGTTATCGGCGGGGCGGGTGTGGCCCGCGGTTACTTGAATAGGCCGGATTTGACGGAGGAGAAATTCGTAGACAGTCCATTCGCCACCGGAGAGCGGCTGTACCGAACGGGCGACTTGGCACGCTGGATGCCGGACGGCAATGTTGATTTCATCGGCCGGATCGACAACCAGGTGAAAATTCGCGGTTATCGAATCGAGCTTGGTGAGATTGAAGCGGTCATGAAAAATGCTGATGGTGTACGTCAGACGCTTGTCATCGACCGTACAGACGAGCGGGGGCAGAAATATTTGTGCGGATATGTTGCAGCAGATTCCAGCTTTGATCTGGAAGGACTGGCGAACCATTTGGACACTGTGCTGCCTTCCCATATGGTACCTTCGCGCATCATGCGCCTGGATCAAATGCCGCTTACACCGAACGGAAAGATTGACCGTAAAGCGCTGCCTGTGCCCGAAGGAAATATTCGTACACAGACTGCATATACGGCACCGCGTACACCTGCCGAGCAGGCACTTGCGTCGGTCTGGCAGTCAGTGTTGGGTGTGGATCAGGTGAGCATAACAGACAATTTCTTCGCGCTCGGCGGCGATTCGATCAAGGCCCTGCAGGTATCGTCCCGTCTTTTGCAAGCGGGGTACAAGTTAGTCATGAAAGATTTGTTCCATTACCCGACAATCTCTGCCCTCGGTTTGCAGCTGCAAAAAGCGGACAGAACGGCAAGCCAGCTTGAAGTGATGGGAAAGGTTACTTTGACCCCGATTCAGCGCTGGTTCTTTGAACAAAACCCGGCCGATGCGCACCACAGCAATCAGGCGTTCATGCAGTTTTCCGTGCATGGTTTTGACGAAGAAGCCTTGTGCAAGGCGATGCATCAGCTGGTCGTGCATCACGATGCTCTTCGCATGGTTTACCGCCAAACCGAGAACGGTTATGCCGCCTGGAACCGGGCTGCCGGGGATAGCGAAGCATTGTTCGATCTGGAAGTCGTTGATCTCAAAGGAACCTCCGATGTGAAAGAAGCGGTAGAGGCCAAGGCAAATGACATTCAGGCAGGTATCGATCTGGAAAACGGTCCGCTGGTGAAGCTTGGTTTGTTCCACTGTGACGATGGCGATCACCTGCTCATCGTGATCCATCACTTGGTCGTAGACGGTGTATCCTGGCGTATTCTGCTCGAGGATTTTGCCACAGGTTATGAGCAGGCACTGCAGGGGCAGCCGATCCGTCTGCCGCTCAAAACGGATTCTTTCCAAACGTGGGCAAATCAGCTCGCTGATTATGCGAACGGTCCAGCAATGGAAAGCGAGAGAGAGTACTGGCAGCGTATCGAGCAGGCAATCTATGAGCCGCTTCCGAAAGATTTTGCACAATCCAAATCCAAGCTGAAGGACAGTGCGCTCGTGACGGTTCGCTGGACAGCGGAGGAAACCGAGCAGCTGCTGAAGAACGCACACCATGCTTATCGAACGGAAATGAACGATCTGCTGCTTACCGCGCTGGGTCTTGCAATCCAAACTTGGAGTGGTCTGAAACGCGTGCTGGTAAATCTCGAAGGTCACGGCCGGGAAGAACTTCTTCCGAATGTGGACATTACACGTACGGTAGGCTGGTTTACGAGCCAGTTCCCTGTTGTTCTGGAACCAGGTTCTGCCAAGGCGCTTGGTTATCAGGTGAAACAGGTGAAAGAAAACTTGCACCGCATTCCGAACAAAGGAATCGGTTACGGTCTGCTGCGTTATTTGGCGGAGGGGCGTGACGGCGAGAGCTATGCTCTGGAACCGGAGATCAGTTTTAACTACCTGGGTCAGTTTGACCAGGATTACGAAAGCAGCCGCTCGCAGCCGTCCCCATTCAGCCCGGGCTCCGATTCCAGCCCGAATGCAGTAATGGATTTTGCACTCGATATCAATGGTATGGTGTCGGAAGGAACTTTGGAACTAACGATTCGTTATGGAGAAACCCAGTATAAACGGGAAACGGTAGAACACTTGGGCAACCTGCTTCAATCGAGCCTGCGTGATGTGATCAATCACTGCATATCGAAAGAGCAGCCGGAGCTTACACCTAGCGACGTACTGCTTCAGGATGTGACGTTGGAAGAACTGGATCAGCTGACCAAACATACGGCAGCACTCGGTGAACTTGAAAATGTATACACCCTGACTCCGCTGCAAAAAGGAATGCTGTTCCACAGTTTGCTGGATGCCGATTCGGAAGCTTACTTCGAACAGGTGACCTTCGATCTGTATGGAAGCTTGAACATCGAAGCCTTCACCCAAGGGTTGGATACGCTGGTGCAGCGGAATGAAGCGCTGCGGACCAACTTTATTACCGGCTGGAGAGACGAGCCGATTCAAGTGGTATTCCGCGAGCGGAAGTGTGAAGTGTACTATGAAGATATTCGCTCCGTAAGTGATGAAAATCCGGAGGAGACCCTGGCGAATTTCGTTAACGCGGATAAAGCGAACAAGTTCGATTTGACCAAAGGATCTCTTATGCGTGTGACTGTTTTGCGCACGGGCGACGAGTCTTACCATGTGATCTGGAGTCACCATCACATTTTGATGGACGGCTGGTGCATGTCCTTCATGATCAAGGAAGTGTTCGACACCTACTTCGCGTTCCAGGAAAAGCGGATGCTGGAGCTTCCTCCGGTTACCCCGTACTCCCGGTATATTGAATGGCTGGAAGCTCAAGATGCCGCGAGTGCTTCGGATTACTGGTCCGGGTATTTAGCGGGTTACGAGCAGCAGACGAAGCTGCCTCAGGAGAGAACGCAGCTGAAACAGAGTGCTTTTGAAGCGGCTGAAATGAATGTGGAACTCGGTAAGGAACTGACCGGACAGATTGAACGGGTGGCACGTCAGCAGCAGGTGACACTTAATACATTCATGCAGACCGTATGGGGACTTGTTCTGCAGGTGTACAACAACAGCGAGGATGTCGTATTCGGCTCCGTTGTATCTGGGCGTCCGGCTGAAATTCCGGGCATCGAAAGCATGATCGGCCTGTTTATTAATACGATCCCGGTCCGTATTCAAGGCGGAGCGGACGAGACGGCAGCCGACATCTTGCGGAAAACTCAGGATCAAGCACTCGCATCGGGAGCTTACGAAACGTTCCCACTGTACGAAATTCAGTCGCTAAGTGAGCAGAAACGTGACTTGATCAACCATATCATGGTCTTTGAAAATTATCCGATGGAAGAACAGATTGAGCAGGTCGTAGGTGGAGAGAAGGAAGCGCTGAAAATTGCAAATATTCAGTCACCAGAGCAAACGAACTATGACTTGGACATTACCGTCATTCCGGAAGAGCATATTTTGCTCCGGTTTACGTACAATGCCTTGACGTACAGAGAGGAAGACATCCGGCAGATCTACGGTCATTTTGTCCGTGCACTGGAGCAGGTTGCGGCCAATCCGAATATCTGTGTGAAACAGTTGGAGCTTCTGACCGGGGCAGAGAAAGAACAAATTCTGGGCGGGTTTAACCCGTCTCAGCCGGAAGCGGCTCCTGCGGCTGCATTCCATCGGCTGTTTGAAGAACAGGCGAAGCGCACACCGGAAGCGACGGCTGTTGTGTATGAGAATGACCGAATGACCTATGCAGCGCTGAATGAACGGACGAACCGTTTGGCGAGTACGCTGCGTGCAGGCGGCATTGGCCGGGAGTCCATCGTTGGCATTCTTGCCGAGCGTTCGGTGGACCTGCTGGTGGCTGTGCTGGGGGTGTGGAAGGCAGGCGGGGCCTATGTGCCGCTTGACCCGGATTATCCGGCAGACCGCGTGCGGTTCATGCTCGAAGACAGCGGAGCGAAAGTGCTGCTGACACAAACGGCACTGCGAGAGCGTGCCGAAGCGTGGCTGGGCGAAGAGGAACTGGCCTTGGCAGCGGTGCTGTATCTCGACGACGAAGCATCGTACAGCGATGAACGGACAAATGCACCGATCGGCGGTGTCCAAGGTTCGAACATGGTTTCCAGCTTGGACTCCGCTGTGGTCTCTGGCAAGCTGACAGGAGCTGTGAACGACGGTGAGGATAGACGTCATCCGAATGCTGCTGACATGGGTGATTTCCATGAAGCCCGTCCCGAAGATCTGGCGTATGTGATTTACACGTCGGGAACGACGGGCAGGCCGAAAGGGGTCATGATCGAGCACCGCAGTCTGGTCAACACCGCAGCAGGCTACCGGCGGGAATACCGGTTAGATCAGTTCCCGGTGCGGCTGCTGCAGCTGGCCAGCTTCTCGTTTGACGTGTTCGTGGGCGATATCGCGCGCACGCTGTACAACGGAGGCACGATGGTGATTGTACCGAAGGACGACCGCATCGATCCGTCTCGGCTGCATGGCTGGATCGAGCGGGAGAGAATTACCATCTTTGAATCCACACCGGCGCTGATCGTACCGTTTATGGAATACGTGTACGAGCAGGGGCTGGATATCAGCGGAATGGAGCTGCTGATTACGAGCTCGGACAGCTGCAGTGTGGCGGATTACCGGACGCTGCAGGAACGCTTCGGCTCATCGCTTCGCATCATCAACGCCTACGGTGTGACGGAAGCGGCCATTGATTCGAGCTTCTACGATGAGCCGCTGACGAAGCTGCCGCAGACAGGCAGCGTTCCGATTGGCAGAGCGTGGCTGAACGCGAAGTTCTACATTGTGGATGCCCATCTGAATCCGGTGCCGATCGGGGTGCTGGGCGAGTTAGTCATCGGCGGAGTTGGGGTCTCGCGCGGGTACTTGAATCGTCCGGAACTGACGGAAGAAAAGTTTGTGGACAGCCCGTTTGCCGAGGGTGAACGGCTGTACCGCACGGGAGACTTGGCGCGGTGGATGGAAGACGGAAATGTGGACTTCATCGGCCGGATTGACCACCAGGCCAAAATCCGGGGATACCGGATTGAAACGGGTGAAGTCGAGGCGCAGCTGCTGCAGGTGGAGGGCGTACGCGAAGCGGTCGTCGTTATCCGGGAAGATCAAGTCGGTCAGAAAGCTTTGTGCGCTTATTACACAGCAGCAGAAGGCGTGAAGGAAGCGGATCTTAAGCGGGCGATGGCCAGTGAGCTGCCGGGGTACATGATCCCATCATATTTCGTGGAGCTGGAGCAGCTGCCTCTGACGCCAAACGGAAAGATTGACCGTAAGGCACTGCCAGCACCAGAGGCGGGAACAGGCGCAGGACGCGAATACGTGGCGCCGCGGACCGAACTAGAGGCGAAGCTGGCTGCCATTTGGCGGGATGTGCTTGTTCGGGAGCAGGCGGTAGGCGTAACGGACAACTTCTTCGACCTCGGCGGACACTCGCTGCGGGCGACGACGCTTGTCAGCAAAATGCATAAGGAATTGGGCGCAGCATTCCCGCTTCGCGACGTATTCCGATGCTCTACGGTTGAGGAAATGGCCGCTGCTGTAGAACGGCTGGAGACGGGCTTGTTCACCGCAATTCCTACGGCAGAGGTTAGCGAGTATTATCCACTCTCTTCCGCTCAGAAACGTCTTTATATTTTGAATCAATTGGAAGGAGGCGAGCTGAGCTACAACATACCAGGAGCTGTCATGCTTGAAGGAAAACTCGATCGCCAGAGATTTGAAAAAGCGTTCGGCAGTCTCACAGCTCGTCATGAAACGCTGCGTACCGGTTTTGAGATGGTAAACGGGGAAGTGGTGCAGCGGATTTACGAAGAAGCTATCTTTCAAGTGGAATATGTTGAAATCAACGAGGATCAGGCAGAAGAAACGGTGCGCCAATTCGTTCGTGCGTTTGATCTGGCAAAGCCTCCGCTGCTGCGAGTAGGTCTTGCCGAACTGGCGCCTGATCGGCACATTTTGATGTTTGATACGCATCATATCGTATCTGATGGTGTTTCAATCGATGTACTGATTGAAGAGTTTGTCCGCTTGTACAGCGGGGAAACTTTGGAACCGCTCCGCATTCAGTACAAAGATTATGCAGTATGGCAGCAATCGGACGAGCAGAAAATGCAGCTTGCCAAACAGGAAACCTACTGGCTCGACATGTTCCAAGGGGAGCTGCCGGTTTTGGAATTGCCGACGGACTATCCGCGCCCAGCGATGCAGAGCTACGAGGGCCGCACGCTGAAGCTGTTCATGAACAGAGAGAAAAGTGAAGGTCTGAAGCGGCTTGCAGCAGAGAACGGCGCAACCCTTTACATGGTTTTGCTTGCGGGTTATACCATATTACTGCATAAGTATACAGGTCAGGAAGATGTGGTGGTCGGAACGCCGATTGCAGGAAGGAATCACAGCGATCTTCAGCCGCTGATCGGCATGTTCGTTAATACTTTGGCGATCCGCAGTTATCCTGCTGCTGATAAGTCATTCCTTGACTACTTGAGGGAAATCAAGGAGACGACTCTGGGAGCTTTTGAACATCAGAATTACCCGTTTGAGGAATTGGTGGATAAAGTAAACACAGCTCGCGATTTACGCCGCAATCCGCTGTTTGATACGATGTTTGCTGTGCAGAATACAGAGAATTTGGAGATTCAGCTTCCCGGACTCCATCTGTCGACATATGACAGTGAAGAGATTGTTTCCAAATTCGATCTCAGCCTGGACGTCACGGAGATTGAGGAAGGCTTGGAATATCTGTTTGAGTATGCCACAGCTCTTTATAAAACGGAAACAGTGGCCAAATTGGCTGCGCATTACCTGCAGCTGCTTGACTCTATTCTTCTTAACCCGTCGGCAGCTATATCCGAACTGGGCCTTTTGACAACGATGGAAAAAGACCAAATTCTGTGCGCATTCAATCCGGCACAGCCGGAAGCGGCTCCTGCGGCTGCATTCCATCGGCTGTTCGAGGAACAGGCGAAGCGCACACCGGAAGCGACGGCTGTTGTGTATGAGAATGACCGAATGACATATGCAGTGCTGAACGAGCGGGCGAATCATTTGGCGAGTACGCTGCGTGCAGGCGGCATTGGCCGGGAGTCCATCGTTGGCATTCTTGCCGAGCGTTCGGTGGACCTGCTGGTGGCTGTGCTGGGGGTGTGGAAGGCAGGCGGGGCCTATGTGCCGCTTGACCCGGATTATCCGGCAGACCGCGTGCGGTTCATGCTCGAAGACAGCAGAGCGAAGCTGCTCCTAACACAAACGGCACTGCGAGAGCGTGCCGAAGCGTGGCTGGGCGAAGAGGAACTGGCCTTGGCAGCGGTGCTGTATCTCGACGACGAAGCATCGTACAGCGATGAACGGACAAATGCACCGATCGGCGGTGTCCAAGGTTCGAACATGGTTTCCAGCTTGGACTCCGCTGTGGTCTCTGGCAAGCTGACAGGAGCTGTGAACGACGGTGAGGATAGACGTCATCCGAATGCTGCTGACCCGGGTGATTTCCATGAAGCCCGTCCCGAGGATCTGGCGTATGTGATCTACACGTCGGGAACGACGGGCAGGCCGAAAGGGGTCATGATCGAGCACCGCAGCCTGGTCAACACCGCAGCAGGCTACCGGCGGGAATACCGGTTAGATCAATTCCCGGTGCGGCTGCTGCAGCTGGCCAGCTTCTCATTTGACGTGTTCGTGGGTGATATCGCGCGCACGCTGTACAACGGAGGCACGATGGTGATTGTGCCGAAGGACGACCGCATCGATCCGTCTCGGCTGCATGACTGGATGGAGCGGGAGAGAATTACTATCTTTGAATCCACACCGGCGCTGATCGTACCGTTTATGGAATACGTGTACGAGCAGGGGCTGGATATCAGCGGAATGGAGCTGCTCATCACAAGCTCGGACAGCTGCAGTGTGGCGGATTACCGAACGCTGCAGGAACGCTTCGGTTCATCGCTTCGCATCATCAACGCCTACGGTGTGACGGAAGCGGCCATTGATTCGAGCTTCTACGATGAGCCGCTGACGAAGCTGCCGCAGACAGGCAGCGTTCCGATTGGCAGAGCGTGGCTGAACGCGAAGTTCTACATTGTGGATGCCCATCTGAATCCGGTGCCGATCGGGGTGCTGGGCGAGTTAGTCATCGGCGGAGTTGGGGTCTCGCGCGGGTACTTGAATCGTCCGGAACTGACGGAAGAAAAGTTTGTGGACAGCCCGTTTGCCGAGGGTGAACGGCTGTACCGCACGGGAGACTTGGCGCGGTGGATGGAAGACGGAAATGTGGACTTCATCGGCCGGATTGACCACCAGGCCAAAATCCGGGGATACCGGATTGAAACGGGTGAAGTCGAGTCGCAGCTGCTGCAGGTGGAGGGCGTACGCGAAGCGGTGGTGCTGGTTCGAAATGATGCGAACGGGCAGAAGGCGCTGTGTGCGTATTATGCACCGGATACCGGAGCAGCGCTGGCGGTGAATGAGCTGCGCAGCACGCTGGCACAGGAGCTGCCGGGCTACATGATCCCGTCCTACTTCGTGGAGCTGGCGCAGCTGCCTCTGACGCCGAACGGCAAAATCGACCGGAAGGCACTGCCGGCACCAGAGGCCGGAGTAGGCATAGGCAGCGAATATACTGCACCGCGCAGCAGGCTGGAGGCGAAACTGGTTACCATTTGGCAGGACGTACTCGGGCCAGTCAAGATTGGCGTGACGGACAACTTCTTCGACCTTGGCGGGCACTCTCTGAAGGCAACGATGCTCGTCAGCAAAGTGCACAAAGAACTGAGCGTGGACCTGCCGCTCCGCGATGTGTTCAGACACTCGACCATAGAAACGATGGCTGAAGCGATCAGCCAATTAGAATATCAGGAATATCTCTCGATTCCAGTCCTGGATCAGAGGCATCATTATCCGCTTTCCTCCGTGCAGAAAAGGCTGTACATTCAGCAGCAGATGGAAGGTGCCGAGCTTAGTTACAACATGTCCGGCATGACCGTTCTTGTCGGACGCTTGGAACGGAATCAATTCGAGTTGGCGCTCAATGAATTAATCGCTCGACACGAAATTTTGCGAACAGGGTTCGAAATGGTCGACGGAGAACCGGTACAGCGGATTTATTCGGACTTGAAATTTGCTATCGAGTACACGAAAGCAGCGGAAAGCGAAACAAAGAGCATTGCAGACAGTTTTGTGCGTGTCTTTGATCTGGAACGGCCGCCGCTGCTGCGTGTCGGCTTAGTCGAGTGGGAAGCGGAACGGCATCTGCTCATGCTGGACATTCACCATATCATCACAGATGGCATGTCCATGGGCATCTTCGTTGAAGAACTGCTCCGCCTTTATAACGGCGAGACGTTGGAACCGCTCCGGATTCAATACAAGGAATTTGCTGCTTGGCAGCAGTCTGAACCTGTGAAAGAACAGCTGAAACGTCAGGAAGCTTACTGGCTGAACGTGCTGGAAGGTGAACTGCCAACACTTGAACTGCCTACGGATTTTGTCAGACCTGCTGTTCGCAGTTTTGAAGGAGATGTGCTGCCCTTCAACATTGACAAGCAAATGACCGACAGCCTGCAGTCCATTGCAGATGAGCACGGTGTCACCCTGTATATGGTGTTATCGGCTGCTTATTCGATCCTGCTCAGCAAATACTCGGGACAAGAAGACTTCATAATAGGAACGCCAGTGTCGGGCCGCACACATGCCGAACTGGAGCCGCTCATCGGGATGTTTGTCAACACGCTGGCGATCCGCCACTATCCGTCCGGAGAGAAAACGTTCATCACTTACTTGAATGAGGTCAAAGAAACCATGCTGGGGGCCTACGACAACCAGGACTATCCGTTCGAAGAGCTTGTGAAAAAGCTGCAGGTGCCGCGAGATCAAAGCCGTAACCCTGTATTTGATGTTATGTTTGCTGTGGAAACGAAGGAAGATAACGTGCAAAACTTCGGGGAGATCCAGATCGAGTCTTACCCTGAAACACATACGGTTTCCCAATTTGATCTTACTTTGGTTATTTCGATGCTGGATGAAGGAATGAATGGGCAGTTTGAATATGCCACCAAGCTGTTTACGCGTAATCTGATCGACAATTTCGCTCAGGATCTGCTCATGATTATCAACCAGATTTGCGAACAGCCTTCTGTGCTGTTGAAAGATATTTCCCTGAACGGGCAATCCGAACAGGAACAAGATGAGCTGGAAGCCATTGATATTATTTTCTAATCTCTTACCCGGTTTGGGTGTATGCCGTGCTTCTCGCGGTCGCATCCTGCCGGGTGTTTTTATGGTGATCTGTGGTGGAGTTGGACTTTTTATTGTTATTTTAATTAACTTTTTACAAAAAAATGATTACTATAAGAGAGAAGATAAAATTTAATGTTGTAATAAGGAGAAGATATGAGTAAAACACTGGATATAAAAAGTTACCGTAAACTTATTGATGTGTCTCTTGAATTAAGTCCAAACATCAATTTAATCTCTGGTACGAATGGAACTTGTAAAAGTTCTATTTTGTATTTGCTTTCTAATTCGTATCAACAAAAGGTTTCTACTAATGCTTACGGTAATATGAAAAATTGCATTAATACTATAAATAATATTAACAACATCATGAATCCAAAAATAGAAACATTGAGTCGTGGAGATAAAGTGTCAAATGATCCGACAAACGGAAGAAAAGGGACAATTTTAGAAGTTACATATTTTGACAATAAAAAACTTGAATTTAGAAAACATAATTCTCCGAAGAATTCAAGATATTCAATAAAACCTAAGTATAGACCTGGAAAAAACGAGTCACTTCCAGAAATGCCTGTTATTTATTTAGGTTTATCACGCCTAATGTCATTTGGTGAGTATCAAGAATTACAATTAGAAAAAATCAATGATAAATTAAGTAAAAGTTTGCAGCTGGATGTTCAAATACTCGCAAAAATAAAATCAATTTTAAAAAAAGAATTGAAAGATAGCTACATCACTCAGATTAAGAGCTCTCTTCCTGACGATTATATTGCTAAAATAAATAAACTATATTCATCATTCACAAATATAGAGGTAATCCATGAATCTTATAGCAATATTGGTTTGAAGAAAAGAGCGGAGTTTGTGACCAGTTTAAATGGTATTGATTCAAACACTATTTCCGCTGGAGAAGATAATCTATACATTATAATTACAGCACTTGTTTCTCTTAAATATTACTATGATGAACTCCAAAAAGAAGTAGGCATAGAAAACTACCAAAACATAAGTAGTATACTATTAATAGATGAAATTGATGCTACTTTACATCCTTCTTACCAATTGAAGTTGTATGACTTACTAAAACAATTCTCAGAGGATTATTCAATTCAGATAGTGTTTACAACACACAGTTTTTCGCTTATTGAACATGCAATTAATAAAAAAGCTAACGTTCTTTATCTTCTCAATGAACAGAATAAAGTCAGTATCTTTGAAGAGATAGATATGTTTACAATAAGAATGTATCTTGAACAAATAACATCTCTTGAATTACAACAAAATAGTAAAATTCCCGTATTTACAGAAGATGAAGAGGCTAGAGATCTTCTCGAAAATATTTTTATGCTCTTGGGGGATTGGGATCCCGAATTTAATAAAGTTAAAGGAAGGTTTCATTTTGTCAATTCAAATGTTGGTTCTAGTAATTTAGAAAGTATTTTCAAAGATAAAATACTAACTAATAATATTATAAAAGCTATATGTATATTAGATGGGGATGCTCGAAATCAATTAGAACATAATATTATTACTTTGCCAGGTAAAGTGAATCCTGAAAAACTAATTTTTGATTATTTGAGCCTACTTATAGATAATCAAGAATATAGCGAGTTTTGGAGTTTTAAAGAAGCACATGTAAGAGAAGGATACTCATATGATAAAGCTAGAGAAATAAGAGGAGAGATAATGAGTATAGAAGATCACTTAGAATCTCTTCCTTCGACAAAGGGAATACGCAGGGAAAAATATAAGAAATTATATCGTAAGTATAAATTCTTTTTTTCTATTGTATTCGTAAAGTGGTTAAAAGATAAAGAAAATCAAGCTGAAGTTCAGTGCTTTTATAATAACTTGTTTACTATGTTTAATAAGACCAGAGTCGCTTACAGCATTCCGTCTTCAGAGTGGAGAAAAAAAATAAACTTATTTGAGAGTGTTGAGCATGCCAATAACTGATAGTCCATTAAGATATCCCGGAGGAAAGTCACAATTAGCAGGATTTGTTAGAAATTTAATGTATTTGAATAATTTATCAAAAATCACTTATATTGAACCGTTTTCAGGAGGGTCGGGAATCTCAATAAATTTACTACTTAAGGAAGTTGTTGATCGAATTTTTATAAATGATTTTGATCCTTCGATTCATGCTTTTTGGTATTCAATTCTACACAAAAATGATGAATTCGTACAAAAAATAATTGATACGCCAATAACTATTGAGTGTTGGCTTGATCAGAAAAAGATTTATGAACAAAATAGAAATGATCCATATTCCTTGTCTAATGGATTTGCTACATTCTATCTTAACAGAACAAACAGAAGTGGAATTATATCAGGTGGTGTAATTGGTGGCCTAAAACAAGAAGGGAAGTATAAAATAGATTGTAGATTTAATAAACAATCATTGATTAACAAAGTGAGAAGAATTGGAGAAAAGAGGTCAAAAATAAATCTGTTTAATTTAGATGCTAAAGTTATGGTAACTGAAATCATTAGTAGTTTAGTACCTAAAAATTCTTTTATATTTTTTGATCCTCCATATTATGTTCAGGGGAAAAATTTGTACCAAAATTCATTTGAGCACGAAGATCACATCTCTCTAAGAGATTCTATTTTAAATTTAAAAGAATATTACTGGATAACAACTTATGATCATCAAGAACCTTTAATCAATCTATATTCTAGCGTTCCTAAATATCAATACTATTTAACCTACTCAGCACAAACTAAAAGAAGAGAGAAAGAGTTGTTATTCTGTAGTGAAAAAACTAAGATTGAATCTTTTGAGAGAGTACTAGTTGAACAATTGAATTAATAGTTAAGAAGGATTTAGGTATAAAATAATCCTACTATTTTTGCGCCTAAAGTCTATAGTAGGATTATTATAATACTCAGGTGGATCACTCATAAAAGCTTACGAGCTGAGTAAATCAGCACTAATGAAGTTTGGAGTAAACTGGCTCATAAAAAAGGATTGTATGATATTTTTACATAGGGGACGGGTATGCGGATGTAAGTGGAATTTACTAAATATGATCCAGCAAATTCATATAATACTGTCTCAGTGATTCCTTCAACGTGAGAGGCTCGATAATCTGAATGGACTTGCCGTAACCGGCGAGGTAGTTCACGATAAAATCCAGTTCATGAGGTTCGTAAGTTCCGACGAGCAGAGGGTCCCCATCCTGCTCTTCAAGCCGCATGGACGGGTAGTGATTTTGTTGAAACAGCTCTATACCGGCTTCATTTAACCTGCATCGAAACGAAACCGCAGCTTCAGATGCTTTCCATAAGGAATGTAAATGTCCACTTTGTAAGTGGGCAAGATGGCTGACAGGTGCCGTATCTGTTAGTGCAGCCGATGCCATTCGATCACAGCGAAATACACGGTAAGCTTTCTTTTCCAGATCATACGCATGACAATACCAATATCCTCTACTAGCGTACAGCTCAAGGGGCTGTATGATACGGGTGCTGATGTTTGTTCTGAACATGGGTCCAGCGCCCTCTTTTTGCAGCTCATCCTGCACAAAACTATTGATTTGGGGATGTTCTGCGTTCTCATGAGCAGCCTCTTTGTTCCCGAATGGAACGATGGCTCTGCTCGGCTTCGCGTTCGTGTTTTGGTCAGGATACGTAATCTGAATCACTTCCTGCTGCACCGCAGCTTTCAATAGAAGCTCCAGATGGGAACTGTCTTTGATCTGTTCGGTATGTTTAAAGGTGACAAGTCGCTGTATATTAACAATATTCTCCCGCTGCCGATCTGATAGTGCCGCCATGAATTTCTCATGGACAGAATGAAATGTCGTCTGAAAAGGCAGGCTGGAGAAGCTGCGCAGGGCCTGCATGGCAAAATACAAGGCATGAAGCTCATCCGTATTAAAAGAAATCGGAGGCAGCTGCATCTGCTGAAGCAGCCGATATCCGCCATAACGTCCATATTCCACATAGATGGGTGCTCCCATCTCTTCCAAAGAAGCGATATCCCGTAAAGCGGTTCGTTTGGATATATGAAACTCCTGCATCAGGTCCGTCAGGGTGAAGTGCTGTTTCTGATTAATGAAGCGAAGCATATGATGTAAACGTTCTGTTTTATTCAAGCGGGTTGACCTCATTTTTGTTCAATTATATTTAAGGTGCCATGTAATGGCACCTTTATTCGTTATAGTCATAAGTGTAAGGCAAACGAATGAAGGAGGCAAACGATATGAATGTTGAAGTAATTCCTTTTCTCTCAATGAATGGAGAAGCAGCGGAAGCTATTGCGTTTTACGAAAAGACTCTGGGGGCAAAGGTATTGTTCCGAAAAAGCTACAAAGAAATGAAGCAGATGAGCCCAAGCTTCACGTACCCTGCAGGACAGGATGATTACATTACACATTCCGTGCTGGAGATTGGAGCGAACAAAATCATGATTGCCGAGGAAGCGATGGATGCGGAAAGACCTTGGGAGCTGGGGAACAGCACTTCGCTGTGCATTCAATCTCAGGATCAAGAGCAGATGGATGGACTGTACGAAGCACTATCGCGGCATGCAGGAGTGAAGGTGCTGGTACCTTATGAACGGAATGAATTCAGTCCGGGGTATGGTATTGTGCGTGATCCATTTGGGGTTGTACTCCAGCTATGTGTAACGGTACATGATTTTTGATCATTGAGTTATTGAATTCCGTGTGAATGTCTGTATATAAGGTTGAAATTTTCTACGGAAGAGTAAGTCATGATGTTCATGATTTACTCTTTTTTCTTCTATTCTCCCACAGATCGTGAATTATGTTCCAGCAAGGAGCATGTAAATAGTGTAAGATCAAGCCCAAAGCCTATAGTGTCAGAAAATGAAAGCTTTATGTAATAAAAAAATATATATAATTATTTCTCTGTTATATGTGATTTTAGTGATCCAAAAGTCCCGAATTCGGGTATCAATACTAGAGTCAAGCGCAGGGGAACTGTTTAAAACGAATCCCTCTGCCCTTAGGCTTATCAAGCGTAAAACATATCGACTACCGGACGGATTGTGGGGGATTTAGATGTCTTTATTGGAGGCTGGACGGCAAGAACAGGTTACGGACGAACTGATGGTCAAAGCGATGGAGAAAAGCTTGTCAATTATTCGTTTCGACTTAAATCGCAGGGTTACATACGTGAACGATGTATTCGCTTCAACGATGGGGTACTCCAAGGAAGAAATGTACGGGATGCAGCATCGACAATTATGTTTTGGAAAATTTGCAGATAGTCCGGCGTACGAGGCGTTCTGGAGAAGTATTTTTAACGGGAAAAGTTTTCAGGATAAGGTGGAACGCAAGGATTCTAAAGGCCAATCGGTTTGGCTTGAAGCTACATATATGCCCGTGTTCGATGAGTCAGGTCGGAAAATATTGGGGGTCTGCAAGATGGCAACCAATATTACGGATCGTCAAAATAACATTACAACCGTTGTTCAGGAATTGAAGACATTGTCTCAAGAATTGAATGAGCAGGCTGGGGCGGGGATCGAACGAAGCCATGAATTGATGTCCAGCATTTCTTATATCTCGGAAGTGTCGGCAGCTAATCAGTTCACTTTAAGTCATCTGCAGGAACAAGCCGGTTCGATTCAGGGTGTGGTACGAACGATTCGAGAAATTTCTTCTCAAACCCAGCTCCTTGCGCTGAATGCTGCGATTGAGGCTGCACATGCGGGGGAGTTCGGACGTGGATTCGATATTGTGGCAAAGGAAGTACGCAAGTTGTCTGCCATGGTGGAAAATTCAATCAATGAGATTCGTGACAGTGTGGCGGGCATTACCAAAGAGATCACCAATATTACGAGTGGCACAAAAAAGGTTGAAGACTATCTGCAGCAGAGTCATGAGAGAATTGAGATTGCATTAAATGATTTTAAAACCATCTCGACCGCAGCTCATCAGCTTGATGATAAGGCACAGCATGTGACTCGGATTGTGTAAGTGAAAAGAATACGGCTCCGAATCTAGTGCGTGTCTTGAAACCCGCTGAAGTGCATCGTTTACCCCCTTTTCGCCCCCTGCTGCGTCACTTTCCCTTGACGTGCCACCGGCACGCCTGCGGTAAACTTCTTAGCATGGAACAAAAATTCGGCAAAATGGGCTTCCTTCAGCGTTTTCAGACACAACCTAGAACGATTCTGTAATGTATTGCAGGATCGTTTTTTTGTTGTGTCAAAAGATTACTCTCTCATCGGGATTTTCGCAATGCAGCTGGTAAGAAAGCGTTCCACTGCATAACCTGCCAAAATAACGGGAATTTTTACAGGCAAACAGGACACAATAATCCGGAATCCGGAAATACCTGTGGTTTGATTTTGCAGAGAAGGAGGACGGGAGTATGTGGTCAACCATTTTATCTTATATACCGAAGTGGACCATATGGGCACAGGCATTCATGGTATTTATTGTACCGGTTATCATGGTGGTGATTATAAACTGGGTTAATACCGCAATCAAGCGGGGCAGCTTCTCTCGCAAAAGAAAAATGGTTACCTCCCCGAAGGATATCTCACCGGCTGAAGCGGGCTTGGGCTTAGGAACGGAGACCGGGCATTATGCCAATATCAAGCTAACCGGAACATACACGACGGATGTAATTACGGTTCGAGAGACTTTTGGGAAAAATGCAGATGTACATATTCGGGAATTTAGGATCCGGGGAACCAATACGAGAGCGGCAATCATGTTTACAGAAGGGCTGACGGATACGGACCTGCTTGACAGCTATTTAATCAAACCTTTAATGATTGACGGGATACCTGAACTGAAGCAGGAAAGTTTTACGCACCCTGAACAAGCAGATTTCCTGTCCGCATATCTGAAAAATCAAATCCTTCCTGTCAGCGAGATTCAAGAGACAGAATCTCTTCAGGAGGTTGCTTTAGGTGTACTGTTGGGGAAAAATGCTCTATTAATCGACGGCATGCCGGGAGCAATGCTGATTGGAACCTCCAGATTAAAAACCCGCAGTGTTGGTGAACCGTTATCGGAAGGGCTGTTGCGCGGGCCGCGGATTAGTTTTACGGAGGAACTGAGTGACAATACGGGGATTTTACGCCGCTATGGCAGTGATCAGAGTCTGTTTATCGAAAAACTTGAAGTGGGCAGCCGCATCAAGAAGGACTTGGCTGTTGCTTATATTCAGGATATTGCTGATCCCAAACTCGTAGCCGAGGTTCTGAAACGTGTAAAGAGCATCGATATGGATATGATGCTGGAGTCAGGTTACGTAGAACAGCTGATTGAGGATGATACACTGAGTCCTTTCCAGCAAGTACTGAATACAGAAAGACCTGACCGGGTTATCGGTGCTCTGCTTGAAGGACGAGTGGCTATTTTGCTGGACGGAACACCGTTTGCACTCGTTGTACCGGTAACATTCAGCATGCTTCTCCAATCTCCGGAAGACTACTATGAACGCTGGATACCAAGCTCTTTCCTTCGTGTTCTGCGTTTTATGGCGGCCATGTTAGCTTTGCTTGCCCCGGCGCTCTATATCTCCTTCATTTCGTTCCATCCGGGTCTAATTCCGACGAAATTGGTACTGACGATTATTGAAACACGATCCGGGGTGCCTTTCCCTTCCTTAATCGAGGCTTTAATTATGGAGCTGTCAATTGAGATTTTAAGAGAAGCCGGCATTCGTCTGCCCAAACCGATCGCACCTGCGATGGGCATTGTGGGTGGTCTGATTATCGGTCAAGCTGCTGTGCAGGCAGGTATTATCAGTCAGTTTTTGGTTATTGTTGTAGCTGTCACAGCTATTTCATCCTTCACCATTCCCGTGTACAGCGCAGGGTTAACCCTGCGGCTGCTTCGCTTTGCTGCGATGTTTAGCGCTGCTGTACTGGGATTGTACGGTGTCGTCATGTTCTTCCTGCTGGTGTGTACACATCTAGCCCGACTATCCAGCTTCGGGGTGCCTTACATCGCGCCAGCTGTTCCATATCATTTAAGCGATTGGAAGGATTTTGTCATACGTGCCCCGCTTAACATGATGAGAAGACGTCCTGACATGATGAACCCAATTGATGAAGACCGGAAGGAATAGTTGTATTTGCGAAGGTTTGGTGTGCAGTGCAGTTCCCAGCGCTTTGATACAGTTTAAGTTCGATACAGTTCGCAGAAGGTCTGGAGGTGTTATTGCAGTGAATGACTCCCAAGTTAAAATCAGCACCACACAGGCGGTAGTTATTATCGTCAATTACATGCTTGGTGCAGGCATATTGACGCTGCCGCGAACAACCAGCAAAGCGGTTGGGACACCGGACGTCTGGATCTCCATCATTCTTTCGGGGCTTATTATTACGGGTGTTGGTATGATTTTGGTGACTTTATGCCGAAGATTTCCGGGAAAAACAGTGTTCCAATTCACTCGTGAAATCACGGGCCGCTGGATTGGTTACATCTTTGGCTGTGTCACCATTCTGTATTTTATGGTGATTGCAGCCTTCGAAATCCGGGTGATGGCTGATGTTACCGGAATGTATCTATTGGAACGTACACCTACCTGGGCCATTGTAATGGTGTTTATGTGGATTGGCATCTATCTGATCTCCGGAGGACTTGCGGTCATTGTGCGTGTGTTCGAGGTCATTTTGCCGATTACCTTGGTTATCTTTGTCATGGAAATTTTACTAAGCAATCAGCTGTTTGAAATCAGTAATCTGAGACCCATCCTTGGCGAAGGATTCATGCCTGTCATTAAAGGACTGAAACCTTCACTGCTTTCGTATACAGGTTACGAAGTGATGCTGGTCATTACGGCATACATGCAGAACCCGAAAAAAAGCAATAAGGCGATGACATGGGGGCTGGGGATATCTACAGCGATCTATCTAATCACGGTAGTTATGGTCGTCGGCAGTCTGTCCCTCGACGGGATTAAAACGAGAACTTGGCCGACACTGGATTTGGTTCGTAGTTTCGAGATTCAAGGGTTGATTTTTGAACGCTTTGAGTCGTTACTGCTGGTTATATGGATTTTGCAGATTTTCTCTACCTTTGCCATCACGCACTACTGTGCTTCGGTGGGAATTCGTGATCTGTTCAAAGCTAAAAAGATGCGCACCATTATGTACGTACTTCTGCCGTTCATCTATTTGGCAGCCATGATACCTAAAAATGTATATGAAACCTTTGCACTTGGTGACATGCTGGGCAATGTGTCTGTCGTGTTGTTTGCTATTATGCCCCTGGTACTGCTGCTGCTGAGCATTATTCGCAAAAAAGGAGGTAAACAAGCATGATCTCACTCCGTATGTGGCTGCGTATCATCTCGGCATTATTAATTCTCAGTCTGATCTCGGGATGCTGGAGCAGCCGGGAGATTGAAGAGTTGAGTCTGTATGTCGGTCTCGGAATTGATGTTGGAGAGGAAACCGAATTTGAGAAGATTATATCCGCTCAGGGAGGACGCTATCCCAAAGAAGACAATGTCACGGCAACCGTTCAGATTGCTCCAGGGAAATCCAGCGGTCAGCAGAGTGAACAGGGAGGTTCACCTTCAGCGGGGAAATCCTCTTACTCCAACGAACGACTTACGGGGGACTCCATGCTTCAGATTTTTCGTCAATTTTCCCTGCGTAGAGATCGTCCGCTTATTGGACATCATCTGAAAGTGATCGTCATCTCCAAGGATATCGCTAAAAAATTCGGGTTGAAACAGCTGCTTGATTTTGTGCTCCGGGATAACGATATTCGCCCAAACTGTCTTGTGCTGATCAGTCATCAACGAGCATTGGATGTACTCACATCGAGAGATCCTTCCCGGATTCCAGCCTTCTATCTCACGGGAATTATGAACAACTCCTATATATCCAATAAAATATTGGAGCCTGTTTCCCTTGCCAAACTGGATGCACAGATGCAGTCCGGGTCCAGCTTCCTGCTGCAAAATGTACTCAATGCAGAGGGAGAGGATAAGTTTTCCGGGGGCAGCATATTTGCAGCTAAAACAACGAAATTTGTGGGAGAGCTCAGCCAAACCGATCTTGAGGCTTTGTCATGGATTATTCCCGATCAACACGGAGGTCTCATAAAGACATACAGTAAAGAAGGCTTCACGATTCTTTATGAGATTAAGAAAAAAAAGATAAAAATCATTCCAAAGGTGGTCGGAGGCGACATATCGTTCCACGTCAAGGCAGAGTCCGAAGGCTGGTTAATGGAGGACTGGCGTGCTCCTGAAAAAGAAGAGAAGGGAGCTTATTTGAAGGAACTGGAAAAGGATTTTGCCAAGATCGTGGACCAACAGATTGACCAGATGCTTTACAAACTCCAGCATACCTATAAGGCTGACGTTGCCGGTTTTCGGGACAGCATCCGCATCCATTACCCCAAAACATGGAAGAAGGTTAAAGACAACTGGGATGAGGTGTTTGCGACAGTGCCCATTACGTATGAGATCAAAACGAGTGTGGTGAACCCGGGATCTTCTACAGAATAATTTGATGCATGTATGACTGTACGGAGATGCTGGTATTTAAATGTTGACACATCAGGCGTCAATCGATATAGTTATACAAAATCATTTTCTTATCCAGAGAGGTGGAGGGACTGGCCCTTAGAAACCTCAGCAGCAGATCTGAAGGATACTGTGCTAATTCCAGCGGGTGAAAGCCTGATAGATAGGAGCGTTTGTTTTTATTTGTCAGCAGCGGCGCACTCTTCGGAAAGAGTGGGTCTTTTTTGTTTGTTCTGGATGAAGAAGCAGGGAGCAGGTCATATGGAGAACAGCAGCGATAAAGGTCAATTTCAGCGAAAAATGAAAACAAGGCATGTGGTCATGCTCTCCCTTGGCGGCGTCATCGGAACTGGGCTGTTCCTCAGCTCGGGGTATACCATTCAACAGGCCGGACCCCTTGGAACGATTCTGTCTTATCTGATTGGCGCATTGGTGGTCTATCTGGTGATGCTCTGCCTTGGCGAACTGTCAGTTCATATGCCCGAGACAGGAGCATTCCACAGTTATGCAGCCAAATATATCGGACCAGCTACAGGGTATACTGTGGCATGGCTTTACTGGCTCACCTGGACCGTGGCGCTGGGTTCGGAATTCACAGCCGCCGGGCTGCTTATGCAGCGCTGGTTTCCGTCCGTGAACGTCTGGATCTGGAGTGCACTGTTTGCCTTGATGATATTCCTGTTTAATGCGTTCACGGTCAAACTTTTTGCAGAATCGGAATTCTGGTTCTCCCTGGTAAAGGTGATGACGATTATCATCTTTATTATTCTTGGCGGGGCCGCCATGTTTGGTATCATTCCCATGGCGGATGCTGCACCGGCTCCGTTCTTCTCTAACATTACCGCATCAGGGTGGTTTCCCCATGGCGCGACTGCAATTCTGATGACGATGCTGGCTGTCAATTTTGCCTTCTCGGGTACGGAACTGATTGGAATCGCCGCAGGTGAGACGGAAAATCCGGAAAAAACGATTCCGAAAGCCATCCATACCACGTTGTGGCGCCTGATCATTTTCTTTATCGGGACCATTGTCATACTGTCTGCATTACTGCCGATGTCGGATGCGAGTGTGCTGGAAAGTCCATTTGTGGCTGTCATGGAGCGGGTTGGTGTCCCGTATGCGGCGGACATTATGAATTTTGTCATTTTAACGGCAATTCTGTCAGCGGCCAACTCGGGACTGTATGCTTCCTCACGGATGCTCTGGTCACTGGCAGATAAAAAGACGATTTCTCCATGGTTTGCCCGCCTGACGAAAAGCGGAGTACCGTTCAATGCGCTTGTGCTCAGCATGGCTGGCGGCGCCTTGGCTTTACTGTCCAGCATCATTGCACCCGGGACGGTCTATATTACACTTGTCTCCATCTCGGGTCTTGCGGTAGTGGCGGTGTGGATGAGCATCAGCGCATCCCAGTACATGTTCCGCAGACAGTACCTTCGGGAAGGGCATGACGTGAAAAATCTCGTTTACCGCACGCCGCTGTATCCCATAGTACCTGTCGTTTCATTTTTGTTGTGTCTGGCTTCTTGTATAGGTATAGCTTTTGATCCGACGCAGCGGATTGCTCTGTACTGTGGTATCCCATTTATTATTTTATGTTATATCGTGTATTATTGGACGGATCGTACGAAGAAGAAAAGAGGGCTGACTTCATGAATCAATCACAATCACAACAACAAACGGATTCCATAAATGGCATACAGCAAATTCTGAACGAATATCCGGTCATGATTCTGGATGGTGCGCTGGCAACGGAGCTTGAACAGCATGGTTGTGATCTGGATGACCCGCTGTGGTCTGCACGTGTGCTGCTGGAGAACCCGGATGTCATCGTGCAGGTGCATGCTGATTATTTCCGTGCTGGAGCAGATTGTGCAATCACCTCCAGTTATCAGGCATCCGTAGAAGGTTTCCGCAAGCGCGGAATCGAAGAGCGACCTGCACTGGACCTGATTCGCAAAACGGTAGAGCTGGCTGCCCAGGCGAGAGATGAGATGTGGGCAGAAGTACAGGCCAGTGGAGCGGGCACCCGGCGTCCGAAGCCGATCGTTGCCGGTTCTGTTGGCCCTTACGGTGCCTATCTGGCGGATGGTTCGGAGTATGTGGGACATTATGGCGTATCGGATGAAACGTTGGCGGCACTCCATCGTCCGCGCATGGCAGCGCTGATTGAAGCGGGAGCAGACATCTTGGCCTTTGAGACCATCCCTTCACTACAGGAAGCACGGGTGCTGGTCGAACTGCTTAAAGAGTTCCCGGATGCGTATGCCTGGCTTTCTTTTTCCTTAAAAGATGGAACAAGCATCAGCGAAGGAACACCGCTTGAGGTATGTGCACAAACCTTCGGCTCCGAGCCGCAGATTGCGGCAATCGGCCTGAATTGCGCTCCGATGGAAGTGGTCACGGAAGCCGTCGGTATACTGCATCGTGCCAGCGATAAACCTGTGATCATATACCCGAATTCGGGTGAGATTTACGATGCTGAGACGAAAACATGGAGCGGCCAGGGTTCCTGCAGCAGTATGAAAGATTCATCTGAGGCATGGGTTGAGGCAGGTGCCCGAATAATTGGAGGATGCTGCCGTACCACACCGCATCAGATTGGCGAACTCGCGAAAAAGTGGCGGGGCCAAGGCTAGGGATAAGATAAGAATTAGGAATTTGCCGTACAGGGCGAGCAGAAGGATATGAATATAGATAAGAACAGAAACAGCCCTTCCTATCTGGTGTGATAGGCAAGGGCTGTTTTAGGTTGTTATCCCTGCAAAGGCCGTAATTGCTACACATGTTCGAGATCATCGATCGGTTCATGCTGTCTCGATCTCTGGTACTCTGCCGGAGATACGCCAAAATGCGCCCGAAACACCCTATGGAAGTAAGAGTAGCTTGCAAAACCGCAGGATTCAGCGATATGCTCCAGTGTCATTTCGCTGTATTTCATACGCTCCAGGGCTGCATTCAGACGGATTTCAATAGCATACTGGATCATGGTTTGATTATAGTGTTCCTTGAATAAACGCACGGCCCGGGACAGACTGAGTCCGGCATAACGGGCAGCCTCCTCCAGTTTAAATGTAACGGTGGCATGTTCTTCGATAAAACGCTTCAGCTTAAGTGCTGAGGAGACGGCCCGGTCCGTCTGGATATTCTCCGTAATGGCCCGGTCAATGTACAGGCATAACCCCCGCAGCAGTGCATCCTTCAGCTCCGCGTTCTCTTCCAGCGGCCCGCGCCGTTTTTCCAGGAGCATATTGCGCCACAGGCTGATTAATTTGTCATCCAGACCAATACGACTTACGGTCGGACGCTGCTGGCGTTTCCACCACTTTTCAATCCAGCGCCCTTCACAGAATAGATAGTAGTCACCGCTGGACAATCGTCCTTCCTTATGCGGTTCATCTACGACAAGGCGGTAATCATCCCCGGGTTTAAGCAAAAGCAAATCACCGCTGCTCATGCGGAATTCCTCTTCCTGTACATATACTTTGCACGAGCCTTCCGTCTGCAAGCGGAACAGATAGGTGGACAGCTCGCCTTTCATATTATGGGTGAATGCCTTGTAATGATAGGAGTAGTCACAGATCAATACGGATGTGTCCAATGTATCCAAAGATGTCGCCTCCCATACGCTCGCGCTGTTAACCAGCGGATGATAGTGCTGCTCATGTGCAGCCATGCCAGAATTCATGAGATAAATCAGGGTCGAAATAAAATTTGATCAGATAGTTCATGTTCTGACTATATTGTATATGTTCATTCTAGCCTGTTTTGCGTTAGGATGATACCAGATAGAGCAATGCAAGCAAATTTGAGAGCAGAGGAGTATCTGTCATGAAAAAATTGAACATTGGTTTGCAACTTTTTACACTCCGTGATGAAACTGCAGCAGATTTTCGTGGTACACTGCGCAAAGTGGCCGCGCTTGGATATGAAGGCGTAGAATTTGCCGGATATGGCGACATTCCAGCAGAGGAAATGAAAGCGCTGCTAGATGAGCTTGGTCTGAAAGGTTTCAGCAGCCACGTGTCCCTTCATGCGATGCGAGAAGACCTGCAAAAACAAATCGACTACCTGAAAACGATTGGTGCACAATATATGATCTGCCCATATCTGATGCCGGAGGATCGCCCGGACAATGCAGAGGGCTGGACAAAGCTGTTTGAAGAACTGCAGCAGTATGGAGCCGAAGCGGCAAAACAAGGTTTGATCTTCGGTTACCACAACCATGACTTTGAATTCCATGGTCGGGTTGGGGACGCAAATGCTTTTGATGCCATGTTTGCTCAAACGACACCTGAAGCAGTACAAGTGGAAATGGATGTATGTTGGGTTCAATTTGCGGGACAAAATCCGATCGAGTATATTAATAAATATGCGGGACGTTTGCCGCTGCTTCACTTGAAAGATTTCAGTAAAGACGAGCAGGGTCAGATGAAAACACTGGAGCTTGGACAAGGCGAAGTGGATCTGCCGGCCGTGATTGAAAGCGCAGCACATGCAGGTGTAGAGTGGTTGATCGTCGAACAGGATGTATGTCAGAATCCGCCGCTTGAAAGCGTGGAGAACAGCCACAACTGGCTGAAACAAAATTACCTGAACCAGTTCTAAGAAGTTAGATACTTAATGCGTCTATTTAAACTGAATCTAATCGTCAAAGGAGACTTTTGTACATGAGTAAAATTAAAGTTGCTGTATTCGGTTGTGGAGCCATCGCTCAGCGCAGACATATTCCAGAGTACGCTGCCAATGAGAACGTAGAACTTGTCGCATTTGCTGATCCGGTTGTGGAGCGGGCGCAGGAAATGGCTGAAATGTACGGCGGTAAAGCGTATTCCAGTTATGAGGAATTGCTTGCAAACGAAACAACAGTAGAAGCGGTGAGCGTATGCACACCGAACTATCTGCATGCACCAATGACGATTGCCGCTGCCAATGCGGGCAAGCATGTGCTGGTTGAGAAGCCGATGGCGGTTTCCACTGAAGAAGGCGAGCAAATGATTGAGGCGGCTAAGAAAAACGGCGTATATCTGATGGTGGGTCACAACCAACGTCTGATGCCTCCTCACGTGAAGGCAAAAGAAATTCTGGATTCCGGCCGACTGGGCAAAGTGCTGAATTTCCGTACTGCTTTTGGTCACCCGGGTCCAGAAGGCTGGAGTTTAGACGGGGCAGGCAGCTGGTTTTTCCGCAAAGAAGAAGCCATTATGGGCGCCATGGGTGACCTCGGCGTGCACAAATCCGACTTTATCCGTTATTTGCTGAATGACGAAGTGTCCGAAGTAGCTGGTTTCATCAGCACGCTGCACAAAGAAGGTACGGATGTAGATGACAATGCCACCTGTCTGCTTCGGATGAAGAGCGGTGCAATCGGTACACTCGTAGCCAGCTGGACACAATACAGAGCGGGCGATAATAGCACGGTACTGTGGTGTGAGAACGGCGTGATGAAAATTGGTACTGTAGATGGTGATGAGGTCATCGTCGAATTGACTAATGGTACGGTTGAAACGTACAAAGTCGGGGCAATGGCAACGAATGAGAAACAAGTACCGAGCGGCGTAATTGACGCATTCGTAGAATCAATCTTAACCAAAACGCCTCCAACCATCTCTGGTGAAGAGGGCTTGCGTTCCCTGCAGGTCATCCTGGCTGCATTTGAATCTCAGAAAACAGGTCAAATTATCAAGCTGTAGTACATTTTTGATTTGATATACAGGTCTTTAAGCTAATCTTTGATTAATTCTGTTCCTGCATATTGTGCAGACAGTCTAAGAATTAACAAGTTAATAATTATATTCAAGGACATTCTCCCGTGCAGTACGTTGGAGGATGTCCTTTTTATATGAGCGTGCTGGATCGGGGAGGTAGACATCTGTTAGTGAGATAGCGGCACACATGGAGATCGATCAGAAAAGCGTACACTTACGGTTAGGTACATAGGTGGGATGCGTTGATTTATTATTTTGCACTGCACTTTTGCTGTGGACTTACACTGTACTTTCCACTCTGGTTAATGCTCCATTCTGGCCCATTCCCGTTCGATTCTTACTTTACTGCACTAACGATCTCAGAGGAGCTTATTTGCTTGATTTAGGGGTCAGAGAAATGTAACGATCCCCAGCGACGCTATTTCCTCCGAAATGCCTCAAAAGGTGCTGATTCGAGCGTAAAATGTGAAAATAACGTTTCTCTGAATTGTTACGTTTCGGAATAGGCTGAAATGGGGCGAATAGCGTTATCTGGAATCGTTAGAAATCTGACGCAAACTTTTGGATGCAGCTGCTGGTTCCAAAAGGTATACATAAGGATTTGTATCCAGATCTCCCTCTTATACAGCACCGTTCAGCACCGCGACTGTGGTGATCGCATCAATAAACAGCGGGACCCAGGCCGATAGTTACCTGCCTGGGTCCCGCTGTTTATTTGCGGCAATCTGCTGCTAAAATTAAACCGTCCATTATTAGAGTGATTGCCCGTTAATTAGTTTGTTCTCTGAATGTTTATCCCGCTGCGTGCTATTTTCCGCCAAGCTGCCGCAAGATGCATCGTCAGATTTGTTCACGGTTATTAATAGACATGAGCTGGAGGGTTTAAAGCCGCAGTATGGGCAGCATATTATAAGCCAGCCGGCTTAACCTCACTCGCCAGATCAATCCATGCGATCTCTTCAGGTGACAGTGTGATGCGGGAGCCTTCGTCACAGGAGAGCAGTTCTGCCTGATTCTGTGCTCCAATCAATGCGCAGGTTGGGAAGGACTGATTCAATACATAAGCCAATGCAATCTGAATCGCTGTTGTTTTCTTGGATGCAGCCAATTCCCCGGCACGGCGCAGTCTCTCCCAGTTACCATCGCTGTAGAATACACGCACCAGGTCTGCGTTGTCCCGTACCTCAGGTGTGAATCGTCCAGTGAAGAAACCGCGGGCCTGGGAGGACCAGGACAGGAGCGGCAGCTTCGTCTGCTCATGCCATGCGAGCGTCTCGGCATCCGCTGATACACAGCCTGCCCAGAATGGCTCGTTCGCTTTGGCGAGACTGAGATTCGGGCTGCTGAACGTGAATCCCTTTAGACCATGGGATGCGGCATAAGCGTTAGCTTCCTCCAGCCGCTGCCAGGTCCAGTTGGAGGCGCCGATGGCGCCGATTTTGCCAGACTCGATATGGTCGTTCAGTGCTTCCAGAATAACAGCGACAGGAACGTTGGGATCATCCCGATGCAGGGCGTACAGCTCGACATGGTCCGTCTGCAGCCGCTCCAGACTATCCGTTAGGTCACTGCGAATAGCGTCGGCATTTACACGGGGGCCGTGTTGATTATGATGCGCTCCTTTCGTCAGAATGACCATCTGATCGCGATTGCCGCGTTCTTTCATGTACCGTCCTAGAACCTCTTCGCTCTGTCCTCCGCAATATATATGTGCTGTATCTACCGTGTTACCGCCAATGGCCAGAAAGGCATCGAGATTTGCTGCGGCCTTCTCATAAGCATCATGCACAAAGTAGTCTGTTCCTTTGATGAGTCGGGAGATACGTTTGCCTGCACCGGCGATTTCAATATATTCCATAGATAAACCATCCTCTCTTATATCAAAGTGAAATCTGCAATGAAGGGTTAGTTAATCGTATTAAAGAGTTAAATTCGTCGTTACTGCTTACCCGCTTCACAGCGTAATTCGTGTACGTTCTTCAGCTGAGCGAAGACAAGCTTCGAGCACTTTCATATTGGCTGCCGCATCGGAAGGAGCGAAACGAAGTTCTTTCCCTTGAAGTACAGCGCGAGCCATATCATCCCCCTGGAGTGCATAGTGATTCACCTGCGGTACCTCCACCTCTCGGCGTTCACCGCCTGCTGTAACAAAGAAATTGGAACTGCTGTCCGGACGAGCAATGTAAGCCGAAGGTACTTCAATAATACCGTCAGAGCCAAGTACCTCCAGCGTATTACGGAAGGCTGCCCACATGCTGCTGTCAAATGTAACACCAACATGGTTATCGAATTCAAGCAATCCGGAAGCCATCATATCGACCTGATCATGCTCTGGTGAGAACATACCGATGACGGTTACCGCCTTAGGCTCATGTCCCAGCAGGAGGCGAGCCGCACTGATGGAATAACAGCCAATATCGTACAGGGCGCCGCCGCCCCATTCCTTACGGAAGCGAACATTGCCGGACGAACCGGAATTGTTAAATGAGAACGTACTGTGGATACCGCGAATTTCACCAATCTCGCCGCTAGCTATAATCTCCCGAATCTGGTCATAACGCGGGTGATGACGGTACATGAACGCTTCAGCCAGATGGACTCCCTTATCATCACACGCCTGGACCATCTCCAGTGCTTCCTTTTCCGTGAGGGCGAGTGGTTTTTCGCATAAAATATGTTTTCCGGCCTCTGCCGCGCGAATCGTCCATTCCCGGTGCAGATGATTGGGCAGTGGAATGTAAACGGCATCAATTGAATCATCTTCCAAGATCGCTTCGTAACTTCCGTAAGCCTTTTCAATACCAAGTTTATCAGCAGTTTGCTGTGCTTTATCGAGGTCCCGGCTGGCAATGGCAGTGACTTCGTTCAATTCCGATTGCTGTAACCCAGGAATGACGGAACCTATTGCAATGTTGGCGCTGCCAAGAATACCCCAGCGTAACTTTTGAACAGAATTCATAACTTGTTTCCTCCTGTATTTGAATGTATATTGTGATTATAATGAATAGATGATTGAATTAAAATGATAATATATTGAATTGAATTAACACAATATTGTTTAATGAGGTGAACGGTAATGATGAGACAGACCGTGCTTCTCACGCTGCAGGATATCCCCTATTTCTGTTACCCGGAGTCTGTCGGACATTATACGAATCATGTGCAGCACGCTGTTCTGCGGGAGGCAGGCGTACTCAATAATTTTAACATTCACTATGTTGCGGCAGGTAAAGGATACGTGGAGGTTGACGGGGTGGTGCATGAGCTTCGGGCAGGCCAAGCGGTGCTGTATTTCCCCCATCAACGGCAGCATTACTACAGCAGTGAAGATGAGCCTTGGGATGTACGTTGGGTTCATTTTTATGGCGAACGGCTTCATGACTATATGCTGGAGAGGGGCCTGCACCGCAATCTGTTATGGACGCTGAGACAGCGGACTTCCTGGGAAGACGCTCATTTGGCACTGCTTGAAGAGGCGGAGCAGAACAGGATGCTTCGTCCAGCCCAGTTATCCACGCTAACCTACGCTTTGCTGGCAGAATTCGTCCAGCATGCCGTGCCGCTCAAGAACACACGAACGACGAGCAAAACGGAGAGCCGTGTGCTTTCGTTACTGCCGCAGATGCAGCAGGAGGCATGTGAACCGTTTCTATTGCAGGACTGGGCGGATCGCGCAGGGGTGAGTACCTATTATTTTTGCAAAATATTTAAAAATGCCGTCGAGATGACTCCGATGGAGTTTATTACTCGTTCACGTCTCCAGATGGCGAAGCAGTGGCTGCTTGAACGCCCGTCGGCCAACATCGGACAGATTGCGGAGGAAGCAGGATATCCGAATGCCAGCTATTTTAACCGTCAGTTTATGGCGCATGAGGGTATGACACCTACAGATTACCGTGGGCTGTATCATAACTGATCATGGTGAAGAGGAAACTTTTAGCGGTTGTAAGAGGTTTGAATCGGTGAAGCAGGTACTTTATTGAGGTCATCACGACTGTATGTATTGCTGTGCTGTGTTTATCCCCGTGTCGCGACCTGTCCCTTTGGGAGCTGTCCCCTTACAGCTTCTAGGATGGAGTCGTTTGACAGAGCGGTTAATCAGGTCTATTATGGATAAATTAAATCCGTATATAATGAGGTGTCCTCTCATGAAATATTCCAAAGCGACAAACTATGCCCTGCATACGATGTTATATCTTGTCAGCACAGCGCCTGAGCAGCTGGTAAGTGTGCATCAACTGGCCGAGTTTCAGAAAGTTTCGCCAACATATCTGTCCAAAATACTAACCAAATTGGTGAAGGCCGGCATGATCGAATCCACTTCCGGTGCCAATGGCGGTTATCGGCTGAGCCGCAGGAACCCTGACCCTTCTTTCCTGGAGATCATTCATGCGATTGAAGGCAGAGCCTCGTTATTTGAGTGCTCGCAGAACCATAACGCAGCCTGTTTGATCCAGCAGGTCATGGTTCAGGCAGAGGAAGCTATGGAGAGTTTCCTGCATCACAAAAAAATGTCAGAGCTGGCTTCTCAAATGAGGGATGCCCATTCCTTGTAATGAAAACAGGATTTCTATCCCCCACGTCTCATTAGAGATCTGGGGGATTTTCGATATGTCCAGGGGGCGATGAACAGATTGATCAACTAGGCCGTACACCACTAAGATAAATTACTTCTTCATAATATTTTTTATGGTATAATAAGTAAATTATTCATTGATAACCCATTTGGAGTTTTGCGTTATGAATATAATATTGAAAAAAGGGGTGACCTATGAAGTACCAACAGCTTACAATCCCGTTAATGCTAATCTCCCTACCGGGTATTTTTCTATGGGTGCTGCTTCCGATTTATATCAAAGAGTTGGGTTATACTACCTTTCAATATTCAATAACCATATCGATTCTATCTTTTACAAAAATTATATTGAAGCTTGTCCTCGGTAAAGTATCAGATCGATACAGCCGTCATCGAATATGTCTGTATGCGCTGGTAAGTTACACAGCGGCCTACTTTATCTACGCAGCAGCCACCACACTATCTACTCTAATTGCTGCAATCATCGTTCATGGAATTGCTGGCATTCTGCTTACTATGGCATTAATCGGGCTTGTTTCGGACAGCAATCACAAGTTAGGTCAGCAGATGGGAGCTTTCGACAGTAAACAGCAAATCGGAAGCCTAGCGGGCGTAGGCATATGTTATCTCGTATTAAGCAGCTTTGGATTTATTCAAGGCTGGGGTGTGTTGTTTCTGATTTGCGGAGCTGCTTCGCTGCTGGGCTGTATCTACATATTTAAATCGCCGGAAGTCCCCAACACAAAAGAGATGGCAATTCAAAAAAAAGAGAAATCCAAACTATCTGTTAAGCAGCGAAAAATATGGGTTTTTAATTTAGGTCTTAGTACCGTATCTGCCATGTCTGGAATCATTTTTATTCCATATATGCAGCAGGTGTATGGAGCCAGCATTGAATTAATAACGGCTGCATTCCTTGTCCCTATGCTTATTTTTCCATTTGTAAGTTCGAAATTGGGGAGGGTAGGGGATCAGAGAGGGTATCGAAAAACCATAATTCAGTACATCCCCGTATTGTGCATGGGTGCTCTCGGTTTGGCTTTCTCACCAAGTCTGCTTTTGTTTGCGATCATCTATACGATCATGGATCTGTTTTCCTCTATTCAGGCGTACGCATTGGATGGGGTATTCATTAAGGGGACACCGCAGTCTCATATTGGGGATGCGTATGGCAAGTTCACGATCAGTGCTAATCTGGGAGGGATGGCTGGTGCAGCGCTGGGAGGATATCTATTTGATGCATTTGGTCCGAGCGTGCCCTACATCGTGTTTGCAGTGAGTATACTTTTATTTTTACCATTGGGATTGTACCTGATTCCTGCGAGTAAAGAGCAGAGTGTTCAGGAGCGCCTGGTCTAGTATTCTATGAAGACTAAATGCTACAATAAGGAAGATGCCGTATATACATACTTAATCGGACTAACATCTCTGGAGGGAATACACATGAGTCAAACGACAACGATGACGGAACTGGAGCAGCTGCTCGCACTCGAAAATATTAGAAATACCAAGGCGCGTTATTGCCGATATATTGATACGAAAGCATGGGATGAGCTTGGTGATGTATTTGCCCCGGATGCTGTCGCCGACTTTAGCACAGAAGGCAACCCGATTCCGGTTTTGACTGGACGTGACACCATAGTACAAGTGTTCCGTGACCTTGTAGACCCAGCGGTAACTGTGCATCATGTACATAGTGCAGAGGTGGAGTTCATATCCGCGACCGAAGCAAAGGTCATTTCCCCGATGGAGGACTGGGTGACGTTTCCTGAAGGTAATGAGAATAAGTCTTTTCACGGATTTGGACATTATCACGAGACATTTGTCAAAATTGAGGGACAATGGTGCATTCAGCATACCAGCTTGAAGCGTCTTCGCCTCGATTTGTTTGAATAAAAAAAATAGAAAAACGTTATAAATCACCTGCAGAAATTTGGGATGCAGGTGATTTTTCTTATCTATTTGGGATGCAGATAGCTGCCTGAGGACCTGACAGAACAAGATATATTTATGTAAATTAAAAGATTAAATTACAAAAAAATGCAATAATAGCATTGACGATCCAATAATTCATGAGTTAAGATAGCAATAATTAAATAATTACAAAAAATTACATGGATTGAAGCGTAGAGTTTTGTTTCTCGATTATGTATTCTTCTGTTCGACTACTCTGCAAATCAAAGGATGACGCGATGAACTGGTACGCATTATTCGTGCATACAGGAAGCGAAGAAGTCATTAGGAGATACCTACATATGTATCTGGGAACTTCCATCCGTGTTTTAATCCCCAAGAGAAAAGTCCCGGAGAAGAAATCAGGTATTTTTAAATCCTCTACCAAAAAAGTCTTCCCTGGTTATGTACTTATCCAAGTCAATATGACCGCCGAAACTTACCACTTGATCTGCTCCATACCTCATATCATCAAGATGTTGGGAACCAATGCAAGCTGCACTCCGATCCCGGATCATGAAATGACCACGCTGCTAAATCTTATTAATCCGGAAGACATTATCGATTATTCAACCGTTTATATGGAAAATACCAAAGTTGTTGTGCTCGACGGTCCCCTGAGGGGCCATGAGGGTATTATTAAGAAAATTGATCGACATACGCGCAGAGCCAAGATTTGGCTTCAGCTAACAGGTGATGAAGAACCTCGGATTATCGATTTAGGTGTAGATATTTTATATGCAAGTCACATGGAAAAGTAATTCTGTAATCTGTAAAAGTACAAAACTGGAGGATCAAAATGAAGCTTAGGCACATTTTGTAACCAAAGGGGCCATACATCTTTTATTATGAAATACACATCGTGGTGTGTATCAACTGGGCGAAGCTGTGTACAGGGTAACGATGCTGACTTTAGATCTTAATACCACTATGCCGATGGCAGTGAAGCGCAAAGGAGCGGCTGAACTGTTTTTTTTGTTGTCTCCAAAGAATCTGGTATCCGCAGATCAGGGAAAGGAAGATGCGAAACATGAGACAAATGATCGTCAAAGGTATGGGTATGTATGTGCCGGATACGGTGCTGACGAATCAAGCGCTTGAGGCTATGGGGATTAACGCTAACGCTGACTGGATTTACCAGAATCTCGGCATACGTGAACGGAGAATTGCAGCGCAGCATGAGCATACCAGTGATCTGGCGGCAGAGGCTGGAAAACGGGCTGTTCAGCAAGCCGGACTGGATCAGGAGGATATCGATCTGATTATTATGGCAACGTTCACACCAGACCGACTGGTTCCTCATTCAGCTGCACTTGTAAAACAGAAGATAGGTGCCAATCAGGCCAGCTGTCTGGATATTCGGGCCGGTTGCGCCGGTTTTAGTTATGGCATCATGAATGCGTATTATACGCTTCAGGCAGAGGAGGATATAAGTAATGTACTGGTCATTGGAGCAGATACTTACTCAAAGGTGACCGATTGGCAGGATCGTGCAGCATGCTCCAGTGTGGGCGACGGTGCAGGAGCTTTTGTTTTACAAGTATTGAATGAGGAGGATAACGCCAGTCACGGCGTTTTTATGGATGGTATTATGCATCATGAAGTAATGGAGGATATCGAACACGGAACGCTGCCGGTGCATTATGGCCGCATCCAAGAAGGGGCTGTTTCTGTTTATACATCCAACGGGAGATATCTGTACGAGCAGCTGGCCAGAGGTATTCCAAGACTCGTTAATCGGCTGCTGCGCAGAATAAAATGGGATATCCGGGACGTTGATCTGTTTGTCTTTCCGCAAACGAACAGCAATCTGATTCGTGAACTCGCAGTTTCTCTTGGTATTTCTCAGGATAAAGCCTATATGGCGATGGAGAAGTTTGGATATACCTCGAATGCCTGCCTGCCGATTGCAGTTAGCGAAGCCGTGCGAGAGGGCGTGTTGAGACCAGGTGCACGTGTAGTCATGGTTGGTGCAGGAGCAGGCACCTATTATTGTGCCACAGCCATCCGATGGGGCGAGATCTTGTAAACCGAGAGGAGATTATATGTCCAAGATTCGACTATATTGTGTTCCATATGCAGGGGGTTCGGCATCCATCTATCACAAATGGAGAAAAGGACTGTCCGAAAGTATTATACTGACTCCTGTTGAATTGGCAGGAAGAGGATTGAAATTTTCTAAACCTTTGTATGAAAGCATTCACCAAAGTGTGGATGACGTTTTTCAGTATATAGCTCAGGATCTGCCGGAGGGTGAGCCTTATGCTTTGTTTGGCCACAGCCTGGGGAGTCTGATTATTTATGAATTGTACAACAAAATGCATAAGCAGGAGTTTCAGAAACCTGTGCATATGTTTTTCTCTGGTCGGGAGACACCGGATTACAAAAAAGAACACGTCTACTATCACCTGCCTGAGGGTCAGTTCATTGATCGAATGAAGGAAATGGGCGGGACGCCGGATGAGTTTTTTGAAAATCGGCAGCTCATGGATATGTTCATTCCTGTCCTGCGGAAAGACCTGGAGATCAATGAGACTTACGTCTATGAAGAGAAACCATTCAAACTGCAGTGTGATGTTACCGTACTGAACGGAGCGGATGATGAAGAATACATTTTGGACAGTGCCGAGCATTGGAGGGATTTTACGCAGCAGGGCAGTGCTTCCCGAATCTACAAGGGAGGTCACTTTTATCTGTTTGAAGGGAGCATGCACCGGGTCGTCAGCATGGTTAATCAGACATTAACGAGTTATACCGAGTAAATCCAAAATCTACACGGAGGTGTCCTATGAATCAACGACAGATCACATCGCCACAGCAGCTGGAAGAGAGCATTTTGGGTGTTTTTCAACAAGTACTGGGAACGGAAGCAGGTATTACAACGACTAAAAATTTCTTCGATCTGGGTAGTGATTCCATGCTTCTTGCCCAAGTATACAATCAACTTGAAAAGTTATTTCCCTCTCAAATTACGTTAACCAATATGTTTGCCTACCCCAGCATTGCCAGATTGGCTCAATTCATCGCTGAACAGGAAGGCATGATCCTGGAGGCATATCCTGTTCCGCCAGAATATATGAAACATTCCGGACAAGCCGTACAGGATAATCGATATGAATTCGTAATCGAGAAGGAGCGGTTGGGTGAGATCAAAACATTCTCTGGGCAGGCAGGCATCACCCCGATGGAATGGTTATGGTCCTTGTTTGCATATCTGCTGACCGAGATTGGCAGCCGTTCGCAGCTCCATGTGTTTACATTAATCTACCGGATGAATCACATTAGTTCCATATCCCTCGATGTACAAAACGTCGGAAACTTTAACGAGCTGTTTGCTGCAGCAAAACAAGCGCTGCGTTCGGTGGACGAGCAGCCGGGGTATCATATTCAGGATTTAATTCGATCAGAAATGAAGTCCAGGCTTGATGCGATCAGGCCTTTATTTTGTGATGCGGATTACTTCAGCGGAGGGAGAATTGCGCTGGAAGAACAGTTTGATATCATCTGTGAAATGCAGCAGGAGAAAAGAAAAATACTGGTAACAATGTATTGTCAACCTATATTGAATGCTTCATTATGGCATACGTTTTTCCGAACCTATGACCGGATGTTAGACAAAGTCATTGAAAATCTCCGTTCAGCGGAAGCGAGGGGATGATCCAGTGAAAAACAAACTGATGGATTTCAGTGAGCTGCACGTTCAGGACACAAGTCAGATGGAAACAGGTGGTCAGCAGACTGCTGCTCCCGTTACATCGCGCGTCCGCTCACAAGATATCGCTATTGTTGGCCTGGGTGTGCGAATGCCGCTTGCAGACAATCCGGAGAAGTTCTGGGATAACCTGCTGCATGGTCTGGACTGTACCCGGGACCTGCCGGAACATCGTCGCCGGGATGCCGATGATTTCGTGTACCGCAAGATGAGCACGGCAGAAGAGGTTAAGTATCTGGATGGATCATATCTGGATCATATAGATACGTTTGATTATCCTTTTTTTCGTTTTTCTCCAAAAGAAGCAAGTTTGATGAATCCGGCACAGCGTATTTTTATGGAAACAGCATGGGCAGCTTTGGAGGACGGCGGATATACCCAAGAAAAACTGGCTGGCAGCAATACAGGGGTATATGTTGGACTGGTCTCCGATCTGGAGGGATACCGGTATAAAGAGATGATACATGAAGTGGACCCGGAGTCTCTTCCCATTTCGGTGACCGGCAATCTGTCCTGCATTTTGCCAAGCCGATTATCGTATTTGCTTGATTTGAGAGGACCAAGTATGGTGGTGGATACGGCTTGTTCCTCGTCTCTTGTTGCTGTCCATCATGCCTGTAATGCGATACGGCTGGGCGAATGTGATATGGCTCTTGCTGGAGGTGTGAAGCTCAATGTCCTTCCGCTGGATAAAGAATATTACCGCATGGGCATCGAGTCTTCGAATGGCATGACCAGACCCTTTGATGACAGTTCGGATGGCTCGGGCATAGGCGAAGGGGCGGCAGTAGTCATGTTGAAATCGCTGCAGGATGCTTTGAGGGACAAGGATCAGGTATATGCTGTTATCAAAGGCAGTGCGATCAATCAGGATGGCAACTCTATGGGGATTACGGCACCTAATGCCAGGGCACAGAGTGAGGTTATCGTAAAAGCATGGAAAGCAGCAGGGGTAGATCCGGAGAGTATTCATTATATTGAAACACATGGTACCGGAACCATATTGGGAGATCCGATTGAAATCGACGGGATTAAAGGTGCCTTCGCACAGTACACCGACAAGAGGCAGTTTTGTGCCATTGGTTCTGTGAAATCGAATATTGGGCATCTCTACGAAAGTGCAGGCATAACCGGGCTGGTAAAGGCAGTCATGTCTCTGAAAAAAGGAATATTACCTGCGATACAGCATTTTGATCGTCCGAATCGAAATATCGATTTCAGCGGTACACCTGTGTATGTGAATACACGCAGCCGGTCGTGGCCTTCTGGCGGAGAGCCGGTTCGTATGGGCATTAGTGCATTCGGATTCAGCGGAACGAACTGTCATGTCATTGTGGAACAGGCCGAAGAGTCCTGGAATGATGAGGTTCAGATTCAGGACACGGACACGGAGAAGGGGACGGGGACGGCAAAACGTGAATATCTCTTTCCTCTTTCAGCCAAAACATCTTCATCCTTGCAAAAGTATATTTCCAAATATATAAATTTTCTGAGCAGCACCCCGCATACGCTGGCCAATATTTGTTATACAGCTGGCACGTCCAGGAATCATTACGAACATCGCATCGTTCTCACTGCTTCGAGCAAAGAAGATCTCCTTGCCCAGTTAATGGAGCTGGAAGCAGATGATCTGGGCTCGCTTCGGGATAAAGCTGTTTCAATGCCCGATCACCCCGACTTGGGGGCACACTGCAGAACGTATCTGGACGGTGGCGAAGTGAACTGGACAAGTCTTTATGTTGGTGAAGAGGTACGGCGGGTCAGCATTCCAACGTATGCCTTTGACGCTCACCGATGCTGGATTGACCTTGGTTCTCGTCAAACTCATGTCGATTCCAATTCTGACATAGGCACTGCCGGAATAGAAGACGTGCATCACTACGAGATGGGCTGGATTCATGATCCGGAACGCAATACGGATCGGAAGAAACCGGAGGGACCTGTGATCATCTTTATAGATGAACAGGAACTTAACCATCCCTTGAAAGAAGCACTGCACAAACAGGGACAGTCCATAATTACGGTGGTTCATGCTTCTTCCTTTGCGTGTGTAACGCCCGAGCAGTACAGGGTCTCACCTGAACGAGAAAGTATGGAAGAGTTATGGTCTCATCTGGGTACATTGAACGTGCAGCGAATAATCTATATCCAAAAAAATCAGCCTGTTGAACCATTCTTCCACCTGCTGCAGCAGCTGCTGCGTGTGTGCTCATCTGCTGCATGTGATCTGGTGCTGCTGAGCGATCCCATCTATGCCATCACAGGCATGGAGGATACGCTGAATCCCGGGCATGCGCTGATGTTTGGTCTGGGGCAGGCTGCGCGGAAAGAAGATGCACGTCTGCAGTGCCGTTCTGTTCAGGTGGACAAACAGACCTCGCTTGAGCAGGTTCTGGCCGAACTGGAGCACGACGGTGAGGATTATGGTACAGCCTACCGCAGTGGAAAAAGATACGTGCAGCAGTTCGGTATACTTGATCCGGCTCAGTATCCAGAACGCCCTCAACCGATTCGCAGCGATAGTCTCTATCTGATTACCGGCGGACTGGGAGGCATCGGACTTGAAGTCGGCAACCGGCTCGCCGAGAGATATCCGGGTATTACACTCGCTCTCGTAAACCGAACTTCGCTTCCGGCACGTAAGGAATGGGATCGGATTATTGCTGTAGATTCGAATCATTCCATCATTCAGAAAATAAAGTCAGTGCAGCAGATGGAAGCACTCGGAGCCCAGGTCCTCGTGTACCAGGCCGATGCTGCGGATGAAGTATCGATGGAAGGCGTGCTTCGTGAACTTCGTCAGCAGCACGGCCGGATTGCTGGAGTTATCCATGGTGCAGGCGTTGCCATTGGAGGGGATCATCCGCTAATGGACAGAACGATTACAGAGGCTGAGCAGGTCTTTCGCTCCAAAGTACAGGGAACGCAGGTCGTGGATCGGTTAACCCGGATAGACAATCCGGATTTTTTCATTCTTTTTTCTTCGATCGCAACTTTGTTCAGCGGACCAGGACAAGCAGATTATGTCGCAGCCAACGCATATCAGGATGCCTATGCGGCGTACCGCAATCGCGAAATGAGCGGTACCATGACCGTAAACTGGTCTACCTGGAAAGAGACAGGTGCTGCGGCCGCAACCGGCTATGGTGTGGATACCTTGTTTAAAGCGATGACCAATGAAGAGGCACTTTCCTGGCTGGATCAGGTGTGGGGACGCCAGGTTGAGCGAGTACTTATTGGACACATGTCCACAGACCGCGGTATGCTGCAGCTGATTCGGAAGTATCCATTCAGACGGTCTGCTGAAGTGGAGAATTGGATTGAGTCGCGATTAAAACGGTCAACCGGATCACATGCCCCCGCTGTGCAGGCAAAGACGGCAGGACAAACAACGGCATTAAGCGGATCAGATGGCGGTGAATACAGTCCGTGGGAACGCCAGGTTGCGAATGTATGTCAGGCTGTTCTTGGTTTCCACGAAATGGATATCCATGACAGTTTCTTTGAGCTTGGAGCCGATTCTATTTTGATTAAACAAATGTATGCGCAGCTGGACCGGGTGTATCCGGGCATTCTTGTAGTTGCGGATCTGTTTGAGCACCCGTCAGTTCATAGACTGGGCGCTTATCTGGCTGATAAAACGGAGGGCACCCGGGAGAAGGAACAGACGGATACTGCGGCCTCAACCGAAGTGACGGGGCTTGGTGAAGAGGTCCATTCTCTTTTTGACCAATTGGAGGATGGCACAATCAGCATGGAAGATATGCTCAAAGGACTAAAACATATCTGATATGTAAGGGGAGGATACATTGGAACAGCTGCTTAAATACATTATTGAGAATACGTCCGGCGGCAAAATTGACAAAAAGACAGCGATAGATATGATTACACTGCTCAAACAGCAGAAACAGAATCAGCGTGAGGATATTGCCATTGTGGGCATATCTGCGCATATGCCGATGGCGGATCACGTCGAAGCCTTCTGGCATAACATTGAGAACAAAGTAAATTCTATTGTGGAATTTCCTGAAGCGAGACAAGCGGATGTTCTTAACTACGTGCGTTTCAAGCAGCAGGAAGAAGTCGGGCTTCGTTTTATTAAAGGTTCCTATTTGGAAGAAATAGACAAGTTCGATTACCGCTATTTCAAGCTGACTCCCAAGGAAGCATCACTGATGAGTCCGGATCAGCGGATTTTTCTCCAGACAGCCTGGGAAGCTGTAGAAGACGCCGGGTATGGAGGGACTAGCTTATCAGGCACGAACACCGGATTATATGTAGGATATTACAGCAGTACGCGTGACAATTACGCCAACATCATTGCTGATGTGGAGCCTGAATCCATCTCCATGTCGGTGACGGGAAATGTGACTGCTGTACTGGCAGGGAGAATATCCTACCTTCTCAATCTGAAAGGTCCAAGTATGGTGGTGGACACGGCATGTTCATCCTCTTTGGTAGCAGTGCACATGGCTTGTCAATCCATCAGAAGCGGAGAATGCGACGCCGCGATAGCCGGTGGAGTGAAGGTCAATACGCTGCCTGTTTTTAATAAATACGAACAATTTGGCATTGAGTCTTCCGACGGAGAGACCCGCACGTTCGACGATGCTTCGGATGGAGCCGGTGTAGGTGAAGGGGTGGCAGCCATTCTGCTGAAACCTTTGAGCCAGGCTTTGAAAGATGGGGACCATATCTATGCCGTAATCAAGGGAACCGCCGCCAATCAGGATGGGACATCCATTGGACTTACCGCTCCGAATCCGCGTGCCCAATCGGAAGCGATTATTAGAGCCTGGGAGGAAGCAGGGATCGACCCCGAAACCATTCGATATATCGAAGCGCATGGTACAGCAACAGAGCTTGGTGACCCGATCGAAATTAAGGGGATCACCAATGCTTTCGAGCAATTTACGTCACGAAAACAATTTTGTGCGATAGGTTCAGTTAAATCCAATATCGGACACTTGTATGAATGTGCAGGTGTCACAGGGCTTCTCAAAGCAGTGATGGCTTTGAAACATCGGAAACTTCCGCCCTCTCTTCATTTTGCCAAACCTAACCGCAATATTCGCTTCGAGCAGACACCGGTATATGTGAACACAGAACTTCGGCCGTGGGATACGGAAGAAGGCGTACCGAGAAGATGTGGTGTGAGTGCCTTCGGGTTCAGCGGGACCAACTGTCACGTGGTACTTGAAGAAGCTCCTGAAGCTGCAGCTGTACAGGAGTCCGGAGATGCATCTGTCTCCAGCTCGCATCTGTTTGTATGTTCAGCACAGACGGAAAAAGCCTTGAAACGGCTGATCCAGAGTTATGGCGGCTTTCTGAAGGAACGTCCGGAAATTCCGCTTGAAAACATATGTTATACGGCAGCAGCCGGTAGAGGACATTACGAATATCGCATGTCTGTGGTTGTAAAGGATACAGGGGAACTGATGCAGCTGCTGGAACAGCCTTGGGAACAGCTGAAAACGCAGCGAGGGGTGTATATCGGTGGACAAGTCGTCCACGCTGCGGGGATTGAGGATACGGCAGCGGAAGAGCGGGCACGTATCCGCCGTCATTCCACCCAGGCGCAGGAGCGAATCAAGCAGCTCGGAGAACCCCCCTCCGCTTGGGATGAAGCAGTTCTTGGGGAACTTGCTTCTAGCTATGTACAGGGAGCCAATGCCGATTGGGCACAGCTGTATCAAGGAAGAAAGATACGGAAGCTGAGTCTGCCGACGTACCCGTTCGAACCCAGCCGATGCTGGATTGATATTCATGACCCTTCTGCCGTCCGTTTACAGGATTATTTCCATACTGTGAAATGGGTGGAGGATCAGGGCTCAGCTGCTGAGGCCGTCTCCACAGATTCATCCACGAATTCGATCCTGATTATTGGAGATGGAAACGAGTGGGAGCAGAATCTTGCTGAAGCACTGAGAAATGAAGGCTGCCAAGTCATTCAGGTGCAGCCGGGGAGCCGATTCGAGCAAATATCGGACAAACGGTATGCTGTTGGCAGTCCCGGACCGGATATGTATACCGAACTGCTGGAGAAATTTTCAGACGGGGATATCGCTGAAATTATCTATTCATCCATGGTTGGCAAATCCGCTTACCCGAGTGATCTGGATTCACTTGAGGCTGTGCAGAAGGAAGCCTTCTACTCGCCGGTGTATCTGATCCAGGCATTAATGGCTAGAGGGTTTGCCGAAGAGATTCGATTGACCCTGCTTGCTGAATATGCCGGTCAAGTTACAGGAAGCGAAAAGGCGATCGCACCTCACAATGCACTGCTGATGGGACTCGGGAAAGTCATTCAGCAGGAATATGGACACATACAATGCAGGTTTATTGATATGGATACGTCCGCCTCTGTTGAAGATATTTGCAGGGAGAGAGGTATCCGTGGTGAAACGTATGCTGTTTCGTATCGTGATGGAAAACGGTATACCGAAGTCTTTACAGAAATTGACTTGAATGAAAAAGAAAATGTACCCTTTCAGATCAGACCTGGGGGATTATATCTCGTCACAGGTGGTACAAGCGGGATTGGTCTGGAGACAGCCAAGTTTCTCGCTCGCTCATCCAAGTCTGTAAAGCTTGCGCTGATCGGACGAACGATATTGCCGTCAAGAGAGCAGTGGAAGGACCTGCTGCATGCCGGGGACAATCCGCATTGTGCCAAGATGCAGGGTATTCTTGATCTTGAGGCTGCAGGTGCTGTAGTGGAATATTTCAGCACCGATCTGGCTGATGAGAAGGGGATGGCACAAGTCATTCGGGACATTACCACGCGTCATGGAAACATCCATGGCGTTATTCATGGTGCGGGTATTCCCGGTGATGGCTTTATATACCGTAAAAGCAGTGAGGAATTTCAGACGATTCTGGGACCGAAAGTGAAAGGGACCTGGATGTTGGAGAAACTTACACAGGATCAGGATATGGATTTTATGATGATATTCTCATCGGGGATATCAGTGATTGGTGAGATTGGGCAGGGGGATTATACAGCAGCCAATTGTTATCTGGATTCTTTTGCCGCATGGCGTTCAAGCACAGGACGCAGAACATTATCGATCGACTGGGTGTCATGGAAAGAGACCGGGATGTCGGTAGACTTTGGCATCAACGTGGACGGGATGTTCAAAACGATTCCTACAGCGGACGGTATTAAAGCTATAGAAGCAGCAATGAATAGAAGTCTCTCACGCATATTTATCGGGGCGATGAATTACGGAAGCAAACATTTGGCTGCACTGGGACAGTTCCCGTTTCGGCTTTCTGACAAGCTGCAGGCTGGGGTGAAGCACAGCAAAGAGCTGGCCGATCAAGGAACACAGCGTCATGCAAACCGGACTGTACCACAGGAGAAGCATACTGGTCCTGTAGATTTGTCAGGTAAAGAAGCTGGAGCCTATTCCGAAACAGAGCAGCAGGTCGCCCGCATATACAGTGAAATCCTAGGTTATCAGGAGATCAACATTTACGATAACTTTTTTGATCTTGGCGGGAATTCCATCATGCTGATTCGTATGCACGAAAGACTGAATGAGGAGTTTCCGGGTAAAGTGAAGATTGCTCATTTGTTTGCGCATACGTCTATCCACAAACTGGCTCTGCATGTGAATCAAGGAAAAGAAAAGCAGGCTGCATCGGCAAATACCCCTTCGCCGGGAGAGGGAGAGGTCAAGAAGCAGGTGGCGAAGGAAGATGAGGCAATTGCCATTATTGGCATTGCTGCTGAAATGCCGATGGCCGATACAGCGCAGCAGTACTGGGATAACGTTGTGAACGGCGTAGACTGCACGGTTGATTTTCCAGATGCCCGAAAAAAGGATATGGATGCGTATCACCGATGGATGAATGCCAGGTTGGGTTCTGACAAAGAAGTCCAGTATCTGCAAGGCGCTTTCCTGGACAACATTGATCAGTTCGATTACCAATATTTCAGACTTTCTCCCAAGGAGGCCGGTCTGACGGACCCAATCCAGCGTTTATTCATGAAGACATCATGGCATGCGGTTGAAGATGCGGGGTACGGTGGACGAATTGAGGGAACTAACACAGGCGTTTACATGGGATTTGCAAGCAGCTTGAATGATTCCTATCTGAAGATGATCTGTGATTTGGACCCCTATCAATACCCGATGTCCATTGTGGGAAACATCACCGCCATGATGCCTACTCGCATTGCTTATCCACTGGATCTCAAGGGACCAACCATGGTGATTGATACCGCCTGCTCGGCGTCTCTTGTGGCGACACATCTGGCCTGCCAGGCTCTGCGTAACGGAGACTGCGAGATGGCTATTGTTGCTGGTGCCCGAATTAGTCTCAGTCCGCTCGATCATGATTACCTGAAAGTAGGTATCGAATCTTCGGATGGTTTAACCAGACCTTTTGACCAGGATGCAGATGGTTCGGGCCTCGGAGAAGGCGGTGCAGCAGTGATCTTGAAACCGCTGAGCAGAGCAATAGAAGACAAGGACAATGTTTATGCGGTCATTAAGGGCAGTGCCATTAATCAGGATGGTGCCTCCATCGGCATCACCGCCCCTAATCCCGAAGCGCAGACAGAGGTTATTGTGAAGGCATGGGAGGATGCCGGAATTGATCCCTCGACAATCGGTTACGTGGAGACTCATGGTACAGCAACCAAACTGGGTGATCCGATTGAGATGGATGGGCTTACTACAGCTTTGCGGCGGTACACGGATAAGAATCAGTTTGTTGCCATCAGTTCAGTGAAGTCCAACGTAGGGCATTTGTTTGAAGCTGCTGGTGTAGGCAGTCTGGTAAAAGCGGCGATGGCGCTGAAGCACCGGGTGCTGCCTCCGACCCTTCATTTTGAGAAACCTAATGCGGTCATTCCGTTTCAGGATTCGCCGCTTTACGTCAACACCAAGGCAAGGTCGTGGGAAGGGAACGGAGCACCTCTTCGCTGCGGTGTAAGTGCGTTTGGTTTCAGTGGAACGAACTGCCACCTGGTGCTTGAAGAACCTCCAGTTATACAGGAGCGCTTCATCCCGAGGAAAGCAGAGATATTCACGTTGAGCGCCAAGAACCGTCAATCTCTGTTAGCCATGATCGATCAATATATACGTTTTATTTCTGAACATCAGCAGACAATTTCGCTCAAAAATATATGTTATACGGTGAATACCGGACGCTGGCAGCATGTCCACCGCATTGCTTTTGCAGTGGTGGATATCTCTGATCTGCTCCGAAAACTGCAATCGCTCGCTGTTTCCGGCTTTGCATCCGAGTCAACTGGCGAACAGTTGTATTACGGAATGCACAAAGTCGTCACAGAGAAAAGTGATGCTGCGGGCAGTGAATTAACAGGGCAGGAGAAGTCGGAATTGAATCGGAAGGGGAAGGACTGTCTGTCCCGTTATCTGGAATCCTCTGATGAGGGGCTGATGCAGGAGCTGACACAGAAGCTGTGCAGCATGTATGCTGCGGGCAGTGATCTGGATTGGAAGCTGCTGTATGAAAACGAAGAGATTCGTAAGATCAGTCTGCCTCTGTATGTATATGACAACACACGATGCTGGGTGGATCTTCCCGAGCCATCTTTGGTGTCTTCACATGTCGGTGTCCACGCAGTACCTGAAGCTTATGAGCTTGTGTGGAAGCCTGCAGCAGGAAATAGTGATGCAGCAGTCGGTTCGCAGCTGACTGACCCGGCTGAAGGCAAAACACTCGTTATTCTCGATGGTTCTGATGCGGCATCACGGATTGTATCCCATATGGAACAGACAGGTGTGGAGGTCTATTCGATTCTTCAGAACGATACGCTGCTCTCACTTCCAGATACTCATGATATATCTGATGTCGATATATACATCCGGGCTTTACAGCAGGCAGGCATCGAGCAGGTGTCGAGAGTGATATATTTGAACGGTGCTGGTGATGACGACTCTTCCGAAAACGATGCATCCGATGTAGATGTAGAAAGCTTTACTTCAATACTAAATAAACGTGTATATGCGTTCTATCGATGGATTCGAGCCTTGGTATCCAGTAACTTGAGCAGTCCTGTCGATCTGGTATTGATCTCCCGCGAGGTGAACAGCATCCATGGCAGAGAACGTATCAGGCCGTATCTGTCCTCGGCGTTTGGCATGGGGCGGGTCGTCGGCAAGGAGAACCTGCATATTCAATGCCGCTGCATTGACATGGATGCGGCCACGCCTTTGGATACGCTGGTGCAGGAGATAACGACCCCATCCGCTTATTATGAGGTTGCCTTCCGGGATGGGGTCCGATATGTGCAGCAGTTCAGGGAGCTTCAGGCACCAGAAGCTGCACCAGCCAACATTGTATTTGATAACGATGGCGTATACGTGATTACAGGCGGCACAGGTGGAATTGGATTGGAGACGGCCAAATACATGGCTGCAGGTCAACCGGTGAATCTTGCGCTGATCAGCCGTACACCTATGCCGGCACGTGAGGACTGGGATGCGGTAGTGGCAGCACAGAGCAGCCTGAAAGTTATACATCAGATTACGACCATTCGTGATCTCGAAAGTCGGGGACACCATGTCAGCTGTTATGCTGCAGATGTATCCGACCTGAATTCGATGCGTGTGCTTCTGGACCAACTGCGGGACCAATACGGAAGGATCAGAGGAATTGTTCACGGAGCAGGTGTGGGGAGTTCAGAACTGATCATTAATCGCTCGCAGACCGGATTCAATGAAGTGTTTTATCCGAAAGTTTACGGGACATGGGTGCTGGATCAGCTTACCCAGCAGGATCAACTGGATTTCATGGTGCTGTACTCGTCTATTGCTTCTATCTTCAGTGCACCAGGTCAAGCGGATTATATTGCAGCCAATGCTTATCTGGATGCTTATGCCGATTACAGAACCAAACTTGGCAAACGCACATTGACCGTGCAGTGGTCCACCTGGAAAGAGACCGGGATGTCCGCAGACCATGGTTTTGCTGTAGATACGCTGTTCAAAGCCATGCCAACGGCACAGGCGATACGACAGTTGGCTCATGTCATGCAGCAGCCAGCGGTGAAGCGGGTATTGATCGGAGAAATTCATTATGAAGGTCAGCTGATTTCTTCACTGGCCAAAAGTCCATTTGATCTTTCATCCGAAATTAGGCTGCAGCTGGATCAGCGGATCAAACAGCTGGAGAGCAAACGTGCTGCTTCTTCCTTGAAAACGAGTGTCACGGGAGAAGTGACGTTAGTCGGAAAAGCGGACGGTGTGTATACGGAAACTGAGCGGACCCTTGCATCCATCTGTCAGACCATGCTGGGCTTTCAAGAAATCCATGTGGGAGACAGTTTCTTTGAGATGGGTGCTGACTCTATCGTTCTTATACAGGTTCATGCCCGGATTGATCAGCAGTTCCCTGGTCTGACCAAAGTCACCGATTTGTTTGCCAACTCCAATATAACCCGGCTGGCCCGATTTATGGATGAACAGTCTGAATCGAAGGCGCAGGATATGGAACAGGATTTGAAGCGTGTCATCGATCAGATGGAAAGCGGCGATGTGACGCTGCAGCAGGCGCTGAACAATCTGATTAACTTGTAAAGGAGAAATGAGATGGAGCATGTATACAAGTTCATCATGGAACATCTGCAGGATGGAACGCTGGACAAGACGGTTGCGGTGCAGCTTCTTCAGAAACTTAAACAGGAAGAGGATACCTGCAAAGCGTCCGGGTCCGTGCAGGGAACCAAGGATATTGCCATTGTAGGCATGGCTTTAAAACTGCCTCAGGCCGACTCGCCGGGAGAATTCTGGAACAACATGATCAGTGGAACGGACAGCATCCGTTCCTTTCCGGAATCCAGAAGACCGGATATCCATTCGTATCTGGAGTATCTGGGCATGAATCCGGATGAGATTGCTTTTAATGAGAATGCCTATCTCGATGAAATCGACAAATTCGACTATGCCTATTTCAAAATGTCTCCCAAAGAGGCCAGTCTGACAGACCCCAATCACAGATTATTTCTTGAAACAGCCTGGAAGGCGATAGAAGATGCAGGGTATGGCGGCGGTAAACTTACGGGCAGCCGAACAGGCGTATATCTGGGGCTCTCCAATAATATAAGGGACCTGTATTCCCGCTTTATTTATGATGCGGAGCCGGAAAGCTTCGCTTATTCCCTGGTCGGTAATCTGGCATCTGTAGCCGCAGGTCGGCTGTCTTTTCTGCTGGATCTGAAAGGGCCGAGTATGGTGGTAGATACGTCCTGTTCTTCCTCTCTGGTGGCAGTTACACTGGCCTGTCAGGCGATTAAAGAGGGGCAGTGTGATCAAGCACTGGTAGGGGGAATCAAAATCAATCTTGTGCCACTGAAGAGTGATCACATCAAGATTGGCATTGAATCTACAGACTGGCGGACCAAAGCGTTTGATGATGATTCCGATGGATCAGGGATCGGTGAAGGGGCAGGAGTCGTGCTGCTGAAACCGCTGGAGAAAGCACTGGAGGATCGGGATCAGATTTATGCGGTCATCAAAGGGTACGGTGTAAATCAGGATGGAAAATCAATCAGTATCGCGGCTCCGAACCCGGAAGCACAGACGGAAGCCATACTGCAGGCTTGGGCTGATGCTGGTATTGAACCCGAAACGGTTTCTTATATTGAAACCCATGGCAGCGGCACGATGCTGGGCGATCCGCTTGAGGTACAGGGGATAGAGCAGGCTTTCCGTCGTCACACCACGAAGTGCCAATTTTGCGGAATTGGTTCGGTCAAAACCAATATTGGTCACCTTTCAGAGGCAGCGGGAGTGATCGGTTTGATTAAATCGGCACTTTCCCTGCATAACCAGCAGATTCCCGCTTCAAAACATTTTCACAGACCGAATCGTTCCATTGATTTTGCTTCATCTCCTGTTTATGTGAACGCCCGTTTACGGCATTGGGAGGCAGAAAACATGCCGCGGCGCAGCGGTGTAAGTGCATTTGGAATCAGCGGAACCAATTGTCACATTGTACTGGAGGAGGCACCCGCTGCAGCATTAGCTGATCCGGTAATTCATGGAGAGCATCTCTTAACGGTATCAGCCAAAACGGAGGAGGCCCTGCGCATTCTGATCAAGCAATATGTGGATGTGCTTTCCGCAGCCGCTCCTTCGGAGCTATCTTCCATCTGTTACACCGCGAACACGGGAAGAGGGCATTATGCATATCGGCTGCTGGTTTCGGGTCAGAATGCAGGCCAGCTTCAGCTTCGACTGATGGAGGCAGAGCATCTTCTGGAGAACGCAGCAGAGGATAACAAAGGAAGTACTGCGATGGGCAATTCATCGGGGAAATCCCCGAAAACGGGAAGCCAGGGGTTCTATTACGGCTATCATAAACCTGGAAGCAGTGAACCTGGCTGTTCCGATTCGCCGGAAACAACCGGTTTGAACCCGGAACTCGCAAGAATAGGAAAGGGGCTGGCATCTGCCTCAGATGTAATGGACCGAATCGGACTGCAGTATGTACAGGGCGCTGATCTGAATTGGGAGCTTCTATACACCGAAGACGGGCTGCGAAAAACAAGTCTGCCGACGTACCCGTTTACACGAACCCGCTGCTGGTTCGAAGTACCAGAGGGGGCGCGAGCCCGGTCAGTAAGGACGGAAAATATCACTTTAAATGAACCATGGTCAGCACGTTTTTATCGGATGAACTGGCGCAGGGCAGACATACCGGAGATGGCAAGCCAGCAAAATTCGGGAGCAGTACTGGTCCTAAAGGATGAAGGACGCCGGGGGAGCGAATTGACGGAACTCCTTCAAGCTTCAGGGCGTCGTGTTATTGAAGTTAACTTCGGTGAATCCTTTCATCGTGAAAAGGACGGGGCATTTACAGTAAACGGCTCGGAGGATGATTTCGGAGCACTCTTTACCGCACTGGGTGAGACGTCTGTAAGTGACATTGTGCATTTGTTTGCTGCATCGGCGTCTTCTGAGGTTCGCACGATGCAGGAGCTGGAGCAGCGGCAGCAGAGAGGCGTATACAGCTTGTTTCATCTCGTTCGTGCACTCATTGAACACGGAAATGATAATGCCTTAAACATCATGCTTGTCTCGGAGCTGCTTTACGAAGTCACAACAGAAGAGTCACGGCTTTCCCCGGATGCGGCTTCTTTGACGGGACTTGGCAAAGTGCTTGCCCTGGAGTATCCGCATATCACCTGCCGAAGCATTGACCTGGATGAGAATATCGGGACAGAGGTGCTTTTTCATGAGATGGGTTCACAGGATCAGAGCTATACCTCGGCGTATCGAGATGGCATGCGATATATCGAGGAGCTTGGCGAAGTACTGGCTGATGATCTGGCAGATTCACCTGTGGCCATCAAGGAAAACGGTGTATATGTCATTACCGGTGGTACGGGCGGGATTGGACAGGAGATGGCTAAATATTTTGCTTCGCAGGCCAAAGTCAAACTTGTTCTGCTGGGCCGCAAGCCGATTCCGCCAAGAACAGAATGGGAGATGCTCCTTGAGGACCCGACATTGGATCTTAAGATGGCCGCCCGTCTGCAGAACTTTCTGGAGATTGAACAGCAGGGATCGGAAATTTCCTGTTATGCGGCGGATACAGCGGATTATGAAGCGATGCAGCGTGTCCTGGCTGATGTCAGAGACAGATACGGGAAGATTACGGGGGTAATCCACGGTGCAGGTGTGCCGGCTGTAGGATATCTGATTCGTAAGACGCGGGAAACCTTTGACGAAGTGCTGCATCCCAAAGTGCATGGGGCCTGGATTATAGATCAGCTGACCCGGCAGGACCAGCTCGATTTCCTTGTTTTCTTCTCATCCGGGCTATCGTTGTCGAGTGAGGTGGGGCAGGGAGACTACTCCGCAGCTAATGCCTATCTGGATGCGCTGGCCTATGCGCGCAGCAAAAGCGGGCTGAAAACGCTGTCCATCAACTGGTCTTCGTGGAAAGAAGCCGGTATGTCGGTTGACTACGGATTTAATGTGGATGCCATCACCAAGGCGCTTCCGACAGAACAGGCAGCTGCCGGATTTATGCAGGCACTTCAGAAGGAAGTCTCGCGTGTATTAATCGGGGAGTTCACCTACCATCCACGCTTTGCCAAGGCGCTGCTGTACAAGTTTCCGTTTCGTTTCTCTGAAGAGATGACGGAGAGACTGCGGGAGGCTGAGAAGCAGGAAGAACTTAAGCAGACGTCGATGGTAACAACCACCAAGAAAAACAAGTCTTCTGCAAACACCCAGGTGGAACTTAAGGGTAAAGAAGGCGAGGATTACAACAGCATCGAGCGTCAGATTGCGAGTATGTATCACGAAGTGCTTGGTTTTGAGGAACTGGATATTCACGACAGCTTCTTCGATCTGGGTGGAGATTCCATTTTGCTGAACAGGCTGTTTGCGCTGCTGGAAGAGGCCTATCCAGGAAAAATGAAGTTAATTCATCTTTTCTCCTACACAACCGTGCATGCACTGTCTCAATTCATCATGACCAAACTGGACGTGAAGCCGGCTGTTCCGGCATCCCGGGCAGAAGATGATTTTGAACAATTGTTTAAAGATATTGAAGCCGGGAGTCTGAGCATTGACGATGCTGTCAAGAGCTTCGAAGATCGTTGAGGAAGGAGAAGCTAATGAACCAAACCAGCCAAATGTTAAGAATGATTATTGAGAACGCGGCTGCAGGTAAAATTGACAAGCAGGTAGCAGCCCAGCTGCTGAAGGGATTGAAAGCAGAAGGAAGACGGAAGGATTCGGAAGGCATAGCCATTGTAGGCATCTCGGCAATGCTTCCCTCAGCAGATACGATTGACGAGTTCTGGGATAATATTCGGGGACGCTGCGATTCCATTGCCAATTTCCCGGATTCGCGTCGTCAGAATATTGAAGCTTATCTTCAATATGCAGGATACGGAGATCACATCAAGTTCAGCAGCGGCTCTTATCTGAAAGAAATTGATCAGTTTGATTACAAGTTATTTCGGATTCCTCCCCGGGACGCAGCGCTGATGGACCCTTTTCAGAGGTTGTTCCTGCGGACAGCCTGGAGTGCTCTTGAGGATGCCGGTTATGGCGGGAAAAGTCTGGCAGGCAGCCGCACGGGTGTATATCTGGGGTTTGCGAGTAATATCAAGGATAGTTATCTGCGGATGCTTCAGGATATCGACATTCATCTGACGTCCGATGCAGCCGTTGGCAACATTTCGGCTATGATGCCTGCCCGGATCTCGTACCTGCTTGATCTGAAAGGTCCTTCGATGGTCGTCGACACAGCCTGTTCTTCATCTTTGGTAGCTGTTCATTTGGCTTGTCAATCGCTGTTAAATGGAGACTGTGACATGGCTCTTGCGGGGGGCCTGCGCGTAAATCTCATGCCGCTGGATACAGAATATTACCGGGGAGGACTTGAGGCCTCGGATGGTCGGACAAGAGCCTTCGATCATTCTTCGGACGGGGCTGGTATCAGTGAAGGTGTGGCTGCCGTCGTTCTTAAACCGCTCAGCAAAGCGCTGAAGGATCATGACCAGATTTATGCTGTAATCAAAGGCAGTGCAATTAATCAGGACGGGGCTTCCATCGGGATAACGGCTCCCAATCCTGAGGCACAGGCCGACGTTATATCCAGAGCGTGGGATCAGGCCGGTATTCACCCGGAGAGCCTCTCCTATATTGAGACGCACGGCACAGGAACGAAGCTTGGCGACCCGCTGGAATTGGAAGGGCTGGAGCTTGCTTTTCAGAAATATACCGACAAAAAACAGTTCTGTCCCATTGGAACAGTAAAATCCAACGTAGGTCATCCTTATGAAGCGGCTGGGCTGGTAAGTCTGATCAAGGCGGCACTGGTGATCAAAAATCGTGAAATCCCGCCATCTCTTCACTTTGATCGGCCAAACGGACAGATTGACTTCAAAACTTCACCTGTGTATGTAAACACACGGCTTCGTAAATGGGAGAAAACAGCGTCAGAGCAGCCTATGCGCTGCGCAGTCAGCAGTTTTGGCTTCAGCGGTACCAACTGTCACCTGGTCCTGGAGGAAGCGCCAAGTGGGAGTGTGACGGCTGCTGGACCTTCGGATAGGTTTTCCGGACTGCTTGTATTATCCGCAAAATCCGAGATGGCTTTACGTGAGCTTGTCACAGCCTATGAAAATTTCATTCAGAAAAAGGAACCCGACTGTCACCTGCAGGATATATGTTATACCGCGAGTTCGGGCAGAGGACATTATAATTTCCGGTTAGCTGTAGCCGCAGACAGTATTGCAGACCTCGAATGGAAGCTGCGGGAACTCTCGTCCAGGGAGAGCTGGAGCGGGGATAAGCCATGGTTCCACTTCGGGGAGCATAAGATCGTACCTGCCAGCAAAGCGAAGCTTGAAGCCGGAGATATGACAGAGGCTTCACGGAGGAAACTGGATCAGCAGGTGCAGCAGCAGGTGCAGGAGGTGATTCGATCCGGGGCGGCAGATGAAAAGGAGCTGCTCGAACTGGGCTCGTTATATGTTCGGGGAGCAGACGTGAACTGGTCAGAAATGTACAGCGAGACTGGTGCAAGACGGGTCAGTCTGCCAGTGTATCCTTTTGAGCGTCATCGCTGCTGGATTGATTTGCCGGAGGAGATGACTTCCAATCGAAGAAGTCTTGGACAGGGAACGCTGCCCTTAACGAGTGAGGAAGAGTTTCACTATACGATGCAGTGGAAGGCAGCTGAGCGCAGACGTCAGGAAGGCGGAGATACTCAATTTCCGTCCGCTGTGCTGCTGATTGAGGGAACACCTGGTGCGGGAGACGCCGCCGCTCTTGTACTTGAAGAGAATGGAGCTGCCGTAATCCGGGCTGCCTTAGGTGCTTCTTATGAACTAAAGGCGTCCGGCCAGTATGTTCTGGGAGACCAGGAAACGGATTACGATCGGCTGTTCTCCAGCCTGCAGGGAAGGACTCTGGAACACATCATTCATGTTGGCAGTGCGGTACAGCATCATCGTGCATCCGGTATTGAATCCCTTCACGAATTAAGGGACTGCCAGCGCAGAAGTGTATACAGTGTGTATTACCTGGTACGGGCTCTCATGAGAAGTAAGTTCGCATCCATTACAGGCATAACACTAGTGGGGATGAACGCCCATCGTGTTACAGGTACCGAGCATATTCAGCTGCCGGAGCATGCCGCGTATCTGAGTCTGAGCAAGGTGCTGAGCCGGGAGCATCCCGACATAACGTTCCGATCGGTTGATGTGGACCATGAAACGACTGCAGCCGTTTGGTTAGAGGATGTCCTGGGAGCAGATTCGGCAGGGGACCATCTGGCAGCTTACCGTAATGGACGGCGATACGCCGAAGAGTTTACCCGCATCGACGTGAAGCATGATGCTCCCCTAACAATCCGTGAACAGGGCGTATACCTCATTACCGGGGGCGGGGGCGGCATTGGTCTGGAGACGGCCCGTTTCCTGGCTTCGAAGGCAAAAGTCCGGCTGGTGCTGGTTAATCGTACTCCCATACCCGAACGTACAAGCTGGAAGGATGTGCAGCATCAGCCGGGGCAATCGAAACTTCGGCGTTTCATCACAGCCGTTACGGAACTGGAAGCAGCGGGTTCGGAAGTATTCTGGTACAGTGCTGATGTTGCAGACGAGAACACGATGGCAGATGTGATCGGTGATATACGAACACGTTATGGGGCGATCCATGGCATTATCCACGGAGCAGGTGTTGGGGGAGACCAGCTCCTGGTGGACCGAAGTGAAGATCGGTTTACCGAAGTGCTGGCATCCAAAATAGATGGAACATGGAATCTGGATCAGCTTACGTGTAACGATGATCTGGATTTCTTTGTCATGTATTCTTCTGTAGCCACAATGTTCAGCGGTGTGACTCAAGCAGACTATGTGGCAGCCAATGCTTATATGGACGCTTATGCTGATGAGCGCAGCGCAAGAGGAAAACGTACACTTACGGTGAACTGGACAACCTGGAAAGAGACAGGCATGTCCGTAGATGCAGGGTTTACTGCCGATACAATCTTCAAAACAATACTCACCGCTCAAGCTGTTGCAGGTCTGGAGCAGGCGATGAACTCCTCTATTCGCAGAGTGCTCATCGGGCAGCTGAATTTCAGCGGAGGCGGTGTGCGGCTGCTGGATAAAATGCAGGTGCGTTTATCCGCTGAACTCAGCAGCAGCGTGGCTGCATATTTGCAGCGCGCGGCCTCCAAAACCAGATCGGCCAAGAAGGCGGGAGGCGTATCCAGCGGTGAAGTCATATTGTCAGGCAAAAGCGAGGGCGGGTACACCGCGACAGAACGCCATGTTGCCAGCGTATGCAAAGAGGTTCTGGGCTTTGATGAAATTGATGTCTATGAAAATTTCTTTGAGCTGGGTGCAGACTCCATTCTGCTGCTCCGGATTCATGCAGGGCTATCCAAACGATATCCGGGTGTTCTTGCCGTAACGGATTTATTTGAATTTTCGACCATTCATAAGCTTGCTGAATTCATCTTCAAGGAACACGGTGAGACAGAGGAGATCGAAGAAGCTGTGCCGCCGCAGGAGCAGGTAGACATTGCCTTGGAGGCAGATACAGAACCCAAGGGCAGTATGAAATCGGACGCCTTGACTACAACGAAACCGGGAGATCTGGCTATTGTAGGCATGGCACTGAATGTTGCCTCCACAACCGATGTTTCCGAATTCTGGGATCATATTCAGGGCAAGGTTGATCATATAAGGCCTCTCCCGGACCGGAGGCAGCAGGACCTGGACTGGTATCTGCAAAATACAGCACTGGATCTCCCGGAGCTGGGTTCCAAGGCAGGTGCTTTTATTGAGGATATTGACTTGTTTGATTATTCCTTTTTCAAGTTATCACCGAAGGAAGCGAGTTTGACCGACCCTAACCAGCGCCTTTTTCTGGAGACGGTCTGGAGGGCTATTGAGGATGCGGGATATGGCGGTGGGCAGCTTGCGGGGTCGGATACCGGTGTTTTCTTGGGATATTCAACGAACACGGTGGATATGTATTCACGATTTATCTATGAAACAGATCTGGGTGCGCTGCCTGATGCTGTGGTGGGCAATACACCTTCCATCATCCCTGCCCGCATTTCCTATCTATTAAACCTGAAAGGACCGAGCATGCTTGTCGATACGGCCTGTTCGTCCTCTCTTACAGCGGTCCATATTGCCTCACGAGCTTTGCTGAGCGGCGAGTGCCGTATGGCTGCAGTCGGAGGAATTAAGATTTCGACGATGCCGATCACCAAAAAGAATGAAAATATGCTCCAGGGTCTGGAGTCGGGTGACGGTAAGACACGTGCATTTGATGATGAGTCTGACGGTGCAGGTCTTGGTGAGGGGATCGGGGTTGTGATGCTCAAGAGACTGGAAGATGCATTGGCGGATGGTGATCAAGTCTATGCCGTTCTCAAAGGAAGCGCCATGAATCAGGACGGCAGTTCAGCCGGTATTACGGCTCCGAATCCGGCAGCGCAGCAGGAAGTAATAACGAAAGCTTGGCAGCAGGCAGGTATTCAACCCGAGACTATCACATACATGGAAACGCATGGTACAGGAACAGCCTTGGGTGACCCGATTGAGATTAAAGGGATTCAGAATGCCTTTCGGCAATTTACGGACAAGCGTCAATTCTGCGCGATCGGATCGATCAAAACGAATCTGGGACATACTTCGGAAGCTGCCGGTATGATCAGTCTGATTAAGGCAGCACTGGCGGTGAGGGATGGCATTATTCCGCCCAATCTCCATTTTAACCGTCCGAACCGGAATATCGATTTTCATGCTTCACCCGTATATGTAAATACACGCTTGCGGCAGTGGAAGGTGGAAAGCGGCCCGCGCCGGTGCGGAGTCAGTGCCTTTGGCATCAGCGGTACCAACTGCCATGTCATTTTGGAAGAACCGCCAAAAACGGCACCTGTGATGCCCGAAGCAACTGGTCCTCATCTCCTGGTATTATCTGCCCGTTCGGAGGATGGATTGCGCCGATTGGTGGATGATTATATAAAGCTGTTTGAACGCAGCCATTCAAGTTCTCTTGCAGACATTTGCAGTACGGCAAGCACAGGCCGCGGCCACTATTCATTCCGGCTGGCCTTTACTGCTGCAGATGGCGAGAGCATGCTGAGCATGCTTGTCCAGGCATCAAGAACGCGTTTTGGGTCCGACACGGCACCTGGACTTGAATTTGGAGAGCATCGGATCGTTCCCAAGAGTAAGAAGGAACGATCCGCAGGTGATATGACGGAGTCAGAAAAAACGGGCCTAAGTCAATTATTACGTTCTGCTATTGAGAACTTTGTCCAAAACGGACGGGAATCCGTGTATTTGCTGAAACAGATCGCTCATCTCTATGTTCAGGGAGCAGATGCAAATTGGGCAGACCTGTATGCAGGTGAGCTGATCCGCAAAGTAAGCCTGCCATCGTATCCGCTGGAGCGGAAACGATGCTGGATCGACATTCCCGAGCGCAAGCGTTCGGCGGACATGTCCAGTCACGACAAGGCGGTTCCCCTGCACTATGCCGCACTTTGGAAAGAAATGAGCAGGCCGGTTTCCGGTACAAAAGCAAGCGGAACGGAGCCGGTCGTCATATTCATGGATGAAAAGGGCACGGCTTCGTCCGCTGCCGCCAGACTGGAGGCGGAGGGCAGACTCGTTATCAGGGTATACCGGGGTGACTCCTATACCAATCAGTCCAACGCAAAATTTACAATCCGGCCATGCGAAGAGGACTATGAGCGGCTTGTACGAGCGATAGAGCCGTATAAAATCTCACAGCTGCTTCATTTTTTTGCCATGGATATTTCAGAAACAGGCACAGTGGATGGACTGGAGGACTCCCTTGAGCGAAGTGTGTACAGTCTATTTTACCTGTCCAAAGAGATGTCCAAGGTTCACTTCAAACGTCCGGTTGATCTGGTGCTGATGACAACCTGCAGCCAGCGTGTTACGGGCAGTGAACCGTATATCCATCCAGAATACGCTCCAATGGTGGGGCTTGGCAAAACCATCTGTCATGAAATGAATCAGTTCCGCTGCAGGGCGGTTGATATTGATTCCGAAACACCGATCGAGCAGTGGCTTCAGGAGATCCGTGAGCCGGACACCTTGTATCTGGCTGCATATCGAAACGGACGCCGATATGTTCAGGAATTGGGAGAAATGCCGATGTCGCTGCTGCCAGAGCAGCCGGTCCAGATGCGCGAAGGTGGTGTGTACCTGATCACAGGGGGAACCGGAGGCATCGGTCTGGAAACGGCTGATGCACTCTCCATGTCTTCAGCGAAAATCAAACTGGTGCTGATCAACCGATCTCAGTTCCCTGAACGTCATATGTGGAAAGAACTGATGTCTTCGGAACAGAACGAGAAGCTGTCCCTTCAGATTGGACGAATTCAGGAGATGGAGGCACGTGGTACAGAGGTTCAACTCTACAGTGCCGATATTGCAGATCCGATTCAGCTTGCTTCGGTGCTCAGCAGTGTCAGACAACAGCATGGCCCGGTTTCAGGTATTATTCACGGCGCAGGTGTAGCCGGTGAAGGGTTTCTCATGAACAAGGAACGGACAGCTTTTGAACGCGTGATGCGTCCTAAAGTGCTGGGAACATGGAGTCTGGATCAGCTGACACGTTCAGATCGACCAGACTTCTTTGTGATGTTCTCTACGGCGACCACGTTTTTTAGTGAACCCGGGCAGGGAGATTATACAGCTGCGAATGCCTATCTGGATTCGTTTGCTGCCCAGCGCAGACAAGAAGGACTTCCCACTCTCACGGTGAACTGGACCGCCTGGAAAGAAACAGGCATGGCTAAGGATTTCCATGTCAATGCAGACGGCGGCTTCAAGGCTATCAGCACAGCGAGAGGTATTCAGGGACTGCAGGAGGCAATGCGTAAGGATATTACACAGGTCCTGATCGGAGAATTGAACCGGGAGGCAATCTATCAGCATGTATCGGATGATATGCCGCTGATGCTGTTTTCGGATAATATTCGTGAAGCCATTGAGCAGGGGCGCAGAGCAGATTCAGATTACGGGAAGGAAGAGCAGGGGGAACTGCATCTGCAGGGAAGAACGGACGGCACGTACTCGGCGATGGAAATGAAACTGGGAAGCGTCTGGAGCCGCGCTCTCGGCGTCACTGAATTAGGCATATACGATGACTTTTATGAACTGGGAGGAGACTCGATCATTGGGCTCAAGATTGCGAACAGTCTCACCAAAGCTTTATCAGTGCTTGTCAATACAGCCGAAATTCTAATGTATCCAACCATTGCAGAATCGGCTGCTTATCTGGAAGAGACGTACGGTCCTGCAGTGGATACCGGTGCTGCAGGCGTGACAATCCCTGTCCTGACCCCGGTAGAGCAGCGAGCCTATTATCCGGTGTCTTCGGCTCAGAAGAGATTCCTTGTTTTGGACCGGCTGGAGGGCCCCAACACCAGCGCGAACATTCCGAGGGCATCCATTATGGAGGGGGACTTCGAGCACGGCATTTTTGAAGGGATCATTCGACAGTTAATCAAGCGCCACGAGGCATTCCGAACGTCGTTCGAAATCCAGGATGGTATCCCTTACCAGAAGATATGGGATCATGTGGACTTCAGCGTTGGATATTCCGAGTGTACCCGGGAAGAACTCACGGACAGACTTCTTGGTTTTGTGAAGCCATTTGAACTGGATCAGGCACCGCTTTTCCGATTTGAGGTGGTCAAGCTTGCGGAACGAACACATGCCGTATTCTTTGACATGCATCACATCATCACAGACGGCATGTCCATGGACATCATTATGCAGGAAATTATTGATTTGTATGAAGGGCGCGAGTTGAAACCTCTCTCTATACAGTACAAAGATTTCTCCGAGTGGCATAATACGCTTTTATCCTCCGGGGCTTTGCAGAAGCAGGAAGAATACTGGCTGAGCCTGTACAGGGATTCCATACCGCAGCTTCATCTGCCTACTGATTATGTTCGCCCTGCTGCCAATGAGTTTGAAGGGGATCAGGTGGTCGTGATGGGCAGTGAATCGTTAACTCTGGAACTGGAACGTATGGCTTCGAGGACAGGAACGACCCTGTTTATGCTGCTGCTCGCTGCATATAACGTGCTGCTGGCGAAATACGCGGCCCAGGATGACATCGTTGTTGGCTCTCCGATCGCCGGTCGATCACACGCCGATCTGGAAGATGTAGTGGGTGTTTTCATTAACATCATAACCATCCGTACGAAGCCGCAGGCGGATAAAACATTTCTTGAGCTGCTTGCCGAAGTACGGGAAGGTGCATTGAAATCATATGAAAACCAGCAGTTTCAGTTTGAGGATCTGGTACGAAAACTGAATCTGAACAGGGATATTCATCGGAACCCGTTATTTGACGCCATGTTCGCGCTGCAAAATGTGGGTACGGTCGATGTGACCGTAGGGAAGTTTACAACAACACCGTACGAGTTCGGGGCTTCTGAAAGCCGATATGACGTTTATCTTGAAGTGATTCAGAAGCATGACAAACTGAAGTTTAACCTGGAATACCGTACCAAGCTGTTCAAGCGGGAAACTGCCGAGAAGATGCTTCGTGATTACATGCAGCTGCTTCATCAGGTACTGCAGCATCCGGATCAGAAGCTGGGAGAGGTCGAACTGGAGAGCAGCAAACATGTGCAGATCACCCCGAATACAGACACAGATACCCTTGATTTTGATTTTAATTTCTAACTCCGAAGAGGCATTCTCTTCAGACATATAAGGAGGCAAGACATGAAAACCATTGGAGTTATCGGAGCGGGTGTAATGGGCCGCGGCGTAGCACAGAGTTTTGCGCAAGCAGGGCATAAGGTGATCTTGGTGGACATCAGCGAAGAAGTGCTGGATACAGCCGCAGAGGAAATCTACAACCAGATTCGTATGCTGATGCTGTTCAAAAAAGTGGAGGGGCTTGAAGCCCCCGAAATTATTCTGGAGCGAATTCATCGAACTACTTCTCTGGAGGAGCTTCGTGAAGCAGATATCATTGTGGAAAATGTAAATGAACAATGGGAAGTGAAAAAGGAGGTGTATGTCCAGATTGATCCGATTTGCCAGGAGGATTGCATTTACCTGGTAAACACATCCTGTATCTCCATTACGAAAATTGCAGCACTTACGAAACGGCCTGATCGGGTCATCGGCACTCATTTTATGAATCCGGTACCTCTTAAATCTGCTGTTGAAGTGATCAAGGGAATGGATACATCCGAGCAGACGATCGAAGTGGTGACAGAACTCCTCTCATCCATTGGCAAAGAGACTATTTTGGTCAACGATTATCCGGGCTTTGTTTCGAACCGTATTTCACATCTATTTATGAATGAGGCCGCTTTTGTGCTTCAGGATCAGGTAGCATCTGCCCGTGAAGTGGATGATATTTTTGTGAAATGTTATGGACATACGATGGGACCGCTGGAGACGGCTGACTTGATTGGTCTGGATACCGTTATGGATTCGCTTGATGTACTGTATGAAAGCTATCAGGACCCCAAGTTCCGCTGCTGTCCGCTGCTCAGAAAGATGGTGCATGCGGGCCGAACAGGCAGAAAGTCAGGAGAAGGCTTCTACAGTTACTAATACACTGATGAATTCACATTGTGAACTATTAATGGCATAACCCATTACGAATGGACTCCATTAAATCGTCGTTTTCTTTGCTTCAAAAATAAATGGAATGAGAGAAAGGGAGTTATCCGAATGAAAGAAGTTAAAAATGAAGTTCGCGAAATGGAAGAAGTTAAAAGTGAAGTTCTTAAGATGGAAGAAGTTAAAGGTAAAGTTCGCAAATTTTTAGGGCGTTTTTTCAAAAAGCATGAGCTTCAAGATCATGAAGATATTTTTGCCCTGGGTTTTGTAAATTCCCTGTTTGCCATGCAGCTCGTGATGTTTTTGGAAAAAGAATTCTCCATCCGTGTCGACAATCAGGATTTGGACCTGCAGAACTTCAAATCGATTAATGCCATTACGGAACTGATCGAGAGCAAAATGGTGAGTTCCTGATTCCGATATGCTGTCTAACGATATTTCACCAATAGGAGGTTAGCGCGTTGAAAATGGAATTGAACGAGCAGCAGCTTCGCTGTAAGCAGGAGGCTGCCTCATATACGAACCAGTATGTTATCCCCTACGCGGCTTTTCATGATCGGGAAGAAAGGCTTCATCCTGAAGTGATTGAATCGTTGAAATCTTCAGGTTATCTAGGCTCCATGATTCCGAAGGAATATGGCGGGCTGGGTCTTGATCCGATATCAGTTGGTGTGCTGAATGAGGAGATTGGACGAGGCTGTTCGTCTGTACGAAGCCTGCTCACCGTGCATGGTATGGTTGCCATTGCCATTTTGAAATTTGGATCTGAACAGATGCGTTCCCACTGGCTTCCGCGGCTGGCATCAGGTGAGGTTCTCGGCGCTTTTGGACTTAGTGAACCGGGTATCGGGAGTGATGCGAAAAGCATTGAAACGCAGGCCGAACCGGAGGAGGATAACTACCGCCTGAACGGCAGGAAGAAATGGATTACGATGGGGCTCATAGCGGATGTGTTCCTGATCTTTGCCCAAGTGAATGATAAACCTACGGCATTTCTGATTGAACGGAAGAGCCCGGGATTTGGCGTACAGCCTATACAGGGCATGCTGGGGGTTAAAGGTTCGATGCTGGCTGAGCTGCATCTGGAGGACTGCCGGGTCGCCAAAGACAGCATGTTAGGCCGGCCGGGAATGGGCGTATCCATGGTTGCGCTGCACTGTTTGGATTATGGACGTTATACCGTAGCATGGGGCTGTGTTGGGCTTGGTCAGGCATGTCTGGAGGCTTCCTTAAGCCATGCTGGCAGCCGCCAACAGTTCGGGGTGCTTTTACAGGATAATCAGCTGATTCAGAAGATGCTTACCGAGATGATCGTCGAAGTCAAGGCAGCACGGCTTCTGTGTTATCAGGCCGGATATTTAAAAGAGGTGATGGACCCCGATTCCATCATGGAGACATGGACAGCGAAATATCATGCAGCAGACATGGTCAACAAGGCGGCGCACCGGGCGGTGCAGATTCTTGGGGCCAAAGGCTGCAGCACCGAGTCTCCGGTTGAACGCTTCTACCGCGATGCCCGGGTGAACGAAATCATAGAAGGCACGACACAGATGCATGAGATGGTTATTGCTTCATATGCTGCAAGCACCCACCAATCCGTACAAGAGGAGGCTGTACATTCATGAAAAAAATCAAATGTGTCATTTGGGACCTGGACCATACGATCTGGAACGGAATTTTGCTGGAAGATGAAGAGGTTACGCTGAAGGACAATATTGCCGAAGTGATCCGCACACTTGATGCGCGTGGAATTCTGCAATCGATCGCCAGCCGTAACGAGCACGATCTCGCTATGGCTAAACTCGAGCAGTTTGGGCTGCGCGAATATTTCATCTATCCGCAGATTAACTGGAATGCCAAATCCCGGTCCGTCAAAACAATTGTCGAGGCTATCAATATCGGTATGGACACGATTGCCTTTATAGATGATCAGCCGTTTGAGCGGGAGGAGGTACTGTACTCCCATCCGGAGGTGCTGTGCATAGACGCACTTCATTACCTTGAGATCACCCAGATGGAGGAGATGAATCCACGTTTTATTACCGAGGATTCTGCACTGCGCCGTCAGATGTATATGAACGATATTGTTCGCAACGAGAAGGAAGAGTCCTTCGACGGTACGCAGGATGAGTTTCTTGCTTCCCTCGGGATGATCTTTACCATCTCGGAAGTGAAGGAGGGAGATCTGCAGCGTGCGGAGGAACTGACGGTACGAACTCACCAGTTGAACGCTACCGGATACACCTATTCATATGAGGAACTGGACGAGTTCCGTTATTCGCCGCGCCACAAACTGCTCATTGCCGGGCTTGAAGATAAATATGGTACGTACGGGAAGATTGGTCTGGCACTGCTCGAGCTGAACGAAGAGATTTGGACGCTCAAGCTGCTGCTGGTATCGTGCCGGGTCATGTCGAGAGGCGCGGGCACGCTGCTGCTCCACCATGTTATGCGCATGGCCAAGGATGCAGGGGTTCGACTGCAGGCCGAGTTTGTGTCTACAGACCGTAACCGGACCATGATGATTACGTATAAATTTGCCGGATTCCAGGAAATTGAGCAAAAGGATAATTTCTATCTGTTTGAGAGCGACCTGAGCGTGATTCAGGATCAGCCTTCATATGTATCCCTGGAAGTCACTGCATAAACCAATCCTATAAGCGAGGTGTTCCTTTTATGGAAAAAATAGCATTTCTATTCCCTGGCCAAGGCTCCCAATATGTAGGCATGATGAAAAACTTCTTTGATCAATTTGAGATTGCGAGACGAACTTATGAAGAGGCCAGCGATATCCTCGGCTTAGATCTGGCCAAGATGAGTTTCGAAGGCAGTTTGTTTGATCTGAATAAACCGTCAAACATGCAGCCCGCGCTGCTTACGGCAAGTGTGACTGCATATCGAGTATACATGGAGGAGATTGGCATTACCCCGCAATTTTGTGCAGGTCACAGTTTGGGTGAATATGCAGCACTGACCTGCTCTGGGGCGATGGCATTTGGTGACGCGGTTCGGATTACGAAGCGGCGGGGGGAATTGACCGAACGGGTCGCTGAAGAGAGCGACGGGGCCATGACGATTATTGACGGGGCAAACGAAGAGATGATTCGTAAAGCTTGTGAGCAGGTTTCATCCGATACAGCCTGGTCTGCAATCTCTTGTTACAATGCCATGAGTCAGTATGCAATTTCGGGTCATCAAGACTCGATCGAACAGGTGGAAACGATCTTGCTGGAGCAGGATGCACAGACAACCCCGCTGATGATGAGTGCGCCATTTCACAGCCGCTTGATGGAGTCTGCAGGTGAGCAGCTTGGCGCTGCACTCGCTGATTACCGTTTCCATCCTTTTAAATGGCCGGTTGTGTCCAATGTCACAGCGAGTCCATATACCGAGGCTTCTCGCATTCCCGGATTACTGCAAAGACAGCTGTCCGAGCCGGTGAAATGGACCCAGACGATGCAGTATCTGAAGAAACACGGGGTGACATTAACCATTGAACTTGGCCCCAAAAATGTACTGAGCGGGCTGGTAGAGTTGGACAAACTCGGCATGAAATCGTTTGCTTATGGGCAGAAAGAGGACAGAAAAGCGCTCAAGACACTGCTGGAGCAGGCAGTTGTATCCAGGCCAAGACCGACCGTAGTGACCAAGTGTATGGCTGCTGCTGTAGCTACACCGAACCGCAATTGGAATCAGGACGAGTATCAGAAAGGTGTCGTGGAACCTTACAAACGGATCCAGCAGCTTCAGGAAGAACTTGAGGCTGCCGAAACCGCGCCAACGACAGAACAAATGAAGCAGTCTCTGGAATGGCTGGGGACAATCTTTGAAACGAAACAGGTGGATCAGGAGGAGCGTGAGGACTGGTTCCACCAGATCCTTGATGAAACAGGACAATATTATCTGTGGACCGATCATAAAGTGACTACAGCTTAAACGAATTCAAACTAGGGTGTGTCTGAAAATGCTCACGCCCTAATCACCGGCCGGTATGATGATGTGCTCGGGCATGTGACATACCGGTCTATTATGTATTCGAGGTGAGATCATGGATATCCATCTGCTCAATATTATGATGTCGAGCGACAAGTTCAAGGAAGAACGAACCTATTGGCAGGACAAACTTGCAGGCGATATTCAGATCGCAAAAGCTTTGGAACGAATGGGCCCGCTGGCTGATCATGCCGATAGTTCAACAGCAAACGTATACTCGCAATCTATCCCTCACGAATTATCCGTCAGACTAATCCATATGAGCGGCGGTTCAAACCTGGCGTTATATATACTGCTTCTAACCGGATTTCAGCATCTGCTGTACCGCTATTCCGGAATCCCTGATCTGCTTATAGGTATGCCTCTAACCTTGGAACAGGCTGAAGAGCTTGATCAATCTCACCTGCTCGCGATCCGTGGTAAGGCCGATGGTAATGCTTCCTTCAGAGAACAGGTGCTGCATGTAAAATCCGAGGTCATGTCTGCACGGACCTACTGGCATTTTCCTTTTGACAAAATAGCCGAGAAGCTTGGACGCCTCCCAGAGGAAAGTAGGCTGCAGACTGCTGTATATATGAAAGGAATTCATGCAGAACCCGCAGCTGATTCCGAGCTGCGCACCGTTCTTGAAATAGAGCGAACCGATCAGCAGATTGAGATCCATCTTCACTACCAGGGAAGACCTGTGGAACCGAGCCAGTCTGAGCGTTTATGTTCCCATTACATACGGCTGCTCGAACAAGCAGTACAATCACCGGATGAGTCTATGTTTCCCCTCCAGCTGCTTTCAACAGAGGAAGAGCTTGAGATCATGGAGTGGAATCAAGGGGCATTTACTTTCGCGAGTGCAGAGCGTTCCATAATCTCCAGGTTTCAGGAGCAGGTCAACAGAACGCCTGAACAGATAGCGATAATAGATGGAGAACGGCAGATCACTTATCTTGCATTGGACCGGCAGTCCAACCAGTTGGCCCGTCTGCTGATGAGCACTGGGGTTACCTCAGGTACGATGGTACCCGTAATGATGGATAACTCCATCGAGCTGATCTTGACTATACTGGCTGTTTTCAAGTTAGGTGCAGTGTATATTGCGCTGCACCCGGAATATCCAGCTGCACGGATACGCCGCATTCTTGAAGAAACTGAAGCGGGTGTTCTCATTACAGGGCGGATGGAGGAGAGCGGGCTGCACACATGGGCAGATACCGCTCAGAGCTTATCTTCAACAGTGGACATTATCCATCTGCAGGATACATCCTGGACCGGACAAGATGAGAGTGCATTGGAATACGAGGGTGACCTTGGTGACCTGGCCTATGTTCTGTATACTTCCGGTTCGACGGGCCAGCCCAAAGGGGTTGTTGTAGAACATCGCAGCTTGAGTGCTTACGTAAATGCGTTCCAGGCCGAATTTCAATTGAGACCAGGGGACCGGATGCTGCAGCAGGCCGTCAGCACCTTCGATACGTATATGGAAGAGGTATTTCCTGCGCTGACTGCCGGTGCATCTTTGGTCGTTGTTGATCGGCAGCAGCTGCTGGATATACACGGGTTGGTCGATCTGCTGGACAGCTGTGAAATCACACATGTGTCGACCACCCCTCATATTTTGCGAGAACTGAACCGGATGCCTCGGCTGCGGACTGTGCGAACATTCATCAGCGGCGGAGATGTATTAAAGATGGCAGATATCGACCAGCTGCTCACGTATGGAGATGTATACAATACGTATGGACCAACCGAGACAACCGTATGTGCCCTTTACGAGAAACTTTCAGAATCATCTGTGGAACCAATCCCTGCAGGAAAGCCGATACAAGGTTATTTTGTCCATATCGCAGACCCACATGGCCGGATGCTGCCCGTCGGTGTACCCGGAGAAATTTGTATTTCAGGACCGGGGGTGGCACGGGGGTATTACAAGCTGCGTGAAATGACCAATCAGAAGTTTGGACGTTCTCCCTATGCTGAAGGAGAGCGAATGTTTCGCACAGGTGACATCGGAATGTGGAGTGCTGAAGGGCAGGTGCTGTTTCTGGGACGGCAGGATCATCAGGTGAAAATCAGAGGACATCGAATTGAACTAGTTGAAATTGAGCGCCATCTGGATCGCCATGCCTCTGTCAAGGAAAGTATTGTTATTCCGGTCGGAAGCAAAGGTGAAAAAACGCTGACAGCGTATCTGGTGTCGGAAAGTGAGCTGTATGTCTCGGAGATCCGGGGCTATCTGCGTTCATGCCTCCCGGAATATATGCTTCCGTCCAAGTATATTCGCATCACGCAAATCCCCCGAACGATTCACGGAAAGATTGATGTCCAGGAATTGATGAATCAGAAACAATCGTTGGAATCCGGTACGCTGTACTCCCCACCTGAGAGTGAACTGGAGCATCAGCTTGTACAGGTGTGGAGTGAACTGTTTCAGACAGAAAGTGTCGGCATAGACGATGACTTCTTTCAACTCGGAGGGCATTCCCTGTTGGTAATTCGCATGGAGATTGAATTAGAGAGGGTTGGACATCATGTGCAGCCTACCATGATATACGATCATCCTACCATCCGAGAGCTTGCTCGAGTACTGGAAGAGAGGAATGAGGCTGCACTGCAGCTTGGCGGGAATCACGATTCTTTGCAAGACTCCGGACCAGGTCAGTATTCCAAGACTCTTCTGACTAACGGGAATGGTTCAAAGACCGCAGGCACGTATGGGTACGTTCCATTTAACGACGTTTTTTTCAAAGTGTGCTTCTACAATTCATTGTTCCCAATCATTATGCAGCAGAAAAAAAGCATCTATCCATTTTTCATTCATCATGTGGATGAATATCTCTGGTCTGACCATCAGCAGTTTATCGTGAACGGATGGATCATGTGCAGGAACGACACGGACATTTTGGAGGAACTGGGTGTCGGATTCGAAACGAAAGTCATCAGTGAGGATATTATTCAGGATGTCGAACAATCTCTTCTGGACGCCAGACCGGTTATTATCTGGGTGGATGCTTATTATGCCTCCATTCGAACGGATGCCTATCTGAAAAAGCATATTCCGCATACCTGGCTGATTTATGCTGTAGATCCCCTGAACCAAACATTTACGATCATGGAACACAAGCATCACGACAACCTGTCCTATGAAGAGAAAACGATCAGTTATCAAGATCTGAAGGACAGTTATGCGGGATATATCCAACAATTCAACATGGAAGCTCATACATTTTATTCATTTCATAATCGGCACCAGCCTGCACTGCATCAGCTGCATGCTTCACCTGAACAACTGGACCACTATTGGCAGACGTATGCAGACCATCTGGAGAGAGAAGAGGCTCGGGTGGACAGCAGCCTGGAACGACTTGAGCAGAGTGCAGACGCGTTTGAGAATCTGGTCCATAATCCGGACAGTCTGTTCTCAGCTGCAGAGGAATGGGTAACGGCACTGCACAAACTGGTTAATGCCAAAAAAGCAGAGCTGTACCGCTGTGCCCAGCTGACTGGTTCAGGTTCTCCGCTGACGGTGATCCGCGAACAGATTACAGCCGAGTGGAGCAGTATTCGAGCAGTACTGGCCAAGTACGTATTAACTTCCACGTATAAACCGTCATCCTTTCATAAACTGCCTGAGATATACAGACGTATAGCTGTGCTTGAACGCGAATTTTACGACAAGGTGTCAAGCACACCTGCGATAGGGAGGTTCTGAATGAGCGGAATGATAACGGTGGAGCAGCGAATCCTCCAGGCTGTCGATAAAATTATGGCATGCGGTACCCCTATCCCGATGGATCAGACGTGGTTCGAACTGGGTGTGAATTCAATTGATTACATCAAAATTATGGTTGAGATCGAAAATGAATTGGACGTGGAAATAGATGATGAGCGTCTGGCTTATGGACCATCCGAGTTGATTGGAGACTTCAGGGATTATGTTGTAAGTCTGATTAAAGGAGAGTCTGGACATGAAACGGACTAAACGATGGACTCATCTTTGGTTCCGCCTCTCTGTACAGCTGCCCGTGGCTGCGCTTCTGGTTATCGGTCTGACCGCAGCGATTCTGGTGACACTTGCCATGCAGTTTCATACGACCTCTTATCTGCGCAGTGAGAAAGCAAGCGCATATGCAGATGTGAATGCCCTGCCTGATGAAGGTAAGACCGTTCGAATTGAGGCAGCATTTACAGAACTGCCTCATGCGGGTCTGCAGGAAGGAGATGTTCTCATCTGGTATACGGAGGAACAGGGAAAGCGGTATGCAGCCGAGATTGTGAGTGTGATCACAGATCTGGACACCAGCATCATCCAGGTTACTGCCGAAGGAGCCTGGAATGAAGAATTGCAGGAGCGTATACATGCTGCTAGCGCAGCAGAAATTCCGATTATTACGGAGGTACAATCCCAGAGCCGAACCGTATTTGAGAGCTGGATCTCCTAGAGGAGGAAGGTATGGGGAAGAATACTTTAAAGGAAGGTATGGGGAACATTTTAAAGGAAGGTACGCGGAATATTTCAAAAGAAAATACGGGGAATATCTCATTAGGCAGGCGGGTGCGCCCATTTGTTAAACCCTACCGGATTAGTTTGATCACAATGCTGTTCTGCGAGTTGATTATGGTCCTTGTAGATCTGATTGGGCCGCTTATATTTGCAGTTATGATTGACGAAGTGTTCTATCATCGGAATCTTCATTTCTTTGGTTATGTGATTTTGACGTATATTGCATTGTACTTGGGTGTTCGGGCACTAAGCTGGATCATCAAATCCATCTGGATCTATTTAAATGTAAAGTTTCTGTTTGATATTCGGAGAAAACTGTTTGATCGTATCCTGCATTTTAAGGCATCCAACTATGAGAAAGCCAAAACAGGCGATCTGATTACACGTCTCACCAGCGATGCGGAATCGATCATGCAGTGGATCGAAGTCATGATTTTTGAAATGGCTGCACCGCTAACCAAATTGTTGATTTCGTATGTGTTTTTATTCTACCTCAATCCGTATATTGCGCTGGCTATGATGGTACTGGTGCCTGTTTCGGTATGGGTGTCCCAATATTTCAATCGTAAAATGACCAGGCAGCAAACCGTTTTACGCGGGAAGTACGGGCACTTTGTCAGTTGGATGCTGGAAATGCTCCAGGGCATGAGGGATATCCGTCTTTTAGGAAGTGGGAAAAGAGCTTCTCTGCTGTTCGCCGGGCAGAGTGCAGATGTCATTCGACTGGACAACCGGACAGAGGTCATGAAGTGGATGTCTACCCGTTCGAATGCATTTATATTTTTGCTGTCCGATCTGTGCATTTATGCTGTTGCAGGAGTGCTTATCGTGCAGGGGCAGCTGACTGCAGGCATCTTTGTTGCCATTATGTCCTATCTGAGCAAGAACAATCAGTCCATGATGATGATCTATGAGGCGGTTGTGAACCTTCCCAAACTAACAGTACAGTCGCACAAAGTATTTGATCTCCTGGAGGAAGAAGTAGAGCGGACAGATGGCCATCCCGAACTGGATCTGCAGCATGGAGAAATTTCCTTCGCGCAGGTGCGGTTCCGCTATGAAAATGGACCTCGTGTGCTGGATGGTCTTGATCTACATGTCGGTGCCCGGGAGTCGGTTGCCCTCGTAGGAAAAAGCGGCTCAGGAAAAACAACGCTTGTGAATATGCTGCTTGGTTTCTACACCCCCGAGGAAGGAGAAATCCGGATTGGCGGCAGGCCGATCGGACAATATACACTGACGTGTCTTCGCAAACGTGTAGGCATTGTGCAGCAGGAGTCCATTCTGTTTAATGAGAGCATTCGTTACAACCTGCTGCTGGGCAGTGCACATGCAGATGATGAGCAGCTGTGGGAGGCTTGTGACCAAGCCTATATCGGGGATTTTATTCGTTCGCTTCCGGAAGGGCTGGACACCCAGCTCGGAGCAGGGGGGATGGAGCTGTCAGGAGGACAAAAACAGCGCTTGTCCATAGCCCGCATCTTTTTGAAGCAGCCTTGTTTGATTATATTTGATGAGGCAACATCAGCACTGGATTATGAGGCCGAACAAGCTATTCAGCAGTCTTGGCAGCACTTGAGCAGAGACCGGGCTTCCATTATCATTGCTCACCGTCTGTCTTCTATATTGAATGCAGACCGGATCGCGGTACTGCATGAAGGACGTATTGTGGCCGAAGGTACACACGGATACTTGTTGGAGAACAGTGAGCACTACCGTGAACTGTTTGTAGAAGATTTCATTCGGAAGGAGGGGATGATGTCTTGATGAAGACACCTGCCTCTTCCCGCTACTCGCTTTTCAGGAAAATTCGACCCTTCATCCGTAATGCCAATCGTCAAATATGGATTCTTGGATCTTTGAAACTGGCTTTGACTGTCATTGCACTTATGATCCCTTATCTGTACAAGCTGCTGATTGACCATGTTATGATTGGGCGTGATCTGGGGGTACTGCCTTATATTTTAGGGGGTTATCTCGGCCTGTTTGCACTGGAGACAGCAGCCACCGGTCTTCAAACGATGTACAGAAACCGTCTGCTCGGGCGGACCAAACTTGATCTGCAGCTGGGCATGTGGAAACGCCTGCTTCGGATGAAGCCGGCCTCCTATGAGAGCTATCGCACGGGGGATTTGAAGAACAGATTAGACGGTGACGTTACACTGGTTAAAGATTTTATCTTCCTGCATCTGATTGATTATACGTTCAAATGGATCAGTGTAGGCGCCTATGCCGTTATTTTGCTGTCTTTAAATTGGAAGATGGCTCTTTTCGGTTTTATTATGCTCCCCGTGTCTTTTATCATTAGTACCCGGCTGGGCAAACGGGCGAAGATGCTGGTATCCGAATTTCGTCAGACTACCGGAGAGTACGAGACATGGATTTCGAACAGTTTCAGGCACTGGAAAGAAATTAAGGCCCTGAATATGCAGCGGAAAGAGTCTATCCGATTTGTAGGCTTTTGGAAGCGATTCAGCAGGATCAAGTTTCGCCACCTGGCCTATACGTACGCCAACGAACTGTATTATACGTTCCAGGATGATTTTATTAACAAGATGAATTTATATTTTATCGGGGGATTGTTAATTTTTCAGGGTGAGCTGACGATTGGCGGGCTGCTTGTCTTCCTCACCTATTACCAGCAGATGATTAACAATATTAACGAAATTAATACTTCGAATGTACAGCTTCATGACAGTACCCCGTCCATTGAACGTATCGTGGAACTGCTTGAACTTCCAATAACCTATGAGAGGAAAGTGGAGGTACTGCCGCCATTCCAGGGACATTTTGAATTTAAAAATGTCTCTTTTCGTTATCCGAATAACCCTGAAGTGGTCCTGAACGGGCTTGATCTGAACATTAAACCTGGAGAATATACAGCTATTGCAGGTCGAAGCGGATCAGGGAAAAGTACGCTGATTAAACTGATCTTGGGACAATATGAAGTACAGCAGGGTGCAGTTCTTGTAGACGGAGTACCTGTGGAGGATGTGGGATCAGGGTATCTTCATCGTCATATTGGTGTGGTTATGCAGGAGAACACACTATTCAATATGTCTATTCTCGATAATCTCAGGCTGGTTCGGCCCCGGGCCTCAGAAGAAGAGATTCGTGAAGTCTGCCGAATGGCCTTGATTGACGAATTCATTGAAAGTCTGCCGGATCAGTATCATACGATGCTGGGAGAATCAAGTATTAATCTGTCCGGAGGACAGAAACAGCGACTCGCGCTGGCAAGGGTGCTCCTGACCAAACCGCAAATGCTCATTCTGGATGAAGCGACATCGGCACTCGATAATGATGCTGAAAGGAAGGTTAATGAGGCTGTTCGTGAGATTGCAGACTCCATCACCGTGCTGGTTATCGCTCATCGTTATTCCGCCATTCAGGATGCAGAGCGCGTCATCGTGCTGGACCAGGGTGAGATTGCAGCTGACGGAACTCATATGGAGTTGGCCGGACGGCACGAAATATATGACTTATTGTTTCGAGATCAGCGTCAGGGAATTGGCTCTATGACTACATGATTCAGGTTTTTATATTTTCAGGAGGTGCAGCACATGACCATTTACTGTCCACTGCGTTTGGATGAACATTACAACAATAATGGCTTCAGTTATCCCGGTACCGGGAATATCGGAAATTTCACGACATTTGGATCATCGTATCCGGCGGATGAACTGGCTGATCAAGGAAATATGCAGTGGAAGGATGTCCCTTTCGTTTTCCCTGACAGCACGCAGCGGTTTAACAACATCGAACTGGAGAGCCAGCGCATTCAAGTGCCGGATGGTGAGTACACTGCATTGTATATTTTGGGTGCGGCAGATAATGGATCATATCATGAATTTATTTACTTTGAGCGGAACGAAGAACGGGTAGGGAAGGCTTCTCTTGCACTGACGAATTGGACCGAAACGACCGCCAAGTTCAAGGAAGAGATGATGCATCGTTTTCGCGGCATGTATACCCAAAAAGGGGCACTGCTTACCTCGGTACATCCGATCATCTGGTTTCAGCAAATCCAGCTAGAGGAAGCACTATGTTTTGACACAATGATCATGTCGGACAATCCATGTATGCATATCTTCGCATTGACACTGGGAAAGGAGCGATCTGAATGAATATTCAACCGAGGGAAAGCAGTACAGAAGGCGAAGATTGTTTTACGCTCTGTGTGAGCAGTATTCTGAATTATAAAGAGTTCAGTCCTTTTTTGGCCGTGTGGAAGCAGTGCGGCTTATTGTATTCCGAGGACCCTGAGCGGGGGACTCCGAAGCTGGCACCAAGCTACATGACCGTGGAGCAGGAGTTACGACACATCCATCGGATCGATCTTCAAATTCGAAGAGAACATGATCAGACTGACGTGGTTAAGCAGATCATGACACATCTCCATCAAAATGAACCTGTCATTGTATGGGTGGATGTATTTTATCTGCAGTACAATTCACTGTACCAGGTGATGCATTCGGCACACTGTATTGTGCTCTCGGAATATGCGGACGGGAAATTCGGTTTTATTGATGATTTCTATCATCTGAAGGGAAATATGGATGAGCAGGACTTGATTCAGGCACTTGATCTGGGAATGACACCACTCATCCGTGAGGGGACACGGTTCCGTTATGCGACACTGGATATTACAGATGCTGTCCGGAAAGTTCCGGAACGAGATTTCTATGCAATGCTTCATCACAATCAGACGATTCTGGGTGGAGAGTCCGAAGAACTGCGCAGTCAGAGTGGTTGGCAGGAGTTGGTTCGTCCGCTTGCGGGCATTGCAGCGATTGAGCGGTACGTGCAGTCTACACGCAGCTATATGGAACACGTGACGGAACTGACGGAAGAATTCCTCGATAATATGTATAGTGATTTGGCAGGGATCAGCAACAATCGATATCTGTATGGACACTTCCTCAGGGAAGGGATCCCACATGACCCCGAACTGTCCAAACTGATCGACAACTATGATTATGCTGCCCAGCGGTGGAATCTGGCAGCGAATATGACGCTGAAAAGCCTCTATCAAAACGTTGATCGGCGCCATCAGATGTTAAATCGGGCCCTGGGCAAAGTGCAGGAGATCATCGCTATTGAACATCAAGCGTGTGAAATGGGGAAATCTCTGGTCGCCAATTCGGGCTTCAGTATGATGTCCTGATACCCAAAAAACCGTGAAAGCAGAAGCCTGCTCTCACGGTTTTTTTATGCCGTCGTATCCACTATCCTTTGTTCAGGATTTGTTTTCGTGACTGCATTCTCAGATAAATTTGCGAAAAGATAACGGATGCGAGTCCGACCACAGTCATGCCCCCGAATATATAGCCGTATGCCGAAGACAAAGGCAGGTTCTGCATGGCAGTCAAAGCAACGCCAGTCACAGCAACGCTGAATGCACCGCTGAAAAATTGACTGAGCTGGAACAGTCCCATACCTGCGCCCACCTGATCCATGGACAGATTGCCCGACAATTCGTTGGATACGCTGGTCGTCAAGGAAGAGAACCCGACGCTGAGCAGCATATATATAACCATGATGGCGTAGATGCTTTGGTCTGCCAGCAAAGCGAACAGTCCGGCAGCAGCCAGCAGCAGCCAAGGTGCGAATTTCAGGAGCAGCGTATTGCCATGACGGTCAATCATGCGGCCAATCCGGTTGGACAGCAGCATAGATATGAGTGCACCCGGGAAAATGACGAGTCCTGACTGTGCAGGGGTCAGCCCATAGAGATGCGCCAAAACTTGCGGCAGCAGGAACAGAGTAGCGAAGTTGTTAATGTACGATACGATGCCCAGCGAGCTGAGAATCATATATTTTTTGTCTTTGAACAGTGCCGGCTGCACAAACGGATCGGCCGCGCGGCGAATACGGAACCAGAACAGCAGCAGTGCGCTTACCCCGACGATCAGTGTAACGGCCTGCCGGGAGGTCAGGAATAACAGAATACCGGTTGTACCGATCGCGAGCAGGACGGCGCCAAGCAGGTCAAAAGAACCCTTTTGCGGCATCTCCCGAGGCAGCAGTCTGTAGAAAACTGGAATTAAAAACAGCGTTAACCCTGTAACGATAAACAGATCATGCCATCCCAAAAACTGTGTGATGCTGCCGCCAAGTACCGGACCAAGTCCAAGACCCAGCGAACTGGCAGACATGATGACAGCCATTGATTTGCCCCGGCGTTCGTTCGGAATGTAGCGGGTAATCAGCACAATGGCAAGTCCTGGAACCGAAGCCGCGCCTGCTGCTTGAACGAGACGGGCAATGAGCAGAAGAATAAAGTGGTCACTGAAAAATCCCAATACCGAGGCAGTTCCAAGCAGTGTAAGTCCAGTGGTAAACAAGGTGCGGATCGGCACAAAATCGGATAAACGGGAGAACGTAATTGAAGAAATCGCAAATACAATGGAGTATCCTGTAACAATCCAGGAAGAAGCGACGGAAGTCAGCTTGAATGCAGCGGCAATTTGTGGCAGGGCCAGATTGAACATCATCGTATTCATTACGACAAGTACAACGGTAAAGCCCAGCAGTCCAACGATCAATCCTTCCTGTATTCCTGTCCGTTCCATCGGTGATGCAGCTGCGGTGTTATTCATAAAAACCTCCTATCATGATGTGCATTTCGCAACATTTCAGAAACGGTTTGTAACATTTACAAAATGGTGTATAATGTCAGTCCCTGTGCTGTACAGCAAGGGATACATTCGAAATGATGTAAGTTCGATTGGTGTCGAACATTAGAAATATATCATGAACTTATGTTAGAATACAATGCATAGACTGAAAAAGGGAGACTGCCGTATGAAAATTTTACATCATCCCCAGGCAGCCGATATCGAGCTTTCCTCCGTGCTGTATGCGCTCAGTGATCCGACCCGGCTGGGGATTGTAGAGGAAGCGGCGAGAAGCGGGGAACAGCCGTGCAGTCATTTTCATGCCCGTGTTGTGAAATCAACGATGTCGCACCATATCCGCACGTTACGGGAAGCGGGTGTGATTCGGGTCAGAATACAGGGTACACAGCATTTTATCACACTGCGATCGGAGGATCTGGAAGCGCGTTTTCCAGGGCTTCTGCAGTCTATACTTCAAGCCGCGGCACAGATTAGTGCAGATTCATCAGAGTGAATGTCCTTTCCTCTATAGGAAGAAGGGGCATTTTTGTATTGTTGGATAGATGAGTGCAATTGACTCCATATTGACTTGATAAAAGATCGCTCCTGATGCGACATTCTATGTCGTCCCAATGCCTCTATAATGATGGTGAACAAAAACACATAAACCCTATTGAAAAGAGGTTCACAATCATTGGCTAAAACAAAAAGAGGTCGCGTGCTGTGGAGTCTTCCGTCCAGAGGACGGGGAACATGTCCAATATGCAGGAGTACCCGGATTAAATTGTTGTATACACAAACGAAAACCGACGGTACAAGTCTGAAAGTCTGCAAAGGCTGCTCCAAAGCCGCGCAGTCCAGAGTCGATATGGCGGAAGCTAACGCTTAGCGCAGAAGCAGATAATTTTTATAAGTGAAAGATCATAGTTTCCATCCGTCCAGCCTGTTCTTCGGAACAGGCTGTGGCTTTTTGATATAATACAAAAAAGTAGCGTTGGAATGATTCAGGGGGTGATATCGCTTGAGCAGCATGCATCGGATTCATTGGTTTGACGAACAGATTCGAAGCGGGCGTTTTCCGAACAGCGGCAGCCTTGCACGACAATTTGAAATTTCTCGGCGTCAAGCCCAGCGTGATATTGAATATATGGTGAATACGCTGCGTGCTCCCTTAATGTATGCAGCCAAGTACCGCGGGTATTGTTACGAGGATCAGACGTTCCGGCTGCCGCACTTATACATGACGGAGGAGGAGCAGCGTGTCCTGAAGTATCTGGCCTATCGTTATCGGCACTATGACTATGATCAGTCGGATGCGGTGAAGCGGGTAGCGCATTTGCTGGAACGTTTTACGGCGGAGGAGCATCTTCTTGATCAACAGCAGTTCCCGGTATTTGCGGCACAGCCGAGGCAGCTGCAGTGGTTTGAATTGTTGACTCATGCCGCTGCCGATGCCCGAAAGACACATATTTATTACAAGGATCATGAGGGAGAGCATCAGATCACCTTTTGTCCTGTGAAGATAACCTCTCAGTTTAATGCAGATTACGTTGTTGGTTATGAGACAGACCCGCTGCTGCAGACAGCAATACGGCTTGAGAGCATAGTTCAGCTGAAAGTGCTGGATGAACACTTTGAATGCAGTCAGGATGCATGGATCAGCAGTTGGGAAGATGCACTGCCTGTACGGAAACCGTTTACAGCGCAGATTCGTTTTCATGAAGCGCAGCGATCAGAGCAGTGGCAGGGATATCGTATTCGGGAGCAGCAGGGACAGATTTGCTGGATCGAATTTTATGATGCGGACGTGTTCCTGCAGCATCTGTATGCTTCGGAATGGGAGGAGCTGATCTCCCCAGGATGGCTCAGACGCAAGCTTATGAAACGGACGGAAGAGATTGCGCAGCGGCTGAGCATACAGCATCAAGCAGAGAAAGAATAAGGATCGCATCTTAGAGGTTTTTAGAAGAAGGCTGGTTATTGTTCTGGATTGTCATGCATGAAACGGGGGAGAACATTTTGGCTGAAAAAATGCTGGCACATATGATGATGAAAAGGGAATCGAAGTCGTACGTGGACAGCCTGCATGCGATATTAACGGGGACAGGACAATTTCAGGGAGAGAAATATATGCTTGCAGGCTATACCGGCATGGCCTTTAAACTATCGGTTCATAAGCGATTACTTCCGATGTCAGTAACAGCTTACGGACAGTGGGGAGTGGCCCATCAGGGCGGGATCAACAATCTCGGCCTGTTTACGATATATGACGGGGGACGAAGTCGGCATCCGACATTTGCTTATTATCAGCAGGATGCCGTGAACTGGGTTAGACGCAGTCTGGATGAAGGAAAAGGTGTCATCTACTGGATTCCCGAGTTTGGTGTCATTTATGGATATGATGATGCAGATCAGGTCTTTTATGTGCAGGATGGCTGGAGCAAAGAGCCGCAAATTTTACTGTATGACAACTTTGGATTGAATTTCACCGGTTTCTGGTACTGCCAGATCTTTGGTGATCAGGTGCAGCTTACAGAGCAGGAGATGGTGATCGAGTCTTTGCGACTGGCGATTGAGGACTGGGATATTCCATACCGTTTGTTACCTGATCAAAATATAGCCTCCGGCCGGCAAGCATATGATGTTTGGATTGAAGCACTTCACTCTGGAGATTACGATGGTTCAGGAGCAGCTTATCTTCTGGATTCGTACTGCCAATCGCGTACCGAGATTCGAATGTATTTACATGATGTTCGTGGCTTATGGACTGAACTGGAGCATGCATGGATGTGTTATAACCGGATTGCTGAACTGATCCAGCAGATGAGAGCACTTCTGGTACGGGAAGAACATGGGCTTGCGCTGCAGGAGGATGCCAATGAGCAGCTTGTGCAGTGGCTTGGACAGGCGAAGCTGCTCGAAGAACAGGCGGTGGATTCTTTTCGTACCATATCAGCGCAGTATGCGGATCGTAAACGATCTACGGTACCCCGTTGGGGCACACACTCCGCACGGTAGAATTGGGGATGCAGTGGTACGATGAACAAAAGGAAGGCAGAATGGATGCAGGAATGGGGCTCAAAGCATGAAAAAAATGAGGTTATTGACTGATTTGGCTGATTTAATTCAGCGACCTCAGGCCAATTCGGAGATCACGAATACGGATACGTGGCGATACGGGGCAGGCACCTATGCAGATGCGTTATACCCTATTTTGTTACACAAAAAGTGGACACATCTTCCGCTTTATATGATTGCAGGCATGACAGCAAGTCTTTTTCGTTTCGTGGTGGACCGTCGTCTGACGAAGGAATCCGTATCGGCGTATAACTGGATGGCAGAAAATTTTGCTGCTGCCGATTTCATCGGAGTGACTGCGAGTCAGGCTGCCGGGTTTTCCTTTGAACCGACGTTTCCCCTTTATCAGAAGCAAGCTCTCCATGATATCAAAAATTCGATCGATCGGGGAACTGGGGCGATGCTGTGGCACGATCAATTTGTGGTGGTTGTCGGATACGATGATGACGAGGAAGTATTGTTTTTTTGCACAGGAGATGATCCTGACGTGCTTCGTTTGCCCTATTCCTTAGTCGGCCAGAATAACTCACCGTATTGGTATTATCAAGTGTTGGAAGCTCACCAATCCATCGATATGTGGGAAGTGTGCAAGGAGTCGTTAATCCAGGCTGTATTCAAATGGGAAACGCACGACTATATGCTGCCAGCGCAGGATTACGCTTGCGGTTCTGCCGCATACACCGCGGTTGCGGATGTGCTGCAGTCGGGAAACTATGAGACGCATCAGGCGGCAACGGTGCTTCGCTATTATGCTTATACAAGAGGGGACATCTCCTCATATGTCAGAGCACTTGAACATTTATCGCCGCAGATGGATCAAGTTATTAAAAAATACACAAAACTTGCGATTATCTATGCATCGATTGTTGAATTGTTGGATGATTCCGCGGCGTGGGATGCAAGAGAGCCGGAAAGTGTACAGCGAGTTAGTGCACTTATTCGGAGCGCAGGTGATATGGAACAAGCTGCTATTGATGCGATTAAACATGCTTTTCCCGAAACGATCAACAATCGCTTCTCGGATATTGGGCTGAGATAACACCGCGACACTTTAACATCAAATGAGCTGTACATCAAATGATTTGTAAAAAGACACCAGAGAGGCGATGAGCCAGTCTGGTGTCTTTTTGCGTATGATCCGAGTTTCGAACACAACGTGGATGAACGTTACTTTTACAAAATAATATATAAAATTTGAAATAAAGGTAATCTGAATCCTGATTCATTCCGAATATTATAATATATGGTCTTATTTGGATGGTGAATTCAAGGAATGAATGGGGGCAGAACGATGGTACGGAACCCGGAAACCCTTCAGGAATGTATCGAAAACGCAAGGCAGAGACTTTACCAGATGGCAAACCAATATACGAGTCTGCAGCATCCGGAAGTCATTCGTCAGTCGATGGTGCTGGATGAATTAATTAATGAATATAACGATGCCAAACGCTTCATTTCACGAACGAACCATCATAGCTAGGGTCAAGTGTACGAACGGCTGACTGAACCTCCGAAATTAGTCGTCCGCGTTCTTCGTAGAGCGGCATCTCTTCTTCATCAAACTGAAAATGAATTGTTCGGACATCGCCTTCAGACAGTGTCATATTATGAGATTCTAATTGAATGAGAAATGAGTCATCAAACCTTATTCCATCTCGGTCCCGGTAGCAGTACATATAGTCAATATCCTTTTCTTCAAGCACTAACACACCTTCTTCCGTCAACTTCATCATGGTATCCTCCTTCATAAAGTAGGGTATGCAGTATCTATTTACATTATATAGCGCCTGTTAAAATTTAGGGATAGCTGCATCATACATGACCTGAATATTTTATAACATGAATGATTTCTGTTTCGCTTAGTTGTAGGAGTTTAGTCTTCAAGTAATCGTACGAAAGTCTGACAAGGAAACAACCCATTTCACAAATACACCGAAACGAGGCGGCTGATATCTCATTTCGGTGTTTTTTTTGTGCTTCCTCCGAAGTTTCACGTCAGAGAAGAGACTCTTGATCAGAAGCAAGTAGGGGACAACCGTGCGTAAGACTTATTGTTGCGAGTGCAGTTGAACGTGTAAAATATAGGTGATTTGCGAATGTTAATGCGTATTTTTAACGTTGAATAGACAGGCTGTTGAGCTGATTTGAGATAGAGGCCATCGTGGTTTTAGAACAGAAGTACATACAACATGTTTTACGAAAGGCAGGAGATAGAATGACAGCAGCATTGGAACAAGCTTTGGAAGAGATAGTTCAAGCCATTCATGAATGGTTTGACGAGCAGGCGGCACGTACGGATTTAGAGCAGACGATCCAGCGAACGAAACTGCAGATGGGCATATTCGATGATATCTTTGTTTTGTACAAGCCGGGAAGAACGATTGTAGATAGCCTGGACATGGGATGGGATGAAGGCTCATTATCGACGCAGACGATCCGGTTTACAGAAGAACTGGTACGCACCGAGATCCAGCCAAGGCTGGTCGAGGTGGTTCAGGAGAAATTAGCCGAATGGGCTGATACACCGCTGATTGATTACCGGTTTACGTTTAGAGGCAAATTTCCTACGAGGGACGGGATGCTGAAGCTGACGCTGCTGGAATACATCAACGAAGAGAAAAGACAGCAGCTGCTGGAACGAATTCGTACGTATACGGAGCAAAAACTGGAGAAGGGCGTATACCCGACAAAGCCGCTTGAAACGAACTTTCTGGCAAAACATCTGCTTGATCCTGTGTTGTTTCCCTCTCTGGATACGGCATGGATCATCAGACAATATGAACGGATTCAAACGTTAAATCGGGAGCGGAAGGACGCTCTCGCCGAGCACCGTCATACGATCATTTATGCTTTGACATTATGGGCAGAACGGCAGTTTTTACCTCAGTATTTTGACGTTCAGATTTCAGATTATCGGGAAAATGAATACACGTTGAAGCCAGGCCAGAAGCTTGGCGGACTTGTTAAAGATATAAGTAAGGATAAGGAAATGGATCAGGATTTCGATCTGGCTCAGGCTCAGGATGAGGCTTCACACCCCATCGATCTGCTGCTCTATGCAGCGGTGATGATTCTGCGTTTCGAACCCAGTTACAGCAAGCCAAGGGGGCTCAAATTTCTGGAACTGGCCAAGCAGCTCGGTAGTAAGCAGGCAGATCGGATGTTGACCGAGGGAAGCGGTACATATAAGCCGGAAGATACTTATGTTAAAACGGAGCTGGTGGAATGCCAGGCCAATGATGTTTTTGCACGGATAACGATTCAGATACATCAGGAAGGACCGGGAGCATATCAACAGGCATTAACCTTTATTATTCGTTTGCTGGAGCAGGGATTCCCCAAAAGTTATCATATCAAATTGAAATCCAAAGTGAAGCAGTACCTCCCAATCAAAGGATTAGCCAAATCAGATACACACCGGTTTTTTGCCAATGCGCTGGTATATTCTGAGCTGTATCCTCTACTGGAGCAGTACGCACGAACGGCCATCCAGGAATTTGAGTTTTATGCCGATACCGAAGGGGAGAAAAACGGGATGCCTGGCAGTTATGCCGTCTTTGGGCTTGGACTTGCAGATGAACAGTATTTTCCTCTGGTTCACGATTATATGGAACAGGTCGATGATGAACATCAGATGATTCAGGACAAGTTTATTGCTGCTTTTGTCGATAAATATGGGGTATCAGCAGATTCAGCGCCGCTTCTCGTTCAGAGTTTGCGCCGTTCAACGGACGGACTGAAGCTCAAATTGCTGCCGGAGTTCGAGCAGGAAGAAAAGCTTGATTGGCTTCTTGAACAGGTTCAGCAGCTGGAAGCATATGAAGTAGAACGTGTGCTTTACCCGATTTTTGGCAAGGTGGAGAAACTGACAGCGCTGGCCCGTAAGGCGGAGGGGAAACGAAAAGAATTATTACTGGGGCTGTCAGAGGCCGCAGGCAAATAAACGATTCTGTTACCAATTCAAATAAATGAGCTTGGCGATCCATTAAAGAATGCAGCAGATATCATGAGATGTGATGAGAGGTGGAGCTTGAGATGGAAGCTTTAATGAGAGACGTCTGGCAGGGGTTGTCTGAGCAGGAAAAGCAGGAATGGATGCAGCGCATTGCGCTTCAGCTGCCTGAAGGGATGCAGTATGAGGGGTTGCAGACGTTTGAACGATATGGACAGCGGACTCAGACCGGAGTATTTACACACGATGAACAGCGATTCGTGTTTGTTCCAGGTGATCAGGTAACATTAGGTTGGGAAAAGTGGCATCACGGCATGGATGAGCAAACGACGGCTGATCTGCACGAAACTGCAAGCAGTTACGGGATTAAGGACGTACAATCGTTTCTGGCTGGCCAGATGTCACCTGTACGAGAAGTTAACATCGGACCAATGCTTGTGGAGTGTGAGACCATCTCCCTGGGGTGGATTGAGGTAACCGAGGAGGAAGCGTTTGCCCAGGAGCATGATGATTTTCCTAAAGCCTTAGCCGAATTCAAGGAATCGGGGCTGAATGAATATGAACTTCACCTGGAATTTAAACTGATTCAAGACAAAGGAGAGGTTCGAATTCTCTGGTTTAATGAAGGGATCGAACTGGAGGACATTGTAAGGGAAGAAACAGCGGCTGGATTCAGTTTGTTGACGGAAGACGAGTGGGAGTATATCTATGGGGGCGGATGCCGCACGTTATTCCCTTGGGGCGATCACTTTGACTATACGATGAGACTGAAGCATTTCGGGTATCTCCATAATGCTGATAAAGCCAATCCCCTGTCCGGGGATGAAGATACTGGAACAGAAGCATCCTCTTCAGTTGAACCAAATCATCGACCGTATGATCTGGAGCTGCCGAATTTCTTTGGTATTCAGTTTGCCGGAGATCCATATAAATACGAGCTTACGCTGGATGCAGATGGAGAAGCGATGCCAAAAGGCGGAGATGGCGGAACTCTGATTCATGGCGGAGCAGGCCCACTGCTGGGTTTTCTGCCGGCTGCCTCCGTGTTTTATCGGGATGTGAATGTGGATGAACTGGATTGGGAGGAACTGATGGATACCCTGTATTACAGAAGGGTGATCCGATTAACAGATATGAAGATGGACTAAAGCAAAAAATAGGGGGACAGCATATTTGCTGTGCCTTTTATATTTATAATTGGGTATATATAATCAGGCTTGGCTGCTTAACTTCAGGAATGGGGACACATTGAGCAGCACCCTCGTTCCTTTTACAATAAAAGAATGAGTGCTTTCTAAAGGCGTTCATTTTTGGAAAAGGGGAATACACGTGTCATTATATACATCCTTTCAGTGTAACGGTTCGGAGACGCTGTTTCTATTTGAAATCTTGAATATACCAGAGGCAGAACAGCTTCGGGCAGAGCTGCATGCTGCTGCAGGCCAGGGAGAGGCTGCACCTTCGTACACGCAGCTTCTCAAAGACCTGGTACAGGATCATGTAATAAACATCAACGATCAGGAAATTACGATAGAACCTCAGGTACATACGCTGCTTACGGCTTGCAAGCTGAGCAGTGCGGTAACCCGTCTGGAGTTATGCAGCACGGATCAGGGCAGATCCGTAACGTATGGTTTTTTATCAAGTGATCAGTTGGTCGAGTGGATCTGGAAGCCTGTGCATCATCAGTCCGTATTCACTTCATACCCTTCCTTACAGGATATGTTTCAAGTTCTCGGTAACCGACTGGATATTAATGATCCTCCGCCAGAAGCTGTTCCTGATCTGGGACAAGGGAGTATACGCACGTCCATCGGGGCTGACACGTTGCGCCGCTTGTTTGAATTGGAGATAAGCCCAGCGGGACATAGTGATGAACAAGCGGGGAAAAGCGGAAGAACCGAAGAAGCTAAAGAAACCGATAAAATGCAGGTCATATTGGAAGAAGATAAACATCTGGCTCAGGGCTGGGTGCAGCCCTTGTGCCGCAGTTTAGCTGCTCTAGAGCAGCAGGGCCGATATGAAGTGTATACCCGGGGTGCAGATGAGAGATCACAAGTCATTTATTTTATCGGCAGTACGAGTGGAAACTGGCTCTTTCTTGAAGGGGAGACAGAGGATCTGTTTACCGCATTCATCGTAACAGAGGAAGAGCTGGTACAGAGTCTCTTTCTGCTCACAACACGTTCCATATCCGTTCTTCCCTATGTGCGCTGAACGGGAGGGACGTTACGTCCGAAAAGTTAGGGGGATTGAACATGACAAAGATTGTTATGAAAGCAGCATATCTGAATGCACTTGCCCAGCAGATCGAACAAGTCACTGCACAGCTGCAGCAGGTTGATGGTATGCTGCAGCATGCGATCCAAGGAGCCGCATGGCAATCGGGTAACCGGCAGACGATCATTGGACTGTATCAGGCGCATCAGCAGCGTTTTCAAAGTGCAGGGCAAAGCATGCAGCAGCTGGCTGCTTATGTGAAAACAACCCGGCAGACGATGCAGCAGCAGGATAATGCTGGTGGTCAATTGGGGGTGACGGGTATTAATCTGCTTGCTCCGTTTGATGGGCTGGGCAGCACGGTCGGTACAGTAACCGCGGCTATGGCGGTTGCCCGTCTGGGATATCGAGTGAAGAACGGTTACATGGTCAAAGCTCAGCTGGATCGAAATACACCTCGGGTTCTGGTTCGTGAGAGCCATGATGCAGTCAAAGGCAATAAGGCTCCAAACGGGCGTCCAAGAGACTATAAAATCCATTATTTACGTGACATTGAGGCCAAAATTGCCAACGGAACAGCTACTCCGCAGATGAAGGAAATTGCCGCCATGCTCAAGCCTGGTTATGGAGTCAAATCAGCGCTGACGGACAAGCTGGGATGGGCCAGTGTGGGTATTGATGTATTTACAGATACCAAAGAAAATATTAGCGAAAATGCAGGCACCGACAAGATTGCTGGTGATATTATCGGGAACGTTGTTGTGGGCGGAGCCACCACTGTAGGAGCGACTCTTCTAACCGCAGCCGTTCTGCCAGCAGCAGCACCTGTACTGGCAGTAGGTGCCGTTGGTCTGGGAGTTTCGGTCGGTCTAACCTATCTTGCGGAAGGGATAAAGCTGGATATGGACCTGGACGGTGACGGAAAGGATGATTCGGTGAAGGATGTTGTCAAGCATGGCGCGAAGAAAGCCTGGTCTACCGTGGCGGGGTGGTTTAAGTAGATGGCGAATAAACAGCGTTCAAAACGTTCAGTGCATAAGGGAAATACGTCTGCTGGTCCTGTGATGTATGAAGGGACGCCGTATCCCAAGGAAACGTTCGAGAATTATCTGGTCATCTATGCACCGGATGGTATTCGGCTCAGCGCAGGCACACTCGTTCTGTTTTTTCTCAATGTATTTCTTCTGATACCTATATTCAGTGTACCGTTTCAAGCTTTGTATGCCTATCTGCTGCTTCCGCCGCTGGCTGTTATGAACCTATGGGCCATTGCTCTGATTGCAGTCCCGCGCAGGCTGCAGCTCAATTATGTATTGTTTCGAGGCGTATTCGGACTTGTATGCTCAGCTTCGTTTATGGTAGTTATACAGAAATTCGCCTATGAAGCACTGGGTCTGACTACGCCATGGTATGCGATTGGATCTTTTGCAGTATACTTCTTTGCCTTATCTCAGTATGTAAGGTTTCGTTTACAAAAATTAAAGCAGCCGCCTCAGCGTAAAAAGGAGGACAAAAGTACGGGTATGCCTATTGCTGCCTTAACCGCAGTTACAGGAGGAGCATACCTGCTGGCCAACATTTCACTGGCCTTCGTTACACAGCAGACGGTGGCTGTTGTTCTAATATGTGTATATATCCTGCTGGCTTTTGTTGTCTTTCATTTTGTTATGGATCTGCATCGATATTACTGGCTTCGCCGAGTTATGAATAGATCGGAGTCGGTTTAATTCAGCGAAAAAGCAGGCCTAAGCAAAAGGTCACCAGATATGAGGAGGATGAATAGTTTGGAAAATAATACACCTGCACTGCTGCCCAACGGGTCTGTGATTCGTTTGAAAGAGGGCACCAAAAAACTCGTCATCTATGGACGGAAGCAAATGTTAATGACCGAGCCTCCGCGGCAGTTCGACTATATTGGCTGCCCATATCCGGAAGGTTACATTAATCCGGATTACACTTATGTATTTAACCATGGGGACATTGAGGAAGTTATTTTCAAGGGGTATAGCGATGAAGAGGAAGAGGCTTTTGCAGCAGAGCTTGAGCAGGCGTGACGATTCATTACGTCAATTCTGATGTTGGCCTCGGCTGCTGGTATTCTTGATACAAACGGATCAGTGTTAACGTGACTGATCCGTTTCACGGAAACGTGTCGCAGTCTGCTGCAGCTGCGTGCCTGTCTCCATTAAACCTCGCAAATAACTGCTCACAGTGGTCATACTGTTATTCATGCGCTCCAGAAAATCACGCTGCCGATTGCCTTCCCATTGACCTTCGGATTGATCAATCATCGTTTTGAGTTGGTTAACGATGTCTTGTCCATTCTGCGAAGCTTTGTTGAATTGAACGGCAAGCTGCAGCAGCTCCTCTGGCGACAGATCAATGCGCTGATTCATAGTACACTCATTCCTTTCTATTTACATTTGCAAAATCGGGATAACTTCATTTATTATAACCCTTTCCGCATCAAAATGAAGCTGGACAAAAGCCGCGTTTTGCGAGCAGCATAAACGGCCTATAACCAAGACAAAACACACACTAGACGGCTTCCAGGTCTGAAGAGCGGAAGAGCCGATATCGTATGTGTTTTGTTATTTTATTTATGATCTTATGGGTTTATGATCTGATGATGCCTTATGAGCGTTATGAGGAAGAGGACTGCAATTACTTCATTTTTTGCACGCCTGCAGCCATCTGTTCCAGCTGCGTATGCGTCAATTGGTTGTTGGGCGAGCTGATTGTGACATAACGATCCTCCAGCTTGAAGGTGAGCATGTCGGTTTTGTCCGGTGTGTACCATTTGGCGGATACACCGTTAGGCAGTTTTACTGTTTTGCCGTCATAGCTGAACGAGTAGTCTCTAGGAGACACCGTTACATTCATGCGGTTAAAGACAAAGTTTACGCCATCTCCGCCTGCACCCACACTTTTGAATGTATCTCCCGCAACCATATGTTGTGGTGCATAAGCGGTGGTAAAGCCATCGAATTGAGCAAATGATTTATGGATCTGTTCCAGTTGTTGTTTGGAGTAACTTACATTTTCAAAAGCAGTAATACCTTGATCATTGCCGCTCTTTACTTTTTGTACAGAGACAGCGACTTGTTGCAACTGTGCTTGGGACAGCTTATGATCTGGCGAGCTAAGGGTGACATAACGATCATCCAGTTGGAATGTCAGCATGCCGATATCGCTTGGTGTATACCATTTGGCGCTGACGCCGTTGGATAGTTTCACTTCTTTGCCTGGGTATCCGTCTGAGTAGTCTCTCGGCGAAACATCAACCTTCATATGGTTGAAAATAAAGCTTACACCATCGCCGCCAGCGGCTGCGCTTTTGAACGTGTCACCTGCAACCATCTGCTGCGGAGCATATGCTGCCTCGAAGCCATCGAATTGCGCAAATGCCTTTTGGATAGCTGCTTTCTGTGCTGCGGTATAGGTTACATTGGTTAATGCAGTTGGATTGCTGTTCGTTTCACCAATAATGACTTGTTTGTTCGCACCATCGTAGGTTACAGGCACATGCAGTGCATCAGCCAATGCGCGAACCGGTAGATAAGTCGAGTTATTATACGTGATCGGTGCAAGTTTTTTACCATTCCCGTCAGTCGGTGTGTATGCTGCACCGTCTACATTAAAGCTAATCCCGTGATTGAGGTAAGCCGAGATTTTCTCCAATTGTGTTCCGGCATATACACCGGCTGCTCCGGTTAAGGTCATACCCAGCACCATCATGGTGGCCACGGATTTCTTCATATTTTTTTTCATCATATATATCTCCTTTTAATGGGGGTTATTTTGGTCTTGCTGTTCCTTATGGCTTTATATTACCCTTCGAACATATCCAGAATAATTCTGAATTATCTCCAACTTGTAAACATGTGTAACAATCTTTGCATGATGACGGGTAGTTGTTAACTGACGATCCAGAAGCAGCAGCTTGTACAGGATCGTGTGATTATGGAGGGAGGAAAACGGATGAATGTAAACAGGATTGAGCGGTTTTATAATATTGGACGAATACAGCGCTGTGCTGCCATAGAGCAGGGGAAAAGTTCAGATGCAAAATGCGTTACGTCTTCAGCTGGCAGATTTGTTTTGCGCAAACTGAGAAATCAACAGCAGGCTGTAAATGAAGACAGGCTTCATCGCGTATTATCACTGCATCATATCTCTCCGGCGCTGGTGAATACGCGTAATGGAGGGTCCTATGTTCGTGATCATGATGGGATCTATAACCTGCAGCATTATATTGAAGGAACGAGACCATTTAACCAAGCTTCCATACAGTTTGTGTATTTTGGCCAAATGCTTGCTCAATTTCACAGCCTGATTGGCAGGCTTGAAATCGCTGACCAGCCGGATCGCTTTGCTTTACCTTTGTTGTGGGCACAAGTCTGTGATAAAGTCAGAGGTTCTTCGTCAGCTGTTATTGGTTCACTGGAAGAACATGTACAGCGGTGTATGACGTATGCAGTCAGAGATGAGGGCGTAGTTCACGGTGATCTGGGGGTCTGGAATATGTTATTTACGGAGCAGAGGACGGTTTTGATCGATTTTGGAGAAGCGAGAAGAGGTGATCCACACTTTGATGCGGCTGCCGTGCTAACTTCAATGATTCCTGAAGCGGCAGCTGAGCATGAGTTTTTCTCCGCGTTGGAAGATGTGATGAGAGGGTATGCTGAGGCTGGTGGACTGCTCACAAAAGAACGACTGTATGAGCAAATCCATCTGTGGATACTGCGCGGCTGGTTGGCATCAATCAGAGAGAGGGGAGTTACCTCCCCAGTGGTGAGGTATATTGAGCAGGGCATGCAAAGAATTATAACTTTGAACAGGATGATACTTTAGTGTTCATACAGCCCCAATCAATTGTACAAATACAGTACAAATCCGCCTATGCCCAGTACGACGGCACCCACGTATACATATGTAAGTTTACTCAAATTTTGCCGTGTACGGCGATCATATTCGGGGTTACTGATGCGATTGGCTTTCGAATTTCCGATGATAAGTGTAGCAATTCCGCCAAACAAGGCGATCCCGATAACCAATGCATAAGGCAGCCAAGTCATGAGTTGACCTCCTTTTCCAGTCGATGGAAAGTGTTTGCTTCTATTGTATCTCAGGTTCACTCGCAATGTAAGCTATTATTGAGAAATATAGGAAATTTATGTGATCTGAATTTAAAGGATTTACATACACTATGTAGATGGAAAAATGAATGATATCTATACGATATATTACAGTTTGAGTTGTGTGTTTTAGACTCGGATCACTAGAACTTTATTTTTTTTTAGTTAAAAAAACCTAGATGTATCAAGGAATTGCGGCTTTCTTTATCGAAAGCTGTAATTTTTTTTGCCTGCGATGTGATCCAGAATGGAGAACCGTGCGTTACACCCTATGAAGACAACGACAAAGAACAAAGATACACAAACATACTTAAGGAGTGACTTACCAATGAAGATGAAAATGAAAACTTTTATTGCACCTGTACTTAGCTTGTCGCTGTTAATGCCAGGAATCGCGGGAGCTGCTGCTGCACCCCAGACTTCCACTTCCATGACGATGATGAAAGCATCCGTAAACACCCCTGCGGCTGACCTTAGAGCAAACCTGGATCATCTGCTGTCCGAGCACTTTGCGTTGGCGGTAACGGCTATGGCGAAAGCTTATGATGGAGCAAAAGATGCCGATGCAGCCTACAAAGCACTCGACCAAAATGCATTGGATATGCAGCCGGCGATTGCTTCGCTCTACGGTGAAGCAGGTGCCAAAGAATTCGAACGCATCTTCCGTGCACATAACAAATATACCGACGATCTGGTGAAAGCCACTAAGATGGGCAATCAGGCCGGCATCAAGCAAGCACAGGATAACATCAACGGATTCGTGGATGAATTCTCCACATTCCTGAGCACAGCAACAGAAGGTAAGCTGCCGAAAAACGCGGCTAAACAAGCATTGAAAGTGCATGAAGACCTCGTGCAAAAAGTATTCGATGAGTACGTAGCCGGAGATTACACCGATGCATACAAGGCATATCGTGAAGGGTTCAAGGAAATGTTCGACGTAAGTAAAGCACTTTCCACCGCGATTACTACACAAATGCCTGAGAAATTTAACAACACCAAAGCAGATACCAAAGCAGCTGATTTGAGATCTGCACTCAATCACTTGGCTTCGGAGCACTTTGCGCTTTCCGCTCTGCAAATGCAGGAGCAGTATGATGGGCGCACAGCGGCATCGGGTGCCCTTGTTACAGCAGAAGCTGGAAATACGGCAGACTTCAAAGCCGCGATTGCTTCTATCTATGGTAATGAAGGAGCGAATGCATTCGAGAAAATCTGGGTGACGGACCATGTCAATGCTCAAAGTGATTATGTCAAAGCGGTAAAAGATAATGATGCGACTGCGCGTGCATCCGTGCAAAAACGGATCGACGGATTTACAACGGAGTTCGCTACATTCCTGGATTCCGCAACAGCGGGCAACCTGCCGAAATCGGCAGCACAACAAGCCCTGACGACGCATGAAAATCAAGTGCAAAAAGTGCTGGATCAATATGCAGCAGGCAGCTATGATGCTTCTTACACGACGAACCGTGAAGGCTTCAAAGTGATGTTCGGGGTAGGTCAAGCGCTGGGTAATGCCATTGTGACCCAATTCAACGACAAGTTCCAAGAGACAGCACCTACCATGCCTGCACCAACACCAGCTCCGGACATGACAACAGTATGGATGAAGCTGAACAGCAAAATGCTGAAAATTAACGACAAAACAACGAACATGGATACCACACCTGTACTTTGGAAAAATACAACATACATCCCGCTGCGTTTCCTGAGTGAAGGCATTGGCGCGACAGTGAAGTGGGACAAAAAGGCTCAGCAAGTTACAGTTATGGCCGGTAATGATACACTCGTATTCTGGGTGAATAACACGGTCATGGAAGTGAACGGCACGAAGAAAAACGTTGGTTCCACCGTGTTTGTAAACAAAGACGGACGTACACAAGTACCGCTGCGTTTCATTGCTGAATTGCTGCAATGGAATGTGAAATGGGCTCAGAAAGATGGTTCCATTACGCTGACTAAAGCAATGTAAGGCAAACGTAACGCAAATATCGATGCTGTGCGCCAATACACTTTATCAGTTGATATCATCAATCTCATATTCATACCGAAAAAGCTGTCCATGTGGCAGCTTTTTTGTATTCGCCTGAAAGAGCAAATATTTGGTATAATTAATCGCGTAATCAATTACATAAGCATTCTAATAACTCGAGAAATACAAAGTGTTATTTAATTATTCAAAATGAACATTGAAAGAGGAGGACAGAGGTATGAGTTCAGCATCCCATTCAGAGAAGCCCGCACGAGGTGTGGATACCCGTTTATTTATTGCCTGGGCTGTGTCTGTCATTGCAACCGGGGGAAGTCTTTATTTTAGTGAAATCAAAGATTTTCTTCCATGTGATCTGTGCTGGTTCCAGCGCATCTTTATGTATCCGTTAACGATTCTGCTCGGGATCGCGTACTTCAAGGATGACGTAGGGATTACCAAATACGTGCTTCCACTGAGCTTTATCGGAGGTGGTATCTCCTTGTATCACGTTACTATTCAACGGATCTTCTCGGCTACGGGCAATGCGGTGGCATGCGGTAAGGTACCATGTTACACCGACTATCTGAACTGGTTTGGTTTTATCACGATTCCGCTGCTGGCGCTGATCGCATTTATCATCATTATTGTCATGCTGTGGGGAATTGGCAAAACATCTAAATCTTCTATTTAAGCATTTTTCTTAAACCTTCTATATTAAGTGTTTTTTTAAATCTACGTATGAAGTGTTCTTCTTAAATCTTCGTATGAAGTGTTCTTTTTAAATCTTCGTACTCGGAAAGGAACAATGGTGATGAAGGGACAAGCTCGCTGGTATATGCCTTTGCTCATACTGATTCTTTTTATGACCGGCTGCTCCTACACGGAGGGGTCCGCTTCAGGTGAGATGCCAGAGATGATTCGAGTAAAAATGATGATTCCGGATAAGGTGAAGGTGAGCGAAGAGGCTGCTTTACAGATTCAATTGACTCAGGGAGAGCAGCCTGTGAATGATGCGGATCATGTACAGTTCCAAATCTGGAATGAACAGAACGAACCTGAGGCCCCTTCCATTGAGAAGGGGATGATGAATGCCGATGAGCTCGAGGCGCGTGGGGCAGTAAAGGCCAGTTCTGTAGGCGATGGGATATATGAAGTGAAACATACATTTCTGGAGCCGGGGGTATACGTTGTTCAGGCCCATGTGACTTCAGGTGCAATGCACACCATGCCGAGGGCCAAAGTTGTCGTGGAATAATGCAGCCATGAGAGCAGTGGGATGATCCTAAACGTGAAATAGGTATATAATGATGGTGGATAAAAGAATGTAGATTGGAAAAGAGGCTACTATGGCAACTATTCACGATGTTGCACTCAAGGCAGGTGTTTCAGTAACTACCGTCTCGCGTGTATTGAACAACAGGGGTTATATCAGTCAGAAGACACGTGACAAAGTCTACCAAACGATGGACGAGCTGAATTATAGACCCAATGAGATTGCCCGTTCCCTGCTGCGCAAGCAGTCCAACCTTATTGGTTTGATCATTCCAGATGTATCCCATCCGTTTTTCGGAGAACTGGCCAGTTATGTAGAGTATTATGCATACCAGAATGGTTTCAAAATCATGCTGTGCAACTCTCATATGGACCCTTCCAAAGAACGTGAATATGTAGAGATGCTTAAAGGAAATCGGGTTGATGGAATTATCATGGGGAGCCACACACTTGAAGTGGATGAATACGTTAATCTCCATTCTCCCATTGTAACTTTTGATCGACAGATTGGAGAGGACATTCCGTATATATCCTCCGATAATTATCAGGGCGGTGTCATGGCGGCGGAGTTACTGCTCTCCAAGGGGAGAAGGCATATAGCTCATATCTGTGGTAATTTGGGGTTGAATATGCTTTCTAATCGTCGTACGACAGGCTTTCTGGATACGCTGGAGGCACATGGGGTCAAGCCAATCATGATTTATGAAACCGATCTCAATGTGTTTGATCAGCATCAGTATACGGAATTAATGGATAAACTGCTCACAGAGCAGCCGCTGTTGGACGGATTATTTGTAACGAGTGATCTTATGGCTGTTCATGCGCTTAAAAAAACGATTTCTAGCGGACGCAGGGTACCCGAGGACATCGCTATTATTGGATACGACGACAGCCGTTCAGCTTGCTACACTGTGCCCGGAATTACGACGATCAGACAGCCGGTAGAAGATATGGCTGAGCTGGCCGTTGAGCTGATTCGGCGCCAGATCGCAGAGGAACAGGTAAATATGGAGAATATTTTTCCTGTAACATTGGTGGAGCGGGAGACAACCTGAATCGGGTTGTCTCCTTTTTCTCGTGGAAGCGAGAGGTAGGAACTCTCGTGGCTTATTTGAAATCAGAAGAAAAATCAGTCAAAAAAAATTATTTTGATCGATATGTCAAACGATTGACATGTCAAACCTTTGACATTATAATCTGACTTGTAAGCGTTTCCTCTTTACACTAATGAATGGGGGCCATAACAAGATGAAAAAAGAACAACGGTGGATGGGGATTTGGGTTTTGTCATTAATTATGATGCTGGTTCTATCAGCCTGCGGTGGGAAAGCAGGCACGGATTCGAATGCTTCCCCGGGGTCAAATGATGGTGGAAGCGAGAATATTAAAATAACGATGCTCAACTCCAAATCAGAGATTAACAATCAATTGGAGCAGGCAGCCAAAGACTTTCAAGCGGAAAATCCAAATATTACACTTGAAATTGTGCCTGTAGGCAGTGGACAGTCTCCGTTTGAAAAGGCCTCTGCCCTCTATGCATCAGGTAATCCGACAACGATGATGATGCTGGATACCGGGGATGTTGAGAAGTTCAAGGATCGTGTTCTTGACCTTACCTCGGAGCCTTGGATGAAAGACGCAGTAGAGAACAGTACAACAGCTACAACGTTTGATGGCAAAAATTACGCTTTCCCTTTCTCCATTGAAGGATATGGATTCATCTATAACCAGAAAGTGCTGGATCAAGCGGTAGGCGGCACATTTGATCCCAAATCGGTAGAGACCACAGCGCAGCTGGAGGACTTGTTCAAAAAAATAGCAGCTGCCGGCAAAGCACCTTTGATTATTTCACCCATGGATTGGTCGCTTGGAGCGCATTACCTGCCGCTTGCTTATGGCGGACAATCCGCGGACCGTTCCCAAGTGGATCAATTCATGAACGATCTGAAAGCAGGCAAAGTAGATCTGGCGTCCAACGCTGTGTTTAATGGTTTGATGGATACCTTTGATGTGATGAAAACGTACAATATCGACAAGGCTTCACCACTTTCCGGTACGTATGAGCGTGGACCCGAAGTGCTCGGCAAGGGCGAAGTGGGAATCTGGTTCATGGGAAACTGGGCTTGGCCGCAAATTTCCGGATTTGATACAGCAGATGGGAAATACGGCTTCCTGCCGGTTCCTGTAAGCAATAATGCAGCCGACTTCGGCAATTCACAGATCTCTGCCGCCGTCTCCAAACGTATTTTGCTGGACAAAGAAAAAAGTACACCAGCACAACAAGATGCTGCGAAGAAGTTTTTGGACTGGATCGTTTACAAAGAGAAAGGTCAGGATTTCCTGGTGAAACAAGCCAGCATCATTCCAGCATTCAGTAACATTAAGCTGGAGCCAGCGGACCCGCTTGGCAAATCCATTAGTGAATACATCAAAGCAGGCAAAATTGAAGAATCCATGAGCACCCTTCCAGCCGATCATTGGTCCAAATTGGGAGCTTCCATGCAGAAATATTTGGCTAATGTTGTTGATCGCGCAGGACTTGCCAGCGAGATTCAAGCTTACTGGACTAACGTGAAATAAATGAATTAGTACAGCTTTACACACAGCATCATGGGAAGTTTTTCTCCACAGGACTGAAGCCTGATATGGGTCAGACAGAAAGCAGTATAAGTTACTTCTGACTGACCCATCATATCGGCGAACTGTCAGGTTCATGACTTGGAGAGCGATAGAGTGGAGGATGACAATGCTTACTGAAAAAGGATTATGGACACGTCTGCGCACTCGCCTGATATTTACGGGCCCTACATTATTTGCTTTTGCTGCAGTCATGATTATTCCGTTTTTGTACGGTATCTATTTAACATTTACGAACTGGGATGGCATTGCAGTAGACCAAAGCTTTGTTGGTTGGGATAATTACATCGGTGTGTTTAAAGATACAGTGTTCTGGCAGTCATTTGGTATGACGCTGGAGTATGTATTTATTACGGTTGTGTTAACCAACGTAGCTGCTTTTCTGCTTGCATATGCCGTAACCAGGGGAATCAAGGCACAAGGCTGGTTTCGGGCCGGTTTCTTCCTGCCCAATCTTGTAGGGGGTATTGTACTTGGTTTCATCTGGCAGTTTATTTTTAATCAGGTACTTGTATTTGCAGGTCAAAAACTGAACATGCCGTTCTTCTCCGCCTCTTGGCTGGCTGATCCGGACAAAGCTTTCTGGGCACTTGTTATCGTGACTGTTTGGCAGTATGCAGGTTATATGATGGTCATTTATATAGCCGGTTTGATGAACGTACCAAGAGATGTGCTGGAAGCGGCAAGCATTGATGGAGCAAGCAATCGCAAAATGCTCATGCGCATCGTACTGCCACTGATGGTTCCTTCCTTTATTGTGTGTGTCTTCCTGTCACTGCAGCGCGGATTTATGGTGTACGATCTGAATGTTTCCCTGACAAGTGGCGGTCCTTTCAAAAGTACAGAGATGGTATCCATGCATGTATATGAACAAGCTTTTCTCGCACGTGACTATGGGCTGGGCCAGGCTGAAGCCCTTGTTCTGTTTATCCTTGTGGCGACCATTACATTGCTTCAGGTGTATTTTAGCAAAAAGCTGGAGGTCGAGGCATGATGGCTGGACAATCACGTATTCTGAACGGACTGAAACTCGCAGCCTTAATTGTTGGCATGATCCTGTTCGTATTTCCCTTTGTACTGCTGATCTTGAATTCATTTAAAGCCAATCAGGCCATTACTTCTGACCCGCTCGGCCTGCCTGTTTCTTTTCAACTGGAAAATTACGCAAATGCGTTTGATAAAATGGGTTATTTATCGGCCTTCAGCAACTCCTTGCTGATTACGGTGGCTGGCGTACTGCTTATTGCACTCTTCTCTGCGATGACTGCACATTATTTTGTTCGACACCACAGCAAGCTGAATCAGTATCTCTTTTTCCTGATGGTAGCTGCGATGATTATTCCGTTTCAGGCGATTATGATTCCTCTCGTGAAAATTTACGGCTCACTTGGTCTGCTGGATAACAAGTGGTCACTGATTTATATGTATATTGGCTTTGGCAGCCCTCTTGCCGTATTTATTTACCATGGATTTGTCAAAAGTATCCCGTTGGAACTGGAAGAAGCTGCTCTGATGGACGGCTGCGGCAGAGTGCAGACTTTTTTCCGAATCGTACTTCCGGTACTGCTGCCTACTACCGTTACGATCAGTGTGCTGAACGTTTTATGGATATGGAACGACTTTTTGCTTCCATCGCTCGTGCTTACGTCGTCCGAGCAGCGGACGCTGCCGTTGTCCACCTTTTATTTTTACGGAACGTACACGGTGGATTATGGTCCGCTGATGGCTGGATTGGTATTGACACTGCTGCCTGTACTGATTGTATATCTTTTTGCACAGAAGTATATCATTCAGGGAGTTATGCAGGGCGCCATTAAATAAGTTCAGCAAGGCGAGATAGAGATACAGAGACTGGAGTGAAGACATATGAAGCATGAAGCGCAGATCGAAAATCGTTATACCCTTGAAAGGGCAAAGGCGTATATAGAGGAACATCGTCACAACGTTAGTCCCGTCTATCGTCTAGGGTATCACCTGATGCCGGAAGTCGGCTGGATGAATGATCCCAATGGATTTATTTATTTTAATGGCATGTATCATATGTTCTATCAATATTATCCTTACAAACCGGTGTGGGGACCGATGCATTGGGGCCACGCCGTAAGTCATGATTTGGTGACATGGTCGTATCTGCCTGTGGCATTAGCACCGGATCACCCGTATGATCGTGATGGTTGCTTCTCAGGTAGTGCTATTGTTCAGGATGGCAAACTTGTACTCATGTATACGGGGCATGTAGTCACCGGACCAGATAAAGATAAGGATTATCGCCAGACGCAGAATATTGCTGTATCAGAGAACGGCGTTGATTTTGTCAAAAGCGAGCTGAATCCGGTTATTGGACTGCATCAGATTCCAGAACATGCAAGTCCTAAGGATTTTCGTGATCCAAAAGTGTTTGAACGTAACGGCATGTACTATTGTGTGCTTGGGTCCAACGATGATGCCGGAAACGGAAGGATTCTGCTGTATCGTTCAGCAGACTTGCTGAACTGGACTTATGTTAACGTGCTGGCTCAGAGCGACGGAACGCTCGGGGACAACTGGGAATGTCCAGATGTATTTTCGCTGGATGACCGGGATGTGCTGATCATGTCCCCGCAGCGTATGCCAGCCCAAGGTGAACAGTATCGGAATCTACACTCCACCGTATACATGATGGGAACACTGGATACGGACAAGGGAGTGCTTCAATATGACGAGTATGTTCCGCTTGATTGCGGCTTCGATTTCTACGCACCCCAGACGATGGAGGATGCACAAGGACGAAGAATAATGATGGCCTGGATGGAGACATGGGAGAGTGAAATACCCACACAAGCATCCCACGCCTGGGCAGGGGCCATGACGCTGCCGCGCCAATTGATTCGTGAGGGAGAACGTTTGATATTCCAGCCGCTTCCCGAACTTTCCAAGTACAGAGTTTCAGGTGTGGAACAAAAGGCTCGTTCAGTAGAAGATGGCACACATGATCTTGGCATCAGCGGCGATTGTTATGAATTGCATGCTGTGTTTGACGCAGCGGAGGCTCAGTGTTTTGGATTAAAACTGCGCACAAGCGAACACGAGGAAACCGTTATTGCTTATGATGTACAGGAGCGTCGTTTAAGCATGAATCGCGATCGAGCCGGACAAGGACTTGGCGGAGAGCGTGCAGCGACAGTAGAGCTTCGTGAAGGCAAACTGGAGCTTCGTATTTTTGTAGACATTAGTTCGATTGAGGTTTTTATTCAGCAGGGAGAACAGGTTATGTCAGCACGGATATATCCTGACCCCAACTCTAAAGGGATTGAAGTTTTTTCACAAGGAAGATGCACACTGACCGAGCTTCGCAAATGGGATCTACAAGTATAACTCCGAATGCAGGAATACCCCTTGACCTTGAAGTATACTTCAAGGTTTATTCTTGTTGTATCAACCGCATTTGGAGGGAAAATCATGAAATTATTTGAATGGATATTCGTACTGGTAACGATAGCAGGGGCGCTGGGTTTGCCGTTTTATTCAAAACGCAGAAAGCTTGCGATAGTTGGACTTACTGCGTTGATCATTGCATTTCTGCTGCATGCAGTTATTGATTCATTGCGCGTGATGCTGCTGCCATCCTATATTGTTGCTCTCGTACTTTGCATTCTGTTCATCGTTCAACTTGTGAAATGGAGCCTTCGCGGTGAAGGCGATGTACCAGCACCGTATAACAAGAAATCGAGATTGCGTACCTGGCTGCGCGGTTTGTTCATCCTGCTTCTTACGGCTTTCTCTGGCATCGGATCAGGGCTGCTGACCTGGTATTTCCCGACATTTACGATACCCGAGCCAACAGGACAATTTGCTATCGGTACATTTTCACAGCGAATTGTAGATGAATCCCGTGAGGAGACTCTTTCTCCTGAAGCAGGGGACAAGCGGGAACTGATGATTAATGTGTGGTATCCAGTAGATCCAGAAGTTGCAGAAGGCATTAAACCGGAGTCATACCCTGCCGAATTGGGGGAAGCGATCAGTCTGGTGTTTGGCATCCCGCCTCAGGTGTTCAGTTACCTAGACACGATACCGACACATGTGGTCAAGGGTGCAGCGATGTCTAATGCAAGCAGTTCTTATCCCGTTGTCCTGTTCTCTCCCGGTGTCCGTTCGGCTCGTTTTCAGAGTATGACGGCGGTGGAGGAACTGGTCAGCCACGGTTATATTGTTGTAGGAATGGATCATCCGTATACGTCGGCTCAAGTAACCTTCCCGGATGGTCATAAGGTTTCTTATGATGCCGGGCCTGAATTTACAGCATCGGAAGAACTGTATCAATATAATGTGCAGGGAGTGGGCATACGTGCGGCCGATGCACGTTTTGTACTCGACACACTTGAACAGTGGAATGTGAACGATCCCAATCAGGTGCTGGAAGGCAGACTTGATTTGAATCATACGGGTATTATGGGACACTCGTATGGCGGAGCGACAACAGCAGAAGCACTGGCACAGGATGAACGTTTTCAAGCTGGGCTCAGTTTGGAAGGCGGATTTTGGGGCAGTGTATCCAAGTCTTCGCTGAAACAACCTTTTATGTACATCATGTCTGGCAAAACAGCCAAAAGTTTGGGACCGAATCCTACGGAGCATGAAAAATTATTCTATCCCGAGTTTGAACCCGATCTCCAACATGTAATGAAGAACAGTCTGAATGATACCTATTATCTAACCGTGGATGGATTTTTTCATCAGAGTTTTACCGATATTGCGTTAATTTCACCGCGGTTATTTGCCAAGGACATGCCTGCAGAGCATAATATCGATATTACGAGAAGTTATGCGCTTGCCTTTTTTGACCGTTACCTGAAAGGAGAAGCGCAGCCTTTGCTGCAGGGCAGTTCGGCAAAATTTCCCGAAGTAACGTATGATAACGAGTATACAAAGGTTCGCAGCAAACAGGCGGAATAAGTCTTCCGGAAAGGCGGAGATCGGTGTGCATACGATGACAAGAGGGCAGCTGGCTAAAAAAACGGGAGTAAGTATGGCGACACTTCGATACTACGAGGACAGCGGCATTCTGCCTGCTCCACATCGATCTCCTAGTGGATATCGGTTGTACACCGAGGATTATCTGGTCAAAGTCAAATTTATTAAAGACGCACAGATGCTCGGTTACTCGCTCAAAGAGATACAGGAGACTCTGCAGCTGCTGAGTAATGAGGATATGGAGAAAGAGACGTTGAAAACCCTTGTCCGCGAACGGATTGCCGACATTCAACAGCACATCGATCATCTGGAACAGATGCAGAAAAATTTGGCCGGATTGCTCCTTACACCAGAGGACGATATCGACAGCTATATTCAGTCATTTAGAGTAGAGAAGAGAGAGCCGTAATCACGGCTCTTTTTCTATTTAGGAGCACAGCAGACTTGAATGCAGACAAGTCGTATGTAACGAGCAGGAAATGGTGGTGAATAAGGTAAGTGCATGTTGATCTTTCTGGAGCCTGTAGGCAAAAACATCTGGAGTATGTGATGTGAAAAAACACCTCCAAAGCGAATCCTGAATGTCGACCATCAGGGTGCTGCTGTGGAGGTGTTTTCTTGTTTTTTCACTTATGTCATGCCGGTTTCACGCAGAAAGTGATGCACAATCTCTGTCTGATCCTTGATGCGGGTTGTACGCTTAACGATCAAAATAGAGTGCCAATTTTAAGGTTATGGTAATAAATTACTATGTCTAAGAGGGAGAGGGTGGTAATATGTTCTTATTTATTACAATTTTAGATGGTATTTAGGACCTAGTGAGTAAGTGTTTAGAGTTGGAAATACATATAATTTCAGAGTTTAGAAGTGAACTTAAGAAGGGATATATCAATCTCAGTTTATGTGGACTTCTAAATGAAGTTCTTTAAGCAAGACCTATATTGCGATTAAGGGTAAAGGAGATCGAATGAATGAGGAGAATGAAATGTCGTAAAATTCTAGCTGTTTTTTTATCAACAAGCATGCTCTTATCCAGTGCAGCGCTTGTCGGGGGAGACAGGGTTAACGCAGCGGGGACAGATCCTGTCAGTACAACGGTGTCTATGCAGGCCTCCGTAGATCAACCATCCGAGACCATGAATACAGCAGAGGCACCCCTTGCGAAACCGGGCAACTTAGTTGTAGAAACAACGGATGAAAAAATTCATGTTACTTGGGATGCAGTAGAAGGTGCAGAGAAGTATGCGTTAACAGTAGACGGGAACAAAGAATATGAAGGTGTAGAACGTATTTTCGAAAGGTTCGCACCTCCAGGTACATCATATGAAATCGCAGTGTGGGCCATTGATCAAGCAGGTACACCGGGTGAAAAATCAACAATAGTCGCGGAAACCAAAGAGAGACTAAAACCTGCAGCACCAACGAACTTTAATGTCACTACAGATGAAACTTCACTTACTGCAAGTTGGAATGCAGCAGAGAGAGCTTCCGGCTATGTCGTTACGGTAGATAATGAAAAAGTTTATGAAGGAAATGATCTTTCCTGCACCCTCGAAGGGTTAACACCCAATAAGCAGTATAGGGTAGAAATATGGTCAGTTAATGAATACGGAGTCAGCTGGAAATCAACGGATACTGTCAAAACTAAAGATCCAGACAATCTACCGGCTCCCAAAAACTTGAGAGTGGATTCAACCTGGAATTCAATTACAATTTCATGGGATGCTGTCGAAGGTGCTGATAAGTATTACGTTAGAAAGAACAACGACTATGTATATGATGGACCAGACACGACTTATACGATAACCAATTTAAATCCAGATGTTCCGTATACCCTCTATGTTTATGGATATAACACGACATCGAATAAACTTGGCGAACTGGGTAGAATCACTGGAGTAACCAAAAGATTGCCAGCACCGGATCATTTTAAAGTTGTACCCAAAACCAACTCCATTAAGTTATCCTGGGATGAGGTAGATCATGCTGTTGAGTACGAGCTGAAGCGGGGAAAATTAATCATTTATACAGGTCCATTAAAGACGTTTATTGATACGGATCTGGATGAAGGTAAAGCGTACAATTATACTGTCACTGCAAAGAATGATTACTCATCCGGTTATCCTGCTGCTGCGAGTACATCTACATTAGTTACACCACGGCTTCCATATCCTGAAAACGTTCGAGTGACCGAGCTGACATATAACAAAGTTCGCCTGGATTGGGATGCAGTAGATGGAGCGGAAGAATACGAAATCTCTAGGAATGGAATGACTATTGGGGTTCCTATGGAAACTTGGTGGATAGGAAATTTGGAAGGCTTATCAGGAGACATCTCGTATAAAATAGCCGCCATCAGGAAGGGAGTAAGCGGTGAAGCCGCAGTAAAAAAAGTAACTATTCCGAGCAGACCCGTACCAGGTGAAGCACCGAGTGGTAATCTGAAGTTAGAAGTGAATCGAATCTATCACGATCAAGTAAGCCTCGGTTGGAATCAAGTTGCAGGAGCTTCATATTACGATGTATTCCGGGATGAAACCCATAAAGTATGGTCGGGTAAACTGAATATAAAAACAATAACAGACAGCAATATGAAACCGGAAGAAAGTCATACGTATAAAGTAGTTGCAGGTAATGAATCAGGCATTTTAGAGTCAAACGTAATTCATGTAAAAACAGCAGCAAAGCCAAAGCCGATCGCTATCATGCCAGCACAGCCGCTGGAAGGAACGATTACATTTGATTTCAAAGTTACGGATGGCGCTGTGATGTATGTGGAGCGTAATCCGCAAACGGTCTATACCCCTCTAGAAGATGGGACCTATCGTCAAACCTATTATAATGCTGCTGCTGACGTAAGACGTGACGAAGGTATTGTTACCCCAATCAACGGCAGGCTGCATTTCAGTGAGACAGGCGTGTCCCCTAACAGAAACTACAACTATGATATCGTTGCTGTTGTACATAACACGGATGGAACAGAAACCGTAGTAGCCAGAGAAGGAATCAGTATCAGTACTCCTGCTGATGGCAGCGGTGCGACAGTGCCAGGAACTGTAGTTGATCCAGGTAATGGGGGAGGAAGTACACCAACACCGGGTTCAGGGTCTGGGAATGGAAACGGCACAACGCCGTCAGCACCTGGAACGGAAACAGGTGGAGCAGCTGCCAGCTCGCCTTCTGGAAACAGTCCTTCCGGCGGCGCCACTACTGGTAATGCAAAGAATGATCATGGAGCTGAAGATCGTTCTGGAACGGAAAAAGAGGGCACTAAAGTCACTCCTCGAGAGGAAACAAAATCGGAAACCTATACGGATATCGATACAAGCTATGCCAAAGAAGCCATTCTTTTTCTGACTTCCAAAGGAATCGCTAAAGGGTACTCAGATGGAACATTTGGCCTCAAGAAAAAGGTAACCCGGGCCGAATTTGCTGTCTTTTTAAATCGTGCTCTCGGGTACACCTCCTCATCTCCGTATGCCGGAACATTTAAAGATATCGATCCGAAAGCATGGTATGTGTCAGAACTGCATGCTGCAATCGAGAATGATATTACGAAAGGTTTTGCAGACCATACCTATCGTCCGAATGAAGTTATTTCAAGAGAACAGGCGGCGGTAATGCTGTCTAACGTGTTGTTGAAAAACGGATCATTGTTGTTGTCTGCAGTTTCATACGAAGATCATACCAACGTCGCAAGCTGGGCAAAAGAAAGTGTGAAACTGGTTACCCAAGAGTCCGTTATGAACGGATACCCTGGGAACAAGTTTATGCCCAAACGCTCCTTGAGCCGAGAAGAAGCTGCACAGTTGATTTATAATCTCGTCCAACTCGTAGACTAGGGTGTGTCTGAAAACGCTGAAGGGAGCAGATTTTGCCGAATTTTTGTTCCATGCCAGGAAGTTTACCGCAGGCGTGCCGGGGCACGTCAAGGGAAAGTGACGCAGCAGGGTGCGAAAAGGGGGAAAAAGATGCACTTCAGCGGGTTTCAAGACACGCCCTAAATAAAAGCACAGCGTTTATCGCAAAAATAAAACGCCTCCAAAGCGAATCCTGAATGTCGACCATCAGGGTGCTGCTGTGGAGGTGTTTTCTTGTTTTTTCACTTATGTCATGCCGGTTTCACGCAGAAAGTGATGCACAATCTCTGTCTGATACTTGATGCGCGCCGTGCGTTTCAGGCTCCAGCACGTTTCAACGGTGACAGACTTCGCTTGGAGCAGCCTTGAAGCAGCGGTACGAGCGGAGCCCGGCAGCTCATGCCGCTTCAGATTAAAATGATGCTTGCGAACCGAAATAGATCGGTTCATGCGTTCTATTATCCTGCGGCAGACCGGAACACTAGAGCTGCCCGGGTTGGTGATCAGCGTTTGTCCGAGGACGCGTGGACTGAGCTGGGACAGGCCGTTGGCTTCATGCAGATCAAGCCACCAGTCAGGCTGATGCTGGCGTGCAAGCTGGAATACAGCGGCTGCCAATGGATGTTTGGCTTTGCCGGATTTGCGGCGGGGAAAGGTACGATTCAGGTCGGGTTTACCTCTGATTTTCTTCATATATGCCTGCTGATTCACTCTCGGCACAATGATCAACGTTCCGCGATGGATCACGCGCCGCCCTGCGGCACAATCATCGGCAAGTTTCTGCGCAGCGGCCATGCTCGCTGTTTCATTGCCATGAACTCCAGATGTAATCATCATGACGGGCCCGGGATTCGTTCCGCGTATAATGTAATAAGGCACAGCATAAGGGCTTGAGGCAGCAAGAACATGTCTGGTCACAAGCATGACCCTCACCTCCGCTATTACAGTACGTCATGTCCCTCTTTCCTGTAACGGCGTTCGAACAGCCCTGTATCCCGATTCAATATAAAATAGGCCGACATTGGATTAATCAGTATACATTGTGAATCACATCCTCAAAGTCCGGTTCTTTCATCTCGATATCGTCAATCTCTCCCCACTGCTCCAGTTCCTTCAGAATGTCCATCGTACGCCACTCCTTCCGATTCACCAATGCAGTCAGCACCCGGTCGTCCATGCTTGTAACCTGAATGGCAGAAGGCAGCGTGTTCGGCAGCTGAACCTGTTTTCGGAAGGCGACACGAATCATGGTAGGAAGGCCGATCGTATCCCGTAGGGAGGAGATTGTACCGTCATACGTCAGCTGCCCATGATTAATGACCATGACACGGCTGCACAGCTGTTCGATATCATCCATATCGTGGGTGGTGAGCAGAATGGTTTTGCCAAACTCTTCATTTAATGTGCGCAGAAACTGGCGAATATTCCGCTTCGCATTCACATCCAGCCCAATCGTGGGTTCGTCAAGAAAAAGCAGTTCGGGATCATGCAGCATGGACGCTGCCAGATCGGCCCGCATGCGCTGCCCGAGGGAAAGCTTGCGAACCGGAGTCGCCCAGAATGATTCAAGATCCAGCAGTTCGGCGAACTGGGACAGCCGTTTCTTTTTGACCTCCGGACTCACGCCGTACATCTCTGCCAAAATATCATACGAATCCTTCACCGGTAAGTCCCACCAGAGCTGACTTCGCTGTCCAAATACGACCCCGAGTTGGCGAACCGTCCTGCGCCGTACCTCATGCGGATTCATCCCGCCAAGCAGCACCTCACCCCCCGTGGGGTGAAGAATGCCTGTCAGCATTTTGATCGTGGTGGATTTGCCAGCTCCATTGGGGCCAATGTAACCTACAAATTCCCCCTGCCGGATATCAAAGCTGATATCACGCACCGCTTCTTTGGTCACATACTGACGTGAGAACAAGGTGCGTACCCCCGAGAAGCGGCCTTCCCGCACAACAGGGGTTTTGAATTGTTTATGCAGGTTGCGTGCCGTAATCATATTCATGTGTATTTCGCCTCCTCCGTTAATGTATAAATAAATCGTTCAATGTATAGAGCTTCTCTAACTACCCGTACTTTGGTATTTGGTCATGCCGAACGCCCAGAATCGCAAACTGGCAGCTAAACATGTCACTGCTACCGTAGCAATGACGGCCAGCACCCATACACCGCCTTCACCGCGCAGCAGGTAGAGAGAGGGAATGTAGTTCACGAATCCAACGGGAATCGCAGTCAGCAGGAGGCTGGACATCCATTTGGGATAGAGAGTGAGTGGATATTGAGCCGCTGTGCGGGCGGCATCCTCTGTAATGACCTGCAGCTCCTCGATACGCGTCGTCCAGAAACCAAGAGTCGCTGTAGCGAGTCCGATGGAAAAAAGAATAATGGCTCCCGTTACAATAATAAACAGAGAGAGTGGGATGACCGTCCAGCCGATCTGCCCGCTGTGCATCATGCCCGCCAGCGACCAGCACAGAATGAATCCGCCCTGAAGCACTTCACCGATCATAATGCGGAAATTTTGCGGCATCAGTGCAAGCAGGACTGGCATCGGTCGTGTCAGCAGTTGATCCAGCTCACCACCTACCAAATATTTCTCCAGATGATGCACCTCATTACCGAATGTACGGTACAGCGTTTTGGATAACGTCATAATGGCGAAGAGGTAACCGATTTCATGCAGCGACCAGCCCTGGATTGCGCCAAACTTGTGCAGCACCAGTGCGACCATCAGAAACTCGGAGATTTGAATAAGTGCGGCGAGAATAGACCCCAGCACGAAATTAAACTTGTACTGCATCCGGCTGCGGATGCTGGTTCGAATGAGTATTTTATATAAGTGGAACCAGGAAATTGGCTTCATCCGCCCTGCACCTCCACTTTACGACGTAACACTTTGGTAATGGCAAGACAGAGCAGTGTCATGAACACACACCAAAGCAGGGTTCCCCACAGCAGGGAGCCATCTTCAAAACCAAGATAAATTCGGGTGGGAACATAGAGTAAAAATGGATAAGGAGACAGCCAGGCCAGTTGTTCCAGCCATGTTGGAAGCCATTCAAGCGGGATGAAGAAACCGGCCATCAGGTTCATCAGAGCATGATTAGCCCAGTGAAGCCAGGACGATTCCGTAGTCCACATAGAGGTTGCGCCGATGATGTAGTTCATACAGATGGATAAGTATGCTGCGCCAGCAAGTGCAAGTGCGGACCAGCCTATTGCAGCGGCCTCCGAAGGCCATTTTAGGGAAAAAACGAGAGAGTAGAGCAGGTAGATCGGCAGGCTTTTGTACACGAATTGGTAGGCGATCTGCCCCCATTCACGTGCCATCAGGTGGGTGAACAGATGAACGGGACGCATGAGGTCCAGCGCAATCTGCCCTGTCCTGACACTAAGCGGAATGCCCAGTCCGTTCGTCAGGAAACCCGAGATCCAGAGTGACGATTGCGTGAAGGCGATGTAACCGATCATTCCCTGTACCCCGTATTCTCCGAGCTGATGATCGGCCCCGATGCCGATCCAGAGACAAGCATACATGTAACCAAACATGGCGCTTGCCAGGTTGTGTACCATGTGTGCCCCGCGATATTGCAGGTTTCGGGCGTAGGCTTTGGAAGCGAGCGTAAGATAAAGCATATGACACCTCCGATAAGTGGATTGAACGGCGGACCCGTTCACTTCAGTCAAGGCGAAAAAGAGAGAAGGACAACAGCATACCAATATATTCCTTCACAGGCAAGACATTTTTTTAGAGAATACTGGAATCTTAGGGGTTGTTCATGAATGCGCCACAAGACAGGCAGGGAAGAATTCCTTTATAATGAAGAGGTAAAACCACAAGCGGTTACAATTGTGTTTATTCAAATTTAAAATAACCGCCGGGCATGTGCCTGACGATGGGTAGATGATTACCAGCACGAACAATCCGGCAAGAGAGAAGGATGTCATGAAGAAAATTGCATGGGTCACCGACAGCACCAGTACACTGGATTCCGCTTTTGCGGAGCAAAATCATATCTATATCGTGCCGCTGCGCATCGTATTTGGCGAGGAATGTTACCGGGAAACCGAGGAGATCTCGTCCGACATATTCTACGAGAAGCTGGATGCTTCTTCGCGCGCAAGCAGTTCACAGCCGCCGATTGGCGAATTCATTGAACTGTATGAGTCCATTAAGGATCAGTACGATGAGATTATTACGATACACTGCTCCACGGAACTTAGCGGAACGCTCCACACCTCAATGCAGGCTGCGGAGATTGCAGGCGTGACGGTTACCGCAATTGATTCGAGGGCAGGAGCCTATCCTCTTCGCGAGATGATTATGCAGGGCCTGGAGTGGCAGAAGCAGGGATATTCAGCTGCCGAGATTAAATCCAATATTGAGCAGATGATTGAACAGATGTCTTTTTATCTGATTCCTGCCAGCCTTCAGAACCTTCACCGCAGCGGGCGTGTGACAGGAACACAACTGATCATCAGCCAACTGCTCAAAATCCATCTGCTGCTTCGATTTGAAGAGGGCAAAGTCGTCGTTAACGAGAAAATTCGCACCTTCAAACGTACCAAGGAGCGCATGCTTGAGATGCTGAAGAAAGACGTGGAGAAAGTCAAACATGTATGCATTATGCATGCAAACAATCAAGAGGAAGCCCATACGATCAGACAGCAGATTTCGGAACTGCTCCCACGTTTAAAAACAGAAATTATGCCGTTCATTCCGGTAGTCAGCATTCATGCTGGAGCGGGCACAATCGGATTGTGCTGGATTCGCAGTGAGCATGCATAGGCACCCAACGAATCTGGATTGATATTCATAAGCGAGTAAGCAAAATAATTAATCATAAACAAACCTGATCGAGCACACTTGAAGCCCAAGTGCCTGTTTGGTCAGGTTTTTTTGATAGGTCATTGCCAATTTCAGCAAACTGTGAGGTAATGAAGAAAACGGTCTTATAGAACAGCTTCATAGAAAATCTTTTATATCGGAGGGAAGTTGATGTCAAGTCACCGTTTGCTGCTTGTTGAAGACGACCGCTCGATTAGTGAGATGGTTGGACCTTATTTGGAAAAAGAGGGCTTCGACCTTACATATGCTTATGACGGTTTGGAGGCAGAGCAGCTGTTCAAAGAGACGAAGCCTTGTTTTGATCTGATTATTCTTGATCTGATGCTGCCCCATCGCAGCGGGATGGATGTGCTGCAGACGATTCGCGCCAGCAGTTTGGTGCCCGTACTTATTCTTTCGGCGAAAGACGGAGAGGTGGACAAAGCGCTGGGTCTCGGTTTTGGCGCTGACGATTACTTGAGTAAACCGTTCTCGCTGATCGAGCTTACGGCTCGCATCAAAGCAGCGATCCGAAGAGCCAATTATACAGCCCAGCCCGCCGAAGAAACTGCACCTCATCAGCGGATAACGATCGGCGGACTTGTCGTGGATATAGAGACGTACGAAGTAGAACGCGAAGGGGAGCCAATTAAGCTGACGTCCAAAGAGTTCGGTATTTTAAAATTGCTTGTAACTCATCCCGGCAAGGTGTTCACAAAGGCACAGATCTATGCATCCGTCTGGAATGATCATTACTACGGAGACGAAAATATTATTAACGTACATATGCGCCGCTTGCGGGAAAAGCTGGAGGTTGATCCTTCCGCTCCACGTTACATCAAGACATTATGGGGGATCGGATATAAGCTGGAGGCGGAACAGGTATGATCATTATGCTTTGGCTCCTTTCTTTGTCTACAGTGCTGCTTGTATGTATAGCTGCCTTGCTTGGGCTGAGGCTGCGTAAACGCAGTACGCACCTGAGCTACATCCATAACAAAGTATCAGGGATTCTGGAGCAGGGTACGTTTGAACGTTTGCTGGTGTTTGATAGCGACGCGCAGATAAGCAGGTTGTTAAATGACATGAACCGACTGCTTGAGCATGCCCATCTGGCTAAGGCTGATTATGCTAACCAAGAGAAAGAGATGCGTAATATGCTCTCCAACATTTCACATGATCTGAAGACCCCGCTTACGGTTGTACTCGGCTATAGTGAAACGCTGCAGCACAGCTCATCCCTGACGGATGAAGAACGGAGAGTCATGACGGAGAAAATACAAGATAAGGCACAGGAAGTGCTGCGGTTAATTCATTCCTTTTTTGACCTCGCCAAGCTTGAATCCGGAGACCGTGAGCTGGAAGTAAGTCGTGTGAACATCAGCGAACTGTGCCGGGTGAAAATGTTATCGTTTTATGAATTGCTTACGAAGCTGGGACTGCATGTCGAACTGGACATCCCTGAACAGGACGTATTTGTAAGGGGGAACGAAGAAGCGTTGGATCGGGTGATGGATAACCTAATTACGAATGCCATGAAATATGGAGCCGACGGGAAAGTGCTGGGAATATCGATACTAAACCGTAAAGAGGGGCCGGTTACAATTCAAGTATGGGATCGGGGGAAAGGCATTCCCGAAAAAGAGCACAGCCGTGTCTTTGAGCGAATGTATACGCTGGAGGATTCCCGTAATCGGATGTATCAGGGCAGCGGCTTGGGCTTGACAATCACGAAGCGGCTGGTAGAACGAATGGGCGGACGTATTGACCTGCACAGCGTGCCGCATCAGCGTACCGTATTTTCCTTTACGTTAGAGGGGATGTAGGACGTTAAATGTCGAGCAGAAAAACTTGGAAAAGCGGAGCGTTCACTGAAAAGTTTTCTGAAAGAAATCAGCATCGGAAGCATATGCTTATCACCTGATTTCTCCCTTTCTAGAGGGAATCAAAAAAAATCTGGAGATACAATGTGGGGCGATTATTCTGCCATCGAAGTGTCTTTGTAAATTAGTGGGGTATCAACTTAAGGTTTTTGTAAGATTTGATTAATAAAAAAGCAGACTTTTTTCTTTACAATACAGATATAAGAACCCGAGCAGGGGACGTAAAGGAGAATGGCCAGATGAGTTATATTGCACGGACCATCAATCTAACGAAGGTGTACGAAGGGACAGAGGTTGTATCCGGCGTTCATATGAATATTAAACAAGGCGAGATTTATGGATTTCTGGGCCCCAACGGAGCAGGGAAAACAACATTAATGAAGATGTTAACCAATCTCGTTAAACCTACAGCGGGTGAGATCGAACTTTTTGGCGAAAAGCTGAACCCGAATTCATATGAACTGTTGAAACGCATGGGCAGCATAATCGAGTATCCCTTTTTCTATGACAAACTGTCTGCTAGGGAGAATCTGGACCTTCATTGTGAGTATATGGGTTTCCCGAACAAACAAATGATTGGCAAACATATGGAGATGGTCGGTTTGAAGGATGCGGGCAGTAAACCTGTGAAGGACTTCTCTCTCGGTATGAAGCAGCGGCTTGGGCTGGCTCGTGCACTTATAACGACTCCCGAGTTGTTAATTCTGGATGAACCGATCAACGGGCTGGACCCGGTCGGTATCAAAGAGATGCGTGAACTCTTCAAAAGGTTAAGCACAGAATATCGTATTACCATGCTCATCTCCAGTCACATACTCGGTGAAGTGGAGCAGGTTGCGGACACGATTGGCGTCATCCGTCATGGAAGGCTCGTAGAGGAAGTATCCATGGAAAGCATTCGCGGCAATCACACCGATTACATTGAAGTACAGGCTGCGGATCCCCGCAAAGCTGCCTACGTAGTAGAACATTTGCTTCATCTGGACAATTACAAACTGTTAGATGAGCAGACGCTGCGTATTTATGATCCGGGTCTTATCCCATCCGATCTCAACAGTAAGTTGGTCCAGCACGGTGTTGCGGTAGAGTCGATATCCAAACGATCGCATTCTCTGGAAGAGCACTTTATGAGTCTGATGAAAGGGGATGATGACGCTGCTTAAACTTATCCGTCTGGAATGGCGCAAGCACCGCTTTGCCCGTAATTTTGTGGGTGTGGGTATCGCCAATATCAGCATTCTTCTATTCATTATCCTGATTGGCATTACAGAACGAGGGGCTGCAGATTACGTCCTGGCGAATTACCATGACGCCTTCATCCTGATTGATACCATTGCCCGAGCGGTATTTATCATATTCGCAGGTTCCCTGATATCCAAATTAATCATTAGTGAGTACCGGGACAAAACGATGAATGTCATGTTCACCTATCCGATCAAGCGGCATAAAATTATCGCTGCAAAGTTAATACTGGTATTTATATTTACTTTCGCAATGATTATGTTTACAGATATTCTGATGGGGACTCTTCTGCTGGCTGCGAATCAATATTATGGCTTTATTACCGAGCCGCTGGGGTCGGCAGCGTTGGGGCAGCTGGTGCTTAAATACACGATCAGTTCACTCTCTGCAGCTGCGATGGCTCTGATTCCCCTATTCTTCGGTATGCGCAAGCATTCGGTAACAACTACAATGGTTGCTTCGGTTCTCCTTGTTTTCATTGTGTGCTCCGGTTTCGGCGGCCCTACAATGTCGCTCAACGATATCATCGTTATTCCGTTGACCTTAGGAGCGATAGGATTATGGATTGCTGCACTTTCCATGGTACGGCTGGAGACCAAAGATGTGAATTAAGACATAACTTCTTTTCCTTCTGAAAACCACGCGCTGCATGGCTTGACATGCCATTGACATCCGCACGTACAAGGGATAGGATAGTGTCAACTGAAACACGAAGGAGATTAGAACGACCATGACGATTCCTAAAACATTGACCATCGCAGGTTCAGATACGAGCGGCGGTGCTGGTATTCAAGCGGATTTAAAAACATTCCAGGAGCTGGGTGTATACGGAATGACCGTATTAACAACGGTTGTTGCGATGGAACCTGAAACATGGGATCACCAGGTCTTCCCTGTAGAGTTGAATGTGGTCGAAGCTCAGCTTCGTACTGTTCTGGACGGCATTGGCTTTGACGCCATGAAGACAGGCATGCTTGGTTCTGTTGATATTATTGAGCTTGTCGCCAAACATATTCGCCGCAGCGGTCTCCCGCAGATCGTTATCGATCCGGTTATGGTCTGCAAAGGCACGGATGAAGTGCTGCAGCCGGAAAATACAGAAGCGATGATCGAGTTTTTACTGCCGGGGGCAGACCTCGTCACACCAAATCTGTTTGAAGCTTCCCAACTGGCGAAGAGCGGTCCGATTCGTTCCAAAGAGCAGATGGAAGCCGCCGCAGCTGCCATTCATGCTCATGGTGCCAAGCATGTTCTGATCAAAGACCGCGGTGTAATTAACCCGGGTAAAGCGATGGACTTGCTCTATGACGGAACAAACGTTGAATGGTTTGAGGCTGATGTTGTCGGCTCCGGGTATACACATGGTGCAGGATGCACAACCTCCGCTGCGATTACGGCAGGTTTGGCTCGTGGCCTATCGGTGAAAGAGGCTGTACGTGAAGGAAAAGCGTTTATTACCAAAGCGATTGCTGGCGGGTTCCCGTTGAACCGCTTTGTTGGTCCTACACTGCATGCTGCACATCGTTTGGAGCACCAACGTTAATCATCGTTCACAATGAGCCTGTTCTTCACAGGACGGCCTGCAGCGCAGCGTATGCTTTTAATAAGCATATCCGGAATTTCATCTTAGGAGCGGTCAACAAACAGTGTACTGCCTGTTGGCTGCTTCTTTTTTTATGCTCATTTTGATAAAAAATAGTAACTTTTGGTATATATTAATCGTATATATGGTGAAGCAGATCTCTGAATGGATCTGGATTTATATGGATGCATCTGGACACATGAACGACACATGAAGCAGGTATGTTAACTTTAGTAATCGAGAAGGAGAGTCGGTCATGATCAGAACCGTGCTTCTGGTAGAAGACGAAAGCCGCATTCGCGAGATTGTGGCCGATTATTTTATAAAAGAACAATGGCATGTGATTGAAGCTGAGGATGGAGTACAGGCGCTGGAACAGCTGGCGCTGCATCAGGTGGATCTAGTCATACTGGATGTATTAATGCCTGAAATGGATGGCTGGACATTATGCGGTCATATTCGCTCTACTTCTGCCGTACCTATTATCATGCTCACCGCAAAGTCCGAGGATGATGACAAAATCCACGGTTTTCAATTAGGTGTAGATGATTATGTTACCAAACCGTTCAGTCCCCGGGTTCTCGTCGCGCGGGCGGAGACATTGATGAAACGTGTGGAAGGCGCGGTAGGACGTGAGCAGGGGGCGATCCGCTTTGGCGGGGTCACTCTTGATCCTTGGGCCAAACGTATAGAGAGAGACGGGGCCGAGGTGGAGCTTGCACCAAAGGAATATGAGCTGCTTCTCTATCTCGCTCGGAATGCAGGTATTGTCCTATCGCGGGAAGCGATATTGAATCGGGTATGGGGATTTGACTTTGAAGGTGATTCCCGAGTGGTGGACACACATATCAAGAAACTCCGCAGCAAATTGGGGGATGAAGCCAAGTGCATTCGGACCGTGATTGGTACAGGATATCGTTTTGAGGCGGAGGCATGAGAAGAAACGGCGTAACGATGAAGCTGTTTCTGGTCATGGCCGGGTTCCTGCTCCTGCTGTACGGAACAACGGTACTTGCCCAGCTGATCTGGTTCCCCGATTTTTACCAGCATCAGAAGATCACAAGTATGAAAAAGAAACTGTCCAAGTTTGAACAGCAGTATTCCGCGAGCCACTGGAATGATCTGCAGCTTGCCAAAGAAACAGGCAGGTTCATGCGCCAGAATCAGTCCCATCTCGTTATTTTGACGAATACAGGCAAACTGGTAGATGATCCCTTTCACATTACACTTCTTCAGGAAGACGGCAAGCGTGTGAAGGTTTCCCTATCTCTGTTCATTAATAGTGAGAACGCAGGCTGGATCAGGTCTCATCTGAAGTTTGGGCAAAAACTCACCGTAAAGGGGCCATCCGGCAATCTGGATCAACCTGAACCGATGGTATACCCATTCAAAATTCAGGATGCGGCTTCTGCCGCATGGGGAACGGAGACCTTTCAGGAATCACTGCTGCCGGTTCAGGAATGGACCGGGGTATTAACAGAGGTTGTGCTGCCTGACCTCGCGACCTGGAGTCAGCGGCAAGGACTGCTTGTGCAGGCTCTCGAAAGCCGGTTCCCATTGTCATCGGAAGATCAGCAGACGCTGTCTAACGGTAACATGATTAATGAGGAATGGACGGACGGCTGGAGCGGTGTCCGCAATGTGATTACGATTGCTCCGGTGCATCGTGCCGGTTCAGAGCAGCAGTTGATTTTTTCTCTCACCTCACTTCAGGAGATGCGGGAAGCGAATGAAGCGACTCGTTTATTTTATGGATACTTCGGCATTGGTGCTTTTGTTTTGATTCTGCTGCTTGCGCTGCTGCTGTCTCGAATTATTACAAAGCCGCTTCTTGCTCTGAATCATGTGGCCAAGAAGATGTCCACGCTGGATTTCACGGTGAAATCACCGATCCGGCGCAAGGATGAGATTGGCAGCCTTTCCGATAGTCTGAATGCATTATCAGGTACACTTGGTCAAACATTGGAGGAACTTAGACAGGCCAATGAACAGATGCGTACCGATATGGAAATGAAGCAGCAGATTGAACAGCGTCAGCGTAAGTTTTTTGCCGATGCCTCTCATGAACTCAAGACGCCTATCAGCATTATTAAGGGATATTCGGAAGGGCTGAAAGACGGCGTAAGTGAAAACAAGCGAGAACGCTACATTGAAGTCATTGTAGACGAAGCTGTCAAGATGGAGACGATGGTTGAAGAGATGCTGGATCTGGTGAGACTTGAATCTGCTGCGATTCAGCTGAATACAGGAGCGATTGCCCTGGCAGATATGATTGAAGATATTACCGGGCGTCTCGGACCTCAGCTGAAAGGTAAAGGACTTGAAGTTGTGCTTGTTTCCACAACGGAGCAGACCGTTGAAGGCGACCGAAGCAAGCTGGAGCAGGTATTTTATAATATTATGATGAATGCTATACGTCACGCGGTTCCGCAAACCGATATAATGATTGAGATTAGCAGACATGAAGGATCTGTCCACGTTACGATTGAAAATAAAGGTGAACATATTGCGGAAGAAGAACGTCAGTATATATGGGAGAGGTTCTACCGTGTAGAACGTTCGCGCAATCGCAAAATGGGAGGGACCGGGCTGGGCCTGGCCATTGCGAAGCAGATTCTGGATCTGCACGGGTGTGGTTATGGTGTGGAGAATACACCGGATGGCGTACGTTTTTATATTACATTTCCTAAAGCCTAGTATGAAAGGAAGTTAAATCTTATGAAGTCTTTACCATCCATTTTAACCTTGGGTAATTTAAGTTCGGGGATGCTTGCAGTCATTATGGCGATTCATGGGGAGTTCGCCTTGGCTGTGACGATGATCTGGGTAGCGATGTTCTTTGATCTATTCGATGGATATGCAGCGCGCAAGCTTCATTGCGAAGGGGAATTTGGCAAGGCACTTGATTCACTGGCCGATGTCGTTTCTTTCGGGACAGCTCCTGTGCTGATTTTATACCTTAACTCAATGACCGAAGTCGGTTTCCTGGGTATGGCGTTGACAGCATTGTTCCCCGTGTGCGGAGCACTTCGTCTTGCACGGTATAACTGTCAGAAAACACCCGTTAGTGGTTTTGTCGGAATGCCGATTACCTTCGCAGGTGGGCTGATGTCCTTCTTCGCTCTGTGGAGTCCTTATTTTACTCAGGGAGTAGCATACCTCGTTATTGTTGTATTATCAGGTCTTATGGTCAGCCAAATCCGTTTCCCTACACTGAAGCAGCTGCTGCCCTCTCATGAGAAGGATATTGTGGAACCGAAATAAGGAGCGAGTCGAGTATGGAATTTGCTAAAGAAATTATTAGTCAATATGGGTATTTTGCAATATATGGATTACTCGCTCTTGGCGTCATTGGACTGCCGATACCGGATGAGGTGCTGATGACCTTCGTGGGTTATCTCGCCTCCATCTCGGTTCTGAATTATTGTGTATCCATTGCTGTTTGCTTTGGCGGGGCGTTTACTGGAGGCATACTGAGTTATACCATTGGCAGAAAAGCAGGCAGGCCCTTGTTTGATAAGTATGGCAAATGGATAGGGATCAATGCCAAGCGATTCAGTAGGGTAGAGACCTGGTTTCTCAAGTATGGATCCTGGTCTGTTATTCTCGGTTACTTCATCCCAGGTGTTCGTAATCTGATGTGCTGTTTCTCTGGCATGAGCCGCATGGGGATGGGCAGATACGTAATTGTTTCAAGTATTGGTGCCTTTGCCTGGTGTGTCGTGTTTATTTCGATTGGTTTCTATGTAGGTGTATTAACGTAGGTTGGACAATCTGTGCAGGGTGGACAGATTATGTTCACTTCGCTAAAAGATTTCCGGTTCCCAGTCGCCGCATCCGGCATCAGTAAGGGATGCAAATTATAACTCAGGATAGAAGACCTCTTGTGCGTAAAGTGGTCTTTTTTACTGTCTATTTTTTTAAAAATAGCCAATGCCAACTCCAACTTAACTCCACAATTACCTAAGCCAAGCTAAGTGGACCTCAAGACGATTTAGGACTAGATTAAGCTGAGTCGAATGATTTCTTCAATCTTAACCTAAGCTCTTTAAAGCCCCCTAATCCAATTGGACACTCGAAGCTACCTCAGATACACTAAATGAAATGAGGAGAGTGTTCATGAAAAGACGATTTAGATGCCCAGTTGAGGCGAAAAAGGAGTATGTCGTAGAGGTGCTTTCTGGCCTTCGAACGGAGGTCGTGGCACGAAAGTACGGCATGTCTCCTAAAACGCTGACGACTTGGGTTCGTCAATACGAAGATGAGGTGGGGGAACTGGTGGCTAAAAAACAAAAAGAAACGCAACAAATACAGCAAGACGCAGCCAACTATCAAGAATTACAGGAGAAATACGATGAAGCTTTGAAACTTCTTGACGCAAAAGAATTAGAAAACCAGATTCTCAAGGATCTCGTTAAAAAAAGTACCCCGACTACAAACAGCGATAGTTTGGATTGAGCGAGGATATCCTGTCCGTACGGTGCTCCAGATCTGCGATGTTCCTCGCTCAACATATTATTATCACTTGAAACACCCTGAACGCCAGCAACCCATAAGTAGCGGAAGAAAAATCCCTGGATACCCTTACAACCAGCAAGGGAAACGTATTTCGGACACTCGGATTGTCGGGTTTCTTCGCCGTTTGATTCAAGGGCCAGATGCGGCATTTGGCTACCGAAAACTAACCGTGTTGTTGCGCCGAAAATACAACCTGGTGATTAACAAAAAGAAGGTGTACCGACTCTGTAAGACCCTCGATATCCTTCTCCCTCAGCGCGAACGAATCCATACCGCACTGAGGAAAGTGGCTAATAACCGGGTGGTGAATGGGCCTAACCAATTGTGGCAGATGGATATCAAGTACGGTTATGTTGCGGGGAAACGCCGGCACTTTTTCCTCGCAAGTATTATTGATGTCTTTGATCGTCGAATCGTCGCTCACCATCGAGGTAAAGCCTGTGACACGCAGAGTATCCTGAGCACCATCCAGCAGGCTCTGTTGACTTGGCGTATCCCTAAACCAACCCAAAGCTCGTGATTCGTACGGACAACGGCCCTCAGTTTGTGAGTAAGGCTTTCTATGCTTTCTGTGAAGAAGCAGGCTTGGAGCATGAACGGACACCCATTCGAACCCCAAATAAGAATGCTTTTATTGAATCGTTTCATAGTGTTCTGGAACGAGAGTGTTACCAGCGACATTGCTTTGAAAGCTACGAAGAAGCTTTTTCCGAAGTAGATCGCTATATTCGTTACTACAATAAAGATCGCATTCACGGCAGTTTGTACGACTGGTCGCCAACAGATTATTTACGTCTGGTGGACGAAGGAACCATAGCGCCTAAATCCATTGCGTTATGATGCGTCAATTTGAGAAAGAGCTAGCTAGTGTCCAATATTAAGGGGTTGAACCGAGCTAAAGCTGGACCAAGGGCCAAAATCGTAAGTGAACTAAAGCTAACTCGACCCCAAATATATCCAAGTCAAACCCAAGTCAAACCCAAGTCAAACCCAAGTCAAACCCAAGTATACTTAAGACATAGCCTGTCCAAACTACACAAACCACCCCAAAACGACCCTGAAATTCCGAATATTGAGTGAAGTACGTTTACCAAAATTCTAACGATTTCAGATAACCTTATTTGGGCGATATAGTGCTGTATGAAATTGTAACGATCCCCAGGAAGCTTATTTCGGCCAATTACCAAGAAACAGCCCCGGTTTTCCCATCCAATGATCCAAATAAGATCTCCTGAGATCGTTAGAAAATAATTGAGTGCATTATACCCCAAATAGCGTCTCTGGAAATCGTTAGAAAGAATTACTATAGGCACTTCTGTAGACAACTGCATCCATGCACTTTTCTCTTATGATCGTAAAGCGTAAGTCCGATACCTTTTATTACCGCTCGCAGCATATACGATCTGTTGGTCCAGCAGATTGCGGAGAATTTTTCGGGTGTGAACGTTAGAAATTCGCAGATGTGCTGCCAGCTCTGAAGGTGTAAAAGGGCGGACTATACGTCTTGCGTATCGGACTGCTTCAGCATCCAACCAGTTCAGGGACGGAGGTACATCTGCAGACACGAATTTACCTATGAAAGCCAGCACCAGCTGCTGACACTGTTTCGGTTCGTCTTTGATGGAGAGATAGGCAATTGGTAGAAAAGTCCAGTCTTCCAGCGTTAAAAGACAATGGCGCCAGCACAAATCCTTGAAACGCCTCACATCGAGATCACGGGCGTGAGGCCCATAGCCTTGAATTTCGATGCCCCCCTTCACGCCATTACCTGGTAAATAGGCTAGGTCCAGATAGCGATAACCGTTGTGAAAGTCCCGAACCTCCCATTCAGGGTAAAGATGGTTAAAGTTTTTCATTACAGGAAACCAGACAGAACGTAGAAATTCCAACGTTCCATGTTCAAGTCCATGTTCGATGCGGGACCGTACCCGTGGGTTTGTTTCTTTGGCAATCAGTGCTGCCATTCAACTCCCATACGCCTCATCAAAATCATAACTCATCTTGCTCATCCAATGACCACCCCCATAAATTTAAAAGCAAAAAGCCGCTCTGCCCCATTCAGCCTCCACAGGGGAGAGCTGGAAAATGGACAAAGCGGCGTGTACTCCACGACCGACATTCTTTCGTGTCACAAGTGACTAAAGAAATTACGATCACTTTATAACTATCATACTCGATTTACAGAAGTAACGCACTACACAACATGTGTAACTCTCATCACTGAAATGTTAACTATTACCTGCATCTACTTTTATCATGTTCGCTGCAAACTGATCTGTTCCATGCTGAGGATTTACCCATCCTGATGAGACTCTTCGATCCCGCGCTCCACACGACGGTCTCCCTTTTTACGGGCAAACGTGATCTTAAGCAGCGGTGGGGTGACTAGAGTGGTGACAATAACCATAATAACCACGCTGGTGAAATATTCAGCATCAAGCAGACCTGACGCAAGTCCAGTGGAGGCAATAATGAGAGCAACTTCGCCTCTGGAAATCATGCCTGCCCCGATGGCAATCGAAGAAGAACGGTCAAAACCGGTTAATCGGGCACCGATACCTCCGCCAAGAATTTTGGTCAAAATGGCTACAATGCTGATGACGATGATCAGGCCAATCTGAGAGCCCACACCCTCAAAAGTTACATTTAGTCCAATGCTGACGAAGAAAACGGGGACAAATACACTGTATGCGATAGGTTCCACCTTTTGCTCCACCTCATGTTTGAAGCCGGTTTGAGATACAGCAATACCTGCTGCAAATGCACCGATAATACCGGCAACGCCCATCCATTCTGCAAAATAAGAGAAGCCAAAGCAGATAATTAGTCCTGCCGTAATGACAGTTTCCGTAACGCGCAGCGGGGCCATCCATTTCATAATACGCGGCACGAGCAGCCAGCCTGCTGCAGTGATGATAACGAAGAACAGCAGCTTTTTACTGATCAGCCAGGCAATGGACACATCTCCGCCCCCCGTTCCAAGTACACTCATCATAACGGCGAGAAGTACAACGACGAGTACATCATCAACTACGGCAGCTCCCAGAATGGTTGTACCTTCACGAGAACTGAGCTGGTTCATATCCTTCAATGTCTGTACGGAGATACTTACGGACGTGGCACAGAACAACAGACCAAAGAACAGCGCATGAGTCTGTGACATCCCAAAGGCTATTGCCGATCCATATCCCCCGATAAAAGGTAAAATAACTCCGCCCACTGCCACAGCGAAAGCGGACTTCCAGTTTTTTTTCAACTGCTCCAGGTCGGTTTCCAGACCTGCAATGAACATAAGCAGCAGTACGCCGATCTCGGCCATGTAATGCACAAAATCACTTTTCTCCACCCAGCCAAGCAGGGCAGGTCCAAGAATAACACCTACAATAAGTTTTCCCAGCACCGATGGCTGGCCTAATCGAACGGACAGATCACCTGCAAGTTTGGTGAAGATTAAGATAAGGGCAAGAACGAGTACAAATTCCACAGTCGGTTTCTCCTCTCTGATCGCGGCATACTTAGAATATCCTTTCCAAGGGAAAACAACCCGTCCCAGCCGGTCTGCAACAGACAAAAGGCATGGAACAACGATAACAAGTTACCGTTCCATGCCTAAAAAAGACAAAGAGGGGCCCTTGGTGACAGGCTCCTCCGTAGTCGACGCGTATGTGATTAAGTGCATTAATTATAACACATCTGCCGACTTGGGTAAAATAGTACTCGGGCAAAAAGGGATGAAAACGGCCTTCAACGGGCATTTATACGTAAAGGCCGCATTTTTTGTTCAGAGTGTTGTCACTTAACAGCCCTGATTCGCCGAGATATAATGATATAGAACACAGAAAGTTAGGATATGAGGAGGATTTTGCATTGGCTAAAAAGGAAAGAGGGGATCTGGACATGTCATCCAATCAGACGACCCCGACCAGTAATAAAAATTTCGCAGGTATCATTATTACCATCTCCATTCTTGCTAACGTTATCATCCTGTTACTGTTTTTTGCACCATCGATCGGTTATAAAGGCGACGTCACATTTGACATTACTGTGCTGCCGCGCTTTAACGCCGTATTTAACAGCTTTACCTTTATCTTTTTGCTTGCGGCACTGATCGCGATCATCAAACGTAACGTCAAGCTGCACAAGCGCTTTATTTTAGCGGCATTTTCAACGACGCTGCTGTTTCTGGTGACGTATCTGACGTTCCACTATCTTTCCCCGGAAACGTCCAAATTTGGCGGCGAAGGAATCGTTCGTTCCATCTACTTCTTTATTTTGATCACGCACAGTATTCTGGCTGCGCTGATTGTACCGCTGGCGCTGTTTACCTTGGTATGGGGCTGGACGAACCAGCTTCAAAAACACCGTAAAATTGCACGCTGGACCATGCCGATCTGGCTGTATGTCAGCTCCACAGGGGTAGTCGTTTACCTGATGATGGCACCTTATTATTAATTCTATTTCACGGGTTTAACCATTCACGTCATGTATTTTTTCGAAAGAAGCTGTACCTGGGGTTAGCAGATACTAATACGGCTGCTGTATAAGTTTGCTGGATCTGTGGTTGATGTATCCAAGGAAGGAGGGGCACGTGATGTACAGAATAGTATTGATTCGCCATGGACAGAGCATGTGGAACGTGGAAAACCGCTTTACCGGATGGACTGACGTGGATCTGACTGAGGATGGTTACGGGGAAGCGCGTAAGGCGGGGAAAATTCTGAAAGAGCAGGGGTTTGATTTTGACTGTGCTTACGCCTCGGTACTGAAACGTTCCATCCGTACATTGGATATTGCGCTGGATGAGATGGACTTGATGTGGATTCCGATTGAGAAGACGTGGAAGCTGAATGAGCGCCACTATGGAGCGCTGCAGGGATTGAACAAACAGCAAACTGCCTTGAAATATGGAGAAGACCAAGTCCATGAATGGCGGCGTTCGATTAACGTATCACCTCCGGCTCTGGATGAGAATGATGATAGATATGTGCAGGATTTGGACAAGTATAAGCGACTTGGCTGCACGATCCCGCGTACTGAGAATTTAATGGATACGTCCAAGCGGGTACTGGAGTACTGGGAGGCAGAGATCAAACCGATGGTTTCGGCGGGAAAAAGAGTGCTGATCTCCGCGCATGGCAATACGCTCCGTTCCCTTGTCATGCATCTGGACCAAATGTCCGAAGCAGACGTGATGGCGCTCAACATCCCGACAGGCATTCCGCTTGTCTATGAGTTGAACGAAGAGCTTCACCCGATCGGTCATTTTTATCTGACCGCCGATGGCTCAACTTACAAACATGAAGAGATGAGCCATGCAGCTCGACCATCCGACTGAATCAAAGAACAGCTCATACAGGCTCGCGTAACGGAGCACAATAACCAAGCAAAGATGATCACCGAACCATTCTTCATTCGGTGGATCATCTTTTTTGTACGGTTAAACCGAAGCATCAGGGGTGTACCTGTGAGAGAGAGATTTATTTTTTCAAAGGCAGGCCTTGGTATCGTTTCGTTTGCGCTGGATCGGGTAAAACTCAAACAAGACACAACGTACATTAAACCCTAAGGAGGAGAGCTGCATGTCAAAACGGAAATTGCTTATGACAGCCCTAGGAGCTGGTGTGACGTATTTGATGAGGAATAAGCAGGCCCGAGATAAAGTGATCAGCACGGTATCCAATATGGTGAAAAAGAATGGATCATCCGCTCAGAGCGCCAGACCGCGAGCAGAGGTTAACAGCAGAGAGTGGAAAAATTAAGGCAGCGGCGTGATATACGATCGCGGCTATGTATGACTGTGGATCAAACCTGGGACGATGATTCCGGGTTTTTGTTTTGCAGGCTGCCGGGTTAGATACTGCGCTGAGAATGCGATTTTTACCAGGAAGAATGATACAATGAATACTTGCAGAACGTATGGAGGGAGATGCACTTATGGAAAATGGTCGTATGGACACAACCATGAAAAGAAATCGTTTGGGCACATCCGATTTAATGGTGGGGGAGATCGGACTGGGCTGTATGTCGCTCGGAACGGAACTGAACTCTGCGGTGAAATTGATTCACGAAGCTTTGGACCATGGTGTCAATCTGCTGGATACAGCGGACCTGTACGATGCTGGGCGAAACGAAGAGATTGTGGGACAAGCGATTAAAGGCCGCCGGGACCAGGTTATTCTTGCTACGAAAGTGGGCAATCGCCGGATTCCTGGTAAAGAAGGCTGGTCATGGGACCCGTCTAAAGCCTATATCAAACAGGCTGTGCATGAAAGTCTCCAGCGTCTGCAGACTGATTATATTGATTTGTATCAGCTGCATGGCGGCACACTTGATGATCCAATCGATGAGACCATTGAAGCCTTTGAGGAATTAAAGCAGGAAGGACTCATTCGGTATTATGGCATTTCTTCGATCCGTCCGAATGTCATTCGGGAATATGTAGAGAAGTCATCGATTGTCAGCGTGATGAACCAGTACAGCGTAGTGGATCGCAGAGCCGAAGAGGAAGTGCTGCCTTTGCTTGAGGAAAAAGAGATCAGTGTCATCGCCCGTGGTCCAGTTGCCAGCGGTGTGCTGGCTGATTCGGGAACAGAGAAGGCGAATAAAGGTTACCTGGATTACACGCCCAATCAGCTGCACCATATTCGCCAAGGGATGGCTCGGCTCGTTACAGATGACCGCAGCATGGCGCAGACAGCTATCCGTTATGCACTGGCTCACCCGGCTGCAGCTGCTGTCGTACCTGGAGCCAGCTCCAGAGCGCAGCTGCTGCACAACATTGCCGCAGCTTCGTCGCCACCACTCACCGCAGCCGAGGTTCAGGTCATTCGTGAGCATACTCCGGCTAACCGATACACACAGCATCGCTGATCGATTCGCTGCCTGTTTCCAAATGTAACTTTTTAAAGTACAATAAAGACAGGCGGCAGGAAGAGTAACGTGGACCAAGTTAGACTGCTGCATACAATAGGTAAACATGAACTAGAATGATATAAGGAGAGAACTCATATGGAAAGAATTCAAAGTGAACAGCAATACCTCGACCTGATTAACTCAGACGGTTTAACCGTGATCAAATTTGATACAACCTGGTGCCCGGACTGCAAAAACCTGGATCGCTTTATCGGTGATGTTATGAATAAACATACAGACAAATCCTTTTATGCCCTCGATGCAGAACAGTTCCAGCCGTTTGCGGAAGAGAATGGTGTACGCGGAATTCCAAGCCTGCTTGTATTCCAAAATGGCAAGAAGCTTGCACACCTGCACAGCAAATGGGCAAAAACCCCTACACAGATCTCGGAGTACCTGGAGACGCTTGAATCTAAAGTGTAATCGAATATTGATGTGATGAAGATGGATTCATGACGAAACCCCTGCCTGTCTTACGACCAAGCAGGGTTTTTTGAATTATGTGACTTCATTGGACTCACAGTTTGACAATGAACTTACATATTAACCATTTTATTTCCTTTGGGCTTGAGATTTACAAGCAGAATACTGGCAATTATCATAATCAGTCCGGCAACCAAATTGACCGTCACCGACTCTCCAAGGAATAAAACACTGCAGAGCAGTGCAATCAGCGGAATTAGAAAGGTAAAGGACCCTACTTTGCTGGCTTCTCCGTTACTGACGAGTTTGAAGAATGCAAGCCAGCCTAAGGCAATGACAAATACCGAAATAAACAGCATATCCGTTATAAAAGAAAGGCCCCACTGCACATTTCCCCAACTTTCAGATGCTGTCCCTGCCGCAGTGAGTACAATCCCGCCAACCAGAATCGGAATCGCCGTCATCCAGAGTCCATCTACTTTGGTAGAGTTCTTTTTCATGTATATGGTACCCGCAGCCCAGCTTAAAGCACTAAACAACCCAAGTATTACTCCCTCAGGGGATATCTGGCCAGTCATACCGCCGAGACTGATCACAGCTGTACCTGCAAAGCCCAGGAAGAGCCCGGTGATTTTCATCCCATACATTGTTTCTCCCAACCACAGCCAAGCCCCGATCCCGAGCAGTACAGGCTGCAGGAAAACGATGGAGGAGAATAATCCTGCGGGTACCTTTGTCAGGCCGACTGTCTGGAATCCGTAGAAAAAAATGATGTTAAATACCGCAGAGATCGCATAAATATGCCAGGTTTTCCGAAGCTGAAGTGTTTTGTAACGTGGAAGAGCATAGAGTCCTAGGACGAGCCCTCCAATCAGCAGACGCATGCCTGCAAAAAGAAGAGGGGGGGTAAAGTTTAATGCATATTTGGTCAAGGGCCAGTTTACTCCCCACATAAGAACCAGGAAAACCAGAATCCAGCCTGCTTTTGCACGTGATAAAGCCATAGGTCAAACGTCTCCTTTAAAGATACATAGCAAAGACTGCTGCAACCGCATGATCGCTCAATCTATACCATACTTCATGTGAATTCGGATAAGAACAGCGCCCAAGAGGTCTCTCGTTGCTCGCTCCGTGTTCTCCATGATACAATAACCAGCGGGATAATTGAAATGCATGTTAATTATGAGGAGCATACCAAAATAGTTATGAACAATTCACAATTACAGCTGTTTGTTAAAGTCGCCGAGACAGGAAGCTTCACACGCGCAGGACAGGAGATGAACATGACACAGCCTGCAGTCAGCCGGTCCATCTCCTCCTTGGAAAATGATTTAGGCGTTACGCTGATCATACGAGATCGGCGCAATGGTATTATGTTGACGGATATAGGGCAGCGAATTCTGGTCATCTTCCGACAGATTTTACAGCAGTACGATAAGGTGCATCAGGTGGTAGCTGCCGAGAAGGGCCTGGAGATTGGCACGATCCGCATTGGCTCTTTCCCCATGTCATCTGCACATCTGCTGCCCAGAATTATTCGCTCAATCCGAGACAGGTATCCGAATATCGAATTTGAACTGCATGAAGGCAATATTATGGAGATACAGGAATGGCTGCATTCACGTGCTATTGATGTCGCTTTAATCATCGCTACCGACAAGGAAGCTGCGGATATGAACTATGAAACGATGCCGTTATACAACGAAGAGATGCTGGCGGTGTTTCGAGAGGATGAGATATTTGCTAATGAGGAAATGTTACATGTGAGAAAACTGAGTGGACAATCGATGATTATCTGTAATGGCGGTTATGAAGTGCCGATTGTAGATCTGTTTGAACGTGCAGAAGCGGAGCTGAATATCGGCTTTATCGTGCATAACATCAATACCTGTCTTAACCTGATTGAACAGGGACTTGGAACAGCCATTCTGCCTGCCATTTCGCTGTCTTGGCTTCCTTCGGGTGTAAAAGCGCTGCCTACAGAGCCAAAGGCATATCGCTGTATCGAGATTGCTGTACCTTCGCTGATGGAGGCTTCCCCAGCTTCCCGTTTGTTTATAGAGACTGCACAGCAGCTGTACGGATCATAATCAGGGTCTTGTTTAGAATTTGTTCAGTGTCGTTCTGTATACTAATAGAACAAACTGAATATTGGAGTGAACAAGAGCCGAATGAGCAGAGAGATTTTGGAAGAGATGCATCAATTGAGCCATAATAATGATCGAAGGTATCATTTGCTGATGATTGGTGTAAAGCAGTTGTTAAATGAACAGAAGCTGAATAGGTATCGTTGGTTGGGGAGACTGAAGGAACGAAAAAGACAGCGAAGCATACAGGCAGATCGTTGGGAATAATATCGGATTACCTGAACATGCCTAAGTAATGCCAGGCTTACATTGTACATATTAAATTATAGCCAAATGGCGGCCCTGCTTCCGGAGGAAGACAGGGCCGCCATTTCTGCTGATCGGTTTGATGTTGGATAAGAATGGAGATGTGTAACCCCGTTTTTGTTCCATTCATATAAATTACATCATCAGAATCACGAAGAATACTGCTGCCAGTACAAAGCGGTATACAGCGAAGACAGTCAGGCTCAATCTTTTCAGAATAGACAAGAATGTCTTAATTGCCAGCATGGCCACGATGAATGCGGCGATAAATCCAATCGCAAAGATGAGAAAATCATCGCTGTTCAGATGATCAATGCTTTTGTACATATCGTATCCCGTAGCACCAATCATAATTGGAACGGACACGAGGAAGGTGAACTCTGCCGCAGCTACCCGGCTGATTCCGGCAAACAGGCCGCCGGAGATTGTGGAACCGGAACGAGAAAAGCCCGGCCACAACGCCAAAATCTGAAACATGCCTACAGCAAATGCCTGCTTGTAGGTAATATCATCAACATCATGTGTGGTAATACGTGAGCTTTTACGGCTCCAACGCTCAGCTGCGATCATCAGTAGACCACCGATCACAAGGCTGTACAGTACGGTTTGCGGACCAAACAAGTGAGCTTTAATCCAGTCCCGGAACACAAGTCCGATGACGACAGCAGGAACCATCGCCAGAATGATATGGCCCAGATTGAGACGGCGGGAATACGGCCTTTTGCCTCCGGTGAAGCGAAACATATCAATGAATTTGTTCCAGTACAATACAACAACAGCCAGTACAGCACCAAGCTGCACAACCACCTCAAACGTTTTGACTGACTCGTTGTCCTCTGATAGACCCAGCAGGTGAGCTGTCAGAATCATGTGTCCGGTAGAGGACACGGGCAAAAACTCAGTCAAACCTTCGATGATGCCCATAATAATGGATGATATAAAGTCCAATTCTCTTCCTCCTTGAGATGCAGATGACAGCCATAAGGGCCTGTCCTGCTATGACGATGTCTGTCCTTTCGAACAAGACTATCCTCTATTATGCTCAGAATGGTCTCCCACTTCAACTCTATGCTTGTAACCCGGTGTTTAAAACTATATTGACAAAAACCGAGTTATCCCATAGGATATACATTAACTGACTGACTAATCAATCGGGAGGTTTGCAATCATGGCCAAAATCAACGGTTTGGAGCCCGGAGAAGAGCGCCGAGACCAAATTATCCGTATAGCGATGGAACGATTCGCGACCCAGGGGTATCATCAGACCAAAATTTCCGATATTGTTCGAGAGGCTGGAGTTGCTCAAGGAACGTTTTACTGGCATTTCAAGAGCAAAGAGGCCATTGCCTCCGAAATTTTGTTAACCGGCAGAGAGCAGCTGCTGGAGGCGATCGGGCAGGGCTACCGCAAGGATGCGGGATCGGTTGAAGATATGGTGAAGGCCTCGGAGAAGCTGTTTACCGACTTGTTCACCTTTGCGGCGGCGAATCGGTATTTTATGGAGCTGCTGCTTAAGGGAATTGTGACCGAAGCGTCCGTTCAGGCGCTGGTCGAAGAGACTCGCAATGCGGTGGAGACGGCTTTCCGTCACAATATGGAGCGTGCTGTCGAACTGGGCATGCTGCCAGCAGATATGAAAGTACCCCTGCGTGCGGCGCTGCTTGTAAGCATGATCGAGGGTATGATCTCACGCTGGTTGTTTGGCTCGGAGGAGCTGCACAGCCGTTTCCCGGATATAGACGCTGCAGCGTTAGCAGCTGAAGCGGCGAGTTTTGAATTTTACGGCCTTCTTGGTACATAATGGGCAGCGGGGTCGTGGCGTTATTTTCAGGAAAGAGGCAGGAAAATTACACAATTACACGCTTCTTCACATGATTAAGCCAGTCACAGGGAATAATGGAAGCACCAAGAGAACATAAGATGAATGAGAGGAAGTTAACGTCATGAATAACACATATGGAACTAAAATTCGCAAAGGGTGGTCTCTCACCGCAATTCTGCTCATGGTTGTGCTCGTACTGAGTGCGTGCGGCAGCAAGGCTGCGGATAATGGGGACACGAATACGGGCAATACAAACAATGCAGCACAGTCTGGTGGCAGCGAACTGGAACAGATCAAATCCGCAGGTGTGATTAAAGTCGGCATGATGGGCACGTATCGTCCGTACAACTTCCTGAATGACAAGAAAGAAATGGACGGATTCGATGCGGATATCGCACGTGAAGTGGCGAAGCGCCTTGGCGTTAAAGTTGAATTTGTATCTCAGGAGTTCTCGGGTCTGACACCAAGTCTGCAGGCGAAAAAGCTGGATGCGATTATCAGCCAAATGACGATTACGGACGATCGTAAAAAAGTGCTGGATTTCAGTGATCCGTACATCACGAACCAAGTCAAAATTATTGTCAAAGAAGACAACAATGATATTACGAAACTGGAAGATTTCAAAGGCAAAACGATCGGTGTAGGTTTGGGCACTAACGATGAAACGTACCTGCGCAGCGAAGTGCTGCCCAAAGTTGGAGAGTTTACAATCAAAACGTATGATGATGTCATTTCATCCCTGAAGGACCTGAACGCAGGTCGGATCGATGCTACGATTAACAACCTGTATGCTTTGAAACCGATTATCGATGCGAATGGATTCAAAATTAAAGCTGTAGGCGAAGCAATCAAAAGCGACCAGGCAGGGATCGCGGTGCGTAAGGACAACCCTGAGCTTGTCGCTGCATTGAACGATGCGCTGCAAGGCATGAAGGACGACGGCACATACAATACTATTTTCAAAAAATGGTTTGGTGAAGAGCCTGCGCAATAATGAACCGGCAGGGCGAAGGGAAGTTTGATCCATGGAACTGGTATTCGAGAATATCCCCTTCTTTCTGAAGGGGGCTTATTATACGCTGTATGTCACGGTGATCTCCATGTTTTTTGCCTTTATCATCGGGTTGCTGGTAGCTATTGCTAGGCTTAAAGGGCCGGTGTGGTTAAGGCTGATCGCCAGATTTTATGTATCCATCATGCGGGGCACCCCGCTGCTGGTGCAATTATTCGTCATTTATTACGGGCTTGTCGACTATGGTGTAACGCTTGGGTCGCTTACGGCCGCTTGTCTGGGGCTTAGTTTAAATGCCGGTGCGTTTCTTTCCGAAACGTTCCGCGGGGCGATTCAAGCTGTACCGAAAGGGCAAACGGAAGCGGCATACGCGACGGGTATGACTCCCGCACAGGCGATGAGACGTATCATTTTCCCGCAGGCCGTGCGCATTGCCATTCCACCGATGGGTAATACCTTTATTGGCATGCTCAAGGAAACATCGCTAGTCGCTGCTATTGGCGTTACCGAACTGCTGCGTTCTGCACAGCTTTTGGTATCGCAGTATGCAGTCAATATGCCATTTTATCTGGCAATTGGCGTAATGTATTGGATCATGAGCATCGGCTTCTCGGCCATTCTGGAACAAGTGGAGCGCCGGCTGGCCCGGGCTTACTAAAGGGGGAGAGGACCGATGATTACTACAACCGGACTGACTAAACGTTTTCAAAATCATGAAGTGCTCACCAATATCGATATGCATGTAGATGCCAAGGATATTGTTGTCCTGCTGGGTCCCAGCGGTTCGGGAAAAAGCACCCTGCTGCGCTGTCTCAATGGACTCGAACAGCTGTCCGGCGGACAGATCGAAGTGAACGGCATTGTGGTAAACAGTGCAGATCCGCTGCGCGTGCAGCGTGCCCGGGTACTGGAGATTCGTCGCCAGACCGGCATGGTGTTCCAGCAGTTTAACCTGTATCCGCACAAGACGGTGCTTGGCAATGTCATGGAAGGTCTTATAACGGTGAAAAAAATAAAGCGGGATGAAGCCGCCGAGCGCGGGCGTCTTTTGCTGGGTCGTGTAGGTCTGTCGGACAAGGAGGACGCTTATCCTTCCCGTTTATCGGGGGGCCAGCAGCAGCGAGTAGCCATTGCGCGTGCTCTGGCGATGGAGCCGGAAGTGATGCTGTTTGACGAACCTACCTCAGCCCTTGACCCCGAACTGGTTGGAGAGGTGCTGTCGGTGATGAAAGAGCTGGCACAGGAAGGCATGACGATGCTGGTCGTGACACATGAGCTGAAGTTTGCCCGGAACGTGGCGAACAAAATCGTCTTTATGGCGGACGGTTCCATTGTCGAGACAGCAAGCCCCGAAGCCTTTTTTGAACACCCTGAGCAAGAGCGCACGCGCCAGTTCCTGCGGCAGATTACCGAATTTTAAACCACCCAGTGATGGGAAGGTTATTCTGTCATCGGAGTGTATGTGTAAACTAACTAAAGGAAGAAGGAAAACATCATGAATGTAACAACAGTATGGAAGGGAAAACGCGCCTTTACCTCTGAAGGACCTTCAGGGTATGCTGTAGGTATGGATGCCACAGCAGCATATGGCGGTGACAGCCAAGGCGCTACGCCGATGGAATTGTTACTGGCAGGACTTGGCGGCTGCATGGGGATCGACATTACGATGATTCTGGATGCTTTTCTGGATAAGATCGATTCGATCGAGATCGAAGCGCAGGGCACACGCAGCGAGGATATGCCGAAAGGTTTTACGTCCATTGATCTGATCTTTAAAGTAGACGGCGACATCCCGGATTACCGGATCTGGAAAGCCATCCAGATGGCCGAAGAGAAATACTGCGCCGTTTCCGCGTCACTGAGCGCAGATATCCATCCGAAGCTGATTCTGAACGGCGTAAGCACGCCACGTCCTTAAAACAGCTTTAATTTAATTTAAGCTTTAAAAACACATCAGATTTAATGAAAAGAGGCACTTCCAATCGTGGAAGTGCCTTTTTAGCGTAGGCATGTTTTTTGGGTTCCATCCATGTATCTCAAACCATATCTCCTTTTTAATGTCAAATCGAACGCTGCAGTTATGTGGTATGATGGATGCGCGGGTTAGCGTGACCTGTTTCTAATGAACTGAAGATGTAAGCGCTTATACGGACGATGGAAGGTGCAGATATGTTAAAACGGCTGATTCGAACTTCGAATAATCTCAAATTAAAGCATAAATTGCTCATTTCCTATGTGCTTGTTGTTATGATTCCAGTGCTGATTATTGGTCTCGCTGTTACCAGTTATTTTCGTCAGCAGGCGCTGGATAATGCCATCGGGCAGACCATCATTAATGTGGATAAAATTAAAAGCCAGACGGCGACCATGCTGCGTGTGCCCACCGATATATCCAACATGCTGATGTTCAATGCCGATCTCAAGGAGATCGTGAACCGGCGTTACAAGAGTGTGGTAGAGCTGACTTCGGCCTATCTTGCCTATAAAGACTTTCAGGAATATCGAAGGCTGTACCGCGAAATAGCCGGTATTCGATTTTACTCCCCCAACCCGACATTGATTAACAATCTTGAGTTTATTCCGGTGAATGAACGGACCAAGGAGAGCTACTGGTATAAGGAAGCGCTGAAAACGACGAGCATCGGCTGGTTCTATATCCCCGGCAGGGAAGACAACCCGGTTCACCGGCTCAGTCTGGTGCGCAAAGTTCCGTTTGCCGAATATAAGACCGAAGGTGTACTGATGATTGTGATCAATCAGGAGGAACTTAACGGCCTCCTGCGTCAGGAGCAGTTTGAGACGCTGATTACGGACGAACAGGGTTATGTAGTTGCAGCCAAAAATACCGAACTGGTCGGTAAGACGCTGGATGAGCTTGATTTTGGCGTAGATCTGCAGAGTCAGCCCAAAGGCACCATCGAAGCTGATTTTCAGGGGGAGCCTTCCAATATCGTGATTGATGAACTGGGGCCGGGGTCCAGCTTCAACAAACTGAAGGTCATCTCGGTGTTTGCGACCAAAAATATCGTGAAAGATGCTAACCAGATCAGCCAGATTGGCATGATTTTTATTACTTTGGTGCTGGTGATCGCACTGCTGCTGGTATATATCATCTCATTCCTGACCTCAAACCGGCTTCTCCGGCTCAGCAAACATCTGAACAAGCTGGCTCTCGGGGACTTGAATGTCACTTCGCGTATTGACGGAAATGATGAGATTGGTCAATTATCACGCCAGTTCAATTACATGGTGAAGAGCATTAACGAATTGATGACCCAGGTGGTCGAGACCACGGAGCAGAACAACCGATTGGAAATCGCTCAGAAAGAGATTAAACTGAAAATGATGGCCAGCCAGATCAATCCCCATTTTTTGTTTAACGCGCTTGAATCTATTCGCATGAAGGCTCATATCAAGGGGGAGGCAGAGATTGCGAATATTGTCAGGCTGCTTGGCAAGCTGATGCGAAAAAGTCTGGAGATTGGCAGCGGTAAAACGACGTTTCGGGCAGAACTGGAGATGGTACGTTCTTATCTGGAGATCCAGAAGTTCAGGTATGGAGACAGACTAGCGTTTGAGATTCATGTGGACCCTGAGGTGGAGAGAATGTATATTCCTCCTTTGATCATTCAGCCGATTGTAGAGAACGCCATTGTACATGGTTTGGAAAACAAGGAAGGTACTGTGCAGGTTCATATTCATATCTGGCTGAAGGATGGCATAGTGGGGGTTCGAGTTAAGGATGATGGGGCGGGAATCACGCCGGAAAGGCTTACTGAAGTGATGCAGTTTGTCAGCGGCCCCGAGGAAGAGGAGAAGAGCCGGATTGGGATGCGTAATGTGCATCAGCGTTTAACGTTGACGTATGGGGAAAGTGCCGGGTTACAGATTAACAGTGTGTACGGGGAAGGAACGGAGGTTTCTTTCACCTTGCCAGCAGGAGGGAACCAGCATGTATAAAGTATTGTTGGTAGACGATGAACCGAGCATTCGCGAGGGACTGACCACCATTATCGATTGGGAAAAATACAGCTTCCAGGTCATGGCTACAGCCGGAAGCGGGCGAGAAGCGATCGCCTGTTTCCACGAAATGAAGCCGGACCTGACCATTATTGATATACGGATGCCAGGCATGACTGGCCTGGAGGTAATAGAAGAGCTCCGCCTGACTCAACCGGATGCACATTTTCTGATTTTAAGCGGGTATGCTGATTTTGATTATGCCAAAAAGGCAATCAGCTTCGGCGTGGACGGCTACCTGTTGAAGCCGGTGGACGAAGAGGAAATCATTGCTGAACTGGAGCGCATTGCGGTGCAGCTTCAGCAGGAGCAGGAGACGCAGGCGCGTTACGCGGGAGAAGATACAGCCTACAGGGAACATCAGATTGAGGCGCTGCTCTATGACTCACTGCAGGGTACGGGAAGCAGGGAGGAAGACAGCCTTGGACTTCACTGGCCGCAGTATCAAGTGATTCTGCTGGAAATTCATGCAGCACCGGATCTGCAGCGAGGAAATGAGATGAAGCGCAAGCTGATTGAAGCATTTGATCAGAAGGAGAGAGGGATCGTGTTTTCCTTTCATTCCGGACTGGGGCTGTTAATTAAAGAAGTGGTTACTCGGGACTCTGCAGCACAGGAGATGTACGAGGAGCTGCAGGCATTACTCGCGGAATGGAACGTACACATGTACGCTGCTGCGGGAGAACCGGTACATTCTACAGCGGATATTGCCAGATCATACACACAAGCTAACACCCTTCTAGCGGAACGTTTCCTGTTCTCCGGGCAGCGAATCGAGCGCTGGGACGAAGGGCGGCTGTCTCCTTCAAATATTACAGATGTGAACGGTCAGGAAACCGTAACAGAAGGGGTACAGGAGCCTGATGAAGTTGAATTGGCGGACAAGCTGTATTATGCCCTGGATATTCGCAGTAGTGAATCCGTGATGCGTGTGCTTGGAGAGATGGAAGAGCGCCTGATTCCGTACCACTGGACGGAGCAGGCAATCAAAACAGCATTTTCTCAAGTGTTCTCGCTCGCATTTAACAAGCTTGCTGCGGCTAATCAGCAGATGCAGTCTATTATGCAGGAGCACTCGGTGCTGATTAACGAGGTATATCATCAGTTTACGATGGCCGACCTCAAAGCGATGGCAGCTGAGCATTTGAATCGTCTGATCCAGCGAATGGGCGGAGGCAGCAAGGATACAGTGATGAAACAGATGATTGAATTCATTCAACGTAATCCGGGCGAGAACCTCAAGCTTGAAGTTCTGGCTGAGGTGTTCAATTACAACAGCAGTTATTTGGGGAAATTGTTCAAGAATCACACCGGGGAGTATTTTAACGCCTTTCTGGATAAAGTCCGAATCGAGCAAGCCAAAGTGCTGCTTGACGAAGGATTAAAGGTGCATCAGGTAGCTTCAAGGGTGGGATATGCCAACGTGGACTATTTCCACGGTAAATTCAAGAAATATGTGGGTGAGTCTCCTTCGGCGTACAAACAATCCAGATCCCAAGCCCAAGCCAAAGAAACGGGTTATCAGGAGGGCGAAAACGAGTGATCCAGACTTACCTCTGGTGCTCATCGTAATTATAGCGGATGTACTTCCTGGAATAAGCAATGGTTTACGAATACCCTGCACCGTAGACTGACCTGCACAAAGTACAAGAGTCCAGAGGAAGGGTGGCCCAGATTATGAATCCGCAGTCGGATGCAGTCGAAGCGCGTTATACGATCCATTTGAATGGAACCTGGCATTTTCTACTGGCCCAGCAGGCCGAAGAACATACTGAACACAGCGGGCATAGTGAAAGCAGGAACACGAAGCAATGGTGCCCTCCGCACCCGGAGGATGCTCTATGGAACACGATTCAGGTGCCGGGGTCTTGGGAGGAGCAGGGGTATGGTCAGGCTCCCGGGTATGCCCGAATCGATACATGGACTAAAATTCGTGAGTATGAGGGCTCAGCTTGGTATGCCAGAGATGTCTTTATTCCCGCTGACACCCGGAGCGGACATTATGTATTCGGACTGAAAGGCGTGCGTTGGACATCAAGGCTTTGGTTCAATGGAAACGAAGCCGGCATAAGGGACAGCCTGCTTACTGAACAGACGTGGGATATAACCCCTTGGGTAAAGCCAGGGGAGAACAACCGTATAGAGATTTGGGTCGATAACACGATGAAGCTGCCTCTCGCGGGCAGTCACATTCATTCATTACATACGGCCGCGGCTTGGGGGGGCATTACAGGAGGAGCATTTCTGGAAAGGCAGCCTTTACGGCGGGTACATAACTTACGAATTGAGCCTGACATGGCCAGCGGAACGATATCGGTTCAGTGCACGATCAGCAGACCCGCTGAAGTCTCCGCATCACGGATGCAGCTGCGGATTGATATCGAGCACCCGGATGGAACATGGCTGAGGCCCCATCTTTATGATGTACAGAGTGCCGAGAAGCAAGTAAATGCCAGAACGGAGGCTCAGGAGAACGACGGAGCGGAAACAGGTGTGATTATAGTATCATATCGGGTTGAACTGGGAGCGGAGAGAACGATCATAGCGTGGAACGATGAGAACCCTGCTTTATACCGGGCAGTGGTTCGATTGAAGGAAGGGGAACAGGAGCTTGACCGGATGGAACAGCGATTCGGTATGCGTTCTTTTGCAGCACGTGGTAAACAATTAATCCTCAATGGAACGCCAGTCTTTCTGCGCGGGTACGTGGACTGCTGTATATTTCCGCTCACTGGATATCCGGTTTGGGATTACGAGCACTATGTGAAGCAGTTTCGCACAGCCAAGTCTTACGGCTTTAACCATGTCCGTTTACACGGGTGGAGTCCACCGGAACCGTTCTGGGAGGCCGCCGATGAAGAGGGCATGCTTGTGCAGGCAGAGCTTCCGCACTGGTCCCGTTTTTTTCAAGAGAGTCATACTGCTGCTCCGATAGAGATATTGAGCTATCTCACACAAGAACTGGATCGACTGCTGGAGGCCCTGCATCGCCATCCTTCTTTTGTCTTGTTCTCACTGGGCAATGAGCTGATTGGTGCGAACGGACATCCCGAACTGAATGCACTGATCGCAAGAGCGAGAGAGAAGGACCCGTCCAGATTATACACGGATAATACAGGCTTTGGGCAGCTTCCCCCACAAGGAAGAGAAGCGGATTATTATATTCAGTCCTTTAACTGGCATCCTCCGCTGGAATCCGTTTTGTCGGCGGTGCCGGATACGACACTGGATTATCATGCGGTTACAAGGCTGGCATCACACCCGGTCATCGGGCATGAACATGCACAGTTCACGATGTATGTGCGTCCCCAGGAGCGGGAGAAGTATACAGGAGTCTTTCGTCCTACGTGGTTAGATCCTGTCGAAGAGTCACTCCAGCGTAAAGGCATGATGGTGAAGCTGGAACCGTATCAGCAGGCAACGGGTAAACATCAGATGCGATCACTCAAAGAAGCGATGGAGCGAGTAAGACGTACGCCGGATGCAGCAGGCATCCAGCTGCTGGATATCCGCGATTTCCCGGGACAGGGGCATGCCACCACCGGTTTTCTGGATGTATTTTGGGAGGATAAAGGAATAACAACCCCTGCTGAAGTAAAACAGTTCAATGCTGATGTGGTCATACTTCTGAGCTGCATAGAGCGGACTTATTACGCTGGAGAGCTGATCGAGATTGATGTGCGCATATCTCATTATGGCAAAAGGACATTAAAAAATGCTTCCATTCACTGGAGAATGGCTGCGGATGGACAGCTGCTCACGGAAGGAGAATGGAGCTGCGGAGATATTCCCTGTGGTTCGGTCCTGTCTCTCGGAAGTGTGAAGATTGATGCACCGGGCCATGGTGTATCAGCCTTTCGAGTGGAGGCCGAGCTGCGCTGCCATCCTGTGAATGATGCAATTCATCCTGTCAGCGCTGAACACTCCATCGTGCATCCTGCCAATCATCTGACGTCCGTTACGGCAGCCCAGAATGTTTGGCATGGCTGGTCTTTCCCGGTGGTACAGGCGGCGAGCGAACGCCATGGGGATATGAAGCGCATCTGGAATACGATGAAGGAACTACAGCCCTTGCTGGTTGAATCACACTGCGAGCGTGTGGACCATGTAGATGGCTGCAGGCTGCTGAGACAAGGCCAGCATGAGCTGTTAATTGTGAAGTCCCTGACTCCCAATGTGCTGGATGTGCTCTTGAATGGCGGCCGTATTTGGCTGCAGCCGGATGCCGAGGATCTGTATGATCCGGTGGAAACGAAGTACCTGCCGGTGTTCTGGAATTATCTCATGTTTGCTGCGCAGCCGGGAGCCACGATGGGCATGCATATGGAGAAAGAGACCGCCCTTCTTGGGAGCTTCCCGCATGATGGGGCCTCCGATTGGCACTGGTATCATCTTGTGAATGGTACGCCTGCAGTTTGCCTCGACACGATGCAGGATGTTAATCCGCTGATTGAGGTGGTGGATCATTTCCACCGGGCCAAACGGCTGGCCTATGCATTTGAAGCCAGAGCAGGAAAGGGCCGTATTCTGGTATCTACTTTTCCTTTTACGGACACAGCCTTGATGAAGCGCCCGGAAGCCGCCTTTCTTTTTCAAGAGATGCTGTCTTATGTCCAGGGAGAGCAGTTTAAGCCGAGCAGTTCCGTTACAGCGGCCCAGCTGCTTGGAATGTTCAAGCTGAAGCCTATTCAATTTACATTGTGATATAAAGCATTTATTCGGAGACCTGCAAAGGTCTCTTTTTTATGTTTTTCGGCTAAAGGTAAACGATTTCTAAAAAACGTTTTCGTAAATATACTAACAAAGTTAAATCTAACTTTATATGGATTTATAAAAGTTAATAAGTCTATATTATCTCTAATTTTAAAGGATTAATGTCTGATTTTAGGGGGGGATATCTAATTTTTATATGATTTTCTCTAAAATCCAGATGGTATTTTGAAAACGCTCTATCGATTATGATTATTTTATAAAAACAGAGGAGGGGGAACGGAGATGGAAACGCTAACAAAGAAATCCGCTTCCGCGAAACGAAGCAGGGACCCCAAACCGCCATTGAAGCAGCGGCGGAACGGAGTTTGGGACAGAATGAAACAGCAGAAATATCTTTATCTGATGTCACTGCCATTCGTCGCTTGGGTTTTTGTATTTAACTATCTGCCGCTGTGGGGATGGACGATGGCTTTTCAAAATTATAAACCTGCCAGGTCATTCGGAGAACAGGATTGGGTTGGTTTTAAACACTTTGTAGAATTGTTCAGTGATGACCGGTTTTATCTGGTGCTTCGAAATACACTTGCAATGAGCTTGATGGGACTGATTGTCGGTTTTATCGTGCCGATTTTCTTTGCCATCCTCTTGAATGAAATGAAAGGTATGTTCTTCAAACGGGCTGTGCAGACCGTATCGTACCTTCCTCACTTTGTATCCTGGGTTGTTGTAGCAGGGATTATTACCAAGATGCTGTCGACCGATGGCGGAATTATCAATGATATTCTGATGGGTCTTCATATTATCGATAAGCCGATTCAGTTCATGGCGCAGGGGAACCTGTTCTGGTACATTGTTACCGCCTCGGATATGTGGAAGGAAACCGGCTGGAATGCCATCATCTATCTGGCGGCCATTACGGGTATTGACCAGGAGCTGTACGAGGCTTCACGTGTAGATGGTGCGAACCGCTTCAGACAGATGTGGCACATTACACTGCCGGGAATTCGAACGACGATCTCTGTATTGTTCATCATGTCGATAGGACACCTGATCAGTATCGGTTTTGAGAAGCAATTTTTGCTGCAGAACAGTCTAGTACTGGATTACTCGGAAGTCCTTGATCTCTACGCACTGAATTACGGTTTGAATATGGGTCGATTCTCGTACGGTACAGCGATAGGCATATTCAATTCCGTTGTCAGTATCATCCTTCTGTTTACGGCTAACGGTTTGTTCAAAAAATTCACCAAAGAAAGCATCATGTAGGGAGGGGGAGACATTATGGCGAACAAAACATTCAATGCCACACGGGGCGATAAAGTGTTCGATATATTCAATATCCTCGCGATGACCATGGTGCTGATTGTAACACTCTATCCATTCCTCAACGTACTGGCGATCTCGCTGAATAACTCGGCGGATACAGTACGCGGCGGAATCTACTTATGGCCTCGTGAATTCACACTGCAGAACTATCAGACAATCTTTCAATATGAGGGGCTGCTGCAGGGTTTGAAAATCTCCATTATGCGTACCCTTGTGGGTACACTGCTTGGGCTGATCAGTTCATCGATGATTGCCTTTACATTAAGCAGACCTGATTTCGGACTGAGAAAATTCGTATCCACAGCGCTGGCATTGACGATGTATTTCTCGGGTGGTCTGATCCCTGTATATATCCTGATGCGTGACCTGAACCTGATTGGTACATTCTGGGTATACGTACTGCCAGGTATGATCAGTGCGTGGAACGTATTCATCATCCGTTCATTCATTGACGGTCTGCCATATGCCCTTCAGGAATCGGCCAAGCTGGACGGTGCGAATGATTTCAAAATTTATTACCGCATCATTCTACCGCTGTGCAAGCCTGTACTTGCAACCATTGCGCTGTTCCTCGCCGTGGGACAGTGGAATGCATGGTTTGATACGTACCTATATAACGGCTCGAAGGCGCATCTGACTACTTTGCAGTACGAGCTGATGAAGGTGCTGCAGAGTACGCAGCAGGGCTCGGGTGCCGGACGGAACGCCAATGATATGGCACAGCAGATGGCACAGATTTCTCCGGAATCCATCAAAATGGCGATAACGATCGTCGTAACGGTTCCGATTCTGATTGTTTATCCGTTCCTGCAGAAGTACTTTGTTGGCGGAATGACACTTGGTGCGGTAAAAGCATAGACCTTGGTACAGATGTAAAGACTGGCCTAATAATGGATTGTAAACCTATAATAGAGTACTTATATAGAGAAGCTCAGGGTATCCCGACTGCTGCCATACACTATAATTTCAGTTTTGGCGGCGGGGCAGGGATCACTCATGAAGCTAAGAGAGGAACAGAACAGTTCCGTATAAGACAGACGTATGAAATAGGGAGGATTACCATTATGTCCAGTTTTAAAATGAAGGTCGCACTGGGGCCGCTTCTGGCTTTACTTTTGATTACATCCTGTGATGGAGGCGTCGGCGGTAAAACGTCACTTACGAATACCAGCGGAGCGCAGTCTCCGCTTACGTTCGATTTTTTCAGTGTTGATCCAAATCCAAACTGGAATGGCATGAAGGATGAAGTCGGCACGGTTATTACAGCCAAAACAGGCATCACCTTGAACGGCGAGTTTGCCGTTAGCGGGGGACAGGACAGAATATCCCTGATGGCAGCAAGTCGCGACTATCCGGATATCGTTTCACCCAAGGGTGAACTCAGCAAGCTGGTGGATGCTGGCGCAATGCTGGACCTGACCGACCTGATCGAAGAACATGCTCCCAACTTGAAGAAGCTGTATGGTAATTACATGAATCGGTTGAAATACAGTAACGAAGATCAGGCAATCTATGTGCTGCCGACGTATTATGCGGTGGACCAGAAATATTTTGATGCAGGCGGGGGATTCGGTATTCAGCATCGTGTGCTGAAAGAACTCGGATACCCCAAGGTTCGAACACTTCAGGACTATGAAAATGTACTGCGGGCATACAGCGACAAACATCCGATGACGGATGGTCAGCCGACCATTCCGTTAACGCTGGATGCAGACAACTGGAGAATCATGATTACCGTCACGAATCCGGCCTTTCTGGCCACAGGCGCACCGGATGACGGCGAATACTATATTCATCCGGAAACCTATGAAGCGATGCTGCATTACAAACGCCCGGAGGAAAAAGAGTATTTCCGCTGGTTGAATCATATGTACAGCGAAGGTTTGCTCGATCAGGAAAGCTTTGTGCAAAAATCAGATCAGTACAAATCCAAAATTGCAAGCGGACGTGTACTGGGTGTCATTGATCAGGATTGGGGGTATGCCGATGCAGAGGACGCACTGAAATCGTCGGGTAGAGCGGAGTCAGCTTATTCTCATTTCCCGGTGACACTGTCCGAGGAACTGAAAGATCACTCTTTTCAAGACCCAGGATTTGTATCCGGCTGGGGAGTAGGTATAACCACTGCTAATCCTGACCCGGTACGTACCATTCAATTCTTTGATTATTTGGCTTCCGAGGAAGGGCAGATTCTGATGAACTGGGGCATTGAAGGCAAACACTACGAGATCAAGGATGGCAAGCGTGTGATTCCGGCAGCGATTCAGGAGCAAAAAACAAACCATGCTTCTGCGTTCCAAAAAGAGTCTGGAATCGGACTATATAAAAATATGTCCGGACGCTATGGAGATGGCGTGAAAGATTCCACGAATAATTATTACACGACAAGTTTTCCTGAACAGATTGAAGCTTCATATACTCAAGCAGAGAAAGAGACCCTTCAGGCATACGGTGCTTCAACATGGAAGGATCTGTTCCCGAGTGAAGAGGAATTTCCGGTTAAACCTTGGGGGGCAGCCTATAACATGCCAGCACCAGGAGATTCGGATTATAATGTCGTTTTCCAGAAAACACAGGATATCATCCGCAAACGGATTCCCGAAGCTGTCTTAAGTTCACCCGACAAGTTTGATGCCATCTATGATGGCATGATCGCTGAACTGAACCAGGCGGGAGCAGAAAAAATGGAAAAACAATATACGGCATTGATTCAAAATCGCGTTCGGTTATGGAACGCTGATTAGTGTTCGGTAAGTACAGACCTGTCCATTGAAAAAATAAAATAGAACCCGGAATATCGGGTTTCTTTTATAACGAAAACGTTTTAGTGAAACCGTTTTAGATTTTTGAAATTAGCTATTGACAAGGGTTTTCTTAAATATTATGATTCAACTGTGAAAGCACTTACAATTAATTGTGCATCTACTGCAGCCGTCTACCCGACAGAAAGAAGATTAAACATATCTGAAGGGAACAAAGCCTGGTCACTCAGAACGGCACCCTCATCCACTGGAAAAAAAGTAAGCGCTTCTAATGTTACTGAATCTGAGAAGAACGTTGGATTCACCCGAATATGGTATGAGCAGGCAGGTCCTGTTGTACAAATACACAGCTTCATTTTATCCAAAAGGGGGATTACACATGAAGGGCAGAACACCAAAAACATTTGCAATGCTTTTGTTAGCCAGCGCGCTTGCAATCACAGCAGGATGCGGAAGCAGTGGAGAGAAATCAGCTTCAGAGAAACCGGTGGACACGGGTGACACGACGACCCCGATTACGTTTACATTCTTTGGAGCAGATGCCAGTCCGAACTGGAACAACATGAAGGATGCTGTCGGGCAGGAGATTACCAAAGCAACGGGGGTTACACTTGAAGCTGAGTATGATGTAAATAATGGCGGCGACCAGAAGATACCGCTCATGGCTGCCAGCGGTGATTACCCTGATATTATCTATCCTAAAGGAAACCTGTCGAAGCTGGTGGATGCAGGCGCAATGCTTGACCTGACCGACCTGATTGAGGAGCATGCTCCCAACCTGAAGAAAATCTATGGTGACCAGATGAACCGTTTGAAATACAGCACAGAAGATCAAGCCATCTATACGATTCCAACCAATATGGGTGTAGGTAACGTCGCGTTTGATGCTACTGGCGGGTTTGAGATTCAGCAGAAGGTATTAAAAGAGCTGGGCTACCCGGAAGTGAAAACACTCGAGGATTATGAGAATGTGCTGCGGGCTTACTATGAGAAACATCCAACAATCGATGGGCAGCCTACTATTCCGCTGACGCTGAATGCCGATGACTGGAAGATTATGATTACGGTTACAAACCCGGCCTTCCAGGCAACAGGTGCACCAGACGACGGGGAATATTATATCAATCCTGAAACCTATGAAGCGATGCTGCACTACAAACGTCCAGAGGAGAAAGAATACTTCCGCTGGCTGAACAAAATGTATAACGAAGGTCTCCTGGACAAAGATACCTTTGTTCAGAAGGATGATCAATATAAATCCAAAATTGCCAGCGGCCGCGTTCTCGGTCTGATTGACCAGGAGTGGAACTATGGCGAAGCAGAAAATGCACTCAAATCCAAAAACAACGGTGAGAGCACGTATGCGCACTTCTCCGTCTCATTGAACAAGGATATTGTGGATCATACATTCCAGCCAACCGGTTTTGACGGTTACGGTATCGGAATTACTACCTCTGCGAAAGATCCGGTTCGGATCATCAAGTTTATGGATTGGCTTGCTTCCGACGAAGGCCAGGTCCTCCGAAACTGGGGGGTTGAGAACCAGCATTATAAAGTCGAAAATGGCAAACGCATCGTGCCGGAAGATGTCCAGGACCGCAAGATCAACGATAACTCCGCCTTCACTAAAGAGTCTGGAATCGGGATGTATAACGTATTCAGTGCCAGATACGGTGATGGTGTGAAGGATTCCACAGATAACTACTACACAACCAACTTCCCTGAACAGATTCAGGCTGGATATACAGCAGCTGAGAAAGAAACGCTGAAAGCTTACGGCATTACAACTTGGAAAGATTTCTACCCGTCTGAGGATGATCTGAAGCTGAAGGATTGGGGTGCAGCATACAACATGCCGGTGCCTTCCGATACCGAATATAATGTTACCTTCCAAAAAACACAGGATATCATCCGCAAACGGATTCCTGAAGCGATTTTGGCCAAACCGGATCAATTCGACAGTCTCTATGACGGGCTGCTGGCTGAACTGGATAAAGCGGGCGCAGTAGAGATGGAAAAACAATACACCGTATGGATCAAGGATCGTGTATCCCTCTGGACGGGAAAAGATGTGAAGTAATGTTGGAACCATAACGATTGAAACAGGGGTCGTTGATTACATTTTACGAATAAGTTTGGCTTAACTAATATGTGGTATCCTCAGGCCCCTGGCCTGTTATACAGATAAAACCTTCATAAATAGGGGGAGATAGACAATGAGAGGCAGTATGAAAGACAGAATTACAGGTAAAAGACCGAAGACGTTTGCTATGTTAATGCTCGCTAGTGCGATGTTGGTTACTGCTGGATGCGGTAACTCCGGCACCAAGGAGACTACCGAATCCAGTGGTACCGATCCGATTACGATCTCATTCTTCGGTGCGGACCCTAGTCCAACCTGGAACAACATGCAGGATGCCGTTGGTAAAGAGATCACAAAGCAAACCGGAGTAACGATTGAAGCAGAGTATGATGTCAACAATGGTGGTGACCAAAAGGTTGCATTGATGGCAGCTAGCGGCGACTATCCAGACATGATTTTCCCAAAAGGAAACTTGTCAAAGCTGGTGGACGCAGGTGCAATGATTGACCTGACCGATCTGATTGAAGAACATGCACCGAACCTGAAGAAAATCTATGGTGATCAGATGAACCGTCTGAAATACAGCACGGAAGATCAAGCGATCTATACCATCCCAACGAATATGGGGGTAGACAACGTTGTCTTTGACGCGACAGGCGGATTCGAAATCCAGCAAAAGGTACTGAAAGAACTTGGTTATCCTGAAGTAAAAACACTTGAGGACTACGAAAAAGTACTTCGTGCCTATTATGAAAAACATCCAACGATCGACGGTCAGCCAACGATTCCATTGACGCTGAATGCCGATGACTGGAAAATCATGATCACGGTTACGAATCCGGCCTTCCAGGCAACAGGTGCACCGGATGATGGTGAATACTATATCGATCCAGAAACGTATGAAGCGAAACTTCACTACAAACGCCCAGAGGAGAAAGAATACTTCCGGTGGCTGAACAAAATGTACAATGAGGGCCTTCTGGACAAAGATACGTTTGTACAAAAGGATGACCAGTACAAATCCAAAATTGCCAGCGGCCGTGTTCTGGGCCTGATTGATCAGGAGTGGAACTATGGTGAGGCTGAAAATGCATTGAAATCCGCAGGCAAGGATGACAGCACGTATGCTCATTTCTCTGTTTCCCTGAATAAAGATATCGTTGACCATACGTTCCAGCCAACAGGGTTTGACGGTTACGGCATCGGAATTACCACGTCCGCGAAAGATCCGGTTCGGATCATCAAGTTCATGGATTGGCTTGCATCGGATGAAGGTCAAGTCCTGAGAAACTGGGGCATTGAAGGCGACCATTATAAAGTAGAAGATGGTAAACGTGTGATTCCGCAGGAAATTCAGGATCGCAAAGTAAATGATAACTCCGCATTCACCAAAGAAACGGGAATTGGCATGTATAATATTTTCAGTGCCAGATACGGCGATGGTGTGAAGGATGCAACCGACAATTATTACACAACGAACTTCCCTGAGCAGATACAGGCTGGATACACAGCGGCGGAGAAGGAAACGTTGAAAGCTTACGGTATCAGTACATGGAAGGATTTCTACCCTTCTGAAGATGATCTGAAGCTGAAGGAATGGGGCGCAGCGTATAATATGCCCGTACCTTCCGGAACAGATTACAGTGTTAAATTCCAGAAAACACAGGATATCGTCCGCAAACGAATTCCGGAAGCTGTCTTGACTTCACCAGCCAATTTCGATGCGACCTATGATGCATTCCTGGCTGAGCTGGACAAAGCCGGTGCAGTGGAGATGGAGAAACAGTATACGGAATGGATCAAAGATCGTGTGTCTCTGTGGACAGGTAAAGATGTGAAATAACAGGAGATATCCACTATGGTTTTCATCCGGAAAAGGCCCTCGCTCTGAGGGCTTTTTTTTGTGGAGCTGTGAGAAGGAGCATTGACGACATTTTTGAAATCGAATATAATCCTCTTATTGTAAGCACTCCCATTCCAAAATGGGATATCCCCGCTGGTTGTGATGTTATGACTGCTTAAAGCGAATTGCCTTTTTTATTTACACTTCTTCGAAAACGTTTTAGGAAACTGGTTTCGTAATGAAAATGTACCACCTATATTTTTAGTATGCCGCCGGATCAATGATCCAGGCGCCATCAGAGACGGAGGATTAAGCCATGACCATATTTCAATTCCCTCAGGATTTCCGCTGGGGAACAGCAACTGCATCCTATCAGATTGAAGGGGCTGCGCACGAGGGAGGACGCGGAGTTTCCATCTGGGATACATTTGCACGCACTCCTGGCAAAGTGTTTAATGGCGACAATGGTGATGTCGCTTGCGACAGCTACCACCGTTATGAAGAAGACATTGCACTGATGAAAAAGCTCGGTATCAACACCTATCGTTTCTCCATTGCATGGCCGCGTATTATTCCGGACGGAGATGGCGAAATCAACCGTGAAGGCCTGGATTTCTATCATCGTTTTGTAGATGCTTTGATTGATGCTGGAATTGAACCGTTCCTTACCTTGTATCACTGGGACCTGCCGCAGACACTGGAAGATGACGGGGGTTGGGGAAATCGCAGAACCGTAGATGCTTTTGTCAAATATGCAGAAGTGATCTTCAAAGAGTTCTCAGGCAAAATCAATTTCTGGCTTACCTTTAACGAACCATGGTGTATTGCATTCCTCTCGAATATGCTGGGTATCCATGCACCGGGTAACAAAGATGTGCAGACAGCCATTAACGTGGCTCACGGCCTGCTGGTTGCTCACGGTAAGGCTGTACAATCCTTCCGCCGTATGGGGATTACAGGACAGATCGGTATTGCTCCGAATGTTTGTTGGGCTGAGCCTTACAGTAAATCTCCTGAGGATCAAGCAGCATGTGATCGTTCGATCGCGCTGAACACAGACTGGTTCCTGGATCCAATCTACAAGGGCTCATATCCACAATTTTTGGTGGATTGGTTTGCAGAGGCTGGCGCAACCGTGCCGATTCAGGACGGGGATATGGAAATTATCTCAGAGCCGATCGACCTGTTGGGGATAAATTATTACACGATGGGCATTAACCGTTATAACCCGGAGGCAGGTGTACTTCAGTCTGAAGAGCTGAATATGGGCCTGATCAAAACAGACATCGGCTGGCCGGTGGAATCACGCGGCTTGTATGAATTCATGCATTACTTGCAGAAGTACGGCAACGTGGATGTATATATTACCGAGAACGGTGCCTGCATTAATGATGATCTGGAGAATGGGAAAATTAACGATGATCGCCGCATCTCTTATTATGAGCAGCATTTGGCCCAAATCCATCGGATTATCAATGACGGAATTAACCTGAAAGGTTATATGGCCTGGTCTCTAATGGACAACTTTGAATGGGCCGAGGGATACCGGATGCGCTTTGGTCTGGTGCATGTCGATTATCGTTCGCTTGTAAGAACCCCTAAGGAAAGCTTTTACTGGTATCAGAACGTGATCAAGAACAATTGGCTGGAAATTCGGAACTAATTGGTTTATTGTACGGATTTATGTTTCTTCTATTATATATAGGCGGCTCTGTCGGATATTTCCGATGGGCCGCTTTTTTCTGCTGTCTGAGTAAAAATGAAGTTCATAAACCGTTCATAAGCTTCAGCCTGTAATGGTGTTATGAAACGAGTGTTTTTGGGTTATAAGAAGTAAGAGGATGTGTGAATGCGTTTGTCAATATGTTTCACGGAAATAAAGTGTCCAAAATGAGAAATAAATTTGAACATTTATTGACTAAAATTCATACTAATGTGGTATATTTGTATAAGGAAAGCACTTACAAAAAGGGAAAAGGAAGTGTTTACTATGGCATCGAAGACAGCAATGGTCAGCCAATTAGAGCGTAAAGATAAAAATATGCGTCGCGCAGTCTTGACGATGACAGTTTTGGCATGGATTGCACTGATTACTGGAGTTGTGCTGTGCCTAATTAACTTGAATGATTTTAATGATCGTAATTTGGGATTAATGGTTGGCATTGGTTTTCTTGTAGGGAGCGTATTTATTTACGTCATTGCCAAAGCGATTGGTCTGGTTCATACACGCCGGGAAGACGAAGGCGCGGATTAATTATAATCCTGCGCAATATTGTCCATAATAAGACTGGAATATTCCCCGGAATCCAGTCAATAAAGCCCTTTGCGGATTCGTTGACCTTGTTCAACGGGACTGCAAAGGGTTTTATTTTGTGACCTGGAGTGTAAAGATTACAATGTACAAATATCAACCGATCCAGTGATTTGTGAGAAAAAATTCACACATTTAGGGTGTAAAATCGACAAATTTGTTAACAAGAATAAAAAAGTCGCTCGTTTCTGATATCTTTAGTAGGAAGAGAGTAGTATACTGATTTTTTAGTATGAGCGAATATTTGAGGAGAGGGGATCAAAATGAACAAGAAACCTAGGTCGCTAACTCGGATTATTATTCCGGTTGTCCTGACGTTGGTTACAATTGCCTTGATTGTCTGGCCAATGGTGGCAGGCGGGCAGTACGTTGTTATGGATCCGAAGGGGCCTATCGGCGCATCGCAGAGAGATCTGATTGTTATTACGACACTTCTTTGTGCGATCGTTATCGTTCCTGTGTTGATTTTGTCTGCTGTAATCGTTTGGCGTTACCGCGACAAGCCAGACAACAAAAACGAGTACCAGCCAAACTGGGCTCACAATACGAAGGCGGAAGTTATCTGGTGGACCATTCCGATTATTGTTGTCGGGCTGATTGCCATTATTACAGTTCGCTACACGTATGACCTTGAGCCTTCCAAGCCGCTGGCTCATGAGAAAGCACCAATTACGATTCAGGTATCTTCACTGGATTGGAAATGGTTGTTCCTGTATCCTGAGCAGGGCATTGCAACGGTTAACACGCTGAATATTCCGGCAGACCGGCCTGTGAAATTTGAGCTTACTGCGGATTCACCGATGAACTCATTCTGGATTCCGCAGCTGGGTGGACAAATTTACACGATGTCAGGTATGGCGATGACCTTGTATTTGCAAGCAGACCATGAAGGTAAATACTGGGGCTCGGGAGCTAACTTCACCGGTGAACACTTTGCGCAGATGCGTTTTGATGTAAATGCGACTTCGGATGAAGAGTTCGACCAATGGGTGAGGGAAGTTAAAGACCAATCCCAGCCAATGACACAAGAAACGTATGATGCTCTGGCGAAGCCGGGAACAAGTAATGTTGCTTATTACTCTGCCTTCCCTGAAGGTTTGTTCCAGAACATCGTGACTAAATATGTTGTTGACGGCAAAAGTGCTCACAGCAAGCATGAAAGTTCAAGTTCGAACGAAGCTGCTGGAGACAAATCCTTATCTGTACCGAAAGTAAATACAAGTACGAACTAAAGATTGAAAGGAGGCCCCCAATGTTAGAGAGATTAAAGGAGTTTGCATCGGAGTTTTTTGTAACCGGCGACCCGCTGATCTATGGAGCAGACGTGGCGATCGGGATTACGATTATTGCGATCGTATCGGTGCTGACTTATTTCAAAAAATGGGGCTGGCTCTGGCGTAACTGGTTAACTACTGTCGATCATAAAAAGATCGGTATTATGTATATCATTGCTTCCATTATCATGTTGTTCCGTGGTGGTGTGGATGCATTGATGATGCGTCTGCAGCTGGCTATGCCTAATATGGATTTCTTACATCCAGAACACTATAATCAGGTCTTCACAACACATGGTACGATCATGATCCTGTTCATGGCGATGCCATTTATGTTCGGTTTGTTTAACGTCATTGTGCCGTTACAGATCGGAGCAAGGGACGTGGCATTCCCGTTCCTGAACGCACTGAGCTTCTGGTTATTCTTCCTGGGCGCAATGCTGTTCAACCTGTCCTTCGTCATCGGTGGTTCACCGGATGCTGGATGGCTGAGTTATCCGCCTCTATCGGAGCTGTCACACAGTCCGGGGGTAGGACAGAACTTCTATATATGGGGTATCCAGATATCGGGTATCGGTTCCCTGGCGACCGGTATCAACTTTATGGTTACCATCATTAAAATGCGTGCGCCAGGCATGAAATGGATGAAACTGCCGATGTTTACATGGTCGGTATTCTCCACTTGTATTATTATCTTGTTTGCTTTCCCGATCTTGACCGTGACACTTGCACTGCTTTTCCTCGACAGGTTTGCCGGGGCGCACTTCTTCACACTTGATCTGGGCGGCAACCCAATGATGTATATCAACTTGATCTGGATGTGGGGTCACCCTGAGGTATACATTGTCGTCTTGCCGGCATTTGGTGTGTTCTCCGAGATCGTAAGTACGTTCTCTCGTAAAAAACTGTTTGGTTACAAATCGATGGTATTCGCGATGCTGATCATCAGCTTCCTGTCCTTCTTTACATGGGCGCATCACTTCTTCACGATGGGTTCCGGGGCGGACGTCAATGCATTCTTCGCGGTAACTACGATGCTGATTGCGATTCCGACAGGGGTTAAAGTCTTTAACTGGCTGTTCACGATGTATCGAGGCAGGATACGCATGGCTACACCGATGATGTGGACCATTGCCTTTATCCCGTGCTTCATCGTCGGGGGGATGACAGGTGTTATGCTGTCCGTAGCTCCTGCTGACTTCCAGTTCCACAACAGTTACTTCCTGATTGCTCACTTCCACCAAGTGTTGATCGGCGGCGTTGTCTTTGGATACTTCGCAGGTCTGTACTACTGGTGGCCTAAAATGTTTGGTTTCCAACTCGAAGAGAAACTGGGCAAATGGGCATTCTGGACTTGGAATATTGGTTTCTATGTCTGCTTCATGCCGCAGTACGCTGTCGGTCTGATGGGTATGACACGTCGTCTGAGCACATATGGCTGGGATACTGGCTGGTGGGAACTCAACTTCGTATCCACAATCGGGGCATTCCTGATGGGTGTCGGATTCTTGTTCCAAGTTGCACAAATTGCAGACGGTATTCGTAAATACAAAACACTCAAAGCATCTGGCGATCCATGGGATGGTCGTACGCTTGAGTGGTCTATTCCTTCACCAGCTCCGGAATACAACTTCGCTGTTACACCGCGCGGAGATGATGTGGATGAGTGGTGGGAAGAGAAAGAACGTCGTGCGAAAGGTATTCATCCGCCTGAGCCTGTATATGAGCCAATTCATATGCCGAAGAATTCCTCGATTCCGTTCATTATGTCTGTCTTCTGGTTCGTAGCCGGTTTTGGCTTCGTCTTCGGATGGCTGTGGATGGCAATTCTCGGACTTGCTGGCGTAGGTATCTGCATGATCGCTCGTTCCTTCTCTTACGATACGGATTATTATATTCCGGTCGATGAAATTAAACGTACCGAAGCGTCGTTAAGGGGGTCGGTATAGATGGCTCAAGCAGCCGCTAAGCACGGTGAGAATCATGCACACGGTCATGACCATGGCCACCATGATCCACAGGAAATGAAAATTCTCGGATTCTGGTTCTTCCTGATTTCCGACGTTATCCTGTTCTCCGTATTGTTCGCAACCTTCATTGTGCTGCGTGACAATACGGCGGGCGGACCGATTTTGTCTGACTTGATCAAAATGCCTGGTGTAATTGCCGAAACCTTCCTATTGCTCACAAGTTCCTTTACGAGTGGACTTGCGGTTCTGGCAATGAACCAGGGTAAAGTAAAACAATTGATTAACTGGCTTATCATTACAGCTGTTCTGGGTGCAGGCTTCCTTGCACTGGAAATTTATGAATTTGTTGAGATGGTTCACGAAGGATTCAGCTACACAACGAGTGCTGCTTCCGGCGCGTTCTTTACCCTCGTGGGTACTCACGGACTCCACGTATCGCTCGGTCTGATCTGGATGATCGGACTGATGTTCCAACTGAAAAAACGGGGTATTACCGATGTCACTCGCGGTAAAATCAACGTAATCAGCTTGTACTGGCACTTCTTGGACGTCGTATGGATTTTCCTCCTGACGATCGTCTATCTGATGGGGGTGATGTAGATGGCAGAGCACAACGCACATGATTCCCATGGACACGAACAACATGGCTCACTGAAGTCCTATGTCGTCGGTTTCATTCTGTCCATCGTTCTGACCATCATTCCTCTGGTCGTGGTGCTGAACGATATGATGGGCAAAACAGGAACAATGGTTGTTATTCTTGGTACAGCGGCACTTCAGTTTGTGGTTCAACTCTTCTTCTTCATGCATATCCGTGAAACAGAGAAGCCTCGCTGGAATGTGATGGCCCTTATCTTCGGATTGCTGATGATGTTGACCATCGTCATTGGTTCGATCTGGATCATGCTGAACAACGCAGTAGCACATTAATATGTAACATAGAGAACCTTCTCGTCTGTCATTCAGGCGAGAAGGTTCTTTTTTATTTTTTTGTAAGTAGTGGTATGGAAAAAACGATCATATGTGCTGTTATAGGTGGTTGCATAGAATGTTTTTAATGTTACGATGTTTATATAATGGAATGTTGTTCCAGCATACAGCGGGAAAGACTTAAGAGCTTGGTTAGGAGAGAGAGTAGAATGAGAGCAAAGGTCATCCGATATTATCGTTTTGGGGAACCAAATGAAGTACTGCTTGTGGAAGAAAAAGAAATACTACGGCCTGGGGAGGGCGAAGTAAACGTAAGAATGTTGGCCAGACCTATTAATCCATCCGATCTTATTCCTGTTCGAGGAGCCTATTCACATCGCACGCTGCTGCCGGCTGTTCCTGGTTTTGAGGGTGTGGGAGTGGTAGAGGCTGTCGGGAGCGGAGTATCACATCACATGCTGGGGCGTCGTGTTTTACCGTTAAGGGGAGAGAATACGTGGCAGGAAGTAGTGAAGACTTCTGCTAGGCATGCAGTCATCGTGCCTGATGAGATCTGTGACGAAACGGCATCTCAGATTTACATTAATCCCGTAACTGCTTGGCTGATCTGTAACCGTATGCTGCATCTTACGTATGGTAATACATTGATCGTCAATGCCGGCGGCTCTGCAATTGGGCGTGTATTTGCACAATTATCGAAAATTATCGGTTTTCGAATGATCGCGCTTACAAGGAGCGATCGGCACACTGCTGACCTGCTCCGTCTTGGGGCGGATGTCATCGTGAACACAACAAAGGAACAGCTTCAGGAAAGAATCATGACAATAACAGAAGGACGAGGCGCTGATGCAGCCGTGGATTGTATTGGCGGAACGGATGGAGAGCAGCTCGTGAGCTGTCTTGGACAGAGCGGTATGCTTATCAGTATTGGACTGCTTTCAGGAATTACCCCATTGTGGCATGAGTTAACCCGAGGAACACAAGTTCAAGTGAAGCTCTTCTGGCTTAAACACTGGGTGGAACGCTGTTCACAGGAGGAGTGGACGCAGGTATTTAATGAGGTAATGACGCTGATCCGTGCTGGGCAGCTGGTCATGGCAGACACGAGCGAGAACTATGAGTTAACGAATGTGCATCAGGCTGCTGCTGCGGCGGAAGCGGGTTTGAAGGGGAAAATACTTTTGAGGAGCTGGAGGTGATTGAGTTGGCAATTCTGAAAAAAATCATGTGTCTAAGTATGTTATGTATGGTTCTTCTTGTGCTATCTGCTTGCTCGGAAAAAACGGAGAGCAGCCTGGTGACGGGAGATGAGGAGCCGAGTCTTCCGGCGGTTGAAGTTTCTTTGCAGGAGGCGGAAGCCAGGGTTCCTTTCAAAATTAAACAGCCGGTCGTCCCGTTTGAAATCACCGAACAATATACTCGAATTTTAGAAACGAATGGAACATACGAAGCAGTGGAAATGACGTATGCAAACAAGGACGAGGATGCAAACTTAATTCTGCTGATCACCAACTCCAAGGCAGATACCCCTCCAAAAGGGAAAATAGGTCGTAAGTTAACCAACGGTTCACAAACCTGGGACCAAGGGAATGGAGAAATAAGTGCCATCTACTGGAGAGATGAGGGGTTAACTTATGCTCTTGTATCCGGCAAAAATAACAATCTTGAACCGCTGTACGACTACACAACATTATTAGAAATAGCGAATACGATCTAATGATTTTCATTTTTCTTAAAATAAGGGTACACAAAAGATACAAAATGAACTAAAATGAACTTATATGAACTTTAACAAACATTAATGAACACGATTGACTGTCAGAAGGACTCAACAAGGCTCGATCCTAACATTATTCATAAGACGAAAGGGATGGATTACAGATGGAAAACCGTTATGCAGCACACCCGAATGAAGTGAAGACGTATGATACAGCTCGTTTGCGTGAGGAATTCCTTATGGAGCAGTTGTTTGCCAAAGACGAACTGGTGACTGTGTACTCTCATGTGGATCGTTACATTGTGGGAACTGCAGTGACACACAGCAAGGACATCACCCTTGAAGTAAACTTGAAAGATATCGGAACGGACTTTTTCTTGGAGCGCCGTGAAATCGGTATCATTAATGTGGGTGGACAAGGTACTGTAACAGCGGACGGAGAAGTGTACGAAATTGGAGCGAAAGAATGTCTTTATATCGGTAAAGGGGTCAAGGAAGTTGTATTCAAGAGTAATGGCACCGAGCAAGCGGCTCAGTTCTATTTCGTTTCTACACCAGCTCACCATACCTATCCGACAGTAAAAGCAACCCAAGAGCAAGCACAGCCGAACCATCTCGGCAGCATCGAAAGCTCGAACGAACGTACCATTTATCGTTACATTCACCAGGGTGAAGGCGGAATCAAGAGCTGCCAGCTCGTGATGGGTATCACGGAATTGAACAAAGGAAACATGTGGAACACGATGCCTGCACATACGCATAACCGTCGTTCTGAAGTATACCTGTACTGGAATCTGCCTGAAGATGGCGTTGTATTCCACATGATGGGTGAACCGAACGAAACACGCCATCTCGTTGTACGTGATCGTCAAGCGATCATCTCTCCAAGCTGGTCTATTCACAGCGGTGTGGGTACGAGCAATTATACATTCTGCTGGGCCATGGCTGGGGAAAATCAGACGTTTGAAGACATGGACGGCGTAGCGATGAAAGATCTGAAATAAACAATAATCCAAGAATCAATACATGAATAAATACAAATAAATGATTGAATGAAGCAATGAACCATGTACAATGAATCTACCAATGAAGTAACCGATGAATGTTCGAATTTAAGCCGTCTGATGTGGAAGTGAATGGGAATGTGTCATTCAAACACGATATTCATTTTTGCATTCAGAAATAGGAAGTTGATTAGATGAATCCATTGAAACGACATGAAAAAATAATGGAGGCTCTGCTGGAGCGCCAGGAAGTCACCGTCAGCGATTTGAGCGAACTGCTGCAGGTGACAGGCAAAACGGTACGAGAGGATCTCGACAAGCTGGAGACTATGGGACTGCTTGTACGTGTACATGGCGGGGCCATGCTTGCTCAGAACGACCAGTATGGCATTTTGAACAGCAGGGGAGTGCTGGAGAAGCGCCAGTCCGAGAAAACCGAGATTGCGGAGCGGGCGCTTGCTTACATCAAACCGGGTGATATTGTCGCTCTGGATGGTGGAAGCACAACGCTGGAGATGGCGAAACGATTGGAGAATCAGCCGTTGACAGTGATTACGAGTGATTTGTATATCATTGCAGAGCTGACGAAAAAGGAACAGGTACGGCTGGTCGTTCCCGGTGGAGCGCGTGTGCGTAATATGTTGGTGGGTGAGGATACAGCGGCGTTTATCTCCGGTCTGAATATTCACAAAGCCTTTATTTCAACCACGGCGCTTCATCCCGAATTTGGATTGTCCATCTATACAGGGGATTTAGTTCCCTTGAAAAAAGCGATGATTGCTGCCGCACAGCAGGTATTTGGTGTGGTGGATCATTACAAATTCGGGCAGTTTGCTCTCCGTACTTTCGCGCAGTGTTCTGAACTGGATTATATTATCAGTGACCGACATCTGGAAGAAGAGACAGCGGATCTATACAGGCAGCTTGGTGTCAATGTGGATTACCATAGTTAACTTCATATCCTTTTTACGTAATGAAATAACGAATGATTAATGTTGTTGTTTGCATATCAAAGACATGCGGAGGAATTGTTCATGAACCCATTTGATTTAAGCGGACAAGTTGCCATGGTGACAGGTACTTCGGGAGGACTCGGGCAGGGAATGGCTGTTGGCCTTGCGGAAGCTGGGGCTGATGTGGTGCTGGTGTCATACTCCAAACCGGCAGAGACAGCAAGTGCTATTGAAGCGCTGGGACGCAAAGCGTATATCATTGAAGCTGACCTGAGCAAGGAAGAGGAGCTTTCAGCTGTATTTGAAAAAGCGCTCGCTTTCCAGGGCAGAATTGATATTCTCGTCAACAATGCCGGCATTATTCGCCGCACTCCGGCAGCAGATCACGCGCATCAGGACTGGCATGATGTTATTGCGCTGAACCTGAACAGTGTATTTTTCCTGAGTCAGCTGGCAGGCAGACATATGATTGAACGTGGAAGCGGCAAAATCATTAATATCGCATCGATGCTTTCCTATCAGGGCGGCATTAATGTACCGGGATATACAGCTAGTAAACATGGCGTTGCCGGGTTGACGAAGGCGCTCGCCAATGAATGGGCTGGCAAGGGTATTCAGATTAACGGAATTGCCCCAGGTTATATGGAAACCGATAATACAACGCAAATTCGTGCGGACGAGAATCGTTACCGCGATATTACGGCACGTATTCCTGCAGGGCGTTGGGGAACTCCTGAGGATTTGAAAGGTCCGGTTGTGTTCTTGGCTTCTGCCGCATCGGATTACTTGAATGGTCACGTACTGAATGTGGATGGCGGATGGATGGCACGTTAATCGGGCTTTCGAGATTCGCTCTGCAGAAGGAGGCAGTGAGATGAAACTTGGCATTCTGGCCCATACGTTTGGTAAACGGCCTACAGCTGAACTGGCACAGACGATTGCGGATAATGGATTCAACTCCGTGCAGCTGGCTCTTGCCAAAGCGTTGTCGGATATGGATTCAGCGAATGGCAAATTGAGCCCTGGATTCGCTAATGAGGTAGGAGAACAATTTGCCAGCCGCGGAGTGAAAATTGCTGTTCTGGGCTGTTATATCAATCCGATTGATCCTGATCCTGTGAGCCGTCGCGCAGACATTAACCGGTTCAAGGAACATTTGCGATATGCCCGGGATTTCGGGTGCAGTATGGTGGCAACAGAAACAGGAGAACGAACGACTTATCGGGATACTCATCCAGACACGTATGATGAAAAGTCATGGAGTGTTCTGAAGGACACGCTGGAGGAAATCACGGAGGAAGCCGAGAAATGGGGCGTACATGCCGCCATTGAACCTGTAGCGACACATACGCTTCATACGCATGAACATATGACCCGTTTGTTTGAAGAGATTCCATCATCTAATCTGGGTATGCTGTTTGATCCGTGCAATCTTATTAAACAGCATCATACAGCAGATCAAGGAGCTTTTCTGCGCGAAGTCATGGAGAAGCTGTATGAGAAGATTATCGTGATTCATGCAAAGGATGTAGCTTTCAATGTACAGGGGGAGAAGTATAATCCTGTTCCTGGTGCGGGAATTCTGGATTATCCGTTGTTCTTCGAATTGCTCAAGACGTATAAACCACACATTGATATCTCGCTGGAAGGTGTGAATGCAGAAGAGGCTGTTCCTGCTGCCAAGCATCTGCGTGAGGTGTGGAATGCTGTAAGGGTGTGAAGAGTTGAGAAGCTCGTCTGCTCATGAAGCTCACACTTATGATTTTGAGTTATATATTGCAAGTTAAATGATTGAAGTTGATTGAAAGAATCGAAAAACCTTTGCTGCGGCGAAGGTTTTTTTGCTGCAGGCGATGTGAGATTTACATATTTATATTTCTTATCGGAAAAATCGGAAATAAACTCTTTTCAAAACCGACATCTTGTGAGAGAATATGGAAAACATAAGCTGTCATGAACAGATATCAGTAAAGCAGGAATTGAGAATCAACACACACACAAGAATGTATATATCAAGGGAGGATTCAGAATTATGTCAAACGAACGTGAGCTTTCATTTGAAACATTAGCTATTCATGCAGGTCAAGAGATTGACCCTACAACTCAATCTAGAGCTGTACCCCTGTACCAGACCACATCTTATGGATTCCGCGATACGGAGCATGCCGCTAATCTGTTTGGTTTGAAAGAGTTTGGCAACATCTACACACGTCTGATGAATCCGACAACGGATGTATTTGAGCAGCGGATTGCGGCGCTGGAAGGTGGAGCAGGCGCATTGGCTACAGCTTCGGGTCAGGCTGCTATTACGTTCTCTTTGCTAAACATTGCTGGTGCTGGAGATGAGATCGTGTCCTCGGCGAGCCTGTACGGTGGTACGTATAACCTGTTCTCTACAACACTGCCGAAACTGGGTCTTGATGTGAAGTTCGTAGATTCCAGTGATCCAGAGAATTTCCGTGCGGCAATTACGGAGAAAACAAAAGCGTTGTACGCTGAAACGATTGGTAACCCGAAAGGTAACGTACTTGATATTGAAGCCGTGGCAGCGATTGCTCATGAGCACGGAATTCCATTGATCGTGGATAACACATTCCCAAGTCCGTATCTGCTTCGTCCAATTGAGCATGGAGCGGACATTGTCGTTCACTCTGCGACGAAGTTTATTGGCGGACATGGTACGTCCATCGGCGGTGTAATTGTAGACAGTGGTAAATTCGACTGGAAAGCAAGTGGCAAATTCCCGGGATTGACTGAGCCAGACCCAAGTTACCATGGGGTTGTGTATACAGAAGCGGTTGGCCCGATTGCTTATATTATTAAAGCACGTGTACAGCTGCTGCGTGACCTCGGTGCATCCATCTCCCCATTTAACTCATGGTTGTTAGTACAAGGTTTGGAGACACTGCATCTTCGTGTGGAACGTCACAGCAGCAACGCTCTGGCCGTAGCGGAATATTTGGAGAAACATGAAGATGTTCTTTGGGTGAGCTATGCAGGTCTGCCAAGTCACCCATCTTATGAGCTTGCACAGAAATATCTGCCAAGAGGGCAGGGGGCAATCTTAACGTTTGGAATTAAAGGCGGCGTAGAAGCAGGACGTAAACTGATCGAAAATGTAAAACTGTTCTCTCACCTCGCCAACGTGGGCGACTCCAAGTCATTGATCATTCATCCGGCAAGCACCACGCATGCCCAACTGACGGCCGAAGAGCAGACCGCAGCTGGCGTAAATCCGGAGTTGATCCGTCTGTCCATCGGTACAGAGAACATTCAAGATATCATCTATGATCTGGAGCAGGCGATTAAAGCGAGCCAGGGTGCAGGCGTAGGGGCTTAACGCGTAAGATAAATTAAAAGGTTAAAGAATAGTCAATGTACAGCATAAGGTCAGAGCCGTGTTCAGCGGACTTTGGCCTTTTTTGCGGGCCATTTTCGGTAGATGTCTGGCGAATTGCGTGTCTTGGTGAAACTTCACCAAGCGGAATGAGAGGATAAGAGTGTAGAGCGCTGTGTTTACTTTTGATATGCTTAATGTACTATAGTTCCCCTAGGAAGGAGGCGGACAGGATTACATTGCGTATAGGTTATGCTGTTCCCATTCTAATCTTAGCAGCTGCTGATATTGGCCTGTTGATCTTCATTATAAGCAGCTTTCAAGGTTTATCTGAGACAGGAAGGGCAAGTTTGCTGCTGCTTGTATTTGCTTTGCTGACTGCATTAACAATTATATCTATTGTTCGGTATATTTCATGGATTAGGGACAAAAGAATTTGATGTTTTTATGCAGGGCATGATCAGACAGGATAGGTGATTATATTTCTTTCTTGTGACTTTTGGCTGCTGTTAACGGGTTTGATTCCCTATTCAAGTTACTATTCAAGTCGCTGCTGGCGGCTTTTTTAGTATCTACGTTTGATGTTAAGTCTGGAGTTTTATTTGGGATATCCATTTACAAATCCACGACACAGGCATATAATAAAACAAAAGTTGCATTGAGTAAAAATAATTGCATAAGCACAAAAATGATTATCATTCTCACTGAATAATTGATTCATTGAGGATGCGAAATCATCTCTAAACCATGCTGCTGCGGGATTTCCGCAGCAGCATGTGCCATTTTTAGGGCAGTAACAATGGCTCTCATTCTCAATACAACTTAGGTTAAGACAGTCAGATGAGAAGCGGAAACCAGCAGCAGTCGAAATGTTCGATTCAGCGAAGTCCAACGAATAAGCAGAAACCAAAGCCAAAGCAAAACCAAAAGCGAAAGACAAAATGCAGTGTCGTTACGCTCAAAAACCCATACGGAAGGAACGTGATTTATATGCAAGCGATACACCAGCCTTTACAAGGAAAACAGCAAGCCAAGCAGCAATCGACCCATACTCCTGGTCCTAACCGGGGCAAGAAGCCGGACTTCCGAGTCATGCTGCAGAACAAGGAGATGCAGGCGGCTTTAGGCAGCGGTCTTATGATGCTAATTGCATGGGGGATTGCTCCTTACTTTGGGACATTGTCTGTCATACTTTACATTGCAGCTTATGTTATCGGGGGCTGGACCAAGGCGAAGGAAGGCATTGGAACGCTGGTCAAAGACCGCGACCTGGACGTTAACCTGCTGATGATTGCCGCATCACTCGGAGCAGCGGCTATCGGGTACTGGAATGAAGGAGCAATGTTGATCTTTATTTTTGCCCTCAGCGGAGCCTTGGAGAGTTATGCGACGGAGCGCAGTCACAAAGATATTTCATCCCTCCTGGCACTTAAACCCGAGACGGCACTGCGGATTGAAGATGGACAGATGAATGTGGCAGCTATTGAGGATTTGAAGCCAGGGGATCTGCTGCTGGTGAAGCCGGGAGAGCTGATTCCAGCGGATGGGGTGGTTTACCGGGGAAGCTCTTTTATCAACCAGTCGTCTATTACAGGAGAATCCATGCCGGTGGATAAGAACATAGGTGACGAAGTTTATGCAGGTACGGTGAATGGCGAAGGGGCAGTATATGTCGAGGTCACCAAGTCAGCTGAAGGTTCGCTGTTCGGCAAGATTATTAAAATGGTGGAAGAAACACAGGCTGAGGTGCCGGACTCGCAGCGTTTTATGGAACGCTTTGAAGGTATTTATGCTCGCATCGTTGTAGGAGTTACGATTCTGGTTATTGTAGGAACACCGTTGATCTTGGGATGGACGTGGAATGAAGCTTTCTACAAAGCAATGGTTTTTCTTGTGGTGGCTTCACCATGTGCGCTTGTTTCATCGATCATGCCTGTAATGCTGTCCGCAATGTCGAGCAGCGCCCGCCGCGGCATTTTGTTCAAGGGTGGGGCGCATATGGAGAATATTGCTCATACCAAGGTGGTTGCTTTTGACAAAACAGGTACGCTCACGATGGGAACACCCCAAGTAACAGATATTCTGACTGCACCGGGCATAAGTAGGGAGCAGCTGTTATCTGCGGCAGCGTCCATTGAAAATCTCTCGATGCACCCTCTTGCCCGTGCTGTTGTTGAACAGGCCAATAAGGAAAATCTGCCTTTGCAGGAAGCAGAGCATGTGCAGTCCATTACTGGACACGGCATTGAAGGAACGTTGAACGGCATCGTATGGAATATTGGAAGGCTGGATGGAACAGTGTGGGCACAAGATACACGAGAGATGCAGATGGAAGAGAGGAGAGCCGCGAAAACCCTGGGGCTAATGCCGAACGGAGAATCGAAGGATAGTAATTCCCTGGAACCCACAGCCGATGAAGTTGAAAGATCCGTAAACCGTGCTCCAGAGTGGGGAGAGGTATGTGCTGCGCTGGAGCAGGAAGGGAAAACGATATCCGTTGTAACCGTGAATGGTGAGTTTGCAGGTTTGATTGCGATGCGGGACAGGATTCGCCCACAGGCAGCAGCTGCTGTACAGAAGCTGAAGAGCATGGGGGTCGAAGCTGCGATGTTAACCGGTGACCGTGCCCGTTCCGCCTCGGTGATTGCTGGCGAAACGGGAGTTAGTCTGGTTTATGCAGATCTGCTGCCTGAAGACAAGGTGAAACAGGTACAATCGCTTCGCGAGCAGTACGGCCATGTGCTGATGGTTGGTGACGGGGTCAATGATGCCCCAGCACTTGCGGCAGCAACCGTGGGTATGGGGATGGGCTTATCAGGAAGCGGGACGGCCATTGAGGTAGCCGATGCAGTGCTTATGAATGATAACATTGAAGAGATTGCGTGGGTGATTGGGCAGGCTCGACGGGCAGAGCGCACGGTGAAGCATAATATGTGGTTTGCCATTACAGTTATTCTGGCATTGATTGCAGGAAACTTCCTGCAGGATGTCGCCCTTCCGCTTGGCGTGGTTGGTCATGAAGGAAGTACCATTCTGGTTATTTTGAATGGACTTCGGCTGCTGCGTTAAAGTTAATCTGTCATCAAGCTTAACGTGATAGCTTTATAAAACAACTTGCAGCGCCCGGCAGCTCCCGTTTGAACCTGTGGTCAGAGGGTAATAGTCGTAGAGACGATACAGCGTATCTCGCTAATGATAGTTACTCTGATAATAACTTTGAATAATAAGGGAGCTGTGAAAAAATGGGCCGTTACGTACAAGTTGAACCGAGTGTAAAAGTATATGTTGAAGATATTGGTGAAGGGACTCCGGTGCTGTTTTTGCACGGCTGGCCTGTCAATTATAAAATGTTTGAATACCAGTTGAATGTGCTGCCGAATCACGGGATTCGTTCAATTGCGATGGATTTCAGAGGTTATGGCTTATCGGATAAGCCGTCAACCGGTTACGACTATGATCGCATGGCAGACGATGTTCGTGCGGTCATAGATGATCTGGGGCTGACGGATGCGGTGCTGGCCGGGTTCTCTATGGGTGGTGCCATTGCTGCACATTATATGGCGCGGCATCAGGGGCACGGGGTATCCAAGCTGGCGCTGCTGTCGGCAGCGGCACCTGTATTTACCCAGCGTGAAGGTTATCCGTATGGTTTGACGCCGGATGAACTGAACGAGAAGATTATTGAGCCGATTTTCACGGACCGTCCAAAGCTGCTGGATACGTTTGGCGGGATGTTTTTTGCGAAGGAGCACAGCCAGCCTTTCATGCAGTGGTTCCATGCACTCGGCATGGAAGCTTCTTCTTATGGTACGATCAGCAGTGCCATGGCGCTGCGGGATGAGGATTTGCGCGGGGAGCTGGGAACGATCCAGGTGCCTACAGCCATTTTCCACGGTAAAAAGGATGAAATCTGTCCGTTCGAATTCGCGGAGGAGATGCAGAAAGCGATCCCTTCGGCTGAAATGGTTGTTTTTGAAGAGAGTGGACACGGTGCATTTTACGATGAGTTGAACAAATATAATGCCGAACTGATTCGCTTTATCCAATCTTGATCTTGATGTTGTAGATGTTGATGTACTAGTTAAAAAGAATAAACGGAACGCCCTACCGAGGATATAAGCAATTTCAGTAATTTCATGGAATCTTCATTTGTGGCAAAATAAAGAACCCGACTTCAGCGTGCAGCTGTTGTATCGGGTTCTTTTGGCTTTCCGTTTTGACGTCTAGCTTTTTTCGTTTATGTTCCATTTAGAACAGTTCGGTCAGCCCAATCATCGTAATCAGCCCAAACAGGAACGAGATTGTTGCTGCGCGTGCATTGCCGTCTCCGTGGCTTTCGGGAATCAGCTCTTTATAAACGATGAACATCATCGCACCTGCTGCAAACGCCAAACCGTATGGTACAAGGCCAGCCACCAGACTGCTGAGCGTATATCCGATCATAGCGGTAATAATCTCTACAGCTCCGGTCAGAGTTGCAATACCAAGCGCCTTGAAGCGGCCGATATTTTGATTGACGAGAAAGAGAGCGACCAGAAAGCCTTCGGGTGCATTTTGCAGACCGATAGAAAAGGCGATCAGATTCCCCAGATTCTCATCTGTACTAGCGTAACTTACACCGACAGACAAGCCCTCCGGCAGGTTATGCATTGTAATGGCTGCGATAATCATGAAGGCTTTGCCTTCAATTTTGAAAGGCATCTTCTCGGGATTCTCCAGATCTACGTGCGGGATCCGCATCTCCAGCACAAGCAGCACCAGGCTGCCGAGCATAATGCCAAACGCGAGCACGAACAGATTGGACTGTCCGAGTGCTTCGGGAATGAGATTGTACACCGAGGCCGAGGTCATAATGCCCGCTGCGTAAGCGAGCAGAATGTCGCGCAGACGATGTGATATTTTACGCATAAATAAAATCGGTACGGCTCCAAGTCCGGTAGACATGGCCGAAATAATGCTGCCTAGTAGAGCGTCGTTCATGCTTCCATTTTCCCTCCTGATGAAGACTTCTTCATAATCGCTGCCGAGCATTGACACCGTACATAAAAGAGATCATAATGAACAACAGATTAGAATGATTATAAATTAGAATTCCGTTTCTGCATAGGTGAATCGTCATATTCGCAGGCAGTTTATGGACATGACATGGGCTATTCGTTTTAGTGTATGCAAAGGCTCGCGCTTTTGATGCCGGAGAACCTGACCTTTTTGCAGAACCTGGGGGAGGAACTATACATGTATAAATCAATTATTATTGGAACAGGCCCTGCTGGGCTGACAGCAGCAATCTATCTGGCACGTGCTAACTTGAATCCGCTTGTTATTGAAGGACCACAGCCGGGAGGACAGCTGACAACAACGACGGAAGTAGAGAACTTCCCGGGTTTCCCTGATGGTATCATGGGTCCTGAGTTGATGGATAACATGCGTAAGCAGGCAGAGCGTTTTGGTGCTGAATTCCGTACAGGTTGGGTAAACAATATCGACATGAGCGAGCGTCCATTCAAAATTCAAGTAGAAGGTATGGGCGAACTTGTATCGGAAACGTTGATTCTGTCTACAGGTGCTTCCGCTAAATATCTGGGTATTCCAGGAGAAGAAACAAACGTGGGACGCGGTGTCAGCACATGTGCGACATGTGACGGATTCTTCTTCCGCAACAAAGAAATCATCGTTATTGGCGGTGGCGATTCCGCATTGGAAGAAGCAAGCTTTTTGTCCCGTTTCGGTTCGAAAGTAACCTTGGTACACCGTCGTGAGGAACTGCGCGGTTCCAAAATCATGCAGGATCGTGCACGCAGCAACGAAAAAGTAGAAATGGCTCTGAACCGCACACCACTTGAAGTTATTGCTGGCGACAACGGCGTAACTGGCTTGAAGGTACTCAACAACGCAACAGGTGAAGAAGAAGTGATTCCGGCAAGCGGCGTATTCGTAGCCATCGGTCATACACCGAACACAGGTTTCCTCGGCGGCCAGATTACGACGGATGAGCATGGTTACATTTTGACAACACCTGGTACTTCTGAAACCAATATCCCAGGCGTATTCGCATGTGGTGACGTTCAGGATACACGCTACAAACAGGCGATCACAGCTGCAGGCAGCGGATGTATGGCTGCGATGGATACAGAGAAATTCATTGAAAGCCTGGAGCACAGCGCGGTTGCATTGTAATTCGCAAGTTCAGTGTTTAAAGAGTGCTTGATTAAGCTTATTAATTATTAACCATATAAATCAAATAATCATTATGAGGTGAATTGAACATGGAAAACGTAATTGTATACACATCCACGAACTGCCCGAACTGTAAGTCTGTTAAATCTTTCCTGGCTGACAAAGGCATTGCTTACGAAGAGCGCAACATCGAGACAAGCGATGAGTTCGCACAACAAGTATGGGACATGGGCGTACGTGCAGTTCCTTTGACAGTAATCGGTGAACACCGCATCCTAGGTATGAATAAAACGCAATTCGCGAAAGTACTGGACGCTTAATTCATGCTATTCTAGTATGTAAGCTTACTGTGTAGTTTAAAAGAAATGAAGCTATTCCGGTTCGCGCGAGCCGTTTGAATATAGAAGTGAAGAGAGGAAAACCGTACCTGATGAGGTGCGGTTTTTCTGTTTTTTGCATTTTGAATGGAGTGGTGAAAGAGAAACAAAAAGAAGACGCGTAAAGCAGCGTCTGGGGTTCAAGACGTTGCGTATAAGCGTCTTCTTTTTCCGTTTGTACAAAAAATCCTATGCCTTTACATCCGTTGAGGTGTTAAGACGTTCTCGCTAGAAAAAAATACTCATAAACGTCTGAAATACGACATACACCAGCAAGCCTGACAGCATGTACATGACACCAGCCTTCTTTTTGCTCTGAAAAAATCGAAGTATGCCTAGGCTGAACAGGGGCGCAAGCACAATCAGGAACAGGAGTACGGTGACAAACACTGGCGCCGAGATATCTGATGTATCCACGTAGGTCACGAGTTTTCACTCCGTTTCATTATCGGATAACACAGCAGCGCGAGCGCTGCCATGACAAAAATCACATAACACCATTATACCTCTGGATTTCTTTAACAAAAAGGGAGGAAATGGGGCGAAATCTTGTCAATTTTATATGTTTTTGTGCTGAATATTAAACAGAGACGCGCACATTACCTAAGAACTGGGATATTGCAGCGTAGGCTGCCCCGATTCGGGTCGAGCGGCTGCCGAGCGCAGCCCATTCCACCTGCAGACTGCGGCGGTGATATGGCAGGGTTCGTTCCTCAACCACCTGTTTGAGTGCAGACTCAATCCAGGGTTTGGCTTCTGAAAGCGGGCCGCCAATAATGATGCGTTCCGGGTTAAAGCTGTTGACAATATTGGTAATGCCGATGCCGAGCTTGCGTCCAACCATTTCGTACAAGTTCAGTACAGCTTCGTGACCCTCCTGAGCCAGTTCAATCAATTCCTTGGTAGTACGCCCAGGCAGATGCTCCTGATCCGGGTGCTCATATACTTTTTCCGAGGCATACAATTCCCAGCATCCCCGATTACCGCAAGAGCAGGGCAGGCCCTCTGCTTCAATGGACATATGTCCAGTCTCACCCGCATACCCCCAGGCTCCCTTGTATAATTCACCGTCAACGATGATACCTGAACCAATCCCGATGCCTGCACTGATATAGATTAAATGACGCACGCCAATACCTGCACCAAAGTTCAGCTCGCCCCGCGCTCCCGCATTGGCTTCATTATCAATCGTAACAGGAAGCTTGAAGCTGTCCTCCATCATCGCCCGCAAAGGAACCATCTCCCACTTCAGGTTGGGTGCAAACAGCACAGTGCCCTGCTCATCGACCATCCCGGGAACACCGATGCCAATGCCGATCACGCCATGAGGGGAGGGAGGAGCCTGCCCGATCAGGTAATCTGCTGCCAGCTTTAATTGTTCGAAAACAGACGCTGCATCATGCTGCATCAGATCGGCGGCATATTCGGCAACGATTTGGCCCTCGAGGTCGGAAAGCACGCCTTTCAAACGGGTGACCGTCAGCTCCAGTCCGACTGCGTAACCCGCTGTTCCGCGAAAAAGCAGCATCAACGGCTTGCGCCCCCCGCTGGACTCTCCGGGGCCAATCTCCTGCACGAGTTCGTCACTGATCAGATCCGCGACCAGATTGGATACCGTTGCTTTGTTCAGACCCGTCACTTCGGACAATTTGGCCCGGGAAAGGGGGGCATGGCGCCGGATCGTATCGAGTACGATCGACTTGTTTATTTTTTTGACCAGCATCTGGTCGCCAGTAATTTTCATATCGCTTAGGCACTCCTATTCTTCGTAACAAAGGATTTCATGTATATCCGCTAAGAAGCTATTCGACTATTATAGCGTAAACGAACAAGGAAAAAACAATTTTATTTAACTTTGTTTAACCGATAGACAAAGTTAAAACGATGTGTTAGGATAACGTTGTAAACGATTTCTTATACAAACTCTTTTAAAACTTTTGAGGAGGCATTTATCACATGGCCTATTTTGAATCCGTTAATAAGATTGCATTCGAAGGTAAAGATTCCAAGAATCCATTTGCTTTTAAACATTATAATCCACAAGAAGTTGTCGCTGGCAAAACGATGGAAGAGCACTTCCGTTTCGGTATGGCGTACTGGCACACATTAACTGCAGGCGGAAGCGACCCGTTCGGTGCTGAAACAGCAGTACGTTCATGGGACAGCTACTCCGGTTTGGATAAAGCGAAAGTTCGTGTAGAAGCAGCTTTTGAATTCATGGAAAAAATGAATCTGCCATACTACTGTTTCCACGATGTAGACGTGGCTCCAGAAGGCGCATCACTGCGTGAATTCTACAGCAACATCGATACAATCGTTGATTTGCTCGAAGAGCACATGAAAGCAAGCGGCAAAAAGCTGCTCTGGAACACGGCTAACATGTTCTCCAATCCACGTTTTATGTTTGGTGCAGCATCCACTTGCAACGCTGATGTATATGCTCATGCAGCAGCTCAGATCAAAAAAGGTCTGGAAGTAGGTAAACGCCTAGGTGCAGAAAACTATGTATTCTGGGGCGGCCGTGAAGGCTACGACACATTGTTGAACACAGACATGCAGCTGGAGCAGGACAACATTGCTCGTATGTTCCACATGGCTGTTGACTATGCGAAAGAAATCGGCTTCGACGCTCAGTTCCTGATTGAGCCTAAACCAAAAGAGCCAACAAAACACCAATATGACTTTGATGCAGCAACTTCGATTGCTTTCTTGCAAAAATATGATCTCGACAAACAGTTCAAACTGAACCTTGAAGCGAACCATGCAACGCTGGCAGGTCACACATTTGACCATGAAATCCGCGTAGCACGTATCAACGGCATGCTCGGTTCCCTGGATGCCAACCAAGGCGATCTGCTGATTGGCTGGGATACGGACGAGTTCCCGGTTGATATGTATGATGCTACTCTGACCATGTATGAAGTGTTGAAAAACGGCGGTCTGGGCAAAGGTGGCGTAAACTTCGACGCTAAAGTTCGCCGTGGCTCCTTCGAACCTGAGGATCTGTTCCTGGCTCACATCGCAGGTATGGATACGTATGCGAAAGGTCTGAAAGTAGCTTCCAAGCTGATCGAAGACCGCGTATTCGATGAATTCATCGAGCAGCGTTACAGCAGCTTCAACGAAGGCATCGGTGCAGATGTTGTTGCAGGTAAAGCAACACTTGCTTCCTTGGCTGAGTATGCTTTGAACAACGAAAACCCACGCAAAAACCAATCCGGACGTCAGGAATTGTTGAGAGCAAAACTTAATCAATACATCTTGGCTGACTAATAACAGTCTTAGAGGAAGAGTAGATTCATGTCCGAACGAACTGCCTATGATTCTATGACTAGATCATTGCCGCAGATAAAGCAGGAATCATACCTCTTCCTACTCGGTGCAAAAGTATGCTGCACCCTGGACGTTGAATAAGCGTGACATTCAAACCGTCCCCGCTTTCCTCTGGGAAGGCGGGGACGGTTTGTTGTCATTGTTGGAGCCCGAGTTGCCTCAAACGAGTGCGGTTGTACCGTTTGAAGGAAAGCCTTAGAAGCGGCATGCAGAAACGGAGTGGGCAGAAAGAACCCGGAGAAACGAAGTGTTCGCATTTACAACCGGATTTCACCCTTGGAAAAGGGGGAATGAGGAAATCCGGGGGTAAGAGCGATCGCAGGGTTTTCTGCATACGGAGTGACCTTCCATGCCGACCTAAGGTTTCAATCCTGTATAAACGAAAGGAGTATACTTATGAGTTATGTAATCGGCGTCGACCTCGGAACGAGTGCAGTCAAAACCGTTTTGGTTAATCGTGAAGGCAAAGTGGCATTTGAGGCATCAGAGGCATATCCTTTGTACCAGCCTAAGGCTGGATATAGCGAACAAAATCCAGAGGATTGGGTGGAGCAGACTATTGTGTCGCTCCGCAAGCTGCTGGAAGTATCGGGTGTGCAGCCATCCGAGATTGAAGGATTAAGTTTCTCGGGACAGATGCACGGGCTGGTACTGGTGGATGCAGAAGGCAAACCGCTGCGTAATGCCATCCTGTGGAACGATACCAGAACGACAGCGCAGTGCCGCCGGATCGAGAATGTACTGGACAGCAAGCTGCTCAGCATTGCCCGGAACCGTGCACTGGAAGGTTTTACACTGCCCAAAATTTTGTGGGTGCAGGAAAACGAACCCGAACTGCTTGAACAAGCGGCTTTATTCCTGCTGCCAAAAGACTACGTCCGTTATCGCCTGACGGGGGATTACGCCATGGATTATTCCGATGCAGCAGGCACATTGCTGCTGGATGTGGCCGGCAAACAATGGAGCTCAGAGATTGCGGCAGCATTCAACCTGCCGATGTCCCTGTGCCCACGCCTGGTTGAATCCTTCGACGAAGTTGGCACGCTGCTGCCTGCGATTGCGGAGCAAACCGGTCTGGCGCAGGCAACCAAAGTTTTTGCTGGCGGTGCGGATAATGCCTGCGGAGCCATCGGCGCAGGTATCTTAAGTGAAGGACAAACGATGTGCAGCATCGGTACGTCCGGAGTGGTCCTCTCGTACGAAGAAAGGAAAGACCTGGATTTCGAAGGGAAGGTTCACTTTTTTAATCACGGGGAGAAAGATGCCTTCTATATTATGGGCGTGACATTGGCAGCAGGATACAGTCTTTCCTGGTTTAAAGATACGTTTGCCGCAGACAAATCATTTGATGTGCTCCTGCAGGGCATTGATCACATTCCGGCAGGAAGTCATGGTCTCTTGTTCACACCATATATCGTCGGAGAGCGTACCCCTCACCCGGACGCGAATATCCGCGGCAGTTTTATCGGCATGGATGCCGGGCACAAACTGGAGCATTTCGGACGTGCCGTTATGGAAGGAATTACGTTCTCCCTGCGCGAGTCAATCGATATTCTGCGCAGCGCAGGCAAAACCGTAAACGAAGTTATTTCGATTGGTGGCGGGGCTAAGAACGAAGCTTGGCTGCAGATGCAGGCCGACATTTTCAATGCCACGATTGTGAAGCTGGAGAGCGAGCAGGGCCCGGCAATGGGCGCAGCGATGCTGGCGGCTTATGGCAGTGGCTGGTTCCCGACGATGCAGGAGTGTGCGGCGGCATTTATTCGTCCGGCGAAGTCCTATGTACCGAATCCTGAGACGGCAGCGGTATATGATGATTTGTTTGCCCTTTATCAAGAGGTGTATGTACAGACACGTGGTATGAATGATCGTTTGGCGGCATATCGCTAAGTGGAATTTTGGATCGTGGTATTTTTCATATGATATAAGTTACGAGTCCATGGATAGAGAACGTATTCAGGAAGCATTCGCACAGGCGAATGCTTCTTTTTGTTATGAGCCGCAGTAAGTCCCCATAAAAAGAGGTAACGATACGATCGCTGCACAGCAGGAAACATATGTTTCTTAGGTCATCTCAATGTTTGTACCCTGCATAACCGCATTCGGGCTGAGCATAGATTGGATATAGAGTGTTCAGAAGAATTGCATCAATAGAACGTTCAGAAAGATTGCATTAAACGTTCAGAAAGATTGCATTAATGGAAGAGAAACAGGAAGTACGGGGGTGAGGTTTTGGATGAACAGGAGCAGCCTGCCAGAAATAGTCCGCATATCACTTTGTCGATGATTGTTCGCAATGAGGAGAGACGTTATCTCAAAGAAGCTCTGGAGACGCATCGTCCTTGGATTGATCAGGCTGTCATTATTGATGATGGGAGTACGGATGGAACGGCGGCGTTGTGCAGGGAACTTTTAGATGGAATTCCGCTTGTGCTGGTAGAGAATCCGGTGTCCCGGTTTTCTGATGAGGTAAGGCTGAGGAAGCAGCAGTGGGAAGAGACAACGGCGGTTAATCCGGAATGGATTCTTAATTTGGATGCGGACGAGATTTTAACGCAGGACTTCGGCATTCTGCGTGATGAGTTATTAAACGGACCGGAAGAAGCCATTTATTTCCGTTTGTATGATATGTGGAGTGAAACCGCGTACCGGGAAGATGCATTTTGGCAGGCGCATGCGTATTATCGACCTTTTCTTATTAAATATCGTCCAGGGATGGTTTATGAATGGAAGGAAACACCGCAGCACTGCGGCCGATTTCCTATGAGCATTCAGCATCTGCCTTATGCATGTCATGCCCCAAAAGTGAAACACTACGGCTGGGCCAGGGAAGAAGACCGTATCCGTAAATATGCGAGATACCAGACATTGGACCCGGAGGCACGGTATGGCTGGAAGGAGCAGTATGAGTCGATACTGGATGCAGCCCCGCGGCTTATTACATGGACTGATTGAGGAGAAGGGAGTGGGCTCGTTGAAGAAAGAACAGAAGGAAAAGAAGCGGCTGCCGCAGGAGGGTGAGAACCCTTCACACGATTTGCAAAAGTTGAAAGATCTGCAAGACCACCAAGACCTGCAGGACCTTCCGAAGTTAAAAGACGGCCAAGATCGTATATTGATCGCCAGCCCTGTGCGGCAGACAGCGGTGATTTTAAATGAATTTTTGGGCTCCCTGCAGACACTTGATCGAAGTACTGTTCAGACAGCATACCTGTTTGTGGATGACAATATAGAGAAGGCTTGCTCCCAAATGCTGCATGATTTTATACTTCGACATGACGGGACGGTAATTCAGGCCCGTGAAGTGAAAGATGTGGAATGTACGGAGGACCAGGGGAGTTACAACAAGGATGAAGGAGGTCACTACTGGAGGAATGAACAGGTATGGCGCGTTGCCAAACTGAAAAACTACATTTTACATTTTGCACGTGAACATCACTATGATGCTGTGTTTCTAATTGATTCCGACTTGGTGCTGCACCCGCGAACCCTCGAACAGCTTGCCTCCAGCGGCAAAGAGATCATATCCAACATTTTCTGGACACGCTGGCAGCCGGGAGCCAAGGAAATGCCGCAGGTCTGGCTTCAGGATGAGTACGCACTCTATCGACGAGGCGGTTCAGCTCCTGCGGGAACGGAAGCGGAAGATGAGGACGCGCAGACGAATGCTTTTCTTGATCAGCTGCGCATCCCGGGATGTTATGAGGTAGGCGGGTTAGGTGCCTGTACACTGATTCGGCGGTCTGTACTTGAAGCAGGAGTGAATTTTGACCGGATTCCGAATGTATCTTTTTGGGGAGAGGATCGTCATTTTTGCATTCGTGCTCAGGCCTATGGGTTTCAACTGTATGTGGATACTCACCTGCCTGCCTACCACATCTATCGTTTATCCGAGCTGCCGGGGGCGCTTGCCTATAACCGCAGAGTCAGACGAGGCGAAGAGGCGATCAGCATAACCTTATGTATGATTGTGAAAAATGAAGAGGCCTCCCTTGCCAGATGTCTGGATTCGGTAAACGGTATTGCGGATGAGATCGTCATCGTGGATACAGGCTCTACCGACCGGACACGTCAGATTGCTTCGCGTTACACCGATTGCATTTTTGAGTTTGAGTGGGTAGATGATTTTGCTGCGGCACGGAATTTTGCATTTGATCAAGCATCCTGCGAATATATTTTGTGGCTTGATGCTGACGATGTGTTTGAAGCCGTGGACCGTGCGAAGCTGATTACGTTGAAACGCTCGCTTGATCCCGCGGTGGACAGCGTGACCATGGATTATAACCTCTCCTTTACGCCAGAGGGCAGGGTGGCGTACAGTCTGCGGCGGAATCGTCTGGTACGGCGTGATCGCCATTTTCGCTGGATCGGGGCGGTGCATGAATACCTGGATGCAGCAGGCAATCTACTGCACAGTGACATCGCTGTGACCCATAAAAAAGACAAGGTGTACACAGATCGTAATCTGCAGATTTATCGCAAACGAGAGCAGGCTGGTGAAGATTTCTCGCCGCGTGACCTTTATTACTTCGGCAATGAACTCAAAGACCATGCTCATTATGAAGAAGCGATAACCTATTACGAAAAATTTCTGAATACTGGACTAGGCTGGGTGGAGGATCGGATTGCAGCCTGCCAGAAAATAGCGGATTGCGAGGCATTCCTGAAACGGCCGGAGCGGGAAGCAGCTGCGTTGTTTCGAGCCTTTGCCTATGATCTGCCGAGAGCCGAGGTGTGCTGTCGTCTGGGGGGATATTTTGCCGATAGAGAAAACTACCGCCAAGCTATTTTTTGGTATGAACAGGCCGTGCAGGCGATCCGTCCTGCGGATCCGATGGTTGTGTTAAACGAGGCTGCATGGACCTGGATGCCCCATCTGCAGTTATGCGTATGTTACGACCGAATGGGTAATCGGACAAAGGCCAAGGAGCATAATGATACTGCACTGGCTTATCATCCGACTCATCCAAGCATGCTCTACAATGATCGATATTTTAAGGATTTGGAGAAGGAAAGTGTGCTGGAGAACGCATAGCGTATGGGCAGAAGGACTTCGATAGCGGCATGTTAGCAGCGGGTAACAGTACTCATTGTTACTCCTCTTTTCAGATAACTATAATGAACATGGATGTTACCGTAGACGGCCTCTTTGCGATAAAGAGGTTTTTTTGTATCGAATAATACACTAAACGGACCTAACGTGATGGTTAAAAGGCATGATATTTCCTGTCTGAAACACAAAACAGAGGGAAGTGCAACAGGAACGGGCGAAAAAAAGTCTTTAATCTAACCAAATACGTTCAAAAACAACAATATAGAAAGCAGTACAGGAGCAGCGGGGTATATATAGAAGGAGTTTGTTTGATATTTATATCACAAAAAGTGAAAATCATTTAACGCACAGTTGATTATGACATCGTATGATGAACATATGGCCATTAGCGGAAAGGAGAGACGCCTTGTGAAAGCGAGAACGATGATTGGTGGTATGCTGGCTGTGGCTGCGGTAACGGCGGGAGGTTTATGGAAGGCGGCGGTAAAAAGCCAGACACCCAAAAAAATTCCGATTACGATAACACCGCCCATGCCCTTTGAGGACATTACCTTTGAAAGTGGAGGAGGACGAGTGCAGGGCTGGTTTATTCCAGCGAGACCCGATGTTCCCAAGCCTTGGCCGCTCGTCATTATCGCACATGGCTGGGGTTCCAATCGTTCGCGTGTGCTGCGATATGCACGCCCGATCTGGGAAGCGGGATATGCTCTGTTCATGTATGATGTTCGGAGCCACGGCGCCAGTGATCCAGTTCATGCTGCTTCAGCATACCTGTTCAGGGATGATCTGCTGGCTGCACTAACCTATGTATCCGGCCGATCCGAGATTAACCCGGAAGCTGTTGGTGTGTTAGGTCATTCTCTAGGTGGACTGGGGACAATTCTCGCACTGACAGAAGGCATTCCGGTATCAGCCGTCATCACCGACTCCATGCCATCCCAGTTTCAGGTCATTGTCAGTTCGGAGCTGAGACGCCGGCGTCTGCCTTTGTTTCCTCTGGCGCAATTAATTCCCCGCATCTGGTTCTGGCGGTTGGGTGAATCCCTGAAGACTTATCGGCAGAATGATCCGGTCATGCTGCTGAATGAACGGCGAAAAGGCGTGCAGCTGCCGCTGCTGATGGTGCATTCCAAAGGGGATAATTTTATTCCGCCGAGTGAGTTGGAATATTTTATGTCCAAAGCGGATCCGCCTGTAGAGCATCTTTGGGTTAACAGCAAAGGACACAGCTGCTCCGAGGAAGACCCGGCTTTCTGGAACGCGGTTATTCCGTTTCTGAAAACGCATGTTCATTCCGTTTCACAACCGGCTGCTGCACATGATGAAATTGCAGCAGAGCAGACCAGTACAGATCTTAATGCAGGCTGAAGGTAAACCTAAACAGAATATCCAAAAAGACAGCTTATAGATGGATACAAAATAGCTGAGAGATAGAGAAAAACGCCGGCAAGATTGGCGTTTTTTTGTTGCTTCCAGCCATATACATAAATTCACAATCGTAAAATTACCCGGAAAACAGCGATTAAAAAGGAAGCTTATGGTATCATAGAATAGAATGCCAATATTCATACAAGATCATTTATGATGCATTCTGTATGAAATTGAAGGGAGAGGTAACCATTTTGAGTTGGGATTGGAAAATGAATGGAAAGCTTAAAACGTTCACAGCCAAAGCCGCAGCATCAGCAATGGCAGCATTACTGTTTACGACACAGGCTCCGGGTTTCACAGGCAGCGCATTCGCTGCTCAAGCTGGAGAAGGCTCAGTGAGTAAAGCCGTGACGGGGGAAAATGAACAACTAGACGTAACAAGCAATGACGTGCCAGAGGGTGCAAAGATTTCATCCAGGCAAGCCGCTGAAAATATATTAAAGCTGTTTCCGTTATTAAAAAAAGCAACGATCTCGTCTGCGAATTTTGATTCGCCGAATTCCTATCCGCCACCGGATTACAAGGCATGGGATATCGGATTTCAAGTCACACAGGGCAATCACACAATGGGGTTCAGCGCAAATGTGCATGCAGGTACAGGGGAAGTACTCAGCGTACATCTGCCATCTGAATTTTTGGAAGGGCGATTATCCGCAACCGATGTTCGGCTGACCAAGGAAGAAGCTGAAAAGACAGCTGTGGAACTGCTGTATCAGGCGATCCCTGGACTTGAGGAAGGCCAGTATGAATCGCTTGGAGACATGTATTCACCGATGGAGCAGCAGGCGCTGTTTGGCCGCGCTCAATATCAGTTTGGTTATAACTTAAAACATGATGGAATATTGTCGGATGCAGAGACAGTCTACATAAGTGTGGATGAAAGAGGGCAGGTCGTATCCTATTCAAGGTCGACGATCTCGGCGAAATATCCATCCTCCAAGCCGAAGGCATCGGAAGAGAAAGCCAGACAGATGTTTGAGGATGGATTAGATGTAGAATTGGCCTATATTTCCAAAGAGCGTTTTTCTTCGAAAAAAGGTCAACAATATGTTCTTGGTTATTTGCCAAAAGGCGACAGCATTGGACCGATTAACGCGAATACGTTGGAAAGAATTGATCCGCTGACTGGTAAGGCTGTGAACAAGGACAGCCTGTATCTTAATAAAAAGGTGACAGGAGATGCAGCTGCATTTGCAGCGGCAGGCGGTCAGCGTTTGAATGTGCAGCAGGCGGTAGATCGAGTTGCAGCTCACTTTGATATTCCCAAGGATTACAAACTGCAGCACAGCCAGTTAACCAAAGGGAATTATGGTGACATGAACAATCAGGTGTGGAGTTTGAGCTGGAGCAACCGGAATGCAAACATATCGTATATGTTTATGCGCGACATCTCTGCTCAGGTCGATGCAGTGACAGGACAGGTGTACAGCTATACGCTGATGCAGCGGGTTGGACCAGAGATGGGGCAGGAGAAGCCATCTCAGGAGAAGGAGAGCAGGACTGTTACTCCGCAGCAGGCTGAGAAAAAAGCGATGAATACGATCATTGCAGCTGTTCCGAATGCAAAAGAGCAGTATCAGCTGTCCAGAATCATTGAAACGAAAGATGCCCGTACGTTCCTGTTCCAGCGTTATCTGAATGGAATTCCGGTTCAGGATGATACGGCGCAAGTTCAGGTCATGAATGATGGGGCCGTTACGGAGTTTTATACGCGCTTGGCGGCATCGGCGGAACAACTTCCGACAGATATCAAACCTGCGATTAGTTACGAAGAAGCCAAGGAACTTTATTTGAAAAAATACAAGCTGATGCTGAATTATACTCGCCACGGCGGATATAGTCTGGGCAGCAGTGAACCTGTACCTTTCGGAGTAAACCTGGCTTATGTACCTGTAAGCGGTAAGAAATCGATCTATAATTCTGACGAATTGCTGGATGCAAATACAGGAGAATGGTTCTTCACCTACGGTGGGGTAGATGCAGCATCTCAGGTAGAACCGACAGATATTGCCGGTCACACTGCTGAATCAGCTTTGCGTAATATGACCAAGCATAACGTACTGCTGCCTGACGAGCAGGGGCGTGTATTCCCGGACCGTGTCATTACACGTGGGGATTGGTTCAACTATTTGGCAAGAGCTCTTAATCCGAACATGGATATGTACTATAACAGCGACAGCAATGACAGACTTTTTGCTGACGTATCTCCGGACAGTCCGTATTACAAAGCAGTGAAGGTGTTAATGGATCAACGCTGGCTCGAGGGAGCAGATCCTGAAAAGCAGCTGAAACCCGAGGAAGAGCTGACACGTGAGGAATTGGCTGTGCTGCTTGTGCGTATTTTGCGTTACGAGAAGCTGGCAGGATATTACATGCAGCCGTCAGACCTGCCGAATATTGCTGATGCTGGTGCAATCAACAGCAAGGGTGCTGTTTCTCTGACTCTGAAGCTTGGTTTGCTTCCTTCTATTGAGGGAAGATTTATGCCTGCACGCAAAGTAACCGCAGCTGAAGCTTCTCAAGTCCTTGAACGCCTTGCCAAGCTGCAGGGAAAGACAGATACATTTATGAGCGGCAGCCGCCTATATTAATCCGGAACGAACGAAGTTCATAACTTGCAGTGCAGGGACATAGGATGAAGAGAAGCCGGAAACGTGATGACTGCAGCTGATAATCAAGGGGCCTTCCGTGGAAGGTCCCTTTTAAATTTGACTGCACTGGTATGAGAAATATAGAACAAGGAATGCAGCACTTTTTATGATACAATAAAGCATAAGAATGCTGTAAAGAGGGGTGGTTCCTTTCATGGCCAAGAACGCTAAACGAGTGATTACCTTATTGCTGGCCGGCTGTCTTGCTGCGGCCTGGCTTCCACGTACGGTTGATCTGGATCAATTGTATGCTGCCTCGGGTACATCCGAATTATCCACAGTGACGGATTTGCGTCAGACGCTGTTAAACGCGATGTCACAACGTAAAGAGGAACTAGTGTTTACCTATAAGGGCAATGTAAAGGGCCTGAAAAAACAGCTGCAGACCTCTATCGACGAAGCAATGAAGAGCGACCCCTATATTCAATATACGGTAAAAAGTTATGCTTTTAACTATAAAGGCTCGAATACATCAGCCGAGGTGAATGTGACCCTCTCTTACCGGGAGACGAAAGCACAGACCGATTACGTCAATCGGAAAGTCGCCAATGTTCTGAAAGAAATTATCAAACCTGGTATGAACAACCATGAGAAGGTCAAGGTGATTCATGACTGGATTGTGCTGAATGTCTCTTATGATACTTCATTGCAAAAATATACAGCTTACGACGGATTAGCTACAGGCAGTACTGTGTGTCAAGGATACTCGCTGCTTGCATACCGCATGCTGGAACGGGTAGGGATCGAGAATCGTATTGTCGAAGGTACAGCAGGCGGACAGCTTCATGCATGGAATCTGGTAAAACTGGATGGCCAGTGGTATCACATGGATACAACATGGGATGATCCGACACCTGACCGTAAAGGCAAGGTGAGTCATAATTATTATTTGCTAAGTGATAAAGAGATGGCGCGTGACCATGTCTGGACAGGCAAAAACAAGTACCCTGCGGCACCTGCGCCTTATCGTGATGCGCTGCTTAAGCTTGTGAAAGCACCAGGGAGCAAGCAGGAGGTATATCAGAAGCTGTACCACGCATTGGAGTACTCGCTCTATGATGAACAGGATGCGGTTAAGGAGCGGGCAGTGCTTAAAACCAAAGTCCAAGCTGTAATTAAAGAGGGCGGCACTTCGCTGACGTTCAGATATAAAGGAACAGAGAACAGCCTGATTGAAGATTTGCAGGACTTGTACCAGCTTGGTATGAAATCTATCTCTTATTTTGTCTCCAAGATGGAGGGTACGGCCGATCTGCGTGTCAAAATTAATTGGACATTATAGCGGACGCAGCATATTCACACGAAATACAATAAGCTTCAAATGTAGATATTATCAATCTACAATCTATGTGCTGCAGGATCAACAATCTGATAGCGTAATAGGAGCGCTCCATATGAGGGGCGCTCTTTTTGCTGTTCTGTTTACGAAAATGTATGTTGTCTATTTTTTGTATATGTTGCCCTGTTATTCTATTCCTCGGCGTCTGCCAACATTATGAACGAGGAGGATATGTGGAACATGAAGAGACGATTGGGCATCATGTTGATTGCACTATTGCTCATTACGCAATTGCTGCAAGGGATGGTGTTAACATCAACCGTGCATGCTCAGGATGACACAAATCATATGTCAGCCGGTACATTGAATGATCCAGCATCACCATCTGCACTGGAAGAGGATACGCTGCCTGAAGAACAGGTCAGCACGGAAGCTGGTGCAGATGAAGAAGCAGTCCCGGAAGCAGAAGAAGTGGACCCCACGGTGTCTGCAGAGGAAATGAATGAAGCAAGCATAAGCCCTATGGCTGCTCCCGCTGCGGCTTCGGAGATTCAGGAGAACCTGATCACGAGTGTGCAGATGTACAACCAGAAACCGGAGTACAACGGCAGCGGTCAGATCGAAGTTAAAGGAGACAAGATCGAAGATATTCGTCCGCGGATATCAGATGAGGTTGCGGTTGTTTTTACATGGGGATTCGGTGATGATGCCCATTCTTACGGAGACGGGTCAACCTTTACATTCCGTCTGCCTGACAAATTTATTATAGGCTCACAGCTGAAAGGGAACCTGGACGGGGGAGTCGGGGAATATGTTGTGAACCCGGACGGTACCATTGTATTTACCTTTAATGAATTGGTTGAACATGCCAAGCTGGAAGGAAACTTCTATGTCTGGCTCAATTTTGACGAGAGTAAAATGGAAGACGGACTGAAACAGAAGATCGACTTTAGCGGCGCAGGTCAAGGTATCATTGATGTGAATTTTGCAAATACCGCGAAGGATGGAATTCAGAAGTCAGGGAAAGCCAATAATAATAATTTTAACTCGGATCATATTGATTGGACGGTCGATTTTAACCAAGGCGAGAAGAGCATGACGAATGTTGTTCTGCAGGATACACTGCCACCAGAGCTTTCACTTCAGGGGGATATTGAAATCCGTGAGCTTCAGGTGCAGTTAAACGGTTCTGTGAAGGAAGGACCGGTGGTCGATAGAGCATCCCAGTTCCCGGTGAATCTTGGGAATATCGACAAGGCATACCGGATTACCTACAAGACCAGCATTAAGGCACCGACGAGTGCTCCTTATACAGGAGTCCTTTATACCAATGAAGCAGCGATAACAGCAAATGAGAGTGAGTATAATGAATCCGATGTTGGCCGTGTAACGGTCAGCTTCAATGAGCCGCTGAACAAGTCGGGCCAGGAAAGTGCATATGACCCGGTTACGCAGACGATTACATGGAAGGTGCAGTACAACTATAATCAGCAGAGCATCACACAGTCCAATGCGTGGCTGGAAGACCGTTTTGATACAACCAGACAGAGACTGGTTGCAGATTCAATTAACGTATATGAAGTTGAGATTCAATCTGGTGGTCGTCCTGGGACGAAAACATTAGTTGGTCCTGAAAACTATACCGTAAGTGGTGTTGATGACGGCTTTAATGAAGGTTTTAAGCTTCAGTTCAACAGCGGTATTAACAAAGCTTATGAGATTGAATACAAAACCCAAGCGATACCGCGTATATACGAGAATGAGACTGTAGTTAATACCGTGAATACACAGGATGGCACGACCAAGGAAGGCCGAAAAAATATTGAGGAAGTCATTTTAGCCAAAAGTGTAAAAAGTGAAAATTTCAATACCAAAGAAATCGAGTGGCAGATTGTGCTCAATCAGGATCAGAAAGAGATGACTGATATCGTCATCACAGATGACTATACAGGCAGACATATGAAGCTCATTCCAGACAGTCTGCAGATCAGTGGAGATCAGAAGGATCAGTTCGAGGAAGCACCAGTGGCTGACCCGGAAGATGCCAATTTCGAAAAAGGCTTCACGATTCGCCTGAAGCCGGGCGGTATGATCGATAAACGGCATGTGATTACGTACAAAACAAGCTTTGATCCAACGGCAGGAATGCCGACAAATAATGAATATCGCAACACAGCAGCGTTAGACTGGAAGGAAGCAGGCGCTGCACAGACCACCATTACCAAGTCTGCTGTTGTCAGACCGCAGAATTACACCATTGAGAATGGGAACAAGCGGGGCGAATACAGCGCCAAAGACAAGGCGATCACGTGGACAATTGATGTGAATTACAATCTCTATGATATTCAGGATGCTGTTCTCAAGGATACCTATATCGGTAATCAATCCTTTGTGGAGGGCTCATTTAAAGTGTATGAGCTTGAATTGAGGGGCGCCAACAATGTTACTTCTGTTGGTGATGAAGTTGTGCTGACATCAAGTCAGTTCCAGCTTAATCCCGATGGCAAAGGTTTTACACTGAATCTGGGTAACATCGGCAAAACGGCTTACCGCGTCGTATATCAAACCAGTCTGGATGGAGCTTATGCGGTGGAAGGCTCATACAGCAATCATGCTGTTTTGACGGATGGGGATGGCGGACCTGTTCGCTTTGACAAGGAAGCTGTGGTTACACCTGCCCATGGCGGAGTATATGTGAAGAAGACAGGACAGCAAGTGGGGACATCCGATCTGGCTTCATGGGTCGTGAACGTGAACCCGAGTCAGTCGTTCGTTGCGGCAGGTTCCCAACTATCAGACACATTATCCAGCAATCAAATTTTGCTTGCCGACTCATTAAAGCTGTATGAAGTCCAGCTGCCTGCAAACAATTCGGGCAATATTTCGGTAAAAGCTGGGCTGGTTGATCCAGCGGAATATGAATTGGTGGTAGAAGGCAACACCTTCACCTTTACTTTCAAGAATGACATAAACACAGCTTACCTTCTGGAATACCAGTCCTATATTAACGCGGATGACGGCGATAGAATCGAGAATAAGGCCGAATATGCAGGACAGTCTTCTTTCGTTGTGGGAGAAGGGAACCAGGCAGGGATTCGAGTATCGATGGCTGGTGCAGGTGGAGGCGCATCGACGGGTCTCGGCAAGATCAAAGTGCATAAAGTGGATGACAGCGGTGAGCCGCTGAAAGGAGCCATTTTTGCCATCTACAATGCTTCCGGCACAATTCTTCTGGAAACGTTGGAACCGACAGATGAGAACGGAATGGCGGAAAGCAGCCGAAATTACCGTCTTCACCTGACCAACGGTGTGCCATACCGTCTCAAAGAAGCTGCAGCGCCTGCGGGATATCTCGCTGACCCGGAATATGGTTCGGCTTCAGGACAAACGATTTTGTTTAAGGATGCAGCCGCAGCCTTCGAGATTGTAAACGAAAAGATTCGCCAGGGATTTGAACTGAAGAAGCTGGATGCAGCCGATTCCGCCAAAGTGCTGGAGGGGGCCGTGTTTGAACTGTATCGCATACAGGGCTCAACACGTGAGAAGCTGGATGAACTCACGACGGGAGTAGACGGCAGAATTGCTAAGGGTGATTTGGAAGCGGGAACGTATGAATTAGTTGAAATTCAGGCTCCTGACTTCTACACCGTGGACAATACACCGATTTCCTTCACGATTACAGCGAACCAGACACAGATTGTGACACTGACAAAGACGAACCAGATCGGTACAGGAGGCAAACTGACTGTAACGAAAGTGAACGCCAAGGATCAATCTCCGTTAAGCGGGATTGAGTTCGAACTGCGGGATTCTTCCAACAGCATTGTAGATAAGGGAGTAACCAATCAGCAGGGCATCATTGAGTTCAGCGATCTGGCTTATGGTGGATATAAACTGGTAGAAACCAAAGCGGAAGGTTTCGTCATTGAAACACCAGAGACTTCCATCTCCATTACCAAGCCAGACAATCAGGTCAAGATTGAAAACAAGGAAAATGACCGTTCGGTAAAACTCGTGAAATATAATACAGGCCGAACACAGCATCTTCAGGGAGCCATTTTTGAGCTGCGTGCTCAATCGGAACTTATGGGACCGGATGGAGAATGGTTGTTTAACAAAGTCACAGGCATCGACTCTGCGCTGCTGATAACCGATGTTCGTGGTGAAATTAACCTGAAGCAGCTTGAACCGAATACGTATCAATTGGTTGAAGTTAAAGCCCCGGCCGGATATCAACTGGACCAAACACCGGTTTTGTTTGAGATTACAGCTCAGCAGACCGAACCGATTGTTGTAGAAAAAACAAATCAGGCTGTTCCGGTATCAGGTGGACCAGGTGAACCGTATAATCCAGGTACGCCAAGCACTGGCGGCACTCCGGAACCAACTAAACCTGACACTCCTGATTCAACGAAGCCAAATACTCCTGTAGAAGAAAAACCAGGGATAACCGTGCCTGGTACAGTGGTCACAGACCCTTCACAACCGGCAGAACAAAACGGGAGCACAAGCAAACCGGAAGATGATTCCGAAGAAGTACCTTCAACCCCTGAGACAGGTGAAGGAAATGAGACAGAACCTCAGGTGGCAGAAGGTGATGATGCGGGCGAAGATGGTGAGCTTACCCCTTCTACTGGCACAGAATCTGAAAGTGAGGTTTCATCAGGAAACGGCAGTCATTCGTCAGCTCAAGGTATGCTGCCGAAGACAGGTGAAGAGAGCTCCATCGCTTACACGGTCTCGGGCTTAATGCTGATGGCGATTGGGAGTGCAGGGTACTTATACTTCCGCCGCAGAGAGAAATTCCAACGCTAAAGTGAGATGCTGACACTAACCTGAACTAATATGTATAACGTATAATTAAACACCCTCCAGCCTATGCCGCGAAGAATGGATCTTCGTGAGCAGGCGGGAGGGTGTTTTGACGTTTCTTTGGTTCAGGCTGGATGACGGTGAAGCAGTCTATTCAAGTGTTTACTTTTACAGCGCGTATAATGAGCCGGTGTGTAGCATCGATCAGCGGATCGCAGGTAATTAAAGTTAGAACTTCTCCAAGTCCCGGGTCTTTCAGTACAGATACATCGGAAGGCTCCACCACGGTAATCTTGTCGATTTCGTAGTGTATGGTTGTTTGATTGGCAAGTGTGATTTCTACGGAATCACCCAGTTTAAGCTCACCCAACCGGTTGAATAATCGACCTTTTCGATGAGCACGATGAGCAGCAATGGCCGCATTACCCGATTGTCCGATCGAAGCAGTCTCCACCAGATGGGCTGCAGCAAACTTCATATTTTCCTGAGTCGCACCTTCCAGAATAGGCAGACGCACATCAATAACCGGAATAGAGATAATTCCAAGTGTTCCGGGAGCGGGAGAAAGTTTGGCAGCAGCCTGAGTTGTTCCTTCTTGGTCTGCATGACCGGTATCGACACTGCGTTCAAAGGTATGATTCAGCTGGGACAAGCCCGACTGAAGATGTTCCAGTTCATCCAGGACTCGGCTCTGCTGCCAGTCATAATACATTCCTTGGAGCGTGGGAAAGCTGATCGTCAACAGGCCTAACAGCACAAGCAGGACAGACCATTTTTTCAAAGTACAGCTCTCCTTCGGTTGAGGTATAATAGATGCTCCTTTTCTATTGTACGGATCAACCTATACAAAATATGGACAGAAAAACCCCTATTCTAGCTGAACTCTCAGCAGAACAGGGGAAAGGATACCTTAAAGCTTATTCATTCATGCCGGATGAATCAGCAGGGGAGAAGTCGCATTCCTGCAGCGGAATAACCTTGGTCTTTTTGATCCATTTGTAACCAAGCCACAGAATCACGAACAGCGGAACACTCAGGTAAGCAACAAGGACCCCGCTCCAGTCGATCTGGTCGCCTATAAATGCCTGATAGTTCTGTCCCAGAATGACGATGATGCACAGCACAAAAGCAAAGATTGGCCCAAACGGGAACCATCTTGCGCGGTAAGGCAGGTCCCTGAGGTCTCGCCCCTGCGCAACGTAGGCGCGGCGGAAGCGGTAATGGCTGATTGCAATTCCGAGCCAAGTAATGAAGCCGCACATACCCGATGCATTCAGAAGCCATGTATACACGATGCCGTCACCGAAGAGCGAAGCGAGAAACGCGAGCATGCCAACGGCCGTGGTGACGAGCAGCGCATTCATCGGAATGCCGCGTTTGTTCAGCTTGCCAAGGAAACGTGGGGCCTTCCCGTCCCGGGCAAGAGCATACAGTACCCGGCTAGAAGCGTACATACCGGAATTGCCGGCAGAGAGCACGGAGGTCAGAATGACGGCGTTCATGACGGAAGCCGCAATGGCAAGCCCTGCTTTTTCGAAGACCAATGTAAACGGACTTACTCCGATGTTTTCCAAGTCACCTTTGAGCAAATTCGGGTGTGTGTATGGAATAATTAAACTGATTACGGTAATAGCCAGGATATAAAAGATCAGAATGCGCCAGAACACCTGACGGATGGCACGAGGCACATTTTCACGAGGGTTCTCGCTTTCACCCGCGGCAACGCCAATCAGTTCTGTTCCCTGGAAAGAGAATCCGGCCGCCATAAACACACCCAGTACAGCGAAAAATCCGCCGTGAAACGGTGCATCCCCGATGGTAAAGTTGCTGAAACCAACAGCTTCACCGCCCAAAATACCAAAGATCATAAGTACACCGACGCTCAGGAAGATGATGACGGTAGCGACTTTGATAATCGCAAACCAATATTCCGATTCTCCATACCCTTTGACGGACAGAATATTCAAGGCAAAGATCAATACCAGAAACAGCAAGCTCCAGAGCATGGATGAGCTGTCCGGGAACCAGTATTTGATGAGAACTGTAGCAGCAGCGAGTTCGGCGGCAATCGTAACCGCCCAGTTATACCAGAAGTTCCATCCCATGGCGAAACCCAGAGCGGGATCAACGAAACGTGCGGCGTACGTATTAAAAGAACCGGAGTCCGGCATAAAGGTTGCAAGCTCTCCCAGACTGGTCATGAGGAAATAAACCATAATACCAACGGCCGCGTAAGCAATTAATGCCCCGCCGGGACCGGCAGTCGAGATGGCTGTACCACTTGCCAGAAACAGTCCGGTACCAATCGAGCCGCCCAGGGCAATCATGGTCATGTGGCGTGCACGCAATCCTTTTTTCAGGGAAGGCTCGCTGGTAGTTGTTGTTTGTGATTGGTTGCTGCGGTCTTGCATGGTAACACTCCTTCATTTGTATTGCTGATGCTGTTACATAGGTCCATAAACAAAAAAAGACCACAGGCATAAGCCAGCGGTCTTAAACTTCAATATCCGCACCATATCCCAGATGATTAAGATAGCTCAACACAGCAGAATCCATACCTTTTGAACAAAGATAAAAATACGTGCTGTGACAGTTCTGCACCTTTCGGCTGCAGCCCCAGCTCACCGGACCGATAAAGGAACGTCCAGTGAACTTCGGCGGGTACACCTTTCGGCTGATCTCAACAGCGGCTCCTAGCGCCTTCTTCAGCTTACTGATCGCACCCGCGACCTCTACCTCACCATACAATGGATGAGGTGTATCTATTGTTTATGAAATTGAAATGAGAAATCACGCTTCGAGCAGCGTGTAACCTGTTAATCAAACAGACAACAAGTATACCGCTCATCGTTTTACAGTGCAATGACAAATGTTGGAGTGTATCTGTAAGGCCCCACTAAAGGAAGAGCTGAAGAAAAATCTAATCCTGCTTTTTATTCCTTCCTGCCATCTGCTGCCAGACGGTTCCGGCAGCCTGTTCGCCTGACTCGATGCGTTCCAGGGCCATTTTGGCCTGCAGACTCACTTCAAACTCAGGATCTTCAGCAGCGAGCCGGAGTGCCTGCTCGGCCTCCTCGGTCCCAACTTCATAGAGGAAGCGGGCTGCGCGCCAGCGTACAAGCTTGCTCTTGTCAGTTAACGTTTCGATCATAGCTGATGTAGCGGCAGGATCCCCAATGTCTGACAGCGTATCTCCCGCTGTGCGGCGCACGGCAGGAGAACTGTCCCGCAGCGCTTCATATAGAAGTTCCATCGCCTCAGGTGTGCGAATATCGCCAAGATAGACCACAGCCAGACGCCGAATTTGCATTTTGCTGTCCCGCAGCGCCTGAGCGACAAGCGGCAGTCTTTCCTCTGTTGGCTCCATACCATCCAGTGCAGCATACCGTACATTCCAGTCTTCGCTGCGAAGTGCTTCTTCCAGTTCGGCACCCTCCAGCGCACGGCGGTGCTCAATGAACTCCTCTGTATTGGTACCATGTGCAATAGCCTGCTGGATGACCTGCTCCAATCGTTCAGGTGGATACGCGGCTTCCAGTTCCTGCTCAACCTCACGCGCGATATCCGGCAGTTCACCGTACCGTACCCCGTAATCGCTCAGTTTGCGCTCTTTGATCAGCGTGGCACTGGCAACCTCGGTAACCGCTTTGACGAAACGGTCCGACAGGGAAATGCGTTCTTCGTTCGTACCGGCTTTGACCCGTATCTGCATCGGCACTCCCCGGAAGAATTGTACAAATACTTGTGCTTCTCCAAAGTGCTCACCTGAAGCATCTTCAGATTCAATCCAGTCCAGATTTACGCCTTCCTGACCCAGACGACTCTGTACTTCACCAAGAATGACAGACCAGTCAGCATTCCCCTTACGGTCCAGTGCAACGAAATCAGTGGTGTGGAACACACTTTTCACGCCCGGAATGTTAAGCATCTGACGAATAAACGCCGGAGCTGAACGTTCGTTGTCCAATGTATAGGTTCTGCGAATCCCGTCCTCCAGACGTTCGTCAAGATGCAGCATCATCGTATTTGGACTCGGTGTTGGTTCAATGGAAACTATATTCATGGGTGCAACCTCCTATAATACCAAATTGATACGTAATGTCCCGTAAAGTAAATCACACGGGTTATCTCTATTTTACATGAATTCAGGAAAACTGCGAAATGCATAACGGTCGGGAGATGCTCGGAAGATGGATGTGAAGAAATGCGAAGATTGTTAACACTTCTTTCATGTCCACGCACAAACATTCTTAAATGAAAGCTGACACAATGTAGGGAAGAAGCTAATGGAGGTTATACTTATGGAACCTGTTACTGTGCTAACGGATGGAGAGCGCTGTATCAACTATGAGAAAATCAATCAGTTGTTCGAGGATTGGATCGCTGCTGTGCCATCAGATTCAGTAAAGGAAACAGGAAGAGGAGACTGGGAAAATTCACGTTTTTGTATAGTGGATTACAGGAACGCCGAACAGGCTGTATCTGCAGCAAAGGCCATTCGTGCTTTTGTACCGGACGTTCCCGTACTGGTTATTACTGATTTTCAATCATTGATTCGCAAACGCCATCTGCGGGAAATTAACGGTACTGGTGTTGTGAAGATGCTGCTCTGGGATGAACAAGATCCTGACCATGTGGTTAGAAGCATTGAGCGGTGGCTGCACACTTTTGGATATGAAGCACCCTTAACCATGCCCTCCGTTCTATATATAAGGTAGAATGGAAAAATCATGGTAAGGCTGCTGCTGTTTATCAGCTGTAAGACAGCTTAATGGATGACCAGCTAGACCATATATTTATAGCCTGTACCCCATACCGTTTTAATATAACGGGGATTTTTGGGGTCGGGCTCTATTTTTTTGCGCAGACTGGAGATATGTACGTCGATGGTTCGATCCAGATAGGCACGTTCCGAGCCTTTAATCCGGTCCATCAGTTCATTGCGGGTAAACACTTTGCCCGGATTACGATACAATTCCTTCATAATTTCGAATTCTATATGAGTGACCTCAATTTCAACCCCATTGACAAAGAGTGTTCTTCTGTATTCATTGACATTGATCTGACCCTTAACTTCATCCGCCTGATTCTCTTTTACAGGTTTATCCTGGTAAGTAATAACGGACCTCCGCAGCAGCGCTTTAATTCTGGCATCCAGCTCTTTCAGACTAAACGGCTTGCAGAGAAAATCGTCCGCGCCATTATGTAATGCACGCAATCGGTCATTAAGCATTGTGCTTGCGGATATCATCAGTACAGGAACGGTAGAATTTTGACGAAAAGCATCAACAAGCTCATTGCCATCAATTTCGGGGAGCATTAAGTCCGTTACAACAATATCGGGCTGAAACTGGGGAAATAGATGAAGTGCTTCACGGGCATGATGTACCCGTTCCGTTATGTATCCTTCCTCCTCAAGAAAAAAAGCGATCATATCAGCCAAATTTTTCTCGTCTTCTATAAGAAGTACTTTGATAGACACTGCCTCACACTCCTGGGACAAGAATTTGTTAAGAAAATACGAAATAAATCATTTGAAATACCGCAAAATTTTTAATGTTTGTATTCCAGAATATAGGAAGTATACGCATCGTGCGAAAATACTGGAATAAATGTGACTTTAGTTTAACATGGGTATCATCTATTTCCGAACAATAAAAATTCCCAAACGTACGCCGGGTGTTACATACAGTATAATAGACCAGACGAGTGCACGGGGAATAAATATAGTGAAACCGTTCACACATGAGTGGCAGATCGCTTTGCTGCCCTTGTTATGACATCGTTCTGTGCAAGGAATCGGCTGTGGGTGAGGAAAGGTGCGCATGTATATTGTAAAAGCAAAAAAGATAATGGAATGGATTGCACTGAAGCTAAGAGTGCCTTGGATTGGGATCCTCTTATTGATTACGCTCGGTTCTTTGAGTGCAATCTTCCCATTTACGTTATTTTATGGAGTGCAGTTTATGCTGATCAGCGCTGCGGCTCTGGTGGCTCTCCGCTTATACGGTGCCATTTACGGATTCATAACTCTTATTGGCATTCATCTGATTAAAATTATGATTGTGGGGTGGGAACCGCTCACTGCACAAATTATTGCTGTACGGTTCATAGAGCTGTTCTGGATGCTGGGTTGGCTGAGGCGAGGAAAACTTGGAAGTTTAATTAAGGCTAACGCGATCTTCTGGATTGCCATGTTAATTCCTGTAATTGCTTTTGGTCATCTGATGATGGGATTAAGTATTGAACAGTTAAAGTACGAGTACATGTACATGGCTGTGATCAGTATGGTTAATGCGATGTTCGCAGGAATTGTAGTTGATTTCTGGTATACTACCGGAGGCCGTCAGTTGGGCCACTCCGTCACTATCCCCCTAAAAAGGATTGCATTCAAATACGTTGTTGTTTTTGTTATTTTTGTTTCCCTGCTGCTGCTGTCTGTGGACAGCCGGAGGCAGCTGCAGCAGATGAGCGAGATTATTTTTTATGATTTGAATCATGCGGCTAACGCGGTAGTACAGGATCTAAATGAACAATATGTTAACTCGGATAATTTAGAGATTACGATGAAGCGTTATCGTCACTTATTAGATGTTAATGTAATTCTCCTTGACCGAAAAGATACCGTAATTGCCGCGGGAATAGATACACTCCATAGAGGTGAGTATCTGGACATAAACAATTTCCGACTGCTGAAGGCGGGAGACAGCTCGATTCTGTTCAGTTCGGATCGGATATCCGGCAGCACACATTATAGTGATGTACTTCATTACTGGAGACAGGCATCTTTTGTGTATCAGGCAGACGTCGCTGCGGGAGCTCCTTACCGTGTGTTAGTACAGACCGATTCGGACCGTTATTATTCGCGTATTGAATCGATTTACCTGACAACGCTGCAGACCTTATTTTTCATCATTGTAACTTCAATGATTGTAGCAGCACCTCTGAGTAATAAAGTCGTCAGTCCTCTGCTTCGATTAACAAGAATGACGGGATCTCTTCCCAGAATCTTATTTCGAAACAGGCAGATGGAATGGCCCAGCAGTCATGTTACTGAAGTCCAGATCCTGATTGGCAATCTTCGAAAAATGGCTGACGTACTGCTTGAACAATTCGAACAGATCCGGTTGGATAAATTAACGCTGGAAGACCGGGTTATAGAACGAACCAAAGAGCTCAAAAACAGTGAAGAAGTAAAACGGGCCATCATTGATTCCTCCATCGATGCAATTATCGCAGTAGATGCCAGCGGATTAATTGTAGAGTTTAACCCGGAGGCTGAGCGAATGTTCGGACTTGGGCGGGAAGAAGTTGTACTTCAGAAGGAAGCTTCTTCTCTTTTTCAAGGGGCAAGCTTTCAGGAAATCAAAGAAATGCTGAAGGAAAATGAGTACAACGAAGGCAGGAGATATACCACAGTCGAGGAGATTTCAGGAGTCCGAAGAGAGGGCTCTGCCTTCCCGATTGAATACAAAATTGTAGAGGTTCAGCTGGGAAGCCATGAGTCTTTATATAACCTTTTTATCAAAGACATCACGGAACGAACCAGAGCCGAAGAAGAACGGGTAAGGCATGCGCTTGCGCTGGAGAAGCTGAATGCTGAGTTGATTCGTGAGAAGGTTGCTATTCAGGAACAGCGCGATATCAGTGAACAATTTATTGAATCGGTTCGCGAAGGACTTGTCATGTCCGACCGCTCAGGGACAATCACGATCGTGAATCGTAGAATTGAAGAGATGTTTGGGCTTGGGAATTTCTTGGGGGAATCGATTACCGACTTGGCTCAAGCGATTGATTCCATGGTGCTGACCGATAATTTCAACCTTACGGAACAGACCAAAGCCTTCTTGAATGGAGAACAAGCATTCATCGAGACGAATTTCTTTTTTGACAATGTAGAACAAAGTGTGTTTTCACTGTACATGAAACAGATGGACGTGCCGGGGAAAAAACATGGATTCCTGCTTGTCTTTCGCGACTTGACCGGAGAAGAGCGGCTAAACCGGATGAAAAATGAATTGATCAGTGTTGTCTCTCATGAACTTCGTACACCTGTAGCAACCATTATGGGATATGTGGAGCTGATGCTGATGTACGATCTCCCGGCATCTCAGCGGAAAGAGTTCATGGAGACCATTTCATCTGAAGGCAAACGTCTGAGCAGCCTGCTGGATGATGTACTTGATATCCAACGACTGGATAATGAGGGGATGACCTATCATATGACCTATGTTCCACTTGTGGATCTGGTTGAAGGTGTGGCCGAGCAGTGGAACATGAAGTCTTCTCAACGGATCTACGTACATGTCTTTAATGGTGATCTTTTTGCTTATGCGGACCAGAACAGGATTGTTCAAGTACTTCATAATCTGATTGGCAATGCGGTGAAATACTCTCCTGGAGCAGAGCGAATTGACGTAACGTTATGGGAAGAAGAAGGAGCACTTTGCATTGATGTAAGGGATTATGGGATAGGTATTGCCGAGAGCGAGAAGGAACTGCTGTTTAACAAGTTTTATCGTGTAGATAATTCGGATCACCGTCAGATTGGCGGAACGGGCCTCGGTTTATATATTTCCCGCAAAATTGTGGAGGATCATCACGGGAGTCTGACCTTCATGTCGGCCCCGGGTAAAGGCAGTACGTTCAAAGTCCGGCTGCCCAAACAGGACGTTGTCCTCTAGTGTGTTTACCGAAAGTTGATATGGTATGGAGAGCTTTTATCTTTTGGCACGTGTCGGTGCGGAAAGGTAAAGGCTTTTTTATTTTTATTTTTATTTTAAGCATTCAAGCTTTATTTTTCATCATTAATATTGTTTTTTCGTCATCTGGGATAAAAAATCGGGAACTTTTGCACACTGTATATAGAGCCATAATTTGCATCCTGTGCAAAAAGGAGGGCAACACATATATGTTTCGCAAACAAGAGAAAAAACTTATCATCGTCTGTCTTGTGGCAGCGGTGGCTGTGCTGTATGCCGTGGTCAAAAGCATCATCCGTATTATGAGTTATTGAAAATCCGTTCAGGCAGAACGAATCCGCTGTTGTACATAATCTATCATTATACAGCTGAACAACGATAACGATTACGCCGAAAGAGGAGTGTGCCCATGTCATCTCTGGACCCTGTACTGCTCAGCCGGATACTGACCGGTCTGACCCTGTTTGTGCATATTATTTTCGCTTCGATTGGCGTGGGTGTACCGCTCATGATTGCATTGGCTGAATGGCGGGGACTGCGCACCAATGATATTCATTACACGCTGCTGGCTCGCCGGTGGGCCAGAGGTTTTGTGATTACAGTGGCTGTGGGTGTTGTCACAGGGACGTCCATCGGGTTACAGCTGAGTCTGCTGTGGCCGATGTTTATGCGAGTCGCAGGTCAGGCCATTGCGCTGCCGCTTTTTATGGAGACGTTTGCCTTTTTCGTGGAAGCCATCTTTCTCGGAATATACCTTTACACCTGGGATCGTTTCAAAAAGAAATATACGCACATGCTGCTGCTCATTCCGGTAGCTCTCGGCTCATCCGCTTCCGCGATCTTTATTACAACCGTGAATTCTTTCATGAACCAGCCGCAGGGTTTCACCTTGATTAACGGCATCATGAAGGATATTGACCCGATCGCTGCCATGCTGAATCCGGCGACGCCAACCAAAGTATCCCACGTGCTTGCTTCCTCTTATACTTTGAGTGCGGGTGTACTGGCGGGTATTGCGGCGTTCAGTCTGCTGCGCGGACGGGACCATGTGTACTACAAAAAAGCACTCAAGCTCACAACGGTATCTGCGCTTGTATTTGCGATCAGCACCGTCATGATCGGTGACTCGTCCGGTAAATTTCTGGCGAAATATCAGCCGGAGAAGCTGGCCGCTGCCGAGTGGCATTTCAAAACGATGAAGGAGGCACCGCTCGTTTATGGCGGTATTCTGGATGAAAACAACGAGGTCAAATATGCCATCGAGATTCCTTATGCGCTGAGCATTTTGGCAGGCAATCGCCCGGATACGGAAGTGAAGGGACTGGAGGAATATCCGGCAGACCTCAGACCACCGCTGTCCATTCATTACATGTTTGACCTAAAAGTGACTACCGGGGTCATCATCCTGCTGATTCCAGTGCTCTACGTACTGCGCCGGTGGATGCCTGGACGTAAACCTTATCCCAAATGGCTGCTGCTTGGTATCGTGTTCCTTGGCCCACTGGCGATGATTGCGATTGAGCTTGGATGGATGTTTGCCGAGGTGGGCAGACAGCCCTGGATTTTGCGTGGATATATGAAGGTGTCCGAGGCGGCAACGACCTCCACATCCGTCGGTTGGATGCTGGTGCTGTTTATTCTGCTGTATCTGGTGCTGTGTTTCTCATGCATCCGCGTCATCAGCAAGCTGTTCCGCAACAAAGAGGCGGAGAAGGAACTGGATTCGCTGGGTCTGGAAGGAGGCATCGTGCATTGAGTTTTGAAATTGCGGGTATCGCGATATTGTGGACGTTCCTGTTCGGTTATCTGATTGTGGCGTCGATTGATTTCGGTGCGGGGTTCTTCAGCTTTTACAGCATTTTGACCGGACACGAAAACAAAATTCATAACATCATTCAGCGTTACCTGTCTCCGGTGTGGGAGGTGACGAATGTGTTTCTTATTTTCTTTGTGGTGGGTCTGGTCGGATTTTATCCCGACAGTGCGTTCTATTACGGGACAGCCCTGCTTGTGCCGGGTTCTCTGGCGATTGTCCTGCTGGCAATCCGTGGAGTGTACTATGCATATAACACCTACGGCAACCACGGGAAAAACAGCAAAATCTATCTAGCGCTGTACGGCGCAACGGGACTTCTGATCCCGGCGGTATTCTCCACCATTTTGGCCATTTCCGAAGGAGGGATCATTGAGCAGGCAGGCGAAAAGGTATTTTTTCGCTGGCGTGAATTTTTGACGAATCCCTACACGTGGTCTGTTGTGCTGCTGGCGTTGGTGAGTGTGCTGTACATTTCGGCGATGTTTCTGTCTTATTATGCGAAGCGGGCGGGCGACGAGCCAGCCTTTGGCGTCCTGAGGGAATATGCGCTGCTGTGGAGCCTGCCCACCATTTTCGCGAGTTTTCTGGCTTTTCTGCAAATTAACAAACAAAATCCGGCTCACTTCGAACAGATGGTCAATATGTCGTGGATGTTCATCGCATCCTTTATCTGTTTTGTCATTGCAGTGTCGCTTGTGTGGAAAGAGAAATATCTGGGATGGTGTTTCGTCGCAGTGATGCTGCAGTTTGCCTTCGCCTGGTACGGATACGGCCGATCGCATCTTCCGTACATTCTCTATCCATACATCAACATCTACGATAGCTTCACGAACCGAACGATGGGTATTGCATTGATTACGGCATTCAGTCTGGGGCTGCTGGTGCTCATCCCTTCGCTGGTGCTGATTATGAAGCTGTTCCTGTTTGATGCCAATTATGTACGCGGTAACGCCGGAAAAAAGAAAGGATGACTTCGCCATGTTCGCGACGATGATTTCGAATATTCTCTATATGCTGTCTGCTCTGCTTCCCCGGCAGCTTACGGTGCTGAGATCTGCATGGCCGACAGGCATCTATCCGGGACTGCACCTGCACCCGCTTTTGGAAGAAGGGGTGAAAGGCATACCGGGTATCACGGGGCTCAGCTTCTTTGAGACCTTTACGATTATGTATGCTCCGCCCCTGATTATGGTGGCTGCCATTGTTTTTCTGTTTGTGTATATGGCGGTATACAAAAATCCAAAGGATTGATCTCATTACAGCTGTGCTTCATGGCAGGTGGTACGACCGTTCGGGATGCGGGTAATCTGATGTTAAGAACCGAGGAAGGGAGGAGGCCCCTTCATGCCCAAAATTCGCTATAACAATATCGATAATGTCAGTACAGACAAAACGTTGAAGGAGTTCAAGCAGTGGAGAGAACAGCGCCGGCGCAAAGTCAAGGACTATTCCTACAAAGTCCCGAAGCATGACCCGGAGCTGGACTATTTACATGCCAACCGGGAAGAAACTACAATAACGTGGATCGGACACTCCACCTTTTTCATCCAGTATTATGGACTGAACATCGTGACTGACCCGGTATGGGCCGAGAAAATGGGATTTCAACGCAGGCTCGGTGCCCCGGGCATTCCGATTCAGGATGTTCCGCCGCTCGACGTTATCCTGATCTCTCATTCACACTATGATCATCTGCACCTGGCTTCCCTGCGCAAGCTGGTTACAGCAAAGACCCTTCTGATTGTACCGGACGGCTTGAGACGTAAAATGATCCGGAAGGGATTTCACCGATGTCATGAGATGAAATGGTGGGAGCACCTGGTGCTCGGTGGAGTGAAAATTACGTTTGTGCCTGCCCAACACTGGACACGCCGAACGTTGTTTGATACGAATACGTCTCATTGGGGCGGTTATGTACTGGAGCCGAATCACGCCGTACATGTTTCAGAAGAGAGCGCTGCGGCAGCGGCGAGGGAGACGGCCGAAGGATCTGTTTCTGCCGATTCAGATTCGCATAAACCCAGCGGTGGAAAACCGGCATTCGGAGAGCCGCCTGTCCTTTATTTTGTCGGAGATACCGGGTATTTCAAGGAATTCAAAACGATTGGTGAACGTTTCGACATTGGTGTCACGCTGATGCCGATTGGCGCGTACGATCCGGAATGGTTCATGACTTCCCAGCATGTGACACCGGAGGAGGCTCTTCAGGGATTCGTGGAAACGGGTTCACAGCTCATGGTACCTATGCATTATGGAACCTTTAAGCTGGCGGACGACACACCGAAGGAAGCACTGGATCGGCTGGAGACGGAGCGAGAACGGCTTGGAATCGCCAAGGAACGGATTCGGGTGCTGGGACACGGCGAGACCCTTCGCATCCGGCATGAGACTGCCGAGACAGAATAAAGGGGCTAACAAAAGCCAGCCAGATATGGTAATCTATAAACATACGTGCATGAACAGCATATTTACCAAAACTTTAATCCGTAAAAAGCGGCTGATTTTCGAATTTGCCGCTTTTTTGTGTTATAATATGGTGCCAGAATAGGCATCGGATATTGAATCCATGATTTTACGCAGGTTGCTATTCATGCAGTATGCAGATTAACCAATAAAGGATGGTATGCTTAATGATCAGTACAAGCGGCATCACGCTCCGCTACGGAAAACGTGCGCTTTTTGAAGATGTGAATATCAAATTCACGCCAGGCAACTGTTACGGCTTGATCGGTGCGAACGGAGCCGGCAAATCAACGTTTTTGAAAATTTTGTCCGGTGAGATTGAAGCCAACTCGGGAGAGGTGCACATCACCCCGGGCGAACGTATGGCCGTTTTGAAGCAAAACCACTTTGAATATGATGAGTACCCGGTTCTCGAAACCGTAATTATGGGTCACTCTCGTTTGTATTCCATTATGAAAGAGAAGGATGCCCTGTATGCGAAGGCAGACTTCACAGAAGAAGATGGCCTGCGTGCAGGTGAACTCGAAGGTGAGTTTGCTGAGCTGAACGGCTGGGATGCAGAACCGGATGCAGCAGCACTCCTGATTGGTCTTGGAATCGATCGTGATATGCATGACAAAAAAATGGTAGAGCTTAGCGGTAACGAGAAAGTCCGCGTATTGCTGGCACAGGCACTGTTCGGTCGTCCGAATAACCTGCTTCTCGATGAGCCTACCAACCACTTGGACCTCGAATCTATTCAATGGCTCGAGAACTTCCTGATGGATTATGAAGGTACCGTTATCGTCGTATCCCATGACCGTCACTTCCTGAACAAAGTATGTACGCATATCGCGGACATCGACTTTGGTAAAATCCAGCTGTACGTAGGTAACTATGACTTCTGGTATGAGTCCAGCCAATTGGCACTTGCTTTGCAGCGGGATGCCAACAAGAAAAAAGAAGAGAAGATTAAAGAGCTGCAGGCCTTTATTCAACGTTTCTCCGCGAACGCTTCGAAATCCAAACAGGCGACTTCCCGGAAGAAGCAGCTCGACAAAATTACGCTGGATGACCTGCGTCCGTCGAACCGTAAATATCCATTTATCAACTTCAAACCTGAACGTGAAGCGGGGAAACAGCTGCTTACCGTTGATCGTTTAAGCAAAGCGGTTGAAGGTGAAAACATGCTGAACGATATCAGCTTTGTGGTGAATAAAGGCGACAAAATTGCTTTTGTTGGCCCGAACGGTAATGTCAAATCGTTACTGTTTGATGTCGTGATGGGTGAAACTGAAGCAGACAGTGGTGAGTACACTTGGGGGGTAACAACAACTCAAGCGTATTTCCCGAAAGATAACTCGAAGTACTTTGACGGTGTAGAGATGAGCTTGGTGGATTGGCTGCGTCAATACTCCAAAGATCAGGACGAAACATACCTACGCGGTTTCCTGGGCCGTATGCTGTTCTCCGGAGAAGAAGCTTTGAAAAAGGCAAGTGTGTTGTCCGGGGGAGAGAAAGTCCGCTGTATGCTGGCAAAAATGATGCAGACCGGTGCGAACGTGCTCATTCTCGATGAGCCGACGAACCACTTGGATCTCGAATCCATCACTGCACTGAATAATGGTTTGATCGACTTTGACGGCACGATGCTGTTCACATCCCATGACCATCAGTTTATCCAAACGATTGCTAACCGCATCATTGAAATCACACCTACAGGTCTCATCGATCGTCAGATGAGCTATGATGAGTATCTGGAAAGCGAAGAAGTGAAAGAGCTGCGCAGCAAAATGTATCCAGTCGAAGCATAAAATCGCTTTTAAAATAAGAACAAACCAAAAACCGCAAGTCCTCCATAAGAGGGCCTGCGGTTTTTGGTTTTTCATGCTGGAGCTGAATAAACCGCCCCGGTACTCCAGTACATCTGTCTGGAACTAAGATCCGCCTGTACGACGGCGCTGGTTGTTCGGCTTTTTGTTGTTCTGGCTCTTCATCGCTTTAGGGCCGCCTTCAAAGTAAGCACCGGACTGGTTACCGGAATTTTGCTGCTCTTTCTTTTGTGCCAGCTTTTGACGGATTGCATCCTGCAGGCTGACCTTTTTCGGTTCTTTATTTTCGCTCATTGTATATCCCTCCCGGTCTTACAGTAAGCCGTCCAAATTGGACGGGATGTACTCATTTTATACGTTTTATAAAAGCCTCACAAGGGCAACCTGATAAAATGCCGGTTTTCACCAATTTTGCCTGAACCAACATTGTTTCTTACCTTCTACAGCCCTGCCTAATGGAAACTTTGTTTCAGCCTGCCTACAGCGATGCGGCTTGGCAACACTGTTTCTGTAGACCCACACGACCTGCATTTGGTAATATGAGAAAACCGTTATTGGAAACGTGAAAAGGAGTGTCGTCCGATTGAACGCTTACGAAGAAATACGTAAAGGAGAGCGGGGAGCCTGGATTAGTATTGCAGCTTACCTCGTATTATCTGCTTTTAAGCTTATCTGTGGATATTTATTTGCTTCCAGCGCTTTGCTTGCAGACGGCATCAATAACGCCACAGATATTGTGGCATCTGCTGCAGTGTTAATCGGGCTGCGCATCTCGCAAAAACCGCCAGATTCGGATCATGCTTATGGTCACTTTCGGGCGGAGACGATCGCGGCACTGATCGCCTCATTTATTATGGCTGTTGTAGGACTCCAGGTGTTGGTTGAAGCAGTTCGTTCATGGTACGCGGGTGATTATGCTGCTCCAAACCTTTGGGCAGCCGGTGTAGCCGTAATCTGTGCTGTGGTCATGCTGGGGGTATACCGCTACAATTCTCGTCTGGCCAAACAAATTAACAGTCAGGCTTTGCTGGCGGCAGCCAAAGATAATCGTTCGGATGCCTGGGTAAGTATTGGTGCTGCCATCGGTATTGTCGGTTCACAATTTGGACTACCGTGGCTTGATAAAGTGGCTGCACTCCTTGTAGGTCTGCTGATATGCAAAACAGCTTGGGAAATTTTCCGTGATTCCACTCACCTGCTCACGGACGGTTTTGACCAGAAGCAGCTGAATGATTTGAGGTCTGCCGTTGCCCGTGTTCCTGGTGTCGAAATCATTAAGGACGTCAAAGCACGAGTACATGGCAGTCATGTACTGGTGGATGTGGTGATTGAAGTGGACGGAGGATTAACGCTGATAGAGAGCCATGAAATATGTGATCAGGTTGAGGAACGTCTGAAACGATCACATAATATTATGCATGTTCATGTGCATGTTGAGCCGCGATCAGAAGAGACACATCCGAGCTAATCCACGAAACAGAATTTTTAGACCGCGTACATCAAAAAAAAGGACAGACGCAATGCTGCGTACTGTCCTCTTTACTTATGTTATAAACGATTATACCATATTATTGAATAGCAACATGAATCCAGGCTTTGCCTTTCCATGTGTACACTTGAACCCACTCACCGCCGTCAAATCCGTCAACCACTTCACCTGTCGTATCGATGACTTGGGCTGCCAGTGCACCGATTGGTTTGCCGTTTGGTGCATCATAGAACCATGTGCGCTCGAGCAGGTTCAGCAGCATTGTTGGTGCAGTAACTACGTCACTTGGTTTTACAAGCGGCTCCTCGAATTTGATATCATCAGTGGACGGTGTTTCTGTTGTAGTTGAAGTACCTTGAGCGCCTGTGGAATCAACGGTTGTACCTGTTACAGTCTCAGCATTACCTTCAACTGTTTCTACAGCAGGTTTGTTGACTTCAACAGCCGGTGTAGTAGTCGCCGGTGTAGTAGTAGTTGCTTCTGTACCAGATGCTGGCGTTGTTACCGTGCCGGTAACCGCTTCCTCAGCGCCTGCAGCAGCAGCCATGGAACCCATCAATGTTAAAGCAGCGGCAAAACTTACGATTTTTTTCATTTGTATTTCCTCCTCGATAGATATGTAGTTTTTGTTGCCCTGTGTTAAAAGTAACCAAGCAAGCATGTCTCTGAATCACAAATTATAACAATATTTTCTTGGTTTCTCCAGAGTCAACTGGCGCATCTGTGGGTATATAACAAGCTTGTAAAATTCATACTTTCGCGGCATACAAACGGGCGGGCTATATCATTAAAGTCCTGTTTTTCCAGGACTCTTCGGGGATTCAGGTTGGAATAAAGCAGAGGGGAGTGTAATACATAAATATAGGAAAATAGGAAGGAGTACCTGGCTTGAAACGAACAAAAGCCGACGTGCCCGGAGGCATCATCGGCTTTCGTATGTAAGCAAGTGAATCCAATTTAGACACTTTCATGTCATCGCATTCGGCTTCTTCCTGTAATGAGGGAAATGATAAAGAGTACAACAAAGATGAAGAAGAGTACTTTTGCAATAGAAGCGGCTGCTTCAACAATCCCGAAAAACCCGAAGATTCCGGCAATCAGTGCAATAATCAGAAAAACGACAGACCATTTTAACATGATAATCATCCTTTCGTAATATGGTTTGTGGCGTGGACTGTTGTGTCTCACTGCCCTGTGTAGTCTAACCTTAACCGAGTGCCAATGACTTGAAACATGGTGTTTTTTTCTACCGCTATACATCGATCGAGGCACATTTTCTTTTGTTTCGCCCGTGAAAGGCCCGGGTAACTATAGCAATAACAAAACCGACGCACTATGGAAAGAGAGGTTGTTCTTAATATGATCTATCAACTAAGCGTGGCCCTGATTGCAGTGGCATTTGCAGTACTTGTTTTCTTTCTGATTCGCACACTGAAATCGGCCCAGGGTTCACTGGATAACGTCTCTCAGACACTGCAGGAAGTGCAGAAGACCATCGATGAGCTCAGTTATGAAGTAAAACAAACGGTAAGACATGCGAATGACATCACGGCTGATGTGCAGCACAAGATGAAGAAGATTGATCCGGTCATGGAATCTGTCGAGAATCTGGGAGAAGTACTGAGTGAAGTGACGGCAGCAGCCAAGCAGGTGTCAACTACTCTCATGACCCGATTTCAGACGAAGCAGCCGAAAGCGGGAACAGGCAAAACGTCTGAATCCCATCAGGTAACGGCTCCACCAGCTACGGCTTCGGAACGTACACTGCAGTCCTATGAAGCCGTATATCATGATGATGCAAAGGGCGGGAAGAACTGGATGAAATATATCGATGTTGCGGCTAATGTATGGCAGCGTATGCGCAAATAACATGACCGTGTTCTGAATGAGGTGAAGCCTTCAGGGCGGTGATGAACCTGATGAAAGGGTGAGAATCATGATGAAACTACTGCTAGTGACGATGTTTAGCGTAATTTCTCCCTTTTCCGTTCAACCGGCAGCACCTGCTGCTCACGATATGCAGTGGACGGTAATGGAGGAACAGAAGCCAGAAATAACTTTGGCTGCTGATCATTCCGAGACGTTCGGGCAGTTTCGGACTCTGAATGGCGTTTCACTGGAGGATGGAAAGCAGAAAGTGTTAGGCAAACTGGGCCAGCCAGTCGATATCAAAAAGGACCCTTATCTGGGATGTCCGGAATATCATTTCCGTGATGTACATGTTGGAATATGTGAAGATACGGGCATTATTCAATATGTGCATGTCGATGGATCACGCGAAGACTTGAAAGTGAATGGGAAATCAATCCCGATGCACATTGACGCTATTCATCAAGCGCTGGGCAAACCGTATTATACAGCTGAGGATGGCGAGGTGTATGTTCGCGGTCAGTATGCAATCAAAGTGTATCTGAAACCGGGCTCCAGTGAGATTGAAGGGGTTGACTTTTTTGACGATGCGGTGTCCTGAGGTCAATAATCCAGCTTAGGTTTCAACGTAAAATAGTATGGTTATATACTATAAGAGCTCGATAAAGAAGATTAAATCAGAGGAGAGTGGAAACGATGAATTCAACCAACGCACAGGCTTATGCCAAAGTGGTAGAAAACGGAGTTCAAGCAGTAGAAGCGGTGAAAGAATTGCAGACTACTGGATACTTAGCTGATCATATCTTCGTACTAGCCCACGAGAAGGATCGTACAGATCGGATTGCTGATACGGCAGATGCTAAGGAGATTGGCATGAAAGAGGAAGGTATATTCGATTCCATGGCGAATTTGTTCCGTTCACGTGGTGACGAGCTTCGCGCCAAGATCGTATCGATGGGTTTCACAGAAGCCGAGGCTGACTTTTACGAGAGTGAATTGGATAAAGGCAAGGTTCTCGTTATTGCCAAAAAGAAAGACTAACTTTTAAAGGCTGAACCCAGGGCTGCTTTATCAGTTAATGTCCTGTGGTATAACAGCAAAGGCTCAATCAAAAACATAGATAAGGAATGGGGTGAACCCCATTCCTTATCTATGTTTTTGCAAGTTGTTCGCCCGGGCATGGGCGATAACCAGGTGAGCAGCAGATGCAAAAATGTTACAAAAGGATAGAGGGGAAATCCCTTTGATGGTGCTATTTTCTGATAGTCATTTTCTGGTTTTATCATTATAGTTATACTAGGAATTGTTATGTCTACTGACTCTTTGGATGAAAAATTTGTATAAATAAGGTTGTTCGATTAACTGATAATCATCGACAAACCCGGACGCCACAGATAAGGAGATAGAAATGAGAATACTTATTGTTGACGACAATCCGACAAATGTCATTATCATTCGAGAAATTTTGAAAAAGGAAAATTACCGCGATATTGTGACAGCAAGTTCCGCTATGGAGATGTTCGAAGTATTGGGAATCGGTGAGGATAACAACGAACCGCGTCCGAAAACATCGGATATTGACCTGATTTTGCTGGATATGATGATGCCTGAAATGGATGGAATTGAAGCCTGCAGCATCGTGCAAAAATTCGAAAATCTGAAAGACATCCCAATTATTATGGTTACCGCGATCGGTGATTCCAAAAAATTAGCCGAGGCCCTCGACGCGGGCGCATCCGATTATGTAACGAAGCCGATTAACAAAGTGGAACTGATGGCCCGCATTCGGCTGGCTTTACGTTTGAAACAGGAAAAGGATTGGCACAAGGAACGTGACCAGCGGATTCAGGATGAGCTGAAACTGGCGGCGATGGTTCAGAACGCCGTATTGAGCCATGCGATCGAAGATCCATCGTTCGAGGTGCATGCCATTTATAAACCATCTTTTGAGCTTGCAGGTGATCTGTATTCCTGGTTTCCTCTCGGAGAAGGACGGTATGGAGTACTGCTTCTCGATATGATGGGGCACGGCATATCTTCATCCCTGTTCACGATGTTTATCGCTTCCGTTCTTAAGGATACGGTAACAACGTATGTTGACCCGGAGAAGGTTATTCAGGAGCTGAACCGCCGCTTTAACCAGCTGCATCTTGGAAAGCAGCTGGTACAGTACTACTTTACAGCGATTTATTTGGTCGTTGATACCCGAATGAAGCGTATCGATTATGTGAATGCCGGGCATCCCCCAGCTTTATTTTTCCGCAGTGACGGCAGTGTGACTTCGTTTGACAGCGTATGCTGTCCTGTTGGATTGTTCGACAAAATGGATATTGAACCTCAAACTATTCATTACGAAGGTTCCGGGCATATAGCCATGTATACCGATGGGCTGCTCGAAGCGGTTCAGGGAGATCAGGAGCAGCAGCTGGAATTTCTGAAAGAACAGTTAAAAGGTTCTCATGAGTGGAATGAAGAAGCGATGCAGAAGCTGTTTTTTGATGATGAACTCAATCCGGAACGGGATGATGATAAATGTCTGGTGTGGATTACATTGGATAAAGGGGCGGAAACGGAATGAAAATCAGGAATAAACTGCTGATTGGTTTTACCGCCTTGATGGTCATCATGATTGCCCTCACCTTTGTAAGCTATGAACGGCTTAACAGCAGTAACAAACAGATCGATCAGATGTATCAGGAACGTTATCTTAAAGTCCGATTCACTTCTGCGGCGCGCGGGGAAGTCAACGATATTGCCAAAGTGCTGGCTAACTTGTTATTGAACCCGAACAATTCGGTCAAAGCAGCAGAAACGGACTTGAAGGAAATGAAGGAAAGGGGCGCCGGTTATCTGAAACAAGTCAGAGACCGGGCGGATACTGCCACGGAGCATCAACTTGTCGATCAGGTGAATAACGCGTGGGATGCTTATACGAATTATGCTTCAAGAGTGACTAGCCTGATGTCCCAGAATCGGGTGGAGGATGCGAACAACTATCGCAACTCGACAGGACTTGCGGTTCAGAAGGGAGCGGTGGACACCCTAAATGCGCTGTCTCGTTATCAGGATCAGGAGATTGATGCCGAGATCAAGGACGCCAATGCTGCCTATACGAGAGCGGTCCAGATAACGGTAAGCATCATGGTGGCCGGATTGCTTCTCGCCCTTGGAGTCATTCTCTGGGTGCTTCCAAGCATTACGCGTGGTCTGAACACAGTGTCGATGATGATTACCAGTTTTGGCAAAGGCCGGTACAAGACGATCCGCCGAATACAAATCAAATCGACCGATGAGATTGGGCAGATTGCCACTGTTTTCAAAGATGTCTCGAACGATCTCGAAGAGAAGTTGGAGATCGAAAAAGCATATGTACAGGCGCAGCAGGATCAGAACTGGATGAGCTCCAACATTGCGAGAGTACCTGAGCTGCTTCGCGGAATCGGCTCCATCCGTCAGATTTCCCAGATGTTTATTAGCGAATTCACACCTGTACTTGGTGCGCAGCTGGGCGTCGTCTATCTGATTGACGAAGAGAAACATCCAGATGAGCTGAGACGCTATGGGTCGTACGCTTTTGAAGAGAATGGAGAGCTGGGCAAAGAGGTATATCGGATTGGGGAAGGTTTGATTGGTCAGGCGGCACTGGATATGACCCCAATTGTGCTGGACCACACGCCTGATCAATATGTGAGCATTGGTTCCGCTTCAGGTTCGGCACCAGCTGCGGGAATTATGATCTATCCTGTCGTGTTTGAGGATGAACTGATTGGCGTGGTAGAACTGGCTTCTTTCGAAGGTTTTGGTGAAATGCACAAGCAGCTGTTCGGTCAGCTGATTATGAATTTAGGCGTCATTCTTAACAATGTTCGTCGTCGTCTTCGTGTCGAGGAGCTGCTGCGGGAGTCTCAGGCCCTTACGGAGGAGCTGCAGGTGCAGTCCGAAGAACTCCAGACACAGCAGGAAGAACTTCGCCGCTCCAATGAAAATCTGGAAGAACAGACGGATGCCCTTAAACGTTCTGAGGAACTGCTGCAGCGCCAGCAGGAGGAATTGGAGCATTTCAATACCGAACTGATTGCCAAGACGCGTGCGCTTGAGGAGCAGGTACGCGAGGTCGAAGAGAAAAATGATGAAATTGAGAAAACGAAGACACAATTGGAACAGCAGGCGATGCAGCTGTCGATGACCAGCAAATACAAGTCTGAATTTTTGGCGAATATGTCGCATGAACTGCGAACTCCGCTGAACAGTCTGCTCATATTGTCTCAGTTATTGTCGGAGAACAAGGATGGCAATCTCAGCAGCAAGCAGCAGGAATATGCACAAACCATTTATATGTCAGGCGCAGACTTGCTGAAAATGATCGATGAGATTCTGGATTTGTCGAAAGTAGATGCAGGTAAAATGGACATCAACTATGAGACGGTTCGATTGGATGAGCTGACCCACTTTGTCACCCAAAACTTTGGGCCGATGGCTAACAAGAAGGAATTGGATCTCAATATTGATTTCGACAGTTCGCTGCCGGAGTGGATCTATACAGATAGTCATCGGGTGAAGCAGATTTTACGTAATCTGCTCTCGAATGCATTCAAGTTTACGAATCGAGGTTCGGTGAACCTGATTGCACGTCGTATGAAACCGGAGGAGCTGCCTGGATACCTGAACACGAATCAGGAGTATCTCGGATTCAGCATCAAAGATACCGGGATTGGTATTCCGTCCGACAAGACGGATCTGATCTTTGAAGCATTCCAGCAGGTGGACGGAACGACCAGCCGTAAATATGGCGGTACGGGTCTAGGGTTGTCGATCAGCCGTGAGCTGGCAAGACTGCTTGGCGGAGCCATACAAGTAGAGTCCTCGGAAGGCGTGGGGAGCACTTTCACGCTGTTCCTGCCGGATAATCATGAGGAAGCCGAAATGGCCGAGGAAGAAGCGGCCAGAGAAGCAGCGGTATCTTCAGAACAGCAGCAGGAACAGCTTTCTGATTCTGGATCTGTGCGCAGATCTCAACAATCCATTCTTGCGCCTGATCCGGAACGCAGTCGTGCAGCTGATCTGTCATCAGCTCGCAGCACAGAGGTCACCCGGATTGAAGACGATCTTCACAATATCGTTGAAGGAGACAAAACACTGCTGATCATCGAAGATGATGTGAAGTTTGCCCATATTCTGATGGATATGGCAAGAGGCCGCGGCTTCAAAGCGCTGGTTGCCACTCAAGGGGATACGGGGCTGCAAATGGCCCGCGAATACCTGCCTGATGCTGTTATTCTTGATATTCAACTTCCTGTAATGGATGGATGGACGATTTTGGGCGAATTGAAGAGCAGTTCGGTCACACGTCATATCCCGGTGCATGTCATCTCGGTTGTTGATGATATGAAACAAGGATTGATGATGGGGGCTATTGCTTACCTGAAGAAACCGTCGAGTAAAGATTCACTGGATAAAGCATTCTCTCATATCGAATCCTATACAGAAAATCAGCTGAAACGGCTGCTCATCGTCGAAGACGACGAAATACAGCGTAAAGCGATCATCGAATTAATTGGTCATGATGATGTTGCTATTACGGCTGTTTCTACAGGCCAGGAAGCTCTCAATGAACTTCACAGCCAGCGTTACGACTGCATGGTACTCGATCTGATGCTGACGGATATGACGGGTTTCGAGCTGCTGGATCAGATTCGGGATGATGAGTATCTGAATGATCTGCCCATTATCATTTATACGGGGAAAGAACTGGATTCCAAGGAAGAGATGAAACTTCGCAAATATGCGGAATCCATCATTATTAAAGACGTGAAGTCACCCGAGCGTCTGCTGGACGAGACGACCTTGTTCCTGCATCGGGTAGAAGCCAACCTGCCTGAAGACAAACGCCGCATTTTGCAGAAGCTGCACAACAAAGAAACGTTATTCGAAGGCAAGAAGATTCTGCTGGTTGATGATGATATTCGAAATGTATTCGCGTTATCCAGCGTGCTCGAAGGGTACCGCATGGATGTTACTTTTGCTGAGAACGGCCGCGAGGCACTGGAGACACTGGAGAACAATCCTGATTTTGATCTGGTGCTGATGGATATGATGATGCCAGAGATGGACGGTTACGAAGCGATGACACGGATCAGGCAGAACCCGAAATTCGAGAAATTGCCGATCATTGCGCTTACAGCCAAGGCGATGAAAGAGGATCGCGGCAAATGTATTGAGGCTGGAGCATCTGATTATGTGAAAAAACCGATTCAAACCGATCAATTGTTATCATTAATGCGGGTGTGGTTGTATTCGTAAGCTCATTCTTTGGGTAATGAAGGACAATAACGAATACGCAAGTAACCAATGATGAAGTGGAGAGAAGTTATGACACCGTGGGAACCTAACGAGATGGGGGCAGATACGGTCCGTATACCGCAGGATGAAGAGCGTGAACTGATCGAGATTGAATTGCTTCTGGAGGGAATGCATCGTTTGTATGGGTATGACTTCAGAAATTATGCGCTGCCTTCACTAAGACGTAGAATATGGCACTATGCGCATGCAGAAGGTGTGAAAAGCATATCCGGGCTGCAGGAAAAAGTGCTGCACAACCGTTCGTCATTTGAACGGTTTGTACAGAATTTGTCCATTCCTGTAACGGAAATGTTTCGCGACCCATCGCTTTTCCGCATGTTCCGGGAAAAGATTATCCCAATCCTGAGAACCTATCCGTATATCCGGATATGGCATGCAGGCTGCTCTACGGGGGAAGAAGTGTATTCCATGGCGATTATGCTGCATGAGGAAGGCCTTTACGATAAGGCGCGAATCTACGCAACGGACATGAATGACCGTTCACTGCAGCAGGCTAAGGAAGGCGTATACGGTATTGAGAAAATGAAGTTGTTTACAACAAACTATCTGGAGGCAGGGGGCACAAAAGCCTTCTCCGAATACTATACAGCAAAATATAATTCCGTTATATTTCACCCGTTTCTTCAGAAAAATATTATTTTTGCCGAGCATAACTTGGCAACAGACCGGTCATTTAATGAATTTAACGTTATTTTTTGCCGCAACGTGATGATTTATTTCAATGATGAGCTGCGGAACCATGTGCACGGGCTGTTTCATGAGAGCTTGAGCCACTTCGGCATCCTTGTTCTGGGATCGAAAGAATCCATTCATTTTACAGAATACAGCGATGCTTATGAGCCGTTAGACCGGACCGAAAAAATATACCGGAAGATCAAATAGGGGGTTAGGCTAGCTATGGGGCTCAATGAACCAATCCACATATTACTGGTAGATGACCGCCCTGAGAACCTGCTTGCGCTCGAAGCGGTTCTGGAATCAGAACAGTACAAACTCGTCAAAGCAAATTCCGGAGAAGAGGCACTCCGTTGTTTGCTTAAAGACGAATTTGCGGTCATTGTGCTTGATGTGCAGATGCCTGGTATGGACGGAATTGAGACAGCGAAATTAATCAAGGCACGTGACAAATCCAAGGATGTACCGATTATCTTCATCTCGGCAAACAGCAGAGAGGCGGAGCACTTGTTTGCCGGTTATTCTGCGGGAGCTATTGATTATATGGTCAAACCGTTTATTCCTCAGATTTTGAAGTCCAAAATCGAGGGTTTTGTGGAGATGTTTATTTCGAACAAAAGACTCAAGACACAGACCATGCTGCTTCATCAGAAGACGCAGGAACTGGAGAAGATGAATCAGCAGCTTGTGCAGGCCAAAGAAGAAGCCGAGATTGCGGCTAACGCCAAAACCGAGTTTCTGGCCATGATGAGCCATGAGATCCGTACACCTATGAACGGGGTGATCGGTATGGTTGACCTGCTGATGGAGACCGAGCTGAGAGAAGATCAGAAGGAATATGTGGATATCGTGCGCCGCAGCGCCGACGCACTGGTTGCAGTGATCAATGATATTCTTGATTTTACGAAGATGGAGTCTGGCAAAATGGAGCTGGAAGAGCATCCATTTGAACTGGTTTCCTGCATACGGGAAGTGCTGGGTTTGTTCGCTGCAGAGGCAGGTAAAAAAAACCTGGAACTGGATTACTTTCTTGAAGACTCCGTGCCTGAATTAATCTATGGGGATATGGCAAGGCTTCGGCAGGTGCTGCTTAATTTGATCGCCAATGCGGTGAAGTTTACAGATCATGGCGGTGTATATCTCATTGTATCCGTGAACGAAGAGCAGGATGATAACATGTCTCTGGAGTTTGCAGTGAAGGATACAGGAATAGGCATCGCGCCTGACAAAGTGGATCGCCTGTTCCAGCCGTTCTCCCAGCTTGACACGTCGATGACTCGTAAATATGGCGGAACAGGCCTGGGGCTGGCTATTTGCAAAACGCTGGTTGAAATGATGGGCGGCCATATTCATCTGGATACATCGGAGAAGCGGGGAGCTACCTTCGTGTTCACCATACAGGCGAAGCGTTATGTAGAAAAAGAATTAGTGCAGGGTATTGGCGAAGAAAAGCTAACGGATTTGGAAAAAAAGGATAAGCATCCGACCGTGCTAATTGTGGATGACCATCCGATCAACCAGAAGCTGATGTCAATTATGCTGCATAAGCTGGGGCTGCTTTCAGATATTGCAGAAGATGGTCAGAAAGCACTTGAGATGGTGATGGAAAGCCCGTCGCCATATGATTTTATATTTATGGATTTGCAGATGCCGGTCATGGACGGTCTGGAATGTACAAAACGTATACGGGAGAGTGTTCCCCAGAAGCAGCAGCCCATCATTATTGCGATGACGGCTAACGTGATGGAGGGTATTCAGCAGCGCTGTACGGCAGCAGGCATGGATGATTATATCAGCAAGCCCGTGAAGATGGGCAGTGTCAAACAGAAGCTTGCTCATTTTCAGAAGAAACGTCAAGTCGTCAATCCGGGTGCTTCAGCAATGAATCAAGCGAATTGAATATTTTGCCAGTTATGTTTCCTGTTTCACTTGAGCATAAGTTGGGTTATAAGTAAGGAAACCATTGATCAGGAGAGAGATGTCTAATGAATACAAATAAAAATGAGAAATTCAATGCAAGAACCGAGACACAAGACGGTGTATGCACAGTGTATCTGACTGGCGAACTGGATTTGTCGGTTGCTCCTGACTTCCGTTTGGTAATGGAACCGCTCGTGGACAACAAGGATCAGGATCTGATTATTAACATGAAAGATCTCAAGTACATTGATAGCACAGGGATTGGTATCCTGTTATCTGTTCTCAAGGCCAGACATGGAATGGAAGCTCGCTTTGAAGTACAGGAAGTTCCTGCGCAAATTCAGAAACTTTTTGATATGACGGGTATAGCCAAATTCTTTGTTACACAGAAGAATTCCCAATAGGAAAGGATCGAAAAAGGAATGAATGCAGAAGTCCAAAGAATTACTCTTAATTTACCGGCGACAGCTGAATATGTGGATATTGTAAGACTTAATCTATATGGTGTTGCGTCCAAAATGGGATTCTCATATGAGGACATTGAGGATATGAAGGTTGCTGTGTCGGAAGCCTGTAACAACTCCGTATTGTATGCCTACTCTCATGAAGGCGGTATGGTTGAAGTGGTATTTGAAGTAGATGGTGATGCACTTGCAATTACTGTCAAAGACGAGGGTGCCAGCTTCGAGAATGTGAATCCTGCTGTATCGCGTTCCGGCCTTCATGACAAGGAACTGACAGACGCTCAGATCGGCGGACTTGGGTTCTATCTCATGCAAGCCTTGATGGACGATGTCAGTGTGGAGAGTGAGACGGGCAAAGGTACGAAAGTAGTACTCGTAAAACGTCTTGCAAAAAGTGAGGAGAAAGTATGAATGAAAAAGTGACTCCCCCAGAGTCCATGTCTGAAGCGATTGGTTTGATCTGGGAATATCAGCAAACACAGGACAACGAAATCGCCACAGTTCTTATCCGCAAGTACGAACCGATGGTCAAGATGGCCGCGGGTAAAATTGCCCGGAATCGACCCGATTTATACGAGGATCTGTATCAAACGGGCCAAATGGCCTTGATCCGATTGCTGAAGCAATACGATATCAATCTGGGGATTCCATTTGAACCGTATGCAATGAAGAGTATGATCGGTCACATGAAAAATTATCTTCGGGATAAGTCATGGTACATTCAAGTGCCGAGAAGAATCAAGGAAAAAGGGGCATTAGTACAGCATGCCATTGATGAGCTGACGGTGAAGCTGGAACGTTCACCCGGGGTTAACGAGATTGCTGAATATCTCGATCTTACACCCGAGGAGACGATTGAGGTTCTGGCCGGCCGTGAGTGTTATCACTATGTTTCTCTGGATTCTCCTTTATCTCAGGATGACAGTGCAGCGACACTCGGTGAACTGATCAGCGCGGATGTAAATGACTTTGATTCGGTTGAAAAACGGATGGATCTGCAGCAGGCATTAGGACAGCTCAAGGAACAAGAGCAGAAAGTACTTATTTTAGCGTTCCAGGACGGGCAGTCGCAGCGAGCCATTGCGCAGAAGCTGGGTGTCTCCCAAATGAGTGTATCCCGAATTCAGAAACGGGCTACGGAGAAACTGAAGCAAATTATGTCCAACGCTTCTATGCTATGATAAATCATTCTTATTGCTGCCCGAATACGGCTTGACGAGGACACGGTATTGCACTGGACTGCATACGTGTCCTTTTTGAATTTAATGGAGTAAGCCCAGGGCAGAAGAAAAATTCGACAGGGGGATGTATAGTGGATCAAGTCAAACTGGAAGCTAGGCGTGATCAGTTATCCTACGCCGAACAGTGGCAGTGGTGGGATTGGGCAGCTCCGGATTCCAGCAGTATGGACCATGCGCTGAAAGATCTGACGGAAGCATTTCCAGATATGGAGTATTGGCTCCGCAAAATTCCGGAGGTTGAATCCAACTATTTGTCCGTGCGTTACATGAATGGAACGGAACCCGTTATTTTTGGTTCTTTCTTATATGCCGTAAAAAATGAGAGAGAAGATACACGCAAAGGGAATCAGATGTATTTTTATGTAGATCAACATCATATGGTTACGCTCAATCTCGATGAGAATACAAGGGAGATTATGAAATCGGGCGAACGTAAGCAGATGCTGCGGCAGTGTACGCAGGCCAGAGAAGGCATGTTTGTGCTCTTTCGGGCAATTCTGCATTACTATCATGTCGGCATGGATCATTTTGAGATGAATTTGCGGGATCTGGAGCGAAGAATGGAGACCCGCAATGCACGTACATTGATGGATCAGATTATGGCCGCACGGTTCGAATTGCTGTACTGGAGCAATCTGTTTATTCCTTATTCCGAATTAATGGCGGCTTCCCGGGAGGCTTACCTTCAGGAAATTACAGAGAATCGTTTCTATCAGCAGCTTCGGTATCGTGTTGAGCGGATGGAGTGTTTGTTCCAGCATTATGAAAAAGAGATTGATACCTTGATCTCAATAGACAATGCGATATCCGGTGTGCGCGGCAATGAAATTATGAAAACTCTAACGATAGTAACTTCCGTATTCACGCCGGCTACAGCTGCTGGTGCGATCTGGGGGATGAATTTCGAAAATTTACCCCTGATAGACAAAACATGGGGAGTAGTACTGGTTATCGCACTGATCATCTGCAGCATGATCAGCATGTATATATGGATGATGATGAAAGGTTGGACGGGAGATTTGCTGAAAGTAAAATCTGCCCAGTCTTCCGCTCCGGGAAACCGGGACAGATAAGAGGATGGACCGCGGTAGTCATAGACCAGCGGCTCCTCTTTTTATTTTTTGTAATCCTCGATGTAGCCGAGCAAATCAGCAATATATTGGCCCACAATGGGCATATTGACGAATTGACTAAGGATAAAGGCAAGCAAACCAAGTACAACAAACGTACCGACGGTCAATCCGAGTCCGCGTGCCATACCCGCAGTGAAGTTGGTGATAATTCGTTTTTTTGCACTGCTGTAATTTTCAATGATGTCTTTGATTTGTGCTCTCTCCAGACTATCAGCAATCTGATCGAGCCGCGTATTCAGCCGTTTGACCTCGTGCCGCAGTTCGAATGGATGTTCACTAGTATCGTACTGCTGTGCAGGTGTTCCCCCTGTTACCGGGGTATTCCCATTGATCGTGACTTTACTCATAATGACGATTCCTCCGTTCGCTCTGGATAAAAAATAGCCAGCTGAATGCAGCTGGCTATTCATTGCTTGATCCCTTCAGCCTTTACAGGCTGGTCGAGTTCAGTTCTTTACGTGCATCTTCTTTCGCTTCTGCGGAAGCGGCAGCTACTTCGTCAGATGCACGGGTTGCTTCCTCAGCAACGTCAGCAGACGCTTTTCTCACGGAATCCATAACCTCATTACGGCCTTGGTTTACCGTTCTTGCCAGATCGGATGTTTTGGATGACACCGTTTTGGCAAGTTCAGAAGCTTTATCTCCAACAACAGTTGCCACTTCTTTGGTACGGTCAGTTACCATGCCCACCTTCTCGGACAGGTCACCACGCAGTTCGCGTCCTGGTTTCGGGGCAAACAGCAGGGCAGCTGCAGCACCCAGCAGACCTCCGATGAAAATGCCTTTGGCGAAAGTAGAACCAGTTTGTACAGGATATTGCTCTTCTGCTTTATTCATGTCTAATCACTCCTTATTCAAATTAAAAACAATTTACGAAACAACGAACACCATCTAACCCGAATCAGGCAGCCTGTCTTAGCAGTCTGGACACAAGCCCCAGCAAGAAAACAAAGAGCGCTGTACCAATGATGGCGGGGATGACTGCAAAGTTACCGATAACCGGTCCCCAGTTACCAAGCAAAAGTGCCCCCAGCCAGGCTCCGGCAAATCCGGCAATCATAGCACCAATCACACCGCCCGGCATGTTATGACCGGCAAGTGCATCTCCGATCAGACCAATAATGACCGCCATGACAATGCTGATAATAATGCCCCACATAACAACCGCCTCCTTTTCAACTTGATGCAGGATGTTGTCTGTTCGCGTTTGCTTACTTCGTATATAAACGCCGTGCATCTCGGTGAAACAACTATCTGCCCGATGAATAAACTGGAAACAGGAGACAGATGAACATTAAAGGAAACGTTTCATCCCCTGAATCCAGCATAAAATCCAGACGGATCCGGCAGCAAATCCGGCAATCACATCAGTAGGATAATGGACTCCGAGCATGATTCGACTAAGACCGATCAACAAAATAAATGTAATGCCGCAAAAAACAGGAATCCACCTAAGAGCTAAATCTTTGTCTCTCCATTCCAAGGCCCAGACGACAAAAAGCATGCCGTAGAATCCCATTGAAATCATGGCATGACCGCTGGGATAACTGTAGCCATGCACAACGAGAAGGTGATCCAGTTCCGGTCTGCTCCGTCTGAAAATTTCCTTCAATAGGGTGTTCAGTACCCACATCATGCCAAAGCTTATGCTGATTACACAGCCATATACATTTGTTCTGTGACGGCGCCTTGCGAAGCATAACAGTGCAAAGCCGGCTGCCGCGAGTACTGATATTTTGAATGAACCTATAGCTGTGATGAAAGAAGTATAAGGAAGCAGAGAGAGACGTGATTGGGAATGCAGGTAGAAGATTTGCTGTACCTGATTATCCAGCTGAATCAGGCGATCCAGGCCAACCCAGGCTCCTGCACCGGCTAACAACAATACAATGGATGCGCTGAGCAGTGCAGCAATAAGGGTATATTTCAGCAGAAATTGCAAAGGGATGATATGTGGCGGTTCAGATGAAAGATGTTGAGAGCTGCGCAGCATATAACTTATCTCCTTCTATACAAGTGTAGTTCTTCGGTAATGCTGATAAAGCTTTACCCGAAACGACTGTCGAAAAAACTGTAAAACCGTCGATTTTGTACTATACTAATGAGGATATCCCATGCGGCGCCGTGAAGCAAAGCAGAGATGAACTGAATTATATATTAAGTTGAATACTGCTTTTACACTTTAACGGAGAGGACAGAAAAAACCTGAAAAAGCGAAGCGCTCGCCTTTATCACCGGATTTTTCCCTTCGGAAAAGGAATTCAAAAAATCTGAGGATAAGCGCTACTCTCCAGGTTATTCTGTCTTCGGAGTGGACTGTGTAAAATCTTGAATTCAACTTGTATAGTCATGAATTTGGAAATATGAAGGAGAGAAACACGCATGGAGAGTGCTTTATTAGTTAAAGAATACCGTGCAGGCGTGATGGAATGCGCCCATTACGGACACATATGTATTACAGATGAGCATGGACGGGTTGTATATTCGGCTGGTGATCCCCATTTCAGAACTTTTACACGTTCATCTGCCAAACCATTTCAGGCGATCCCGGGTATTCGGGCTGGAATCGACCGTCACTATAACCTTGAAGCACAGGAAATTGCCATCATGGCCTCGTCACATCGCTCAGAACCCGAGCATATCCGAGTGCTGGAACATTTAGCCCGTAAAATCGGACTTGGCGAGGAATGTCTGATCTGTGCACCAAGCTACCCACTTAATGAAGAGAGCCGCAATTCCTGGATTCGTGCACAAGGAGAAAAACGCCGCATACTGCATAACTGTTCAGGCAAACATCTCGGAATTCTAGGGTACAGTCAGATGAAACAGTTTGATTTAAACAGCTATGCCGAGCCGGATCATCCCGTGCAGCGGGAAATTCTTGAAACGCTGGCAGGCCTCGCAGGCATTGAAGAAAAAGAGATTCAACTCGGGACGGATGGCTGCGGCTTTCCGGTATTTTCACTGCCGTTGTCTGCACTCGCGAGTGCATACCTGAAGCTGGCTTGTCCCGATCTTATCGCTGATGGCCCTACACGTACCGCTGTAGAAACGATTACTTCAGCTATGAATGCGCACCCTCTGATGGTCGGTGGGTTGAATCGGGTAGATTCGGTGCTGCTGGAGGACGATAACATCGTTGCCAAAGGTGGATTCAAGGGTGTATTTGGTTTTGCGCTGAAAAAAGAGAGACTGGGCATCACGTTTAAAGTACTGGATGGTTCCGAAGAAGAATGGGCCTCCATTACACAATCGATATTGAAGCAAATCGGTTATTCCAACTCCAAAACCGCTGCGAGGTTGGCTGAAGTATTCCCGGCAGCTATCCGTAACGACGCTGGGACTCTCGTAGGGGAAATGGAAAGTGAATTTGTACTCCACTCATTAAAAGATAGCGTGTAACCTTTGGAATGAGCGTGATTAGAATGACCGGACCCCGGGTAAAGATCACATACCAACTGGTATTGACCTTAACTTAATTTTAACACGCATGGATTACTGCCCATGAGGCAGTTCCAATCCTCTGGAGGTGGATGTATATGATTAAAGTAGTGACATCGGAAGAAAGGCACACGTCGGATCGAGGTTGGATACACAGTGAATTCAGCTTTTCCTTTGCAGATTACGAGGATCCAAGCAATGCCCATTTTGGTTGTCTGTTAGCCCATAATGACAACACACTGATGCCGCAGGAAGGCTTTAAAAAACATCCCCATCACGATCTTGAAATCGTCAGTTACGTAATATCAGGTACGCTTAAGCATACAGATAGTATGGGCACGGAACAGCTGCTGAAAGCGGGGACGGTTCAAGTGATGAGCGCTGGGACAGGTGTGGAGCATTCCGAAACGAATCCGGACACGGATGAACCTGTACGCTTTCTGCAGATGTGGTTTCTGCCTTCCCAGCGAATGCTTAAACCGTCTTATGCCTATCGTAAAATAGAAGAGTCTGCACCGCTGAATCGACTTTGTCCAATTGTATCAGGGGTGTCAGATCAGCCGGATGAAATTTCAGAAGAGGGTTCGCTGCGTATTGCGCAGGACGTAACCTGTTATCTGTCCAAACTGGAGTCGGGCAAGAAGTTAATGTATCCGCAGCATGAGGAGCGGCGTACACATTTGTTCCTTATTAGCGGTCATCTCGAGATTCAGTGCTCCGATGGCCATTTTAATCTCAAGCCCGGAGATGCGGCTCGAATCCGCAAAAGCTGTGACCTGCAAATGACAAGCGCAGGCAGCGAGCCCGCAGAATTTGTACTTATTGATCTACCTTGACAGGAGCACTGCATCAGAGCGTTGTATTGATCCGTTAGCACAGCCGAACAGGCTGTAAAAAAGGGACCTGTTATACATCAACATACGGATGTATAACAGGTCCCTTTAGTTTGTGTTTCTGCCAGATGTGAAGGCAGAGGTTTACGAATGATGGCCTATTTGCGCAGTCTGCCAAGTTCAGAAGCAACGGCTTCCACTTCCGAGATACTCAGATGCTCTTTACTCATGACCATCTCATACAAATCCTGCAGATCCTCATATTTCTCAAGTGGGAATGCTGAAGCCTGCATAGCGGCACCACTGGCCATCCGCAGTTTGGTCTTGATGGCTTCTATCATATATTCCATATTAGCTGCTGTTGCTTGTGTTAAATCCATCGTTTACTTCATCCTTTCCATCTTCCAGGGATGGTTTGTTCGCTTTTCATAAGAGAAACTCCTGTTATTGTAGCATGAGTGGAAGGAGACAAGCCAATGATTTTGCGGGGGGACGGAGCATCGGTTACAATATGGGAATAGAACTGAACGACTGGCATGAGAAGATCATGCCGGAGCTGTCCATCGTATCCGTTTATAACAGGAGGGAATTCAGCTTGACCTTATACAAACGAGAGCTGGTCCGGCAGCAGAGTCGAGGCATGCGTAAAGGTGTACATAGAGATCAGCTTGTTCTTTTTTTCAAGGACATCTTCCAGCGGCATAATCTCGACGAGATTACGTTTCTCTGTATCGGTACAGACCGTTCGACCGGAGATGCACTCGGACCCATGACGGGTACGCTGCTCGAAGAACAGGGTTTACCCCATGTAATTGGCACACTGGCTGCTCCATGTGATGCAGACACGCTCGAAAAGAGGTTGGCACATATTCCGGCACAGCATACCATTATTGCAATAGATGCCTGTTTGGGCCCGAAAGATGCTGCCGGGACATATTATGTATCCGGAGCGCCGCTTCGTCCGGCCGAATCCGTTGGTGGCAAGCTGCCGCCGGTCGGGCAGTACAGCTTAGCCGCAGTAGTTAATGCTAATGGACCAAGGCCGTATTCGATTTTGCAGATGACTTCTCTGTACCTTGTTATGAACATGGCCCAAACGATTGCCGATTCCATATCTGAGGCCCGGAGTGCACGACAAACGTTTCATTTGTGAGTTGATTGCTTAATAATATACAACCTGAAATATTACATTCGCGCAGAGAGAGGGATTAATATGGAAAAAGTGATGTGTGATGGAACGACGATTTGTTATGCCGAGCAGGGGAAAGGGGAAGCACTCGTGCTGCTCCATGGATACTGCGGCAGTTCATCTTATTGGGATGAAGTGGTGCCGGAATTGGCACGCGGTTATCGTTGTATCGTGCCCGATCTGCGTGGACACGGCAAAACGGATGCACCGGTTGGCAGTTATACGATTGAACAGATGGGCAATGATGTCCTGCAGCTAATGGATGAAATCGGTGTGGAAAAAGCGGTTATTCTCGGACACTCCATGGGCGGTTATATTGCACTTTCGATCGCACAGCATCATCCGGAGCGTCTGAATGCGTTTGGTTTGATTCATTCAACGGCGTTCCCAGACGGTGATGAGGCGAAGGAGAAACGCCTGCGTGCGGTATCCACCATTCAGTCTGAAGGTATTGTGAACTTTGTGGACGGGCTGGTTCCGGGCTTGTTCGCACCGGAGCATGTGGAATCCATGTCTGCACACTTGAATCGTGTGAAGGAAATCGGTTACCAGACTGCACCTCAAGGAGCAGTCGGTGCTGCACTGGCTATGCGCGAACGCCCGGATCGCCGGGATGTATTATCCGCTTCGCCGCTTCCTGTGCTGCTCGTGGCAGGAGAAAAGGACGGTTTGATTCCGCCGGAGCGCACTTTTACAAGTGATAAGCCTCATATTGTGCAGGCCACGATTGCAGGTGCAGGGCATATGAGCATGTATGAAGCACCGGAAGAGCTGATTCAGGTGATTAAGCAGTTTATGGCAGGTTTGACTGATTAAGATGAACTGAGAGAACGTTTGGAAAATGGAAATGAAAAAGACGACCGTATAGGACTTTCTGTTGAATTGAGCGAGTGTCTGGTAGATGACAACGGACCATCGTTTGCATATGAAGACCCCTGCATGTCTATGTGGACAAGCAGGGGTTTTTGATTTGTTTGCTGCCCGGCTTGGAGTTAGCCGGATTTTCGCTTTTTTTTACGGCATGAATTAAAATAAAACGTATAGTCAGGCGGAAGAAAAAGGTTGGAAGATGATAAAGAAATGAGGGGGCACAGCAATGTTCAGGAAGGATTATCTGCTCCGAATGATGGAGGAAATGACAGAGGCGATCGGCAAAGCCTTTACACTCAGACAGCAGCGTAAACATACGGAAGCTTTGTCTGAACTGGACGAACTGATGCGCAGACAATTTGGCATGAATCTCTCGTTGCTGAACTCGCTGCCCGCAGAGGATGTCATCGAAATGTTCCGCTTTCGGGGAGTCATTGAGGTGGACAATCTGCAGCAGGCGGCAAGACTTATTGAAGAAGAGGCTTATATTCACCAGGAGAAGGCCAGAGTTGAAGGCATAGATGATGAGGAGAAAATGGAGGCAGAGGATGCTGCGCTTGTCCGTTTAATGCGAGCTTCACATTTTTACCTGTATGCATTGAATCATGGGGCTAATCCGCAGCTGCTGCAGGCACCTGAACGTGTAGAGGAAGTGATGGAACAAATTCAGGGATATGAGCTTCCTGCCCGAACGGAAAAGCAGCTTGCACTGTACCGGGAGCATCAGGGACGATACGATGCAGCTGAGAACAGCTGGTACCGATTGCTGCATCTTGGCCCGGAGTATCCGGTGCAGTATGAGGATGATGCCAGAGCATTTTATCAGAGGCTGATCGAACTTACGGATGATCAGCTTGAACGGGGCGGCCTGCCGCGAGCTGAGGTTGAAGAGGGGCTGGCTCAGATTAAAGTTTCGGAAACGAGACGTTAGCAGCAGAGAACGTTTTCTGGATTCAGGCTGAAGTATGGAACGTGGACTTACAACACATATGGAGAGCAGGTCCCTCACTTGGAGCGGACACAAAATTATGGTATGGTAACGTGTGACCAAACCAAACCGAAAGTGAGATGTACCCCGTGGATTCGTTGCGAAAGCTTATACAAGATGTTTTTGAACAGAACTCGCTGATTACGGCGACCTGGAGTCAGCTGCGCAGACGGGACAATGTCTCGTTTACCAAAGTGCAGGTGAAGCCGGTAACGCTGAAAAATCAGCTTCATTATCAGTTTGCTTTTCATTATGCGAATAAAGTGCTGCATGAAAACTTGACCCCGGCTGAAGCGATGGCGCGCATGACTTTGTTATGTGAAGAGACGTTTCGTCAAGGGCTGCTCTGTACGACAGAGGCAGATTATCAAATTTTGATCAGCAAAAAATATAAAGTGTCAATTCTGACCAAATCCCCATCCAAAACAGCGGTGGACCTTTCCCACAATCGTAAAAAGCAGTATGTGCTGGAAGAAGGCGTTCCCGTTTCCTTCCTCGTTGAACTCGGAATTATGAATGAAGAGGGACGTGTACTTGCGCGCAAGTATGATAAGTTCAGGCAGATTAACCGTTTCCTTGAGATGGTGCAGGATGTTATTCCTCACCTGCCAGAAGGGCGTCCGCTGACCATCGTCGATTTTGGCTGCGGCAAGTCCTATCTGACCTTTGCCCTCTATCATTATTTGTCTGTACAGCAGCGTCGTTCGCTCAAGATTATCGGTCTTGATTTAAAGGCTGATGTCATTGAACGCTGTAATGATCTGGCTAGACGTCTGCACTATGGTGATCTGAAATTTCTCGTGGGTGACATTGCGGATTATGATGAACTGAATGAAGTGGATATGGTGGTTACTCTCCATGCTTGTGATACCGCTACAGATGCGGCTCTGGAGAAAGCTGTGCGCTGGGGGGCTTCCGTTATTCTTTCGGTGCCTTGCTGTCAGCATGAGCTGTATGACCAGGTTGAATCTTCGGTAATGAATCCGCTGCTGTCCCACGGCATTCTGAAAGAACGTTTCTCGGCACTGGCAACAGATGCGATTCGCGCCAAACTGCTCGATTTAATGGGATATAAGACACAGCTGCTCGAATTTATTGACTTGGAGAATACACCTAAAAACATTTTGATTCGCGCCGTACGTGGTCAGGCGGGTCAAGTGAGTGAGATGTGGGATGAATACACTGCATTCCGCGATTTCATCCATGCCGATCCTTATTTGGAGCGCGCCTGTGCAGACCTGCTTCCGGTTGAGGGAAGCAAGTCCGGAGGAAAAGTAGACAGGGAAAACTTGGAGCGATCTGCCAAGTGCAGCCTCCACTGATCTTGTATTGGGAATGTGATCGATGAGCAAAGGTTGATAAAGATTGAGTAGTAAAACGAGAAGTCGAAGCATCTACCGCATAAGTGGTCTGCAAATGTGAGGAAAAGGACATGCTGGTAAAAGGGTCGTTTAACTCGATGCCAGATCAAAAACAGAGAATTAATGAAATGATGTATCATTAATTCATGAGTGACAGGTCAACGCATAAGTAAAAATGTGTATCTGGAATATCCAATGCGTTGGTGCCGAGTTATTTAATGCTGTTAAATGTGAATATCTTGAATGTGATCTGTGTATGCCTGAATCAGTCAGAGGACAATCAGCATCGGCTGGTACTGTGGAGCATAATTCACAGTGCCAGCTCAGCTGAAAAAAGACAGAAGGACCCGTAATGAGGGTCTTTCTGTCTTTTTTATTGTTTTTGATGAAGAAAGGAGGAGGTGTGGAGTGGAGGAAAAAGAGAAAGTGAATGAAGAAGCAAAAAAAGATAGCAGCAGAGGGGGCGCAGGTCAGCAGGAACTGTTTTATCAGAATGGTGGTCAGGCAGAAGGCAGAGGTTTGGCAGGCCGCTCATGTCAACCCGGACGGTTGGATGAATTACCGGAATACGGGTGCTATTTGGCACATGACTGCAATACATATAACGATACAGCCGGTCCACACAGCCTATGGGTCACAGGACGGGTATCAGATACATCCAGCCGCTGGAGCAGGACGAAGGAAAAGAAAAGCAGGACAGATATGAACCGATCCAATTGGACGGCAGTCTTAGGTATGGGCACCTTGGTTGTATTGCTCGCAGGATGTTTGCGTAGAGGGTTATTCTTTTCGGCTGATGTATACCCCGTTATTTTGATGACCGCGGTCATCGTGAGCATTTCGCTGGTAATGTACATAGAGGGAATGCTGGAAACACAGCCTGCCGGCATGGACATGATACGCTTAGAATTCATGAGGCCGGAAAATCCGCAATTTATCCAGGTGTTATTTCCTTTGGTAGTCATGATGTGTTATGCGGTACATGCCTTGGCCGGCTCGGTAAGTACGCAGGGCAGCATCGATGAAATGCTGCGCTGGAGCCTGCTTGCGATGTTTGCCCTGCTCGCTGCGCTGCTGGCAGCGAGCAGGAATGGTGTGCGGTGGATTGCCTTGGGCTGGCAGCTGGCAGGCGGCCTGCTTGTGCTGAGCGGTATTCTTGCCGTGTGCGGTGTGATGCCGCTGCCTTACGGGATCATGCGCACAGCGGACCCGGAGATCAGCTCCGCCGGCGCTCGGCTCGGCGGATTGCTGCAGTACCCCAATGCGTACGGTGCCGTCGCCTGCATGTACGCATTGGAGCGGCTGACGGCAGCCGCGGGTGTGCTGGCCGGCCGGGCGGTCCCGGCACGCCGGCTCATCGCGGCGGTGCTGCCGCTTATGCCCGCGCAAGCCGCGCTCCTGCTGAGCGAGTCGCGCGGCGCTTGGCTTGCGGCCGGCTGTGCCGCGGCCGCCGCCTTGGCTCTGCAGCGGCGCGGTGCCCGCCTGCCGCTGCTGCTGGCCTTGGCCGCGCCCCTGGCATGCGCGGCCTGGCTGTACCGCCAGCTGGCTGCTGCCCAGCTGGCGCCTGCACCTGTGCCCGGCCTGCTGGCACTGGCCGGGGCATGGGCAGCTGCGCTGCTCGGCACGCTGCTGCTGTGCCGTCTCTGGCACAGCCGCGCCCGTGCTGGCCGCGCCGCTGCCTTGGCGACTACCGTGCTGGCGTGCATCGCCGCTGCACTTATGGCCGCAGCCTCCACCGCCGATCGCTTCGCGGCGGGTGTCGGCACAGGGGCATCCCGCCTGCAGATGTGGCGGGATGCCCTGCAGCTGTGGACCGAGGCCGCATGGCTCGGCCACGGGGGAAACACATGGCGCAGCATGTTCCGCGCCATTCAGTCCTCGCCGTATGTCGGCGGCGAGGTTCACAGCGGGCTGCTCGACCTGGCCCTGGATACGGGCCTGCTCGGCATCGCGCTGATTGCAGGGTGGATGCTCTTCACCCTGCACAGCATGCGACGCTTCGCACCGCGCCTGCTGCCGGCTGTACTTGTCTTTGCCCTGCATGGGGCTGTGGACTTCGACTGGAGCTATGCGCTCAGCTGGATGCTTTTCATCTGGCTTACGGCATGGGCCGCTGCGCTGAGAAGAGAAACAGAGGTAGCGGCACTCTACCCGTACGCGTTCATTAATGGCAGTGTGTCTGCTGCAGCTCCTGCTCCAAAGTCTCTTGTAGATACAGCTTGTGCAGGCTCGATCAATGATGCAGCTTCGCAGCCTGTGAATGCGCTGCAGCAATCTAAGCGATACTCGTACCACCTTACCTTACAAGCAATCCGTTTAAGGCTGGTCCTTGTCCATGCTTCCATTCAAACTTACATCCGTCCCTGTATCCAACTTCTTTCCAGCCCTGCATCACGCCCAATCAGGCGGTATACGGCGGCGTTTCTGCTCGCATGCTGGCTTGGGGGGACCGTCTGGATTACAGCGCATTACATGTGGGCAGCTATACAGTATCGTCAAGCAATTGCGGAGCCAATGGAGACTTCAACAAGTGTCGAATATTTTAAATCAGCATATCACTTGAATCCAGCCCGGCCTGATTTGGCGATTTCCTTTGCGCGAACACTGCCTTATGCAGAAGCTCATTCCATTTTACTGAACGGCTTGTCCTATTCGCCGCAAGATCCTGATCTTTATTTGGAGCTTGGGAAACGGGCATCACAATCAGGCCAAGGGAAACAGGCGGGGACATATTTTATCAAAGCCATCTCCTTAAATCGTTATGAGCAGGAAATTTATAGGGCGGCGGTGCACGAGATGGAACAGATCGCGATGCATGAAATTTCCCATGGAAGAGCCCGGCAGGCGCAGCAGACCGCTGCCGTGGGGGCGCAGATCTACGAGCAGTATAAAAATCTGGCAGCACAGGTCAATGCGGAATATATACGCAGTGATCGTCATTTCCAACTGGACAGTTCTTCTGCCTTATCGGGTGAGAACCTGCGCAGCATTGCTGCAGGTACCTTAATCAAAAATAAGCCTTACAAATCAATTAGATCGTGCATTCGCTGCAATTCACAGAACTGAAATGGCGAGCTGGACCCTGTATGTATTTGAACCTGCTTACCTGCCCGAGCTGCATTTGTTTTGGGATATCATTCGGTGATAACTCCCGATACGTAACGTTCCATGGTCTCTGGCTTTCCCTTTACGATTCATGGTCAAGATATGCTTTGAACAGGCTGACGAGGGAAAACACTGCCCGCCTGTTCCGGTCTTCTTTTTACAGACGATAACCGCCAAAGGCATGTTTGAAGGCTTCATTAAGGGATTCAACCTCTACATCCCACAGTGCCGCAATTTCTGCGCTGACTTCGGTATTCCACCATTCGCACAGTTTTTTACGGTCGCTGCGGTTTTCTCCAATCCAGAGCAGGTTTCCGATGACTTTGGCGTAGTATCGCTCCTCGGCCTGCTTCATGCGTTCTGGCGAAATGTACAATTTCAGCCTTTTGGCTGTACGATACAATTCCTTGCTGCAGGCACGGCGAATGCCTCGGGCAGAAGGAAGGTTTTGACCGGATTGCTTATGTTTGACCGGGGGAGATCCGGGTACAGATTTGAATGACATGTGCTCACGCTCCTCTCCCCATACCATATGCGAATCAGCGGCTGCGGGATACTGTCCCTGTCTCTCAAGTAGCCACGTTCAGGGGCCTGTGATAAAATAAGGACGAACTCCCATGGTGCGGCAGGGCACCGTCATTAAGGAAAAAGAGAGAGGGTTGAGATGGACGTTATTCATAACATTGTCAGCCAATTATTCGACTGGATTCAAAGTCTCGGATACTTCGGCATCATGCTCGGATTAATGCTGGAAGTCATTCCAAGTGAAATTGTGCTGGCATATGGCGGTTTTCTCGTTTCCCAGCATCACATTAATTTCTTCGGTGCGATGATTTTTGGTACAATAGGCGGGGTGCTGGCTCAGCTGTTTATTTACTGGATCGGCCGTTATGGCGGCAGACCTGTGCTTGAACGATACGGTAAATACATACTGATCCAGAAAAAACATATCGATCATTCCGAAGAATGGTTTCGCAAGTATGGTACGGGGGTTATTTTTACAGCGCGGTTTATCCCGGTCGTAAGACATGCGATTTCGATTCCTGCGGGCATCACCAAAATGCACACAGGCAAATTCATTCTGCTCACTACACTCGCTGTTATACCTTGGACTGCATTGTTTATATATTTAGGGATGATTCTCGGAGATCAGTGGAAGCATGTAGATGAGAAAGCGGCACCGTATATTACACCGATTCTGCTTGTTGCGCTTGCTCTTATGATTATTTATTTTGTTATTAAATGGATGAATGTACGTAAAAAGAGAGGAAGTGTGAAGTAATGTCTAAACCTAACTTGTCTCACAAATTCGGAAAAGGCCTGCCTCCGAAGGAATTTATCGCAAGTATGACCAAAAATCAAAGCGAATTTCAATCGAACTATGACAGCTTTGTCTGGGCAAGCGAAGAGGATCGTGAATTTTTTGAGAGTCTGAATCATCGTGACGACCTTCGTGTGCTGATTTTGGCAGCGGATTGGTGTGGTGATGTCGTTCGCAATATTCCGGTTGTATTTCAGGCTTTGGAAATTTCCGGCATCCCGACGGAAGTGCTGATTATGGAGAATCACCCGGAAGTAATGGATGAGTTCCTTACGATGGGCGGACGTTCGGTGCCGATTGTGATCTTTGCAGATACAGGCGGACACGTGCTTGGTCAATGGGGACCCCGTCCGCAGCATGTACAAGAAGTGATGGTGGAGTTCAAACGTCTTAATCCTGACCGTGAAGCTGCAGATTATCAGGACAATATGGCAGAGGCACGCAAAGAGATTCTGAAACGTTACGGTGAAGGAACGGAGTCTCATGCAGTTATCATTCGTGAACTGCGTGAACTGATTTCGGGGCTGTAATTCATATGCTGAACATTCGTACATTTACGCTCGGGCCGCTGCAAACCAACGCCTACCTGTTACAGGGAGAGGACCCGAGTAAAGCTGTTATTGTTGATCCGGGTATGAACCCTGGCCCGCTGCTCAAAGCAATTCAGGATTTGGAGATCGAGGCGATTCTTCTGACCCATGCTCATTTTGATCATATTGGTGGTGTAGAAGAGATTCGTAAGCTGAAGGGATGCCCTGTATATTTGCATGATCTGGAAAGTGACTGGCTGACTACAGCCAAGCTGAACGGATCATTGAATTGGCCGCAGGTAACACCACCGATCACTGCCGCTCCGGCAGAATTTGCTCTGGATGAGGGTCAGAAGCTGCAGCTGATTGGTCATACGTTTCAGGTGTACCATACCCCTGGACATTCTCCAGGCAGTGTAAGTTTGTTATGCGGGGATGATCTGTTTGCTGGAGATGTACTATTCCGGATGGGCGTAGGTAGAACAGACCTGACAGGTGGACGTGAACGTGATTTGGTGGATTCCATTCAGAACAAGCTGTACCGGTTCCCCGATGAGGTTAAAGTATATCCGGGTCACGGTCCCAAAACGACAATAGGGTACGAGAAACAAAACAACCCTTATGTTCCGGCAATATGATTCGACAGAATATGTGAATTAAGTCTGGACAAGTGTCGGATTTTTCATTAGAATAGCAATTAGTTGTTACAAGCGTTAAGGCATCACTTAACTAAAGCGTTGAATAGATACACCCAAACTCGCGAAGCACGCAGACTGTGGTCCATACCCGGTTTGCGTTCTTTTTTTGTTTTCAGCCGTTTTTCGGCAGAAATCGTAATTATAAAGGCCCAAAATAAGCAGCGCCAGCGAAAGAACATAACAGTGAAGGTTTACATAATAGTTACAGAACAAGAGAACGATTAATTCTAGGTGAACGAGAGTGAGGGAGATCGATGTGGAGAAAATAAACACGTTTCAGCCGAAGCAGCTGCCGGAGTATACATGTCTTGATGATCGACGAATCGAACTGCATTCCGTCATACGTTCCATGATTAAGGAAACAGCTTATCAGAAAGATTACATATGGAATACCAGTCCGATTCATATTTGCAGCCCTGATTCAGCTCATACTGACTCAAGCGGGTCAGTTTTACAAAATAAAAATGCAGATCATTTGGAACTGGTTGATTTAAAAACGGACATGGCGAACAGAGCCCGCAGGCTGCGGCAAAATGTGTGGAACAGCCGTGTGTTGAAAAACGGGGCCCGGAACCAGCGGTGGTTCGACAAACTGCAGGATTACCGAAATGGAGTCTGATTGCCCGGGAAATTGTCGTATGCATTTAATTATTTTTACAAAGATTGAATCCTCAATTGAACGTTTCGGCGGAGCCTGTCGTATAACCTTAAGATTGAGCAGGAAGTGGGTGATCATCATGATGAAAACAGCCGAACTGGAGGAAGTGCGAAGAGCGGCAGAGGGAGACGACAGTGCACTTGCGGCCTTATTGCAGCGCCATTACTCGTTTGTTTATAAATACTTGGTTAAAGTCACGATGGACCCTAACCTCGCTGAAGAGATTGTGCAGGATACGATGGTTCGCTGCATGGAAAACATTCGGCGTTATGATGGTCGTTCAGCGTTTTCCTCATGGATGATCACCATTGCAACCCGGATTTACATTGATCGAACCAGGCGAAGGAAAAGAGAACAGAACTGGCTTGAGCTGATTCGTCATCAGGCGATCCGCCGTTTTCGCTGGCAGCTCGAAAGTCGAAATGAGGAATGGACGGATGTGATGGATGCGATGACGAGGCTTACGCCTGAGCATCGCATTGCTGTGCTGCTGAAACATTATTACGGGTATGGATACGAGGAAATCGGGGAGATGCTGGGCATTCCAGCCGGAACAGCAAAGTCACGGACAGCTTATGGCCTCCGCCAATTGAGAAAGGAGCTGGAATAGAATGAGCAGGCCGAATAATACATCGGAGCAGGAAGTGGTACAGCGATTGCAGCAGTCTATGAAGGCGCTGGACGATGTCTGCGAACCGGCAGATATTCCTTCGCTGGCAGCACTTGAATCTCGTGCCAGAGAGCAAAGACGTATGAAGCGCAGAACCAATATAATTGAAATTCTTTTCTTCTGGCTCACTGCACTGATGGTAATTACTTTGGGTGTGTTGTTATTTCTTTCTTCTCCTGCCGTATACTTGGGGATACAAGTGCTGAGTACAATCATTGCCTTCATTGCAGCGGCGTTCTGGTTTATCCGGCAGCGGAAGGAGGCGGCGCGCCATGAATAAACTTCACTATTCATTGAGCGAAATTCATCCGGTAATGCTGGTGATGCTTGCGCTGCTGCTTTTGTTTCAAGGCACATGGATGTTTCAAGATGCACGTAGTCGCGGCCGCTTTCCTTGGTTATGGGGATTGTGGGGCATTACCAGCGTGCCCGGACCTCTGATGATTTATTGGTTGGTTGTGATTCGTACAGACCGTAAACGACACAGGCGGAAGTAAACATAACAGATGATATGGGAACGAGCAGCTGCGGTTGCGAATATCTTCAGAAAGATTTTGCACAAATATGTTGTTTAAATCTAGTATTCCTAGACATCGCTATTCTTTTCTAGTAGACTATACAAATAAATAATAATGATAGACTACCAGGAGGTTAGACGATGCTGCGATTAGGAGAGAAGGTTGTCATCGTCGCGGATGCGTTTGAGCAGAATCTTCCTGTGGGGGAATATGGATACATCATCGCTTATGACCGGAATCCGGACAATGCGTTCGATTACGTGCTTCGAGTGCCGCTGGTTAATCGGAATTTTTTCGTTCCATCCGGCGACGTCGATCTGGAAGAGGTTCTGCTGAAGCAGGAAGCTGAGCGGGTCGAGCGAGAAGCGTTGATAGATTACGCCCTTGCGACACATAATGAGAGACTGTTTCATCAATTGATGAATGGTGAGCCTCAAGCTGTGGAAGAAGAAGAGGAAACCGCGAATGATGTCATGTCCCAGGCGGATTTTATAAAGCAGGTTAATCTGCGTGCATGGATTTAAACATTAGAATGTTCAGGAGTCGGCTGATGCCGGCTCCTTTTTTGCATTTGCATTGAATTGTCGAACTATCTCACCTATAATTAGAAAAGTTATCTTGAGACTTTAGCCCGTTAAACGAACGCCTTGTTTTCAGTGGATGGTCTCAGGCACAGAACGAATGAAGGAGGCATCCGGTAATGAGTATTTCGAATAATGACGTTCAGCATGTGGCCAAGCTGGCCCGGCTTAATCTGACTGCTGAAGAAGAACAGACGCTGACAGGTCAGCTGAACGCGATCTTAAAATATGCAGAGAAGCTGAATGAACTGGACACGACAAACATTGAGCCAACAACTCACGTTTTGCATGTCAGCAACGTGATGCGTGAAGACGAAACCAAGGAAAGCCTGTCCATAGAACAGGTGATGCATAACGCACCAGAAGAAGAAGACGGGCAGTTTAAAGTGCCTGCTGTTATGGAATAACGGACAATTGGAAGGAGGACAAGTACTGTGAGTTTATTTGAACAATCGCTGCCTGAGTTACATAACAAGCTGCACGCCAAGGAGCTGTCGGTCAGCGATCTGGTGAATCAGGCTTATCAGAATATTGGTGCGCATGATGACAAAGTGAAAGCTTATTTGACATTGGACGAGGAGAACGCCCGCGCCCGCGCCCGTCAGCTGGATGACCGTCTTGTCAGCGGTGAGGAGAAAGGTTTGCTCTTTGGTTTACCTGTAGGCATTAAGGATAACATCGTGACGAACGGACTTCGCACGACCTGTGGAAGTCAATTCCTTCGCAATTTCGACCCGGTGTATGATGCAACGGTTGTCGAGAAGCTTAAGGCAGCGGATACAGTAACCCTGGGTAAACTTAATATGGACGAATTTGCCATGGGCGGTTCCAACGAGAATTCCAGCTTCTCCCCTGTGCATAATCCTTGGGCACTTGATCGTGTCCCAGGTGGTTCCTCAGGTGGATCTGCTGCAGCGGTTGCTGCGGGAGAAGCGTACTTCACACTTGGATCAGACACGGGCGGTTCTATTCGTCAGCCTGCTTCCTATTGCGGAATCGTCGGTTTAAAGCCTACTTATGGACTGGTTTCCCGTTTTGGCTTGGTGGCCTTTGCATCATCCCTCGACCAAATCGGACCACTGACCAAAAATGTAGAAGATTCTGCTTATGTGTTGCAAGCCATTGCCGGTTATGATGCTAAAGATTCGACATCTGCCAAGGTAGATATTCCGGATTACTTGAGCGGACTGACAGGGGATGTCAAAGGATTGCGTATTGCCGTACCGAAGGAATACATCGGTGAAGGTGTAGACCCGCAAGTAAAAGAGAAAGTTCTTGCTGCACTGAACGTGCTGGAGGGACTTGGAGCGACATGGGAAGAGGTATCCTTGCCGCATACCGAATATGCAGTAGCTACCTATTATCTGCTCGCTTCTTCTGAGGCGTCTTCCAACTTGGCTCGTTTTGACGGTGTACGTTACGGTGTGCGTGCGGACAATCCGGAGAATTTGCTGGATCTGTACCACCAGTCCAGAAGTCAGGGCTTTGGTCCGGAAGTAAAACGACGTATTATGCTCGGAACCTATGCACTCAGCTCCGGTTACTATGATGCGTATTATTTGAAAGCTCAAAAAGTGCGCACACTGATCAAACAGGATTTTGATGATGTTTTTGCCAAGTATGATGTCATTATTGGGCCTACTGCTCCTACAACGGCATTTAAGCTGGGTTCTCAAGTGGACAACCCGCTTACGATGTATCTGAATGACATTTTGACGATTCCAGTCAGCCTAGCGGGTGTTCCGGCGATCAGCATTCCTTGCGGATTTGCAGATGGTCTGCCTGTTGGCTTGCAGATTATTGGTAAAGCTTTTGACGAAACAACCGTACTGCGCGTCGCGCATGCGTACGAACAAAATACAGCATTCCACAAGCAGCGTCCGCAGCTGTAGACTGCCCGGAACGGAGGTAAATGAGAAATGTCCGCATCTAAATATGAAACGGTCGTTGGACTTGAAGTCCACGTGGAGCTGCATACCAACTCCAAAATTTTCTGCGGCTGCTCCACCGCTTTTGGAGCCCCGCCCAATACACACACCTGCCCGGTATGTCTCGGACATCCGGGCGTACTGCCAGTCCTGAATCGTCAGGCTGTGGATTATGCAATGAAAGCAGCTATGGCCCTCAACTGCACGATTGCTGATGTCAGCAAGTTTGATCGCAAAAACTACTTTTACCCTGACTCACCAAAGGCGTATCAAATTTCGCAATTTGATCAGCCGATCGGTGAGAATGGCTGGATCGATATTGAAGTCAATGGCGAGACGAAACGGATCGGCATTACCCGGCTGCATCTGGAAGAAGACGCCGGAAAGCTCACACACGTGGATGGCAGTTATGCATCACTTGTGGATTTCAACCGTGTAGGAACTCCGCTGGTGGAGATTGTATCCGAACCGGAAATTTCTTCCCCGGAAGAAGCACGTGCGTATTTGGAAAAACTGCGTGCCATTATGCAGTACTGCGACGTATCGGACGTGAAGATGGAAGAAGGTTCACTGCGTTGCGACGCCAACATCAGCTTGCGTCCGATTGGACAAGAGAAGCTGGGCACTCGTGCAGAGCTGAAAAACATGAACTCCTTCCGCGGTGTACAGCGCGGTTTGGAATATGAGCAGTACCGTCAGGCTGAAATTCTCGATGACGGCGGAGAAGTGGTTCAGGAGACACGCCGCTGGGACGAGTCTCAGGGTAAAACGCTGTCGATGCGCGGGAAAGAACAAGCGCATGATTATCGTTATTTCCCAGACCCGGATCTCGTAAAGCTGCATATTGATGCCGAATGGAAGGAACGCATCCGTGCCTCTATTCCCGAGCTGCCAGATCAGCGTAAAGCCCGGTATACATCAGATTATGGCCTGCCGAGTTATGATGCCGAGGTTATCACTTCCTCCAAAGCCATTGCAGATCTGTTTGAAGACAGTCTGAAATATACGCAGGATGCCAAATCCGTCTCCAACTGGATTATGGGTGACTTGTTGGGTTATCTCAACACTAATAACCTCGAGGTAACACAGGTTCCTTTGACAGGCCAAGGACTCGGCGAGATGATCGGCTTGCTGGAGAAGGGAACCATTAACAGTAAAATCGCCAAAACGGTATTCAAGGAAATGCTGGAGAGCGGCAAGCTTCCGCAGCAGATCGTTGAAGAGAAAGGCCTTGTGCAGATCAGTGACGAGGGAGCGATCCTTGCCATTGTAGAGCAGGTCGTTGCAAACAACCCGCAATCGGTTGAGGATTATAAGGCCGGTAAACAAAAAGCCATCGGTTTCCTCGTAGGTCAGGTGATGAAAGAAAGTAAAGGCAAGGCAAATCCAGCCCTCGCCAATCAACTGCTTGCAGATGTACTGAACCGCTAATCCTTCCGGTGAGGCCGGACAGAAAGAGGCTCGTCCCTGTGACAGCCTCTTTTTTGATATAAAATACTCAGAAGTCCGTTATTCATTTAACGGTTGATCCAGCCTGATGCGAGGAGCTGCTTAACGATGAAAATTCAATCGTTGTCACTGCATGATGAAGACATGTTAGCCCAGTTGTGGAGGCTGCAGCATATGGCTTACCGACTGGAAGCCAAGATTATCGGATTTCAAGACATTCCGCCTCTCCTGGATACGATGGAAACCCTGCAGCACTGCGGAGAAACATTCTACGGAAGTGTTGATGAGCAGGATGGAGAGCTCCTTGGCGCTGTAGCTGTAATGGAGGAAGAGCGGGACACACTAACGATTACTCGTATGATGGTACATCCCAACCATTTCCGCAAGGGGATAGCCGCATCGTTAATGGAGCACGTTTTCAAAGAACATCCTAATCTGTCTCGGTACATCGTTTCCACAGGAACGCTTAATACAGCTGCTGTAAATTTGTATACGAAGTTCGGATTTGAGCCTGTGGAAGCAGCACAGATTGCACCTGGAGTGGAATTAACAACATTTCATAAGAATAGGCTTTAAGCATGTGAACAACTTAGAGGAGGAACTACGACGTTGAGCAATCCTTGGTTTATTGATGAATGGCATATTTTGCTTCGTTTACTGTTGGCAATGCTGCTTGGCGGACTGGTCGGTCTGGAACGTGAGAGATCGAACCATGCAGCCGGGCTTCGAACGCACATTCTGGTTTGTCTGGGGTCTGCACTGATTATGATGCTGTCTATTTATGGATTTAAAGATTTTGCACATGAATTAAATGTACGGATTGACCCGGCGCGTCTTGCTACAGCGGTCATAACCGGTGTCGGATTTTTGGGTGCAGGAACGATTCTTTTCACAGGAAAATCGATCACCGGGCTCACAACGGCTGCTTCGATATGGGTGGTTGCCGCGATTGGTCTTGCTGCGGGTGCAGGATTCTTCTTTGCTTCCATCGTTTCGACCGTGCTCGTCCTTTTAAATCTATGGGTGTTTAACAAATTAGAACTGAGATATCTGCGCGGCAGCAAGCTGCATGTCATTACCCTCCACACGTTGTCTGAGCCAGGGACACTAGAGAAGGTATCGTCTTTTATGGAGCAGGAGAAGATCAAAATCCGTAAAATTACAGTGAATGAGCAGGATTTGGCTTTTGCAGAAGTAACCTCTGTTGAACGAAAAATAGAAATTGTGCTGCACGTTCAAGTGCCGCATGAATTTAAAACGATACAGATTGTCTCCAAACTAAGACAGTGGGAACACATGACCAAAGTGTCGATTGAATAAAGGAAATCATAACCCTCCGAGTACAGGAATGGCGGAGGGTTTTTCTTAATATCCATTTTTATTCCAGTTACTCTTCTGGCGCTTTAGGGTACTATCTAACCAAATGCATGATGAGGGGAATCGGTCATTTTCCGATGGAAGGAGCATGTTATGAAGAAGCGTCATCCGGGCAGCAAAGGAACGGGAAAAACGAGACAAACAAGAAAGCATAGAAAGCCCAAAACGGTACAGAAAAAAACACATAAGTTTATTGCCGGGCTGCTGAGTGCCATCATCCCAGGTTTGGGACATATCTATTTACGTCTGTATATGCGGGGGTTGACTTTTATACTGCTGGTATTACTTGATTTGTCTGCTCTTTTGTATTTCTCGTCCATTGGCATACAGATAAATGTACCTCTGTTAATTTTGCTGGCTCTCTGTATTCCGGTCATTTATTTCTACAATGTCTATGATGTGCTGCAGTCGGCTGATTGGGTGATGATGCGCAGGCGCCGGGCTGTAACCCAAGCAAATACGGACAAGCCGCTGTCTGGTGAGCGTTCTGAACGGGAACGAGTGATGGTGTGGGAGCGAGGCATTTCGTTTGGGCTCTTGTTAATTGTGGGAGGATCACTGATGGTGCTGTTTTTCCGGAAACCACGCTGGTTTCAAGAGATTATTGCGATGTACGGCGGATATGCTTTTGCAGTGCTGATGATCGCAGGCGGCTTGCTGCTGTTTGGCCGGGAATTCTGGGTTATGCTGCGCAGGAAGAGAACATAGGGAACGGATAGGGATGGAAGGAGTGAAAGGAATGAACCTTAAAATCCGGGTTGGACGTTTTACGGCTGCAGTCTTGATCGCGGTCATTGGTGTATTGCTCATATTGGATAAACAGTGGGGGACGGACTACCTCTACGAAATAGTGGATTGGTGGCCATTTTTACTTGTGGCACTTGGTGTGGAATGGATTATTTTATTCCTATGGACACGTAGAAGAGGCAGTCGAGATTCAGATCGTTCAGCCCAGTCGGATGAACGTCAAAAGATTCGTTTCAGACCGGATGCCAAAGGCATTCTGACGTCTTTAATTTTGACGGCTTCTGTATTTATTGTGACTGAACAGGATCACTACATGCATCTATGGAACCGGGTTAGTCTGAATTTGGGGGCTGCTTCAATGGACTACAGTCAGGCTGCCGGATACAAGGAAGAGAAAGAAACGATTGGAGTACCTGTTGGTATGGATACTTCGAACATCGTCGTTGAAGGTGTGAACGGAGATATTTCGCTGCAGCGCGGAGATACGGATGAGATTCAAGTGAAAACTGTTGTATGGGTAGACCAAACGTCTGATGTGCAGGCCAAGGCGGTCGCGGCAGCTTCTTTTGTAGAGGCCGAAGGGACCAAGGTCATTCATATTAAAGCGACAGGCAAAGCGTATGGTGAAAATGAAAAAACGCAGCCGCGTATGAATATGACAGTTATCGTTCCAGACGACCGCCGCTTCAATCTCGATATTCGGACATCCAATGGCGCGATATTGTTGAATCGTCCTGAAGCCATTAGTACCATCTTTGCCGAGACGGGCAACGGGCGAATTCGTATTACGAATGCGGTCGGCGATATTAAGGGCAAAACACTGAATGGCGACGTGATCATTGCCAAGGCGATCGGGAATGTGGACATGGACAGCAACCGCGGGGATATGAAGGCACGTGGCGTTTCGGGAGATGTGAATTTGACTACACAAGTAGGCAGTATCAGCATTACTGACTCATTTGGTGAGTTCACAGCTGATACCCGGAACGGCAATATTACGCTGGATGGTGCCAATCTGGGCGTTAAAGCTCAGTCCCTCAATGGCAGTATTAACATCGTCTCTACCAAAGTTGGCGGAGATTGGGATGTGTACAGTGCAGTTGGAGCAATTAACGTTATGATCCCCGAGCGCGGTGATTATAGTTTGACCGGCTCCAGCAGTTACGGTGATTTGCGGACGGATATGCCGTTTAACGTCAAAAACAAAACGATTGAAGGGCAGCTTGGTGAAGGAGAATACACAATTAAAATTGAAGGAAACAGTGATCTTGCAGTGCAGCGTAATCCTGACGTTCCCGTACCTGAAACGAATCGCATCGAAACAAGCGAAACGAATGCGGATGGGCAGCAGGAGACGGATGGAGGGACAAATCCCCAAGGGAACACAACGGAAGTTCCCACATCGCCGCGTTGACAATAAACTTGCAATCGCCGTACAATAAATATACACTGGCAAGGTTACATGACGTGAAAGAGCGTGTTTCGTTGTGAACGGCCGGAAATAACACTCTGTATGGAGGGTGGAGAGATCCCTTTTTCAAGCAGAGAAAGAAAGGTAAGGCGGTGGGCTTTATGGCAACACGTGTCCAACATGCGTTGGAGCAGCTCAAAACGACCGGTGTCCGTATTACACCCCAGCGTCATGCCATATTAAACTATCTGATGGAATCGATGGGGCATCCGACAGCCGATGAGATTTACCGGGCACTTGAACCCCAATTTCCAAGTATGAGCGTGGCGACAGTATATAACAATCTGAAAATGTTTCTGGAAGCAGGTATGGTCCGGGAACTGACCTACGGAGATAATTCAAGCCGTTTTGATGCCAATGTCACGGATCATTATCATGTGATATGTGATCAATGCGGCAAGATTGAAGACTTCAGCTATCCTTCGTTAAAGAGTGTTGAGCTTCAGGCAGAATCGAGTACGGGATTTGAAGTACATGGTCACCGATTGGAAGTATATGGTGTGTGCAAAAGTTGCAGGAACCAATAGAGATGATTTACAATATTGACGTGTGGAATTCAGTATGGATTCTTCACGTTTTTTATTTATAAAGGTATTGGAAGCAGGCGGCCTTATGGTTAATCAATAGTTTTGGGATCTTACTATCATGAATGGAATTTACGGAGGTAGTCGTTTGGGTAGAAAAAGTATATATACGCGTCGTAAACGACGTTCATTTTGGCCGGGATTGCTTGGAGCCTTTCTCGTGGCTGGCGGAGCTTATTGGCTGATTACCAGCGTTTGGTTGAATAAAGTCTATGAAGACCCGGATTGGCTCGGTAGAAATCAGCCTATTTTTGTAGATGGACAGCTTATGGATGAGGAAGCTTCAGGTAAAGGTGAGCAGCTTAAACTGCCTGTAAAAGTACTCCAGGAAACGATTGATCCAGGCATACGATATGAGCCGGATTCAGGTGATATTATTATTGCTTCTCCGGAGCGCGTGCTTCATATGAAAGAAGGCAGCAACCAAGCTGAACTGAATCATCGAGATTATCCGCTGAATGTAAAGCCGGAGGTAAAGTCTAATGAAGCGTATATTCCCCTTCAACCGCTGAAGGAGGTATACGGGCTGGCCGTTCAGGAGGACCCAACAACAGGAGCCGTTATTTTGATGCGGGGTGGAGACACGATCCAATACGCAGCTGTAGATACCTTGTCATCGAAAGAAGATCAAACCGTCCCGTTGTATAAGCGTGGAGCTGAGTCTTCACCTATACTTACAGATATGCAGCAGAACACAAGAGTAAGGGTATGGCAGACGGGGAAAGATCAGAGTTTTGTGCAGATGGATAATGGATATGCCGGATATGTAGATAATGATCATCTCGTTCTGGGCGAGAAAAAGACGCTGGACACACCGAAGTTTACACCCACTGCGGCGGAGAAAAAGTGGAAAAACAAACCTGTGAATCTGGTATGGGAAGCTGTATACAATCGTCAGCCTGACGTAAGTTCCATTGGGAAAATGCCTGGGGTTAATGTAGTAAGCCCAACATGGTTCCATATTACAGATGGGAATGGGACAGTGAAAAGCAAAGGGAATGCATCTTATGTGAACTGGGCCCATCGTTCTGGAATGGAAGTATGGGGGTTAATGGACAACAGTTTTGATCCGGAAATCACCAAGGAGGCGCTATCTACTTACGCTAAGCGTACACACATCATTGAACAGATGCTGGACTATGCCGGAACGTTCCGGCTGGACGGTATAAATATCGATTTTGAGAATGTGCATACCGAAGATGGACCGAATGTGACTCAGTTTGTACGTGAAATGAAGGCGATGGCCCGTATTCATGGATTGATGTTATCTGTGGATGTTACGCCAAAATCGAATAGCGAAATGTGGTCTGCCTTTTTAGATCGTCGCGGATTAGGCGCGTTTGCCGATTATATCGTGGTGATGGCGTATGACGAGCACTGGGCTGCCAGTCCAAAAGCTGGCTCGGTAGCCTCACTCCCTTGGACGGAGTCTTCGATGCGGCGCATACTAGAAGAAGATGACGTTCCTTCGGACAAGCTGATTATGGCTGTACCTTTGTACACACGGATTTGGACCGAGAAAGCGAATGAACAGGGAGAGATCAAGGTATCCTCCAAAGCAGTAGGTATGAACAGCGTTCAAGAACTGATTCGGGAAAAGAAGCTGAAACCTGTACTGGATCAGGCAAGCGGACAAAACTATGTGGAGTACAAGGAAGACGGTGCCGTCAAAAAGATCTGGATTGAAGATGTGGTATCCCTGCAAGCGCGGGTGGAGCTTATTGCTTCGTTAAGACTCGGGGGTGTGGCTGCGTGGAACAGAAGTTTTGCCAATGCCTCGGCATGGGAAACACTCAAACAAGCAGGTTACTCTAAATAATTTTTGAACTCATCATACACATCATTGGCAGTATGGAAAAAGCCCCGGTAGTGGATACCGGGGCTTTTTATGTTACAACTGCTGTGCGAGTGTGCATTGATAACGGATACGCTTACAGGATGTAAATTGCGCATCATGTGCATTGCTGGATACCCTGCAGCCGATCTGGAGGGAAGTTCAGACATCAAGTTGTGGGTCGATGAAAAACAGGACAGTGGAAGAAATACAAAAACGGGATTTCAGAGTGAAGCGCAGTTACTTGGAAGTTGCGGCGGGTGGACTAGATGCCTCCAAAGGTTGACTCATCGTGTTTGCTTTGTTTGGATCCATCGTCAGAATCGTATGACAAAACATGCAGCGATCCGTTTTACCCAGCATTTTGGTTAACTTGCCGCATTCCGGACAATCGACCTGTACAGCACTGGTTGAAAGCATGCCAGCCCAGAAATAAATGATTAAACTGCCAAGCATGGCAATAAGGCCAATTACGAGGCCGATGGCGGCAATGACCTTTCCGGCATGTCCCCAGAACACAATTCCTGCCGTCCCGAGTATCATTAGACCCATCCCTAACATGGTTAACAGTAATCCCCAAGTGCGAAAAGCATTAATTTTAGCTGATTTAAAAATCATGAAAAATGCTCCTATCGTATGAGTAGTATTGGACCCGAAAAAGAAGGAAACGCTGTACTTCATGTAGAATTACATTATAACTGACTTGGCGACATTCTGCCATGAATTGTATAAATTGTATGGAGGGAATCGTGGAATTAAAGAACCTTGCTTTTTTGTCTGAACAGTCGGAAGAGACAGGGGCAGTTGGGGCTATCGCTTATTCCCACCCGGGAGAGCGATTCCACGGCTCCCTGATTCAGGATTTTGACTTGCTTGTACTAATTGTGCATAACACAGATCAGCCTATGTCAATCGTCGAACACTACAGATATGGGGATCTTCGTTATCAGTTGATCTATGCAAGCCGTTCCGATCTGCAGACGACGGCAGTTACCGGAGAACATTATAATCTCATGCAGTGTCTGATAGAAGGAGAGATCATCTGGGAAACGGATCATGAGATTAGTTATCTGCGGGAGGAACTGTCTTCATTCGGAAATGAGCTGCGTGAACAAAAGCTGTTTCATGAGTTTACCCGTTTTTTGAAAATGTACGTTGAAGCAAAACGCCATATACAGCAGGGGCATGTTGTGGACGCTTATTATGATGCACTTGAGGCATTGGGAAATTGGGCAAGGATCGTGCTTATTGAGCAGGGGATATATCCCGATCATGCCGTCTGGACTCATGTTGAGCAGTTGGATCGCGCTTTGTGGAAACTGTACCAGGAGCTGACGGTAAGTTCGGAGACGTTGGAGCAGCGTGTTGAGCTGGTACTGCTTGCCTGTGAATTTTCCGTTATGTCCAAAATGGGAGAATGCTCCGAGCTTCTGCTGCGTGTAATAAGAAGTCGCAAAGAGCCATGGAGCATTAATGAGCTTGTCCATCATCCTCAATTAAGGTTTGTTCGTAATGACCTGCCTTTGATTCTTCGTAAGCTGGTGTTTCGTTCTATTGTAAAAGAATCAGCAGGTTGGCCTTCTCTGGAAGGAGAAGGACGGGAAATACGTTATTGGATGGAGACCTGAACCACTCCATTGATCGAATATGTGAAGCTGTGTATAAAGGAGGGGAAACCTTCCTTTTTTGTTTATTTAATAATTTATATATTTAGTGTTGACTCTAGTTATCGTAATATGGTACATTATATTTCGTTCCCCAAATGAGTTGATTCGTGAAAATGATAAAACACATTTGGATGCGGAATGAAGAAAATTAAGTTTTAAAAAAGAATTTTTTAAAAAAGTTCTTGACGAAAACAAACGAAATGTGTTACATTATTCAAGTCGCCGCTGAAACGCGGTAAGACAATGAAGAGGTAAACAAATCATGTTTGATCTTTGAAAACTGAACAACGAGTGAGTTACGATCTTGCTTGCAAGATCGACGCTGAGAAATCGGTATACGTCTTCGGACTGTATGATTTCGAAAGTGAAAATGAGATTTTTAATCTCGTCAGATTCAAAATGAGCTATTCGCTCTTTTCAATACCCCGATGGGTTCCGCAGCGTTTAACCACGCTGACGAAATTCATCTTTATTGGAGAGTTTGATCCTGGCTCAGGACGAACGCTGGCGGCATGCCTAATACATGCAAGTCGAGCGGACTTGAAGAGAAGCTTGCTTCTCGGATGGTTAGCGGCGGACGGGTGAGTAACACGTAGGCAACCTGCCCTCAAGCTTGGGACAACTACCGGAAACGGTAGCTAATACCGAATACTTGTTTTCTTCGCCTGAAGGAAACTGGAAAGACGGAGCAATCTGTCACTTGGGGATGGGCCTGCGGCGCATTAGCTAGTTGGTGAGGTAACGGCTCACCAAGGCGACGATGCGTAGCCGACCTGAGAGGGTGATCGGCCACACTGGGACTGAGACACGGCCCAGACTCCTACGGGAGGCAGCAGTAGGGAATCTTCCGCAATGGGCGAAAGCCTGACGGAGCAATGCCGCGTGAGTGATGAAGGTTTTCGGATCGTAAAGCTCTGTTGCCAGGGAAGAACGCTTGGGAGAGTAACTGCTCTCAAGGTGACGGTACCTGAGAAGAAAGCCCCGGCTAACTACGTGCCAGCAGCCGCGGTAATACGTAGGGGGCAAGCGTTGTCCGGAATTATTGGGCGTAAAGCGCGCGCAGGCGGTCATGTAAGTCTGGTGTTTAATCCCGGGGCTCAACCCCGGATCGCACTGGAAACTGCGTGACTTGAGTGCAGAAGAGGAGAGTGGAATTCCACGTGTAGCGGTGAAATGCGTAGAGATGTGGAGGAACACCAGTGGCGAAGGCGACTCTCTGGGCTGTAACTGACGCTGAGGCGCGAAAGCGTGGGGAGCAAACAGGATTAGATACCCTGGTAGTCCACGCCGTAAACGATGAATGCTAGGTGTTAGGGGTTTCGATACCCTTGGTGCCGAAGTTAACACATTAAGCATTCCGCCTGGGGAGTACGGTCGCAAGACTGAAACTCAAAGGAATTGACGGGGACCCGCACAAGCAGTGGAGTATGTGGTTTAATTCGAAGCAACGCGAAGAACCTTACCAGGTCTTGACATCCAACTAACGAGGCAGAGATGCGTTAGGTGCCCTTCGGGGAAAGTTGAGACAGGTGGTGCATGGTTGTCGTCAGCTCGTGTCGTGAGATGTTGGGTTAAGTCCCGCAACGAGCGCAACCCTTGATCTTAGTTGCCAGCACTTCGGGTGGGCACTCTAAGGTGACTGCCGGTGACAAACCGGAGGAAGGTGGGGATGACGTCAAATCATCATGCCCCTTATGACCTGGGCTACACACGTACTACAATGGCCGGTACAACGGGCAGTGAAGCCGCGAGGTGGAACCAATCCTAAAAAGCCGGTCTCAGTTCGGATTGCAGGCTGCAACTCGCCTGCATGAAGTCGGAATTGCTAGTAATCGCGGATCAGCATGCCGCGGTGAATACGTTCCCGGGTCTTGTACACACCGCCCGTCACACCACGAGAGTTTATAACACCCGAAGTCGGTGGGGTAACCGCAAGGAGCCAGCCGCCGAAGGTGGGATAGATGATTGGGGTGAAGTCGTAACAAGGTAGCCGTATCGGAAGGTGCGGCTGGATCACCTCCTTTCTATGGAGAATCGTCTTCTGCAATGAAGACATTCAAAAAAGTCTTCAGGAAGCATGCTTCCGAAGCGAGCTTTACTTCGTAAAGCTTTCAACTCACTCGTTGCTCAGTTTTGAGAGCTCAAACTCTCAATCATCTCGTTTTTTCGACGGACACCGATGGTGAACGGCCCGAAGAAACCGATTTGTTCTTTGAAAACTAGATATCGAAACGAAACAAACGCGAATTAGAACATTCCTTTTAGGGATGAATGCTGGCTCGGTTCAAGTAACCGAACAACAATCATCCAAGCTGAACTTGTGTCAACAAGTGAAAGTGTTTTATAAGGTAGATTGCTGGAGCGAGTGATCGAAATGGAGCGACTTTTGGCTTTGAACGAAGTTCAAAACAAGGGAAGCGACAGCTCGAACACGAGCGACTTGGTTAAGCTGCTAAGAGCACACGGAGGATGCCTAGGCGCTAGGAGCCGATGAAGGACGTGGCGAACAACGATACTGCCTCGGGGAGCTGTAAGCAAGCTTTGATCCGGGGATGTCCGAATGGGGAAACCCAGCTGGGGTAATATCCAGTTACTCACAACTGAATACATAGGTTGTGCAGAGGCATACCAGGGGAACTGAAACATCTAAGTACCCTGAGGAAGAGAAAACAATAGTGATTCCGTCAGTAGCGGCGAGCGAACGCGGAGAAGCCCAAACCAAAGAGCTTGCTCTTTGGGGTTGTGGGACGTCTCACATGGAGTTACAAAGGAACCGGTTAAGCGAAGAGGTCTGGAAAGGCCCGCCAAAGAAGGTAAAAGCCCTGTAATTGAAAGTCTGTTCCCTCCGAGACGGATCCCGAGTAGTGCGGGGCACGTGAAACCCCGTATGAATCCGGCAGGACCATCTGCCAAGGCTAAATACTTCCTAGCGACCGATAGTGAAGCAGTACCGTGAGGGAAAGGTGAAAAGCACCCCGGAAGGGGAGTGAAATAGAACCTGAAACCGTGTGCTTACAAAAAGTCAGAGCCCGTTTTAGGGGTGATGGCGTGCCTTTTGTAGAATGAACCGGCGAGTTACGTTCCCGTGCAAGGTTAAGGTGAAGAGCCGGAGCCGCAGCGAAAGCGAGTCTGAATAGGGCGAATGAGTACGTGGACGTAGACCCGAAACCGGGTGATCTACCCCTGTCCAGGGTGAAGGTGCGGTAACACGCACTGGAGGCCCGAACCCACGCACGTTGAAAAGTGCGGGGATGAGGTGGGGGTAGCGGAGAAATTCCAATCGAACTCGGAGATAGCTGGTTCTCCCCGAAATAGCTTTAGGGCTAGCCTCGGAAAACAGAGTCGTGGAGGTAGAGCACTGATTGGGTGCGGGGCCCGCAAGGGTTACCAAGCTCAGTCAAACTCCGAATGCCATAGACTTACTTCCGGGAGTCAGACAGTGAGTGCTAAGATCCATTGTCAAAAGGGAAACAGCCCAGACCATCAGCTAAGGTCCCCAAGTGTGTGTTAAGTGGGAAAGGATGTGGAGTTGCACAGACAACCAGGATGTTGGCTTAGAAGCAGCCATCATTGAAAGAGTGCGTAATAGCTCACTGGTCGAGTGACTCTGCGCCGAAAATGTAACGGGGCTAAACACACCACCGAAGCTATGGCTTGATGCTTGCATCAGGGGTAGGGGAGCGTTGTATAAGGGTTGAAGGTGTACCGTAAGGAGCGCTGGACATTATACAAGTGAGAATGCCGGTATGAGTAACGAAAAGATCAGTGAGAATCTGATCCGCCGAAAGCCTAAGGGTTCCTGAGGAAGGCTCGTCCGCTCAGGGTAAGTCGGGACCTAAGGCGAGGCCGAAAGGCGTAGTCGAAGGACAACAGGTCGAAATTCCTGTACCACCGTAAATCGTTACGAGCGATGGGGGGACGCAGTAGGGTAGTGACGCAGGCTGATGGATGCCTGTCCAAGCAGTAAGGCTGATGTGTAGGCAAATCCGCACATCATAAGGCTGAGCTGTGATGGGGAGTGAAAATTACAGTAGCGAAGGTCATGATCTCACACTGCCAAGAAAAGCCTCTAGCCAGATGAAGGTGCCCGTACCGCAAACCGACACAGGTAGGCGAGAAGAGAATTCTAAGGCGCGCGGAAGAACTCTCGTTAAGGAACTCGGCAAAATGACCCCGTAACTTCGGGAGAAGGGGTGCCCCGGTAGTGTGAATAGCACGAGGGGGCCGCAGTGAAAAGGCCCAAGCGACTGTTTAGCAAAAACACAGGTCTGTGCGAAGCCGTAAGGCGAAGTATACGGGCTGACGCCTGCCCGGTGCTGGAAGGTTAAGGGGAGTGGTTAGGAGCAATCCGAAGCTGTGAACCGAAGCCCCAGTAAACGGCGGCCGTAACTATAACGGTCCTAAGGTAGCGAAATTCCTTGTCAGGTAAATTCTGACCCGCACGAATGGCGTAACGACTTGGGCGCTGTCTCAACGAGAGATCCGGTGAAATTTTAATACCTGTGAAGATGCAGGTTACCCGCGACAAGACGGAAAGACCCCATGGAGCTTTACTGCAGCTTGATATTGAATTTGGGTACGATCTGTACAGGATAGGTGGGAGCCTTTGAAGCATGAGCGCCAGCTTGTGTGGAGGCACCGTTGGGATACCACCCTGATCGTATCTAGGTTCTAACCTGGTGCCCTTAGCGGGTACGGGGACAGTGTCAGGTGGGCAGTTTGACTGGGGCGGTCGCCTCCTAAAGAGTAACGGAGGCGCCCAAAGGTTCCCTCAGAATGGTTGGAAATCATTCGAAGAGTGCAAAGGCATAAGGGAGCTTGACTGCGAGACCTACAAGTCGAGCAGGGACGAAAGTCGGGCTTAGTGATCCGGTGGTACCGCATGGAAGGGCCATCGCTCAACGGATAAAAGCTACCCTGGGGATAACAGGCTTATCTCCCCCAAGAGTCCACATCGACGGGGAGGTTTGGCACCTCGATGTCGGCTCATCGCATCCTGGGGCTGAAGTAGGTCCCAAGGGTTGGGCTGTTCGCCCATTAAAGCGGTACGCGAGCTGGGTTCAGAACGTCGTGAGACAGTTCGGTCCCTATCTGTCGTGGGCGTAGGAAATTTGAGAGGAGCTGTCCTTAGTACGAGAGGACCGGGATGGACGTACCGCTGGTGTACCAGTTGTTCCGCCAGGAGCACCGCTGGGTAGCTATGTACGGACGGGATAAGCGCTGAAAGCATCTAAGCGTGAAGCCCCCCTCAAGATGAGATTTCCCAGTATGTAAGACCCCTTGAAGACGACGAGGTAGATAGGCTGGGGGTGGAAGTGCAGCAATGCATGGAGCTGACCAGTACTAATCGGTCGAGGGCTTATCCAATAGCAGGTTTTAAGTCGCGTGAGTTTCGTTTCGAATCTAGTTTTCAGAGAACAACACTCTGAAACATATTCCCTGATAGCTCAGTTGGTAGAGCACTCGACTGTTAATCGAGTTGTCACAGGTTCGAGTCCTGTTCGGGGAGCCATGGAGAGGTGTCCGAGCTGGCCGAAGGAGCACGATTGGAAATCGTGTAGGCGTCACAAGCGTCTCGAGGGTTCGAATCCCTCTCTCTCCGCCACAATCTTTTTAGCAAGGCCCGTTGGTCAAGGGGTTAAGACACCTCCCTTTCACGGAGGTAACAGGGGTTCGAATCCCCTACGGGTCATAGTTATCTTAATAACTAAAGCTTGAGATGAGAGAAGCATCTCATCAAAAAAAGACTTGATTTTAATATCAGGTTTGTGGTAAGATCATAAATGTGTTATTCGGAGGCTTAGCTCAGCTGGGAGAGCATCTGCCTTACAAGCAGAGGGTCGGGGGTTCGATCCCCTCAGCCTCCACCATATAATATTTATAATGACGCGGGGTGGAGCAGCCCGGTAGCTCGTCGGGCTCATAACCCGAAGGCCGCAGGTTCAAATCCTGCCCCCGCAATTTAACTTTCCTAACCGAAAGTGATCTGGAACCGTGGTGTAGTTGGCCTAACATGCCTGCCTGTCACGCAGGAGATCGCGGGTTCGAATCCCGTCGGTTCCGCCATTTAAGATTTAACATGAGGGAAGCTGTTCACTAGATCTGCTGTATGGCACTGATGCCCTAGATAAGGTGTAGCAACTCAAGCTTTAACTTTATTGCGGCTCGGTAGCTCAGTCGGTAGAGCAGAGGACTGAAAATCCTCGTGTCGGCGGTTCGATTCCGTCCCGAGCCACCTTTATAGAAAACTTAATATGCCGGTGTAGCTCAACTGGTAGAGCAACTGACTTGTAATCAGTAGGTTGGGGGTTCAAGTCCTCTCGCCGGCACCATGTAATCCTGGAGGATTAGCGAAGTGGCCAAACGCATCAGACTGTAAATCTGCTCCCGTACGGGTTCGGTGGTTCGAATCCATCATCCTCCACCAGTTTTTAGGGGCATAGTTTAAAGGTAGAACAACGGTCTCCAAAACCGTTGGTGTGGGTTCAATTCCTGCTGCCCCTGCCAATTATAATTTAATGAATGTATTCTATATGGCGATCGTGGCGAAGTGGTTAACGCACCGGTTTGTGGATCCGGCATTCGGGGGTTCAATTCCCCTCGATCGCCCCTTTGTTATCTAATGGGGATTAGCCAAGCGGTAAGGCAACGGACTTTGACTCCGTCATGCATAGGTTCAAATCCTATATCCCCAGCCATTACGCGGACGTGGCTCAGCGGTAGAGCATCGCCTTGCCAAGGCGAGGGTCGCGGGTTCGATTCCCGTCGTCCGCTCCATAATAAGGCGCCATAGCCAAGTGGTAAGGCACAGCTCTGCAAAAGCTTTATCCCCAGTTCGAATCTGGGTGGCGCCTCCAGCATATTTTTAGTATATGCACACAGCAAAATAAGCCGGCGTGGCGGAATGGCAGACGCGCTCGACTCAAAATCGAGTGGGAAACCGTGGAGGTTCGAGTCCTCTCGCCGGTATTAATAAAAGAGTTCATTAGAGATAGTCTCTAATGAACTCTTTTTTATTTGGTTTTAGTACCTGATTCAATTAGGTCGTATGAACATAAAATTGCTATGGGGTTCAGGGTACTATTGTGAAATTTTAAAAGTCTCGACTAGATGATGGAAATGATTTTATTGGAGGTCTGCCCACACTTGAAAATCGAACTGATGAAGTTCTTATAGATGCCTTATACTTGCATTTTTCGGACGAAGCAAGATCGCTATTAGTTGTGAAAGAGAAATAAGTTTTATCAACCATACCTGTTCATTTAAATATTTTATTTAGAAAGATGATGGAAAATATTTAAATAAATAATAATATATTGTATAATATGAAATAAGAACGACACGTTTTAAAATTTGGTTTTTGTTGTCGATAAATCCTTCACCATGAGTGCCTCATTAATTCCTTTCACAACAAGATGTACTTGCTGCTCTTCATCATCTCATGAACTTCGAAGCGCAATTTTAGTTTGGTCCGGATATCTTTGAAGTATCAAAACGGAGGTATACCTTAATGCAAGGTAACATGTTATATCATAAGTATTTGAAACCGATGTCCGAATATTATGGGAAGATGGAGATTAGTGACAAGGCATATACCTATGAACTAGATGAAGTTCCAGATACATATACATTGAAAACAGAAATTGATTCTGTATGGAAGTATTACCACTTCAAAGGGGAAAATATACCAGATCAAGGTTGGAAAATTCACATAACAGCATTATTAGAGGAATGTCAGGATGTTCTAAAGAAGGTTGCACGGATATGCATAGAGATTAATATTGATTTCAAGCATTTAAAGGATAGACAAAGCTTCTTTGAACTGAATTCAAAAAATGCGAATCGCGCTTCTTCCGGTAAGTTTATAACAATCTATCCTAGGAGCAATGAAGTATTCCTTGAATTGTTAGAAACACTTTCCTTAGCTACTCAAGACTTTAAGAAAGGACCTTATATTCTTAGTGATAAGAGATGGAAAACCAGCAATGTATTTTATAGGTATGGAGGATTTAGACGTATACTCAATGAATCCGGTCAACATTGTATCAGGGATAAGAAAGGTAATTTAATTGAGGATCAAAGGACTCCCTTTTATCATGTTCCTGACTTTGTGAAGGATTTCGACGATTATCTCAATTCTATTAATAATTCAGGAGATATGAAGACTGAAAATTTAGCAAGGTATAAGATTGAAGCAGCAATCAGCTATAGTAACGCTGGCGGAGTGTATCTCGCTACTCGAAAAAAGGATGATTTGAAGGTTATTATCAAGGAAGCCAGACCAAATGCTGGTTTAGATGGGGTTGCTCAGGACGCATTAACAAGGAAAAAAAAAGAGTATGATGCTCTGAGCAAGCTTAAAGATGTATCTGGCGTTGTCAATATAATCGATTATTTTAAGGAATGGGAGCATTATTTTTTAGTTGAGGAATTTATTGAAGGACAAGATTTAAGGAAATGGCTTGCGCAAAAATTCCCCTATTTCGGTAATAAGGATGATCTGAGAAACCACGCGAATCACGTTAAGAAGATATTGCTGCAGATATTCGCCATAATAGACGAATTGCATAGTCATGGTGTAGCTATGGGTGATTTGCAACCAGCGAATATAATGCTAGCTGAGGATCTGACCGTTAGTATCATTGATTTTGAAACCGCTGCTCCTGTACATTCTGAAGAAAAGATGAGTATGGGCACACTTGGATTTGTATCTCGGGAGATGAAGGTTAGTGGTGCACGAGATTGGTTTGCTTTAAAAAGGCTCTCAAGGAATTTAGCTCTTCCTGTCTTGACCTCAGAGGATTTAGAAGGATATCTTCAATATAACCATCTCAGTTGGATTAGAGAAAATTATGAAGCTCCCTTTTATAATTTCATTTTAGATATGCAGGATAAATGTGATCAAAGAATCAATGCTTACCAAAAGTATAGCCCTAAAGATATTGATTTGAATGATCGGACAATTGACCTCAACGTAAATTCTATCTTAAGTAAGTTAATATGTGGCGTTCAAGATAACTTAACAAGTGATGAAAGGCTCATTAATGGTGACATCCGACAATTTGAGATGATTGATGGGAAATATAACTTCTTAACTGGAGGAAGCGGCGCGGCCTTTACTCTACATAAAAATAACATCAGCACGATTGAAATAGATAATTGGATAGAAAATTATTTATTAGAGAATGTATCACAAATTGAAGACAATGGATTATTAACAGGGAAAACAGGAACTTGGGCTTTACTTTATGATAAAGGCTGCAAAGAAACGGTATTATATGAATTAAAACTTCTTAGAGACAATATTCATCAATCAAACATTTCTTTACGGTCAGGTCTTTCAGGAATTGGATTGTTCGTGATTAGTTTATATCTTGAAACTGGTAATAGTGAACATTTGCAATTTGCTAAAGAGATAGAAGAATTAATTGAAATTAATAGAGTCAAGGCTGGATCGTTAAAATTTAATGATTGGATGGCAGTGGAGATAGGCGCAATTGATGGATTATCTGGTGTATCTCTGTTCTATTCTGCACTTTATTCAGTTACCTATGATCAGAAATATTTGAATCAGGCGGAGTCATTGATCCAAGAAGATCTGGAAAAAACCCAAAAAGATAATGCGACGGGTGTATTACAAACTTTGGACAAAAGAAATCGCCTATTACCATACCTTTCAGGCGGATCTATTGGAATTGCACTATCTATATGGTACTTAAATCATGTGAGTGGACAAGATCTTTATAGAGAAGAGATGGATGCTATTTTACAATTATCAAAGACAATTTCCACAATCAGTGGAGGCCTATTTGATGGAGCAGGCAGCTTCCTATTACTTCCTCCCATGGTGAAGTGCGTTGAGCAGCGCAAGAAAATGATCAGCGAAATTCTAAATTTACTTAATATATTCTTAATTGAGAAGAATGGATATTATGTATACCCAGGACAATTTTCGTATAGATTAGCCGATGATATTTATACAGGAAGCTCAGGTATAATATTAGCACTAATGGGGATTGTCAAAGAAAACCCCGTTTACTGGATGCCTTTGGTAAATTCAGATGAATTTCTGGAAAGAACAAAATTCAACAACATGGGGATTCCGCTGAACATGATTGCAGAATGAATGCCTTAAATTCGAAATAGGAGGTGAGAGGATGAATGAAGTCTTGGAACTGCAAAAATTAGCACATGAAGCAGATGGTAAAGGTGATACGGTAGAAGCAATGATCACAACAACAATCGGACCGATAACTACTGTTATCACAACAAATTCCACAATCAGTATTCATAACTGCTAGATGTAAATCTTAAATTCTAAAAAATGGAATCAAATCTAAGAGGTACTTTTCACAGGAATCACATCTGTTAATAAATCCGTTAAACCAAAGAATACAAAAATATACTAATAGCGCTTATGAATCTCCGCGCTATACTGAGGCTGGATTAAAACCCAGCCTTTATTATTGTAAAGAGTTGTTTTTTTAAAAGGCTAGTATTGTTACTATCGTGTATGCTGATTTTTTTAATATGGATCTTAACTGATACGACTACAGCTAATTCATCTTTTCCCGAGAGTGCACTCACTGGATAAAACTAAGAAAGTTTATGAAATTAATCCTTCAAAAGTATTATCGGTAAACAAGATGGAAAACAGGCCTCAATTGTTCAACCTTTCTTACAGAAAGTATGGAGTGGAGCAAGTCACTCCCTATCATTTATAACAGTGCAGCTCTCAGCTCACCTACGAATTGATATTTAGCGATACGAACAAACGGCTGTGAATGAGCTCACTTTTATTAAGCATGTATATGGTCGACCCGATGTTCATCCTAAAGCCATTGGGCTGAGCATAGGTTTTCTGAAACAGCACTCTTGAGGATTCCATATCTCATAGGTTGTTTTTTTTACATTTAAATTCATCCTCACCCGATTTGAAGTTAGTTAGGTTATTGATGCGCATGATGAAAGGATATTATTGAAGCATTGCGTGAGAGAAATTTTTATTCACACTGGATAAGGGTTGACGTATATACTGATTAGGTCTATTGTAGATATATTAAGTCTATAATATAAAAGGAAGTGAAGAAGCTGACAACTCGACCGTTTACAGCAAACGCAGATATGCTATTTGACCTCGATGTGTGGGAACAAGCGTGGAAGGACCGACCAAGAAGTTCAAGATATAAGCCCAAAAGTGCCCCGTTTGATACAGAGGAAGCCTTCGAGCGATGGGCGAGGAATTATCATGACCAGTCGTTTACGGAGGAAGGCAGAGATCGTTCAGCACGCATCATGGGCTGGATTGAGAATCAGGGAGTCACATTTGAGGGGGCTTCGATATTGGACGTGGGAGCAGCTTCTGGTATATTTACGATCCCATTTGCAGCAAAAGGGGCTTCGGTCACGGCAGTTGAACCATCCCCGCTGCTTGTCTCGCTAATGAAGGAAACCATCCCCGCTGACTTGGAAAAAGACATCACGATTGTATGTGAGCGATTTGAAGAAATATCGATACAGGATAAAGGCTGGGAGAAGCAGTATGATATCGTGTTTGCGTCGATGTGTCCGGCCATGTCGGATTGGGAAACAATTGAGCAGGCCATTAACTGTGCCCGAAAGTATGTGTATATCAGTTTGATCGCAGGTGCCAAAGAGCATACGCTTATGGATGAGCTGAGAGTGGTGCTTGGTGTGCATGCTCCTTACAAGGCAGGCGATATGGCATTCCTCCAGCAGCTGCTTTACCTTAAGGGATATTCATATACGATGATTATTACAAGAGAAGTAAACGATTTTGAGATTCGGACAGAGGAATTGATCCAAAAACTGCCTGAATGGCTGCATACCTATGAAATGCCAACGGATGCAGCAGCATTAAATAAAGCTGAAAAATACATCCGTGACACTTACCCAGACGGCGTGGTCTCCTTCTCGCGAGGAGCAAGGTTTGGTAAAATGCTGATACAGCTTGAACAAGCTCATATGAAAACAGTGCCTCCAGTCCAAAGGTAATGCAGCTTCCAGCATATGGCGTCCTATTCCTGATTCATGACTTGGTTGGTCTGCGGCATGCCTGAAACTGGCATGAGGCCCTAAATCCATGATTCTGATGAGTAATAACAAATATCTCTTGCGATAGAACACTAACCTCTCACAGCCCGTTCAGAATGTTTCTTATGCTCCCGGTACCTCCCGGGAGTCATTCCCTCCCACTTTCTAAAGGAACGAATGAAGTTTTGCGGATTTGTATAACGAAGCCGTTCGGCAATTTCCTTTACTGTCCAGTCACTTTCGTCCAGCCACTTTTTTGCAATGTTTAACCGGTATCTGGTTAAATATTCGCTGAAAGAAGCCCCGGTCTCTCTCCGGAAAACGCTGCTTAGATAGTTGGCATTGTAATGAAGCCGTATCGCACATTCATCGAGCGTGAGGTCTTTGTCATAATCCTGCTGGATGATGGCGATGATCTTCTCTGAAATGTGCTGATATTGTGCGTACTGCCTTTCTTTGAAAATGTGAATGATTGGCAGAATCACCTGATGATTAAACCAATGCTCGATCTCAGCTGCATATTGCAAAACGTGAAGCTCACGGAAAAGAGAACGGTGACCTTGACAGATTTGTCCGAACGGAATACCGGATTCCTGAGCCAACTGCAGGATACGTGTCAACAGCCGCATCAGAGCGGTCTGATACTCTCCCGGAGCACATTCCATTGAAAAGAGGGTGTTGAGCATCTCGGTCAGTTGTATGGCGGCAGCGGTCTCGTCCGCCTGTTGAATCGACTGAAGCAGTGAATATTCAAGTGTCTCCGGATAAATCATTAGCCACGCTGTTGAAGCGAGGTCATGCTGTTCGTATTGAATAATAATGCCTGTCCCAAGCCGCAGCCGATGTGTCAATGCTTCCATCGCTTCATTGTATGCCTGAGGAATATGGTTCATTAAAAGGTGTGGCTGGCTCAGGCCGATACTGACCTTCAAGTCCAGCACCTCATGTATCTGCTGCTGCAGCTGTTCGGTCAGCAGCAGAAGCTGCTTACAGAACGTCGTCTTATCTCCTTCATTTGTGCCCACCACCGTTACAATATTTTGCTCCACAACAATGGGGAGCATTTGTTGTTCAGGTTTAATGCTTTCCTGAAGTATGTTTTGAAGCGCAAATAAAAGAAGAGATCGATCTTCCATCGTATATCTTTTGTGATTCAAAAGTTCAGGCTGTATTACAGCAACGGCAGTATGCTTCCATGCCTCAAGCTGTAAGGTATAACCTTGTTCACGTAATGAGTCATGTAAAGTATTCAAGTGGATCCTGCCTTGAAGCAGCTGCATCATAAAGTACGTGCGAATCTGGCCCTGCTGCTGATTTAATGTCGATTCCAACTGGGAACGAGCATTGGATAACCGAGTGACACCCAATCGAATCTGTTCCAGCTCATCGGGTTGTTTCACTATTTTTTGATTCGGCAGAACGGTATGCCCATTCCCGATAATGATCATATTCTCGCCTAATTGAGCAAGAATGCGCCTGATAGGGGCGAGCATTCGTCTAGAGCCCAGCCATGCGAGCAGCAGCGAAATCAAGAGCAGTGCTGTACTGAGATACAGCGTCTGGAACCCGATCTCGATATATTCCTTGGTCAGTGTGTTCTCAGGGGAGATGAGAATATATGTCCAGCCCTTTAGTGTAGGAGAACTGTAAGTTATCGAATAATCTGTATTGGCAAACCGCACTTCACGCTCGGCAAACGCTTCTGAATAAGTTACAGGTGTTAACATTTTAATGGTTTCACCGTTTGTTTGATCCTCCATACTTATAGCAGATAAAGGTTGTCCAATATAGGATGCATCCGGGTGAGTGATGATCCGCTGCTCTCGATTTATAATGATTAAACGAGAAGAAGCAAATTCAGTTGCGGCAGATTGTCCCAGCGGATTTTGCATGAAACATGCCGGAATTCCGGCGACCAGCGCTGCATTGGAAGATTCTTTTACATCAGGAATAGTTCTTGCAAGCGTAATATGATAATTGCAAGCTGGGTCGGAAGCCTGCTCACTGGAGATGCGCTGCTCGTTATCCTTCTCATTATTAAATATGGACGAGGGTGCAAGCTGCCATCCAGAGGTTAATGTGTCTGCAACCAGCTCTTTCATCGGGAGGGATAACGGAAAGCGGGTGTTAGCATAGAAGCCGACATGATCAATAAGCCAATCTTGAGACTGGTTGACCAGTATAATATCCAGCAAAGGTTCCCATGACTTCATATGCTGAAACTCTGTCTGTATCACGTCCGCCCGCAGCCGGCCAATCCGCTGATCTGGATTCGGGGCCGAGAGGGAACGGAGTGTGATTGGAGAGCGTACAGCTTGATCCAACATATAACTAACCGCAGCGAGCTTATGTTCCACATTGGACTGCAGCTGTTCAAGCAGCTGCTGATTGGTTTGTGTTCGATGCAGCTCACTTTGGTTGGAAGAGTAAATGAAAGCAGCAATTCCCGTCAACAGGATCGGCACGATACTTAACAGCAGCCCGAAGATAATCATTTTCTGAAGATAACTTATTGTTCGCACAGGTCCACTCCTTGATTCCTTGGTGTGATAGAGGTTTCTTCTATATTTTAGTAAACGCTTTCAATTAGAACAATCTAAATTTTGTTTATTTGGATAAAAAAGTAATTATCGAAACAAAAAACATGTGATGTACGTCGTTAGAGAGACAACGGCGTTTTTCCTACTAAGCTGACGGCCTTCCGTGAAGGGACATCGGTTTATGGGTAATAATCAGTATCCGAAGGGCTTTATCATGGTGCGAATATACCGGGTCTGGCCTACGGACAGTCCAAGGTCCAAGCGGATCCCCGACCTGAGTCTAGGTTCAAAAACCGTCCGCAGTCTGTTTTGAAAAGTCGCAGAATCCCCTAGAATAAGGACATAAGGTTAAACAAGAAACACAGCAGCAAACAAGCAAGTCAGAAACAAATGATTGATTCAACCGATGCAGGAATGAAGTGAACAACAAGCAGGATGAAGTTGATAATTAAAATGCTAACGGGAAGGGCGGTGAACAACAATTATGAGAATGAACAAGGGAAATGGCTGGGCAATCGTACTGATTGCACTTGGTGTACTGCTTCTCTTCGGAAAGTTAACACCTCTGCTTGGACATCTGATGGGTTACCTGATTCCGGTGGTGATGATTGCACTGGGGTATTACGGAGTTAAGCGAGGAAACGTAACGCTGGGATGGATCGTTCTAATCATCGGTATCGTATCTCTGCTGGGTAAACTTTCTTGGCTGATGGGACCAATTATCGCAATTGGATTGATTATCTTCGGTGTCTCGATGCTGAGCAGCAATCGCAATCCTCGTCGCCGCTATTGAGCAAGGCTACGATCAAGTAAAAGGAGGGACAGAACATAATGAGTGTATTTCGTCGAATGCGGGATATTACCGTAGCTAGTCTGAACGAACATCTGGAGCAAAGTCAGGACCCCGTTAAACTGATTGATCAGTTCCTGGTCTCGACCCGCCAAGACATTGGAGAAGCAGAGAAGCTTCGACACCAATATGCAAGCCATACAAGACAGATGAAACAGCAGGCAGATCAAGCTGCCGCAATGGTTAGCAAACGAGAAGAACAGGCATCCATGGCTTTGAAGGCAGGTGAGGAACATCTCGCCAAGCTGGCCCTGCAGGAGAAAATTCTCCATGAGGAAAAAATGGATCAATACAATGAATTGTACACACAGAGTGCTGCAGCACTGCAGGAACTCGATGATCAGATCAATCAATTGAAGGCAGAGTATCAGAATGTGTACAGCAAACGCCAGTATTATTACGCTCGTATGCAGACGATCCAGCTGCAGCAGCGAATGAATCAGCGAGGAAACTACAGTGGCCAGAACGTGCCCGGTATCTTTAACAAGCTGGATGATCAAGTCTCCGATTTGGAGTATGAGGCACAGAGTCTCCGGGATATCCGGCGAATGGGTCAGGATGATTCGGGATTATCCGGAAGCATGTCATCCTCTGCACTGGACAAAGAGCTGGAGCGCTTGAAGCAAAAGCTCAATAACGATAAAAAGGAGTAGTCACATGAATAAATTATACCGCTCAACGCGTAACCGTATGCTGACAGGTTTGATCGGCGGCATATCTGAAAATCTTGGATTTAGTACCACGCTGCTTCGGATCATTTTCTTCATCAGCATCTTCGCAACGGGTGGTACATCTCTATTCATCTACTTCATCGCGGCATTGGTCGTACCCAAAGAACCACACTACGCAGATCCATACGTATATGGTTCCGATCACAGAAGAGGTTATAAGTAAACGAAAGGAGTAAGCACATGAGCAAACTATACCGCTCAACGCGTGACCGAATGATGACCGGTCTAATCGGCGGCATATCCGAAGCGATTGGAATGGACTCTACGCTGCTGCGGATCATCTTCGTCATCAGTATCTTTGCAACCGGGGGCACAACATTGTTAATTTACTTCATCGCCGCTCTCGTGGTACCGAAAGAGCCGTTTCCGCCATATGATCCATATGGTTACGGCCCAGGTACCGGCCCTGGCAGAGGGTATGGCGGTTATGACCATCAGGCACCAAGAGATCCTTTTAACAACAGTCAACATCAACCGGGTCCCGGCTTTGGACCTGGCCCTGGATACAACAGCAGACCGCAGCCCGGCCCGCGTCCCTATGATAACAATGCTTATGGAACAGGAAGCCAGCACGAAAGTGAACTGGATTCCATGATGAAAGATATTGAGAAGAAGGCACTGAAAAAAGAGGTTGAAGAGCTTCGCCAAAAACTATCTCGTTACGAGAAGGGAGAAAAGTAAAATGGGAGTATTTAAACGAATTAAGGATATGACAAAGGCATCTGTAAATGATATGTTGGATAAGGTTGAAGATCCGATTGTAATGTTGAACCAGTATCTGCGTGACATGGAGGCCGAGATTCATGAGGCTGAGGTTACTGTGGCTAAACAGATGGCTAATGAGCGTCGTATGAAACAGCGTCTGGATGAAGCAGAACGAACTTCGGTACAGCGCGAGTCTCAAGCTGAAGCTGCTCTGACGAACGGTCAGGAAGAAGTAGCCCGCAAATTGCTGGAAGAGAAAATCTATTTTGATCAAAAAATTGAGGAGTACCGTGAACTGCATGCTCAATCGGAAGCACAAGCGAAAGATCTGCTGCAGCAGCTGCACGACATGAAAGACGAGTTCTACAAAATGCGCAACAAACGCAATGAGCTTGTATCCCGCGCACAGATGGCCAAAGCCAAGAAACAAATGTCTTCGATCAACAGTCTGCATTCCATCGAAAGCGGAAGTGCCTCCCTTGGATTCCACCGCATGGAAGAGAAGATCATGCAGCTTGAAGCTGAGGCTGACGTAGCACGTGCACCATACCGTAATACAGGATCGACATATACGAATCCGGTTGATCTGGAGAAACAGTTCAAAGTAGATCAGCAGCTTCAGGCTCTGAAAAACAAAATGGGCAGTGGTTCCAAAAACGAAGCAGGCGATACTTCTAAAGAATAACTGTTCGCTTGGTAGACAATATGATATTCTATAGATCGTGTATTATGTACGATTCGTAGAGCAAAAGTTAAGCCATACAGGATGTTATGCCTGCTATGGCTTTTCCGTCGAATGAAGATGATAAACTCACAGAGGAGGTGCGGCAGCCATGAGTAAACGAAGTCACTGGATTGCAGTCATCATTATTGTGGTTGGTTTTTTGATGCTGTTTAACCGAAATATGAACCTGCTGACGGCTGCCGCACTCGTTCTGTTAACATTGGGAATGCTTCAGGTTCGAAAAGGGGAAACACATAAAGGTTATCGTTATCTCGGTGTTGGCGCTGCCCTGCTGCTGCTGGATAACTTGATGATTGTATTTCTAATTGTACTAGCATCTCTGGCTTATTTTTATTCCAAGAACAAAAAGATTCATCTGAAGGAAGGCGTCATGAAAAAACAAAATTTCATGGCTCGATATTACTGGGATCAGTCCTCCTGGAGGCTGCGCAGTATGAGTCTGTGGCACGCCATTGGCGAGGTCAATGCAGATCTGTCTCTTTCCATTCCTGAGGAGAAACATACCATTGTGCTGCTTCAGGGTGTAATGGGGAATGTGCGTCTGACGCTGCCTGAAGATTACGGGGTAGAGATTGAGGCATCAGTACTGTTTGGCCGAATTAATCTGCTGGGCGAGCAGGATAGCGGCATGATGAATAATTTGGTTTGGAGAACACCTGGGTACGAATCCAGTGAACATAAAGTAAAATTTGTAATTTCTTATATTGTTGGCGACCTTAACATTCATAATCCGTAGTAATAAGAAACGTTGAAGAAAAGGAGGAATCCCGGATGAGGGACAGAAAACATACCGATATGGTTACCCGAAGCATGCGCGAAGGGATCCTCCTTGTATTCATTGTGTTTGCGGTCATTTTATATGTATTGTATACATATGGTTACCTGGCTCCATTTGCAGGCTGGCGTCATCTGATTCAATCAGGGCTGGCGCTTCTGCTGCTGCTGATTGGAATCGGTGCCGTCTTCGGATTTTATCAGAGCTATAGGGTCAAACGAAGGCTTGAATTATTAACGGAGACTCTGCTGCAGTGGGAAAAGGGATCCCTTTCCCGTACCGTGCCCGACCTCGGTCAGGATGATGTAGGCCGGCTTAGCGAACAGCTTGGCCGAATCGGCAAAAAGTGGGAAGATCAGGTATCTTCTCTCCAAAGGTTATCGACCAACAATGCACAGCTGGCTGAACAAGCGAGAATTACAGCAATCGTCGAGGAAAGACAGCGGCTGGCAAGGGAACTGCATGATGCGGTATCACAGCAGCTGTTTGCGATCTCGATGACAGCCACGGCGGTAGGCCGAAAGATGGAGAAGGATTTTGAACGAGCACAGCGTCAGGTTGCCTTGATTGAGGAAATGGCTTCAGTAGCCCAGTCCGAGATGAGGGCGCTGCTGCTGCATCTGCGGCCGGTCTATCTGGAAGGCAAACATCTGGAGCAGGGGCTGCGTGATCTGGTGATGGAACTGAAGACCAAAGTGCCGATGGAGATCGTGCTGGAGATGGATGAAGATATTCATTTGGTCAAAGGGATTGAAAATCATCTATTCCGGATCATTCAGGAAGCGATGTCGAATACGCTTCGTCACGCGAAAGCGGAGAAAATGGAGATTCGACTGCAGCGCCGGATGGATGCAGTTCGCGTATTGATTCGGGATGATGGACAGGGATTTGATCTGGATGATCAGAAGCAGGCTTCTTATGGATTGGCAAATATGCGTGAACGTGTTACGGAAATCGGGGGAGCAATTCAATTCGTGACAGCACCTGGCAAAGGAACACGAATTGAGATCACAATCCCTGTGATGAACGATGAAAGCGAGGTAGAACATGTCAATGGAACCGGAAATCGAAACGGAGACGGAAGCGGAAACGTCGATCAGAGTACTGCTCGTGGATGATCATGAGATGGTGCGTATAGGCCTTGCCGCTGTGCTGGATACCGAAGACGGTATCGAAGTGATCGGCGAAGCTGGAAGTGGAGAGGAAGGCATTCGGCTTGCTCAGGAATATAAGCCGGATGTGGTACTGATGGACCTGGTTATGGATGGCATGGACGGCATTGAAGCTACTCGCCAAGTACTCAAAATTAACCCGGAATGTAAAGTCATTGTGCTGACCAGTTATCTGGACGATGAGAAAATGTATCCGGTTATTGAAGCGGGTGCTTTCAGTTATCTGCTCAAAACATCCAGAGCTAATGAGGTGGCTGATGCAATACGGGCAGCTGCTCGGGGACAGTCCGTTCTGGAGTCGCAGGTTGCGTCCAAAATGATGAACCGGTTTAGACAGCCGCAGGCCGCAGCACCTTTACATGAGGAGTTGACTGATCGGGAGATGGATGTGCTGCGTTTGCTGGCACAAGGCAAGTCCAATCAGGATATTGCGGATGAACTGATCATCGGAATTAAGACGGTGAAGTTCCATGTAACGAATCTGCTTGCGAAACTGGGGGTAGACGACCGGACACAAGCAGCGATCTATGCCTATAAGAATGGACTAGCGGAATGAAGAAAGCCTGAAATATAAAGGAATATGCAGTGTGGATGTAATAGAAAGCTCGGTCTGCCTAAACTGGCGGAAGAGCTTTTTTTGTTGTGCCAAAATACATAAGCTTGTGTAGGGGTATAGGTCCAGTTGGAAGAGGGCATGCTGTTGATAGATTCATAGAATGAGAGAAAGAAATGGGGGAGTTCATTTGTTAAGTCGTTGGATGAATACAGCCATTATTGCGACAGCTATTATAATTTTAATCGGGGTTACACAGGTATATACAGAGAATGCGGCGGCAGGAAGGAGCTTATCCAAAGCGGCAGGACTGGAGCAGCTGCTGCATACAGCGGATGATGTGATAGAGCATGCAGATCAATGGGTAATTAAATGGCAAGCTGAAGGTAAAGGTGATGCTCGCGCCCAAGCGGCAAAGCTTGCTGTTAGCTTGGGGCTGGCAGATCCTGTTCAGATTCTTCAAACCGGGCACCATGTGTATCGCAGTGAGGGCACGGTCGGAGTCTCCGGGTCTGCTGTAGAGGTGTTGTTAAATGCGGCAGATACAGAGGAAGATCGATATTATATCATCGTTCAGCTGTTGGGTGGAAAGAAACTGGATCGTCAGAGGCTGCTGAGTCTGCATGAGCAGGTGGGAGAAATAATGGCTGAATCCGGATTGCAAGCAAGCTGGAATATGTCTGTGCAGGGAATGCTGCCTACCAAGGATGCATCCAAGGCATCTATGGGTGATGCAGATAAAAAAACTGGTGAACCGTTTGCGGGGATTGAAGCAAAGCTCTTCCGTGAGCTGCACATGATGGAAGTGGAGCGTTATGAGGATACAGCCACGAAAAGTGTTTCGTATCAGGCGGCTGAGCTGCCCCTGCAAGTTCAAAGTGGTCCGCATATGTTAAATATGCAGCTTGCCGTACATCAGATCAGTGGGCAGGGGGATACTCGGGTAACTGTAGGTTTTCCCGTCATTACGATTGAATATTGAATGATGGGGGTAGCGATACAGGTAATGATAGAAATAATGCTGCAGCATGTAGTGCATTCAATCTGGTGGATATGCTAAAATGGCATCACATCGAAGAAGGAACTTACTGGTAATTATCAGTTGGTTGTCAGAGGCTGAGCATCTCATTACATAGTTCGGGAAGCGGATCAGGAAGGTCTTCCCGGAAGAAAGAGGGACCTACATGGACATTAAACAGATGCAAAATGATGTGCAGACACCTGGTGCAGTTTTTTTCATTTTTGGAGCAACGGGCGATTTGGCCCGCCGGAAGTTGTTTCCGGCCATCTACAGTTTATACCGTGAGGGCAAGCTTGCCGAAGACTTTGCGGTTATTGGCGCAGCGCGCCGTCCGAGGTCCCAGGAACAATTCCGGGACGATCTGCTGGAATCCATCCAGGAATTCTGCCGTTATCCGGCGGGGGATTCAGAGGAATGGAATGCTTTTGCCGAGCATTTTGAATACAAATCACTGGATATTAACAACGTGGAGGGGTTCCGGGAGCTGCGGGAGCAGACCGAACGGCTGGAAGCCAAATTCAAGACACCGGGAAATCGGCTCTTTTATCTGGCTCTGGCACCGGAGTTGTTTGGCAGTGTGTCCTACAGTTTGAGAGATGGCGGCATGCTGGAGGGTGAGGGATGGAATCGTCTGGTGATTGAGAAGCCATTTGGATATGATCTGCCCTCGGCCGAGAAGCTGAACGCACAGATCCGCGAGGTATTTAAGGAAGAGGAAATCTATCGGATTGATCACTATCTGGGCAAGGAAATGGTACAAAATATCGAGGTAATCCGCTTCGGGAATGCCTTTTTTGAACCGCTCTGGAACAATAAACATATCGCCAACGTTCAGATTACATTAGGTGAGACGGTTGGGGTGGAAGAGCGAGGCGGGTATTATGACCATTCCGGTGCACTGCGTGATATGGGACAAAATCATATGCTGCAGATGCTGACCATGATTGCGATGGAACCGCCAAGTCGTCTGTTCCCGGAGGATATCCGCGATGAGAAGGTGAAGGTGCTTCGTTCCCTGCGGGAGTTTACCTCCGATGAAGATGTACGTAACAACGTTGTACGGGCTCAGTATACGGAAGGGGAATACCGCGGCAAACAGCTTCCGGGATATCGTCAGGAAGACAAGGTTGATCCGGAGTCGAATACGGAGACTTATTTTGCTGCACGCGTATTTGTAGACAACTTCCGCTGGGCTGGTGTTCCTTTTTACATTCGGACAGGCAAACGTCTACCGGTGAAAACGACGGAGATCGTGGTTGAGTTCAAATCGATGCCGAATAACGTATACCTCGGGAAAAAATACAAGCTGGAGCCGAATCTGCTGGTGATTCGGGTGAATCCGATGGAAGGCATTTATATCAAGATCAATGCCAAAAAGCCGGGCTCGGATTCCGAGATTCAGCCCTTGGCAATGGATTTCTGCCAGAGCTGCATGATTGGAATCAACTCGCCCGAAGCTTATGAACGCCTGCTGCATGATGCAGCAGAAGGCGACTCCACATATTTCACCCGATGGGATGAAGTGGCGACAGCCTGGTCTTTTGTCGACCGGATTGCTGCCGCTTGGGGGCGGAATCAGGGTGAACTGCACACGTATCCAGCAGGAACGTGGGGGCCTGAAGCAACAGCCAAGCTGCTGGAGCAGGACGGTTTCCACTGGTGGCCGGTGAATGGGCAGGATGAGGATAGTGTCGTTTGGCATGTGAATGGTTAAGAGCATGAGGAAATTAACCATAAGAGAATTCAAAAATTAAGGGCTAAATACTGCTTTTCAGGGGAGGGTCTTTGAAGAGCTCTGTGTAAATCTCCCTTTAGATTAACTATATGCTTTGGAAATGAGCCTTGGAAAATCGCATGAAAGATGCGGTTTTTCGGGCTTTTTCAGTTGAGATTGATTGGCGATTCACGGATGGACTAAAGGTTACATATGAAGGAAATAAATAATTAAAATTAAGTTGTTGACAAAAAGTAAGTGAATAACTTATACTCAACACATGAGTTAAAGAGCTGCGCAAATGACCTGCTGCGTTCGGACAAAAAAACATCGGAATCCGAAACAGGGGAACATTCATGAGATAAAAGGTAAACCAGTTGAAGGGGGTTGCGAGCAGATAGAATCATGAAAAAAATTTCGCATAATATCTTTAATCTAAGAATACTATTTTGTATATATCGAATGGAGGAAAAAGAAATGATGTTGGATGTAGGGTTGTTGTTGATTCGTTTGGTAATTGGTTTATCATTTATGGCACACGGAGCACAGAAGCTGTTTGGGTGGTTCGGGGGTTACGGGATCAAAGGGACAGGCGGCTGGTTTGAATCGATGGGCATGAAACCTGGCGCGGTAGTTGCTTTGTTGGCAGGGCTTGCCGAATTCGGCGGCGGGTTGCTATTGGCTCTGGGCCTGCTGACGCCGGTAGGCGGCGTTCTGATTGCACTGACGATGGTGATTGCTATCGTGAAAGTACATGGCGCTAACGGGTACTGGTCTACACAGAACGGATTCGAGTATAACCTCGCCATCCTTGTGGTGGGTGCAGCTCTGGCTCTGACAGGCGGCGGGCAATATGCGCTGGATGCACTGATTTTCTAAAATCGAATGATCAGTAAAGAATGAGAGGAACCTGGATGCCAGCTGCATGGCAGAAGGGTTCTTTTTTTGCGGAGAAAAGTGTTGAATTGGTGGAACGTAATCGGTTATTTTCGGCACAGATTATGGTACAATAGGAGAGTTGAATTGAGAACGAGTGAAGAAACATGAATGGAAGCACCGATCTGAAAGGATGAACTCCATTGTAAATGTGTAAAATGAATTTATCGTGTACCCCTGAAGATGAGGAATACATGCGAGTTTATAATCAACCGGCTTAGCCGGGTGGCATAAAGTTTAACGTATTAAAGTTATACCAAGAGAACCTATGGACCGGCGCTGACCGGATTAACGTGAACGAACGAATGAAAGGGATAGACGCTATGAGCAAAGCTGCAAATAACATTCTTCAACAAGAAGTGGACAAACGTCGGACGTTTGCCATTATCTCTCACCCCGATGCGGGTAAAACGACTTTGACCGAGAAGCTGCTGTTGTTCGGGGGCGCGATTCGCCTTGCAGGAACGGTTAAAGCCCGGAAAGCGAGTAAACACGCGACAAGTGACTGGATGGAAATCGAGAAACAGCGGGGGATCTCGGTTACGTCTTCCGTGATGCAGTTCGATTATCTGGGTCATCGGGTTAACATTCTGGATACACCGGGCCACCAAGACTTCAGTGAAGATACGTACCGCACACTGACGGCTGCCGACAGCGCGGTCATGCTGATTGACGTGGCAAAGGGTGTCGAAGCACAGACCATTAAATTGTTCCAGGTATGCGCGAAGCGCGGTATTCCCATTTTTACGTTTATCAACAAGCTTGATCGTGAAGGACAAAGTCCGTTTGATCTGATGGAAGAACTGGAGAACGTACTGGGTATTCGCTCCGTTCCAATGAACTGGCCGATTGGTACAGGGCGCGATCTGTGCGGTGTATATGACCGGATGAAAAATCAAGTGGAATTGTTCCAGGGTGACGATCACTCGACCATCAAAGTACAGAAGGTAGATGGTTATAAAGATCCGATTATTCGCGAGATGGCAGGCGAGTACCTTCATGATCAGCTGTGTCAGGAGCTTGAGCTTCTGGATGTCGCGGGTGACCCGTTTGATATGGAAAAGGTACAAAAGGGTGAACTGACACCGATTTTCTTCGGCAGTGCCATTAACAATTTCGGTGTACAGACGTTCCTTGAGAACTTCCTGGAGCTGGCTCCGAAGCCAGAACCGCGCCGCAGTACAGCGGGCGAGATTGAGCCGACGAATGAGAAATTCACCGGATATGTATTTAAAATTCAGGCAAATATGAACCCTGCGCACCGCGACCGAATCGCGTTCCTGCGGATTGTATCGGGCAAGTTCGAACGCGGCATGAGCGTTAAGCATAACCGCGTAGGTAAAGAAATCAAGCTGTCTCAGCCGCAGCAGTTCCTGGCTCAGGATCGGGATATTGTTGAAGAGGCGTATGCAGGCGACATTATCGGTCTGTTTGATCCGGGCATTTTCCGGATTGGAGATTCACTTAGTCAGAGCAGTGAAGTGGTATTTGATGAGCTGCCAACGTTTTCGCCAGAGATTTTTGCCAAAGTAACAGTTAAAAATGCACTGAAACACAAACAGTATCAAAAAGGGATCGATCAACTCACGGAGGAAGGTACCATTCAGGTGTTTAACACGGTGAGCTTTGATGAGACCATCCTGGGCGTAGTCGGTCAGCTCCAGTTCGAAGTATTTGAATACCGAATGAAGGGTGAGTACGGGGTAGATGTGCAGCTGCAGCGGATGCAGTACCAGTTTGCCCGCTGGATCGTGGACGAGAACTTAGACCCGAGCAAATTCCGGATTAACTCAGCTCTGGTAAAGGATAAAAAAGGAAATTACGTTGTACTCTTCGAGAATGAATATGCGATGAGAACAGCAATGGACAAAAACCCGACAGCGAAGTTTCTGGAAACGGCGCCTTAATGTCAGCTTGATATAATGAAATCCCTCCGCCGGTTGGTGGAGGGATTGTTTGCTTTTACCCTTACCTATTTGGCGGGATTGATCCTGCCGGGTTAGGGGAGCTTTTTTTGCAGACGGAACAAACGGTGTGATGGTCACTTCACCCGCTATGCTTCGATTATCGAAGGGGTTGAACGGGAATGGTGTGCAGATGCTCCTGCGCAATTTGAATCAGCTCATCCTGCTTGGCAGGTTCGGTGTTTTTCCAGATCATTTCAAAAATGGCGCCAAGTCCGGGCAGTGCTGCTTCGGGTCCATCCACGGAACCTTCAATCATCTCCCGGAGCTGGTCATCACTTTTATCATGAACCTTATGAACAATCGCTTCACGCAGGCTTAATGTAATGGGCATCGCAATTCCCTCCTCGGTTTATTCGGCTGCTGTATTACTGTTCCCTGTGAAGGGCGAGCGCATTCAAGTTTCTCCGTCTTTGTGGTATACTACGAAGGATTATTTACGCTGGCATCGTACTGAGAGCAGGTGCGCCATGCCGTAATGCAGCGGGAGGTTAAATACCCTGATGGCAAAGAAACAATATGCCGTAATTGGCATGGGACGATTCGGATCAAGTGTAGCGAATGCACTAAGCGGCATGGGATTTGACGTGCTCGCCATTGATGCGAACGAGCAGCGGACCCAGGAGATGTCCAATGTGGTGACCCATGCGGTATCGGCCGATTCAACAGACGAAGAAGCGCTGCGGGCGCTTGGCATACGGAATTTTGACGTTGTGGTTGTAGCCATTGGCGAGGATATTCAGGCGAGTATTCTGACAACGCTGATTTTGAAAGATATGGGTGTACCTGTACTGATCGTGAAAGCGCAGAATGAGCTGCATGGCAAGGTGCTGCAGAAGATCGGTGCGGATAAAGTGATCTACCCGGAACGGGATATGGGTCTGCGTGTAGCGCACCACCTGACGTCACCCAACATTTTGGATTACATTGAATTATCTGAGGATTACAGCATTCTGGAGATGAGAGCGTCCGAGCAGATGATTGGCAAAAACCTGCTGGAGCTGAACATTCGTGCCCGATTTGGCTGTAACGTCATGGCGATCAAGAGCAGGGGTTCAATGAACATCTCCCCTTATGCCGAGGATCGGATTGCAGACGGGGATGTGCTGGTAATTGTTGGACACAAAGATCATCTGACCAAGCTGGAGCTGGCCTATCCGAAATGATAATGAACAAACGTCATTTCGCGGATGGAGAGCAGGGTTTCACGCAGTTTGTGAGCAGAGTGCTTTTAGTTGACTAATAAGCCTCAAGTGGGAAGGATGGAACGATGGATATTGTATCACCGCAAAATACACGTGTAAAAGAATGGGCACAGCTGCTCGAGAAAAAGCATCGGACCCGTCAACATAAATATGTAATCGAAGGTATTCATCTTGTACAGGAAGCGCTGCGCGCCGGGGCTGATCTGGAGTGTATCGTATATGACGGGGAACAGGGGGTACCCGTTGAACTGTCTGGTCTGGAGAATCCATTGAAGCGAGTTGAGTGGGTTAGCGTGTCTCCTGCCGTTATTGCCAAATGTACGGATACGATGACACCTCAGCCTGTATTTGCAATTGTACGCAAAAGCAAAGAGCCGCTTCAGAGCCTGATTGCGGAGCCGCAGGGACTCGTTGTTGTACTGGATGGTGTGCAGGACCCCGGCAACGTGGGCACGATTATTCGCAGTGCGGATGCAGCCGGAGCAGCGGGGGTTGTTCTTGGTGCTGGTTGTGCGGATGTATATAATCCCAAAACAATTCGATCAACGATGGGTTCACTGTTTCATTTGCCCATTGTGGAGGGAGAATTGCAGTCGCTGCTTCCTGAGGCAAAAGCCGCAGGTGTGAGGCTGGTCAGCACCTCTTTGCAGGCAGCGTATTCGTGCTACAGTTATGATTTTACCCAGCCGGTGTGGCTTGTCATTGGCAATGAAGGCAAAGGCATCTCAGGCACCACGGCACAGCTCGTCGATGACGCAATTACGATTCCGATGCAGGGACAAGCCGAGTCGCTCAACGCTGCGATGGCGGCCACAATTTTGCTGTTTGAGGTGATGCGGCAGCGGATGGGGTAAAGAGTCGATGATGTTTTAAAGTATGGGCATGTTCAGTAAATCGGGCCGTTTCCGGATATTCTATTGGGAACGGTCTTTTAGCTGTTTTAGAAGGGGTTCCGTTTTCAGGACAGAATGTAAATGTACGGTTTCGAAACAAAAAACTAGACAGAGATTAATATTGGGTTGTTTTATTTCCTACTCATTTCACTTTATTTAATAGGCTTAGTGAGGAGGGAGATAGGAATGGATAATCTAATTCAATGGCGCACCAGACATCACTCATTAAAAATAGAGCTGCTAAGACTTAGCAGCAAAATTTTAGAATCAAATAATCCAGACGACATATTATTTTATCAAGAACTGTGTGAAAAGTATGCTTATCATTTGAAAAAGATAGAAAATGAGTGCTTCCAAGCTGTAGGAGTCAAGATGTGTTCGTGCAGCTTTAACCCTGAAAACTGTAGTTAAATAACAGCCCTTCCTTCAGTGGAAGGGTTTTTATGTGGTTATTATTTGACAAGGAAACATCACTTTCCTATTACAGTACAATTTAAAAGGCCTATTAGAACGGAGGAGGATGGAACAGAGAACATGGTTACTGGTTTTGATGTAAAAACGCTTACTGGAATGATTCTGTAATTCTATTTTACCTTTACCTAACAAAGCAGCCTACTCAAGGTTGTTTTTTTTTCTTTATTCTCACTTTGTATTCTAGAGGGAGTTCTTATGCATTCTACCCCATCTAATAGATGAAGGAGTGATTTTTCTTGAATGATGGCACTGGGGAAATAGTTCTAATTCCAAATACTACTGCTTCAATATATGAGGACAGTGATGAAATCCCATATGGTGTAAAAATGGTGGGTGCGCTCAATTATTGGAATCAAGGATTTACGGGGAAAGATGTTGTTGTTGCAGTTATTGATACGGGATGTCAGATGGATCATCCGGGCCTAAGGAACAGCATTATAGCAGGGAGAAACTTTACGCCAGATTTTGGAGGGGACGTTGGTAATTACGGAGACACACTGTTCCATGGTACTCACGTTGCTGGTATTATCGCGGGTTCTCTTAATGATGAAGGTATTGTTGGAGTAGCACCTGATGCCAAACTGCTGATTCTTAAGGCTATTTCTGAGAGCGGTGAGGGGACATACGATAATCTGATTCAGGCGATCGACTACGCTGTACAGTGGAGAGGGGACACTGGCCAAAAAGTGCGAATAATCACCATGTCACTAGGGGGAAGCAAGAACCATAGGGGGCTGTATGAAGCCATAATGCGTGCGATTGATGAGAATATTCTGGTGATTTGTGCTTCAGGTAATTCAGGAGACAATGACTTAGATACGGACGAGTTTATGTACCCAGGATACTACGAAGAAGTTGTACAGGTCGGTGCAGTAGATGAGGATCGTTTATTGGCTCCATTTTCGAACTCAAACGATCAGATCGATTTATACGCACCTGGGGTGGGCGTGTTATCAACCATTCCAAAATCGCGATATGCCGAGATGTCCGGGACCTCGATGGCGGCTCCTCATGCTGCAGGAGCTGCTGCTCTATTAATCAACAAGTTTGAGCTGCTCACATCAAGGCAGATGTCGGAATCCGAACTATATGAGGTTCTTAGGCAAAATACAGATCAGTATGGAAAATTGAAAATATTAAATCTCAAATAGGTTGTTAACGGTGCATCTCGAGACACTTTATTAGATATAAGGGCGCTGACCACTCCATACATGGCAGCAACCTTGGATTAAATTACTGCAGAGTTTAATCCACTAATTCAAATATACAGGAGGAAATAAGTATGAGTACCAATTACAAACGGGAATTGAGCAAAGTGGAGAAAGCATTTCTGGCAAACAGCCTGAAAGTAAATCCAGGTGTACAAACTATGATAGAGTATTTCACCAAGGAAGGATTCATTACTGAATCCCAGTTCAGCATCACCAAAGCAGTACAACTTCAGACGGCTGAACAAGGTGGGACTGTGACTGAAGTCGTGCTTGGTGATGCAGCATATGTCTGGTACAGCAGCTTTACACATGTTGAACATCCGGAGAACATTGAGCAAGTGATCGGTGTCATTGTTGAAGATGGGATAGAGAAGCAATATGAGATTGTTAATAATTCCGTACAGATGATTAACGAAGCAAAGGTTATTGATACAGCTGCGAAGGAAGAGGCGATTACACCACAAGATAACTGCTTTATTCATGGCAACTGGTGTGGGCCTGGTTGCAGTGGTCCAAGCGCACCAGTTGATGCAACAGATCGCTGCTGCATGTACCATGATAAGTGTTATGAAACCAACGGGTATTTCAGCTGTGAGTGTGATTCAAACGTTCTGGCATGCTTGAGAGGAGTCTCAGGTTTTGCAGCGGGGATCGTTAGAGCTTACTTTATTGCTGCACAAGTGGCCGGTGCGTGTTCTTGAGATTAGTCGAATAAACTCATTATGATGTTTAGTGAAATGACCGAATCCTTAAGTAGGATTCGGTCATTTCACTTCGATTAATTTATGGACCTAAGATCAAGGTGCCGAAAAACATATACAAGGGGAACAGTAACAGCGCCAATATATTGAAGATAATAAGTGTAGTATCTGTCTTCGTATGACCTCTCTTTTGTGCAAAATAAACGGCCAATAAGCCTATGGGCGGGAGGATAAATGTTGATTTGATACCGATACCGTCAAGAAATTGATCATAATGAATAAATAAGCCATCCATACAAAACAGAACAACGGCTGCAAGGAATGCTGCACCAGATACAACGCGTAATTTATTTGAACTCAAGTCTGAATCACATCCATTCACCTAATTTAATGTGAAATTAAATTGAAGTACTAGAACAATATATATAGATTTTACCATTATTTCAAATAAGATAAAAGAAAGCGTTTGATATCATTTGACAATCCGAAGCGGATGTCAAATATGCCAGTGATCTATGGGGAATTTGATGTTTATTAAACCGTTGGCGTATTTCGGATAATTTGAATTGATAAAGGTTTTAATTTCCATCAGTGATCGACCGATACCAAACGTGTTGAGAAGTTAGTCCATCATCTGTTTTTTAACTCACTTCCCCGATCTGTATGGAACACTAGATTTGGCCTAAATCACCTTTTAGCCAGTCTTTTTTTTGAAGCAAAGACTCGAATACCTTCAAGATAATGGAACCTGTCGCAGGATGGGAGATTATTATCTTGGAGGTGTTTTCATTTAAAATGCAAATATGAAATTAAATCGAACGATATCTAATGTTTAAACCAATATACAGTGTAAGGAGAAAGGGGATGGAAAATGAGTGAAGAGAACGAGTACATAACATTAGTGAGGCAGACCTTGGCTGGCGACCATGAAGCTTATGGAGAATTATATGAGAAAACAGTGACGGATGTATACCGCGCGGTTCGCTTTCTGGTTCGTGATGTGGCTGATGCGGATGATCTGGTGCAGGAGATTTACATTCAGGCCTATGGATCTCTGGCACGATATGATACGGGGCGTTCTTTTCGGTCATGGTTAATGGGAGTCAGCATGCGGCAGGTCAAAAATTACCGCCGTAGGAAAATGATGCAGTTCAGGTTCAAGCAGCGGATTGAACAGTTGGATAAAGATACAGGGAGGGAAGTAGATTTTTCATCACAGCTCGTCCGTAGATTATCGAATCAATCTTTACTGGAGCACGTCCAGCGGCTTCCTTACAAGCTGCAGCAGGTGGTCACCCTGCATTACTTGAACGAGTATACACAAGAAGAAGTCGCTGACATTTTAAATATCCCGCTGGGTACAGTCAAATCCCGAATTCACGCAGCACTTACCAAGCTAAGACAGAAGCATCAGCTGCATTCCGAACTTGCGAGAAAGGTGGATCATGCGAATGAAATTGGATAAACAGTTACGGTCGGCGTATCAGGAGGAAACGAAGAATTGGAACATCGGTGAGGGGGTTAAACTGAACGTGATGAAGGCTGTTCAGAAGAATGCGTCTGGCGTACGCAGTATCAGAAAGTGGCGGGTGACTATAATACTTGCGGCAGTACTTCTTATTCCCACAGGAGCCTATGCGGGGTATACATATCTTGCAGATGGAATATATGGTTCACAGGACAGGGTTACCTCTCTTGGTGGGAATACAGCGGATTACGAGCGGTTGGAAGCTAAGCTGCAGCAGGCAAAGGCTCATTTTACGGAAAACGAATTTGATTTGTACATGGGGCTGCTCAAACAATTTGGACAAATGGCATTCATTCACGCTGACGCTCAAGGTAAGATGAATCCAGAACAATGGAGTACAGCAGAACAGGAAAAGTTTAAAGGGTTAGCGGCTGAACTCCAACCGTTCTTTGATAAGCTGGAATCGCTGGAAAATAAGTCTTCCAGAGCTATACCGGTTTCACCGAGGCTGATGGACGAGGATACGTTCTGGACGGATCAGTTTGCAAAGGCAGAACAGCAGTTTACGAAGGAGCAGTATGCTGGCTTTAAATCAGTCCATGAACAGATGAAAAAGTATGAAACGATCACGAAAGACCCGGATGGCAATTATTACATGGATCGTTTGTCCGAGAGTCAAAGGTCTGATTGGGATCAATTAACAGAGCGGATGAGTGTATATTTGGAAAATCTGGGTCTAGATGTACGCTGATGCACAAAGAACAAAGAACTAACCTAAACCTGATCTCTTCCTCTCATCCTCAGTCTATACTGGTGCGGTGTGGTACCAACTACATTTCGAAATACTTTGCAAAAATAAGAGGGACTGGAGATGCCGACACGGTGGCCAATCTCGGGAATGGATAAGGAGGTACGGCCAAGCAGCACACAGGCTTGACGAATTCGTGCGGCCTGGGCATATGCAATGATGCTGGTGCCGGTTGCTTTTTTAAACAAATGAGACAAGTGATATACGGACAGATGCAGTTCATCTGCAACATGTTCTAAGCGAAAAGCTTCCGCATAATGCTGCTCAACCCACTGCATAGCTGCTTCGGCATGGGGGTCGATGATTTCTGATGGACCTGCTGCAGCGTTTGACGAGTACTGATCCAGGGGATGAGCTGCTGTTCTCCATAACCAGCGAAGCTGCGTCAGTACATCCAGTACAAAAAGGCAGGCATCTTCAGAGGCTTCGTAGGGTAACAAGTCCGGATACTGTACGCCGAAATGTTCCAAATGTTGAACCAGTTGAGAGTCTGGCAGCAGAGAGAGTGGCTGTATGGAGTGCTGCTCGCTGAGAAGGTGTTGAGTAAAATGATGCGTGGCGGTGAAGTGCGGCCAATATTCATGCAGCAGGTCAAGCTCCACCATAAGAACGGTGCGAACGAACGGGTGATCTTTCGATACTTGGATCTGCACATGATGCAGCTGGAAGGGCCGGAAAATCATGAGCATCCCTGGTTCCAGTGGAAAAACATGTCCCTCGGTTATTAATTGTCCGTAACCGTCATGGATATAGGTTAATTCCAACTGAGAGTGTGCGTGAAATACTTCACGAAAAGCGGTATAGGTTGTACGTCGGCACATCAAGCGGAATTGTTCGGCATGGATATGAGACATGTTATGTCACCTCCCTTTGATCGCAAGATGTTTCTATTTTATCACAGAATAAGCGCATAAAAGCGCTTTATTCTGAGGTAAGGTGAAGAGACCAAAGGAGGAATGATGATGATTAAAGCAGCTGTTATTGGCGCTGGTGCGATCAGCAGTGCACATATTGAAGCATATATGAAATTCCCGGAGCGATGCCAAATCACTGCTGTGGTTGATTTGTACGTTGAAAAAGCTCAAAAACGAGTCGATGAATATGGACTCCTGAATACGGAAGCGGCTGCGGATTATCACGATCTGCTGGAGGCCGATATTGACCTTGTATCGATCTGTACACCTCCGTATACCCATGCTTCCATCGCATGTGAATTCTTGAGGGCAGGCAAGCATGTTTTGGTGGAAAAACCGATGGCTTCTTCATTGGAAGAAGCAGACCAGATGCTGAAAGCAGCGCAGGAGAGCGGCAAACTGTTGTCTATTGTTGCCCAAAATCGGTTTACCACTCCTATGATGAAGCTTAAAAATGTGCTGGACAGCAAGCTAATGGGTCCTATTCTCCATGTTCAGGTAGACTCTTACTGGTGGCGGGGGCATAGCTATTATGATTTGTGGTGGCGTGGGACCTGGGAAAAGGAAGGCGGAGGATGTACACTTAATCATGCGGTGCATCACATCGATGCCCTGCTCTGGATGATGGGGCCGCCCATCGAAGTACAGGCGATGATGGCCAACACGGCACATGATAATGCCGAGGTGGAGGATATTTCGATGGCAATGCTTCGATTCGGCCAAGGAGCAGTTGGTATGATAACAAGTTCCGTAATCCATCACGGAGAGGAGCAGCAGATCATTTTCCAAGGGAAAGAAGCTCGGGTGTCTGCACCTTGGAGAGTGACTGCATCGATTTCACGCAGCAATGGATTTCCCGAACCTAATTCGAAGCTTAAGCAGCAGCTTCAGCAGCTGTTTGATGAACTGCCTGAAGTCCTGCATTCTGGTCATGCCGGGCAGGTTGACAATGTACTGCATGCCGTAGAGAAAGGAACGCCGCTTATTGTCGATGGAGAGAGTGGGCGTAATACCTTGGAATTAATCATCGCCATCTATAAGTCAGCAAGTATAGGGGAGAAAGTGGCTTTACCCATACGATCAGACGACGTGTTTTATTCCAGAGAAAGTATGATGAAGCATGCTGTTCATTTTTATGAGAAAAAACTATCTGTTGAAAATTTTGATGACATGGGTATTACGCTTGGACGCAGCTTGGATACAGAATAGAATGAGACAGATCACTTTATATGACGCGAAGCATCATGAACAGGGAATGAAGATGTGAAGATTGATTAAGAGGCCGCTGTATCTACAGAACAGCGGTTTTTTAATATGTTGGAACAATAAGAAAGTAATGCTCTTCATGCATGATTGCTAAGGAGGAATATCATTATGAAATGATGTTGAGGTGGTCTATATTTTTATGGATAGGGCGAGCAGTGATCAATGAGAACTTTCGAAGTAGAACGTAGAGGTGAAGAAGGATGAATACTAATTTAGTAGATCCCTACGAATTAAACATACGCAAGGCTCTCGATAAGATTTTACCCGGTGCATATGATAACATTGAAAAAATAGGGGTTTTCCAACCGAAATCAGAAAGAATATACTTGAGATATTAATTAAGTATGCATGCGAGAGTCAGAATGTAACTGTGATTATGTTAGCAAGGGATCGAATAAAGAAGATACCTTCGAGCTGTTTATCCTGCATTTTTTTGGAAGCTTTGGATGCAGTAATTGATTTTCAAGACGAGTGGGAGTACCGCAGATTGTTAGAATTAGTAAAAGAAGCCGTACCAGATTTGCTTACATTATTTATTGATCGAGGTTACTCTCAAAGGAGATTGAAGTACGAGAAGCGGCAGAAGATTTTCTTTCATTGATGTCTTGATAGGAGTGGGTAAAATGACTAAACAATCGGAAGCATTTATGCGTCAAATGTTAGAGTTTCTACCATCAACAGAGGCGTCCTACACAGAATCCGTTGTATTTAACGGTGAGGTGCTGGAAACGGTTATAATTGAGGATGTTTTTATGCCTGTAATCATTGAACTTATAAGACGGGAAGAAAATATCGATCTAATAGAACAAATTTTTGAATATTTTGAAGAAGTTTCGAATGATGAAGACGCTCACTTGATAAATATATTTTCAATCACGGCATTGGAGATTCTCGGTAACGAAGAAACCATTTTACGAACTGCCCAGAAATACATGGGACCTAGAACGAAAGAGCTTCAAAAAGAGGCGGATCGAGCTTTGGGAAGAAAAGTCTAGCTGCATTGACTGCAGCGAAACGGAATAGAAGGGGATTCCCTTGATCTATAGTTTATTTTTTGGAGAAAAATAGAGGATGGGCAGCAGATTTTGAAGGTAAGAAAGTTCAAGCTATTTGAATAATCAAAAGTGGAGGGAACAAAGGTGAGTTCTTCTAATAGTAGTGATATTAAGGGTTTTTTATTGACTTTGGAAGAAAATTCATATCCAATGAGTGCTTGTAACGAGGATGATATTACGAAATTAAAAAACTTGAGCCCAACCCAAAAACTTCCCTTAACCTATGTGGAGTTTATGTCTAAGGCAGGTAATGGTATTCATTTTCTGAAAGGTACCCACTACACGATGAAGGTTATATCCGAACTTAAGGAGTGGGCAGTTGAACTTCTGGATGAAAATAATTTCTCGCGAAAATTAACGAACAATCAGTTTGTATTTATGATGCATCAGGGATACATGTTCTGGTACTTTAATTTGGATGAAGGAGATAATCCACCAGTGTATCATTATGATGAATGTATAGATAATCTGACTGAATTCAGAAAGGTTAGTGATACGCTCTCAGAGTTTTTGATGTCATGGTATGACTAAAACATACCCAAAATACATGAAACCATATATGGAATTATTATTCTTATTACATAACAAATCCCAAGTGCCAAGTTGAAGCATTTGGGATTTTTTAAAACAAAGTATTGTATCGGTGACCCATTGAAAAAAATCTACAGCCACTTCTCCGCCCATCGCTCCACAGCGCTTAAAGCTCGCCCCAGCTCGGTTCCTTTACGAGAAAGCATATACTCTGTTCGAACGGGACGTTCCGTAATTACATGCCGGACGACCAATCCCTCTTCTTCCAATTCCTTCATACGCTCATTAAGTACACGTTTGCTCAAATCGGGAATATAAGCATGAATTTCACTGAAACGTTTGGGTTCCTCCATCAATGCATGGATAATTAAAGCTACCCATTTTCGGCCAATGATCTGATAAGATTGTTCCACCTTCTCGCATATTTGCTTGGCATTCTCATCATCGTTCATAACAGTACTCCTTTGGTTTAGTGTTACTTGTAATATACTTAGTATACTTATTGTAACCTTCTTGTCCACAGTGTATATGTATGAAATGTCACATTCCAATTGCTATTAAACTTACCACATAAAGCGTTAACATTCAACTGAACACCTGTAAACACTGGAGTTCACAGCTTAGACACGAATGTTGACGAATTGTGACGACGGGTGTAATATGGGTAACGTTAATTCTAGTGGTTACAATTTATAACCTTGATAAAATAATGGATCGAGGTTGTGGAGAGAAGGAATGTTCCCATGGTTGGATTCGGGCAGTATATATGAACGGAGGCAAGGCGGGCAGCATACCCACTTATTCCGTCTTTTGTCATGCTTGGATTTGACCATTTTGCAACATCATATACTATACTGCACAGATCATAGGAGGCACTCCAATGGATGCAATGACATTTGTCCTGTTCGGGGCAACAGGCGATTTAGCCAAACGTAAAATTTACCCTGCATTATACAATCTGTACGTAGATCAGAAAATGCCGAAGGCGTTCTCCGTCATCGGACTCGGACGTCGCGAACTGTCGGATGCAGATTTTCAGGCCAATGTAGAAAAGTCACTGCAGGAATTCTCCCGTCAAAAACCGGAGGAAGCTTCACAAGTGCGTGATTTTATCGGAGCTTTCCGTTACTGCTCGCTGAACAACACCAAGATTGAAGATTATAATCGACTGCTTCAACTTGTACAGAAGCGTGAGCAGGAACTGAATATTCCGGAAAATCGCATGTTCTACATGTCGGTGGCACCCGAGTTTTTTGAGCCAATCGCGCTTAACATTCAGGAAAGCGGCCTGGGTAGTACGAAAGGCTGGAAGAAACTGATCATTGAAAAGCCATTTGGACATGATTTGCAATCTGCTCGTGAACTGAACGAGAAGCTGAGCAATACGTTTGCGGAAGAAGAGATTTATCGCATTGATCACTTCCTTGGCAAACCGATGGTGCAGAACATCGAAACACTGACGTATGCCAATCCGGTCATTCAGGCACTTTGGTCTAACCGTTACATTGCTAATGTACAGATCACGGCGAGTGAAACTGTAGGGGTTGAGGAACGAGCTGCATATTACGATCAAAGCGGCGCGCTGCGTGACATGTTCCAGAACCATATGCTGCAGCTGTTGATGATGATTGCACTGCATCTGCCAAAACGCTGCACACCGCAGGAAATTCAATATAAAAAGAAAAAAATTGCTGAGTCACTGCGACCTCTGACCAAAGAAAATGTAGCTTCTGAAGTGATTCGCGCCCAATACGGTGCTGGTGAGCTTCAAGGCACACCAGTTGTTGGCTATCTGGACGAGCCAGACATTCCGGCAACTTCTCAGAATGAGACATATGTGGCCGCAAGACTATGGCTGGACGATCCATTCTGGAGCGAGGTTCCATTCTATATTCGTACGGGCAAACGCATGGCGGAGAAATCAACCCGAATCGTCGTTGAATTCAAGGCTCCACTTAAAACAGGCCATGAGTCCGAAAATACGATGGCACCAAACTTGTTGACACTGGAGATCGGTCCAGGAGAAAGCATCTCCCTGCAATTAAATGCGAAGAACCCACTGAACCACGGTGAGGTGGAAGCGATGCATATGACCTTTAACTCAGGAGAGCGCAAAGTACCTGAAGCGTATGAAAATCTGATCTTTGACGCGATGCGCGGAGACTCCACCTTTTTTGCACACTGGAACGAAGTGGAGCTGGCATGGCAGTGGGTACAGCCGATTCAGGAAGCATTTGCGGCAGGAAGCATTCCCCTGGATACGTACAGTGCAGGTTCGAACGGACCAGAATCAGCAGATCATTTGACTGCGGAGAATGGATTCCGCTGGTGGTAAGATCAAACTGATTGCAAGCTGCAAGTTATATCATTAAGCCCTGCATCATTTTTACTAACATTATACCGTTTCAATTTTGCATAAGTCCTTTCGACTTTCGCAACCGAAAGGCCGCAAACATTTTCTATATAGATCGCAGTTACATCACGATTTGCACAAAGGACCTTTAATCCATGGAGTGGAGGGGACGGGACGGAATCAATTCTGTAGAAACGAAGTGTTCGCCTTTGTATTCCAATTTTCCCATATAACAAATAAATCCGAAAAATTGGAATACAACAGCGATCGGAAGAATGATCCGTAACCGGAACGGTTGGTGCAAATGCGGATGTGTGCTGCAACCTGATTTACTTAACACTAAACAATCGCATAACAGGAGGATTTTATTATGAAACTCGGACTTATCGGACTCGGAAAAATGGGCTTGAACCTGGGCAGAAACCTGATTGATCACAAACATGAAGTGGTTGCCTTTGACCTGAACGCAGAAGCGGTTAATGAAATGAAAGAATATGGCGCACAAGGCGTATCCTCGTATAAAGAAATGGTTGAATCCTTGGAATCTCCACGTGTACTGTGGATCATGGTTCCTCACAATGTCGTGGATGCCGTGCTGGCTGAAGTAAGCCCGCTGCTGTCCAAAGGTGACATTATTATCGAAGCCGGAAACTCCCACTACAAAGAGTCCATCCGTCGTTACGAAGAGCTGAAACCACAAGGCATTCACTACATGGATGCAGGTACATCCGGCGGTATGGAAGGCGCACGTAACGGTGCATGTTACATGATCGGCGGAGACCCGGAAGCATGGGCGATCGTTGAGCCGGCATTCAAAGATACTTCCGTGGAGAACGGTTATCTGTATGCAGGTAAAGCGGGCAGTGGTCACTTCCTTAAAATGGTGCACAACGGAATTGAATACGGTATGATGGCTTCCATCGGTGAAGGTTTCGACGTATTGGAGAAAAGCGGATTTGACTTCGACTTCGAAAAAGTTGCCCGCGTGTGGAACAACGGTTCCGTGATCCGTTCATGGCTGATGGAACTGACGGAGCGTGCCTTCTCCAAAGACGCCAACCTGGATGAAATCAAAGGCGTAATGCACTCTTCCGGCGAAGGCCGCTGGACCGTTGAAACGGCATTTGACCTTCAAACAGCTACACCGGTTATCGCTTTGTCCTTGCTGATGCGTTATCGTTCCCTGGAAACAGATACGTTCACGGGTAAAGTCGTTGCGGCACTGCGTAACGAATTTGGTGGACATGCGGTTGAGAAAAACTAATCTTTTTGTGCATCAATTATTGTGAAATGTAAACCTTTCGCCTGTGCAGATGGCTCATCTGCTGCGGGCGGAAGGTTTTTTTATATTGGAACGGCCCGACTGATACATCCTGCGGATTTACCGGTCAAACCGATCCAATGCAGGGTTCGCCTTGGTGCGCGGTAAAATGCATTATCAGACACCAGCTCTCTGCGTTCGGCGTCCTCATGGGACATCTCCAGCGACCCCAAGCCAGGCTAAGGGGGCGCTGTCCTTCTTTTTCAGGACAACGCCGCATAAAGATAACCTATAAGCCTATGGCTCATCCCGCGGGGGAGGGACGCTCCAATGATGCGAAAGAGATGGAGAAGCCGAAGAAGGCGGCAGAAGGCGCCTAGCGGCAAACGCAAGGTATGGTTAATTGTTTTGCTCCTAGCTATATTTTGTTTGATGCAGGGTTTTGCGTATGTGGATAAAAAAATGAAGCCGCCCATTATGCATCTGGCCAAGATCCGAGTGAAACAGATTGCAACGGAGGCGATTAATAAAGCCATTACGGCACAAGTCGCTGAAGGGAAGACAACAGAAGGGTTAATTGACTGGAAAACCGATTCAAAGGGCAAAGTTTCGGGCTTTATGCTGAACTATAATGAGCATATGCGAATCACCGCAAGTACGATGAATGTCGTGCAGTCCACACTTCAGAACGTGCATATGTTAAAAGAGAAAATTCCGCTGGGTCAAGCTCTGGGCAGTCCGGTTATGGCCTCCTTCGGCCCGAGCATACCGGTTCGAATTGAACCTCAGGGAGCGGTGAAGGTAGACCTGAATACCCGCCAGCAAAATGCAGGCATTAACATGATTCTTGTCGAGGTCTATATTCATATTATTGCCGAGGTAGCCGTTGTCGTTCCTTTCGACATGGAGCCGGAGATCGTGGATACAGAAATCCCGATATCATATCTGCTCGTTGTTGGTGACGTGCCCATGTATTATTACGATAATCAGGGCAGGCCGGTCGGAAGCAACGGCAGTAATGCACCCGCAATTGCACTGCCGTCAGGTCAAGGAGGCGTATCAAGCGGAGGAGGCAGTGGTCACACGGGGAATGGGAGCGGTACTAACAGCGACAATGGAAGTGGTGCTGGCACAAACCATGGCGGCGGGACATCCAATGATCAACCGCAGGTTCAACCTCAGATTCCGCAGCAATCACCAGGAAGCAGTACACAGCCCAGCGGACTGGAGCTTGAACTGGATGTTCCTGATCTGAATGGCGGCTCGCAGTCCGGTCAAAGCGGGCATCCATGACAACATTAAATGAACCGCAGATGGCCGATTTTCTTTCGATCGTAATACGACACAGGCAGTCAAAGTGAGTGTTTTAGGCTGCAGCACAACGATATTACACCAAAAGGAACCTCACAATTTAGAGGTTCCTTTTTTAGCACGTGTTTAAGATCGGATTGATGCAGCAGCATGCTGCTGCATCAGAACATCAAGTCAGAACGAAGGTTACTTCCCAATTCGTTCAAACTTTTGTTTTCAATTTCTAGTTAGTTGGACATTCGAATGCACAGGTTTGCTGATCGCCTTATTTACTCTTCTTGTTCCTCTGGCTCCGTTCTTCCTGTTCCCAATGTCTAAGCAGTGGATAAGGATCGAACGACCACTCATGCAGTCCGCTATCGCGATAGATCCCGTAGTGAAGATGCGGCGGGAATTTCCCTTGTGTCCCCGGTTTGCCGTAGCCTGAGCTTCCAACCCATCCTACCACCTGACCAGGAGTAACAACATCCCCGATTTTAACACCTTTGTCAAAGCCCGACAGGTGAGCGTAATAGTGATAATGATTATTCAGATCACGAATGCCGATTCGCCAGCCTCCAAACGGATTCCAGCCTTTAATCTCCACAATGCCGTAACAGGTACTGCGAACGGGCAGACCATGGGGAGCGAATATGTCCGTTCCTTCATGAATACGATACCCTCCCCAGCTTCGCTTGGTTCCCCATGTACTGCGGTACGAATAATTGGTGCCTAAGGGAACAGGGAACGCATGTCCAAAAAGATCGAGATGATCAAAATGCTCATATAATTTCGCGAATTGCTGGATTCGCTGCACGGCTCTCGAATTGTGGTAATATTCCCAGAGTCCGATACCAAAATCTTCCTGCTTGCTTCCGTACTGCTGCATGATGGATGCCATGCTGTACAGCACATCCAGATCGTTGTTCGAGTCAGCAATACCGTCTCCCGATCCATCGCGACCTTTTCCGTTGAAAAAAAGAATGGAATTGGGATGCTGGTCTGTCTCATCCGGATTCAGCCATCCTCTCCAGGCCGGAGCAGTCATAAAAATACCGGTCAACCGCTCGGGATGTTTGCGGTCTTTTGGATGTGCGCGTGTAATGGTCCGTTCATATTGATCTATGGCGGCCAGTCTGTACCATGGAATCTGAGTCATTTGACCAATGCTTTCATACAGGTGGCGGCGTGCAGTAAAAATATCGGCTGGTTTGGGCTCCGCAGCCTGTGTTTGTGTATCCTTATGTGCAGTCGTCTCACCGTAAACATCAGCAGGCAGGAATGGGAGAAGCAGAGCGCCTGCGAGTATAGTTCTGATGCATAAGCCATAAGTGTTGCGAAGTATCCAGTGCTGTTGCACAGGGAAGCAGCCCCTTTCCGTTAAGATGATGCACTCGTGCCCGATAAATCAAGCTATAACCTAGCGTTCTTCAAAAGCTGCGTTTTTATCCATATCCACGCGATTGCACAAGATGTGACAAATGGGGGTTTTTCCAAGCCTTTCATGGTATAATATGTTCCGAGCAACAGCCTAACTTCAGTAGAAAGAAGGTTTATGCATTGGCTAAACGTGTTAAAGAACCGAAACCGGACTGGATTCGGATCAAATTGACAACCGGAGATAACTATCAGGAAATTAAAAACATGATGCGTTCCAAAACACTGCATACGGTATGTGAGGAAGCACGTTGTCCGAATATTTATGAATGCTGGGCGAATCGAACAGCCACTTTTATGATTTTGGGTGATATCTGCACAAGAGCCTGCCGTTTTTGCGCGGTGAATACGGGTCTGCCTACCGAACTTGATTTGCAGGAGCCGGAACGTGTAGCAGAAGCAGCAGAGCAGATGAATCTGCAGCACTGCGTCATTACAAGTGTGGCCCGGGATGATTTGAAGGACGGAGGAGCTGCGATTTTCGCCGAGACTGTAAAAGCCGTACGGAGACGTTTGCCGCTGTGCAGCGTGGAGGTGCTTATTCCGGATTTCATGGGTGATCGGGATTCACTTCAGATTGTTATGGATGCCAAACCGGATATTTTGAACCATAACATCGAAACCGTTGAACGGTTGTCAGACAAGGTTCGTGCCAAAGCGAAATATAAACGTTCACTGGAACTGCTTGCTCGTGCCAAAGAGATGCAGCCGAACATCCCGACAAAATCAAGCATTATGCTGGGTGTAGGTGAGGAATATAACGAAGTTTTAGCAGCGATGGATGATCTTCGCGCGGTGAACTGTGACATTCTGACGATTGGTCAGTACCTGCAGCCATCCGAGAAGCATCTGTTTGTTGAGAAGTATTATCCGCCTGAAGAATTTGCGGCTTTGAAAGAGGAAGGGTTGAAGCGTGGGTTCAGTCACGTGGAATCGGGTCCGATGGTACGCAGTTCTTATCATGCGCATGAACAGGTAAAATCAGCGAATCAGCATGCGGGACAGGCGGCAACACACGCATGATGGAGGAGTCCGGATTGGAACAGGATAAAAATAAGGATGAACAGCAGCTGGACCAGCAGCAGATGCAGGAGACTGTGCAGGAAACCGTTCAGGAGAAACCGAAAGCACCTGTAATCGTACAGGTTGGCGGCAAAAATTATGAGATTGTTCAGAACCACAAAGAGGGCTGGAATCCTGAAGTGTTTCGTGACCGGTACAGCGAAGTGCTGGAGCGCTACGACTATATTATTGGTGATTGGGGATACAGTCAGCTGAGGCTCAAAGGCTTTTATCGAGACAATCACCCGAAAGCCACAAAGGATTCGACGATTTCTTATCTAGTGGATTACATTAACGAATACTGCAACTTTGGCTGTGCATACTTTGTACTCCAGAAGTGCAAAGAGCAGCCCCAAGCAAAAGCAAAAAGCGGTTCCTGAGAAGGACCGCTTTTTTGATGCGTGAACAAAAGTTTTGTTTTTGGTTAGTCAGATGTGTTGTCTAGTCAAGAAAGGCAGTGCGTACGCGGTTCCAGAACGGATAAGGCCGAAAGCGCGCAAAGCTGACCTTTTGTTCGGAAACCTGACAGCGAACAGAGATCAGGTCTTCTACCATGACATTGACGTGATCAATCGTCAGCAGCAGACGCTGATCTTTGCGTGAGAAAATATCACAATGATGATGCTTGGGCAAAATGACTGGTGAACCGAGTGTCCGGTACACGCGATTGTTAATGGAAGCAATCTCCGCAATCTGGATGGCTTCAATCGTTGGATGTACCATGGCCCCGCCAAGCGCCTTGTTGTATGCTGTACTCCCAGAAGGCGTGGATACACAGATACCATCGCCCCGGAACATTTCAAAGGTAACGTCGTTGATATCGACCTGAGCTACAACTGTACCATCTACACCTTTTAACGTAAATTCGTTAAGCGCAATATAAGAGGCATTGCCCGACTTTTTACGAATCTCCAGTTCCAGCAATGGATACTGCACAATGCGCGGTTTGAGGAGATCGGGATCGCCTTTACCACTCATAAGTCTTACCAGTTCCCGTAATTCTTCTTTCTTCCAATCGGCATAGAAGCCGAGATGGCCTGTATGGACCCCAACAAAAGCAATGTCCGGGATGCGGTCGATGAAATTGTGAAACGCTTGAAGCATCGTCCCGTCGCCTCCGATGGAGATGACAATCTCCGGCGATTCTGCATCCAGTTTGAACCCTTCTTCCTTAGCCAGCGCGTGAAACTGCTGACTGAGATCAATCGATAACTGGTCTCCGCGGTCTTGAACATAGTATCTCAAGATGAAAGCTCCTTTGTGGTCATTATACTACCGATGATAATCAATTCCGAGCCAGAACACAACGTCAGATTGAACTTCAGGGCAAACTATTTGGACAAGGCTCTATTTTTTGATCCGTCTGGAGATCAGATGTGAACCGATCAAGGAGAGACACAGCAGGATGAAGAGGATACAGGTAAACACGGTTATTCCAGCTGTCACGATGAATTTCCAGTCTATTGTGTAATTAGAGAGTGATGGCAGGAATGTGTTCTCTAAAAATGCAGGTGAATCCGCACCGCCTATTAGAATAGGCCACAGTACCATGACGATCAGTGGTGCAGCAGCAGCATGAATAGCTCGGGCCAGCAGAAATGGTCCGTATCGCATTGGCGTACTGCTTAACACGCTCATAATCTGTGCATGAACAGAGAGTCCGCCCCACGAAAGTACAAAGGAGGCGGCGGCAACCTTGAAAATAAGAGGTGTGGAGAGGGCGGCGGCACCAGCCTCCTTGGCTCCAAGAGTTACCTCAAACAAACCACCTACCAGGCTGTGTGACAGGGAAGGCGGCAAACCCGCGAGATGCAAACCTTGTTCGGTCAGTGTGTATAATATGCCAAGCGATCCGGTTTGGACCAATAATTCCATAATGACAGAGAAGAATACAACAAGGCCTCCTACGATAATAATAAGTCGAAGGGAAGAGGATACGGCGTGCCGCAGCAGTTCACCAAATGTCCGTCCATCCGCCTGCCTTGCTTCATGCATTGCATAAATGGCGCGCAGGAAACGGCTGTGATGCTCTTCTTGTACAGTAGGGGACTCAGAAGGCTGGGGTGAAGCGCCACGCCCATGAAATCGCATCAGCACACCCACAAGAAAAGCGGCAGCATAATGGGAAGCTACAAGAATTGGGGCTATGGAGGTATTATGAAAAAAACCGACTGAAACTGCGCCGATCATAAAGATTGGATCAGATGAAGTGGTGAAAGCAACTAGACGTTCTCCTTCTTCTCGTGTGACCAATTTCTGTTCCCATAATTGTGCCGTTAATTTGGCTCCGGTGGGGTAACCGGATGCACAGCTTACTGCAAAAACGAAGCCGCCGCTTCCGGGAACACGGAATAAAGGACGCATAAGCGGATTAAGCAGTGTTCCCAGAAAATGCACGATGCCAAAACCAAGCAGCAGCTCGGACAGCACCAGAAAGGGAAACAGGGAGGGAAATAAAACATCCCACCAGATCGATAGTCCTCTCACACCTGCATGCCAGGTCTCTGCGGGATACAGAGCCATCAGGATACAAAAGATCAGGAGAGCGAGTGTAATCATAATTTGCAGGATGCGCTGAGGAACAGCCATGAATTTCTCTCCTTTATCATCAGGATGTATGATCCGTAATTGAGCAGGGGCTTTTGCCATCAATATATGAAAAAGATCGGACAAACAGTACAAAATAATCATGGGAAAGCGCTTGCAAAAGTGGCTGTGTTTTTGAATGATGTATGCTAAAATGGTAAAAACGCCTGAACGTCACCTAATTGTCATAAAGGTGGAATCAATAAGGATGGAGTGATGATCATGAGTCTTGTCGCCGGAGTCTTGGTCTGTGCATTTGTGTATGTTATACGTGCCTCGCTGGTGCGTACCGAAGAGGAAGATTGGCGAAGTTATTAACCGGATATGTGATGCGCCTGCCTGAGGGTTGGCGCTTTTTTTTATGATTTCTAGCTGTGAAGTCCTTGATACATAAGGCTCTGTTCTAATCTGATCCTTCATGTAATATAGGACTTTTTGTTTTTTTTTGATAGAATGAAGATGCTGGCCTTGGAGGCCATGTGTAGTGGTCTGCTGTCTAACATGTTCATGTGACGTGTTTTATATTGCAACATTCGACATTCGAAAGGGGGAAGAAGTATGAATCCCAACTTAAGTATTTATGACAATCTAGGGGGCGAGCAGGGGGTTCGAGCATTGGTTGAAGCTTTTTATCCAATCGTGATGCAGAATGAACAGCTGGCTCCGCTCTTCCCGGAAGATATTCGTCCGGTGATGGACAAGCAGTATATGTTCCTATCTCAATTTTTTGGCGGACCGGCGTTATTCTCTGAGGCTTATGGCCACCCGATGATGCGTGCGCGTCATATGCACTTTGAAGTGACCGTTGAGCGGGCAGAGGCATGGCTTGCCTGTATGAATCAGGCATTAACGCAAGTTGGCGTAGAGGAGCCGCTGCATTCGTTTATTTTGAAGCGTTTATCTGGGCCTGCGCACCATTTTGTGAACACGCCATAGTTCCAAATATACAAGAAGCCTGACGGGAGAGGGATGGAACAAGTGGAATTAGAACCGCTGTATAAGGTGAAGGTGACATGTCATTATTGCGAGACTGAATTTGAAACCTCACGTGTAAGACCAAGCTTGAAACGGCCTTACCGGACAGATTCTGATTTTTGTGCATATTACAAACATGAGAATCCTGATTTTTATGTTGTTCGGATCTGTCCCTCGTGTGGATTCGCCTCAACCGAGAATTCAACGGTTAATCTGAATGAGATGCAGCGCAAAGCGTTTATCGAACAGATTGGGAACCGCTGGGTGAAACGGGATTATAGCGGCGCAAGAAACCTGGAGCAGGCACTTGCTGCATACAAGTTGGGTTTGCTGTGTGCCCAGGTGATTCAGGAGAAAGAGCGTGTTGTTGCTGGCCTGCTGCATCACATTGCCTGGCTGTACCGGTATATGGAGGATCATGCGCAGGAACGGCGTTTTCTTGAGTTCAGCCTGGAGGCATATGTCAAGGTGTTTGAACGAGAGGGCACAGGCGGCAATGAAGCAAAATTGCTGTATCTGCTCGGAGAGCTGAATCGCAGAGTAGGAAAGTTCCATGAAGCAGTTCAGTGGTTTGGCAGAGTCATTCATGACAAGCGAATTACAGATGCAGCGATGATCCGTGCTTCCAGAGAACAATGGGCTTTACTGCGCGAACAGATGATATCCGGCAAAATGGAACTGCCGCAGGAAATGCTGGAAGCGGACAAAGAGGCTGCGAAGCGCAGCCCCCTTTAAGATGATTTCAAGGCATATTATCGGACTGGACGACTGGACAACAGATAATCATTATCCGTGTCTACCACAGTCATGCTGCTGTTACAGCAGGGGAACACAAGCAGTTTCTTTTTTCCTTCACGAATACGAATGAGTTCCTTAGGTTTCAGGGGCAGCAGTACATTGCCTGCATCGCAGAACGGGCACTGCTGTACATAAATATCCCCCATAATGACATCATAGGGCCAGCTGTTCTCAAAAGGGATCATTCAGATGTGCCTTCTTTGTCAGAAGCTTTGGCGGCTTCTTCTTTGGCCAGTTCTGCAATCTTCTGCATGAGAATATGTTGAGGCATATGCATCAGGTGTTCCAGAGGCACACCCAGAGATGCTGCTAGTTTGACGGCTGTTTCAGCCGATACTTGTAAAGGTTTCATAACGTTTACCTCCTGAAAAGTTGCTGCATTATTTCTTATTTCTCTAGTATAGAGATACGATACGTATAAAACCAGTTTTTAATTCAAATCCCATATTGAATTTACTGAAAGAGGTGCCTTATTCGATGAAAATGCCATTACATCCTGTTTGGGATCTGGAGTCCATCTTTAGTGGAGGTTCTTCTTCTGAAACATTTGCCGCGTACTTAACCGAATTGGAAAAGGATGTCCGAAAGCTGCAGGAAACGCTGAATCAGACGGCTGCTCCAGCGACACTGGAAGATACAGCAGCGTTTGATCCTGTTCTTCAACTGCTGCAGAGCTGTTATATGCGAATCTCTGAAGGGTCTGCGTTTGTATCCTGCCTGTCGGCGCAGAATCAGCAGGACAAAAAAGCCGCTCAGCTTCAAGGCACGATCAGTTCCATCGCAGCCATGCTGAACAGCAGCAAGTCCAAATTCGATAATACACTTAGCGAAACCCCGGATGATGTGTGGGAGCAGTGGCTGGCACGGCCTGATATGAAGCCGCTGGCCTTTGTATTGAACGAGAGTCGTACACAAGCAAAAGAAAAGCTGTCACCGGAATTGGAAGGACTTGCTTTGGATCTCGCTGTAGATGGTTATCATGGCTGGGGCAAATTTTATAATACCATCGTAAGTAAGGTAAACATTCCGTTTGAACAGGACGGAGAGACAGTCATGCTGTCTGCAGGACAGGCGGCCAACAAGCTGAGTGACAGTGATCGTGCAGTACGTGAACAGGTCTATTCTGCATGGGAGCAGGCCTGGACTGACGTAGAGGATTTCTGTGCAGATACATTGAACCATCTCGCAGGTTTTCGTCTGAAATTGTACGAGAAGCGAGGGTGGCATGACGTGTTGAAGGAACCTCTTGCCATCAACCGGATGTCCCGTCAGACACTGGATACGATGTGGGATGTTATTAACGGAGCGAAGCCGGTACTTGTGAAGTATCTGGAGCGCAAAGCAGAACTGCTGGGTGTGGATAAGCTGAGCTGGAGCGATGTAGAAGCACCGGTAGGCAGGTCTGCTGGAAAAGTAACATATGATGAGGCAGCTCAGACGATCGTTGAGCAATTTTCCAAATTCAGCCCTAAGCTGTCCAGCTTCGCCGAGATGGCTTTCGAGAAACGCTGGATCGAGGCAGAAGACCGTCCGGGTAAGCGTCCAGGGGGATTCTGTACTTCACTGCCTCTGAGTAAAGCAACCCGTATTTTTATGACCTTCTCGGGTACAGCGTCGAATGTATCTACACTCGCGCATGAACTCGGTCATGGTTATCATCAGCACATCATGGAAGAACTGCCTGCACTGAATCAGCGTTACGCAATGAACGTGGCCGAAACTGCCTCGACGTTTGCTGAGATGATTGTTGCCGATGCCTTGGTGCAAACAGCGAAGGATGAGCAGGAGAAGCTGGCGCTGCTGGAAGACAAAATTCAGCGAAGTGTTGCATTTTTTATGAACATCCACGCTCGTTTCCTGTTTGAGAATCGCTTCTATGAGCAGCGCAAAAAAGGGTTGGTCAGTGCCGATGAGTTGAGCAGATTAATGGCAGAGGCACAAGAAGAGGCATTCTGCGGCGTTCTTGCGTCCAATCATCCGCATTTCTGGGCATCCAAACTGCATTTCTATCTGACAGGTGTTCCTTTCTATAATTTCCCATACACCTTCGGATACATGTTTAGTGCAGGGATTTATGCTCGGGCTCAGCAGGAGGGCACGGCATTTGCGGGGAAATATGATGATTTGCTGCGTGACACGGGACGAATGACTGTGGAAGAATTGGCTCAAAAACATTTGGGTACAGACCTGACACAACCGGACTTTTGGCAAAATGCTGCGAATCTGGTCATTGCCGATATTGAGCAATTTTTAGAGATGACCGAGACGACAAAATAATATAAAAGAAACTGTATCCATGAACTTTTCATTCATGGATCAGTGCCGCAATGGATGCCCAGGGCATTCGTTGCGGCTTTTTTATTGGCTTCTTTTTTAGATGATATGGAAATTTTGTCGTAAATGAATGGAAAAGCTCGCTTTAAGGAAGATAAATGGCAATTAATTGTGCAAAATATAGTAAAAATTACCCAATAATGTTTTAATTTGTTGAGGAAGCAAAAGTGATGTCATATAATGAGGCGTAAGTCCTTGCTGTATAGGACCATAATCATAATAGGAGGAGTGGTATCGTGAAAATGGAACAGCTTTCATTAGCAAGACAGTTAGATTTGGTATTCAAAGAGCTGGATGAAGAGTTATCAGGTTTAGATTCAGGAGTAGTTTTTGTGCAAATACGAAATAACGTCATTGGGAAATTTGGAATTCGACATAATCCGTTAACGGGACGGGATGGACGAATAGAAAGGGAGGGAGAGGGGCTCAATAATACCCAACGATCTTCTTTTCGTGCCATGGCTCTGGAGACGCTGAAGTTCAAGCGCCGCTGGACACATGGAGAGATCCATTACGACTTTACGATAAGACAAGGTATGATTATGGTTGATGCTTCCATGGAATCCAATTACAATATGGCGAACCTGATGATTCGCTATCCTAGAACCAATACATATCTGGATTCCGGTACAGGATCAACATCCTAACGAGAGCAAATAAAGCGGCACTTCCGAAGAAGGCCGCCATTCATTACTAACTGCACTCAAGCAATAATTACGAGCTTACGAACGACCCGATAATTGCTGCTCAGCGATTTGTACCAGACGTTTTGTGATGTATCCACCCAGAGATCCAGTCTCACGGGAAGTATAGTTACCGTAGTAACCATCTTGCGGGATTGTTACACCCAGCTCTTGAGCAGCTTCCATTTTCAACTGCTGCAGTGCTGCATTCGCTTGAGGAACGACCAAGTTGTTGGAGCGGCTTCCGCCACCTTGATTTTGACTTCCGTACATATGTCTCACCTCCTTGTGGGTTGGTGATGTTAGTATGGGTTGAGAATGAGGAAATATACATGATATGGCGTAAGGGAATAAATGGATAATCATTCAAGGGCATGTTAACTAAAAAAGCCGATCCATTAAGGATCGGCTCGTTTAATTCAGGTACGAAAATATGAATGGAGAAGGTACATGGTATCCTGCATGAAAGGATTACTCAACTAATGGGCGGGATAACCTCGATATGTGAAATCAGTTCTACAGGCTGATCCGGTTCGAGCCGAATCAGTCCCGTTATCTCATCACTCAGCGGCAGATTCGGTGCATCCGGCAGCCAGGTGTAGGGTTCGATGCATAAAAATTGATCCGATTCACCTTTGGTATACAGCACCCAGTGTTTGAAATAAGCTTCATCCACTGAATATTTCAGCGTATATCCATCTTTTCTCCGCAAATGAGCAGCGGCTGGTTGACCTTCCGCAGCACGAAGAAGCGTATCCCAATTTCGGCCCTGCATGCTTATGCCTTCGCTAATAGAGGACCATTCATCATGCAGCGCTTCTAATTCGCCTGTAGGCAGCTGCTCTTCATTTTGCGCGTATAGTCCGGAAACCGGCAGCTGCAGCGTCCAGTCTGCGGGTTGGCCGTCCAGCAAAAACCATGTATGATACCCCATTCCGAAAGGAGCAGGTGTTGAACTCAGATTGGTGACACGCAGCCGCTGCGTCAGTACGGCGTTCTGCAGGCTGAACGTCATCTCAAGCTTCAGCGGGATGGGGAACTGTGCCATCCAGTGCTCTTCGTTTTGGGTCAGTAATTCAGTCGTGATCGCACAACCGTCTTCATCTTCTTCAATATCACTGACACACCAGGACTGGCTGCGATGGAGACCGTGAATATGGTTATCATGCGCCGTATTCTGATCGAACTGATAACGTACGCCTTCATACTCGAATTGTCCCCGGTGAATACGTCCAGGCGGTATGAGCAGAGGAACCCCAAAATGATAAGGTTTCTGCAAATAAAAAGCCAGATCGTCTTCGTCCGGACGACGAACAATGTCCCGGTTCTGCACCAAATCGCGAATCGAGATGATGTTATTTCCCAGACGAGGCAGCAGAGTGATTTCCAATTCACGGCTATGTAGGATATACGTATCGTAACCATTCCATTGACCTTTGGTCACTTGTTTCATATCGATGCTCCTTTTCCCACTCGAAATCTGTCTGCAGGCAGTAATGCTGCTGCAGGCGTGTCATTGTAATCATGCCAACTTTTATTGTGATATTCTGCGGGCTGGTTCCAAAAGCCTTCACAGAATAAGCAATACCATCATAACAGATTTTTAAGGATCAGGAAAAAACGCATTCCATTTTGACATTCAGGCTTGAGCGCATTAAGATGGAATTCTAGAAGTCTTTAAGAACTGAATGAATTTAAAGCGATGACAGGGATAAGTAGACAAAGAGTACTCTCTTCAGAAAGCCAGTGGTTGATGTGAACTGGTGAGAACTCTTTTTTGAATGGACCCTTGAGTGTATGGCTGAACGGGTAAAGGCTCTCACAGAGCGTCCACAGTAGGTTATGCCGGTTATTCCACGTTACGGAACAATGAAGGCTTTTCTTTTCCGATATGCTCCTGCATGTCAGAGCAGCGGAGGGGATAGCGAATAAGGGTGGCACCACGGTCTCACGTCCCTTGCGGATGTGGGGCTTTTTTGCGTTCGCAGAGCGAAGATAAGCGGCAGTTTGAAGTTAGAGGCTGCATGCGCAGCGACTATGAAATCAGGGAGGCATCTGAAAATGAAAACAGTATTATCAGGTATTCAGCCAAGCGGTAAGCTTACTTTAGGAAATTACATTGGCGCTATCAAAAATTTTGTGAAATTACAGCATGACTACAAGTGTCATTTTATGGTTGTGGACCTTCATGCGATTACGGTACCGCAGGAACCAGAAGCACTGCGTGAACAATCCGAAGCTGTAGCGGCGCTCTTTATCGCTGCAGGCATTGATCCATCCAAATCAAACGTATTTTTGCAATCTCATGTGCCGCAGCACGCGGAACTTGGATGGTTGATGACAACGCTGACCTCTATGGGTGAGCTGGAACGGATGACGCAGTTCAAAGATAAATCCTCCGGCAAAGATTCGGTAGGTGCTGGTTTGTTCGTATATCCATCCCTGATGGCTGCAGATATTTTGCTGTATAATGCGGATCTTGTCCCGGTTGGAGAAGACCAGAAACAGCATCTGGAGCTGACTCGTGATCTGGCGGGCCGCTTTAATCATCGTTACGGGGAGTATTTCACCATTCCTGAACCTTATATTCCACAGGTAGGCGCCCGTGTCATGTCACTCGATGATGCATCCTCCAAAATGAGTAAAAGTAATCCGAATGCTGGCAGTTATATCGCGCTGCTGGACCCGCCGGATGTTATTCGGAAAAAAATCAGCCGTGCCACGACAGATTCTGGCCGTGAAGTTGTGTATGATCCGGCAAATAAACCGGAAGTCAGCAATCTGATGAGTATTTATGCAGAGTGTGCAGGTATGACACTGAATGAGGTTGCAGCACGTTATGAAGGTAAAATGTACGGGCCGTTCAAAAAGGAATTGGCTGAGGTGGTTGTATCTGTAATTGAACCGCTGCAGGCGAGATATAACGAAATTCGCGAATCTGGTGAGCTTGCAGATGTACTGGAGAATTCGGCACGCCGTGCGGAAGAGGATGCTGCGAAGACACTTGATGCGGTGAAAGAACGAATGGGCTTTGTTCCTAGACGCAAGTAAGGGAAAAGTGGCTAGAGCTTAACGTCAGTTAGTTGGTTTCAAATAAAGGATATAAATAATGAAGAATATCAATCATTTATGATGTGAAAAAGAGGAGGCAGATGAATTCATCTGTCTCCTCTTTCTTTGAATGTTGAATGGATAACGTTAATTTGATGTGAGCGGCGCCTATGAGGCCGAAGTGGATTCGGAAGCCGAGCGAGCTTCCAGACGTTCTTTTTTGGCCCGAATGACAAATCCCCATACGATGTTAGCCATGGACAACACAAACAGCAGGAAAGCCAGCCAGCCGTTGTAAGAAATCGTGATCGCTGTAACCGTTAACAAAACAATCGAAGAAAATGCAAACCATAAGGATAAACCTTTACTCATTGGGAAAAACCTCCATGTACAAATTTAATGAATTTTCGTATAACCTGAAGCGTGCGAGCCATAATAATCTTGCAAGCTTGCAATACATTACAGACACAGATTGAAAGGAGATTTTAAATATGGCTCAAGGATCTCGCTCTTCTAACAACTTGGTGGTACCTCAAGCGACAGCAGCCCTGCAGCAGTTGAAAATGGAGGCTGCACAGGAACTGGGTGTAACCATTCCACAAGACGGCTACTATGGTAACTACACTTCCCGTGAGACTGGATCTTTGGGTGGGTACATCACCAAACGTCTGGTACAAATCGCTGAGCAGTCTCTGGCTGGGTCTGGCAAATAATTTATATACCAAAGCAGTAAAGCCCGGGGCGATATCGCCCCGGGCTTTTCCCGCGCAATCATTCCTATCTCTGATTGTGCCCTGCAATCCACACTGCGTCAAGGGCGAGCAGATAAAAGTTTTTTATCCATTTTTTCATCACTCAGCCATCCTACGTACGTATCAATGGTTTCAAAGTTCCGATCCATGACGACTACAGCGACAAAAGGATACTGCTTTCGGTGTCGATAGCGGACATCTGCCCAGCGAACTTTATATCCGGATGGCAGTTCCTCTACCTCTGCCACAGCATAAGAAGTGAAGTAGAGAAATGCACTGACCTCTGGCGCTTTACGTGAAGCCGCAACCGCAGCATGGGTGGAAGAGGTGGCATGGAGACTCCAGGTCAGCTCGGACCCATCCATTTTGCCGAGTTCATAGCTTCCATCCTTATTCGTTTTGACGACATGCCAGCGGCTCCATGAGATCGTTGGAATGACGATATATTTAGCTGATTCCGGACTGTTATCCATACGTCTGACCTTTCGAACCACCAGTGCGCGAGCGATTGTGCGCCATATATAATACACGCCAATCAGGATGTACAGCGCAGTAAAAAGTGGGCCGGGCGCAAACAGGTCAAAGGCCCATAACAAAATAGCAATAACGTGAGTTGTGAACAAAAATGGATCAAAAATATGAATGATGTTCCAGGCAATCCAGCGTTCGGTAAAAGGTCTTGCAGCCTGGGTCCCATAGGTATTGAACAGGTCAGTGAAAACATGTACGCCAACAGCTACGGCAGTCCAAAGAGCTACATGGCCGAGTGAAACTCCCGAAAAGATCAATCCGATCACACCTGTAATCAGCAGAATCCATAACAGCAGAAACGGCAGGGAGTGGGACAAGCCCCGATGATTCCGAATATACAGTGAATTACTTTTAAAACGCAGTGCAGTATCAATGTCGGGCGCCTGGGAACCGACAATGGTGCCGACCATGACTGCGGCTGCGAGCATAGGATTCGCTGCAACGACAGGATCAATATAGGCGAGACCAGCCAGACCAATGCCCATGACAAAATGTGTAGAGGTATCCATAAACGTCTCCTTTATAAGGTGTATCGTCTTCAAACATGTTTCTCTATCTAGGTGATACCCATATCTAGTGTATATTATCCGCCTGCGAAGATGCAAAACATGCTGAGCTCTGGTAACAATCTGCCCAATTCCCAACAAATGTACGAACATTGTCAAACTATTTCCCTGATTGCTGTGATAAAATTTATATCGGAAGCGGAGTGAAAAGAATAAACATTCCGTCATGAGACGGGCGTGTTACGTATCAGACTCTTCATATACCGAGATCTGCCGATAAGGAAGTATTATTTTATACATATGTATCCCTGGGCTGAAGCGATAACGCCATAATGAAAGATAACGTATTTAATAAATTACCTGGCGTGAACGGTTACAAGGCACAAGGGCTGCAGTCGAACAGAGTATTTATTTTGCTAAGCAATGTATGCGTATTCACCATTTATTGTTGGGGGGAAGGGAAGAAGATGCAGATCATTAAGAAATACAAATGGACATGGATATTGCTGGGCATTGCACTGATTATGGCGGTATATTTAATGTGGAACACGGCGTTTGCCAGCAAGGAGAAATTACCCGAGATTCGCGAAATTCAATCGTTCTCAATGGAAAATGTGGACGGGAGTACTGTATCGCTCGCGGATACACAGGGCAAAGTGCGATTATTCTACTTTTATTTTACCAGCTGCCCTGATGTGTGTCCGATTACGACATTTACGCTGTCTCAGGTGCAGGACTTGTTGAAAGAGGATGGAACTTTTGGAGACAAAGCTTCCTTTGTATCCATTTCCTTCGACCCGAAAGTAGATACGAGGGAGAAAATCAAAACGTTTGCTGACCGTTTCCATGCGGATTATTCCGGCTGGTATTTCCTGCGAGGAGATATGGATCAAACGAAAAAGTTCGCCAAAGAATCGTTTCAGATTTTGATTGAAGGAGAGAACAAGGATGATTTTGCCCACATGAATATGATTGGTCTGGTGGATGAGAATAACCAGCTGCGCAAGGTATATAACGCCTTTAATACAGAAGATGTACAGCCGGAAGCCATTGCCGATGACATTCGCAGGTTAATTAAAGAATAATAAATGCATCGTAACGAATGGTTTATTATCGAATTCGATTCATGTATTAACAACAGCGATCAGATAGTAAATGAAGAAAGGCTGTGTCCGGTTAACTTAACCGGACACAGCCTTTTGTTTCTCAAGTTTAGTACGAAGGTTGGTCGGGATACCGGATATGCTCCTCCAGTCCAGCCTTCTCCAATTGGGAAATGATGTATTCATCAGGTGTACCTTCGACCCCTGCGTACCCACGTCTTGTGTACATTTGTACTGCATCGGGAAAAGCATCCCGCAGTACACCTCTTATTTTTTTGCCGGAGCTGTCATTATCCATGAACAAATATACATCATCATACCCCACTTGCTTACGAAGCACCTCCAGTTTGAGAGAGTTCAGCGTTCCAAACGTACACAGAATATTGATCTCTGGTCCAACCAGACGTTTAAGTTTGCTGCGATCATTCTTACCTTCAACAATGACATGAATAGGCATCTTATTCCCCCCTGATTCGAGAGCTGTTGTCGACATTCCCCGGGAAATGTTACAGCGAAAGTCGACGGAATGTACATATAGTGTATCTGGAAATGAGGGAATGATGCAAAGTTTAAATGATCTGTATTATATGCTGGCAGCCAAATTAGAGATACTGAGCGGAAACGGGTTAACCAAGAATGCTTTTGGCATCGGAAGATGACAGGGATGCACCATGTCTGGACGTATAATATGGCAGCAGCAGAATACCAATCATTAGCAAAATAAAGGCAATAAAGTAAGGGGATACGCCAAGCCTCAGCTGTCCTGCTGTAATCGGACCAATAAAGGAGCCAATAGAGGTGGCAATCGACTGTAACGAGAAAATACGCCCAAGCTTTCTGCCGCCGCTTAAATGGATAAAGAGAGTAGCCATGGCGGGGAAAATGATGCCTTTGGACATCCCGAGCACAAATAAGATAATCGATAACGAAACCTGCGGTATGGCTGCCATAACAAAAAAGCTTAAGGACATCAGCAGCACGCCAGCTACCAAACGAAGTTTCGGCGAATAACGGTTCAGGAACAGCATGCTGAGTGTGAAAAGCGCACCTATGCTGATGATTGAAAATAAGAGTCCGGTAGACATCATGGATGAATGCCCGCCGCCTCGCAGAGGCAGTTCAAAGAACAGAATGCCTTGGGCACAGGCAATGACCAGAGGCAGGATGAAATAGCGCCACGACACGGGCAGGAACACTTTGGTGGAGTCTTTGGCTGTATGACTGAGCTCATTCGGGCTGGACGTCGCCGTGGCAGACTTCGCTGGTTCCGTTAACGGCTGTGGCTGACGGACAAGACCGCGCGGCATCGTCAGCAGTGCAATGACACCTGTCAAAATGAGCAGGTAGCCGAGACTGGAGAAGGTGGCGGAAAAACCCATCGCACCTACGATAACTGCACCTGCGGCCGGTGACACCACAGAAGCCAGCGTGTGCACAACGCCGTGACCGGACATGTATTTGCCTTGTTTAACCGGATCTGTAGAGAGCTGAGCAAGCAGAGCCAGACATGCCGGAGACAGAAAAGCCAGTACAAATCCGCTGATCGAACGCAGCGCGAGCAGCTGCCAAGGCGTATGAACATGGGCCTGCAGAAGCAGGATGATGCCTGCACCTACCAGGCTGAATACGATATATCGGCGGCTGCCGTGTTTATCAATCTGTGTCCCGGCAATCAGATTACCGGGCAGATGGGTTAAGGAATAGATACCCATCATCCAGCCGATGAAGGTTGGAGCTGCACCGAGCGATATGGCAAAAGGCGTCAGAATGGGATACTGGGCGTGCAGATCGAACACAGCTAGAAACAGAAACAGGTATAGCCAGATGGCCGTTTTCACTAGAGCCCCTCCTTGTTAGGCGATGCCTGCTGATATACAGGTCTGGAACGTGTTCACGTTCGTCGGACAGATCCTCATGGTACTACTTGTACGCCTGTAAGGACGAACTTAGACCGTTTATTTTTGCCGGAGAGGGCTTAGCTGACAGGAGGTTCGGAAATCATGTATAATATTCGGGAAGTCAATAATGAACTCTAATACGGAAGGTGTAATCATGAACATAGAAGTGATCAAAGAGTTTGTGATGCAGAACTGGCTGGTGATCGTCGTTGCACTGATCATTTTGTTCTTTGTTCTGAATGTGGTCAAAACGATGTTAAAATGGGCGATTGCTATCATCATTATTGCGGCTCTTCTGATATACAGCGGCATCTCCATTGAACAGATCAAAGAGACCGTCACAGACGTGCAGTCCAGCACGATGGACACACTCAAGAAAGAAGCGACAAGCATCATGCTGAAGGAAGCTTCCAAAGCAACCTATGCGGCGGGGCAAAATGGTGAATTTACGATTACCAGCCCTAACGTGGAGATTAAAGGGAACACGAAGTCTGACAAAGTTGATGTGACGTTCCGCGGGATTTCAGTTGGCGAATGGAAGCTCGACAACGAAACGATCCGAACATTTGTCGAACAGGCACAAAAGAACAAAACAGCACCTGCTTCGTAGTTAAAGGAGGAATAAAGACGTGCTGCAAACATGGCTGGACAGCCTCAAGGAGTTAAATGGCATTACCATTTTGCTGCTGCTGATCGTAGCGGCTTCCTTACTGCAGGGATGGTCCAGAGGAGCTTCACGTTCCGCGGGAAGACTCTTTGGTTTCCTTATGGACGGTATTATGGCGGTCATCGGTATTTTATTATCCATCGGATTAACCTTATGGCTTGCGCCATACGTGCAGCAGTGGTTGTCTGCGCATGCCGCAGCTATGCCTAACCGTGAGTTGAACCGATGGGAGCAGTTGTATTATACGCTGGTTACAGCCATTGCAGATTTTCCGCTGATGCGGTTTGCCGTATTATTTGTACTGAGTTATGGCATCATTCGCATGATCCTTGGTTTCTTATCCTCCTTCTTGTTCCGCAGAAGACATTCAGGTCATGAACCAGACAAACCTAAAGGCATGATCAGCCGTCTGACAGGTGCGGTCATTGGTACAGTTATCGGTTCGGTCCGCGGAATGATTGTGATCGCGGTATTGTTCATGATCGTCAGTCTTTATCCGGGCAGCATGTTCAGTCGGTATGTGGAGGCCTCACCGATCTATATGCAGGGAGCCAAATCAGTTATTGAGCCGTTGTCCGGTACGTTCATCAAGGACAAGCTTCCGGTATTTACCCAGGCCGTTCAGAAGGAACTGGGAGGTATTCTGCAGCGGAAGTACGAGGTGATCGATCATAATATTCCGGCAGATATTGAACAGGCTGCGCAGGAGATCGTCAAAGGGAAAACGACGGATGAAGCGAAAGCGAGAGCTCTGTACGATTGGGTAGGTACCCGGATTCAATACGACTACGGGAAAGTAGATGATTACGAACAGAAGGGGATATGGCATGAGCAGACCCCTCAGAATACATTTGATACTCGCAAAGGGGTATGCATCGATTATGCCCGCCTCTATGCGGTGATGGCACGTTCCCAAGGTATTAATGTCAGGGTGGTTACAGGTTTGGGATATAACGGTCAGGGAGGTTACGGCCCTCATGCTTGGAACGAAGTATATTTGAGTGATTCCGGGAGCTGGGTTCCGCTTGATCCAACCTGGGCGATTAGTGGAGACTGGTTTAATCCTCCCAATTTTGCCGACACCCATGTGAAAGATCAGTCCGCTTGATTGTAAGCCAGACAAGGTTCTGAATATAACGACACTTCCAGGTGATCATGCCGGGATTATCCGGCAGCTGCGCTTATGTATCAAAGTCATGAAAGAGGTAGGATGAATGAAAAAGCATTCCAACGAGAAGGATGAACTTGCGGACAAACGGCGGTTTAGTTACCGGATGAACGTATTTTTCTTTGCTTCTTTTGTCATATTTAGTGTGATTATTGTGCGCTTGGCCTATCTACAGTTTGTAGAAGGTCCCGAGCTCAGTCAGGAGGAAGCGAGCAACATTACAAAGGATGTACCGCTTGCTCCTGTGAGAGGAACGATCTATGATTCGACGGGCACGGTGAAGCTGGCATACTCCAAACCGATCCAGTCCTTGTATCTCACATTGTATAAAAACTACGGGGATGTGGAGGGGAAGCCGAACCCCAAAATTGGCGAAGTTCAGGACATGGCCAAGCGTCTGAATGAAGTCTTCGAAAAGTATAAAGCCAAAGATGCCGAATCTTTGACTGTGGATAAAATCATTGAAGAGATGGACTTGAATTCACGCAAGGCGAACGGTTTTATGCCAAGGCTCATCAAGAGTGATTTGTCCGAAGGAGAGGTGGCTTATTTCCTTCAGCATAAGGATGAATTCAAGGGCATCCAGATCATAGAAGAAAGTGTACGTTACTACGATCCGGACACAGTAGCTGTTCAATCCATTGGTTATTTGAAAAAATTCAAAAGCTCCAAAACATTGAACAAGTATAAAGAAGTGGATGAAGCGAATAAAACACAGACCGATCCAGGCTTGGTGTATACAGAGAATGAGTTTGTCGGATTCGATGGACTTGAGCTTCAGTATCAGGATAAGCTGCGAGGTAAAAGTGGTTATACGTCGGTTGATGTTGATCTGCGCAACCTGCCCGAAGGTGTAGCAGGTACAACACCGCCGCAAAAAGGATACGACCTGATCTCCAGCATCAACAAAAATGTGCAGGTGAAAACCGAGCAGGCGATCCTGGATCAACTGAGCTGGCTTCATCGCAATCCGGTATCAGGCAGACTGCATCCTAATGCAACCACCGGATTTGCCGTTGCCATGGAAGTAGATACAGGTAAAGTAGTGGCAGCTGCCAGCATGCCTGATTATGACACGAATGTGTGGAGAACGGGCAGTATAAGCAATGAAGATTACGATAAAATCAAATATATTTATCAGAACGGTACAATTCGGGGGTTCCTGCCTAGTGATTCTAGAAAAAGGGCTGAATCCGTTGTATTGCTCGGTTCAACGATCAAGCCGCTCAGTGTCCTGATCGGATTAAAAGAAGGATTCTTTACGACTAACACGGTGTATAACGACCGGGGTTCAACCACATTCGGCGGAGACAACCGCCGCGTACAGAACTCTTCGGGTCACGTCTACGGTCCGATGCGTCCACATGATGCCATTCGTCATTCCTCTAACGTATTTATGATCGACGAGATTGGTAAAAAGCTTTATGCCCAATATGGAGCTAAGGGCGTTGGCGTGTGGGATAAGTACATGGAGCAGTTTGGACTCGGTGTGAAAACAGGAGTCGATCTGCCCAATGAATGGCCTGGGCGTAAAGAATATTTAGAAAGCGATGAAACATCCCTCACCAAGCTGGTATATGCCTCCTTTGGACAGCAGGGTAAATATACAACGATGCAGCTGGCACAGTACACAACGATGTTAGCGAACAAAGGAAAACGAATGCAGCCCCAGTTCGTGAAGGAGTTCCGGGATTCAGAAGGTAATGTTGTTGAGAAGGTGAAACCGAAGGTACTCAGCACAGCAGAATTCAGTGATGCATACTGGAATGAGGTACAGCGTGGTATGGCCACCGAGGTTTCTTCCTTTGGCGGTTTCCCTTATGATTTTGCCAGAAAAACAGGTACGTCGACACAGAGTATTGGAGGCAGACCGGTGGATAACGGGGTGTTTATCGCATACGCGCCTCGTAACAATCCGAAGCTGGCTGTTGCTGTCATGATCCCTGAAGGGGGCTTCGGCTCCAGCAGTGCGGCTCCGGTTGCAAGGGCAATCTTTGATGCTTACGATCAAGAGTTCGGCCTGGACGGCATCCCTAAAAAAGATAAAAACAAAGAAGCAGACACGAGTACACAATAATCCGGTAGTGAGACACTGCAGGCAGAAGAAGGCCCTCAGAATAATCTGATGGGTCTCTTTTTGTTGAATTTTATGTAACCTAATGATTCGCAGTACGTTATATACAGAGGGAGTACAGCAGATTACCGTATTCAACGTTTAAAAATGAGCATCGATGCCATACGTTTGGCACTACCATTATTACAGAAATGTAACCAAAAATAGAAGGACGTTACAGTTTGCTTTTGATAAACTTAAGAGGAGAAAATATGTCGATTCGGTCTGTTCTGACGTTTTAACATGATTATAAATATATTACTTTTTTAGGAACGGAGAGAGCAGCACATGTTTAAACGATTGAAAAACAAACCGCCGAATGAAAATGAACGTGTGGTTGACAAAGCTTCGACAGCCAGACTGAATATGTTTTTTTTCGCGGCATTTGTGATATTCAGCATCCTTATTTTTCGACTGGCGTTTGTGCAGTTTGTAGAAGGACCTGAACTGACGTATATGGAGTCTACCCGGAATACAAAGGATATACCGCTTGCTCCGGTACGGGGTCCGATCTATGATGCGACCGGCAAGGTGGCGCTTGCTTATTCGGAGCCGGTGCAGTCCCTGTATGTTTTGTTATATGAAGATTATCGCAATGATGATCGCAGGCAGGAAGCCGAGGAGTTGGCACAGGAGCTTGCCGATATATTCAAACGATTCAATCCGGGAGATGAGACGCAGCCGGATGCGGAGGAAATTGTCAAACGGCTGGATCTCAATCATCAGAAGACGTTTGGTTATGTACCAAGACTAGTTAAGTCTGATCTGTCGACCGAGGAAATCGCTTTTTTTATGGAGAAAAAAACGGAGTACCCCGGCATCATGGTTCTGGAAGAAAATGTACGCCGATATGACCCGGATCGGGTTGCCGTACAAGTTATTGGTTACACAAGAGAATTCAAACGTGTTCCAACAACAATGAAGCAGTACCAAACCATTATGAAGCAATCTGCCTCTCAACGTGACCCGGGTCTGGTGTACTCACAGGATGAGAAGGTTGGATTTGACGGTCTGGAACTGCAGTATCAGCAGGAGCTTCGCGGGCGAAGCGGATATCAATCCATTGACATCGATTCCCGGAACCTGCCTACGGGTACGATGGAGTTGACTCCACCGGAGAAGGGATACAGTCTGGTCTCCACGATCAATAAGGAGATTCAACTTGCGGCACAGCAGGCTATTACCGATGAATTGCGGAAACTGCCTAAAGCTATCACGGGTTACGCTGTAGCGATGGAAGTGGATACAGGTAATGTCGTAGCGATGGCCAGCATGCCGGATTACGATCCGAATGACTGGGATTATGACAAAATTAAATATGTATTCCGCAACGGGACAACAGAGTCCTTCCCTCCGAATGATAACAAACCGCGTCATGCTGAATCCGTTGTGCTGCTTGGATCGGTTATTAAACCGCTGAGCGTACTCATCGGACTGAAAGAGGGACTGTTCACTGCGGGAGAGACGTACCCTGATAAAGGGTATGCTGTACTTGGCAAAGATGGACGACAAGTGAAAAACTCTCACTCGGCGTATAACGGAAATATTACGGCACGCAGAGCCATCGAAAAATCTTCCAATGCATTTATGATTGATATGGTGGGTAAGCGGTTGTTAAACCAATATGGTGGAACAAAAGCCATTGAAAAATGGGACGAATACATGAAGAGTTTTGGTTTAGGTGTGTCCACAGGCATTGATCTGCCTAATGAATTTCTTGGCCGACTGGAGTATAAGGAAGATCATGAGTCGGCTCTAACACGCCTGGCGTTTGCATCATTTGGCCAGCAGGCGAAATATACGACGATGCAGCTGGCCCAGTACACTACCATGCTTGCGAACAAAGGCAAACGATTGGAGCCTCATCTGGTGAAGGAAATTCGAGATGCAGATGGCAATGTGGTGAAGAAGTTCAAACCAAAAGTGCTTAATGAGGTGAAGTTTGCGGATGCACACTGGAACGAAGTGCATAAGGGCATGGTGACCAAAGTAAGCTCATTCGACGGATTCCCTTATGATTACGCCAGAAAAACGGGAACATCCGAGCAGGGAGCCGGACCGAATAAAAAGGAGAACGGGGTCTTTATTGCCTTTGCTCCGCGGGAGAATCCGAAGCTGGCTGTAGCCGTTGTCGTACCGGAAGGCGGGTTTGGATCGGTCAGTGCTTCACCTATAGCACGTAAAATTTTTGATGCTTACGATGAAGTGTATGGACTGGATGGTATTCCGAAGGGCAAAAAGGACCAGAAGCAGGAGTAGGATTAAGGATAAGCTTTATAAAGATGGTGCAGTTCATTTAAAGGACAAAGCTGGTTTAATTTGATGCGGCTGCATATAAACCTCAGGACAGGCAGGGGAAATTATCCCTTGCCTTTTGTTTTGTCATCAGATAAAATTTGCACAAGGGAAACATTATTAGACGAGTTTAAAAGTTGATACCTTGTACAACTTAATTAGTTGAGGACAAATGTTGTAGTAGAGGGAAAGGGGAGGCTGGAATTGTTAAAGGTGAAGATGAGGAGTATTCAACGTGGATTCATTACTCTGGCATGTATTGTGCTGATTATCGTGCTGACAGCTTGTTCAAGCAATCCGGGAACAAGCGGGAATGGGAAAGTGCAGGTCACAGCAACGACAGGAATGATCGCGGATGCAGCAAGAGAGGTAGGCGGAGCATACGTTGAGGTTACCGGCTTGATGGGACCCGGGGTAGACCCGCATCTATACAAGGCATCTCAAGGAGATATCCGCAAACTGGAGCAAGCCAAAGTGATCTTCTACAACGGCCTGCACCTGGAAGGCAAAATGACAGACATTTTAGAGAAAATGTCTAAAAGTAAGCTGGTCACTGCAGTTGCGGAGAAAATTCCGACAGAAGAGCTCCATTCCGGCCAAGCGACAGGTGGAACGGAATATGATCCCCATGTCTGGTTTAACGTTAAGCACTGGATGCGTGCGGCAGAAGCGGTTCGAGACACGCTGATCGAAGCAGATCCGGAACATGCAGAGCAGTATAAGACACAGGCACAAGCATACCTGGAGAAGCTGGAAGCTCTGGATGCGGAAGTGCGGGAGAAAATTGGGCAGATTCCCGAGTCAAGCCGGGTATTGGTTACAGCCCATGATGCATTTGGTTATTTTGGCCAAGCCTACGGGATTAAAGTGATGGGGCTTCAAGGCATCAGTACGGCAGCGGAATACGGTGCCAAGGATGTAAGCGAACTGCGGGATTTTCTGGTGGAGAACAAGATTAAAGCTGTGTTTATCGAATCAAGCGTGCCGGCGAAAGCGATGGAAGCCATCATAGCCGGCGCAGCTGAAAAGGGCCATAACGTAAGTATAGGCGGGGAACTGTTCTCAGATGCCATGGGAGCCGAAGGTACTGAAGAGGGCACCTACATTGGAATGGTGCGCCACAATGTCGAAACCATCGCAGCGGCGCTGAAATAATAATTCATCTGGAGAGAGGAGAATGACGTTGATGAGTGATATAAATGTGAAACAGCAGCCAATAGTGAATACGTCCAGTGATCGGCTTGGACAAGGAACGAAGAATCCATCTTCTCCTCTTATTGTAAGGAATCTGGCTGTGGCTTATCACAAAAAGCCGGTGCTCAGTAATGTAACTTTTGATGTTCCCGAGGGACAGCTGATTGGCATTCTTGGGCCAAACGGAGCCGGTAAATCCACATTAATCAAAGCCGTTCTGGGACTTGTGCCCAAAATGCACGGTGACATAGAAATTTTCGGACAGTCCTATCGTGAAGCACGCCGGCGTATCGGCTATGTTCCGCAGCGGGAGTCCGTAGACTGGGATTTCCCGACGCATGCGTTAGATGTAGTTATGATGGGACGATACGGGCATCTGGGCTGGTTTCGCCGTCCTGGTAAAAAGGAAAAGGATATGGCGGCTCACTGCCTCGAGCAGGTGGGTATGGGAGATTATATGTATCGGCAGATCAGCCAGCTGTCAGGAGGTCAGCAGCAGCGTGTATTTCTAGCGCGGGCTTTGGTGCAGCAGGCAGATCTGTATTTCATGGATGAGCCGTTTGCTGGCGTGGATGCTACGACGGAGAAAGCGATCATCTCGCTGCTGGAAGAACTGAAAAAGCAGGGGAAAACGGTGCTGGTTGTCCATCATGATCTGGCCACAGTAGAAGAATACTTCGATCATGTACTGCTGCTCAACGGTCGTATGGTAGCAGCTGGAGCTACAAGCGAAGTATTCACGCCCGATTCATTACAGGAGACGTACGGAGGCCGGATTGCAATGATTGGCAGCCGGACGGAGAAAGGTCAGGTGTAACCTATGTGGAACTGGATCATTTCCATTCTGTCAGATCCGAACACACGCTGGATCCTGCTTGGCTGTCTGCTCCTTGGGTTCAGCAGCGGTATCATCGGTTCGTTTACCTTTCTTCGCCGCCAAAGTTTGATGGGTGATACCCTTGCCCATGCGGCACTGCCCGGCATATGTATTGCGTTTATGATGACAGAAACCAAGTCGATTGGATTATTTCTGCTCGGTGCGCTCCTCTCGGGAATTATGGCGACTTTCGGTGTTTCCTGGATAACCCGATATTCACGGATCAAACAGGATGCTGCCATGGGCATTGTGCTGACGGTATTTTTCGGAATCGGTGTGGTGATGCTGACACGTATTCAGCACAGCGCCAGCGGAAGCCAGAGCGGACTTGACAAGTATCTCTTCGGACAGGCAGCATCTATGGTGCTTACGGATGTGTATGTGATGGCCGGGGTATGTATTGTACTGCTCATCGCCTGCCTTGTCTGGTTTAAAGAATTCAAACTGGTGAGTTTTGACCCGGGTTTTGCAAGAGGCATGGGCCTGCCTGTAGGCGTGCTGGAGCAGTTGATTCTGCTGCTCACCGTCATTGCCGTAGTGGCTGGAATTCAAGCGGTTGGCGTGGTGCTGGTTGCAGCGCTGCTGGTGACCCCGGCAGCGGCGGCAAGATGCTGGACGGATTCTCTTGCACTGATGGTGCTGCTGTCTGGACTATTCGGTGCACTCAGTGGTGCAGCAGGCACGGTGTTCAGTACGTTTGTCCCTAATCTGCCAACTGGACCGGTAACGGTGCTGGCGGCAACATTGCTGTTTGCCGGATCTGCTCTGTTCGCACCAAGACGCGGATTGTTTGCACGCAAGCTGCGGAGCATGCAGGCGAAGTCTGCTTATATGCGCGAAGAGAAGGCTGGGCTGCAGACCCTCGCTGCGCAGCCCCGAGCACAGAAACGGGGGGAGATGTAAATGGCATCGTTCTGGATTATTTTAACGGCAGTATTCGTTTCCTCCGCCTGCGCAATTCTGGGTTGTTTCCTCATTCTCCGACGTATGGCTCTGGTCGGTGACGCGATCAGTCACGCGGTGCTTCCGGGAATCGCGATTGCATTTCTGTGGAGTGGGTCCAGAGATTCGATGTGGATGCTGCTGGGGGCAGCGGTGTTTGGACTGCTGACGGTATTCTTCATTCAGAGCCTTCAGGCCGGAGGACTGTCTTCGGATGCGTCCATCGGTATTGTATTTACAGCACTCTTCGCTGTGGGGGTTATCCTGATTAGTCTGAATGCACAGCATATCGATCTGGATCTGGACTGTGTGTTGTTCGGTGAGATTGCTTATGTGCAGTGGGATACTTTAACGCTGCGGGGAATGGATGTGGGGCCGAGGGCGGTGTGGATGCTGGGCATTACGCTGCTTGTTATTCTCATCGTGATTGGGCTGTTCTACAAACAGTTCAAATTATGTGCCTTCGATCCGGCCTTGGCAGCAGCTTGCGGCATCCCGGTTGTGCTGTTCCATTACCTGCTCATGGGGCTGGTATCCATGACGTCGGTGGCTTCTTTTGAAAGTGTCGGCTCTATTCTTGTCGTAGGTATGTTAATTGTCCCGGCAGCGGCAGCTTATCTGCTCACGGATCGGCTGGGCCAAATGATTCTGTATGCTGTGCTGATTGGTGCGGCTTCCTCTGTTGGCGGTTACCTGATGGCTTACGCGATGGATGCTTCCATTGCAGGATGTATGGTGGCTGCAGCAGGCATATTGTTTGTACTCGCGCTGCTGCTGTCTCCAAAACACGGTATCGTGTTTCGTTATGTACGTCGTAAATATGCGGCAAGGTAAATGCAAACAGAAGCATCAATCGGCATGGGGTACACCCCGCGGTTGTGCTTAACCTGCACAAATCAGTTTATTCAAGTGACCGCCTGCTTGGCAGGCGGTTTTTGGTAACCTTTTTTTCAACAACAGCTGCGGCGAAGCGTCAAAGATCCGAATACAGGTTACTTTGTTGCATATGGATGATCTGTGGTAAAATGGCGTTAGCTGTGACGTCCGGGGCGTCCGCCATTAGCGGATACCGGGCGATCTTGTTGTTTTAGAGAGAATATGGAGAAAGAGAGTTTCAATGGAAGATAACATGGAGAGAGAAATACTGGAGGAGGATTTGCAGCATGAGTGAATTGAAATACAAACTGCTTGCCCTGGATATGGATGGCACGTTGCTGAATGATAATCATGAAATTACACAGGAGACGGCCAAGTGGATTCAGATTGCGATCCGGCGCGGGGTGCACGTGTGCTTGTCTACGGGAAGAGCGGTATACCACGCCATGCCTTATGCGGTACAGCTCGGACTGGAAACACCGATGGTGACCGTCAACGGCAGCGAGGTCTGGAAAGCACCGCATGAGCTTCATATGCGTCATCTGATGGACCCGAGTCTGATTCGCAAGATGCATGAGATTGGGGAGAAATACAACAGCTGGTACTGGGCATACTCCGTGGAGGAGCTGTTTAACCGAGATCGCTGGACGGACAATATCGAAGGATTGGAATGGCTGAAATTTGGATTCACCACTGAGGATGATGAGGTTCGTCATCAGATTATGATGGAGCTGCAGCAGATGGGTGGTCTGCAAATGACCAATTCGTCTCCTGTAAACATTGAGGTGAACCCGGAGAACGTATCCAAAGCTACCGGTGTATCCGAAGTATGCCAGCTGCTGGGCATCAACATGTCCGAAGTGGTTGCTGTGGGCGACAGTCTGAACGATCTGGCTGTCATTGAAGCGGTTGGTCTGGGTGTTGCTATGGGCAATGCACAGGAGCAGGTGAAACAAGCGGCAGATTTAATAATTGGAAGCAATAATGAGGATGGCATTGCTCATCTGATTCGTGAACATATTTTGAAGGGGGAGTAACCTTTGCTCGCAACCGTTGGCTGGATTTTAATTGTACTGCTGTTTGCAGTAGGTATGGCAGGTACGGTGTATCCGATTCTGCCGGGTGCAATCGCGATTTTCTTCGCATTTCTGGTCTACGGCTGGTTTTTCAGCTTTGATCCGTTCGGGGTCTGGTTCTGGATTATACAGATCCTCATTGTGGTAGTGCTGTTCGTGGCAGATTACGTCGTCAGTGCTTGGGGGGTCAAAAAGTTTGGCGGCTCCAAGCTGTCTACAACGCTGAGTACCATTGGTGTGATCATTGGTCCGTTCGTGATTCCGGCGTTTGGACTGGTTCTGGGACCTTTTCTCGGTGCATTTATCGGGGAGATCATTGGCGGTTCTTCACCTTCCAAAGCTTCCAAAGTTGGATTTGGTTCTGTCGTCGGGCTGTTTACGAGCACGGTGATGAAAATTATTTTGCAGCTTGTGATGATTGTTCTATTCATTATTTGGGTGGTTCGATTCGCCTAGAATGTCAGGTTAGCTAGCTTAGGTCCGGAGAGGTCCGGTGTGGGGGAAAGAAGGGGAATTCGTTTTGTCTAAGAAGGAAACATTTATTAAAGGTACGCTCATATTGGCGGCTGCAGCATTGATTGCAAGGGTACTCGGTCTGGTGCAGCGCGTGCCGCTGGAGCATATTCTCGGGGATATCGGTAACGCATCGTTCACGATCTCCAATACGGTGTATTTAATGCTGTTAACTGTGGCAACGGCGGGCATACCGAGTACGCTGAGTAAGATGGTTTCGGAACGCTACGCGCTCGGACGCGCAGGGGAAGCGCAGCAGATCTACCGTGCAGCCCTTATTTTCGCGGCAGTGGCCGGTGTCGTCATGTCTGTTCTGTTATGGTTTGCGGCACCATTCTATGCCACCCATATTTCCAAAGTACCGGAATCCGTGAGTGCCATCCGTGCGCTTGCTCCGGCCCTGCTGCTCTTCCCGGCGATCGCGATGATGCGTGGTTATTTCCAGGGACGCGGTAATATGACGGCAGGTGGTATCTCGCAGATCGTAGAGCAGTTTGCGCGCGTAGGCGTAGCGATTATTGTGGCATTTGTAATGCTGCAGTGGAATTACGATGATCAGACGATTGCAGCCGGGGCATCTTTCGGTGGTGTATTTGGCAGTATCGGCGCATTTGCTGTGATGCTGTACTTCACATTGAAGCTCCGCAAAAGTGATCGTGCGGCACAGCTGCATTATGAGCGGGCAGAGCAGCTGCCGATGCGCGGCATCTACACCGATATTTTTAAACTTTCAATCCCGATAGTGTTATCTTCTCTTGCTGTTCCGGCAATTAACTTTATCGACTCCTCTCTCGTCGTTCCGCTGCTTAGCGGACAGATCGGTGTGGGAGAAGCGACAGGAGTACTCGCAATTCTGGGTGCGAAGGCTCAAAGTATTGCAGGTATTCCGCCAATTCTGGCAATCGCGCTTAGTCAGTCTCTTGTGCCTGTCATTTCGGCGGCCTTTGCCCGTAAAGATGAGATTCACCTGAAAAATCAGGTGACGCTGGCCATGCGTATTTCTATCCTGACCGGGATGCCAATTGTGATTACGTTGTGTGCAGCCGCTCATTCGGTAAACGGATTGATATTTACAAGTCCGGACGGTACGCCGATTATTGCATTGCTGACGTTCGGTACCATCTTCCAAATTACCATGATGACGACGAATTCCATCCTGCTTGGGGTGGGTAAACCACGAATCACGATGATTAGCGTAGCGGCAGGTATTATCGTGAAGCTGATTGCGAGTCTTATCCTGGCGCCGATCTTTGGCATTTACGGGATTATTATCGCAACGGCGCTGTGCTTCCTGGTCATCACATATTTGAATCTGCGTGTACTGCGCAAAATTGTGGATTTCTCGATTATGGGAGATCGCTGGCTTGGATTTATGATTACGGTGCTGTTGGCGGCAGGCATTGGATTTGCAGCCAACTGGAGCGGGAATCAGATCTTTGGTGCTTTCCTGCCTGCACGCGTATCGTTCCTGGTCACCTGTATGGTAGTGGGGGTGCTGGTCGTTGTGGTGTATCTCGTGCTGATGGTTATGCTGCGCGTCCTGCGTAAGGACGAGCTGGGCAGTTATCCACGAATTTTGCAAAAAATTCTTCGTCCACTTATGCGTCTACAGCGTGGTGCCGGGCAGCGTGGATAATTCGTTATTTTGGCAGCGTAGGCTGTGTACCAGCCTTTGATTTATTAAAGCGCGGTCTGCTCCTGCAGCGGACTGCGCTTTTTTTCTTTTACGCGCTGCGTTGTTATTACATCAGATATGGCTTTCTTAACGGTGAATATTGAACTTGCTGCGTCGGGTGTTTTGGATTTTGTAATGTTGTCTTTTTGTGGTGGTATCAGGTGTACCGTTTTGCCTGCAGGTTTGTACGTTTTAACTTGTATTTCGCACGAGTGCAAGTGCTGCTTCCTTTTGGATGGAATTCATGTTATTTTTGCTCCGATTGTTAGTGAGTAATTTCCTGCACATCATGGGCCAAAGCCGTTTTTAACATGCCGTACCGATGCTCATGACTCATCTCGAACAGCCAAGGTCTGCGGGGCGAAGTAAGGTATCCAAGACAATCGCGTGTTTGAAGCCAGTCATGTCTTGTAATCGGTTCATAAGGGGTATCGCTCCAGACAGTGAGCAGCTCTGGCGAGTACAGCCTCTGACCTTCCGGCAGCCATTCCTCATTCAATAAGGCTGCGGCATACAGGTTATGATCCTTGGGTCCACTGTGATGCTTGGTGAACAGACCCGGCCAATATTCCGCCCGTGAGCCGCCGTGAGGAACGGTGCGAGCGAACTCCAACACTTGCTGCAGGACCTGTTCTACACCGAATAACAGGGCATACAAGACTTTGCCGAACTGGATGCGTTCATTTAATTTGCCAAAATGTTCGATGACCCGTCCGGTGAGTCCACCTCCTTGTCCGAGAGGGAAAACGATATGGTTCAGCCCCGCCAGATTGTGCAGATGAAAAGCAGGTTTGGAAAGCACTTCTTTTTGAAAATACGGATGCTGTACCACCCGGCTCTCAATATAGTTCTGCTCATTAATAATTAACGCCACACTGAGAATGGAACTGCAGCGTTCCAGCCAGAAGCGCTCCCAGAATGGGGTCATAAATGCCGATACGTGAAAATGGGACAGCAGATGGAAGCAGCTTCGGCCAAGCCGCCGACTGTGCATATACAGCTGCAGCTGTGGATATGCATCTTGAAATATAAGAGCATTGCACCGCTCCAGCAGGCGATACATATGCCCACGAGCCTCCTGGTTCTGCAGATTATGCATCAGGTCGCTGTGCAGGTCGGTCATATGATATCCGCCGTTGCGGGATACCATGTGCGCAAGCAGTGCCCAGTGCAGTTCGGGATACTGCTCGTAACATTCCAAGTAAGCAGCCGTACGTGTCACATTACTGCGATTCTGCTGCTGCGTTAAGGTCTTGATTTCTTCAAGAATGATACAGTCTTCTTCACATACCAGTGCACTTTGCGCCTGAATGTTCCGCGAAGGAGAGGGTCTGCCTGCTGCGGGCAGCAGCCGCTCAACTTCAACCTGCAGAGCCGCTGCTGTGTCTGCCTTCCAGTTCAGGTCACGTGAAGGATGTCTAAGCTGGGAGGATGCATGCCAGGCCGCCTGTTTACCGCGCCATACTTCCCGGGCTGCTCCGGGGATCGATCGAACGATCTGCAGGATAGAACCTGTGTGCTGGTTATCCGAAGAGTCACTTCTGGTGGAAGTCATGAATGGACACCCTTTCATGAGAAACTGTTTGATATGCCAGAACTTGTGGTTATTCTAAGTATGCGCTGAACATTTGACTTCCAATCACCAATTTGCTTCACTTAGATGGAGACAAGGTACAGAAAGGGAGATGTGACAATGGAACAGATTACATCCAAACCGGAATTTGATGTAGCGATTCAATCGCCGCGTTTGACAGTGGCCGTATTCAAGGCAGACTGGTGTGGGGACTGCAAATACATCGATCCGTTTATGCCTGAGGTGGAAACGAAGTATTCACGTAATCTTACACTCATTGAAGTGGACGTTGACCAGGTAGGTACAGTGAGTCAGGAACAAAATATTTTGGGCATCCCAAGCTTCGTAGCTTACACGGACGGACGGGAATTAGTGCGTTATGTGAACAAACTGCGCAAGTCGAGAGAAGAGATCGAACAGTTTCTGGACCGTGCAGTAGAGGTATACAATACGATTCACAAGTAAGGTAGTTAAGGATACAACCCAACCCTTATATGTTGGAAGATTGTTGAGCATAATTTAGAAAATAAAACTCCAATATTTAGGGTAGATGATTAGAATGTTTGTGAAGCGTTTATCAATTTTTTGCAAAAACATGGCTGTCAATTAAGCTCTAATCTGGGCTTAAGACAGCCTTTTCTGTTCTAATAAGACAATCACAATTTTTACATAATATAAATCTGCCAGCCTTATAGAGCAGTGCAATCTCATGCAGCTCTCAGGAACGGCTGGGCTCGGCTTCATGAAAAAGGGGGGGGCGGCCGTATGCTGCCGTATCGAAATCCCTTCAAATTTTTCCAAGAGTTTAGTATAATGACCTGCGGGTCAAAATGGTATCAGACGTTAACATTTTGTCACAAAGCGCTGCGTCAATGAGGAATTTATCCGGTATAATGAATTTAGTTGTGAAATTAGTGTCAAAGTGCAGAACAAGCACTGCATAAGTATCGTACTAGTGCTGCTAAGCAGCATACAAGTACCGGATAAACAATGCAGCTGATTTTGTACTCAAGCAATGAAGTTAATAACATCATCAAGCGAAGAATTCCTTTCGCCAATCTAAACCAACAGCGGGTGAGAAAAAATTGAAACACTTAACATTGTTTAAATGGTTAACCGTATTAACCTGTCTTGTGATGTTCCTGGCTACCTTTGGCGGCGGGATCGTAACCAAAACAGAATCGGGCCTTGGCTGTGGTACACAATGGCCTTTATGTAACGGAAAACTCGTGCCAGCTCATACTGTTGCCTCTCTGATCGAATATTCCCACCGTGCAGTCAGTGCACTGGCAGGACTGTTGTCCATCGCTTCGTTTGTGGCCTTCTTACGATTTGGCAAGCAGCGCCGGGATCTGCAGCTGTTCTCTTTCCTAACGCTTTTGTTTGTCATCATTCAGGGAATTATGGGGGCTTTTGCGGTTGTATTCTCGCAATCGTCGGCGGTCATGGCCCTTCACTTTGGATTCGCGCTAATTGCCTTCGCAAGTTCGTTAATGATGGCTCTCGGGATTCGGCAGGAAGCGAGATATGGAGGTCTGGAACGTCTGAACCAATATCCTCGCGTCAGCAGGGGATTCCGCAATTTGGTCTGGTTTTCAACTATTTATACGTACCTGGTGGTATATACCGGAGCATTCGTGAGCCATACGGACTCAGCCGGAGGTTGTTCCGGATTCCCCCTTTGTAACGGACAGATCGTTCCAGAGCTCTCCGGCGGGGTAGCTGTTGCGTTTGCCCATCGTCTGGCAGCTGTATCACTTGTTATTGTTATTGCTATTCTGGGGCATTTTGCTTATCGTAAACACCCTGATAACCGTGAACTGCGGACACTTGGTGTACTATCTGTAGTCTTGATTCTGTTACAAGTGGTCATCGGTATGTTCATGATGTGGACGATCAGCCGCCCAGAGGTTTACATGTTTGTGGCGCTGGCACATATGCTGGACATTGCCATACTCTTCGGGATTTTGACCTATATGAGTTTCCTTGTGTACAAGCTCCATCGACCGGTTAACCGGTTCTAAAAGGTTTTTTCGCTACAAATAGTGATGCTGTATAATGCATCAATAACTGTACTGGATTTTGCTGTAAAGTCCACCATCCGGTGATGTACATCATTGGATAGGTGGACTTTTGTTTGATGTTTGAGGCTGCAGGGCAACCTAAACGAAGCTGTAATGATGATGGAATTCGGGAACTTTTGCTTCGGCCTTCAGCAGTTGATCAGCTGTGACGATATATATTTTGTAGGATCAGCGAGAAAGAGGAGGGCATCTATGCTGCGAACTTTACTTGGTGAAAAGCCCCGGGTTAATCAGGGATTATTGAAGGAAGCTATGGATACTATGGCATTTACGCTGGAATCTTTTGAGCGGCAGATGCATGTGGATCATGACCCGAATCATGACTATCGGAAATTGTATGTATGGACTCAAGGACTGATCTCCTCGTTGGATGAACTGGAGCAGAGCTGTTTTGCTGCAGCCCATTTTCGTCAAAAAGTGGTGGCCGGTTCCACGGAAGATATGAGTGCAGCGGAAAAAGCGGAGTATGCTCGTTATGTTTATTTTTACAAAGACGCGTTCATAAGATGTTTCGCGATTTTGGACAAATTGGGCACCGTATTAAATGAAATTTTTCAATTGAATACGTCCAAAACGAAGGTGCATTTCTCGTATTATACCGTTCTGAGGCAGTTTGATTATCACCGGGAGCATCATGCATTGGCACTGCAGCTCATTCAGATTAAGGATAAATACCGTGAACCGATGAGCCGTCTGCGTAAGCGGCGTAATATGGAGATACATTATATGAATTCTGAGATGCAGGATGATTTGTGGCAGCTGCATCAAACGATGCAGGGGAAGGTGAAGCTGGAGGATCTGGATCAGCATCTGCTTGAGATGCAGCAGGGTGTGGATATGGTCTGTGAAACGCTGCATACAGCGTATCGATACATCAATAAAATTTGGCGTAAGCAGGGTGCGAGACGTTAATGGCATGACAGACTCCGAAAATAATACCATTTGACAAATCGGAATAGTTTGACTATACTGAGTTTCAGATCGAAACATACATGGAATCGTGTCTGTAATTAAGCATTTAATGCAGTTCGCTCATTATATATGATGAACTACATGAACCTATATAATTCTACAACTGTATATTTCTCTTATCGAGAGTGGCGGAGGGACAGGCCCGATGAAGCCCGGCAACCGATCTGCGATGATGGACTTTAATGTCTCTTATTTCAGGTGTTAGGTGCTAATTCCTACAGAATCATGAAGTGTGATTTTGGCAGATGAGAAGGTCATTTCACGTGAAGAGCCGTCTTTGTATCTGCAAAGGGCTCTTTTTTTGTGCTAAAAGGGGAGTTTTCCCTTCCTTCGGGTAAAGATATATGTAGGTGATGGGGAAGGAGCAGTACTATTGATTGAACTGGTTGGATTAACCAAAACATATGGCAAACGCGGGAAAACAACTACAGCGTTGTCAGAACTCAATCTGAATATCCAAAAAGGTGAAATATTCGGTGTGATCGGTCACTCGGGTGCGGGGAAAAGTACGCTGATTCGCTGTATCAACTTGCTCGAGCGGCCGACCGAGGGTGAGGTTTGGGTCGATGGCATTAACCTGACCGAGCTGAGTAAAAGCGAATTACAGCAGCAAAGACGCAGGATTGGTATGATCTTTCAGCATTTCAATCTGTTGTCTTCTGCAACGGTTTACGATAATGTTGCTTTCCCGTTAAAACTGGTGAACACCCCCAAGGAAGCGATTGATCGCAAGGTGAAGGAAATGCTGGCACTGGTTGGTCTGGAGCAGCACAGCAGTAAATATCCGGCACAGCTGTCTGGCGGACAGAAGCAGCGGGTAGGTATAGCGAGAGCTCTGGCAAGTGATCCGAGTGTACTTCTCTGCGATGAGGCAACCTCGGCACTTGATCCGCAGACAACGAATTCGATACTGAAGCTGCTTATGGATATCAACGAAAAGTACAACTTGACCATAGTACTTATTACACATGAGATGCATGTCATTCAGAATATCTGCGATCGGGTGGCGGTCATTCACCAAGGCGGCATTGTGGAACAAGGACCCGTGACAGAAGTGTTCCTGAAACCGCAGCATGCGATTACCCGGGATTTCGTCTCACGTGACAGCGAAGGCGGACTGGCACTCGAAGAAACGGTCTTAAACAGTGCCGGAACCGAACTGCCAACAGGCGTATCTTCCAAACTAGTCAAAGTATCCTTTCTTGGAAATAAAACGTATGAAGCGATTTTGTCGAGAACCGTTCGCAAAACGGGTGTGGATTTTGCCATTCTGCAGGGCACCATCTCTACGATCAAGCAGGTTCCTTATGGGCAGCTGACGGTACGTTTTGAGGGTGACTTCCCTGCGATTGAGCAGACTTTGTCTGAATTAACCGCAGAAGGACTTGATGTGGAGGTGCTGCGATAATGGATTTTTCCAAAGTACGCTGGGAAGAGGTTGGCACGGCCTCCATTGAAACCCTGCAGATTTTGGCGGCAGCAGGTTTATTTACCGTTATTCTAGGTCTCCCGCTGGGGGTAATCCTGTTTATGACGAGCCGCTCGGCATCAGCAAAATCAAGAATAACCTACATCATATTGTCCGTCATTGTAAATATTTTGCGCTCTGTACCTTTCATCATATTAATTGTTGCAATTATCCCTTTCACCCGTTCATTAGTGGGTACTGCAACCGGAGTGTTAGGTGTAATTCCACCTCTAGTTATCTCGGCCGCTCCGTATTTTGGCCGTCTAGTAGAAAATACACTTCGTGAAGTGGATCGCGGTGTCATTGAAGCGGCACAGGCAATGGGGGCATCCACAGGACAGATTGTCAGACGGGTACTTCTGCCCGAGGCTTTACCTGGCTTGCTAGCTGGAGTTACGATCACGATCGTTACATTGGTATCCTACACAGCTATGGCGGGTATGGTTGGCGGTGGAGGATTGGGAACACTGGCGATCAATTATGGGTACTACCGTTACCAGTATGAAATTATGATCATTTCCGTAGTGTTCATGATTATTCTGGTCCAGCTTTTGCAGATGGTTGGCGATCGTCTGGTTATCTATTTCACCAGGAAATAAACAGATAGATGAAAATATAATGCGAAGGGGTTTTACAGATGAAAAAATGGTCTATTGTGCTTCTGAGTCTAATGCTGATTGCAGTGCTTGCTGCTTGCGGCAACAACAAGAAATCGGACAGTGGTGCGGATAACTCCGCAGGCGCTCCGCGTACCGTCGAATTGAAAGTTGGTGCTTCACCTACACCTCATGCTGAAATTCTGGAAAGCATCAAACCTGAACTTGAAGCTCAAGGTATTCGCCTGCAGGTTGTGACGTTTAATGACTACGTGCAGCCAAATCAACAGCTTGCTGATGGTAAATTGGATGCGAACTTCTTCCAGCACCAGCCTTATCTGGACACGGAGAACAAAGAGCGCGGTTTTAATCTGGTTGCTGTAACTCCGGTTCATGTTGAACCTTTTGGCGGCTACTCCAAAAAGATCAAATCTTTGGATGAACTGAAAGATGGCGCCAAAGTAGCCATTCCGAATGATCCTTCCAATGGTGGACGCGCAATGCTGCTGCTGGCGAAAAAAGGTCTAATTACACTCAAAGACGATACGAACATCGCATCAACCAAACAGGACATTACAGCAAACCCTAAAAATCTGGATATCATTGAATTGGATGCAGCCATGATGCCTCGTCAGCTGGATGAAGCCGATCTCGTCTTTATCAATGCGAACTATGCACTGGAAGCAAACCTCAATCCGTCTAAAGACGCTTTGCTGATTGAAGACCTGCAGGGAAACCCTTATGCCAACATTTTGGTATCCCGTGACGATAACAAAGATGCAGATGCGATCAAAAAACTGGCAGAAGCACTTCATTCCGAAACGGTGAAAAAATTTATTAAAGAACGTTACCAAGGAGCAGTTGAACCTGCATTTTAAGGTGAAGTTCAGATCATAACTTATAAGCCCCACATGTTCTTACAAAGAGCATGCGGGGCTTTCTTATTGGGTTGGATTACCATTTGTGAACTGCTTTCGGGCTGCAAGTTGTGAGAGGGAGATAAATCTTTTATACTGGATGAGTGACTGCTCTTTGAAGAGGGGGATGAACGTGAAGGGAAAGATTGCCCTCATAACGGGAAGTGCCAAAGGTCTTGGTAAAATGACGGCCCTCAGTCTGGCGGATCAGGGATGCCACATTGCGCTTAATTATGTGCACAGCCGTTTGGAGGCTGAAGCACTGCAGGCTCAGATTACTGCCAAAGGGGTTCGCTGTACAGCCATTCAGGCCGATATATCGAAAGCAGAAGAGATTCACGCGCTCGTTGATGCAGTACAAACGCAGCTGGGACATATTGATATTTTGGTGAATAACGCCGGTCCGTTCGTGCGGGAACGCCGGGTCTTTGCAGATTATTCCGAAGCAGAAGTGCAGATGCTGGTGCAGGGCAACCTGCTTGGACCGATGATTCTGGATCAGCTCGTCCTGCCCGAGATGCGCCGCAAGCAGTGGGGCCGTATTATTCATTTTGGGTTCAGTCATGCGGGTGAAGCAAGATCTTGGCCTCATCGTGCTGTCTATGCTGCTGCGAAGGTAGGTTTGGTTTCGTTTACGAAAACTCTTGCCGTGGAAGAAGCGCCTTATGGGATTACAGTGAACATGGTATGCCCTGGAGATATACGCGGTGCGAACAAAGAGAAAACAATCGATGACATTGCAGGCATCACGGATAAGGAAACGCCGAGAGGACGACCTGGCAGCGGAGAAGATATTGCGCGAGTGATTACGTATCTGTGCCTGGATCATTCGGATTTCATTACAGGTAACATTATGGATGTGTCTGGAGGGCTTGATCCCATTCGGCCTACAATTTAATAAAGCATCAAAAAAAAGAGCCCTCCGCTTCTTCGAAGCGAAAGGCTCTCTGATCTTTATTTCGTGAAGGATTGATTAGAATACTTGTACAACTTCTTGTACACCCTCAACTTCTTCGAGGAGGGCACGTTCAATCCCGGCTTTTAAGGTAATGGTGGAGCTTGGGCAGCTGCCGCAGGCACCGACCAGTTTCAGCTTAATGATGCCATCCTCCACGTCGACCAGTTCCACGTCACCGCCATCGCGCTGCAGGAACGGACGAAGTTTATCAAGCACATCAGATACCTCATCATACATGGTGCTTTGTGCGTTTTCGCTCATATTGTTCAACTCCTTTCCTCCCTTTATTATATTACAAACGACCATAAATTAAAATGGTCAAACAAAGCAGGTGAACTGAAATGAGACCAATTATTGAATTTTGTGCTAACAATATGCATTTTGGCACCGATGAAGTCATGGATCAGCTGGATGAAAATCCGGACTATGATGTGATTGAATACGGCTGTCTGACCAATTGCGGTCAATGTTATATGACACCTTTTGCCTTGGTTAATGGTGAAGTGGTCGCCACGGACAAAGTAGAGGATTTATATAACGCCATTCTCGCCAAAATAGCTGAAGCGGATGCCTGGGACGCGCTGGATCTCGACTAACCGAGATGGCGTTTGGACATCCAGAGCACACCGCTTTTCAAAATACGAGGCACACGTCCCATCATGGACGTTTTGCCCATCAGCCCAAATCCAGCCTTTTTGCCTAGCGCGCCGAGTGTGCCGCGAAGCTTCAGAGGCTGCGGATTGGGCTTTTCGCCTTTCCAGAGAGCATGCTGAATATGAGCGATCTGTTCACCCTGAACCTCTGCAGCCTGACCGCTTGGTGCATAAGGCACGCTGGCACAGTCACCGACGACATAAACATCGGTATACTCCGGAATTTGATAATATTCGTTTAATACGACACGGCCCTGAGGGTCCTTGGTTACATCAAGGTCTTGAACGACTTTGACAGGTTGGATGCCTGCCGTCCATACAACAGCATCGGTCTGAATCTGTTCATCGCGGTTGTAGATCGCGTTTGGCTCCACCCGTGAAATGGCGATATGTCCCCGGGCCTCAACCTGATGCTCGCTGAACCATTCGTGAACATAAGCAGAGAGACGTTGAGGGAATGCAGATAATACGCGCTCACCGCGATCCAGGATACTAATATTCAGATCGGGTCTGCTTTCGCGCAATTCGGCAGCCATCTCAACACCACTCAAGCCACCGCCCACAATGTGAACATGTCCATAAGCCTTAACTTCATTAAGACGCAGATACGTCTCACGTGTTTTGCTGAAGCTTTGAATCGTGCAGCTGTATTCCTCGGCACCGGGTGTATTGTGAAAACGATCTGTACATCCCAGGCCAATCACGAGTTTGTCATATTCCAGAGGTTCCTGACCTTCGAATTCAATCTGACGCTGCTCCAGATTAATGGCTGTAACCTCACCGAAACGGTGTGTTACTTTCTCATTTACCGGAAAATGGATACGCAGGTCGTAATCCGATACTGTTCCTGCTGCGAGTGCGTAATATTCGGTCTTTAATCCTTGAAAGGGGCTGCGGTCCACCAGTACAATTTGCGTATCTGACGGGATTTTACCTTCCAGAAGTTCCTTGATGATCGTGAGGCCGCCATAACCGCCTCCAAGAATGACGAAATTTTTCATGACTCGGCTTCCTTTCTGCATCAGTCCCATTGCTGGGACCTTAACCTGCGGAGCAGCTATGCCTTCACATAGCTGCTCCGTGTGTTGTTTTTAGTTTCAAGTTAATTTAAATAATCAAGAATGAGACAATGAAAATTTTAAATATGAGATCACAGTTAAGCATCACTCTGTATAAAACGTCTCCCTGCTTGTAACAAAGTTTCGTTCTTTGATGAGTGATGCTTGTGCTGCTGTGACGTTTGCCTCGTATCGAAGCAATCGGTCAAGTCTATTCGTAAACTTGAATTTCATTGTAGAATGTATCACGTTCTACTGGAATACGTCCTGCACCTTTAATAAGCCATATGAGCTCTTTACGAGTAAGGCCTTCAGGTGTGAGAGCACCTGCGGCATGACTAATCCGTTCGCGAACAATCGTGCCATGTGCATCTGAAGCACCGAATCCAAGGGCAACTTGAGCCAGCTGTGGACCGATGTTAATGAAGTATGCTTTGATATGATCGATGTTATCCAGCATCAGTCGGCTGATCGCTATTGTTTTGAGATCCTCATAAGCCGAGTTGCGACGCATAATGCTTGCGTTTTTACTTTTTGGCTGCATGGAAAGCGGAATAAAGACCATGAATCCGTTGGTCTCGTCTTGCAGTTCACGAATCTGCACCATATGATTGACGCGGTCCTCATAGGATTCGATCGATCCATACAACATCGTCGTATGTGTACGCATGCCGAGTTCATGAGCTGTGCGGTGCACCTCAAGATAACGATCCACGTTGGCTTTGTCTACACGCATTTTTTTGCGATATTCATCCGAGAGAATCTCAGCGCCGCCACCAGTCAATGTTTTCAGACCTGCTTTCTGCAGCTCCTGCAGAACTTCTCTGATACTAAGTCCGCTAATCCGGGTGAAGAAATCAATCTCTGCCGCAGTGTAAGCTTTCAGCGTAACATCCGGATATTTCTCGTTTAAAGCACGCAGGGAATCGACATAATATTGAAAAGGAACATGGTTGTTGTGTCCACCTACGATATGGAACTCACGCACGCCTGGATGAATATGCTGCTCCACATAGTCGATCATTTCCGGACCGGATAACGTATAAGAGCCTTCTTCGCCCTGGTCTTTGCGGAAATTACAAAATGCGCAGCGAGCTTCGCATACGTTGGTGAAATAAAGGCTCATGTTCTCGATGAAATAAACTTTCTTGCCGTTCTTCCGCAGATTGGCCTCATTGGCCAGCTGGCCCAAAGTCAGCAGATCATCTGTTTGATACAGATACACGCCGTCTTCTACGCTCAGCCTTACGCCGTTCTGCACTTTCTCAACGATTTCAGCCATTCTTTTGTCGGTGAACGGTGTTACCAATGTAGACATGCTGTTTCCTCCTGTTCTTTACCGGAATTCGAGTTGTGGTGTGTTGAACCATTAAACAGAAATACATAGCAAAGATGCGGTCAACTGCCGCCTTCCTGTGAAAGACTAACTCTTATTACCCGGTGCAGCGTGTGCTGCAATCGAAAAGTTTATTTTTTCAAAAGGAGTCAAAGTGACTCTATATGCATTGGGGACTGAGAACCAGTCTCGAAATGTGAAAAAAATTACAACTCCATATATGACCAACATCCGAATAAGTCATGACGAAATATTGACATTTTCAGTGAGACCACCTATCCATTATAAACCTCGTGCCGCAGGGGTTCAATACACTGGGAAGAAAAAGGAGTTCAGGGCGAACGCGGAAACGGGTAAACATAACTTGAGCCCCTTGACGGGGTGGAGTATAATTTAAGTGTAGATTCAATGAAAAGGAGAGTGACCTGGCATGATTAGTATCAGCGAAACGGCTGCAGACCGATTGAAAGAGATGCTTGCACAGCAAGAGACACCTGGAATGTTCCTGCGTCTAGGCGTAGCACCGGGCGGTTGTACCGGATTTTCGTACGCCATGGGCTTTGACGATAAAGAGTCCGATGAGGATATATATATGGACATTCAAGACATGAAAGTGGTTGTAGAGAAAGAAAATGTGAAATATTTGAATGGACTCGAGATTGATTTTGAAGAATCCGGCATGTCCGGCGGCTTCACCATCCATAACCCGAATGCGGTTGCGACATGCGGCTGCGGTTCATCCTTCCGTACACGTGAAGAAGCGGGTGTACCGGATAAAGATTGTTAATCTGTTGTTTAGTGTGATTTCAGCGTGTTTGATGATCATCTAAAAGTAAAAAGGGTATAACGATTTAGGTGCATTTCCGGCGAAGAGGCTTCGCCAGGAAGTGTGCCTTTTTTATTTTTCTAGTATTGACATTTTGTTCCATGGGCAGGTATATTATTTTGTGCAAACGTTTGCAATATATAAGATGCATGCAGCACTTTAGATCAGAAATGCAGCGGAAAAACATAGTTATATAAGGTGTTTAATTCTCTCTATTAATGCAAACGTTTGTTCAAGAGGAACTCTTTGTTTAGACGGCACGAGATTGTAGTTTGTTTCACGCAGGATTCCAGAGGAGAGGAGGCACGAGAGCAGGCTTATTTTCAAATTCAAACAAAGGGTTCTAATAACTTTCAAATGAATTACAATTCACGGTCCCCACAGGGGCAACAGATGAGGGAGGAAAAACATGAAGCTTGTGCGCAGACTTGGCGCATTCCTGTTGGCATTATCCATCGTCATTTCCACACAACCCGCAGCAGCTTATGCCGAAATCTCCGCTTCCCATGTGTACCATAACCATATGCCGAATTTCTGGGCTTACTACGACACATCCAAGTATGCTTCCACACCTGTAGGATCACCGATTCGATACACCTATGACGGGCAGGTTATTGATCTGAAAAAGAACCCTCCGGCAGCCTATCCCTATTTTCTGCCTGGTGGTGCACCGATGCCGCATGATGATCTAGTCGACTATTATACCCATCATGCCAAAACCGGAGCCTATCTCAGCTGGCCCTGGCAGACAGCAGGCGATTTGAAAAACAACCATCCCGCCGCAGGCATGCAGGTAACGATGTCAGGCTCCCTACTGAACAATGTGGACAGTTTTATGTATACCAATAATGTAAACGGTTACAACAATAAAGCTTGGGGAGCACCCTGGAAGAACGCGTACAATAACTTGAAAACGACCAATGGAGAGCGGACGATGGACCTTGTTCATTTTTCCGGGCATCACTCCATGGGACCACTCGCCGGCAACGAATATTTGCTCAAGGACTTGATATACCAAAATGCCGTCATGGCTCAACCCTTTTTCCTGGGGGACAGCTTTAAGTCTTCCAAAGGCTTCTTCCCGACCGAGCTTGGCTTCTCGGAACGCATTATTCCGGTTCTGGATCAGCTTGGCATTGAGTGGTCTGTGATTGGCAACAATCACTTTTCGCGTACGCTCAAGGACTATCCGCTGTTAAACGATCCAGGCAAGGATACGATGGTATCTCCACCAAACCGTGCCGATCTGCAAAACACCAGCGATGTTGGATCATGGGTGTCTGCACCGATGTTTAACGAAAAACAGGTGGTGTACAACAAGTACCCCTTTGCATCCACACCACACTGGGTACGGCATGTGAATCCCGAAACCGGAGCAGAGAAGAAGATTATTGGCATTCCTGCAGCTCAAGCGGAATCGTGGGAAGAAGGGTATCAAGGATCGGTAAAGGCAGATGCACTCAAACCATTTGAAGGGCTGGTGGATCAGAAGCAGTTTTTTGTCATTGCCCATGACGGAGATAACTCTTCAGGACGTGCAGGCTCTGAGGACACCTGGCGCAATGCAGGGAATGTGACCTATGCACAGCCCGGGGTAAAAGGAGAAAGTATCAACGCATATCTGCGTACCAATACGCCCAAAGCCGAGGATGTAGTCCATGTGCAGGATGGCTCCTGGATTGACACGCGTGACTCTTCCTCTGATCCGACATGGTATCACTGGCGTCTTCCTTTTGGCATCTGGAAAGGACAGTTTGATGCGTTCAACAAGGCCACGGGCCTTAATCTGGAGCCGAAGAAGAATCTGGACGGGGTTCAGGAAGGCATGACGGTATCCTTTGAATACGGTTATCACTATCTGGAGCGTAATTTTGCGTTGGAGCAGGCAGCGCTGAATTATGCAAAGACAGCCGAGCAGATGTGGCTGGATGCCAACCCGAACCATTGGAAGCCAAGCACTGCGCTGGATCGGGAGATCACCTATGAAGGCAATCAGCTGAATCCGTGGATGATGGCATACCCCTTCAAGGGAGACCCGGCGAACAATTACAAGGGCGGGGCGAATCCGGCAGAGCTGAGCTGGTACTTCCTGCTGCCTGCGCTGGATTCGGGTTTCGGATATTATGATGAAAATGTGGATGACGGCGTGAAGCCGACACTGTCGTTTAATCAATCCCTGTTTTTCTCCAAACCGTATGTAGAAGGACAGCTATCCAAGGATCGCACAGGCCCGTCGGTTTGGTGGCCGCAGCGTTATCCTTACAATCCAGGCAGTGCTAATGTCAGCAAGGCAGAAGGCTGGACGCTTCATTATTTTGACAATACGTTTGGTATCTACACCTATGCTTATGACGTGAGTGGGATTAGCGATATCAAGGTGAAGGTGCGGACTCATCGGGATAAACAGGCGGATGCAAAGGATAACACGTTCCGTGTATATGATCCGGCAGCGCTCAAAGCCAAGGGTGTAACCAACATTGATCCGGCCAAAGTGAGCCCTTGGCAGGAATATTCGATGATCAAACGTGATTTGAAGCCTGACATCAATGGGGTGGCTTGGCAGCCAAGCAGCACAGATATGTTTAAACGTGTACCTGCTCAAGAAATTGGAGATATGTATTATACCTATTTCAACGATTTCCGGGATCAGCTGGTCGACTATTATATCGAGGCGGTAGACGGTAACGGCAATGTGACTCGCAGTGAAATTCAGACGGTATATGTAGGTACGGGAAAATACAAGAAAGATGCCTCCGGTAAAGTGGTAGAGGACGCAAACGGAACAATCCAGGGAACACACACGTTCCTCGTGGTGGATCAGACGCCGCCTTCGGCCCCAGCCGGTGTCAAAGCCGCACGCGTAACGGATCGAAGTGTTACTCTCCAGTGGACAGCTTCCACCGATAACGTGGGTGTGGAGGGATATGACATTTATCGGGACGGCACCAAAGTGGGCAGTTCGCAGACGACGGAGTACACAGATCGCGGACTTGAACCGGCAAAAACATACACGTACAAGATCCAAGCAAGAGACAAGGCAAATAACGTCTCTGCTGCCAGTAAAACTTTGGAAGTGCAGACACTCGTCGCAGATATCGAACCGCCGACAGCACCAACCAATGTGGTATCCCCAAGTTCAACCTCATCCGCTGTAACCTTGGAGTGGTCAGCGAGTCAGGATAACTACGGCGTTGCGAGATATGATATCTACCGTGACGGAAGCAAGGTTGGAGAGTCAACCCAGTTGACGTATACCGATACATCTCTTGCTCCCGCAGCAAGTTATGTATACTTCATCAAAGCAGTGGACGCTGCAGGCAATGTTTCGGCATCCAGTGAGCCGATTACGGTGAAGACCAAGGAAGGCAATGTCGTCACCATTTATTACAAACAGGGTTATACCAATCCGTACATCCATTATCGTCCGACGGGCGGGACGTGGACGACGGCTCCGGGTGTGAAAATGCCAGCAGCCGAAGTGGCAGGTTACACTAAAATGACAGTGAATGTAGGCACAGCTGCGGGGCTGGAGGCAGTTTTTAACAATGGCAGCGGGACATGGGATAACAACGGAGGGAAAAACTATCAGTTTCCGCTGGGGGTAAGCACCTTTAATGGAGGCGTCATCACCCAAGGTGCACCACAAGCAGATACGACTCCGCCAAGCGTACCGGCAAATCTGACGGTAACCTCGAAGGCTTCTGATCGTGTGGCGCTGGCTTGGAATCCTTCAACGGATAATACAAGTGTGACGGGATACGAAGTATTTCGGGATGGCGTCAAAATTGGCATAAGTCCCACACCTGCATATACGGATACCGGATTGAAGGCTGCAGCGTCCTATATGTATCATGTTATTGCGTATGATGCAGCGCAGAACAAATCGGCGGCAAGCACGGAACTACGTGTGACGACGGATGAAGCACCAAAAAGCAGCAGTGTCACTGTCTATTATAAGCAGGGTTATACACAACCCAACATTCATTACCGCCCGGTGGGCGGCATATGGACGATACCTCCAGGTGTGCCAATTCCACCGTCCGAACTGCCCGGTTATCATAAAATTACAGTGGATGTAGGCACAGCTGCCGGACTGGAGGCCGTTTTCAACAACGGAAGCGGTATCTGGGATAACAATGGGGGAAGAAACTATATATTCCCTCTGGGAGTAAGCACTTATCATGGGGGTGTCATCACCCCGGGAGCCCCTGAGGGAGCAGCTTCAAGTACGGGGGACAGCCTCTCGGCCTTTTTACCCGTGGAATTCACTTATTTCTCACCTTGGAAGATGGGACGCAAGAGCGCCTGAATGGGAGGAGCAGGATCAAGAAGGCTGGAAATTCTAATTTATACGAATGCCTCAAACTGCAGTTCAGAAGATTGGATTGGAAAAAATAGAGTGCTCTGTTCAGGTGATGAACAGGGCCTTTCTACTCTTTTTACCAGAGTTTGATCCAAAGCATGACCCATGTTTTTCATTTTGATCTTAAACATAATCCTGCAGTGCAGCTTTTCTACATAAAAGAAGAACATGTTGACAAGTTTAGTTGTAACTATTATAGTTACAATATAGAGTTTAGGAGAACGTTCCTAGCCCAAAAAGAAACAAACTTTTACATCGGAGGAGAGATTTTAATGAAGATCGGAATTATTGGTGCAGCAGGTAAAGCAGGTAGTGTCATTTTAAAAGAAGCAGCAGACCGCGGACACGAGGTAACCGCTATTGTGCGCAATGCATCCAAATTGGAAGACAAGAGCCTGAAGGTGCTGGAGAAAGATGTGTTTGACCTTACTGCAGAGGATGTTCGAGGTTTTGACGTTGTTGTTAATGCATTTGGCGCACCAGCGGGCAAAGAAAACCTGCATGTGGAAGTGGGACAAGCTCTCATCAACATTCTGAAAGATGCTCCAAACACGCGTCTGATCGTTGTGGGCGGCGCAGGAAGCTTGTTCACGGATGAGTCCAAAACACTACGTGTTGTTGATTCTCCAGGTTTCCCTGATGCGTACAAAGCAACAGCCTCCAACCAGAGCAAAAACCTGCAGGACCTGCAAGCGTCCTCCGGCATTCAATGGACGTTTCTCAGCCCGGCTGGATTCTTCAATCCGGAAGGCGTGCGTACGGGTAAGTATCAGTCAGGCAGTGATGTGATTATGGTGAACAGTGAAGGCAACAGCTATATCAGCTATGCTGATTATGCGATTGCACTTGTGGACGAGATCGAGAATTCACAGCACATAAATGAACGCTTTACTGTAGTTGGCGAAGCGAAGTAAGATATTAGTACTAAGTGCTGCACAAACGAACAAACAAACGGACACTGAGCTTAGATAAACAGTGTCCGTTTTTGTTGATTTGAAATTGTAACGGACGGCCCATAGACATGGATTAACAGCTCCTGGCAATCCATGTTGAATGATCGAAGAGACCAGTACAAAGAGACAAATGTAAATACAGCATATAACATTTTACTTCAAGGCAGTGGATATTTATTGGCGCTTTGGCATCTTGCTCTCATCCATGTAGAGTAGATTCCAGCGGTGACCGTCCAGATCGGCAAAACCTGCACCGTACATCCAGCCTTCCGTTTCGCTTGGCTTGCCAAACACGCTTCCTCCTGCACGCTCCACGTTCTGAATAAAGGAGTCGACTTCTTCTCTACTTTTGGCACCAATGGAAATAATAACTTCTGCACTATGAGAAGTATCCGCAGCTGTGGTGCCTGTAAATCTCTCAAAGGTTTCAATTGGAAACAGCATAATCGTGGTTTGGCCTATGGAGATCATGGCTCTCTCGCTGCCAACGTTCATCGCTTGGAATCCTATTGCGTCGAAAAAAGCAGCTGCCCTTTCAACATCTTTGACTGGCAAGTTAAACCAGATATCCTGTGACATCGCTGCAGCCTCCTGGAATCGTTTTTGATCTTACTATACTCTATTTTGGAAAGAAGCATGTACTTCTTATAAGGAAGCAGCGACTAAACCGGGCATGAATATTGTTAGGATCTTTGTATTTCCATAAGTATTTCTTTACTTATGCAAGGGGCGGAGCGTATAATCCGGTGAGATATTAGAGAACAAATGAGACATAACAGAGATGAAAAAGAGAGGGTACGTTTCATGAATAACGGATTAATTAATGCCATTATTGCGTATGTCATGTGGGGGATTCTCCCGCTTTATTGGAAGCTGTTTAATGATGTGCCGGCTGGTGAAATTTTGTCGCACAGGGTCGTATGGTCGTTTGTATTTATGGGGATACTGGTCGCCATTCAGCGCCGCTGGAGTGATGTGAAACGGATCTGGACCAGTCGTACGTTGCTGCTGTCCCTAACTGCCAGCGGACTGCTGATTGCGATCAATTGGCTTATTTTCATCTGGGCAGTGAACAACGGTCATGTCGTGGAAACCAGTCTTGGTTATTACTTGAATCCTTTGCTGAATGTGCTGCTTGCGGTTGTTTTTCTTCATGAAAAACCAAACCGGGGTCAATGGCTGGCTATTGCTATTGCAGCGGTTGCGGTGCTGATTATAGCGATCGACTACGGACGTTTCCCGTGGATTTCGATTTCGCTGGCGGCTTCCTTTGGTTTATATGGACTTGCGAAGAAAAAGATCAAGCAGGATGCTTCCGTAGGTTTGCTGTCAGAGACAGCGGTTGTTCTGCCTATTGCATTAGGTTACTGGGTATACCTCGGCCTTGCTGGCCAAACAACGGCCTGGACGCTGCCTGCACCTATGTTTTTTGAACTGCTGCTTTCCGGTGTGGTGACAGCCCTGCCGCTGCTGTTTTTTGCTCGTGCAGCTGCCCGCATGTCGCTGTCTACGCTCGGATTTGTACAGTACATCGGCCCAACCATTATGCTGATCCTGAGCATATTTGTGTTTAAGGAGTCCGTTTCACTTGTGCTGCTGGTTGGTTTTGCTTTAATATGGACAGCTCTGGTTGTCTATGCTGCTTCATCTATGCGAGCCGCCAAGCTGGCTAAGTCCGTGTAATAACAGAAATGGTTGTAATACTAAAAAGAAGTAATAACAAAAACGAATGGTAATAACGGTCTTCTCATCCTTGATGATGGGAGGGCTTTTTTTACCATCGTCTAAGATGAGAAGAGAATTAGGAAAATTCTTTTATTTACAAATTAAGGAACGCATGTTCTAATTGTAGAGATTGAGTTTTTTCGAACGGCGGTGGATGTTTGGAGTGAGGGAGCAGCAAAGTATTGTATTCGTTGTGAGTGTTTCGATCTTACATAAAAACAGGATGCTTATCATCAAAGAGAACAAGGCATCCGTGCGGAATAGGTGGAATTTTCCCTCAGGCAGAGTGGAGTACGGGGAAGATATACTGGATGCGGCACGTCGGGAAACCAGAGAAGAGACGGGATATGAAGTCAGATTAACAGCTGCCACAGGAGTTTACAATTTCAGAAGCAGTACCGGACAGCAGGTGGTTCTGTTCCATTTTATTGGCGAGATCATTGGCGGATCTCTGCAGCCGGATGCCTCAGAAATTGCTGATGCGAAGTGGGTTACGCCCGAAGAACTGCTCAGCCCGAATGTACTGGAGCTGCGTGATCGGGAAGTAATGCTGCAGATTGTGGATAATGTCATATTCAAAAAAGAGTATCCATTAGCGCTTTACCAGCGCCAAATATAGAAACGGAGTCATGCGACATGAAGTCCTCTTATTTAACACATCCCTTTTATTATTTGTGGACAACTCAAACGGCAGCAAACGCCGCAGATGTACTTTATATTATGGCCTTAACGGTGATGGTGCTGGATCGTACCAACTCGCTTATATCTGCGGCACTTTTGCCTTTGATGCGGAGCGGAGCTCAAATGTTAAGCAGTCTGGCCGCACCTCTGTTGATTCAGCGTTTTAAGCTGTCCAGCCTGCTTTTATTGTCACAAACCGGACAGTTTCTGCTGTTTGTCGTTCTGGCTGTGTATTTGCATGTTAATGGAGATGCCTCCTCATTGGTCCTCGTATTTTCGCTTGTATTTGTGATGTCGTTTCTGGATGGCTGGACTACTCCTGCTCGCAATGCGCTGATCCCGCGGCTGGTGACACATGAGCAGGGGTTACTCAAAGCCAATGGACTCATGAGCGTCAGTGATCAAGTTGTACAATTTGCTGGATGGGGACTAAGCGGTATCATCGTGGCATGGATCGGGTCCAGTTCAACCCTGCTGGTTACTGCTGTTATTTATGGTTTGGCAGCGGCGTTTACACTCGGCGTCAAAGAGCCAACCCATGCGGAGATGACCGGGAAGGATCTGTCAGCTGGAGCTGCAGCGGAAGTGGGTACAGGCAGATGGCATACGTTAACGGAAGGCTGGAAAATGATATGGAAAACACCCCGTCTGCGGGTGCTTACGTTTATGGATATGATCGACATGCTTGGCGGTTCAATCTGGGTGGGCGCGTTCACACTGGCTTTTGTTCAAGCTGCACTTGGTCAAAGTGAAGAATGGTGGGGCTTCATTAATGCGGCCTATTTTGCCGGAACGATCGGTGGAGGTTTGCTGGTGCTTGCACTCGCCAGAATCATTGGACGCCGCTATTTCGGAGTGATGATGTTAGGGATGGCGGGGTATGGTGTACTGACTGCCGTCTATGCACTGAACTCACAGCCGTATGCTGCCCTAATTCTCGTCATGCTGATGGGGCCATTCGCCGAGCTTGCCATGATTAACCGACGTACGTTGATTCAGAGCAGTGTGGCTAGCTCGATACTTCCCAAGGTTTTATCTGCGCAAGCCTCGATGATGCATTTTGTATTCTGCATTTCTTTGCTTGGGATGGCCTGGCTTGCTGAATATATCGGGATTATAAACCTCTATCTGTTTGCAGCCGGATTGACGATATTAGCGATTGCTGCTGGTTTGCTTCATTATCGGGCTTTTCAGGATAATACAGTTCAACGTCAAACGACGCACTAGAGAGGAGAAGGACAATGGTTAGCGATGATCGGATGCATTCCAAACGTGGTCGTTTCGTGCTGCAGGGAAATCGGGTTCGGTTGATATCTTCATTTCTTTTTTCCATCATTATCGGTGTGGTCTATGCTTGCTTGATCGTAAACGAAACAACCATGGGGTATATCCATAACATATTACCGAGTACAGATGGTCCGGATCTCTATCAATATCTTCCAATCATTGTTCCGGCAGCTGTCTTTTCGTATTTGGTACAAAGAAGACATATGATTTTTATTGAAAATATTTCATTCAGCTGTATTCAAGCGATCACTGCTTTCCTCAGTCTGGCTGCATCTCTTATGGTTGTTATGATATTCTTTTAAATCCTGAGCTTTCTCCATGAAGCTCCCACCAGTGACCCAAGTACTCAATACATAAGGGAGTGCGGCAGTGCAGTTTAACGGCAAAAGGCGCCATCCCTAAGGAAGAGCGCCTTTTATTTTGTATTCACTGTCCGGTGAAATACCGAAGCACGTTTTAGAAGCCCTTGCTTAAGGAGCCGCGCGTAGTGGAGGGGGCGGGAGTGATTCTGAAGAAGCGAAGCGCTCGCGTTTGCCCTCGGATTTCCCCCAATTGAAGGGGAAATCAAAAGAAATCCGAGGACAACCAGCGATCGCAAGAACACCCCGCCCCCGGAACGTCCCCCCGCAGCGTCCTCCCTCAATGTTTTATCTGCCTCCGTGAAATACCGAAGCACGTTTTAGAAGCCCTTGCTTAAGGAGCAGCGCGTAGTGGAGGGGGCGGGAGTGATTCTGAAGAAGCGAAGCGCTCGCGTTTGCCCTCGGATTTCCCCCAATTAAAGGGGAAAATCAAAGCAAATCCGAGGACAACCAGCGATCGCAAGCACGACCCGCCTCCGAAACGTCCCCCCGCAGCGTCCTCCCTCAATGTTTTATCTGCCTCCGTGAAATACCGAAGCACGTTTTAGAAGCCCTTCCTTAGGGAGCCGCGCGTAGTGGAGGGGGCGGGAGTGATTCTGAAGAAGCGAAGCGCTCGCGTTTGCCCTCGGATTTCCCCCAATTAAAGGGGAAAATCAAAGCAAATCCGAGGACAACCAGCGATCGCAAGAACACCCCGCTCCCGGAACGTCCACTCGCAGATCCAACCCCCGTAAAGGCTTCTAACCCCCGTGCTTAGTCAATGAACCCTTCCATGGTAGCCGTTGGCATCATATTGGACTGCCAAGCTCCTTTGCCATAGCCGCTGTTATAACCTGGTGTGGCCTGCGGCTCCCAGTAGAACACGCCTTTACCTTTGCCATTTGGCAGATTGCGAATTTGATTTTTCATCGCAGCAACAAAGCTTTTACCTGCCGCTGGCTGATTATTGTCCATACCAATTTCGGAAATCATGATTTCTTTGCCATAACGGTTGATCATATCTTTTGCATTGTTGACAGTGTTGGTCACCGCTGTATTCCAACCCGAAGCGGAAGGATAGAGGGACATGGCGATCATGTCAAAGTTAGCTCCATTGTTGATTAAGCCGCCGATATTCCAGACGTACAGGGCGTTATCATCGCCGCCAGCCAGATGTACAATCGTTTTGGTACCGCTGCTTATGGATTTTACTGCGTTATGTCCTGTATTTACGAGCCATGCATAATTTTTCATGTTAACTGAAGCTTTGCCATCATCCCACAACATGCCGTTGCTGGTTTCGTTGCCGATCTGTACCCAGTCTGGAGTGACACCTTTGCTCTGCATGGTCGTCATAACGTCACGGGTATAACTCCAGACAACATCCATCAACTGCTGGAAACTATAGTTTTTCCATGCTGCCGGTTTCGTTTGCTTGCCCGGATCTGCCCAGGAATCACTGTAGTGAAGTGTCAGCATGACACTCATGCCCGCATTTTTGGCACGCTGTGCGAGTGCGGCAGCGCGGTCTTTATTCATATAACCGTTACCGTAATCATTCGATGGATTAACGAAAACCCGGATGCGGACAGAGTTGATCTGGTAATCCTTTTTCAGAATATCAATGATGTCGCGCTGTACCCCGTTTTTATCTTTCCACTTGTACCCCTGAGCTTCCATGCCGGGAACCCAGCTGATGTCAGCTCCTTTGGCAAAACTCGGCGCAGCACTGGCGTGCTGGCCCGCTGGCAGCAGAACAGAAGTAAACAGCAAAACAAAAGCCAGCAGAATACTTGTTTTGAAACCCCTTACATTTTTGAACATTACAACATGCCTCCTCGGTTATAAGTTGGGATAGATTCATCCTCATTATAGCCTCCGGAAATCACACGGCTAAAGGGTCGGTTTCCAATATTTTGGTTGTTTTCTTAACCTCTATGCCGAAATCCTGCTTCGTTCATTTCCTGCATAACATTCGAATGAGCTTAAAAGACAAAACAAAAAGCCGTCCGAAGACGGCTTTTCTACCCGTGGCGCTTTTTAAAACATTGATCCGTATCCCGCGCCTCCACACACCCAATTTATTTGGAAGTAGTGGATCGGGTAAGGGACACGTTCAACATGACATTAGAAATGTTGACGCACCTCCTTTCCTTGTGGCAAGAGTATACAACACTCTGTTTAAGAAAGCTAGTCCTTTTTTCATGATTACGCAAATTTATTTTTCAGTTTGAAACATCGTCGTTTCCCGTGCATAATGGCTCTTCGTTCCGTTCTCATTGCAGATCCGCACGCTGTCATCACTAATCTTCTCAACAATGCCGCGGCCGACTTCACAATATACACCTGCGGGATCTTCCTGCCAAGCGGTAACCACACATTGGGACAGGGCAGCGGTGAAAAACTCGATATTTTTTTGCAGTGTTCTAGGTTTATTCGATTTCATAAGATACTCCTTTAACATAACGTAAATTTAGGACAATAACGACAGCCGGTCAAATCACACTGTATCTCACTTTACCTTGTCTATTGGCCTTTGTAAAGGGATGGAAAAACTTGCGGTCATGAGTTATCATTTACATAAATTTAACACTGCGTTAACATTCCGATGACGCTTGGAGCCGATTACGAATAGTACAATTATAGTAGAAGATCAAATAAGAATTGATATGCATTACATTCGGAGGCCATACATGCACAAGGATATTAAAACAGGCAACTATGTTAACCGTGATTTAAGTTGGGTTGAATTTAATCGGCGCGTGCTTCAGGAGGCACAGGACCCTACAACGCCTATGCTGGAGCGAATGAGGTTCCTTGGTATTGTTGCCAGCAATCTGGATGAGTTTGTCAGTGTCAGGCTCGCAGAGACCAAGGAGAAGATCAAGGCTGGATTCACGCAAAAAGATTTCACGGGTTATACGCCCTCGGGGCTGTACCGCAGATTGATTAAACGAACCGGGGCCATGGTCACGGAGCAGTATAAAACATATCGTGAGCTCATTCGCCTTCTCGCCAAGAAAGGCGTACACATCCAGGAGTATGTGGACCTTAATGTAACACAGCAGCGGGCAATGGACCAATATTATCATGACATTATTTTCCCGGTGCTTACTCCCATGGCAATTGACCAAAGCCGGCCGTTTCCGCTGGTTCATAACAAGTCGGTATATCTATCTGTTATGCTGCAAAAAGAAGATGAGCAGGATGGCGAGCCGTTCATGGCCATCGTGCAGGTGCCCTCCAATCTTCCTCGTATTGTGAAGGTTCCACTGCGGGCCAACAGCAAAAAGAAAACGTTCATTTTGATTGAAGACCTGATTAAACATCATATCCATACCTTGTTCAGCGGATATGTGTCACTGGCTGTGCAGGAGTTCAGAGTAACCCGCAACGCCGATCTCTCTATTAATGAAGAGGAAGCGGAAGACCTGCTTGAGGCGATAGAAAAAGAACTGCGGCGCAGACGCCGCGGAGCGCCCGTCAGGCTCGAAGTGTGCAAAGATTTCCGGAGTGACGCCCTGCAGGAGCTTCAGGATGAATTTGAAATTCAGGACCCGGTCTTTGAGATTGACGGACCGCTTGACCTAAGCTTCCTGGCTGGATTTGTGGACAGCCTCGAAGGTTTTTCCCATTTGAAGTATAGTCCAGTACAGCCAGTGTACCCGCCTGAGTTCCTGCCAAGAGAGAGCCATTTTGAGCTGCTGCGCAGACGAGATGTACTGGTTCATCATCCATATGAATCCTTTGAACCCGTGACGGACTTTATTCTGGAAGCTTCAGAAGATCCGCAAGTTCTGGCCATCAAGATGACGCTGTATCGGGTGAATGGTGACTCACGTCTCATTCCTGCGCTTGCTTTGGCCGCAGAGAGTGGTAAGCAGGTTACCGTCGTTGTAGAGTTAAAAGCCAGATTTGACGAAGAACGCAACATTGCATGGGCCCGCAAGCTGGAAAAAGCAGGATGTCATGTTGTCTATGGTCTGGTCGGTCTGAAAACACATGCGAAGATTATTCTGGTTGTACGTCGGGAGCAGCAGGGGCTGCGGCGTTACGTTCACGTGGGCACGGGCAACTACAATGAGAGCACTGCCAAAGTGTATACGGATGTGGGCCTGTTCACCTCTAACCCGATCATCGGTGAGGACGCGTCTGAACTGTTTAACGAGATTACCGGTTATTCGGGTCCGAAGGCACTGCAGGCATTCCGGGTTGCGCCGGATGGCATGAAGGATGAACTGTTTGCGCTGATTCAGCGTGAAACGGAGCATGCGCTTCAAGGCAGACGTTCCCGAATTATTGCCAAAATCAACTCCTTATCTCATCAGGATATGATTGATCAGCTATATGCTGCTTCTCAAGCAGGGGTGCAGATTGATCTGATTGTCCGCGGGGTATGCTGCCTGCGCCCTGGCGTAGAAGGACTCAGCGAGAATATTCGGGTCATCAGCATCGTAGACCGTTTCCTTGAGCATTCACGGTTATTCTATTTTGAAAACGGGGGCAATCCGGACGTCTTCATTTCCAGTGCTGACTGGATGTCTCGGAACTTGAACCGCCGTATTGAACTGATGTGCCCTGTATTTGATCCTTCCCTGAAGAAGATGCTGGTGGATATTCTGAATCTGTCTTTGAACGACAATGTGAAGGCCAGACAGCTTATGCCTAACGGTAATTATATATTTGTAAAAAATGAAAAGCCCCCGCTGAGAAGTCAGACGGAGGCTATGGGAATTATCCCTTGGAAACCTGCTGAATGGAGTGTTTTAACGTAACTCCCCAGGCTTCCTGTAAATCTTTGACGGCATCTTCCAAGCCGTTTAGTTCTAGTAAAGGCTCGTCTGTACAGGTTAATGTGACCTGCAGCGAGTCTTTTTCTTTGTGTGCGTGAATGGCGGCGATGCTCTCCGCGCGGTTGATCGCTTCAGCTGCACGAAGCAGCGACCCGATACGGTGGGCATGCTGTACGTCCGAATCTTTTAGAATATCCTCATGTTTATGCAGCAGTTGAGGTGTTCTTTTCTTTGGATGATAATCGGCTGCTATGGCACTAAGGATCGTCTCCCTATGGGATAGACCGTAGATGCTTGCGTTCATAATCCAGTATGCCGAATGCTGTGTATATCGAAAATAGTTAATCTGTTTGCCGGCCATGTGCAGCATGGAGGAGGCGTAGAGGATCCGCTCATCAGATGGATCGGGTGCAGCCTCCTGTAAAGCAGTATACAGCGCAACCGCATCCTGGTGAATCCGGTTCAGACGTTTCTGTGGGATAGGTGGTCCGTAATGAAGGAAGTTGCGAATGCTGTCCTTCAGTGCGTCCGGTGCAGCAGGCTGGCCGGAAGCCAAATAATCCCTTAGCAACCCATCACGAAGTCCTGCTCCGCTCACAACATAACGGTCTCCCTGGATGATGCGGAAGACGGTGCGCAGAATCAGTACGCCGGGCACGATAATGTCAGCCCGATCCTTGGCAAGTCCAGGCACCTTTTTGCGTTGAGTCGAAGTCAGGTAGGGGAGGGAGCGAGCGATGTGTTCCATCGCTTCCTCTCCAATTTCATAATGGTGTGTCACTGGCAGCGAGTACTGCGTCCGTTTTTGTTCCACCTTTGCAAGTGTACGCATCGTACCACCCAGTCCGATCAGCGGCAGACCGGGATGCTCTCGCATCCAGTCCTGTCCCTGCAGCGATTCGATGACTTCACTGCAAAGTGCTTGTTCACTGGCTTCAGTCCATTGATCTTCGCACCCATAGCGGGCATGTGAATTCACAGCGCCGATGGGCAAAGATACACTGTGCAGCCTTTCTCGATTGCGGAATAACGTAATTTCCGTACTGCCGCCCCCGATATCCACCACAAAACCATCCGCCAAATCAATGGATTGAATCACACCCAAAAATCCGTAATAAGCTTCCCGGTCCCCAGAGACACATTCGATCGTAAGTCCGGTCTCGCTCTCCAGCCAAGCAATAATCTGCTCCGCATTGACCGCATTACGTATAGCTGCCGTTGCTGCAGCCCGAATCACTTCGGTTTGATAGGCCTCACAGGCAGCTTTGAACTGCCGCAGGACAGTGATGGCTGTCGTTAAAGACGGCCGCTGAATGGTGCCATCCGCTTCTACAACCCCGCTAAGCCGGGCAGCATATTTGTCTTCATGAATAATGCGGTAGGCACCCTCTTCATCAACCTCATAGATTACCAGGCGAATGGAGTTCGAGCCAATATCAATAATTCCAAGTGTTTTATTCCGTGTCATAAATATCTCCCTTCTACAGAGGTGTTAAGTTATCCGTAATGGTACAGGACAGCCAGAGCTTCCGGTGAGCCTGGAGGCGTGGCAGAGAAGGGGGTTGTCAGCATAACAACGATGATAAAGACGATGAAACAGGCGAATATAATACAGCTCAGCGCAAAGCCGCGATTACGTTTTTTGATAAACAGACGAATACCGATGACGAAAAGAAGTACCGTGACCGCGACCAGTACAACCGACATTGCAAAATAGGCTACGCCATAAAGTGATTTGAAAAATGCTTCCATGTCTTCTGAACGCTCCTTAGATCCTCATTTTTAGCCAATACAAGTCATTCTTTAGTAGCATACGACAGATTGAATCGTTTGAAAAGCAAACCGGCTGCTGTCCCGGACTTCTCTTCACTAAACGGGACAGGTTCCACGGAAAAGGGGCCTCCGCCTTGGACAATCATCCAAGAGAATCGTTCATGGGTTGAGTATGTATAAGGAAGGACTATTTATTTGTGAAAGGAGATCAACCTATGTCGAGACAGTTAGCAAGTAAATGGCGGAAGACGGCCGCATTAATGAGATATCCGGCAGCCGCTGCGCATATTCCACAGACCAAGGCATTTAATGCTGTTAATCTGAAGCACATGCTGCAGCGTTACGGAATGGTATATATTAAACCAATTGTGGGCGGCGGAGGATATGGCGTAATCAGAGTATCTGCAAGCGGTGGGGCTTATAGGTATACACATATGAAGGTCAGCCGTTCATTCGCAAGTTTTGGGCAGATGTATCGTTCTCTAGTAAGAGTAAAGGCCAGACGAAGATATATGATTCAACAAGGGATTCATCTGGCGACCATTCATGGAAGACCTGTGGATTACAGAGTCAAAGTAGTTAAGACAGAGCAGGGCTGGGTATTTCGTTCTTTAGTTGGAAGACTTGCCCGCCCGGGTCTGTGTGTAACGAATCTGAGCAAGGGAGGAACGATGCTGTCCGGCAAAAAAGCACTTGCCTTATCGCTGCCTCACATCGCGAATCGGTATAAACGTCAGGAGATGCGTTCGCTGACGCTGACCTGTACACATATCATGGAAAGCCAGTTCCCGGGCGTGGGGCAGCTGGGATTTGATTATGGACTCGATCACTCCGGCAGAATATGGATTTTGGAAGTGAATACCAGACCTCAATGAAAATGGATGGAAAGACTAAAGAAACTGCAGGAAAAACCGATAGTATATACAAGAGAAATTGCATGGAAAGCGTTTGAAAATTTTCACTTTTGGGTAATACAATCCGAGAAACGCTGGAAAATATGAAAATAGTTCTAAAATTTTGTTTATTCATAGTTCGATAGGGTGCTTATATGTCCTGTGTATAAATAATGTCCACATTATCCACTGTTATATATTCTATGTTTTTTCCAATTATCAACAAACTATACACAGGATTTCCACACAATGTTGTGGATAACAAGAACGCTTGTTCTCTTTGCGGATCTCTGATATGATGGTTTTGAGGAAAAAAAAGGAAAGGTTGTGGCGGGAAATGGCTATGTTATCCGATGAGATGTTGTTGGATTCCTACCATAAAGCGATCGAACTGGATCTCGAACGAGATTTCATCGCGCTGCTTTTGGCAGAAATCCATAAGCGCAAACTGGGTACCGACGTATCTGCCATTCTTCACTAGAGATCCTCATTGCAGGCAATGTTACAGGTTTCCGGACGGTTCCCATAATGAAATAGGCAGCAGCATGCTTGTCTGACAATGGTGACAATACATCAAGTGATTGCAAACGTTCTCGGTTTCGTCTGCCATGTCAGAGGAAGCCTGAAGCTCGTAGGGGCTGTATGGTCCGGTGTAGTCGTCCAATTTGCCGCATTCTGACAGTCCCTGAAGGCAGTGGGGACAAGCCTGCTCCGGTACAACCAGACCGTTACACAGCGGGCATATATAAGACAAGGGTATCCCTCCTGATTATGTGAATGCTCAGGAGTAAGATACCCTTTTTTGTGCCCAATTATGTGATTATCTATATATCAGCGTTTCATGTTACTGCTGTGTCCAGGAGACAACTTGGCATCTGGATCGAAGTATACTTTCGCATTGTTCACTGCGGTTGGAGCTTCACCGAACCCAACGGCAATCAGTTTCAGCTTGCCTGGATACGTTGTTATATCGCCGGCAGCAAAGATGCCAGGGATGGAGGTTTCCATGCGGGAGTCCACGACAATGGAATTGCTGTCGATTTCGATTCCCCATTCGGCGATTGGACCAAGGGAGGATACGAAACCGAAGTTAACAATGACATCATCCACTTCAATTTCTTGAGTTTCTTTGGTCTTAACATGAGCGAGAGTGACCTTGGTGATGGTATCATCCCCGTGAAGTTCCGTAATTTCAGTCGGTGTTACGACATTAACTTTGGAATTCATGAGGTTTTCCACACTGTGCTCATGTGCACGGAACTTGTCCCGGCGATGAATCAGAGTCACCTGCTCGGCAATGGGTTCCAGCATAAGTGCCCAGTCTACAGCGGAATCTCCACCGCCGCTAATCAAAACTTTTTTACCGGCAAAAGCGTTTAAATCACTGATGAAGTAATGCAGGTTGGTCTTCTCAAACTTCGCTGCACCTTCGAGTTCAAGGCGGCGAGGTTCAAAGGCACCAACACCAGCCGTAATAATTACGGCTTTGGCATGATATTCATTCTCATCTGTCTTTACGATGAAATGCTGTTCATCTTGTTTCTCCACCGATACTACTTTTTCTTCCAGGCGGATGTTCGGGTTGAAGTGGCTCATCTGTTCGATCAGGTTATTGACCAGCTCCTGAGCTGTAACTTTAGGAAAACCGGCTACATCGTAGATGTATTTTTCCGGGTAGAGGGCAGCCAGCTGTCCGCCAAGCTGAGGCATACTTTCAACGAGTGTTACGGATGCCTGACGCATACCTCCGTAAAATGCAGCGAAGAGGCCCGCAGGACCGCCGCCGATAATAAGTAAATCGGTCATTTCATGACCGGTAGTCTGTGAAGTCAACAATCAACAACACCTTTCTTATTTTAATAGGTAGAGACGAGTAACTTATTTTGCAAATTACATCACATCATCTGCTGTGGTTCCAAACTGTCCTTCCTATTATAAACGGTGTAATCTGGGTTGCAAAGTTAGCTGGATCACTAATTCGTTAATAATTGATGAAGTTCTGGTGAGAATAGGATGAAATTGGAAATGAAAGGTTATGAAAAATAACAAAAAAAACCTTGATCTTTGCGACAAATCCAGATATCCTTGACCTGTACTATGTGCTTTTTTTGTCAATATTAGAGTGATGACGTCAGGTCGATACAACCTTCGCGTTTTGTGGAAACTTGTGGTTAATTTCACAACTAAAATCGATGATTTGCGTATAGAAATTCAAAACCATTCATGAAGTTTACATTTCTCGTCATAATGGATAAGACCTCAGCAATACTTGTAAGTAAGAGCATTTTGCATTCCACCTGCTGAAGGAAGAATGCGAGCGAAACCGGAAGGAGTACAGATATGAGCAGCATTCCCAAAATCGTCATTCTCGGAGCGGGATATGGCGGCATTCTGACAGCCCAGCGGCTGCAGAAGGAACTGAACTATAACGAAGCCGACGTCACACTGGTGAACCGGCATGATTATCATTATATTACAACCCATCTACATATGCCGGCAGCAGGCACGGATAAAATAGAACACGCCAGAGTTTCTATATCCAAGCTGATCGACGAGTTCAAGATTGATCTGGTGAAATCGTCTGTGAAAGAGATTCGTCTTCAGGACCGTAAAGTCATTCTGGAGGATGGAACACTGTCCTACGATTACTTGATTATTGGTCTGGGCGGGGAGCCTGAGACCTTTGGTATACCCGGTATGCTTGAACATGCGATGACCATTCGCAGCATCAACTCCGTAAGGCTGATTCGTGAACACATTGAATATCAATTCGCGATGTACAAAAACGATAATAAACGAAACCGTATTCGATTCGTTGTTGGCGGTGCAGGCTTCAGCGGCGTTGAATTTGTCGCTGAACTTGCAGATCGTATCCCGCAGCTGTGCAGAGAATTCGACGTTGATCCGAAGCATGTACATATTTATAATGTTGAAGCGGCACCTTCTGCGCTGCCGGGATTTGATCCGGAACTTGTGGATCATGCGATGAACGTGCTGAAGAAAAAGGGCGTGACATTCAAAATTGGTGTTCCGATCAAACAGTGTCTTCCCGATGGCGTTATTGTCGGGGAAGGCGAGAAGATCGAAGCTGCCACCGTGGTATGGACGGGAGGCATCCGGGGCAATTCGCTGCTGGAACAGGCCGGTCTTGAAGTAATGCGCGGACGTGTGAAGGTGGATGAATATTTGCGTGCGCCGGGGCATGAGCATGTGTATGTAATCGGTGACAATTCTCTTGTATTTAACAAGGAAGGAAGACCTTACCCGCCGACAGCACAAATTGCGATGCAGCAGGGTGTGAATTGCGCCAAAAATATTGTCGCCGCCATCCGCAGCAAACAACCGCAGCCTTTTGAGTTTACCAGCAAAGGTACGGTAGCCTCATTGGGGAAAGGGGAAGCCATTGCCGTCGTTGGCGATAAAAAGTACAAGGGCTGGAAGGCAGCACAGCTGAAAAAGCTGGTGGATCTGCGTTACTTGTTCATTATCGGTGGCATTCCGCTGGTCCTGAGGAAAGGACGGTTCTTTGGATGAGACATTGCAGTGTGCAGGTTCGCGGTCTGTTAACCCGTGAGGAATTGGATCGCTACAACGGTTTGATGCAGGTCGGCGGTTATTTGGAGGAACAGAATCAGTATGACCTCGCCTACATCGTTCAAAAAGAAGTGGACATTCTCATTCTACCAGCGATTGAGCGGTTGAAGGAAAAGAGCCGCGACCGTGATCGCGCAACAGCCGAATTTCTCGAATCACTGAAAGCGGTTGATGAAGAGGAGCAGGATTAAGATCTCATATAAGTTAAACAAGATTGAGTTTACACAGAGCACTCCGATGACAGAATAACCTTTCAATCGCTGTTATCCCCAGATTTTTTGGATTCCTTTTTGTCAAAGGGGAAAATTCGGTGATAAGCGTATGCTTCCGATGCAGCTTTCTTACAGAAAGCTTTTAAGCGACCGCTTCGCTTTTCCGGGTTTTTCTGCCTTCTCCGTTTTTTGTGTAAACAATTAGTTCACCTTATATACACCCAAATCATGCTTGAAGTACGTAATAGATATAGAAAAAGCACCGCGGAATAATCCTTTAAAGGATATCCACGGTGCTTTTGTTATGCTGTACTGAAATAAAAAAATCATCCAGCCTGCTTGATATAGGAGGCAGGCTGGGCGATCCATGCCATGTATAAAAATAAATTACAGTTTCAGCATCTCTTCCAGCGTGCTTTCATTTAGCAAGCTTCCGACATAGAAGGAGCCAAATTCGCCATAGCGTGCACTTACTTCATCAAAACGCATTTCATATACAAGCTTTTTGAATTGAAGTGCATCGTCTGCGAACAGGGTAACGCCCCATTCCCAATCATCAAAACCGACAGAGCCGGTAATGATCTGTTTTACTTTTCCTGCATAACTGCGGCCGATCATCCCGTGACTGCGCATCATTGTACGGCGCTCGTCCATAGACAGCATATACCAGTTATCGTTCAGCTCACGCTTTTTGTTCATCGGGTAGAAACAGATATATTGACGCTGCGGGAGCACTGGTTTCAGGCGGGCAACAATGTCCGGATTTTGCATCGGATCTTCGCCCTCTTTGCCAAGGTAGTTGCTCAGTTCAACGACGCTGACATAAGAATATGCTTTGGTTGTGTATTGGGCAAAAGTCGTTTTATTGAAGGCGTTCTCTACAGCTTTCAGATCTTCAAGCGTTTCACGCAGGTGCATCATGACAAAGTCTGCTTTCTGGCCCACCACCGTATAAACAACCGTGCTGCCTTGAGAAGCTTCCTCTACGTTTTTCCATTCATTCCAAAATTCTTGAAGCTCGTCCAGGGCAACAGCGCGTTCTTCATCATCGGCTGCTTTCCAGGCGGTCCAGTTCATTGAGCGGAAATCATGCAGGGCATACCAGCCCTCCAGGGTTGATGCGGCTTCGTTCATGGATTTTGTTCCTCCTGCAGGTTATATTTACAAATCCCGGTAAAGGGACGGTTTAATGCTTTATCGTATATTGTATCCCATCAAGAAGCCGAAGGGCAAATGATCTTCTGGTGAACATCGGCAGATTTGTCCAGAAAGTTCGTTGCTTCGCCACATTTTTTGCGGTAAACTTACTACTATCAAGAGGGAAAACCGAAAGTGTGAAAGAAGAGGTGAGTGTCAGCCGATGCAGTTCATACCTGTGCTCGTACTAATGGTATTATTTTTTGTTATGATGTTTGGTATCGGTTTCATTTTGAATATGCTTATGAAGACCACCTGGTTTCCTTCCTATTTGTTCATCATCGTAATTCTGCCTGTGGTCGTATACTCCTTATGGGATCAATCTTCTACGCTCATGTCACATCTGGGATCATTCCAACTGGTCGATTACATGACGGGTGCAGCGGGTCTCGCGGGAGCAGTCATCAGCGGCTGGGCGATTCAGAAGCTGCGTCTGGGCGGATATCGGATGTTCTAATGGCTGGAAAGTGAAGGCATATGCCGCACTGAAATTTAAAAAAGTCTTATCTTTGACGCAAACGCTTACGCGTGCAAAGGGAGGGCTTTTTTTGCTGTGATGAACATTTCAGGGGAATGTTTGTACGCCTTTTCTCATATGCATAAATTGATTGAATGGACTATATTTTCGCTTGTAATCTCGCAGCACAGCTTTTATAGTATTCTAGCAGCTCTTTCGAGCTGGTCATTAGAAAATTCGCCCAATTTTGCGAAAACGTGAACGATGTCGACCTAGGACGAAACGGAGTGAGAACGGGTTCGTTTTTTACCTGTTTTTGAGCATTTGAGGATCAGGCATTTATGATAGAATAGAAAAACAACCTTTGGGGAAGAAGGAGATCAGGCTATGCGCATGAAGAATTTGCATCATTATACGGAACATCATCGCTACTGCGTATACAGGGAGTTTGGACTAAGCGCCCTGGATGACCGCATGCTTACAGGGGCTTATCAGCCTATGGTAGGTGCTTTTGCGGTTGGCTTGTATCGGCTGTTATTTCAGCATCTCCCCGGGGAACAGGTCGGTTATTCCCCTCTGGAACAGCAGCGGAGACTGTTTATGACATTGGGGCTGGAGCCCAGTGAGAAGGGCCGTAAATATTTGGTTGAACAGGCATCCAAGCTGGAGGCCGTAGGTCTTCTTCAGACATCACGGGTCTATACTCCGGAAAATGATGATTACATCTACGAGTATGAGCTGCAGCCGCCGCTCTCTCCGGCAGAGTTTTTCCGCACACAGCATTTGACACTGCTTCTTCGAGACAAAATTGGCAAATTCGCAGTGCTGTCCCTGCGAGCCGGTTTTTCGGCTGTGGAGAACGGGGACGCGCCTTATGCCGCAGCAAATAAAGAAAATATTTCAGTTCCCTTTTACGATATATTTGAGCTTAACACCCATGTCATTGATTATGAATTGGAACAGGCTTTATCCGAAGTGTCTACCTCGGCGCAGCGAACGGGTACGAATGATACAGCCGAGGAGAACACACTCAATTATGCCGACATTATTTTACGATTCCCGCGTGAGTCGGTGAACCGTCGTTATGTGGAGCAGCTGCGCTTTGATCATGAGCAGTTCGGGATCGTCAATTATGTGGTGAACAAGTTTAGTCTTAGTGTGCAGGATGTATGCCGGCTGCTGGATGAGGATGGGGTGTTTGGACCACAAGGGCAGCTGCTTTTGGATGAGCTGCAGCACAAGGCAAGCATGCAGTTCCGGCAGACGAAGAAACGACAGGAACAGCAGACGGTACAAGCTGCCAAAGTTGTTGCTCTTCGCCAGCATATGGAGGAGCCGCCAGATACAGATTCCAGTGAGCCGCCGGTGGAGCATGTTGTACAGATGGAATATTATGTTGAGGTACCGCCGCAGTTTGCAACCAAATGTGATATTCATCAATACAATATGATGCTTCGTAATGAACCGTATACACGGCTGCTGCAGACGTTTTTCCCAGGCGCCGTACCGGACAACCTGGTTGATATTTTTGAAAAAATCGATCTGAGCTACAAACTGCCTGGTGAAGTGATCAATGTACTGATCCATTATCTGATGGCGCTGCTTGTATCGGGCGGCGAGCAGCGAATTAATCGTAACTTTGTGGAAGCGATCGCTTCCAATATGCTGTTGAAGCAGGTGAATACGTACGAGAAGGCCGTGCAGTATATTCGTGATCAGGCGAAGGTAAAAGGCAAGCAGGCTGCTGGCGCGGCCGGAACCCGTACCCGTACATACGGCAAAGGAACCAAGGCCAAACCCGAAATTCCGATTGTACAAGACATAAGCCATGACGGGGATGCTGTATCCGAAGAAGAGTTTGAAGAAATGATGCGGTTTGCCCAGCAGATGCAGGCCAGCAAGCAAAAATAAACGTTATAGTGCATAATCAAGCGGGTCCCTGGCGAGAGGTGACTCGCTTTTTTTCCAAAGGGAAGGAATCAAACCGTGCACACCTTATGCAGGGAAGGAGGACTCCGTTGAGTACCAGTACGAATCGAAAAGCAATTGAATGTCTTGAACATAACGAGTATGATGCAGCTTTGGCTCTGTTCCAGGAAGCGCTGAACGAATCCAGGGACGTGCAGTCTTTAAACAATCTGGCCTGGGTGTACTATCATGAAGAGGGAGATATAGAAGGGGCTCTGAATTTGGCTAAGGAAGCCGTGGAACTTCATCCAACCTCTCATTTTCCTTACAGCCTGTTAGGTGAAATGTTGGTTCAGAAGGAGAGGTGGGAAGAGGCTTCGGCTGTTTTGGCAGACTCCATCGCCATTGAGCCTTCCAGGGAAGCATACAACAACCTGGCTGCTGCCAAATACCATCTGGGAGAATGGAGCGAAGCCGCGGATTTGTTCCTGAAAAGTGCATCGCCTTCCGATTATGCAATGTACAGCCATATCTACTGTTTGATCAGGCTGGGAAAAAGCAATGAAGCCAAACATAAACTGGATGCTTTTTCAGAACAGGATGAAGATTTTGTTGGAGAAGTGCATGCTGCAGAACTGTACTTGGAGCTGCAGTGTTTTGCTGAAGCAGTTCGCTGGTATGAGAAATCATGGAACACCTATTATAAGACACCGGACTGGGTGTGCCGATATATTTACGCATTAGTGCAGACGAATGCAGTGGAAGATGCGCTCAAAATCGCAGAAGCATGTATTAATTCCAAACAAGAGGATATTCAAGAAGAACAAGCAGAGGTATGCAGTGAGGACTGGACAGAAAGTGACAAGGCATCGTATTTGATTCAGTTGGAAAAGGAGAAGCAGCAGTATGCACAAATCATGAATAGGATTTCTACCGGTTTTGTTCCACCGATGAAATTTACGACATCTTTAAGCTCCAGATGTTACTTATTCGGCTGCTCCAGACATAACTATCCCGAATATGCAGGTTAAGACGGTACCTGTGTGATCCTCGGAATGTTTTTTCCAAATGTATCAGTTGAGTTATTGCCCGCTTTTCTATAGAATGAACTGTACGAATGATTGAGCATGAGGCTGTAGATATGTCCTGTTATTCATAGATATTGATACTTTAAAAAGGGGGCTTGAAGCCATGGAATCCTTGGGAGGACTGCTTCAGCAGCTGAACCCTTCCTTTCGTGAGCAGTCGCGGCGAATTATGGCGGATTTATTGGAGGACCCTTATGTGCGCGAGTTCCGTGCAGGTCATCCCGAACTGAAAGATGCACAGCTAATGCCCGATCTGAGCAAGCTGTTTCAGTACGCCAAAGATTCGAAGAACTGCGCGAATTGTCCGGGACTCGACAACTGTCCCAACGATTTTCAGGGTCATTTTTGCAAACTGGAAGTAGAGAACTTCAACGGTAAACCCGAAATTATAGATATTAAAGCACCCTGCTCCAAGCAGATCGCCAGGCAGAACGAGCATATTATCAAGCAGCGGATCCGCAGTTTCTATGTGGACGAGCGCGCCCTCAGTGCCGGATATAATGATGTGGAAATTATGGGTAAAGATCGCATGCGTGCGCCAGCGGTGAACCGGGTGCTGCGTTATATCAGCGAGACCAAAGCTAATGGGCTCTCCACGCAGGGCTTGTATCTGGAAGGTTCATTCGGAACAGGCAAAACATTTCTGATGTGTTATCTGCTGCATGAACTCGCCGTTGCGGGGCATACAGGTGTCATTATTTATATGCCTGATTTTGTGGAAGATTTGAAGTCCATGATTAGTGAAGGACAGAAGCTGAAGGAAACCACGGACATTCTCAAAAGCTGTGATCTGCTCATCTTTGACGATATCGGTGCAGAGAACCTGAACCCTTGGGTCCGGGATCATGTGATGGGTTCCATTCTTAACTACAGGATGAATCGGAAACCAACGTTTTATACTTCGAACTACAACCTGGAAGGGCTTGAGAAACATCTGAGTTTTACCAACCGGGATGGTGAGGAAACGAACAAAGGGCAGCGTCTGATGGATCGAATTCGCCCGTTTGTGGACGTTATTCAGGTGCGGGGCGAGAATCAGCGCGGCAAGCGTTAGAGCGTATTTTTCCATTTGAAATTCACCAAAAGAAGCCTGGCTTTCGCAATATGCGAAAACCGGGCTTCTCTGGTCTCGGCAGCCTGAATGCTGAACTGCACATTCTACTCGGTCAGGAATTTGAAAATAACCATTCCAAAGAAGATGACAGTCATCAGGCCGCCCATGCCGACAACGCCCATAATCAGATCGAAGAAGTCGTTGCGCGGCTCCTCGTTCACATGTTCACGCGGGTCGGTCATCCGAATATTAGCGTCCATCGTTTTGCCTCCTTTGAGGATTGACAGCTTGGCCTGCAAGCAGGTCTGCAATCCGGAGTAATTTTAGTATACTTGGAAAAGAAAGCGTTTGTAAAGATTTAGCAGATGGCCTGCTTCACCTGTAATTGTGAAGATTTCATGTTGGGAAGATGAACATTGGTCTGTTCATTTCACAAGTTTAACGCACATGTGTTATACTGGAAGTGTCGTTCACGACGTTACAGGTTAAAATAAAACCGTAAGTATATATAAGGAGGACAATTTCATGGCTATTGTTAACGTATCCGATCAATCCTTTAACACGGAAGTCGAAGGAGAAGGAACGGTTCTGGTTGATTTCTGGGCGCCTTGGTGTGGTCCTTGCAAAATGCTCGCTCCAATCCTGGAAGAGCTGTCCACTGAAGTTGGCGATTCCGTAAAAATTGCTAAAGTGAATGTGGATGAGAATCCTGAATCTGCTTCCCGTTTCGGCGTAATGAGTATTCCAACATTGATCTTCTTCAAAGACGGTCAACCGGTTGATAAAGTGGTTGGTTTGAACTCCAAAGAAGCTCTCAAAGGAATCATCGAAAAACATCAATAAACAGCAAAACATCATTAGGTGCAGGCTGACACATCGCCTCCGGTTTACATGCCGGGGGCGTTTTGCGTCGAAAAGCGATATGTAGGACAATATAAAAGTAATGTAGATTATTTATAAATTATACGAATGATTATAAAATGAAACTGGAAATTTACATGATTAACAGAGAGGACAGAAATGAACAGGAGAAGCGAAGCTAAAAGCTTTCTGAAAGAAAGCTGCATCGGAAGCATCTGCTGTAGCCTTTATCACCGGATTTTTCCCTTTGTAAAAGGATAAGGATCGAAAAAATCTGGGGATAACAGCGATCGAAGGTTCATTCTGTCATCGGAATGGAACATGTAAGGTGAAGGCTTCAATTTTTTCGGAAGGGAGGACCCACCGAGCGATGGACCCATATATGCAGCAGTTAGAAGCGCAGGAGAAGGCACTGGAGCAGATTCGCCACAAACTCGCACTGCTTCCCGACATGCCGGGCTGTTATCTGATGAAAAACAGTGAAGGCACCATTATTTACGTTGGTAAAGCCAAAGTGCTGAAGAACCGCGTGCGCTCTTATTTTATTGGAAGTCATAACGGAAAGACGCAGCGTTTGGTGGCGGATATCCGAGATTTTGAATACATCGTGACAGGCAGCAACATGGAAGCACTCATCCTGGAATGCAACCTGATCAAAAAACATATGCCGCGTTACAACGTACTCCTCAAAGACGATAAGACATTTCCGTATCTTAAAATAACGAATGAAAAGCATCCACGGCTCGAAGTAACCCGTCGTGTGCTGAAGGATAAAGCCAAATACTTCGGTCCATACCCGAACTCGTATGCAGCACATCAAACAAAAAAACTGCTGGATCGTATGTATCCCCTTCGCAAATGTGGCGTGATGCCGAAAGAAGTCTGCCTGTATTATCACATGGGCCAATGTCTGGCTCCTTGTGTGAAAGATGTGGGCAAAGAGCAGTATGACGAGATTTCGCAGGAGATCGGATCATTTCTAAGCGGCGGGCATGAAGAGATTAAAAAGGACCTGCAGCGTAAAATGCAGGAAGCGGCCGAGGATCTGTATTTTGAACGGGCCAAAGAGCTTCGTGATCAGGTGATTGCAATTGATGCAATTATGGAAAAACAGAAAATTACGATGGCTGACGCCAGAGACCGCGACGTCTTCGGATTTGCAATCGATAAAGGCTGGATGTGTGTCCAGATTCTATATATGCGTCAGGGAAAAATGATTGAACGCCATGTGTCGACCTTCCCGTTTTACGGTGAGGCCTACAGTGACTTCATGTCCTTTGTTACACAGTATTACAGTGATAACCCGGCACTGCCGCAGGAAATTTTATTACCAGAAATGCCGAAAGAGCTGATGGATGACGGGGATGCGGTCGATCTGGCAGGTACTGATAACGCGAACACGACAGACCATGTTCAGGCTGCGGTAACGGCAGAGTCTGCGCAGGAGGAACAGCAGTCGAAAGCGAATCCAGCTGCCGAATCAGCATCACAGGTTGCCGAGATGCGTACAGCTTATGAAACGAATCCAGCTGCTGACGGTAACAATGGTTCAGCCGATGCGGGGGTAACGTCAAACGCCAAACTGCCATCCGAGATGGAGGACCCGTCCCAGATGGCCGCATCCCTGCAGGAGTGGCTGGAGATCAAAGTGCACATTCCGCAGCGCGGGTTGAAACGCCAGATGATTACGATGGCACTGGACAATGCGCGGGTGGCATTGGAGGAGAAGTTCCGTCTCATTGAACGTAATGAAGAACGGACATCCAAAGCATCCGAAGGATTGGGACGCTGGATCGGGCTGGAGCAGCTGCGCCGGATCGAAGCGTTTGATAACTCGAACATTCAGGGGACCAATCCGGTATCGGCCATGATTGTGTTTACCGACGGTAAACCAGACAAGAAGGAATACCGCAAATACAAAGTACGTTCTGTCGAAGGACCGGATGACTATGAAACGATGCGGGAAGTCATCCGCCGCCGTTATGAGCGCGTGCTTAAAGAAAACCTGACCCAGCCTGACCTGATCGTGGTCGATGGAGGGAAGGGACAGATTTCCGCTGCGGTAGATGTGCTTGAAAATGAGCTGGGGCTGTATATTCCGGTTTGTGGATTGGTGAAGGATGCCAAACACAAAACGTCACAGCTGATGATTGGCAGCCCGCCAGAAGTGATTGCGCTGCCGCGGGACAGTCAGGAGTTTTATCTGCTGCAGCGAATCCAGGAAGAAGTTCACCGGTTTGCCATCTCGTTTCACCGCGAGCAGCGCGGCAAATCAATGGTTACATCCCGGCTGGATGCCATCCCGGGCATTGGGGAGAAGCGGCGCAAGCTGCTGCTGAAGCATTTTGGCTCTTTACGCAAAATAAAAGAGGCCAGCGTCGAAGACTTCCGGCCTCTATCTATTGGGGATAAACTGGCAAATCAGATTATTGCAGCACTTCGTGATGAGGAGTCGTGACATACGGCTCTTCTTTTTGTTTTGGATTGAAACGATACACTGCATATCCTACGATGGCCGGCAGCACAATCCAGAAGATTCCGGCTCCAATGTTCAGTGCATCACCCATGAACACCAGACTGAGGCCCATCAGCAGGCTGTCGAAGATCACATGTGCAAAAACAACGGCAATGAAGCCGTGACGAAGCATGATCAGGCTGAACAGCAGTCCGATGACGGTCAGCTCAATCGGGCGTGTAATGACCGGATAGATCGGATACAGCGTGTGTCCGAGCGCCCAGATGATTGTAGGAACTAGGCACGCGATAAACGTGTTCCGTACGACCTTTTGCATCATACGAATACCAAACAGTCGATACACCGCTTCCTCGCCAATACCGGCCATCCAGGCCATGATCGGGAAGATCCAGGCATAGGTCATGTTATACGTTGATTGATCTGCTGACGTTGTCGACCATGTGCCGATGCTGCGCTCCAGAATAAAGAACAGAATCGACTGCACACCCAGTAGAATGAATGCCCACAGGTAACCGGTATACATACTGTGCAGCACATATTTGCCATAACCCGGCTCTTTGGCACGGGGCCATGGATTCCATCCGATTTTGCGCCACAACCCGTCACCTGCTACAAGTGACAGATAGATCATGGCACTCATCACGAGGGTAATGCCTGTCTGAATGAGCATTAGAAACACCAGCATGAAACTGGAGAGTCCCTGTGCCTCAAAGAGAGGTAACATGTTCAGTGTACCGATCATGGAAGCTGCGAAGTACACCAGCGCCAGCACCAGGCCGCGTTTAAACGATGTGTTCGCACGAGCCAGGATGCTGTAGATGAGCGCCAGCACGCCGAGAACAAACGTCAGAAACGCGTAGCCACCGTAGGTTAACCAGTTGGCCAATTTGGTCTGGTCTTTAACATAATTAGTGTGTGATTTCGGTACAGAGAAGCCCGGATCGAATGAACGGACAGCCCCATTTTCAAATGTAAAATTCAATTCAAGTTTGGAGCTGCCTATCGATTTGCTCGTATCCATATACTTCAGACCCGGCTCACCATCTCGTGTTTCCAATTGAAGCGCTGCGGCATCATAGCCGAATTGTTTTAAAACGCCAGATGCCAGCTCTTCTTTCTCGTTCAAAGGCATGTGGCCTTCTGCAAGTGACTCTGACGTTCGTTCAATCCCTTGTTCTTGTCGAGATTCAAGGGCTGTGTACAAGGAGGTTGGCAGTACACGTTTGAAAGCGACGACTTTTCCTGTTTTCATATGTACGTCAATGTTTAAATAACCGCCCTTATCCTGATCCAATAAACGCACGCGGTATACATCGTAAGGAAAGGCTGCTTCCCATGTTTTATTATACGTATCCAGCTGTTTGGTCTTCGCCATATACCCGTAAATATCGGAATGGGTCTGATAAGTTACAAGGGGTTTACTGGTATTGCTGGGGAGCGTATAGTCATCAACAGAAGCTGCGAATGAACGTGCAGATTGGATCGCATCATCCTTGCTAATGAAGGATGATGACGAAATTTCTGTTGTTTGGGATGAAGTCGCAGGAAAGATCTGAAAGACAAAAAATAAGATCAGGCCGATCACCGCAAGCAACCCCAAACGTTTGAAGTTAGCCTTAAGCTGTAAAGGCTGCTCTGAGGGATTCATGAAATGGTGTTCCTCCTTTATTCAATTACATATTAAAGTAAAGATAGCACAGGGGATGGACCCAATGCCAATGACTTCACGAAAACAGGTGCAAATCTTTGAAAATGAATGAAAATGATCAAAAAAATCTGATCCTGCTGTTAGGGCATGAACTTTCTTACCGTTTTGAGCGAATTCGATGGTATTTACACAAAAACCGTTTTGTGTGCAGCCGCCGCAGCGCTTATAATTTTTGAAGCAAATATGCAGCATCCCGCATGTCTCAAGTTCAACAAGGGAACGAATAGAACCCAGAACGATCCCAACTAGGGGGAGAATGAACAGGTTGTATATCAACTCTAATTATATGTTGCTATTTTATGAATCATACATGGGCTCCACAGGGTGGGGTTATTTTATTTTGGGCAGAGGTGGATGATACAGAAGTGAAAGCAAATGTTCAATGGATGCGATTATCGCCGCCGCGTATTCTGGTATTGGGGTTTGCCGGCATTATTATGTTGGGAACACTGCTGTTAATGCTTCCAGCATCCAGCCGAAACGGCGATAGTCTGGCCTTTATCGATGCGTTCTTCACGGCAACGTCGGCTGTCTGCGTGACAGGGCTGGTTGTTGTGGATACAGGAACCTATTTTTCTATATTGGGTCAGGTGATCATTGCTATTTTGATACAGATCGGCGGTCTCGGCTTTATGACGATGTCTACGCTGGTTGCGATTGCATTCAAACGAAAAATATCGCTCAAGGAGCGGTTGATCTTACAGGAAGCCATGAATCAAAGTACGATGGAAGGCATCGTGCGTTTGATCCGCAAGGTTGTCATCTATTCGCTTATTCTGGAGGGGATCTGCGGTACGTTGTTTGCACTGCGCTGGTCATTAGATATGCCGATTGGGCAGGCGATGTACTATGGCTACTGGCATGCAATCTCCATGTTTAACAATGCCGGTTTTGATATGTTTGGTGATTTTCGCAGTCTGACCGGGTATGTCTATGATCCACTTGTCAATTTTACCGCGATGTTTCTGATCGTTTCCGGAGGGATCGGTTTTGTCGTGCTGTCTGATCTGGTGGAATACCGTCAAACGAAGAAGCTGTCGCTGCATTCCAAAGTGGTACTGCTGATGACAGCCTTGTTGATTATATTTGGAGCACTTGTCATCTTTGTATTTGAGTTCAGCAACCCGCGAACGCTGGGCGGTTTGAACTGGGGCGGTAAACTGCTCGGCTCGTTCTTCCAGTCTGTAACCCCGCGCACAGCCGGGGCAAATACGGTCGATATTGCCGGACTGCGGCAGGCCACGCAATTTTTCATGATTATTTTGATGTTTATCGGTGCATCTCCAGGTTCAACGGGAGGCGGCATCAAAACAACAACATTTTTAATTATGGCCGGAGCGGTCATCGCTATGATGCGTGGACGGGAGGATATCGTTTTTTTCCGGTATCGGCTTGTGCAGGAACGTATTTTCAAAGCGCTGACGATTACACTGCTGGCATTGCTATTCATAATAACAGTAACAATGATATTAAGCACAACTGAGGATAGTAACTTTTTAATGATTTTATTCGAAACGACTTCAGCCTTCGGTACGGTTGGTCTTTCATTAGGTCTGACGCTCAAGCTGACGACGTTTGGCAAGTTAATGATCTGTTTTACGATGTTTGCGGGTCGCCTCGGGCCGATCACATTGGCATATGCACTGGGGCAGAAAAAGGGTAAAGATTTGTACAGGTATCCGGAAGGCAAAATGATAATAGGTTAGTGATTATTTGGATAGAGGGGTTCGTGAAGAACAATGAAAAAACAGCAGTTTGCGGTAATCGGACTTGGGCGGTTCGGCTCCAGTCTGGCGCAGGAGTTAATGGAGTTAGGTTATGAGGTGCTTGGCATCGATAAAAATGAAGAGCTCGTCGAAGACATGAGTGACTTGGTCACTCATGCGGTCGTGGCGGACGCTACGGATGAGGAAGTGCTGCGCTCTCTGGGCATTCGTAATTTTGACTGCGGCATCGTTGCCATTGGTGACGATATTCAGACGAGTATCCTCACCGCCATCCTGCTCAAAGAGCTGGGGGTCAAGACGGTTGTGGCAAAAGCCATTTCGGTTCTTCACGGACGTGCACTCGATAAATTGGGCATTGACCGTGTCGTTTACCCTGAACGTGATATGGGGATTCGGGTTGCTCACCAATTGGTTACGCCAAACCTGCTGGATTACATCGAATTATCCAATGATTACAGCATTGTAGAGATGAAGGTGCCTGCATGTCTGCACAATAAAACGCTCTCGACTCTCAATGCACGGGTGCGCTTTAACTGCAGCATTGTCGCACTGCAAAAAGAAGCCGGGGTCATCATTGCCCCGACCGCGATGGATTCCCTGCAAATGGGGGATATTATGGTCATTATTGGTAATAATAATGACATTGACCGGTTTGAGGAAGAGGTCATCAGTCAGGAAAGCTGAGCAATCCAGCTGCTTCATCGGATTGAAATCAAGGCGTTGTTGTCCTACGTGAGGGCAATGGCGCCTTTGCTGTAAAAAATGCAGCAGTCTCCCTGATCCATTGTCTGGAGGTTTCGCTGAGGTCTTCCTTTTCCCCATAGATCATGCAGGTTGTTCTTCGGGTTTGTTTTAGCTGGGGTAAGTGCACAGCAGCGAGATCATTATCGGCCAGCAGCTGCGGACGAAGATAGGATTTGGGAAGCAGGGCAGCAGCTTTACAGGTCGGCAGCAGACGGATAATCGCTTCAAATGAATCAATCTCCATACGAATATCGGGCATTACGGTACAGCGCTGGAAGAGGTCATCGGTCAGTTTGCGGTACCATGTTCCTTTGGAGAAGGTGATCATCGGCAGATCCTGAAGATGCTCCATGCCGGCTTCTTTGCCAGCCAGCGGATGTGTAAGCGGCACGACCAGCTCCAGGTGATCGTCAAACAGCGGTACACAGTTGAGTCCGGTTTCACTGATCGACGAGGCAACAATACCCACATCGGCTTTTTTGTCACGTACAAAAGAGACTATCTCATGTGTTTTGCCTGTTAACAGCTTTAATTCAGCATGCGGATGCTTTTCCATAAAAGCATTAACCAGCGGGGGCAGGGTGGTCTGAAGTGTCGTCAGGCTGGCTCCCAGGGTAATAATACTCTGTTCCTCATCCTTGTATTGGGACAGCATGGTGAGAAATTTTTGCTGCTGCTGCTTTTGTTCAACGGCGAAAGTATAAGCAAGCTGACCTACACTCGTTAATTCCAGCCGTTTACCGCGGCGGTGAAAGAGGGCTACCCCAAGCTCATCCTCCAGTTTGGAGATTTTGCGGGAGAGTGCCGGTTGGGATAAATTCAGTAATTTGGACGCACGGTTCAGACTGGATTGCTCTACGACCGCTGCAAATGCATTTAATTCTTCGAACATGAACACAAACCTCTCTTCTTATGAGTGTGATTCTTGCCCTTGATTAATCGTCTGCCATGATGTATGGCTTACCAACCTCATTTTTTTAGTCTCGCAGCGCCTGCAAACGCCTTGTTTCAATGCTTATACCTATAGGTTATAACATTTAATAATTATATTGCAATTCCCTTATAAGAAAAAAAGGAGTAACATGAATTGTGACACAAGTTGTTCACACCTGATCAAATCGGAACAATTTGTCGAACCTTTTCATGGAAAAGTGTTCGAGTCATGATAAGGTATGAGTATTAGCATTTATGAAAACGTTGTATTTAACGAAAGGGGATCGACATTTTATGAAAGGGTTTTACTCCAGAAAGCTGCACTCCTTGCTTGGCGTCATTCCGCTCAGTCTGTTTTTTCTAGAGCATCTGGTGACGAACTTCTCAGCAGTTGAAGGCGGCAAAGAAGCTTTTAACGGTGCGGTTGCCTTCTTGAACAGCCTGCCGCTCGTCATTGTTTTGGAAACGTTTCTGATCTGGCTGCCGCTGTTCTATCACGGTGTATATGGTCTGTACATTGCTTATCAGGCCAAGCCTAACGTGGGCCGTTACGGCAATGAGCGCAACTGGCGTTATACGCTGCAGCGGATCAGTGGTGTCATCACGTTTGTATTTGTGATCTGGCACGTGTGGGAGACGCGTGTACAAGTGGCTCTCGGCAATGTGACTCACGAAGAGTTAGGCGGTGTTATCCATAACATCGTGATGAATCCGGTAACATTTATTTTATATCTGATCAGTGTTGTGGCGGCATCCTATCACTTTGCCAATGGACTCTGGTCGTTCCTCGTTAGCTGGGGAATCACAGTCGGACCTCGAGCACAGCGCGTATCCTCGTATGTGTGCATGAGCTTGTTCGGTATTATTTCCATCATGTTCATCGCTTCGTTGTTTGCTTTCCGGAACGTTGATTTCCAGACAGCGACTTCAATGATGGATGCGGTAAAATCAGTGCTGATCTAAATCAAGTGATTCTAGGAATTCATGTTTAACGATGTGATTTTTGCGATTAATGCTTACTAATTTAATTATTGTGATAAAGGCTTACTTAATAAGGGAGTGAACTAGCAATGGCATCATCGAATGTAATTATTGTGGGCGGCGGTCTCGCGGGATTGATGGCGGCGATCAAATCGGCTGAAGCCGGAGTCCATGTTCATTTATTTTCACTGGTTCCTGTTAAAAGATCCCACTCCGTATGTGCCCAGGGCGGTATCAACGGTGCGGTAAATACGAAAGGGGAAGGTGACTCCCCATGGGTACACTTTGACGATACGGTATACGGCGGAGACTTCCTCGCCAATCAACCGCCAGTTAAAGCGATGTGTGAAGCGGCACCTGGTATCATTCACCTGATGGACCGGATGGGCGTTATGTTCAACCGTACACCGGAAGGTTTGCTCGATTTCCGTCGTTTCGGGGGAACGAAGCATCACCGTACAGCATTTGCCGGTGCAACAACAGGTCAACAGCTGCTGTATGCATTGGATGAGCAGGTACGTCGCTGGGAAGCAGCCGGTCTCGTGACGAAGTATGAGAACTGGGAATTCCTGCAGGCTGTTGTAGATGACGAAGGGGTATGCCGCGGGATCGTGGCACAGGATCTGAAAACGATGAAGGTGCAGACTTTCCCGGCTGAAGCTGTTATCTTGGCGAGTGGTGGTCCTGGAATCATTTTCGGTAAAACAACAAACTCCGTCATCAACACAGGAACTGCCGCGAGTGCGGTATATCAGCAGGGTGTGAATTATGCGAACGGCGAATTCATTCAGATTCACCCGACAGCAATTCCAGGAGACGACAAGCTGCGTCTGATGTCCGAATCTGCCCGTGGTGAAGGTGGCCGGATCTGGACGTACAAAGACGGTAAGCCTTGGTACTTCCTTGAAGAAAAATATCCTTCCTACGGTAACCTTGTGCCGCGTGATATCGCAACACGTGAAATTTTCAGCGTTTGCGTAGACATGGGACTTGGTGTGAACGGTGAGAACATGGTGTATCTCGACCTCTCTCACAAAGATCCGAAGGAACTGGATGTTAAACTGGGTGGAATCATCGAAATCTATGAGAAATTCATGGGTGACGATCCGCGCAAAATTCCGATGAAAATTTTCCCGGCCGTTCACTATTCCATGGGCGGCATGTGGGTAGATTATAATCAAATGACGAACATTCCAGGGCTGTTTGCAGCTGGCGAATGTGAATATCAATATCATGGTGCCAACCGTTTGGGTGCAAACTCACTCGTATCCGCAATTTATGGTGGTATGGTGGCAGGACCAAAAGCGGCTGAATATATCAAAGGACTCAAGAAGTCCTCTGCTGATATCTCTTCTTCTGTATTTGATGGCTATACGAAGCGTCAAACTGACAAATACGAAGGTATCATGAAAATGCAGGGTACCGAAAATGCTTACGTGATTCACAAAGAGCTGGGCGAGTGGATGACAGCCAACATGACCGTAGTTCGTTACAACGACAAGCTTGAAGCGACGATTGGCAAAATCAAGGAACTGAAAGAGCGTTATGGCAAAATCAACATGTATGACAACTCTGGCTGGAACAATCCGGGTGCGGCATTTACCCGCCAATTGTGGAACATGCTTGAGCTTGCTGAAGCAATGACACTCGGCGCACTGCTGCGTAACGAGAGCCGCGGAGCGCATTACAAACCTGAGTTCACAGAGCGTAACGATGAAGAATTCCTGAAGACGACCATTGCAAGCTGGACGAAGGAAGGTCCGCAAATCTCGTACGAGCCAGTGGACGTATCCCTGATTCCTCCGCGGATTCGTGACTATTCCAAAGATTAATCTGCTTTATTTATCGCGTTAATCGTTCATTCGCTGATCGATTAAGCTTCTGATGTATACTCATGGCAATCCAGCATGAATGGATCGCAGTTTCCAGCAAAGCAGCAGGAGGTGCAGGGCGCAGCGTAGGGAGCGGAAATGCCCGAAAGAAGCGAAGCGTTCGCCTTTACCACCGAATTTCAACCCCGGAAGGGTTTGATCCAAGAAATTCGGGGGTAACAGCGATCCAAAGGGCATTCCGCGACCGCAGCGCCTACCCGAGCACCAACGCCGCTTTGCGCACCAGTATTCGATTCTAGGAAGCCAGCGTTTGCAGGCTGCCATCAAAAATTACAGCAATCCAGCATGAATGGATTGCAGTTTCCAGCAAAGCAGCAGGAGGTGCAGGGCGCAGCGTAGGGAGCGGAAATGCCCGAAAGAAGCGAAGCGTTCGCCTTTATCACCGAATTTCAACCCCGGAAGGGTTTGATCCAAGAAATTCGGGGGTAACAGCGATCCAAAGGGCATTCCGCGACCGCAGCGCCTACCCGAGCACCAACGCCGCTTTGCGCACCAGTATTCGATTCTAGGAAGCCAGCGTTTGCAGGCTGCCATCAAAAATTACAGCAATCCAGCATGAATGGATTGCAGTTTCCAGCAAAGCAGCAGGAGGTGCAGGGCGCAGCGTAGGGAGCGGAAATGCCCGAAAGAAGCGAAGCGTTCGCCTTTACCACCGAATTTCAACCCCGGAAGGGTTTGATCCAAGAAATTTCGGGGGTAACAGCGATCCAAAGGGCATTCCGCGACCGGAGCGGCCTACCCGAGCACCAACGCCGCTTTGCGCACCAGCAATACAATCATCGTCACCAGAGGAGGGGACAACGATATGGCGGAACAAGCAACAGTGAGCAAAACCGTCAAGTTTATTATCACTCGTCAAGACAGCCCGGAGTCATCTTCGTATACCGAAGAGTTTGAGCTGCCGTACCGTCCAAATATGAACGTGATCAGCGCTCTGATGGAGATTCAGCGGAACCCGGTAAACAAAGATGGAAAGTCCATCGCTCCGGTATGTTGGGAATCCAACTGTCTTGAAGAAGTATGCGGCGCCTGCTCCATGATTATTAACGGTAAACCGCGTCAAGCATGCGCAGCCCTGATTGACAAGCTTGAACAGCCGGTTCGTATCGAACCGATGAAAACATTCCCGGTTGTACGTGACCTTGTTATTGATCGCACACGTATGTTTAACGCGCTGAAACGCGTCAAAGCTTGGATTCCGATCGATGGCACATATGATCTTGGTCCAGGACCGCGGATGCCAGAGAAGAAACGTCAGTGGGCGTATGAGCTGTCCAAATGTATGACTTGCGGTGTATGTCTTGAGGCATGTCCGAACGTTAACGAAAAAACAGACTTCATTGGTCCAGCAGCGCTGTCTCAGGTACGACTGTTCAATGCTCACCCTACAGGTGAGATGAATGCCGAAGAACGTTTGGAAGCGTTGATGGAAGATGGCGGTATCGAAGGGTGCGGAAACTCACAGAACTGTGTGCGTTCATGTCCTAAAGGTATTCCGCTTACTACGTCCATCGCGGAGATGAATAAGCAAACCACCAAGCATATGTTTAAACGCTGGCTGGGTGTATAATTTTAACGTATAAGCAGTGGTCAGCACTGCTTCTCCAAAAAAAGTCGTGATCCCGTGCAGTTACTTGGCCGGGTCACGGCTTCTTTTGTCATCAACGAAGGAACCGGGCATCCTGTGCAGAATATGGTATACTACAGGGATGGATAGGGGGCTATAACCGCCCTCAAGAAATAGGGTCCGAGGAGGGGAGACATGGGACAGACACCGCGTTTGAACAACAACAGCTCACCGTCTCGGCGTTTGAGCAGGACGCATGGTTCAAAGGAACCTGTTTTTCCTGGAGAAGAAAAGGATCACGATCCTTCTCGTCGAATGGTTCGACTACGAAAAATATTGATGACCGTAGGAGCAAGTGTACTGACGCTCGGGTACGCACTGTGGGAACCGCGACGTTTGCAGATCAATCACATTCATCTCAAGCTCCCGTCGTTTCCTGGATCGTTTGACGGGCTGCGTGTTATTCATTTCAGCGATGCTCATCTTGGCTTTCATACAGGGGCAAAAGAGATGCGTAGGCTGGCGGCGCAGATTAAGGATCAGCAGCCTGATCTCATCTGTTTTACCGGAGATATCGTGGAGAGACAAGCTGAACCTATGCGTGAGTGTGTGCCCATTCTGGCTTCCATGACAGCGAGATACGGAAAATTTGCCGTTTTGGGGAATCATGATTATCGAGGACAGCAGCAGCAGGAAGTGCAGGACATGTTTCGCGAAGCGGGCTTTACGCTCCTGTGCAACCAACACGTGCTCATAGAGCGGGGAGAAGAGAAGCTTGCTGTAACAGGTTTGGATGATGCTTTAACGGGAAATCCCGACCTGGAAGAAGCGATTTCAGGGCTGGAAGAACAGGTCTGGAAATTACTTCTTATGCATGAACCGGATTATGCCGACTACGCAGCTCCGCATGGGTTCGGACTGCAGCTTTCGGGTCACAGTCATGGTGGACAGGTGCGTTTTCCCTGGTTTGGTGCTGTGACTACTCCGCGTGGTTCTCGTAAATATATTCAAGGACTGCACTACACCTCTCACCAAAAAATGCCGGTGTACGTGAATCGGGGATTTGGCATGACGCAGCTTCCCATTCGTTTTTTATGCAGACCGGAACTGACGGTACTTCACATAAGCCGACAAAGTGTGAATGAACGTTAAAACCTAATAACGGGATTTAACAACGGTCATTAATAACAGATCGAATAGTAAGTATACTTAAAAAGCTGATTAGTCTACAAAAGAAATCCTAAGTCGATTGATCTTAAATACTGGTAATCTGTGATTTACGATATGGACATGAGTGGAGGTTAAACTGATGGAACGAATAGCAATTGTATCCGACATTCATGGCAACATGACTGCCTGGGAAGCCGTGCGGCAAGATATGCAGCATCGCGGCTTGAACAGAATCTTTTGTCTCGGAGATCTTGTAGGCAAAGGACCACAGCCTGCTGAAGTGGTTGATCAGGTAAGGGCGGCATGTGAAGTGGTGATTCGCGGCAACTGGGATGAACTTGTGGCAGTGAATCAGGATGTCCGGGATTTTACATGGCAGGCTGAGCGACTGGGAACAGAGCGATTAGCCTATCTTTCGAACCTCCCATTCAGTCATGAGTTTAAATTAAGCGGACGCACCGTTCGATTAGTTCATGCTTCGCCGCAAAGTGTGTATCATCGCGTACAGCCATGGGATGAGATGCATAAGCGGCTTGCGATGTTTGAACCTCCAGCCGATCATTCCGAGGCAGGGGCAGCTGATGTGGTAGGATATGGCGATGTGCATAATGCATTCCTGCAGTATTTGGATGGCAAAATGCTGTTTAACACAGGAAGCGCTGGCAATCCGCTTGATCTTCCTCAAGCCTCATACTGCATTCTTGAAGGGGAGTACGGCGATGATAGTCAGAAACCATTCAACCTTCAGTTTGTCCGGGTACCCTATGATATTGAGCAGGAAGTAAGGATCGCACAGAAAGCGGAAGTTCCGGCACTTGATGCTTACATTCGCGAGATACGTTCAGGAGTCTATCGGGGACTGCAGGAGTAGATTACATTCACAGGATAAAGCTGATTATAGAGAGGACATACTACAGTTTATAACATTATGGTCAGATCAGTGGTATGATTGCCGGATCATCTTCAGAGCATGCTTGTCTTACCGGACTAAAACCCGTTAGGCAGAGGAGTGATTGTCATGCTTACCCGAAACATGCTGATTCAAGGGCTGCCTGCCTTATGGACGGAGCGCCTTGTGCTTAGATCATTACGTCAGAGTGATTACATCACCTTGTCTGAACTGTTATCCGATCCACAAGTGATTCGATACGTGAATCGAGGTAATCAGGCACCCCCCATTCGGGCGAGAAAGCTGCTGAATCAGATTCGAAGCAGCAGTGCCAAACTGGATTCGCTGCACTACGGCATCTGTTGGAAAGACAGTGAGCAGGTGATCGGGATAACGTCTTTCCAACATTGGAATGATCAAAAAGGGACTGCTCAGATTGGTTACATTTTGAACAAGTCCTGTTGGGGGAAAGGAGTGGCAACGGAAGCCGTACGTCGTCTGCTGGCATTCGGCTTTGATGAACTTCATCTGTGGAGGGTCGAGGCACGCTGTTACGATGCCAACATTTCTTCGGAGCGGGTGCTCCTGAAAATGGGGATGACTTATGAACGTAATCTTCCATCATTCGGACTGAACGATGGAGAGAATGAGACAGCTGAATATGCTTTGGACGTTAAGGTATATGGCATACATCGGGAACAGTTTCAGCATTGAAACGAACTTCAATCTTTTGTTACACAAATGAAATATAGCTGCAATTGAACTCTAACAGACAAGGGGTAAACTTATCTCATGACCCCCTTTTTGATAATAGATAATGCTGTTGGGACCCGCGATGAGCGGGTTCATTTTTTTTGCAACAAAACGAATAAAGATCCTCACGCATGTTTTGCATGCATGGGGATCTTTGCGTTCGTATTTTTTATAAAGGAACAATCTGCATCTGTTTCTGTTTGAAATACACCCATTCGGTGAAACCAATCTCTCGCAGACGTGTGCGTACATTGTCCAATTCATCGGCCACTCGCCTAGGGATATGAGCATCGGAGCCGAAGGTGACTTTCACACCGTAATGATTTGCACGTTCCAAGATGGCATCGGACGGATACCATCCGCCGCTAAGCTTGGTTTTACCTGATGTGTTGATTTCAATCGCAACGTTGGCATCGGCAATGATCTGAAGCGTTTCGTCGATGGCATGGTCTGCAATGATCTCGGAGAATGGCGGGTAATTGCCTTTCATCGCATCAATATGGCCGAGAATCTGAAACATGCCGCTGCGGGCGGATTGGGCAATTAACTTGTAGTAGCTTTCTTTCACTTCGATTTTACGGGTTTCGGTTAGTCCGTTCCAACGGGTTTTGTTGAAAATGCTGACATCCTCTGTGTGATGAACAGAACCAATAATATAGTCGAACGGATACTGCCCCAGCGTTGTCCGGTATAATTCAGCATGAAGCGGAAAGTAGTCCGATTCAATCCCGAGCAGAACATCAATTTTCCCGGCATATTCTTCTTTTAACGCGAGCACTTCAGATACATAATGCTGTAACTCCGATTTGCCCATGGCAATTCGTGGATGTGCCTGTTCCAAATCACTTCCAAAATAAGGGGTATGGTCAGAGATTCCGATGGCCTGAAGTCCTGCCTCAATGCCTGCTTCAATATAATCCCTAATGCTGCCGTCCGCATGACCACACCGGAAATGATGCGTATGAAGATCGAATTTCATATGGAATCCCTGTCCTTTCTAATGATCCATTTTATTCTGAGCTGATAAATTGTGTTTCGGGCATGCCCTTGAGATCACTCAGGAATTGATGCATTGCCGAATTGAGGTAGCGGCTGGATTTGTAGATAACCCCTACCGGATGACTGACTTCCAATTCACTCAAAGGTATCATTCGCAATGTACCCTGGCGAAGCTCATGTGCTACGGATTGTTTGGAGATGATGGCTGCACCGAGATCAATCTCAACCATTCGTTTCACTTCTTCACTGCTCGACAGCTCCATGACGACGTTGGGTTCGATATTGTATTTCTTGAAAACAGCCTCTGTAAACCGGCGTCCGACCGTGTCCGGAGACAGTAGTATCAGGGGGGTGCTTCGCAAAACGTCGACAGCCGCATGTTTTTTCTTCGCCAGCGGGTGGGAAGGAGATACAACAAGCTCGAACGTATCGTAGTACAGTACCGACGTGCTTAGGTTAGGATTCCGCTCTGTCAGGTATCCAATCCCAATGTCCACCAGACCGTTCTCGACCTGTGTATAGATCTGTGAGGAAGGAAGAGATTGAATGCTGGTTTTGATAAGTGGAAACTGATCCTGAAAGTAGGAGAGTACTCTTGGCAGAATCTGAATCGCAATAGAAGTCGTTGTTCCAAGCACGATGCGTCCTTGCGGCGTTTCATCCAGATCAGACAACTTCTGCTTCAACTCGTCCACAATGTCGAGCATCCGTTCAGCGTGCTCCAGAAAAACCTGCCCTCGATCGGTGAGGGTTACCGGCTGGTTCCGGTCAACCAGAACCGTGTTGAATTCGTCCTCCAGACTTTTGATCTGAGCCGAGACAGCCGGCTGGGTCAGATTGAGGAGTTCTCCCGCTTTGCGGAAACTCATTGTTTTGGAAATCGTAATCAGCGTTTCCAGTTGGCTTATGTTCATATACGGCCTCCTTCGGCAAAATATCCTCTGTATGTCATCTGTCATGCAGTGAATTCCGTGACGGGTTAGGTTTCCTTTATCTTAAATTATAGGGGATTAAGGACATCAGGGCAATGAAGGGTACATCCCTATTAAAGTAGTTCGACAGACATCCAAAAGAAGCAGGCTGTAACTTTAAATTTTAAATACTTATAAAAACGGTATAAAAGTCCTATGACTCTTTAAGAGCCTGTGTAGATAATTGAGATTTTTTCCAAAGAAGTGAAAAGCGCACAAAACAGCTATAAACATTTGGTATTCGAATGACGATAAATTATAGTGCACAGGAATTACTGAATTCTTAATGAATTCTCGTACGTGATAAAGTATAATAAATTTAATGAATATGGGACTTTTGGTATGTGACCAATAACCCAGTGTGAGGAGGACATAGACAGTGAAAGCGGAAGTAATTAACCCATTCCTGGAATCTGCACGCAACGTATTTGAACAGCTCATCCAGGTTTCGCCTTCCACCGGGAGTCTTGGCGTGAAGAACGTAGAATTCATTGCTGATCATGTCTGGATTGTCATCGGAATGACGGGCCAGCTGAGTGGAAATATTGTTTTTGGTATACAAGAAACGGTCGCTTTGAAAATTGTTTCAGCCATGATGGGTGGTTTTGTGATCACCGAGATGGACGATATGAGCAAAAGTGCGATTTCCGAGCTGGGCAACATGATTAGCGGTAATGCGAGTACAATTCTGTCCAATCAGGGTGTCGTTGTAGATATTACCCCTCCACAAGTGATGCAGTCCGAACATTTAACCGCATTCAGTGCAACGAAAGCGCTTAGTATTCCGTTATTAATGGATGGAATTGGCGAGATGGATATTCAGGTGATGATCTCGTAAAATGAAGCATAGGCCTTATAAGGCAAATGTGTTCATTACGGGAGGACATCAACCATGCTGAAAGATCAGGTTGTTTTTATAACAGGAGCATCGAGCGGAATCGGCGCGCTCTGCGCACAAATGCTGATCGAAGAAGGAGCCATCCCGATTCTGGCTGCCCGTTCACGGGACAAGCTGGAACAGATTGGTGCTTCACTACAGGGACGGCATGAGCTGCTAACGCTGGATGTTACGGACAGCGAGCAGGTTCAGGCGGCTGTAGATGCGATGTTACATAAATACGGACGAATCGATATTCTGCTGAATAACGCCGGTTACGGAAAATTTGCCGCGATGACAGACATGTCTGTACAGGAATTTGACGAAATGATGGACGTGAATTACATGGGTATTGTCCGCTGTACCAAAGCGGTGCTGCCGCATATGCTGGAACGGGGAAAAGGCCAGATTGTAAATGTTGCTTCGATGGCTGGCAAAATTGGCACCGCCAAATCAGCCTCGTACACGGCCACCAAACATGCTGTACTCGGATTCAGCAACGCACTTCGTCAGGAACTGCGTAAGACGGGGGTTACCGTGACTACGATTAACCCGGGTCCGATCGATACACCATTTTTTGATCGTGCAGATCCTTCTGGAAATTACGTGAACAATGTGCGCTGGCTGATGCTGACTCCTCAGAACGTAGCAGGCCACATGATTCGGGCCATGAAGAAACGCAAGGAAGAAGTGAATCTGCCGAGGCTGGCGTCGGCTGGCATGTGGTTTTATCAGTTGTTCCCGCGGCTTGCCGATCGACTGTCACACGGTGTAATGAATCAGAAGTAGAGTGTAACATGAGCACCATATACCGGATGAAGAAGGGCTCCGCCGAGGGGCTTTTCTTTTTTTTGCGCAGACTTGAACATTTCCGGCCGGAATAAGATTTGGTACGCAGGCTTTTTTCGCATATAATGAAAGGTAATGTGAAGACAGGCTTTGTTTCTTACGAATAAACTTAAAGGATGGAATACATGACGAATCAAACTTTTGCATCAATAGGCGTGGCACAGGATTTGGAGGCGCTGCTGGCGCAGCATGATATTAATGAACCTTCTCCGGTACAGGCGCAGACCATTCCGGTTATTTTGGAAGGCAGGGATGTGGTATCCAAGTCGCAGACGGGAACGGGGAAAACGCTGGCGTATCTGCTGCCGCTGCTGCAGTCCATCAAGAGTGATATTAAAGGAACACAGAAACTGATTATCGCGCCAACGCAGGAACTGGCAATGCAAATTGTACGTGAGGCACAGCGTTATGGTGCGGATCGCGGCATTGGTGTGCAGGGGCTGATTGGTGGTGCGGCGGTGAAACGTCAGATTGAGAAATTGCGTGAGCATCCTGAGCTGGTTGTCGGTACACCTGGACGGTTGAAGGAACTGATTACACTCAAAAAGCTGAAAATGCACAACGTATCTACCATTGTTATTGACGAAGCCGATCAGGTGTTTCAACTTGGTGGTGTAAGTGACGTGGAATTTGTGCTGAAAAGCGCACTGCGTGACCGTCAGTTAATCTTCCTGTCCGCAACAATTGATGAGCATACGGCTGCGCTGGCAAAGCGCGAGATGAAAGAGCCGGTTCATATTGGTATCGAACCAGAGCGCGCCACGGCTGCCGGACTCGAACATTATTATTTCGTAGAAGAGAGCCGCAACAAGATCGATATGCTGCGCCGTCTCGTTAGACAATACAATCCGGATCGTGCCATTGTCTTTGTGAATGCAACGGAGGACATCGGTGAGGTTGAGGCAAAAATGAACCATTTGGGTCTGTCCGCAGCAGCGCTGTACGGGGACGCCGACAAGGTAACGCGCAGCAACGTACTGGCTGCCTTCCGTAACGGCAAAATTCAACTGCTGATTGCCTCCGAGGTCGCAGCAAGAGGACTGGACATCGAAGGCCTGCCAATGGTCATCAACTATGATCCTGCCTTTGACTCGGAGCATTATGTTCACCGTGCAGGCCGGACAGGCCGGATGGGACGTTCAGGGATCGTGCTGTCCATTGTGGATGAAACGCAAATTTTCATCATGCGCAAATTTGCACGCGAACTCGGCATTGAACTGCAGGAGCGTACACTCTTCGGCGGCAAAGTTTTGGCGGCTGATCCACGCCCGGATACTCGTCCTGAAGGGCATTCATTCTCCCGGAAGCCGGGACAGTCCCGGGATCGCAAACCAGGTCAGGGAAGCCGGAAACCAGGCACAAGAGCGACCGTTTCAAATCAAGGGGCAACTGGCAGCAAACCAGCAGGTAGTGCAGGCCGAACGGACCGCGATCAGAATCGTAAAAACAAGGGAGCACCCAAGTGGAGCAAAGACAGAGCACCGCGCTCTGAGGAATAATCGGATGAAAGGGGTGCAGGGATAGATGGAAAACGTTCAATCGCCTGTGCTGCAAATCAGCGGGCTTAGCGGAGGGTACAGCGCCAAAAGACCGGTGCTGCACGGCATTAATCTGGAAGTTGGACGCGGAGAAATGGTTGGGCTGATCGGATTAAACGGCGCTGGCAAGAGTACGACGATGAAGCATATTCTTGGCCTGATGACTCCGCAGCAGGGAGAAGTTCGGGTGATGGGAAAAAAACGGGATGAGGATGCACAGATTTACCAGTCTGCTATGGCATTTGTTCCGGAATCTCCCGAATTATATGATGAGATGACCGTCATGGAACATCTGGAGTTTACAGCGAGGGCATATAATGTGTCTGAGGCGGATTTTAAAAAGCGGACCGAGAAGCTCCTGGACTTGTTCCGCATGAACGAGAAAAGTACAAGTCTGTCAACACATCTGTCGAAGGGTATGCGGCAAAAGGTCATGATTATGTGTGCTTTTGTGGCAGGGCCGCCGCTCTATATTATTGATGAGCCTTTTCTGGGGCTTGACCCGTTGGGTATTCGTTCCCTGCTGGATTTCATGCTGGAGATGAAAGCTTCAGGGTCTTCCATTCTGCTCAGTTCACACATTTTATCTACCATTGAAAATTATTGTGACCGCTTCGTTGTACTGCATCGCGGGGAGGTCATTGCACAAGGTACACTGAACGAACTGCGCACACAGTTCGGAGGGCCCGACACACCGCTGGAGCACATGTTCTATTCCCTCGTGCAAGGCAGGGATTAATATGGATCTGAAGCTTTTATGGAAGCAGCGTCGGACAGGTTTCTGGAATGGAATTCTTCCTTATCTGGGCTATGTCATCCAGAGCGGTGTAGCAATGGTCTTTTTATTTCTGGTGATTGCTTTCTCTGCCTGGTATACATCGTTTGTACAGAATATTCCTGCGGGATTTCCAATACGCTGGATTGTTTTGCTGCTGCTGGCTCCGCTTGTACTGCTCAGCAGTTACCGTACATATCTGCTTCCGGCAGATATTGTCTTCCTGCGGCCGCAGGAGTACCGGATGCAGGAATATTTGAAGAACAGTTTTGTTCGTGGCGTTATTTATAAGATGCTGGGGCTGCAGCTTGTGTTTCTTACGTTATGGCCGCTCTATGTAAGAGCAGATGCAGACGCCAAACCGCTGGGCTTGTCCATTCTGTTTCTGCTGTTATGGAAAATCCTGTCCAGTTATGGAGCATGGCAGGAACTGAGAATGGTTCAAGCTGGAGCATCCAAAGGATACCGGGTGCTTCGCTGGGCGCTGGCTGTGCTTGCTGTGGCAGCCTGGCTGTGGCAGCCTCCGCTCCGTAGTCTCGTATTCCTTTTGCTTCTTGCCGCTGTTTATATTGCTGCGCTGCGTGTACCCGTTAAACATCGGGTTGCCTGGGAGCGTCTGATTCAGGTGGAGCAGACGCAGGCGGGCAGAGTGATGCGAACTTTAGGCTGGTTTGTAGACGTGCCATCGTCTGGACAGAAGGTGAGCTCCCGCCGCTGGCTCAGCAAATGGGGGAATGCTCTTCCATGGAATGCGGGGCAGGCATACCGATATCTTATGACCAAAACATTCATTCGTACGGAAGTATTCACTATTGTCATGCGCCTGATCATTCTTGGTATGCTGTTATCCTGGTGGACCGCAGGCAGTTACTTTGGAATCGGAGTATATCTGTTCTTCCTGCTGCTTACAGGCGTTCAGCTCGGGGTGCTGCGGCGAAGTCATAGTGATTCCTTCTGGATCATGATCTACCCCATTTCAGCTGAGAGCCGACGGACACAGGTGCTCGGTTTCATTTTCCAGCTGCACGCCATAACCGCACTGCTCATGTGGCTGCCGATGCTTGCTGCAGGGATGGAGGGACTTGGCATATCAGGCATTGCGCTTGGACTCGGTATACTTGTCATCGCGCTGATGCGTCGTTCACAGGGAAGTAAATGGATTAAAGAAGAGGAAGAAGATGAATAAAACAAGTTATTCCATTCCTCCACAAATGAGCTAAATGATATCGGTGAAGAATATAACATCTATATGTTCAAGGTGGAACAAAGCAGAAGTACATGCTGCTTTGTTCCTTTTTGTTTTTTTCCGTCCTCTCTTCCTCCTTCTATATCCGCTACCTAATGATGACTATTTTACTTTTATGCTGGTTTTTCTTCCAGAAGTCTGATTATGTTAATATGTGGTAATGAAAAGGAGGTATAAAATGAAAAGAATTGCTCTAATGTTTTTTTTAATATTTGTTCTAATGGGGTGTTCAAATCATGAGGAAATACCAAATGAAAATAAACGTTTGAAAGAAGAATCGGAGAGCAGTCTTAAGAAAATGAACGAAGAAAATCGAGAACAGGCGTTAAGGGAGTCATTAAACCTGACGTTTAAACTTCTCTCAGCCATGGGTGATAAAGATTACGATTTTATAGAATCAAATTCCTCTACTAGTGTAAAAGTATCTCGTGAACAGAACATGATTATTGTGAATAACGGAGAGAATTTTTACGAAGTGGCTCTTCAAAGCAAAATGGAACTGGGAGATTTGGAATTCAGGGGATATGAATTAAAGGATGCGAAACACCTTAAGTTAATGATGGCTGTAATGTTTAATCAAGATATTAAAGGTTCGGAAGGTCACGCTGCATTATATTTTGATTATATCCGTTCAGATGATGACCGTTGGCTTTTAGACGGATTCCTCACAAATTAAAAAGGAGTGTTAAATGAGGGGGCTGTAGATTATTGTCTTATCCAATGGGTTTGATTAAATTAAAAACAAGGCTCTCCCCAGCCATGATTATGACTTGTGGGACAGCCTCTTCGTTGTGCGTTGATGTAAACTCATGTTGTTATTTTTGCAGCGAACGAGGTTGTATTAGTACAGGAATGATTTTGTGATGATGACCAGCAGGATGAACAGTACCAGAATGGCACCTGTGTTAGTGAATCCTCCAAAGCCGCCGCATCCGTATCCGTATCCGCCTCTTGTATCTTCAACTTGGGACATGGGTCATACCCCTTTCGAGTGATGGTTTGGCACGCCCTTGCGTACATCGTATATTATGTACCATGGGGGTAGGTTGATTGGGCCGCAGCCCGTTCGTCATGGTTTTGGGCACCTGTCCGGGGAGATGGTACTGATTCTGCCAAAGAAACGAAGCGATATATACGGCATGACGACTGGAGAACAATAAAAAGTTGAAAGAACCCTCTGGTACGACATAAGCTTCGCTATGTCCTCCAAAGGGTTCTGTTGTTAAAAACCTTATATCATATAAGGTATTTTTATTTAAGTCGCTTGCAGATCCTGCACGCCGCGATAGATCGTATCGAACAGATCTTCCAGACCGTTTTCTTCAATACAGGAGAAGGCAATCCGCAGATCGGATTCACCCAGCGCAATCGTACCTACGCCGTATTGGTGGAGCAGGTGACTGCGAAGTTCTTCCGCACTAACTTCCTTCAGCTTCAAGCACATGAAATAGCCGGAGTTGAACGGATAGTAATCCCATACATCTCCATACTTGCCGCTGTCGAGAATGGCTTTGACTTTGTTGGCGCGGCCTTTCATAATTTCGAATTTCTCCAGCTTCTGTGCTTCGAACTCCGGTGCCTTCAGCGCATCCAGAACAAATGTCTGTGAAGGATGTGGGCCGCTGGAGATCGTTGCACGAATGATGCCGAGTGTTTTTTGCTCCAAGGCATGCAGTACGGCAGCATCTTCATGTGCATACGTAATGAATCCAACACGGAAGCCCCATACGAATTCCTCTTTGGTCGCTCCGTCAATCTTCACCGTTAATACACGCGGATGAATATTGGCCAGTTTACCGAACAGAGACTCGTGAATGGAATCTTCGAAGAACAGACCAAAGTATGCATCGTCCGTAACGGCAACGACATTCACACCAGCTTCTGCGGCTTGGCGAATAGCATCTACAATGGCATCTGCTTCTGCAGCACCCGGTGTGTAACCCGTCGGGTTGTTCGGGAAGTTAAGCAGGACGATGGCTTTGCCTTTATCCTTCTGCGCAAGCAGTGCTTGAAGCAGGCCGCTGCTGTTAAAGTTCATTTGGTCATCAAACAATGGATAATGAACCAACTGGCCGTGTCGACGAATTCCGAAAGTCAGCTCGTAATTCTCCCAGTTTTTATCCGGATATATAACAGCGTCCCCTTGTTCAGCGAACAGATCGGCGACGATACTGAGTCCATGAGTCAATGCATTCGTTACAATCGGATTGCCGAACGATTTGCCTTCCAGAGAAGGGGTTTCCTTCAGCATTTTATCTCTCCAAACGGTCCGCAGTTCAGGTTTGCCCGCAGGAGGCGCGTAAGGATACAGATCCTTCGGCTGGAATGCAGACAACTTCTCCTGAATCACAGGCAGATGCATCGGTACCCCGCCTTCCAGAGCAATACCAATCGTTGCATTGAAGGTCTTGGCTAGGCTTGCAGCTTCCGCAGATTGACTCAAAATACCTTCTTTAGGGAAATAAATTTCTTTGCCGAGTTGTGACAGCATGGAGTAGACGTGACTGCTGCCGGCCTGAATACTTTCGTTCAACTGTTCAGCCAGTGGATTCATTCTTTTCATCCTTCCAAGTCATTGTGATTCAACTGCCTAATATTATAACACCTTGACATGGCCCCGTCACGGAAATTACGCATTATGACAGTTATATCACTTTACCGCGTTGCTTCACAGGGCAAAAACGCAGTATTTGCACGAATTCCAAGCCTGATCCGGCAGGTTTACTGCTGGTGGAACGGGCAGTATTTTTGCATCATTTCAACGGTTTCCTGATCCCGGCCTTCATTTCGTTTGTGAAGCTGACCACTGATATGGTCGAATCGTTCAGGGGTTAAATTTTGTCCAAACTTAAACTTGGCGCTGACTCGCTTCGGGACGATTCGCACGACAGCAACGGCTTTGAGCCGCCCGGTGTAGCGGGAGTCCTGTGCATCAATGGGTACATAACCGCCTTGCGGCTGGAGTTTTTCCATAAATCGCTGCAGCACCCTGCCTTTCAGTTCGAGATCTTCTACAGGCTCTGCCAGACCGGAAGCCATGACGCTTTTGAAAAAAGAGGTTGCAGGACAGGCCAGTTCAGGGTCGCTGAAAAAAGAAGGAATCAGCGAGTATTCCTCCGCTACGGTAAAGCTGACAGCCGAGTGCTGCTTGATTTGTTTCATTTTTTCTCCTGCCAAACTGCCGTGAAAGTAAAAACAGCCTTCCATATACACAAAATTCAGCGGTGTTACTCTCGGTTCCCCATCCGGGCTGACTGTTCCGAGAAATCCGAAGGAGCACTGATCTAGAAATGCAATCATTTCCTTCTCTTCTTCTATTGAAAATTCTTTGCGTCTCATGTGATTTCCCCCATTGTTTAGAAAGTGTTAGAACATATAAGAGTAAGTAAGGATTAGAACACGTCAGAAACTTCAGATGAAGTACTGTTTGTCATGGAGATAACCATAAAACATATATTGACAGCAAAATAGATCCAATTTAAATTCATTTTTATAGGCCAATTGTGGAGAGCGGTCAGTGAAAAGACAAAATAAAGGACAAAGAGAGAGGAGACCCCATGGAATTGTGGCTGCCCCTTGAGTCATATGAGCTTCAATATCGCTACAAATATCAGGCCTTATATCACGCACTGCGTGATGCAATTCACGCGGGGACACTGGAGGCAGGAACAAGGCTGCCATCTACCCGTGCCTTGGCCAAACAGTATGATATGTCGCGTGGTTCAGCTGCCCAGGTCTACGATATGCTGCTTGCGGATGGGTATGTACATGCCTACCTCGGAAAAGGAACTTATGTTACAGAATCCATGTCCGCACATCATAACGATCAAATCGAAGCCGAGCTGCACTTATCTGCCTGGGGCGAACGACTGTGTACATTAACGGCAGAACATAAACGTTCTCGTGAAGAGGTTCAATTGACGCATGAATCGGTTATCAATTTTCGGATGCAGCGCCTTCTGACAGAACATTTTCCTGCCGCCGAATGGAAAAGTGCGCTTGCCGCAGTCCACCGCAGCGGATGGCAGGAACAGGGCGGGGCCGCTGGTGATCCAGAGCTGCGGGAAGCAATCGCCTCGCATCTTCGCCGGACACGCGGTATTCAGGCAGATGCTGCCCAAATTGTGCTCTTCAGCGGATCGATACAAGGCATCACCCTGCTGTCCCAACTGCTCATTACCGAGGGAAGCCCGGTTGTTCTGGAGAATCCGGGTTATCAGGGAATCGTGCATGCCGTCAGAGCCTGCGGCGGTGAGGTGATACCAACGGAAGTGGATGCCGGGGGCATTATTCCGCAGAATTGGCAGGCACAGGCGTTATTTGTCACCCCCACTCGTCAGTTTCCGACGGGAGCGGTGCTTGGGCTGGAACGAAGACGAGCGCTGCTGGCCTGGGCTTCAAAACAAAATGCCGTTATTGTTGAAGATGATTACGATAGTGAGTTTCGCTGGGGCGGTCGGCCAATTGAGCCATTGAAAGTGCTTGACCGGGAGCAGCGTGTCATCTACATCGGTTCTTTCTCCCAGACGATGCCGGCCTCGTTCCGGCTGGGTTATGCGGTACTGCCGCGCAGTCTGGTAGAACCGCTGCTTGCTGCCAAGGCTTTGTATGAACCGGTGTCACCTGCGCTGCTGGAACAGCGTGCACTGGCCAGGTTTATGACGAGAGGGGGGTATATGCGTCATCTGCGCAGGTTAACCCGGCTGTATGGGGAACGGCATGATTTCTTTGTGAAGGAGATGGAGCGATGGCTGCCGCAGGCGTTCACCATGCATCCAGGGGATGCCGGGCTGACCATCTACGCAGTCTGGAACGGGGATCGGGAGAGTTATGTACGATTTACTGAACGGGTTCACGAACAGCGGGTATTGATCCGGGATGCAGCAAAGTACCGATTGACACCAGGGGATTCTGCCGTCTGTTTCGGGTTTGCTCACCTGGATAAAGAGGAGATCCGAGAAGGTATCCAGCGGATGCGAACGGCATGGGAGAAGTGTATATTTTCGTTTCGGTGAATTCCGCTGTATAATGGGATAAGTGTGTTAAAGAGATTAACTGTCAAGGGGGAGTGGCGACATGCTGCAGGCATCGCCATCATCATTTGTAATTTTGCCCGCTGTCGCCAAAATAGTCTGTGAACCGGGCTGGAAATGGCAGAAGCGGGAAAAACCGATGCAAAATTATGATTTATTTTACGTGTGGAGCGGTGAAGGCACGGTTATTTTGAATGATCAGCCTTACGAGGTTGGCAAAGGAAGCTGTTTTCTGTTTCGTCCGGGAGATCACACCAGTGCAGCGCATAATAGGCAAAAACCACTTGTGCTTACCTATATTCACTTTGATGTGGACGGGCCTGTGGTTGATGTTCCCCAGTCTTATCGCGAAGTGCAGGAGACGGTGGAATTCGAGCATTTGCTGGCACGGTATGTTCGGCTGTTTTTATCCGATGTGTATGGACGTGACGAAGAGAGCAAGCTGATTCTAAAGCAGCTGATGATTCATCTGCTCCGAGCGGATACGGAAGAGCCAGTTGAGAAAAAAGTAAGCAACCAGCTGTCCGACGTGATTCAGGAGATTGCGAATTATGTTCGGCAGCATCCCGGAATTACGCATCGCGTCGAAGATCTGGCGGCACGGGCCGGTCTGTCCCCGCGTTACTTTTCTATCAAGTTCAAAGAATTGATCGGATCATCCGTGCAGTCCTACATTATTCGTATGAGGATTGAACGGGCAGAACATCTGCTGGTACATACCGGCATGAACGTGACCGAAGTCGCGGATGCACTGGGGTATCGGGATATCTTTTTCTTCAGTCGTCAGTTCAAGCAGTACACGGGTAAAAGTCCGTCAGAGATTCGTTAAAGATGTATTAGGGAGTCTGATCCAACATCTCACAGGGTTTCAATGCCGGATGGCTGGGGTAAGTAACTAGCATTCCAGATGACCTGACAAGGAGGAGCGTGTGATGATGAACGGAAAAAGACGGGTCCGCAGCCGCAGGAATTCCATCAAAGGATGCAGCATTTTTCGGAAACGTCTGCGCCGGTTGAAACCGGTGGAAGAACTGCAGGACGTATGGTTTTAACGTTTGGAGATATCGTTCTCTAACGGCTGATGAACAAACGATTCAGGCGAAGTGAGGCTTCGCCATGCATGTATACATGAAATGATGTTTAGCGTAATGGTTCAGAATGGTAACCTTTCATATCATGAATATTAGGGCATGAATAAAGAGGATGGCGTAACACCCGATTGAAGGTGTATGCCATCCTCTTTATTTGCTTATGAATTATGAATGTTTGGGTTTGAGACGACCAAGCAGGGCACCCATTTTAACGGAATCTCCGGGCTTCAAATCAGGAAGCGGTTCAAAGGTATCTGTTTGCATGAGCAGTACGACGGTAGAGCCGAATTCAAAATAGGCCAGATCATCTCCCTGAGCCCAGGCTTTGGTATCGACATCTGCATATTGAATGCTGCTGACGTTCATCGCACCTACTTTGACAACAGCCACTTCACCATAATCGTGCTCAATATACGTAATGAGGCGCTCGTTCCGGCTGAGCACGGATTTCATATGTGTGAGTCCAAAATCATTCACGGGATAAACTTTACCCTTGATATGTTCGCTTTCTATTCTGCGGCCGCTGACAGGCGCATGGATACGGTGATAGTCACGCGGGCTGAGGTAGAGTACGAATACATAACCATGCTTGTACTTCTCCAGATGCGGAGAGTGGTTTAATAATTCAGCGAGTGTATAATTTTGTCCCTTTACATTCAGAATCGTTCCTGCGGAGATCGGACCGGCTGCCGTGATTTTGGCGTCAACAGGGCTGATCAATGCATGTTCCGAAAGGTCCAGCGGGCGCATCCCGGGTTTTAATTTGCGAGTGAAGAAATCATTCAGGGAACGATATTCTTTCCAGTCTTTCTCGGCTTCCTGTACAGGGATGTTGTAGGTCCGGACAAAATAAGGGATAAATGCTTTGCTTCCCCGGCTTTTGGAGAAAGCTCCCACGGTCCGGGAGATCCATTTGCGCGAAGAAAGCTCAGTCATTAATCGCAACAGCGTTTTTGCCATGAATATCCCCCTTAGGGTTAGTACAAACTTCAAGGCCGCAAAAGCGGCCATTCTGCATAATATTGACACAAATCACGAATGAAATCAATACAATCCGCGATCATAGGTTTGAGGCTGTCTTGGAATGATGGAGTTCTGATCCAGCAGCAGACGTCCATAAGCCATCGGTTTGCTGTAACTCATCTGCCAATGTTCCTTCATGCCAGCCTTGCGAAAGCCGTAACGCTGATCTCTTCCATTACATTCAATAAAAAAAATCTCTCCGTTTCGGGTAATACCCAGGTCGAGACCCAGATCGGCAAGGTGAGGCAGACTGGAAGCCAAAGTTTGGGCAATACGCAGGCCAGTCATGGCAATGCGGGATTCCAGGCGGAAAAGTTCGGCATTCGGCTCCTTCATCCCGAGTGCTTCGGCTAATGTCATCACTTTACCGCCCTGAGCGATATTAGTCACAAACGTGTGGGATGGTGCTGCTTTGGCAAACATGCCGGTGACACTCCATAATCCATCCCTTCCGCGCTGTACCGACACTCTCAGATCAACAGGTCTTCCCTCGTACCGGATCAGCGGAATACGCTCCTCAATCAGATATGCATGGCGGAATATCCGGCGAAGCGCAGCGGAAGGAAGCTGTCCCCGGTTTAATCGGAAGGTGGCCCAGCCTTTGCGTGCCGCTTTGGTTTCACAGGTCAGTTTCCAATGTCCGTCCTGCTGGAATAGACGCATAATGCCATGTCCGATGCTGCCGCTGCACGGTTTAATGACGAGATCCTTATAATGTTCCATCATGTAAGCGAGAGATTCAGGTGCTGCTTTGACTGCACGAGGCAGATGATTTCTTAGAATAGGGTCCTGCCGCAGCATATCATGCACATGATCCTTGCGATAGCGGTTGCGCACGTTATATACCTGAATGCCCTGCAGCAGCAAACGGGTGATCTGCCGCTGTGCCGTACCCCGCAGCTGGAGCGAACGGTTATGGATGACGGAAGGAAGCGGTATACGCTCACGCACGTACCGATCTTCTTTTTTCACATAAGCCAGACAGGTTTTGCATTCCAGATCAATATCCTCCAGCCGTAAAAAGCAGGGCGTTAATCCGTAACAGGCTGCAGCCTGTTCATAATTTGCGAGTGATTCCTGACCGGTCCTTCCGGCCGGTATCCCCCGGTACATGCGTGAATCGAACATAATGCCGATCGTTTCTTGGAGCATGACCGTTCCTCCTTCGTTGTTAACCGCGGGCCATGAATCTGTATTCCAGTACGCCGGCCTGTCAATGCAAGGCTCTGACATCGCGATAACGCAGACCGGTGTGGAGATGTATTTCTTATACATCCGTTTATGCTCAGACACCATATCCTATGAAAGGAGCGGATAGGGGGCGTGGACAGCTGCCTTGTCTCCCCGTTTCGTACAGCCTAATTACGTCAGGACAGGTGCAGCTGTTCTTTGAATATGCATAATCACGGCATGGATTTGCAAAAGCAGGGCCAGATAAGTGGCAGATGCCCAGGTCAAAGCATATGATGCCGGAGATGAACGTTAGGGGAAGGAGCTGGCCTTATGAGTAAAAAAGGCAGAAAAAAGAGTGTGGTGCCTAAACTGCGTCATATCAGTCCTAAATTCAGGGAACTGGAGCTGACCGATCGGCGAATGGAATTCGCAAAGCCAGAGAAATCCGTGAAAAAGGAAGAGGTTTTGAGTCCGTATACGCCTGTTCCGAAGGCGGTTCCTGCTGAGTCAGCAGCAAAGCCCGAACCGATCACGTCCGATTTATCTACCAATAGACCAGATTCAGCGGCAGAAGCAGATTTGTTGGAGAAATCAGATTCGGAAGAGAGACAGCTGAAAACACAAAATACAGAAGAAAAGCAGGATAGGGTCCCGGATAACGTGGAAAAAGAAGGTGTGGAAAGAGAACTTCAGATCAGCAGTCTTGCTTCTCCGTTGAAAGAGCAGGACAGCGACAGCCGTGTAACAGGCAGACAGCGCCTTGAACGCCTGAACCAGAACCAGATGCCGGGCCACACGGGTCAGTATATTTATACGGACGATCTCAGCGAATTTGCTGTAACGGAAAGTAAACTGGCTCCTTTCTCAGTGGATGCATCCAAGCTGAAATCGGGCGCGGTAGGAAGTGAAGCACTTCAGGATTATGCTGTAACGAGCATTCATATTGCGGACGGCGCCATTGTATCAGCGAAGCTGGCCGAGGCTTCCATCGCAGAGGAACATCTGATAGACGGTTCGGTATCCGGCCACAAAATCAGAAATGCCTCAATCGCCGGAGACAAAATCCGGGATGGAAGTATTACTTCTCAAAAGCTGGGGAATCAGGTTATTGATGCAGCCAAAATTGCGGACGGTTCGATCGGTACGAGACATCTCAGCCGGCTGCTGGTCACCGAGGAATTAATTCAGAATCAAGCCGTCACGGGAGAAAAAATAGCGATCAGCGGTATAGAAACACGTCATCTATCAGGTGGTGCGGTTCATACCTCGAAACTGGCAGATGATGCAGTTACCAGTGCCAAGATTCGCGAAGGGGCCGTGACGGGCAGCAAGATTGAAGAACAGGCCATTGATTCACGCCATATTCAGGCAGGTTCGGTGAAGCAGTCTCATCTGGCAGAAGGGTCGGTAGGGCGCAATCAGCTGCTGGCCAGCAGCATTGGCAGCGAACAGATTGAGGATGGAGCGATCCATACCCGGCATATTGCCGAGCACAGCTTAAACGGAAGACATCTGGTGGATGGTTCGATCGGATCGGTGCAGATTCGGTCAGCGGCTGTAGGCAGTGAACAGATCGGCAGTTCCGAAATTGGCAGCGAGCATCTGGTCGATGGAGCAATCATCAGCAGTAAGCTGGCAGACCAATCGGTGGGGACAGCGAAATTGCTGGAGCAGGCCGTTACAGCTTCCAAGCTGGCAGACCAGAGTGTGGTTTCTTCTAAAATAGCGGATGAAGCCGTGCAGGGGAAACATCTGGCCAAAGGTTCGATTCGGGGCGAACATATTGTGAATCGCGGTATTACCCCGGTTCATGTCGATAATGGTGCGATTCATTCCATACATCTGGCCAGCGGAAGCATTGAGACAGCACATCTGTCCGAGGGAAGTGTCTCTGCAGATGCATTGGCAGCAGGCATCGTATTGGAGAAACACCTGGCAGAGTCTTCGGTGGGATCATTCCAATTGCAGGATGAAGCTGTCACAACTACTAAGCTTGCAGCGGAGAGTATTACATCCGATAAGTTGGCACCAGGTTCGGTTACAAGCCGAGCAGTTGCTTCGGGTACGGTGAATTCGTCCCATCTGGGAAGCGGAGCCGTTACGGCTGCCCATCTGACTCCGGGCAGTGTTGGTTCCGAGGCACTGCGGCCATATGCCGTGAAATCAGAACATCTGACAGAGCATTCGGTGGGTGCACCTCATCTGCAGCCAGGCAGTGTACAAACGGACACCGTGTCGCGTGCCGCCATCACCACAGACAAAATAGCTCCAGGCAGCATCACCTCGGCACTGCTCGCGGGAGGTTCGATTTTTCCGCCGCATCTGACCGATCATGCCGTAACCTCACCTAAGCTTTCACCGGAAAGTGTCTCGACCGATAAGCTCGCTGATCTGTCGGTCACTTCAGCTAAACTGGCAGACGGCAGCATTACTTCCGCTAAAATTATGGCTGAAAGCATCACTGCCAAACATATCCCTGCCGAAACGATTCGTGGGTATCACTTGAAGCAGCACGCCGTCTCACTGGAGCACCTGTCTGATGAGGTCCGCACGCCGGAATTGTTCGCAAACGGCAGTATTCCTGGCAGCAAGCTGCGTCCAAAAACAGTGACTGCAGAGCATCTGGTCGCTGATTCGGTGTCAGGTGAAGAACTGCAGTACGGGGCAGTGGGAAGCGAGCATCTGCAGCGAGCTGCTGTCGATTCCATGCATCTTGCGGAGAGCAGTGTAAAGTCCGATCATTTGGCTGCACAGACTGTGAATAGTCATCATCTGAGAGAAGAAGTGATTCATAGTGAGCATATCAGCGAACAGGTGATAACTTCGCGCCACCTCACTGCCGGCGCCGTGCAGACAGAACATCTCGCACCTCTTGCAGTAACGGAAGCGCATCTGAAGCCAGGACTGATCAGCGGGCTGCATCTGCAATACGAAGCACTGGGTGCGGCACACCTGCAGCAGGGTGCAGTTCAATCCCGCCATATCCATGATGAGGCAGTCCTCTCCCATCATATCCAGGAACGAAGCATCGGAACTGCTCATCTGGAGGAAGAGTCGGTCAGCAGTATGATTTTACAAGATGGTGCAGTTACAGCATCTAAACTGGCGAATGACAGTGTGGATGGCCATAAACTAGCGGATGGTGCGGTATCCAGTACCCACCTAACCGACGAGAGCGTGCAGTCTGCTCATATCGCAGAAAGTGCGATTCAGCCAGAACACATTGCGGATGGCAGCATCACGGCATGCCATTTGAGCGAAGACACAGTAAATACAGCTCATCTGCAGGATGGTGCAGTTACGGCATCTAAACTGGCGAATGGCAGTGTGGATGGTTATAAACTAGCGGATGGTGCGGTATCCAGTACCCACCTAACCGACGAGAGCGTGCAGTCTGCTCATATCGCAGAAAGTGCGATTCAGCCAGAACACATTGCGGATGGCAGCATCACGGCATGCCATCTGAGCGAAGACACAGTAAATACAGCTCATCTGCAGGATGGTGCAGTTACGGCATCCAAACTGGCGAATGGCAGTGTGGATGGTTATAAACTAGCGGATGGTGCGGTATCCAGTACCCACCTAACCGACGAGAGCGTGCAGTCTGCTCATATCGCAGAAAGTGCGATTCAGCCAGAACACATTGCGGATGGCAGCATCACGGCATGCCATCTGAGCGAAGACACAGTAAATACAGCTCATCTGCAGGATGGTGCAGTTACGGCATCCAAACTGGCGAATGGCAGTGTGGATGGCAGTAAATTGACTGAAGGAACGATCTCGTCGGTGCATCTGGCTGATCGAGCCATTGACGGAAGCAAGCTGAGCGAGCAAAGTATTACTTCCAGTCATTTAAATGAAGGGATTGTCGGAACGGCGCATCTAAGCGAAGAGATCTGGAATGCGATCCGGCAGGTCAGTGCAGACACGCTCGAACAGCTTGCGGAGTTTAAAAGACAGGAAGCGATGCAGGAAGTACAGCAGTTTATGCAGTCTGTAGGTCTTCAAAATGAAGGTTTGTTTGCATGGGGAGAGGATGGAGAGGACTCGGAGGATGCCTCGAATGAGCTGCCAGCAGGGAATCTGGAGCTGCAGGAGCTGCTTGGTCTGTCCAACGAGTACGAAGCAATGGCAGCCTTAACGGAAGGCGATGCCGACGTTGAAATACTTGAACCGGAAACAACGCTCAGAGAAGAGCCAGCTGCAGTGTCGGAAGAGTCGAATGCTGATCTCTCGGAATCAGCTGTACCGGTAACTCCTATTCTGGAGCCTCAATCGGTGACGCAGGAGCATTTATGTGATGGCTCTGTAGGCAGCGGTCAGCTGCAGTCGGGTGCTGTCCGTGCTGAACATCTGGCATTTCAGCCTGTACGCAGTGTAAGCAAACAGCCTGCTGTGCAGCAGTTCGGGATGGAAGCTTTTGTTTTGCCGGAGAATGAGACGTGTACGGAAGTGACGGTTGTATTCGAGGAGTCGTTTGATTCAGAGCATTATGTCATTGTAGCAATGAGCAATGATCGCGGATTCCAGGTCTCCTTGTTATCCCAGAGCGAAGATGAAGCGGTGCTGGAAGTAACACGGACAGCGGATTGTAAGCATACGTACGGTTTATTGTCCTGGATTGCGGCAGGACCATCGGCATAAGAAATACACAAAAGCGGTGTCCAGAGGTTGTCCCGGACACCGCTTTTGCTTGGCAAGCCTGACCGTTTGGACATGAGGAGTGTCGAAACGATGCTTTTTTTACCATAGGAGAAAGAAAAAAGTTCAGCTTTTATTGTGTTAAATAGATGATGCTATTGAACTTAATAATGGATGAAATCCGAGATTGTTACATATTACAGTCCTACAGCTTGATAGGCTTTGGTAATGGCCACAGCTTCAGCAGAATTTGCGCCGTACAGGTCTTTGGCTGCCTGAATGGTTGCCGTCTTGGCTGCTGCAAATTTGGATGTAGGTGTCAGGTAATTCACCAGCGTGCTGTAAAAAATACGTACGGCTTTATCACGACCCATGCCGCTAACCGTTACACCGTTATGTGTACCGCCTTGAGCTGCGAGATAATAGGCTTTATTAATGATACCGCTGTTGATATGAACACCGCCGTTATCCTGAGAACCTGTGTAGCGGTCACTGTACCTGTCAGGCTGATTATACAGCGTAGGATCGGACAGAGAGCGCAGGGCATCCCCCGGAATGTTAGGTGTATAGATGCCATCTCCAAGCAGCCAGTTTTTGCTCTCAATGGTATTACCCATAATGTCGGCAAAAGCTTCGTTTAAAGCACCTGGTTCATTGCGGTATTCCAGATTCGCGGTATATTCGATCACCCCGTGTGTCAATTCATGACCAACAACATCGAGATCACCGGAGAAGATACCGAACTGTGAGCCATCCCCGTCACCGAATACAATCTGTGCACCGTTCCAGAAGGCGTTGTTATAGTTGGAGCCATAATGGACTGTGGATCGGATCAAAAGGCCGTTCCCATCGAGGCCGTTGCGGTTGAATTTATTTTTGTAGAAATCATAAGTGGCTGCAGCATAAGCGTGGGCATCAACAGCTGCACGATCCGTCCATACGTTATCGGAATCGGTAAGCAGTGTGCCTGGAAGAGAGGAACGATTATTCGCTGTGTACGTTTGGATACCTTTACCACGAGTAGTGTCTTTCAATTGGTACGTGCTGCCGGATTGCGTTGTGGTCAGCGTTTTGGTGTCACCGAACACCCCCGTACCTGTGCCTGTTGCAAAGTTGATAATATCAAATTGGGATACGATGCTTCCATCCACGGCATTGATGAAATATTTGGTTCGAAGAGGGGCTGGTTCAAGCACGTTGACTTCCGTAATGTAGACCAGATAGGTTTGACCGTCTTCCTCATGATGATAAATATTCAGTTCGGCCTTTGGCTCAAGCTCCGGTGCGCCTAACTCGCCGATCCGGGAGGTTGCTTCATCCGAAGCGATTTTAATCGCGTCTTCTGCACTGATGCCAGGGACTCCGTCATTCGGAATCGCTTGTTCTTCAACAGGAGGAAGATCGCCAAGAGCGGAAGTCACAGCTCCAGTCTTGTCCAGATGCAGGGTTTGCTCAGCACCGTAAACCGGAATGCCTTTGATGTACTGTTTCAGACGGAAGTGTCTTACACCAGAGGTGTCTGTGCTGCGTTTAACAATTTTGAGCTGTCCTCTGACATCCGCGTTCAAAAACTGTTCCTGCTGTCCAAGATAATCATAAATGGTTTCGTCCGGGGTATTGTTCAACAGAATACTCTCCTCAGAGGCGTAAGGGGCCTCAAATGGAATGGATGGATCATCCGATGGCGCTGCAGCAGCAGAGGATACAGAAGCGAGCAAAAGAGCTCCTCCAAGAATCGTTGGCATAACTTTGGAAAATTTCATCGTTAAACTCTCCCATTCTCATATTATTTTTTGAAAAAAGTATTATGCCTATCTCGGCTGGGTTTCCGTCTGCATTGGGCAGGGCGGAGTGCGGGGCTGAAGCAGAGGTGTGTAATCGGAAGCAGGGGTTGTCCCCCCTCGGGAAGAAGAAGCTGGATTGGAACGGCATCACTCCTTTCAAGATCATCCTCTGCGGCCAGCCGCATGTGAGGAGAATAAACATCTTAACTAACCGAAGGTCAATAAATAGACAGAAAAATAGATTGGGAACACAAGTTCTGTCTAAGACTAAAAATGTAAATCTATCGGCTTGAATCGTATAGTATCACAGTGTAAAAGTTTGGAAAAGATGCAATTTTAGATTTTTTAGAAAATTGTGTCTAAGGACAGGGAACAGGCGTCATTTTTGAATTTTTTGACGAATGATGTCACAGGCGAAAGGCCTGTATGTCTGTATCACGACACAGAACCTGCCTGCTGCAAGGACATACGCCGTTTCCACTGCTCCACGAATACATAGAATAACGTGTACTCCCTTGGCATGATCAGGATGGATTGCGGGAGGTGAAATTGGTTGCGGAAACACCGGAAAATAGTCCATTTTTCAGAAAAAACAGGTAAAAAACGTACCAGAAGTACGTCAGGCAAGAGACGAAATCATTCTCCAAGAAAAAAGGGTACAATGGCCTATGCCCTCACCATACCATCTAATGATTCATTGCTGCTGAGCGATCGGAGAGAAGCACATGACTTGGTTCAGGGAGCCGTTCAACCAGATGTGAAAGCTGTACTGCAGCCGCTGTTATCGGTGATTATTCCGGCCATGAACGAAGAACGCACGATTGGAGCTGTAGTCCGCGAGGCAGCACGTATATGCCGCGATGCAGAAGTGCTGGTCATTGTGAACGGATCAACCGATAGAACGGCGAGCGAAGCGGAACGGGCAGGGGCGCGTGTGCTCCAGTACCCGGAAGCGCTTGGGCATGACGGAGGCCGTAGAGCAGGAGCGGCCGCAGCAAAAGGGCAGATACTGCTGTTTACCGATGCAGATATACCGATTCCGGCTGAACATTTGGCGCCTTACGTGCAGGCGGTTTTAAAAGGGGTGGACGCCGCGTTGAACGATTACAACGGCCCGGTGACACGAAGTCCCGTACATCCCGTCGTTGAAGCGAAACATGTGCTGAACAGTCTGCTGTCCAGATCCGATCTTGGCGGGGCTTCCATGACAGCCATTCCTCACGCGCTTAACCGAAAGGCGCTGGAGGTCATCGGTTTAGCAGCATTGGAAGTTCCACCGCTTGCTCATGCAAAGGCCATCCTTGGGGGACTGCGGGTGGAGGCTGTTCATCATGTTCCCGTGGGGAAATGGAATGCGGTTCGTATGAAGAAACGAAGCGGCGCTGATCCGCTAAGTCAAGTGGTACTGCAGGATCACCTGGAGGCGATCCGCTGGATTACGGATACACGCGGTCCCCGAGGGGGTTATCCTGATCTGAATCGTGTTCGCAGCCTGTGCAGGTAGAAGGGGAGCGTCAGGTAGGTAAATCCTGAGATCGGGTTATATGACAGTGGCGCAGCATGATGGAGGTGACAGCAATGAAAACACGATCAGGAGCAGGGGCTCGAAGACAGATGCGATCAAGGCTTATGGCTGCCGGAAGGCTGCGAAAAAGACAGCAGACACGTGGAAAAAGCAAACCGCGCCGGAAGCCTGCGGGAAAGACCCGGCAGATGATGCTGGATCTGCATCCGTTTCGACGTGCAGGCCGGCTTGCAGGCAAACAGTTTCAGGCAGATGTCGATCTGCCGGATAAACATGCTTCTCAGGCATGGCAAGCATATGCGGCAGAACTGCCGGAGCTGGACAGCGTCGGCGCAGCGTTACAGGCAGGCAGCGCATTTATGCAGGGTTATGCACAAACCTCGGGCCGTGCATCTGATATCGTACCGCTGCCCCTCCGCCATGCTGCTGCAGCCGTAGTCTGTGCCTGCAATGAGGAGCGTACGCTTGGGCAGGTGCTGAGGCAGCTGCGTCGCCTGCCGCTCCGGGATATTGTAGTCGTATTAAACGGAACAACGGATAACAGCCTCGGGCACGTGCTGCAGCATCCGGGCATTACACTTGTGTATGAACCGGATCGGGCAGGACATGATGTGGGGCGTGCACTTGGAGTCAAAATGACAGATGCGGAGACCGTTCTGTTTGTGGATGGGGACATGGTCGTCCCTGCTGAGCAGCTGGCACCGTTTCTATTTACGATTGATCGGGGGCAGGATGTCGCGTTAAATGATCTGACGTCCCTGCTTCCGCCATTTGCCAAACAGGATGAGGTCAGCCGTATCAAAGCGTATTTGAATCACACGTTAGGTCGGCGGGATCTTGGTTCCAATTCAATGACCGCTGTGCCCCATGCCGTATCCAGACGTATGATTCAGGCGGTAAAACCTGCGTCACTCGCTGTACCGCCTATGGCCCAGATGCTGGCAGTACAGCAGGGGCTGCAGGTGTCCGCTCCCTATCAAGTGGACGTCATTCGCTCGAACCGGCTGCGTCCCGGGAATACGGGCCGTGGAAATGATGTAGCCAGGCTGATTCTGGGGGATCACCTGGAAGCACTGGCTGCCTGGCTGGAACGGAATACAAATGCAGTTCAGGCCAACACGCCTTCCCGTACAGAGGTAGCTTACAGGAGGAACGCGAGATGACGCTGACCAGTATAGTCATACCGACGTATAATGGACTTTCCCTGCTGAAGCCTTGTGTGGATGCGATCAGAACGCATACAGGGGAATGCACACCGTACGAAATTATCGTTGTGGATAATGGTTCGACAGATGGCACTGCCGAATATTGTGCGATGGAGCGAATCCGGTTTGTTCGTTTACCCGAGAATCGCGGTTTCCCAGCCGCCTGTAATGCTGGACTGAGGGCTGCCTGTGGAGATGAGCTGCTGCTGCTGAACAACGATGTAACGGTTACGGCACGCTGGCTGGAGAATATGCGTACTGCACTGTACAGTGATGAGCGCATTGGCATCATCGGTCCGGTTACCAACTATGCCAGCGGCACGCAGCAGGTGGACGTGGTGTTCCGGAATGTGGAACATTTTCAGGAACTGGCCGCAGCCCATAATGTTTCGGATGCATCAAGGTGGAAGGAAGTACGCCGAATTGTTGGACTCTGTATGCTGATCAAACGAAGTGTGCTGGATGCGGTGGGATGGCTTGACGAAGCTTACTCTCCGGGACACTATGAAGATGATGACTACTGTTACCGGGCAAGGCTGCAGGGCTTCCGGCTGCTGGTATGCGGCGATGTTCTTGTACATCATCAGGGCAGCGCGAGTTTTCAGAAGACGGACCCGCACGAATGGAAACTATTACTGGAGCGTAATCGCTCCATTTTCATAAATAAATGGCATGTCGATCCGCGTGAATTTATGGACATATCCGATGAAGGAGGGAACAAGGAATGAAAGGTGTAATTCTTGCTGGTGGCACAGGGACCAGGCTGTACCCTCTGACCCGGCTTATTAACAAACATCTGCTTCCCGTCGGTAAACATCCGATGATAATGTATGGCATCGACAGGCTTCGTCAGGCAGGGATTGAGGAGATCCTGATTGTCATTAACAAACATTCCGCAGGCTTGTATACAGAGTATCTTGGAGGAGGGGCGGACCACGGGGTCAGATTAACATATCGCATTCAGGAAAAGGCGGGTGGCATTGCCGAAGCGCTTGATCTGGCATCCTCGTTTATTCTTCCGGGTGAAAAATTTGTGGTGCTGCTGGGAGATAATCTGTTCAGCGATGATTTGAAACCGTATGTGGACCGATATATGCAGCAGCCTGCAGGTACGGCACGTGTACTGCTTAAAGGCGTGGATGACGCACGACGTTACGGGGTGCCTGTCTTCGATGAACAGCATCCGGAACGCATTGCGTACATTGAAGAAAAGCCAAGTCAGCCGAAGACCTCTTACTGTGTGACCGGCATATACATGTATGACGATCATGTGTTTAAGCTGATTCACAACATTACACCGTCTGCACGCGGAGAGCTGGAGATTACGGATGTGAACAACCATTATGCTTCCAGCGGTGGACTGGAGTACGATATTTTGCAAAAATACTGGAGCGATGCCGGCACTTTCGAATCGCTCCAGGAGGCAGCCGTGCGCATGAAAGGGCAGCTGCCTTAATCCCGAATAACATGTTACAGCCGCTGTGCGGTACCTGATCATGCAGAGCTTGTGCCGGAGCCTTGAAGAAAGCTCCGGCATTTTGTGCAGCGCCAGCGGCCATCCTTTTCCATGCACAAGGAGTGAATGGTGTGAGAGCAGTTATATCCACAGGGTTGATGCATCACCGTGGAAGTAAAACACAGGGCGTGAAGGGTGCAGGTAGGGTGATACAAGTGAAGAATGCAGGGAAGTGGGGCGTGTGAAAGGTGAAGCAAGAACAGGCAGCAGGAGGGATGGAGGTAAGACTGGGAGATCGGTCAGGGTGGGGCAGGCAGGCAGGATACCGCAAAAGAGGGTAAGCGCGGGCAGAGCAGGCCGGGCCAGCCGTGCAGCGCTGGCGGGCCCGGCCCGGGGCCGCACGCGCCAAGGCACGGCCCAGCGCAGGCACGCCTCCGCGCAGGGCCGCCGCGCCGCTGCCCGCGCCAAGCAGCGCACGGCGATGCGCCGTGCGCCCAATCCAGCACCGCGTGAAACGACACCCCTAACGGGTGTCGTCGTGCCCGCGGGGCGGGAAGGCGCTGCCGCGAGCGCGGGCAGCGCAAACGGCGAGCCGCCGGCGGCAGCGCAGCATGCCGTGCAGGCGGCCGTGCCCGGCGGTTACGCCGCGGGCTACCGCGACGGCGTGTACGCCGGGGGCGAGGCGCTGGTGGCGCAGCACATCCCGCCGGATCACATCCTGCCCGCTGTCGCGGCGGCAGATTTGATCGCGGCGGGATTCCGCCAGTACGCGCCCAGCCTGACCCGGCTGACCAGCCCTCATGAGATGGCTGGTCACATCGTGGCGGCGCTGGATGCGCGGCGCCCCTTTTCTGTCGTTCGCCTCGGGGATGGCGAACTGCTTACGCTGGCAGCGGATACCGTGCTGCCAGCTCAGGAAGTGTATGAGCTGGCACCGTTTCTGCCGTATGCAGGGGTGCCGTGCTCTACGCCGGACATCCGTGCGGCGCTTGCGGAAGCCGTCCGGGGGGCAGACTGGGTGGGCGTGCCGATTTCACGCGCACCTACGTTTCAGGGACTGTTATTCCCGGTACTGCGTCATTTTGGGATTGACTGGTCCGGTCTGAAATTGACCAGCTCCACGATTAATTACGGCTTGCATCAATCCCGGCTGCTGCTGCCAATCCTTCAGGGACGGCGCGTGCTGCTGATCGGGAGCCGGGCAGCAGAACTTGGTGTCCTGCTTCATCACCATGGGGTTCAGGTCACGGGCATTATTCCGGCCGTGGCAGGTATGGCAGATGTTTCGCGGGTGATGCAGCAGACTGCGGCATATGCTTTTGATATCGCTCTGGTCGCAGCAGGCATTCCAGCCGTAGTGCTGTGCCAGCGCATTGCAGGAGAACTGGGCAGAGCTGCTCTGGATTTTGGACACTTGGCAGATAAATTGGTAACAGGAGAGCTTCAACTCTAGTGGATCGTCCCGGACAGGATATTGAGATCAATGAAGTCCTGTCCCGGGAACGAGTGGATCGGGGGAAGCAGCATGAAAATAACGGAAAAACAGCCTAGTCATGCAAGGAAAAACAGACAGAACGGCTCAAAGCAGAGCAGCAGGCTTAGAAAGGATACACCCTTAACAAGCAGCCATCCTCATCGTAAACGGGCATCAGCTTCGGTTGTACTTCATGCCGCGGGCGGCCGTAAGCGGCGCAATTCCACGCGCAAAGGCAAAAGGAGCCACCGAGGTCTTCGAAGCACCAGACTTTACAGGCAGGGATATGACCGGGGATACGAAGATGGTATGCGTCAAGGACAGAACTCATTTGGGCTTATTTTTGAAGGGGTCAGCATCATCATTCCGACGTACAATCAGCGTGACTATGTACTGCAGTGTGTATCCAGCATTGAAAAACATACCCCTGCTCCTTATGAAATCATCGTTGTTGACAATGCTTCGCAGGATGGTACGGCGGAGGCACTGCTTCGCCAAGGCGGTATGGTCCGGGTGGCCGCACTGGAGAAAAACCGGGGATTCGCGGGCGGAGTCAATCAGGGGTTGATGATGGCCAAAGGGCGGCATATTGTCGTACTGAACAACGATACCCTGGTTACACCAGGCTGGCTGGAAAATATGATGACTTGTCTCCGGAGTGACCCGCAGATCGGTGTGGTAGGTCCTGTAACCAATTATATTGGCGGAGATCAGCAGATTGAGGTGCCTTATCGTGAAGTGCAGGAGATGTGGTCTTTTGCTGCCAGACAGAACAGGCCGGATGCAGGGAAACACCGGTTAACGGACCGGCTTGTCGGATTCTGCTGGTTGTTTTCCAGAGAGCTGTTTGAACGTACGGGTTATTTGGATGAGGGTTATGCTGTTGGCAACTTTGAAGATGATGATTGGATTGTACGGGTGCGAATGCTGGGATACAAGCTTGCTGTGGCGGGTGATGCCTTTATTCATCATTTTGGGAGTGTCAGCATGAAAGCGCTCGGAGAGCAGGATTTTCACACCGTTAACCAAGGGAATGAACAATTTTACAGCCAGAAATGGGGAGATCCTCAGGCGCTCATCGCCGAAACCTGCAGGATTGCCGAGACATATGACTTGAATAGGCCATCTCAATTTCAGACATATACAGTATCCTCAGCAGCTAAGGATGATCTGCGCCAGCGGGCAGTGGTGTTTTTTTCTGAAAATAATCATGAGAAATCACCATTCAGACGAAGCAGTGATTTCTATCCCGAAGGTGCATACCTTGCTGATCTCAAAGGGGATGTCTATTTACTAGAAGGCGGGCAGCGCCGAAAGCTCAACATTCCTGTTCCGCGCGGTATTTCGCCAGTTCTTGCAGCCAAACCTGATCTGCTGGGCACAGCCGCAGGTGAGCCGTTGGTGTCTGCCAGTGACATTCGGAATTGGCCGCTCGAACCTGATCATTCTCCTCTGACTGTGCTCGATTCGAATTCAGATATGGTCGGGGGAGAAGGAAGCATTGCTGCGGCTGCGGAAGCACCCGAGATATGGTATCTGATCAGCGGAGGCAGACGAAGAAAATTCGCATCCGGTTATGCGGCGGAAAGCTGGGGAGTTAAGCCCGGACATGTACGCCAGATGCCGGGTGAACAGCTCCATCGAATACCGGAAGGGTGGCCGATTATTGCTCCGCCTCAGCTGCTGAACAAGGATTTGTAGTGAGCTGTGTTTTTGGAATCAGCAAAATGCTTATATGCGGGATGAACCGAACGAAATGGAACGTGTCCTTTCGCACGCGCTGACCGGGTTCATTCCGCATCAGGTTCTGCATGGTCGGCTCGTCATCTACATACAGACAGGGAAACGGGACAGCCATGCTCTCCACTTGAATTTTAAAATTAAAATATAATTTTTCGATTCTGTTATAGGATTATTCTATTAACCGAAGCATTGACCCTGCGGAAGCACAGGAGTACATTTATAGCCACAATCCTTATTTAACAGATAGGAATTGAGGGTCTGGATCATCTAAGCATCTGGATTTCCTTTATGAAACTTAGGAGGTATGTCGATGTCATCATCCAAAAAAGTGGTGTTGTGGAGCAAAGCGGGATGTCATTTCTGCGCGCAGGTCAAAGCATTTCTGGCTGAACAGAACCAGCCGTTTGAGAACATTGAAGTACAGGGAAACGATGTACTGCGGGATGTGCTTGAAGCAAAATACGGTATACGGCATGTACCTGTCATTGAAGTGGGCCGTGATGGAAAGTATGAAGCCTTGCTGGAACCTGACCTGGGGAAATTAGCCGCACTTCTGACACAGCCCGATGAAGCAGCAGCCGTTTGAGCTGCACGAGGGTTTAGATCTGAACCTTAGCATTAGGAGAGTAGGCAGCTGCGCTGTACATGGGTCAGGATGAGCGGGATGGGATGGAATGGAGACGACGAACGGCATGGAGCAGCATGAATGTAAGGTCACAGATTATTGGATGACTCCTTGTTAGAGGATATCAACTTCCATACCAGCCTTCGGCATTTCTCATTTTAATTAAAAAAGGGATCGTTGTACCGCTTATATACATCTCTGATGTGGTTATAGAAAAAATCTATTAGAAGCACTGTTGACCGGTGTGCGGGGCAGTGATAAGCTGTGTGAAATTAAAACAAACCAAACTCATAGGATTAATGTAATTTAGAATTTTTGCTTGATGAATGACTTGAATTTTGTATTTGAAGTGTATAGGCCTAACTGTCTTTGTCTCCACAAAGTCTACAAATCGACTCCTATAGATCAACTCCTATAGATCAACTTCTAAAGATCATCTTCTATAAGTCCACCCGGATACTCATATCCATGTCAATAAAACACCTATTTCAGGGAAGGCGGAGTGCATATGACAGCAAAACGCAGTTTGAAGTTTGGAGCCATCATTCATGGCGTTGGGGGAAGTAACACAACCTGGAGACACCCGGAGGTTCTATCCGATGCCAGTGTAAACTTTGGATTTTACAAACGTCAGGCGCTCAAGGCTGAAGAGGGCAAGTTTGATCTCGTATTCATTGCGGATGGCCTATATATTACCGAAAAATCCATTCCCCACTTTCTGAATCGCTTTGAGCCGATCAGCATTCTTTCCGCTCTGGCCGCGGTAACTTCACGCATTGGACTAGTAGGCACACTGTCCACATCTTATAGTGATCCATTTACAGTCGCCAGACAGTTCGGTTCACTTGATCTGATCAGTGACGGCCGTGCAGGCTGGAACGTAGTGACATCCCCCCTGGAAGGTACCGCGAAAAATTACAGCAAGAGTCATCACCCGACACATCCGGAACGTTATCGAATTGCAAAGGAATATTTGCAGGTGACCAAGGGATTGTGGGATTCCTGGGAAGACGATGCATTTGTAAGAGACAAGGAGAGCGGTGTGTTTTTTGATCCTTCCAAACTGCACACCCTGGACCATGAAGGGGAGTTCTTCTCTGTACAGGGGCCATTGAACATTGCTCGTTCACGGCAGGGACAGCCGGTTATTTTCCAGGCAGGATCTTCGGAGGATGGCAAAACACTGGCGGCACAAGAAGCCGATGCGGTATTCACTGGACACGATAATATTGAAGATGCACAAGCATTCTATAAGGACGTCAAAACACGGGCAGCTTCCTACGGGCGTTCGCCGCAAGATATTGTCATTTTGCCAGGCATTAACCCGATTGTAGGACAGACGGCAGAAGAAGCGGAACAGAAATATCAGGAGATCGCGAGCCTTGTAACTATTGATAAAGCACTGGACTATTTGGGACGTTTCTTCGAGCATCATGATTTCTCCCAATATCCGCTGGATGAACCGTTCCCTGAACTGGATGGCATAGGCAGCAACAGCTTCCGCAGTGGAACAGACAAGATAAAAAAAGATGCCAAAGAACAAGGTCTATCCCTGCGCGAAGTCGCTTTGCGGGCTGCAACCCCACGGAGTCAATTCCTGGGCACACCGGAGCAGGTAGCGGACAAAATTCAGGCATGGTTCGAATCGGAAGCGGCTGACGGATTTATCATTGCCTCCGAGCTGCCAAGCGGATTATCCGACTTTGTCGAGCTGGTGGTGCCGATTCTACAGGAACGCGGCATCTATCGTACGGAATATGAGCACGACACGCTGCGCGGCAATTTGGGTGTTCAGGTGCCTGTAAACCGTTATACAGCAGCAAGAACACAGGAAGAGAGTCTAACGTCATCTAATTGAATGTCATCCAAATTGAACATCATCTAATTGATTTCATTCATGTTATTTAAACGCGGTGCTCCAATCAGCGTAAAATGAAGCACAATTGCATCTGGAGCATAGAGTTAATAAAGTGAATAAAGTCTCTCATGCCTTAAAACCTACTTTTCTCATAGGAAATATAAATTATATCCAAGTTTGCTTAGCGCATCACATTAATGACACCTGTATACACAGAGGGGGAAGCAATATGAACAGGTCTATTTCATGGATAAAAGCAGTGGCATTGGCAGCCGTATTGGCGATGGTTTTATCCGGATGCGGAGCAGCATCAGGAGGCAAAACGAGCGGTGCGGCACAGGCTTCCGCTGGCGGGGGGCAGGCTGGAAAGGCAGAAGGAGGTAACCTCACCTTTGGTCTGGCGACTTCACCGGATACGCTTGACCCGCATCGCAGCGGGCTTGCCGTAGCAGTACGTGCCATTCGTACGATTTACGATAATCTGGTGGTGCAGCTGCCGGATGGCTCTATTAAACCTTGGCTTGCCAAGGAATGGAGTGTATCGAAGGATGGCAAAAGTTATACGTTCAAGCTGCGTGAAGATGTGAAGTTCCATGACGGGACCCCGTTTAACGCCGAAGCGGTGAAGTACAATCTGGATCGGGTGATTGATCCGGCCACCAAAGCTGCCAACTCGCTTGCCCTGATTAGACCTTACAGCTCCTCCGAGGTCATTGATGAGTATACGATCAAGGTCAACCTGGATGCTCCATCACAAGCATTCCTGGGTAACTTGAGTCAGGCACTACTGGGGATCGTATCTCCAACGGCTGCGAAGAAATATGGGGACCAACTGGGCAAAAATCCGGTTGGCACGGGTCCGTACACCTTTGTGAAATGGGATGAAAATGCGGATATCGTTGTGGCCAAAAACAAGGATTACAACTGGGGCCCGGAAACGGTCGAAAACAAAGGCGCTCCTTATATCGATACGATTACGTTTAAGATTGTACCGGAAGAAGCCACGCGCATCGGAAGTGTGCAGAGTAAGCAGGTACTTGCCGCAGAAAGCGTGCCGCCGCAAAATATCGCTGCGTTGAAAAGTGATCCGAACCAGCAGCTGCTGCAGGCCAATACGGTTGGTTTACCGTATACCCTCTTTTTCAATCTGCGCAGGGCACCATGGGATAATGTGAAAGTAAGGCAGGCGGTACAGTCCGCTGTAGATGTCGAGTCCATTGTGAAAACCTTGTATCTGGGTAACTACGAGCGAGCATGGTCAGCATTGTCTCCAGGCATTCTCGGCTATGACAAGGCGCTTGAAGGGAGCATCACCCCGGATATCAACCACGCGAACCAGCTGCTGGATGAGCAGGGCTGGGTCAAAGGGGCTGACGGAATTCGTGTCAAAGACGGGAAGAAGCTGAGCCTGCGTTATGTAGATGGTTCTCCTAACCGGGAGAAGCGCAATGACATTGCTGCGATCATCCAGCAGCAGCTGAAACCGTTGGGGATTGCGGTAGACATAGTGATTACCAAAGATATTGCTTCTGTGATCTATCAGAACTGGGATTATGATCTATACGGCAACAGCCAGGTGAACTCCGATCCGAACGCCTTGTATGCCTTCTATCATACGAGTGCGGAAGGGGAACGTCCGACATTATCCGGTTTGTCTGATCCAAAGATCGATCAACTGTTAGAGCAGGGGGCCGTGGAGACGGATTCGGCGAAAAGGGTAGACATCTACAGTCAGATTCAGAAATACCTGATTGAACAAGCTGTTATTTTGCCAATATACGTATTTCCGTATACCGTTGCTGCATCCAAAAACGTTGAAGGTATCCAGTTCGATTCACTTGGTTATCCACTCTTTAATGATGTACGCATTCAGCCATAATCCAAGTAAAGTTATTCAGCCATAATTCCAACATGGCGTAAGCCTGTTCCGGTTTCAGAAAGGAGCCATCCCGGTATGATTCAACTGGTCTTCTCACGTCTGGCAGCGTCGCTTCTCGTTATCTTTGGAGCTTCGGTGCTGGTGTACTGCATCATGTATCTGCTGCCGGGTGACCCGGTACTGCTTATGCTGGACCCGTCTTCGGCTACCCCGGAGATGATTGCCAATCTTCGGGCACAGCTTGGACTGGACCAACCCTTTTATATCCAGTTTGCGAACTATTTTGGCGATATGTTACGCGGGGATTTTGGTCAATCCATGGTCAACTCCGATCCGGTACTGCCCAAAATTGTGGAGCATTTCCCCGCAACACTGGCATTAACTGCCCTCAGTTCACTGATCGCTGTCACCATAGGAATTACACTTGGCGTTCTGTCGGCGATTCACCGGAACGGTGTGATTGATGTTGTGGCTCGGCTCGTTGGTTTGTTTGGCATATCGATGCCAACGTTCTGGACTGGTATTCTCCTTATTCTGTTGTTTTCCGTACAACTCGGCTGGTTCCCGGCGATGGGTTCGGACGGATTCAGTTCATTGATACTTCCGGCAGCCACACTTGGCCTCGTCGGTGCAGGATTTATTGTGCGTATGGTTCGTAACAGCATGCTTGAAGTGATTAACGAACCGTTCATCGTGGCTTTACGAGCCAAAGGGTTGTCTGAACGAACCATTATGTACGGGCATGCGCTTCGTAATGCACTGATTCCTGCGGTGACAGTCATCGGTATGTTGATCGGGGATTTGCTGGCGGGAACCGTTGTTGTAGAAACGGTATTCTCCAGACAGGGGATCGGACGTATTATTGCCGATGCGCTGATGGCAAAGGATCTGCCGGTGGTGCAGGGCGTTGTGTTTTTTACATCCATCATTTATGTCGTGTTGAATTTGCTTGTAGACATCTCGTATGCGTACATTGACCCTCGGGTTCGGCGGGCTGTCCGTACATGATGCGGATCATCATACCATCTTACCTAGACCATCAGACATATCAGGAACAGCACATATCAGGCGTAGGCAGAAGGAGGCGTTAATTCTTATGAGCATGAAACCATTGACGGGTCATAAAAAGGCATGGGCAGGAAGCGTGGTAAAAGCACGCCTGTGGAGATGGAACCGCCTGCCTTGGCGGCATCGTGTATCATCCGTCGTATCGCGATTGTTTTTGTATACCGCCCTGCTTATTGTCCTTTTCAGTGCGGCCTGTGCCATCGTGCCCGGCTGGATCGCTCCTTATGATCCAACACAGATGATGACAGATGCCATTCTGCAGGCCCCTTCTGCTGCGCACCTATTCGGTACGGACTACTTCGGCCGCGACATCTTCAGTGTGGTTGTGCATGGCAGCAGGGATTCCCTGCTGATCGGATTCGCTTCCGTGCTTATTGGCGGTCTAGTCGGCAGCGCACTTGGTATCATTGCCGGATATAAAGGAGGAATCATCGATACCGTAACGATGCGGGCGGTGGATATTCTCATGGCTGTCCCTGGTGTATTGCTGGCTTTATCGGTTGCTGCGGCGCTTGGGCCTGGACTGCTGAATATCGCACTGGCTGTTGCCGCAGCTTCAATACCCGGTTACGCCCGTGTGATGCGTGGTCAGGTGATGTCTGTCAAAAACCTGCCCTTCATTACAGCCACACGTTCATTGGGGGGTTCCAATGCTCGCATTTTCTGGAAACATGTCCTGCCGCACTCCTTGTCTCCGCTGCTCGTGATGGCAGCGATGGGTGTAGGTACATCCATCCTGACTGGGTCTGGACTCAGTTTTCTGGGACTCGGGGTATTGAAAGAAATTCCAGATTGGGGTGCGCTGCTGTCCCAAGGGAGAGGTTATTTGACGGTAGCTTGGTGGATTTGCACATTTCCCGGGCTGGCCATTACGTTATTTGTCCTGGCTGTAAATCTGATTGGAGACGATATTCGCGATAGACTTGATCCCAAAGTAACAGGAGCGGCTTGACCGCTATCCCAAGGAGGAGAACAGGATGTCCCATGTTGTTATCATTGCTGGAGCGCCATCGAAGCGTTCACGTTTGACGGGACTTACGGATTACAGCAGCCATACGTTAAATAGAGCTGGTATTTCCGTTGAAGTCATTCAGGTTGCCGATCTGCCGGCTGAAGATTTGCTGCAGGCAAAGTTCGACAGCCCGGCCATTCAGGATGCGCTTGCCATTGTGGATGCAGCGGATGCTGTCATTGTGGCGACACCTGTATATAAGGCAGCTTATTCGGGGGTGCTTAAGCTTTTTCTCGATCTGATTCCGCAAGAAGGACTGCGGGGCAAAGTGACACTCCCCCTCGTCATTGGCGGTTCAATTGCACATTTGCTTGCCATTGATTACGCCTTAAAACCTGTGCTCACCGCTCTAGGCGGGCGCCATATCCTTGGCGGCGTATACGCAGTGGATCAGACGATCGAACGCAATGAGGATGGAACATTCACTCTTGCGGCAGACATTACTGCACGTCTGGATCGATCTTTGGAAGAATTGAGTTTGACACTGGAAAAGAGTGGGATTACGATATTGTAAAACCAAGTATTTTCATAGGGGAAATATGTGTATGTAAAGGACATTTCCTTTAGAACAATTTACATCAAACGTCTGCGGACGTGGATACGGAGGCGCCCATGAATATAGAGAACATTGAAGCGTTTGTATATATCAATCATTATGGAAGCTTCAATAAGGCGGCTGAAGTACTCTTCTTGTCCCAGCCTTCGGTTACAGCACGCATTCAGTCACTGGAGAGGGAGCTGGGATGCAAGCTGTTTGACCGACTAGGCAAGCAGATCGTGCTGACGGATGAAGGCCGTAAATTTTTGCCGTATGCGCAGCAGGTGCTGCAGGTGATCCAGAAGGGCAGACAGAAAATTCAGAAGCGTAGAACGACACCTGAGGCACTGCGCCTCGGAAGTACCGTATCGGTGTCCAATTATGTCATCCCCGATTTTCTACCCCGAATCAAGGAGTTGTACCCTGAAGTCAACATTAAACTGACGACAGCAGCAGCGGATCAGCTGATTGCCAAACTGCTCAGTCAGGAGATCGATCTGGCTTTTGTGCGCAAGGTCATGCACCCTGCCATCCGTACCGTCGCCTTCTACGAAGATCCGATACAGCTGTATGTGTACAAAGGGCATCCCTTCATCGAGAGGGGACATATCAGCATGGAGGCGATCCGGCAGGAGCAGCTGGTCTTTTTTGAATGCGGCTCCCTGGACTGGCTTCGGATTCACCGTGCGTTTGACTCGCTGGAGCATCCGCCGGACATTACATATCATGTCGATAATTCGGAAACAGCAAAGAAACTGGTTGTGCAGGGTGCGGGCATCGCTTTTCTGCCGGGACTGACGGTGAAGAAGGAGGTGCAGCGTCAGGAACTGTTCCCAATTCAGGTCCATGAGGTGGCAGGTGTATCGCTGCAGATCAGTGTTGTAACTTTAAAAGAAGAATTTTCGCCATTTGCAGAACCCTTTGGGGAACTGCTGCGGCAATTATAGATGAAATGAAAGTCCGTGATACATCAAAAGGCAAGGCAGTGAATTGAACTGCATTAATGACTTCTGCTGTCACATATAAGGAGGAGAACGATATGAGTATCCGTGTTGGCATTTTGGACCAGACCCCGATTTATGAAGGGGAAACACCGGTAGAAGCATTTCGACATACCATTGAGCTGGCACAGCGGGCAGAGCAGCTTGGTTTTCATCGGTTCTGGGTATCTGAGCATCATGATGGACAGCATGTCGCAGGCTCTTCCCCGGAAGTGCTCATCTCTCATTTGCTTGCACACACGAAACGAATTCGGCTGGGTTCTGGTGGCGTGATGTTACAGCATTACAGTCCCTACAAGGTCGCTGAAAATTTTAATGTACTTGCAGCGCTGGGGCCTGGGCGAATTGATCTGGGCATCGGTCGTGCACCGGGAGGACTGCCCCGTTCGACACAGGCTCTGCAGCAGGGGACTCAAGAGGCAGCATCGCTGCAGGAAAAAATCGTTCAAGTGAGACGGTATATTCACAACGAGCCGTTTGAAGATGCATCCCATCCATTTGCAGGTCTCAGCGCCTCACCCGTATCCGGGAATCCGGCAGAGCTGTATATACTCGGAGCTAGTGCAGACAGCGCAGGTATGGCGGCCGAGCTGGGCCTGCCGTACGTCTTTTCGCTGTTTATTAACAGCAGTACAGAGGTTGCTCTGGAAGCCATTCGGGTCTACCGCGAGCGCTTTGACCGTTCCCGCGGGCAGGAGCCTTACGCTGCACTTGCCATATCGTTGATTGCAGCCGAGAGTGAGCAGGAAGCGGAACAACTCGCGAGTGAACATCAACTGGTCAAGATTCATCTGGAGAGCGGCAAAGTACTGACCGTGGGTTCCGTCGAACAGGCAGAGGAATTTGGGAGACAGTCTAACGAGTCGTACCGAGTTGAAGTTCTAGAACCAAGCGTGATTCGCGGCACCAAAGAAAAGGTAGGTCAGGCACTGCTAAAGCTGCAGCAGGATTTTGATATACAAGAGATTATTGTGACGACAGCTGCGCGGGACTTCTCGAAACGTGTTCGTTCCTTTGAATTACTGCATGAGCTGTTGGCAGCGCAGGGTGTGCCAGATTTTGTGCAGGTATCCGCTCATGGGGCAGCGAAAAGGGAAGCAGCGATCGGATAGGTTAAGCGGAAAGGAGGGCACAGGATGAAAAGTGATCTGGAGCAGCCTAGAGGGCAGCTGGAGCAGTGGAAAGATGAGCAGCATAAGGTCGAGCAGAGAGAGCAATTGCAGAATGACAAAACGTTGGATCAGCAATATGTGCTGCCATGGGTAGGGAACGCGGGGAATGTGGAGCAGGAGGAGGCGTTTGCAGCATATCTGACTGTAATCCGGCGGCACCTGCATCGCAACCCGGAGCTGTCCGGGGAGGAAAAGGAAACAACGGCAGCCATTCGCAGCTGGCTGGAAGAGGAAGGAGTTCGTATTGCCGACGAATATCCGCTGCGAACAGGGCTTGTGGCGGAAGTCGGACAGGGGAACGGTCCTGTCGCTGCGCTGCGAGCAGACATTGATGCGCTGCCTATACAGGAAGAAACCAGGTTGGAGTTTGCTTCTCAGATCCCGGGTCGTATGCATGCATGCGGGCACGATGCTCATACCGCGATTCTTATTGGAGCAGCACGATTACTGAAACAGCGTGAATCTAGTCTGCCGGGGAAAGTGAGATTCATTTTCCAACCTTCGGAGGAGAAGGCGACAGGTGCAAGGCAGGTCATTCAGAGCGGTGCACTCGCTGATGTTCAGGCTGTATTTGGTTTACACAATAAACCGGATCTGCGAGTAGGCACCGTGGGGATTCGTGAGGGTGCGCTGATGGCGGCGGCTGATGGATTTGTAGTCAAAGTGCAGGGTGTCGGCACTCATGCAGCAGTCCCTGAAGCAGGAATTGATCCGATTGTGGTTGCTGCACATATCGTTACCGCACTGCAGGCGATTGTCAGCCGGAATGTAGGTACTCAGGAGAGTGCTGTACTCAGCGTTACAAAAATAAACAGCGGTACGGCCTGGAACGTCATCCCGGAGGAAGCGATACTTGACGGTACCGTACGTACGTTTGACGAGAAGGTGCGCTCCCGTATCCGTGAACGTTTCAACCAGGTCGTAACTGGTGTGGCTGCAGCCTACGGCACAACTGCGGCAGTGCGCTGGATTCAGGGACCACCCGCTGTGGTCAATGATGAATCGCTGGCAAGGGATGCCGAACAAGTTGTGCGGGAGCTTGGGCTGAACAGTATCAGACCGCTGCCTTCGCCGGCAGGTGAGGATTTTTCCTTTTACCAAAAAGAAGTACCGGGCCTGTTCCTCTTTCTTGGGACGTCGGGTCCGCATGAGTGGCATCATCCAGGCTTTGATGTAGATGAGCAGGCGCTGCCCATTGGCGCACATCTGCTGGCAGCACTAGCGGAGCAAGCCTTGAAACGATGGCAGGCATGAAAGGGTTATCCAGCTGTACAAGGTGGTTCGTGGTCAGGAAAAGGGATTCAAGCGAAAGGCAGTTCTGACTCCCATGCAGCTTACAACAGCAGTTTTGGATAACTGTACGGCATTGTAGTTATATAGATAGCAGGCTGTATATTTGTAATGATAACCGGGTATTTCCAATATTATTGCTTAGGGCTGGCGCCAATGTGTCAGCTCTGTTCCTGTTTCCAACGATCAATGTTTCATCAAAATTACATTTGAACAAATATATTTTATTTGGAAATATTTGTTGACGATTCCCAATAGGTATGCTATATTTTTCTCGTCCTTTAATCGTAATTATTACTATTAATATCGAAGTAATGCAGTGGATCACTTCCATTCGAATCTAAAGAACAGGAGCCGCCGCCCACAATGAAACAAGAGATTGATTTTATCAAATGTAATCCGACGCAGAACATGACCCTTCTGGTGAGAACGGATCATGCATCCGAACATTACAGTGACATCGCTTCCAGCCTGATGTCCTATGATCATGTCCACGCTGAACAAGTCGGGTTCATCAAGCAGCCGGGCAGGACAGAAGCCGCTGCCCGTCTGGAGATGGCAGGAGGAGAATTTTGCGGCAATGCTTGTATGGCACTGGCAGCCCATATTGCAGCAGAAGCAGGGCTGGAGAAGCAAACATCCATGAATATCAAGCTGGATGTTTCAGGCACAGAGCACTTGATCAGCTGTCAGGTGAAGCGGCGAGAGCATCGGTATGATTGCCGGGTTACGATGCCTGTTCCCGATCAGATCGAGCGGCGGAAGATTACGTTTGAAGGTATGGAACTGGAGATGGCCATTGTTCGGTATGCCGAATTCATTCACATTGTGATTGAAGTGCAGGACGTTGACGACCTGATGAAGCGAAAGGCAGAACATCTCGCACGGTTACTAGGGCTCACGATGGGAGATAAAATGATCGGTGTTTTGTTATATCACCCTGCTGCGAAAGAGATGGCCCCCCTCATTTATGTCCCGCAGCTGGACAGTCTGATCTGGGAGAGAGGGTGCGGATCAGGTACGGCCTCTGTAGGCGCTTATCAGGCCTGGCTTAAACAGAGCGAAGTCACCCAGCTGGTCAAGCAGCCTGGAGGTGCGATAAAGGTGACCGCTCAGTGGGGTGCCCAAGGGGTGAAGGCCATTACGATTGAGGGGACTGTCGGCATTGTTGCCTATGGCACGGCTTTCATTGATACCTTACAGGAGCAGAGCAGGAATGTCGTAGAGGTTTGAGCGGATACCTGAGAATGAGACGTATAATGGTTGACCATTACAAGGTGTAGGAGGAGAGACAATGATCACGTTGATCCATTTGGAAACCAGACTCCGTGTTTTTGCCGAACAATTTGGCAAGCTTGCGGTCAGATATGATAAGACACTTGAGCACAGCGCAGAACTGGAAGCGGTAATTAATGAGTATTCACGGTTTGTGACGGACCCTGATCACAAGATTGCTTGGGGTATGTTGGGGCAAGCAGAACTGGAGGAGCTTGATCCGCTAGTTCAGGCGCTAAGAGACCAATCCGCTCAGTGCGTCGCGATTATGGAGAAATATCGGGCACTGAAGCTGCAGCATGGAGAAGTGCAGATTGCGGATTATTTTAAAAATATCGAAGAGTGCATCGACAAAGAGTTTGGCAGCTTTCAGGTGACACCTCAATCCAAAGTGCTGCTGGTGGGTTCCGGTTCATTTCCAATGACCCCTTTACTGATCGCTAAACGTACCGGAGCCGAGGTGGTCGGCATAGATATCGACGCAGAGGCAATCACGCTGGGGAGAAAAGTTGTGGAGACGCTTGGGGCGGGCTTGAACATTCGTTTAGAGCAGCAGCTGCTGGAGGATCTGGCGTATACCCGACAAGCGACACATATTATTTTCAGCTCCACCGTGGCTAACAAGTATGACCTGCTCGATCAATTATATGCGTTAACCAATGAACAAGTCGTTGCAGCCATGCGATATGGCAATGAGTTGAAATCACTGTTTAACTATCCCATGAAAGAGACGGATGGCAGCAAGTGGAGGTTGGCCGACAACATTTTGCGCCCGCATGATGTGTTTGATATCGCGCTGTATCAGAAGGTGCCCAAGTAAAAGCTGATCGTTTACTCTTTATGTTGTGACAATGCATAGTTTTAAATCTACCGTTTCTGTTCGACTTTGAGTAAGTAAGAGGCCTTGAGTCAACTGCATAAAAGTTTTACATGTTCCTGTAGGGAGGTTTGTCTTTGTTTACAAGGGAGGTATATATGAGCATCGTTCAACGTGTTCTGTTATGCGGCACAGGTCCTGCAGCGATTCAGCTTGCGGTAACTCTTAAAACACATCTGGGCTGTCACGTCGGTATGGCGGGCAGGGAATCGGTGCGGTCTGCATCGTTCTTTGCATCACTCGAACAGAGCCAGCGGCAGGTTCAGGTGACGATTCAAAATGAGAAGCACCGAGCCTTGGCCGGGGGATGTACAGTGGATCACCTTTTTAAAGGGTACAGCACTCTTGAAGGGGAGTGGGATACGATTATATTGGCAGTCACCACCGATGCTTATATCGATGTACTCCAAGAAATCAATGACGAGTTCATCAAACAACTGAAATACGTTATTTTAGTTTCCCCTACCTTCGGTTCGAGTCTCCTGGTAAGCCAGTATTTGTTTGAGCGGAATGCAGCCCCGGAAATCATCAGCTTCTCCACCTACCTGGGCGATACCCGCTGGATGCATGAACAACCATCCAATGAGGTCATCACAACAGGAGTTAAAAAAAAGGTTTATATCGGCTCCACCGTTCCCTCTTCAGCTTATGTGCGGCAGTTAAGCGAGCTGTTCGAGCGGCTGCATATTTCACTCGTCGTTATGTCTTCCCCGCTGGAAGCTGAAACAAGGAATATTTCGCTGTACGTACACCCACCACTGTTTATGAATGATTTTTCGCTAGAGGCCATTTTCGGTGAGCAGGGTGTTCAAAAATATGTTTACAAGCTTTATCCCGAAGGGCCGATTACTCCCACACTCATTCGCAGTATGCGGTCACAGTGGCAGGAAATCGAGCAGATTACAGACAGACTCCATATTCAGGGAGTGAACCTGCTGCAGTTTATGACGGACGACAATTATCCGGTTCGATTAGAGAGTTTATCACGTCAGGATATCGAACAGTTTGATCAATTAGAGGCCATCCATCAGGAGTATTTATTATACATACGGTACGCCTCGTTATTGATTGATCCGTTCTCGGAGCCGGATGCTGCCGGTACATATTTCCACTTCTCCGCTGTTCCGTTCAGCAGAATATTTATAAACCGCGAGGGAGAGCTCGACGTTCCGAGAATGCCCAAGGAAGACTATTACCGCATCAAAATGATTCAGGGCATCGCCAGACATGTGAAAGTTGATTGTCCAACGATAGATCATTTCATTGCCACATATGAAGCAAAGCTTCAGGAAGTAACGCGTACACATCCAGATCAGCGTCTGTCGACCGCGTTTGTGATCCAGTCGTTTCAGCAGGATATTCGCATGATTTGCAACAGGCTTGAGGGATAACAGGGATTGGAGGTTGTCCTGACCGAGAAGTGGCCTTGTGTACAGGGTTAATATAAATTTTATGTGCATATCAGGGGGAACTATGGTGAGAAAAAGACGTGCTTTTATACGGATGGTAACACTGGTCGCGGTCATTGCGATGGGATCAGGCTGTGCTCAGAGTGACACAAAGGAAAATACCCAAGCGGTATCATCAGTCAGTAAGATCAACAATGAAATTATCTATGCTTCTGCGAAAGATATCAATGATATGAATCCACATCTGTACACAGGTTCGATGCCTGCGCAAGGCATGGTGTATGAATCTCTGGTCGAGAACACGGCTGAGGGAATCAAACCATTGCTGGCCGAATCATGGGACATCTCCAAGGACGGCAAAACGTATACCTTTCATCTGCGCAAAGGGGTGAAGTTCCATGACGGCGAGCCCTTTAACGCCGAAGCGGTCAAACAGAATATCGAAGCGGTTCAGGCCAATGCGGGGAAACATGCCTGGATCAAGCTTTCCACGAAACTGAAGGATGTCAATGTGAAGGACGAATACACCGTGGAGTTGGTTCTGTCAGATGCCTATTATCCGGCACTGGTGGAGTTGTCCATGACCAGGCCGTATGTCTTCATCTCCCCAAAGGATTTCAAAAATGATGGAACCAAGGACGGGGTGAACGGTTTCCATGGGACTGGGCCGTACAAGTTGACGGGGCACCAGGTCGAAGAAAATGCCACTTTTGAAGCGAATACGGAATACTGGGGCGGTGTACCTGCCATTCAGAAAATCACAGCCAAAGTGCTTCCCGCTGGAGAAACGACATATTTGGCACTGCAAAAAGGGGAGATCAACTTTGTCTTCACGGATGACCGCGGGGCAGACAGCATTGACGTAGAAGCGATGGATCAGCTGGCTGCATCCGGCGAGTATCAGGTGGTGCGAAGTGATGCGATGAACACGGCGATGATTGTCGCGAATAGCAGCAAGCAAAACAGCCCGGTTCATGAAAAAGCTGTGCGGGAAGCGTTATGGATCGGTATCGATCGGGAGACGATTAGCAAAGATATTTTCAATGGCACTCAGACGGTAGCGAGTACGTTGTTTTCATCGAATGTGAACTACGCCAATGTCGATTTGAAGGTTCGAACGTATGATCCGGAAGCAGCCAAACGTCTGCTGGATCAGGCAGGCTGGACTTTGGCAGAGGGCAAGATCGTACGTGCGAAGAACGGCCAGCCCTTAGCGATGAAGCTTTACTATGACAGCAGCTCGTCCTCACAGAAAATGCAGGCGGAGTTCATCCAATATGCGATGAAAGAGATCGGTATGGAACTCGATCTGACAGGCGAAGAGTCCTCTTCCATTGCGAACCGAAGAGCGACCGGGGAATATGACCTGTTGTTCAACCAGACCTGGGGACTTGCGTATGATCCGCAGAGTACCATCGCCGCGTTTACATCGGATTCAGCATACAAACATACGACAAGTGGCATCGCCGGAGCGGATGAACTGTATCGGAAAATCGATCAGGTGATGAGCTCAACCAACGATGGCTCAACAACGGCACTTCATGATGGAAAATCGAGAAAAGCACTTTATGCGGATATTTTAAAAATAGTACATGATGAAGCGGTGTTCGTCCCGCTTACGAACGGGCGTGTCACCGTTGTTGCTCCGAAACGTCTGCAAGACATTACCTTTAAGCAGACACAGTATGAATTGCCGTTTGAAAAGATGAAATTCGAGTAGAGGGGATAGGGCTATGGGAAGTTATATCGCAAAACGTCTGCTGCTGACCATCCCTTTGCTGATCGTTATTTCGTTAATTACTTTTCTACTAATCAATCTCTCCCCACTCGACCCGGCCGTCGTTGTACTACAGGCTCAGGATGTACCGCAGATTACGGACGAACTGATCGCTCAAACGAATGAAGCGCTCGGTTTTAACCAACCTTTCCTTGTTCGTTATATGGACTGGATGGGAGCTGTTGTGCAGTTTGATTTCGGATATTCTTTCGTGTCCGGGGAGTCGGTGTGGTCTTTGATCGGGCCGGCGTTACTGAATACATTAAAGCTTACACTTGTATCCTCGGTCTTCATCATTCTTTTATCCATAGGGCTTGGTGTTCTCTGTGCCCTGAAAGAAGGGAAGATGCTGGATCAATCCGTCAGAGGTATTTCCTTTTTTCTGACAGCGATGCCGTCTTATTGGCTTGCGGCCATCCTGATCTGGTATTTTTCGGTGAAACTAGACCTGCTGCCGACCAGCGGCATGGACTCTTATCGCAGCTACATTTTACCTGTGCTGGTGATCACGGTCAGTTATACGGGCATTTATTTCCGGACAGTACGGAGTGCGATGCTGAGCAATATGAATGAAGATTATGTACTTTATGCCCGCGCAAGCGGCCTCAGCGAGCGGAAGGTCATGCTGCACATTCTGCGTAACTCCTTGCAAGTCGCGGTGTCCATCTTCTGCATGGCGATTCCGATTGTACTGGGCAGCACCGTTGTTATTGAAAATGTATTTGCATGGCCGGGGCTTGGCCGCCTGAGTGTAAAGTCGATTCTGAGCCGGGATTTTCCGATCATTCAGGCGTATGTGCTTATTTTGGCGGTAACGTTCGTGTTATTTAACATGCTTTCGGATATGATCAATGCTGCGCTGAATCCTCGTTTAAGAAAGGAAATCTGATGCGACTATTCAAAACTCTGAGCCGTGACAAGCTTGCGCTGACCTCTCTTGCCGTCATTATTGTGACCATTGTTCTGGGCATCTGTGCGCCCCTTATTGCACCTCATGACCCTGGAGCCGTCAACATGAAACTACGGTATGCCTCACCTTCCTGGCCCTATCTGTTAGGCAATGATCACCTTGGCCGATGTGTCTTATCCAGACTGATTTACGGTATCCGTCCAAGTGTGTTATGGGTACTATTCGCACTTGGTTTCTCCGTATTGATTGGTGCGGCAGCAGGATTTGTCGCAGGGTATTTCAAAGGTAAAGTGGATGCGTGGTTGATGCGAATCTGTGACATTATGCTTTCTTTTCCCGGATATGTGATGACCTTGGCGGTGGTTGGTATTTTGGGGGCGGGCCTTGAAAATATTCTGATCGCATTTGTCTGCATGAAATGGGCCTGGTTTGCTCGTGTCATTCGCACATCCGTGATGCAGTTCTCGGACATGGATTATGTAAAATTCGCCAAAGCTTCGGGCATACCCAGTTGGACGATTATTACACGTCACATCATTCCGGTAACCTTTGCCGATATCGCCGTAATCTCCAGTGGTGCGATGTGTTCCATGATGCTGCAGGTGTCGGGACTATCTTTTCTGGGACTGGGCATTCAGGCGCCCCATGCAGAGTGGGGCATGATGCTGAATGAGGCGAGAGAAGTCATGTTCTCCAGACCTGAATTGATGCTTGCACCGGGACTTGCGATCGTTGTGGTGGTGTCGGCTTTTAATTTTTTATCGGATGCACTACAGATTGCTCTAGACCCGAAATTAATGACCTCTCCAGGCAAGCCGGATAAATCTCGTGAAAGAGAGGTGAGAAAGGCAGCCTATGAATATAGTCGAGGTTGAGCATCTGAAAGTGTGGGATACCGGTACAGACCAGGCCATCATTCATGACAGTTCATTTACGGTGCGGCAGGGGAGCTGCATGGCGATTGTCGGGGAGAGCGGCAGCGGCAAATCGATCACATGCAGAGCGCTGATGCGGCTGAATAAGCCCAATATGCGCCAATCGGGAAAGATGCTGATTCAGGGCACAGACCTGAATCAGCTCTCCGAAAAGGAGATGCGGCGTCGAAGAGGCAAGCAGCTGTGTATGATTTTGCAGCATGGCATGAGTGCATTTGATCCATCCTGTGTGATCGGTGTACATATCCGGGAGACATTGCAGACGCATTACCGTTGGAACATCCGTGAGCTGGAGCGGAGAATGCGGCTCGCAATGGAGAGTGTTATGCTCCGAAATCCAATGGACATCCTGAACAAATATCCCCATCAGTTGTCTGGCGGCATGCTGCAGCGAATCATGATTGCACTCGCTCTTGTGCTCGAACCGGATCTGATTATTGCGGATGAGCCAACCACGGCGCTGGACACGATCTCCCAGTACGAAGTGCTGGAGCAGCTGATTCAGCTGCAGGAACGTATGGGCTGCTCCATGATCTTTATCTCCCATGATCTCGGCGTTGTACAGAAGATCGCAGATGATGTGATGGTCATGAAAGACGGCAAGATTGTGGAGCAGGGCAGCATGCAGTCTGTTTTGCAGGAGCCTACACATGCGTATACCCGTTATCTCGTATCCACCCGGCTGGAGCTGAGCAATCATTTCAACGCATTAATGCAGGAGGGATCATAGATGCTAACGGTAGAGCAGGTTGAGAAATCATATGTCCAAGGTGGTCTGTTCTCGAAGCATCGGCAGCAGGTGTTGAAAAAAGTGACCCTGGAATGTCGGCATAGCGAATGCCTCGGCATTATTGGCGAAAGCGGCAGCGGCAAATCCACACTGGGTCGGTTGATGCTGGGACTGGAAAGCCCGGATCGCGGCGCCATTCGGCTGGGGGGAAAAGATGTGAAAGATCGGCGCGTGCGGATGGGCCGCATCAGCGCAGTTTTTCAAAACTATACCTCTTCGATCAATCCGTTTCTTACGGTACAGGATGCGATTATGGAGCCAATGAAGGCACTCCAAAAGTCAGGAAAAGGACAGCCGATTCATGCAAAAGTAGATATATTGCTTGCCCAAGTTGGACTGGACTCATCATACCGGCTTAAGTATCCGCATGAGCTGTCCGGCGGGGAAGCACAGCGAGTCTGCATTGCGAGAGCAGTGTCGACAGAGCCGCAGTATCTTGTGCTGGACGAAGCTGTCAGCTCGCTGGACGTATCGGTTCAGATTCAGGTTTTGCAATTGCTTAAATCGTTGAAGGGCTTGTACAAGATGAGTTATGTCTTCATTACGCACGACATTCAGGCGGCAGCCTATATCTGCGACAGGGTTGTTTTTTTCAGAGAAGGCCAGATTGAAGAAACGGTTTCGGTTGATCAGTTAAGGCATGTGCAGTCCGACTATGCTCAACAATTGTTGAGCCATCTCATTTCATTTCAGCGTGGAGAAGTGGGGGAACAGCCTATGTATGCAGCACAGGAAAGCGTCTTGAGTTAAGGGAAAAGGAAGTGTTCCCAGTGGAAGCGGGAAGAATCGCCTACGCGTGTAAGTTGGGAGAGCATTATAAGTGAAAGGGGGAATATCCGTTGTGAGCGGGGCAATGTCATGGCCTTTTTTGCGTTTGTACATTTTGGTGCTGCTCTACTTCAGTGCCAATGCCATTCTGAATGTGATTATTCCATTGCAGGGGGCATTCCTCGGTGCGAGTAGTACGACGATCGGGCTGATTATGGGTGCGTATATGTTTACAACGATGTTTTTCAGACCGTGGGCAGGTAAAATCATTCAAAAGCACGGGCCGATCAAAGTGTTACGAATTATTCTGATTATCAATGGGTTTGCGCTGATTCTCTACACGTTTACAGGGCTTGGCGGTTATCTGATTGCCCGTATTTTGCAAGGGGTATCGACGGCCTTTTTTTCCATGGCGCTGCAGATGGGCATCATTGATGCACTACCGGAGAAAGACCGTTCTCAGGGCATTTCCTATTATTCGTTGTTCAGCTACATTCCGGGCATTGTTGGCCCGGTGCTGGCTTTAGCCGTCTGGCAGACCGGAGGCATGGATTATTTTACAGTGGTGCTGATCGGGATCGCGGTCTGTACGGGTGTATTCGGATATACTGCCAGGATGGAACAAAATAAGGAAGAACCGAAGCCTGCTGCAGATGCATCTGGGCTGAACGTGAGTATGTGGGAATCCTTCGGACAGCTGGTGAAAAATCCATTGTTATTCCGCTGTAGTGTGCTGATGCTGAGTGCATCGGTTGTATTTGGCGCGGTTACTACCTTTATTCCGCTGTATGCGAGTCAGATTCCAAGCGGCAATGCTGGCGTATATCTGATGCTGCAGGCGGGTACAGTGGTGCTGGCGCGAATCGGACTCCGCAAACGCATTCCTTCGGACGGAAAGTGGCATTCACCGTTTATCATGACCACGATGCTGCTGCTGGCGGTTGCGGCACAGTGTGTGAGCTTTTCCGTTACCGGAGGCATGATATTCTTTTATTTGGGTGCTGTTCTGATGGGGATTGCTCAAGCTATTTTATATCCAACGCTCACGACGTATCTGTCCTTTGTTTTGCCTCAATTGAACCGCAATGTACTCATGGGTTTATTTATTGCGACAGCCGATTTGGGCATTTCGCTCGGCGGTGTGGTCATGGGGCCGATCGCTGACATGTCTTCCTATTCATTTATGTACATGATCTGTGCTATTCTAGGAGCGGTGACGATCGTTTTTGCCTATGAACGGCGTAAAGCGACTACCGGAACCTCAATGAACTGACGCCCAGGGAACGTGGGTACGTGTTAGAGAAAGCAGGTATGAACTATTGAAATCTTCTGTAACAACAACATCCAGTGGGAAATTAAATCCGGTATCGTTTTCCTTTATCGGGTTTTACATACTGGCTTTTTTATTTTTTGCGGCGAATGCGGCGTTGACGATTATTTTGCCTTTACGCAGTGAAGCGGCCGGGTTAAATCAGGCTGAAATTGGACTGATGATGGGCAGTTACATGTTCACCTGTATGCTGCTGCGGCCATTTGCGGCACAGATGCTGGGCAAGTATGGACCGCTGCGAGTTATGCGATGGCTGCTGATGCTGCATGCCGGAACGTTGCTGCTGTTCATCGTGTCCGGGGTAGACACGTATCTGTGGCTGCGGGCACTGCAGGGTGTGGCGACCGCATTTTTCTCAATGACGATGCAGGCGGGCATCGTGGAGAGACTGGAGGATAATGATCGTGCGCAAGGGCTGGCGATGTACACTCTGTTTACGATGGTGCCTTCACTGGTCATCCCGATTCTGGCCGTGCAGATCTGGCAGAATGCCAGTGAGCTGGCGTTTACGGTGCTGATGATTGGACTGGCTGCACTCCCTTTGCTGCTCGGGTATAAGGTGGATTTGCCGCAGAGCACGGTGCAGAACAAAACGTATACGCTGGGGGATATGCTGCGCTCGTTCAGCGGCATCTGGCGCAGTACACCACTGCTCGTCAGCAGTGTGGTTATGCTGTTGGCCTCCTGTGTTTTCGGAGCGACAGCGACGTTTCTTCCGCTCTATATGGTATCGACAGGTGCAGCGAGTGCAGGTATCTTTTTGACAATTCAGGGTCTCGTGGTGATCCTGTGCCGATTCATATTGCGCAAAAAAATACCGTCAGACGGCAGCTGGAATACGCGGCTTATGGCAGGTCTGATGCTCTCGGCAGCGGTGGGGACACAACTGCTCAGCCTGATAGATATACTTGGGTCATTTGTTTATATATCTGCGGTATTTAGCGGGTTTGCGCTGGCGCTGCTGTATCCGACCCTCACCACGTATTTGTCCTTTGTGCTGCCTGCGGATTCGAGATACGTGCTTATGGGCATATTTATGTCCTCGTATGATCTCGGTTTTTCGCTGGGCGGGCTGGCGATGGGCGTTGTAGTGCAGATCAGCTCTTATTCCGTGATGTTTACCGTTTGTACGCTGCTCTCTGCTGCCGCATTGATTGTCGTGGTGTTTTTCAGACAGCGGATGGAAGCCGGGAATCAGTCCAATGCTGTGCCGATGAATTAATTTAGATAAAGCTTATGAATTTCTCTGCAAAGCGCATACGACCTATGCGATGTGGGGCAATCATAAGCTTTTTTTCACTATTTTTGGTTAGGAGTACGAAAAAAGATTTGACAACGGCGGCAGTCAGGATTATAGTCATTGTTGTTAATCGTAATAATTACTATTAAAGAGATGATCCACCGATCAAGGTGAACCGTACCTATAAGGAGTAGATCTATATGACACAAAAGCAAATACCGGTGACCGTTCTCAGCGGTTACCTTGGATCAGGCAAAACAACGGTTCTGAATCATGTGCTGCACAATCGGCAGGGGCTGAAAGTTGCTGTGATCGTGAACGACATGAGTGAGGTCAACATGGATGCGGCGATGGTGAAGGGAGAGGCCATACTTTCTCGTACCGAAGAGAAACTGGTGGAAATGTCTAACGGCTGCATATGCTGCACCCTTCGTGATGATCTGATGCAGGAGATCGAAAAGCTGGTGAACGAAGGCAAGTATGACTACATCCTGATTGAGTCCACAGGCATCAGCGAACCTGTTCCGGTGGCACAGACATTTACATATGCCGATGAAGAGACAGGCATCGATCTGACACGACTGGCAAAGCTGGATTGTCTCGTGACTGTCGTTGATGCTAACCGTTTCTGGCATGACTATGCTTCGGGACAAAGCTTGCTGGATCGGAATCAGGCGACCGGGGAAGACGATACCCGTGACATAGTGGATTTGCTCATCGATCAGATCGAAACCTGTGATGTGCTGCTGCTGAACAAGTGTGACCTTGTGGAAGAAGCAGAGCTTCACAAACTGGAGGGTATTATCCGCAAGCTGCAGCCGAGTGCCAAAATCATTCGTACGGTGAACGGACAGGTGAACCCGGTGGAGATTTTGAATACGGGATGGTTTGATTTTGAGAAAGTAAGCATGTCGGCGGGGTGGATTCAGGAGTTGGAAAAAGAGTCCCACACGCCAGAGACCGAAGAATACGGTATCGGATCATTCGTTTACCGCCGTAGGAAGCCGTTTCATCCTTCCCGTCTGGCTGAATTCATGAGCTATTGGCCAGAAGAAGTCGTACGTGCCAAAGGGCTGGTATGGCTTGCCGCTGAAGGAGATGTGGCTGCCAGTCTGAGTCAGGCGGGGCCGTCCATCCAGTTCGGGCCTGCCGGGCATTGGGTTGCCGCGCTGCCGGAAGCGGACAAGCAAGAGATTTTGCGAACGGAGCCGGATGTGCTTGCAAAATGGGATGCCGAGTGGGGCGATCGCCAAACGGAACTGGTCATGATCGGCATTGATATGGAGCGTTCCATCATTGAAGATGAACTGGATCAATGTCTGCTCAGCGATGAAGAGATGCTGGCGGATTGGGGGCATTTTGAAAATCCGTTACCCTGGCCTGTCAAGGCTGTGTAAAAGAGGTATGAGAACATAAGCGATATCAGGATGGATGCAGGCAGTTTTAGGCAGTTAGGGAGCAGGTCTGGTTTTATCAATCTTTATACAAAATTCAAATCGGACAAGGAGCTGTTGAAGATGGCTAAAAAATCAAAGGTCGTGCGTGAGAAACAACGGCAGGAAATCGTAGCGAAGTATGCGGATCTACGCCGGGAACTGAAGGAAAAAGGTGATTATGAGGCGCTGCAAAAGCTGCCCCGTAACGCTTCACCAACGCGATTAAAAAGTCGTTGCGAGATCACGGGTCGTCCGCGTGGATATCTGCGCAAATTCAAAGTTTCCCGGATCAAATTCCGTGAACTGGCTCATCAAGGTCAGATTCCGGGAGTTACCAAGTCCAGCTGGTAAGTATGATAAGCGGAGTTCTTGATAAGGAGGTCTCTCCCATGTTGGATATGTTTACGCAGCGACGCATTGTATCCTTGATGAACGGTTATGTCCATGAGAAAGTACCAGCAGAGCTGCGGACGATGGTGAAGTTAACCTACGAGATGAAGGATAATGAGTTGATTCTCAATGAAGAACGTGCAGCTGGACAACGACATCAGTGGGAGCGAATGCCGATTGCTCGCTTTTACTGGGAGGGAGACCAGTGGAAGGTGTACGCTAGCGATGATCAGCACAGCTGGAGTCCGGCAGACATTGCTGTGCCATGTTTCGATTTTGAGGATGTCTTGGAGCAAGTGGAACGTGATGAATCCGGGATGTTTTGGCGCGAACGTGATTAAACAAATAATAATGGTGCATCTGGTCATAGAACTGGAATAACTAAAATAACTGGAGAAGCGCGCATTGGCTATACGGGGATCGGAATCGTGAACAACGATTGGGGTCCTCTTTTTGTTTTATCGTGCAAGATTGCACATACGGAGATGGAACACCTTAATGTTAGACACTGGCACAGGCCGAAAGAAGGAAGAGAAGGAAGAGAAGGGTGAGAGTAGGTGGAATAGCTGGGTAGTGCGAATAAGTGGAGTATGCGAATGAAGCGGCTGCAGTAGGCCCGGCTCGTGCCCCCGAAATTCTTCTAGTCCAAAATTCTAACGATCCCCAGGAACGCTATTCACCTCAAAAAAGCGGGTTTGAAATTCTAACGATCCGTAGAAGCGTTATTTTGCTAGAAATAGCGATTTTGGTGGGGAAATCGGTGATTTTCAGCCGAATAAGCTCTGTGGTGATCGTTAGAATTTTCAAAATGCGAAATGTGGCTAAATAAGCTCTCTGGTGATCGTTAGCGTGAGGAGTGTAGGTGGAGAAGCACCTACCACTTCATGCACACTCAAATTTTCTCGACCTACTCTTTACTAAGCCTCAAATAAAACTTCACCCGTACGCGATACGTCATATCCTTCAAATGCTCGCAATTCTTGTCTGAACTCTGGAGATCGGAGGATGTGCAGAACGGATTCAATCCAGGCCTCGTTTCCCTGTTTTCTCAGCATGACCAAGTCGTAGCGCTCCTGCACGAGAGGAATGAAATCGACTTGCCCGACAAGGCGAGCGGCCTTCTCTATGCCGACACCTACATCGGCTTCGCCGGAGCTGACTTTGGCTGCGACACCCATATGACTTGTTTCCTCCACATCATATCCCAGCAGTCCGGCAGCAGATATCCCGTGCAGCCGTAACTGCTCGTCCAGCAGCACTCTGGCGCCAGAACCTTTTTCCCGATTCGCGAGGCGCAGGTCGGATTGGTTTAGATCGGTCCAGTCGTTCAATTGACGGGGGTTACCGCGTGGAACATATAGACCGGCAGGGCGAGACAACAGATTGACCACGACATAGGACCAGCCGGTTAAAATTTTGCGAATATACGGCAGATTATACTCCCCCGTGTCTCCGTCCAGCAGATGAGTGCTGACCAGGTCGGACTCTCCCCGATACATCGAGATTAGCCCATCCAGACTACCCATGAAAGAACGTAGCGGACGAATGTCCCGGGATTGCTTCTCCATGTGACGCATCAGAATATCCAGACTGACGTCCTGACCCGTAATGACGAGATGTCGAGCCGAACCCGCGATGTTCTGACCGTATCCGGCCAGACCGCTTGCGAATGAAGGTGAAGCCGTTTGAGAAAGTGACGCTACCCTATGATTAGATGTCATCGCATGCTGAGACTCGACTTGACCCGTGACTGTGGATAAGCCAGCAGCTGGACTATGCTTCTGGACAGCATCAGTCGACAGCTGCTCGGTTGTTGTCGTTCCTGGCAATGCATTTTGTTGTGCATGTGCCGGGGACTGGAGCTGCTTGGAACGGCGTTTGTAAGCATCCAGATCGGCAGCATCGATGCGCATCTGTTTGCCCACTCGGTAGGCGACAAGGTCTCCCTTTTTAATCAAATCATAGACGGTTAGTTTGGATATTTTAAGCAGCTTGGCTATTTCTTCGGTTGTGTAGGATTGCTCCTCCGTCATTAGTGAAGAACCTCCCTCTATATTATAAAGGCGTTAAAATTTTATATTGAAACCCTATATGTGTAATCCACTCATATTCTAATTCTTATTCCCATCGATACAATGGTGTTTCTTGTACTATACCATTATTTGAAGACACGCATAAACCTTAGAACGCACAATAAATAGCTGACATATTGTCTGGAATGTAGAATGTGATTAATGTCACCTTTCTATTTCGTATGTTCTGTGTATAATTAGTTATAATCAATTATATCTAGTTATAACTAAACAGATATTAAACATGGAATTTGGGGGAGAACGAATGAACAAACGAATTACATATGTACTTGGAACTATGTCACTGGGGCTGGCGCTTGCACTGGCTGGCTGCGGAGCTAACACAGACACAAATAAGCAGGATGCGGCTTCTTCCGCGAATCAATCAGCAGCTTCTGCACCAGCGGCATCTGGTGAAAAGACAACGCCAGCAGCGACTGAGCCACAGGAAAAAGTCGAGCTAACGATATCCGCTGCAGCGAGTCTGACCGATGCAATGAAGGAGATCCAGACGAATTTTGAACAAGCCAATCCGAATATCAGCCTGAGCTTTAACTTCGGAGCGTCCGGTGCATTACAGCAGCAGATCGAGCAGGGAGCACCGGCAGATATTTTTGTATCGGCGTCTGCGAAAAATATGAAAGCCTTGGTTGATGAGAACCTGATTGCCTCAAGCGATCAGAAGAACCTGCTTCAAAATTCATTGGCAGCCATTGTACCGGCGGATGGGACAAAGGCAGTAGCCAGTGAGAGGGATTTAACGAATGATGGCATCAAAACGGTAGCCATTGGCATTCCAGAGAGCGTACCTGCAGGTACTTATGCGAAGGAAGCTTTGACCAATGCGAAGCTTTGGGATCAGCTTGAGCCAAAACTTGTTCAAGGCAAAGACGTAAGACAGGTGCTTCAATATGTAGAAACAGGTAATGCGGATGCAGGATTTGTGTATAAAACAGATGCACTGACTTCCAAGCAGGTAAAGATTGCGTTTGAAGTAGATAAAAGCAGTTACACACCTGCCAATTATCCGCTAGGCATCATTACAGGTACGAAACATCGCACTGAAGCTGAACAATTCTATGCTTATCTGCAAACACCTGAAGTGCTGGATATCTTTGCGAAATACGGATTTTCGATTCCGAAATGAATATGAACGCGATCGACTGGTCCGTGTTCTGGCCCCCGGTGCGTCTGTCCCTTCAGGTGGCGCTGTTATCCAGCGTTATAGCGGTTGTGGTGGGGGTAGCTGTCGCTTGGAAAATGTCACGTACTGCATTTCGCGGTAAAATTTTTCTGGAAACGATTCTGATGCTTCCGCTTGTGCTTCCTCCAACGGTCGTTGGGTTCCTGCTTTTGGTCATTCTGGGCCGCAGGAGTCTGCTTGGACGCTGGATCGAGGCGATCTTTTCGGCTCCTGTCATTTTTTCATGGTGGGCCGCTGTCATTGCTTCGGTCGTAGTGGCTTTTCCGCTGGTGTATCAGACGATGAAATCCGGTTTTAACGGAGTGGATCGAGATCTGGAGGATGCAGGGCGGTCGATCGGGGCCAATGAATGGCAGGTGTTCCGGTATATTACGATGCCGCTTGCGGGCAGAGCTTTAATAACAGCGTTTATTCTGGGCTTTGCCCGTGCACTGGGAGAGTTTGGCGCAACCCTGATGATTGCAGGTAATATTCCGGGCAAAACACAAACGGTGCCAACGGCCATTTATGTTGCTGTTGATTCGGGAAATCAGCCGATGGCCTGGGCCTGGACCATTTCCATTATCGTGATCTCATTTCTCATGCTGCTGATGACGAGGACAGCAGCGCGGTAACCAGTCATCCTTTTGGGTCAAATCCGGTATAAGAGATGGACAGCACAGGTAAACTAAAACATGCCTGCGCAGCCTGCACTAGCTTGCAAAAATAAATCAAACCCGCTTAGAGAATCTATTCTCCAATAGCGGGTTTTTATTATGATTTGCATGACATATGTCCTAAAAAGCAATGAAAATGATCATATTGGAAAAGTAAAGCCCTTTTAGTCGAAAAAAAACAAATTTTTTTCCAAAATTGTGTCGTTCAGTACTCGCTTTCATAGGGCTTGTTCCTGTAAAATAGGAGGTAACTGATTCCAGCCAAGCATTGAAATAAGGAGAGACGACGATGAACACTAAGCCTGATTGCGACATTTCGTTGCAAATTGATGATTATCTGGATCTTTTGCATTTTGCCATCCAAATTCAAGATCAGGAATGGCGCCAGTCCCTTATCCAGCAGCTCAAAATATTTCAAACGGCACCGGAGCAGCATCATACTCCTGAAGAAGAATTATGGATGAGATTCGATTACATCAACAGCAAATTGACAGGTCTATGTCATCAGATTCATGCCGCTCATTCTGTGGATGAACGAAAAAAGTTCGAAGAACGTGTTGGTGTTTTGCAGCTGCAGCGGGTGGAAGTGGCACGTAAAATCAAATGGGCCAGCCGAAGGTAAATGATACCTGATGATAAGGTATCTGACATGGTTAACATGTAAGCAGGCATACCCACGATTGAGTTGAGACAAGATTGAATTACAAATTACATGATGATCCAGACGCATATAACTTCATATGAACGTACAAAGCCATGCTCCGCACGTAAAGGAGGTGGCTTTTTTGCTTGGAATAGAGAAGTTCTATAAGCATATCGGAATGTCCTATTAACCAGCATATTGCTCTGATTTCACTTCGAATGCTATTCTGTGATCAACCTAATTCCGACTATACAAGTAAGAATGGTTGTTGATAAAGATTCGGAACAGGGAAACAACTTATTAAGCTGTATCTACAGCCTGTGGAGGAGAATGGGAATGGTTAAAGAACGGGGGATACTGAATTTCCGAACAGCGCTGCTGTTCATCACCATGATGGCGGTGCTGGCAGGATGCAGTACAGGTACAGCCAGTAAAGATTCGGGAGCTGCAGCGGCAGAAGGCAGTGCCAAAGTGAAAAAAATCATTGTAGGAACGGGCACTCAGTTCCCGAATGTCTGCTTCATAGACGATAAAGGACAATTGACCGGATACGATGTAGAATTGATCCGCGAGATCGACAAGCGCTTACCTGATTATGAGTTTGAGTTCAGCACGATGGATTTCAAAAACCTGCTGCTGAGTCTTGAAACGAAAAAAATTGATCTGATTGCACATCAGATGGAAGTGAATGAAGAGAGACAGGCCAAGTTCCTGTTTAACGACGAAGCTTATAATATTTTTCCAAATAAAGTTGTGGTGAGCCAGAAAAACGATACCGTGCATTCCATGGACGACCTGGAAGGCAAAAAATTGATCGTTGGTGCGACCAGCAATGCAGCGGTACTCGCTGAGAAATGGAATGCGGCACACGGTAATACGATCGACATTGTCTACTCCGGAGCCGGAGAAGACACAATTACCCAGATCAAAACAGGACGGGTGGATGCCACCATCAGCACACAGTTTGCCATCGATTATCAGAACAAAGCTGTGGATGCACAGCTGAAGACGGTAGGGGACGCGCTGTCCAACTCCAAAGTGTACTTTATTCTGAACAAGGATGAGCAGGAACTGAAAACTAAGGTAGATGAAGCACTTAAATCCATCAAGGCAGATGGAACGCTGGCTAAACTGAGCAAAGAATGGCTTGGGGCCAACTACACTGTTGAAGAATAATCAAGAAAGAGAACAACGATGAGAACGAGAAAGAGTTAGAGAAAGGTGTGCAGGTGGTCATGGGAAAAGCGTTTGATCTGTCACTTGTTCTGGACTTCGTCCCGGAACTGCTTCGATATCTGCATATTACACTGATTGTACTTGGCGGCTCCATAATGCTTGGACTTGTGGGCGGTGTGCTGCTGGCCGTGCCCCGGCTCTATCAGATTCCGGTCTTGAGCCAGTTAGCGACCCTGTATATTTCGTTCATGCGAGGCACGCCGATTCTGATTAAGCTGTTTCTCGTATATTATGGCCTGCCAGAGCTGCTGAAACCGCTGGGTATCGACTTATCACGGACTGACCCGCTGCTGTTTGTCATCTTGACTTATGCATTCAGTGATGCGGCATCGTTTGCCGAAATCTTTCGAGGTGCAGTGCGCAGTGTGGATAAAGGCCAGACCGAGGCGGCTTATGCTGCGGGGCTGACAACTTTCCAGTCGTTTCGGCGGATTGTTGTACCACAGGCGCTGGTGGTTGCTTTTCCCAATATGGCCAACACGTTAATCGGTTCATTGAAGGATACTTCCCTTGCGTTTTCCATCGGGGTGATGGATATGGTGGGCAGGGGACAAACGCTGATCTCGTCAACATCACATGCGCTTGAGGTATATATCAGTTTGTCCATCGTATATTATGTCATCGTTATTTTGCTTGAAAAAGGGTTTGCCGTAACTGAACGCAGACTGCAGCGTCATGAACGAAAAAGGGTCATATCCAAGCCGGCGTTACGAACTGCTGAACGCCTGAAACGAATAGCGGGGTGAGCACATGTCGATTGATCTGCATTTTATCTATACCTCTTTCTTTCAGATTCTGGAGGCATTGCCGCTCACAATGGTCATTACGATTGTGCCGCTGATTGCGGGTTTTGGTATTGGTCTGGGGACCGCACTGATCCGAATCTACCGTGTACGATGGCTTCACCACATCGCATCGTATTACGTATCATTTCTGCGCGGAACTCCGATGCTGATGCATCTGTTTCTGATCTACTACGGTATTCCGATGATCATTGATCGTTTGGCTGAACGTTATGGTTGGGCGTTTCAATCGTCTTCGATTCCCATACTCGTTTTTGTGCTGATAGCATTCTCACTGACGGCCGGCGCTTATATGTCTGAAATTATCCGTTCCGGCATTCTGGCTGTAGATGGCGGGCAGATGGAGGCAGCCCATGCCGTAGGCATGAGCACGTTTCAGGCGCTGCGGCGTATTATTATACCCCAGGCCATCGGTGCTGTTCTCCCGAATCTCTGCAGCATGTTTGTCGGATTCCTGCACGGCTCAACGCTTGCCTTCACCGTGTCCCAGATGGATATTCTCGGCAAGGCGGATGTGGTCGCTTCCGTCAGTTTGAAATTTCTGGAGGCCTTTATTGCCGCGGCCATCATATATTGGGGGATTACCGTCATTGCCGAGCGAATCACTGCGCTGCTTGAACGCAGAGCTGCCGTATACAGCAAAGGAGGCGTATCATGATTTCTTTGTCCAATATTCATAAGTCTTTTGGGCAGCAGAAGGTGCTCAAAGGTATCGATCTAACCGTGGAGCAGGGTGATGTCGTCGCTGTTCTCGGACCAAGCGGATCGGGGAAAACAACGCTGCTTCGCTGCGTGAACTTTCTGGAACGTGCTGATGAGGGCAGAGTTCAGATCAGCGGGCTGACGGTGGACTGCAGGCATGCACGCAAACATGACATCGTGCAGCTGAGGCGGAAAACAGCGATGGTGTTCCAGCATTATAATCTGTTCAAACACAAGACCGTGCTGGAGAATGTGACCGAAGGGCTGATTATTGCCCAAAAAATATCCAAAGCAGATGCTCGGACTCGCGCTCTTCACGTACTGGAGCAGGTCGGATTGTCCGGCAAAATCGACGCATACCCCAGCATGCTGTCCGGTGGACAGCAGCAGCGAGTCGGCATAGCCCGGGCACTGGCACTCAACCCGGAAGTGATTTTGTTCGATGAACCGACGTCTGCACTGGATCCCGAGCTGGTGGGAGAGGTACTGGCGGTGATTCGTTCAATCGCCAGGAAAGGAATTACGATGATTGTGGTTACCCATGAGATGGGCTTTGCTCGTGAAGTGGCAAATCGGGTTGTTTTTATGGATGGCGGAAACGTTGTGGAAGAAGGAACACCGGAAGAAGTGTTCACCAGACCGCAGCAGGAACGAACCCGTCAATTCCTCAGCCGTTACTCTTCCGATTGGAGCTATGTAATTTAAGGACGTAGGGAGTTGAACAATTTAAAGATATAAGGGAGTTGTGTAATTTAACGATATAGGCGCAAGCTGGAGTAACTGACGCGCCCGGCCCGGCATATGCTGTAGCAGGCAAATGCTGATAGGCCGGGTTTTTCTATGGGTGAAGCAGGCCTTAACCGAAAGGAGGAGCACCATGCAGAGCAAAATCGATGAGATTATTACACATATTGCACATTCCCACCAGCAGATCGCACGGGTATTGGATGCCAAACGTCAGGTTGCTGTACGCATGTCGGAGATCATCCATCATTTGCCGGATAACGAGCCGGAGCTGGATGGGGTTGAAGGTTTGCTGGACAGCTCGGGACAGATTAACAAAAGCATTATCTCCTACCTGGGGGGGCTTGCTGATCTGGAAGAAGCTGTGGCCGAGACGCTGACCCAGGTCATGCGGGAGATTGCGGTACAAGATGAAGAATAAGCCCGGAAGGCGGGTGATGAAACATGAGCAGAGAACAAAGCCTCATTCTGATGCTGGATGCCGCAGCCAAGATGCAGTGGAATATCGCGCTGATTCTGGAGGCCAAGGCCATTGAGGCGGAGAAGGTACGGAACTGGACGCTGAATCATCTGAACGGGGACAGCTTTTTGACTCATAGCGATCAGGTGGGTGAACCGCTTAAAATGCATGAGCAGTTGGTGGAACTGTTGGAAGGGTTAACCCGGATGGAAACGGGACTGTGCAGCAACCTGAAGGCTGTGATGGTCCAGAATGACAGCGAAGATGGCGGCGGAATGGACGGGGGCATGTTTGGCGGCATGGATCTCGGGGATATGGGAAAATGAGTCTGATGCAGCGTGAGCAGGAGGTTAAACTGGCGCTCATCGAATCCATTGCACACAGCCAGCAGGCACTCGCCCGCATTCTGGACAGTGTTGCCAGTGTATCTTCTCATTCGGAAGTATCCGCCCGCAGTCTCGCTGAGAACATACGTCTGCTCAGCCGTTATCAGGAAGAGATGTCTCGTATGGTCACGGGGATCAGGCTGACTCGAATTCGTTATGGGGAGCCGGGTCTGCCTTGGCTTAAAGACCCCGGATGTGCGATCCGTGCCGCCGGGGACCTACAGGAGGAATGCTGATATGTTAAAAAAGAAGTCTAGGCTGAAATCCAAACGTGCATTGGTAACACGCGGTGCCCGTCTGCGTAAAATCCGTAAGCTGCGTGCGCTGAAATCCAAACGTGTCGTTCATAAACGCACAGGTAAAGGGCGCAGCGCGTGGCTGAAAAAAAAGAAACGTGCGGTGCAGAGGCACCGGACCAAGAAACCCGTACGACCTGTCGTCCCGGCTACCCCTACCGATCCAAACCCGGACAGCGCATACAGTCAGGGTTACAACGAGGCGTACAACGAGGGATTCAACGCAGGTTTCGCCAAGGGATTCGAGGACGGACATCAGTTGGCATACAAAGCACAGTAACAGATGCGGACGTTAAAAATACAGCCCTAACCAACACCGTCGTAAAAGATTCGGAAGGTCTGGATGTTTCGGTTAATGCATCTCGAAATACGGATGCATCCGAGAACTAACAAGCTGCACATCTCGAAAATGCAGCGAAGCACCATTGGACGTACGACTTAACGTCTATTACGACAATACAAGTAACGGCTGAAGCCCGGGGGATTGATCCTCCGGGTTATTTGTATTGACCGCACGAGCGGACATGCCCGTGCAGGCGAAAATGGAGGGCAGACGCCAATTTTGAGCCCTGCAGGACACCCGTCCATGATGCATCTGACCCCGGGGCATATCCTTTAGAGGGAAGACCAATCTCGTGGAGAGTCTGTAAAGGGACCTCCTTGAAGGAAGACAGGGTGAAGAATGTGGCAAAACGAAGAAACCGCCCGCTGACTGAAGCGGAGGCGGCCTACCGCGGCGGATATGCAGAAGGCCGCAGGTTTGGCGGCTGTCAGGCCATCATGGAGCGGGTGCACCCGTTTGAACCGGTTCTGCGGGACATGAAGGTGCTGTATATCCCGCAGGGATTCGACGCCATTGATGAAGGTGTCATATTGGCACTGCAGCAGTCCGTTCGGGAATGCGTTGTTGGATCGCCAGCAGCGATGCTGCAGGAAGCGGATCATCACCGACCTGATGTTGTTCTGGTTATGAACGGTCTGCATGTGTTTCCCGAGAATCATCTGGAGCAGGTGAGGGGAATTCGTGAATTGGGGATTCGGACGGCAGTATGGTTTGTGGATGATCCCTATTTTACGGAGGATACCGCATCCATCTGTCAGCATTACGACGTTGTGTTTACCCATGAAGAGGCAGCCGTGCCCTTCTACAAAGGCCAAGGGGCACAGCACGTTATCTACATGCCGCTGGCCGTAAATCCAGGGATGTTTCATCCGCGCCGCACAGAACCCCAGTATCAATACGACATCTGTTTTATCGGTACAGGGTTCTGGAACCGAATAGACCTGTTCAATCAGCTGGCACCTTACCTCGCCGATAAAAAGGTGTTCATTGCCGGAAGTCAGTGGAACCGGTTGGCGCGGCTGGATGTGTTGGGACAGTTCATCCATGAAGGCTGGATTGAACCGGGGGCAACGGTCAATTATTACAATGGCGCCAAAATCGTTATTAACGTGCACCGGACCTGCGAGAACGGTGAGGATAACCGCAACACCCACCAGCTGCAGGGGCGTTCGATTAATCCTCGCACTTATGAGATCGCTGCTTGCGGCACGATGCAGATTACCGACACGCGTGGAGATTTGCCGCGCTATTATCAGCCCGGGTATGACATTGAGACCTTCACCACAGCGGCAGAGCTGCAGCGCAAGATCGACTATTATCTGCATCATAATGAGGAACGTCAGATCATGGCTTGGCGAGGTCTGCTCACTACGATGAACCGTCATACGTTTAACCGCCGCATCACCGAGTTGTTAGGACATCTGTAGTTTCCCTTCGATAGGAGGGAAGCATCAGAAAGCACGTTATCCCAAATAAAAAGGAGTGGCGGTATGTCTCTCAAACACCGTAAAACTAGAAAGGTTCAACTACCTGTACTCAGCCTGGCAGATCAGGCACGTAAAAATGGGCAGCGGGCCGGATATGACGCAGGGAAAGAAGAAGGATATCTGCGCGGCCGTGCTAACTATATTGTGAATTGTGCACAGGAGCCGCTGCCTTTCCGGCAGCTTCACGTGCTGTATGTTTCTTCAGGTAAAGGCTTCCCTTACTCTCCGCTGGACGAAGCGATAATGGCAACGCTCCAGGGCATGGTCGCACACGTGACGCTGTCTGATCCACGCCAGCCGGTATCCCAAGTCGCGCTGGAAACACGTCCTGATCTGGTGCTTGTGCTGGATGGTATGGATATCCCCATCGAGCACATTGACGCCATACGCCAGGCGGGAATCCAGACAGCGATCTGGCTTACGGACGATCCGTATTATACCGACATGACGCTGGAGATGGTGAGTCATTTTGACCATGTATTCACACTGGAGCTGAATTGTGTCGAACTGTATCGTCAGCATGGCTGCGCGTCCGTGCATTATATGCCCTTCGCTGCTTTTACCAACCACTACTTCCCGATCACAACCCCTTCTCCGCTGAAACGGGATGTCAGCTTTATCGGCTCGGCATATTGGAACCGCGTGTACTTCTTCAACCCGATCATGCCGCAGCTTATGTCGCACAATACCGTCTTCAACGGTATCTGGTGGGATCGTCTGCCTGACTATACGGCGTACGGCGAGAAGATCGAACTCGGCCGCTGGATGAGTCCGCAAGAGACCAATGACGTATACAACGGCACCAAGATTGTTATCAATCTGCATCGTTCCCATGAGGATGATTCGGTCAACAATAATCAGATCAAAATCCCCCCAGCCTCACCGAACCCGAGAACGTTTGAGATTGCAGCCAGTACAACGCTGCAGCTGACCGATGCACGCGATGATCTGGCCCGTTTCTACAAACCGGGTGTCGAGATCGAGACATATTCTTCGCCGCAGGAGATGCTGGAGAAGGTGGAATATTACCTCGCACACGAGAAGGAACGGCGCGAGATTGCCCTGCGAGGACTTGAACGGACGTTGAAAGATCACACGTATGGCAGAAGAATCAATGAAATGTTAAGTATTATATTCCCTTAATCTCGGCCAGGAGGAGGTGTGCACAGTGCCCTGTATCCGTTCGTCTGCTGCATACAGGGTATGTGTGCGGCCATGGCAATGAAACCAAAGCTGATGTTGTTTTCCCATGTGTGCAACACTCGCAGTATTACGGGAGCGGAGAAGCTGCTGCTTCATTTTATGAGAGAAATTGGTGCAATCTTTGATTGTGTACTCGTGGCTCCGCAGGAAGGCAAGCTGACCGGACTCGCACGGAGATTTGGCATACACGTTCACATATGTCATCTGCCGATGCTGCACGGTGTGTACACACCTTATCAGGGAATCGCGCAGGATGCAGAACATTTGCGGCATACGCCTGCATTTCAGGATGCAGTCTCCCTAATCCGAAGTCACCAGCCGGATATGATCTTGACGAATACCTGCGTTAATGTAATGCCTGCTGCAGCAGCAAAGTCTTTGGGGATTCCGGTTATCTGGAAAATTACCGAGATTATTCATACGAATGAACACACCGCCGAAGCGATCCAGATGATTGGACGTTATGCGGACTGGATTATTGGAATTTCCGAGGCGGCTGCGGCGCCCTTCAAACAGGCAGGTATGGGTGACAGAGTAACGATCATCTCTCCGACGTGGGAGCCTTCCCTGCCTGCTCCTGACCGCTGGCTCCATCTGCGTGAGCGAAAACGCAAGGAGCTTGGCTATAAGCCCTCGCACACCTGTATCGGTTACATTTCTTCCTTTATATATGATGCCAAAGGCTTAAAACCCTTTGTAGATATGGCGCTGCAGCTGTGTGAGACTCATTCGCGTTGCCGATTCTGGATCATTGGCGCACCGTCGGACAAAAAGTATTACGACGAATGCGTATCCCGTGTGAAACGTTCGGGGTATGCAGCTCGTTTCAGGTTTACCACGTTTGAGGAGAATGTGTCTCTGGCATACACGGCGATGGATATCGTTGTGATCCCGAGCATGGTAAAAGAAGGATTTGGCATGACTGCGCTGGAGGGACTGTATTTTGCCAAACCGGTCATCGCATTCAATCAGGGTGGTCTCAGTGAATTGATGGAATCCGTAGGCAGCGGTGCATTTCTTGCTCCTCCAGGGGATAGCGATGCACTGGTTAAGCTGGCTGTGACGCTGCTGGATGATTCGGAACTTGCCTCCGATACCGGGTGGCGCAACCGGACAGAAGCGGAAAAGCTGTACGGAGTCGAAACCTACCGAGCGAAACTGCATACGATGGTCACACAGTGGCTGCTGCGTTTCCCCGGATGGTTCACGTATATTCAGCCTCCAAGCGGCCCCGTGTTCACATGGGGAGAAGGAGGACTGCGCACCGTATTGACTCCCGATCCTGCCCTTATTCGGACACTTCTATTTCCAGAAAACATTGTGCAGCTCCTCCCCCGTTCGGTGCTTCCGCCAGTAAGCGTAACTCCGTATGATGAGGGAGCCGTTAAACCTCGTGAGGCAGAGAGGTTAATTCAACCGGGAAGGCGTATAACAAAACGCCGCCGCAGGAGAGGCGTTCCTGCTTCTCGCCGGTTGAAAGAGCTGAAACGAACTGCCCGAACAGGTAAGCGAAGCCGCACAGGCCGCAAAGTGAAAAAACGGCACGCAGCTTCCTCCAAATCGTCAGTGCGCAGACGTCTCTCCCGAAGCAGGAAACGCAGCCGCACGGCACGCAAAGGTTCCACTGTACGATGAGAAACAGGAACTTCAATGCACGATAAGAGAAAGACTCCAACACACGTCCAAAGACGTGTTCCTGATACACAGCAAAAGATGGGGTCTAAGTACGTGACAGAAATGGTCCTGAATACACGAAATATAGGTCCTGAATACACGAAATAGAAGGCAGGGATGACGATGAAGATCATGACGGTGCTGGGTACGAGACCTGAGATTATTCGACTCAGCCTGATCATTTCCAAGCTGGACCAGTATGCGTCCAAACATATTCTGGTACACACGGGACAGAACTTCACAGAAAGTCTTAGCGGTCTTTTTTTCAAGGAAATGGGTCTGCGTGCCCCGGACTACGTTCTTCAAGATGAAGCCGCCTCATTGGGGAGGCAGCTGTCCGCCATGTTTACGCAGATGGAAGACTTGATCCTGCAGGAGAAACCAGACAAACTGCTTCTGCTCGGGGACACGAACAGTGCCTTGTGTGCTGTACTTGCTGAACGCATGGGGATTCCTGTCATTCATATGGAGGCTGGCAATCGCTGCTTCGATCTGGATGTGCCCGAGGAGAAAAACCGCCGCGTCATTGATTCCATCTCCACCATAAATATGCCTTATACCGAACAGAGCAAGAAGCATCTGGTCAGTGAAGGGGTGCCCAGCCGCCGTATTGTGCTTACAGGCAATCCGATCTACGAGGTAATGCAGCATTACAGCGGGCAGGTTAATGCCAGTAAAATTCTGAAAAAGCTCAAGCTGAAACCCGGACAGTATTTTCTGGTTACCGCACATCGGGCTGAAAATGTGGATCACCCTCCACATCTGCTGGAGATTATGAAAGGGTTGAATCAGGTCGCAGAGGAGCATGGACAGCGCGTCATATGCAGCATTCATCCGCGAACGGCGATTCGGATTGCCGAGCATCTGCAGCTGGAGATGCATCCGCTGGTGGAATTCCACGAGCCGTTTGGATTTTTCGACTTTGTCATGCTGGAGCGTCATGCACGTTGTGCGCTGACGGACAGCGGAACGGTTCAGGAAGAGTGCTGCATCATGGGTGTGCCTACCGTGACGATGCGTCGTACGACAGAGCGCCCGGAAACGGTGGACTGCGGCAGTAATGTGGTTTCCGGCCTGAACGCAGCACGAATTGCGGATTGTGTGAACGTAATGATAAAGCTGCCGAATGACTGGGATTGTCCGCAGGGTTACAAGGCGGAAGATGTGTCCAGTAAAGTGGTTAAATTTCTGCTTGGAGGGAAAATGCATGTTTGAAAATAAGCGTATACTCGTGACTGGCGGTACGGGATCATGGGGGTATGAGCTTGTCGCTCAACTGCTGCCCCGGCAGCCGAAAGAAATTATTGTGTACTCCCGCAACGAGTCCAGCCAGGTAGCTATGAGCCGTGACTTTGAAGATCCGCGCCTTCATTTCCGCATTGGTGATATTCGTGACAAAGACGCTCTGACGGCGGCCTGCCAGCATGTAGATTATGTTTTTCATCTGGCCGCACTCAAGCATGTACCGGTATGTGAAGACCAGCCGTATGAAGCGCTCAAAACAAACGTCATCGGTACACAGAATGTCATTGAAGCGGCGATTGAGAACAAGGTGAAAAAAGTAATCTATATATCGACTGACAAAGCGGCCAATCCGTCGAACTTCTACGGAATGACCAAAGCCATCGGTGAGAAATTGATTGTTTATGCCAACCTGCTGCACAGTGATACGAAGTTTGTCACGGTGCGAGGCGGCAATGTACTGGGCACTAACGGGAGTGTTGTGCATCTGTTCAAAAACCAGATTCGCCAAAAAGGTCAGGTATCCATTACAGATATGGGCATGACCCGGTTCTTCCTCACACTGAAGGACGCAATTACACTGCTGTTCAAAGCTTCGGTGGAAAGCGTTGGCGGAGAAATCTTTGTCATGACGATGCCCACGTGCAAAATTGTCGATCTTGCCGAGGTGCTGATTGAAGATTCCGGTGTGGAAAATGTCGCCATCGTAGAACGCGGCGTTCGTCCCGGCGAGAAGATTCATGAAATACTCATGAGTGAATTCGAGAGCATGACTACGGTTGTTTACGACGAGCAGTATCTGGTGATTCTGCCTACGCTCGGCATTCCTGGATTGCGAGAGCACTACACCAACTGCCCGCCCGTGCCGTACAGCAGCTTTAGTTCCGAACATCAGCTGATGACCAAAGAAGAGATTCGTGAAATTCTGAAACGCGGAGGGTTTCTGTCATGAAACTGCTGATTCTTGGGGGAAACGGAATGGCGGGCCATATCCTGGTCGACTACTTCCGCCGTCAAGGCGTGCACAGCGTCTTCTACACCACCCGGGACGCTGCTGACCCGAATGGTTTGATCCTGGATGTGAATGACAGCTTCATGGTCGACAGGCTTGTAGAAGCGGTGCACCCGGACGTCATCATTAATGCGGTTGGGGTGCTGAACAGCTTCGCGGATGAGGATAAAATTGGCGCATATCATATTAACGGTTTTCTGCCGCATCGGCTGCGGCGGATGGCCGATTCCATCGGTGCACGTCTGATCCATATCAGTACCGATTGTGTATTCAGCGGAGATCGGGGTGCCTACCGGGAGGATGATGTCACGGACGGAACGTCCTCCTACGCGATTACGAAAGCACTAGGTGAAGTGCAGGATGAAGGTCATCTGACCATTCGGACTTCCATTATTGGCCCTGAGATCCGGAAAGGCGGCATCGGTCTGATGCAGTGGTTCATGTCCAGCACAGGCGAAGTGGGAGGGTACACCCGTGTCTTCTGGAATGGCGTAACGACGCTTGAGCTTGCCAAATGGGTAGACCATTATCTGGATTCGCCGGTCAGTGGTCTGATCCATCTTGCTCATCCTGTTCCGGTGAGCAAACATGACCTGCTTGTCCTGTTCCAGCAGGTCTGGAACAAGCAGGATGTGAAGATTGTACCCGATGACAGTATGGTGCAGGATCGAACGCTGATATCCACCCGCGAGGATGTGAAGACAGACCTGCCGGACTATTCAACTATGCTGAAGGAGCTGGCATTATGGATGGAGCAGAGCTGACGGGCAAAAAGGTACTGGTTACAGGCGCCTCCGGTTTTACCGGGCGCCATGCGGTAACATATTTTCAAGGCGCCGGGGCGGACGTTGCAGCTGTCGTCCGGCGGCAGGGTGTTTTTACTTTTGCCGAAAACGTAAGTGTACATGTCTGTGACCTCAATGATAAGCATCAAGTGCGGGAATTGATTACCGAGATACAGCCGGATTATGTGCTTCATCTTGCCGGCAAAAATTCGGTGCCGGATTCCTGGGACGATCCGCTGCTTGTACTCGAAACAAACGTCATGGCAGTGCTGTATCTGCTGGATGCACTCCGCAGCTGTCCCGATGCCCGGACGGTAATTGTTGGATCAAGACTCAAATATACACCGGAGCCCGGACAAATACCTCAGCCACCGCATCCGTACAGCTTGAGCAAGGCGCTGGAAGAGATGGTAACCCTGTCATGGATGTCCCTGTTTGGTCAGCAGATCATACTGGCCGAACCGGGCAATCTGATTGGTGCCGGTCCATCCACCGGCATCTGTTCCCTGCTTGCACGTCATGTGGCTGCTTGTGAGCAGAAGGGCATAACGGAAGCGTTCCGATTGTCCGGACGGGATAATACACGTGACTTTCTGGATGTACGGGATGCCGTTCGAGCATACGCAATGCTGCTGCTGCAGGGCACCAGCGGCACGGTCTATCCGGTCGTATCCGGGGTGGAGCGGAGCCTTGGCGAGATCGCCGATCTGCTCTTATCCATGACAGAAGCCGAGGTAAAGGTTCGCTGGGATGGAGCTTCATCCGGGCCTGACGGGGCGGGCAAACAGGAGAGATTATCTGCGCTGCGCAATCTGGGCTGGTCACCGCAGATTCCATTTGAGACATCGCTCCGGGATATTTTGGCGGATGTTCGTACCCAGCAAGGGAGGACGACTGGATGAATCCGCGCGTATCCATTGTGATTCCGTTCTATAACTGCCCTTATGTGCCGATGGCGATTCAGAGCGCGCTGAACCAGACCTATGCCGAAGTGGAGATTATTGTTGTTAACGACGGTTCCACAAGGCATGAGGATTTGCTCCAGCCTTATCTGCCGCAGATCAATGTGCTTGGCAAAAGCAACGGCGGCACTGCTTCTGCACTGAATCACGGCATTCGGCATGCCTCCGGGGATTATGTGGCCTGGCTGAGCTCGGATGATTTCTTTTATCCTGATAAAATTCGTTATCAGCTTGAATTCATGCAGCGTGAAAATGTGCTGGTCTCCCACACGAATTTTCATTATATCAATGAACATGCAGCGGTGACCAAAATGCATGGCGGACCTGAACCGATGTCTGAACTGGACTGTCTGCGCCGGTTCAATGGCGGAAATCCGGTGAATGGATGCACGGTTATGATTCGCAAGGATTTGTTCAGCGGCGTAGGGCTGTTTGATGAGCTGCTGCCTTATACACATGATCTGGATCTCTGGCTGCGAATCCTGCTTAATGGTCATCGCTTTCCGTACCTGAATGAGCCGCTTACAGCCTATCGCTGGCATGGGGGGATGGGCTCGGTACGTCATGCGGACGTGATCGGCAGAGAAGCGTCCATGGTCTGGTCGAGATATCGCGAACCGCTGCAGCATCGTATTGCTGCACTTGGCGGTTAGCGAATAGGCCGTTATGAAGCCGCACGTGCGTGCTGATTAGCGGCCTGTTTGGCGCGGCCCTTTTGCAAGGGAAATAAAGGTTGGAGAACCGGACTGCATGTGAATCTCTTGACGCGGAGGGGAGTGCGGCGATTCTGCGACAGGTTACAAAATGTACGTTGACCTCACCGCGAATGCCCGCTACCGCTGCTTGAAACCTTCATATACTGGAGGAGATGCAGTTTTTTATATCAGAGATTCGCGGAGGAAGGGGATGCCCGGATGGAGCCGAAGGTATCAATCGTGATTCCTTTTTATAACTGCCCATATATCGAGCAGGCGGTGCACAGTGCGCTTCACCAGACATATCCTCATATTGAGGTCATCGTGGTGGACGATGGATCCACCAAACATGTGGAGCGGCTGGAACCGTTTATGGATCAGATTCATTACATTCGCAAAGAGAATGGCGGCACAGCGACGGCACTTAACGAAGGCATCAAACATGCGACGGGTGACTTTTTTGTCTGGCTCAGCTCGGATGATGTGATGCTGCTGAATCGGGTGGAAAAACAGCTGAAGTTCATGCTTGATGTCAAAGCTTCATTCTGCCATGGTGCGTATCATTACGTGAATGAACAGGGTGAATGGCTGGATACGGTGCAGCCTGAGGTGGGAAGCCGTCTGGAGGTGCTTCAGGTGCTGATGGAAGGCTGTCCGATCAATGGATGTACGGTAATGGTGGAGATGGAGGCGTTTGAGCGTTTTGGAGTATTTGACACGGATTTTCGGTATACACATGATTATGAGATGTGGCTGAGACTGTTTCCGCTGTATGAGCTGTTTTATTTCAATGAACCTCTAATGTGTTACCGCCTGCACGAGTCGATGGGAACGAAAAGACACTTCAAGGAACTGGTCGCGGAGATGGAGCGTGTTCAGGAGAAACACCGTCCGATTCTGCTTAACCTGCAGCAGGTTGGCGGGTATTGGAAGTAACAGATGATTTGTCTGTATTTAAAAGAAGCAGGGCGATAGATAAAGTATTGTGCAGAAGGGTGAACATCTGGGAAGCAGCAGTTAGATGCTGCAGGGTGGACGCTCTTCTTTTTTGAGATAATCAAGGTAGACTTGGCTGGCATGGAGGAGAGGGGAAAGGAAATGAAAGGAGGAACTTGGTGTGCATGCGGAGATAGGCAATTTCTAGTATACTAGATGGTAACTTGTACATAGAAGGGACTGAACTATGCGCAGATATCAATATTGGATAACCAGACGATTATAATTAATTAATGGAGGTTAACGTATTGATTACCGAATTACACACAACAAGACTGTATTTGCGTCCAATGAAGGAAGCCGATTCGGCCGGCCTGTTTCAGGTATGGTCCGATCCGGAGGTTGCCCGGTTTATGAATATTTCTCCTTTTAAGGATGAAAAACAAGCGGTAGAGATGATTCAGATGCTGGCTGATCTCGCCAAGGATCAACAGGCTATCCGCTTCTCGATTATCGAGAAGTCGTCTGGCGCGATTATGGGTTCCTGCGGTTTCAATTACCTGGATTTTGAACAAGCCAGAGCCGAGATCGGATATGACCTTGCCAAAGCTTATTGGGGTAAGGGGTATGCGGCGGAAGCGGTCACTGCTATGTTAACGCACGGTTTCACAACGCTGGAATTAAACCGGATCGAAGCAAAGGTTGATCCTCGAAATGCAAACTCCATCAAGCTTCTGGAGAAGCTTGGATTTACGCGTGAAGGAACGCTGAGATCTTACGAGAGAGCGGGAACAGAATCAGGAGCAGAAGATACGTTTAACGATTTGTATATGTATTCGAAGCTGGCCTCGGATTAAGAAAGCGGCGTCAACGGCTGCGCACAAGACATAACTAAACACCTCGAAAAGAAGCTGCAGATATAATCTGCGGCTTCTTTCTAATGCCTGTGAAGTGGTGCCATACCCGCTTGTATGATGAGATGTTAAGGATTGCCGATCTTAAACTCACCTATAATAGTTATGCCATCATGTTCATAGAGGGGAATTACCCGGCCTTTTGGGTCGAGTGTTAACTGATATTTAGCGGCTTCTTCAGGTGTGGCCGGGTCATCGCCGATTAACTCAGATGAGCGTACATAACCTAACTTGCCATCCGTTCCTTGTGCCATAATCAGGTCGGGAGGATGTATCGAATCTACAGGTTTACCATAAGTTTCGCCAGCCTCATTCACTGGATATAACGTTTGAGCTTCTCCGGAAGCATGGACGGTATTATTATTAAAGGAATCACTGCGTGCATGCTCCGAAACGTAAAAAGCTAATGTAATGACTGCGACTGATACGCTAAATGCTGCGGCAATAAATCGTTTGAGATTCAAGGAAATCCATCCTTTCATGTAAACTTCTGCTATTCAAACTATAGCATAATATTTACTAGGGGGTGTCTGAAAACGCAATTTTTTTTGCTGAATGTTCGTTCCAAGCCAGGAAGTTTACCGCAGGCATGCCGGGGCACGTCAAGGGAAAGTGAGCAGCAGGGGGCGAAAAGGGGGTAAAAGATATACTTCAGCGGGTTTCAAGACACACCCTAAAAAGGATGTTCATTCTTTCATCAGTACCTAGTCTTTTTCATTCAAAATAACCATCGATGCCGGATCGGGGAATACGTAACCTTTCGGCAGTTTCTGCATTAGTTCGTTCATCGTCTTGTAATCCACCTCAATGTGAGGCGTGGAGACGGGAACAGTAAACCAGCGATTGTACAGATCACTTGGAACAAGCAGTGTCATGTGGAAAGACCTCCTCTATAGATAGCTTCTTCATATACATGCAGTGTTCGCAGGCCCATTTCCTCTAGAGAGCGGTGCTGCTCAGCCCAGGCTTTGGCGGCTGCACCCACCTTTTTGCGGGTGGTGTCATCCTGAAGCAGTGCATGCAGCAGCTCGCTAAGGGAGTCGGCATCCTGTGGAGGCACGACCCAACCGGTACGGCCGGGTTCGACCATTTCGGGCATGCCTGCTGTGCCGCTGACAATGACGGGAACACCTGCAAGCTGTGCCTCGGTAACGGAAAAGGGCTGTGTGTCCTGAAGACTTGGCTGCACATAAATATCGGCATGTTTCAGAAAGGAAGGAATGTTCTCCAGCTTACCCCAGAATACGATATCTGCAGCAGTGCCAGCTTCGGCAGCCTGACCGCGTAATTCGTCCAGCAGGTTCCCGTCCCCGGCAATCCAGCACACCCAGTCCGAACGCTGCTTCTTCAGGCTGGTAAGTGCCTTGATTAGTACATGCACACCCTTGATGTATTCGAGTCTTCCTGTAAAAGCGATGACCTTCTTTCCTGCAGGCGGACGATGGGGGAACCTGGCAGCTGCAGCCCTGCGATAAGCGGGCAGGTCAACGGCGTACGGAATCTGCCTGAATTTGGTCTCAGGCACGGAGAGTTCGGTCAACGTGCTTTTAATCCAATGACTGGACACCAGAATCAGTTCAGACTGCGCTGCACTTCGCTGCTCCAGCGAGAGAAAATAACGTCCGCGTTTGGATTGCAGATAAGCAGGCAATGTCAGCTGAGGGTTGGAATTTTGCGCATCATAGAAGGCTTCCCGAGCAAGTGCTCCATGGTAACTCGTAACGAGCGGAATATTACGCTTCAAGATGCGTTTAACAGCAACAGCTGCAACCGGGTCCTGTGCGTGGATTACATCATATTGCTCCACCCCCAGATGGGCAGCGGCCATCTCGAAAGCGTATCGGTTCAGCTCGTAATATGCCAGGAGGGAATCCGCTGTGAATTGCGGCAAATCAGTGGGATTCAGCTTGGCCTGCAGCATAGGCCATACCAGACTTTTTGAGAAGGAGCGATTGAGATTACGGACATACACTTCATTCCTGACACTGTTCGTTCCCATAATATCCACTTCTACACCAAGGGCAGCAAGTCTGTCGGCGAGCTGTTTGATATATGTCCAGATGCCTCCCATATGTGTCAATTCCCAGTAAGTAACGAGCAGAACTCTCATAACGACCTCCTTGTCACGGCCAGCACAGGCCGAACTTCTATCCTGTTATTCTATGAAAAAAGCGGGGTGTAAGGTCGGGCACTGACTGCAAATCCTCAAATTTGGGTGATTGTAAAAGCCAATGGACGAGGGAATGCATATTCTGTCTACAGGGGGAAATCGAAGAATTGAACTCCACAGGAGGGATACGAGATGGCGGCATATATTATCCAGATCCACGAAAATTTGCTTCAGACATTTATTCCTGTGAAATACATGGATGTGGAGATTGCTTATGTCGGCGACGGGGAAGGAACTGATGTATACGTTGGAGTAGGTGGGATTCACGGAGAATTGTATCGAAATCTATTTCATATCGGTTCTGGCTCGCATCAGGAAGTGAGCAGTTATGTTATTCATAATCTAAATGTATCGTGTGAAATCTGTGAGCTGAAAATCATAAGTAACAGCTCCATACCCAATCATCTGGTCATTCGAATCTACTGTCGTGGTGGTGAAGGACAGTTGATTGGCATACTGTCAGAGCATCAGATGACAAAACTTGCTGATTAATAGGTTCTTAAAGGAAAGGAGCAGGCGAGAAGCTTGGTCCTTTTTTTCGTTTTATTGCTAAACTTGTTCTTTTAAAAATAGCTTGACAGCAAAGGTAATTTGATTAAAATTAAACCAGTATAAAACGAAAGTTTAAAACAAAGGTTTAAAACGATGGTTTGAAAAAATCATAAGTATAGGCAGTCTGCTAGCCGGTTCTTCCAGAAGCCGCAGACGCCGGAAAAGAGAGTGGATGCGTGAAACAACAAACATCAGTACCACAGGAGACAGAGGAATTTTCAATCAAAACGATTATTCTGCCCCTGCTGTCGATTATCGTCGGCATGATTATGGTTATTCTGGACAGCACGGTAGTTAACGTAGCGATTCCAAATCTTGTACAGTATTTTGAAACAGATCTAAAAACCATTCAATGGACGGTTACAGGGTATACGCTGGCCTTGTCCGCAGTAATTCCATTGGCAGGATGGCTGACCGATCGTTTCGGAGCAAAAAGAGTATTTCTGTTCACTATTGCCATGTTTACTCTTGGCTCTGTATTATGCTCAATCGCTCAATCACCGGAGCAGTTGATTTTATTTCGTGTCATTCAGGGGCTCGGCGGAGGCATGGTAGCCCCAATCGGGATGGCTATGGTTTTCCGTTTGGCTCCACCGGAGCGCAGAGGTTCCATTATGGGGATGCTCGGTATTCCGATGCTGCTCGCTCCCGCGCTTGGTCCGGTATTATCCGGCTGGTTTATTGAGTCGGTCAGCTGGCACTGGATTTTCCTGATTAATCTGCCGATCGGTATCGCAGCATTTATTTTGTGCATCCGGTTCCTGCCAGACACAGACCGCGGACGTACACCTGCACTGGATCTGCTGGGCATGATCCTTGCCCCTATTGCCTTCTCCATGCTGGCTTACGGTGTGAGTGAAGGCGGCACAAGCTGGACATCTGCGACAACACTGACGGGCGTTATTGTAGGGGGAGCAGCGCTTATTCTGTTTATCATCGTAGAACTTCGTCAGCAAAATCCGCTGCTGGAGCTGCGGGTATTTACCTCCTCCGATTTTTCCAGAGGTATTGTTCTGGCGTGGGTATCCCAAGTGGCTTTGTTCGGCGCGATGATTCTGATCCCTCTGTACTTGCAGCAGATCAAAGGATATACAGCACTGGAGACAGGACTTATCCTGCTGCCTCAAGCACTTGCTTCCGGGGTTGCGATGCCGCTGGGTGGTCGCTTGTTTGACAAAATTGGAGCAAGACCGCTGGCCTTTGTAGGTCTGGGAATCATTTCAGGGGCCTTGTTTATTCTGTCTTCCATTACGGCAGTGACGGGGCTTGGCCTTATTATTACGGCGCTGCTTATGATGGGGTTTGGTATGGGCTTGTCCATGATGCCGCTAAACACGCATGTGCTTAATGCGGCACCTCGCAAACTCGTTGCACGTGTGACACCGCTAACTGCGGCAGCACAGCAGGTTGTTGTTTCGTTCGCGGTTGCTGGCCTCACCGGATTTCTGACCTCGCGTGTGACCAGCAGCACGACGGGTACGGAGAAAGCAGACATTGTACACGGGCTGGTGAGTGGATTCAATGATACGTTTTTCCTCGCCGCGTGTATTGCTTTGTTCGGTTGTCTGCTTAGTCTGATTCTGCGTAGACCGAAGCGTATGCCTGAAAAGGAATTGCAGACAGGCGATAGTCCTGACCCGGCAATGATGATGGGGCATTAATAGATAGCAGCAGCCTAGATACAGCAAATAAAGGGCAGTTCGGAAGCGTATGCTTTCTGGACTGCCTTTTGCCTACCCATTCTTTCCGGGGAAAACAGCTGCTCTCCACGTTATTCTGTCTTCTGTCATCGAAATGTCCATGTAAATTTTCCTCAGTTCGAGTCATTCACCATCAATGAAAAATCCTCAAAGCGGTCATCATTTCTCTGAAAGAAGCTGCGTATCGATCAGGTGAAAAGGACAGATTCAGATGCTGTCTTCCTTGAATACGAATATACTCCCGCAGCTTTTTGTTGTTCATTAAATCCATGGCTTCGGTTACCGCAGTTTGAACATTGCCAATGGGATAGAACTTTCCGGTTTTATTATGTGTAATGAATGAACGTACGCCATCCGAATCTGTACTGAGTACGGGACAGCCGCAGCTGATGGCTTCGGCTACAGCATAACCGAAACCTTCCAGTAAAGAAGTCGACAGCATGATCCCCCCGGACTCGGCGACCATAGAATAAAATGTTGGCATTTGCGAGTGAGGAACATTTACAAAGATGCCGATGCGATCTTGTAATCCATACTCGGTCAGTATATGCCGGAACATGACCTCATCTTCCGGATTAGCGAGGGTAGGGTCGTGGAAGAGCCACAGTCTGGCTTTCGGTTTCTTCTGGATAACTTTCCTGGCGATCTCAAGGTATTCCCGCCAGTTTTTGTTATGCTCCAGACGTCCCACCCATGCGAGCACAGGATAAGGCGGAGTGTCAACGGCGAGTGGAGCAAAGGTATCTGTATCCAGCATGTTCGGAATGACAAAACGATGAAGCCATGGACAAATATGAATGAACATATCCAGCAGATGATCGGTTGGCGGCAGTACAGCCGCATCACAGTGGGCTTGAAGGTAAGGAACCGCCATCTGTATAGTTTCCAGTGCCTGTTCACGCGTACCAAGACCCTGTGCTTCAAAAATAATTCGTCCTTTGTAACCCAGGCCTCTCAAACGACCAGGCATGGCAATATCGGAAGTGGTAATAATGGCATCATAGTGCTGACTGTGAATCAGGTGATGAATATCCTGATCACTGGAGGCGGTAAAAATACGTGTATCCGTGTTGTTTTGTAAACCTGAGCCTGTATTCAGATACAATAAATGAGCTTCGATGTCATGACGCTTCAGAACAGCAGTCCGCAGCCGGTTCAGGGTATCTACACCACCGCTGGGAACATAAAACGTAAATAAAACTTTCACACGATTCACCCTCTGACTTTTGGTCAGGAGCTCATTCTCCTGTGTTTTATGTTACGTATAACCCGAGGCTGTGGTGTGGGTGCAATATCAAATGTTCACAATTTGGACAAAAAAAATTAAGCTATATTTTAAGTGATATTAAGCTGAGGCTAGGATACACACTGTATCATACAAAGAACTTCCCGTGTTGTGTTATTCATCATACTGCACGGGTATTTTTAACGGGAAAGGATGAAGGACGTGCTCGAAGTGAGACAGGTCAGCAAAGTGTACGAAGACCAGCGCGGTGTGCACCAATTGGACTTTACCATGGAGCGAGGCGAGATCGTCGGGTTTTTGGGGCCCAACGGTGCTGGCAAAACAACAACGATGCGCATGATTACAGGTTATCTGCATCCCACTGCTGGCTCGGTTCTGGTCGATGGCTTATCCGTGCATGATCAGGGGCGGAGCGTTCGTTCCAAAATCGGGTATCTACCGGAAACACCGCCGCTTTATCCGGATATGACGGTACAGTCGTATCTCAAATTTGTAGCGAATCTGCGCGATGTCCCGGTACGAGAAGTTAAACTCCGAATCAGTGAGATGATCAGCAGGCTGGGATTGCAGGGCAGGGAAAAACAATTGGTACGCGGGTTATCCAAAGGGTACAAGCAGCGGTTGGGGTTAGCAGGAGCGATTATACATAAGCCCGATCTGCTGGTTCTGGATGAACCGACGTCAGGACTTGATCCGAACCAGATTATCGAAATTCGGGATTTGATTCGGGAACTGGGTGAAAATCATACGGTGCTGCTCAGCACGCATATTCTGCCTGAGGTAAGTGCACTTTGTAATCGCATGTTGATTATTAATCAGGGAAAGCTGGTGTTGGACGGTTCTCCGCAGGATCTGGGAACTGCGACGGGAGATCGTTTCAAGGTCTCTCTTGAAGTGAAAGCCTCGGAGCAGCAGCTGCTGCAGGTATTGGCACCTTGGGAGAAGGCGAAAACTGAAATCATATCATCTTCCTCTTTATCTTCGTCTTTATCTTCGTCTTCCTCGGATTTGGAGACCAGTGAATCAGATGCGCTGGAAAATGGCACTTCCAATGCGCCTTCCATGGTACGAGTCAAGCTTACCGGGCATTCATCGGAAGATTTTAGGGAAGAGCTGTTTTATCTATTGTCGGGTGCTGGTCTGCCTATTCTGGAGATGAAACGCGAGAACCTCAGTCTGGAACAGATTTTCCTGAAGTTGACGACATCGGAGTCTGTACAAACGGAGGAAGCAGCGGCTGTGCCTGAAGATCACTTGAAGACAGCACTTGATTCAAGCCTTGAAGCCGCGAAAAACAACGATGAACCTGCTGCAGAGTCAGAGGCCTTATCGGATCGGCAGCAAGCTTCAAATTCCGGTTCAGGGGAGGGAAGCAGATGAGACGAATGATGGCGATCTGTAACAAAGAGCTGCAGGCCTATTTCCTGTCGCCAACCTCTTATTTTGCTTTTGCTGTGTATGTATTGATGACCAGTCTGCTGTTCTATTCAAGCTTTGTATATTACCAGCCAAGCATTGTGGACTATCGCCTCGTATTAGGAGATACATTGTCCATGCTGCTTTTTGTGGTGCCATTGTTGACGATGCGTCTTGTCGCAGAAGAATTCAGACAGGGAACGGATGAGCTGCTGCTTACTTCGCCGACACGCGTGACCGAGATAGTTTTTGGAAAATATTTAGCTTCACTCGCCATACTGCTCGTGCTCATTTTGTGCAGTCTGGTGTATCCATTCATCATGTCGTTCTATGGGAAACTGGATCTGACGTCTGTCTGGTTATCTGCGCTCGGTTTGTTCTTCCTAGGGGGCAGCATGATGGCAATCGGGTTGTTTGCCTCCACATTATCCCAGCATCAGATGGTATCCGCGGTAGCGGGTTTTATTATGCTTCTCATTTTGTGGATGCTTAATTCATTTACAGGTAATACGGGGTCCGCTCTGCAGCAGTGGCTTGATCCGTTTGCACTGACGAAACACTTTGACAGCTTTACGAAAGGTGTACTCAGCGGACCGGATGTTCTGTACTACGTCACGCTTACGGGTGTGTTTCTACTGTTAAGCATTCAAATTGTAGAACGGAAGCGGTGGAGGTGAGAAGATGAAAAAGTGGTTAAGTCATACCAACAGTACCGTATTGTCTGTCGCGGTGATTGGCATCTTTATTTTGCTGACCCTGTTTCTGAATTCACTTGGTGGTTTCCAGCTCGATCTGACCTCCAATAAGCAGTACACGTTATCAGACCAGTCCTTGACAGCAATTAAAAATATAAAAGATGATGTTAATATTCTTGTATTAACGGTTGAAAATGCAAATAATACCGTCCTGAATCGTGAAGTGTCAGATATGGTTCAGGAATATACCAAACGCAGCAGCAAGCTCAAAATGAAACAGTACAACTTGACGCAAGAACCTGCGCTTGCCTCCAAATACGGGATTACAGGCAGTTCGATTGTATTGGAACAGGGAGACCGGCATAAAGTCATCGACACGGCCAGCCTGTTCACGGCGAACGGGGATGGGAATGATGGATCTTATCAGTTTACAGGTGAAGAGAAATTGACACAGGCACTGATGAACCTGTCTTCTACAGAAACCAAAAAAATGGTGTTCCTCACTGGACACGAAGAGCTGAGTCTGAGTCAGATGGGCATGCTGCGATCTTCGCTGGAACAGAATAATATCTCCACCGAAGAGCTGCAGCTGAACCAGGCTGGCAAGGTTCCTGAAGATGCCGATGTGCTTGCGATTATTGGGCCACAACGGGATCTGAGCGATGCAGAGCTTAAGGCGGTGCGAGCTTACATGAGCAGCGGAGGTAAGCTGTTAATATCCCTCGGTTTTGCAGAAAATATGAAATCCAGCTGGAAAAATATCGATGCATTGATCGCAGACTATGGCGTGGTGGATGAGCATGCTGTTATGGTGGATAACAAACAAGCCAGCACCATGGGACCGCTGTGGGTTGTTCCAGAGTATGGCAGTCATGCGATCACAGACAAGCTTGCTCAAAGCAAGCTGTATCCAATGCTCTCCTTGTCGATTGCCCTGACAAGCAAAGAGCAGGATAAATATAAGTTATCCCCGCTCATGCATTCCTCCAATGATAGTTACGGAGAGACGGATATTAACGGTCTGCTGCAGAATGAAACGAACAATGACAAGGATGCAGACATCCAAGGCCCTGTTGATCTTGGCTATGCTGCAGATACGAAGGATGGCAAACCGAAAGCAGTCATTCTGGGATCGTCCATTTTCATGCAGGATTCGGAGATTGCGAGTGGCGGCAATCGGGACTTTATTCTGAATACAGTCAATTATTTGAGTGAAAAAGAAGACGGTTTGACCATACGCCCGCGCATACAGGCAGGTTATGAAATCGCCTATCTGAATGGTCAGCAGGCCAGAACGATATTTTTCACGGCCATTGTGGCATTCCCGCTTGTCTTTGTGATTATCGGGGTCATCTTATGGTGGAGGCGCAGACGTGTATGAAAAAATTAATACCAACGATTGTGGTCGTTGTTATCTTGATCGCAGGCTGGGTGTATGCCGCCAATCAGAATTATTTTCGGGAAGAAGAGGCGCTAAAGACCAAGCTCCTCGATATTTCATCAGCGGATATTCAGGCGATCACACTGCATGAGGGTGCTGGAGGCAAGTCGGAAGCAGATGCTGTGTCGAGGGTCGAATTAAAGGATGGTGCATGGCATATGTCTACGCCGAAGGACTATCCGTTGAATCAATATAGCGTAGGGAGCTGGCTCGATGCGCTGAGCAGTGCCGATCAGGAAATGGTAGTTGAAGAGTCGCCAAAGAATGTGGAGAAATACGGCTTAGGCAGTACGGCCACACGTCTGGATATGCAGTTGAAGACCGGGCGGAAAATCAAACTTGCCATCGGCAGCCAGCTTCCTGCAGGTGATGCACATTATGTACAGGTTGATTCAGGAGCGGTGGTTGCTGTAAATAATGAAGCTGTGACCAATATTGCTCTCACACGTCACGGATTGCTGGATACCACCCCGTTCAATATGGATGAGTCCGCTATTCACACTCTTGAATGGGAAGGTGAAGCAGCGAGCTGGATGCTGAGGGCTTCATCAGAAGGAGATACCGCATCCGAACACGCATGGACGTTAAATGGCAAGTCGATTAATGCAGAAGATGCAATCTCACTTATTGATAAAATCAAAAACCTCACAACTGCCGAAGACGTTCGCAAAGCGTCCGATTTAAAAGGCGCTATCCCTCGTTCCACACTGTCTGTTGAACAGCAGGTAAACGGGCAGGAGACGACCACGGTGTATCGACTGCTGATCATTCCATCGGAGCCGGATACCATCTGGGTGATCACCCCGGATGGAGGGTGGGCTTACGCGATGGACGCAGCCAGTCTGAAAGAAACAGAAAAGTTTGCGGAAACGCTCAAAACTTCCACTGTATCTGCAAAGACTCCAGAATCCGCGAAATCCGGAGCGCCTGACCAAACAGCCAAACCTGATAAAGCTTCAACGTCCCAGACATCTTCCAAGAGCTAAGAAAGTAGAAAAGTAAGTAAGTAAGTAAGTAAGTAAGTAAGTAAGTAAGTAAGTAAGTAAGTCAAGAACAGCAGTGCTGCTATAAATGCAGTACTGCTGTTTTTTTGGCCCGGTAAAGAGCGTTGATTCGAATTCCATAAATCGTAAAAGCTGGCCATTTGGTAAGTCAAAGTGCCATATCCTTTCAGCATATCGATTACAGCAGACGCGCATCCTATCTATGTGAACCAAACCAAACACATTGGAGGATGAACATTACATGCCAACAGTCAAAAAGGCAACAGCGATTACGTTATCATTATCTACTGCAATTTTTGTAATGGCCGGCTTGACGGGTTGTGGAAATCGCGACAATAACATGCATACGCAAAGTGTTCGTGAACAGGCACATGGCATCAATCGATACGGCGTTGAAACCAATGGCATGGACGGCATTCGTGCAAGAAGTTACCGGATGCACAATGTCACAGACCTGAGATCCAGTGATGAACTGGCAAAACGCATTACTGAAATGAAGGAAGTCGAGTCCGCTCACGTCATGTTAACGGACCGTAATGCCTATGTTGCTGTGCGTCTGGCTAATGGACATGCGGGTAAGCTGGGCAGTAAATCAGCAGGACAACCGAGCAGCCGTCTAAATGGCACCATGCGTAATTATGCCAGTGATACAATGCGTGGTGGCTTGATGAATGAGGATATGGGCGGGATGCGCGTTCATGGAGGATCGGGCACGAATTCCCCATACAGTACAAGCGGAATCGCTCCGGGGCTTAATACGGGTACAGCAACCGACCGCAGCCATATGGGCAATGACCGCGGCCTTTACGGCACGATGGGCACGGGAACAATCGGTATGATGCGCGGCTTGACGGATAGCGGCAAAGCCCGTCCGATGAACGAAACTCAGTATGGCACAAGAAGTGAACGCCCGCGTATGATGGACAGTTCAGATGATAATACACCTGAAGAGATCAAAGGCAAAATCTCAGCTAAAATCAAGCAGTTTGCGCCAAATGTGGAGAACGTATATGTGTCGGCTAACCCGGATTTCGTAGGTCAGGTTGAGAACTATGCAGCGGATCTGCGCAGCGGCAAACCGGTCAGCGGCATGATCGATTCATTCCAGTCGATGGTAGAGCGCATTTTCCCGACGAACGCTGGCGATACCCATCACCGGGACGGTATCCTGGGTGATGGCGTCATGAATCGCAACCACGATGGTTTAATGAATCGCAACCATAATGATGGCGGCATGATGAAACGTATGACTCGGTAAAACAGTGAAATGAACAAGTGTGCCTTTTGCGGAGGGTTGTCCCCAATGCAAGGGCATATTTGTTTTCTACAAAGTACATTACTTGGTCAAAATAAACTAAATATCTATTTAAGATTCATGAATACTAATTAATTGCTGCATGAATTGTTTTAACTCTTTCGTCGTTTCGTTCAAGTGGTTGATCGTTTCCATAAATTCGCTGACGAGCTCAGCCTGTTCCTGTGAACTTGCCGTAATTTCGCCAAGGTCGTTATCTAACAATTGGACGGACTGTCTCACCGTCAGTAAGGACTTCTCAATTTCGTTAGTGGCATTTTTGGTATCAACAGACAGTTTGCGAATTTCCTTGGCTACTACCCCAAAACCGGCTCCTGCATCCCCGACACGTGCGGCTTCAATGGCCGCATTAAGGCCCAGCAAGTTCGTCTGCTCGGAGATCTCGCGAATAAATCCAGCAACCTGAGTTACCCCGCCAGAAGTCTGAACCGCTTTTTTCGTATTGCTCAGCATCTCTTCGGAGGTAGCGCTCAGCTCTTCCGAATGAGCTGCAACATGCTGTACACTGTCCACCAGTTGGTTGGTTAGTCCTTCAACGATGTTCATTAGCTGCTGCAGCTTTTCCTGGTTTTCCATGCTGTATACGAGGGTAAATACGGCGACTATCTCGTCAGCGACATTTTTGACAGGAATGAAAGCGACATCGAAGGGAACGCCGAATATCTCCTTCGGAAAGTGACTGTATGTCGTTGTCGTGCCGTTTTGTAGATCGGCAAAATTACGATTAGCCTCAGGGAGTGGATCTCCCGTCTTAAATTTCAGATTCTCCTGAAGAGAAGTACAGATATTTCTCTCGATCAATTAGGGATAACGTTACATCTTGCCGGATGGCTGCCCGAAAATAAGGCATGCTTTCAATTAGTGCTTGAATAATATCCATTCATGTGTGGCTCCTTTTATGGAAGGCTGTCAATTTTAATACAAGTTGTTTTATGTATATCGGCTCTCGAGTGAAGAAAATGAATAAAAGAGAATACCCGTTCAACTGCCCATTTTTCTTATAAAACTGAACCAACGCCCTTGATCTGACATAAGATGAGTTGACTGTATCCCCTTAACCTTGTTACACCAACACAACCCGAGCAAGGAGGGGTGAACATTGAAGGGTATCGATCATCATAAAAGCAAATTTTTGTTAACCCACCGTGAACGCGAAGTATTCGAATTACTGGTTCAGGACAAAACAACGCGTGACATCGCAGGGCAGTTATTCATCAGCGAGAAAACGGTGCGTAACCATATCTCCAATGTGATGCAGAAACTCAATGTTAAGGGTCGTTCGCAGGCAGTTGTAGAGCTGATTAAGCTCGGAGAACTGAAGATTTAGCCGCGAATTACAGTTAAACGAGGCAGCACAAAAGCCTTTCTCTATCCTTCGATATGAAGCATGGGGAAAGGCTTTTTTGTTAATGAATGATTGGATTAATAAACCTATATTGTTCCCAACGTAACCTTATTATCTGCTTATACGTCTAAGTGCAGAGTTTTTTGTGAATAAATAAAAAGGAATGATAAAGTAAACTCGAATACCTTTTTAAGAAGATAAAATCTTCTAGCAATTATGAATGGCGGTGAATGCATGAATGAGCAGATCAAAGCTGAGGCAAGGCACGTGCTGGCGGAGCATCATGGGATTGCTCGAACAAAGGATTTTATCAAAGCGGGTGTATCTCCATATCACATAAAAAAGTTGGAATTCATTGGTGAGATTGAACGAATAAAGCAAGGGCTTTACCGACAATCAGGGCTAATACAGGAAGCGCCCAATGAAATGGTTGAAGTGTCAAAGCTGGTCCCTAAAGGAGTGATTTGTCTTCTCTCTGCACTTTCCTACTACGAGCTGACAACCTACAATCCTTGGGAGTACCGAATCGCTATTCATCGCGGCAGTAAAAAGCCAAAACTTCCAGACTATCCTCCTATTAAAATAATCTATCTGGCAGATGCTCAATACAGCATTGGAATCGATGAAGTAGATATCGATGGCTCGGTAGTTAGAATTTATGATCGTGAAAAAACGATTTGTGATATGGTGAGATATCGAGAGAAGCTTGGAATGGATTTGATGAAGGAAGGGTTGAGGAATTACCTTAAATCATCTAATAAAAACATAACCAAGCTTGTTTCATATGCTGATAAGCTGAGGATTCAAACGGTTTTGCAAAAGTATCTGGAGGTATTAATCTGATGAGTGAGATTAAAAACATTCCCGCTTCTGTTTCAGAACGCTTGAAGAATATAGCCAAAGAATCAGGAAAGGCTTTTGATACGCTGCTGCTTTTATATTTTCAGGAGCGGTTCTTATACCGTTTATCCATCTCTGATTTCAGAGATAAGTTCATTTTAAAGGGGGGACTATTTTTATTTTCGCAAACGCAGTTCAAAGCGCGTCCAACCAAAGATGTTGATTTTCTCGCCAGACAGATTGCTAATGAATTGGAATTATTAAGAGAGTCATTCATTGCAATTTGCTCCATTAGCGTACCCTCAGATGGCGTTGTTTTTCAGTTGGATAAAATGACAACAGAGAGAATTAAAGAAGATGCAGATTATGAAGGTGTGAGAATTAAGGTAACAGCACTTCTAGGGCGTATGAGAAAGAGATCTTGCAGTTTGATATCGGATTTGGTGATGTAGTGATTCCGAAGCCACAGCTTATCGACTATCCTGTTCTGCTGGATATGGAAACACCTCAAGTACAAGCCTACTCAAAAGAATCTGTCATTTCCTAAAAATTTCCATTCTATTATGTCTTTGGTGATAAGTCTGGCAAAGGTCAGTGTCCCAACGATGACTCCAATCTTCCCCCAGATATCCATATGTATCACCCCCTTACATATATAATTATATCATGTGCGTTAACGCATGTGCAGATGTTTAATACCCACATGGGGTATATTCAAACCTGAATTTTGCTTATTATTTCCAGATGTTGCTACAGCACATCTAGCCACACCGCAATGTTGGATTTAGTGAAGATACATGCTGAAACGCTACCCTGATCATAGGATATGATGGGGGGATTGAAATCCAAAAAGTTGACTTTCTACAGAATATAGCCGTAGTACTCCTACTCCTACACGATGATTGAAATTTGAATGATTGAATGCTCGCTGGTCACAATGCCACCATCAACACAAATAACCCTCTATAAGTAGGAGGGGGTAGTTTGGCATTCAATTATTATGTTTTCTGAGTCTGCTATATGAAATGGAAAGAGGATACTTCATAAGAAATATCCCCCTAGATGTATAATTACATTAGAATTGTCTTGCTGAAATAGACATTTCGATTTTATGTCCCGTCTTGCTGTATACATAAATTTTATAACTAGTGGTCACACCAACATAAAAAGAGATTGTTTTTTGAGCCCCTTTTTTTACGGAAACTTCAAGAGGGTCATTACCGCCATTTACAAAAACCTTTACCCAAAGGTCATCTGAACTTGTATTCTTGATCCAAAGGTTTCCATCACTTCCGTTACCGGGGTCCATTGAAAAGGACTTCTCATATGCATTGTAACTGCTGTAATTCTCAGGTCTAATAAGTTGAACATCAAAAGGAGTAATAATCGGATCATCAGAGTTCTCCACAGTGATCGGAGGGTTGGTATAAGTATCCTTTACTCTTTCTTCTAATGCACCAGCACTAGCTGAATTTGCAGTTAATAATACAGACAAAGCTACACCAACACCTAAAATTTTATTGAATGCCAATGTAATTCCTCCTCTATGGCGAGTAGTATGTAATTGTGCTCGAATTACTTACATAATTGTATTACTAAAAAATGGAATGGTATATAGGACTAAAGTGTAAATATTAATTAATAACATATATGAAAAATATAAAGAAAGCATTGAACAGTCCTAACTAGGAGAATGTAATAAATTAAGTGAATATTATAGAATTTCTAACATTTTTTGGTTTTACTAGATAAAAAAAGACAAATCGCAAGTTTTGGAGATAAATATTTTTCAATAGTGCTTTCGACATATTTCTACCTTATTATACCATAAAATTTAAATTAAAGAACTAAAGGATTGTCCCACAAAGTAAACCAAATGACAGACACAACGTAAGTTGTGGATGAAGGTGAACGTCAGCCATGGAGTGAAACTGAATATGGAATGGATTGGATTTCGTAGGTTTTCTAAGTATGTATTTTCTATGATTCTGTGTTCAGTTACCCATCCGTACTCTGTTATGTATTTCAGGCAAGTCTTTTCTAATTGTTCGCATACGTGCTCATTTAATCTAGATAATTGCTCATTCTTCCTCATGGGGAATATGCGGTTTGCTTCTTCTTCTGCTAACCTTTTCAATAACATTAGGTAGGCTGTAGTTTTTTGTGTGTTTCAAACTACATTATGAATGTGATGCAGAAACTCAATGTTAAGGGTCGTTCGCAGGCAGTTGTAGAGCTGATTAAGCTCGGAGAACTGAAGATTTAGCCGCGAATTACAGTTAAACGAGGCAGCACAAAAGCCTATCTCTAGCCTTCGGTATGAAGCATGGGGAAAGGCTTTTTTGTGGAATGACTTCATTGTATGTTTTATTATGTGCAGCAGACGACAACTTTTTTATCGTATTTCCTTTTAATCAGTAATCGCCCGCGTTCATCAATGAGATACGGAATATCATTCTTCTCTAATGTTTGAGTTACGTATTCAGAATTGTTCTCCATGAAAACATAATATTCATTTTGTCTTTGATTATAATCTATATAAGTTGGAAGCATCCCCACAATAGCGACTACAATGGATGCAGACATCCAAATCCATCTCTTCTTCACTTTCATCAAACCTCCCCTTTACAATTTATGCTTCTTTATAAACCCTATCCATCTTTTCCTCGAAAATGGTTGATAAAATAACCGCTCCAATTCTTCAAACTGCGCGTCATTTAAATGCAGATACAGCGCCTTTTTAGCGATTTTGGCGGCAGGCTGAGACAAGGTGGTGCGTCCTTCCATTTTACGCCTGATCGGCACCTGAAATTGCAAAAACTCTTCGTAATCTTCCCAACCTTCCCAGCTCAACCGAGCTCGGCGTTTCCAGTCGATAGCGTAAAGCGAATAATAAATGGCTGAAGTGTCATTATGCTTAACTGCTATGATCCACATGCTCGGAACGATTTTGCTGCGCTGTCTACGATTCATGAGAAATACCCCTTTATTAATGAATACAGCACGTCAATGTGAGATGTCCTATGAGATGGATGTGCCGTGCACCATTTCATACGATTAACTTTAGCAAATTGTGAGAAAACTTCAAACCAATTGTAACGGATTTCAGCTGGTTTTCTCCGCGCTGCTCACAGCACCAGTTCAAGGGAAAATCCTCTTGCTTTGCCAGATCAACTTGATTAGAATGAAGATATAAAAATAATTTTCGTTATATTTATATAAAAAATAAAAATAATTTTCATAATAAAAGTCAAATAACAAGGAGGTGCCTATGGCGGCTATATTACATGCTTTACAGCAGGAATTAAACAATCTGCCATCACAGGAGCGGCGGATCGCCGAGATTATTTTACAATCGCCGTCGGATGTACCGGGCATGACGATTAATAAATTGGCTGAGCAGAGCGGGACAAGCGCGGCGACGGTAACCCGTTTTTGCAAATCATTTCACTTCAAAGGTTTTCCTGATCTCAAAATGAAGCTTGCTTCTGAGCTGTCGCACACGCCGAATGAAACAGCATATCAGGATATCGTTGCAGGCAACTCATTATCTAAAATTGTGGCGGCCATTGAAGCGAACCATCTTGCCTCTATCGCTGACACTACACGTTTGCTGGACCTGGGCAGACTGGAACAAGCGGTGCAGCTCTTGTGCCAGGCTCGTCGTATTGACCTTTACGGGGTGGCCACGTCGTCTATTGTGACACAGGATTTTTACCAAAAGCTTGTGCGGATCGGCAAAAGCTGTACCGCCTTTTCCGATTCCCATATGCAGATTACATCCGCGTCCTCGCTGGGGCCAGGAGATGTGGCGATGGCCGTATCCTACTCAGGTGAAACCCCGGAGACAATTGACGCGCTGACTTGTGCCAAACAGGCTGGGGCTGCTGCTATCTCGCTGACGTCATACGGCAGCAGCTCACTCGCTGCAGTGTCCGATATTCCACTCTTCACCTCTTCTCTCGAAGAAGGAATGCGGCGCGGGGATATGGCTTCACGCATTGCGCTGCTGCATGTGATCGATATTTTGTTCACGGGCATGGTGAGTGCGGATTTTGATCAATTTATACCTAAACTTGAGCAGTCGTATCACAATGTGCAGTCCTATCGTTTCCATCACACCGGAGGTGCTTGACAGATGAATATTCGTATTTTTGAAAATGAAGAAGATTTGAACGCGACAGGTGCAGGCTTGATCGCCAGCTTGCTGCAGACGAAACCTCGTGCCGTTCTCGGACTTGCAACAGGAAGTTCACCTGTAGGAATTTATAAGCAGTTAATTGCAATGTATCAGAAGGGATTGGTGAGTTTCGCACAGGCATCGTCCTTTAATCTGGATGAATATGTAGGTCTGCCTACCGGGCATCGGGAAAGCTACCGCAGTTTTATGAATGAGCAGCTGTTTAATCATATCGACATGGATCTATCCCGCACGAATGTACCGAATGGTGAGGCAGCGGATCTAGCCGCAGAATGTGCCGGTTACGAGCAGCGTCTGGAGGAGCGGGGGCCGGTCGATCTGCAATTGCTTGGCATTGGGCATAACGGCCATATTGGTTTTAATGAACCTGGAACGGAATTGACGGGCCGCACCCATGTGGTGGACTTGAAGGAAGAGACGAGAAAGGCGAACGCCCGTTTTTTTGACAGCATCGACGAAGTTCCGGCGCAGGCGATTACGATGGGTGTAGGTTCTATTTTAAAAGCAAAACAAATCCTGCTCATCGCCCGTGGCGAAGAGAAAGCGGAAATTATCCGCGAAGCGTTCATGGGTCCAATCACAACGACCTGTCCGGCATCCTTGCTGCAGTGTCATCCGAACGTGGTTGTATTACTGGATCGAGCGGCAGGGAGGCTGGTTAGATGACCGAAACGAATCCTAAAGTCAGCAGCAGTGAGTTGGAAAAGAAGCTGAATTTGCTCCGCGGCAGACTGCTGCTTGCCGATGAATTGCTGGAAGACGGCCTGATCGCCTGGTGCGCTGGGAAAATCGTATATGCCGGCATACCGGAAGGTCTACCTGAACGCATTCGGCGAGAAGCAGGATCACTTCCTGCAAAAGGAACAGGCCTAATTGTACCTGGATTTATTGATATCCATGTACATGGCGGTAACGGAGAAGATTTCATGGATGCCAGTCGCGACGTGCTGGACAAGATTACTTCATTTCACAGTTCACAGGGGACAACAGCGATGCTGGCAACATCCATGACGGCTCCGAAAGAACGGCTGGATCACGTTTTGGCTGAAGTAGACCGCTACCGTTCCGGGGAAATGCCGTATGCACAGCTGGAAGGTGTACATTTAGAGGGGCCTTTTTTCAGTCCGAAGTGGCCTGGTGCACAAAATCCCGATCATATCGTGCTTCCCGATGTCAGCTGGCTGCAGGGATGGGAAAAACAATACCCGGGCCTGATCCGGCAGGTGACGCTGGCACCAGAACGTGAAGGTGCGCTGGAGGTTATTTCTTGGCTGCGAGAACAGCGGATTACAGCAGCCCTTGGTCATACTGATGCAGCTTACGACGATGTACAGCGCGCAGTTGAAGCTGGGCTGCATCATGCTGTACATACGTTTAACGCGATGACACCACTGCATCACCGGGAGCCGGGGACGGCAGGGGCCGTGCTGAGTGATCCGCGCATCAGTGCTGAAGTGATCGCCGATGGCGTACATGTCCATCCTGCGGCCATATCAATCCTTGCTCAATTGAAGCAGGGGAACGATCAGCTTGTGCTGATTACGGATGCGATGTCAGCAGCCGGACTGGATGACGGCGAATACAAAATCGGTGATCTGCCCGTGGTCGTGAAGAACGGCGAGGCACGTTTGAAAGAAGGCGGCGCGCTGGCAGGAAGCACATTGACCATGGTTCGTGGGTTCCGTTATCTTGTGCAGGAAGTCGGACTGAGTCTAATGGCTGCTTCTAGAGCTGCAAGTCTGACGCCTGCACGCCTGCTTGGTATTGATCACCGCACGGGTTCCCTGACACAGGGAAAACAGGCAGATATCGTTTGGCTGAATGAGGAACTGGAGATTGACACGGTGTGGGTGAAGGGCAGAAGAATGGCGAAGCATGCTGAAGGAGCAGACGTAACGACGGGTTGACACCATAATGACGATAGTCGATGGCAGCTGTGGGAGTGTTTGAGGAAATATGCTGGACAATATGTTAAAATAGATCTCAAAAATGAGATCTGCGGATCATTACCGGAGGCATGAAACATGGAACGTGGCACCATGCTTGAACATGATCCGTTCATCCCCGTGCTGGCGGAGAAGCTGCACATTCACGGATATTATGCTTTTTATGGCGAGCATTACAATGAGACGGATATGGAACAGTACCGCAAACATTTGTTCACCACCTTTAACAACATCGTATGGATTGAGCTGGATAGTCGCAAGAAATATATGATTGTGGACCATCGCGGACGCAACACAGTGATGAAGCTGATCGAAGGCATGCTGAACACACGCAGAACGCTGCGAGCCAATCAGGCCATGGCAGGTACCGACACGAGAGACGTGGATCAGGAAATCACCCATTTCTCTAAGCTGGTGCACATGCTGAAATTTACTACGTTTCGTTCATAAGGTTGTGCATGATGAGGAGGATGGTTGAAGTCGTTCCTCCTGTTTGTCCCAACCACCTGCGCCGTTCAGAAATGATACAGTACTTTCGGATATACTTTTAAAAGGTCGCCAATGGGCGACTTTTTATGTACATATTTTATATGAACGACTAAAGACTACCTATCAGCTGCCCGAATAGGATTACTTTCAGTTTCGTTCTTTTTATTATATTCTATATATCTTTCTGAAGTTGGATGGATATGTAAAATGTGAAGCGGTAAGGGGTAACGCAATATGGGGAGGTTTTATTAGTGACCAGAGTGATGTCCTGCCTTCTTTTAATTACGATCACATTAATAAGTATAGTGGGCTGTACCACAGAGACCAGCGCCACCCAAGAAATGGCACAAAGTTTAATGGAAGAGGATAAGAATAGTGACCTATTTTTAATCGAGTCTGTTCTCTATAAAAGGCTCAAAACCGTTAACGAAACAGAATTTAAAGCTGTAAATACGATTTTGTATGGAGAAATATCAAAGAAGTACAGCAAAAATAAAAGCGAAAAGTTCCAGTCAGGCATGGCTTCTGTTTTGTCTTCAGGTACAAAATTATATCGTTCTGTAGAGCATCCGGAGTATGTATATTCCAGCGAAGAAGGTAGATATGTAGTGTATAAGTCTGTGCCTGAGGGTTAATCAGCAGCATCATACGCATCATACCTAAGTAACTAGTTTTTCTTGCGGCAAACAGCTGAAACAAACAGTGGGCTGAGGGTACCTACCAATGATCTCGATTGCCCTTGCAGAAGCAATCTTTTTTTTAGAGCTGCTCTCATGCTTTATTAATCATTCCGGTTCAAGCACTAACGTCTGTCCTTAAAAGCTCTGACGATTCTGAGAAACCTTATTTACCCGAGTTCAACACCGTTCAAATTTTAACGATCCCCAGATACGCTATTGGGTATAAATCAGTCATTTTGCGATGAAAAAGCTTCCGATTATTCCAAATAAGGTTTGTGCGAATCGTTAGATTTTCAAAGCCGTCTATAATGATGAAATAAGGTTTCTGGAAATCGTTAGAGCGTGGACGCAGCAGTTTCCATGTCTGGTAACCGAACCAAGTTGATATTCCAGTACTGCTGTTAATTGCTGCTCTAATAGCGACCCAGATTATTGGCTGCTTCCTGTTATGCTGCTGGCGTGGAGGAGGGGGAAAGTGGGGAATACGGTAAGACGCATCCCTCATTCAACCCGATAGATGTCATACGCCAATGTACATGTCCATCCTTCAATTAAAAACTGAGATTCACAGCTTCAATGAGGGACTTCGGTTCAACGTGTACGGTGCCGAGGTCACACCTTAAAAAGAGTCCCTTCAATCCAGATTGACGGGACCCTTTTCAGCGGAACTAATCTTCATTCAGCAGTAAACCAGAGCCTTCACACAGATATATCATTCTCGGTTCAGCCCAACATTCATTAACCTAAAATTCGCTAACCGAACATTTACCAACTTATCTACTCTCTAACTTATCAAGTATCTTTTAATTAACTCACCTTCACCATCTTCAACCAAGCATATAGTGCATTTCATCAACTCATCTTTACCATACCTACGATCCAGCACCTCTCCAATTCCGCACTTACCTTATCCCAGACCCGGTTCATTGCATTTTACATATTACACACATCAGTCTGGGCACATTTTCATCTTCAATTTAATTGGTCTTCAACTCTTATCTAAACGAAGTCACGAAACTGCTGAACATCGTTCGCACATCGTATTGATACTGGTGGATCGGCTCCACCGGGCGGTTCATGCCAAGCAGCGTATAGATGGCGATCCGTGCAGCGCGCACAGAATATTCTTCCGTAAACACCACGTCGTCGGGGATCTCACAAAATTGACTGATGAACGCCAGGTTTGTTGAACCTTCGGGCACGACTTTGGGGCGGTCGCTGTTCAGCCGGGGCATAAATTGTGCAGTAATATAAGGCATCATACAAGGGATACAATTGGCGGTCGCCATAATCTCCTCATGATGGTCCTGAAAATGAAGATGTCCGATCAGTTCCTGCATAATCTCTTCACCTGTGCAGTCACACATTCTTTTTTTCACATAGTCACCTACGTTGTCCGGGTACAAGCCATAGCCCCAGAATACGGTAACGTGTTCGGGCTGATTCCGAAAATGGGGCTGGAAGGCGAGCACAACGGACATAAACCAGCTTGAGTCTTTAAATGTAACGAGTGCCCCTGTACCCGCACGGTTGCGTGTGAATTTTTCCATCAGATCAAAGAAAACCGAATCTTGGAAGGTGACGGTGAACGATTCCCATTTGGACTCATCGACGTGATCGTTAAAAGAGGACGGGCTGCCCAGCATCGGTTTTTTCGCCGCAATGTTCTCCCACAGCTTCCAGGAGCTTCCCTTGCCGTTCAGTTTTGGAGCAGCAGTCATAGAACCGAGATCGGCACCTTCCGTCATAGAGCCGTTAGTAACGATAACCAGGTCATCCTCATGAATGTCAATCACTTCTTCCATACCGTTCCGCCGCACATGCATACGATTAACCGTTATACCGTCACCTTCTTTGAAGTCCAGATCTGTGACCGTGCATTTCAGTGTGAAGTCTACGCCGTAAGGCTCCAAATATCGGTGCAGCGGCAGGATTATGGAATCATATTGGTTGTAAGGTGTACGTGTAACCCCCTCCAGGGTTTGAATGCGCGGGAATTCGTGAAAGAAGCGAAGCATGTATCGTTTGAACTCCACTGCACTGTGCCAAGGCTGGAATGCAAAGGTAGTCGCCCACATATACCAGAAGTTCGTTTGGAAAAAGTGTGGTGCAAACCAGTCATTGATTCGCAATTTGCCCAGCGTGTCTTCAGGAGTAATAATGAGTTTGCCCATCGCCAGTCGGTCAGCCATATCAAAACCCATGGATAATACATCTTCCACTTGACCATCGCGGTTAATTAATCTTGCATTGGAGTGTGTGGGGTTGGCATAATCAAATGCTGTAATCTCTTCTCTGACCGACATACCTGGATGATCAATAGAAGGGATGGTCGCGAGCAGTTCCCACAGATTTTCATACGCTTCATCATTAAGCATGCGTCCACCGCGAATGACGTAACCCTGCTCCGGGTTACCTGCTCCATCATTACTGCCCCCGAGAACGGACATTTCTTCAATAATATGAATATTCTCGCCAGGGAAGTCACAGTCTCTGACCAAATAAGCTGCTCCTGCGAGTGATGCAATACCTCCGCCTACAAAATAAACCTGTTTATGACCGTGTTCTTTTTTCACGATGAATCGCCTCCAAAAGATGGTGTATACTTCACATTCCCAATGTAAACCTGCACCGAAAAAGAAGGTATGATCAAAAGAAGACAGCTGTCTGAATTTTGGTCACTTTTGGTAAAATGTCTAGGGCGTTAATCAAGCCAAACAAATCTCATCATCCATCATCCCAATCGAACAGCATGCTCTAAGTGAATGATGAACCCGTTCATGACAAAGAAGCCGCACCTCCTTAACAGGAGGGCTGCTTGTCTATTTACGACTGCGAATATGATTCATTGTTTTATTACTGTTTGTTTTGTCCGTTCTGATCCTCCGTCCATTTCTCCGTCTTCATATCTGTGCTAGAGCCCGTACTTAAGTTCATACTTATGCAGTGCCCTGAGCACATTTCCTTCAATCAATTCACTCAGCTTGGCGATGATCCGTTGTGGCGGCTCTTTCAGCCCATCTCTCATCCATTGAATAAGCAGACCTGTGAAAGCCAGTGTGTAGAAATTGGCAGCAAACTCTTTGTCCTCTCCGGTAACCTTGATCCCGCAAGCCAGTTCATCAATTACACCCATAATCAGATCATGGGTAACTTGATAGAGATAACCATCCAGATGAGAACGTCCAAGGGATTCGAGCGTATTGCAGCAGAAGGCTTTATTATTTTCGATGTAACAAAAGATTTTGTAGAAGCCCTCTGTCCATGTATCATAGCTGCGGTACGCATGGATGCTTTCCACCGCTTCCGTTTCGTAAATCCATCCGAGCAGGGCATAAATGTCCTGAAAATGATAATAAAAAGTTTGCCGGTTAACGCCGCAGTCTTCCACCAGATGTTTTACCGTTATTTTGTTCAGCGGTGTATGTTCCATTAGACTTTTAAGCGAATGAGCGAGTGCAGTTTTGGTCAGATGAGAAGCAGACATCATAGTTCACCTCATCATTCAGATTCAGCTTGCAGGAGAATATTACCATATTATACCTAAAAGTAAAATTAGATTGATCACTGCATTTGTATCCATACGAAAAAACGATGGCCCTGCAGGCCACCGCTCTCTCATCGTTATATGTGGTTCGAAATCCGGGCAATAACAGCGATCGAAAGAACGATTCGCCAACGGAACGACCACCCAGCGCCCCGATGTCTTCTTATGTTTCCAGCTGCTCCCCCTAAAAGTGAGGCTTAATTTTTAAAAGGGACAGATAGGAAGGCGCAGACGTAGTGGAGGAGGCGAAATCGATTCTGGAGAAGCGAAGCGCTCGCCTTTATTGCCGGATATCACCCATGGAAGAAGGGAATCCAAGAAATCCGGGCAATAACAGCGATCGAAAGAACGATTCGCCAACGGAACGACCACCCAGCGCCCCGATGTCTTCTTATGTTTCCAGCTGCTCCCCCTAAAAGTGAGGCTTAATTTTTAAAAGGGACAGATAGGAAGGCGCAGACGTAGTGGAGGAGGCGAAATCGATTCTGGAGAAGCGAAGCGCTCGCCTTTATTGCCGGATTTCACCCATGGAAGAAGAGAATCCAAGAAATCCGGGCAATAACAGCGATCGAAAGAACGATTCGCCAACGGAACGACCACCCAGCGCCCCCACATCCGTTTTAACCGTTAAGCCAGACTTTTCATAAACTCTACGACGGTCAGCAATCCTTTATCAAAGTTCTCCAGATTGAAGTGTTCATTCGGTGCATGCAGATTTTCGTCCGGCAGACCAAAGCCCATCATTACGGCAGGTACGCCAAGCACACGGGAAAGCTTCTCTACAATCGGAATTGAACCGCCATCCTTAGTGAAAAGGGCACGAACGCCGTAAACTTTTGCATACGCGTCTGCAGCTTTTTGCAGGATAGGATCTGACGGATCGGTATTGAACGCAAAAGCTTTCTCAATCTGTTTGATCTGCAAAGTCGCTCCTGGTTGTACATGAGCACGCAGGTGAGCTTCAATCGAATCAAGCACTTGCTGCGGATCTTGATCAGCGACAAGACGGCAGGTGATTTTAGCGTGTGCTTCTTTTGGAATAACCGTTTTACTGCCTTCGCCTTGGAATCCGCCCCATACACCGTTCAATTCAAGTGTTGGACGTGCGCCGACACGCTCTACAAAGGAGTAACCTTCCTCGCCATACAGCTGCTCCAGTCCAAGGTCTTGACGAAGCTGTTCTTCGTTGAAGCCCTGCTTCACGAATTCTTCTCTCATCTCAGGGGACAGCGGCAGCACACCATCATAGAATCCATCCACGCTCACGCGGCCCTGCTCATCATGAAGGGAGGCCAGCAGCGATACGAGGGCATGGAGTGCATTCGGTACACCACCCCCGAAGGAACCGGAGTGCAGGTCGGTGTTAGCAGTGAACAGGTCCACATGCATGGAGCATAGACCGCGCAGGCCTGTGGAAATGGCAGGCTTTCCTTTTTCCAAAAGGGACGTATCCGAGATCAGAACCATGTCTGCACGCAGTTTGTCCGTATTGTCATTCAAATAAATGGGCAGGTTCGGGCTGGAGATTTCCTCTTCACCCTCAATGCAGAATTTCACGTTGATCGGCAGCTCTTTGTTCTCGGCAAGCAGGGCTTCAACGGCTTTGATATGTATAAAAATTTGTCCTTTATCATCCGTTGCGCCCCGGGCATACAGCTTGCCGTCACGAATGGTAGGTTCGAAAGGAGGGGTCTCCCACAGGTGAAGCGGATCAACCGGCTGTACGTCATAGTGTCCATAGATCAGAGCGGTTGGTTTACCTGGAGCATGCAGATGGTCAGCATAGACAATCGGATGTCCCGCCGTCTGAATAATCTCGACATGTTCCATACCAGCACGTGTAAGAGCATCGGCTGCCCATTGTGCGGCACGTTGGATATCTTCTTTATGCTCAGAAATGGCAGAAATACTTGGAATGGATAACCAATCATTCAGTTCCGCCAGATGTTTGTCCCGGTTTTGCTCAAAATAGGTTTGTTCTTTCATTGAAAAATGCCTCCTTCAAATCTGCTTTCAATCTATTGTAATCCATTTTGTCATGTTAATAAAACATGGGTTAAAAAATGCTGTCCCCCGCACACCTTCAATTAAGAGCTGATTGTGCGTATAATACAGAAAACGAAGGTTATCCATATATTCTCAGAGAAATCGAAAGATTGAAATCCAAAGTAAATAGAAAAAAGGGATACGGGCTTACACCTTAACTATTGAACAGGGAGTTGAAGGATACTTCATGACCGTCAGACTCAAGCATTGGCCAGAATGGAGAGCGACACGACACAAGGGCCGTTTTTACCGAAACAGCCTGATGCTCATTCTTTTAATCGTCAGTATTCCCGGTTTAATTACCGGTATCGTCATGTATCAGCTCGTGGTTGGACGGATGGAAAATGAGTTTAATCGCATGCATCAGAGCCAGATTGAGAACAGGGCAAGGAATGTGGACGACCAGCTCGCTTACCTGGAGATGAACCTATCCCACTGGGCATTCGAACCGAGGTTCGGCAATGCACTGCGGAATCTGGATTTTATTTATTATTTTAATGAAACGCAGGATATCGTAACCACGCTGTATGTGCTGCAGGGGTCTCATCCGTTGATTCAATCTGCACAGCTGTATCTGGAGGAACCTAAGCCGATTCTGTTTAACCGCGATTACAACGAATTGACGGACAGCACGCTTGCGGCAGGTTATCAACGGTATCTGACTATGGGGAACCATGTGTACTGGACAGATTGGCTTCCTGGCAGCAGGACCGAGGCATACGTACCCGTAGAGACTGGTCAAGACAAGGGACTGAATGCAGCTCAAGATCAGTCCTTGAGTTCAGCCGGGGAGAAGCCACAGAAAATCACCCAAGGCAGTCCACTTGTACTTGTTCATAAAATACCGGGAGAGAGCATGCATCCGTTTGGAGCGTTGATTGTGACCTTGGATAAGGAGAAAACCGCCAGTTTATTGAAAACGCTTACTCCGTATAATGAGGGATTAACCTTTCTGATGAATGAAGAAGGGCGCACACTCGTTTCAGGCCATTCGGGCAGCGGGCAGTCTTCTGATTTTGAACGGCAGCTCAAAGAAGCAATTGACCTTCACAGGGATAGCCGTTCCTTCCTGTTTCGTTACCAGGATCAAACCTATTCTGTTTCTTACGGCACGTTGGATCGAATTGATTCGGCATGGACATATGTGTCCGCTGCTCCTCTGAATGCAGTCACCTCTCCAGTCAAGTTGTTGTCGAAAATCATGGTTGCTGCCAGTGCAGGCAGTCTTATATTAGGGTTGATTCTGTCTTGGTTCGCGTCACGTCGGATTTATTCTCCGATTGCCCGTATGATGCATCTGCTCACACCTGTACGAAGTGACAGTGACAAAGAGACGTTGACGGCCAAATTGGATGAGTTCGAGCTGCTGGAGCAGCAGTGGCATGAACTGACATCGCGCAGTATGTCGGCACATCGTCAGTTACAGGAGCAGCTGCCGCATCTGCGAACCAGCTTTGTGTTACAGCTGATCCAGGGGCATATGTATGCGTATACCGAGCAGGACTTACGTCAGCGGATGTCTCATCTTGGCTTTGAACTGGAGGGCCGGCAGCTGCTGCTGGTGCAGATGTATTTTACGGGATATGACGAGCTCCAGGGCCGATTCGGGAGTCGGGATAAGGGGCTGGTGACCTTTGCCGCCGTTAATATTATTGAGGAAGTTGCCCGAAGGTATTTCAATCAGATCAGCGTGATGAATTTTCACAATCTTTCTTCCGCGATGCTGATTATCGCTCCGGCGACAGAGTCGGTCAAGGTACAGACGCTGCTGTGGGCGGAGGAGCTGGTAGATGTTATTGCACGTACGATTCAATTAAAGGTTACACTGATGGTCAGCAGGCCCGTGACTGCACTGCAGGAACTGCCCGGACAGCTGGTGGAGATGGAACAGGCGGCAGCTTACCGCCGCGTAGAAGAGGGCAGTCAGATTCTCGATCTCGAGGATGAGCAGTGCTTTCGTAATGATGAGGGCGCCTCATATCCGCTGGGTCTGGAACGTGAGATCATTCAGGCGCTGCGGCTGGTGCATCTGTCTGAAGCAGAGCAGGCGCTTGCGGCCTTCATGTCTGATATTACGAGTACGGGCCGTACTGAATTTCAAGTACAGCAGATGATGCTGCAGCTGCTCGGCAGTGTTCAGCATATGATGCTCCAGACAGGAGTCACCCCATATAAGATGTTTGGCGGCAGGAACATGTATGAACAATTGTCTGTCATTCGCGAGCCGCTCCAGATGAGGCAGTGGATGGTTCAGGAGGTTTTCCTACCTTATATTCAAGAATTACAGACACGTTCTCAAGAGCCGCTGAAGCAGGTGGTCGAGCGAACTATGAGGTATATCGAGCAGCATTACCCAAGTGATGTTTCGTTGGAAATCTGTGCAGACATCGAGCAGATGACTCCTTATGCTTTAAGCAAAGCCTTCAAACAAGTGTCAGGGAGCAATTTTATTGATTATGTCACTCAGGTTCGCATGGAAGCGGCCAAACAGCTGCTGCGTGAAACAACGATGCGTATCAACGACGTTGCTGCGGCAGTTGGTTACCAGCACAGCTATTTCAATCGTATTTTCAAAAAACAGGAGGGCATCACACCAAGCCAGTACCGTGAGCAGTGGTTTTGACCTAAGCGAGCCTGTTTGAGGTGCAGTGGCTGGAAAGGGTGTATACGGATAGGACACAACACATGGAGCAGCACCATCGGTACATTCCACCCGCCCCAATCAGGCGTCTCGATGTCAAGGTAAAACCGTTTGATCCCGCCGGATGTCTGTATGACGCAGATACCGGCTTTTCATTTTTTAGACCAGACAAAGAAAGAGAAAGCGGCAAAAAAGTGCAATTTACCCTGTAACAAAATGTGCAAACCACCTTGAAAATGGCGCTATAGCGGGATTTGTCAACAGCTGTACAGTTACAGCAAAAAATGAAGGTTGCCTGCAAAACGCCTGCTGTATAGTCTGAATACATAACTTTGGTAACGCTTACAATCAAAGCCGCAGACAACAAGGGGGGGAACCATGAACGGGAAGATGAACAATCGTGAAACAGGCCAATCGGTGATGGCTGCTCAGGCGGAGGTAATCTTACAGCCGCTGAAGCGGGAGGCCAACTGGAAAAGGCAGATTAAACGAAACAAATGGTTATACGTGCTTGTGCTTCCCGGATTTTTGTATTTTGTGATCTTTAAATACCTGCCGATGTGGGGCATCGTCATTGCTTTTCAGGATTATCAGCCCTTCCTTGGCATTCGTCAGAGCGAATGGGTCGGGATGGAGAACTTCACCAACTTTTTCTCGAACCCGGATTTCTTTCGATTGCTGCGAAATACGCTGCTGCTGGCATTGTATGATCTGATTTTCTTTTTTCCGGCTCCGATCATTATTGCTCTGTTATTAAATGAAATTAGAGTTGCTTTCTTCAAAAGAACGATTCAGACACTGGTATATGTCCCGCATTTTGTATCCATGGTGATTATCGCAAGCATCACCTATGTGTTCCTTACCCCGCAGGGCGGTGTACTCTATGATCTGATTGCCTGGATTACAGGCCAGCCTGTCGATGTGCTCTCCAGTCCGGGTTCGTTCCGGCCTTTGATTATCATTCAGATGATGTGGAAGGAAATGGGCTGGGGCACGATTATTTTCCTGGCAGCCCTTGCGGGAGTAGATACGGAGCAGTATGAAGCTTCGATTGTGGATGGAGCAGGACGGATGCGGCGCATGTGGCATATTACACTTCCGGCGATCCGTACGACAATTGTTATTTTGCTGATTCTGCGGCTGGGCAACTTTCTGGATACCGGGTTTGAACAGATTTACCTGATGACGAATTCGCTAAACAGGGATGTGGCCGACGTATTTGATACGTACGTGTACACTGTGGGTATTACACAAGGCGCGTTCAGTTACAGTACCGCTGTCGGACTGTTTAAATCGGTGGTTGGCATCATTCTGGTGCTGGGCAGTAATAAACTGGCGAAGAAGTTTGGTCATCCCGGTATTTATTAGTCGTAAAAAAACAAGGAGGAGCGCCCGTGAACAGCCGTTTATACAACAGCCCCGCCGGTAAGGCATTTGATGTGTTCAACTATGTCATGCTGGGCATCCTGGGCATCTTAACCGTGCTTCCATTCCTCTATATTATAGGGAATTCGTTTGCAACAGAGGCCGAAATTACAGAACGCAGTTTTTTTCTGATCCCGAAGGTGTTTTCCTTCAGCGCCTACGAGTATATCTTTTCGTCCTCTACCATATTCCGCAGTATAGGTGTATCGGTGTTCATAACCGTGGCAGGCACGCTGGTGAATCTGTTCTTCACACTTACGATGGCTTACCCGCTGTCCCGAAGTGACTTCTGGGGCCGCAGCGTGCTGATGAATATGGTCATTTTCTCGATGCTGTTTGGCGGGGGCATGATTCCGACGTATCTTGTCATTCGCGGATTGGGACTGCTCGATTCGTACTGGGCCTTGATGCTTCCCGGCGCGATTAGCGCTTTTAATTTAATCGTTGTCAAAAACTTTTTTCAGCAAATGCCGCCTGGGCTGGAGGAAGCGGCCCGGATCGACGGCTGTTCGGACCTTGGCGTGCTGTGGCGAATCGTCCTGCCATTATCCAAGCCGGTCATTGCTACCTTTGCCCTGTTCTATGCCGTAGGTCACTGGAACAACTTTTTCTCGGCGCTGCTGTACATCTCGGACAGCGACAAATGGCCCTTGCAGGTCATGCTGCGGCAGATTGTGCTTTTATCACAGGCGAGTGTTGGCGATATGGCCAATATGGACCCTAATTTTGTGCAGCCGCCCGAGCAGTCGATCAAAATGGCGGTAATCGTTGTAGGAACCATCCCTATTTTGCTGGTGTATCCGTTTTTGCAGAAGCATTTTGCCAAAGGTGTCATGTTGGGTTCAATCAAAGGTTAAAACCAAGGGGGAGAACGTATGGTACACATGAACGCGTTGAAAAAAGGAGCTTGGCTGCTTTCGGCATCACTGGTACTCGGCACGGTTTTAGGGGCATGCTCCACAGAAAGCAAGCAGTCAGGAGCATCAGGAGCAGGCGCGAAGCAGCAGCTTACCGTTATGCTTCCGAACTTTGAAGCGGAGAATCCGCCTGCGAACAGTCCCGTCATTCAGAAGCTGGAGGAATTGACCCAAGTGGATGTTGATCTGCAATGGGTGCCAAGCAGCTCATATGAGGATAAATTCAACATTACACTCGCATCAGGCAAGCTTCCTCAGATTATGGTTGTGCTCGGCAAGTCGCCCAGCTTCATTAATGCAGCCCGAACCGGGGCGTTCTGGGAGCTTGATCCGTATTTGAAGGATTATCCGAACCTAAGCCAGATGAATGAGATCATTAAGAACAACGCCTCCATCGATGGCAAAACATACGGAATCTATCGGGCACGTGCATTAGGGCGCAACGGGGTAACGATTCGCAAAGACTGGCTGGAAAAGCTGGGACTGCAGGAGCCAATGACCATCGAAGAATTCTACAATGTTCTCAAAGCGTTTACGAAGGATGACCCGGATGGAAACGGTAAAGACGACACCTATGGTCTGGTTGCCAGCAAGTTTACGGGTCCGTGGGATAATATGCAGATTTGGTTTGGGGCCCCGAACAAGTGGGGGGATGACGGAAAAGGCGGCCTGATGCCTGCCCATGAGACCCCGGAGTATATGGAGGCATTGAAATTTTTCAGACAAATCTACAGCGAAGGTTTGGTCAACAAGGACTTTGCTGTGATGGACCCGACGAAGCTGCCTGATCCGTTTGTGAACGGGAAAGCGGGCGTTATGGTCGATGTAGCAGATAATGCACAGCGCATGGATCAGAAGATTTTGGAGAAGGACCCGAACGCTGCAGGGCGTGTAGATGTGCTGCAGGCGATGGAGGGGCCAAAGGGACTGCGGGATATGCCGACCTCGGGGTATTCAGGCATGATTGCGATCTCTAAAGGCAGTGTCAAAACCGAAGAAGAGCTCAAGAAGGTGCTGCATTTCCTGGATCAATTGAACGAGCCCGAACTGCAGGCTCTGCTGGGGAACGGTATCGAGGGCAAGCAGTATGAGAAAAAAGGAGATTATGTGCTTCCAACGACCGACAAGCTGGCGCTTAGGGATGTGCAGGGGCTAAATCAGATGCTGATGTTTATTCCGGAGGATAAAACGCTTCGCGTCGAGCCAACCCCTGTCCGGGAGAAGGTTGCACAGGTGCAGAAGGCGAATGAGGAGATCGTTGTAGCTAACCCGGGTGAGCCGTTGATCTCGGATGTGTATGCTCAGAAAGGGCCGCAGCTGGACAACATCATCAATGATGCCCGGATCAAATATATCGTAGGACAGATTGATGAGAAAGGTTTCGCGGATGCGGCGGCTTTATGGAAAAGCAGCGGTGGAGACGAATACGTGAAAGAAATCAATGAGCTGTACGCTGCCTTGAAATAATGAATGAATTTGGTGTGAAATGATGAATGGCTTCTCTTACAATGTAACGGACGCATTTTGTATACAATCATGAGCGAGTCTATGGATGGAGTGAAGAAGGAGCTTATTGTCTGAAACTAATAGGTGTAAATATACACATGAAATCAGAGATTAGTGAGCGTATATCAAGCAGGGAGGCAGATGGCATGAACTGGGATAGTAATGCATTTGAACATCCCGAAGCGCAGTATCGGGTACATCCCTTCTGGTTCTGGAATGGCGAGATGGGAGAGGAACAGATCAGGCGGCAGATCACAGAAATGCATGCGCAGGGTGTGGGTGGATTTTTTATCTGCCCCCGCCAGGGACTGCAGATTCCCTATCTGTCTGTAGCCTGGTTTGACAAAGTACGTATCGCTGTCAGCTCAGCTGCTGCTTATGGCATGCAGGTCTGGTTATATGACGAGTACCCGTATCCAAGCGGAATGGCTGGTGGAGAAGTCACACTTGATTTTCCTGAAGCGAAGCAGCGTGAATTAGTATATCATCATTCAACTGTTCGCGGGGGAGAAGGTGTCGATATGGAGCTGCCGTGGGGGCGCATACTGCTGGCACAGGCGGTTCGTCGGGATGTGCAGGGTAAGCGTAATTGGCGTACATCCATCGACCTGCGCCGTTTTATCGGTAACATCCAGACGGATCAGGTTTACCAGGAGACAGGACTCACTTCGTACAACCGCAAACGTTTCTTCACCTACCAAACCGCATTTCGCCTCATATGGGATGTGCCGGAAGGAGATTGGGAGCTGATTGTTTTTCAGGAAAAGGAAATCGATGATTTCAAATATTACGGCAATTTTGTAGACCCGTGTCACAAGGAAGCGATGAGGCATTTTATTCAACTGACCCATGACCGATATAAAAATGCTGTGGGTGAGCATTTTGAGAGCGGTGTCATACGGGGCATGTTCTCAGACGAAATTGCTCCACTGGGCAGGCTGCCCTGGTCACCGCAGCTGCCCCGTTATTTCAGCGAACGATGCGGATACAGTCTAATGGAGTCCCTGCCTGCACTGCTGTTCCGGGATGCGCCGAATGCAGCTGTGATCCGTTATGACTATTTTCAATCCCTGCATCTGCTGCTGCGGGAATCCTATCACGAGCAGGTGCATGACTGGTGTGAAGCGGCAGGGATTCAGTATGCGGCAGAAGTACCTGGGGTGCGGATGACCACCCAACTATACAGCCATATGCCCGGAGGGGATTCGGCACATGAGAAAATCGGTCGTCCGCTGTCATGGATACTGGAGAGGTATGGTCAGAGACTGCGTGATAATCCGAAAATGGTCAGTTCTCTTGCCCGGCAGCTGGGCCGAAGCCGCAATATGGTTGAGTGCTTCCACAGCGTCGGCTGGTCGATGACACTGCAGGATGCCAAGTGGATGATTGACCGTATGGCTGCGATGGGCACTAATTTTTATAACTTTCATGCGTTTTTCTATACCATTGGCGGGTTGACAAAGCATGATGCACCGCCATCTCAATTTCTACAGAATCCATACTGGAAGCACTTTCGGCAGTTGGGCGATTACACGGGTCGCCTTAGTTATCTGATGAGTACAGGGACAGCGATAATCCGTATTGCGGTGCTTGACCCAACAACCACCTTCTGGAGCCTGATGGGCAACCCGCTGCATGGCTTCGAATACAGCGGCGAGGATGAAGCGGAACGGGCGCAGCTGAAGCAGCTCATTCAGGACTGGATGCAGATTACGGCTCATCTGCTGCAGCAGCGGAGGGACTATGATCACCTTGATCCTGAACTGCTGGCTGAAGCGGATGTTACGAGTGGAGTTATTCAGATCGGTAACGCCCGATACGATGTATTAATCCTGCCGCCGATGCTCAATCTGGAGGCCGCTGCCTGGGCACAGATCAAGCGTTTGGTGGCAGCGGGAGGTACCGTGATTTCTATGGGGATGCTTCCTCATATCGGTATACAGTCCGGAAGTCCGGTGGGAGACGAGGCTGCTGTTTTTTTTGAAACAGCGGGTCAAAATGGTCCTTCAGGCGAGAAGCGGGGCAGCACCTGTTTTCTTCCGTACGAGGTGGGAAGCGAAAGCGGGCATGCCCTTCCATTGCGAAAGCTATTACAGCTGTTGGAGAAGGTTGTACCTGAGGTGGTCAGTTGGGGCATGGCAGTGGAGAGCACAGCACTGCTGATGCAAACCCGGCAGTTATCTGCCGGAGAGTTCATGGTTTTCCTCTCGAATCAGGAGGGGGAACGCCATGAAGGAGAGCTGCAGATCGATAGGGAACAGATGCAGCAGCGGTACGGTATGGAGCTGTCCGAAGACAGCAGGCTGCTTGTGGAACGGCTTCACCTGGAGACAGGGCAGCGTGAGGTGCTGCCGTACACAATCCGTGAAGGACAGTGGTGCATTGCACTTACACTGGCGCCGTATGAAGCGCATGCGGTTCGGTTTCTTTTACAATCGCGGGTTGCGGGTGGGGCTCAAAAACGTGGAGAATTGGAAATATCCGATGAACGTAAAGAATCAACCAGTTCAGGAAAGGCTGAAGAAGCGGAAAGGCCAGAGGAAGCTTGCAGCAGCCTTGTGCTCTCCTGCGAAGGGCCATGGCGCATTAGGGCAGGACAGCCCAATAATCTGCGTATTGGACAATTCCGATTAGAGGCTTTTAATGAGCGTGGTTTATTTCTGGAAATAGCTCATGCCAGCGTGAAACCGTTCATTGATCAGGCCGCAGCCTCTGCAGAGCAGCCTTCGCTCCCCGTTCAGTTTGAACAGGTGTTTGGTACACCGAAAAAAGCTTCCATCGCATATCCGATTCAGTGCCGATACACGGCAGCGTTCGAGCTGAGCACTGAGCTGTCCGAATGTGTGCTGTTCATGGACCGTGCTGCAATCTCCGGACAGTGGTCCATGGAAATCAACGGCCATAAGGTAACAAGAGAGCAGTTCATGCCAGCCGAAATTACCGATCATACGAATATTGCCTGTAACGCTGTGGATCTGCTGCACAGCGGTCTTAATGAAATGGTCATTACGGTGGAGATCACCAAAGATGAAGATGGTATTGTTGATCCCATATACCTGCGGGGAAGCTTTGGCGTTGAGAACGATCATGAAGGTGCAGTTTGCCTTGTACCCGAGCCGCACATGGCTGAAGGGATCGGACCTGAGCCGCTGCAGCTCTATCCCCATTTTGCCGGGGAGATGAGTTATACACGTATGTTCTGGCTGGAAGAAACTGCTCCAGAGGCATCCTGCTTTGAACTGGAATTTGAGGATTGGCAGGTTCAGGATGTCACCGAAGTACGGGTGAACGGGCACAGTCTCGGTGTACGCTGCTGGTCACCGTACCGCTGGAAAGGGGAGCGAAGCTGGCTGCGATCAGGAGAAAACGAAATTGAAGTGAGAGTAACCAATACGTTAATCGGTCTGCTGGAAGGCATGTATTTTGATGCCACAGAACATCGGCTGCAGGACAGTACACAGATGCAGCGTAGAAGAGAAAGCGAAGAAGAAACTGAGAAAGGAAAAGAAAAGAAAGAAGAAAAAGAAAGAGCAATGGAAACAAGGAAGAGGGGAAGCGAATGAGGCATCGTATCCAGTATGACCGTTATCCGGGTGGAGTTATGAAAGCGGTAACGCTTAGTTACGATGATGGCGTAGTGCATGACAGAAGACTGGTGGATATATGTAATCGTTATGGTTTGAAGGCGACCTTTAATCTCAACTCAGGCTTGCTGGGTAAGGCCGGACGAATTGAGGCAGCAGAAGTGGCTGCACTGTATAAAGGGCATGAGGTGGCTGTGCATACCGTTACCCATCCGACACTGCCATATGTGCCGAATGAGCTGTTGGTTGAAGAAATTATGCGGGATCGAACAGCGCTGGAGCGGCTCGTAGGGTACTCGGTGCGCGGTATGGCCTACCCGAATGGAGGATATGACCGTGCGCTGAGCACCAAACTGGAGTGGCTGGGGATTGATTATGCCCGGACCGTCGAATCCCACGGACAATTTACGCTGCCCGAGCGGCCGCTGGAATGGCATCCGACCTGTCACCATAACGATGATTTGTCGTCATATGCGGAGCGTTTTATCCAGCATACCAAAACAGGCACGCCGCTCCTGCTCTACGTCTGGGGTCACAGCTATGAGTTTAACGACAATGATAACTGGGAGATCATCGCACAGTTTGGTGAGCAGATCGGCGGCAGAGATGATATCTGGTATGCCGCGAATCGTGAAATTATCGCTTACTGGAAAGCGGTGCAGCGGCTGGAATACTCGGCAGACCGGTCCATCATCTATAATCCGTCTGCCATCCCGGTGTGGTTTACCGCCGATCAGCAAGTCGTTGAGATCAAAGGTGGAGAGACCCTGCGGCTTGGCAAGAGGATTCAGGATTAGTACGGGAAAGGAGCTGACGATTATCCGATATTTTCATGAAAACGAGGCGATAGCAAGCAAGGTGTATGATTCCATCCCGGATGTGCTGACAACAGTGGCCCAGCGTTATATTGGCGATCATCCGCAGCACTCCTTTATATTCAGAGCCTGTAATCAAGACGGCTTCCTCAGACTGGGAGATTATCGGTACGATCTCGATCTGGCTGACCGCTGCAGTGAAGCGAGAAGCGGACAGTATGTGTATGTGTGGGGAAAACTTTGGAGTGATGGGCAGACCACGCTGAATACAAGTCTCAACTGTTATAGTCCTGTGACGATCTATGTGAACGGGGAACAGATTTTTAAGTCGGAGCTGCTTCAAGAGCTGTTTCCCGAACGAAGAACCACGATCTCCATGCAGGTGAAGGAGGGATGGAATGATGTGCTGCTCTGTTTTGTGAAAACAGATGTGGGCTTCGGAGGCATCTTCGGTACAGGTTCATTCAAAAATTTCCCGCTGCATTTCCTCACACCCGGCGTGGATCGCAATGGTCAGGAGGGCTGGCTCTACTCCGAACCTGTAGATGAGCCGGTGTTGTCACTACCGCGCGACGGGATGATGGAGGAAGAGACAGGATTAATCTGGTATCCGCGCAAGTTATGGACTGATGAGGAGCGAAGCAGGGGGGCGTTTGCCAGAATATACGGTACATCTCGACCTGCTGCTGCCTACGCATGGTGCAGGCTTGATGTGACGGCACCGGGGCCAGAGCCTGTTATTTTGCAAGGCCATCATGAAGGGGCACTTACGCTTTATCTGGACGGAACAGAAATGTACAAGGCACCGGACAGTGGACATTTTCGTGTGCAGCTTCCGAGGCGATACGGTACAAGCGATCTGGTCGTGAAGGGACTGCTGGAGCATACGGGCGAGAGGCCGTGGGGATTTACACTGGAGCAGGTGGAAGCGCGGGAAACGGCTGTTAATTCATCGGCTGCTGCAGGCTGGAGGCTGATGCCGCCGCGTCCTGTGGCTGGATGTGCCGATGTGTGGCTTTACACCGGGCCTTTCGTTCCGGGCACCGAGCCTTCGCCAGCAGACATTGCGGTAACGGATACCGTATTTGAGGATGGGGCTCAGGGTGTTTATTGGCGTATTGATCTGCCGAAGACTCATGTTCGTCCTTACCTGGAGAATACCCATTACGGGAAATGGAACTATCCGCTTGGTGTCACGCTGATGGGACTGCTCCAGACAGGTCAAGAGCTGGGACGCGAGGATTACGTCCGGTATGTTCGCGATCATATTGGACTTAGTACGGCTTTTGATCAATACGCATTATGGGACAGGGCAGTCTATGGTGCAGCAGGCATCAACAATCAGTTGTCGGCCATAGATAGTCTGGATGACTGCGGCTCATTCGCTTCAACGCTGCTGGCCGCAATGGAGCTTGGCGAGATTCGCGGAGGCAGAGAAACAGCGGACCGGGTTGCAAGTTACATGGCACATGAGCAGGAACGTCTCCCGGATGGCGCATTCTACCGTGTTCGCGGCAGCGGAGAGATGCGTCAGGAGACGATGTGGTGTGATGATCTGTACATGAGCACGCCGTTTCTGATGCGATATGGTCAGTTGACGGGGGATACGTCCTGCTGGGACGATGCGGTTAACCAGTTTCTGATGTTCCAAAAGTATCTTTATCTACCCGATCAGCGGCTCATGTCCCATGTCTATGATTTTGTACGGGGGAAGGCAACGGGCATTCCGTGGGGGCGTGGAAACGGCTGGGTGCTCTTTTCCTTGACCGAGCTGTTATCTGTTCTCCCGCAGGATCATCCGAAGCGGCCTGAACTGCTAACCTTCTACCGGGAAATGTGTGCCGGGGTACTGGCGCTGCAGGGGGAGAACGGACTGTGGCATCAGGTGCTGAATCGCTCAGATTCTTATGAGGAAACCTCCTGCACGTCCATGTTTATCTATGCATACGCCCGCGGCATTCGTGAAGGCTGGCTGGAGAAGCCAGGAGTCTACCTGAACGCAGTGAGAAAGGGCTGGGAAGGTTTAACCCGGATATCTATTGATCACAAAGGTAATATTTACGGTGTCTGCCGGGGTTCAGGTTACTCTTTTACCGCCCTTTATTACCGAGATGACCTCGGTTGGAATCTCAATGATACTCATGGCATCGGCATCGTACTGCTGGCAGGAGTGGAAGTATATAAGATGCATCAGCAGCTCAGGGAGAGTTTTGGTCGCGAAGAGAGCAATGACAGAGGAAGACAGGAAGGGAGTTTAATAGAGAGGATATGAAGCTTCGAGGTTGGCGTTATATACGTTGGTCCCTCAGTTGGAGGCGGAGATGAAGAATATGTCAAAGTTATCGCTGAGGAAGTCGATTCGAGAAAACCGTCTTTTGTTTAACTTAAAATCATTGAATATTCACTCAAGGCTCCCATCTACGTGGAGCTTTTTTGCTTTAACATTAAGGAACATACGGTGAGAAAAGGAAGATTAGTCTTACTAACCTTCCCTCAATTCTTCTCCAAAGTATCTAAAATAACTCCAGCTGCTCAGGCCCTTCTTCCTTTTCAGGCTCCGTGCGGTCGGGGAATGGTTTGACCGGCTGGCCCAGCAGTTCCATCATCATCTGCGCATTGGCGGCGGCGTCTCCGGCGGAGTTGTTGTTGAAAATGACAAACACATCTTCACTCTGCTCCTGCAGCTGCTCCAGATAACCCTTCCATTCCAGCAGCTCCTGCTCGTTGTATCGATATAAATAACGTGTCTCACGCCAGTTCGGTGCACCGTTCTGATGCCAGCCCGACACATTGCGTCCATGCATGCGCACGAGCGTCATTTGCGGATCAGTTGCGATGGGCACAATGGGGATTGAGCCAGTCCCTGCCTGGGGTTCGTCACAGACACTGTGAATCCAGCCCTGTTCCTTCAGAAAGGCCAGTGTGCGTTCACGAAACTTGTCTTCGTACCAGCTCTGGTGTCGGAACTCAATTGCACACGGGATACCCTCCATGCGAAGTTTCACTTCACGCAGTTCATTTACATTGTCCCGGCTGCATTCAAACCAGGGTGGGTATTGAAACAAGGCTGCCTGCATCTTGCCTGCTTCAATAACTGGCTCCAGTGAGTCCCGAAAAGCTTTGTACATCTCGGATGTGCTGTTAAAGTACGGTTTGCCGCGCAGGTGTCCGGTCATTCCCTGGTAAGCCTTCACGATAAACGCAAACGACTCGGGCGTTTCCGCGGCCCAGCGGGCCATTCGGTCCCGGGGCTGCACGGCGTAGAAAGAGCTGTCTACTTCTACGGTGGAGTAATATTGTCCGTACAAGCTGAGCTTGTCCTTCGCTTTGGTGCGGTTCGGATAAAGATCATCATGATCGCCCCATCCCGTAAGTCCGATACGAATCATAAGAACACCTCCTGATGTTTATATTTAACCGATTCGCAGGAGTATGACATGTGTAACATTATATCCTGCGTTATGAGAGCGTTCAATGAAGCTGTATATGATCAGTCATTTTGAGTTTGAGGCGTAAAGCGTTACAATAACTTGAAATGACCAAGAGAACAGACCAGTCTACGCTTAGCAGATAAGCTTCTTCCAGCAGGATCAGCGCAGCGGGGATATAGGGCCGCAGACGATACGGAGGGCGAAGATTTACATGACCGAATGGTACGAAAAGAGTTTTGGTGAGGATTATCTGCTCGTATACAAACACCGGGATGTGCACGGCGCTTATGAGGAAGTACATAAAATGATAAATTGGCTCAAGCTCCGTCCACATGCGGAGGTGCTTGATCTCTGCTGCGGCATGGGCAGACATTCGCTTGCGCTTGCGGATGCCGGACTACAGGTGACGGGGGTAGACTTGTCGGACGTGCTCTTGAACGAAGCCCGGGAGATGGATACCGAACATCGGGTCAAATGGGTTCACGCTGACATGCGCAGCATTCCGCTGGAGGGTGGTTTTGACGCTGTGGTTAACCTGTTTACTTCATTTGGATATTTTCCTGAGGACGTGGAGCAGTTCAAGGTACTGGAGGCCATCCATCGCATGTTAAGACCGGGAGGCAGCTTTATTATTGATTTTATCAATACAGCTTACGTGAAGAAACATCTGGTCCCACATTCGATCCGCGAAAATGAAGGGCAGCAGATTGAGGAATTCCGCAGGATACAGGATGGTTTTGTGCAAAAAGAAATTCGAATCACGGACACTGCAGCCGGCACCAAGCCGCGAATATATAAAGAAAGTGTCAAGCTCTACTCACGTGAGCGGCTCACTCAAATGCTGCAGGATGCCGACCTTCAGGTGGATCAGGTTCACGGAGGTTACGATGAGGAGATATACGAGGAGCAGACCTCACCGCGGATGATCTTTGTAGGGCATCGTCCTGCAGAATAAAGGGCTCTATGAATAGAACTAACAATTCACGCGGCATCGAGTCTTCAGATTATTTTGTTATCGGAGTGTTCTGTGTGAGTTAAGGGAGGGGAAAATCGATGAAACGAATACGTACCGAAGAGCTGTCCATGCCAGCAGGCATGCACCGGATCAAAATTACGATGTCTTTTCCGCTTCGATGGGTGAACAGCTACATCCTGACCGAACCGGACGGTAAGGTAACCATTGTAGATCCCGGCCCGCGAACAGCAGAGACGGAGCAGGAATGGCACGAAGCGTTAGCAGGACTTGGCTTGACGTTACAGGACATTCACCAGATTGTATTAACGCACCATCATCCGGATCATCTGGGGTTATCGGGATGGATGCAGCAGCTGACGGGTGTGCCTGTATTGATGTCAGCACGTTCTCGGGAGGAAGCTAATTATATGTGGGGACCCGGGGCAAGCATAGAAGTGAGACTGCCTGAATATTACCTCCTTCACGGCATGCCGCAGTGTAAAACGACTGAAATTAAGGAACATATGCAAACATTCCTCTCGCAGATCACCCCGCTTCCGGAGGTGACACTTGCTGCAGATGGTGAAATAGTCCGAATGGGCGGTAAAGCATGGATTGCTGTAGAAACGGGTGGACATGCCCCGGGGCATCTGTCATTTTATGCTCCTGAATCCAAAGAAATATTGTGCGGAGATGCGGTTTTGCCACAGATTTCGCCCAATATCAGCCTGCAGCCAGGCAGTGACCCTGAACCTTTACAGTCCTATATGGACAGCCTGCATCGTTTGAATGCATTAGCGGTAGAGCGAGCGTATCCGGGCCACCGCAATCCGTTTACCCGTTTTACGGAACGTACAGCGGAACTGCTTGCTCATCATGAAGAGCGGCTTGCAAAACTGACAGAGCGTCTGCGGGAAAGCCCAGCTAATGCATACAGCATCTGCCTGTATCTGTTTGGAGATCGGCTTGGAACGCACCAGCTTCGCTTTGCCATGAGCGAGACGCTGGCACATCTTCAGGAGTTAATCCGGCGTGGGGTGGCGAGACAGGAACAGCAGCCGGACGGCATTATTTATTTTTATCATCAGTAGTGCAGTTTTTTGTCACAGCCATCGCCTGTGTAAGCGGTGTTGTCCAGAGTGAGGATGTTAGCCATCCTTGCTCTTTTTTTCTTTTTTTTTTAGTGGTATTCAAAAGCTTTAGGGCATCTTAACCGTTTATTCATCTTCTTTTAAGCCAGCCTGCCTATCATACTCCTATAAACTTCGCTCAAGAAAGCAGGGATAAGCGATGGCAAGACGTAACCGGAACCAATGGAGAAAATGGCAGGCTTCGGCTGCAGCAGCGTTAACCGCAGCTGCACTCTTTCAATATGTAAGAACTTCGGATGCTTTTGATACGGCTTATGCAGCTTCAAACAGCAGAGACAAAGACGTGACGGCTTCACAAATTGATCAGAATGCGGACACCGGGTTCGGCAGCGGCAGTTATCACTCATGGACAGGTGTATCATGAGCCGCACAGCACAGGCTGCGTGTCCGCTCCGATTTCAATTCTATGCGATGAACACCGACATCGAAGTGCAGCTGACGGCAGACAGAGAACAAGCGGAACATGCGGCCTCTCTGGTACAGAACTGGTTCGAGACACAAGAGCGGCGCTTTAGCCGTTTTGTGGCAGGCAGTGAACTGAATCGTCTGAACAAGAGTAAGGGGTGGGTGCCTGTATCGGCTGCGATGGATGAGGTGCTTAGTTTGGCCTATGGCTGTATCGGGCAGACGGAGGGCATTTTCCAGCCCGGCATCTCACGAGCTCTGCGTGCGTCTGGCTATGATATCAGCTTTGAGAAAGTGCAGCAGCGAGCGTTCCGTCGGCCTTTACTGAAAAGACTGCTGGGCACGGAACAGAGTGAACCTGTTCGGAGTCTGCAGGATACACCGGACTACAGTCGTCCAACCTGGATACAGCAGGAAGGCAGCCGCATGGTTCATCTGGACCCGGGAACCGAGCTGGACCTCGGGGGGATTGTGAAGGGCTGGGCAGTAGAGCGTATTGCAGACTGGCTGCAGAGAACAATGAACATTCCGGCGGGCATGATTAATGCAGGCGGTGATGTCCAGGTATGGGGAACAGCACATCACCCGCATTGGACGCTTGAGGTGACGAGTCCGTTTTCGCTAAAGCGGGGCATGACTGGTGCTGTTCGGCTGCAGCAGGGCGCTGTCGCTACATCCGGTATTACGCGGAGACAGTGGCAGCATGGTAATGGACGAACCGTACATCATTTAATTGATCCCCGGACGATGGAACCGGCAGACACAGACATTCTGCAGTGTACAGTTATGGGCCAGCACGCTTCGCAGTGTGAGATTACAGCCAAGACGGTATGTATCCTTGGAAGTGTGGAGGCTGTGAGGTGGCTCAATCGGCATTACGACCGTCATGATGTACTTTGGATGACACGGGATGGCTGCCTCTATTTTCGTGGCAATACGGCAGCACTTGCGGAACGCTGGCCCGGATTCGACCCGGATCATCGTTTCAGCTTGATCGGACAGGGAGCGGAACAAAACAAGTCTAAATAGAAGCGGGGGAGCCGGTTATGGCACAGTGGATTGTAGAATACCTGCCAACATGGAATATCATTCGAATTAGCGGAATTGCCTCATATTTACTGCTGTTTGCTGGTGTATTTCTAGGTATTGCCCAAGGTCTGCCTATGGCAAAAGGCAAGCCCAAAGCCATCATGTTTGAGTGGCATACACGGACGACCTGGCTCGCCTTTGGATTTGGGATGGTTCATGCACTCACATTATACATCGACCACTACAGTCCGTTCACTTGGGGCGAGCTGTTCATTCCTTTTACTGCATCCGTGCATCCGGTTGGCAGCGGGCTGGGGACGTTAGCTTTTTACGGCCTGCTGGTCGTATTATTATCCAGCGATCTGCGGAGCAAGCTGGGGAGAAGGTGGTGGTTCTTGTTCCATATGTTATCTTATCCGGTGTTCGTGAGCTTGTTTATTCATGGCATGGTTACGGGCAGTGATTCAGGCCATGTTATCATGCGTCTGATGTATGTATTTACCGGAATCAGCATCATAGGGATTACGGTTTTGCGCGCTCTGCTTCGGGAACGTAAAGGCCCGGAGATCACGATTGGACCCAAACGAACCGATTCGGAATCGAACCATGATCGAAAATGGGCAGAAGTTTATGGACTAGCCGTACCTTTGGGCCAAAATCAGCTCAAATGATCTAAAAAAGCGGCCTGTGCAGGCCGCTTTAATAATGGAGTTTAACATCATCTGCGCTGATCAGAGATGATATGCAGTTGATTCACAAGACAATCAATTCATTAGATCCATTTTGCTGCTGGCGTACTGATCCTGCTGTTTTCGTTAGATCTTATCGTCACTGACCGGTTTTTCACCCAGCGCCTCTTCCAATTCCGACTGTTTGCGGTGGGCAATCCGGCTGCTGGCGGCTGAGGCGATGGCTCCGACAATATCATCGAGGAACGTATGTACAGGACCAAAGCTCTTGTCATTTAACCGTTCCAATACCCCGGGCTTCAGCTTGTCCACGTAACCGTAATTCGTGAATCCGATGCTGCCGTATACATTCACAATCGAGAAGGCCAGAATTTCATCCACGCCGTACAGCCCCTCGTCATTCTCAATCATCTCCTGCAGCGGAGAGATCAGTTGTCCCTGTTCTGCGAGCAGATCAAGCTGGATACCGGTCAATACCGCATTCTGTACCTCACGTTTTTTTAGAACCATCTCCACATTCTCAACGCATTCCTCCATCGTAAGTGCAGGGTAATACTTCTTCTGCAGCAGCATAACCAGTTCTGCAATCTCAGGGATTGTCACGCCCCGCTTGTGCAGCCATTCCCTTGTTGCTTCTGCGACTTTGCGGCTGTTCAGACTGTAAGGGATTTTTTCCTGCTCTGGATGTTCCATGGGCGAATCCTCCTCTGATGTTAATATAAATTGAACGAATAGATTTTACACGGAAACAATCCGATGACAGAAGAACCTGGAGAGCAGCGGTTATCCCCAAGATTTCTCGATTCTCATTTGCATACGGGAAAATCCGGTGAAGCGTATTTCCGATGCAGCTTTCTGTGCAGCGTTCAGGCGACCGCTCCGCTTTTCCAGTTTTTCTGTCCTCATCAATAACGAGTAAAAGAATCGTTCAACTTATATTTCGATGATTGTATTCTTCTTGACTACATACGTTATTAACCGTATTGCGTTGCTTTTATGTTTGCGGTAGTACAAGAAGATCTTCAGGTCCAGCAAGGGCTTGTGCAAAAAGTAGTTATTTTTTGGCCAAAGGCTCGTATACATGGTAGTACAAACTGTAAAAATGATGAGGGGGAACGTGATCATGAGAAAGATCCCATCTTGGCGCAAGGCATCGGCAGCAGCTTTATTGAGTATTCCTGTAGTCCTGACGGGCTGCGGGATGTTTGGTGCCCAATCTTCAGAAGCTGTTGATCCGCCGCCGCGTATTCAGGAAGCTGCCATGATTCAGGCTGCCGAAGGTAATGGGAAGCTTTCTTCGCTTCCACTGACGACCGTATATTTACAGGATCAGCAGGGACTGCTTGCTCCCGTCTCCCTGACACTTCCATCTGGAACCGATGTAAGCAGTCCAAAGACGGCGCTGGATGCACTGGTTACGGGCGGAGCTTATGCGGGAATGTTACCTGAAGGGTTTAAAGGTGTACTGCCGCAGGGGACTGTTGTGCAGAATGTAACGATCCATGCGGATGATAAGCTCGCTGTCGTGGAGTTCTCGGGTAACTTTGCCAAATATGACGCCAAAGATGAACGTAAAATGCTGGAAGCTGTGACGTGGACGCTGACAGGCAAGCCGGACGTAAATAATGTGCAGATCTGGGTGGATGGCAAAAAACTGAGCCAAATGCCTGTGAACAGTACGCCGCTGCCAGAGCCTCTTAATCGTGCGGTAGGCATTAATCTGGATTTGGGTGACTCGTTTACCACGAACAGCAGTCCGGTTACCGTTTATTTCTCAGCCGCTTCCCCTGCGGGCATACAGTATTATGTTCCTGTCACACGTCTTGTGACCCCAGGTGGAGACCGCATTCAAGCCGCAATAAATGAGCTGATCAAGGGGCCGGACAAAGGTGGCGAACTGGAGGAAGTGATGACAGGCGGAACCGTACTGCAATCGGTGAAAACGTCTGAAGACGGTACGGTGACGGTTGCGCTGAAAGACGACATGTTTACTGAAGGCGACGTTGTGCCCAGCGAGCTGCTGCAGTCCGTTGTATTAACAACAGCAGAGAATACATCCGGTAAGGATGCGAAAGTGCAGATTGAATGGAACGGCCAGAAAACAGTCAAGGGTGATGATAACCGCGATTACAGCGCACCCGTATCCAAGCCCGAATACATTAACGAAATCCCGATTTAATGGATAAGAGGGCTCAAGGGTGCTTTTAACTGAACTCTTTGGTAAAATATAAAGGATGGCTGCAGGAGGCTGCAGAAGAGAACAAGTTCAACATTACAGGATGCTTAAGTCGTAGGAGGCAGAAAATATGAGATCTAACGGACGAACCAGCGAACAGCTGCGCCCGATGAATTTAACAATTAACACGAATAAATACGCCGAGGGCTCTGTATTGATTGAAGTCGGTGATACAAAGGTAATTTGTACAGCAACAGTGGAGGAACGCGTTCCTCCTTTTATGAAAGGACAAGGCAAAGGCTGGGTTACAGCGGAATACTCTATGCTTCCTCGTGCCACGCATACCCGGAATCAGCGGGAGGCCAATCGTGGTAAATTAACTGGACGTACCATGGAGATTCAGCGTTTAATCGGGCGCGCTCTTCGTTCGGTTGTGAACTTGCAGGCGCTCGGTGAGCGCACCATTACATTGGACTGTGATGTCATTCAGGCAGATGGAGGCACACGTACAACGTCCATTACGGGTTCATTTGTCGCACTGGCGCTGGCTGTGAACAAAATCGCGCAGCAGCATAAGCTGCAGGTGTTCCCGATTACAGACTTCCTCGCTTCCGTAAGTGTAGGTGTTGTGGGCGAACAGCCGATGCTGGATCTGAACTATGACGAGGATTCCAAGGCCAAGGTGGATATGAACCTGGTCATGACGGGCAGTGGTAAGTACGTAGAGCTTCAGGGAACGGGTGAGGAAGCACCGTTTGATCGTCGTGAATTGAACGCGATGCTGGAACTTGGCGAACAGGGCATTTTGGAAATGATCGAGCGGCAAAAAGAAGTACTTGGTCCGATTGCGCTCAAAATTGGCGCACGCGGATTGGGAGAAGCGTAACATGAGCCTGGACAGCCCGGTTATCATTGTTGCTACCCGTAATGCAGGGAAAGTGCGCGAATTTGCGCATGCTTTCGCTCCGCTGGGTAAAGAGGTCAAAAGCATGTTTGATTATCCGGAGCTGCCGGATGTTGTGGAAGACGGTGTTACCTTTGCCGAGAACGCATGGAAAAAAGCCAAAGCCGTCGGTGACGCGCTTGGGCTGCCCGTTCTGGCAGACGACTCTGGGCTTTGTGTGGATCTGCTGAACGGGGAACCGGGTGTTTACTCCGCAAGATATGCCGGGGAAGATGCATCTGATGCACAGAATAATACCAAGCTGCTGGATGCTCTCGCCGCGCTGAAATCCGGTGAGGATTCCCAGCAGCCGCTGCTGAGTCCGGCACAATTTGTCTGCGCACTGGTGCTGTACGATCCGGTCACTGGGGATAAGTATGAAGCCGAAGGTATGGCTGAAGGCTGGATTACAGCTGATGCGGCAGGCGAAGGCGGCTTCGGATATGATCCACTGTTCTATGTACCGGAATACGAGAAAACGATGGCTGAACTTACACTGGAACAAAAACAGTCGATCAGTCATCGGGGACATGCGCTGCGGGCGCTTGTTTCCCGCTTGAAAGCATAAAAGGCGAAGGTCTGCTCCGGAGTAGACATTTCATCATCAAGTGAGAAAAGTAAGCTGAGGAGTTAAAGCGCAGGCGCTAATGGAAATACAGCGGTCATTCCAGTGGAATAATCCGCATTTCCATTAGCGTCTTTTTTTTATACATTATAGGCTCCGAATGTGCCGTACTTCGTTATACCTAAATACCGTGACTAATTAGGAGTAGAAGTGATGGGAACGTGCGTTCTTTTTCCTATACGTAAAGAGATGTGATTTGCACGATTGAGAAGGACATTGGGACTGGGGTTGGAAGAAGTTGCAAGTCAGGCCGGGTATCGGTTAACATTCAAATGAGTGAAAGACGATTAACCTTATACGGGAGGGATTTGGCGTGCAGGAAGTGAAGCTGGTTGTATCTTACGATGACTATGAAGAGGGTATTCGAATGGAGACACTCCTTCGGGATTTGGCAGCGAAACCGGAAGCGGCAGCGCTGGAAAGCCTGATCATTGGTGATTGGGGACAAGCTTATGAAAATTCTCCGCAGGAATTCAAGGATACCTTGATTGAGCTTGCACCAAGTTTCCCGGCTTTGAAACAATTATTTATCGGAGATATGGAGTCCGAAGAATGCGAAGTTTCCTGGATTATTCAAACGAATCTTGCACCAATTCTGCAAGCTTTTCCGAATTTGACCTCGTTTGTGATTAAAGGCAGCAGCGGACTTGAACTGGAGCCTCTCCGGCACAGCAAGCTGGAAGAATTAATCATTATTTGCGGTGGTCTGCCGAAGAATGTCTTGTCCGACATTGCCACGGCAGAGCTGCCTGAATTGCGCAAGCTTGAACTGTATCTAGGGGTTGTAGATTACGGATTCGATGGTTCTTTGGAGGATGTGCAGCCTTTGCTTGAAAAAGGACGTTTCCCTAAATTGGAGTACCTCGGTTTGAAGAACAGTGAAATTCAGGACGAGATTGCAAAGGCTGCTGCAGAGGCGCCGATTCTCGAGCAGCTTCAAGTGCTCGATTTCTCGGAAGGAACCTTGTCGGATGAAGGGGCAGAAGCACTGCTTGCCAGTGATAAAATTAAACAGTTGAAGCACCTGAATCTAAGCTATCATTACATGACGGATGAAATGATGCTGCGCTGGAATCAATCCGGCATGTCGGTAGATGTGAGTGACCAGCAGGAAAGTGATGAAGAGGACTGGCGTTTCCCGATGCTGACAGAATAGCCGATGTGGGATGAGAAACCTTTGTTATTAATCGGTAACCTGGACAATCGAAGAACAGCAGGACTGCAGGAAGCTCGAAAACAAGCGGGAATGAGTCCTGCCCATATGCTGTCATATGGGCAGCTTCTCCATACTTGGAGAGAGGGAGGAGGTCTCGCCGAACTTGTGCAGTCAAACTCTCCAGCGCCGCTCATTCGACTGGATGCCCCAGGCGAAGATTGGGATGTGGAACGCGGACTGCTGCAGCTTGGAGCTTTAGACTTTAAGGAATCGGGCGATACCATGCACGACTTGAAGAGATCAGCGCGCCGCGTACGAAGTGATCTGTCATCGTCGTCGCAAAAGATAGGTCAGGAGACTTTCTCAGCTGAAGCTTCTCTTAGGTTAGAGCAGCAGTGGGGAAGAATCTACGCGCCTGCCCAATGGTTCCGGGGCTGGAAGACTTTTCTTAACCGGGCTGCGCGAGAAGCACGCGAGGTGTGGCCTGATGTCCAATTTTGGAATGACCCGGCCGAGATTGGCCTGATGTTTGATAAAAGAGAATGTCAGCTGCACTTGGCACAGCATGGTATTCCGGTTCCACCGTTACTGCCCTCTTCACAGCCTATCGATTGCTGGGAAATATTGCGTGAGGCAATGAACGTTTCGCAGATGCACCGGGTCTTTGTCAAGCTGGCCTGCGGCTCGGGTGCATCGGGGGTTGTGGCCTATCAGATAAATCCGCGGACAGGTGAGGAGATTGCGGTTACAACGGTAGGCATGGAAATCTTCCAGGGCCAAACTGTTTTTTATAATGAGGGTAAACTGCAGAGGTATACCCGTCATAATGAGATTCGCATCCTGATGGACTGGCTCTGTGCTGAAGGAGCACAGATCGAGCGATGGATGCCCAAAGCTGCTCTGAATCAGCGCGTTTATGATATTCGTCAACTCGTTGCGGCAGGACAGGCGGGGCATGCCGTTATGCGTCTTAGCCGCACACCGATCACTAATCTCCATCTGCGGAATGAGCGAATGCTGCCGGCCGATGCTGGCTTGGACGAACTGCATATGTCCATGATTCAGAAAGCAGCTCAGGATACAATGATGACCTTTCCCGATTCATGGTCGGCAGGCATTGATGTCCTGCTTACCAGCGGGATGAATGCCCGTGCGTATGTGCTGGATGTGAATCCGTTCGGTGACCTGTTATACCGAGTCAAGCATCAAGGTATGAGTCCCTATGAATGGGAGATGAAGCTTTTGCGAAAGGAGGAGCCTGTTAAACATGCCTGATATGAACACCATTGTAGGCTCCCATAATATTCTAATGATTACTTTGGATACGCTGCGTTACGACGCTGCCAAGCTGGAGGAAGAGCACTGCCCTAATCTGTGCGGTTCAGGCCCTTGGGAGAAGCGGCATACTCCCGGGAGTTTTACATATGCTGCGCATCATGCTTTTTTTGGTGGTTTTATGCCTACGCCTGCGAATACAGACAAGGCATCTCATATCCGATTGTTCCATTCCCGGAATACCGGGCTCAAGACTCACCCTCACACCTGGTTGTTTGATACACCGGATATCGTTTCCGGTTTAGCCGCAGAGGGATACCGCACCATCTGTATCGGCGGTGTTATTTTTTTTACGAAAAAGAACCCCCTAGCGAAAGTGCTTCCAGGTTATTTCCAGCAGAGTTATTGGCGAATGAATTTTGGGGTCACCAATCCAAGGTCCACCGAAAATCAGGTGAACCATGCGTTAAAGCTGCTCAAACAGACGGCACCTGATGAGAAGCTGTTTCTGTTTATGAATGTGTCTGCGATTCACGGTCCCAACCGATACTTCGTTGATGGAGCCCGAGAGGACTCGGTAGTGACGCAGCGTGCTGCACTGCGATATGTGGACAAGGCGTTAGGACCGTTGTTTGAAGCTATGAGAGAGCGAGAGCGGCCGACGTTCTGCCTTGCTTTTTCCGATCATGGTACAGCCTACGGTGAGGATGGGTACCACGGTCACCGGCTGGCGCATGATGTCGTTTGGACCGTGCCGTATCGTGAATTTATTTTGTAAGGAGGAAGCCGATGAGTGAGTATTCAGAGCGAACTGCAGCAGGCGCCGAACAGTCTGGCTCCGAGCCTGCAGCAGCTCTTCGTGAAGTGTTGACCTTCCCTTATCGTTCTTATCTGTATTCTTATCCGCATAAGACCGCATATCGTGAGCTGAATCCGCCGATTCCACTGCAATCTTTGTGGGAAAAGGAAGACACGGAGACCTATTTTTTATATATGCATATTCCTTTCTGCGCCGCTCGCTGCGGGTTTTGTAACTTGTTCACACTGCCGGATAAAAGGCAGGATAGTCACGAACAGTACGTGGATGCGCTTGAGCGGCAGGCGAGGCAGTGGGCACCAATGACCTCACGCAGACCCTATTCCAGGTTTGCCATTGGCGGGGGAACACCAACGTTGCTGCAGGAGAAGCAGCTCAGCCGCTTATTCGACATTGCTGAGGACATCATGGGACTGGACCCGTCACAGGCTTCAATTTCGGTGGAAACTTCTCCTGATACGGTAACGGATGGCAAATTGAGCATTTTGAAGGAACGCCGCGTAGACCGGGTGAGCATGGGAATACAAAGTTTTATCGAAGCGGAAGCAGCTGCAATCTATCGTCCGCAGAAACCACAGGAGGTAGAACGTGCGCTGGAGAAGCTGGTCCGTCATGATTTTCCGCTGCTGAATCTGGACTTGATCTATGGCCTGCCTGGCCAGACGATTGAGACTTGGACGTATTCACTTGAGCGCGTGCTGGCATACGATCCGGGTGAAGTGTTTATCTACCCGCTGTACACACGAGAGAATACGATTGTAAAGCCAGAAGATATTCAGCGTCAGGGACCAGATATTCGAATGGAGCTTTACAAAGCGGCGCGTGAGCTGTTAAAAAGCAAAGGGTATACGCAGTACTCGATGCGCCGGTTTGCGAAAGAGCAGTCTTCTGTCAAAACGCTTCTTCCTTACAGCTGTCAGGAAGAAGGGATGGTTGGTCTCGGATGTGGTGCACGCTCCTATACGAACAGGGTTCATTATGCTTCCAAATATGGTGTGACCTATAAGGCGACACAGAGCATTATTGCCGATTATGTTAACGCTGAACGTTATGATGAGGCAGATTACGGTATTGTGTTAAGCCGTGAAGAACAGAGACGCAGATTTATCTTAAAAGCGCTGCTGCACCGTGAGGGATTGATGTTGTCCCTTTATCAGGAAAGGTTTGGAACAGATGTACTGTCTGATTATCCTTGGCTGAGCGAATTACTGGAAGAGGATATGGCCTGCTTCGATATGGAGGGAGATGAGCAGGTGCTGCGTTTGACGGAGGACGGTCTTGGATATTCGGATGCGATCGGAGACTGGCTCATTTCTGCTGATATCCGTGAGCAGATGGAAAGGTTTGTTTTCTCATGAGAGCGACCTTGTATTATCGAGGGAAGTTGTCGTCTTGTAACTATGACTGTCCTTACTGTCCTTTTAGCAAAACGGTAGATTCCAAAGAAACGTTAAACGTGGATGAACAGCAGCTCCGCCAGTTTGTAACCTGGGTTAGAGAACAGGAGAGTCAGGGGCACCGTTTCTCTATATTCTTCAATCCCTATGGAGAAGCCTTGGTTCGGCGCTGGTATCGGGAAGCAATGGTTGAATTGTCACATATGGGGCACGTGGATAAGGTAGCGATTCAAACCAATCTATCTGTCAAGCTCGATTGGGCACGTGAGCTGCATGTGCGCAAAGCGGCCTTCTGGGCCACATATCACCCTCGTGAGACGAAAGAGGCGTCTTTTGTCAATCAATGCAGGACTTTGACAGAGATGGGGCTGTCTTTTAGTGTGGGTACTGTTGGACTGCGGAGTGCGTTTCCGGCGATAGAATCCATGAGGCAGGCACTGCCTGATGATGTGTATATGTGGATCAATGCGTTCAAGGATCGGTCCCAATACTACACTCCGGATGAGATTGAGTTTCTCAAAGGAATTGATCCGCTGTTCGAGGGGAATTTACAGGACTATGACAGTTTGGGCAAGCGCTGTGCCGCAGGTTCAGATGTGTTTTATGTTCAAGGCTCGGGACACGTAAAAAGGTGTTACAAGGACCGTCGAATCATTGGTCATCTCTATCGTGATGGCCTGCAGGCTTTGTCTGCAGAACGGCCATGCGGTATGAAAAAGTGCGGCTGTTACATCGGTTATATTCATATGCAGGATTCCCCGTTCAGAGAAACATTCGGTACAGGATTATTGGAGCGGAATCCAGCATTTATTCATCAATAAAAACATCTTTCAGCAGCAGCTTGTGTCAAATCGGAGAACGGTTTGGATACAGGCTTTACTGAAAGATGTTTTTTTTGTAATGAAAGGATAGTAAGTGATCTCCTGTAAATGGGTCTTGACTTTTTTGTTGAAAATTTTAAATATTGATGATTCAACTTTGGTTTGTTTTGGGTTAGTATCAATTAGGAATAAAGACCTGTTTTTGAGATAGTGAATATGAATATTATATTAACATATATCATTGTATGGGTCTTTTGACTTAATAGGAGGAGGAGGTTATTACGCAATTAAATAATAAAATTGTTTTACTTCTATTGAAATTTAGGAGGAATTCGACGTGAAAAAGATATCCATTAGTCAAAAACTGCTTATTGGTTTCTCATCCGTTCTATTATTGTTGGTAACGGTTACGGTTATTTCATACTTCCAATTTGTAAATCTGGAGAAGACATACACGAATTTAATCAATGATCGAACAAGCAAACTGCTGAAAATCAAAAATATGACGATTGATCTTAAATCACAACAAATTGCCTTGAGGAACTACATTATGCAGGCAAACAAGGAGAATGAAGATGCTTTTACCAAGGCTTACGAAGATTACATAAATTTGAGTGAAGATTTGAAATCGACGGTTACCAGTTCCGCTATGAAACAATATCTGGTCAGCTCTGATGAGATGATGAAGCAGTACTATGATTTTTCAAAAAATGTAATGTCACTCACAACACAAGGAAATGTAGGAGAAATTTCTCGCTTAATGGAAAGTACAGCCCCTCAGCTTATTGCCGAATTTGAAGGGATTGTAGAATCCATGGAAAAACATCAGCAAAAGGCAATGGATGAAGGATCGGCTGCGGCGAATCTTCAAACAGCCAAAGTACTTCGTTGGATCAGCATTATTGGCACCGTATCTATTCTCGTTGGTTTAGCAATCGCCATCATTATTGGCCGTCTCATCTCTAAACCGGTTCAATCTGTGGCTCAGGCAGCTGGACGAATTGCTGAAGGGGACTTGACGGGAGAGCCTATCAAGGTACGCAGCCGAGATGAGATTGGAGAGATGGCAGAGGCATTTAACGTTATGTCTGTCAATCTGCGGACGTTGATTCATCAGGTGGGGGATGGTGCCGAACGCGTTGCAGCCTCTTCGGAAGAATTGACGGCGAGTACAGAACAGACGGTTATTGCGAATGAGCAAGTAGCAACTACGATGGGCGAGATTGCAGAGGGAATGGATGCGCAGGTTCGTATGGTTAGCGAAGGATTCCAGACTATGAATGAACTGGCAGCCGGTTTCAGGCGGGTGGTTGAAAATACAACCGTTGTTTCCGAGCAGGCTTCAGAAGCTTCTACCCAGACAATATCCGGTAGTGAATCGATCCGCTCCGCAGTTGGACAGATGAATTCAATTCAAAACACCGTTGCCAGTCTTGCCGGAGTCATTGAAGAACTTGGCAAACACTCGTCAGATATCGTGAAGATGGTGGATACCATCTCTGAAATAGCTGCTCAAACGAATCTGTTATCCCTGAATGCAGCCATTGAAGCGGCTAGAGCTGGGGAACATGGAAGGGGGTTCCAGGTTGTCGCAACGGAAGTACGGAAACTGTCAGAGCAGTCTGCACAGTCTGCAGGAGAGATCGTGAAACTGGTTACCTCCATTGAAGCGGGCATGAGTAATGCCGCCAACTCCATGAGCGCTGTATCTTCCGAAGTGCAGACAGGGATTCAACTGGTGAACCACGCAGGAGATACATTTGATAAGATTCAGAATGCGGTTAGTAGTGTAGCGGGGCAGACACAGGAGGTTTCTGCTTCGATTGAACAGATGAATGCCGGTGTAGCGCAGATTAATGTGTCTATGAAGTCGATCATGGAGGTCACGGAGAATGCGGCTGCTGGAACAGAGGAAGTAAGTGCGACGACAGAAGAACAGCTCTCTGCAATGCAGGAAATTGCATCGGCCGCCCATGATTTGTCATCCATGGCCGAGGTGCTGCAGCAGTCCGCAGCCCGTTTTAAAGTCTCCTAGCACAAAAGATTTGAAGAGAAAGGACAACCATTAAAGAAATGAGTGGCGAAGAACAGAAAAATAAAATATAAGCAAAACTGCCCTTATACCAACTGGATGGTATAGGGGCAGTTCTCGTTCCAAAAGATAAATTTAACAAAAGATGGCGTCCCTTATCGAATAGCAACATGATACGTCTTGAGCCAGCTGTTGATTTGAGTCAAATAAGCGAACAGCTGCGGTCCTGACATTAATTGTCCGAACCAGGGCAGATTTGATGAGGCATCGGGTGAAGATGCAAGATTCCGAATCTGCACTTTGTCGATTAACGGCAGAATTGGTGATGTTGGATCATCCAGAATTTCAAGTACCTGCTGCTTAACGGCTGCCAGGTATTGAGGGTTATGTGTTTTGGGATAAGGGCTTTTTTTACGATATAACACATCGTCAGGCAGAACGCCTTCAAGTGCTTTTCGTAAAATGCCTTTCTCACGTCCTCCGGTAATTTTCATTTCCCAGGGAATGTTAAAGACATATTGGATCAGCCTATGATCACAGTAAGGAACACGGACTTCCAGGCCGGCACCCATGCTCATTCGGTCTTTGCGATCCAGCAGCGTAGGCATAAAACGTGTAATGTTTAAGTAAGACATAACACGCATCTGAGCTGTTTTCCCTGTTTCGCCATCCAGTAACGGAACCTCGGCTACCGCATCGGAGTATCGGTCAGCCAGATAGTCAAGCGGTCTAATCCACTCGCGGATATCCGGAGACAGCAGCCCTGCCCGCATATCAGGCGCCACTGACCAAGGGAAAGTGCCTGAATTCAGCATTTCATCGCGGTGAAACCAGGGATAGCCGCCAAATACCTCATCTGCAGCTTCGCCAGATATGGCGACAGTCGCTCCCTTTTTGATCTCTTTGCAGAACAGATATAAAGACGAGTCGACATCGGCCATGCCCGGCAGATCTCTTACAAGCATAGCCTGAGTTAATGCGTGTACAAGCTCTCCATTTTCAATCTCGATCCAGTGGTGATCGGTTTGGAGCTCATCCACCATTCGCTGAATCCATGGACCGTCTGCACCGGGCTGAAAAGAATGGGCCTGAAAATGTTTGGCGTTGTCCACATAATCTACCGAATACGTACTGACTTGCCCCTGCCCCGTCCGGTTGTAATAATCAACAGCCAAAGCAGATAAGGCACTGGAGTCAAGGCCCCCGGATAAAAGGGAGCATACAGGAACATCGGAAGCTAATTGGCGTTCCAGTGTATCCTGTAACAGACGGCGGACTTCAGCTGCTGTTTCTTCCAGGTTATGTTCGTGTTTGACAGATTCCAGCTTCCAATAGGCATAGGTTTTCATTCCGCTGCGGCTGTAAATCATCGCATGAGCAGGCTTCAACTCATGAAGTGAGGAATAGACCCCATGCCCCGGTGTTCGCGCAGGCCCTACAATAAAAACCTCCGCCAGTCCTTCAGGACCTACGGCAGCTTCTACATCGGGGTGAAGAAGCAGCGCTTTGGGCTCAGAACCAAAAACAAGGGCATCCTTAGCATTACTGTAGAACAAAGGTTTGACCCCAAGGCGGTCACGGGCTATAAAGACCTGTTCCCGTCCTCCATCCCATATAGCAAAAGCGAATATACCATTAAATTTCTCAACACATGCTGGCCCCCATTCGATATACGAAGCCAGGAGGACTTCTGTATCACACTGGGTGCGGAAATGATGCCCCCGCTGAAGCAGTTCTTTTTTTAACTCGGGTGCATTGTATAGTTCTCCGTTATACACAACAGTATAGGAGTAGTCTCCTTGTAATGCATGCATTGGCTGTGCCCCGTTCTCCGGGTCCATTACACTGAGGCGGCGATGCCCAAAAGCACAAGGGTTGGAAATCCATGTACCTGAAGCGTCGGGCCCACGGTTCGATAAGCTATCCGTCATCCGGACGAGCAGCTCCGATTCCTGTGTCAAATCCCGATTCCACTGTACGAAGCCGGTTATACCGCACATGGTTTGTTCATCCTTTCTTGGTCGAGTCGTTCATCCGTATGCTGCCAAAAATCAAAAGAAGCTGGCAAATGTTGTCTTTTTCGTCAGAGGTCGTAACAAATATATGCCGAATGCAGGCATAAAATGTCTGTCCTTTTCGGAAACTACATCTAGGGATAACAGTCTTAAGCTGCCTGTGAAGGGGAGAACATGGAATGGACAGGATCAATTATTATGTGTCTGTCATGGGGCGCTCTGTCATACCGGATTCGTCTGTAACATCGTATGAATGGGTGATTCAGGCAACACCGCAGGAAGCCGAACATTTATTGGGATTGCTTTATCTTATGCAGGAAAAGGAAGAAGAAGCCTTTCCGGGAATGGTATTTCCCTGGCCGGATACGCCAGAACATGATGTGAATCGCGCTTATGAAGCGGTTCTGCAGCAGGTTTACCGGGAGATTTATCGATTGGGGACGCCGGAAACCAGGCACCAGATCGAACAAAGCACATGATGAGAATAAAGGAGAGCGATAACGATGTATGCAATTCAGGATGCCAAAATACGCAGATTAACCGAAGTGGATGGATTATCTTGTGCCGAAGTTGAGGTGCAGCCGGGAAATGCAGGCGATCCGTCATTACTTGTATATGTAGCAGCAGCGCAGCCGGGCAGCGAACTGCAGGTGGTGCGTATTGTGCGGAATCACTCGGATGGAGCGATTGACTGGTATAACAACAATATGCATACTGCTTTTGAAGATGCGACGGAAACGGCGTTTGAAAATAGTGAGGGTATTACGGCCGAGGAAGACAAGGCTCAGTTTCAAAGCAACCTGTTTGCCTTCGGTTTGCTTGGAACAACGCTGCAGCGGTATTTGATTGGTCAAGGATAAAGTCCTTTCTGCATAATTGATTTGCATATAGCGGCTGTGAAGCAGGTCGGCGAAAAAGAAATTAGAACGACCCGCCGTATAAATACGGCGGGTCTGTTAATCATTCTGCTGTGTTTGATATGTTTGCTTAACGCGGCTTAATAATATTCACGCAGGACTTGAATTCCTTTTACAACATTATATACAAAGCTCAAACCATAGATAACAAAGAACAAAATAACGAACCCTACTGCAGATCCCAGGCTGTGAGATGTCACGAAGAAATAAAACAGGGGGATCGCCGCCAAAAACGGAAAGACATGGGAGAACAAGGCGAGTTTTGCGTGTCCTGCAATGTACTCATCCTGTGCCACGATCCATACAACGATGGGAAACAGGAACGGGGCAAAGAAAATGCTGAAATAAGATAGTGACGATAGAAGTTGTCTCATACGATTCTCTCCTTTAATAAAACTGCAAATGATATGTATGCAACAGATTACCCCGCTAGGGGTTTGTTGAATAAGCATTTTAGGCTCATGCGGGTATTATCAATATTACCTCAAAGCAGATAACCTATGCTGCTTCCTGTTTGAATATACATATTATACGGAGTCGGCTGGTTTTTAGGTTCATTATTAATTTTTAATAAAACTATTGAAAAAAATAGAAAAGGGAGTATAATAGAGAACGTTCCGCATTTTATTATACATATTTGTCTCAGTAGCTCAGCAGGATAGAGCAACGGCCTTCTAAGCCGTCGGTCGGGGGTTCGAATCCCTCCTGGGACGTTCAGAAAAAGGCTTCCTTCGGGAAGCTTTTTTTGCGTTCAGGGGATAAAGACTCTCCTCCCTTAATTGCTTTTACCTATAAATGAAATAGATTATATATATTTTATCAATAAGGAAATCTGTGCCACAATGAGGATATCAATATAGGAAGCGACGGTGGAGCAGATGAAATCTATAAATCAGTGGCAGGCCGAGGACTACGACAAGCAGCTGGCTTTTGTATCAGAGTATGGGAAAAATCTGATCTCTTGGCTTCGCCCCAGAGAAGGGGAATCCATTCTTGATCTCGGCTGTGGAACTGGAGATTTAACGTATGAAATTGCTCTTTCAGGGGCGGCGGTAACGGGCATGGACGCCTCATCAGACATGATCGAACATGCCAGAAAAAAGTTCCCGAGTATTGAATTTTGGGAAGCTGACGGTCAGCAATTCACAACAGAGAAGCTGTTCGACGCTGTTTTTTCCAATGCAGCACTGCACTGGATGCGTAATTCCCGTAACGTTGTAGATTGTGTATGGCATGCATTGAAACCGGGAGGGCGGTTTGTGGCTGAATTCGGAGGCCGAGGTAATGTGGAGGTCATTGTAAATGCTATCGAGGAAGTACTAAAGCGGCACACGGGGATCAACGCCTCGGAACGCAATCCATGGTATTTTCCGACGATCGGACAATACAGCAGCATCTTGGAAGAAAGAGGTTTTGTAGTTCGGCAGGCCTATCTTTATGACCGTCCTACCAAACTAGCAGATGGTGAACAAGGAGTTATAGGCTGGCTGACTCATTTTGGAGATGACTACTTCGAGGGATATGGCTCCGAGCAGGTGGAGGAATGGTGTCAGGAGATCAGCCGGATCGTGGTTCCGAAGCTTTGGAGAAATGATGGAATCTATGCAGATTACAAGCGCCTTCGCATTGAAGCATTTAAGCCGGAGGTCTAACAGGAAAACAACTAAAATTCATTGTTAAATGAGTTTCTGCTTTTAAAATGCAGTGTCACAGCTCTGCTTTACGTCTGAAAAAGGAGTATGGAATCAATCGTTCAATCACATGAAAACTCATGCAGTTCACCTATAAACCATGCCTTTCTTCAGTACAGAGGAGCATGGTTTTTTTATTTTGCTTCCCGTATTTTAAATTTTAATATTCAAACGACAAAATTATACAAACGGGACTATATATCCTTCTTAAGAACCATATAAGTGATTTTTATATCATAATGTAAGTATTTAGAAGGAAAAAGTGATATTTTGGTAGAATAATTTACCAGGGGTCAAACATTTTGCGGATTGGTGGTGAATTGGTCGAACGTATTGCAGTGCTTCCTGCATTGGATCCCATTTGGTGAGGCGTTTACACGAAGAAGGAGGGCATAGCCTTGAATAAACGATTGATATCTATGTTAATGAGTGTCCTTATGGTTTTTTCCCTTATCCCGCCTGCGGCTGGAGCCGCTTCTGCGGATTCTGCAATTCAACTGGAGAACACACTAAACAGCACTACAGCAAAACAATGGAGAGACGTGCTTGCCGGACGGGAAGCTCGAATTTCTGCAGATCCGTTTCTGGATAAAAGTCTGGAGGGACTTGGCGGAGAGAACACACGAGTCATCGTTGAACTGTCCACTAAACCTGTTGCTGTAGCACAAGGCGAATCAACCCTCTCAGGAAGATCATTCACCTCCTCTATGGAAACAAATGCTGTAACTCAAGTTGAGGAGCAACAACAGTCATTTGTACATAGCCTCACTCAGAAAAAAATCAAACACGAAGTGCTGGACAATTATGCATATGCCCTTAACGGTGTAGCCCTTGAAGTAAAGGGGAACCAATTGGGACAATTGCTTCAAATACCAGGCGTAGTCAGTGTCTACCCTGACCTTGAAGTGACGCTGGCACCAGACCAAGATGAAGTTAATCCGCATATGAAAGATACAGCGCCTTTTATCGGAGCTCCTGAAGTATGGGATCTCGGCTATAAAGGCAAAGGCGTTAAGGTAGGCGTCATTGATACCGGAATTGACTATACTCATCCCAATCTGCGCGATGCTTACAAAGGCGGATGGGACTTTGTAGGAAATGATAATGATCCGTATGAAGCAACTTATCAGGAATGGAAAGCCTCAGGCCAGCCTGAATTTGACGAGGATGGGCGCCCTTATTATACATCTCACGGTACACACGTTTCTGGTACGGTGGCTGCTCGTGAAGCAGGAGACTATGGTATCGTTGGTATCGCTCCCGAAGCAGATATTTATGCTTACCGTGTTCTAGGTCCATACGGCAGTGGACAGACGTCATGGGTACTCGGCGGAATTGACCGTTCCGTAGCGGATGGCATGGATGTTATCAACTTGTCACTTGGTGCCGCAAACAATGATCCAAGCTATGTCACTTCGGTTGCATTGAACAATGCGATGCTGTCTGGTGTTACTGCGGTTGTATCCAGTGGTAACAGTGGGCCTAACCGTTATACTCTTGGTTCACCGGGCGCATCTGCCATGGCGATTACTGTAGGTAACTCCACAGGTCCCAGCCAGGCGATTACGGCAAACACCCATTTCTGGATTGGTGAAGAGAGTCAGGAATCAGCGCCTGAACAACAACCTGCTCCAGATCAAGAGCAGACTCCTGAACTGGGAAATGCTCCTGAAACGCAGGAACCTGGTTCTACACCGGAAGCTTCGCCTGAAGGCGGTGTGGAGGCGGAAGGCAGTGCACCTGAATCGGAAGAGGCAGCGCCTGCACAGAATAGCGGAATTACTGCTGATGCAGCATCGTCCAATGAGCCGCATCAGGCTGATCAGCCTGATGTGGACCAAGAGAAAGCTTCAGACGCAATAACGGATAATGGGACAACAGGTGAAATTCCTGCTCCAGCGACAGAAGGAACCGATGCGGCTTCACCATCCGATCCGGAAGAGGAAGCCGCTGCACCTGAGGAAACAGCAGAAACGGAGCAGTCGCCTCTGGCTGTTACCGAGTCGGTATATCGTCTGGATGTCATGGGCTGGAGTCTTGCAGCCGATCCTGAATCTGTCCTGACAGACCGATATGGCGTTGAGTTCGCAGGTTTGGGTAAACCTGCTGATTTCGAAGGTAAAGATCTTACAGGCAAAATCGCGTTAATTCAACGCGGGGAACTCGCTTTTGTCGAGAAAATTGCAAATGCCAAAGCAGCCGGCGCTGTGGCGGTTATCGTATATAACAATGTCCCGGGTCCGATTGGCGTTAGTCTCGGAGACAGCTTTGACTTTATTCCGACACTGAGCATGTCGAAGGAAGACGGCGAAGCAATCAAGGCTGAACTGGATGCAGGTCAGTCTGTGGAAGTGAACTTTAGTGATTTTGAACGCAGTCAGACACCTGGGGATGAGATGAGTTCCTCCAGTTCTCGCGGACCTGCGAAGGTGACGCTGGATATTAAACCGGATGTTGTTGCACCGGGTTCCAACATTCTGTCGACGGTTCCTGCTTATGGCAAAGATGAACCAGAAGCTGATTATGCACAGGCATATGACCGGAAAAGTGGCACAAGTATGGCTGCGCCGCACGTCGCGGGACTTGCTGCTCTGCTGCTTGAAAAGCACCCGGAATGGACACCTTTTGATGTCAAAGCGGCTCTGATGAATAATGCCAAAATCATGGATACGGCCAAATATGATGTGTTTGATCAGGGTGCAGGCCGCATTCAGGCGGTCAAATCAATTGATCCAGCAGCTTTTGTTAAAGTCATGGACGTGACCCAGTATACCGAGAGTGGTTCGGTAGTTGAGAAAGAAAACATTACGGGAAGCATCAACTACGGCAATTTCATGAGTACAGATGAAAAAACAGTAACCAAAACGATCAAGGTGCAGGCCTTGAACGGAAGCGGTGGTGAGTACACGGTAAGCGTGAATCCAACGCGTACAGTGCCTGGCGTATCTGTTGCAGTTGATAAAGCTTCATTTGCCTTGAATGGAGAAGAAGAACTGGCAGTAACGGTAACCGTTCCTCGTGGTGTAACAGCGCAAACCGAGGCACAAGGTTACATTGAAATTACGAATGGGACAAATATATTTACCGTGCCGTATGTGGCGCACTTTAATGTGACATCTAATGGAGTAAAATACATTGAAACGGTGAAAGGGAACGAGAAAAATCCTTTCCACTATCCGTTGAAAGCGGACGGTTCGCTGGACACCTTGAACGTTGCAATGGAATTTCATAATCCTATGACGTTTGCATTAATTGAAATTTATGACGGCTTTGATCCTCAGGGCGGACATTATAACGATGGTTACATCGGCTCAATCTTTGGCAATTATTATACCTTTAACGCAAATACAAGATACAATCTGGCTTGGGATGGTCAGTATTCCGACTACGCGACGGAAGAAGTCACCGAAATTCCGGACGGCTTGTATACCGTGGACATTACAACCATCGGTACGGATGGCAAAACGTATAAGGAAGATACTTCACCTTTTCTGGTGAAAAAGACAGCTCCGGCAGTGACTGCTCCACAATCACTGGAGTTTAAAGCGGAAGATGCCGTTGAAATTAACGGTACGGTGGATGATCTGTATTTCCGTGCTGCCCCTGCGCTGGCCAAAGGTTGGAGCATCCAGTTTGATCCGGCAGCTGCGCTGGAAGCATCCTATGCAGTGAAAAAAGAAGATGGCTCGACGTTAAAAGAAGGTACGTTGGATGTCCAGGCCGATGGCAGCTTCCAATATTCATTAGAGAATCTGGAAGGCGGCAAGTACACGGTGGAGACGACGGTGAAAGATGAGCAGGGTCTTGCAGGTACGAGCAGCACAGCCATTACGGTGGAGTCCACAGAAACTGAGCCTGAATCACCGGCTGTGAGAGCGCCTGGTACTCCTATGTTGTCTCACAATAACGGTTTTGTTAACGGACTGTTGGGCGGCAGCTATACGGTGTCCATGAACATGTGGTGGGGCGAGAATGCGACCAGCTACAAGTTGTACGAGGATGGTGTATTGGTTGATTCGCAAAAGCTGACCTATAATGCGCCTTGGGCACAGTTTGCTCAAACAAAAATTACAGGCAAAACCAATGGTACTTACACTTATGTTGCCGAGCTGGCTAATGATAAGGGAGTAACGCGCAGTCAGACGCTGACTGTACGGGTTACCGATGCACTGCCTGGTAAGGGTGTGCTCTCTCATGATAATTGGGATGTGGACGGCAGCTACAAGGTCATGATGAACTTGTGGTGGGGAACCAATGCAGCCGAGTATCGTCTCTATGAGAATGATGAGTTGATTGATACACAGTCACTTAAAGCATCAACACCGCTGCCGCAGTTCGCTGTAACTGCAGTGAAAGGCAAAGCTTCCGGCACATATACGTACCGGGCGGAGCTGGTTAACGATGCTGGCGTGACAACGACCAATACGATTAAGGTGAAGGTGAAATGAACGGAATACTAACGTAAACGGGTAAAGCCAAGTTATGAACAGTACGGAATAAGCTTTATTCCTAGCGTATGGTTTGGGAAAAGCAGCGCTTCATCCTTGTCCGGCATAAGCCGATGATCGGGACGAAGTTGGATATGAGAAACGGCCTCCTTCCTGTGAAATTACAGGGGAGGCCGTTTCTATTGTTTGCTCCGGGGAGGAATGGATCTCCGATTTCCTGAATGAAGAAGTGATTTTTATCAAGTCATTGAAAAAAATAGAATCTATCCTTACATACGATGGTTATTTAATTTAGTGTGATTTATTTTTAGACACGCCCTATGTCGATTATTTTTTAATCCATTTATAGTTCATGAACTTTAATAGTTGTCCATTCATTTCAAATTCATGGTCACTAGTTTCTATATGCTCGAACCCATTCTTCTCTAAAACTTTTTGAGATGCTGTATTGTTATTGGTTGTTTTTGCATGGATTTCTTTTATATCTGAATCGACGATTGTCTGGAGTAATAAATGTAATGCTCTTGCAGCAATGCCCTTTCCGGTGCAGGCTTGTGCCAGTCTATAGCCAAGAGATCCTGTTCTATTTTTATTGGAATAATGAATATCCACTACATTTATCCTTCCAAGAATAGAATGGTGTTCATCCTTTATGAGATAAAAAAGGGAGAGTCCTTGATCTTGTTCATCAAGAAGATGTTTATTTTTCACCTTAAAAACCTCGGGCTTGTAATAATCATCTCCCCGGGAGGGTACAAATTTCTCGAAAAAAGGTCTGTTTTCAACCTCAAATGTGTATAAGTTTTCGAAATCTTTCTCTTCTAACTTCTCAATTACGATGTCCATGAATCTTCCTCCAATCTACTTCAGCTCTAAATACTATAAATCTGTTTATGTAAAATCTAGACCGATGCGAGCTTTACACAGCCATTGTAACATTCTAATTTCTTGGACAGTGCACTTACAGAATAAAAAGAATAAATAGCTTTGATTCAAATGAGTATTTAGGTCGTGGTACTAGCAGTGTGAAAAAAGCTTGATTCCAAGCACATGGTTTGGAAAAAGTAGTACCTCGCCCCTGTCCGGCATAAGCCGATGATCGGGACGAAAGCTGGATATGAGAAACGGCCTCCTTCCTGTGAAAATACAGGGGAGACCGTTTCCGTTGTTTGCTTCCAGGGAAGGATGGATATCCGATCCCTGAAGGGATTATTTTAAAGCGAAGAGACTGTTTTGTTTTTGCTTGCCTGAATCCCTGTCATGAGCAGTCCTACTGCAAGCAGAACCTGGATGAGCAGGGGCAGCGTCCAGCCCTTAGTCCAGTCGTGCAGTAAACCGAAGAGTAGAGGTCCACCTGCCGCGAGCATATAACCGAAGGATTGAGCCATTCCCGATAGACTTGCGGCCTCTCGCGCATGACTCGTTCGAAGAACGAAAAACATGGTGACCAGACCAAAGGAAGCCCCGGCACCAATCCCGGCCAAAGTGACTCCAATCGTTACAAGCACAGGTATGCCGCTGAACAATAAAGCATATCCGATAATGAGACACATACATGTTATTGTAGTCAGCAGGCGTTGATCCTGCGTTCTTCCGGCCAGAATTGGCACAATGAAGGTGGCGGGGACGCTAACCAGCTGCATCAGAGACAGCATCCATCCAGCCGAGGCTGCACTGAAACCTTGGTCTGCGAGAATTTCCGGGAGCCAAGTGATGGTAGTATAGAATATTAACGACTGTAAGCCCATGAACAGGGTCACGAACCAAGCAAGTGAAGATGTACGCAGACGTGCAGGCTTACTTTCATTTTGGGAAGTCACATAAAGCATTTGTTTGCGCCCTCTTCCTGCTTGAGGGAGCCATAACAGGACACCCAGTATGGAAAAAACGGCCCACATCCCTAATGAAGCTCGCCAGCCTAGTGATGAGGCTTCTGCCACGGGTACACTAATGCCTGACGAGATCGAGGCAAACATATTCATGGAAACCGAGTACAGTCCGGTGACAATGCCGACACGCAGCGGGAAGTCACGTTTGATTAAACTCGGCAGCAGTACGTTACTTAGAGCAATGCCGCATCCCAGAATAGCCGTTCCTGCATATAAAGCCAGAATAGAGGGCAGCAGGCGCAGGGTAATTCCGCCAGTAACGATGATTACAGCCAGCAGGAGAGCGGTCTCCAGTCCAAAACGTTTAGCAAGACGCGGGGCAAAAGGAGAGATCGCTGCAAAGGCGATCAAAGGCAGTGAGGTCAACAGCCCCGCCATCGTGTGTCCAATCCCGGTATCGGAGCGGATTAATTCAACCACAGGCCCTGCAGCCGTGATGGGGGACCTCATGGTAGCGGCAATAACAATAATTCCGGCGAGCAGCAGTCCGATTTTTCCCGAAGCCTGTTGTAACGGTTGTTCGGCCTCGGTATGGACGGAATGCTGTTGTGTTGATGATGACATAGTTATTCTCCTGTTTCTAGAGGGTTAGATGATGATTAGTCATTTTTATTTTTTGGTAATTTATTGAGACGTCTTAACAGTAAGATTACATAAACGCGACCAGTGATGTGCGTGGTGGACAAAAATGATCTTTCGAATAGAGAAGTCAACGCAAGGGTTTCAAGTTTCAGGGCTTAGTTTCCTCATTGTTCTATGCTAATATGTAGTTTAACTTGAATGGTCGAATTCGGACAGTCTTTATCGGATGCTCCCCTTTTTATTTTGTGAAATCGAACCTTGTTGGATAATAGATCCGTCTAACTTAGGATTCAAGCAGCTGCATCCAGCAAGGGGGTATCCTGTACTTTATATGTATTAATAAGTGTTTTCTATGATACATCAATTGAATTTCCATGAATATAAGACAGACCCGCACAGCTGGTATGATCCAGTAGTGCGGGCCTGTTTTCAGCTTGTTATCAGGCTTCGGACTCGGCAGCAGCTTATTCCAAAAAGCTCTTGGCAATCTCAATCAGCTCTGCCTTAGTGATCTTTTTAGTGGCCTCTATATAGTAATTAATATGATACTCGCTATTTGGGATATCATAAATGAATTGAATGGATCTGTTGCTGCTGCGATTATTTGCTTCCTTGTACAGTGCATCCACACCTGATATTTTCATTTCTTCCTTGGGATCTACGTGGTTCTCATTAAAGTAGATTGTTAACTTCTCCTTGCTCTTCCTTGGCTGTATGACGATCTGACCGTCTGCACTCTTGTAGCTGATATACATGTTCCAGTTGTCCTTGACGGTCTCAAGGAGTGCCATGGCATACCCAACATCGGATTCCAATGCTTGCCGCTTGAGTTCCTCTGTCAGTGAGGTTTCAGCTTCGGCTGTCAGCGGCTTTGGGGTGTGATAGCTCAGACTAGCGCGATCAAAGGAATACACCTGCCTGCTTGTACGGATGCTGTTCGTGAGCTTTATCTCCTGATTCTTTAACTCCTCTGTCAAAGCACGTGCATCTTTGAAGCCTAGTCCTGGACCAGTGACTAGGTTCAACGTTTGGTGAGGATTGTTCGCGGCAATGTATAGAGCCGCAGACTCGCCGGGCTTCAGCAGCTTGTAGCTGAGTTTAGCAGCCTCACGATTACGCAATTCTTCTTGAGGGTTCTTCTTCTCCAGAATGGATGGCTCGAAGATCTTTTCCTCATAAACGGTCCCACCCTTGCTGTTGGTCAGTGAGTAGAGATGCACCGCGGCGAAGCCTGTAGAAATACTGAGCAGCATGCAGGCTGCTATAATCACACTAACCCTGTATTTCAGGTAGGGTCGATCGAGGCCTTGCCGCTTGGGCAGTTCACCTTGCAGCTGTTTCATTACAGGCCCGGACAAGTCTGCATGGGGCGGCTCAGCCTTATGGAATAGTTCTCGAAGATCCTGATTGCTGTTTGGCTTCATTGCGGCCAGCTCCTTTCACTGGATAATAGTGCTTGCGGAATTTGCCTACCGTTCGTTCATACTTCTTACGCAGATAAGCGCTGTTTCGCTGGAGAATCGTACTGATCTCCTCATAGGTCTTGTCCTCCACACATCGCAAAATGAGCAGGCTGCGCTCCTCCGTCGACAGTCTCTTCATGGCTTGAAGCACCTGCTCATCAAAATAAATGTCCTCAATTCGCTGGTCTATCGGGCTATAATCCCTGGTGGCATGATATAGAAAAGGCAGGTACTTGACAAGCCGGCGCTTGCGCAGCGCGTCAATACACTGATTGTATGCAATGGTATACAGCCAGGCCTCGAACGATTTCTCCGGGTCATACCTTTTCAGATGCCTGAAGGCCTTGAGGAAGACCTCCTGTCCGCAGTCCTCGGCCTCGGCATAGTTGTTTAGCATATGATAACAGTAGAGAAAGATCGGTCTCTGATACTTATGCATGACTCTCTCGAACTTTGTAGTATCTCCACTCAGGATATCGCTTATGATCTGGCGAAGATCTATGTCTTCCAAGTCCCCACCCCTTTTTAAAGTGTTTTATGAAGGAGACACCTTGTATTGTGACAGTTTACCGTTTTTTTTGCTTAAGAAGGCACACGATGCATCCCTCCCGGTTCATTTCAACCCAACGTATCTAATACAGGGGAGATACACTGTGTGCCTGAATCTGCTTAGGAACATGAATGCATCATATTGGTTACGGATTAACCGCTGCTATCTGGACGCAGCGATCTGAAAGCTATATCCCAAGCGCCGCGGCGGCTTAAAGGCTGCCTTGCACTCCGCGTCCTATTTCAAATACGATTCGGCCAGCTTGATCAGCTCCTGCTTGCTCAACTTGCTGCCGATGTCTTCAATATGGTACCAAATATGAAATTCGCTGTTAGGGATGCTGCACACAAATGTAATACCTTGGCCTGAGGACTTGAAATCCTGATTTTCGGATTCGCTGTAAGACGAATAGACCATTTCTGTTCCTCCCGACTTGATCAGCTCATACGTGACCCCGGTTTGTACGGATGGAGTATGGAGCGTGATTTTCTCATCAGATTTTATAGCCTGAACCAGCAGCTCGCTGCTTCCATTTTTATATGTGCTGAAAAGGTTCCAGTGCTTGCCGATCAGTTTAAGCTTTTGCATGGCATATCCTTTGCCAGACTGAGCTGCCTGCTGCTCAAGTTGATCGGTCATCTTGGCTCGCTCGGGATCCGACAGGACCGGATGATAGGTCACGCTGGCGCTGTCAAATTTATATTTTTGCTGGATGGTATCCAAAATTTTAACCGATTGTCCTTTTAGCTGCTCACGCAGCTTGGCTGCTTTCTTGAAGCTCATCGATGTTCGCTCAATATTGGTCTTGCGCTCTGGATTATCTTCAGCAATGTAAAACAGGGCGGCTTCCCCTTTCTTCAGCAGCTCATTAGCTAAGCTATGGCTTTTTGAGGAGCGAAGCAGATCTTCGCGGGAGTGGTCCGACTTATGAGAGCCCTCGTAAGGCTTCTGCTCATAGATAACCTCCCCCTTGTTGTTAGTTAACTTAAAGACTTGATTGCTAATGGTATCATCGGCAAAGGCTGTGGCCGGAATGAGCAGCAGAGCTGCTGTCAAAGCAATTAGACTTTTTTTGTACTTCTTGTTCTTTTTCATGTAGAATCTCTCCTTTGAACTACTGTATTTATAAGGTATTACGTTTTAGGTGTTCCAGAATGTGACATTTCATTGATTTTTATTTATGAGCCAATAGGATGAAGGAGAGAGGCAGGAGGGCAGATGAAGTCGGAATGTGAGAGATGGTAGTACTGAGAGCATTGCAGAGCGGCTGAACAGTTCCAGTGATCTGTCAGGTATGCTCAATACAGTGATGGAGAGCAGCGAGAGCTGACAGGGCGGCGACAAGGTGGTGTTTCTGCAGTTAGAGGAGACCAGAGTATAACGGGTGTTTAATGATCGGAATCTTCTGCCAGGACTCATATTTTGGACAGATTAGAGTTGACCGTCGAGGCTGAGAGGCATATGTTAACGAGTAGATGCCCAGGCGAACCACCCGGGGTTCTCATCCCCAGAACGCAAAAAAAGCTTCCCGAAGGAAGCTTTTTTTCTGAACGTCCCAGGAGGGATTCGAACCCCCGACCGACGGCTTAGAAGGCCGTTGCTCTATCCTGCTGAGCTACTGAGACATGAAATTTTTCAAGCAAAAATGATTTTATCATAAATAAAAATAAATATCAAATGTTTATTTTTTGTTCCATTTTCGTATATGATATTTGGCGGCTGTAACGTTTTTTTCTTTCTAATAAAGGTTATGTTAGAATATCAGAAGAACTTACAAAATAGATCGATATTTGTTGATATATATCTATTCATGGTCAATTCCAACTGGAGATTCAGGAACAGAGGAGGTGCTCCTATCAAGGAATCCACGACCCCGGAAACCGCGCATAACAACAAAATTGTGCTGTTTCCAAAAACGCTGGACTATTATCAGATACAGCTGACGGTTATGCTTGAAAACGAACGTTATGTTGAAGCCATGGACATGCTTCGTTTTTTGCTGCAGTGTCAGGGGCAGGATGAACGTCACTACGATGAGTGGAGGGCGCTGCTTGAATGGCTGCAGGCAGCATTTCCTCAGCATGAAGAGATGGACCTGCCGGTGATTCGTCAAGAAGAGGATGAGGAAGAGGATGTCAGCGAGGAAGAGATGGCCCGGCAGCACGCCAAGTTGAAGCTTGCGCAGGACGACGGTTACGCTGATAAGCTGCTCCGTACAGTTATGGAAGGGCCGCTGTCCGAGCAGACGATGCTGGCACTTGAACAGCTGGCATTTCTGGACGTTTCGAAGGTTGATGAGCAGCTGATTCAATGGCTTCAAACAAAGACGCTTCATCCGCTTTTACAATTCAGAGTGCTGCAGACGCTGCGGCGCCGAGGAGTGCAGGATATCATTCGCTTCACAAGAGGCGATGAAGATGTAGAAGTTGATATCACTGGCGTCCCGCTTAAGCCGGAAGAATTTCCACTTCAGATTGTTCAGATTCTGGAACGGGTAGCAGACCAGACGGAGGTTCATGAACCTACGCTCTTTTATTTTGCCCAGGAACTGTGGATACAATATGTAATGGCGGTCTATGGAACAAGGGATTACGAGTCTATGCTGGAACAAAATGACGCTGCTGCAGACATATGGGCTGCTGCGCTGCATATGACGGTGGCAGACAGTCTTGGTGGTTCACATGATGAAGAAAATACGCGCTCAATGTACGCTGTGACTGGTGCAATGAGGTTTCGTCTGGAGCAGGCTTATCGTTCGATGAAACAGTTTGTTTCGGCTGGTTTGGACGGTCATTAAAGGGCGGAAACGTTTACCTTAAACCGTATCAAGGGATTCCTCTTGAAAAAGAATGTAAACTTGTTTATACTAAAATGGTTATTTTGTACGTGATCGCCTACGTGAACATGTGAATTTTGGAGGGGAAAGTATACAATGAAAGCAACTTGGGAAAAGATAGAGAAGAACCTTGGGGTTCTTGAGGTTGAAGTCGGTGCAGAGCGCGTAACGGAAGCACTCGACAAAGCTTTTAATAAAGTAGTGAAACAAGCAAACGTACCTGGATTCCGTAAAGGTAAAGTACCACGTCCAATCTTCGAAGCTCGTTTCGGAGTAGAGAGCCTTTATCAAGAAGCAATCGACATTTTGCTTCCTGAAGCTTACACAGAAGCGATTGATCAAACGGATATCTTCCCGGTTGATCGTCCTGATGTAGACATCGAGCAATTCGGTAAAGGACAATCTTTCAAATTCAAAGCGAAAGTAACCGTGAAACCAGAAGTTACCCTGGGTGACTACAAAGGAATCGAAGTTGCTGTAGCTAAAAGTGAAGTAACTGAAGCAGAAGTAGCAGAAGAGCTGGAGCGTCTGCAGCAGCGTCATGCTGAACTGGTTGTTGTTGACGAAGGTTCCGCAGCGAACGGCGATGTTGCTGTAATCGACTTTGACGGTTCTGTTGATGGCGTACCTTTCGAAGGTGGCAAAGCAGAGCGTTACTCCCTGGAACTGGGTTCCAACACATTCATTCCTGGCTTTGAAGAGCAGGTTGTGGGATTGTCCACTGGTGACTTCAAAGACGTAGAAGTAACTTTCCCTGAGAGCTACCATGCAGCTGAACTGGCTGGCAAACAAGCGGTATTCAAAGTGAAAGTACATGAAATTAAACGCAAACAGCTTCCAGAACTGGATGATGAGTTTGCTAAAGATGTTAGCGAGTTTGATACTCTGGAAGAGTACAAAGCTGACCTCAAAACACAACTGGAATCCCGTAAAGCAGATGAGTTCAAAGCTGCACAGGAAAATGCAGTTGTAGAAAAAGTAGCTGAAAACGCTGAAGTAGATATCCCTGCTTCAATGGTTGACAGCGAAGTACAGAACATGATGCGCGATTTCGACAACCGTCTTCGCAACCAAGGCATGAACCTTGAAATGTTCCTGAGCTTCTCCGGCCAGACGCAAGCTGACCTGAGAGCACAAATGCAGGATGATGCTTCCAAACGTGTCCGCAACAACCTGGTGCTTGAAGCGGTAGGCAAAGCGGAAAACATCGAAGTGTCTGACGAAGAAGTGAACCAAGAACTCGAGAAGATGGCTGAATCTTACAAGCGTCCTGCTGAAGAGATCCGCGGCATTCTCGAAGGTAACGGTTCCCTGGACAGCCTTCGTGATGAAGTGAAATTGCGCAAAACAATCGATGTTCTCGTTGAGAACAGTAAAGTTGTTGAGCCGGTTGAAGCTCCAGCTGAAGAAGCTGCTGCAGAAGCTGACGAAAAATAAGACAAGCTGTTTAACTTAACAGCTGCATACATGATAAGGCACGTGAGTTACTGCGTGCCTTATTTTTAAATTATGACATCCATTTTATAGAAAAATGAGTAATGATATGGATGGTTGTTTATTTTTCTGCTGGGTGCCCGTTTTCGGTTTATTCCATACCTTTGCGCGCGGCTGTAAATAAAAAAAGCCAATACGGCATAGGATGGTTGTAATTTGCACATACATAGAAAACATGGTTAAATATGATCAGGCTAAATCGTAAACATCCCTAGGATGACATGATTCCTGAAAAATGACATTGTCACAGGAACATGTTAAAATGATTTTGGGTTTGCTTTACAGTCAGCCTATGTCTAATTACATGTAGAAAAGAGGTTGGTCTCATGAGTCTGGTGCCAATGGTTGTTGAACAAACCAATCGAGGCGAGCGTTCTTACGATATATATTCACGTTTGCTGAAAGATCGCATTATTTTTCTGACCAGTGCGATTGATGACGATGTAGCCAATCTTGTCATAGCTCAGCTTTTGTTTTTGGCAGCCGACGATCCTGAGAAGGATATCAGCTTGTATATTAATTCACCTGGTGGTTCTGTTACTGCAGGGATGGGTATATACGATACGATGCAGTTTATCAAGCCAGATGTATCGACCATTTGCGTAGGCATGGCAGCGAGCATGGGCTCTCTATTGCTGACCGCAGGCGCTCCTGGCAAAAGATATGCGCTTACGAACAGTGAAGTCATGATTCATCAGCCGCTTGGCGGCGTACAGGGACAGGCTGCGGACATTAAAATCCACGCAGAATGGATCATTAAAACTCGTCAGAAACTGAATCAAATATATGTTGATCGTACAGGTCAGCCCCTTGATAAAATTGAGCGGGATACAGACCGTGACTTTTTCATGAGTGCAGAAGAAGCAAAAACGTACGGCATTATTGACCAGGTGCTCAGCAGACCGATCAATTCCTAAAGGGGTGGTTTCATGTTTAAATTTAACGATGAGAAAGGGCAGCTGAAATGCTCTTTTTGCGGTAAATCTCAGGAGCAGGTTCGCAAGCTGGTCGCTGGACCAGGCGTATACATCTGTGATGAATGTATTGAACTTTGCACCGAAATCGTGGAGGAAGAGCTCGGTCATGATGAAGAGCTGGATCTGAAAGATATTCCAAAGCCAAAAGAAATTCGCGATATTCTCGATCAGTATGTTATTGGTCAGGAACAAGCGAAAAAATCTTTGTCTGTTGCGGTGTACAACCACTACAAACGCATCAATACACAAAGCAAGATTGAAGATGTCGAGCTGTCCAAAAGTAACATTTTGCTGTTAGGACCTACCGGTTCCGGTAAAACGCTGCTTGCCCAAACGATGGCCAAAATCCTGAATGTTCCTTTTGCAATTGCGGATGCAACTTCATTAACAGAAGCCGGATACGTGGGTGAGGATGTAGAGAACATTCTGCTCAAGCTGATCCAGGCTGCAGACTATGATGTTGAAAAAGCAGAACGCGGCATTATCTATATTGATGAAATTGATAAAGTGGCACGTAAATCGGAGAATCCGTCCATTACGCGTGACGTATCCGGCGAAGGGGTTCAGCAAGCCTTGCTGAAGATCCTTGAAGGTACAGTTGCTTCTGTACCGCCGCAAGGTGGTCGTAAGCATCCGCATCAAGAGTTCATTCAGATTGATACAACCAACATCCTGTTCATTTGCGGTGGTGCCTTTGATGGTCTCGAACAGATGATTAAACGCCGGATCGGTAAAAAAGTCATTGGCTTTAATGCCGCTACGGAGCAAAAAGATTTGAAACCGGGTGAGTACCTGGGTATGGTACTGCCAGAAGACCTGCTGAAATTCGGTTTGATTCCGGAATTCGTAGGCCGTCTGCCTGTGATCTCGACTTTGGAGCCGCTTGATGAAGATACATTAGTGCGGATTCTGTCTGAACCGAAAAACGCACTGACGAAGCAGTACCAGAAACTGCTTGAACTGGACAATGTTAATCTGGTGTTTGAACCGGGTGCATTGCTGGCGATTGCCAAAGAAGCAATCAAGCGTAACACGGGTGCACGTGGCTTGCGTGCAATCATTGAAGGCATCATGCTGGAAATCATGTACGAAGTGCCTTCACGTGAAGACGTGACGAGCTGTGTCATTACAGAAGAAGTCGTTGAGAAAAAAGTTGTGCCTGAACTTGGCCAATCAAAGGATGATAAGCAGGAAGAGAGTGCCTAAAGCACATTTACTTCAGCTGAGCTCTGAAATATAGACTTGTCAGTTCTCCACTTGGGCAGAAGGCTTTTATAAGGTCTTTTGTCAGGGTGGAGCTTTGACGTTGTGGGGAGAGAAATCACTCATGTATTTAAGACAGGATACCCGTCCCGTAAAAGTAGGGAACTTGACCATTGGCGGTAGTAACGAAGTTATTATTCAGAGTATGTGTACAACCAAAACAGCAGACGTGGAGGCGACGGTTGCGGAGATTTTGCGACTGGAAGAAGCCGGATGCCAAGTGGTGCGTGTAACGGTGAATAATGAAGAAGCTGCGGCCGCCATTAAGGAAATCAAGAAGCGGATTCATATCCCGCTGGTTGCAGATATTCATTTTAACTACAAGCTGGCTTTGCTTGCCATTGAGAATGGTATTGATAAAGTTCGGATCAATCCGGGCAATATCGGTAAACGAGCCAAAGTAGAAGAGGTTGTTAAAGCTTGTAAGGACAAAGGTATTCCGATTCGGATTGGAGTAAACGCGGGTTCACTGGAGAATCATTTACTCGAAAAGTATGGTTATCCTACTGCAGATGCTATGGTTGAAAGTGCATTGTACCACATTGGTATTCTGGAAGAACTTGATTTCCACGATATCATCGTGTCACTTAAGGCCTCTGATGTACCTATGGCGATCGAAGCGTATACCAAAGCAGCGCAGATCATTCCATATCCGCTTCATCTCGGGATTACGGAAGCAGGTACATTGTTCTCGGGCACGATTAAAAGTTCCGCGGGCATGGGCGCTTTGCTCTCCATGGGCATTGGTTCAACAATGCGGATCTCGCTGAGTGCCGATCCGGTAGAAGAGATTAAAGTGGCGCGTGATCTGCTCAAAACGTTTGGTTTGATTTCCAATGCTGCGACACTAATTTCTTGTCCAACATGTGGACGTCTGGATATTGATCTCTTTTCCATCGCTAACGAAGTGGAAGAATACATCTCGAAGCTGAAGGTGCCGATTAAGGTATCCGTGCTTGGCTGTGCGGTAAATGGTCCAGGTGAAGCGAAAGAAGCGGATATCGGTATTGCCGGTGCCCGCGGAGAAGGTCTTTTATTCCGCCATGGGAAGATGATTCGTAAAGTGCCGGAAGAGATCATGGTAGATGAATTGAAAAAAGAGATCGACAAAATCGTCGAAGCGTATGAAGAGACTGGTGTAATCCCTGGACGCTCGCACTAATAACGATTGAATTCTTTATGAAGGCCCGCCATACTGGCGGGCTTTTTGCGTACACTCGAATAATTCTCCGTTACAATTTCGGCTTCTTCCGTTTACGTCTCGTTGAAAAGGCTATACTACCAAGTATTAGCATGATCACAGTTGAGAAGAAGTACAGAACAGGAGGAGTTTGGAATATGGGTGACCTTGGCATGGTATTCATGTTGATACAGTTATTTTTTGGCGTGGTAGTCGGGTTATATTTTTGGAACCTGCTTCGGGGCCAGAAAACGAACCGTACTGCCGTTGAGCGTGAATCGAAGAAAGAGTTGGAGAAGCTTCGCAAATTGCGCTCCATCTCGCTGACCAAACCGCTTGCGGAGAAGACGCGACCGGCTACCATCCATGACATTGTCGGGCAAAAAGATGGGCTGCGTGCGCTCAAGGCAGCATTATGCAGTGCCAATCCGCAGCATGTAATTATATATGGTCCGCCTGGAGTGGGAAAAACAGCTGCTGCAAGGGTCGTGCTGGAAGAGGCGAAGAAAAATCCGTCCTCGCCGTTCAAAGCGGATGCCAAATTTACAGAACTGGATGCGACAACGGCTCGTTTTGATGAACGGGGCATTGCTGATCCGCTGATTGGTTCTGTTCATGATCCGATCTATCAGGGAGCAGGAGCCATGGGTGTAGCAGGCATTCCTCAACCCAAACCGGGTGCGGTGACCAAAGCGCATGGCGGCATGCTTTTTATTGATGAAATTGGAGAATTACATTCCATTCAGATGAATAAGCTGCTCAAAGTACTGGAGGATCGCAAGGTCTTTTTGGAAAGTGCGTACTATAACTCGGAAGATACGCATACTCCTGCTTATATCCATGATATTTTCCAGAATGGGCTTCCGGCAGACTTTCGGCTGGTTGGAGCGACGACACGTTCCCCGCATGAGCTCCCTCCTGCGCTGCGTTCACGATGTATGGAGGTCTATTTCCGTCCCCTGCTGCCTGAGGAGATTGGCAGAATTGCGGAAGATGCCGTACAGAAAATCGGATTTAGTCCCTGCCCGGATGCGGTTGATGTGGTCAAACGATATGCAACCAATGGACGTGAAGCGGTCAATATCATTCAGCTGGCTGCGGGTCTCGCACTGACTGAAAAGCGTGAGACACTTCAGGCTTCCGATGTCGAGTGGGTCGCAGGGAGCAGTCAGATCCAGCCAAGGCCGGATCGCAAGGTTCCTTCACAGCCGCAGGTCGGGTTTGTCAATGGGCTTGCTGTTTACGGACCGAACATGGGTACCATTCTGGAGATTGAGGTGTCAGCGGTTCCTGCGCCGAAAGACCAGGGCCGCATCAACATCACAGGTGTTGTGGATGAGGAAGAGATTGGAGGCGGTTCCCGTACACTCCGGCGGAAAAGCATGGCTAAAGGCTCGGTTGAAAATGTGTTAACCGTATTAAAAGCGATGGGCATCCGCACGAGTGATTACGATTTACATGTGAATTTCCCGGGGGGTACGCCAATCGATGGTCCCTCGGCAGGGATTGCCATGGCGACAGCAATTACTTCAGCCATTCAGGGACGCCCTGTAGACCACGAGATCGCAATGACGGGCGAGATTAGTATTCACGGCCGTGTGAAGCCGATTGGCGGCGTGCTGGCGAAGGTAGAGGCGGCTTTCCAAGCTGGTGCGAAGACGGTCATTATACCGGCAGAGAACTGGCAGTCCATTTTTGACAATCTGGATGGTTTGCGGGTGATTCCCGTAGATACCGTTCAGGACGTGTTTCGTGAAGTATTTGGTTGGGAGCCTGGAGCGCATCAGGTGGAACAGCAGGTAGCGGCCGAAGAGACGACTGCGCAGAAACCGGAGATTTTCCCTCCAGCATCCGCCTCTTATTTGCGGGCAGAGCCACCTCGTCCGGGGCAGGTTACAGATTCGGGAAGCTGCTGAGCGCTTCCCTTCATTGGTTTTTTATGTGAACATTTGATAGAATAATGGATGACTACAACCTGAGAGCCATTGGAGGTGCGAAAGCGATGGGACCGAGCAAATCGAAAGGTCGTCGTTTTCCTTTACTGCCTTTAAGAGGACTTCTCGTCTACCCGAGTATGGTGCTGCATCTCGATGTGGGCCGGGAGAAATCGGTCAAGGCTTTAGAAAAAGCGATGGTAGAAGAACATTTGATTCTCCTATGTTCCCAAGCCGAGGTCAATATTGAGGAACCTACACGAGAGGATATTTTCCGAATTGGAACCGTAGCCAAGGTGAGACAGATGCTGAAGCTGCCGAATGGAACCATTCGAGTGCTTGTGGAGGGCTTGGAACGGGCTGAAATTATTGAATATACGGACAACGAGGATTATTACGAGGTGCTGGCACAAGAGCTGCCTGAGGAAGAGAATAATCATCCCGAGACGGATGCCCTCATGCGTACCGTTCTGAACCAGTTTGAGAACTATATTAATCTGTCCAAAAAGGTAACCCCCGAGACACTAGCCGCTGTGTCCGACATTGAGGAGCCAGGACGCCTCGCGGATGTCATTACAAGCCATCTGTCCTTGAAGATCAAGGACAAACAGGAAATTCTGGAGACCATCGATGTGCGGGAACGTCTGGAGAAGCTGCTGGACATCCTGAATAACGAGCGCGAAGTGCTTGAGCTTGAACGCAAGATCAGCCAGCGTGTGAAGAAACAGATGGAGAAAACCCAGAAGGAATATTATTTGCGTGAACAGATGAAGGCGATCCAGAAGGAACTTGGTGAAAAAGAGGGCCGTGCAGGCGAAGTCGAAGAACTTCGCAATCAGATGGATAGTCTTGGCCTGCCGGACAAGGTAAAAGAGAAAGTCGAGAAGGAAATCGATCGACTGGAAAAGATGCCGGCAAGCTCTGCCGAGGGCGGTGTCATCCGCAACTATGTGGATTGGCTGCTTGCTTTGCCTTGGACCCAGCTGACCGAGGATGACCTGGATATCCAGAAGGCTGAAGATGTGCTTAATGCAGATCACTACGGACTGGAGAAACCGAAAGAGCGTGTGCTGGAGTATTTGGCCGTGCAGAAGCTCGTCAAAAAGCTTAAAGGTCCAATCCTCTGTCTGGTTGGCCCGCCAGGAGTAGGTAAAACCTCTCTTGCTCGTTCGATCGCCAGATCGCTTGGGCGGGAGTTTGTTCGTATCTCTCTGGGCGGCGTGCGGGATGAAGCCGAAATTCGCGGACACCGCCGTACTTATGTAGGTGCGATGCCGGGCCGAATTATCCAGGGTATGAAAACAGCAGGGTCACTCAATCCTGTATTCTTGCTGGATGAGATCGACAAGATGGCTTCTGACTTCCGCGGAGATCCTTCGGCAGCACTGCTGGAGGTACTTGATCCGGAGCAGAACAATACGTTTAGCGATCACTTTGTGGAGCTGCCATTTGACTTATCCAACGTTATGTTTATTACAACGGCCAACACCGTGCACAATATTCCGCGTCCCCTGCTGGACCGGATGGAAATGCTGAATATTCCGGGTTATACCGAACTGGAGAAGCTGCAGATATCCAAAAACTATTTGCTGCCGAAACAGAAGAAGGACCACGGCTTGGAAGAAGATCAGCTTGAGGTTCCGGATGACAGTCTGCTGAAAGTCATTCGTGAATACACACGCGAATCCGGTGTGCGGAATCTGGAGCAGCAGATGGCATCGCTGTGCCGGAAAGCGGCCAAAAATATCGTGTCCGGGGCAGAAGGCCAAATTGTGATCCTGCCGGACGATGTCAAAGATTATCTTGGTCCAGGTAAATTCCGCTATGGCATGGCTGAACTGGAAGATCAGATTGGTACCGTAACGGGGCTGGCATGGACTGAAGTGGGTGGAGACACACTCGTTATTGAAGTGACCGTGGTGCCGGGAACAGGCAAGCTGACCCTCACGGGTAAACTGGGAGACGTCATGAAAGAATCAGCTCAGGCGGCCTTCAGCTATACCCGTTCCAAAGCAGCGCAGCTCGGTATCGCCTCGGATTTTCACGAGAAAAACGACATTCATATCCACGTACCGGAAGGTGCCATTCCCAAAGATGGCCCATCTGCCGGTATTACAATGGCGACTGCGTTGATCTCCGCGCTGACGAACAAACATGTGTCCAAGGACATTGCCATGACAGGCGAAATTACGCTGCGCGGACGGGTACTGCCTATCGGTGGCTTGAAAGAAAAGTCACTTGCAGCCCACCGTGCCGGATACAAAAAAATATTACTGCCCAAGGATAACGAACGGGATCTGCGTGACATTCCGGACAGCATCAAGGAAGATGTGGAATTTGTACCCGTAGCTCATATGGATCAGGTGCTGCAGCATGCGCTTGTTGAACAGGCGGGCATTCCTCTGTAATTCGTATCCACAGGAATTTTTGAAGAACAGACCGTTCTGCGGAGGCTTCGGCATCCGTTGGAGCGGTCTTTTTTGTGATGAATATACGTTTTTTGGAGAGAAAAGCCGATTTTTTGGGTACAAGAGGTGTTTTTTTGGTATGATAGAAAGAATGATGGCATAATACGAGATGAATATGTAGAAATGTTACACTCGCATCACAGGAGTTCAAGAGAGGAAAGATGCAATTTGAAAGTGAATCAATCTGAATTTATTATTAGTGCCGTTCGGCCTGAACAATATCCAGATGACGGTCTGCCGGAGATTGCCCTGGCCGGGCGCTCCAACGTGGGCAAGTCATCCCTGATCAATCGAATGATTAATCGTAAAAATCTGGCGCGCACAAGTGCCACTCCTGGTAAAACCCAGCAGCTGAACTATTATAAGATCAATCAAGATTTGTATTTCGTCGACTTTCCGGGTTATGGATACGCCAAGGTATCCAAAGAGCAGCGCTTTGCCTGGGGGAAAATGATGGAGAAATACCTGCTGCAGCGTGATGAATTAAAACTGGTCATGCAGATGGTGGACATGAGACATGAGCCATCCAAGGATGATAAAATGATGAACGAATGGCTGCGCCATCATGGACTGCCGCTGGTTGTCGTGGCTACGAAGATGGACAAAATCCCCAAGACACGCAGAGCCAAACACATTAAAGTGATCAAGGAAGCGTTGGGGCTTCGCTCAGGCGACCTGTTCGTTCCTTTTTCATCAGAGGAAGGTCTGGGGAAGGAAGAACTGTGGGATATCATTACCCGCCATGCCCGCATAGACAAGTACGCACCAGTTGATGAGGATATCGATAACGAGACTGAAGAAGCTGTTTTAACACCAGAAGATACCAAACTCTAATATGTAACGTTTGAAAATACATCATGTGCCCGCACCTTAGATAGTCATGGAATATTTCCATGGCTATTTGTTATAAAACGTCTTGAAATCGCGTGCAGAGCACTTCGTCACATTGAATATCATCATTTGTCCCATTTTATGCATAACGGTGAACATTGGTGAGACACTACAATAAATGACAATGCATATGATATCATCATGTTGATTTCATAAACATTTCATAAAAATGGGCGAGTGATGGACTTGATGTGTGATATAATTAACTATGTCAATCTGAACTGGATAGACATATACAGTAAGCACTTTGATTGGAAATTTATTAGGCAGGTGAACTTGCAATGCACATCGTTGTTGTTGGTTTGAATTATCGCACGGCGCCTGTAGAGGTCAGAGAACGATTCACATTTGCAGAAAAGGACTTGTCTGAAGCGCTGCAGCAGCTCAAGCTGACCAAGAGTGTATTGGAAGGTGTGATCGTAGCCACTTGTAATCGTACTGAATTGTACGTTGTGGTTGACCGTCTTCACATGTGCGGTTATTTTATTCGAACATTTATGGAACAGTGGTTTAACGTTCCACGAGAAGAATTTACGCAGCATTTATATATATATGAAGATGATCAGGCTATGCGCCATCTGTTCCGTGTAATCTGCGGACTAGATTCGATGGTCATTGGAGAGACCCAGATTCTTGGCCAAGTGAAACAGGCTTTTTTCAAAGCGCAGGAAGAGAAAGCGACAGGAACTTGGTTTAACAAGCTGTTCAAACAGGCTGTTACTCTGGGCAAGCGGGCACATTCGGAAACGTCCATTGGGGAGAGTGCCGTTTCTGTCAGCTATGCGGCGGTTGAACTGGGCAAGCGAATTTTTGGTATGTTCACTGATAAAAAGGTGCTTATTTTGGGTGCCGGTAAAATGAGTGAACTTACAGTGAAACATCTTTACGCCAATGGAGCGTCTGAAGTTATTGTAGCCAACCGTACGCTCGCCAGAGCCGAGGAGCTTGCCAGCAAATTCCGGGGCACTCCTTGTACCATGGAACAGGCACTATCGAGACTGGATGAAGTAGATATCGTGATTAGTTCCACAGGTGCAGAGCGTTATATTCTGGATGCAGGTATTGTACGCGAAAGCATGAAGCGTCGGCAATCCCGTCCGCTGTTCCTGATCGACATTGCGGTACCACGTGATATCGACCCGGCTATCGGTGAAATCTCCAACGTATTTCTTTATGATATCGACGATCTGGAAGGCATCGTCGAGAGCAATATGGAGATGCGTAAGGTAGAAGCAGCCAAAATTGAAAGAATGATCGATCTGGAAATGGAAGATTATTATCAGTGGCTCAGAACGCTTGGCGTTCGTCCAGTCATTCGTGCGCTGCAGGAGAAGGGCGTGTCCATTCACGAAGAAACGATGGATAGTCTGTTCAACAAGCTGCCGGAGCTGGATGAGCATCAGCGTAAAGTGATTCGTCGTTTGACCAAAAGTATTGTGAATCAAATGACCACTGATCCGATCAACCGAATCAAGGAAATGGCAGGTACGAAGCAGGGTGACGAAGCACTGCGCATGTTTACGCAGATATTCGCGCTGGAAGACGCAGTAGAGATGGCTGCTGAAAAAGTGAATCAGAGTGATGCAACAGCTCTGGGCAAACCAGCGGTTCACCTTAACGAAAACCGGCAAGACCCCGTGCCGGCTTATGTTCCGGCAGGCGTATAAGGCGGGTGGGCGGCTTGACCCTTGCTGAACAAATCTATGAAGTATTAATCTATATGTATGCCCTGAGCCTACTGTTCTATTTCTCGGACTGCATTCGACGCAATGCGGGGGCGAAGCGGACAGGCACAGGGTTTCTTGTTGTTGTATGGGGACTGCAGGTGACCCATGTGATCCTGCGGATGTGGATCGAAGGTCACTTCCCGATCTATACCACATTTGACTTTCTATTTATTTTCTCTTTCAGCATTGTGCTGATGTCATTAATTATGACTCGGGTGCAGCGTTCAGAATTTGTCATCCTGCTGCTGAACATCGTTGGATTTTCGGTAACGGTATTGAACAGATTATGGTTTACAGCAGGCGAGATCTCACTTCACAATTGGCAGACGGTTCACGGTTTGTTAATCATGCATATTACCTTGGCCAACCTGGGCTTTGCGGCTTTGACGGTTGCGTCGGTATTTGCACTGCTGTATCTGTTCCTGCATCACAAGTTGAAAAACAAAAAATGGAATGATACGGTGCGGCGTTTGCCCAGCCTGGAGGTCATAGGGAAATACATGGATGGTGCCACATTGATAGGTACGCCACTTCTAGGTGTATCCGTTGTGCTGGCTGTGCTGTCCATCGTCGCAGAACGGCGCTGGCATCTGCTGCTGGATTCAAAAGTGATTGCAACAGGTTTGGCGATTGCGATCTATGTGGGTTATTTTATCGTGAAGAGAAGAAAACAGTTTTCGATGATCGTGATGTCTAGGTGGACATTGATTGGATATGCTCTTGTCATTATCAGCTTCTTATCCAATGCGTACTCAGCGTTTCATCGCTGGACGGGAGAGTGAAAGGGATGGAACACTACACGCCGATTTATGTGAATACTTCAGGACGGTCCGTCTTTGTTGTCGGCGGAGGTCGCGTGGCCGAGCGCAAAGTGAAGGGATTGCTGCAGACAGAAGCCCGAATTACGGTAGTCAGCCCGCAGCTTACGCCTGCTCTCGAACAACTGCATCAGGAATCCCGATTCGATTGGATAGCCCGGTCCTACCGCAATGGAGATTTGTGGGGGGCCTTTCTCGTATATGCGGCTACGGATCAGCAGCAGGTTAATACAGCTGTAGTTCACGAGGCTGAAGCTGCATCTATATTGGTGAATGATGCCATGTCTTCGGGCAGCAGCAGTTTTATTACGCCTAGTGTGGTGAGACGAGGGCGATTAAGCATTGCCATCTCGACTGCCGGTGCAGGACCTGCGGCGGCGGCCGAGATTCGTGCTATGCTGGAACAGCAGTTCGGAGATGAATACGAGACGTATCTTGATTTTTTGCACCAGATGAGGATGGAGATCAAATCCCGCGGGTTACCTCCAGCGGTTAGAACCAGACTGCTGCGGCGTCTGACGGAGATGAATCTGCTGGAAATGATACGTACAGGTCGGTTCCAATGGTGGACTGAAGAAGAAATCGGGAACTGGATATCCCGTAATCAGGAGGAAGTGTAGATATGCGGACAATTAAAGTAGGCAGCAGACAGAGTGCTTTAGCACTAACCCAGACGGGGTACGTTATTCAGGATTTGCGTGATATTTGTAAGCGGGAAGGTTTAGCTTTTGACTTTGAGGTACATAAGATTGTGACGAAAGGTGACCTTATTCTGGATGTTACGTTGTCCAAAGTGGGCGGTAAAGGTTTGTTTGTTAAAGAGATTGAACAGGCAATGCTGGATCGTACCATTGATATGGCCGTGCACAGCATGAAGGACATGCCCTCCGAGCTTCCCGAAGGGCTGGTTAACGGTGCTGTTCCCCGGCGAGCAGACCCAAGGGATGCACTTGTATCTCGCGGAGGGCTTACGCTTGATCAACTGCCAGAGGGCGCAAGAGTTGGAACAAGCAGCCTGCGCAGATCAAGCCAGTTAAAGGCCTATCGCCCGGACCTGCAGCTGGAATCCATCCGCGGCAATATTGATTCCCGTCTGCGAAAGCTTGAAACCGAAGGGCTGGATGCCATCATTTTGGCAGCAGCAGGTTTGTATCGCATGGGCTGGCAGGATCGAATTACCGAGTATTTGACGGAGGAAGCTTGTCTTCCGGCTGTAGGTCAAGGGGCTCTTGGTATTGAGTGTCGTGAGGATGACGAGGAGCTGCTGCATTTGTTGTCGCTCTACAATGATCCGACAACCGCTTCACCCGTAATGGCGGAACGACGTTTTCTCAGCGTGTTAAATGGAGGCTGTCAGGTACCGATCGGAGCACATGCGGTATGGGTACCGGAACAGGATGCTGTTTCCCTGAACGGTGAAAACAAGTTACAATTAACGGGGATGGTTGGTACGCCGGATGGCGGACTGATTTTGAAGGAAACATTGAGCGGCAAAGATCCGGTCCGTTTGGGAGAAGAAGTGGCCTGGAGATTAATTGAGCGCGGAGCTGAACAGATACTGGCAGAAGTTAGGGGATGAAGGCATGGCGGGGAAGGTCTTTTTGGTAGGTGCGGGTCCTGGAGATGCAAGGTTGATTACCGTAAAAGGATGGGAAACCATCGGCAAGGCGGATGCTGTAGTGTACGATCGTTTGGCGAGTCCACGATTGCTGAAACTCATGAAACCGGGTGCGGTTAAAATCTATGTGGGGAAACGTCCGGATCGGCATACGATGAAGCAGGAAGAGATTAATCAGCTTCTTGTTGATCTGGCTCTTGAAGGCAAGGTTGTTGTACGTTTGAAAGGCGGAGACCCCACAATTTTCGGACGGGTTGGGGAAGAAGCAGAACTGCTGCACAAAAACGGTATTCCGTTTGAAATTGTACCTGGTGTAACCGCCGCGATCAGCGTGCCTGCATATGCAGGTATACCGGTCACACATCGTGATTATGCTTCTTCCATCTCAATTATTACCGGACATGAAAGTCCGGATAAGCTGGATCGCAGCATTCATTGGGATAAAGTAACGAATGCAACGGGTACACTGGTATTTATGATGGGTGTTGCCAAGATTGGTTATATCAGCGAGCAGCTCATTCGTCATGGGCGCCCGGCAAGCACACCTGTAGCGCTTGTACGTTGGGGAACACGTGCAGAGCAGGATACCATTACAGGAACGCTGGAGGATATCGAAGCTAAAGTTACTGCGGCAAACTTCCAGCCACCTGCTGTAATCGTTGTCGGAGATGTTGTGAATCAGCGGGAGCAGTTAAAATGGGCAGAGGTGCTGCCGCTGTTTGGCAAACGAATTCTGGTTACTCGCGCTCGCAGTCAAGCGAGTGAACTGGTCAGTCGCATCGAGGAACTCGGCGGAGAACCGTATGAGTTTCCAGTCATTGAGACGGTCATGCCGTCCAGTGAATCGTCCAAACAAAGTGTCAAAGAGGCACTCCATGTGTTAAATACGTTTGATTGGGTCTTTTTCACAAGTGTGAATGGTGTAGAATTTTTCTTCCGTCATCTGGAAGACGAAGGCAAGGATATTCGCTCGCTTCATCAAGCGAGAATTGCCGCAGTGGGGCCGTCTACGGCAGAAGCACTGCGTAAGCACGGCATTGCACCCGAAGTTGTAAAGGGGCCTTTTCAGGCGGAAGGTATGCTGGAAACATTTGAGAGTGAATTAAAGGCGGGTCAGAAGGTGCTTATTCCACATGGCGATCTTGCACGCTCCTGGCTGCCGGAACAACTGCGAGAAAGAGGGCTTCATGTTACTGAGGCCATCATCTATGACACCATTCTTGCGGGTGAGGATGACGATGAACTGCTCAAGCTGCTTGAAGAGGGCGGTATCCATGCGATGACCTTTACAAGCTCTTCCACCGTGAAGAACTTTATGAAGATGCTGAAACGCATGGGTGTAGACGATCCGCTGCCGCTGCTGAAGGGAGTAGAGGTTGCGTGTATTGGTCCGGTTACAGCCAAAACCGCAGAGGATGCTGGATTGAACGTCACTTTGATGGCAAAGGAAGCTACGATGACCAGCTTGATCGATGTATTGTGTGAGTGGAAACGTGCTGGCGGCAGTGGAACTGACAGCAGCATGGCTGGGCAGCTGCACGAATAACAGTTGTGAGAGTCAATTAGATTAAATCATTATCCTCTATGGATATCGTTATATGGAGAAGAGACAAGCTTCGGCTGAACCTAGGAAGCGTGCTGCATTCGATAAGAAACAGCGCGCTTCGCTTTTTGCAGCATAAAATTTCAGGGAGGTATATTATAAATGGGGTTTCCAATCGTACGTCATCGCCGTTTACGTCAATCAGCAGGCATTCGCAGTATGGTAAGAGAGACACACTTGACTGTGGATGATTTTATTCAGCCGATCTATGTCACATACGGCGAAAATGTTAAATCCGAAATTAAGTCTATGCCGGGTGTATTTCGTTTCTCGCTGGATCGTTTGCAGGAAGAAGTGAAAGAGATTGCTGAGTTGGGCATTCCGGCTGTACTGTTGTTCGGTATTCCGGAAACGAAGGACAGTGTAGGTTCGTCCGGTTTTGCTGAGGATGGTATTGTTCAGGAAGCCACGAGATTAATTAAATCCTGGTATCCTGAATTACTGGTGATCGCAGACACATGTCTGTGTGAATTCACAGATCATGGGCACTGCGGTATGGTGCACACAACTGAGATTGACGGCCATATCTGCGGTGACGTTCTCAATGACGAGTCACTGGAGCTGCTTGTCCAGACGGCAGTGTCACAAGCTAAAGCTGGCGCAGACATTATCGCTCCTTCAAATATGATGGACGGTTTTGTCCAGGCGATTCGTGCAGGTCTGGATGAGAATGGATTCAGTCATATCCCGATTATGTCATACTCCGTTAAATATGCTTCTGCGTTCTACGGTCCATTCCGTGAAGCAGCAGATTCCACACCGCAGTTCGGGGATCGCAAATCATATCAGATGGACCCGGCAAACGCTCGGGAAGCACTCCGCGAAGCAGAGACCGATGTGCTGGAGGGAGCCGATATGTTGATGGTCAAACCATCGCTATCCTATCTCGATATCATGCGTACCATCAAGGATCAATTCGATCTCCCGCTCGTTGCTTATAACGTAAGTGGAGAGTATGCCATGGTAAAGGCGGCTGCCATTCAAGGATGGATTGATGAGAAAAAGGTAGCTATGGAAATTTTGCTCAGCATGAAACGTGCAGGAGCAGATATGATCATTACGTATTATGCCAAAGATGCATCAAGGTGGCTGGCTGAAAAGTAAGCTGCTGTATACCAACGGGTTAAATATAGACCGTGTATATATATCCAAATAAAACCCATAGGCCTTACTCTTTTAAAAGAAAGATACAAGTAAGGCCGTTAAAATAAGGAGGATGTTCATGACTGCACAACAAGGCAATCGCCGCAATGATGAGCGCTCACGCAGCGCATTTGAGGAAGCCAAGCAGTACATACCTGGAGGAGTAAACAGTCCGGTGCGGGCATTCAAATCGGTGGGACTTACGCCAATCTATGTCGAGCGTGGAGAGGGCTCCAAAATCTACGATATTGATGGCAATATGTTCATTGATTATGTAGGCTCTTGGGGACCATTGATTATGGGGCATGCCCATCCAGATGTTGTGGAGGCACTCCGGGAGACCGCCCAGAAAGGCACTAGTTTTGGTGCGCCAACACTGCTCGAAACAGAAATGGCGAAGCTTGTCTGTGAGCGTGTGCCTTCTATTGATATTGTGCGTATGGTTAATTCCGGTACAGAAGCAACGATGAGTGCAATTCGATTGGCGCGTGGAGTAACCCGACGCAGCAAAATACTGAAGTTTGAGGGTTCCTATCATGGACATGCAGACAGCTTGTTGATTAAAGCTGGTTCGGGTGTAGCCACATTGGGATTGCCAGATAGCCCCGGAGTTCCAGAAGGGGTAGCTGTGAATACAATCACGGTGCCTTACAACGATTTGGAGTCCGTACGTCTTGCTTTTGAGCGGTTCGGAGAAGAGATTGCTGGAGTGATCGTAGAGCCGGTTGCAGGTAATATGGGCGTTGTACCTCCGGCTTCCGGATTTTTGGAAGGCTTGCGCAGTGTGACTGCGGAGTATGGAAGCTTGTTGATCTTTGACGAGGTGATGACTGGTTTCCGTGTAGGACTTAACTGTGCACAAGGCCGGTTTGGGGTTACACCGGATTTGACATGTCTGGGTAAAGTCATCGGTGGTGGGCTTCCGGTAGGCGCTTATGGGGGCCGCCGGGATCTTATGGAACAGATTGCACCGACAGGACCAATCTATCAGGCTGGTACACTAAGTGGTAATCCGCTGGCGATGGCTGCGGGTTATACTACGCTGAAGCTTTTGACACCGGAAGTTTACGATCGTCTGGAGCTGCTGTCTGCACGTTTACAGGCTGGATTCGAGAAAAATGCAGCAGAAGCAGGCGTTGCTGTAACGATTAACCGTGTTGGTTCAATGGTATGTCCATTCTTCAGTGCCGTTCCGGTAACTAATTACGATATTGCGAAAGATAGCAATCTGGATCAATTCCGCCGTTATTTTGCAGCGATGATAGATCATGGTGTTAGTGTTGCACCTTCCCAGTATGAAGGGATGTTTGTATCCGGAGTGCATACGGAGCAGGATATTGAGGATACCATTGAGGCAAACCGCAAGGCTCTGCAATCGTTATGAGTATCAGAAGCTGGAAACGCCGCGGGCAGTGGCTTGAGCTGATGCCGGGTAAAGCAGTAACTGGAAGCGAGGACAGACAGGCTGCCGCTGAACAATGGCTTCTGTCCGAGCTTCAATTCCCGGAGAAGCTGCTTCGCCAGCTCAAGGCATCTCAGGGCATACAGCTAGCAGGGGACCGGCTTCGGCTGGCCCTTTTTGCTGTGCAGGCACTAGATGTGGAGCCTCGCTGGGCTGATCTGGATGTATTGTACGAAGATGATTTCTGTCTCGTTGTGCATAAACCGGCCGGGATGAAGCTTCATCCGGATGGAAGCCGTGAAGATCAGGCAGTTACACTGGATCATGTGGTAGCTTCTTATTACGAGATGAACGGAATCCAGACGAGTGTGCGGCATGTTCATCGTCTGGATGAGGATACGACGGGTCCTGTTTTATATGCCAAAAATACGTTTGCGCTCGCCAAACTAGACGAAGCGATGCGTCATAAAGCGATTGATCGTCAGTATGCTGCCATCGCAGGCGGCCAAGTTTCGGGTGATCTCCGCAAAATTGATGCACCGATTGGAAAGGACAGGCACCATAAGCAGCGCAGACGTGTGTCCGAAGGAGGACAGGATGCGGTTACTCATGTGGAGATCGTACACGTATGGGACAGGGCTACGCTGGTGCGTTTGAAACTGGAAACGGGTCGTACACATCAGATTCGTGTTCACCTCAGTTATGCCGGGCATCCGCTTGTAGGTGACAAGCTGTATGGAGGACGTTCAGATCAGATTGGCCGGCAGGCTCTGCACGGTGAAGTCCTTCGATTTACTCATCCTTTAACCGGAGCTTCCATTGAAGTACATGACCCTTGGCCGGCGGATTTTGAACAATTAGCAGCAAGAGAGAGTCACAATTAGAGCACGGACCTGTTCAAGCAGGTCCGTTCTTTTTTTGTTTACACTTACTTTGAAGTCTCAAAAATTGCTGAAACCCGTGCATGCTTTTCATAAAAGGTGGCATGCCCATCCCATTTCGGGCATATAGATGGGTAACGAAGGATTGAACCATGGATCAGTCCCATGAGAAGGATCATGGTGAACATATGCCGAAAGGAGGACGCCACCTTTGTTGAATCAACCTTATGGTTTGCGGTTCGATATTTATGAGCGTGTTCATTTGTCTGAGGGAGTGCCTGCCATTGAGGAACTGGAAGAAATTGAACTATATCCGCGCATCCAGGTAATCGGACAGGACGACCATGCCACCCTGAGGGGGCATCTGCTGCTTACAGGAACGTACCGGGGGGAAAGTGAAGATTCAGAGGAATTAAAGCATTTTATACCTGTCGAAATTACTGTACCATTAAACCGGGTGAGATCCATTGATGATATTTCGATTGAAATTGAAAATTTTGATGTTGACCTGTTATCCAGCCGGAGTCTGAATATTACAGGTGTACTTTCATTGCGAGGCATTGAGGGCTTCCCTGTAGAGGAACCTCAGGTGTGGTCTGCAGATGAATTTACGGTTGTTCACTCGTCTGAAGCTGAGCAGGACAGCCGTACGAATGAACGGGAACAGGCGGAGCAGTTCGAACTGCAGGAACAAGCGGGGCGATATGAGCCAGATGATCAGTTCCAGCAGGGTGAAGAAAACGAGCTTGCGAATGCGGCTGAACTTGCTGCGTACGGTTCTCCCGAATCAGCAGATTTGTCTGTGAGAACCCAGGGAGAAGCGGGATATGAAGAGCTCTCGCAAGCTTATTGGAATCAGGCATCGGCCGAGCCGTTAACGCCGGACACTGCTGCAGCTGATGAACGGGATGTACACAGACAGCCTGAGGCAGACGACGGAAGTTTGCTCTCACAGACATCAAATGAAACATATGAAGCGCCTTCTCCAATCTCTTCATTTATGGCGGAGACGGCCGACAGACTCGCTTCCTATCCGGAGTCTGAACCGCTTCTTCCGATAGAAGAAGAAACGTCAGCATGGACTGAGCCAACCGTAATTAGCGTACCCGAGAACCTGATATCTTCGAGTTCCTCTGCTTCTGAACAGGCCCGTTCAGAAGCAGAACAAAGACCGCTGGAAGATACAGCTCCTAAGGTATGGCACTTTGAAGAAGCTCGGTCAAGTGCCCAGCAGGAGGAGCAGGTGATTCCAAATACCTCAGCTCATGCACAGACCGAGAACTGGCAGGACGTATTTGCTTCATCTGAAGCGGTTCAGCCAGAAGAAGAGCGGCCTGTGCTGGAACCGGCGGAGGAAAACGCCCTGCTGCAGCATGAGGCATCTGTTCCTGAACCCATTGCTGAGGCGGAAGACAAGCCGGAACTGAAGGTTGCTTTCGGCAGCAAGAAGGAGTCGTCACCAAGAGAAGAAGAGGGTGTGGGCATCTCCTCGCTGTTATCATCCGGCCGTGCCGCTCGGGAAGTTGAGGAAGAGCGCGGTGAGGAGACCCCTGCTGGAGCTGTCCCAGAAGATACGAGTCAGGCAGAAGATGTAGAATGGAAGAATCTGTTCCTGGGAACGATTGTAGATCAGACACCGTTCCGCAAAGTAAAGCTGTGCATTGTGCAGCGCGAAGATACACTGGATGCCATTGCAGACAGGTACCAGCTCAGTACCAGAGAACTGCAGTTGTATAATCGATTGACCGAGCAGGTTGTAGAAGAAGGACAGATTCTGTATATTCCCTAAATTGCTGACTGGGATATGGCAGTCTAACCACCCGTAATCCTCTGAAGGGATTGCGGGTTTTCCTTGTTTTTTAGAATTCCACGTGTTCATAGTCAGCTTTCACTGCTGCCAGGTTGACTATCGCGCACGAGCAGGGTATGATGTGTTTAGGTTTTTTGAATAATGACGTGGATCGGGAGTAGTAGACAGTATGACCTTTCAGAGAGTGGGATCGATGCGCTGTGAGATTCCGCAGGAACCAACTGATCGAAGTCGCCCGGGAGTTGCCTGTTTGAGTTCTGTAGGTGGATGCTGCATATCCATTAACCTCGGAGGTAGGATGGGCCGGTCGCAGCCGTTATCTGCTTGAAGTGTCACGCCAGATCCAGGATGAACAGTTATCCCGATGTCAGCGTGAAACAAAGGTGGTACCGCGAAAGCTAACCTTTCGTCCTTTGATGGATGAAAGGTTTTTTTTGTTTTTTAGCGATGATGATGATGATGAAGTAACGGAGGAATGACACATGTCTGAACAAAAAAAAGCAACAACCGAAATGCCGACCACATATGATCCAAAGGCTGCAGAGGACAAATGGTACTCCACCTGGACAGAGCGCGGGTATTTCCAAGCGGGCAAACGCAAGGATGCCGAGCCGTACACGATTGTAATTCCACCTCCAAACGTGACCGGTATGCTTCATATCGGGCATGCACTTGACTTCACACTCCAGGATATCCTCATTCGTACGAAACGTATGCAGGGATATGATGCGCTTTGGCTGCCGGGCTCTGACCATGCAGGGATTGCTACGCAAACGAAGGTGGAGCAGAAGCTGCGTGAAGAGGGATTGACGCGTTATGATCTGGGACGTGAGAAGTTTCTGGAGAAAGTATGGGACTGGAAAGATCAATACGCTACAACCATTCGTCAGCAGTGGGGTAAAATGGGGCTGTCTCTTGACTATTCCCGTGAACGTTTCACACTGGATGAAGGTCTGTCCAAAGCGGTACGTAAAGTATTTGTACAGTTGTATGAGAAAGGTCTCATTTATCGCGGTAAACGCATTATTAACTGGGACCCGGTAAACCGTACGGCACTGTCTGATATTGAAGTTGAATATAAAGAAGTTCAGGGACATCTCTACCACCTGCGTTATCCACTCCAAGATGGCAGTGGCCATATTACTGTGGCAACGACTCGTCCGGAAACGATGCTGGGTGATACGGCTGTTGCTGTTCATCCGAAGGATGAGCGTTATGCAGATATGATCGGTAAAACCCTCGTACTTCCTATTATTGGACGTGAGATACCGGTTATTGCTGATGACTATGTCGACAAAGAGTTCGGCAGTGGTGCGGTAAAAATCACACCTGCACACGACCCGAATGACTTTGAAGTAGGTCTGCGCCATGAACTGCCTCAAATCACGGTTATGGACGAAAGCGGGACAATGAATGCCGAGGCGGGTAAATATCAAGGGCTGGATCGCAGCGACTGCCGCAAACAGATCGTTGCAGATTTGAAAGAACAGGGTGTGCTGATCAGTATCGAAGATCATATGCACCAAGTGGGTCACAGTGAGCGTACCGGAGCAGTGGTTGAGCCGTATCTGTCCACACAATGGTTCGTTGAGATGAAACCGCTGGCGGAGAGAGCGATCAAAAGGCAGCAGAGCGGTGAAGGTGTTAACTTTGTTCCGGATCGTTTTGAGAAAACATACCTGAACTGGATTGAAAACGTTCGTGACTGGTGTATTTCCCGTCAACTATGGTGGGGACACCGTATTCCTGCTTGGTACGATGAGGAGACGGGCGAAGTGATTGTATCGGCTGAAGACCCGACGACACTGCCTGAATATGCCGGACGGAAGCTGAAGCAGGATGAAGATGTTCTGGATACATGGTTCAGCTCGGCGCTGTGGCCTTTCTCAACATTGGGCTGGCCCGAAGATTCGGAAGACCTGAAGCGTTATTATCCAACCAACGTACTCGTTACCGGTTATGACATCATCTATTTCTGGGTGGCACGTATGATCTTCACCGCCTTGGAATTCACGGATGAAATCCCGTTCAAGGATGTACTGATGCATGGTCTTGTACGTGATGCAGACGGACGTAAAATGTCCAAATCTTTGGGGAATGGTGTAGACCCGCTGGATGTTATCGAAAAATATGGTGCAGATGCGATGCGTTATATGATTTCGACCAGCAGTACGCCGGGACAGGATTTGCGTTTCCGCTGGGAGCGGGTTGAACAGGCTCGTAACTTTGCCAATAAAATCTGGAACGCTTCCCGCTTCGCATTGATGAACCTGGAAGGTTTCACCTACGAGGATCGAGATATCAGCGGTGAGCTCGGAACGGCGGATTATTGGATTTTGCACCGTCTGAACGAAACTTCCCGTGATATTACGCGTCTAATCGATGCATATGAATTTGGGGAAACAGGCCGCGTGTTATACAACTTTATCTGGGATGATCTGTGTGACTGGTACATCGAATTCGCCAAGCTGTCATTCTACGGAGACGACCCGATTGCGAAGAAGAAAACACAGTCGGTGCTGGCTTACGTGCTGGATCAGACCATGCGCCTGATCCATCCGTTCATGCCTTACATCTCTGAAGAGATCTGGCAGCACCTTCCGCATGAAGGGGAGACGATCACACTCGCTTCCTGGCCGGAATATGATCCTGCGCTGGAGAATCCGGAAGCTGTTGCCGAGATGAATCTGCTGATGGATACCATTCGTGCTGTTCGTAACATTCGTGCCGAAGTGAATGTGCCTATGAGCAAAAAGATCGAGTTAATGGTGAAGGCGAACAATGACGAAACATCCAGCATTATCGAGCGCAACAGTCATTATATCAAGCGTTTCTGCAACACATCCGAGTTTGAGAGCGGACTGAATTTGAGTTCACCAGACAAAGCCATGACGGCCATTATTACAGGAGCTGAACTGTACCTGCCGCTGGCTGGCCTGATCGATATCGAACAGGAAGTCGCTCGTCTGGAGAAAGAACTGCAGAACCTTGAAGGTGAAGTACTCCGCGTAGAAAAGAAACTGGCGAATGAAGGTTTCGTAGCCAAGGCTCCGGCTAAGGTTATCGAAGAAGAACGTGCCAAACAAGCAGACTATTCCGATAAACGGGATAAAGTCATTGCTCGGATCAAGGAACTGAAAGGTTAATACCAAAAGAGTCGGATGGAGTGCTTACCGCGCCATCCGGCTGCTTTTTTCAACTTTCTATCAAACAGGGGACCGAAGGTGAATAAGATGACGGAATTAAACGGGACACATACAGCTGCTCCTTTACAAACGTATGACGAGGCCGTGGACTGGATCAATGGCCTTATTCCTTTTGGTATCAGACCTGGTCTTGAACGAATTGAGGGTCTGATGTCGCAGCTTGGCAATCCGCACCAACGACTCAAATTCATCCATGTCGCGGGAACGAACGGTAAAGGTTCGACTTGCGCTTTTTTGACGTCAGTGCTGCTTCAATCAGGGTATGACGTTGGGACATTTACATCGCCTTACATCACCAAGTTCACCAATCGTTTTCAATACAACGGCAAAGACATCCCGGAAGAAACCCTGCTGAAACTGTCGAATCGGCTGCTTCCACTCGTGATGGAGATGGCGTCTACACCGCTGGGTTCACCAACGATGTTTGAAGTATCCACAGCTCTGGCCCTGCTGTATTATGCAGAAGAGTGTTACCCGGATGTTGTAGTATGGGAGACCGGGCTGGGGGGAAGGATGGACGTAACGAATATTGTTACTCCCGTCGTGTCCGTCATTACCAATATCGGTATGGATCATACGGATGTGCTCGGAGATACCATTGAACAGATTGCCGCGGAAAAGGCAGGCATTATCAAACCGGGTGTACCCGTTGTCACTTGTGCCGTTCAGCCTGAAGCTGTAAAAGTTATTCAGGAGAGAGCGAAGGAGCTGCGGTCAACGGTGTATTTGGCAGGCGATCAATTTTCCTATCGCAGGATAGACAGCAGCAAGGAAGGACAAAGCTTGCAGTTTACCGGTCCATTCCGTGATCTGCATGTTCATATTCGCATGCAGGGTGTGTATCAGTGTGATAATGCAGCGGCCGCATTAATGACTCTCGAAATACTGAGGCAGTATATGGCCTTTATGCTGGATGAAGACGATATTAAACTTGGCTTCGAAAATGCCTTCTGGGCAGGGAGATTTGAGAAAGTCAGTGACAGTCCTTTGATTGTACTTGATGGTGCTCATAATCCCGAAGGGGCGGAATCGCTGGCCAAGAGCATTATCGACGGTTATCCCCAAAAAAAGTTAATTTTGATGATGGGTATGCTGGCGAATAAGCATCACGAAGCGTATTTGCAGCATATACTGCCACTAGTGGATACGCTGATCCTGACCGAGCCAGATTTCCGGCGCAAAATGGCTGCAGCCGAATTGCTGCAGATTGTTGAACGGGTACGTCCCGCCATTGCGAAGCAGGAACTGGATATCATCGTCGAGCCTGATTGGGCAAAGGCACTTGATTTATTGAAGTCACGGACGGAAGCGGAGGATCTGGGGGTGGTTTCCGGCACGCTTTATCTCATTGCGGACGTGCGGGCAGCCCTTTTGCATCAAACCGATTCTGAAAAAGGTTGGTGAAAGTTTTGTTAAACACATCGGAACACGTTCATTTTATAGGGATTGGCGGTTATGGCATGAGTGCCATCGCCCGGGTTATGCTGGAGATGGGATACACCGTTACCGGATCGGATGTCGCTTCACAAGAGTTGACAGAGAAGCTGGCAGCCAAAGGGGCGAAAATATATATTGGACATACCGCAGAGCATGTGAATGGGGCAGATCTGGTGGTCTACTCTACTGCAGCGCCTGCGGATAACGTGGAACGTGTTGCTGCTGAGCAGCTTAACATACCCATTCTTCATCGCGCGCAGATGCTGGCGCGTTTGTTGAATGAGCGTAAAGGCGTCGCCGTTGCAGGAGCGCATGGCAAAACAACGACTTCTTCCATGATTGCACTCGTGATGGAGCAGTGTGACACAGATCCGACCTATATTATTGGTGGAGAGATCATGAATCTCGGTACAAATGCCAAAGCAGGTCAAGGCGAGTGGGTGGTAGCAGAAGCGGATGAGAGCGACGGTTCCTTTTTGCAATACCATCCATGGCTCGGCATAGTCACAAACATTGAAGCTGACCATCTGGAAAATTACAACAGCGATTTTGAGGAACTGAAGAAAGCATATGTACAATTCCTCAGTCAGATCCGTCCAGAAGGCACAGCTATTGTATGTGCTGATGACGAAAATGTGCAGGCTATTCTGCCGCACCTCAAGTCTCGTATTACAACTTATGGTATCGACCGGGCTGCTGATTATACAGCTGCTGATATCGTACTTGGGGATCGCCGTATTTCCTTCACGATGAATCATCAGGGTGCTGCCATGGGGACTGTTGAACTGTCGGTACCAGGCAAGCACAATGTATGTAACGCGATGGCTACAGTTATTACCTGTCTTGAGGCGGGCATTCCATTTGAGAAAATCACAGCGGCCATCGTGCAGTTCCATGGAGCCAAGCGCAGATTCCAAGTGCTCGGCGAAGCACGCGACATGCTGATTATTGACGACTATGCACACCATCCTACGGAAATAGAAGCTACGATCAGTGCGGCGAAAGCGACAGGCAAGCGAATTATTGCCGTATTCCAGCCGCAGCGGTATACACGTACATTTTTCCTGCTGGATGCATTCAGCCGGGCATTTGCCGAGGCGGATGAGGTGCTGATTACCGATATCTATTCCCCGGCTGGCGAGAAGCAGATTGAAGGTGTGCACTCCGCCAGACTGGTTGAACTAATTGTGCAGAACAGTAATGCTTCGGCAAGATATCTTCCGACGAAGGAGGAAGTTGTTGCTGACCTGCAGCCGCGGCTGCAGCCAGGAGATCTTGTGCTTACAATGGGTGCAGGAGATATCTGGAAGGTGGGCGACGCGCTCGCCAAGGGTTTAAAATAAATATTTAATTTTAATCCGAAACGTCTGTCTTCTTCGTGAAGCAGGCGTTTTTGGTATGCAGCACACGGAGCATCGTTTGTACACAAGAAAATATCTTTTCACCGATGATTGGAATAATCTCCTCTTTTCCAGCATATAGCTGATATAAATGGGACAAAGGAGAGGGTACGGGTGAGTAATGCCAGAATGACGTTTCGCTTCGGGGATCGCGAGTCGGACAAGCTTGAGAATAAGGAGATGCCGTCATCCAGTCCGCTTGTTACAACGAACGATGACATACCTTACACTTTACAGACACTGCCAAAGCCTGAACCGGAAAATAACAGCATGGCAGCACCATCTTGGACAGCAGAGGACATGCCTGTGGACTGGGGAGGAACAATTCTGGCAGACGCTTCCCGAACGGAAACGGAGCGTTTGAAGCATACGGACTCAATGGACTACAGAAGCGCTGATTCTGATACGAATTCTCTTTCTGATTCAGACTCTCATTCAACCTACAGTGATATCACCTCAGAGCGAAATGTCCAGTATGACCTATATGAGTCTCCAAGAAGTCAAGACTTGGATCAGGGCCACAATTGGATGGTTGAATCCGAGAACTATTCTTATAAACGAAACCGCCCCCCAAGGGGATGGAAGATGATCGGGTCAGTCTCAGGCGCATTGGTGACCGGAGCGTTGTTCGGCATGGTAATTCTATCTTTCTTTAACAAGGATGGCACGGCGAAACCGGAAGAGATGCTTCCTGTGAATCAGACCGTTTCCGCTGGAACAGATCAAGGGGGAGCAGGCGGAACGGCGGTGCAGCTGGAAACTTCTTCTGCAGGAGGCACCTATTATGCCCTTCAATACGGGGTGTTCAGTTCCCCGGAAAGGGCGGAACAGGCCAAACTTGAACTCACCCAGGCAGGCATAGCTGCGGGTTCTGATCCTGAAGACGGCAATCGGGTCTATGCCGGTATCTCTGCTGATCGAGAAGAGGCCAAGCTCCTCAGTACAAGGCTGAAGTCCCAAGGCGTTGAACTGTATGTAAAAGAGATCGTTAATCCCGAAGTGAATCCAGCGATTTTCGGTAACAAACAGGAGGATGCTTCTCTTTTTTTCCAGAACAGCTCTGCTCTTGTCGATCAATTATCAACACTGTCGATCCAGCAGCTGGGGCAGTCGGTTCAGGCAGCTGTTGCACCAGAGCGGATGGCGGCGCTGCAGACACAGCACGAAACGTGGCTGACGGGGATAAAGAATCTCGCGCCTGGAATGGCTGCGGATGTGCAGCCGATTGTGGCCAGTATGGAGAAATCGATGAACAGCGCTGTAACAGCCATTGCCGAATATAACAAAAATCCAGATGCTGTTCACATGTGGGCCGTTCAGTCTGATTTAATGGAGTATGTGCTCCAACAGAAAAAATGGCTGGAGTCCATAAAGCAGTGAGCGTGATCTCGTTCCCATAACAACGTCTTAAAATCCCTGTCCGGCAAGGAACTGGAAATAGTTCCCCATGCCGGATTTGTGTTTGTATTGACGTACAAAACCCCGTATAATAATGTGGGTGTCAAAAAATGGCGAGGGAAGATTAACCGATGAAAAAAAACTTCGGCATGTTATTATTATTTCTGCTGCTCGGCTGGATGGCTGGAGCGTGGATCGCCAAGGCACTACAGCCTGTAAAGGCCGTAGCCTTTCTAACCAAGGTCACGACGATTCGCTGGTCACCCCAGGCTGATCTGGATATTATCAGTTATGACCTTTCATTTCAATTTCAAATAAGCCTCCTGAGTCTGATGGGTATCATTGCGGCTGTATGGCTGTATCGCAGACTGTAGGAGAATGACGAATGTTGACCCAAAAAATAAACTAGTGACATCTATTGTTGTGATTCGGACAGGTGTTGCCGTAGTATAAGGAGCCATTCATGTTGAATAACACAGAGCAGCGCCCGATTATTCTGGCCTCCACATCGCCGCGGCGCAGGGAACTGATCGCTTCACTCCATTTAGCGTTTGAAGTTATACCAAGTTATGCAGACGAAGATACACCATCTGACTGGACCCCCGAACAGACAGTCCAGGAACTGGCACTGCGCAAGGCACTTGCTGTGTATCGCGGACTTGAGGGCCGCGGGCAGGATGCGATTATCGTTGGCAGTGATACGGTTGTTGTGCTGGATCAGGAGATTCTGGGTAAGCCCGTGGATGAGGCGGATGCTGCACGAATGCTGTCACGGCTGCAGGGACGGGAGCATCGCGTGTTCACTGGCATTGCATGTATTGATGCAGCCAACGGACATTCCGTGGTTCATTACCGCCAGACGAATGTTACGATGAAGGAGCTGTCTGAAGACACCATTCGTGCTTACGTGAAGACGGGAGAACCTTCGGACAAAGCAGGATCGTACGCTATTCAAGGTATTGGCGCTTCACTGATCGACCGCATTGAAGGATGTTACTTTAACGTCGTGGGTCTGCCTTTATCTTTACTCAGTGATATGCTGGAGGGATTTGGCGTATACGTCCTGCCGCGAACATAATCAAAATGAATGCTGTGAAAAGAGGGAATATATGGAGTCGCCTCAATATATGATGCGCGACATCCCCCAGGAAGAACGCCCGAGAGAACGCATGATGGAATATGGGGCGGGCGCCTTGAGTCATGCCGAATTGCTGGCTATCTTACTTCGAACAGGAACAAGACAGGAATCTGCTGTGCATATGGCACAGCGGATTCTTAATGAAGCAGGCGGCGTCCGCTCGCTAATGGATCTGAGCCTTGAAGAATTGACGGCAATGAAAGGCATTGGACAAGCCAAAGCGGTTCAGCTTAAAGCCGGTATTGAGCTAGGCCATCGAATCGCGAAGAGCCGACTTGCCCCTTCGACCACAATTCGTACACCGCGTGATGCTGCGGATGTTTTGATGGAGCAGCTTCGTTATTTGCAGAAAGAGCATTTTGTGTGTCTCTTTTTGAACAGCAAAAATCATATCATAGCTCAGGAAACACTCTCCATGGGCAGCCTTAATGCTTCGATTGTACATCCGCGTGAAGTATTTCGTGCCGCCATCAAATGCAGCAGTGCCTCGATTGTGTGTGCACACAACCATCCCAGTGGTGATCCAATGCCCAGCCCGGAAGATATTCAGATAACGAAAAGACTGATCGAAGCCGGCGCTATCGTGGGCATTGACGTTCTGGATCATCTTGTTATTGGTGATGGAACATACGTAAGTTTGAAGGAGAAGGGCTTGGTATAATATAATGGTTGGCGTTGATGTTTTCCTATGAATGATAACGGATGTGACCGTTAAAGATAGGTTCACTTTATTTTTAAGATCGAAAATACAAAATGCGAATATTAGCTCCACGGTTTCGTGGAAATGAAAATTACGCTCTTGTCATGAAAGAGGAGCGGCAATATGAGGCAGAAAAGGAGAATACGTCATGTTTGGTGGTTTTACGAAAGATCTGGGTATTGATTTGGGGACAGCGAATACGCTGGTTTATGTACGAGGTAAAGGAATTGTGGTGCGCGAACCTTCGGTAGTCGCTCTGCGTACGGATACAAAAAGCATTGAGGCAGTAGGTGAGTCTGCTAAAAAAATGATCGGACGTACGCCTGGCAATATTCGTGCCATTCGTCCAATGAAGGACGGCGTAATCGCTGACTTTGATACAACAGCAACGATGATTAAATATTTTATTCGTCAGGCTCAGAAACAGCGTTCCATGTTCCAGCGTCATCCGAACGTAATGGTATGTGTACCGTCCGGAATCACGGCAGTAGAGCAGCGGGCTGTGGAAGATGCAACCAAACAAGCGGGCGCACGCGAGGCTTACACGATTGAAGAGCCGTTTGCAGCTGCCATTGGTGCAGACCTGCCGGTTTGGGAGCCGACAGGCAGTATGGTTGTTGATATTGGTGGGGGGACAACAGAAGTAGCTGTCATCTCGCTTGGCGGTATTGTAACAAGCCGTTCGGTGCGTGTTGCGGGTGACGAGATGGATGAGTCCGTCATTCAATACATCAAACGCCAGTATAATCTCATGATCGGTGAGCGTACGTCCGAGCAGCTCAAAATGGATATCGGATCAGCTATGCCGCTGGAGCAAGTAGAAACGATGGAGATTCGTGGTCGCGACCTGGTGACAGGCCTGCCGAAGACAATTACCATTACTTCGGACGAAATCAGCGAAGCTCTGGCAGATACCGTAAATGCCATCATCGAAGCCGTTAAAGTAACACTTGAGAAATGTCCTCCCGAGCTTGCTGCGGACATTATGGACCGCGGAATTGTTCTGACAGGCGGCGGGGCTCTGCTTCGCAATCTGGACAAACTGCTCGCTGGTGAGACAGGAATGCCTGTTATTGTAGCAGAGAACCCACTGGATTGTGTGGCCATCGGAACAGGTAAAGCACTGGAGAATATTCATATGTTCAAAAGCAGAAGCAGTTCAGCAGTTCGTTCCAAGCGTTAATTGGCAGCTTGCTTGTCTGATCCTGATCAGGCGGCACATTAAAAGAAGTGCCCGGATATTCCGGGAGAGCTGTAACCCGCTTAACAGGGGAGGATTGACTGATATTCTCGCAGGGACTTCAGGTTTGATGTCTCCCCGCCGGGCTGGGCTCGGAAGAGAATAATGGATGTTAGAGGGTGTTGGAACTGTTTAAACTGCTGGGTAACAAAAGACTTTTTGTTTTGCTGGTGGGCCTTGTTACATTTATCGCGCTGATGGGCTTTACGCTTAGTCCGCGAGCCACTTTATCCTGGCCGGAGAAATTCCTTAAGGATTCAGTTGGATTTGTACAATACGTATTTTACAAGCCCGCCTCTTATGTAGCGGGCTTTTTCAAAGATGTGGCGAACATGCGTGCGGTATATCAGGAAAATGAAGAGCTGCGTATTGCAATGGGACACTACACTAGGGACCGGTTGAAGTTCAATGAAATGGAGCAAGAAAATCTGGGGCTTCGGAAGGCCCTTAACTTTACGAAAGAGCAGGAGAATCGGTATAACTACGGCTCGCGAATAGCTCAGGTCATCAGTGCCAATTCCGATCCGAACAGCAGAACGATTAACATTGATATCGGGGAAAATGCAGGCATTAAACCGGGCATGGCGGTTACTTCACAGAAAGGACTGGTTGGGGTAGTCAGTCATGTCAGCGCGTATACGTCAACGGTGAACCTGCTAACTTCCATGAATGCCAATGATCCAACGTCGAATGCGATTGCGGCTACGGCTTTAGGTAAAGAGAAAGTGTTTGGCATGATCGAAAGTTATGATCCGAAGAGCGGTATGCTGAAGATGACGAAGATTTCGGAAGATTCCAATATTGCAAAGGGTGATGAGATCATCTCATCCGGCATCATTAACAATTTTCCGAAGTATATGCGCATCGGTGAAGTGAAGAGTATTGAGAAAAGCGAGTATGGTTTGACGAAGACTGCTACAATTGAGCCATATGCAAGCTTCCTCGACTGGAAAGAGCTGATTGTGATCATTCCGCCTGAGGTTAAAGAGTGATGGTAACACGCAAACAGGTCCTGTTTCTGTTACTGTTCGTGCTGTTCATCGCCGAAGATACGATTCTGCCGCAGATCATTCCTTCGGCTTGGCAGATGCGTATTTCAGCTAACCTGGTCTATATCGTTATTCTGTTTTTTGCTGTTTATCATCACCGGCATACGGCCTTGGTCTTGGGCATATTGTTTGGTCTTCTGCATGACGTCGTCTTCTACGGGGAGATGATTGGCCCTTATGGATTCTCGATGGGACTGTCCGCTTATATGATGGGATTGATATTTCAAGCACCTCGTGCACCGCTGCCTATTATGGTTTCGGTTGTCCTGCTCGGAAGTCTGCTGAATGATACGATGTTATTTTTCTTATACAAACTCTTCCAGCTTAATCATGTGACCTACGACTGGGCGTTGATTGAATACATGATCCCTAATCTGTTTGTTCACTTTGTGTTTGCCTTGATTATTTATGTTCCGCTGCGCAAACAACTGGAGAAGATCGGGCAGCCGAGAAGCAAGGCAGACGAAGCTTCCTGATGACATTTGTGGAATATAAAGCAGGAACTTGGGGACCGGGGCACGAAATGTAATGAGATGGGAGGGACAGGCTTATGACGGTAAAATCGAATCACGTAACGATTAAAGGCATCCGAGACGGCCTGGTTTTCCTGTTGGACGATCAATGTGAATTCGAGGAATTGCTCTATGAGCTCCGCTATAAGCTGGAACACAGCCATCAAAATATTTTGACCGGACCGATTGTTCATGTGGATATCAAGCTGGGAGCGCGGGAAGTTACAGAAGACCAGAAAGATGAGATTCTGGATATATTGAAGCAAAAAGGAAATCTGCTGATCCGGTCCATTGACTCGCCTGCACTTGTCGAGCAGGTCAAAGGTCCCCCGCCGATTGTGACGATGTGCGGCATGGTACGCTCAGGACAGGTGCTTCATCATGAGGGAAACCTCCTCTTTCTTGGAGATATCAATCCAGGCGGCACGGTGACGTGTACTGGAGATATATATGTATTGGGTTCACTCAGAGGCATGGCTCATGCCGGAATCAGCGGGGACGAAGAGGCGATTATTGCCGCATCGGTGTTCGCACCGACACAGCTGCGTATTGCAGATGTGATCAGCCGTCCTCCGGATGAATGGGAGAGCCGTGAAACCGGAATGGAATTTGCTTATTTGCAGGACAATCAGATGCAGATCGACAAGATGAGCAATATCGTTCGGTTGCGCCGAGATTTTAATGTGTTTAAAGGAGTGTAGCTCATGGGAGAGGCGATCGTGATCACTTCGGGTAAAGGCGGCGTAGGTAAGACGACCACCTCGGCAAACATCGGGACAGCGCTGGCGCTGCTCGGCAAAAAGGTTTGTCTGGTCGATACCGATATCGGCCTTCGTAATCTGGATGTTGTGATGGGACTCGAGAATCGCATTATTTACGATCTGTGCGACGTTGCGGATGGCCGCTGCCGTCTGAATCAGGCTTTGGTGAAAGACAAGCGGTTCGAAGAATTATACATGCTGCCTGCAGCGCAGACGAGAGACAAAAACTCTGTATCGCCAGAACAGGTAAAGGATATCATCCTGGAACTTAAAAAAGATTTTGAATACGTTATTATTGACTGCCCGGCAGGGATTGAGCAGGGATTCAAAAATGCGGTAGCAGGAGCAGATCAAGCCATCGTGGTCACTACACCGGAAAATGCAGCGGTTCGTGATGCGGATCGTGTCATCGGATTGCTGGAGAGTTCACATATCCAGTCACCAAAGCTGGTGGTGAACCGGATTCGCAACAATATGGTGAAGTCAGGTGACATGCTCGATATCGATGGTATTTTACAAGTACTTAACATCGACCTGATTGGAATTGTGCCGGATGATGAACTTGTCATCAAAGCCGCCAATTCAGGTGAACCCACAGTGATGAACCCGGATTCACTTGCCGCCATTGCCTATCGCAATATTGCAAGAAGAATTTTGGGAGACACCGTGCCATTAATGCAGCTGGAGCAGAAAAAGGGCGCGTTTTCCCGTTTCAAGAAATTTTTCGGAATGGGGTAAGGTATGCTGTTCAGCATAAACGAACATTGAACATCGCTGAATAAGATTGAATGTATCAGAGCCGGGACGGTGTACCCGGCTTTTTTGTATGTTCTTGTTCTTTCGTTTACTCGCTCATTAGCCCCTTTTATCAATTGATTTCATAACAGCCGCACGTTATACATCATATTAAGCCCCCTACCTTGCTCTTGTTCAAGCTTTGAGTTTATTTAAGGTTCTGTATATGGGCTTGTTCATAATTCCCTCTATTGTTTCATAGGATGTAGTAAACAAGCCTCGGCGGGAGGACATTTGATGAATACGAAACTGAGAATCAAACAGAGAAGAGAAGAGCGAATTCGACGGCTGATGGATGGTGCAGTGCATGAAGTATTTCAGGAACAGAAGCCTGTTTTTCAATGGGACAGAGAACGGGAAAGAGACAGAGGGAGAAGCACAGATCGTAGTGAAGAGCGAAGTACGGACAAGGAAAGAAGAAGTGAACAGGATGAATCGATCCGGCAGAAGCCGTTTGTTTTTGTAGAGGAAACACAGGAAAGAGACCCGGAATGGCTGTGGAAAAAAGAGAATGGACATATCGGACCCTCAGGGCGTCCCGGGTTTAAGCTAATCCGATCACTGCTGCGGCGGACCATTGTTAGTGCCGTTTTATTTGCAGGAGTGTGGGGACTGTTCCAGCTAAACGCATCATGGACCATACCTCCTAAAACCGTCATTGCCGATGCACTTCATAACGATATGGATTTTGCAGCGGCTGCCGCTTGGTATGAACGGAATTTTGGCGGTACGCCCTCCTTTCTGCCTGTGCTTGGACATACCACTGATGCCGTGAACGGTGCTGGCGTTCGGCAGCTTCTAAGTAAGCCGGTCTCAGGAACGGTGGTTCAACCGTTTGCACTTAGTTTGAAAGGAATCGAGATTGTTCCCGATGGCGTGCGAGCAGGAGGACTTGTGCAGGTGGTAAGCTCTGGCGCTGGACGCGTACTTGAGGTTCTTGGAGATGCATCCAGCGGCTATACCGTTGTGATCCAGCATACCGGCAAGGTGAAAGCCATTTACGGCCGAATGAATGCGAGTGACGTCCAGGTCAATGATTGGGTTGAAGCAGGCAGTGCTGTAGGAAGTATGAAAGCAGGGAGCAGTGAACAGCCGGCTGCGCTCTATTTTGCGATAAAAGAAGGAGAAGAGTACGTGGACCCTGCGGAAGTCGTCGCCCTTGATTAGGGTATGGGGGGTGCGCCTCTCGCTTCACCCTTTTTTTGTGATTATCATGATGACATCCCTGCTGACTGGACATTTTATTGAACTGATTACACTCTTTGCGATCGTTTTTATTCATGAATGCGGACATGCTGCTGCGGCAGCCCTTCTGGGCTGCCGTGTGTTATCGATACAGATGCTTCCTTTTGGAGGCGTGGCGGTTATTGAAGATGGGGGGAAACTGACAGCTTATCGCGAGATCGTTATTGCCTTGGCTGGGCCGCTCCAGAACCTGCTGATGGTTGGCGTTGTGCTGCTGCTGCGTCATTTCCAGTTGGGTGATCCGGTGTTTCTGGATTATATCATTCAGGCGAATATGCTCATTGCTCTGTTTAATCTGCTGCCTGTTTTACCACTGGATGGCGGTAAAATCGTCCAAGCACTGGTCAGCCTGTGGGCCCCATACTATACCACACTTATGTGGACTTACCGCATCAGTATCCTGTGCAGCGCAGGGGTTATTTTGGCTGCAGTCATCCAGTGGATCTCGGGGAATTACGGACTTCCTTTAAACCTTTTGTTAATTGGTCTTTTTTTGTTTTACTCCAACTTTACCGATTATCGAAATGTGCCTTATCGCTTTATCCGTTTCCTGATGAACCGTGAAGCTGTTTTCGTCCGGCATGCGGCTGCAGGCAGTTTGGCCCAGCCAATAATCTCGTTCCCGGCGAAACCTTTGGACACTATTTTGCGTCTATTAAAAAGAGAAAGGTACCATATGGTATACGTTATGAATAAACAGGGACATATCATGGCAGTGCTGCCAGAGCAGCGCGTGATCGGTTCCTATTTTCAACAAAATGCGGATAAATGATGATGTCTGCTGATGGATCTGTTCTTGAACGGGGTAAATACAATTAAGATAATCAATGCATTCTGTCATCGAAGTGCCTGTATAAATCAATTTTAGTTCGACTTGTATATATTACGAAATGGATGTGGATGAATTGAAGTGTCTTCTAGAGGTGAAGCCATGAAACAAATGATTGTACATAATGAACCTAACCTCATGCAAATGGCGCTTCTGGAAGAAGGCAAAGCTGTGGAATTCACGGCAGAGCGTACACGAGAGCGCGGTCTGCTGGGTTCTTTTTTCAAGGGACGGGTAGTTAACGTGTTACCGGGTATGCAGGCTGCCTTTGTGGATATCGGTCAGAAAAAAAATGCTTTTCTGTATGTGGATGATGTGCTTCATCCTCATCTGGAGAAACAGCCCAAAGTAAAACCTTCCATCTCGGAGCTGCTGCGTCCGGGTCAGGAATTGATTGTACAAGTTCTGAAGGAACCAGTAGGAAGCAAAGGAGCCCGGGTGACTACGCACTATTCACTTCCGGGCCGCTGGCTTGTCTATATGCCTGAAGCGGGTTACGTGGCTGTCTCCAAAAGAATTGCCCGGGAGGGAGATCGGTCCCGTCTCAAAGCGATGGGAGAGCAGCTGCGCCGGCATGAAGAAGGGCTGATTATACGTACTGTATCTGCTGAGGAACAGTATGAGGCGATTCAGATTGATTTGGAGACGTTACGTTCACAGTGGCTTCTGATCCGAGAAAAAGCAAACAATTTGCCTTCTCCGAGCCTGCTGCACCGGGATCACAGCATGATTCAGCGAGTCATCAGAGATGTGTATACTCCTGGCAGTGACGAGGTAATTACCGATAGCGAAGGACAGGCCGGGGTAATCCGGGCACTCCTTGAAGAGATCTGTCCTGGACACGAGCCCCGTGTTCATGTGTATTCGGGAACAGAATCTATCTTTGATGCATACGGCGTACAGGAGCAGCTGAACAAAGATTTTGCCCGCAAAGTATGGCTGCCTGGAGGTGGATATATCGTCATTGATCATACCGAAGCATTAACGGTAATCGATGTGAATACAGGCAAATATATAGGGGCTGGCGGGGACAGCCTGGAGGAAACGGTAACCGAAACCAACATGCAGGCCGCAGTAGAGATTGCGAGGCTGATGCGGCTCCGGGACATCGGCGGCATGATTATCGTGGATTTCATTGATATGGAAGAGGCACAGAATCGATACGAAGTCGCAGCGGCGCTGGAGCAGGAGCTGCGTAAGGACCGGACTAAAGCTTTTGTTTTGGGATGGACCAAGCTGGGATTGCTTGAGCTGACTCGTAAAAAGGTGAGAGAAGAGAGCACACTGCCCTATGTAGAGGCTTGTTCTTCCTGTCACGGAACGGGCAAAAGATATATTTCACCTTTGCATTGATTTTTGCTGTACAGCGTGATATAATCGTCAAGTATGTGTTTAGCCTATTGGTCTTGCACATGCTGTAACCGCACTGGCTAGGTATAAGCGCAGTTCCGCAAGGAGTGCCACCTGAGTACGGGCGAGTCTGAGACATGAGGAGGTGCAAGGCAAATGTACGCAATTATTGAAACAGGCGGCAAACAGTACAAAGTCCAAGAGGGCGATGTTCTGTTCATCGAGAAATTGAATGCGAACGACGGCGAAAGCGTAACGTTCGACCGTGTCCTGGCTGTATCTAACGATCAAGGTTTGACAGCAGGTACACCATTGGTTTCCGGAGCTACTGTAACGGCTAAAGTGGAGAAACATGGCAAAGGTCAAAAGGTTGTTGTATACAAATACAAACCTAAAAAGAACTACCATGTGAAGCAAGGTCACCGTCAACCGTACACTAAAGTAACTATCGAAAAAATCAAAGCGTAAGAAGGTGCGATAAGTGATTATCGTTCAAATCTTTCGTGATGAGGACGGGAACATCGAACGTTTTTCCATCGAAGGGCATGCCAATTTTGCCAAGCGGGGAGAAGATATCGTATGTGCCGGGGTATCTGCTGTAACAGTAGGTACAGTGAACTCGATTGAAGCATTGACTGGTGTCGAGATGGATGCCAAGATGAAGAATGGCTTTCTGAGTGGTTCTTTGCCAATGCTGACAAAAGGGGAAAACTTTTCTCAGGTACAGTTGTTGCTCGAATCCATGGTAGTTATGCTCTCTAATATTGAAGAGTCATACGGGAAGTATATTCAAATACAGCAGCACCAATAAGCAAAGAAGGAGGAAAACCAATCATGTTGAAATTAAATCTTCAGTTGTTCGCATCGAAAAAAGGTGTAGGTTCCACGAAGAACGGACGTGACAGTAATGCACAACGTCTGGGTGTTAAACGTGCAGATGGCCAAACTGTAACTGGTGGCAGCATTCTCGTTCGCCAACGCGGAACGAAAATTCACCCAGGAACAAACGTGGGTATCGGTAAAGATGACACTTTGTTCGCGAAAATCGACGGCGTTGTTAAATTCGAACGTTGGGGTCGCGATCGCAAAAAAGTAAGCATCTACCCTGTTGACGTTGCTCCAGTAGCAGCGGCAGTAGAAGCTTAATACCGGCATTCCGCCTAAGGAGCCTTCGGCATTTTTGCCGGAGGTTTTTTGCATTGAACGACTATTCGATAATGAACTGGCAGAAAAGACATGTTATACTTGGTTACGGTGGGTCTAAACCAACCGAGTTTTGTTAGAACGGGGAGAAGCCATGAGATCCTGGAAAAGAGTGCCGTGGATTGCGGCATGTTCACTTGTGATTCCTTTGGTTTTCGTTGTGCTGTATCCGGCGCCCTTCGCGAGCGTCGTGTGCGCATTGTGGTCCGTTGCGGCGATGTCCATTTCTGTATATGCGCTGAAAAGGCAGGCGGAAGCGGAACGCAAAACCATCATACAATCCATGGAAAAAACCGCAATAGCTTCATTAAATCATCATCGGCATGACTGGATGAACGACCTTCAGGTGTTATATGGATATCTCAGACTGGGCAAACTTGATAAATCCCTGCAGTGTGTGGAAAGAATAAAAGAGCGGGTTACGGAAGAAAGCCGGATATCCAAATTAGGCATCCCTTCCCTCGTATTTTATTTGCAGTCTTTCCGGGCCAGTGGAGCAGCGCTGGAATTGCATGTGGAAGTGGAGGAAGAACTGCAGCTCAGTGCTCTGGTCTCTCCCGAGGATGGCGAGTCGCTTACGGGGGCGATTGCGGATGCAATCCGGGCCTATCAATATGGCGGCGGCCGGTCGTCTTGGGGAGAGGTTCGCAAACTGACCTTGAACTTCGGACAGGATCATGGAGATGTGGTCGTCCGGCTGGACGGTGATCAAACCCCCGATCCGGAAACGCTGCGGCAGCTAACAGCCGTACTCAAAGGTAAAAAAGTCAGAACGGAGCAGCTTCCGTCTGGGGATACGTTTATACAATTCAGAATGCCTTGTGGAATATAGGAAGAAGGGGTAACTAATGTTTGTTGATAAAGCGAAGATTTACGTAAAAGCAGGAGATGGCGGGGACGGTATCGTTTCATTCCGTCGGGAGAAGTATGTACCGGAAGGCGGACCTGCAGGCGGGGATGGCGGCCGGGGTGCCGATATTATTTTTCGGGTAGATGAAGGTCTGCGGACATTGATGGACTTTCGCTATCAGCGTCACTTCAAAGCCCCGCGCGGGGAAAAAGGACGTAACAAAAGCCAGCATGGTGCAAATGCGGAGAATATGATTGTGCGCATCCCGCCAGGTACGGTGATTATCGATGAGGACAGCGGAGAGGTTCTGGCCGATCTGACACGTCATGGTCAGCAGGTTGTCGTTGCCAAAGGCGGCCGGGGCGGTCGGGGAAACATTCGATTTGCAACGCCGAGAAACCCTGCACCTGAGCTTGCCGAGAATGGTGAAGAAGGCGAAGAGCGTTACATTGTGCTTGAGCTTAAAGTCATGGCGGATGTAGGGCTGGTCGGTTTCCCGAGTGTCGGAAAATCCACCTTGTTGTCCGTTGTTTCGGCAGCGAAGCCTAAGATAGGAGCGTATCACTTTACAACCATCACGCCTAACCTGGGTGTCGTGGATGTAGGTGAAGGCCGCAGCTTTGTCATGGCGGATTTGCCAGGTCTGATTGAAGGGGCACATGAGGGTGTCGGACTGGGCCATGAGTTCCTGCGGCATGTTGAGCGGACAAGGGTAATTATTCATGTTGTGGATATGTCTGGTTCCGAGGGTCGTGATCCTTTTGAAGACTGGCAGAAGATCAATGATGAGCTGAGACTGTACAATCCGGTGCTCGCCGAGAGACCGCAGGTTGTGGCAGCGAACAAAATGGATATGCCGGATTCCGAAGCCAATCTGGAGCAATTTTTGCAGCAGGTTCGCGAAGTGAAATCGGATATTGAAGTGATGCCTATTTCCTCTCTGACGCGTCAAGGTATTCAGGAACTGCTGTACCGTGCGGCTGATCTGCTGGATCAGATTCCGGATGAACCTGAAGTAGAAGAAGTGGCTGAGCTCTCCGAGCGTAAAGTATACAGCTTGGAGAAAAAAGAGGACGAAGGTTTCCGCATTGTGCGTGAGAACGATACGTTTATTGTGGAAAGTGCCAAGATTGATCGTATGATGAAACGGATGCAGTTGAATTCACACGAAGCGATTCTGAAGCTGGCACGTACACTTCGTTACATGGGTGTAGATGATGAGCTTCGTAAACGCGGCGCCGTGGAAGGCACCATTGTACGGATTGGCGATTTCGAGTTTGAATTCGTGGAAAGCAGCAGTTACTATTAAGCCGCTGTTTCTCACAAACAAGGACGCAGTGAAGCGGGAAGTTACCCGTGACGCTGCGTTTTTTTTGTTTTTCTGACATGGGAGGGGCATAAGCCTGTATACTGTGAGAAATAGTTTTTTAGAAAAATAGACATGTCACGTATTGCCCTTTTGTGAATCATCCTATATAATGTCCACTATATGAATACATGAGTCTTTGAGGAGAGGACGTTCTGTGAATGAACGCTATTACTTAGTACGGGAAGATATTTTGCCCGAGGCTGTGGTAAAAACAATGCAGGTGAAAGAACTGCTTGCTTCTGGTGATGTCAAAACAGTGCATGAGGCTGTCGAGCAGGTCGGATTAAGCCGGAGTGCCTTTTACAAGTACAAAGATGGAATCCATCTCATCAATCAGTTGGAGCGCGAGCGAATCGTAACGATCTCGATTGATCTGGAGCATCAGTCAGGAATTTTGTCTCGTGTACTCGGGCATTTCGCAGGTTACGGGGCCAACGTACTTACAATTAATCAGAGTATTCCGCTTCAGGGAAGAGCCAATGTTGTTATTTCCGTGGAAACGACGCATCTGCATGGAGAGATTGGAGAAATGCTGGACCGAATGCAGGATATGCCCGGGGTGAAGCGCACAAGGATCGTAGGCCAAGGTTAATCGGGCTTTGAGAATACAGGAGCAGACAATAGGGGGTAGGTCGTTAGTGAAACCGGTAAAAGTCGGATTGTTAGGCCTGGGCACGGTTGGAACGGGCGTTGTCCGAATTGTGGAAGGGAATCAGGAAGATCTGAGCAGTCAGGTTGGGTCGCCGATTATCATCGAGAAAATCGCTGTGAAGAACACAGAGAAGGATCGTGTCATCCCCATAGACCGGGCGAAGCTGACAGAGAACCCTTGGGATGTCATTCGCCATCCGGACATTGATGTGATCGTCGAAGTGATGGGCGGCATCGATCAGACAAAAGAATATATCCTTGAAGCGCTGGAACGTGGGAAACATATCGTAACAGCGAACAAAGACCTTATGGCACTGCATGGTTCGGAGATTCTGGCAAAGGCACAGGAGAAGCAGTGTGACGTGTTCTATGAAGCGAGTGTGGCTGGCGGCATCCCGATTATCCGTACACTGATCGAAGGTTTCTCTTCTGACCGGATCACCCGGATTATGGGTATTGTGAACGGCACGACGAATTATATACTTACGAAAATGAGCCAGGAAGGAGCATCCTATGAAGAGGTGCTAGCGGAAGCACAGGCTTTAGGGTACGCGGAAACAGACCCGACCTCGGATGTGGAAGGACTCGATGCTGCTCGTAAAATGGCAATCTTGGGCACCCTCGGTTTCCGTACGAATGTGGAGCTGAAGGATGTTACTGTAAAAGGAATCTCTTCGGTCACACGTGAGGATATCGCGTACGCCAAAAGACTGGGATATGAGCTGAAGCTGCTTGGAATCGCAGATCGCATCGATGATGAAATTACGATTAGTGTGCAGCCTACGATGGTTCGACAGAATCATCCGATTGCATCGGTAAATGGTGTGTTCAACGCAGTTTATGTGCATGGTGAGGCGGTAGGGGAGACGATGTTTTACGGTGCAGGTGCGGGTGAACTGCCGACAGCCACTTCTGTCGTCGCGGATATTGTCGCCGTAACCAAAAACCTCAAGCTTGGCGTAAATGGATTGAAGGCAATAGTGCCTTATAAGCAGAAGAGGCTGCAAAGTGACGAGCAGATCTTCTCGAAAAACTTTATTTTACTGCACGTGGACGACAAAGCGGGTGTATTGGCACAGATTACGCAGATTTTTGCGGAGTATGAAGTCAGTTTGGCCTCGGTCGTGCAGCAGCCAAATGAGCATAATCCGGATGCCGAGATCATTATTGTCACGCATAACGCAAGCAAAGCGAGTATGGATAAGGTGCTCAGACATTTTGAGTCCCTAAATGTGATTCGCCGGATCAAGAGTGTTTACCGCGTTGAGGGATAGTTTTTAAAGAACAGCTGTTAATGAAGAACAAATCAACAGAAGCACAGGTTCACATTATGAATTTTTATTGATCACTAATCATTCAATCATTTTGATTAATTCATCATAAAGGAGTTTACCCACAATGAGATATCAAGGACTATTGCAAACGTACAAAGAGCACCTGCCCGTGAATGAGAATACCCCTCGGCTTACACTGCAGGAAGGTAATACACCGCTGATTCATGCAGAGAATCTATCGAAAGAACTCGGTTTAAATCTGTATTTCAAATATGAAGGTTTGAATCCTACAGGCTCATTTAAGGATCGCGGAATGGTGATGGCTGTTGCTAAGGCAATAGAAGAGGGCAGTCGTACGATTATGTGTGCATCTACTGGGAATACATCCGCAGCTGCTGCAGCCTATGCCGCACGCGGTGGGCTTAATTGTATCGTGCTGATTCCGAATAATAATATTGCTTTGGGTAAACTGGCTCAAGCGATGATCTACGGTGCCAAAGTTATCGCAATCAATGGTAACTTCGACCGTGCGCTTGAGATTGTACGTGAAATTACGGCTAAACACCCCATTACACTTGTGAACTCTGTCAACCCGTACCGGATTGAGGGGCAGAAAACAGCTGCTTTTGAAGTGGTTGAGCAGTTGGGTGAAGCGCCTGACGTTCTTGCTATCCCCGTTGGTAACGCGGGTAATATCTCGGCATACTGGAAAGGCTTTAAAGAGTATAAAGAGGCAGGGAAATCAAGCACATTGCCGCGCATGGTCGGCTTTGAGGCAGAAGGCGCTATGGCTATCGTAAAAGGAGAGCCTATTCTTGAGCCGGAAACTGTAGCTACAGCGATTCGAATCGGTAACCCTGCCAGCTGGAAAACAGCAGTGGCTGCAGCCGAGGAGTCTGGCGGACAGATCAACTATGTTACAGATGAAGAAATTTTGGCAGCTTACCGCACTATTGCAGCGCGTGAAGGGGTGTTTGCTGAACCTGCTTCTGCTGCATCGGTGGCTGGTGTGTACAAACTGCATAGTGAAGGCTACTTCAAAGGCGGGGAAACCGTTGTATGTGTGTTAACGGGTAACGGGCTGAAAGACCCGAATGTGGCCATTCAGACGGCAGCCGTGGAGCCGCTGGTTGTTGAAGATACGGAAGAAGCGGTTATGGCAGCTATTGCCCAACTGGAGCAGCAGTCTGTATGAGCTTGCGTGAAAAAGTAACCGTAAAAGTCCCGGCAAGCACAGCCAATCTCGGTCCAGGGTTTGATACCCTGGGCATGGCCTTGTCTTTATATGCCTGGCTTGAGATCAAACCGGCAGCACAGACGGTACTTCATCTATACGGAGAACATCTGACGGGTCTGCCTGTGGATAAATCCAATCTGATCTATGAAGTCGCGCAGATGGTATTTGATGAAGCAGGGGTGTCTGTGCCTGAGCTTGAAATTTCGATGTATTCCGACATCCCCCTCACTCGGGGACTTGGAAGCAGTGCATCGGCAATTGTTGCTGCACTTGCCGGTGCCAATGCATTGATTGGCAGCCCGTTATCGAATGATAAACTGCTGGATATGGCCACTGCGCTGGAGAAACATCCCGACAATGTCGGGGCATCGTTGTGCGGAGGAATCATTACTGCAGCTTGGGACGGGCAGGATGTCGACTATATTCGTATTGAACCTCATCAGGATTTGCAAGCTTTGGTCATTGTGCCGGACTTCCAGCTGTCCACTTCAAAAGCAAGAGATGTTGTTCCCAAGCAGTTTGGTAAGTCCGATGTTGTGCACAACGTGAGTCGTTCATCATTGCTTGTCGCTGCATTAGCCAGTGGGCGGCTCGATATGATTCAAAAGGCGATGTCGGATCGGATCCATCAGCCATATCGTGCATCACTGGTACCCGGCATGACGCAGATTCTGGAGCAGGCTGCCGAACATGGCGCATTGGGGGCTGCACTAAGTGGGGCGGGGCCAACGGTTCTTGCATTGGTGGATCGTCATGATACCCGGAAGTCAGAGCTGGAGCAATACTTAATGGGGGTTATGAAGCAGGAGGGGATTACTGCCTCTGCTTTGTGGCTGGACCCGGATCTGGACGGCACTGTTATACTGCCGGATCAAGATGAACGTCCTTTTTTGGACAGAATCAAAGGGGAAGTTAACGCATGAAACGAATTGCAGTATTGCCTGAGGGATCGGTTTCACACGAGGCGATCGATTTCCTTTTTAATGGAGAAGCACTCGATTTGCAGCATTCCAAACTCATTTCCGACATTTTTCGTGCTGTTGATAGCGGGAGTGTACAGTACAGCGTGATTCCGTTTGAAAATACGATTGAAGGCTCCGTTAGCCTGCATATGGACTGGCTTGTTAATGAAGTGGATATCCCGATGCAGGCAGAGTGGGTATATCCCTCCATTCAGAATATCATTGGACATGGAAATGAATTCGTCACGGAGGATGGCACATATGATTTTGGTAAAATCACCAAGATCATGTCCCATCCTGTGGCAATCCCCCAGTGTCAGAATTTTATTCGGCAGCATTCACCTGATGCAGACCTCGAAGGTGTGAACAGCACCGCTGAAGCAGTGGAGATTGTGAAGAGAAATCCGGGCAAAGGTTGGGTGGCAATCGGTACAAAGCTTGCAGCTCAAAAGCATGGTCTTGATATCATGGCTGAACGGGTAACGGATCATGACAATAACTACACCCGTTTTGTACTCATTGGCCATGAACCCGTCAGCATTCCGCGTGAACCTGATCATGTGAAGACCAGTCTGCTTGTAACGCTGCCTGAGGATGCACCGGGTGCGCTTCATCAAGTGCTCTCCGCTTTTGCGTGGAGAAAGCTGAACTTGACCCGTCTTGAATCTCGTCCAACGAAAAAACGATTAGGCAGCTACTATTTTTACATTGATGTCATTGAAACGGTTGATTCCGTACTGCTCACGGCAGCCATGGCCGAAATCGAGGCGTTGAATTGTCAGGTGCGTGTTCTTGGCAGTTATCCATGTTATACATACCCTTCACGGAAATAACCGGATAGTGGTTGGATAATGTAAAGAAGTCATCAGCGTCTGTGCGAAATAAGAGAGTTTTTCCGTTATTTTTGATGTAAGATGGACAAGTTATTATGTTTCGGAAATATGGGAAATGCATATTTAATGGAGGTGCAGGTAGTCGTGGCAGAACAATGGATCTATTTGGATGGTCAGTATGTAACCAAGGAGAATGCAAAAGTTTCGGTGTATGACCATGGTTTTTTGTACGGAGATGGGATCTTCGAAGGTATTCGGATTTACAATGGCAATATTTTCAGATGCAAGGCACACTTGGATCGCTTGTATGATTCGGCAAAATCCATCAGTTTGAACATTCCGCTGTCTTACGATGAGATGCTTGAAGTGATGGCTGAAACGGTGCGCCGCAACGATATGCGTAATGGTTATATTCGTCTGATCGTTTCACGCGGACCCGGCAATCTGGGTCTTGACCCGACCCGCTGCCCTAAAGCTTCCGTGATCATTATTGTGGAACAGCTGGCGATCTATCCAGAAGAAGCTTATCTTATTGGATTGAAGGCCGTTTCCGTATCACAGCGCCGCAACATCCCGGATGCGCTGAATCCGAAGATCAAATCCCTCAACTATCTGAACAACATCCTTGTCAAATTGCAGTCGAACTATTCGGGTGCAGGTGAGGCCATTATGCTGAACTCACAAGGCTACGTAACCGAGGGTTCAAGCGATAACATTTTCATTATCAAAAACGGTGTAGTGTATACTCCTCCTTGTTACCTTGGAGCACTCGAAGGCATCACCCGTCAAGCGATTATTGATCTGTGCGGGGAGTTGGGTATTGAGTTAAAAGAAGTGCCTTTCACCCTTCATGATGTGTACATTGCTGACGAAGTATTCTTCACAGGAACGGCTGCGGAAGTTATTGCGGCTTGTGAAGTGGATGGCAGAACGATTGGTTCTGGTACAGCAGGCCCAGTTACTTTGCAATTGCTTGAAGCTTTCCGTCAGATTGTCGACAAAGACGGTTACAAGGTGTGGGAATAGACAGTTTACGTTTAACTGAATAAATAACAGGAATTCTCCTTGTCCGATAAAATGCTGCATGCCTCGTGTATGTGGAATTTTAGAAGACGGGAGGATTTTTTTTGTTCAAATGATGTCATTAGCCCGGTTGCTGCATAGGATGTAGTAACGGTATGGGCGAATGTACTGCCCAAGTATGACGTCTAGGAGGTTAGTTCCCTGTGAAAATACACATGGTAAAAAAAGGCGACACCTTATATCTGCTGTCTCAAAAATACAATGTAGCGCTGGACAAATTAATTGCGGCCAATCCGCAGATTGCAGACCCCGACAAGCTGGATATTGGTATGAAAGTCAAAATCCCTGCGCAGCCAGTAACACCAAAGCCAGAGGGCATGCTGCACAGCCATAAGGTTGTACAAGGGGATTCGTTATGGAAACTGTCACAAGCCTGGGGTGTTCCTTTGAAAGACATGATTAATGCCAACCCGCAGTTGAAAAATCCGAATGCTCTGCTGGTTGGAGAAACAGTCTACATTCCTTCCATGCACGCCCAAGGGAATCAAGCCTCGAATACCGAAATCGGAAATATTGGTGCACAAGAAAAATTGTCGCCCGAGGGCAAGGAGTATACGGGGGTAAAAGAAGAAACAGCCCCGATCGTCCCGGCTCCTCCAACTCCTGCTGTTGAAACTCCTGTTCCTGTTCCGGCTCCTATGCCACCTGCACCGGTTAAGCCTAATGTGATGCCTGAAATGGAGGCTTTGCCGCAGCTTCCCGAGATGCCTGAGATGAAGCCGGAGAAAAAAACAGACAAGAAAGAGGAAATGAAAACTGAGGTTCAAGTCCAACCTGTAACGGAAGCCAAGAAATCTCAACTACCTGATCTTTCACCGGAAATGATGCCTCTGCCTATGATGCCTAACATTGAACCTGCTGTAAATGCTGCCCCAGCTGCTAAGGCGCCATGTGGATGTGGACAAAAGATGCTCCATGCTCCGATCGAACATCCTTACATGCAGGTTCCGGTACCAGCGCAAGAGATATATGCACCCCAACAAAACAATATGTATACGGCGGGAATGAACAATAATTCTCCCTTCCCTGGTATTCAAGATGTGGGTGCTTATAGTGTAGGGGATATGCCGAATGGCCCGTGGACCGCTGCAGAACAAACGTATAATCATAATGACGTTATGCCCAATATATCTCCAGAAACGATGAATAATTCATTTCCAATCTCACCGGCTGGTCAGGTTAATAGTCCTTTTCCTCATTTTGCAGCTGCAAATACACAGATGAACCATCAGCCGCCATTTGTTTCTCCATACTCCATGCTTCCTTATCCGCCATGCGGATGTGGGTCACATACACCTGCTCCTCAATATACTTATCCAGCGTATGGTTACCAGGAACCGGGCTGGGGCATGTATGGTCACCCGAATGGCATGCCGCCTGAAATGTCCACATCGGTGATGCCGAATCATCCCATGGAATATGCTTATCAAAATCCGTATCCTGCTCAAAACATGGTTCCGCCATCTCCGCTTGGCGCTTTTGGGGAAATGTACCCTCCACTTTCCCAAGGTGCGAGCAGCGGTAAAAAGGGAGGACGGGAGGATGCGAATTTAAGTCAGGCATCGTTTGAAGAGGCAGGAGCTGAGTCTGAAGCGAAACCTAAATCAAACCTGACTAAATCAGGGACGGCAAAGCGGAGAACGAATAAAGCTCCTGCAAAAAATAAATCCAAGGTTTCTGTATCAGGTAAAACTTCCAGAGAAAGCTCAGCTTCATCCAGTTCACGAAAACCAGCTAAAAAGCGCCGTAACCCCTGGATTCAACATTAAATATTCTTAATTGTTTTAAACACCACCAATGACGAAAAGGCCAGTTCAGTAATCAGGGATTGGCTTTTTCGTTTATTCCGCTTATATAGTTGGCGAGGAAGGAACTGTACGAAAGACATATTCATATGTCGGAAAAACAAAAACATTGCCGATAATGTTTGAAAGCCCATTCATAGATATGTTACAATGTATATGCATCATGATTTACAGGCTGATTTCAGTTTGAAAGTAAGGTGTAGGTTTTAAGTTTACGAATCGTTAAAACTTATTTCAAAAAACTCTTGCGTTTGTTTTTCTGGTATGATATATTATTTAAGTCGCCGCTGAAATACGGCGCTGACAAAAAAGAAGTTTGATCTTTGAAAACTGAACAACGAGTGAGTAATGATCTTGCTTGCAAGATCAACGCTGAGAAATCGGTACACGTCTTCGGACTGTATGATTTCGAAAGCAAAAATGAGATTTTTAATCTCGTCAGATTCAAAATGAGCTTATCGCTCTTTTCAATACCCCGATGAGTTTCACAGCGTTTAACCACACTGACGGAATTCATCTTTATTGGAGAGTTTGATCCTGGCTCAGGACGAACGCTGGCGGCATGCCTAATACATGCAAGTCGAGCGGACTTGAAGAGAAGCTTGCTTCTCGGATGGTTAGCGGCGGACGGGTGAGTAACACGTAGGCAACCTGCCCTCAAGCTTGGGACAACTACCGGAAACGGTAGCTAATACCGAATACTTGTTTTCTTCGCCTGAAGAGAACTGGAAAGACGGAGCAATCTGTCACTTGGGGATGGGCCTGCGGCGCATTAGCTAGTTGGTGAGGTAACGGCTCACCAAGGCGACGATGCGTAGCCGACCTGAGAGGGTGATCGGCCACACTGGGACTGAGACACGGCCCAGACTCCTACGGGAGGCAGCAGTAGGGAATCTTCCGCAATGGGCGAAAGCCTGACGGAGCAATGCCGCGTGAGTGATGAAGGTTTTCGGATCGTAAAGCTCTGTTGCCAGGGAAGAACGCTTGGGAGAGTAACTGCTCTCAAGGTGACGGTACCTGAGAAGAAAGCCCCGGCTAACTACGTGCCAGCAGCCGCGGTAATACGTAGGGGGCAAGCGTTGTCCGGAATTATTGGGCGTAAAGCGCGCGCAGGCGGTCATGTAAGTCTGGTGTTTAATCCCGGGGCTCAACCCCGGATCGCACTGGAAACTGCGTGACTTGAGTGCAGAAGAGGAGAGTGGAATTCCACGTGTAGCGGTGAAATGCGTAGAGATGTGGAGGAACACCAGTGGCGAAGGCGACTCTCTGGGCTGTAACTGACGCTGAGGCGCGAAAGCGTGGGGAGCAAACAGGATTAGATACCCTGGTAGTCCACGCCGTAAACGATGAATGCTAGGTGTTAGGGGTTTCGATACCCTTGGTGCCGAAGTTAACACATTAAGCATTCCGCCTGGGGAGTACGGTCGCAAGACTGAAACTCAAAGGAATTGACGGGGACCCGCACAAGCAGTGGAGTATGTGGTTTAATTCGAAGCAACGCGAAGAACCTTACCAGGTCTTGACATCCAACTAACGAGGCAGAGATGCGTTAGGTGCCCTTCGGGGAAAGTTGAGACAGGTGGTGCATGGTTGTCGTCAGCTCGTGTCGTGAGATGTTGGGTTAAGTCCCGCAACGAGCGCAACCCTTGATCTTAGTTGCCAGCACTTCGGGTGGGCACTCTAAGGTGACTGCCGGTGACAAACCGGAGGAAGGTGGGGATGACGTCAAATCATCATGCCCCTTATGACCTGGGCTACACACGTACTACAATGGCCGGTACAACGGGCAGTGAAGCCGCGAGGTGGAACCAATCCTAAAAAGCCGGTCTCAGTTCGGATTGCAGGCTGCAACTCGCCTGCATGAAGTCGGAATTGCTAGTAATCGCGGATCAGCATGCCGCGGTGAATACGTTCCCGGGTCTTGTACACACCGCCCGTCACACCACGAGAGTTTATAACACCCGAAGTCGGTGGGGTAACCGCAAGGAGCCAGCCGCCGAAGGTGGGATAGATGATTGGGGTGAAGTCGTAACAAGGTAGCCGTATCGGAAGGTGCGGCTGGATCACCTCCTTTCTATGGAGAATCGTCTTCTGCAACGAAGACATTCAAATATGCAGCTCAGCTGCAAACTACTCACTCGTTGCTCAGTTTTGAGAGCTCAAACTCTCAATCATCTCGTTTTTTCGACGGACACTTATGGTGAACGGTCCGAAGAAACCGATTTGTTCTTTGAAAACTAGATATCGAAACGAAACAAACGCGAATTAGAACATTCCTTTTTAGCTGAACTTGTGTTAAACAAGTTTCAATAAAAACGGTAGTTAAATGCAATTGCGATGGTATCGGATGGGAGCGACTTTTGGCTTTGCGTAAGCAAAACAAGGGGAGCAAGCAAACGAAACCGGAGCAATCTGGTTAAGCTGCTAAGAGCACACGGAGGATGCCTAGGCGCTAGGAGCCGATGAAGGACGTGGCGAACAACGATACTGCCTCGGGGAGCTGTAAGCAAGCTTTGATCCGGGGATGTCCGAATGGGGAAACCCAGCTGGGGTAATATCCAGTTACTCACAACTGAATACATAGGTTGTGCAGAGGCATACCAGGGGAACTGAAACATCTAAGTACCCTGAGGAAGAGAAAACAATAGTGATTCCGTCAGTAGCGGCGAGCGAACGCGGAGAAGCCCAAACCAGAGAGCTTGCTCTTTGGGGTTGTGGGACGTCTCACATGGAGTTACAAAGGAACCGGTTAAGCGAAGAGGTCTGGAAAGGCCCGCCAAAGAAGGTAAAAGCCCTGTAATTGAAAGTCTGTTCCCTCCGAGACGGATCCCGAGTAGTGCGGGGCACGTGAAACCCCGTATGAATCCGGCAGGACCATCTGCCAAGGCTAAATACTTCCTAGCGACCGATAGTGAAGCAGTACCGTGAGGGAAAGGTGAAAAGCACCCCGGAAGGGGAGTGAAATAGAACCTGAAACCGTGTGCTTACAAAAAGTCAGAGCCCGTTTTAGGGGTGATGGCGTGCCTTTTGTAGAATGAACCGGCGAGTTACGTTCCCGTGCAAGGTTAAGGTGAAGAGCCGGAGCCGCAGCGAAAGCGAGTCTGAATAGGGCGACATAGTACGTGGACGTAGACCCGAAACCGGGTGATCTACCCCTGTCCAGGGTGAAGGTGCGGTAACACGCACTGGAGGCCCGAACCCACGCACGTTGAAAAGTGCGGGGATGAGGTGGGGGTAGCGGAGAAATTCCAATCGAACTCGGAGATAGCTGGTTCTCCCCGAAATAGCTTTAGGGCTAGCCTCGGAAAACAGAGTCGTGGAGGTAGAGCACTGATTGGGTGCGGGGCCCGCAAGGGTTACCAAGCTCAGTCAAACTCCGAATGCCATAGACTTACTTCCGGGAGTCAGACAGTGAGTGCTAAGATCCATTGTCAAAAGGGAAACAGCCCAGACCATCAGCTAAGGTCCCCAAGTGTGTGTTAAGTGGGAAAGGATGTGGAGTTGCACAGACAACCAGGATGTTGGCTTAGAAGCAGCCATCATTGAAAGAGTGCGTAATAGCTCACTGGTCGAGTGACTCTGCGCCGAAAATGTAACGGGGCTAAACACACCACCGAAGCTATGGCTTGATGCTTGCATCAGGGGTAGGGGAGCGTTGTATAAGGGTTGAAGGTGTACCGTAAGGAGCGCTGGACATTATACAAGTGAGAATGCCGGTATGAGTAACGAAAAGATCAGTGAGAATCTGATCCGCCGAAAGCCTAAGGGTTCCTGAGGAAGGCTCGTCCGCTCAGGGTAAGTCGGGACCTAAGGCGAGGCCGAAAGGCGTAGTCGAAGGACAACAGGTCGAAATTCCTGTACCACCGTAAATCGTTACGAGCGATGGGGGGACGCAGTAGGGTAGTGACGCAGGCTGATGGATGCCTGTCCAAGCAGTGAGGCTGATGTGTAGGCAAATCCGCACATCGTAAGGCTGAGCTGTGATGGGGAGTGAAAATTACAGTAGCGAAGGTCATGATCTCACACTGCCAAGAAAAGCCTCTAGCCAGATGAAGGTGCCCGTACCGCAAACCGACACAGGTAGGCGAGAAGAGAATTCTAAGGCGCGCGGAAGAACTCTCGTTAAGGAACTCGGCAAAATGACCCCGTAACTTCGGGAGAAGGGGTGCCCCGGTAGTGTGAATAGCACGAGGGGGCCGCAGTGAAAAGGCCCAAGCGACTGTTTAGCAAAAACACAGGTCTGTGCGAAGCCGTAAGGCGAAGTATACGGGCTGACGCCTGCCCGGTGCTGGAAGGTTAAGGGGAGTGGTTAGGAGCAATCCGAAGCTGTGAACCGAAGCCCCAGTAAACGGCGGCCGTAACTATAACGGTCCTAAGGTAGCGAAATTCCTTGTCAGGTAAATTCTGACCCGCACGAATGGCGTAACGACTTGGGCGCTGTCTCAACGAGAGATCCGGTGAAATTTTAATACCTGTGAAGATGCAGGTTACCCGCGACAAGACGGAAAGACCCCATGGAGCTTTACTGCAGCTTGATATTGAATTTGGGTACGATCTGTACAGGATAGGTGGGAGCCTTTGAAGCATGAGCGCCAGCTTGTGTGGAGGCACCGTTGGGATACCACCCTGATCGTATCTAGGTTCTAACCTGGTGCCCTTAGCGGGTACGGGGACAGTGTCAGGTGGGCAGTTTGACTGGGGCGGTCGCCTCCTAAAGAGTAACGGAGGCGCCCAAAGGTTCCCTCAGAATGGTTGGAAATCATTCGAAGAGTGCAAAGGCATAAGGGAGCTTGACTGCGAGACCTACAAGTCGAGCAGGGACGAAAGTCGGGCTTAGTGATCCGGTGGTACCGCATGGAAGGGCCATCGCTCAACGGATAAAAGCTACCCTGGGGATAACAGGCTTATCTCCCCCAAGAGTCCACATCGACGGGGAGGTTTGGCACCTCGATGTCGGCTCATCGCATCCTGGGGCTGAAGTAGGTCCCAAGGGTTGGGCTGTTCGCCCATTAAAGCGGTACGCGAGCTGGGTTCAGAACGTCGTGAGACAGTTCGGTCCCTATCTGTCGTGGGCGTAGGAAATTTGAGAGGAGCTGTCCTTAGTACGAGAGGACCGGGATGGACGTACCGCTGGTGTACCAGTTGTTCCGCCAGGAGCACCGCTGGGTAGCTATGTACGGACGGGATAAGCGCTGAAAGCATCTAAGCGTGAAGCCCCCCTCAAGATGAGATTTCCCAGTATGTAAGACCCCTTGAAGACGACGAGGTAGATAGGCTGGGGGTGGAAGTGCAGCAATGCATGGAGCTGACCAGTACTAATCGGTCGAGGGCTTATCCAATAGCAGGTTTTGAGTCGTGTAGGTTTCGTTTCGAATCTAGTTTTCAGAGAACAATAACTCTGATGAATGGAAGAAGCTATGCTTCGACCAATCGCGTTTGGTGGCGATGGCGGAGGGGTTCCACACGTACCCATCCCGAACACGACCGTTAAGCCCTCTAGCGCCGATGGTACTTGGACCGCAGGGTCCTGGGAGAGTAGGACGCCGCCAAGCGAACTCTTTCATCATACATAGAAAACAGGTTATGCATGTGGACGTTGTACGATGAATTGCATTTGTTCAGCAGATGCATATTATTCCCTGATAGCTCAGTTGGTAGAGCACTCGACTGTTAATCGAGTTGTCACAGGTTCGAGTCCTGTTCGGGGAGCCATTAAGGCCCGTTGGTCAAGGGGTTAAGACACCTCCCTTTCACGGAGGTAACAGGGGTTCGAATCCCCTACGGGTCATATATGTGGAGGCTTAGCTCAGCTGGGAGAGCATCTGCCTTACAAGCAGAGGGTCGGGGGTTCGATCCCCTCAGCCTCCACCATATATCTTTTATCAATGACGCGGGGTGGAGCAGCCCGGTAGCTCGTCGGGCTCATAACCCGAAGGCCGCAGGTTCAAATCCTGCCCCCGCAATTTAACTTTCTAATCGAGAGTGATTTGGAACCGTGGTGTAGTTGGCCTAACATGCCTGCCTGTCACGCAGGAGATCGCGGGTTCGAATCCCGTCGGTTCCGCCATTTTATACTTTTTTTCATGCGGAAGTGGCTCAGCGGTAGAGCATCGCCTTGCCAAGGCGAGGGTCGCGGGTTCGATTCCCGTCTTCCGCTCCAATATTTGCGCCCTTAGCTCAGCTGGATAGAGCGTTTGACTACGAATCAAAAGGCCGGGAGTTCGAATCTCTCAGGGCGCGCCATTATTTTCATAGTTTGCCGGCGTGGCGGAATGGCAGACGCGCTCGACTCAAAATCGAGTGGGAAACCGTGGAGGTTCGAGTCCTCTCGCCGGTATATATAACGGGATGTAGCTCAGCTTGGTAGAGCACCTGGTTTGGGACCAGGGGGTCGCATGTTCAAATCGTGTCATCCCGATTCAAGAAAGCACTATCTAATCAGATAGTGCTTTTTACTTTTTAAAATAATAAATTATACATATAAGGTTCCAGAAAAGGATAAATGCTCACCGAGTAAGGCTTTTATCCTTTTCAAGCAGGCTTGGTTATGCATAAAATTTCATCCATTAGGTCACAATAGCTTTAAAAAAGTGATTGAAGGGGTTTATGTGAACAGGTTCAGCTTCAGAAAACAATTAAAGAAACGATGGCGGCGCTGGAAACGGACATTTTGGATGACTGCAGCGGTATGCGCAGTTATGATACTAGCATATCGTGGTTTATCTATATCTGCAGCAGTTGAGCGGTTATTAACGACTAATTTTGGTGAGGCTGTAAGCGTTATGGGTACAGTTAAAAAGGATACACGGTCGGATCAAGAGATTCAGCGTCTTGTCACACAGCTTAAAGCTGACAAAGAGCAGCTGATACGTGTTGTTTTACAAACGGAATATATTTGCGGTGTAGAGACGGAACAGTTGGGGAGAATGGATATTCCGCGGCTTAAAATACTGCTTGCTCAGCATCCGGAGTGGGAAGCGAAGATTACTTCTTCGGATACGATGCAGCTGAATCAGAGGGTTGAGGACCTTTCACCGATATGTAAACAAGAAGCATATATCAGCATTGATGCTGCTGGTAATCTTAAACTGTATGAGGGCAAACCTGCTGAAGAGAACGTCATTCGCACGTTTTTTCAACTCGATGTAGGTACGCTGGAAAGTTCACTGCCCGAAGGGGTGTTAGAGCAATTGCAGGAAGGCATTCGCATACAGGATAAAGATGAGTATGATAGTGTAATCTCGACATTTAGTGATTTTGCAGTGGATGAAACACACCGATTGCTTCGTAATGGCGGATAATTGGTGAAACAGGAAATTTTTAAGAATTGAATCGTAAAGGTAAAGGATATGCTAAAAAAAGGCTAGGCCGTATAAGTAAGAATTTTGACTCATGCCTTTCAACTAAGGACATCAAGAGGATGTCCTTTTTGTCGTTTTTAGAAAAGGCATCAAGGATATAAGTGACATGAAGAAAGAATACGCTCGAAATAAAGCAAGCTTTAGCATAGACAAAGTTTTTCCTGCCGCAAGGCGTATCTAATGTTATAATGAAATGAACGATACATATGTTCGCTTTTGTAAGGGAGAGATGGTTTTGCGTTTTTTGGGAATTGACCCGGGGATTGCGATTGTTGGGTTTGGCTTTGTGGACAAAATCGGGAACAAAGTAGTACCCGTACAATATGGATGTATTCAGACGGAGGCTCATACTCCTGATGAGGAACGGCTTCTTCACGTTTATGAGGGGATGGTGCAGCTGATCGATAAATATAAACCCGATGCAGTAGCACTGGAGAAGCTCTTTTTTAACCGTAATGTAACTACAGCAATGTCTGTCAGTCAGGCCAGAGGGGTCATGATCCTTGCTGCTGCTCAGAAAGGTTTGCCGATTGCAGAGTATACTCCGATGCAGATCAAACAGGCGATTGTGGGTTACGGCAAGGCGGAGAAGAAACAAGTGCAGGAGATGGTCAAAATGTTTCTTCGCCTGCAGGTTGTGCCTAAACCGGATGACGTTGCAGATGCGCTGGCTGTTGCCGTTTGCCATGCACACTCATATACATTAAATTCCAAATTGAATGAGGTATTGCGAAAATGATCGATTTTCTAAGAGGACAGTTTATACATGTCGAGAGTGATTATATTGTGCTGGACGTTCATGGCGTAGGTTACCGCGTATTCTGTCCTAACCCTTATGCGTTTGCCAAGCAGGAAGGCGAAATTATTGTATACACTCATCACCATGTGCGTGAAGATGCAATGTTTTTGTTTGGATTTGTGACGAGAGAAGAACAGCGTCTGTTCCGCAAATTGATTGAAGTGTCGGGAATTGGGCCAAAGGTGGCATTAGGTATTCTTGCTGGAGGTACACCAGATCACGTGGTTACGGCGATCTATCAGGAGAATCTGACATTCTTGACGAAACTGCCGGGCATCGGCAAAAAAACAGCACAGCGTATGATCCTTGATCTGAAAGACAAATTGGACGGCTTTGGAACGGCAGCGTATGAAACGGGGCTGTTTGCACCCCCATCGGAAGAGAAGGGAAGCGGGTCTGCGTGGGATGAAGCACGTGAGGGCTTGAAGGCGCTTGGATATACGGATAGTGAATTGGATAAAGTATGGCTCAAGTTGAAAAAAGACGTAACGACTGCAGATTCAGTTGATGTCCTGATGAAGCGGGCACTGCAGATGTTGTTTACGGGATAAGTTCAGGTTTCATAGTATACTAGAGGTGCAGCCTGCAAGAAAAGGTAGGGATAGACATGGATGAACGGATTATATCCGCTAACCTGATGATGGAGGATCAGAACGTTGAACTCAGCCTCCGTCCCCGGTATTTAAATGAATACATCGGGCAGAATCAGGTCAAGGAAAATCTTAAAATATATATCGAAGCTGCCAAGTTACGAAATGAAGCACTGGATCATGTGCTTTTATATGGTCCGCCGGGACTTGGAAAAACGACTCTCGCTAATATTATAGCAAACGAACTTGGTGTTAATCTGAGAACAACTTCAGGTCCTGCGATCGAGCGTCCAGGTGATCTTGCGGCTCTGCTGACCAATCTGCAGGAGGGGGATGTCTTGTTTATTGACGAGATTCATCGACTTCACCGTACTGTTGAAGAGGTCATGTACCCGGCTATGGAAGATTCTGCTCTGGATATTATGATTGGCAAGGGGCCGAGTGCACGTTCCGTTCGTTTGGATCTGCCCCCATTTACATTGATTGGGGCTACGACGCGTGCTGGACTTCTATCCGCCCCCCTTCGGGACAGGTTTGGTGTAATCAGCCGTCTGGAGTTCTATACCGTTGATGAGCTGGCATACATCGTTTCACGCTCGACAGAAATTTTGGGTGTCGAGATTGTAGGCGATGCTGCAGAAGAGATTGCCCTGCGTTCGCGCGGGACACCACGGATTGCCAACCGATTGCTAAAACGGGTGCGTGATTTTGCACAGGTGCGCGGTGATGGCATTATTACACAAGCTCTGGCAGAAGAAGCACTGCAGCGTCTTCAGATTGATCCGCGCGGATTGGACGAAATCGACCACAAGATGCTTAAATCCATGATTAACAGTTTTCGTGGAGGGCCGGTTGGACTGGATACCATTGCGGCTACGATTGGGGAGGAGTCACAGACAATTGAGGATGTTTATGAACCCTATCTGCTGCAGATCGGTATGATTCAGCGTACACCGAGAGGTCGGGTGGTAACAGATCTGGCATATCACCATCTTGGTCTGCCCGTTCCGCCAAGAGACGGCAAATAGCGCCTTACCTTCTTTGGTTATGGAAGTGAATCGAGGGAGTTATCATCAAATGAAGTGAATTCTCTATAGAATCTGACCGATATAAACGAAAGACATACGTGGAGAGGAGTCTGATTGTGGGAAAAGCAATACGAACGAAAAAGTGGAGTCGTCGATTGAAGGTACTGGCGGCTGCTCTATTAACAGCGGGATGTTTGCAGGTGCCTGCTTATGCGGCTGGTAATGATGGACAATTAATCAGAGTAGCCTTGTTTGCCAATTTAGGGAGCACATATAAATCAACGACTCCTATTATTACACTTGAATCGGCCGGAGAATGGAGCCTTCAGTCGGGGGGCGCTGCGAATGCTTCACTTCCTTCCGGACAGGCCAGATTTAGTGCGGATGGATTTCGAGTAAAAGTGTTAGAAACGGCTGATTTTAAAACAGCCGCAGCAGCCGCAAAATTGCTGCAGGCTTCAGCTGATAAACCTTTGCTGTACACCGCATCGTTTAATGGCAAGACGCTTTATCAGCTGTATACAGGTAATTACGGGACAGCTGCACTTGCCGCACAAGCTGTGACACGTGTTCAGAAAACAGCCGCAGCACAATTGGCAGGACAGCAGCCTGTTGTAACAGGAAGCGAACGTTTGTCGACAGGCACGTACAGTTCACTTCAGGAGGCAGAAGCTGTACAGGCAAATCTGCTTTCGGCAGGATTCACTGCATATCCTGTGCTTCTGCTGAATGGAAGCAGTCAAGGATATACAGTATGGGTTGGCGAGGCCTCATCCGCGGCGGAGTTGGACTCATTAAAGCAGCAGGTCGAAGCAAGCGCAGCCGGGATCAGTCTCTCCCCTGTAGGAAACAGTGCAGGTCTGATTATCCGACAGGATGCAGGATTGAGTCTGGATGCTCTCAAAACGGCTCCACACTATACTATTGCAGGCAGTGATGCCAAAGTACTCGTACAGGGGACAGGCAGCGGTATAAAAGTTGTGGAGCGATCTCAACGGATATACCGCGGAGATATGGAGGTCAGCATCGTAAATGGGGACTTGGCTCTAGTAAATGTTGTGCCGCTGGAAAAGTACCTGTACTCGGTTGTCGGTGCAGAAGTCTATTCTTCCTGGCCAGCAGAAGCACTTAAGGTACAGGCGGTAGCAGCACGTTCCTATGCGCTTCAGCAGGGGGAACGATTCAAGATTGCCAATGTGGTCGATACAACACTGAGTCAGGCTTACAACGGAATGAATTCGGAGAATGACAAAGTAACGAGTGCAGTAAATGCGACTGCAGGAGAAGTGATCAAAAGCGGCGGCAAAATTGTAGAAGCCGTATTTTCTTCCAATGCGGGAGGACAGACTGCTCATCCTTCTGAAGTATGGAACAGTGGAAACGGTCTGTTTACCAATGTAGACAGTCGTGGGGATCAGTCTGCGCAGGCCGGACTCCATACATGGTACCACGTTCTGCTGAATACAGGTGTGAGCGGATATATTCGTGAGGACAACGTAAAAGAAGTAACAACAAAAACAGAGGCGGGCCTTTCCAAAGTGACGGTTACAGCTCAAAATACAAATGTAAGACCCATACCGCTAATTCAATCCAATGTAGAGCCGGTTGCGAAAATCAATCCGGGCACTGAAGTTGTTGTACTGGCAAAAGTCGCTCAGTCCAATGATTACGCTTGGGTGAGAGGGCCATTTACTTCGGCACAGTTGGTCAAAACGCTGCAGGGCAAAACGACAAATGCCGTTCCTTCCTCCATCTCAACACTGGAAGTAACCAAAAGGGGGCCTTCAGGACGGGCCCTTGAAGTGACAGCCAATGGGCAGCCGTTGACGGTCAAATACGGAGATACGTACCGTTCTGCCTTAGGGGGATTGCCGAGCACTTTATTTGATATTGCGGGGACCGGAAGTTATACTGTATTAGGCGCTGACGGCAAAAAAGTCAGCAAAACCGGATCGCAGGGTGCTCCTGTTTTATCTGCTTCAGGCACAGGAAGCTCTTCCAGTAATGCACTGGTTGTGATGAGTGCGGATGGACAGGCCAGAGCCGTTACACAAGGTCAGACTTTTATGTTTATTGGTCAGGGTAACGGTCATGGACTTGGTTTATCTCAATGGGGAGCCAAGGGTATGGCGGATGAAGGGTATGATTACCAGACAATATTGAAACACTATTATCAGAATGCCACTATTGTTAAGGAATGAAATGAACATGAATGTGAACTTATATGATTTTGAACTGCCTGAAGAATTGATTGCACAGACGCCGCTGCTGGACCGCACAGCGTCTCGTCTGCTTACGTTGAACAAAGAGACAGGTGAGATTGGTCATCACCACTTTCCTCATATTATTAATGTTCTGGAGCCTGGGGATACGCTGATCTTAAATGATACACGTGTACTGCCTGCCCGCCTTTTTGGTACAAAAGAGGACACGGGAGCGAAAGCCGAGGTGCTGCTGCTTAAAAACCTAGAAGGTGACAAATGGGAGGCGCTGGTCAAGCCGGGTAAAAAACTGCGGGCTGGTTCTGTGATTGTGTTCAGCGATGAGTTAAAGGCCGTCATTAATGAAGTTGGCGAAATGGGGGCACGTACATTAACATTTGAGTACAGCGGAATCTTCCAGGAGATTCTGGATCGATTGGGAGAAATGCCGCTGCCGCCTTATATCAAAGAAACGCTGGACGATCGGGAGCGTTATCAGACGGTATATGCCAAACATGAAGGCTCAGCCGCTGCACCGACCGCAGGTCTGCACTTTACCGATGAGCTGCTTGATCAGATTCGAGCTAAAGGTGTGCATGTCGGCTTCATTACTCTCCATGTTGGCTTAGGCACTTTCAGACCGATGTCCGTGGATGTGGTGGAGGATCATGTAATGCATGAAGAATACTATTCTTTGTCTCAGGAAACAGCTGATTTGATTAACCAGACCAAAGAGCGAGGTAATAAAGTTTTTGCGGTAGGTACCACCAGCTGCAGAACGCTGGAGACAGTGGGAAGTAAGTTTGAAGATGGCATACTGCAGGAAAGCAGCGGCTGGACGAGTATTTTTATCTATCCCGGATACTCCTTCAAAGTCATTGACGGAATGCTTACCAACTTTCACCTGCCAAAATCCACACTAGTGATGCTTGTTAGTGCACTTGCAGGGCGAGAACATATTATGCGCGCCTATGAGGAAGCGATCAAAGAGAAATACCGTTTCTTCAGTTTTGGGGATGCGATGCTGATTTATTAATAAACGATTAACTTTTAGAGGATGATTATAACCAATGGCAGCAATTACGTACGAACATATCAAAACGTGTAAACAATCCGGTGCGCGTCTGGGACGGGTACATACACCTCATGGAGTTATTGAGACACCAACCTTCATGCCGGTAGGTACGCAGGCAACGGTAAAAACGATGAGTCCTGAAGAGTTGAAAGAAATGGATGCTCAGATTATTCTGAGCAATACCTATCACTTGTTCCTAAGGCCCGGACATGAAATTATTCGTCAGGCTGGTGGGCTGCACAAATTTATGAACTGGGATCGACCGATTCTGACAGATAGTGGTGGATTTCAAGTGTTTTCCCTCAGTGAGATGCGTAAGATTACGGAAGAAGGCGTACACTTCCGTTCCCATCTGAACGGAGACAAAAAGTTTCTTTCCCCGGAAGTAGCCATGGAAATTCAGAACGCACTGGGATCGGATATCATGATGGCTTTTGATGAATGTCCTCCATATCCAGCTGAATATGAATACGTTAAGAAGTCGCTTGAAAGAACGAGCCGCTGGGCAGAGCGCTGTCTTGAAAGTCATGCTCGTCCGCATGATCAAGGTTTGTTCGCCATCGTACAGGGAGGCATGCATGAGGACCTTCGTCGTCAAAGCGCGGCTGATTTGACTTCCATGGATTTCCCGGGGTATGCTATTGGTGGACTGAGTGTTGGAGAACCGAAACATTTGATGTATGGTGTATTGGACTATACAGTGCCTTTGCTGCCTTCCAATAAACCGCGCTATTTGATGGGGGTAGGTTCACCCGATGCATTGATTGAGGGATCGATTCGTGGAGTGGACATGTTTGACTGCGTGCTGCCGACCCGAATTGCCCGTAACGGAACAACGATGACAAGCCAAGGACGTCTGGTCGTTCGCAATGCCAAGTTTGCAACCGATTTTGGGCCGCTTGACCCGGAATGTGACTGCTACACTTGCCGCAACTATTCCAGAGCTTATCTGCGCCATCTGATCAAAGCAGATGAAACATTTGGCTTGCGTCTGACAACGATCCATAATCTTCATTTCCTACAGAACTTAATGCGCAATGTGCGCAAAGCCATAATGGAAGATCGTTTGCTTGATTTCCGGGATGAATTTTTCGATCAATATGGTCTGCATGATAATGACAAAGGTTTCTGATTAAAGGTTTTTGCGGAACCGATGCAACAAGCAATATCTGTATGTATAGTCGATAAGGGGGAGTTTTGATGTTTCAAGCTATGACTGCTCAAGCTGCAAATCCTGGTGGTGGAATTTTTTCGTTGATCGTACCTTTGGTACTGATGGTCGCCATTTTCTACTTCCTGATGATTCGTCCACAGAACAAAAAACAAAAGGCTCGTAATGCGATGCTGGGTCAGCTGAAAAAAGGCGACAAAATTGTTACGATCGGTGGTCTTCACGGTACGATTGCTGAAATTACGGAGGACATCGTGGTACTGCGTGTAAACGATGTTACCAAGCTTACGTTTGATCGTAATGCAATCAGCAGTGCTGTAAGTCGTGAAACGGCTGAATAATCGAATATATATTGAGAATATGCACCCGCATATTCCCGAACAGAGAATCGGATCTAAGCAGATCCGGTTCTCTTTTTTTATGGGAGTTGATCACGAGGAACGCTGTGTATTGACACCAAAGATACCGCCTAGAGCTGAGAGCAGAAAGGCACAAAGCAGCTGTAAGCTGTCCTTCCAGTTAAAAGAAGCGTCAAGGGCCAGAAATCCAATAAGAAGCACGAGGAGCCCATAAACGATGCCTGTAACTCCGCCGTAATACCATCCCTTCTCACCAGACCGTTTCCCTGCAATGAAACCGCCAATGAGCAGTGACAAACCATGAACGACATAGGTATAGGTAGATAGCTCCTGTTCCCGTAAGCCGCTCATCCACAAGAAGAATGAAAGAACTAACGCTCCAATAAACATCCAGACAAAAGCATGGCAGAGACCAGACAGAATCGGATTGGACATCCGAAATGAGAACAAGCGGCGAATCAATTGCATGAAGCAACCCCCTTGTACAAGTTTGAAATTATTACAGTGTATGGTCAAGCCTTCTCACTTATGAACTGATTTCCATTAAATGAACGGATTATTTCTGCATGAGCATTTCAGGTTCAGGTCAAAATAGGGATTGCACTTCAAATATCCCCAAATGCTGAAATTCGAAGGAGGTCCCTGTTATGAATTTCACGGATATCGGCCCCCATGTTTACCGAACCGTACTCATGTATTTTCTGGTCTATTGTGCGATTCGTGTTATGGGCAAACGTGAGATCGGCAAGCTGTCCATGTTTGATCTGGTCGTGTCGATTATGCTCGCTGAAATGGCTGCTTTTGTCATTGAGGATATTAAAAAACCGCTCTCTCATGGTATAGCTCCGATGCTGACGGTCATTGTTATGCAGATTGGGATGGCCTATGTTGGCTTGAAAAGTAGAAAGCTTCGCTTGATGATTGATGGGAAACCTACGGTGTTAATCTCTAAAGGTAAACTTCATCGGGATGAAATGCGGAAACAGCGTTATAATCTGGATGATCTGCTCCTCCAGCTGCGTGAACAGAACATAGACAGCATAGGTGATGTAGATTTTGCGCTTCTGGAGACGACGGGCAAATTAACCGTTTTTCCAAAAGATCAAAGTTCCGAAGGCAGTTCCTCCGAGTCAGGTTCAGGTTTCAGCAGCTCATCTTCCCGCAAAAAAAATCATATTCACTTGAAAGGTTTCCCCGACATCAAATATGAGGGCCTGCCTGTACCGCTAATTATGGATGGGAAAGTGCAGGATGAGAATCTGGAAATGATTGAGAAAACACGTTTCTGGTTAAAAAATCAAATTCAGCAAAAAGGCATCATGGATTTCAAAGATGTGTTTATTTGCTCAATTGACCACAATGGCAAGTTATATATCAGCCCTCGCGAGGACAAAAAGTAAATTACTTGCGGCGTTTAAACCATGAACCAATGAGCGGAGCACGGGATAAATCATGAAAGTCAATCATTTTGGTGATGCCCATAATGAGAAAATAAACGAGTAAACCTGTCGCTGGGGCTAGGATCATTCGCAGCCAAAATGGAAGCAGGGCAGCTGTGTGCTCGTAGACGAGAAGGGTCGCTGCACCCATAATGAACATGCCGGCTCCTGTTTTGACCCAATCCATCAACTTAAATCGGAAGTTTAACAGCTGACGTACACTTCGCGCATGTAATAAGGTCACAATCATGGAATTGATACAGATGGCAATGACAGCACCAAAAATACCATATTCGGGCTGCGAAGCCAGCATCAGAATTAAAGAAATTTTGATGACAGCGCCAATAAATGTATTCAGCAAAGCTTTACCTGGACGATCAAGTGCCTGCAGCGCTGCCTGCAGCGGGGCTTGAATATAGATAAACAAAGCAAAAGGAGCCATCAGCTTCAGCATGCTTCCAATCGATGCATCATCATAGAGCAGCAGACACATCGGTTCGGCAAGCACATACATAAATACAGAAAAAGGTGCACCAGTGACCAGAGCAAGCCGCAGGGCCTGATGCATTCTTTTATGAATGAGCGCACGGTCACCCCGGGCAGCTGCTTCAGATAAAGACGGGACGAGTGATGTCGCAAGAGATGAGGTCAGCGCACCAGGAAGCAGCAGTAACGGGATGACCATCCCCTGTAATGCACCATATTGAGCTGTAGCGAGCCCTTTGGCGATACCGGCAATGGCAAGACTCTGGGCTGTTACGATTGTCTCAGCGAGGTAGGATAGAGAGCCAACAAGACGACCTGCTGTAACAGGCACAGATATAGCCAGCAAACGGCGGATTAATCCTCTTTGGGCATGACTCTTCCCCTCAGACAGCCCTGCTTCTGTTAACAAACTGGATTCTGGTTCCACTGACTTGGATGAAGGAGAGGGCTCCTGTTCTATTTTTATAGAAAGGGGCAGCTCTTTTTTTGATTTTGTATAATTCCACAGTAGAATCAGCATTCCACCCAGCTCCCCGACCATTGCCCCCAGCATTGCGCCGGCCGCCGCATGTTCAATTCCTTTAGGAAGCAGCAGCCAGGCAAACCAGATCACACAAATGATGCGGATAATCGTTTCTGTAATAGACGAAATCGCTGTTGGCATCATGTTCTGCCTGCCTTGGAAATAACCTCTGTATACAGCGGAAACAGCGATGATAGCAATCATAGGACTCATGCTGACAAACGTATGATATACCCGTTCATCGGTGAGAACATACTGAGTGATCCAAGGGGCAAACAGAATGCAAAGAAACATAAAAACGACACCGAGAGTGAGTGTGAAACTGAGGCTTATCTGTAAAATACGCTGGGGCGAATAACGATTGGCACCCGTTTCGGCTTCCGCAACAAGTTTGGCTACGGCTAACGGAATCCCTCCGGTAATCAGCGTCACCAGCACGATGAAAAAGGGATAGCTCAGCTGATAGATGCCAACACCTTCTGCGCCGATCACTCGAGGCAGTGCGATACGCGGAATGAAGCCAAGAATACGGTTGATAATGCCTGCCGCGAGCAGAATCATGGCCCCCTGAATAAATGTCTGTTTCTTCAAAACTACCCCTCTTTCCCGGTTGAAGGTACAGGTTATCCTCATTGAAAGTACTGGTTATCCTCATTAATGGGACAAAGCCGTTGTACTTCATCCTATGCTGGCCTTTCATCATCTCATGACAACTTGGACACGATTAACAAAAAGAACCATATCCAGCAAGAAGGAATATGATCGGGGAAGGTCGAATGATGTAGTACTGATGCCGCATAAAGGCTTGTAAGCACGAAGGGAGGCTCCCCGCTTGGAAGAAATGAATGATGTGGAGTTGGAACAGTCCATAGAGATACTCTGCCGAAGCAAGGCAGAAGAATTAAGGCTTGTCGGTTACGAATATGTCACCAGCAAAGATGTTTGGAATTGCGTCAGTCATAAATACGAAAAACAGGGTATTCCACCGCTTCATCAACTGGTGAACGACATATTGTCACTGAAAGCAACAAGCTTTATGAACTTTATGACCGTGTCTGCATACCGGGGGTCCTCTTTCTAGACGAAAGGGATCTTTTTTGTTGAAAATTGACTGCTTTTTACGGCATCGCTATAATAGGAATATTGAGAACGAAAGGGGATCTAGGAACGGCATGAAAAGAATTATCAGTTTCATTCTGGTCGTGCTTGTCACCACAGGGGTTATGGTGGGTACAAGCCCGGAACTGCTCAAAAATATACGCTTGGGCCTTGATTTAAAAGGAGGCTATGAAATCCTGTATGAAGCAGAACCGCTCGATTCAGGGCAGCAGGTGAACAAAGCCTCCTTGGTGCAAACTGCCAAAAGCCTCGAAAGCCGTGCCAATGCACTCGGAACAAGTGAGCCGGAAGTAACCACGGAAGGAAGTAACCGCATCCGGTTGAAATTGGCAGGTGTTACGGATGAGGCGGAGGTTAGAGCCAAAATGAAAGAACCTGCGGTTCTGACTTTCCGTAGTAAAGCTCCGGGTGACAAAGACGGGGAGTTCAGTAAAATTGAGCTTCGCGGTAATGAGTTTGTCGAAAATGCGGCCAAGGTTGTCTTCACTCAATTAAATGAGCCGATGATTGACATTAAAGTAAAGGATAAAGCGAAATTCTCTGAAATCACCAAACGTTTGATCAATAAACCCCTTGCTATTTATCTGGATGATCAGCTGCTTTCAGCACCAGAAGTTAGGCAGCAATTGACCGACGGATCTGCTCAAATCTCAGGTTCTTACACGCGAGAAGAAGCAAATCAGCTCCGTGATACCATTAACCTGGGTGCACTGCCATTGAAACTTACGGAGAAATACTCCCAGAGCGTAGGAGCAACCCTCGGTAAATTGTCTCTGGATCAAACGATCAAAGCAGGCTTGATTGGCTCTGTTATCATCCTGATTTTCATGATTGGACTGTATCGCATACCGGGTATCATCGCGAGCTTTGCACTGATTACTCATACGTGGTTAGTGCTTGCGATTTTCTATTTGGGCGAATTCGTGCTCACCCTACCAGGTATTGCGGCTTTCATTCTAGGGATAGGTATGGCGGTGGATGCCAACATCATTACGTATGAACGGATTAAAGAAGAGATGCGCAGCGGCAAATCAATCTTGTCGTCCGTCAAGGCGGGAAGCAAACATTCATTCCGTACAATTATCGATTCTAATATTACGACGATTATTGCTGCGGCTGTAATGTTTTTCCTCGGTACCGGTGCGGTTAAAGGTTTTGCACTCGTACTGATTTTCGACATTGTGACCAGTATCATCACGAATATTTTCTTCTCCCGCTTCTTGTTGACCCTGCTTGTACGGGGGAACGTAGTCAAGAAGCCTAAGTACTTCGGAGTGAAGGAGAGTGAAATTCGTGCGCTTTAATTGGAATTATGATTATGTAAAAGGCAGTAAGATTGCCTATATTTTCTCGATTATTCTTACCGTTACGGGAATTGTCAGTATCCTCGCATTGGGATTGAACTACGCTGTTGATTTCCGTGCAGGTTCCAACGTTGATATTACGGTATCCAAAGCTATCAGCACAGAGCAAGTTAATCCGATCATCAAGGATATGGGTGTCAATGAAGGTGATGTACACATCACACCAGGCGCAGATCGGGTAAATGTTCGTTTCTCCAATGTATTGGACGAAAAACAGGAAAGCAAATTCAAACAAGAGTTCAGCAAGCTGGATGCAACTGCTTCCTACGATGTCAATACAGTAGATCCAGAGATGGCTAAGGAATTGGAGCGCAATGCGATTTATGCCGTTCTTATCGCAAGTATCGGGATTATGATCTATGTGGCCATTCGTTTTGAATGGCGCTTCGGTCTTGCAGCCGTTATTGCACTCTTCCATGATGCATTTGTTGTTATCAGTGTATTCTCCATTTTCCGTCTGGAAGTGGATCTGACCTTTATTACAGCGGTTCTGACGATCGTTGGTTTCTCGATTAACGATACCATCGTTATTTTTGACCGAATTCGGGAAAATCTGCGTTTTGCCAAAAAGACAAGCAAAGCCGATTTGCGTGAGGTCGTCAATCACAGTCTGGCTCAAACCATGACCCGTTCCTTAAATACAACGTTCACGGTATTTGCTGCTTCAATCTGTTTGTTTATTTTTGGGGGAGAGTCCATTCGCATGTTCTCACTTGCCATGGTAATCGGAACTTTGTTCGGTGCCTATTCTTCAATCTTCATCGCTGCTCCGCTCTGGCTTGTGCTCAAAGGCAAACAAATTAGCAAACCAAAAACAGCAGCTGCGAAAACAACTAATTAAACATCGGAATGTAAAGCCGCGTCTGCCAGGCGCGGTTTTGCAGCGTTAAGTACAGAATGAAGGGGGAATCAACATGACAAGAGCACCTGGCCCGTCTGCACATGCGGCTGCATGGAGCGGGATCGTCGGAAACATGGCACTTGCAGTCATCAAAACAGGAGTAGGATACATGGCAAACAGCAAATCTTTGCTTGCCGATGGCTTGTACTCTGCTTCTGAAGCTGCCTCTTCCTTGGTTGGTCTTTTTCCCTCAAGGTCTGTACATTCCAAAAGTAAAGTTCATAAGGAGCGTCTCAAGGAACATGCACGGGCTGCGAAACCCGGTATGACGGTGCTGTTAGCAGTGCTTATTCTGATGGGTGGCCTACAGCTGGCAATCTCGGCGTTAAGTAGTTTATCTAGTGGTGAACTCGCTGCACCAGGAAAGTCTGTACTTTTGGTCGCTGTTGCGGCACTGGCTGTAAAAGAAGCCATATTTCAGTTCCAGTACCGATACTTCCGTAAACGAAATCAGTCTCTAGCAATGTCGTATGCACTGCAGCATCGGCGTGCGCTGTATTGTTCGCTTACCGTTTTAATCGGCATCATTGGCGCCATGGCGGGTGAAGAAACGGGTCTAGGTCTGCTTCTCTATCTTGATCCCGCCGCTGCCCTCATCGCTTCTGGCTTTATCTTGTATAAAGGGTACAGAATGATTGTAGATACGGTGTATGGTTCCCTGATTCAAGAACTGGAGCAGGAGGATGCCGCTGATTACAAGGAAACCGTACAGCGGGTATACGGCATTATCACGATTGAACATCTCGTTGCTCGCGAACAGGAACATGATGTTACCATTGAACTGACTATTAGTGTGAATCCGAGAATCTCCATTCTGGAGGCGCAGGAAATCGCGAATCGGGCCAAGACCTTGTTATTAACACGTTTCAGTCATGTCAAAGAAGTTCAGATCCAGGCTGTACCTTATGATCCCGGATATCCTTATAAATCCAATCATGAACTGCCCGATCATGAAGCGACATTAATTCAGTAATGGCGCGCGCGGATCTTGCAGGTCAGGAAAGGAGCGTTATCATTGCTTTATTCGCAATATCAGTGGAATACACCACATATTAATCTGGAGGCGGCTGCGGGACTTTCGCAGGCGCTTTCCGTTTCCCCTCTCGTTGGACGTTTGCTTGCAAGCCGAGGTGTGCACAATGAAAAGGAGGCAGAACGATTTTTGCATCCTGACTTGAATCAGATGCATGATCCGTATCTGCTGCTGGGCATGAGTGAAGCGATTCCTCGAATTAAGCAGGCATTGGAACGGGAAGAACATATTTTAATTTATGGAGATTATGACGCAGATGGAGTATCCAGTACGTCACTTATGATACATCTGATGCGTCATTTGGGAGCTTCATATGATATCTATATCCCTCACCGCTCGAACGAGGGGTATGGTCTTCATAACCATGCCTTGGATTGGGCGCATCAGCAAGGAGTTACTTTGATTATTACCGTCGATACCGGAATTAGCGCTGTAGAACAGATTGCGTACGCTGCATCACTGGGCATCGAAGTCATTGTGACAGATCACCATGAACCTCCTGAAGTATTACCCGAGGCCTATGCATTAATTAATCCGAAACTGCCGGGCTGCCCGTATCCATTTAAGGGTTTGGCGGGAGCAGGTGTAGCTTTGAAAGTTGCACAGGCCCTGATCGGTGAAGTGCCGGGTGAATGGATGGAAATCGCCGCCATTGGGACAGTAGCGGATCTGATGCCGCTTGAAGGCGAGAACCGCGTAATTGTTAGTTATGGTATAGAATCCATGCGCGGTTCGAAACTGCCAGGGGTTAGTGCCTTGCTGGAGATTAGTGGTGTGGATCAAAGTCAAGTGACATCAATTAATATTGCCTTTGCCATGGCTCCACGGATTAATGCCAGCGGTCGGTTGGATCATGCCGGAAGAGCAGTATCACTGCTCACAACTGAAAACCTGGATGAGGCCCATACCCTTGCGGGACAGCTGGATCTGCTGAATCGGGAGCGACAGCAAGTCGTTGAGGGCATACTACAGGAAGCCACAATGCAGTTAGAACAGAAAATTGAGCAGCGTTCCGGTTCCGTGCCGGATGTGATCGTACTGGCTGGTGAAGGCTGGAATGTGGGCGTGGTTGGTATTGTCGCTTCCAAATTGCTGGATCGGTATTACAGACCCACACTGATTCTGGGTATCGACCCGGAAAGCGGCGTTTGTAAAGGCTCTGCACGTTCAATTGAAGGTCTGGATATCTATGAGGCACTTACAGCGAACAAACATTTCATGGATCATTATGGAGGACATCCTGCAGCAGCTGGAATGACTCTTCATCGTGATCAGTTGGAAGAACTTGAATCAGGTTTGAACGAATTTGCCGCAGCTGTGCTGACGGAGGAAGACTTTGTTCCGCAGCGGCAGGCTGATGATGAATGCAGCATCAGTGATGTTCCGCTCAAAGTAATTCAGGAAATTGACAGATTACAGCCATTCGGTATGAGTAATCCATCGCCGCGTTTTGTATTAAGAAACGTGACGATTAAGGAGATCAGGACGATGGGACGGGAAAAGCGCCACTTGAAGCTGGTCCTTGAACAAGATGGACAGCAGCTGGAGGCTGTTGCTTTTGGTAAGGGAGCACTGGCTGAATTTCTGACTGCAGGTTCGGTCATTGATGTCATGGGTGAACTGTCGATAAATGAATGGAACGGTATGAGAAAGCCGCAGATGATGCTTCAGGATATCCATGTTCCCGGGGCACAGGTATTCGATATGCGAGGACATGCTGATCCGGTAAACGCCATGAGACACTTCCTGAGCACGCTTGATGTGCATCTCCGTTACAAAGCAGGTTCAATCGGAGCGATTGTAAGAAATGAAGCAAATGTTTCTGAAGGAAATTCATTGTATGAACCGTGCCTTTGGGTATATGATAGAAAGGTCGGGTTATTTCCGTGTAATGCTGCAGCAGAGCAGTATGGACAGGAACAAGTCCGGACGTTATTTGTGTTTGATACGCCGGAAACCCCGGAACAACTTGATGCAATGCTGGCTTTATTCAGCGGAGCCGAGAATATCATCCTTCTGCACGGATCAGGCAGCCTTCGAGATCGACTTCAGATGCCCTCCAGAGAACTGTTCAAGCGTATTTATATGCTGGTGTTTAAATGGAAAGCGGAACCCGTGGACGAGCAAGAGATAACTCCTGTGCTCAGTCGTCAGTGTGGTTGTTCTGCGCGAATGATTACGATGATGCTTGATGTATTTGAAGAGTTATCCTTCATTTCGCGTGAGGACGGCAAAATTACCGTTATGGACAATCCTCCAAAACGTGATTTGACCTCAGCACGTCAGTATCAGGCGCTGGAACATATGGCCGAGACAGAACAGGTGATGCTGGATGCATCTACACCTCAGCTGACACAATGGATGATATCCCGGATGAAGGGCGTATCTTAGATGGAAGTTTGTGTATTTATTTTAGGAGGAGATTATTTTGGATTTTAAAGAGTATATTCGTGTTATTCCTGACTTTCCACAACCGGGAATCAGCTTCAAGGACATCACAACATTGCTGAAAGATGGAGAAATGTATCGCAATGCAATCAATGAACTGAAACAAATGGTTGCAGAGCTGAAAATTGATGTCATTGCCGGACCTGAAGCACGCGGTTTTGTGGTAGGTGCACCATTGGCATACGCTCTCGGTGTTGGTTTTGCTCCAATTCGCAAAAGTGGGAAATTACCTGGTGCGACCATTGAAGCGGGATACGATCTCGAATATGGCAAGGACACACTGGCAATGCATACAGATGCAATCGAAAAAGGGCAGAATGTCCTGATTGCAGACGATCTGCTCGCAACGGGCGGTACCATTGCAACTTCCATCAACTTGATTGAGCAGCTGGGCGGTAATGTCGTTGGTGCTGCTTTCCTGATTGAACTGACAGATCTGAACGGCCGTGCCAAACTGCCTGAGAACATGAATGTATTCACATTGATGAACTACTAGAAACAGAAATCGCTTTGTACTTTACAGTGCTGCTGTGAATAATGAATTACAGCTTCCCCAGTTTCCCGGGAAATAATATACAGCATGAATGATTGGCAAAAAAGCCTGTTTCTCCAACGCTATGTTGGGAGACAGGCTTTTTGAGTTGTCTTTTACAAAGGTAACTGTCGATGGTCGAGAGAAGCTTGTGCAAATAAAATGTCGCGCTTCTATAACTAGTCTGGATTTTTTTCTGTAATCGGTTGTTTTTGTGTTTCCTCATTCAACAAACCAAGCACATCAAACAGTTTGAACAGCAGGCTGAGAAGCATTCCGGCGATCGTAGCCAGTGCCATGCCTTTCAGATGTACACCATAGAACGAAATTTCCGTACCGCTCAGACCGATCACAAGTACAAGTGTAGTCAGGATCAAGTTCGTCGGTTTGGCAAAATCCACTTTTTGTTCTACGAGAATACGCAGACCAGATGCTGCAATAACGCCGAACAGAAGCAGGGAAACACCGCCCATAACGGGTACCGGAATGTTGGCAACAAGGGCCGAGAACGTGCCGGAGAAGGAGAGAAGAATGGCAATGACAGCAGCACCGCCAATTACATAGATCGAGTAAACCCGAGTCAATGCCATAACACCGATGTTTTCACCATAGGTTGTATTCGGTGTTGATCCGACGAAGCCGGACATTATTGTAGATACACCATTACCAAGCAGGGAGCGATGCAGACCAGGGTCTTTAGACAAATCCTTGCCCACAATACTGCTTGTCACGAGCAGATGTCCAATATGTTCAACAATCACGACGAGTGCGACGGGTAAAATCGTGAGAATCACCGACCAGTCAAATGAAGGTGTTGTGACGGTTGGAAGAGAGATGAAATCAGCGTTAGCAATTGCACTTGTTTTAACGAGCCCCATGGAGTAGCCAAGCCCGTAACCGACCACAATACCAATGAGGATATGAATGATTTTAGGGAAGCCGCGGAAAGTTACAGCCCCAAGCACAGTGACTCCTAGAGTGACCATGGATAAGATAATAGGTTTGGCTTGAGGAAACCAACCGGGGTTGTTTACGGGGTCTGAGTTAATTAATCCAGCCATTCCGGCAGCGACAGGAACAAGTTCCAGACCAATCAAAGCAACGATGGCACCCATAACTGCTGGGGGAAAAACAACGTTGATCCAACCTGTTCCGGCATATTTAATAATGAGCGCCACGAGGCAGAATACGATACCTGTTACGATGAATGCTGCGAGGGCCATGGAGTAACCATTTTCAGGGTGTGCTTTTAATACCGCCATGACTGGAGCAATAAAAGCGAAGCTTGATCCGAGATATGCAGGGATTTTCCCTTTACACATCAGGATGTACAGCAGGGTACCAATTCCGTTCATTAAGAGAATCATGCTTGGATCGACCTTGAAGAGGTTAGGTACCAATACGGTACTTCCAAACATAGCGAACAAATGCTGCAGACTCAATAATACGCCGGGGCCCAAAGGCATCTTTTGATCAACCTGAATTTCACGTTGCAAAGCATCTCATCTCCTTTTTCCGATACACAAACTTTCAATAGATTACAGAGTTTCTTTCAAATAAGCAATAACAATTTTCAGGTTTGGGGTGCAAATCACTTATTTTCTCAAAATTCCCTTCTATTTCAGCAAATATCGGCAATAATGCATAATAACTGAATGAATTCAAATATTGGATAAACGGTCTTATTCGTCAGCAGTTGACGGGAAACGGGTGAGGCGTCATAATTATAGGAAATTACTTTTACGGGGAACCTGTGTTGATATATTGTCACGGGTTCCATTTTGTATAGAAAGGACACGGAACAGATCAGAATGGGCATAGAGCAATTACTCGAGAAGGCCGGGGCATATATCAAAGAACCCGATTTGGTGCGCATACGAGAGGCTTATGAATTTGCTGATCAGGCCCACCATGGACAGACGCGAAAATCGGGAGAACCGTATATTCTGCATCCGCTTGCGGTTGCCGACATTGTTGTGAATATGCAGATGGACACCATCTCCATTATAGCAGCACTTCTTCATGATGTAGTCGAGGACACTACGGTGTCGCTTGATGAGATCCGAACTCATTTCGGCAATACGTGTGCCATGCTTGTTGACGGCTTGACGAAGCTGGAACGTATCCAGTTTCGCTCTAAGGAAGAACAGCAGAACGAGAACTACCGCAAAATGTTCATCGCCATGGCGCAGGACATCCGTGTCATCGTGATCAAATTGGCTGACCGTCTGCATAACATGCGGACCCTCAAGTTTCAGTCAGAAGAAAGCCAGCGCCGGATCTCGTACGAGACGCTGGAGATTTTTTGTCCGATTGCAAACCGTTTGGGAATATCAGCAATCAAATGGGAAATGGAGGACATCGCCCTCCGTTATTTAAATCCGCAGCAGTACTACCGTATTGCAAATCTGATGCACAAGAAACGTGCAGAACGCGAGCAGTACATCGATACTGTAATGGACGGCATTACAAGTAAGCTCGAAGAGATGGGCATTCAAGCAGACTTGTCCGGCCGCCCGAAACATATCTATAGTGTGTTCAAAAAAATGACGACCAAGAACAAGCAGTTTAACGAGATTTATGACCTGCTTGCAATTCGTATTATTGTGGATAATATCAAGGATTGTTATGCTACACTCGGCATTATCCATACGTTATGGAAGCCCATGCCTGGACGGTTCAAGGACTATATCGCAATGCCAAAAGCGAATATGTATCAGTCCCTGCATACAACCGTGGTCGGTCCTAACGGTGAGCCGACAGAAGTCCAGATTCGTACATGGGATATGCATCGTACGGCTGAGTTCGGTATTGCTGCACACTGGGCTTATAAAGAAGGAGCTGCGGCTGGACCTCAGTTTGAAGATAAAATCACCTTTTTTCGGGAGATTCTTGAGCTTCAAAATGAAGCACAGGATGCTTCCGAATTTGTGGAATCGCTCAAAATGGATTTCTTCTCCGATCTGGTGTTTGTCTTTACACCAAAAGGTGAAGTCATTGAACTGCCCAGCGGCTCGGTGCCGCTAGACTTTGCCTATCGTATTCATACAGAAGTGGGTAACCGGACTATCGGTGCCAAAGTCAACGGACGAATTGTTCCACTCGATTATCATCTCAAGACGGGCGATATCATCGAAATTTTGACTTCCAAGCATTCTTATGGGCCCAGCCAAGACTGGCTAAAGATCGCGAAATCTTCTCATGCAAGAGCGAAGATTAAACAATGGTTCAAGAAAGAACGCCGTGAAGAGAACGTGGAAAAGGGCCGGGAAAGCTGTGAGCGTGAACTGAAACGTATGGGACTTGATCCTTCTGCGTGGATGACTGACGACAAGCTGATGGAAGCGGCGAAAAAATTCGCGTTTAACGATATCGATGATATGCTGGCGGCGGTTGGTTTTGGCGGAATTACAGCCGCTCAGATCATCACCAAAGCAACGGAGAAGCTCCGCAAGGAGCAGGAAGAATCCAACCAGCTGGAACTAAATTCCGAGATGCGAGAGCTGAAACCTGCGCCTGAACGCAGAAACAGACCAACCAACGGCATCCGTGTCAAGGGAATCGACAATCTGTTGGTTCGGTTTGCACGATGCTGCAACCCTGTGCCTGGGGATGACATTATCGGTTATGTTACACGCGGTCGCGGCGTTTCTGTGCATCGCAGTGACTGTCCAAATATCCCTTCAAGTGCGGATGGAGAAGAGGCAGCGCGGGTCATTGAAGTCGAGTGGGAAGAGAATATCGAATCCAGCTACAGTGTCGATATCGAGATTACAGGACATGATCGCAATGGACTGCTCAATGAAGTGCTTCAAGCTGTTTCGGAAAGTAAAACCAATATATCTGCGGTCACCGGACGGACCGACAAAAATAAATTAGCATTGGTGCACGTCACCATTCTGATTCGCAATACAGACCATCTGCATTCCGTCGTGGAACGAATCAAACGAGTGAAGGACGTTTATTCTGTGCACCGAATTATGCAGTAAGGAGCCCCTGTAGGATGAGAGTGCTGGTACAACGCTGTAAAGAGGCTCAGGTAACCGTGGGAGATGAATTGACAGGCAGCATCGAATCTGGGCTGATGCTGCTTGTGGGGATTACCCATGAGGATACCGAAAAAGATGCAGTATATCTTGCTGATAAAATTAGCGGGCTGCGTATATTTGAGGATGAGCAGGAGAAGATGAATCTCAGCCTGCTCGATGTGGGTGGAGCTGTTCTTTCGGTTTCACAATTCACCTTGTATGGCGATTGTCGTAAAGGCAAACGGCCCAGCTTTGCTGCGGCAGCCCGTCCAGACACCGCTGAGCGGTTGTATGAGACGTTTAATCAGCTGCTTCGAGATAAGGGGATTCAGGTGGAAACAGGACGTTTTGGAGCCATGATGGACGTTTCATTTACGAATTGGGGTCCTGTAACCCTGATGCTGGAAAGTCCGCTGCGGGATTGAACCTGCGCATAATTATTTTGTAAAAAGGCCATAATGGGAATGATTAAACGTTATTGCAGCGTTGTATCCTCTGATAACCAAAGGAGTCCTTATCTATGCGCCAATCTGCAAAATTAACCAAGGCACGGATCGAACCGCTGCTGATACCCGGCAGTATGAGCGAGTCGCTTCATCTTGCCCGTTCTGCGGCATCGTGTGTTTCGACGTTATGGATGCTGCAAACTTCAGATAAAGACAGGCAGGATTATCATCCGCGTCCATAGAGCACGACGGCAATATGGATAAAGACGCCACAAAATGTATGCAATTCAAGCGTACTTGCTCCAGAGCAGCGTTATAAAGTACAAGTTCAGAATTCAAACGAAAGCCTCGATTGTTAAACAATCTGAGGTTTTTTTGCTGTTCACTGCCTCGGATAATTGGTCTACCTGACACATGATTGCAAAATCAATTGAACCTCGATTGTTATAAATCAGGCTGCCCGGGGTAATAACAAAGCGAGGCACCAATGACGTGCCATAGAGCAGCAGTGCTGAGATTCAAACCAAATTTTCGATTACGGAAAGGAGAACATACATTATGAGTAAAGTTGCTTTTTTACTTGCAAATGACTTTGAGGATTCCGAAATGCAGGTACCGTATGAAGAGGTGAAGAAGGCTGGACACGAGGTGCAAATTATTGGCTTGAAAGCCGGTGAAACGCTTCAGGGTAAGGGAGGCAAAGTCTCTTACACAACGGACAAAGCCATCTCGGAAGTGCAGGCTTCTGACTATGATGCCGTTGTGATTCCAGGCGGATCATCCCCCGAAAATTTGCGGACTGACGCAAACATTCTGAAATTCGTGACAGAAATTAACGATGCCAAGAAACCGATCGCTACGATCTGCCATGGGCCGCAAATTTTGGCCAGCGCCGATCTATTGAAAGGACGCACCATCACATCTTACCCGCCGCTGAAGGATGACATGGTTAATGCTGGGGCGGAGTTCAAGGATCATGAAGCTGTGGTGGATGGCAATTACATTACATCTCGCACACCGGAAGATGAGCCGGCATTTGTCCGCGAACTGCTGAAAGTCATTTAAGGATACAGAGGTTAAAATCAAGGGTACGATGGCATTCTATTCATATATAACAACGTATCTAACATTGGTTACATCGTGCCGCCTCATAAGGTGTCACGCTGCATTTCATTCCATAAAGGAGGGTTTGACATGGCAAAGCATATTCAGGCGTATTTTCGAACGGAAGACGAGGCAGAGGGTGCAAGAACTTCACTACAGGCGTTTCGTACCGAACAGTTGGAAGTAGGTCAGCTGGATGCTGCAATTGGCAGGGATACAAAAGTTATGGTACCGCTGGTCCCTTATAATACAGCAGGCGGTGTAGGTACGAACGGTGCGATGGGTGTAGGTGCAGCTCCCGGGGTTCCAGCAAGTGAAAATGTCATTCCGGTTGTCACCGACGTAGAGCGTAATGCTGAACGTGATCCACGGAACAGGGTGAATGAGGATGGAGACATGCTGGATGCAGCAGATGTGACTTCGGCCGATTATGATGACCTGCATTATGTTCTGTCTGCCAAAGTTAGCGATGAGGACTATGATGCCATTGTTCATAAACTCCGCTCCAACCATGCTTACGTGGAAGAATTGGATTAACATATAGATACGAGTATGCCCTTACACAGCCTGATATCATTATCAGACGGTGTAAGGGCTTTTCGATATATCATTTTTCAATGGTTAATGCCAAATAAACTGACGAAGAACCGAATACAATGTAAAAATATAAATTTTTAAAGCGCTATCATTTTTGTAATATTACTGTAATATTAGTAACACAAGCCTTTAACATACTGCGTTTATAATAACACACATGACCCCCTTTTTTTATATATCCTTTGAACCTGCACACCGTGTGCAGGTTATTTTTTTTCTATCTTTGCATGTTAGCCCTTGACTTTAGTACTGCGGTTCATTACAATCAGAAAATAATACGTTGACTATAGTCAACTAAAGTCGTTTTTTGAATAATATGACTGATTTGATGACGGGACCAAGTACTCCGTACCCACGTGACTAGAGAGGAATCCCTTAGGCTGCAAGGATCCCCATGATGAGCGGATGAATGACTTCCCCGAGAACAGACGGCGAACAAGGCAGAGAGAATCTGCGGATAATAGTAGCCGGCCTGCGCATGACGTGCGTTACACGTAGAGCGGAAGAGCTGTCGACATGGGTGCATTCTTGAATCATCCTGAACGAGCAGACCAACCTGAACGGCTATAGGATCAGGCTTCCGGAATGTGGGTGGTACCACGGGTGAATGTCTATACAATCTCTCGTCCCTTTGTTTGCTGTATATGAGCAAACAGGGCGAGGGATTTTTTTGTTTTTCAAGTTGAGATATCAGATTACACGAAGAACGGAGAGGACAGAAAGAACCTGGAAAAGCGAAGTGCTCGCCTTTATCACCGAATTTTATACATTTATAAATGTAGATCAGAAAAATTCGGGGATAACAGCGATTGAAAGGTTTTCTGTCCGCGTAGTGGGACTCGTGGAATATCTTAACGTTTACAAAGAAAATCAATGCTGGAGGGATACAGATGGCTTTTCAGAAACCAACAGGAACGCAGGATTTGCTGCCTGGAGTAGTCGAAAAGTGGCAGTATGTAGAAGAAAAAGCACGTGATCTGTGCCGTCGCTTTAATTATCGCGAGATTCGTACGCCGATCTTCGAGCAGACATCCTTGTTTGTACGCGGAGTAGGAGAAACCACGGATATCGTTGAGAAAGAAATGTACACCTTTGATGACAAAGGCAACCGCAGCATGACACTTCGTCCAGAAGGCACAGCGGGTGTGGTTCGGGCTTACGTGGAGAATAAACTGTATGGCGAACCCGATGTGAGCAAGCTTTATTACATCGGACCGATGTTCCGGTATGAACGTCCGCAGGCGGGGCGGCAGCGTCAGTTCCACCAGTTCGGTGTTGAAGCTCTGGGTGCGGTTGATCCGGCGATCGATGCAGAAGTTATTGCACTTGGTTACCAGTTATGTGTAGAGCTTGGCCTGAAAGACGTTAAAGTGGAAATCAACTCGGTTGGTAATGCGAAGAGCCGGGCGGAATACCGCGAGACACTGCTTGGGTTCCTCAGACCCATGAAGGACACGCTTTGTAAGGATTGCCAATCCCGGATGGAGCGTAATCCGCTCCGTGTACTGGATTGTAAAGTGGATCAGGACAAATTCGTGGGTGCTCCGTCCATACTGGACAGCCTAGACGAGGAGTCATTGAGCCATTTTGCCAAGCTTCAGAGCTATCTGGACGATTTCGGTGTCGATTACGCGGTGAATAATCGCCTGGTGCGGGGGCTGGATTATTACACCCTGACTGCATTTGAGTTGAAGGCCCAGGGCATTGGCGCTATCGATACCGTTGGCGGCGGCGGCAGATACAACGGTCTTGTCGGCGATATTGGCGGACCGGATCAGCCGGGGATCGGCTTTGGAATCGGTCTGGAGCGTATTCAGCTGATTCTCGAGCACCAGAATATTGAAGTAACAACACTGGCTCCGCTGGATGTGTATTTTGTCGCTCTGGGTGAAGCTGCGGATCGGGAAGTGAATCGCCTGCTCTTCAAACTTCGTCAATCCGGGTTATCCGGTGAACGCGATTATCTGGGCCGGAAGATGAAAGCACAGATGAAATCGGCAGACCGCTTTAAAGCCCGTTACACAGCAATCCTTGGGGATGATGAACTGGAACGCGGCGAGATTGCACTGAAGGCAATGGATACAGGTGAACAGCAAACCGTGAAGCTGGATGATCTCGTGACAGCGGTACGCGGGAACAACGAAATGTATAAATAACCGGGATCGTGTTAGAAAGGGCATCAGCCTGACTGCACAGAACGGAAATTCACATATTGAGGAGATTAATTATGAAAAGAAGTCATCATTGCGGCGCATTAACAAACGCACATATCGGTGAAACAGTAACATTGAACGGCTGGGTACAGACTCGCCGTGACTTGGGAGGCGTACTTTTTATCGATCTGCGGGATCGCAGCGGTATTGTACAAGTTGTTTTTAACCCGGCTTACTCCGGTGAAGCTTTGCAGATCGCAGATCGTGTACGCAGTGAGTATGTCATCGCGGTAACGGGCAAAGTAGTTAAACGTGATGCAGAGACTGTAAATAAAAACCTGCCAACAGGCGAGATCGAAGTTCAAATTACGGAAATCGAAGTGCTGAATGCAGCGAAAACACCTCCGTTCTTTATCGAAGACGGTGTTGAGGTGGACGAGTCCCTTCGTTTGAAATATCGTTATCTGGACCTGCGTCGTCCGGAGATGTTCGAAACATTGAAACTGCGTTCCAAAGCGTCTAAAGTATTCCGTGACTTCCTGGACGGAGAAGAATTTGTTGAGGTGGAAACACCAATCCTGACCAAGAGTTCCCCGGAAGGTGCACGTGACTATCTCGTACCAAGCCGTGTGCATGAAGGTGAATTCTTCGCCCTGCCGCAATCCCCGCAAATTTATAAACAATTGCTGATGGTTGGCGGACTTGAGCGTTACTACCAAATCGCACGTTGTTTCCGTGACGAGGACTTGCGTGCAGACCGTCAACCGGAGTTCACTCAAGTCGACATCGAGACATCCTTTTTGCAACAAGATGACCTGTTGCCGATGATGGAACAGTTGATGGCAAAATTGCTGCGTGAAACAAAAGGTATTGAGCTGGAATTGCCATTCCAACGGATTACGTATGCTGATGCAATGGGCAAATACGGTTCCGACAAACCGGATCTGCGTTTTGGCATGGAACTGGTGGAAATGAACGATATCGTTGCAAACAGCGGCGTGAAGGTATTTGCTTCCGTCATCGAAAAAGGCGGCGAAGTGAAAGTACTGAACGCCAAAGGCTGTGGTACGTGGAGCCGTAAAGAGATCGACGACCTCGGACCATTCGCTGCCCGTTACGGCGCTAAAGGTCTGGCGTGGATTCAAGTAAAAGACGGCGAGTTCAAAGGGCCAATCGTGAAGTTCTTCACGCCGGAAGAGATTGAAGCTGTTAAAGAACGTACAGGCGCTGAAGAAGGCGACCTGCTGCTCTTCTCCGCTGACAATAAAAAAGTGGTTGCTGACGTTCTCGGTGCTCTGCGTCTGAAAATCGGACGTCAACTGGGCCTGATCGATGACAGCAAGTTCAAGTTCGCTTGGGTTGTGGACTTCCCGCTGCTCGGCTATGATGAAGAAGCGAAACGTTATGTGGCAGAACACCATCCGTTCACACGTCCCAAAGATGAAGATGTACATCTGTTCGACACGGACCCGGGTGCAATCCGTGCTCAGGCCTATGACCTTGTGCTGAATGGTTATGAAGTCGGTGGCGGTTCGATGCGTATCTACAAACGGGATGTACAGGAAAAAATGTTTGCTGCACTTGGACTTACACCAGAAGTGGCTAACGATAAATTCGGTTATCTGCTCGAAGCATTCGAATATGGTACACCACCACATGGCGGTATCGCCTTTGGTCTGGACCGTCTCGTGATGCTGCTGGCAGGACGCACGAATCTGCGTGAAACGATTGCCTTCCCGAAAACGGCAAGTGCAACTGATCTCTTGATGAATGCACCTTCCGAAGTGGATGGATCACAGCTTGAACAGCTTCATATCCGTGTAGCCCGTAAACCGGTCGCGGAAAAGAAATAAAGGAGGCATCGATTCTCAATGCTCCATCAATTTTCAAGAACAGAGCTAGCGATCGGACCTGAAGGTCTGAATACGCTCAAAAATAGCACGGTAGCCGTACTCGGTATCGGCGGTGTTGGCGGGATTGCTGTAGAAGCGCTTGCCCGCAGCGGTGTTGGCCGCATCATCCTGATTGACAAAGATGTAGTTGATATCACGAACATTAACCGGCAGATTCATGCACTTACCACCACGGTAGGTCAGAAAAAGGCCGACTTGATGGTAGAGCGTGTGAAATTGATTAATCCGGAATGTGATGCCATCGCGCTCAACATGTTTTATACCGAAGAAACGTATGAGGAATTGTTTAAGTACGATCTGGATTACGTGCTGGATGCATCCGATACGATTATCTACAAAATACATCTCATTAAAGAGTGCCTGAAACGCAAAATTCCGATCATCTCAAGCATGGGCGCTGCCAACAAAATGGACCCGACGAAGTTCCAGGTTGCGGATATTTCAAAAACCTCCATGGACCCAATTGCTCGTGTGGTTCGCACCAAGCTGCGTAAAGATGGCATTAAAAAAGGGGTGAAAGTGGTATTCTCCACGGAGGAGCCGCTTAAGCCGCGTGCAGACGTGACGCAGAAAATCGTTCCTGAGAATGCGCCCGAGATTCGTAAAGCGAAACAGCCGCCAGCTAGCAATGCCTTTGTTCCCCCAGTAGCCGGATTAATTATGGTCAGCGTAGCTGTGAAAGACCTGCTTGAAAAAGCAGAGAAAACACAGGCATAAGGGGAACAAAACCAACAACATGGTATAAGCTCTACGCATGAAAGCGCGGGTGCATATGTGCACCTGCGCTTTTTGCTGTATAATATTGCGTATATGCTGTGATAACCGAACTGAAGTGCTGTGGATATATCATCACTATGTCATGTACTTCACTTTAAAAACGGTGTAAGATATGGGGTGGTGCGTGAATCGCAGTCAGAGAGGGGAACAGAACGAATGAAACACGGATGGTTGTCCAGACAGCTGGGCATGGAACCAGAAGATCAGTGGAAAAAGGAAATTGTTGCGGGAGCAATTTCTTATTTTGCTGTTGTATATATCGTAATGGTTAATGCAGCTATTCTTTCCGATGCAGGAATGCCGCTGCAGGCGGCTATGGTGGGCACACTGCTCACGTCCATTGCAGGATGTCTGCTCATGGCATTTGGCGGTAAATCCCCAGTTGTGGTGGTACCCGGCATGGGGATTAATGCTTTTTTTACATATACACTCGTGCACTCGATGAAACTGACATGGCAGGAAGCGTTGGCTGTGGTAGCTGTTACAGGCCTGCTGTTTGCTGTTGTCGCTTTTACATCATTATATAAAATGATCAGTGAAGCCATTCCGAAAAATCTGCAGCACGGCATTACCGTCGGGATTGGACTATTTCTTACCTTTATCGGTTTGCAAAAAAGCAGTATTGTAATCGCTCACCAGACAACCTTTGTTGCAATCGGTCATTTTAATGACCCCAATGTAATTACAGCCTGTGTAACACTGGTATTGTCTGTTATTCTATTTATCCGAAATGTGCAGGGCGGACTGCTCATTAGTATTCTGATTGGAACAGGACTTGCTTACATACTCGGTGCAGTGCATCCCGGGGAAGCCGTATCTGCGATGGATGCACTGCGGCAGTACAGTGGTTTGTTTGGCCAACTGTCTCTCATGAAGCTGGCAGACATCGCGTTCTGGATTGCCGTGTTCCTGCTGCTGTTAATTGTGGTATTCGAAAATATCGGACTCATTACCGCCCAGACGAATATGATTGGCCGTCCGGCACGGTTCAAGGGCAGTCTGCGCGCACTATCCATCAGCACGGTGCTGGCAGGGGTTTTCGGCAGCAGTCCGCCAGTGGCGGCGGCGGAGACAACAGCAGGTATTGCGGCAGGCGGGCGCACGGGATTGACCCCGCTTGTGACAGCTGTGCTGTTCGGAGCAACTTTTTTCTTCATTCCGCTGCTCGGGTATATTCCCGACAGTGCTATTGCTCCTATTTTGATTATCATTGGCGGTTTGATGGTGCAGGGTGTTAAGGATATGGATTTTAGCGATTTTACCGAGGCATTTCCTGCTTTTTTAATTATGGTCATGATTCCTTTTACTTACAGCATTGTGGATGGCATGGCTTTTGGATTCATAGCATATCCGCTGGCAAAACTGGCTGCAGGGAAAGGCAAGCAGGTACCGCTGGTCATGTATGGCATTTCCATTCTGTTTCTGGCTAACTTTGTCCTGCATGGTATGTTGTAAAACAAATACGAAAAGATCGAGAACGGGAGGAATGGGGAATGGAAGAACAGATGTTAGAGTCTAATGAGCCAAAAGTAGGGAAAAAGGGGTTTAAGGATTTTGTTAAACTGATTGCCTCCACGAACCCGCCAAAACTGATCCTGATCCTGGCTCTCATTCTGACGTTGATTCAAACGACGGCAGGGTTGATTGTGCCTTTGATGACCAAAGGTTTGATTGACGGGCTGACCGCTTCTGCATTGAACAAATCTGTTATTTGGCTGCTGCTTGGTGCTTTTGTTATTCAAGCGATCGCTTCCGGTATCAGCATCTATATGCTGAATTATGCGGGACAGCGTGTCGTGGCGACCCTTCGCACGAAGCTGTGGAATAAAGTGTTATCCCTGCGCATGCCTTATTTTGACCGTAATCGCACAGGGGATACGATGAGCCGGATCACCAATGATACAAGCCAGATTATGACGCTGATTGCAGATTATCTCGTATCATTTGTCTCTAACATTGTGGCGGTGGTTGGCGGTGTAGCACTGCTCTTTTATCTGGACTGGGTGATGTCACTCATCATTCTGAGCTTGGTACCGCTGACGATGCTGATTCTGCTGCCAGTGGGCAGAAAAATGTACAAAATCTCCAAGAGGCAGCAGGACGAAATGGCCGGGCTTACATCTGTGCTTAGTCAGGTGATCAGTGAAATTCGTCTGGTTAAAGCATATGGAACCGAAAAGCAGGAAGCGGAGGCGGGCGATTCACGCATTCGTAAAATGTTTGCTTTTGGATTACAGGAAGCGCGTATTCTCGCGTTGATCGGACCGTTATTTTCCTTTGTTATGACGGCTGTATTGGTTGTAATTCTTGGTGTCGGAGGTATGCGCGTTGCTTCCGGTCTATTATCACCGGGGGAGTTGGTTGCGTTCATTCTGCTGCTGTTCCAGGTCATTATGCCGATGGGGCAGTTTACAACTCTGTATTCACGTTTGCAAAAAGTAGTCGGTGCCACCGAGCGCATTCAATCGATACTGGCAGAAGAGGAAGAACCCGATCACAGCACGAAGCCGGCTCCACAAGGGAATGAGACGATTGCATTTCACAATGTACATTTCTCTTATGTCACAGGGGAAGAGGTTCTTCACGGGATCAATTTAACGGTTCCTACGCGCAAAGTGACGGCTATTGTTGGTCCAAGCGGCAGCGGCAAATCCACGCTGTTCTCGCTGATGGAACAATTTTATCTTCCCGATTCGGGTCACATTTCGTATGGAGGGCAGGACATAGCGGAGTATTCGCTGTCCTCATGGCGTAACAAGATCGGTTATGTATCACAGGAAAGTCCGTTGATGGCCGGTACGATTAAAGATAACATTACTTATGGTTTAAATCGGGAAGTGACAATGGATGAAATCAGGAAAGCTGCTGAAATGGCATATTCCGCTGATTTCATTAACAAGCTGCCGCAAGGCTATGACACGGAAGTAGGTGAGCGAGGCATCAAGCTATCCGGCGGACAGCGCCAGCGAATCGCCATCGCTCGTGCACTGCTGCGCAGCCCTGACATTCTGATGCTGGATGAAGCAACCTCTAGTCTGGACAGTACCTCGGAACACGAAGTACAGCAGGCGTTGTCCAACCTGATGGAAGGCAGAACGACCATTGTTATTGCACATCGATTATCGACGGTTGTGGATTCTGACCAAATTGTTGTGCTGGAGCATGGGCATGTTACCGGAACGGGGACTCACACCGAGCTGATCAGCACTCATCCGGTATACCGCGAGCTGGCGCAAAAGCAGTTCGTTGCACAGGACGGAGAAGACGTCTCGGTCACTCATCATAACATACAAGACGAATCATAATTATTTGCTCTCTTACGCTTATAAAACATAATTGTTGTAACTTGATGTGTGGAAGGGTTTCAGTCATTGCCTGTACGGGGAATGAGCTGAAACCCTTTTTATTTCCTTTCAAATCCCTCATATTGACAGTAAGACTATCCTATTCTATATTATAGATACCGACCGTTGGTATGTAAAAGGGGGTTCAAATCATGGCTAGGAACAAATATCCCGAGCAGACACTGGATCAGATATTAACCGTTTCAGCACAGATGTTTACCCAAAAGGGATACGAGAAGACCAGCATTCAGGACATTATCAATGAGTTAGGCATGTCTAAGGGTGCAGTATATCATCACTTCAAGTCTAAAGAGGATATTCTCAGTGCAGTCATGGAGAAGGAGCTTGGGCGGGCTGAAGAGATGTTTATGGAATTGATTCAAAATACATACGCTCCAAATGCAAAGCAGAAACTCATCAGCATATTGGAAAATATTGTTGTTGATCCTGGTATTCAATCGAACTCGATGGATCAGGTTCTGAGCACTCAGATCAAGAATCCGCAGTTTGTTCTTGGTGGAATCCAAAAAGGAGTTCTGAAGGATGCTCGCATGATTGCTGAACTGATGGAGCAGGGCATTGAGGACGGATCTATTTCCGCTGCATATCCGCTGGAGTGTGCTGAAATTTTCATGCTGCTCGTCAATATCTGGGTTAATCCACTTCTCTTTGGACGTGATCAGGCACAGACAACGGAAAGACTCCGGTTTTTGCAGCATATGATGCGTCTCCTAGGGGCAGATATCGTAAGTGATGAGCTTATTCAACGTATTATCAATAGGCACGCCAGTACAGGAAGTTACGTGGATAATTAACCATGCTGCTGTTCAACGGATTTTCAGGGGAGCAGCTTCGTTTTACTTATGATTTCATCGGATCTGCATGCCGGCTTTTTGGTGATGACCTAATGTCAGGGAGGGAAATGATGTTAAAGCACAGTGAACTCAGCCTCTGTAAAACGCTTGATGTGGACCAGCCCATAAATGATATTGATTTGGATTGGCTGTCGGGGGGGATCCGATTGCTTCCGAGTACTGATGAGATGATACATGTCATGCAGTATGCCAATAAGCATTATTCAGAGCGTAAGCTTATGCAGACCGGTATTAATGGGGATCGATTATGTATCACTGATGGACGAAAAAGGAGAGGTTTCATCGGATTGAATATCGGTCGGACGCTCTTGGAGCTGCACATCCCTCGGCGTGTCTTAACCTCTCTTCAAGTAAAATCAACAGGCGGACAGATGGAGATACATGAGATTCTGGCCAGCCGCTGTCAATGCAAAATCATTTCTGGCAGCATCGTGATATCTGGAAAAATGGAGGAACTTGAGGTATATGCAGCGGCTTCACAGATTGTTGGAAGGCATCTAAAGGCAGACACACTTATGCTGCACTCCAATTCATCGAAGGTCAAAATCTCGGGAGAATTCCGGCATGTGGAATCCAAGACCACCGGGAGAGGGCTTTATATGGATTGTCTTCGGATTCCAGATTATCTTGGTTCTATATCGACGGGAATGAAAGCCGTAGTGTCGATCCCGGATCATGAAGGTTTTGAAGTCCATCTTCAGGAGAGAGCCGGCACGTTAAAAAGTGATTTTGAACTGACACCTCTGCATGGGAAGGTGGGATATTTCTCATACAAAAACGGAAAGAAGCAGTTTCAAATTGAAATTCGTGGGGGAAGTTTTCATCTGAAGCAAAGCAGCGGAACAGTCCATCGATACTGAAGGAGGCACGCAAATGGCAGGCTGGATTGTAGGTATAACCTTTTCCATCATCATACTGATCATTGGAATCTATGGTGTAATCAACAGCAGACACAGGCGTGTGAGCACCAAGTGGGCGTGGTGGTTCGTTTTGTTCGGATGCTGCGCACTTGTCAGTGCTGTGATTAATTATCAATTCAGATGACAAGGGTTGACGATGTAGAGACGAATAAGTCGAAGTCAATGGCATATCAAGAAGTGAAATGAGGTCCGGATCATAAACCGGGTGTGGCTTTCGGGTTCCCTATGTGATATATTGGATATCCTTTTGTATTGCACGATCTACAGCGATGCAGAGCAAACATATATTCTTAGGAGGTAACTGAAACATGTCAGACAGCTTTCAAAGTGCCTATCAAGAAGAAGAGCACAGGTTAGAGCGAACGATGGAGGAAGTGGACCGCCAGCTGGAACGGCTGCGGAATTTCCCGGTGTATACCGGCCATGACTTCACGGAACAAGTGCTGGAAGCCGGGCGCGAAGAACGCCGGAATGCCTTGTCCAAGAGCGCGCAGCAGCCCTATTTCGGACGCTTGGATTTTGAAGAGCAGGGCAGTGGTGAACGGAAACCGCTGTATATTGGCAAAATCGGCGTAGACCGCGAAGAGGTCGGTGAGCATCCACTTGTCATCGATTGGCGTGCTCCCGTTGCGAGCCTGTTTTACTCTTTTACGGGAGGCGAGGCCTCCGCGACGTATGAAGCCCCCGAAGGGCTGATTGAAGGTCTGGTGTACTTGAAACGAAATGTGGTGATTCGTCAGCGCATATTGGAGCGAGTTGCAGATACCTATAATCGGGACAGTGACCAGCCCGCCGTATCGGATGAATTCCTCGTGTACCGCCTTGGCGAGAACAAAGACAACAAGCTGCGGGATATCGTATCCACGATACAGGCCGAGCAGGATCAGATCATTCGTGCGGCGAGAAACACCGCGTTAATCATTCAGGGGGTCGCCGGATCGGGAAAAACAACGGTTGCCCTGCATCGCCTTGCCTTTTTGCTGTATCAGTATAAGGAGCAGGTATCGGCCGAGAAAATGGTCATTTTTGCACCCAACCATATGTTCCTCGATTATATCTCGGATGTGCTGCCGGAACTGGGCGTAGGGGATATTCAGCAGCAGACATTCCCGGATTGGGCTATGAACCTGCTGGGGCTGGATATGCCGCTTGCAGATGCGTCAGAAACGCTGCACACGTGGTTTGAAACTCCCGCTGCACGGCCTGAACTGAATGATGATGTTCCAGGACGTTACAAAGGATCAATCCGTTTCATGGAGCTGATTCGTGAGTGGTTATCGGGGATGGAAGAAGCGTCTGTGCCGGATCTTGATTTTAGTCCATGGGACGGTGCTGTGCTCAGTAAAATGGAGATCGAGAACTGGTTTGGTACAGAGTACAAACACTATCCGCTGGCCAAACGCAAAGAGCGGGTGATGGCACGTATTCACCGCTGGATTGAGATGGAACTGAAAAAACCGATGCCGGAAGCGCTGCGTAAAGAACGTAAGAAGAAGGCTGCCACCCGGGAGAAGGCCTATGCCAAAAAGTGGCCTGAGTATGATCCGCTGATGCTGTATAAACAGCTGTTCAAAGCGGTGAAAGGCGGGGCGGTACCTGTTTCGTTAGCCAATCTCATTCCCAAACCGATCATGAAACAAACGGGTGCTGATCTGAAACAGGATATCATTCGAGAGGAAGATCTTCCTGCACTCGTATATATCCATACGCTGGTTCATGACATTGATGGATCAGAACGTTTTGATCATGTTGTCATAGACGAGGCACAGGATTTCTCTCCATTTCATGTTGCGCTGCTGGATCACTTTGTGAAAGGGCATTCCTTCACCATTTTGGGAGACTTGTCTCAAGGTATTCATGAGTATCGCGGCGTTCATACATGGGAAGAGATGAGCTCGCTTTTTCCGAAAGAGCAGCAGGCATACTTTGCTTTGACCCGAAGTTACCGTTCCACGATGGAAATTATCGATTATGCCAATACCATTCTGGAGCAGGGTGTGAAGAGCGGGATTACGGCCATTCCGGTGTTTCGGAGTGGTGATCCTGTGCGTACGCTTATGTATGGAAGGGAAGGGAGAACGGGCAGTTTGGAGCGAGCACTGAAGCTGCTTACCTCTAAAGACTACCGGACAGTCTCGATCTTGACGCGAACTCTGCATGAAGCCGAGGAGCTTCATCGTGAGCTGCAGACTGCGGGCTGGGATTTAAACCTGATCGATGGCGGCAAAAAGCAGTACAGCGGTGGACATTCCATTTTGCCCGTATATCTGTCGAAAGGGCTTGAATTTGATGCTGCTGTTGTAGCTGATGTTGATCCGTATCATTATTTGCCTGGCTCGGGCGATGCGAAACTGCTTTACGTCGGCTGTACACGTGCGCTGCATGAGTTGTGGTTATTCCATGATGGAAGTATGCCGGTGTATGCAGCGGCAGCGCATAATCCAGAGGGAGAACAGATTACAACCCAAGGTTGGCCGGACGAGGCATAAGTCTGCCCTATAACTCGATTTGAACCTGCCAAGTACGAGCGCAGACAAACGGACGATTACTATTACAGGGAGAACTGATCCATTATTGCTTCCCTTCATGTATATATGGAAAGGCATGACGTTTAGGGCTGTCCCTATACGTCATGCCCTTTTTGTGTTAAGAACAGGATCGGGCTAGACTTGATCATGATCCGAAACCCCAGGGAGTGACGCGGCTTGTTTCTTCCGTGCTGGACGGCGGTTTACCATATAAATGCCTGCGCCAATCATTAAGCCTCCTGCTCCGGTAAACCAGTAGACCTGCTCTCCGAGCAGAATCCAGCTTGAAAGCACACCGAAGAATGGTGCGAGAAACAAATAGGAACTGGTCTGGGCGGGATCACTATGCTGTAATAGATAAAACCAGAGGGAGAACTGTAACATGGAGCAGGCAAATGTCAGCCACAGTAAAGACACAACGGAAACTGCGGTTATTGTAAAATGAGGCCGTTCCGTCCACAGACTGAGCAGAAGCAGTGCTGCGCCTCCAGCAAGCATCTGATAAGCCGTCAGCACAAATGGTTCAAAATCATTACCCCAGCGCTTAATAAGCAGTGTAGACACGGCAAAAGATATCGCGCCCCCGAAACCGATCCAGGTTCCGGGTGTGAGGCTCATATGCCATCCAAAAGTGAGCAGGATACCTGCAAAACCTAAAGTTACACCAATCCACTGGCTTAAACGATAGCTCAGACCGTATAGAACTGCACTGAGAACAATAACGATCAGCGGATTCGTAAATGTAAGGATGGCCGATTCACTGGATGAAATCCAGTTCATACTGTAATAGGCACAGCCCATCACCCCAGCAGATTGAAACAATCCAATGAGAATAATGCGGCTCCAAGCCCGCCATCTTTTGGGTAAAGGACGCTTACGCAGTAATAGGGCCATCAACCCTCCTGCCAGGATGTAGCGCAGTCCCATGAGAAGGAATGGAGGTGCATACGCCATACCTATCCTGCCTACAGGAAAAGAAGTACCCATAATGAGCGTCGTTAAAATAACCAATAAGGCAGCTTTAGCTGGAGTTAAAGCAGTGGAGGCGCTTGTTTTTGGTGCAGTGCTGCCAATCGCCTCGCTCATAATGTCTGCCCGCCATCGACAGTAATAAGCTGCCCTGTCATGGATTGCTGCTCAAGAGCAGCACAGATCATGTGAGCGATGTCCTCTGGCGAAGCGATGCGCTGCAGCAGTAATTGTCCGCCAAGTTGGTGCATCCGCGCTTCATTGCCGGCCCACCAGCGCGTTGCAGCGGCTCCGGGAATGATGGCATTAACCCGAATATGAGGAGAGAGTGCATGAGCCAGTGATAACGTCAAGCCGTGAACTGCAGCTTTGGATACAGCATACGGAAGCGATGAACCGGAACCTGTACTGCCTGCAATGCTGCCTAGGTTCACAATGGCCCCGCCTCCAGCCTGCCCGATCCCTTCTTTTACAGCACGAGCGGAGTGAAACATGCCTTTCACATTAACATCAATGAGTTCATTCCAGACATCATCGGTGACCGAATCCAAATCATGTAAAGGAATGTGATAGGTCATTCCGGCGTTATTGACCAGATCCGTAATGGGGCCATACATTTCGGTTACCGCGGCGACCATTCGGCGTACCTCTCCATCACTGGCAATATTCGCCTGAATAGAACATGCCTGCCCGCCTAGTGCGAGTATGTGCCGAACGGTTTCTTCTGCGGCCTGCTGTGAGCGGGAGTAATTCAGGATCACCTTTGCTCCTCGTTCAGCAAGCTGTATACCTGCAGCCCGGCCTATGCCTGTGCCCCCACCTGTTATTAAAACAATCCTGTTTGTCCAGTATCTCATGCTGTACACTCCTTCTTTGTATTAACTTTTGGAGATCGGTGATTGGAGATTATATCCTGTAATGATCATGTGTGGTCTGATATGCAGGTAACAGGGATTAAGTCTCAATGAAATAAGCGCAATAAATCTAATGTCATTGTAGTCGCTTTTGTATATGGCGTATAATGATTACTAATGAACTGGACATCATTTTGAGTGATGTCAGAGTGGAGGCGTGATGGAAAGCGGGGATCTTCGAATATTTCAATGTGTTGCCCGGGAAGGGAATCTGACGAGAGCTGCAGCGAGGCTCGGGTACGTTCAATCCAACGTTACGGCACGCATACGGCATTTGGAGGCTGAGGTGAATACGCCCTTGTTCATCCGGCATAATCGGGGAATGACACTTTCTCCGGCGGGAGAGATGCTGCTGGCTTATGCCGATAAGATTATTGGTCTGCTGAATGATGCTTCCAGGGCACTTCAGGCTGCCAATACGCCATCCGGCCCTTTGCAGATTGGGTCTATACAGACAGCTGCCGCGGTGAGGCTGCCGCGTTTGCTTGCGAAATACTACAGCCAGTACCCGGATGTTGCGCTGGCGCTGGCATCAGGTCATTCACAGATGCTTATTGATCAGGTCATCGGGTATGAATTGGAAGGAGCATTTATCGGCTGCGCCTGTGACCATCCCGATATTAAATCTGTGGATGTATTCGATGAGGAACTATTTATTGTCTCGGCTCCAGTCCTGTCAGCGGATGAACTGGAACGAAAGCCGATTTTAGTGTATAGTCTGGGCTGCTCTTATCGTAAAATTCTGGAGGACTGGATGCTTCTAAGAGGTGTTCATCGCCCAGTCATTTTGGAGTTCGGGACATTGGAGGCGATTATCAGCGGCGTGACCTCGGGCATGGGGATTTCGCTGCTGCCTGAAATCGTCATTCATCAGCAGGTCGAAAACGGTCTGCTCCGCAAACATTCTCTTCCTCCCGGAATGAACCGTATGATGACACGGTTTATTACACGTAAGGATGTGTTTGTCAGCAGTGCGCTTGGGGCTTTTATGGAAATGCTCCCGCAGGAATGTGGTATGATAGGGAATGGAGATTTAATTTAAAATCTCCATTAATGTTATAACTGAGCAGAGATCGGTAATCCGTTAAGGAAGTGAACTATACATGGATTTATTTTCGTTTCAACAGGATACACAGCCGCAAGCCAGACTGCTGGCAGACCGTATGAGGCCTGAGCATCTGGATGAATATATCGGACAAGAACATATTATTGGACCCGGGAAGCTGCTTCGCCGAGCCATTGAGGCTGACCAGATCTCATCCATTCTGCTGTATGGCCCCCCGGGATGCGGCAAGACAACCTTAGCCCACATTATCTCTCAGCACACGCAGGGACAGTTTGTGCGGCTTAACGCCGTGGATGCCTCGGTTAAAGACGTACGCGAAGTGATTGAGCAGGCACAGACGAACAAACAGCTGTACGGCACCAAAACGATTCTGTTCCTTGACGAGGTACATCGTTTTAACAGCTCACGCCAAGATGCGCTGCTGCCCGCGGTAGAGAAGGGCACCATTATTTTCATCGGGGCGACAACAGAGAACCCTTTTCATTATGTAAATGGAGCCTTAATGAGCCGTTCTACTCTGTTCCAGCTTGAGTCGCTGACCAAGGAGCATTCACTGGTTGCCATGCGCAGAGCGCTAAGCGATGCGGATAAAGGGCTTGGTTTTATGGAGCTGCGAGCAGACGATGAAGCTTTGGAACACATTGCAGCAATGGCCAACGGCGATATTCGCCGCGCTTTGAACGCACTGGAGCTGGCTGCGCTCACTACACCGCCTGAGCAGGATGGAACGATTCACGTCACGCTGGCTGTTGCGGAAGAGTCCATTCGCCGTCCCATCGTAAAGGCAGACGAGTCCACGCAGTATGATGTCTTGTCTGCTTTTCACAAAAGCATCCGTGGTTCAAGCGATGCAGCGCTGTTCTGGTTTCTGTATGCGGTCGAGAAGCTCGGCATGGACCCGATGACGTTCATTCGCCGCCTGATTGCAGCAAGCAGTGAGGATATTGGACTAGCGAATCCGCAGGCGATGACTCAGGCGATCGGTGCGCTTGATGCGTATCGGAATAACGGCTGGCCTGAAGCCAAGCTGAACATTGCGCAGGCTATTTTGTTTGCGGTGGAAAGTCCGAAATCCAATGCGGTGTATACGGCCATTTCCAAGGCAATGAGTGCAATAGACGAGGTCAAATCGGCTGAAGTGCCGCTGCATCTGAGGGATACACATTATTCGGGAGCTGCCAAGCTGGGACATGAGGGATATCAGTACCCTCATAACTATCCCGGACATTATGTGAAGCAGGAGTATTTGCCCAAACAGCTGTCCCGCAGAGTCTTCTATGAAGCCACAGAGCAGGGGAATGAATCAAAGATCAGGTTGAATCAGCAGCGGCGAAGAGAGCTGTAGCCGCACTTGGATTCTCAAGCCTGAAGCAGGAGATGGACACAGATGAAAGAGTTCGTATATATTGGAGCTGGCGGTTTTCTGGGCACATTAACCCGTTATACCATCCAGCTTCTGATCCCCTCGGCCAATACAGGTTTTCCATGGGCAGTGCTGCTGATCAATGCGATCGGCAGCCTGTTTTTAGGTTGGTTCTTTACCATTGCCATTCCCGAAAAAGTAACACCGCAGCTTCGTCTTGCCATCGGTACAGGCTTTACCGGAGCCTTCACCACCTTCTCCACATTCACACTGGATATCGTTCGTTTATCAGAGGGCGGAGAATGGCTGAAAGCTGCAGCGTATCTCCTTTTTAGTGTGGCAGCCGGACTGCTGCTCTGTGCCTTCGGCATCAAGCTTGGAAACCGAATGCTCGCTGTCTCTCCAAAAGGGAGTGATACCCGATGATCGTGTGGATCGGAGCAGCCGGCGTATTAGGTGCGCTTGTTCGTTACAGTCTGGGGAAGGCCGTCTCCGGCAAACTGGGGACTTCGTTTCCTTGGGGCACCTGGATCATTAATGTCAGCGGTTCTCTTCTGCTTGGCATGCTGTATGGTGCGCATCAGGCCGCGATGCTGTCAGACTTCACGTGGATCGTGTGGGGAACCGGCTTCTGCGGAGCGTATACCACCTTCTCCACCTTTGGCTACGAAACCTTAACGTTAATGGGGCAGCGGCGATACGGCAGAGCAATTCTTTACGTGGTGAGTTCTGTTGTGGTGGGTGTGTTAGGTTGTATGACAGGTGTTTGGCTTACTGCATAATTGAAATATTTAAATTTTTTTGTGAAAAAAGCAGGAAAAAAGCCTTCCTTCATGGTAATACATGAAAGACGGCTTTTTTTGTAGGAATACATGGAATTGGCTCCATCACCGTCTGAGCGAAGGATACAAGCCCGAAGTACTTTTACTGCATTGCCGGTACAGGTACTTTCTGCACCTGATCAATCGTACCACCGCCGAGGCAGACCTCTCCATCATAAAAAACAACGGCTTGTCCCGGTGTGATCGCTTTTTGCTGCTGATCAAACTGTACATCTACGCTGCCGTCTTCCTGCCAAGTCAACGTAACGCCTTGATCCGGTTGACGATAACGGAATTTGGCTGTGCAGCGGAAAGGTTCTTTCGGTGTATGCTGCGCACCTGCAATCCAGTTGACACCTGCTGCTGTCAGACCTGTGGAGTACAAGCTGGCGTGAGCATCGCCCTGCACGACAAGCAATTGGTTTTTCTCCAAGTTTTTGTCAGCGACAAACCAAGGCTCGCCGCTGCCGGAACCGCCAATGCCAAGTCCTTGACGTTGACCAAGGGTGTAGTACATCAGACCGTCATGACGGCCTTTGACCTCACCTGTCACAATATCAACCATGTCTCCGCCTTTGGCTGGCAGATAGCCGCTCAGGAACTCTTTGAAGTTGCGTTCGCCGATAAAACATACACCTGTGCTGTCTTTTTTCTTAGCCGTATACAGACCGGCAGCTTCAGCAATTTTACGAACTTCCGGTTTGGGCAGATGACCAATCGGGAACATTGCTTTGGAGAGCTGCTTTTGATTAAGAGCATTCAGGAAATACGTTTGGTCTTTATTGTTATCTACACCGCGCAGCAGCTTAAATGTTCCATCCTCTTCAATGAGGCGTGCATAGTGGCCTGTAGCTACATAATCTGCGCCGAGATCCAGCGCTTTGTTCAGAAATTCACCAAATTTGATCTCACGGTTACACATGACATCCGGGTTCGGCGTGCGACCCGACTTATATTCATCAAGGAAATAGGTAAATACTTTATCGAAGTATTCTTTCTCGAAGTTGACAGTGTAGTACGGAATGCCGATCTGTTCGCACACCCGGCGCACATCCTCTGAATCTTCTTCAGCAGTGCAGTGGCCGAACTCGTCTGTATCATCCCAGTTTTTCATGAAAATGCCGATGACATCGTAACCCTGCTCTTTCAGAAGCAGTGCGGTAACGGATGAATCCACACCTCCGGACATGCCAACGACGACCCGTGTGTTTTCATTAGCTTTGGACATCGTTATCACCATTTCTATATATAAATGTGTTTCGTTACTATTCTAGCATAACCCGAACGAACTTACGATACACCCGGCCAATTTTGGATAGTGTCCACTCCAGGCGTACATTTCGGGATATCGTCAATCTTTCTTTTCCATAACACATGCAGATATGTTAACATTACTTGAGGGTTATGATCGGAATACGGAGGATTAGAAGGTTGAGACCTGTTCTCCCTGAAGTTCGCCTGGCGGAATCACGGAATTAACGGTCATGAACCACTTTGAGAAATACCATAAAGAACAGCGATGCGAACAATAAACCATGATGTTCCGCCTTGTTTTTTTGAAAATTGAAAGAGGTGACTCCTTTGAAAATATCGACAAAAGGCCGTTACGGCCTCACAATCATGATGGAGCTGGCTGCCAGAACCGGCGAAGGCCCCACATCACTGAAAAGCATTGCCGAGCGCAACCAGCTCTCGGAGCATTATTTGGAGCAGTTGATTGCACCGCTGCGCAATGCCGGATTGGTCAAGAGCATCCGCGGTGCATATGGCGGTTACATTCTGGCCGGAGACCCTGCAGCAGTAACGGCAGGGGATGTTATTCGTGTACTGGAGGGACCCATTTCACCAGTAGACTTTACCGAGGAAGATGATCCCGCGAAGCGTGATCTGTGGCTGCGCATCCGTGACGGCATTGCGGAAGTGCTGGATTCGACAACGCTGAAAGACCTGATTACATTTGAAGATCAGGAGAAGAAAGATAGTTATATGTTCTACATTTAGGAAGAAATTAGATGATCATCCAGAGGACACACTAAAGCCCCCATATTGGGGGCTTTAACCATGCCAACGGAGAATAAAGCTTGCTTTTACTAATGATTTGAACATAAAAATGAAATCCAACAACCAATGAGGTGACAAACTATGAAACGTATATATCTGGATCACGCCGCTTCGACACCCATGCATCCACGCGTCGCTGAAGTGATGATGAATGTCATGACCAATCAATACGGTAATCCGTCCAGTATCCACGCCTTTGGGCGAGAAGCCAAACGGACGGTTAGTGGAGCAAGGGACTTTATCGCAGCGTCTTTGGGATGCAGCCCCGATGAGCTTGTTTTTACGGGCGGTGGAACAGAGAGTGACAACCTGGCCATATTTGGCGCAGTGGCTTCCAGAGCAGAGAAGGGAAAACATGTGATCACTACGGCGATTGAACATCACGCTGTGCTGCATTCGTGTCAGGAACTAGAGCGGCAGGGATATGAAGTGACCTATCTGCCTGTGGACGAATCGGGGCGCATTAATCTGGAACAGCTGCAAGAAGCCGTTCGACCGGACACTGTGCTGATTACGATGATGTATGCCAATAATGAAGTAGGGACGATTCAGCCTATCCGTGAAGTTGGAGAACTGGCACGCCAGCATCATATTTTATTCCACACGGATGCAGTTCAGGCGCTGGGCAGCCAGCCGATCTCCTGCAAAGACCTGCCTGTGGATCTCGTCAGCTTCTCGGCACATAAAATTAATGGACCGCAGGGTGTTGGTGCATTGTATGTCAGACGCGGCGTTACATTGGAAGCCAGATCTCACGGTGGATTGCAGGAACGACAACGTCGTGCAGGCACGGAGAACATGGCTGGGATTGCCGGGTTTGCAGAGGCACTGAAATGGATCACGGAACAGGGAGACGAGCATCTGCAGCATGCCTTGGAACTGCGAAAGCTGCTGCTTGATCAGCTTGCTGTTCATGTGGGCGCAGAACATTTTCATGTCAACGGACATCCGGAGCATACTCTTCCCAATATTCTTAATATCAGCTTCCCCGAGGTATCTACCGAAACGATGCTGATGAATCTGGATATGGAGGGTATAGCCGCAGCCAGCGGTTCGGCCTGTACTTCAGGTTCGCTTGAAGTATCCCATGTGCTGAAAGCAATGAATTTACCAGAGGCATTTTTACAGACTGCGATTCGATTTAGCTGGGGCTTGGGTAATACTACAAAAGAAATCATCACAACCGCCGAAAAAATTGGAACCATTCTTGAACGGCTGCGTAATAGACCTTAAGGGGCTCTTTACGCATGGAACAAAAGGAGGGAAGAAGTTCCATTTCATCGGTTGGATAGAAGCGGTTTGATGACCGGCGTTTGACTGCCACTCATCAACTTTGGGCATACCTAGCAATAGCGCCGCGCCTATACAATGTGAAGAAGATGAGGGGGACCCAGCGATGAAGCTTCAGGAAATGATCGGACTTGCCGTTTTTGATGTTGAGGATGGGAAGCAGGTCGGTAAAATCCAGGATTTCATTGTGAACGATGATTGGGAGATTGAAGGCATTGAACTTGAGAATAAAGGCCTGTTTACCAATCATGTGAAAATAGTGCAATGGGAAGATATCGTTGCCTATGGCGAAGATGCCGTCATGATCCGTAATCAACAGGCTGTCCGCAAGACGGGGGCCGACGACATAAAATACACGTACCTCCTCGGTCGTTCGAAATTAAAGGAGATGTCCGTGCTCACCGAAGAAGGATTGCTGCTCGGACGAGTCTCTGATGTTTATTTTGACCAGGAGTTGGGAAATACAATAATAGGGATTGAAATTACGGACGGTTTTGTGTCCGATCTGATCGAGGGCCGTAAATGGCTGCCATGTACAAGTGATATGTCTATCGGAGAAAGTGCCATAATGGTGCCGCCGCTGAGTGAACAGCGCTTGGAAAATGCCATTCATTCTGTTAACGGATAGGTGAATGAATATGAAATGTCCAAATTGTAGTTCGAAAGATATCGGAAAAATTGGCTCCCATCAGTTTTACTGCTGGGGATGCTTTATTGAATTAACGGTAAATGGTGAGAAAATGTCTGTGTACCAAGTGGAAGAAGACGGCACATTAAGCTCTCTGGATGATTTGTTCTTTGGAGAAGAGCTGCCGCAGGATTTTCCTCACATTCATGCTTCTTCTTAAAGAAGCAGTTTAACTTCCTCTATATGCGGTTTTGTGACAACAACTGTCATTTTACGCTGCTGCATTTTGCTGGCAGATGGATATAGATGTGGTTACATAGCGGTCAGGAAGGACATGTATAATTAAATATATGATTTACTGATCCGTAAAATGCGCTTTCCTCTTTTCGAAGAGGGGAGCGTTTTTTTTGTTTTGACCTGAAGAGCTGTCTCCTTTGCTCCGACCGACTCTTCTTCCACAGCTTATCTCTGTTTTTGAAGTTAATAAAAATCCCCTCGCCTACATATACTGATTCTCAGAGCCAGTCCATATACTGAACTTTAGAGCCAGTTCAAAGGGGAGATCGAAGTGGAGCAGCTAACTAAAAATAAAATATTTCGTTATGCGATCTGGCTCCTGCTCGGATTGATCATTCTATATTTTATCTGGCTGCTGCGGCCATTACTTTTACATATTTACGGTTTCTTGAAAACGGTACTAGCTCCATTCATCGTCGCACTGATCATATCCTATGTGCTTAATCCAATTGTGAGCATGCTTGGCGGACGGAAAGTCCCGCGGTCCATTGCCGTTCTGTTAATCTATGCTTTTTTTCTGACCTGCATCGGAGTCATATTAATGAATGTCATCCCTGTCCTGATTGAACAGCTCGAAGAACTCAATGAGCATATGCCGGAGCTGTCCATGAGGGCGCAGAATCTGATGAATAACATGGACCATAAATTGATGCCGCCAAGTATACGAACAGGTATGAACAGCTGGTTTTTTCAGATGGAGGATCGACTTACGCAGGGAATTACCGTACTGATGGACAATATTGGAGCCACGATTAATGTGCTGTTTAACGTATTTATTGTACCGTTTCTGATTTTCTATATGTTAAAAGATTTTGATGTGTTCGAACGCACTGTCGTGGCCTATCTGCCTCGTGCCCGCCGTAAAGCAATTGTTTCCGTGATGAAAGAAATTGATACTGCACTCGGAAATTATATTCGTGGTCAATTTATCGTGTGTGTCATCGTGGGCATCTTCGCATATATCGGATACATCGTGATCGATATGCCCTATGCGCTGCTTCTGGCGAGTATTGTGGCTGTATTTAACATCGTTCCATATCTCGGGCCTTTTCTGGGAGCTGCACCTGCGGTGGTGATGGCTTCAACGGTTTCTTTTAAAATGGTACTGCTGGTCATTGCCGTGAACACACTCTGTCAGGTGCTGGAGAGCAATGTGGTTTCCCCGCAGGTGGTAGGTCGAACGCTGCATCTGCATCCGCTCTCGATTATCTTTGCGCTGCTTGTTGGCGGTGAGCTGGCAGGTGTTGTGGGACTTATTTTGGCAGTGCCTGTCTTTGCCGTGTTAAAGGTCATTGTGCAGCATTTTTTCGCGTATTATATCAAACGGAGGACAGAGTGACTCCATCCCTGCAAAAGTGGATCCAACTCTCCATGAGCCGTTCACAAGGCTGTACTTATGCCCTTCGCAAGGCGCGTTGACACTCGCAGACTCTATCGATATAATGAGGGTGTATGTTTACATGATAAAATCAATGATGAAATGAAGTATGCCGAGGGTTCCTTTCCTCAGAGAGCAGACTCCTTCGAATTCAGATAAGTTCTGAGTTCGCTGGCTGGAAGAGTCTTGAAAGTTGAAGCGGCAGAAAGCTGATTTCGGAGTGCAGGACAACCCTGCCGGGCGCGACCGTTACTCGCTTAAACGAGGAGATTGTTTGTTCATCCGTTGATCTGCGGGAGAAGAACAATAACCAGGGTGGTACCGCGATAACATCGTCCCTGATCATTTCAGGGGCGTTTTTTGTGTTTATTTTTAACACAGGTTATATCCAGATTTTCGTTAACCAACCGGGGCGATTTCGCTGCGGAACTTATAATTTAATGGGGGCAACCAGTATGAAAGCTAGTGAAATCCGTTCCAAATGGATCGAGTTTTTTGCAAGTAAAGGACACAAAATTGAACCAAGCGCATCACTCGTGCCGCATAACGACCCTTCCCTGCTGTGGATTAATGCGGGTATGGCACCGCTGAAACCTTATTTTGACGGACGGGAGAAGCCGGAGAATCCGCGTCTGGCGAACTCGCAAAAATGTATCCGTACCAACGATATTGAGAATGTCGGCAAAACACGCCGTCACCATACGTTCTTTGAAATGCTGGGTAACTTCTCGATCGGTGATTACTTCAAAGAAGAAACGATTACCTGGGCTTGGGAGTTTCTAACGAGCAAAGAGTGGATCGGATTTGATCCGGATCGCCTCTCTGTTACGGTTTACCCGGAAGATGAAGAAGCATTCAAGCTGTGGAATGAAAAAGTAGGACTGCCGGCTGAGCGCATCATCAAGCTGGACGAAAACTTCTGGGATATCGGCGAAGGCCCATGCGGTCCATGTACCGAAATCTTCTACGACCGCGGTGAAGCTTACGGAAACGATATGAATGACCCGGAGATGTACCCAGGCGGGGAGAACGAGCGTTATCTGGAAGTTTGGAACCTGGTATTCTCGCAATTTAACCATAACAAAGATGGCAGCTACACACCGCTTCCGAACAAAAACATTGATACAGGCGCGGGTCTGGAGCGTTTTGCTTCCATTCTTCAGAATGTAGATTCCAACTTTGACACAGACCTGTTCCAGCCAATGATTCAAAAAACAGCTGCACTCGCAGGTGTGAAATATAATGAGAGCGTTGAAATTGACGTTGCGCTCAAAGTTATCGCTGACCATATTCGTACGGTAGCATTTGCTGTTGGTGACGGCGTACTGCCGAGCAACGAGGGACGTGGATATGTTATCCGCCGTTTGCTGCGTCGTGCGGTTCGTTACGGTAAAGTATTGGGTCTGGATCGTCCGTTCCTCTATGAGCTGACCACAACCGTTGGTGAAGTGATGGGGATGTACTATCCGGAAGTTGTAGAAAAGCAGGAGTTTATTGCCAAAGTGATCAAAACCGAGGAAGAGCGTTTCCACGAAACGCTGTCAGACGGGCTTGCGATTCTGGCTGATATTAGCGGTACAGCGAAATCCGAAGGACGCACCGTAATTAGCGGACCGGAGGCATTTAAATTATATGACACGTACGGATTCCCGTTTGACCTGACAGAGGATTATGCGGCTGAGCATGGTCTGACAGTAGATCGTGAAGGCTTTGATGCATCTATGCAGGAGCAGCGTGATCGCGCCCGTGCGGGACGTCAGGAGAACGAAAGCATGAAGGTTCAGGGTGGACCGCTGGCGGATCTGGAGGTTAAAAGCGAGTTTGTTGGATATACTGACCTGTTGACGGAAGCAAAAGTAGTGGCGATTGTTGCGGGCGATGCTCTCGCAGATTCCGTAGGAGAAGGGCAGACAGCTCAGATCATTCTCGATAGAACACCGTTCTATGCGGAAAGCGGCGGTCAAGTGAGTGACCAAGGCTTGCTGCGCGGCACAGGTGCTGCGGCAAAAGTCCAAGGGTTGTTCAAGGCTCCGCAAGGGCAGCATGTGCATATGGTAACGATTGAGTCCGGTGAGCTTCGTGTGGGCGATGTGATCCAGGCCGAAGTAGACCGGGAGAAACGCGGCGATATCATTAAAAACCATACAGCTACACACCTGCTGCACAAAGCGCTGAAGGATGTGCTGGGAACGCATGTGAATCAAGCGGGTTCCCTGGTGGAACCGCAGCGTCTGCGTTTTGACTTTTCTCACTTCGGCAGCATTACACCGGAAGAGCTGACTGAAATTGAACGTCAGGTGAATGAACAAATCTGGAATCGCCTGAACGTTAATATTGAACTGAAGGGCATTGATGAAGCGAAGGAAATGGGTGCAATGGCCCTGTTCGGAGAGAAATACGGCGATATTGTACGCGTTGTTCAAATTGGTGATTATAGTTTGGAACTTTGCGGCGGCTGTCACGTAAATAATACTTCAGAGATTGGAATCTTCAAATTGGTCAGCGAAAGCGGAATTGGCTCTGGTGTACGCCGGATTGAAGCTGTTACGGGTCGCGGTGCATATCTGTATGTGGAAAGCCAGCTGGAGCTGCTCAAACAGTCCGCTGCGCTGCTTAAAGCCAATGTGACCGATGTGCCGAAGCGGATCGAAGGTCTGAATCAGCAGCTGAAAGAAGCGGCGAGAGAAACGGAATCGCTGCAGAGCAAACTGAGTGCGATGGAAGCAGGTCAGCTGACTGACCAAGTCGTACAAGCAGGGAACACACAAGTGCTGGCAGCCCGCGTAGATGCACCGAATATGGATGCACTGCGTACCGTTGCGGATGAACTGAAAGTAAAACTGCCGGATGCTGTTCTCGTACTCGGAGCACCAGCAGACGGTAAAGTGAATTTCGTTGTCGCCGTACCTGCTGCACAGGTGAAACAAGGTCTGCATGCCGGTAAAATTGTCAAGGAAGTTGCTGCAGTTTGCGGCGGCGGAGGTGGCGGACGCCCGGATATGGCGCAGGCTGGAGGCAAGGACGCAAGTAAGCTGGATGAAGCGCTAAAAGTGGCTGTTTCCATCATTAGCCAGTAAAGGACAAGCAAAAAACACAATTGCCTTATCCTTTGTGTACTTGTGGCAGTCAGAATATGTTATTATATAAACAGAAATCAATTCGGCAGGACATGGTCCCCATGTCCATGCAGGAGCGAGGTGTCATCAATGGACTCCATGGATAAGACGGTTAAATTCAATGTGAAAGGTGACGAGCAGGAAGCATCCTCGAAAGAGATTCTGCTCACGGTATATGACGCGCTGGTCGATAAAGAGTATAATCCCATTAACCAGATCGTTGGATATCTGATATCCGGCGACCCCGCGTATATTCCGCGTCACAACAACGCACGTAGTCTGGTCCGGAAAAAGGAGCGCGACGAGCTGATTGAAGAGCTTGTACGTTCTTATCTGGCCAATCACCGGTAATGTACGCCGCTTCCGTTTGTCTGCAGCTGTGCAGGCAGGCGGACAATGAACCGACAGAAGACAGACTGAAGTCTGAACAGGCGGTAGGAATATCGTTCTGAACAGGCCGCAGGATGGGAGAGCATGATGAAAAAATTAGGTTTGGACTATGGGGACCGCAGAATCGGGGTAGCAGTGAGTGACGCCTTCGGTTGGACTGCCCAGGGATTAGAAGTGCTTGAACGCCGCCGGGATGAAGGTGAGTTCACACGAATTGCGGAACTGGTGCGGGAGCACGAGATCAGTGAAATCGTAGTGGGACTCCCCAAAAACATGAACGGCACCGTAGGACCGCGTGGTGAATTATGCATTGCGTTTGCTGAGCGCCTGCGGGGCGAACTGAATTTACCTGTTCACCTTTGGGATGAACGGCTGACAACGATGGCAGCCGAACGTACGCTGATCGAAGCGGATGTCAGCCGCAAAAAACGCAAACAGGTCGTGGACAAAATGGCCGCCAGCCTGATTTTGCAAAATTATTTGGATGCCAATAGTACAAGGTGAGGGGGATCAACAATGGCTGAAGATCAACTGGGTATGGAAGAAGAAGCTGAGATCATTTACATTGCAGATGACGAGGGTAATGAAGAGGAATTTGAAGTCATCATGAAATTCGAAGTAGACGGTTCGGAGGCCAAGTATATGATGGTTGCTCCGGTTGAACCTGAAGATGGCGAGACGGATGTGTATGCATTCCGTTATGAAGAAGATGGCGATGATATTAAACTTTTTGTGATCCAAGATGATGCCGAGTGGGATATTGTCGAGGAGACCTTTAATACATTTCTTGCTGAAGATGAAGAGGAAGCGAACTAAATGACGGAATATAATCGCAAAGACCTGAAATGGACAGATTCGCTGCGTCTGGCATTCGGTGCTCATGTGGAGCTCGAGGAAGAGAACGGTAAATCACATCCGTATGAACTGCTCGCTGAATTTGAGGTACACGGGCAGCAGTACGCGGTGCTCCGCAGTTCATTGCGTCCGTATGACGAGGTTGAACTGCTGCGGGTTGTACCTGGCAGTGAGAACCAGGTCATGCCGGAATTAGTTACGATTGATGATGACGATGAGTGGGAGAGCATCTCGGAGCTGTATGATGAGTGTACACTCCCGATTGACGAGGATTAATCAGCTTCAAATCGAAAAAACCGGAAGGGCGGAGAAGTCCGCTCTTTTTGGTTGTGTAAAGGAGTTGTGTCTCTGTTGAAAGGCAAAGTCATAGGTATCCTGCTTCTCGTCCTGTTCATTCTGGCTGCAGCAGCTGGCGGGTATGTATGGAGCATGATGCGTCCGATGCAGGCTTCTACCGAGCCTGTTGTATTCGAAATCAAGAGTGGATCGGGAATTTCGAAAATTGCGGATCAGCTGCAGCAGGAAGGAATTATTCGAAACAGTCTCGTTTTCAAGGGATATTTAAAGTGGAATAAGCTGGGCAGCAATTTTATGGCGGGGAAATATGCCATGAATCCGGGGGTAACGTACGATGAGATTATTCATAAACTGAGCAGCGGCGATGTCGTACCTGAGGAGATGGTGAAGTTCACCATTCCAGAAGGGTATACGGTTCTGCAGATGGCGGACAAGCTTTCAGCAGATGGCATTGTGGATAAAAAAGAGTTCCTGAAGCTGGCTAATGACCCATCGGCCTTCGACGTGGATGTCATCAAAAATATCCCGGTAGATGAAGAATTGCGCTATGTGCTGGAGGGGTATCTTTTCCCGGAGACGTACGAATTAAAAAAAGGCAGCACTACTCATGAGGTAATGCAGCGCATGTTAGAAGAGTTCCAGACTAAAGTGAACTCCATTCCGGATTTGCAGGCAAAGCTGGAGCAGCGGAAACTGTCACTGCATGAATTGCTGACGATTGCATCACTTGTGGAACGAGAAGTAGTTGTGGACAAAGAGCGTGCACTGGTAGCAGGTGTAATCTACAATCGGATCAAAGAGGATATGAAGCTGGAGATCGATGCGACGGTGCAGTATCTGCTCGACAAACCGAAGGCTCGGCTGCTCTTTAAGGATCTGAAGGTACAGAGTCCATATAATACGTACTTGAACAAAGGGCTGCCGCCGGGGCCGATTGCCAGTCCGAGTCTTGCATCCATTGAAGCGGCACTGAATCCGGAAGCCTCAGAGTACCTGTTTTATGTAACCAAAAAGGATGGGACTTCAGGACATCTGTTTGCCAAGACATACAGGGAACATCAGCAAAATATAGCCAAAAGTAAGGCTGCGCAATAAGCGGAGGGGATTAGATGAGTAAGAAACATGAACTGCTCGTGACGGCGGCAAATGTAAAAGAAGCAGAAGCCATGCTTCAGGCCGGAGCGGATGCTTTATTGATTGGAGATGATCGCTTTGGCATGCGCCTTCCGGGCAGCTTCAGCGTGAAAGAAACAGCAGCGGTAGTGAACTTGGCTGCCAAACACGAGGCGCGAGTCATCGTATCCATGAATAATTTGATGTCTAATGAATTACTGAAAGAACTGCCAGAATATGTGCAGGCTTTGGGCCGAATTGGTGTTGACGCCGTCGAGTTTAATGATCCGTCCGTGCTGGCTGCGATCAAGGAAATTGCACCTCAGATTCGTCTGCACTGGAACGCAGAGATGACGTCTACAAACTATGCCACGGCCAACTACTGGGGAACCAAAGGGGCGAGCCGGGTTGTGCTTGCTCGTGAGCTGAACATGGATGAGATCACGGAGATGGTTCCCTTTTTAAAGGTTGAGGCGCAGGTTCAGGTCCACGGGATGACGAACATATACCACTCCAAGCGCAGTCTGGTCCAGAGTTATATGGCTCATCAAGGGCGCCCCGTAGAAGGACATCTTGGTAAGGAACGCGGGTTATTCCTGATCGAGGCGGAGCGTCGGGATGAGAAGTTCCCGATCTATGAGGATATCAACGGTACGCATATTATGAGTTCAGAGGACATCTGCATTCTCGAAGATCTTCATTTGATGATGGAGGCAGGTGTACACAGCTTCAAAGTGGAGGGAATCCTCAAGCCCGTGGCTTACAACGAAGCTGTTGTTCGTGCATATCGCAAGGCTATAGATCTGTATGAAGCAGACGCAGAGGCTTATGCATACGACGAAGAATGGCTGCGTGAGGTTCGTGAGCTGCAGGACCCTGAGCGGGAATTGTCATTTGGATTTTTCTACAAAGAACAAGTGTATTAATAGAAGAGGTGAACAAGATGGAAACAGTGGCGGTCAAGCGGAAGTTTTCCGGTAAACGTAACCGTCTGGATAAACCGGAGCTGCTGGCTCCGGCGGGTAATCTGGAAAAATTAAAATTTGCGATTCACTATGGAGCAGATGCTGTATATATCGGCGGACAGGCTTACGGACTTCGTTCGAACGCGGATAACTTCAGTTTTGAAGAAATGCGTGAAGGTGTAGAATTTGCGAAAAAGTACGGGGCCAAAGTGTTTGTAGCTACAAATATTTATGCCCATAACGAAGATGTGGCGGGAATTGAAGCGTATTTGCAGAATCTGTATGATGCAGGCATCTCGGCGGTTATTGTTGCCGATCCGGCCATTATTGAAGTGGCTTTGCGTGCGGTTCCGGGTCTGGAGGTGCATCTCAGCACCCAGCAGTCCACATTGAACTGGCAAGCCGTGAAGTTCTGGAAGGACGAAGGACTGCCGCGGGTTGTACTTGGTCGTGAGACGAGTTTTGAAGAGATTGAAGAGATCAAGGCGAACGTGGATATTGAAATCGAAGCTTTCATCCACGGGGCAATGTGTTCATCTTATTCGGGCCGCTGTGTATTGTCCAATCACTTTACAGACCGGGATTCCAACCGGGGGGGCTGCTGTCAGTCCTGCCGCTGGAAGTATGATTTGTTCGAGGATGCGAGAGAAGATACGGTCTGGGTAAGCGAGGAGGAAATGCAGATGAAGGCTCCTGCGCCATTTAAGCTGGGAGATAATCAGCTGCCCCTGTTCCAGGAACAGGATAATTCTTTCTCCATGGGCTCCAAAGACCTGTGCATGATCGGTCATATCCCTGAATTGATTGATGTGGGTGTGGACAGTTTCAAAATTGAAGGACGTATGAAATCCATCCATTACGTAGCAACGGTTGTCAACGTATACCGTCAGGCCATTGATTCGTACATGGCTGATCCTGAAAATTATGTGCTGAAACCGGAATGGGTAGAAGAAATGAACAAAGCGGCGAATCGTCCGCTCAATACAGGGTTCTTCTACGATACGCCTGATCATGAAGATCATATCTATGAGCCGGAAGAGAAGGCAGTGCCTTACGACTTTGCGGGCCTGGTTATGGATTACGATACAGAAACAGGAATGGCAACGATTCAGCAGCGCAATCACTTCAAGCCGGGCCAAGAGATTGAGTTCTTCGGTCCGAACGGTACCTTTTTCAAACAGGTGGTAGGGGAAATTCAGGATGCAGAAGGCAATGTGCTGGATGCTGCGCGTCATCCGCTGCAGCTGGTGAAGATGAAAGTGGATCAGCCGGTTTCCTACTTTGACATGATGAGAAAAAAGAAATAGGTTTATATAAAAGTTATGCTGTGCGTTCTCATCATATATGATGGGGGGATCGGGATGAGAAGACTTGAGTCTGGTATGTCAGCAGACAATGAATTATTTTCGGATATAGTTAGGTATGAACACGAAACGATAAGTGAAACGACCGTATCAAACTCGAATGTGGGTTCACCTATATTTTGGAGCTGTACCCTGCATCATCTTGTATTTGATACCTGTGATCTTACGAATGCGAGATTTTTTGCCGGTAGTACAATAGATCACTGCACATTTGTTCGTTCCGACCTGCGCTCTGTCGGCATTGGCAAAGATGAAGCTGTGTTTACCAATTGTGAGTTTTCCTCCTGTGATCTGAGAGGCATGACATTGGAAAACGCTGCGTTTATCAACTGTACTTTTGCTAAATGTAGATTTAATGACCGGGTTTTACAAGCAGCGAATCTCGTCAATTGTACTTTTACCGGCAAGCTGGTGGATATTACGTTTGAGGGAAATGGCAAACAAAAGCTGATCGCCAATTTGGAGAACTGCATCCTTGACGGTGTTCGTTTTGTGGGCTGTGACCTGACGCAGTGCATCCCGCCAAAATCCAAAAACCATCTGTATGTTGAACAGGTATCCGCACGTGTGAAAAATGCCCTGCAGAAGATAGAACATAACGCTGATCTATCTGAAGATGAACGAAAAGTCCTGGTACGCAGTCTGCGCAAGCTTGAGCAGACGGATCAATATATTTTTAACACGGCGCATATGAAGAAAATATATAGTGAAGATTTTGTTGAACGATTTTTCAGCAGTCTGGGAATTAGTCCCGATCTTAGAGGCTAACAAAAAGTCATCTCCAAAGCACTCAGAAATGAGGTGAAGGAGTGACTTTTTGACAAATCAAATTTATGAGAAAAAAGACCCCTGTATATCGGCATATAGAGGTCTTTTTTTTATAGAAAAATAGGAAAAAAGTTGTAATATATTTCTGAGAAATTGGAGGGAAAGCAGGAAAGCTGTCGAATACTACATATTTATAGGGGAGAGATTAAAGAGTTAACAAGAATACTACTGGCAGGTGAATGAGAATGGTTCAAAAGAAGGATAAGGACAGTGGGGAAAACATGAAACAACCCGAGCAGGCTAAGCCTGATAAGACACAAAAAGAGAAGAAAATGAAAACGATTAAAATTAAAAAAGAAGGGGTACATAAAAAAACACTCAAATTTGATCGCAGCAAAATCCGATGGGATTGGATCAAGATGGATCGGATCAAAGAGAAACTGAAAAATAGAGAGTGGAAGGAGCTTGGCGGCACCTCATTCAGACAGATCAAGAAGGTGAACCCGGTCAAATCTGTAGGTGTTAAGCTTTTCTTAATCTTTTTCTCGGCTATTATGATTGTGGTTATTAGTTTGGGGCTAATATCCTATTCAAAGGCTAAAAACACGATTGAGGCGAACGCATCCAGAGCCAATCAGGAGACGATCGACCAAACCAAGCAGAAGCTTGATATCATTCTGGAACGATTTGTGGATACGTCTACACAGATTTTCTTCGATCCAGAGATGCAGTCTCTGCTGCAGAAGATGTCAGATCCGAATCTGACGGCATATGATACTTTCGTCAATTCGAGTTCAATCAATAAACAGTTATCCAATGTAGCTTTTACTAATAAATCCATGGAAGCGATTTATTTGGTGCCTACGGATGAATCCAAATCCGTTATGGGCACAGGAAACAGCAGTTCGAGCATGGGAAGCATCCGCCAGGAAGCTTGGTATACGGACCTTATCACAAAAGGGGGTTACCGCTGGCTGCCCACAGAGGAGAAGACAGACGGGACAGCGTCAACCTTCCGAATTGCACGTTCCATGAAGAATCTGCAGGGTACAACGCAATCTTACGTGCTCATCATTGAGTTGAAGCTGGAGGTGCTGGAGGAGCAGTTGAAGTCACTGGATCTGGGGGCTGGATCTGTACTTCAATTGATTGCCCCGGATAACAAAGTGGTTGCCTCGTCCGTTGCAGGACGTTCAGGTAAAGAGACGGATCTTGGCTTTGTGAAAGATTTAAAGGAACCAGCGGGAAGCACAAACACCGAATATGATGTGGATGGCAAATCGACCAACATGCTGGCTGTTTACAGTACGCTGGATTCATCTGCCTGGAAGCTGATCGGTATGGTTCCCACTTCAATGCTGGTTAAGGACGCTCAAGGCATCCTAACAATAACATTGTGGATGGCCCTTGCGTTTGCAGCACTTGCTGTGTTGATTGGCGTCTGGATGGTTCGCATGATTGCTCGGCCGCTTAGCAAATTGAAAGATCTAATGCAGGATGGTGCAAAAGGAAATCTGAAAGTACGCACGCCGTATAGCTCCCAAGATGAGATTGGACAGCTTTCATCTGCATTTAATACGATGATGGAGCAGATTACCAAGCTGGTGGAGCAGACCAATCGTTCCGCACAGGAAGTGTTGGATACAGCTGCAGAACTGAGCAGTGCTTCCAAGAAAACAGCGGTATCCGCTTCTGAAATTGCGGTAGCCACGGAAGAGATTGCCGGTGGTGCAGGCAGCCTGGCGACGGAAGCTGAACGTGGCAATGAACTGACCGATAACATCTCGCGTCAGATGGAAAGTGTAATTGCCGCCAATGAAGAGATGGGGGATTCTGCCCGCCACGTTGAGAAGTCCAGTCAGACCGGAACGCAGCATCTGAATCAATTGATGACCAAAACGCAGAAGACAGAAGAGATGATCGGAGCATTGGTCAGCAAAGTGGATTCGTTAAAAGAGAGCACATCTTCTGTACTAAAAGTGCTCGATGTCATGCAGAATATTACGAAACAGACCAATATTCTGTCTCTTAACGCAACAATTGAAGCAGCGCGGGCAGGCGCGGCTGGACGTGGTTTCATGGTCGTCGCTGATGAAGTTCGCCAGCTCGCTGCGCAGTCCAGACAGTCCATCGATATGGTTGGGGAGATCACAGACAAAATTATGACAGAAATGAACGAAACGGTTAAAGCGCTGTCCGACGCTTATCCATTGTTCAAAGAACAGATGGATGCGGTAAAAGATACAAACGTGATTTTTGCTTCTGTGCAGGATCAAATGGGTGCTTTCGTGGAACGTCTCGGCATGGTAACGGGTTCCATTGGAGAGCTCAGCAAATCACAGGCAACGCTGTCTGAGGCGATGAGCAACGTCAGCGCTGTTGCTGAAGAGTCCTCCGCCACTTCAGAGGAAGTAGCTTCACTGAGCAGTGAACAGCAAAATATCAGCAATCAGCTCGTTAGTCTGTCTGGCAAGCTGGAAAATGTATCGAGTGAACTGAAAGAAACACTCTCGCGTTTCACAGTATAATCCCTACTAACAAACCTGTCTCTTCGTTGAGGCAGGTTTTCTATATTTTCCGGGTAATTCCAGAGAGGTTGACGCATAATACATGAAAAAGGCAAGGGTGGAATATTTGTGAATCTGCGGCTTGTATGGAAACGCCGTATAGCGATAATCAGTGCAGGTTTGACGCTCGTTTTTGCCGTGCTGCTCCTCAGACTTGGCTGGATTCAAATGGTCCAGGTAAACCGGACTGTTCCTGGAGACCAGCGAAGTATGAGAGAAATGTCTGTACTGCAGCGTGAACGGGGTGTAATGCTCGATTCCGGTCGTGGACAGTTTACAGATGTCCATGGACGTCCCTTAACCGGTAAGCTGCAGTGGGGTGTTGTACTTTTTCCACAAGAACATTCTTCGAAAGGAAACAGGAAGGAAGGCGAACTCAGCCAAATGGCATCGATCCTGCATACGAATACAGATCAGCTGAGGGAGGAGTGGGAGAAAGAAAAAACTCCGCATTTATGGACAGGAGGTCAATCAGAGCCTGTGCTGTTAAACGATAAGCAGCGTGAACGCTTACGTGAGCTTCATATACAGGGAGCTGATGTATATCCCGTCATGACGAGATATTTCCCTAAACCCGCTGGCAGCCAGTGGCTGGGTTACCTGAATGAACAGCCAGAGCCTGCAGGACGATTGAAAGAACATCAAGATGAGGTAAGACAGCCCTTTGCAATGAAATCGGGAGCAGCGGGGCTGGAACGAACGCTAGAACCTTTGTTAAGAGGAATAGGACCTACATTGGTGACGCGGATGGTATCGGGCAGCGGGCAGATCATTCCTGAAATAGAGCCGCGTGTGATTGCGCCTGCCAATGTTCATTATCCATTAACAGTGGAAACAACGATTGATGCGCGCCTGCAGCAGGGAATAGAAGAACTGACGCAAGCTTCCGTGCTGCAGGAAGGAGCCGTGGTTGTGCTTGATGCTGCGAATGCGGATGTACGCGCAATGGTATCACGTCCTTTTTATCAGCCGCAGCATGTAGATCCAAGGCAGCAGTCCTCCTGGGGGAATCGAGCCGTACAAGGTGCTGTACCAGGTTCTATTTTCAAAATAGTGACGGCTGCAGCAGCACTCGAAAATCGGGTCGCTTCTCGCGAAGAGAAATTCCATTGTGAAGGAGCCTATGGAAAGTATGGCTTCTCCTGCTGGAAGCATCATGGACATGGTGAACTGAATCTCGAAGAAGGATTTGCGCAGTCATGCAACATTGTTTTTGCTGAAACGGCTCGCAGACTGCGAATGGAACAGTTGGAACAGACCGCTGACCGTCTTGGACTTGGGCGTATGGTTGGCTGGCAGGCACAGCAGGCTGCGGGTATGCCGGTGTTAAAGCACTTTGATCATGAAGAATCGGGGCGTATTCAGACAGAGGCTGTAAAGTATTCAGATGACGAAGGAGCCAGGATACAGACCGCGATCGGACAGCGGGATGTACTGGTCACCCCGCTGCAGGCAGCTAACCTGATTGTCACACTGCTGCATGACGGAAAGGTGAGTGCTCCCCGGCTTGTACAGCGAATTCGATATGCGGATGGAGACACGATGCTGGACATGCCTCTGCATGACTCTCGTTCGGCAATAGGACAGATTTCTCCAGCCACAGCGCATCTGCTGTTAAGCTGGATGAATACAGTTGTACGGGAGGGAACAGGAAAATCCCTGCAGCATGCAAAATGGCATACTGCAGGGAAGTCAGGCACGGCTCAGGTCATGCAAAAGGGAAAGCCTAAAAACCACCAGTGGTTTATTGGCTATGGTCCCGTAGAAGAGCCGAAATATGCAGTCGCTGTGCTCGTTCAGAACGTCTCTCCAAACAGCTCGCATCAGGCAGCGGCCTTGTTTCGAAAGGTGATGGATTACTTGGCAGCCTCGTCGTGAGCGGGATCAGATATAGGCGTGTCCATCACTAACGGTGAAGACTCGAATTCGTCATTGGGCAGATGAATCCATTTTTGCAGATAGCCCTGCTGCAGCAGTTCTTTTAACAAAATCAGAAGAACGGGTGAAAGCACGACACCTGCGAGGCCGAAGATTGATAGGGAAATCAGCATAAACGACAGCATCAGATAAGCAGAAGAAACACCGATAGAGTTTCCTGAAATTTTCGGTTCAAGCAGCTGCCGCGTCAGCATGGTCACGGCCAAAATAACGATTAAACCGATGGCAAGTGTACTGTTACCCACGATAAATAGATAAACAATCCACGGAATAAAAATAACGGGCACACCGAGCAGCGGCACCAGATCAAAAATGGCGCAGACGGCTGCGATTGTAAAGGCATTGGAGGTTCCAAGAATCAACAACCCCGCATATATCAATACAAATGTAATCAGCATCATAATCAATTGTGCTTTCATGTAGGAACGAATTGTCTTGAACACATGGGTACGCATGAACGCATTGGCTGTCTTTAGTGTTTTGGGTGTCTTGGCACGAGCGAATTTGCGCCATGATTCAATCTCAATACTAAGGAAAAATGCCAGAATGATTGCGATACCGAAATTGGTAATAAAAGTAGAGAAAGAGCTGAGAAAACCGATGATAAATTGTGCCCCGCCGGTAACCCATTTGGACAGGATTCCAGACAGTGTGGCAAAGTATTCATTCACCTTTTCGAGCATCCCGTCGGGAAGGGCATTGGACTTGTCCTGTATAAACACGACCAGATTGGTGAATTCTCGCTGAATCATCTCGATATATACCGGGAAATTGAGCTGCAAATCTGATATTTGCGAGATGATGAAGAAACCTGCACCGAAAAATCCTGCGACAATCAGTCCTAGAAACAGCAGAACAGATATGGCGGTACCCAGTGTTTTGGGCAGGCCTTTTCGATGCAAAAATTTGGCCAAAGGCTCAATCATCCAGAAAACAATAAACGAAAGGAAAACGGGCGCGGCGATATGATACAACTTGCTGAAAGCAAACATGATCACATACACGGTTAACAGGAGTAGAGCGATATCAAAAACCGTACGCCCGTATTTTTTATAAAGCGGCAGCATGGACATAGACTCCTTTACAGGCAGAAATTAGATTGTATTCATTGTACATGATAGCGGTGTCTTGAGGAAACAGCATTTCATAAAAGAATGAACTGTGATAAAATTAAAGGCGGTTTATTTTAGAAAGTGCCTTATAGCTGTAAATTAGCAGAAGAAGTGGGGAATTCACATCATGACAACGATACTTCAGAGTATTTTACTGTGGTTATTGTATCTGTCCTCTTTTTATGCTTTTATTCCAAGTCTGATCAGCAGATTGTTCGGTTTCCGGGTGTTCAGAAGGGGAAAAAGTGATACTCAATATGCCCTGACTTTTGACGACGGGCCAGATCCTGATTACACCCCTCGGCTGCTCGATCTGTTACGTGAGCACGAGGTTAAAGCCACTTTTTTTGTGGTCGGAGAACATGCTGCAAGTCATCCCGACTTAATCAGACGAATGCATGAAGAAGGACATTTGATTGGCATTCATAACTACATTCATAAAACGAACTGGCTGATGCGTCCGCGTACGGTTCGGGATCAGATCGAGCGCACAGGTCATATTATTCAGGAAATTACAGGTGAGAAAACCTGTTATTACCGTCCACCCTGGGGCATTATGAATCTGTTTGACTTTTTCAGTAAAAAAGATCGCAAAATCATTCTGTGGTCCGCCATGTTCGAGGACTGGAAATGCAGTGTGGGTGCGGAGCAGCTGAAACAGCGTATGCTGAACAAGTTAAAGGGCGGTGAGGTGCTGCTGCTGCACGATCGAGGCACAACCCTCGGGGCAGATGCACGAGCGCCCGAACAGATGCTTGAGGCACTCGAAACTGTGCTGCAGGAAGCCCGGCGCAGAGGGCTGGAAAGTGTACGTGTGGATACGTTAATGACCGGCAGCGCTGTGAATGGATGGCGGTCTAATGTAGGCCCAGTACAAACGGCAGCCCGCCCGAAGCTGAAACTGTGGAAACGAGCTGTGGTTGCTTTGTGGTTAGGCTGGGAAAAGCTGTTTCACTGGGTTTATCATCTGCGGACGGCTTCATCGGAAGATCCCATGCTTCATTTCCGTTCCCGTGTATACCACGGTGCGCGAGTAGAGATGGAACATGGTCATGTGATGCAGAACGGTGATCCGATTATCGAACTGCATTTTGATAATAAGAAATTGTTCGAACTGGGTGTTACTTCACGCTCAACCATGCATTTGGCTATTCGTATGATTCGTACGATGGAGCAGCAGCTGCCTGACCTGGCACAGCTTGTGGCTTCAGAACCTGAATTACGCTCAGCCAAAGCAATTTACGGGGTGAGCATGATTAACCGTGGACCTGAAAAATTCGGTTTCACGGTGCAGGAGTTGGCCCCAGGTCCTTTCAGTATGGCCTCGAAGTTATATCTGAAGCTGCTGCTTCGTGTTATCCATCCTTCAGGCAAGGAGCGTTTGAAGCAGCGTACAGATCAGCTGGTGCCTAAAATGATTGTGATGCCCGTGGAGGAACTGCTGAAACGTTACGGACAGCATCATAAGCTTGTATCAGCCGCAGTGGAGGAAGAGAGAGACGAGTCTCTTATGATCGAAAACGAGATTTTGCCTGAGCGAAACTAAGGTACAGCTTCAGCTTTTCTATGACAGCGGCTTTATTATGGAATTATTATAATGTTAATTATGGATTACAGATCATCCAACCTATCCGAATTTCAAACGAAAAGAAAGGATGCGCTCTGCCGGTGAGGCAGGACGCATCCTTTTTTAATCCTGATATGTTCAGTACTATATCAGCACTTCATCCGTATTAAATTTTCAGTACGCCACCGTTGCTTGCATTGGTAACAAGCTTGGAGTAGCGAGCCAGCAAGCCGGTTTTGACTTTTGGCTCAAAACCTTTCCAGTTCGCACGACGTGCTTCGAATTCCTCGTCGCTAATTTGCAACTCAATAGTACGGTTGTTCAGGTCGAGTTCGATGATATCTCCTTCTTCAACAAAGGCAATCGGGCCGCCTTCCGCTGCTTCCGGAGAGATATGGCCGATACTGATTCCGCGGGATGCGCCGGAGAAACGTCCATCCGTGATCAGACCAACTTTGGCACCAAGTCCCATACCTACGATCTGGGAAGTTGGCGCGAGCATTTCAGGCATTCCAGGTCCGCCTTTTGGTCCTTCATAGCGAATAACCACGACATGTCCTTCTTTAACTTTACCGTTAGCAATACCCTCAAGTGCTTCTTCCTGAGAGTCGAAACAGATGGCAGGGCCTTTGTGATATCCGCCAACTGAAGCATCAACCGCGCCAACTTTAATGATTGCACCTTCTGGCGCAAGGTTACCGAACAATACAGCCAGTCCGCCTTTTTCGGAGTGCGGGTTGTCCAGCTTGTGGATTACGTTGGTATCTTTAATTTCCTGACCTTCCACGTTTTCACGGATCGTTTTACCTGTTACGGTAATGCAGTCTGCGTGAATCGCGCCTGGTTTTTTGAGCAATTCATTCAGAACCGCGCTTACACCGCCTGCATTGTGAACATCTTCGATGTGCAGGTCAGAAGCAGGTGCCAGTTTCGCAAGGTGAGGAACACGGTTAGCAACTTCATTGATACGCTCGATCGGGTATTCAATGCCGGCTTCGTGTGCCAAAGCCAGTGTGTGCAGTACCGTATTCGTAGAACCACCCATTGCCATATCCAAAGCGAACGCATTGTCGATCGCTTCTACCGTTACGATATCGCGTGGTTTCAGATCCAGTTTGATCAATTCCATCAATTGTTTTGCTGATTGTTTAACAAACTCACGGCGCTCAGGTGCTACCGCCAGAATCGTTCCGTTCCCCGGCATAGCCAGACCCATAGCTTCTGCAAGGCAGTTCATGGAGTTAGCAGTAAACATACCGGAGCATGAGCCGCACGTTGGACAGCCGAACTGTTCAAGCTCAAGCAAGCTCTTGTCGTCAATTTTACCGGCCTGGAAGGCACCTACACCTTCGAATACGGAAGTCAGGGAGAGAGCTTTACCGTTGCTGTCACGGCCTGCTTTCATCGGTCCACCGCTTACAAATACAGTAGGGATGTTGCAGCGCAGTGCGCCCATCATCATACCCGGTGTAATTTTGTCACAGTTCGGGATACAAACCATGCCGTCGAACCAGTGTGCAGAAACAACCGTTTCTACGGAATCCGCAATAATGTCACGGCTTGGCAGGGAGTAACGCATACCGATGTGTCCCATCGCAATCCCGTCGTCAACCCCGATCGTGTTGAATTCGAACGGAACGCCGCCGGCTTCGCGAATGGCATCTTTAACAATTTTACCGAATTCCTGCAGGTGAACGTGACCAGGTACGATATCGATATACGAGTTACATACCGCAATAAACGGCTTGCCGAAATCCTCTTCTTTTACGCCCGCTGCACGGAGCAGACTCCGGTGTGGTGCGCGGTCAAACCCTTTTTTGATCATATCGGAACGCATCTTATTGGCTGACATGGTGTATTCCCCCCAAATATATAATATTGAGCAGCATGAATGGAAAAATAAATGGCAGTACATCTGTCGTTTAAATTCATCCGTACTCTAAAAAATAGACCGGTAATCCGGTATCGAGCTTCCCGTAGTTTGTGAAATTCTCTGCTGCTTTAAACCCGTGAACACCCGGTTTTTCTATAGAGTCTATCACAACCATCGTCATATTTCTACAATCAATAGACAATAGAAAAGAAGCCTCGTCCCATTTTCATGGAGTTTGGCTTCTAATTAAGTGAAAGTGGTGTATACCGTAAAAGGGAGATGACTGCCCAAGTTAGGTTTAACTGCTTCCGCCCTTACGCCCAATTTCGCGATAGAATTCCTTGCTGTGATTTTCCGAAGTGGCTTCACCGCCCTTGCGGCCGATCTCTTTGTAGAAATCTTCATTATGAGCATCTGAAGTGGCTTCACCGCCCTTTTTACCAATCATCTGGTAGAAGCTGCGGTCATGATTTCTCGATGTGGCTTTCCCGCCTAACCGGCCAGCTTCCTCTCTGCTCATCTTGCGTTCTGGTGTTTGCCCTCGTGCCATTACGAATCACTCCTTACCCTGATAAGTTGTTTCTGCAGCGTGTATCTTGAATTACCACATTATTTCCAGCCTGAAACAGGATAAATGGAAGCCGCTGGGTGTACAGGATAAGGCAGAGAGTTACAAGGAACGTTTAAATATACCTGGTCGATGAAGTGAAATTCGTGAAATATCCGGTTCGATCAGAGCCTTGAAGGCATGACGTACAAGCGGGTGAGCCAGTGTAACCGAGAACAGCACAGCAGCGGCTAGGATAATCGGGATGAACAATGCACTTCCCATGTAACCGTATACTCCTGACCAGATTGCAAGGCGTACAAGAAAGCCGTGCAGGAGGAAAACGTACAGTGTACGACGTCCCATATCTGTAATTTTGGAGGTCAAGTTCGGCACCCAGGCAAGGAATAAAACTGCCGAAGTGATTTCCAAAAGGTATACACCAAGCCGGTAAATTCCGGCAAACCACTCCTGATGCCCCAGTTCAGCATACGTTTTGCTGCCAAGAAGCCATCCTTGTGGAATATTCAAGCCGCCGTACGCAATATATAACAGCAGGGCAGCAGAGAGAACCGCAGCAGCTCTGCGGCCCCAGCCTGGAAGGAGCCGAGCACGAATGGCTGCCCCGTAATCATACCCAATGACGAAGAATGGCAGAAATACGAAGGTACGGCTGCAGCTGAGCCAAAAACCGTCGACTGGCAGATAACCGGCAATAACACCCAGAGCGATTGAAGCAATCAACCGATATACCGGTTTCCAGGAGATGGTGAACCGAACCAGTAACCGCCAGCAGAAATGGCTGGCAAGGAACCAGAGAAGCAGGTAGGGTGCAAAGAAGGACAGCCGCATATGAGGTGTATGGAATACGGTCGCGTCCATTAACGCATACAGCGTCTGGAACAGCAGGTACTGTAACGCGATCTGCTTCAGCACGCTGCGTCCGGATGTGCCCTGAATCGAAGGTCTGGCAAAATATCCGGTGACCCAAACGAAAAGCGGCATATGAAACGTGTAAATCCATAGAAACAACGCTTCCGCTCCGGCAAAGCGGGTAATCAGCGGTTCAAGTGCATTCCCTGCCAGCACGCAGACAATTAACATAAAGCGTAAGTTGTAAAAGAAAGATTCCTGATCATCCTGAATCAGTATCTGGTTTCTCATGATGCAGCCCCCTCAAAACATCCTTAAAAGTTGTGTATGTGCAGCCGTTATACCTCTGTAATAAGGTTAATATGGATTTGCTTTGATCATTGTGATTTAATTCACATTGGTAAGCGTTATCTTTTCTCAAAGATGTGACAACAAAAAGAATGCTTCGGGATTGACAACGGTTGCATACGGGATGACAATGGTAGAAGAAGATGAGGTAGTCAATATTAAGGAGGAAGGCAGCATGTCAACGAGTCCCTTTCAGAGCCCTGATATTATTACATTCGGGGAGAGCATGGGGTTGCTGACGGCCAGAGATACAAGAGGGCTTGAATATGCAGCTTCACTGGACAAGACATTTGGAGGAGCTGAGAGCAATCTGGCCATCGGCGTATCACGCCTTGGACATACCAGCGGCTGGTTTGGGCGTCTCGGCAGCGATCCGATTGGAAACATGATTCTGAAAGCCATTCGCGGCGAAGGCGTGGATGTATCCCGGGCAAAATTAAGTAATGATGAGCCTACAGGTCTGATGATTCGTGAGAACGCTTCCGGGAAAGCCTCGGTGCATTATTATAGGAAGTTATCTGCTGCAAGTGCAATGACACCGGATGATCTCGATCCGGATTATATTGCGGGAGCCAAAATTTTGCATGTCACAGGTATTACTGCAGCCATCAGCGAATCCGGACTTGCCACGGTGGAAGCGGCCATACATATTGCCAAGCAGGCAGGGGTTAAAGTGAGCTTTGATCCGAATCTGCGCCTGAAGCTGTGGTCGGTGGATCAGGCTCGGCCTGTGCTGCTGCGGTTGGCTGAACAGGCCGACTACTTTTTACCGGGCCTGGACGAGATGAAACTTTTATATAACGAAGAAAGTGATCAAAAGGTGCTTGAACGATTAACAGCATTGAATGCAGTATGCGTCGTCAAAGGCGGTCCTGATTTGACCTATGTACTTGCGGATGATACCCTAACGGAAGTTCCGTACTTTAAAGCAGATCAGGTTCTCGATACCGTTGGGGCAGGAGATGGATTCTGTGCGGGTTTTTTAGCGGGTCTGCTAAAAGGATACACACCGCAGGAAGCGGCTCGTCTCGGTAATCTGACAGGTTCGATGGTGATTCAGGCCGTTGGGGATTGGGAAGCACTTCCGACTTGGGCTCAGGTTGAGGCCAAGCTGAATAATGCTGCACACATCGAGCGTTAAGTTCCGTTAAAAACAGGATGACTCATCTTCGTTCTTCAAATGTAAAGCTTGTATATACACAACCACCACATGGACAAGGGAGAGAATGAAATGAAGAAGCTTCAACTGCTGCAAAAAATGACGGACAATGGTGTGGTGGCGGTTCTGCGCGCAGATTCTGCCGATCAGGTCATTGCAATGGCTGAACAGGCAATCGCAGGCGGGATCAAGGTAATCGAAATCACGATGACCGTTCCAAGCGCACTCAAAGCGATCGAAAAACTAAGCCGTGTATACCATTGGAATACGCAGGATCCGGAGAAATTCGCTATCATTGGAGCCGGAACCGTGCTTGAGGCGCAAACGGCGAGAGCCGCAATTATGTCAGGTGCAGAGTTTGTCGTAGGTCCTTCTCTGAATCCCGAAACGGTGCAAATGTGTAACCTGTATCGCGTACCCATTCTGCCGGGTGTCATGACGATTGCTGATGTGCAGCGAGCACTGGAGCTTGGTGTCGATATTATCAAACTGTTCCCGGGCAATTTGTATGATCCTTCAATTATCAAAACGATGAAAGGACCTATGCCGCAGGCGAATTTTATGCCGACAGGCGGTGTGTCTCTGTCCAATCTGGGTGAATGGATCAAAGGTGGAGCTGTAGCCGTAGGGATCGGTTCTGATCTGACGTCAGAAGCTGTGAAAACGGGAGATTTGACTCACGTTCGCCGTAAAGCCGAACAATATATGGAAGCTTATCGTAAAGCCAAGGCTGAATAGTGTTTTTTGAATATGGAAGGGAGTCTGGTATAAGCAGGCTCCCGCTTCCATAAGCCGCGGCATCCGCGGAAGCAAAGAAAGGTGATTGATGTTGAGAAATCGGTATAATACGGGGCGCAAGAAGAGGGGCATTGGCAAGTTTCTGCTCGTACTTCTGGCGCTCATTGTCATTGGATGCGGCTACGTTGCATGGAAGCTGTTTACGCCTTATGGACCTCAGGAGGCAGCTCAGGCAGCGATGAAGACATCTGATGGCGTTGAAGTCAGCGAGCAGGAAAACTGGATTGATTTCAAGCCGGATAAACCTGTTGGCAAAAGTATACTTTTTTATCCCGGGGGTCTGGTTAAACCACAAAGTTATGCCCCTCTGGCTCATGAACTTGCAGCAGCCGGTCATCATACGATTATTGCTAAAATGCCCGTTAATCTGGCTGTAATCAAGCCCAATCTGGCAGATGATATATTGGCAGCATACCCGGACGAACAGTTTGTCATGGGAGGACACTCGCTAGGCGGATCGATGGCGGCTCGTTATACAGCTGCACACCCGGATGCACTTAAAGGTATTTTTTTCCTGGCATCCTATCCGGATGAAAAAGGAAGCGTGCAGAAGCTGGACATTCCGGCGTTATCCATTCTGGGTACCAATGATGGAGTCGTGAATATGGCCAAGTATCAGAACGGACGTATGTATTTGCCACCGGATACCGTGTATTACACTATTAAAGGAGGAAACCACGCTCAATTTGGCGACTATGGTCATCAAAAGGGAGATGGTGAGCCGGAAGTCAGTGAAGAAGATCAACTGAAGCAGACGGTTAAAACGATGATTTCATGGTTGGATACCATCAAGTAGTCCCGATAATCTTTGGAGGTGGTCATTCTGGCAGTGCTGCAGGTGCAGGGAGACGAAATCTGCTGTAGGGCAATTCTGTTTGACAAAGATGGAACTTTACTGGATTTCTTGCAGCTGTGGGGGCCCTGGGCAGAGAGTATGCTTGAGCAGCTGCAGGGGTGGATGCATGAACGATCAGCTTCCTTTACGGTTGAGCTGGAAAAGGTGCTGGGCACCGTTCACGATCGGCACGGCCGCCTTATCGGGTACGATGTGCAGGGGCCGCTGGCTATAGCTGCGATAGATGAATGTAACGGCTGGCTTGCAGGGCAGATCTATGCAGCCGGTACACCGTGGAATGAAGCGATAACGACAATACGTCAATTTTCGAGTGCAGCGATGAAGTCTGTACGAGAGCGGAAATCGGCTGAACCTATGCCCGGATTGCTGGAACTGCTGCAGCGCTGCAGGGAAGCACAGATTCCGCTGGCTGTAGTCACATCTGACAGCACGTCAGCAGCGGAAGCACACCTGCAATGGATGGGCATCCGTTCCTTTTTCACTTCGATTGTTGGCTGTGACCGGGTAACTCGCGGCAAACCGGATGGCGAATCGTTCCAGTTGGCTTGCCAGGAGTTATCGGTTGAACCGCATGAGGCGGTAGTCATTGGAGACAGTAACGGCGATATGCAGATGGGGCGTTACGCAGGAGCAGCATATACGCTTGGATACTGTCCGCAATTGGATCAGGTAGTGCATCTGCATGATGCTGATGCTGTTATTCGCCATTATGATGAGCTGCGCGTCATGTTATAGAGGCTGCGCTGCGTCTCATATGTATCTTATGAATAGGGATATATCAAAGGAGGAGAGAGGATGAATGCAGCAGAGCAGCTGGCTGCCTGGATTCAGGAAAGCTCACGCATTGTTTTTTTCGGAGGAGCCGGAACTTCAACGGAAAGCGGGATACCCGACTTTCGCTCGGCCGCGGGGCTGTATCAGACGGAGCAGCACTCCCCCTATCCTCCTGAGGAACTGTTAAGTCGTCATTTTTTTGATCAGCATGCCGATATTTTTTATGACTTTTACCGGGGGAAGATGCTCCATCCCGATGCAGAGCCTAATGGCTGCCATCGTTTGCTTGCCCGACTTGAGCAGGAAGGGAGGCTGCACGCTGTCATTACGCAGAACATTGACGGACTTCATCAAAAGGCAGGCAGCAGTCATGTGCTTGAACTTCACGGTTCGGTTCATCGCAACGCGTGTATGGACTGCAAACAATTTTATTCACTGCATGATATTATGCATTCCAAAGATGTTGTACCTCGCTGCACCTCATGCGGCGGCGTAATTAAACCGGATGTGGTGCTGTATGAAGAGGAACTGGATCAGGCAACGCTGTACCATGCGATTGATGCCTTGTCTTCTGCAGATTTGCTGTTGGTTGGCGGAACGTCGCTGACCGTATATCCGGCAGCTCAATTAATTACCTATTTTCAGGGAAAACATACCGTCCTGCTCAATGCCACACCTACGGCTTATGATCAGCGAGCAGACTTGTTGATTACAGAGCCGATTGGCGAGGTAATGAAGAATGTGGACCAGCTCTTGGTTAATTAAAGAATGTGAACGAGCTTTTGCCTAAGTGAAGAATGTGGAACAACTCACTGCATAATTGAAGAATGTAAACCAGTTTATCGTTTCATTTGAAGTTTTGGCTCTGCTTTTTGGTGCAAACCTTGGATGGAATTATGGCATCCTCTAGCTGAGGCTGGACCTGGATATGGGATGCCCGAACCTGTGGAAAGAAGGGATTCTTGATGGTCTACGTAGCTGCTGAAACACGTTACGAAACGATGAAATATAATCGCGTTGGACGTTCAGGTCTGAAGCTTCCGGCAATTTCACTTGGACTGTGGCATAACTTTGGCGGGATCAACAGTTTTGAGAATGGACGCAGCATGATTACCCGCGCATTTGATCTCGGGATTACACATTTTGATTTGGCAAATAATTACGGCCCGCCTCCAGGCTCGGCGGAGCAGCTGTTTGGCCAGGTACTGGCTCAGGACTTGAAACCATACCGGGATGAATTGATTATCTCCACCAAAGCCGGTTATTATATGTGGCCAGGACCTTACGGTGAGTGGGGTTCCCGCAAATATTTGATTTCCAGTCTTAATCAGAGTCTTACTCGAATGGGACTGGACTACGTGGATATATTCTATTCTCACCGATATGATCCGGATACGCCGCTGGAAGAAACGATGATGGCACTGGACCACATTGTTCGATCAGGCAAAGCACTTTATGTGGGCATCTCCAACTATCCTGCGGAGCAGACAAGACAGGCTGCCGACATGTTGAAAAGTCTGGGCACGCCGCTGCTGATTCATCAACCAAGGTATTCCATGCTGGATCGCTGGATTGAGGATGGGCTTCAAGATGTGCTTGATGAGTACGGTGCAGGCAGCATAGCGTTCTGTCCATTGGAGCAGGGAGTGCTTACGAACAAATATTTGAATGGCATTCCGGAAGATTCTCGCGCCAAAGGCCCTTCCGTATTTCTGAATGAAAATAATATCTCTCCAGAGACACTCCGTAAGGTACGTGCCCTGAATCAGATTGCGGCAGCCCGTGGTCAGAGTCTTGCTCAGTTTGCACTGGCTTGGGTACTGCGGAACGGAAAAGTTACTTCTGCGCTGATTGGTGCAAGCCGTCCGTCTCAGATTGAAGAAAATGTCGCTGCGCTTAACCAACTGGAGTTTTCTTCAGATGAACTGGAGCGAATTGAATCGATTCTGCGACCGGAGTCTACGAACAAAAACAAGGATTAGAACCTGCCCTATACGTGAGGGAGCGTTCTGAAATAAATCACACACAAAAAGTGCATCTTAGCCATAAAGGCAGGATGCACTTTTTTAGTTTGCATACGTGACCCTAACCCCGTTGCTCAAGTCCCTAGTCTTGAATACATTTCCTGGCGAAGTAATGTTCAGCTGCTTATTGAGATGAATGATCCGCCGTACTTGTTGAATGTGACGGACGCGCGAGCAGTTTCTCGCGATAGAGGCTGGGGGCTTCTCCGTGGAATCGTTTAAACTGCTTCGAGAAATATAGTGCGTCGGGCATACCGACCGAGGCAGATACTTGTTCTATAGACAAATCCGGGCGTTCACGCAGCAGCTGGCGCGACTTGTCGATCCGCAGTTTCAGTAAATAGGTCACAGGTGTAAGTCCAGTTTCCTGTTTGAAAATACGTGACAGATACGCACGGTTATATCCCAGGCTTTCGGACATTTGTTCAATGGATACGGGGTAGGCATATTGAGTCGACATATACTGAATCATTTGTTTGACAGTCCGCCGGATTGAAGATTCGCCGGAAGTTAAGGTTTGTCCCTCCGAAAGGTGATTTTGAGCCTCGGCCAAAATCAGATATAACGTGCCGAGAGAAGTGAAATGAGCGCTCTCTTTACGTTCGGCAAATGCACCCTGCATAACAGCCAGCCAGTTCGATAGGTCGCCTGAGGTTCCGGCATGAAAAACGGATTTTTCTGGCCGAAATCCGGCTTCTTCTACATGCTGTGCGGCTTGACTGCCTGTGAAGGCAATCCAGCGATACTGCCATGGGTTACGTGCATGAGACTTGTAACTGACGAGCTGACCCGGGTGAATGAGAAAACAATCACCTGCATAGAGGTCGTAAGTATGCAGCTCGGTACGAAACGTACCTGCTCCCTTTTCTACATAATGTAAAAGATAATAATCATACAGCTTCGGCCCGAGCGCATGTCCGGGAAGGGTCTGGCTTGCACCAGCAAAGAGGACATGCAGCCTACCCTCGTTATAATAGACAGGGTTGGAAGCAACCGAATAACTGAGTGCGCCGCTCTTGGTTCCCATGGATTCCTGCGCTGATCGGGGAATACACGAATCTGTTGTACTGCGAGATGATGCTTGGGGCACAGGGCTTATTTTGGATTCCTTCATCTATGATCCTTCTTTCCGTTTTTCGTGCTTTAATGATTATAACCATTATAGAATGAAAGGTCACATTTATCCATATGAATCACACATGGGTTCATTTCAAGCGTGATCGCTTCCTTGTATAATAAGCTTAAGAAAACCACAACAAAGAGGCGAGGTGCATCAGCTTTGAATGTAACTGATTTGCAACAAAAGTTTATTGAGAAGTACGGAGAAAGTGGAGCGGACATCCGTGTATTTCATGCCCCTGGGCGTGTGAATCTGATCGGTGAACATATCGACTACAACGGTGGTTATGTGCTTCCGGCCGCGCTTGAGTTTGGCACAACGTTGCTCATTCGTGAACGTACGGATAACAAGCTGCATCTGGCTTCCACAAACATGGCTTACGAGGGAACGCTGGACACAGGTTCGATCGGCCAGGAGAAAACGGGAGAGTGGACGGACTACGCGGTAGGCGTCATGGTTGGACTGCAGGGCAAAGGTGTCCAGGTGACGAGAGGGTATGATTTTCTCTATCATGGCGAAATCCCGAACGGAGCAGGACTCTCTTCCTCTGCATCTCTGGAGGTACTTACCGGCTATGCCGTTCAATCCATGGAAGGGATATCAGCCATCGATACCGTAGAGCTTGCGCTGTTGTCCCAGAAAGCGGAGAATGAGTTTGTTGGTGTCAACTGCGGCATTATGGATCAGTTTGCTGTAGCGAACGGTGCCAAGGATCACGCAATTCTGCTCATGTGTGATACGTTAGAGTACGAGAAGGTTCCGTTCCGTACAGGTGCGTACAAACTGATTATCGGTAACACTAATAAGCGCCGTGGTTTGGTCGATTCAGCATACAATGAGCGGCGCTCCCAATGCGAGCAGGCACTTGCCGTACTGAAGGAACAGCTGCCTGCACTGAAATACCTGGCTCAATTGAAGCCGGAACAGTTTGACACATTACAGGATCAGATCAAGGATGAGAAAGTCAGACAGCGTGCCCAGCACGTTGTGGAAGAAAATGCGAGGGTGCTGGCTTCTGTAGAAGCATTGCGAAACAATGATCTCGAAGCGTTTGGACAGCTGATGAACGCTTCGCATGAATCGCTGCGTGATCTGTATGAAGTAAGCTGCAGTGAGCTGGATGTTATGGTTGAAGAAGCACGGCGGATTCAAGGTACATTAGGTGCACGTATGACTGGCGCAGGTTTTGGCGGATGTACAGTATCTCTGGTACACGAGAATGATGCTGACCGTTTTGTGAGTGAAGTGGGTGCGGCGTATGAAGCACGCACGGGTCTTAAAGGTGATTTCTATGTATGTGGCGTAGGCGAAGGCGTTAACGAACTCAAGGAGGCGAAGTAAAATGGCAATTTTGGTGACAGGTGGAGCAGGATATATCGGTTCTCATACGGTGGCAGCATTGCTTGAACGCGGCGAAGAGGTTGTTGTACTGGATAACCTGCAGACAGGACATCGGGAGGCGCTGCTGGGCGGTAAACTGTACGAAGGTGATCTTCGTGACAAGGAGCTTTTGGCGAAACTGTTTGCGGAAAATTCAATTGATGCCGTCATTCACTTTGCAGCGAACTCGCTGGTTGGGGAAAGTATGAAGGAGCCAGCGAAGTACTACGACAACAACGTATTCGGTACACTCTGCTTGCTGGAAGCAATGAATGAAGCCAATGTACGCCGCATTGTCTTCTCTTCAACAGCAGCAACTTACGGTGAGCCTGAGAAAGTGCCGATCGAAGAGAGCGACCGTACCGAGCCTACCAATGTTTATGGAGAAACCAAATTGATGATGGAGCGCATGATGTCCTGGTTCGACAAAGTGCAGGATATCAAATACGTTTCCCTGCGTTACTTCAATGCAGCTGGCTCACACGAAAGCGGCAAAATTGGTGAAGACCATCAGCCGGAGAGTCACCTGATTCCGCTTGTGCTGCAAACCGCATTGAAACAGCGTTCGCATATCGCCGTATTCGGAGATGATTATGCAACAGAAGACGGCACATGTATCCGTGACTATATCCATGTTAGCGATCTGGCGGATGCGCATCTGCGTGCCGTAGATTACCTGCGCAAAGGGGAGAACAGCAACGTATTTAACCTAGGTAACGGTACTGGCTTCTCGGTAAAACAAGTGATTGAAACCGCGAAAAAAGTGACCGGTTTGGATATCCCGGTTGTTCAGGAACCACGTCGTGCGGGTGACCCTGCTGTGCTGGTGGCATCGTCTGCAAAAGCCAGATCCGTTCTGGGCTGGAACCCGAAATGGACAAACCTCGAAGACGTGATTCAAAGCGCATGGAACTGGCATCAATCCCGTCCAGAAGGCTACGGAAAAAACTAGGAGGCGAACATCTAATGTCACAGACTCAACCTGGAGCAGAGGCCACAGAGCGTACACACGAGCAGCAGGAAGCACTGCATGCCATTGAGCGTCTGGTCGCATTTGCCTTACAGAAAAAGCTGATCGAGGAAGCAGATTACGATTACAGCCGCAATCTGTTGATGGAACAGTTCGGCTTCTCAGAACCGTACGCCGGTGAACCGGATGCAGCCATTCCTGATGGTCCACAGACGATGCTGGATACCCTGATTGATTATGGATACACAATTGGACTTATTCCTGAGAACAGCGACACGTTCCGTGATCTGCTGGATGCAAAAATTATGGGTCATCTGATGGCGCGTCCATCGGAAGTTATCCGTGCATTTCGTCATACCGAACAGACTGAAGGCATTGAGGCGGCAACATCGCAATTTTACGACTTGTCCATTAACTCCAACTATATCCGGATGGACCGTGTCTCCAAGAACGTCTACTGGACACAGGATACTGCTTATGGCGAGATGGAGATTACGATTAACCTGTCCAAACCGGAGAAAAGCCCAAAGGAAATTGCTATGGCGAAGCTGCTTCCACCCCCGGTATATCCAAAATGTCAGCTGTGTCGTGAAAATGTAGGTTATGCTGGTCGGGTCAATCACCCGGCCCGCCAGAACCTGCGTGTCATTCCGCTGCAGCTTAACAATGAGCCGTGGTTGTTCCAGTACTCGCCGTACGTGTACTATAATGAACACTGCATTATTTTCCATCATGATCATGTGCCGATGAAACTGACGAAGGATACGCTGCGCAGACTGCTTGCATTTGTTCAGGAATATCCGCATTATTTTATCGGGTCTAACGCCGATCTTCCGATCGTAGGCGGTTCGATTCTGACTCATGATCACTTCCAAGGTGGACGTCATACGTTCGCCATTCAAAATGCACAGCCTGAGGCGGTTTTCCGTCACGCGGGTGCACCTGGGTTGACACTCAGCCTTGTTAAATGGCCGATGTCTGTGATGCGTCTTCATTCGCATGATCCTGCGGAACTGCTCGAAGCGGGTAATGCCGTTTACGAAGCTTGGAAAGTGTACAGCGATTCTGCAGTAGAGATCGAAGCATTTAGTGAGATCGATGGGGAAAAGGTGCCTCACAACACGGTAACGCCGATTGTTCGCCGCAGTGCGGATGGCGGTTTTGAGATGGACCTTGTTTTGCGTAACAACCGTACAGATGATGAGCATCCGGAAGGCATTTTCCACCCTCACCGGGAAATGCATCATCTGAAGAAAGAAAATATCGGTCTGATTGAAGTCATGGGACTTGCTATTTTGCCGGGTCGCCTGAAGCAGGAGCTGGACGGCATTGCCGACATTTTGGCAGGAAATACACAGCTTGCAGAAGCTGCTCAGGCGGCAGATCATGAGCTGAACAAACACTTACCGTGGACAGAAGCGTTGAAGCAGGAACATGGCTCCAGCTTGACGAAGGAAGAAGCGGTTGCCCTTGTGCAGAAGCAGGTTGGCTTGAAATTTTCCGAAATTTTGGAGCACGCAGGTGTGTATAAACATGATGAAGCTGGGCGTCAGGCATTCCGCCGTTTCGTAAGCAGCATGGGATATACAGAGTAATTGAGCTGTATAGGATTTGAAAAGTTCGCTCATTACCTTAACACCTCGACGTACCAGGAGTTTGCGGCAATAGAATGAATAGCAGGCATCCGTTCGATGATGAACGGATGCTTTTTATGCCCGTTGTTATAATGCGATAAACTACGAGCTGCGTTGTAACAGATGCTGTCTTTTTAGACTTTTTCCCACTTGCGGGTCATGTATAATGGAGAAAAAGGATAGAATCTCCACAGATAAACAAAAAAACTACATATTGAAATGGGGACGATTTAGTGGAAAAGCAGCCGCTTAACCTTCCATTGATCTCGGATGCCAAGGAACTCAAAAGCATGGTAGGAGAATCGAGCGAACGCGTACGTAACAAAGTAATCCCATTTGTTGATTCGCATGTTAAGAAGTTTATCGCTAAGTCACCTTTATTTTTCTTGTCCACTTCGGATCAGAATGGGAAATGTGATGTATCACCCCGCGGGGGAGACCCTGGATTCGTCCATGTAATGGACCCCTACAGACTGGTTTATCCTGAACGCCCAGGGAACCGCCGAATCGATTCCTTATTGAACATTTTATCGGACCCGGGTGTAGGTATGCTGTTTGCAATTCCGGGATTAAACGAGGTGCTGCGCATTAACGGAACAGCATGTATCACGAAGGATGAAGAATTCATTGCAGGTATGAACTGGAGTGGTAAAACGATTGGAGCAGCCGTCATTGTGGAAGTGGAGGAATGTTTCATTCATTGTCCAAGGGCCTTCAGTCAAGCCGGGTTATGGGATACTGAAACATGGGCAAACTCAGAAGATTTGCCATCCGTTAGCGAGCTGCTGCAGGCGCATCTTCAGATCAACGGGTTGAACTAAAGTGAGCGGCTATCGATTTGTTTTTCGATAAAAGGGGTACTATAATTGAGGTTGCACTAAAAATTAAACTCCCTTGGAGGCGATTATAGATCATGAGATCTTTTCAATTTTATAACCCAACCCGTCTGATCTTCGGTAAAGGCCAGCTGGAAGCACTGAAAACGGAAGTGCCGAAATACGGCAAACGGGTTCTGCTTGTATACGGCGGTGGAAGCATTAAACGCAGCGGACTGTATGAGCAAGTGCTCGGTTTGCTTCAGGAAATTGGAGCAGAAGTGACTGAGCTGGCAGGAGTTGAGCCTAATCCGCGTCTATCCACTGTACACAAAGGCGTAGACCTGTGTAAAACGAATGATATTGAGCTCATTCTAGCCGTTGGCGGCGGAAGTGTACTCGACTGTGCCAAAGCTATTGCTGTTGGAGCTAAATATGATGGGGATATGTGGGACTTTGCGCAGCGTAAAGCCGCTGCACAAGATGCACTTCCGCTGGGCACCGTGCTGACCATGGCAGCTACCGGTTCAGAGATGAACTCGGGGTCCGTTATTACGAATCAGGAAACTCAAGAGAAGCTGGGCTGGGGAAGCGCATATTCCTTCCCTGCATTCTCCATTCTTGATCCTGTAAATACATACACGGTACCGAAGGACCAAACGGTATACGGTATGGTGGACATGATGTCTCATGTATTGGAGCATTATTTCCATCTCGACCCGAACACGCCTGTTCAGCTGGGTTTCTGTGAAACCATTTTACGCACCGTAATGGAAGCAGCCCCACGATTGGTGGAGGACTTGGAAAATTACGAACTACGCGAAACGATTTTGTATTGTGGAACGATGGCGCTTAACGGTGTGCTGAACATGGGGCTGGCAGGAGACTGGGCAACCCATAACATTGAACACGCAGTGTCTGCGGTATATGATATCCCGCACGGCGGAGGACTTGCGATTCTGTTCCCACACTGGATGAGACATAACCTGGATGTGAAGGTAGATCGTTTCAAACGTCTCGCGATTAATGTGTTTGATGTGAACCCTGAGGGTAAATCAGACAGACAGATTGCCGAAGAAGGAATCGATGCGCTGAGCAAGTTCTGGACGTCCATTGGTGCACCGAACCGATTGGCCGATTATGATATCGATGACAGCCAGATTGAAGTTATGGCGGATAAAGCGATGCTGTTTGGACCTTTTGGTAACTTCAAAAAACTGCAGCGTGAAGATGTAGTATCCATCTACAAAGCTTCTCTGTAAGTGGGAGCTGAAATGCTCGCCCTGTTTAAATACGTTTAAAATAGCAGTAAAAAAACGCAAGCTTCTATCTGGAGGCTTGCGTTTTTGTGCTGCTCTGAATACGCGCGAGAGAGGGAAATGGAGCATTCGTTAAGATTGTCATGATAATACCCATTAGCGGCTTCTGAATACAGCTTAGGAAAGATTTTGAAACATTTTGCCTGGAAGTACGTATTTATTTACATGTGGAATGCACAGTTGGGAGAACACGCAGCGCAGAGAGGAGGAAGAGGGGATGGAAGCAATTTATTGGGGATGTCTCATCGGAGGCGCCGTTTTTGCTATTGTAAGCCTTGTACTGGGTGATTTGATTGACGGGCTGCTGGATGGTGCCTTTGAAATGCCTGGTGTTGATTTTTTCAAACCTGTTGTACTTGCAGGGTCCATTACTGCTTTTGGCGGTGCAGGTATTCTGCTAACGCGGTACAGCTCACTCAGTGTGATGTCGAATCTAATCTTATCCCTATTGATCGGTATCGCTGCAGCCATGCTGGTATTCTTCGCATACATTAAACCGATGCGTAACAGTGACGTATCCATTGGTTTCTCGATGAAGGAGTTGTCGGGAAAAATCGGAGAGATCACGATTCCGGTACCTGCGAACGGATTTGGTGAAGTGATGATTCGTTTTGCATCCGGTAACACCATTCAGACCGCATCCAGCTTTGAACAGCTCCCCATTGCGGCGGGAGCACGAGTGGTTGTCATTGATGTGGTGGATGGCGTGCTCCGTGTATCCGAATGGGAGAAAGATGTACTTAAGGAAGTGTAAAGGTCAGCAGGTTTAGTTATACGATTATGGATCGCTGACAATCTAAGAGATTCAAGTACTTACGAGATAAGGGGAGAGATGTGAATGACAGCTAATTTGGATTGGGATGTATTGTTGATACCTATCGTGGTTGTGGGTGTTATTTTGATTTTGGGATTGGCATTTTGGGCGAGATACAAGACGGTTGGTCCGGATGAAGCCATGATTGTGACAGGTTCATTTCTGGGAAGCAAAAATATTTCAGAAGATGAATCAGGTCGTAAAATTAAAATCGTGCGCGGCGGCGGTGCGTTTATTCTGCCCGTGTTCCAGCAGTCCGAATTTATTTCGTTACTGTCACACAAGCTGGATGTATCTACACCGGAAGTGTACACCGAACAGGGTGTTCCGGTTATTGCAGACGGTGTGGCAATCATCAAGGTTGGAAGCGCTGTAGAGGACGTTGCCACAGCTGCTGAGCAATTTATCGGTAAACCGGTAGATTCACTGAGAGGTGAAGCACAGGAAGTGCTGGAGGGGCATTTACGGGCCATCCTGGGTACGATGACGGTGGAAGAGGTATACCGGAACAGAGATCGTTTTGCACAAGAGGTGCAGGGCGTGGCAGCCCGGGATCTGAAAAAGATGGGTCTGCAGATTGTTTCCTTCACCATCAAGGATGTTCGCGACAAGCAGGGGTATCTGGATGCGCTCGGTAAACCGAGAATCGCAGCTGTAAAGCGGGATGCCGAGATTGCCGAAGCAGAAGCAATGCGGGATGCTCGAATTCAGAAGGCAAACGCAGAGGAACAAGGACAGAAAGCCGAATTGCTGCGTGACACCAACATTGCTGAAGCAGCCAAAGAGAAAGAATTGAAAGTAGCAGCCTTTAAACGTGATCAGGATACTGCCAAGGCGGAAGCCGATCAGGCGTATCATATCCATGAAGCACGTGCGAGACAAACAGTTGTTGAAGAGCAGATGAAAGTTGAACTCGTACGTAAAGAGCGTGAGATCGACCTGCAGGAAAAAGAGATTACGGTTCGTGAGAAACAATATGACGCAGAAGTGAAGAAAAAAGCGGAGGCGGATCGTTATGCCGTTGAGCAGGCTGCGGAAGCGGACAAAGCAAAACGGATGCGTGAAGCCGATGCAGTTCAGTACTCTATCGAGACCCAGGCCAAAGCAACAGCCGAGCAAAAGCGGCTTGAAGGTCAGGCCATGGCGGATGCAGAACGGGCCAAAGGTACAGCCGATGCAGAAGTTATTCGTCTGCGCGGTCTTGCAGAAGCGGAAGCCAAGGAAAAATTGGCTGAGGCGTTCCAGAAGTTTGGCGAAGCTGCAGTACTCGATATCATCGTCAAAATGCTGCCTGAGCTGGCTGGTAAAATTGCTGAGCCAATTTCCTCCATTGACAAGTTGACGGTGGTTGATACAGGTAAAGGTGAAGGGGCTGCACGTGTCAGCAACTATGTAACGGAACTGATGTCGACGGCACCTGAAATGCTGAAAAGTGTATCCGGTATCGACGTGGAGCAGCTGATCAAAGGGCTGACCAAAACGAAAACACCTGCACCAGTGGCTGTCCATTCAACCGAACCTGTGAAAGCAGCTCCGTCAACGATCGACAGCATTGTGGAAAGAAGCGAAAGCAAAGAGTAAGGAATGGCATTGTGTTCCAATGCTCGTCTATTGACCTTAAGGCGGATTTTTGTTACTTTTTAAGCGAGACGTCCGGCGCGGTTTGCCCGCTCCGGATGTTTTTTGGTTTGTAACAAAGATGTGTGCAGCACATCCAAGATGGTGTGAAAAAAGAGGTGCAAAAATGAGCAGCCTGCATGTAGATAAAGCGCTAAATAATAATGTAATTATTGCACAGCATCCTGAGCACGGCGAAGTTGTGGTGATCGGCAAGGGTATCGGCTTTAACCGGAAGCCGAGTGATGACATCCCACTGACCGCTGTGGAGAAGATGTTCATTTTGAAAAACCAGCAGGAACAGGAGCAGTATAAGCAGCTTCTTCCGCAGGTGGATGAAGCTTTAATCGAGATTATTAACGAAGTCATCACGTATATCGCAGAGCGTACGGATGTTCCGCTCAATGAACATATTCATATTGCTTTAACGGATCATATTTCTTTTGCGTTGAAGCGCAAAGAGCAGGGCATTGTCATTCAGAATCCATTTTTATATGAAACAAGGGAAATTTACCCGGACGAATATCGGATGGGCGAATATGCGGTTCGCTTAATTAAGGAAAGGTTAGGCGTGGATCTGGGGCAGGATGAGATTGGTTTTGTTGCGCTGCATATTTACAGCGCGATGACGAACCAGAATATATCCCAAGTGCGCGAGCATTCGCAATTAATTACGGACTTGGTAAATCTGGTTGCGGACCAGCTGGATTATTCTTTTGAAACGCAATCCTTGGACTACTCCCGTCTTTTAACTCATCTTCGGTTTGCCTTGGAGCGCATACGCCGGGGAGACAAGGTGGAAGAGCTTCATAAGCTGGATTCTCTGCTTAAATTGGAGTATCCCGAAATGTACTCGCTTGCATGGAAGCTGACCAAAGTGATGGAAAAACGGTTGAAATTACCCGTTTATCCGGCAGAGGTTGGTTATTTAACCATACATCTGCAGCGGCTGAACCAGCGGAAAGAAGAAGAGAATAAGTGAAATCATATCAGAAATTTTAGCGAAATCACGTTTTTTTCTGTAAAGGCTTGCAATGCATCTAAAGTGGTGCTACAATGGTGACCGTAATCAAGCAACTGAATAAACATAAGCGACGTGTTACTGACTCGATCAGGCATGAGTTAATTAGAGTGTGATTGTTCTACCTTTTTAAGGGTATGCTATACCCTGAGGTTGGCACAGTTCACTTTTATTAGTTCATGCCTTTTTTGTGTTCCCTTGCTTGCATCACGACATACAGACTCATTATGAAAGGAAGAATACGACGCGATGTTTAAAAAGCTTTTTGGTGTACTGCAAAGAGTAGGTAAAGCTCTCATGCTGCCTGTAGCGATCTTGCCAGCCGCAGGTTTGCTGCTCGGAATCGGTAACATGCTGGTAAATGAGGACTTCCTGCAATATGCAACTGCGCTCGATACCCCTTGGGTAAACTCGATTGCAACCATCATGATGAACGCAGGTCAGATCGTATTTGATAATCTGGCATTGCTGTTTGCGGTCGGTGTAGCCGTCGGGCTCGCTGGCGGTGAAGGTGTAGCAGGTCTTGCAGCGATCATCGGTTATCTGGTCATGAACGTGACTTTGGGTTCCGCAGTAGGTGTCACACCTGCCATGATTGGCAAGGTGCCGGGTTATGCAAGTGTCCTGGGTATTCCTACATTAAGCACAGGGGTGTTTGGAGGTATCATTATCGGTATCGCCGCAGCACTGTGTTATAATCGGTTCTTCAAAATTGAACTTCCGTCTTACCTTGGATTCTTCGCAGGTAAACGTTTTGTTCCGATTGTCACGTCAGTAGTCTCTCTTCTGTTAGGGCTGCTGCTTGTAGTCATCTGGCCGCCAATCCAGAACGGATTAAATACGGTTTCTCACTTCATGGTAGATACCAGCCCGACCTTGTCGGCCTTCATCTTCGGTGTCGTAGAGCGGTCACTGATTCCGTTCGGGCTGCATCACATTTTCTACTCCCCATTCTGGTTTGAGTTCGGTGAGTATGTGAACAAAGCCGGCGATGTGATTCGCGGAGACCAGAAGATTTTCTTCAGCCAGCTGCGTGATGGCGTTGCGTTGACTGCGGGAACGTTCCAAGTGGGTAAATTCCCGTTCATGATGTTCGGTTTGCCAGCAGCCGCACTTGCGATGTACCATGAAGCAAGACCTGAGCATAAAAAATATGTGGCAGGTATCATGGGTTCAGCTGCACTGACATCGTTCCTGACAGGGATCACTGAACCACTTGAGTTCTCATTCTTGTTCGTAGCACCAATCTTGTTTGCTGTACACTGTATCTTTGCAGGTTTGTCTTTCATGACTATGCAGCTGCTTGATGTTAAGATCGGGATGACCTTCTCCGGGGGCTTTATTGACTTCCTGATCTTTGGTATCATTCCAAACCGCACGCCATGGTGGGACGTTATTATCGTCGGTCTGATCCTTGCCGTGATCTATTACTTCGGTTTCCGATTAATTATCCGCAAGTTCAATCTCAAAACACCAGGACGTGAGGAAGCATCTGCGGAAACGGCATCCGGCGGTTCTTCAGGTTCCACGGACGATCTGCCTCACAATATCCTTGAAGCCTTTGGCGGCAAGGAGAACATTAAACATCTGGATGCATGTATCACTCGTTTGCGGATTGAAGTCAATGAGAAATCCAATGTGCAGAAAGATCGTTTGAAACAATTGGGTGCATCTGGTGTGCTTGAAGTGGGTAATAATGTTCAAGCCATCTTCGGAACACGTTCCGATACGATCAAATCCCAAATGCAGGATATCATTGCAGGGCGTACGCCTGCACCGACTCCGGCTGCTGATGTTAAACCGACTCCTGAAGAGGAGAAAGCAGAAGGAGAACAAGGTGAACGCATTGTGGCAGAGGATATCGTCATGCCAGTCAATGGTGAGCTGATGGATATTACGAACGTACCTGACCCAGTCTTCGCTGAAAAAATGACAGGTGACGGGTTCGCAATTCTGCCACATGACGGAACGATTACTTCCCCTGTGTATGGTAAAGTATTTAATGTATTTCCAAGCAAACATGCCGTAGGTATTATGTCAGACGGCGGCAAGGAAGTGCTTGTTCACATAGGAGTTAACACGGTGAAACTGAAAGGTCAAGGTTTCAACGTGCTGGTTCAGGAAGGTGACCTTGTATCTGCAGGCCAACCGATTATGGAAGTGGATCTGGAGTACGTGAAAGCAAACGCTCCGTCCATCATTTCTCCAGTGATTTTCACCAACCTGCCAGAAGGCTCCACCATCACGCTGAAGAAGAGCGGCGTGCTCAAAGTTGGCGATCAGCCGATCATTGAGATAAAATAAGAACTGTTCCAAGCGATGGCAAGCAAGTGTAAAAATATGCAATGCCTAAACCAAACTACTGAAAGCGAGATGATTGTAATGCAACAAACATTCAGAATTACAGACGAAGATGGTATCCACGCACGTCCAGCGACAGCTTTGGTGAATACAGCAAACAAGTTCAAAGGTGCTGAATCCTTCGCAGAAGCTAACGGTAAAAAAGTAACATTGAAATCGATTCTGGGCGTTCTTTCCCTCGGTCTGGAGCAAGGTGACACGATCAGCATTATTGTTGAAGGTGAAGGCGAAGCAGAAGCACTTCAAGCTTTGACTGACGTTATGGTTAACGAAGGGTTGGGCGAAATTAATGCTTAATGTTTCCGGGATCGCGGCTTCGGCGGGTATTGCTATCGCCAAGGCGTTTATCTTGGAGCATCCTGACTACTCTGTAGAAAAACGCCAAATCAACGACGTTGACGCAGAGATCGCCAAACTTGACTCAGCTCTGGGTAAATCCCGGGCTGAGCTTGAGGCGATCAAAGAGCGTACTTTACAAGAGCTTGGCGAGAAAAAAGCTGAAATTTTTGCCTCACACTTGCTCATTCTGGATGACCCGGAACTGATTGATCCGGTGAAATCAAAAATTGCCGATGAAATGGTGAATGCAGAGTTTGCTCTGAATGAAACAGCTTCCCAATTTATCTCCATGTTCGAAAACATGAAGAGTGCATACCTGCAGGAACGTGCAGCGGATATGCGTGACGTAACCAAGCGTGTGCTAAATCACTTGCTTGGCATCGACTTCATGAGCCCGGCTGAGATCAGTGAAGAAGTGATCGTGCTTGCGGAGGATTTAACACCTTCCGATACAGCTCAATTGAACCGTCAATATGTTAAAGGTTTTGCAACCAACATTGGTGGACGTACTTCTCACTCTGCCATCATGGCTCGTTCCCTTGAAATTCCGGCTGTTGTCGGAACCAAGGACATTCTGGCTCAAGCGAAACAGGGTGACCTGATTATCGTTGATGGCCTGGATGGGCATGTTCTGGTTAACCCTACAGACGACGTCGTTGCTGAATACCGTGCCAAACAGGAACAGTATGATGCACAGCGTGCGGAATGGAGAAAACTGCGTGACGAACCAACCGTAACGGTAGACCATGTTCATGTGGAACTGGCTGCAAACATTGGTACGCCGAACGATGTAACAGGGGTATTGGAGAATGGCGGCGAGGCTGTAGGCTTGTACCGTACCGAGTTCCTGTACATGGGCAGAGACAAGCTTCCTTCCGAAGACATTCAGTACAATGCTTATAAAGCCGTACTTGAAAAAATGGAAGGCAAACCGGTTGTTGTGCGTACGCTCGACATCGGTGGAGACAAAGAGCTTCCTTATCTCGATCTGCCAAAAGAAATGAATCCATTCCTCGGCTTCCGCGCAGTTCGTCTGTGTCTGGACCGTCTGGATATTTTCCGTACACAGCTGCGTGCTTTACTGCGTGCAAGTGTACATGGAAACTTGCGTGTCATGTTCCCTATGATCGCAACACTGGGTGAATTCCGTGAAGCCAAAGCTGTCCTGCTCGAAGAGAAGGAAAAGCTTGTCGCTGAAGGGATTGCTGTTTCCGACAGCATTCAGCTCGGGATCATGGTCGAAATTCCTTCAACTGCTGTAATGGCGGATCAATTCGCCAAAGAAGTGGACTTCTTCAGTATCGGTACTAACGATCTGATCCAGTACACGATGGCTGCTGACCGGATGAATGAGCGCGTATCTTATCTGTATCAGCCTTACAACCCAGCCATTTTGCGTTTGGTTAAAATGGTTATCGATGCAGCGCATCGTGAAGGTAAATGGGTTGGCATGTGCGGTGAGATGGCAGGAGACGAAACAGCAATTCCACTGCTGCTTGGTCTTGGACTGGATGAGTTCAGCATGAGCGCAACTTCCATTCTGCCAGCGCGCAGCCAGATCACCAAGCTGTCCCGTGCGGCCATGCAGGAACTCGCTGCCAAAGCTTTGGAAATGCAAACCGCTGAACAAGTGGTTGAACTGGTTCAAAGCATTCAAGCGTAATTTTGCCGGAGTTTCCTCCGGATTTAAGGTCTTCTTTTTCCGATAAAGGGCTGCTTCCATGCAGCAGTATTGCCGGTTTCCACGAGTAGTGGGGGCCGGCTTTTTTTGTTATGCTGCGCGTGAAACGATAGTTGGTGCTGCAGGTTAAAACGATAAAATCCCCTTGTAAGAAAGGAGATGGAAGCTCTCTTTCCTTACAAGGGGAGTACATGGAGTAAACCCACTAAAGGATTTTAATATCACGTTGGCTATTTTTTACACTTGAACGGAGTCAGAGTCATGGAAAAACTTATAGTGAATCTATCCACCCGGGTGGGCTTGGTATAATCTCTCGTTCAAGTTGTTTAGCTGCAGGCGCAGTTTAATACAGGTTTACGTGCTGCGGTCGTTTCATCCAGACGAGTAACTGGTGTACCATAAGGAGCGTTAAGCACCAATTCAGGTGTTTCTTCCGCTTCTTTGGCAATGCGGATCATCGTATCAATAAATCCGTCCAGCGTTTCCTTACTCTCGGTTTCAGTAGGCTCAATCATAATACACTCTTCCACATTAAGCGGGAAGTAGATTGTTGGCGGATGATAACCAAAATCGAGCAGACGCTTTGCCACATCCAGCGTGCGCACACCATACTGTTTCAGGCCGCGGCCTGACATAACAAATTCATGTTTGCATACACCCGGATACGGAATCTCGTAGTGAGGCGCCAGACGGGCCATCATATAGTTGGCATTCAGCACGGCGCATTCGGATACACGGCGCAAACCTTCCGGTCCATAGGTTCGAATGTAGGCATAGGCACGTACCAGAATGCCGAAGTTTCCATAGTAGGCTTTCACGCGGCCGATGGATTGATCTCCTTCGTAATCCAGAGCGTACACACCTTGTTCATTCTGAACAACCATCGGTTTAGGCAGGAACGGGATCAGACGGCTTTTCACGCCGACAGGCCCGGCGCCTGGTCCGCCACCGCCGTGAGGGGTGCTCATCGTTTTGTGCAGGTTTAGATGTACAACATCAAATCCCATATCTCCGGGACGCGTAATGCCCATTATGGCATTGGAGTTGGCTCCGTCATAATACAGCAGGCCGCCAGCTTCGTGCACGATGGATGCAATCTCTTGAATATCCTTCTCGAACAAACCGAGTGTGTTCGGATTCGTCAGCATCAGAGCCGCGGTATCCGAACTAACGGCTGCACGCAGCGCTTCCAGATCGACCAAACCGTCTGCACGCGAAGGAATTGTCACCGTTTCGAATCCGGCAACGGCTGCACTCGCCGGATTGGTACCATGCGAGGAGTCAGGTACGATTACTTTCGTACGCAGTTCCCCGCGACTTTCGTGATAAGCCCGGATCATCATCAGCCCGGTCCATTCTCCGTGAGCTCCGGCAGCAGGCTGCAGCGTTACGGCATCCATACCTGTTAGACCTGCAAGATCATTTTGTAAGGTATAGAGCAGTTCAAGCGCACCTTGAAGGCTGGATTCATGCTGATACGGATGTATTTTGGCAAAACCGCTGTATCGTGCTACATCTTCGTTAATCTTGGGATTGTATTTCATCGTACAGGAACCGAGCGGGTAAAATCCGTTATCTACCCCGAAGTTGCGGCGGGACAATGCAGTGTAGTGACGAATGACGTCAACTTCAAACACTTCGGGCAGGGCCGCCGCTTGGGAGCGAAGCATTTCCCGGGGAATCAGCGTATCAGCTTCCTGACGGGGAACATCACATTCAGGCAGGGAATAAGCCACGCGCCCAGGGCTGCTCAGCTCGAAAATCAATGTCTGCTCGGGAGCGTCAGATGGCGTTGACGGCACGGCTTGGGAACTGCCCGTGCTTTCAGGAGCTTGTGAGTCCATGCCATTCTGATGATTCACTGCCTGACTTGTTTTAGGCGTTTCAGATAAGCCGCCGTCAGCCGCTGCTTTTGTGGTCGTATTTTGAGTCACAGTGATCCCTCCAATGCACGTGCGAATTCGTCAATCTCTTCTTTGCTGCGTCTTTCAGTAACCGCGATGAGCATATGTCCCGCAAGCTCCGGGTACTCTCGGCCCAGTTCATATCCTCCGATGAAGCCGGCCTTCAGCAGTTTCAGCTGGAGGGCATCCAGATCCAACCCTTCAGGAAGCTGAATGACGAATTCGTTAAAAGTAGGAGCAGTAAAAGTCAGGTTCACGCCTGGAATGGCTTTAAGCGTATTCCGTGCATAGTGACTCTTCTGCAGATTAAGATCGGCGACATCAATCATGCCCTGTCTCCCCATGGTGGACATATAGACCGAAGCACTGAGCGCCAGCAGCGCCTGGTTCGAGCAGATGTTGGATGTCGCCTTTTCGCGGCGGATATGCTGCTCGCGGGCCTGCAGTGTCAGGACGAAGCCGCGTTTGCCGTTACGGTCAGTCGTCTGGCCGACGATCCGGCCGGGAATCCGGCGCATGTGAGCCTGAGACACGGCGAAGTATCCGCAAGTCGGTCCGCCGAGCGAAGCGGCGATCCCAAGGGGCTGCGCATCGCCTACAACGATGTCGGCACCCAGCTTGCCTGGAGCTTCCAGCAAACCAAGCGACAGCGGGTTGGCGCTGACCACGAGCAGGCCTTTGTGCGCATGCACAAGGTCGGCGGCCATTTTTACATTTTCCACAGCACCGAAGAAGTTGGGACTCTGAATCATCACTGCAGCGGTATCATCCGAGATGGCTGCCTGCAGAGCATCCCAGTCCGTCACACCGTCCTTATAATCAATCTCGACAATCTCCAAGCTCAAGCCATGCGCATAAGCCTGCAGTACCTGACGGGATTCGGGATGAACGGTGCGGGATACGATCAGCTGTTTGCGGCGTGTGGCTGCTGCAGCCAGATTGCCTGCTTCTGCAAATGCCGTTGCACCGTCGTACATGCTGGCATTCGCCACGGCCATGCCTGTCAGCTCACAGATATAGGATTGAAATTCAAAGATCGCCTGCAGCTCTCCTTGACTGATCTCGGGCTGATAAGGGGTATAGGCAGTGTAGAATTCTGATCGGGAAATGACATGGTTGATGACAGAAGGGATGTGATGGTCATAAATCCCTGCGCCAAGGAAACTGGCATGTGTCTCAAAGTTGGCATTGGAGCCAGCCTGCTTCGACATATGGCGTGTTAATGCGTATTCGTCCAGCTTGGAGGAGACAGGCAGCTCGCCCTGATAACGAATCTCTTGCGGGATATCCTTGAACAGATCTTCGAGCGTATCCACACCGATTGTGTCGAGCATCGCGCTCTGGTCCTGTTCAGTCATGGGAATGTAGCGGTGCTTGCTCATGCTTGTTCAGCTCCTTGGATGGGGGTCTTTGACGGACGCGGCCGTTTATGAAAAGGGGTTCTGACGACCTCGGCTTTGAGCTTCTTGCCGCGAATCTCGATTTCCAGTGGTGTACCGAGTACAGCATATTTGCTGTCAATCAAGGCGAGGCCGAGATTACGCTTCAATGTTGGTGACTGCGTGCCGGTTGTGACTTCGCCAATCTGTATCCCATCGGCATAGATCGGATAGTGCGGCCTCGGGATACCGCGTTCCAGCACCTCAATGCCAACCAGCTTGCGGGCAGGACCGTCCTTTTTCTGCTGTAACAAAGCTTCATGTCCGGTAAAAGGCCCGGTCTCAAGTTTCACAAACATGCCTAAACCAGCCTCGAGTGGAGAGATCGTTGGAGACAGCTCCTGACCATACAATGGCAGCTTGGCTTCAAAACGCAGCGTATCACGTGCGCCCAGACCGGCCGGGATTAATCCCGAATCAGCACCTGCTTCCATCAGCCCGTTCCAGATGACAGCAGCCTGTTCAGCTTTGACATACAGTTCAAACCCATCTTCACCGGTATATCCAGTGCGTGACAGCAGCAGTTTGACTCCGCATACCTCGGCATTTTGGATAAAGCGGAACGGTTCAATGGAGTTTGCATCTGTATTTGTGGCTGTAACCTTGCTTATAATCTCGGCGGACAGTGGACCTTGAAGTGCCAGCAGGGCCGTTTGCTCCGAATCATTAGTCATGTTCACACCAGGAACGATATGTTCCTGCAGCCATGCCCAATCCTTGTCGATATTGGAGGCATTAACAACCAGCATGTAGTGCTTCTCTGCGAGTTTATAGATAAGCAGGTCATCTACGACACCGCCATCCGGATAACACATCAAGGTATACTGTGCCTGACCTGGTACAATTGCAGTCACATCATTCGTCATCATGCTTTGTAAAAAGGCTTCTGCCTGTTCGCCGGTTACAGTGAATTCGCCCATATGGGACACATCAAACAGACCGGCACGCTCACGCACTGCCTCATGCTCTTTCTGAATGCCGCTGAACTGCACCGGCAGTTCCCAGCCTCCAAAATCAATGCAGCGTACACCTTCATACTGCGCATATAGGGGGAACAGTGGGGTTCTCAACAAATCGGACATCTAATCACCTCGTCATAGGCCGCATTCGGGCCGAGTATCGTGAAATGTACGTAAGTATTTGATCCATAGATTATGAAAAAAACGGCCAAGGCAGTCGATTCTTGCTTCCTGTGTTTCTTTTTTGGGGAAAAAGGAAAAGGACAGGCCAAAGAACCGGCATGCCTTATAGCACGCTGTATTCTTAGGCTCTGTCCCTTGTACCTGAGAGTTACCCCGCCGTGTATTCAGGCAGGTTTCCCCTTGGGTGATCATAACGTCCATACCGGACGATTAGATGCTCTCCAGAGTTGCGTCCTGTAAAAGTCCTTTTGCCTGAGAGATTCACCTCCGCTTGTCGGCAGGTTTACTCCTTCGGCGCCGCTTTGTGTACATCCCCGAAACGGGCGTACAGGCAGTCTCTCCCTTTACATTCATCCGCGGTTCGTACGTAGTTCTAATGGACTTCAGTTGCTCCTTTCATTAAAACGTGAATCTGATGGCGATGTCAAGAACAATATCATGCAATTTATTTCAAATACGAATATTTTATATTGAGAATAACTTAATGTTCGTTTATTTTAGAAGAGTGCGCTTACTATGTTAATATTCACCATTATATGTAGAAAGAGTGCTGCTTTGTTACAAGAGTTAAGGCAAGGATTTCAAATAAATTGTGAGCTATCTTGACATTTGAATCCGAAATATCTTACGCTGTTGTTTGGGGAAAAGGTGAAGGTCAAAGATCGCATGCACTCATTAATGAAAAGCGAGGCGGATATCGATGAGCGAATTAAGAAGTGATTTCCTTTACAGTGAAGAGCACGAATGGGTGCAGACCGTAGGGGAGGATACCGTACGTATCGGCATTACCGAGTTCGCGCAGCATCAGCTGGGTGATATTGTGTTTGTTGAACTGCCTGATCTTGAAGCGAATGTTAAAGCAGAAGACAGCATCGGTACCATTGAATCGGTAAAAACAGTGTCAGACCTGTTTTCGCCAGTCAGCGGTACAATTATTGCAGTCAATGAAGCACTGCAGGACTCGCCTGAACTGGTAAACAGCTCTCCTTATGAAGAAGGCTGGATGATTGAAATTCGTGTTGATGGCGATGTATCCGCTGCTTTATCTGGACTGCTGAATTCAGATGCATACCGTAAACACATCGAGTAGAAGATGAGTTTTTATTGAATTGGTTTGTTTGTACTTATTAACATATACGTCATCACATAATCATAGAAAGAGTTGTTCTCCAGACCTGCGTAAGCTGTTCAGCTTATGCAGGTTTTTTAGTGTTTTTTCGGGTGGATCGGGAGGGGAATCCAGCAGCAGCTGCTTAGATTCAGAATGAAATAACGGTAACAGAAGAAGCAATTATGTCTCTTTGTGAGCTGTATATGAACAAAAACATTAGCAGTTAAACCCTTACATATCAAAGGTTTAAACAGATATTCCAAAATAAAAACGATTACATAATCTAATGCTGTCATCATTGTTCATGACGAAAGTACGCTTTCATTTGATTGAACAGGAGAGGTTTCTCGCTTAGGATTACAGCAGGGATAAGTGATAGCCCTTTCATATGAATAACGACTTGATTCAAGGAGGATAAACCAATGAGCAATTTGGACCAAACGTCCAATTCCAAAGGTGGGTTACGTGTCGGCGTGCAGCGTTTTGGACGATTCCTGAGCGGCATGGTCATGCCTAATATGGGAGCGTTTATCGCTTGGGGATTAATTACTGCCATGTTTATTAAAACAGGATGGTTCCCAAATGAGACATTAGAGCAGCTTGTAGGCCCCATGATTAATTATTTGCTGCCGCTCTTGATCGGTTACACCGGAGGTACAATGGTGCATGGAACACGGGGCGGGGTCGTCGGGGCGATTATGACCATCGGTGTAATTGTGGGTAGTGACATTCCAATGTTTCTCGGGGCCATGATTGCGGGGCCATTCGGGGCATGGGTGATCAAGAAGTTCGACAAATCGGTTGAGGGCAGAATTAGAGCCGGCTTTGAAATGCTGGTCAACAATTTCTCGGCAGGAATCATCGGCGGTATCTTAGGCATCATCGCTTTGTTAGGTATCGGACCTGCCGTGGAGGCGATCAGTAAAGTATTGTCTGCAGGCGTACAAGGTTTGATGAATCTGGGCATGCTGCCGCTGGTCAATCTGATCATCGAACCGGGTAAAGTGCTGTTCCTGAATAATGCGATTAACCATGGAATTCTGACACCGATCGCTACGGATCAGGCCAGAGAATTAGGTCAGTCAGTGCTTTACATGCTGGAGTCTAATCCAGGACCGGGGCTGGGGATTTTGCTGGCATACTGCTTCTTCGGACGCGGCATGGCAAGGTCATCTGCACCTGGTGCGGTAGTGATTCATTTCTTCGGCGGGATTCACGAAATTTATTTTCCATACATCCTGATGAGGCCGATTCTGATTTTGGCTGCCATCGCTGGAGGTGTAGCGGGTACATTAACTTTTATGCTGACAGGAGCAGGCTTGGTATCGGCACCTTCGCCGGGAAGTATCATCGCTTATTTCCTTTTGACACCAAAAGGGGGGTACATCCCGATGCTCGCAGGGGTTATCGTGGCAGCCCTTGTTTCCTTCCTGATCGCATCGCTGCTGCTCAAAACGGGCAAACAGAAGGATGAAGATCTGGATGCGGCATCCAGCCGGATGAAAGACATGAAGAGTCAAGGAAATACAGCAAATGCGGCCATTACATCGGGTAACCGTGAAGCGGACACAGCAGCAGCTTCGACTGTAAAAACGGATGTGAGCAAGATTGTTTTCTCCTGTGACGCCGGAATGGGTTCAAGTGCGATGGGGGCTTCGATTCTTCGCAAAAAGATGAAAGCCGAAGGCATCGACGTTACCGTAATCAATACGGCGATCAGTGAAATTCCACAGGATGCAGATGTTGTTATTACACAAAAAACATTAACAGATCGAGCGCGTACAGTTGCGCCGAATGCAGAGCATATATCCATTGACAACTTCCTAAAAAGCCCGGAATACGATGCGCTTGTTGAACGTTTGAAGTAAGCAGGAAACAACCTGCAATCCAGCTTCAAACCGGGCCAGCCGTTTTCCAAGAGCCGGAGGCTGAGACATGAGTATTACCAAAAGACAACGTGAAATTGTGGAATTCCTGCTGGAACATCCCCATGAGGTCACAGCCGGCGAAATCGCCGTTGAAGTAAAAGTGAGCACCCGTACGGTTCATCGTGAGCTGTTAATGATTGAGCAGTGGCTTGAACCGCTCGGAATGCGATTGGAAAAAAAGTCGGGAACCGGAATCCGTATTGATTCCGGTTCAGATGACCTCAGTACACTGCGTCAGCAGCTGGAAGGTCATGAATATATAGAATTTACGCCGGAGGAGCGTAAGCTCTTCATGCTCTGCATCCTGCTGGATGAGGCCGAGCCGGTCAAGCTGCTGGCACTAGCTTCCGATCTGAAAGTGACCGTGTCCACGGTCACCAATGATCTGGATGATCTGGAGTCACGCATACAGCAGGCAGGGTTGAGGCTTGTTCGAAGGCGAGGGTACGGCGTCAAAATTACCGGAAGTGAAGCGATTTATCGCAGAGCCATTGCAGCACTTGCGATAGAAGTTCTGGATGAGTCGGACCTTTTTGGCAGACAGCCTGATCAAAGCAGCTCCATTGTTAACCAGAAGCTTCTCAGCATGATTGGTCACGGTGATGTGCTTACGATTGAGAATGCCTTATGGCAGCCGGATATTGAATGGCTCGAGAAGATACCTGAACGGCAGTATATGAAGCTGCTCATCCAGTTATCAGCAGCGGTCGTTCGCATTCGTAAAGGTTTTAGTATAGGACGCTCCTTGTCAGGACCAAGAATGAATGCAGCTGCTGGTCAATCGGCGGAGCAGGTTGAACCGCGAGTACCTGGTTTTATGGCTTCCCGTTTGTGCAGCGTATTATCCTCGCAGCTTGAAGTGTCGTTCTCCGAGGAGGAGCAGGCTTATTTTCATCAATTACTGGTGGACACGGAGCAGCTGCTTCATTCTTCGCGTCTGCTGCCGATTGATGATCTGATTTTGATGGACAGAGTGCATTCACTTATAGATCAGATGCAGGAAAGAACAGATTATGCCTTCCAAGAGGATCGCTTACTTCGAGAAGGATTAATTGCACATATGGTGCCTGTGATGGAAAGGCTTGAGGGACATCAGGTCATTCGTAATCCGCTGCTGCAGCAGATTCGCAAAGATTATGACCTTCTTTTCGAACAAGTCAAAAAGTCAGTGCTGCAGGCCTGGCCCGGAGCAGATGTTCCGGATGAAGAGATCGGTTTTCTCGTCATGCATTTTGGGGCATCGATCGAACGGCTGCGTGCTTTAAAGCAGGAAATCCGGGCGATTATCGTGTGCAGCAGCGGCATTGGTTCCTCGCGCATGCTGTCCAGCCGGCTGTCCAAAGAGTTTCCCGAAATCCGGATTATAGACAGCGTCTCTTGGTACGAAGCTGCTCGAATGCCAGCCGAAGAATACGATCTTGTTCTATCCACCGTCGATTTGCCAATGGAGGAAGAGCAGTATTATAAGGTCAGTCCGCTTCTGACTGCAGAAGAGAGTGAACGGCTCCGGCATTTTATTAAGACAAGAACATTACGGCGACAGCATCACAAAGCGCATGCTGGCAGGAGGAACGAGACAGCGGAGCGTTATTCGGACTCTGACGGCATGGAAGCGACACTGCTTGAAATCGTGCGTATTATTGGTCAATTTCAGGTGTATGCACTGGACAATGCTCATCTTGATTTTGCCCAAAGTGTGCTTGCCATGTGTACGTCTGCTCATCGATCGGGTGTATTGAAAGACCCAGGAGAGGTTGCCAAGCTGCTTGAGGTGCGTGAGGCGATGGGAAGTCAGAAGATCCCCGGTACTCGGCTGGCCCTGTTTCATACACGGAGTGAGAGCATCTACAGGCCATCCATCCATCTGTTCCAGCTGGAGGAACCGCTGCTTCGGACCATGGATGATCCGGAGGGAGTGAGCGAAGTACTGCTGATGCTTGGTCCAAAGGCATTGTCGAAGGAAAGTCTGGAGGTTCTCAGCGAGATTAGCGCACTGCTGCTGCAGGAAGAGATGGTTTCGCTGCTGGGCAGGGGAAACAGGGATGATATCATTCACTACCTGTCTCGGGAACTGGTTGGATTTTATCGCAGTAAAAATGAAATGGGAGGGCAATAAGATGAGTATGTTAACAACAGACAAAGTCATCATGAACGCGACGGCTCAGGATAAATACGAGGCAATTCGCATGGCAGGACAGATGTTGAAGGATGCTGGACATATTACGGCAGAGTATATTGACAAAATGCTGGAGCGTGAAGAGATTGTATCCACTTATGTTGGTAACGGACTCGCCATTCCTCACGGTACGAAAGAGTCCAAAGCTTTCATTCTCTCTACCGGAATATCGGTGATTCAGTTCCCGCAGGGGGTTGATTTTGGAGAGGAAAAAGCATATATGGTGATCGGTATCGCAGCTCAAGGCGGAGAACACATGGAGATCCTGACGAGTATTGCGGTGATCTGTGCCGAAGAAGAAAATATGGAAGCGCTGCGTCATGCAAAAACAGCATCAGAAGTCATTACGATTCTGGAAAGTGAAATGGAGTTATGAAGGCTCTACACTTTGGTGCAGGCAATATTGGACGTGGATTTATCGGCTTGATTTTGTCCCGTGCCGGATATGCGGTGACGTTCTCGGATGTGAATCAGGAACTGGTGAATGCTCTTCAGCAGCGTGGTGAGTATACTGTCGAGCTTGCTAACGAGAATAAGGATCAGGAGATGGTATCCGGAGTAAAGGCAATTGATGGACGTGAACTCCAGACCGTCGCTGAGACAGTGGTTGAAGCTGATCTGATTACAACCGCAGTGGGAGTAACTGTGCTGAAGCGCATTGCTCCAGGCATTGCCGAAGGTCTGGAGCAAAGAAGACGTGCAGGTCCTGTGCAAAAGCCGCTGCATATCATCGCTTGTGAAAATGCGATCGGTGGAAGCGCGCAGCTGAAAGATCATGTATATGCTTTGCTGGATGAGCAGGCACGGGCGTTTGCCGATCAATATGTTTATTTTCCGAATTCAGCCGTTGACCGGATTGTGCCGATTCAGAATCATGAGGACCCGCTGCATGTTCAAGTAGAGCCTTTTTATGAGTGGGTAGTGGATCGCTCCCAGATGGCGCCTGCTTTTAAACCTATAGATGGTATTATCTATGTGGAGGATCTGGAACCCTACATTGAGCGTAAACTGTTTACCGTAAATACGGGTCACTGCGCTGCGGCATACATCGGTTATGTGAACGGATATGATACGATACAAAAGGCCATTACCGATGAAAACGTGAAATCGGTTGTCTACGGGATACTGCAGGAAACAGGCCGCGTGCTGGTGAAACGATTTGGCTTCAACCCCGAAGAACATGAGCAGTATATTGTGAAAATATTGGGGCGGTTCGTTAATCCTTATCTGACCGATGAGGTAACTCGTGTAGGACGCTCGCCGATCCGCAAGCTGTCTCCGAACGACCGGCTTGTCCGCCCGGCACTTCTGGCGCATGCGGAAGGCATGGAGGTGACTTATCTGGCTAAGGCCATGGCGGCAGCGTGCAGATTCAATGCGGCTGATGATCATGAGGCTGTCGAGCTGCAGAGCATGATTCGGGAAAAAGGTGTCACGGCTGCGCTGCAGCACTACACCTCCCTGGATGAGGGACATCCGGTGTTGGTGGAAGCGGTAAAGCAGTACCATCAGATGTAATTCCAGCGTCACAGATTGTGATATTACAGATTATGGATCCGTAAGGGGATACAGGTTTAAAATGCGCAGCAGTCAGATCTTAATTATCTGTTTATATAGAATTATAGATATACGGATTTAATCATGGATCAATGAATATATGATGAAAAAGAGCGAATGATTGCGGCAGCTGTATTAAAACGAATGGCTTTCAACAGAGCGGTTTGTCACCACAGTTAGGTCTGTTCGCGAACGAAGCTGTCCAAACAACGCTGGCAGATGCATGATTTACGACGCTGTTCAGCTGGAATACGCTCAAACACACCTTCTGGGAATGAAGCATGATTGCACCAGCATTCCGAATGCGGCTTACCAGCGGCGTAGGCGCAGCCGTTGCGATCCCCGCAGAGTGGACAGACAAGTACATGGACTGGTTTACTTTGATGGCTGCCTTGTTGGTTATATACGCTCGTTTGCTCAGGCATGGTCTGTTCCCCTCCTTCATATGTTCAATCTGGACGACGATAATCAGATGTGTTCAGTATACCAGACATAAGCATCAAACCAATACTGTTATAGACGTATGCGCGAATGCAGCCAGGTTTTTAGATATACCACCGTATCAAGACTTCATCGTAAAAGCAGCTAATCATATGCTCGATCTCATCTTATAGAATCAGCCTAAATGATACATCCATTTAGGCTGATTCGTGTTATTTCATTCTTCCGGTGGCAGTTCAATCTGCAGACCTTCGACATGTTTGCGTCCCATCAGTTTTCGCTTTTTACGGTTTTCCTTACTTTCGAATACGATGTCCAGATCATATTGTTCTGGATACAGCATATCAGCGGAGATGTGCAGCCTCAGGCGTTTCTTGTGAATCTTGACTTTGCGCCCCCGAATCATAACCCCGATCTGACCTCGGTTGTCCTCTTCATCACTTACAATGCCGGCTTGATCCAGATAGGCTGCATAAACACGATCCCCTTTACGAAATGCCCGAACTGGGACTGGTGCCGTGTTCGCGTCGGAAGACGTATCTTCCGTAGGAGTGCTGTGTCCTTTAGAAGCATCGGTAACTCCCTCAGGCACAGCACATTCCTTTGGAGCTTTAAGCTTATTAGAATTATCCTGCTGTATACTGGCGGGGTTAGGATTGGTTATTTCGTCGTTATTCTGTGACTGTACCTCTTTCTGTTCGGTTTGCAGGCGATTTTTGCTCCAACGTTGATCTGCTGCAGCCTTCGAACGATCGATGATATGCTTGGGCATGCCGAGCTTCAGTGCGATGGAATAAGCGTAGCTCTCCCCGGCTTCCCCGATTCGAAGGCGATACAGGGGCTGCAGGGAGACGGTATCAAACTCCATACGTGCATTTTCAAAACCTGGTGTGGCTGCCGCAAAATGCTTGATTTCTCCGAAATGCGTTGTAGCTGCAACCGTGGCTCCGCGGCTGTGAAGTTCCTCCAGCATGGCGATCGAGAGCCCAACGCCTTCTCCAGGATCTGTGCCTGATGCCATCTCGTCAATCAGGACAAGCGTAGAAGAATTTGCCTGTTCCAGTATTGCAATCATATTCCGAATATGTGCGGAGAATGTGCTGAGAGCCTGTTCAAGACTTTGACCATCCCCAATATCCACGGCGATTTGCTCATACACAGCCATTTCACCGCCTTCGTCTACAGGAACCAGCAGTCCGGATTGCATCATTAGCGTGAGCAGCCCCAGTGTCTTGAGAGCAGCGGTTTTGCCGCCTGTGTTCGGACCCGTAATGATAAGTGATGAATAAGAGTATCCAATGGAAAAATCAAGTGGAACCATCGACGCCCCCATCAGGGGGTGTTTCGCTCGCCGCAGGTTAACCCTGCCGCTGCTGTTAACACGTACGGATCGCCCGTCTATGGCCGCTGCATACTTGGCTTTTGCAAATAGAAAATCCAATATGCCGACGGTTTCCGTATTAAGTGAAATCTCGCGGCTGTAAGATTCAGTCAGAGAAGTCAGGTCACCAAGGATTTTCATCTCTTCTCTCGATTCCTCAGCTTGCAATAGAGTCAGTTCCATCTGCAGACCTGCCAGCTCGGCGGGTTCAATATATACGGTTTGGCCGCTGCCCGATTCATCGAGTACACTGCCTTTGACATGTTTGCGGAATTCTTTTTTGATGGGCAGTACGGTCCTTCCATTACGCTGGCTGACGACCTGCTCCTGCATAATCGAACGGTGTCTGCTAATTAAAGCATCCAGTCTGCGCTTCATCCGTTCCTCATTCACACTTATTTTTTTACGGATTCGGACGAGTTCTTTGCTGGCTTGATCCTGTATGCGTCCGCTGTGGATACAGCGTTCGATCTCGCCTCGCAGGGTGTCGATGAGCATCATGGAAGATGAATATCGACTGACAACCGGAGCGATGCCGGATTTGCTCTCCATATACTTCATGAGCTGCGCACAACTGCGGATAAATTGGGCGAGATGACTGAAGTCACGTTCACTGAACAGATATCCGGTACCGAGCAGATCGATGATATTTTCCATGCCCTCCAGTGAAGGGATCGGCACACTTGCCCCAAAACGGACAAGAGCCGCCGCTTCTGCGGTTTCGTCCAATCGCATCTGAATCAGATGAGCATCGTTCATCGGTTTGAGTTCCCCTGCGTAACGTTTGCCCAGATAGGAAAGGGCATAGTCTGCAATGTTTTTTTGAATATGATGGAAGCCAAGAGTGGTTAAGGTTTGTTCGTTTGAACTCTTGATATCTGTCGCCATGTTATGGTTGTTGTTCACGTCTAAATCTCTCCTTCATGTAAAATGTTTTTTTGCTTTATTGAAAAATATTCCTCATTGAAAACACAAAAAGGGCGGAGAATGAACAAACGTCATTCTCCGCCCTGTACGTATGGGAAAGCAGAGTCCATATAGGGTCTATACCAAAAAAATCCGCGCTGAACACAGCGCGGAAATAGACCCGGACATAGGCAATCCCGGAGGCGATGTTTGATTCCGCTGTTCTTAACTAAGTACAGGGATCTGGCGCATCATGAAATACACATATGCCATATGGGCACAAGCGTCATGAAAGGCCATACTCCTGAATATGAAACTTGATTAGTTAAGAACGCTCACCGACATCAAAATCTCTCCTTCGACCTGAGGAATTATAGTAGTAATATAAACTGGAAATCACTTCAAGTCAATGGTTCAGAATAAAGATGTAGACTTGATTAAGAATGGGTTTTAAAATAACAATAGTAATTTAATCCAATGAAAGCGATTTTATTAGAAAAGGGAGATGCTCTGCTTGCCTAAATATTTACTGCGTCTGCTCTGCTTTACGATGATTCTTGGGGCCCTGCCGGTCATTGTGATTGGTTCCGTTTCCTATACGATTGCTTCGCGTGATATCGAACAGAAGGTGCGGGAGAGCAATCTTCAAATATTACATCAGACCCAGATGCGAGTGGAACAGGTATTACGAAGCTTACAGCTGTCCGCGATCCAGTACGTCAATTCACCCTTGGTGCTGCGGTCAATGAAGCAGCCGCTTGACAGCAGCGAATTTCAGGAAATTCGTGATCTGACATCTGGGTTCAACAACCTGCAGGCCGTGACAAGCATCGATCAGGCTTACCTCGTGAATCTTGATGAGGACTGGGTCGTATCCATGCGTTCATTTGGCAGGCTGAATGACTTCAGCATTCGAGACCGGATCGGAACTTATCTTACATACACCAACAGTTTGTTCTGGGTGACTCAAAATAAAAGTTCATCCAAAGAGAGTGTACCTGTATCGGCAGGCATGGGAGAGGCTTTAACAGAACAGGCGCCAGCCATGATCTCTTCTGATAATGTAGTCAGCATGGTTTTTAAAATTCCAATGGTTCCGACAAACGTTAAACCCAAGGGGTTTCTTGTCATCGATATTGCAGATGCCGAGCTGAGCAGCTTTTTGAGTCGAAATCCGAATTCAGGTGATCTGTATGTTCTGGACAAGGATCAAAGATATTTTTTAAATGACACGAATTATGGAAATAAATACGACCTGCTGAACAAAGATATTCAGGAGACGGTTCGGACGACAGGGGAAGCACAAGGTTTTTTCAGTGCAGAAGTGGAGGACAAACCCGTAGCCGTCAGCTATAGGCAGTCGCCGCTAAATGGCTGGTTATATGTATCGGTTGTATCCCTTGGCCAGATCACAGCCCAGTCGCAAAAAATTGCCGTGGTCACCGGGGTGGCCACGTTGATTATGTTATGTGTCACAGGGCTTGTAGCGATATACGGCAGCCGGCGCATGTATTCACCGATCTCAAGACTGCTGCAGTTTACGAAAGCGCTGGATTCACCGCTTCCTCCATCAGGACGCCGTCAGGATGAGTTCATCTATATCGAAGAACGATTATCGACACTGTTTAGTTCAGAAAAAACGATGCGTGAGCAGATGAAAGGGCAGCATGTCCACCTTCAGGAGTTTTTTATGACCAAGCTGCTGACAGGCAGGATATCGGAAGAGGACTTCAGATACCAGAGCGACGTGTACGATTTTCCGACGGGTTGGTCCCATCTGGGTGTACTGATGCTGCAGATCGATACACTTGAAGGCACGAGGTATGAGGAACAGGACCGGGATTTGCTGCTGTTTGCGGTCAACAACATGGTCGGTGAGCTGCTGCCTTCTGCAATCCGGTTTACACCTGTCATGCTGGATGATGCGCAGGTTACTGTACTTGCTTCTGAACTGGACGATGAAGTGCAGCTGAAGGAGTGGATGCATACACAGGCGGATTGGATTCGTGAACGAATCGTAACATATCTGAACCTGCCGGTAAGCATAGGCATTAGCCGGGCATACTCCCGCATTGGAGATACGCCTAGAGCGTATCAGGAGAGCAGGCAGGCTCTGCAGGGAAGAGTCAGCCTGGGCAGCCGTATCATTTTACACTACGAGGATATCCAGCCAAGAGGTCAGATGGAAGCTGCGCTGTATACGCAGCTGCGAATGATCGAAGATCAATTGGCCTCTGCACTCAAACAGGGGGACGAAGAGAAAACAGATACCTATTTCACACAATATTTAGGGCTGCTTGCGGACAAGAAACTTCATTTCAGTGAGTATCCGGTCATCATGGTACAGCTGTTGTCACGAGTATATCAATTGGTTCAGGAGCAGGGCGGGGATGTGGCGGAAGTGCTGGGAGAGAAGGCTTCCATGGCCTATCTGCTCAAGCTGTCTACTTTAGACGAGATGACGAACTGGTTCCGCAAGCGATTATTTCGGCCTGTGATTCGTTTTTGGAAAGAGCAGGAGGAGTCACAGTACATGAATATCGCCCGCCGGATGATTCGACTGATTGAAGAGCGGTATGACCGGGACCTGTCACTGGAGGCCTGTGCGGAAGAACTGAACTTCCATCCCGTCTATTTGAGCCGGGTATTCAAGAAGGAAGCAGGCGTTAATTTTACCGAATATCTTGCCGAGTACCGGATGGAAAAAGCCAAAACATGGCTGCAGACAACCGATCTGAAAATAGCGGAAATCGCCGAAAAATTAAATTATACGAACCCCACGGCATTTATCCGTACATTCCGCAAAATAACAGGAACAACTCCCGGCAAGTACCGGGAGCAGCAGCGATAGAGCAAAAAACCACATGGCCTGCTCTGCCCACCACGGCAGGCAGGCTTTTTGGCATTCGGCTTGAGGGTGTTCCAGACGAAGCGTCTGTTCAAAAGGCTGAGTTAAACCGGGAACATCCAGGTTAAAAGCGGTCCATTATGTGTAATATCCTGCACTCAGAAAACGCTGAAACCCTTGATAGCCAAAGGAAAACAAGAAGCTAAAACGAGATGATAGCCAGTGATTGCATTTATCCGCCACAATGGAGACATGAATTCAGGAAGTGATCTTTTGTAATCGTTTCCAACGTGGGGAGGAAGACACTATGAAAGCCGAAACGGCGGCTCGGACACGTCCCGCTGCCCGCAGTGACAAAAACCTGCTGTGGAGGGACATCATCAAAAATCGGTGGCTGTATATTATGCTGCTTCCGGGAGTGCTTTACTTTGTTATTTTTAAATACATACCGATGTATGGCATCACGATGGCTTTCCAGGATTATACGCCGTACAAAGGCATTCTGGGGAGCGATTGGGTAGGATTCAAACACTTCCAGCGTTTCTTTGGAGAACCGCAGTTCTGGACATTGTTCCGAAATACGTTTTTGCTTGCGATCTACAATCTGGTTTTCTTTTTTCCACTGCCAATCGTACTTGCCTTGATGATGAATGAGGTCCGGCGGGAGCGATTCAAACGATTCGTACAGACATTGGTTTACGTGCCGCACTTTGTTTCCTGGGTTGTTGTAGTCGGTGTGTTCTACATGCTGTTTACGACCGAAGGCGGCGCAATCAACGAACTGCTCTATAATCTGACGGGACAAAAAATTGCTTTCCTGCTTGAACCGGGATGGTTCCGCACGATGATTGTAGGACAATCCATCTGGAAAGAGGTAGGGTGGGGTACGATTATCTTCCTGGCTGCACTCTCTGGCGTAGATACACAGCTCTATGAAGCTGCCCGCATTGACGGGGCTAACCGCTGGCGCCAGACCTGGCACATTACGCTGCCGGCCATTCGCAGTACCATCATTATCCTGCTCATTTTGCGTCTGGGTCACTTCCTGGACACAGGCTTTGAACAGATCTTTCTGATGCTGACACCTACCAATCGTGATGTCGGCGAGGTGTTTGATACCTACGTGTACACGAAGGGTCTTACTCAGGCACAGTACAGCTATAGTGCTGCTGTCGGATTGTTTAAGTCGGTTGTCGGTCTTGCGTTGGTGCTTGGTGCCAATACGCTGGCCAAAAAATTCGGGGAGGAAGGCGTCTATTAACGCAGCTTAGGCAGACGCTCTTCATCAGACAGGAGTGAACATTAGATGCAGCAGGACAAAACATGGGGCAACCGAATCTTTGATTTTATGAATCATGGTTTCCTGTTATTGATTGGAATCGTAACTGTAATTCCTTTTATTTATATTTTGGCTGTTTCGTTTACCAGCCCGCATGAGGTGGCTAAAGGCGGATTTATTCTTTTTCCAAAAGAGTTCTCCTTGGCCGCTTATCGTTACATTTTTTCCACGGATACATTGATACGCAGTCTCGGTGTGTCGATCTATATTACGGTTGTTGGCACACTGATTAACCTGCTTGTTACGTCACTTATGGCTTACCCGTTGTCCAGAAAATATCTGCGCGGACGTCAGCCGATCCTGCTGGGAGTGCTGTTCACAATGCTGTTCAGCGGCGGTATGATCCCAACGTATTTTGTCGTAAAATCCCTGCATCTCACGGATACACTGTGGTCTCTGATGCTGCCAACGGCGATCAGTGCGTTCAACCTGATTGTGCTCAAAAACTTCTTCCAGGCCATCCCGGACGAACTGGAAGATGCCGCTAAAATCGACGGGTGCAACGATGTCAGCGTATTGTTCCGCATTGTGCTTCCGCTGTCGATGCCAGCGATGGCCACCTTCTCGCTTTTTTATGCGGTAGCACATTGGAACAGCTTCTTCAGCGCCGTCATCTACATCAACGATAGTGAAAAGTGGCCAGTCCAAGTCTGGCTGCGTGAGATTGTTATTCTTGCACAGAGCCGGATCGGGGATACCAGCATTGAGGAAACCGAAATCCAGCCGCTTACCATCCGCATGGCCGTTATCGTGTTCTCTACCATTCCGATTATGCTTGTCTACCCATTCCTGCAGAAGCATTTCGCCAAGGGAGTGATGCTTGGTTCGGTAAAAGGTTAACATGGGGCAGTCCACCGGCATGAAGTGCTTTCGAGAAAGCAAAGAGATGCTGCTTCCTGTGGTGAGGACTGAAGAGCTGCAGGAACGGAGAACGGACATATGTTTTAAATTCTGAAGCTGCAGTTGTATGTCAATGCGATTGTATATCAAAGGGAGGTTTTCATGAGATGAGAGCAGTAAAAAAGAAAGCCGTGGCTGTTTTGAGTATACTGGCTCTAGTGAGCGGGTTGCTGGCAGGATGCGGATCGGATGAAGGCCAGGCCGCCGAAGGCGGCATGCAGAACGTATCCATTGCTATTGCACAGGTAGGTGACGTGCCAAGCAAAGGCAATGAAGTTCAGAAAAAAATCGAAGAGTATACCAACACCAAGCTGGATATCCAGTGGATTCCGGCCTCGGCTTACAATGACAAAATCAATGTTATGATTGCCTCCAGCGACATGCCCAAAATCGTCAAGGTGCAGTATAACCCAACGGTGACCAGTGCAATGCGGAATGACGTGTTTTGGGAAGTAGGACCTCTGCTGAAGGATTACAAAAACCTTTCTGCCCAAAATGAACGTTTCTTCAACAACATCAAGGTTGAGGGTAAAATCTACGGCGTGCCTGTATTCTCTGATATTGCACGGGCAACGGTTATCTACCGTAAGGACTGGTTCGATAAGCTGAATCTGAAAGTACCAACAACACCGGATGAGTGGTACGAAACGATCAAAACGCTGTCCACTTCCGATCCAGAAGGCGACGGGCAGGCGAATACTTTTGGACTGATGCTGTTTAAAAAGTATAACGAAGACCAGTATTCCTTCACGACACGGCTTGGTGTAAGTTTCGGTGCGCCGAATAAGTGGAAGGTTGAGGATGACGGCAGCTTCACCCCTGAATTCATGACACCGGAATATATGCAGGTGCTGGATCTGTTGAAGCGGCTGTATGAAGAGAAGCTGCTCAACCAGGATTTTGCCGTATTCGATTCAACGGAAGCGGAGAAAAAGTATGATTCCGGCGTAGTTGGTATGCGAGTGGGTGTGGCGCAGAACGGTAAAAGTCAGCAGGAACGTCTGTCCAAAAATAATCCGGATGGCGTAGTGGATATTGCGGGTCTGCTTGGACCAAACGGTGACCGGGTAGCTGGACAGACAGGTAATTCAGGCATCCTGGCATTCCCGAAAGCAGCAGTGAAATCAGAAGAAGAGCTGAAAAATCTGCTTTCGTTCATCGATAAACTGATGGACCCGGAGATGGCCACGCTGCTGATGCGTGGTGTGGAAGGCAAGCATTACGCTAAAGTTGGAGATAACGAGGTGGAAATGAGTGACTTTGATGCCTTCCAGCGTGAAGTGAAACCTTATCGTGACAACTTCCCTTATATTGAAGGCTACAATGTGCCTAAACTGAAAGATACCGAGCTTGGGGAGAAAGGCACAGCACTGGTGAAAGAACTGGCAGAACATGCTGTACCCAATCCTGCTTTGACGCTGTATTCCCCAACATATGGTGACCGCGGGGCAGACCTGGATCAGATGATTGCCGATGCACAAACCAAATATATCATGGGCAAGATCGATCAGAACGGCTGGGAAAAGGAAGTTGAGAATTGGGCTAAAGCAGGCGGAAGCAAAATTCGCGAGGAATACGCTGAAGATTACAAAAAACAGGCTCAATAAGGAGCGAAACCGGAGGTTAAATCATGAAGGAAACGCTGCAGCATACACCTATGCGTATGGCTGACCAATATATGGAGAGTTATCGCAGCCATGAGCTGTATACGACTTGGCATTATGAAAATGGCTGTCTGCTCAAAGCACTGGAAGAGCTCTACGCTCGTACAGGCGAACAGAGATATTTTGATTATATCCAGGAGCTTATGGATCATTTCGTTCAGGAGGACGGGTCGATTCGCTCCTACACGGTAGAGGAATATAATCTGGACCAGATTAACCAAGGAAAATCGCTGTTTTTTCTGCTGGAGAAGACGGGTCAGGAAAAGTATCGCAAAGCATCCGAACTGCTGATAACGCAGCTGAAAGGACAGCCTCGTACAAGTGAGGGCGGGTTCTGGCATAAGAAAATCTATCCATTCCAGATGTGGCTGGATGGATTGTATATGGCGACACCTTATTTGACTCAATATGGAGCCGTTAATGGTGAAGCAAAGTGGTTTGATAAAGCTGCGCTGCAGCTGCTGCTGGTGGAAGCACGCACTCGTGATCCGCGCAGCGGGCTGCTCTACCATGCCTGGGATGAGAGCAAAGAGCAGCGCTGGAGTTCCGGCGAGACGGGATGTTCGCCGCATGTTTGGAGCCGGGCTGTGGGCTGGTATGTGATGGCGGTTGTTGATACGCTGGATTATCTCCCGGTCGATCATGAGCAGCGCGGGCAGATTATCGGTATTTTCGAGCGGCTCGCCAATGCGCTTGTTCATGTGCAGGATCAGCAGACCGGTTTGTGGCCGCATCTGCTGGATCAGCCGGGGCGTGAGCGGAATTATCTGGAAGCCTCGGGCACCTCGATGTTTGTTTACGCATTGGCGAAGGGCGTGCGCAAAGGGTACTTGAGCGGAAAGTTCAAGGCGATCGCGGAAAAAGGATATCAGGGTCTGCTGCAGCATCTGCTGCAAACAGATCAGGAAGGTATACTTTCCCTGACACAGTGCAACGGAGGAGCAGGCCTTGGGGGAACACCTTACCGTGACGGATCTTACGAGTATTACGTGACCGAATCCATTCGTATTAATGATCCGAAATCGGTTGCTCCGTTTATTTTGGCGGGAGTAGAGATGGAGCTGGCGTAACGCTGGTTCTTTTCTCAAAAATATTATGATAACGCATACATTCTGAGTCGGAGGCATCTGTGAGTAAGGAATGAGGGCAAGTTCGCTGAACAATAGGCTTATCCAAAAGGAGAGATGGTTCATGAGTCCAAAAGGTCCAAAACGTTCAAGAAGCTCTATGTTTCGCGTGGGAAGCTTTATTATCGTTGGTGCTGTATCTGCTGGTCTCCTGGCAGGATGCGGAGTAGAAAAAGCACCAGCTGCGGGGGAAGGCAGGCTGCCGATTTCCATCTCATTGATGCAGGTAGGTGATGTGCCCAGCAAAGAAAATGCAGTGGAGAAGAAGATTGAGGACTACACAAATACCGATGTAAACGTGCAGTGGATTCCGCAGTCGGCATTCGACGACAAGGTGAATGTGATGGTGGCATCAGGGGAGATGCCAACGATTATGCGTGTCAATTACGTGCCAACCACATTTAATGCCGCAAGGACTGGACTGTTCTGGGAACTGGGACCTTATCTGAAAGATTATAAAAACTTGTCTGCCCAGTCAGAGGCCCATTTTAACAATATCAAAATCGAAGGGAAAATTTACGGCATCCCGAACTTCCGGGATATTGGCCGGACGGCTATCGTTTATCGTAAGGACTGGTTTGATAAGCTGAAACTGGATATTCCGAAATCACTCGATGATTGGTATGAGGTTATGCGTTCTGTCCGCAAGGACGATCCGGATGGTAATGGCAAGGAAGATACGTACGGTGCACTGCTTTTTAAAAAATATAATGAAGGTGTCTCTTCACCCCTGACCAGGATTGCTGTAAGTATTGGCGGAGTTAACAAATGGGGTGTGGACGATGCCGGGAAATTAACACCAGAGTTCCTAACACCGGAATATGTGGATACGATGAAGCTGTTCAAGCGTCTGTTCAATGAAGGGCTGATTAATAGTGATTTCCCTGCACTGGACCCTTCGGATGCAGACAAAAAAATGGATTCGGGTCTCGTGGCCATGAAACTGAACGGTGTCGCCCAGAACGGAAAATCATCGCAGCAGCGGCTTACACCTAATGCACCGGATGGTGTCATTGATGTAGCGCCATTTCAAGGTACGGATGGCATTCGTATTGCTGGTGAGCCAGGAAACTACGGTATGCTTGTCATTCCGAAAGCCTCTGTCACGGACGAGGAGCAGCTGAAAAAAGTACTTACATTTCTGGACCAACTGATGGATGAAGAACTCAGCACGCTGCAGCTGCGTGGATTGCTGGATGTGCATTATACCAAGACCGCTGACGGTAAGACGGAACTGAAAGATTTCGATGCTTACCAGCGTGAGGTCAAGCCGTACCGTGATAATCTGCTGAGTGTTGAAGGATATAATGTGCCTGAACTTGTCGATGTTCCAATTGGTATGAAAGGCACGAAGATGGCTCGTGAAAATGAACAGTATGCGGTTGCTAATCCTGCACTTACCCTTTCCTCTGAAATCTACACGGAGCGCGGTCAGGAACTGGATCAAATGATCTGGGACGCACAGACCAAATACATTATGGGCAAGATTGATGATGCGGGCTGGGAGCAGGAAGTTGGCAAGTGGAGAAAAGCAGGTGGTGACCAGCTCATTACGGAGCTGGAAGCTTCGTATAAAGAGCTGAACGGAAAATAAATGAGGGTGAAATAAAAAGACTTGATTTTATGTGATGAAAAGGTTTAATCTATAAAAGAGTAAATATTCCAAAATTTTATAAGTGAGACCGACCTTAAAGCATAAGGCTGTGAATCTGCGGATTCATGGCCTTTTTTGTGTATTCAGGGTGAGAAACGGGTCTTCGGAAGGAGGGATACTAACCTTAGAATAAGGGGGGAGAGTTATGAAAATATACCATATTACTAGATGTCCGTGGTATAATATTAACTATTATACCAAATTTAGGATTTTACGTTCTTTATGACAAGAACAAAAAAAGGTCGTGTAGATGGAGCAACCCCAAACTAAGGTACATAGGAGCGTGAACAAAGTGAAGTTGAAGCAGGTGGGACAGGGGAAGAAGAAAAACGCTGTTGGTTTGATTGGAATGTTGACTGCCGTTTTGATGGCAGGCAGTTATTTTTCCTTTGGAGCGGAACCCGGGCAGTGGACGACGACAGCGAGTGCGGCAAGTGTGAGTGATAATGCGATAACCCAGTTCAAGGATATTAAAGGCCATTGGGCTCAGGCCGCGATGGCCAAAGCGTACGAGAAAAAACTGATCTCCGGTTACCAGGATGGAACATTCCGGCCTAATGGCAGGATCACCCGCGGGGAATACGCGGCGATACTGGCTCGTGCGACCAGAATTGAGAGTGTTGAGGGGCAGGAAGCAGCTCCTTTTCCCGATCTTCAGGGCCATTGGTCTGAACCGGCAGTTCGTCAACTGGTCGGACAAGGTTTCATTCATGCTGGTGATTATGCAGGCGGCTTCAAGCCGAATACGGAGCTGACGCGGTACGAGATGATGAAGTGGATTGCAAACGGATTGATCCAGTCAGACCGTAGTTTTCAAGATGCTTTTAACGATACGAAGAATACGCTGCTGCCTACACCAGAAGTAAATCGTGGAATGATCCGTGATGAGCAGATTCCATACCTCGCTCTTGTACGCGGAACAGGCATTGTAAGTGGATTTCAGGATGGGACGTTGAAACCGGCAGATACAACCACTCGTGCAGAAATTGCGTCTATTATACTTCGATACATGGAAGTGGAGGGCAAAGATGCTTCGAAATACAGCGAGCTGAACGAGTTACGAGAGGTGGGAACAACTGGTACAAATTTAACGACGATTAGTAATTATAAGTATAGTTCTGGATCAGCCACAATTTCAGATTTATCAAGTGCTGACATTAGCCTTAGTAACAAGTCAGGAATATTACAAATTCATCGATTAATCGTTGTGGATGCCACTCGAAGCAAACCAAAAGGTATTTATGCTAGATTCTTTGTGCCTGATAAGTATGCGAGTGGCTCGTATAGAACCTTTGCAGATATTTCCTTCACGTCTAATCTGGAAAAATCAAATTTAATTACCTTTAACAAGGGGTTATCGGATTCACTGATACAATTTAATCGTATTAATTTGGATTTAGCTAAAGAACAACATAATGAAACGATACCTATGGATTCAGATCTTCTTATTAAAAAAGGAATTAAAAAAAGGTTTTGGATAACTTCAACTTTGAGGAATACATCATGGTCTTATTTTCTGAAATCTGATCATAAAGGAGAATTTAAAATTCAAAGGTAGTTTTGTAGGATGGTGAGTAATTTGTAATGAAAAAAGTGATATTATCTTGTTTAAATGTACTATTAGGATTATTGGTATTACAAATGTTGATTTTAACAGATGTACCATTAAACACGGTAAAAGCTGCTGCAAACGAATATGGCCCTAAATCAATGAAAAGTCCCCAGAAAGTAACTATTTTGGCTACCCCTACCGTAGGGAATCCTGGAGTGTACTGGTACCAAGAAAATAACGGACAGTTTAGAGCAGATCATTCAGGAGGTCCAACTTACGCAAATAATGTAGGTAGCTGTTCAAATCCATTTCCTGCAGCTACGGAAGTTCCTGATAGTGTAGATTTTAGTAAATGGCCACCTAAAAACTGGCCTGATTATAATAACAACCAAATCAATGCTTCTCAGATTCATAATGTACGTATTCATGATATTAGTTATCAAGGAAGATCAGATCAAGATTCATACACTGGAATAGGAGAAATAAGACCGCCTTTTTCTTCAACAATAGTAGGCATAAGAACAATTACTGGAGGGTATCATGTACCAACAGAAACAGAACCATTTAAAAATGGTGGGAAAACAACATCTGGTTGTCCAAAATATAACGTTGTATACTACACTCCGATGGATATTATCTGGGAGGGTGACTTAATCGAAGAAAAAGAAATTGACGTCACACCTGATGCTGCGCTGAAGATTGGTCAAACGAAGCAGATGACAGCCAAAGTGAAGACGAAAAACTATGGTTCCACAGCTTGGGGTGAAGGTGTTGATGTGTCTGGCAGGGAGGCCGAGATTAAGTGGTTTACTTCGGATGAGACGGTCGCAAGTATTGAATTGAAGACGGGGATGTTAAAAGCTAAAAGTCCGGGTACCGTTACGGTACGTGCAATCTGGAACAACGGGACCTATCTTATCTCTGATACAGCCACCATTAAGGTTACGTCCGAGCCGGGATTGGTGGTGAATCTGCCTAATGCATGTAAGTCGTCAACGACACTATTGCAGGCAGAGGCTGTTTTGACTAAACCGGATGGGAGTATCCACAAGGTCACGGCACATCCCAAATTAACTTGGTACAGCTCCAATTCAGCAGTTGCGGTGATCGGTGCCGATGGCAAACTGACGACTAAGGGCATTGTGGGCAGCACGATGATTAAAGCTCATTTCCGGGATAGCGCCCAGCGTCTGGATGAGCAAGCTGAACAGGAGCTTGAGGTCAAGGATTGTTCGGATGGTGGAGGTACAGAAGGTGAAGGCCCAGGCGGTAATCCGCCGAATGCCTGTCCTGTCGGCATCAGTCCGCCAAGTAGAGGTGCAGTGATCGAGGCTAAGGTGATGGATCCTTCAGTTCGGGGTGTACTTCAGGCAGATACTCGGGGTGCAGAGAAGTTTGATGTCATTCAAGGAATCCCTACGTCGGAAGACTTGTATGCAAACGTGATGACCAAAGGCTACCTATTCCAGCACCGATGGGTGAATATGACTGGCACGGTCACTTATACGGTTAATGTCAAGAAAATGTACCATAAAACATGGACAATTCCGGGGCGTGCATCAAGTGGAAAAGATGATCCAGGAACAGAAGCGGAGCCCAAAGAAGTGGACGTGCCTATAGAGCTTTCTATGCAGGTAACAAGGACATACAGCTACTGGCAGATTGACCAGTTGGAGGTTTACAAACTGAATGAAGCGAGCATATCAAACTATGCGCTGGGCGGGTTTGGCGGTACCGTCACATTATCGCCAAATGCATATACGCCTCCAGCGTTACAGGCTGCAGCAGACCCCGAGGTGACCAGCCATGTCAAGGCGGCCAAATGCCAAGAACTTGATCTGGGTACCGAATCTGTTCCAGGTGGCTCCAAGGAACCGCCTACACCTGATGAAACTGCCCTGTTTCAATCTGAAGCTGAGGCTGAAGTTGGCGAAAATACCGTAAATAATGACAATGTGATTTTTGATGATGCAGTAGTTATGGATGCGGGTCCGGTTCAAAAAGAAGCCCCTAGGCCTGGAGTGATTCCAGAGCCGTATACGATTGGGGACGATGTGCTCTACCGGAGCGGATTAACGATCCAGAATACATTAATGAACAAAGCCGATCAGGCAACTACAGGTGTGATAAATTATGGTTTGCTGCCTGGAAACGTAAATGGTGGACAGAATCAGCGTTTTCCGATTCCAGGAATCAATCCGGTTACGGTACATACACCTGTCGTGAATTATTCATGGGTGTCTGATGACCAGGCGCATAATCAGAAAACGAACCCTGATCCCATGCGAGCTGCATTGATCCTGGAGCGTGAATTCCTGGTGCGCATCCCTACCACTGGACAGCACTTGGATACAGCGCGTTATCCGGGGTACGGTGATCGTGATTACGCAAAGTATTTTCGAAGTAAACAGGTGCGTTTTCCGTTTGATGTTTACACGGCTGACCGAAACCACTACATTCCAGCCGATACCTGGATTGATATTCCTATCCATCAACTGGACACCACCTTCGTACTTCCCGTGTGGGTCGATGAAGGAAACTATCAGATTGAGTTTTGTAACACTGCAGAGAATGCACCCATGAATTTCACAGAGCAATCGGATGCCAATACGAACCTGAACCATCATGCAGCTGTAGATACCATCGCTGTGGAGGTCATTGGCAGGCTGTACGATTTTCAGATAACGGATATCGCAGATTATAACTGGGAGAATGTATTTCGCAAACGACCGGGTAGTCCTGAAGCAGCAGGCATAAGTTACTGGACGGGTACCAACAAAATTGATGGTGATCCGCGAGGTAATTCAGCTCCATATGTTCTGCCGATTCGGCCAGGAAGTCATCCCGTGCAGGGATTTCGTAATGCTGCCGTAAAGACGGGGTACCATTTCAAGTTTGATGTAAAGACCAAGGGCAATATGTGTGCGACTTGTTTTGCTATAACTGAGTAAAGCCAGGAAAAGCAAGGACTTTTAAAAGTCTAACTTTCTATCCGAGGACAGGAATGAGGAATCCATGTTTTCCGAAACTGTCCCGTTGAGACTCCTACATGCATCCTCTTTAGCAGGAATAGTATGTATGAAGCTAGGTGAAGTCGGCAGAAAGAAGGCTAGAGCCACCTTTTCAAGGAAGGTATGCCAACTGATATGCCGGACGGCTGAAAAATTGCTTATGGTGAGAATGTTCATATGGGAACTGACGAAACTCCGAATGTACGAATCTAAATGCCTACCTCATGGAAACATGTTGACCAACAAATGTTGGGGCAAGTGGCGTAAAGTACGATTACATGTTAGGAAATACGCTATATCGGACGATGGCGATATCAAACTTGCAGGTTCAAAGGAGTCACCTAAGGGCAATATGGATAGCTAGGATAGAAGGAACAAGGAAAGCAAGGGACGTCGCAACAAGGACTGCTATCCAAGACGGCTGCCATAAGGAACTTTCCCAAAGGCACTTGTCCTTGTGAGAGTAAGGGCGCGACCTGTGAAGCTTCTGTAATGGAAGTGGAGGAACAGCCCTGAGTCTTACTACTATGACTATCAACTTTCCAACAGTGAACTGTATCGGTCGGGTATGAATGTGGGGACAATCTCTGCAAAGGAGGTTGCCACAATACAGGCTCTTCGTTATTGGGATTACTACAACTTAACTGATACCTTTACGGATTTACACGAACGAGCTAAGCAGAATGGGACATTTATCCGCCTTTATGAACTAATCATTTCAAGGGAAAATATCCTTCTTGCTTATCGAACAATTAAATCCAATAAAGGATCAAAAACGGCTGGGACAGATGGCAAGACAATTGAGAACCTTAAAGTAATGAAGGAAAACGAGTTAGTGAGTCTTATTCAAACAAAACTGGAGAAATACCATCCTAAAAAGGTTAGACGCGTCTTTATTCCAAAACCTAACGGTAAGACAAGACCGTTAGGGATTCCATGCATCATGGATAGGATAATTCAGCAATGCTTTAAGCAAATACTTGAACCAATCGCAGAAGCTCATTTTTATAAACATAGCTACGGGTTTAGACCATTACGTTCAACCCACCACGCATTGGCAAGAGTTCAGTTCCTGATTAATAATGGAGGCCTTCATTATGTTGTAGATATCGACATAAAAGGGTTCTTTGACAACATTAATCATTCTATTTTATTAAAGCAGATGTGGAATTTAGGAATACATGATCGTAAAGTTCTACGGGTTATCAGTCGAATGCTGAAAGCCGAAATTGAAGGCGAAGGCATTCCTGATAAAGGAACACCGCAAGGGGGAATCTTATCCCCGTTGCTTTCCAATATTGTACTACATGACCTAGACATATGGGTTTCTGGACAATGGGAAAATTTCCAGACTAAGCACTCATACACACAGCGTAATAAATACAATGCCTTGAAAAAATCAAGGCTTAAAGAAGGATTCATCGTAAGATACGCTGACGATTTTAAAATCCTTTGTCGTGATTGGAAAACAGCACAAAAGTGGTTCCACGCCGTTAGACTCTACCTTAAAGACCGCCTAGGCTTAGAAATCTCTCTTGATAAGTCGAAAATCTTGAACCTTCGGAAACAAAAATCCGAATTTTTAGGATTTACAATTAAGGCGACTATGAAGGGAAAGAAGGAAGTTGCACATACCGGTGTGATTGAAAAGAAAAAGCAACAAATAAAACTGCAATACAAAAAACTCATTCAAAATATTAAACAATCACCTTCGGCCGGTAATGCGCACCGTTTTAACAGTTTTGTTCTTGGGATTCATAATTACTTTAAGAAAGCAACGCATGTATTTATTGAGTTCTCACGACTTGCCTATGACCTGAAAAAGTTCACCTATAATCGTCTAAAGCAGATTGGCATATACGAGCATCCGAATAATCCACCTCCTACATATAGGAAATTCTATTCAACAAGTTATCGAACATTTAATGTTGATGGGATATACCTGTATCCAATAGTGGATGTAAGAACCTCCAAAAATCTGAACTTCAGTCAAGAGCTAACACCATTCACAGTGGAGGGACGGAGCCTCATCATCAAAAAGCTTAGTGGGCATGTACAAACAGAGATCATCAAATTGATGAAATCTGACAATCCACAACGAAGCACTGAATTTCTTGATAATCGGATTAGTCGGTACAGTATGGTAATGGGGAAATGTGAAATTACAGGCATGTTCCTTTACGCGGATGATGTACACTGTCATCATTATGTACCAACTTATCTCGGTGGAGATGACAAATATAATAACTTGCGTATCCTTCATCGAGATGTCCATACATTGATTCATGCTACGAATGAACAGACGATTATTGGACTCAAGCGTATGCTTGGTTTAACAGAACCTATGCTGAAAAAAGTTAACCAATACCGCAAAATGAGTAACTTGGAAACAGTTGATTAGAACATAGTAGCAAGATGGAGCGCCGTGTGCGGTGAAAGTCGCATGCACGGTGCGGAGGTGGGGAAAAGGTAGCGACGTAGTTTAGTCAAAGCCTTACCTATACCTATTTGGTAAACAGGATGGCATCCGAATTACGCCAACCTTTTATCATATACGCAAGGACGGTTCCAAGAGACAGGAAGTGGACTTGTATTACCATCGGGGGCAGGAGCGGCTGATTCAGATCGGTTCTGCACAAGATGTGGAGAAACGTTACGTAATCCTGAATGCCAGATTGCGGAACGTGCCAGGGATGGAACTCGGTGATACCGCGCGTTATCAGTACAATCATGAATGGACTGCGGAAGAGCGAAGGAAATATACTATGGAACAGGCGATGGTTCGGTTCGTAAATCAGACTTCGCACAGCAAAACATGGACAGGTCGTTACAATTGGATGATCCTTCCGTCGCAGATTCGAACACTCATCGGTCCTAAAACAGAGATCCCTCCTGATGTGGATGCAGACCGGGCAAATGCTTCCATCCAGCGCTGGTACGGTGAATACAGCTTGCCGGCCGATGTATACGCTGTGCCCAAGGGAACGAATCTGGAACGTTTGGCACGGGAAACGGCGCTGGATGATAAGGCTGCTGTATTTCTAAATGATGGTTACATCATCGTGAATTTCAACTTGGAGACGCTGCAGCATGGAAACACCCTGGCTCCGCATCTGCAGTATATTCAGGCACCTTTGATGAATCAATGGCAGCTGGAAGGGTTTAATCCCAGTCCGCTGCATGAAGAAGGAAGAAATTGGCCAATGAAGGACGGCGATGTGGTATTCTATCATGCGGATCAATCCAGTCGTGATGATTTTCAATCGCAAGTCCCTCACTAAAGCCTTATTCAAACCGCATTGAAGTTTAAATAGACGATTGATCCTCGTAACCTCTTAAGAAGCAGTTGTGGCGTTAATCCACGCAGAGCTGCTTCTTTTTTGTGTTAACCTATTATGCTTGGTCCGAGGAACGGGTATAAAAGGTAAGGAGCACTCATTGTAATTCACATTGACCATACATGATGCAATTCACCATTCTAGCGGATGTCTGAAAGCGCTGAAGGAAGCCGATCCTGCCGAAATTTTTGATCCAAGCCATGGAAGTTACCGAAGCCGTGCCGGTGCACGTCATGGGAAAATGAAGCAGCAGGGGTCGAAAAGGGGTAATAGATGCACTTCAGTGGGGTGCAGGACATGCCTAATCACATTACGTTCATACTACGCTCTGAGAGGGGATTCACTATGATTGATGATATGCAGAAAAAACAAACAGCCGAGAGCACGAGTACAGTTTCGATGGACAGTACATATACAGGAAGAGATCTGGGTGTTACAACCGGACCGAATGTTTGCTGTTTCAAGGTATGGTCTCCAGCAGCTGTTCAAATGGGGCTCGTCTTGTATCCTCCCTTAACGGGTGGGAATCCCGAGCAGACTCCTAATCAGTTGAAACAAAGCATCCTGTCAATGCATCCGGATGAACAGGATTTGTGGGTTTTAGATGTGGAAGGGGACTTGCGGGGCTATCGATATATGTATAAATCAACCTTCGCAGATGGAACGTCAACAACAGCGGTTGATCCATACGCTCGGGCGGTAACGATGAACGGAGAGATGGGTGTCATTGTGTACATGGAAGAGACTCATCCTGAAGGATGGGAGCAGGATATCCGTCCAGAGTGCAGTCATCCTACGGATGCGGTTCTATACGAACTGCATGTCCGTGATTTCTCCATCCATCCTTCTTCCGGCATTGTGAATAAAGGGAAGTATCTTGCATTTACGGAGACCGGGCTGCGTGATGCCGCAGGTAATAAGCTGGGGATCGATCATTTGGCTGAGCTGGGCATTACCCATGTGCATCTGCTGCCAGTATTTGATTTTGCAACGGTAGATGAGTCGAATGCAGATAATGATCTGAAGGATGCATCCAACTATAACTGGGGCTATGATCCGCTGCATTACAATGTACCGGAAGGTTCATATGCCACGCGTGCAGATGATCCCGAAACGCGAATTCGTGAATTCAAGTCTATGATTCTTGCGCTTCATCGTAAAGGTATAGGTGTTATTATGGACGTGGTTTATAACCACACGTTTGATACTGCGGAGAGTTCGTTTGAAAAGCTGGTTCCAGGGTACTATTATCGTCAGCACGCAGACGGGACGTACAGCAATGGATCAGGCACAGGCAATGAGACTGCATCGGAACGAGCGATGGTTCGCAAATTTATTATTGATTCGGTTCGCTTCTGGGCAGAGGAATATCATGTGGACGGTTTTCGTTTTGATCTGATGGGACTGATCGACATCACCACGATGAAACAGCTAGCATCAGAGCTTCATCATCAGGTGTCTCCCTCCATCTTGTTATATGGCGAACCTTGGGCAGCGATGGACTCGCCTTTGGGTGATGAGATGACCGTGAAAGGAACACAGCGCGGTGCAGGTTTTGCAGTGTTCAACGACGATTTTCGCGGCCTCATTAAGGGAGATAGCGACGGAGACGGCAAAGGATTTGCAACCGGCGAAAATGGGAAGGAAGATCAGTTATGGACAGGTGTACAGGGATCAATTCATGATTTTACAGAAGGCCCGGCCGAGACGATTAACTATGTAACGGTTCATGACAATCTTAATCTGTGGGATAAGGTGGCACGAACACAAGGGCTGCAGGATACGCTGGGCTTTCTGGTTTATAACGAGGATGGAAGTATACGAGGGTTTGACAACGTGGAAGAAGCCGTTCGGAAGGCTGATCCTTATCTTCAGATCGATCCAGACAATGTGCTTGAGAACGAAACGGTCAGACGCTGCCTGCTGGCGAACGGCATTGTACTCACATCACAAGGTGTCCCGCTGATTGCGGCTGGAGATGAGATGCTGCGCAGCAAATTTGGCGATGCAAACAGCCATGAGAGTGGAGATATAGTCAACGCCATCCATTGGGATCAGAAACAGCGTTTTAAACCGGTATTTGACTATTATCGGGGTCTAATTCAACTGCGACGGGAGCATCCGGCCTTTCGAATGCGCACACGTGAAATGATTGAGCAGCATGTCCGTCTTTTACACAAAGAACAAGGTCTGCTCGTATTCGAGCTGCAGGGTGAGGACGTTCAGGATACGTGGAAACGGATCATTGTAATCTTTAATGCTTCCCCAAAAACACGTTCTGTCTCCATCCCTTCAGGCAGATGGAAGGCAGCTGTTGAAGATGGGTGTGTACATGCAGATTCGCTGGGCACAATGGAGAACTCCAAAGACCACCAATACAGTGATAACAGCCAGGTGCAGGTCAAGAGATTATCCATGACCGTGTTATATTCTGAGTGCTGAAGGGCAGGGTTCTCGTAGGTAATCAACAATCGCAATCTAACACAATGGCAGCACTCTCTTTAATATCCAAGGGAGTGCTTTTTTTAGTTCCGCAGGTACAGACGCTGTCAACCACAGCGCTTGTTTACATAAGATATAGATGAAAGCGATTGCTCATGAAATGCTTCGCTCTAGCCGATATGTTGAGTATTGACAACCCCGGGTTGACAAATAGCGTCCCGCTTCGTAACATCGGGACAATACGAATTCAAAGGATATAAAGGCGGTGGGAACGATGCCCGAATGGACTTCTTTTCGTTATGAAGGCAGCGATCTTGGTTTAACGTATACCTGTGCCGCGAGTACGTTCAAAGTATGGGCGCCTACGGCACAGCTGGTTCATATATTGATTTTTGAAGATGAAGGCGAGTACAACGACCTTGGCATTGTAACGAATCATGATAACGGTCAGGCATATGAGATGAAGCGTGATACTGATGGAATCTGGCAGCTGACCCTTTCGGGAGACTGGGCCGGTTATTATTATATGTACCGCATCGTTCATCAGGACCAGCGGGTGGAAATCGCAGCGGACCCTTATGGCAGAGCTGTGACGGCCAATGGGCAGCGAACAGCAATCATAGATCTGGACACAACCGATCCGGAGGGTTGGGACCAGGATGTGAAACCGTCTTTTCTGCACCCGGTTGATGCCATAATCTATGAACTGCATGTACGTGACTTCTCTTCTGACCCTCAGGCAGAACTTCCTTACAAAGGGAAATACCTGGCTTTTACGGCTTCAGGACTTACCGACAGCGCCGGCAATCGGATCGGGATCGATCATTTGGTTGAACTCGGTATTACTCATGTACATTTACTTCCTACAGCTGATTATCAGACGGTAAATGAGCTTGGTGCAGCGCATGCCGAATCCAATGTCAAAGCACCGTACAACTGGGGTTATGACCCGCAGCATTACAATGTTCCTGAAGGATCTTATGCAACGAATCCACGAGAGCCGGCTGTTCGCATCCGTGAATTTAAATTGATGATTCAATCGCTGCATCGGCAGGGTATTCGCGTTGTCCTCGATGTCGTCTACAATCATACGTACAGCGTTGAAAAGGGTCCTTTTGATCGTATCGTGCCTGGTTATTTCTATCGATCTTATGAAGATGGTACACGCAGCAACGGTTCGGGAGTTGGCAATGAACTTGCAACCGAACGTCCGATGGTACGAAAATATATTTTAGATTCACTGCGCTTCTGGGCTGCAGAATATCATATTGACGGGTTCAGGTTTGATCTGATGGCACTGATTGATCAGGATACGATGAGTGAGCTCACCCGTGAATTAAAAGAACAGTTCGATCCTGCATTTCTTATCTATGGAGAACCATGGATGGGCGGAGATTCACCGCTAATGCGTCCAACACTAAAGGGAACACAGAAGGGGCAGGGCTTTGCTGTATTTAATGACCACTTTCGCAGTGCGATCAAAGGGGATAGCGACGGCAGCGGCAGAGGATTTATCACGGGTGCGGGAGGTCTGGAGTACGAGATCTTAAAAGGTGCTGCGGGAGCGATCGATGATTTCGCCACTTCTCCGGCGGAAACCGTCAATTATGTAACTGCTCATGATAATCTGAATCTGTGGGACAAAATTGCAACCTCCCTCAATCTTCGTCATGATCTGGGCTTTCCCGTATGGAAAGACGGACAGCCCGTGGGGGGCGGCAGTGCCGAGTCAGCGGTCAAGGCAGCCGATCCTTATCGGTATGTGGATGAAACGAATGTAATGGATCATGAGATGGTTCGCCGCTCGCTGCTTGCATCAGGCATCCTGCTGACGTCCCAAGGTATACCGTTTCTGCATGCCGGGGATGAGATGTTAAGGTCCAAGGTTGGAGATCATAACAGTTATCGAAGTGGTGATGCCGTGAATATGATTTCTTGGGCGAACAAGGAACGCTTTAGACCCGTATTCGACTATTATCGCGGGCTGATCCAGCTAAGGCGTGCACATCCAGCGTTCCGTATGATGGAGGCAGGGCAGGTTCGCAGTCATCTTCGCTGCCTGCGGATGGACGGAAACGTTATTGTTTACGTGCTCGAGCATGGAGCGAATGAAGATGCGTGGAACCGGATCGTCGTGATTTATAATGGCTCGGACGAATCTCAGTCCATACATCTGGAGGCGGGGGAATGGAAGATTGTCGTGAATCATCATAAAGCTGGAACGGACGTCATTGAAACCGTCACAGGCGAAGTTCAGGTGGAACGGTGGTCGCTCATGGTTCTATACGATATGGAGCGTGCTGTTGAAGCTGATCCTGCTGCGCTGGAAGTCAGTGCGCCGCGCCGGGTATTCGCTCCACAGGAGACTTCAATCCTGCGGGCCATCGTGAAAGACAGTACTGGCAATATTCTGGAAGATATACCTGTCGTATGGAGTTCTTCCGATCCGGATATTGTAAGTATGGAAGAAAATGGTACATTCCATACCCTGGCTCGAGGTGCGGCTTCCATCACTGCGCGCTGCGGTCCGATTATGACCTCCTGTACCATTCAGGTCGATGTTCGGTATGCTGACCGAATCGAAATTGTAGGGGAACCCGTACTGTACACAACGCGAATTAGCCGTTTCCGCGCGCTGGTGTTGGATCAATACGGGCAGCCCCTTACAGATGCAGATATTCGCTGGAGCTCCTCTCACACGGATGTGGCAGCTGTAAGTCACACGGGAATGGTTAGGGCGCTGACTTCAGGCAGCTCAGTAATCATCGCAGAAGCTGGATCAGTACGGGCAGCCTATGCCGTCACCGTCCACAGACATATGTCACGAACGGTAACGATTCGATACGAGCGGTCGGATCACTGCTATGATGGCTGGGATGTTTGGGTGTGGGGAACAGGTATGGAGGATGGTGCCGTTCGATTAGAGCGTGCTGGCAGTGCTGCAGAAGCCCGGTTTCGCGTGGCTCCGGGTCTGCATCATCTCGGCTTTATCATTAGGCTTAACGAGTGGGAGGCCAAAGATACTTGCGGAGACCGTTATGTGGATATTGCACCTGAGGATGAGGACGTGCAAATTATCGTGAAAAGCGGATCAGAAGAGATGCAGATTGTGCGCGAAAATGATCGTGAAGCCGATGACCGGAATAGTGCTTGATTTTTAATCTTTGCTTACGCTCATTGAACTTAATTTAACAGAACGAATTGCACAGCCGGAACGAAATTCGGCTGTTTTTTTATGTGCATAAAAAAGCATATGTTAGTAAAAAAAGGTTATAAAAATAAGGATTGATGTTTTAGAAGCTGGATCATTGGGGTAAATATAGATATGGCCCAACATATGGCCTCAGAAAAAAGACCTTTTTTGGTCTACGAGAGAAGCCGCAGAGCTTGCCAACAAAATCAAAGTAGGGATCCCTTGAAGGAGGATGTTCAATCATGAAATCCAACGGAAAAATGGCTCAACTTACAGCAGCACCAAGAACAGAAAAGAAAGGCGCGGCTTTGCGCCTGTTAAGACAAGGTGGACGAGTACCCGCCGTTGTATACGGACCGGGACAAGAAGGTGCCGCCATACATGTGGATGAAAAAGAAATGCTAAAAATGGCTCGTACAGGCCGCTCGGAGATGTTTAACCTCAACGTGGAGGGTGGCAAAACGATCCCTGTACTGATCAAGGATCAGCAGGAGCGTAACGGGCGTCTGCTGCACGTTGACTTTTTGCAAATTTCCAAAAACAAACCGATCAGTGTCAGCGTAGCGATTGATTTTCAGGGTACGGCCGCAGGTTCCAAAGCAGGCGGTGTATTCCAGACCCAGGAAACGCAGCTTGAGGTTGAAGGGCTGCCTGCAGACCTGCCAACTTCAATCGAAGTGGATGTCAGCGGTCTGGAAATCGGTGATCGCTTGACGGCAGGCGACATTAAATTGGATAAAGGTTTAACGCTTGTTACGTCACCGGAATCCATCGTTGCTTCGGTTATGCCGCCGCAGGCTGTTGAAGAGGAGCCAACCGCTTCTGCTGATGAGGCAGCACCAGAATCGGAAGATGAGCAATCCAAAGAAGAATAGACGACGCTGGAATCCAGGAAGATTCCTCGTAGAGCTTGTCCTAGCCCAGTCCACTCCTTGTGGGCTGGGCTTTTTCATTTGCGTTGGATTCTAGATCCCATTTGTGGTACAACGGGAAGATAGATGAAAAAGAAAGCAGGTTGCTGTATGTTTGATCCCACCATATACGATAATCTAAAAGTAGCCATTGAGAATGTTCTGTATGACCTGGATAATCTGGATGAGTGCATTCAGATCACCGGGCGAAGAGATCAACTGGAGATGGCAAGCATGTCCAGAGAGTTTGGTTTGCAATTCTGTCTCAGAGAACAAGCAGGCGTTACTGCTGAAGTGATCCTGAAAAGTTCATTGGAGACTATTGCAGCAGAGATTTTAGAAACACCCGGAGTGCCAGCGGGCTGTGAACTTGAACTCCGTTTTGCATTCACAACCAAAGAACCGGAAGCATGCTGTCATGATATTCAAGAGGTGATGCAGGAAAATTGGCCTGATCAGCTTATACTGCAGCATATTCATTATATTTTTGGAGAATCGCCGATGTCATTTCACGTTTCCGCCAATATTTATTTCGGCAGGCATGTGAACGAGGAACAAATGCATGATATTCCAGTGTTATGTGACCGAATGATTCATGTCCTGAACAAGTTGAAAGAAATACACGGATAGATCTGAGAAGCAAATAGAATTTTTCGAAGCCTTGTCTCGTTTGGAGATCAGGGCTTTTTTGTATTTATTTTAGATTTTTGTATAGGCTTTCAGGCTTAGTAAAATCGGATTATGGGTTATTAATTTACGCAAGCAAGTAAGAGAATGTATATTTAAAGAGGGGAAAAGTGCAATTGTACTATAAATAAAAGGTGAATTTGCGAAAAAAATACTTGGGACTAAAGATTTATATATGAACTAAAGGAACTAGTTTTCCTTGCCGATAAAATATCGAAGGGGAGAAACTACATGACAGAGAAATTAATTCGTCTGCTGCGTATACTTCAGGCTATACAAGCTAATCCCGGAATCTCTGCCAAGGAATTGGCACTGAAATGCGGTACAACTGTGCGCACAATATATCGTGATCTCCGAATTTTGGACAGGGTAGCCCCCATAATGAACGAAGGATACGGAAAGGGTTATCGCTTTATTGGCGATTTTGCCATGTATCCACTGGACTTTACCGAACAGGAAGCCATGCTCTTCTGCATGATTCCAGCCTTGGTCGATACATCTCAATTACCGGCTGAATTTGATTCTGCTTTTGATAAGGTAATATCGACTCATACCAAACTAAAAACAAGGAACCGTGAAATTGTGGAAAATATTGCAGGCATTATTCGAATGGGGATACCTGCTTACCGTGAAGAAGGAAAAGACCCCAACTTGTTAATTCCCATTATCGAAGCGATTTTAGACGGGCATACAATACAGGCTCAATATCATACGCTCACGGACAACGAAATTACGGTTCGGCATATTGACCCATATTATCTTATACCGCGCGACCAGCGTTTTTATCTGATAGGGTATTGTCATCTGCAGCAGAAAGTTCAAATGTTTCGTATAAGCCGTTTTCTCGATGTAGTAAGAACCAATGCTGTATTTGACATGGGCGACTTCAACATAACCCAGTATATGAAGAACACCTGGTCCGTTGACCGTGGTGACGAACTTATACATTTTAAGGTGAGATTCTCTGAAAAGGTTGCCCCCTACATAAAAGAAGAAGAGCTGTTTGTTCGCCCGCGAATGACAGATCTTGTGGATGGCGGATTGTTATTCGAAGTAACGCTGAACAGCAGTCGTGAATTTTTACAATGGTTATATCAGTTTGGCCCGGAAGCCGAGGTGCTTGAACCTCGTGAGTATAGGAAAGAAATTCGTAAACAACTTTTGGCATGGCTGGACCACTATGGAGATGAAGAGGCCCTGCAGCTGTAGACCAAGGAATATAGTTATAAAAAGGAGCATGTATATGAGTATCAAAATTTTTGCCGCCATGATGGGCATGGATAATTATCAAGGAGCACAGGCTCTGCATGTGGGGGATACGATTTATCTTGTAAAGGACCCGGACAATCGCCTGGATCACCAAGCCATTAAAGTCGTTATCCCACCGATTGGTGAGGTAGGTTATATCATAAATCACGCTGCAGAGGTACCTCACGGCTGCTGGACTGGATCTGGATTCTATGATGCTTTCTACCAACAGACCTGTGCAAAAGTGAGATTTATGATGAAGGAAATGGTCATTATTGAATTAATTGAAATTACACGTGTACCGATATCTCAGAAGGACTCGATCATTGCAGATTGGCAGTATCGTTAGAAAACTTGAACAGGAAATAAGGCTCATGAGCGAATGAGCCTTGTGTACACAGCTTCCAAGTGTAAGGCAGTCCTTGCCCAACCGAAGTTTGAAAATGCTGTTTCACGGCCGCTTTTCCCCATGGACTGCACAAGATCGGGACTGACAGCCAAATGGCGTAAAAAGGAAGCAAACTGCTGCGGCTTTTTGTAACCAGAGATCAGGTATCCGTTTATTCCTGAATGAATAATTTCACGTATACCGCCATTATCCGAAGCGATGACAGGTATTCCGGAAGCCATAGCCTCCACATTGACCAGGCCAAAGGCCTCGTGATTTTGCGAAGGGCATACCAGGCAGTCAACGCTTCGATAGAGCTGGTCGATCTGCTCATGATTCATCTGACCCAGAAAGACAGCATGCACGTCATGTTTCTGCGCAAGGTTACGAAGGGAACGTACATATTTCGGAGGTCCTTTGCCCGCAATAACCAGTTGTAAAGGGATTTGCTTCTGCGCTGAAGCAGCTGCGCGTATAAGAATATCTACCCCTTTGCCAGGGATCACTCGCCCGACATACAGGACAGCGAAATGTTCGGTAATACCGAATTTCTCACGCAGGTGCTGACGCTCTCCGCTGCTGGCCGCTGGCCGGAATCGATCAAGGTCTGTGCCAAGTGGGATCACGTTCAATCGTTTCTTTACAGCAGGGAAACGGCGGCTGAGTCTGCGTTTTAACGATTGGCTGTTCACTGCAATACAGTCGGCTTTTTTTAGTGAATTCATTTTTCCCGGTCCAGGTTGTGCGAAGGTGAGTGAGTGGAGATATAGGATAACAGGGGTTTGGGGAAAGGCCTGTTTGATCGCCGCCATACTGTAAGGTCTGTTGTCTACTTGAATGACATCACAATCAAGTGCACGGAGCAAACGAATGGCTGAACGGGTATACCCCGCAGCGTTAGAAGCAGGGATTCGCCGAATCGTTATATCATCGATCTGTTCAAGCGCCGGGAGTCCTTTGACACTACGGCAAATAATGGTTACCTGATGGCGGAGGGCAAGCTCGCGTGCGATCCCCAATATACAGATTTCCACTGAACCATTGCCCGGCAGAGGCAATTTCTCCGGTGCAACCATAACAATATCCATGAATCCGCTCCTTCTTGTCCGATATCGGTAATACCTCTTGTCATTCATTGTATGTATGAGTAATGCGTTTGGCTCCTGTGAGACATATGAATCAAGTTAATGCATGAAAGTGGAATATTCTACTGCCGTACTGAGTGCGGATGAAGACGGCTTTTGTGATATACTGTGAAGGACACAACTTACGTTATTGCATAGAAGCAGGAGGAAAGAGGATGTTACGTTCAATGCTGGGGCGTTTCCGGCTGATGTTATGGTTACAGGGAGTTTCATATGTATTGCTGCTGTTCGCTGCGTTTCCCCTCCGGGATGCGGGAATTATGCCTCAAGCGGTCACTTGGTTCGGTAACTTGTATGGTTTTCTGTTCCTGATGTACCTCTTGTTTATGGTATCTTTATATACGGTCCAGAAGTGGCGTTTGCGCCGTCCCATCGCGCTGTTTTTCATTTCTTTTGTACCGCTGGGAAATATGATTTATGATTTTTTTGTTTTTCGAAAATTGTATCGTGACGCCGGAAATAAAGCTTGACTTTATTTTGTGTTATGAAATATGATGTTTACAAGCTATTAATCCGTTTCAACTAAAACTACATATTCCTGTTAAAGGGGAGTAGCTTTTACAGTAAAGTCGTCAATTCGGGATCACATCCCCGGCTTTATTGGCAGCGATTGTTGTTAGCGAGACCTTTACCAAGTCTATTGATGCTCGGTAAAGGTTTCTTTTTGTGGTTATAAAAGGACCTTACCAGTGATGGTAAAGGTCCTTTTTTTTGTACATCATAAGTTTAATAAGGAGGAGTCAATGTTGGAACCAGCACTATTATTAGAATACGGGTGGGTACTCGTGGTCCTGGTGGTTCTTGAAGGATTACTGGCAGCAGATAATGCCTTGGTACTCGCGATTATGGTTAAACATCTGCCTGAGGAGAAGCGTAAAAAGGCCTTATTTTATGGTCTGATGGGTGCATTTATTTTCCGTCTGGGATCATTGTTCCTGATTTCATTCCTGGTGGATGTGTGGCAGGTTCAAGCAATCGGGGCACTGTATCTCCTGTACATTTCGATAAATCATATCGTCAAAAAGATCATGAGTGGCCGGAATAAAACAGACGAAGCAGTCGACGATGCACCTAAAAAAGCGAAGAAACAATCCGGTTTCTGGATGACGGTGTTCAAGGTAGAAGTAGCGGATATTGCTTTTGCAGTAGACTCCATTTTGGCAGCCGTAGCTTTGGCGGTTGCTTTGCCACCGAGCGGCCTGCCGCCGATTGGCGGATTGGATGGCGGACAGTTTATCGTCATTTTCCTTGGCGGTTTCATCGGACTTGTCATCATGCGTTTTGCAGCTTCATTTTTCGTGAAGCTGCTTCATTCCCGCCCCGGCCTTGAAGTTGCTGCTTTTGTGATTGTAGGTTGGGTAGGAGTGAAGCTGTCAGTCATTACACTGGCACACCCTTCCCTGGGTGTTCTGGATGAGCATTTCCCTGAAAATAAAATATGGAAAATCGGTTTCTATATCGTATTAATCACGATTGCTGTATGTGGATGGTTTCTATCCTCCAAAGTACCTGCCAAGGAAGACGAAAACCCTGTGAAGGAACTAGAGAAACAGGCAGATTTGTAAAGACAACGAAGTTCTTTGGCGCTGTATGAACTGCTTAAAGGTACAGCGATGACTGTTGGATCAGAACTGGAAAAAGAGGAGGCTGCCCAAGGGCGGCCTCCTCTTTTTTTAACTTCTTGGAAAGTATAGTGGTATTGAATTTCCAAGAAAAGGGTTGACATTTGAAAAGATGAGCCTTTAATATATACATATCAATGATGAAGGGAGGCCGAAAGACATGACGTTAGGTTATGATTTGAATCCAAAGCACAGCAGCACAACTGCATATCCGGCTCATCGTCTTTTTGGCCTCATACGGACGACATGAAAGAACGGGCATATTGTTTAAGGCATAGACTATTACGTCTTTAGACAGTATGTGTTCTTCGCTATATCAAGCGATGGATGACAGGTACAAACTTGATTTGTCCTGTTATCCATTATTGTCATGCAGTATAAGCCATGGACGATATGTCCGTGGCTTTTTTTATATTGTTTTACACCGAAACGAACGGAGAGGACAGAACAAACGAAGAAATCAAATGGGCCGCCAAAAGGAATTTTGAAAGAAAGCTGCTTCGCAAACATAGGCTTATCACCGGTATTTCCTTTAACAAAAAGGAATAAAAAAACGTAGTGATACCATTGATTGGACGCTTATTCTGTCATCGGAGTCTCCGTTCAGACATCTTTAAATCAACAATATATCCCATTAAAATGAAATTTGCTGAACGCACAGGAAGGAATTAAACTTAGATATGAATAACAAGATGAATGGTTTTGAAAATGTAAACGAGTTGACAGAGGGGTACCGTCATCAAGTCAAATTACCAGCAGGGGAACTTACCGTTTATGCAGCACAGCAGCTGTTCTCTTCACTGGATTACAAAGTTTTTGAGATGGCTAACAATAATTTGCAAATACCGGGCATTTCGTATATGGGCTATACCCCAGACGTGCATGTCGGTGTAGGCACATGTATTGGAACGACGGCGGTCTGGGAGGCGCAGAGCGGATATGTGTCGCCCTCGATCGTGGGCAGTGATATCGGCTGCGGCATGAGAGTACATCTGACCAATCTGCATAAGGATGACCTGAAAGAGGTAAAGCTGCGCCGTAAATTAGTTAAAGCGATTGAAAAGGTGCTGCCAATGGAGGCCAGCCAGCGGGGACATTTCTCGGATATAAGACTGGAGCACATTGTACGAAAAGGACTGCACGGACTGCCGAAAAAATACATTCCAGACAGTTACACTCCGAAGAAATCTACTTCGCTTACACATGTGGAGAGCAGTAAGTTCACATATGATGAAAATGTATTAAACCTTGTCCCGGATATGACCTGGCACCGGTCTCATCGTCAGCTAGGCACACTGGGCGGAGGGAATCACTTTGCCGAGATTCAGGCTATTGAGATCGCTGAGGAAAATCGTGAAACAGCCGAAGCATGGGGACTTTACGATGGACAGATTGTGGTCATGATTCACTCCGGTTCACGGGCATGGGGCGGGTATGTAAGCCAGACCAGCTCGTCTGCGATTGCCAAAGTAATGCAGCGGCTGGGACTCGGAACTTCCGATCCCAGATTGGTATTTGCCCCGCTGGAGCATGCGGAAGGCCGTCACTACGTGAATATGATGTACTCTGCGTTGAATTATGCTGTAGTAAATCGTCATCTTATCGCCTATGCCATGCGGGAGGCCTTCCAGGACGTGTTCGGACCGAAATGTGAATTCCGTACACTATACGACCTGATGCATAATTATGCTTGGGAGGAATCCCATGCAGCGCGAGGTTCTGTTTTTGTACACCGTAAAGGGGCAACCCGTGCTCTGCCTGCAGGTCATCCGGATAATCCAAAACCTTATATAGCTACGGGCCATCCGGCACTGATTCCGGGGTCTATGGGCACGGCTTCATATATCATGGTCGGTCAGCCTGAAGGAGCAGACAATTATTATTCAATATGTCATGGTGCGGGCCGGATTCGGTCGCGTACAGCGACCAAACGCCTGGTGACCGTAGACGATTTTGCGGCAGCGCTGGGCGTCGGAACAGAAGACGAGATTGTAGTCAACCAGCGGTCTTTGGAGTCTATTATTGATGAATCACCCCAGGCTTATAAAAATGTCGATGAAATTATAGATAGTGTTACCGGCGCGGGACTGGCTCAGGTGGTAGCCAAATGCAAACCGCTTGCTGCGGTAAAGGGAGCGAAATAATGAACGAAAAGGATAAAGAAATGACTAGAGCAGAAGCGATCTACACCTATGATGAGCAGCATGATACTCGTATTCGGGTGGAAGGGTATGCCGTATATTCCAGACTGATTCGCGGCATTGGCGAGGCTCTTTTGAAGCGTTACGGCGTAGAATACAAGCTGTATTCAAGCTCTGATCCGAACAATGAATATTGGGAACTGCTGCGAGAGGATTTGCAGAATGGCAGTGCTGATGTCGAGCTTGTAGCCCGTATCTTCGAGGATCTTGAGCTTCAGACACTGCATTACGAAGATGACGGAGATGTGCCTACATATGGCGTACATTACTCCATTCGTAATAACGTATTTGCGTATCCCAAATGGGGCGTTGCCCTCGTGCGGGTACCCTTTTTCCGCGAGAACGGAATCTACAGTGAAGATTTTGTATTTGCTGTAGGGGACGAAGAGATGAAGCAATTTCTGGGAAGTGTCCGGGAACGGGAGCGTCAGCAAAATATGAAAAAAGTAACGGTGTACACGGATGCCCGCAATGGCAGTGATCGGCATGTGGAGTCGATCACCCGTTCGGTAAGCAGAGAAGATGTGGTTCTCTCTGCACAGATTAAGCAGGATATTTTCCGCTCACTGGACCAGTTCTTCGAAGCAGACCGCTCCTTTTACCGGGATTACGATATCCCTTACAAACGCGGCATTTTGCTCTATGGCCATCCGGGAAACGGAAAAACAACACTTGTGAAATCCATCGCAGGAAGTATTCCCGGGCCGGCCGCTTATTGGCAGATTACGGAATACACGAACAGTGAATCGGTGCGTGAAGTATTTGATGCCGCAAAACGACTGGCACCGATGGTGCTGATCATTGAGGATATCGACTCGATGCCGGATGAAGTCCGTTCCTTTTTTCTAAATACGCTGGATGGCGCGACGTCCAAAGAAGGAATCTTCCTGATCGGTACGACAAATTATCCGGAAAAAATTGATCCCGGCCTCATGAATCGTGCGGGACGATTCGACCGTGCTTACGAAATTCCGCTGCCTGACGAAGCTTTGCGGCTGCAGTATTTGCGGCAGCGTGGATTCAGTGTGTTTGCGGGTGAAGAAGGAACCCTGGAGGCGGCTCGTCTTACAGATACGTTCTCGCTTGCACAATTGGGCGAATTATATGTCAGCGCTGCGCTGGAATGGCATCAAAATGGTCGGACGGATATCGTTCAGGTTATTCAGTCCATGCGGGGAGAGCTGGACAAGAGCCATAAGCATAATTGGCTTGCACAGCCGGGTAAAGGCCGGGCCGGATTTTATTGATCTGATTATAAAATATAAATTCACCTTAACTGGGTATACTAACCTTGTCTCTGCTAACATACAATGACATTCGGGAGGTCCAATCGCAGCCATGTGCTGATGAAAAGCAGGAAACTGACACGGCCTGTTGCCAAGCCTCACGGAATGCCTGTTTAGCAGAGAAGGATGCATGTTGACAATAGGTTATTTACTGCATTTTTTATGCCAATTGTTTAAATGCCTCCGGAGCGGTTAATAGTATGTCAGACGCAACAAAAACTTAAAATTAGAGGTGAATGATATGGGTTGGTTATGGTCATTAATTATCGGTGGTATCATTGGTTGGCTGGCAGGTCTGATTGTTGGTCGTGACATCCCAGGCGGCGTTATCGGTAACATCGTTGCCGGATTTATCGGTGGATGGTTAGGCGGAGTAATTCTTGGAGACATGGGTCCAGAAATGGGCGGGTTCCACATTGTACCGGCATTGATTGGTGCGATTGTGCTTGTCGCCATCGTTAGCTTGATTTTCCGTTCAATGGGACGAAGCCGCGGGTAAACTGCAGCATATCAAATGTCCTAATTGACAAGCTGGTGTACAGCTCCGAGCTGTCCCATAACATTGGTTTATAACTGCTTCCAAGTGAAGCTGAATGAAGAGGTTGATGAAGAGCCATTTCGGTGGCTTTTCATCAACCTCTTGTTGTTTTACAATATAAGAATGATTGCGTATCTAAGCTTATGCTTTCAATATAGTGTTTGGAACCAGAGGAGATGAGGAAATGGAGAAGGCAGTGTTTGCCGGCGGATGTTTCTGGTGTATGGTCACCCCTTTTGAGGAGCAGCCGGGAATCCACAGTATCGTATCAGGTTATACAGGCGGTCATGTCGAGAATCCGACATATGAGCAGGTAAAGACAGGGGAAACAGGGCATGTGGAAGTGGTGGAGATTACCTTTGATCCGGATGTATTTCCTTACGAACGTTTACTTGAGCTGTACTGGCCTCAGATTGATCCAACCGATGACGGAGGACAGTTTCAGGATCGGGGTTCGCAGTATCGTACCGCCATCTTTGTATACAATGAACGCCAGCGCCAGCTTGCGGAGCAATCCAGGCAGGAACTGGCGGCCAGCGGCCGTTTCAGTCAGCCCATTGTGACCGAAATTCGGGATGCTGTAACCTTTTACCCTGCTGAAGACTATCACCAAGATTATCACAAAAGAAACGAGAAGCATTACAAAGAAGATCGGGCGATGTCCGGAAGAGACGAATTCATTAACGAGAACTGGAAATAAGTGAAGCCGGAAAAGCCTGTCAGGGCTTTCCGGCTTCTTTTTACTTGAGTTAAAAGCGTATCAGGATAAAGGGGATATTACTTGGCTGACGACTTAAGTACAAATTTGGACAGCGCTTCATCCTTCATGGAATAGAAGACATCGTTGGTATAGGCCGATACACGATCTAATGAAGGAACGGCAGTGCTGACGGTATACACATGGACATCTTCCAGAGTCTGGGGATCAAGAATATATCCGGTTTTGGCAAAGTCAAGCTGATACTGCCCGTCCTGCGTTCGGTCAACATGCATGAGTACAGGCTTGGCATCCTGGAATAAACGCTCGGTTACTTTGCCTTTCATCGTATACAGTTCCAGCTTCGGACCAGTTAGAACGGTATATCCGCTGCCAGCCGTCTGAATGAAAGCATCACCCGCGATTGCACGTCCCCACGCGAGTTTGCCATCCGGACCAAATCCCATCAGACGATTACCTGTAGACTCAAAGTTGGCGCGCATCAGAACAGAGCCGTCGTCCAGAATCGCCAGAGACTCACCGCCACCATCGCCTTGCGTATTGGCATCTGCCGGGAATTGATAGAAGGACAGACGAGTTAACGAGGAATCATAGATTTCGATCTTGGGATTCGCTGCCGGCTGCCAGAAGCTGCCTGATTTTACCTGTTTGCTCGCATCCACCACGATCCGGCCATGACCTGCTTGAAGCACAGTCCCTGTAATCGCTTTTTCAGTTAACAGTTTACCCTTCTTGTCATACAGGGAGAGCGTTGAACGCACGGAACCGTTAGCCTGTACACCCTGACTGGCAGCGACCAGCAGATTATCATTATCCATCAGCGAAATGGATGCAGATGAGTTCACGGTTTTCACCCAGTTGGTTTTACCGGAAGTGTTAAAAGAATATATTTTTTTGCTTTTATCCGAATATTCCATGTATACATAGGCTGTTCCGTTACTCGTGTATAAAGAATTGGAGTATGTCGTATAAGGTCCACTTTTTTCATGGAAAATTGTACTCCACTTCAGCTGTCCTGTCTTGGCATCCAGTGCTTGGAGGGAATCGAGCTGCCAGTCCAGAGTTGTTTTGCTGCTGGTTTTGATGACAGGCTGCGAAGCGTGCACATACACCAGGTTTTTGGAAGGTACAGCGTAGATTTCCTTGATCAAGACATCTTTTTCCGTGTTGGCTTCGGTTAACATGAGGGAAGTAGAAGTCCATGCCGGTTTAGGGAAGGACTCTGCCGCCGCTGCTGCGTATCCTGTTGAATTCATGTTGAGAAGAAGCATGCCGCTGAGCAAAAGAACTGCCCATTTTGTTGACTTATGTTTGTGAGTGTTAAAAATATGCAAGTCATAAACCACCTTTCGTTTTCGGTCAAAAATGCAACCGATTGTAGAATTCTACCATTAAATTCTAGTGTAATTCAACCGAACACGCTGTAACCTTTTTGCACTTTGCGTGTGATGATGCAATGTTACAGGAAATGAAACAGTTACAAGGAATTCATCTTCTTTAGATGTTCACCGAAGTTTGATATATTAAGTGCTGTGACACGAGGATGAGGAGTAATCTAGACAAGGAGAACAGACATGAATTGGAGTGAGAATCTAATCTTATGGGCAGTCGCGGGAATCGTCCTGTTATTGCTGCTAACCTGGATTATACGCCGAATCGTTTATCGCGGACAGCGAATACGAAGCGAGGCGAATCCCCACAAAATTACGATTAAAGATATCGATAAAATGGAAGACGGGTCAGAGTTCGAATTATATTTATACAACCTGTTCAAGCGGCTGGGCTATGACGAGGTCCATAAAACGACGAGCAGCCGGGATTTCGGAGCTGACCTCGTTTTTGTAGATCGAATGGGCAGGCGCAATGTGGTGCAGGCCAAACGATACGGGGCGAATCATCCGGTTGGTCTCAGTGCGGTGCAGGAGATTTATACGTCGATGCGTTATTATGAGGCCGAGCGGTCCATCGTGCTGACGTCTGCCCGTTACACGGATGCATGCCGAACGCTGGCCGCAGTCAATGGGGTGAAGCTGCTGGACCGGGAAGACTTGATGGACCTGATCGTTTTGTTCAAATCGCGAAGGCTGGACGAAGCGATGGACCTGATCGAAGAGCAGGATCATGAACCGATCGAGACGTGGCATTCTCGCCCCAAGCGTACTTGATGTCAGTCAGATGTGCGGGCTTGAAGCACGGGCTGCATCGCTTTTCTTTTCTAAAACAGTGCAGCTCACATTCCCGGCTGGCTTTACCTTCACTTGTATCGATACACATGATATATTGGAAGTAGTTCAATCTAAGGAGTGTGTAAACCAATATGGCACGTACACAGACACAAAAAGCGCTGCGCAAAGCAGCACGATCAGGACAATGGTGTCCCGAGCAAAGCCGGAGAGTCAATGGAGATTACGGGGCAGTATCCCAGCATGTCCGCCTCACGCCGACGAAACAGGAAAAATTGCAAAAGTTCAAACACAAGAAGCAGATCATCCAGGATGGTGGTGCTTCTTTTTATTTTATCTTGGGACAGAGAGAATCGGGAGTAGAGACTGGAAGAGTGAACAGAAGAAGTTACCGAATGAATGCCGTGTGACAATAAAAAAGGAGAAGCTGTGCAGCTCCTCCATGAATGCAAAACAAGATCGATCAAATTCTAGGATTGAACGAGGTGGGGAACTTCCACGTTAGGGTCAACATCGGCTTCATAGTCGACACCATCGGTCTCAAAACCGAACAGTTGGAAGAACTCGCGGCGGTAGCCTTCGAGATCAGACAGGTCGTAGATGTTCTCTGTTGTCAGCTCGTTCCAGATCTTCGCTACTTCCTCCTGTACGTCTGCTTTCATCTCCCAATCATCGATTCGAATGCGCCCCTGCTCGTCTGTCGGCACATCACCGCCAGCATACAGACGATCTGCAAACAGCCGCTGCAGCTGTTCGATACATCCTTCATGCAGTCCTTTTTCCTTCATCACTTTGTACAGCGCGGAAATATACAGCGGCACGACTGGAATGGCAGAGCTGGACTGGGTAACAAGCGCTTTGGCTACGGTAACGTAAGCACGTCCACCTGTTTTGCTCAGACGCTCATGCATGCTGCGTGCAGATGCTTCCAGGTGAGCCTTCGCCTGACCAATGGAGCCATCGCGATAGATCGCATGCGTCAGCTCAGGTCCGATATAAGAGAAAGCAATAGTCGTTGCGTCGTCTGCAAGTACGCCGCCCTGCTGCAGTGCATCTATCCACAGCTCCCAGTCTTCGCCGCCCATTACGTTGACGGTCTGACGAATCTCTTCTTCCGTGGCAGGTTCGAGCGTAACCGAACTAATCTCGCCTGTATGGAAATTTACCGTTTTGTTCGTGTAGGATTGTCCGATCGGCTTCAGCACCGAGTTAAAAACTTCGCCTGTATTCGGATCCGTACGGCGCGCCGAAGCCACGCTGTATACGACCAGATCCACCTGACCCAGTTCGCTGCGGATCAGCTCAATGGCTTTTGCCCGGGTTTCATTGGCAAAAGCATCCCCCGTGATGCTGTATGATTTCAGGCCAGCTGCATCAGCAGCCTTCTCAAATGCCGCGGAATTATACCATCCTGCGGAAGCTGTCCGTTTATCCGTAGAACTGGAAGGGCGATAAATGCCGATTGTATTCGCTCCTGCTCCAAAAGCGGACACGATGCGTGAAGCCAGTCCATAACCTGTAGATGCTCCAATGACGAGCACGTTGCGAGGTCCCTGAATCGCTGGCTTTGATTTTACATAATCAATCTGTTCCCGGACTTGTGCCGCACAGCCGACAGGATGAGAAGTTGTACAGATAAAACCGCGTGTTCTTGGTTTAATAATCATTATTGTGACACCCTTTCGTGTTTAATTCATGTCGGATCATGTTTAAATTCATGTTCAAATCTTTTAATTCATTTGCAAAATGTAATTAATTCATTGTACTACACCGCAGTACTGTGCCGTGTGTACTGATTGTAAAGCCCTTAAGCATCCTCCCTATTGTAAAACAATTACGTTCGAAACGGAAACCGTTTTGGTCAATTTTACTGAGAAGCTGGAAATTTTGCTCCCATTTTGGGATGATAAGCATGAAAGATGATAGACTTGATTGCAGCGGATGGACTTCTTACGATGAAAGGATAAATCGGTTATGTTGAAAGAACGGATCGAGTTTCTAAGCAAAAGAAAACAAATTTCGCGTAAAGACCTTGTGGAAGGTCTGGTTACGCAGGCACATTTTGCGAATATTCTGGCTGAGCGTTACCCGCTGCCGGAGGATTTGGCTGAGAGCATTGCCAAACGCCTGGGCGTAGGTGCTTCCTATCTGCTGCAGACGGCTGTGCAGGATGAGCAGACATTGGCCCGGGCAGAAGCGGTATTTGCACAGATGGCGGTGCCAGCCTCGGCGATCCCCGAGGAGACGGTACATGCACTCCAGGATCGGGACGATTCGCTTACCGTAGAGCTGACAACCGCTCTTATGAAGGCGGTATATTATCAGCAGCTGAATGATGCGGCTGCGCATGAATATATACATACATCCTATTTGAATTTTTATCTGGAGAAATACGGCCGTCCGGATGACGTGCAGCTGCCTCGGCCGCTGGCCAAGGCACTTCTTTTCTACAAAATTCAGTATTATCGCTCCAAAATGGCTTTTGTCGATGTGCTTACGCATGCAACCAGACTGGGCGGCCTGACGGAACCCGGCAGTGAACTATGGCTGTCTATACAGAATATCCAGATGGAGGCATATATTCAGACCCGGCAGTATGAAGAAGCGAAGCGTACGTTCGAACAGACGATGAAGCATGTGTATGATCAGCGGCTGTTTCATCGCCTGTCCGGTCTGTATGTGGCTTACAGCGGTTATTGCTTTACAATGGGACTGGTACAGGAAGCTTTGTCGGCATTATCGATGGCCGAAGCGAATTTAGTGTATGCAGGGAATCCCGGAGATCTGGTAACCGCGATTGCAAACAACCGCATTGTGATGTTAACGATGTCAGGTGATCTGGATCTGGCACAGGCGGAGATTGAGCGTTTCGACACCCTGCTGCATGCAGAAACAGAGGAGACACGGCAGGCAATGAAGCCGCTGCTGCTGGTGTATCGCTGTGAGGTTGCATCCGCCCGCAAAAGCTGGGGCATGCTGGCGCAGAGCGTAGATCAGCTGTTAAACTGTGCTGTAACCGAGGATCAGAAGATGAACGCCATTTTCTATCAAAGCCAACTGGCGCTGGCACATGGTGAACAGGAGGCATTCTTAAACCATGCTCAGGCCTGTCTTCCTTACTTTGAATCGGTCCAGCAGTCGATGCGCCTGGAAGCTTTATATGAAGGAATGGCTGTAGTGAGCGAGGATCAGCGAAAGTATAAGGAAGCGGCAGCATATTATCGCAAACTGGTGTATTTGCTGCGGAAATCTTCCTGAAGTGATTCGGGAAACCGTGACAAACCGATTCAATAAAAACCGGAAGGAACGCTTCAACGCGTACCACCCGTGTCATGAAGCAGGGCAGCGCTGCTCCGAGGCGCTGTGACGTGAGGATAGCGAGGTTAGGTAAAGTAAATCCAAAGTAAAGTAACTTGAGGATAGGTGATGTGGTTTAATATAATGTAGTGTAATGTAATTTTAGAAGTGGAAGGAACAAGTGAGACATCCAATATATTCGTCTAAAAGCGGGTGTTTGAAAGGCTTGAACTGCCATTTTCGGGGTGAGTTTTGCAAAAAGATATGACTAGATGCTCGGTGAGCGGGGGAAAAAGACCTTTTTTTTGTGGAAAGCAGGGAAAAGAGCAAATAAATGAATGGAGGTGTGTGTTTAACAGGCACATATTTTCGTTTTTTTTGTATGTGACCAGATGTGTATTCAGAAGCTGCGGGTTGTGTTTATAATAAATCATATCCAAAAAAAACAAATGAGGTGTTCGATATGATGGGATGGTTTTCACGTAAAAACAAACAGGAAGATGCTGTTGCCAAAGCGGATCGCGTGATGAATAAAGGGCTTACGGGCATGATGATGAAAGGCTTGGTTCCTAAGGAGCATCGGGATGCGATTAATCAGAGTCTGGACTCGGCCAAACAGGCACAGCTGGCTTCCAGCGGCTCACTGCCCCTGACGGCCACTGGAACTGTGCTGCGTGTGACGGATACCGGGAAATTAATTAATTTTGATCCAATCGTTGTGCTGGTGCTTGAGGTGACAGAAACAGGAGGGCGTACTTATCAGCGCACCATGGAAACGCTCGTATCCAAGCTGCAGATTCCGCGTGCAGGTGATCGTGTAGGTTTGGGGCAGAACCCCGCGAATCCTTCTGAACTGATCTACATGGGACTGATGTCTGTTTAAGCGGCAGGGATGACGGGAGTCATGCGGAACACTTTGTACCGTGGAGTCGTTTTTTTGGAAGGTAAATAGGGAATATTAGGAAATAGTAGTACAGATATTACAGATAACAACGATAAATAGATATAGATAGGATGATGGACATGAGTCGTTTTTTTAGAGTAATTGGTATGCTTCTGATTTTTGGGGCGGGGTTTTCCCCGTTCGTGGCCCAGTGGCTGTGGAATGATCCATTTATGGTGATGCAGTCATGGTGGTTTAAACCGATGATCTTTAGCGGAATTGGTCTGGTGGTCATTTCAGCCATATTCGGTACAAGTCTGGGTCAGCGCAGAATCAAATCAGGATTGCCTGCGGTTGGCGTAATTCAGAGTATACAGCAGACGGGCACCTATATTAATGAACAGCCTGAAGTACGAATGATGCTGAAGGTATCTCGTCAGGGCCGCGATACGTATGACGCCGAACTCAGAACTATTGTTCCTTTGGCCTCCTTGTCCCAGTTTCAGCCTGGAGCTTTCATCCCGCTTGTGGTATCGGAAAAAGATGAACGCAAAGTCGGGCTGGATCAGCATGGAACGGTATCGCAGGAGCACATGCAGCAGCTGTTGAACGAAAAAATGATGCAGCAGGGCATAGCGCCCGAGATGGTGGATATTGCACGTAACGGGGAGAAGGCAATGGCTAAAATCCTGGATGTCACCCCTCTGGGAAGTGGAAATAACGGAAATATCAAGCTGCAGCTTAAACTGAGCATCACGAAGCCGAGCGGTGAAACCTTTGAAGTAATTACGCAAAAGGAGGTTCTTCCTTCTACGCTGTCACAGATCCAGCAGGGCTATGTCATTAACGTATTTTATTCGAAAGAGGATCCTTCCAAGGTAGCTCTTGCACTTCAAGTCCAAGAGGAACAGCTGAACAATCTCTTCTCATCTTGAGTGTTCTTCATGCTCTTGAGAGCTATCCAGCGCTCAGCGCTTCAGCACTACATACGCTCATAACTTATTATTCAGCCAAATAAACCAGCCCTGCTTCAAGACGATGAAGCAGGGCTGGTTTTTAAAATTTTTAACACCAGTATATCAGGAACGACTGCTCGAAGCAGCGCTTATCAGCATCTCCCGGAATGAGGGGAATAGAGGGCGGGCGTACTGTTCAAGTTTCTCCCGGACAGGCTGTTCTTCAACTGTCAGGACCTCATGATCAAACGATACGACGGCGTAATCATTCTCCTCGGTGGGTTGGTTCGTATCCCAGCACACAGGTCCTGCACCATCTTCATAACCTGCAAATGGAATATAACCTGCGGCAATTAATGGTTTCCACGCGGACCAGAGCCCAGACACTTCCCGCAAAGGGGCATCTGAAGCCAGATTTGGCAGAGCGACCGTAAATGCATCGTAACGAAGATAAATGTTCAGCACGCAGCGACTGCTGAGGTAAGCGGTGTACAGTGACGGAAGAGAAAAAGAAACAGCATGAGCAGCAGGGTGAATTAAAGTTTGTACCAAGTCGTTAATTTGTTTTTCTGTAACTTCCGAGTCCAACATTTTCCAACAGACCCAGCCCTCTTCGTCGATTTCACCATCCTGCATAGCCGCAGGCACGCCATAATCCCCTTCTTCTGTCTTGGCAGGGGAGGACATCAGCATCTCCCGGTGCGGAGAGTCAAAGTATGTGTCGAGCCAGCTCTTGATGAAAAGCCGGTCTTGTTCAAGTGTTTGTGCATCATTCATAGCAGCCACAACCCTTCATAGCTCATATCCCTTTTATTTTATACAATCCCGATTCGCATACGGTAAGAGAAAAGTGCTTCTTTTGATTTTCCGGCAAAAACAAGCTCTGCCTGACGTCTGAAATGCTCCGCCATGTCGTTCACTTCTGCTGCGCCCAGCTTGAGAGCTGTCTGCAGTCCGCCTTGACTAAGTGCCAAATTAGCATAGCGATCCGCCGTAAACTGCTCATAATGATGAAAGACAATCTCCCGGCTGTAGCGGAACAGACCGGACTCCCTAATCTGCTGCAGATGGCCTTCCTTATTCCATTTATGTGCCTGCTGCGCCTCACTCGATAGATGTGAAGCGAGCTCATCCGCTGTGCTCACGAGCTGCTGGTATGCAGCTTCAAGCTGCCAGTCCAGCACGGGAGGCCAGTCGCAGTCGTAGGCAGCAAAAATGCCGCCTGGCCGCAGCACCCTCGCGAACTCACGCAGGGTAGATTGCGGCTCCATCCAGTGAAACGATTGGGAGCAGGTGATAATATCCACACTGTCATCCGGCAGGCCAAGATCGTCGGACATGCCTGATGCGAAGCGAAGCTGCTCCGGCTTGCCTGCGGCTTCCCACTTGGCTGTGGCAGTGGAGCGCATGTCATCACTGGGTTCCACACCGATCACTCGCGACGCATGGTCCAGCCAGATCCAAGTGGACAGCCCTGTACCACAGCCAACATCTGCGACGAAGCGCGGCGAGGTGCCCAAATAATTGGTCAGAATATCGACGACTTCAGGGGGGGCGGAGGGTCTATTCTGATCATACAGTGTGCCAAATCCTTTAAAACGTTCCACGTTATTGAGCCTAATCTGCTGATTCATGTGTTTGCCTCCCAACATCAATGAAGTCCAGTGCATCTTACGGCTATGCTGTACAGTATAAACTCATCCTATATTCTATCATCATCGTGCATTTCCCGCCCATCATTTGCCAATAAATGCGCGGCAGCTTCCTGATGCCTGCAAAGCAGCTCCTCGCGTACAGCTGCAGGTTCTGTTACCGTTACTTTGGAGCCAAAGGACATTAGAAAAGAGTACAGCCGCTCACCCTCCTCGGCTTGAAAAGAGACCCGCAGCGTTCCATCTGCTCTCTGCCGAATCATGGCAGGATCAAGCACATCATAAACCCGGTAGGCGATGGATTGATCAAACAGAAGTTTAATCTGGATGGGTTCAGGCTGTCCCAGAGTGTCTCTATGTTCTCCTTGTGTAATGTCCTCATTCATTTTTCCATTTCTTACGGGTGCTGCGAGAGTACGTTCATATCCGCCGTGAACAAAGCGCAGCCCTGTAATCCGTTTGATTTTGTAGGTGACGAAGGTGTCGAGCGAATGGGATGCCGCAGGCTTGGATTGCTTCAAACCTTTGAAGTACCATGTATTGTTCTTAAAGATCAGCTTGACCGGCAGAGCAGTCTCCTCACTGGCCTCTCCATTGGAATCGATATAGTGAAACGAGAGCAGTTGACTGGCGAATATCGCCTGTTTCACCTGATTAAACAGCTCCATCTCCTGCTCAGGGATACTGCCCCAAGGAGAGTACTCAAATTCAATCCAGTCCAGTTTATGATCAAAAAGAGTCGTTAACCTGCTCAGCATGCGGGCGCTGTTCAGGTGGGGAATGGCACTGACGCTGTACAAGCCCAGCAAAATTTCATTTTGTTCATCCTCGCTCAGCAGCGACTTGTCCATGACATAGTGATCCATCAGATGAATGCCGCCGTGTTTGCCCGTTGTAGTATAGACGGGAATACCTGCGGCACTCAGGCGATCAATATCCCGGTATACGGTGCGAACTGAAACTTCGAACAGGCGCGCAAGCTCCGGGGCAGTTGTTTTCTTTTTTTCCAGCAGCAGCAGCAGTATTCGGAATAATCGGTTATGTTCCATGACAAAATTATATCATGACAACCCTTGTCAGGGTATGGGTGCTACACTTGGACTATAACGTTATCGTTCTTAACGAGTTTCAGTGGATTAAAGATAACAGACTTGCTCCTGCAGCAGTCAGCAAAAGAGGAGGAACGCAGCATGAAAATGAAGGACGGATTCTTTTGGGGCGGTGCTACGGCTGCCAATCAGTTTGAAGGCGGATGGGATCGGGACGGCAAAGGACCGAGCACAGCAGATAGGATGACAGGAGGAACACATACCACGCCCCGCCGAATTACACCTGTACTTGAAGAAGGTACCTATTATCCGAGCCATGAAGCGGTTGATTTTTATGGACATTATAAAGAAGACATTGCGATGATGGCCGAGATGGGTTTCAAAATGTTTCGCATGTCGATCAATTGGTCTCGCATTTACCCGAACGGTGACGATCTGGAGCCAAACGAAGAAGGTTTGAAGTTCTACGATAACGTCTTTGCCGAGTTGAAAAAATATAATATTGAGCCTTTGGTGACGATCTCTCACTACGAGACACCGTTTGGCCTCACACAAAAATATAACGGCTGGGCTTCTCGTGAAGTAATCGAGTTTTACATCCGCTACTGTACAACCTTGTTCAACCGTTATAAGGATCAGGTAAAATACTGGCTGACCTTTAATGAAATCAACTGTCTGACCATGCCGATTGGTGCATATATGGCAGGTGGATTGTTGTTTGAGGGCAAAGAAACATTGACGGACGGAGTAGATCAGCCACAGACTCGGTTCCAAGCGCTGCATCATCAATTCGTGGCCAGTGCCAAAGCGGTGAAGCTGGGGCACGAGATCAACCCGGATTTCAAAATCGGCTGTATGGTTGCTTTCATGACAACGTATCCGAATACGTGTAATCCTGACGATATTTTGCTTGCGCAGAAGAAAGATCAGTTGTCCAACATGATCTGTGGCGACGTACAGGTTCGGGGAGCATATCCAGGATTCGCAAAACGTTTCTTCGCAGAAGAAGGCATCGAGATTCAAATGCAGCCGGAAGACGAGCAGACGCTGCGTGAAGGCTGTGTAGATTTCTACTCCTTCAGTTATTATATGTCTCTCGTAGAGAGTGCGGATGCATCGCTGGATCGAGCGGAAGGAAATCTGCTGGGTGGTATCGAGAATCCATATCTTGAAGCCTCCGACTGGGGATGGCAGATTGATCCGAAGGGGCTGCGCTACACGCTGAATCATCTGTATGATCGTTATCAGGTGCCATTAATGGTGGTGGAGAATGGGCTCGGCGCGGTCGATGTCGTAGAAGAAGATGGTTCTATTCAGGATGACTACCGGATTGATTATCTGAAAGGTCATATTGAGCAGATGAAAGAAGCGGTTGCGGACGGTGTAGACCTGATTGCATATACAATGTGGGGCTGTATTGACCTTGTAAGTGCTTCGACTGGAGAGATGAAGAAACGTTATGGTTTCATTCATGTCAACAAAGATAATGATGGCCATGGTGATTTGAGCCGCACACCGAAGAAAAGCTTTTATTGGTACAAAAACGTGATTGCTTCCAATGGTGAGGAACTGTAAGAAGTGTTTACTATCCGAAGAAGCAGTTTGTGAAGTGAAGTAACTTTTGTTAAAAGAAGAAGAACAAAGACCCCAGCAATCTTAGGATCGCTGGGGTCTTTGTGATGCTCCCTGCAGGATGCATGCAGCTATGCGAAGCTTTTGGCATGCCGTCGGGACAGCCGCTGCAGGTGGCGTCTATAGAACCAGATGCAGGTGAATAACCAGCACCCGCTCAGAAAGTAGCCGCCAACGACGTCACTAGGGTAATGCACGCCCAGATAGATCCGGCTAATGCCGATCATCAGGATAAAAGCAGCACTGGCTGCAATCATACATACCCGCCCGGCAAAGCTCGGGATATGTTTCCAGATGAGAAAGGCCAGTCCGCCATACAGGCTGAACGCAGCCATGGAATGTCCACTGGGGAAGCTGTATCCGCTAACTTCGATAATGCGGTTAATGGTTGGGCGAGCTCTTTGAAACACCAGCTTGATCACGGTGTTCAGCAGAGTAGAACCGGCAAGCACGCTGGCCAGAAAGAGCAGCTCGCTTCTGTGGCGCAGAAAGGCATAAAGCACGAACATGACAATAACGGTAATGACAACCACCTGAAGTTCACTGCCAATCCAGGTAAAGAACTGCATGAACTGAGTCATGCCCGGCGATTCCATGCCCTGAATCCGGTCGATCAGCACAGCATCAAAGCGGTGAATTTGATTATCGCTGATGGAGAGTGCGGTGCTGATAAAAGCGAAAAGGCATAACGCTGCAGCGAGCAGCGGAATAGAGATTTTTTGCGTTCGATTATGCTTCAAATGTAGGGTTCCTCCGTGATGTAGGGTGTCTTTGTTACGGCTATATCTGTCGAACGAAAGTATGGTTTGCACGAATGCACCGATAAAGGTTCAATCATTCCATTCAATCGATATAGTCGAAGTATGTACATAACCTTTTTAACATAGTGTTAACATTCTACAATAAAACAAACAAAAACGAAAATGGATACGTTAATAACATAAAAGTAGTTTAAGTGAAGCTTATGGGGGGCGTAAGAATGAGGAGAATCATTTCGGCTGTTTTGATTCTGATGTTGTGTGCAGCAAGTTTAATCGTTTGGTCAGGAGATCGTGCCTATGCGTGCAGCTGTGTGGAATCCAGTGTCAAGGAGAAGCTGGAGAGGTACAGCGCAGTATTTACGGGGAAAGTGGTCAAGATCGGGGGAGACTCCATATTCAGCAGCAGGCAGTATAAGAAATATACGCTGGATGTGGACACGGCATGGAAAGGCGTAGATGAAAAAAAGATGAAAATTCTGATCAATAATATGGGCGAAGGTGCCTGTGGAACAACATTGACCCATAATCAGTTTTATCTTATTTTTGCTAATCAGAATGAGAAGGATGGCAAATTATACAGCAGTCTATGCAGCGGTAATCTGCAGCTGGAACAGGCTGGAGAGGCGATCAATATGCTGGGTAAAGGCACTCCTGTAAGTTCTGTTGATTTCAGGGGCAGCAGCGGATATCGAAATTCGTGGATGATCTACCTATATGGTGGAGGTGCAGTTGTGATCCTTGCGCTGACGGGTGGTTGGCTGTGGAGAAGAAAGCAGCGGAGAGCATAATATCCATGGTGGGATTGACTGCAGTAATATCATAGTTAGTAGGTTTGAGAGCGGCCAAATGAAGGAACAGGAGCTGCACTGCAGTGAGCGCAGTGTGCAGTAACATTTGACAGACAAAACATCCCCTTATGGACGTGAGCACGTTCCGTAAGGGGGTGTTGATCTTTCAGCTGTGTTTTTGAGTTCGGTTGGTGATGAGCATCCGACCGGAGAGCTTTAACTCCATATTAACGCTGGAGCTGTAACATATAATCATACGCGGTAACACCGAATACTCGCTTGAAGTGTCTGTTCAGATGAGTCAGATCCACAAAGCCGCAGTCGGCTACAGCGGCATAGATGTCTTTGTGTTTCTCAAGGGATTGGCGGGCATGCTCAACCTTGCAGTTCAGAAAAAATTGATAGGGCGAAATTCCAGCATGGGCCTTGAACTCTCGAATAAATTGAAATTTGGAGAGGCCGAATTCAGCAGACAGATTATCCAGTTTCAGCACATTAGCCGTGCTGCAAAACATGATTTCTTTTGCTTTGCGAACGAGACTGTCCTGAGGCTTCCAGAGCTTTGAGGGCTGTTCTTCCCGGGCAAGCATATGCACCAGATCGAAGAGCCGGGTGCTGCACTCGGCTTCATCCTGTCTGTGCTGCACGGCATCGTTCAGCATCAGAATACTTCGGGCAAGCTTCGGATCATAAACGATAGGCGTGGAGAAGCGAAGTTCTTTTTTACCCATAATCTCTTCAACTAATTCGGGCTTCAGGTAAAGCATCACATAATCAATACCCTCTTTATCATACGAACTTCCATCATGGAACTGCTCCCGGTTAAACAGCATGACGCCGTTCGGATGTGAAGCCTGATAGTGACCGTCCAGATGATATTGCTGAATCCCGCGCAGGGTTACCCCTACAGCATATTCCTCATGACAGTGTTTTTTATAGGCGAAATCGGTGAAGCTGGCGGACAGAGCCAGCACGTCTTCGGATCGTTTGTAGCTAAACTGTTCCATACCGCACACCTCCGCAGATGAAGTAAGTTTGTTAGATCAGACCTGACACGATAATGGCTGAGTATATCAAAAAAAGTGCCATCAGCATACTGCATGTTCGCTGGTATCGGTTCAATAAGGACCGAAAAATAGTGCCGAACACAACCCAGCTCGAGTACGCCAGAAAACCAATACATGTAATCAGCATAACATAGAAGAACGCAGACCAGGATTCTGCATCCGTGTAGGGAAGTACATAGGCCGGAATGACGGTAAACGTAAACAGTACCACTTTGGGATTCACAAACTGCATCATGACACCGTTCCAAAAGCCCAAAATGGCCTGCGGAACTTCCTCGGTAGAGCCCATTCGATAGACTTGATATGCAAGGTACAGCATGTAGATGCTGCCGATCACCTGCATAAACTGTAGTATGCCCGGCAAGATGTTAGCGAGAAGCTGATTCAGAAAAGCAGAGGCGATCAGCAGCATGCCAAAAGCCAAAGTGGCTCCCCAGACATAGGGCATGGTGCGGCGTGCACCTACCTTTTGAGCAGAAGAAAGAATCACAATATTGCTGGGGCCGGGTGTGAACGTAACAACGGTGCAGTAGATTAAAAAAGAAAGAATATTCATTTCCAGCTCCTTCCTCGATGAGAGATTTGTATAAAATTGAAAGACGATTGTTGTAATCATACGGCGAAGCATACCAGAGCTATAGTACATTATTGCAGCCGTGCTTGAGGTCATGGGGCGTGTTTCCTGATCAGTGCACTCTCTATAAAAGTTGTGCGTATTTTATTTACACGTTAACGGAGAGGACAGAAAAAACCTGAAAAAGCGAAGCGTTCGCCTAAAAGGTTTCTGCAAGAAAGCTGCATCGGAAGCATACGCTTATCACCGGATTTTCCCCTTTGAAAAAGGGAATCAAAAAAATCTGGGGATAACCGCTACTCTCCAGGTTATTCTGTCATCGGAGTGGACTGTGTAAATTTTTAGTCAACTTATATGGAGAGGTTCCCTTTTTGAATGATTGCGTTTACAATCTATAACGGAGTGAGGGTGTACAAACAGACATAGACCACTTGAGGAAGTGAATGAAATGAAAAAAATGCTGCTGATCTATATTGTGCTGATTGCGGCGTTTGCCCTTTATGTTTTGAGATTTGAATATACCAGTCAGGTGGACAGCTCGTGGGAAAACCGCGGACTGCGCGGTGATCTGGGTGAAACGTACATGATGATCACGTTCCAGTCGGGTCTGGAATATTGGAAGAGTCCGTTGAAAGGTTTTGAGGATGCTGCGGATGCGCTTGGCGTGACCGTCGAATACCGCGGGGCTACACGGTATGATGCAAAGGAACAGACCACCGTGATTGAGCAGGCCATTGCACGCAAACCCGCAGGCATCGCTATATCGGCGATTGATCCGAAATCATTGATTCCGGCCATCAACAAAGCAGTGGAAGCAGACATTCCTGTGATCCTGTTTGACGCAGATGCACCGGGGAGTAAGTCATATTCTTTTTTGGGGACAGATAACTACAAGGCAGGCGTAACGGCAGCGGATAAAATGGCCGAACTGCTCGGCCGTGAAGGAGAAGTGGCTGTATTAACGCTGCCGGGACAGCAGAATCATGAGGAAAGAACGAAAGGATTCCGTGAAACGATTGAGCAGCGATATCCTTCCATGCAAGTGGTTGAAGTGGCAGATGGACATGGAGATACACTTAAATCCCGGGATGAAACAATGCGCTTGATGAAGGCACATCCAAAGCTGGCAGGTATATTTGTTACTGAGGCCACAGCAGGCGCTGGGGCTGGCGAAGCGGTGCAAAATGCAGGTTCAAGCCATGGTCAGAAACTGCATATTATTTCTTTTGACACGAATAAAGCAACGCTGGATCTAATCCAAAACGGCACGATATCCGCTACGATTGCACAAGGAACCTGGAACATGGGATATTGGTCGCTTCAGTATCTGTTCCATCTGCATCATCATCTAACCGTACCCGCGCCTTCACCTTCCGGGGAAAATGCACCCCTTCCTGTTACGGTCGATACGGGGATCTCGGTCGTAACCCGTTCAAATGTGGATGATTATTATGCCAAATAACCAGGAGTCCAGCTCTTCTGCCAATCAATCAGTCAACGAACATGAGGCAGAAAATAACGTGTGGAGCCGGAGAACATGGCGTTCTGTGCTTGGCGATCGTGTCCGTCGTTTGCGTTTACGCAATATGCCGCTGCGGTATCAGCTGATGCTGCTCTTCCTGCTGTTCGCGATCGTGCCTTCCGTCGGAATGGGAGTGCTTGTCAACTGGACGGTTGAGCGGGTCGTGGAGCGTCAGGTAGAGGGACACACGATGCAGTTGATAGGCAAGGTCAATGAAGCGTTAAACACAAAGATGGAGAATTTGCAAAATATGACCTACCTGATCGCGTTTAATCCCGATGTGAATGCATTTATGGATGAGAAGCTTATCGGAGATGGTGGCGGTCGAACAGAATCATCCACCACTGAAGGTCATTCAGAATCTGAGCAGAATCGTCTCTATGGTATGAAGCAGACCCTGCAGGGATTCACCACGTTATACCCGGAAATTGCCGGCATTGTGCTTGTGAACAGCGGCGGTGACTACATCAGCAACGAAATGTATCCTCGAACGGACCAGCGTTTGACCCGGGAAGATTGGTATCAAAATGCTGCAGCGCAGCCGGGTATTTTCACCGTGCTGGGTCAGCCGCAGGAGCGCAACATGACAACCCATGTGCGGTATAAGAACGATGAGATCGTGTCGGTCGTCCGCTCGGTCACGGATGAAACGAGTGGAGCTGTGAAAGGTGCTGTATTGATTGATCTTAAGCTGAGGTCTGTTTCACAGGCCGCGCGTAATGTGACACTTGGGAAATCCGGGTATGTCATGGTGACAGATGCGAATGGACAAAGCGTATATAAACCAGAACATCCGTTAATTGAACATATTCCGGTCAGCTGGTTTAACGCCGGGGAGAGCGGAACATTTACGAAACAGGTGGATGGAGAGACATTGCTGTTCATGTATCAATCCTCTACGTTTACAGGCTGGAGAACGGTAGGGGTATTCCCAACCAAAGAATCGATATCCGAGGTGCGGCAGATTCAGTTTTATGTCGTCAGTTTTGTTTTTGTGGTGTGTTTATTTGGTCTGAGTGCATCTTTGTGGTTCTCGCGTTCGATTGCCCAGCCGATATTCCGGTTGATGTCGTATATGCGCAGGGCAGAGACGGGAAATCTCAATGCGGGCCGCTGGAGTGATCGGGCCGATGAAATCGGCATGTTGGGCAGCAGCTTTAACCGAATGCTGAGCCGGATTCGCCAGCTGATCTTGCTGAATGAGCTGCGTGAACGGCAGAAACGGGATGCGGAGATGCGCAGTCTGCAGGAGCATATCAAACCTCATTTTCTATATAATACGCTGGATACGATTCACTGGATGGCTCGCAAGGAAGGCGCTGACGGTGTATCGGATATGGTAGGGGCACTGTCCCGTTTGTTCCGGATCGGACTGAGCAAGGGGCAGGATTATATTCCGCTTCATTCCGAGCTGGAGCATATCAGCAGTTATTTGCAGATCCAGCAGACCAGGTACCGTGATCGTCTTCGCTGTACAGTAGATGTCCCAGATGATTTACAGAACCTATATGTGCTCAAGCTGCTGCTCCAGCCATTGGTGGAAAATGCAATTTATCATGGTATTAAAGGCAGACGCGGCCCGGGTCATATAGTCATTAAAGGGAATCTGCATCAGGGGCGGCTTCATCTGACGATTCAGGACGACGGAGCCGGAATGACCAAGGAACGGTTAGAGGAGATGCTGCGGCTGCTGGATATGCCTATGGAGAGTCTGGAATCGTCTTCACCAGAATGGACGGGCAAAAGTTATGGGATGCTGAATGTGCAGGCGCGGTTACGGTTGTCATTTGGCGGTGATTACGGGATTCTGCTGGACAGCAGGCCGGGTGAAGGAACCTGTGTGACAATAGTTCATCCACTGATGCGAGAACTGCCCGCAGCACCACTTCCCCAGAATGAGACGCGAGATCATCAGGATGAATCGAAAAAGGAGTGAAGAAGGCCGTGGATTATTCAATGACACCCGTCAATGCCAATGCAGCGGATACCTTGTATCGTGTGCTGATTGCAGACGATGAACCGATCATTCGGGAAGGAATCCGGGAGGCTATAAATTGGGCCGCACTCGGCATGGAGGTTGTGGGTGAAGCCGAGGACGGCGAAGAAGCACTCGAACGGGCAGTAGAGCTGCATGTACATGTGGTGCTGGTTGATATGAATATGCCGTTCCTGAATGGCATTGGACTCATTCGCGCCTTGCAAGAGCGCTGCCCGGGAGTTCGATATCTGATCATATCGGGACATGATGAATTTGCTTATGCTCAGGAAGCGGTCCGTCTCGGGGTGGAAGACTATATCCTGAAGCCCGTACAGGCAGAACAGCTGTATGCTGCACTCAAGCGGCTGCGTCAGCGGCTGGACGAGGAACATCAGCGGACAGCGTATGTCAGACAGGCAGCGCATCAGATTGAACGGAACATTCCACTGCTGCGTCAGCGATTTTGTCAGGAATGGATGGAGGGGCAGACGGGCGGTAAAAATCTGACAGAGCAGCTCACCTTTCTGCATCTTCCTGCGGTATCACCTGTGCAGATCGGTGTTGTGCGCTGGCCTGCTGCTGAAGCGCGCCAGACCATTTTGAGAGAAAATGACCGCCAGCTGTTTCTGTTTGCCGTGGAAAATATCATTACGGAACTGCTCGGAGACCGTGCGCATGTGCTGTTCCGCGATGCCAGCAGCGTCATTGGCATTTGTCTGTGGCAGGAGGCACCGGAGGAGATCGCATCTCTGTTGGAGCAGCAGATCAGCGCATGTCTGAACATTGCAGTGCATGCCCATGTGGAGCCGCACACCGGAACGCTGGAAGAAGTGCCGGATACATATCGGCATTGCCGTGGGCAGGTCTATGAAGAAGTGAAGCTCTCTCCACTCGTCCGCAGAGCAAGGCAGATGATTCAGGAAGAGTATGCGGAGCGGGAACTGACGCTGGAATCACTGGCATCCCGTTTGCAGGTGTCGGCGGTGTATCTCAGTCGTGTGTTGAAGAAAGAACTGGACGATTCTTTTGTTACGCTTGTCACTCGTGCCCGAATCCGTAAGGCTGCACAGCTGCTGGATTCCACTGCACTCCCGATCCATACAATCGCCGAACGAGTGGGGTATGATACGCAGCATTATTTCAGCACGGCGTTTAAGAAAACGATGGGCATCTCCCCTGCCCAATATCGCAAGAATGGCGGAACCGAACGTTCCACCGCAGATCCGATATAGGTAGGAATCCATCTGTCATGCGTCTGTATGTGCAGAGCAGCTTAAGTTCAATATATCGAGAATAGAAGTAGACCCGCCGCTAAAGGTAAAATGCCTGCGGCGGGTTTTTCGCTGTCCTCTTCCATCAAAAGTTAAATTTTTATAAAAAAGGTTCAAAACCTGCAAAGACCCTGCTGGTACTGAAATGCTACCATGGGATGCAGAGAGGAACAATAAGCTGCAGGATACTCTATATGTTGTAAGCGTTATCTTATGAAAAACGAACGCGATACGTGGAGAAAGGGGAACTTCATATGAAAAAAGGAGCCGCATTGATCTGGCTTCTAATCATGGCTATGATGCTCTCGGCCTGTAATCTGGCTGAAAGCGATGTGGGCAGCAAGGAAAAAGGGTATGTCGGCATATCCATGCCTACCAAATCATCGGAACGCTGGGTAGGAGACGGAGAGAACATGGTTCGTCTGTTTCAGGAGCAGGGCTACAAAACAGATCTTCAGTATGCGGAAGACGTGGTTGAGAATCAGATTTCACAGATTGAGAACATGATTACGAAAGGTGTAGATGTCATGGTCATCGCATCCGTAGACGGCAACACACTGACGGATGTTATCAAGAAGGCACATGACGAAGGCATTCAGGTCATCTCGTATGACCGACTTATTCGTAATACGCCATATCTGACTTACTATGCTACGTTTGACAACTTTAAAGTTGGAGTGCTGCAGGCCTCCTATATTGAACAGAAGCTGGGGCTTAAGGATGGTAAGGGACCGTTTAACATTGAGCTGTTTGGCGGATCACCGGATGATAATAACGCGTACTTCTTCTTCGACGGTGCGATGTCCGTACTCAAACCATACATTGATTCTGGCAAACTGGTCGTCCGCAGCAAACAGATGACCATGGCGCAGATTGCTACACTGCGCTGGGACGGTGCTTTAGCCCAATCACGGATGGATAATCTGCTGAGCGCTTATTATTCGGGTGATAATCTGGATGCCGTGTTATCTCCGTATGACGGAATCAGTATCGGGATTATCTCGTCTCTGAAAGGCATTGGCTACGGCAAGCCGAACAAACCGCTGCCGGTTATTACGGGGCAGGATGCGGAACTGGCATCGATCAAGTCCATTGTGGCTGGAGAGCAGACACAAACGGTCTTCAAGGACACACGCAAGCTCGCCGAGAAAACAGTGGAGATGGCCAACAGCATTTTACAGGGAAAACAAGCAGAAGTTAATGATACTAAGTCATATAACAACGGATTAATGGTGGTTCCTGCATATCTGCTCGACCCGATCTCAGTGGATCGAACCAATGTGGAGAAAGATATTGTGGGCAGCAAGTATTACACGAAAGAAGAAATCGGCCTACCGTAAAGTGCGATGAAAGAGATTGGTTTGCCTTAAAATACGATGCAAAAGATCGGCGTGTTATACGCATGATCCAGGAAAGGAGCACATGCCATGACGGACGTCATCCTTGAAATGAAGAACATTACCAAAACGTTCCCGGGCGTCAAAGCGCTGGAAAACGTCAACCTGAAAGTACGGGAAGGCGAGATTCATTCCATATGCGGCGAGAATGGAGCAGGCAAGTCTACGCTGATGAAGGTGCTGAGCGGAGTGTACCCGCATGGAAGCTATGAAGGAGACATTTTGTTCCGCGGTAAGACATGTGAGTTCAAAGATATCAAGCAAAGCGAGGATCTGGGCATTGTCATTATCCATCAGGAGCTGGCGCTGATCCCGTATCTCTCCATTGCGGAAAATATATATCTGGGCAACGAGCGTGCAAGCAAAGGTATCGTGAATTGGAAGGAAACCTTTGTCGGGACACGTGAACTGCTGGGGAAAGTAGGGCTGAACGAAAACCCTAACACGCTGGTATCCAGCATCGGAGTAGGTAAGCAGCAGCTTGTTGAAATTGCGAAAGCGCTCTCCAAAAAAGTACGTCTGCTCATCCTGGATGAGCCCACCGCGGCGCTGAACGAGGACGACAGCGAAAATCTGCTGCAGCTGATGCTGGAATTCAAAAAGCAGGGCATTGCCTGTATCCTCATCTCTCACAAACTGAATGAAGTGTCGAAGGTATCGGATGCAGTGACGATTCTGAGGGACGGCAGGACGATTGAAACGCTGGACATGAAGAAGGATAACGTCACCGAGGACCGCATCATCAGCGGAATGGTCGGACGAGATCTGACGAGCCGCTATCCTGAACGTCATGCCACCATTGGTGACGTGGTGCTGGAAGTGAAAGACTGGACGGTGTATCACGAGCATCAGGCGGAACGTAAGGTGCTGGATCAGATCAATATGAACATCAGACGTGGTGAGATTGTCGGGATTGCGGGGCTGATGGGTGCCGGACGCACGGAACTTGCGATGAGCATCTTCGGCAAATCTTATGGACGTAACATATCCGGACAGCTGATCAAGGATGGCAAGCCAATTCAGAACAATAGTGTGACCGAGGCGATTCAGAATGGTTTTGCTTATGTGACGGAGGATCGCAAGGAATATGGCCTTATTTTAATGGATGATATCAAACGCAACATTTCCCTTACCGGACTAAGCAAACTGACTCGTAATGCCGTTGTAAACGAACATGAAGAAGTGCTGGTCGCGGAAGAAATGAAAAAAAGCATGAACATTAAAGCACCTAACATTCTGCAGAAAACCGGCAATCTGAGCGGAGGTAACCAGCAGAAGGTAGTGCTGAGCAAATGGATCTTTGCCGGGCCGGATATTCTGATTCTGGATGAGCCGACGCGTGGAATTGACATAGGGGCCAAGTTCGAAATCTATACGATCATTCATCGGCTTGCTGCCGAAGGCAAGGGTGTGCTGGTGATTTCATCGGAGCTGCCGGAAGTTCTGGGCCTGTGTGATCGGATCTATGTGATGAATGCCGGACGAATCACGGGTGAAGTCAGCCGGGAGCAGGCATCGCAGGAAACACTGATGAGATATATGACCAAGTCTGGAGGCGGTAAGCATGGAAACGGTAACTAAACTATTCAAAAATAACATACGTCAATATGGGATGATCATTGCTCTCGTTGTCATCATGCTTTTATTTGAGGTGCTGACCAGCGGGCTGCTGCTGAAGCCCATTAACATTACGAATCTGATTTTACAAAACAGTTACATTCTGGTCCTCGCCATTGGTATGGTGCTGGTTATTATTACAGGGCATATCGACTTGTCCGTCGGTTCGATTGCGGCTTTTGTCGGTGCCGTTGCCGCTATCATGATGGTCGATTGGCAGCTGCCTGCATGGCTTGCAGTCATTGCTTCCCTGCTGGTAGGTGCGCTGATTGGTGCTTGGCAGGGCTTCTGGATTGCGTATGTGAGGATTCCGGCCTTCATTGTTACGCTGGCGGGCATGCTGCTGTTCCGCGGACTTACAATGATTGTACTTGAAGGGCAGTCTATTTCACCTTTCCCTGGTGGATTCCAGAAAATCAGCTCGGGTTTCCTGCCGGATGTTCAATTCTCCGGTTTGGGTCTGGTATCCATTATTGTGGGGATTGCACTCACCATCTGGTACATTATTAACGAAATGCGGGAACGGGCTTCCCAGCGCAAGTATGGCTTTGAAGTGGTATCGCAAGGGCTGTTCCTGCTCAAGCTGATTGTAGTCGCAGCGGTAACCAACCTGTTTACATTCGTACTAGCAAGTTACGCAGGTATTCCTAACATTCTGGTGCTCCTGTTTGTGCTGATTGTCGTGTATTCCTTCGTCATGAATCGTACGGTGATGGGGCGTCACGTGTATGCACTTGGAGGCAATGAGAAGGCTGCAGGCCTGTCCGGGGTTAAAACGAAAAAAGTGACCTTCTGGGTGTTTGTGAACATGGGCACACTGGCCGCTGTATCGGGTCTGATCTTTGCCGCTCGTCTGAATGCGGCTACACCAAGAGCAGGTACCAACTTTGAGCTGGACGCGATTGCAGCCTGCTTCATCGGTGGAGCTTCAGCTTCGGGAGGGATTGGAACCGTATTTGGCGCCATCATCGGTGGTCTGGTTATGGGCGTGCTGAACAACGGAATGTCCCTGATTGGTCTCGGTATCGACTGGCAGCAGGGAATCAAGGGCTTGGTGCTGCTGCTGGCGGTGGCATTTGATATCTATAATAAAAACAAAAGAGCGGCTTAATATTATAGATGTAAAATATAAAATATACTGAATGTAACGTATACTAAAGGTAAATATAACGAAATTTAATATGAATTTAGCGAAAAGGCTTGGCAAATGCCAAGCCTTTTTTGTCTTTATTTTGGAACAGCAATCCATAATGTCCATGAATCTTTTTCAATAATTGGAGTTGTACTGTTTTTAAGTTTGCTGTTAATAAATACAATCAGCTCGCCAAGCTCATGGTCTGTCAATTCATGAAGAATCGAGCGTCCAGTCCGCTGCGCCAGATCTTTATTTAATGTAGCCAGGTTCTGGTGAACACATCTGGTTTCCCAAAGCTGCACGGTTCTAACGATCATGAATCCATTGGAATCAAGCGATCTCTGGACCTCATGGGCTTCGTGCCGACGTGAGCGTTCCATGCCAATCAATTCAGGATACTTCTCAAAGAAGTAACCTCTCATGTTATGTTCGTCTCCTGGGAGTAAACAGTCTTCAGGTGTTCTGTCTTGGATGATGAACACACCATTGTTTTTCAGGATACGTTTTGCTTCTTGAAAACAGCTGTCTAAATCTTGCAAATGATGTATGAGCGCTCTTTCCAAGACGATATCAAAAGTATGGTCTGGAAGTCCCGAGTTGTAGGCGTTCCCCTGCTGCAATGTGACATTGCTCAAATTCTCACAATGCCGAGCAGCCCCTTTTAACATCTCATCTGAAAAATCTACACCCGTCACATGTGCAGCTCCTGAGTTTGCTAAAGCTCGGGTATAAATTCCTCCGCCGCAGCCGATATCAACAATCTCTTTCCCCGATACATCCACATACTCCTGAAGCAAAGAGAGCCATGATGCATCCGCAGTTCTGGTCGTATACGTCATTCTGTTGCGTTGATCGTGAAAATTGATGGGCACATTACCACCTCTTGTTTCATTGTGTGAAACGTAGTTTCAATAAATGATATATCTTACGATACCATATTATTCTTTTTGGTCAAGAGGTTCCAGCCCATATCCAAGTTTCTTACCTATAGACAGCTCGGTGTAAATTAAGCCTTGCACCGTTTTATCTACATCAGCGCACCTATGAAACGGGTGGCAATTCCAAAGTAGATAAACAGTGAAAGAATATCGTTCAGTGTTGTAATTAAAGGACCGGATGCAACAGCAGGATCAACCTTGAAGCGGCTGAGCAGCAGCGGAATGCAGGTGCCTGTCAGTGTGCCGATGATCAACGTGAAGAACAGGGATACACCGATAATCATACCGAGCAGCCAGTCCCCTTGCCAGAAATAAGCAATTACTGTAATCAGCAGACCGCAGACAAGGCCGATCATTGTACCCACTTTAATCTCTCGTCCAATTAAAGCCAGCACAGTTGATCTGTCGAGCTTGCGTCCAATAAGTCCGCGTACGACGACAGCGAGGGACTGAGTCCCCGTATTTCCCGTCATCCCGGCAATCATAGGCATGAAAAATGCGAGAGCAACGACCTGATTCAATGTATCTTCAAAAAAATCGACAATGCTTCCCGAAATCAATCCGATCAATAACAGTAAAATGAGCCAGGGCAGTCTACGTCTGACCGCGACCAGCGGTTTGGTATCAAAATCAATATCCTTGCCGCCGCCGCCCATTTTGGCAAGGTCTTCGCTGGCCTCATGCATAATGATGTCAATGACGTCATCCATTTGGATAATCCCGCACAGCCGATTGTTCTCATCCACCACCGGAAGGGCAATGAACTCGTAACGCTGCAGCAGTTGTGCCGCTTCTTCCTGATCCATATCTACGGTCGCGTGAATAACCCTCCTGGTCATTAACTCTTCAACCTTGGTTTTGTCGTCAGCCAAGGCGAGGGATCGATAACTAACGACACCAGCCAGCTTACCCTCATCGTCGACAACATAGAGATAACTGGAGGCGGATAGATGTAGTGTACCTTGCGACTGTCTAAGCGCTTCCTTCGCTGTATCGTGAGTGAACAAGGTACGATAGCGGTCTGTCATAATTCGTCCGGCCGTTTCCGGCGGATAGCTGAGTACAGACCGAATAATGGCGGAGTGATCCAGGTTCATGCTGGACAGCAATTCTTCCCTGCGCTTCGCTGGCAGATCGTGCATGAATCGGATAAGGTCACTTTTATCCATCTGCTGCATGACTTCCAATGTACGTTCTGGTCCAAGCCTTTCAAAAAGTTCGGCCTGTTCATGCAGCTTCAGATTTTCGGCTAAATCAGCAAGAATATCCGGTTTGAACAGAAGAAGAAAACGATTTTTATCGTCTTCAGGGAACTTTTTATAGATGAGTGAAAGATCATAGGGACGCAGCTCCTTCACGAGTTTATAGAATTCCGGCAGATTCTGAGACTGCACGTGCTGCTTGAGCTGCTCGGTGATTTCCTCTACGGAAAGCTCTTTGTTGGTCTGTGACCCTTTCATATCGACACTCCTTTTCTGTAAGATGGGCTCCATATTTTTAAACGAAAAGGGCCTGCAGCTAAACAACCGTACATGCATAGGGAGAAGCAGGATGTTGAAATCTTGCTTAAACATTCGACATAGGCTTACAAATGGAAGCGCTCAGGATATACTTGTTCTACAGCAGCAAATGAGGAGGTCGTGTGTATTGGAAACAGAGATTCGAACACAATTGCTCAGCCTGGCTGAGCCGGAATACCAAAAATTCTCAGCTTCTCTCATCCCGAATATTACAAATGTTTTGGGTGTGCGGCTGCCCGCTATCCGCAAAATAGCTAAACAGATTGCCGCGGAAGACTGGCGTACGTACCTGGATACGGCGAAGGATGAATTTTTTGAGGAGGTTATGCTGCAGGCAATGGTTATTGGTCATGCACAGGCGGATTTACATGAGCTGCTGACAAGAATTGCCGCGTTTGTGCCCAAGATTGACAATTGGTCGGTGTGTGACAGCTTCTGTGCCGGACTGAAATATACCAAAGTGCATCCCGAAGCGATGTGGAACTTCATTCAGCCCTACCTGCGGTCAGATCAAGAATACGACATCCGGTTTGGTGTGGTGATGCTGCTGAATTTTTATCTGGAAGAGCCTTATATTCATCAGGTTTTACCTTTACTTGATCAGATTAAACATGAGGCATATTATGTGAAAATGGCTGTAGCTTGGGCCATCTCGATCGCTTATGTGAAACAGCCCGAGGCTGTTATGCCGTATTTGAAGCAAAATACGCTTGACGATTTTACGTACAATAAGGCTCTCCAGAAGATTATAGAATCGTACCGGGTGACGCCAGAGGATAAGCAATTGATGCGAAGCATGAAACGTAAGGTGAACAGACAGACACAAAAAACGGCTGACGTAATCGCGGGAAAAAAGAAGGTGAATATGGGATGAGACAAAAGATAATGTATGCCAATATACAGCTGGACGGACGCCCATGGAGTCTGCTTGCAACCGAAAAGGGAGTGTGCAGGATCGTGATGCCCAATGAAAAACTGGAGGATTGGACTGGCTGGATTAGTAAAATTGCACCAGGCACTGCACTCGAAGAGAATGAGCAGGCATTAAAGCGGACTGGAATGATGGACTGGCTGGTGTCTTATTTTGCAGGAGAAAAGACAGTCTATACGGAGGACATCCCGCTCGACCTGATTGGCACGCCGTTTCAGCAGCAGGTGTGGAAGGCACTCGGGTATGTGCCCTATGGACAGACACGTACGTATGGAGATATCGCTGCAGTGATCGGCAGACCTTCAGCTGTACGTGCTGTAGGTGCGGCAAATGGGGCCAATCCGATTCCCGTATTACTTCCATGTCACCGCATTATCGGTGCTAATCGCAAGCTGACGGGTTTTCGCGGCGGACTGGAGATGAAGCGCAGGTTGCTGGATATTGAACATATTGAAGGCGTGGCAGACGGAGGGCATGCGAGATTTGATTTTTGATATAGAATGCTCCTCCTGTTTGAGTTGGAATTTTCTCTTTATTTGTAATGTTACAAGTGAATTGTAAAAGAGATGTGGTATAAATCTATCTGTGACATGTATATTTATTACAGGTAAAGAGAAGTACATACATCAAAGAAAAAACAGCCGCGCCGCGCCTTCATTGTATAACACCCGGGAATTTCTATTTCATGAGAGGAGATGATGTGATGTCGTACGTTTCGCAGAAATCTCACCCGAATCGTACAAAACGCTGGATGATCCGAATTGGAATTTTTATAGTTATTCAAATCATCTTTATGGTTATTGACGGTACGTTCCTGGAACCCAAGTTAAATGATAGTAACAATGTATTTACTGAAATGCTTAAGGGGATATTGCAATCAAGATTGCTTAATGAATGGGTTGCTCCTTATTCCTTTCCTTTGTTTAATTTAGTTCTGATCGTTCACGCTGCTGCTTTATTGCTTCAAGCTGCGGCAGAGATGATCTCAGCTGTTCTCAAAAAAAGATAAACACAGGCACTGTGGTCAAATACAAATGTGAATGTAAATGCTGAATGAAATCAAAAACAAGCTGGTTTTCGGTTTAACGAAAGCTGGCTCGTCTTTTTTTTTATTAGGTATATGCAGTCTTCATATGTCTATCTTTATATTCTCCTTTATTTATATGACAAAATAAGACAGGGGATTGTCGATTTACTGTGAGGAGTGTCGTTTTTTATTTGGCGCTTTCGAGGATTTAATGGGCAATTATGGTATATTTCTATATTGGATTGTGATACAATAGTGGAAAATATATGTAAATATAGATTAAGTAATTTATTGAAAGTTTAAGGCATAACATAGGGGATGAAAGATAGTCTCTTGCTTTGACTGCATATAATAGAGTGAAATGTACATTTTATGAGAACATAAGAGGAAGCTGCAGCTTGGAAACAGCACATCATCCGTGACATGATATATTTAAGAGAGGAGATCTCAATTGGAAAATATAACGATAAATTCCGATGAAGGAGATAGCCTGAAACTTCACCTATATAACACGGATAAATTCAAGACCATAAGTCTGATGTTGACAATGAGAGCACCCCTGGATAAGCAATCCATCACTTCGAGAGCTTTAATTCCCCAGATTCTCACCGGAGGCTCAATGAAATACCCGACTCGCAAGCAATTACAACAGAAGTTGGATGAGATGTACGGGGCAGAGCTTTCTTGGGACACATACAAAAAGGGAGAGGATCATTGTATTTCCTTAAAAATGGAAATCTCAGCAGAACAATTTCTGAATGATAGCGATTCCTTATTGCATTCCTCCCTGCTTCTATTACACGAAATGATCTATAACCCTTTAATCGAGGATGGAGCGTTTCATCCACAGATTGTTGAACGGGAAAAACAGTTTTTAAAACAGCGCATGGATTCGATGTTCAATGATAAGGTGTTGTACGCCCATGTTCGTCTGGTGGAAGAGATGTTTGAAGACGAGGCGTATGCCAGTCCGCCGTATGGTAGAAGGGAAGAGATAAATTCTCTCCATGCGCAATCCGTATTCCAAGTCTATAATGACATGCTTCGAAATGATCGCTTTGATTTATTCATCGTTGGAGCTTTTAACGAGAGAGATGTCAGAGTCATGGTCAATGAAGTATTTTGTGAAAAGTATAATAATATCTCTTTAAATAGAAATTCTTCAATTAGATCCAAAGTAGATGCGGTGAAAGTGGTACAGGATCATCTGGAGGTCAAGCAAGGAACGCTCCTTTTGGGATATAGAATGTCTACAACCATACAAGATGAGCATTACGAGGCGGCAAGAGTAGCAAATGCTGTTTTCGGAAGGTTTCCATCCTCCAAGTTATTTCGTGCGATACGCGAAAGAGAAGGTCTTGCTTATTATGCTCACTCCCAGATCGAAAGCAGCAAAGGCTTGCTTGTAGCGATGGCAGGAATTGATTTTGAACATTATGAACGTGTGATCGAACTAATGAGAGATCAAGAATACGCGATGAAAAAGGGCGATTTTACGGAAGCCGAAATGGAACAAGGTAAAGCACTGCTGATCAACTTATTGTTAGAAGCACATGATTCCCCTGAAGGCATTATGGATATCTTTATTCAAGCTGTGGATAGCGGATTTTCTGCTGCGATTCAAGACCATATTAAAAGAATCAGCTCAGTAACCAAAGAAGATGTCGTTAACGCCGTGAATAAGTGGGAGCTGGATACAATCTACTTCTTGAATAGAAAGGAGTAAACGCTTTGGAAGCTATCCAATATAATATACTGGAAGAAACAATATACTTTGAGAAGCTGAACAATGGTCTTGAAGTTTACATACTTCCTAAGAAAGATTTTCATAAAACAGCTGCAGCACTCACTGTTAAATTTGGATCTGTAGATAAGAATTTCGTTTTATCAGGAGAAGATTCTATTACACTGCCAGACGGGCTGGCTCATTTTCTGGAACATAAAATGTTTGATTGTAAGGATTGGAATGTGTTTGACAGGTTTGCCCGGCTGGGAGTAAATGTCAACGCTTTCACGAGCTTTACTCGTACAGCTTATACAATATCGGCAGCTTCCAGCGTCCATGAAAGTCTTGAAACTTTGCTGGATTTTGTCCAAGAGCCTTACTTTACGGATGAAGCCGTAGAAAAGGAAAAAGGAATCATAGAACAGGAAATAAAAATGTACGACGATAATCCAGGCTGGCGTGCTCAATTCGGAGTTTTAGACAATTTATACACAAGCCATCCAGTAAAAATTGATTTGGCCGGGACAGCAGCATCCATTCGAAGTATTACCAAAGAGGATTTATACACGTGTTACCAGACATTTTACCATCCTGGCAATATGCTGCTTTTCGTTGTTGGGCCTGTAAGTCCTGAAGAAACGATGGAGCTTATTCGACAAAATCAAGAGCATAAGAACTTTCCGCAAAAGGTAGAGGCCAGCTGTATTTTCGCTGACGAAGATCGCGGCGTGAATCGAAGCTCCAGCGTAATGCGGATGCCGGTCCCTATTCCCCAAGTATTAGTAGGATACAAAGAAACAAAACCATTACGACGAGGGCGGGAACTGCTTAAGTATGAGTTAGCTGTGAATGTATTGTTGGAGTTAATGTTTGGCATCAGTTCAGAGGCATACAATACAATGTATAACCTCGGCTATGTGGACAGTTCATTTCATTTCGAATATACAAGCGAGAAAAATTTCGGATTTACAATCATAGGTGGGAACAGCTGCGAACCGGAAAAAGTAATATCCTGTATAAACGAAACGATACAGCGGTTTAAAACGGAATCCATCCCTGAAGAAGATGCAGAGCGTGTGATCAAAAAAGAAATTGGCCGTTTTCTAAGTTCCATTAACTCCCTGCAATTTATTGCAAATCAGTTTACACGTTATCGCTCTAACGATACCGATTTATTTGACGTATTACCTGCACTGGAGCAGTTAACTCAATCTGATCTTGAAGATGTACTGCACTTGCATTTTTCTGATGAATCCAAAACAACGCTAGTTGTCAAAGATTACTGAACATGCAGAAAAACAGGAGTGAAAACATGACTAATCTTCTGGAGATTAAAAATATCAGGAAATCATATGGAGCCAAGGAGGCATTAAAAGATGTTTCTTTCAATGTTCCTCCTGGATCTATCGTTGGTTTCATTGGTGATAACGGTGCCGGTAAATCAACAACGTTCAAAATAGTACTGGGCCTTATTTCTAACGATGCCGGTACAGTTCAGTTGTTTGGCCAGAAAAATATGAATAAAAATCCTCAGATCAAGGAGAAGATTGGAGTTGTATTTGATGCAGCCAATCTTCCAGCCCATCTGACCATCAAGCAGTTAAATAACGTGTTTGGACATTTGTTCAAAAACTGGGACGAGAATAACTTTCAACGTTTAGTCCGTACTTTCTCGCTGCCTATGGATAAAAAAGTAAATGAGTTCTCACGTGGAATGTCGATGAAGCTGTCTGTAGCGGTTGCCTTATCACATCATGCTGAGCTGTTGATTCTCGATGAAGCGACGGGAGGACTTGACCCTTCATCAAGAGAAGAAATGTTAAATGAGTTAAAAAGCTTTGTAAGTGATGGCAGAGGGGGAATCGTACTTTCCTCACATATCATGAGTGATATCGAGAAAATAGCAAGTCATCTTGTCATTATAAAGGAGGGCGAGATCTTGCTGAATGAAGAGAAGGAAAAGGTCTTTGAAAAATATGCGATTGTCGACCTCGCTGGAGAACAGCTTGACTTACTTCATCCGGAAATTGTGGTGGCCAAGAGAAGTTGCGATTCTTATTATAATGTACTTGTATCAGATAAAAAACAATTACCAGAAGGTATGGTGACTAGACCAATCTCTATGGATGAGATCAGTTTATTATTAACAAGGAGTCATGAATAAATGAAAGGTTTATTAATGACAAGTTATTACTTGGTATATCGGAGTTCACTGTGGTACACAGGTCTGGCTATTTTGCTGTCGGTCATCATTCTAACGTACGCAGATGATTCCATGCACCGTTTGGCTGCCATGTTAAATATTTTGCTCATGGTCATGTCTGCACTCGATGTCATTAAATTTGAGGGAAAGTCAGGATATGATAAATATGTCCTTACCTTACCTGTGAGTAGAAGCCATGTCGTTCAAAGTCACTACCTATTCTATTTTCTAGTCGTCATTTATGGTGTTCTGTTATCTTTCGCTATCTTTTATGTCTATAGTCTTGTGTCAGGTACGGAGATATACAATATGTTCCATGCTATCTTTTTTGGCACTTTTGCAGTTCTCATAACCGGCGGTATCAATTTCCCTCTCTATTATATTTTTGGACCGGAAAAGTCAGATTCCATTACGTTGGGAAGTGTTGGCGGAGCAATTTTAATTACGATCGTTTCACAAGGTATTGTTGGCGGATTGGCCACGAGCCTGAATGCCAATGATCCTGACCAATTTGTTCCTATCATTTATTTATTATTTGGTTTACTTGTCTATATAATATCTTTATGTGTCTCTATGTTTATCTATCAGAAAAAAGAGTTTTGATAAGGGGATGTCTTCAGCGACAATAAGGTCAAGTGTTCTATCTAACTTGGCCCAGTGAATATAATTCTTATAACAATGTAAATTAGATATCTGATAGGGTGGATACTTAATTTTAGGAGGGAATGGAATGGAAGGGAACATGCTGTACAACCTGTATCTAAAACCGAATTCGGAATACTACGGGAAGTCGGAAAACAGCGAAGAAAAGATGCACATCTATGAGCTGAGTGACCTTCCTGACCCTTACGTTGTAATATCAGCAAACGAATCGGTTTGGAAACACTATCATGTTAAGGATTCACCTCTTCCTGATCAGGGATGGAAAATTCATGTCTCTGCATTATTCGAAGAATCAAAACGTTTATTAGAAAAGGTTTCGAAAATATGTATAGATGAACGGGTTGAATTCAAACACCTTAAGGATAAACAAAGCTTTATCAAGATGAATTCGAAAAACGCGAACCGAGCATCTTCAGGCAAATTCATAACGGTATACCCTGTGAATAATGATGAGTTCGTAAAGCTGCTGGATATGATCTCTTTTGCAACCTCAGGCTTCCAAAAAGGACCTTATATTCTGAGTGATAAACGGTGGAAAGATAGTAACGTGTTTTACAGGTACGGCGGTTTCAGGAGTATTTTTAATGAATATGGGGAGCATTGTATCAAAGATGATCAAGGTCGATTAATTAAAGACGAGAGAACCCCGTATTATCAGGTGCCTGATTTCGTCAAAGGTTTTGACGATTACCTTAATACAATAAATATATCAAAGGACTCGGATGATGCAGATTCCAGTGGTGACAGCAGCCTGGAACGGTATGAGATTGAAGCCGCACTGAGCTATAGTAATGCGGGCGGGGTATACGGTGCGACTCGTAAGCAGGACAATCTGAAAGTAATCATTAAGGAAGCCAGACCTAATGCAGGTCTGGATGGTGCAGCTCGGGATTCATTGTCCAGACAAACCAAGGAATACGAGGCGCTGAAGAAACTTAAAGATCTACCTGGAGTCGTAGAGCTAATCGAATATTTTCAAGAGTGGGAGCATTTCTTTTTGGTGGAAGAATTCATTGAGGGGGGAGATTTAAGGCAGTGGCTTGCTAAATATTTCCCGTTCTTTAGGGATCATGAAGACCTGAACATACATGCTGAACATGTCAAAAAGATACTGCTTCAATTATTTGCGTTAATCGAAGAGATGCATCATAAAGATATTGCTATGGGAGACTTCCAACCGGCCAACATTATGGTGATGGAGGATCTGACTGTAAAACTGATCGATTTTGAAACAGCTATGCCTGTAAATTCGGATGAAAAGCCTAGTATGATGACAATCGGATTTGCTTCACAAGAGATAAAAATCAGTGGTGCGCGAGATTGGTTTGGCTTAAAAAAATTGACAAGATATTTGGCTCTTCCAATTTTATCTTCCGAAGTTTTAGATACGTATTTACAGCATAACCACTTTCGGTGGATTAAAGAGCTGTATGATGATTCGTTTTATCAATTCATTGTAGACCTGCAGGGGAAGTGCGATCTTAAGATCCAGGAGTACCAGTCATATGTACCTGAAGCCATTAAAATGAATGAACAAACCATTGATCTGGATCTATCTTCAATTACAGCGAATTTAATTAAAGGTATGCAGCACAATTTAACGAATGATGAGCGATTCATTAACGGTGATATTCGTCAGTTTGAGATGAATGGAGGCAAATATAACTTTTTGACAGGAGGAAGCGGCGCTGCCTATGTTCTCACGAGAAATAAGGTCAGTTCAGTAGAAGTGAACCAATGGATTCAAGATTTCTTGCTGAAACATCTGAATCACATGGATGGGAACGGTCTGATAACAGGGAAAACGGGAGTCCTGGCCTTATTGTACGAAACGGGATATCAGGATGTTGTTTTACAAGAATTGAAGATGATGAGACGGAATATGAACGAAACCAATATCTCTTTACGCTCAGGTCTTTCAGGAATAGGTCTGTTTGTTGTCAGCTTATTTTTTGAAACAGAAGATTATGAATATGTGAAGTACGCTAAGGAAATAGAAGAATTAATAGAGAAGAACCTGGATCACGAAGGAAAGTTAAGTACCAATGACTGGATGGCTGTAGAAATCGGTGTAATAGATGGTTTATCAGGTGTGTCACTCTTCTATTCCGCCATGTATTCGGCAACGAGGGATACTTCATATTTGGACAAGGCAAAGCAGCTCATATCTGAAGATCTGAAGAAAACAATTATGGATGAATCTACCGGCTCAATCCAAACGGTGGATGAGAGAAATCGACAACTGCCCTATCTCTCCGGAGGATCGATAGGTATCGGCATATGCATATGGTTTCTCAATCATGTGAGTGGACAAGATTTTTTCAAAAGTGAAATGAAGGCGGTTTCAAAATTGTCGCGTATATGTTCTACCATCAGTGGAGGGTTATTTGATGGGGCGGGCAGCTTTCTCTTACTGCCTTCTATGGTGGAGCAGGGACAGGAACGTGAACAAATGGAACAAGAGGTTTTGAATCTACTGAATCTATTTTTAATAGATAAACGGGAATATTATGTTTATCCCGGTCAGTTTTCTTATCGATTAGCGGATGATGTGTATTCAGGCAGCTCGGGAATCATATTGGCCTTGATGGGCATCGTCAAAAATAATCCGCTGTATTGGCTTCCGTTGATCCATTCAGATCAATTTGCCGCAAAAACCAAAGCTGGTTCTGTACTAACAGCCAACTAAGCCGTTTTATAAACAAGACATGTGCTGCATACACAGGATTTCTCAGCGCAGGAAAGGAGGTGAAATCTATGAATAAAGTATTGGAATTGCAAAAATTAGCAAACAAAGAGGGAAAAGGTAAGGCAGCAGAAGCTACCGTAACTGTAGTTACCGTTACTGTTTTTCTGTCAACAGTAAGCAACCACTGCTAACTTGAAATTCCAGTTAGTGCATAAAATCCGCATTGATAAATTGCTGTAATAAGGTAATGAAGTGCACTTTACTTGCTGCTTAGCTGAGATACGCAGCTGCTTCTTCAGCTAAGCAGCAATCCCTCTTCTGTATAGACCACTCAATCAAATTCAACAGAAGGAGAGACCATAATGGAAAAATTATTAGAAATGGCGAAAATTCCCGAGCCATTTGAGGAAGGATCAGTACAAATCTGGCTTGACTCTAGCCGTGATGACCTAGTTTTGAAAGCTCATTTTGATGAAAATATTCCTGGTGGCAGTAAGAATAATGAATTTATTAATGAAACCGTTGATTTCATTCATACTATTGCTCCTCTAGATCAGTATACCAAAATTGTTGATCTTGGTTGTGGCCCAGGCCTGTATGCTCAAAAATTAGCGATGAGAGGTTATAAGGTCGTTGGTGTCGATTTCAATAAAAAGTCAATTGAGTATGCAAAGCGGGAAGCCGCAAAAGAAGGTTTATCCATTGAATACAGAAACGAGGACATCACAAGCATTGAACTCGAGAATGAATTCGACATGGCTCTATTGATCTATGAAGTTTACAGCTTTTTTAGCCCGGAAAATAGAAAAAAAATACTTAACAATATCCACCGAGGTTTAAAACCCGGGGGATTAATTCTACTGGATGTATTATCAGAATACAGCTATAACAAATTTGAAACTCAACTGATGTGGGGACTGACCCGAAAAGATAACCCCTTCTCAGAGAAGAAACATTTGTCCTTATATGCTTCTGTGAAATATCCTGATTATGTGACTTTATCAAAAAATGTTTTGGTTTTTGGAGATGGTGAGTTGGTAAACTATCATTACTGGAATCAACATTTTACGGTACAGAGCCTGGAAAAAGAAATGAACGATGCCGGATTTACGCTTGAAAAAGTATACGCAGATGTGAATGGTGGAGAGTACCAATCGGACCGGGACTCTTTCGCGGTTCTTCTCAAGAAAAATTGAAAACTTGATTGCATCGCCTGCAATCCTTACATATGACCAAACATGATTTCCTCTTCTCTCACCTATATGATTGTTTATTGAAAATCATACGGTATGTTAATATAAAATTAATATAAAGGATTAGATTTAGTAAGAAACATGCCGAATGAAAAGAGGAATAGTCTATGGAAAAGACATATTGGCTCACTAATGTCATTTTGGAACAAGGATATATTCGTGAGGGAACAGAAGTAACAGGAACAAAAACTGGGCCTGCCCATCTTCGTATTGAAAATGGAGTAATTGCTGCCGTTGTGGATGGGGGCGAGCAGCCAACGGATCATTTACCACAGGTGGATGGTAAAGGGCTGCTTCTGCTTCCCTCGTTTGAAGAAGCACATATTCATCTGGATAAAACCTATTATGATGGACCGTGGAGAGCGGTTAGACGAATCTCCAGCATCTTTGAACGCATTGAGGAAGAGAAAGTGCTGCTCCCCAAACTGCTGCCTGAGGCCAGACGTCAGGCGGATGGTATTCTTGCCTTAATTCAATCCTATGGTTCCACGCATGTACGTGCACATTGTAATATTGAACCGGTCAGTGGACTTCGGAGGCTGGAAGTAACCAGAGAGGCACTGAATAGCTATGCAGGCAAAATATCCTCAGAGATCGCTGCGTTTCCACAGCATGGGCTGTTGCGCTCGAATTCGGTGGGACTCATGGAACAAGCCATGTCTGAAGGGGCCACTCATGTTGGCGGACTTGACCCGTATACCGTAGATGAGAACATGGAAAAGTCGCTGCATACGATGGTTGAACTTGCAGTGAAACATCGGGCGGGCATTGACATGCATCTGCATGATGGAGGAGAGGCAGGCAGACAGACACTGCTTGAACTTGTCAGACTGACCGAAGAGGCGGGGCTTCAAGGTCAAGTTACGGTCAGTCATGCATTCTGGTTTGCTGGAGCAGAACAGCAGGAGGCCGAAGAGATGGCGGGCCGCATGGCATCGCTGGGAATGGGCGTGGCTTCAACCGTTCCCATTGGCAGAACAATGATGCCGCTTCCTATGCTGCAGCGCGCTGGTGTAAACGTGAAGCTGGCAACGGACAGTTTGACGGATCACTGGTCTCCTTTTGGTAGCGGCGATATGCTGGAGAAGGCCGGGCGCTTCGCTGAGCTGTACGGGTTTAGCGACGAGTTAGCTTTATCACAATCCCTGGCTGTTGTTACTGGCGGAGTAACACCGCTGAACGCCGCAGGGGAAAGGGTGTGGCCGATGGCTGGAGATGCCGCGAGCTTTGTGCTGGTCCATGCGAGCTGTGCTGCGGAAGCGGTTGCCCGGAGATCTGCAAGGGAGGCCGTATGGTATCAAGGCCGATTGGTGAGCGGATCCACAGCAGATATGAAGGGGCAGGCTGCAGAAAGACCGGATTAGAATAGAACAGGATCGTCACAGCGTGAGCCACGGAATCCGTGGCTTTTTTTGCTATTGCAAGAAAAGGAAGAATAAATTAAAAATGACAAAGGAAGAAAGGATGCGCAGATTCCACATTTTGGGTTATGATAGACGTGAATTACAAGAAAGAAGTCGTTCAATAGCTTCCACAGCATTGGAGGCAGATGCGCAGTATTCTGTTTGGAATTAGTGGGGGGACAGACGCTGTTGCCGGGTACACAGCTTCTCAAGATTGTAATGGTCATAAAGACTTAAACATGGACAGATGAAGGAGATTGAAGATGGAACATTCGTTTGAAAAATTAGTAACTTTACAGCAGATAACCCAGGAAAATGAGCAGGAGTGCATTCTTCTCCAACCACGAGAAGATCAGCTCGCACTGGTAGCCAGCAATGCGGACTCTTTAGTTCATGCGACCAAGGAAGTGACTTCAAGACCTTACGGAATTTATGCAGACGATCAGATGGTGGGATTTGTTTTATTTGATAATGAAATCTATACAGACGGTCATTACTGGATTCTGCGTTTTATGATTGACAGAAATCACCAGGGTCAGGGGTATGGCAAACGTGCTATTCAGGAAATTATTCATTTCTTGCAGGAGCGAAGTGACTGTAAGCAGATCAGAGTATCACATGTACCACACAATATTGCGGCTAATACATTGTACAAGCGTTGTGGCTTTCAGGAAACGGCTGAAAGAGAGGACAACGGTGACATTATTTTGAGTTACCAGATGAGAGTATAAGGGGTAGTTATGATGATCAGAGAAGCTGAATTTAGGGATGCAGCAGCGATTGAAAGATTGTACAGAGAGCTGCTTCCGAGCCATACGCATACAAAAGTGCTCGCTGAACGAATAGAAGAGATTAGACGCCACGAACACAGCTATCTCTTTGTGTATGAAGTTGAGAAACAGGTGGTAGGTACGGCGCATTTACATATTTGTCTGGATGCTCTCGCGGGGAACCAACCGTTTGGTGTGGTGGAGAGGGTCATTATATCCAGTGAGGTGCAGGGCCAGGGGTATGGTACAGAATTAATGGAACATCTGGAACAGATATGTATACGGATGAATGCATCGAAGATGCTGCTCGCCAGCGGCGCTTCCAGACATGAGGCCCATCATTTCTATCAAAAGCTTGGATATGATGGGGAGTCCAGCAGAGCTTTTAAGAAATATCTATAATTTTAGGAGAAGGATCAGATCAATAGAATGAGGACTAACCAAGATGGATATAAACACAATAAGCTCTGGAATAAAGGACGTACAGCAGTGCTCTTGACGCTGCTGCTTATGACGTTATGCTGTCTTGGTACTGCGGCGTATCTGCGGGCAAAATCAGGATCGAATATGTATGCTTTTTTGGTCTGGGACATGTTTCTGGCATGGGTTCCACTGCTCATATCATCATTGATCGTTTATGTATTAGAATGTAAAGGTTTCAAACCCGGATGGTTGGGCGCTGCTCTAGTGGGCCTGCTTTGTCTGATTTGGCTTTTCTTTCTGCCCAATGCGGCCTATCTGTATACGGAGATGCTGCATGCCTTCCGGTATTTCACAGCTCAGCCAGAGTCCCCATTTTGGTATAACATGGATTTTTGGTATAGTCTTACACTTTCACTTGGTACGGCTATCGTGGGTTTATTACTCTCTACATGTTCTGTTAGGCAAATTGAAAACGTGCTGTATCTGTTTGTACATAAATATGTCTGCTGGATAATTATAAGTTTTATATTACTTCTGAGCAGTCTAGGCGTGTATATCGGCAGGTATAATCGCTGGAATTCATGGGATGTTGTATCCAGACCGGAGCAGATTATAACGGACTTGCTGCATGATTTCGGCGCAGTGGACAGTATGCTGCTCGAATTTGTAATCCTAAAGTCTGTGGTGCAGGGATTCGTGTATATCATTGTTTCACTAATGAGTTCAAGAACAAACCAGCGGCAGCACTGAAATAGCGTTTCGGAACAGAATGGAATTCATGAATATTTCATAAAAGCAAGGAGCGACCCCGATGAGAGTGATTATAAACCGTGTTCGTTTGTTGGAGCAGTTAACCAAAGCGGTTCGCTTCGTATCATCCAATGAGCATGTCCGAGTGCTCGAATGTATATATATGGAGACGTTTACAGACCGGATCAGCTTGATTAGCGGAGATGGTACAGCTTTTTTTATGACGGAGATTCCTGCAGAGGATATTCAGATCCAGCAATCAGGGAAGGCTGCGGTTCAAGCAAAGCTGCTGGCTGATATTGTACGAAAGATGCAGGAGAACGAAATCATATTATCCAGCGAGGCAGCAGGTGACCGCCTAATCGTCACCACTCACTCCGCCAGATCAACTTTTGTACTCCAGCTGCTGCAGGCTGATGAATATCCGCTTCCAGAGTCGATCGAGTGCAGTACGTTATTTACGATCAGCGGGGCAGGCTTAAAAGATGGGATTCGTCAAACTTTGTTTGCGGTCCAGAAAAAAGAACATATGCCTACGCTGACTGGAGTGAAAATGGAGGTTAAGGATGCTGCGTTAACGATGATCGGCTGTGACCGATATCGGATGGGGAAGGTGAAGCAGGCTCTGACATCTGAGATGCATGTAGTGAGCGAAACAGCTATCGTTCCTGGCCGAACGATGAATGAGCTTGAGAAACTTCTCGGAGATGAATTTGTGAACGTTAGATTGGGCAAAACCAAGATTGAATTTACGGGTGAACATTTCACCCTTCTGACTCATTCAATTACAGGAACTTATCCGAATGTTGACATCGGTACAGACTCGGCTTATGCAGCTCGTTTTGTCGTTCCTGCATCTGATCTGATAGCCGCACTGGACCGCACTGCAATAATCGCATCTCAGGAAAAAACCAATCTGGTCCAAATGCGGGTCCAAGCGGAAAAGGTTGAATTCAACGCCTCAAGTCAAGTAAATCAATCATCAGAAACACTCTCTACATATCGTTTTCTAGGAACGGAATGTAAAGTGTCATTGAATGTAGGTTACGCATTAGAAGCTATAAAAGCGCTGGACGCTGAGCAAGTTCAAGTACAGATTAACCAGGGGATGCAGATGATCCTTTTTACCTCAGATGAAAAAGAGGGGGCACTGCAGCTGATTATGGCGGCTCGTACCGCAGGTTGATATTGGTTCATGCATAATGAGGAGATAGAAAACCAGGGTGAATATATATATGACACTGCTCAGGAGGTAACGACACATGGGTGAGGCTTCTGTTTTTATCAAACGTTTACCGGATATTGGTGAGTGTGAGCGGATCTTTAAGGCAGCAGCGATGATGGATGCGATATTGATGCCCGAATGGGAGTACCGGTATTATTCTTACAATGCACAGTGGGACAAAGGTGAACAGATGGCCTCGATGAGAGACGGAGAAGGGGATCACTATTTTGCATGGTTTGATTCCGGCAGTCTGATTATAAAAGGGTATGACAAAGCTTATGCTTCTCTTCATAAAAATCGGCTTGGTGATGTGTTGAAGGGTGTGCCTGCGGTATTTAATGCATTTCTGCATGAGCCTGCCTTTATGATGGATCAGACGACATTCTGCATTTGGAACGAAGCAGGGAAGAACGGCTGGGCTTCAAGTCAGCAGCTGACGGATGAAGCCTGCGTTTTAATCGAGATACTTGCGGGTGGTGCAGTGTATTATCATGCCTGGGCTCAAGCGTATTATGAGGTCGAATTGGATCTAAATTGGGTTCAGCATGTATTTGCCTTGAAACCGCTGAACGAACAGCTGCTGCAGCGGTTAAATGCAGAGATTGAGCTTGACGAACTGGAAGAAGATATTGCAGAAATTGGTTATCCGGAGATGGAGGAATGACATATGAGTCTAACCGAATGGACTGCGGATACGCTTCAATATGATCTGTCAGATGAATATTCGATTCGACTGGCTGATGTTAAGGAGTGGGGGTTATTCTGTACCGTTTATTATGATATGGGGTACGTTGGATTTTTCAGAGAAGAAGAGTTCAATTCCTCAAGGTGCAGTGCGTACTGGATCTATCAAGGGGAGCGCAAAGTAGGCGGTGTAAGGATGGAGCCCAACAAGATGTATCACTTGTTTCTCATCCCCCCTTTCCAGCAGGGCTTTGAGATCGTCAAGCTTCTGAAACGGAAATTAATGCAGTGGTCAGACCGCAGCAAACGCATCGTGACCTTTGAGATTTTACCGAGCCAAGCAGACTGGTTTGCAAGGGCCGGATTCTGGCCGGCCGAGTTCAGATGCCGCTGGATGCAGCGGCCTACGGATCATTTTGATATCGAGTGGGACCCTAGGTGGTCTGTACAGAGTCCGAAGATCATTGAAAACGGGACGGGTGGATTGAAGTACGTCAACGAAGAAGAAATCGCCCGGTGTGATCTGGAAAGTTTCGGTGGAAGTCTTGAAGCGGCTCGAAGAAAGCAGAAATCACTGGAAGATTTTACACCTGATGAGGACCCCAACTACACTAACGAGATTCTGACGCAGGCCTCTACACTGGTATATGATCAGGAAACCGGTCAGTTGATTGCCAACTGCCGCTTGTGTCTGCAGGACAATCAGGCTGCTGTATACAGTATCGGTGTGATCCCTTCGTACAGAGGAAGAGGACTCGCTTCCCAGATGTTACAACGAGCATTAACCATGCTCAAGGGGCAGTATCCTTTTTTACGGCTGTACGTCATGGAGGGAAATGATGCGGAGTCGGTGTATTTGAATCTGGGTTTTGTCCAGGGGGTTCAGGAGATTCAGACCATGTATATTCCTGAGGAGGAATCGGAATGAAGGCCGCCATTTTAACCGATATTCATGGAAATGCTCCAGCGCTTCAAGCCGTGTTAAGTGATATTGACCAGCAGGGGGACATCGAGCAGTTATTTTGTCTGGGAGACATGATTGGTATAGGTCCATATTCCAATGAAGTGATTGAAATGTTATACAGCCGTGAACACATGACGGCCATTGCAGGGAATCACGAAGAAGCGGTACTCCATTTACTTGAGGGAAGAGGTCCGTTGAAAGGGCACAAAGAATTGCAAGAACATCATGAGTGGGTTGGCAGACAGTTAAGCGAAGAATCTATCAAGCTAATACAGCGTCTGCCCAAATCTATAGACAAAGAAGTCGAAGGACAGCATGTGCTGCTGACTCATTATCATATGAGCGATAACAAGCTGGATGACATTGATCGGGAGCCTTCCGGCGTGAAGTTGGATGCAAAGTATAAAGAAACCTCGTATGACCTGATCTGTTTTGGACATTATCACATTCTTCATTATTTCAGGACGGCGCAGCGGGTCTATATGAATCCGGGAGCTTTAGGCTGTAATGAGTTTGCGGTTGCGCGATATGGCATTGCAGAGTTTCATAAGGATCGACTGGATGTGAAGTTCACGGCCGTTACCTATGACAACAGGCAGTATCTTCAAGCTTATGAGCGTCTGAACGTTCCGAATAAAGATTTTATTTTGAAAGCGTTCCATGGGAATCAACTTGACAAAGAAGTGCAGTAATGACTAAGGGCGATCTGGCGAGATTGCCTTCTTTTGTTTAGAAAAGGGAGGAAAAATAATGATGTTCGTTATAATTATTTGTTCACTCTTAATTTTAATTTTAGGCCAATATGTAATTAAAGCAGCCATTGATACTTCACGAAATAGCCAGCATACGAAAGAGATTTTGGTAGAGCTGCGGGAGATCAAAGCACTTTTGAAAGAGAGACAGTGAACACAAGCGGGAACAATATGGCTTCTGGCTGCGGGAACTGCTGAATAGTTTGAAAATAGGATGTAACTAAAGTCGGCTTTAGGTTGTTTAAGTATTGGATGAGGTGATAAAAAATGAAGAAAACCCAACATTTCAAACGACTCTGGCTGTTTGTTGGGATGGCCGCGGCTGCTGCTGTCCTGTACTTCTGGTTGATGAATAACCGATTTGTGGATATTCATACTCCTCTGTCAAGTGCCGAAGTCGTGCGTGCGGATACGAGCAAAGCTGTATATACCAAGATTGGCGGCGGTGCCCATATCCGTTTTGACGATGCTGTTTTGAACGAAGAAGATATAAGCCGGGTTGTTCATTGGTTGAATGAAGCTCCAGGACTCGCCAAGACACCTGTGGATCGCATTGATGGCAGCATTCATATGGGGATTGCTTTGAGACTTAAGCATCATACTGGGGTCACCATTCAATACAACGGCAGCCAGATTTACGTTACGAAAAATGGCCGTTTTAACCAGACATCGAGGTATGCACTGCACCATCCGGAGTTAAAAAATTATTTGGATGAAGAACTAGAGGGGACGTATTTTGGAGGAAGTCCTGTTAAGGGAGAACAGGAGGGAACATCATGAAGATAAACTTGAAAATATTCAATCTTTCCGCTTGGCTTGCCGCACTGGCAGTCTGGTGTCTCCCGGGTACCATAGAGACAGAAGGCGGGCCGCTCCGAACCGAGTATGGATTTCCATTTCGTTTTTTGACGGATTATCATCTCCCGAACCCGGATGGAGCGATCTGGTTTATATCCGACATGCATATCAATTTGCTGGTGTACTTCTTTAATATTTTGTTTATTTATGCTGGAATACATGTGATTTTGTATCTCAAAAAGAGAATAAAAGAGAAGCAGCCGGAGTGAATTACAATGAAGCATCTTTGTTGAATAGGAGTGTGCAGATATGGAGACGTTTTTTCGCTATAACTGGATCGTACGTGAACAGTGGTATGCATGGTGTGCAGACCTGCCGCCAGAAGAGCTGCTTCGCCCGCGTACAGGAGGGGTTGGGAGTATACTGAGAACTTTGTTTCACGTTATTGATGTGGAATGGAGCTGGCTGCAGCTGCTGCAGGGAAAACCGGACGATGAGGAGGATTTTGCCAACTATCAGACGCTCCAAGCCGTGCGTGAGCTGGATCATAAACTGCACAGGGACGTGGAAGCATTTGTTCTAGCCTGGGAGCCTGATATGGAAAAGAAAGCTTTCATAGACCGCCGAACCGACGGGCGCGCGGACATGGATGCTTGGGGGGAAATTATGATGCATGTGATTGCACATGAAATTCATCACATGGGACAGTTATCCGTATGGGCCAGAGAACTCGGCCGGGTGCCTGTATCCGCTAATGTTATAGGCAAAGGCTTGATCAAGCCTAACCCGAACGGAAGGTCGTGAACAAACGTGATACGGCTTGGTGACATGAACTGGGTTCATCTGGACGAAAAGATCAGGCAGGGTATGCAGCAGCAGAATCAGCAAATTATTCCGCTTACACCTGGGTTGGAAGCCGATGTGATGTGCGTTAGATGGAATGATCAGTCGTACGTTCTGAAGATATGGAATAAGGAATCACGCCCGGATATCGGCAAACAATATCACCTGCTGCTGAAGCTGGGCCAGAGTGGAATTCAAGTGTCCAGACCCTATGGCTGGGGGAAGGATCAGGATCACAATCAGGTGCTGCTTACAAGTTACGATGGCATACCAGTTACCCGGCTGGATCAAAAGGTTTTAAGGCGAATGGCCTGCACATTAAATGATATCCACCAGTATCCATTCAGCATCGCACATACAGATGCAGATACAGAGGCGTCCAAAGAGTACATCCCTCGCTGCCGTTTTGTTGACTATTTTTTTCCTCAGATCGATAAACATGCTGATATTTACGATCGTGTGAATGATGTGGTACAGCGTGTACAGATCAGACAGGATCACTTGATTCACGGTGACTATAACTTGGGGAACATTGTCGAGATGAATGGACAGCACACGGTTATTGACTGGACCAATGGACAGTACGGAGATCCGAGATACGACACGGCATGGTCTGTCTTTTTAATCACCATCTATAACGGAGAAGAGTACGGTAAGCTTTATCGGGATGAGCTGCGGACTGTTTCAAGCTGTATGTTGGATGAAGAACGAGCCTTTGAGGCCCTTGCCTGGCTGCGCTGGGTGCTGCTGTCACGCGAGGGGGATGTTCCAAGAAATTCGGAAGTCATGCGGCGTATGCTGAACATTGCTGCGCATAACCTGTATCTGCACACCAGTTTGTTGTGAATGAAGTAACGTCTTCATCGAGCATATTTCCTTATACCCCAAGATGCCGTTTGGGTATTCCGAATATCTTTTCAAGGCGATTCCCAAGCCTGTCCTAAACTCATATTTTCTGCATACCTATGGTAGTAGAGGAGCGTGATGAGTTATGGAACAGAAAGTGCAGACTTATTTTGAATTGAAACAGCAGCAGAAAGAGATTGAACAGCGGTTATCCGTATTGCGAGATGAGATTGTGGCTTATTGTGCGGAGCAGGGGATCTATGAGACCGAAGTAGGCAGCTACAAGGTGAAAACGGTGCTCCAGCACCGCAAGGAATACGATGATCAGAAGCTTTACGCGTCCCTGCCTGATCCGGAAATTTGGAAGCTGGTGTCCAAGGTGGACAGCCATAAGCTGAAGAGTTTGATCAAGCTTCATATTCTTACTGAAGAACAGGTCAGCCCGGCGTGTACGGTGAAGCAGGTTACGATGCTGCAGGTCGACAAGTTATAACGTATGGCTTCAACCCTTCTTTCGTACCGAAATTGGTAGAATTTCAGGGGGCAAAAGTTTATTTTGTTCATGGAAAGCGCATTCATAATCCGTTATGATGAAGTAATAAACCTGCGAGGAGGAACCAGGATGTCTACTGAAATTCCGTCCCTACATACTGCTTATGCCGATTCGTTCAAGATAGGTGCGGCAGTACATACCAGAATGCTGCAGTCCGAAGGGGATTTTATTGCAAAGCATTATAACAGTGTTACCGCTGAGAACCAGATGAAGTTCGAAGAAGTTCATCCGCGAGAGCATGAATATACATTTGAGGCAGCAGACGAGATTGTTGATTTTGCTGTTGGCCGGGGAATCGGTGTGCGCGGTCACACCTTGGTATGGCACAATCAGACCCCGGCATGGGTGTTCGAAGATGCTTCCGGTGGTCCGGCTTCAAGAGAATTGATGCTGTCCCGGTTGAAGCAGCATATTGATACAGTCGTTGGCCGTTACAAAGGACAGATCTATGCTTGGGATGTTGTGAACGAGGCTATCGAAGATAAAACCGATCTGATTATGCGTGATACGAAGTGGCTGCGCTTGGTCGGAGAGGATTATCTGCATCAGGCGTTCAGTATGGCTCATGAGGCAGATCCGGATGCACTGCTGTTCTATAATGATTATAACGAGACAGACCCCGTGAAGCGGGAGAAAATATACAATCTGGTTCGGTCCCTCCTGGACAAGGGGGCACCTGTTCATGGTATTGGTATGCAGGGACACTGGAACATTCATGGTCCTTCCATTGAAGAGATCCGTCAGGCTATTGAACGTTATGCCTCACTGGATGTACAGCTTCATGTCACTGAGCTGGATCTGTCCGTCTTCCGTCATGACGATCGACGTACCGATCTGACGGAGCCAACATCAGAGATGATGGAGCTTCAGGAGAAAAGGTATGAGGACATTTTTCGATTGTTCCGGGAGTATAAATCCAACATTACTTCCGTGACATTCTGGGGTGTGGCTGATAATTATTCGTGGCTGGATCATTTTCCGGTACGCGGCCGCAAAAACTGGCCGTTTGTATTCGATACACAGCTGCAGCCGAAGGGTTCGTTCTGGCGTATTCTTGGGCAGGACTGAGGCTTAGGCTTAGGCAGTAATTCAGGTATAAGCTCAGCTCAGTTTAGGTTGAAGTTTCAAGCTGCAGTGTACCGCAGTCTGTTGACGGTTACGAACTCATAGCCTTGCAGGCAGGCCCATAAAAAGGGCGAGCCTGCAGGGCTTTTTTGAAGTATCTTATAAATAGAGCAGATTTATTCTAATCTTAGCATTGTCACATTGACTATACGGTGCCATACTGGAGAAAAAAAGGGGAAATGGCAGGTGAATCCATGTATAAGGTCATAGTAGCAGATGACGAGCCATTTATGCTGGAAGGCTGGAGAACGATGATCGATTGGCAGGGCTGCGGATATGAGTTATGTGGAACTGCGACAGATGGAGAAGAAGCACTTGAGTTGATCGGCCATGTGAATCCGGATCTGGTTGTAACCGATATTCAGATGCCGGTACTTGATGGACTTGGCTTGATTCGAACGATGCGTGAAGAATTAAACTATGATTCCCAGATCGTCATCGTGACTGGTTATTCCGAATTCGGTTACGCACAGCAGGCGATACGATATCGGGTGAATGAATATGTACTCAAGCCTTTGGTGCCTGAAGAGATTCATGAGTTATTGAAAAATCTGATTATTCCTCTGGACACCCAGAGACAGGAAATCGAGACGAGGTATGCGGAAGAACGAAATGAGGCAGCGGAGATGCTGGATACGTTTACTGACGCAGGTGGTGTGATTGAAGAAGCGGATCTCGAAAAAATGACTTCTCGTGCCAAGCAGTTCCTGGCTTTGATTGAAGCGGGAGATGTGAACCGGATTGATCGTGCTGTGGACGATATGCTGCAGGAGATGCGCGAATCCCGGGCTGCGAGGGGCTGGACTCAAAGCGCTGTCAGGTATGTACATGGAGAACTGCTGCGGAGATATGGGATAATTGGAGCGGATCAGACGCTTCTGCAAAAACGAACCTGGCATCACACAGAGAGTTGGTTCCATGGAGAGTTAAAGCAGCTGTTTAGGCAGATTGCCGAAACGTTCGCTTCATCTGCTCAGGCTGATCCGGGTTCAGGAGGGCTGGTAGCAGAAGCTGTTCAGTATTTGAAGGAACATTACCGCACCAAAATCAAACTGCAGCAGCTGGCGAATCACATTCATGTGAATGCAGCTTATCTGGGCCAGCAGTTCAAGCGGGAGATGGGCATCAGCTTCAGCGAATATGTGCATCGTCTTCGAATCGAAGAGGCACGCCGGATGCTTCGCCGAACGAATATGAAAATTTCAGATATTGCATTCGAATTGGGTTATCATGATGCGGAGTATTTTACCGAGAAATTTAAAGCGCTTACAGGCGAACTCCCGTCCTTATATAAAAACAATAATCAAGGGTGATCATGTGCATAAAAAAAAGTGGACTTTTCATACAGTGAATGATATCCCCCTTCGATACAAGTTTTTGCTAATTTATGTCGTGAGTATTCTTCTGCCCATTATCGCGATTAATCTGTTTTTCTATCAACGGACATCGGCAGATATCAAGGTGCGGGAACAGGAAAATCTGCGTAAATCCATTGACAGGGCCGCAGGTGAATTGGTGGGTATGATTGATGAGAGTGTTGCACTGAGTCGTATGATTGCAGCGGATGACTCCTTGTATGAAGCACTTGATCGTACTTATGAGTCACCTGTGGAGTATTACAACGAATACCACATTTTCCTGCGTGATAAATTGACTCGGTATATGTCAGCCAATATTCTTGAAGTTCGGATTTTCACGGATAACGATACCATTCAGACAGGTAGTCACTACATTGTCATGAAAGACAAGGGAAGTTCACTGCCTGGAATGAAGCAGTTAAATCAAGCAAGTGGGGATATTCTCGTTATCGATTATGAAGAACAGACCGGATTCAGCCGGGGGAAGCGAATCAGTGTCATCGGGAAGATGAAAACTTTTACTTCGTATGCTAACTATGCGAAGTATTCCAAAATCGATCTGGAAGTGAACCGGATTTTCAGCATACTTAATCGCGAGACGAACAGCCTGCAGCTCCGGCTTGTGGACGGAAATAGCCGCCCGGTTGTGTCCAGTGCACGCTTCCCTGCAGATGGACAGTGGTCTGCCAATGTGAATTCGGAATATGTGCTGGAGAAACCACTTGGCAATCTGGCTTATCTGGACGGCTGGAAGCTGATCGGGGTTGCGGACACGCGGCATGTCGACCAACTGCTGAAGGAAGCGCGGAATTCTATTTTGTGGCTGGCCTTAATAAGTGTAATCGTACCTTCGGTGCTCATCTATTTTATTCTGCGCTCGTATCACTATCGGATTCGCAAACTGTCACGGCATATGGAGAAAGTGCGTAATGAACGTTTTGATCTGATTGAGATACAGGAAGGCCGGGACGAGATCGGTGGTTTGATCCGCACATTTAATATGATGATTAGCAAAATTCATTCCCTGATCAATGATGTGTATAAGCTGGAGATCAGGCACAAAGATCTGGAACTGGATCAAGTACGAACCGAGTTATCCATGCTTCAGAGCCAGATGAACCCGCATTTTCTGTTTAATACACTAAATGCACTGCTCGTTGTGAGCACCAAAAACGGTTATACAGAAGTTTCGGAAATTATAAAGAGTTTATCGCTGCTAATGAGACAACTGCTCAGCAGATCAGATAATCTTATTACACTGGAGGAGGAGCTGCAGTTCACTACGCTTTATCTTCAGATTGAGAAGTTCAGGTTCGGGGAGTTGTTTGATTATACCTTTGATATTGATCCGGAGGCTGCGGGTAAACGCATTCCACGTATGAGTATTCAGCCGCTGGTTGAGAATGCATGCAAGCATGGTTTGCAGGCGCGCAAAACAGGACGATTAATTCATATTACTGCCAAGCTTGGCGAATCCGGGCTGGTTATTCGTGTCATAGATAACGGAATCGGGATGGAACAGGACAAACTGCGCCAATTATTACAGGATGTGCGGTCGGATCAGGCAAAAGACGGCTCACATGTAGGCATCCGCAACGTATACCGCCGCCTGGAGCTGTTTTATGACGGGGATGCAGCGTTTACGATTCGCAGTGAGAAAGGCAGCGGTACGGAAGCCGGGTTTCATATTCCGACAGATAGACTGTGACGTATGAATAAGGGGGTCAGCAAGATGTATAAGGTGCTTCTGGTAGACGATGAGCCGTTTGCGATCGAGGGGCTTCAGCTGCTCATTGATTGGCAGAAATTCGGTTTCGAGATTAACGGTGTATGTGCCAACGGAGAAGAGGCTGTTGAAGCTATACGTACAGACAAACCTGATCTGGTCGTCACGGATATTCATATGCCTGCGATGAACGGGCTGGAACTAATTGAGGAGGCACGTCGCCTGGGATATGATTCCACGATGTTTGTCATTACGAGCGGGTACAGCGATTTTAATTACGCAAGGCAGGCGATTCGTCTTGGGGTATGCAATTATTTGACCAAACCGGTGGATACGGTGGAAGCGGATGATATGCTGGAGCGTCTGGCACAGGAGTTGAAGGAAAAGCAGCAGCGGGATTCTGTTCGTGAAATGGCCAAAGCTCAGGAGATAAGGCATGTTTTGAGTACATTGATTACGGGTCAGGATGCTGAGAATGAAGAGGACATGGCACGCGATATATCTAAATTGAAGGAGCAGGCTCATAAGTGGACGTATGTAAAAGTAAGATTTCAGCGTGCCGATTCCGGTCAGATCCGCTCCACTATTAATGATATGGTGAGCCGTGAACCATGCTGCTATGTAGTTGAAAATGAACAGGATGCCTGCGGCATCGTATGGGGTGAAGGAGATGCCGTGCCAGATAATATGCAGGGCAGGAGCCATCGCGATTTTGCAGAGCGCCTGCTGTCTGCTCTGAACGAAGACATTCCTGACGGGGTACAGCTCGCCGTAGGGCTGCCTGTGCAGCAGCCGGAAACGTTATCTCTTTCCAAAAGTATGGCTGTTGAAACGGAGCGTTTTTTGTTTTTACATCCGGGGAATCTGTTGTTTGCCGAAGATATTCAGGAGCAGCATTTAAAATTCAATCCCGAATTTCTCCATGAAGTGGACAATATTATGGAGCGTTTGGAAAACGGTTCGCCTGAGCAGTTAAGTGTGTCGATCCGGGAAGCGTTCCATCAATTTGTAATCAACAAGACTGCACCTGAGTTTGTGCACATATTCATGACCCAAATTTTATTTCGAGGCCTTGCCCTGTGCAAGGAGCTTGGGGGGGAAACGAAAGAGCTGCTTCAGAATACGGCGTTCTATCCCGGCGATCGGTATCATCGGAACATTGAAGAATCAGCCAGTCTGCTTGAAGCGTTTTGCCTGAAGTGTCAAGCTGCCGCCGCAGCTCTTCGTCAAAAACAGCTCGGCGGAACACAGGCGATGGTGGCCGACTATTTGCAGGAGCATTTCAGGGAGACCTTCACCATTAAAGAACTGGCAGAACGTTTCTTCATGCATCCTGTGCATCTGGGGCAATCGTTTATGAGAAAGTATGGCAGAGGCGTGCTGGACATGGTGCATGATCTGCGGATCGGGGAAGCCAAAAGGCTTCTCAAAGATTCAGACGCTGCGTCATGTGCCATTGCGGAACAGGTTGGTTATAAGAGCTACCAGCATTTTCTTAAGCAGTTCGAGCGGAGGACAGGGATGAAACCGGCGGAGTACCGCCTTAAACATGCAAACTGAAGCATGTTTAAGGCGGTATGTGTGGATTAAAGACCTCCTGCAATTAAGGGGGGCAGATGCTTAAATCTGTTTATTTTGAAACCGCATACATTTCCTCATAATGAAGACAGTAAGGCAAACCACTTCCAAGGAGGCGCAATACATGGGGGGATTGAAGAAAAAGAAACTTTGGGGTTCCGTTTCTCTCGTTCTGGCATTAACTCTGGCACTTGCTGGATGCAGCAGTGAAGAGGCTAAAACGACGACACCCGATGGTAAGGAAGTATTAAACATCTCGGCTTTTATCGGAACACCGAATCAGGCACCTGCAGCGGATAACCGGATCTACAAAAAGATCGAAGAAGAGCTGGGTGTCAAACTGAACATGGAGTTTCTGGTAGGTGACTTGCAGCAGAAGCTGGGTGTTATGGTTGCGGGTGGAGATTACCCGGATCTTATTACGGCAGATACCAAGCTGGTTGCGGCTGGTGCGGTGATCCCGCTGGAAGATCTGATCGAGCAGCATGCACCAAACCTTAAGAAGCATTATGCAAAAGATTGGGAACGGATGAAAGATTCCAGTGATGGACATATTTACTGGCTGCCTAACTACGGTGTATATACCGGTGAATTCATCAGTAACTATTATTCCGGCCCTGCGTTCTGGATTCAAAAGCAGGTGCTGAAAGAAGCTGGATATCCAACACCGAAAACGCTTGATGAGTATATGAAGCTGATTCGTGATTATACAGCGAAGCACCCGACAACAGAGGATGGTCAGCCGACCATTGGTTTCACCACACTGGCTTCTGACTGGAGAACATTCCCTCTCCTTAACCCGCCAGAGCACTTGACCGGTCATCCCAATGATGGCGGCGTTATCGTAGATGACAAAGGTGTTGCAACCGTATTCGCGGATAAAGATATTTCGAAACGATACTATAAAGAGCTGAACAATCTCTATAACGATGGATTGCTCGATAAGGAAGCATTCGTCCAAAACTATGACCAGTATTTGGCGAAAATTTCTTCGGGCCGCGTGGTCGGCATGTTTGACCAGCACTGGAACTTCCAGCAAGGTGAAGACCCGCTTGTAGCTCAGAACAAAATTTCTCAAACCTATGTTGGCTTCCCGCTGGTTTACGACACAAGCATCAAGGATCATTACCTGGATCGCCCGGTAATTAACTTGAATAATGGCTTCGGTATCAGTAAAGATGCTAAAGACGCTGTTGCCATCATCAAATTCCTCGATGCATTGATGGATGAAAAATATCAAAAGCTTCTTTCCTGGGGTGAAGAGGGCGTTGACTATAAGGTAAATGATAAAGGCAGATTCTATCGTACACCTGAACAACGTATTCAACAGGAAGATCCGGCATGGAAATTGGCTAACAAAGCAGAAGGTTTCTATGGCGCAGCACCGAAAATGGAAGGTACGTTCTCTGACGGCAATGCAATTGGTGCAACGAACCAACCTGAGGAATTCTACGACAGCTTGAAGCCGGAGGATAAAGAACTTCTGGATGCATACGGTTTCAAAACATGGAGTGACTTCTTCTCTCCTGCACCTGAGAACCCAGTGTATTATCCGGCATGGCAGGTGGACCTGAAAGAAGGTTCAGATGCATCGGTAGCAAACAAACAAATGACGGATACATCTCTGAAATACCTGCCTAGAGCCATCATGTCTAATTCCAATGAGTTTGATTCGATCTGGAGCGAATATGTGGACGCTTACAAGAAAATTAATGTGAAAGCATACGAAGACCGAATCAATGAGCAGTTACAATGGCGGATTCAGAACTGGACCGTGAAATAAATAAAAGCGGTTGTTGGATCACTTCGGAAGGCGGCAAAGGGGGATGGATACAGCTTATCCCCTGCGCCTTCCGAACAATCCATCCCTATAATCCGCTGTATGTTGATAGGAGGAGTGAAGGATGGCGAATACGCCGGGAGCCATACAGGATAAATCTGCTCCAACCGTTGTTACCAAGACGCCTCTGATGAAGCGCCTGCGCAGTCAAAAACAACTAATGTTTATGTCTCTGCCCATCGTTGCTTACATTCTGGTTTTCTCGTATTATCCGATCTGGGGCTGGGTTATGGCGTTTCAGAATTACAGTCCAGCGAAGAAATTCTCGCAGCAGGAGTGGGTCGGACTTAAGCACTTCAAGTTTCTGCTTACGGACGACGCGTTTCTGAACGTGCTTCGCAATACGATCGCGATGAGTTTGATTAACATGATTCTTGGCTTTGTGACAGCCATTGTTTTTGCGATTTTGCTGAATGAAATCAAGAACAAACTGTACAAACGTACCATTCAAACGATCTCGTACCTGCCTCACTTCCTGTCATGGATTATCGTTACGGGCATTGTTGCCAGTTCGTTATCCGTAGACGGCGGGATTGTGAACGTGGTGCTGATGAAGCTGGGATTCATTAATGAACCGATTATGTGGCTCAGCGTTCCAGAGTATTTCTGGGGGATTGTCGGTGCATCACACGTATGGAAAGAGGTCGGCTGGAACGCTATCATCTATCTGGCAGCAATTACCTCCATTGATCCTTCACTCTACGAGGCGGCCGAAATTGATGGTGCCAACCGTTATAAGAAAATGCTGTATGTTACGCTGCCGGGAATCAAGTCCATCGTCATTATCCTGTTGATCATGAACATGGGTTGGATTCTGGAAGCCGGTTTCGAAGTACAGTACTTGCTTGGAAATGGTGTCGTTGTTGACTGGTCACAGACGATTGATATCTTTGTCTTGAAATACGGACTGCAGATTGGTAACTATTCACTTGCTACCGCCGCCGGTATATTCAAAACCGTCGTCAGTATCATACTGATTTTTGCGGCGAACTCAATATCTAAACGATTCGGCGAAGACCGATTAATATGAGGAGGACACATCGATGGGAATAAACAAATCTCGGATTGAGCCGATTGTCTTCCATACATTTAACGGCTTGCTGATGATCTTTATTGCAGTAGTGACTTTATATCCTTTCTTGAATACGCTGGCTATCTCTTTTAACGCCGGGAACGATACGATTCGGGGTGGAATCTATCTATTGCCAAGGGAATGGACCACTCAGAACTACAAGGCGGTATTTGCAGGAGGCACGATATTCCAGGCATTTGGAATCTCCGTCGCCAGAACAGTGCTCGGTACGGTCCTCAGCTTGTTCCTGACCTCCATGCTAGCTTACACCCTGAGCCGCAGAGATTATATTTTGCGCAAACCGATTACGATTATCGTCGTTATGACGATGTACTTCAGCGCAGGTCTCATTCCAACGTACTTCTTGATCAAAGACCTGCACCTGCTGAACAACTTCCTGGTATACATCATTCCAGGTCTGATCAGCGCATTTAACATGATCGTTATTCGAACGTATATCCAGACGCTGCCGGAAGGGTTGATAGAATCAGCCAAGATTGATGGTGCGGGTGATTTCAGGACTTTTATGTCCATCATCCTGCCGCTCTGCCAACCCGTACTCGCAACCGTAGCTTTGTTCATTGCGGTAGGACAGTGGAACTCATGGTTCGATACGTTCCTGTACGCTTCTTCCAAGCAAAATCTGAGTACGCTGCAGTACGAGTTGATGAAGCTGCTGTCATCTTCCATGAATACGAACAGCAGTGCAGCTGTATCCAGTGGGGCAGACATGGGGCAGGCACGCAACATGGTTACGCCGATATCCATTCGGGCTGCGATTACGATTGTTGCAGCACTGCCAATCCTGGTTGTATATCCGTTCCTGCAGAAATACTTTGTACACGGTTTGCAGCTGGGCAGTGTGAAGGAATAGAGTGAAAGCAGAAACAAGGGTGTAAAATCAAGAAAAAGAATGAAATCGATCTATGGTAAATGATCGATTCATTCTTTTTTTTTTTTTTTTTGTATAATTTTGAAACTTTTTATTTTTTTAGATGTTATTTATTATAGGCACCCGCCTGAAAATAAACAAAGAGATGACATAATGGAAAGAAAAATCATTTTTGGAGCAGGAGCAGTTAAGCTTGCTTATGATAGTAAACTTTCTGGTGCAAGCGGAAATGCTGTGTCATACATGGGATACAACATATGGGGATAATGTTATTCTAAAAAGTAATGGTAGTTTTTCAGTAACCATAAAAGGCGGTACCGATGCTGTCGATACTTTAATTGGACCTGACTATGCGTATTAATGTTCATTAAGTTACAGTGTCTATATATATAAAACTCAGCTACTTCTTTTTGACATATCTAATAAACCAAAATAAAAAAATCCAAGGCAAGATGTATAGCGTTATCCACTCAAATAGACTGATAAGATCAATTACACTAATGCCATTCTGAAACCTTTGATAACTTACTATTGATAATATAAATATAACTATAATACAAATTGAAATTTTCAATGGTCTGTTCGACATGATTGATCACTTCCTTCTTTTAATATGGAATATAATATGTTTTGTAAGCAATAATTACAATGAAGTATTTATTTGTCAATAGTGAAATGAAGTACACTTTTTTAGTATGATGTATTGTGAAGCCAAGTGCCACAGTTCCTCTGAAAAGGATTCTTGAGCGACTCTCGTTTTCCTTAATGTCAGGGATCTGCATAATGCCATGAACTAGTCTTACAGCAAGCATACTCTCACAAGGAGGTAGATATGAGAATTAAATACCTGGTTATGATTCTACTTATGTTTATGCTCGTGGGCTGTTCAAACAGAGTGATATCACTTGATGGAAAAAGCGAAAATTGGCGGGTGATGCTCACCAACAGCTCCGCAGCAGAGATGGTTGAATTCACCATTCGCTATATCGGTGACGAACAGATTGTGAAGGACGTACATTATCAGTTTGGCGGTCAAGAATTCGATGCAAACGGATATGAAGAACATTTGGGTATGCCGCAGCGGCATATTAAACACGCTTCAGGTTCCAAGTTTCTGGATCTTGAACCCTTTCCGATGCCTGTTCATATTCAATGGAATGAGGATCAAGTGGAGACCGTATATCTTCAGGGGTTGTAAAACCATATCTTCATGACGGAGTTGAAGAAGATGAAAAATATTCGGAATAATTCGTTAACTTTTGTCGGGAATTTCGTGATGGCCTATTTTATTTTCGGAGAAGGAACGCTCGGCAGACCGCTGATCTTTGCCTTCTGCATGCTCATGCTGATGATGGGGATAGACTGGTATAAAAGCAGAGCTAACTATACGCTGTATTAGTGTGCGTATGTGTACAAAGAGCCGATTTTGCAGAGGATCGGCTTTTTGGTGTACATTTTTAGAGAGGAGGTGCTTGATCTTTTGTCACAAACGCTATGTCTTGACCTATTCAGACGCTGGATGATGCAGAAACAGGAAAAGCTGCAGATGCTTCAGATCACTACAGAAGAGAGAAGACGAGATCCTGAGAAGGAGGAGGAGGGCACTTCTGACATAGATCTCTTCATTGGATATATTCATGAATCAGAAAGAGCCATTGGTCAAATCACGGTATGGGCCTCTAGGCAAATGGAATTTGAGGTCATTAATATCGACACAGAGGAGCGTTTGCTGTGGACGTATGTTGAACAGATTGAAGAACAGGATACCTATTTCGAAACGATATTGGAACCTTATTTTGGGGCGCTGCAGTCCGGGGTTAAGGCTTGATTCTGCTTATCCGGCTCCTGCATTGGAGAGAGAAAAGAGACTCGCATTTACATTAGCGCAGTTGTTCATTACACTTGATAGGTAAAGCTTATGTTTCTAAACCATTTCAGATGTTCAGGAGGAAGTTCATTATGCATCAATCTGCACATATTCAGGAAGCACGGGATTACATATTAAATCGAATCGATACCAAGCCGGCTGTAGGCATGATTCTGGGTTCCGGACTGGGAGCGCTGGCGGACGAGATTGAAAATGCCACGGTTATTCCGTATACGGATATACCTTATTTTGCTCAATCCGAGGCGATCGGTCACGCGAATGAGCTTGTTATTGGGGAACTGATGGGTCAGACGGTAGTAGCGATGAAAGGCCGTTTGCATTATTATGAAGGCTTCACATTAGACGAAGTGACGTTTCCAGTGCGTATCATGAAAGCATTGGGTGTAGAGAAGCTGCTTATTACCAACGCTTGCGGTGCCATCAATACCAGCTTTGAGCCAGGTCAGCTCATGCTGATTACGGATCATATCAATCTGGTGGGGAATAATCCGCTGATGGGACCCAACAATGCTGAACTGGGCGTGCGGTTCCCTGATGTATCCCAGGTGTATAATCGTGAACTGCGCAGCATCGCACTGCAGGTTGCTGAAGAGCAGCGTGTGAATCTGCAGCAGGGGGTTTACGCTTGGTGGAGCGGTCCTGCTTATGAGACGCCTGCCGAAATTCGCATGATTCGTACGATGGGGGCAGATGCTGTCGGTATGTCCACTGTACCAGAGGCAATCGTCGCGATTCATGGGGGTATGAAAGTACTCGGTATTTCTTGTTTGACCAACATGGCATGCGGCATTCTAGATCAGCCTCTCAGTCATGATGAAGTTATTGAGGTAGCCGCGCAGGTGAAAACTACATTCATCGGGTTGGTTAAGGGCATCCTGGAAAAAATGTAATACAGCATCCTAGGGTGTGTAGAGCAAAAGCAGCTATGCAGCGTATCGTGAATTCCCCAAGCACGGTCTGTCAGAAAATTCTGACGGGCAGTGCTTTTTTTGGCACATCAGAGGTTACAGGATTATTCCTTAATCGGAAGATTCCCCCTATAATATGTAAGAGTGACATCAAGACAAGGTTCAGCTGAATAAAAGGAGACTATAACAATGGAAGATTTACGCGAGGATGAATATGTCATTTTTAAACACGTTCATGCGAATTGGTTAAGAAAATTCGAAGGTGTGGGGGGCAAGCTGTTTCTGACGAACCAACGATTGATTTTTATCCCTCATAGTTTAAACTTTCAGACCGAATGGGTGCAAATGGAACTGTGGGGGATGGCCAAAATTGAAAAACATCAAACGTGGGGAATAATACCTAACGGAATTAAAATTACAATGGATTCGGGGGAAGTTGTCAAATTTATCGTATGGAATCGATCAAAGATCATTCGTGAGATTATCTATGCTAAAAGAACCGATGATATTATTTTAGGCTAGTTTTATAGGCATCACATACATACCTGCATGTGTAAGAAGTGATTATTCAAATACCTGCAGACGGAGCCATCTGTATGAAGCATTAGGATTAGGCCCCACCGTTGAGCACGGCATAAGATACAGCCTCATTCTATGTGCTAAGGAATGAGGCTGTTTTTGTGAGTGCATTATTCTAAGATTGTTCTTCCAGAAGGACATACTTATGTAGATATATTTATTAAAATCATTCGCAGCAGTTGTACATTTCAAACCTTCCTCATATGGTTGATTCATTATTTCTAAGCGTCGATAGATCTCCATCCAAAACTTTCAGTGTTGGCAGGAAGGAAGCGGCTGAGGAGCAGACGATAGGAAGTAATCCAACAGTTATAAATAGAGCGGGGATTCCATATTGTTCTGCTGCAGCTGCACCTGCAAAAGCACCTATAGGCTGCAGTCCTCCACCAATGAGGAAGCGAATGGAATTGACTCTGCCTTGTAGAGATACAGGTACAAGTGTGCCATGAAGTGTAGAACTAAGGACACCAAAAAAGGGGCCTGCAGCACCCGAGAAACATAAGATCAGCAGTGCAAATGGATAACTGGGTAACAGGCCGAGCAGGACGTAGCTTAGCCCAATCACGGTTAAACTGCACAGCATGACGGTTCTTCGTTTTTTAAACTCACCCAGCTTCGAGATAATCAGCAGGCCTGCAAGTGTGCCAAATGCCGACGCAGAAGTCAACGTCCCCATGGTCGCTGCGTCCTTGTGAAGAACTTCACGTACAAAAGGAATCATCATCGTCCAAACAGCTATGGATGACATATTACTTATGGCAACCATGGCCATGATGGTTAACATGGCTGGGAACCTTCGATAAAAGGAGAAAGCTTCCCCAATGTCCTGGATGTATTCTTTTGCAGAAAAATGAACCTTATTAGCTGTTTTCTGATAGATGGCAGGCATATAGAGCAAAGCAGTCAAGGCTAGAATGTAACAGGCAGCATTAATGCCTAAGGTGGGCAGGGAACCTGCAAGAGCGATTAAAGCTCCAGCCAGAGCAGGACCAATCAAAGCAGCGGCGTTACGACAGCCATCGATAACGGCAAAAGAACGTGTTAATTGCTGCTTGTCCACTACGCCAGGAATAACGGCCATGGCTGTCGGCATGAACAGAGCGGAGCAAGCACCACTGAGTGCTGCCGCGGCGAAGAGATGCCAGACATGCAGATGACTGCCTGTCATACTCAGCGTCAGTGGAATCAAAAGAGCCGTTAGTCTAACCACTACAAGTCCAGTCATGAATTTTCCCCGGTTCAATCGATCGGAAAGCGGCGACCCGAGCAGGCGAAAACATACTTCGGAGATACTGAAGCAGAGTGCCATAGCTCCCATCGCCAGTTTGGAAGCTGTCAATTCATAGACCAGCCATTCCATAGCTAAGAGACCAAAAACATCACCCAAGGAACTTAGAGTAACTGTGACCAATAGATAGTAGTAACTTCGTTTAAACATGAAGGTTCCCCCGTAGATGTAGATTAATGTTTACTGATTGGAGAGAAAGGACCAGATCAGCCTTGAAGATAGGTTTTAATCTGCTGCGGAAAGTCATTCAAGGCTTCTAATCGCAGGCTGTATTCCGTATTTTTGTGTTTGTAGTGAACGATGATGAGACCTGCAGCGCGTAAAAAAATGAGATGATAATGAATTGTGCTCTTGGAAAGCTTGACTTGGCGGACAATTTCAGAAAAGGAAAGCTGTTTACCCGCAAGGATACGCAAAATAATTAATCGGGTTTCATCAGACAATGCCCTTGTGAGACGCAGCAGTTTGGGATCAGGACGACCTGCTTCGGTTGGAATAATGTCACAAGAGTAATTCGTGAAAATAACCTCGTCCAACATCGTGGATGTGACAAAAGGGCGTGCGTGGTATTGGGGAATCAGGATGACCTTTTTTAATTGTGAGTTCGAGTATATTCGCATTCCCTGCGTTGCTTGTTCATAAACTTCCTGGTCATCTGTGTTGTCAAGACTGGCGCGTCTTGTCTCTGCCTCGCGTGTAAGTTCATCAAGGATAACCGGGTTGATCTCACTGAAATAGTGGTTATTCCATTCCCGTAACACCTCTATTGTATGGCTGCGTAGGAGTGGAAGATTAGAGGGGACAGACATGTGAAACTGTGACGCGATGTCAAATAACTGTCCTGTTGACAGGTTTTCAAGCCAATCCAGAAATCCATTCACCGTGCGTTCTTCCGGGCAGGTCCAAATGTAGGGAGCCAGAGTGAAATTATCTGTGGCTTTCATCATTTCGCGCATAAGTTGAAGCTTGGCAGGCGTAAATCGATGCTGCACATCACGGATCCAGGTTTTTCCCGCATCCAGAGCATTATGATTTTGCTTGTTCATAAAAGCAGCAAGACTGTTTACACATTCGTACATCGGGGCAAAATCGACTTCTACTGTATACTTCATAGAATAAAACCTCCATTAGTTCTATATTTATAGAACAAGTATGTTGTTTTATATTATATGAACTATTTGGATTTAGCAATAGGACGAGTTCATTGGTGATAACACGTTTGAGTAATGGTACGGCTCTGCTTGGCAATCTTTATCGTATGCTTGCACCCTTCCGTCTTTACCTGCACAGATGCTGTATGGATCTCTGAATATGAAAACATTGACATTATGTTGACAATTCCAATATTTCCCGTTTACAAATCACTCCTATAATTACAAACGTGATAGGTCATTTTGACTATGAACGTGGATAGTTTGGGGGGATGAGCAGCCAGCTCTCATATTGACGATACATGCAAGAATTCCGAACAGGGCACAGCAAAATCAGGCAGGAATATATGGAGAAAAGAAGGGTGACAAGAGCCAATGTCAATGAAAAAGGTGTTTGTAGTGTCCATGGTAGCCGCAGTGATCACAACGTCTGTGGCTGGTGCAGTATCGGCTGCTCCTGCAGCAAAACCTGCTGCGGGTACGAGTACAGCGCAGGTGAAAAACGCCACGTTGACCATAAACGGTAACAACATCATTGTACGGTCCATCGTAAAGAACGGGGAAACCCTTGTAGCGGTGCGCGACATCATTAATGCCATTGGAGCACAAGCCGAAGTTGTAGGCGGAGCAACCGTGATTCAACTGAATGGTCATAAGGTCAGCTTACAGAACAAGTCGAAGCAGCTTGATGTTGACGGTACAAAGGTAGACCTGAATCAGCCCATTTCGATCATCGGAGGCACCAGCTATGCTGCGCTTCGTCCGCTGGTATCCAGTGTAGGTGGGACGGTCAGTTTAAAGAACGGTCAGCTTGAGATCAGCACCATTGCACTCATTGAAGGCGCAGAGAACCCGCGTTTTGCCGGAGCAGGTCATCTGATTGTCTCCAAAAACGATGAGCAGGGTAGAAACGACTATCTTGTAGATACAGCCACTGGGAAATATGAACTGCTGTTAACAACGGAAGGCGGTTCAGACCTAGTGGTGTCTCCGAGCGGTACTCAAGCAGTCTATACCAATGCAGAAGGAGCCGTATATGTTATCGATCTGACAACCAAGGCTTCCAAACTCATTACAAGTGATACAAGTATCAAGCCGGAACTGGTCTGGTCTGCGGATGAAAGTTCGATTTACTTCCTGCAGGGGGATAAAGGTTCGGTAATTGCGAATCTGAATCTGGCAGACGGCTCGATCAAAAAGCTGGTGGAAGATAAGGTAGATTACAAGGAAAACCTGAATGTTTCCGCAAGTGGTAAACGATTCATTTACACCGTAACAACGCTGGGTAAAGTGACAGCAGATGCGACCAATGTAGATGAAGACAATATCGACATTGATTTCTCGGCTAACCAGCAGCAGTTATTTTCATATAACAACGGTGATGGGAAACCTGAGGCTGTGAAGTTGACAACCTCAACCGATGATAAAGTATTTATCTATTCGGCAGACGGACAGAAAGCCTACTACGTAAGCGTACCGTCTGGGGAGGGTAATGCTTCACTGATGTCTGTAGACGCATCTCAGAAGCCGGTTAATGTGTATAACGAGCATGATGTAGAGCAGGCGATATTGTCAGGCAGTATACTGTATGTGCTTGCTTCGCAGGATGAAAAGAACAGCGTGATCCTGGCCATTGATACTGTAACCGGACAGCAATCCAAGCTGTATACCGTATCTTCCGATGTATCCTCGATTGTGGTGAAAGGTGCTCAGATTGCGGTTGTTGAGAACGGACGAGTGCTGGTTCAGGCAGAGGGCGGCTGGAAATCCATAACGAAGTAAAGCGGCATATACGCAGCGATGCGGATGTAAATAAAAGTACGTAATCCAATAATGAATGAACTGAGATAAAAAAGATCGTTACATTCGAGAGGAGTTTATAACAATGAAAAAATGGATTAAACCGTTCACGGCAATGCTGATGGCTGTATCTCTGGTCGGGGGACTTGGTGGTGCATTGACTGCAGATGCTGCCAAAAGCAATGAGAAGGGTAAAATCGTCATCAATGGTTCTTCTGCGCTGCTCCCATTGACGCTTCAGGCTGCAAGTGAGTTCAAGAAAGATAATCCAAAAGTTAAAATTTCAGCTTCGGCTGCAGGCTCGGTGACAGGCCCACAATCCGTTCGTAAAGGCATTGCGGACATCGGAGCAGTAGACTGGGATGCATCCAAGGATGTACCTGGCTTCAAAAAATTTGACGGACAGGTCGCTCATCCGGTAGCGGTAACCGTGTTTACTGCCGTAGTGAATACGAACGTGAGTGTAACGAATCTGACTACGAAACAACTGCAGGATATCTTCTCTGGCAAAGTAACGAACTGGAAAGAAGTTGGCGGTACAGACGGTAAAATCGTTGTCGTTAACCGTAAGTTCGGATCAGGTACACGCGTTAATTTCCAGCAAAAAGCACTCGATGGCAAAGATTTCATGAGCAAAGGGGACAACTACAAAGAAGTGGGTTCCAGCGGCGACATGAAAACAACAATTGAAACAACACCTAACGCGATCGGTTATATCGACCTGCCGTACGTAACAAGCAAAATGAAAGCTGTATCCATCAACGGTGCGGCTCCCACAGAGAAAAACGTGCTGAACAAAACGTACAAAGTATGGGGGATCGGATACTACATGACCAAAGGTGAGCCAACGGGTGCAGTCAAAGCATTCATTGATTACATCCAAAGCAGCAAGTTCCAGAACGGTTCCCTCAAAAAGTTGAAATTCATTCCGCTGGCAGCCGTGAAATAAGCATTGATTCCGATCTAATCTATCTATATCAGTATTCGTAATCAACATCCTGCAGTTCATAAGAAAGGGATAGCCAGCTTCCGCGCGTGGTCGCCAAGCTGGCTTCTCTATGTGAAAGGAAGAGCCCTTTATGATGGAAATGAATCCACCGGGGAACAGCCCGGCTCCGCAGGAGCTTGGTCCAAGCCTTGGCAGAGCGCCTGAGAAGAGAAGACGTTTTGACCGCAAAGCCCGCCTCCGGTGGTCCAACCAGTTGTTTCGTATCCTCTGCATTGGAAGTGCGGCCTTTGTCTGCCTTGTCCTGTTGTGTATTCTGGTACTTATGCTCCGCACAGGTGTGCTGACTTTTGCAGACGTCTCGCTGAAGGAGTTCTTTTTCTCAACGAACTGGGACCCGGAAAATGAGCATTACGGTGCACTGACCTTTATTCTCGGCACGTTTGCGCTCACCGGACTAACTATGCTGATGGCGATTCCGCTATCGATTATTATTGCTGTCTTTCTGGCGGAAATGATGCCCAAATGGCTTCGACGTCTGCTGCGTCCTGTGCTGGATCTGCTGGTGGGTATTCCGTCTGTCGTTTATGGCTTTCTCGGTTTGACGGTGCTGATTCCATGGCTCAGAGACTTGAGCGGGCGTGATCTGGCAGATGGTCTGCTCGCAGCGGCTATTGTGCTCACAATCATGGTACTGCCGACGATTAGCCGGATTAGTGATGATGCGATCTCGGCGGTGCCCAATAAATACCGGGATGCGGCCTATGCGCTGGGTACGAACCGCTTTCAAACGATTACCCGTGTCGTTCTTCCCGCGGCAAGAGGCGGCATTATGTATGCTGTGATTCTAGGCATGACACGAGCCATTGGCGAGACAATGGCGGTGGTGATGGTCATTGGTAATACGGCGCAGCTTCCGAGCAGTCTGTTTACTCCGACAGCCGTGCTGACCAGCAACATTGTGATGCAGATCTCCAGTGTAGAGTTTGATTCAACCTGGAATCATGGCCTGTACATGATGGGCTTTATTTTGCTGGCCATCTCGATTCTGATGATTGCTGCCGTAAGAATGCTGCAGAAGAGAGGGGGACGCAGCCTGTGAGCGTGAAGAAGGAAGTCCATCCGGCTCCAGCCTATTCCTTTGGCAGACGACGGGCGTCCTCCGCGTGGACGGATCGGCTGTTTACAGGCACAGTGTGGGGCATCGGTATCGTTGTCATTTTATTCATTGTTGGACTGTTATTCCTGCTGCTGCAGAAAGGGCTGCCGATGCTCAGCTGGGATTTCCTGTACGGTGTACCGAGTGAGATCGAAGAAGGGGGAGGCATTGGCCCCGCACTGTTTAACTCCTTTTACGTGCTGATTCTGTCACTTCTCATCTCGATTCCGATCGGGTTTGCAGCAGGGATTTACCTGGCTGAATTTTCACCAAACAACAAATGGATTGAGATGGTTAGGATCTGTGTGGAGGGATTGTCATCCGTTCCATCCATTATTTTTGGTTTGTTTGGGATTGCGCTGTTTGTTGAGTATTTCGAGATTGGTCTGACGATTCTTGGGGCTGCGGTCAGTCTTGCTTTCCTAAACCTGCCCGTGCTGACACGGGTGACGGAGGAATCGGTCCGAGCTGTTCCCACAGAACTTCGCAGCGGCTCGTTTGCACTGGGGGCGACGCATCTGCAGACAATTCGGAAGGTCATGCTGCCGGTTGCTTTGAACGGGATTATGACAGGCATCTGTCTGACCGCAGGGCGTGCTTTTGGTGAGAGTGCCGTTATTATTTTGACTGCGGGTGTGTCCACGTCGGGTGAAATGTGGGATTTTAATCTGTTATCGCCAGGCGGAACGCTGGCTGTGCACCTATGGTATATCCAGTCCGAGGCCATCGTACCGGATGCCGAACAGATTGCGCAGAAATCCACGGCCGTGCTGATCTTTGTTGTACTGCTTATCAATATTTTGTTCCGTCTGCCACTATGGTTCAATGCTCGCAAAAATCAGGTCTGAGCAGCGCACCGAACATGCAGTATACTCTATGGATCAACGGAGGACACAATTGTGAAATCGATTATTGAAATTAACAAGCTGAGCTTATTTTATGGCAGTCTTCAAGCGCTGAAGGGAGTGTCCATTGATATCCCGGAACGCGCTATTACAGCGTTTATCGGTCCTTCTGGCTGCGGCAAATCCACACTGCTGCGCACCCTGAACCGTATGAATGACCGGATACCCGGAACGCGGATCGAGGGCACTGTGACTGTGGGCGGCACCAACATTTACAGTGGTGATGTGCATGTCGAAACGATACGCAAGAAGATTGGTATGGTCTTTCAGCAGCCGAACCCTTTCCCCAAATCCATCTACGACAACATTGCGTTTGGACCGAGACAGCACGGGATTCATGGCAAAAAAAAGCTGGATGAGATCGTTGAACACAGCCTGCGTTCCGCCGCTCTCTGGGATGAGGTCAAAGACAGCCTGAAGCGCTCAGCGCTCAGCTTGTCAGGTGGACAGCAGCAGCGTCTCTGCATCGCTCGTGCCTTGGCGGTTGAGCCGGACATCCTGCTGATGGATGAAGCGACGGCTTCCCTTGACCCGGTATCCACCTTCAAGATTGAGGAGCTGACTCATGAGCTGAAGGAGCGTTACACGATTGTGATGGTCACCCACAACATGCAGCAGGCGGCTCGTGTTTCGCAGCAGACGGTATTTTTCCTGAACGGTGAGGTCATCGAGTATTCAGCTACCCAACGTATGTTTGCTGAACCGGTCGATGTGCGTACACAGGATTATATCAGCGGTCGATTTGGCTGAGATCGGTTGTAAGCGAGCTTCGATACAGAGCCTATCTATAGAGCCTATCTATAATACTATCTATAGGGAAGGAGAGCCTTTCAGTGAGAGCTGAAGGGCATTTTTTGTCTTTACAGATGCCGCCCATGAGTGCATACTGCGCAAAGGGCAGGTAGACCCTGGATTAAACAGTTCCAATATGGTGTATCCTTAGGAAACGCGTCATAATCAGAAATAGATTATATTGGTGGAAGTAGATATTTTTGCAGGAAAACGAATGCTGCCCAGGCGGTGTACCTCATCAAAAACAGATAAAAGGTAAAAATTTGACCTGAATCACGTAAAATAAGACCGCTGCTTGTAAGCGTCATCTTGTTATGCTTATAAGCAGGTAAACACTTAAGAACTGAAAGGGAGAGACAGATGGGTCTTGATAAGGAATATGAAAAAATTGCCCAGGATGTAATTAAAGGGCTCGGTGGAAAAGAAAACATTATTTCAATGGCACACTGCGCGACACGGCTCAGACTGATTGTGAAGGATAGAGACATTATTGATGATGAGTTTATCGAGAACGTCGATAAAGCCAAAGGCGTCTTTTTTACTTCAGGGCAGTATCAAATCATTTTTGGAACCGGTACCGTTAACCGGGTATATGAAGCGATGGTAGGCCAGGATGTATCTTCTTCGTCCAAATCAGAATTGAAAGAGAAGGCCTCGGATCAGGATGATAATTTCTTCAAACGGATGATCCGCATTTTCGGAGATGTATTCGTACCGATTATTCCTGCACTGGTAGCAACCGGTTTATTTATGGGTGTCAGAGGTCTGATTACACAGCCGGCTATACTCGAATGGTTTGGATTGACCCCGGATAGTATCTCGGATAATTTCTTGTTATTTACACAAATATTGACGGACACCGCTTTTGGCTTCCTGCCTGTACTGGTGTGCTGGTCAACGTTCCGGGTGTTTGGCGGGTCACCGCTGCTCGGGATTCTTCTCGGCTTGATGCTCGTCAGTCCAGCTCTGCCTACCTCATGGGATGTGGCACAGGGCGCACAGGAACCGCTGATGTTCCTTGGATTTATTAAAGTAGCCGGGTATCAGGGATCGGTGCTGCCTGCGTTTATAATCGGGATTGTAGGCGCGTTGTTGGAAAAAAGAATACGGAAATGGGTCCCGGAAGCCCTGGATCTAATTTTAACTCCTTTCCTGACACTGCTCGTCTCTTTATTACTGGGACTATTCGTGATTGGTCCTGTATTCCATGAAGTTGAATTATTCATTCTGACCGCTGTTACATGGATTCTGAAGCTTCCGTTTGGAATCGGCGGATTTATCTATGGCGGGATTAACCAGTTCATTGTCGTTACAGGGCTGCATCATGCTTTGAATTTGATTGAGATTCAAATGCTGAGTGACAGCGGATGGAATATGGTTAATGCGATCAGTTCAGGCTCAATTGCTGCCCAAGCGGGAGCTGCCCTCGCTGTAGGTCTGAAAGCCAAAAGCGCAAAAATCAAGTCGGTTGCATATCCATCGTCCTTGTCCGCGCTGCTCGGCATAACGGAACCGGCGATCTTTGGTGTAAACATCCGTTACGGAAAACCATTTTTGATGGGCCTGATTGGCGGCGCATTTGCCGGATTCTTTGCACGGCTCATGGATGTTCAGGCAACAGGAATGTCTATCACCGTGATCCCGGGCATGCTGCTGTACTTGAATTCGCAGATTATTCCTTACATTTTGACCTGTGCGATCGGGTTTGGAATTGCCTTTGCGCTGACCTGGATGTTTGGTTTCAAAGAAAAAGCTAACCTTAAATAAAGAAACAGGTGGAGAAAAACCATGCCTAACAAACTGTTTGAACGATTGAACCGTCTTACTGTACAAGAAAAAATAGGACAGCTGGTTCAGCTGACCGGAGATTTTTTTGAAAGAGATCTGGACACGGTTGTCACCGGCCCGCTCAAGAAACTGGGACTGCATTCGGATTACAATGTGTATAACACAGGCTCCATTCTTAATGTAACAGACCCGGACCAGATTATTCGGCTGCAGACGGACTATCTGGAGCGGTCCAGTCATAACATACCGCTGCTGTTCATGGCGGATATCATCTATGGATTTCGGACGATTTTCCCGATTCCGCTGGCCCAGACCTGCAGCTGGAACTTTGAGGAGATTGAGAACGCCGCGAGCATTGCTGCTCGCGAATGTTATGACGAAGGAGTACACGTCACCTTCTCTCCGATGGTGGATATCGTAAGAGATCCTCGCTGGGGCCGGGTGATGGAATCGCCAGGTGAAGATACGCTGCTGGCCCGGAAATATGCGGAAAGCACCGTTTACGGACTGCAGGGCCGGGGAGACGGCCGTATTCCGGCAGATAAACTAGCCGCTTGTGTCAAGCATTTTGCCGCTTATGGCGCACCTATAGCCGGTCGGGAATATAACGCTGTGGATATGTCCGAGCATATGCTTCGCGAATATTATTTGCCTGGATATCAGGCTGCAGTGGATGCGGGAGCCAAGCTGGTGATGACCGCATTTAATACATTGAATGGGATTCCGGCCACCGGTAATGAATGGTTAAACCGGGATCTGCTTCGAGAAGAAATGAAGTTCGATGGAGTGCTCATCTCGGATTATGCAGCAGTCGAAGAATTGATTATGCACGGTTACGCCGAGAACGCTGCGGAAGCCGCCAAGCTGGCTTTGAAAGCAGGTGTAGATATGGATATGAAGACTGCCGTGTATGCGAACCATCTGGAGAACCTGATATCGGAGAACAAACATCTGGAACAGCTTTTGAATGACGCGGTGTACCGTGTTCTTAAGCTTAAGGAGGATCTCGGCCTTTTTGAAGACCCGTTCCGTGGTTTGACAACAACACGTCCGCAGCGGCCTAATCGCATTCTATCCGATGAGCACAAAGCGGCTTCGAGAAGCCTTGCTGAACAGTCCATTGTGTTATTGAAAAATGAAAATGATGTGCTGCCTTTGACGAACAAAACCCGAATCGCGCTGATTGGACCTTACGCCGAGGAAACTTCTACGCTGGGCATGTGGGCCATTAAGGGGAATGAAGCAGACACCGTTCACTTGAAACAAGGCTTAATGCAGCATATCGATGCTGACAACCTGTCGGTCTGTCGTGGTGCTCATCTGCTTCCTGAACATGCACGCGAGGCACTGGGCAAATATGTAGACAAACTGCCTGTCGAAACCGTGGATGAAGATGTACTGCTTCAGGAGGCCATTCAGAAAGCAAGTGCTGCGGATACGGTGATCCTGGCAGTTGGAGAGAGTATTTATCAGAGCGGAGAGGGCGGATCACGTACGAATCCGACACTGCCTGAATCCCAGTTAAAGCTGATGCGTGCCTTAAGCGAACTTGGCAAAAAGCTGATTGTGATTGTGTACAGCGGGCGTCCATTAATCCTTACGGAAGTTGCGGAATACGCGGGTGCACTTATTCAGGCCTGGTACCCTGGAACCATGGGTGGAGAAGCGCTGGCTAACATTTTATATGGAACCGTCAATCCGTCCGGTAAGCTGACCATGACTTTTCCTCGAAGTGTGGGGCAGATCCCGATCTATTACAATGAACTGAATACAGGTCGTCCTGACCTGCCTGAGAACGGGTCGTATCGATTTGCATCCAGATATATAGATGAAGTTAATGAAGCGTTGTATCCGTTCGGGTATGGTAAATCGTACACGACGTTTGATTATCAACTGCTTTCCATAAGCCGGAAGGAGATTAGTGTAAGTGAATCCATGGATGTTGAGGTATCTGTCACCAACACCGGTAAGTACGATGGAAAAGAAACGCTGCAGCTGTACATTCGGGACCGTTTTGCCAGTGTGACAAGACCCGTTAAAGTATTAGCCGACTTCCGGCAGCTATTTTTAAAGAGCGGAGAGACCCAAACGGTGCATTTCTCCATTCAAGAAGACATGCTCCGGTTCTATGGAAGCCGTATGAAGTATGAGAGTGAACCCGGAGAGTTTGATGTTTACATTGGGACAAGCTCACAGGATACACCGCTGACCTTTCGTTTTTCTCTTCGAGGGGAGCAACCGTCATGAGTAAAAGTGAAGCTTATCATCTAAAGTATCACATTACTCCGCCGTACGGTCTGCTGAATGATCCCAACGGTCTGTGCTATTTTGAGGGGCAGTATCATGTGTTCTATCAGTGGAATCCGTTCGGGACAGAACATAGAAATAAAAGTTGGGGTCATGTTGTGTCTGACGATCTTGTCCACTGGCATCGAAAAAAAGCGGCTTTGGTTCCTTCGGAACCTTATGACAAGGACGGAATATACTCCGGCGGGAGCGTTGTGCATAACGGGAAGATGTATTTGTTCTACACGGGCAACGTGATCCGTGAGGATGGAAGCAGAGCGAGTTATCAGTGCGCCGCAGTCTCTGAGGACGGAGAACAGTTTCAGAAGCTGGGCCCGCTCTTTGAGCATCCTGCAGGGTATACAAGACATGTTCGCGATCCGAAAGTATGGCAGGACCGGGCCGGGGATTGGTGGATGATCGTAGGTGCCCAGCGAGAGAATCTCACAGGAGATGCACTGGTATACAAATCAGGAGATCTAATCCATTGGTCACTCCAAGGTTCCTTTCTGGAGCAGGAAAGTCCCTTCGGTTATATGTGGGAATGTCCGGATGTTTTGCAGTTCCCGGAGCAGGATGTGTTTGTATTTTCACCCCAAGGTCTGCGTGAAGAAGGGGATAAATACAGAAATCCGAACCAATCCGGATATATCGTTGGTCACATTTCAGACGAAGGGAGATTCTCGGGCAGTTTGTCTGAATTTGAAGAACTGGATCACGGGTTTGATTTCTATGCACCCCAGGCATTCCGGACAGAAGACCGAATCATCATGTTTGGGTGGATGAGTGCGATGACCGAAGAGGCAGAGCGAGCCGTGCCAACCATACAAGAAGGATGGGTTCATACCCTTACCCTTCCAAGAGAAATGGTGATGAGAGAAGGGACCCTGCGGCAGCAGCCAATACCAGAGCTGCAGGCGCTAAGAAGCGATGAATCCCAGCATAAAGTTCACGGCGGGGGGCAGTGGAATCTTCCTTCGCTTTCATCCGAAATTCTCATTCGATTCACGGAGCCGTCCAAAGATTTTTGCATAGTCATTCGCAAAGCCGTTCGTATTGAATTTGAACATGAACATCGTCGTGTAACGGTCTGGAGAACGAACTGGTTGACCGGAGAGAAGGAGAATCGCAGCACGGTGCTGTGTCACATCCCTTCAGTGATGCAGATCTATGTGGAAAGCTCCAGCATCGAGCTTTTTGTGAACGAAGGCGAGGACGTATTCTCGTTGCGATATTTCACGGACGATACTGCTGAGCTCAGCCTGGCCTTGGAATCCGAAGGCGTGGAAGCGGAGTTACAAGTGTATGCACTGCAGAAAAGTATAGATTAGGAGAGGATTTCACATGTTCTCATGGGGAAAAAACAAAAAGACACTGGAGGCACTGGAAATCCTGGCTCCAATTCCTGGTGAAGTAAAGTTATTAAGCGAAGTGCCTGACCCCGCATTTGCTGGCGGTCATATGGGAGAGGGAGCAGCGATTGAGCCTGCCGAAGGCCGTGTGTACGCCCCGTTTGACGGGAAAGTCGCTCACGTGATGGACAAAAGCAAACATGCGGTTATCCTTGAACATAAGAGCGGCATTCAGGTTCTTATTCACGTGGGCATTGAAACCGTGTCCCTTAAGGGAGAGGGCTTCACCGTACATGTTAAAAACGGGGCGAAAGTCAGACAGGGACAGCTGCTGCTTGAGTTTGATATACAGACGATTAAGGCTGCGGGTCTGTCCGTAATGAGTCCGATTATTGTACCGGAAGGACTGGAAGCTGCAGCCCGGGTAGACGTTCACGACCCTCAGAAGCGTACAAGCCCGGATGATCCAATAATGACTGTGCATCTGAAGTCATCATAAAAGGCATTTACTGCTGCAGCAGCTTGAGTATGGTGAGTGAGGTAATGGGCTGCGGCTTTAAAGAAATGAAGAGAGCGGAAGACGTATAGATGGAGTAGAGAAGGCGAAATCATGCACTTGTGGATGAACTTGCCTTCTTTTTTTGTTCTGCTCACTTTATACATGGCTGCTTGTTTGCGTATTTTACTACAGGTATAGTAGAGATAGACAGTCGAACATATCCTGTACGAAAACAAGCGCTTGATGGTGCTTGGCTTGATTAACGGAGTGACAACAATGAAAAAAATATATGAGCATATTGAAATAGATCGCAAAAAATTAATTAATCTCTTTGTCTTCGAAGCCAGCGACACCGAGCGGGTTATTCCTATGCATTTTCACAGCAATATGGAACTGATCTACTGTATTAGCGGAAGCTTGAGAGTGTGGCATGAAGGTAAGGTCACCACGCTGCGCAATCAGGATGTCATGTTTATCAACAGCAATATCCCGCATTCCACGCAAAGTCTGACGGAGAACCGTGTGCTTGTTCTTCAATTTCCCGAGTCTTTTTTTGCTAACGAGCAGGTGATCATCCAGTTGAATACGGCGGAAGAACATCCGGAGGAGGCGGTTCTGGCTCATCTGAGGGCTCTGCTGATGGAAATATACCATCTGCATCTATCGACAGGCATGTACGATTATATTTTGACGCAGAGCAGAGTGCTTGAACTGAAGTATGGACTGGTTGAACATTTTGGCCGGGCATCCCAGGTTTCGTCTGCCGTAAATACGGTGAAGCAGCAGCGCATCCAAACGATCCTGGATTTCATCAAAGCACATTATACCGAGAATATCAGTTTGGCTGAAACAGCTCATATATGTGGTTATTCCGGGGCTTATTTGTCCAGAATGTTTCACGAATATACAGGTCAGACTTTTACCGAGTACAAGCAGATTCTGTGTTTGGAAAAGGCGATTGAGCTGCTGGATACAACAGATAAGTCACTCACCGAGATTTCATATGAGACCGGATTCCCTAATGTGAAGTCTTTCCGAAAAGCATTTAAAGAGGTCATGGGCAAAACGCCTTATGAGTATAAAAAGTCAACAGTCATGTACTAGTACTAGGATCAGCGGATCACGGAGTAGATGCGAGCCTTTCGGATGTGGTCTGAAAGGCTCTTTGGCAATTACATTTTCCACGGCAGCTTGGGATGCTTGTAGCGAAAAACGGTATCCTTTTCCTGGATTACGTAGATCCAGGGAGGCGGAACAGGGGTGCCAATGGCTTTGTAAAGCGTCGTTCCGTCATCACTTGTCGAATATGATTCCAGGCTGTTCAGAATGTCCATACGATCTTCCCGCTGTATTTTTCCTTGGTAAGATAAGATCTGCCCTTGTGTGGTAATCTGCGGTGCACCTGAAATGAAACGGTATGCTGTATTGAGCATGCCGACCTTTTCGGAATGCAGCTGCATAAGTTCACTTAGAAGCAGGATGCTGATAAAAACAGAAATGATGAGACTCGCGATCCAACGTTTTTTTCTCATCTGCTGACCTCCATGCGCAATCCATGAGCACCTGTAAGTTTGAGAGCACGGTGCACACGGATGTATCGTTTTCTTTTCCAGCTATACCAAGTATAATCGCTCCTTGATCTTGAATAAATGATTTCAAGGTACTGTGATAGAATAGTTTAGGTCTGAATGATGAAACGGTGGGGGCTGGGAGCATGAACAAAACGGAGCGGCAGCTTGCAATCACGCTTGAGTTACAGCGCAGGAAGGTGATAAGAGCAGAGGATTTAGCATCTCTATTTGAAACAAGTGTACGTACAATATATCGGGATATTCAGGCATTAAGTGAGGCGGGGGTCCCTATCATGGGAGCACCTGGTCATGGTTATTCGCTCATGGAAGGCTACTTCCTGCCACCTGTCAGCTTCACTGCGGAAGAAGCGGTGTCCCTGCTCATGGGAGCCAGGTTCATCGAACAGAGAATGGATCGAGCCTACGGAATGCAGGCCCAGTCTGCACAGCGCAAAATCGAAGCCATTTTACCAGAATCCGTCCGTAAAGCGTCCTCGCGTGTTCAAGAAACGATGCGCATGCTTCATCCGATGGAACCGGATACGACAGATAGGGTTAAAATGTACCTTAACGATATACGTAACGCCATTTTGAAGCAGCATAAAATCCGGTTTAACTATTTGAAAAAAATACCGGGGGCGGATGGGAAACGCTCTAATCAGCGTGTTGTTTCTCCTTACGGGCTCGCGTTTGTACGTGAGAATTGGGTGCTGATCGCAAGATGTGAGCTGAGGCAGGACATTCGCCATTTTCGATTGTCCCGCATGACAGAGCTTTCCGTGCTGGAGGAAGAGTTTCTTTTACCCCCGGATTTTGATCTGAATCGGTATCAGCCGCCGGATGATCGCAGCGAGCATGTGCTCATCCGGGCCCAATTCGAAGCTGCTGACAAGATCAGGGAGACGCTTCATTTTTATATCGATCATATGGAGGAAAAGAGCAATAGTGTGATTTTTGGCTTCCGTGTTCGTTATCCCGAGGAAATTCTGCATCATTTGCTTGGATTGGGCGGAGAGATCGAGGTGATGGAGCCGGAGTCGCTGCGTACGCGTATTCGGGAAATCGCCACAAATATGTTAAAACACTACTGACATACTCTTGTCAGCAGCGCTCTTCTATACTGGGAACTATCCAGAACGAAGAGGAGTTGGTTGAACGATGAGAAGTACCCCGGAAGTGCTGCAGTCTTTTGAAACCGCAGTAGAGAGATATTTGGCCGAGCTGAACCTGCTGGATATGAATGATTTGCTGAGAAAAGAGAAGGAAGAGGAATGGTCCATCGGACAGATGTACGTACATTTGATACAATCCGCACTGTTTATGCATTTGCGCAATATTGAGCAGTGTTTGGAAAATGGGGAGCACACCTTACAATCAGACGCCGAAAAAACGGAGCTGGGCAGTCAGGTGTTTGCGTTGGGACAATTCCCTCCTGTTCGTGTTAAGGTACCGGCCTCCCCGCAGTATACACCGCTGCCGCCGGAGAATAAGGAGCAGCTGGTCGAGGGGCTTGACCAGGTTGTGGACCGGATGCGAAGTACAGCGGCTGTTCTTGTTATAGAAGAGGCTGGAGGTTCCAAAGTGCTTCATCCCCGTCTTGGGGCGTTAAATGCGCAGGAGTGGTTCCGATTAATTGCTATGCACTATCAGCATCATTTTTTACAACTGGACCGATTGAAGATGAATCTGCAGCATTAAAAATAACTTATATGCATCCGCTCATGAGAAGTCAGTTTTGGTGAGGAAATGACCCGTTAATTCAACCACAGGAAGGACCCGTAGATCGTTTTACGGGTTCTTTTGGCATGAGGTCCATCCAAGCTTGATGAGTGCTTCTGTACAACTTGTTAAAAATCAGTACAATGAAACCTGAAAGATAAGGGAATAACTTATTAAACCAAGAAGGTACTTCACGTTCATGTCTATAAATATAACTTACTGAATGAGAGGAAGATTGCTGTGACCGTGCAAAAAAACAACCCTAAAGTAGACGAGTATTTCAATAAAATCAAAACATGGAAAGAAGAATCCGTGAAGCTGAGGGAGATTATTCAGGCCTTTGACCTGACCGAAGAGTACAAATGGATGCATCCCTGCTACACGTTGAATGGGAAAAATATAGTGCTGATCCATGGCTTCAAGGCGTACTGTGCCATTTTGTTTATCAAGGGAGCTTTGCTCAAGGATTCCCACGGTCTTTTGATTCAGCAAACGGAGAATGTACAGGCAGGGCGCCAGATTCGTTTTACCAGTCTGCAGCAGATTGTGGAGCAGGAAGAACTGCTGAAAGCATACATTCGGGAAGCGATCGAAGTTGAGCAAGCAGGTCTGCAAGTGGAGAAAAAGAAGACCGAGAACTACACGGTTCCCGAGGAACTCCAGCAGCAATTCGAGGCGAGCCCTGCCTTTCAGGAGGCATTTGAAGCGTTAACACCTGGACGCCAGCGGGCGTACCTGCATTATTTTTCACAGCCAAAGCAGTCCAAAACCAAAGTGTCACGCATCGAGAAGTATATGCAGCCAATCCTGGAAGGGAAAGGGTTAAACGATTGATAGCAAACTGTTTGATGCAGTATATTGTGTTTGGATGTAAGCCGCAATATCTAATTATAATATGAAAAATAGTATAATTAGCAGGGTACATTTTCAATTGACAAAAAGGTAATATGTTAAAAACGTTGGTTAAATTTGTAATTGCGCTGCCTGTGTTTCATAAATGACTTGGATGAGGTGTGATTTATGAGCATTATTGATGTAAGCGGTATCACCAAAATCTATCGTCAGTACAAACGATTTCCGGGATTGGTGGGCTCTCTAAGGAGTCTGGTAACCAGACAATATACGGAGGAAGTCGCAGTACGCGATATCACATTTTCAATTAAGGAAGGGGAGGCAGTAGGGTATCTGGGGCCCAACGGTGCAGGCAAGTCTACAATGATCAAGATGATGACCGGAATTCTGGTACCTACGTCGGGTGAACTGAGGGTTATGGGGATGGTCCCGCATGAAGCGAGACAGCGTAATTCTCAACATATCGGGGTAGTGTTCGGACAACGCAGTCAGTTATGGTGGGATCTGCCTGTCCGTGATTCGTTTGATCTCCATAAATACATATATAAGCTCTCTGACACCGACTTTCAGAATAATCTGAATTATTATACCGAGCTTTTATCTTTATCCTCATTCATGAACAAACCTGTACGACAATTAAGTTTGGGTCAGAGAATGCGGGTAGAAATCGCAATGGCTCTGCTGCATGATCCCAAAATTTTGTTTTTAGACGAACCGACGATAGGTCTGGATGTCATGGCTAAGGAACAGATCCGGGAGTTCCTGAGAATGATTAATCAGGAGAAGAAGGTCTCGATTGTGCTGACGACGCATGATATGAAGGATATCGAAGAGATTTGCCATCGCATGATTGTTGTGAATAAAGGCAATATGGTCTATGACGGTTCTGTCGAGCAGCTTCGGAAAACACTTGGAGATCAGCGCCAGGTCATTATCTATTTTCGTGAAGACCCCGGTCTGATTGATCTTCCCGAGATGAAGCTTACTCATGACGAAGGTCTGCGAAAGACATATCTGTTTGATAAAAAAGATAGAACCGTGTTCGATTGCGTGAACCAGATCGCGAGTAAACACGACATTGAGGATGCAGTCATTGAAGGGGTGGATATTGACTCCGTCATTCGTAATCTTTATCGGAAACTGGAAGAGGATGATCGGGCGAACGACGCGTGAGAGGAGAGACGTGAATTGAAAACCTATATCATGTTTGGAGTGAAAACCTTTTCGAATCAACTCTCCTATCGTTCGGAAGTGTGGCTGAGATTGTTGGGTAACTTTGTGGCCATTCTGATTCTCACAGAAATCTGGAGAGCGGTTCTGGGTAACGGGGAAGTGGAAGGCGTAGGTCTGGAACAGATGATTACATACAGCATTATCAACACGCTTCTGGCCGCTCTGCTGCTTACCGGCATTAGTGCCAAGGTGGATAACAGTCTCAAAACAGGCTCTATTGCTTCCGAGCTGATCAAACCCATGTCCTATCCTATGCATTTATTAGCCGATGGGCTGGGGAATTCGTTATATCAGTTCCTATTTACTTCGCTTCCTTCTTTACTGATCGCCTGGATTTTCTTTGGTTTTCTTCCCCCAGCTTCGGCGACTCATTTGCTGCTGTTTATCCTGGCACTGGTACTCGCTTTGACCATTTCGTTCCTGCTTGGATATCTGATTTCTCTGCTGGCTTTCTGGCTGATGAATCACTTCGCTCTGAACTGGATGATGGGCGGGCTCATCACCATTTTCTCAGGCGCTTTTTTACCCTTATGGTTTTTCCCGGAATCGTGGGTGACGGTAACTAAAATGCTTCCATTCCTCTACTTGGGCTACCTTCCTGCAGCAATCTATTTGGGAGCCATTTCGATTCAGGAGATAGGGATTTCTCTTCTTACAGGGTTGGCATGGAGTGTGGGGCTGACGCTGCTGGTGTACTGGTTATGGAATCGGGCAATCCATCGTTTGGTGGTCCAAGGTGGATAATGTAGCTGTAGAGAGGCTGATCTAAATGACATTGAAACTTTTCGGGAAATTGGTCTTTTTGTTAACGAAAGAAAGAATGGAGTACCGCGGGGATTTCCTGCTTTCCGTTCTGGCTCAGATCATTAATTACACCGGAGATTACATTATCATATGGCTTTTTTTGCAAAAGTTCGATACCCTCGCCGGCTGGACCTGGCCTGAGATTGCGCTGCTGTATAGTCTCGGTTTGTTCACATACGCAATTGGAGCTTCCTTTTCCTTTGTGCAGATGCGAGAGCTTGAAAGTCAGGTGAAAAATGGAACCTTTGATGCCATTCTGGTCAAACCGGTGAATCCGTATCTTTATCTGGTATGCAGAGGCTTTAACCTGGGGTACCTGGCGCATGTGGTAATCTCAGGGTCTGTGCTGGCCTGGGCTTTGATCAAACTGAACATCAGCTTATCAGGGATTCAAATATTGTACCTTGTTCTCTGCATTTTGGGAGGCGCCATGATTCAGGCCGGCTTTATGTCGGCGATCGGAGCTGTATCTTTTGTATGGATAAGGACCAATTTCCTGTTCACGTTATTTTTCAAGTTCAAAGAATTCATCTCATACCCGTTACCTGTTTTCGGTACATTCATTCAAGTGCTGTTAACGTTTATCCTCCCGTTTGCTTTTATTAATTTCTATCCTGCAGCATTTTTGCTGACTAAGGAGACTCCTTTGCTATCATCATGGACGATGTGGATCGTACCTGTTGTTGGACCGTTAGTATATTGGCTGGGTTACCATCTGTGGATGCGGAGTGTGAACAGATATCAAGGCGCAGGCGGATAAAGCAGGCTGGGCTGCGGCGGAAAATACCATAAGTAACTGAATAGAATAGTGCAGCGTATTTTTTCAGCGTATTTTGCTATAGTGTTTTTACATGCCGTTGGTTTCCAGTTTATGAGGAGCCAACGGCTCTGTTATTTCAGAAAAGCAAAAAAGCGAAGGTACCAGGCAGGGATATACTTTAATACTGGCAGCAGCATAACCCTCCAAAAAAGTTACATATGCAGCAAAGCATACACTGGAATGAGCGGATTGAAGCTGTAGAAGCGCTGTAGAAGTGGACGATGATACCAGTATACGGATAAAAGGAGTACACCTAAATGATTCGAACGTACAAATATTATGCCATTTTTAACTTTGCTGAGGACGGAATTAACGTTTCGTTTCCCGACCTGCCGGGCTGCTTTACTTGTGGCGATACTCTGGAAGAAGCATTAATCATGGCAAAAGATGCGCTGGGATTATATCTGAAGGGAGAACCGGTCGATAAACTCCCGCCTCCTCAGACCATGCCTCAGTTATTGGACCCAAATGATAAAGCATACTTGATCGAAGTGAGTATCCCTTATTAAGACATGGACTGTACAGGACACAAGGAAATAGCTTGATTTTTACCGATTCTACTCGGATTCTGATTCTGATTTAATTCTTCTTTCTAATTAACGCTGACCTCAACACGGCATTTGGATGATTAAGTAATCACTTAGCCGCTCTAGTATTTGTGTTTTAATCCATTTCGTTAGTATCATCAGAAATGTTTTTTTTGTTCTCATTTAAAGTTTTTTTTAAATCCAAAACTTCATTTTGTAAATGATCAATTTTTGATTTTAAACCTGAATGATTAAGAACAGAGCTAACAACAAGATACATGATTAGATAGTTGGCGGCCATTATTATTAGAAAAATAATGAGCTCGGGTACTCCTCGTACAGCTAACGGCATATCATTTTCCTTTCTTTAAAATAATATTTTATATATCCTCTTTATTTGGATAATTATAACATAATACATTTAGTATATTGGCTGGGTTGCATGAGATGAGATCGGCGGAGAGAGAACGTTTATTGGCGAATAATTCAAGTTGTAAAGGTCTGTAGTTTTGCTGCGGGCTTTTTTTGTTGCGGCAAAAAAATGAATAAATAAAGAAACATTTCTAATAAATACCATGTTATATACAATGTGAATGAATTGACTATTGAGAAGGCGGAACGAAAGAAAGAAGTAAAAGGAAATGGTTTTACCCGAAAATTTAAAAAATTCAGTCTAAAGAGGAGGCAGATTTACAGATGAGAAGTCGCAAAGCGCTGTTATTCTCCGTATTTTCTCTAATATTTACACTATCTTTTATATCACAGGCATATGCAGCTTCCACGAATTTACCATCATATCCAATAGCCAAACAGGAGAAGGATGAATGGTGTTGGGCAGCGGTAAGCTCAAGTGTTCTTAAATTCATGGCTAATAAGAATGTATACCAATGTGATTTCGTCAAAAAAGCAAAATTAACCAGTTCTTGTGCAAATGAAGCAGCAACTACAGTACAAGCCCAAGGAGGTATGCATAAGTATGGAGTGTCCTCCAATTATTACTCAGGTAATCTAAATGTTGCTCAAGTCAAAAGTCAAATTGATGGAGGGCGTCCTGTATATGTAAGTTGGAAGTGGAATAGTCCTACGGCACAAACTGGTCATGCAGTCGCCATATACGGATATAGTAACACACCAACGTATACGTATTATATGCATTATCTTGATCCTTGGGATGGTGTGAAAACTTCTATGGAGTTCTCGAAATTTAATGGAGGCACGGGAGCAGATAGAACATGGAGATGGGGATTAAAGGACTTTTGGCATTATCAATAAATTAAGTTTGGGAGGTCCATAATGATGGTTATGAAGTATGTCCGGTTTATGATGATGATATGTATTGGTCTAATGTGCAGCTATTTCATTGCTCCAAATACGTATGCTGGCAGCGTACCCCAAGATGTGCAAAGCTTTGCAGAAGGAGAAGGTTTAGATCAGTTCAAAATGATGATTCTAGAAGATCCCGAGGGCTATGGTTATAAGAATGAAGAAGAAGTTAAAGGTGTTACTTTAGGGAGGGGGTTTGAAGTCTATTTATTTGATGTTAACAAGTTCCCAAATATATCCGATAGCTTAATTGATGTTTCAAAGCCTACGGCTCAATATGATTTTATCGTCAAGTCAGGTGGGATGGGGAAATCTTTTCTTAGTGTAGAACGATATGAGGGGAAGTTCAGGGTTGTACTTGCGGGAGGAGATGCATCAAGGTTGGATGAATCTCTTCATGTCATGTCAAAAGCGCTGTCCACTGATATAAGTACTGTTGATCCAGTATTAATTAAAGACGGAAATATTCGTTATCTAGCGATGAAAGTTGACGGAAAAGAAGTGAATATACCAGATGTACCCAAAGAGAAAAACTCGCTTATGGGAGGTATGGATAATCATCAGTTATGGGATTCTGCTAAGACAATTGATTTATTGAAAGAATTTCAAGCACAGGAAGTTGATCCTAATACAGACGGTGCAGGTGGTTATCCAGCCATTCACTCTGATAAATCTAACAAAGACTACACCAATATAGCGCTAATAAGTTTAATTATTGCATTAGTAGGAGTGGTAGTACTTTATATGTTTCTGAAAAAAAAAGAAAATATCTAATTAATCCTTCTATCTCTGATAACGATGAAATCATTTATTTATCATGAAGTCACCTAGGAGTTCGGTATTCCTAATTCGAAATTACTAGGTGACTTCATGTACAAGAGATGATTTTATTCCTGACTTATCAGGCTAACCCGCTCTCACCACACGATGTTAAGAACCTCATCTACCTCTTTGATGCGATTAACGGATGGATTCTGAATCAGATTACCTTTGACCATAACCATCGACATGTTGGATAAGGCTGCAATCTGCTCTAGCGGATTTTGATCCAGTACAATCAAATCGGCCTGTTTACCAATGTCTAATGTACCTGTCACGTCGTCGATCCCGAGAATTTTAGCATTGCTTCGGGTAACCATGTCGATGACCTCTTTATTGGTCAGATTGGTCTGTCTCATGTAGTGATCCATCTCTCTCCACATATCATAGTGGGTTACGTAGGACATGGCTGCATCGTTTCCAATTCCAATAGTGATGCCGTTGTCGATGGCCTGTTTCACCCCTTTGAGCATGGAGTCGTAGACGAGTCTGGCATTTTCTTTGACCGTCGGACTTAACTTGGTCACACTTGGATCGAGCGAAGCGGATGGATAAGCGGCTTGCAGCGTAGGGATCACTGCGGTGTAACCATGAAGAGCCTTGGGATTATTTTTATACAAATGAATAATCTCGTCATCCATCTCAGCCCCATGCTCAATCGTGTCCACTCCCCCACGCAGCGCAACACGCACACCTTCCGTGCTCTCCACATGAGCGGCAACCTTCATTCCAATCTTATGTGCTTCATCGCAAACCGCCGCGACCTCGTCCACCGTCATCTGCAGACGCCCAGCTTCGCCAACCATCTTGGCATCCGTTACGCCGCCCGTCACACAGATTTTGATCCAGTCCACACTGTTCTTCACATTAATCCGTGTATTCTTGCGCATCTCCCAAGGTGAGTCACCCTCCAGCGCCAAATAAGGAGCACCATGTCCACCTGTCACACTCAGAAAAAATCCCGAAACAAGTAGATTCGGACCAACCCACTCCCCGCGGTTCATCTCATCTCGCAGCTGCACATCGGTATAAAAGAATTCACCCACACTGCGCATGGTTGTCACACCCGAATGGAGTGCGGTAAGCGCGTTGCGTTTCATGCGTTTCTTCAAAACATTTCGACCGAATCGGGTATTCAAAATCCGATGATAGGCAAAATCGAGCAATCCTTCACTCACGGAGAGGGTGAGCGGTTTGCCATCGGCAAAAAGATGCACATGTGCGTTAATCAGCCCTGGCATCACATATTTTCCGGTAAGGTCGATTGTTGTGTAGTGGCTGGGGATGTTCAGCTCCTGATCTGGGGCGATGTTTTCAATGCGTCCCTGTTCGTTGACGAGAATCGTCATGTTGGGCTGCAGATGGCGGCTTGCGTCGCCGTGGATCAGATGCACGTTTTTCAAAGCATAAGCGGTGTTCATGATGTGTTCCTCCTTGGGTGTGGGTGGTGTTACATGATGTTAGATGCTGCATCAGTTGAGTGATATGGTTCTGTGCTATTTGGTTTCTCTGTGCAAAGTATTCTTGTGGTCTAAAAGTGAATTTATAATTCATTTTTGGGCTAAAAAAATAGATCGGCTTGCCTATGCTTATTTTTTGCGTACAAATCAGAGGAAAGTACAACTGATCTGCACGCTGTGCGATGCGTAGTGATCTATGGTAAAAATGGATTTTTGCTTTGCAGCGACCAAGCACTATTCCTTATTCGTTCAAGCTTTTCATGCCGTACAGTCGGTATACGTACAACGCTTCAAAGATTTGCTTGCGGCTCTCCTCGCTCATGTCTCGTTTCAATAAATCCAGATTCATGTCGATGACATTATGTGCCAGAATGTTCAGCAGAATCAGGTTCTCCTCGGTGCCGATCTCATAGTGTTTGTATTGATTTTTGAGATAGGCTTTCTTCGTTTCGATCATCAGCTCAACCAGCTCGTTCTTGGCGTTGGTGTAGATGGTGCCCTTGTTCTTTTCAAAAATAATAACGATCTGATTCCGATACTTCCGCAGCACATCTATTTGTTCTTGCATAAGGAAGGATCGCTGCTCACTGTTCGTTTCCTCAAACGCGTTCTGGTTATCAAAATGAATCGTCTCCACCAGTACCTTTTTCAAATAATCCACCAAATCCGGCGGAACAACGGCGTAGAACAGCTCCTTCTTGTTCTTGAAATAGGTATAGATGTTGCCGACCGATATGTTGATCTCATTTGCAATATCGTTCATCTTGGCATCCGCATAACCCTTCTCAAAAAACACCTTCAGCGCCGCGTATTCAATCTCTTTCCTGACTTCGTCTTTCTTGGCCTGCACCATCGGGAACGACTCCTTAATAGTGAATGGAAGATTCGTTATTAGGATAGACCTTTTTGAAGGGGGTGTCAAATGGGGGATCTATTAGAGAAGGATATATAATTTAATGGTTCGGCTCATACAAAAGTGCATGAGGTTTCTGAACCGACAATAGACTAGGTGTCATGGCCAAAAAGAGCAGATTCAGGAATTTCTAAAGAGAGAAAGAGTCTCTATTATCCTGACGAAGTATTACATGAGGGATTTCGATATGAAGAAGAAGGCCTGTAATTTCTTTACCGACCTTCTTGTATTGGGTAGACTCGAACGACTAGACAAGAGTTTTAGTAAGCTAGCTGAGCTATCGCATAAGGAGATAAAACAACTCTCATTTTTTTCCAGTTTTCATGTAGGGATTTTAAGTGACTTTCATCGTAATTCACCAAAGACGAAAAATCAATTTTTCCATAAACAGAATTGTATAATGAATTTGCTTTAATGATTGAAGTCTTAATTATATCTAAAATTTCTGTTTTACTGATTATCTCAGAAGCTTTATAAGAAAGGTTAACTTTTGCAGCATCTAACACAGTCAAACTTCTAACTAGCTCAGGTGAATATGTGGAGTTTTTAAGCTCATACTCATCATTTAAAATTAAGAATAAAATATGAATTGAGATAAATAAAATAAAGCAGAAATTAGAAGGATTTTTTATATGATTCGAATAGAGCGTATCATTATTAATGAAATCAATCATCTCGTCGATTAATTGAGAAATCGCAAATGCGTCAGCATCCATTTCTAATGTTTGCTTGTCTAAAATTCTTTCTTCATTGGCTTTTCTTACTATGTTAAGTGTTTCATCATTAAAATACGTTTTCATATATAAAACATGACCGTCAAAATGGTGTGCTATTTCATGAAGAATTACAAATTTTATTGCGAACATAGCCATTATTTCAGCAATTATTTTTCTTTCTTTGTTGATAGGTAAAAGAAAAGTGTATTCATACTCTGGAAAGGTATCATTAAATGTATATATATTTTTAATATGAAGACTGCCGTCATCAGTTTCACTTAATGTATCAATTAGATTATCTATTGAGAGAATGCTATAGAATGTTTTATATAGCTTGAGCAGTACTCCTTCATTTATTCTTATTATTGCTCTTTCATCATATAGTTGGACACTTCCATTAATTGTGAAATTTTGTTTGTAACTAAAATCTAGAGGGAAATAAAATTTTACATTTTGAGTATGAGTATTCCAAAAACGTTCTGCATATTCTTTGTAGTAATTAAAAGCTATAAGATGATCTGTAGAATTTTCAGCGAGATTGAACAGGGCGAATTCAGTTGAACCACTTAAAATTTCAAAAAAAATATTATTATTTTCCATTTTTATACATACCTATTGTCTTATCAAAATCTTTGAATATTGTCTTTATTATTGATTCCTTCGACTGGTTCTCGCATTTATTTCCATCGTTAAACATTAATTTGTCAAATTCTAAATCGAAATTTGGAAAAACGATTTTTAGTTTATAACTTATTATAGAATTATCAGTTATGCCCAAGGAATCCAAGGTCACATTTTCATTCTCAGGTTTTGTGTTGTACTCTATATCGTCAACTATGATTGATTGAACTATATCGAAATTACCGTGATTTTCAGAATATATTCTTCTTAGATTAAAAAGATCCATTAGAAGTTTGTTGAGTTCGTTTAAGTTAAGAGTTTTTGGGATTTCAATTGCGTAAACTTTGTCATGTTCATAGCTATAAATTAGGATCTTAATAAGCTCAGAATCAAACTTATCTTTCAATGAAGAATAAGAATTACTTAACACAAAGTTTGAATGGTTTATTATTGTTCTTTTAGATAAAGGTAATAGAGTTCTAAAATTTCTTTCTACCTGACGAGAAAACTTTTCACATAAAAATGTCCAATAGTCTTTACCCCGTACCTTTATATCTATGTTGGAGTAACTCTCCTTCAGTTGTTTCGAGAAATCTCCTGTTATATTCTCATTACAACACACAATATATTCATCCCAGGGTAATGAATTCTTAATTTTAATCGCAGAATCTATAGAATTTTTAATTTTCTTTTTATTTATTCTGTGGTTTCTATCATAAATACTTTTGCATTGAAATGCTATTTTCTTATCAGGAAAATACAAGTCTACTCCACTTTCTGGTGGATTTCGTTTCTCTATATCATTGGTGCCTAAATCTAGCTTGAGTAACTTTAAACAAAAAGATTCCCATGCAGCCGAGAAATCAGTTTCTTCAGGAACTACTAGAAACGGTGGATAAAGTATGTACCTCATCAAACAGTCACCTCATAATTATAAGTTATACATAAACTTTTTTTGTATAGTACAATGTATATTTTCAAATTGAAAAATACGAGATTGAAACAGTACTATAAATATTATAGTTCGTTTATGCAAAATAGGGAACTCAGATAGTAGTACGTCTTCTCGCACCATATTATTTTCACACTATGTATACTCTCTTTATACAAAGGAAAGACGAGCAATCTAAGCGAAGATCTGGCTTCGCAGTACGCACAACTCGTAAACCAAGAAGACGATTACGTCGATCAACTGGTTACGTGTCACAAACTCATTCTGGATGCCATGGACATTATCGCAAAGCGGGCAGGGGTGCTGCATATGGATACGGTGAAACAGGCGGCGTATCACCTTCATGCGATGGAACAGGATTTGAACCGAAAGTTATTTGAAGTCAGGCTGGAGAAGAGCATCTTGGCCCATCACATGAGCCAGTCTACATAAGCGTTTGAATCAAAGGACAGCACAGGATCATTCCCAAGATGATCTTGCCCTGTCCTTTTTCTCTTTTTACTTGTCCTCAAACCACTTCCAAATAAGCATTGACTTTCCACACCAATCCCCCTAAACTTCAATTATTAAAATACTTTTAAAAACTTCCCTCCAATACTTTCTCGAATACGCGATCATCCATATACATACAAACGAAAGGAGGCACACAACAAACGATGTTACCCACTTCCCACAACACCCAACAGGTCAAACGGATTAACGTTGAAATTGTGAAAAATACACTTCGGTCGATGGGTATAGGAACGAAGGCTTCCATCGCAAACCTGACCAAACTCAGCGTGGCAACATGCGGCACGATTCTGAACGAACTGCTCCAGACGGGCGAGATCATTGATCTCGGCCCGGATGAGTCGAGCGGGGGGAGACCTGCGAGTCGGTATCAGTTTAATGCGGACTACGCGAGTGTGCTGTGTCTGATTATTCGTACGGAAGGCGGCATTCATTCGATCACACATACATATGCCAACCTGAACGGAGAAATGGCAGACGAACAGACGCTTATTTTAGAAGAGATAAATGTCACGGTGGTGGAGGAACTCATTGCTGGGCTGATCGAGCAGCATCACAATGTGCAGGCCATTGGAATCGGTATACCAGGGGTTGCGCACAATGGTGTGATCGGTATCTGTGACGTACCAGAGTTAGCTAATCAGCCGCTCGGTTTAAGACTCAAAGAGCAATACGAAGACATCGAAGTGGTCATTGGTAACGATATGAATCTAACCGTGTACGGATTGTACAACGAACAGCAATTTGAGGAAGAGAAGAACTTTGCGGTGGTGACATTCCCTGAAAATCATTTTCCGGGGGCAGGTTTTATTATCGATGGTCGCCCGCTCACCGGGAATACGCAATTTGGGGGCGAAGTATCCTTTTTGCCGTTTGGCGTGTCACGGGATGAGCAGCTGCGCATGCTGCAAACGACAGACGGATTGCAGGAGCTCGTCGTACAGACACTGGTCTCCATTATTGCAATAATCAATCCGGCGGCCATTGTGGTGACGGGTGATACGATGGACCCCGCGATGCGGGACGGCCTGATTCAAGGCTGCCGGGATCACCACATTCCACAGGAGCATATGCCTGAGCTGATGATTCGCCGCGACACCCGGCGCGAGTATGTTAACGGGCTGATAGCCGTAACACTTGAAAGCCTAACCTACCGCATTCAGGTAGTTGAGAAGCAGTGGTAGAAACGACTTATTATGAAGTGAAGTTAAGCAACATTTTTTACACGAGAGCGGAGAGGGCAGAGCCAATCTGGAGAACGCCTTTATCACTGTATTTTCACCTTTAGAAAGAAATTCATAAAAATACAGGGATAACAGCGGGCGGAAGATGGCACTGCAATCGGAGGTAGAGCGTGTAACCATTTTTCTGGACACAATGGAGGAACTTATTTTGAATCAGCAAGCAAGTACACAAGGCAGCAAACGAAAGTTTAACAAGCTGTACGCCATGCAGCTGGCAACGATCTTTCTTGGATTTATCGTATTTGGCATCTCGGAAAATATTAAGGGCCCGGCCATTCCGCGCATTCAATTTGACTTTAATCTGGATGAGAAACAGCTCGGAACGTTGTTGTCCCTGAACGCTCTGGGATATCTGATCGCCTGCTCGTTCACGGCTATACTGGTTCGCAAATGGGGCATTAAGGCGGTCAGCATTATTTCATTTGCCTCGATGATTCTGTCGGGTGTGTTCATCTATGTATCGCATACGTATCCGCTCTTTGCGTCATCGTACTTCTTCATGTACATCGGTAACGGGATGCTGGAGATTGCGCTGGCAATTCTCGGGGCGCGGATTTTTGTGAAAAATACAGGCACGATGATGAACCTGTCCCATTTCTTCTACGGACTCAGTTCAACGGTGGCGCCATTGCTGGCGACAGGTGTCATGTCTCTTACCGTATTTGGGCATCTGCTGGACTGGCGCGGCATGTATCTGGTCATGTTGTCACTCTGCCTGCTGCCGATCATTGCGGCACTGCGCAGTAAATTTCCCGGGGATGATCTTGCCCATGAAGATCGCACCTCGCTTAAGACGTTAACACGTGATCCGGCCCTGTGGCTGATGGTGCTTATTCTTTCTTTTGGCGTGGTATCGGAACTGGCGGTCGGAGGCTGGCTTGTTAACTTCCTGGAGAAAGCATACACATGGGACACGGTTAAAGCTTCGGGATTATTGTCGGCATTCTTCCTCACATTCTCGCTTGGACGTCTGCTGCTTGGCCCGTTGACGGATCGCATCGGATTTGTACTTTCGTTGATTTTGTTCTCGGCTTTCTCGGCGGTATGTACGTTTGTGGCACTTGCAGGGGGAGAGAGTCTGGCGATTTTCTTTGCGATATCGGGCGCAGGCATTGCGATGATCTATCCCACGGTGATGGCCTTTATCGCGCGCAGATATCCGAACGGCAGTGATACGGCAATTACGTTTACGGTAACGCTCATGGGGGTGGGCAGTGTCATCGGCAACTATATAATAGGCTGGGTCATTGAAGGTGTGAAGAATATGTACGGTGCCACCACGCAGCTCGGTTTGCTGCGCGGACTACAGGCAGGGTATGGATTCATTGGTTTATGTGCGGTCATTTGTGCAGCGTCTGGTGTGGTGCTGTACGTTTATTTGAAAAGAAGGCGTGAACTGATTTAGTTCCTGAATCATTGAATTCTCAATTGGAACTCTTTCCCTATCTTTTTGGGGAAGGAGTTTTTAATTCTTCAAACTAATTCTAAACTAGCTTAGTCGTTTCAATACTTCTTTTGCATATGCCGTCCAATCTTTGTGATCTGTATTTATTTCGATTGTTGGCAGGAGAGACAAAGCTGACTGTTTACGAAGTTCTGATTGAGTATGTAAAAAATCTTTGGCCGATCTTCGAATTTCATCTTGTGTCTTGTTTTTCCATTCGTGAGGCGTTCGGCTCTGCATTCGTTGTTCGATGTTCTCTGATGAAACGGTCAGTAATACGCATTGCGCCCCAAGCTGAAGTAATTCATTTTCGATGTTTTCGATCTCGTGTACGGGGTCGGTGGAGAAAGCCGCTCTATGATTCAAATGAAACCTTTCCAACACAAAGAATATTCCTCTAGACGCATTAGATGCCTCTGGACCTAAATATGCTGCCCAATCATTTAGCTTTTTTAACATGCTGATCCGTTCTTTCAACAAATTAAGATGTTCATCACGATTCAAGCTTTTATATTCTCCATGGACATTGTTTAATATTTGGGAATAATGTTCACTGAGCACAATAATACTTCGCTCTGATGATTCATCGACTGCATGAAGCTGCTTCAATGCTTTTAGAACAGATGTCTTTCCTGCATGTGAATAACCCTCCAAAACAATTCCTCGAATATGGCTCATCTAAACCTCCAACTAACAAAGTGTTATTTGCTTCGTGATGTATTTGCTAAATTCAACACTAACATTCCAAGTAAAATGAATAGAATTCCTTCAATTTTGTAAGACCAAATCTCTGATTTGATAAAATCCCCAAAAATATCAGTCGTGTCTGATTTTACATTCTGATATTTTGCCAATACCAACATTGCTTTGTCCATACCCCAATCCGTACTTCGGACGATGAATAGAAATCCAAGAATAAGTAAGACGAGAGAAATGATAAGTGCCAACAAGGAATTCATTTTACTTTTCAAAGTTAATTTCTCCTTTGGTAATATAATCATGCTAATGTATGCGCTATTATACTACCAATAATATAAAATCGTGTCTAGTTACCAACTAGTGGTATCTTTCCAGTAAAAGTATAAAGATGTTGGTTCTTTATACTCGTAAGTGCCAATATGAGAATTTGGAAATAGACCTTGTCTCGTATTTAAAATATCAGTAGCTATATGTTGGGGCACAATAAATCGTATATGTTCTGTTTGCAGGGATTTTAATGAGGCCAGATGACTTTTTGTAGGTGTGAGTTCCCTGATAGGTTGTTCCCAGTTTTGCAGCAGTCTCTGCCCCCAACCTACTTTAGAAGAGATTTCAGCTGAGAAAGTAGTAGACACAACGTTACCAACAGATAAGGAGAAAGGCGCTGGCCCTTTTCCAGTGCGATAAATTCCCATAATTAAATGATTTTTTTGGAAATCACATATTGTTATAAGTCGAATTACATATTATGATGAATGGGTCTTTTGATTCAAAAATATACAAAAATCAGGAGAAAAGACTTAAGTGTTAATAGGAGGCTTTATGGATATTTCAAAAAAAATGGGCGCAGCAGCTATAGCGTCGATAGTTATTACGCTAAGCACAGCCATGCAGTCCAACGTATCGGCAGCATCCTCTCTTCCGTTCAAAGATGTTGAACAGGCTTCGCCTTGGGCTAAGGCGGTTATACTTGAAGCTCAAGAGAAAAAGATCATGAGTGGAGACCCTAAAGGGTTCTTTCATCCGTTACAGCAGGTTACTCGTCAAGAGGCAGCCGTTTCAATTGCCAAACTTATGGGGCTTGAACTGGGTGAACATGCAGCTTCTAAGTTTTCGGATGTGTCTCCCGGTTCATGGAGTGCAAGTGCGATTGAAGCCGTGCAAAAAGCGGGATGGATGAATGGAGATCCAAGTGGAATGTTTCGTCCACAAGCTGTCGTTACACGGGAGGAACTGGCTTCCATATTGGTTAGAGCAACTCAAACAGATCCAGCGCAAGATCAGGTTGAAGAGCTGTCGAAGATTAAAGACAATGAGCAGATATCAACGTGGGCTAAAAAATCGGTAACATCTGTTGTCTCGTCCGGTCTGATGACAGGCAATAACGGCAGCTTTCATCCTCAGCAGCCTGTGCTCCGGCAAGAACTAGCTGCTATTCTAGTACGAATAGATTCTACGGTGGCAAGCAGTCAGCTGCAAACCATCCAGAAAGTAGAAAACGGTACAGTTACGATTGGAAATAAGCAATATGGGGTAGCCGAAGCATTAAAACCGTTATTTGAGGCTAAAAATGCAGCTGCACTTGCGAATGCCGGAGTCCGAATGGAAACGGTAGATGAGCAGATCACCAAAGTGTTAGAGCTCAAACTGGTTGCGCCAGGTCTGGCAGCAGAGGCAGGGAAAAAAGAGTTCTCAGGGAACGTCGTACTCGATGGTGGACAAGCGGTTATAGCGGGTAACGTAAGAGCTGCAGCAGACTACATAACGATCAGGAACCTCAATATTAGCGGTGATCTGGAAATTTCAAAAGAACTTGAGAATGATTTTTACGCGGAGAAAGTTACCGTTAAAGGGACAACTTATGTAAAGGGTGGAGATGACAACACGGTTGTATTCGACCAATCGTCACTTCAGCAAATGAATATCAGCAAGGAAGATGTTCGGGTTGAATCCTTAAACAAAACGGTCATTAAAGAGGTTCATATTGACTCCAAGCTTGCGGGGTTGTGGGGAGATGAATCCATCACATATGATACTGTAACGGTAGGAGAAGGAGTTCACAACGCTTCATTATATGCGCACATCCGTAACTTGGAGATTATCGCAGGTAGTAAGGAAACAAGCATCTCTGGAACAGGGCGTATAGAATCACTCACCATTAAAGGTACAGGAACCATCGCGCTGCAAGGTACAGGAACGATAGGAACTGTAACAATTAAGGATCGTGCCAGCCAAGTATCGATTCCAACGAATGCTTCCATTCAACGCTTGGTTCTGCCAGAGGGAGTATCACCCGAAAAAGTCATTGCAAACTACGATAAGGTCAAAATGCAAATCGCTACGATTAACGGTGTAAGCAATCCGACATTCGTACAACCAAGCTCTGGAGGAAGTGATTCTTCCGCTAGTGGAGGCAGTGGAGGAAGTACAGGGAATTCAGGAGGAGGGACGCCTTCCAATCCGGGTACACCATCAACTCCTGCGAATCCAGATCCGACATCATGGTATCCGTATACGTACAAGAGTTATCAGGACCGTACAGAAAATGCAGCTGTTGGTCTGATGACCACAAATAAATCAGGTACAGTTTATTACATGGCTGTTCGTGCCGATGATCGTGTACGTCCTACAGCGGAACAAGTGAAGAATGGATCACTTCCTGATAACTTGCCTTCAACCCATGGGATGTTTTCGGTGACAGCGAATCAACCTGTGACGTACAAAGTAGAAGGACTTGAGCCATCCAAAACCTATCATATCTATACCATTTTCAAAAATGGAGAGACGGGTCAGGAAACGCAGCCGATGTTTATTCATTCGATTATGAATTATCGTGCCAATGACAGCGATGTCCTTCCATACGATAAATCGAACCTGAGCCAGATTAGGATTCAGTTTACGGGTGTACTCACACCTCCAGCAACAACCACGACTAACCCGGCTGCGATCTTTAAGGATGGTCGCCTGCGAAACTATGGATATGGATTTATTGAGATCAAATCGATCCATTGGGATCTAACCATTCCGGAAATGCCTATTCTTAATGTGAATTTTGACCCGGTAACATTGGGAGACGGGACGTCTTATTCTTTCGATTGGACTTATGTTAAAAATGCGTTGACTATTAAAGATTCAGATGGAAGTGGTTCCCGTTCGTTCGGGGGACATGGCAGTTACTCGGGGCCAAATGTTGTCTCGTTGATCACGAAGCAATTATCCATCGAAACGGGCAATCGAATCGACCCAACCAAGGCTGAAGATGTCATGCATATCCTTGGAGCCTACCCCTCTGAATTGAAAAGGGAACTGGGTTTGATTGAATTTAACGGACAGCATTATCAGAAGGCTTTGGCAGAAAAAGCTGGCCAGTACAGCACATTCAGTGATGTTAAACAGATTATTGAGACGACTAACCAGCAGTACCCTGCACCGTCCAATACCGAAGCTGGTGTGATCCATAACTTCAATTATGCCGGAACGAACTCCATCACAGAATCTTATCTGATAAGGTATGCGGATACACTCCATATTGATGCAGCGCAATACAGCAGTATGAACCAAGCAGCTCGAACCGAAGTTGCTAAAATGATCCTAAGTGAGCGCAGTCTCTTGCCGGAAAAAAAATTTATAAGCATTGAACAAATTCGTCATGCTTACGAGTTGGCTTACACCAAATCGTCCTCTATGCCCTTATCTCTTTCTTTTGTTGATACGGATAGAGCTGCAGGAACGATTGGAGGGGAAATTAATTGGACACCAAGCACAAATGACACTGCAGTCGTTTCCTATCAGCTGATGTGGGGAAATGCGGGGGGAAGCCTGGCTGCAATCAAGACATTAGATAAGTCAGACGGAAACAGCTATACGCTGCCCCAAGGGACGTCCATTCCTGAAGGAGCAACTCATTTGCTGATTCAAGCTGTGCTGCAAGACGGAGCTCATACAGCACCGATCTCTATTGCGATCAAAGACACGCTGCCTTCTGCTCCTGAGCAACCAGAGATCGATAAGGACGATAAACTAAATATTTTGGACGGAGCCAATGCAAGCATGGAATTTTCACTTGATAAAGGACAGTCCTGGATTCCGTATGATGAAGCCGCCCCACCTGTTTTTCCCGGGGACAATTCCGTGCAAGTGCGTGTCAAAGCCGATCCGGACAACCAAGTTCCTGCGGGTAAGGTGAAAACTGTTGTTTTTGGAGACAATGTGAAAATGTATGTTGGTCACAATGATGCCGACAATATGTTCTTTGCCTCAGGAATGTCCTCTGCAATGGAATATTCGGTGGATGATGGCAGGACGTGGACCACGTACAGCGAAGAGAATCCACAACAATTTCCCGGGGATCTCACGGTTCTTCTTCGTGAGAAAGGTGGTCAATACCTAGAAGCTGCTCCAGCAAAAGAGTTTAAATTCACATCCGAAGTTCATGTGATGAATTTGAACAATTCAATATCCACCTCTTTGCCGACACTGGAATACTCGAAGAATGATGGAGAATGGACTCCATTGCTCGTCGACCAAACCGTTTCGTTCGAAACGGGGGATTCAGTTCGAGTACGTGAAGCGGCTCAACATCCTTTTCAGGCGGGAGCAATCGAGACATTTACTTTCTGAAAAAGTAATGTTATCCCGATAAAGTACTTCGTGATTAAGTACCTCTATAATCTATAATTTATAAAGCCTCACTCATTTCTAGGAAATCAGTGGGGCTTTACTTCTATTCAGATGAGTAATAACAGCAAGAACGTTATTTTAAAACCAAAAGCCCCGGTCGATCGTGATGATCGCGGGGCTTTAAATCTACCTTCCTTACTTCAACAAGCCTTTATCTTGCCTAAGCCGGTCTTTTTTTCCAACGTTTCAACAGCATATACAAGCCGAATCCGATCAGGAAGATCATGCCTGCCGGGATGACATACGGTTTAACGACCTCGCCGACTTCTTCCCATTGTGCGCCCAGTTTATAACCGAGGTAGACGTAGATGGATGTGATCGGAAGCATGGCTAGAAAGGTAAAGATACTAAACTTGAATACGTTCATCTTGGCCATGCCGCAGGGGATGGAGATGACGGTGCGAATGCCGGGCACAAAGCGTCCGTAGAACGCGACCCCGCTGCCGTATTTCTCAAAAAATCGATCTGAAGCTTCCACATGGTGAGGGCGAATGAGGAAGTATTTGCCGTACTTCTCCACCATCGGTCTGCCGCCGTAACGTCCGAGAGCATACAACGTCAAGGGACCAAATGTGCCGCCAACGGTTCCTGCCAAGATCGCCAGCCACAGCTTCATATCTCCGAGGTATACCCAATATCCCGCCATGGGCAGCACCAGTTCAGCAGGGACAAATTCAAACGACAACGCGATAACAAGACCTGCGTACGACAAATCCTTAAAGAAAAGTATAAATTGCGTAATCCACTCCGTCATGCTTTCCCTCCACAAATCTATCTATTTTTGATATAAGTAGGCATCTCTTTCTCTTCAGAGTAACAAGTACGAACGACGGTTGTCAAAACTCACAGATTCACCGATTTTATCCGGTCAACACGGGATATGTTAGCCTGTACATAAGCCCTGCAGGAGTCCAAAGGTACATACGGACCACCATGGTCTAAGGTTTCTTATTACTTATAATCGTTCTGGACCCAATATGAATCTAGGAGACAAAGACGCTCTGAAAATGTTTCCAATTATAGTATGATAAGACTATCGCTAGATTTGCCGCACAGGGCCTGGATTAGTTCTGCGGCGATCAGAAGAAGGCCAGTTAGTTGTTTATGAAGACCATCCTATACATATAGAGAAGGAGAGCAGAACATGAGCGTACAACCCATCATCGATCAGATTCAGATTGTTGAATACGACCATTCTTACGCTGCCAGTGTGGCAGAGATGTGGAATCGAAGCAATGAGAGCTGGGGAGGCGGCACAAGGCAGAGAACAGAGGAGGCCACTCGCCAAGAGATGGAGAACTCCTCTAATCTTCACGTGTTTCTGGCGATTCATAACGAAGAGGTCGTCGGTTTTTGCAGCTTTGCCCATTATCGATTCGACGAGAATGCACTATATGTACCCCTGCTTAACGTGCGCCCGGACTACCATGGTTACAAAATTGGCCGTAATCTGATTTTGAAGGCAGTGGAGAAAACGGTGCAGGCCGGGTGGCCGCGTCTGGATCTGTTCACTTGGCCGGGTAATACCAAGGCGGTGCCGATGTACAAGAAGTGCGGATTTTTCTGGGAGAAAAAAGACGAGAGCGTACACCTGATGAACTTTATCCCGACGGTGCTGCAGACGGAGGCACTTGCGCCGTACTTCGAAACACTGGATTGGTACGCGGACAGTACGCGTGAACTTGTGATTGAACCGGATGGACGTGAGCATCAGGGGTTTGATTACTTTGACTACTCTTGGAGTAAAGGAGACACTTCCCTTCGGGTATCTTTTGAAAAAACAGGCCGCGGACTGGCCGCGATCGAAACACCGGATTACGAAATTCACACCGAAGTTGACGAGCATAATCTGGTGTTTGGTTCAAGTTATCCCGTGCGTTATCATATCCAAAATAAATCCGCTGCCGCTCTTGCCATCGAGATCAGCGGACAGGATGACAAAAATATCCGTTTTGCTCTGCATACCGTGCAAACGGTGCAGCCGGGTGAAATGATCACGGTAGATGGAGTATTTCACCTTGATCCGGTGACAGAAGAACAGGACAAAAACAAAACCCATCCGGTTATCAGCAGTACCTGGCTTATTAACGGGAAGAAGGCTCATTTCCGGCTCGGTATCCACCCCAAATTTCCTGCCAAAATCACATCTGTGCTGCCTGTGAAGGAGCTGTATCCGGGTGTCCCGGCAGAAATGCTGCTGAATGTGGAAAACAATGTGGATGCTGAAACGGAATTCAATCTGGAGCTGCCTGCAGATGAATTCCTGGATTGGACGGAGCGCAGGCTGCGCTTTACGGTGCCCGCAAAGGGGAAATGCTCTGTGCCCGTTCCATTTACGCTGCATACGTATGGCATCTATGCACAGGACATTGAGATTACCGCTGCTCCGGCAGGGGGATCGGAGATTTCTTTTACAAGAAAACTGTCTGTGCTGATGAAGGGCATCGAAGGCAGGTACGGCGGGGAGGCAAACGGCCAGTGGGTTGTCGTGAACGGTGCATTTTCTCTTCATATGAACAAACATGATAACGTCATGTGGATTGAATACCCCGGGTCGCGTCATTCGTTCTGGTGGAACTATCCGAAGCTGGGTAAGCCGTATTCGGAAGAGCTGTCCAGAAAAGAAGCCAAAGAAGTGAACATTGCTGCAGAGGGCAGTTATCAGGTTCTTGAGGCGGTCTATGAATTGAAAAATTTCCCGGGACTGCTGTTGAAAACGATTGCCAAGCTGTCCGCGAGCGGAATGGCCACGTTCTCTCATGAGGTTGTAAATACACGTGATACGGCATGGGAAGAAGAACTCTTCCTGATGGATAACTTCGGCTTCTATGGAAACGGGCTCATATTACCATACCAAGGCCGTTTTGTGGATATGGGTGATGACTACGCTGGAGATCCAAACCACTGGGATAGTGGGCAGATTACAGAGAACTGGCTGTTCTGCAAGGAAGAGTACGGGACATGCGGCATCTATTGGGACCCTTCGCTGAAACTGATTAAACCTGAATATACACTGGGACTGCAGCATGAGCTTGGACGCTTGAAGGCTGGAGCTTCGGTACATACCAAGGAAACGGTGTTTGCGCTGAATACGTTTGGGAAATGGTCGGATTTCCGTGCATTTGCCCGTAAACAACCGAATCAGACCATCCCGATGCTGGATAGTCATCTGGATGTGACGTTGAATGGCGGGAATCCATTTACCCCGGATGTACTTCAGGCAGAGCTGAACGAACGTAAGCTTGTTCCACTTGCAGGTACATTGGAACTGTATGTGCAGCAGGGTGGCGAACCGGAAATGAAGGCGGGTACGATAGCGTTCGATGCGGCAGAACATCTGGACTCAGCCAAGCTGGAGTTTGCGCCCAAGGACATCGGAACGGCAGGGAATCTGCGTGATCTGCAGCATTCAGAGTCCGCAGCCCGTCCTGACCAGCCTGAGCACATCGGCGGCTGGAAAGTACGCGGTGTATATCGTGGAGAAGACCGAATTCAGGAGCGAACAGCCCTCTGGTTACCACAGACAAGGTCGGAAGTCCAGCAGAAGATTGAAGAGGGAGCAGCAGAATCAGGGACATTGTATACCGTAAACAATGGTGTATTATCCATTACGGCTGATCCGGCTTTCGCTGGTGTAATACACTCGCTCAAAGTTCAGGGAGAGGAATGGCTGGACAGCTCCTATCCTGAACCTGCTCCTCGTTCATGGTGGAATCCGTGGTATGGCGGAATGACTGTCGATATTTCGGGCATGAATGGGTTCAGTCGTCAATTGGAGCAAACGAGTATATCGTGGTCGGAACAAGAGGATCAATTCGGCAATGTTTGGAAAGGCATGAAAACGACCATCTGCATCGACAAACATGAAGCGAATCGGGGAATGACGGTTCAGCAGCATTATCTGATGCTGCCGGGTGTTCCGGTGCTGTGTACGTTAGTTTCTGTAACCAACAAGAGCGGTCTGACACGCGCGAATTACACGATTACAGAAACGCGTTTCTTCAAACCTGCGGATGCGTATACAGAAGGCTGGATCGAACAGCCGAACCAGGACCGATTCCCGCTGGGGAAGGTGGATATCGGCCTGCCATTACGGAATATTTTTCGAACAGGCTCTACTTCACGGCATAACATGCTGCATGCGATTAATCGTTACCCTAATCAGAGTGCCTGGGCTTTTGCCAACAATCTGGTGACCGGACATAACGTAATGCATGAGCTTACGTTGAAAGACGGAGAAACCGTCTGGACGGAGCCGACATATCTTGTGCTGGGACCGATCCCGCTTCAACCGGCGGATGTACATGATCTGTTGAAGCTCAACTTTATAACAACGACAAGCGAAGAGGAGGACTCCGATGCCCATCATTGATATTCATATTCATCTGTCGGATATCGACAGCTTTCACCGTACCGCAATTGATTTGTCCAAAGTAGACTACAGCACGGCTGGCCTCAAAGCGGAATTTGACCGAAATGATGTTATCCTTGGCATCGGCATGGGGGTCAGCGAGCAGACAAAGGGGGCTTTCCCGGATTCCAGTTCCCCTAACCCGATGAGGCTGGACCTGGAAGAACAGGTTCCATCGTTTCTGATGGAATGTGTCGGGATTAACCCGAACAGGCTGGACGGCAAGCATGCTCAGGATGAGCTGGACCGGATCGAAGCCAGACTGCAGCTGCCCGAGATTGCGGGAATCAAGCTGTATGCCGGGTATTACCATCACTATGTGTATGACAAAATCTATACCCCGGTCTATGAACTGGCGGCAAAATACAATCTGCCTGTGGTCATCCATACCGGAGACACCTACTCGATGAACGGACTGCTTAAATATGCGCATCCGTTAACGGTGGACGAGTTAGCTCTGCAGCAGCGGGGCGTCAACTTTATGATCTGCCACCTGGGCGATCCTTGGGTGATGGACGCGGCCGAGGTAGTGGCAAAAAATCCTAACGTGTATGCGGATTTGTCAGGACTGGTGGTTGGAGATCGGCCTCACTTCGAACGCTTTATGAACGAACCGTTATTCATGGATCATTTCCGCCGAGCCCTGGTCTACTCGGATCATTACGAGAAGATGCTGTTCGGTACCGATTGGCCGCTGGCCCCGATCGACTTGTATGCTGAATTTGTGCGCAGACTGGTGCCGGAGCAGCATCATGAGAAAGTCTTTTATGAGAATGCCTTTGGCTTGTTCCCGCGCATTAGCCAGCGAATTGCGGAGCTTTCCTAACAGCCTAACGATAATGGGATGCATGAAACAATACGCATCACTGTCCATGTCTGTAAGTATCTTCATATTTAATGCATATTCCACCCCAAAAAACCTGCCGTTTTGCCGGCAGGTTTTTTCGCTGTCTATATCCTGAAAAGTTAAGCTTCGTTCAGCTGCCATCCATCAATCGATGTGAGCTATAATCGCAGATCCTTTTGGTTGTACTCTCGCGAAGAACCTTCCTGCTTCAGATACATTTTGCTGGGCTGATGAAGCAGCAGGGTGAGCAGCATGAAAACGTGCAGCAGGACGAGAAGGCTTGGAATAAACAAAATGGTGAAGAACAGGGTTAGACTCATGAATGTAATCGTCAGCTTATAGCTCTGTCCTGAGATATACATGATCGTCAGGAGCGGGGGAGCCAGAATCAAAATGATTCGAAGCGCAATGTTGGCAAAGTAGGCGACCTGATCGAATAGCGGAAATGCGGAGTAATCCGCACTGCTGCGGAATACATCTGCAACCAGGAATGCCATGGAGATGCCAATGAAGATGGACTGCAGTCCCAGAAGGGCACGGATGACATTTAATAAAGTGGGCATTTTCATATAAAAATATCGTTCCTCTCTCTTCACAATATGTAGTTCATCCATTATACGATGATAATGTTATATTTTGTATTACCCGGAAGTCCACTTTTGCCAATCCATTCAAACGACTTTTGTCCTGCATATAAACCTTAGGCTAATATTTTTTTATGCAAGCGCTTTATAACTGGACGATTATTTAATAACAACCGATATTAAAATAGCGCATATTATATGGATTCTACACAAATGAGGATGGATGGTGGAAGTATTTATGTTTTTTGCAAAAGCAAGGCAGCGTATAACCAATATGTCTTTTCGAATCAAATTACCGTTAATGATCAGTCTTCTCGTCTGTGTTGTGCTGACTGTAACGGCTGTACTGTGTTATAAGGTGGCCGAAGGCATTACGATGGTTAAAAGCAAAGACGAAATTCGATCGACTTCAGATCGGATCAGCGAAGGATTGTTTACCTCACTTAGTCTGGAGCAGCAGTCAACGTTTCTCATTACGACTCATCGGACATTTAGAGATTTACTTGAAATTAGCAATGCGGCTGAGGCTCAGAATGATGACACATTTACCTCAGACAACCAGGAGCTGGTGGACAAAGCGAATGGCATATTGGCAGACAGTTTGACCGGTATGGAGGGAACCAGCATTCTAACGCTGCTGGATCGCAGCGGTAAAGTGGTAGCAGCCAGTGACCCGGAATCTTTGGGTGGGGAAAGAGCGGATCGTACATATTTTCAGGAAGCTATTCAGGGACGCACGGTCATCAGTGAAGGCATGATCTCCAAGACACTGGGTACCCTGGGCATCGTTTTTGCTTCTCCAATCTACAACGATAAGAAAGAAGTGGAAGGGGTACTCGTTTCTACAGCAAATACATCATTTTTCATAAATCAATTTCAAAATGTCAAAATCAACAACGAGGGCAAAGTCATCATTCTGGATCGCGTTGGCATGGTTCTGTATCATTCGGCAGACGAGAGTCTTGCGGGCAAACCGCTCGAATCGGGAGAATACCAGTCCATTGTTGATCTGGACTCAAGTGATAAGCTGTTCCACGGCGAGGCAAGCAGTGACCAAAAAGTTGTATTTTATTCCAAAATCCCACGTTCGGATTGGACGGTTATTGTAGAGGATTCATATGTAGACGTCAATCAGCCCTTAACCAGCATGGCGAATAAGATGTATATCGTTCTCTTCAGCTCTATTGCCTTTTCAGTCATTGTTGGCATTCTGCTCTCACGGGTGATGACGAGACCGGTTGCTTCCATTACAGCGCTGTTTAAACAGCTGGCTGGAGGTGACTTAACGGTACAGGCGAAGGAGAAATACAGCGGAGAATTCAGAGAACTGGCTGACAGCTTCAACACCATGGCCGAGGGGAACAGACAGCTGATTGCCAGTATGAATGCTTCTATTGGTGTCTTGAATCAAAGTACTGCGGAACTGGATCGATCTGCGCAGCAGACATCGGCATCCATCACCGATACATCAGCCACGGCACTTGAGATCTCACGCGCGATGGAATCACAGGCGAAGGATACCGAGGCGATTGTGGATCAGTTCATGAATGTGGGCAGTAAAATTGTCAGCGTAAACGAAATATCCCAATCCGTCATGGCACAGGCCGATGAACTTACGGATGCGTTCCAAAATAATCATGAGGTCATCGACGCGCTCATTGCTGTAAATGACCGGAACGAAGCAGAGGTTCATAATATTTCTAACATAACCGTACAGCTCGCAGAGAGCTCGTCGGGTATTCAGCAGATTACAAGCACCATTACCGAAATTGCCAATCAGACCAAGCTGCTCGCACTGAATGCATCCATTGAAGCAGCGAGAGCAGGCGAGCAGGGGCGGGGATTTGCTGTGGTGGCTTCCGAGATTCGTAAGCTGGCAGAACAGACAACCGCACAATCTGACGATATTAACCGAATCGTTATGCAGACGATTGAACATGTGGAGCAAAATAACCAGAGTGTGCAGACGATTGAAGCAATTGCGAAGCAGCATAAAAGCAGTGTCATACAGACCAAAGATACGTTCCAATTCGCGACTCAAAATATGCAGCGTATGATGGAGCAAGTGCAGGCCATTGCCTCCCAGATTGAGTCCATTGAAAGGGACAAGGACGAGGTCCTGAGCGCAGCGCAGAGCTTGTCGGCTTCAGGTGAAGAAGTGTCCGCATCCATTGAGGAAGTCACTGCTACCATGGAGGAGCAGTCTGCCATGACCGGGCATCTGGCCGAGCTGGTGCAGACGATTGACGCCTTGACGAAGCAGCTGGCTGAGGAATCGGCAAGGTTTAAAACAAGTTAGTAGAAAGAAGATTTAACGTGATTGCTGCACAGCGATCAAACTCTCACACAGGTACACACGTAAACCTCCCATCCAGAACAGTGGATATGGGAGGTTTTTTTGGATGTTCTGCAGGTTCGCTATATGCAGCAGGCGGAAAGAGCAAGTTTTATTTTTGGACAGGCTCAGACAGGAGCATGAAGTTGTTGATGAAGCCTTCGTTTTGCAGGAAGATCGTCTCGATCTTTTTTGATTGCATATGATAGAAATAAATGCCTCGTTCTGAACTGCCGTTTCCTTTTTCGCCTAGAAAATAGAAGCCGTCTCCTTCGTTGTTCAGGAATAACTCACTGCTTGCCTTGATTGGGAGTTTAAGTTCCTGACGCTTACCGGTCTTCACATCTACCAGACTGTATCGGATCGGCCTTTTGTTAATATATTTGGCAGTCGCTATAAGAAGCTGATCCCCTCTTGCAGATAAAGTTAGAATCTGTTCATCTTGGAGCTCGAATATTTTCCGGGTCTGCTTCGTTTCCGGATCGATTTCAATGATGGTATGACGGGGAGGAATCATCGGTTTTTGGGTCTGATTTGACTTTTCCATCTGCTGATACTGTTCTTCCTCGGAGTATTGAATGGCATATGCTTTTCCGGCTTTGGGATCATACGCAATGTCCCATGTGGTCGTATCCGAATCCTGCTCATGTAAAACCGTCAATTCCTGTGTATCTTGGTCCAGAAACATGACTTTTACCGGGCGCTCTCCTTGCTTCACAGCAGCCAACATGAGTGTATGCTCAGCGACATTCGGGATGATGGCATTCACAGCAAAGAGATTAGAGCTTAACTGCTTCACCTGATGTGTTTTCATATCATAAGCAAATAACTCATCTCCTTTATTTTGGCCAGTACCCGAATAATACGTAGTGTTATCCGCCAGAGAAACGACCGTTAAAGGATATTGCGAGTTATAGGGCAGATCAGTCATTTTGGTGAGAGCTTTGGTTTGCAAATCATAGGTATAAACGTTCATGGTCATTCCATCGCTCTGATCGGTCTCATTCACGTACTCGGTATTGGTAATGGACAGGTACTCATGGGTCTGCGCAGCACTTGGTTTAATTTGGGGTGGTGGGCTCGCAGCACTGTTTTCGCTAGAGCCGCAGCCTGAAATGAGCATGAGTGAGAACGCTGCAATCAGAAAGAACGTTGAGAACATAAACACAGCAGTTAACGGGTGTATCTTATCATTCTTCGGCTTCGGTATCTTAATGCCTCCTTTCTATGGCTGCTGGGTGTTTAGCAAGTTTGTAAAATAAACGCTGCAGGTTCCCAAAAGGTTTTGGTTATAAATCAATAAATCGTAAATATATAGATGATCTGGTTGTTTTGTGTTATTTTCAATTTATTCCAAATTATCCTTGTAGGATTAAAAGGATATTAAATTTTAGGGGGACATTATGCTTTTATCGGAACGATTGCCACGAGCAGCAGGTCTGTATCCAGAGGCACCAGCATTCCTGCACCAAGGTTGCGTAATGAGTTACAGCGAACTTGATCAGCTTGTAACCTTTATTCTGGATCCCCCTATCACTATAGCCAAGAGCCTACAAAAAGAGGTGGTAAAAGTATTGCAGATCAAATTACTGAACGTGGCTGGAATGATCAACGACTGAGTGAAGCTATAAATGAGCCGGCAGGTACTGTAGACTGGGTTGATCAAAGAAAAGGGCAGAAGAATGTACCGGTTACAGTATATTATCACGAAGATAGTGGTTATGTTGTTAGAAGAAATGATACAGGAGAAATTATCCAGGTTAGTCAAGTGGATGACCCCGATTGGAGCACCTACTGGTCAGATGATGATATCAATTGGGTAAAATAGATTTAGTTAGTTTAAATCATAAAGGGAGTAGAACATATGGTCGATAATAATACCTGGAGTACGGAGTATTCTTCTGTTGATATGCATGCAGTAAGGTTAGTAGAAAAAAAATGGGGTATACAGTTTCCTTCAGAGTACATTAACTTTATTCAAAAGTACCACGGTGCAGAGCCTGTACAACGGACGTTGAATATCAATGGAAAGAAAGTTATATTTTCTTCCTTCTTAACCTTCATCGCATTTGATGATCTTGATATATTAGATGTATATAATGAGCAAAAGAGCAGTCTTCCTCTTAATCATTTTCCTTTTGCTATAGATGAGGAGGGTAACCTGTTTTGCTTTAATTTCAGCAGCTTGCCTCATCCTAGTATTATTTACATAGAAACGATACGTTCTGCCGATTCTCAGGGTGTTTATATTGCCTCAAACTTTACAGAGTTCATCCAAAAATTTATTTAGCTGATCTAACCTCAGCATGGTTAAATCTATACTTGATTCCTCATAACAATATCGATTAGGTCAGCGAAATGCTGCCTTCACATTGAAAGTTATGTGATTTCTTAAAAAAATAGTCATCAGCATACGAGGACCAAAAGATCGAATTGGCTAAATCTGATGTCAAGGGACAAGAACATGGCCCATCGAAGTCGCTATTTCAGCGGCTTTTTTATTTTATCGGTACAAGTTCTTGTCCCAAGCTAAGGACAAGAACATAGTCCGATTACCGATTAGATGTGTATCTACTTCGCGCAGGCGATCGTTTCGCCCTGTTAGGTGACCCGAGTCCCGCACTTGTGGTCGCGCTATATGCGGCGGTTGCGGTCGGCGCCATACCGCTTGTGCCCTCTCCGTTGTTAACCGTCTCTGAACTGACCGCCATACTGCAGGATGCAGAGCCGCACATGATTATTCATGATGAACATCACCTCGAGAAAGTGAAAACGTTAATCCATCTTTTGGAATATAGTCCACAATGGTTCACAACACATGAGGAGAATTCGGTTAGCAGATCGCTGCCAACGCTTTTGAAACGGTTATTCTCATCTCGACCCACAGAATCGGTGAATGCAGGTGCCGAAGATACGGCTGTACTGATTTATACAGGAGGCACGACGGGGCGCCCTAAAGGGGTGATGCATTCACACCGCAGCAAACAAATAGTGTTCAAAAACAGCTTCGAGGTTGCAGAGATGGCTCAGGAGACGGGCTGTTCTGCCCGGCATTTTCCATTCAAACAAACCTCCCTTTTCGCGAAGTGCCGATTAGGGAGGTTTTAATCTTAATGTGCATATAAGTGATCGACGACAATCCATTATTCCCTGCACTCAGACGTCATCATTGCAGCTTCCCGCAGATCGTGAACCTTTATACTGTTCCCGTAGATCATCGAACCGCTGCTCAGATGAAACGAAGGGGAGCTCTCATCGGACTGCAGATGTAAACAGGAATCATAATAAAGCTGCTGCTGCTTATTAATCACAAACGGCAGCGAACCCGCATCAATCGATACGTCATCACTGTCCCGCTCGTTTAAAATTAAAAGTACCGTAATTCCGTCACTGCTGCAGCCGGTAGTATCATAAAATAATTTGAAAAAGCCTGGCTGCTCTCCCAGCTGTTCAACAAGTTTTGCTTCGGCCTGCGGACTCACTTGAATGATCATGACGTCGTCACACTCCTCTGTCTCCCAATGAATTCGCTTACAATTTAATATATGGACCACGGCAGTCGATTAGAAGGTAAAATAAAGGAGAAGGAGAGAGATGATATGGAAATACTGACATTAAACGATGAACCCATTGAATATTTTTCGTATTTAAATGTGGTCCCTGGCGGAGAAGTCGTTCAGGCACAGCTTCCGATTTATCATGGTACCCTGGCTGGACTGCCGGACGGAATGCACGCTCTGATTGTAACTTCGGATTTGCAGGGAATTGTACCTGGAACGGAGAAGAAGTCTGGTGCGGCATCTGACGCGGAGGCTGCGGATAAGCTTCTTGGCGAGCTGCTGCCTGCCTATATTCGCCTGCTGATGGAGATAGAATGGCCTATGCTTGATCCTCGGAAGACGGGGGTGCTGTTATGTGGAGACATGTATGCCCTGCGTGGGAAAAGGGGAGCGACTGGCAATCCGGTTCCCGTCTGGCTTGCCTTCAGGGCAGCCTTCGGCTGGGTTGCCGGCGTCCACGGCAACCACGATCTCACCGATGATGCAGACGCTCATCGGTTACACTGCAGCGAGGGCATCCACTGTATGGATGGCCCGGCTGCCATGATCAGCGCTGGCCCCCCACCGGGTGGCCCAGCGCCGAGTGCCGCCAAGACCAGCCAGCTGCGCATCGCGGGCCTTGGCGGCATCATCGGCCGGCCGGACAAGCCGAACCGGCTGCCGGCAGAGCCGTACCTGCAATCCGTACGCAAGCTGCTGAAGCAGCAGCCGGATTGCCTGCTTTTGCACCAAAGCCCGGGCATCGCCGAGCTTGGGCTTATGGGTGAACCGCTCATCCGGCAGGCCTTGGAGGCCGGGCCGAAGACACTGGTGTTCAGCGGGCATACCCATTGGGATACGCCGCTCGTTGAGCTGAGCAACGGCACACAAGTGGTGAATGCCGACAGCAAGGTGTTTGTTTTCACGCGCTGAGACGCACAGGTATACATGAAATGCATTTCATCGCTATATCTTATCTGGTATGATAAGCAGGAAAATAGAGAGAAAAGGAAGGTTCCCCCCTTATGACACCGATCACCATATATGATATTGCGAAAGAAGCAAACGTATCTGTATCGACGGTCTCCCGGGTGCTGAATGACACGGCTCCTGTTCGTGCCAGCACGCGAGAGAAGATCATGTCGATTATCGAGAAACATCAATTTCAGCCCAACGCACAGGCACGCAGTCTGATTAAGAAAGAGACAGGCACCATTGCGATTATTCTGCCGGATATTACCAATCCGTTTTTCCCCGAGGTGTTCTGGGGTGCAGAGAACGAAGCACGCGGACTAGGGTATACGTTCTTTCTGTGCAATACAGCAGGGGATTATAACCGCGAGTCTGAGTACCTCTCCATTTTGCGGGAGAAACGGGTGGATGGCATTATCTTTCTTGGCGGACGCATTAATCTTCAGGTGTGTCCAGATCAGATGGCACAGGAATTGATGGACATGAGCAGGCACATGCCCATTGTGCTGGTTAACGGCAACATTGCCAAAGGCGGATTCCACCGCGTCTATACAGATGAAGGGGCCGGAGCCGCTATGGCAGCCGAACATCTGCTTGAACTTGGACACCGGGAGATTGCATTTGTCGGGGGATTGAAGGAATTATCAACTACGATGGTCAAGGTCAAAGCGGTGCAGAAAAAACTTCGTGAATACGGACTTGAGATCCCGAAAGAACGTCAGCTGCTCGGCAGTTTCTCCATTGAGGACGGTAAACGGGAAATGTCCAAGCTGCTGCAGCAGGACAATCCGCCTACAGCCGTCATCTGTGTGAACGATAACACGGCGATTGGAGCGATCAAGTCAACACTTGAGCATGGACTGTCCATACCCAAAGACATATCCATCATCGGTTTTGATGATACACCGCTGGCGAGTGCTGTAATCCCTGAACTGACAACGATATCCCAGAATACGTATCAGCTGGGTAAGCAGGCTGTAGATGTGCTCCATGAGCTGATTAACCAAGGCAAACCGAAGAAACAGAACATATTGGAACCTAAGCTGATTATCCGTCAGAGTACAGGACCTGCCGCCCGGTAGTGGGCCTGTATTTCTAAAAAAGAAAGCGTTGACATTTCCGGGAAGGGTGAAATATAATGAGGGCGTAAATGAGACCCCTTTCATCATGTGGAACGGGTTTTATATTTACACTTAATGAAACCGATTTCATGAAATGGGTTTCAAAAATATTTTTTCCCATCCTCCTCCTCTACAGGTCTGCTTCTGATTCTCGCATGAATAAGAAATATCCATGAGATATACAGGATTCATGCGAGCGAGTAGGAGACGATCGATTGTAATAATATGAATACAGTTTCAACTACAGCTTCAATATTCAGAAGATCAATGGGTCATGAAGGAAGGAAAAACGATGGCAGATCGTAAGCAGCGTTTCTCAGGCAGACGAGGTTTGGTCCTTGCAGGGACAGTGCTTCTTGCCTTGGTGGCTGCAGGAGGAATTATTATGCATCATTACAAGAATCCATCACTCGAGACACTTGTATTTCAGGAGGACCCGGTGCGTCTGAAGCTGGAACAGTCGTATGATCATTTTGAAGGCTGGGGCACGTCGCTGGCTTGGTGGGCTAATGACCTGGGTGGCTGGGAGAATCAGGCGAAGGTCGATGAGATTATGGATTTGGTATTTGATCCGGTGAAAGGCTTGGGACTTAACATTGTTCGTTACAATATTGGCGGTGGTGAAAATCCCGAGATGAAGGAACTCCGCCCAGGCGGCGATGTTCCGGGCTTCCAGCCTAAGCCAGGGGTGTGGGACTGGGAAGCGGACGCAGGACAGCGTTCTGTGCTGCAGAGTGCGATTAAACGCGGGGTGAACATTACAGAGGCTTTTTCCAATTCCCCTCCGTACTGGATGACGATCAGCGGCTCGGTTACTGGCGCGGAGGATGGCGGCAGCAATCTGCGTGAGGACCAGTATGATACATTTGCCGACTATTTGACCGAAGTGGTGAAGCATTACCGGGATACGTGGGGCATTACGTTCCGTACACTGAATCCGCTGAACGAACCTTCTGCCAACTGGTGGAAGAAGGGAAACATGCAGGAAGGCAGTCATTTCAATACGGAGCAGCAGGCCGCAATGATTAAGAAAACAGCTGCTTCACTCCGCAGCAAAGGACTGGATGGCACCGTAATCAGTGCTGCGGATGATAACAGCATCGACGAGACGATGTTTAATTTCAGCCTGTATGATCAGGATACGGTGGATGCTGTGCAGCAGATCAATACCCACTCGTACAACGGCAGCAGAATGGAAGAACTGCGTGCTCTGGCTGACAAGCTGGGCAAAAAGCTGTGGATGTCCGAATACGGTACCGGCGGAAGCGAGCCGCATCATCATGAAGACATGACATCGGTACAAGAGCTGGCAGAGCGCATCATGTTTGATCTGAAAATCATGCAGCCATCTGCCTGGGTATACTGGCAGGCTGTAGAGGATGAAGGCGCGAGGAACAACTGGGGCTTCATCCATGCCAATTTTAACGGTGATGAGCAGTACGAGATGACCAAGCAGTATTATGCTATGGCTCAGTTCACCAAATACATTCGTCCTGGCGCGGTTATCATTCCAACAGATGAAGGCAGCACACTTGCAGCTTATGATGCCAAGGCGCAGAGACTTGTTCTGGTGATTTGGAATGAACGGTCTGCAGAGAGCAAAGCGTTTGACCTGAACGGCTGGGATTATGCCCAAACCACCTCTGCTCAAGTGTATCAGACCTCACCAGATCACAATATGCAGAAGCTTGAGGATATCCCGGTGTACGCGAACGGAATTGAAGTACCAATCGCGGATAACTCTATCACCACCGTTGTGCTGGAAGGTGTCAGGCCACCAGCAGCGTAAATAACTCAGGACAACAGTGATCTTGAAGTGATTTTGGCATCGTAATGCACTGTATACACGTGTATTTCAATAGAGATCAAGACTTATTCATAAAAATAAGAAGGAGGGGATCACGTTGACAGAACAGGCATCCCTTTTGACACAGGAACAAGAGAGCAGCAGGCTCAGCAGCGGGCGGGGAGTGCAGTATGAATTGACGTATGATGCACGCAGCTTTTATCTGAACGGTGAACGTATTTTTCTGAACAGTGCAACCATCCATTATTTTCGCATGCCGAAGGAAGAATGGCGCGATGTTCTAATGAAGGCAAAGCTGGCAGGTATGAACTGTATTGATACCTATTTTGCATGGAACGTGCATGAACCGGAGGAGGGACAGTGGTCCTTCGAAGGGGATAACGACTGCGGCGCATTTCTTGATCTGTGTGCAGAGCTGGGCATGTGGGTGATTGCACGTCCAGGACCGTTTATCTGTGCAGAGTGGGATTTCGGCGGGTTTCCGTACTGGCTGGGTACGAAACCGGGCGTGAAATTTAGAGAGAATAACGAAACGTATCTGCATTATGTGCAGCTGTACTTTGACCAGCTCATTCCGATTATCCGGAAGCGCCAGCTGTCCGCTGGAGGCACGGTGATCCTTGTGCAGGTTGAAAATGAGTATGGATATCTGATGGATGATGAAGCAGCAAGTGCCCACATGACAACGCTGAGGGACGGGATACTGGAGCGAGGCATAGATGTTCCGCTTATCACCTGTGTTGGCGGAGCAGAAGGCACCATTGAGGGGGCGAACTTCTGGTCGGGAGCCGATGGACATTATGCCAATCTGCGGGCCAAGCAGCCGGGTACACCGAAGATCGTTACCGAATTCTGGACGGGATGGTTCGAAAATTGGGGAGGGCCTTCGGCAATTCAGAAGACCGCATCGCTGCTGGACAGAAGAATTATGGAGATCCTGCGAGCCGGATATACAGGGATCAGCTATTACATGTTTTATGGCGGTACCAACTTTGGCGGATATGGCGGAAGAACGCTGGGAAGCAGCGATATTTTCATGATTACATCCTATGATTATGATGCTCCGCTGAGCGAATATGGACGCGTGACACCCAAATATGCAGTGACGAAAAACCTGTCCTATTTGGTGCGTGCATTCGGATCTCTGTTGATGGAATCCGAGGATATAGCGGCTGATCAGATTCAGGTCCGACACCCGGGAAGCATTTCCGTACGAGGAAGGCAGGCAGGGCCGGAGAAGATCTGGTTTGTAGAAAGTCATAAAGATGAACGTGAAACGGTGTACATCACCCTTGATGAAGAACGGACGCTGCCGGTTTCAATCCATCCGGGTCAGATTGTTCCAATGCTGGATCGTGTGCAAATTGCTGAACGGGTATACCTGACTGCAGGTGCCATGATAACGGGTAACGAGGTGATTAACGGTGAACTAACGCTGTTTGTCACGGCGGATCGAGGACAGCGTTCGGTGATTGAGCTTGAACTGGGAGCGGACCAGGGATCTGCGGCGGGTGCACTTGTGGTGAAGGACAGCACGGTACAGGTGCTGGTTGAAGAGAATGAAGCGAGAAATGCATATCGTTTAGACCTGTTCCACTTTCAGGAGCCGGGTGTGATACGTGTAGAGGCAAACGGAACTTCCATTCGCTTTGTCATTCTGGACCGTGACACGATGAATCGCACGTGGCGTGTGGAATCGGCTGATCGGCAGAGCCTGCGTTATGCGATCGGATTTGACGATGTGGATGTTACGGCTTCAGGGCAGGTCAAAGGTATGATCTCTGATTCTGAACGCACCATCCTGCTGCTGGGCGATTGGCAGGATGGCGAACAGACTCGGACAGGACGTGAGTTCATCACCCGGGAAGCGGAGAAACAGCCTGATTTGGCATCTGGTGAAGTGAAAGAACATCTTGGCTGCATGACGCTTGGCACGCCAGCTGCTCCAGTACTGCCAAGTTCACCTGATATCTCACGCGTCACTCTGAGAGCGGAACAGCATTCTGTGAGCGGGCAGCCTGTGGATTTTTCCGAGTATGGTCAGGACTTTGGATATCTGTTATATGAATGTGATTTGGACCATGCCGTGAATGAAACGACGAATCTCATTCTGCCGAAAATTCAGGATACCGCGAGGATTATTGTGAACGGTTCCGAGCAGGCGCTCGTGCGTCAGGTTGGCGCGGCTTCAGTGCCGATTCGTCTCGTCCAGGGCCGGAATACGCTGCAGCTGCTTGTACAGCAGATGGGCAGACTGAACTTTTCCCCTTACTTGGGTGAACATAAAGGTGTGTCAGGAGCGGTGTACCTTGGCGGTCAAGTGCAGGATATTCGCCGGGATTGGCAGATGGACACAGAAGTTATTCATCTGGATGAAGTGAACACGATTCAGGCAGGAACCGTGCTCCGCCGAAACTTTACGCTGGATGGCATGGACAGGGCAGTACTGGTGGGTGCTTTGAGCAAAGGACTGCGTGTTAACGGCATTGAAATTCCGATGCCCGCTTATCAGGACTGGTTTGCCTTTCAGACACTGGATCTGTCCAGCTATGTGAAGCCGGGAGAGTTAAACACACTGGAGATGCCGTACAGCCGAGCACCGCTCAATCGACTGGAACTGATCACTTATGCGAATGCGGGCGAGCTTCAGAACTGGCGGATGGCAGGTACGGATGAGCTGCTTCCAACAGGGTGGGAATCGTATGATACGGCACAGCGTCTCACTTCAGGTGCATTGCAAACGAAAGGGACTGAGGTTGGCAAAACACCTGCTGAATCAGGTTCAATCACGGTTGAACCTAAGTCAGGACGGACTTCCCGGGGGGCTTCGTACGGTCAGCCGGTATGGTACCGTTGGCGTTTTGCCAAACCTGTCACAGACGCACATCACAAAGTAAACCTAATGCTTCGCCTCACGGGTATGAGCAAAGGAACCATCCATGTGAACGGGCATCACCTCGGCCGATACTGGCAGATTGGGCCGCAGGAGGATTACAAAATTCCGACTGCCTGGCTGCAGGAAGAGAATGAACTGCTCATTTTCGATGAAGAAGGCAGGACACCGGAACGGGTAAGGCTGATGCTGGATGAGATGTCACGATATCCGTGGATTACAGTGGGAAAATAGATGTAGAAGGTTAGAATTTGGAAGTAGCAGTAGAAGCAGCACCAACTCCATCCCATATCAACAGCAATAGTAAGCAGCAGTATAAGCATTAGCATCAATATAAGCAGCATTTTGAGTGAGCAGCAGTAGAAGAAGCAGCAGTACAGCAGTGTCAAATATAGCGAAATTAGAATTCGAATAGATTCTCCCTCATTCTTATCTATACCTGAATCACAAGAGAGCTTGATACCTCAGGCGAATCTTGTACCAAACCGGTTGTATATGAGAATGAGGGTTTTGCTTATTTTATAAGCTAACCATGAAGGATCGTTTGTTCACAGCGCTTATGAAGCGGAGAGTAGTCTTATTTGTAAGCGTATACATAAATGAATAAGCATGGTTGTTTCACATATATAAAGGGGGTGATATTCCATGTGAGTAGACGGAAGCAGATACCGGAAGATGCTGCATGGCTAATTGAAAGCAGGTTATAACCCACTTACTCTTCGATCAGTCAGAAGACAGTCCGATATCATTTTGTGAAGGATAAGGAGCTGAATGGATGCTGCTGAAAAGGAAAGGCAGAGTACAGTCATGGGGTAGATGTAAGGCTGTACCGCTGCTCATGCTGGGATTGTTAATTTTGTATACTGCTGCATTTCCCGGTTCAGTCCAAGCAACAACCAGTGTGTACACAATGACAGCCTTTACGAACACAAGCGAATCCAACATGTATATTTATGAGTCCTATAATGCGAAACATTATGGTTTGCTGAAAGGTCCGGCATACACACCGCCTGGATCTGATCTGATTCGCGATCCCAGCGTTATGAAGCATACCGATGGATTATATTATGTGGTGTACACCACGAACTGGTCAGGTCATACGGTTGGCATTGCTTCCAGCCCGGACAAAATCAACTGGACATTTGTTCGCAACATCACACTGTCTACCGCAGCCCCGATCGCACATACGTGGGCACCGGAATGGTTCATGGACACGAACGGCAGTGTGAACATCATCGTTTCGCTCTCTCCTGGCAATTACGAGAATTTCAAGCCGCATGTTATTACCGCACTGGGCAGCAATCTGTCATCCACATCATGGTCTGCACCTGCGCTGCTTGCAGGTCTGGCCCCCAATTATATTGATACCTTTGTAGTGAAGACAGATTCAACCTATCATGCGTTTACCAAGAACGAAACGACCAAAAACATCGAATACGCCACAGCCAATTCCCTGACAGGTCCGTATACGTTCAAAGGCACAGGTGACTGGGCAGGCTGGGGTTCAGGACTGGAGGGACCCGCCGTGGTGCAGCTGGATAACGGTTCCTGGCGAATTTATTTTGACGGATATGCAGATCACAAATATTATTACAGCGACTCGGCGGACAACTTTCTAAGCTGGAGCGGCAAACAGGAGATCGAGGGCCTGTCCGGAATGGTTCGGCATATGACTGTGCTGAAGGAGCCAGGACAGCCTGGGGATATCCGCAAGCTGGAATCGTTTAACGAACGAGGAAGCTTCATTCGTCACTATTTCTATCAGGCTCGTATCGATGACAGCGTGAATCCGGCAGAAGACGCTCAGTTTCGGATCGTGCCCGGACTGGCGAGTCAAGAGGGCATCTCGTTCGAAGCGATGAATTATCCCGGTTATTTTCTGCGCAACCATAATGGTAATATCATGCTGGTGAAAAATGACCGCAGTACTGCATTCCGTAATGATGCTACATTCAAACGTGTTAACGGGCTGGCAGATGCAGGCTGGACCTCTTACGCTTTATTTTATAATCCGAACCTGTACTTGCGGCATTCTGATCAAATGCTGCGATTACAGCCCATTGTTACCCCAATGGACAAATCCGATGCGACTTTCCGTGAGATCAATTGATAAGGAGCTGAGTATATGAAGTGGTTGAAACGAATGAGTGCAGTGCTGCTGAGCGGAACACTGCTGGCGGGCAGCATGGGTACTGCAACGGACGTGTCGGCTGCGGGAGCTTATACGGCCGCCGCTGATCCATCGAAACAGTATCAGACCGTTGAAGGTTGGGGAACATCGCTGGCTTGGTGGGGCAAGGTGGTTGGCGAGTATTCGAATCGGGACGAATATGTAGAGAAAATGTTTAATCCAGTGACGGGAATCGGGATGAATATTCTGAGATATAACATTGGAGGCGGGGATGATCCGTCGTCCAACATACTTGAATATCGCAAAGCGGTTCCTGGTTTTCAGCCATCTCCGGGCGTATACGACTGGACCGCCGATGCGAACCAGCGATACATGCTGCAGGCCGCCAAGGCACAAGGGGTCAACATCATTGAAGCTTTTGCAAACTCCGCACCGTACTGGATGACGATCAGCGGCAGTGTATCCGGTGCAGCGAATGGCGGCAATAACCTCAAGCCGGATTATTATGATGATTTTGCCGATTATTTGACGGAGGTTGTTAAGCATTTCCGGGATCATTGGGGCATTACGTTTGATACGGTGACCCCACTGAATGAACCAATCTCGAATTGGTGGAAGCTGGGCAATGATCAGGAGGGCATGCACTTCGGCCGGGCAGAGCAGAATGCGATTTTAAGTCAGGTCCAAGCATCTTTGAATGCCAAGGGGCTGACCACCAGGCTGAGTGCACCAGAGGAGAATAACCTGGATGATACCAATACTTCCTATAAAAGTTACAGCAGTGCCGTTCAATCGGCGATCAGCCAGATTAACACACATACGTATAATGGCAGTAACCGGACAGCTCTGCGCAATACCGCAGCGTCTGCAGGTAAAAAACTGTGGGCATCCGAATACGGAGATGGGGATGCAAGCGGCCTTACGATGTCACGCACAATCCTGAAGGATATGCGCAGCATGGGTGCGAGTGCGTGGGTGTACTGGCAGGCTGTAGACAGCGCAGAAGGCTGGGGATTTTTTAAGAATGTACTCAACAATACAAAAACGACCAGCTACACGGTGAACCAAAAATATTATGTCATGGGGAACTACAGTAAATTTATCCGCCCAGGGTATAAAATTATCGGCATGAGTGATGCCAATACTCTTGCAGCTTATGATGCGGCATCGGGCAAAGTAGTATTGGTCACGACCAACTCAGAATCCACGGATACAACCGTAACCTATGATTTGAGCCGTTTCTCAAGCATTGGTTCGTCTGCGCAGGTGTACCGTACTTCGTCAACGGAGAAGCTGCAGCAGCTGACGAACATTCCGATTCAAAACAAAACGTTCACAACGACAGCTAAAGCGAACTCGGTGACCACTTATGTGATCTCTGGCGCATCATACAGCGGCAGTACAGGATATGAAGCAGGAGCAATCTACAAGCTTGTTAACCGTAACAGCGGTCTTGTACTGGATGTGAACGGTGCTTCATCGGCCGGAGGAGCGACGATTATTCAATGGAGTGATAACGGAGCAGCCAATCAGCAGTGGAAGCTGGAGCCTACAGGGAGTGGATACTACACCATTCGTAACGTAGGCAGCGGGCTGATGCTCGATGTTAACTCAGGCTCTACCCAGGGCGGCGCATCACTCATTCAGTGGCAGGCTAACGGAGGTTATAATCAGCAGTGGCTGCCAATTGATGTGGGCGGATATGTTGTATTGGCGAATCGCAACAGCGGCCTTACCGTCGATATCAACCAAGGATCGATGAATGCAGGTGCTTCCACCATCCAGTGGGAGGATAACGGTGGGGCCAACCAGCAGTGGAATCTGGTTAAGGTGAATTAGAGTAAACATACCATGATGAAACCATGTTGAGTTTGTTCTCTAAAGTGTTAGTGAAGTTAAGAAACAAATAAAAGCAGGCCGTAATTTGCAGAAGCTGGTTACGGCGAGCAGGATATAGCGGCACTTGTGAAAGTGATGCGATGAAATTCAATAGATCGAATTGATCTTGAATGAACGCGAATCATTTAATGCATCCGAAAAATTATAATAAGATACAAACATCTCGTGGCCATTCCCACTCTCAGCAGGTAGGGAATGGCCTTTTTTGAAACATCATATTTATCCTGATCATTCTATGAGATGACTTGGTTCTATCCATTTAACGTAGTAGAATGACAAAGGGACTGTAACATACATAAACACAGAAGAAATTTGACTTTAAGGAGAAATACGTATGAGTGAGTTATTTACATTTGACACATTTCCACAACTGGAAACAGAGCGATTTGTGCTCCGTGCAGCAGCAGACAGTGACAGCCGGGATTTACTGGCGCTGTACTCGGATGCAACGGTTGTAGAATATATGCCCTTCACGCCCTTCGAATCCGAACAGGATGCGCTGGATGAGATGAGCTGGTATAAGAAGATTTTCAAGGAACATACCGGTCTGCGGTGGATGATTGAAGATAAGGAGTCTCATCGAGTGATTGGAACATGCGGATATCTGGGATATGAGGAGGAACATCACCGGGCAGAGATTGGATATGATCTGCTTTCGTCCTGCTGGGGCAGGGGCGTGATGACAGAGGCTGCCAGAGCTGTACTGGATTTTGGATTCAATCAGATGCAGCTGAACAAAATTGAAGCGAAGGTGGACCCGGGGAACGAGGCGTCCATTCGTTTGCTGCTTAAGCTGGGTTTTCAGCAGGAAGGCCTGCTGCGGCAGCATGAATTTGAGAAGGGCAGGTACGTTGATCTGGCGATCTTCTCGAAGCTGCAGAGCGACAACTAAACCATTTCCGGTCTCCATCCCCAATCATGATGCCTTGTTCCCCAGATTGGGCTCATGTTATATTGGAGAGATGTGAGGAGATGAGACTATGAAGCTGGTGTCCTGGAATGTGAACGGACTTCGAGCGTGTGTGAATAAAGGATTTATGGATTATTATCATCAAAGTGAGGCCGATATTTTTTGTCTTCAGGAGACGAAGCTGCAGGCAGGACAGATCGAGATGGATCTGGGCGAAGACGTCTATCAGTACTGGAATTATGCGATCAAAAAAGGCTATTCAGGTACGGCTGTATTCAGCCGCATCAAACCGCTGTCTGTCCGTTATGGTATGGAAGAGGACAGCGAGCCGGAAGGCCGGATGATTACACTGGAGTACGATGCCTTTTATCTGATTAATGTCTACACGCCTAACGCTAAACGGGATTTGACCCGGCTTCCTTATCGTCTGGAGTGGGAGGATCGGTTCAAGTCTTATGTGCTGCAGCTGGAGCAGTTGAAGCCGGTCGTCATCTGTGGGGACCTGAACGTGGCTCACCAGGAGATCGATCTAAAGAATCCGAAGCCTAATATGGGCAACTCGGGATTTACAGACGAAGAGCGTGGTAAGATGACGGACCTGCTTGCGGCAGGATATACAGATAGCTTCCGTCACCTGCACCCGGATCAAACGGATGTCTACAGCTGGTGGTCCTATATGCCCAAGGTCAGAGAGCGGAACGTGGGCTGGCGGATCGATTATTTTCTCGTTTCCAATCAGCTCGTACCCAGCGTGACCAATGCCTATATCGACTGTCATGTGCTGGGCAGCGACCACTGTCCGGTAGGGCTTGTGCTGGGCAGTTGAATTTAATGGACTGCTTCTGGCTCAAAGATATACTGCATAAAGAATGAATCTGAAAACTCGCTTCCTTTACGGAAACGAGTTTTTTTACGTCCGAAAGAGGCGTAGTCCACATTTGGGGATTTGGCTAATGATATGACCTGAGAGCTGCTGCAGCATGATTCGTACCTGAATTGGGAAAGAAGGGCGTGCGGCATTTCCGTTGCTCCAAAGGAGGGGTCTTTTTTTGATATACACAAAAAGCGGTAGAGGAGAAATACTGGACTTTGGTTGGGGAAAAGGACTGGACTCCGGATTGTTTCAATTCGGCCATTTCTTGGGTAGGATTGAAGCATACATACATATTGTTGAATAGGATTAGTCTCTATAGAACATGAACAATCTGTACATCGAAGGAGGAGGGTTATATGAAAAACATCAGAGTTATCGCCCGATTCCTGTCCATATTTATTGTCAGCTGCCTGTTGTCTTTGAGTGTATTATCGGTATCGGTCCTCTGGATTAAACATACCGTAGATGCTGTACCTGTTATGGAGCAGACACTGGAACTCGACTAAATAAAGGAGGGATGTGCAAGCGCCGTGCAGAGATATCGTTCTGATATAAGAACATGAATAGAAGAAATGACCATATAAGACAACTTGAAGGAGAGATATTTATGGTGAAAAAGAAAACATATCTGCTGGCCTGCGCCGCATTAGCCATGATGGTGGCGTTAAGTGCCTGCAGCACGGCTGCTGACCAGCCAAAGGGCGAGTCCGAGAAGGTAAATAGCGAGGCAGCATCGGGAACAGCTGAGCCAGCGGCTGCAGAAGGCACAAGCGAACCGACGACAGGTACGGATACGGAAGCCTCATCTACACCGGCAGCTTCTGAATCTGCATCAGGCCAAGGTGATACGAACACGGTGGAGGGACTACCGGAGTACCTGCCAAAAGATTTCCCGTTACCGGACGATGCTGCAATTACGACAGCGAATTCCAGAGAAGATGAAGGCAAAAAATCGGCAATGCTGATCTTCACTACCAAGCAGGACATGGAGACGGTATCGAAGATGTACAAAGAGTATTTTGAAGCCAAAAAACTAACCGACTCCGGACAAACAATTGACGCCAAAAATATCATTATACAGGGAACTGAACCGGATACGGAACAGCATTGGTCTCTGATTGGCGGGACACTGGCAAGTAAGGAAGGCACTATTGAACTTACGCTGAGCTGGTCAGAGTCTTAAAAATGATGCATCGTTAAGACAGGCCGATTTTTAATTTTGGAAGAGAAACAGAATCTTTATACATGCTGTTGTTTTTTTATCCATACCCTGCATGGCGCGGCTTTAACGCTGTACCGATGCAGGGTATTTTTGAATTGCATCTGGAAACCGGACAAGCTACATGGTATGTTATATCCTTAGAAAGACCAATAGACAAAAGATTCAGACAGGGAGAGGATTAAAACATGATTAAAGTTGGCATCGTAGGTTACGGTAACTTGGGTAAAGGTGTGGAGAAAGCCATCGCCCAGAATGATGATCTGGAGCTGGTAGCTGTATTTACACGTCGTAACCCGGAGCAAATGGCGGCTGAAGGTACAGAAGCTCGCTTTGAGCATATCTCTGCGGCTGAGCAGTATATAGGCAAAATTGATGTCATGATTTTGTGTGGAGGTTCTGCGACAGATTTGCCAGAACAGACACCTGTCATTGCCAAGCTGTTTAATACGGTAGATAGTTTTGATACTCATGCAAAAATCCCTGAGTTCTACGAGGCTGTGAACGCAGCGGCTGAGCAGGGCGGACATGTAAGTGTGATCTCGACAGGCTGGGACCCAGGTTTGTTCTCCATGAATCGGCTGCTCGCCCAATCCATTCTGCCGGAAGGAAAAGAGTACACATTCTGGGGCAAAGGGGTCAGCCAAGGACACTCGGATGCGATTCGTCGTGTACCAGGTGTTAAAGCCGGTGTGCAGTATACCGTTCCTGTAGAAGAAGTCATTGACCGCATTCGTTCAGGCGAGACGCCGGAATTGTCTACACGCGAGAAACATCTGCGTCAATGTTATGTGGTTGCAGAAGAAGGCGCAAACCAGGATGAAATCCGTGAAACGATTGTATCCATGCCGAACTATTTTGCAGATTACGACACAACAGTGACCTTCATTAGTGAAGAAGAATTGAAATCCAACCATGAAGGCATGCCGCATGGAGGCTTTGTTATTCGCAGCGGCGTTACAGGTAACGGGCAAAAGCAAATCATTGAATTTGGCCTGAAACTCGACAGCAATCCGGAATTCACTGCGAGCGTGCTTGTCGCATATGCCCGGGCAGCACAGCGTTTGAGCAAGGAAGGACATAAAGGGGCGAAGACGGTGTTTGATATCCCGCTGGGCCACCTGTCTCCGAAATCGGCTGCAGACCTTCGTCGTGACCTGCTGTAATCCTGATTTTTCATATCGTTAGAAAAACACCCCGCCCTTCAACCTGAAGGGCGGGGTGTTTGCATGGTGTGTTATTAACGCCAATGGGAAGGTTGATTCAAATGGTCAGGCAGCAGCGTATTCGCATTTCCCACAGCAGCGTTTAACTGAGCTTGCGTCAGAAAAATTCCGCCGCGCAGATCCGCTCCGCCAAGGTCAGTATCCCGCAAGTCTGCGCCAATCCAATCAGCGTTCCGTACATCGGCATTACGCAGATTGGCTGCAATCAGGAGTGCCCCCCGGAAGCTTGCTCCTCGCAAATCAGCGCCCTGAAGATTTGCTCCCAGGAAGTCCATGCCGCTGCGCTTTTTGGTTTTGGACTTCTTATGAGCAGCAGATGCGGCTGACGGAGCGCTGCCGCGGACCAGCTCACTGGCCTGAGTTAGCAGTATGTTCACTTTCGCCCGATGGCTCGTGATATCCAGGTGCAGCAGAGCCGGAGGTTCCAGATCGCTCAGGCGTTCAATGTCAGGATAGACCTTACCCATTGCGGCATGAAGTGAAGATGTATCTGAGCGCATCATGACTTCTCTCATGTAACTGATAAGTTCATGAACCTGGCGCAGTACAGGCAGGCAGTCGAACATTTCACGGGCTGATTCGGGATGAGTCCGCCAGCTTCTGTCCGCATACGTGACCTGTGACAGCTTCTGTCCTGCACCAAAGCAGTCATAAACGGTGCAGCCCTTGAAGCCTTTCTGACGAAGCTGGGTATGAATGCCGCAGCGGTCATCCTCCCGCAGGTTGGGACAGGGGGTGCCGCCGGACTTGTCAAAAGCAAAATCGGAAGATTTGCCATAAGGCAGAGCAACACAGCATAATCCATAACACTGCTCGCAATCTGCGAGCAGATGTGGGGCTGTGCTGCTGAACGTTGGTTGGTTAGACAAAATACACACTTCCTTATCATGTTGAAAAAAAATTCAGCTCAAATTTACGAATAACATCATGTCAGTATTACTTTACCATTGTAGGGAAATGGCTTCAATCCAATGAATGTTATTGATTCATGCCCTGTTCAAATGACATTGGGAAGTGCACATATATGTTAAAATGTAAAACGCATGATAAACAAGAAAAGGTGCGGATGGATCATGTATGGAGGTGTGAGAGTATGGATGGAATTGTAATGCGTCAGGCTGTCCATGCCGATCGGGAGCAGCTGGCAGATTTACGAGCTTTGGTACTGTGCGATGATTTGACACGTTTGGGTCGATATGACGAGATTAAGGTGAGGGAGCGTTTTCGAAACACGTTTCACCCGGAACATACCCGGATACTGGAGCTGGAAGGGATTTTAATCGGTTGTGTGGCGTTAAAACCAAAAGATAAGGAATATTTGCTGGAACACTTCTACATTCATCCGGATTATCAGGGTAGAAAACTCGGTACAAAAGTGCTCAGCCTGCTGCTGGAGCAGGAGGCAGTCAGGAGCAGCCGTGTAACACTGAACGTGCTGCAGGGCAGTCCGGCACAGCGGCTGTACGAACGTTTCGGGTTTACCGTGGATGGGCAGGACGAAGTGGATGTGTTTATGTCTAGGTTCATATCTAGAAATGACCCAGGGATGCGATCCTCCCGCAGCCTTAAGTAAATTACTGCATAATACAAAAAAAGAAGCCTCTCCCCAAGCAGCGCCTGAAAAGGCCGCTGGACGAAGGAAAGGCTTCTTTCTTATCTATCTGCTAAACATGTGCTGAAAAGCACACGAAGGGATTACACGACGCCTTGTGCAATCATAGAGTCGGCTACCTTGAGGAAGCCGGCAATGTTAGCTCCAGCCAGCAGGTTGCCCTCGCATCCGTACTCTTCTGCCGCTTCTACGCAGCTCTTATAAATATTTTTCATAATGTCATGCAGTTTGGCGTCTACTTCTTCAAATGTCCAGGACAACCGCATGCTGTTCTGTGACATTTCAAGAGCGGACACGGCTACGCCACCAGCGTTCGCAGCTTTCGCAGGGCCAAACAGCACTCCGGCACCGAGGAATATATCAATGGCCGCCAGCGTAGATGGCATGTTTGCACCTTCTCCGATGGCCTTCACGCCGCCTTTGACTAGAAGGGCCGCAGATTGTTCATCAATCTCGTTTTGTGTGGCGCAAGGAAGAGCGATGTCACACGGAATAGACCAGATCCCCTCGAACCCTTCGGTATAGGTTGCATGCGGATGTTCTTTGACGTAATCGCTGATCCGCAGGCGTTCAACCTCTTTCAGACGTTTAACCGTATCCAGATTAATCCCTTGTGGATCGTGGATGTAACCGCCAGAGTCGCTGCAGGCTACGACATGGGCACCAAGTTCCTGAGCCTTCTCAATGGCATAGATGGATACATTACCGGAGCCGGAAACTACAACGGTGCTGTCTTTGAAGCTGAGCCCTTTGGAAGCAAGCATTTCATTGACGAAGTATACGCAGCCATATCCTGTTGCTTCTTTTCGAGCAAGACTTCCGCCGTACAGCAGTCCTTTGCCTGTCAATACGCCTGCTTCATGACCGCCGCGAATGCGTTTGTACTGACCAAACATGTAACCGATCTCCCGTGCACCTACACCGATATCGCCAGCAGGTACGTCTGCGTCTGGACCGATATATTTGTACAGCTCTGTCATGAAGCTTTGCGTGAAACGCATGACTTCCTGATCCGATTTTCCTTTTGGATCAAAGTCAGATCCGCCTTTACCGCCACCAATGGGAAGGCCGGTCAGCGCATTTTTGAAAATTTGTTCAAAGCCCAAAAATTTAATGATACCGGAGTACACCGATGGGTGGAAACGAAGTCCGCCCTTGTACGGACCGATGGCACTGTTGAACTGTACCCGGAAGCCGCGGTTCACCTGAACCTTGCCTTGATCATCCACCCAAGGAACACGGAAAGTAATAACTCGTTCCGGCTCAACGAGCTGCTCTAACAGACTGTGATTTCTGTATTTGGGATGTGCTTCGATGACGGGGATCAGTGAATCCAGGATTTCCTTGACGGCTTGATGGAATTCATTCTCATTCGGATTTCTCGCGATAACCGACTCATAGACGGAATGAACATACGCTGCGGCAGCAGCTTTTGATGACGTTGAAGTTTCTTTTGTAATCGTGGACACTTTTTCAATGCACTCCTTTATCGTGTTAAAGTCTGCAGATACCTATTTGTACAAATTGCATAAAAGTTTGTAGTTAAATATACAGGAAAGAAAATAAAAATACGAGACAAAAATCCATAAAATGTTTTTTATGAGGCAATTAAAATGTTCTATGGACCTATCATTAAATGTAAAGAATATCGTTAATTTTTGGATAATAGTCCCAAGATATAGAATAAAACCGCAAGTTAGCCGAATAGATTGGATTAATAAATTCATTTTGGTAAGATGGTAGGGAGGGCTCAACAACTTTGGGCTCTTTTATATATACGAAGGAGGACAACAGGATGATAAGTAACAAGAATCGAATCAACGTGGAGAACAAGGCGTGTATAGGAGGTGAAATCTACTATGAACCGTAGTACTCCACTTCACAATTGTAGAGAACAGCTGGTAAGTCAGCTATTAACCCTGGGCGAAGAGAAAAGAGCTTTTCTTGACGCTTATTTTGACGTGCGTAATGCCGAGCGTGTGCAGCTGGATAAACAGCTGACAGCTTATACGGAACGAGTGGAGCAGCTGCTCGCCGGACCGGATGAGCTTCTGAATTCCGTCGTGCTGATCGGCAGTCAGATTGAACTGGAGTATGTTGATTTCCATACGTCGGATGCGCTAACCATTGTTATGCCGGAGGAAGCAGACCCGGATGCAGGGCAGATTTCATTCCTTTCTCCTGTAGGACGTCAGCTGCTGCTCGGCAGCAAAGGTGAAATAAGAGCAATCTCTACTCCGTCAGGTTCCATGAGGATTCGAATTGTGGACATTCAGTGGGCTTCCGAGTCGAACAAAGGAAAGGTACAGGAAGCCGGACAGATGGACGACCTGAAACCAAATCCGCAGCAAGGTTTCACTCAAGGAGGTGCGAATCATGCACTTTAAAGAGACGGACCTGCCGGGGATCGGACGCAAATTTTGGCTTCACACCCGCAGCGGAGAACATCTTGTTATCGTGGTTCATAATGATGAGCGGCGTGATCTGTTTCATATGGAATCAGGAGATCAGGCAGAAGAACTGGGAGATATGGTTTCGCTGGTGACGCTTGATGACGATGAAGCAAGGGCTGTAGCAGCGATTGTTGGCGGCATGACGTATAAACCCCAGTTTCAGAACGAGCGGGAAGTGATGCTGGAAGGGCTGCTTATCGAATGGCTTCGCATTGAACCCCATGCTGCCTGTGTCGGAAAGACAATCGGGGAATTGAATATCCGGCAGGTAACCGGTGTGGCAATTCTGGCGGCCATCGACAAAGAGAAGGAAAAACAATTTAATCCGGGACCAGAGTACGTGTTTACCAGTGGGGCAACGATCGTTGTTGCGGGTGAACGTGATCAGCTCAAGCAGCTTAAGCAATGGTTGACCGATGGACGGATGTAGCGTATGGATATGCTCATATTCGAAGTGGGGGTTGCCGTTGCGCTAATTACGCTTACAGGATTAATATCTACACGACTACGATTTTCGGTTATTCCATTTTACATTCTAATCGGTATGGCTGTTGGACCGCATGCACCACAGTTTGGCATTGTGGATTTACGATTTATCGAAAGCTCGTCTTTTATCGAATTTATGGGCAGGCTGGGAATCTTATTTTTATTGTTTTATCTGGGATTGGAGTTCTCGGTTTCCCGGTTATTAAAATCGGGTAAAGCGATTCTTACCGGTGGTATATTCTATGTCGGTCTTAATTTTGTCTCAGGCCTGCTGCTCGGCTGGTTCATGAATCTGCCGCTTCAGGAGACGATGGTCGTATGCGGGATCATGACCAGCTCGTCTACGGCCATTGTTGCCAAAGTACTCGTGGATTTGAAGCGGACTGCGAATCCCGAGACAGAGATTATTATGGGTATGATTATGTTTGACGACTTGTTTATTGCTATTCATATTTCCATTCTGACCGGTCTTGTGCTTAGCGGGGCAACTTCGTTTGGAAGTGTACTGCTCGTATCTTTATCTGCTTTGCTGTTTATTGTGCTGTTCCTGATTATTGGCAGGAAGAGTATTAAATATATTGATAAGGCACTTAATATCAAGTCATCGGAGTTATTTCTGCTCACGATTATGACACTGCTGTTCCTGGTGGCGGGTTTCTCGGAGACGCTGCATGTTGCTGAAGCCATCGGAGCGTTAATGATTGGACTTGTTCTCGGTGAGTCCAGACATGTCAGCCGAATTGAACAGCATATTATGCCGTTCAAAGACTTTTTTGGTGCCATATTTTTCTTCAGCTTTGGCCTGACGATTGAGCCATCGACCCTCGGCGGAGCTGTAGGGATGACGGTGATTGCTGTTATTCTGACGATTCTGAGCAACTTTGGTGCGGGCATGATTGCAGGTAAAATGGCTGGGGTATCGAACAAAGCCTCTTTGAATGTTGGTTTTACACTGGTGTCCCGGGGCGAATTCTCGATTATCATGGCCAACATCGGCAAGGCCGGGGGACTTATGGCCTCCATTCAATCCTTCGCCGTGTTATACGTGCTGATACTGGCTGTACTGGGGCCTATTTTGACAAAAGAGTCTCCTAAGCTCTATGCACGTTATGAACGATTCAGGAATCGGACGAAACGTAAAGAGACGGGATAAGCGGGGAATAAATGCTGTTCAAAGATATAAGAGATCTAGAATAGATATACAAAGTGACAAAGATATGAAGATATGAAGAGCAGCAAGATATACAAGAAAGTGAGACGGAATTACAGATATACATGTTCTATATTATAGACATGGTAGGATGGTATCCAATGTGATCCAGGGCAAGAGAGAGGCGTCGTACACTGCTGGAGAATGAATTTTCTCCCGGTTGCGGCGCTTTTTTTATGTGATAAAGCAGGACTTTGGATGTGATTTACCAGAAAAACATTTAAATATTTTATTATTTATGTAAAATAATGTTCTACATTGTCTATGACAATGTAGAAATATATTTTGTATCACAGCCACAATGATAAGGAGGAATCACACTATGAGCAGGAAAAGTAGATTCCAGCGTTTCGGATGGTCTGCCGCAGGTATGCTGCTTGGTCTTATCTTATTTGCGCTCCCAGCATCTGCAGCCTGGAATGATACATATCAAGGATACGCCACCTATACGGGCTCCGGTTACTCAGGTGGTGCTGTGCTGCTTGATCCGATTCCGGCAGACATGAAGATTACAGCACTCAATCCGTATCAGCTCAATTATAACGGGGTCAAAGCAGCTTTAGCTGGAGCCTATCTGGAAGTTCAGGGACCCAAAGGCAAAACTGTAGTATATGTAACGGATCTGTACCCGGAAGGAGCCAGTGGAGCACTGGACCTTTCGCCTAACGCGTTTAACCAGATCGGCGATCCCCAAGCCGGGAAGATCGATGTCAGCTGGAAGGTTGTCAAAGCTCCGATTGAAGGGAATGTATCTTACCGGATCAAGGAAGGCAGCAGTCAGTGGTGGGCAGCCATTCAGGTCCGCAATCATAAATATCCGGTGCTGAAGTTTGAAGTGAAACAGAAGGACGGTTCATGGCTTAGTCTGGAGAAACAAGATTATAACCATTTCCTTGGCACCGGGCTGGGTAAGGAGAAATTAAGTATTCGGATCACCGATATTCGTGGTAAAGTGGTGTATGACACCATTCCGGCTCTGCCGAATGATGGATCGGGTGGTGCAGCCATTGTACCGGGTCACGTACAGTTCCCGGATTAATGGATATGCGGCATAAAATAAGGATGATCATAGATGAATCTTAAAGTCGTACATCGTACGGCTTTTTTTGATGCAGAAAAAGGAGCGCACATATGCGAGATGATTCGCCTTCCTATAAAACAGCACATTGATATTGGAAGGTCAAGTAAACCGATGAATGGGGTAATCATAAATAGAGAAGAGTATGAGAATAACCCATCACAAGTCACTCCATTTCTTAGAAAAGGCAGGGATTTTATATGAAAGCAATTGTGATTGAAGCATTTGGCGGACCGGAACAATTAAAAGAAAAGGAAGTGCAGAAGCCGGCATGCGGTGTGAATCAGGTATTGATCCGCACACATGCAGCGTCTGTGAATCCAGTTGACTTCAAAATAAGACAAGGTCATCTGAAGGAGGCAGCAGATCAGCTGCCAATGATTCTGGGTGGTGACGTGGCAGGTACTGTAGTCCAAGCAGGATCGAACGTTACCCGTTTCAGAGAAGGGGATCGTGTATTTGCCCGCCCGCGTCAATTCGGAACCTATGCGGAATACGTTGCTGTAGATGCAGATATTGTGGCCCGCATTCCTGAGCAGCTGAGCTTTGAAGAGGCGGCGGCCATTCCGCTCGCTGCAATGACAGCTTGGCAGGCGCTGGTTGATCATGGTCGTTTGGGCAAAGGTCAGAAGGTTCTCATTCATGCAGGTGCGGGTGGAGTAGGGACTTATGCGATCCAGATCGCCAAATCTTTGGGTGCTGAAGTGGCTTCTACCGCGAGTGCAGGGAATGAAGATTTATTACGCTCGCTCGGTGTGGACCATTTCATTAACTACAAAGAACAGGACTTCTCTCAAGTTCTCTCCGATTACGATGTTGTATTGGATACGATGGGTGGCGACATCCAGCGGAACAGCTTCAAGGTATTGAAATCTGGCGGGCGTCTGGTCTCTCTTGTGGAACAGCCGGATGAAGAGCTGGCGAAGGAAGAGGGTGTAACGGGCAGCGTGTTTATGATGGAGCCGAAGGGAGACCAGCTTGAACAGTTGGCTGAGCTTGCTGCGGATGGGAAGCTGAGATCGATTATTGATGGAACATATCCACTGACTGAACAGGGCCTGCGTGATGCTCACGAAAAAAGTGAATCGCATCATACACGGGGCAAACTGGTTATAACCGCAAATTAGTTTAATCAAATTACATGAATCACACGCCGTTCTCCACACAGAGAACGGTTTTTCTCTGCTTTTCGCTGTAAGCAGCCTGCTGCACAGCGTAATTTTGTTTGCTGCGGCGGAGAATCAGTCTTATCATGCACTCCCTCTCTACGAAAAGAAAATCATTATGTTCACCAATACGCAGCATTGAGATATAATAGGAGAAATTTATTCCATTCTGCATATGAGGTGAAACAGATGACGAACGAACTTATTCAAGCCATTCAGGTGTTAAAAGAAAAAAAATGGGTAGATCTTACCCATACTTTCGGCCCGGAATCTCCGCATTTCTCTGCTTTTGATGCTGCGCAGTTCGATACACTGTTTAACCATGATCAGGGATTCTTCGCCCAAAGCTTCAAGTTCCCGGGTCAATACGGCACTCATCTGGATGCGCCAATCCATTTCGTGCGTGATACACGCTACCTGGATGAGTTGGGACTCAAGGAGCTTGTGCTGCCTCTCGTCGTCATTGATCAGTCCGAGGCTGTGAAGAACAATCCCGACTTTGCCTTGGAAGTGGAGCACATTGTTGAATTTGAGAAAGAGCATGGCAGAATCGAAGCAGACAGCTTCGTGGCGCTCCGAACCGATTGGAGCAAACGCTGGCCGAACCATCAAGATTTTGACAACAAAGATGCTGACGGGAACAACCATGCGCCGGGATGGTCTGTAGCGGCGTTAACATTTCTGTTCGAGGAACGGAACATTAAAGCGATCGGCCATGAAACGTTTGATACGGATGCTGCAGTCGATTATCAGAAAAATGGGGCTCTATTAGCCGAGTATTATGTGCTTGCTCAGGATACATATCAAGTAGAACTGTTAACGAATCTGGATCAGGTTCCAGCGAAAGGCGCCGTAATCTTCAATATCGTTCCGAAAGCGGAAAAAGCATCCGGATTTCCCGTGCGGTCATTTGCCATTCTGCCCTAATTGTGCATCGATACCAAGCTGTAGTAAATATATGTAGTGAATCAGGGGAGGCTTGTTTGGCCTCCTCTTTCAGTTATGAACGATAAACTCTATTTACTCATGATTCGAAGAGGAATCGGAGCCGAATCGCTCCGAAATACTTTTCTGAATTTTCCGCCGCCGCAACCACCGCTTGAATACACCTTCATCTTTGCGTTCCTGCAATGTTTCCTTCATGCCCTGAATCATGAACTCCGATCGGCGTCTGTCATCACGGCTGATTTTGCGTAATTCCTTAATAAATTTGTCATCCATCATATTATGCCTCGCTCATTCAGTATATAAGCACATTATACCGAACATACGTTCTTTTATCAAGTTTTACCATCTGGACAGGTTCTTGTACTGCTGCTGGTGAGAAGGAGCACAGGATAATGTCTCGGTTTGTGAGAGAATGGGATCACAAGGTGTACGGTTTATCAGTCGGGTAACCAATTTAAAATGGAATAGAAGGGGGCACTCTCATATGACGCAGCGCACAACTCCATCATATCTGCTTGCAGCAATGCATGGTTTGATTGGAATAGGGGCAGTCGCCGGAGGGTTAATGCTGATGATAGATCCATCTGGGAAAATGCTGAACATACCTGCTTCACTGCTGGAAAAATCCCCTTTCACTCATTTTTTAATTCCTGGAATGATCCTGTTTCTGATGCTCGGCGTACTTCCCCTGCTGATTTGTGCTGCTCTCTTACGTCGCTGGTATACCTTGTGAGCAGTGGAGAAGGTGTACTTTGATGAGAACATTAGACATTCTTTTTATATTGACAAAGAAACGTTTGGTCTGCATACTTACGATATAAACTTTATAAAGTACATTAATTAAGTTATAACAGACACATTATGAAAGGAGATCTGCTGTTGACAACCTGGTTTTTAATTATCATCTACTTGGCATTTATCAGTTTGGGGCTCCCGGATTCTCTTTTGGGTTCGTCATGGCCGGTCATATGGCCTGAGATTGAATCTTCGGTTGGCGCTGCAGGCCTGGTCTCTATGATTACTGCTGCTGGAACCATCGTCTCGAGTCTCGCCAGCGGATATATGGTCCGCAAATTGGGCACAGGCAGTATTACCTTATTAAGCTGTTTGCTCACTGCGGTTTCCCTGCTTGGATTCTCCATAGCCCCTTCTCTGGTTTGGTTCATTATATTGGCTGTCCCGCTTGGACTAGGTGCAGGTGCGGTGGATGCGGCGCTGAATCATTATGTGGCAGAGCACTACGGGCCCCATCATATGAACTGGCTGCATTGTTTCTGGGGTGTAGGTGCAGCGACGGGGCCCTTCATCATGGCAGCATCTATTACGGGTCAGCATTCCTGGAGAGGCGGCTACACAGCCGTTGCCCTTATTCAATTCGGTCTCGTAGTGGTGCTTCTGCTGACCCTGCCATTGTGGAAACGTGTGGCGGCGACCCGCTCAAAGCCGGACCTGCCGAGCATCAAGCCAAGGGAGGAAATGGACAAAGTTTTACCGACTAAGCTCCTGAATATAAAAGGGGTTAGACCTACCCTTGTTGTTTTTATGCTCTATTGCGGCGTTGAAATGACTGTTGGGCTGTGGGGAGCCAGCTATCTCGTCGGCACAAGAAATGTATCTGCAGAAACGGCTGCCAGCTGGATATCGCTCTATTATGGGGGGATCACGTTAGGAAGGTTAATTACGGGCTTTATTACATTAAAGATCTCTAATCTCCTGCTCATCCGCTTCGGTCAATGGACGACGATCGCCGGCGGCATTGTTCTGCTGCTTCCCCTGCCTCCGGTGTTCGCTGCAGGTGGACTAATACTGATCGGCCTCGGTCTGGCTCCAATCTATCCCGGACTTCTGCATGAAACTCCCACCCGGTTCGGTAAAGGGAGTGCAGCCAGACTCATGGGTTACCAGATGGCGGTTGCTTATACCGGAACTACGCTGCTTCCGCCGCTGTTTGGACTGCTGGCATCGCATACAGGAACGGCCTCTTTTCCAATGGTTGTCCTGGTCATGTTTGTTCTGATGCTGATCTGTGCAGAGACGGTTAACCGTTTAATCGTGAAACCACAGCAAGCAGGGAGGTGAGAAGGATGGCTTATGTCTTTATGGCCTTCATTATCTGGGCAGGTGTTTATGTGAATATGGCCTTGTCCAAAGAACCGATGGAGGTACAACCTGTACGATCTATAAAGGATCTGTTTGAATGAGCGTTATGTGTTGAAGCGTTGTATTATGTTATGATATGAAAAGGAATATATAACATGAATACGATTGCTTTGGTCTTTTGAACCGGGCTGGAAACGAGAGGCATATGAGAAAAGCTAATGCTACAATGATGAAACACATCAATATGAATAATGTGCGTGAAGTCATGCAGCAGATCGGAACTGCAACGAAACCACAGCTCGCTTCGTTAACCAGTCTCAGCGTGGTCACAATTAACGCACTGATTCAGGAGTTATGCGACGGTGGAGAACTGATTCAGGATAAAATCGTGCCTTCCAATGGCGGTCGTCCTGCCCAGGCATATCGATATAATTTTAACTATAAGCTCGCGCTTGTTCTGTCCATGAAAGAGATGAGAGGTCAGCAGTTAATCTCGGCGTCGGTAATTAATCTTGAGAATGAGGTTGTAATGAAGGAAGAGAGCCTCCTGCCTGTTTTTGATAAAGAGCATGTGCTGCATCTCATTGCACGTTTCACAGCAGCAAATCCTTCCATCCAGATGATCGGCATGGGAATCCCGGGGCAGGCCGTAGATGGGGACATTACCGTGAGCAGTCATGAGGAGCTTATTCACTCCCAATTGATTCGGGAGATTGAGGATAAGTTCCAGATGAAAGTACTCGTAGAGAATGATGTGAATGCCGCGATCAGCGGATATTGTACACAGCATGCTAATCTTCAGGAGCAGAGTGTGGCAGGCATTTATTTTCCGCATCGTTATCCGCCAGGTATGGGGATGGTGCTGAACGGACAGATCATTCGTGGCAAAAATGGCATGTTTGGAGAGATCAAGTATCTTCCGTACTCCCCTGATTGGAAGCAGGAAATGAGTAAGAAGGATTTTATAAACCAGGTATGCCGGACGCTGCACACGGTTAATGCCGTTGCGGCCCCACATCAGATTGTAGTCTATCAGGAACGGGTGGAGAAACAAGAATTGGACTTGGCATGGAGACAGTACACCGAAGAACACACGATGCCGACTCTGCCGGAGATCGTTCATCAGGACGCGTTCCAGGATGATTTTAATACGGGATTAAAAGAAATGGTTCTTCAAACGTTGAAGTCTTCCATTTTATCGGATGCTTTATGATCCGCAGAACGAGTTCTGTGGATTTTTTTGCACTGCAGGAACCGAAAATGAGCTTACGAAAACCCGTTGTTGACATGGAACCAGTTACAAGGAGTACGATCATATCATGAGAGAGACGCCATCTGCACACTTATTAAATATAATTTATAAAGATAAATTATAAAGTGGTGAATGAGCAGGAAGAAACGATTGGTATTACGCTCTCTGTCTGCATCTTTAATTCAATTGGAGGGACACATGATGGATCTGCAGGAACAAGGAATAGATGAGGAGAAGCACAATGCGTGAAGAAGAGAGAATGATGAAGGGCATGTTATTTAATCCGGCTGACCCGGACTTAAAGACAGTAAAGCGGCGGGCTCACGATCTCAGCCAGCGTTACAGTCAGACCTTTGAGGAGCAGACGGAGGAAAGACAGCAGATATTACAGCGGTTGGTGGGGGAAATGGGGGAGGGCGGATATATACAAGGCCCCATATTCTTTCATTACGGCGTGCATACCCGGATTGGCCGCCGCTTCTTCGGTAATTACAATCTGACTATACAGGATGATGCGCAGGTGACGATCGGAGATTACACCAGCTTTGGGCCCAACGTCACCATCGTGACGCCTGTTCATCCTTTGATCGCAAGTGAGCGGAGACAGATGCTGGATCAGCATGGCGAATTGAAATCACTCTGTTACGCCAAACCTGTTACGATTGGTAACGATGTATGGCTGTCCGCGAATGTTACCGTGTGCGGGGGTGTAACCATTGGTGACGGCTGTGTCATTGGAGCAGGCAGTGTGGTTACACGTGATATTCCGCCGCATTCGCTTGCAGCAGGTGTGCCGTGCAGAGTCATGCGCAGCATTACCGAAGCGGACAGCATGCGGAATTACCCCGATATTTTGGCGGACTGCCAAGTGCCGGAATCATAGGAAAAAGGGTGCCACCAGGATCAGTAGAAGATTGATCGGCGGCACCCTTTTGCGTTCAGGTGTTTATTTTGATGTGTTATAGCTGCTCAGGAATTGTTTCACTTTGGCCGGATCAGCTTTCAGTTCGTTTCCGGTTTGAACAAGCGGGCTTACGGTGGAGTAAGCTTTGAGTTTGTTATTTTTGTAGAACTGCAGAATCTCATCCTGATTAATGGAATACAGTACCGCTTTTCTCAGATCACTGCTCTTGGCCACTTCTCGGTTAGCTGTGTTGAACAGCAGATAGGATACGGCATTGCTCGGAATGCTCTGCAGCTGCAGTTTGCTGTCATTCTGGATAATATCATTTTTGGTCTCAGACACCCCGTAGTACAGGTGGATTTCACTGCTGCGAAGCGCAGACAGGGCACTGTCCGGATCAGCGATGAAGCGTACATTAACCTGATCAATCTTCGGAGCGAAGTCCGAACCTTTACGGTATCCCGGGTTTTTCAGAAAGACGCCTTCGTAGTCATTTTTATAAGAAAGGATATAAGGGCCGCTGGTATAAAGTGTGTTGTTATAGCCTGCACCTTCGGTTACGGTATTTTGGTCACCATAAGGAATATCCTTGTTCACATCGAAGGATGCGACATCATATGTGTTGATGCTTTCCACTTGTTTCTTGGATACGATTCCTGCGGATTGGTGGGCCAGATAGTTCAGCACCTGCGGGAACGGTTCAGTGGTGGTCACTTTAACCACCTGGTATTTGCCCGCACCGTTATTGGCTTGTGTTTTATCGCTGACAAGTTCCTTGATATCGCTATCCAGTCCTTGATTCAGAGCTTCGAGCACGGACCCGCTGCCCCCGGATTGTTTAACGGATTCCAAGGCGTTCAAGTCGGTAACCAGCTCTGCCTGCTTGATATGTTCGTGCAGACTGTATGTGCGGTGATCTGGAACGGAGTCTTTATTTCTGGCACGGTCGAGAGAGAAGATCACGTCATCCGCACCTACGCGTTCGCCGGTATCTACTGCTTTCTTGTTCTCAATTTTGGCAAAATTGATGTCGTCACGCAGAACAAAATAGTAATCGGAATTTCCGTCAGCAATTGTAAAATTTCGTGAAAGTGACCCGTCAGCCGTCAGTTGATCATCATCCGTCAAGTTGACGAGACGAACATACAGATTGGTATTAATCTGGTTAATTGAACCATCGTTTCCTTTGATCGGGTCAAGGGAAGTCAGTACGGATGCAGCTTGGGTCAAAATCAATGGATCTTTGCTGTTTTTGGTGCTGTCCTTGAACTCAATCGGCTCCCATGCCAGCGCACGGGATTTGGACAGGCGAACCGTATCGACATTCAGTATGTCTTTGTTTACAGCCTGACTTTTCATAGAGATATACAGCGGAGCGATATATGCCTGATCGGTAACCAGACGGTCTTCCAGCTGTTTATACGTATTTTTGTACGCTTCAGGTGTTTGGGTGGCAGCCTGATCGATGAGCTTGTCGATTTCTTTATCCGCAACGATGCTGTAATCTCCGCCTGTTTTGAAAAGGGAGCGCACCGCATAGTCCGGATTGCCCGTTACCGTTGTCCAGCTGGACAATGCGATATCGTAGTTGCCTGCATCCTGCTGAGATTTGAAGCTGCCGTAATCCGGCTGCAGATTCAACTTCACATTGAAGCCATTTTTGGTCAGTTGGTCGCGGACAATGTTGACATCGCTCTCGGAAGAACTCATGGCAAGCAGCTCGATGTCCACTGCTTTAGGAGCAGTCTGGTCGGTATCGGACGGTTTGTTCTGCTCCTGAGATTCCGTTTTTGTTTTTACACTGCAGCCGGAGATCACAAGCACGAGAATCAGCAGCAGGGTGACAAGTGTACGTTTTTTCATGGGAATACCTCCATTGTATCAATAGATGTGATGTATGATTTTTCTATGGAAATTGAACTAAGAGGTTTACACGGAGCACTCCGATGACAGAGTAACCTGTAGAGTAGCGGTTAACCAGATTTTTTTGATTCCTTTTCGAAAGGGGAAAATCCGGTGATAAAGGCGTGGCATATGCTTCCGATGTAGCTTTCTTGCAGAAAGCTTTTAGCTCCGCTTTTCCAGGTTTTTTCTGTCCTCTCCGTTTCTGTGTAAAAGAATAGTTCAACTTTTAAAATCATGTAAATTAAAATCGATCCGTCACGCTTTCTCCAGTTTGGGATCCAGTGCATCCCGCAATCCGTCACCGAGAAAGTTAAACGAAAGCACAAGCAGAATAATTGCAAGTCCCGGGTAAATCGCCATATACGAATGGGTCTCCAGGTAGGTGCTGCCCAGCTTCAGAATGTTACCCCATTCCGGTATATGCGGTTCTACGCCAAGCCCGAGGTAACTCAAACTGCTGGTTGCAATGACAGCTCCGCCAATGGTCAGTGTAGATTTGATGATCATCGGTGCAAGTGAATTGGGAATGATGTGTTTGAAAATGATCGTACGGTTGTTGTAACCGAGAGCACGTGCTGCCTCCACAAACTCAAAGGTGGATACATAAAGCACACTGGCCCGCATCGTTCGGGCATACGTTGGAATTGAACCCAGACTCAGGGCAATGATCAGATTAACCGTGTTGGCCCCAAAAGCTGCAATGATCGCGATGGCGAGCAGAATCCCTGGAATGGCGTACAAAATATCCAGAAGACGCATGATGATGTTATCCGTATGTCTCCCGTAGAAACCCGAGAAAGCACCCAGTACACCGCCAATCACAACCGGAATCACCGTGGACATCAAACCGACTATCAAGGAAATCCGTGCACCAAACACGATGCGGGAAAACAGACATCGGCCAAAATCATCCGTCCCCAAGGGATAAGCCAGGGAAGGCGGCTGAAGCAGGGCTGCATAATTGTTTTCCACCGCCATGCTGTAGTCGAACGTAAAGAAACTGCAGATGGAGATCGAGAACAGGAAGATGATAAAAAAGAGCCCGGACATCGCCGTCATATTCGGTGCAAGGCGCTCCCACAGGTCATTCCAAAAATTGGTTCCCTGTTTGCCCTGCCTGCGAATTCGGCGAAGGATCGAAATCCCCAGCAGCAGTGCGAAAATATTGCCCGTAATCACGCTAACAATCATCACTATGCCTACAGCTGTCATCCAGCGAGGCAGAGGAGAAGACGCATCATATCGGGATACGATGATGAGTACAACCAGATCCACAATCAGAATACATAATAGTACCGCCATAGAAGGCAGAAAGGTATCGGCCACATAAGGTTTAAACACATTCAACGCGGATACACCAATCACAAATAGCTGTGTCAGCAGTGTATATACGGCGAACGTATACTCAATACTTTTCTGCCGTCGAAGCAGATGGAAAGCGGCTGTTACGATAAAAATATTACCGGTAAAAGCAGCCAGCAGCTGCACCCAGGCCAGTCTGCGCGTCAGAACACTTACAGCTCCTTGCTGCATTAGATCCCGTCTGATTCGAATGACGAGCAGACTTTGCATGAGCGTAAAGAACAGATAGATGCCGGCCGCTGCGGCTGTCAAAGATTTGAACGCCTGCCCGGTCCAGTCATAACTGTTCAGCAGCAGTAACAAGGTCAGCAGAACCGAAGTGATCCATGCGAAGCTGGCTTGACTGTATTCGTGTGAAGACTTGAGCCGGAAACGCATTGTCTGCGTAAGGGAGCTTGATTTTGTCATAATACACCTGCTTTAATATTGTTTCATTTTGGAGCGGACCCTCGGATCGATAAACGCGTAAAACAGGTCAACCACAACATTCACGATAGAGATGGTGATTGCCGTATAGATTACTCCGCCCATAATACTCGGAATATCGGGAATAAATTGTTTATCCACAATGTAACTGCCCAGTCCGCTGATGTTAAACACCTTTTCGGTTACCGCTGCCCCGCCGAGCATGGCCCCGAATTGAAGCCCCACGACTGTAATAATAGGAATAAGGGCATTCCGCAGCGCATGTTTCAGCATGACTTGACGTTTACTTAAACCTTTGGCCCGAGCGGTCATGACATAATCTTCATGAATGACCTCCAGCGTGGATGAACGGGTCATCCGGGCGACAGCTGCGGTTAGTCCTGTACCAAGCACAATGACCGGCATAATCATGGACAGCCAGTTCTGCGGATTAAACGTGGCGGGAAGCCACTGCATTTTAATCGAAAAATTCAGAATAAAGATCAGGCCCTGCCAGAAGTTCGGGATCGACAGCCCGATCAGGGCGATGAACATAAACGTGTAGTCAAACCATGAATTGGGCTTAATTGCAGAAATAATTCCAATCGGCAGCGCGATCACAACAGCGATCAGCAGGGAAATCGCGGCAAGTGTCAGGGTAATCGGAAACTTTCGCGCAATCGTTGCCGTGACATTCTCATTACCCGCAAAAGATTTGCCAAGATCAAACATTGCAACGCCCTTGATATTGTTCCAGAGCTGTGTCAGATAAGGCTGATCCAGACCATACACATGATTAAAAGCTGCAATCTGCTCTTGTGTAGCGGTTACACCGAGAATGTTGGCCGCCGGGTTGAACGGAGATAAGTAAAGTATCGTAAATACGAGCGCTGCTACACCAAGAATGACAAAGATTGTCATGAGTACTCTTTCAAATATGTACTTGAGATACGCATTACCATAGAGAAATAGGATGAGATACATCATACAGCCGGGAATGATGGATAAAACCAAAAACCAGGGCTGCGCAATCAGCGTACCAAATGTATCAGACATTCCGAGGCGACGACGTCCCTGTTCCTGCAGTTTGCGGGACATTCGCTCCTGCAGTTCTTGCTGGAACGTTTCCTCAAGCCAGCTCTCGGCCTGCTGCTTGAATGCTGCCTCGCTGACTTCCTGCCTGAAAAAACGATGTTTGCGTCTCAACTGGTCTTCCAGTTCCAGTCGTTTGAAGTCCCGATAGGAAGTGCTCTGCATTTCCTCTTCAACCGATTGTCTGACAGCCGACCAGTCATCCTGCTTGCGATCGGAGCGCCAGACCATATAAACGATCAGATTGATCGGTAATCCGAGTATGATCAATACATATCGATAAACGGGATGGAGCAGCATTTTACCATAAATAAAGCTTAAATGATCTACCAGACGTGAGCTTCTGTGGGGTACTGCTCTAACAGTCAATCCTGAGATCTCCTTTCACCGAGGTTTAAATTGCATTATTCCGATCAATATAGTATATATTATTTAGGGCGTAAACAATTGTCAAGGTATGGAACTGTATACATATAAAAAGATGGAGAAGCCATGAAAGGAATGGTGTACACATGGAGCCTTTATTAAAAGTAAATGAGTTGTCCGTCTCTTTTTATACAGGAGACAGTGAATTTCAGGCAGTGAGGCAGGTCAGTTTCGAACTGCGGAAAGGCGAGACGCTTGGCATTGTAGGGGAATCGGGCAGCGGGAAAAGTGTGACTGCACGTTCCATTATGAGGCTTCTTGCCTCGCCTCCTTCGCAGATGAAATCGGGTGAGATTCTCTTTAAAGGGGTGGATCTTGCGGGCAAATCACAAAAAGAGATGGAGCATATTCGCGGAAGGGATATCGGCATGATCTTCCAAGACCCGATGAGTTCGCTTAATCCGACCCTTAAAGTTGGTCAACAAATCGCGGAGAGTCTGATTAAACATCAGAAACTGTCCAAAAGGGAAGCGAAGAAACAGGCCATCGCGATGATGGAACGGGTAGGCATCAAACAAAGCGCTATCCGTTACAATCAGTATCCACATGAATTTTCAGGAGGGATGCGGCAGCGGGTGATGATTGGTATCGCCCTTGCATGCCGACCGGAACTGCTGATTGCTGACGAACCGACAACGGCACTGGATGTAACGATTCAGGCTCAGATTCTGAATCTGATGAAGGATATGCAGGAGCAGCTGGATACGTCTATTATTCTCATTACGCATGACTTGGGCGTCGTAGCCGGCATGTGTGATCGGGTTGTCGTAATGAAAGAAGGACAGATCGTGGAGACAGGTACAACGGAGGAAATCTTCGCCAGCCCGAAACATCCGTATACGATTCGTCTGCTGCATGCACTGCCGCGCCTGGATGAGAAGAAGAAACCAAAACCGATATTCCAGGTGTCCAAAGAGCTGCAGGACCATCAGCCGCTCCTTGAGGTCAGATCCCTCAAACAATATTTTAATCTAGGCAAAGGCAATACGTTAAAAGCGGTGAATGATATCAGTTTTCATATTCGTCAGGGAGAGACCCTTGGTGTCGTAGGCGAGTCGGGCAGCGGGAAATCAACGACGGGACGGGCGATACTTCGTTTACATGAACCTACGGGTGGAGACGTGCTGTTTAAAGGCATTCCGCTGCAGCGGCTCACTCCTGCGGAGATGAAAACGATGCGAAGACATATGCAGATCATTTTCCAGGACCCGTATGCTTCATTGAACCCTAAAATGAGGATTATGGATATTATTGGCGAAGCTCTTGATATTCATCAGCTCGCCGGGACTGCAAGGCAGCGGGAAAAAAGGGTAGAGGAACTGCTGGAGCTGGTTGGTCTTGATCCTTCGCATGCACAGCGGTATCCGCATGAGTTCTCGGGTGGACAGCGTCAGCGGATTGGCATTGCAAGAGCGCTTGCGGTAGAACCGGAGTTTATTGTCTGCGACGAGCCGCTGTCTGCCCTGGATGTCTCCATTCAGGCGCAGATCGTACAGCTGCTTGAAGAACTCCAGCAGCGATTGGGCTTAACGTATTTGTTCATCGCACATGATCTGTCTATGGTTAAACATATCAGTGATCGGGTTGCTGTCATGTACAGCGGTAAAATCGTGGAGCTTGCCGAGAGTGAGGAACTGTACGCGAACCCGCAGCATCCCTATACGAGAGCGCTGCTTTCAGCGATTCCGGTTCCTGATCCGGCTGTTGAGAAGAATAAACCGCGTGCGATGGTGACGAACCAGGAGAAGGAAGCGGAAGGCACGAGTGACCGGTATAATCTGGAGCAGTCCAGATGGGTCGAAGTGAAGGAAGGACATTGGGTTGCCTTGTCCGGTTAAACGATTATTTGTATAGCAAAAGACAACAAAGAACCCCGGCGTGATCGGTTTAGATCGCTGCCGGGGTTTGGTCTTATTTGAATTGAACCGACTTTTTGATGGTGTCGATCTCTGATTTGGATTTTTCGTCTACATACGTGAAGATGAAGTTGAATGCATAACCTTCAATAATGGTGCTGTAGTAGTCCTGTGTAATTGTCGTTCCGTCTCCGGCATCCATCGTAATTTGCATCAGATTCATCTCTTTACCACCGATCGTTTCGGTTGTGAAGTCCTTGTAGGTATAAGGGAAATTGCTGTCTTCCATGAACTTCTTGGTAGCTTTCAGGTAGTCCTCTCCGGTACGAATCCCCTGCAGCAGGCTTACCTTTTCGGCAATGGCCATCGCTGATGGACCTACTTTACCGCCATCCAGCGGATATTGGGATGCCATGAGCAGGTTCAGTGTTTTGGTCTGGGAGAGTTCCATCTGCTTTTTCTTGGCTGCATCATCACCGGCAATCGCTTCAGAGGAAGCACTTGTCAGTTGATTCATGCCCTCGGCGTCCTGGAATTCCCATGCCTCTGGAAATTTAAGGGATACACCGAAATAATCATTTGTGTATGAGCCCTTTTGTGTTGTTCCCAGCTCCACTTTAGATGTGTTATCCGTTTCTTTGCTGTCTTCGCTGGACGCTTCTGATTTGTCGTTTTTATCCGAATCATCGGTTTTGGCTGTGCCGGCATCTGCCCCTGCAGTTGTTTCCGCAGCAGCGGGCTCATTTGATTTTGTATTGTTATCTGCTTTGTCACCGCAGGCGGCGACTGCAAGCATCATCATAATGAGCATGGCAAATAAAGACGTTTTTTTCGTAATAGACATAATACCCTCCTGAGATGTGTGTTATTCTCTCTTCTGTTGTGCGTACAACAATTGTAGCACGTGTGTTCTCTTTTTCCACCTATAGGATACTATAGGGGTCTTCTATAAATAAGACAAACGGCTGGCCATTGAAACAGCTTCTGTGCTGGACTGAACACCTAATTTGTTGAAAATGACTTTTTTATGATGATTGACGGTACATTCCTTGATCTTTAACTGCAGTGCGATCGCTTTCACCGTCCAGCCTCGGGATATCATCTCCAGAATGGTTAACTGCCGGTTTGTGAATTCGATCTGCTGCTGTTCCTCTGGTTTTGCCGCTTGCTGACTGTGGTAACTGTTCTGCATGTATGCGGGGATCAGCTTGGCAATAGCCTTTAATTCATGCTGCATATCACCATTAATCGTAGATACATCAAGATAACCGAAGTGCTGAGACCCCATATACAGAGGAACGGCATAACAGTGCCAGCTTTGGAAAAACGGGCTTTCATGCTGCTCCGGCAGCAGAAATACAGGCTCGTTGGCCTCCATCGTTCGGGAGATGGCATTGACGCCACAGCTCTTGGCGGCGAAGCTGAGTCCCGGCTGAATAGGGGATTGCTTCACCTCGGATTCCAGGTTAAGGCTGTAGTCCAGAGACAGCAGTACGCCATTAACGTCTGTCAGGAGGAATAGAAAGGTTCCTGTCAAATGCTCTTTAATATCCGAAATGCTGCGGCGGAATGCCTGAATCAGAAAATGATTGATTTTACACAGCCGATCGGTTCCGGTTTGCGTTAAATAATGAAAGTTCGCTGGCGCTGCCGAATGAACTCCAGCACGATAGTGATAAGGCCGTGAGGCCGATGTATGGGCAGACATGTCCTTCCTCCTTGCTTTCCTTCAGTGATCAACCGATCGTTTTGATCACATTGCCTTCTTGATCTGTAATTTGTGTGGGTACAACTTCAATAACAAGCTTGTCCAGAGAAGGAACTACAAAAGAACCGGCCTGCGGACGAAGCTGTCCTGTAATTTCGTCAACTGCCTGCTGATTCACGATCAGCTTGACCTCCTGCTCTGTTTCCGTCAGAGACGGCTGATTCCCGGGTTCAATGATGATACGGACATCCGGTCCAATCAGGGATAAACTTCTTTTCTTGGCGATTCGGCTGCGGAGAATGCTGCCCAGAAGTGCTGTCTGTTTCGCACCAAACTGCAGCTTAGCAGGGATGTTTTTCTGCAGCAGCTTTTTGCGCGGGGACTCCCAGCTCAGTTGTTGTATGAATAAAAAGGCAGTGCTTGAACCGTCGGTTTCAATGCCGCGCTCCGTGGCCTGAATAACCGAAGGGATATCAGCATAGGAATTTCTCATTAGATCGGTTACATACTTGGGCATATAGCTCTCACAGGCGGCTAGAAAACCGCGAGTATTCCAGCTCTGGATCATCTCCAGTTCCCGACAGGTTATGCCGATCATCTGAATAAACTGAACGGAGCCATTAGGGCTGTTTAGTTCATGCAGATCCGGGTCTTCTAGAAAAGCCAGCGCAGTGAGCAGCGTATCCGAGTCCAGGCAAATAGGACCGTTCGCATCCAGATAATCTCCGGGTTGAAACAGATTACCGCTGTTAAAGACATATCGGCCCATGTTTTGTAACAAATTCAGCGCCCATGCCGGCGGTTCCGATTCATCTTCACAGCGGGTCAGGCGAAAGGTAAGCTCGAAACCGTATCCGCTTCTGGATGGATCATCAGATTCTTTGTCATACAATTCCGAGAAACCGTACGTAACAAAGTGCCAGTGAGGCATAGGCGTATCGACAGCGTAAGCGCTGATGCCGTCCAGCGGGTCCGGGCCGCCGAGCATATACGGAATGGCTGTACCGTAATGTTTAGGTTCCTGTTCTCCATACAACTGCTGCATCGCATGATCTATGGCATCCCAGCCGGATGTATTCTCTTCTTGAGTCATTGCTTGATTCCTCCTTGGCTGTTCTTCCCCCTGCAAATCATTTAAAATTAAGTCTACTAGTTACAACAGACGCTGCAAGCGGCTTAAGGATGAATTCTATGAGCTAGGACCTAGGGGTTATACATCTAATGAATGAGGAGGAATATTACATGAGTATGCAAGATACATATTTATCTGAATTTAAGCAGGAGCATTGGGATTCCTTCGTTGAACTGTTTGATGAATGGTATGCTCAATTGCCGAATGACTGGAAAGAAGAAGCACAATTAAAAGGAATTCCAGACGATATAAGCCGGGTACTCTTGTGTGAAATGAAAGACTCTGCGTTAAAGTGGATAAACAAAAAGATTCCGGCTTTAGGTGACAAAAGTCCTGCAAGTTATCTGGAAACGGAGCAGGGAGCCAATGCACTTCGGGCAGCAATCATGCGAATGCCGCGTTAGAAATGAGGTTAGAAATAAGATGTTATCCATTAAAAATCAGCTGTTTTGGTCAGGTGAGGTCAAGTGGCTTGGATCGAATGGTTTTGGTGAATTTGATTTTACAAAATAAATGTGTTACGCTTACAACACAAGAGCAAAACAACAGAATATGTTATAACATCTTTTGATGGATTGTAACTGTGAAGACAGGCAAAACCTAAACTGATGGTGAAATGTAGGCTCCTTTTTTCGGTGCCATTTTACCCTGAGTTTAGGTTTTTCTTGTTTTCTGCTCTGTTTTGGAGCCGCTCTTGCGTATTTGAAAAACCAAAAACCATTTCGAAAAGAGGTTGTTATGATGACCACGGCAAAAAAAGGATTCCCTGAAAACTTCCTGTGGGGCGGCGCTACTGCTGCAAACCAACTGGAAGGCGCATTTGATAAGGACGGTAAAGGTCTTTCCACAGCGGATATGATCGCTCATGTGCCAAAAGAAAAGCGTACAGGCGGACATGCCATGGAAATTTCCTCTTCCCGAATCGAAGAGATTCTTTCTGGCCAAATTGAAGAACGCTTCCCGAAACGTTTTGGTATTGATTTCTACCATCGTTTTAGAGAAGATATTGCATTGTTCGCTGAAATGGGCTTCAAAGTATTCCGTTTGTCTATCCACTGGGCACGTATTTTCCCGAACGGTTACGATCAGGAGCCGAATGAAGCAGGTCTGAAATTCTACGATGAAGTATTTGATGAACTGCATAAATATGGCATCGAACCGCTCGTTACGCTGTCTCACTATGAGACTCCGCTTGGTTTGACGCAAAAATATAATGGCTGGGCCAGCCGTGAAGTGATTGGACACTACGTGCGTTATGCAGAGACAGTATTCAACCGTTATAAAAACAAAGTAAAATACTGGCTGACGTTCAACGAGATTAACGTGATGGTGTTCAGCCCGTACACTGGTGGCGGTATTCTGATTGATAAAGTGGACAATAAGCTGCAAACAACGTATCAAGCACTGCACCATCAATTTGTAGCAAGTGCTATGGTGACGAAGCTTGCACATGAGATTATTCCTGGCTCCCAAGTGGGCTGTATGCTTGCACGTATGGAAACATATCCGGCCACTTGTAATCCGGTTGATGTCCGTCTGGCTCAGCATGAGAACCAGCTTAACCTCTTCTTTACAGACATGCATGCTCGCGGTAAATACCCGAACTACATGGCGCGTTATTTCGAAGAGAATAATATCGTGATTCAAAAAGAAGCAGGCGATGACGAAATGCTGCTGAACAACACGGTAGATTTCATCTCGTTCAGTTACTACATGTCCGTAACCAAATCGGCTTCCGCCGATGCGGCTGAGACATCGGGCAACCTCACAGGCGGCGTGAAAAACCCTTATCTCGAAGCATCCGACTGGGGCTGGGAGATCGACCCGATCGGTCTGCGCGTAACGTTGAATAACTTCTGGGATCGTTACCAGAAGCCGCTCTTTATCGTAGAGAATGGTCTGGGTGCGTATGACAAAGTCGAAGAGGATGGTTCGATCCATGACTCTTATCGTGTGGATTATCTTAAAAAGCACATCGAGCAGATGAAGGAAGCGATCAAGGATGGTGTCGAACTGATCGGATTTACCGCATGGGGCCCGATTGACCTTGTAAGCATGTCCACGTCCGAGATGTCCAAACGTTACGGCTTCATCTATGTGGATCTTGATGATGAAGGTAACGGTACGCTGGCACGCTCCAAAAAAGATTCATTTGAATGGTACAAAAATGTGATTGCCAGCAATGGTGAGCATTTGTAATTCGATTGTCTTGAACGAACTGAAAAACGTTTAGGATTGTTACCGGATATAAGCGGGCAAAACCTGACTTGAAAAGAGTGATATGAGCTATGTGCATCATACCTTGCTTTTAGTCGGCGTTTGCCCGCTTTTATTTAGGAATCAGCACACATGAAATGACCTGGGAGGGGTTCTGTTTGAAAAGATGGAGTAAAGGCATAAAAAATGTATCCTGTATGTTAGCACTAACGCTTAGTTTGAGTGTAATATGGCCTGGAACAACAGGTGCTGAGCGTGCACAAGTGAAACACATTCAGGCAAACACGTTTGTTGGGGATCCGGGAGAGATGGTTGAATCGTTCGACATCACCGTTGCAGACGTAGAAAAGTACAAGAATCTCAAGGCTTCCGATTTCGATGTTACAGGCAACTACGACGGTTATCCCTTGAATGCTGCTGAAGAGATTGTACAAAACAATTATGAAGACGACGGCATCACATTGACCATGAAGGACGATACCATTCACATGGCTGTGAAGCCTTTCAAATATCCGGGAGGAATGAAATCTGAGTTTGCTGTAACGAGCAAAACGTACCCGGAGCTTTCTTTTGATAAAAAAAGCGTAGACCAAGTGAAAACACGTACTGTGGACGAGTTTGAAAAAGCACAATTCACTGCGAGCAATGGCGTGAAACTGTCCTATAATCTGAAGCACAGTCCTTCCAACGAAGCTAAGCCGCTTGTGGTATGGCTTCACGGTGGCGGTGAGGTTGGAACAGACGGACGTAATCACCTGACCGCGAATCGCGGAGCGGTAGTCTGGACCGAATCGGGGTATGATACATCTGTACTTGCGGTACAGTACCCTGAGAATTACAGCTTCAAAATCTATAATAACGCAGAACAGCTGCCTATCATGCAGGATTATTTCACGGCCCAGTATGAGTTGATTCAGAAGCTCGTCGCAGATGGGAATGTAGACCCTGACCGGATCTATCTGGCGGGTGTATCCAGCGGCGGTGGCGGTGCTTTCCGCTTTATGATTCAGTATCCAGATTTGTTTGCTGGAGCGATCATCGCTGCAGCCAAAGATACCGTTGCGGATTATACAGGTTCCGTTGATGCGTTTAAGAAGGAACTCAAAGGTATTGTAGACGTACCGATCTGGATTATGCATGCCAAAAGCGACCCAACGACAGATAGTCGTACAAGCTCGCTCGCTTATCAGGCATTGACAGAAATGGGAGCGAAAAAGGTTCATTTGGATCTGTACGATGATGCATATATGGATAGTCAACGATTGTACGGAGGCTTGAAACATTGGTCATGGGTACCTGCTTTTAACAATAAAGAGGTAATCGACAGCCTGTTCAAACTCCACAAAGGAACAGTGGAAGAGCAGGGTACAGATGAGGGTGCGTCAGAGCATATTGTAAAGCCGTCTGAACCCGTAACTCGGGCACAAATGGCAGTCGTTCTCGCTGATGCTCTGCAGCTCCCCGAGGTGACGGGAGATTACCCTTATGCAGATCAGGCTCCGGATTGGGCCGCTCAAGCCATTGCGAAAGTGACTAAAGCGGGACTGATGAACGGAATCGGAGCCCAAATGTTTGCGCCGGAGAAGGAAGTAACCCGAGCACAAATGGCAGTTATCACTGATCATATTTTAGCAAGTAAAAAATGGAAGCCTTCGGCGAATTCCACCTTGCCCGCGTTCAAAGATACCACCAGCAAACACTGGGCGTACACAGCAGTTCAGAACAGTGTTCTTGCAGGTGTGATGACAGGGATGAGCAAAGATCAATTTGGTGTGACACAGCCTGTAACAGGTGAGCAGCTTGAACGAATGATAGCGCAGCTGCAGGAACTTGGAGCCAAATAGACCAATCAATCATGAGAGGATGGATGAATGTGACAACACCATTTCCGAAAGACTTCCTCTGGGGCGGCGCAGTAGCGGCTAACCAGCTTGAAGGAGCATATAATACCGATGGCAAAGGTCTGTCTGTACAGGATGTGATGCCGGGTGGCATTAAAACACCTAGAACGGAAGGACCTACAGAAGATAACCTGAAACTGATCGGCATTGATTTTTATAACCGTTATAAAGAGGATGTTAAGCTGTTTGCCGAGATGGGATTCAAAGTGTTCCGTACATCCATCGCCTGGTCACGCATTTTCCCAAAAGGTGATGAGCTTGAGCCGAACGAGAAAGGGCTCCAGTTTTATGATGATCTATTCGACGAGTGCCATAGATACGGGATTGAACCGCTAGTAACGATCTCTCACTACGAGACGCCGCTGCATCTGTCCAAGACCTACGATGGCTGGGTGAACCGCAAAATGATTGAATTCTACGAGCGTTATGTTACAGTCCTGTTTAACCGTTTCAAAGGTAAAGTGAAGTACTGGCTGACGTTTAATGAAATTAACTCCATTCTGGAGGAGCCGTTCATGAGCGGAGGTATTTATACGCCAAAAGAAGAATTGTCCAAGCAGGATCTGTATCAAGCGATTCACCATGAACTTGTCGCAAGTGCTCTTGCGGTCAAATTGGGTCATGAGATCATGCCCGAAGCCAAAATTGGCTGCATGGTGCTGAGCATGCCAACTTATCCGCTTACGCCGAATCCGGATGATGTCGTTGCAGCGATGCATGCAGAGCAGCGCAATGATATTTTTGCCGATATTCACGCTCGCGGTTATTATCCGAAATACATCAATCGTTACTTCAAAGCGAATAACATCAACATCAAGTTTGAGGATGGAGACGCGGAGATTCTTAAACATACTGTAGACTTCATCTCATTCAGCTACTATGTAAGTATCTGTGAGACTGGTGACCCTGAGAAGCGCAAAGAAGGTAAAGGAAACCTGTTTGCAGGTGTACCTAACCCATACTTGAAAGCAAGTGAATGGGGCTGGCAGATTGATCCGCAGGGCCTGCGTGTAACCCTTAATAAATACTGGGACCGATATCAGAAACCGTTGTTTATTGTCGAAAATGGCTTAGGGGCTGTCGATGAATTGATCACTGATGAAAACGGCAATAAAACTGTCAACGATGACTACCGTATTCAATATCTTAACGACCATCTGGTTCAAGTTGGTGAAGCTCTTGAAGACGGCGTAGATGTAATGGGTTATACATCCTGGGGCTGTATTGACCTTGTGAGTGCTTCTACGGCCGAGATGAAGAAACGTTACGGGTTCATCTATGTAGATCGCAATAATGACGGTTCGGGCACACTGGAACGTTACAAGAAAAAGTCGTTTCACTGGTACAAAGAAGTGATTAGTACAAATGGTGCAGCACTTACAAATATTAACGCAAAATCCTGATTCTAAAGTCCTTATTATATGAATGCCTATATGTCGTATTGACGTACATTAAACGCTTTCAGAAAAACATTGTCACATGAAACGCTTTCAGAAAAACATTGTCACATGCAATTTAATATGGTAAGATAGGCCCAAGGCTAATGAATACTGGATTGTTACTGTTCAATCAGGCAAAACCAGAGGCAGGCATACTTCGTGACCTGTTTTGGTTTTGCCTTTTACTACTTTGACGGTGCAAGGTGATGTGAAGAAATGAAAATTGAGAAGGTACTGAACAACAACGTAGTTACTGTAATTGACCCGGGAGGTAACGAACTGGTCGTTATGGGGCGTGGAATTGCCTTCAAAAAGCATACAGGTGAATCAGTCGACGAGAGTCTCGTCGAAAAAATATTTTCGCTCGAAAGCAAGGAAGTATCCCAGAAATTGAAGACGCTTCTGTCGGATATTCCGGTTGAATATGTGGAGTGTTCGGATGAAATTATCCGTTACGCCGAGACGGTACTTGGTGAGAGGCTTCATGAAAGCATCTACATTTCACTAACCGATCATATTCATTTTGCCATTGACCGGCATCGTCAAGGATTACAGATTCGTAATGCGCTGTTTTGGGAGATCAAACGCATGTACCGCAAGGAATATGCGATCGGACTCAAGGCACTGCAGATTATCGAAGAGACACTGGGTGTTCTGCTTCCCGAGGACGAATGCGCATTCATCGCTATGCATCTGGTTAATGCCCAGATGAACGGTGAGATGAGAGAAACGATCAGTATTACAAATATCGTAAAAGATATTCTGAACATCGTTCGGCGCAGCTTTGTGATTGAACTCGACGAAGATTCACTGAGCTATTACAGGTTCCTCACCCATCTGAAATTCTTTGCGCAGCGTGTACTGCAGGGCAAGGCCATTGAGGACAAAGAAGAGGATAACCCGCTTCATGATCTGGTGAGCAAACAATATCCTGAAGCACATGCATGTGCAGTCAAGATTAACGATTATACACGTAAAATATATAATCGGGTCTTGTCCAAGGAAGAAGTTCTGTATCTCACCATCCATATTGAACGTGTTGTTCGAAATGAACAGCCAATTGAATAGTTTTGGGATTGTTACTGCAAAAAAGGCAAAACCTAAACGTTGATTGATGATAAGCTCTTATGCTTGGTCATTATTCAGTGTTTAGGTTTTTTTTTAACCTTGAATACACACAAAAGGAGCAAAACATAATGGATAAACAACAATTGTCCAAAGATATTCTGAAATTAGTCGGCGGCGAAGAGAATATTGATCAAGTCACCCACTGCATGACAAGACTCAGATTTAACTTGAATGACAACAAAAAAGCGGATAAAGAAACATTAAAGAACACACCTGGGGTTATGGGTGTTATGGAGAATGGTGGACAGTTCCAGGTCATCATCGGTAACGATGTACCGAAGGTCTACAATGCACTGGTGGGTAACATGTCGAAAGGTGCTAATGCCGGATCTTCTGCAGTTTCTACAGGTGAAAAGAAGAAGAGAAATCCGATAAGTGCCCTGTTCGACTTCATTTCAGGTGTATTTACTCCAATCCTCCCGGCTATTACCGGCGCAGGTATGATCAAAGGGATCATAGCCATCCTTGTTGCGTTCAACTGGCTGTCCGATAAGAGTTCGACTTATATTATTTTATCTGCGATTGGTGATGGTGCTTTCTACTTCCTGCCAATCATCCTTGCCATCAGTGCTGCTAAGAAATTGGGAAGCAATATGTATATTGGAGCAGCGCTTGCGGCCGGGATTATGCACCCAACCATTACAGCTTTGCTGACAGAAGGAGACTCATCGTTCGCGGGGATTAAAGTCGTCGCAGCAACCTATTCTTCAACGGTTATCCCGATTGTTATTGCGATCTGGATTGCTTCTTACGTGGAAAAAGCGGTTGACCGCATTACCCATTCATCAGTAAAACTCATCGTCGTACCAACGGTTACCTTGCTGATCATGGTTCCACTTACATTGATTGCGATTGGACCACTGGGTTCCATTATCGGTAATGGTATGTCTGGCGGTATTGCTTGGTTGTTCGATAATGCGTCCATCCTTGCAAGTATTCTGATTGGTGGAACGATGTCACTGTTAATCATCACAGGTATGCACTATGCCCTGCTGCCGATCATTGTAGGTTCCATGACTACATTAGGTTATGACTTTATTATTCCTTTGATGCTTGCAGCGAACTGGGCTCAAGCGGGTGGAGCGATTGGTGTAGGACTTCGTTCCAAAAATGGACAAACGAAATCTATGGCTTATTCTACAGGTCTGACAGCATTTATGGGGATTACTGAACCAGCGATGTATGGTGTTAATATGAGATACAAAAAACCGTTTGTTGCTGCACTCATCGGTGGGGCAATTGGCGGTGGCTTTATGGGTATTGTGAAGGTTAAAGCATATGTATTGACAGGTCTTGTAGGTTTACCGGGACTTGCAGCATTTATCAGTCCGTCAATCAGTACATTAATATATGGTATTCTTGGTGGTCTCATTGCAATTGCCTCTGCAGCGATAATTACGTACATCTTGGGATTCCAGGAAAATAATACTCCACAAGCTGCAGCTGTAACCGAGCCGGTTAAAGAATCAGCTCCAGTTGTAACGGAAGAAACAAAAGCGCAGGATGAGCAGGTATTCAGCCCGATCACGGGTGAAGTCAGACCGCTGAGCGAAGTTCCGGACCCTGCATTCTCTGAAGAAATTATGGGTAAAGGGTACGCAATTCAACCGTCTGAAGGTCGTGTCGTTTCTCCGATCAACGGTACTGTGTTCTCCCTCTCGAAGAGCGGACATGCCATCGGATTGGTCAGTGACACTGGAGCCGAGATGCTGATTCATATCGGTATTGATACCGTGAAGCTGAAAGGCCAGTTCTTCTCGCCTAAAGTTCAAGCAGGTGCGAAAGTTTCTGTAGGTGATGTCTTGATGGAGTTTGACCGGGAAGAAATTGAAAAAGCGGGCTATACGACGATTACGCCAGTCATTATTACAAACATGCATCAGTATGCATCCATTGAGTCTGCTGGTCGTACAACCGTGAAGGAACAGGAACTGCTGTTCACAGCAAAAGCCTGATTCCATATCATCCGTATAACAAAAGCAGCTGTTTTCCTGAAATGTATCCAGGGAAACAGCTGCTTCTTTTTTTGCTGCATGAGGAAAGCCCTAAGTCATATGTATATTGGACAGAAGAAGGCTCTAACTCAGCTTTTATATATATGATCCGTCAGAAGAATGTTCGTTTATTTGACAACAATTTTGCCTTGTCCTGCGAGCATACGCATCTCCCGGGAAAGGCGGTCCTGATCTTCTTTTTCAACATCAAGCTGCACGCCGTAGTACCATGACATATTTTTCTCCAGCCCCCAGCGGAGTGTGCCCTCGATATATAATAAATCTTCAAACAGCTTCAGGTTGATCACAATACGTATATCGTTATTTTCGACAGGAAGGGAGAGCGGAAAAGCCAGCTGACAGCCGGAACGGCTGATATCAAGCAGCTCGGCCTGAATAGGCTTGGGAGGACCGTCCATGCCATTAATGCTTAGAATGTAAATTTCAAAATTCATAGGCTCCTTCAGCGTATAACGAAAAGGTTCTTTCCTGTTATTAATTGGCATAGATTCCTCCATCAAATTCAAAAAATTCCGTTATCGTTATATCGTCAATTTTGAACCAGAAATGAAGAGTGCTGATGCGATGGTTCGAGAGTTCCATTTTATGTGCGGTACAGGCTTGTTATAATGGAAGGAAGAGAGGGTGATGAGTATGCAGGGAACATTTCAGATGGATACAGATACAGCCACAATGTGCTGCTATGATTTGGCGTCATTAGAGCATCGTCTTGAGGATACATCGGACTGGTGGTCCATCCCGGAGGATGAATTAGGGGAGAGCAACGCGGGCCATTGTTTGTTTTTCAACCTCGGTGAGGACGGTACATACGAAGTGCAGTGGAGTGTGCATGAAGCTGGTTGGCAAGCTGAGGCTGAAATAGCAGAGGGAAACACGTATTATCTGCAAGTTCCTTCTGGCAGGGTTTATATAGGTGCTGCAGATGATGTCAGCGGCGGAGAATTGGAGCCGGATGAGCTGTCTCAGGGGATCTTTATACAACTGGTACCCGGAAATTATGCCTGCACCGTACGCAGAAAAGCAAACCGGATATCCGTTATCATTCAACCTGGTAATCAAGGGAAGAACGCGCTGCACGATCTGATTCGAATATAGACTGCATTACATACTTACTTGATGTTAGGAGAGATGCATATGCAGCATTGGACAGGCACACCAATCATAGATGCCCCTGTTTTGCATCGGCTAATGCGGACACTTGCGGCACTTGATATTATTTTGTCTGAAGAGGAATGGCTCCGCGTACATCGTTATCACAACAACACTCTCCAGTCGGATGCAGCATGGGGAAGTGTGCATAACGGAGCAGGAGATCACCTGCATGTACTGTTTACCAATAAGGGCACATTACTCAAAGGATTTGATCATGAATCTCCGCTCAGTCCACATAACGGTGAAGACGATGAAATCTATCCGGGAATGTACGACGAGGTACCCGAGTGCTTCATGCGTATTCTAGACCAGCATGAAGATGCGCTGGATCGGGATGATGTGACTTTCTGTATATGGCAGGAGAAAGACCAGCTGAATTGGATGACAGGCCGCTGGCTTGAGCTTGCTGCAGCTGAGGAGGATGAATCGGATGCCGAGGGTGGAGCAGCATTTCTGCTCGGTTATATTGAGGAGACCCCTGAAGCGTACATAGATTGGGCTGAAGGATACTACGATATACAGGCGATGTCTTTAGCCGCTGTGACGGAAATATATAACGAAGCACCGATTAGTGCAGAACTGATTCGAAGATTGAATCCGAAGCGTGATGTGTCAGCAGCCCTGGACGAACTGGAGCGGTACGGATACGCTGTGCTGCGAGGCGAAGGAAGTAAATGACTTTGAGTGAGGAGGCGCATTATGGGGTGGGAATACGTAATCGGAACACAAGAGCCCGCGGTGCTGCCCGATATGATTCAGCGACTGGCGGCCTCGCTTACATACGGAAGTATGTACAGCCTGAAGCAGTACAGCGAAGGTTTTATCCTTGAGCGTGACGATGCATCTTGGCCGCGAGCGCTGGAAGTATGGCTGGAGGAAGCGAGTGGTCTGGAAGAAATAGCGGATGGTGAACGATATATCTATTGTCTTTTTCATATCGCGGGAGAAGAAGGACGAGTCTGGAGACAGCAGCTTGAGGGCGTAACCAGTCAGTTTCCTGAAATATTTGAATGGTTTGAATTGTAATGGTGAAAGTGACGAACACGAGGATGGGAGGGGAAGCTGTGGCGAGAACATCCAAAAGCAAAATCCCGGTACTTGCGTACCGATATGAAGGGCCGGAGAGGAACATCGGGTTTACCTTGTCACCTTTGTACATTAACGAAGATGCACATGAGGCACGGCAGGAGGATATGCTGTTTATTTATGATGAGGATTTCAAGTATGTTCGACCCGCGATCAATCACGTTTTTCCGTTAACGGACCCGCGAAGTGGAGAAGAACTGGAGGCATTTGATCCATGCTGGGACAATCCGATTGTGAAAGAGGTATGGCTTAGGATCTTGACCGAGATAGAGCAGGGGCAGCCTGCTGAGCCGGAGCTGCAGTTGTTTTTGCAATCGTTAACGGCCTGGATTCGGAAGGTACTGGAGTCGGCTGACGGTATTGAAGTTACGGGCAATCTTTGAATAGCGTGTGATAAGTGAAGGATAGAAGCTCCGAGAAGTTGAGGCGGAGCTTTTTTTAATGCAAAAAAGAAAAACGATCTGACGCTTTCACCCGTCTTATACCAAAGAGAGAGAAGGAGGGGAAAACGAGTGGATACCGAGACAGGCATGAAGCCATTGATTGGCGTACAGATTGAAGATGAATCTGCATTTGTGCAGTCCGTGATGGAGCATCAGGATACGTTATCTGCTATTGCATACAGTTATCTTCGTAACCAGCAGGATGCGCAGGAAGCAATCCAGGAGATGACCTGCAGAGCCTGGAGTAAACGCCGTACGCTCAAACATGGGAAGGCCTTCAAATCATGGATCATTCGTATTTTGATCTATATCTGTATCGATGAACAGCGCCGCCGGAAGCGTGCTGTACCTCAGGCGGAGGAGAGCATGGAGAATCACGTTCCGGCTTCGTGGATGATCAGTGTGGAGGAAAACCGAATTGCGATGCAGTCTCTTTTGCAGAAAATAAAACCGAAGTACCGGCATGTCCTGCTGCTGAAATACTACAACGATATGACCGTGACTGATATTGCCTTGATTCTTGAAAAACCGGAAGGCACGATCAAGACATGGCAGCATAAGGGGCTCGAACAGCTGCGCAAACTGATGAAGAACAGGAGGGATTGGCATGACCATTAGCCCGGAGGAAAAAGCACTGCTGGCAGATGCCTACGAGGTTAAGAAGGAACAAAGACAATTGAACCCCGCAGATACGACGGCAGCCATTCAACGTGGATTGGCAAAAGCCAGAACGAACAGACCGCGAATAAACAAACGGATGAAATGGATTACAGTCCTATTTGCCATATCACTGGCCATGGTGGGGCTGCTGTTAGGGCCCTTCAAAGACTACGGACAGCAGCAGCAGACGACTTCTCCCGAGCCTTCCGTTCATTGGGGCAAGCTGGAACCTTTTCGCGAATTATTAAGCAAAGATCAAGAACGTATCACTCTTGCATCCGCACTTAAACATGATTATGTACAGCTTATAGATCAGACGGTAAAAAGGGGGAAATACGAGCTTACCGTAGATGCAGTAATGGCCGATGAGAATCGAATCACGATGCTGTACTCGGCCCAAATGGACACTTCTGGTGGAATCTATTCCATTGTGAACACCAAATTAACGGATGCCTCCACAGGATATGTAATAGATAACGGCAGCATCGGCAGTTTACATTACTCGGATGAACATCATATCCTGCGCGGCCGAACCACGTTTGAGCGCAGCCGCAGTCGGTCGCTTCCAGAAAAATTAAATTTTCAATTTCAGCTTTCCTCAGTTGTTCAAGAGAATCCTAAGCGTGTAAATGGAGAAGGACAAGAGAAGCAGGGACCTCAGACGCAGCAGACACAGGAACGAAAGTACGAATTCTCCAAAAAAATGAATATATCGGTTGTGTTGGACCCGAAATTTTCAATTCCTAAAACAGAGATCATTCCTGTGAACCGAACATTCAAATTTGGGGACTATGAAGTATTGGTTGCGGAGGTGGAATTGTCACCGCTGGTTGCAAGAGTGAAATTTGATTATGATCCTACGCAAAAGCTTGACTATGAGACGGAGTCGTTCATTAGCGATATAATTCAGCCCTCGGAGATCATAACGATCTCCAAAAATGGAGAACGGACAAACCTACCCCAAATTGGAGGTAGCGGAACTGGAAATGGGATGACGTATTCGTTCAGCAGCAATATGCTGGATAAACCCGAATCAATTCTATTGAAGGTGCGGGGGAAACCTGGCAAGGCCTATGCTGATTTGAAGGAAGCTGCGGAAGATCAATTCGAAATCAAAGTTAAATAAATGCAGAACATAGACGGGATGAGTTAACGGTCGAGTATAACCGGGGCTCATCTTTCTGTTTTTTCACTATATCTGACCAGCTGTTGCAAAAAAGATAAAATTATTGTCCTTTTGCAGGGAATGTATTGTCACAATGCAGGTTACAAGCTATAATCGAGTTATTTGAAGGAACAAATTACAAAGGATGGTGATATTTTGAAGAAATTTTCATTGCTTTTACTTGCAGTCACACTGATGCTGTTAACGGTTTCGACGGCCCCTGCTTCCTATACCTATGGTGCGGCCGGTTTCCCCAACACGGGTACGAATGGACTAACCGGTTTTGCAGGCAATGCCAAGAATGAGAACGGTGTATCCAAGGCAGCGACGACAGGAGGCAGGAACGGGCAAGTTGTGTATGTCAGCAATCTGAATGATCTGAGAACACATATGGCCGGCTCCACAGCCAAGATTGTCGTTGTTGAACAGAATATTTCTTCCTCCAGCTTGCAAAAAGTTGAATTTGGTTCCAACAAAACGTTAGTAGGTTCTTTTGACAGGCATACCTTAACGAACATTCATTTCAGATCTACTTCAGGATCAAGCAACGTGATCTTTCAAAATCTGACGTTTAACCATTCAGCGAACATCAATGCCAACGATGATATCCAGATGTACATTACTTCCGGCTCGAATTACTGGATTGACCATGTCACATTCTCCGGCCATAACTACAGCTCGGGCGGCAGCGATCTGGACAAACTCTTGTATATTGGTGATCGTGCAGATTATATCACCATCAGCAACTCCAAATTTGCTAATCATAAATATGGCATTATTCTGGGACATCCCAATGATGGTAACAGCAGCTACAACGGTGTGCCGCATGTAACGATGTCCAACAACTATTTCGAGAACCTGTATGTACGCGGGCCTGGGCTTATGCGCTACGGGTACTTCCACATCAAAAACAACTATGCTAACAATTTTAATCAAGCAATTACCATTGGAGAGAAAGCCCGGATTTATTCCGAAAACAACTACTTTGGAGCAGGCGCAGAAAAAGGCGGTATTCTGGACGATAAAGGCAGGGGCGAATTCACAGATACAGGCAGTACACCTGCGCTGAGCAGCAAAGTTTCTCCAAAAACGAACTGGAGACCAAGCTCCAATTACAGCTATCAGGTCGAAAGTGCCAGCTACGCGCGTGAATTTGTTACAAAATATGCTGGATCATCCAATACAACATTGGTATTTGGCAAATAACAGAGGACCGGATTCCTGCTGAATATGAAAGAAAAACAGAGCCTGCTTTGTGTGTAACTGCACATGAGCAGGCTTTTTATTTTGGCATGATATGATATGCAAGCATATTATTTTGCGGATTTTATTTCATTTGCATGAACTGCCGCCGATATATAGTTTAAAGCAGTCGGTGTGTATATTTTTGAAGCTGCATATCTGCCTGCATCCGATTAAACTTACATATTAAACCTACATCAAAGGCGGGGTACACATGAATCGTATGGACGAAATTATCTGGAAAAGAAATAAAATCATCACCATGATGTTATGGATTGTAGTGGCATTTGGAATGAGTATTGCTTTTTCCGCTCCAAAGTTGTTTATTTCCAATAGTATTGTAGTGCTGTATGGCATTTGGCTGATTTATGCTAACACCAAAAAGAAACATATCCATCTGATTCCGTGGATAAACGCCGCTCTTATCATTGCATGCGGTATTTTTGCTAGCTGGGGAACGGTCGATTCAATCATAGCAATCGTTATATCGGCTCTACTGCTCGTGTATCCGGATAAGCGCCTATTTATCAGTGGATTCTCGGTTTTGCTTGCAAACAGCATCCTGCAGCTGCTGATTGTCCCTGTTTCTACTCGTGAGCAGTTTATAGACGATTTAACGAATGTGGTGCTTTTTGCAGTGGCGGGCGTTATTTTGGGCGTTGTGTCTGCGTTAAACCAAAAGCTGTTTCAAGAGAGTGAAAACAGATGGAATGAGGTAGAGAATTCCCGGAAGCGTGTAGAAGAGATGCTTGAACGTGTGAAAAAATCCGTGACAGGGCTTTCCCATTATACGGAACAGCTCAAGCAAAAGGTGGATATGACTGGCTCCATTACGAATGAAGTGACGGTTGGATTCAGCGAAGTTGCCAAAGGAGTAGAGTTTCAAGCATCAAGTATTGCCGAAATTTCCGAGTCTCTTTCTCTGTCTGACCGTCAGATCCAGGATGTGGCCTCCCATTCTTTGCAGATGAAAGAGCTGTCCGCAAGCATGGCTTCAAGCACACAGATGGGAAGTGAACAGATAGATCATTTGAATGTGCAGATGAGGGAATTGTATACCGCTATTCATACGACTGCTGAAGATATGCAGAAGTTCAATGAACAGAGCGAGTCCATGACGATGATGCTGAACAGCATCTCCGATATTGCAACCCAAACGAACCTGCTTGCGCTGAATGCGGCAATTGAAGCAGCGCGTGCAGGAGAGCATGGACGGGGATTTGCAGTTGTGTCAGAGGAAGTACGCAAGCTGGCTGAGAGCTCGGGTCAATCTGCCCACGAGATTACAACGATTCTGACAGGGGTGAGAACACAAACACAGGCGCTGACAAGCAGGTTTGAAGGTATTCGCCAGTCCTTGCAGCAGGGAAGAGAAAGTGTGCAGACAGCCGGTGAAGTATTCCAGTCTATTCATTCCAGTTCACAGGATGTGCTCACGCAGGCTGCAGATATTGAAACAAGTTCGGCAGTCATGAAGGCGTCCTCGACCCGGGTGGTGAATGAAATCTCCGAAATCTCCAGTGTGACACAGCAGTCCAGTGCGGCAGCTGAAGAAATACTGGCGAGCATGGAAGAACAGCGTAATCTGACACAACGTATGGTGGAAAGCTTTGGTGGGCTCGAGAGGCTGATTGTCGATTTAAGCTTATTAGTGTCGGATCATCAGACAACGAGTGAAGCTTCAGACAAGAAAGCTGAGGAAGCGAATCTTAAAGTAAACGCTGCGGCAGTCCAATCCGGCCTGGAAGCGAAGAGCGCTTAGGTCCTGTGGAGAAGCAGCAAGTACAATGAACAAGCAGGTTCAGGTTAAATATGACAAGCTGAAAAGAGCCCGCCAGTGCGTAAATATAACGTGCTGTGCGGGCTTTTAATTATCCACGCAATATAGGGACTAAAAACGAGCCGTTAAAGCGTACATGCCATAAAAGCATATATTTTTTTATACATATTAATTTTATACATAAATTACCGATATACATAAAGTGGTACGAAATGCATGTTTATGAAGTTACTATGTACTATGCTTAGGGTGCCATTATTACCGAATGGTGTATAAGCAGGACTATGGGCCGATATTAAATCTGCAGCGACCACATGTTTTTAAGGGTGTGTCTGAAACGCTGAAGGGAAGAGGTTTTGCCGAATTTTCGTTCCCAACCAGGAAGTTTACCGCAGGCTTGCGGGGGCACGTCAAGAGAAACTGACGCAGCAGGGGGTAAAAAGGGGGGAAAGATGTACTTCAGCGGGTTTCGAGACACGCCCTAGTTTGAAACCTACATAAAGGACGGGGTACGCATGAATCATATTGATGAGATTACTTGGCAAAGAAACAAACTAGTAAGTTACATGATGTGGGCCATTACCGCGATCAGTGCGGGAATAACCATTATTGTCCCCGATCTGTGGCTGTCCACACTAATCTCCATTGTGGTCACTGCAGCTGTGACTGTGTGCAATTTTATGAAAAAAGGTATTCATGTTATCCCATGGTTTGTAACCGCAGCGGTTATTGCGAGCGGAATCTATGTAAGTCGTGACGCAATGAATGCGGTCCAAGGCATTCTAATTGTTTCACCGCTGCTGCTGTATCCGAACAGCAAGCATTATAACATCGCCTTTTCGGCGATGGTGGTTTTTTTCGCGGTCCAACTCGTTCGTGTATCCTCGGCCAGCATTGAACTGCTCTTTGCTGACCTGATCAATTTCAGCATGTATATCGTCACCGGAATTATTATGATTACCGTATCCCGGGTCAACAAAAGATTGTTCTCGGATAGTGAAACACGGCGTGAGCAGGTAGAAGAGTCCAGCATACGCATAGCCATGATGATGGAGCGGGTAAAAGACGCTGTTAACGGACTGTCTCGCTATACCGACCAATTGAAACAAAAAGTGAATGAAACAGGTGCCATCACCAATGAAGTGACAGCAGGATTCAGCGAAGTGGCGAAAGGCGTCGAGTTCCAGGCCACCAGTGTTGCTGAGATTTCCGAATCGTTATCTTTGTCTGATCGTCACATCAAGGATGTGGCCTCTTATTCTCAGCAGATGAAAGAACTGTCCACAAACATGGCTGCAAGCACACAGACCGGCAGCGAACAGATGTCCCAATTAAACATGCAGATGCGTGAGCTGTATGAAACGATTAATACGACAGCGAGCGATATGCAGAAATTCAATGATCAGAGTGAAGCCATGACATTGATGCTGAACAGCATCTCGGATATCGCAACTCAAACGAATCTGCTTGCGCTGAATGCAGCCATCGAAGCAGCGCGTGCAGGCGAGCATGGACGCGGGTTCGCTGTCGTATCGGAGGAAGTTCGCAAGCTGGCTGAAAGTTCCGGTCAATCGGCACATGAGATTACAACGATCCTTACCGGGCTGAGTACGCAAACGCAGGTATTAACCAGCAGGTTCGAAGGAGTTCGTCTGCTGCTGCAGCGTGGAAGAGAAAGTGTTCAGACGGCGGAGGACGTATTCCAATCCATTAATCACAATTCGCATGATGTGCTGAGTCAGGCCACGGATATTGAAACGAGCTCTGCCACGATGAAGGAATCTTCAACACGAGTGGTCAACGAGGTATCCGAGATCTCCAGCGTGACGCAGCAATCCAGTGCAGCAGCCGAAGAGATTTTGGCAAGCATGGAAGAACAGCGTAATCTGACGCAAAATATGGTACAAAGTTTCACTGAGCTGGAGAAGCTTATCGTTAATCTGAATGATCTCGTGTCAGATCACCAGGCATCCGCACCGGATACTCAATTCCAGCGAGAATCTGCCCCTGCATCAGGGGCTGTCCAGACTAAGGCAATACCGGAGTAGTCTGGTGCCCGTCTTCGGGGGACGTGCTTAACCTATTAACCCGCCCAGCAATCCTGTCAGGTCCGTCAGTACGTGGATACGTACTGTACGGGCTTTTTTTGGGCGGCCAAAGGTCCCTTGTAGCTGTCCGTCTTTTTCGATAGAGTAAGATATAAAAGAACGAGTGAGAGAGTCAGCCGCAGAGCGGAATAGACAAGGAGGAACGACATTGAATTGGACAGAGATCAGTAAATCCAAAGATGCAGCACATATTTGTGAAGCGATTGCTTCATGCGTAGTGGATTTGAATGAACGAGATGAACGCGGACGTACACCACTAATGATATTTTTGACGAACCGTACCCCAATTGAAGGAATTCGCTGTTTACTGCAAGCCGGGCCGGATCTGGAAGCGGAAGATAAACGGGGAGATACCGCTTTGAAAAAAGCCGTAAGGTTCAAGCAGCCTGAAGCGATCAGTCTGCTGCTGGAACATGGCGCAAAGCTGGATTCACCTAAGGGGATTCAGGCCACGGCATGGAATCTGGCAAGAGAGCACAATCCGAACATAGCCGACATGCTGCTGGATACACCGGGAGCGGTTCGTTTGAAATTGACAGCGGAGGAACAGCAGATTGTAGATGATATTATCTACGAGGAATCTTCTGACACAGCGTGTGAGAGAATTCGCGCGCTGGATTCTGAAGTGTTGGTGCACGCCGTGGTGAACGAATTCAATTGGGATGACAGTCCGGAACCTATGATTGCAGCAGCTGAGCATCCCAAATGTGCCGAGATTACACGGCTTGATATGATGGAGCTGATGGATGCAGATTATTGGCTGGAAATGGATCTGGAAGAAGTAAATCAAAAAGCAGACGGTCCAGTATATCGGCACCTCGCGGAGTACTTGACACGAAGGAAGGGCTGATTTTGGATGCTGCCTGAACGGTTTCATGAGCAGGCCAGAAAGGTAGAGCTGCTGCAGCAGGAGCTGCGTGCGGCCAACATCGAACATTTTTACATAACAGAGCCTATGCAGCCTCAGAGCCAGCAGCTGGTTTTGGCAGGCAGTTTTGATTTTTCGTATTATCATAATGTGGAGATTACCTTTACGGAAGTGGAGTTTATCCTGTGTCCAGGAAGCGTATTTACTGTGGAGCTGTTCCGACTTGCGAACGAAGAAGAAATCATTCAGTTACATTCAATCATGCATGGCTGTGAACGCAATGGGATCGTTTTTTGTCTGGAAAATGAGTTTGAACAACAGCGGTTTTATATCGTGGCCGAGCAGATGACCTATCATTTTGGCATGGTCTATTACTATGAACGTCCGAATCTGCAGCCAGGGGAGCGAATCGCCGAATTTGTAATCAGACGCAGGGGCGGTCAGGAGTAGAAACGCATTATACATCATGGGGGAATCAGAGATTGGACAATAATAAAGAGGAAGACCGATTTTCCAGCAGCAGGTACGGAGCGGAACATGAGAGTGGGACCAAAGCCAGGCGTGTTCAATTCTATGATTGTAATTCAGTTCAAGAGATGGTCTGGCCAGATACAGAGGATGCGAGGTATGCACGGGCTTATCTGGAACCGATGATGATCCAAGGGACCACTGAATTTATGACCAACGTAAATACGACACTGCTTCTTGCGCGGATCGATGAACTGGTTCTGCCCGTGACGGTGAACGAGGAAGAGTATGATAATGCTTATGTCTGTTCGCCGTACACCCATTATGTGCGGTATGCCAAGCAGGAGCTGATCCTGCTGCAGAAGCCGATGTTGGAAAAGGGGCTCTCCGTACTGCTCAGTTTCATTGGCTGGGGGATGAAGAAGTCCCGGATCAATAAGGTTGTCCATGTGAACAACTGGCTGTTATCGACCAATCTGTATCCTGCTATGACTGGCGAGCAGGCTGTACAGCTGCTGGAAGCGGTCAAGGAGCGCTATCCTGGGCATACGGTGATTTTCCGTTCTTTGAGTGCCGCGCTGCATTCGGAACTTCTCAAGAAATTACAGGAAGAAGGATGCCGCTCTATACCGAGCCGGCAGATTTATTTATATCAGGCGAATGATCCGAACTTTGGCAGTGCCAAGTCGCGCTGGCTGCTTAAACGGGATCGGGCACTGCTGGACAAGCACGGTTATGAGCTGGTGTCTGGTGCAGCGCTCACCGAAGCAGATATCCCGCGAATTGTAGAATTATACCGCATGCTCTATCTGGAAAAGTATTCTTATGACAATCCGCAGTTTAACGAGCATTTCATTGCCGCAGCCAGAGCGAATGGTGCGTTAAACCTGTACGGATTGCGCAGGCAGGGGCAGGAGCGTTTGGATGCAGTGATGGGTTATTTCTGCCGAAACGGCATGATGACTACACCTCTATTCGGCTACGATACAGACATTCCTCAGTCTGTCGGATTGTACCGCATGCTGTCAGCCTGTCTTATTGCCCAAGCCCGTGATCACGGAATGCTGCTTCATGAGAGTGCCGGTGCAGCTCAGTTCAAAAGGAATCGCGGCGCAGTCGCGGATTTCGAATATGCTGCGGTGTATGATCGGCATCTCCCGATGCGCAGACGTTGGTGCTGGGCACTGCTGGATCGTTTGTTAAACCGCATTGGCGTACCGCTGATGCAGCGCATGAAGCTGTAACAGACGGTGCAAGCCGTACGAATTGGTGATGCAGCTTGCGGCTTGCGCACTGCAGCGTTACAACTTTGTACGAATACGATCCGTTGAGCAGCATCATATACACACGTCTTATTCCAGATGCTCGGCAAGCTGCACCTCAAACCCGTCCGGGTCTGCGATATAAATGAAACGCAGGCGTTCATTGGGCTGAATGGGCCCACGCAGGACAGGGACCTGCATGGCTGCCAAACGTTCCATTGCCGATTCGAGTGTCGTTACTTCATAACCGATGGATATCCCCGCTTCCGGTTTCAGTACCTGCTCGCTGCCTTCAATTAGCTCCAGCGAAGTCTCGCTGGTCAGTCCCAAGCCAAGCATGGCGATCTGGCGCCCGCGGCTCTCGAATCTGCGCTGCACCGTAAGTCCGAGCACATGGTGGTAAAAGTGAATGGATGCTTCCAGATTACTTACCCGCAGGGTAATCCAATTGAGTTTGATTAACATGATGGCTATTCCCCTTTTTTAGCTGCTGTGTGTCGATAGATGTTAATTATACGCGAAGAAAGAGATTTGGTCTGAAATTATTGAAAAAATTTACAAAAATATATATGTAAGCGTTATCTAAGTGTGTATAATACAATTAAATTGAGAGGAGGCATGAAATGAAAAAGGTTAAAAAATGGAGTTCAACCCTGCTGGCCGCAGCGCTGGTAATGACGACGGTTCCTTTTCAGCAGACGGCTTTTGCGCAGGAGCAGCAGACTGAGCAGGCAAGCAGCACGGAATCTTCGGTGTCATCGGCGGTGTCCAAACAGAACGTCAATGTGCTGCATGCCGATTTTGAAGATGGGACACTTCAAGGCTGGATTCCTCGCATTGGCAGCGAGAAGCTGACGGTATCACAGCAGGAAGCGCACCAAGGTACATACAGCATGCTGGTCTCTAATAGGGAGCGTTCTTATTACGGGCCTAGTTTGCCGCTGAAAGGCCTGTTAAAACCGAATAAGACGTATAATATATCGGTTTATGTCAAGCTTACGGAGAAGCCTGCTTCAGATCAGACCATTCAGCTTACGGCTTATAAGAAGAACGGGGCGGAGAGCTGGAACATGCTGGACAAGGTCACGATCCCCAAAGATGACTGGCAGCAGTGGCATAAGATTACTGCGACATTCCAATACAGCGATAATCCTGCGGAATTGAATTTGTTTATTGAGACGCCTTATGTCTCTGAGGATGCGGTAGATACGCTGTCATTTTATGTGGATGACGTAACGATTGAGGAGGCAGGGGAGCTGGCTATCGAGACGGATATTCCTTCTTTGCAGGATCTGTACCAGAGCGAGTTTCCGATTGGAGCTGCTGTCTACCGCTGGCAGTTGGAAGGAGCTTATGGGCAGTTATTATCCAAACATTTTAACAGCTTGACGGCAACGTATGAGATGAAACCGAAATTCGTTTCGCCATCCAACGGTGTGTATGATTTCCAAGCATCGGATGAGTATGTTGAATTTGCAGCGAAGCATGATATGGGCTTGCGAGGACATGCCCTGCTCTGGCATATCGATGCAGCGGAATGGATGTTCAAGGACGATCAGGGCAATCCTGCAAGCAGGGAGCTGCTGCTCAGCCGAATTCAGAACTACGTCGATACCGTGATGAAAAGATATAAAGGCAAAATTTATGCCTGGGACGTCGTAAATGAAGCGATTGCGGACAGTAACGGTGATGCAAATGGACTGCGCAAAAGCCCGTTCTACGAGTTGATCGGACCGGATTATATAGAGAAAACCTATGAGTTCGCACGGGCTGCCGACCCGGATGCGAAATTATACTATAACGAGTACTACACCGAAATTCCTGAAAAAAGAGAGCATATGTACCAGCTGGTCAAACGGTTAAAAGAAAAAGGGTTGATTGATGGTGTCGGTCTGCAATCCCACTATAACCTTGAATCTCCGCCCATTGAAGAGATTGAAAAAACAATCAATCTGTTTGCGGGACTTGGACTGGATATCCAGATTACCGAGCTGGATGTAGACAGCGGTATCCCTTTTGGTGAGGAACTGCCTCAGGACGTCGCGGTGAAGCAGGCCTATCGGTATAAAGAATTGTTTGATCTGTACAAGAAACATAGTGACGTGATCTCATCCGTGACCTTATGGGGTCTGCAGGATGAGAAATCGTATAACAATCAAGCCTTTTTATTCGATCAAGCCCTGCAGTCCAAACCGGCCTATTGGGGTTTAGCTGACGAATCAAGCCTGCCAGTTCTGACAAAACGCGCGGTTACACTGTCCGGCACACCACAAACGAAGGCAGCCAAACAAGATCCTCTATGGAACAAAGCCGTGTCGACAGCATTAAAAGGAAATACGGGTGCAGCATCGTTCCGCACCTTGTGGGATAACAAAAATCTGTATGTGCTGATTGATGTTAAGGATACTGTCAAAAATGCAGGCGATAAAGTGGAATTGTTCGTTGATCTGAACAATGGTAAAACACCTGTTTATGAGGCGGATGACCGGCATATTACGATAAGCCGTGCAGGCAAAGTGACAGGGCCTAAACCGCAAGCCTATCGTGTTCGTGAGGGAGCTCACGGCTATCAGGTTGAAGTCTCCATACCGCTGTCTGATGCGCCAGGCATTTCCGCACGTGAGATCGGGCTGGATGTTCGGGTGACAGACGGTGGAAACGGCGGGGGAGAAGAACAGTCTGTTCTATATTGGAATGACAGAACATTATCCCAGGAACAGGATACAAGTAAATATGGTGTAATTCAGTTTGCAAGTATGCCTAAATCAGCCAAAGCGCTGCAGGGGATGGCGACCATTGATGGGGAGAAGGACGCAAAGTGGAATAAAGTCGCTCCATTCCAAGTTACACCTCTGAGTGCGAACGGGGGTGCATCGGCGGAAGCCCGTGCGATGTGGTCTGGTCAGGATCTGTATCTGCTTGTTGATGTCACCGACCCGCAGATTATAACGGACGCCGCCGACCCTTGGGATCAGGATTCAATAGAGATTTTCCTGGATGAAAATCATCAGCGCACTCCGTTCTATCAATATGATGATGCCCAGTTCAGAATTAGTGCAGATAACGTGGCTACTTTTGCAGGCAGTGCTTCCCCGGGCCGCCTTGAAAGTGCAGTCAAGAAAACAGCGAAAGGATATCAGATCGAGGCCAAAATCAGACTGCAGTCCCTCACACCGAAAACAGGTGATGTCATCGGATTCGAACTTCAGATTAACGATAATCAGGGCAATAACAACAAAAGCACGGCGAAGTGGAATGACCTAACCAATGATAGCTGGAAGAACACTTCCCAATACGGCATTCTGACGTTCTCTAATAAGTAGAGGTATAGGATGGTACAGTCTCAAATGTGAGAGTACATTTGTTGTTCTAAACGGAGTTGATCTCGGTTTACAGATGGATCGGAGATGATATATACGTTCGTAAAGAAACCAAAAAGCTGCGAGAACATCTCGGCAGCTTTTTGGGTATTTGTTTGTTTTTTAGCGGGTTCTTCTTACTGGATTAGATTCACAGCGCCCTGTGGTACAAAAGCATCTACGCCATTGTATACAATTACGCCTTCGAGTTCTGTTTTCTTACCGTTCACAAGGGCTGTATTTTTATAAATTTGCAGTTCAAGCTTGGTGCTGCCTTTGGTTACGAGAATCTTCGGATTTTTAACATCCGTCAGATCCAGTTTGTAAGCTGCACCTTTTGCTGTAAATGCCTGCTTGGCAGGTACGAACAACTGCTTGCTTACGCTGTCCAGATCCAGATCGAGTACACGAGCCATATATTTGGCTACATCCGTATTATCAATAACACCGAATGGACGATCATTGTTAGGAGCATACGTGTAGAGTACAACATCTCCGCCTGTATGTCCGCCAGTTGTCCAGCCAATGCCTGCGCGTTTGCTGATCATCGGACCAACAACGTAGTTCAGGCTGCCTGACTCCGCGTCTTTAATCGCAGCGACTTCCTCCGAAGTCAAATCCGTAATGCCGTAGTACTGTTTCATCAACGCTTTGATGTTGGTACGTTTCGCATTCAGCTTCGCTTCTACGCCCTCACCTGTCAGCTTGGCTTTTTTCAGAGGTCCTATAAACGTAGACAACGGCTCTTTATCATACGTGCCTGTTGTGGACGCGTTACCGATGGTCAGTCCGCCGTTCTGGTGGTCGGATACGGCAACAACAACCGTTTCTCCGTCGGATTTGGCGAAATCCATGGCAGCTTTCACGGCATCATCAAAAGCAAGCACGTCACTTATAATACCAATCGGATCATTGGCGTGAGCCGCCCAGTCCACCTTGCTGCCTTCGACCATCAGGAAGAAACCCTTCTCGTTTTTGGACAGCACTTCAATCGCTTTGGACGTCATCTGGGCAAGACTTGGCTGCTTGGCAGGATCACGGTCCATATGGTATGACATGCCTGTCGGAGCAAACATCCCCCACAGCTTGCCCGAAGTTGATGCTTTCATCGCAGCAGGTGTAGTTACGTAATCGTAGCCGAGCGCTTTGATGGAGGCCACGAGGTTGTTGCCATCTTTGCGTCCTGCCGGTTCCAGATATTTGCTGCCGCCGCCGAGTACAACATCAATGCCATTGAATACCTGCTGCTTGCTGAGTGCATCGTAGTTTTTACGGTCAGGATAATGCGCTGAGAAGTCCGCCGGTGTGGCATGCATAATTTCGGATGTAGCTACAATACCGGTTGATTTGCCCGCCAGCTTGGAAGCTTCCAACACGGAAGCCACCGGTTTTCTTTCGTCTCCTGGTGCAATCGCCTTTTGTCCAGGCATCGTGGCCTTGTCCGGCAGTACACCGACATAACCGGTATGGGATTTATGTCCTGTCGCAAAGGCTGTTCCTGCAGGAGCAGAGTCCGCAATCGGAGCATCCGCAGAGTGTGTACGCACCATACCGCTTGCCATGGAATCAATGGTCAGAGAAGAGCCTTTGTACCAACGAGCCAGAGCGGCAGCATCATTAGCCATACCGTCAGGAATGAGGATGATTACATTTTTAATAGGTGAACCAGAAGTGGTTGAAGTACCATCTTCCACAGCCCAAGCTGCGCTGCTGCCTCCCAGCGCAGCGGTAACAATGGTGGTCACCGCGAGCATCATTTTGGCTGCACGGGTACTGAAACGATTTAACATGAACATCCTCCTAAGATATATGTATAGTTTAGTATCCAGAACCCAGTGTATACATCAATTGCTAAACCAGCGTTAGATTGGGGTTAATTAAATGTAAAAATTACGATTATAAGTCAATGCTGTCATAACAAACGAACTGGACAAAAGGATGAGCGCTCTTGTATGTTAAGGAATAAATCGGACTCACAGAAAAAGGGTCCAACGAAGATTTTGGGGTGGTCCATGATGGGGGAATGGTCAGAAGCCATTCAATGGTGGAATAACAACCAAGTGAAACTTATAGATATCCGATACCGAATGCTGCAGCCAGGTCAGGAACTGGCGGAATATATGCTGCCAGCCCGGGCTTTTGTGATGATCAGTAAGGGTGAAGCTGACATTCAGTTTGGAACAAACAGGATTATATCGGATCAGTCGCTCCTGCTGCACGGTGAAAAAGGTATACTGCTGAGTATAGGCAGTGTGAAGCAGCCTCTGCATTTTTTTCTAATCCTGTATAAACCACAATTGAATGCGGTTAGTGCTGACTCATCCCTTAATGTAAACATGCTGGCTGCAGCGGCGTCTTTGCCGGCTGTGTACCATTTTGCACTCTCCTATCCGTTAACGATTTTTCCTATCGTGGAAAAAATGACGGAGTTCTGGACGAGCAGCGAGGAACTGGATCGCCTGCAGGTTACAGGGCTATTTTACCAATTTGTCTATGAGCAATTCCGCCAGTGGAAGATGGCACGTCAGCAGCTGGTTGAATCCATGGAGCTGCCAGAGCAGATTGAAGCCTACATTCAGAAGCACTATGCACATTCCATCTCGATGGAGAATATGGCGGCGCATTTCCATTACAGCACACATTATCTGGCCCGGGTATTTAAGCGCAAATACGGATGCAGTCCGATGGATTATGTCATTCAAACCCGGATCAAACGGGCCCAGACACTGCTGGCAGAGACGGAGTTCCAGATTCGGGAGGTGGCAGAGAGTGTGGGATACAAGGACCTGTACTACTTCAGCCGCATTTTCAAACGAACGACAGGAGAGACGCCGGCACAATACAAAATGCGCAGCCATCGAATCCAAGGTTCAAATCGTACGAACAAGAGGTCGGAATCGTTCATTGCTGACGGTAACTTGTCTCGTTATATTGGTAATAACGATAATCATTATCAATACGACACATGGAGCGTGAACGATTTGAATTTTGGTTTTAAGCCTACATTGGCAGTCAGTTTATTATTTAGTTTATCTCTGCTGCTCGCAGCTTGCGGGGGTGGGGCGGAGACCCCGACTGCAGCAGGTACGGATACAGCAGCAAAATCCATGCGAATGTATACGGATGCTTCAGGAAGAAAGGTTGAGATTCCAGCACAGCCTTCGAAACCTGTCATCATTACCTACGGAGGCTATCTGCTGCCTCTTGGTATGAAACCCGCAGGAGCAAACACGGAAACGCTGGAGCGGTATCCTGAAGAACTCGCAGGTGTGCCGGACATTGGTTCGGGTAACGGTAACGTTGAAATGATCTCAGGCCTGGAACCCGACGTAATCATCGTACCGGACTACACAAGCAAGGAAATTGTAGGCACATACGAGAAGATCGCACCAACGATTACAGTAGCTTGGGGCGGTGATCCGGATGTAATCAATACGCTGAGAACGATGGGCGACATTATGGATCGCAAGGATGAAGCGGAGCAGTGGATTGCGAAGTTTGAGGAGAAGCTGAAGAGCATTCGCAGTGAATTAAACATCAATATTAAACCGGGGACAACTGCGATGTCATTTGTGATCTACAATAAGGAGGTTCTGCTCGGCGGTGAAGGTGGTACATTAGGCAAACTGATCTATGAGGATTTCGGGTTCTCGATGCCTGAGCAGTATAAAGTATACTCTGACGGCGGCACGGTGCTTTCTTTGGAAAAGCTGGCAGACAAGCCCGCAGACTACTTCTTCACTCAGATGGAAGACGAAGAGATGGACCAGATGATGGAACTGTTTGAGGAGCCGGTATACCAGAGCATCCCTGCGATCAAAAATAACCGAATTATTAACGTGTCCCGAAACTACTGGAATTACGGGCCGTATCTGGCGGATAAGGGTCTGGATAGTTTGATTGAGCAGGTGAAGAATCTGCAGCAGTAGGCTGACCCAGACGAGCTGCAGTCATCTGATCTCAACATAGGCTATGGATGAATCCAATAGGATTCGTTCATGGCTTTTTTTGAGGGGAAATTGAAATGGGGGAGATGCTGCAGTATTAGGGATTGCATGATAAAAAGGTATTGCTAGCGCTTTCATTATGTGCTAATATCACGATAATAACAGGATTGTAACCGATCTGAGGGCAAGACCTGTTCCAGTTCATTCGTTGGATCATTCATCAGACGATTGATTGCGTCTATTAAAGTAAGCCAATTTAATACCATACCTCATTATTCTCAGGGTTGTTACGTAATTGCAGGCAAAACCTGAATTGAGGGCGGCAGACCATGCTATAGCACAGTCTGTTTGCCTTTGATTCAGGTTTTTTTATATAAAAAATCGGCCTGAATGTCATAACTGAAAGGGTGCAGCAGTTCATGTCAGCAGAGAGGGGGGCCGCTCTTCCATTCATCCACGAACCAGAAATAGAATGATCCGAACTTTGGAATACTGTACCGAGCGGTGCATAATTTCTAAACTATTTTCCTATCATACACGACTAGACAGCGAGGAGATTAAACCCATGAAAAAAATGAAACGTTCTATTGCAGCAGCAGCGATTCTGAGCATGTGTGTATCTGGTCTACCTGCATTTGCAGCAGGAAATACAGCTCCATCCTTGTCCCCGGCTATGGACAAACTGGTAAAAGCAGAGCTGATTCGCGGGAACGGACAGGGCGTAAATACGGCCTACCTGGATAAACATGCCACACGTATTCAAGCCGCAGTGCTTTACTTGCGTTTATCTGGTCTGGAGAAAGAAGCACTTGCCTATCAAGGAACCGATACGTTTAAGGATGCCGCTCAGGCAGGCAAGGTGCTGCAGCCCGTCGTTGGATACTTGAAGCAGCATCCTTATTTGGCTGGCGTGGTTACGGAACCGGAACGTTTTGCGCCTAACGCTCCACTGACGGCAGAGGAATATGCAGCGCTGCTGCTCAAAGTTCTTGGTTATGAAGCAGGTACGGATTACAAGTCAGGAGAAGCTTCCGCGTTTGCGGCAAACCACGGCATCAAAGCCCTTCAAGGAAAAGGCACGGCACAGCTGACCAATCGTTTGATGGCAGAAGCGACCGCACAGGCATTGCAAGCTCAGCTCAAAAATGGTACAGGTACGCTGGAACAGTTCTGGTCAAAACATAAGCAGGACGGTGCATTTAAACCTCAAACGTTACAGCAAACGAAATATGGTGCCATCGATGGCAAAACTTATGAAGAATATGGCACGCTTGGTTGGCTTGGTGTTCCATATGCGGCACCTCCGGTAGGCGAACTGCGCTGGAAAGCACCGCAAGAACCGAAGGCTTGGACAGGAACAAGAGAAGCCAAAGAGTTCGCGGCAAACAGCCTGCAAATATCCGGTAAAACAACAGCAGGCAGTGAAGATTCCTTATATCTGAACATCTGGCGTCCGAATACAACCAGCACCAAACTGCCGGTTATGGTATTCCTGCACGGCGGTGGTAATATGACCGGATCAGGAAAGGACTTTCAGGGGGAACAGCTAGCACGAAATACGAATAGCATCGTTATCTCGGTGAACTATCGTTTGGGAGCGCTTGGTTTCTTCCAGAATGCTGCGCTGAAAACAGGTAACGCGCTTGACGATTCCGGTAACTACGGCCTGCTGGATGCATTCCGTGCACTAGAGTGGGTGCAGGATAACATTGCAGGTTTTGGCGGCGATACAGGGAATGTGACACTTGCAGGTCAATCTGCTGGTGCACGGGATGTTCTCGCAACACTTATCTCCCCGCTTAGCAAGGGATTGTATCAAAAAGCGATTGCTTTCAGCGGTGGTTTGACGACGGCTTCCTCTGAGGAAGGACAGCAGAAATCCGAGGATGCCATTGTGAAGCTGATTGTCCAAGAAGGCAAAGCTACAAATGAGGATGAAGCCAAAGCTTGGATTAGCAAGCAAACACCTGCACAGCTCGAAAGCTATCTGCGTGCACTGCCTGCGGACAAACTGGTGACGGTATTCGGTGCAACGGCTATCCGCATGCAGCCCTTCCCGCATCTGTTCCGTGATGGTACGGTGATTCCAAAAGAAGGTTTTGATGCGATCAGCAGCGGCAATTATGCTAAAGTCCCTGTGCTGCTCGGCAGCCTGGAAACGGAGTTCTCCGCTTTTGCTTTTGGCGATCCCAACTTTGTTCCATCCATCAATGACGGAACATTGTTCACAGATCAGACGAAAGCGGCTCAATATGCGGCTGCAATTAAATATGGCAGCGAGGCGTACGCAGGCTTTAATGCGGAGCGTGTAGCAGAGAAATTAACCAGTGCGGCAGGTCAGCCGCCAGTATATGCGTATCGTTTTGCATGGGGAACCCAGCCTGGCGTCATCTCGGAACGACTGTACACCCTGTTGGGTGCTCCGCATGGTGCCGATATGGACTTCTACACAGGAAAAGCAGCAGGTATTGCAGCGTACTTCCCTGAAGGTTACTTTAGCGATGCTAACAAGCCGGGGCGTGAACAGCTGTCTGCTGCGATGGCAGCCTACCTAAAGCAGTTCCTGTACACGGGGAGTCCTGGTACGGGGGGAACGGCCGCTCTTGCTGCATGGACACCATGGACGAAGAATGCCAAGGCTCCGATTATGCGTCTGGATGCCAATAACACAACCGCCGAGATCGGCATGTCATCCCAATATAATCAGGGCAAAGATGCTGTGATGGCCAAGATGAAGAAAGAGCTGCCTGAAGAGACATACCAGCTGTTGAACGAAAAAGTGCTTGCAGGCCGTTTCTTCTGGGATTGATGAAAAAGTATAGAAATTAACTTAAAATGAGAATGAAGGACAGGGGATCGCTGCTCTGTCCTTTTTGGTTATCCTAAACAAATACATAGTAAAGATGATAAATAATCGGATGAAAAGGGATTGACTTTCCCCTGCACGGGAGACTGTATACTCACGTTAAGTTAATGGATTGGAGATGATACATTGTTCAAAATCAGTACATTTGCCAAGCTCAGCAAGCTTTCTTTAAAAACACTGCGCTATTACGACCAGATCGGTATCCTCAAGCCGCGAAGGGTAGACCACGACACGGGTTACCGATATTATTCCGCAGATCAGCTGCTTGAACTGAACCGAATTCTGCTCTATAAGGAATTAGGTTTTACACTGCCTCAGATCGCGCAGCTGCTTCAGGAAGACATCTCTCATGAGCAGATTCAGGGTATGTTCAGACTGAAGAGAAGTGAAATCCAGCATATGATTGATACGGAGCAGGCCAAGCTTACCCGTATTGAAGAGCGGATCCAGCTTATGGAGAAAGACGGGCAGTGGGAGAATGGCCAGGAGATCCGAATTAAGGCGGAGGCTGGCCAGACCTTCATGTTCTACAGCGCAGGCGGGAGAGAAGAGCATATTCCCGCGCTTCTTCTTCATCTGGATTCACTGCTGACCAAAGAGCTGCGTCAACGGATTCAAGGACCACAGGTTGTTTTGTGGCGAGAGATGGACGGAAAAGAGGACGAGTTCGAATTCGAAGTCGGTTATTACGTAACCGATGAACCGGCTGCTGTCCCTGAGCCGTTCCAGCTGCGAAATCTGCCACCAGAGCCCAGCATCGCTTCCATGGCGTTCCATTCACATTCGAATTTCGATGTGGCAGCCTGTGTGTATTTAGCCAGATGGATAGAGAAAAATAATTATCAGATTAAAGAGAACGAACCGGGTAGAGAGTTATATTTGCCCTTATCCCCCGAACAGGATGCACAATATATTGAAATCCAGATTCCTATCACCTGCTGGTAACGGGGATCGATTAAAAACGTATAGAAGATGGAGTGAACACGATTGAAAAATAAAGGAACCATATATATTCTGGCACTGGCCGTATTTTTGATTGGTACAATTGAATACATTATTACCGGAATTATCGAGATGATTGCTGGGGACCTTGGTGTGTCCACTGCCGAAGCCGGATTGCTTGTGACGGTATTTGCCCTTGCGGCAGCCATTCTTGCTCCGATTCTGATTGCCGTGACAATCAATGTAGATCGCAGGAAGCTGATGCTGCTGACCTTCGGTGTATTTATTGCCAGCAATGGCATCATGATGTTTGATCTTTCGTATGAAGCGATGCTCGGCATACGCATTATTCAGGGAGCAAGCGGAGGTATGACAACTGTTGTTGCCATGGCCGCAGCGACAAGGCTGGTGGAGAATGAGAAGAGAGGCAATGCGATCGGAATCATTCTGATGGGACTCAGCAGCTCGCTGGTGCTTGGCGTCCCGATCGGTACATTTTTCAGTGAGATGTTTGGCTGGAAGGTTCTATTTATTGTCATTGGTATCCTGAGTATTATTCCATTTCTGATCATCCATCGTAAGGTTCCGGCAATCAAAGAGGAAGAGCAGGTGACGATGGGCATGCAGCTCTCGATGCTGAAAAATAAAGCAGTTCTGGTCGCGCTGATGATGACACTGCTGTACGTGGGCGGTTACGCAGCGTTGTTCACGTACATTACGCCATTTTTGCAAACGACCTCGTCTCTGTCCATGACCGAAATCAGTCTGATTTTGTTCCTGGCGGGTGTCTGCAGCTTTATCGGTTCCAAACTGGGTGGACAATTGGCTGATGCCAAAGGGCCCAAATTCACCATTTTCCTCGGGCTGGTCCTGCAGGGGCTAACGCTTCTTTTATTTGCTGTGACCGGATCACATCTGATTCTGCTGATTCTGGTACTGATGGTGTTTATGCTAGCTACGTGGAGTATTTCCCCTGCTCAGCAGCTGTATCTGGTTACACTGGCACCTCGCAGCCCGGACATCGCGCTGAGTATAAACACATCATTTATTCAATTTGGCTTTGCCATGGGCTCCGGATTGGGCGGGCTTGTCATCAGCCGGGCTTCGGTCCTCGCTTTGAACTGGGCAGGTTTTGCCGCGATCTGTATCGCTCTCTTATTCGCCATATTACAGTTTAGGGGAACAGGCAGCAGGAGAGCCGCAGCCTCTGGCGAGAAGGTCAATGCGCAGTAAGATGCGTCGAAGCAGCGAATATTGGTCAGATAAAGTCAGAAGGTCAAAAATAGTCAAAACAAAAGAAAAAACGATCTATTTTTATTTATTGAGCCAAGACAGGGGATTATCGCTTTATATCGATTTTCATCGGCTTTGAACCTTGGCGGTATCCTGACTACAATAATAGATGTAAGCAGTATTAAATCCAACCACATTTAAGGAGATGGTGTTTATGTTTGATCTGATTCCATTTCGCAGAAGAAATGAAGAGCCGTTCGGACAGATGCTGAAATCCTTCCATGACATGGTTGATACCTCATTTTTCTCGTCATTCGGAACCGGTATGCAGCCATTTCGCACGGATATTCGGGAGGAAAACGGCAAATATCTGGTCGAGGCGGAGCTTCCGGGCATTGCGAAAGAAGACATCGACATTCAGGTCGAAGGCAATGAGCTTGTGATTCGCGCGAAACGCAATGAACTGGTTGAGCAGAAGGATGACGATAATCGGATCATTCGGCAGGAGCGCCGCGCCGGAGAATTTGTCCGCCGTTTCTACGTGGATCATATCGATGAGGAAAATATTAAGGCACGGCTTGAAAATGGGGTGCTGAAGCTGGATATTCCGAAACGTCCAGGCGATGAGCATCCGCGGAAACGCATTCAGATCGACTAAGTGAACCGCTTAGATGAGAAGTACAGATGGCGCATATAGATTGAATATGTATACAAATGATACGTAAAAGAATGATAAGTAAAAGGCGTTAACATTCTGCAATGGATGTTAACGCCTTTTTTTGAACTGCATTTTTACATAGAGAACGAAACTCAGATACAAGCAGTGTTCTTAGAAAGAGGCGGGAGTGTGGCTCATTTTTCTGCAGCAGCCTGCATAAGTGCATAGATTTTACGTGTGGTATTGACGTTTCGGACGGTCATATACGAATAAACTTTGGATCCGACCAGCTTGTTCATGCCGCTTTTTGATGCTTCCTCCCTGCTGACCGAATACAGAAGGGCTCCAGGGACATAGATCAACGTTCCGATTCCCGGTTTGAGGGGAAGTTTCTCGATCACATCGGCATTGTTTATTTCATCCCACAAAAAAAGAACATCACTTTTGGCCTGATCATCATTGGACCAGTCTGGAGGCAGTGCCTGCATGACCCTATGCATCTCATTCATATCACGCACGAGCACTTTGATCTGCAAACCGAAATCGGCCGCAATGGCCTGTTCCAGAAGTTCGGATAACTCCATATGGGCATCCGTCCGCTTCTCGTGATCTGCAAAGATGATGTTACCGGAATTGATGTAAGTCACCACCTCCTGCATACCAGCCCGTTCAAACGTTTCCTTCAGCTGCTTCATCCCGATTTTGTTATTGCCGCCTACATTAATGCCCCGCAGCAGAGCTGCATAGATCATAGATCCACCCCCCGTTTTCGATTTCTTGATATGGTGTGCACAAGATGCCGTGCAGATTAGATGGACAGATATTCAAGAAGGTGCGCTGTCCATTTTTCGCCAAGCAGAGCCTGTAGTTTCGGCTGTACTTGAGAGAGATATTCAGGCTTTGTCTCGTAGGTTTCTTCGTCCTTCACTTCTCCGGCCATAGAACGTGCTTCTTCAATCAGAAGGGCAAGAGCGCTGAAAAAGTCGGCAAGAGAATCGGCGATACGTTTCGGTTCCCCACCCTCAAATGCAGCATAGACAGGAGAATGGGGAGCTTGTGTGTCAACGATAACAGGATCATCATTCACATTGGCGATCACAACATGATGCGGCGGCCAGGAATCAGATTCTTCGTAAGGTTCCTGAACCCCAATCCAGCGAAATCCCAGCTGCTGACGATGCAGATGCTCTGGAGAGGCGAAAAACAGCAGGGCGGCATCGCCGATTTCGACAGCTGCATTCTTCATTTTCAGTGTTCCTTCGGCTTGAGCGTCTACCATCTCATAGTGACTATAGAGGTATTGGAGTTCAGGCGAAAGAAAAATACGCTTGTCCACTTCCGGCTGAACGGGAAGCACCCGAGGCCGCAGATCGTGATTTTGAAAAAGTCCGTAGGCTTCATTATATAAGTCTTGTTGTTCCACAAAACGGGTTAAGGCTGCATTCAGTGATTGCATAGTTGTGCGTCCCTCCTAATCAGTTTTTGTTGTCACTGGTGTAAAGGTTACGAGGGGGCGGCTGACCTTAGCTTTGGATCCCTGACCAGAACACATTCCAAGTAATAGCCATAGCTTGTTCGTACGACTGTCTTGTCTCGTATACGAGCTGTATATCAAGGCCGTCCATCAGTGTGACAAAAGCTAGTGTTGCTTCTTCCGGGCTCAGCCGAATCCCTTCGTAACTTGCAAACAAAGCGGTTACTTCTTTTTTTAGGGTGCCAAGATATGTCCGGTATTGAGCCAATATAAAATCATGTACTTCCAGCGGTGTCATAAAGGACAAAATATACATAAAGGCGACATTTGGCTGTGTAAGGAATCGGTTTTTATGTTCCAGTAAAAAGGCGTATAATTTCTGCTCCAGCGTATCTCCCGCAGTGGAACAGCCTAAAAAATCTTGTACAAACTGCTGCTCCTCCTGCACAACTTCCTCGTATACCTCCAGCAGCAAAGCTTTCTTGGAAGAATAATGATAAGCCAGCGATTGTTTACGGATACCGGCTTCTTCGGCAATCTGTGCCATTTTTGTTCCCTCGTAACCGAAACGATTAAAATGCTGAATCGCAATCTCTTTAATTCGTTTTTTACTCAATGTGTACCCCCAGTGAACGATCTTCGTACTGCTTCTGCTTTAGAGCGTATATCAAATATAACAAGATGTATATCACCAAAACAGCGATAGAGATAGTATACACCACCGTATAGGAGAATGCAGATGCCAGCATGCCCAGAACCAGTGAGCCGCCGCCGATCCCGAGATCAAAAAAATTAAAGAATGAAGCCATCGCATTCTCATGCTCATGTTCTTCCACGAGATTGACACACCATGTTTGGATGGCAGGAAAAATGGCGCCGAATCCAAAACCGTACAGCGCGCCGGCAATCAGAAAATGGATCTGATTCTGTGCAATGATCAGAACGAGAAGCCCTGCCATAGCGAAAACTGCCGAGGGAAGCAGTACAGATCCCGGACCCAGACGATCAAACATGGTTCCTGAGAATAGTCTGACCACAAAACTAGCAATCGCCACAATAAAGAAAAACCAGGCGATATTATTGAAACCTTTCTCCGCAGCAAACAAAGCGACAAAAGACATAATTGAACCAGCTGCGATACCAACAAGCAGGATGAGCAATGAAGGAAAAAGTACCTTTTTCTCAATAAGTTTTACCGAGGTTGAAAGATTATCTGAAGAGGCTGCTTCCCATTTTGTCCGAGGCGTTCTGGATACGAAAACGGTCATCAGAAGTGCCAATAACAAGATGCACAATCCGCCTAAAAACAGGCTTTGATAATTATATTGAAGGAGCAGGCTGGTTCCGATTAATGGACCGATGGATATGGCGACGGTTTCCCCGACCCCGAAATACCCCATGCCTTCTCCGCGCCTGTTTTTCGGAATATTTTCCGCAGCTATCGTTGCGAAATAAGTCGTTGCCAAACCAAAACCAAATCCGTGGATTACACGTAAGACAAGAATAGTTCCTATACCTGACGAAAGGTAGTATGAACCCGTTGTTAATGCACAGATGGCGATGCCGATAATCAGGAGATACTTTTTGTTCAGTTTCGCTGCCAGAACGGAAGTGAAAGGTCGAACTAATATGGCTGAGAACATAAAAATGCCGGTTACAAGTCCGATCTGTGAGGCATCGCCTCCCAGACTGGACACGAATAACGGTAAGGTAGGAAGAAGCATTTCAAAGGCCATGAACAGGAGTGCATTGGCCAGCATGATAAAAATAAATGATTTTCCCCACAGTTTTTGTGGTAATGAGTCTGATGTCAGGGTATTCATGAGATTCCTCCAAATAAGTTCTGTAGTCGCGCGACATAATGGATTGATTCTATCTGACGGTGGTCAGGTTGTAAAGATCGTTTTTTTAATTCAGATAATTAATTCATTTTTGATAGAGTGCAATAAATTAATATTTTTAACCCTAATCCCAACATTTTCCGATATAATATTCTGATGAAAATAAATAACGAACTCTCGGAGAGGTGAGTGAGATGACCGTTGACGTCCTCGTACGCAACAATGTAAACATATTGGGAACCGGCAGTCAGACCATCGTGTTTGCACACGGCTTCGGATGCGATCAAGATATGTGGAGGTACATTGTTCCTGCTTTTCTTGAACAGTACCGTATTGTCCTCTTTGATTATGTAGGTTCCGGACAATCCCAAATTAACTATTACGATGCACTTAAATATAATGATCTTCACGGTTATGCCCAGGACGTGCTGGAGATTATGGAGGCGCTGGAACTTCGGGATGTGACCTTTGTCGGTCATTCCGTCAGCAGTATGATCGGCATGCTTGCCTCCATTCAGGCACCGCATTTTTTCAAAAATATCGTCATGCTGGGGCCTTCTCCGCGTTATCTGAATGACCTGCCCCATTATTATGGCGGATTCGAACGGCGAGATATTGATGAGCTGCTGGAGATGATGCAGTTGAACTTTATTGGCTGGGCAAGTTATATGGCACCCATTGCGATGCAGAACCCGGACCGTAAGGATTTGACTCAGGAACTGGAAAAAAGCTTTTGTTCACGGGATCCCCACATTGCTAGGCAGTTTGCCGAAGTGACGTTCCTGTCCGATTGCCGCATTGAACTGGGATTGGTGTCTGTGCCTACGTTGATTCTACAGTGTGCGGATGACAGCATTGCTCCTGTGGAAGTGGGGGATTACCTGCATTCACATCTCAAAAACAGCAGGCTGCAGCAGATGAATGCGAAAGGGCATTATCCCCATCTGAGTCAGCCGGACGAGACGATTCGGTTGATTAAAGATTATTTGGCTAGTGCATAAAATGCAGAAGAAAGAAAGGCTGTTTTTTCATGGATAATCAATTAGATACGGCACCTTGCGGATATTTCTCGATATCGGACTCGGGCTCGATTCTGTCGGTGAACCAAACTTTACTGAACATGATTGGACGGGAACGGGAAGAACTTATAGGCAAACATATTGAATCCACGATGTCGGTTACGAATAAAGTTTTTTTTCATACGTATTTCTATCCGTATATTCAGCTGTACGGTCATGTAGACGAGATGTATTTTTCTTTCCGCAATCGCGACCAGGAGGATGTTCCGGTCCTGCTGAACGGGGTGCGTCAAATGAGGGACGGGCAGCACGTGGTAGATTGTGTTGTCGTTATTATGCGCAAACGGATCGAACACGAAAAGGATATTTTGAACACAAAAACCAGGCTGCAGGAGTTATATCAAGCAACACATGATGCCAACAAGGAACTGGAACGTCTGCATGAGGAGTATAAAATCAAAGAGCAGGCGCTGATCAAAGTGAATGAACAGCTGGAAACGATGGCTTCCACGGATTTGCTGACGGGTTTGAAAAACCGGAGGTTTTTTGAGGAGAAAATGGCTCATCATCTGTCTCTCTACCATGAGAAACAGCGCGAATTCTCGCTTCTTGTATTAGATATTGACCACTTCAAGAGCATTAATGATACCTACGGACACCCCATCGGAGATATGGTGCTCGGTAATCTGGCAGGGATGCTGCAGGCCATATCGCGGGATACGGATGTAGTGGCACGTTACGGTGGTGAGGAGTTCGTGATTATTCTGGCGAATTGTGGGGAGGAACTGGCCATCAGCATCGCTGAACGATATCGTGCACAAGTGGCTTCGGCGGATTGGGGGGAATATCAGGTTACGGTGAGCATTGGCGCAGCAACAGTCTCGGCAGCAGATACAGAGCAATCCTTGTTTCAACAGGCAGATGATGCGCTCTATGCATCCAAGAAGGGCGGACGCAATCGGGTAACACACGCCTATACCAGATTTGAATGACAGCATTATGCCATGTTATGCTTTGAGGAGTCATGGATATGGATACGGAAGGAGCCGGTACCAAGATGAATAGATTAGCTGCTGAAGAATTAATCGACCGGGAGAATCATGCCTGGGGAGAGCTCAAGGAGCTTCTCGATCAGGGGAAAAATACATATACCTATGCTCCGGCACAGCCAGAGATTGGGGAGGATGCGCTGTACCAGCTTCAAGTGAGTACCCGCTCCTATCTGGGAGCGGTGGCTTATGAGACGCAGGGCATCGTGGTGGACCATGGATGGATCACGCTGCTGGGTGCGGGGGGTGACAGTGTGTATGGCAGTTTGACCCGGTGGAACGGCCTGAGTACGGATCCTTGTGTACAGGCACTGCAGGGCATGATGGTTGCTGCGTACGATGCAGCGGGTGGTTTTTTTGCGCTGGATACTGGCAAGTTCGGCGGGACAGGCCAGATTTATTATTTCGCACCCGATGCTTTGGAGTGGGAAGCAACAGAGCTTTCGTATTCAGAGTTTATGACCTGGTTGGCTGAGGGAGATATTGAGTTATTTTACGAAACATTTCGCTGGAAAGGCTGGCAGGAGGATATGGCACAGCTGGACAAAGGTCAGGTGTTTGCCTATTATCCTCCGCTGTGGACCAAAGAAGGCGGCGGAGAGAAAAGCCGCAAAGCGCCGGTTCCTATTGCCGAAGCTTGGAGGACAGTGCTCGAAGGGAAATGACGTGCAGGCGGAGTTCGTTTACAATGGACCAAGCTCAGAGGAAGGCGGATCGGTGTGAGAGAGCAGAATAGTGATGTGAATGTAATGCGTATTCAGTCTCATTATGGTATTGTTTTCCCACAAGATTATCTGGACTTTATACGGCAGCATACCGATGCTTCTTTTGATCTGATACAGGATACAGAGGCGGAGGATTGGGACATTCGTTTTCATGTACTGGATGATCGGTTTATCCCGAATAATGCTGCGCTGGTGGATGAAGTCAATCCTGATCCGCAGCGGATTATTCCGATCGCATGGAGTGTAAGCAGCGGTAACAACTACCTGCTCGATTATCGTGAGAACAAGAGTATACCCTCTGTGCTGGTCATGGAGCATGAGCTGGCGATGGTGCGTGAGGACGCCGAGAGTGAAGCGGAGACGAGTGAAGAAGCACAGCAGTTGATGGAGGAGAACGTGAAGTCGATCGCGGCCGATTTTCTTTCATTTGCCGCCCTTCTCCAGGCACGGCCAGTGCTGTAATAAAGCTGAATCATGTTTGGTAAAAAGGCTCGCATACCGATGCGAGCCTTTTTATGTACATTCCATGTCGTGATTAGCGTCCTGATGATACAGATTTTACATCCCGATTTGGAAGTGAGCCAGCTTTGCTGTGCCATAGAGTAAGGCAAAGTGAAACTGCGCATACAAACAGCAGGCATCCATATACCACGTGGTAGGCTTCTTCTACCGATACCCCGGGTATGGCATGCAGCAGGAGTCCACACACCGCTACAGAAACCGAACCGCCGAAAAACTGAATCAGCTGCAGCAGACCCATGCCTGAGCCGATCTGGTTTTTGGGCAGTACGCGTGACGCTTCGTTGTTCAGGGAGGCCATGGAAGCAGACAGCGCTGGTGAGAAAAACACATAACCTCCGGTGATGATCAGCGCCGACTGGTCCAGCCCAAGCATGAACAGCACAAGTACGGCGGCGAGCATGCTTTGTCCGATTAGCATAAATCGCATATTGCCGTAACGATCAATCCATCGCCCGACATAACGGGTACAGAAGGCTGATATGATCGCTCCGGGAGCGATGAACAAACCAATAGCAAGTGGAGAACGATGATACAGATCCGCAAGCACCAGCGGCATGAGAAACAGATTCCCGAGATTAACGACCAGCACGCAGAAGCCAATCATAATGAGCCTAGTGAATCCTGGTACCTTGAACACATGTGGATTTACAAAAGGAAGTGCGGCTTTACGGATATAGAGAATATGTGCAGCTAAAGAGAGTGCACCGATCACTAACCATATCCATGACCGCTGTGTTATGGCTACCAGTAGGGTTGTTGCATTAATGACGGTGAGTAATGCACCGGTAAAATCAAAAGGCTGCTCACTGTTCACCGTTTCTCGCGGTAAAAAATAGAGCAGTACAGGCAGAGCCAGCAGTACCAGCACCGTAATAGCAAACAGGCCGTTCCAGCCCATGTACTCACTGATCAATCCGCCGACAATGGGGCCGAGACCAAAAGCCATTGCGCTGCCTGATGAGATGAGCGCCAGAGCTGCGCCGCGTCGTTCCACCGGAATGTAACGGCTCGCAATGACCAGACCGAGTCCAGCCATAACTCCGGCCCCTGCCGATTGCAGAATACGTGTCGTGAGCAGCAGGGCAAAGTTATGTGCGAACAAACCGAGCAGGGACGAGCAGCCGAGAATCAGCAGCCCAACCGTGACCAGCTTACGTACCGGAATTCGGTCGGACAAGCGGCTGTAAATCACGGTAGACAGGGCATATCCGATGGAGTAGCTGGAGATAACCCAGGAGCCGAGGTCAGAAGTGATCTGAAGATCACGGATAATGACAGGCAGCGAAACATTAAACATGGTGGTGTTCATCACTACGATGAAGAGGCAGCACGTCCAGAGCGGCATCACAATTTTTTCTTTCACGTAACCATTCCTGTCTTATATAGAATTGGAGTATAATCTGGGCGGGACTTTGCAGCATCCATTTGGAGGCAAAACAATATTCTATTTTACGCCTCCTATTTTGATATGGCAATAGTGTCATATTTTTTGGCGTTTATACATAACAGGCCTGCTGGTGTGAACAAAGATACTACAGCAGCATGTGCAGCACCCTGTACAAAAGCAGTACCCCACCATTTGATCTAAGGAGACTTGTTCTATGAATTCAGTTTTATTGCAGTCCCACAGTGTGTTTCCAACCCTTGATATGCGGAGAACGGCTGCATTCTATGAAGAAAAATTAAAATTCCGGGTAGTTGAATATTTGGATGCCGCGGAGCCTCATGTCTGCCTGTACCGTGATTCTACCGAGATTATTTTAACCCAAAGTAATGGACAGAAGGTGATCCCGAATAGAGAACTGTATGGCTATGGATATGATGCCTATTTCATTACGAAACAGCAAGAAGAGCTTGAACAGGAGTTTATCGACGCGGGTGTAACGATTGTTCGTTCCTTCCATCATTCTGATTATAATAATAAAGAATTTGTGATTGAGGATATTGATGGACGATGGATTGCCTTTGGCATCAAGCAGTAAAATGAGGAGCAAGGTGCAGGAATAGAAACAAGAAACAAGAAACAAGAAACATGGGACAGCCCAGTCTTATGTATAGGTGAAAATAGACCCGGATAAACAAACAGGCTCCCTTCCAAAAGGGGCCTGTTTGTTTATCCAATCTATGATGCACATGGCGATGTCCGTCGGTACATCTTGTGTCAACTAAGCCGCCGCGGTTTGTTTGCCGCGATTACGAATCCATTTGATAACATCCATCAAAATAACGGCACCAAGTGCAAGGCCGCCAGCGATCAGAAACTCATCCCAGCCGAATGTGTCAGGGATGGCAAAGATGCCGCGAATACCCGGAATCAGTGTAATGCCGTAGAGGCAGAGACACACCACGATCGAACCAAGCACAAATTTGTTGGTCAGGAAGCCAACCTGGAAGATGGTCTGAGTGTTGGAGCGGGCCGCAAAGGTTTGCAAACTGCGTGCCAGTATTAGTGTAGTGAACGCCATCGCGACACTAATCTCTTCCGAGATGCCGAGTCCGATATACTGCGATATAATCACGGCAGCGCCGATCAGCACCCCGCGTGTAATCACGGCCTGCAGCGTCCCTCCAGCAAAAATGCCCTCATTGATGTCCCGCGGCTTGCGCCGCATCACATCGGGTTCAGCCTTCTCCGTGCCAAGCGCAATAGCTGGCAGCGAGTCGTTAACTAGATTGATAAACAGCAGCTGCAGCGCTGTGAATGGATTGACCCAGCCGACAACCAGTGCGAAGAGGATGGCGATAATGGCGCCGAGGTTCCCGGCGAACAGATAGGCAATGGCCTTTTTAATATTATCAAATACCATTCGTCCAACACTGACTGCATTCACGATGGATACAAAATTATCATCGGTCAGAATCATCGCTGCCGCATCTTTGGCGACATCTGTTCCACTGCCCATGGCTACGCCGATATCGGCCTGTTTCAGTGCAGGTGCGTCGTTGACACCATCTCCGGTCATGGCTGCAATTTTGCCTTTACGCTGCCATGCACGTACGATCCGGATTTTGTTTTCGGGGGACACCCGTGCATAAACAGAGATGTGCTCCAGCTGCCCATCCAGCTCTTCATCGGTCATCTTATCCAGCTCGGCGCCGGTGATTGCGAGGTCGCCTTTGTCAGCCAACCCAATGTCAATACCGATGGCCTGGGCCGTTGTTTTGTGGTCGCCTGTGATCATGATGGTGCGAATACCCGCTTTTTTCGATTCCTCAATCGAGCCGTATACCGCTTCACGCGGTGGATCAATCATGGCGGTCAAACCCACTAATGTCAGATCGGATTCATCTTCTGGAGTGATTTCTTTTTTATCATCAAAACGTTTGTATGCATAAGCAAGCACCCGAAAGGCACGTTTGGAGAAGGCTTCATTCTTCTCTTCAAACTGGGTGCGAATCTCCGGGGTCAGGGGCCGCACTTCGCCGTGGATAAATACATGGCTGCAGCGGCTGAACAGTACATCCGGTCCGCCTTTGGTCAGCAGTGCAGTCTGTCCCTCAAAGGTGTGTACGGTGCTCATCAGCTTGCGATCCGAGTCAAAAGGAAGCTCGGCTTCCCGCGGAAACTGATCACGGATTTCGTTGTAATCCTTGTTCACACGGTTGCTGAAAGCGATGAGTGCAACCTCGGTGGGGTCGCCAAGTGCCTTGCCTTCCTGGTTGATGTTCGAATCGTTGCAGAGCACGGCAATATGCAGGAGCCGACGTTCCTCTTCCGACCATTCGGCGGGATCATCAGGGAATTCGTCTTTGGTGCCGTGAGGGATGTAATAATCCACAACGGTCATTTTATTTTGAGTAAGTGTACCCGTTTTGTCCGTGCAGATAATACTTGCCGATCCCAGTGCTTCCACTGCAGGCAATCTGCGAATAATGGCATGCTGCTTGGCCATCCTGCTCGTACCGAGGGACAATACGATGGTTACAATGGAGGAGAGTGCTTCTGGGATGGCGGCTACAGCAACGGCTACAGCAAACATTAATGCATTAACAAGCGATGGGCCGATATTTTCGGTGCCCTCCGTCAGCCACACCCGTCCCGCTTCAATGGCAAAAATAAGAATCGACAGGCCGAGAATAAAGAAACCCAACTTTTTGCTGAACGATTCCAGCTTGCGCTGCAGCGGTGTTTCCTTGGCTTCTGCATTTTCGATCAATTCGGCAATTTTACCGATTTCGGTTTTCAGTGCCGTACCTGTAATAACGATTGTGCCGCGACCGTACACAACTAGCGACCCGCTGAATGCCATGTTGCACCGATCTCCAATTCCGGCTTCTTCATGAATGATATCGGCATGTTTCTCTGCTGCTTCGGATTCCCCGGTCAGCATGCCTTCATTAATTTTCAGACTGCCCGATTCCAGAATGCGTCCGTCCGCCGGTACATAATCTCCCGCATCTAACAATACGATATCGCCCGGAACGAGTTCACGTGCAGGAAGGGTTTGTTTCTGTCCATCTCGAATCACCTTGGCCTCCGGGGCAGACATCTGCCGAAGGGCATCCAGGGAGCTCTCCGCCTTCTTGGTCTGTACAACGCTGATGACAGCGTTAAGCAGAATAACGAGAAAGATGATCAGGGATTCGATCAGATGTCCAAGCACAATCTGTACAGCCGCTGCGATCAGAAGCACGATGACCATCGGGTCTTTAAAATTTTCCAGGAACAATTTCCAGATCGGCGCTGCGTCTTTTCCCTTTAGCTCGTTATATCCTGCCGATTCTAATCTTTTTGCTGCTTCGGACGTAGAAAGTCCTTGTTCGGAACTCTGAACGTCCTGCAGTACTTCCACTGAACTATGCCTGTAGTGTTGCAATCGACCAGCTCCTCGACATGTGATTTATATGTGTATTACCCGTACGAACAAAAGCTAGAACCGCCAAATGATGTTGTTTTTCAACATTTCATATGTAGTTTGACGATAGGCCTGGGCAGCATCAGCTGTCTATGTCATTATTCATAATTCCAGTGATACTTATGCGCAGCACCACTGGAATGAAAGGTTTGATTTTTGATACAGAAGAGACTCTTAGCTTGGCTTAAATCAAGCGAAAGCCGGGAGGCAGTTGACCTGTCCGCTGGATTCTTCGAATCTGTGCTGCAGTTAAGCGCCGGTTGGACGAAATCAAGGATGCAGCGTCGCTTCTTCTAAAGAAATCATCCAGATCGCGGATGCTGCGATTTCCCCGGAGGATCACAAAGTTACCCCGAAAACGAGATCGATCAAATAAAACAAGGGTAGCGTTTGGATTGGTAGAGAAGAAACGCAGACTTTCGATTCCGGTCAATACAGCATCCAAATCCGAAATCCCCAGATTGCCGCGATAGACTCTTCGTAAACCTCTGAAATTCTCCTGGCTGTAAACAGCGAGCCGAGGATACCTCTGCAGGATCGGTAATGGTCGAAGCATGACATATTCCCCCTTTGCTTGTAAAGCATCTGCCCGTAGGGTCAGAATACTCTGCTCTCAAAGTATGCTGCGGAACTGGTAATTGGTTGGATGATAGTCTTAGATAAATTAAAAAAGGGAGAATATGGTTGTTAGTTTACAAAACTGTGTGTAATATCACAATTGTCTTCCCTCAGCTCTGTTACGCTGTTTCATAACGAAGAGAGTTAATATGGTTTGGAGGGAATTTATATGTTTTGTTATCAATGTGAACAGACGCCAAGCGGTGGATGTAAAGTGATTGGGGTCTGTGGTAAAAATGAAACGATTGCCAGTTTGCAGGATACGATGATCTTTGCCCTGAAAGGGATCGCTGCTTACGCAACACACGCTCGTCAGCTGGGGTATACCGATCCGGAAGTGGATCGGCTTACACACGAAGCTTTATATATGACACTTACGAACTCGAACTTTAATCAGCAGGAACATCTGGACATGGCGATGAAAGTCGGAAATGCTGCAATTCGGATCATGGATGTGCTGGATCGTGCACATACCGATCGATTTGGTATTCCGCAGCCGATCACAGTGAGTCAGAACCAGATTGAAGGTCAATGTATCGTTGTAACAGGTCACAATTTATATGCGCTGGAGGAACTGCTGCGCCAGACAGAAGGCAAGGGCATCAACATTTACACGCACTCGGAAATGCTTCCCGCACACGGATATCCAGCGTTGAAGAAGTACGCACACCTCAAAGGGAATATCGGTAAAGCCTGGTACGATCAGCGCAGACTGTTTGAGGAATTCCCGGGTGCCATTTTGGCAACAACGAACTGTGTCATGCCCATCAAAGGTACATATGCGGATCGTTTCTTCTCGTACGAAGTGGCAGGACTTGAAGGTGTAACGAAGATTACGGGAGAGGATTTCTCGCCACTTATCGAACGTGCGCTGTCACTGCCGGCGGCGAATGTACAATCCGAACAGGTGTTAACGACAGGTTACCACCATGAGACGGTGATTGGACTTGCACCGGAGATTATCCAGGCAGTCAAAGACGGACATATCCGGCGCTTCTTCGTCATTGCAGGATGCGATGCACCGGGCAAGGGCGGCAGCTACTACCGCGAGCTTGCAACATCCCTGCCGAATGATACCGTCATTCTCACCACCTCTTGCGGCAAATTCCGGTTTAATGATGTGGATTACGGTACCGTTGGGGACACAGGTATTCCGCGGTATATCGACCTCGGACAATGCAACAACTCAGGTTCAACGGTTAAAATTGCGATGGCTTTGGCTGATGCTTTTGGCTGTACGGTGAATGAGCTTCCTGTGAGCATCGTATTGTCGTGGTTTGAGCAAAAAGCAGTAGCTATTCTTCTCGGTCTGTTCAGCCTTGGCATTCAGGATATCCGGATTGGACCGAAGCCGCCTGAATTTATTTCAGAAGGTGTACTGGATGTTCTTGTAGACCTGTTCGGCTTGAAACTGATCACGACAGCGGAAGAAGATATGAATGCGATGCTGGCTTTGTCCTAAGAGCTGAGTAAGCTGCGTAATCAGGATGAGCAGGCGGGATAAAAGCTGTGATAAAAATGCCAGAGGATACAAGAAGAACAGCAAAGCCGTGCATATTGCACGGTTTTTTTGCGCTGTTGCCATGTTTGTGCAGGATCAGCTTTACTTCAGGTAAACCACAAGACAGGCTTGCATTAGAACATTCGTTTTCCAGCAATAGGTCCATATACCTTGTACGAATAGACATGAAAATGTAAGGGGAATTAGTTTTTTTATCCTATTGAAGTTTTTTCATGGAAATGTATATATAGATAAAGGCACATCATAAAACACGGGTTTACCGTATCTTAAGGAGATTATACAGATGTATGACAATCTAATTGACGAATGGTTAAAGCTTGCGGGAGGTAGGGAAAATATCATACGGATCGAGCAGGATCTGGAAACAACCACACTCACTTTAAAAGATAGAATGCGAATGGATTTGTCATATACTACCTCAATTGGGGTAGAAGCAGATATCCAGTTCACTGGTGGACAATGCCGATTGAGATTAAGGGATGAATCGGGTGCTATTTATGATTCCCTGCAGGAAATGGGCATCGGAAGTCAAGACAAGACAAGCCTTCAAGAAGCAATGTCTAAGATAAAAGGCAAGTTTTCAGTGATGCAGTTTGTGTCCAGCGTGTTCAGACCTTTAATGCCTGTCATTCTCGGTGCAGCTGTGATCAAAATTATAACTGCTCTGATTCTGTTTATCGATTCTTTAGGCTCTGAAGGTTCTTCGTCCTTGATGGACAACCAGACATTCACGATCTTTAGGATAATTGGAGATAGTGCTTTGTATCTGCTGCCCGTGTTGGCTGCCGTCAGCACTGCTTACAGGTTAAAGAGTAATATCTATGCTGCCGCAGTCATTGGCGGATTTATGTTTTATCCAGAGGTGGCCCCGTTATTTTCAGGTGAAAAAGAAGTATATTTTCTCGGTCAGCAGCTGGCTTCGCAGCCTACATTTTATTCGTCGATCCTTTGGGTGATGCTGACGGTCTGCGCAGCCGCTTATCTGGAGAGAGGCATCGCACGACTAAACCTGAAAGGGTTAACTGTAGACCTCGCTCCTTTTTTGACTTTGCTGATTCTTGTTCCATTCATGCTTCTGGTCTTGGGATACGCTGCTCAATGGTTGGATGAGAAGCTGCCGCCCATTGTGGAGACGAACGTCGCTGATGCTCCGATCCTGACTTTGGTCTTGTTGGGTGCATTTTTCGTGTTGATATGGATGATTGGACTTCCATCTTTACTGCTTCCTGTGATCTTGAACGAACTGTTGATGAACAGTTCATCTTTACTGCTCTCAGGCATGTTGGCCGCCGTGGTTGCACAAGCTGGAGCCTCCCTTGCCGCTGGACTGCACTCAAAAGAAGCATCATTCCGCAGCATGGCATTCTGTGCATCGGGAACAGCTCTATTCGGCATTATTGAGCCCGCACTGTATGCAGTCAATATGAGAAGGAAATCTTCGTTCTTTGCGGCCATGCTGGGCGGGGCTGCAGGCGGGCTTTATTTTGGATGGTTATCTGTTGGTGCATTTGCATTAGGGGGAAGTTCCAGCTTGCTGGAGCTGCCGCTGTATATAAAGCCGGGCAGTCTTAATCTGCTTCATGCTTCTGTGGGGGTTGTGATCTCGTTTGCAGTTTCTTGTGTGCTGACCTATATTTTTTCTGGAAAAAGAGACAAAAGCACTGTTTCTCATTGATTTGAATCAAGGCACCTATCCGTCTTTTTAGTCAAAATAGAGACATAAGGACAAAGGAAGGGATGGCGCTGCAGATGTTAAATTATACGTTTGAAGATATGAAGCAGATGAATCGGAAACAATTAGGAGACACGGTTCCGCTGGAGCTGTTTCGCACCATTCGGTTGATCGGACTTCATCAGGGGCTTCCTATGGGTGGCAAAGGAACGACACTTACCGTCGGGCGTAAAATAGGTGAGAATCTGCCTGTACAGACCGTGGAAGAACTGCTTCAGCTGTTTGAAGATCTACGGATCGGTATTCCCCGGATCGTAGAAAAAAGCGAGCATAAGATGGTTGTGGCGGTGGATGACTGTTTCTGCAAAGGACTGCCGGCGCTTGAAGAAGAAAAAATGGTCTGTGATCTGGAAGGTGCAATTCTTGAAGGAGCACTGACCAAAATGCTGCAGCGCAGAGTTTCGGTGAAAGAAACCAAATGTAATGTGAGCGGCGATGAATACTGTGAATATGAAATCAAGATGTAATTGGAGTTGTCTTGCTTTAGAATTAACGTCAAGTAAGCAGGAACCTTCGATAGACAGGGTAGGTATGAGCTGACATGTAATCTCAGCGAAGAACCAAAAATGTGAATATATAGTGAAATAGATCTGGTTATGGACCGGTAAGTCTCCTTTTCTTGTATAATCAGAAGGGATAAGAAGGGAGCTTCCAGATGAAAAAACCGTTATGGATCATGGTCAGTGCTGTCATTGTAATCGTATTGGGAACGTATATCACTGCTAATAAGGCAGGCCAAGAGAATACCGAGCAGGCTGAGATGTCCGATATTCCAAAGCTGGTTGAGGAGATCAGTACAGGCCGAACGAAACCGCAGTCTGCTTCGATTAGTGCAGCAGCCTTGATGGTAACAGAGGCGGACGGACGGAAAGTAACCTATGATCTGCCAGAAGATCAATTTTTCCTGTCGATTGCTCCGTATGTGCAGCAGACACATCCCTGTGAAATTCACAGTTTAACCGGCTGCCAGGGAGAGATGGCAGATGAGGAATTCACGGTGACGATTCAGGACTCCGAAGGCAGTACCTTGATGAAGAATGAAGTGCTGCAGTCCGGAACGAACGGATTTATGGACTTTTGGGTGCCAAGAGATCGAACGTATCTGATTCGTATTGAACAAGGCGGGAAAGCAGCTGAAACGCAGTTGTCTACATACCAAACGGACCAGACCTGCATCACCACAATGCAGCTAATCTAACGGGAGTTCTACACGAGCGCGAGTTAAACTGACCTTAAGCTGAATATGATCTCATGAGAAACAAGGACAGAATAGATCAGGAAAGGACGGCCTCAGGGTCCGTTCTTTCCTTTTTTTAATGCGGTGAAAAATGTGAAAATTATGAGACAACGTTGACAAAAAAGAATTCCATAGGTGATAATGATAATTGTTATCATATAAATACATACAGACAGAGGAGACAAGAAAGATGAAAAAAGGGTTACATGCACTACTAGTCATGATGGCATTTGTTTTGGTGCTGGCAGGATGCGGTAAGAACGCTGCAGCTCCAGAACCAAGTAAAGATACAGTTTCGGGCGGTGCTCCTGCTGAAGAGTCTGCTGGCCCGGTTACCGTGCAGCATAAACGTGGGGAACTGAAACTGGACAAGCCTGCTAAACGTGTTGTCACACTGGAATGGACGTACACAGAGGATGTTGTTGCTTTAGGAGTTCAGCCTGTAGGGAACGCAGACAATGCCAACTATAAAGTGTATGTAACGAATGAAGCGGCTCTGGATGATAGCGTTACAGATATCGGAACACGCAGTGAGCCGAATATGGAGGCAATTGCAGCACTTAAGCCGGATCTGATCATTGCTAACGCAGACAACAATTCAAACGTGTATGAACAATTGAAAGCTATTGCTCCAACACTGGAGTTTGATCCATACGAAGGCGACGGTTACAACTATGAGAAGATGACGACCATTTTTAATACCATTGCAACCGCTCTGGGTAAAGAAGATAAGGCCAAAGAAGTGTTGAACAATCTGGATCAGCATTATGCCGAAGCAAAAGAAAAGCTGGCTGCAGCCGGAAAAGATAACTTCCATTTTGCACTGACACAGGCCTTCACTTATCAAAATGCAGCTTCCCTGCGTATGTTCACCGACAATTCGGTCGTGGTGGGCACCTTGAACAAGATTGGCATGGTGAATGATTGGCAGCCGGACAAACTTGAAAACTATGGTTTCACCACAGTGGGTATCGAAGCATTATCCAAAGTGCAGGACAGTAATTTTATCTATATTACGCAGCCAGATGATGACGTATTTGGCACAGCGATGAAAAATAACTCGGTATGGAACGGTCTGAACTTTGTGAAAGAAAAGCGCACATACCAACTGGGCAGTACAACGTGGACATTTGGCGGACCGATTTCTTCCAAGGTGCTGGTTGACGGTGTGGTCGAGGCGATTACCAAATGAGTTCGATTCAACGAACAAAGCCAGCTGTGAACTGGCGCATGATAAGCATTTATGGGGGCGGTCTAACCGCCCTTATCGTGCTTTTTTTTGTAAGCTTGTGTTATGGCGAGGCCGCTATTTCTTTGCATGACGTTTGGAGTGCACTTACAAACAGACAAGATACACTTGAACACAACATGGTATGGGATTTGCGTATGCCGCGTACCGTTATCGGCATCCTTGCGGGGGGTGCACTGGCTGCTGCCGGTGCGCTGCTGCAGACTATTACACGCAACCCGCTTGCAGCCTCGGATACACTCGGGATTAATGCGGGGGCGTATTTTATCGTAGTGCTGGGTGCGATTCTTTTTCCGGGGGTACTCAGCAAGTCACCGTTTCTTTTTGCCGCCATGGGCGGTTTGCTTGCTGCGTTCGCGGCTTATTTTATGGGTGGCGGGCGTACATCAACTCCGGTCCGGCTGGCGTTATCCGGTATGATTGTGTCCATGGTGCTTGGTTCATTTACGAGCGCCCTTCATATTTTCTTCTCCATGGAAACGCAGGGGTTATTTCTGTGGGGTTCAGGAACACTCGTCCAGAATGACTGGACAGGTGTGAGCTATGCTTGGCCTTGGGTTGCGGGAGTAACGCTGCTGGCTCTGATTTTGTCCAAACAGTGGGATATGCTGGAACTGGACGAATCCACCGCTTCCTCCCTGGGCCAGAGAGTCGGACTTGCCCGAACAGCTGGACTAATTATTGCCGTTATTTTGGCTGCGGTTATCGTTAGTGTTATTGGACCTATCGGCTTTGTGGGTCTGGTTGCGCCACATCTGGTTCGCCTGAGCGGTGTTCGTTCCAGTCGTCTCTTGATTCCGGGTGTATTCGTGTGGGGGGCAGCGCTGCTGGTGGGCGCGGATGTGCTTGCCAAAATGATCCACAACTCCAGCATGGAACTGCCTACAGGTGCTGTAATGGCGATTATTGGTGCACCTTGGCTGATCTGGCTGGTGCTTACCCGGATGAAAACCGGGAATGGCGCCGGGATGACGTCATCGATGAGTACAGGTGGACGTGTTCGTCGTTTTGCTTTTATGCCCGTCGCCATATTATTCTCAGCAATAACGCTAATATTGGTGCTGCTTAGTACAATGTTCGGTGGAATGCGTATTCCTCTGGCCGATCTGCTGCCAAGTTTGTTTCAGTCAGATGGGTTGTTTTCCGGATTAATTCAGCTTCGTATCCCGCGTACCTTGGTGGCTGCAGGAGCAGGGGCCGCTCTCGCCATCAGCGGGGTACTGATCCAGATGGCAGTGCGGAATCCACTGGCGGATGCCTCAATCGTAGGCGTTTCTTCTGGAGCAGGACTTGGTGCCATGATGGTGTTCATTTTATGGCCTGGACTCCCCATGTATATCCTGCCTATCGCTGCCATTGCAGGTGCGGCTGCGGCTGCCGCCGTTGTATTCTCGCTTTCCTGGAAAAAAGGCCTCAATCCATCAGCCGTTGTACTGCTTGGTATTGCGATGTCGGCCATTGCCGGAGCAGGCATTCAAATTCTGATCGTACGCGGAGCCGTGTACGGCAGCAGCGGTTATATCTGGCTGACGGGCAGCACATATGCTCGGACATGGGATCAAGTCAAAGTGATTGGCCTCTTCCTGCTCATTCTGGTTCCAGTGGCCTGGTGGCTTGCTCGCAGGTTTGAACTGCTCGTATTTGATGACAACAGCGCTTCAGGGCTTGGCATGAATGTACGCCGCACTCGTCTGCTGGCGATGACAGTAGGAGTGCTGCTTGCGGCTGGAGCCGTAGCCGTTGTAGGAACTGTCGGATTTATTGGTCTGATTGCTCCGCATATGGTCCGTTTGCTGACGGGACATAAACTGAGACAGTCGATGTTTCTGTCCGCATTGGCAGGAGCAGTCATGCTCGTGCTCGCTGATACGATTGGCAGAACCGTGATGGCTCCGACGGAGATTCCATCCGGTATTCTGATTGCGATCATTGGTACACCGTATTTCCTATACTTGATGTACCGTTCAAACTGGCGCAAAGCAGTGAAATGAAAATGAAAGTACAAAAGCACCAAACCCCGACGCATAGGGTTTGGTGCTTTTTATTTTGTCACAGCTGCTGCTCAACCGCAGATTGTTTGTCAGATTGTTTTGCAGGTGTGAGTATGCCGCTGGCTTCTACATATTGAAGGGCTTGGCGCAGCTGCTCCAGGTCCTGTACCAGAGCAAGTCTCACATAGCCTTCACCTGAAGGTCCAAAAGCGCTGCCTGGTGTGACAATGACACCCGTTCTGGTAACGAGATCGGCAGCAAACTGTTCGGATGTGTCGTAATGTGCGGGAATCCGTGTCCAGATGAACATCGTGGCTTCGGGTTTACTGATGTGCCAGCCCAGTTTGGCGAAGCCCTCACATAACATATCCCGCCGTTCTTCATAGATTGCCCTTACCCGCCCCACATCGCTTTGATCACCCGTAATCGCGGCAATGGCTGCCTGTTGAATCGGGATAAACATGCCGTAATCCATGTTGGATTTCAGCTTTTTCAGCATAGAGACCACCTCCCGGTTCCCCACACAAAAACCGATTCGTGCTCCAGCCAGTCCGTACGTTTTGGATAGAGAGTTGAATTCGATCCCCACATCGATTGCACCGGGATAGGCCAGGAAACTGCCGCATGTTTTATGATCAAAGACAAGCTCGCTATATGCGTTATCATGCAGCACGATAATATCGTATTTGTTGGCAAAAGCGATCAGTTCTTCGTAAAATGAGTCCGGAGCCATCGCTGTTGTCGGATTGTTCGGATACGATACAAGCATGAATTTGGCTCGTTCTGCCACAGATTCCGGGATGTCACACAGCTGAATAACATAGTTGTGTTCCTCTTTTTGCGGCATGTAATACAGCTCTGCTCCGGCCAGAAGCGGCCCATCAGCAAATACTGGATAACAGGGATCGGGGACCAGAACGAGATCACCTTCATCGACAATCGAGAGGGAGATATGCGCAAGTCCTTCCTGCGATCCGAGCAAAGAGCAGATTTCTGTTTTGGGGTCCAACTCTACTTGGTACCGCTGTCTGTACCAGTCACCTGCTGCCTGCAGCAGTTCGCTCTGATCGTTCACAGCATAGATGTAATTGGCTGGATCAGCAGAGGCTTCACAGAGTACCTTCATAATATGCGGAGCCGGCGGAATGTTTGGTGTCCCGACGCTTAGGTCGATAACGGGCTGCCCACTCTCCAGACGGCGGCGCTTGATCTCCAGAAGCTTGGTGAAGATACCTTCACTAAAGTGATCCATTCGTTTTGCAAATTTCATGATATGTCCATCAGCCTCCAATGCTCTTCGTACGCCTATAATTCAATAATAAATGGATAGCGAACAAAAGAGAAGAGCAGGGGAGGGCGCAGCTTACTCCACCTTGAAGTGACCCAGTTCTTCCTGCAGCTTGGCAGACAGCTGATTCAACTGATTCGATAGATCGGCCACCTGCTGAATACTTTCCAGTTGTTCCTGCGTACTCGCGCTGACTTCTTCCGTTGATGCAGAGTTCTCCTCCGTCGTCGAGGAGATCACTTCCAGTGCCTGGAATATTTCATCTTTGTGTTGATGTACGGCTGCAGTGCCGTTTGTAATCTGCAGCATGCGAAGCTGCAGCTCTTTCAAATCCTGGTTGATGCTGTAGAATACCTGTTTGGTATTGTCTACTGCCCTCGTGTTCTCTTCGGCAATCTTCATACCACGCATAGTGTGTTCTACGGATAATGATGTTTTCTCTTCAATGACATTGACCTTTTTATTGATTTCTTCTGTAGCCAGGGCGGTCTGCTCAGCCAGCTTGCGAACTTCTTCTGCAACGACGGCAAATCCTCTGCCATGTTCCCCGGCACGAGCAGCCTCGATGGAAGCATTAAGTGCGAGCAGATTCGTTTGGGAGGCAATTTGTTTCACCGTGTCCACAAAACTGGATATTTCATTCCGGCTCTGATCAATCTCTTGAATTATAGAAGACACAGCTTGAGTAGAAGTGTGGTTCTCCTCGGACCATTTCGACAATTGCTCGACTACAGTCAGTCCTTGGCTGCTTTGATCCGCAGAGATCTGTACCATAGCACCCATCTCCTGTGCATCTGCAGCCATTTCATCCACTTGACTGGATAACGAGCCTGTTTTGCGCAAAATATTTTCCGTTTCAATGGACTGATAATTGGTTGCATTCGCGATCTCATTGATCGCTGTCGATGTATCATTCATAGTCACAGCGGTTCTTGAAGAGATGGACTGCAGATCATGGGAGGATTGATTCAGCACTTGAGCCGAATTTCCTACGATTTGCATCATGCTTTGGATCTTCTGCACCATCGAATTCAGACCCGCGGCAATCTGTCCGATCTCATTATTCGATTGGATATCCAGTTTAACGGTCAAGTCACCCTGCTCAATCTGTTTAATTTTACGCAGCAGCTGCGGTATGGTGCGCAGCAGGCGGCGAAGGGTAACGTAACAGATCACGACAAGCAGCAGGGCAGCAGCCGTGAATCCGCCAAGTGTATACCACGTGAACGTACTGAGTTCTGCCAGCACTTCTTTCTCCGAAATCGTCAGACCTACGGACCAGCCAGTGTCCTTGCTGGTTGCATACCCGATGTATCGGCGTTCCCCATTATCATTTATCAGCTGTATACCAGATTCACCGGCCGTCATTTTTTTGCCGACTTCGCCCATGTCTCCGGTACTGTTCAGAATATTTTCCTTCAGCACTTTACGCTCGTCCGGATGGTACAGAATTTCCCCGCTCTTGGATAGCAAAATGGAATACCCTGTGTTTCCCAGAGAATAACTTTTCATAATATTCGGAATATCTTCAAAGGCAATGTCCGCTGCGGCAAAGCCAATCATGTTATCGTTCTCGTCTTTGATCGGATAAAAAATACCCATGAGCACTTGGCCTGCAGCAATATCGATGTACGGATCAGAATAGTAAAGTCCATCGCCATCCTTCAGGGCTTGGTAATATGGACGTGCCTGGATATCAAAATCCGGGGCAGACACGACGCCGTCATTTTGCATCCAGAAGCCTTTGCCCTCCAGGCCAGCGATCCAAGCATCGTGGAACGAAGGCTCTTCCTTCACAATAGCAGCAAGGGTATCCCTTGTTTCAATCGCATAAGCAGAAGTGGCTGCTTCTGCCGCGGATTTCGTTGTTTCTATGTACTGCCTGAACAATTTGTTCGTGGACATTTGTTTGACCAATGCGCCTTTTTCTTTGAACAGTGCGTCAAACTCACTGACAATGGCTTGTGTTTTGGTCTGCAGCATGGACTCTTGTTGTTTAACCAAAATATTTCTTGTACTTGTGAACATAAACGTTCCTAACACGGCGAACACGACAACAATGATGGCGAGCAGTACAATGGACAAGGTGTTGGCCATACTGGATGTCCGTGTCCCTGTGTTCCCCCGCTTTTTGAATGTATTTAGCATGTTCCATCTCCCCAGATGATTGATAAGAAGTTCTCAACTTCTGAGTTATATGTCGGCATACAATATAGATTTATGTATATTTTTGTCGAATGAAAAAAAATTAATTTAAATGTCAGACTTCATACTTCAGGCGGATAGTTCCTTCAAGACGAGTTGTTTATAATGGAATGATATGGAATTCTATGGACTTGATCTGAACCAAACAGGATAGGGGGAATGGAAAATGACTGCGTTTTGGCATGCTTCTATACAGGGAATGCCTTGGAATGAGGAAAAAATGCATCAGGCGGTCCAGCATCTGCGCCGCAGGGCAGTGGTGCATTTTCGCGTTGGTGTGGATACTTATGAGGATTTGTCCAAACTGGATGCAGACGTTTTCTCGGTCAGGCCGGATCTGATTCTCCACATATCCAACGCGGATCCGAAATCGAAGCTTCCCTCCAGTTTTCTCGGGCGTTTAGCACAGTTAAAACATGTGTCTGCCTTACAGCTGGATTGTTCGCAGGTGCAGGATTTGACGATTCTGGGTGCGATGGAGCAGCTGCTCTTTCTAAGGTTAAATTCACCCGCGAGAGCAGCCGACTTGAGTTTCATCAAACACTATCAGCAGTTAACGTATCTTGAACTGCATGGCAAATTTAAAAGCATGAACTCGGCAGCACAATGCCAGCATCTGGAGACCATCATCCTGAACTGTCCGGTGGATGGTCTTGACGTATTATCAGAACTGCCGAGGCTCCAGTATCTGTCTCTGGATCATTGTGAGTTAGAGAGTGAGCTGGATGTACTGACACAGTCGACAATTCGTATGTTAAAACTCAGCTCGGTACGGAAACTGATGAGTATCAAAGGACTGGAGCAGATGCACCGACTTGAATTTCTGCATCTTTCCTTGTCCAAGCTGGAACAATGTTGTGATTTTTCGCAAATGCCCCGGCTCAGGCAGCTTGAACTGGTTTACATGAAATCTCTTCAAAATACCGATGATTTATGGACGGCCAGCTCACTGGAAGTTCTGGAACTGAAAGAGATCAACACGGCTCTTAAAGCAGCGTCCTTCGCCCGGTTGGCAGAACTTGAGCAGCTGCGTCAGGTGGATTTTCGTTTTATTGATTTTAATAAAGGACGCATTCATGCAATGCGTGAACAACTCAGCCAGCAAGGGAAGGAACACATCATATACGAGCATATTCCTGAACAAAAACGAGTGCAGTCCATGGAGATCGAGCATATATCCCAATACTTAATGTAACAGACGCTTATCAAACGAGACAGCATACGTCCCATTGAGGAGACGAGTACTGCAGCATAGACGAGGTCAACTGAAAATGATCCGATTGAATTCGTGTTAAGCAGATGTGTGATCCTTTTCCTACGTATTAAGGTCCGTAAGCGCAGGTACATTAATTTCTTTGACACAGGCTGCTGTGGACAAGCTGACGACGCACCGGACGATGGATACCATATCCTGAAGCGGAATGCGTGTTCCTTCATACTCCGACAATGCACGTTCCATTCCATCTTCGTACGGAATTTCTGCTGCCAGTTCTCCCGGGTTGATGCAGGTTACTGCAATGCGATCCTGCCGGGTGTGCTCTCTTAAAGCTTCTGTAATTCCACGTATCGCAAACTTGGAGGCGACAAAAGAAACTTGGGTGCTGCCCGCATTGCTTAACCCGGCTGTAGAGCCGATGAGAATGATCTTTCCTGCTGCTGACTTACGAAGCTGAGGCAGTAAAGCCTGAATACATACAATGGTTGAAGTCACGTTCACATGGATCAGCTGTTGAATATCCGATGGCTCATCCTGATCAAAGGTGTAGTGATCTTCAAAGCCTTCTTTTTCCCAGATTCCAACGTTATAAATAAGTACATCCAGCGTTTCGCTGCGCAGCTGCTCCGCAATCTGTCTGGAAGCCTGGAGTTCCGAGAGATCCGCCTGAATCCAGACTCGCTGTACACCATCCTCCAGTTTCAAGCTCCCCGGCTTGCTGCGCGATACAACCCAGACCTTATCTCCTGCCTGCGGCACACCTCGGACAAAGGCATCGCCCAATCCTTTGCTGGCACCGAATACAATATAATTCGTCATTTGTAAAAAAACCTCCTTAACGACATGGACCAGATGAATTTAAACATCTTCTAAAACTTCACTCATGAAGTCATAGAAACAATCCAATCAACGTCTTTATTAATTAGAATAAGTATATTTTACTATAAAGGCCGGATATGGAATGTGAAGGTTGAATGAGGGAAGCTTCATTCATCGGATATCGTTGTTCATAAAGAAGAGCGATGTGCAGCCTGTAATGTTTAATCGTGATTTTGGTCTGAGTCTGATAATAAAACAACCTCTTCCCCGCGCTGCTGCCTAAGCGTAATATTATCTCTTCCCCAAGCACACATCACATCCACAATCGTATTCGCTGTGACGCCATATTCGGTAAGGCTGTACTCCACTTTAGGAGGCATTTGCTGATAAATATGTCTTCTGACAAGGCCGTCGCGTTCCAATTCGCGCAATTGCTGAATCAGTACTTTTTGTGAAATGCCGGGTATGCCGCGCTCCAATTCTCCTGTTCTTTTGACACCCGACATTAATAAACAGATGATGATCGCTTTCCACTTGCCGCCAATGATTTCGAGTGCAGCTTCAATGCCCAAACGATACTGCTTCATATATATCACCTCGTTTTATATTTACGTGTTCACAGCGATAACTATTTATTTTCTCATAACCGTAAAGCAGAAGTCCATACACACCTTGAGGTAAGCATCTTACTTCATTGTGTGTATTTTCTTTTGGTCTGACGTGGCGGATAATGATCCATATTCATATTCAAGAAAAGAAATCAGCATGTGATGAGAAAGGAATGTATGAGATGAAAACACTGGTTATTCTGGCGCATCCCGATATAACAAATTCAAGAGTGAATCGTCGCTGGAAAGAGGAGCTGCATCGGCATGCAGAGGATGTACACATTCACGAATTATATGAGGCCTATCCTGACTGGAATATTGATGTGGTTCGTGAGCAGAAGCTGCTGGAGGCCTATGATCATATTATTTTACAGTTTCCGCTGTATTGGTACAGTTATCCGCCGCTGCTCAAAAAGTGGCTGGACGATGTGTTCACGCATGGTTGGGCTTATGGTTCAAAGGGCAAGCGATTGCATGGTAAGCGGATGGGGCTGGCGATAACGATCGGGGATAAGCAGGAGAATTATGCGAAGGGAGCACCCATCGGGTACAGTGTTGAGGAGCTGATGGCACCATTCAAGGCGAGCATGAATCATGTCGGCGTTACTGCACTGCCGCACTATGCTGTCTATGGTGCCTCATTTCAGGCAAGTGATCAAGAGATTGATCAAAGTTCTATGAATTATATCCAATACATCCAAACGTCTAAATCAGATCTTATCCGCAAAATGGAATGAAAAGGGCCTGGCTCCGACAAAGCGGAGTTCCAGGCCAGAGTATGACTTACGATTGCGGCACTGCTGCAAAAGATCACCAGCACCCTAATCCATGTTACTCAACACGGAAAAAGTCAAAATCAGCATATCCTCCCGCAGATTTGGTCGCATAATTGAACAGTGCAAAACGATAGCCCATAAAGTGCGGCAGGGTATACGACATCTGCAGTGTGCTGCCAATTGTTGTCCAATTGGTTCCATTCAGACTATAGGCGAAGTAAGCTTTATCCGTCTGATTGGTGAAATCACAGATCACTCGCAAATAGATTCTGTTCTGATTCAAGGGCACACTGGCGACTTCAGTCATCGTTCCTGAACTGGCATGGGTCATTACGATAGACTTCGTACTGCCCGTCACCTTGACGCCAACAAAGCCGTATTTCGCCTGAAAAGCAGCCAGACCCGAATAATCGCCATCCTTCATCCCTGCCGTTTCCAAGGCAGTCATGCCTGTACTTTTTGGCCCAAACGTACGCTGTGTCAAAGTATTGCGTGCTTCCAGTATGTTTTTGCTGAGCTTGCCTGTGGTCAACCGCATGAAACCGGGACGCTGGCTCAAGGACCATTTTGAAGGATCAGGATTATGATTCCACTGCCAAAATTTAGAGAGAGCTGCTGAGCCTGATGCTGCATTAAACTCATCAGAACCGAAAATTTTGGCGGGTGCCTGTCCTTCAACCGGCATGTTCATCGTCAATGGAACTTTGCCGTTGACCCCGAATACGGGCCAGTTATCCGACCAGGTTACGGGTACAAGATAGGGGATGCGTCCAACGGCACCTCGATCACGGAACAGCATACCGTACCATGAGCCTGAGGCGGTATCCACAATCCCGCCCTGTGCGATGCCCGAATCTCTTAACACGACTTTACCGGTATAGGGCCCGGTTAACGTATTCGCACGATAGGCTAGCTGGATGCGTCCATCCCCGGAAGGCCAGGCGATCAGGAAGATGTAATACAGGCCATTGATCTTCTGAATGTGCGCACCTTCCGCCTTTACAATCATGTTAGAGCCGGCAATACTGCTCGCATTATGAATTAATACCTGGTTCAAACCGCCGGATTTCACGGCTTTGGCATCAGGTGTCAGCTCCACAATGCTGATGTTATCACTGCCATGTACAAGAAATGTACGGTTCCCGTCGAAGAGAAGGGAAGGGTCATGATAATAGCTGTTCAAAGTGTATGGCGTCCACGGTCCGTTCTCGATATTGCTGGTCTGATAAATGTACGTCTTTCCGGTGGATAACGAACCGAAAGCGACATAATAGATACCGTTATTGTAGCGAAGACTGCTGGCCCAAGAGCCGCGTCCATATTCATTCTGGCCGTTGTTTAAATTCTGTACATCACTGTTACCAAGTGTGTCATACACATAGTTTACAATGCTCCAGTTCACCAGATCGGTTGACTTCATGACAGGCACGCCCGGGTTCATATGCATGGTGGTACTGGTCATATAAAAGGCATTGCCTACACGAATGACGTCACTGTCCGGTACGTCTGCATAAAGCACCGGATTGTTAAAAGTCGCCGCAGAGACGGGCTGATGAGTTAGAGGCAATGTTGTCAGCAGCAAGGGAATGGTGAGCAGAAGCGCTCCGATTTTTTTCCACATAACGATGCCTCCCTGAATGTCATGATCTCAAATTATAGAGAGTATTCCAGATAATCAATGTAAGCATCCCAGGTTCCGTTATCTGTGGTTACAACGAGCTTTACTTCCTGATTCCCCGTAGCATGTGTGATGTTTGAGAGCGTCTGCACCGTTGGTTGTGTTCCGGTAAAATAAAATGAACCTGCCGTTACACCGCCGATCACCAGATCGACACGGGCTGTACTGTTATTGTTGGAAGCGCCTCTTAGAGAGAACTGATGGGTTGGGAAAGCAAAGTATTGATTGTAAGACGCAGAATCATTGTTCGCATAGAGCGCCACGCCGTTAAAAGGAGAACTAATCAGCCCGGCATATTGACCGGCAAGGGTCATGCTCTCTGCTTCAACCCGAGTAACATCGGGATTGGGGTTCGGATTTGGATTGGGGTTACCTCCAGAACCGGAGGTGAACTGCCAGTAATCCAGATTGAACAGGTTTCCGTTACCTGAACCTGTAAACACCAAATACAGATGATGCCGTCCTGTCGTATTGGTAATATTGGTTTCGAGTTCACGCCAGTTCTGTACGCCACCCGTTGAAGTGACGTTAAGCGTGCCGATCAGTGTGCCTGTCGGGCTGCCAAGCCGGAGTTCAATGTTACCATTTCCGGTAGAGGCCACGTTTGCTTTGAATTTGGATGCACCTGTTGAACCAAAATCCACATTACTTACAGCGATCCAGTCCCCATTATTGATATTCGTCACATTTTGGTTGGCTGTTGGTCCACCGCTTGCTTGAGTCGGTTGTGTATTGATGCCAGCCTGCCAAGCAATCGTCTCGGCTTCCACTCTGTTATACGGATTTAGGTTAGCTGTTTGAGGCACACCGGTCATGTTACCCTGTACTTCCTGAATCGATCCGTCCGCGTTGTGCGTCAGCCTGTTGATATGGGTAGAACGGTATCCTTTGCCATCACCGAGGAAAGCTTTACTCACCGTCTGCGCATGATACGCGACATACCATTGGTTATTGAACTGGAACACGGCATGGTGGTTGTTGCCACCTACACCGAAGAATGTACCCGGATTTTTGAGGAAATGTCCTTTGTATGTGAAAGGTCCCATCGGGCTGTCACTTACCATATATCCGATTTCACCCTTTGGGTAAGCTGCCGGATGGTTGCCGGCAAAGTTGATGCAGTACGAATAATAATACTTGCCGTTGTACTTATGAATGCCTGAATCTTCAAACATATACGGTGCATCAATCGTTGTGGCGCTGCCAACCACACTGGTCATATCGGCACCGAGACGAATAACACGTGCTGTTCTTGGATTCGCAATGGATGCTGCATTGTTCTCGTTCGGAATACCGCCGCCTGCATACAGATAAGCAGAGCCATCGTCATCGACAAGTACAGCTGGATCAAAAAGCCAGGTTACTCCTGACATGCCAGGTGTTCCGTGAGTGACAAGCGCACGTCCGATTGGATCAGACCAAGGGCCGATCGGGGAATCTGCTGTCAGAACACCGATTCCTGCACCTGAGTTGGCGAAATACAGGAAAAATTTATCTTTGCCTGCGATCGTTTTCTTCGCCATGGCTGGCGCCCAGGATTGGCTTGCCCATCTGGCAATGCCTTGTCCGTTGTTGGCATTATTCGCACCGGCTACCGGAATGTAGCCATGGTCAGTCCAGTTCACCATGTCAGCTGAGGAGATCACACTGATTCTCCCGATGGTGCCGTAGTTATTTTCCCGGACAGAGCCGTCGTTGTTGTAGAGGAATGTATCTCCTGTCATATAGACATAGACACGATTGTTGTGGACGAGCACATAAGGGTCTGCTCCCAATTTATGATCGACAAGTGGGTTGGCATTCACAGGCGTTTTGGCAACAGCATTATTAGCTGCATGGCTGGACTCTGCGGGCAGCATGGCAAAAACAAGGATTAACGACATCAGCAGTGCTAGTGGTTTACGAATCATACGTTCGCCTCCATTGGATTAATGTGTAATCGTCATCTTAAATGCGCACAATGAACTCTAGAACAGGGGTGATGAGAGTCTGACGAGATGGATAAGGAGAAGAAAGTTCTTCATTACACCTCCTTTCGGATGATCAGCTGAGAATGTTATCCAAGCATATTTTTATATGGCTCAAGCCAGACGACATGCACACCGTGTGTCGGACCACTGAGGCAGACTGCTGGCTATAACCCGGAACAAGGGGAAGCGATGTAAGAGAGGGCACAGGATGCGTAATTAGGGCGAATGAGAAAATAGTACTGTAATATGTCCGGTTGTTTTGTGTAATCGCTTACAATAAACTGGGTTTGAAGATTCAGAGAGGAAAGATAGAAGAGAATTAATGTAATTATTTTTCATATTTTCTTTTAAATGTTTATTTATTTGACGATATCATACCACAACTGGATAAGAATACAATCATTTTTTATCAAAATTTGTAAGGGAATCTTTCTGTAATCTAAGGTCTGTCGTACCCTTTTTATGTGATATGCTTATACAGATCCAATTTTTCAATAAAGCTGGCAGTTTAGAATACATACAAGCAGGTGAGATGAATGAATACATATGTGGTAATTTACGACGGGTATGTAAGTTTTGAGGTTATGCTGGCCATGTACCTCATGAAAACGAAAGGAGAGATCATCACGCTTGGCATGACATCTGATGCGGTGAAGTCTTATGAGGGTTTGATCGTCACCCCCCATCAGTCCATACATGAAATAGATCACCGGGACATTGAAGTGTTGATCATACCAGGAGGGGATATCAGCGAACTGCAGCATAATACACAGCTGATTACACTGCTGCAGAAGCTGGAAGCGGATCGCAAATATGTCGGCGCGATATGTTCCGGAGTAGACCTGCTGCATGAGGCAGGAATTTTGGAAGGAAAACAATACACAAGTAATGATGCAAGACGGTCCGAAACGTATAAGGTACATGACAACATCATTACAGCGAAAGCGAACGGATACGTCGATTTTGCCATAGGGCTGGGACAGATGACAGGCATTTATGCTGATGCAGCAGATTATGAAGAGACCGTCCGGTTTTTTAAATACTTTGAGAATGCTTAAAAGGAATAGAAAGATAATAACGAGCGATCCAGCTCAATTTACGTGACAAAGCCCGGCGATTTAAGCCGGGCTTTCTGATTAATTTTTTATGGCATCCAGTTACAGCATCTCTACTGCATGTTTGGCATGATAGGCAGCGAGGTTTCTGGCGAACTGCTGATCTGGAAATTGACGATGGAGCAGCTTTAAACCTCCGGCCATCAAGGATAGATGATGACAAAATCGATAAAATGACAATCGGGCGGGATCAAGGTCCTTTTGCTCAAAATAACGATAATATTCGCCGAAGCGCAGCGCGAGAAAGCTGTGTTCGTGTTCAAGGTCGAAAAATCCTGCACCTTCTATATCAATAAGACACGGCTGCAGCTGATGATCTACTAAAATATGATTGGGTCCAAGCTCATCATGAATGAAATGATAACGGCTTCGCGGTGGAATTTGTGCCTCCAATTCGTATAATTTCTCCAATAGCTGATTGTAATTTTCTTTTACATGCTGCAGGTGCCTCGAGGCATACAAAAGGGATTTTACAGCATCGTTCTGTTTCAATCTGGAGCACGCAGTTTCCTTCACATGGATATTGTCGACTTTTCCGTAAACGTTTCGTTCCATGCTGTGCATGACAGATATCATCTCTCCGATCCGTTGAAATAACCGATCCTTGGATATCGAATCTGTATGTTGAAAGTAATCTTCAGCTGTCTGCCCGTCAATGTATTCAACCAGGGCAAAGTCAAAATGATGCTGTTTCCCTTCATTGTTGAGATCATATAAGGCAGGTGTACGAATTCCATGTGCTTGAAGGTAATTCGTATTCATAGAGAAAAGTGAACTTCCGTATGAGGAGCGAAAGGTGGGCTCGTGCAGCAGTTCCTCTTGAAAATAGTTGGAAGAAATATCCCAAACGTACAGCATACAAGCAAAACCGTTTGTGCATCTAACTTTGTAGATGGCTTTTTGCGCACCGCCTTGCGATTTTGTTTGTTCGATCAGATGATAACTACTGCCAAAAACATGCTGTACATATTCCTGTAATTCGATATTCGTAAGATGACGATTCATTTCCATTGCTTGACGCTCCCTTTTTCCATTGGATTCGCCGGCCAGCATCATAAATATAGAGGAATCCCGCCTGAAAATATAGACTGTTTCTTTGCTTTCTGCTATAGTGTTGCTTAAGGTCTGTACATTTTATAGTAACAATAACAAATATACATAGGCAGGGGCTGGAAACTCACCATAGAGTGAGTTCCCAGCCTCTTATTTTTTATTAAAGTGATGTCTTAATCCTGAAGGATATATAGTTGAAACGTATTTGTACATGCTGGAGTCCGTACTAACGGGCTTTTTTTGTTGTTTTTTGTATATGTAATTTTTTTTGGGGTCTTATATAACCTTTTGCTGCACTTGTCCATCTAATGTTATAGAGGGCCCTCAGAAGGAGATGAAATTCGTGCATCAAACTATGGAACAAGAAGTCAAGCGAGCACAGCAGGGGGATCGTGAAGCATTCATTCAGCTGTTCCGGAAGCTGGAGCCCGAGCTGTATCGTTTGGCCAAGTCCATTGTGGGACGGGATGAGGATTGCGCGGATGCTCTTCAGGAAACGACACTGAAAGCATATAAAGGTATAACCGGCTTACGGAAGACAGCTTTTTTCAAAACGTGGCTTATCCGTATTCTGATCAATGAATGTAATCAGGTGCTGCGTATGCGCAAACGAACCATCGTCATGGCGGAACTGCCCGAGCAGATCAGGACGGGCAGCAAGGAAGAGGATGTTGTGAACAGCCGGCAGCTTGATTTAAGGGAAGCTGTGGAGAATCTGGACGAATCGTTACGTTTGGTTGTTCATCTGTTCTATTATCAGGATTTATCGATCAAACATATTGCAAGTGTCCTTGATCTGTCAGAAGGAGCTGTTAGAGCCCGGTTACACAGAGCTCGAGGAGTGCTGGCAAAGCAAATCAGCGAAATTGGAAAGGGGAGAGTGGCGTATGAATAACCGAGATCTTGAACAGCAGCTGCGGGAGTTGGGAAGTAAGGATGCAGGCAAGGTCCCCGATATTATTCGTTGCCGTCAAGAAGAGGTGTATGCCGCTCTGGAAACTTTCCCGATGCAGGAACGCAGTCACCGTAAAAAGGCTGATCGTGCTGTGTCCCGGGTTCGCCGTATTCTTTTGACCGCTGCAGCGGTATTGATTGTTATGATAGGTGGCCTGCTGGGCGGTGCTGCTGTATCACCGACCATCGCAGCATCACTGCAAAGTGTTCCACTCATCGGCAGTCTGTTTAAGCTGGCCGCCGACGACTTAGGCCTGCAAACCTTGGAGGAGCGCGGTCTTGTAGATGTCGTGGAAGCCAGCGCTACCCATGATGGAATCACTCTCCGTATTCCAGAGCTTATCTACGATGGCACAAGGCTATCGATGGTAGTTACTCGTGATGGAGAAAAACGAAGTGGCGGTATTCTGGACCAAATTTCTACGGGCAACGGAACAAAGCCTAAATACCCTAAAGGAGCCATTCATACCTTTGAGGCGCAGATCGACGGACTTCCCATTGATCGGCAGGATAATGGATGGAACATGGGGCTTGCAGCAAAACCCACATCCGATCCAAATACAGCTATTTACGAACTTACGACACGCTCCGTAACAAAGCAGTTTACATCAGAACTTCCGGATGCGTTCACGCTGACAATTCAGGTCGGTCTGGAGGGTGTGGAAGAACAATTTAAGTTGGAACTTCCTGTACGCAAACAGCAGGCCAAAGTGATATCCACCATTCAGAAGTCAAGAGAATGGAAAGGCCACAAGCTGATTTTAAGCGAAATCCAGTTCACACCGATTACAACCCAAGTGCTTCTAAGTGTTGTTTCGGATGATCAGAAATGGCAGCGTCGGCTGTGGTTTGAACTGTGGGATGACAGGGACAATGTGCTGGGTCTCATTGGCGGATATGGGGCGTATGAAACTGACCGCGCAGGAGAGCTTCGTCATAATGTGCTGTTTGAACGTTTGGCCAAGGCTCCTTCGTCAATTAAACTGAAATCTTTTATACCTGAAATGGAGGATTCTTCTTCCTCTTCAGGCAGCTTTAAGCTAAACGAGCGCGGGGAAGTCATTAAAAATTATATCAACGAGTTGGAGATCACCGTTCCGGTTGATCAAGCAGAAATACAGAAACTATACGAGATTTCATTCGAAACAAGAGGAGACGATAAATCATGAAAAACACATCTAAAATTATGGCGGTAACAGCTTTGACAGCAGGATTGTTAGTTGGAGGCGGGGCTTGGGGATATCAAGCAGCAACGGTCGATGCTGCGGCATCTCAAACTGCTGGAGAAAAAGGAAAGACCGCGACGGCGAGTAAAGCGAAAACCATTCGAGTAACTCAGAGCGGCATTACCCTTGAGGTGGCAAAAGCACAATTTGATGGAAATTTCATTGATATTTCACTCAACCGAAGCGGCAAGGAACTAAAGAGCAGCTTTGTGCACAAGGGCACAAAAGATGAAGGAAGTGCTCAAATTGAACATGGAAGTATCGAGTCCATCGATGGGTTTATTAATGGAAAATCTATTTTAGAGCTTGGCGGAGGAGGGTTGGGCCAAAGACCGGGTCTGAAGTGGGGGCCTGTAGCGGCGCCGGAAAGTGCTCGTGTTCTTCTTACGGATGCTTCCTGGTTAGGCGGCAAAGGCTACACTTTTCCAGAGAAGTTTCAGCTTAAACTAAAGGTGAAACTTACAGGGGTGGATAAACCTTACATTGTAGAACTTCCGATGCAAAGGACAGCAGACAAACCAGTGGTGCTAACAGACAGCTTGACCAAACAGGCTGGGAACCTGACTCTCGAGCTTGGTAAAATAAGTCTTACATCAACTTCAACTCGTATTCAACTGATTGGGAAGGGAGGTACAACAGAGCAGCTTTTTGGTATGATGTATGAGGTTGTGGATGACAGCGGCCGTCAGCTGGATTGGCTAACAGCGTTTGGTACGGATGTAAACAATAAAGAAAAAGCACTATATCAGGACATCGTGTTACCTCCGATTCATGGTGATGCTAAATCGATAACAATCAAACCGTTCTATCCCGAGATGGAAGTACCTGGTGAAGCAAGTGGCGCGTATAAGCTGGATGCCGATGGGGAGATCGTAAAAAATTACATTGAAGAGCTGGAAATGAAGGTTCCGCTAAAATAAAAGTTAACGATGTGATAATGATAATGCGACTCTGATCAGCGGTAACTTGAAAGCCTCCTCAACGGAGGCTTTTTTGTTTTGGCGGCTTATTCCGGCAGTGATTCCTTGCTCTCTTCAACCTCATTTTTTTACATTATCTTTACAAAAACTCTTGCTTTCGCATTTTTTTTATTTTATGATTACTGAAAAATAAATCTAAAATTTTACATGTGTGGAATGTTATGTTTCAATCTGAGTGACATGGAGGTAAGCACATGGAGGAAATGGCTTGGTTGAAAAGAATCATGAGGTCAGTCGTACACAAGGAAACCATGGCACCTGACAGTAATGAACACTTCAAAGCCATGTTAAGCACAATAAGCAGACATAAGCTTGAACCCTATGTAAAAGAAGTACAGTGTAACGATATACCAGAAATTGAACATCGTCTAACAAGGGTTAAAGAACAATATCAGCATCATATTACGTTTCTTAAGAAGCTTAGAAATTCGCTGGACAAGCCTATTGTTGTTGTAAAGGGATTCAGTAATTACCATGCTGCTGAGGGACGGGTGCTTCTAAGAGAAACTTCCGATTTAGACATTTTAACATATGACCCTGTGAAGTTGAGAGACGATCTATTAACCGCAGGGTTTGTCGAAAAAAAAACAGAGACGGATCATGAGCTCTCCGAGCTTGAAAAGGATGGGATTTTAGTTGATATCCATAAATTTGTACCTGTTGCGAGCTATCCGGCAGGCATAGAGGAGATATCTGTAGACAACCATTGGACGACAGCCGAAGGAATGTTTTTCTCAGGAGAAATTATCTACAGTGATATCGCAGCGCACTCTATTGAGATCATGGATAAAGTACTCGTTCCCAATGTCAATATGTCTCTCCTTATTTCATGTGCTTCGATGTTTAGAGATTATATTACGTCTCTTGAGGATGTGCCTCATTTCAAATTGATTAATCTGTTGGAAATATATCTCCTGATGCAGGAACCGACGTTTGATAGAGCAGCGTTTATGCAGTTGGTTCGTAAGTATCAGGCAGAGCAAAGTATCGAATTCACTAACAAGCTTTTGCTGGAGGTTTATGACGAACAGCTTGTTCACTTGGAAGAAAATTTAAAGCGCTTTCCACAAATTCTTTTTTGGAGTGAAAAGTGGATTGTTCCTCAACATCTTTTACAATCTGTTTGTAATACCCATTTCGAAAACGTTCTCGAAATGCTGGGAGCAGAACAGAAACAGCTCGATGAGCTTCATCCACTAAAGATCACAGCCGCATCTCGGAACCCCAAATACCCTACGTTTAATGATGACTTTGATAAACAAATCACGGTGGAAGTCGAATGGACAGACTGCCTTCATATTTCCCTGGAAATGACACCTTTCGATCAGCTGCATGATCATGATATTTTTCGGTTCAACTTCGGCAGTTCGCGAAATAAAATCTTTCTTTTTGGCTCGGAGGAAAGAGGAGCCCGTTTGTTTGGAGAGACATTCAACGATTATGCCAAATTTGTCTCTGTTGAAGAAAAGCTAAAGATAGATATTTTAATACCTTCTGAAGATATGGATACGTATCTGCTGGATCAGCATAGGGTTGGAGTAAATATCTATGTGGAAAAGCATGAACATAATAAGCAGTTCAGCATGTATATCCCTTTGCTGCTGTCTAAAATATCAGCTGAGCTAAAATCCAACATTTAATAGAAAGGAAGAGTGAATTGAACTCGACTACAGTAAGCACAGCTGCTGAGAAGATATTATCTATCCTGCAGGCGAATGGATACAATCATTTTACGGGTGTTCCGTGTTCTCTTTTGAAAGGCATTTTCGCTTTATTAGAGCAAAGCGATACTGCTGCCGTGCGTTATATACCTGCAGTTCGAGAGGACGCGGCAATCGGAGTCGCTTCAGGGTTTGCTATTGCTGGACACAAGAGTGTTGTTTTAATGCAAAATTCGGGACTTGGTTACTGTTTAAACGTACTTACGTCCTTCAATATGATTTATGAGCTGCCGATCTTGCTTGTAATCAGCTGGAGAGGGGCATACGGCGATGATGCAGTCGAGCATGACATCATTGGGGACAGATTAACTCATCTTTTAGAGGCAGTCGAAATTCCATATGTAGAACTTGGAAAGCAGGATATGGAACAAACGATTGCCAAAGCGATTGAACAGCTTGAGCTTACCCAAAAGCCAGCAGCGATCCTCATTAAAGATGAAGTGTAAGGAGGGAAATGATGAGAAAAGATGAGGCAATCCAGCTGATGCTGGACCAATTTCCGGATGCATATATAGTCAGCACCTGCGGACACATCACTAGAGACTTATACAATCTATGTGATCGAAAAGAACATTTTTATATGGTGGGCTCCATGGGAATGGCTGCTCCTGTGGCGCTTGGGCTTGCACTTGCGAATGAGCAGCGGCAGATCCTTATTTTGGACGGTGATGGCTCATTTTTAATGAATCTAGGCGCTGCTGCAATGATTGGAGAACAACAACCTCATAATCTGGTACACGCAGTATTGGATAATGGAATGCACGAAAGTACTGGTGGACAGCGCACCGTCGGTATGGAACACATGACCACCGCAGTACTCTCAATGGGCTATAGAGCAGGCTTGAAAATGCAGCATCATGAAGATTGGCAGCAGGTGCAGAACGTTGAAGGCCCGATTTTAATTCATATTAAGGTTGATCCTCGAACAGAAAAGATTGGAAAGCGGGTAGAATGGACACCTCAACAGATTCTCTCTCGTTTTTCGGAAGCGATAAGGGGTGAAGCGAGTGAGTATTCAACTTATTGATTGTACGCTGCGTGACGGAGGCAATTTGAATCAATGGCAGTTCAGTGATATGTCCATTCGGCAAATCATAGAGGGTCTTGATCGGGCAAGAACAGATTATATTGAATTGGGATATTTAGGGGGTTCCGGGAGCAACCCCTCCAAACAGGCCGGTAAAACGTTTGACTGTACTCCTGAGTTTCTGGATGAACTGCCTCAGACTTCTCATGCTAAAAAAGCAATCATGGTTGTCCCTTCGGTGTGCAGTCTGGAACAGCTTCTGAAGCTTAATCCGAATACAGTTTCGTTGGTTCGTGTTGCTTCCTATCCCCAAGACATAGCATACGCGATGCCCTATATAGAAGCATTGAAAAAACGAGGGTTTCAAGCTGCCATGAATCTAATGGCTGCAAGTTATACGGAGCCGGTTCAAGCTGCGCAGATTGCAGTGGAAGCAGCACGGCACGGTGCAGATGTGTTCTATATTGCGGATTCATTTGGCAGCATGACACCTGGAAGTGTACGTGAATATATTTCGGTTTTGAAGCAATCTACGGATTGTGACGTTGGATTTCACGGGCATAACAATCTCGGTCTTGCTTTCGCCAATGCTTTAGAGGCTGTACGAGCAGGTGCGGTTTTTGTTGATACCTCTCTTTGTGGAATGGCGAGAGGTGCCGGGAATCTGCCGACGGAACAATGGATAAGTGCTATGACTCATTGGGGGGAATTTTCCACAGATTTTGATGTGCTGTCGATCATTGAAACGGCCGAGTATGTACTTCATAACGTACTGGAAAAACCGATGAGAATTGCAGCCCCCGAAATGATTTGCGGACTCCATAATATTCACTATTACTACTACGATAAAATAATGGATTCTCGTTCAGAAATGCAGCTGAAGTCAGCATGGAAAATCGCACAATCCCTTGGAAAGATGCGTCCACCCAAAGTAGATGCTGCCTATTTAAATAAAGCCATGGAGCTGACAGGAGGAATGAATAATGAAAGCTAAAGAACTGAGAGAGCTTCTGAATTCCAAAAAATTAATACGTGTTATGGGTGCACATAACGGGCTCAGCGCAAAACTTGCTGAACAGGCCGGCTTTGATGCGATCTGGGCAAGTGGTCTTGAAATCTCGGCTGCTCACTCTGTTCCGGATGCAAATATTTTGACCATGACGGAGAACCTGCAGGCAGCCATTTCAATGAACGAGGCGACTTCCATTCCTATTATATGTGATTGTGATTCAGGCTACGGAAACGTTAATAACGTCATTCGAATGGTGAGGGAGTATGAAAGAAACGGCATGGCCGGCATATGCATTGAAGATAAACAGTTTCCGAAACTGAACAGCTTTATTGATGGGCCTCAAAAGTTGACACCGATCGATGAGTTTGCGGGAAAAATACGCGCAGCAAAAGATACACAATCCGATCCTGATTTTGTAGTTATTGCTAGAGTTGAAGCTTTAATTGCAGGACAAGGTCTGCAGGAAGCGTTGAATCGAGCTTACGCCTACGAAGAGGCAGGCGCTGATGCGATTCTGATTCATTCCAAACAAAAGCAGCCGCATGAAATTGTCTCGTTTGTGGAGTTGTATAAAGGTACTGCTCCGATCGTCATTGTTCCAACGACTTATCCAACACTGGATGTTGAGCAAATTCGGGATTTCGGAATTCAGATGGTAATCTATGCAAACCATGGTTTGCGCAGTTCGATTAAAGCGATGAAAGAAACGTTTGATCGCATTCTCAGGGAAGGCAATACGGCTGGTGTTGAACTTGATATTTCGACCATGCAGGAGGTTTTCGAACTTCAAGGTATGTTTGAGATGCGACAGCGGGAAGACAGATACAGCAGTACAGGCTCTGTAATTCTTAATAACTAGCTGTAGGGAGAGATATGAATGAAGCTTCATTGTAATGATTGTGATCAGAGATATGCACTAAGCGAGTTCAGGTATGCGTGCAGTTGTGGTGGACTTTTAGAAATCGAGCAGGATTTCAGCCATATCGATTCAGATGAATTGAAGCGAAATTTTCAGCATCGTTTATCTGAAAGAATAAGTCCTTATGCAAGTGGGGTATGGCGCTATAAAGAACTGATTTTTCCTGAGCTGGAAGAGAGGCATATGGTCACAAAATATGAGGGGAATACCGGTCTTTATCAAGCAGAAAAGGTGAACCAATACACAGGTCTGCGGCAAATCTGGTTAAAATGCCAGAGCGAAAACCCGAGCGGTTCATTTAAGGATAATGGGATGGTTGCTGCCGTCTCTCATGGCAGGTCACTCGGACTTGATAAATTTACATGTACATCTACAGGTAATACCTCTTCCTCCCTGGCGATGTACAGCTCACTCATAGATCGGCAGGCTTATGTTTTTGTGCCGGATCAGAACATTTCGCTTAACAAGGTATTACAAACCGTTTCGTACGGGGCTAAAGTGATCGCTTTTGACGGGACCTACGATCAAGGGATTGAGTTTTTGGAGAAGTACCATCAGGAACTGGGCATGTATATTTGCAATTCCATTAATCCATTTCGCATAGAAGGGCAAAAGAGCATTATTTATGAGATTGCCCAGTACCTTCAGTGGGAATTGCCGGATTGGGTTGTTGTTCCCGGGGGCGCACTAAGCAATGTCTCGGCACTCGGAAAAGGGCTGGCTGATCTGTATGCACTGGGATTCATTCGTAAGCTGCCCCGTGTAGCACTTGTTCAAGCTGAAGGAGCAAGTCCTTTTCACCGGATGATAAGCAACAAAGAGGATACACTCCAGCCGGAACCTCATCCAAGCACAATTGCTTCTGCACTTAACATTGGCCATCCTCCAAGTTGGAAAAAGGCAAGGCGTACACTGCAAATGACCAATGGATTGACTGTGTCCGTAACAGATGAGGAGATTCTTAATGCTAAAGCCATGATCGATCAAAGCGGGATCGGATGTGAACCTGCATCTGCGTCTACCATCGCTGGTCTTAAAAAGCTGCATGCTTCCGGTGAAATTCATGCTGATGAGACAGCAGTATGTATTCTCACTGGAAATCTCTTGAAAGATACCGAAGTGTTGAAGAAATACCACCTGGAGGACGACGCAGGTGCTTTGTTTGCGAATCCTATACGTCAATCCGCACTGGATATAGATCGGATTATGACTATATAAAAGGGGTGTACATGGTGGCAGAAACAAAAGCGAATCAATATACGATGTCTTTTCTTCACTCCGAACTTAACTTTAATCTGGAAGGATCGATATCCCTGGGCTCCATCTTTGACTTTTTTGGTACACATTTTGTTATCAAAGAGGGAACTTCCCATAATGCTCTAGCCCATATCACTGTTGCGAAAAATGATGATTCCTTCAATGGGATTGATTTTGCCAAGGGAGAAGAGGTCTATCTTCGAAAAAGTGCTTCTGATTTTTTCACCATCCCTGCGAAACAAGTACGTCTGGGGGAGACAGTCTATCTGCAATGCTCCAAGACCGACACGTACATTGCGATGAACGCCAATAAACGTACAATTGTCATCTCCACTCCATGGGAAGATGTGAAAAGAGAAGAGCTGGTTCTGATCGAGCTTATTCGTGATCTTGTGCTCAAAAATGAAGAAAATCATGGAGTTGTCGTGCTGCATGCGACCTGTTCATATGACGAAGGCAGAGCAAATTTGATTATCGGGCCAAAAGGAGCAGGAAAATCAACAACGCTGTTGGAGTTGGTAAGCAAGCTTGGGCATCAATTTATGAGTGGTGACAAAACCTTTTTATGGGTGAAGGAAGGACAATTACATGCATCAGGCTGGCCTGATTATCCTCATTTGGGACTAGGTACGTTATCCAAATATCCTGACTTTGTCGGAAAGTTCGGGTTGTCGGAGGAGATCGATGCAGCCCAAGAAACGTTGTGGTCTACCGATCACAAAAGGGCAATTCCACCTGATGTGTTCAAGTCGATGATTCCTCATGTGCCTGCTGGTTTTACTGCGCCTGTAGGTGCGTTTATTTATCCTAAACTTGAGCCTTCTGCTAATAGCGAGATTAGGCAGCTGCAGAACCATGTCGCGTTCATGGTTCCTCACATTGAAAGAATGTTTGACGAAGAGGGTCTGGCAAAACAATGGAATGAGTTTGTGAAACCGGGGCGACTGGATGAAATAGATACGATGATTGAACAATGTAAAGCCGCTGCATATGTACTGCCCGCATTTGAGATTACCGGTTCCGGCATCTTAACAAGCCACAACTTTTTAGATGGGGGTGTAATATCTTATGAGTAAGAAGGGGCAGTACGAGGATTTATTCATTGTGGATGCTGATGTGCATATCAATGAAACGCCTGAGGACCTGATTCCCTACTGTGATTTGCCTTGGAGAAAAGCGCTTGAATCCATTGTCGATGTTCCTCGCCGTTATTTAAACATTCCGGGCTTTGCACCTCAATTTTCAGGTAATCGTCCTTTTTGGCCGGGTGGATTTGACAAAAAAACGGTGAATACGCCGGATCAGCTTCGTCAAGAGCTTACGGAACTTGGCATCGATATCGCTATCATTTTCCCGGACAATCTGTTATTAATAGCCACATTTCCTCAACGGGAGTATGCCGCGGCATTAGCGAGGGCTTACAACGCTTACCTTGTGGACCAATGGGCTGATCAGCGTGAAGGGCTGAAAGGTTTGATTTTGGCGGTACCACAAGATCCTCATGACGCTGCCAGAGAAATTCACAAGTATAAAGATGAAGAGGGGATTGTTGGTGTATATCTGCCTTGCGGCGGACTGCATACTTTGTGGGGACACGAGATGTACAATCCTATATTTCAAGCGGCGGAGGAAGCAGGTTTGCCGGTTATCTTCCATTCTGTCCTCACATTAAATACGGCATTTCCATTCAACGGGCTCGAACAGTTCGAGACAGAGTTTGCACGGCATGCACTGGCACACTCGATGTCATTGATGTTTAATATGCTGCGTCTGATTGAAACAGGAGTTCCTGTTCGATACCCTGACTTAAACATGTGTTTTATTGAGGGTGGGGTCTCATGGGTTCCGTACATGTCCATGAGACTGGATAAAGAATATATGGAACGGCGCAGGTATGTTCAGCATCTTGAGAAACCGCCCAGTCATTACATTAAAAACTTTTATTATGGAACTCAGCCTATTGAGGAGCCGGAGAACCCAAGTGACCTCGCTAAAATTATCGAGCTGTATGGAGGCGAAAATACAACGATGTTTGCATCAGATTGGCCTCATCATGATTTCGACCATCCTCGGGCGATCTTAAATTCTGGATTATCCAAAGAGGTCAAACGAAAAATCTTGGGTGAAAATGCGCTTGCATTCTTTGATATAGACAGGCAGGGAAAGCGTCTGCGTTCAAAAGCACAAAAGGGGATACTGCGCTGATGGGACGAATTTTTGACGCTGCTGCTGTGGACGAAATTCCTGTGGGAAGCCATAAAGTGGTGACCGTTAAAGGGCGCACGATCGGCATTTTTAATATTGATGGTACGTTTCACGCCCTGCCCAATATCTGTCCTCATCAGATCGGGCCGCTGTGCGAAGGCAAAGTATCAGGGACGCTGTACAGGGATAAAAAAACATGGGAACTGCACTGGACAGAAGAGGGGCAAATTGTAACCTGTCCTTGGCACGGTTTGGAATTCCGGGTACAGACAGGCGAATGTTTGGCTTATAAGCAGGTGAAGCTGCGAACCTATAAGGTTACCCCAGTGGATGGCAGGCTCCTGGTGGAGCTGTAAGTGAGCGTGATGCGGTGATGGAGAACAACGAAAAGCTGCAGCTTGTAATGATCGAAGAGGAGACGGAATATCTGGTTTCCTTTTCAATCGATCGTGAGGACTGGATCGCACGTTTCGATAAATCTTTGAGTAAATCACGTGAATGGGCATTGAACATGATTGCATTATATAACAACGAGATAATGATCAATTCGGATAACAAGAAGGGAGGAAGGAACGAAATTGATGTATCGTTCGGAGAGTGAAGCATGGTCGACATTGTCTAACGAACAGCAGTTGATGATTTTATGTTCCCGCATTCATCTGGACGAGGAGCAAGAGCAGAACATTCATTCCATTTTACAGCGCGGCATTGCCATCGATTATTTTATGGCACTTTGTATCAAACACAAAGTACTGCCTCTCGTAACTCCTCACCTGATCAGGCTTGACCATTACAAAGCCATCAAGCTGGAATATAAAAAGATCATGAATCATGCATACCAGGGCAATCGGATGAAAAACGAGCTTATGGCAGAGGAATTAAAGCTGATTTTAAAACAAGCTCGAGAGAAGGATTTGGAGCTGATTCCGTTAAAAGGAGCATGGCTTATTCCTCATGTGTACAAGGACCCCGGGCTGCGCATATCGAATGACTTGGATTTCTTGGTGTCATTAGAGCAGGGACAGGCTATTTCGGAAATGCTGCAGCATATGGGGTATAAACCGGGTCATTATGATTGGGCTTCAGATCGTGTGTCTGAAGTGAGCGAGGAAGAGGTGATCCAGTGGAGCACTCGTTCAGGGAATTTACACCCTCATATGAAACGAGTGGATAACGGATTTGCCAAATATGTTGGCGTTGACTTCTCTTACGATGTGGATCTGACCCGGACATTTATCGCATCGGGAGGGCTGCAGCAAGGGGCGTGTATCAAAGAATTATATGGTATCCCTGCAAGGTGTCTGGAAACCGTTGATTTTCTCATCCATCTGACCATCCATCTCTATAAGGAAGCCAGCCATGAAAAATGGGTTCGAATTGATCAGGATATCAATCTAATTAAATTTTGTGATGTTCGCGAATATATATTAGCACATCTGCGGGAGCTGGAATGGCATATAGTCGCTGCCCGGGCTAAGGAGCTGGCTTCCGAAGAAGCGATGTACTACGCTCTATATTATTTAAAAATAATATTTAATGATCCTTTTATAGATATGGTGCAGGGCTATTTATCCATCAAGGGAGAGGATATATTGAAGCGTTATGTTGCTTTGGAAGGTGGACAAACATCGACATGGCAGAAATCATTCTTTGATCGCTTCTTTAGTTTAAGCCATTCAGCTGATCAGGACAGCAGCGAATTGACACCAGCAGAACAAGGCGGAAGATCGCGATGAAACTGGCGATTATCTCGGATATTCACGGCAATGCCGCAGCGCTGGAGCAGGTTTTGGAGGATATTTTCAATAGAAATATTAGTGACGTTATTGTATTAGGGGATTTAGTTTTTCGTGGTCCTGAGCCGCAAAAAGTGCTAAACATGCTCCGGGGTACATCGGCCCTCGTCGTGAAAGGCAATACGGATGAATGGGTTATACGAGGTATTAAGAAAGACGAGGTTCCGGAAACGGATTACGAGATCATGAACCTCGAAAGGTTGTGGACATTGGATCAGATCACAGAGGAGGATATCGAATATCTGGATTCTCTGCCAACTGAACTGTCCCTAAATATATCTGAAACGCTGTCGCTGCATGGTTTCCATGCAACACCGAAAGACCTGTTCGAAGTTGTTTTGCCTTCCGAGTCAACCGATGTATTTCGAGCGAAAATTATGACGAATCCGCAGGCATCCATCTATGCTTACGCGCATACGCATCATCCCCTGCTGCGGTATATTGATGGTAAATGTATCATTAATCCAGGTGGAGTCGGATACACATTCGACGGGTTTACTCAGTCCTCCTATGCCATTGCTGAAGAAGAGAATGGACAGCTGCGAGTTAGCATAGAGCGAGTCAAATATGATGTAGACCGAGTCGTCAATATGTATGAGGAATTAGGTTATCCGAACGCTGCGCTTATGAAACATGTGCTGCTTCATGGAATTCATCCATATGAAGTTAAACTGAAATATAAAGGAACGATAAGCCATGTTGTATGAAATTAAAGTATCATCCGCCGGATACAACGCTCACTATGACATCACGGATCAAGCAGCAGCGCTGCTTCCCAGGCTGGGCACTGCCGAGGGGATGGCCAAAATATTTGCTGCTGGAAGTACAATTGGTCTGGTCAGCATGCGTTATGAGCCTGGAGCGGTAGAAGATCTGTTAGATGCTTTGGAGAGCATATCACCCAAAGGACGCTCGTATGCTCACTTTCGGACAACCCAGGACAGCAATGGCTTTGCACATATCTGGTCATCCATCATCGGCAGCAGTCTGCTGGTTCCATACCGAGATAACAGGCTCGCTGTTTCAGATACGCATCGAATTGTATTGTTTGATTTTGATTTACAACCTTCTACCCGGACCATTTTTGTCAGTAACTAACCGAAGGGGCTGATGTTTTTTATGAAAAAATTGCGAATGGCGACTCCGGGACCAACGTATGTTCCGCAGGACATTCTGCTTGCCGGCGCTCAGGAATTGGTTCACCATCGCTCCTCTCACATGGAAGAGGTTATGAGTCAAATCAACGGTTCTCTTCCGCTTCTTTTTGGGACAGAACAGAAGGTGTTCACCCTGCTATCTTCCGGAACGGGAGCGATGGAAGCAGCAGTGGCCAATTGCTTTCAAGAGCAGGACAAAGTGCTGGTCGTGTCAAACGGTTATTTTGGCGAGCGGTTTGCAGACATATCCAGGGTTTACGGAGTGACGCCAATCGAAATTGCTTCCCTTTGGGGAACCTCTGTAGATATGGAGCAGGTGGAAAAAGCTTATCATGAACATCCTGACGTGCGGGGCATTCTTGTGGTGTACAGCGAGACTTCCACCGGAGTTACTAATGATATTCAACGCATCGCCGCATTTTTTCGAGACAAGAATGTCCTTGTCATCGTAGACGCCATCAGCGGATTGCTTTCACATGAACTGCACATGGATGAGTGGGGGCTGGATGTGGTTTTGGCTGCGTCTCACAAAGGATTTATGATGCCGCCAGGTCTTGCTTTTGTATCCATTTCGGAGAAAGCATGGCAGCGGTTGGAGCAGATCGAGCCCAAAACGTATTATTTCTCATTCAAGAGATTTAAGAAATTTTATCCGATGTCTCCATCGAGTCCAGGTGTATCACTTATTTTTGCTTTGCAGGCGTCTATTGAGATGTTAATGAAAGAGGGGCTGCAGGAATGCTGCCAGCGCCATCATTGGAATGCTCAGGCTGCTCAGGCAGGGCTTGCCGCCTTGGGTTTTGAACTATTTGTTGCTGATCCCCAGCGACGAAGTCACACCGTTACCACTGCGATTGCACCGCAGGGGCTGGATACTTCGAAATTACTGCAGATTCTAAGTTCCAAATACGGGATGACTATTACGGGAGGACAGGGAGAATTTAAGGGGAAAATGATTCGTGTTGGTCATATTGGTTCCGTTGATATATTGGATCTGTTTACTGTATTCGGAGCTATTGAGCTGGCTCTTACCGAAATGGGAGCATCCTTTACCAAAGGAGCAAGCATCGCAGCGATCCAAGAGATTCAGGAAAGGAGTGTATACCATGCTGATTTTGTATCAACGTGAAACCTGCCCTTACTGTAAGCCTGTTCGCGAACGTCTAACCGAGCTTCAGGTCACTTATATCAATGTAAACCTTCCCAAAGAACGTGCTGAGCGTAAAGCCTTGATTGAAAAAATGGGGGGACCCTTCATACCGGCCATTGAAGATGATGGAGTGCTGATTCCGGGGAAACTCGAAGACAATGCTCATATTCTTTCTTACATTAATGAACATTATGCCAAGCGGGAGGAGGTAAAGAAAGTATAGTCGGTCCGGTAATAGGTAAGCATCACCTGAAAGCCTCCTTAACGGAGGCTTTTTTATCGGCTCGGCCCGGCAGTGTGTTGAATGATAAGGGATTCAGCATCAATCGTCACAGTAAGATCGAAAAAACGATCGCTGTATCCTTCTCTCCAGTCCTCAGGTCCATCTTCGGAGTGAAACCAGAAGCGAAGCTGCCGCTTCCCGGGGATCAGCATATACTCATCAGCGCAGTCGATGGAGCACTTGGACAGATCAAGGGTGAGCGGCGGTGACCAGTGCTGTGCTGCTTCAGTCCACTCTACCGCGAGCTGCTGTGCAGCTGCTGCGGCAAGGAGCAGATGAAGGGCATAATCTGGACCGACCAGTTGTTCAGCGAGTATCTCCTGCTGTTTGACGTCCAGTGCAGACAATAGTGCAGCAGTATACTTGCGGTCAATATTAAAAATGCTGTTTGGGAACTGCAGATTGGAACGGATGTCATAGGATGACTCTGGCATAATAGTCCACCTCTTCTAATGCATCATTTATTTCATATTCTTCATTATAACTGAGTTGTGTACCTGATGTATGGGGGATTGCATCCGCTATGATTGTGGGTCTAGAGCAGATAATGCTGTCTCTAATATGAAGTAAAGCACGACGGCCGTGCGTCGCAGTATATTTTACATGTTATGCAGGCTTCATGCTTGCTTTGCCGCGTTTTATAAATAACAAAACAAGAGCGATCGTTATTATTCCAATGGCAGCTGTGAGTTTAATAAAGAAGCGTTCGTCCATAACCCATGAGGCTGAAAAAGCATTGATCATGCTGTGAAACAAAATACATAACCAAATACTTTTGCTCAATCGATAGATGACTGCCAGGGCAAACGACATTCCAATAACAAGAAGGGTGAACAGTCCGAAATTCCAGTTATATTGGCTGGTTCCTTGAATAAAAAATAGCGGGAGATGCCACACAGCCCAGATCAAAGCCGTAACAAGGACTGCCTTAACAAATCCAATTTTCTTCTCAAGCATCGGTTGCAGAATATAACGCCATCCCAATTCTTCCAGCCCACCTCCGATGATCATAATCGGAATGAACAATACGGCCGTATATACAGGGAGATTGGGAGTGATCCCCCCTAGAAGTGCGGGAATACCAAAATACGCAGCGGTGAATATAAACACAATGATATAAGCAATAGGCGGCTGTTTCACTGCAAAAGCTTCTTTGATGAAAGGTTTGAATCCTGTTATTTTGCCGTGATGTCTCAACATAAAATACGCGGCAATGGGCGGCCCGCTCCCGCCGATGGTCAGCAGCAGCATACCCAAGGGCGTTCTTAGTTCTAACAGTCCCATCTGGCTGGCTAACCATAAAATTCCCCACGAACAATACGTGATGAGGAAAGTCCAGATGATATACTGAAACATTAATTTGTTGCTGCTTTTTCTCAAATTAATCCCTCCTGTTTACTGTAGGCTGTAGAGGATGTAGGCTTTTTATTACTCTTCTCATTTCTATAAGTATCCTCCACATTGTGCTGCGCGATTGTTCTCCTGGTAATGAGTATAGAACGTGGAGCAATCTCTTGAATCAAGCCCCGGAAGGAATCAAACTAAGTCTATAGACTGAATTCTGTTTGCATGAAGTGAAAATGAGAAAGTTACTGTCTTCCAGTCGCAGACAGACGTCGATTATTTCAAGACGACCACAGGAGCGAGAGCTGTATCCGATGATTTTAAAATGAATTGGAACGAACTGCATCGATCTTGTTCACATTCGCTTCGTTTCTTGTATATCTGCAAGCTGATCATTCTGCTTAAGGGATGTTTTTATCACATCTGGTTTGAGAAAGGAAAGCAGCAGTTATCCCCACTTCAGAAATTGCCGGGAACATTCAAATACATAACGGATCTTTATAAAAACACAAGAATTACTAGAAAAATGCAAGCTTTTAGCATATTGGAAATGGTATCGTATGAATTACCAAGTGTCGTAAAGGGAGTTGATCTATCTGATGAATAGTACAGCAATTAGAACTACAAATTTAACAAAACAATATGATAACCAGACTGCAGTAAATCAGGTCAATCTTGAAGTGAAACAAGGATGTATCTATGGTCTGCTTGGCAGAAATGGTGCTGGTAAGACGACGATAATGAAAATGATGATGGGTTTAGTAAAGCCGAGCTCAGGGGAAATTGAGATTTTGGGAGAAAGAATAGGGGCCTCCACCAAAGAGCGTAAGCGTTTATATTCACGAATCGGAGCAATTATTGAAACCCCCGGTTTTTATCCGAATTTAACAGGAACAGAAAATATGGATATTTTCGCTAAGCTGCGTGGTACAGTGAGCAGAAATGCTGTCAAAGAAGCACTTGATATTGTAGGACTTCCTTATAAGGATAAAAAATTGTTTGCAAATTACTCTCTGGGAATGAAGCAAAGATTGGGGATAGCTAATGCAATAATGCATGATCCCGAATTACTCATTTTAGATGAGCCTACTAATGGTCTTGATCCCATTGGAATTGCCGAAATGCGGGATTTAATAAAAAATATGAGTACATTAACAGGAAAAACTATATTTATATCAAGTCATATTTTATCCGAGATAGCGTTACTAGCAGATGATATTGGAATTATTCATAATGGCATTCTTCTAACAGAAAGCAGTTATGCAGAGTTAGAGAAGAACAACAGTAGGTATTTTTTGCTTAAGGTATCTTCTTCCGCACAAGCAGCTAGAATATTAGAGCAACAACTCGGCTTGTTTCATTATAGTGTGGATGATGACTTTACGATTCGGTTATTTGATACAAAAGCTGATATTGCTCAGGTTAATAAAGCTTTAATGCTCAGTAATATAGATGTTAATACCTCACAGCTGTGCAATGATACGCTGGAGGATTATTTTAGAAAGATCACCGGAGGTGAGGGGATTGCATAATATCGTTCTAGCTGAATTCATGAAGCTAAAGCGTAAAAAGCTGTTATTAACGGAATTTTTAATTGCATTTGTGATGCCCGCAATCGTAACTTATTATGCTGCGAATATTTCCAGAAATGCTTCATTTATGAATAGCTTTTCTGATTTTTATAAACTGAGTCTAGGTTATATGAGCATATTAATTTTACCAATTATGCTGGGTATTTTAGCCACATCGATTTTCTCGGATGAATATAAATATAACACGATGAAGGAACTGTCCAGTGTACCAGTGAGTAAAAATGAAATATTAATTTCAAAAATAATTACCTTATTTGGTATTTCTCTTAGCATTATGATGCTAACAGGCTTATTAATCTCTATAGGTGCTGTAGTTGCCGGAGGCTTTCCAGATATTAATTTCACACTTCTTATCAGATTGTTTACTTTATGTCTGTATAGTGGACTGCTTACACCACTCGCAATGCTGCCCATTGTTTTCATTATTACAATTTCTAAAAAGGGGTACGTACTCCCTATTTCGATCTGTGTTGCCTATGTATTTTTTGGTTACATTGCAGCTTCATCCTTGGTTGGAATTCATCCCGTTTCTAGCGCCATGAATGTGATTTGGTATAACAACTTTGAAGGAATAACAGTTGAGGGAAACATCCTAATATCACTCCTTAATATTTTATTCGTATCTTTGTTTTCTCTGATGGGCTCCTCAATTGTATTAAACAAACAGGAAGGGTAGGGTGAATATGCTCGTTAGTATTGAATTTAACAAGTTAAAAAGAACCCGATTACTTCTTATATCTGTCATTACTATTGTATTGGTAGCATTCATTATTGTTCTGCAAGGGCTGAGATATTTCCAAGGTGAGAGGTATATTAATACGTTGGGATGGCTATCTGAAGGCACATTATCCTTATTTACTTATTACATTTTTCCGCCTCTATTTGCATTAATAGGCAGCTTCATTATATGTAGAGAACTCCAGTATGATACATTGAAAAATCTTCAAATGATCCCCATTTCAAAAACAAAGCTTATGCTGGTAAAACTATGTACTGCCTGTTTAATTAGTCTCTTGATGTCTGTTGTGCTTTTCATGGTTGTAATATGCACAGAGTATATTTTTAACGGCAGAATGATGACAATCAATTTTGTGATTACTAATTTTAAGCAATATTTACTGCAAGGAATCGGCTGTTTTGTTGCCGTTACCCCAATTATAACCATTGCAACTGTGTTAAGCAGGGGATATTGGATTTCAGCAGCTATCGCAATTGTGTATTCATTTATTGGTGTATTTACTACAAATTCACCTATTCATAGTTTATATCCAATATCAGCAATCTTTGAGGTATCAGGGGCTCGTACGGTTGCAGCTGGCGAGTATGTTATCGCAGTAGGCAGTCTTTCTGGCGCATTGTTACTTAGTCTCATCTTTATAGGGTTACCATTTAAAAGAGAGGGTGAATAAACTGTGTTATATATAGCAGTTTGTGATGATGATCGGTTAATGAGTGCACAGTTAGAACGTATTTTTGACCAAGCTAGTTACAATTTGCTTATAGATATCAAAGTAGAAGTGTTTCTCTCAGGAATGGATCTTTGTAAATATTTAAGTAGTGGAGAAGAAATAGATTTGATTTTCTTAGATATTGAAATGAAATCAATGAATGGAATAGAGACTGCTAAGATAATTCGGGAGCAAATGAATAATAATACCACTCAAATTGTTTATATGTCTGAAAAGGCAAGCTATGCTATGCAGTTATTTGATACGAGACCACTAAATTTCTTAATCAAACCACTTCAATATAAATGTATTTTAGACGTTCTAAAAACATCTATTTCTCTGTTGAATTTAGATAAAGAGCATTTTGAATATAAGATAGCAAGCCATAAGTACAAAGTTTGCTCAGAGCAGATTATGTATTTTGAAAGTAGAGGAAAGAAAATTAATATAGTTCTTGTTAATGGCGTTCGCAGTTTTTATGGGAAGCTGTCGACAATCGAAGAAAAGTTAAATAATCGACAATTTATTTCCATTCACAAATCATACTTTGTCAATCTTAAGTATATTATAGAAACTCAGTATGATCATTTAATTATGGAAAATGATGTGGTCCTGCCAGTTAGTCGAAAAAATAGAAAAACAACTCGTGAAACATTAAATAAAATGAGCTGCATCAACGAAATGTAATAATCACAAATATAAATTACATATGGTCAAGTCAAGTGCGACAATTCATTTGTGAAAGATTCGTGAGCGGTTCTTCAACCAAAGCATTTTTGAGGCTGGTGATTCCGCAGAGCCAGTGAGTATGCAGCAGAATCTTTTAATTAAATTAGTCAAATACGATAAGATTACCTGAATAAATAACAATTTCTTCCTTTATTTGATACTAAATTTTCCAAGTTAGGGTGTTGAAGGTGAAAGATATGTACAATATGGACTATCAACATGTTTACGATTTGTACACACCCTAACTAATAAATTTCTATTTTATGAGGAGATGTTAAAAATGAGTAACAGTACTCTTAGAAACCCATTGAAAAGAAATGCGCAATTTGAAAACCCAGCCGGAAATATCATGATCGAACTAAGTGAAGCCGAGTTAAATAAAGTACATGGTGCAGCAGATAGCCCAAACACGTATAACAGCTGTTATTCTAAACAGAAATCATGTGGTAATTTCTGTACGTTTACTACAGAGTGCCCTTTCTTAAGCTTCTGCTGCTAAAAGTATAGGAATTATCTAAATTAATCGCAATCATTAGTTAGGGTGGCTACAAGTTGTAAACTAATGATGAAGTAGGAATAGATTTCAAAGTATACACTTGAATATGGAAATGTAAGTTATATGCAACTTTGAAGGGGAGTTAAATATGAATACAATTTTTATTAATTCAAGCTATATTAGGGAGAGAGAATACAGCGGAATTTCATACAAACCAGACCATCAAGCATATGATTATTGGGAGAATATTTTAGGACAGGAGCTCATCACTTACTTAAAGGATGATGAGAAATTAGATATAGATATGCTGTACAGCTCAGAAGATTATTGTGTAAACCTTCCGAACTATTTTGAAGAATTAAATGAGATTTATAATGCTTATATGATGGACGAGCATCAAGAAATGCAGCTTTCATCTTCTTTTTTAGAAAGTACTGATATTGTGTTTAAACCTTTGTTCGGGGATTTACTTAAACTAGGGTTGTATTGGTTTAATAAGAAACTTGATTTATCCCATATACAATTTTTGAATCGAGTGGTAGAGGAGAGCTTTCTCGGTACTCTCTTTGCAAAACTATCTAATGTATGTACAAGAACACTTATATTAGAAATGTATATCAGTAAAGAAGAAGGGATGCTTCAGGGGGATAATTCAAGTGAGGAGTATGAGTATTACTTAAACAGGTATCTGAGCGATAAGAGCTACATTTCTCAATTGTTATCCTTCTATCCTTGCTTGTGCAGATTAGTACTTGAAAGTATTAATATAGTTGTTATTAATTATGTTACTATATTACAACGTTTACAGCAGGATAGAGATCTTATTATTGATGAAATATGTGGGGGGGAAAGCTTTAACCAAATTGATAAAATGAGTTCTAGTGTATCTGATTCACATAAAGGTGGCAGTGCAGTATATAAATTTGAATTAGATAATAAAATCAAATTAATCTATAAGCCTCGTTCTCTGAAAGCAGAGGAAGCGTATCAAACCTTTGTCAGTGATTTGGCACATAACTGCAATATGATGATGCTTAATTACAAAATTATTAATATGGAGCAATATGGTTGGGTAGAGCAGGTAGAGTATAGCTCATGTTCTTCAATAGAAGCACTACAGCGTTACTACTATCGGTTTGGAATTACAATTTTTGCGAACTATATCCTGCATACAAGTGATATTCATTTAGAAAATATTATAGCCTCTAATGAATTTCCTGTTCTTGTTGACTTAGAAACGATCATGGATAATCGACCAGAAACACTAGATAAAACAGCACTAGATGCTGTTTATTCTCAACTATCTGATTCGGTGCTGCATTCAGGTATGCTTCCGCATCATAGCTGGGGGAAAAATGGAGAAGACGGCATTGATCTAAGCGCAATTAATGGAGTTGAGAACCAAGCACTTCCTATAAAGGTTCCTCGACTTGTTGATCTGCAAACTTCATCGATGCGATATGAGTATGTTAATCCTACAACATCAACCAATAAAAATTTAGCTAAGCTTGAGGATGAATTTATCCCACCCTCTAAATTTATTAAGTACATCATTGAAGGATTTAGAGCAGCGTACATATACGCAATGGAGAACAAAGGTACGCTTCTAGAAAAATCAGTTTTATTTGAAGAGATTGAACTGCGCCATATTGTGAGGGAAACGCAGCATTATGCAATGATGCTTCATGCTTCCTATCATCCTGACTTTTTACAAAATGGACATGCCAGAGAACTTTTTTTAAAAAGCTTGTATAAGTATATTGATGTAACTGACAAAAGAATGATTGAAATTACTAAATACGAACTCCAGGATCTTTTAGGAAATGATATTCCTTATTTTTATTACAATTCTTCTGAAAGAACACTTTATAGTTCTGCCCATGATGGAATTAAAGATTATTTCGAATACAGCAGTATGGATAAGCTGCATGATAAAATCGCGAAATTAAGTGAAGACGATCTTAAGCAGCAAACTCTTTATATCGTACTTTCATTATATACTCAAGATAAATCGAAAGATTTAACAGGCAATCATCATTACAGCTTATCAAGCTGCGCACAAGAAACAGATCAAGTCCTTGATAATTCAATCTATATTGAAGCGGCACAAACGGTTGCAAGGGATATTATGAAGAAGGCGATTTATAACAGAGATGGGAAGGATGTAAGTTGGATTAATATTTCACTGATGGGCACATCTAATACAATGTGGAATATAGCTCCGATGACTTTTTATCTGTATGAAGGGATTGCTGGTATTGCGGTGTTTATGAATGCACTCAAAATGATGACACACGACGGTGAGTATGATTCGATATGTGAAGCGCTGGACCAAACTATATTTAATTACTCTGATACAGTAACAGAAAATCTAGTTATGCTGCCGAGCCAGAGTAACGGTGCATTTTCTGGTGAAGCTTCGTTGATGTACACTTTTGAATTGCTATTTTCAATAACAGGTAATAAAAAATATTTAGATTATGCCCAAAAACATTTTAAAATTGTAGATTTTCTAATTGAATCTGATGAGAGTTTCGACATAATGATGGGAAGCGCAGGTACGATTCAAGTTCTTTTGAATCTTTATGAAATGACAAACGAACAAAAATATCTTGATTCTTCGATTCGAGCTGGAATGCAGTTATTGAAGCATAAAATTCAGCTGCCCGAAGGAATAGGATGGCTTCCGTCAGAAGCAAGTAATCCTTTAGGAGGATTCTCGCATGGTTCTACTGGAATTGCAATGTCTTTGCTGCGATTATGGAAATTCACCCTTAATGAAGAGTTCCTTCAGGCGGCGATGCAAACAATAGATTATGAAGATGCATTATTTAATCCACAAGAACAAAATTGGGGAGACAAGCGAGTATTCGATGGTCAATCCAATGATGAGTTAGGTTTGTATCCTGTTGCTTGGTGTCATGGCGCAAGTGGAATCTTATTAGGCAGAATGCAGATATTAGAACTTGTACCTCCTTCGATTAAAGATAGGATTGAAAAGGATATAACAACTTCTGCTAACACTACGATTTCGAAAGGGTTTTGTGGAGATCATTCTTTGTGCCATGGCGATTTAGGTAATTTGGAGATTTTACTTCAGTATGCAAGCTATTATAATAAATCTGATTTAATGAAGTTATGTGAAAATGTAAGTAAAGAGATTGCAGTCATGGTTAAACAAGGGCATTGGAGGTGCGGGTTGCCTGACTCTCATGAGAATACCAGCTTTATGGTGGGTACTTCTGGTATAGGCTATTCTTTATTAAAAATGGTTAAGCCATCGCTGCCATCTGTAATTTCAGTTGGGGTTTAATTAAATACGTGAATAAAATGGTTATATGACGACCAGTCTCATGGATTTCTTGAGCAGGTCGTCTTTAATCTATAATAATTCAGGGGCGTGTGATTATAATGATGAAAAAAATGAGGCTAATTCGGCAATTAGGAATGACCGATTGCGGAACTGCTTGTTTAACCATGGTATTTAATTATTATCACTATCGTTCAGATTTAACAGCAATATCTTCACTTGCTAATGTAGGTAGAGATGGGATTTCGTTGGAAGATTTGAAGCGAATAGCCGAACAGCATTTTTTTCAATTTAAAGCTTATAATTATGCCAACAATGAACAAAATCTAATTGATAATTTACCCGTTATTATGTGCTCCAATAAGAATCATTATATTGTAATAGAGAAGAAAACCAGACATGGATTCCAAGTGTTAGATCCTGCAAAAGGAAAAAGAGTACTTTTATTTTCAGAAATTGTTGAACAATTTTTAAGTATCATTGTGGTGATTCGACCAAGCAAAGCTGTAAGGGAAATTCCTCTACAGAAATCAGCTAATATAAAATTTAAATTAGATTGGGTTAAAATACTTATTAGTATCTTACTAACAGTTGCCGCCCAGTTAATCGTATTGATTATCCCCAGCATCATACAGAATATAATAGATATTTTAAGCATAGACAATGCAGCGTTTAATGTTAGCAATATTCTAGGTGCTGTTTTACTTATTGCTGTGACATATTTCGGCGTTGCTTGGTTACGAAAACGTTTAATTCTTATGATTCAAAACTTGCTCTATAAAGATGTTATTCTTCAAATGTTGAAAAAGGTGTTTAAAATAGATACACGTTTTTTCGAAAGCCACACATCCGGGGACATTGTGAACAGATTCAATAACATCAGTATGATAAATGAGTTTTTATCTAGTGTTGTGGTTACTGTCTGTATAGATGTTGTAACAGCGATTGTTTGTGGAATAGCCATGTTTAATCTATCAACATCGTTATTACTTGTTGTATGCATTGTAACATTAGCGCAGCTTACTATCATTCTGCTGCTCAATGGGGTAGTGCAAAAAAAGACCAGTACATATATGGCTAACCAAGGGCTTCTACAAGGTGAATTATTTAATTTGGTAAACAATATTATTCAGATTCGAAACATGGGAATCGAAAAGATCATGTTTGATAATCTTAATCAAGGTTATTCTAAAGCGATACTTCTTCATAAGGAACGGACACAAACCAGTGATCTTATGGAGTCGGCCATTAGTTCTATAAATATAGTAACGTCACTGTTATTGTATGCGGTAGGAGGGGGCTTAGTTGCTTCTGGTAACTTGTCGCTTGGACAACTAGTAGGGTTTATTGCTTTGTCTGCTTTTTTTATCAATCCAATTCGCGCATTATCAACTATGCTTCCTCAACTTAATACGCTAAAAGAGGTGTTCATACGTGTCAAAGAATTGCTTAATTACAGTGATATTCCACCCTCAGGTTCTGTAGAAGTAAATACATTTGAAATCATGGAGTTTTCAAATGTGAATTTTAGTTATTCACGTAAAGAGGATCGTAATTTGCGTAATATTAATTTAAAAGTAATAGCCGGACAAAAGGTTGCGATTGTCGGTAGTTCAGGCAGTGGAAAAACAACAATAACCAAACTAATTATGAATGCACTACACAATTATGAAGGAATAATAACAATCAATCACTATAATATTGTTGAAATTAATAAAGAGCATTTCTACCAAAAAGTTGCCGTCGTGACACAGACACCTTTAGTAATTAATGGTACAATTAGAGAAAATATAGATTTCACAGGAAAAATGTCTAACGAACAGATATATGCTGCGTTGCAGAAGGTTGAAATGGAAGAGTACGTTAAATGTCTGCCATTGCAGCTAGAAACGGTCATGGGTGAAAATGGACAGAATCTTTCTGGAGGACAGAAACAGAGAATTGCAATTGCAAGGGCTCTTGCTTCAAAACCTTCAATAATTATTTTTGATGAAGCTACAAGCAATCTAGACCCAATTACAGAAAGAAAAATATTCGCTAATTTAGATAATGAACCAGTCACTTTACTAATGATCACACATCGACTTAATGTTCTTCAAAAAGCGGATCATATTTACGTGCTGGATCATGGAGAAATCGTGGAGAATGGGACGCATAATGAGTTAATGGATAAAAAGATGTTTTACTATAAAAGTTTTTATGGAATCATTTCTGATGAAGTTAATGAAGCTGTACTTACGAAGTAGAGGGGGATCTCCCATTAAACAAAATCGAATTTTAATTATAGATGATGATGTAGAGCTATGTCAGCTCCTTAAACGCTGTATGGATAATAACGAGCATACACAAGCAGATTACTGCCATGATGGATCAAAAGGCTTAATTATGTTGAATGAACAGGACTATCAACTCGTTGTACTTGATGTCATGCTGCCAGAAATTGATGGCTTTGAAATTCTTACAGAAATCAGGAGAGCGAGCAGTGTTCCGGTATTAATGCTCACAGCTAGAGTAGAGGAAAGCAGCAAGGTGTACGGTCTTAGACTAGGTGCCGATGATTATTTGTCTAAGCCCTTTAGTATTAATGAATTTTTAGCTAGAGTTGATGCACTTGTACGCCGATATACAGCGCTAAACTATGCAATCAAACCAGAGACCATGCAGTTAACCTTTAAGGGTGGACTGCTCATTGATATGCTGGCAAGATCAGCTTCTATTCATGGAAAAGCTATAACATTAACACCGAAGGAATTTGATTTATTGTACTATCTTGCAGCTAACAAAGGAAAAGTGTTTACTAAAAAACAATTGTATATTCAAGTTTGGCATGATCAATATGCTTTTGATGATGGAAACATAATGGCGTATACAAGTAAAATCAGAAAAAAGTTAGAAGCTGCAAATAAAGAAATCAATTATATTGAAACAATTTGGGGAATAGGTTACAGGTTTAATCCGGAGGTATGATAATGGTACTCATGTCGCTAACAAATGTAGTTATAATGGTTTTGGCTCTGATCGTAACGTATCTGTTCTTCTATATCTATCGTTTACGAAGCAATTTATCTGAAATGATGCTAGTCCTTGAAGATATTATTCGGGGGAATACGAATCGAAGATTGCTTATACCTCACCATGATATTTCAACTCAAATTTGTTATAAAATAAATGAAATTGTAAAAATTAATAATGAAAAGCTATCAGGCTTAAAAAAGGCAGAACAATCGAATAAACTCTTAATGACAAGCCTCTCCCATGATATAAGAACACCACTTACCTCATTACTGGGTTATTTAGAAGCTATAGATAAAGGCATTGTTGATGGAGTGGAAAAAGATGAATATATACAAATTGCAAGGGCTAAGGCACAGGACTTGAAGGAATACATAGATATTTTGTTTGAATGGTTTAAACTAGATGCTAAAGAACAAACTTTTCATTTTGAAGAGGTGGAAATTTATGAGTTAACACGTAATATTGTGGCAGGATGGATTACGGTTTTTGATAAGCACCATTTCCAATATAAACTTGATATTCCGAGTGATGAATTGTGTATGTACGTGGATAAAAATGCTTACAGTCGTATCGTCAACAATCTGATTCAGAATGTGATTACACATAGTGGTGGAAACTTAATCGAGCTGGCAATGAGCTATAGGGAAGAGCAAGTGAAAATTACAATTACAGATAATGGACGTGGGATTTCTGAAAAGGATTTACCCTTTGTATTTGATAGGTTATATGTATGTGATCCATCTAGAAAATCCAAGAGCAGTGGGCTTGGGTTGTCCATTGTCAAGGAGCTTGTCAAAGGGCATAATGGAAAAATCTTTGCTGAAAGTCGATCTTCTCAATATACACAATTTATTGTTATACTTCCGCTAAATATAGAGGAAGCAGAACGGAGGTCGTAGAAAACACGAATGGCTAGATGAATTTCATCCTCGGACACTTCAAAGTCAACCCCGTGTTGGTGGTAGGCATTTTCCCATTTTACAGATATAAAAATCCCGATTCCATATTTGGAAACGGGATTGGATCACAGATGTTTTTCCTCGTGTTAATTGTGAGATATAGTAAGCGCTGCGCAAATTAGTGCTGCTTTCGAATACCAGGACTTTACCTTCCACCTCGTACCAGCGTACCATTGGTCCTCCAGTCTTGGTTGCATTCGGTGTTCCATAGACTGCAATGACGTGCATCAGTTTATCTAAAGCAGCCCCCACGTAAGACTGTCAAAGTTGTATCTCGAATCTGCCTGCATGAGGAGCGAATTGGCGACCATGAGTTTTTTATGCTGGACCATATAAATATCTTCAAACCTATCATTTCAAACGAATTTTACGAACTATGCCGAAAAAACAAGCTCAACCTGAATGTTACAGAAGTAAGTGATGTAAGTATCTAAAAATGGTGCATCAATATAATGCAAGCACAGAGAAGCCCTCGCATGACGTGGGCTCTTTAGTCTTTATTCTACCCCGTCGCCACCGTATTTTCCTCATAACTGATCCAGTCGCTTCAGTTCAATATTTCGATTGTGCAAATTTCTGAAGGTCCTTAAGTTTAGTAAATGTATTTAAATCACGTCGCTTTTTTATGTCAGGTATATTGACGTAAATTTGAATTCATAGGTTTTTTTCTTGGTTTATATCTTTTAATGTGATTTTTATTTACATAAATGTATTGTTGTTCATATACTTATATGGTAATGTGTTTTTATGAGTTACATAATATAACATTATATAGAGGGGGGACGTCATGTTTATTAACCGAGCTGTTAGGAGATTTGGAGTTTCAATAGGGATTGTTGGTATATTTACATTTGCTCTACCTTCAGTGGGCTTGAGTATGCCGCTGCAGCCAACAACCCTTGATAAGGTAGAAGGTGATTATTATGTAACGTCTGCGATTGAGAACATTCGCTGGGGGTCACTGCCTAATCGAGATAGCTCTCCTATTCTTACAGTACCATCAGGAAGTGCTGTAACATTTGACACGGTATCGCATGAGGGACTGATCGAGGATCAAGGGAGAAATCCAGTGGAGTACTTCGGCAAATTTGGTATCTCACCTGATGGAGTGTTGGATGATGCGAAGGTAATTGCGACTTCTGAGATTAAACATGATTATGTAAAAGACGGACCTCATATTATCACTGGACCAGTAGCGGTTGAGGGAGCGATGCCAGGAGATGTCCTTAAAGTAGAAGTCCTTTCGCTGCAGACTCGAGTTCCCTATGGTGTTATTTCTAACCGTCATGGTAAAGGTGCCCTCCCTAACGAATTTCCAGAAAATACAGGTCCACAAGAGGGAGCTGGCGCGGCAAAACCGGAATTATATAATAATGTATCTATCTTTACGCCTATTGAAGAAATCAACGGCAATTGGTATGGTTTATTACCAACAAAAGCTGGCAAGAATGTACGTTTCCCAATTAACCCGTTTCTCGGTGTTATGGGGGTTGCGCCAAATACCAGTGAAGTTGTGAGTTCTATCCCGCCTATTGAAACAGGAGGGAATATGGATATTAATGAGTTAGGTGTTGGTTCAACTATTTATTATCCGATTCAAGTTAAAGGCGGGCTATTCTATACTGGAGATCCACATTTTGCTCAAGGAGATGGAGAAGTAGCATTAACTGCATTGGAAGCATCCTTAAGAGGTACAGTTCGGTTAACAGTGTTAAAGAAAGGTGATCCATCAATACCACATCGTGGAGAATTCACGCAGCCCTTTGCTGAAACAGAGGATTATTGGATCCCAATTGGACTGGATCCTGATTTGGATGAAGCCATGAAAGAATCAGTACGTGAATCGATTCAATTTTTATCCGATAAGCTTGATATGGATAGAAGTGTGGCTTATGCATACCTATCGGCCGCAGCGGATTATGAAGTATCTCAGGTCGTAGACCGAACCAAAGGGGTTCATGGACTCATTCGAAAGACTGATTTTCTTGAATATGTTGACGCTGCAATGAATGTAGGTGGTACCTTAATCAAGCCGGTTGTTCATAACGATGAGTTCTACGTACCGATTCGAACCATTTCGGAGCTGTTGGGCGGAACAGTAGAATGGGATATTAAGACGCGTACAACGAAAATCAAATTAGGTTCCAAAAATATAAATGCTCAAATTGGTTCAGATGTATATTCAATTAACAATAAATTAGTGTTTAATACTAAAGTACCTAAGCTTTTAAATGGCGAAACCGTAGTTCCAGTTTCTATTATTAATGAAATACTAGGTGCTTATGTAAACTGGACGACGATCGACAAGACCCTAACAGCAAATGTTTCGTTAAGTAAATAGCAATAATGTTTCTTTATTCAACCGTGGTGGACAGGTCCATCACGGTTTTTGGTTATCATGAATCCAACAATAGAAGCGGGTTATTACCAAAAACCACCCCTGTCCCGCAAAATTAAGGGAGAGGGGTGGTTGGCTGCATGAACGATATTTAAATCTTAGATTCATGTTTTTTAATTCGCGCAAGATGGATGCTTTATAATTCAGCGTATCATCGGTACAGCTTCAACTCAGCAATAGACCACCACCATTCAGCATTGTCCGAAGTCAAAGCAATTTTGACATATCGTGCCTGCTGGTTCGTGAACATCGCGGAGATTAGAGGATCGGTTCCCAAAGCATCTGAAACTAAATTCCATTGCTCTCCATCCGTTGAAGTGAAGATTGTAAAACTACGGGCATAGTCATTCGTACTGCTGCCTGAGTCCATAGTTAACCGGCTAAAATTTTGGATGCTCCCCAAATCAATCTGAATCCACTGGTCTGTTTGCTGTCCGGACGCAGAGGTCCAGCGTGTGTTCAGATCATCATCGAGCAGTGCGCTAACGTCTTCAGACGTGGAAGCTGTAACTGTCCAAGACGTCCGATCCAGTTCGGTAGGCAGCAGCTCATCCTGTTCTCCAGGTGTCCATGGCGTCTGATCAGAGGTATAAACCGCAATTTCAGATACAGACCACCAGTGAGAATCCGTTCCGGTCTGAACGATCTTGATATAGCGAGCCTCATGGGGAGCGAAAGCAATAGAAAGTACGGCATTTTCCCCTTCACCCGCAGCTGCAGCTTTACCCCAATCCATGCCATCCAGTGAGGTGAATACTTCATAGCTGCGAGCATAATCCTCACTGCTATGAGCACTATCCAGTACAATCCGGTTCACCGTCTGTGAATGGCCCAGATCCAGCTGAAGCCACTCACCACCTATTTGTGTCTGACCGGAAGTCCAGCGTGTTTGGTCCGAGCCATCCAGTATCGCCGCTGCAGCTTCATCACCAGAAGACGCTGTGACGGACCATCCATCTGGCAGGAGACGTTTTTGTTTTCCTGTTCCATAGTGCTGAACGAACAACTCAGAAACCGACCACCATTGGTCGGATTCACCCGTCTGCATAATCTTCACATAACGGGCTTCCTGCTCAGGGAAGGTGATGGAGAGACGTCCTGTCACGCCTTCGCCTCCAGCAATAGATGTTCCCCAGTTCTGCCCGTCATCGGAAACGAAGATGCGATACTGTCGTGGATAGTCATCCTTGGCGTTCCCCGGGTCCAGTTCTACCGCATCAAAAAGACTCGTTTGCCCAAGATCAATCGTGATCCACTGTCCTTTGGATTGCTTTCTCCCGTTCGTCCATAACGTCTCGTTTTTTCCATCCAGCATATGAGCCGTGATATCCGTTCCTTGTGTGGAGGAAGCAGTCACGATCCAAGTTGACCGATCGGGCAGCGGGGCTGGATTTGGATGTTCAGGTGCTTGAGCCAATTTACCAAATCGGGCGAGCTTGAGTTCCGAGATGGACCACCAGCTGTCTGCGGGAGCAGTCAATACAATTTTAATATAACGTACACTCTGCATCCCCAAATCGACGGACATGCTCGGAGATGAGCCTGTTCCCTGTGCAATCGGCTTGCTCCAATTCTCATCGTCCTTCGAAACGTAAACTTCATACCCGTGGGCATAATCACCCCCGCTGCTGCCGGAGTTCATGAAAAGGGTGTCCATCATCTGCTCGCTGCCCAGATCAATATGGAGCCAGTCTCCAGGCTGCTGCGTTTGTCCAGATGACCAGCGGGTGGCCAAATCTCCATCAATCATGCGTTTCACTGCTTCCGAACTGGAAGAGGCGGTGATCGTCCATGCGCTGCGATCCAGATAAGTGACGCCTTGTGAAGCATCCGGCTGCTTAACTACCGTATGCTCCAATGGATTGACCTTCACTTGAGCCTTCGCATAGACGGCAGCCGAACCCAAAGCCCCGCTCGCATTAAAGAAGCGAACCGTCTTGGTGGTATCCGACGGATTCCAGATTTGTGCCGTGTAGACGCCATCCTTTTCGTAGACAGTTACTGCCGGAGAATCAGCCCAAATATCCATTGTACGTGTTCCTGTGGATGCCATACTATGCATGAACCAGTAGGCGTTAAAGACTTCGTTTTGCTGCATGTCTTTTGTATTCCATTTCGCAAGAGCAGCCTGCGGGTCCCCGATGGATTGGAAGGGCCAAATGATGTGCTGCCATGTGCGCTCCTGCTGACCACCAAGATCCTTGATCATCCCGTTGTATAGTGCGGCAGTATTCTTCGGATCACGGCCGTAATAGGTCATCCACTCCGCCGGCGGCAGCCAGTGAATGCCGTAAATATGTTCTGCGTCGTTGGAGAAGTACGTGCCATACAGGTAAGCACTGCCGTATACATGCCCTACGGTAGCGTGTTTGTATCCTTCCAGCCAGTTGTCCCCATCATAGTTGAACCAATACTGCTCGGCCGCTTTTTCTTCGGTGACGAAGCCCCAGATGCCTGTATCACGATAGGCTTTATTCCCTGTTACTTCGCCCCACATATATTGTCCGACCCAACTGAACAGAGCTTCACCTGCCGCTTCCTGATTGTTTCCGCTGCGATTGTCGGCATAACCTCCTGCCCAGGAATGACCTGAATAAGGATCAAAATTACGCATCCATGGGAATTGATTGTCTGTACGCGAAGGATTGGCATAATCCCGGATCAGCAGTTCAACCATATCGCCATAATCTTCTACAAACGTTGGATCATACATGGCCAGCACCGCAGATGCAAAAACGTAATAGCCATACGTAAAATGATGATCCGTCAGTCCGGTGTTGACACCAAACCCGCTCCCATAAGGGAAGATCGTTCCCCATTGATCCGAGTAATAAAAATAATAGGAGTGCAGACGTTCATCCGGTGAAAAGGTGTACCAGTCGGTCAAAATGGTTCTTAACAGGGACAGGTAGTGGTCCCGACGTTCGTGATCCCCAAGCTGATCGCTAATGAGCACACCCAGTGCAAGCGGATGAAGCTTTTTCCCCTGCCAGTATGGATCTTCGCTCATTAAATTACCCGACGTATCTGCATCAAGCTGATCCAGATAACTGATTAATTGCGCGCGTGAGTATGTCGGATCGTCCGGCTCTACAAATTGCGGAATAATACCGTAGAAACGATCCTTTGTCGTAAAGCTATTGCCTTCGCTCACTTTCATCATCCCACGAATGGAAGGATACGTGAGCTCCGTGAGTGGAGTAGTTGCAAGTTTCCACTGATGAGGGAACAAAGCCATTAATGTGTTCGCAGAGAAGTTGGCACGCTTCGTTTGTGTAACGGAGCTGAAGGTCGTTGTAACTTGGGAAGTGCTCTCGTTATAGTCGTAATCGACCTTCGTATCCGTTACAAAAGCATAGGCATGCTGGTAATAGTATGCTAATTCTGATGCATTCGGCAGGGTGGCTAGCGATAAATAATTTTCGCCTGATCCCAGCTTGATCTTAAGTGTATTGCCAAGCTTTATAAATGTGGTTCCTTCAGGCGCATAAAGGCCGTAGTTTCTTGTAAAGGTTTGCGGCGAAGGAGCCCTGTCTTGATTGGTGACTTCTACACCGATATGATCGCTTGTCCATGATTCCCCGTCCTGCAGCACAATCTCGCGGTCTTGATCATCAAAGAGACGTGTGATGTTCGGTGAACGGAGCAGGATCGTGTCCGGGTTCTCGAACGTGTTGTACAGGAAAGGGGAGCCTTTGACAAAGGTTGTGTTGACCTTCGCCGTGTCATCATCACTCATGGTGATGTTTGCGGAGTAATCCCCGTACCCTGCCACCTTGGTATTAACCTTGGCTGGGTTCATACTGCTTGTTGTCAGGATAAGGTCAGCTTCACCATCGGCATCCATAGAGCTGCCGTCAGCAGAAACGTATCCAGCACCAGGGTTCAAAATATGAAGCCCCTGCTTGGTGTATCGGTTTTTGAACGGCAGCGTGACCAGACTGTTTCCATCTCCTAAATCCGAAACAAGAATCGACTGCCACCAGTCATTAGATGGAATCGGGGCAGTGATGTCAGCTGTACGATTCTTTGGGTTTTTCGGCTGCAGCATTGTAATGTCGTTAATGGCATAACTGCCAGCCCCAACCTGTACTGAGCTCATCTCAGGGATAGCCGGAATGGTGTAGACCGGCTTTTCATCACCTTGAATATACTCATATACATCAAAAGCATAGAGCGAATATCCGTTGGTTGTACCTCTGCCAAGCCCTGCGAACTTTACATATCTGGCTTCTGCATATACAGCAATGTCATCTCGTCCGCCGTTACTGTGTATCTCCCGGTACAGCGTAGTCCACTGCTTTGCATCGTTGGATACCTGAATGTCATAAGCACGTCCAAACGCATTCTCCCATTGTAGAGAAATTTCTCCGATTTCATGACGCTTTCCAAGGTCCACAACAATCCATTCCTGATCCTTGTATATGGAAGACCAGCGTGTGCCTGGATCACCATCCGTCACATTGCGCGCCTCATAATTGCGTTTCTCCATTTTGGCCTTGTCTTCGGCGGAGCGGCTGGGTTCATCAATCTCTTCTGATGATGCCATGACCGATTTACCCAGAGCGAGGTTGGCGGCAACCGGTTTTGGAGGAGAATTTGCTCCACCCGTTCCATAAACATCGAACGAGTAGAGAGATACACCATAGGCTTGCTGTGCCCGTTCGTGGCTAAACAAACGCACATATCGTGCGTTGGCAGAAACCTCGACTTCCGTCAGACCGCCTTGGCCCTTCGTTGTGGAATATACTTGCTTCCAGTTCACCTCGTCATCTGATACTTCAAGGTCGAAGGCGGATGCATAAGCATTTTCCCACTCAATCGAGATATTCGAGATGGACGCCGCTGCGCCCAAGTCAACATAGATCCACTGAGGGTCCTGCTGCCATACACTTTCCCATCGGGTATTTTTGTTTCCATCCACGGCATGATCGGCTGTATTCCCGCCAAGGGATGAGGAACTATATACCGGTCTGTTCAGGGATAAGAGATATGACCCTTCTACTGCTGCGTTTGCTGCTTTGCTTGGCCAGAGTGGTACACTGCTGATCAACAACAGCATAGATAACAGCAAGTTCACGCAGATGCTGCGCTTGTTTCGTTTGTGACTCGTTCGTCCCTTCATCTCTTCTTCTCCTTTGTTAGCTCTTGTCTGTTCACAAGACAGAACTTTCTCTTTTCCTAACAACCTGTTATATGTATGATTCTGTTCTCCCGTGCCGCATTCCTGAGATCAATTTCAGAATGTAAACATGGGATATGCGGATGCTCATTTGTTGTATATCGATCATTTAGATTGGATTATAAAGCTTTTTTAAACGTTTTCGCAGAAAAAGAGACATATGTCCTACAGGCGGAAAGCATGGTGTGCAACTATGAAATGCCGAATTGGGATTACGGTCTGATAGAGAGGGTTTGTTTACAGGGAAGTCAAAAAGCCCGTTTGTCGCGAGCTTCAAGACTTTCTATAGGGGATCTGGCTGACAAATTTAGTTCTTGGTGCATTGGTTACTGGACGTTCGGCGAAAAACGTTTATAATGAATACCAAAAAGCGGAAGAAATGTATCCAAGGGAGAGCAAAAGAGTCATAAAATTGACTGGGTACTATAAATAAAACCATGGAATGGTCCCCCTCTCAAACTTTTTGTATTCAGATGGGGATTCAGACTGATTGCTATGTCATCGAATCGAATAATAGTTTACTGGAGGAAATACAATGAAACGTGTATATCTTTTATTCTTATTAGTTATTGTATTTACTCTTAGTGCATGTCAAGAGACTGAACGTAATATGGGGATAAGTGAGGAATCAACTGCGGTTGCGGTAGGGGACAACCATACCGAAAATGATGAGGTTTCAGATAGCTTATTGAGTGTGAATAAATCTAATGATTCATCTAATTTTTTGACTATAGAACCAAACAATCTGTCAACATTGGATTTCGAGAAAGCATATAAATTATGTACAGAGGCCTTATCAGGATATTATAAGTCCATCTGGAACGGAATTCAGATGGACGTCAGCAAATATATTGATAATCCGAATCTTAAGCAGTATACGGAAAAAAAGATCACCTCACAACATAATCTGTTTCGCAAAAATAACCTTACCTCTAATCAAATAAAAGAAATCAAGATTGGCGCTGAAAAAGTAGATTATGTTGAAGGTGACAACAGTTTTTTCTATCTAAAATTAAATGCACGTATTACGAAGGATGTAGGGAGCTATGCTGAACCTACTGAATTTCTGGTACAAAATATGAATGGGAAATTAGTGATTGCAGACTGGTACACCTTTGGAAAGGATAGTTACGATTCCACTGTCCGAGGAGAAAATCAAAATATAAATAATCCATATATATGGAACGAAAGAGAATGGGTAGATAAAATTAAACAGTGAATAATACTCATCTATTATTATCAAACCTTACTACAGAAGCCCTTGTTAGTGGGCTTTTTTTGTTTTTCTAAAAAAAGCATAAATTTTGTTAACCTTATATAACCTTTTGATGTACTTGTTTATCTAAAAGCTATATAGAGTCTTTAAAAGGAGATGTTCCTGCTCATCCCTCGATTGTGATTGTACAAGCATAGTGAAATGCCGCCTGAAGCTTTTAGACTCCATGCGGCCATCGCCCAATTTATACATTCAAGCTTAAGTCGAGCTATCATCCCCCGTCTCCACCGAATTCTCCTCATAACTAATCCAGTCGCTCCAGCTCCCGGAATACAGCTTCACATTCGTATATCCTGTCTCCTCCAGCGCAATCACGTTCGGGCAGGCGGAGACACCTGAGCCACAGTACACAATAATTGCATCATCTTTCCCCAGCTTCACGAACCGCTCTTCTAATGCCTCAACACCAGACCAGTGACCATCTGCACCAAGCACGTCTTTCCAAAAATAGTTCACCGCTCCCGGAATATGTCCGGCCTTGGCATCGATCGGTTCCTCCAGCCCCGCATAACGGCGGGCATCACGGGAGTCGATGAGCACGGCGCTGCCGCTGTCTGATGCTTGCTGCACATCCGTAACACCTGCCAGCATTTGCGGTTGCAGCTTCACGTCAAATGAAGACGGAATCTGTACCGGTACGTCCGTTGTCACCGGGAACTTGGCGTTTTGCCAAGCGGTGAAACCTTCGTCCATAACATATACTTGTTCATGACCCATATAACGCAGCAGCCACCACAGACGCGAGGCGTTCATACCGCCTTGATCGTCATAAGCAACAATCCGACTATTGGAGCCGATGCCAGCTTTGGAGAGACGACTTGCGAGCACAGCCGGATCAGGGAGCGGATGGCGCCCGCCATGCTCGGTTACTGGGGCAGAGAGATCCTTTTCGAGATCAAGGTAAACGGCCCCCGGAATATGTCCAGTTTCATAAGCGAGCCGCCCGGCATCGGGCTGTCCCAGCAGGAAACGGCAATCTGCGATGACGACATCTGGTTCGTACATTCTGGCGAGCAGCCAGCGCATGGATACAATATTTTTCATAACAACACACCGCCTTCATATGTAATAAGCTGTACTCAATGCAGCCGGAGTCTGCTTCATGCGCGCCCCGGTGTTTGTTTATCCATCCATATCATTTTCTTAGAAAATAAAGTTAAATCAATGAAAAGCTGTTATACTATTTTAGGTTCAACAGGACCTGAAGCCGTGATGGGCGCATCAGCCGGAATGGGCTGGGGTTTGGTTTTGCCGTAACGAATGAAGACCCATACGCCGAACAGGATGACGACACCAGCTGACATTTGAAGTGTGCTCAGTGACTCTCCCAGAAGTACCCAAGCCAACAGGGATGAGAATACAGGTTCTCCGAGAACACCCATCGATACAGTCGTCGCGTTCATATACTGCAGCAGCCAGTTAAATAGATAATGTCCGAAGATCGTAGGTACGATAGCAAGCAGCAGGAAGATCCCCCATTCTGAAGCCGCATAACCCCCGAACGGATGACCCATGGCCAGATTGTAAACGGCGAACGTACAGGCTGCGACGAGAAACACCCAGAAATTATATGAAAATGCACTGAGTCCTGTTCGCAAAAATTGACCCAAAAGCATATGCACAGCTACCGCCATCGTGCCGAGCAAGGATAGAATGTCCCCCTGCAGCGCAGTGCCTGCCACCTGGAAATCTCCAGCACCAATGATGATGGACCCTAGCAGAGCAATACCCATACCAATGAGCATCATGCGGTTGATTTTGGCTTTGAACAGCCATACCGAACCTGCGAGAATCAGAATGGGCTCCAGAGCAAGGATCACAGTGGAACTTGCGACACTGGTCAATCTGAGCGATCCCATCCAGAGCAGAAAATGCAGGGCCAGCATCACGCCGGAAGCGATCAGTAAGATCCACTGGCGGAAATTCAGGCGCATCATCTCATGTCTGTGCGGCCAGATGAACGGAAGCATAAGCAGATTGGTTAAAAACAAGCGATACATGGCAATGACCGCAACATCTGCGTCAGACCAGCGTACAAAAATAGAGGAGAATGAAATTGCAATTATGCCGACAACAAATAACACATAAATGGATCTGCCGACACGGTTCAGGCTTGTCATTGGTGCAGCTCCTTTAATAAAAAATAAGATCACCTAAATCACCTCATTATACAGTAGAAGATCAGCACAGGGAAGATGTCCACAGCGGAAAGAATGCCAGATTACGAATGAGTGCAGCTGTACTGCGAAGTTAGAGGAATATAAGCAAGAGATAAGCAATTTGTAACCGGGCTTGTAACTATTCTGTCATTCACAGAGCCTGGTTTTCTATTAATCTTCTATATATAGACATGAATCGAGAGAATATTCCATTCATCGGGAAAAAATGAAAGTTAGGAAGTGGCCAGGTCGTGAGAGTACAACAAGAAACAACGCGAGAGTATGGAAATGCAGTTCGCAGCGTAAGTCGCAAACAAACCCATAGAAGAAGAAAAATCCGCTACGGCAGATTAAGTGCGGCGCTTATGCTGCTGATACTGCTTGTTACGGGATTAACATATGCGTTTATCGGTATGACTCATTGGATTAAATCGGTGGCAGCCCCGCCGCCCATTGCTGTAATTGAACAACCAGCCAAGCTGGGTATGATCCAGGTTACACCGGAGGCGAAGGAGGAACCGGCACGGTTTCTGGGGCAGGTTCGCAAAGTGGCATACATAACATTTGACGACGGGCCAAGTAAATTTACAGATCAGCTGCTGGATATTTTGAAACAGCATGAGGCGAAGGCAACCTTTTTCATGGTTGGACGCCAGTTGAATGAGCACCCGGATGCAGTGAAACGTTTGTACAAAGAAGGCAGCTATCCTGGGCTTCACAGCATGACCCATGACTATAAAAAGCTGTACAAAAGCGGAAGCTCCGCTAATTTTGTGAATGAGTTCAAAAAAGAGCAGGAAAAGGTAGAGAAACTGATCGGATACAAACCGCATCTTATCCGTGCTCCTTATGGAAGCAGTCCGCAGATCGGTGAAGCTTTCAGGGGAAATATCGCGGCGGCAGGATTCAAAATGTGGGACTGGACAACGGACTCACTGGACTGGAATCTTCCAGGTCAGCCAGACAAAATTGTAGACCGGGTGAGCAGCAGTGTACACCGGGATAAAGAAGTTATTTTGATGCATGAACGGGAACAGACGGTGCAGGCGCTGCCGCGCATTATGAAACTGCTGGAAGAACGGGGTTATGAGTTCGAAGTGTACGATCCGGATGCCCACTGGGTTGTCAATTTCAGTCATGATACTCGTCTGTAATGGATGAACGGCAAACATTACACAAACAAGATCGGGCCTTATGTAACTTTTGTGAAAATAAAATGCATATAATTTCAGCAAGACGAAGGCATAGGAATTTTATACGGTTAGGGTAAGAGAGGGAGAACAAATGGTAATAACGAGTAAAAAAATAGCATTGGCAGCATGCAGCTTACTGCTTGTGCTTCTGCTTAGCGGATGTGGAGAGCCGCAGGAGCCTGCAGCCAACCAGGTGGATCGATTGGTGCAGGGGGGGCAGGGGATTGACAAAAGTCTGAAGGAATTGTCTCGCTATGAAGAAGAGGATATGGCACTATATAAATCCATTTTAAGCAAAGGCCAGAATAAAAATAGCGATATTGAAGCACTGCTGGATCAAGCACAAGCTCATATTCAGGAACGAAGAGCACTGCTGGAGAAGACCCGTAAGGAAATGCAGGATACGGATGAGAAAACCGAAGCGCTGCGCCATTCTCTTAAGGAACTTACCATTGAGAAAGAAGAGACGCTTGCCCACGCGGGAAAAGTGCTGGATCAATATGAGGCAAGGGCCAGAACATTTGAGCTGTTTACTGCCTCTTACGGACACAGTCTGGACGCGGAAGAGAAGCTGTACGGCCTAATGCGCGCAAGTTCGAAACCAAATCTGGCTCAAATTAAACGTGCTATTCGGACACGCAATGAAGAGTACGCCAAACTGGCTGAAGTGCGAAAACAATTCAACCTGCAGACTCAAGCGTTTAACGCGGCTCATGCACAATTGGTGAAGCTGGATCAAGCAGGTTGAGGATGGAAGCCAGGCCCACGAATACCGTTTATACGTGATTGAGCTGTCTGCCTTCCGTGTAAGTAATATTAAGCGAGGCTGTATAAATAGAACGAATCTTTAGTCTTTGCACAGGAGCGGCGATGGGTAGGCTGCTCTGTTATGGAAGTGATTGTGTGAGGCATGGTTAATTCCACGTGTACAGCGGCATGGATAAGCAGCATTGCGTATAAGCTAACGGAGGTGTTCATATGCGAAAAGGGAATACAACAAAGGTAAGCACCACACTGGTGGTACTGCTAATGGGATTCTCGCTTGTGGCTTGCGGGAGCACTGCACCCGAAATTCAGCCATCTGTGAACAATACGAAAGAGTCGTCACCAGTACCGGAGCAGCAGACGGAAGAACGTAATGTCATCGAAGCCGAGGGTATTCTGACTGGCTGGGCAGATCCACATACGGTCGAGATTCGAGTGAAGGACCAAGCAATGTCCTTCCAGGTAGAGGAAGAGATGCAGAAGTCATTAGATGATATCGATGATGAGGATTCGGTTCGTTTCAAATATGTAGAAAGATCGGTGGATGCATCGACCAAACAGCTGGTGCTCACCGGAATTACGAAAATTGGCTCACCTGCCAAGGATAACAGTGGTGCTGGGGAGGAAGATGCGGTAACCTCGGATCGCCCCAAAACGTCAGAGCTGGAAGTCACTGTGGAAGGAATCACCGAGAAACGGCCGGCAGCCTTGGCACAGGCTGAGGGATATTCGTTTTATATTTTGGAGCCCATGGCTTTTGATGCAAAAGAACATGAGTTAACGATGAAGGTTAACCCCGCGTACAAGGTAGGGATCGAGAAACTGCCTGCGGATTTCAATCTGGATAATTTGAAAATGAATGCGAAAGAAGAATTATCGAAGACCGGAGAGGTAAAACAAGTAACAGGTGAACAGCTCAGCAGCGGACCTATGAAAGATGCGAGACTGTTCATGATGTCGCAGAACGAGAAGAAGACGCAGTATGTTATCGTCAAAGAATTGGACGGAAATGGATTTATCTTCCATGTTAATGCGCCGGTTGGTGAACCTTCTGAAGGATTCCTTCCGATGGTGTATGCTTCGGTGAACACGATTATGAATGAATAGACTAGATCATCCATCATAGTGAACAGCGTGTTTCCTTACAAAGGGGAAAGACGCTGTTTTATTTTATGCAGCTTGACGACATGAAGAGCTGGAAAGAACAGAGCTGCCGTGCATAGGTTCCTCCCGGCTCTTTGTCGTATACATGATACTGTTGGTTGGATTATATGCTGCATCCGTAGGTTGAATGGCAAGTCAAGTGAGTGCGGTAGTAGACAGCCTGTACCCTTGAAGTTCTTGATAGCGGGTATTATCTGCTGATGAACAGAATGCGCTTCAAGGATAGCCATGCGTTCACGGATGGGAGCAGCAGGGCCGTCTTCACGAAAGAGATACTGCAGCTTCGCTCGATATAGGGTTCCTTATAATGAATGAAAGAATTGAATAAGCTTGTGATGTTTTATTCGCTTTACGCCGCATCAGAACATGTGGGAAAATGAGAGAATGCGTGCGCGAAGCCGTAAAAAATGCATTGGAAGTATAATGAGGCCATTGGTAGAAGCATGAGGAGCAGAGGAGGAAGTGGAATATGCTGCAAAGAGATCGTTTTGAAGGAAGTCTGATCGGACTTGCCGTGGGAGATGCGCTGGGCACTACTGTTGAATTCAGCAGCCCTGGCAGTTTTGAGCCTGTTACCGATATGGTGGGCGGCGGCGTTTTTGGATTAAAAGCGGGGGAGTGGACCGACGATACGTCCATGGCTTTATGTCTGGCGGAAAGTCTGGTGCGTCAGCAGGACTTCGATCCTGCGGATCAGATGCGCCGATACACGAACTGGTATAAGGTGGGGTATATGAGCAGTACGGGCAGCTGCTTTGATATAGGCGGAGCTACGCGAAGTGCACTGGAACGTTTTGCCCGAACCGGAGAAGCCTACAGTGGATCAACGGACCCGATGACAGCAGGCAACGGCTCTATTATGAGACTTGCTCCGATTGCTATGGCTTATGCTGACCAGCCGGAAGATGCTGTTCGTTATGCAGGACTGAGTTCCCGGACAACACATGCGGCTGTAGAAAGTGTAGAGGCCTGCGAAGTGCTGGCAGCTGTTCTTGTGGCAGGATTTCATGGAGCGGAGAAGACCGATATGCTGGCACCAGAGACGATGAAGCGCTGGCGGACGGAGAAGGGATCGTCTTTTTCGCCTGCGATTGAAGAAGTGGTTATGGGATCATATCAGCATAAAGAGCCGCCAGAGATTCAGGGCAGCGGTTATGTGGTACGTTCTCTGGAAGCTGCGCTGTGGGCGTTTGCGAAATCATCCAGCTTTTCGGATGGGCTGCTGCGGGCAGTGAATTTGGGAGATGATGCGGACACAACTGGTGCGGTATATGGTCAGATTGCGGGTGCATATTACGGGCGCAGCGGAATTCCTTCACATTGGCAGGACAGGCTGGCGATGAGAGATACGTTTGATCGATTAAATGATGCGTTATGGCTGAAAGCGGCAGGTCATGGCGTACAGAAGAAATAAAGCATAGTCAAAGTAAGAAAACAGAACGAAAAACAAAAAAAATACAAAACAAAAGAATACAGAGTAAAACAATAGACATATGAAAGACAGGAGAAGAGATCACATCATGAGCAGGACAGGACGTTTAAACGAAGAATCAACGGATACATCGGCAGAACATAGGGGGACGTCACACGTTTCAGAGCCTGGCAAAAGAAAGGCATTTCCTTTGTCTCTGCTGTGTTTGACAATCGGGGCATTCGCTATTGGCATGACGGAGTTTATCATTATGGGTCTGCTGCCTAATGTGGCAGCTGATCTAGATGTGAGCATTCCACAAGCGGGACAATTAATTACGGGTTATGCACTTGGTGTAGCCGTAGGTGCGCCAATACTAACGGTATTTACGCACAAGATTCCGCAGAAAAAACTGCTGGTGCTGCTGATGTGCATTTTTATCGTTGGCAACGCATTGTCAGTCATTGCCCCTACTTACGGGCTGCTTATCTCGGCACGTATCCTGACGGCATTTGCTCATGGTACGTTCCTTGGTGTGGGGTCAATCATGGCAACCAAGCTGGTGACACCCGATCGAAGAGCTGGCGCTGTATCGGTAGTGCTTGCCGGGCTGACCATTGCCAATATTATTGGTGTTCCATTTGGCACGTTTATCGGTCAACAGCTCGGCTGGCGTTCCTCGTTCGGGGCGATCACCATTCTGGGCATCATTTCACTGCTGGGGATTATTCGTTTTATTCCGGTTATTCCGCAAGGAACACCGGCTGACCTCGGACAGCAATTCCGCAATTTAATCCGCCCACAGGTGTTATTAGTGCTGCTTATCGGTGCTTTGGGCTGCGGCAGCTTATTCGCGGTTTTCACATATATTACGCCAATGCTGGTGGATATTAGCGGTTTTGCAGAACAAAACGTTACCTGGATTCTGGTACTGTTTGGCTTTGGAGTGACGCTGGGGAATATGGTCGGTGGCCGTCTTGCAGATTGGAAGCTTATGCCTTCGCTTATCGTTAACTTTGGCATTCTTGCCGTGCTGCTCGCTGCATTAACGCTGACGCTGCACAATCCATTTTTGGCGGTAGTCACCATATTTTTCTGGGGTGTTGCGGCCTTTGGCATTATGCCTGGACTTCAGATTCGTATTATGAATATGACGCGAGAAGCTCCGCTGCTTGCAACGACATCGAGCCACTCTGCATTTAATCTGGGGAATGCGGCCGGAGCTTATATTGGCGGATTTGCCATTACGCACACGGGACTGCTTTCAGTGCCGCTCTATGCCGCTGTGATTGCAGCGCTTGGCCTTCTTGGACTGCTGCTCAGTCTGTTAATGCATGACAAAAAGGGCGCGTCTGAAGGTGGAGATGTCATTCATCCCGTGTCGGCACAGTAGTTCAGCGCATTGTAAGGAAGTCTCCGGTCCTCTATAAAAAGAGAACTGGAGCTTTTTTTTACATAAGTTCGGAAGCGTTCTAAGAGCAAAAGCATGAAAACACTTTTCCACTAAAAGGTATATTTTTTGAAGTGAAAAGTATGATTATTCAAGTTTTTTGATCATGTATATGTCAATTAAGGTGATATAATGGAGTTGCAATTGGAATTGTTTGTAAAATTTGTCGGATGGATGTTTTTTTATTGTGCACCAAAGACTTTGGTAGAGACATGATTAGGTACAGAAGGGAGGAATTATATTTCATTATGTAAGGGCTTTCAATTTGGTTGTTGTTGAAGGGCTGGACCGTAAGGTGATTACGATTTGAAATCGAATGTTAAAGGAGAATGATATTGATGAAAAAACGTTTGTCTCGTATTGTGAGTCTTTCAATTGCTGCTGCACTCCTTGTGCCAACCATGGCATCTGCCGCAGAAACGGGTGAAAGTGCAGCTGCGGGCCCGACTCAGGCTGTTATTGATCTGGGAACGGAGAACGCTGCTGCCAGCAATGGACAAAATGCTCTGGCTAACAGTCAGGTTGTACCGGCACCACCGGGTTATGATGGCTATCGCAATAATATTCCGCATGGGAATATGAACCTCATTACCTATAATTCAACGACGGTTGGCAATGCACGGAAAGCGATGGTGTATACGCCGCCTGGATATTCACCTAATAAAAAGTACAGCGTGCTGTACCTCCTGCATGGTATTGGCGGGGATGAGTACGAGTGGGCTAATGCGATGAAGCCGAAGAACATTCTGGACAACCTGTATTCGGAAGGCAAACTGTCTCAGATGATCGTGGTTATGCCGAATGGCCGTGCAATGAAGGATGATCGCCCTGTTGGTGACATTTTTGCACCCGATAAAGTGGCGGCATTTGAGCGTTTCGAGCAGGATCTGCTGAAGGACCTCATTCCTCATATTGAGGCAAACTATCCTGTTTACAAAGACAAGAACAATCGTGCACTTGCCGGTCTGTCCATGGGTGGCGGACAATCTCTCAACTTTGGGTTGAAGAATCTGGATACGTTCGCTTATGTAGGTGCCTTCTCGGCAGCACCGAATACGAAGCCTGTGAACCAATTGATCACGAATCCTGGACAGGCTGCCAGCAAACTGAAATTGCTCTGGATATCCTGCGGCGGAAGTGATGGCCTGTTGTGGGTGAGCCAGAACTTTAAAAATGGTCTTAGCAGTATGAACGTTCCACACATTTGGTATCAAGATGTAGGCGGACATGAGCCAAAAGTTTGGAACAGCGGCCTTTATCAGTTCTCGCAGCGTATTTTTAAATAGTTCACAATCTCCATCTAAAAGTATCATTCGAAGGTTCAATTTCAAGCATTCTCTGTTATTATGGGTGCATGCGTTCGAATGATGATCAGCCTCAGGCCTGTCTTGTGCAGCGCCTGGGGCTTTATGTATTTTTATTCGACGCAGATGCTGACGCTGGTAGGGCGGAAAGAGGTTACGCCGGATTAAGATTAAGACGACTTCAGTCCTTGTGGGGCAGCAGCAGATGGGAAGGGTAGATAGTATAGTATACAATGAAATGTACATAGACATATACATGAAAGAGAGGCATGCAATCACGATGTTTTATTATAAAGGGGCATTTCGGGAAACAGACAATGTTATCTATTTCAAAAGCGAGGTTCCGCTGGCGCAGCATGACGTAGTTCTGTTTGGGGAAAGAACATATTTTATTGAAAGCGTGGAAAAAGAGTTTCTGCTGCTGCAGCGAGTAGGTTCCATCATTACCGTGAGTGTGTGAAATAGATTTCCCTTAAGGTATGTGTTCTTCTGCAAGTTTCGTTTATTTCCAGACAGATTTAAATGTACGTGCACTTCTGGGCCCCTGCCCACATACAATAGATCGACCCTGTTCCCTCATGAGCTCAGGCCAGATCGCGTTGTAAAACTGCAGGAGGTGTCATCTGTGCCCGGATTGTTTACCGCAATAGCCCTGTTCATTAAAGAATTAACGTTACTCGTTTCGTATGTCAAAAATAATGCGTTTCCCCAGCCGCTTGCTGAGGATGACGAAGCCAAACATCTGCGCCTCATGGCTGAAGGCAATGCCCACTCGCGCAATCTGCTTATTGAACACAATCTGCGTCTTGTGGCGCATATCGTCAAAAAGTTTGACAATACTGGCGAAGATCAGGAGGACCTGATTTCAATCGGGACGATCGGTTTGATCAAAGCCATCGAGAGCTTTCAGCAAGGAAAAGGTACCAAGCTGGCCACATTTGCTGCGAGATGTATTGAAAACGAAATCCTGATGCATCTAAGATCACTGAAGAAAACACGCAAAGACGTATCTCTTCATGATCCTATCGGTACGGATAAAGAAGGAAATGAAATTACATTAATTGATATCCTCGGCACCGAAGCGGATGATGTGGTAGACCGTGTGCAGCTCAAAATCGAAAAGAGTAAGATTTACCGCAACCTCGACATTTTGGATGATCGGGAGAAAGAAGTGGTCATTGGGCGTTTTGGCCTGGAAGCTGGCGGAGAAGAGCGTACCCAGCGCGAGATCGCCAAAGAGCTTGGCATTTCACGCAGTTATGTTTCGCGGATTGAAAAGCGTGCGCTGATGAAGCTGTATCATGAATTTTATAAGCAGAAATAAATGTAACGATCTATATGCATAAAATCAGGAGGGCTGCTTTTCGTTTGTGAGAAAGGCGGCCCTTTTATGGGGACTACCTAATTCACGTATATAAGCGAGGTCACGCCCTTTTTTTAGAGAGAAAATAATAACTCAGTGTAATAATCAAAATGCCTGTAATGGAATATACCCATTGAAAAGTACCATGTCCGAATCGAGTGACAACACTACCGCCGATTGCAACAGACAGAATGATCAGGCCAAAAGGAATTTTGTTTTTCATATGGGGACCTCCTCTTTGCGTTTACCGCACAAGTTTCTATGGCGCGAAATGTAATGAGAACCAAATCTTGATGCATTTATATTCTCTAACAATTTTAACAACGAATGCAGCACTCTTTTTATAATACTCAAAATAGTACTTGTCCATATTTTAATTCAAATGAAGGACTTTGTCTGCTAATTATGGATTGTCTTCCGCACAGATAAATTTAAGCGTTATAGATTAACTGCTTAATGCTTATAATATCAGTTTATAAAATCAGGCTCACCAAAGAATTTTCTTTGAGGTTTAATATATCCGCAGCGAGCAGACCGTTTTCGTTGAATAGGGTCTTTTTTCCATACGGATTTATGAAAAGTAATGATAGGTATTCTGGACAGATTATTATATATTTAATGGTATATTATTTTTGCATCACAGAGAGCATGCGCAGAAAGAGAGTGGTGGTGTACCATGCAGGAAGAAACATTAACAAGAGGACTAAAGAACAGGCATGTGCAGTTGATGGCTATTGGAGGAGCGATCGGAACCGGGCTATTTCTTGGGGCAGGCAAAACCATTCAACTCACCGGGCCTTCGATTCTGCTGGCGTACATTGTCACAGGCATTGTATTATTCCTCATTATGAGGGCGCTCGGGGAGCTGCTGCTGAGCAATTTACAGTATCACTCATTTGTAGATTTTGTTCGTGATTACCTGGGAAATATGGCAGCATTTATTACGGGCTGGACCTACTGGTTCTGCTGGATTTCTATTGCGATGGCAGATATTACGGCAGTTGGCCTATACACGCAGTTCTGGTTTCCGAATGTACCCCAGTGGATGCCTGGATTGATTGCGCTAGTCATCCTGCTGGTGATGAATCTGGCTACGGTCAAGCTGTTCGGGGAGATGGAGTTTTGGTTTGCCCTGATTAAAGTGCTGGCTATTCTGGCTCTTATTGTGGTCGGTTTATATATGATCTTTACAGGTTTTACAACCAATCAGGGTCCTGCAAGTTTCACCAATCTGTGGAGTCACGGAGGCTGGTTCCCGAATGGAATGCATGGTTTTATCATATCGTTTCAGATGGTTGTATTTGCTTTTGTTGGCATGGAACTTGTAGGACTGACCGCAGGAGAAACGGAAAATCCGGAAAAGGTTATTCCCAAAGCCATTAACCAGATTCCGATTCGGGTACTGCTTTTCTATGTAGGAGCGCTGCTGATTATTATGAGTATCTATCCCTGGAATGCGATCGTGCCAACCGAAAGTCCCTTTGTGCAGGTATTTGCAGCGGTAGGTATTGCTGCAGCAGCCGGTGTGGTGAATTTTGTTGTGTTGACGTCTGCGGCATCGGCATGCAACAGTGCTATTTTTAGTACAAGCCGGATGGTATATTCCATGGCGAAAGATCATAATGCTCCCAAATCATTTGCACGTGTAAACAATAGGAAAGTTCCAGCCAATGCACTGTTCTTCTCTACCGTTGTAATCTTTGCTGCGATTGTGCTGAACTACATTATGCCGGAAGGTGTATTTACACTAATTACGAGTGTATCCACAGTATGTTTTATTTTCGTCTGGGGCATTATGGTGATCTGCCATCTGCGCTATAAGCGTACACAGCCTGAATTAGCAAGTCAAAGTCGGTTCAGACTGCCGCTGTACCCCTTGTCCAATATTCTAATTCTGGCATTCCTGGCCTTTGTCATTATCGTATTGGCGCTCGCAGAGGATACCCGGGTAGCCTTATTCGTTACACCAGTGTGGTTTCTGATTGTATCCCTAATTTACATGTTCAAAAAGAAGAAGAGAGATCAGGAATAACTCTTTTCACTTGAAGAACAATTTCTAATGAAGAACAAAGGTATAGACGATATGGCAAAAGAGCAATCTCCAAGGAGGTTGCTTTTTTAATTACTTTTTAACAGGGACAACGGTATAAATGCAGTTTCTTCCTCCCGCCAACATATATTCTCCCCGTTCAATCTGAACCTCATTTCCTAGAACCGTCCTGAATAAATGCAGTTCATTTTTGCATAATCCGGTACATACCGCGGCAGCTGCACAGATTGGACAGTGCTTCTCAATGAATAAAAGACGGCCATCTTCCTGTTCTTTCACCTCTGCCATGTAACCCTCGATCGTTCGAATCTCGGCCAGCTTCTCCAATTTCTCCCTGACATTTGCTGCACCTTCAAGATGCTGGGCATATTGTTTCTGAATCTTTTGATTGCGGACAGCCAGCAGTTGATTGAGCCCCTCCTCCCCAAAAGCTTCTTTCATGGATTGAATCAGGCTGACAGATAAATCCGAATAACCGCTGGGGAAAAATTGATCTGCTGCAGGTGTCAAAATCCATCGTTTGGTCGGACGACCCATAGGCCGCGTTTCTTCCACATGAGTGACAAACCCTTCCTCTTTCAGGGCATTAAGATGCTGACGAATAGCCATGCCAGACAGGGAAAACTGAGAGGAAAGAGAGGTGACATCCATGCCCCCTTGGTGCTTCAATGCATCAATGATGGCCCGCCGTGTTCGAGTCGAGACGTCTTTTTTCGTTTGGTTTTCGTTCATAAGGTACCTCCTTTGTTGAAGCATGAAACGCGCGTTAACCCCTACATTTTAAACAAAAATGTTGACAAAGTCAAAGCTTCACGATAGTTTATACATTATAAACAAAAATGTTTACTAAGTATCCGGATACGCTGTATACATACTATTTAAGGTTCAAACATTTATGAAATAGACCATATTTGGATATCCAGACATTTAAACGAAATAGGAAGGACGGCTTACCAAAGGAGGTTTCCGATCATTGCCGCATGAGGAGACGGAAAAACATTTTACAGCTTACCGCATCATTGGAACGAAATGGACCATTCATATTTTATTTACGCTCTATAAAGGACCAAAAAAGTTCAGTGAACTTGCCAGAAGTATACCTTTGATCTCGGAGATGGTCCTTACCCGACGTCTGAAGGATCTGCAGCAGGACGGATTAGTCCGGAAAATAAGTTGTACAGAGCAGAGACGGATTTTCTATGAACTTACACCTAAAGGGGCCGCCCTTGCGAGCTTTATCCCTTGTTTAATCGAGTGGACAAGGCTGCATAATTTTTAAAACAACTTTAACAAAGGAGGAAAAAAGATGAACATCGAGGTCACTCCGAGTGCTTCCATTAAAATGTTGCAAATCTTGTCCGATGCCAATATGCAGGCTTCATTTCTTCGTGTCGGCGTAAGTGAAGGAGGGTGCAGCGGTTTATCCTATACACTTGTAGTCGATGATCAGCAGACTGGAGAAGATATCGTGCTGCACAAAGATGGATTCGGCATCATGGTTCACAGGCACAGCGTTCCTTATATTGACGGCCTGGAGATTGACTATGAAGAAAGCGGCATGACTGGAGGATTTACGATGAACAATCCAAATGCCAAAGTGTCATGTGGATGTGGGGCCAGCTTCAGAATGGCTAAAGACCGCGGCAGGGTTCAAAAGTGTGATTAACATTAGACAAGAATAGGAACTGTCCCAGGCAGAAGTTGGCCAGTAAGGGACAGTTCTCTGTATATATTTGATTAACCAAGCCACTCCAGGATTATATCCACCGCTTCCTTGTACCGCTGACCAACAAGCAGGCCTGTATGTGTGGTATCCCAGAGTCCTGCATAACTTGCTCCAAGCTGATCGGCAGTCAATCGTCCTCTCTGGTTCTCATCCTCCGACAATACCGCTTTGATGACCAGACTGGGACAAGCGATTCGGCTGCCATCGATCGATATGCCTTCAGCCCCGCAGAGGACGGAAAAGGTACGGAAGGCTTCAGCAGACTCCATCTGCAGATACCGGCGCTGAAAAGCGATATCTTCTGCCGTCTCATCGATCGTTTCCGACTCCTCACGTAAAGGTGCCGGCATAATGATCCCCGGATTAATCCGGTCCTGAACAGGATAGGGAAGGGCATTATGGACTTCTCTGCTTATGCTGGAGTCAATGACAACTAAACCTGCCAGGTCAGCCGTCTCTGCAATCTTTTGGCTGAGTATTCCGCCCATGCTGAAGCCGATCAGTATAGGAGGTGCAGCAACAAAAGACAATACCTCCCGTATATCCTTCATGTAATCGTCAACCGTAATACGGCTCAAATCCATCACCCGGCTCTTATAATGACTTCTCAGATTCAATGCACAGCAAGTCCACCCATGCTCTACAAAATGGGGAATATACCTGCTCCACATCCAGCTGCCTGTGTAAGCTCCGTGGACAAATAGAAGGGGGGGACGCGAGACGGCTGCTTTGGAGCTGGCTGCCGGATTTCCCTGGTACAGTTCAACACATAAATCGTTCTCTCCAATCTGATATATTTCGTGTGCAGGCAGGAATTGCGTATAATCAGTCATAGTAAATTCTCCTTTTGATTAGTTTGATATCAAACTATTAATCCAAAAAAAATTAGAAATTGTCGTGAATTTTAATTAAAATGCGAAGCAGTTCTCTTCTCTCATCATCTGTAATCCCGGCATAAAAAGTATCCAGCATCCGCTGCGATATATCTTCAAAAGCCGGCTTTAATGCTTCGCCTTTGGCTGTCAAAGCGACATGAACAATACGTGAATCAGCTGCATCACGCTCTTTGAGCACATATCCGGTTCGCACCAGCTTATCCACAAGCGCGGTTACGGTTGATTTATCCTTACGGATCTTCTTGGCGATCTCCGCCATCGTCATTCGCTGATGGTTATAGAGCGCATAGATAATATCACCATGAGAAGTCGCGAGATCATGGATGCCCTGCGAGGCCATTTCTGTCAAAATAAAACGACTGGTTTTCTCTTTTATTTTGGATATAAGTGAAACTGCATCTCTTGTTTTCATATCTGTAATATAGTTTTATATCAAACTAATGTCAAGAGCAAAGCTTCTTAAGTCATTTATGAAAAATGTATAGTAAAGAAATTTGTGCTAATCTTTTCCTTCTTAAAGTACGAAAGAATGTACGAAAGAATGATTCTTAGAGAAGTGGTATCAGACAATTACCTCAACGTGAATGAACCAACTCAATCCCACTCCGTTCCAAGATACGAACAAGCCAACGTTTACCAAAAGAATGGATGAGATCCATACCTATATACGGAATCATCCAGCTTCTGGTTGAATTTTATACCTTATAGGATTTTTTGAAAATCTTATAGGTCTTTTTCTTTGATTAACTTCATAAAGTATAATCAAACTTTACTTTTTTAAATAAATACTTTACAATCGGAATGGAAGGGGTGATCAATATTGGAAAATAAATCTGATCAAATCTTAAACAAAGTTTACGAGTTCAGGGTTTTGAGAAAAATGTCCCAAAGTGATCTTGCAAAAGTTGTGGGAGTCTCAAAACAAACAATCTTTGTTATGGAAAAAAATAATTATTCTCCATCTTTACTTTTGGCGTATAAGATTGCTGATTTTTTTGGGGTAAGTGTTGAGGAGATTTTTATATATAAAAAGGGGGAATCTGGGGATGATGAATAACTTAGATCGCTGGTTAGATGTTAGCAGCAATTTCAACATTTTTATAGGTGTAATTACATGTATAGGAATAGTGAGTATAGTCATTTACACTTTATTTTTGAACAAAATTGGAAAAAAAGATGAATATAGTTTACAAATCCGGCTCAATGTGACGAATAAGATGTTTATTTCACTTATCATTTTATTCACTCTGTTTGTTTTTTTAGTCCCAAATAATATGCTGCATTACAAGCAAATCATTTATATGTGCTTTGCACTCACAGTTCTCGTTGGAGCAGTATCAGCCGCTTATTACTATATAAGGGACTTTAAAAACTGAGAGGGGCGAAGAACGATGACTACATTAATCAAAACAGAAAATTTAAATAAACATTATCGTAATACATTGGCTTTGAATAATGTAAACCTAAGTATTAACGAAGGCGATATCTATGGATTAATTGGAAAAAATGGGGCCGGTAAGTCCTCTTTGCTCCGAGTTTTGTGTGGTCAATCTACTCAATACTCAGGCAGAATAGAATTGTTCGGGAAAAACCTCAAACAAGGTTCCGAGCAATGGGGGGACATTGGTACTTTGATAGAATATCCCGCATTTTACCCCGAATTAACAGGTAGGCAAAATCTAGAATATTATAGAATTCAAAAAGGAATCAAAGAGAAAAATCGCATTGAAAAAATACTAAATGACTTAGATTTAATAAAATTTGCGGATAAAAAGTTCAAACAATATTCTCTGGGGAACAAGCAAAGACTCGGAATTGCTCTTGCTCTACTAAATAATCCTAAAATTTTAATTTTAGATGAGCCTACAAACGGATTAGATCCTATAGGAATTAAAGAAATAAGGAGATTATTGCTGGAAATAAACAAAAAATCAAAGACGACTATACTAATTTCCAGCCATATTTTGTCTGAGTTAGAACATCTGGTTACAAAAATTGGATTTATTGATAACGGTAAAATTATTGAGGAAATCAGTGTGGAGGATTTCAGGAGTACTGCTAAAAATTCAATTATCATAAAAGTTCTGAATTACAATAAAATATTCCCGATTTTGAAAGATACCTTCAAGAACAACGAAGTAACGCTTCTAGACAATATGGATATCAAAATTTCTGGTAAGCACATCGATATTTCAAGTATATCCCAAATTATCCTGCAGGCTGACGAAAAAATACAATCTATTCATGAGAGAACGGACTCTTTGGAAGAATATTTTATTAATTTAGTTGGGGGCATGGATAATGAAAAATTATCTTAAAAGTGAAGTATACAGAATAAAATCTAAAAAGCTTATATACTTTCTGCCTTTTATTATAGCCGCAATTCCTATATTTGGAGTCTTTCTAGTATGGTCCGTTGGGCTTTCCAATCCTGATTTCGAATATAATAATACAGGTTTTATATATCGATTTTGCAGGCTTTCTTTTAACAGTCTTATTTTACTCATTCCTTTTCTAACCATTTATTTGTTCTCGAGTGAGTATTCCAATGGTACGTTTAAAAATGTGGTTTCTTCAGGAATAAGCAGGAGAAGTATGTATATATCAAAATATATTATCATACTTGCTGTATTAATTTTAATTAGTATTATTGATTTGCTTCTTATTGTTTTTACTATTGAGTCACTTATAGTACATAAAGATCCCAATGAACAAACGATTTTTTTTAAAAGTATAGTTCAAACCATTCCTCTTCTTATCGCAGCGTTTTCAGTATCTGTTATGCTTTGTTTTACAGAAGAGAAAATAATTTCCAATTTAATTAAATACTATCTCTTATTATATGTTATACCTGTTTTCTTTGGGAATTTTGAAAATTTAATTCCTATAATCAAACCTTATTTGAATGTATTTCCTGTTATTAGAATGACTAACGATATATCTTTTTCAGCTGGAAGTGTGTTGTTTAATTGGTTAGAAGCTATAATTTATTTTTTGATCACATTTATGATAGGGAATTCAATTTTCAACAAAAAAGAAATATAATCCAATTGATCTTATTTGGTTAAAACAGCATATTGTGAAATTTAAATAGATCCACAGCAAAGCTGACGACGGTAGTCTAGATTACCGAAACCTGTTTTGCTGTGGATCTTTTAAGGTTGTATGACCAAACATAATTCTTACAATTTTCATAGTGACTTTTGAAAGGGTAACAGCAGCGTGGTTCGAGTTAATTATTGTCCCTATAGTCACGAGATGTTTTCAATTCTGCCCGATTTAGCAGTCTTTTTAAGAAAAAGATTTTGTTCAAAATGATGCGTAAAAGATGAAATAATTCTCATAATGTGTCGCAGAGAAATGGAATTTATTCCTTAAAAATGTGAATGTAAACAAAAAAACTATTGATAAAGTAAAAAAATGACTTATAATGTAAGTCAGCTGGGTATATATTCTAAAAACTGGGAGTGATTGTAATGGTTAACGATAGAAATCCTTTTGTTGCTTTTAATAAAAAAGAAAATTTAGAGTTTTTATCTCCTGTGTTAGCAGAAGAGATCACTGAAGTCGATATCAGTATCCAAGGTGGATGCACGACGAATACGTTTACACTCAGCAATTTCTTAGGTAATCAAGGCGGATGGTGTACTTTGTCGAAAGAATGTCAACGCGCTTGTAACTAAGTGAATTAGGCTATACATATACCCAGCTAATTTTATCAAGATCTTAGGGAGGAACTATCGTGAATTTGACTAAAGAGGATGTAATACCATTTTGGAAATCAATACTTAATATTCAAAATGAAAGCGATTTAGAGTCGCATCTTAAACATTTTTTCGGTGATGATATAGATAGGTTAGTTGAAAAAATTAATAGTGAGAATGCACATAAAGAAATCAATATCGAATCTGTTAAATCAGATCAAGAGAAACAAGATTTTTTCAAGAAAGAGTTTGATCTATTCTTGAGTAGATTGAATAACATTATTGGGTCTTGTGAATTTCTAATGGACAAAGACAAATTTAGTGAATCGCAGCATCATCAGTTGGAGAAAATCATAGAGAATGATTTGTGGTATTTTCTAATTGATGAAGCCACACTTTATTTTAAGGAAAATAACACCAAATTTAAAAAAATAAATGGTGAGAAAGCTCTTCAAATCTTTATCGAAGAAGTTTTCCATACCAAACGTTTTAGAAGTCAATGCGAGATATTATATCCTGACTTGTTCGCTCTTATTAATTTAAGGATTAACCACTATTTGGAATACATTGAAGAAATCATTAGTAATATAACAGGAGACTTTAACAAAATACAATCTTTATTACCTTCATCTAATTCATCTTTTAAATTGAAAGATATCAAGATCGGAAGTGGTGATACACATTCCAATGGTAGAAGTGTAGCAAAAGTTGAATTCGATCAAGGGAATGTTTATTACAAGCCGAGAACCGGAGAGCTTGATATTAATTTTTTTGACTTTATGGACGAATTGTCTACATACAATGAAAAATTCAATTTTAAACGGGCAGAAGTGATCAGTGAACTTAAATATTCTTACTTTAAGGAAGTAGAACACAAACTCGTTGAAAATCAGGAAGAAATGGAAATATATTATGAGAAATTAGGCTATATCTTATGCATTATGTATACATTGAATGGAACAGATTTTCACAGTGAAAATATCATTGCGCACGGGAAAGATCCTGTTTTAGTTGATCTAGAATCACTTTTTCACTCCAATATATTTTTAAATGAAAATTTGTATGATCATGGCTTTTTAGAAATTATCAAATCTTCTGACCCTACTGTACTGGATGTAGGAATACTGCCAAAAAAAATTGTTAAAAATTATGACTCAGACGATTATTCTCTTGAAATCGGTGGGATTGGTGCAGAAAAACAAAAAACTTCACCGTTTAAGTTCTCGGAATTTAGCATTGACGCAGATGGAGAACCAAGGCATGTCAGGAAATTTGGATTCAATGGGGTGAGTGAGAATAATCCAATCAAAGAGATTGATGATTCTACAATATTTGAAATGAATATAATAATGCAAAAAAGTTTCGAATATTTTTATAAATGGATTCTGAATAACAAGACCGTTTACCAAAACATGGTATCCAAATATTTCAGTAATCAAAAAATCAGAGTGATTCTGCGTCCAACTTTTTTATACTCAAAATTATTACTTTTAAGTAAAAATATTTATATTATAGGCAATAAAACGAATCGAGAAATACTCTTCTCTAAATTGTCTTTTGAACGTGAGAATCAACTATCTTTTGTGTACAGTGAGTACAATCAATTGATGAATTACGATGTGCCTATATTTTATACGAATACTAACAGTTTGGAAATAATGGACTCTGATAATAATATTTTAGGTGTACTCTCAGACAAGACTCCATTGGAAAGCTCACTTCAAAAAATAAATAGGATGTCCTTGGATGACCTAGATAATCAGAAAACTTTGATTGATCAAGCAATGCGGCTAAAGGAATACAAGGGGGATAAAACAGATATTGTTTTTGGATCTTTAGAAGGTGAAAAAAATAGTATTGAGTTGGAGAGAGCCGAAAAACTTATCGAAAATATTGGCGATTTATTGTTGAAAAGAGCAATTCATGCTAATAAAGAGTCTGTTACATGGATTAGTACTACGATTCTAGGTAAAGAAGAATCCGAATTTGGTGTTGGACCTGTAGGGAATGATGTTTATTTGGGTAATGCTGGAATTGCTCTCTTTCTCGCTCAACTTTATAAATTCTCAGGAAATGAAAAGTATAAAGAGATTGTTAACAAAGCGATAAATTATAATATTAGATTTTTGAAACAAGAAAAATTGTATGAAAATGGTAATACTGGTTATTACAACGGGACTAGTGGCTTGTTATTAAGTATAGCGGTCATTAACAAAATAATACCTATTGAAGGTTTTCAAGAGATTATGTCTACATCGCTGCAAAGGCTGAATAGATTAGTGAAAAAGAGTAATAATTATGATCTTTTCTCTGGTTCTAGTGGTTTAATCACATGTTTGATTGCTTTAGATAACATATATCCTGATTATCGGGAACATATCCGCCCACTGTTAGAAGAATCCTACTCGAATTTGTACACGAATGCTGTACGTAAGGGAAATACTTGCTATTGGGAAAACAAAAACACATTAGCCTATGTTGGCTATGCTCATGGTAATGCAGGAATATTAGCATCATTAATAAAATTAAAATCAATTGAGAATGAAATTCTAGGTTACGAACTTGTAAATAGCGATTTTTTACATGAGATATCCAATTATATAGATACAGCGTATGATGATGAGTTGAATAATTGGGAAAATATACCTGGATCTAAAAAATATTCATATGGATGGTGTCATGGAGCACCAGGCTTGTTACTAACACAAATAACAGCTAAAGAATGCAATTCAAAAATGTTGAAAGATGAAAGTTATATAAGAAATTTAGTTGATATTGTCATCAAAAAAGGATTTGGAGCGAATCCATCTTATTGTCATGGGGATTTAGGAAGCTTAAAAATCATTCAAAAATACGCAAAGGTATTTGGAGATAATAAACTTCTTGAACAATGTAATACAACGTACACCAGTATTTATCACAAAACTATAGATAAAAAATGGGAAAAACAAGTACTATCTCATTCAGAATCCTTAGGGTTATTGATCGGTGTAGCAGGTTGGGGATATTCGGTATTGGATCATTTGTACCCAGAGGAAACTTTTGACTTTTTTACGCTATAAATATTTAAGCGATGCTGATGAAAAGCTCCAAAGGATAAATTAGCGTGAATTGCACGGCTTCATAAAAAGGTGAATAAAAGATTGCTTCTATGAGGTATCTAAATGAAGAGAATCAAGGTAATAAGACAATTACAACCTAACGAATGTGGGCTTTGCTGCTGCAAAATGGTACTGGATTTCCATGGCTGTAATGTTCAATTAAGAGATATCCGTAATGAGATTGGTTCGATTAGAGACGGAGTTAATATATTTCATATAAAGAAATATATTGAAAAGTACAATTTTAAGGCTAGAGTGCTGAAACTAAAGACTTCAGATGTGTCAGACACATTAAAAAAGTTGAAACTTCCAGCTATTCTTTTTTGGGACAATAGACATTTCGTCGTCTTAGAAGGTATAAAAAATAATCGATATTCCATAATTGATCCTGAATTGGGTAGAGTTTCATATGCTGAAAAAGATATACTTGCTCATTTCAACAACATATTATTGGAAGTTCATCAATTAGAAGACTCTTTGAAGATCTCTGATATCGGATTTTTCAAAAAATGGTATTTCTTTATTTTCTCTTTGAAATCATCAGCAGGCAAAATAGTATTAAGTGTTGTACTATCGATCTTTATGTATCTAATCACTATTTTTTCAGCAGAGTTTTCAAAAATAATAATTAACCGTATGTCGGGTTTAACAAATGGTACTAATCTTGAACAGCATATAGGAACTTTTAATGATTTTCTGATCGTTTTATTGTTATTTTTTGTAGTTGTAGGTGCAGCCGTGTTCATTCGTGAAATTATCTCATTGTCTCTTCGTGTGGATACCGAAAAAAAAATAGTGTCTGAAGCATTTAAAAAAACATTGAGCTTACCGTATTCATTTTTTGAATCACGAACTAATGGAGAGTTAATGACCAGCTTAGGTAGTGTGAACCTCCTAAAAGATTTTCTTTTGGATAAATATATAAAGATGTTCTTTGATATTGGATTATTTATAATTTTAATTGGATATGTCTGTTCAATATCAGTGAAATTATTCTTTATACACATTGTGTTATTAGTACTGAACCAAGCTCTTATTATTAGTTTATCCAATAAAATCAAAGAATTGGGTCATCAAGAATTTACGTTGAACTCACAATCTAATGGTATCCAAATAGAGACACTGCACTCGATTCAACTGACAAAGGTAATGCGGTCTGAAAATGAAATATATTCAAAATGGGAAAATATTTTTTCTGAGCTGCAGAATATTAGGAAAAGAAAACAATTTTACCAGGGTATTCTCGCTACATTTGGAAATACCGTTAACATTATAATTCCGTTACTGCTGCTCGTTGTTGGATTTTATTTGTTTATACATCAAGAAGTAACCCTAGGCGATATTATCATAGCTCAAACTTTTACCATTATGTCGATTTCTTTAATAGCTCAAGTGCTAAACACATATAGTGAATATATTGTCAATTCAAGTTTTATAGAGAGAATAAATGATATTGTGCTGCATCCTGAAGAAATTCAAGGAGTTAGAGAAATAGATAAAATAAAGAAAATCGAGATAAAAAATTTAAATTTCACGTATTCCAAGGATGCAAATCTGGTTTTAAAGAATATTAATCTCTGTATTAATAGCGGAGAGAAAATAGCTTTTGTAGGTTCGACCGGTTGTGGTAAAAGTACACTAGTGAAATTGTTGTCTGGACTGTATAGAGAAGAAAATCTTCCTATTTTTTATAATGACGTGCCGGCTAATGAAATAGCTGCTGTTTCTTTAAGTAAGCAAATCTCCTGCGTTCTTCAGGACATGCATATATATGCAGATACGATTCTTGAAAATATACGTGCACAAAGACATGGTTATAATGAGGCAGACGTAAAAAAGGCAGCAGAGGCTGCTTGCTTAGATCAAGATGTATCCAAATTTCCTATGCAATATTATACAGTCCCTACAGACTCAGGTATGGATTTATCTGGTGGCCAAAAACAAAGAATTGCTATTGCAAGAGCTGTATTAAACAATCCAACTGTTCTGATATTTGATGAAGGCACAAGTTATCTTGATTATATAACTGAAAGAAAAATAATGAATAACATTCTCGGTCAAGAAAATATTTCTATTATTGTTGCTCATCGATTAGATAGTATAAAAAATTGCGATCGTATTTATTTTATGGAAAACGGAGAAATAGTTGAACAAGGAACCCATTATGAACTTATGGATCTTAAAGGTAAATATTATGACTTATATTCCAATTAGATAGATTGAGTAATATTGTGCACAAACCACCGTCTGAATTAAAGAAAAATATCATTGCTTAATCAGGCGGTGGAAAGTGAAAATAATTATGGGTACGACTTTGACAAAAAGTTAACATAGTATAACTAAAAAATATGACACGAAGGGAAGTACATTCAAATGACAAAACGCGAAATTAGAAAAGAAATTTTGGAGAACAACACTTTTATTTGTGAAAAAGAAGTCGGTGAACTGCATGATAAAGTGGGAGCTGCAGTTCCGATCACTACATCGTCTTGGATCTGTGGTGTAGTTACTGCAGCATTATGTCCAACAACAGCTTGCAGCAGTAAGTGCTAATCTTTTGAAATTTTAATTTTTTAGAAAAGAGCAAATTAGTCAAAGTCGTACTAACACTTGATAATTTGCTCTTTTTGTATGATTAAACTTATTCATGAACGACAAGGAGCTGAGATGATGAATAGCGTTACCTTCCCGATATTAAAAAATAATAAAGAGCTGCTAAGCATTCTTCAAGACTTTTTTGTTGTGAAGGAGAGAATGGGTTCAGAATCTGATGAATACTTCTATACTTTTTATAATCCTTTTAGATATTTAATAAAACGCCTGATTGAGAGTGAATTTGCAGCAATTAGGAATTCGACTAAAATTAATTACAATTACTTCGATATCATTCAAGATGAATTTATAAATAAGATTAAAGAAATTTGTTCAAATATTTTATTAACAGAGTTGAATATTAATCGAGTAACTGGTTCGCTGCTCGGAGAAACAAAAGAAGAACGTTATTCCTTTTTTGTAGAACAAATATTAGGTTCTAAGAAAGGTTTTTTTGAGATTTTAGAAGTATATTCAGAGTTAGTCCCATTAATAACGATTAATGTAAATCAGATCTTGGAAGAACATGTCTTTATACTTACAAAAATAGAAGAAGATTATGAAGAGATTAAGAATGTTTTTTTTGACAATAATTTCACAATATTAGGGTATAAATTTGGGATGGGTGATTCTCATAGAAAAGGAAAAAGTGTAAAAATAATAGAAACTTCTGTTGGGAAGTTTGTATACAAACCTAAGTCACTTAGCTTAGAGAAGCACTTTAATGTACTATTGAATTGGATTAATTCTAAAGGGATCACTGATAATCAATATTTAAGGTGTCCGAAACTCATTGATAAACGAGAGTATGGGTGGCAAGAATATGTTAGTAATAGAGACTTAGAAAGTCAAGATTCGGCTTTTGATTTTTATTATAGACAGGGTATGAATTTAGCTCTTATGTATGTGCTCAATGCTAGTGATTTTCATTATGAAAATTTAATAGCAGATGAGTCATACCCTGTTCTTATCGATATCGAAACATTTTTTTCAAATATAGAACTTTCTGAAGGGGACGAACTTACGGCTTCATACCAGTCATCTGTATTGTCTACGATGATGCTTCCTATGGATTATGGAAAGTTATTAGATTTCGAGATAAGTGGATTATCAGGAAAAGATGGACAAGTATCTAATATACACACTGATCTACAGTTGATGAATGCTAATAGTGATGAGATGCAGTTTGCCAAAAAACCATTTGTAGTAACGGGTAAGAAAAATATTCCATCTTTCAAAGGGGAGAAAAAAGAAGCATTTTATTATGTTGATGAAATCTGCGAGGGGTTTACATATTTATATAATTTAATAAGGTCTTCTAAAGATGAATTTACAACGCTTCTTGAAATTTTCAATATGGATGAAATAAGAGTGGTTTTAAGGCCTACTCAAACATATGCTGAGTTTCTTGCAATGTCCAAATATCCTAAATATTTAGTAAGCAATGAAAAGAGGAAAGAGCTTTTTAATTTATTGTTCGATTCGGATTCTCAAAAGTTCCCCATTGCTGCTATAAAAGAAGAGATAAAAAGTTTGGAAAATGAAGACGTTCCCTATTTTCATACTTTAATAGGACGTAAATTTTTGAGGATTAATAATATTCAAATGGATGATTATTTTAAAGAATCACCACTCTCCAATGCAGTTCAGAAAATTCAATCACTAAATAACGCTGATTTGAAATTTCAGGTTAAAATTATCAGTCTATCTCTGAAATTCGAATTAACAAAAGCGGATGTTGACTCTAAATATATAGCTCCAGAAGAAACGCTGAAAATACACGTTGAAGACAAAGCTGCTGTTAAGGAACAAATAGATTATTGGGCAGAGCACATATTAAAGAATTCTACAAAGCTGCCAAGCGGTCGGATTCAATGGTTTTCACACATTAATGATGGTGATCATAAAGCTAAATTAGGCTACATGATGTACGGTTTATATGATGGCATTTCAGGAATGTGTATTTTATTTGGTTTGCTTTCTAAATATGTTAATCATGAAAAATATGAACCCTTTTATTTATTATTACTTGAGGACATTATAACCAATGAAGAGAAAATACTTGAGCATGAAAATAGTATATGTGGATTTGGTAACACCGCTTCTATTATTTTCACATATCTCTATTTGGGGAAATTAAGAAATGAAGAAGCTTTAATATCTAAAGCAGGACAGCTGGCAGTCCGATATTCCAATAAAGTAATACGTATGATCGAACCGGATGAGGTGGAGATCGATTTTACGAGTGGGTTAAGCAGTTTGTTGGTGGTTTTGTGCAGAGTCAACAAAAATTCGGAAAATAAAGAATTGAGTAAAAATATAGAAGAGATTGCGCAGTATATTATAAATGCTGTAAAAGTTGAACTGTCCTCTGGGGAGTACCGTACAGGTTTCGCTCACGGCTATACAGGTATTGCCTTTGCGCTGGATACTGCTTCAGCACATAGTAATATTCCTCAAGATATAATTGTGGCACTTATCGATATGGAAAACGAGAAATATGATCCAATTATGCACAAGTGGCATGATACTAGGAAAAATGATAATAAGTATAGTGAGGACTACTGGTGTCAAGGTTCTATAGGTATGTTGTATGCGAGGAGTGTAATGAAATATAATTTACCTGAAAATAAGTTAATGCTGGAAGAATTGAAAAGTAATTCTGTAAACTCGTATGGAAAGTTTACTAATTATTCCTTGTGTCATGGGTATCTTGGAAATTTCCTGATTCTGAAGCATAAAGATGTTATAAGTGATAAAGAAATTAATTTCCCCAAAAATGGAGATGCTTACATTGGTGGTTTGGGAGCAGATGCTGAGTCTATGGGGCTGTTCTTAGGGGAAGCAGGCTTGGTATACTTTTTAATTTCTATCTTAAACGATGATGTTCCTAATATTCTTTATTTAGAAGTTTGATGCCGTTCATTAATTACTAATATATTGGGAGAGCCTAAAGTGAAAAGAAGAATAAAGATGGTTGGACAAATCCATCAGACAGAATGTGGATATTCTTGCATAGCCATGATATGTGATTTTCACAAGTACAGCGTTACTCTTAAAGAATTGAGAGAAATGGGCAAAACAGGCAGAGACGGATTGAGTTTGTTGAATATTATGGAAATCTTCGAGGGGTTGAATTTCGAAGCAAAAGTTTTTCAAATTGAAGCAAGTGATACTAAAAGTTTTGGTTTACCCTGCATAGCTTACTGGGAAGAAAATCATTTTGTGGTTATTGAAAATTTTGATAAAAAAGGGGTTTGGATATTCGATCCAGGATTACCGGATAAGGTTAGAATACCCTATGATGAATTTAACAGCAAATTTAGTAACTACATTATAGAAGTTAGCACAACTGAAAAGACGGAAGTTCGGAAAAGGGAGAATATATGGAATTCTTATTTTAAGTATATATTTATGAATAAAAGATCCATGATGATTTTTTTAATCTCCTCATTATTGTTGTATGGGATAACGCTAATATTAAGTTACTTTATACAAGAGATTATCAATCGGTTAAGTAACGATGGAATTAATATAAACAGTATATTAATTGCTGCCTTGTTGGTTGTAGCTTTCCAAACTATTATAAAACTAGTGCAGGGAAAATCAGTATTATATATTAATAATAATGTCGATCATAAATTCATGGACGATTTCTTTTCTCATCTATTGAAACTGCCGTATCACTTTTTTCAATTTCGTTCATCAGGAGATATTTTATATAGTGCTTCCAGCATAAGGATTATTAGGAGTACACTCTCGACAGAAGTGATTACAAGCGCAATGAATTTATTTTTTCTTGCTTTTATGATTGTCTATATGTTTTTTTTCTCCCCAACGATCGCATTGTTTTGTTGTGTTTTAATTATAATATACAGCTTACTTTTGCTAGTTAATAGGACGTATTTATCTAAATTCACTAATAATGAAGTAATGAATACTTCGAAGCTGCAATCCTATCAAAATGAAATGATATTTAATATGTTTTCCATAAAAATCAACGGGATTGAATCAAAAGTTTATATGGAATGGAAGAAAAAATTAGATAATTTCATTGCATCGATTAAAGCAAAAGAAAATTATTCGAATTACATGCAAACTTTAATAGGGGCATTTGAAACTGCTTCTCCATTACTTGTTATTGGACTAGGAGGCTATCTTTATTTTCAAGGGACAATCAACATTGGAGTAGTTGTAATGCTGTATTCTTTATCTATTCAATTATTTGGTATATGTAAGTCTTTATTTCAGCTATATTCTTCTTTTGTTGCATCAACTTTGTATTTAAATAGAGTCCATGATGTTTTGGTTGAGGACGAAGAAATAGGAAACCGAGAGGGGATAAAGCCTGAATTAAAAGGAAATATATGCCTCGATAATATAAGCTACAAATATGGAAAAAGAAATGTTTTGAATGGAATAACATTACAAATAAACGCTGGAGAAAAAGTTGCGTTAGTTGGAGAAAGTGGGAGTGGAAAAAGTACATTAGCTAAAATTATAGTTGGGCTGTACCCACCAACCTCCGGAAACGTGTACTTTGATGGATATGACAGTCTTGAGATGGAGACCAGTTATTTGAAAAGTTTAATTGGAGTCGTTCCACAGGAAATTACTCTTTTTAACAAAAGTATAAAAGAAAATATTATACTCCATGGTGACGTGGTAGACGAGGAACATTTAATCAATATCTCTAGAAAAACTAACATTTACAATGATATTATGAGTATGCCTATGAAGTTTAACACATTAATATCTGAGTCAGGTACCAATTTATCGGGTGGACAAAGGCAGAGAATTGCTATTGCAAGAGCACTTATAAATAATCCTAAATTCATCGTTTTTGATGAAGCGACAAGTTCATTGGACTATAAAAATGAAAAGCAAATTGATGATTATCTAAAAGAGATCCATTGCACTAGAATCATTATCTCACATAAGATTTCATCAATTCGAGATGCGGATAAGATTATTGTATTGAAAAATGGAGAAATTGAGGATATTGGCAATCATGAATATTTGTTAGAAAACAATGATTTTTATAGAAATTATTTCGATTTGCTAAATTCGACCTCGATAATGTACCAGTAGAAAAAGATTGAAACCTATCAATTACCTCTCCTAATCGTTTACAATAAGGTATTGATGCAGTGAATAAAGGAGCGTTTACGCATGGCAAAACAAAAATATTATGTTGTATGGGAAGGAAAGCAGCCGGGCGTATATGCAACATGGGCGGAATGCAAAGCACAGACGGATCAGTATGCCGGAGCCAAATATAAATCGTACGAATCGAGAGAAGCAGCCGAAGCGGCGTACCGTGCGGGTTGGAAAGGGAACTGGGGTTCAAGTGCGGGAGGAGCAGGCGGTGCTTCGAAGTCCAAGTCGAAGGCCAGCAGCAGCAGTAGAAGTGCCGGGATGGAAACATCGGAGGAAATTGAGTATGACAGCATCTCCGTTGATGTAGGGACACGCGGTAATCCAGGACCAGTCGAATACAAAGGGGTGGATACCCGCACAGGTGAGGTGCTTTTTTCCGTTGGACCAATCTCGAAAGGCACCAATAATCTGGGTGAATTTCTGGCTATTGTGCATGCACTGGCTCATCTTAAAAAAGAAGGCAGCAGCAAAACGGTATACACCGATTCGGTTAATGCAATGAAGTGGCTTAAACAGAAGAAAGTCGCCACAACTCTGCCGCGGGACAGCTCGACTGAGGAGATCTGGTTGATGATTGATCGGGCTGAGCAGTGGCTTCGTTCAAATACGTATACCAATAAAGTGCTGAAATGGCAAACGAAACAATGGGGTGAAATCAAGGCGGACTACGGCCGGAAGTAACACATTTTATCCCTTCAAAAAAAGAACCAGGCTTGTCTATTAGAATCGATATTTACAATTTCCAATTTCCATTCTATAATCATCAGCATATGATAAGTCGCACATATGGAGGAGCCTGTCATTCACAGGCCCTCCTTATCTTTTAGGCCGGGGATTGTCCCGGTCTATCACTGGAAAAGGTGATATGAGTACACATTGCAGGAGGCAGACATGAGTTCCATTTATAGAAGTGAAGAAGGAAAGAGCAGTATTCTCGAAGAGTACGAAATTTATTTGAGTGAGTTGGGTGAAGGATTTACAAGAGAGTATGTGGAGACACGTTTCGGAAAAACGCATGTTTTGTTAACCGGACCGGAAGGTGGCAAGCCATTATTTATTCTTCAGGGCGGCAATTGTGTGAATCCGATGACACTGTCCTGGTTCTCTTCCTTATTCCAATCCTATCGGATCATTGCACCGGATACGATTGGCCATCCCGGGTACAGCGAGGAAGCGAGCATCTCGGCACGTTTTGACAGCTTGGCCTTGTGGGTATCCGATCTACTGGACCATTACCAGATCGAACAAAGTGCATTTATTGGTCCCTCTTTTGGCGGCGGCATTATTCTTCGACTGGCTACTTATATCCCAGAGCGCATTGCATGTTCGGTTTTGGTGGCGCCAGCGGGTCTCGCTCTCAATTCGAGAATGAAAACTGCTCATGATATTACACTTCCACTCGTCAAGTACCGTATGACTTCTTCGCCAGCTTCTTTGCAAAAGATCACGGATAATCTGTCATGCCATTGTATGAAGGAAGCAGATAAAAACTTGATTGGTAAAATTTTCAAATACGTCAGTCTGGAGCAGGATTTGCCTAAACTTGCGGAACGAGAAGAGCTTATCAACTATAACTCGCCGACACTGCTGCTGGTAGGGGAGAAGGATGTCTATTTCCCGGGGGATAAATGCATTGATCGTGCCCGTCAGATTATTCCGAACGTACAGGCAATCAAGTATGATACAGGGCATTTTCCGTCTCAGGATGTGCTGCAGGAGATGAATGCCGAAATTCAGCAATTTTTAAGCAGGCACTACTAGAAGCAGTACCGATTGTTTGCAAAATGACTTAGAAAGATCAATAAAACGCAGCGTTGAGAACACGGGGCAGTTCGCATTTTTGCGAATGAATTAAAGAAACTGCCCCTTCTGTCGATACTATGTATAGAAGAGTGTGCAGACACATCTTCGGACTGGATTATGGAAGCTTGAACGAATGAAGACTTTCTACGAAGAAATGTTTCAAACTTCGTGATTTGGTTTATATAGATGGTTGGCGATGAACGGCCATCCGGTTGGACTCATCCATGATGAGTTGATGGATCAATAACAAAGTCATGCGGCAAGTCTTCCGATCGACAAGGTTGAAAAGAGGTTTGTTATGAGAAAAGATAATTGGAATATGGCACTGCAGCGCAATGTCATTTTAAATGATACATATCAGGTACGGCAGGTTCTGACCTGCAGTGAGCTGGCGATTGTGTATGTTGGACGGAATCGGCATACAGGTACAAAAGTGGCCATCAAGGAGTTTTTCCCTGAGCGAATCGCTGCACGTCAGACGGATAAACGCAGGGTGTACTGTGCATCCCGAGGATATGGCGGACAATTTCAGGAATTGCTGTCTGCGTTTCTTCAGGAAGGGGAGCTGCTGTCCTCGCTAAACCATCCGCACATTATTTCGTATGTGGATCACTTTGAGGCTAATGATACCGGGTACCTGGTCACGGAATACTGTACCGGCTTGATGCTGACAGATTATTTGAATGAGCGCAACCATGCACTTCAGGCAGAATTTATTACAGATACGCTGCTGCCGCTGGTGGACACACTGGATTACATACATAAACAAGGCATTCTTCATCGGGATGTCAAACCATCCAATGTGATGGTGATGGAAGATGGTACGCCGAAGCTGCTGGACTTTGGTTCAGCTGTCCGCTGGCCGACACAGACCGGAATCAAGCAGGCTATTTTCACCTCCAAAGGATATTCGCCGCTTGAGTTTTATTCAGAAAGATCCGTGCAAGGGCCGATGTCAGATATTTATAGTCTGTCCGCCCTGCTTCATTACTGGACCTGTGGTCAGCCGCCGATGGATGTTAAGCAGCGATTGTTCCAGGATGAACTGCCATCGGTGCGCAAACACAATGAATATGTGAATCCATGGCTTGCCCGGGTCATTCATTGGGGGCTAGTGGTTCGATCGGAGAAGCGCTGCACCTCTCTGTCCTGGGTGAGAAGATCACTGCGTGTTCAGGCTTTGGTGTGGAAGGTTCGCAAGCCTGGGCCAGTGGAGTGGCTGCTCGAAGAGAACGAGCATACTCAGGTCTACGAGCCGGAGCCGAAGAACCAACATGAGACGGCCTGACCGTGGTGAGTTTCAATGAAAGCGGAGTAAGACTGTGTTGCGTATAGCTGTGGTGTTTAAAGGAGACCAAATCGACTCTATCTGCAGAGAAGATTTGGTTTTTTACTATTTTGGGTTTTACTATAATAAAGGTAGAGTTAATCTAGTATAAGCACGTTGGAGGAAAGAGGGTTGTGAACGAATGGAGTTTGAATTTCATGTTACCCTAAGTGATCTGAGCCAGCAGGAAAAAGAAATCTTTATCCGTATCTGCAGCGAAGAGAATGTAAAACCGGTCCTGATCGAGCTCGATCAGGGAGAGCACATCCATCAACCCATGATTACGAGCATTGTCCATAGCGAGGATTTTCAGGATGTACAGCGTGTCATTGAAGAGATTTCAATAACATTTAGGAATAACGGGTTTACTGTGGTACGTACAAAAGTAGAGATACCGGCTAAGGAGGAACGGTTTTTCAAACAACCGATGGTGCCTCAGTCCAGACCCTATTTTGAATGGCATGGTAAAGTGCAGGTGGATGATGTGCACAGACTGAAGCAAATATGTGCGGGTACAGGCGGTCATATCTCCCGTAATTCTCTTCATAAGGATGGTAGTATCCGATTTGTGACTGTGCGAGAATATGAACATGCGGATCACTTTTATCGTAGCGTCGAGGAAATTCATAACATTTTGCAAAGCAATCAAATTGAACTGATCAAGCAACAATATGAGCTGTGTATATATGATAGTCGGGAAGAGTTGGATCGGGGCTGGATCTGATTGAACCAGCTTGATGTGTTTAAGATAAGATTGGAGGAAAAGTTGTGACGAGAAACGGGAATGACATACCCATCCATTGCTTCAATGAAGACGAGAGATTAATTATTGTTTTGGAAGCGCTATTGAAACGGGCTGCGCTAGTCCATTCATCCTTTATTTTGAAAGGTAGCCTGTTAACGAGACAGTACTTGGATAATCCAAGTCTGCGCTATGCTGAGGATATCGACTTTTTGTATAAAGGTACGATTGAACATGCGGATCAGGCCAAGCAGATTTTTACGGATTGGATGATTCAGGTGACTGAACTTGATCTGAATGATGGAGTCCATTTTCGCAGCTTTCAGGAGAATGCATTCTGGCGTGAAATTGATTACGCAATGGATGATGACTTTCCAACGGTGAATACCGATATTGCCTATGCGATCCAGAGTGAGTCCAGTGAAGGGAATCGGTACGAAGATGAGCTTTTTCTTGATATTTCATTTAATCTGAAGCTGGATGCAGAGCCTGTGGAGTTAAACTACCAACCGTTAAGAGGTGAGCCTTTTGTAGTTCCCTACACAGTTCAGCTGTCCACTCAAGTCGCTTGGAAGCTGCATCAGACGATTGTGAGACCGAGGTTTAAGGATCTATATGATCTGCAGTATCTCGTATCTCACCTGTCCTATGACAACCAGGCTGTAGAAGATACGTTACAGACCCTCGTTAATGAATGCAGCATGACGGCTAGGATTACGAGTGAAGATATGAAGAAAATATTAGTCGAAGATTTGCATCCACTGTATCAAGGTCTGGAAAATGATTATCTATTGAAGCAGCTTGCAGGGGATCGGGTACCTGAAATTTATTTTATGGAAGTTGCTACTCGCTTGCGAAAAGCGCTGAATCGTGCGGGTATCCATCAAGAGTCTTTCAAACATCTGCCGTCCCCGATATGGAATAAAGGATAGAACGGAGAATATGGATATGAATGATTTTATGAACAAGGATGATAAGAATGATGTTATTTTGGGCACAGCAGCCCATGAACTGGAGCAGATGGTGGAGCAGGTCTGCGAACTGATTGGCACACCGCTCCCAGAAACGACAGAACTGCAGCGTCAAGTGCTTGCGGCTTTTGGTTTTGGCGCAGTATACAGCATTACTCATCGGGATCGCCTGGCAGAAGCTCAGGCGCATGCACTAAGTATTCGTATGCTGATCAAGCCGTTTAATTACAGCGAACAGCAGGCGGTTGATTTTGCCGATGATCTGATTCGGGTTGCATCGAATGAAAAGACTCATCCAGTGATGAATACAATTATTCATCGAGGGATTAACGGGCATATTCAATTTACTCAGGAGGACTTCGAAGCGCTCGCACGCAACATTCAGGAGATTTTGGCGGCAGTACAGGAGCAGAGTTAGAATTAGGGGGTGAACGCCATGGACTACATGAAATTGAGCAAAGAGCTTTCTTATGCATTGCGGCATGCTCCATGGGAATACGAGCTTGAACTGGATGAAGAGGGTTGGGTGGAGATTTCGCAATTGCTTATCGCTCTGAACGAAAGCCCGCAATGGCGTGACGTTACAGAGGCTGATCTGACACAGATGATTGCAGGTTCAGAAAAAAAGCGGCACGAGGTGCATTCGGGGCGTATTCGTGCGCTCTATGGCCATTCCACACCGCAGAAAATTTCCAAAGCAGCTGCTCAGCCCCCGGAGATGTTATACCACGGTACACCTGTGCATGCCGTGGCTTCTATTCTGAAGCAAGGTCTGCAGCCAAGGCAGCGGCAGTATGTACATCTGTCTGCTGATATGAATACGGCACGCCGGGTTGGAAAAAGGCGAGATGCTCAGCCTGCCATTCTGCACATTCATGCCGGACGTGCCGCACGTGAGGGTATTTTATTTTATCATGGCAGCGAAAATATTTGGCTGGCTGATGCTGTTCCTGCACGTTATATTGAGCAGTGACAAACCAGCTGCAGGTTAATCTTCATCATCGTATGCTGCTCAGAGTTCAGACTGGGCCTAAAACATGTAAAAAGGGCTGTTCCCCGTCATCCTATGACGTATGGAACAGCCTTTTTTAGATCCCGATTGGATCGACGAGTGCAGATCGCAGCACGGTTAGTTTATTTGCCCAAAATCGCTTTAAAGCCTTCGCTTAGCGGTTGAACTGGACGACCAAGCAGTATTTCGAGTGTGTCACTCTCTACAGCCAGTGCACCTTGACGGATTGCTCCCTGCATCTCAACCAGCATGGATACAACAAAGTCAGGCAGTCCTGCACCTTTCATGATATCCGCGTAAGCAGCGTCGTCCACATTTTGTACGTTGATTTCCTGTCCGAGTACTTCACCTGCAATGGCAGCAAGCTCAGCCTGTGTACGCAGTTTGCCAGACAATTCATATACTTTGTTTTCGTGTCCTTCGCCTGCAAGTACGGCAGCAGCAGCTTCAGCATAATCACGGCGGGCAGCCCAGCCAACTTGACTGTCACCCGTCGCATGCACCCAAGGAGCGCCATGGGTAACAGCCTGTACACTGCCAGCTTCGTTTTCAAGATACCAATTGTTGCGCAAAAAGGTGTAAGGGATACCAGACTCACGAATGGCTTGTTCGGTCTTACGGTGTACCTCGGCGAGAGAGAGCGGGTTATGGTCCGCATTGACAACACTTGTATAAGCGATGTAACCGACCCCAGCTTTTTTAGCAGCTTCAACAGCAGTCTGATGCTGACGAATGCGTGTCTCATTATCTCCGTCTGTGGAGATGAGCAGCAGGCGATCTACACCTTCAAAGGCTTTCTCCAGTGTTTCCGGCTGATCGAAATCACCTTGACGAACATCTACGCCTTGGAAGCGCAGTGTATCTGCTTTCTCCGGTGAACGCACACTAACTGCCAGATTCGAGGCGTCCTGCGTTTGCAGAAGTGCTTCAACGACCAGTGATCCTAAGTGACCTGTTGCGCCTGTAACTAACCATTTCATTTTGTTTCCTCCTTAAGGATGTATATAGGGCGTGTCTTGAAACCCGCTGAAGTGCATCTTTTACCCCCTTTTCGCCCCCTGCTGCGTCACTTTCCCTTGACGTGCCCCGGCACGCCTGCGGGAAACTTCCTGGCATGGAACAAAAATTCGGCAAAATTGGCTTTCTTCAGCGTTTTCAGACACACCCTAGATGATCCATTCATTCGTTAGTTTATTCTTTTTCTTCTTTGTAACTATAATAGTTACAACATAATAGGAAGTCAAGTTTATTCTTTTGATTAACGTTACTTATGAAATGAATTGACAAATACGAGCTTGAATATATAATTTGGAATAACTACATAGATTTACACAAGAAACAAATCGTTCCATTCAAAATGAAGCAAGGAGTGATGCCTGCCTCTTCTCATAACATTGGGTCATGATTTTTTGCCTCTCCCTCAATCTTTATTAGACAAAAAATCGGCGGCTTATGCCAATGAAACAACCAAGTAGATGAGAGGAGCCATGTTCGTTTATGCTGCTGCGAATGCTCAGAAACGATTTAATGAGGAAAAAAGGAATTACTGCAGCACTGTTTATATTTGTACTGCTTGCTGCTTTGTTAGTTTCATCCGGTTCTCGCATGATCATAGAGCTGACAAGTTCCATTCAGTACCTGTTCTTTGAGTCCAAGACACCTCATTTTGTGCAAATGCATGCTGGAGAACTGGATCAGGCCAAGGTGAATACCTGGGCTGAAGGAAATACAATGGTTAAACAGCATCAGATTGTCGAGATGGTTAACATCGATGGAGCTGACATGTACCTCGGCGCTGAATCGGAAAAGAACACGGTTATGGATATTGATCTGGTTACACAAAATCAGCAGTTCGATTATCTACTGAATCTGAACAGTGAGATTATTCAGGTTCGTGACGGTGAGATCGCAGTACCCGTCTATTATTTGCAGCAAAACAAATTAAACATCGGTGATCAGGTTCGGATTAACAATGGAGCGTTTGAACGTTCTTATACCATTGTTGATTTTGTACGTGATGCGCAGATGAATCCGTCCGTTGTGCACTCCAAACGATTTATCGTTAGCCCGGCGGAGCTGCAGCAGTTGAAACAGGGTGTCGGGGAGATGGAGTATCTCATCGAGTTCCGTCTGCATGATCCTTCCAAAACCAGTGAGTTCACGCAAGCCTATCAAAATGCAGGACTGCCTAATGCTGGTCCGGTGGTGACATACGGTTTGTTCCAACTGCTCAATGCGATGACTGACGGAATTATTGCTGCTGTCATTATTTTGGTCAGCCTGGTACTGATTCTGATTGCCATGCTGTGTATTCGTTTTACGATGCTTGCAGCCATTGAGGAGGATTACCGCGAGATCAGCGTGATGAAAGCCATCGGTATTGCCGAGAAAGAGATCAAGCGGCTCTATCTTGCCAAATATGTGTTCATGGCAGGTGTGGCCTGCATATTGGGATATACGGCTTCGCTTGGATTGAACCAGCTCTTCATATCCAATATCATGCTCTATATGGGAAAAGCACCGACTGCTCTGCTGCATTTCGTCGTGCCTCTGCTTGCGGTGGGTTTGATCTTTGCCATGGTTGTCCTGTTCTGCCGCGCAGTGCTGCGTCGTTTTCGTTCGATTTCTGCTGTGGAGGCCCTTCGTACAGGAAGTCTGGGCGATACCCAGATGGCTCGAAACCGGCTAAGATTGTCATATAATCGCTGGTCTTCCGTACCTGTTTTTCTCGGGATCAAAGACGTCATGCAGCGTGTTAAAATGTTCCGTTTATTATTATTCGTGTTCATCATCAGTTCGTTTATGATGATTGTACCGCTTAACTTTTTGAGTACACTGCAGGCTTCAAGTTTCATTTCCTACATGGGTGTGGGGCAAAGTGATATTCGAATCGATCTCAGGCATACAGATGATGTAGAGCAGCGTTATGCACATCTGCTGAACCAGATTAAAAATGACGCAGACGTTCAAAAGTACTCACCTCTCGTAACAAGCCAGTTCAAAATTCGTAATGCAGAGGGCAGCTACGATAATCTGAGCGTGGAAAGTGGAGACTTCAGCATTTTTCCTTTGTCTTACCTAAGTGGAAATGCTCCAGCGAACCATCAGGAGATTGCGCTCTCGGATGCAAACAGCAGTGAACTCAAGCTCAACACGGGTGATCAGTTAACCTTGCGGGTCAGTGGTAAGGATAGGGTGATGACGGTAAGCGGTATCTATCAAGATGTGACGAATGGCGGAAAGACGGCGAAGGCGCTGCTGCCTTATAACCCAGATCGTGTGCTCTGGTACGTCGTCAGTGTGAATCTGAAGGACCGCGAAGTTATGGATGCGAAAATTGCAGCGTATGAGAAAGAATTTTCGCCAGCGCGCGTAACGGATCTTCGAGGATATTTGAATCAAACCCTTGGCGGTACGATACAGCAATTAAAATTGGTGACGACACTTGCGCTGACTATTGGTGTCTTCATATCCATTTTGATTACTTCACTATTTCTGCAGATGATGGTTGCCAAAGATAACCATGATATTGCAGTAATGCGGAGTCTCGGATTTGCTTTATCTAAGATCAAGCTGAAGTATATGGTGATGTCACTCACCATTCTGATTATAGGTGTGGCAGCAGGTACGGTCCTCTCCAATACACTCGGGCCGAAGCTTGTTAGCGGTATTATGTCATCGTTTGGTGCTTCTAAGATTGTGTTTGTCATCAATCCGGTGCAGGCATATGTGCTGTGTCCTTTATTGCTGGCAGGAACGATCACCGTTACGGCCTGGATCAGCATTCAGTCGATTCGGGAAACCAGCATTTCGAAAATGATTGTGGAATAAGGAGGTGCAGCAGTGACAGCGATACTTGAAGCAAGAGATGTGAATAAGTCTGCAGGTGTGGGTGAAAATGAGGAGCAGTATATTTTGAAAAATATCAATCTGCAGCTTGAAAAGGGAGAATTCGTTTCGATTATGGGCCCATCGGGCTCGGGCAAATCGACCCTCCTGTATACCATCAGCGGAATGGATCAGATCAGTACAGGCAGCGTGTATTTCAATGGCAGGCCCATATCAGCATTTCCGGAGAAAGAGCTGGCAAGTCTGCGCTTGACTCAAATGGGTTTTATTTTTCAGCATATCCATCTGCTCAAAAATTTGAATCTGTTCGATAATATCATCCTTTCCGCTTATCTGGCTAAGCACAGCAGTAGAGATGCCATTAATCGACGTGCGATGTCTTTGATGAAAAAAATGGGGATTGACGGGCTGGCCGAGCATAATATCACCCAGGCTTCAGGGGGACAGCTGCAGCGGATCGCAATCTGCCGGGCATTGATCAATAATCCGGATATTATATTCGGAGATGAACCGACCGGAGCACTGAATTCCAAATCTACACACGAGATCATGGATATTCTTGGTGATATCAATGCTTCAGGTACAACAATTTTACTCGTGACGCATGATGTCAAGGTTGCAGCCCGCTCGGAACGAGTGCTGTTTATGATGGACGGACAGTTAGTGGCAGACAAAAGGTTCGGTAAATACGAGAAAGAACGAGAAGATTTAAAAACTAGAGAACATCAGTTAGGACAATGGTTAACAAGTATGGGGTTCTAAACATAAAACATAATGACTAAAATAGACCGACGGTCGGTCGATGAGGGAGAGGCTTCACCTATGAGAGTGATGAAAAATCCAGAGGAACGTAGAAACGAGATTCTAGATGCTGCCGAGATGTTGTTTGTGACCAAGGGCTATACCAAAGCAACCATCATGGACATTCTTAAGGCATGTGACATAGCTAAAGGCACATTTTATTATTATTTTCAGTCCAAAGAAGAAGTGATGCATGCAATCGTCATGCGTTTTATTATGAGCGGTGTAACTGCAGCAAGGCGCATTCTTTCCAATTCGGAACTGAGCGCTCATGAGAAAATTTTTCACATCATTACGGCCCAGAATCAACCTGACGAGCGCAAGCTGGGAGTCATTGAGCAGCTTCACGATGTCCAAAATGTAGAGATGCATCAAAAAAGTCTTGTTGAAACGGTGCTTCAATTAAGTCCTATCCTGGCTGAGGTCGTAGAGCAGGGGATTCAGGAAGGCGTATTTAATACGCCAACACCTAGGGAAAGCATCGAATTTTTGCTGGTGTCCTCACAATTTATTCTGGATCAGGGTATCTTTCAGTGGGAGGAAAAGCAGTTCATGAAGAAAATCGAAGCTTTTGCGGATATCATGGAACGTGTTTTGGGAGCAGCGCCAGGAAGCTTTGCTTATGTTACCCGCTTATATTTCCCATATCAAGATCAAGGTTAGTGAGGAAGAGGACAGAAGGGAGTAACATCCGATGGAAAACAGGGTACAGCATTCATTCCGCAAATTCCTGATCGTTTGGTTTGGTCAGCTGATCTCGATGATCGGAATCGGACTGACCGCATTCTCACTAGGAGTGTATGCTTTCGAAAAAACAAACACGGCAACCAGCGCAGCACTGATTACGTTATTTACGTTTTTGCCTAATATTCTGCTTCGCCCTGTTGGAGGGGTGCTTGCTGACCGGTTTGACCGCCGTACGATGATGATCATCGGGGATCTTGGCTCAGCAGCCGGGCTTGTTTTTATCCTGTCTATTATGCTGGCCGGGGATATTCAATTATGGCATATCTATGTGGGGGTGGCGTTCAGTTCCGTATTCACGGCGCTGCAAAGCCCGGCATATAAAGCATCAGCCACAGACCTGCTGGATAAGGATCAGTTCTCCAAAGGCAGCGGACTGGTGCAGCTGGCGGAATCCTCCAAGTTTTTGTTTTCACCTATTATTGCAGGTATACTGCTCAGCGTTACAACGATTGAAGTTATCATGATCATTAATATCGCAACGTTCCTCATTGCCATTCTGGCCGTGCTGGTTATTCGCAAGAGCATGAAGGTAGAGCGGGAAAACAAGGAAAATCACAGCTGGTTAAGCGATATACAGGAAGGCTGGAGAGAGGTCGTTACGAACAAGGGCGTGCTGCTGCTTGTCATTATTATTTCTCTCGTCACCTTCTATCTCGGGTTTCTGGAGACGCTTATTGGTCCAATGCTGCTGTCGTTTACCGACGCCAAAACGCTGGGGACTTTTCAGTCCGTTAGTGCCATCGGAATGCTGATCAGCAGCTTGTGTATCGGTATTTTTACAGTGACCAAGAAATATGCAAGTGTGTTGACTGCAGGTTTAGTGATGTGTGGTCTGGCTTTCTCGCTGCTGGGTGTATCAACGAATATTTTCTTTATTATCTTTGCGGGTTTTTTGTTCCTGTCATCACTGCCGTTTGTGAATATGAGCGCTGACGTGTTAGTCCGCAACAATATCGCCAACGACAAGCAGGGAAGAGTGTGGGGAATTATCGGTATTTTGTCTCAGCTTGGCTTCGTTATCGCGTACAGCTTGGCTGGATTTTTGGCGGACCACGTGTTTAATCCACTACTGGTGCAGGGGGGCATGCTGGCATCATCTGTAGGCCAAATTATCGGAGTTGGACCAGGCAGAGGCATCGCTTTGCTGTTCATTATTGCAGGCTTGTTTGTTATACTGATCGGTCTCGTAACGTCACGTCTTAAAATGATTAAGTCACTGGAGCAGCAGGGTAACATGACGTCACCACCTGATGTAGGCGGGTTGGCACACGATTAATATGGATCACAGATTGAAACAGCAAAAAGCTCAGTCCATGGATAAAGTCATCCGGTGGGCTGAGCTTATTGCTGCAGGAGGGCTTCTTCGGTTATTTTGCGGATATCAAACGGGGAGCGGATTCCTTCTTCGATAATGTCAGGCAGGATGTGGTTCAGAAAATAACGAACACAGTGGAGATCGATGTTTTTGATCTTGATCAGTGCATAGCGATACATAACGATGAATTCTTTTTCCGTATTGCCGCGCTGCAGTTCTGCGAATGCTTCATACACTTGATCCATTTTGTCAGCAACTTCAAGAATAAGCCCTTCAACAGAGTTATCTTTGCCTTCGCGAAGCTGTCTGCGGAAAATATCCTGAAACTCCGGCGGAATATTCTCACTGATAAAATGAGATACCATGCCTTCTTCCACCTGCTGCAGCATGGAACGAAGCTCTAGCGAATAGTGTTTGACCGGCGTTTTGATATCACCAATGAAAATTTCGCCATAATCATGGCTGCTGGTGATCTCGTATAACTTTTTCCAGTCAATGCTCACGCCCTGCTGCTCTTCAATATCGGCAAGTGTTTTAGCATACTGCACCACTTTCCAGGAATGAGCGGATACACAATGTTCTTCAAATTTGAATTTGCCGGGGGTTCGAATAATACGCTCGAGATCGTTGAGTGACCGGAAGTACGTATGGATTCCCATAGATGTGATCATCCTTTGCAAGTTTGGGTAGTCGATACACCGACTATACTGGTGTTATGTTAACCCGAGATTAAAGATGTATGCGCCCTTTGTTAATTTGTAAAATGAAGATCAAAAAGCCACGAGAAGCTGAAGATGCAGCATTCCCGTGGCAGTGAGAAGAAAGAAGGTATAGGATATTCCAATCCCGCCTCAGCAATCAATGAGTTCGATTGAACGCAGTGGAACTGGACAGAATGTTAGGTTATTTCGCTTTTTTACGTACTGGTGAAGTGTACCAGTAAGCCATACCGACAAACAGGGCGCCGCCAATGATGTTACCAAGTGTGACCGGAATCATGTTGTGGAACCAGCCTGCCAGAGAGATTGTATCCGGGTGATTAGGCAGCAGCCATGCCAGGGACAGAAGGGTCATATTGGCTACGCTGTGCTCATAACCGCTCGCGATAAAGGCATATAGACACCACCAGATGAGAACCAGCTTGGCGATATCCTCTTTGGAACGGGAGGACATCCAGATCGCCAGACAGACGAGCCAGTTACAGAGAATGCCGCGGAAGAAAAGTTCAGTCACTGGAGCTGCCATCTTTTTGGCCGAGACAACGAACAGCAGATGCTCCGGAGTGGCTGCTTTGAACAAACCGCTTCCTACAATCAGCAGGCTGAGCAGGACAGCACCGATCAGGTTGCCGAGAAAGACAAGTCCCCAGTTTTTCAGCGTATCATTCACTGTGGTCCGTCCGGCAAGGGTGCTCATCGTAAAAAACATGTTGTTGCCTGTAAACAGTTCAGACCCGGCAAAGATAACCAGCGTCAGGGCGAGTCCGAAGGACATGCCCATCAGCATCGTCTGCAGCGGCGATTGTGCCGCGAGCAGCGGAGCCCCGATACTAAAGATCAGGATAATACCCAGTCCTACATATGCACCTGCCATCAAGGCCGCGACCATGTATCGCGGCAGGCTGGCATTCATCTGGTCTCTTTTTTTGACGGCTGCTTCAATAATTCCCTCAACACTTGGTGTATACATCACGGTTTCCCCCATTAATCAACATCTATCTCAAATCTATGGATGTTACAGTTTGAATCTATACAGCGATCCAGACCTGACCATGTTCCACTTTGACAGGGTACATCTGTACTTGACCTTGGTCAGGTGCCTGCACTTGGCCTGTCGTCAGATCAATTTTCCAATCATACAGCGGATCATATAGATAGTGTCCTGAGACAATGCCTTCAGCCAGCGGCCCACCCTTAGGGTGGGGGTTATGGTTGTCAGCAGCGAAGATGGTGCCGTCCGATGCACGGAAAACCGCGAGCTGCAGATTTTCAATCTCTACAACTCTGCCGATGCGGGGTAGAAATTCATCTACAGCTCCAGCCGGGAAGTACGTGCCTGTTTGTTGGGTAGTCATCGTAAACCACTCCTTTATCCAAATTTAATTTTATCTACTTTATTGAATCTATTCCTGCTTATGGGCGAGCCGAAACTTCAATGCTGTGGAACATTTTGCTTTGGCCTTCCTCATCACGAATCGCTTTTTGCCATGGCTCTTCCACCTGTTCAAGGGCGAACTCGATCCGCTGCATCAGCGCTTTACGTTCTTCAAGGTTATCGACAACTACCGAACGGATATGCTCCAGTCCCATGCGTTCGACCCATTCGGAAGTACGTTCCAGATAATTACCTGTTTCGCGATAATACTGCATTATGGCTCCGCACAATTCGATCAGCTCATCATCCGTTTTCACTTTACACAGCGAGTCCGCGAGTCTTGCTTTGATACCGCCATTACCCCCGATAAAGATTTCCCAACCGCCGTCGTTGCCGACGATTCCAATATCTTTTGTGCAGGCTTCTGCACAGTTCCGAGGACAGCCGTTCACCGCATATTTGAATTTGGCTGGCAGATCCAGCCGCTCGAATTTGCGTTCGATTCTTGCACCCATCGCCATCGAATCCTGTGTGCCGAAGCGGCAGAATTGGGAACCAACACATGTTTTAACGGTACGAAGCGATTTTGCATAGGCATAACCTGAAGGCATATCGAGTTCAGCCCATACTTTTGTCAGGTCTTCTTTTTTAACACCGATGAGATCCAGACGTTGACCGCCCGTCACTTTAACTGCCTTAATGTCGTATTTGACTGAAACATCAGCGATCCGTTTCAGATCGGCTGGTGTGGTTACCCCGCCGTACATCCGAGGTACAACGGTATAAGTTCCGTCTTTTTGAATGTTTGCGTTCATTCGTTCGTTAACAAACCTGGATTCTTTTTCATCCTCGTGTGTGTCTGGATTGATCATGCCCAGATAGTAGTTGATGGCCGGACGACATTTCGAACATCCCTCAGGCTGGCTCCAGCCAAGTACGTTCATAACCTCTTTGGTCGTCTGCAGTCCTTTTTGTTTAATCTCTGCTACGATTTCATCACGCCCCATAGTGGTGCATCCGCAAATTCCTTGTTTGGTACTGGTGCTGAAGCTGTCTCCAAGCACGTATTGCAAAATCTGTTCCACCACCGGTTTGCATCCTCCGCAAGAGCGGGTTGCACCCGTGCAGGCTTTGATCTCATCAACTGTAGTCAAACCTTGATTGGTAATGACATCAACGATAGCACCTTTGGTTACGCCGTTACATCCGCAGACAATTTCGTCTTCGGGCATCGTTTCAACAGAGGTCGTTTTTTTGTGACCGCCGCAGCCTGTGCCCATGAGTGAACTGTACAATTCTTCTGTCATTTCGGTCTGATTCTTGATCAGTTTTTGCAGTTCAGCGGAGTCCGTAATGTCACCGAAAAGTACAGCACCTACCATTTTGTTGTCTCGAAGCAGAATTTTTTTGTACGTCCGTTTCCAGTCGTCTTTCTGTGAAATCACGGTATGTTCAGTGCTGTCGATGAATTCGCCAGTAGAGAAAACATCCACACCCGAGATTTTCAATTTGGTCGATACAACCGAGCCTTCATACGGAGCAGTTTCGACGCCGCAGATATGTTTCGCAAGAATCATGCCCTGTTCGAAGAGAGGCGCAACAAGCCCGTAACACACACCGCGATGTTCGTTACATTCTCCGACAGAGTAAACGTCTTTCAGCGAGGTCTGCATGTAGTCATCCACAATGATGCCCCGGTTGACTTCGATACCGCTTTCGCGGGCTACAGCTGTATTTGGCTTGATTCCAACAGCCATCACTACGAAATCAACATTCAGCACGGAATCGTCAGCAAAACGAATACCTTCAACCCGTTGGCCGCCGAGCAGTTCAGCAGTTTGTGCTCCCATTTTGAACTTGATTCCCTGGCGTTCCAGTTCGGCTTTCAACATGGCAGAAGCTTGCGGGTCCAACTGGCGTTCCATCAGATCGTCCATCAGGTGAACAACGGTAACATCCATACCCAGCTGCACAAGTCCTTTAGCTGCTTCCAGGCCAAGGAGTCCGCCACCGATGACCGCCGCTTTTTTATATTCTTTTGCAGCTTCGAGCATGACGTTGCAGTCTGCAATGTCACGGAATCCTACAACGCCTTGCTTGTCATGTCCGGGTACAGGAAGGATGAAAGAACTCGAACCCGTTGCAATAATAATTTTGTCGTACGGAGTGCGCTGTCCATCTTCTGTTACAACTTCACGACTTTCTGCATCAATGCGGGCAACCGTTGTTCCTGTGTGAAGAGTAATACCATATTCCTCATACCAGTGAAGATCATTCAGTACGATATCATCAAGCGTTTTGCTGCCTTCCAGTACATACGACAGCATAATCCGATTGTAGTTAGGATAAGGTTCTGTTCCAAAAACCGTAATATCAAAGCGTGAAGTTAATTTTAAAATTTGCTCCACGGTGCTGATCCCGGCCATACCATTGCCGATGACAACTAATCTTTCTTTATTTCCGTTCATGTGTAGCCCTCCCTTGGATAAATACTGCGAGAATACCAACATTTTTAATTTCTTATATTTTATATTTTAAACTATAACACGTATTTCCAGTTAATAAATGTGATTTATTTCACTAATTACGATAGATCATTCATATAAAAATAAGTGTGATGAGCATCACGAATATAAAAAAAATTTTGAGAAATGAGAAATACGAACTATTGTTCTTGTTTTTCTTTCGTTGTATGATCAGATCGGGGTCGGAACTAATCCCTATTTCTTCGAAAGGACGTTTTTGCAACATGATGGGAAGATCCCACCTCATTATCGGTACAGGCGTTTCACTATCCGTTCTGCAGCTGCTCGGAATGCCTGTTACGGCTCCAGCTGTAACGGCTGCCTTGATTGGCTCACTGCTGCCGGATATCGATGAACCCAATTCATTGCTGGTATCCAAAGCGCTGCCTAACAGCCTGATTCGGCTGCTGCAGACGGTTCTTTTGCCTGCGGCTGTATTTGTATATTTTTACGTCCCAGCAAAACCGTGGAATCTGCTTCTCGCCATTCTCATCGGGCTTGTGTCGTTTCTGCCATCGCGATCGCTGCGTAAAGTGCTCATGTTTGCCATCGGGCTGGGCCTTGTTTTTTATGGTCATGCTTTTGCACCGTGGAATTGGATAGCGGGCAGTCTGCTTATGCTGTGTACAACACTGACGCACAGGGGATTGACGCACACGCTGTACGGAACGGCTGTGTGGGCAGGACTGCTGTACAGCACAACGCAGGTGCAGGGTCCGGAAATCTGGGTTGCAGGAGGTTCTGCTTATGCCCTCCATTTAATTGCGGATTCGTTGACGAATCGGGGGATTCGCCCTTTGCCGCCGTTTAAGCTCCGGATCCGGGCAAACCTGATGAGTACAGGGACCAAACATGGAGCGGTCGTAGAGAACGTGTGTGTGGTATTGACACTCATTTTAGCTTGGTTTGCGTTCTCGCCTTTATTTCTGTAGAACAGCAGGAAACGCCAGCCCATTTCATATGGACTGGCGTTCTTCAATCAACAAGTTGTTTTTATCACGCAGGAGAGAGTCAATGGCGACTGCCTCGGAACCGGCTGCTCAATACCCTGTAAGGAGACAAGCAGGATCAAACTTTTGTAGGTGTACCGCTAAGCGTATCGATATCTGTAGAACCAAACACAAATAAAACGACAAGAATAAGTACAATTAACGTCTCGGCAAATCCAACTCCATCAAACTCAGACATCACAGCCACCTCTTTTCTTGCCTGCATTTAGGAATTCATGCGCTGCTGAAAAGCCTGAATCACATCATTCAGGGTCATATCGCCGCCCGTTTCATCCAGGAATTGTACCAGTTTATCTGAATTGGACGGTTGTACCTTTTAAAGTGTTTTATACTGGCCTACTAATTCTACAACTAAGGTAGCTTCTCGAAACAGCGTGACCGCATCCACTCTTAACTTCCCGCTGACCAATAACGCTGCAACAATCAGTTCCAGTTTCTTTCCATTCATATTGCCACCTAGAAGGGTACTCGCAGCATTGGTTTTTCTAGAACCTTTATTTGATTTACCATTCCTTCCTGCTGCCATATAAAGGTCCCCCGCTAATTTATATTTAGTGATTTCATAACTGGTTATGGGTCTTTCATTAAGCTATCTTATGTAATTGATCTCCAACATGTTCTACGATCCAGCTATTTATGAAACCAATCGAAAGAAAAGATACCCTCGAAGAACTTCGATAAGGTATCTCTGCAGTTAAGCTCTACATATTTTCTTAGCATGGATCAAGCATTATTAATAATTGTCTCCATCGTTGTACGGTCGAGACCCTTCACCAGCTTGACGATCAGCTCTTTGGCAGCATCATAGTCATCCGTGTGAATGATGGAAGAAGAGGTGTGGATGTACCGACCGCAGATGCCAATAACGGTGGAAGGTACGCCAATACCGCTCAAGTGGACCTGACCTGCATCGGTGCCGCCCGGCGAAATAAAGTACTGCATTTTAATCTGATTGGAAGAGGCTGTGTCCTGAACATATTCAACGATCCCACGATGTGTGAACATTCCCGGGTCGAATATGCGAAGCAGTGCACCTTGACCGATATGTCCAAAGGACTGCTTATCTCCAGTCATGTCATTGGCTGCGCTGCAGTCCAGGGCAAAGAAAACGTCTGGCTGAATGAGATTGGCTGCAGTACGTGCACCGCGCAGTCCCAATTCTTCCTGTACCGTTGCTCCCGAATAAAGGATGTTGGGCAGCTTCTCCTGATGCAGTGCTTCCACAAGTTCAAGCGCCAGCCCAACACCATAACGATTATCCCAGGCTTTAGCCATAATTTTCTTGGGATTTGCCATCGGCGTAAATTCACAGATCGGTACAATCTGCATTCCCGGATGAATCCCCCATGATTCTGCCTCGGCACGATCATCTGCACCAATATCCAGATACATAGAATTCAAGTCTACCGGTTTGCTGCGCTGGGATTCATCCAGCAGATGCGTAGGCGTAGAACCGACAACACCGATAATCCGACGTTCAGGAGTTATGATCTGAAGACGCTGCGACAGCACAGCTTGACTCCACCATCCGCCAAGTGGACGAAATTTAATCATACCTGTTTCCGTGATACCCGTTGTCATAAAGCCCACTTCATCAAAGTGTCCGGCGACCATCACTTTCGGTCCAGATTCATCTCCCCGCAGAACACCGAAGAGACTGCCCAGGCGATCTTGTACAAATTCATCGGTATACGCAGACATTTGTTCCTTCATCCATCCGCGCAGTTCACGTTCAAAACCGGAAGCGGAAGGGAACTCCGTTAACGTTCGGAACATGTCCATTGTTTTTTCATTCATGTGTCCAACAACTCCTCTGTTGATATGTATATCAGGTCACAGCAGAACGGCTGCCGGCCTGATGTCCTCTCTTGAGCAAAGGACTTAATTATTAACCACTGGTCACATTATAGTATGAACCTTGTACAAGTGATTGTCCATGTTTATGTTACGTTTTTAAGGCATGAGTTTGCTGGGCCCAACTTCATTTTCCGTCTGTATTTCCGCGATTGTCCCAAGCCTGCAGCCGCTTTCCTGAATAAGATTATAGAAGGGGAACTCGTTCCTCTGCATGCATTTTGTTCTGCTAAGCTTAGTACCGCATGGGGAAGGAGCAGGGATATCAGATGAAGCCTCCTGAGGAAGGTCATGAGAAGGTGCTGTTCATTGTACTTTTTATTTTGCTCGTCATCATTCTTCTTTATTTATAGATTCGAAAGATTGTAATCATTACTGCGGCGTGATCTCCTATACATTCCCCATCTCCCCCATTTTGGAAACATATGCTGTTCCTCGCCGGATACATAACCTTCCCGAAAATAACAAACAATGAATAGAAGTGATTCTCATCGGCATTCAGCTGCCGCTCTAAACATTCACATAAAGGAGGTCCTGTGCTTGCCAGAACAATCTGCAGCCGGAAAAAAGAAAACCTCATCGCTGTCGATGGATGAAAAGGAATATAAAAAGGTAGCCAAAAAACATGAGCCTTCACGCCCCATTTTGAAAAACTGCATCAAAGCTTTCCTCGTAGGGGGAACTGTCTGTTTGATTGGACAAGCCATTCAGGAAGCCTTCATGGCCGGTATGGACATGACGTCCAAAGAAGCTGCCAGTCCTACCGTGGCCGTCATGATTCTGATTTCGGTTATTCTGACCTGTCTCGGTGTATACGACAAAATCGCACAGTGGGCGGGAGCGGGTACGGGAGTGCCCGTGACGGGATTTGCCAATTCCATGTGTTCGGCTGCGCTGGAGCATCGTGCTGAAGGGCTTGTGTTAGGTGTCGGAGCAAACATGTTTAAACTTGCCGGTTCCGTCATTGTTTTCGGTGTTGTAGCCGCGTTTATTATCGGGATTGTGTATGCCTTCCTGGGGTTCGGGGGTGGGCATCTATGAAACGACTGGGCCGCCAGACATGGGAATATGATCATCAGCCTCGAATCATTGGCAGAGCAACCGTTGTAGGACCGGATGAAGGGAAGGGACCCTTATCTTCTGATTTTGACTACATCTATGACAATCTGGAGATTGGTGAGAAAACATGGGAAAAAGCGGAGCGTAAACTGTTCGAACAGGCTTCCCAGCTTGCATTGATGAATGCCAATCTCACAAAGGAAGAGCTGCATTATTTTGTTGGTGGCGATCTGATGAACCAGATCATCAGCAGTTCATTCTCTGCACGACAGCTTGGGGCTCCTTATCTAGGCGTATTTGGTGCCTGCTCAACTTCGATGGAAACGCTGGCGCTGGCTGCCATGATCGTGGATTCCGGTGCCGGAGATTACGTGCTTGCCGGAACCGTAAGCCATAACTGTACGGTGGAGAAACAGTTTCGGTATCCGACGGAGTATGGCTCTCAAAAACCGCCATATGCACAGTATACCGTCACAGGTTCTGGATGCGGTGTTATTTCTCGCACGGGTGAAGGGCCGGTGATTGCGAAAGCAACCGTTGGCCGAATTATGGATCTTGGCATCAAGGACCCGTTTAATATGGGAGCTGCCATGGCACCGGCAGCAGCCGATACCATTATTTCGCACTTCAGAGATACCGGGCTTGAACCCGGTTATTATGACCTGATTGTTACAGGAGATTTGGCCTCCGTTGGTCTGCCTATTACCAAGGAACTGCTGCATAAGGAAGGCATTCCGATGGAACAGACGGTTTTCAATGATTGCGGATTGATGATCTATGATCGTGAAAAACAGCCTCAGGTTGTTGCTGGAGGAAGCGGCTGCGGGTGTTCCGCGACCGTGACTTACGGTCACATTCTGAACCGGATGCAGAAGGGGGATTTGAAGCGAGTGCTCGTCGTTGCAACAGGAGCGCTGCTTTCGCCCCTCTCCTACCAGCAGGGTGAAAGCATTCCTTGTATTGCACATGCGGTAGCTATTGAACAGGGGGGGTGACATACATGCAATTTCTATGGGCTTTTATCGTTGGTGGTCTGATCTGTGTTATCGGACAGCTGTTGATGGACGGTGCAAAGCTGACGCCTGCACATACGATGAGTACTCTTGTGGTAGCAGGTGCGGTAGCTGATGCATTTGGTCTATATGACCCTTTGGTGAAGTTCGCAGGTGCAGGTGCATCCGTGCCCATTACGAGCTTTGGCAATTCCTTGGTTCACGGAGCATTGACCGAATTAGAGAAAGAGGGCTGGATTGGCGTAATTACCGGTATTTTTGATTTGACGGCTGCGGGAATATCGTCGGCGATTATCTTTTCTTTTCTCGCGGCGCTGGTTGTTCGCCCCAAGGGTTGACCTTTCAAATAAGCAAGGGCTTCGGATAAATTTATCCGGGGTCTTTTTGTCGTTTTCATGCGATAACTGCGGCGAATCCGACGACTGGAAACAAATTGTGAGTTCCTTCGAGTGTACTCGTGAGTCTGGATCATGTACAATAAAAGGAAATCTGTATGCTTTTTTAGGAGGTTAGACCACATGCCTGTGCGCAAAGAGTCGATCCAAATCATATCTGCAGTTCGTTCTAATCTGGAATCCTGCATTATGGGGAAATCCTTTGAAATTCAACTTTTACTCACAGCTTTGCTTGCAGGCGGACACGTTCTGATTGAAGACGTACCGGGAACGGGCAAAACACAGTTAATCAAAGCACTGTCCAAATCGATGCGCGGAGAATACCGCCGTATTCAGTGTAATCCTGATATTTTACCGAGCGATATTACGGGGGTATCCGTTTTTCATCCGAAAGATGAGCGTTTCTATTTCCGGCCCGGCCCGGTTATGACCAATATTTTGCTGGCGGACGAAATCAACCGTGCAACGACCAAAACACAGTCCGCTCTGCTCGAAGTCATGGAAGAACGCAGTGTAACTGTAGACGGTGATACCTACGATCTGCCTCATCCTTTCATGCTGTGCGCAACTCAAAATCCGATTGATTTCGAAGGAACATATACGCTGCCTGAAGCACAGCTTGACCGTTTTATGTTAAAGATCAGTCTAGGTTATCCTGACAAGGATATTGAAAAAACACTGCTGAAGCAGCATCAATCCGGTCAGCCTGTGGACCGGCTGCAGTCGGTAACCCATATGGATCAGATTTCGGCGATTCAGCAGGAGATCAAGGAAGTGTTCATCGGGGATCCTGTAATGGACTACCTGCTGGACGTTGTTCGCCACACCCGCTCCCATCCGTCTGTACTGCTGGGTGCCAGCCCAAGGGCAGCTATTTCCTTTATGATGGCCGTGAAAGCTTTTGCCTTCCTGCAGGAGAGAGACTACGTGCTGCCGGACGATGTGAAAACGATGGCTCCGTATGTCATATCTCATCGTATCGTACTTCGTCCGGAATCCAGACTGGACAGCATGAGCTCGGAGGCCGTTCTGAATTCCGTGTTACAGCAGGTTCGCGTACCTGTATCGATGGGGCAATAGTTGATGAGACCGCTTTTGACTACAGTCAATCGAAATCTGCGCCACCCTCGCGTATGGGGCATCGCAATGGTGTGGATGTGCTGTCTCGCGTACGTTTTGTTTCAGGGAGGAAAGACCTCGCTCATGCTCCTGTCTATGGTGACGCTGATCTGTGTTTACCTGGCGATCGCCGGATTCAGTGGAGTCAAACGGGCTCAGGGGGTGCGCAAACTCTCTTCTGGCCAGGATCATGAAGAACTGCTTCATGCTGGCGATCAGGTCCAAGTGAGGCTGAGCCTGACCATTCCCGGTTTTCTTCCTCTGCCTTACGTGGTTGTTCGTGAGATGCTGCATCGGCATAACGGGGAATCGTGGTCTTTTAAAGAAAGTCTGATCCCCAGTATGCGGGGATCTGGTGAGCTGTCCTTCCAGACACCGCCGCTTGAGCGGGGGAAATATGTTTTTTCAGAGACGGAATGTGCCAGCGAGGATATCTTCGGGCTGATTGAACACCGCGGGACTTTCAAAGCTATCGGAGAATTCCGCGTACTGCCTAGAACGGTATTCATTCCTTATTGGCAGCTCTATGATCGCAAGTCGCGTTTGTCAGGTCCGCAGACGGCATTGACACGTTCACGCAGAGAAACAACCCAGATTAACGGTGTGCGCGACTATGTGTATGGGGATCGTCTTTCCCGCATTCACTGGAATGCGACAGCAAAGACAGGGAACTGGAAGTCCAAAGAGTTCGAACACGAGTCTGTGCCGAAAACCATTCTCGTTCTGGATGCAATGGCAGGAAGCTATCCGCACGGAGAAGCATTTGAATTGGCCGTTTCCACCACAGCTTCCCTGCTGGATTACGGCACGAGGGAACGTATGGGGATGGGGTTGTTAACCTTAGCTGAAAAGTCGTCCTTCATGCCTCCGAGTGAGAGTCCGATTGAGCGGCAAAAGATGATGCATCATCTGGTGGACATACAGGATAACGGTCAAGATGCGTCCCTGCTGCCGGGTGTGGAGAAAATAGCTCGGCAATTCCCGCAAGGGGCATACTTTGTTGTCATTTCTCCGCAAAAAGACGAAAAAATACTTGAGGTGCTCCGCTGGGCAGATACCCGCGGCATGACCCCATGTCATATACTGATCGACCCGGCGGAATCTCGTCGAAGCTCGGAATGGAATGCCATGCTGCGCGGCAGAGGCACGAGATCATTCACAGTTGCCCATCTGCAGGAGCTTCCAACGGTTATGGGGGGAGGTTCGGTATGAGCGGCAGCAGACATGATAATTTGGGATTGAAAAGATCTTGGTACCACGCCGCATCCCTGCTCTGGATATTTCTGATTGCTCTGCAGTGGATATCGTTCACCCAGGAATCCTGGTATACCGAGACAACCTCGCTCGTATTGTGGACTCTGGCAGCTGTAAGCATTCTGGAGGTTGTTCTCCCTCTCAAAGTGCTGTATCGAGCGATCATCAAGGCCGTTGTTGTCGTATACATCTTGCATAAAACGTTGATTGATTACAGTGTGTATATTCCTTACGGCACGTTAACAGAGCGCATAGAGCAGTTTATTATGCATATGCCTCCGTATATCTGGTTTTCTTTGTGTGCATGGGTGATGTTAGAGGCGGCGATTCGCCTTGTGAATACAACCCGCCGGATTCTTGTGTTCCTGGGTGTTAATATTATATCCTTGGGCATCCTGGATTCCTTTACTCAGATTCCACTGTGGGTGGAGATTGCCTGGGTAATGTTTGCGGGCATGGGCTGGCTTGTATGCCAGCACTTCCGTAATTATCAGCTGCAGTATCCGCAGGGATGGAAACGGTTGATTCGGTATCCTTACAAAATACTGGCGAATATTGCTATCATCTTTTCATTAATCATTGTGGCCAGTGTAAATATGCCGGAAATTCCGCCAACCTTGACGGACCCGTATACGGCATGGCGGAATTACACCGGAACAACGTCGAACCAAGCGGGGAACGGCGTACTGGATATTCCGGCTGCAACCGAGTCTGGTTACAGTCGCGAGGACAATCAGCTTGGCGGAGGATTTAACTTTGATTACACGCCTGTGATGTCCATAACGACCAGTGACCGCAGCTACTGGCGCGGTGAGACACGTTCGGAGTATACAGGAACAGGCTGGGATGAGCCCGGACGTGCGTCCATGGAAAATGTGTCAGCCAGTCAGACGCTGGCCAATGAGCAGGCCGGAAAAGTGAATACGAAACAGGTCACACAGAAAGTGACGATGTTGAATGATACAGTATATCCGATCATGTTTGGAGCGTACTCTATATCGCAGGTAAGCTCGGTGAACGGTGAAGAGCGCGCGAGCCGTATGCTTTGGAATGCAGAGCGGGCTGAACTGCATGTTGTAACGACACGGCAGCAGCCGCAGTATCCTAAAAACTATACGCTTGTGTCAGAGGTGCCGATTATCGTAGAAGATGAGCTGCGTACCAAATCATCTGAAGCCCTCTATTCCAATAATCCGGCTGAGGACAAGTATTTGCAGCTTCCCTCCCGATTTCCTGAGCGGGTAAAAGACCTCGCTTCCGAGATTACGGCATCTGCAAAAACACCGTATGAAAAAGTGGCATTACTGCAAAACTATTTACAACAAAACTTTAATTACACCAACAATCCGGATCTGTCCCGAAAAGTGAGCAGCGACTTTGTCGAAGGTTTCTTATTTGATATTCGCGAAGGGTATTGCGATTACTTTTCTACTGCACTTGTGATGATGGCCCGGTCAGAAGGTATCCCGGCAAGATGGGTTAAGGGGTATGCACCTGGACAGATGTCGCTGAATTCCGATATGCAGGCTCCTCGTCAGCCTGGTGCACCTATCGAAACGACGTACACGGTAACCAATGCGGATGCTCACTCTTGGGCTGAAGTTTACTTTGGCGAGTACGGATGGATTCCGGTTGAAGCAACACCGGGATTTGATATGCCGCTGCTGACCGAAGCACCGGAGGTGCAGCCAGCTGACCAGCCGGAAGAACAGCCAGAGGAAGAACCGGTTCAAGAAGAAGAACAAACGCCGGCTCCCGAGCAGACGACTGCGGCGATTCCGACCTTTGTCATCTGGATTGCCGGTGCTGTAATCGTATTGTGGGTAGCTTACATGTTCTGGCGCAGCCGTCTTTCCCTGCGATTCCTGCTGCTCCGCCTGCGAACAGGCGGACCGCTGACACCTGAACAGAAGGTGCTGGCTGAGACAGAGCGCTGGATTCGTTATGCGAGAAGACGAGGCCTGACTCGCAGCGGGGACGAAACGCTCCGCGAGTCTGTAAACCGCTGGGGTCAGCTTAAACCGTCCGCTCGCGAGACATTGGAACAGCTGCTTATGAAGTTTGAACAGACCCGCTATAGTCCAGAGGCGGTAACCGCTGATGACTGGAAGGTTGTCTATCAGGCAGCCTTGAAGCTGCGGAAGGAATTGAAAGCGGAACGGGCTTAAGTACTGCCCGTCCCGTTTTTCCTTTTTTTCATAGCCATAAAGGCTGTTTGCATTTTCAGGAAAGACGGATTTGTGATATAGTGTGTCGTATGAAACTGAGGTGACTTCTTTGTTTAAAATGTTACTGCCCAAGCTGCGTGTAGACACAGTTTTTGACATTAATCTGGAAGAGCTGTACGCTCAAGGGTATCGTGGAATCATAACTGACCTGGATAATACGCTTGTTGGAGCAAAAGCACCTGATGCCACACCCGAATTGATCGAATGGTTCGCGCGTGTCAAAGAGGTGGGATTCAAGCTGATGATTGTGTCCAATAACAATCTGAATCGGGTGTCCCTGTTTGCGACTCCGCTGGATATCCAGTTTGTGCATAGTGCACGCAAACCATCGAATGTACCGTTTCGTAAAGCAATGAACATGATGGAGCTGCCTCCCGAGAAAACCATTGTTGTGGGGGATCAAATGCTCACCGACGTTTACGGAGGGAACAGACTTGGACTATATACCGTTCTGGTGCTGCCGATTTCCATCGGAGATGAGGGATTCATGACCCGCTTTAATCGGAGAGTAGAACGAATTGCCCTGTCTAATTTGCGGAAGAAAGGCTTATGGCTTGAGGAGGAAAAGAAGAAATGACAGAACCGCATAACGGCAGTATTGCCGTAAGATGCAGTGGATGCGGCGTGAATCTGCAGACGGAAAATCCGGATCTGCCTGGATTTATTCCCGAGAAAGCACTTGACCGTGAACCGGTCATCTGCCAGCGCTGTTTCCGTATCAAAAATTATAACGAATCATCATCTGTCACAGTGGATCAGGACGAGTTCCTGGCTCTGCTCAGCAAAATCGGGGATAAGGATGCTTTGGTCATTCATATCGTTGATTTGTTTGATTTTGATGGCAGTATTATTTCGGGCCTGCAGCGCTTTGTTGGAAACAATCCGGTACTGCTAGCCGTGAACAAAACGGACTTGCTCCCTAAAGTAACCAACTGGAATAAAGTTCGGAACTGGGTGCAGAAGCAGGCGAAAGAACAGGGACTGCGAACGGTAGATGTTGTGCTGTGCAGTGCGAAGCAGAATCAAGGTTTTGATCGTCTGCTTGAGCTTGTTGGTACGTACCGTGGAGATCGGGATGTGTATGTGGTCGGCGGAACCAATGTTGGTAAATCGACACTGATTAACCGCTTGATCCGAGACTACAGCGATCTGGAACAGGAATTGACAACATCGCGTTATCCGGGAACAACGCTGGATATGGTGAACATTCCGCTGGACGATGGAAAATATATCATTGATACGCCTGGAATTGTGTATCCATGGCGCTTCAGCGAGATCGTATCTCGTAAGGACCTTGCAGCGATTATGCCGGAGAAACCGCTTAAACCCGCGGTATATCAATTGAATTCCGGTCAGACGCTGTTCTTTGGCGGTATGGCCCGGTTTGATTTTATTGAAGGCGATCGTCAATCGTTTACCTGCTTCATCAGTACTGCGCTGGATATTCATCGGACAAAATTGGAGCGGGCAGATGATCTTTACCGTGATCACCTCGGAGAATTGCTTTCTCCGCCAACCCGTGAGAATGCCGCGGAGATGCCTGAATGGACGAGACATGAATTCCGGATCAAACGCGGCAGTCAGTCAGACGTATTCATCTCTGGTCTGGGCTGGATCAAGGTTAACGGAGATAACGGTGCTTTGGTGGCTGTCCATGTACCAAAAGGGATTCGAGTACAGATTCGTCCTTCCCTGATCTAGTTTCTAGTTTGGGTACAAGCTTTACATTCAAACAAACGGATCAGATCGGAGGCGAGTTCATGTCGACAGAGAACAAGTTCAATTCTTCACTTCCGGTGCTGCTTGGTGTGATGGGTGACCCAATTGCCCATTCCAAGTCACCGGCGATGCATAATGCGGCGTTAAAGGCAGCGGGTGTGCATGGAATGTACATGCCGCTTCATGTGCACCCCGATCAGCTGGAAGCTGCTGTTCGTGGAATCACTGCACTGGGCTATCGTGGTGTTAATGTCACGATTCCGCATAAGGAGCAGGTGATGCAGTATCTCGATGTGATCGATGAAAGTGCACGCTTGATCGGGGCAGTGAATACAATCGTGAATGAAAATGGTACACTGACAGGGTACAATACAGACGGAATCGGATATGTACGTTCGCTGAAGGAGGAGGCTGTTCCTCAGATTGAAGGGAAACGAATCGCAGTTCTCGGAGCAGGCGGCGCCGCAAGAGGTGTCATCTATGCACTTGCACTGGAGAAACCCGGACAGATCAGCATTCTGAATCGAACAGCGGACAGAGCGGTCAGTCTTGCTGCCGATTTGCAAAGTTATGATTTGGGGAATATTTCCGGAGGTGGAATGCAGGATGCTCAAGCTGTACTTGCTGCTGCTGATATCGTAATTAATACGACAGCAGCTGGTATGCATCCAAACATGGATGAAGTGCCTGTTGATCCTGCATGGATTCGTGAAGGGGCAGCTGTCAGTGATCTGATCTACAATCCGCTTGAGACTCGTCTGCTGCGTGAATCCCGTTTACGCGGCTGTACGGTACATGGCGGGCTGGGAATGTTTGTTTATCAAGGAGCTGTCGCATTTGAACACTGGCTCGGCATCTCGGCTCCGGTTGATACGATGAGACGAGCAGTACTAAAAAGTTTTGAGAATAATAATTGAACGGTCAGGTCCCTAAGCGGTTCATACGCTTAGGGTGACCTGCTCAACATAAGGAGTATGGAGTATTCATGTTAACTGGTAAACAAAAGCGTTTTTTGCGGTCACAAGCACATCATCTGACCCCTGTTTTTCAAATTGGCAAAGGGGGAACCAACGATCACTTGTTCCGCCACATTGAAGAGGCGATTGAAAAGCGTGAGCTGATGAAAGTGCAGGTGCTGAACAACAATCTCGATGATAAAAACGAAATTGCTGCAGAGGTTGCTCGTGAAACAGGCAGCGAGCTTGTGCAGGTCATTGGAAGCACCATCATTCTGTACAAAGAATCGCGTGATAATAAACAAATCGAACTTCCAAGATAAGGAGCGTGGCACGGGTGAAGATCGGCATCATGGGCGGTACGTTTGATCCGATCCACATGGGGCATCTGCTGGCAGCCGAAGCGGCACGGGATTCGCAGGCATTGGATGAAATCTGGTTCATGCCCTCCCATGTCCCGCCTCACAAACCAGAAGCAGGTGCAGCTGGACAGCAGCGTCTGGAGATGACAAAAGCGGCTGTAAAAGATACTCCCCAGTATGAGGTATTAGGTATCGAAATGGAACTGGGAGGCGTATCTTATACGATCGATACGATGCGTGAATTATGGCGGCGTCACCCCGAACATGAATTTTATTTCATCATCGGAGCAGATATGGTGAATTATCTTCCCAAATGGGAAGAGATTAAAGTACTGGCCTCCAAAATGACCTTTATCGGTGTTGGACGCCCGGGCTTCCAGCTGCATCTGGACGATTTACCGGATGAACTGCAGGGACGGGTTCTGCTGGCCGAGATGCCGCTTGTCGATATCTCATCCACAGCCATTCGCAGACGTCTTGCGAGTGGACATTCGGTGCGGTTTATGATCCCGGATGCAGTTCATCAATATATTGTTAGGAGCGGTTTATATGGCACTAAGCCGTGAGGAATTAATAGAGGCTGTCTCCGCACAGATGCCAGCCAAGCGCTGGAAGCATACCCAGGGTGTCATGGAATCAGCAGTCGCTTTGGCAGAGAAGTATGGTGCTGATCCCGTAAAAGCAGATGTGGCAGCGATTCTGCATGACGTGGCCAAATATTGGCCGGTAGCGGAGATGGAAGCGGTCATTCGTGATAACGGATTAAATGCAGAACTTCTGCAGCATGATAAACAGCTCTGGCATTCGGAAGTGGGTGCTTTTGTAGCTGAACGTGATTATGGTGTGTCGGATTCTGAAATTATTCATGCGATTCGGTGGCATACTTCTGGTAGGGTAGGCATGAGTCTGTTAGACAAAGTGGTATGCCTTGCCGATTATATTGAGCCGGGACGTGATTTCCCGGGTGTAGAGTATATTCGTGAGCAGGCACAGCGCAGTCTGGAGGAAGGTTTGATCGCGGGGTTTGATTCGACAATCAGCCTGCTTCTTTCCCAGCGCCGTGTCATCTATCCGCTGACGGTGCTCTCACGTAATGACTTGATTGCACAATTATAGATTATGGAGGTTGGTTCATGACGGTATCATCGAAAGAACTTATGAATATGGTGGTTGCTGCCGCTGACGATAAAAAAGCATCGAACATCGTAGCGCTTGACCTGAATAATATCTCGCTCGTTGCCGATTATTTTGTAATCTGCCACGGTAACTCGGATACACAGGTGCAGGCTATTGCTGCCGAGATCCGCAAACAGGCTCACGCTGCCGGTGCGGTTATTAAAGGTATTGAAGGTATGGACTCTGCACGTTGGGTCCTGATGGATCTGGGCGATGTGGTCGTTCACGTCTTCCATCGCGATGAGCGCGAGTATTACAATATCGAGCGTCTCTGGTCTGATGCCAAAGTGGTGGAAACGGTATGAGTTTGATCGCAGGAACAGTCGTCTCGCTGCCGGTTTCACGCGAAGTGTCTCCTTTTGGCTACTTTTTGACGACAGGATCGGAAGATGTACTGCTTCACTATACCGAGCTGACTCGGGAGATCAAGATTGGTGAAACACTGGAGGTTTTTGTATTCTTCGATACAGAAGATCGCCTCGCTGTTACGATGAAAAAACCTTACCTTACGCTGGGTGAGATGGCTAAACTGGTTGTAGCCGATGTGCATCCGCGTCTCGGCTGCTTTCTGGAGATGGGACTCGGTCGTCAGCTGCTGCTTCCGATTCGTGAACTGCCTGAACTCGAAGAACTTCGTCCTCAAGTAGGAGATGAAGTGTTCGTGATCATGGAACACGATAAACAGGGACGTCTGCGTGCCAAATTAGCCGGAGAACGGGAACTTGCACCTCTTGCCTTCCATGCTCCAACTACGTGGGTGAATGAGTGGGTGGAAGCGCTCGTGTACAAGCCGCTGCAGATGGGTACGTTTGTACTTGTAGACGGCGGAGTACTGGGCTTTGGGGCGATTGGTATGATCCATTCCTCCGAGCGCAGTCATATGCTGCGTTTGGGTGAGAAGGTGAAATGCCGGGTTACGCTCGTGCGTGAAGACGGCCGGGTGAATCTGGCTATGACGCAGCGTAAAGAAGTTGGGCGTAATGAAGACGCAGACAAGCTGCTTGCATTCATGAAAGAACGTCCTATGGGCGGCATGCCGTATTCTGATGCGACTCCGCCTGATATTATCAAGCAGCGCTTCGGCATCAGCAAATCCGCGTTCAAACGTGCTCTCGGTAAGCTGATGAAGGATGGCCTGGTAGTACAAAAGGAAAGCTGGACGTATCTGTCCGAATCTGCGCCCAAACCACAGCAGGAAGAGAAGTGAGTTTGGCGCAAACAGAGCAGTATGTATTTATTTAAGAGTGTTAAATGATTGCTCTGTACGAAGTAAATATAAAGTATTCGTTTCATAACCCCGAAGCATGATGCATTGGGTCGAGCAAAGCAGGGCCAGACTGGGTAAACACCGGATGCCCTGCTTTTTCTTTGGATTTGGATATCATCCGATTGAGGAAAATGAAATTGAAAGTGCGGTGCCGACATGTCTTACCGGAAATTTGCCTACGTTTACGATGAATTAATGGAAGATATGCCTTATCCGGACTGGATAAGGTTTGCAAGAACAGCCTGGGAACAGCATGGCATGCCTAAAAGTGTGGCGGAGCTTGGCTGCGGAACGGGTTCAATCACCATTCCGCTGGTGAATTCCGGCTTTGAAGTGACGGGCATTGACCTTTCGGCAGATATGCTGTCGGTTGCCCGCAGCAAGATGGAAGCAACGTCTCAAGGACATCGGTTGTACCGGGGAGGCAGCGTGCGCTGGGTGCAGCAGGATATGCGGGAGTGGAGAGTGCCTGAACCTGTGGACTCGGTCATATCGTTCTGTGATTGTGTGAACTATTTGCTGGAATCAGAAGATGTGATTCGTACATTCAGGCGAACATATGAGATGCTGAAGCCAGAAGGTACGTTTCTGTTTGATGTGCATCATCCGAACACACTCATTCGTTATGATGAAGAGCAGCCTTTTGTACTGGATGAGCGTTCCGTGTCTTACATCTGGACATGTGATCTGGACCAGGAGCGGTGTGAAATCGAGCACCATCTAAGCATTTTCTCGCGTATTGAAGACGGCAGCAGGGATACGTACCAGAGATTTGAGGAAGTTCATGTGCAGCGTGCTTATGATCCGGATTGGATGAAGCTGGAGCTGTGCAAAGCGGGCTTCCGAGACGTGAAGGTGTATGCGGACTTTGAGTGGCAAGAGGCTGGAGACAGTGCGCAGCGTTTGTTCTACGTGGCTGTAAAATAAATAAGCAGCTCGTATGTACATGGTTTGAAATACGATGGTTAGCTGTCCTTTGGCTGCATGTGATCATGCTGCCAAGGACAGTTTTTTTAACTGATAGGATAAAAGGTATTGCTGCTGGAAGGAAAGAGAGACATAATAAATTTAATTCGGAAAGCGTTTTCCGAAATGAGATGAACTATTCAATAACGGGAGGATGACAACGATGGAAAGTACATATAAAACGAGATTATCCAAAGAGCAGCTGGATCAGATCATTACACATCAACTCGCTGCGGCCATTCAGGAATGTGAAGAAATGATTGACGGATGGGCAAACCATGCCTATAAAATAGTGCTAAGTGACGGACGAAAAATTGTCCTTAAAATTGCGCCCTCGGCTGCAACCAATCTGATGCGCTGTGAGCAGGATCTGATGACAGCAGAAGTGGAAGCACTCCGGCTTGCTGCCGGTCTGAAGGATGTTCCTGTGCCTCAGGTGCTGGCTTATGATGCTTCGCTTGCTTTTGCACCTGCACAGTATTTTATTATGGAATACATGTCCGGGACGCCGTATAACCAGGTAAAAACTCAACTTACAGTGTCAGAGCAGGAAGAAATTGAGCAGCAGTTAGGACAATATAACAAGCGAATCAACGAGATTAAGGGGGATCGATTCGGTTATTTTTCGGGGAAGGACAGACAGCGCAGCACATGGAGAGAAGCATTTTTGATGTTGATGGAGGATATGCTTGCCGATGGAGAAAAGGCAAAGATTGATATTGGTATTGACTACAATGAGCTGCGGCGTCTGATCGAGGAAAGATCAGATGTACTGGATGAAGTGACCGAACCCATGTTGATCAGCTGGGATCTGTGGGATGGTAATGTGTTGGTGCAGGATAAACAGATTACGGGCATTATCGATTTTGAACGCTCGTTGTGGGGTGATCCGCTGATGGAGCACTATTTCAGTCATTTTAACTATACTCCGGGATTTTTGAAAGGGTATGGCCGAGAGATTGTGACGGAGAGTGAGCGGAAGCGCAGAAGCTTGTACGATTTGTATTTTGATCTTGCACTTCGAATTGAATGTGATTACCGGCAGTATGATAATCAGGAGCATATCCAATGGACGATTCAGAATCTGAAGAAGGGTATTGAACGTTTTCGGAATGTTTGAAGAAGCATCATTGTAGTCGGGGAGCACGGAAATTATATCATCTGAGAAGGATGAATGTGAAGTGTCATATTGACTTTGAGCCTGCATTTTTATATAATGTTCCCGATATTGTATACATATTTCGATGATAAGGATCAGTAGTAAATTCTGTACATGACAGAGAGTCGGCGGGTGGTGCAAGCCGATTGACAGTACTTTGCGAACTCGCCTTGGAGAAATGCGGTGACTACACCTTTCTATGCCTTCTGCATTGAATAGGAAATCCGCATCGGTTAACCGCCGTTACAGGTCTAGAGGGAGTGGATGACGAAGCACGTTCGTCCGCTAACTAGGGTGGTACCACGGGAATTCAACCTCTCGTCCCTAGCGCTGCAAACGCTACGGGATGCTGAGGTTTTTTTGTTGTTATCAAAGCGCGTATAACCTGAAGGAGGAATATAGATGAGTGAGAATCATCAGCCGAAGCACGGCTATCAACCGCAAGTGATGGAAAAAAACTGGCAGCAGTATTGGGATGAAAACAAAACATTCAAAACAGGTGAGGACCCGTCGAAACCGAAGTTTTATGCTCTGGATATGTTTCCTTATCCGTCCGGTTCCGGACTGCACGTAGGTCATCCGGAAGGATATACAGCAACGGATATCGTATCCCGTTACAAACGGATGCGCGGATACAATGTACTTCATCCGATGGGTTGGGACGCGTTCGGTCTGCCTGCAGAGCAGCACGCACTGGATACGGGGGAGCACCCGCGTCATATTACATTCCGCAATATCGACAATTTCCGTCGTCAGATCAAATCTCTCGGATTTTCGTATGACTGGGATCGCGAGATCAGCACAACGGACCCGGAGTACTACAAATGGACACAATGGATTTTCATCCAGCTGTACAAAAAAGGTTTGGCTTATGTAGATGAAGTGCCGGTGAACTGGTGTGAGGCATTGGGTACGGTTCTGGCGAATGAAGAGGTTATTGACGGTAAAAGTGAACGCGGCGGCCACCCCGTTGTACGTAAACCGATGCGTCAATGGGTGCTGAAAATTACGGAATATGCGGAGCGTTTGCTGGAGGACCTGGAAGAGCTGGACTGGTCGGAAAGCATCAAGGATATGCAGCGTAACTGGATCGGCAAATCGACAGGTGCTGAAGTGGTTTTTGCCATTGAAGGCCGTGAAGAAGTGATCAAAGTATTCACAACTCGCGCAGATACATTGTTTGGTGCAAGCTTTGCAGTTCTCGCTCCAGAACATGAACTGGTGGACGTGATTACGTCTGAAACAGAGCGTGAGGCAGTGAAAGCTTATCAGGAGCAGGCTGCGCGTAAGAGTGATCTGGAACGTACGGACTTGGCCAAAGAAAAAACAGGTGTGTTCACAGGGGCGTATGCGATCAATCCGGTTAACGGAGCAAAGCTTCCGATTTGGATTGCGGATTATGTACTGGCTGGTTACGGTACAGGGGCTGTTATGGCTGTCCCGGGGCATGATGCACGTGACTGGGAATTTGCGAAGCAGTTTGACCTGAATATCATCGAAGTCATTGAAGGCGGCGATGTCACAAAAGAGGCGTATACAGGCGACGGTGCACACGTGAACTCCGATTTCCTGAACGGATTAAACAACGAAGAAGCTGCGGCGAAGATGATCGCTTGGCTTGAAGAGAACGGTAAGGGACAAGGTAAAACAACATATCGTCTGCGTGACTGGTTGTTCAGCCGTCAGCGTTATTGGGGAGAGCCGATTCCGATTCTGCATCTGGAAGATGGAACAATGAAGACGGTGCCGGAAGATCAACTGCCGCTGCTGCTTCCTGACATTGACCAGATCAAACCTTCAGGTACAGGAGAATCTCCACTGGCTAATGTGACAGATTGGGTGAATACGGTCGATCCGGAAACAGGCATGAAAGCGCGCCGCGAAACGAACACGATGCCGCAGTGGGCCGGAAGCTGCTGGTATTATCTGCGGTTCATCGATCCTCACAATGACAAGGAACTGATCTCGAAGGAGAAACAGCAGCAGTGGCTGCCAGTGGACTTGTACATTGGTGGAGCAGAACATGCGGTACTTCACCTGCTGTATGCTCGTTTCTGGCACAAAGTGCTGTATGATCTGGGCGTTGTACACACGAAAGAGCCATTCTACAAGCTGGTCAACCAAGGTATGATTCTGGGTACCAACAACGAAAAAATGAGTAAATCCCGTGGTAATGTGATTAACCCGGATGAGATAGTTAACGAATTCGGTGCAGATACACTGCGTCTCTATGAAATGTTCATGGGACCTCTGGAAGCGACCAAACCTTGGAACGCCAGCGGGGTCGAAGGGATGTATCGTTTCTTGTCACGTGTATGGCGTCTGTTCATCAACGAAGATACAGGTGCAGTTAATGAGAAGATTACAGTAGATGGCGGAACGGATGAATTCAAACGTACAGCGCATAAAACAATCAAAAAAGTGACGGAGGATCTGGAGCATCTGCGTTTCAACACCGCGATAAGCCAATTGATGATCTTCATTAACGATGCATACAAAGCGGATACACTGCCTCGTGAAGCAATGGAGAACTTTGTTCAGCTGCTGTCACCTTTGGCACCGCATATGGCGGAGGAACTGTGGAGTCGTCTTGGATATGAGGGTGGAATTTCCTACGTGGCTTGGCCTGAGTATGATGAGTCGATGACCGTGGATGCAGAAGTGGAGATCGTGGTGCAGGTCAACGGCAAGATTGTAACTCGCGCAACAATTTCGAAGGATCTGGATGCACAAGGAATGCAGGGCTATACGATGGAACTGGCACCTGTGAAACAGGCGCTGGAAGGCAAGACTATTCGCAAAGTCATTGCCGTTCCAGGCAAACTGGTTAATATTGTTGCCGGTTAATTTCACTGGCACGAAACACCTCATCCAGCTTGACTAAATCTTCATCATATTTCTCATGTGTCGTATGGATCAGGCTGTCGAATACACCATCCAGGTTGTTTCGCAGCAGTGCAAGTGCCTGAGCGGTTATTCCGCCAGGTACAGCGACACGAGCTTGAAGTTCTTGCGGTGTGTAACCTCCTTCGGTGAGCAGCTTGCCTGTTCCCAGAAGCATCTCGCCGGCAAGAGCACAGGCGTCTGCTCGTTTGATACCTGTCAGGCGTACAGCACTTTCGATCCATTGTTCCAGAAAGAATGATATAAATGCAGGTCCGCAGCTGGAAAAGTCCGATGTGATTCGGGTGCAGGCTTCATCCACTTGGTAAGGCTTGCCGATATGACTCAGCAGACCTTCCAGCACTTTGCGGTCTTCGGCCGTCATTCGCTCGCCATGGATGAACAGAGTTGCTCCGCTGCCGACCTGGTGAGTAACGCTGGGAATAACCTTGGAGACTTTGCAAGGAAGTGAAGATTCCAGATGGCGCAGCTGCACGGGACTGGTGATCGAGACAATGATATGATTGGGAGTCACGACAGGCAGGATATCATCAATCACATGTCGGAATTCCAGCGGCTTCACACACAGGAAGATGATGCTGCTGCGAATCACCGTTTCCCGATTGCTCTGTGATTCATGCAGTCCAGGGTAACGGAGGGATAGCTGACGTACTTTGGAAGGGGTGCGGTTGCTTGCTGCAATCTGACGGGGTTCGAGTGCACCGGATTGAATCAGGGCATAGATCAAGAGACTGCCCATGCTGCCGGTTCCGATAAATCCAACCTTCATTGGTTCAGGCCTCCTTTCATGCTTTACGGTAATGGCGCAGTATCTTCTATCTATTGTATGCAGGGGACTCTGGTCCACATGACATGAAAATATGTAATTTATATACGCTATAGCATGAAACGGTTCGGAAGCACCGCCCGTGTTCGAAATGATTTTTATTTTGAATATGAGGGAGTGCGGAAGATGAGATGGAACAAAACGATGTCCATTGCTGCGGCAGTGGTTGGAAGCGTACTGATATTATGGTCGGGCAAAAGTGAACAGCCACCTAGCGGCTGGGAACCGATGCGGCTCGGCGCCAATCAGCCGACAAGTGAGCAGGACCACTCTGCTGCACCGTCGGCTGCTTTGGTTAGAGAGGATGCAGCTGCTCCAGCAAGTGATAGGAAAGAACATCACCCCGCTGCAGCATCTGAAGCAGGAGCAGCGCAGGATGCACAAGTTCAAGTTGAGACGTCAGGTGATTCTTCGCCTCAGTCACAGGTTCCTGTTAATGAGAATCGGATCCCTGCAGCCGAACCAGCCGGGGCATCGGCCGATGAAACGACCGGAGTGAAGACGAAGGGCTCAGGTGCAAGTCTTTCAAGTTCAATCGAAGCGGCTGCTGTTCCCCATCCGTCCAGCACGGGCTCGGAAGCAGCAGGCAATGACAGGATCGATGTGAACACGGCGTCAGTCTCCAAGCTCACAGAGCTTCCAGGGATTGGGCAGAAGAAAGCTCAGGCTATTGTGGATTATCGGAATGCCCATGGCCCTTTTACTAGAGTCAGTGAACTTACCAAAGTGAAGGGCATAGGCAGCAAGATGCTTGAGAAAATGGCACCATATTTACGGGTTCGCTAGGGACAACAGGATAAAAATGGATTCAAAGCGGGAGGAGGAAACTGTATGGGTACAGTAGAGCTTCGCAAGGATTGGGATACGTATTTTATGGATATTGCTTATATGGTTTCCACGCGTTCCCGCTGTCCGCGCCGGCACGTAGGGGCTGTTCTGGTTCAGGGAAAGAAACTGCTGGGGACAGCTTATAATGGTGCACCGATGGGGGTGCCGGATTGTTCCGAGGCCGGCTGCATGATCGCAGAAGAATACGAACTTGTAGTAACGGACGACCACGAGGAAATGGTTAAAAAGCAGCGCTGTATTCGTACCATTCACGCGGAGCAAAATTTGCTTTTGTTCACAGATCGTATTGATCGTGAGGGCTCCTCTGTGTATGTTACGGATGAACCCTGCTGGACCTGTGCCAACATGCTGGCGAACAGCGGTGTTACTGAAATTGTTTTTCATCGCTCGTATCCCAAGGATACAAGCAAAGTGAAGAATATGATGCAGCAGAAAGGCATTTCGTTCCGCAGACTGGACAGTTACCAGCCTCCTCGGGAGACGATGATGACGGTAAGTAACTAAATAAAGCAACTAAACTGAACAGCGGATCGCGGCAGTTAGGCAGGAAATGTTTCAAGTGATGAGTGGCTGTATCGAAAAGAATATACATGAAAAAGAAAAGTACGGGGAAGAACCTCCGGCAAGCCTGATTGGGCTTCCGGAGGTTTTTTGTGTATTCATAGGTGTGAGAGAGGAGGGGCCGCAGTGAAAAACAGACCGCTGCTTCGCTTTACAATCTTTTGGCTGTGTGGAAGTGGAATGGCATGTGTGCTGACAGGCTGGAGTCTATTATGGGGAATGATAGGGGCGGCAGCTTGTCTCCCGCTTGTATTGCGATTTTTGAATATTCGGGGATGGCCTGTCCTTCTGCTGCTCATTGCGTTTATAGGCGGGGCGGTGCACTGGCAGTGGAATGATGCTCGTAACTACAGTCATGTGCCGGAGTACTTCGATATGACTGCTGACGAAATCCACGGGTTAAATGGAGAAATTGAAGGGGAGCTAGTATCGGACGTCCGGGTAGATGGGGATCGGGCAGGTTTTGAGATGGTCATTTCATCGATGACAGCGGATCAAGAAATGCATCCAAAAACAGAAGATTCAGATCCAAATCATGTTTTATCGCCAAGAACGTCTGAAACACTAAAGCTTCCGTCCAGAGTAAACGAACGAATTATCGTGCAGGTTCGACTGATGGAAGAATCAGAACAGCAGACAGCAGCCTCCTGGAAGCGAGGAGACAAGCTGACGCTGTCAGGTTCTTGGGCTTTACCTGGAGAAGCCAGGAATTTTGGTGGATTTGACTACCGCAGTTATCTCAAAACGCAGTATATTCATTGGATGTTTAAGGTGAAGGGGGCTGATTCTGTTACTGCGGTGCCTCCCGAAGGATGGGAACGAATCAGTATACTGCGATGGACAGATGCCGCAAGGCAGCTGCTGGGTTCAGCGGTAGACCAGCTGTTCCCCGAACCGCATGCCGGATATATGAAGGGGCTTATCATCGGCATGGCAAAAGATATTGATCCGGGTACGTACGGTCAATTCTCACAGCTCGGATTGACGCATATTCTTGCCATCTCTGGAACACATGTTGCTGTATATGTTGCATCACTATTGATGCTCATGTCATGGCTGAAACTTACGAGAGAGACTGCCTTAACTGTGGTACTGTTTCTGATTCCGGCGTATGTACTGCTTTCGGGCGGTTCCCCTTCTGTAATTAGGGCAGGCATGATGTCTATGATTGGTTTATATATGGCGAAGCGTGGACTGGCGAGGGACAGTCTGCAGATCATCAGTGCAGCTGCTTTGCTGATGATGTGGTGGAACCCCTATTTTTTGCTGAATATCAGTTTTCAGCTGTCTTTTCTGGTGACGGCAGGATTAATGATTTATATGCCGCTCATCAACAGGATATTCAGTACATGGCCGAGATCGCTGGCGGCGACAGCTTCGGTGACGGTGACGGCGCAGCTGATCTCTTTTCCGGTGACCATTCTGTACTTTAACCAGTTTTCGCTGCTCTCTTTTGCGGCCAATTTTCTGCTGGTGTCCCTCATTAGTGCGGTGGTTTTACCTCTAGGAACGGCTGCCATGATGGTGTCATTCTTGTGGGATCAGGCTGCAAAGCCGCTTGCATGGATTGCGATTCAGTTAAATCAATTAACCTTTCTGAGCGTGGAATGGATGAACGACCTGCCCGGTTTTGTGATGATCTGGGCCTCCCCTTCTCTGGTATGGATTGCAGCCTATTATGCGATTTTGTACGCACTGCTTCATTTGCTTCATCAGAGGAGCGCCAGTGAGAAGCCGCCGTATATACATGCGGAAGAAGAGGATACAGCTCCGCTTGATATTCACGGACGAACTGCTGCTCCCACGCGCAGCATGTGGGGAACGGTGAGGCCTTCTTCTCGTTTTGAAGGTACGGATTCAGTTAATCCTGTGCAGGCCCATACTCATAATCGTTTGTCCCTCACAGCACACCATGCCCTTCCTGTCCAGACAGCAGAAGTAGGTCAGGGTTCACTCGCTGCCCTTGGTGCGAGTATTGCGTGGCCGGAGTACGCAGGTGCATTTACAGCCAAAGGTGCGGGATATTACAGCGAAGTACGAATGAGCAGGGTTCAGCGCTGGTTATGTGGTGTGCTTGCCGTAAGTTTTGCAGCCGGATTATGGTGGGCTTATCAGACTCCTCGGCCTGCCGGAACAGGAGTGGTTCAATTTCTCGATATTGGGCAGGGAGACAGTACTTTGATTACAACGCCAGAAGGCAGACATATTCTCGTAGATGGCGGAGGTACAATTGACTTTGGCGGCAGTAAACACTCGTGGAAAACAAGGCGTGACCCTTACGAAGTGGGGGCGAAGGTGGTCGTTCCTTTATTGAAAAAGAGAGGTATTCATCAACTGGACGCGGTGATTGCGACCCATGCCGATCAAGATCATGCAGGCGGACTGCAGGCTGTTCTGGAGCAGATTCCGGTGAAACGCTTCATGTTTAACGGAACGACAAGTGGAAAAGAGAAGTTTGATCAGCTGATACATACAGCGGTGGAGCGCCAAATACCGTTATTCGCGATTCGTCAGGGCATGATCTATAAGCCGGATCAGGAAACGTCGTTGTATTTCGTTTCACCGGACTTTAGTGATGAACTGGATGATATGTCGGGAGGCGTACCTTTTCATGAGAATCAGAACGCTGCGTCGGTTGTCTTTTTGCTGGAGATGGCGGGAACGTCTATGCTCTTTACGGGGGATATGGATGCGGCAGCCGAGCAGGACGTGCTCTATGCTATTCAGGATGGTTCGCTGGCAGTCCCTATGTCAGACCATACGGGTCAAGATTTCCAAGGAGGTGGGATATCGATAGACATCCTCAAGGTTGCTCACCACGGCAGTAAAACATCCTCCTCAGACGCATGGCTCAGGTACTGGAATGCTAAAGCTGCACTAATCTCTGCGGGTGTAAACAATACTTATGGCCATCCCAACCCGGGGGTAATGCAGCGTCTGGAGGCGACGGGTTCGCGGATTTATCGAACCGACCAGATGGGCGAGGTACAGATGAGGGTGAAAGATGGCAGGGTGGATGTTCGGTATAAGCTGACTGAGGACATAAAACGAAATTAGCAGCTTAAAGTAGGAGATCCATTGTTGGGCCTTATTTCCGCAAAGTTCATTCAAGAATCCAACGTTAAAATATTCGAGGAATGATTGATAAAGCTTGCCTGTTAGCTTAGTAAATACATCATTCCAGCAGCTGCAAACGAGCAGACACCTGCTAAAGTAGACCATGCAGCGACTTTCTTCTTTATTACACGGTCTCTCTTGGACTCTGAATAAAAATTACCTCTTTGTTGGTAATCTGTTGTCCATGCTCCAATGCACAGTCCGGAAATAAAAATGAGAATGATTCCTAGATAGATAAAAAAAGTCATATTTCATCTTCCTTTCCGATTCCTTTAGTTCTTAATAAAACGTTTATCTCAGGGAAAGGTTCCAAGCGAACTCTTATGTCGAATTACTATAATGTAAGAAAACACAAGAAAAAAGCCCTCTCTCCAGAATTCTCTTCAGAAGAGAATTTCGAGAAAGGAGCTTTTTTCATAACCGTTCGTATTGCTGAATAAGAATGAGGGGAAATAGTTTATTCCACGCCGTCCTTGAAATGTTTGCTCCAGTGTTTGTCACCTTTATGCAGAATATCTTCTACTGTTTTTTCCAGGGTCATCAGAAGCTGTGCTCTTACATCAAGTACCGTTTCTCTGTACAAGCGTTCTTCCGATCCGACGATTTTATCGCCGTATAACGCCTGTGCAGCTACATATTTCCGATGTTCCTCAACCAGTGTATCGATGGATTCCAAAGCGTGCTCCACAAAGTGGGAGATGCTTTGGTATTCCTTTGGCATTTGTTCTTTTAATTCTTGAATTTTCGCTAGAGCTGGCATGCTCATCACCTCGTCTTATGAATGTAAATTTACAATACACCATTTTCATGAAAATTGCATTAAAAAAACCTTAAGTTTTGGACAAATTTCGACTTTTTTTGTTTTTGGCCCCTAAATAGTACTTAACCATAATGTATGCCGTTGCATTTGTTTTGAGTCGTGTAAGTACTGGAATCTTATATGTCAGACGTTTGGTGACTACGTTTGCATTTTCTGTTATTCTAAGATAAGATTCGGCGGCCACTGTACATAAGCCGTTATTTTGTGATGGAAAATTAAAATATACTTAACTTTGCAACAATTTTATCGATGACTACGTCAGTAAGGTTGCAGGGAGAGGGGGATCCTTTGTGGTAGAGCCGGAACTCATCAGAGCCGCTCAATCGGGCGATCGCGACGCTCTAATTACCCTATTGCGGGAGATTGAACAGCATGTTTATCGTACCGCATATTACATTCTAAATAATGAACAGGACGCCTTGGATGCTGCGCAGGAAGCGTTGATCCGAATTTACACCAAGATTAATTCTTATGAAGAAAAAGCCCAGTTCAAAACTTGGGTGCAGCGCATTGTGACCAACATCTGTATTGACAAGTTTAGAAGAACCAAGCCATCCGTCTCTATTGATGAACATGAAATGGTTTTTCAGGATAAACAGGATGTTGAGCACGAAGTGATGTCCACTTATGTGGCAAGGGACATTCAAGATGCGATCAACAAGCTGCCGGAGCATCATCGGACCGTCATTGTTCTAAGATATTTGCAGGATTTATCTTATAACGAAATTGCGGATTGTCTTGATCTTCCGCTTAATACAGTGAAGTCTTACTTATTTAGGGCTAGACAACAATTACAAAATCTACTACAGGAGTATCAGAAAGGTGGTGTGACAGGATGAAATGCGAAGAGGTGGTGGAATGGATGCACCGGTATCTGGATCATGATCTGGGCGAGGCGGAAACGACGCAGATGCTGCAGCATGTGGCCAAGTGTCCGGAGTGCGCCGAAAATTTTAGTATGCTCAGAGCTCTATCCAGGGAACTGGAAGATTTGCCGCAAGTAAGCCCCAGATTCAGTTTGGTTGATGCCATTATGCCTCAGCTGGATGCAATTGATGAAGCGCGTAAAGAACAAAGCAGTACCGTGCAAGAAATGAGTCCTGTCCCTGCGGCGTTTGAGAATTTGCAGCGTTCCAAGCCAGAAGAACGGAAAGCGAAGTCCAGATGGTTTAACTCCATGGCTGGTCGTATGTCCGTTGGTGCAGCAGCTGCGGTTGTCGTATTGGGGTTTGGCATCTGGGGATATGAGCCTCAGCAGATAGAGAATGCAGAATCGATGATGAGCAGATCTGGCGCACCTCAGGAAAGTGTTAACAACGATCAGTCTGAGCTGAGCATGGGAGTGAATAATGATCAAGCGGATCCGACTCCCCAAGACGAAGGCAGTGTGATTGCACCTGATCAGCCTGATGATTCGGGGACTGAACCATCAGAACCGCCGCAAAATGATCAACCCGATGAAATCAAAGGTGTTGAACCTCAGATACCAAGTAATCCAAAAGATCAGACGCCTCCAGAGCCTTCAACTGGAGAAGGATCTGTCCCGGATCAGGGCAAGCAGGAAGATAAGTCTTCTACAGACTCAACCATTAATCCAAAGAACACAAACCCGAACCAGCGCACGGAGCAGCAGCCGGATACTCAAGAAAAAGACGGCGCAGCTTCGAACAACCCGGAACAGGGCCAAACGCCTGAATCTAATGATCAAAACGAAAACTTTTCAGCACAAACAATCATTCCTAACGAAGACGCACCAGCACGTGGAATTACGAATAATGATTCCGGGAGCGGAACGGGAGCAGATGTTGGTGACCAACAACAATCCCAGGGTCTTGTGGCTCCTGATGAAGGAAGCACAGGAACGGAAGCACCCACAGCCAAAGAATGGAAGTCACCTGACGGCTCTTATGTTGTTATGCTGACGGGGGACCAGTTAAGTGTTTACGCGAAGTCAGCGAATGATCCGGATGTTCTGAATTTAATCGAGCAGCGGAGTGTAGAGGGCCCGGTAAAGTCAGGAAGTTGGTCTAAGGACAGCATGCAGTTTAATTATGAAGTGGATAAAGATGGAACGACGACCAAGAACTCGTTTAAAGTGAATACGGCATCAAATGTTTCACCTGCAAAATAGTTATAGGTATGCGTTTGGTCTTGAGAAAAAAAAGAACCTTTTGTAATGACAAGCATATACTGCAGCTAACTACAGATCTTTTATGCTGAATGCAGCATCTGACGTCGTATGACCGCAGGCCGGGTTATTTCTAGAATGGCTGGTGCCTGCGTTTATATAGATGCAGAACAGGGGACCTTTATCCATAACCGGATGAAGGTCCCTTTGTTGTCACACCTTTTTTCTGGTAGGATATAGAGATAAGGAGGCACGGCGAATGGATGTAAAAAGCGCAACAAAGGCAGTACGCAGCGGAGACACGGCCCCAATCTATGTGCTGTATGGAACCGAGAAGTATCAGATTCAGCAGTTCACGGAAATGTTAAAGACACATGTCATTGAAGAGGAACATCAGGATTTTGCTGTGATCCCTTACGACCTCTCCGAAACGCCCATTGAAGCAGTCGTAGAAGAAGCAGAAACGGTTCCGTTTCTCGTTCCCCGTAAATTAATTATTGTAAGGGACACCAGTTTGTTTACCGCGGGAAAAGAATCAAAAATAGAGCATCAGGTCGATCGACTGATTACATATATGGATAATCCAGCTGATTACAGCACGATCGTATTTTTGGCGCAGGGAGACAAGCTGGACGAGCGAAAAAAATTGGTTAAGGCGGCCAAGAAGCAGGCCGTTGTTCTGGCATTTGCACCGCTGAACGGTGAAGAATTGATTCAGTGGATCGTTAAACTTGCCAAGCAGCACGAGGTTGCTTTTGAAGCGGGAGCGGCAGACACGCTGATCAGTTATGCCGGAACGGGACTGCAGGCCTTATCCGCTGAAGTGGATAAGCTTTGTCTTTTCGCGGGAAACGGAGGAACGATTCGCCGGGCGGATATTGAATCGCTCGTGGCTCGCAGTACGGAACAGAACGTATTTGCACTTGTGGAGGAGCTGGCTAATTTGAGGCTCGAAAAAGCACTAGGGCTGTTCTATGAGCTTTTGAAACAGCGGGAAGAGCCTATCAAGATTGCTGCGTTAATTGCCCGGCAGTTTCGCATCATGATTCAGGTCAAAGAGTTGGGGCAGCAGAGTTACTCCCAGCAGCAGATTGCCGGTCAGTTGGGGCTGCATCCGTATGCCGTGAAAATTGCCGGGGAGCAGGCTCGGAAATTTGATGCTGACCGTCTGCGAAAGATACTCAGTCACTTGAGTGAGCTGGATTATCAGATGAAAACAGGAGCTGTAGATAAAGTGCTCGGACTTGAACTGTTTTTATTGCGACTCGGTGCCTAACTGAAACAGGCCATTTAACTGAAAAAAACAACCTGAGAAAGCTCCATATGTTTGATTTGTCATCCAACATACAACTGGAGCTTTTCGGGTTGTTTTTTTGCTGCTTAGCTTTTACTCGACGGAACAGATGCTAAAAAATCCTGAAAGCCTATGCTGTTCAGGATTTTTCCATTGGTTCGTATAAGTAACGCTTCTTACGCTTGTGCGGAAAGAGCGTTCAGTTTTTTCGCCAAGCGAGACTTTTTGCGTGCAGCTGCATTTTTGTGAACCAGACCTTTAGTTACAGCCTTGTCCAGCTTTTTGGAAGCAGCTTGAATCGCAGCTTTAGCAGTTTCAACTTCGTTGCTTACCAGAGCAGCATCAGCAGCTTTGACAGCTGTACGGAGTGCAGACTTCTGAGAAGCGTTGAGTGCGCGGCGCTTGTCGCTCGTTTTTACGCGTTTAACAGCGGATTTGATGTTTGGCATTACATTCACCTCCTGTAAGGCATTCGCATGAATACAAACGTTTCACAACTTAAAATATTCTATCACGCTAGCATGTAAATTGCAACAGATTTTGCATCGTTGTTCAGCAAGCTGCATAAAGCAGGCCTTTTTCCCACACAATATGCTCAAATGTAACAAGGGAGGCAGGGACAGATGACACTCGATTTGCAAAATTATACCGTGCGCACCGACTTGGCCATCGATTCGAAAGAAATGGCACAAGGCAGCCAGAGACAGACTATTCCCGGATTGCGGGAAGATGTAGATAAGAAAGATGGCATTACCATTACCCGGATTGATGTGTTGAATGATGAAGCAGCCCAAGCGATTGGGCGTGTAAAAGGTCACTATGTCACGCTTGAGGTACCTTCCCTACGCAACGGTGATACCGAACTGCAGGAGCGGGTAGCCGCTGAATTCACACGCGAGATGGAAGCCTTTATGACCAAGGCGGGTATTGGCAAAGATTCAAAGGTACTGATTGTAGGACTCGGCAATCTAAACGTTACGCCAGATTCCCTCGGTCCGCTGGTGGTGGAGAATTTGATGGTTACCCGGCAGTACTTTGAATTAGTACCGGATCAGGTGGCACCGGGTTATCGAGAAGTCAGTGCTATTGCTCCAGGTGTGCTGGGTACAACGGGCATAGAATCGAGTGACATTGTGCAGGGCATTGTTGAACGCACCCGCCCGGACGCCATTATCGCGATTGATGCGCTGGCCTCCCGGTCTCTGGAACGTGTGAATACAACGATTCAGGTGGCGGATATCGGTATTCATCCAGGTTCGGGCATTGGAAACAAACGGCGCGGATTAACAAAGGAAATTCTGGGTGTTCCCTGCATTGCCATCGGCGTGCCCACCGTCTGTTATGCCTCAACCATTGTGAACAACGTTATTGAGATGATGCGCTCCCATTTCCGCCAGGAGACCGATCAGACGAAACAGATCATGGGTATGCTGGATGACATCGGTGAGGCAGACCGTTTGAGTCTGGTAAAAGAAGTGCTTGAACCGCTTGGCCATGACCTGATCGTTACACCGAAGGAAATTGACGAATTTATAGAAGGCATCGCCAATGTAATCGCAACAGGACTTAACGCAGCCCTCCATGAAGCCGTTGACCCGGGTAACGTTGCGGCATACACCCATTAAGTCTGTCGTTTACCCTTTGCTGTTGAGCAAGGAGTAAACGACATCTAGAAGGTCCGAATCTATCGGACTTTCTTTTTTTTTTCACTTATCTCTCTACTTCCTGTTCTATCAAATCGGACACGCTCATAGAGTTGAAGTATAAGAGTTGTTCTGCAAGGGAAGGAGACATAAGAATGAACAAGATACTGGCATGGAATATTGGCAGGTGGAAAAAAAGATGTCTGCACGTGCTGGCTATGGGCCGTACACTGCTGCTGCTTATGATGATATCCGCCCTTTTTTTTGCTGTACTCGGGCTTGGGGGATTGGCGGAGAAAAAGCTGAATAATTCGCCTGTCTCTTCGATGAAAGGATTTGCAGGTTCGGTCTCCAGTCGTTTCTTTGTAGACATGCTGGGCATGGAGATGCCCCACCTTACCCGAAAGGAGCAGAATGCTGCGATTTCCGGTGAAAACCTGACCTCTTTTGTATTTCAGCTGCTGACGAATGTAAATCCTCAAGATCCCAAAAGTTTAATCGCACGTGAAATGCCGGGCATGGGCGCAAATCAACCTGTGCTGCTCCGGCCGGGGTCGGGTAATGCCAAAGCCGAAGCACCTGAAGATTATCAACCGGGCCCCGGACTTACGGAAACAGCCTCTTCGGGTGGGGGCAAGTCCGGCAGTGAGCTGCATGTTCCCCCGGGCCAGGATGAACCAGACGTAACCGGCGAGGATGATCCTAAGAAAGGTACAGTAGATGAAGATCCACCATCCAAGGGAAGCGGGCCGGATCAAGGCAGGCCGGCTGTGACCCAAAAGTCTGTACTGATCTATCACTCTCATCCGCGTGAAGGATATAATCCGTTACTTGGTACGAATAGTGACAACCCTTCCTCTGGTAAGCCGACCGGGAATGTTTTTCAAGTGGGGAGCTATCTATCGGACAGTCTGGAGAAACTGGGCGTCGGTGTAGAGCATGCCCAGGAAGATTATCAGACCAAGATTAAAGACTATAACTGGAACTTCTCATATAAGTATTCGAGACAGACCGTCAAAGCGGCGCTTGCTCAGAATGATAGTCTGACATATCTGATTGATATTCACCGTGATTCACAGCGCCATAAAAAAACGACAACAACGATCGGTGATCAAAGTTACGCCAAGGTGTATTTTATCATCGGACACGAGAATCCCAATTGGCGTAAAAACGAAGCTTTTGCCGCAAAAATCCACAAAAAGCTGGAAGCAAAGTATCCGGGAGTGTCACGAGGGGTATGGGGTAAAAATGGCGGAGGAGGAAACAATGGAGAATATAATCAGACGCTCTCGCCGAACAGCATTTTGATCGAAATTGGTGGTATTGACAACACGGCGGCTGAGCTGAAACGGACCTCCAAAATTCTAGCGGATATGATCGCCGAAGTATATTGGGATGAACAAAACGTAGATAAAGCAAGTGCAAAACCGGTTTCAAAGAATGGATAAAAAATGTGCTGCAGGAGGTACAAATACTTAAAGAGGGGCGGTTTGCGAGATGTCCAGATTCGGTAAAAAAATGCTGTCTGTCAGTGTACTTATGTTACTCGGTGTCCTGCTTGGCATGCAGCTGGCAGGCACCGGTTTACAGGATGATAGACCTGCGGATCGAATTCCGGTCGTCGCGAAGATAGAACCGGCACCAGCCGAAACCAAGCCTGCATCAGCTGAACCTGCCCAAACGGAGGTGATCAAGAAGCCGGTAGTTCCAGTCCAGACTCCAAGCCAGGTGCTCGGGGCAGACCAGAACAAAGCCGCGGTGGATGTTTTGGCCGAAAAAACAGCAGGTTTACTGCAAAACCTGTCTAACAGCGGCATCAAGTGGGTTGTCTCTCTTTTTGGTGGAGTGGATGAATAGAAGCAGATGAAATAAAGGCACACTAAACCTCTGAGACATTCATTAACTGCACTTTTATTATGAAGTTGGAACATCATGGGATTGATGCACTCTGCAGCAACTGTTATAATGAAGTGATTGACACTAGGCTGTTTCTGGGGGTAAGGAATGACTGACATTCGGGAAAGACAACGTAAAATTCGTAACTTTTCAATTATTGCACATATAGATCACGGTAAATCGACACTTGCGGACCGGATCTTGGAGTACACAGGTGCGCTGACATCACGTGAAATGCAGGAACAAGTGCTGGATCAGATGGATCTGGAACGTGAACGCGGAATTACAATTAAACTGCAGGCCGTTGCTCTCAATTACAAGGCGGACGACGGCGAAGAGTATCTACTCAATCTTATCGATACACCGGGACACGTAGACTTTACGTATGAGGTCTCACGAAGTCTTGCTGCATGCGAAGGGGCTCTGCTTGTCGTTGATGCGGCTCAAGGGATCGAAGCGCAGACACTGGCTAACGTATATCTTGCGCTGGACAACAATCTGGAGATCCTGCCGGTCATTAATAAAATTGACCTGCCAAGTGCTGATCCGGAGCGGGTAAAGCAGGAAGTTGAGGATGTTATCGGACTCGATACCAGCAATGCTGTGCTGGCGTCGGCCAAAGCAGGCATCGGAATCAAAGAGATTCTGGAGCAGGTGGTACAGAGTGTACCTGCACCTGCAGGTGATCCGGATCAGCCGCTTAAAGCGCTGATTTTTGACTCTCACTATGACCCGTACAAAGGAGTTATCGTGTATGTGCGTGTAATTGACGGCAAAATCAAAGCGGGTTCCAAAATCAAAATGATGGCGACAAACAAGTCGTTTGAAGTGATCGAAGTGGGCGCGTTCAAGCCGCGCATGACTATTGTGGACGAGCTGAACGTTGGTGACGTAGGATTCATCGTGGCGGGTATGCGTCACGTTGGCGATACACAAGTCGGGGATACCGTTACCGATGCTAAAAATCCGACACCTGAGCCGCTTCCAGGTTATCGTAAAATTAATCCAATGGTTTACTGTGGTCTGTATCCGATCGAAACATCGGACTACGTAGACCTGCGTGAGGCTTTGGAGAAGCTGCAGTTGAATGATGCTTCACTGAGCTTTGAGCCGGAGACATCCAGCGCACTGGGCTTTGGATTCCGCTGCGGATTCCTGGGACTCCTGCACATGGACGTTATTCAGGAGCGGATTGAGCGCGAGTTCAACATCCCGCTGATTACGACGGCTCCAAGCGTAATTTATCACGTAACGCTGACGAACGGCGAGATGATCCAGATCGATAACCCTTCGAACTATCCGGAGGTAGGACGGATCGATTATGTTGAAGAACCATATGTCAAAGCTTCAATCATTGTACCGAATGATTATGTAGGAACGATTATGGAGCTGTGCCAGAACAAACGCGGCGAATTTATTAATATGGAATATATGGACACAACACGGGTTACGATTACATATGAGATCCCGTTGTCCGAGATCGTATATGACTTCTTCGACCAGCTGAAGTCCAGTACCAAAGGGTACGCCTCCTTTGACTATGAGCTGTCCGGTTACCGCCAGTCCAATCTGGTGAAAATGGACATCCTGCTTAATAGTGAACAGGTCGATGCCTTGTCCTTTATCGTTCACAGAGATCGCGCATACAATCGCGGACGCATCATCTGTGAGAAGCTGCGCGAACTGATCCCGCGGCAGATGTTTGAAGTACCTATTCAAGCGTCGGTAGGTACGAAGGTAGTTGCTCGTGAGACAGTTAAAGCAATGCGTAAAAACGTACTAGCCAAGTGTTACGGCGGTGACATCTCGCGTAAACGGAAACTGCTTGAGAAGCAGAAGGAAGGTAAGAAGCGGATGAAGCAGGTGGGTAACGTAGAGGTGCCGCAAGAGGCATTTATGGCCGTACTGAAAATTGATGATTAATAATTTAATTTCGGGTACAGCACAGATTGTGTGTATCGAAATTAAATTCTAAAAATGCATTTTCGGGTACAGCACAGAGTGTGCGTACCAAAATTAAATTCTAAAAATGCATTTTAGGTACAGCACAGACTGTGTGTATCGAAATTAAAATACTGTTAATTAAACTATATAAGGTGAAACTATTTTTACAGACTAACGGAGAGGACAGAAAAAACCTGAAAAAGCGGAGCGTTCGCCTTTATCACCGGAATTTTCCCTTTTGGGAAAGGGAATCAAAAAATCTGGGGATAACAGCGATTGGAAGGTTATTCTGTCATGGAGTGAACTGTGTAAAAGGTTAGTTCACTTTATATAGATTAACATTTTAGCTGAAAGGGAAGCCAACTGGCTTTCCTTTTTTCAAATCAAGGGGGACTTGTCGTGACACTTGCAGCAAACAGCCAGAAAACAGGTGCACCCCAAGCGGTGTATCTGCACATTCCATTTTGCACGAATAAATGTTTTTACTGTGACTTTAATTCTTACGTTCTGAAGGATCAGCCGGTGATGCAGTACTTGGAGGCGCTGGAACGGGAGATGGAACATACCGTCAAAGCGAATCCGCCTGGCGAGATTAAAACGATCTTTGTCGGTGGCGGTACACCAACCGCATTGAAACCGGATGAGATGGCATATTTCCTACGTTCAGTCAAAACCTATTTTCCGAATTGGGCAGAGGACATTGAATTCTCAATGGAAGCCAATCCGGGAACAACAGATGCCGAGAAGCTTGCAGCCATGAAAGAAGGCGGTGTTAACCGTGTCAGCTTTGGTGTTCAGGCATTTCAGAATGATCTGCTGACAGGTATTGGACGTATTCATAATACAGACGATGTATACCGCAGCTTGGAGAATGCACGTAAGGCGGGATTGGATAACCTGTCGATCGATTTGATGTTTGGCCTGCCAAATCAGACCGTAGAGATGCTGAACGAAAGCATCGACAAGGCGCTGGAACTGGATTTGAAGCATTATTCCATCTACAGCCTGAAGGTGGAGGAGAATACCCTTTTCCATACCCTGTATCAGAAAAATCAACTGCCTCTCCCTCACGAAGATGATGAGCTGCAGATGTATCTTCTATTAATGAAACGTATGAAAGAAGCGGGTTATAAACAGTATGAGATCAGCAACTTTGCCAAACCGGGCTTCGAGAGCCGTCATAATATCACCTATTGGCGTAATGAGGATTACTACGGACTCGGTGCTGGAGCGCATGGATATGTAGGTCGTGAACGCCATATGAACATCAAGGGCATTAACCCTTACGTAGAAGCCTCGCGTGCAGGACTGCCTCGTCTGGATCATTTCGAGATTGGGCGTGCAGAAGCGATGGAGGATTATTTGATGGTAGGCCTTCGTATGCTGGAGGGGGCTTCATCTTCTCGATTCCAGGACCAATTTGGAGAGTCGATGGAAGATGTCTTTGCCAAACCGCTCGGCAAAATGCTGCATGCAGGATTGCTTGAGCGGACAGCAGACGGCTTTAAACTGAGTGAACAGGGTATTTTGTTCGGCAATGACGTTTTTGCCGAGTTTATCGGCTCCATATCGCTAAATTCGTAGCTTGAAATTCTATACGCTCTGTTGTATATTTATTCATATTGTTTTACAGGGCGTGTCAATTTAAACAACTACGAAGCTGGCTTTCCTCGGAAAGCGTCGTTATAGGAGGAGAGCTGGATGTCGGTTATATGCAGGAAAGCAGTACCGGAAGATGTTGAGCCGCTGTTTGAAATGATTAAGGGATATGCCGAGCGTGGGATCATGCTTCCGCGTTCAAGGGAAGTCCTGCATCGGCAGCTGGAGCATTTTATTGTGGCTGAAGTAGAAGGCGTAGTTGTAGGCTGCGGCTCACTCTGCCGTCTGGGGAATGATTTGGTGGAAGTCAGATCTCTGGGCATTTCTGAGGGATATAAAGGACTGGGCATTGGTTCCCGCCTGCTTGACCGACTTGTTGAAGAAGCCGAGAGACAGCAAATTCCAAAGGTAATGGCGCTCACTTATGAGGTTTCCTTTTTTCTGAAGAACGGCTTTGCTGTAGTAGAGAAGGAAATTTTCCCTGAAAAGGTGTGGACAGACTGCGTTCACTGCAGCAAACAGGATTGCTGTGACGAAATTGCCGTTCTGAAGGAATTGAATGTTTCAGCGTAATTGTATGCTTCGACAATATGCTTCTAAATAGAAAGATCACATGCCGGAAACCTGAGGGTTTTATATGGATGTGGTCTTTTTTTTGCTGTTTATTTTCATATACTTTTCACACACTTCTCCCATTATTCTCACACAACCTCTTGATAAGATGAACTTACATAAGCGATCCGCAGTAAACTCCAAGGCCAAACAGCCGGAGAATACGGACTGGAGCAAAGTTTCAAACTTCTCCGTTACCGAGTAAGCGGATGGCTCAATCTAAAGAATGAGGTGACCAATCATGAAAAAATGGACAAAAAAAGCAGCAGCTTTGGCAGCAGCATTCAGTTTAATTGGCGGAGCAGGAAGTGCTTTCGCCGCAGCGCCTGTCGTCAATTCGGTGAAATCGGCTGAGACACAAAAAGCGGGAACCGCAGCAAAATCAACGATGAATTCTGCATCGACTCCAACGGCCAAAACATCGGCAGCGCCAGCGAAATCGACGGGAACTAAATCAGCGGATAAAACGGCAGCTGCAGCGTCAAGCAGCACTTCAACCAAGACACCTGCTAAAGCTGAGGTCAAAACAACACCTGCCAAAACAACGGCTGTGACCAAGAAAGAAACAACAACTCACAAATCAAATGCGGTAACGCATAAAGCCAAAAAGGTGAAACATAAAGTGAAAAAGGCTGTGCACAAATCAAAAGTAACTCACAGAGCCAAAAGAGCTTCTCATAAAACAACAGCGATGCATCATAAAGGAAGAAAAGCTGCGCACAAAGCAAAAACAGTAACACATAAAGCAAAAACAACGACCCATAATGTAAAAGCAGCTGCCCATACAGCAAAACAGACTTCGCATAAAGCTTCAGCGGCAGCAAAGACTGCTGCACATAAAGCCAAACAAACGGCACACAAAGCGAAAAAAGCCGCTCACAAAATCGCAGCGCAAAAAGTAACAGCAAAGAAAACGGTTGGGACTAAAACGCCCGCAGCGAAGACAACGGTAAACAAAACAACTGCATCAAAAACGGGAGTGAAAAAATCAACAGCGGTAATATCTCCAAAAACAGCGGCAAATAAAGTAACTGTGACTACGACACACAAAACAAAGTCTCCAGAAGCAGCGGCAAAAGCACCGGCAGCATCAAAGGGTACTGATAAAAAAGTGGCAGCAAAATCAAGCACAACCCATAAATAAGAATATGCGCTCTGATGTGTCCGATCTCTACCCTCTCAGCCAATGATTTAATGCATCAGTGACATATGTTAGGCAGCGGCATACAGACGGAGTCCTCTTATGGGAATCTCCGTCTTTTCCATGTTAAGCGGTTGTTTGGAGACGGGAATAGGGTGTATTCACTGAAGTTTTGAAAAACAGATGCTGACTCTGTTACATTAGTAGTGACATATTCAATAAAAAACATATCAGAAGTGTTATATTCATGATTGAGGTGACTGCCAATGCCGCGTATTTTTGTAGTCGATGATGATCCGTCCATACTGCAGCTCATTACAGGTTATTTGAAAAAGGAACAATATGAAGTGAACTCGTTCGCGCATGGCAGAGAACTGATTGGGGAAGTTCGCTCCAAAAAGCCGGACTGCCTGATTCTTGACATTATGATGCCAGGCGTGGATGGACTTACACTTTTGACCGAGCTGCGGACCTTTACCGAAATTCCGATTATTATGGTGTCGGCACGGGGTGAGGAAATTGATCGTTTAAATGGTCTTGAACTGGGATGCAGCGATTTTCTGAGCAAACCTTTCAATCCGCGTGAACTGGTTGCAAGAGTTAAAAGTATGCTTCGTCTGATCAGCAGCAGTCGGTTATCCCATGGTAATGATTCTAGGGAAGCGGCTGATTTGCCTAAGGAAGGGTCTTATTTTAATGTGGGTAACGTCCAGATTTCCGAAGAATTCCGGCGCGTCGATGTTCGGGGGGAAGAACTAGGACTAACAGGCAGGGAGTATGATCTTCTGTTGTTTCTGTCGCAGCATCTGGACCGTCCCTTCAGCCGTGAACAGCTGATTCAGCAGGTCTGGAATTATGATTTTTATGGCGAAGTACGTGTGGTTGACGATATTGTGAAACGGATTCGCAAAAAGCTTGTGCAGGTTCAAGCGACGCTGAGCATCGATACCGTATGGGGGTTCGGCTATAAAGCGGCTGTACATGCGCGATGAAGACGATTCGCAGCAAAATGCTGCTCGCCTTGTTTGCCAGCATGCTGGTTACAGCAGCATTTACCGTGATATTTTTTATCCATCTTTTTGATGATATTTTACTCAACCAGGTGAAGCAGCAGTTAAATGATCAGACGAAAAAGGCTGTCAAAGTCATTCGTGTAGATGACCTGGAAGATTTGGATAATGACAGTTTTCGTTTCTTTATCAAGGATATTCTTTTTTATGCAGACTATTTTGTCATTGATGGACAAGATAAGATTGTAGCTTCAAGCAGTTCAGGTCGCGTCGGCATGAAACTGGAAGGGTTTCCGGGTACACACGAAGGTTATATGATTTTGAATGGAAAAAAGGTACTCTATAGTGAGGCTAAGTTGTCACATAAACAGTTTCGGGTTATTTTGTATTCTCCCCTATCTTCACTAAGGGCGATGTATATTCCGTTGTTTCGCACAACGCTTCTGTCTATTGCCGCCAGCTTTGTTGTGATCCTGCTAATCGGCTTATTTGCCGTATGGCGTACAGTTCAGCCGCTGAATCGGCTGAAAGAGGCTGTGAGCAAGTATGAACCAAACATGCCTGATAAGGAGCCATTTCTGCAAGCCGACCATACCGAAATTGGCGAACTGATTCATACCTTTCAACTCATGAGCAGCAGACTCGATGATCATCACCGTCATCAGCTGGAATTTTTGCAAAATGTATCCCATGAGTTGAAGACACCGCTGATGTCTATTCAAGGTTACGTCTATGCAATTCAAGATCAGGTGGTTTCCACTGATCAGGGGCTTGACATTATTGCTGCCCAATCCCAGCGGCTTATTGATATGGTAGGGAAGCTGATCCAGCTCTCCAGACTGGAAACGGTGGATGAGGAATGGCCGATGACCATGATTGACCTGAAAGGCATGGCCGAAGAGGCAGTGTACCTACTTATGCCGACCGCACTGCAGCGGGGAGTACATTTGACAGCCGCCGCCGATTCATTCATCGCTGAAACAGCGGGTGAGCAGTTGTTTCAGATCCTGCTGAACCTTTTGCAAAATGCAGTCCGCCATACCCGGACTCAAGTGAAATTGAGTTTGGAGCACCCGGCCGGTGATTCGGCTGACTGGATTTTTCATATTGATGATGATGGACCAGGATTGAATGAGCATGACCGGCAGCACCTTTTCCGGCGTTTTTATACAGGAAACAATGGAGTGACCGGCCTGGGACTTGCGATCAGCAGGCAGCTGGCAGTACACCTTCATGCTGATTTGGTGTACAGTGACTCGCCGCTGGGAGGCGCCCGCTTTAGTCTGAAACATTATCCTGTTGATAAAGAATTACAGCAGCAGGGCCAATAACCTGCGTTAAAAGTGCAGGTTATTAGCCTATACTATAAATAGATGATTACAATCCGCAAACTCACTTGACAATGATCATGTCAGTTTGGTATTTTTGTATTACCGATTAGCACTCATCTAACCGGAGTGCTAACGACATGGGACAGTACAGTCAGAAGGAGGGAATACTCACCATGTTAACAGAGCGTCAACGAATGATTCTGAACGCTATAGTGGATGACTATATCCGTTCAGCTGAGCCCGTAGGGTCCCGAAGCATTTCCAAAAGAGGAGATGTTGGATACAGCCCGGCGACGATTCGGAATGAAATGGCCGATCTTGAAGAGATGGGTTTTCTGGAACAGCCGCATACATCAGCTGGACGCATTCCTTCACACAAGGGTTATCGATATTATGTCGATCATTTGGTTCCTTGGAATCAGGTGGAGCCGCAGGAATTGGATGATTTAAAGTCATTCTTTGCAGAAAAACTGAATGTTATGGAACAGGTTATTCAGCACGCTTCGAACATTTTATCTCATATGACTAACTATACTTCCATTTTGCTCGGACCAGAGGTGTTCCATACTTCACTTCGTCACTTCCAGCTGCTTCCGCTGAATGACAATGAAGCTGTGGCGATTATCGTAACCAACACGGGTCAGGTGGAGAACAAAACAGTCCAGATCCCCCCTGAAATTTCGGTGGCCGAGATGGAGAATGTCGTTCGTCTGTTAAACAGCAAATTGGTAGGCGTACCTATTTACAAGTTGAAATCACGGCTTTATACCGAGCTTGGTCAAGAGATGGAGCGCCATATCACACGTTATGAGGAAGTTATGCAGGTACTCAACAGCGCGTTTGATAATGAGCATGACAATCGTCTTTTCCTCAGCGGTGCGACCAATATGCTGACACAGCCCGAGTTCAGAGATGTGGAAAAGGTTAAAGACATTCTGGATTTGTTAGATGAGACACCAACATTAATGAAATTGATGATGCCCGTGCCCGGCGGGCCCGGAATTCAGGTGCGAATTGGTACCGAGAACGATCATGAGGCCTTTGCGAACTGCAGTTTGATTACAGCGTCCTATTCATTGGACGGCGAGGCACTTGGGTCCATTGGAATTCTGGGACCAACCCGGATGGATTATGCACGTGTCATCCATATTTTAAATACATTATCCCGTGATCTTACGACGATGCTGACTACTCGCTTCAAATAAGCAGCGGGAATTATGATTCATTTATATAAGGAGGTGAACATCTTGAAAGAGGAGCAAACATTCACAGAAGAGCAAGAGGTAACAGCCGCGGAGCAGGAGCCAGTCAATGAGGCTGCAGCTGCTGAAGCACAGGCTGAGGAAATAACCGATCAGGAGCAGGCTGAGCTGGCGCGTTTGAAAACAGAGGCTGAGGAAAACCAGCAGCGTTTTGTACGTGCACAGGCTGATTTTGATAACTTCCGCCGCCGCACACAGAAGGAAAAAGAGGAGCTTGCGAAGTACGCTTCGATGAAGCTGGTCACCGAATTGGTTCCGGTTTTGGATAATTTCGAGCGTGCTATGGCAACTGTACCGGAAGGGACAGAGACTGAATCTTTTGCCAAAGGAATTCAAATGATTTTACGTCAATTGGAAACCGTGCTGACGAACGAAGGCCTGACACCGATGGAAGCGGTTGGACAACCGTTTAACCCGGAGTTCCACCAAGCGATTATGCAGGTGGAGAGCGAGGAACACGAAGAAGGCATCGTGGTGGAAGAGGTTCAAAAAGGCTACATGCTGAAGGATAAAGTGCTTCGTCCGGCTATGGTTAAAGTCAGTTCTTAATTCTTTTGAAGGAATAAAGACCCCAGGCTGAACAAAGGACGAAGTTTAATATACAGGTTTCGTACACATAGAGCAGTTTACTTACCAGCACAATAAGGCAGACAAACCAGCCTATTGATTTTAAATTGTTGAGGGAGGAAATTTTCCGATGAGCAAAGTAATCGGTATTGACTTAGGAACAACCAACTCATGCGTAGCCGTTATGGAAGGCGGCGAGGCAGTTGTTATTCCAAACCCGGAGGGTGCACGTACAACGCCTTCCGTTGTAGGTTTCAAAAAAGATGGCGAGCGTGTTGTTGGTGAAACAGCGAAACGTCAAGCAATCACGAACCCGGATCGCACGATCATCTCCATCAAACGTCACATGGGTTCTTCCCACAAAGAGACGATCGACAGCAAAGATTATTCACCACAAGAGATCTCTGCAATCATTTTGCAAAAATTGAAAGCTGATGCAGAAGCATACCTGGGCCAGACGGTAACTCAAGCGGTTATCACGGTTCCGGCTTACTTCAATGACAGTCAGCGTCAAGCGACTAAAGATGCAGGTAAAATCGCAGGTCTGGAAGTACTTCGTATCGTCAACGAGCCAACAGCAGCTGCATTGGCATACGGTATGGAAAAATCCGAAGACCAAACGATTCTTGTATATGACCTGGGCGGCGGTACGTTCGACGTATCCATCTTGGAACTGGGCGACGGTTTCTTCGAAGTTAAAGCAACCAGCGGTGACAACCAACTGGGTGGAGACGACTTCGACCAAGTGATCATCGACTATCTTGTTAATGAATTCAAAAAAGATCAAGGGATTGATCTGAGCAAAGATAAAGCAGCGGTACAGCGTTTGAAAGATGCAGCGGAAAAAGCGAAAAAAGAACTTTCCGGCGTATTGACTACAACGATTTCCCTGCCATTCATCACGGTTGCCGATGGCGTTCCTCAGCACTTGGAATTGAACCTGAGCCGTGCGAAATTCGAAGAGCTTTCTGCTGATCTGGTTGAGCGTACGCTTGAACCAACTCGCCGTGCACTGAGCGATGCAGGCATGACACCTAACGATATCGATAAAATCGTATTGGTGGGTGGTTCCACACGTATTCCGGCTGTGCAGGAAGCAATCAAAAAACTGACAGGCAAAGAGCCGCACAAAGGCGTGAACCCGGACGAAGTTGTTGCACTGGGTGCAGCTGTACAAGCGGGCGTACTGACAGGTGACGTTAAAGACGTGGTACTGCTCGACGTAACTCCACTGTCCCTGGGTATCGAAACTGCGGGCGGCGTATTCACGAAAATGATCGAGCGTAACACGACGATTCCTACAAGCAAATCCCAAGTGTTCTCCACTTACGCAGACAATCAGCCTAGCGTTGAGATTCACGTTCTGCAAGGTGAGCGTGAGATGGCTGCTGGCAACAAAACGCTTGGACGCTTTATGCTGGGAGATATCCCACCAGCCCCACGCGGCGTGCCGCAAATCGAAGTTAGCTTCGATATCGATGCCAACGGTATCGTTAACGTGTCTGCAACAGACAAAGGTACAAACAAAACACAAAAAATCACAATCACTTCTTCCAGCGGTCTGAGCGATGCTGAAGTCGAGCAAATGATGAAAGATGCCGAACTCCATGCTGAGGAAGACAGAAAACGTAAAGAGCTTGTTGAAGCGAAAAATAGCGCAGACCAATTGATCTACTCTGTAGACAAAACAATTAAAGATCTTGGTGAAAAAGCAGATGCTGGCGAAGTAGAAAAAGCAAATGCAGCCAAAGAAAAACTGCAAGGCGTGCTGGCTTCCGACAATCTGGAAGATATCAAAGCGGCTACAGAAGAACTGACGGAGATCGTACAGCAGTTGTCTGTTAAACTGTATGAGCAGGCTCAAGCTCAAGAGCAAGCAGCTCAAGGCGCTGAAGAACAGCAGGGTTCCGCAAAACGCGACAACGTCGTAGACGCTGATTACGAAGTTGTGGACGAAGATAAAAAATAATTAATTCGCAGCTGATGCGAGTTAAACATCGGTGACGTTCGGATTAAAGGGAAAGTCATAGCCGGGGCTCCCGTGCTTTGACTTTCCTTTTGTCACGATGTGCGATAAGGTGAATGTTATGGGGGTGGAAGAGTGGCTGAAAAACGTGATTATTATGAGGTGCTCGGCGTAAGCAAAAATGCGAGCGACGAGGAAATCAAGAAGGCATACCGCAAGCTCGCCCGTCAGTATCACCCTGACGTGAACAAGGCTGCAGATGCGGAGGCCAAATTCAAGGAAGTAAAAGAAGCTTATGATGTCGTAAGTGACAGCCAGAAGCGTGCTCAGTACGATCAGTACGGTCACATTGATCCGAATCAGGGTGGATTCGGCGGTGGAGACTTCGGCGGAGGCGGGTTTGGCGACATCTTTGATATGTTCTTTGGCGGAGGCGGTGGACGTCGTGACCCGAATGCACCGCAGCGAGGAAATGACCTGCAGTACACTATGACTATTGAGTTCAAGGAAGCTGTATTTGGCAAGGAAACGGATATTACGATTCCGCGCACCGAGGGCTGTGATACTTGTCATGGTTCAGGTGCCAAACCAGGAACGAAGCCGGAAACATGTTCCGTCTGTCACGGCAGTGGACAGCAGGAAGTCGTACAAAATACGCCGTTTGGCCGTATGGTGAATCGTCGCGCTTGTTCCAACTGCAGCGGAACCGGACAGATTATTAAAGAAAAATGCACGACCTGCAGCGGCAGCGGCAAAGTTCGCAAACAGCGTAAAATTCATGTTCGCATTCCAGCGGGTGTGGATGACGGTGCACAGCTGCGCATGACAGGTGAAGGTGAAGGCGGTCTTCGCGGTGGCCCGGCAGGAGACTTGTACATTGTCATTCGTGTGAAATCTCATGATTTCTTTGAACGCGAGGGTGATGACATCTACTGTGAGGTTCCACTGACATTTGCTCAAGCAGCGCTTGGAGACGAGATCGAAATTCCGACACTTACGGAAAAAGTGAAGTTGAAAATTCCGGCCGGCACACAGACCGGTACGTATTTCCGTCTCAAAGGCAAAGGTGTTCCGCGCCTGCGTGGTATGGGACAAGGGGATCAGCATGTGAAAGTAGTTGTAGTTACACCAAGCAAGCTGAGTGATGAGCAGAAAGACCTGCTTCGTCAAATCGCTGCACTGGATGGCGAACAAACACATGAGCATGAGCAGTCTTTTTTTGATCGAGTAAAACGCGCCTTTCGCGGCGACTGATTAACATATATAAGAGCGTAGTATGGAGACACTTTCGATTATCGGGGGTGTCTTTTTTTATGTGATCATATTTTTTCAAGTAATTGTAGAGTGAGCGGTTCGGTATATTCTGGGCTCCGCTGCGGAAAGATAGCAGGGCGGGAACGATATGTTAAACAGATATGAGAGAACGAAGGAAGCAGGTGGCACAAGTGACGGAAAAAAATATTTTGGCCTATTTTCACAGCCCAGAGCAGGCACAGGGAGCGGCCAAAAAATTGGAGGCACTGCGAGTGGAGGATCTATCCATTAATCGTTTCAGCCGTTATGCAGGTGTCGGCCCAAGCGGAGCCTCCTACAGACCGGGCATCTCTGGAAGTTACTCATCGTGGGTGCCCGATGCGATGCAGACCAATGCCAGCTCGGGCATTATGGCTGCGGCTGACCCTGCTGCCAGCGGAATGAGTGATGGCGGACAAGGCGGTCCTACGGGAAGGGATGTTTTGCTAACTGTCGTTGTAGATGAAGAGGTACATCACCGGGCAATGTCGATCATTGAACAAGCCGGTGGCATGATCTAATTTCAAAAGGAGGAAGAACAAGATGGCTAATCGACAACGACCAGGCGAGATTTTAACGAAAACAGAAAAGATGAAACGGCTGCAGTCCGCTAAAAATGAGGATGTAGAGTTCAGCGCAGAAGCGGCGGATCACGAGGATATTGAAGCATTGCGCCGCAGTGAGGCGGCAGATCGCCGCCAAGGAAGAGAAATTCATGACTGAAGATCGCTCGGCGGTCACACTTGAAGCCGTATTTACGAGTTGGTCTGAAGCAGAATCTGCACGCAGAGTACTGGAGCTGCTGCATCCTAATCAGCTCCGGATCGAGAGTCTGCGCGAACATACAGGGACAGCTGGATCAAGCGGGGGCAAGCAGGATGACAGCTCGCCAACAGCAGTTGTTGGCGGCTTCAGCGGCGAGCTGAATGTGCTTGCTCTAATTAGTGATGAGACCGAGGTTTTATCTGGGGGACAGGTTTATGATGATCCGAAGGGCAGTGCAGCGGGAAGCTCGAAACAGGGCATTCTGCTGACTGTCTCCGTCTCACAGGATTCTCTGCCGCAGGCTGCGGAGATGATTACACAGAACGGTGGTCGTTTCTACTAGTTTATTCGTAATAAGAACCAGCAGGCGAAAAAACAGAGCAGGATATCCGGGCAGTCTGGCTGCGGATATCCTGTTTTGTTTTCTTTTATGTGCAGGCTTTGTGCTCCGGCTTGCTTGTGTAGTACAATAGTTGGGATGTTTAAATTATAAGCAGGCAAAACCATGTTTTAATTATTGAGGAGGCAAAACCACGTATGTTATGGCATGAACTAACAATACATACCACAGAAGAAGCTGTGGAGATGATTTCCAATTTTTTGCATGAAGCGGGTGCTGGAGGGGTATCGATCGAAGAGTCCGGTACTTTAAATAAAAAACGGGATACAACTTATGGCGAGTTATATGATGTTCCGCTCAACGATATTCCTGAAGGTTTTGCTGTTATCAAAGGGTACTTCTCCGAAGGTACAGACATGGATGTGCTGCAGGCAGAAGTTAATCCGAGAATTGAGGAATTATCCGATTTTGGCATTGATGCCGGCAAAGTTCGGTATGAAACACGCACGGTGGATGAAAATGACTGGGCTACAGCATGGAAGCAGTACTTCAAACCTGTTCGTATCTCCGAACGTCTGACGATCAAGCCAACATGGGAGGAGTACACGCCGGAAAGTGCAGACGAGAAGATTATTGAGCTGGACCCCGGGATGGCCTTCGGTACAGGTACGCACCCGACGACAACGCTCTGTCTTCGTACGTTGGAAAAAGTCATCCAAGGCGGAGAAGAGATCATTGATGTTGGTACAGGGTCTGGCATTCTGGCGATTGGCGCGGTACAGCTGGGTGCAAAACATGTGCTGGCGCTTGACCTTGATCCGGTTGCTGTAACGAGCGCTGTGGAAAATGTAGAGCTGAACAACATGCAGCAGCGGATTACAGTCAAAGAGAGCGATCTGTTATCTGTACTAGGGAGTCAAGACCCAGCCTTGGGCGTAAAACTTCCTGTCAAAATTATTGTAGCCAACATTTTGGCTGAAATTATTTTGCTGTTTGTGGATGATGTGTATAACGCACTGGAGTCTGGCGGCATTTATATCGTTTCGGGGATATGGAAGAACAAGGAGCAGGTTGTACATGATGCTCTTGTATCATCCGGATTTGAAGTGCGGGCCATTGAGCGTGAAGAGGACTGGCTGGCGTTTGAAGCCAGAAAGAGGTAACTATGGATTTTCTGGATCGATTCCTACGTCTTCCCCTGGAACAACTGCCGTTTTTTCTGGTGACCATTCTGATTGCATTTACGGTTCATGAATTCGCGCATGCGTACTTTGCTAACAAGTTTGGTGATCCGACAGCGAAGCTGCTCGGAAGGGTCACGCTGAACCCGGTTGTGCACTTTGACCTGCTGGGCGTGCTGCTGCTCGTGATCGCAGGTTTTGGGTGGGCGCGTCCTGTTCCCGTAAACCGTGCAAATTTTGATAAACCGAGACTAATGGGTACAATCGTGTCGGTAGTAGGTCCACTTAGCAATCTGCTGCTTGCGATCATCGGTGCAGTTATCTATGGAATATTGTTTGGATCAGGTGTATTGGGAAACATTGAGAATGAGCGGGTTGCTACAGCCGTGATGACTTTTTTGCCGATGTTCAGCATAACGAACTTCTTCTTGTTTATGTTTAATCTGATTCCACTTCCGCCACTCGATGGTTACCGTATTCTCGAAGATGTGCTTCCGCCATCGATCAGCCGCAAAATGCAGGGGGTAGAACAGTGGTCCATCATTGTATTTCTGCTGATTCTGATTATTCCGCCACTGCAGGCCGTTACGATTCAGCCGTTATATTTGTTTGCCAGCAGTATGTACATGGATTTGGTAGGTCTGGTTATTGAGCTGTACCGATCATGATCTGTCCTGAAAATGGGCTGTAAAGCTGGTCAGAAATGAATAAAAGTTGTATGATCATCTGTGGCGACTGGAATCCTGCCTGTTCTCCTGCGGGGGAATTCCAGTCATAACAGGAAAGAATGGGTGGACAGACATATGCAGCGGTATTTTATATCTGCAGAGCAGTTTAGTGAACATGAAGTGCTTATTACGGGTGATGATGCTCGTCATATCGGCAAAGTCATGCGCGGCAAGCCTGGAGACAAGCTGATCGTCAGCGACGGAAACTCCAGAGAAGCTTTGGTTGCCATCGATAGTATTGAAGCGGGCGAAGTAAAAGCAGTCATTCTGGAACCGCTCGTTATGGATCATGAAGCAAAATTGAGTGTTACTGTGGCACAAAGTTTGCCTAAAGGCGACAAGATGGAAACGGTAATCCAGCGATGCACGGAAATCGGAGCCGTATCATTTGTACCTTTTTTATCGGAACGCACGATTGTACAGTATGATGCCAAAAAAGAAGGCAAACGTCTGGAGCGGTGGCGGAAAATCGCCAAGGAAGCTGCTGAACAGAGCCATCGTAATCGAATTCCAACTGTTGAGCAGCCGCTTTCCTGGAAAGGGCTGTTATCTTCTTTTGGGGACTATGATCTGGTATGTTATTGTTATGAAAAAGAGGACGGCAAGCAGCTTAGAGATGTTCTGAAGCCGTTTGTAGGACAGCTTGCTCCTGATGCAGGGGCGAAAGTGCTGATTGTTGTTGGACCTGAGGGCGGATTTTCCGAAAAGGAAACGGCCCAGGCAGATGAGGCAGGTGCGGTATCCGTTGGACTGGGCAGGCGCATTTTGCGTGCTGAGACGGCAGGTATGGCTGCATTGACATGTGTTCTATATGAATCCGGAGAAATGGGGGGAATGTAATTATGCCATCCGTGGCGTTTTACACCTTGGGCTGCAAAGTTAATTTTTATGATACAGAGGCAATCTGGCAATTATTCAAAAACGAAGGATACGAACAGGTAGACTTTGACGAACAGACAGCAGATGTCTATTTGATTAATACATGTACCGTAACAAACACAGGCGACAAAAAGAGCCGTCAAATTATCCGCCGAGCGATTCGGCGTAATCCCGATGCGATTGTAGCGGTAACAGGCTGTTACGCACAGACATCTCCTGCTGAGATTCTGGATATTCCTGGTGTTGACCTGGTGATTGGAACTCAGGATCGGGATAAAATTTTGCCGTATGTGAGAGAAATACAGGAATCGCGCCAACCCGTTAATGCGGTGCGCAACATTATGAAAACACGGGTGTTTGAAGAGATGGACGTGCCGGATTTTGCGGATCGTACGCGTGCATTCCTCAAAATTCAGGATGGATGCAACAACTTCTGTACTTTCTGCATCATTCCATGGTCTCGTGGTCTGTCCCGCAGTCGTGAGGCAAACAGCATTGTTCAGCAGGCACATCAGCTGGTACAAGCGGGTTACAAAGAGATTGTTCTAACAGGCATTCATACTGGCGGGTACGGAGATGACATGGAGAACTATGATCTGACCGATCTGCTGTGGGACTTGGACAAAGTGGAAGGACTGGAGCGTATTCGGATCAGCTCCATTGAAGCAAGCCAGATTGATGACCGGATGCTCGATGTAATCAAACGTTCGGACAAACTGGTTCGTCATTTCCACATTCCGCTGCAGGCAGGAGATGACACCGTTCTGAAACGCATGCGCCGCAAATATACGACTGAAGAGTTTTATAACAAAATGCTGCGTATACGTGAGGCTATGCCGGATGTTGCGATCACAACCGACGTTATCGTAGGTTTCCCGGGTGAAACGGACGAGATGTACCGTAATGGGTATGATCTGATGCGTAAAATCGGCTTCTCGGAAATGCACGTATTCCCTTACTCCAAACGGACGGGCACTCCGGCAGCACGCATGGAAGATCAAGTGGATGAGGACATTAAAAATGCGCGGGTGCATGAATTAATTGAACTGTCCGAACAGATGCAGCTGGAATATGCACAGAAGTTTGTTGGACAAGTGCTGGAAGTAATTCCAGAAGGTGAAGCCAAAGGCCGCGAAGGCAGCGGCAAGCTGCACGGATACAGTGACAACTACATTCAGCTTGTGTTCGACGGAACACCTGACATGGTCGGTAAAGTGTGCCGTGTGAAGCTTACTGAAGCAGGTGCGAATGAAAGTCAAGGTACGCTGGTTCGTGTATTGGAAGAGAATCTGAAATCTGCTGCGATGTAATCGAGGCGTTAGGAACAAGGATTTCATTTCCTTGGGGAGAGTACCCGGGGAGATGAGGTCCTTCTTTGCCAAGGGAAGAAATTGAAGCGTGTGGGGGAGAATATCATGAACAAAAAGGAAATTTCAGCAGGCGGCGTTGTATACAGAACCGGAGAAGACGGTCGGCTTCAAATACAGCTTATTATGGATCGTTACGGTAAAATAACACTTGCCAAAGGCAAGATGGAAGCTGGAGAAACGATCGAACAGACGGCCCTTCGTGAAATTCTGGAAGAAACAGGTATGGTGGGCCGTATTATCGAACCGATTAATATCATTGCTTATACGTATCAGCATGCCGAATTTGGGCCCGTGGACAAGGAAGTGCACTATTACCTCGTGGAAGCGGAAAGCGGTGATCTGCAGCCTCAGATTGAAGAGATCAAAGGTGTGGATTGGTATACTCCGGAAGAGGCTTGGTCCAAACAGCAGCAGAACGGATACGACAACAACAATGATGTTGTGCGCGCTGGTTTGAATAAACTGGGTGTCAATGTATAAACAGTGAGTATTTCGCTGCATCGATGTCTGCATGTTCTACAAGCCCGGGAAGGGTTGACAGCATTTCAAACCACAGGTGTCTTGGCCGAAGAGGCGATGACAGGTGGTTTTTTGTGCCAGATGGGCAGGTAACAGAACGGTAAAGCCAGCAGTGAGCTGATGATATTAAAAAGAGTCTGGGCATGCGCAATCTGTGCCCCTTGATCCGCTGAGAGCCAGGCCGAAGCTGCATGCAGCTGGCTGATCAGCGGCATAAACAGCAGTGCTCCCGCAATGTTAAGCACCACATGGGAGGCTGCCACAAATTTGCCTGCCGACGCCCCGCCCGCGGCTGCAATAACGGCGGTGATGCAGGTCCCGACGTTGGACCCGATCACGATAGCGATGCCGATCTCCACAGGCAGTACGCCTGTGGCGGCCAGCGTGATCGCCATGCTGATGACCGCGGCGCTGCTGTGAATCAGCGCGGTCAGGCAGGCCCCGGCGAGAAAGCCCCACCACAGGCTGTCCGCCGAGCGGTCCAGAAACCATTGAAATACCCCCATGCTGCGGAGCGGAATGGCAATGGACTGCATGACCTGAATGCCTGTCATGACGAGCGCGAAGCCTGCTGCTGCGAGGAAGCTGAATTGTATGTTGGCCAACGTCCGGCGGGTACGCGCAGGAGCAGCTTGATTGCGTTCAGCAAGGATAACAAATATGGACCATCCTGTCAGCGATAGGAGCAGCAGCGGCAGTGAAGCACGTCCTATCTGAAGGCCGACCAGTTCCGTTGTCAGACAGGTTCCGATATTGGTTCCAAGGATAATGCCGAGCGTACGGCCGTAGGTAATTAATCGTGCATTAGCCAATCCAATCGTCAGTACGGTTACGGCTGTGCTGCTCTGCAGCAGTGCCGTTGCACCAGCGCTGAATACCATGCCCTTCCACGGGGCAGAGGTGGCGCGGTTCAGCCAGCCTGCGAGCATAGGCCCGGCCATTCGCTGCAGCGCCGTCTCCATCAGCTTCATGCCGCCAAAAAAAATGATAAGCCCATACAGCAAAGGCAGAATTATTTCCCTGAACATGAGTATCCCTTCCTCCCGTGCATTTCCTTATCACTTATTCTATGAGGAAAAAGAGACAAGCATGACAGGTGAGGGGGTTATACAAAAAACAGCCAGCTCCCAATCCAAAAGATACGGTGATTCGACAAACGCAGCGGAGGGGACGAAATTGAATCTGAAGAAGCGAAGCGTGCGCCTTTGTCTCCGGATTTTCCCTTTGGAGAAGGGGAATCAGAAAAATCTGGAGACAACAGCGATCGTAGGATCAATTCGCCCCCGGAGCGTCTTGCCGCCCAAACCTGTCTTTTCAACTAAAATAAGAAAGAAGTGGATCAATCTTGCCATCCGTAACACTGGAACGCAGCCGCAAAAAACGGCTGGAACATGCACACCCCTGGGTTTTTAAAAATGAAATTGCGTCCGTAGACGGCAATCCGGAACCGGGTGATATCGTCAATGTACTGAATCATCAAGGTCGTTACTTGGCGACGGGTTATTATAATCCGGCTTCGCAGATTACCGTGCGCGTGGTCTCGTACCAGCCTTTGGAATTTGAACAGATGGACACGGCCTTTTTCGCAGCACGTTTTCATGACTGTCTGCGTCACCGGGAACGTTTCATACAGGATGGGGAAGCGTATCGTCTCGTTTACGGCGAAGCCGATTTTCTGCCCGGACTGATCGTTGACCGATTCGGCAGCATTCTAGTGGTGCAAATCCTGACCCTTGGGATGGATCGCTGCCGTGAAGCCATTGTACAGGCGCTCATTGAAGTCATGCAGCCAGAAGGCATTTATGAGCGAAGTGATGTATCTATTCGTGAACTGGAAGGTCTGGAGCAGGTCAAAGGTCCGCTCTATGGAGATTGTCCGCGTCATATTACGGTGACTGAAAATGGACTGCTCATCAAGGTGGATATTGTGGAGGGTCAGAAAACAGGCTACTTCTTCGACCAGCGTGAGAACCGTGCGGCCATTGAACCGCTGATGAAAGGCTGGGGGTATAAAAGCGGCATCACGCTGCAGCAGATCGAGCACGAAGGAAGCGAGCAGCAGCTGCCTGTGAATAAGGGCGGCAAAGTGGTGACTTTCCCGTATTGGGACGGGGCCACGGTGCTGGAGTGTTTCTCGCACACCGGCAGCTTTACCTTGAATGCATGCAAATATGGAGCGAAGAAGGTAACTTGTCTTGATATTTCCGAACATGCCATCGAAAGTGCACGAACGAATGTAGAACTGAACGGTTTTACGGATCGGGTCGAGTTTGTAGTAGCTGATGCCTTTCAATACCTGCGTGAACAGGTCAAAGGACTAGACGAGCGCAATGCACGAGCACGGGCGGCGGAACAAAAGGTGGACACGTCCAAGGCATTATCCGGTGCTGGAAAAACGTTTGATGTCGTTATCCTTGATCCGCCTGCGTTTGCGAAAACAAAATCCGCAGTCAAGGGAGCATGCCGTGGTTACAAGGACATTAATCTGCAGGGTATGAAACTTGTCAACGAGGGCGGATATCTGGTAACGGCAAGCTGTTCTTATCATATGCGTCCTGATCTTTTCCTTGAAACGATAGCGGATGCCGCAGAAGATGCAGGTAAAGTGCTCCGTTTGATTGACTGGAAAGCCGCTGGCAAGGATCATCCGCAAATTTTGGGCGTAGATGAAGGGCACTACTTGAAATTCGCTATTTTTGAAGTGCGAAGCAAAAAGAATTAAGCATATTCTCTTTTATTTAGAATGAATTGTACCCTATGGGATAGGCACTTTAAAAAGTCCATCTTATAGGGTATTTTTCTTTATGAGGAAAAGCTTGATCTTGGCGTGGTATTGGCTGTGTGAAACCGTTAGAAGTCGTACCACAATTGAATTGTCATTGAACTTCGCTCTAATAGTTGAAGCTGCCGTCTGTACAATGCAGACAGCAACTTTGTTCAGGTTCTATTGTTAAGTTCCTGTTATGAAGTTCCAGTAGACGTAATAATGATTGCATCAGCTTTCACAGTATATTTATGGTCTTTCTTATTGGTAATTAAGCTGTTCGTCATATTTGGTGGATCATGGCAAACGTATGTTCCGAAGTGAGTAAGGTATGATATACTGGAAATTAAAATCTTGTACGTGCAGTTTGGAGGATGACACATGTCCGTACACTTTGTTATTGGCCGGGCAGGCAGTGGCAAAAGCACACTGATTACCCGGGAAATCACATCCCTGCTTAGGCAGGAGCCTCAAGGAAAACCGCTGATTCTGCTTGTTCCTGAACAAAGCTCATTTCGGACAGAGCAGGCACTGGTTTCTTCCGAAGGCATTAAAGGTACGATGCGTGCCGAAGTACTTGGCTTCCGTCGTCTTGCTTATCGTGTTATGCAGGAGGCTGGCGGTTCTGCCCGCATTCCGATTGGAGCTGAGGGCAAGAAGATGCTTTTATATAAAGTCATCCAGCGTCGGAAGGAAGAATTGAGGTTGTTTGCTGCTTCGGGCAGCCAGCTTGGTTTTATTGGGGAATTGACCCAATTATATAGTGAGTTTAAACGATACGAAGTGCATGCTTCGGTACTCGAAGAGGGGCTTGCAGCGTGGGAGATTGCATCTACTTCACCCATTCTGGAGGATAAGCTGCATGATTTGAACTTGATCTACCACGACTACGAGAGGGAACTGACTAATTTATATATTGATGATGAAGATACACTGAACGAGCTGACGGGGCGTTTGCCGGAAAGCACATGGCTGCAGGGAGCTGAAGTCTGGATTGACGGTTTTCATGGATTCACTCCGCAGGAGATGAGTGTCATAGGACAGCTCATGCTGCAGGCCTCGTCTGTAACCATTTCCTTAACGCTTGATCGTGCTTACGAGCAGTTTGTACTGCCGGGGGAGCTGGAATTATTTTATCCAACAGCTAGTGCTTATACGCGGCTCAAAGGCATGGCAGAGCATTTGGGTGTGTCCAGCGATACGACAATACTTCATGACGAAGTACTGCCGAGATTTAAGGATCGGCCAGGACTTGCCCATCTGGAGGCTGGGTTTGATCGGCGTGTTCGCTGGAGAAGCGAAGGCGAAGACTCGGGAATTCGCTTGGCTGCTGCGGAGAATCGCCGGGCAGAACTGGAGGGCGCACTGCGTGAAATGCGTCGTCTTGCGCAGGAGGATGGGGCCAGATATCGGGATATGGCAGTGCTTGTTCGCGGATTAGAGACCTATGCTGATATTGCGGAGCCGTTATTCAGGGATTATGATGTTCCGGTCTTTCTGGACCGAAGACGAAGTGAACTGCATCATCCATTATCCGAATTTATTCGTGCGGCATTGGATATTGTTCGCCGCAACTGGCGGTACGAGGATGTATTTCGCTGTGTCAAAACAGATCTGCTGCTTCCGCTGAATGGTTCCATTACACGTGAAAACATGGACCAGCTCGAAAACTATGTACTTGCCTGCGGTATCCATGGATATCGCTGGACGGATGGCAAGCCGTGGAAGTATGTTCCAAGTTTGTCTCTGGAAGATAATGCCCAGGAAGGACGCAGCCGGGGACGGGATGCTTTGTTATCACAGATGGAAAGCTGCCGGACTGTAATTACATCGGCACTCGGCACGTTTGAGAAACGAATGAAAAAAGCAAAAACAGCCGCTGCTCAATGTGAAGCATTATTCGGACTGTTAGAGGATGCAGATATTGCACGTAAACTGGATCAGATGTCCGCTCTGGCCAAAGCACAGGGAGATCCTGAGCGGTCCAGAGAGCATCGTCAGATGTGGGGGGCTGTACTCGATCTGCTGGACCAGATGGTTGATATGATGGGAAATGAACGCTTGGACATTTCTTTATTTGCAGGCATGATCGAAACCGGATTGACTGAACTCAAGCTGGGGCTTGTTCCCCCGGCACTTGATCAGGTGCTGTTTGGTTCCATGGATCGTACGCGTCTGCGCGATATTAAATATGTATTTATTCTTGGGGCGGTCGATGGAGAGCTGCCGGCAATCCCTCAGGATAACGGTGTACTCACGGAACAGGAGAGGCTGCTGCTGACGGAAAGAGGCATGGGCCTTGGTCCCGGAGCAACGAGATTAATGCTGGATGAACGCTTCCTGATCTATACCGCTTTGACAGCTGCCAGCAAACAGTTATGGCTGAGTTATCCGGTGGCGGACGATGAAGGCAAGCCGTTACTGCCTTCCGAAATTGTGCGTCATGTGCGTAAAATGTTCGGATTGCAGGAGCAGCCTTTGCTTGCGCAGCCGCCAGTAATGGATTCAGAATCGCTGCACGATTCATATGCTGTTCATCCCGAACGGAGTCTTTCGATGCTGATTGGACAGCTTCGCAGATGGCGCAGGGGAGAAGAGATTCCCGAGATGTGGTGGGCAGTCTACAACTGGCATGTAACCCGGGAGACGAGCCGTCCGCAGCTGGAACGGCTGCTCAGCTCGATCTTTTACCGCAACCGTGCCCTGACGCTGCAAACATCGACCAGCCGCAGACTGTACGGTACAGAGGTACGGACAAGTGTGTCACGTATGGAACGATTTGCAGCCTGTCCTTTCTCTCATTTTGCATCACACGGGCTGAAGCTCAAAGAGCGGCAAATATATCGTCTTCAGGCCCCGGATATCGGTCAGCTGTTCCATGCTGCACTGAGTCAGCTGGCCATGCGTCTGCGTGAGGAAAATCGCAGCTGGGGCAGTCTGACACCGGAACAGTGCCGACAGGAAGCCGAGCAAACGGTCGAACAGATCGCTCCTCAGCTTCAGGGAGAGATCTTGCTGAGCACGAAGCGTTACGGGTATATTTTCCGCAAATTAAAGGATATTGTCAGCCGCGCGTCCGTTATTCTCGGCGAGCAGTCCAGACGCGGCAGTTTTGAACCGATCGGGCTGGAGCTTGATTTTGGTCCAGGCAAACCGCTGCCTCCACTGCGTTTTGAACTGGAGAATGGCTGTGTCCTGGAAATCGTGGGCCGGATTGACCGCGTGGATGTCGCTGAAGGCGAGAACGGACTGCTGCTGCGCGTGATTGACTACAAGTCCAGTCAGACCGATCTCAAACTTCATGAGGTGTACTATGGATTATCGCTGCAAATGCTCACTTATCTGGAAGTACTGCTGAGTGCAGCTGAAGAGTGGTTAGGAGAAACGGCGCTGCCCGGAGGCACTCTCTATTTCCATGTGCATAATCCTCTGCTGCAGTCAGCAAACGGTATGACATCAGAACAGGCGGGGCAGGAGCTGCTGAAACGATTTAAAATGAAAGGCCTGCTTTTGGCCGACCGCGATGCTGTTGCTCAAATGGACCGCACACTGGATAAAGGACACTCTGCAATTATTCCGGTGGCTTTGAAGGCGGATGGCAGTTTCTACAGCAGTGCCGCAGTAGCCGCACCTGAACAGTGGGACACACTGCTTGCGGCGGTTCGAGGTAACATTCGCGATATCGGAACGCGGATTACGGATGGTGATACAGCGATTGAGCCGTATCGTATACAGCAGGAGGTTGCATGCACGTTCTGTCCGTACAAACCGGTCTGCCAATTTGATGAGAATATTGAGGGGAACGACTATAAACTGCTGTCCAAACCGGGCAAACAGCAGATTTGGGACATGCTGTCTCACAGCAGGGAAGGAGAAACGTTATGATGCATATGCCTAAACCGGAAGGCAGCTTCTGGAGTGATGATCAGTGGAGTGCCATTGCCGAGCATGGAGAAGATATTCTGGTCGCTGCGGCTGCGGGATCAGGGAAAACAGCTGTTCTGGTTGAGCGAATTATTCGCAAAATAGCAGATCCTTCCCAAGGCTTCAGTGTGGACCGGCTGCTCGTGGCTACATTTACAAAGGCGGCGGCGGCCGAGATGAAACAGCGTATTCGTGAAGCGCTGGAGCGTGCACTTGAGGAACAGCCCGAGGATGAGCATCTGCGCAGGCAGTTATCGCTGCTTGGACGAGCTTCCATTACTACGCTGCATTCCTTCTGTATGGAGGTCATTCGCAGATACTATCAGCAGATTCCGCTCAATCCGGCTTTTCGTATTCTCAATGAAAATGAAGCCGAACTGCTGCGCCAGGAACTGCTGGAGGAGCTGTTCGAGGAAAAGTATGGTGAAGAAGATGAGGGCAGCACATTCCGGGAACTCGTCGACTGGTTCAGCGGAGAGCGAAACGATGATGCGATGCATCGGCTGGTGCAGCGATTGTATGATTTCTCACGAAGCCATTCCTGGCCGGATCACTGGCTTATGGAGATGGCGTCGGCTTTTCAGGTGGAAAGTGTAGAGGCGCTGGGACAATCGGCATGGGTGCAGAGCATTTTGCGAGATGCGGCTCTTGCTTTGGGCGGGGCCGCAGGACTGCTGCGTCAGGGTATTCAGATTTCAATGCAGCCTGAAGGTCCGGCACCTTATGCGGTGACACTCCAAGAGGATTTGGCAGTGGTGGAAGAACTGATATCCGCCGTTGAAATCATGCCCTGGGATAGACTTCCAGAGGTATTCCAACCGGCTGCATTCGGCAAATTGAAACCTTGTAAAAAAGATCAGACAGATCCTGGATTGCAGGAACAGGTGAAAGAGCTGCGGGAAACGGCCAAAAAGGCGGTTAATGATCTGAAAGGTTCTCTTTTCGGCAGGAGTGCGTTCTCCTTCTGGCAGGAACTGGAAGAGGCTGCGCCGCTTATGCAGGAGCTTTCCCGACTAGTCAGCACCTTTGGTGAGCGTTACCGTCAGGCAAAGCAGGAACGTGGACAGGTTGATTTTAATGACTTGGAGCACTATTGTCTGCAAATTTTGCGGCATGAGGATTCCACACCAGAGCACTCTATGCCTTCTGATGCGGCTGTGGAGTATCGTGCACGTTTTGATGAAGTGCTGCTGGATGAATATCAGGATACCAATACGGTTCAGGAAGATATCGTCCGATTGATTTCCAGAGAGAACCCAGGCAACCGATTTATGGTTGGTGACGTTAAGCAGAGTATTTATCGTTTCCGATTAGCTGAACCGGGTCTTTTTATGAACAAATATCGTAACTACCAAGCGAGTACTGATGTGGATGCGGACGGGGATAAAGAGAGTGTTGAGGGTGCAGGAAAACGCATTGATCTTGCCCGCAATTTCCGCAGCCGCGCCCAAGTTGTGCATGCTGTCAACGTAATATTCAGGCAGCTTATGAACGAGGGCGTCGCCGAGATTGCCTATGATGAACGGGCGCAGCTGGCTTACGGTGCATCATTTCCATCAGAGACACTTGGAAGTGAAGCGTACACTCCTGAGCTGATGCTAATCGACCGCCAAGGCGGAGGACCGGATCTGTCGGAGAGTACGGAAGATGGCGTGGAGGCAGTGACTTCTGCGGAACTGGAGAGTGCAGAACTCGAAACGGCTCAGCTGGAAGCACGAGCTATCGCTGTGCGAATACGAGAGATGGTCGGAGAAACGGACAAACCTGCTCTCAGTGTGTATGACAAGACGCTGCAGACCATGCGTCCAGCACGCTACGGAGACATTGTTATACTGCTGCGTTCGACCCTGATGTGGGCTCCGCTGATGATTGAAGAATTCAGACAGCAGGGCATCCCTGCTGGTGGAGAACAGAGTAAGGGATACTTTCAGGCGACGGAAGTCGAAATTATGTTATCTCTGCTGCAGCTTGTGGACAATCCGAGACAAGATATTCCGCTGGCATCTGTGCTTCGATCTCCTATAGTTGGTCTGGATGAAGAGGAACTCGCGCAGATTCGTCTCGGTGACAAAAGACAATCTTTCTATGATGCAGTTGTATCTGCTGCCGGACCTTGGAAGGACGAACCAGGGGCTTCTGGACAGGCTGTGCCAGCACAAGATTTGCATGATGCTCATTTGACTCAGATACAGTGGCCTGAAGGTTGGGCGGAGCTTGAGCAGGGATACCGCGAATCAGCTGTCACGGCTGAAATGGAAGCTGATACGCGAACGGAAAGATACGAAGACCATGTAGACTTAATGCATGAAAATGAACAAGCTCATTCGGAGCTGCGTCAAAAACTAATTCGTTTCATGCGCCAGCTGGAGCAGTGGAGACAAGAGGCTAGACAAGGCAGCTTAAGTGAGCTGATCTGGCGCGTTTATCAGGAAACCGGATATCTGGACTGGGTTGGAGGACTTCCTGGCGGTCAGCAGCGGCAGAGTAATCTGAAGGCTCTGTACGACAGGGCACGCCAATATGAGGAAGCTACTGCGAATCGCGGGCTGTTCCGTTTTCTGACGTATGTCTCCAGATTACGGGAAAATGGCGGTGATCTCGGAACCGCAGCGAGCGGTTCGGGCGAGCAGGACAATTCGGTGCGGATTATGACGATCCACCGAAGCAAAGGTCTGGAGTTTCCGATTGTGTTTGTCGGCGGTATTTCCAAGATGTTTAATCAGCAGGATCTGCACGCGCCGTTTCTAATGCACAAAGAACTTGGATTTGGCCCGAGATTTGTGGATCGTGACAACCGGGTTGCTTATCCGACATTAGCTAATTTGGCAATTCGGCGGAGGGCTCAATTTGAGCTGCTTGCGGAAGAGATGCGTGTATTGTACGTAGCTTTAACTCGTCCAAAAGAAAAGATGATCCTGATCGGTACGGTGAAGGATGCCGCGAAGAAGGCACAGGCCTGGTCTCAGGTTAAAGACAGCCCGGAACTGGCACTGCCTGATTATCTGCTTGCAGCCGGACGCAATTATCTGGACTGGATCGGCCCGGCACTGATCAGACACCCGGATGCTGCGGTGCTGCGTGAGCTTGCAGGGGAGCGCGATTCCTATGCGGCTTGCTTAGCTGTTGATGATTCACGCTGGAACATATCGGTTGTCGCTGCAGAACAGGTATCTCGTCATCAGAACACAGATCTCACGGAGAACGTAGATGACGGAATAACTGAATTGCGGAGAGAACGTATGGAAGCCCTCCAAGCAGTGAAGCCGGTCGAATTAATGCCATCTCCGCTTGTTAAAGAGCATTCCGTGGAGATGTCGGAAGGTCCACTGGTAGAGGAATTGGTTCATGAGATTGATAAAAGACTTTCCTGGACCTATCCGTTTGAATCAGCTTCACATGTGGCGGCGAGTACTTCTGTGACAGAGATCAAGAGTTTGATTCCTACACAGGAGGACGTTTCGTATCCCGTAATGGAAGAGCTGCAGGAGCAGTCTGAAACAGTCTATATGCAGCATACCCTCGGCACAGGCAGCAGGGAGAATCAAGCGGATGAATCCTCATTCAAGTTACATCTACGCCGTCCTAAATTCATGGGAGAGAGGCAGCTGACGGGAACAGAACGGGGAACGGTGTATCATACCTTGATGCAGCATCTTCCTGTAGATGGTGCTGCCGTGGATGCAGCGGTTGTTGAACAGACGATCTCACGTCTGCTTGCGCTTCAGATTCTGCTGCCTTATCAAGCAGAAGCCATTGATGCCCGTGAGCTGACGGACTTTTTTGACACGCAGCCTGGAACGGAGATGCTTCGTGCTGCATGGGTCAGAAGGGAAATTCCATTTACTTACGGGCTTCCCGCTCATCAGTCTCCTGCAGCGTGGCTTCATGGACTGCAGCTGAACGAGGAGCAGGAACAGTTCGGTGAAAACAGCAGAGTACAGGCAGGGCTTGAGAACGAAACGGTGCTCGTCAGAGGAATTATTGACTGTCTTTATGAGGTCGATGGCGAACTTGTTCTGCTGGATTATAAAACAGATCGGGTTCTTGAGCATCGTGGTGGGCTGGAGCTTCTGACTGCCAACTATCGATTCCAGCTGCAGCTGTACGGACGGGCCATTGAGGAAATTTTGGGCCGGCAAGTGGATCATAAATGGCTATATTTTTTCGATGGTGGTCATGCGGTCAAATTGTAATTATAAATAGCTGTGAATATCTAATGTTTAAAACATCTCTATTTCAGCGGTGGATGCAGTGATAGAAAGAGCCGTGGATCAACGGATAGTAGATGTTATGGAGAGAGGTGGAACGGACGATGCGTATCTTGCATACGGGGGACTGGCATCTAGGGAAAACGCTGGAGGGACGAAGCAGGCTTCGTGAACAGGAGGACTTCGTTGATGAACTTGTTAAACTAGCTGATGATCAGCAGGCCGATGCTATATTAATGGCCGGAGATGTATATGATTCTGTGAATCCGCCTGCTTCAGCAGAGCAGCTGTTTTATGAGGCAGCGGCACGTTTGACGGAACACGGCAGACCGCTGGTTGTCATTGCAGGCAACCACGATCAGCCCGAGCGGGTGGCTTCGGTGACACCGCTGGTAAACAGACAGGGGATTACGCTGGTAGGTACACCCGTGTCCGAAGCTGTGACCATCCATGCACGGCGAACCGGGGAGACAGCACATATTGCGGCTCTGCCATACCCGTCGGAAGCGAGATTAAACGAGCTGTTGACTAGCGATGGGGATGAGAATGTACTTCGTCAAGCTTACAGCCGCAGAGTGGGAATGTTAATGCAGCGTTTGGCTGCTTCCTTTCGTCCGGATACAGTGAATCTCGCCATGAGTCATATTTATGTATTAGGCGGAGTAGAAAGTGATTCTGAACGGCCTATTCAGGTTGGCGGAGCCTACACGGTAGATCCTTCTTCTCTGAATACAGGAGCACAGTATACTGCCTTGGGACATCTTCACCGGGCACAAGCCGTCAAAGGGGAAGGTGTCATCCGATACAGTGGTTCTCCGCTGGCTTACAGCTTCTCGGAGGCGGGACAAAGTAAATCAATCACGATGGTGGATCTTGCACCAGGCGGAGCGGCACAGATAGAAGAAGTACTGTTAACCTCCGGTAATCCACTCGTGCGTTGGAAGGCGAGAGGTGGGCTGGCCGAAGTATACCGCTGGCTGGATGAAGGACGTGATCCCCAGGCTTACATCGATATGGAAGTCTGGCTGGAGGATGCCATGTCTCTCAAGGAAATTCAGCAGCTGCGAAAAGCCCATGAAGGTATCATTCATATCCGTCCGATCTATCCGGAGATGGAGGCGGCGGGGCTTATGGAGCAGCGCTCGGAGCTGCCTGTGCATGAACTTTTTCGCAAGTTTTATCAGCGTCAGACCGGTGGAGCGCAGCCCGAAGACAGCCTTGTACAGCTTTTCTTGGAGCTAGTCGATGAGGATGAGCCGGGTGTGCGTGAGGAGGTCGAAAGCAGATGAAGCCGATTTTACTTAAAGTTGCAGGACTGCAGAGTTACCGCGAGATGCAGGAGATTGATTTTACGGTCCTGACGGAGACTGGACTGTTTGGCATATTCGGGCCGACGGGAAGCGGAAAGTCATCCCTGCTGGATGCCATTACGCTTGCCATGTACGGCAAGGTGGAGCGAGCTGTAAACGGCACGCAGGGCATTATGAATCATGCCGAGGATTCACTCTCGGTTGCTTTTACATTTGAACTTGCTTCGGCAGAGGCCACCCGCAGATTCCGGGTTGAACGGCGCTTCAAGCGTAACAATGAAGTGTCGGTCAGCAATACAGTCAGCAAGTTTATCGAGACGGTGGATGGGGAAGAACATGTACTTGCGGACAAGCTGGCCGAAGTGAATCGGTGTGTTGAAGATGTGATTGGTCTGAAAATGGATGATTTTACAAGAGCGGTTGTGCTGCCGCAAGGAAAATTTGCCGAGTTTCTTTCGCTAAAAGGGAGCGAACGCAGGCAGATGCTGCAGCGGCTCTTCCATCTGGAAAAGTACGGAGATCAGCTAGCGATCAAATTAAGCCGGCGAGTTAAAGATAATGATATGGCTCATCAATCCCTTGCTGCCGAGCAGCAGGGACTGGGCAGCGCCAGTAAAGAAAGGCTTGAAGAAACGAAACGGCTGCTTCAATCTGCAGTTCAGCATGCCGAAGCTTCTCGGAAAGTGCTGGATACAGCGGCGAGGGAAGCTGAACAATTAGGCAGAATTCGTGATTTGAGTCTGGAAAAACAAACGCGTATGGAAGAGCAGCAGAAGCTCCATTCGAAGACGATGCAGGTTGAGGCGGATGAAGAGCGCTTGAAGCTGTCGGGAGCAGCTGAAGCAATGATGCCTGTGCTTCAAACCTTGCGTGACGCTTCATCAGTCCGGAAGCAGCGGCAGATGGAGGCAGAAACGGCAGGGAAGCAGGCGGCAGAGCATGAACGTTTGGCTGCTCAGGAAGCCGAAAAGGCGGAAGAAGCCCGAAAACAGCTGACGGCAGAAGAACCGAAACTGCTGCTGCGTCTGGATCAGCTGGAACAAGCCAAGGAGCTGCAGCGGGAACGCGATAGTTTACAGGCGGATTGTTCACGCCTTGCACAGCTGATCGAGAAAGGACAGGCGGAACAGACAACGGCGCGGCAGCAGCTGGATAAAGAGCGGGAGCTTCAACTGCGTGGACGTAAACGGCGTGAGGAATTACAGGAGAGTCTCAAACCGAACGAAGTGAAGTCGGAAGAACGCAGACAGCTGCAGGCTGCACTTGAACTGAAGCATCGGATCGATACGGCTTCTGAGCAGGTGAAGCAGCATAAAGCGGATGTGCAGACCTATCAGCAGTCTGCAGAACAAGGTGCCGCGAAGCTGGAAGCGGCGGCTGCGGAGGAAAGACGCCTGACCGAACAGCGTCAGCTGTTGGTGGAACAGGCGGCGGCGGGTTTAGAGGCCCTGCTTGCCTGTGAGCAGGATGTAAATCGTGAACAGCGCTTGCTGGCCCAGGCGGAGGAACAGCTGCGCGGCGCGATGCGGGAGCAGGAGCTGCACCGGCTGTCCACCGCCCTGCGCGCCGAGCTTCGCGACGGCGAGCCTTGCCCGGTGTGCGGCTCCGCACACCACCCGCTCCCGGCTGCACCGCCGGGAGAAGGTCCGCACGCAGACGATGCGGACCTCGAACTGCTGCGCAGCCTGCACGCGGAGCTGCAGGAGCTGCGCTTTGGGCTGCGCCAGCAGCTGCACGAACGCCGCAGCCTGCTGACGCAGCTCGGCGCCGCGGCCGGCAATGCCCCGGCCGCAGCCGAGGCCGCGCCTGCGGCAGCAGCGCCCGAGCCTGCCGAATTGCCCGAGAACGGGCAATCTCCGGCGGACTGGGCAGCGCGTGCCGCTGTGCTGCGCGAAGCCGCGCAGGCGCTGGCTGGCGAGGCCGCGCCGCTGCAGGGCGAAGCCGCAGCGCTGCAGCAGGCGGCTTCGAGTGCGCAGCAGCGCCGCGTGGAAGCGGCGGCTGCACAGGAGGCCGGCCGTGCCGGGCTCGCTCAGGCGGAGCGCAAGCTGGCCGAGAGCGAAGCCGCCGCGGCAGCGCTGCAGAGCCGCTGGGCCGCGGAACTGCCTGACATCGCACAGGAACAGGCCGCCGGCCTCTATCAAGCGATGCAGGAGCGCGATGCACGCGCGGAAGACATCCAGGAACGTCTAGGCAAAAGCGTGACGTTCCTGGAGGAGAAAGAGCAGCTTGTCCAGACACTGCAGCAGAAGCTGGTGGATTTAGACAAGCAGCTGATTCAGTGGCAGACCGAATGGCAGGGAGGCAGCAGGCAGCTTGCCGAGAAAGAAGAACGTCTGCGTCAGTGGGTCGGTGAGCAGCGTGTAGAGGATCTGATTCGCGGTACACAGAAACGCCTGGAGGAACTGCGCAGCGCGGCCGAAGAATCTGTACAGCGCTTCAAACAAAGGGACGCGCAGAAGCAGGAATCCGTGAAGCGTGACGTTATGGCGCAGCAGGCTGCCTCTTCTGCGCTGGAGCATCTGGAACTGGCACAGAAGCGCTGGCAGCAGCTGCTGGAACAGTCTCCGTTTGAAACGGATGATGCTGTGATGCAGGCGGCAATAGCTGCAGAAGATGCGGAACGCCTGAGAATTGCAATTCAGCAGCACCGCGAACGTGAGCGTGAACTCGCTTCTCAACTGCGTGAGCTGGAGCAGAAATTGGGTGGTGCATCTGTTACCGAGGAAGATTGGACAGCCTGTACGGAACGGTTGAAACAGGCCAGAATCGAGGATGAGACAGCGCTTCAGGCAAAGGCACGTGCTGAACGGGATCTGGAGGATGTGCAGCAGCGCCATGTTCGCTGGACGGAACTGGAGACGAAACGGCTGGAGGTCAGCCATCAAGGGGAGCTTCTTGGCAAACTGCAGTCTGCTTTCCGGGGAAATGCATTTGTCGAGTACATTGCCGAAGAACAGTTGATGCAGGTGAGCCATGCAGCTTCTCAGCGTTTGCGTTTTCTGACCAAGCAGCGGTACTCGCTTGAAGTGGATTCAGGTGGCGGTTTTGTTATCTGTGACGATGCTAACGGGGGAGTGAAACGTCCGGTGTCGACTCTTTCAGGGGGAGAGACCTTCTTGACCTCATTGTCGCTGGCCTTGGCGTTATCTGCCCAGATTCAACTGCGCGGACAGTATCCGCTGCAATTTTTCTTCCTGGATGAAGGATTCGGTACATTGGACCCTGAACTGCTGGATACGGTCATTACATCGCTGGAAAAACTGCATGACGACCGGTTGGCTGTAGGGATTATCAGTCACGTTCCTGAACTGCGTGCACGTTTGCCGCGCAAACTGGTTGTAATTCCGGCAGGAGATGCCGGTGCAGGCTCTAAAGTTGTTCTGGAAAGTTTGTAAGTACTGGAAGGTTGAAAATGATCGTTTTGTAAAAATATTTCTTTTTTTGATGCTCATATGATAACGAGTGAGTTTCATCACAGATACAGGTTCAACACGCTGTTATACTACAGTTAAGCCGACAAACTTGTTTTAAGCCCCCCGTCGGACATCTGTTCAGGAAGCTTCCTGTATGGATGTCCGCGCAGCCGGACTTCTATGGAAGCCCGCTCACGAGGGGCTTCTTTTTTATTGAGTGCTCTTAAGCGCGTTTCGTTTTTTTATATCCTCCCTGCTTGATCTGGAATCTAACTTCTCTGAATTAGTGTCAATCCGCCCAGATCTGAATACGATGAAGGGTGAAGAAGAGCTGAACTGGGAGGCGATCGGCGTGGATAAAACAGCCGCAAAGAAATTGTGCAAGGATCACATCCATCGTTATGTATGTATTCAGATGAATGATGGTTCCTATTATGACGGCATTGTTGAAAATGTAGATGATGAGATGATTTATTTGGCGGTTCCTGTTGGAAATGAAGTCATGGCAGGTCATGCCAATATGGGCCCGAATATGATGCCTGTGGCTCATTACCCGGCAGCGCATGCCCGCGGATTTTATCCGGGCTACGGCTACCCTGCTCCTTATCCGTATTACGGATATGGGCGCAGACGCTTTAACAGGCTGGTGCTGCCGTTATTTGCACTGACTGCATTAACTTTACTGCCTTATTATTAATCATAATGTAAGGCCGCGTCAGACCAGCACTGATTCAAACCAAAATTCAAACAGGTCATACCCGGGCAGTGGAATACACTGCTTTAGGGTGTGGCTTTTTATTTAAAAACGACTTCCGCCTAAACGCGTTCCTGGTTCGTATAACATCAATTCATATGGTTAACCGTCATTCGAAATAGACATGTCCGATCAGCATTGGACGTACGTTTTTACTTTTAGTATGATATAGGAGTATACATAATTTGAACTCAAAGGAAGGAGGGATTGTACGATGGACTGCTTATTTTGCAAAATTGTAGAGGGCACCATTCCCTCCAACAAAGTACTGGAGAACGATCATGTAATCGTTTTTCATGATATTCACCCTGCGGCACCGACACATGTGTTGATCATTCCAAAGAAACATATATCTTCCATGAATGAAATTACTACGGAAGACCTACCTCTCATCGGAGAAATTCATTCGGCTGCACTGGAAGCGGCCAAGCGGCTTGGTGTACAGGAATCGGGATACCGCCTTATTAACAACTGCGGCCGAGACGGTGAGCAGACGGTGCACCATTTGCACTACCATTTACTGGGTGGGACTAGACTGGGTGCACTCACAAGTTTGTCTGATTCGCACCGATAAAACTGCAGTCTAACGTCACTCAAGTCGAAAAATCATTTTTAGACTTGTAAAACAGATGCAACTCAGCTAATATTAAGGGATCACGTTAAGGTTGACACTTTTATTGCCTTTCGCCTATAATGAAAGATGATGAACCGTGTTATTGCTCTTGGACGGTCTGGTCGGAGGGAGGGAAAACTGGTGTCTGAAACTAAAGTTCGCAAAAACGAGACTATTGATGCTGCACTTCGTCGCTTTAAACGTTCCATCGCTAAAGATGGCGTATTGGCTGAGGTGAAGAAACGTAAGCATTATGAGAAGCCAAGCGTAAAGCGCAAGAAAAAGTCCGAGGCTGCTCGTAAGAGAAAGTTTTAGGAGGATTTTAACTACATGAATCTTAGCGAACGATTGAACGAAGATATGAAGCAAGCGATGAAGAGTAAGGACAAGTTCAGACTCTCCACCATTCGGTTGATTCGTTCGACGATCAAGAATCTTGAAATAGATTTGAAAAGAGATTTGGATGACAACGAAGTGCTTGATATCCTGAGTCGTGAAATCAAACAGCGCAAAGATGCCCTCCAAGAATTTGGCAAAGCAGGTCGCGAAGAACTCGCGGCAAATGCCGAAGCGGAAATTGAAATACTTATCCAGTATCTTCCTGAACAGCTTACCGAAGAAGAAATTAAAGTTATTGTACAGCAGACCATCCAGGAAACCGGTGCTTCTTCGAAAGCCGATATGGGGAAAGTGATGGCGGCCCTTATGCCGAAAGTTAAAGGCAAAGCGGACGGCAAACTGGTTAATCAAGCAGTTCAACAATTTCTGCAATAAAGCAAATTCAATAAACACCTCCTGACTTGTCAGGAGGTGTTTTTCTATCCAGGATTTCGTGGAGAAGCTGCCGAGAGAACAGAATCAGTCCTTTAACAGTCTATCGTGATAAGTCGTCCACAATCATTTTATGAAGTGTACGTGTGTCTTTTCACTGAATATACACAAAAATATATAAAATATGGGTTTAAAACATGATTTTGGATATATACTTCTTGCATTTGCGGCAGCATTCAAATATAATTTTAAGTTTTTGAAACGTAATGCTGCATCGTACGTAATAAATACCATAAGCTGGACAGTATAACATTATTGGAAAAGGGGGGACTAATGTGAAGGGAAAGCGCCGGAAGAAGCTTACGGGGTCCATACTGCTCTTAATGCTGCTGACGCTTTTGCTTCCTCTCTGGATTGGAATACCGTCAGCACATGCAGCTGAGAAAAGCGGAGCCGTATATGTAATTCCGGTTGATAAACCAATCGAGCAGGGGTTAGGCAAATTCATGGAACGCGGTTTCAAGGAAGCGGAGAAAATGAATGCCGGCTTGATCATTCTTGACATCAATACACCAGGAGGCCGTGTCGATACTGCAGAAGTGCTTGGCACGATGATTAAAGACAGTCCAATCGAGACGCTGGCATTTGTTCGTGGTGATGCTGCATCCGCGGGAAGTTTTCTTGCGCTGAATGCAGATAAGATCGTGATGTCACCAGGGAGCATGATTGGTGCTGCGGCCATGGTGGACAGCACAGGCAAACATGTTGACGATCCTAAGCTGGTTGCATTCTGGAAAAGCAAAATGCAGGGAGCTGCCGAGAAAAGCGGCAGGGATGGGCAAATCGCGGCTGGTATGACGGATGTTAATATGGTGGTGGAGATGCCGGAGATTAATAAAACCAAGCAAAAAGGTGAGATCATTGCTCTCTCCGCTGAGGAAGCGCTGAAAGTGGGTTATGCGGACCATATCAGCAGCTCACCTGAGGAAGCCGCAGCCTGGCTTGGTTACGGTCAAGGAGATGTGTTCAAATTGGAACGCACTGCTGCAGAGAATATCTCTACCTTTCTGACCAATCCGATTGTGATGACGGTACTGCTGTTCCTTGGTATTGCGGGTGTCATTATTGAACTGATTGTGCCTGGGTTTGGCGTTCCGGGAATCGTCGGGATTGTATGTTTTGTGCTTTATTTCTCTGGAAACTACATTGCGGGGTTTGCAGGGGCTGAGACATGGGTATTATTTACGGTCGGGCTTGTCATGATGATTCTGGAGATGTTTATTCCGAGCTTTGGTATACTGGGTATATTGGGTTCCATTGCATTGGTGGCCGGAGTTGTAAGGGCGGCTTATGACACGAGTGATGCATTTGTTTCTCTGGGGATTGCCTTTGGAGCTGCGCTGGTGGTCATTGCCATTATCGCTGTGGTCTTCAAAGATCGCGGAATATGGAATCGATTCATATTAAGCGAAAGGTTATCTGCTGATCGCGGATACTCCTCGGCTGAAGAGCGTAAAGAACTGATTGGCATGCAGGGCATCAGCATCACGCCGCTCCGTCCAGCGGGGACAGCCATGATTGATGGCGAACGAGTCGATGTCGTCACAGATGGTGCATTCATTCCTGTGGATACGCCAGTGATTGTCATCAAAGCGGAAGGTACCCGGATTGTTGTTCAGCAGGCTTTGCCGGTGTAATTTCGCGATTGCCGAAGTGAGGATATCGCTTCGGCAAAGTACATAACATACTGCCGAGCTGCGGGCAGTATGGTGAAACAAGTTTCAGCAGCGAATTAACAGCGTCAGTTCTGATGCTCTTTTTTTAAAAATAACATATTGCAAACGGAGGAATTTAATCTATGGATCCAATGATTACGATTTTGCTCATCGCGGTGCTGGCTATTATCGTACTGAGCGTATTTTTCAGCTTTTTCCCGGTTATGCTCTGGATCTCAGCTATTGCATCCGGCGTACGTGTTGGCATCATTACACTGGTGGCGATGAGATTGAGACGTGTAACACCAAGCCGGATCGTTAACCCGTTGATCAAAGCAACCAAGGCAGGTCTGGGTTTGAATATTAACCAACTGGAAAGTCACTTCTTGGCTGGTGGTAACGTTGACCGTGTGGTTAATGCACTGATTGCAGCGCAGCGTGCCAATATTCCACTCGAATTTGAACGTGCTGCGGCGATTGACCTTGCAGGCCGTGACGTATTACAAGCCGTACAAATGAGTGTTAACCCGCGTGTTATTGAGACTCCAATCGTATCCGCGGTAGCTAAAGACGGTATCGAAGTTAAAGTTAGAGCGCGAGTTACGGTTCGTGCCAACATTGATCGCCTTGTCGGTGGTGCTGGTGAAGAAACAATCATTGCCCGTGTCGGCGAAGGTATTGTAAGTACGAACGGTTCCTCGAACTCTCACAAAGATGTCTTGGAGAACCCGGATTTGATCTCCCGTACTGTATTGTCCAAAGGTTTGGATGCTGGAACAGCGTTTGAAATCCTGTCTATTGATATCGCGGACGTAGATGTAGGTAAAAACATTGGTGCATTCCTGCAAACGGAGCAAGCAGAAGCGGATAAACGCATTGCACAGGCAAAAGCGGAAGAGCGTCGTGCCATGGCCGTAGCGCAAGAGCAGGAGATGAAAGCGCGCGTTGTTGAGATGAGAGCACGTGTTGTAGAGTCCGAGTCTCAAGTGCCGCTGGCAATGTCTGAAGCACTTCGCAGCGGTAAAATTGGTGTGATGGATTACATGAACCTGAAAAATATTGAAGCAGATACTCAGATGCGCAGCACTTTGGGAAAACCTGCTGAGGGTTCGAATTCCAGCGATCAAGGTGATTCCAAAAACGGAAGATAGGCGGTGAATGCATATGAGCCTATTCGAATGGATATTTAATAATCTGTATGTTGTAGCGATTGTAGCTTTTGCTCTCTTTTCTTTTCTTGGAAAGCTGGGCAAAGCGGGAAATCCTAACCAGAAGCGTCCTGGCAGCGGTATGCCAACCTTTGGTGGGGGTGAAGACACGAAGCGCCGAGCAGGAAATGCTGCTCCGCAGCAGTCCTCCAGTCCGCAAGAGCGTCGTTACGAAGAACAGTATGATGAACGTTATGAAGATGAGCGTTATGATGAAGAAAGATATGACGAACGTTATGACCAGCCGTACTCAGAACCTGCCGCGTCTTCTCGTACCGGGGATGACCTTCGGGGTGACCAATCCCTGAACAGCATGCGGAGCTCAGTGGATGAGCAGATGAGATTGATGGAAGAGCAGCAGCGTATGATACAGGATCGGCTGAACCGCATCTCTTCAGCGAGTTCTCCTTCGGTATCCAATTCAAGCTGGGAAGATACGGATACAGCGGCTTCAGCAGCCTCTAGTCTTCGTCGTGAAGATATTCGAACTGGAGTTCTCTGGGCAGAAGTGCTCGGTTCTCCTCGTTCGAAGCAGCCTTTTGGCACAAGAGGTAAACTCTAGCTTGCGGTAAATAAACCTTTATATTGAAGATTGAACGAGCCTTTTCTGGTGAGTGTTATGCCTCCAGAGAAGGCTTTTTCCGTATGCCTGTTTTTTCACCAAAATATGTACGTAACCGCTCACCAATTCTTCATAATTTCCTGAATTTGCGCATAAGTTGAACTGTAGAGGAAGGGGGAAGACCTTCGAATGACCCGGATCAGCCGCAAGCTGCGCAGATGGACCAGTGAGGTGCTGGATCTGCCGCAGGATGTGCTTTATGATATGCCACGGTTAACCCTGATCGGCAGCAAGCAGCTGTATATAGAGAATCATCGCGGTGTCGTGCATTTCACACCGGATCGCATCGTACTCGCCCTGTCACAAGGGCAGTTGGAGATCAAAGGCAGTGCTTTGGTTATCCGTAACATTTTGCCGGACGAAGTAGCCATTGAAGGTACTATTCTGGATATTCATATGAATGGAGTGGAGGGAAACGGATGAAGCAGCCCAGTCTGTATAAATTGCGGGGAGCCGTGCGAATCACGGTTACAGGCGGAGACATTGAGACGTTAATCAATATGATAACAGAGCAGAGGCTGAGTGTATGGGACCTGCGTGCGCAGGATGGACGCCAGGCGGAGATGAGCATTTTGCTTCCGCATTTTTTCAGGCTGCGTCCCATTGTAAAAGGGACAGGCTGCAGAGTGAAAATCACTCACCGCAGTGGTTTTCCTTTTTTCCTCGCTCGTTTGTTTCGAAGAAAGTTTTTTGTCTTGGGTATGCTGTTTTTTGTGACGGCCCTGTTCGCTCTATCGTCCATGGTCTGGAATGTAGAAGTCAAAGGCAACGTTACCATTCCGACAGACGAGGTGCTCGCTGCAGCCAAAAAGGAAGGCATTTATCCCTTTCAATGGAGTTTTCGAATGCAAAGTCAGGACAAGCTCTCCAGACAACTGGCGCTCGCGCTGCCGGATGTGACCTGGATAGGTGTAACGAAGGAGGGGACAAAGGTTACGATTCAGGTCGTCGAGTCGTCACAGCCGAAGCGTGAGCCTCTCTTGAGTCCGAGACATCTCATCAGCAAGTCGGATGCGGTTGTTACCCAGATCTATGCAGAACAGGGACGTCCCGTGGTTCAGAAGAATATGCGTGTCAAAAAAGGACAAGTGCTGATCTCGGGCATTCTCGGTGATGAGGAGAACACCCAGACGGTTGTTGCCAAAGGTGAGGTCCGAGGTATGGTCTGGCGGGAATATGAGATACAGGTTCCTCTGATTCAGAAACACCAAACGATGACTGGTGAGAGTAAAGAACGCTTTTATGTGGTGCTTGGGAAGTGGGCGGTACAATTATGGGGTTATGGGGATACGCCCTTCCGTTCATATGATACAGAGACTTATCATAAACCTCTAACCTGGCGCTCGTTTACTTTGCCGATGGGCTGGATGACGGAGAGGGATATGGAGACGAATTTCCACCAGGAAGAGCAGAGCGCAGCGTGGGCCAAAACGAAAGGTTTGGAAGGGGCTCGGAATGATATTTTAGCCAAGAACGGTAAAGGCACGAAAATTTTAAGTGAAAAAATTTTGCATGAGAAGAAAGAGAATGGTAAAGTTTATATGAAAGTACTATTTGAAGTGGAAGAAAGCATCGCGGAAGAACTTCCGTTAGTCCATAGTCAAGGAGAATGAGGATATTTGTCAGAACAAACACGCAGTATACAAATCTCGCTCCAAAGCGCGGGAGAGGGGCAATCTCTGTTTGGACCCCAAGATATTTTTCTAAAACTGATTGAATCCGAGATTCCTGCCCAGATCGCTTCACGTGAAGCAGAGATTAATATCTTTGGTACTGTGCAGCAGGTAGAATCACTTGAACAGCTATTTGATGTATTACTGCAATTGATACGCAATGGTTATGTGTTAACCGAAAGAGATGTTTTGTATGCGATAGAGCTTGCCAAGGATTTACGTGCAGATCAGCTTCTGGATCTGTTCAAAGGCGAAATTACGACGACCTACCGTGGGAAACCGATTCGTGTAAAAACGATTGGACAGAAACATTATGTGACCACGATTAAAAAACGGGATATTGTATTCGGAATTGGTCCTGCCGGAACGGGAAAAACGTACCTTGCTGTTGTGCTGGCTGTGGCAGCGCTTAAAGAGGGCAGTGTCAAACGCATCGTACTTACACGGCCTGCGGTTGAAGCGGGTGAAAGTCTGGGGTTCCTGCCAGGTGATCTGCAGGAGAAAGTAGACCCGTATCTGAGACCGCTGTATGACGCGCTTTACGACGTTATGGGACAAGAACAGACGGCGAAGGCACTGGAACGAGGATTGATCGAAATCGCTCCTCTGGCTTACATGCGCGGGCGCACATTGGATGATTCATTTATTATTCTGGATGAAGCTCAGAACACTACGCCAGAGCAGATGAAAATGTTTTTGACCCGTCTTGGTTTTGGCTCCAAAATGGTCATCACCGGAGATGTAACACAGATTGATTTACCGCGCGGCAAAAAATCAGGACTTGTGGAAGCGAGTACGATTCTGAGCGAAGTGCAAGAAATCGGGTTTGTACATTTCGCCGAGCAGGATGTTGTACGTCATTCCCTCGTTCAGAAAATTATTGTGGCTTACAACCACGCCGCAGAAAATCAAGCATAGAAAGGGATTGTCTAAAGTGACCTCGAAAGAAATGTCAAAAGGCAAATCTTTTCAGAATAGAGCGACAGGATGGAAGTATAGCGTGTGGGCACGCTATCTTCTCTTTTTGTTTTTAGTGATCCTCTTTTACGTGAGTCTTTCTTCCAACCTCTTACCTGAGCGGTACGACATACAGGAAGGCACACGAAGTGAGGTGGATATCGCTGCCCCTATGCAGATCCCGAATAACAAGGCTACACTCAAGGCTCAGGAAGAAGCAGCTGAGCGTGTGCAGCCAATATATCAGATCGTGCAGATGCGCAACGAGAACTTGATGACAACGCTGCTGGACCGCATTGATCGTTTAAATCAGGATGATCAGATCTCGAGTCAGGATAAAATCGATATTTACCGGGATGAAATTCCGCAGCGTCAGAAGGATTTTGTATCCAATTATATCAATAACAATCGAAAAACCGGTACATACTCCGACACACTACTTGAAGAAATTCGAAATGTAGTGCAGGAACAAAGCTACCGCATTCCTGAAGAAACGTACATCAAAATCTCACGTCTGACTTCAGACGATATTCAGGAGATGAAACCAGTTGCACGAGATATCGTTGCGAGATTGATGACGGATCAGGTCAGCGAGGCAACAGCAGCACGGGCAAAAGTGGCGGAGATGGTTAGTGCAAGCTCGCTCAGTAAACGAACGCAGCGTGAAGTTGTACAGGAGCTTACAAGGTTGGTCGTAACTGCTAACCGTTTTTACGATGAAGAGGGAACCAAGGAAGCCAAAGTGCAGGCGCGTGAAAATACACCGACGGTGTTTATCAAGCAGGGGGATACCCTTGTTTCCAAAGGGGAGATTATCACCCCGGAGATGTACGCACTGCTTAATGAGAATGATTTGCTGAAAAACGAAGTCAACTACTGGCCGCAGCTGGGATTGCTTTTGTTCTCATGTATGCTGTCGGCAGCGATTTTAATGTTTATCCAGCAGGGAAGCGGCACACATTTCAAATACAATAATGCCCAGCTGCTCATGCTTGTTCTCATTTTTATTATTTCCATTGTTGTGATGCATGTGACGGCCTTGATTCAAACGAATGAACGTCCGTTTATCGGTTTTCTTGCACCGGTGGCTGTAGGGGCGATGCTGATTGCTCTGCTGCTGGATACATCACTCGCTTTTGTTTGTTCGATACTGGTCGGCATCTTGTCCAGCATTATTTTGAATACGCATCAGGGACAGCTTTTTGATTTTGAGCTTGGTTTCTTTGCGGTTGTCGTTTCGTTTGTAGCCATTTTTGCTACGCATCGGGCAAGTCAGCGTTCAACCATCTTGAAAGGGGCCATTATGGTCTGTCTGTTTGGGTCATTGGCTGTCTTCACACTGGCTTTAATCGACACAGGGGACTGGAACCGCACGACAACGCTGTATGGTATCGGCTACGCGTTTGCAGGCGGGGTACTGACCGCGATTCTGGTCATCGGACTGATGCCGTTTTTTGAAACGTCATTTGGTATTTTATCTGCACTTAAATTGGTGGAGCTTTCAAATCCGAATCATCCGCTGCTTCGCAAACTGCTCACGGAGACACCGGGTACGTATCACCACAGCGTGATGGTTGGCAACTTGTCTGAAGCGGCGGCTGAGGCGATCGGTGCGAACGGGCTGCTCTGTCGTGTAGGCTCCTATTATCACGATATCGGGAAGACCAAACGCCCGATCTACTTTATCGAGAATCAGAACAATATGGAGAATCCGCATGATTCGATTGACCCTAAGCTCAGCAAGTCAATCATCGTAGCACATGCAAGAGATGGTGTAGAGATGCAGAAGGACTACAAGCTTCCTAAGCCGATTCGTGACATTGCCGAGCAGCACCATGGTACAACGTTCCTCCACTACTTCTACCACAAGGCGCTGCGTCAGGCGGAAGAAGCTGGGGTTGAACCGGATTTCACGGAAGAGGATTTCCGTTATCCGGGGCCGAAGGCTCAATCCAAGGAATCTGCTATAGTGGGAATTGCGGATAGTGTAGAAGCGGCTGTGCGCTCACTGCGCAAGCCGACCGTAGAGCAGGTAGAGTCCATGATCGAAAAAATTATTAAAGGTCGTCTGGACGATCATCAGTTTAATGATTGTGATCTGACAATGCGTGAACTAGATGTCGTTGCCAGAACGCTGAAGGAAACGGTGATGGGGATTTTCCATTCCAGAATCGAGTATCCGGAAGAAATCAAGAAACCAAAGCCGACATCGCCTGAAGCCGGCTGACCATATTATGAGCAGACAGGAGTTATGGAAGAATGAGTCTTAACCTCGCATGGAATAATGAACAACAGGATAAAGAAATTACCGAACCGATGATCGCAATGCTGGAGCAATTGCTGGCCCTTGCTGGTGAGGCTGAGGGAGTCAATGAAGGAGAGGTAGCACTTACGTTTGTAAATGATGAGCAGATTCATGAACTTAACCGTGATTATCGGGGGATCGATCGTCCGACGGACGTGCTTTCCTTTGCGATGAACGAAACCGTAGATGAAGAATTGGACATCATCTATGAACTGGACGAAGATGAGGAAATGGAAGAGATGCCTGATGTTCTTGGAGACATCATTATTTCAGTTCCGCGAACTATCCTGCAAAGTGAGGAGTATGGACATTCATTCGAACGTGAGCTTGGATTTCTGTTTGTTCACGGCTTCCTACATTTGCTCGGCTATGACCACCAGGATGAGGCAAGTGAAGCAGAAATGATGGGCAAACAGGAAGCTGTTCTTGCCCGGGCCGGGTTGACACGATAATGAAAAGGCGCTCCTGGGGTCTGGTATTCTTCAATGCTCTCGAAGGTATTGCATACGGCTTGCGGACGCAGCGCAATGTTAGAGTTCACACAGGAGCTGCCATATTGATGTGTGCAGCCGGATTTTTTTTCCACATCTCGAAAACGGACTGGATGTTTGTGCTGACAGCTGTTTTTATGGTTCTTGTCACCGAATTGATGAATACAGCTGTGGAAGCCGCTGTGGACTTAGCACAGCCCAACATACATCCGCTCGCAAAAGCGGCAAAAGACACCGCGGCTGGAGCAGTTTTGCTGGCTGCGGTGTTCGCCGTCATCATCGGATGTATCGTGTTCCTGAAACCGGTTCTTGCCTGGTTAAAGCTGGTGTTTGGATAACAGTGATCGAAGGGTGATTCTGTCATCGGAGTGTCCCAGTGTAATAATTAAACGGTTGAAATCAACTTAACTCAAAGCGCACACCTTTATACACACCCTAAGGGAGAGAAGATAAATGGATAATGGCTTGTTAATGCAGGAAGCAATAAAGGCACGTACGAAGGCGTATACGCCATATTCCCATTTCGGGGTAGGCGCAGCATTATTGGATAGCGAAGGTCAGGTGCATCATGGATGCAACATTGAAAATGCAGCCTACACACCGGGAAACTGTGCCGAGCGTACGGCGATGTTCAGTGCCATTGCTGGAGGGCATAAGCCGCGCAGTTTCAAAGCGATGGCGATTGTAGGAGATACGGAAGGACCGATCGCACCTTGTGGTGTATGCCGCCAGGTGATGTTTGAGCTGTGTGAGCCTGACATGAAGGTTATATTGGGTAATTTAAAGGGTGACTTGTTGGAAACAACCGTTGCTGAACTGCTGCCATGGGCTTTCGGGCCTTCAGATTTGAATTCTACCAAAAAATAAATTTCAGGCCTAGGCGCCTGATGGAGGAACATATGAAAAAACAAGCATTTAAATCCGGATTTGTCGCGATTATTGGACGTCCTAACGTGGGTAAGTCTACTTTAATGAATCAGGTTATTGGACAAAAAATAGCAATTATGTCGGACAAGCCGCAAACGACACGGAACAAAATTCATGGGGTGTACACATCAAATGAGGAACAGATTGTTTTTCTGGATACGCCTGGTATTCATAAACGTCAATCCAAGCTTGGGGACTACATGAATGAAACGGCATTGAACACGCTTGGAGAGGTTGAGGCAGCCTTGTTCCTCATTGATGCATCGGAAGGTATGGGAGGCGGGGACCGCTATATCGCCGAGCAGTTAAAAAGTGTACGCACACCGGTCATTCTGGTTATGAATAAAATTGACAAAATTGCGCCGGAAGCACTGCTGCCGCTGATTGAGGAATATCGCAAACTGCATGATTTTGCTGAAATCATACCCGTGTCGGCGATGCTTGGCAGTAATGTAAGCACACTGCTGGAGCAAATTGGCAAGTATTTACCGGAAGGACCGCAGTATTATCCGGAAGACCAAGTGACGGATCATCCCGAGCAGTTTGTATGTGCAGAGCTGATCCGTGAGAAAATTTTGCAGATGACACGTGAGGAAGTGCCTCACTCCATCGCCGTGACAATTGAAGACATGAAAGTGCAGGATAACGGTGTAGTGTATATCTCCGCTGTTATCTTTGTAGAGCGTGATTCACAAAAAGGGATTATTATCGGTAAGCAGGGAGCACTGCTGAAAGAAGTCGGCAAACGAGCTCGTCAGGACATTCAAAACCTGCTTGGTTCCAGAATTTTTATGGATCTATGGGTGAAGGTGAAAAAGGACTGGAGAAATCAGGACCGTGTTCTGCGTGACCTAGGTTTTGGACGCGAGTAATTTTGGCATAACCATGTGATCGCTGTGATTTTCTTAAAAAGTTTATTTCATATCCATTAATTGCAACACATAGTTTTCCTTGCAGGACTCCATCCTATCGGGTAGAAACAAACGTCATTTCCGAAGAGAGAGGATGAATTTCCGATGCGGGATTTTTCATGGAAGGTATTTGCAATGACAGGGGATGTCGAATCCTATTTGTTATATACCGAGACGTGTAACTCGTCAGGACAGGAGTCAGACACTGCAGGGGAAGTGAGTGAAGATGAAGAAGCTGAAGTATAATGGGCCGATTCAGGAATGGTCAGGTGACGAGGCATGTTATATCGGGTGGAAGGCATTGTCATCCGCAGTATGGACTACGGTGAAGGGAATAAAATTGTAACGCTTTGCACCGAAAGCGGCGGAAAAGCAGGTGTACTCGTCCGCGGTGCCAAAAAGCCCAAAAGCCGTCATGCTGCACTGGTGCAGCCATTTACTTATGGTCAATATGTTTATTTTCGCAATACGGGTCTCGGAACTTTGAACGCTGGTGAGATTATTGAATCCAATCATGAGCTTCGTGAGGATTTGGTGAAAGCAGCTTATGCATCCTATGCATGTGAACTGCTCGATCGAGTGCTTCAGGATGAAGAGACGGGTGCGTTTTGGTTCAAGCAGTTAAAAGCCTGTTTACAAGCTTTAAAAGAAGATAAAGATCCTGCGGTAATCATCAGTCTTTATGAGATGAAAATATTACAGGCTGCTGGTTACGGCCCGCAGCTGGATGAATGTATCTCCTGTAATCACGAACGGCCGGACGAGCAGTTATTTATTAGTCCCAGACTTGGCGGGGTGCTTTGCAGGGCTTGTAAGCATTTTGACCCGCCTGCAATGTCAGTTAGTCCAAAGACACTAAAGCTGCTGCGTCTGTTTGTGCAGCTGGACCTGCAGCGATTGGGAAATATATCGGTTAGCGATGCAACTCGCAATGAAATAAAAAAAATAATGCGAGCTTTTATGGACCATCAACTAGGTCTTCATCTTAAATCCCGTTCTTTCCTAGACCAGATGGAGAAGTACGGGATTTGAACTGTAATTTGTTTTGAAAATAGTTATTGACTTCATACTTGATTTTATATATTATGAAATATAAATTCTCTTTTTGGAGACATGCATTGAACGAGAAAGTAGGAAACTGGATTCAATATAGGATGGATATATAAGCTGTTGTTATAGCGGTTTATATTTCATAGTTAAGCGAGTCAGGGACGGTGGGAGCCTGATTGAATCGGTTTGTGAACAGGGCACTCGGGAGCATGAATGGACACGGAAAAGTGGGCCGGATCAGACATGAACATGTTTGAATTAGGCCAAGTAGGGTGGAACCGCGGGAACAGCTCTCGTCCCTACGTCTGTACATCAGGCGTAGGGCGAGGGCTATTTATGATTTGCTGTACTTCTCCTATGCTTGCTATCAAACCAACCGAAAAGGAGCATGTTTATGAATTTTCAGCAGATGATCTTAACGCTGCAGCAATTCTGGGCCGAGCATAACTGTATTATCGTTCAGCCATATGACACGGAAAAGGGGGCAGGTACAATGAACCCAATGACCTTTTTGCGTTCACTTGGACCAGAGCCTTGGAAAGTGGCATATGTTGAGCCTTCCCGCCGTCCGTCCGATGGCCGTTATGGCGAGAACCCTAACCGGTTGTATCAACATCATCAGTTCCAGGTAATTATCAAGCCTTCTCCAGACAACATCCAGGAAATCTATCTGGAAAGTTTGAATCGTTTGGGTATTGATCCTCTTAAACATGATATCCGGTTTGTTGAAGATAACTGGGAAAACCCTTCCCTTGGCTGCGCAGGCCTTGGCTGGGAAGTTTGGCTAGACGGGATGGAGATTACGCAGTTCACGTATTTCCAGCAGGTCGGTGGAATCGAAACCAATCCGGTGGCCGTGGAGATTACGTATGGTATGGAGCGCCTTGCTTCCTACATACAGGATAAAGAGAATGTATTCGATCTGGAGTGGGTTGAAGGTATTGCCTATGGCGATGTATTCCGTCAGCCTGAATTTGAACATTCCAAATATACGTTTGAAGTCTCTGACGTTAAGATGCTGTTTACCCTTTTTAATATGTACGAAGAAGAAGCAAACAAAGCGATGGCACAGCATCTGGTATTTCCGGCTTATGACTATGTGCTGAAATGCTCTCATACGTTCAATTTGCTGGATGCACGCGGGGCAATCAGTGTGACAGAACGTACCGGTTACATTACCCGGGTTCGCAACCTTGCCCGTCAAGTCGCAGCAACATATGTAGAAGAGCGCGAGAAGCTGGGCTTCCCGCTGATCAAGAAAGGGGGGGCCGAGAATGTCTAAAGATCTATTATTTGAGATTGGTCTGGAAGAAGTGCCTGCACGTTTTATCCGGGCTGCAATTGCACAGCTTCAGGAACGCATCGTGAAATGGCTTGATGCATCCCGTATTGCGTATGGTGAAGTACAGGCTTATGCCACACCCCGCCGTCTAGCCATTCTTATTCAGAACGTAGCGGAAAAGCAGGAAGATGTAGAGGAAGATGTAAAGGGACCTTCCCGCAAAATTGCACTGGATGACAGCGGAAGCTGGAGCAAAGCAGCTCTTGGATTTGCACGCAGTCAAGGCGTGGAGCCCGATCAGTTTACATTTAAAGAGCTGAACGGTGTTGAATACATCTATGCCGTGAAAAGCAGTAAAGGTGTCGATACAGCATCTGTTATAGGTGAAGGTCTGCTTTCCGTTCTGCATGCTATGACTTTCCCGAAATTTATGCGCTGGGCATCATATGATTTCAAGTTCGTTCGTCCGATTCGCTGGATTACTGCACTGTATGGCACGGAAGTGATCGACCTTGAAGTAACGGGTGTCAAAGCAGGCAATGTAACGCGCGGCCATCGTTTCTTGGGTAATGAAACGGTTGTGTCCGAGCCTGCAGCCTATGTGGATGCACTTCGTGCGCAGCATGTCATTGCGGATATTTCGGAACGCGAACAGATGATTGTATCCCAGATTCAGGCGCTGGCTGCTGAGAAGAACTGGAATATCGCGATCAAGGAAGATCTGCTGGAAGAGGTATTGTTCTTGGTGGAAACACCGACGGTACTGTTCGGCACCTTTGATTCTGCTTTCCTCAATATTCCTCAGGAGGTTCTGATCACATCCATGCGTGAGCATCAGCGCTACTTCCCTGTGTTGAATCAGGAAGGTCAGCTGCTGCCTTACTTTGTTACCGTCCGTAACGGTGGCAGTGATTCCCTTGATATCATCGCCAAAGGGAATGAAAAAGTACTGCGCGCCCGCCTGTCAGATGCAAAATTCTTCTACGAGGAAGATCAGAAACTGGAGATCAAGGATGCCCTGTCAAAGCTCGAAAGCATTGTATTCCAAGAAGAGCTTGGTACGGTTGGAGATAAAGTTCGCCGCATTCGGAAAATCGCTGACAGTCTGGCGGCGAAGCTGCAGGTATCTGGTGATGTGGCTGAGTCCGTCAGCCGATCTGCAGATATCTGCAAGTTTGACCTTGTTACATTGATGGTTGGAGAATTCCCTGAACTTCAAGGCGTGATGGGGGAAGATTACGCTCGAAAAGCAGGAGAAAAAGAACAGGTTGCCAAAGCTGTGTTTGAACATTACCAGCCTCGTTTTGCTGGAGACCAGTCACCCGCATCACTGGTTGGAGCGATCGTCAGCGCGGCAGATAAAATCGATACAATCGTTGGCTGCTTCTCCATCAATATTATCCCTACAGGATCTCAAGACCCTTATGCACTTCGTCGTCAAGCTGCGGGTATTGTACAAATTTTGCTGGATCATCAGCTTCCGCTGACCTTGTCCGATGTATTCGGCGCAGCGCTTGAAGTTCACGCACAGATGAATCTGTTGAAACGTGCTGATACAGAGATTCGTAAAGACCTGCAGGACTTCTTCGCACTTCGTGTGAAAAAATTGCTCTCTGAAACGGTCCGATATGATGTTGTTGATGCGGTGATTGCTTCCGGATTTGATGATATCAGTGCAATCGTTCCAAAAGGTGAGGCATTGATGAAAGCTGTGCTGGCAGAGGATGAATTCAAAACAACAGTGGAATCCTTCAACCGTGTAGGAAACCTAGCAGCCAAAGCATCTAATGCTGCCGTACATCCTGAACTGTTTACAGAAGACGGGGAGCGTCAGCTGTTTGATGCCTGGAATCAAACCCGTGGAACCTATCGTGATGAACTGTCTAAGCATAACGCTGAAGAAGCTTTGGCCATCGCATCCGGATGGAAGGGTGCCATTACTGTTTTCTTTGATTCTGTTATGGTTATGGCTGAAGATGAAGCGGTTCGGGCGAATCGTCTTGCGCTGCTTGCATCCATTGATCAGGATCTGAAAGGATTCGCTGATTTCTCCAAATTGGTTGGATAGTGCTGCTGTAATCTGTGATTCGTTTCATAAGTTCGGCAGAACACGAATGCAGTATTAAAGAACGTTATATGAGGGTATAAATATACGGAACGGGTTGTTTTGTTTGTAGAAAACAGCCGCTCCGTATTTTAGCCTTTGTTTTCTCCAATGGGGACAGAAGGATTTTCAGTGACTGAGGTCGTATATTACAATATGCAGATATTTTATGAAACCGGGTGGTTTGGGTTTGAGTGAATTGAATGTACGTCACATCGTTGTTGATGGAGATGCTTGCCCGGTGAAGACGGAGATTGCCAATACGGCGCGCCTCTTTCAAATTCCTGTACTGCTGGTATCGTCTTTTGATCATTTGCTGCAGGGGGGAGAAGGCATACGAACCGTGCAGGTGGATCGCAGTGATCAGAGTGCAGACCTGTATATTGCGAATCATATCAAGCCGTATGATGTCGTCATTACACAGGATTACGGACTTGCTGCGCTTGCGCTTGGCAAACGTTGTTATGTTTTATCGTTCAGAGGTAGAGAATTCAACGATCGGGATATTGATTTTATGCTCGATTCCCGCCACACTGCGGCCAAAGCTCGGCGTAGAGGGCATTATGGGAAAGGCCCAAAACCCTTTACAGAGCAGGATCGAGAAATTTTTCAACATAAACTGACAAAACTTTTGAAAGATTTGCAGGAGAATGTGTAAGTTTATCGAATTATATTTACGTGTTAGAAGAGATGAAGGTGGCCGAGATGAGTAGCGGACAAGGCGGTATACCCGAAAGTATTATTGAATCGGTATTGCAGCAGCATGATATCGTCGATACGGTGAGCCGATTTGTGCATCTGACCAAGCAGGGGAAGTATATGAAAGGCCTCTGCCCTTTTCATTCCGAGAAGACGCCTTCGTTCACTGTTACACCTGAGAAACAGATTTTCTACTGCTACGGTTGCGGCACGGGCGGAAACGCCATCAAATTTAGGATGGAAATCGAAGGATTATCCTTTCCCGAGGCTGTCAAAACGATGGCAGAAGAAAGTCATATCTCCATGGGTGACTGGCAGGGGCGTGAAACAGCTCATGTTAATCCGGAGACGGCACGTCTTCTGGAGGCTTATGAGCTTACCGCGAAGCTGTATCATTTTTTGTTGAAAAATACAGAGCATGGCAGGGTTGCCATGGAATATTTACGTTCACGCGGTATTGGGGACAAATTAATTGATCAGTTCCAGATTGGTTATGCACCAAATCGTTGGGACACGCTCGTACAATTTTTGGAGAAGCGCAGCTATCCCCTTGAAGAGATGGAACGGGGAGGGCTTCTATCAGAACGAAGCGAAGGTCACGGATATGTGGATAAGTTCAGAGACCGAATCATGTTTCCAATCCATGGCCGAAGCGGCAAGCCGATAGCATTTGCCGGACGTATATTGGGAGACGGGCAGCCAAAGTATTTGAATTCGCCGGAAACCCGGTTGTTCAATAAAGGCCGTGTTCTTTACAATCTGCACCAGGCTAAAAATGCAATACGCAAACAGAGACAAGTTATTTTGTTTGAAGGATACGGTGATGTGATCTCTGCATGGGATCAGGATGTTCAGAATGGTGTTGCAGCCATGGGAACGGCATTAACGGAGAATCAGGCATTGATGATCAAGGGCATGTGTGATGAGGTCATCCTATGCTATGATGGCGACCGGGCCGGACAAGCTGCAGCAATGAAAAACTTTCCCATTTTGGAGGAAGCCGGATTGCAGGTTAAGGTAGCACTCATTCCAGAGGGACTTGACCCGGATGATTTTATCCGAAAGCACGGTGGCGAACGATTCCGCAACCAAATTGTAGACGGTGCCGTGACAACTACAAAATTTAAGCTTATAAACCTCAAAAAAAACCATATACTGCTAGAAGGCGGCGGACAAATCGCTTATTCCAAAGAAGCCGTGAAATTAATTGCTCCACTGTCTTCACCAACGGAACGCGAAGTATATCTTCGTGAACTTGCGGCGGAAGTCGACGTATCCTTTGAAACATTGAAGCAAGAATGTAATGAGGAACGGGAAGCGATGAAAAATAACCAGGATTATGGGGATAATAACACGAAAAGGTGGAATAATGGTAGGCAACAAAATAGGCAGGTGCCTACACCTAATCTGCTGCCGGCTTACCATGCTGCTGAGCGCAAGCTGATCGCCTGGATGTTACAGGATGATGAAGCAGCCCAGTATGTGAATGAACATCTTGGCGAAGCTTTTAACTTGGATGATCATGCAGCTATTGCTGCTTATCTATATGCCTATTATGCGCAGGGCAAACCGCCGGATACAAGCCGTTTTATGTCTTCCCTGCATGATGACCGTCTTGAAAAGACAGTCAGTTCGATCTCGATGATGGATGGTCCAGGTGAATGGAGTGTCCAGGTACTTGACGATTGCATCAGAGAAGTTCTAAAGTATCCGCGCAAAAAAGAGTATGACTTAAAAAAGGAAGAAATGATTGCTGCAGAGCGGGCAGGTGATTCTGTACGCGCGGCACAAATTGCACTTGAGATGATTGCCCTAGAGAGACAGTGAACGTCTGGCTTATTGGATGTTTCTAGGGAGGAGGGAGTCGAGTTATGGCGAATGATCAGCATACTGAACTAGAAACAGAATTAACACTGGATCAGGTTAAAGATCAATTGATTGAATCAGGTAAGAAAAGGGCTTCATTGAACTACAAGGAAATTATTGAGAAACTCTCACCGTTTGAGCAGGACGCAGAGCAGATGGATGAGTTTTACGAACAGCTTAGCGACCTCGGGATCGATGTTGTTAATGAGAATGATGAAGAGGTAACCCTTCGCCCTAGCGAGGATTCCGAGAACAATGGTCGAGAGGGAGACGATGAGTTCCACTTTGATGATGATCTGAGCTTGCCTCCTGGTATCAAAATCAATGACCCTGTACGGATGTACCTCAAGGAGATTGGACGTGTACCTTTGTTATCTGCCGATGACGAAGTGCAGCTCGCCAAGCGGATTGAAAACGGGGATGAGGAAGCGAAGCGCCGTCTGGCCGAGGCCAACCTTCGTCTCGTGGTCAGTATTGCGAAGCGTTATGTTGGACGCGGAATGCTGTTCCTTGATCTGATTCAGGAAGGTAATATGGGTCTGATTAAAGCGGTAGAAAAGTTCGACCATAAAAAAGGTTACAAGTTCAGTACGTATGCAACATGGTGGATTCGTCAGGCAATTACACGTGCGATTGCGGATCAGGCACGTACCATTCGTATTCCTGTGCACATGGTAGAAACCATTAATAAGCTGATCCGGGTATCCCGTCAGCTGTTGCAGGAACTAGGACGCGAACCAACTCCTGAAGAAATTGCTGCAGAGATGGATCTGAGCGTAGAAAAGGTACGTGAGATTACAAAGATTGCACAGGAACCGGTCTCCTTGGAAACACCAATTGGTGAAGAGGATGATTCCCATCTGGGTGATTTCATCGAGGATCAGGAAGCGCTGGCTCCAGCAGATGCTGCGGCCTATGAACTCTTGAAGGAACAACTCGAAGATGTTCTGGACACCTTGACTGAACGTGAAGAAAATGTACTTCGTTTGCGTTTTGGTCTGGATGACGGACGTACAAGAACACTTGAAGAAGTAGGTAAAGTATTCGGCGTTACGCGTGAGCGTATTCGTCAGATCGAAGCCAAAGCTCTTCGTAAATTGCGTCACCCGAGTCGAAGCAAACGACTCAAGGATTTCCTCGAATAATCAAACTGTGGGAGACTTTCCGCGAGACGCTTTGGCGGCAGCGGGGTCTCCTTTAGTTTTAATTTGAAAGTATAGATTTCTTTCTTTTGGAAATTCATCCTTGAAATGTTTGATTGGATTTTATTTTATCGCTTTTCCTCGCTCAATGCAAATCAATAAATTAAATGAATGGTGTAGGTGTTCCATGAAACTTTCGAATCGATTACAACGAATACATGATCAAATTCCCGAAGGGAGCCGGATGGCGGATATCGGATCGGATCACGCGTTACTGCCTGTCGCTGCCATCCGAAGCGGAAAAGCCGTGAGTGCCATAGCGGGAGAAGTAAACCCTGGTCCATATGACGCTGCTTGCAAACAAGTCAGTGATGCCGGGCTGAAAAAGGAAATTACGGTACGTCGTGGGGACGGTCTGGATGTCATCTCCCCGGATGAAGTGGATGTCATTACGATCGCAGGTATGGGCGGTGCGCTGATCGCTTCCATTCTCGACCGGGGAATATCCAAACTTAAAGGGGTGCAGCTGTTGATTCTGCAGCCTAATGTAGGTGAAGATATTCTGAGACGCTGGCTGCTGGAACATCAATGGGTTGTTGTGGCTGAACAGCTTCTGGAAGAAGACGGGAAGATTTATGAGATTATTACCGCGATGCCGCAGGCCAGCAGTCCGATTGCGAACGAAGAGGTATACCGTGCCCGCCCTCTGCAGGATAACGTAGAATTAACTGAAGATTTGCTGCTGCGCATGGGACCGTATTTGACGGACCGTCCAACGGAAGTGTTTTTTGCCAAGTGGGAGAGCGAGATTGTGAAGCTGCAGGGTGTGGTGCAGGCCATCTCTAAATCCGATCAGGATTCTTCCAAAGACAAGGCGGCCGAGGTGGAGCGGCTCATTACAAGTTTGAAGGAGGTTTTGGCATGTTTGCCAAAGGTCAAACAGTAATTCAACTGATGGAGCGTCTTGCTCCAAAACATCTCGCTGTACCAGACGATCGCATTGGTCTGCAGCTGGGAAGTTTGCAAAAGGAGATTACTCATGTTCTTGTGGCACTCGATGTCACGGATGAGGTTGTGGATGAAGCAATTCGAATCGGAGCCAATCTGATCATTGCCCATCATGCTATTATTTTCCGTCCTGTTAAATCACTCAGCACCGATACGCCTGTGGGCAAATTGTATGAGAAGCTGATCAAACATGATATTGCGGTTTACATCAGTCACACCAATCTCGACGCAGCCGAAGGCGGTATCAATGACTGGATGGCTGAGGCACTCGGTATAGAGAGCAGGGAATCACTGGAAGAAGTGCATACAGATCAACTGTACAAGCTGGCGGTATTTGTGCCAAAAACTCACCATGAACAGGTCCAGCAGTCGATTCTGGATGCTGGAGCAGGAAGTATCGGTCAATATAACAAATGCAGCTTCAACATAGAAGGAACAGGCACATTTGTACCAGGCGAGGATACAAAGCCTTTTATTGGATCACAGGGTCAAATGGAACGTGTGGAAGAGGTGCGTATTGAAACGGTCGTACCTCAAAGTTTACGGAGCAGGGTCATCCAGGCCATGCTAAAGGCGCATCCCTATGAAGAAGTGGCATATGATCTTTACGCAATGGACATAAAAGGGCGCACATTTGGCCTGGGACGGCTCGGCCCTCTTCGGGAGACCAAAACCCTTGGGGAGCTGGTGGAGGTCGTGAAGGCCCAATTTAATGTGCCTCATGTGCGAGTAGTCGGTGATCTGAATAAAAAGATCAAAAAAGCAGCCGTGCTGGGCGGTTCAGGCAGCCGATATGTGCTCACTGCACGTTTCAAGGGAGCGGATGTCATTGTAACTGGTGATATTGACTATCACACAGCGCATGATGCCTTAATGGCAGGTATGTGTATTATCGATCCGGGCCATAACACAGAGAAAATCATGAAACCCAAAACAGCAGAGTGGCTGCGTGCCCAGCTTGCGGAACAGCGATATGAGACTCAGGTGACTGCATCCGACGTAGACACTGAAGTGTTTCGTTTTTTGTAAAAGACAGGATGAGCCGGATTTCCATTAATATTTAGCTTGTATGGGACTGCAAATCCCTGTATACTATGTAATGTTGTTCGGAAAGCTTGACAGACAATCGCTGGTGGCCTTTGTTGCCACGAGAGGAAAGTCCGGGCTCCACAGGGCAGGATGCTGGATAACGTCCAGTCAGCGCGAGTTGAAGGATAGTGCCACAGAAATGGACCGCCGATGGCCGGGTTTCCCGGCACAGGCAAGGATGGAACCGAGGTGTAAGAGACCCCGAGGAACGCTGGTGACTTCGTTCCTGGTAAACCCCATCTGGAGCAAGACCTAATGGGACACAGTCGCCTCTCTAGAGGGGACAGCCTTAGCCCGAGGTGTGTCTAGGTTGGTCGCTTGAGCTGTGCAGCAATGTATGGCCTAGATAGATGATTGTCGCTTCTGGTGGGAGGGTAGTTCCCGTTTGAACCACGAAGAGCACAGAACCCGGCTTACGGTAAGCTTTCCTAACTGCAACAACGATACAGCATCAGACATTGGATGTTTGAAGTTCGCTCCATGAACATCCCAACTACATTTTCTATGGAATCCTGCGTACTGCAGGATGGATGATATACAAGAAGGCGGCAGGTTTGGAATATTCCGAACCTGCCGCCTTCTTGTATAAAAACAAAAAAGAAAACCGCTTATGCTGTTGTGCAGCATAAGCGGTTAACTGTTATGTTAATCAATTACGTTTGAGCGGTACAGCTGCGATTATTTTACAGTGTAACGACAGGGTCTGAATGATTAGAAGCATGCCAGCGCTGAATGGCACGATCCATGCGCTCTACGGCTTCAGGGAGAAGTTCAGGGTCGGTATGCGTAAAATTAATACGCATGCGGTTAAGCTCCGGTGTGCCTGCGTAGAAGGAATCTCCAGGTACAATACATACTTTCTCCTGAATGCCATATGTGAACAAGTTGCCCGCAAGCATGCCTTCAGGCAGCTGCAGCCACAGGAACATCCCACCTTGCGGAGAATTCCATGTGATGCCATCCCAGGACTTGGAAGCCATTAGCGAAGTCAACTTTTTCATTCGCTGCTCATAGTCTTGGGAGATGTTCCGAATATGTGCATCCAGTTCAAAAGTTTCAAGCAGAGCGTGCAGTGCCCGCTGATCAATGCTGCTGGAATGCAGGTCTGCGCCTTGTTTGGCACGGGCAGCAATTTTGATAATGTCGGGAGCAGCCAAAATCCAGCCTGTACGAAGACCGGGAGCTACCGTTTTGGAAAAAGTACTGGTGTAAATTACATTAGATGGTCCTTCATAAGACGCCGCATCCAGTGCTGCGAGGGCAGGGGCATCCAATTGTTCCGGGTTAAAACGGATTTCACCATAAGGATCATCCTCCAGAATAAGTACACCGTACTTACGGCATAAGTCTACGGCCTGCTGCCTTCTTTCCCGTGACCATACTTTTCCCGTCGGATTGGAGAATGTAGGGTTAATGTAAACCAGTTTGGGACGGTGGAGCTTGAGCTGCTCTTCCAGCGATTCAGGCAGCATGCCATGTTCATCACAAGCTACGCCGTGAGAGATGCCTTGGTAAGATTGAATGACTTGCAGAGCGGCCAGATAAGTAGGTGATTCAACCAGCACACAATCGCCCGGGTCCACCAGAATACGGCAGACCAAATCGATAGATTGTTGTGAGCCTGTAGTTAAGAGCATATGATCCGGTGAAGCAGGAAGTCCTTTCGATTCCAAACGCTCGGCAATTTTTACGCGCAGCGGGCGATAGCCTTCCGTTTCTGCATATTGAAGAGCGGCTGAACCACCCATGAATACTTTTTCGTAAGCTGCCCGAATGGCTTCGAGCGGGAACGATGATTGTGCCGGCAGACCACCTGCAAGTGAAATCATTCCAGGTGCCTGTGCGGCCTGTAACATGTCGCGAACGACAGAGGACGGGGTGTTTTGTGCCATTTTAGACCAAGGTGTATTCATATTATTCTCATCTCCTGTTATTCACTGTTATACTGATATTATAAACTATAATAGACAGAGTGCACTATAACAGTAAAATGATCATCATAACAGTTGGGAGCGAATAGTTAAGATGCATATTGAGCTCAAAAGAGGAAGCAGTACCAAATTGTATGTGCAGATTGCTCAAACGATTGCCGACCGCATTCGCTCAGGCTTAATTGAACCGGGGACTCGTCTGCCATCTGTTCGCAAGATGACTGCTAATTTAGGGGTTAGTCTGGTCACCGTAACCAAAGCCTACGCGGAATTGGAGGCTGTTCAGCTTGTCCGCTGTTCTCAGGGTAAAGGTTGTTATGTGACCGGAAAGGAGCCTTCTGCCCTGACCAATCCTATGGGGGATGAAGGGGGTGTACACAGGAAAGCCAGCGGCGATTCAGGTGCTGCGCTCAACTGGCAGATGACGCTGGTTGACTACTTGCCCAGAGCACAGCTGTGGCGGCACTTTGACGCTTCCCCTCAAGTGCGTTATGAACTGCATATGTCTGCGATTCAGCCTGAATTACTGCCTACCCGTGATATTATTGACAGCGCCTACCACCTTTCCTCAGATCACACAGAGCGGATGGCAGCTTATGGATCATTCCAAGGCGATTGGGAACTAAGGCAGGCCTTTGCTTCACATTTTGCTGCACGTGGGCTCCAGGTGACACCTGAACGAATGTTAATTACGAGCGGTGCGCAGCAGGGCATTGATCTCGTGGCCCGGACATTTGTTGGTCCTGGTGATGTTGTTTATATGGAGGCTCCAACGTACACGGGGGCTATTGATGTGTTTACGAGCCGCGGGGCCAAAATCATTACTGTGCCTATGGATGACGAAGGGATGCGTATTGATCTGCTCACCCGTCTATGTGATACTTATCCGCCCAAGCTGATCTATACGATCCCTACATATCATAATCCGACAGGTGTAACGATGAGCGCAAGAAGACGGGCCCAACTGCTTAACATTGCACAAAGTTATCACTGTCTCATTCTTGAGGATGATCCATTTGCGGACCTGTACTTTCGGGAGCCGCCGCCAGCTTCCATTAAATCTATGGATCATGCGGGACATGTCGTATACATTAAAAGTTTCAGCAAAGTGCTGTCTCCAGGCTGCCGCGTAGCGTGTGCCGCCGCTGACGGAAGTGTGTTGACGCGGCTTGTGGCCGCTAAATCAACGGCTGACCTCGGAAGCCCGTTATTAACACAGAAGGCGCTGCAGACGTACATTCAGCATCAATATGAACCATATGTAAATGAGCTTCGGGAAAAATTGTATGCGCGGCTGTGTGCTGCTTCCGAGGTTCTGGAAAAGCATGCAGCGAAGGAGATGCACTGGCGTCTTCCAGAAGGGGGACTCAACCTGTGGCTTGAGCTGCAGGGAAACTTCGATATGCACGAGCTTCATCGGCAGTCTCTTGCTGCAGGGGTATCTTTTCTACCTGGTTCAGCCTGTTTTGTGGGAGAGAGTGACACTTCAAGCTTACGAATATGTTTCACCGTGACCAGCGAAGAGTCGTTAAGGCAGGGACTAATCACATTGTGCAGTGTTTTTGAAAAATTTAACTCACATCAGGCAGGGGCAGCGGCGGACAGGCTGCCGCTCATTTAATTTTTGGCACTATGGACATCCATCCATACCACTTCGGGCCCACTGCAATAGGTTATAGTATCACTTGAAAGGGAGTTGGTTTTGAATGAATCACTGCTGTCCACCGGTTTGCCCGATTGTATGTGACCCGATCCAGGTTGTTCAAGATTATTATATTCCTCAGATTGTACCTGTTATCCACCCGATCGAAATTGTGAAACAGCATCACTGTGTCCCGATTCCTCACCATATGTATCCTGTTGTTGTAAAAGAAGAAGGACCGCTGTACGTATCCAGCCATAAGAAAAAATCCGTGAAAAAAACAAGTAAAGCCCGCACAACTTCTCGCAAGCGCTAGTCGCAGCGGGTGCCCCGGGGAAAAAAAACGCAATTCAAAGAGAGCAGCATACGCCCCGGGGCGCAGCTGCTTTTGTTATTCAATATATTTTTTCATCGTATTATCCATCTGCTGTCTGACATGCTGCGGCCAAAACTGAAGCGGAGCGCTGCTGCCCGAGGCAGCCTGCAGTGCTTTGAATACATCAATCTGTCCATAGCCGTAATATTTATCGTGTCCCGGTTCACCCAGATCAATTACACTTTGCCGCATCAGGTCCATAACTTCGGTATTGGTCAAATCCGGATTCAGCGAGCGAATCAAGCCTGCCAGCGCGGCAACGTGTGGACTTGCCATGGATGTTCCTGAAAGGGCAGCATACTGATTGCCCGGATAGGTGCTGGCGATACTTGATCCGGGAGCCATCACATCCACATAATCCCCGTAATTGGAGTAGGAGGCTTTGTTCATATCCGGGTCTGTGGCAGAGACAGCGAATACTTCGGGATAAGCAGCAGGGTAGCCTGGACGCTCCGTATTATCATTGCCAGTTGCGGCAATCAGCACGATATCCCGGTCGAACGCGTATTTGATGGCATCATGAAGAAATTGAGCATCCGCATAGTTGCCCAGACTCATATTTATCACTTTAGCGCCGTGATCGGCTGCCCAGATGATTCCTTCAGCAACCGCATACGTTGTACCTGATCCCGAATTGTCCAGCACTTTGACCGGAAGAACTTTATTGTACCAGCTCATGCCGGCTACGCCTTCGTTATTGTTCACGATAGCTCCAATAATGCCGGCAACGTGTGTGCCGTGACCAACATCGTCCAGAGGTTTACTTCCCGGATTAACGACGTTGTATCCTTCAAGCAATTTTCCTTTGAGATCCGGGTGGTCTACATCCACGCCTGTGTCCACTACCGCAACGATGACATCTTTGTTCCCTTTCGTAATATTCCACCCGCGGTTTGTCTCGATTGCAGGCAGGTTCCACTGATAATCCGAGAATAGAACATCATTAGGAATGGGGACATCTGTTTGTTCAGCAGCCGTTTCGTTGGTTAAGTACATATAGTGAGGTTCCATGTAGAGTGGATTCCATTTGCTTCCGAAATAGTCACGTAATTGTTTATAGTTCATCGTCTCAGTCCGAAAAACATACGTATACCCAAGTTTGCGAACAGACGGCGTTTTCAAGTCTGAGCGAATGATGCGCATGTCCCGTTCACCGGGGTCCTGCCGGAAACGAATGACAATTTCATTTTCGTAAAAATGGCTCGCATTAGCGTTGTCATGCCCTGTCTTTACCGTAATTTCATTTAAGGTATCAGGGTGAACCGATTCAATTTTGAATTTTCCTTCACGTGGATACGGGATCATACGCAGGTTTTTGCGCTGATGTTCCTCGACGGCGTTTAATACGCTTTGACTAAAAAGAGCGATGATGGCCCGTTTGCTATCCTTGGAGGGCTGTCCCATCACAAAATATTTTTCTTTACCGAGCGGAAAGGAAGAGGATTCAAAGCTTTGGCCTTTACTTACTGCTTTTTTGGCCAGATTCATGGCATGATTTAATTTCTGCTGCTCCAGCGTGCTGCCTTTTTTAAGTGCACGATCAAATCGTTTAGTCGATGAGCCTGGAATGTTCATAAGCTGAATGGATCGGATATGCCCGTGGGAATCTTGAAGTTCTTTCATATACCGATTTAACTGTGTATCCGTCATTACAGCACTTTTATCCAGTATGATACGGAGATGCTGTTTGGCATCGACACGGGTAAGAAGATCGGTAGCCTTGATATCCTGAACCTTCAAACGCTGTTTGCTTGCATGCTCTTTCTGTGGATTATCCTGCACGGCACTCGGTTTTGGGACGGTACGGTTGGATGTGGGAAGCAGAATAGTGAGTGCGAGTACGCCTGCACCTGCTGCAAGAGCCCAATTTACCCATCGCGGTCTGGACATTGAACAGAACCTCCTTCGTTCATTTTGCACAATTTGGTATGGCAGGCCTTGATGCATCGTCATCGCCATGGTTGTAGTTATCGTTAGGAGAAGCTTATATTTTTATGCAAAAGAGTTCTGGAGTATTTAGTCGAAACCCGGCCAATTCACGACAGGAAGCGAAAGCGCGATTAAGGGATACCGCTCGTCAACTTTTTATGGTAGGATTATATCTGAGTATTCAAAAGGTCAGAGCACAAGTACGGTTTGGCCGACCTATACGTAAATATGTAAGGACTTATTTAAGGGGGAGCTACCTTTATGTCAGCAGCCAATGTACAAAAAACATGTGAGTCAACCAGGGAAAAGTTAAAACCGGCGATCGATCGGATCGAAAAGTTTTTGAATGAAAATGCTTTGCCTGAACTGGATCAAAACCAGACGGAGGAATCAACTGCCTTCTACAAAGGATTTCTTTCAGATCTCCGTCATTTGCTCGTTTTTTCTGAAGTTTCTTACGAAAAACTTGGCGTTGTGCTGCGTCGTGCCAACTTTGATGTCGAATTTGCCGAAAAGGCTCTTTATAATACGTATCACCAAAGTGTAAACAGCTTTTTCTATCCAAAGAACGAATGTTACTCTGAGGACGGAAGATATGCTTACACTGGTCAGGATGCTATTCGTTTCCGTGACAAACCGATTCGAGCAGTGCGCGACGTTATTCTTGAAATTTCCAAAACGTATGAAGAGTTACGCGACGATCTGGCATACTACGAGAGTGACTACCTGACCCAGCGCCGTATGCAAAAAGAGCGGAATCACGCTTAGTTTTGCTTTGAACCGATAAGCTGAACAGTTTGATCATCCTTGGCTTATGAAATGAACTTAAATTTTCATTTAAATGATTACCAATTACCATAACTGTAAGATGAAACCGCCCTCGTGGCGGTTTTTTTGTGCGGGTTTGAATAAACAGACCACGAGTGACTGTGCTTTCCCGCATGTTATCATCTGGCATTTAACCGAAGAATATCGGATTTATCAAGGGGAAACAATAGATGTCGAGGTGATAAAAAATGAGCCATGACAAACCAATTGTCAAATGCAGCGTCTCCAACTGTCATTTTTGGGGAGAAAATAACTTTTGCCAGGCCGATGCCATCATGATTGACATTGACCAGCATGCTACCCGTCGTCTGCATGAAGAATTTGCCGGAGAGACATTTGATTCCGATCATCACGATCATGCACGTACCTCTTCAGCCACTTGCTGCCACACATTCAAACCCAAGTAAGCAGTCATCCACTTAATAACGGAGGTGCTTTCACGTGAAGAATGATGATCTTAAAGACAATGGTCTGGACCGTTATAACACGGAAGCGAAGGATACCCATCAACGTCAACGTGTGGATTATCCAAGAAAAGCGTATCGCGAGGAATACGGGGCAGAGATGGCACCACCATCTGCAGTGCGGACCGGGGACAGAGAACGTGTACGTACCGAGAAGGCACCTGTGAAACATGAGGCAGATCGTGTGATGGAGTCAACAGGCCGTGCTGCAGGTTATATGGGACTTGCTTTTGGGATCGCATCCTTGTTTATGTGGTCCATCGTACTTGGCCCGGCTGCGGCCGTGCTTGGTTATTATGCTTATGTTAACGGTCGTAAAACGGCAGGAGCGTGGTCCATCGGACTAGGGATCGTCGCTACTCTGAGCTACTTTTTTATGATTCCTTTTGCACGTTAAAAAGCGAAATATCTCTTTTGGGTCTACCGATGTTCTCTTCGACCCTGAGAAAATCAGGCCTTCCGCATTCACCCACGTGGTGAATGCGGAAGGTTTTTTCGCGTTGACGCATACTTAAACATCTAATCTGCTATTTTTTATGAAAATGATGGAACCTGCTTGTAAAACATTGTAGAATAAAGTCATCAAGTTTGAATGAAACGGGAGTGAATACAGCACATGCAGATTGATCCACGCAGTTCACGGCAGTTACTGGAGCTGCAGTTGTCCAATATCAATAACCAATCGAGCGGATCAGCTGTACAAGCTGGCTCGACGACTGATTTTTCAGATGTAATGGATGGGCTGCTGGAGACAGATTCTCATGATCAGAACCATGCACAGAATCAGGCTCCGATCTCCAAAAGATCGAATGACGGGTTGCTGTGGCTTCAGCTCGGAAGTACTTACAGTCCAGATGCGAACACGATTAGCTCATCCAGAACAGACAGTCTGGAATCTCTGCCAGCTCTGTCCGGAACAGTACAGGCTGATTCCGGTAAATCCGTACCTACGGATTTCGAAACGCTGATCTCACAGGCTAGTATTAAGTATGGTGTTCCCGAGTCGCTGATCAAGGCGGTCATCGATACGGAATCAGGCTTTAACCCGAGTGTAGTCTCTTCGGCAGGTGCCAAGGGCCTTATGCAGTTAATGGATGGTACGGCAGCTGGACTTGGAGTAAGCGACTCTTTCGATCCGGGTCAAAATATTGATGCAGGAACCAAATATTTATCGCTTCAGCTCCAGCGTTTTGGAGGACAGGAGAAAATGGCTTTGGCAGCTTATAATGCCGGACCAGGACGGGTAAACAGACTTGGTGTTACGGACGATAATGAACTGATGAGCAAGCTTCACCTGTTACCCGTTGAAACACAGAACTATATTACCAAAGTGGAGCGGGCCCGTTCCAAATATATGATTTAAAGTAAGCAGCACTGACTCTTCAGGCTGTCTTGTCATCGGGTGAGTATACAGATTATGTACAGCTTAACCGTTCAAGTCAGGCAGAAAGGATCCAACGCAGGAAGGCAGGTCTTCTATACGATCTGCTCCTGGTTGGTCTTTTTGTGTTGTACAGAGATCGTGGTACAATGCTCACTGTAGATGTTAATGAACGAAATGATAAGGAAGGTGTACCCCCTTGTGAAATATTTCGATTATGCGGCAGCGACACCTCCGTATCCGGACGTGATTCGCACAATGTCAGAGATTATGGAAACCCAGTTCGGCAATGCTTCGTCCATTCATGGATATGGTGAACGTGCGGATCAGCTGCTTCGCCGGGCACGTGCGGCCTGCGCTGCTGCAGTAGGTGTCAAGGCAGATGAGATCATATTTACTTCCGGGGCAACGGAGAGCAATAATCTTGCCATTAAGGGGGCGGCACTCCGGTACTGCTCACGAGGAAAACATATTATAACTACGGCAGCTGAGCATGCATCAGTCTATGAGAGTGTACTTCAGCTGCAGCAGTGGGGGTGGGATGTCACTTTTCTCCCAGTTGATTCGAGAGGTGCTGTTACTGCTGACCAAGTCATGAGTGCCGTCCGTTCGGATACTGTGCTTGTCAGCCTGATGCATGTGAACAACGAGACAGGAGCGATTCATCCGCTGGAGGAGATTGGCAGCATCCTCAAAAAAAATGCGCCGCGTGTCCTTTTTCATGTGGATGGTGTGCAGGGATTCGGAAAATTGCAGGCCGCACCGACTCAGTGGAAAGCAGATCTGTACAGCTTGTCTGCGCATAAGATTCGGGGGCCGAAAGGTGCCGGACTTCTGTATGTCAGAAGCGGTATAGAGCTTACTCCGCTTATGTCAGGGGGGGCGCAGGAACATGGGCTCAGAGCAGGGACAGAAAATACGGCTCTGATTGTCGGCATGGCCAAGGCTATGCGAATCGCAGCGGAGGGGCAGGTCGAGTTTTCAAAACGCATAAGCGTGCTCCGAGACCGTGTTATGGATGCGATCGCTGCCATTCCAGAGCTCCAGCTTAACAGTACGAAAGAAGGGGCACCGCATATTGTACATTTCTCCTATCCTGGTATGAAGGCCGAAGCAGCACTGCATACACTGGAACAGCTTGGATGCACGGTGTCGACCCAGTCCGCATGCTCCTCGCGTTCGGCAGAGCCAAGTCGGGTGCTGCTTGCCATGGGAAGAGATGCAGCCTGCGCTGCTGGAGGACTGCGCATTAGTTTCGGTGATGAACATACAGAAGAGGATGCAGCTGTGCTGGAAAAGGCACTGCATCAGATGGTGGCCCAGCTGCGGCCACTCGAAAGGCGGATGTAAATTAAATGTTGAATTATGATATGCTGCTTCTCCGTTTTGGAGAGTTTATGTTAAAAGGGAAAAACCGTTCACGTTTTGAAAAAACGATTATCACTCAAGTAAAAGCGCTGCTTAAACCTTTTCCAGGAGCAAGCCTGCGTAAAGAATATGGCCGGGTATATGTGGATCTGGGCGGCGAATCTCATACCAAGCTCATTCCCGTGTTAAAGCGTGTATTTGGCGTGATGTCAATTAGTCCCGTTAAAGTCACGCCGTCCGAAATAGACGAGATTGTACAAACGGCGGTTGCGTTCATGGATGAACGTGCTGAAGAATTCGGGGAAGTCACAACCTTTAAGGTGAATGCACGGCGGGTATGGAAGGCATTCCCCCATTCTTCTCATGAAACCAATCATATGGTCGGTTCACCCATCCTGCGCAAGTTTCAGCAACTGAAGGTGGATGTACGTAATCCGGATATCGAACTGCGCGTAGAAATCCGCGAACAGGGCACTTATATTTTCAGTGAAGTTATTCCTGCCGCAGGCGGATTCCCGCTTGGAACGAATGGCAAAGCTATGGTTCTTCTTTCTGGCGGCATAGACAGCCCTGTAGCGGCCTGGTCCTCTATGCGCCGTGGACTGGAAGTAGAGTGTGTGCATTTCTACAGTTATCCATTTACAAGCCAGCGGGCGAAGGAAAAGGTGATTGATTTGGCACGTGCTCTTGCAGATCATGCGGGTACAATCAAATTACATCTTGTTCCGTTTACGGAGATTCAGACAGCATTCACGCAGCTCGGGCAGGATAATCTCATCATTACTCTGATGAGGCGTTCCATGCTGCGAATTGCGACCCTATTGGCAGAACGCGAACGTGCTCTTGCACTGATCACCGGAGATAGTCTGGGCCAGGTCGCGAGCCAGACCCTTCCAAGCATGAACGTCATCGGAAGGGCCACGGACCTGCCGCTCCTCAGACCACTGGTCATGATGGACAAGCAGGAAATTATCTCACTTTCCAAACAAATTGGTACGTACGATATTTCTATTCTGCCTTATGAAGATTGCTGTACATTGTTTGTTCCCAAATCCCCATCGACCAATCCGAATCTTCGGATCGTGGACAAAATTGAAGCGACGATGAGTCAGCTGCCGGAATGGCTGAAGAAGGCGGTAGAACAGACCGAAACAATCACCCTGCATGCTGGAGAGACTTCCATACTGACGGGACAATCGGAGGAAAGTGGAATCAAGGACGACTGGTTCTAAACTGCGGTATCGCAGGTAGACATAACAAATGAAATGTTAATAAAACACAAAAAGAGGACGGACCGATGAAATCATCGGTCCGTCCTGTTTTGTTTTGTCTGGATATTTCAAATGTTTAGATAAGCTGCATCCCAAGCTTGTCTTAGGAATAGGAGCGCTGTCGTTCATGTCGAGCTTTACTGCTTGAAGTACGTTTGCGGTAACCGGCAAACACTACGCCGCCAATAACCAAAACGATAAACAGGATGCGCAGTACAGGATGCTCGGTGAAAAACGGCATGATTCGTTTCTCTTCCGTAATCATATTTGAGGCGGTATAACCTAGTACGATCGCGCCAACATAGATGATCCAGGGAAAGCGATTAATCAATTTGATAAACAAGGTGCTGCCCCAAACGATAATGGGGACACTGATCAACAATCCGAGGATGACAAGAACCAGATGCTGCTGGGCAGCCCCAGCAACGGCAATCACGTTATCGAGCCCCATGGCCGCATCCGCGATGATAATCGTACGGACAGCGGTCCAGAGTGAGGTTCCTGCCTGAATGTCGTCGTGCTCATCCCCCTGATCCGCCAGCAGTTTGTAGGCAATCCAGATGAGAAGCAGCCCCCCCACGAGCAGAAGCCAAGGTACTTTGAGCAGCCATAATACAACGACGGTAGCCGCAATTCGAATGAGAAGGGCACCGCCCGTGCCGTACAGAATGGCTTTTTTTTGTACGGAAGGGTGCAGATTTCTGGCTGCAAGACCAATAACGATCGCATTGTCGCCAGCCAGGATGAGATCAATAAAGACAACGTTCAACAAAGCCAGCCAGAATGCAGGACTAAACAGCTCCATGGCGATATGTCACTCCCTATATATTCTTCGATCACTAAGAATAGCATGTACATCTCTTACATACAAGTTAGAGTGGGGGGATGAGAACATGGATACACTGTGGTTGTTAACACAAATTTTAATGATTAATCTGGTGCTGAGTGGAGATAACGCGGTTGTCATTGCACTGGCGAGTAAAGATTTACCTCCGGCGCAGCGTAAAAAGGCCGTATGGTGGGGCGCATTCGGCGCCGTGCTGTTACGCTGTGTACTTACTTTTGCAGCTGTATTACTGCTGGGCATTCCATTCATTCAGGCAGCCGGCGGACTTTTATTGTTCTGGATTGCGCTGAAACTGCTGCTTCAAAACGATGATGAAGTACATATTCGCAATGCGTCGACAACATGGAAAGCGATCCAAACGATTCTGGTTGCCGATTTTGTAATGAGTCTGGATAATGTATTGGCTATAGCGGCTTTAGCGGATGGCGATCTGGCTTTGATTGTCATTGGCATTGCGATCAGCATTCCTATCGTTGTATGGGGAAGTGGAATCATTGTCGATCTGCTGAAACGGTTTCCTGTTCTGGTGTATGCTGGATCAGGTATACTGGCTTTTACCGCCGGTGAGATGTTGATGAAGGACCCCAAGCTTGGAGAATGGTTGGGAGGCATGGCGGCGGAAGCACATGCGATGCTGCCTGCGGCTATGGCCTGTCTGGTTATGGCAGCAGGGGGAGCCCACAGATTTGTTCGCCGCAATACGTAGGCACTGCTCGTGAAGAAAAAGGCAGTATTAAAAATAATCCCTAGGTGACATTTAACAAAGGTTCCTGAGGGGCTAAAGTGAACGTTCAAACCAATAGGTGGGGACGTTTATTTTTTTGTATGTAAAAGGATTTTTTGAGTAATGCTGCTGCATAAAATTATATCTGGTGACACTTAGGGGAATACAAAATATTGTCGAGAATTGTGTTCATTCCAGTACCGTTTAGATCCTTTCATTTTCGACATCAAGTATAGTTTTTTGTGGAAACATCAGATACACTAGAAACATAAGATGAAGCTTGTTTGGCAGTTAAAAGATGTCTTTAGTCTGGAGTGCAGCAGAGCTTGAAAATTACATAGTTTAATCAAAACAAGGGGGGAAACAGATGAAAAATGAAAAAGCAATCGGATTGTTTATTATAGCAGCCGGCTTGGTTATTTTACTTGGTAAATTAGGGGTGTTTGGATTCATTGGCCGAAACTTCTGGCCGCTGCTGCTCCTGCTGCCGGGGATTGCCCTTTATGTGCTGTTCTATGCACGGTTGACACCGTCCTGGTCTTTAGTACCTGCTGGAATACTTACGGTGTATGGAGTGCTGTTCAGCATAACGAACATAGGGGGTGCTGGACTGATGAGCAATCTGTGGCCCGTTCTTTTACTCGGTATTGCTGCCGGGCTGATTGGGTACAGCATGGTTGAACGGCACAAACCTGAATACGTTTATCCTGCGGCACTCATCTTCGGGGCAGTATCCATCGTATTATTAGCTTTTACGCTGCTCCAAACAGGTATCATCTACGTGCTTGCAGTCCTGCTTATTTTGGGGGGAATCTGGTTACTCATTGGCCGAGGACGTACAGGCCGGGGCAGGGGATGGTAAACATCTCCGCTCCTAAAATGTGCAGTTGCGAGCGAAATATCTTGATTTTTACCTATGATAAACTATAATATAATGGATATAGACATGCGTCGGGTTATCACCGACGCTTATTTTGGTGAGTTAACCTGCGATTTTGTGGGAAGTTTAGTAGATAAGAATTGAAATTGGAAAGGATATGGATACAAACCATGCATTCAAGAGAACACATTCGCAATATTGCGATTATTGCCCACGTCGACCACGGGAAAACTACACTCGTCGACAAGCTGCTCCAACAATCCGGTACATTCCGTGATCACGAAACGGTACAGGAGCGTGCAATGGACTCCAACGATCTGGAGCGTGAACGCGGTATTACGATTTTGGCTAAAAACACAGCTATAACTTATAAAGACTACCTGATCAACATTGTGGATACACCAGGACACGCCGACTTCGGTGGCGAAGTGGAACGGATCATGAAAATGGTTGATGGCGTGCTGCTCGTCGTTGATGCTTATGAAGGCTGTATGCCGCAAACCAAGTTTGTACTTCGTAAAGCATTGGAGCACAACCTGACTCCGATCGTTGTTGTAAACAAAATTGACCGTCCAGCAGCTCGTCCTGCTGAGGTTATCGATGAAGTACTTGACCTGTTTATTGAACTAGGTGCCAACGATCAACAACTTGAATTCCCAGTTGTATATGCTTCTGCATTGAACGGAACGTCCAGCATGGAAGATGATCCTGCCAAACAGGATGACAACATGATGGCGATCTATGATACCATTATAAGTCACATTCCTCACCCAACAGAAAATGTTGAAGAGCCGCTCCAATTCCTCGTTACCCTGATGGACTATAACGAATACCTCGGTCGTATCGCAATCGGTCGTGTAAATCGTGGTGTAATTCGTCAAGGCCAATCCGTTACCGTCATTATGCGTGATGGCAAAAGCAAAACCGCACGTATTGAGAAGCTGTTTGGTTTCCAAGGTCTGAAACGTGTCGAGACCGAACAAGCCGGAGCTGGCGATATCGTTGCAATTGCTGGTATTAAAGACATCAATATCGGTGAAACGATCGCTGATCCTAATAATCCTGAAGCTCTGCCAGTCCTGAAAATTGATGAGCCAACACTGCAGATGACATTCCTCGTAAACAACAGTCCATTCGCGGGCCGCGAAGGTAAATGGGTAACATCCCGTAAACTGCGCGAGCGTTTGTTGAAAGAATTGGAAACTGACGTATCCCTTCGTGTTGAAGAAACAGAGAGCCCTGACGCATTTATCGTTTCCGGACGTGGTGAGCTTCACCTCGGTATCCTGATTGAAAATATGCGTCGTGAAGGATATGAGCTTCAAGTATCCAAACCAGAAGTTATCATCAAAGAAATTGATGGTAAGAAAATGGAGCCAGTTGAGCGCTTGTTGATTGATATCCCTGAAGAAAGCATGGGTTCCGTAATGGAGAGCCTGGGCGCACGTAAAGCAGAGATGGTTAACATGGTCAACAATGGCAGCGGTCAAGTCCGTCTGGAATTCCTGATTCCTGCACGTGGTCTGATTGGATACAGCACCAACTTCCTGACATTGACTCGTGGTTATGGGGTAATGAACCATGCATTTGACAGCTACGCTCCAGTCGTATCCGGTCAAGTGGGTGGACGTCACCAAGGTGTACTGATCTCAACTGAAACAGGTACATCTACATTCTACGGAATGATGGGTGTTGAAGATCGTGGTACGCTCTTCCTTGAGCCAGGAACAGAAATTTACGAAGGTATGATTGTTGGTGAGCATACACGTGACAACGATATCGTTGTTAACATCTGCAAAGAAAAACAACTGACTAACGTCCGTTCTTCAGGTAAAGATGATACGGTTAAAATTAAAACTCCGATTATCTTCTCTTTGGAACAGGCACTTGAATATTTGAATGATGATGAATACTGTGAAATCACGCCGAAATCTATTCGTCTTCGCAAGAAGATCCTGAACAAATCCGAGCGTGAGCGCGCAGAGAAACAACGCAAAATGGCTCAAAATAACGCGTAATACCCACTACCCTAAGAGGTACAAAAGTCAATGTTTGAGGGGACATCATTGCCCGATTGAATGATTCCTGCCTTTCACCACAGGTAGTGGAGGGAGCGGAATCGATTCTGAAGAAGCGAAGCGCTCGCCTTTGTCACCTAATTTCAACACTTGATAGAGTGTTCAAAGAAATTCGGGGACAACAGCGATCGAAAGAACGATCCGAACCCGGAACGGTCGAACGAGCGACGAAGAATCTCATGGCGCAGCAGTGAGGTCCAATCAATGAATTGATTTTTGTACAGCATGATCATGAAAGGAGATGCCTTAACATGCAAGCATGGTTTGCATCACACCCGATCATCGCCTATATCGTCATCTTTGTGCTGATTACTTACGTGTATAATAAGGTCTTTCGGGTTCGTCAGAAACTGCCGCTCGGTAAGGAAATTGTGCTGTATATATTGATGGCGATGGGCACGTTCATGCTTCTTATTTTTCAGATCGACAAGCTGCCTATCATTCAATGTCTGCTGGTAGCTGTAGGACTGATGCTGTTAGTGCGCGTGCGTTATTTCGTTGAAGGTCGTCAGAAGAAAAAAGCGGAAGCTGCCGCTCGAAATTCATAAATGCTGTCTATGCATGAACACATCCGTTTTCCCTAGGGAAAGCGGTTGTGTTTTATATAGACCAAAACAGATGTGATAAAGGTGTTGAGCTTATGAACGCAAATTCAAACGGACTTCCTCCACGGAGACAAGCTCCGAATTCATCCGGCACTTCAGGGAAGAAAAGCAGTAATGGGAAGCCGCCGAAGAAGAAGAAGCGTATGCGTGGATTCGTCAGGGTGTTTCTCAGTTTAATGGTAATTGGCATTTTGGCGGGTGCGGGGTACTTGTACTGGATTTATAATCAGGTCGCAAACACGGGGATCGATAAACCGGTTCCTCCAGGGATGTCAGCGACGACAAAACCACTTACGATGCTGCTGCTGGGCACCGATAATCGTCCGGAAACAGGTACGTTTCTATCAGATGTTGTGATGGTGGCTGCACTGAACCCAAATACGAAGACAGCAACGGTAGTATCATTGCCGCGCGACACACGTATTCAGCTTGATGGTTACAAGTCCAACAAACTCAATGCGTATTATCCAAGATTTAAAACGCAGGAGAAGACCTCTGGCAAAAAGGCAGAGGATCAGATGAAGGACATGATGGGCAAATACTTGGGCGTGGATATTAACTATACAACTGTACTGAATTTTCAGGCTTTTCGTGATGCGGTGAATGCCGTGGGCGGAGTGGATGTCACGGTGGATAAAAATATGTGTTACCGCGATACAGCCGACAACACGGACATCAATCTGAAAGCAGGACCGCAGCGCCTGGATGGGAAAGAAGCACTTGATTTTGTTCGCTATCGGAAGTCCAATTGTAAACCGAAAACGGCGGAGTCGAATGATTTTGATCGAAACAAGCGACAGAATCAGGTGATGAATGCCATGCTGGATCAGATGAAATCGCTTGGGGGAATAACAAAGATCGGGAAAGTGATCAGCGCGGTAGATAAAAACATGACAACAGATGTGGAATCCGAGCAGATGAAAAACTTTATATCTACCTATTGGAACATCTCAACATCGGATGTACACTTTACTCCCGTTACCGGCGAGTGGAGAAGTCCTTATGTATATATTAATGAGACCGAACTTGCAAATGCCAAGCAGGCACTCCAAGACACGCTTGCAGGCAAAGTGCCTGCCGCGTCACCAGCACAATAGAAGCATCTTTGGGGGATTGGAAGCGCAGATCACAGTATGTTATAATGGCATCAATCAAGAACAGAATGGCATAAAGAAGGTCAGGGGGCTGGTTGAATGTCCGAAGCCGTCACACAATTAACAGAAACTCTTTTACAGCAGTTCAAAGACGAGACCTTTGTGCTTCTGAACACCATTGATGCAGAATCTGGAGGGCCAACTTCAACAGCGATCTCCTGGATCTATGCTGAAAATGCGTCTACTTTCCGTTTGGCGATTGATCATCGATCCCGTCTCGTCAGTAACATGATGCACAATCCGCTCATTACGATTACCGTATTTGGCGAAGAAATGGTGTATGCAGTCAATGGACGTGCTTCGGTACGGCAGGATCCGCTGCAGGGTGTGCCTTTTAATATGTGCTGTTTCGACATTACGATTGAAGCGGTGAGGAATGCCCTTTTTTATGGGGCTCAGCTGTCCTCTGTGCCTCAATTTGTCAAAATATATGATCAGCGTGCTGCGGAGAAGCTTGATGAGCGGGTCTTTGCAGCCATGAAAAAAGCCTAGTGAGAGATCACTGGGCTTTTTGTTGTCTTTTTTCTGATGTGTGCTGCTGCATGTATTGGTCCTGTGCAGGTTCATCGGGGTTTTGACGAACCTTGACGTCTTTTGGAAGCTGCGGAATGATTCTGCCTACCATATCAGCCAGTTCTGAAGCGAAACCGGAAATCGGATGTCCTTTGCGGATATGTTCACCAATCTCTTTAATTCGTTCGGAGACATCCGCATCAGCGGTTACGATAGAATCTACACCTTCAGGGTCTTTACGCAGCGCTTCTGCAACTGCATATTTAATCGTGCCGACACGTGCTCGTTCGAGATCACCATCAACATCGATGCCTACGACAGCTGTATTTCCGAGTATGACACAATTGGCATCCTGTACTCCTTCAACTTGCTTGGCAAGGGCTTTAAGATGACTCACTCGTTTTTCATTGCTCATTGGGCCTGTTCCTGAATCCTCGGCGACATTAAGATCATGAACTTCACCTGTATTCTCATTAAAGTTGTCGAGACGAGAAGGATTCATTTGATCTTCCTGCTGTGTTGTGATATTTCCTCCGTAACTTCTTGGGTGCATTTGATGCGGCTCCTGTGAGGCATTACGTGTAGAAGAATTACAGCCTGTAAGTACACAGATTAGAAGCAGCGTGCATATCCCCATTTTCATAAATGTTCATCCTTTCTTGGAGTTTTTCAGAATGGTTGACAATTATTTTGCCCTAGTCGAATACATTTATGTATGGGAGCATGATTGTCCATGCCGCTGCTGAAGTTCACACGATCAAGATGAACTCGGGATTGAAGGGAAACGGAAGGCTCGCACGGAGCACCTTCTTCCATCCCGAGAACACGTTCCAGCCCATGCCTTTAACGACGCCGCTTTGGAGGGGATTGAATGAAAAAGATTTTTGTATTGGATACCAACGTGCTTCTGCATGACCCCAATGCCATATTTGCCTTTGAAGAACATGAGGTAATCATTCCCGCGGTTGTACTGGAGGAGATTGACTCCAAAAAAAGAAATGCCGATGAGATTGGCCGTAACGCACGCAACGTGTCCAGGCTGCTGGATGGACTTAGAGAACTAGGCCATCTGCACAGCGGTGTACCTCTTGCGAATGGAGGCAATCTAAAAGTTGAGCTTAATCACCGCAGCTTTGTGAAAGTTCAGGAAATGTTCGGGGAAGTGTCCAATGACAATCGAATCTTGGCCGTCGCGCTGAATTATCAGATTGAAGAGAATGAAAAAGAAGTGGTAGAACGGCAGGTCGTTCTTGTCAGCAAGGATGTTCTGGTACGAATTAAAGCGGACGTACTCGGACTGTTTACGCAGGATTACTTATCGGATCGCACGGCAGGACTCAGCGAGATGTATCCAGGTTATACGGCGCTGAAAGTTCACCCGTCAGTGATTGATGAGTTTTACACATATCGTTTCTTACCAATCAAACCGTTACAGCTGTCTTATTCCCTCTACCCGAATGAGTTTGTCATTTTGAAGGATGAGATGGGCACGAACAAATCCGCTTTGCTTAAAGTGAATACGGAAGCCACGAAGCTTGAGCCGCTGTTTCTGAGCAACGATAATGTCTGGGGCATAAGCGCCCGTAATGCACAACAGCGGATGGCGCTGGAACTTTTGCTGAATGACGATATTCCGCTTGTAACGATTACAGGCAAGGCGGGTACGGGAAAAACGCTTCTGGCATTAGCGGCAGGATTGTTAAAAGTGGAGGATGATCACAAATACAAAAAGCTGCTGATTGCTCGGCCTGTTGTGCCGATGGGCAAGGATATCGGGTATCTGCCAGGAGAGAAGGAGGAAAAGCTCCGTCCCTGGATGCAGCCGATCTATGATAATCTTGAGTTTTTATTTGATACGAAAAAGGCTGGAGATATTGATAAAATACTAATGGGCCTAGGCAGTATTCAGGTAGAAGCACTGACATATATCCGTGGAAGATCCATTCCGGGCCAATTTATCATTATCGATGAAGCCCAGAACCTGTCTCGTCACGAGGTTAAAACGATCGTATCCCGTGTAGGGGAAGGTAGTAAAATTATTTTGATGGGGGACCCCGAACAGATTGACCATCCTTATCTCGACTCCGCAAGCAACGGACTGACATATATTGTGGAGCGCTTCAAGCAAGAAGGAATCAGTGGACACATTATGCTCGAAAAAGGGGAGCGTTCCAAGCTGGCACAGCTGGCAGCAGACTTATTATGATAAGCTTATAACGGTCCTTAGTTGGATTTATTTCCCGGAAAATGTTCTGAACCAGCCGACTCCAAAAAGTCGGCTTTTTTTTGCTGAAAAAATAATAATTGGTTGTTAAACAGAACTGGATATGCTCTAAATATGCAAAATACAAGAAAAGTGTTTTTTGGCAGGGTAGGACAAGAGCACTATATATTTGTTACAATAATTGCTGCGGGAAAATATGAAGAAAGTTAGTTGAAGGAGGAGAGTGAATGAAGCGTAGACATCAGGTTGTTTTATTTGCAGTGCTGCTGCTTTCGCTAACGATCCTTTCTCCCAGTTTTGATTTTAGAGGTTCGCAGCATAATGAGGGACGAAATCAAGAGAAAGATACATATCCAGGTACTTCATTCCGCAGCGAAGATACACATGCGCCTCTCAATATCGTGGTGGCTATGTCCAAAAAGGAGTTTGCCGCATTTCAAAAACTTGCAAAAGAAGTGGCAGCCTCCCGCTATATTGAGGTGAATGTTCGGAATGTGAAGCCGGAAGAGTTTAAAGATGTATTAGACGAGGAGTTTTCCTTGGGGGACAACGGAGATATTATTTTACTAGATAGTGAACAGGTTCAGTATTATGCGAGAAAGGGCTATTTGGTTCCTCTTAATGGAACTACACTTTCCAAGTCGCTTGGGGATACGGCTGCCGAACTGCGAGGCATGACAGAATGGAATGGATATCAATGGGGACTGCCCTTTGATTTTGATCCTTATGTATTCGCAGCATCGGCTTCATTACTCAATAAAGCGGGGGTGCAGGGGCTGCCTCAAACCAGACATCAATGGTCCAAGCTGATCAAGACGTCTCAAACAGAAGGCACACCTCTGATTGCGATAAATATAGATGATATTTACGGAGCAGGTGCATGGATGAACTATTTAACGCCAGGCATGGGCCCTGATCAGATATTAAATATATCATCTTCATCACGGATAATTGAACTTCAAGAGGGGATTAGTCTACTGAACGAGCTTCGACCTCAGATCATGACATTGTCTGCTGATCCTGTGTTGTCAGCTTCAGATTACAAGGTGAAAACCCCAATGTTCGTATCCACATTGTCTCGTATACTTCAAGCAGATGAAACGGCCGAAGGACAGGGGACGTTTAAATCACCTCTTCCTCTCCAATCACTGCAGGCGGTAGAAGCCAGAAGTCTGGTCATTACCTCGGGATCTGTGGAAGTGGATGCGGCAAGTCGGTGGATCGAGGGAATGACTGCTGCTGCTGTCCAGAGAAACTGGCATAAACAAACCAAACGCCTGCCAGCAGGGAAGCAGTGGAATGAACAGGAAGCGAAAAATGTGGATGGGCATTATGGTACGGTTCAAAATCAATCCTGGTTCTCTAAAAATTTCAGTCCATTGCAGTGGGCTGAGAGCAGGGTGATAATCTTACGTTTCAAAAAACAGGTACATCACGTTCTCACAGGAGAAATAAATGCTGCCCAATATGTGAGCAGCATTCAAAAAGCGTATACTCCTTAGAATGAAATAGCCAATTTGACTTCGAGAAAACCTTCGTCCGTCGAAACATCCGTAGCTTTAACAAAGGACAAAATTTTCTGCGGATAAAAGCCAAGATCAAAATCCTTCTCCAGCATGCGGCGCGTTGTATCCGGTAGTTCGAGCTGGTTAAACACCAGCTTATCCACATGGAAGCGAATGGAGTTCTGAGGTTCATTCTCTACTGTGTAATGTCCTTCAATGCTCAGCTGCAGCTGATCACGCTGGCCTGATGCAGTGATTTTATCTTGATCAAAAGTAAAAGCAAAATCTTCAAAGATTTTATTTTGTGAACGTAGAAATGCATTTAATTCATCCTGGCCAATACGAATAGTATAGGTGCTTCCTGTAGTAGATATAGCTCCGTTTTGCTTTTGGATAAAATCTGGCAGCTGCTGCATTGCTGCTGCCAGCGCTTTGAAATAACGTTTCACTTCATATATGCCGATGTTTTCCCAATATAAAGTTAATTCATTCATTAATTTCTGAATAGCCGCTGCGTCACCGCTGGCGGTTATTTGTTTATCCACTTCTTTCTGCAGTGAGGCTACCCTTGCTCGCTGATTTTGCAGGTTATTTTTCATCTCCGTAAGCTCCATGGAGGTTTGGCGAATTTGACTGGAGGTTTGCTGCAGCTGGTCGTAGCGAGTCTGGTACTTGTCCAGAACGGCCTGATCTCTACCTATGATGATCTGATAATAGTCATACAGCACAAATAAATCTTTGAATGATCGAGCTCCAAGAACCGTCATGAGCAGGCTGTCGCGTTCTCCTGTGTAATAGGATCTTACAACAGCTCCGGCCCGGTCTTGCTGGATATGTATTTCCTTTTCCTGCTGCTGCAGCTGGGCGGATAAACTCGTATGCTGTTCGGCCAGTTCCTGCTGTTTCTCTGTGATACGTTCAATTTCATGATCGATCTCAACGATGGATAACGTTTTTTGTAAGATAGCCTGCGTCTCCTCCGGTGAAGATTCTCCATAGACATAGGATGATGCAGACTGTACGAACAATATGATAATTAATATGATGGCGGTTGAGCCATATCGAGACTTCACAAGCATGCTCCTTTCTCTATTCTTTAAAGATGATACAGATTTGTACTCTTTCAGACAATATATGAAATCGATGCGCAAAATATCCTTAGTGGTTACATAACACCATATCTTTATAAGTAATCGAAAATAACAAAAAAGCAACCCGACTATAGCCGGATTGCTTTGATGCTGCTGGCGGATTAGAGCGGCAGTCCCATTTCGAATACAGTCCAGTAGCTGAACCCTGTGAACGTCACAATCATATAACCCCAGAAGAGCAATACATATGTGCGTTCCGTAAACTTCAAGTATCCCAGTAGGACAAAAAACGCAGTCTGCAGGAAGAAAAGTAAGGCCATTTCGACCAAATCTCCCGCAAAAGCCATCAGGCCAATCGCAAGCGTGAAGAACCCGAGTACCCGAAACATGCGTGCCACGGTAAATCCTCCTCTCCTATGTACGTTCATAGATTGTCTACACAACATTATACCGAGAAAGGAAAAACGTGTAAACAAATTTGGGTATGAAAGCGAATTCTTTTTTTATGACTTCCTGATTAATTGTAGGCAGAATTATAACAATTACGTATGAGGGAACCTGAATGTGGAAATACATTTTAGTATGAAAATCAATTCTATGAACTCTATGAGAGGCATAAGAATGAGTAAAGCAAATTTTTATACCTAATTCACATAACGGGTTACCGGTTATGGGGACGGTTATTTCAGGATGGTGTTAGGAGGGTATTATAGCATGACTGCAGTGAGACAGGATGCTTGGAGCACAGAGGACGATTTGATTTTAGCAGAGGTTACATTGCGTCATATCAGGGAAGGAAGCACGCAGCTGGCAGCGTTTGAAGAAGTGGGTGAAAAAATAGGCAGAACTTCTGCCGCATGCGGTTTCCGCTGGAACAGCTGTGTTCGTAAAAAGTATGAGTCGGCGATCAGCAACGCCAAAGCTCAAAGACAAAAACGGAGTTATCTCAGAAAACAACCGGCGATGCTTGGCCCACAGGTTGCCGCACTGGCTGCAATGGATACCGAAGAAGGGGTTTACAAGGCAGATGGCGTATCCGATGAATCGTTATCCATGGATGCGGTGATCCGTTTTCTGCGTCAGTGGAAAGGGACTGTACAGGAGAGCAGCAGACAGCTAAAAATGCTGGAGAAAGAACTCCGGGAAAAAGAAGATGAACTGCTGGAACTGCGCTGTGAAAACGACCGCCTCTCCAAAGAAGTGAATGAGGTGCAGACGGATTATCGTGTGGTTAACGATGATTACAAAGCATTGATCCAGATCATGGATCGGGCACGCAGGCTTGCCTTTCTATCGGAAGAGGAAGAAGAACAGAAGACCAGGTTCAAAATGGATGCTAACGGAAATTTGGAACGGATTGAATAGAACATTTGAGTCTGATTGTAACAATCGTAGTATGCGCCCGCCACACCTCCGTCATCGTACGGCAGGTATGACGGGTTTTTAGTTGTGTGTATTTTGTTCTATTATAGAAGAAGAAGATCACCGGAAGGATAAGAGGGAGTAATCAAAATGGGAAGTAGGGGCATCAGATGATGATAGACGTTGTTGGAGCAGGCTCGTTAGGGCTGCTGTTTGGAGGTAAACTGCAAGCCGCTGGTGAACGTGTTCGATTCTGGACTAGAACATCCGAACAGGCGAAGCAGCTTAAGCAGGAAGGGTTTGTAATTACAGATAAGGGGAGAGATATACACATTAGTTCGGAAAGCATTCAGGCGCAGCCTGCATCGGAACTGGCGGCTGCTTGGAACAGCAAGCCCGGGGACTGGATACTGCTTGCTTTGAAGCAAACTCATATTGACGGTTTTATTGAACAGACCCAAAGTTTAAAAGGTATGCAGTCGTTAAAAATAGCTTGTTTTCAAAATGGCTTGGGGCATCTGGAGAAGCTGCGAGCCGCGCTGCCGGATTCTCTTCTGTGCAGCGCAATAACAACAGAGGGAGCAAAACGTATCCGTGCTCAAGTGTATCGTGCGGGTTCGGGTGAAACGCGTTTGGGTCTGAGCGGAGCTTCGGCAGCAGCAGCTGGAAACGAACAATCCATATTTACTTTAGCTGAGGCACTGCTGCAGGCAGGATTTGACTGTACAGTGTCGAATGAAATCGATAAGCTGGTATACAGAAAACTGCTGATTAATGCGGTCATTAACCCTCTTACAGCAGTGTGGAGAATACCTAATGGTGAATTGCTTCACAAGATGGAACGAGTCAGCATCATGCGTCAGCTGTATGACGAGACGTTAACGGTATACAGCGCCATGGGCGTGCAGCTGGAAGGGGACTTGTGGGAACAGATCAAGGGAATCTGTCATGATACGTCATCCAATACCTCATCCATGCTTGCAGATGTGCTGCATAAACGCAAGACAGAGGTTGAATCAATTAATGGATCGATCATAAGAATGGCGAAGCAGTTCAATCTGAATGTACCTGCACATGAAATGCTTCTTCATCTCATTCAAGGAATGTAATCAGAAGGAGTGAGTTAATGGAATTTTTCATCGTATTGAGTATTCTGCCCTTTTTTCCATTTTGTCTTGTCTATTGGGGCATGGTGGTAGGGAAGAAAGAGAAATCAGCTGCACTGCGAACCGCGATGGACGTTACCACATTTTTTCTGATCTTCTCAGTGTCAGCGTTATTCAACTTAACATTTGATTCGAATTTTGGTTTTTATCTGACATTAATACTCATACTAATAGCGCTAGGATTTATAGGAGGTGCGCAAAATCGACTAAAAGGAAAGGTTAATGGGGGTAGAATGTTCCGGGCCGTATGGCGCATGTCATTCGTTATTATGAGCTTTGGATATATTTTGTTTACTTTATTTGGATTATTTAGATACATTATGAATCAAATGTGAGGTTACATAACGCAAAAAGCCTAAATGTTGTGTCGATTTTGTCGAAAACTGAAAAAAACATTACTTTCTGAAAAAGTAATGTAGATTTTTTTGACCGGTGGTTGTATAATCTATAAACATAAACCACATCAATTTAGGGGGAAAAGTTAGATGAAAAGGAAAAGTCTATTAGTCCTTTTGACGCTGATCTTGGCGTTCGGTACCGTACTTGCAGCGTGCGGATCGAAAAATGAAGGCACAGGTACCACAACAGATAACAATTCTGCAAGCGGAGAAAAAGGTCTTGCCAAAGATCAAGTTCTGAAAATTAACTTGTCAGCTGAACCTCCTACGTTTGACCCGGCTCAAGCAAAAGACAGCCAAACGAACACGGTTTTGAAATTTTTGTATGAAGGTCTGGTACGCATCGATGAAAACGGTAAAGAAGCTCCAGGTGTTGCTACAAAATGGGATATTTCTGAAGATGGTTTGAAATATGTATTCAACCTGAATCCAGAAGCGAAATGGAGCAACGGTGATCCTGTAACAGCTGAAGATTTCGTTCGTTCTTGGGAACGTGCATTGAAACCGGAAACAGCTTCTCCTTATGCATACCAATTGTACTACATCAAAGGCGCTGAAGGCTTCAACATGAGCAAAGATAAGAAGTTCAAAGGTACTAAAATTACTGATTTCTCCCAAGTGGGTGTGAAAGCAACGGACGAGCACACACTTGAAGTAACGTTGGAAAATCCAACTCCTTACTTCTTGGGTCTTACAGCATTCTATACGTACTATCCAGTACACAAGTCTGCTGATACAAATGACAAATTCTTCGCTGACTACAAAAACATGATCGTTAACGGACCATTCGTAATGGATCAATACGCTAAAGGTCAAAAAATTGTCGTGAAGAAAAATGAAGGCTACCATGCAGCTTCTGATATCAAATTGAGTGAAATTAATATGTCTCTGACAAACAGCAGTGCTTCCGAGCTGCAGGCTTACAAATCAGGACAATTGGACTACACTGGTGCACCTAACGGTGAAATCCCGTCTGACCAAATCCCTTCTTTGAAAGCTGAACTTCCAAATGAGTTCAAAGCTACTGGTATTGCAAGTACGTACTACTACCAGTTTAACGTAAATGAAGCACCATTCAATAACGCTAAAATCCGTAAAGCATTTGCAATGTCTATTCAACGTCAACTGATCGTTGATAAAGTAACACAAGGCGGACAAATTCCGGCATTCGGTTTTGTACCTCCAGGTATCCGTGGTGAAAAAGAAGAATTCCGTACAGAACATAAAGATGATTACTTCACTGAAAACGTAGACGAAGCTAAAGCATTGCTTGCTGAAGGTATGAAAGAAGAAGGTTACACTACTCTTCCTGCAATTACGTTGATCTATAACACTAGTGACGGTCACGCGAAAATTGCACTCGCTATTGCTGATATGTGGAAAAAGAACCTTGGTGTAGATGTGAAAACAGAAAACCAAGAGTGGAAAGTTTTCTTGGATAACCGTCAAAAACAAAACTTCCAAATCGCTCGTGCGGGTTGGTCTGCTGACTACAACGATCCGTTCAACTTCTTGGAAATGTGGAAAACTGGCAACACAAACAATGACTCCAAATTCAGCAATGCACAGTACGATAAAGATCTCGAAGATACTGTAAAAACAACTGATGTTGCTAAACGTATGGCTGCTTTTGCTGACGCTGAAAAAGTTCTGGTTCAAGATGAAATGGGCGTACTGCCAATTTACTACTACACGAACGTATCTTTGACTAAGCCTTACCTGAAAGGCGTACAACTTGATTTCAGTGGAGCAATTGACTTCACTCGCGCATATCTGGAAGAGAAGTAAGTTGTTCTGAAGTCTAATATGATTACTTCGGGATATATATGTGGAATTCCATATATATCCCGATTTTTTTGTATGTGCACTGATTTTCCTTATAATTCTTGAAATTTCCGATAAATGGATTGGACTTTATTGCTGTCTAATTCTACAATCGATTTGTATACAAAATATTGTTTGTGGAGGTGTGCAAGGGTTGTTAAAGTACGTTTTGAAAAAACTGCTATTTATGCTGCTATCGCTTTTCATACTCGCATCGATGACTTTCTTCTTGATGAAGGCCATTCCTGGTGACCCTTTTACATCGGAGAAGAGAGTATCACCTGAAATCCGGGCTCTACTCGAAGAAAAATACGGTCTGGACAAACCGATGTATGTGCAATATTTCAAATACATTGGCGATATTGTACAAGGTGACTTCGGAGTTTCGATGAACTATCTCAACCAAGGTGTCACAGACATGATTGTGAAAACATTTACGGCTTCCCTGAAGATTGGTATTTTTGCAATCATTATCTCCATTATTGTGGGGGTACTGCTGGGACTGCTTGCTGCGGTATACCATCGAAAACTGATCGATGATGTCACGATGGTGCTTGCTGTCATCGGGATCGCCGTACCAAGTTTCTTGCTGGCTTCCTTATTACAGTATGTGTTTGCGTTCAAACTCGGGTGGTTTAACGTTATGGGCTTTGATGGACCACTTGACTATGTGCTTCCTGTTGCGGCTCTATCCGCATCACCGATTGCCTTTATCGCACGTCTAACGCGTTCAAGCATGCTGGAAGTTTTACATGCAGACTATATCAAAACGGCGAAAGCTAAAGGTTTGAAATGGCCTGCCATCATGTTTAAGCACGTTGTACGGAACGGTATTTTGCCGGTTGTCACGTATGTGGGTCCAATGACCGCCAATGTCATTACGGGTTCAGTCGTTATTGAACAGATCTTTAACATCGGTGGTATTGGTAAAGTGTTTGTCGAAAGTATCACGAACCGTGACTACACAATGATTATGGGGATTACGATTTTCTACGGTATTCTCTTGATGTTGGCACGTTTCCTTACAGATATCGCTTACGTATTGATTGATCCTAGAATTAAGCTGGAAAGCCGGAAGGGGGCATAACGTTGTCTGGCACGAATAATAACAATAATGGAACGGCGAACACTGACCTGAACAGTCAGGCAGCGGTAAAGCCGAAAGAAAGTATATCCCTTTTTAGAGACGCGATGTACAGACTGGCAACCAACAAAGCTGCGATGATTAGTCTCGGTGTTCTGGTGCTTGTTGTACTCTTTGCTTTGATTGGTCCAACTTCTTTATTTACAAAATATAATTATTATTCCAATGATCTGCTTAATGCGAACGCTGCGCCAAGTGCGGAACACTGGTTTGGTACGGACGACTTGGGTCGTGATGTATGGGTAAGAACATGGGTCGGCGCTCGTGTATCCTTGACGGTAGGTCTGGCTGCTGCATTGATTGACCTTGTAATCGGGGTTATCTATGGTGCGATCATGGGTTACTATGGTGGACGAGTTGACGGAATCATGAACAAGTTCTCCGAGATTTTGTACTCCCTGCCTTACATGCTCGTTGTTATCCTGCTTCTGGTTGTTCTGGAACCAAGTCTTACAACGATTATTATTGCACTCACCATTACAGGCTGGATCAGCATGTCCTGGATTGTACGTGGTGAGATTATGCAGCTCAAAAATAGAGACTTTATTCTTGCCGCTCGTTCGATGGGTGCAAGTACTGGACGTCAGCTGTTCCGTCACCTGCTGCCAAATGCAGTCGGCCCGATCATCGTTACGCTGACGTTGTCCATTCCAAATGCGATCTTTGCTGAAGCATTCCTGAGCTTCCTTGGCTTGGGTGTGTCTGCACCGAGATCTTCTCTTGGATCAATGATCAACGACGCACTCACAGGCTGGACACTGTATCCTTGGCGGATGTGGTTCCCTGCTGGTTTGATGGTTATTACAATGCTTGCATTTAATTTGCTCGGTGATGGACTGCGCGACGCACTTGATCCGAAATTACGTAAATAGAAACAGGAGGTGGGATTATGGAGCCGATTTTAACAGTCAAAGACTTAAGCGTATCGTTTTCGACGCGCTCTGGTGAATTTGATGCCGTTAAAAATGTGAGTTTTGAAATTGGCAAAGGAGAAACGCTGGGGATCGTAGGTGAATCGGGTAGTGGTAAGAGTGTTACCGCCCAAACCATCATGAAATTGATTCCCTCCCCGCCTTCGAAGGTTAAGAGCGGAGATATTACGTTTCACGGGCAGGACCTGCTGAACAAAACAGATAAACAAATGGAATCTATTCGTGGTAAAGATATCGGGATGATCTTCCAAGATCCGATGACTTCCCTGAACCCTACGATTAAAATTGGTAAACAGATTACAGAAGTGCTGCGTAAACACCAAAATATGTCCAAGCAGGCAGCGAACAAAGCTGCACTTGAGATGTTGGAACTGGTAGGCATTAAAAATGCAGCCATTCGTATGAATCATTACCCGCACCAGTTTTCCGGTGGTATGCGTCAGCGTGCGATGATTGCGATTGCACTTGCTTGTCGTCCGTCTTTGCTGATTGCGGATGAGCCGACAACGGCACTCGACGTTACCATTCAGGCTCAAATTCTGGATGTTATGAAAGACATGCAGAAAAAGCTTGGCACATCGATCATGCTGATTACGCATGACCTTGGTGTCGTAGCAGGAATGTGCGACCGCGTAGTTGTAATGAAGGAAGGCGAAGTTGTTGAAACAGGAACGACGGCTGAAATCTTCAGCAACCCGCAGCATCCGTATACAATCAAATTGCTGAACGCTCTCCCGCGTCTGGACGAGCCGAAAAAGGAAAAGCCAGCTCCGGCAGGTATTGTTAAGGGCAGCAATAAACCTTTGGTTCAAGTGAAAAACTTGAAGCAGTACTTTAACCTTGGCAAAGGTAATATCCTCAAAGCTGTAAATGACGTAAGCTTTGACATCTTTGAAGGAGAAACCCTTGGCGTCGTAGGTGAGTCGGGCTGTGGTAAATCGACAACCGGTCGCACCATTTTGCGCCTTTATGAGCCAACGGGTGGAAGTGTTAACTTCAATGGTACAGATATCTACAAGCTGTCTCCGCGCAAGATGAAAGAAATGCGTAAAGACATGCAGATGATTTTCCAAGATCCATATGCCTCACTCAATCCGCGTTTTAACGTAATGGATATTATCGGGGAGTCTCTGGATATCCACGGGCTGGCAGCAAGCACCAAAGAGCGTAAAAGACGGGTAGAAGAGCTGCTGGACCTAGTAGGCTTGAACCCAAGTCATGCGCTGCGTTATCCGCATGAATTCTCTGGCGGACAAAGACAGCGGATCGGAATTGCGCGTGCACTCGCGGTTGATCCGAAGTTCATCATCTGTGATGAGCCGCTTTCTGCACTTGACGTTTCCATTCAAGCTCAAGTTGTTAAACTGCTGGAAGAGCTGCAGCAGCGCCTTGGCTTGACATATCTCTTTATCGCGCATGACTTGTCCATGGTTAAACATATCAGTGACCGTGTAGCGGTTATGTATATGGGTAAAGTGGTAGAACTGGCTGAAAGTGAAGAATTGTACTCCAATCCGGTTCATCCGTATACCAAAACATTGCTTTCTGCTATTCCTGTCCCAGACCCGGAAGTGGAAGCAAATAAACGCCGTATTTTGCTGCCAGAAGAACAATCTGGTCCAATTCAAAATGCAGCGGGCGGTCCTGTGAACGATCCTTACAATCTGGAAAACGCTCAATTGATTGAGATTTCCAAAGGCCACTGGGTTGCGGAACCTTACGTATAATAGTAACGAAAACGAATATGCTATTATATACATCATAACCGCCGATTTTGATCGGCGGTTTTTTCATATATTTTATGACTTTGCTTTGACGAAGAGCTATTGAATTCGGTACAATCAAGAAAGGCTCTTTGAAGCAGAATAGGAGGCAGACCTCATGAATGGGATTACTGAGGCGCTCCGCAGCGGATCACAGCTTGCAGAGGATTACATCTGTACGAAAGATGCTGCGCGAAGCCTTTATGAATATGATATTCGCTGGGAAAATGGCCTCCACGCGCGTGCTGCATGGCTGAAGCAATCGGAGCATACACGTGTTGACCGTCAAGAACTAACGGAATATCTGCGTATATATAATAAGCGAGTTAACGATCATGACAAGGTTCATGCTTCGATAACCCGCCTGGTTGAAGAGGATGCACTGGTGGTTACTGGTGGACAACAGAGCGGCTTGTTTACCGGGCCGTTGTTCGTGATTTACAAGGCGGCAAGTGTCGTTGCCGCTGCACGTGAAGCTGAACAACAGTTGAAACGTGCGGTTATTCCTGTCTTTTGGATTGCCGGTGAAGACCATGACTGGGATGAGGTTAATCATACGTATCTGCCTGATTCGAAGGGGAATATCCAGAAAGTCAAACTGCAGGGGCACTTCACTGGAAGAGAATCTGTAAGTCATGTACAGGTGAAATGGGAACAGTGGGAGACGGCTTTGGAGCAAATAGAACAATTGCTGCCCGACACAATTCACAAGCCGGGTTTGATGAGACAGATCAAGGAAATTCATCATTACAGCTCTAATCTGAGTGATGCGTTTGCGCGAATGATCTCTGCTTTATTTGCAAACACAGGGCTGGTTCTTATGGATGCTGCTGATCCGGAATTGCGCAAATTAGAGAAACCTGTGTTCGAGCGTTTGATTCGGGAAAATGATTCGCTGCGAACAGCTTATCTGCATGGAGCGTCACTTGTGGAACGGGCAGGTTATGCTATGCCGGCTGAAGTAGCCGAAGATGGAGCTAATCTCTTTTATCTTCATGAAGGGACCCGCTTGCTGTTAACGCTGAAAGATAATTTGTACCAGGATCGCAAAGGGCTTGTATCGTTTACGGAAGAGCGGCTGTTACAAGAGCTGCAGGATCACCCTGAACGTTTTAGCAATAATGTGCTCACACGCCCATTGATGCAGGATTCGCTGCTGCCAGTTGCGGCTGTTATTTTAGGTCATGGAGAAATTGCATATTGGGGCCTCACACGTGAAGCATTCCGAACATTTGGGCTGCAAATGCCGATATTACTGCCGCGCCTATCCTTCACGATACTGGAGGAAGTGCATCACAAACATATGAAGCAGTACGGACTTTCTTTCCAGGATGTGCAGCATCAACTGGAAGAAAGGAAGGAACAGTGGCTGGCACAGCAGGAAACGTTCCAGGTCGATGAGGAGTTCAAACAAATTCGTGAGCAGTTTACGGACTTGTACCGTCCGCTGCTGGACCAGGTTGCTGCAGTGCATCCCGGGCTGAGCCGGATCGGTGAAACCAACCTGGAAAAAATAAATGAACAAATTCAATATCTGGAGCGGCAGACTCGCAAAGCTATCGAAGATAAACATCAAGTGAGCTTAACGCATTGGAACGGTATCCAGAACGCTCTGTTCCCCATGGGCAAACCGCAGGAACGAGTACATAATGCACTCTTTTACCTGAATCGTTATGGAACCGACTGGATTGAGGAATTGATTAAGTCATCAGCTGCATTCCAGGGACAACACAAAGTCATTACAGTGTAAGCATCTTGATACTATTGATCTTTATATGTATCTTGATAATATGGTCTTTATAATAGAAGGAACACATATGAGGAGGAGATAGTGTGACCACATCTGCACTGCAGAACAGTATCGTTCAAGATATGGGTCTTGCTTCAGAAGGACATTTGAAAATTGATTGGGTCGAGGCGCATATGCCGGTGTTGAACCGAATTCGACGTCAATTTGAACAGGATCTGCCTTTTAAAGGTCTGAAAGTGGCAATTTGCCTCCATCTGGAAGCAAAAACAGCCTATCTGGCAAAAGTGATTCAGGCTGGCGGAGCTGAAGTGACCATTACGCACAGCAATCCGCTGTCCACTCAAGACGATGTATGTGCTGCTTTGGTAGAAGACGGCGTTACCGTTTATGCGAAATATAATCCCGAACCAGCTGAATTTAAAGCTCTTCAGCTTCGTGCTCTGGAAGTGAAACCGGATCTCATCATCGATGACGGTGGGGATTTTGCAACCATTATTGCTTCCGAGCGTCCTGACCTTGCGTCCACCATTCGCGGAGGCGCAGAAGAAACGACAACAGGCATCATTCGGTTGAAAGCTTTGGCGAAAGAAGGACAGCTGAAATTTCCGATGGTTGCGGTCAATGACGCATATTGCAAATACCTGTTTGATAATCGTTACGGCACAGGGCAGTCTGCCTTCGACGGTATCATTCGGACAACAAATCTGGTAGTAGCAGGTAAAAATGTTGTCGTAGCCGGGTATGGCTGGTGCGGTAAAGGCGTGGCTATGCGTGCGAAAGGTTTGGGCGCCAACGTTATTGTAACTGAAATCGATCCGATCAAAGCGGTGGAAGCTCATATGGATGGTTTCCGCGTGATGACGATGGTCGAAGCCGCAAAGATTGGGGACTTCTTTATCGCGGTGACAGGTAACAAGGATGTTATTACTGGAGAGCATTACGATGTTATGAAGGACGGAGCTGTTTTGAGTAACGCAGGTCACTTTGATGTTGAGGTTAACAAACCGGAACTCGCGAAACGCTCTGAGTCTATTCGTACGGTTCGTCGTAATATTGAGGAATATCGTTTCAAAGATGGTCGTAAAATGTATCTTCTCGCAGAGGGTCGTTTGGTAAATCTGGGAGCTGCGGATGGGCACCCGGCCGAAATTATGGACACTACATTTGCACTTCAAGCCCTTGGTCTGCGTTATGTTAGTGAAAACTATGAAACCCTTGGGAAAAACGTAGTTAACGTTCCATTAGAGATTGACCAGCAGGTGGCAAGTTACAAGCTGGAAAGCCTGGATATCACGATTGATTCATTGTCTGCTGAACAGGAGAAGTACCTGGACAGCTGGAAATTCTAAAGCGATATCCAACATTTACAAGCAGATAAACCGTTTCAAAAGATATAAAATGGTGTATTGATGATATGGCTCATGTACGGGTGCACATACGATTGCCCGTAACCGGGAAGCGTCTCTAATCCTGAATGACAGGATCGGAGACGTTTTTTTGGGTGGAATCAAATAAAAAAACAGTAATGTCAAGAAGGGTTTTGATTTTTTTAACCGAATCTATTATGCTTAGGTGGTGGAAAGTGGGGCAAAGTGGGGGAAATGGGTGAGGAGTGAGTGGACCAATGTTTATGGGCGAGTTTCAACATAGCATTGATGATAAAGGCCGAGTCATTATTCCGGCTAAATTCCGCGAATCTCTGGGGCCCTCTTTCGTTGTCACGCGAGGTTTGGACCAGTGTCTCTTCGTGTATCCCATGGAGGAGTGGGGGATCATGGAACAGAAGCTCAAAGCACTGCCGCTTATGAAATCCGATGCACGTGCGTTTACCCGTTTTTTCTTCTCGGGTGCGACTGAATGTGAATTGGATAAACAGGGCAGGGTAAATCTGCCGGGCAGCTTGAGAGAGTATGCCAAAATGGACAAGGATTGTGTTGTTCTTGGCGTGTCGAACCGGGTGGAGATTTGGAGCAAAGACATATGGGAGAGTTATTTCAATCAATCCGAGGAAGCATTCAACGACATTGCCGAAAAGCTGGTCGATTTTAATTTTGACTTATAACGTAAGGAGGGGTGCAGGTTGTTTCACCACATAACCGTACTCAAAGAAGAGGCAACCGAGGGACTTAACATCAGGCAGGACGGTATATACGTGGACTGCACTTTAGGAGGCGCGGGACACAGCTCCGTCATCGCATCCAAGCTGGGTCCGGGGGGACGTCTGATCGCACTCGATCAGGATGATTGGGCTTTGGATAATGCACGCGAGAAGCTCGCTGCTTATGAAAACCAGGTTACATTGGTGAAAACCAATTTCAGGGATTTGGAACAGGTCCTCAAAGACCTTGAAGTTCCTATGAAGGATGGCATACCTCAGGTCGACGGTATATTGTATGATCTGGGTGTTTCTTCTCCTCAGTTCGATGAAGGGGAACGCGGGTTCAGTTACAATCATGATGCGCCGCTGGATATGCGCATGGATCAGGATGCGCTTCTGACAGCCAAAGAGATTGTAAATGAATGGCCGGAAGAAGAGATTGCCCGAATTCTCTATCGTTACGGCGAAGAGAAGTTTTCCAGACGAATTGCTCGTGTCATTGTGGAGAAACGTGGTCAATCCGAGATCGGAACGACAGGTGAGCTTGTGGAATTGATCAAGGAAGGCATTCCGGCAGCGGCCCGCCGTACTGGTGGACACCCTGCCAAGCGAAGCTTTCAGGCACTGCGTATTGCCGTTAATGATGAACTGGGTGCTTTTGAAGAAGGGCTGCATCAAGCTGTTCGTTGTCTTGCGCCAGGGGGGCGCGTATCTGTGATTACCTTCCACTCCCTTGAGGATCGGATATGTAAACACATCTTCAGCAGCTATCTTGAAAAATGTACATGTCCACCTGACTTTCCGTTGTGTGTATGCGGTGGTAAAGGGACCTTGCGTCTTGTGAACCGCAAACCGCTGATTCCAACAGAAGCGGAACTGACCGAGAACTCTCGGGCGCGTTCAGCAAAGCTGCGCGTAGCTGAGAAATTGTAGAACAAAAGTGGAGGAGGAGCCTTCGAATGGCATACACACGTGGCAATCTAGCGGTCAAACCTAAAGCCCAGGAACGTGCAGCGCAGCAGCAGCGCTACAAGGAAACAACCAAAGTCGTGACGCGACGTACCGGTCTGCCGGCTCGCGAGAAATTTTTATACCTGATCACACTTATCGCTGTCATTGTTGTTGGCGGTGCCCTGATGTCTCGTTACGCTCATATTTATGAACTGAATAAACAGGCTCAGTCGACAATAGCAGATGTTAAAGAGGCGCAGAAAATGATTGCCGATTTGCAGGTAGAGAAAGAAACGCTGAATAATCAGGTTATCGAGAACGCAAAAAGTCTGGGTTACGTTGAATCTTCCGATAAGGATGTAATTTTTGTACCACGCTCATCAACGACTAAATCAACAGGTACTGAATCATCCTCGAATGCGGCAAGCAGCAAATAAAGAGGTGTTTCGATGGTAAAAAGAATAAAGATGCGCACGTTGTTAATAGGGGGATGTATTACCCTCTTTTTTCTTGTACTCGTAATCCGCATATTTTTCATACAGGTAGTTAATGGTGACAAATGGCAGGAACATGCGGCTGGTCTGATCCAAAGGGAACAAACCATCAAGGCTGCTCGTGGAACGATTACCGATCGTAACGGAAATGTGCTTGCTGTGGATTCTCCGGCTTATACCGTCTCGGTGAACCCGCTCCTAATCAATAAGTTGGGTATTGAGGACGTGGTGACGAAGAAGCTGTCTGTGCTGCTGAGCAAAAATGAGAGTGAGATGCGTGTGCTGGTCACAGCTAAGAATAAAGACGGTGAATTTTTTCAGCAGCGTGAAGTTCGGAGTGAAGGGTACAAGATCAGTCCTGAACTTGCAGCGAAAGTGAATGAGTTGCGTGAAGAACTACAAGATGAATATAAGGCACGAAATGCGATTGTTATGACGCAGGAATCGAAGCGTTTTTATCCTGAGCAGACGCTGGCCTCGCATGTGCTCGGTTATATGAGCCGTGACGGTAAAGCGGTCAATGGGCTGGAAGTATCCTATAATGACGTACTCACAGGTACGGACGGTTTCCTGAACTACCAGAAGGATGCTAAAGGCATCAAGCTTCCGGATTCACAGGATAATTACCTGCCGCCGAAGAACGGTAAAAACCTGAAGCTGACCATTGATGATACCATCCAGCTGTATATTGAGAGTGCGATGAAAGAAACGGTTGCGAAATATAACCCGCTGAGTATGACCGTGATTGCAGCCGATCCAAATACGATGGAGATTCTCGGGATGGCAAACTGGCCAACCTTTAATCCCAATACGTATGCGAGCACACCGGATCAGAAAAACTTTATCAACCATGCAACGCAATCGATCTATGAACCGGGTTCCACGTTCAAAATTGTGACGCTTGCGGGAGCTGTGGAGGAAAAACTATTCGATCCTAATGCGATGTTTGTATCCAAACCAACGCGTATTGGCGGGTATACAATCAGTGATAATGGACATTCCTATGGACAAATCTCGTATCTCGAAGGTGTGAAACGCTCCAGTAATATTGCCTTTGTTAATCTCGGGTACAGCATGCTCGGGGGAGAGCGGCTGCGTCACTACATCGATGAGTTTGGTTTTGGTAAAAAGACAGGCATCGATCTGCCAAGTGAAGCTGCGTCACCCATTAAACCTCTGGTCTACAAATCAGAGATTGCTACTGCAGCATATGGTCATGGTCTTGTTCAGGTGACGCCGATTCAGCAATTGACTGCCATCTCTGCCGTCGCGAATGGCGGGAAACTACTGCAGCCTCATCTGGTGAAAGAGATTATTAATCCGAATGACGGTTCCACTGAAGTGATCAAACCCAAAGTCATTCGGCAGGTCATTTCGAAAGATTCTGCCAAATTGGTTAGCGGTTATCTGGAACAGGTAGTTGCGGATCAAACTAGAGGTACTGGACGCAATGCCTATATCGAGGGATACCGCGTTGCGGGCAAAACGGGAACAGCGAGAAAAGTAATCAACGGCCAGTACAGCAAAAGTAAAGACGTCGTTTCGTTTATTGGATTTGCTCCGGTCAACAACCCGAAGATTGCCATGCTGATTGTGATAGACCAGCCTGATGGCACGAACATCGGAGGCGGCACCGCAGCCGCACCGGTATTCAAAAAGGTTGTGAGCCAAACGCTGCAGTATATGGGCATTCCGAAAGATATTGCCAAAACTGCAGATAAAAAGTCAAATGAAACGCCAGTTGTGCAGGCTAAAGCTCCAGATTTGAGCGGTAAAACGGCCAAACAGGCCAGAAGCCAACTCTTGAATTCGGGTATAGCTTATGTAACGCTTGGCCAGGGTGAGAACGTGATTCGACAGTATCCACAGGCGGGGGCTTCGATGAATCCAGGCCAGCGAATCTATCTGCTTACAGAAGAGAGCAGCAAAATGAAGGTGCCTGATTTGACAGGGGAATCCCTTCGCGATGCTTTAGAGGTTCTCTCCCTTATGAAGGTAGGCGTAACAGTCAAGGGTGAGGGATATGTTGTGAAGCAGAAAGAACAGATTTCGGGCGAGCAGCGAACGGTGCAGCTGACATTACAGACAGCAAAGGCTGCCGTAACGGGTATCGCTGATGAAGCTCCGGAATCTTCTGATCCGGATGATAAAAAGCAGGCTCAGGATGCGAAAACGGATGATGAAGGGAAAACGGATGGGGATAACCCTTCTGGAAGTACCGAGAATCAGAGTCAGTCCAAGAAGCAGACCGATCAAAGCGAAACATCTGATCAACCATCGACTGAAGGGGCTTCCCTGCCATAAGCTTCATAGACAGCTTGTTCTAACCCCCGGTTGTCCTGAATATTCATGAAGAGACAGTTCATGATTTTGGGACGAGTGGGGGGATCTTTTCGTGAAGGGATCAAGTGTAAATCTGCGGCGCAGGCTGCTGTGGAGTTTATTCATTCTGGTCATGTTATTTTCGGCCCTGTTTATCAGGCTTGCTTATGTACAGTTGGGAGAGGGGCCGGAATTATCGGCAAAAGCGGAGGAATCCTGGCGCCGCAACATTCCATACACAGCCAAAAGGGGAGAGATTCTGGATCGCAACGGAACATCTCTGGCCTACAATGTGACAACCCCAACCATTATGGCTATTCCGGCTCAGGTCAAGGAAGCGGAGACAACGGCCAGGTCGCTTGCACCGCTGCTGGGCATGACGGAAGAGAAAGTGCTGGCAGCCATCAAGAAACGTGAATTGATCGTACGACTACAACCCGGCGGCCGCAAAATTACGATGGAGAAAGCTCAGCGCATCCGTGATTTGAAGCTTCCGGGTATCGTTGTTGCCGAGGATAACAAGCGGTTCTATCCTTATGACGATCTTGCTGCTCACATTCTCGGGTTTACCGGGATTGACAATCAGGGACTCACAGGTGTTGAGAAAAGATATGACGACAAGCTGAATGGGTTGAATGGCAGCGTATCCTACTTGTCCGATGCGGCCGGAAGGCTCATGCCGGGCTCATCCGAGAAGTATGTGGAACCGAAAGACGGACTTAACCTCAAGTTGACGATTGATAAATCTATTCAGTCGATTATGGAACGGGAACTGGATCAGGCTATGGTTAAGTTCCAAGCCAATTCCGCTCTGGCGATTGCGATGAACCCCAAAACGGGCGAAATTCTCGGCATGTCCAGCAGACCAGGATACGAACCGGCAGACTACCAGCAGTACCCGGCTGAAATTTATAACCGGAATCTGCCCATATGGATGACGTATGAACCGGGTTCGACCTTCAAAATTATTACGCTGGCTGCTGCACTGGAAGAGAAAAAGGTAAATCTGAAGCAGGATCAATTTTTTGATCCCGGATTTGTCGAAGTTGGGGGTGCACGTCTGCGCTGTTGGAAGAAAGGTGGACATGGCAGTCAGACCTTCCTGCAGGTAGTGGAGAACTCCTGCAACCCTGGATTTGTTGCTTTGGGACAGAAGCTGGGCAAAGAATCGTTGTTCTCCTATATTAAAAACTTCGGTTTTGGTAAAAAAACGGGAATCGATCTCAGCGGAGAAGCGAGCGGCATTCTTTTCAAATTAGCAAATGTAGGTCCGGTTGAACTTGCCACAACGGCCTTCGGTCAAGGGGTATCCGTAACACCGATTCAACAGGTTGCGGCGGTATCGGCTGCGATCAACGGTGGAAAACTCTATAAACCTTACGTTACAAAGGCTTGGGTACACCCCGAAACGGGCGAGGTGCTGGAGGAAGTGAAACCTGAAATGGTACGTCAGGTGATCTCGGAGGATACGTCCAAACAAGTGCGAGAAGCGCTCGAAAGCGTCGTTGCCAAAGGTACAGGCCGCCCGGCGTTTATTGATGGATACCGGGTTGGAGGGAAAACAGGTACAGCCCAAAAGGTGATTAACGGACGTTATTCTTCAACCGAGCATATTGTATCTTTTATCGGATTTGCTCCGGCTGATGATCCACAGATTGTAGTGTATACAGCGGTTGATAATCCGAAAGGGATTCAGTTTGGAGGCGTGGTTGCGGCTCCGATTGTACAAAACATTCTTGAGGACTCTCTGCATTATATGAATGTGCCTGTACGCAAGGATCAGCTCACCAAAGAGTACAAATACGGTGAAACTAAAATTGTGACGGTTCCTGATCTTACGGGGGCTACCGTGGAAGATCTGTACGAGGATCTGAATATGAATTTTATGCTGGCGAAGTCCGGCAGCGGTAAATATGTTATAAACCAGGCACCTAAACCGGGAGCAAGAGTAGATCAGGGCTCAACCATACGCATTTATATGGGCGATGTATTGAAGGATGAGCATGATCATACGAAGCACGAATGAAGGCTCTTAAAGAAGGGTGTCAGGTGAGGTCTAAGAGAGGTTTCAAGTAAGGGTTTAATAAAGACTGGGATGGGGTTTCGTACTTCCACCGCAACAAAATCAAGGGGAGTGCGTTTCATTATTTGGTGATATGGTCGATATTAATATTACAGGAATCTGCAGATACAGAAGTATATTAGGAAAAGTGAGGTTATTCATGTGCTTTTAAAACAGTTTGAATCCAAGTTGATTACCGCCCGTCTCGTGGGCGACCCCCATACAGAATGTCACAACCTTCAGACAGATTCCCGGCAGGTCAAACCGGGTGATCTGTTTATCTGTCTTCCGGGACATACGGTGGATGGACATGATTACGCAGATCAAGCAGTGCAGGCTGGAGCCGCAGCTCTCGTTGTGGAGCGTCAGCTCGATCTGCCTGTACCACAGCTGATTGTCAAAGACAGCCGATTTGCAATGGCTGTTCTGTCTGACTTCTTTTTTGACTCGCCAAGCCGCAAAATGAAAATGATCGGTGTAACGGGGACCAACGGCAAAACAACAACGACCTATCTGATCGAAAAAATTATGAGCGACTATGGGCAGAAAACCGGACTGATTGGAACCATTCAGATGCGCTATGACGGACGTACTTATCCGATGTCGGGGACAACACCAGAAGCGCTTGATCTGCAGCGCAGTCTGCATGATATGGTCCAGGCTGGTACGGACTGCTGTGTGATGGAGGTTTCATCGCATGCACTGGAGCAGGGCCGCGTCAAAGGTACGGATTTCCGTACAGCCGTATTCACCAACCTGACGCAGGATCATCTGGATTACCATCATTCGATGGAGGAGTACCGCGGGGCAAAAGGATTGTTCTTCGCTCGGCTCGGTAACGGCTATGCGGGAGATGCTTCTGAGCGCAAGTATGCAGTCATCAACGCTGATGATCCGGCAGCAGCGTATTTTATGTCCGTAACGGCTGCCGAGGTCATTACATACGGCATGGGAGAGCAGGCGGATGTACGTGCATCCGGTATCTCCATCACGGCTCAGGGAACCTCTTTCCATGTGGATACATTTGCGGGCAGCACAAACATTGAACTGCGCATGGTGGGCAAGTTCAACGTGTACAATGCGATGGCTGCCATCTCGGCAGCGCTTGTGGAAGGTGTTCCGCTGGAAGAAATCAAGCGCAGTCTGGAAACTGTACCGGGCGTGGATGGCAGGGTAGAAGCGGTCAACGAAGGTCAAGCCTTTGCGGTTATCGTCGATTATGCCCATACACCGGATGGTCTTGAAAATGTGCTGCGTACAGTTAAAGAGTTTGCAGAGGGCCGTGTTATCTGTGTATTCGGCTGCGGCGGGGACCGGGATCGGACCAAACGTCCGTTGATGGGCAAAATTGCAGCGAAATACAGTGACTTTGTATTGGTGACTTCTGACAACCCGCGGACTGAAAATCCTGATCTGATTTTGAAGGACATTGAGCAGGGGCTGCTGGAAGAGTCTGTTCCATCCGACCGCTACACGATGATCGCAGATCGACGCAAGGCAATTCATGAAGCTATTGAAATGGCAAGCCCAGCCGATGTAGTATTGATTGCGGGCAAGGGGCATGAGACCTATCAAATTATCGGAAAGACCAAAACGGATTTCGATGATCGGATCATAGCCAAAGAAGCGATAAGGGGCAAATCCAATTGATAAAACGAACATTGGCGCAAATCGCCGACATGTGCGGCGGCACACTAAGTGATGCTGCGGTTTATAGCGAGATTACAGCCGAAGGTGTATTTACGGATTCACGTAAACCGGTGGCAGGCAGTCTGTTTATACCCTTGGTGGGTGAACGTTTTGATGGACATGAATTCGTGCAGGCCTGTCTGGAGCAGGGTGCCGCAGGAGCGATGTGGCAAAAGGATCATGGTGTTCCACCACAGGGGGCAGTTATTCTGGTGGACGATACCCTTGCAGCCTTACAGGCGCTTGCATCGGCATATCTTGCTGAAACACAGGCATCTGTCGTTGGCATTACAGGCAGTAACGGTAAAACAACAACAAAAGATATTGTGGATGCCCTTCTCTCAACGACATTCAACGTGCATAAGACGCAGGGCAACTTCAATAATCATATCGGTCTGCCATTAACTGTACTGAGCATGTCTTCGGATACGGAAATTATCATTCTGGAGATGGGCATGAGCGGCCGCGGCGAAATTCATGATCTCTCTGTTATTGCACAGCCGGATGCAGCAATCATCACCAATATTGGCGAATCACACCTGCTTCAGCTCGGCTCAAGGCTTGAAATTGCAAGGGCGAAAGCTGAAATTGCGGCTGGAATGAAACCGGGCGGATTACTCATCTACAACGGAGACGAGCCTTTGATTGCTCAGGTGCTCGAAGAACCTGAAACGGAGCAGCCTGAGGATATGCAGCGGTTTACGTTTGGCCTGCAGACGGATAATGATGATTTTCCAACAGGAGTTATGAATGCGCAGAACGGGATGGTGTTTACGACCAAGCAGTCTGGAGATCAGGCGTATACACTACCGCTGCTCGGCACACATAACGTGGTCAATTGTCTGGCTGCTATGGCTGTCGCACGTCATTTCGGAGTTACTCCGGAAAATATGGCGGCAGGTCTGTCCCAGTTGAAACTGACAGGTATGCGTATCGAAGTCACGCAGGCAGTTAGCGGTCTTACACTTTTAAACGATGCATATAACGCAAGCCCGACTTCAATGAAAGCCGCAGTAGATGTGTTAGAAGGATTAAAAGGGTATCGGATGAAGGTGGCCGTACTGGGTGATATGCTGGAATTGGGCCCGCAAGAGGAAGAGCTTCATCATGATATCGGAACGTATATTACCCCTGACAAGTTGGATAGAGTGCTGGTATACGGACCATTATCCCTGCACATTGCTGAGGGAGCGAAGAAGCATATGCCAGCTGAAGCTGTGCATGCTTTTGAGAGTAAAAACGAATTGATCCGTCATCTGCTGGAGAATCTTCATCCTAAAGACGTTGTCTTGTTTAAAGCCTCACGAGGCATGAAACTGGAGGATGCGGTTCAAGCACTGCAGACAGCACCATTACACAATCGAGTAGACTAGAGGGGTGAACCCATGGATTTTCAGGTATTACTGTTAACAATCGGCGTTTCATTTATTTTGGCGGTGATTGCCGCACCGCTGCTCATTCCGCTTCTCCGGCGGATGAAATTCGGACAGCAGGTCAGGGAAGATGGACCTCAGAGCCATTTAAAAAAAAGCGGAACACCAACGATGGGCGGAGTTGTTATTTTACTTGCGTTCACGCTGGCTTTTCTGAAGTTCTCGGCTGTTAAAAATACAGATTTCTATGTGCTGCTTGTTGCTACATTGGGATTTGGTCTTATCGGATTTCTGGATGACTATATCAAAATCGTATTCAAGCGTTCGCTCGGGCTGACAGCCAGACAAAAAATGCTGGGACAGCTGTTTTTCAGTGCCCTGATGTGTTATCTGCTTATTCAAAACGGACACAGCACGGCGATTTCCATTCCGGGAACTTCGGTTTCATTTGACTGGACCGGATGGTTCTATTATCCGTTTGTGGTGTTTATGATGCTGGCCATCACCAATGCAGTTAATTTTACGGATGGTCTGGATGGTCTTCTTTCCGGAGTAAGTGCAATTGCTTTTGGTGCATTTGCTATTGTGGCAATGCAGGCAACATCGATGCCGGCGGCTGTGTGTGCAGCTGCAATGATTGGTGCTGTCCTTGGTTTCCTGGTCTATAATGCGCATCCTGCGAAGGTGTTCATGGGTGATACGGGTTCCCTTGGAATTGGAGGAGCAATTGGTGCAATTGCCATCGTAACCAAGACGGAACTTCTTTTCCTCATTATCGGTGGTATTTTTGTCATTGAAGTGCTTTCTGTCGTAATTCAAGTGATATCCTTCAAGACCCGAGGCAAGCGTGTGTTTAAAATGAGCCCGATTCACCACCACTTTGAGCTCAGCGGCTGGTCGGAATGGCGGGTTGTCATCACCTTTTGGGCGGCAGGTGCGATTTTGGCCGCTCTTGGACTTTATCTCAACAAGGGGTTGTAAATTATGAACCATCCAGAAACATATCGCGGACAACAAGTGGTTGTGCTTGGGCTGGCCAAGAGCGGCGTACAAGTTGCCAAGGTACTGCATCGTGCCGGGGCTGACGTAATCGTAAACGATAAAAAAGACAGGGAACAGTGTCCCGAAGCTTCCGAATTGGAGGCTTTGGGAATTTCTGTTGTATGCGGGGGGCATCCGGATGATCTCATTCATAGCGATGTGAAGCTGGTCGTCAAAAACCCGGGTATCCCTTACCATGCGCCTCCTGTGCAGCAGGCACTTGAACTGGGGATTGAAGTGGTGACCGAGGTAGAGGTAGCCTATCACCTCTGCGGGGCACCTATAATCGGCATTACCGGTTCCAACGGAAAAACGACAACAACAACGTGGGTAGGAAATATGCTGAATCAAGCAGGATTGAAACCTATCGTTGCCGGTAATATTGGGACACCTCTCTGTGAAGCGGCTGAACAAGCTGCATCCGACAACTGGATGGTCGTGGAGCTGAGCAGCTTCCAGCTCAAAGGCACGGTGGAGTTTCGTCCGCGCATTGCTGCGCTGCTTAACGTAGCAGAGACCCATTTGGATTATCACGGGGGCATGGAGGATTATGTAGCTTCCAAAGCAAAGCTGTTTGCCAACCAGCAGCCGGATGACATCGCCATTCTCAATTGGGATGATGCAGTATGCCGCGAACTTGTTCCATATATCAAGGCCAGATTGATTCCGTTCTCGTTGACGGAAAAACTGGAAACAGGCGTGTATGCTGATCCACCCTATGTAGATGGGGAAGAAGATGATGTGAGACGTCAGTTAATTTACGCGGATGGCAGCGGCAGTAAGCATATGATTATTGATGCGGATGACGTTGGCATACCTGGTCGCTTTAATGTGGGAAACGCGCTGGCTGCGGCAGCCATCGCAATCGCAGCTGGTGCTGACCCGTCACAGCTTGCGGCTCCGCTTGCCGATTTTAAGGGCGTCGAACATCGACTGGAGTACGTCCTTGAGCATAACGGCTCCGTGTATTATAACAATTCGAAAGCCACCAATTCGAAAGCCACAGTGATGGCACTGAATTCCTTCAAGGAACCTGTTGTCCTGATTGCTGGCGGGCTGGATCGCGGTTCGGATATGATGGAACTGCTGCCGGTATTCGAGGAGCGTGTCAAGGCGCTGGTGGTCCTTGGTGAAAACCGGGCTAAGATTGCTAAAGTCGCTGAGCTTGCTGGATTAAAGCAAATTAAGGTCGTCGATAATGAGGAGGACGCTGCCCGTACATTGACGGCTGCCGTTCAGGAAGCAGCAGGGTTGGCTGAACCGGGGGATGTTGTTTTATTATCGCCTGCATGTGCAAGCTGGGACATGTTTGCCTCCTATGAAGAACGGGGACGCATTTTTAAAGAGGCGGCGCATAACTTGTAAGTAGGGGGGTGGAAAAGCCCCTACTTCCATGCAAGGGGTGGCCTCCTGATGAAACAGACGCGACCGGCGCCGGATCTTTGGCTCCTGATTTGTATTTTGGCTCTGCTTGCCATCGGCATCATTATGGTGTACAGTGCAGGCTCGGTGCTTGCCTTCCGCAACTATGGCGATTCATTTTATTTTGTGAAAAGGCAGATTTTATTCGCCGTATTAGGACTTGCAGCAATGTTTGTAACAACAAATGTGGATTACAGGGTATGGAGAAAGTATGCCAAACCCATTCTAATTATCTGTTTTATTATGCTTATTGCTGTATTGATTCCAGGAATTGGTGTCGTTCGCGGTGGTGCACGAAGCTGGCTGGGAATTGGTTCTTTTGGGATCCAGCCATCCGAGTTTATGAAGCTGGGGATGATTCTGTTTTTGGCTCACTGGCTGAGCAAGGACCCCGGCAAAATTAAAACGTTCACGACAGGGCTGCTTCCCCCGCTCGGACTGATGGGGCTGGCTTTTGGCATTATCATGCTGCAGCCGGATTTAGGTACAGGCACCGTGATGATGGGTGCGTCCATGCTTATCATTTTCACAACGGGTGCACGTATGAAACATCTGGGTCTGCTTGCACTTGGGGGCATTGCAGGATTTGCGGCCCTGATTGCGGCTGCGCCTTATCGCCTGCAGCGCATTACAGCGTTTCTGGACCCTTGGTCTGATCCGCTCGGGGCTGGTTATCAGATTATCCAGTCGCTTTATGCCATCGGTCCAGGTGGACTGGCTGGTCTGGGTTTGGGAATGAGCCGGCAGAAGTACAGTTATGTGCCTGAACCGCAGACGGACTTTATTTTTAGCATATTGGCGGAAGAGCTCGGTTTTATTGGTGGAATGATTGTTTTATTACTGTTTTTGGTGCTGGTGTGGAGAGGGATGCGCGTAGCGATGACGGTTCCGGATGCTTTTGGCAGTCTGCTGGCTGTGGGAATTATCGGCATGGTAGCAGTGCAGGTCATTATTAATATCGGTGTCGTGATCGGACTGATGCCCGTTACAGGCATAACGCTCCCGCTGATTAGTTATGGCGGTTCATCACTGACTCTCATGCTCACAGCGCTCGGCATATTATTGAATTTATCACGTTATGCGAGGTGACTTATACGATGCGAGTCGTTCTTAGCGGCGGCGGTACGGGGGGGCATATCTATCCGGCCGTTGCCATAGCAAGACAATGCGAGGCGGAGAATCCCGACTCGACGTTTTTATACATTGGTGGAACCCGTGGACTTGAAAGCAAACTGGTTCCCCAGGAAGATATTCCTTTTCAATCGATCGATATTACAGGGTTCAGACGCAAGTTATCTTTTGATAATGTGAAGACGGTCATGCGGTTTGTTCAGGGTGTGCGCAAGTCCAAAAAAATGCTGAAGGAATTCAAGCCTGATGTTGTCATCGGTACTGGTGGTTATGTCTGTGGACCTGTAGTGTATGCAGCGGCGAAGCTGGGAATTCCAAGTGTGATTCACGAACAAAACGCGATCCCGGGTCTGACAAACAAGTTTCTCATGCGTTATGTAGACACAGTCGCTGTCAGTTTCGAAGGTTCTGAAAATTCATTCTCTGGTGCCAAAAATGTAATTTATACAGGTAACCCGCGAGCGACAACTGTAGCTCAGGCCAGCCGGGACCGCGGATTTGCCACATTGGGTGTTCCGATGGACAGTCGGGTCGTGCTTGTCGTTGGCGGAAGCGGAGGAGCTAAAGCCATTAACCAGGCGATGATCGAGATGGCCCCAATGCTGGAACGGCTGGATGATGTGCATGTAGTGTACGTTACGGGTGAGAGCTATTTTGATAAGACCCGGGAAGCGATCCGTAGTGTTCTGGGAACGATGCCTAATCATCTGCATGTACTGCCTTATGTACATAACATGCCTGAAGTGCTGGCCTGTACCTCGCTGATTGTTAATCGTGCCGGAGCTTCGTTCCTGGCAGAAATTACTTCACTCGGCATTCCATCGATTCTGATACCGTCACCTAACGTGACCAACAATCATCAGGAAGCCAACGCGCGTACGCTTGAAAAAGGAGGCGCGTCACTCACAATGCTTGAGAGAGAGCTTACCGGCGAGAAGTTGTATGAAGCGATTGCAGGCATTATGAATGATGAATCGGGGCGTAAACAGATGGCAGAGGCTTCGCGGAAATTAGGTAAACCCGATGCGGCAGAAGTACTCTTAAAGGAAATCAAGCGTCTCGCTTCGCGGCGGTAAAGTGTGTTAGTGGGCGATTGTCACACACCAGACGGGACTTACATAAGATACCGTATAAATCGTGACAATCGTTCCACAATACTGCAGCAGAGCATTCAAAAGGAATGAACTGCAGGCGTGCATGGATCGGATGTGTCGCGGATAATCAATTCGCTGCAATTGTACTGGAGACAATGGAGGGCACGCTGCAGGAAAGAAGGACATGGCACTTATTTTTCTCCACAAAGTTTTGTGCGATTGGAGAAGGGCACAGGTGCACAGGTAGTCCGCGTAGATGCGCCCGTTTCATTGTTCATACAGGCCAAGCAACAGCAGAGGACGTCATCACCCTTATACAGTCTATTCCAAGCATTATATCATCTCATGGCGGTATTGACCTGATACCGTATCTCTTCGCATCGGGTGAGCGTAAACCCCGGAGGTGATACATTGGACAAATTGGTGATTGAAGGCGGGAAACCCCTATCAGGATCCATACGCATCCATGGAGCGAAGAATGCTGCTTTACCGATTATGGCCGCAAGTTTGCTCGCAGACGGAGAAGTTACGCTGCACAACGTTCCACACTTGCTGGACATCGAAGTAATGCTGTATATCCTGGAACGGCTTGGATGCACCTGTCGGCATGAACAGGGAACAGTGACGATCAATACGTCATTGGTCCGGTCACATGATGTGCCAGAAGATCTCATGAAGCAAATGCGCTCTTCCATTTTTTTGATGGGGCCGCTGCTCGCTAGGTTTGGTAGAGTATCGGTGTACCAGCCGGGCGGCTGTGCGATCGGAGAACGGAAAATTGATCTTCACCTCCGGGGGCTGGAAGCACTCGGAGCACAGATCGAAGAGCAGGACCAGCAGATTATCTGCCATGGAGCCCATCTTACCGGTTCAGATATTCATCTTGATTTTCCAAGTGTTGGGGCAACCGAGAACATTATGATGGCTGCTGTACTGGCTGAGGGCACAACGACGATATTTAACGCTGCGAGGGAGCCCGAGATTCAGGATCTGCAGCACTTCCTGAATGCCATGGGTGCAAGAATCATGGGTGCCGGAACCGATACAATTACGATCAGCGGTGTAAAGAAGCTGCAGCCATGCACGTATGAGATCATACCGGATCGAATTGTTGCTGGAACTGTCATGATTGCGGCTGCTGCAACACGAGGCAGTGTTACGCTTACACACTGCAACCCGGCTCATCTTACTTCGCTTATACATGTGTTGAAGCGCACTGGTGTTCAAATCACAGTTTGCAATGATATAATGACTGTGAGCTGTATGACCCGCCCCAAATCAGTGGATCGTATCGTGACTTCTCCGTATCCTTCGTTTCCGACCGATCTTCAATCACAGATTATGGTGCTGCTCAGTTTGGCAGATGGATTCAGTGTGATGAAAGAGACCGTGTTCGAAGGCCGGTTCAAACATGTGGATGAACTGAACGTGATGGGAGCCGATATTTCAGTGGATCTGAACGCCGCGTTTATCCGTGGTGTTCCAAGACTATATGGGGCTACTGTGGAAGCGACAGATCTTCGCGCAGGGGCAGCATTAGTTATTGCAGGTCTGGCGGCTCAAGGTAAAACCGTTGTGGAGCAGGTGCACCACATTGACAGGGGATATGATCGAATCGAAAAGTTGTTCCAGAGTCTTGGAGCCTCGGTGGAGAGACAGTCGACTGTTTCTAAGCAGTTGGATTTTGCCAATTAACGTCCTTGGCGTCCCCTTCTTCGAGGAGAAGGGGACCTGAGGCTTTGTGGAGCGTTATTATGCCTAAAAGTCAAATTCCGGTTCTCAAGGAGAATCGCCCAAAAAAAAACACAAGCCGCAAAATTGTAATTATCTTATTACTACTATTTATTGCACTGCTGGCTGTATTATTCTTTCGTTCTTCGGTAAGCCGTATATCGGCCATCGAAATAACGGGTAATGTATACACGGCAGCTTCAGCGCTGCTTGAAAAGAGCGGTCTGAAGGAAGGTGACCAGTTTTTTGGAACAAGTGCTGCTGAAGTCATTGAACGGATCAAAACGATTAAAGCTATCTCCACCGTTACTGTGGACAAGCAGTTTCCAGGCACCATCCATATCAAGGTTAAGGAATTCCCGACAGTCGCTTATGAACTTGACTCAAGCGGGGCACTCAAGGCAATTCTGTCCAATGGGACAAGCCTGAATGTTCCGCCGACAATCGGTGTTGCGGTAGAGAAACCAATTCTGACCCAATGGAAGCCGAATGATCCACTCAAAGCAAAACTGAGTGAGGCGCTTGCCCAAATTCCAAATGAACTGACAACGGATATTTCGGAAATTATTCCGAATCCGACGCCGTCATTTCCGGATCAGATCCGCATGTATACCAAGTCACAGTTTGAAGTGATCACAACGGTCTCGTTGTTAACGGATAAAGTGGAGTATTTAAACCAGGTTATAGAGACTGAACGGCCTGGTAAAATCACAATGCTTGAAGCGGATACGTATGTGCCGTTTATCCCGGAGAATCCGGAGGACAATGCTGAGCCGGGGACGTCGCAATGATGTCATTCGGTGATCGGCGGCACATTGCACAAAAGTGCAGGTGGAATCGGGGTTTGGCCCCGGTTCACACATGAAACTTGTTCTTTCTGAGATGAAGAAAAAATGGTACACTTGAACATACGGCAATTGAGTTACCTCCTTCTTTTTTCTTCAAGGTTTTATGTTACGCATCCAGAACTTGGCACCCAAAAAAATTGTAGAAAAAAGAGGGAAAGCCTAAGCTGTGTTGAATATGTTTTAATGAGTGTTTAAACCCGAACGTAATTTACTATTGGAGTCAGGAGGTGCCACAGACTTGAGCAGCAATGACATCATTGTTAGTTTGGACATCGGTACATCCAAAATTCGCGCTATTATTGGGGAAATTAATAATGGAACCTTTAATATTATTGGAGTTGGATCTGCCGACTCGGAAGGAATTCGCAAAGGTGTAATCGTAGATATCGATCAGACGGTTCAGTCGATCCGCAATGCAGTGGATCATGCAGAACGTATGGTAGGTATTCAAATATCCGAAGTATATGTTGGAATCTCGGGCAACCATATCGGACTGATGAGCAGTCACGGAGTGGTGGCAGTATCGAACGAGGATCGTGAGATCGGAGAAGAAGACATGGAGCGGGTGTTGAAAGCAGCCGAAGTCATTGCGGTTCCGCCGGAACGTGAAATTATTGATGTTGTCGCCAAGCAGTATGTTGTTGACGGCTTGGAGGGCATACAAGACCCGCGTGGGATGATTGGTGTTCGTCTGGAAGTTGAAGCAACCATCATTACAGGTGCAAAAACCGCGATACATAATCTTTTGCGCTGCGTGGAAAAAGCGGGATTAAAAGTAAGCGATCTGGTTCTCATGTCATTGGGAGCAGGGCAGCTTGCTCTGTCCAAGGATGAGAAAACGATGGGCTCTGTGCTGGTGGATATCGGAGCAGGTGCTACAACGATTGCTATCTTTGAAGAGGACAGTCTGGTTGCAACTTCAACACTGCCAATCGGCGGGGAATTTGTAACGAATGATATTGCCTACGGTCTGCGCACTCTGACGGACCAGGCAGAGAAAGTCAAGCTGAAATACGGTTGTGCCTGGCTGGATGATGCTGCCGCAGATGTGATGTTCAAAGTTACGCGCATTGGCAGTAACGTAGACAAGGAGTTTTCACAAGAGGATCTGGCGGCTATTATTGAACCGAGAGTTCAGGAAATATTCCAGATGATCGGTCAAGAAGTGAAACGCCTTGGTTACAACGAACTTCCTGGAGGTTATATACTAACGGGAGGTACGGTCTCTATGCCTGGCGTTCTGCAAGTAGCACAGCATGAGCTTGCTGCTTCAGTACGTGTTGCCGTTCCGGATTACATTGGTGTACGTGATCCTGGGTATACCAGCGGCGTTGGTATTTTACACAACGTTATCCGCAGTTTGCGCATCAGGCCCTCAAGCAGCAGCGGCGGTAACAACAACACCACCAGCAAGAAACCGGCGAACCGTCCGAAGCCGAATGCGGCACAGGAATCGGAGCAAAAACCGGGTCTGTTCGAACGACTGAAGAATATGTTCAGTGAATTTATATAACAGGTTGGATCCATTTCATACATTCTTGAAGCCGTCTGAATGCGCTGGTACTAAAATAAACGCTTTCGTTCGTCGATATATGAAATTGATTCGGTTCAAATCAAAAATTGGACGGGCCATTCATGCACATTGAGGGGGAGATGGAATAATATGTTGGAATTTGATTTTGAAATGGAGAGCTTGGCTCAGATTAAAGTTATCGGGGTAGGCGGTGGCGGAAGCAACGCTGTCAACCGAATGATTGAAAATGGTGTGCAAGGTGTAGAATTCATTACAGCGAATACGGATGCGCAGGCGTTACATCTGGCGAAATCCGAACACAAATTACAGATTGGCGATAAGTTGACACGGGGTCTTGGTGCCGGTGCCAACCCTGAAGTAGGCAAAAAAGCCGCCGAAGAATCTCGTGATCTGATGATGAATACCTTGAAGGGTGCCGACATGGTTTTTGTAACTGCCGGTATGGGCGGGGGTACAGGAACAGGGGCTGCTCCAGTCATCGCTGAGATCGCCAAAGAATGCGGCGCTCTCACAGTAGGCGTAGTAACACGACCATTTACGTTTGAAGGACCGAAACGTTCAAGGCATGCCGAGCAGGGCATTGAAGCGTTGAAGGAAAAAGTAGATACGTTGATCGTTATTCCGAACGATCGTTTGCTTGAAATTGTTGACAAAAAGACACCTATGCTTGAAGCATTCCTTCAAGTAGATAACGTCCTCCGTCAAGCCGTTCAAGGTATTTCTGACCTAATTAAAGTCCCGGGCCTGATTAACCTTGACTTTGCAGACGTCAAGACGATTATGACAGAACGTGGATCGGCCCTAATGGGAATCGGTGAAGCAACGGGAGAAAACCGTGCTGCTGAAGCTGCACGCAAAGCTATCATGAGCCCATTGCTTGAAACTTCGATTGAAGGAGCACGTGGTGTCATCATGAACATTACGGGCGGAAATAATCTTTCCCTGTACGAAGTAAATGAAGCAGCAGAGATTGTCACTGCGGCCTCAGATCCGGAAGTGAACATGATCTTTGGTGCGATTATTGACGAAAACCTAAAAGAGGAGATCAAGGTTACGGTAATCGCAACTGGATTCGAGGATAAGCCCGAGGTTCCTCAAGTGCGTAAACCTGCTGCCGCCGCAGACACGGCAGAGACACGTTCACCGAATCTTCGTCCATTCGGAAACCAGCCAAGTAATGATCAGCTGGACATTCCGACATTTTTACGTAATCGTTCCCGGAACAACAATAACGAATAATACGCTTGTGTATAACTTGGAAACCCGGTACTGCTTCTGGAGCAGCCGGGTTTTTTTGCTGTTTTCTTATATATCTTAACATACAAGAATGAACAAATTCTGAACAACCTGCCTGATACATTCCGACAAAAATAGTTGAAGACAAGCTCCCACATTTAGACAGACTTTGAACAGGAGGCTCCGTATACTTGGGAATATGCTCATGAATATCGAAATGATGATGCATGTAAGAGCGGTTCATTCTGAAGCATTCAAAGATCTTTTCAATCCGAGGGGTTCAGGATCGTTCGATTTGAAGCGTTCGCAAATCTCATTCGTAACATTTATTTCGATAGGTCAGCTGCAGGCAGGTGAAGAGCGTGGTTGTTTATGTCGATCTGATTTTTCTAACGAACCTTTGCATTGATGGAACGCTTATTGGATTGACGGCCTGGATGCGCCAAACGAAGCTGGTCTGGTGGAGATGGCTGTTATCGGCCATCGTTGGCGCGTTATACGTTGTGATGATGTTTGTGCCGGCGTTGGATTTTCTGTTTACGTTTTTAATCAAGTTTGGTTTTTCTCTCGTTATGTTGAGCATTGCGTTTGGATATAAGGGACTGCAGGCTTTTGTGAGGACGCTGGGTACATTTTATGTGATTAATTTTGTCGCGGCTGGAGGCATTTTGGGTGTGCACTATATGCTTCAGAGTTCAGGAGAGCTGTTCAACGGGATCTGGTTTACTGCTTCTGGCGGCATGTCGTTTGATCTGAAGATTGCGTTCTGGTTCACATTCATTGTATTCTTTGCGGTCCTCTTATTATTCAAAATTGTACAAAGTGCCAAACGAAAAACAGATCGCCTGACCACTTACCTAGGAATCGTTGAGGTTTCTATTGATGAGGTTATCGTTTCCTGTACAGGCCTTCTGGATACGGGGAATCAGCTTACAGATCCCTTGTCGCGCTTGCCGGTGATGGTTATGGAGGTTTCATTGTGGCAGGAGATGCTGCCTGATTCCTGGAAAAGCCGATTAAAGCACGAACCGCCGGACAACCTCATTATGGAGCTGGACCAGGAACATTTTCAGTGGCAGGATCGACTGCGCCTGGTTCCCTATCGAGGGATAAACAAAGGAACGGCGTTTATGTTGGCGATCAAACCAGATCGGGTAAAGGTGACGATGGAGGGAAGAGATTATGTGACGACAAAGGTTCTGATTGGGCTGGATGGGGGTGTTTTGTCGTCAGACGGGAAATATCAGGCTGTAATTCATCCTGAACTGGTGCAAGAAGCAGCTTCTGCGCAGTCTACGGCTAAATCCGCGGAAGCAACAGAAAAGCCGCTGAATGTGGGATAGGAGGAACCTGGATGCTTGTGAAATGGAAACTGGTTGCGCAGCTGAACTATTACCGTTTATTATTCCTGTTTGGACTGAAGAGTGAAGAGATTTATTACATCGGGGGAAGTGAGGCACTTCCGCCTCCATTGACACGCGAAGAAGAGGAATACCTGCTGCAAAAATTATCGTCGGGCGATTCGGCTATTCGTGCCATGCTGATTGAACGAAATTTGCGTCTGGTGGTATACATCGCACGGAAGTTCGAGAACACAGGCATTAACATCGAAGATCTGGTGTCCATTGGGGCAATCGGACTGATCAAGGCTGTGAATACGTTTGATCCGGAAAAGAAAATCAAGCTGGCCACCTATGCTTCGAGGTGTATCGAAAATGAAATTTTAATGTATTTGCGCCGCAACAGCAAAATCCGTACCGAAGTTTCTTTTGACGAACCGCTTAATATTGACTGGGATGGAAATGAACTTTTATTGTCTGATGTGCTGGGTACGGAGAACGATACAATCTATCGAAATATTGAAGAACAGGTAGATCGCAAGCTGCTGCACAAGGCGCTGGAGAAACTGACGGATCGTGAGCGAATGATTATGGAGCTTCGTTTTGGCCTGACAGACGGTGAAGAAAAGACACAAAAGGATGTGGCAGACCTGCTTGGAATCTCCCAATCCTATATCTCTCGTCTTGAAAAAAGAATCATCAAAAGGCTGCGGAAAGAGTTCAACAAGATGGTCTGATCCTGTGGAAAATAGAGAATGGGTATTACTGGCAAGGGTACCAATGACGAATAAAAAAGCCTGCCCCGGAGATAATGTACATTAATGTTTCTCCTTGGGAGGTAAAATCACGATGACCCGAAACAAAGTCGAGATTTGTGGCGTGGACACCGCAAAGTTGCCTGTTCTCACCAATACTGAAATGCGGGAATTATTTCATTCCCTTCAGCAGCACCATGATCGCTCAGCAAGAGAGAAATTAGTGAATGGCAACCTGCGTCTGGTACTCAGTGTCATTCAGCGTTTTAACAATCGGGGGGAGTTTGTCGATGATCTGTTCCAGGTTGGCTGCATCGGCCTGATGAAAGCCATTGATAATTTTGATTTATCCCAGAATGTCAAATTTTCAACCTATGCGGTGCCGATGATTATCGGTGAAATTCGCAGATATCTGCGTGACAATAACCCGATTCGAGTATCCCGGTCATTACGGGATATTGCCTATAAGGCACTTCAGGTTCGTGACAGCCTGACGAATAAAAATTCACGCGAGCCAACGATATTCGAAATTTCAGAGGCACTCAACGTGCCGAAGGAAGATGTTGTTTTTGCACTGGATGCTATTCAGGACCCGGTATCTCTGTTTGAACCCATTTATCATGATGGCGGAGACCCCATCTATGTGATGGATCAAATTAGTGATGACAAAAACAAGGACGTATCCTGGATTGAGGAAATTGCACTCCGTGAAGCGATGCACCGTCTTGGTCAGCGGGAAAAGATGATTTTGTCGATGCGCTTTTTTGAAGGCAAAACCCAGATGGAAGTAGCAGATGAAATCGGCATATCGCAGGCCCAAGTTTCACGTCTCGAAAAATCAGCTATACAGCAGATGCAGAAACATGTGAAGTCGTAATGTGATATAAAGCAAAAGGACGATCCAGCGGATAATTACTCCAATGATCGTCTTTTTTGTGCGGCAGAAAGGAAGATATCCGAAGAGAGTACGCTGCCGTCCAGATTTGCATGAGCGCCTAAGCGAAAAACAGGACATTTTTCGCCTGCAGCACATATATTGTTATAGAAGGATGCAGAACGGGCAGATGAGCGTTAACAGGGGGCGAGAGCAATGAGAGCGAATGCGAATGAATCGACATCACGGGGCATGAAAATTTCCGATTTTCAAACGAAGGATGTTATTAATATTACGGATGGCAAACGTCTCGGTCAGATTAGTGATCTGGAACTCGATCTCAAACAAGGACGAATCGAAGCCATCGTTGTACCAGGATACAGCCGTTTTATGGGGTTATTTGGAGGAGGGACGGATCTCATCATTCCCTGGAGAAATATTGTGAAGATCGGCTCTGATGTCATTCTGGTTAAAATGGATGAGGTGAAGGAACAGGTTTATGACGAGCGCGAACGAGAAGCGCGGCTGTATGATGAGCAGCAGCAGAGTCGTACGGAACGGCTGGAACGGCTGGATCGGTTGGATCGGAATCAGCGGAGAACGATATAAGCGAGACAGAACGCGTCTGCATTTGGTACACTGGAAGTTGTGAGGTGAGAAAGAATGGAACCATTTGTATTGGACAAAGATGTAATGAAGGATATAGAAGAGCAAAGGTATCACGGTAATCAAGATCCGCTGTTATTATATATTAAGCCCTGGAAACTTTCGTTTGATCGGTTAACGGCTGGATTTACAACGAGACACGGCGGCGTTGGTCACGAACCGTACGCTGCCCTTAATTGTGCTTATCACGTTGGGGATGATGCTGAAGCGGTGCTTGAAAATCGCCGCCTTGTGACCGAGAAGCTTGCTTTTCCACTGGAAGCATGGACTTGTGGCGAGCAGGTACATGGTAAACATGTGGCTGTGATCACAGCCATTGACCGCGGCAGAGGTCTGCTGGATCGTCAATCTGCGCTGCAGGATACAGACGGGCTGGTCACAAACGTGCCGGGTGTACTGCTGGCTTCATTTTATGCTGACTGCGTTCCGCTGTATTTCTATGATCCGGTGAAGCAGGCCGTAGGTTTGGCTCATGCGGGCTGGAAAGGTACCGCTGCAGGCATTGCTGTCTCCATGGTGGAAACGATGGAACAAGAGTATGGAAGCCGGAGAGAGGATATCCGGGCGGCCATCGGTCCTTCTATTGGGGGCTGCTGCTACGAAGTAGATGAGGTTGTTATGCAGCAAGTCCGGGTTTGGCTGGATGAACCTCAGGGTAATGATGAATACGATCTTTCTGATTCAAAGCGTATTTGTACACCTGCTGCGAACGGAAAAACGATGTTAAACTTGAAAGAATGTAATCGACACATTATGATGAAAGCAGGAATATTGCCGGATCATATCGAATGTACAACATGGTGTACAAGTTGTCATCCCGAACTATTTTTCTCCTATCGCAAGGAAAATGGGGTAACGGGAAGAATGGCAAGCTGGATTGGGCTGGAAGAGAGGTGACCCTCTGGTGTCATTGGAGGAGCGTAAACAACAGGTAAATCAGAAGATCAAAGATGCGTGTAAGCGCAGCAACCGCCCGTTTGAAGATGTGAATGTGATTGCAGTCACGAAATATGTCTCATTGCAGACGACGGGGGCTGTGCTGGATCATGGTCTTGAGCATATTGGAGAAAACCGCTGGCAGGATGCGCAGGCGAAATGGGAAACCTTCGGACAGAAGGGGACATGGCATTTCATTGGTCATCTGCAGACGAACAAGGTGAAAGACGTCATTGGCAAGTTTGCGTACATACATTCACTGGATCGTTTGTCACTGGCGAAGGAACTGGACAAAAAGGCCGCTTCGCTTGGAATTCAGGTGAACACGTTTATGCAGGTGAACATTTCGGGTGAAGAGAGCAAGTATGGTTTGCAGCCTGAACTGGCAGGTTCATTTCTGAAGGATATTCAATCGTTTAACAACCTTAGGGTCATCGGTCTGATGACGATGGCGCCTCATGAGGAAGATCCGGAGATGACGCGTCCTGTGTTTAGGGGGCTGCGTGAGCTGAGAGATGATTTGAATGGACAAGCTCTGACAGCAGAACCGTTGAGAGAGCTGTCCATGGGCATGTCTAATGATTTCGAAATAGCCATTGAAGAAGGGGCAACCTGGGTGCGGCTTGGATCGATTCTCGTAGGAAAAGAGGAGGGGACACGATGGGCGTGATGAATAAATTCATGAATTTCCTGGGTCTTCAGGAAGAAGAAGAAATTGTGGAGCGTGAACGGCTTGCAGCACAAGAGGAACATGAGCCTGAACAGCAGGAAAATGAAACCTCTGCACTTGATAAACGTAGAAACCAAAGGGGTAATAATGTGGTTAGCATTCATTCCCAGAAAAATGTTAAAGTTGTGCTGTATGAGCCTCGTTCCTATGACGAAGCACAGGAGATTGCCGACCATCTGCGCTCGCATCGTACCGTTGTTGTGAATCTGCAGCGAATTCGCCAGGATCAGGCTTTACGTGTAATTGACTTTCTAAGCGGAACGGTTTATGCATTAGGCGGGGGTATATCCAAGATCGGCGGCAACATTTTTCTCTGTACGCCAGATACGGTTGAAATTCAGGGAACGATTACGGAAATACTGGCTGACAGCGAGCAAGATTATAACAGAATGAGGTGAGCCGTTTTTGTATCAGATTGAAGTCCTATTGGGTACGCTGTACCAGATTTATTTTTACATGGTCATTGTCTACATATTGATGTCCTGGCTTCCCAACGCACGGGAAAGCTTCATTGGTGAATTGTTAGGCAAATTTGTGGAACCTTATCTAAGACCATTCCGCCGATTTATTCCGCCGCTGTTCGGTGTGCTGGATATTTCCCCGATTGTGGCATTGATTGTGCTTCAACTCGCACTTCAAGGGCTTGTCACAATTCTGAGATACTTCTACTAGTTAGGGTGACATATAGATGAGCGGTGATATTTACGAACATTTTAGTCATGATGAACGGGATTTTGTAGACAAAGCCTCGGATTGGATCGAGCGGGCCAGCAAGTATCATGATATGAAGCTGACCGATTTTCTTGATCCAAGGCAGGTGTTTATTCTGCAATCCCTGGTGAATCGCAGCCAGCATGTTCAGATTCGTCTGGACGGCGGTTACGAAGCGGCTGAACGTAAGCGTGCATTGATTGCACCTGACTATCGATACCTCGATGAGGAAGATATGGGGATGCAGGTGCTCAGTATTACGTCGGACGACCGAAAAATCTCGGAACTGGAGCACGGGGACTATATGGGTTCCCTGCTCGGGCTCGGGATGAAGCGAGGCAAGATTGGAGATATTCAAGTGCTGGATGATGGCTGCCATACCGTGGTGGCAGCGGAAACCGGCGCTTTTTTATCGCTTCAATTGAATCAGGTGCATCGCGTTCATGTGTTCACAGAGCTGTTGCCGTTGAACCAGCTGAAATGGTCTGCGACGAAATTGGACACCATAGATATTACCGCTGCTTCGCTGCGGCTGGATGGCATCTGTGCAGATGTGTATCGGCTGAGCCGGAGCAAGGTGCTGGTCCCAATCAAGGCAGGACGCTGTAAAGTGAACTGGAAAGTGGTGGAGGACCCTTCGAAGCCGCTCAAGGAAGGGGATGTGGTATCCATTCAAGGGTTTGGTCGTTTCAAGGTGTTGGAACAGGATGGAATGACCAAAAAGGGACGATGCCGATTGAAAATCGGGAAATTTGCTTGATGCTGCTGCAGGATAATCCGAATTCTTGTCGAAATGTTAAACGTAAAGGTAAAAAAATACTCGGTGTTTCCGATATACATTAAAGTACAAGATATGTGGAATCTGACGATGTAAGGGCAGAACCTGCATCCGTACAAGCTGCCCAATTCGGCATCTTTCATACGGCCCCTTGGGTGGAACCCATATGCTGCAAACCTTCTCTAACACGCGAGAAGGAATTTTTACAGGAGGTGGACAGCATGCCATTAACGCCGCTGGACATACATAACAAGGAATTCTCCCGACGCCTGCGTGGGTATGACGAGGATGAAGTCAACGAATTTCTAGATCAAGTCATCAAAGATTACGAAGGCGTCATTCGCGAGAACAAAGAGCTGAGCAATCAGCTGCTGTCCGTTCAGGAGAAGCTGGATCATTTTGCAACCATTGAGGAGACCCTCAGCAAAACGATCATCATTGCACAGGAAGCTGCTGACGATGTGAAGAATAACGCCAAGAAGGAAGCTCAGTTAATCGTAAAGGAAGCAGAGAAAAATGCAGACCGAATCGTTAACGAAGCACTTGGCAAATCACGTAAGATTGCTTTGGAAGTGGAAGAACTGAAGAAGCAGGCGTCCATCTATCGCGCGCGTTTCCGTACGCTTGTTGAAGCTCAGCTTGAGCTGCTTACGCAGGATGGCTGGGAAGCGCTGGAGAGCCGTGAACAGGAAGTGCGTGACCGTGAGCGGGAGATGAAGGAAATTTATTAGTCTGCCGCCCGGTTGACTTTTGCGGGCAAAGAAGCTATAACTATATTCATATTGAATAGTGATTCCATGACGGGCTCAGTACGTTATGATCTCATCCCTCAGAGAGTTGGTGTCTGGTGAAAACCAACGGATGAGTTATAGCCGAATATCTCCCCGGAGAAGTGACGCTGAAGCGGTGAATGCATTGCCGTGTGTAAGCCGAACCGTAAACCGTACGTTATAACGGTACCCTGCATTAGTACAGCGGGGCTTAAGCGCTGTTGATGACAGAGCATACTCGGGGTGACCTGAATGTGGTTTGTGATGAACAGAATTAGGGTGGTAACGCGAGCAGAACCTCGTCCCTTTCCAGGGATGGGGTTTTTTTGTGTCCCGAAACGGTGAGTGAAGCGAGTCGTATTGTGCACATTTTACAAAGGCCTCGTACAAAAAAAGGAAGGAAGTTGAACAGCATGCAGCGAGTCGATGTCAAAGAGAAAGCACGTGCAAGAGAATTACGTGTATTAAATAAATGGAAATCGGAGAACACGTTCAAACGATCCATTGAGAACCGGGAGGGCAAACCAAACTTCGTATTTTATGAAGGTCCGCCTACAGCCAACGGTAAACCGCATATCGGTCACGTCCTTGGACGTGTCATCAAAGACTTTGTCGGACGTTATAACACGATGAAAGGTTATCGCGTTGTACGTAAAGCCGGGTGGGATACACACGGCCTGCCAGTTGAACTCGGAGTACAGAAGAAGCTGGGCATCTCCCACAAATGGGAAATCGAAGATTATGGTGTGGAGAAGTTTATCAACGAATGTAAAGCGAGCGTATTCGAATACGAGCAGCAGTGGCGTGATTTGACGGAAGGCATCGGATATTGGACTGATATGGATAACCCTTATATCACGCTCGACAACAACTACATCGAGAGTGTGTGGAACATTCTTGCAGCGATTCATGAGAAAGGTCTCTTGTACCGCGGTCATCGCGTAAGCCCATACTGTCCTTCCTGTCAGACAACATTGAGTTCGCATGAAGTTGCACAAGGGTACAAGGATGTTAAAGATCTGAGTGCTACCGCCAAATTCAAACTGCATGAAAGCGGCGAATTCGTACTTGCCTGGACGACGACACCATGGACACTGCCTTCTCACGTGGCTTTGGCTGTAAACCCGGAAATGGAATACTCCCGTGTCCGTCAAAATGATGAAGTATTCATCATGGCGACAAATCTGGTGGAAAAAGTAATGAAAGACAGCAAAGGTGAATATGAGATCATTGGCACGCTGAAAGGTGCGGATCTGGTCGGCAAAACGTACAGCCCGCCGTTTAACTACGTTCAGGCTGAGAAAACGAACATCATCCTTGGTGCAGGATTTGTAACGGATGCAAGCGGTACGGGGATCGTACACATGGCTCCGGCACATGGTGAAGATGACTACCGTGTATGCCGTGAGAATGGCATCAGTTTTGTAAACATGGTTGATCTGGAAGGCAAGTTTGTGGCGCAAGTTACTGATTTTGCAGGTCGTTTCGTGAAGGATTGCGACATCGACATTGTGAGATACTTGTCTGAGCATGGCCGTCTGTTCAGCAAAGAGAAATACGAGCACAGCTATCCGTTCTGCTGGCGCTGTGATACTCCACTTCTGTACTACGCAATGGACAGCTGGTTTATTCAAACAACAGCGATCAAGGATCAGCTGATTGCCAATAACAGCGAAGTGGAATGGTATCCAGGGCATGTGCGTGAAGGCCGCTTCGGGAAGTTCCTCGAAGATCTCGTGGACTGGAACATCAGCCGCGACCGTTACTGGGGAACGCCGCTGAACATCTGGGTGTGTGAAGAAACAGGCGAACAGTTTGCTCCGCACAGCATTGCTGAATTGCGGGCGCGTGCTGTAGGTGATGTGCCGGAAAATCTGGAGCTGCATAAGCCATATGTGGATGAAGTGAAAGTGCTCAGCTCTTGCGGCAAATACGAAATGAAGCGTACACCTGAAGTCATCGATGTATGGTTCGACAGCGGCTCTATGCCGTTTGCACAGCAGCATTATCCTTTTGAAAATAAAGAAGTATTTGAACAGCAATATCCGGCGGATATGATCTGTGAAGGGATTGACCAGACGCGCGGCTGGTTCTACAGCCTGCTCGCGGTGTCCACCCTTTTGACAGGTAAAGCACCATATAAAGCGGTCATGGCAACAGGACACGTGCTTGATGAAAACGGACAGAAGATGTCCAAATCCAAAGGCAATGTTATCGATCCATGGGAAGTAATTGAGGAGTACGGTACAGATGCATTCCGCTGGGCGCTGCTGTCTGATAGTGCACCGTGGAACAGCAAACGTTTCTCCAAAGGCATCGTAGGGGAAGCCAAATCCAAAATGGTGGATACACTGGTGAATACCCATGCATTCCTGACGCTGTACGCAACCATTGATGGATTTGATCCACAGGAGCATCCATTCCAATTGTCCGCTCACAAGCTGGATCGCTGGATCTTGTCGAGATTGAACAGTCTGATCCTTGTCGTGGAAAAAGCGTTGTCTGTAAACGACTACCTGAATTCATCCAAAGCGATTGAAGCCTTTGTGGATGAGCTCAGTAACTGGTATATCCGCCGTTCCCGTGATCGCTTCTGGGGAAGTGGCCTGACGGAAGATAAACTGGATGCGTATCGCACGTTAACTGAAGTGCTCGTGACTACAGCGAAGCTGGTAGCCCCGTTCACGCCTATGCTGGCTGAGGATATTTACCTTAACTTGACTACTGGCGAAAGCGTGCATATGGATGATTATCCTGCAGCTAATGAAGCATTGATCGATGCAGCATTGGAGCAGGACATGGAAACAGCTCGCCGCGTCGTTGAGCTTGCGCGCAACGTCCGTAACGAGACAGGCATCAAAACGCGTCAGCCACTGTCCGAATTGATCGTTTCTCTTGATAAAGGTTTCGATCTGGCAAGTTATGAAGAGATCATCAAAGAGGAGATCAACGTCAAAGGAATTCGTACAGAGCATAACGATGCGGAGTTTGTTGATTTCACACTTAAGCTGAACCTCAAAGTCGCGGGTAAAAAATACGGTAAAAACGTAGGTTTCCTGCAAAATCTGTTTAAAGGCATGACGGCTGATGAGACACGTAAAGTGGTATCTGATGGTGCGTTTAATGTTGTTTCTCCAGAAGGGGAGGAACTTCAGGTGACTGCTGAGGAACTGCTGGTTGAGAAACAGGCTAAATCCGGCTTTGCATCGGCATCCGGTTACGGCTTGACGGTTGCCCTGAATACGGAGATCACAACGGCGCTGGAGCAGGAAGGTTGGGTGCGCGAAGTTGTCCGGGCAGTACAGGATACACGGAAACGTCTGGATCTGCCAATCGAGAAAAGAGTGCGTCTGACGCTGGATGTGGATGCGGATCTGCAAGCAGCAATTGAAGCGTTTGACGATGTCCTGCGCGAAAATGTACTCGTGACTGACGTGACATTTGGCAAGGCGGATGCAATGGAGCGTGTAGAAGCCGGAGGCAAAGCCATCGGAATCTATATTGAAGGATAGCGTATAAAGTCGTTTCTGTCCTTGGGATGACAACTTCTATATGTATGGACAGGTAATTAAATAAAGAATAAATAGAGAATATAAATAAACGAGCCTCAGCTAAGGAAGTCATTTCCGGTGCTGGGCTCGTTTGTTTTTTCGCAGATAGGGCAATGATTAAATTGTGCAGTTTTAAAAAAAATTCGAACGTTACATCTATAATCATGCAGGGATGGAGCAAAACATGAGCAAACAAGAACAGTCGGCCGAATCCATTAAGGCAGCCTCTGTCACGGATTCCGTTGATACACCCCATGACAAAATTGAAGAATTACATACGTTGACCAATCGACTTGCGAACGAATTGGAGCGTTCACGGATTGCGCAGTATACAGAGCTGCTGAACCGGCCATGGAAGCTGATCGGTTTAAATCTGTTGTCAGGTGCAGCAAGAGGTGTCGGAATTGCGATCGGATTTACCTTTTTCGCTGCAACCATCATTTATGTGCTGCAGGTTCTTGGTGCATTAAATCTGCCCATTGTTGGAGATTACATTGCAGATATTGTACGAATCGTACAGCGGCAGTTGGACATGAATACCTATTAATAAACTTGGAATGGATCAATCACAATGGAATAAGGCTAAGGACTAGCCATTAGGAGTCTTCATATCGGTTCATCCTGCCCGGCATCCGGTTCAAGCAGTCCCGAACCTTCGCCATTCTCGAGGTACTGTCGGTATTGGCGATTACGGACGATGGATACATCATGACCGTAAATATCGGTTGCGACAAAGCTCTCGTAAGCCTCAACAAAACCATCCAGCTCTTCAGCAGCTTCAATAGCCATAACATCGTAGCTGTCAATATTACCGTCTTCTGCCATTGCCGGAGAATTCGAATTGCCCCAACTCTCTACAATCTGCCAGGCATCTTCACCGTCAAAGCCATTCTGATCATCCCGTTCGTCCAGACTGGTACGTCCAAAAGAGGGCGCAAGAAATTCTTCCTCCACAGGTCGATTCTCGGAAACGACCGTCTCGGGTTGATGTATTTTACAGTATTTTGTGTAGGGGACGGCTTCCATTCGCTCGTAAGGAATGGGCTGCTGGCAGACGGCACATGTGCCGTAATGGCCTTCTTCCATCGCATGCAGGGCTGAATCAATTCGTTCGAGTTGGAACTCATCATGTTCCAGCAGGGAAATGTCTTTTCCGCGTTCGTACACTTCTGTGGCAAGATCACCAGGGTGATTATCAATAGGTGACAGTTCACCGGTCTGCAGTTTCAAAGAATCCCCGAGGCCGTAGTGCTCGTTCTCCGACAGCCTGTGTTCAATATCGTGTTTATCGGACAAAAGCTGGGATCGCAGAGATCGCATCTGCTCGGCTGTGAAATGTGACATGGCTTACCCCTTTCTGTTCCATCTGGAATCCGGTTGATGTCTCCACACTAGGATGTGCTTTTTCGAGCGGGATTAGAGAAGGCAAATGTTATCGCTTTTTCCAAAGCCAGCTGGGACGGCTGCTGTCTTGTAGGTCTGCCACGTCATGGACGATCTCTAAACAGCTGTGCTACAATAAATAAATCTGGCGAAAGCCTGGTATCGTTGGAAAAGACAAGAACGGAGTGACAGCAAACGTGGTGTATTATATCTTTGCTTTTATCGTATTCTTAGTGGATCAGGGAACGAAGTACCTGATTTCTACCCGGATGGAACTTAGAGAGGAAATTCCGGTCATTGGCAATTTTTTTGTCATCACCTCCCATCGAAATTCAGGTGCGGCATTTGGCATTTTGCAGGATCAACGCTGGTTCTTTATTGTGGTGACCCTGATTGTGGTTGTTGCCTTGATTTGGTATTTGCAAAAAGTAAAAGATACTCCGCACAAATTGCTGCCGGTAGCGCTCAGTCTGGTGCTTGGAGGAGCAATTGGCAACTTCCTGGACCGTGCATTGACAGGGGAAGTTATAGACTTTGTACAGCTTAATTTTGGAAGTTACACGTTTCCGATCTTTAACATTGCTGACTCAGCCATCTGTATCGGGGTAGCACTGATTATCGTGGAAACACTGCTTGAAGGACGCCGTGAAAAAGCGGCTGCGAAGATTGAAGGGAATGAGCATCATGAGTAATGTGAATGAGGAACAGTTAAATAATGATGAACAATTTAACGGTGAGGAACGTATGGAATGGACCGTTGCCGCTGAACATAAGAAAGAACGTGTGGATAAATATATTACCGATGCTGTAGATAATGTATCCCGTTCACAGGTTCAGCTGTGGATTGGAGACGGCGCTGTTACGGTTAATGGAACTGTGGTGAAAGCCAACGCCAAGCTGGCCGAAGGCGATCAGATCGTACTGCAGATTCCCGAGCCAACGGCTGTGGAGATCATTGCAGAGGACATCCCGCTTGAAGTGGTCTACGAAGACAGTGATCTGATTGTGATCAACAAACAGCGTGGACTGGTTGTACATCCTGCACCGGGACATACGTCAGGTACACTTGTAAACGCATTGATGTATCATTGCAAGGATCTCTCCGGCATTAACGGGGAACTGCGTCCGGGGATTGTGCACCGAATTGATAAAGATACGTCAGGTCTGATTATGGCTGCCAAAAACGATCGCGCTCATGCTTCTCTGGCCGCCCAGTTGAAGGAACACAGTGTCAACAGACGTTATATTGCGCTGGTTCACGGTCATCTGAGTCATGATCAAGGTACTATTGATGCCCCTATCGGACGGGACAAAAATGATCGTAAGATGTACACGGTCACAGAGCGCAACAGCAAACATGCAGTGACTCATTTTACAGTGACGGAGCGGATTAACGACTATACCCTGGTTGAGCTGAAGCTGGAGACAGGTCGCACTCACCAGATTCGGGTGCATATGAAATTTATTGGTCATCCACTCGTTGGTGATCCGACATACGGACGCAATAAGGGGATTAAAATGAACGGACAAGCCCTGCATGCTGCGACACTTGGCTTCGTACATCCGTCTACTGGCGAATACATGGAATTCAGTGCGCCGATCCCGCAGGATATGGAAGATGTACTTGCTTCGCTGCGAAGTCGTTGACGTTCGAAGAAAGTACAAATGTTCGGATATTTTGTCCATGGTGTTGAACGCTCTAATGCTTCATATTAAAACATGAGAAATTTGCGTCAAACGAGGAGATGAACGACATTATGAGTATCGATAAATATCAGGAAACTTATATCCAAACAAATTTTGCCGACCGTATCGGCGGCTCCAACTATGGTAAAGACACTAACATCTATAAATTTGAGAAAATCAAACGTGCGAAAGCTTCCGCTAAAAAAGATTTTCCCGATGTCGAACTGATCGACCTTGGGGTAGGTGAACCGGACGAGATGGCAGATGCGGGTATCGTAGCTGCCCTTGCTGAAGAAGCGGGTAAACCGGAGAACCGCGGATATGCTGATAACGGTATTCCTGAGTTCAAGACTGCTGCAGCGGCGTATCTGAAAAATGTTTTTAACGTAGATGCAATTGACGCGGATACAGAAATTGTACACTCCATCGGTTCCAAACCGGCTTTGGCAATGCTGCCTTCCTGCTTCATTAACCCGGGTGATGTAACGATTATGACGGTTCCTGGGTATCCGGTCATGGGCACACACACGAAATACCTCGGTGGAGAAGTATTCAACGTTCAATTGACGAAAGAGAATAACTTCCTGCCAGATTTGAAGGCAATCCCTGAGGACATTGCGAAACGTGCGAAATTACTCTATCTGAACTACCCGAATAACCCGACTGGTGCAAGTGCTACGGTTGAGTTTTTCACTGAGGTTGTAGAATGGGCGAAAAAATACAATGTGGTCGTTGTGCACGATGCACCATATGCGGCGCTGACGTATGACGGCAAAAAACCATTCAGCTTCCTGTCCGTTCCTGGAGCCAAGGATGTGGGTGTAGAACTGCACTCCCTCTCCAAATCGTACAATATGACCGGTTGGAGAATTGGATTTGTAGCGGGTAACCCACTCGTTGTGAAAGCATTTAGCGATGTGAAGGATAACAACGATTCCGGCCAATTTATTGCCATCCAGAAAGCGGCGGCTTATGGATTGAATCATCCAGAAATTACGGAGAAAATTGCCGAGAAGTATTCCCGTCGTCATGATATGCTGGTAGCCGCATTGAACGAACTGGGCTTCAAGGCAGAGAAACCAAAAGGATCTTTCTTCCTTTATGTTGAAGCACCAAAAGGAATTGTCGGTGGACGTCGCTTCGAGTCAGGGGAAGATTTCTCGCAATTCCTGATCCGCGAAAAATTGATTTCATCCGTACCTTGGGATGATGCAGGTAACTTTGTTCGGTTCTCCGTTACGTTTATTGCAAGTGGCGAAGAGGAAGAAAAACGGGTTATCTCTGAAATCAAACGTCGTCTGAGTGATGTCGAGTTTGAATTTTAATTCATACCTGCGGTAAAATAGACTAAGATTCGTGTGAAGAGACCGGAAACGGTCTCTTTTTTATGTCGAAATATACACTTTGTCCTCTTTACAAAAATAACCAAGCAACTTATGATTAAGTCTTTACGTTATTTGTATAGACTACTCAGTTAGAAATGTTTTGAAAGGAGTAATTACCATTGTTCTCATCACGGCAAGACACGGTATCATCGGCTGGAGGCGGTGCTGGAACGATATCCGGCTTATTTAGACTGCTGAGGCCCAAACAGTGGACTAAAAATCTGTTATTGTTCGCAGCATTGTTATTTTCTTTTGAGGAAATTCGAACGGAGACAATTACTGCAGTAGTGGTTGGCTTCCTGTTATTCAGTCTGGTTGCCGGCTGTGTTTATATACTGAATGATTATGTGGACCGAGAGCGTGATAAGCTGCATCCGACCAAAAAGTTCCGTCCTATTGCTTCAGGTCAGGTCCAACCGGCACATGCTTTAATGTTCGGTATTGCACTGCTTGTGCTTTCCCTCGGAGCGGCTTTTACCATGAATCCGTTATTCGGTGTGCTGTGCATCGTGTACTTTCTGCTGAATGTTTCTTATTCTTTTGTGCTTAAACATCTCGTTATTCTGGATATGATGACCATTGCGGCCGGGTTTGTCCTTCGTGCCATTGCTGGTGGTGTCTTGATTCATGTACCGTTCACACCCTGGTTCCTCATATGTACCATGCTTTTATCCTTGTTTCTGGCGATTGGTAAACGGAGAAATGAGCTTACCCTGCTGGAAGGAAACACAGGGTCACATCGTAAAGTGCTCGATAACTACTCGATTACGCTGTTGGATCAATTCAACACCATTGTGACTACGGCAACCATTATCAGTTACTCTCTGTTCACTTTTACGTCAGATCGCACGATTCATCTCATGTGGACCATTCCGCTGGTGATCTATGGCATGTTCCGGTATTTATATCTAATCCATATGAAAAATCAGGGCGGATCACCAGACCGGGTATTGTTTGAGGACAAGCCGATCCTGATTACGGTGATTTTGTATGTGGCCAGTGTCATAACGATCTTTGCCATCTTCGAGTAAAAGAATAAATATAAAGAGAGAGAAATCTAAAGCGGAGGGGGATCAGGGTGAAACGTACGAAAGTGGCCATTTTCGATATTGATAAAACGATTATACGCAGCGACTCCATGTTCCAATTTGTATTTTACGGCATGCGCCGTTATCCGTGGCAGGTATGGCGTTTGCCTGTCATTGCTCTTCATACCATATTATTTAAAGCGGGACTTATGACGGTTGAGCGGGTTAAACGATCTTATTTTCAAGAAATTAACCGGATGTCAGAGCAGGATTTGGAGCATTTTTTTGATACCCGCCTGCGTACGTCCATATTTACCGAGGCGAGTGTAGAGATGCAGCATCGGAAGGAAGCGGGATATCATGTGCTGCTCGTGACGGCTTCCCCCCATGCGTACATGAAGCATTTCAAACACTTTCCATGGGTAGATCATGTCATTGGAACTGAACTTGTGCGTCATGAAAAAGGTTATACATGCGTGATTGAAGGCGCTAATTGTAAAGGAGAAGAGAAGGTACGCCGAATTCAGGCCTATTTGGCCGAACAAAACATGGAAATTGATTATGATCAATCCTGTTCTTATTCCGATTCGCTGTCCGATCTTCCCGTGATGCAGCTTGTGAGCCAGCGATATTTTATTAACAAACGTGTTCCGGGGATGGAGGCCTTAACGTGGGGGAAATAAGTTCACGCCATACCGGTAAGCTGCTGATGCTGGCCTCTGCATTTCTGACTGCTACCGGGCAGCTGTTCTGGAAGTGGGGATTGACGGAGTGGATTTATATGGGCATCGGTTTTCTATGTTACGGGCTGGGTGCGATTCTAATGATTAAGGCTTTCGCGCGGGAAAAACTATCGGTTGCTTATCCGCTGATGTGCGCTAGTTATGTTTTTGCTCTAATCTATGGTCACTTTTTGCTTGGTGAAGAAATTACGGTACAAAAGCTTGCTGCGGTTGTGCTCCTGGGAATCGGGGTGACGTTAACCAGTGTGGAACGATAGCTGGATGGCTGCTGTATTAATTGTGATGACGCTATGCGGTGCGATGGGCGGTGCGGGTTTAAAATATTATGCAGCCAGCCGGAAGCGACTGCATGTGCTTGTTGGACTTGGTTTTTACGGAACAGGTGCACTGCTGAATATTGTACTGCTGAAGTTTCTGCCTCTAACCGTCGTGCTGCCTGCCAATGCATTAACTTACGTCTGGACGCTTATTATTGCGAGATGGGCCTTTAAAGAGACGGTAGGACCTATGCGATGGATGGGGGTAGCGTGTATTATGGGCGGGTTATGCCTGCTCGTACTCTAGATTTAACCTTATATCAAATATTGGATGTGAATGTATGAAATTTTTAGACTACATATTTTATGATCGCAGAGTAACCTCGACTGCTTTTATTCTATTTGCAGGTTTTGCCTTGTTTTATGGTTTGATGAATGGACCTTATGTTTTGTACATGAGTCAGCATGCAGAGATGCTGGGGAAATATACGCCGTTTAATACGACGCTGTTTTCCGTTAATCTGTTTAATTTTGACCCATCGATGTATTACGGGGACAATAGTTCATCCGTTATTCATCCCTTGATTTCTTTTTTGGCAGTTACGCTGGCGGCTGTCTCCAAGCTGCTGGGAGGAAATTGGTTTTTCCTGATCCTGCAATCCCTTGTGAATGCGGGCTCGGTTGTAATGGCCTTTGTTTTTCTAAGCCGAAATGAAAATAGACCTTCCCATACACCGTTACTGTTCGCTTTGCTGTTTGGATGCAGCTCGTATCTGATGTACACCGCATTGATCCCGGACTCTTATCCGTATGTACAGTTCGTTATTCTTTTGTCTGTTCTATACCTGCAGTATACGCGTGTACAGCAGCACGTGCATTATGTGCCCAATGCACTGCTTGCCACGATTAACTTCGGATTAACCTCAACCAACATTATTCCGTTTGCTGGAGCTGTGTTCTTTAATATGCAGGCTTGGCGAAACAAGGCGGGGTGGAAAAAATATTTTGGTATCATGGCACTGGCTGTGCTGATGATTGTGGTGGTCACCGCGATTCAGTATGTTGCGTTTGGCGGACGAAGCTGGGTAAGCAACTGGCTGTTAGGCATTCAAAATGGGGGCACGAGCTATGCCACTCCATTCCAATGGGCGGCACACGTCAAGGCGTTAGTGCTGCTGACGATTAACCCAATGTTATCACCAGAAGTGCACCTGCTTGACCCAGGCATGGTGGCGTTTGTTACGGATCTTTCCCGCTCTAACCCGCTTTATGTTCAGATTACAGGGACGTTCCTGCTGCTGATTGCGTTAGCCGGTTTCATTCGCGGCATCCGCGAACGCAGTGTATGGACGTTGATGCCTTACATTATTTTTGCATTCCTGCTTCATCTCGTTGTAGGATTCGGGCTTGCTGTGTATCAATATGACATGTACCTGTATGCAGGACATTATTTGTTTGCTTTTTATCTGCTCGGCGGCATATTCATCAGCAGCCTGCGCTCAGGGTTTGGAAAAAAAGTGCTGATTGGACTGCTCTTAGCATCGGTGCTTGTTACGGCTGGAAACAATATCTATCGTCATTTCGAAACACTGTCGACAATCAAGCAATCCTATGAACAGCTGGAACAGCAGCGTGCTGTGAAGTAAAGAATTGAAGTAAAGAATTGAAGTGAAGAATTGAAACAAAAAATGAAGTGAAAAAGTGAAAAGTGAAAAAGCATAAGCGCAAAGTGTAAAAACAAAAGCAGGGCTTCGCGAACATAACGTTCTAGAAGCTCTGCTTTTGTTTGGGTAAAACTCGAACACAGTTATATTTTGGAATCAAGCGATAATCTTTGTTTTTTTTGCATTTTCAGCAGAACGTCTGGTCAGACTGCTCAACGGTCGTTTGAGTAGAAGAGCAAGGATCAGGCTTAACGCAATAAACAGACATAACCACAGAATGTCTTTGATGGCCGTAGACCACAAAATGCCGCCAACGGCTTCTCTGAGCAGGCTGATGGCATAGGTGAACGGCATGAACGGATTTAACGCCTGAAAAAAGGGTGATGTCATGCTGATGGGAAACGTTCCGCCCGAACTGGAGAATTGAAACACCATGAAGACTATTGCAATCCCTTTCCCGATATTGCCGAATACAGATAAGAGGGTGTAAGTGATGGTTACAAAGACCGCACTTACCAGCATGGCAAATAGAATAAACCACCATTTGTCTGCTGCATAGGTTCCCAGAAACAGAACGTCTCCTGCTGTAACACATACAGTCTGCAGTATACCAATCGTTAGGAAGGTTGCAAGACGACCGAGATATAGTTCATATCCGCGGAACCTGCCGTCTGGATTCTCTGCTTCTGCACGAAGCAGGGAAATTAACAATGTAGAACCTACCCATAGAGACAATACGGCATAAAAGGGAGACATAGCTGAGCCGTAATTCGGAATCGGGTATAACTGCTGCTCCTTAATCTGTACCGGGCTTGCAAGAAACGCACTTTCCTCTTCAATATCACCTCGCAGCAGTTTGGCAAGCTCGGCAAATTGATTACTGCCTTCAACTTCCCGAAGCTTCTCGGCAGCCTTGCGGATGGAACTCTCCAAGGCAGGCAGATCCTCTCGAACAAGAGCAGCCACGCGATGCACTCCCTTTTGCACATCAGGCAGCTGCTGCTGTACAAAGCTGGACGCTTTGCTAATCTGTTTCTCGGCCTGAGGAAGGTCGTTACGGACAAAGTGGGCGGCTGCATTCAGCTTGTCTTCCAGCTTTGGCAGATCACGTTGAATGAGAGAGGAGACCGTGTCCAAAGTGCTGATGAACGCTTTGCTTTTTGTTTCCAGGGTTTGCGAGATTGCATGCACCTTGGCCTGAATTTGCGGTAAATCACCCTGGATTTTTTCAAGTTCTGATTGACCGAATACAATACCTTCCTTGGCTGAGGCAAGAATATTTGCAATGTCGGGCAGACGTTCTCTTGTGCTCTGCAGCGTATCTGCAGATGTGGAGAGGACTGTCTTTAATTGAGATGTACCAGCCGTAAGAGCAGGGGAAACCTGACTGTCAAAGGTGCTGATGAAACGATCTATTTCTGTACTTACATTTTGATTCAATTCATTCAGTCTGGCAGCGATGTCTGCAGGAGGAGTCGTATTTTTCCGCAGTGCTTTGCTTGCAATTCCAGCCAGCTGAACTTGCAGCTGGAGCCGCTCGGATATCGTCTGCAGCTGCTGCACCTTTGCAGTCAGCGGATCAGAAGGTAATATGGCATCTATTTTGCCCAGCAGGGCAGCTGTACTGTTCAGGATTTTCACTGCTGCGGCTGCACGTGCCATGATGCGGTCTATATCATCTGCGCTCGGGAGCTTACTGAGATCGGTTCCTTGCAGCTGCGCGAATACATCCTCAGCTTCATTTGTGATCTGCTGTACGAACAGAAGATTTTGCCGGATCGTTGGTGTAATGGTCTGGAAGGCTGCTTCACTGGCCTGGATGAATTGATCCAACCCGTCAGCCAGCTGAGCTCCATGATCGGAAATTTCGGATATCTTACCGAGAGCCTGCTCAGCAGCAGATACAATAGCGAAGGCTTTATCTGTCTTATCCAGTGCTGTTTGAATCACTGCGGATACCTGTCCAAAGTTTGCATCAACCTCCTGAATACGGGCGACAGCCTGCTGTATTTCAGGGCTTCGAGCCTGAAGGGAAACCACTTCAGCCGCAACCGCTTTGATCTGCGGCCAGTACTGCTGTACTTTCAGGACATACCCTGCAGCTTCATTTATTTCCGGAAGCCGCTTCTCCAGCTCCACAATTTTCTGAGCTTGCTTAACAATTTCCGGCATCATCTGGTCGACTTCAAGTACCTTTTGACCTGCAGCCTGAATGGCAGGCAAATTTTTCTCCAGCATGAAAATTCCGTTCTCCATTCTGCGCAGTGTTGGAAGCTGTGCATTAATTTCGATGCCGGCTTCTTTCAACTTGTTCAATACAGTTTCACTGACAGCTTCAGTGAAATTTTCATTAATCTGAGTTGTGATGGCAGATACGCCAGACCCGGTAATTTTGGGAGCGATCGCATTTACCTTCTCATTAACGGTATATATGACCTCCGGCCGGTTCACTTTTCCATCTACAATGCCGGTTATTTTGGATGAAAAGTCGGCAGGGATCAGCAGACTGGCATAGTATTCCCCCGTTTGAACACCGCGGCTTGCCTCGGCTTCACCAACAAATGTCCATCCCAACTTTTTGTTCTGGCTCAAACTTTTGATTAATTCTTCTCCAATATTAATCGTCGTTCCTGTAACTGCTGCGCCTTGATCTTCACTGGTAACAGCTATTTTAATGCCCTGGGTATTGCTGTAAGGGTCCCAGACGGATTTAACGTTCACCCAATCATATACGCCAGGCAGTAAAATAATGGCGGCGATTAGAAATATGCCTGTGGGTACTTTTAGGATGTGCATCCAGTCTGTCTTGTAGATCTGCCATATGTGACGCATAATGTCCTCCTTCTAAATAACGCGGCCGGGTGCTTTAACATCGGAGATATGCTGCCTTGTCTCCTGCTGCTTTTCCCGAACCTATATGTATATCGGATAAAATACAGATTCAATAAACGAGGTTGTGTATAAACTTTCCCCTATTAATAGAAGACTGATTCATGTTTTTAATCCATTCAGAGAAATAGACCAACCGATTTCGAAACCGGTGAAATTTGGATCGAAATCATATTGTAATTGTCTATGGATAAATATGCAGTATTGTTGTATAATTATAAATGACGAATGACATATGATGTGACATGGATGTTTTTTCGCCTAAATGCTGACTCTAATATGAGGAAGCAGAGGATTTGCACCTGCGATGGTGAGGTGTTGACAGAGGGTTGTCTTTCTGTCATAATTCATGAAGACATACGGGCATATTGAGCCAGAACTCTGTGAGGTTCCTCATATGCACGACATGAATAGCACCTTTAAATCAGTCCCGTGAGACTGGCAAGGTAACGTGAATGATACATCGTTTATTCGCTGCGGCAGATAACACGATGCATCCCGAGAGTAAACTTTCTTCAGCGACGTCTGAAGTTCGGAGACTCCTTGCCAATAAACACGGCAAGGAGTCTTTTTTTGTTCTCCTCGTCACGGGGCCATGGTTTCGAAGGAAAATCCTGAGGAGGCTGAACGCATGAGCACAGAAACACATGTCATTATGGATGAAACGGCGATCCGCCGTGCATTGACAAGGATTGCCCACGAAATACTGGAGAAGAACAAAGGAATCGACGATTGTGTTCTGGTCGGAATTCGCACACGCGGAGTATATCTGGCCGAACGAATCGCCGCGAAGATTGAAGAGATTGAAGGCGCCAAAGTTCCCTGGGGAGAGCTGGATGTCACCCCTTATCGTGATGATCGTTTGGATAACAACCAGATCAATCGCAAGGAACTGTTGATTATGACACCTGAATCCCTATCCATTCACAACAAAAAAGTGATTTTGTTCGATGATGTGCTGTACACCGGGCGAACGATTCGGGCTGCGATGGATGCACTGATGGACTGTGGAAGACCACAGAACATTCAGCTGGCTGTACTTGCAGACCGCGGACACCGGGAACTTCCGATCCGGCCTGATTTTATCGGTAAAAATGTACCGACATCCAAATCAGAAGAGATCGAAGTTGCACTCATGGAAGCGGATGGACAGGATGAAGTCAAAATCATACAGAACCGAGGGGAGCAGGCATGATGATTACACAGTCAGCGTTGAGAGACCGAAGCTTGCTTGGATTAAAAGACATCAGCCGTAACGAGATCGAATCCATTCTGAACCGTGCGGCCCACTGGGAAGGACAGAAGGAAAAACTTGTCCCGATTCTAGAATCCCGCTTTGTTGCCAACATGTTTTTCGAGAACAGCACGCGCACCCGCTTCTCCTTCGAAATGGCAGAGAAACGGCTGGGAGCTCAGGTATTGAACTTCACTGCAGCTGCTTCTAGCGTAGAAAAGGGAGAATCGATCTACGATACGGTACGAACACTTGAATCCATGGGCATTGATGCAGGAGTTATTCGCTTAAAACCGGCTGGTGTCCTGCAGCAGCTGGCTCAGAAGGTGAGTGTACCGCTTGTGAATGCGGGAGATGGCAATAATGAACATCCAACGCAGGCGCTCCTTGATCTCTACACGATGCGAAAGGCGTTTGGTGAACTGAAAGGTCTGCGTGTCTCCATCATCGGAGATATTCTGCACAGCCGGGTAGCGCGCTCCAACTTGTGGGCGCTGCAAAAATTCGGTGCGGATGTACGCTTCTGTGCTCCGCCAACGATGCAGGCGCCTGAACTCGCACAGTATGCACCTTATGTAGGTCTTGAAGAAGCGCTGGACGCTGATGTAGTCATGATGCTCCGGGTTCAACTGGAACGTCATCAGCATGGCCTGATCACTTCAGCTGAGGATTATCGCGAACACTACGGATTGACGGAAGAACGGGCGTCACGCCTGAAGCCAAATACGATTATTATGCACCCTGCCCCTGTAAATCGTAACGTTGAAGTGGACGATGCGGTTGTCGAGAGCAAAGCATCACGAATTTTCCCTCAGATGGCCAACGGTGTTCCGATCCGCATGGCGGTGATGGAACGTGCGGTGAAGCTGTAACAGGGTCTAGCATAGAGTCATAGGCTGACTAGGGCAGTGTTCTTATAGAGCAACGAACAGAGTAGACGATAAATCAATCATCCGGTGGATTCCAATCTCTGGACAGAACCGAAGCGGAGGTCAATTATGGTACAGGTGATAAAGAACGCAAACGTCTTGAGTCAACAAGGGGAACTTGAACGGAAAACCATTCTTATAGAAGAAGGTAAAATTAAAACGATCGCTGGCCCGGAAGATGAAATTGTACGGAACGCCGAGAAGTCAGCGCATAGTATAACGGATGCATCAGGCAAACTGGTCATTCCTGGATTAATCGACATGCACGTACATTTGCGCGAGCCTGGATTCGAACATAAAGAAACGATCGAAACAGGGGCTCGTTCTGCGGTACAAGGTGGTTTTACAACGATTGCCTGCATGCCGAATACAAGACCGGTAACCGACACAGCTGAGGTTGTTGAACTGGTATTGAACAAAGCGAAGGAAGCAGATCTGGTTAAAGTGCTGCCGTATGCAGCGATCACCAAAAACGAACTGGGCCGCGAACTGACCGACTTTGCTGCATTAAAGGCAGCGGGAGCGATCGGTTTCACGGATGACGGTGTAGGTGTACAGAACGCGCAGATGATGAAGGACGCTATGAGCCTTGCAGCCAGCATGGATATGCCGGTGATTGCTCACTGTGAGGATGATTCCCTGGTGGTTGGCGGATATGTCACCGAAGGTGAGTTCTCCAAACGTCATGGCATCAAAGGTATTCCGAACGAATCTGAAGCCATTCACGTAGGTCGGGACATTCTGCTGGCAGAAGCAACGGGAGTACACTACCATGTGTGTCACGTCAGCACAGAACAATCCGTTCGCCTGATACGCCTGGCGAAATCGATCGGTATCAAGGTGACTGCAGAGGTATGTCCGCACCACCTGGTGCTGTCCGATGAAGATATTCCGGGCATGGACGCGAATTGGAAAATGAACCCGCCGCTGCGCTCACCACGTGATGTGCAGGCATGTATTGAAGGATTGCTGGACGGAACGCTCGATATGATCGTAACCGACCATGCCCCGCACAGCGAAGAAGAGAAAGCAAAAGGCATGGAACTGGCGCCATTCGGTATCGTTGGGTTCGAAACAGCCTTCCCGCTGCTGTACACGAAGTTTGTTGAAACAGGGTTGTGGACCTTGGACTTCCTGGTCAAACGCATGACGGCTGATCCAGCCCGTGTATTCCGATTGAATACCGGCAGGCTGGAAGCAGGAGCACCTGCCGATCTGACGATGATTGATCTGAACGAGGAAAAAGCTGTTGACCCGGCGAGGTTCGCAACGAAAGGCAGAAACACACCGTTCACAGGCTGGAAGCTGAAAGGCTGGCCGGTACAAACATGGGTGGATGGCAAAAGCGTGTGGAATAACGCGTTACAGCAATAAAACAGCACCATGCTGACGTAATACATCATTAAATATGTACATCAGTACTCATAACATACAATTTTCCTTGAAATATCAGAGTAACAGTAATTTCTTTTCTTTAAACAAACTCAAGGCAAGTCATGCCGAGAGCCCAACATACAAAACAAACATAGTTAAATGTACTTTTTTGAACTTTGAGCACCACCTTAGCTGCGAAGTGGACAGAAAGGACCCGAAGAAGCGAAGCGCTCGCCTTTATCACCGGATTACACCATTTAAAAAATGGAACCAAAGTAATCCGGGGATAACAGCGATCGCAGGGTTTTCTGTCCACGAAGTCCCACGCTAACGTAACTCCACGTTCAACCCAAGGCCATTTAACTTTGATAAACACAGAGGGAGTGAGATGGGATGCAGGGACAGGCAAGATTATTGTTGGAAGACGGCACGCTGTTCACCGGAAAAGCGTTTGGTGCGGAAGGTGAAACGACAGGAGAGGTCGTTTTTAATACGGGAATTACAGGCTATCAAGAGGTGCTTTCAGACCCTTCGTACTGCGGCCAGATCGTTACGATGACGTATCCGCTGATTGGTAACTACGGAATCACACGGGATGACTTTGAGTCGATCCGTCCATACGTGCACGGTTTCGTGGTAAGACGCCATGAGCCAACGCCGAGCAACTGGCGTGCGGAGTACAGCGTGGATAATCTGCTGAAAGAATACGGCATCGTAGGGATCAGCGAGATTGATACACGGATGCTGACGCGCCGGATTCGTCACCATGGCACAATGAAGGGAATTCTCACAACAGGATCGAAACCTGTCGAAGAACTGCTGGAGATGATGGGAGACACTACGATTGAGCAATTGCGCAACCAGGTGCCAATGACGTCTACAGAGCATGTATACAACAGCCCGGGAACAGCAGAACGTATCGTACTGGTCGACTACGGTGCAAAAACAGGAATTTTGCGTGAACTGAGCAAACGTAACTGTGACGTTGTTGTCGTACCTCATGACGTAACGGCTGACGAGATTCGCCGCCTGAACCCGGATGGCATTCAATTGTCCAACGGCCCTGGGGACCCGAAAGACGTACCACATGCGGTGAACATGATCAGTGAACTGCTCGGCGAATACCCGATCTTCGGTATCTGTCTGGGTCATCAATTGTTCGCTCTGGCAGCTGGTGCAGACACGGAAAAACTCAAGTTCGGACACCGCGGTGGTAATCACCCGGTTAAAGAACTGGAGAGCGGACGCTGTTTCATCACATCCCAGAACCACGGTTACACCGTAAATGAAGAATCTGTGAAAAGTACGGATCTTGAAGTTACACATATCAACAATAATGACAAGACCATCGAAGGTCTGAAACATAAAACGTATCCTGCCTTCTCCGTACAGTATCACCCGGAAGCAGCGCCAGGACCTTATGACAACAGCTACCTGTTTGACCGTTTCATTGAGATGATCCGCGAACACAAGATCACTAACCCGCAAAAGCCGCGTCAAGCCGTATTGGCAGCCGCAGTGAAAGGAGCGCAATAACATGCCGATTAACAAAGATCTCAAAAAAATCCTGGTGATTGGTTCCGGTCCAATCGTCATCGGTCAAGCGGCCGAGTTCGACTATGCCGGTACGCAAGCCTGCCAGGCCCTGAAAGAAGAAGGCGTGGAAGTTGTACTCATTAACAGCAACCCTGCGACAATCATGACAGATACAAATATGGCTGATAAAGTTTACATCGAGCCGATTACGCTTGATTTTGTAACGCAAATTATTCGTCAGGAGCGTCCGGACGGCCTGCTGCCAACGTTGGGTGGTCAAACGGGTCTCAACATGGCTGTAGAACTTGCACGGGCGGGCGTGCTTGAGCGTGAAAACGTAAAATTGCTCGGCACACAGCTTACTTCCATCGAAAAAGCGGAAGACCGTGATCTGTTCCGAGATCTGATGCGTGAACTGGAACAGCCGGTACCTGAGAGTGTCATCGTTACAACGCTGGAAGAATCCCTGCAGTTCGCTGGTGAGATCGGTTATCCGATCATCGTTCGTCCTGCCTACACCCTTGGCGGCACAGGCGGCGGTATCTGCGCGAATGAAGAAGAACTGCGTGAAACCGTAGCAGCCGGGCTTCGTTACAGCCCGATCGGTCAATGTCTGGTAGAGAAAAGCATCGCCGGCATGAAAGAAGTCGAGTACGAGGTTATGCGTGACAAAAACGATAACTGTATCGTGGTCTGCAACATGGAGAACTTTGACCCGGTAGGCGTTCATACAGGTGACAGTATCGTTGTGGCGCCAAGCCAAACGCTGTCTGACCGTGAATACCAAATGCTGCGCTCAGCTTCCTTGAAGATCATCCGTGCCCTGAACATCGAAGGTGGATGCAACGTGCAGTTCGCACTTGATCCGCACAGCTTCCAGTATTACGTCATTGAGGTGAACCCTCGGGTAAGCCGTTCATCAGCACTCGCTTCCAAAGCGACAGGTTATCCGATTGCGAAGATGGCTGCCAAAATCGCAATGGGTTACACACTGGATGAGATTGTTAACCCAGTTACAGGCCAAACCTATGCTTGCTTTGAACCTACCCTTGACTATATCGTTAGCAAAATTCCGCGCTGGCCGTTCGACAAGTTTACATCTGCGAACCGTAAGCTGGGTACACAGATGAAAGCAACAGGCGAAGTGATGGCGATCGGACGCACATTTGAAGAATCCATTCATAAAGCGGTTCGTTCCCTGGAGATCGGTGTACACCGTCTCTACCTTAAAGGTGCAGAAACGCTGGATGAAGAGACGCTGAACGAACGTCTCGTGAAAGCGGACGATGAGCGTATGTTCCTGATCGCAGAAGCATTCCGCAGAGGTTATACCCTGCAGCAGCTGCAGGACCTGACCAAGATTGACTGGTGGTTCCTGGACAAAATCGAAGGCATGATTCAGTTTGAGGATCGTATTCGCGAAGAAGCAGAATTGACTTCCGAAACGCTGTATCAGGCGAAACGCCTTGGTTTTACAGATCGTGCTATCGCAGAACTGCGTGCCGAAGGACAGCCTGGAGGTTCCTTGACTGCCGAATCCGAAGTCAGAGCACGCCGTGAAGAGGAGAATCTGCGCCCGGTATACAAAATGGTAGATACCTGTGCGGCGGAATTTGAGGCAACAACGCCTTACTACTACTCGACATATGAAACAGAGAATGAAGTCATCCCTTCCGACAAGAAAAAAGTCGTGGTGCTGGGTTCCGGTCCAATCCGGATCGGTCAAGGAATCGAGTTTGACTATTCCACAGTACACGCAGTATGGGCGCTGCAAAAAGCTGGTTATGAGGCCGTTATTATCAATAACAACCCGGAGACCGTATCGACGGACTTTAACACCTCTGACCGCCTGTACTTCGAACCGCTGTTCTTCGAGGATGTCATGAACGTTATTGAGCAGGAGCAGCCGGTCGGTGTTATCGTGCAGTTTGGTGGTCAAACAGCAATCAACCTGGCAGCACCGCTGCGCAATGCAGGAGTAACCATCCTCGGAACAGACCTGGAAAGCATCGATGAAGCAGAAGACCGCAAAAAGTTCGAGCGTCTGCTCTCCCGTCTGGAGATTGCACAGCCGAAAGGTAAAACAGTCACTTCCGTAGACGATGCTGTGGAAACGGCTCAATCCCTTGGATACCCTGTACTGGTACGTCCCTCGTATGTTCTGGGCGGCCGTGCGATGGAAATTGTATACTCCGATGCGGAACTGCTGACTTATATGGAACAGGCAGTAAAAATCAATCCGGAGCATCCGGTTCTGATCGACCGTTATATGCTGGGTAAAGAGGTTGAGGTAGATGCGATCTGTGACGGTGAGACGGTACTGGTGCCGGGCATCATGGAGCATATCGAACGTGCAGGGGTGCACTCCGGTGACTCGATCGCGGTATATCCACCGCAGCATCTGTCTGCAGACCTGAAAGAGAAAATTGTAGAGATTACAATCAAAATTGCCAAGGAACTCAAAACGATCGGACTGGTGAACATCCAGTTTGTTATCCACGAGGGTCAGGTTTACGTCATCGAGGTGAACCCGCGTTCTTCCCGGACGGTTCCTTTCTTGAGCAAAGTAACCAATATTCCGATGGCAAACCTCGCTACACAAGCAATCCTGGGCGTAAAACTGAAAGACCTGGGTTATGTGGATGGACTTTGGCCTGAAACGGATCATGTGTCGGTAAAAGTACCTGTGTTCTCCTTTGCGAAGCTGCGCCGCGTGGAGCCTACCCTTGGACCTGAGATGAAATCCACAGGTGAGGTTATGGGACGTGATCCGAACTATGCGAAAGCCCTGTTTAAAGGTCTAATTGGAGCGGGAATGAAAATTCCGGCTACCGGGGCAATCGTTGTTACTGTAGCAGATAAAGATAAAGACGAGGCTGTACCTTTGCTTGAAGGTTTCTATAGACTGGGCTACAAAATCATGGCAACCGGCGGAACGGCAGCTGCGCTTCAAGCGGCGAACATTCCGGTAACCGTTGTGAACAAATTGAGCGAAGGCTCACCTAATATTCTCGATATGATCCGCAGCGGTGAAGCGAACTTTGTGTTCAACACCCTGACTAAGGGTAAAACGCCGCAGCGTGACGGATTCCGTATCCGCCGTGAAGCGGTTGAGAATGGTGTGGTATGTATGACTTCCCTGGATACGATTCGGGCGCTGCTGATCATGCTGCAGACGATCAATTTCTCCTCGGAGGCTATGCCGGCCTTTGTATAATGAATAGTCACTTGATGAAGGACATCAGTCAGCCTGCGGGCTGGCGGGATGTCCTTTATATCGGGCAAAAACCTCTAAAATGAGCACGCGGAAGGGGCGCTGGATTATGAATCACCCGAATTTCAATGAAATGGCTGGACGTCTGATGGTTGCACTCGATTATCCGGGAGCAGAGGAGGCACAGAAACTGGTACGAGCGCTTGAGGGCATTCCTTGTTATCTCAAAGTGGGCATGCAGCTTTTCTATGCGGCAGGCCCGGACTTTATTCGGCAGCTGAAGGCGAAAGGATACTCCGTGTTTCTCGACGTGAAGATGCATGACATTCCAAACACGGTGCGCGGCGGAGCCGAAAGCATTACACGTCTTGGGGTGGACATGTTCAATGTGCACGCCGCGGGCGGATCCAGCATGATGCGTGCAGCACGTGAAGGCGCAGAAGCAGCACTTGCTGCCAACCCTTCGCTGGACAGACCCCAGATTATCGCTGTGACGCAGTTGACCAGCACGAGTGTTGAGACGATGAATAACGAGATCGGCATCCCTGGCGGTGTAGAGGAAGCTGTAGTTCGTTATGCCGGACTGGCCAAGGAGGCCGGGCTTGATGGCGTTGTGGCATCTCCACTGGAAGTGCCTGCGATCCGGGCAGCATGTGGTAGTGATTTTCACACGGTCACTCCAGGCATTCGTCCGGCAGGAAGTGGTCTTGGTGATCAGACACGTGTCCTGACACCCGGTGAAGCCATCAGCAGAGGCAGTCATTACATCGTTGTGGGCAGACCCATAACCGGTGCACAAAACCCGCGTGAAGCGGCAGAGACCATTTTGAAGGAGATGTTGAACGTATGATCGAACTCAGCCAAATTCCAAACCATATTGCTTCCCAGCTGCTAAAAATCAAAGCGGTGGCACTTCGTCCACAGCAGCCATTCACATGGACATCCGGCATCAAATCGCCAATCTATTGTGATAATCGGCTGACGATGTCTTATCCTGAGATCCGTAACGATATTGCCGAAGCGTTTGCCGCGATTATTCGTGACCAGTATCCAGATGCTGAAGTCATTGCAGGTACAGCAACCGCGGGTATTCCACACGCTGCATGGGTGGCTCAAAAGCTGAATCTGCCGATGGCTTATATCCGGGATAAAGCGAAAGGCCACGGCAAGGAGAATCTGATTGAAGGATTAATCAGCGAAGGACAAAAAGTAGTTGTGATTGAGGATTTGATTTCAACCGGAGGAAGTTCGATTAAAGCGGCAGAAGCTGTACGTGCAGCAGGGGCGACACCGCTCGCAGTTCTTGCCATTTTCAGCTATCAGCTGGATAAAGGCGTAAAAGCGTTCGAGGAAGCTGGAATCCCGCTGCAGACCCTGTCGAATTATACGGCGCTGATGGATGTTGCATTGGCTCAAGGTACCATTCAAGAGAGTGATTTTGCACTGCTGCAGTCGTGGCGTGAAGATCCTTCTTCATTTGGTAAATAATATCATTCATAGAATAATAGACTGCCGTTCGGTAAACGGTATCAAAATTGTAATGTTTGCCGTAATGACGGCAAAACGATCGAATTTCCAGAGGCATCCCGTATGTTGGGGTGCTTTTTTGTCATGTTCATCAAAATATTAACTTTTTCACACTGACGTTGTAAAAAGCTTGTAACTTTTAGTGGAGAGCAGTCGTTTATAATTCAGTGTAGGATGGAACAGATTTCTAGTTTTAGGGCGCATGAAGGAAATGCGCGGCATAACAAGAGAGGATGAGCGTGATTGCTGGCATGAAAAAGTTATTTTCAAGGAAAAGAACTGCCAAGAGCCAATCGGGTGATGAACGCGAACAGGAGCAACCTAAGCTGGAGAAAAGGGCTGCATTGGAAGAACCTTCGTACATAACGGAGCCCGAGCCTCTAAGCGCGGAAGCACTCACGCCAGATGAGGTATCTGCTATGGAGGAGTCTGCAGCGGCTGCAGCCATAGAGGAAACACCCCAGAAGACCAAAGTAAAGCCGAGAAAGGAACTGCTGCCTCCGTATGATGGACCCGTGTTGGAAGTACGTAATGTTCATCGCAGCTTTCAGACAGGCAGTCGTATCATTCATGTGCTCAAAGGCATTGATATGGAAGTAAAGCCGCAGCAGCTTGTAATGCTGAAAGGACGGTCTGGATCAGGTAAAACAACACTGCTGAACATGCTGGGCGGACTTGACCAGCCTTCCAGCGGAGAGATTTTATTTTCCGGACAACCTCTTCAGGATTGGGGGGATCAGCGGCGAACCGCTTTGCGGCGCAGGGAGATTGGTTTTATTTTTCAGGCGTATGCACTTATGCCCTTATTGTCTGCATGGGAAAATGTAGAGCTTTCGCTCCGCATGGCGGATGTACCGCGATCGGAATGGAAAGAAAGAGTGGGTCATTGTCTGGATTTAGTTGGACTGACCAAACGGGTGAAGCACCGGCCTTTTGAAATGTCCGGGGGGGAGCAGCAGCGGGTGGCTATTGCCAAAGCCATTGCACACAGACCCCGTTTGCTGCTTGCGGATGAGCCAACGGCCGAGCTGGATTCCAAGATGGGCGCACAGGTTATGGCTGTGTTCCGCAATATCATTGAAGTAGAACAAGTAACGATATGTATGACTACACACGATCCTACAATTTTGGAGGTTGCGGACCATGTTTATGAAATGGCGGACGGCAGATTTCTCAAGTAAAGGTGCCGTTCGAAAGAAGGGGAAACGCGCAGCTTTTATTGTACTTGGTGCAGTACTCGCTGCCGCAATGTCAGGCTGTTCATTACTGCCGTCAGAGTCGGAGGAAGAAGTGCTTCCACCAATAACACCGCCAACGATCTCCAAAAAACCGGAATATGAGGTTCGTACAGAGACGCTGGAGAAAAAGGTGAGCGGCAGCGGCAAGATGATGAGTCAGCGTGAAGAAAAGGTTTATTTTACGTTGGATGGTATGCACATTCAGGAGTTGAATGTGAAAACGGGGGATAAAGTGAAGAAAGGACAGGTTCTCGCTGTCCTTGACGTAACAAGTGTGGAGAAGGAGATTCGCGGCAAACGGCTCCAGATTCGCAAATCGGAAGTACAGATGAAGGAAACGCTGCGCAAGAAGGATGAGATGGACCCGGTGGAGTTTGAAGAAGCGACAATCGCATTCGAAGAACTTCGTCAGGAGCTTGCTGATCTGGAAGAAAAGCTGGGACAATCCACGTTGACGGCTCCATTTGGCGGTACCGTTATTGCGGTTCAAGTGGAGAAGGGCGCAGCGGTCAAAGCGTATGATCCGATTGCGACTATTGCGGATACGTCCAACCTGGTCGTGGCAGCCACATTTGCCAAGGAGGATCTGGAGAAATTTACGTCTGGCATGAAGGCTGAGGTTGACATCAACGGTGCTGGCAAAGTAGCCGGTAAGATCAAAGCAATGCCTACCGCTAATGCTTCAAGTAACAATAGCGGCAATGGCTCAGGTCAGGGTGAAGGTGGCTCACCTCCGCCGAAGGAAACGCTGGATCAATATGTCCTTGTTACCTTGGCGAAGATGCCAAAAAATGTAGAACGCGGTACACCTTTAACGGTTTCGATCGTAACTCAGCGCACCGAGAACGCAATTGTCATTCCTGTATCCGCTCTGCGCTCCATCGGTTCCAGAACCTATGTACAGGTCATCGAGAATGATGGAAGCAAGCGTGAAGTGGACGTTGAGGTTGGACAGCAGACATCAACTGATGTCGAGATTCTGAAAGGTCTGACGGTTGGTCAGAAAGTTGTGGGACGCTAATGGGGCTGCGATTGCTTCGACTGCTGTTCCGCAAAATGTGGAACACACGCTGGATGACCTTCAGCACATTAATCGGTTTAATTGTGGCGGTAGCGTTCACCGTCAGTATTCCAATGTATGCCGATGGTGCGTTGAAACGGGTTGTCGCGCAGACGCTGCAGGATAACAGTGAAGGTTTACCAGCAGGATCGCTGTTGATGAGTTATCAGGCACCCGGGGGTGCAAAGACCGATACTAGAGGACTGGATGAGGTGGATCGCTACATTCGTGAGGATGTTCCTCGCGACATTGGATTTCCATTTCACACGTATGTGAATTCGAGATCCATTCGCAGTGCAGAAGTCAATCCTGAAGATCCAACCAAAGTGGATGCAAGCCGCGTGCGGAGTATGACGCTGGGTACGATGAGCGGGCTGGATGCACAGGTGAACTATTCGGCGGGTGTCAAACCCGGGAATCAGGTCAAAGACGACATCATTGAAGCTGTAATGCTGGAAGAAGGGATGTACCGTAATGACCTGCATGTGGGAGATATTCTGGAATACCCGATATACAGCGGTCTGAATATTACGCTGCGTGTCAAAATAACCGGCTCCTTTAAGGCAGATGATCCGAACAGCCCTTATTGGGTTCAAGGCTTTGACGGTATGATGAATGGACTGTATGTGAATGATTCCGTTTTCAATGATGTATTACTCAAGGAAAAGGGCATTCCGCTTCAGAATTCACGCTGGTATTATGCGTTTGACCTGAAAGAGATTCAAACCAGTCAGCTGTCCGGCATAAGCTCTGTACTGGAGCGGCTGGATATTGATTTGTATCAGCGGCTGAAAGATACCAAAGTTGATATTACCTTCGGTGATCTGCTCAAGCAGTTCCGCAGTCAGAGTCTGCAGCTGCAGACAATGCTGTTTACATTGGCGGCACCGATGATAGCAATGGTTTTTTATTTTATCGCGATGAATGCCAGACAATCCCTGCAAAAGCAGGAAAGCGACATTGCTGTGCTTCGCAGCCGCGGAGCCTCGGCTCGTCAGATCTTTTCGCTCTATCTGCTTGAAGGTATTTTCCTGGGAGCCATCGCATTGGTTGTTGGACCGCTGCTGGGATGGTTTATGGCCAAAAGTATCGGCTCGGCAAGTGGATTCTTATCCTTTGTCGATCGAAAATCCATTCCGATAGGGGTCTCCAAAGAAGCGGTTCTGCTTGGCGTGGCGGCGGTACTTGTTGCCATTATTGCATCTTTGATTCCAGCGATTACGTATGCACGAGCGACGATTGTATCTGCTAAACGGCGTCAGGCGCGTACGGACCGTGCGCCGCTGTGGCAGCGCTGGTTCATTGATGTTGCGCTGCTGGGCCTGGCTGGTTACGGCTATTACCTGTTTTATGAACGACAGATGCTGACGTTTCAGACGGGCATGACAACGGATCAGTTACAAGTGCAGCCGTTTCTGTTCTTTGTACCTGCTCTTGCCATTTTTGCGCTTGGACTGTTCTTTCTGCGTTTGTTCCCGTGGATTCTGAAGCTGATCCAGCTGATTGGCCGCAAGCTGCTGCCTGTTCCGCTGTATCTGACGCTGACGCAGCTGTCACGCTCGTCTTCTTCTTACTATCCGCTTATGATTCTGCTGGTACTGACGCTTGGACTTGGCGTGTATAACTCGGCTGCGGCTCGGACCATTGATTTGAATTCAACGGAGCGTACACTTTATCGTTATGGTTCGGATGTCATTATGCAGACGGTATGGGAAGGAACACCTGAGGTCAAGCCGGGAGGTTCCGGACAGGCCGGCGGATCAGGCGGCGGCCAGCAAGGAGGCAATGCAGGAGGTGCCGGTGGTGGTACAGGTGGAGGAAATGGCGGGGGAGGAGCTCCTGGTGGTAGCGGAGGCGGCGGTCAATCGCAGCCATCCAAAATTATTTACTCCGAGCCGCCGTTTGAAGTGTTCCGCCAATTAAATGGTGTGGAGCATGCTGCGCGTGTACTGCAAACAAAGGGCAACATTATTGTATCTGGTAAATCGGGCGGCCAAGGGATGCTGGTCGGCATTGATAATGTGGACTTCGCCAAAGTAGCCTGGTTCCGTAACGATTTATTCCCTGCACATCCGTACAAGTATCTTGATTTGCTCGGCAAATATGAAGGAGCTGTTCTGATCTCTTCGAAATTTGCCGACAAGTTCAAGCTCAAAACGGGAGACATGGTTTCCCTCGGTATACAGGGTCAGGCGATTGAATTTGTAGTGTTTGGCATTATTCCATACTGGCCTTCCCAATATCCGGATCAGATGCCATTTTTCGTGGCTAATCTGGATTACATCTACGATCAGGTACCTCTAATACCCTATGAGGTTTGGCTCAAAATGAAACCGGATGCCAAGGTCGCTCCATTAATGGAGAAACTTGCGGCAGAAGGTATCGAGTTATCCTCTGTCCGTGATGTGCGAACCGAACTGGTCACCCAGGGGAAACATCCTTCAAGGGGCGGAGTATTCGGCATTCTGAGCCTGGGTTTCCTTGTATCCGTGATTATCTCGTTAATCGGTTATGTGCTGTACTGGTTCTTTAACCTCTCGGGACGTGTAGTACAGTTCGGTGTGCTGCGGGCTATGGGGCTGTCGAGAGCACAGCTCAGCGGCATGCTGCTGCTGGAACAGGTATTTACGGCCGGTCTTTCGATCGTGCTCGGGATTGGTATTGGTCAGGTTTCAAGCAGACTCTTCCTGCCGTTCCTGCAAACGACAGACAATGTATCTGCACAGGTTCCACCGTTCCGCATTGTCTTTGAAGAACAGGATATGCTGCAGCTCTACGGCGTAACCGTAGTGATGCTGTTTATCGGAGCGTCCATGCTGCTCTGGCAGATTCGCAGGCTGCGGGTTCATCAGGCGGTCAAAATGGGAGAGGAGAGGTAAACGTGATCCAATGCGAAGGACTTGTCAAAATTTTTAAATCCAGCGATGTGGAAGTCGTTGCCCTTCAAGGTCTCAACCTGACCGTCAATCAAGGCGAGATGATGGCGATCATCGGCAACAGCGGCAGCGGCAAATCAACACTGCTTAACATTCTGGGCGGCCTGGACCGTCCTACCGCTGGCACGGCTGTTGTGGGTGACTGGGATCTGCTCAAAATGACAGATGCACAGCTGGTCGAATATAAACGGCATACCGTCGGGTTCATCTGGCAGAATAACGGTCGAAACCTGCTGCCTTATCTGACCGCGCTGGAGAATGTGGAGACACCAATGATTCTGGGAGGCAAACGTGATCGTGCCTATGCCATACAGCTGCTGGAATGGGTCGGTCTGAAGGATCGGATGCATAACAAACTGCATCAGCTGTCAGGAGGGGAACAGCAGCGCGTCGCCATTGCGATCTCTCTGTCCAATCGGCCAAAGATTTTACTGGCGGATGAACCGACAGGTTCAGTCGATTCGGAGACTTGTGATACGATCATGAACATTTTTCGCAAAATGAATAAAGAGCTTGGTGTAACGATTGTCATCGTTACCCATGACTTGACGCTTGCCGGCAAGGTAGACCGAATCGTTGCGATTCGGGATGGCCTGACCAGCACCGAATTTGTGAAGCGCAATCCAAATCTGGATGATGATCAGGGACTGTCTGAAGCAGGTGCTCCTGACATTCATGAAGCTTTTGTCATTATTGATCGTGCAGGTCGGCTTCAGGTGCCTAAGGAGTATCTGGAAGCCTTGTCGATCGACAGCCGGGCAACATTGGAGTTTGACGGTGAACGCATAGTCATTACACCGCCAAGATAATTAATGAGGGGGAAACAGGAAATGAAGAACAGGTTGTGGGGAAAACGTATGCTGGCCATCATGGCAACAGCGACACTGGCACTGCCGCTTATTGCGGGATGTACAGCCAGCGAGAATAAAGATAATGAGCAGCGTGTGCTGCGGGTAGCTACACCCTGGGGAGGACAGGATGACAGCTACTTCCGTCAGCAGTTCACAGATGCTTTTGAGCTTACGCATGGCAACGTTACGATTGAAATCGTACCCGCTGTAGATCAAGGCAGCATGTATGGTTATGGAAATTCAGAGGAGCAGCAGGAAGTACCGGATACGCTGGAGAGCTTAAAGAAAATTATGACTGGCGACAACCCGGTTGACGTCATTGTAGCGGATACATCCACGATCAAATCGTTAATTCAGGAGAACATGGTTAAACAGCTCGATCCGTTGATGCAGGAAGACAAGTTTGACACGAGCGACATCGTACCAAGTGTACTTGAAGGAATCAAGGATTTGGGAGATCAGAACATTTATGCGCTGACACCAACTTTCTCTTCTTCTGCTTTGTTCTACAACAAGGGGATGTTTGAAAAAGCGGGTGTTGAACCGCCAACGGACAACATGACATGGGACGATATCTTTAATCTGGCAACTCGCCTTACTAAAGGAGAAGGTAAAGATCACGTCTTCGGATTATCATTCAGCACGCATAACGGCGGCTCACCGTATTACTCTATGCAGCAGTACTACAACTCGCTGCAGTTGAAGGTTTTTGATGATAAGGCAGAAAAAATGACCGTGGATTCTCCGCAATGGGAAAAAGTGTGGAGTACGGTCAGCAAACTGGCGATTGATAAGGTCATCCCGAAAGGGGATGAGCCGCAGGATCAGGATCAAAATTCCAACGGACGTTACAATCCGATGCAGGGCGACTTGTTCCTAAGCGGCAAGACGGCGATGGCCATCGGAGATTACTATTACATCAATCAGCTAATTGATGCAAATAAAAACGCAGATAAAATGAAAGATTTTACGAAAGTAGATTGGGATGTAGTTACTCCGCCAGTTCATCCAGAGGCTCCTGAGATTGGGGGCAACATCTATCTGAGCAGTTTGATGGCAATCAACAGTTCAGCTCAGAACCCGGATGATGCATGGGAATTAATCAAGTATATGAACAGCGAGGATTGGGCGAAGATTAAAGCACGCAGCAGCTATGAACTGGTGTCCCGGAAAAGCTATATTAAACCTAAAGACGGTTTGGACTACAACGTTCAGGCATTCTATACATTAAAACCGGTACCGCCAACCAATACAAATCTTGATAAAATGTATCAGAAGATGCCTGGTCTGTGGCAGGTATCTGATAAAGGGATGGAATACTTTAATCAGGTGCTCGAAAATAAAAAGACACCGAAAGAAGCTTTAGGTGAATGGGCAGCCAAAGGGAACGAGATGTTAGCAAAGTTGAAAAAAGACCCTAAGACTACATTCCAACAATAAGTTAAAATTTGATCGGCATCAGCACACTCGTCATCTTCAAATTTGACCTCATCGTTACAGAAGAAATGGCCGCTGGAGATTTTTATGATCTCGGGCGGCTATTTTTACGAAATTGGGGTATTCTACAATTAACAGCAGGATATGAAGCCATTGGAAAGGACGAGCACGATGATGAAATGGGTGTATTTCGGCAAGCTGTATACGACTAAATTTCAGGCAGGATGCCTGGCAAAAAGGCTGGAACAGGATGGCTGGATTTATGGACACAATGAGCCTGAAGAAGTCGAAGTATATCGTTCGCGGAAAGGTCGTTACGGCGTACGATTTATTCCCTGAGATTACCCCTTGACTTATTATGTATTAATAGTGTATATTAATTAAGTCGCTGTTTATTATTTTTAACGACGCGGGGTGGAGCAGCCCGGTAGCTCGTCGGGCTCATAACCCGAAGGCCGCAGGTTCAAATCCTGCCCCCGCAATATAGCTTTACCGGGTGATTACAGCGATCATCTGCACTGTTATATATTATTTGTCTAGGGCCCTTAGCTCAGTTGGTTAGAGCGGTCGGCTCATAACCGATTGGTCACAGGTTCGAGTCCTGTAGGGCCCATATTTTAGAACCCTTGCGATGCAAGGGTTTTTTTCTGTTTTCATAGACAATCAAGGCTGGATTATGGATAGAGTTAGAAGCTTACCTGGCCCAACAATTGCGGACATTTGACTTTTTTTCAACAAGGGTGTGTATGTCCATGCCAGAAGATGAGTCTCGCATATACTATCTCAATCCCATATATAGGAGGTAGATTTCATGACTCAATTAATTGATGCAAGAACCTCGCAAAATGCGAGTTTGGCTAACTCCATAGCCATTCCGATTCTCGTCATCAACACGCCTCAATTGTTTGGACAGATTGGTTTGGTGACAACAGCAGGGATCGGAGCAAACCCGCGGGTTCAATTTAAAGGAACGGTGACTCTGCAGCTTCCTTTGGCGCTTGTCGGTGTAACGATCACCGTTGTACGGGGAACCGCAGCAACAGATCCAGTCATTTACTCTGCAACATCCACATTTAATTTGAGCGTTCTGGCACCACAAGTCATTACATTCTCTGCCGATGATTATAATCCGCCAATTACACCACAATTAACGTATACGGCCTTTATCAGCACGAACTTGCTCGGTACTGTTCGTGTAGGCCCAGAGAACTTTGATGGTGTATTGTACTCTGACTAAAATAATATATGCTCATTGAGATAGAAGGCCAACTCCTCAGCTATGCTGTTGATGAACAGGGCTTCATTTACTCCTGCCTGCTTCGCTGTGAAGCAGGTTTTTTATTATGAATAGTAAAAGAAGCAGCGGATGCAGTCATTTATTTTTGGGAAGTATGATAGACAATAGAGCAGAGATAAAATAAACAGGCATGAAGAAAGAAAAAGAGAAAATGGGCAGTATGATATAATAGTTTGTTACATAGGATAGGATGGATTTGGTCCTGTATTTATAGATAGAAAGTGGGTTTGATGCAAGCAATGACGGACAAAGAAAGCCGGTCGTTCCGGTTCAGCGAAGCGCCGCTCTGGGATTGGCAGAGGGCTTATTACGAACAGATGGGTCCCCAAGCCTGGGGGGATCGCCAGGTGCCTCAGTATATCACGAGCAATCCGGTGATTGCGACAGCGTATGCAGAGATGATTTTTGGCTTTCTGCAGGATTTGTCGGCTAAAGGCGAGCAGCGGGAGCCTGTAACTATTGTTGAACTTGGTGCTGGTGCTGGCAGATTAGCCCATCAGGTGCTCTGCAAGCTGTGTGCGTTGAACGAATTTGCAGGCACGGAGCTGCCGCCTTTTCGTTATGTGATGACAGATTTGGCTGAAGAGAATGTTACGGGATGGAAGGAACATCCATCGATGCAGCCATTTATCGAGCAGGGGATACTGGATTTTGCACGTTTTGACGCGATGAAGGATACGGAATTGAAGCTGGTTTTGACTAAAACGACGATTAAACCAGGAGATTTGCAGCAGCCGATGCTGCTCATTGCCAACTATTTTTTCGACAGCATCCCGCAGGATTTGATTTACATTGGGGAGGGACAGGTGTTTGAATGTGATCTGCTTGTTGAACTTCCGAAGTATGCAGCTGAGCAGAAACCTGCCGAGCTGCTGGAAAGTATGACACTGCAGTATACATATCGCTCTGTACCCGAATACAGTGCCGAGAACTATCCCTACTCTGAACTGATCGCGCTGTATCAAACGAATTTGGAGGATTCACATATTCTGCTCCCAAACGCTGGCTTGGATTGCCTCGAACGGCTGAGCAGGCTATCCCGGTCAGGATATGTACTGATTACTGCGGATAAAGGGGATCACCGACTGGATTACTGGAAATATGCAGAGCCGCCTGAATTTGCACTTCACGGCAGTTTCTCGCTGTCTGCCAATTATCATGCGATAAAATATGTGTTGGAACAGCAGGGGGCAGCTGCACATTTTACAGCACACCACTATAAAGACCTGAACGTTGGCATGATCTTAATGCTGAACAAACCAAAAAGCTATGTGAATACAAGGCTCGCCTATCATCGCTTTGTTGAGCGGTTCGGACCGGATGATTTCTTTAGTCTAAGAGAATGGGTGGACCATAAAGTGGACCAGATGGAGTTGAAGCAGCTGCTGGCTTTCTGGAGGTTGGGCGGGTACGATGCCGAATTTCTAATCCACGCTTCACTTCGATTCAAAAATCTTTTACCTGATGCAGGCGATGAGGAATTGTTTGATCTTCAATCGGGGATCAGACAGATGTGGTGCTCTAATTATATGATGGAATATCGGGAACAGACGGCTTTCGTTTCAGGGCAGCTGTTATTAGAGATGTTTATGTATGAAGAGGCCAAGGCTTTTCTGGAAGAAACACTGACTGCTCATCCGGACACACAGCAGATCGCGGTCCTGTATGATCTTGCTGTGTGCTGTTATGAGCTGGAACAGGAACAGGAAGCCCTTGTTTATGCTCGCCGTGTACTTGAATTGGACCCGATGCACGAGGAAGCTGCAGCGCTTTTGGCAGGGGCGGAGTAGTGTATGTTTAATCACCAGCTTGTTCAATCTATTCCATAAAAATGAAACCTTCTTTAGGACTTTAACGTATAATAAAGGGAATTCAATTCATTCAATTGTGAGGAATGACTAGGGAAAGGAGAGAGTTAAAATGAAAAAAGGTCTTTCGGTTGTGCTTTACCCGCTGTTTTGGATTCTGGGAGCTCTTTCTATACTTGGTGGAAATGGAAACAGTATCGGGAACATGGTCCTGTTCGGTAAAGATATTGCCACAGATCAAAGTTATGATGGACAAGCAATCTATGATCAGATTGAACGTAGAAATGGATGAGTACATAATAAGGCAATGAGCTGCAGGCTGGGCCATCTTTTCTTCTTTCTTTACCTGAGGATTGGGCAGCTGAACTTGCCGATTCGCCCGGTCACTTGCGAAAAACACGCATATGTTATGGCATACCTTGAAATTCAAAGGAGGCCAATCAAATGAGTCAAGTTGGATACGGTTGTGGCAATGTTGGTGGATTTGGCGGAGCGTGGACTTCGACCAGCGCAATCCTTGTTCTCTTCATTCTGCTCGTCATCATCACAAAATCTTTCTGGCTGTAATGTAACGGTTAGACGTGCAGGCATCAGCTCCACCAGAACTTTGGTGGGGTTTTTCTTTGTTCTGATGGGAATATGACATCCATAATATTTGACAAGTGAAAACAATGTGCTTAAAATCACATATGGAGACTACTAACAGAGATTGAAGGGATAGCAATGCCGTTTATACGATTCAAAGGATTCACGGGCCCCGAGCTGGAGGAGGTTGTACCTCAAATTACGGAACAAATGGCCTTGATCACTCATATTCCGCAGGAAAGAATGAAAGCAGAGCGTCATGACGTACAAGCCCTGACACCTTCCCCGGCGTCTATAGAGATTCTGATGTTTCAACGTGACCAAGAGATACATGATCGCATCGCCTCATCCATGCAGTGTATTTTGGAGAAGGCCAAACTGCCGGATGTACACATTTTTTTCAATATATTATCGCCGAACTTGTACTACAAAAAAGGCAAGCCGTTGACGGACTACAGGCTGGATTAAAAATATTTGTGATGTATTAAAAATCAAGCATATCAAGGAAATCAATCAAGATTAAAAGCTGCTTCCAAAGAGAAGCAGCCTGAGACGAGCAAAATATCTATGCGCGTCTTTTTTTTATTTTATGGAAGGGCCGGCTGGTACCCTGTTTGATCGAATAGCTGGAATAGCTGTGTATCAGATGATGAACAGTCAAGATCATAGCCAATGCGGCCAGAGATAGACATGCGGCTGCCCAAAGTGACTGTATGGGTCCAAGATATTGAATCGTGATTCCCGTCATGACCAGGCCGATGGCGGATACGGTATATTTTGAAAAAGAAAGCAGACTGTTTGCTTTCACTAAATCTTCGCGTTCAACCATTTTCGGCCGGAGTTCCTCCAGGAACAGTGATTCCCAGTGCGATGCTGCGGAGAGTGCGACTGCGCCTGCAAACACAAGCACCATATGTAATGTCAGGTGAGGCAGGGAGAGAGCGATCCCGATGAGGAGTAGGGTCTTGATCAAAGGAATCCCAATAATTAGTCTGGACAATGCAGCGCGTTTCATTAGAAACGGGAACGCAAACTTGGCCGCTGCAAATGACCCTGCGTATAAGCAAAGAAACAGCAGTGTACCTGGAATGAATCCAGTTTGTTTGTATACAAGATAGGTCATGGTTGTGATTGAGACCACTTGTATAAGTGAGAGCAGTGTTCTGGCAGCCCAGAATGGATAAAATGCGATGTTCATACCAGATTGTCCTTTCTGAAACGATACGTCTGTATCCTCTATCTTACGGTGCACGCTGCAGTAACACCACAAACAAAGTTATCATTTTCCCGTCAGTACATGCCAAAAAGCCAGCTGAATAGGGCCAGCTGGCTTTTTATTTTTCAGCTTTTATCATTTGATGATTATGCCATGGCAAGAGTAAAAGCTATGAGCAGCATCAACAAACTGGACATTCGAACCATAGTCATGTAAGATTTGCTGGGTTCTGTCTCTCCGTTCACGATCCAGCCATAACGAAGAAACCAGCCAAATTTGGGAAAACACAGATTGATCATACATAACACCATAAATATAAAAAAGAGGGTTTTCATCATCGATCTTCCTTCCTCGTCAACCATTAACGGTCCTGCCTTCAAGGTTTAAGTCTGGAGTAAGTTAGATACTCAGCATTATGACGATGATGATCCAAAGTTTCATACTTTATCTGAATAACAGGCAGGTAATTGTGAATGGATAAGGATTAATATGATTAAGAACTATTACCCAAGAACTACATGGGTTGAATAACTGTGGTACAATAAAACAGATTGTTTTATATCAGCACATACCATCTGGAGTTAAGGATGTGAGATGGAGGAGGCAGACATGAGTCTATATAATCAACTCCCGATGCAATGGGAATTTATCATCTCGAAATTAAAATCCTCCCTTACGGTAGTTGACGCTACCTCGCCTGAGTTTCCGCTCATGTATGTAAACGAACATTTTACCAGGTTGACCGAATATACACATGAAGAGTCGATCGGCCGAAATTGTCGATTCCTACAGGGAGCGGATACAGATCCCGAAACCGTTTCACAAATTCGGGAAGCATTAAGCAAACAACAATCGATTAAGGTTGATATTCTAAACTATACCAAAAGCGGTCGGAAGTTCTGGAACGAACTGAATATCGATCCCATTTTTGATGAATCAGGAGCTTGCTTGTATTTTGTGGGCATTCAGTATGATATCTCTGAACGAAAATTTGCGGAACAGCAGCTGAAGACGGCTGCATCTATGGCTGAGAAAACGAGCAGAGGGCAGCTTGAATTCATTGGCAAGTTAAATCATGAGCTTCGTACACCTCTGAACGGCATTATGGGCATGATTGAACTGGCAGGAATGGGTGATATTACCGAGGAGCAAAAAGAATATCTGGAACTCGCACGTCATTCAGGAGAGGCGCTGCTGAATATCGTAAATAACAGTCTGGATATGGCAAAGCTGGGTCGAGGCAAAATGGGAGTGGAACACATTGAGTTTCAGCCATTAAAGATGATTCAGCAAATTGTAAAAACGCATGAGCCAGCAGCGATGAATAAACAAATTCGTTTATTGTGTCATGCTGATCTAAATATTCCTGAAGTGCTTTGGGGAGACCCGCTCAGACTGCGACAGGTGCTGGATAATTTACTGAGCAATGCGATCAAGTTTACGCAGCGGGGACAAGTGAAGCTTCAAGTGGATGTCAAACAGCATTCACAAGAGCAGACGGTATTGAGCTTTTCGGTACGAGACACCGGTATCGGTATTGCCTCTCATCAGATCGACCAGCTGTTTGATGCCTTTACTCAATCGGATATTTCACATGCGAGAAGGTTTGGCGGAAGTGGACTTGGGTTGACGATCTGTAAAGAGCTGCTGGAGTTAATGGACGGCAGCATTACAGTGGAGAGTGTCGAAGGCAAAGGAACGGAGTTCCATGTAACGGTGCCTTTTCTTAGCGGACATAGCATTTCCAATGCAGGGTAAGAACACAGAGGAAGCAGCCAGAAGGATCTGGCTGCTTTTTTATGTGGGAATTTATTGTTTTGCGAACTGGCGTTCTGTTATAATGCTAGTGTTACATGGGGGAGGTACATCATGAGTAAGAGACGCAGTAGAAGAGGAAGCAGAGGGAATCGACCATTTAAAGGAAAGCTTCTGGCGGTAGTAGGTATGATACTTGCTGCACTTTATGCATGGTCAGGTGGAGAATGGCCGCTGGACATCCCGTCTCCGTTCAAAACAACCGACAGGAATGCAGATCATACGATTACATTTCCGGCAGATCGGTATCCAGAGACAGCTGGTCATATCAGAAAAGCGATCAAAGATGGGCATTCCGATGTCTGTACCATTGATCGAAAAGGCGCTGAAGGGAACAGGGAGCTGTCACTGAGAGGGGTACCTGTCAAAAAGGGTAAGGATCGCGATGAGTGGCCTATGGCCATGTGTGCAGAGGGCGGGAAGGGGGCGGACATCCAGTACATTACGCCTAAAGATAATCGCGGAGCAGGTTCATGGGTAGGCAATCAACTAAGTACATATCCAGATGGTACACGAGTCAGATTTGTCGTGAAGTAGTACTGGTGATGCAGATGGAGAGTGTTTGCTCGAAAAAAAATTTAACGAATAAGAAAAACCAGACGCTGCTGACGTCTGGTTTTTTTGGATATAGTACTTGACGAAAGAAATCAAATTTCTCGCATCAGGTTATTTTAAGAATAGTTGGATTTCTGTTCTTTATTCGTTCAAGAGAGTTCGTCATGATTGTGATCTGAAGTATGAAGTAACTGGTGTATATAAATACCTATACGAGCTTATACGAGCTGCATTGTATCTAGATGGTGCGAGCGAAGAGTTAACAGGCGAGTGACATGTTCGACTTCGTCAAATGGAATCCACACATTTCCCTGTACAGTGCGTAAAGAAAGAATGGAGCTGTCAGCCGAACGCTCCGGGAAGCCGGTTACGGTCTGTCCGCTTGTGTTATGAACTATAATCTGTTGATTACGCTTAATGGCAATTTCTACCTCTTTTTTCATAAGTCATTGCTCCTGATTATAAGATGCTTACCCATATGTCTAAGTTTTCAATGGTTAATTTGTCTTCTTTATTTAGTCTATCAGAACTAGGTATAGATTTCCAGTAGGGAAATAATTAAGCTTCTATAGGTGAATTGACTTAGCGAATGGAATTGCCGTTACTGAACGTTAGCTGCAGGGTTATATTAGGATATGAGGGTATGAGAAAGGGGAGGGAAATAGAATGACGAAACTGTTTGTTGGGCTTGCCCGCACGGAACACGAGGCTATTATCATGTTGAATGCGTTAAAAAAGGAAGGCATTAAAGATAAACATTTGGGGGCTGTAGCCAAAGAACAGCTGGACCTGGATATGATCAGCGAGAAGACCGGGCTGCCCAAGCCGCTGAAAGGTGCTGGAACGGATGGAGCATTTGGTGCACTGAAGGGGATATTGGCCGGACTAGGAAAACGAATGGATCAGACGGCATCCATCGGAAAAGCAGTGCGAAGGCTAGCTGGCAATGAGATTGGCAGTGAGACGGATGATCTGGTCTTAACGTTGACCGAAGCAGGCATTACGGAGCAGGATGCGCGCTGCTATGAGGACTGGCTGCTGCAGGGGCATATTCTGGTCATTGTGGAATGCAGCGAGGAGCAGGCGGAGCGTGTGAAATCGATTTTGCTTTTTTAGTTTAATTTAAGGCTGATTTTAGGTTCCTTTAATGTTGGGGAGGTATTCTTATCTCACACCTCCCTTAATATAGATGGCTTACCGGAAGTCCGGGACCGCAACTCGGACTTTCTAGGCACTGTGAGCTGATGCTTGCAGTGCCTGTTTCATTTTTTAGAAAAAGGGTTGCATTATTGGTTTATCCATGGTAAGATATTTCTTGTCGCCAAGAAAGTTATACATACGCCGGGGTGGCGGAATTGGCAGACGCACAGGACTTAAAATCCTGCGGTAGGTGACTACCGTACCGGTTCGATCCCGGTCCTCGGCATATTGAAGAAAAAGGAAACTCCTTGTTACACAAGGGGTTTCCTTTTTTTTATGTCTGAAAATGAAAAAATGGATTCACAGCAATGGAGTATCTTCTTTATTTTGAGGACGGATTGTGGGGCGAAAAAGCTAACGTTTAACAGGGAGTTCATGTCGCGCGCACGAATGGGTTCTCTCATTCCGATAGGTCTTGATGGGGTCGATTATTCTGATTATAAAATGAGCATGTCAGTTAGGTTGGTGCCTAAAAAATGGAGTTTAAAGGAAAAATATTGAAAGGTACCTTGCAATAAACAGTAGCAGGTGGTAATATTTGTATTAACAGCTACTGTTTATTGCTCAGTACTAAATAAAGCGTGGTGAAAAATAATGAATGTTCAATTCAAGAAGGGTGTGTTGGAGCTTTGTGTTCTTGTTTTAACATCAAAGAAAGACCGTTATGGATATGAGTTAGTAGAACAGATATCGCAAAAATTTGAAATAGCGGAGGGAACTATATATCCCTTATTACGAAGGCTGGCATCGGAAGGATTATTTTCAACCTATTTATCCGAATCAGATGAGGGGCCTCCCCGGAAGTACTATAAGATTACCCATGAGGGAAGGAAAGTCATGAACAAAATGGTCAACGAATGGAATGCATTTGCCGTAGGCGTACAGGAAATGATTGGGGGCGAATCGGATTGAATAAAGAAGCCTATCTCAATGAATTGGCACAGAATCTAAAGACGCTTCCTCCTGAGGAATTGACTGATATTATGGTTGAATTTAGGGAACATTTTGAGTTTGCTCAATTAAGCGGACGGTCTGAAGCAGAGGTGATTTCCAAGCTCGGGAATCCCCGACTGGTTGCTCGTGAAGTGCTTACCCAGTCACACATTGAAAAGGCGGATAAATCCCCTACCCTCATTAGCGTAACTAGAGCGGTTATGGCAACGGTGAGCTTAGGATTGTTCAACTTAATTATCGTGATGCTGCCCTTTGCTGCCTCCTTACTACTCATTGCCGGGATATTCGGCTTTGCCATTTTTCTGATTATTTCGCCGATCTGGTTAATGATTCAGAATCCGTCGCTCATGGCTTTCTTCAATGATATTTTTCTTATGCTTGCCTTGGTTGGTGGAGGACTTTTGATCCTCACTGGAGCGATAAAGTTTACCCGGATTTATTACAATCTGGTTATCAGGTATCTGAAATATAATTTGAAAGTTATAAAAAAGGATGTGACCCACATTGAAAAATAGATTCCGTAACGTAATCAGGCTTGCTCTTCTGCTGATTGTCATCGGCGCGATTGGAAATGTAGTGCTGTATATGCTGGGAAAGTCGCCATTTAATTTAGGTGATCTTTCTACTGAACAAAATGTTAGGATGGACCAGACAACGAACCTGCTTATCCGTACAGAAACGGGGACGGTAGATGTAGTACCAATTAAGGGGAATGAAATCAAGGCCGTTTTGGAGGGAAAGACGACAAAGCAGTCGCTGAAGGATTACCAGCTGCAAATCTCTCAGGATCAGGGACAAACCAGAATTGAAGTTACTCAGGAAAGCAAATTCCGTTTTTTTGATATCTATACGAACCTTAAGCTAACGATAGGAATTCCTGAAACCCAATTAAACCAGCTGCAGGTTGTGACCGACACAGGAAATATTTCAGTAGACTCCGTCATAGCGAGCGAATATCAGATCATAAGCGACACGGGTTCTATAAAGATGGATATAAAAGAAGGGGTAATCAAAGCGGAAACAAATACTGGAGCCATTACTGCTTCGCTTGATCACATCATTCAAGATATTCATGCTAAATCCGATACGGGAGATATTATCATCCAAACAGCCGAAGCTCCCCAAGCACTCCGCACCAAATTTGCTGCAGACTCTGGGACCATTAAGGTGACACTGCCGAATTATCAGGATGGTTATATCGGTGAGGGAGGACCATTGGTAGAACTGATCTCGGACACCGGTGATCTTGAGATTGAACAGTATTCAGCAAAATAAATGAATGAAAAAATAAAGTTAACTTTGGGAGGCGCTCTTAATGATAACAGAGAATCGCAGAAAAGAAACGTTAATCAAAACTGTTGATTTGTGCAAAACCTACTCCTCGGGAAATGAACAGTTTCTCGCAGCTAAAAGTATTAATCTCGAAGTATACAAAGGTGACTTTACAGTTATTATGGGCAGTTCGGGCTCAGGGAAATCAACGTTATTGTACCTCCTGAGCGGTCTAGATGGAATCACTTCCGGAGAGGTGATTTTCAAGGGACAACGAATTGACGAATATTCGGAAAAAGAAATTACGGATTTCAGGTCCAATAAAATTGGCTATGTATATCAATCGATCAATTTGATTCCTGATTTCTCCCTGATTGAGAATGTTGCTTTTCCGGGATATGTGGCTGGTCGCAGCAAAAAGGATGTGAATAAACAAGCATTAGATCTGTTGAACAGGATAGGGATTGGGGCTCAAGCCGAACGTCTGCCATCCCAGGTATCTGGAGGGCAACAGCAGAGAGCAGCCATTGCCAGAGCTTTAATTAATTCTCCCGAAGTAATTTTTGCGGATGAGCCGACGGGGGCATTAAGTCAGGAACAGGGTGCAGTAATTTTGGATCTCTTGACCGAGATGAACCAGAATGCTCAATCGATCGTGATGGTGACGCATGATATAAAAGCTGCCTGCAGGGCAGACCGGTTAGTTTTGGTCAAAGACGGAACCATCGAAGGGATTTTGGAACTTGGTAAATATTCACCGGATGAAATGAAAGCAAGAGAAAACCAAATATTCATGTTTATGACAAAAAAGGAGGGGTAGTGATGTATGCTGCATGGAAACTATGTTGGACCAACCTGAAGCATAAAAAAGTGCAAAACAGCTTCATTGCAATTATCATCATGCTGGCGGCCCTGCTCCTTTCAACGGCCGTGTCGGTTCTTAACAACACAAACCATATGTATGAAAGTATGCATGTTAAGTCCCATGGTGCTCACCAAATATTGCAGATGGAGAACGGCATCCATGATCCGAACCAGGTACACAATTGGTGGGAGGAGCAGAAAGGTGTAGTGGTTTCGGATCTGATGCGGTACCGTTATCTGTCCAGTATGTCTTATGCTGGAAAAGAGATCCCTAATGTTGATTTATTCATGATGGATGCGCCAAGCGGACCGTTTCCCGTCGACCGGCTGCAGTTTGTGGAAGGGCAAGAAAAAGCTTCACCGGAAGCAGGAACCGCCTGGATTCCTACCTCTCTGGCTTATCCCAATGATATTCATGTTGGAGATCCAATTGAATTCAAGACGGATGAAGGGGTCATTCGGTTAAACGTTGCGGCCGTGGTCGTGGATATTTCATACTGTTCGCCATTTGCTACGAGCGGGAGAATTTGGCTGAATCATCAGGATTACAATACAAATATGACCACATTACCGGGCGACGACAAGTATATGACCGGATTGCGGTTTGATGATTACAGCCAGAATAGGGCCTACTGGGAAAGATTTGAACAGTTTCTCGGTACCCCTTATCTGGAATCGGTTAAAGACTTCGAGAGCTTGTCTTCGTATTATATGATTGCGAACCAGGTTATCAGTTTCGTTATGATATTTCTTGCAGTCGTCATGATCTGTGTTGCCCTCTACACCTTAGGGTTCACGATTTCCGATGCGATTCTTTCCAGCTACAGAACGATCGGAATTATCAAATCTGTCGGATTATCCTCCAGCAAAGTAATTATGGCTTATGTAGGACAGTATACGCTCTTGGCGCTCGTCTCGGTCATTCCGGGGATTCTGGTCAGCAATATGCTTTCTGGTACAATTGTTGCCAAATCTATGGCTTATCTCAATACAGGATCATCAAGTATAAATGGGCTGTTTTCAGCAGCGGGGATATGGACTGGTGCGGCAGTCGTAATGGTTATCTTTCTCTCTGCCCTGCTTTTTTCGAATAAGGCACGCCGTGTCGAGCCAGCACAAGCCGTTCGTTATGGTATGTCGGAGAAAGAGTATTCGCAAAAATCAGGGGGAAAGGCAGCTTGGAAACGGAAGCTTCTGCAGATAGGTTCTCTTCCGACTTCCATGATTATCGGGTTAAGAAGCGTCACGAAGAATATTCGGGGTTCGCTGCTGATTGTTCTAATGTCCGCTTTGTCCACCGCTGTACTTGTTTTTGGTTTCCTGTTTGTATACAGCATTTCTTCCATACACGGAACCATTGCCAAATGGGGATATGATTCGGCTGATCTGTCCGTAAGAATTGATAATCCAGCCCAATTAACCTTTGAACAGCTTAAAGAAAAAGTCCTTTCGGATCCGAGGGTTAAGAATTATTCGCGTTATGGAGATGCAAATGCAGTATTACCAGTGCCTCAAAAGCATGGGGCTAATGAACAAGATACAAAGGGGATATTACTGACGGTGGCTGATGGGAACTATGATGAAATAGGCTATCAAAATGTGGAAGGTCATAACCCTGCTTCTGACAATGAAATATCGGTCGGTGTGAACGTTGCGAGAACTTTGGGTATCAAGTCTGGCGACTCACTGGACATCTACATTGAAGGTGAAAAACATACTCTGACAGTCACCGGGATTTACCAGGCCATTGCGAACATGTCCAATACGGGGCGAATTACTGCTGATGTCATCAGAAAAAGCAATCCAGACTATGGAAGTGCGATGAACACTACATTTGTTAATCTGAATGCAGGAACTTCAGTCGATCAATTCGTGAAAGAATTGAATCAGCAATATGGAAGTGTGCTCGGGATCGCAAGTCAGGCTTCGTTGGTTGATGAAGTATTCTCCCAGGCTGTCACGATCATCGTACTGCCAATGTCGGTCATGGCCCTTTTGTTTATCGTCATTACGTTTGTTATCATCTACAGTATATGCCGGATTAACATGAAAAAAGAGAGCCGTACCTACGGGATTTACAAGTCAATCGGTATGACATCCCGTCAAATCCGTCTTTCGGAAACAACGGGTATCCTGGTTGTATCGGGAATCGGTGCTTTGGTCGGCATTCCGTTAGGTCTATTAGGACTTCCCCCGCTGCTTAACTTTATTTTAGCCGATTATGGGATTGTTGAAGTTCCCTTGATTATGAACGGTGGAGGAATAGCCTTGATGATACCTCTAAGTATTGTTGCCGCTGGTTTAGGTTGTTGGGCAGCATCCAAATCTATTCAAACGACATCACCTCGTCTTTTAACCATGGATTAATAGAAAAGGGTGTCACAAAAAGCCTTGAAATGGCTGCTTGTGACACCCTTCGCTGTTAAGGTAAGAGATACATATAACTGAGATAAGATAGCTCCGTCTTCCTCCAACAGCAGAATATCTCCTTATGGACCTCCTCTTTTTTAAGCTAAATACTCACTTGACATGGAAATAAATTGTATTGTATTGTATTTTTATGCTTAAATTACAACTATATCCTAAATTTTTGAGCAATATTTAAAAAACACCCCTTCTTCTATCAACCACAAAACGACAATTTTCTTCAAAACCTCCCAACATAGAATATTTTTCACACTGCTTTAATCGTGTTTAAAACAAAATACTACGAATCGAGGTCTGCTTATGCCAACGACGGCATTTTTGTTTCCGGGTCAGGGATCACAATATGTCGGTATGGGAAGAAAGCTGTACGATGAATTTACTCTAGCAAAGCATTACTTCGAAGAAGCGAACGACACGCTGGGTTTCAATCTTACTGAATTATGTTTTGAAGGCAGCCATTCACAGCTTATGCAGACGATGAATACACAACCGGCCATATTAGCTGTAAGCGTTATTGCCTTTGAAATCGGCAGGAGAGAGCTGGGGTGGGAACCTGATTTTATGGCCGGACACAGCCTTGGCGAATACTCCGCACTCGTATGCAGCGGTGTTTTATCTTTTCGGGACGGGCTTGAGATCGTAAGGAAGCGGGGATTGTTAATGCAAGCTGCACATTCTTCCGACAGTGGAGCAATGGTCGCTGTGACACATGCTGCTTCTGATCAGCTGGAGGAATTTTGTCGACAAGCCAGTAACGAGAGCTCACAAGTTGTGATCGCTTGTTATAACTCCTTGAACCAACATGTACTTGCTGGTCATCGAGCAGCTGTTCAGTTGGTCGTCGAGCGGCTGCAGGTTCAATTTCCGGATGTAAGCATTAAATATTTAAATGTTAGCGCCCCCTTTCATAGTCCGTTGATGCAGTCGGCAGCGGAGAAATTAGCCGTTGAATTACAGAAGCTGGAGACCAGGGACGCAAGATGGCCAATCATCTCGAACGTAATGGCAAGACCGTACGGAAGGCAAGAACTGCTCCCGCTTCTTTATCGCCAAATGATCCAGCCCGTGCGGTGGCTGGAAACGATGCATTATCTGAACAGTCAAGGAATCCGTCGAACAGTGGAAGTCGGGCCGCGCCAAGTATTGACACGCCTAATGAAGGAAACCTATCCTGCTGTTCAGACATGGCAATTCGATCATCCTAAGCAATTGGAGGAGCTGCGGACATATTTTGACGGAAGCGACAATGATCGTGAAGCAATCATCGTCAGCATTCGACAATCCTTAACAGCTGCCATTATTGCGCGAAATCGGAATCATGATGCCATGGCTTACAGTGCCGGCGTAATCCTGCCTATCGAACAAATCAGGGATTTGATCGAAAAGTTAGCTGAAAATAATTCTTTGGATTTTACGCAAACGTTAATTCGGATTAAAGGTCTGCTTCAGTCAGTGCTGTTCACCAAACAATTACCGCTTGAAGAACAGATGATAATTATGGACAAGTTACCAGCAAATTTTTAGAAGGCTGCACGAACAATTTCATCATTTTCTGGGGGGAAGAACGTGTACACAAAGCAATTTGCAAGTCTGGTGGATGTAATGAAAGAAAGAGGAAGCACGGCGGAACGAAGGATCATTTTTATAGAAGGGGATGACCGAGAAAACCAGCTTACATATAAGGGGCTCTATGAAGAAGCTTGCGGATTTTTGGGCTATCTCCAAAAGCAGGGAGTCGAAGCAGGGCAGGAGGTTGTGTTCCAAATCGACAATAATCGTCACTTTATTATCGCTTTTTGGGGCTGCATCCTTGGCGGTATCATTCCTGTCCCGGTCAGTACCGGCAACAATGACGAACATAAGAGCAAAGTATTTCGGATTTGGAATATATTAAATCGTCCTTACCTGCTTGCAAACTCAAAAATTTTGCGAGATTTAGAAAACTTTTCAGTGAAGAGCGGACAGCTAGAATTATTCGATAAGCTTCGCGGCAGGGTATCTATTCTTGATGATCATTCGGTATTCTCAAAGGAATTCTCTCCCCAGATTTACAGTCCACATCCCGGAGATATTGCGTTTATTCAATTTTCATCAGGTTCGACGGGAGATCCGAAAGGGGTTATACTGACCCATCGCAATCTGATCTATAACGTTAACGGTATTTTAAATAGAACAAAAACCACCTCTGAAGATTCCTATTTGCAGTGGATGCCTCTGACTCATGATATGGGACTGATATGCAACCACTTGGCACCTCTGATAGCCAACTCGGATCAATACATTATTCCAACATCTTTATTTATAAGACAGCCGATACTCTGGCTCAAAAAAGCAAGCGAACATCGGGTTACTATCATCTCCTCTCCGAATTTCGGCTATAAATACTTAATGCAGTTTTTCAAACCGGAAAAAGCTGAGAATTGGGATTTGTCGAATATCCGCATGATTTATAACGGAGCAGAGCCAATTTCAACGGAGCTGTGTTATGAATTTCTGGACACTTTCGCTCCTTACGGTCTGAAACGGACTGCGATGTATACTGTTTATGGACTTGCTGAGGCTTCTGTAGGCGTTGCCATACCTTTGATCGAAGATGAATTTGTGACTGTATATGTTGACCGCCGTCATCTTAACGTCGGGGAACAGGTTATTGAAGTTAATCAAGAATTGCCCTATGCGCTTTCCTTTGTTGAAGTTGGTTGTGCGATCGACTACTGCCAGCTGCGGATCTGTAAGGAAGACGGCACAGAATCCATGGACGGTGCGATAGGCCATATACATATCAGGGGGGATAACGTCACAAGAGGATACTATAATAACCCCGAAGCAACCCGTGAATTATTGACTCCGGACGGCTGGGTCAGAACCGGGGATTTGGGATTCCTCCGCAGTGGTCAATTAGTGGTCACTGGGCGGGCCAAGGATATTATTTTTGTGAACGGGCAGAACGTATACCCTCATGATCTGGAGCGGATCGCCGAGGAAGTAGAAGGTGTGGAGCTTGGCCGGATAGCCGCATGTGGGATTTACAATGCAGAGAAGAAAAAGGAAGAAATTATTCTATTTGTCGTTTCCAAAAGAAAATTAGAAAAGTTTCATCCGATTGCGTTAAAGCTTAAACGGCTTTTGAACGAACGGGGAGGCTGGGAAATTGCGGATGTGGTGCCAACCAAGCGCATGCCTAAAACGACCAGCGGAAAGATACAGCGATATGTGCTTGCCCAGCAATATCAGAATGGCGAGTTTACCGAGGTTTTGCAGGAATTAAAGAGTATGCATTCAGCAGAAAAAAAGGAAATGGCGGGCAAGCAGGAAGAATCACTTCGGCCTAGGAGTTCGCAATTGGAAATCGAGCGTGATATCCAGCGTATCTGTCGTGAAGTACTCGGGAAAGACGAGGTGGGTGTTCGGGACAGTTACTTTGATATGGGAGTAAACTCCCTCCATATGGCGCAGATGGCTGAACGGATTGAGACAATGTTTTCAGTTAAGCTGGCCGTTGCAGATTTGTTTGCCTATCCGACGATTCATGACTTGGCTGCTTTCCTGAAGTCAGAACCAACGTTATCCCATCAACAAGAAAGGAATGGAATTGGTTCATCGAAACAGGATAAGGATATTGCCATTATCGGGATGTCACTTCAGCTGCCGGGTGCGGAAGACGTTCAGGAGTACTGGGGAAATTTGATGGAAGGCAGCCATTATATTGGAGAACTGCAGGGTGATCGGCGGGAAGATGCTAAAGATTATTTATCCGTGATGGGGCTGGATGCACAGGAACCCGATTTTAGACCTGGCGGATATCTAGAGGAAATTGATAAATTCGATTATACATTTTTCAAAATCACCCCTAACGAAGCGAAGTTAATGGACCCGAATCAAAGGTTATTTACGCAGCAGGCCTGGAAAACGCTGGAGGATGCTGGATATGCCGGGGACAAGCTGCGCGGCCGGAAGGTGGGCGTGTACGCCGGTTATTCAAAAGTTGGGTATGATTACGAACGTCTAATTTCCAAAGCACAGCCGGATCAAATATCAAATTATATCGTCGGAAACTTGCCTTCCGTCTTGGCCAGCCGCATTGCTTATTTTCTTGATTTTAAAGGCCCGGCGGTAACCGTAGACACGGCATGCTCCTCTTCCTTGGTCGCTGTTCATATGGCATGTCAGGCGATCCGCTCTGGCGAATGCGAGATGGCGCTTGCCGGTGGAGTCAGAACTTCTATACTACCCTTGTCATTAGGGCTGGATATGGAATCCGTGGACGGATATACCCGTGCTTTTGATGCGGCTTCGAATGGAACGGGTGTGAGCGAAGGCGTGGCATCCGTGTTGTTAAAACCTTTGACTCAAGCGCTCCGTGACGGAGACCAGGTATATGCTGTCATTAAGGGCAGTGCAGTGAATCAGGACGGAACGACAGTGGGCATTACAGCGCCTAACCCTGTCTCCCAGAGCGAAGTGATCCGTGCAGCCTGGGAGGATGCGGGCGTGGACCCGGCAGCCCTTACGTTTATTGAAGCTCACGGAACGGGGACAAAACTGGGAGATCCAGTCGAGTTTTCAGCTTTGGAGAAAGCGTTTGCCGGATATACAGATAAAAAGCAGTTTTGTGCACTGGGTTCCGTGAAGGCCAATATTGGACACACGTTTGAAGCATCCGGCATTGCGGGTCTGATTAAATCAGTGCTGATGCTTAAATACAGGAAAAATCCACCACTGCTTCATTTCAGAGAGCCTAACAAAAATATAAATATAGAGAATTCTCCTTTTTATATTAATTCCGAGCCCGCTGCATTTGATGCTTCGGAGCAGCCGCTTCGCTGCGGAGTCAGCTCCTTCGGATTTAGCGGGACGAACTGCCATGTGGTTATGGAAGAATTCGTTGATCCAAGAGCGGAAGGATCAGAAGAAGAGAATGGACAATCCCATTTGTTCACCTTGTCTGCCAAAAACGAAAGCGCTCTTCAAGAGCTGATTCTGAGGTATGTGCAGCACTTGAACTTATATCCGAGCCAGACTTTATCGGATATTTGCGGCACGGCAAGTACGGGGAGGGCTCATCTTGAGAACCGCATCGCATTCGTCTGCCGCTCACGCGAAGAATTAACCCGTAAACTGACAGGCCTTGCTGAGAACAAAGGACATCCGGGAATATTTCGAGGCGTATATCGGATCGTTTCCGAATCAAACCAGAAATTAGGGCGCGGAGAAATCACTGAGGAAGAATTGTCACGCATCAATGAAGAAGCCGCCGGAATGATTTTGGAGCTCGTTTCCGCGACGCCAGAGAGCCGGGGGCGGCAGCTTGAACGGTTATGCGAGCTGTACGTTCAGGGCGCACGTATCGAGTGGGACAAGTTCTATTCCGCGAGAAAGGTTCCTTTACCGCTGTATCCTTTTGACCGTAAGCGATGCTGGATTGAAATCGAACGAAGCGATGGGCTTAAGGAGGATGAAACTGCGATTTCTAAACAAACCGAATTAATGACGGCGACCGCTGGAACTTTTGATTTGTCAGCTGATGTAGAGAAAACAGTGAAGAAAATGATCAGTGATGCCTCAGGGTTGGATGTGACTGAGATAGACAGCTCTGCCCACTTCCTTGAAATGGGACTGGATTCCATTATGCTTGTCCGAATTCGCAAGGAAATTGAAGATGTTTACCTGCTGGATATTGCGATTGAAAGGTTTTTTGATTCGATCACGAATGTTCACACGTTAACCCAATATATTATCGAAAATGCTAATTTGAAATCGGCTGTGGCTTCGGTCAATAAGGAAGTACGGAATCGGGAGCACGAGTCGCATAAGAGAGTGATACTGCAGGAAGCGGAAGATCAGAAGCTTCAGGCAGCAGCGGCTGTTTCTATGGAGATGAAGGACGAGATTTCTCCTCCGGTTACAGGAGGCTCGGCAGTGGAGCGAATTTTAACCCAGCAGATGGAGCTGATGACCCTTCAGCAGCAGCATGTCAATGATATTCTGGGCAAGCAGTTGGAGCTTTTAAGCGGCAGCGGGGTTAAAAGGAGTGGAAGTGAGGGGGGCGGACGGAATTTTGACGTTTTGCCTGGTGGATACAAGCAGGCGGAAAAAGACAAGACAAGACCGGACAGCCAGAGCACGAATCTGTCAAGTTATGGATCCTCCTCTGATTCCTTCGCCGTTCCCGAATCGGCTGCAGTGATCCAGACCCACCCTGTTGTACGTGCTGAACCAACCGGCAGCGGTGCTCAGGAGCCTAAGCCATTTATTCCCTATCAGCCGATGGTGATTGGTGAAGATGGGGACTTTACAGAGCAGCAGCAGGAATATCTGAATACGTTTATCGCAGATTATACAAGACGTACAAAAGGGTCCAAATCCTATGCGCAGCGTACGCGTTATGTCCATGCAAACAACCGTAATGTACCGGGATTCCGCTCCTATTGGAAAGAAGCCATCTATCCGATCGCAGCCGAACGCTCTTCCGGTTCGAGAATGTGGGACGTAGACGGCAACGAATATATCGATTTGACAATGGGCTTTGGAGTTAATCTGCTCGGACATAATCCGGAATTTCTCGTTACAGAGATGAAAGAACAATCTTCTTCTTCGCTGCCACCGTTAGGCCCGATGTCGGATCTCGCGGGTGATGTGGCTGAACGAATTAGCCGAATTACGGGTATGGAACGCGTGGCCTTCTACAATTCAGGAACGGAGGCTGTCATGGTTGCACTGCGTACGGTGAGAGCTGCGACCGGACGCTCGAAGGTTGTCATTTTTTCCGGATCCTATCATGGTACATTCGACGGAGTGTTGGGGGTATCCCATCCGGAAGCCGATGCTTCCGCTTACCCGATGGCACCAGGGATCGAGGCCAACTTTGTGCGCGACGTTATCATGCTGAACTACAATAAACCTGAATCGTTGGAACTCATCCGCAAGTACGGCCATGAGTTGGCGGCGGTGCTCGTCGAGCCCGTGCAGAGCCGCCGTCCGGACCTGCAGCCGCGCAAATTTTTGCAGCAGCTCCGAGAAATCACCTCTGATTCGGGGACTGCGCTTATTTTCGACGAAGTGATCACTGGGTTCCGGATCGGTCTGGAAGGGGCTCAAGCCTGGTTTGGCGTGAAAGCCGATTTGGCAGTGTATGGGAAGGTAGTTGGTGGTGGCCTGCCAATCGGGATTGTGGCTGGAAAAGGCGATTTCATGGACCCAATCGACGGTGGGGAGTGGAATTTTGGAGATGTCTCCTACCCAGCAAAGGCTGATCGTAAAACCTTTGTCGGAGGCACGTTCTGCACTCATCCGCTTACCATGCGCGTGGCTCTAAAAACGATCGACTATTTGGAGTCGCAGGGCCCTGCCTTGTATGAGGAGTTAAATAGTAAAACGGATTATCTTGTGCACGCATTGAACACGTTCTTCAAAGAGCGGAAAGTTCCGATTTATATGGTGAATTTCGGATCTTTATTCCGTTTCGTTTCCTTCGGAGATATCGAGCTGTTCTTCTATCATTTGAACTACAGAGGGCTTTATGTGTGGGAGGGCCGTAATTGCTTCATGTCAACGGCCCATACCTATGAAGATATTGACATGATCATACGCATCGTAAAAGAGACCGTGAGTGATTTACAGCGCGGCGGCTTTCTGCCGGGAGACCCTCCTCCGGACGATGACGGCGGGAGAATAAAGCGGGTCAAGCTGTCCAATGAGCAGAAACAGCTTTGGATTTCTTCCACCGCGGGCGGACCAGCTTCCGCTTCGTTGAATGAGTCCGTACTGCTGCGAATGAAGGGATCTTTGAATATAAATGCGTTACGACAGGCGGTCGATATACTGATCCGCAGGCACGAGGCACTGCGAACGGTCATAGACAGCAGTGGTGAGTACCAAGAGATTTTGCAAGAGGTGCAGGCACCGCTGAAGGTACAGGATATGCGCGGTGATTTGGCTGATAGCAGTAAGGATAATCTGGACCGCTGGCTGGCAGCAGATGCTTCTGAAGCAATCAGTCTGCATACCGGACAGCCGCTATTTCGAATTACCGTGCTGCAGATGGCTGATGAAGAATACATGTTGGCATTGGCCTTCCATCATATCGTCGTTGACGGCTGGTCCATCGCTATATTTGCTGGAGAACTGGAAGAGGCTTATTCGGCGGTCTGCGAAAAGCGTGTGCCGCAGCTGCCGCAGTCGGTCCAATTTGCTGAATATTTACAATGGCAGGAACAAAAACTTCATCAACCTGATGCCAGCGAAGCTGCGGCATTCTGGTCAGCCCAATGCAGCGAGCCAGTTCCAACCTTACAGCTGCCCTCTCCGCATGGATACATTAGAAAAAAGAAGTTTAATGGCGGCAGGCTTACAGCAGTACTGGACAGGGAAGAGACCACGAAGTTAAGAGCGCTCAGCATTCGCAGTAAGAACAGCATGTTCATTACCATGCTGGCTGCTTACGGTTTGTTTTTGTATCGGCTCACCTTGCAAAGAAAAATGGTCGTCAGCATTCCAACGGCTGGACAATCCCACATGGGGGAGACCCACCTGATGGGGAATTGTGTCAATTTGCTTCCTATATATATGGAGCTGAACGGCAGTGAAACCATTGCTGACCACTTAGGTGCCGTAAAGGAAATATTGCAGCGGGTGGACCGACATCAAAGTTATTCGCTCGCCAGTCTGATGGAGCACATGCCTGAAGTGCATATACCGAATTTGAATATGATGTTTAATATGGACCGGCCTGTTCGTCAGCTCAACTTCAGTGGATTGGAAACCGAACTTGTTCCTTACCCTGTTCGTCATTTGCATTATGATTTGTTTCTTAATGTAACGGAAATTAATCAAGAGCTGCGGCTGGATTTCGATTTCAGTACCGATTTATTCGACCTGGAAGTTATGAAGATTTGGGCGGAAGGTTACCGTCATCTATTACTTTCTATGACGCAGGATTCTTCTGTGAGTGTATCGCAGTTGTCGGTTAGTACTGAAGATCATGCTCGTATGCTGACGAAGTTCGGGAACAAGCATGAAGGTAAGTATATTCTTGATTCGCAGCGGAATCCGGTCCCGATGGGGGCCATCGGCGAACTGTATACCTTGGATTTGAAGAACGATGTAATGATGTCCTCAGGGAAGCTGGCGATGATTGTTCCTTCCGGGGCGATGATCATGTGTGGTAACGCTGATCGCTGGGCGGAAATCCGGGGATATCGGATCAACTTGACACAACTTGAATCCGAGCTGATGCAGCTGGAAAGCCTACAGCAGGCTCAAGTGGCTGTTCGGCTAGTATCATGTCATAACGCTTCTCCAAGGCTTGCGGCTTATTTGGCATCTCAGATGCCGATCGATGTTTCGCGTATTCGAGTGGAGATGGCCGAACGGTTGGCCGAGTATGCGATTCCTGCTGATATAGCGGTAATGGAATCGTTCCAGCGATTGGAAGACGGGTCCATTGACGAAAATGCACTATCCAGTCTGGATATATTCTCTCAGGATCAGGAGCCGTTAAATGAAACCGAGTCCAGCATTGCTGCAATCTGGAATGAACTTTTAGGTACGGAGTATGTTGGTCCTAACGATCACTTCTTTAACATTGGCGGCAACTCTTTGAAAGCGACAGTCATGCTTTCGCGAATATATCGGGAGTTCGGTATGCAAATTCCGATCGGCGAGTGGTTCCAGCATCCTACGGTCCGCCAGTTATCCAGTTTATTGAACGGGCATGCGGAGGAATCATACAATCTGATTCCGGTACAGCCGCAGCAGGAGTATTATGGCATTTCCGCATCCCAGAAGCGGATTTATATATTGGAGCAGTTTGAAGCGAACAGTCTTATTCATAACATCCCCGGGCAGATCCATCTTGCAGGTGAGCTGGATCCGGACCGGTTAACTGCTGCTCTTGAGCAAATTGTCGACAGACATCGAGTGTTTCGAACGTCTTTTGAAATTCGGGGTCAGGAAATTGTGCAGAGAATCGGTGATGCGGTTGTACTGCATGTTCCGTACTCGGAACTGTCTTCTGAGGAAACAGCAGATGACCGGTTCAGAAATTTCGTGAAGCCGTTCGATTTGACCCAAGCACCACTTTTTAGGGCAGAGCTTGTCAAACTGTCGAATGACGAATCTTTGCTGTTTGTAGATATGCATCATTTAATTTCGGATGGTTATTCTATGGCCGTATTTATGAGAGAACTGGTGGAATTGTACCAAGGACATGCGCTGCCAGAGCTCAGGGTGCAGTACACGGACTTCGCTGTCTGGCAGCATCAAACGTTTAACGAACAACGCATGAGAGAACAGGAAGCTTACTGGCTGCATGAATTTGCAGGAGAGCTGCCTTCGCTGAATATGCCGTTGGATTATCCTCGGCCTGGACAACGGAGTGTGGAGGGGGAGCGGCTGACGTTTTGCTTGGATGAAGCATTGACGAAGCGGCTTCGCCGGTTGGCTTCGGATACGGGCACTACATTATACATGGTTATGCTTACCGCTTATAAAGTACTGCTTCATAAATATACTTCTCAGGATGATCTTATTGTTGGCACTCCGGTTTCGGGGCGTATTCATCCCGACATTGAGCCGCTGATTGGTGTGTTTATCAACACTGTTGCGATCCGCAGTTATCCGGCCAAAGACAAGACGTTTGCCGAATATTTGGATGAAGTTCGGCACAGCAGCATCGGAGCATTCGAAAACCAAAGTTATCCGTTTGAAATGCTGGTAGAAAAGCTGAATATTCGGAGAGACTCCAGCCGAAATCCGTTGTTTGACGTTATGTTTATATTTCAAAATATGGAACTCGAGGGTGTGTCCGCAGCGGGAGTGACTTTTAAGCCGGAGGAGAAAAATCCCGGTGTGTCCCCCTACGATCTGACCCTTAGCGCTGAGGACTGGAATGAGGAATCGATAACCTTAAATCTGGATTACAGCAAAAAGTTGTTTAAGCATGAAAAGGCAGAGCGGATGCTCATGCATTATGTGAATATTTTGAATGGCGCAGCGGATCAATCTGCATTGACTCTATCGGAGATTGATATTTTATCGGCGGGGGAGCGTCAGCAGCTGCTGGCTGCATTTAATGCAGGTGAGCTTCTTTATGACAAGCAGTTGACCATTGATCAGCTGATCCGGCGGCAGGCGAAACTTACTCCTGATGAGGTTGCAGTGATTTGGGAGGATAAGTCTTACACCTATAGTGAACTGGATGCCAAATCGGACTTGCTGGCAGCTGCGCTTCGGCGTAAAGGAGTACTGCCTGGGACAATTGCTGGAGTAATGGTCACCCGTTCGATTCATTTGATCGCAGCTTTGCTCGGCGTATTGAAAACAGGTGCCGCGTATCTGCCGATTGATCCGGAATATCCGGTACAGCGGATTGAGTATATGCTGGACGACAGTGGTGCACAAATTTTGCTGACCGATCAAGAAATGAACATTCAGGCTGAATCCAATGTCACAGTGATCGATATACAGGATGAAAGCCTGTATAAGGGGATCACACCGGAAGATATTCCTTCTTCACCCGTTCATACAGCCGATCACATGGCTTACGTTATCTATACCTCGGGCTCTACCGGAAATCCCAAGGGAGTCATGATATCGCACCGTGCAGTTCATAACTTTATTGAGGCAGCGACCAAGGAGATCGCATTCTCTCCCGGCAAGAGCATACTGTGCCTGACGACGGTTTCATTCGATATTTTTGTACTCGAAACGTGGGTGCCGTTAACCAAAGGGCTCACTGTCGTCATCGCAGGAGAGTCGGACCAGCGAGACCCTTTAGCGCTTAACCGTTTGATCACGAAACATCATGTGAAGATGCTCCAAATGACGCCGTCCCGTTTGAAAATGCTTCTGGGTGATGATCCTGACATGACATTTCTGAACAGCGTGACCGATATTATGCTCGGCGGAGAACCTCTCCCGATATATTTTTTACACCGACTTCAGGAGATTTCGGGTTTAAACATATTTAATATGTACGGTCCGACAGAGACGACGGTATGGTCCTGTATCAGTGACTTAACTAAGAAGGAAATAGTGGATATCGGTACACCGATTGGCAATACACAGATTTATTTACTGGATGCCAGCGATATGTTGGTCCCGATCGGACTGCCCGGGGAGCTGTGCATCGGTGGAGATGGTCTGGCTGAAGGTTACTGGCAGCGCGACGATTTGACGAATCAGAAGTTTGTCGACAATCCGCAAGTCCCGGGACAAAGAATGTACCGGACTGGGGATTTGGCTAAATGGCGGGAAGATGGATGTCTCGAATATATAGGCAGAATGGACTTTCAGGTTAAAATCCGTGGTTACCGGATCGAGCTTGAAGAAATTGAGGCCGCGATGATTCGTCAGCTCCCGGTAAAGGAATCCGTCGTGGTGGCTAAACAGGACAACCAAGGAAATTCATACCTCTGCGCTTATTATGTTCCGCAAGAGGGAAGCGAACCGGGATCGATCCGGGAAAGCCTGCTAAAGTCGCTTCCTGAATATATGGTACCGTCCTACTTTATACCGCTAGAGCAGATGCCTTTGACACTTAACGGGAAAATCGACAAAACAGCAATGCCTGAGCTGGAAGTGAGTGCACTTCCTATGGAGTCTTATACACCTCCAGAAAATGAAACCGAAGGTCGACTGGTTCGGATATGGGAAGAAGAACTGGGCCTTGAGCAGGTCGGTACTCATGATAATTTCTTTGAACGAGGCGGTCACTCCCTGAAAGCGACCATTATGATTTCCAGAATTAATAAAGAATGGGGTGTAGGAGTATCTGTAGGGGAATTTTTTAATCATCCTACGGTACAAGGATTAGCCAGGTTGATTCAGCAAGGGAACCGTCGTGCATTCGAAGAAATTCCCGTTGCGGAAACTCGCAGTCATTACGCATTGTCGGCGGCACAAAGACGACTTTTCATTCTTGAACAATTGAATGGGGGCAGCACGGCATATAACATGACGGCAGCTTTTGAGATTGAGGGAGATCTGGATATCTGGAAGCTGGAAAACAGTTTCCGTACCATGATGCAGCGACATGAGGCGTTCCGCACCTCCTTCCAGACGGTCAACGGGGAGCCGGTGCAGATCATTCATCCTGAAGTTGAATTTGCCATCGAACTTGTCGAAAGTCTGGAAGATGGTAATTTAGATTGGCTTTCCGAGAGGTTCATTCTGCCTTTTGATCTGAGCAAAGCTCCATTATTCAGGGCATATCTTGCGAAAAGAGATGCAAACGATTATGTGCTGCTGATTGACATGCATCATATCATTTCGGACGGTTCTTCTATTGAAGTATTCATAGAAGAATTCAATACGCTGTACAGCGGCGGTGAGCTTCCAGAGCTTCGAATTCAATATAAAGACTATGCCGCTTGGTATAACGGGCAGCTGCATAAAGGAGTGTTCGAGGAAGACAAGCAATACTGGCTCAAGCAATTTGCCGTAGAGCCGCCAGTATTGAGTATGCCGACCGACTTTCCGCGGCCCCAGTACCAAAGTAATGAGGGAGCAAAACTTGAAACTTCTCTCGGTTCGGAACTGACAGCCGAGCTGCAGCAGTTAGCGCTCGAAACAGGGACAACTCTATATATGATCTTACTTGCCGGGTACAGCATTCTTTTATCCAAGTACGCGGGGCAGGAGGACATCATTGTAGGGTCGGCGTCAGCCGGAAGAGATCATGCTGATCTGCGCAAGGTGATGGGCGTGTTCATCAATACATTGGCGATTCGAACCAGGCCGGCGGGCCGGAAGAGCTTCCGAGAGTATTTAATGGAAGTCAAAGACGTATGCCTGAACGCTTACGAACATCAGCAGTTCCCGTTTGAGAGCTTGGTGGAAGCATTGTCAATTCCGAGAGACTTGAGCCGAAGCCCGTTGTTCGACGTGATGCTGACGATGCAGAATGCAGACGAAGACGATTTTCAAGTGAAAGGTTTGGCGGTCAAGCCGTATGCGCTGCAGCAGCAATCATCCAAGTTTGATATCTCCCTGCTGGTCAAAGTGACCAAGGATAATATTCTTCTGGAATTCGTCTATAGTAAGGCTTTGTTTACTGCGGATACAATGGAACGTTTTGCCCAGTTATTGGTCCATGTGCTTCATACATGTTCGAACAGGCCGGAGCTCGAGCTGTCCAAGCTCTCCCTACTGTCGGGTGAAGAGAAGACAGACAGTTCATATAGGAAGATGCTCCAGGATACAGAAGATACGGCGAAACCTACTTTTGACACGATGATTGAATGGTTCGAGTCGACTGCAAAACGGATGCCGAATCAGACGGCCCTTGTCTGCGGAGAGGATCGATGGAGCTTTTCCGAACTCAATACGAAAGCCAATCGGTTGGCAAAAATGCTGCTGGAGAACGGTTTTGAAGAAGGCAGCCGCATTGCCGGGATTGTGATGGAGAACCGACCGGAAACGATAGCTGCCGTGCTTGCTGTTTTCAAAGCGGGAGGTGCATACCTGCCGATTGATCCAGAGTTCCCTCAGGAACGAATGAAGTTCATGTTGGCGGATTGCGGCGCGCAGTTCCTGCTGACCTATGCTTCCGATCTGTTTGCCGCTGAGACTGCAGATCAGTTATTCCTACTAGATCATCTCAAAACGACTGAGGGTCTGGAGAAAAATCTGTATATTCCGGTGAAAGAAGACGATTTGGCCTATTTGATCTATACCTCCGGGACAACGGGGACACCCAAAGGCGTTATGATTGAGCATCGAAATTTGGTCAATTATGTGCACTGGTTCGCGACGAGTCAGCGAATAGACGAGACAGGCAAAACAATGCTGCTCTCTTCACCTGGTTTTGATTTGTGCTACACCGCGCTGTATCCGGCGTTAGCGTGCGGATGCGAGCTGCACCTGCTCGATCGACACGATTATGTAGATCCGGCTTTTGTGTTGGACTACATGTCAGTGAATGGCATTACATTTATTAAAGCGACACCATCTTTGTTTCACATTTTGGCAAATCATGAGCGATTTGATACGGAAGGGCTGCTGGACTCGCTGGAACTGATCGTTCTTGGAGGCGAGAAAATAAGGATACCGGACGTTAAGCGATATTTCGATCGATATCCTCATACCAGATTCGTGAACCACTACGGCCCTACCGAAGCTGCAATTGGATGTATTGCCCATCCATTCGACCGGCATACGTTCCAGGAATTCAGCAGCCAGCCTGTGATCGGGAAGCCGATCTTTCACACTGAAGCACAAATTATGGATGCTTATGGAAACCTGCTGCCGGATGGGATACCAGGTGAGTTGGTAATCGCCGGGCGTGGGGTAGGACGCGGATATTTGGGACAACCAGAACTTACGAACCAAAAGTTCATTTCCCATCCCCTGCATCCTGAGCACCGTCTGTATAAAACGGGAGACCGGGCTAAGCGATTGCCGAATGGAAGCATCGAGTTCATCGGCAGAGCCGACCATCAAACCAAGATTCGTGGTTACCGGGTAGAGCTTACTGAAATCGAGTTCCAGCTTGCAGCTCATCCGGATGTGCAGGATGCCGTAGTCACTGTGAAGGAGGACGACAACGGCAGCAAATACGTTTGTACTTATCTGGTTGCTGCTCAAATACTGACCGCGCAGGATATGCGGGACTATCTAGGAGCCAGACTGCCGGTATATATGCTGCCTTCTGCTTATGTATTCCTTGACCACGTACCGCTTAACGAGAACGGTAAAGTGAACTTCAGAGCGCTTCCTGATCCGGTTATGGAAGTCAAGCCTTCTGGAGAAGATTCGACTCCAACAAACGAACTTGAGGAAGTGATGGTGCGTGTATGGGAGGAGACGCTTGGCGTACGAGGTATAGGCACGGATCATAACTTCTTTGAATGCGGCGGTGATTCCATCAAGGCACTGCAGGTTTCTTCACGATTAACTGCGTACAGCCTGCGTATGGAAATGAGGGATCTGTTCAAACATCCGACAATTCGGGAGTTGAGCAGATACGTACAGACGATGACCGTCAAAACAAGTCAGGAGCCGGTTACAGGGGAAGTGGGTCTGACTCCGATCCAATATCGGCTGTTCGAGCAAAAATGGGAGCATGTCCATCATTACAATCATTCAGTCATGCTGCACAGGCCGGAAGGCTTCATTCCCGAGTTGGTCAACGAGGCCTTTGACCGTCTGGTGGAGCACCACGACGCACTGCGGATGAGGTTTGGTGTGATGGATCACAGGATCGTCCAGTTCAATCATGGATTGGATGAACAAGCGTATTACAAGCTGAGTGTGATCGATCTCAAAGGGACTGCAGCTGCAGACACGAAAGCCGAGATTGAGCGGCAATCAGCCAAACTGCAGATGGAATTGAACATTGAGCAGGGACCGCTTATCCGACTGGCAATCTACCATACAACTACCGGTGATTATTTGCTGTTCATCATTCATCATCTGATCGTTGACGGGGTGTCCTGGCGTTTCATTCTGGAGGATTTCTCCACTGCCTACATGCAGTTGCTTGAACAGTCGGAGGTGAAGCTCCCGGACAAAACGGATTCGTTCAAAGTATGGTCGGAGAAACTCAGAGAGTATTCCGCAAGCTCATCACTATTGAAAGAAAAAGGTTACTGGAGTGCCGTTGAGCAGGCTGCTGTTACCGAGCTTCCCGTCGATCATTCGATTTCTTTGAATCAGGTAGGAGATCATGCGGTTCAGAAGCTGACATTGGATACCAGTCTTACCCGCAGTCTATTAACTGATGCTCATCATGCCTACAGTACTGATATACAAGACCTTCTTCTTGCGGCGCTAAGCCGCACGCTGAAAGAGTGGACAGGTTCCGGTAACATACTGATCCATCTGGAAGGGCATGGCCGGGAGGATGTGATAAAAGAAGTGAATGTGTCGAGAACGGTAGGATGGTTCACATCTCTGTTTCCGTTCGTGCTCGGAGCTGAAGAGACGGACGATCCTGCCGAATTAATCAAAAGAACCAAAGATAATTTGCGTAGAGTACCCGGTAAGGGACTGGGCTATGAATTGATGAAATATTTGACCTTCCGTGACCCGTCTCACGAGCTTCAATTGAATTACCGGCTCAAACCGGAGCTTGTCTTTAATTATCTTGGGCAGTTTGACCAAGGTACAGCACGGACGGAGGCATTCTACATGTCTGACATTTCAACCGGACCTGAGGTCGGGCCGCAAGTTCAAAAGGGATATAAGCTGGAGCTGAATTCCATGGTTAGCAATGGTCAATTTAGTATGGAAATCAAATATAACAAATATCAATATCTTCAGGAAACGATGCAGCGGCTTGCGAAGCGGTTCGGAGAACATCTTGAACAAGTTGTTCAGCACTGCTGCCGTAAAGAGGTTAAAGAAATGACGCCGACCGACTACCAGTACAACAAACTTTCGCAAAAACAATTGGATGTCATATCTCGTAAGCTGAAGAAGAAGCTGTAGTGCTGCCGTAGGTGGAAGCTGCCGGATTGGTGGCAATCCGGCAGCCAATGTAGATGGGGAGAGTGTGACATTGAGCAATCATGAAATTGATAAAATTTATCCGCTTACGCCGACTCAAGAAGGAATTTTGTTCCATTCCTTATTAGAACCCGATTCTGAAGCGTACTTTGAGCAGGTTTCCTTCACCATTCAAGGGATACTGTCTATTCCAACAATGCAGCGTAGTTTTACAACATTGGTAGAACGTTATGATGTATTAAGAACGGTATTCATATATACGGAAGTGGAGCAGCCTCTGCAGATTGTCTTGAACCAATGCGAGCCGGAAATGAGCTTTGAAGATATTTCGACCTATCCTAAGGAAGAACAGCCGAGACACATTGAGCTGGTGAAAGCACGGGACCTGGAGCGCAAATTCGATTTAGAGACAGGCCCACTCTTCCGAATGACGGTGTTTAAACTGGATCAGGACATCTATCAAGTCGTTTGGAGATTTCATCATATCATTATGGACGGCTGGTGTATGGGAATCCTTGCCCAAGATTTGTTCCAGATTTATGAGGCTTTGGATAGTAATTCTCCGCTGCGGCTGGCCCCGGTTTATCCCTATAGCGACTATATAAGATGGCTCGGGGAGCAGGACCAGCAGGATGCACTCCATTACTGGAGCCAATACCTCGAAGGTTATGAGCTGCGTGCAGTGGTCCCATCTCTGGCGGGAGGGGAAGATCGGAGAGGATTCGATCATCGAAAATTCCATTTTAAATGGGATGAAGATACGACCCTCCGCTTGAAAAAGCTGGCTGTCCAACACCAAGTGACATTAAGTACGGTCTTCCACGCCATCTGGGGTGTGTTACTGCAGCGTTATAACGATAGCGAGGATGTTGTATTTGGTTCTGTCGTATCAGGCAGGCCTCCTGAATTGCCGGGAATCGAGAGCATGGTGGGGCTCTTTATTAATACAGTTCCCTTACGAATCAGAACCGATAAGCACACATCATTTCAAGAGCTGCTTGCCCAAGTGAATGAATCCATGCTGGAAGCGAACCGATATAACTATGTTTCCTTGGCGGATATTCAGTCCAAAACAGTACTTAAAAATCAACTGATCGACCATATTCTCGTATTTGAGAATTATCCGCTGGAAACAACGGGCGGCGATAAAGGCAGCCTGTCCATCATCGACAGTAATATGGTGGAACACACCAATTACAATTTGGACGTGACCGTGTTTCCGGAGAAGGAACTTGAAGTGCTGTTCACCTATAACGGATTTCTCTATGACGAGCGATTCCTGCACAGCCTGGAAGGGCATTTGAAGAGAATTGTGAACATGGTATTGGACAATGATGGGGTATGTTTGCAGGATATCGAGATTATCTCCGAACAGGAAAAAACGGTCATTTTGACCGAATTCAACAACACCGAAAAGGAATTCAGGCTGGATAAGCCTGCGCATGAACTATTTGAAGAGCAGGCAGGGTTTCATCCGGAAAAAACGGCGCTTTGCTATCAGGATGAATGCCTGACTTATGATCAGTTGAACCGAAAAGCGAATCGCCTGGCACGCTTGTTCAGACAGCTCGGACTTGAAAAGGGAGATTTTGCAGCGGTAATGCTGGACCGTTCACCGCTTATGGTGGCGAGCATACTCGCCATTTGGAAACTTGGAGCGGCATATATACCTGTCGATCCTCATTATCCACAGGAGAGGAAGGCCGGAATCATAGCCGATTCGAATGCGAGAATCGTTATTACACTATCCGGATACGTGGAGGATGAGCTGAAAGCACGTTATCCGGGGCGATTCGCGGAGATGGATAACCTTGTCCTTCCTGAGGGTGAAGAGGCCGAAAGCAATATCTGCATCCCGGCAGCAATGACTGACTTGGCTTATACACTCTTTACTTCGGGTTCGACGGGAAAACCGAAAGGCGTCTTGATTGAGCACCTGGGTATGCTGAACCACATTTGGGCTGAGGCGCATGATCTTCATTTATCTGATGAGATTGTGTTCGCACAGACGGCAAACCACTGTTTTGACATTTCGGTATGGCAGTTATTCGGTGCATTGGTGCTGGGCGGGACTACGGTGATCTACCCAGATGATCTGATCCTTGCACCCGAGCGTTTCATCCATCAGGTCATCCGAGATCGGGTAACACTTCTCGAAGTGGTACCTTCGTACTTGAGTGTACTTTTGGATATCGTTCAGGCACGTTCTCTTCGCTTCGAATCTCTAAAGCATCTGATGATTACAGGAGAAGCTGTCACTCCTTCGCTGGCTGCACGCTGGTTTGAACTGTGCCCGGGAATCAAAATGGTCAACGCGTATGGGCCAGCTGAGGCATCCGATGATATTTGCCAATATGTTATGAATGGTGCACCTGAGAACAAGGGATATGTCCCGATCGGCAAACCGTTGTCCAATATTCGAATGTACATTGTTAACAAACAAATGCAGCTGTGTCCGATTGGAATCGTTGGTGAAATTTGCGTGGCTGGAATTGCGGTAGGAAAAGGTTATCTTAATAATCCGGAGCAGACTGCAAAAGGGTTCATGGAGGATCCCTTTACTTCGCGCTCAGGCGTTCGATTATATAAAACTGGCGATCTGGGTAGATGGCTTCCTGATGGTAATGTCGAGTTCATCGGCCGCAAGGATCAACAGATCAAAATCAGGGGATTCCGAATCGAACTTGGAGAGATCGAACACCGGTTAAGCGAGCATGAACAAATTCAGGAAGCAGCAGTGCTTGTCAAGGGTGAAGTCGAGAAATACTTATGTGCGTATTATACCGCTTATATCGATCTGAAGGCTTCTGAATTGAAGGAGTATTTAACTGCCTGTTTGCCGGATTATATGGTTCCTGCAATTTTTGTGCAGCTGGAGGATATGCCGCATAATGCCAACGGGAAAATTAACCGAGGTGGTTTACCCGAACCGATCACCGACCGTAATGAGGGCGAATATGCGCCTGCACGTAACGATACGGAGAGGGCATTGGTTTCCATTTGGACAGAGATTCTGGAAATAAAGAAGGTAAGCATTGAAGATAATTTCTTCAGTTTAGGCGGACATTCACTAAAAGCAACGATCCTTGTTTCCCGTATTCAAGGTGAACTTGGCGTTGACATAACCGTGAGAGACATTTTCGAGTATCCGACTGCTGCTCTTTTGGCGGAGCGAATCCAGGAATTGAACGGCGCTGTGTACGAAGTGGAGTCCATTTCATCGGCACCTGCTGATGACGCCTATCCGGTGAGTCCGGCGCAAAGAAGAATATACGTGTTACATACGCTGGAGGAGTCCGAATCAACGGCATATAACATGCCGTTTGCCTACCAAGTTAAAGGTGATTTTGACGCTGTGCGCTTACAAGATTTGATCAATCGGTTGATTGACCGCCATGAAGTATTTCGAACGTCGTTTCGGTTTGCTGACGGGGACCTGGTTCAGATCATTCATCCCGAAGCAGTCTGTATGCTTGAAGAGGTAGAAATGACCGATGCGGGCAAGGAGCAAATCGATGAACAAATCAAGTCGTTTATACGCCCGTTTTCTATGGAAGAAGCACCGCTATGGCGAGTTCAATGGCTTCGTACCGGACAAGCTGAGGGGGTGCTGCTGATTGATATGCACCACATCATTTCCGATGGTTTGTCGGGAGCCATTCTTCTAAATGAACTGGAGCGGATGTATAACGACAACGACCTGCTTCCGCTTGACATCCAATATAAGGATTATGCCTTCTGGTTGAATGAACGGCTCGGCGGAGAAAAAATGAAACGCCATGAATCATATTGGCTGGAGCAATTCCGTGGAGAACTGCCTCTATTAAACCTGCCGCTGGATTACCGAAGACCAGCCGTGCAGCGTTTTAACGGCAGAACGCTGCATCTAGCGCTGTCTCCGGAGCTTGCCGGGTCCCTGCAGAAGCTGGCTCAGGATACGGGCGTAACTCTGTTTTCCGTGATGTTAGGTGCTTACTGTACCCTGTTATCAAAGTATAGCGGTCAGGAGGAAATTATTGTCGGAACGCCGGCGGCCGGGCGTAATCACCCGGATGTACAGAACATGCTCGGGATGTTTATCAACACAGTGGCGCTTCGGAGTTTTCCGAAAAATCAGAAGACATTTCGCGAGTTAGTCAGAGAAGTAATGGATCACACGTTATCAGCAATCCAACATCAAGACTTCCCTTTCGAGCGTCTAGTCGAGCTCCTTGATCTAAATCGAGACACAAGCCGAAACCCGCTTTTTGACACCATGTTCAATTTGACGGATCGCGAGAAGCCGGAAGTTTCTTTAGGCGATCTGCGACTCACTCCATATGAATTGAAGAACGACATCTCCAAGTTCGACTTGATGCTGGACGTTTACGCAGATCATACGGAGATTTCTCTTGATTTACAGTACAACACCGATTTGTTTTCAGAATTGACTGCACAACAAATGGGTCGTCACTACCTGCAGCTCCTCCACAACCTTGTAACGGCGCCGGATATACAGCTGGCTAACGTCGAGCTGCTCGGTTTGGAAGAGCGCAGGGAAATAATGAGCTGGGGCCAAGGACAAAAGGCAGACTACGATTTCAATCGGAGTGTTTCCCAACGCTTTGAGCGTTTCGCAAATGAACAGCCGGATTCACCAGCAGTGAAATTCGCTGGAAGGGTATGGAGTTATGCTGAACTCAATGCTCAAGCCAACCGGATTGGCCGCTGCCTTGAAAAGCGCTTGGGTGGTCTGCCGGAGGAAGCAATTACTGCTGTAATGCTGGAGCGTTCCCCCGATTTCATCCAAAGTGTGCTTGGAATCTGGAAGGCGGGAGGCGCCTATGTTCCGATCGATCCCGAGTATGGAGTAAAGCGCATAACAGGTATTTTGGAAGATTCCGGTGCAGGAGTTCTTATTACCCGCTCGGAGTATATCCGGGATGGGATGGAAGAGCAGTATGAAGGAGTAATCCTTTGTCTTGATCAGGTGCTGGAGGAAATAGAGACAGAAAGTCCGGTGAATATCGGGAAACTGCAGCGTCCGGACAGTCTGGCATATGTATTGTTTACCTCCGGCTCGACCGGGAAACCCAAAGGCGTAATGATTGAGCATCGGGGGTTATTGAATCACATTCTTGCTGAAGCGGATGCTCTGACGCTGGATCACAGCTTGGTCTTTGCCCAAAACGCCAATATCTGTTTCGATATTTCGGTATGGCAGTGCTTCGGCGCTCTTGCATTGGGCGGGACGACTGCGATATATCCACAAGATGTAGTGCTTGAAACAGAACGGTTCTTGGAGGCAGTTACCTCTGATCAAGTGACACTTTTGGAAGTGGTGCCATCTTATTTGACAGTCATGCTGGATGTGCTGGAACAGAAAGGGATGAAACTGGACTTTCTAAGTCATTTGATGCTTACGGGAGAAACGATAAAACCGGATTTGGCCCGGAGATGGCTGAACCTGTATCCCGGCATTCCAATTGTCAATGCTTACGGCCCTGCGGAAGCTGCTGATGATATCAGCCAGCTTGTGATCTGCGACCTGCCTAAAGATACGGATTTCGTTCCGATCGGTAAACCGCTGGCAAATTTAAATTTGTATGTATTGGATAATCAGATGAACCTTTGTCCGCCTGGGATTTACGGAGAAATTTGCGTATCCGGTGCAGGTGTAGGGCGCGGGTATATCCATGATTCGCAAAGAACGGACCAGTCCTTCGGTAAAGATCCATTTGCTCCATCTATCCCGGAATTGACTGAAGGTCTTAGGATGTATAAGACAGGTGACTTGGGACGCTGGCGGCATGACGGAAATCTGGAGTTTCTCGGACGTAAGGATTTTCAAGTCAAAATAAGAGGTTACCGCATTGAGCTGGAGGAAATCGAAGTTTGCATTATGCAGTCTTCGCATATCAAACAGGCAGTTGTCTTGGCTAGAGAAGACGATGACGGAAGCAAATATTTGTGTGCGTACCTGGTTCTTGAGCCGGTTGTGCAGGGCAGCAAAGAGATGTGTCTCTTGGAGTTAAAAGATGAATTGGCAGCAGCACTGCCCAGCTATATGATCCCGGCGTACTTTATCATACTTGCAGAAATGCCGCTCTTGATCAGCGGCAAAATCGACCGAAATGTACTGCCTGCTCCCGACCGCAGCGCTGCACCGGATGAGAATTATGCGGAGCCCCGTAATGAAGTGGAACAAATGCTGGTGACGATCTGGGAAGAGGTTCTCAGCGTCCGCAAGATCGGGATTGATCATAATTTCTTTGAGATGGGCGGGGACTCGATTCGAGCCATTCAAATTTCCTCAAAGCTGAGCAATCAAGGCTATAAGTTGAAAATGAAGGATCTGTTCCAAAATCCAGAGATTCGGAAGCTGTCCAAATATGTTCAGGCGGATTACCGCGAGATTGATCAGGGGCCAGTCGAGGGTTCGGTGAAGCTTACCCCTATTCAGAAGTGGTTCTTTGAATGTGGATTCTCACCAGCAAATCATTGGAACCAGGCTGTCGTTCTTCATAAGCGGGAAGGATTCAATGAGGACCTGTTAAGAGAGGTCTTCACCGGGTTGATCCGCCATCATGATGCGTTAAGAATGGTTTTTAAATACGATGAAGGATTATGGACGCAGTATAACAGGGGAGACAATCGGGAGGAGCACTCATGGTTCGAACTGGTCATCAAGACAGTGGCCGACGGGCATGATGGCCAGCTGGAGATGTCCCGAATGATTGATGAACTGCATGGCAGTCTGGATTTGGCAAAAGGACCTTTGGTCAAGGCGGGATTGTTCAAGACAAGCCAGGGGGATCATTTGGCAATCATCATTCACCATTTAATCATTGACGGGATTTCCTGGCGGATTTTATTCGAAGATTTGACACTTGCGTATCATCAAGCAGAGCGTGGTAATCCTATTGCGCTTCCATCCAAGACGGATTCCTTCCAAACGTGGGCCGATCGATTAACGGAGTATGCAAACAGTGAGATGCTGCAAAAAGAAAAGTCCTACTGGCAGCAGCTCGAATCGCAGCACATTAAAGCCCTGCCTAAATCCGGTCTTTTTGAAGGAACGCCAAGAGTCTCGGATAATATGGAGTATTCGTTCAAGCTGGCTGCAGCCGAAACCGGACAGCTTCTCGGTAAAGTGCATAAGGCCTACAACACCGAAATCAACGATATTCTTCTTGCTGCATTGGGACGGGCCGTAAGGGAATGGACCAGCGAGGACAATGTTTTGATCTGCCTTGAAGGCCATGGCAGGGAAGACATCATCAAAAATGTGAATATCGGCAGAACAGTCGGATGGTTTACCTCCATCTATCCAGTTGTATTAAATATCCCGGGTTCGGCTGATATATCCTACCATATCAAATCGGTCAAAGAGAACTTACGGCGCATTCCAAACAAGGGTATTGGCTACGGCATCCTGAAATATCTTGGCGCGAAACGGCAGGAGGAAGAGCAGCAGTTCCGACTGGAGCCTGAAATCAAGTTTAACTACCTGGGGCAGTTCGATAACGATGTGAACACAGAGCTGTTTGGTGCTTCTGACGTGCCGTACGGCCAAACGGTCAGCCCCGAAGCCGAAAGAGAAGTCGCTTTAAATATTACGGGTCTTGTGGAAGATGGCTGTCTGACGATGTCCATTGAATATAATCTTGCAGAATATACGGGAGCTGAGATCGGCCTGCTGGGAAGCCGTTTTAAGGCTCATTTGATGGATATAATCAAGCACTGTATGGAAAAAGAGACTCAGGAGCTGACGCCTTCCGATGTGGGGGGAGACGATCTGTCCATTGAAGAGCTGGAAGCCATTATGGATTTTTATAACCAATAAAAATGAATTTAGGGAGAGATGGTCTTGACCGATAAGCTGACTATTGCGGGGGTATACAACTTAACACCGATGCAAGAAGGAATGCTGTTTCATTCCTATTTGAACCCGGCTTCCGGCGCATACTTCGAACAGTTCTCCTGCACCGTCTCGGGAAGGCTCGATGCCTTGATATTGGAAAAAAGTTTTAATGTTCTGATCGACAAATATGATGTACTCAGGCTTAATTTCATCCATGAGAACACGAAAAGTCCAAAGCAGGTTGTATTCAAAAAGCGCTTCATGCCTGTGTTCTATAAGGACTTATCGTCGTTTGACGTAAAAGAGCAGGAGCAGCATATCCGCAGTTACATCCAAGATGACCAGAAGAAGGGGTTCGACTTGGCCAAAGACGTACTGCTTCGTGCGGCCGTGCTGCAGACCGGTGAATTCAGTTATAAGCTGATTTGGAGCTATCATCATATTATTCTGGACGGTTGGTGTTTAAAAACAATCGTTCAGGAATTGTTTGACGTCTACAAATCACTCAGCCAAGGGACGTTCTCATCGGCGGAAGAGGCACCGCCTTTCTCACGGTACATCCAGTGGCTTGACAGGCAGAATCGCGAAGAAGCCCGAAGTTACTGGGCAGGATACTTGGAAGGTTACGAATCCGATATTGAACTGCCGTCCTTTGGTATGAACACCCAGGTGGGCCGAAATGGCCAAGACCGCAGGGAGGCACAGCAAGAAGAGCGGGCTGTTCAAGTGGATCGCACCTACAAAATAAGCCAGGAAACAACACATAGGCTGGAGCAGCTGGCCAAAAGTCATCAAGTGACTTTAAACACGGTGCTTCAGTCGGCCTGGGGCTTGCTAATGGGGCGTTATAACGGAACCGAGGATGTGATTTTCGGTTCCGTCACCTCCGGCCGACCGGCTGAAGTGGAGGAGATCGAGAACATGGTCGGACTGTTCATCAATACGGTTCCGATCCGCATCACCTTCCAAGGCGGGATGCCGTTCTCTGCATTAATCCAGGAGGTCCAACAGGCCTCCTTAGAAACACAAAGTTATGACTTTTATCCGCTGGCTGAGATTCAATCCCTGACTTCCAAGAAGCAGCAGCTGATCTCTCATATCTATGCTTTTCAAAATTACCCGGTGAGTGCAGATCCTCTGGATGAAGAGGAAGCAGCGTTTGTAATTACCGAGCTTGAAGATTTTGAACAGACGCATTATGACTTTAACCTGATTCTTATGCCGAACGACGGGCTCGAAGTCAAATTCAAGTATAACTCGGCCCGGTATGCTCAGGTCGCAATGGACCGTTTGTTCGGACATTTCGAGCAGGTACTCGATCAGATCAGCGGCAATGCGGACATCCTGATTCAGCAAATTTCAGTCATGACAGACGACGAGAAGCAGCAAATCCTGCATCAATTTAACACCGTCGGTGAATATCCAAGGGATCACACGATCGTGCAGCTGTTCGAGCGTCAGGCTGAAAAGAACCCGGGAAATATCGCTATCGTGAATAAGGAACACAAACTAACTTATGCGGAATTGAATGCGCGGGCTGATCATCTGGCATCCCGGCTGAGAAGAAAAGGCATCGTTCCAGACAGCGTCGTGGGCTTGATCGGCGACCGTTCCCTGGAGACGGTTGTGGGGATGCTGGGTATTTTGAAGGCGGGTGGCGCCTATCTGCCTATTGATCCGGAGTACCCGGAAGAACGCATTGCCTTTATGTTAAGGGATAGTGAAACGAGATGGATCGTTACGCCAGAGTGTTATGCGGATAAGTATATGGACGGAGTCGAATCTATTATTCTGGATCGGGAAGGGTATGATTGTTCTCCTGCTCTGATGGATAACCATGCAGCTGACAGGGAGAAGATTATTACGCCCGCAAATCTGGCCTATGTCATGTACACCTCCGGTTCGACGGGGCGTCCTAAAGGGGTGATGATCGAACATCATAATGTGGTACAGCTCGTGCAAAACAACAGCTATGTCCCTTTTGAACCCGGCGATCGCATTCTGCAAACCGGAGCACCTGTTTTTGACGCCTGCACCTTTGAGATTTGGGGGGCTCTTCTGAATGGTCTGGAGCTGTATATCATCGATAAAAACTCCATTCTGGATGCACAGCTGTTAGGAGAAGCGATTCGTGAATACCGCATTACAACGATGTGGCTTACGTCTCCCTTGTTCAATCAGCTGTCTCAAATAGACCCGACTTTATTCCGTCCTCTTCGCTTTCTAATCGTCGGCGGGGATACGCTTTCTCCCAAGCATATTAAGCTGGTATCGGAACAATGCCATCATACAACCATCATTAACGGGTACGGGCCGACTGAAAATACGACGTTTTCCTGCTGCTATACGATCCGTTCGTTCGAGGAAAAAAGAATTCCAATCGGTGGACCGATTGCCCATTCTACGGCTTACATCGTCGATGCATACGGGCATCTGTGCCCTGTCGGTGTTCCGGGAGAACTGTGGGTCGGTGGCGATGGGGTCGGGAGAGGATACATAAACAATCTATCCCTGACTTCGGAGAAGTTTATTGCGAGTCCTTTTATCGAGGGAGAACGAATTTATCGTACGGGGGATCTGGTCACCTGGCTCCCGGACGGAAGCATCGATTTCATAGGTCGGTTGGATAATCAGGTTAAAATACGCGGTTTCCGTATTGAAACCGGGGAAATAGAAAGCCGGATTCAAATGCATGACAGCGTGAAGGAAGCTGTAGTCACAGTAATAGATAAGGGTGACGGTCTGAAATCGTTGTGTGCTTATGTGGTCGGTGCGGAACATCTCGATGCGTCGGGTATGAAACGGTATCTTTTGAATGATCTGCCGGATTATATGGTACCTGTTCATTGGATATTTATGGACCAGCTGCCGCTTACTCCGAATGGCAAAGTCCATCTTCAGGCATTGCCTGAGCCCGAAGAGACAAATGCTCTTGGGGACGAAACGTTTACTGCGCCTCGGAATGAAACGGAACAAAAGCTGGCGGACATTTGGAGCGCTGTTCTCGCCATTCCTTCCATCGGGGTGAATGATCATTTCTTTGAGCTTGGCGGTCATTCACTGACGGCATTAAAGTTAGTCACAGAAATGAAAAAGCAATTTCAGATCCAGCTCCCTTTGAGCGAGATATTCCAGAAGCCGATACTGGCAGAGATGGCGGCGAGGATCAACAGGAACGAAGAGGCGGAATTTGTTGGAATCGAGCCTGCTCCCCAAGCCGAGTTCTATCCGGTGTCCTCCGCGCAAAAGCGCCTGTATGTTTTGAATAGTATGGCAGGAATTACAACAGCGTATAATATGCCGTTTGTCCTGCAAATCGAGGGTAAGCTTGATGCTGAACGTTTGGAACAATCTTTCCAATTGTTGATTTCCCGGCATGAGTCTTTACGTACTTCTTTTGTGTCTCTGCATGGGGAACCCGTTCAGAAGGTGCATGAGAACGTATCCTTTGCCATAGCGGAATTGGAGTCTCATCCTGAAGAGGATATAGAAAAAATCGTTGACCGGTTCGTCGTACCGTTTGATCTCGCGAGTGCTCCCTTACTGCGGGCAGGACGATCCACCATAGGGGAAGAAAGCTGCCTTCTGATCATTGATATCCATCATATCGCTGCCGACGGCGCTTCGATTGGAATCATCGTTCAGGAATTCTGCAAGCTGTACAACAGTCTGGGTAAAAAAGCAGATGCAAAACTTCATGCAGGGCAGCCGGCTCAGCGTGTTCAATATAAAGATTTTGCCGTTTGGCAGCGCAACCAGTCCGGTTCCAAGGAGAAGCAGCAGCAGGAGAATTACTGGCTTGATCAGTTTGCCGAAGAGCCGCCCGTGCTTAACTGGTTGACCGATTATCCACGACCACAGATTCAGAGTTTTGAAGGAGCCTTTTTCTCCGTAAATCTCGATAAAGAGCTGACGCTGAGGCTGAAGCAGCTGGCCAACGAAACGGGAGCCACCTTGTATATGGTTATGATGGCTGCCTACAGCATACTGCTGTCCAAATATGCCTCCCAAGATGATATTGTAATCGGATCTCCGACGATGGGCAGATCTCATGCGGACGTGCTCCAAACGGTGGGTATGTTCGTCAATACGCTTGCTTTGCGTGTGAAACCGGGAGGAACAAAAACATTCGATCAATTCCTGAGTGAAGTAAAACAAACGACGCTTCAGGCTTTCGAGCACCAGGACTATCCATATGAGGAGCTTATCGAGAAGCTCGGACTCAGACGTGATCTAAGCCGCAACCCGCTGTTTGACACGGTATTCACGCTTCAAAACCTCGGTATTGAAGAGTTGGCTTTAGATGGGCTTACCGTACGTTCCCGTTCATGGGATGGACGGATGTCGAAGTTTGATTTGACATTGACGGTAACGGAAAATGAACGAGGAATGTCCATTGAAGCAGAGTATGCTTCCAAATTGTTCAAAGCCGGGACGATCGAGCGACTGATGACGCACTACATTGAGGTTTTGAGATCAGCATCTGCCAGCAGGCATATCAAGCTGGAAGATATTGAACTGCTTCCGCTGAAGGAACGGACCCTCATCCTGGAACAATTCAATGGTCCCCAAAAGGACTTTGCAAGCAGCCGAACTGCTTATGAGTGTTTTGCAGAACAGGCCAAGCGAACGCCGGATCGTACTGCTGTTGTTTTTAAAGATCGGCAGGTGACTTACCGCGAACTGGAGGAACAAACGAGCAGACTTGCTTACGTTCTGGTGGAAAAGGGCGTAAAACCCGGGGACATCACGGCAATCATGGTCGACCATTCGGTCGAAATGATTGCGGCAGTGCTTGCAGTATTACAAACAGGCGCGGCGTATCTCCCCATCGACCACGAGTACCCTGCGGATCGTATTACTTACATTCTGGAGGACAGCAAGGCTGGACTGCTGCTGACAAAAAACGAACTGGTACAATCGAAAGAGTTGAGCGTTCCCTGGATCGATATAGAAGAAGCCCTAGTGTCGAACCGTAAGATTCATATGCAGGAGTCGTTCCCCACACCTAAAGGTTCGCCCACCGACTTGGCCTATGTGATCTATACGTCAGGCTCTACGGGGAAACCCAAAGGGGTGATGATCGAACACCGCTCCCTGCTCAATATGACAGGATGGTATCAATCGTACTACGGGCTGACGCCAGAGGACAAAAATACCAAATATGCCGGATTCGGCTTTGACGCCTCCGTATGGGAGATATTCCCGTCGCTTTTGTCTGGCGGTGAGCTTCATATTATTCCGGAAGAGATTCGATATGATGTGCGGCGATTGGCGGATTACTATAACGAACAGGGCATCACTGTCAGCTTTCTGCCAACGGCCGTCTGTGAGCAGTTCACCCAGTTCAGGAACGATTCACTGCGTGTGCTGCTTACCGGAGGAGATAAGCTCAAGTCTTATCATCCCGGATCTTATGAGCTTGTAAATAATTACGGGCCGACAGAAAACACCATTGTGACGGCAACTTTCAAAGTGGACGGCGAATACGATAACATCCCGATCGGCTCCCCGATTGACAACGTAAGGGTGTATATCCTTGATAAAAAAGACAAGCTTCTGCCGATCGGCATTCCTGGTGAACTATGCATTGCCGGAGACAGTTTGGCACGGGGATATATGAATAGAGACGATTTGACAGCGGAGAAGTTTACCGCTGATCCGTTTCACACCGGGGAAAGAATGTACAGAACCGGTGATCTGGCTAGATGGCTGCCTGACGGAAACCTGGAGTATTTGGGACGGATGGACGAGCAGGTCAAAATTCGCGGTTACCGCATCGAGCTTGGAGAAGTGGAGAATGTTCTGCTCAAACAGGAGGGCATTGCAGAGGCTATCGCAGCTGTGGTTCAAAATCCGAAGCAGGAAACAGAATTGTGCGCTTATATTACGACAACCCAAGAGCTTTCCATCCGCGAGCTTCGTGGACGTCTGGGGCGGGAACTGCCGGAATATATGGTCCCTGTTCACTATGTGGAACTGAACAAAATTCCGCTAACCTCCAACGGAAAGGTGGATCGCCGTGCACTTCCGCAGCCGGACTTTGCATCTGCGGCGGATAATTATGTGCCACCGCGCGGCGCATCGGAACGAAAGCTGGCCGAAATATGGTCGGGAATTCTTGGAACGGCCTCCATCGGAGCCTACAGCCATTTCTTTGAACTGGGCGGGCATTCACTCAAAGCGGCAGCGCTGGCGGCCCACATCAAGGAAGCTTTCCAGATTGACTTTCCGTTAAGCAGTGTTTTTCAACATCCTGTGCTGGAACAGATGGCTGCGGCAGTTGACGCTTTGGAGCAAACAAGTTATTCCCCAATCACAAAGGTGGCGGAGAAGGAACATTATCCGGTGTCGTCGGCACAGAAGCGCTTGTTGATTCTCAACGAGCTTGTAGGGGCGGGAACAGCTTATAATATGCCTTTTGTTTTACAGCTAACGGGGCAGCTGGACCGTGCACGGCTGCAGCAGGCATTCAATACCCTCATTCGCAGGCATGAAGCATTCAGAACCTCGTTTCGATTTGTAGAAGGGGAGCTGATGCAGATGGTGCATCACGACGTATCTTTCTCTGTTCAGGAGCTTGAGGCACCGGAAAATCCAGACCATATGGCGGAAATGATAGAGCGGTTCGTTGAACCCTTCTCCTTACAAAAGGCACCGCTTATGCGTGTAGGTCTGGCTAACATGGGAGAGGACAGGCATATTTTGATCATCGATATCCATCATATCGTTTCGGATGGAGGATCGATCCGCCTTCTTGTTGAGGAACTGAACTTGCTGTATAGCGGTCAGGAGCTGGATGATAGCCCATCACGTATTGAATATAAGGATTACGCGGCATGGCAAACGGAGATGTTTCAATCGGAAAGCTACGCGAAACAGGAACAGTATTGGCTGGAGCGTTTGGCAGGAGAGCTGCCCACTTTGAACCTTCCGGCAGATTATCCACGGCCGCAAATTCAGAGTTTCGAAGGAGACGCTTTGTCTATTGCAATCGATGGTAAATTAAGCTCACGAATTGTTGGGGCTGCTGCCCAGACCGGAACTACGTTATACATGTTCCTGTTGGCCGCATATAACATTCTTTTGTCCAAATACGCAAACCAAGAAGATATTATTGTCGGCACACCGACCTCCGGTCGACTGCAAAAGGAATTGGATGGTGTCATGGGTATGTTTGTCAATACCTTAGCAGTTCGAAATCAGCCGGAAGGAAGTAAACGATTCATTGACTTTTTGGGGGAAGTTAAAGAGCATTCGCTGCAGGCATTCGAGCACCAGATGGTTCAATATGAAGATCTGCTCGAAAGGTTGAATGTACGGCGGGATGCCAGTCGAAACCCGCTGTTTGATACGATGTTTGCTGTGGATAACGTCGGCGTTGGGGAATTACGGCTTGGTGAACTTCTAATAGAGCCGTATGACTTCGATAACGGTACTTCCAAATTCGATCTGATGGTTACGGCAGCAGAAGAGGAGGCACACATTCGCCTTGATGTAGAATATGCTCGTAAGCTCTTCCTTAAAGATACGGTGGAGCGGATGATGGCGCATTACGTTCAGATTCTGGAGAACGTGACCAGAGATGTGGAGATCCGGCTCTCCGAGATCGATATGCTGACGGAAGAAGAACGGCATCAGATCATCACGGATTTTAACAATACGAAAACCGATTACCCCCGGCAAACCATTCACGAACTGTTCGAGGAACAGGCAGCTGAGCATACAGAAAGCATCGCGTTGGCATGTGAGGGTATCGAACTGACCTATGGCCAACTGAATGCCAAAGCAAATCAGCTTGCGGCGCTGCTGCGGGAGAAGGGCGTAGGGCCTGATTCAGTCGCTGCCATTATGGGTGACCGTACGCTGGAAATGATTATCGGGATGCTTGCCATTCTCAAAGCGGGAGGCGCTTATCTTCCCATTGATCCTGACTATCCGCGCGACCGGGTGGAATATTTCTTCCAAAACAGCGGAGCCAAATGGCTGCTTGCTCGAAGCTGTTATGCTGATCGAGCAGCCTGCGGCGCAGAAGTCATCTCGATGGATCATCGTCAGCTCTCTGACGAAAGTGCCCCGAACCTGCTGCATAAGACGGGTACCGACAATCTCGCCTATGTCATGTATACATCGGGATCAACCGGACTTCCTAAAGGTGTTATGGTAGAACATCTGGGTGTCTCCAGATTGGTGAAGAATACTAACTATGTTCGCTTCAGTCCGGAAGACCGGGTCCTGCAAACGGCAGCACCCGTATTCGATGTCAGTGTATTTGATATATGGGGGGCGCTGCTGAACGGAGCAAGGCTGCACCTGGTTGACAAACTTACGCTGCTGGACCCAGTCCTCTTTGAATCTGCACTTCAGCAGCATGACATTACGACTTTATGGTTAACGTCGCCGTTATTTACACAGTTTGCTCAACACAAGCCAAGCATGTTCCGCAGTGTAAACTATTTAATTGTCGGTGGAGATGTTCTCTCCCCGAAACATATTCAGCAGGTAAGAGAGCAATCCGGTCCGTTAACCGTTGTAAACGGGTATGGACCTACAGAGAATACAACCTTCTCCTGCTGCTTTGTTATTGATAAGGCGTACGTAAATAGCGTTCCGATTGGGCCGCCTATCAGCAGCTCTACCGCCTATATTGTCGATAGGTACGGGAATTTGAACCCTGTCGGTGTTCCCGGCGAGCTTTGGGTAGGGGGAGACGGCGTGGCTAGGGGATATATAAACAATGAAGAATTGTCGGCGCAGAAATTTTTCTCCAACCCGTTTGTTCCCGGGGATCGGGTCTACCGGACCGGGGATGCTGCCAAATGGCTTCCAGACGGCTCTATCGAGTTTATCGGCAGAATGGACAACCAGGTGAAAATTCGGGGATTCCGGATCGAAACAGGTGAGGTTGAGAATGTACTGCTCAGTCATCCTTCCGTGAAAGAAGCTGTCATTCTGGTCAAACAGGTAGGAGGATCACAGGATAAAATCCTCTGCGGATATGTTGTGGCAGAGGTTGAATTGACCATACAATCGTTAAAGGAATTTATGGCACAGCACCTTCCTGACTACATGATTCCGACCGTAATTTTATTTATGGCTCAGCTTCCGCTCAACGTGAATGGTAAAGTGGACCGAAAAGCGCTTCCCGAGCCGGATTATGATGTAACCGAGACGGAATATACTCCGCCAAGGAATGAGATGGAAGCTGCAGTTGTGCAGATCTGGTCGGAAGTGCTTGGACTGGAGCGGGTTAGCGTCCACAACAATTTCTTTGAAATCGGAGGACATTCCTTAAAGGCCATGCAGGTTGTTTCAAAGCTGGGTAATCTCGGCTTTGAACTGAGTATAAATCAGGTGTTCGCCCATCAGACTCCTGCCGAGCTGGCGGCATCTATGGTACGTTCCGTAATGGTAGAAACGGAGCACCGTTTGACGGATATTCCTGCGGCGGAGCAGTGGCTCGGGGAACGCCTGGATCGCACCTGCAGCTGGGAAAATTATTCCGTTGATGGTGAAGAATTCATGGTTCTCTACATTTCAGGGATGGATGAGGGACTGAAGCGGAGAGCAGAGAATTTGATTGCTGCACACCTGGACGAGCGGATTCAACCGCACTTCATTGAAGATGCTTCGAGGGCGCTGGCATCGGCATCAGAACGGATCCTAAGCAGGCAGGAACTGAACGACCGTTTGGGTTTGCGGCAAATGAATGGTACAGACTGGATAGAGTCTATCATGGATTCAATCTCACAGAAGCAGAAAGAGTACGCCCAAGGCATTACAAATCAGGCAGTAGTCAAGGAGTATGACATATCGCCTTCGCAGACGTATCATTTCAAACATAAAGATGTGTCTGGTACGATGGTTAAATTCAGAAAAGGGATTCAGCCGGAGTTGTTGGGCCGAGCCCTGCAGCGAGTTGTATCCGCCGAGGAAGTCATGCGCAGTGTACTCCTCGAAGATACTGAAACGGAAACCGTACGTTGGCGATTGCATGAAAGTCCGGAGCAGCTTGATCTACCTATGCTGGATATTTCCAGTTTTGAATCGGAGTCGCAAAAAGATATGCTGCGGGCACTTATGAAAAAATTCTTCATCAGGCCATATACGAACAGCGATCCATTAATGTACAGGGTGCTGCTGGTCAAGCAAAATGTAAAGGAATACGTGCTGCTGCTCCCATTCTCACATACGATTTTCGATTACATGAGTAATGAAATTCTGCGTAATCGAGTAATCCGTGAATATGAATCCCTATGCCAAGGGAACGTTCAGGAAACGAGAAAAAGCCGGACCTTTACGGATTTCGCCGATCAGATTCGCAGAGGACCGGAAGGAATGTCGGCGGCAAGATTTAATGAGCTTTACAATATTTCGTCGTTTGCAGACGCTGCTGGAGAAATTGCTGTCAGTATGTATCAGCGCAGCGAACTGGACCCGGCAAAGATTATGGTGCTGCACCACAGTGTTCCGTTTGAAATGGATTTATCGGAAACGCTGGATGAAGAGCTGAAATGGAAGACTGCTTTGGGGATCTGCGCTGCATTTTTCGGAACGTACTTCGGTAAACCGCGAATTCCGTTATGGATGACACATTTTGGCAGACAGTATCAGGATCAGTCCTACTTCGATATAGTCGGTGAATGCATAGATTATATTCCCCTGTTGTTGGACTGCGAAGAAGGAATGGAGAGGCAAACCGAACAAATCAAAGAGATGCTGAAATCCGCCTCTGAGCATAACATCCATTTTGCGAATCTGTTGTACAACGAGTCGATTGATCCGTCCTTTGCGGATGCGGCGCAGCGGTTGGCCGCAGCCCATCAGGAGATGCCAATCAATTTCAACTATTTGGGTGAACTCGGCACGGAAACGGATTTGGACTATCTGGAAGAAGATGGCGTGAATTGTGATGAACCAAACCGGATCTTGTGCATGGCATGGCATCAAGAGAATCAGATTCACCTGACGCTGGTTATTCCTGCGGAAGAGAATCCCGATACTCTTCGCAGCATGCTTAATGAAGCTGCACGGAAGCATATGAAGGGTGTAAAAATATGAGAGACTCAACCAACATCATCGTTTTTAGTCTAAGCAGATTAATCACCGAACTGGGAACATCCATTTTTCGTTTTGCACTCAGTCTGTATGTTCTGGATCTTACCGGTTCATCAAGTATGTTCGCTTTAGTGTTGAGCTTTACCTATATTCCGGGTATATTCGTCAATATTATCGCTGGTGTGTTTGTAGACCGCAGTCGCAGTAAAAAAAGGATTATGATCGTCTGTGATTTCCTGTGCGGTATTTCAGTTCTCACGCTTATGTTCTTGTTTCAGTCGTTTCACGACAGTATCTGGCTGTTCGTTGTTTACTCGATGATCTTGAGCGCGCTTCAAGCGCTCTTTACTCTGACGGTAAACTCATCCGTTCCCAACATTGTCTCCCCGGAAAGAGTTCCGACGGTCAATTCCAGTACGCAGAGTATCGCCGCCCTAATCGGTATACTGGGACCGGTGATCGGTGCAGCGGCGTACAGCAAATTTGGGCTGGAGCATATCTTTTTGATTGAGGGAGCCGCGTTTATTCTCTCCGGGTTTTTGAATTTGTTATTGAAATTCACCCCGCGCAAAGAGGAGATCGGGGAATCAAAGCCTTATTTTGAAAGTGTAAAAGAGGTTTACAAATACATTCGCGGCCGGGCTGCGATTAAGTATCTGCTGCTGATTTTTGTTTTTATTAACTTTGTGATTGCTCCAGCAGTTTCTCTTATCCTGCCCTTTATCGTGTATCAAGCGCTTGATATGACGCCGCAGCAGTTATCATTTATTGAAGCAGCGCTGGCGGCAGGCGTAATTATAGGGGCCGTTATTGTGTCAATACCGGTCATCAACCGGTTTATTACCAACAAAATCTTCATTCTAATCCAGATTCAGGCGCTGATGATTGTCCTGTGGATGTTCCCACAGTGGCCTATCTTTGAAGCAAGCACCAAGGTTGTACTTATGGTAGGTTTCATGATTGTCTTGATGTTTACCGGGATACTCAACACAATGGGCAATATTCCAATGCTTTCTTATGTTCAGCTCTATATACCCGAGCGGATAAGGGCCAGCGTTTTGGGGGTGGTGAACACTGTAATAACGATCGCTGTACCTATAGGAATGGGAGTATACGGTGCACTTCTGGAAGTCGTAGACTGGTACTATATCACACTGGTTTCCGGTGTGGGTTTACTTGCGGTCGGCATCCTGGCTTATCGTAACCGTGATCTCAGAGAGTTCTTTACTCAAGGCATGGAGCCTGAACCTGAACCTCTAAAAGTGGCCGAAGTACACGAAGCCTGACACATTCTATAGAAACAGCAGCATCGGAACCGTCAAGCCTGAACTGGGGATGCAGTCAAAAGCGAAAGACAAGTTTACTTTTTTGTTTTCAAAGCATGTCTCTCGGTCCCGGGTATTTTATAAAAGAGATCATATCGGACTTGGTTAAACAAGACGGATATGATCTTTTTTATATGTCTTTTGTTTTTTGGCTGCTGCCGGGCACCTCACTTACTCTTCCACATCGCTTAGTTCATAAACACAAATCCTGCATAATACATATCAGAAAGTGGGTTCGCCTGGTCATTTTATGAAGAGAGGCCACAATGGTGTATACTATCGATAGGCATATTTTACCTTCACCTTGCTGACGGATAATTCGAGTGAGATATTACATGAAATGAAGAGAACAGAAAAAAGCCGGAGAAGCGGAACGTTCGCTTTTATCCCAGGATTTCTCCTCCACAAGCAAAAATCAAAAATTGGGGGATAACATGGATCGGAAGCTTGTTCTGTCATCGGAGTGCTGGTGTAATTTTCACATTTGAGCGAGAATCCAGTCACAACCAATACAACAATCTATGGACGGAGGACTCAAGTTTATGTTGAAACAGCTTAAGCCATACAAGGTGTTACAGGAGCGCAGAATCGAGGAATTGAAATCGGATGCGTACCTGCTGGAACACCAAAAATCCGGTGCCCACATCGTACTGCTGTCCAATAGCGATGATAACAAGGTGTTCAGCATTGGTTTCCGCACACCTCCCGAAGATGATACAGGTGTAGCCCATATTCTGGAACATTCCGTGCTCTGCGGGTCCAAAAAGTTCCCGGCCAAAGATTCCTTTGTGGAGCTATTGAAGGGATCTCTGAATACGTTCCTGAATGCGATGACTTATCCTGACAAAACAATCTATCCCATTGCCAGCCGCAATGATCATGATTTCCATAATTTGATGGATGTGTATCTGGATGCGGTATTAAATACGAACATTTATGAGAATGAAAAAATATTTCTGCAGGAGGGCTGGAATTACAATCTGACTTCTGCAGAAGACGAATTGACGTACAATGGCGTTGTGTACAACGAAATGAAAGGGGCTTTTTCCTCGCCAGAACGCATGGTGAGACGCGAAGTGCTGAACTCCCTTTTCCCGGATACGACGTACTCTTGTGAATCTGGCGGGTTCCCGGAAGCGATTCTGGATTTGACCTATGAAGGACTGCTCGATTTCCACAAACGCTACTATCATCCGTCCAACAGCTATATCTACCTCTACGGCGATATGGATATGGAAGAAAAGCTGCAGTGGCTGGATGAGCATTATCTGAGCGGCTATGATCGTATCGAGATTGACTCCGAAATTAAGCTGCAGCCGGCTTTCCCGGAACGTGTAGATGCAGTGAAGTCTTATGCTGCAGGAAGCACAGAATCCGAAGTGGATAACAGCTTTTTGACGTACAACGCGGTTATCGGCACAAGTCTGGACAAGGAACTGAACATCTCGTTTCAGATTTTGTTATATGCTCTGCTTAACGCGCCGGGTGCTGTGCTGAAGCAGGCACTACTGGACAAAGGCATCGCGAAGGATGTTTACGGCTCCTATGACGACAGTCTGTATCAACCCGTGTTCACGGTGGGATTGAAGAAGAGCAATCTGTCCAGCAAAGAGGAGTTCCTCGGAACAATTAAGGAAGTGCTGGAGCGTGTTGTGCAGGAAGGATTTGATCCGAAAGCACTGCTTGCTGGCATTAATTCGTATGAGTTCAATCATCGGGAAGCGGATTTCGGCCGTATGCCGAAAGGGCTGATCTACGGATTCTCCTCCTTGCAAAGCTGGTTGTATGATAAAGAGGCACCGTTCACCCACTTGGAGGCTAATGATGTATTTGCGGCGCTCCGTACCAAAATGAAGGACGGTTATTTTGAGCAGCTGGTGGACAAATATCTCTTACAAAATACGCATACATCATTTGTGGCGCTGACTCCCGACAAAGGGTTGAATGCCCGCAAAGAAGAGGCGCTGAAGGCTCGTCTCAAATCGGTGCAGGTCGGACTTAGTCCAGAAGAGGTACAAGAGATGATTAAACGTACCGAAGCACTGGCCGAGTACCAAAACACCCCTTCGACCAAGGAGCAGCAGCAGGTGATCCCGACGTTATCGATTGAGGATATTGATACAAAAGCATCCAAGCTTCACCAAACGCTGAACAGCGTAGATGGCACAACGATTCTGCATCATAATTTGTATACGAATGGCATTGGTTATCTGAGACTGCTGTTTGATATCAAGGAAGTGCCCCGCCGTCTGCTGCCTTATACAGGATTGTTGAAAAATGTATTGGGATACGTTGATACCCAAAACTACTCGTTTAACGAGTTGTCGAATGAGATTCATATTCACTCGGGGGGGATTAACAGCGGACTTGGCACCTACGTCAATGCACATCAGCATCATGATTTTAAGGCGACGTATGAATTTAATGCCAAAGTGCTGTATGACAAACTTGGATTTGCTTTTGATATGATCAAGGAGATTGTATTTACGTCCCGTTTTGACAATACCAAGCGGCTTTTCGAGATTATTTCTCAGGTCAAAGGCGGTCTGCAGCGCAATTTGATCAACAGCGGTCATTCTGCAGGGATTGCCAGATCGTCCGCGAAACATTCCGCCGCTGCAGATTTCCGGGAGCTGGTTAGCGGGATTGCGTACTATCAGTGGCTTGAGGATTTACAGGCGAACTTTGATTCGAAAAAAGAACAGCTGTCCTCCAGCCTGCAGGAACTGATGGGTTACATTTTCAGACCCGAGAATCTGCTTGTGAGCTATACTGCGGATGATCAAGGTTACGAAGGTCTGGAAGAGCGGGTGTCCGACCTGAAAGCCAAGCTGTTCACACAAGAAGTGGCGAAGGAAGCTTTCGCGTTTACGCCTGCAGCCCATAACGAAGGGTTCCGTTCTCCATCCGAGGTTCAATATGTAGTGCAGACCGGGAACTTTATTGAAAAAGGGTACGCCTTTACGGGCTCCCTGCGTGTATTACAGGGGATTTTGTCCCTGGATTACCTGTGGAACAATATTCGCGCCAAAGGCGGGGCTTACGGCTGTATGTCTGGGTTTAGACGAAACGGGGATAGTTATCTGGCTTCCTATCGGGATCCGAATCTGGATAAAACCTATAAGGTGTACGAGGGGATTCCACAATATTTGAATGATTTCCGTGCTGATGAACGGGAGATGACACGTTATATCATCGGTGCAATTCAGGATCTGGATACACCACGAACCCCATATAGTGAAGGAGCGTTCTCCCTGGAATGTTATCTGTCCCAAGTGACAGAGGCCGATCTGCAAAAGGAACGTGATGAGGTGCTTGGTACGAAGGAGAGCGATATCATCGGTTTTGCCGGGCTTGTGTCTGCGATTCTGGAACAGCAGCATCGGTGTGTTATTGGAAATGAGCATAAGATCGAAGAGCAAAAGCAGCAGTTTGACGAAACACTTGATCTGATTAAACACTAAGTCATGCTGCTGCTGTGGAATGATTCATTGAGAAGGTTCCAGAAGCAAACGATACAATGCTGTAAAAAAGGCAAAGACACCTGCATGGGCTGGTATACAGCCTCGGCAGGTGTCTTTTTTGTACGCGCGATACTTAAAATGAAGTCTGATATTTTAATAGGCGGAAGCTGTTTAAAGTACAGCGGACAGCAAAACATGGCATGGCAAAGTAGAACATATGCTGCCCCGGTTGGGGTTACTGCTCAGGTTACCGCAAGCATGTTATAAATCTTTAATGTGCGCAGATCCTCTTTGGAGATTTTGAGCTCATTAAAAAGCTCCGGCGTTTCCGGCAGGGGTGTGCGGGAGAAGAGCATTTTCAGCGCAATCGGCATGAATGGCCGGAACGAGACACCTGCCATCAACCCCCATTTTTTCTCCGATTCCTGAAAAGATGCCAAAATATTAATATACAGATTCTCCAGCGGCGTGGCCTGATTTTTCAGAATCAGCGTTGTCAGCGTATCGTAATGCTCCGTATGGCCCCAGTACATATTTTCACATTCCTGATAATTTTCAAAATCCTTCACATTCATATACATCACGGTACGATAACGGTTAGCATCCGACTGAGCCATCATGTCAATAACGCAGCGAATGAGACTGTTGTTCCGGCCGTCATAAAAGTATGAATAGAAGCGGGTGGAGTTTTTGAAAAAGCTCGACTGAACGGTATTCATCAGCGGAGACGCATGTCTCGGTTCCTTATAAAGCAGCTGCTCGACCTGGATATTCAGCGCATCCGCAATCTGGTGCAGTGTCACAAGATCCAGGGTGATATCACCGCTCTCATATTTGGAAAGGGTACCTTTGCTTTTGAAAATCTGGTCCGCCAGCTGCTGCACGGTGAGTCCACGCCATTTGCGGAAGTTTCTTATTTTTTTGCCCACTTCCTGATTGATGTTGTTCATTGGGGTGCTCCTTATCGGGTGGAAGTATCCTAAGTGTTTCCTGAGAATAGATGAATAAGCTGAAAGTCATTCTTAAATGCCAAGGCTTATCAGAAATATATCACTTTTTCAACAAAAAGCCTATTCTGAGGAAACATGAACGTTTATTTGTTTCTTCTGAGTAGATTATCTTGTGTTTGATGCAGTTCCGGTGGTATGGAACAATAGGTTCAGAAGCTATGCACTGATGATGCTAAAACGAGAAGACAGAGGAGCTAATCCCCATGACCAAGATAAGCAGGATCAATGCACCGTATGATTTTGATGAACTGATTGACCGTACGGGAACCAATGCGATGAATACGGATGGTTTCCGCCAATATATTTTTAACGCACCGAGTGAGATGAAATTTCCGTTCAAGGATGACGAGTTTATCCGCATGTGGATTGCCGATATGGATTTTGCCACCCCGCCCGAAATTTTAGATGCTGTAAAAGAACGTCTGGATCGTCGGATTATGGGGTACTCCCAAGTTTTTGATCCGGCTTATTACGAAGCGGTGGCCAGCTGGATGGAACGACATTATGACTGGTCTTTTCCCAAGGAGCATCTAGAAACGTCTAATGGCATTATTCCTGCGCTGTATGAACTCGTGGAATATATTTGCGAGAAGAACGATAAGGTGCTGATCCTGACCCCTTCCTATGGATTTTTCAAATCAGCAGCAGATCATAATCAACTTGAACTGGTCTGCTCGGACATGTTAAATGAACAGGGACAATACACGATTGATTTTGACGATTTTGAAGCAAAGGCGAAAGATGAGAAGGTTCGTGTATGCATTTTCTGCAACCCGCATAACCCGTCTGGACGCATCTGGAGTACCGAGGAACTGAAACGGGTAGGCGAAATTTGTCTGAGCAATGATGTCTGGATCATCTCCGATGAGATTCATTGTGATCTGCTGCGCACAGGCAAAAGGCATACCCCTCTAGCCAAACTGTTCCCGGATACCGACCGGATTATTACCTGTATGTCTCCCAGCAAGACGTTTAATATGGCGGGTCTGATGTTCTCCAATGTCATTATTCCGAACAAAGCACTGAGGGACATCTGGCAGGCGCGTCATTACGGCTTCAAAAACCCGCTCAGCATCGCAGCCACCCAAGCGGCTTATGAACATGGTGATGAATGGCTGAAACAGCTGAAGAGTTACCTGGATGACAACTTTATGGTTGTTGACCAATATGTGAAGCAGCATCTGCCTCTTGCGGTGTTTCATATCCCTGACGCTACGTATTTGGCCTGGATTGATATTACGGCTTATGCCCCGAAGGATGTCAGCCTGCCTTTGTTCTTTGCGCAGCAGGCAGGCGTACTGCTGGAGGATGGGAGAATGTTTGTAGCGAACGGTGAAGGATACATTCGTTTGAATCTGGCTTGTCCGCGTTCTGTGCTGGAAGAGGGATTGCGCAGAATCGTCCGCGTGCTGGTGGGGCAGAAGCAGGCAGATGAGATGCCTGTGTTCGTCTAATACCCCCTCCCAATTGATTCTGAATGGCTGGAGAGTATCCTGAGAAAGCTGAGAGGAACATATTCGGAGAGACCTGTGAGAATTCTATATAGAACGATCAGAGAGAAATAACATATACTGGTGATCAGAATGTATCCAAGGGGCGAAGCAGCGTGAAAGCTGTTTCGTCCTTTTTTTGCGTTCTTTTCCGGCATAGCACACTTCTGGTCTGTCGACCGTGGTTATGTTAAAATGATGGATAGTCTATGAGTTGCTGGACATGTGACTCTTGCAGGGAAGAGCCCATCCAAACGGGCTGTACGGATATATTCATCAGGGGAAAGGAGCCATACATGATGTTTGGAAATGATTGGGATGAGGTGTTGAAGGAGGAGACGGAAGCCGAGTATTTTGACAAAATTCGTTACGCACTCGCTGCCGAGTACAAAACACAGACGGTCTATCCGCCCAAGGAAGATTTGTTCTCGGCTCTGAAGCTGACTCCGTATCATCGGGTGAAAGCGGTCATTATTGGTCAAGATCCTTATCACGGGGCAGGACAGGCCCATGGATTAAGCTTCTCGGTCAGACCCGGAGTGCGCGTTCCGCCTTCACTGAAAAATATATACAAGGAACTTCAGGCTGATTTGGGTGTACCTGTTCCCAAACATGGTTCACTTATTCATTGGGCGGAGCAGGGTGTGCTGCTGCTCAATGCGGTTCTCACCGTTCGGGAGGGTCAGCCTAATTCTCATCACGGGTTAGGTTGGCAGACGTTCACGGATGCCGTCATTCGTGAGCTGAATGAACGTACAGAGCCTATGGTGTACATGCTGTGGGGAAGTCATGCTCAGAAGAAGGGGGCTTTTATCAACCGAGACAAACACCTGGTTCTGGAATCGACACATCCGAGCCCTCTGGCTGCCCATCGCGGCTTTCTTGGCAGCCGGCCGTTCTCCAAAGCCAACGAATTTCTCGTCTCCCAAGGTATTAAACCGATCGATTGGACAATACCTGAAAACTAGATAGAGTGGAGGCGAGCACATTGCGACATTGGATTGGACGAAAAGTGGCAGTATACCGGGCAGCAGGAATCCGCGAGCCTCTGAAGGGAACGCTGGTAGAGTGGGACGAAGAAGCGGAATGTGTTCGAATCGGACCGAAACGGATCAAGGTATCGTTTGACAATATAGCAATGATCAAACCTCTTCCTGAAGAAAGTTTGCCTCTGAAGAAGGCGCGTTCTGAAGTACACAAGATCGGATATGTTATGAAAAAGGCAATCCAGTTTGAAAATGCGATCTATTTCAAGTCGCAGATTATGATCTGGCGGCGCGCCAAAATCGTGGCGTTATCTACGACGATTGTAAGACATGATGAAGATCAGGTCGAACTTGAAGATGGACGCCTGCTTCGCAAAGACAAGCATATGTTTGTTGTGCGTTCACGGCGCGGTATACGATAATGCAGCGAAAATTTAATATGTATTTCATACAGCGATCATACAGTATTAATGTTTCGACTTTATAGTAGGTACTAACAACCCCTTCTAATTGATTGTGTATGGATTTGGGAGCCCGGCCGGCTGCAAACGGCCGGGTATTTTTTTGCCTTTTTAGCGGTAGAGACATGAATAAGTATAGACCAGCTGTGAAATATATGATTTTTGAGTTCCTAAAACAATGTGCATACGTTCTGTTAACGTGCTGTAACATACCAATGACATTTGTGATGTATACTAGGGAGATAGATAAGTTGAACTCAAGAAGGAGTGGAACGACTTGAAACGGATATGTGTATTTGCAGGATCTAACCCGGGAAATCATCCCGATTATATTGAGCACGCTGCCCGGCTGGGTCAACAGATTGCAGGCAGCGGTTATGAACTCGTCTATGGCGGCTCTTGCATGGGGTTGATGGGTGCAGTAGCGGATGCGGCTCTTGCAGCAGGCGGAGAAGTCATCGGTGTTATGCCTACGGGCTTATTTCGGGGTGAGGTCGTTCACGGAGGGCTTACCAAACTGATTGAAGTGGGCACGATGCATGAACGAAAAGCCGAAATGGCCCGGTTATCCGATGGATTCGTCGCACTTCCGGGAGGCATGGGCACATTTGAAGAATTGTTCGAGGTGCTGTGCTGGGCCCAGATCGGCATTCATCGCAAGCCTGTAGGACTCTTGAATGTTAACGGGTATTACGAACCGCTCATGAAAATGGTTGAGCATAGTGTACATGAAGGCTTCTCTAACACATCACACCTCAGTTTGTGGAGCCTGGAGTCCGAGCCTGCCGAGCTGCTTGCTCAAATGGCGGCTTATATTCCTAAGGATTTGACTCAGAAATGGTCCGAGTTAAGCGAAAAGTAAAGGCGTATACAACGGTCAACCGTGACGGGGACCGTTTCAAGCGAGATCCTGCGTGAGAAAACTTCTTCATCTGCCCAAGCAAATTATACATGCGGACATAGTCTATAGTGTACTTTGAAGAAGAGGGGAGTGTCACTCATGAGCGAACTCAAAGGAACAGGTTACGGCTACTGCGGAGGTTTCGGCGGCGGAGCGTGGACATCAACAGGCGCAATCCTGGTATTGTTTATCCTGCTCGTTATCATCTCCCGCACTTTCGTACTGTAATTTAAGACCATTCCATGACGGATGCTTGAGCCCCCGGGCAGCGTCCAGAGAAAAATGGCCTTTCCAAAGAGACGCCGGCGGCTGTCGGCGTTTCCGGGGAACGGTTTTTTCTGCTTGTACAAAAAAAGACCTCCATCTCATTGGAGTGAGATAGAGCCGTATAGCGGGAACTATACAATAATTTCTGCAGTATCGCTCGGTAAAATAAGTGTCTGCCAGGCAATGTATAGTCCAATGGCTGCAGCAATCAGTGCAAGAATAGCCGCAACAAGGGCCAGCTGATCAAGTCTTTTCTGATGAGGATCAACGACGGTGGACTGATTACTCGTTCTGTCAGGTATAGAGAGTCCTCGAACAGAAGCTCGCGGAATGGCTTGTCGGGGTCCGGGAGGTTTTGGCGGGCTGAATTTCGGTCCTGGTTCTGATCTGTTTTGTTTCCTTATACGTGATTTCAATGGGCAACCTCCTTACAGCGGAGTGCGATGGTCTACGACTGATATTATATTATGTAAATTCTCAGATTGAGTTCGCAAAATGAGTGAATCCCCAGCCGTTTAAATGCCGCACCAAGCACTCAAATAAAAGCCGCTGCATAATTAAATGTTCTCTTAATACATGTATAACAAACGGCGTATATAGTGAGGTTTATAGAATCCACTTTGAACGCAGGAGGGGCTGTATTGAACAAGGTTGAAATTATCGCTCACCGAGGTGCATCGGCTGTATGCCCAGAGAACACGATGCATGCTTTTGAGCGGGCTCTGGAGCTTGGTGCAACAGGAATAGAGACGGATGTACAGATGTCTGCGGATGGCCGATTAGTGCTGATCCATGATGAGACGTTACAGCGTACGGCGGGAACGACGGGCTGGGTCAAAGACTGCACTTATGATATGCTGCGTACTCTGGATGCAGGCTCGTGGTTTCATCCCGATTTTGCGGGAGAGTCCATTCCATCACTTGAGATGTTATTCAACCTGGTGCAGGGCAGGAGAGTGCTGCTTAATCTCGAATTGAAGAATGGAATCGTGCCGTATAAAGGCATGGAAGAGAAGGTCATTCAGGTGATTCGGGAGTGGGACATGGAGCAGCAGGTCGTACTTTCCAGCTTTAACCATGCATCGCTCGTCAAATGTAAACGTATTGCCCCGGATATTCGTACAGCGCTTTTATATATGGAGAAGCTGTACCGTCCTCATGATTATGCAGCCAAACTGGAGGCTTCAGGTCTTCATCCTTACAAAATGGCCGCTTCAGAGGAGGAAGTAGCCGCTGCACTTGCGCAGGGCATAGTCACATACCCTTTTACTGTAAATGATCCGGACGAGATGAAGAGGATGATCGAAATGGGAGTGCAGGGCATCATCACCGATCTGCCGGATGTACTCGTTTCATTGATGACTGTGCGGACTCGCTAAGCCAAGCATCGGAATTAGATTAGTATTATACACTTATAAAGTGGGGGCCAATCATGAGCATGAAAGCTCTGTATGGCCTTTTTTCATGCATAATAATGTGAAAATATTCATATCTGCAAGAAAGTTGTCCTTTTTGTCCATTGCCAGACGGGGGGGATTCCCTTACAATGTTCTATGGGAATGAGAATCAATATCAATAAGAAGCGGTAATTTTGGAGAGGTGATTGTTATGTACATAAGGTTGACAGGATTCACTCATAACGCGGGTGGACAAGTATGAGCTCGAACAGTTCATCCACGCATTCGAATACGGAGTCACCCACAGCCAAGATCCACACACGCCCGTGGACAGCCACTCTCATTCTGACAGGTGGTATTCTGCTGCTGGCTCTGGGTATGGCGCTGTCCATTTCATTTGGTGCTGCGGACATTCAGCTCGGCGTGGTCTGGCAGGCTGTATTTAACTTTAACCCTGACTTGACGCCCCATCAGATTATATGGGAGATCCGGCTGCCGCGTATCCTTGGTGGAGCCATGGTAGGTGCCTGCTTCGCTGTGGCGGGGGCTATTATGCAGGGCATGACCCGGAATCCGCTGGCTGATTCGGGACTGCTTGGATTGAATGCAGGTGCCGGATTTGCGCTGGCTATCTGTTTCGCCTTTTTCCCGGGTTTGTCGTATATGTACATCATCATGTATTCATTCCTTGGAGCGGGACTTGGCGTGCTGCTTGTGTACGGTTTCGGTGCGGCGTCCAGATCAGGTCTGACACCGCTGCGGCTTGTATTAGCCGGGGCCGCAGTATCGGCAATGCTGTCTGCACTCAGTGAGGGGATCGCGCTGTACTTCAGAATTGGACAAGATCTTGCGTTCTGGACTGCCGGCGGGGTAGCCGGAACGAAGTGGTCTCAACTTGAAGTGATGTTTCCCTGGGTTCTTGCGGCACTCATCGTTGGTTTAATCATCTCGCGCTCGATTACGCTGCTCAGCCTCGGTGAGGACATCGCAGTAGGGCTGGGACAGCGTACAGGTCTGATTAAGCTGATTGGTCTGATCGTAGTACTTATTCTGGCGGGCACCGCTGTATCCGTAGTGGGGGCAGTCGGCTTTGTCGGTCTGATCATTCCCCATCTTACAAGAAAGCTGGTCGGGGTTGATTATCGCTGGATTATCCCGTGTTCTGCTGTCATGGGCAGTCTGCTGCTTGTATTCTCGGATTTGGCTGCACGTATGATTAATCCGCCTTACGAGACGCCAATTGGCGCACTGGTTGCCCTGATCGGAGTGCCATTCTTCCTGTATCTGGCGCGGAAAGAAAGGAGGACGCTATAACATGGGTTCCTCAACAATGGTTAGTACAGAGCGTAAAAAGAAAACAAAAGGCATCGTTGTTCTTAGTGTGCTCGCGCTTTTGATTATCATCGTTTTTATTGTCAGTATGAATACCGGATTTACGAAGCTTTCGCCGCTGGAGGTGCTGCGCACGCTCTTTGGGGGCGGCACAGCGAAGCAGCATTTAATCCTGTTTGAATTCCGTCTGCCCCGCATTGTCATTTCCGTCCTGATCGGAGCGGGATTGGCATTGTCCGGCTGTATTCTGCAGGGGGTATCACGCAATGCGCTTGCCGACCCGGGGATACTTGGTATTAATGCAGGAGCAGGACTTATGGTGATGCTGTTTGTTTCCTTTTTCCCAACGACGACCGCAGCTCCGATTTTTCTGCTTCCGGTTCTTGCTCTGATTGGAGCGGGTTTTGCGGCATTTCTGATCTATGTACTTTCTTACAAAAAGGGTGAAGGCATCCTGCCTACCCGAATGCTGCTCACAGGCATCGGGATTGCGGCCGGGATCAGTTCAGCTATGATCGTATTAACGCTTCGGCTTAGTCCGGAGAAATATCAGTTTGTAGCCACTTGGCTTGCAGGCAGCATCTGGGGCTCCAACTGGAAGTTTGTAAGTGCTCTGCTGCCGTTTATGGTGGTGCTTGTACCACTCGTGCTGATGAAGGCACGTGTACTTAACGTGTTAAACCTCGGTGATCAGACCGCAAGCGGGCTCGGTGCTCCCGTAGAGCGTGAGCGTTTGATTCTGCTTGCCGCCGCCGTAGGTCTTGCGGGATCATGTGTCTCTGTCAGCGGTGGTATTGGTTTTGTTGGATTGATCGGACCTCACCTGGCACGCCGTCTGGTTGGTCCCAAACATCAACTTTTGCTGCCTGCGTCTGCACTGGTCGGGTCTTTACTCGTTCTAATTGCCGATACGCTGGGCCGTGTCATCCTGCAGCCTTCGGAGATTCCGGCCGGGATTCTGGTTGCTGTTCTCGGTGCACCATACTTCCTGTATCTCTTAAGCAGGACGAAATAAAAGGTAATCACCATATTGACGGAGGATTGCCGTAAGGGGGAACTTGGTTCATGCTTCGTCGTTTTTTTGCCTATTACAGGCCTTATAAAAAACTGTTCATTCTGGATTTCACCTGTGCAATTCTGGTCGCGCTGCTTGAACTTGCGTTTCCGCTGGCCGTGAACCGGGTAGTGGATGATCTGCTGCCAGGCGGACGCTGGGACTGGATTTTGTGGGCGTGTCTGGCACTGCTGGGCATTTACCTGCTGAATTCATTCCTGAATTATGTTGTCACCTATTGGGGACATAAGCTCGGGATTAATATCGAGACGGATATGCGTAAAAATCTGTTCAATCATGTGCAGAAGTTATCTTTCCGATATTTTGACAATACAAAGACCGGACATCTGGTATCCCGGATGACAAATGATTTGATGGATATTGGGGAGATTGCCCATCATGGACCGGAGGATGTATTTATTGCGGTGATGACGCTTGTGGGTGCCTTCAGCATCATGATGAGCATCAATGGTAAGCTGGCCATTCTGACGTTTATCATTGTGCCGCTCATTATCTATCTCTCCTTGTATTTCGGAAACAAAATGTCCAAAGCATTCAGCCGAATGTTTGGCGATATTGCAGATTTCAATGCTCGTGTGGAAAATAATATCACAGGTATTCGCGTGGTACAGGCTTTTGCCAATGAAGAGTATGAAAAAGCACAATTCGCCGTAAACAATGGTCGATTCCGTCAAACCAAGCTGGTTGCGTACAAAATTATGGCGTGGAACTCTTCGATCAGTTATGTGCTGATGAAGCTGGTATCTCTATTTGTACTTGTATGCGGCACATGGTTTGTTATTAATGGCAGTATGTCATACGGTCAATTTATCGCGTTTATTATGCTGTCGAATGTGTTCCTGACACCCATTCAGAAGATTAACTCGGTTATTGAAACCTATCCCAAAGGGATTGCAGGTTTCAAACGCTACACAGATCTGCTCGATATGGAGCCGGATGTCAAGGACCGTGCTGATGCTGTATCGGTATCCCATCTGCGCGGGGACATTCGGTATGAGCAGGTGACTTTCGGTTATTCGGACCAGGAGCCTGTGCTTAAAGGTGTCGATCTGAGTGTGCAGGCCGGTGAAACGGTAGCTCTGGTTGGCCCGTCAGGAGCAGGGAAAACGACGCTCTGCAGTCTGCTGCCGCGATTCTATGATGTGCTGGAAGGGCGCATTACCATTGATGGCCAAGACATTCAGCACATGACGCTGGACTCCTTACGCAGCCAGATCGGAATCGTGCAGCAGGACGTATTCCTCTTTGATGGTACGATTCGCGAAAATATTGCGTACGGCCGGCTGGATGCTTCGGAAGAAGAAATATGGATGGCCGCCCGCCGTGCCCAGATGGAATCTTTGATTCTGTCCATGCCAGAAGGATTGGATACCCTTATTGGTGAGCGTGGAGTGAAGCTCTCGGGTGGACAGAAGCAGCGGTTATCCATTGCACGAATGTTCCTGAAAAACCCGCCGATTCTGATTCTGGATGAAGCGACCTCGGCACTTGATACCGAGACGGAAGCTGCGATCCAGCAGTCCCTCGCAGAGCTGTCCGAAGGCCGGACGACGCTTGTTATTGCCCACAGACTGGCTACGATCAAAAATGCAGACCGCATTGTCGTTGTTGCTGAACAGGGTATTACCGAGCAGGGGCGTCATGAGGAACTGCTTGCTTCAGGTGGTGTTTACAGCCGTCTGCATTACGCGCAGTTTGGTGCGTAGGAGAGAGAGCGGCTTGCCAGGCCAAAATCAAGCTGAACTGCTGCGGAGTTTGATGGGTTGGCGTGATAAGGAACGTATTTAATCAGGATCGTTCTTATCGAACATGAGGTATGTGTGTCAGTGCTTAATTATTTACGTATGTATGGCTGTGTATGTATGCATGTATGTAACAAGAGATATGTATGCAGCGAAGTTAAGATGTAACACGTTTGGGAGTGCGAAGCATACTGGAGTAAGAACAGCTGTATTACCATCGCCTATGACTTGGAAGGAGTCGGGGCGGTGGTCTTTTTTTATTTTGGAGGGAGGAGAATGCAGGTTGACGAGGGTGAAATTGCATCAACATTGAAAATGGGTAATAATGGGCAGGGTGTGCTCTGAATTGTATGATAGGTTCATGATGAGCGGCGCTGTGCATATCTTCTGGAGAATGTTTGAAGTTAGGAGGTAGACCATATGTCGGATCTCGTTAAAATTGTACTCACGTGTTTCATTTTTATTTTGATTTTGTGGTTGTTATTTGTGGGGATACGTAAACGCACAGGATATAACCAAAGCCTGGACACCCGAACGTTGATTGGCTGGTTTATGGGACTTTTCATCATCGGCGCTGTGCCGCTTGCTTTTGCGTTGTATACCCATATCACCGATGAACGTCTGGATGCCAATATTGGATTAGGGTTGGCGATGCTGTTTGCCTGGGCGTACTGTGCGATGCTGCTGTGTGGAGTTTTAGGAGTTTGGGGAAGGTATCTGTGGCTCAGGAATAAAGAGAAATGATATGGACAGACAAGGCACGGATAGGTAAGAATGGGCGAAATGATTGTGCCTGTACCAGGGAAGAAGAGGGGCCTAAAGGAGTTTGAGCAGATGATTAATAATAAGTATTCTTTAATTGATGATGAGACCGGCTTAACCATCGGAAGATGCCTGGATCTGAAGGGGCTGACTGGAAGCTGTATTGAGAAAATAGATGGCGAAGATTTTCATAAAATCACGTTCGTAGATTTTGGATATGATGAAGAGTTTGCAGCGTACTGCAAGCATCGTAAAACATATATTAACAACGTATATCTGACTATTCTTAACGATGAAGAAAATCCAATTGGATCTTATTATTTTGTTCTTAAAGAGTCTTATGCTTATGATCCATTTTCGGATTTCGATGAAGTGCTGCAGCAGCTTGAATTCGTTGGAAATTTGGTTGAAGTGGCGGCAGAAGAGAGTCTTTTGGTTTGGGATATGCGCAGAACACCTCTTGCTAAAAAGAATGAGTGGATAGGATTGTCCTGCGAACAACGCCTGGCATGGTTAGAAGCTGCCCGATTATTTTCCAGTACCAAACCAATTACAGAAGATCAACAGCAAGGCCATTATTATATCGATGCAGCCCATGTAACCGATCCTGCTTCTTTTTTCTGTGCACTAGGTGAGGCTGTAAACGGGCCGGGCGGGTACTTTGGTTACAGTTTGGATAGTCTGGAGGACTGTCTTTGCGGTAGATTTGGAGCAAGAGAGCCGTTCGTCATTCATTTATTTAATGTAGATGATAAAATGAAAGCACAGGACAGCTTCTTTTATCAAATAAAAGAAATACTTACTGAGAGGAACGTAACGATTAGCTGTAGTTCATTTGATAAAACGGGTTCATATTAGCGGACTTGGCTTGCTGAATGAGCATTACTTCATAATTGATGGATAGTTTCGAGGTGCAGGCGGAGTAGAGAATTTAGAGAAAATACTTATACATTTTCAAAAATGGGCAGATTCCTTAGGGGAAATAACACATGAATATCATAACGATGTTACCCAAAGATAAACATGACTTTGAAGCTGTAGAGAAGCTTTCCAAATGCAGTAAGGATGAGCTGAGAGATGTCTTACCTGAGCTTATGAAGTGGTTACAGGATGGGAACTGGCCGATTTCTCAGCCGGTGGAAGACATACTGTTGAGGTTTGGAGACGAATTGATTCCGCATGTTCGAGATGTATTCCAAACGAGAGATCCGCAGTGGGAGTATTTCATGCTGACAGGCCTTATCTCCCGATTACCTTTAGAATGTTTATATATGCTAAAGCCTGACTTAGAAAGAATAATTGACCAGCCTACGTATAGCGAGGTGCTTGAGGAGATGGATGAAGCCATCATACTTTTGCTCAACAAGATAAAGTAGTGTGTATGCTCTAACATGCTTATTGGAGCCATGAGTCGACCAATCTCATAACAAAGCCCTCAGATCTTCGCTGCATTGAAGCAGCTGGGAGTGAGGGCTTTACTTCTACTTAAGACAAACTGCATTTTAACAGGAGGAAACCTTTCAAACAAATACTAAACATTAATTCCTTAATCCGCAATATTACCTGCCATTTTCAGACGGCGCGCAATCTCCTTGAAATCCTCGTGTGAGATGCCTGGTGCGAATTCTTCCTCCACCGCCGGAGCTTCTGGAATCGGGAAGCCTTGAGGGATGCCCTGAATCACTTCCAGAGGTTGTCCATCTTCGGGGTGTGTGCCCTTCCAGATCTGGTCAATGGCATTGAAGTCGTTGTCGCTGTAAGTGTACAGTTTGGTGTGAACGCCTTTTTCTTCATATTTATGAGCCTCGTTGAAGGCTTTGTTGTCCAGTGACGGAATCGGAATCAACTTGGTCACATTGACACCTGTCGCAATCTCGATTGCTTTGGCATACGCCACGACGTGCACGCCGCCGCGTACGAGCAGGAAACCGACAACTTCGCGCGCTGCGGGATGGTCCGTCATTTCGTACACTTTCATCTTGTGCGTACGGGCGCCGCATTCGAGGAAGAAATTATGCAGCAGATCCTCCACCAGATTGCCGCTGTTGAAGACATTGGCACCTGTCCATGGATTACCCATAGAGTCAAAAGGCATCGCGCCTTGGGCACCTGCCAGGAAATGATACGACAGCCTTGCATCCTTCACGGAACCCAGCGGCGTCTGATCGGGTTCTTTATATTCGGTTGATCCTCTGAGACAGTGGTTTATACCATGTGACACCAGTTCAACATGTCCTAATTCTTCAGCCGTAATACTCATGACGAGGTCGTAGAAAGGCTTGAGCTTTTCTTTGGAACGAAAATTAAAGGATTGATAGAGGTAGTTGTTCAGGGTGGACATTTCTCCAAATTTACCACCAAGCAGTTCCTGTATGGCTGCCGCTGCATTGGGATCAGGCTTTTCGACGTTGGGGATCTCAATCAGAATTTCATCCAGACGTTTGAACATACAAATATAACCTCCTCGAATATGGGGTGCAAATGAGTTCAGGTAGTGTGCCTACAGCTTGGTCAGTCAAAGCCCATTACACGATATATGGTTTTCCTAAACAGATAAACTAAGAAATGGGTCTAAAGGGTTATGTGCTAATTCGTCAAGAATGCTTGCCGAATGTGGTGAATAATTCACCGTTTGGTATTCCCATTTTCACAATGATTATGTACAATCAGACAAGTTGTGCAAAGTGTCGTACTGATCTTGGTCATGGATTCGAAGCAGAAAGGGAGAAATACATATGAGATTTAGATGGTTACTTACAGCATGTTTATTGATTTTTTTAATGATATTGTTAACTTACACAAACAGTGCACATGTGCTGGCAAGCGGTGTAGGGAATGACGTCCAGGTGGATGAACAGACAAGGGGAATACTTATGGAAAAGTATGGTTTGGAGCCTACTGAAGAATCACAGGCACAGCAGCATTTTCTTTCCGGGGATTGGGGAATGAGCTTTAGTCATACTTCCGAGGTTGGAGCACTGGATAAGCTGATGCTTGCTGTCCCCTTTTCGCTGTGGCCCGCTGTCTGGATTTTTCGAATGTGGGTGTAAAATGCAGACCAAAGGGGCACGATATCAGCAACACATTGGTCCCAAGGAGTGAGATGCATGAGAGCGCTTATGGTTACGATACTAACGCTGATGCTTGGGTTGTCAGGCATTACAGCTGCAGCAGCAGCCTCCACATCCAGCAGCATACCGGATTATGCGAAGTGGGGGATCATAGCGGTGAAAGAAACCCAAACCAAGTACAATGTCGACATTCTAGACTACAAACATATTGGCCGCTCCTCGCTAAGCGCCAATCAGTCGAGAGAGCAGTTCAAGCTGTGGGTTCGTGCCAAAGATGGCAAGCAGTTTGACGTATATGTTAATGTTGATTTTAATCCGAATACGCAGCAGTTAAAAAAAGTGCAATTTGCTGAATCAGATCGTCACTGATCAGATCAGGCTGTACCCCAAACTAAACTCTCCAAATTAAAGCAGAACCAGACTCCTGTTCCTTTAGGACCAAGTCTGGTTTTTTATTTTGAAAAATTCCTTTTTTTGTTATTGAATAAAGAACTTACGTTCGCATATAATAATGAATACAAACAAACGTTCTTACTGGAGGGATGATCATGCTTGGAAAATATGTTGGCCAGATGGTGGAGCTTGTATATATGGATCGTGCAGGACAGATTACGCAGCGGCAGATTCGAGTTAATAGTGTGCGCGGCGGAACGATTCGGGCATCCGATGGCAAAGAAGGGGCACCACGGACGTTTCTGGAGCAAAATATTCTGGCATGGCGTCCTGTCACCGAAGGGAATCGGAAGGGAGTAATCAAGTATGCTGAACGACTTTGAACGCAAAATTTTACGCATCATCGTGAACTATGCAGGGCAGCGGCGGCGAATCCCGCGAATGGATGAGTTGGAGAACAAAACGGGCCGCAGTCGCGTCCAGATTCGGGAATCCCTGCTCGAACTTGAACGGAAAGGTCACATAGCTTGGGATAACCCGTCTGCGATGGAAAGCATACAGATTCTGCAGGCTTGGGAGCAGGAAGCGCAAATGGTTCGAAAACCGCAGCCTGGAGGGAGTGCGGTGAAATATTTTACCGATTATTAATCAGTCATCCGAGAGCCAAGGTTAAGCACAGCACAGTCAGACATAAAACAGAGCAAAAAACGCCAACCCGGTTGGATTGGCGCTGTATGTTCAGTCATTCTTTTAGAAAGTCGGAAGCTGGTCCAGATTGTTGGTGGGGTCCCCGTCGGCATCGCCGCGAATATACATTTCTCCATCCTTACCTTTGAATACATTCACACCCGCAATCGCTCCGGCTTTCACTTCGTTCAGGGCCTGCTGATAATCCAGTACACGTCCGTTGGATGTCTGGAAGGCGGTCAAATCACCGTCACCATTTTTCTGCACTGCTGTGAACGTTTCACGTGTTGTTTGATCCATCATGTCACACTCTCCTTCTATGACCAAATGGGAATGGGTTACCCTGTTAGCCTGTCCGAAATAGAGAGAAGTATTCATCCCATGCAGTGTTTTCCGGAGATTAATTGAACCGCTATTGAACTGGACTCCGAGAATGATTAGAGTGTTTTTCGCATACGAACGTGCAGAATACCCGCATCATAAAAAGGTTCTTCCGAAATCACTTCATAGCCGAGTTTATCATAAAATTTCTGAGCCTGACACTGGGCATCCAGCAGTGAATAGGTTAGCCCCAGCTCGCGAGCAAGCTCCTCCATTGCTAATAGAAGCACACGTCCATAACCAAATGACCGGTAGGATTCGAGTACAGCGATCCGCTGCATTTTGGCCGTGTCTTTGCTGTAATAGATCAGACGCCCTGTGGCAGCAGCCTGGCCATCCGTATGAAGCAGCACATGATGTACATCGGGGCTGATCACGTCATATTGATCAATCTCAAGTTCAGCAGGTACCTGCTGCTCCACTACAAATACCTGACGGCGAATTTCAAGTGCCTGCTTCAATTCTTCTTCTGTCGTAACATAACTGATTTCAGCTGCCAAATTCAATTCCTTCTTTCTGCTCCATGCGCGGCAAGTTCAGACTGCATTATACAAAAAAATGCTTTTCCTGTATAGTTAAGTTTGGTACATACTGGGACTTTGGAGGAGGAGAGAGTGATGGGAATGGCAGGTATTATGACGATTACACTTCTGATGTCGGCGGGCATGATCGCTTTGTTGTATGTTGTGACCAAAAAAGCTTATTCTCGCAAATGGGATGAAGATGAATGATGTTGCGGACAGCGCCTTATTCTCCTGCTGCATCCAGCTTTCACGGTAAGATCTCGGTATTCCCCTGTGGGGAATAAACATCATGGACAACTGATTTGGAATATACATCCATCCACACGGGCAGCGATTCGCTCTGTTCATTCGGCTGCTGCAGCTGCTGGAACTGCACCGTATGTTCATCCCGCTGTAATGTACAGCCGGTCATCGTAAGGAGAACAAGAGCGCATGTGACCAGCCAATTCATTGTGCGGAAGAGAGAATGTTTACTCTGAAACTGCTCGCGCTGGTAAAGATGATATCGAACGGCGTATTTCACAGGAATTCACCTCGTTTCCCAAAATGGTAATGTTTCCATTATTCTGCTCCAATCCAGCCAATTTATAACCAAATTAATGATTGACAATGAACGCGTTTACTTGGTATAATACTATTACTTCATTGAAGTTTGATGTATAGATGGGGTGACATATTGAATCATTAATCTTAACTGTATTATAATGTAATTAATGAAGGGCGATAGCTCAGCGGGAGAGCATTATCTTGACAGGGTAAGGGTCGTGGGTTCGATCCCCACTCGTCCTATATATAACAATATTACTTAGCTTAGACAGCCCTTCACGGCTGTTTTTTGTTATGTCCGATTAATTGAAGAAGATGACAACTAAACATGGTTTGAACCGGAGGGCTGCCTGCAAAAATATGTGGGTAGTCTTTATTATATCTTATTGATTTAATGCTATAATCTAGATATTAACTAATTGTGAAAGTAGTAGTAGGGAGTTCAGATTTATATAACAGAAAAAAGATATGGTGGTGAAATAATTGGTACAAATTAAACGAGTTGCAGCTCTATATCGAGTATCTACAAAAGGACAATTGGACGGAAATGACATACCCATGCAGCGGCGATCTTGTAGAGCAATGATTGAAAAGCAGCAGGGGTGGAAGTTGGTAAAAGAATATACTGAAAGAGGTGTCTCAGGGTTCAAAGTATCTGCTTTGAACCGAGATGTAATTCAAAGGACTAAAGAGGACGCAGAAAATGGATTGTTCGATGTATTGCTAGTATTTATGTTTGATAGATTAGGCAGAAAAGATGATGAGACTCCCTTCTTAGTTGAGTGGTTTGTAAACAAAGGAATCGAGATGTGGTCTGTAATAGAAGGACAGCAAAAAATTGAAGTACATACAGACAGGATGATCAACTTTCTTAGATTCTGGCAGTCGAGCGGAGAAAGCAGAAAAACTTCGGATCGGGTGAACGAAAAACATAAGCAAATGGTGGAAGAGGGTATATTTCGAGGTGGTGGTATACCATATGGGTATAGAGGTGTTGATTCCGGTAATTTTAATAAAAAGGGTAAGGTGCTGCTTAAATTAGTAAAACACGAAGAAGAGTCTTTGGTGGTACAGAGAATGTTCCGACTGGTACTAGAAGAAGGATACGGACAATTAAGGATAGCTAAATTGTTGAACGAAGAGAACATACCCACAAGAAAGGCTAAACAGTGGGGGGCGGCTACTGTGAATGTCATACTTAAAAATCCTATATATAAAGGAATTATGAGATACAGGAAAGGATTGGGAGACGATACATTTTCTAAGCCCATTCCTGAATTAATTATAATATCCGAAAAGGATTGGAATTCAGCTCAAGATATTAGAGAAAAAAAGAATCCTAAAAATAAGAAAATGAACGATAATTCTGTTCCCATAAGCACAAAAGGCAGTTTACTTCTAACTGGGATAGCGAGATGCGGGTGTTGTAATTCAAGGCTAACTTCAACAACATTTGTTAATAAATATAAGGCTGCAAATGGAGAAATACTTAGATACAATCAAAATAAAAGTTATCGATGTACCGGAAAATTACAAGGGAAAACCGATTGTATTGGTCAAGCTACTTTCTCGTCTAAGAAAGTTGAGCAGCAAGTAATGAAGCAAGTAAATAGTTACTTGAATCAACTCGAAACTATAGATTTCAGTTCAAAAATAGATCTAATCAAAGAGAAAATATCAAATGAGGAAGAGACAAAAATTAAGAACCTGCAGTCTATACTTGAAGAAAATTATAATGAGCTATCGGTTCTAAACGCCGAAGTCACTAAATCAATTATGGGCAAAAGTGCCTTCAAACCAAAGATTCTTAATGATCTCATTGAGAAGACAGAATTGGAGATTATGCAAAATACCAATGAAATGAATGAAACTGAAGGAATACTTTCTTCTAAAAAGATTGAACTGTCTGAAATGGAAACATTAAAAGAGTATATTCCGGTTTGGCATGATGTTTTTGATGAAGCCTCAATGGAAAAAAAGAAAATGATGTTAAGTACATTGATTGATGTTGTTTACGTTAGTAAAGAGAAAATCTCAGTAGAGATCAAAGCTAGGCTTAAAGAGTTCTTAGGACTTTTATCTAGTGAAAGTAAATATGCTGAGAGTTAACAGAGTAGTGTGGTTCGTGCCCACTGCAGATCAATACGAGAAGTCCTGCGCAGCAGGGCTTCTTTTCTTTTTTTAACAAAATTTAAACTTCACCTACACTTCAACGTAAGGTTAAGCCTCTATTGTTATATGTGAAGAACATACAGCAGAAGGAGAGAGACAACATGCACCTTTCAAAAATCAAATCCACGAACTTTATTCAAAAAGCGATGCTGAGCACACTGGTGATGACACTTGCGGCATCCCCACTAATCTATGCTGCGCATGCGGAGGCGTCACAAGGGTCCATGGCGGCCGCTGGTGCGGAGCAGGTACAAGCAAATTACGGCACGCAGCAGGCTGTATCTCAATATCAATCACCGATCCAGTATCTGATTCAGGCGCGTCTGGATGAGAAAGAGATGAATATACAGGCAAGCCAGACCGTGACTTATCGGAATACAAGCAAAGATACGCTTAAGGAGTTAGTGATGCATACCTATGCGGATGCCAATCGATCTAAAGCGACCCAGACACAAATGTATATCGGTCAGAATGAGCATATAGCCAAAGAAAATCCGGATAAAAAAGCATCAGACTTTCTGGGCGGGATAGATATTTTGGAAGTGAAGCAGCAGGAAAATCAAAAACCAGCGGATAAGCTTCTTTTTAGCAACCGAAATCAGGCATTAAGCGTGCAGTTAAAAACGCCTCTGCAGCCGGGTGAATCGATCACCCTGCAGGTGGACTTTCTGCTCGATATTCCGTATGGGATGCAGCGGCTCTCTTACTATAAGGATCAGATTAATGCGGCACACTGGTTTCCGGTCATGTCTGTATATGACGAAAACAGCCATCAGTGGAACAAGACAACGTACAGCACTTCCTTTGAGAGTGATTACTATACCTCGTCTGATTTCGATGTTGAGCTGAATGTGCCCGATTCATATAAGGTCGTCATGCCGGGAGAGATCACTTCCAAAGACAGTGCCGAACGCGGACGGAAAGTGGTCACAGCGCGCGCCGCGAACACCAGAGAATTTGCTTTTTTTGCTGGTCCGAATTTAAAGTCAGCACGTGAGACGCGAGATGGGTTAACTGTAGAATATTTTTATTCCGGCGATGACCCTGTCAAGAAAGCTGCAGTGGACAAGTACGTCGATTATGCATTTAAAGTCATCGCGTTTTATAGTGAGAAATATGGTAAATATCCTTATCCCGATTTTCGGATTATCGAAACGTATGTGGATGGTTTTGGCGTTGAATATTCAAGATTAATACAGATGCCGCAGCGTCCTGCAGAAGTACTGCCTGAAGATGATACGACGTTTGTGCATGAAATTGCACATCAGTGGTTCCATGCTTTAATTGGGAACAATTCAGAAACGGAATCCTTTCTGGATGAAGGTTTTGCCGATTTCTCCACGGTGTATTTTTTAGAAAAGCAGGGCAATAAGCTGGGAGGTTTCAGATCGATTCAGCTCGATCCGTCACCTATTGATATACCCATTGCTTCAACAAATGAGCAGGCAGGAGAAATGGCTGATTATATTTTCTACCAAAAGGGACGTCAGGCGATCTACCAATTATACCGCTCCGTTGGTGAACAGCAGTTTGATGCGTTTATGAAAGAGTACTTTAACCGTTTTATCTACCAAAACGCTTCGATTAATGGATTGCTTGATACCATAGGGGATGTGCTGGGTAAAGAACAGCGTCGGGAAATGGAAAAAGCGTTGATTCAACCTGGATTTGAACTCAAGCAGGAATATCAAATGTCCAAAGATGAGATGGCAGCCTATATGCACGACGCATATCAGCCGCAATACGAGTCTCTTATGAATAATATTCCAAACATGCCTTATGAAGTGATGGTTCGTCTAATGGACAAGTCTTTCCGAGGGGAACCGTTAACCATTGTACTTGGTGATCAGGTGAGCAAAGCAGCTGCAAAACAGCAGGAACAAGCAACCAGCCAATTAACTCAGATTTTTGATGTATTTGGCATAAAATATGATATCGTTCGTGACCGCAAGCAGTTGAAGCAGAAGCTAAAACGTGAGATTGGCGACAGCAACCTGATTCTTATTGGTAATGCGAAGTCTAATGGCATTGTGCAGGCTCTGAAACAAAGCATGAATGACCGGGCAGGTAAAATTGGTTTGGACTGGAAAAACGCCATGAACGCATCTGGCCATTCGGGAGCCTATGTCATTAAACATCCATATAATCAGAATCGGCTCCTGATTCATTATTATTGGAATGACGACCACCTCGGGGATAAGGCTGCAGCATCTTTTATGGAAAAAAATCAGGAATCCCTTACAATTTCCCAAAATCTTTACCAATATTACGAGCTGGATCGTAACGGTAAGTTGAAAACTAGCAAAAAAGTCGAATGATGCATTTTACAATAAATTAGAAGCATAAAAAAAGATATGTTTATGGAGAGCCGCTATAAGAGGCGGCTCTTTTTGCCTGTTCAGTTCCATTTAAGGTTTCTCCCTTAAACTTCTCCGTAGCAGAATTAAAAAAGAGATGTAAGGTGGGAAAACGGATGATGAACAACAAATGGAGAAACGTCATGGCAGGAACGGTGATTGTCTCGATACTGTTATCAGCTTGCAGCAGCGAAGCGGAGACAACGACGATAACACAACAAACGGCTGTAAATACAGAAAAACAAACGAGTGAAAGTAATGCCCAAACTACGTCTTATGCACAGAACTTTGATAAAACGGAAGTGATGTCTTTTTCCATTGATGTGGATGAGGATGCCTGGCAAAAAATGCTGGACACAGCGGCAGAGGAGAATTATATCAAAGCCAATGTAACGATTAACGGAACAACGATTCAAAATGTAGGCATTCGAGCCAAAGGAAACTCGAGTTTGAGACAAGTGGCAGGAGACGATACAACGGATCGGTATAGTTTCAAAATCAAGTTTGACGAATACGTCAAAGGTCAGACCTGGAATGGACTCGACAAAATGGTTGTAAATAATATGATCTCGGATGCCAGTTACATGAAAGAATATCTTAGCTACGACATCATGAGTTATATTGGCGTTGACGCACCGCTGTTTGCTTTTGCCAATATCAACGTAAACGGAAAGACATGGGGCTTATACCTTGCTGTTGAAGATATAGATAGCGGGTATCTGGACCGTGCGAAGAATGGTGAAGGCGAAATCTATAAACCCAATAACGATGGCAATATGGGAGCGGGCGGAATGGGGAATCCAATGGGTAACCCGCCAGCAGAAGGTGACGCTGCAGGGATGGGAGATTTTCTGCCCCTTGAAGGCATGGAACCACCAAGTGATGCAGGTGCAGCAATTGGCAAGGACACTACCGATTCACAGCCCGCAAGAGGTCGTGGAGAAGGTAATCGCGGACCGGGTGGAGGCGGCAGAATGAAGGGTGACACGAACGGCGTATCCTTAGTTTATACGGATGATAAAGTTTCCAGTTATTCTGGCATTTTTGATAATGCAAAGACCAAAACAACGGAAGAAGATGAACAACGTGTCATTGAGGCACTTAAAAACTTGAATGCAGGCTCTAATCTTGAGAAAGTTGTGGATGTGGATGCTGTGCTGAAATATTTTGCAGCGCATATCGTGGTTGTGAATATGGATAGCTATACTTCCAATATGGGTCATAACTATTATTTGTATGAGAATAATGGACAGCTCAGTATGCTGCCATGGGACTATAATATGGCTTTTGGTGGATTCATGGCAGGTTCAGCATCCGATGTAGTTAATCTTGCTATAGATACACCACTGTCCGGTGTGACGATGGAAGAACGTCCTATATTAAGTAAACTGCTGGAGGTACCTGAGTACAAAGCGAAGTACCATAAATATTTGCAGGAAATTATAGACGGTTATTTCGCAGACGGGCAATTTGAGCAAAAGGTACAGACGCTGAACCATCTGATTACCGATTATGTTAAAAATGATCCTACGGCATTTGTTACGTACGATAAGTATAAAGCGGCTGTGGCCGAATTGACCAAATTAGGCACGCTGCGTGCGGAAAGTATACAGGGACAACTTGACGGAACGATTCCTGCTGCTGCGGAGGAACAAAAATCGAGTCCGAATACCCTTATCGATGCTTCTTCTGTCGACCTAACAAAGCTGGGAGATGATCTTAATAAAGGAAAAGGGATGAATGGCGGTGGCCCATGGCAGGGCTTCGAGCCCAATTCAGGCAACCAAGAAACTAAAAAAGCGGAGCAATCGGATACAACCCAATAGGTTCTGCGATCTCTGCTATGTAATGTGAAAGCTTGTTCATTAGATGATACCAAGAGACGCGTTTCAAAGGCGTCTCTTTTTTATATTATAAAAAAACTATTTACAACTCAAATTAAATTGTGTACAATCAATTTGTGAACAAGTTAAATGAAATGATGTTTAGCCAATATAACAAATATGAAATCGAAAGAGGAGAGATTGAATATGAAAACTTTATATGAAACAACAGTCATTAATACAGGTGGACGTCAAGGGATCGTACAATCGCCGGATAATGTATTTATGATGGATGTTGCTGCACCGCCTGAGCTTGGTGGACAAGTAACTACGGCTACGAACCCGGAGCAGCTGTTTGCGGCAGGATACAGCGCATGTTTTAACTCTGCATTGGAGTTCCAATTGAAGAAACATAACGTAACCATTGAACGCAGTACGGTATCTGCAACTGTAGCACTGGTAGCAGACCCGGCAGATGGTGGTGTGAAGCTGGATGTTGAGCTTGAAGTGAAAATTTTGGGTCTGGATGAGGAAACTGCAGAGAAATTTGTGAAGCTTGCTCATGATTACTGCCCTTACTCCAAAGCGATCAAAGGAAATGTTAACGTTAAAGTAGAACGTGCGTAAGTAAATCAGGACTCGAGCTTACTATTCTCAATAATGGAATATGATTAGACTAAACCTCCGAGTAATCGGAGGTTTTTCCTTTATGAATGAAGTTGGGAAAAATATAATTCGGCTCCGAAATATATTGAATGTACGGTGAAAATTTAATAAATGTAAAAATGTTGAAACTTTAGCAAATGGGTCTGCGTATATGGATATAAGAAAGTTCACAATTAACGAAGCTAACCCATTATCGCAGTCGCTGAAAGAGAGGTGCAGCATGGATTTTAGAGAATTTGACAGGCCGACGGATGGATCGGAATCATATACACATCAGCAGCGTCATGAAGAACGTTCACAGCAGCTGATCTCTGGCGTAGGGAAAAGCATTTGGTGGGAGATTAGCAACTGGCTAATTCTCGGAGGTATGCTGCTGTTAATCTTTTTATTATTTAAATACGTTTTTTAGAATTGAACATGCAAATATGATTAGTTCAGCGTATCCAAAATAGGCACACAATTGGGCGTTCCCCCATATGATGCAGTATTCAGTAAGCATTAAGGGAAATGGGGAATCCGGGATGGCAAAGGCAAAGGGAAAGAAGGCTCCCGCGTTAAAAAGTGATAAGTTGCGTGTATCCATAAAGCTGGTTACATCCGATGTATGTGAACGCTGTAAGACTCCCTGCTCACGAGGCACGGAATATGCCTCACGAATGAGAGAAGGCGGGGCAGTCGGCAAAGGGGTTCCCTGTATTCTAACCCGTCATGTATCCTCTTGAGACTTCGTCTAATAGCGTATATATAATAAGTGGCATACTAGGGTATCCTGACAGCGGGATAGCCTTTTTTTACGTTTCCCAAAGCGTGGTAAATATTTTGGATAAAAAATGAAAAATGATGAAAAACAGCGCAACTTTGTAGCCGCGTTCGCAGTATAAATGTACAAACAAGCAAACAGCAGGGGAGGGAATATTGACGGAATGAAATGGAAAAGAGTACTGCTGTGTGTCATGGTATTCTCCTTGCTGGGCGGGTCTTTGTTATTTGCGGACGCTGTGAACGAGAAGATTCGCGTGCTCATTAACGGCAAGGAAGCATCTGACGGAGGTTATTTGATTAATGGAACGACATATGTACCTGTTCGGGAGGCAGGAGGGCTTGCTCGGTGGGATAACAGCAGCAAGCGGGTAACGGTAATTAAGCCTAATGTACATATTTTTCTCTTTAAAGGAGACACTGTGTTTGGGAATGTTAATGTGGGCAAATTGAAATTCAATGTGTTCTCACAAGTAGACAGCCTGACTGCAGATGTGGCCGCCGTGAAAGTCACGATCACGGACCCGAGCGGTCAGGTGAAAGATATTCAGGCTCAGGATCTGACGACACAGAAGGATAACTTCTGGTTCCGCACGTATGATTTCACATATGATTTTAGTCGTGCAGGCAAGTACCAGATCGGTTTTCATATTAAAGAAAATGCAAACAGCAGCTATGTTCTGGTGGCCGAAAAAATCATTACAGCCCTGAACAATTAATGGCGCAGTAACGCTGTGCGTTAAATTGACCTGGCTCTGCGAACATGTTACGATATGCAGGGTTACACATTTTCTATTGATGAAGCGAGGTATTACAATGAGCGATCACAAACACGAGCATGGAGATAACTGCGGATGCGGTCAAGACCATGATCACGATCATGAGCATGAAGAGATCCTTCTCACGCTGACCGACGAGAACGGTCAAGACGTGGAAATGGTTTTGGTAGAGACGTTTGACGTGCAGGATCATGTTTATGCACTCCTGCTGGAACGCAACAATCCTGAAGCTGACGGCATCATCCTGCGTATGGAAGAAGAAGACGAGGAAATGGTGCTCTACAATATTGAAGACGAATCAGAGTGGAACCGTGTTGAAGCGGCTTACAACGAACTGGTTGCTTCTCAAGAATAGTCGATCTTTTGCAGTATAACATGAAGGCTCCTTGATTTCAGGGGGTCTTTTGTTTTTTATTCATCCCGTATAACAGGATTACAATGCAATCAAACAAAAGGACCAGGAGCTTCATCCAGCCCGGTCCTTTTGCGAATCATTTGTTTTTCGTTTTTCTAGAAAATGGCGTCAGCTTCCACAATAACTTTAACGTTAGTTACGCTGCGGTCCTCCGGCCCTTTAACCGGCAATCCAACCTCAACATGGTCAATAATATAGTCGATGTTTTCCTGTGTAATAACTTCGCCCGGAAGCAGGATCGGAATACCTGGCGGGTACACATAGATGAATTCCGATATAATACGTCCAGCGGATTCCTTAAACGGAATGACCTCGGTATCTCCATAAAAGGCATCACGTGGTGTCAGCATAAGCTGAGGAATATCTGGAACCTTAACAACCAGTTCATGTGCCGGATTGACCTGATAATACGTACGGGAAAGATCCTGCAGTGCATTCAGCAAGATATTCACGCTGTCATCAGTATCACCTGGCGTGATGAGGCACAGAATATTGTACATGTCGCTAAGTTCAACTTCGATCTTATAATGCTCACGCAGCCAGTTTTCGGTCTCATAACCTGTGATTCCGAGATGACGCACATGAACTGTAACTTTGGTCGGGTCGTAATTAAAGGTTGCTTCTGTACCCAACAGTTCTTTACCGAAGCAGTACAATCCATCGATGTCATTAATCGTACGGCGTGCAAACTCCGCAAGCTCAATGGCCTTTTGTGCAATTTCGTGACCATGGAGGGCGAGATTGCGTCTCGACGTATCCAGCGATGCAAGCAGTACGTATGAGGTAGATGTTGATGTAAGCAGACTCAAAATGGTCTGTACACGTTGTGGATTGACAAAGCCGTTTTTGGTGTTCAGATTCAGAACGGAGCTCTGAGTCATTGAACCGCCAAGTTTATGCACACTCGTAGCCGCCATATCGGCTCCAGCAGCCATAGCTGACAGCGGCAGATCCTCATGGAAATGGATAAGCACACCGTGTGCCTCGTCCACCAGTACAGGCACCTGGTAGCTGTGAGCCAAGTCTACGATGGCTTTAAGGTCTGTACATACACCATAATAGGTTGGATTAATGACAAGCAGAGCTTTTGCATCCGGGTGGCGTTCAAGCGCACGGCGAATGGACTGAATGGTTACACCATGATCTATGCCGAGATTGGCATCTTGTGCAGGAGAGACGAATACGGGCTTGGCTCCTGAGAAAATGATAGCAGACAAAACGGACTTATGCACGTTGCGCGGCACAATGATTTTGTCCCCAGGACTGCATACCGATAGAATCATCGTCATGATCGCACTGCTTGTACCCTGTACACTGAAGTAGGTATAATCGGCTCCAAAGGCATCCGCGGCCAGCATCTGTGCTTCCTGAATGACACCTGTGGGTTGATGCAGGTCATCGAGTGGTGCGATATTGATCAAATCTATGGAGAAGGCGTTATCGCCAATAAATTCACGGAATTCGGTATCCGCTCCCAATCCTTTTTTATGTCCCGGAATATGAAACTGTACCGGATTGAGTGCCGCATGATTTTTCAAAGCGGTAAACAGCGGCGTACGGTGGTGATTCATCAGTGCTGTCACAACCCTTCCTAAGTAAAATGGTAAACAAAGATGAGTATAGCAAAATAAGAACCGAATGCAAGCAGTAGAAACGACATTTTTTTGAATTGGTGAGATTTGGTCGTCATCCCCCCGGTTACACTAAGTGTAGAGGACGAGCAAATGAACCTTGAAAGGGGAAAAAGAATGCAAACCGACATCAAACCAGCCAAAATCCTGAGATCGCCTTTTTTTATTGCGATGTGGCTGACACTTTTTCTGGTGGAGATTATCAAAGGGGCGCTGCTGGTCGCTGTTCTCCCCGTATATATGGATAATATTCTGGGGCTGTCCGCAGGCGTCATCGGTGTGGCTTTTGCCCTGCAGTATCTGGGAGATAATCTGTTCAGAGCACCTTCAGGCTGGGCGGCAGAACGCATCGGCTTTCGCGCTACGATGGTAACGGCTCTGATCTGTACGTTAATTGCCGTTATTATGATTCTTTTTCTCAAAAGTGCCCTCGGGCTGTCCATGGCATGTCTGATTCTTGGCATTGGTACATCACCGCTGTGGCCCTGTGCGATGACGGGAGTCACAGCAATGTCAGGCCCGCAAAATAAAAATGGTACAGCGATGGGTGCCCTGGAGATGGCGGCTTTGGGAGGAACAGGGCTTGGTCCTGTCGGTATGAATTGGCTGCTGGAACGTACCGGTCATGATTACCGTACGATCTTTCTTATCCTGATGGGCTGTGCTGTTTTGGTCATTCTTGTCGCCATGATACTGCCAGGACGTGTCGTTGTTCAGGGAGGCCAGACAGGAGAAGCGGGAGATGCTGCAGAAGGTCGAACGTCCGCGAAACAGAAGTATCCAGCCAAACCGAATCTGCTCACCCCCTTTATACGCCTGCAGCAGAGCGTGAAGCGAACCTTACACCGGGTGCGAAGCACGCTTAATGTGAATCCGCTTGTGTATCCGGCGCTCTTCATGCAGTCATTCGTGATCGGCTTGCTTAGTCCTGTTATTACGCTGTACACTCGAACAGATCTAGGTATCTCACCGAACCTGTACAGCCTGCTGCTCATTGCAGGGGGAGGTATTACTGTCATTGCACTGCTTCCTGTAGGTAAAATGGTGGACCGATTTGGTACGAAACCGTTTTTGAACATCGGATTTTTGATGGCGGCTGCGAGTCTGTTTGCCTTCTCGGCATTAACATCCGTTCCGGTTGTTTTTGGCATCGTCATGCTTGTCGGTATCAGTTATGCCATGATACTTCCAGCCTGGAACGCGTTTGTTGCGACACTGATTCCTGAAGGGGAACGCGGGGCAATCTGGGGCTTTTTTCTAACGCTGCAGGGATCAGGTATGGTTGTTGGCCCCATCGTATCAGGACTTTTATGGGACCATATCAGTCATCCTGCGCCGTTTGCTGCCAGCGCTGTTGTGATGGCAGGACTTTTCGTGGTGCACTTTGTCTTGGCACGAAAGCCGTTCCGTACCGCCCCCACAGGGTAAGCGTGCTTCACATCGAATAAGGGAGGGTCTTAAACCGGATCATCTGATCATGGACTTAAGGACCTCCCTTTTTGGTTTGCATGGATGTCTGTGAACTGTCATTTAGTGCAAATCATATTTTATTTATATTGCCATACAGTAATGATCATAATTTCGACACGTTTGTCATTTGAGAAAATGACATTTTATACAGCAGCAGCGTTTGAAAGGTGGAACGAACAGCAGAAAAAGAAATTCCCACAATCCGATGAATATCCAGGGGCCTGCCCCTGTGCACCTGCGGAAAGCTGCAATTTGGATTCGCATTCCGTGAAAAATAGTCAAATAACCAAGTACCCTTACATAAAATGAAGTATAAAATAGGGTAAGCCGATGTAACAAAAGCGCTTGAAACATGAGGCCGGAGCAAATCCGGTACAGATGGAGGGAGTGCCGTGAACAAAAGTTATGAAGTTGAATATTGCAATCTGGAGCTGCGGTTCAACCGTCGGCATATCCAAAATCTAATTAAAGACCTAATTCGTGAGGGGTATTCACTATATTGGAGCGAGGACGAATCCTTCTTTATCCTGTCAGTCCGCACCGGACGCAAGCTGGTAAAGCTCCGTTTTCAACAGACGCGCAGCGGGAATTACAAAATGACAGGAGATTACCTGATCAAGGACGCCAAGCTCGCGGAGTGGCTGGAGAAGCTGATTGGCGATACACGCGGGCATGCTGTGGTAAAAAGATTCAAGGATCAGCAGATGACGGTGGAGAATATTTTATTTGGTGAAGTCATTCGTCTGGTGGAAGTGTCGGGATTCAAGCAGCGGGTCATATTTCAAAAGGAACCAGCGCCAACGGCGGAAGAGATGGAGGAAATGTTCCTCTCGCGCGAAGGAGAAGAGCGGCTTATGCTGCTGCGCATGGAAGTGGACGATGAACTGGAACGCCTGCATCATGCCATACAATTGAATAATGTAGAGAAAGCCGATACCTGCCGTGAAGCACTGCGGCGATTGTCCGGTCATCTGTTGATGCTGGAAGGGTGAGGCAGAAGGTGTTTGACCCTTATCATTCAAAAGGGCTGTTCCCAAAAGTCTTAAACGGCTAGGGGCAGCCCTTTGATATGTAGAGAAAGGGTGGTTTGAACATTGCAATCGTCAGAGCGTTTAGCCTTCCGTTCGTCTAAGGACGCCGAGGATCGATAATGGAATCGTCGGAACCCTCCACATAAGCATCGAATTCTTCAATCCCTTGTTCCAGAATGAGATCGGCTTCATGTGCAGTGATTGGAATGACCCACAACAGGGGAACCGTCTCATGGCCCGTGTATATCTGTTCAAGAGCTTCGTTTTCTCCCCTCAATTCATCGATTAAGAGGGCATCTGCATTCCATTCTACAGGTGCTAATGCACTTGATTTCATCACACGGGGGGTGACGGAATTCGGTACATTTTCGATATGATGTGTGATCAAATCTGCAAGGTAGCTGTTGACCCGATCTGCCGTTACACCGCCTAGATCCGATTGCAGCGCAAGCATCCACTCTGCAGCGACTGATTCCCCTGAAGGCCGGATGGCTTGAGACAAGCCTACAGTAACAAAGCGAGAGATACCGGACTGCATCGCTTCAGGAAAAAAGTAAATTTCCACATGAATGTTTCGATCTGCTTTGGAAAGTACCATTCTGCTCTCAGGCATGCCCCATTCATTCATATAGGTTCCGAGAAGAAATGTTCTTCGGATATCCAGTGATAACCGTTTTTCGTTTGAAAGCTGTTCATAGGTCATTTGCAAGCCCCTCCTGATCATGATTTGCTCCTCTTCCTAATAATAACGTATTTTATGAAAATACGATGAACACATTTGCAGAACGAGGCGTTTTCTCGCTGCAGGAAGGGTATGCGGGGTTCACTTTCATACATAAAACCGTTAAAATGAGTGTATTGTTGAGATTTTTTTTCAATAAAATTAATTGGAGCAAAGGATGGAGGACCAGATGACAAAACAACAAATCGGCGTAATCGGCCTGGCAGTCATGGGTAAAAATTTGGCCTTTAATATTGAAAGCAGAGGATTTTCAGTATCGGTATTTAACCGTTCGCCTGAGAAAACACATGACCTGCTGAAAGAAGCCGAAGGCAGAAACCTGACAGGTACATTCTCCATTGAAGAATTCGTAGCCTCCCTGGAATCCCCGCGCAAGATTCTGATCATGGTGCAGGCAGGTAAAGCCACAGATGCAACGATCGAGCAGCTTCTGCCTCACCTGGATGAAGGCGACATCATCATCGACGGCGGAAATGCATACTTCCCTGATACGGTTCGCCGCAGCAAAGAGCTGGAGGACAAAGGCATTCGCTTTATCGGTACAGGCGTATCCGGCGGCGAAGAAGGCGCACTGAAAGGCCCTTCCATTATGCCTGGCGGACAAGAAAGTGCTTATAAACTGGTAGAACCGATTCTCACGGCGATTTCGGCCAAAGTCGGTGACGACCCATGCTGTACATATATCGGACCAGACGGTGCCGGACACTACGTGAAAATGGTACATAACGGCATTGAATACGGTGACATGCAGTTAATCGGAGAAGCGTATCATTTGCTGAAATCGGTACTGAACGTATCGGTAGAGGAGCTGCATGAAATCTTCACAGAGTGGAACCAGGGAGAACTTGACAGCTATCTGATCGAAATTACAGCGGATATCTTCTCCAAATACGATCCGGAAACAGGCAAACCGATGGTGGATGTCATTCTGGATGCAGCTGGACAAAAAGGAACAGGCAAATGGACAAGCCAAAGCGCGCTGGATCTCGGCGTACCTTTGTCCATGATTACGGAATCCGTATTCTCCCGTTTCTTGTCTGCGATGAAAGACGAGCGGATCGCTGCAAGCAAAATCCTGAACGGACCTAAAGCAGAAACATTCTCCGGTGACAAAAAAGCATTTATCGAGAGCGTGCGCAAAGCGCTGTTCGCAAGTAAAATCGTATCTTATGCGCAGGGTTTCGCACAGATGCGTGCTGCATCTGACGAATACGGCTGGGATCTGAAATACGGTAACATCGCCATGATCTTCCGCGGTGGCTGTATCATCCGTTCGCAGTTCCTGCAAAACATCAAGGAAGCTTACGACAAAGACGCAGCTCTGAAAAACCTGCTGCTTGATCCATACTTCCAAAACATTGTGGAATCCTATCAGGATGCATGGCGTGAAGTGGTGGCCGCTGCGGTAAAACAAGGCATTCCGGTGCCTGGCTTCTCCAGCGCATTGTCCTACTACGACAGCTACCGCACAGAGCGTTTGCCAGCAAACCTGCTGCAGGCGCAGCGTGACTACTTCGGTGCACACACGTTCAAACGTGTGGACAAAGAAGGAAGCTTCCACCACAACTGGATGGAGTAAACTTCTACGAATGAACAGAGGGACTTGGCAGTGCCGGGAGGATGCGGCACTTCAAGTCCCTCTTTCATTTTGAGATAACAACCGCCCAATGAGCCCGCATATGCAGGATAGATGCTTCGATGGAAAGCTCGCTGCAGACATGGCCTTCCCCCGTTCGCAGGGCTGTGTTATGATAGGACAAAAGTGCTCATGAAATGCTTGAATTAAAGGAGTGTACACCCTTGAGCAAGTCTAAAAATATTATTCTCATCGGCATGATGGGGACTGGGAAGTCAACCGTCGCTGACATGCTGTCACGCGAACTGGGATACACGTTAATTGACGTAGATGCCGCGGTTGAACAGGAGGAAGGTTGTACGATTCCGGAATTATTTTCCAGTAAAGGCGAGACATATTTCCGTGATGCGGAGAGCCGGATGCTGTGTTCGATGCTGGAGAATGATTCACAGGTCATTGCAACTGGAGGCGGCGTTGTGCTTCGCATGGAGAATTGTGAAGCGATGGCAGCGAATGGCTGGGTTGTTGCGCTAACGGCAGATCCCGAGGTTATTGTGGAACGGGTGAGCGGCTGTGATAACCGACCCCTGCTTGCAGGCAATGCGGAGGAACGGATTCGGACAATTATGGAAGAACGCAAAGATGCATATCGGTTTGCACATTACACAGTGGATACAACCGCGCTGTCTGCGGCTGAAGTGACTCATTTAATTTTAGCGCATTACCGCGTCTAAGCTTGTGATTAGCGAAGTTAAATAGATGAAGGCAGGAAGTGAAAACATATCAAAAACGGGCCAGATGGCCCGCTTTGAAATGTAAGGGTGTTAGGGTGATCATGTAAAGTGTAACGCTTTGAAAGGATCGCCGCCTTTTACATTAACCCTGTTTTCAGTTTTCCTGCTGCCACTGCAGCATACCGCCGACCATATTCGTACAGCCGTCGTATCCAAGCTGCTGCAGATATTCACAAGCTCGTTCACTGCGGTAACCGCTGCGGCAAATCAGAATGATTTCGCCTGATTTGTCAATCTCGGATAAACGATCTGGAATCTGTCCCAGCGGAATGTGTTTGGCACCATCGATCATGCCCTGCGCGACTTCTTCGTCTTCGCGGACGTCTATCATCTGCAGCTTCTCCCCTGCCTGTAAACGGCGGCGAAGCTCGGATGTTTGAATTTCAGCTATTTGTGTCATATTCAGGTCCTCTTTTCTATATGGACTTAACGCCTATAATGATACCCAAGCGATACAGGGGATGTCAATTTGGCCTTAACAACCTCACTAATACGATCAACGAAGGAGAGTATCATTCATGGACGTTATTGTTAACCCTACCCCTAATCTGAGCGGAGAAATTGGAGCTTTGTCTTCCAAAAACTATACGACTCGTTACCTGCTTGCTGCTGCGCTGGCGGAGGGAACCAGTACCATTCATTTTCCGGCTCACAGTGAGGACAGTGATGCGATGCGCAGATGCATTCGTGATCTGGGCGCTGTGCTGGAGGAGGATGACAGCAAAATTGTAATCCAAGGTTTTGGCAGCCGTCCTCGGGATGTGCGCGAATTAAACGTTGGCAATGCTGGCGCCGTACTTCGATTCCTGATGGGCGTTACTGCGCTTTGCCCGGATGTTACGTTCGTGAATACGTACCCCGATTCTCTCGGTAAACGACCGCATGACGATCTGATTGATGCACTTGGCCAAATGGGCGTACAGGTAGAGCATCAGCAGGGGCGCCTGCCGATCACGATTAAGGGCGGCCAAGCCAAAGGCGGGCATATCCGTGTGTCGGGCTCGGTAAGCTCTCAATATTTGAGCGCACTGCTGTTTGTGACCCCTATGCTTGCTGAAGACAGCACAATCGAGGTGCTCAACGATCTGAAATCAAAAGTAGTCATCGGACAGACTCTTGAGGTGCTTGAACAAGCGGGTATTGTCATTCACGCAAGTGACGACTACATGTCATTCCGTGTACCTGGCGGACAAGCTTACAAACCCACAACGTACACCGTTCAAGGGGATTACCCAGGTTCGGCTGCTGTACTTGCTGCCGCAGCGGTCACACAGTCTGATGTGAAAATTCTCCGATTGATGGAGCAGAGCAAACAGGGGGAGCGTGCCATCGTTGACGTACTTCGTATGATGGAAGTGCCGCTCACTCATGAGAATGATGTTGTTCACGTCCGGGGAAACGGCAGATTAAAGGCAGTTGAATTCGACGGAGATGCGGCTACTGACGCTGTATTGGCCATGGTAGCAGCGGCTGTATTTGCGGAAGGCACGTCACGGTTTTATAATGTAGAGAACCTGCGCTACAAGGAATGTGACCGGATAACGGATTATTTGAATGAACTGCGGAAGGCAGGAGCGAACGTCGAGGAACGTCAGGCCGAGATTATCGTACACGGGCGTCCGGAAGGTGTTGAGGGCGGCGTTGAGATTAATGCTCACTATGACCATCGTGTCATTATGGCGCTTACTGTCGTGGGTCTGCGTGCCAAACAACCGCTTCGTATCCGGGATGCACACCATGTAGCGAAGTCATATCCGCAATATTTTGATCATTTGCAGGCGCTTGGCGCCTCGGTTCAGTGGGTAAAAGAGTAAATTAACACGTTAAGCAGAAAAGGATGGTGCTTGAACATGGAATTTAACAACCCTACTCGCGAAGAAATTGGACACATTTTGCGCAATGCAGGCAGCATTGCTGTTGTTGGCTTATCAGACAAATCAGATCGTACCTCGTATATGGTTGCTGAGGCGATGCAGAGCAGGGGCTACCGCATTATCCCTGTTAATCCGCAGGCACAGGGGGAGATTCTTGGCGAGAAGGTGTATGCCTCACTCGCAGATATCCCGGAGCCGGTTGACATTGTTAATGTGTTTCGGCGTGAAGAGTTCTGTGCCGAAGTTGCTCGTGAAGCTGCAGCGATCAAGGCGAATGTGCTATGGCTCCAGCTGGGCATTCACAACGATGAGGCTGTTCAGATTGCCGCTGAGAACGGTATGACGGCGGTAACCAATCGCTGTATCAAAGTAGAAGATTCCATCGTTCTACGCGGCGCTGGGCGCGGCTAAAAGGCCGTGCTGTCGTCATGAATTTGTTTATGGCATCGCATATTCAACTTAGGATTAATGAGCATCCCGTGACTTTTCAAAATCACGGGATTTTTCATGTTCAGCGTAGTAAAATGAGGTTGAAAATATAAGGAGGATGGAATACAGATGAGAAGGTGTTTTAAAAAAGCAGTCATGCTGCTGCTTGTTGTTGTATGTGCAGCAGCTTTACGACTAGAGGCCCCCGTTTATGCAGCGAATGAAGCGATTCATGCAACGGATGTGTGGACAAGTCAATCACTTTTCGCTGCACCTGCCAAGAAGCCAGAAGTGAAATGGGGATTGGATTTTAAAAATTATGTACGACACTTGGTTGTGGATTCTAAAGGCACGCTCTATGTGATTTCACATCATTTTGGTCATCCGTTATTGACGGCCGTCACACCACAAGGCAAAGTGAAGTGGGCTAAACGATTAGAACATATTAATAGCATATCAGACATGTATTTGTACAATGACAGTTCTCTGGTTATTCTTGGTAATGATATTCCCGAACGAGGTAGGAGTTCAGAGGATTTTGGAACGACGAGTATATCGAACTACACATTAAACGGAGAACAGATCTGGGAGAAAAGATACAAGGATTACACAGCTAATTATAACGTGGATGTTAGTAAGGATGGAGTTATTATTTTTACGGCTTCTTATGTACAAGTTATACATAACAATAAGCCTATAAGTCAGGGAGAAGATATTAAAGAAGAGAAAAGATTGATCGGCGTTAATATGGACGGCAGTGAGAAGTTTAACAGTCTTCTTGGAACAGAGATCAATTTAAGTCCTTTTTTTGTTGTCTCTGACCCAATCTTTGTTAAGGATCGGATTTTTTTGACCTTGTCCTCCTTAAGCAGTATCAGAGAGAAAGGCAGAGTGAAATCAGGTGAATTGATTCAATACAACCTAGAGGGTAAAAAAATATCAGGTACCCGGTATACAGGGGAGAATCTTCAGAGTCCGATTTATGATAATCATCAGATTTATGTGGTGGGAAACGATGACCTTCATATTTTTGATGCTCAGGGTAAGCTGAAGAAAACCGTTAAGGGAGGTTTCCAAAGTACAAGTAACTCACTTGCCCCTTCAATCAGCAAGCAAGGTGACGTCATATTTGGAACAAATATTTATCATGCCCTGAGCAAGAAAGTAACCAGTTTTAACAAAGAGAATCAAACCTATTTTACCAGTGAACCCATTATTGATCGTAACGGCAATCTAATCTATCATTACAAAAACTATGCTAAAAATATAAACGTTCTGGTTTCCATGAAACTAGCCACATCCAAAATCAATTGGAAAATAAATATTAATCATAATTTAGGCGACCAGTGGCTAATTTCAAGGGATGGAACAATATATGTAACTGGAACTAAACTGCTGGCTATCCGATAAAAATGTAACCTTGTATTCAAAGTGGAAAGGGGATTTTCTTCCCCTTTTTTACTTTACAAAACGCGGTGTAAAGCTTACCATCTAGGATAGAAAGGAGAGGTCGCCATGAATTGGCTCGGATCCTTGCAGCAGCTCGGAAGAGCAGTTATGCTGCCTACAATGGTCCTTCCCGCTGCAGCTATTTTGCTCAGTGTGGGCAGTCTGCCCTGGAACGCTTGGGGATTGGATATCGTTGGTGAAGTGTCTACCGTGGCCGGACACGGTATTTTTTATTTTTTGCCGTATTTGTTCGCAGTCGGCGTGGCGCTCGGACTCTCCAACCAGGCCGGGCAAGCAGGACTTGCAGCACTGGCTGGTATTGTCATCTATGATCAGGTTACCCGGAATTTCGGAGATGGTACGGTGCAGCCTGCTTCACTGATTGGAATTATACTCGGTGCATTAGCCGGTTTAACGCATAATCGGTTTAAAAGCATTAAACTGCCTGAAATCCTTCAGTTTTTCGGGGGCTCAAGGTTTGTTTTGTTAATTGTCGGGCTCTGTTCTGCCCTTTTTTCCTGTTTTATGTTATGGATAGCTCCCATGCTGCAGCTGGGACTGAACGCGATTGCGACATGGGAATACAGCCTAGGCGGTTTCGGGTTGTTTATCTATGGCGTGTTATACCGGGTACTGGTTGCCTTCGGACTTCACCATCTGCTCAATAATGTTTTCTGGTTCCAGTTGGGAACCTACGAAACGCCTGGCGGCAGCATCGTGCAGGGTGATTTGCCGCGATTTTTTGCAGGCGATCCGACTGCCGGATTTTTTATGGCTGGACTGTTCCCCATTATGATGTTTGCTATCCCTGCCATTGCCTTTGCGATTATTCAGGAGGCCAGGGAAGACCTGAAACCAAAGATCAGGAAAACGTTCCTGACCTCTGCGCTTGTCTGCTTCTTAACTGGCGTGTCCGAGCAGATTGAGTTTGCTTTTCTCTTCGCGGCGCCATATCTGTTTATTGTACATGCAGTGATGTCCGGGGTGGCCATGTGGCTCAGTTACTGGCTGGATATAAGGCACGGCTTTTCCTACTCGGCTGGCGTCATAGATTACATACTCAATTTTCATCTGTCTGAGAATGCTTGGAAGCTGATTCCGATTGGCATACTATATGGGCTGGTCTATTATTTCCTGTTCCGCTGGGCGATTCGCACGTTCAAGATACCAACACCGGGACGGGAAGAAGGATCGATGCTGGAAGATTGGGTTGGCAATATCCCGTACCAGGCTCCATTGGTGTTGGAAGCATTGGGCGGGAAAAGCAACATTGTGCAGGTTGAGGCATGTATTACACGCCTGCGCCTGACGGTTCACGATGATCGGCTGATTGATACAGGCGCAATGAAAAACCTGGGATCAGCCGGGTTGATCAAACTTGGCGGCGGAAACGTACAGGTGGTATTCGGTACTTATTCCGAGCTCATTCGGGAAGAAATTGCGAAACTGCTTGAACGTGATCTGCAGCAAGTGCTGTTTGCCGCACCCGTGCAGGGTAAGATGCTGCCGATTGAAGAGGTGCCGGATCAGATTTTTGCGGCCAAACTGGTTGGAGACGGCGTTGCTTTTGTACCGGAGCGGGGAGAACTGGTGTCGCCTGTCTTTGGAACGATTATGCATCTGTATCCAACCATGCACGCCCTGGGTATTTCCACACGGGAGGGGCTGGAGGTCCTGCTGCATATCGGGATCGACACTTCACAGCTGAAGGGACATTTTGAAGCATTTGTGCAGGAAGGGGACACGGTAGAACCTGGACAACTGCTCATCAAATTTGATCTGGCTGTACTGCGTGAACAGGCGGCATCACTCACGACTCCAATGGTTATTACGAACCCGGATCGTGTGAAATCATGGAGTTTTGCTCCATTCAAGCAAGTGAAGAAAGGTCAGGCATCCGTCATGTCCGTGGTGCTCTATGACAGGAACGTTGGAGGGGTAGAATGAAGATACAAGGCATCAATGGAGCTGCAGGCATCGCCATCGGCAAAGCATTTGTCCTGCCCAGCTGGGAATGGGACCTGCCCGATCAGAAGATGGATTCGGTGGATCTCGCCCAGGAATTCGAACGGCTGTACGAGGGGATACGGACATCGAAGGATGAGATTGAATATATCAAAAACGAGTTCAAGGAAGTTGTGGGTCCAGAGGAATCCAGCATCTTTGATGCTCATCTGGCCATCCTCGAAGATCCGGTTTTCATGAACGAAATTCGCGGTATTATCGAACGTCAGTACAAAGCGGCAGAGGTTGCGGTAAAAGAAGCGATAGACCATTTTGTCACCATGTTTGACCTGCTGGAGGACGAATATATGAAGGAACGGGCGATCGATATCAAGGATGTCGGCAACCGCCTGCTTAAACATCTGCTGGGTGCCCCGGAGATTACGCTGCCTTCAGATACGCAGCCTTATATTCTCGTTGCCAAAGAACTTTCGCCATCGCAGCTGGCCCATCTCAATCCAAGCTATGTTCTGGGGATTGTAACCCTGATTGGCGGTAAGACGTCTCACTCGGCTATTATGGCGCGTGCACTCGGCATTCCTCTCGTTTCTGGACTTGAAGCGAGTCTTGGCATGCCGGTAGAGACGGGAGACATGCTGGTAGTGGATGGCGATAACGGTCTGGTATTTACGGAGCCGGACCGCAAAACCATTGAACGATACACTATGCTGCGCAGTAAGGAGCTGAAGAAAAAAGAACAGCTGCAGGTCCTTGCCACCGTGGATGCAGTGACCAAAGATGGGGCAGTGCTGCAGCTCGCTTCCAACATCAGTTCCGTGAAGGAACTGGATTTGGCGTTGAAGCACGGAGCCAAAGGAGTAGGCTTGTTCCGAACCGAATTCCTCTATATGGACCGTGCTGCATTCCCCGGAGAACAGGAGCAGTATGAGGTATACCGGCTGGTGGCAGAGAAAACAGCAGGGCAGTCCGTTGTCATTCGTACTCTTGATATTGGGGGCGACAAACAGCTTGATTATTTCGAATTGCCTGAGGAAGACAATCCGTTTCTGGGGTATCGTGCCATTCGAATCAGTCTAGACCGCAAAGATCTGTTCAAAACACAGCTGACTGCCATCCTGCGCGCAAGCGCGGCAGGTAATGTGAAAATTATGTATCCGATGATTTCATCGGTCGAAGAGCTTCAGCAGGCTAATGAGGTCCTTCGGGAAGCGATGGCTGATCTCGATGAGCGCGGCTTGGCCTATGATCGCAATATTCAGGTAGGCATCATGATTGAGGTTCCTGCAGCTGTTATGATTGCAGACCTGCTTGCGGAAGAAGCTGACTTTTTCAGTATCGGGACGAATGATCTGGTCCAATATGTACTGGCTGTAGACCGTATGAATGAACAGATTGCCCATATGTATCATCCGTATCATCCGGCGGTGCTGCGGATGCTGCGGACGACTGTAGACGCTGCACATACGGCAGGCATTGACGTCAGTGTCTGTGGCGAGATGGCGGGGGACGAGCGTTCCATCCCATTATGGCTTGAACTGGGAATTCGTCACCTAAGCATGTCGCCCCAATCACTGCTGCGTGTGAAGCATCGGGTCTTGAATACAACTGCTGCGGAAGCTAAAGAGGAGGCACGTAAATGCTTTGCTCTGAGAACGAGCAGCGATATCGAGGAGCGTTTGCAAATATTCAACGATGCAAGCGGTAGTCCTGACGATCACAGCGGCTCCAATGCATCTTGAATGATATGAAGTTTTAACAGACGTATAATCCCTTTAAATTAATATATTCACTTTTGTACCACTTTTTACAAAAGATATCAAAAACCGCCATGCATTGGATTGCATGGCGGTTCTTTTTATTGATCTTGAGTTTTCGATCTTTGTATTCATGGCGTGCAGTTTTTATTTGGAAGCTCTCACAGCAAGTGCATCACAGAATGCTTTGCCGTAAGGGGGAAGGTCCGGTGGACGACGAGCGGAGATGATATGTCCGTCAACAACGACAGGTTCATCTTTCCATACTGCGCCTGCATTTTCCATGTCATCCCGAATACCAGGCGTAGAAGTTACGGTAACCCCGTCCAGGATTTTGGCAGAGATGAGCACCCACCCTGCATGGCAGATTTGTCCGATCGGTTTGCGGTCGGCATGCATTTCTTTGACCAGTTCGAGTACCTTGGGGTAACGCCGTAATTTGTCAGGAGCCCAGCCGCCAGGGACCAGGATTCCATCATAGTCGGAGCTGTTCAGCTCTTCAAAACTGTATTCGGCTGCAGCGGGAACACCATATTTGCCGATGTAGGTTTTACCTTTTTGCTCACCGGCAAGATGCACTTCGGCACCCTCTTCACGAACACGGTGTACCGGATACCACAGCTCCAGATCCTCAAATTCTTCATCGACCAATGCAATGATTTTTTGCCCAGTTAATCTCATAATTCAGATCTCCTCCTGCAGTGATTTGTCATCTTGTGTCTTATATTGTAACAGATTCGCTGTGCTGCTTCATACAAGCGCATTTGCCAACTGAATGGAACGTTTTCAAACCAATCGTAACCAGCATTCGACAGCCTTGATCTGGGGACAGTGGTAATTTGTGCAACCTTTAGTTTACAGCAGGATTTAAGCCGAAATAGGTCGAATGGTACATACATAGAGAAGAGATCGAATGAGGTGATGGTTGTGCGCAAGTCGTGCAGATGTGGACATGTAATGGAATTGGAATTAAGAACGGTGGTTTACGCCAAAAAAGTAGAAATACGAAACGTACCCGTCTTTGCGTGTGCGGACTGTATATCCTACGAAGTGCTGCAGCCGGTCAAAACGGATTTGACGGAATGTATCAGCAAACTTGGAGATCAGCCTGTGAAGCAGGACGTTTCTTTTGGAGAGCAGAATGAGCTGGCCGATTTGTTTCATGAGCAGCTGCTTGCCTGGCCGGATGCATCGGATCAGGAGATGGAGTATCGAATGAAAGAGGCCGTGGAAGAGCGGATTAATCTGCTGCTGGACATTATGGGCTGTGCACACAAAACAGGTGACAAGGCGTGGGCTGAAGATACGGAGCGCAGACTTGGCCAGTTATCCGGTTTTGTATGGCATGCGCATTTCTCAAATGCCGTCTAGTTTTGACGTGCGAAATGCTTGTTTTCATGAAAATTGGATTTTTCGCTCACTTTTTGTTAAGATATCGAAGAGTGAAAACGCTCAACACGGCGTTATGGCTGATTAAAGGGGGATGTATAACGAATGGCTGACATGACTAAAATGACAAGTATTGAACAGCTAAACTCCGCAGTGCAGGCGACGGAGGATCAACCCTTACTTCTATTCAAGCACAGCACCCGCTGTCCAATCAGTGCGCATGCTTATCAGGAGATGAATGATTATCTGCATAACTCTCCTAATGAAAGCGTGAAATACGGTATTATCTATGTGGTGGAAGATCGCCCGGTATCTAACGAAGCCGCCGAGAGGCTGGGTGTTAAGCATGAATCTCCCCAAGTCATATTAATCAAAAATGGCACACCGGTATGGCATACTTCTCATTCGGAGATTACCAGCAGGAGGCTTGCTGACACTTTAAGTGAGGCTTAGAGCCTATTTTAATTGATTAATGCTATAATTTGTCGTAATATAAATCTTAATGAAAATGGAATGAAAATTTACTGGTAATGGAGCGAAGTACTGTGACGGTAACCATTTATGATGTGGCACGTGAAGCCGGAGTGTCTATGGCAACGGTATCACGGGTAGTCAATAACAACCCTAATGTCAAACCGCAGACGCGGAAAAAAGTATACGAAGCAATTGAACGGCTCGGATATCGTCCTAATGCGGTAGCCCGGGGTCTGGCGAGCAAAAAAACAACGACGGTCGGAGTCGTTATACCGGACATTTCGAACTCGACCTTTGCGGAGATTGCCCGCGGAATCGAAGATATCGCGAATATGTATCATTACAATATTATTTTGTGTAATGCCGACAAGAAGAAGGAAAAAGAAATTCGCGTAATCAACACACTGCTCGAGAAACAAGTCGACGGATTGCTCTTCATGGGCGGAACCGTAACGGATGAACATATTCAGGCGTTCCAGTCTGCAGCAGTGCCAATCGTATTGTGTGCTACGAGTGATGAGAAAGGCACGTTCCCTTCCGTTGATATTGATCATGAAGCGGCCGCATTTGATGCAGTCAATACGCTGATCCGTCACGGTCACAAGGAAATTGCAATGATTAGTGGTACGCTGCAGGACCCAGCTAACGGTTTTGCCCGTTTCCAAGGTTACAAGAAGGCTCTGGAAGCAGCGGGGATCGAGTACCAGGAGGATCTGGTACGCATCGGTAACTACCGTTATGAGTCTGGTGTAGAAGCTATGAAATATTTCCTTGGATTGAAGAAAAAGCCGACGGCTATCTTTGCTGCAACGGATGAAATGGCAATTGGTGCGATTCACAGCATTCAGGATGACGGCCTGAAAGTACCGGATGATTTCTCTATCATTAGTGTGGATAACATCCGTATGGCTTCCATGGTACGTCCGCAGTTAACGACGGTTGCTCAGCCAATGTACGATCTTGGCGCGGTTGCGATGCGTTTGCTGACCAAATTGATGAAGAAAGAAAATGTGGAGAATCCGAGAGTGATTCTGCCTCATGAAACGATTCTTCGTCTGTCTGTAAGTCACGCCGGTTAAGCTGCGGCATTAAGCAGTAGAAAGGGAGAAGGAATTCTCTCTACATAACGTTTAGTTGTGCAGAAGCTCCGGAAACGGAGCTTTTGTGCTGAAAACTGCTTTTGGGCAGGATATGACTTGTTCTCATATCAAGAGGATCGGAAACAGGGAGGATACAGCAATGCGTGAAACGATAGGTATTATAGGCGCTATGGATGAAGAAGTAGAGCTTTTGCTCCAGGGCATGAAGCAGCAGGAGACGGTGAAACAGACCGGCATTACCTATGCTGCTGGTGAATGGCTTGGCAAGCAGATCGTTGTATGCAAGTCAGGCGTAGGGAAAGTAAATGCGGCGGTAACTACCCAGATTCTGATTGATCGCTTTCAAGTGGATCATGTCATCTTCACAGGTGTTGCCGGAGCCGTTCATCCAGAGCTGAACATTGGGGATATGGTGATTTCTTCGGTATGCGTGCAGCATGACATGGACGTCACGCCGCTGGGATTCGCACGTGGAGTGATTCCGTATCAGGAGACCTCGGCATTTCCGGCTGAGCCTTCGCTAATTAAGCTGGCCGAAGAGGCGTGTAAAGCCCAGGGAGCGCATTACCGGATAGGCAAGGTGCTGTCAGGAGATCAGTTTATTGCCAGCAAAGAGACCGTAAATATGCTCTTTACAGAGATGGATGGAGCTTGTGCCGAGATGGAGGGGGCAGCCGTTGCTCAGGTATGTTATATGAACCGTGTACCTTTCGTTGTGCTGCGCAGCATGTCTGACAAAGCTGATGGTTCCGCACATGTAAACTTTGCCGAGTTTACAGTACAGTCCTCTCAGCGTTCCCACCGCATTGTTGCGCATATGCTCGAACATATGTGATCTTCGACACCTAGACAAAGCTGTAAGGCCATATAAGCCTCATAGGCCAAAACACAAACAAACCGCCTTACAGATCGCTTTCCATTACGCTGGAGAACGGTCTGCAGGACGGTTTTTGTATGTATTCGTTCCACATCATTCTTTTAATACATAAATCGATGGCGGAAGCGCACGCGGTCAAACTGTTCTTCCGAGGTCATAGGAACCTTACTTCCAATGCGAACCATTAGGCAGTTTGCAGGGTGAGAGCAGATCTCGGGATCATCTGTAGCATACCAGGTCATATCAATGTTTTGCATCAGCCGCTCCATCATTTTTCGGTAATCCCATACCGTCAGTCCGCTTCCCTTCAGGTCCCAGTGCCAGTAATATTCTGTCGTGAAAATAATATAGTTTTCCATATATTTGTCTTCCATGGCCGTAAGCAGCATTTCACGTCCAACCCCGAGGGAGCGATAGTCATCTGCGACTTCAATGGCTCCAAGCTCAATAAGGTCCGTCATATTGCCTTCAGACCAGCGTTCGCATTCATCAGCATAATGAAAAGTAACATATCCGATGATTATTTCATTTTCATGTGCAATGATAATTCGCCCCTCTGGTAATCCGGCAATCTCGGCAAGGGCTTCCTGCTGATCGGCCGGGCGCCGAAAGGCATCCAGATCTGAATGGAAAGCCATGCTCGTAATCTGTTCTGCAGGCACAGGACCCTCAACGGTAATTCGGCGGCCGGACTTGAGAATGGAACGTATATGATGCTCCTTGATATGCTCCATGGTTCATACCCCTCTCTCCCCCTACTTATAACAAAAAACCAAAAAAATGAAAAGCCATAGACGATGTTTGATTAAATTTGATATAATTGCGTTGACAAAAATTGTTCACAATTCAATGCCATTTTACGTGCATCGGTTGGTAAAGGCAGTACATGATGAGAATTTCTCTCTCTACTAATGTAAGCGCTAACTGGAAGTTCAGTCAACACAAAGGCAATACGAATGAACCCTGAAGGGAATCGAATGTCGAGTTGAAGGAGGCTGGCAAGCATGAGTCAAGCACATAATGAGATGCTGCAAACGGTGGTGTCTGAATCGAATCTGGGCGATTACACGGAAGCCAGAAGCCGGTTCGATTGGGAAACGGTAGAAAGGCACTTTACGTGGCACGCCAGCGGAAAAGTGAATATGGCACATGAGGCGATTGATCGCCATGTTCTGGAAGGAAGAGGCGGGAAGACGGCACTGCTGTACAGCGATGCTTCCCGAGAGGAAGCTTATACCTTCGCTGATCTGAGCGAGCAGTCCAGTCGTTTCGGGAATGTACTGCGTAAGTACGGCATAGCCAAAGGAGATCGTGTCTTCATTTTTATGCCGCGGAGTCCGGAGCTCTATTTCAGTCTGCTCGGTATTTTGAAGGTGGGCGCTGTAGCGGGGCCTTTATTCGAGGCTTTCATGGAAACGGCAGTGAAGGATCGGCTGGAGGACAGCGGTGCTGCTGCACTTGTGACCACGCCGGAGCTGCTCGGACGGATCAAACGTGCCGAACTGCCTGAGTTGAAACATATCTTTGTCGTTGGTGGCGGCCCACAGACAGAAGCAGGACTGATTGATTTTGATGCGGAGATGGCTGCGGCTTCGGATGATATAGAGGTAGAATGGCTGACGCGTGAAGACGGATTGCTGATTCATTACACTTCAGGTTCTACTGGGAAACCAAAGGGAGTATATCACGTTCAGAACGCGATGATTCAGCATTATTATACAGGTAAGGTTGTACTAGACCTGCGCGAAAACGATGTGTACTGGTGCACCGCCGATCCAGGCTGGGTAACAGGTACCTCCTATGGTATTTTCGCTCCTTGGTTGAACGGCGTAACGAATGTGATCCGTGGGGGGCGTTTCAGTCCACAGGATTGGTACAGTACCATTGAGAAAAACAAGGTAAGTGTATGGTACAGTGCTCCCACGGCATTCCGTATGCTGATGGGGGCAGGAGACGAGACGATTGCCCAGCATGATTTGAGCAGTTTGCGCCATGTCATGTCGGTAGGGGAACCGCTGAATCCGGAGGTCGTACGTTGGGGTTGGAAGGCGTACGGGCAGCGAATTCATGATACGTGGTGGATGACCGAGACGGGAGCACAATTGATCTGCAACTACCCAGGCATGCCGATTAAGCCGGGTTCGATGGGGCGCCCCCTGCCGGGGATCGAAGCGGCAATTATCGATGATCGTGGACAGGAGCTGCCGCCATACAGCATGGGCAATCTGGCCATTCGTACACCTTGGCCATCAATGATGGCCAAGATCTGGAACAATCCAGCCAAATATGAAGAATATTTCAGACTTACAGGCTGGTATGTATCCGGGGATTCGGCGTACATGGATGAGGACGGATACTTCTGGTTCCAGGGACGCATTGATGATGTCATTAACTCCTCTGGCGAGCGGATTGGTCCGTTTGAAGTGGAGAGCAAACTGGTAGAGCATCCAGCGGTTGCTGAGGCTGGTGTCATCGGCAAACCGGATGTAACACGTGGCGAGATCATTAAGGCGTTTGTCGCACTCCGTGAGGGGTATGAGGCCACACCTGAATTGAAGGAAGAGATCTATCGATTTGTAAAAGAAGGCTTGTCGGCTCACGCGGCACCGCGTGAGATTGAATTTAAGGAGAAGCTGCCAAAGACACGTTCAGGCAAGATCATGCGCCGTGTATTGAAGGCATGGGAGCTTGATCTGCCGACGGGTGACTTGTCTACAATTGAGGACTAATCAAGCAAGATAGTACTGATTGGGGAATTCCAAGATTCATTTTAAAGACCAGCCACCGGATATACACACACCAAAACACAAGAAAAGCCGCATGCCAGTGTAATCACTGAACATGCGGCTTTTGATCATGTTATGATATGCGTTTGCCATGGAATTATGGCTGATAGTTTATGGCTGCTGAAGCCTCGGATTCCCCAACACTATTGCTGGCAGATACTTTAAACCATCCGCTGGTGGAAGAGGGAACACCGTAATCCATACTTGTGCCTGACGTGGTTCCAATCTTGGTAAACGGTCCTGAACTTGTCTCGCTGAAGAAGACAGCATAACTCTGTACCTTATCTGCTTCCGGATTCGATGCCCACTGAATCCGAAGCCCTTGGGAGAGAGCAGAGACATTGACTTGACCTGGTGTTCCAGGAGCTGCCGTTGGTGCATTGTCAATCGCTGCTTCTCCTGGAGTAACGACTGTACCAGGAACTTCAATCGGCTCTTCCTCTTCCGTTTTAGGTGGGTTAACACCTGCGCTGCTTACGATTGCACTTGGTGCAGATTCTTTGCCGGCAACGTCCACGGCAGTGACATAAAAGGCAAAGTTACCGCTTGTTGTTGCATAGGCTGAGAATGATCTGGACTCACCCGTAAGCACAACCTGGCCCTGATTCTGGAATCCGGCACCGCCTACGGAACGATAGAGACGATACCCGACGACATCATTTTCAGGTGTACCATTAAATGTGATCACCGCGCGCTCTCCTGAAATAGAGATACGAACATTGCTAGGGGCATCAGGCGCTTTGCCATTATCCCTACGAGGATCAATTTCAGTCGGCAGGTCAGCACCGGCGTCTTCCGGCAGGTAATAAGCAAGTGATTCGTGACGACTCATCCGTTTGAATGCATTTTGCAATTCTTTAATGAGATCAGAGATCGGCTTTTTACGCTTAACGACCGTTTTTTCTTTCAGCATATCCCCAGGTGTTTCATCCCGCGGAATGTAGTTTACACCATTGTACGTAATATATTTTGTTTTAGCGACGGCATCATCACGTTCCTTCGGAATAAATTTGCTGTTGAAAATATCGGTGACAAATTTATCGGTCAGAGATGTTGGCAGCTTGCCGCTGTATGCAGATACTGTCCGGGTTTCGATCCCGGAAGGTTTTTTGAATGAGTTTGTGACAAACAAATCTTTTTGTGTTTCCACCACTTCATTCATAATTTTGGCCCAAAGCTGCTGGGCGCGTTTACGCTGTGATTTGTTATCCAGTGTATTAATAGGCTGCTTATAACCAACCCACACACCGAGTGTAACGTCCGGCGTATATCCTTCAAACCAGACATCGGCGTAGTTTTGGGTCGAACCTGTTTTACCAACAATCGGAACACTGGATCGGTATTTGTAGTTGTCTCGAACTTTATCGGCTGTACCTTCAGTTATTACGGTACGCAGCATGTCGGTCATAAGATAGGCCGTCTGCTCCGAGAAAGCCTGCACAGGCTCCGTGTCGTGTTTATATACAATATTGCCTTTGGAGTCAACTATTTTGCTGATCATGTAGGAGTCATTATATACGCCTTTATTGGCGATTGCACCGTAGGCGCTTGTCAGTTCTTCGACGGTTACACCATATTGGAGTCCGCCGAGTACACCGGTCTGTGCCTGATAATCCTGCTTCTGGATCGTTGTAATTCCGAGCTTTTTAGCAAAAGTCCAAGCTTTTTCAATGCCAACTTCTTCATTGAAAAGTTTCAATGCCGGTATATTCAGGGAATAATTCAATGCCCGGCGAGCCGTTACCAAGCCCTGGTAGCGGTTGTTCGCATTTTTGGCGATATGATATCCACTGGGTCCGTTTTTCAGGATAATTGGTGCATCGTCTATGATGGAGGCTGGTTGAATAAGGCCTTCATCCAAAGCTGGCAGATAGGCGGCAATCGGCTTCATCGTTGAGCCTGGTTGACGGACCATCTGGGTTGCGTAGTTCATCTGTTCATCCTGGAAGCTGCGTCCTTCAATCATCCCGAGAATAGCTCCGGTTTTGTGGTTGATCAGCATTGCTGCTGTCTGCTCTTTTCCTTTGACAGGATCATCGGCAGAGAAGTTGCTGTTATCTTCGGCAATTGTACGCATCGTTTTGTAAATGTTTTTGTTAATCGTTGTATAGATGCGATATCCGCCTGTACGCAGCTGTGACTGAGCTTCCTCCAGCAGTGCACTGTTTTCCTTCTGTAACGCTGCTGCGTCTGTACTTTTGCCTTTTTCTTTTGTTTTGTCCTCGCTCAGCTGCTGCATAATAATCTGTGCAGCTTGGCGCTCCGTTTCCATCATAAGGTATGGATAAGTGTTATAAGCTTTAACGGTTTTTGGAGCAAGGGAGCTTTTGATATCAAAGGCCAAAGCTTTGTTGTACTCAGACTGCGTAATCTTGCCAAGTTCAAGCATACGGCGAAGCACGAGATGCTGACGGTTGATGGCGCGATCAAAATTGTCCTCTACAAAGTCGCCTTTACCGTTAAAGGCGGAATAGGAAGAGGGCAGCTGCGGTAAACCAGCCAGATAGGCCGCTTGGGCAGTATTGATTTTTTCAAGATCATTGATATTAAACAGTCCCTTAGCGGCTGCTTTGATTCCATATACGTTATAACCGCTGGAACCATTACCGAAAGGTACCTTGTTCAGATACGCTGTCATGATCTCGTCTTTCGTCAGAAAACGTTCCAGGCGAAGGGACAACAGAATTTCCTTCACTTTACGGTCTTCCGTACGATCCAGATTTAGAAATACACGTCTTGCGAGCTGCTGTGTGAGCGTACTGCCGCCCGTTTGTACCGATTCTTTCAGTACTTTCTGTTTCACGGCGCGCAGTGTCCCGCTCATGTCTACACCTTTATGTTCGTAAAAATGATTGTCTTCAATCGAAACAACGGCATCAATAACCTTTTTTGGAATCTGGTCAAAGGTGACCGGACGCCGATCTTCTTCCGTACGAAGCTGCCCAATCGGACTGCCGTCGGAAAAGTAAGCAAAGCCTGTGATGGAGTTTTCGCTGACTTTTTGTTCAATCAGGGCCCTTGAACGGACAGGTTCGTCTTTTACGATAGAACTGACGTAACCCATCAAAGCGCCGCCGACGAACAATATGCCCATAAATCCAAGCACAACCATCCACTTAACGAAACTGCCCAATTTGCGGACAAAGCTGCGTTTGCGTACAGGCTGTTCTTCAGGCTTTTTCTTAGTAACATCACCCATTCAGTGTCTTCCTCCTTTTAACAGCACTTATTATAGCATAAAAAGACCCGTTTGCATGCCTGAGAAATACAAGTAATGGTCGAAATTTGCCAATCTGGCATGGATTATGCTATATAGCATGTGATATCGGAGGACATTTCATGAGTTCGTCATCAGGTTCTGAACTGCTGGATCAGCTCCAGCAGTTCCTGTGTGAGATGTGCCAGAGAGGCGGAGGCGGCAGTGATCTCCTCCATGGAAGCAAGCTGCTTCTCGGAAGCGGACGCTACCTCGCCTGCATGTAATGCCGTTTCATGTCCAATCGTCTTAAGCTGCTCCAGCGATGAATCGACCTGCTGCGAATCGTCTGATATCTGCTTGGCTATGGCGGAGACCTGCTCGATCTGTCCATTTACATCAGCAATCTGTGAGGAGATGGATATGAAAAGTTCACCACTTTCATTCATCACATCAGCGATGTGAGTGACTTCACTGCTTCCTCTTTCCATATGTTCAACGATCGCGTGGACCTCCTGCTGCACCGATTGGATCAGTGCGGCGATGTCGGAAGCGGATTGTCTGGACTGCTCGGCCAAATTGCGAATTTCGGCTGCTACGACGCCGAATCCGAGGCCGTGTTCACCCGCTCGTGAAGCTTCTATAGAAGCGTTGAGAGCGAGAAGGTTGGTTTGGCGGCTTACTTCGGTAATTATGCCTGTAATACGGCCAATCTCTTCCGAGCGCTGCTGGAAGTGCTCCAGTGCGGTCATGGATGACTGCACTGATGAACTGGCACGCTCCACCATAGCCATGGCTGTCTGTATTTTGTCTGTTCCCGATGAGGTTCGTTCCGTTACGGATCTGGATGCATGGCTCACCTCGGCAGCGGCTTCAGCTATTCTTCCGATCCCTTCGGATATCTCATTCATTGAACGGGAGGAATGCTGCAGCTCCTGAACCTGTTTCTCGGCTTTGTTAGCAACTTCCAGCCCCGTTAGGGCCATCTGTTCTGCCGCTTTACTTGTATCTTCTGCACCGGCGGTTAACTGCTGCGAAGTCGAACCGACCGACAAAGCATGCTCGGATATAACTGAAATCGTATGCCGCAGCGTATTCATCATGTCATTCATATGGACGGCCATGACACCAAATTCGTCTTTGGATTTCACAGGTAATTTCTGTGTCAGATCCCCCTCGGCGAGCTGGCCAACAGCGGCATTAACTCTGTTCAGCTGTTTCACGATAGAGAGGATTGTATAAGTAACCACACCTGCCAGCAGGAGCACGGCCAGGATTGCAATAAGTACGGACCATTTAAGGCTCTCATAGAAAGGCTGCAGAATCACGCTTTTGGGCAGGGCAGAGACCAGATGCCAGCTTGAATCGAGCCCCCGCATTGTCGCGGGTTCAGCGATAAATAAATCCGGCTTACTGCTGTCAACAGCAGCATAGAATCCCGACTCTCCCGTGAGGATTCGCTGAATTAGCCCTTGAGTATCGGCAGAGATCTGAGCGTTTTCCTTCGCTAGTTCGGGCTTGGAGCCGTGAGCCGCAATATGCCCGCCGCTAGTAATCAACATGGCGTAACCTTGATCCGGGTTAAGGGATGCGATATTTTCCTGGAAACGTTCGATCGTAAAATCGGCTCCTACGATGCCGAGGAATGTATTATTTTCATCAAGCAAAGGAAGAACGATAGAGATGAGCAGTGTTTCTTTACCAGCAACCTTATATGTGGTGGGTTCGGACCAATACATGGTTTTGGTTGCTTTTGGCTGTTGATAGTATTTGCTTGTCTCGCTGGTTCCCTCATAAGTGGTGAGTGGTTCGAAATGCAGGCTGCTGCCGTCTCGGATGACATAAGGGACAAAGCGACCGGTAGCATCGTCATACTTCTCTTTATTGACATGTTCGGTGTCCCTGCCATCAAAGGCATCTGGTTCCCATCCAGTATAGAAGCCGAAAACCTTTTCATCCTTTTTCAAGTATTCCTCCAATAGACGCACCACATCCTGACGACTCAGTGATCCGCTCTTCGAAGCATCGAGCAGGGTTGTACTTAAGCTGTCCAACGTGTTTTTTACCTGATTCATGTCTGTCATAAATTCGCTCGCAGCTGCATTTGCAGATCGTCCTGCAACGGTTTCGCCATACTGCAGGCTTTTGTCGTAGATGGCTTTGGTGTTAAAGGTAATTAATGCGCCGATGGAGAAGAGCAGTACCAATCCGAGCAGTAATCCCAGCTTTACGCCAAGCCTGGTGTTTCGTAAAAATTGCATATACACACCCCCTATGATGTCGTTCTAGTTATGTTCAATTGCTTCGTACGTTCGTCTTGCCTCCAAAAGGGGACTAACCATATTATCGTTATGTAGGGGCCGAGAATGAAGATTTTAGGAGGAAAAGTGTAAACCAAAAAAAGCTGCCGGGAAAATCCCGGACAGCTTTTTTTGGTTGTGATCCAACGATTAACGGTTGTAGAACTCGACGATTTGTTTTTCGTCGATGTCTTGGGACAATTCAGCGCGCTCAGGCAAGCGGATGAATTTACCTTCTACAGCAGCTTCATTGTATTCAACGTATGCTGGAAGATGCGAACGGTTTTCCAAAGCTTCCTTAACGGAAGACAGACCGCGGCTTCTTTCACGCAAGCCGATTACATCGCCAGTGCTTACTTGGTAAGAAGCGATGTCGACTTTTTTGCCGTTTACAGTTACGTGACCGTGTGCTACCAATTGACGCGCTCCAGCGCGGGAGTTAGCAAAGCCAAGACGGTAAACGAGGTTGTCAAGGCGGCACTCAAGCAAGAACATGAAGTTCTCACCGGCAATACCTTGCATTTTTTGCGCTTTGGAGAACAATGTGCGGAATTGTTTTTCACCCAAACCGTACATGTGGCGCAATTTTTGTTTTTCTTGCAACTGCATACCGTAGTTGCTCATTTTTCTGCGTTGGTTAGCTCCGTGCTGACCTGGAGGGAAAGGACGTTTCAATTCTTTGCCTGTTCCGCTCAGGGAAATGCCGAGGCGACGGCTTAATTTAAATTTAGGACCAGTGTAACGTGCCATGTTTAAAGTAGCTCCTTTTTAGTTAAAGTTCATATAGGGCTCTGTTTGCGCTCCAATTTGTTGATGCGGGCTTGGCCTCGCATAGAACGATCAGGAAAGTTCAGCCGCTGTCCTGAAAGCAACAAAAAGAATGAGGGTGACACAACCGGTAATGCCCAAATTTAAAGACCGTTTAGTAGTCTTCATCAACAATTTATTCTACATCCCCGGAGACTTAAAGTCAAGTAATACATGAAGTCAGAAAAACGTCTAAATTTGTCGATAGGTCATTGGGCCTAAAATAATGGGACAATTTTCTGAAATATGGATGCAAAAAAGCTTCAAACAGAGTAAAATAGATGGTATCTTAACTTTAAACAATCTTGTCTATCAAGGATTTACTAATGTTTTGCAGATTTGCGATAATCGATGCAGATTAATGCATCCTGCCGGGATGCAAAAACGGTGCAAAGGAGCGCCTGACATGTTGGAACATCTAAGAAGTTTACCTGCCAGCCTGAAATCGCGAAGTGCGGGCGATTCCACATCGTTTACTGTGCTTCCATCTCATGATGACCACGCGTTGTGGATGCAAAAAATGGATATCACACCTTTCGATTTCTCATATTTAAGCAGTTTATTGGAACAAGCGTATAAGGATTGGATAAACCAGAATGATACTGCATCGGACAGGCCGTATGCTGTTTACAGCGTATGGAACACCGAAGGTGAGTGTGTGGGGGGAGACCCAGTTCATGGTATGGATTCAGATATCAATGTACGTTCGATGGTTGTGGAATGTACCGAGAAGGGACACACCTTGTCCCAAAGCGGCAGCAGCAGGCAGGGAAGTTATCTGCTGATTGCCGAGCCTCTTTTTTCAAGAATAAATAAAGACATGTTCGCCGTATTTACTGCATTAGTTTTTGAGGATGGCCGATCCGAAACGTCAGAAGCTGTAGTTCGATCTGAGGCACTGCATTATCGCACCTGCTTTTACCGAAGATTTGAATACATATTTATGACGGACCTGCTGCATGCGCATGAACAAACAGCGAGGGAAGAACACCGGAGATCCATTCTTTTTCAGATTGTACAGCGCATGCATGACAAGATGGATGTCGGAGCCATATTGGATGAGGTATTTGTCAGTATGGATTATCTTTATCCATCCACACACATTATGCTGTATATGTCTCAGGATCAGAGGAACTTTAATCCCCGGATTAAACCGCTCCATGTGCATGAACGTGGAGAAGATATCTGTGTGCGGTCTTTCATGGAAGGAAAGCTGATCGTTTCCCGGTCTGAGGAGCTGGACAGACGCATTATCGAAGTCGGTTTGCCGCTGAAGGGCAAACAGGGGATCTATGGCGTTTTTCATATCGAAATGAATGAGGAATTGATGGAGGATTCCGATCTGCAGCTGATTGCGATGATGGCGGATACCGCGGGGACCGCCTTCGAAAATGCGAAGCTCCATGAACAATCGCATAAGCTGATTCAGGAACTTCGTGTAATCAATGATCTGACACAGCGTCTGAATAAAAGCCTGCAGTTGATGGAAATCTATCAATTTTCCGGGCAGGAGCTTAAGAACATATTTCTTGCAGACTTTTTCTGTATCCTGCAGTTAAATGACACAACAAGCCGGTTTGAGGTGATGTCCACCAATATAAAAAACTTAGGGGATAGAACGTATCCAGTCGACTCCGGGATTGCGGGTTATGTCTATCAGACCGAAGAGCCGTTGATTATATCTGACTATACACAGTTTGATAAAGTGACATCCAGTTTCATGGAACTGACCAGCGCGATGTCTTTAATCGCATCTCCAGTCAGAGTGGATGGACATGTGAAGAGTGTCATTTTGCTTGCCCATGTGCGAGAGCATTTCTTCTCCTATGAGAACTACAGGCTGCTGCAGATGTTGTCCATTCACATTGGCCTTGCGCTGACTAATGCCACCCTGCATGCTGAAGTGCGGCGTTTGGCTAACCTGGATATGCTGACAGGACTATACGTAAGGCATTACCTGGATAACATTATTCATGAACGTCAAGCCCATGATTACTGCGGTTCGTTAGTTGTTGTCGACATTGATCAGTTTAAACAGGTGAATGATACGTTTGGTCACCAGACAGGGGATCAGGTACTCAAGCAGGTGAGCGATATTGTCACAAGTTCGGTTCGGGCCGAGGATATCTGTGCAAGATGGGGCGGGGAAGAGCTTGCGATCTACATGCCCCAGATTGGCATTCAGCAGGCTCTTGTATATGCGGAACGGATTCGAATGCGAGTGGAGGCGGAGACTCGGCCGTCCGTAACGGTATCCAGCGGGATCGCCGAGTGGAACTGGATGGATGAAAAAGTCAGTGTGGAGTCCCTGTTCTACCGTGCAGACATGGCGCTGTACAGTGCAAAGAACGGTGGACGTAATCGAATTGTTATTGAGGAACAGGAAGTTACACGTTAAGAGAGAATCATTCCGGCTGCGGAGTGGCTTCTCTCTTTTTGTTTTGAAGAGCAGCTCTGTACGAAAGCAAGGAAGGTTCTGTCAAGTCGTAAAGTATGAAGTATAAGTGCATATTGTCAGGGCAATCTATGGAGAAAATGACTGAAAGGTGGAATGGATATGCTGAACCGCCAGTCCAAGCTTGTTTTATGGCTGACATTGGGCCTTATCTTGACGGCTGTTCCGGGCTGCGGGATGCTCCAGCAGGACCGTACGCCGGAAGAAGTGTTCTCTCTGGCATTATCGGGCATAGCCGGCAAGGAAACTTTAACGTTCGAAGGACAGGCAGGATTACGACGGGAGAACAGCGGAATGTTTGAAAATCAGTTCAAGTTTGAAGGCAGGCTGGAAGATCATGACCGGCTGACGCTGCAGACCCGATTACCAGGTGCGGTGACCGCAGCGGGTTCTGGAGTACATCTCAATGCGGTCAATAATAACGGGCAGCCCAGCGGCTTCAGTGCCTCTTTTGCGCGGAAAAAAGGACAGTGGACGGCTTTGACGGCGCAGCATGAGCCTTTGCGTGGATCCTTATCCCGGTTTAATCCTATTGCACAATTAGAGAAGATCGACAGTATGAAGAAGACGATTCAATCCGAATATGGCTCGGGTCGTCACACCCGCATCCTGCGCATCGAACTTGCGCCAGAGGCCGCCAAAGCTTGGGCCGCCAGCCAGCTGACCGACGAGATGAACGCCATCCGGGCTGAATATATGCATAAGGCAGATCAAGTAAAAGGTGCAGACAGGAAAAAGCTGGAACAGGAACTGGAGAAGGTGTGGCAGCAGGGAGAGGATACGATGCAGCAGTTGATCCAAAAGGCTGACGTACAGACAGTGTATCATCTGACGGTCGATCGCAAAACCAGTCTGCCAACACGTCTTTCCTCCGAAAGCCAGGTGAAATACACGGATAACGGCAGCAGAAGGAATGTGGAAGCTTTGGTAACCGATGTGAACTTTAAATCATATCAATAAACAAAACCTGTGACTGCCTGCTGACGGGATGCCTGGTGCGTGCTACAATAGTAACGTAATTTACCGTTGTTCAATTCCATTGAATGGCAGATGACAGGAGGATTTATCATAATGAAAGACCCTAGAATTCAGAAGCTTGCTGCGAACCTGGTAGGTTATTCTGTTGATGTACAGCCCGGCGAAAACGTATTGGTTGAGATGATTGGATCAGAGCGTGATTTGATTAATGCCATTATTGAAGAAGTGGGCAAAAAAGGCGGTAACGTTTTTGTACAGCTGACGGATCGAACCGTTCAGCGCGCAATGCTGCGAAATGCTACGGAAGACATGATGAAAACGTGGGCAGAGATTGATTTGAACCGTATGAAACAAATGCATTGTTACATCGGTATTCGTGCTGGAGAGAACGTGAACGATCTGTCCGATGTGCCGGAAGAAAAAATGAAGCTTTACAACTCCCTGTACTCCCACCCGGTACATAGCGAACAGCGTGTCAAACACACGAAATGGGTTGTGCTTCGTTATCCTAACGCAAGTATGGCCCAGCTCGCGAATACAAGCACGGAAGCTTTTGAAGACTTTTACTTTGACGTATGCAACCTGGACTATGCCAAAATGGACAAAGCGCAGGATTCGCTTGCTGACCTGATGAAACGTACCGACAAAGTACGCATCACAGGACCGGGAACCGATCTGAGCTTCTCTATTAAAGATGTCGGTGCAGAGAAGTGTTCCGGGCAGAAAAACATTCCGGACGGTGAAGTATACAGCGCGCCTGTTCGCGATTCCGTGAACGGTACGATCAGCTATAACACACCAACGCTGTATAACGGAATTACGTTTGAGAATATTAAATTCACATTCAAAGACGGCAAAATTGTGGAAGCTTCCAGCAATGACACGAAACGTCTGAACGAAATTCTGGACTCAGACGAAGGTGCACGCCATATTGGTGAGTTCGCGATTGGCTTCAATCCGCACATTCTGCACCCGATGAAAGACATTTTGTTTGATGAAAAAATTGCAGGCAGTCTGCATTTTACGCCAGGTCAGGCATATGAAGAAACCGATAACGGAAATCGTTCATCGATTCACTGGGATCTTGTATTGATTCAGCGTCCGGATTACGGCGGTGGCGAGATTTATTTCGATGATGTGCTCATTCGCAAAGACGGCATCTTTGTCATTCCTGAGCTGGAATGTCTGAATCCCGACCAGTTGATGTAGGCGCTGTATTTTGCAGTTGCTAGGAAAACGGATTCACGGTATCATGTAGTGGTAATTAATAGATGATACCAAAAGTGAAAAGACGGAGGGATTCCTATGTCGAGTAATAACGCGGCTGTAGTGGAAATTGCTCAAACAGCAGGCAAGTTTACTTCTTCAATCGTGCTTCATTCAGAGAACAAGTATATCGATGTAAAAAGTATTCTGGGTTTGTTTACAACGCTGATCAGCACGCACAGTTATGAACTGCATGTTCATGGACCGGATGCGGATGAAGCGAAGGCAGCAATGTCGGAAGTATTTGCAAAGCACGGCCTGAATGTGAACATCGCATCTGAATAACAGCATTTAAGAAACACCTCTGCCGCTGGCAGGGGTGTTTTTAAATAGCAGCAGCGCAGCCCTTTGGGCAAAGGCACTTGGAAATAAAAGAAAAGGCTGTAATAGAGCTCACAGTTCGGATGGATATTTTGGTCAGGTTCTTGTATTAGGTCTTCATTTCGTCTAATATTAGAGGTAGAACGTCTTTACGCGATTTTTGGGACATAGGGGGGAAATGATGCATGACTTCATCTGATCTGCAGGACCAGCTGAACCTGAAAGCAATCAGTCTTCTTCAAGAAGATGCAGATAAAATACAGAAGCTTATTGAAGTACAGATGGAGAATCTGGCTACCCGCTACTGCCCTCTCTATGAGGAAGTATTGGATACACAGATGTATGGGTTCTCCAAAGAAGTTGATTTTGCTGTTCGTGCAGGTCTCCTTCCAGAAGGTACAGGTAAGCAGATGGTTAGCGCGCTTGAGCGGAATTTAGCGATTTTATATGAAGCCTTGAACAAAAAGAATGAGCAATAGCCTGCAATCGCGCGGGTCAGAATAGAAGGCATGCAAATTCGTTGCATGCTTTTTTTGTATGTGAAAATGCTGTGCAGCCGCACGGGTGTAAGTCTAAATCCAAGAGAAAACACTCGGAATAAGCAGGGTCTTTGCTGCGCTGTAACCAAGTAAAGACAGCCGCAGGTAATGGAGTCACCGCGGCTGTCCGATATTCGCTGAAACATGTAAACATAAGCAGCTTGCTGTTATACAAGGAAGAAAGAAACACCCAGAATGATATAAACGACAAGCAGGAGCAGACCTTCATACCAGTTGGTGGAGCCGTCCTGTGTGATCGACTTGGCTATAAATACGGATACGCCGATGGCGACAAGTTCAATCGTGGTAAACACGATATCCATCGTACGGCCAGTAAAATAACTGACAAAGATCAGCACGGGAGCTACAAAAAGTGCAATCTGCAAACTGCTGCCAACGGCGATTTCCACCGCGGCTCCGATTTTATTTTTCATGGCAAGCATGATCGCTGCGCTGTGTTCGGCTGCATTTCCGATGATTGCCACCAGGAATGCACCAACAAACAGCTCGCTTAGTCCGAATTCGGAAGTAAATACTTCGAGTGTGCCGACAAGCCATTCACTGACAAAAGCAACCATGACTGTTGCAATAACGAGATAAAGGATGGACTTTTTCTTCGACCACGCAGGAGCGTGCTCATGAGGAAGTTCCTCGTCTTTATCATCCGTTACGTCAGCAAGGTAGCTCTTATGTGTGACCATCGAGAATAGCAGCCACGCGATATAAGCCAGAATAAGCAGTCCGGCCACGATTAGACTAAGCGTATTGGTGTCCCGCTGCGTAATGGAATGAGTGTTGAGGAATACGGCAGGCACGAACAAGGCAATGATGGCTACAATCATGAGGGAGCCGTTCAGCCCCGCCAGTGAGACGTTATAGTTCTGAATTTTATACTTCAGTCCCCCGGCAAAGATGCTGAGTCCCAGCACGAGCAGCAGGTTCCCGATAATCGAACCGGTCAGGCTGGCTTTAACCATGTCGAACAAACCCTCTTTGACGAGGAAAATGGCGATAATTAATTCGGCCGCGTTGCCGAAGGTGGCATTCAGAAATCCACCCAGCCGCTGACCGGCATAGTGGGCTACATTTTCGGTAGCTTTGCCTAGAAATCCAGCCACAAAAATAACCGAAATGGCAGATATGACGAACTGCAGAATCGAATCCCATTTCAAGTAGTGGGCGATGGCACTGAGCGCAAAAAAAGCAATCAGCAAAAAGGATGAAATCCGGTTTCTCACACAAAAACACCTCGGTTATTCACTTATTTTGTTTTGAAAATCATGTTATGTACCTATGCGATTAATTTCATATATCAATATAACCAAAAGGTGGCAGGTTGTAAACGCATCTTTTACAGTTAAATTTGCTTTTTAGGGTGGAAACGATTTAAAATACGAGTAACGAAGTGAAGGAGGATGTGGCATGGCAGAACAACTTCAAATGGAGAGCGGAAACATCCGGATTGCCGATGACGTGGTTGCGAAAATTGCCGGAATGGCTGCAATGGAAACGCCTGGAATCGCTGCAATGTCTGGAGGTTTGTCAGAAGGCTGGGCGAAGCGTCTCAGTGGTAAAAACGTGCAGAAGGGCGTAGGCGTGGAAGTCGGCCAGCTGGAAGCAGCCATTGATCTGCGCATCATCGTCCTGTACGAAACCCCGATTCATGAAGTCTCTCGGATGCTTCAACAGAATGTAAGAGAAGCGGTAGAGACGATGACCGGATTACGTGTAGTTGAAGTGAATGTAAAGGTCGAAGGTGTGTCTTTCAAAGGCGACGATCTGTAAAATCTTCAGCTTCCGCAAATGGGATTGAGGATGGAACAGAGCGGATCTCTCCTCATACAGAAGAAAGCGAAAAAAGACTATGCATCCGCTTGATGCATAGTCTTTTTTGTAATTTGTATCATTCGCTGAGTGCGAAGCGTGTCATCTGAGCCCAATCGCTGTCCATTCAAAACCGTAAATATTCCGAGCGTAGTCCATATTCTAGCGAACACGCCGGATCGAATCACGGGAACGCAGCGCTGGAGATGTGCGCGTCTGTACCGTCACGGATTTGGTCTTTTCTTCCTTGATGGCTTCCAGGTTGTTGGTACGTGAAATGCTGAGCACAATGCCCATCGCAACCATCATAACAAAGAGCGAAGTCCCCCCATAACTGATAAACGGAAGGGTAACACCCGTTACCGGTATTGTTTGGGTGACACCCCCGATATTGATGAAGGCCTGAATCGCAATAAGTCCCATAATACCTATGCCCACCAGCGTTCCGAATGGATCAGGACAGCGCAGTGACACGATAATCCCCCGCCAGATAAAATACAGATAAACGAGCAGGAACAGTGAACTTCCAATGAAACCGAGTTCTTCTCCAATGACGGAGAAAATAAAGTCATTATAGGCGTTTGGCAAATAATGCAGCTTCATGGTGCCTTGTCCAATACCCGAACCTGTAAAGCCGCCATCACCAATGGCTACAAGAGAGCGGTATAAGTTAAGACTTCCCCCATTGATGTCAGACATCGGATTCAGGAAAGCTTGAATTCGGCCGATTTTGTAGTTCTGCTGCGCTGTTACGGTTGTGGCGGGATCCAGCGCAGGAGGATCTGGTGACATGGAAGAAAAGAGGGCATTCGCTCCAAAGGCAAGTGCACCACCCAGTACAACCAGAAGAACAGAACCCAGGATATGCTTCATGCTGGCTCCGCCAGCATAAATGACAAGACCGCAGGTAGATACCAGAATAAAGCAGGTACCAAAGTCAGGCTGCAGCATGATTAATCCTGCAATAAATCCAACGATAATCAATACGGGAAAATATCCTGTTCTGAAGTCGCGGAACCGTTCGCCTTTTTTGGTGATTAAAGCAGCCAAATAAAGAATGATAGCAATTTTGGCAAATTCTGCGGGCTGCAGACTGAATCCAAACACTCGAATCCAACTTCTTGCACCATTTAACATGGCACCCGTTACCAATACAAGTAAGAGCAGTGCTGTGGTGAACAGGAAAAAGGGTGCATAGAGCTTTTTGTACTTGTTAAAACGGATATTCATGGCAAAAAACATGCCAACCAGACCGATCATCGCCCACATAAGTTGTTTTTTCGTGAAGTAAAGGGCATCGTTGTTAAAACTTTTGCTTGCAATTGCGATGCTGGAACTGGAGCTGAATACCATTACCAGTCCAAAGCCCACCAACAGTAAAGTGAGGATTAGCAGTTGAAAATCCGGCGTGCCTCTCTTCGTTCGCGTCTGGGCCTTTTGTTGTTTCATGATATGGCCCGCCTAAGCTTCGAGCAGTTCTTTAAGCTGCTGCAGTTTTTGGGTGGCCAGCTTCACGACTGGCTGTGGAACGGAAGAGTCATAATCAAGTCCATGCGGGAAGGTGGCCTTGCCAAGATAGACCGCTTCGACGGCCAGAACCGTGTCGGGTTTTTCCAGCTTGCCTTCTACCGCGCGCGTATTAATGCGTACAAAGTATTCTGAGTTAGTTTGTTCATCTTCGATTTTGTAGTCATATGTAGCACGGTAGTATTCCCACTGCCACCGGACAAATCCGACTTTCTCGGCGCTCTCATCCAGGTATGCCAAGTCGCTCTTCAAGCCATCCAAGCCTGTATTCTCAAAAATCATAAGCGTTTGATCCTCCTCATAAGCTTCCGAGTATAATTCTCGTGTATTTCTCTAGTTCATGATAGTATGTTTCCCCTTCCCGTGCAAGCTTTCTAAAGGCCTTTCGTATCGGTTTTCATGCAATTCTGCTACAATATACAGCAATAGGTTTGAAGAGGAAGGTTTGGGACGGTTTTGAAGTCCTGTTGACGAACGAAAGGATGGGGTTACATGACAAATAATATATGGTGGGAAGATCTGCAGATCCACATGGTGGAATGGCGGCGTCACCTTCATCGCAATCCTGAGGTTTCCTTTCATGAGGAGAAAACATCCTCTTTTGTGGCTGATATGCTGGAGAGCTTTGGCATTGAGGTCAAACGACATGTAGGCGGTCACGGGGTGATCGGAATTCTCCGCGGGGACAAGCCTGGACCTGTTGTGATGCTGCGGGCCGATATGGATGCACTGCCGATCCAGGACGAGAAAGATGTTGAATACGCCTCGCAGCAGGCCGGGGCGATGCATGCTTGCGGTCACGATGGGCATATCTCGATGCTGTTGGGAACCGCGCTCTATTTCAGCAGGCATAAACATGAAGTGCGGGGTGAAATCCGCTTTTTGTTCCAGCCGGCGGAAGAACTGCTTCCGGGCGGTGCCGTGCAGGTCATTGCTGACGGCGCACTGGAAGGTGTAGATGTCATCTATGGCATACATCTATGGACGCCGATCCCTGCCGGCTTCGTTGCAAGCACAGCAGGCCCGATGATGGCGGCGGCAGACGATTTTTATATCGATATCAAAGGAAAAGGCGGTCACGGCGGTATGCCGCAAGCTACAATTGATAGTGTCGTTGCCGGCTCCGCACTGGTGATGCAGCTTCAGACAATCGTCAGCCGCTCGGTTGATCCACTGCGCCCGGCTGTACTGACCATTGGTACAATGCAGGCGGGATCTGCACAAAATGTGATTGCCGAACAATGCAAATTGAGCGGTACAGTACGCACATTCGATGAAGAGACGCGAAATGCAATGAAGGAACGAGTACTTGCTATGGTGTCGCAGACCGGTGCCGCATATGGGGCAGAGACTCAGGTGAAGTATATTATGGGATATCCACCTGTTGTTAATGATGAGCATGAGACTGCACGGTTTTTCCGTGAGGCTGGAGCCGCGTTCGGGGCGGATCGGGTTCAGAATTCTCCCATGCTGATGCCTGCAGAAGATTTTGCTTATTACCTGCAGAAGATTCCTGGGTGCTTCATGTTTGTCGGTGCAGGCAATCCGGAGAAAAATGCGGTATATCCGCACCATCACCCGATGTTTGATTTTGACGAAGACGTTATGCAGACGGGCGTAAAACTGTTTGCTGCTATGGCTAAGGGTTACGCAGCCGAATGTTAAATATTGTAGTTGGGCATCCTGATCATACCGAGGTATGGACAGGGTGCTCTTTTTGTTTCTTAAATGAAAAAAGATCAGCAGATGGCGAGGAAGGTGGAAAAATGGACAGATTGAATGAACATGGTGCCTGTATTGTACAGCGGGATTTTACTGTGCTTCTCGAAACGGGGCATTCGGGCTTCGAAGCAGCACGGGCACAGCTCTGCATGTACGCAGAACTTGTGAAGACACCCGCATCGTTTCATACCTATCGTATTACACCTTTATCCTTATGGAATGCGGCGGCATTAGGCTGGAATTCGGAACAGGTGACTGCCAGTCTGGAGCAGATGTCGCGCTGGAAGGTGCCCTCAGCGCTCACGCAGGACGTGCATCGGATAATGCAGCAGTATGGCAAATTAAAACTGCATGCAGAGCCGGATCATGAACGCATGTGTCTGATAAGTGAAGATCAGCAGCTGCTTGATGATTTGAGCAGCATACGTTCCATTGCTGCTTTCCGCATGCAGCGAATCAACCCGGGTGAACTTCTGCTATCAGGCGAACAGCGTGGTTTATTAAAACAGGAACTGACACGGCTGGGTTATCCGGTGTTAGATTATGCAGGTTATCGGAAGGGGACTGAACTTTTATTTGGCTGGAAGTCAGGCCGAGTTCTTCCTGAATCAGCCAATAGACTCGAGGCGAAGGAGCAGGCTGCATTTGCACTGCGCCCTTATCAGCAAAAGGCGGTGGATGCGTTCGCTGGCGGTGAAGGGATCGGCGGAAGCGGTCTGCTGGTGCTCCCCTGCGGAGCAGGCAAGACGATTATTGGCATAGCTGTTTTGGAACAGCTGCAGTGCGAGTGTCTTATTTTAACGTCCAATACTACATCTGTGCGGCAGTGGATACAGGAGATTCAGGATAAAACGACGATAACTGCGGAACAGATCGGAGAGTATTCGGGTCAGAAAAAACAGGTGAAACCGGTGACGGTGGCGACGTATCAAATTTTGACTCACCGGAAAGCGAAAGATGCGGCGTTCACCCATATTCATCTGCTGCAGGAGCGAAAGTGGGGGCTTATCATCTATGATGAAGTACATCTGCTGCCAGCACCGGTATTCCGGGCCACTGCGGATATTCAAGCAACACGACGACTGGGTTTGACCGCTACCCTTATTCGTGAGGATGGCTGTGAACAGGATGTGTTCTCACTGATCGGGCCCAAGTTATATGATATGCCTTGGAAAGAACTGGAGCAGCAAGGCTGGATTGCCGAGGTGAAGTGCCAGGAAGTGAGAATCCCCTTTTCGCCTGAATGGAGATCAACTTATGTGCAGGCTGAGGGCAAACATCAGTTTCGTCTGGCAGCCGAGAATCCGGCAAAATTAGACGTTGTGAAGCGGCTGTTGAAACGTCATCAAAATGTGCCGACGCTTGTCATCGGACAATATCTCGATCAGCTGGAGACGATTGCCCGGGAAATTGACGCGCCGCTGATCTCCGGATCGATGCCGCAGCAGGAGCGAATCAAGTGGTTTTCTGCCTTTAGAAAGGGAGAGATTCGGACCATTGTCGTATCCAAAGTCGCCAATTTTGCTGTAGATTTGCCGGATGCTGCAGTAGCGCTCGAACTGTCCGGCAGCTTTGGTTCAAGACAGGAAGAAGCCCAGCGGCTCGGGAGGATTTTACGCCCGAAAGCAGGTGAAAATAAGGCTTATTTCTATGCACTTGTATCTGAAAACAGCAAAGAACAGGACTTTGCGCTGAATCGGCAGTTGTTTTTGGTAGAGCAGGGGTATGAATATGGCATTGTACAGGAATCGGACATGTTTCATTAACACTACTGCAGAAGGGGAGGAACTTGTGTTGTCTGATCAGGGGTTCGAGATGGAGCAGGAAATACAATCGACAATGGTACGCGAAAAGGAAGCGTGGTCTGCACTTGGCTCAGCAGAGCAGCGGGTACTTGGTGCTCTTTTTCACCAACATGCAGGTCAGACCTTCTCTTCTCTTCTCCCTTCTGAAGCGTGGGCTCGGGAAGGGTTGAGCGGAGCAGAAGCCAAGCTTGCTTTTGCTGTGCTCTGCCGCAAAGGTTGGATCTGCTCTATGCACAAAAGCTGGGGGGAACGTTCGTATTATATTCCAACATGTCACCTGGCCGCGTTAACGCTTGTCTATGCAGACCGTGTGGGTCTGCATATTGCACCGATGACCGGATCGGTTAAAAAGGTTATTAAAGAAGGGAAACCGCATATCGCAGCTGAGCTGCTTCATCTGCTTGCATGGGTTCTAAGAGAAGGATTACCTGTGACAGGAAAAGGCACAATACATAAGAGAAACGTACAAAAGTTAAGCACATTAACCGTATTGTCCTGCGATGATTTTAAACATATAGAGATTTCATATGAACATGATGACCTATATCCGGTACATGTAATGATGATGCTGGATCTGCTGCTTTGTCTCCAACTGGTGCAGAAGACAGGCAAGGGGTTTGAAATTAATGAAGAGCCGTTGCGGCAGTGGTTGAAGCTGCCTTGGTCTGCGATGCATCGTGAAATTTTTCGAATCTGTATGGACCGATATGGAGCGCAAGATGCAGAAGGGCAGCATTTCCGTTATCAATTGGCACTACTTGGGCCTGGTCTGGATGAATGGTGTGTCATATTGAATGAGGAAGAGAATTTCGGGATCAAAGGCTGGGTATATGCTTTGGCTGGCTGGGGATTCGGTGAGATTGGCGAGAGTACAGCCGGGGAACTGGTGTTCCGCTGGCTGATGAATCCAGTGGATCTTTTACATGATACAGTGTGTTGGATGATTGAGCCTGATCGGAAGCAGGAAAAGGACGAGAAACGATCCGGTGGAATTTATGTGCAGCCTGATTTAGAAATTATGGTGCCGCCTGACGTATCTGCCGCGGTCTGTTGGTGGCTGGAATGCTGCAGTGAACGGATTACACGCGACCAGCTGTCCATCTATCGATTGTCTAAAGAACGGATTGTGAAGGCACACGCTGGAGGCTTTACATACGAAGCCATCGCTGATTTTTTACAGAGACATGCGGTGAACGGAGTGCCAAAACATGTACTTGCTGCGTTGAAGGATTGGACACAAGCATGTCAGGAAATAGAGGGCAGCAGCACACACCTGACATTGTCTTTGGAAGGCGTGAGAGGGCAGTCAGAGGATCAGGGCAAAGGCAGTTTAGGGGCTGCGGAGTGCACGGAAAGCCCGGAAGGGTTACTGCGGCTGCACGTTATGCCAGGGGCGATGGTGAATCCGTCTGATGCAGCACTGGATCTGCTTCAGGATGTGAATGGAAAAGCGGCATGGGATAAAAGAAAAGCTGATGTACCCGAGACATGGCACAGAGACTGGAGAAAGTATCACATGTCTACAGCACGTCAAATTGCAGTACAAGCTGTGGAATGGCAGGTGAAGTTGGGAATTCGAGAGGGGGATGAGACGTTGGTTCTGATCCCGCATCAAGTGCAGGGACATGAGCGCTGGACGCTGGAGGCATGGTGTATTGTGAATTCCGACGAAACGGCTGTGCAGACCGAATGGCGAACATTAATTCCTGATCGTTGGGATTCAATGCGCCTTATCCTGCCAGATGATGTCTAAACCTAATCGTATAAATAAAAAAATGATTTAAAACCGAATTTTCAAAGTTTCCCTTTTTGCAATTACAGGAAAAACTCTTCTTAACCATCCGTGGATATGCTATTATGAAGTAGTCTACGTAAGTAGAACTTTATATATAGATAGGATGAATAATTCATGAGCGTAGCGGAAATAAACACGGTCGATATGGCCCAAGTGTTAACGGGCGCATATGAACTGGGCGACATGATTAACCAATCTGCCGAAGTATCGGATTATTTATATTGGAAGCAGCAAGTCGAGACGAGTCCCGAGATTCAGGCAGGGATTCGGAAGTTAAATGCCAAGAAAGAGCTGTTTGAAGAAACGCAGCGCTTTGGTCACTTTCATCCAGACTATCACGCAGCCAAAGATCAGGTAAAAGAACTGGAAAAGGAACTGGAATCCTTTGAAGCGGTGGTTCGGTTCAAACAGGCTGAGAAGACACTCGACGAGATGCTGTTTCAAATGTCAGAAACCATTGCTTTTGCTGTTTCCTCCACCATTAAAGTGCCTAGTAATGACCCAAATCCCAAAGGCGGCTGCGGAAGCGGCGGCAAATGCGGGTGCAGTTAATAGCTGTCAGATGATTGTATTTCAGATTTTGTACAGACCGGGCCTTTCGAGGGCCGGTCTCCATTTATAGAAGGGCGGGGAACGATGGTGTTTGCGGAAAGAACAGGATTCATTATTTGGGTTAGTGATTTGAAAGCGGCCCGCAATCTCGAAAAATACGGTACCGTGCATTATATCTCCCGCCGTATGCATTATGTTGTGATGTATGTTAATGCAGAACGAGCCGACGATACGATGAAAAATGTAAAGCGGCTTTCCTATGTGCGCAAAATTGAGCGCTCCTATCGGAACGAGATTAAAACCGAGTATGCCAGCAAAACGATGGACAAAACAAGTTTCTACGGTATATAACCCGAAATACAGGAGGGGCCCGGCGGGTCGCTCTTTTCTTAAAATGAGGCTGAACGGACTTTTGCGAATAAAGTTAAACTTATGCCTTGAGGTTACGGGACTAATGTTGTAATATATTTGGTAATAAATAGATAGAAAGTCCTATATGGTGGAGAGTGATTCCCATGCGTGATAAGGTGATGCAACGTTGGAGCACCTACGAGCCGTTTTTTGTGGCTCTCGGAGACAAGAAAGTGGCTGACATCGTCATTACCCATCATGCAAAGATGCGGTATGCAGACCGTATTGAGCCTGCACGTAGTGATGATGACCATATTGCGGCCTGGTTATGGGAGTGTCTGAAGCAGGACCGGGTAACACCATATTACCGCAATGAACAGGACGTTTACTTAATTGATGATGATCTGGTTGTGGTTGCCGAGTTTTCCGAGCTTGAAGGAGAATATGATATTACAGGCAATCCGCTGCACAAAATGATTGTAGTAACATTTTTGGGACGTATGTCAGAAACGATTGAACTGAGAGATTTGAAGTCATATTATTCATGGCTCAGGCACTCCAGAAGAATGACACTGGTCAAAAATAGCCGCAAGCATAGATAACAAAGCAGGGTCGAGATTGCAATCATAGATGTTATGAAAGATTTTATTCGAAGATTTATTGTACTTACGCATGCAGACAAGCTGCATGCTTTTTTTTGTTGCCGGTCTGGAAATCGGATACAATATAGAAAGCGTAATTGAAGAGGGGCGAACATATGAATTTTCATCAGCTGCACATTTTTTATACGGTTGCGGAGAAGGGGAGTTTTTCCGCAGCTGCACTGGCATTACATATGACTCAACCGGCTGTGACGATGCAGATTCAATCATTGGAGGATTATTTTGGAACCAAGCTGCTGCATCGTTCCACTAAAAAAATAGAGCTGTCAGAGGCGGGGCGGACGCTGCTCCCCCATGCCAAACGAAGTGTAGAGCTGGTTAGACAGACAGATGAGGCGATGTCTGCCTTCACACAGAAGCTGCAGGGGAGACTGCAGCTTGGCGCAAGTCTAACCATTGGGGAATATGTGCTGCCTCGTATGCTGGGGCCTTTTGCACGGCAGTATCCGGATATTTCAATTGTAATGAAAGTCATGAATACCACACAGATCATGGATGAAATTCTGAAGCATCAGTTGAACTTTGGGTTAATTGAAGCGCCTGTAAACCACCCGGATATGATCGTTGAACCAGTGATGCAGGATGAATTAAAGCTGATTGTGCCAGCGGGACATGATCTGGCCGGGCGCGGCAAAGTGAATCTGGAAGAGGTAATGAATTACCCGTTTGTGCTGCGGGAGGAAGGATCGGGCACCCGCCAGGTGATGGAAGGACAGCTGAAGAAGAAAAAAATTGATCCAAGTGATATGAATGTGGTTATGGAGCTTGGAAGTACAGGTGCAGTCAAGTCGGCTGTAGAGGCTGGCGTGGGCATTACGATGCTGTCTCCTTCTTCAGTACAGCATGAACTGGCTCTCGGACTGGTTCACATTGTGGACATTCGCGGGCTTGAATTCAAACGGCAGTTTTATGCGATCCACCTGAAGTCGTCTCTGCTGCCGTTATCAGCTGTTGCCTTTTTGGGATATTTGCGTCAACAGGAACATGAGCCCGGCGAACAGGTTTAAGTATATTACGAGCTTTGGATACATGAATACAAGTAGGGATTATAAAATCAGAAGTGCCCGATCTAAAAAGTCGGTATTTCATTTGGAAAGGAACGATTACCGATGAATCAGCATCAAGGACGATGTGATCTTCATACGCACAGTCAGGCTTCAGATGGCATGCAGTCGCCAGCGGATAATGTGAAGCTTGCCAAGCGGAAAGGGCTATCTGCGGTTGCCCTGACAGACCATGATACCGTAGCCGGTGCAGCCGAAGCACAGCGGGCGGGGGAAGCATTCGATATTACAGTTGTAGCAGGGGTTGAGATCAGTACTCGGGCAGGTGATAAAGATATTCATGTGCTGGGTTATTACATCAATACTGAGGATGAACTGTTTCTGCAGCGGCTGCGCGGATTAAGAGAAGCGCGAGAAGACCGTAATCATCTGATCATTGGCAGGCTGCAGGAGCTTGGGCTCGATATAAGCTGGCAGGATGTGCTGGATGAGCTGGGGCGGCCGCTGGAGCCGGATGAGAGTATTGGAAGACCCCATATGGCTGATGTGTTGGTGAAGAAGGGATACGCTGTCGATATGCGGGATGCATTTGATCGTTATCTTGCTGAAGGCAGGCCTGGTTTTGTATCTGTGCCCCGAGTCACACCGAAAGATGCCTGTGAGTGGATTAGAGCAGCGGGCGGTGCTGCTGTGATTGCGCATCCAGGCCTCTATCAAGATGATGAATTGGTACGTGCAATCATTGCAGACTGTCTTCCGGATGGGATTGAAGTATTTCATTCAGACCATGGCCCGCAGGAGGAACGCAGGTATAGCGAGATGGCGAGAGAATATGATCTTATTGAGACAGGCGGCTCAGATTATCATGGAGAACGGCAGGGCGTTGTTTTCCATGGAGATCTCGGGAGCAGGACAGTATCGGTGGATGTGCTTGACCAACTGCAGGCGGCAGTACAGAGCAGGCGGTAGAACGCAGATTGTAAAACGATCCGGCGTGTTTAATGTCAGTCTATGCTTGAATCGAATATCCATTTTTTAACCCAAAAAATCCCCTCAGCATTTGATGGCAGGGGATTTTTTGGGTTAATGCTGCATCTCGCCCTAATGAGATAGGCTGCTTATCCATTTTTAATCGTGGATGGCAGGCTCTTGATCAATTCATCATTGGGTGTAACAAACAGCGTTTTTTGATGATCGTAGATGACAAAGCCGGGCTTCGCACCGCTTGGTTTGCGTACGTGACGAATGTAGGTGTAGTCAACAGGTACGCTGCTTGATTCTTTTGCCTGACTGAAATAAGCTGCCAGCTGTGCGGCTTCTTCCAGCGTAGCTTCACCAAAATCCGTGCTGCGAATGACAACATGAGAGCCCGGAATGTCTTTGGTATGCAGCCATGTATCGTTAGCAGAGGCGAGACGGTTAGTGACATACTCGTTCTGCAGATTGTTTTTGCCGACCAGAATGTCAATGCCTTCCGAAGAAGTGAATTGATGCACGGTTGGACGATCATTTTTCTTTTTCTTCTTGCCTTTTTTGTTCCGGTCACGCAGGTAACCCTGCTGTACAAGTTCGTCCCGAATTTCCTCGATATCATTCATAGATGCGATGGACAGCTGCTGCAGCAGGTTGTCGAGGTAGGCAATTTCATCCTTCGTTTTACCAAGCTGCTCGTGAATGACAGCGAGACTGTTTTTGTATTTGTTATATCGTTTGAAATACCGCTGTGCATTATCGGATGGCGTGAGCAGTGGATCAAGCTGGATGGTAATGCTTGCCTGATCTTCATCGTAGAAGTTAACCAGTTCCACACTTTTGTCACCCTTGTTCACCAAGTGCAGGGAAGCGAATAACAGCTCACCCCATAGTCTGTACTTGTCCGCGTCGTCCGCTTCCAGCAGGTCTTTATTGAGGTTGTCGAGCTTTTTAATGTTCTTACTGCGTTCATTCTGCAGAAAACGAAGCAGATCGCTGACTCTTTGTTTGACCGTATCCCGCTCAGCTTTGTCTCCGTAATAATCCTCCATACATTTGCTCATCGTATCGTACATTTTTTCCTGATCCTGAATACTCTGCAGACGGATGGCAGAAAAGATCATTTTACCTTTGACGTTCAGTCCCGTCACAGGGGCGTACTGATGCTCTTTTACAGGCCTAACCACTGACTCAAAAGCAGTCCACAGCTCTTGCGTATCGAACCGTTCTGAGTCAGAAGCTGTTCGCGCTGCGATCTCTCCTGCAATCAGCGGACTTATCCCGCTAAATGCATTGACAAGCCACCGTGAGGCATCTGCTCTTGTCTCTGGAGCTGTTGCTGCTGCTGCATCTGTTTCAGGTCTGTTTTCTTCTGTATCCACAGCGCCTGAATACAGCTGTTCAAACTCATCTTTGGTCACTTCCAGCGGATTGCTCTTATGCTGCTCAGGAGGTGAAGTATATGAGAAACCCGGCATGATTACGCGGTAGCTGCTGATGGATGGTGTGACATGATGGATTCCGTCCAGAATGGTGTCCGTCGCAGGATCAAGCAAAATGATATTACTGTGACGTCCCATAAGCTCAATGATGATGCGTTTAGCCGAAACGTCGCCAAGCTCGTCCCGCTGACGTACATCGATATGAATGATTCGCTCCATACCGATCTGACGGATACTCTCAATGATAGCTCCTTCGCAGTGCTTGCGCATCAGCATGCAAAACATCGGTGCCTCTGTCGGATTCAAAAATGTCTTCTCCGTAAAATGTACACGCGGATACGTTGGGCTTGCCGAGACAAGCAGTTTGCTGTTGCCGCGCTGGGCACGAAGAGTAAGCACCACATCATGACCATTGGGCTGATGGATCTTGCTGATACGACCGCCGGTGCAGCCCTGCAATTCATGTACGATGGCTCGGGTAACGATGCCGTCAAGTGCCATATTATCCACTTCCTCTCTATCGAGCATCTGCTTTACTATGCAGCATGCTTCATCTATAACGGTTTTCAGGCAGCCGCAGCATATGTAACAGCAATCTAATAAACAAGTGGCTGTCTGCAGTTTTAATGGCATGCTGTCTGCCAGGCGAAGAACGTTTATTCATACCGTGACTGAAGAACGTTTATCCATACCGCGACTAACGCGGCGTTTTACAGCAGGCAGATTCATCAATCGACATGCGAAGCTGCGCTGTCATCTTCGCAGACTTTTATTTTAGCTTATTCTGCCCATCAGGGAAAGGATTCACCTTCCGGGTGCTATTCATTGACCTGTCCGAATACATATAGAGCAGGTAGTTTGTCCGGCACAGTGTACAGCCTGCCCTACAGCATGCCGGGGAGTGATGAGAGCTTGCATTGCAGATGAAATAAGACTGGGAGGGAATTTTGGAGCATGGAACATACCAAGTGGCACCAACTAAGCGACGAAGAGCTTCGTGAAACTCTTGGCGTGAACCCGCTGGAAGGGTTGACGGACGAAGCTGCAGTTGAGAAACGTAAAGTCAGTGGTTCGAATGAACTGAGTGAGGGAAAGCGGATCTCGCCGATCACACTGCTGCTGAATCAGTTTAAGGACTTCATGGTGCTGGTCCTCATGGGAGCAACGCTTGTATCCGGTCTGCTTGGAGAGTATCTGGATGCGGTAACGATCGTGGCCATAATTGTGCTGAACGCCATTCTGGGATTTGTACAGGAGTTCCGGGCAGAACGCTCTCTCCGTGCACTTAAACAGCTGTCAGCTCCTGCCGCGAAAGTGCTCAGATCCGGGCAGGAGGTACATCTTGCGGCCAAGCAATTAGTACCCGGAGATATCATCATGGTAGAAAGTGGTGACCGCATACCTGCCGATGTACGCTGGCTGGAAACAAACAGCCTCGATGTAGAGGAGTCGGCACTCACGGGGGAATCTGTGCCTGTCAGCAAACACTGCAGACCCATCGCCAGTGAAGATGTGCCGCTGGGGGATCAGAAAAACATCGGTTTTATGGGAACGATGGTCACGAGGGGTACAGCCAAGGGGATTGTCATCCGGACAGGTATGGATACAGAGATGGGGAAAATCGCTGACCTCATCCAGAATACAGAGGAGCAGGAGACTCCGCTGCAGCACAGACTGGAGCAGTTAGGCAAAATTCTGATCTTTGTTGCACTCGGACTAACGGTGATGGTGGTCGTCGCAGGAATCCTGCATGGACAACCCGCAGTAGGTATGTTCCTGGCAGGTGTCAGTCTGGCTGTGGCAGCCATCCCGGAGGGCTTACCGGCTATCGTTACGATTGCACTGGCGCTGGGTGTACAGCGAATGATCAAACGTAAAGCCATTGTGCGCAAGCTGCCATCGGTGGAAACACTGGGCTGCGCCTCGGTGATCTGTTCTGATAAAACAGGCACATTGACGCAGAACAAGATGACAGTGACTCATGTGTGGCTTGAAGGACGAAGCATCAAAGTGACCGGAGACGGTTACGCACCAGAAGGTCATATGCTGGAAAATGATCAAATCATTGAATTGAAGAGCGACCAGTCACTCCGAAGAATGCTGCAGATCAGTGCGCTGTGTAACAATGCCAGTATTGTGGAGACGGTCCTCCATGATCAAGGCGAAAAGAAAAAGGGTAAGGAGCCCAAAAAGGACAGCAAAAAAGGACGGAAAAAAGGTCAGCAGGAGGAAGATCAGGTTAGTGCCAGTCAGGTGATGTGGGAATTAAAAGGTGATCCCACAGAGGGGGCTCTGGTGGCGATGTCTGCCAAAATGGGACTTACTCCGACCGGACTCAAGGAATTATACGATCGGGAGCAGGAATTTCCGTTTGATTCGGAACGTAAACGTATGTCGGTTATGGTTAAACATCAGGGCGGCCGTATGATCTACACAAAAGGTGCACCGGATGTACTGATCGAACACTGCAGCTATATTTTATGGGAAGGCAAAGTGGTTCCGTTTACCGGCACACTGCGTCAGAGAGTGATGGCTGCTAATGAAAGCATGGCAGGTAACGCTCTGCGTGTGCTCGGTATGGCCTATCGTGAAGTCAAGCCCAAAGAACATGTCGCAGACGAACATGCTGCAGAGAGCCAGCTTGTATTTGTTGGACTTGCAGGAATGATTGATCCCCCTCGCCGTGAAGTACGTGACGCCATTGCCACTTGCCGCAAGGCGGGGATACGTACGGTCATGATCACGGGGGATCATGGAACGACAGCAGAAGCAATCGCTCACCAGCTTGGGATTTTACCACGCGGAGGGGCCTCGTTAAGCGGACAGCAGCTGGCGGGGATGACGGACGAACAACTGGATAAACAGGTGAACGACATTTATGTATTTTCCAGGGTATCGCCTGAGCACAAGCTTCGTATCGTCAAATCACTGCAGCGCAAAGGGCATGTTGTGGCTATGACAGGTGACGGGGTAAACGATGCGCCTGCTATCAAGGCTGCAGATATCGGAATCGCGATGGGCATCACGGGAACGGATGTGACCAAGGAGGCTTCCTCCCTTATTTTGAGTGATGATAACTTCTCGACTATTGTCGCGGCCATTGAAGAGGGGCGCAACATTTATGAGAACATTCGCAAGTTTATCCGGTATTTGCTGGCCTCCAATGTAGGCGAGATTCTGACCATGTTTTTCGCGATGATGATGGGTCTGCCGCTTCCGCTCGTGCCGATTCAGATTCTGTGGGTCAACCTCGTAACGGATGGTTTGCCAGCGATGGCGCTCGGGGTAGATCAGCCGGAAAAAGATCTGATGGAGCACAAGCCGCGCGGCGCGAAAGAAAACATTTTTGCCCGCAGACTGGGTTGGAAAATTATCAGCCGCGGTGTGTTAATCGGATTGTGTACGCTTGGTGCTTTCTGGCTCACACTTCAGGCTGCACCGGATCATCCGGGGCAGTTGATCAAAGCGCAGTCCGTTGCTTTTGCAACTTTGGTTCTTGCCCAGTTGATTCACGTATTTGACTGCCGCAGTTCGCGTTCCATCTTCCACCGAAATCCGCTGCAGAATAAATATTTGGTTCTTGCCGTCATCTCATCGGTTGTGCTGATGCTGGTGGTGATGTATGTGGAGCCGCTGCAGCCTATCTTCAAAACGGTGCCTCTCGGTCTGCGAGAGTGGGCAATCTGTATCGTAGCTGCAGGCATTCCAACGTTCCTGATGGGGGCGGGAAGTGTCTGGGGCGGACGCCGCAACCGCCGCCGTATGGGCGGTCCTGGACGCTTCGTACCGAAAAGTACAAAGTTTTCAGCATAAAATCAATAGCATTTAATGACCTGTTTCGGTATGCTATCCTCAAAATGGTTCAAAGCGCGAGCTTGGATCTTTTGCAGGATAGCTTTTTTATATGCTTGGTATGCATGATATGAAGATTAGCTATAAATAAACTATAAAGCTTTGGCAGCAGTCTGCCAAAAGGAGTGGGCACGGTTATGGAATTTACGAAAATGCATGGACTTGGCAACGATTTTATTATTGTATTTGGGGAAAAGGTGCTTCCGGCAGACGCGGCTGATCTTGCGGTCAAATGGTGCAATCGATTCTTCGGCATCGGAGCGGACGGCCTGGTATATATACTGCCTTCGGAGAAGGCGGACTTTCAGATGCGCATCATGAATTCAGACGGTTCGGAAGCGGAGCAGTGCGGTAATGCCATTCGCTGCGTGTCCAAGTACGTATACGACCATGGGCATGTTGACCGCGAGCAGATTACGATTGAAACGATCGGAGCAGGTGTTCAGCCTGTAACTCTCAATATTCGGGATGGCAAAGTGGAGACGGTTCGGGTAGATATGGGCGAGCCGATTCTGGACGGGCTTCAGGTGCCTACGACAGTGGATGCGAATCCGGTAATCGATCATAACATTGAAGCAAACGGGCATGGCTTCAAATTCACGGCCGTATCCATGGGTAACCCCCACGCGGTCATCTACGTAGATGATGCGGTGAACTTTGATCTGACCACTTGGGGACCGCTGCTTGAGGTGCATCCCATGTTCCCCAAAAAAATCAATGTTGAATTCGCAACGGTACGTGACCGCGGATATGTCGATATGCGTGTATGGGAACGCGGGGCAGGGCCGACACTGGCCTGCGGAACAGGGGCTTGTGCAACTTTGGTGTCCTCCGTACTGAATGGTCACACGGATCGTACAGCAGTGATCAGTCTTAAAGGCGGTGATCTTCACATTGAGTGGAGCGAGGCGGATAATCACGTATATATGACGGGACCCGCAGAAGTTGTTTTCAAAGGAAAGACTGCATAAATACGAGTAGACGGTATACCGAAGAGGCCTGCGGGCCTCTTTTTTTTATCAGATGTGGACTAGCTGTCCAGCTATAAAGGACGAATTTACGGTTTGGATGGCAAAAATGTCTACTGGAGCCGGACATACAGCAAATACCTGTGTTTTTCTTCGTTTTTTAACGTTTTTTGTGTTACATTAGTATGAAATGATCATAGTCAAGCGGGGGGAAATGGGATGAAGGCAGATTTACGCACCGTGATGAAGCAGCGTGTCCTTGTTGGTGATGGGGCTATGGGGACATTTCTATATCAGATGGGGTTTCCCGTCGGGATCTCCTATGAAGAGTTGAACTTGATTTCACCTGAAGTTGTGGCTGACGTACATCGCCGTTATCGTGATGCAGGGACAGATATATTCGAGACCAATACGTACTCGGCGAATTTTGACAAGCTGTCCAAGTTCGGACTGGAATCCAAAGTGGAGGACGTGAACCGCGCAGGTGTCCGTATCGCCAAAGAAGTAGCAGGTGCAGAAGGGTATGTACTTGGTGCTGTGGGTTCTATACGCGGCGGCAAGCGCACGAACGTATCTACCAGTGAATTGAAACGGTTCTATCAACAGCAGATATATGCCCTGCTGGATGAAGGCGTGGACGGTATACTGCTCGAAACCTTCTATGACATCGAAGAGATGGATATTGCTCTTCTGCAGGCCCGCAAACTGAGTGACCTGCCTGTGATTGGGCAGTTCGCTGTTGAGGATGTGGGCCATACGCTGGATGGTTACACGATGCCTGAAGCATTCCGTATTATGCGCGAACAGGGGGCAGACGTTATCGGTTTTAACTGCCGATCCGGTCCGAACGGTATTATGCGTGCAATGGAGACGGTATCCGGACGCATCGGAGTTCCGATGTCTGTATTTCCGAATGCGGGTGCGGCGGATTACGTAGATGGCCAGTTCCGTTATGGAGCGACACCTGAATATTTCGGTCAAACGGCAGTACAGTTTGCAGATCTTGGAGCGCGCATCATTGGCGGCTGCTGCGGAACAACGCCTGATCATATCACTGCAATCAAACAAGCGCTCGAAGCATACGTGCCGTCGCTGATTGCAGAACCCGATCCGGCAGAGACCCTGCCGCGCATCGTGCTTCATGAGAATGTGGATGAACGCGCAGGGCGCGGAGGCCAGCCAACCATTGTTGATCTGGTCAAACAGCGTCACACCGTTATCGTCGAACTTGATCCCCCGCGTGATCTGGACGTTGCCAAATTTATGAAGGGTGCCGAAACATTGAAAGCTGCAGGAGCTGATGCTCTTACGCTTGCAGACAACTCTCTTGCTGTAACACGCATGAGCAATATGGCACTTGGACATCTGGTACAGGATCGGACAGGTCTTCGTGCACTTGTGCATATCGCCTGCCGTGACCGTAATCTGATTGGAACCCAATCCCACATGATGGGCTTTGATGCACTTGGGATCAACCATGTGCTTGCTGTAACAGGCGACCCTGCAAGGTTCGGGGACCTGCCTGGTTCCAGCTCGGTGTACGACCTGACATCATTTGAAATTATACGGATGATCAAACAGCTGAATGACGGTGTTGCTTTTTCAGGTAAACCGTTAAAACAGAAGGCCGGGTTCGTTATAGGAGCTGCTTTCAACCCCAATGTAAAACATCTGGACAAAGCGGTACAGCGGCTTGAGAAGAAAATAGCCTCCGGGGCAGACTATATTATGACGCAGCCGATCTATGATCCGGAATTAATCGTTGCGATGCGTGAGGCAACCAAGCATCTGGACATTCCTATTTTTGTCGGTATTATGCCGCTAGCAAGCGGCCGAAACGCAGAATACCTGCATAACGAGGTTCCAGGTATTCAGCTCTCGGATGAAGTACGCTCCCGGATGGCAGGATTGGAAGGCGAAGAAGGCCGCGCCATGGGGGTAACCATTGCGAAAGAGCTGCTTGATGTGGCCGCAAAGCACTTTAAGGGCATCTATCTGATGACTCCGTTTATGTTCTATGGCATGACTGCCGAACTGACCCGATATGTCTGGGAGAAATCGGAGCATCAATGTCCTACTTGTTTCAACCCTAATAATCAATTACAATAGTAAAACGGATGTGATGCCGATGTCATTCAGTATGACCGGATACGGTCAATCCGCCTTTCAATATGGCGGCTACAAGGTACAATTGGAGATCAAATCAGTCAATCATCGTTATTGCGAGGTCATGATGCGCCTGCCGAGAGAATGGACGTATTATGAGGATGGTTTGAGAAAAATCGTACAGGGCCGCTTGAAGCGTGGGCGGATTGATGTTTATGTAATGAAAGAAAAAGAGGAAGACCAGGCTCTCCCCGCTGTTCTGAATGAACAGGCGGTCAGGGCCTATCTGCAGGCTGCAGAGCAGCTCGAGACTCAATTCGGAATGCAGGGCAAGCCGAGTATTGTGGATATGCTGGGGCTGCCGGATGTCATGGTTCAGCCGGATGGGACAAGTTCTGTTCCGGAAGAACAAAAGGACGAATGGGAGCAGGTGCTGCAGGCCGGATTGAATGAGGCTTTGTCCAGTCTGGAGCAGATGCGCGCTCGCGAGGGTCTTCATCTGGCCAGTGATCTGGAACGGCGGATTACCCGCTTGGAGTCACTGCACACCGAGATGCTTGAACTTGCACCAAGTGTGGTGAGCGATTACCGCAATAAGCTGAGACAGCGTCTTACGGAACTGCAGGAAGATGGCTCTTTCCCTTTTGATGAGCATAAATTGGGTATGGAAATCGCAGTCTTTGCCGATCGTTCCAACATTGAAGAGGAGCTTACGCGTTTACTCAGTCACTTTGGACAATGCAGAGAATTGCTGAAGAGTGAGGACCCTGTAGGCCGTAAGTTGGATTTCCTGATTCAGGAGATGAATCGGGAGGTTAATACGATTGGATCAAAAGCCAACCACTTGGCTCTGGTGAACCGTGTTGTCGAGATGAAGGCGGAACTGGAGAAGATTCGTGAGCAAGCAGCGAACATCGAATGAACGGCCAAATTTCGGCAGAAGAGTCGCATGTATAGGGGGAAGAACCTGATTATGGCAATCAAACTCATTAACATTGGATTCGGTAACATCGTATCGGCGAACCGGATTATATCCATCGTGAGTCCGGAATCGGCGCCGATCAAGAGAATTATACAAGAGGCCAGAGATCGTCACATGCTGATCGATGCAACCTATGGACGACGTACACGTGCCGTAATTATTACGGATAGTGATCACGTTATCCTGTCTGCTGTTCAGCCTGAAACGGTCGCCCATCGTCTTTCTTCGAAAGATGATGATAACGACGAATAAAATGGAGTGTAATATGTCTAAGGGATTACTGATAGTGTTGTCCGGCCCGTCCGGGGTCGGGAAGGGTACAGTATGCAGCGCACTGCGCAAACGGGTGCCGAATTTAACGTATTCGGTATCAGCAACCACTCGTCAGCCGCGTCTAGGTGAAGAGCATGGGGTGAACTATTTCTTCCACTCGCATGATGAGTTTCTGAAGATGATTGCCGAAGATCAGCTGCTGGAACATGCAGAATATGTTGGCAATTATTACGGTACTCCGCGTGATTTTGTGGAGAAAACCATTAATGAAGGCCGCGATATTATTCTCGAGATTGAGGTTCAGGGTGCACTTAAAGTGAAGGAGAAATTCCCTGAAGGAATTTTTGTTTTCCTGCTCCCGCCTTCTTTGGACGAGCTGAAAGATCGCATTCAAGGTCGCGGCACGGAAAGCCAGGCCACGATTGATCACCGTATGTCCGTTGCAGTCGATGAGATTAATCTGCTGGAGCAGTATGATTATGCTGTGGTGAATGATGAAATTGATTTGGCCTGCAAGCGAATAGAAAGTATCATTATCGCCGAACATTGTAAGATCAATAAATAATCCTTTTTGCCGCCGCGTACAGCGATATTCATGGGGCTGTTGTCATATCATGTTAAGGTTAAGGCTCAGCCTGGACTTTCTGGAACATGGAGGACACGCAGTATCAGGGTCCTGTCCGGCGGCAGCTTGTGATTATACTAAAGCAAAGAGGTGTTTTGTTAATATGCTGTATCCTTCAATTGATGAAATGATGAACAAAGTTGACAGCAAGTATTCCCTGGTTGTTGCTGCATCCCGCCGGGCTAGACAGCTTCGCGAAGGTGAGAAATCCGAGCTGCGAAACGCGAAATCCCATAAACAGGTTGGCGTTGCACTGGAAGAAATCTACGGAGATCATCTGGTAGTAATCAAAGGACAGGACGAAGAAGAAGAGTAAGCCCCTCGGGCTGCTCTTCAACTGCATAGGCGGAAGCCCGAATTATTTTGACAACCGCGAGGTTGTTATTTTTTTACGAATAAGCCTTAATCAGATTCTATCATTACTACGTGTACAGACGTCTTAACATTATCGGGGGATATAAATATGTTGAACGGTAAAAAAATCGTGCTTGGCGTAACAGGGGGCATAGCGGCTTACAAAGCAGCGACATTATGCAGCAAGCTGGTGCAAAAGGGAGCGGATGTACATGTTATTATGACCGCTTCGGCAGCACAGTTTATTACCGAATTAACGCTGCAGACCTTGACCCGAAATGCAGTATATACGGACACATTTGATGAACGTGAGCCGGCTGTAGTTTCTCATATCCATCTCGCCGATCTAGCTGATCTGGTGCTGGTCGCTCCGGCGACAGCAAATGTGATTGCCAAGATGGCACACGGAATGGCAGACGATATGCTTACAACCACACTGCTTGCAACCACTGCGCCAGTGATGATTGCGCCTGCGATGAATGTGCATATGTACGATCATCCAGCGGTGCAGCACAATATGAATCTGCTGGCCGAACGGGGCACATTAATGATTGAACCGGGCGAAGGACTTCTGGCCTGCGGGTATGTAGGCAAGGGACGACTGGAAGAACCGGAGACGATTGTAGATGTAGTGGAGCGTTTCTTTGCGCAGGGTGAGCTGGAGGGGCAAGTGCAGGATCAGGTGCAGCGTCAGCGGCATAACCAAGTGCAGGTAGAAGAAGCTCAGGCATCACTGCTAAAAGGCAAAAAGGTCGTCGTTACCGCTGGTGGTACGGTGGAACGCATTGATCCGGTTCGTTATATTACAAATGATTCTTCCGGAAAAATGGGGTTTGCGATTGCTGCCGCTGCGCGTGAACTGGGAGCAGATGTGAAGCTTGTTCTGGGTAATACACAGGCACAGCCGCCAACGGATGTAGAGATGATTCCGATTCAGTCTGCACAGGATATGTACGAAGCGGTAGCCAGAGAATGGGACACTGCGGATATCGTCATTAAAGCAGCCGCCGTGGCTGATTATCGCCCGAAGGAAGTTTATACGGAGAAAATCAAGAAAAAAGGCGACACCCTTTCGCTCGAACTTGTGAAAAATATAGATATTTTGGAGACGCTGGGGAAAAGGAAGACCCATCAGTATTTGATCGGTTTTGCTGCCGAGACCCAGTCGCTCGAAATGTATGCACGTGAGAAACTGGAACGGAAAAATTGTGATCTGATCGTAGCCAATGATGTTACCCGTTCGGGGGCAGGATTTGGAACAGATACCAACGCGGTGCACATCTATGACCGTGAAGGGTTGGTAGAGGAGCTTGAACTGATGTCCAAGAAAGAGGTGGCACATCGTTTACTCCGAATTGCGGCGGAGCGCATTGCCGGGAGGAATTAGAAGATGGAGATTGCCAAGGTCATTGTCGATGTGCCTGTGAAGCAGACCGACCGGCCTTTTGATTATCTGGTTCCCGACTCCATGAAAGAATGGATTGAGGTGGGGAGCAGGGTAGGTGTACCTTTTGGACATCGGACCGTGCAGGGATTTGTTGTTGATCTGGTTCCCCGTACAGGAGAAGAATCATTTAAACTGAAGCCTATTCAGGAGCTGCTCGACATTGTGCCGCCGCTCTCCAAGGACTTGGTGGAGCTGGCAGCATGGATGAGTGATCGATATGCGAGCAACCGGATTCTGTCTCTGCAGGTGATGGTGCCGACGGCATTAAAAGGAAAAGCCGAGCGGTATATTTCGCTGGGAGAAGCGCTGGATGGACAGACTGCCGGAGGTTCTTCCAATGAGGAAGTTCTGTTTGTATGGGGAGAAGAATCCACAACGGAGAAGGTACAGCAGGATATTATCCGTTTTGTCAAAAGCCGGGGACAGGTGCCCCTGCAGCAGTTAAGCCGCAAATATCCGAATCATGCAGCCTTGATCAAAAAGCTGCTGCTGAGCGGTGTGCTTCTGGAAAGTCAGGCAATTAAGGACAAGCTGAATAAAAAAACGATGAAATCCGTGAATCTGGCTGTGGATATTCATGCTGCGGAAGAAGCGCTTGCCTCATTCCCGGCCAAGGCGCAGCGTCAGAAAGAGATTCTTTCTTTTTTGCTGGAGATGAAGGATTTGCTGCCCATGCCTTTGAAGGAAGTTTTGTCTACTCTGCAAGTTTCGGCCGCAGCCATTAAGGGGCTTGAGGAAAAAGGGTTGGTTATGACAGAGGACGTGGAAGTTTTCCGTGATCCGTATCAAGGCAGACGTTTTAAACCGACAGAGCCGCTGGAATTGACTGAGGAGCAAAAAGGAGTTTACAGCAGCATTAATGGGCGTTTGCAGGAACAGCGTCATGGTGTTTTTTTACTGCACGGTGTCACCGGAAGCGGCAAAACAGAAGTCTATCTGCAGACGATTCAGCAGTGCATTAACCAGGATAGACAAGCAATCGTGCTTGTGCCAGAGATTGCCCTAACCCCTCAGATGGTGGAGCGTTTCAAAGGACGCTTTGGCGATCAGGTCGCAGTCATGCACAGTCGTCTGTCTGGCGGTGAACGTTATGACGAATGGCGTAAAATCCGGGAGGGACAGGTGAAGGTAGCGATTGGCGCCCGTTCTGCCGTATTTGCTCCATTCAGTCGGCTGGGGCTGATTATTATGGACGAGGAGCATGAGACTTCATATAAACAGGAAGAGACACCTAAATACCATGCGCGTGACGTAGCTGTCAAAAGAGCGCAGCAGCATCAGGCTGTAGTAGTTTTGGGTTCGGCTACCCCTTCGCTGGAAAGTTATTATGCTGCGCGCTCGCAGAGCAGTGATGATTTTGCCCCTCTTTTGCTGGAAATGCCTACAAGGGCGCTTGGCAACAATCTGCCGACGGTACGTATAGTCGATATGCGTGAAGAATTGAAAGATGGCAATCGTTCCATGTTCAGCAGAGCGCTGCACAAAGGGATCGAGGAACGGATCGAGCGGGGGGAACAGACGGTACTGCTGCTTAATCGCCGCGGGTATTCAACCTTTGTGATGTGCCGCAGCTGCGGATATGTAGCGGGTTGTCCTGAGTGCGACATCTCTTTAACGTATCACCAGCGCTCCAACAATTTACGCTGTCATTATTGTGGATATGCGGAAGCGGCTCCCGAAACCTGCCCGGATTGCGGCAGTGAACATATTCGGTATTTTGGGACAGGAACCCAGCGGGTTGAGGAAGAACTGGCCAAGCTTTTTCCGGGCATTCGGGTGATTCGGATGGATGTGGATACGACGACGGAAAAAGGCTCTCATGAAAAGCTGCTAAAACAGTTTCGGGAGAAAAAAGCAGATGTACTGCTGGGGACCCAGATGGTTGCCAAAGGACTGGATTTTCCTGACGTGACTCTGGTAGGGGTCATCACTGCGGATTCAGCATTAAATCTGCCGGATTTCCGTGCCGCGGAGAAGACGTTCCAACTGCTCACACAAGTGGCAGGGCGGGCGGGACGGCATCAATTGCCGGGTGAGGTCTTTGTACAATCGTATACGCCGGAGCACTACTCGATTGGACATGCAAGCCAGCATGACTACGTATCCTTCGTACGGGAGGAGCTGCTTCACCGCAGAAATCTGCAGTATCCGCCATACTGCCGCCTGATTCTGGTGACATTCTCCCATGAACAGCTTCCTGTACTGATTCGATTAGCTGAGAACTATACCCGGCTGCTGAAAGAGAAAGCGAACGCTGCCGGATGGCTGGGCAGTCTGGATCGTTTCAGTAATGAAGCCTTTGATGTGCTTGGCCCCGTAGCTTCGCCTATTCCACGGATCAAGAATAGATACCGATTCCAATGTATGATAAAATGGCGTGGGGATGTGGACGCCATCGGTCTGGCTCTGGCAGTGGCCCGGCACATGGACGATGATGTTCAGGCCCAGAAGCTGCTTATTAGTCTTGATGTAGACCCGCAGATGTTAATGTAGACATTTCACAGTTCTTTTCATAATAACGTGGATGTGAACAAGCGGTATAAACATAGATTAAAACCAACATACGAAATTAAAGATGATTCGTGAAACTATGATAAGGATTAGGAAGGTGCTTACAACATGTCGATTCGTATTATCGTTAAAGAACCAGATGAGGTGCTTCACAAAAGAGCCAAAGAAGTAACCAAGGTTACACCCAATGTACAGAAACTGCTTGATGATATGGCAGACACGATGTATGACGCCGAAGGCGTAGGTCTGGCCGCTCCGCAAGTGGGCATCCTGAAGCGTTTGATTGTCATTGATGCCGGGGATGAGCAGGGGCTGATCAAAATGATCAATCCGGAGATTATCTCCAGTGAAGGAGAGCAGTTTGGCCCCGAAGGATGCCTGAGTATCCCTGGAATTAACGGTGATGTTCGCCGCTTTGAGACGGTTACGGTTAAAGGCCTGGACCGGGAAGGCAAAGAGCTTATTATTACTGGCAGCGGCCTGCTGTCCCGTGCGTTCCAACACGAAATTGACCATTTAGACGGTGTACTCTTTACAGATATCGCCGAAAAAGTATATGAAATTGCGCCTGAGCAGACTGGACCGCGTCGAAATTAAGGAGTGATTGATTTGAACATTGTTTTTATGGGAACACCTGAATTTGCCGTTCCTTCGCTGGATATGCTGATGGCAGAGGGATATCATGTGGTGGGTGTAGTGACCCAGCCTGATAAACCGCAGGGACGTAAAAAAGTGCTTACACCTACACCGGTCAAGGCCGCAGCTGAACGCCACGGTCTGCCGGTGTTTCAGCCTGTCAAGCTTCGTGATCCGGAAGCGACAGCTCGCCTTGCGGAATGGAAGCCTGATCTGATTGTGACTGCAGCCTTTGGACAGATTCTTCCGAAGGCAGTGCTGGATATGCCGATTCGTGGATGCGTGAATGTACACGGATCTCTTCTGCCCAAATATCGCGGAGGCGCACCGATCCAGCGTTCCATTATCAATGGAGAATCGGTGACAGGCGTTACATTAATGTATATGGCTGAAGGATTGGATACCGGAGATATGATCTCACGAGTGGAAGTGCCGATTACAGATGAAGATACCTCGGGAACGATGTTTGCCAAACTGAGCGAAGCCGGTTCCAAGCTGCTTCAAGCGGAGATGCCCCGTCTGATTGCAGGAGAAACGAAAGCCGTTCCTCAGAATGAAGCGGAGGCTACCTATGCTCGTAATCTGACTCGTGAAGACGAGAAGATCGACTGGAATCGTACATCCCGTGAATTGTTTAACCAGATTCGCGGGTTGGTGCCTTTCTCAGGCGCATTTACGATGTGGGATGAACAGGTGTTTAAAGTTTGGGCGGCGGCTAATCCCGATCAGACTGCAGATGAAGCCTCTTCTGCTTCGAATGCTGGACAAGCCGAGCCGGGGACCGTGCTGCAGCTGAATAAATCAGGCATAGAAGTAAAGACAGGTGATGGCTCTCTATGGCTGACCGAAGTGCAGCCTGCTGGCAAAAAAGTGATGCAGGCCGCTGACTTTGCACGTGGTGGAACCTTGAAGCCTGGAATGGTGCTGCGATGAGTACTCCAAAATCAGGACATTCTTCAGGTAAAGAATATCAAGCAGCGGCCAGCCGAGCAGGCGGTAACCATGCGAATCGTCGTCATTCCAGTAAGGGTTCTTCTGACAATCAAGGGGGGCGTGCAGGAAACAGGCCTGCATCGACTTCTTCTGCGAAGGGGAGCCAGGCTCACACTCGTGTGCAGAAACCAAAAACTTCAGCCCGGGCACTTGCTGTCAAGGTACTTAGTGCGGTTGAGCAGGATGGAGCGTACAGTAATCTGGAATTAAACCGTCGTCTCAAAGAGGCAGAGCTGAGTTCTGCGGATGCCGGACTGGCTACAGAACTGGTATACGGAACGATTGCAAGACGGAATACGCTGGACTATTATTTGGAGCGTTTTGTTGCAAAGGGAATGGCAAAATTACAGTCATGGGTGCGAAGCCTGCTTCGGATCAGCGCGTATCAGCTGATCTACCTGGATCGAATTCCGGAACATGCCGTCGTCAGCGAAGCCGTGAACCTGGCGAAGAAGCTTGGTCATCAGGGAATCTCCGGTATGGTTAACGGCGTGCTGCGGAATATGATTCGCAATAAAGAACAGCTGCATATTCCCTCGGATCTACCAGCTCCAGAACGGATCTCGCTGGAGCATTCCCATCCGCTCTGGATGGTGGAGCGGTGGATCGCTCAATATGGAGAAGAGACGACAGAAGCCATTTGCCGGGCGAATAACGAACCCCCGGCAGTGAGTGTGCGTGTGAACACCACGATGACTACACGTGACAAGCTGATGGAGGAGATGGCAGATGCCGGGGCTGTTGTGGACGTTTCCCGTCTCAGCCCGGATGGTATTCTGGTACGAAGCGGCGGTAACATGGCTCTCACGTCCTGGTATCGGGACGGCCTGTTCTCTGTACAGGACGAAAGTTCTATGTTGGTTGCCGAAGCTGTAGCGCCTGAAGAGGGACACCACGTACTGGACTGCTGCGCGGCTCCAGGCGGCAAGACGGCTCACATGGCAGAAAAAATGCGAGACCGCGGTCATATCACGGCTAATGATGTCCATGCACATAAACGGGAACTTATTCTGGAACAGGCTGAACGTCTTGGACTCAGCTGCATTGATGCGGTAACCGGGGATGCGCTTGATTTGAACAAGCGATATGCCGAGTCTTCTTTTGACCGGATTTTGCTGGATGCACCGTGTTCGGGACTAGGCGTAATTCGCCGCAAGCCGGATGTGAAATGGACCAAGTCCGCTTCGGATATTGAAGAGATTTCCAGCCTGCAGCGTGAGCTTTTGGACCGTGCTGCACCGCTGCTCAAACCCGGGGGTATTCTCGTATACAGCACATGTACCATTGAAGCGTCGGAGAACGAAGAGATGGTTGCGGACTTTTTGAACCGTCATCCGGAATATCGGGCCATCGGAACGCCTTTCTGGTCGCAGCCCGAAGCCGCGAACTGGAAACCCGTGAATGGCGGTGTTCAGATCCTGCCGCAGTACGCGCACAGTGACGGTTTTTACATCGCAAGGTTGACAAGAGTGGCTGATTAACCGTTTAATACAGCACTGAAGGAAGGCCGCCGAGGGAAACCCCGGCGGATTTCTTTGTGAGAGGACATTCGCTAATTTCTAGTCGGCAAATGGATGTCAAGGTGCGATGGCAGCAGCGAGGTGTTATAATGCATGAAGAACGGGTTTGAAGGGTATACATGGATGTAAAGTGGCGTTTGTGATAGAATAGGACGAATGCAGTAAAACGATGGAAAGCCATTGAAAAACAAATGAAAAGAATAAAGGAATAGGTGTTGACAACAAAATGAAACCTTTTATATACGATTTTTCCCTCGAGCAGCTGCAGCAGTGGGCTGTAGAGAACGGGGAACCCGCGTTTCGCGGCGGCCAGATTTTTGACTGGATTTATGTGAAACGTGTGAATGATTTTAGTGAAATGACCAATCTTTCCAAAGCTTTACGCGAGAAGCTGGCAGACCAGTTCGAATTCGTAACGCTGAAGGAAATTACCAAGTTTGAATCGAAGGATGGAACGGTGAAATTCCTCTTTGGTCTGCATGACGATCATGCGATTGAGACGGTTATTATGAAGCATAACTACGGAAACAGCATCTGTGTAACAACACAGGTTGGCTGCCGGATCGGCTGCACGTTCTGTGCGTCCACGCTGGGCGGTCTCAAACGCAACCTGACAGCCGGAGAAATCGTTGCCCAGGTCGTACAGGCTCAGAAAATTCTGGATGAACGCGGTGAGCGGGTCAGCAGCATCGTGATCATGGGTTCGGGTGAACCATTTGAAAACTATGAAGCAACGATGACGTTCCTGCGGATTATGATCCATGAAAAAGGACTGAACATCGGGCAGCGTCATATCACCGTGTCCACGAGTGGAATTGTGCCCAACATCTATAAGTTTGCAGATGAAGACACGCAGATTAATCTTGCCATTTCGATCCACGCGCCTAATGACGCTCTTCGTTCGAAATTGATGCCTGTAAACCGCCGCTTCCCGTTTGATGATGTGATGGAATCTCTTCGCTATTACCTGGCGAAGACAGGCCGGAGAATTACGTTTGAATACGCATTGATTGGCGGCGTTAACGACCAGCCTGAGCATGCAGCGGAACTGGCAGGTGTGCTTAAAAACATGTTGTGCCATGTCAACCTGATCCCGGTTAACCATGTGCCTGAACGCAAATATGTGAGAACATCAAGAAGTGACATTTTTAATTTCCAGAGAATTCTCTCGGAAGAGGGAGTGAATGTTACGATTCGCCGTGAACAGGGACATGACATTGCTGCCGCTTGCGGCCAGCTTCGTGCAAAGCATATGGAGTTGAGGTGAGAGCGTTTTGATCAAAACAGTTCATGTGAGCCATATCGGACGAGTACGTTCGGTAAATGAAGATTCAGCCTGGATTCGTAATCTCGATACAGGATATATTCTGGGAATCGTCGCGGATGGCATGGGCGGACACCTTGCTGGTGATACAGCAAGCCGCCTTGCGGTGGAGACGCTGGTTCAGGATCTGGCGACACTTGAGCCAGGTTTGTCCCATGCTTCTCTGTCCGCAGCTCTGAGCGATGCGATTCTTCATGCGAATGAAGTCATATTCCGCACGGCGTCCACGGACGACAAGTATCATAACATGGGAACGACCGTAGTCGCAGCCTTGTTGAATGATGCGGAAGGTGTGATTGGACATATCGGGGACAGCCGTGCCTACAAAATTGCGGGCAGGGAAGTATTCCAGCTGACCGAGGACCATACACTGGTGAACGAATTGTATAAAAATGGTCAGATCAGCAAAGAGGATGTTACTCATCATCCACGCCGCAACGTGCTTACCCGTGCGCTTGGCACGGATGCCGAGGTGAAGGTTGATATGGATACAGTGAAATTGGAAGAAGGCGAAGTGCTGCTTCTCTGCAGTGACGGACTTAGCAACCTGGTCAGCAATGAGCAGATTATTCAGGTCGCGGGCAACCTTGAACTTGCACTGGAAGACCGTGCTGACCGATTGCTGCAGCTGGCACTGCTTGCTGGAGGAGACGATAACATAACGGTGGCTTTATTTGAGCCCCAGCAGCAGGATACCGTACAAACGGAAACGGGGTGTGAGTCATGATCGGGCACCAGCTAGGCGGACGCTATGAAGTCATTGAGCGTGTCGGTGGCGGCGGCATGGCTCTAGTGTACAAAGCCCAGGATCTGCTCTTGAACCGCAATGTAGCGATTAAAGTACTCAGACAGCAGTTTGTGCATGATGAAGAGTTTATTCGCCGCTTCCGCAGAGAGGCACAATCGGCGGCATCGCTCTCTCATCCCAACGTAGTCAGCATTTACGATGTGGGTCAGGAAGATGACGTTCATTATATTGTCATGGAGTACGTTGAAGGCAAGAATCTAAATGAAATTATTAAAGAACGTGCGCCTTTGCAGGTCGACGAAGCGGTACACATTGCTTCCCAGATCGCGGATGCTCTGGATCACGCGCATCATAATCAGATTATTCACCGGGATATTAAACCGCATAACATATTAATTGGACGGAATGGACGCGTAAAAGTAACAGATTTCGGGATTGCGCGGGCAGTTACCTCTACAACGATTACGCAGACAGGCTCGGTTGTAGGCTCAGTGCATTATTTCTCGCCAGAGCATGCTAAAGGTATTGTGACTGGGGAGAAGTCGGACTTATATTCTCTTGGAATTGTACTTTATCAAATGCTCACCGGGCAGCTTCCTTTTTTAGGGGAGAGTCCGATTAGTGTAGCTCTGAAACATCTGCAGGAAGAGTTTGATGAACCGCGCAAATTCAACCCGCTCATTCCGCAAAGTGTTGAAAATGTCATTCTGAAATCCATGCGCAAAAATCCGCAGGAGCGCTATCAATCGGCCAAAGAGATGCAGCATGATCTGGAAACCTGCCTCATGCCGGAGCGCCGCAATGAGTCCAAGGTTGATTTTCCGGATGAGGATGATATTGATCAGACACGGGTCATGCCGGCCATCAAACCGGAGCCGCGTGGAATGACATCCACCGGAACGGTGCCTGTGATGGAGATAGATAAAGAAGTGAACTCGGGTAAACCGAAGAATAAAAACTGGAAGAAACCGGTGCTGATCATTTCATTGACTGTTCTTATTCTGATCGCTATGGTTGCGGTGGTGTGGTATGTAAAAGATATGCTCGTCGTGCCTGAGGTAAAGGTCCCTAATGTGATCAGCCAGACGGAAGAAAAAGCCCGTCAAATGTTGGAGGAGCAGGGTTTGGTTGTGAGCGGCGAGGTCATCCGGGAATACAAGGAAAACGTTGAACCCGGCATCGTCTTTGATCAAAGCAGAGATGAAGGCGATGTGGTCAAAAAAGGCACTGAAGTGCAGCTCAGCGTTGGTGCGAAAAAAGAATTGAAGAAGATGATTGACGTTAAAAGTGACTCATATACCGAAGCTGTCAAAAAACTGACTGCACTCGGTCTTAAGGAAGACCAGATCAAACGCAAGGATGATTTCTCCAATGAAGTGCCTTCAGGTTCAGTCATTTCCCAGACGCCTGGTGTGAACGAAGAGTTTGATCCGGAAGCTGTTGAAATTGAGTTAACCGTCAGCAAGGGTACTGAAACGGTCAAAATGCCTGATTTGAAAAATCATACGCGCAGTGAAGCAGAACAAATGCTGAAAGAAAAAGGTCTTGTGCTCGGACAGGTGCAGGAAGAATCCAGTTATACGGTGGACCAAGGTAAAGTCACCCAGCAGTGGCCTGTGGAAGCAGGAGCGGACGTGAACCCTGGCGACAAAATTACGATCTTTATCAGCACAGGATATCCACCTGAAGCACTCCAGTATCCTTTTAACATCAATGTATCACCGAAAGAAGCAGGCAAAAACAGCAAAATCCGTATCACCTTTGAAGATGCACGCGGTAAGAATCAGGAGTGGGGTACACGAACCATCAATTCCGCTCAAGTCCTGACCATCCCGCTTGTGCTTGCTCCAAATGAAAATGGTGCGGTATCCGTCTACCGGGATGGCAAATTCCTGGATACGTACGTCGTATCTTACAGTGAAGCGAAGAACGGTACGGTCAATGTTCCTTCTATTGATCCTGAACAAAACACGCAAGCACCACCAGAGAATAATCCTGATCCCGGGAATAGTGACAATGGCAGTGTGGACAATGGCAATGAAAATGGCGGAGAAGACCAGCCTGAGTCCACTCCGGCTGACGGCGAAGGGGACAATCAGGAAGGTGACACTTCGGCAATGAAGACAGATAAAGGACCGGGCAAGCATAAAGAGGATAAGAAAAAAGGAGTTGTCAACGCATCAGGCCGTCCATAAGGACGGCTTATGCTGACGTAGGGAATGAATGTAACTGATCTGAAGGAGGGCGACGGAGCTGTGCCAGAAGGTATCATCGTTAAAGCATTAAGTGGTTACTACTATGTCATGCCGGTGGAAGACAACGGGGTTCCTTCGGTTGAAGGTTCCGCCGTTCAATGCAGGGCCAGAGGCATATTTCGCAAAAGAGGCACTTCTCCGCTTGTTGGTGACCGTGTAAGTTATATGCTGACGGAGAACGGAGAAGGAACAGTAGACGAGATTCACAAGCGTGATACAGAGTTGATTCGTCCTCCAGTGGCCAATGTAAGCCTGGCTGTTTTGCTGTTCTCGGTGAAAGAGCCGGACATGAATCTGAACTTGCTGGACAAGTTTCTCGTGCATATTGAGCAGGCCGGACTCGATGCACTTATCGTGCTGACAAAACAGGATCTTATTGATCCTGAAGCCGAAGATCGGAACGTTGTCGCCGAAGTTAAGGCAATGTACGAGCAGATCGGCTATGAGGTCATCTCGACCAGCTCACTTACCGGAGAAGGCAGCGAGCTGCTTAGAGAACGTCTCGCTGGCAAAATCAGTGTATTTTCGGGCCAGTCTGGCGTCGGAAAGTCATCGATGCTGAATGCACTGATGCCAGGGCTCACGCTGGAAACCAGTGCCATCAGCATGCGTCTTGGGCGCGGTAAACATACAACCAGACATGTGGAGCTCATTCCGCTGGATAATGGTGGATTTGTGGCAGATACACCGGGGTTCAGCCAGCTCGACTTCCTGGAGATTGGTGTGGAGGAATTGTCGACTTGTTTCCGGGAGTTTGCCCAGTTTGCTGACCAGTGCAAGTTCCGCGGCTGTACGCATACGCATGAACCAGGCTGCCGGGTGCTCGCGGCAAAGGAGGAAGGACTGATCTCCGAAAGCCGATATCAGCACTATGAGCAGTTTCTGACTGAAATGAAAGAGAAGAAGCGGAGGTATTAATATGATTAAAATTGCCCCATCCATATTATCAGCAGACTTTGCCAAATTGGGGGCAGAAGTTGCCGAAGCGCAAGCAGCGGGCGGAGACTGGATTCATGTTGACGTCATGGACGGTCACTTCGTTCCTAATATTACGCTCGGCCCTGCGATTGTAAAGGCTATTGCGCCTCACACAACGCTGCCGCTGGATGTTCATCTGATGATCGAAAATCCGGAGCGGTACGTAGAAGAGTTCGCCAAAGCAGGCGCAGCAGTGATTACAGTTCATGCCGAGGCTTGCGTGCATCTGCATCGTGTCATTCATCTGATTAAAGAGCAGGGAATCATGGCAGGAGTAGCGCTCAATCCGGGAACGCCGGCAAGTGCGATTCAGGAAGTGCTGGATGATGTAGACATGGTTCTGGTCATGACGGTGAATCCAGGTTTCGGTGGACAAGCGTTTATCTCCGGCACGATGAACAAAATCAAACAAATTCGTACATGGCTTAATGAGAGAGGACGTCATGACGTACATATCGAGGTAGACGGCGGAATTGCTGCCGATACGGCGCCATTAGTGGTGGAAGCAGGGGCTGACGTGTTGGTGGCTGGCAGTGCCGTATTCGGACGGGAAGACCGATCTGCCGCGATTGCCGAGATTCGCAGCAGTTACGAGGGTTAATTCATGACTCTCAGAGAGACGCTGTGGACGATGGCGGGGAGTCTTGTCACAGGCCTGGTACTAGCATTATTTGCAGTTCTCCAGGCTCCATTCAATGCACTCACGTCATTAATCGGGGTTGGGGTCGTTATTATGTACTTCCGCAAGTTCGACCGAAAGGGACTTCGGATTACTTTTGTCATTTTCAGCATACTGTATTATCTCATGAGTGTTTTCATGATTGCGGTCTATCAGTATCTTCCCCAAACGCAAATAGGCTGATCTTCGGGCTTGTCATTGTGGAATAGGGACAGCAGGTTCCGCATAAATATGGTTACATGAGCAGGTTTCTCATGTAGCCTTTTTTGTCGTGTTTGGGTGAAAAAGGCCTGAAGCATAGGATACGGCGGACGCATGAGCATGATGGGGAGGGTGAAGTATGAAATTTTACACATTCAAACTGCCGAAGTTTTTGGGAGGGTTTGTAAAGGCGATCCTGAATACGTTTCAAAAGAACTGATTTGATCAGCAGCACCGTTAAACGAATACCGCCGCTTTGGCTCAAAGCTCATCTGGAGAACCGGATCTGCATGACGTGCCATGCGGCGGCCATTCCTGTGTACGGTAGACGTAATGTACTTGGAAAGTTGGAAAGGATATCAAACGGTTCGTTTATTGGAACAAGCTGATTATAACAGATCCTGATTGATCATAACTGATCTGAGCGTAGAGGAAGGCTGTGCTTTTTTGAATACCAAAAAAGCACCTGCAAGGAACAAGGTGCTTTTTGCTTACCCGATTTATAGCAGCTTTGCGTGATTATACGCGAGTCACTTTACCGGCTTTCAGTGCACGGGTGCTTACGTATACACGTTTTGGTTTGCCGTTAACGAGAATACGAACCTTCTGAACGTTTACGCCCCAAGAACGACGGTTACGGTTGTTAGCGTGGGATACGTGGTTACCGGTGCCCGGTTTCTTACCTGTCACATAACATTTGCGAGACATAGATTACACCTCCTATCCTAAAATAACCAGTGCCTTCGGAGAGACGAACGTCATTCCATCAGGACTTAATTGTTCTTTCCTGATCCTAAAGATCAGGCTTCAGTAGCTAATGGTGTTGTTCAAGCCGGCTTGGCCGGATCATTTCCATTACTTAACCTGCATAAAACAATACTTAAATATAATATCATAATCAAAAAAGCTTCGTCAACTGATCCAAAAACTTTATTTATTTCTCTTGTCTAATATAGTACAATGTTGAATAGTCCATAGTACAGCCATGAACAGGCTGTTGCCGCGGGAGCCGGAGAAAAAACCGTACGTAGAGGTTGGAGGTTTGCTTTTTTGGCAGCGCTGTGAGATGCGGCATTCCATCATTGGCACCAGTCTCCATGCGGCATTCATGTCGGCTTCTGATACCGGTGCATATCCCTATGCCCGCATAACGGGCTGCAGAGAATGGCAGGATATTGGTAGCCCGGCCGCCCAGACCGTTCATCCGGCTGACATGCTGTATTGTGTGCCTGGGCCGGACAAGGTATGGACGAAGAATAACGCAGCCGCGTTAGCGCATGAACGACCAAAATGATTCTTGGTGCAAGGTGTTCGTGTATCAAGCTAGGAAGGGGAATTCTCACTTGAGTATACGTTCTTTAAATGGAACAGATTTCACCGCGATGGTTATTGCCGGAGCGGAACAACTAGGGCAGCACGCAGAACATGTCAATTCCCTGAATGTTTTCCCTGTGCCGGATGGCGATACGGGAACAAACATGAATTTGACGATGACTGCAGGTGTTGCAGAGATTAAAAGAAAGAGCTCGGCATCCATTGGAGAAGCTGCCGGAATATTATCCAAAGGTCTGCTTATGGGCGCGCGCGGAAACTCTGGGGTTATTTTATCCCAACTGTTCCGTGGGTTCAGTCGTTCAGCAGCTCCTTTTGAAGAATTGAATACGATTCAATTCGCAGCCGCCCTGCAAAATGGAGTTGACGCAGCTTACAAAGCGGTTGTGAAACCCGTGGAGGGAACCATTCTTACCGTAGCCAAAGAAGCGGCCAAACATGCCAGCTACTATGCAAGACGAACGAATGATATAACTGAATTAATGAACGAAGTTTTGTTAAAAGCAAAAGAAGCCCTGGCGATGACTCCAGAGATGCTGCCTGTACTGAAACAGGTTGGTGTTGTGGACTCGGGTGGTCAGGGACTTGTATATATTTATGAAGGTTTTATGGAAGTGCTGCTGAAAACGGAGGGTGGTTCACGACCTTCACTGCAGAAAGAAACGGTTTCGTCACCAGCGGTACCGTTGAAAACGCCTGCATCTGAACCGGCTGCAGCGAAGACGGCACAGGTCATTGCTCCTGAAATGCCTCTGTCAGCTCAAGCCAGATTGGAAACCGAAGATATTGAATTCCTGTACGATATGGAGTTCTTCATCAACCGTGAGCTTGGAGAGAATGCTGGAACCGCATTTGACGATGAGATGTTCCGAAAAGCGCTGTCGGTAAATGGTGACTCCATCATTATTATTGCTGATGATGAAGTGATCAAAGTGCACGTGCATTCCAAGACACCTGGTGATGTATTAAATCTGGCATTGAAGTACGGTGAGATCACACAGATTCATATTTTGAATATGCGTGAACAGCATCGTGATTTGTTAACCGCGGGCATGGATATCGCTGCATCACCCGAGCTCTTTGCTGAGATTCCGCAGGAGAAAACAAGCACGCTTGAAGAAGCAGTGCTCCCCGCAGACGAGATGGCACCTTATGGCTTTATCGCGGTTTCTTCCGGCGATGGTATTGCGGAAATTTTCAGAAGTCTGGGTGTAGATGTAGTGATGTCGGGTGGACAGACAATGAACCCGAGTACAGAGGACTTTGTGAAAGCCGTCCATTCGATCACGGCGGAGCAGATATTTATTTTGCCGAATAACTCCAACATTGTGCTGGCTGCTGAACAGGCTCGGGAATTGCTGGAGGATGAGCGTCGTATTACGGTGATCCCAAGCAAAACGATTCCACAAGGTATGGCCGCGGCGTTTGCTTTCCAAGAGGACGAGTCCCTAGAAACGAATCGTGATCAGATGTTAGAGGCGATCAGCCGTGTGCAGTCTGGTCAGGTGACTCATGCCGTTCGGGACACCCAGTATGATGAACTGGATATCAAGGCGGGCCATTATATCGGTATCCATAACTCCAAGATTGTAGCAGCGGATGAAAGTATGCTTCATGCCTGCGAAGGTCTGCTCGGACAGATGATGAAGAGCGGGGATGAAGTGGTTACTATCCTAGAAGGAGAAGAGGCTGACGCTGAGATTACGGCAGCTCTTGCAGCATGGGTAGAAGAGCAATATCCTGATGCGGAAGTTGAGGTACATCAGGGAGGACAACCGGTTTATTATTATCTGTTCTCTGTAGAGTCCTAATAGAGGTAGTTCTAAAAGTCTCGGACTTTCCCTATACTGTCTCAATGACTTTTTGAACATGCACTAATAGTACTTTATCGAAGAGGAGGAGAGCCCGTGAGCCACAAGGTTGCGATTGTAACGGACAGTACAGCCGATATTCCTGAGGAATTGATTAAAATGTACGGTATACATGTCGTTCCCCTGCGTCTGTTATTCGGGGAAGAAACGTATGCTGACGGGATTGAACTGACTTCGGAGCAGTTCTATGACAAGTTAAGGCAGAGTTCTGTGCTGCCTACGACTTCACAGCCTTCACCTACCGATTTCATGAACGTGTACCAGACACTGCTGGATGAGAATCCGGACAGGCCTATTGTATCCATACACCTGTCTTCCGGCATGAGTGGTACATATCAGTCGGCTGTGCTTGGCAAGTCACTTTTGGAACGTGATTCAGATCTTACCGTGATTGATTCAAAGTCGGCTTCATACGGGTATGGGTTAATGGTGGTACACGCTGCCGAGCTTGCCGAACAAGGCAAGTCCCCAGCTGAGATTGCAGCTGCTGTTGAGGCAATGCAGCAATCGCGCAAGCTGTTTTTTCTGGTGGATACCCTGGAGTATTTGCAGAAAGGTGGACGGATTGGCAGAGCCTCGGCTATTTTGGGAACGCTGCTTAACATCAAGCCGATCCTGTCTATTGATGAAGAAGGCGTAATCTACGCTGTAGAGAAAGTCAGAGGTCATAAAAAGGCAATGGCCCGTATTATTGAGCTGTTCCAGAAGGATCTGGCCGGAAAGCGAGTCAATCTGGCGGTAGGCCATACAGCAGATCCTGCGTCAGCGGCAGCTTGTGCAGAGCAGTTAAAGGGTCATTTCACACTGAACGAAGTGATCTACACCAATATCGGAGCCGTCATCGGAAGTCATGTGGGACCCGGTGTCATTGCAATCTTTATGTGGCCTGTTCCGGAATGAGGGATTAGACATGAATTTGGAAGAAATATCAGTGAAGCAAATTAACGGCGTGAGTGCTCTCAAAGAGGGAGAGCTTCACGCCTTTGGCATCTCTAGTGTAAAAGATTTGTTAGAGTATTATCCGTTTCGTTATGAAGATTATCGTCTGCGTTCGCTCAGTGAGGTTAAGGACGGAGACAAGATTACGGTACAGGGACAGGTAATGGGTGTTCCGGTACTGCAGCGCTATGGCAAAAAGTCACGTCTGACCTGCAAAATCATGACCGAAGAGTGGATGATCACGGCAACGTGGTTTAACCGTCATTTTCTCAAAGACCAGCTTACACCCAATCGGCAAATTGTACTGACTGGCAAATGGGAACAAAAGCGCATGCAGCTTACGGTGTCGGATTCGGAATTCCCTGATAAAGGAGATGGACGTTCAGGTACATTACAACCTGTCTATTCCGTCACGGGTAAGATCACGCAGCAGTGGATGCGCAAAACGATTAACCAGGGATTGATTCAATACGGTGAGATGATCCCCGAAATCTTACCGCAAGCGCTGATTAAAAAATATAATCTGGTGCCGCGCAAGCAGGCTATCGCCGGTATACATCGTCCTCAGGACAATCAGGAGGGTCAGCGGGCCAGACAGCGGATGGTCTATGAGGAGTTGTTTTTATTCCAGCTCAAAATGCAGGCATTCCGTGCGTTGAACCGGAATCGCATGGACGGCATGGTACATACCACCGACAATACGACGATTCGAGAATTCGTGCGCAGTCTGCCGTTTGAGTTGACCGATGCGCAGAAGAAGGTTGAGCTTGAAATTCTGCATGATATGCGTTCCCCGTATGCGATGAATCGACTGCTGCAGGGGGACGTAGGTTCAGGTAAAACGGTGATTGCAGCGATTGCACTGTATACATCCGTTCGCTCCGGTTTTCAGGGGGCACTGATGGTGCCGACCGAAATTCTGGCAGAGCAGCATATGCGCTCGCTTCAGAAGCTGTTTGAACCATTTGGCGTGACGGTAGGACTGTTGACCGGTAGTGTGAACGGGCGCAAACGCAAGGATTTGATCGCCTCATTGCAGATGGGCATGATCGATATTGTTGTGGGTACACACGCCCTGATCCAGGAGGATGTTTTTTTCCGGGAGCTGGGCCTTGTGGTTACGGACGAGCAGCATCGCTTCGGGGTAAATCAGCGCAGCGTTTTGAGACGCAAAGGGTATAATCCTGACGTGTTAACGATGACCGCTACGCCGATTCCTCGAACACTTGCGATTACGGCTTTTGGTGATATTGAGGTGTCGACGATATCGGAGCGGCCGAAGGGACGAATTCCGATCTCCACGTATTGGGTGAAGCATGACATGATGGAGCGGGTACTTGGTTTTATCTCCAGAGAGGTAGACCAAGGCCGCCAGGCTTATCTGATCTGTCCGCTCATCGAAGAATCAGAGAAGCTTGATGTGCAGAATGCCATAGACCTGCATGTGCAGATGCAGCAGAATTTCCCGAAATATGAAGTGGGGCTGCTCCATGGACGCATGTCGGCGGCGGAAAAAGAAGAAATGATGCGTGAATTCTACAACAATGACATTCAGCTGTTGGTATCCACGACGGTCGTGGAAGTTGGTGTGGATGTGCCTAATGCTACATTAATGGTTATAATGGACGCGGATCGTTTTGGCTTGTCCCAGCTGCATCAACTTCGCGGTCGGGTCGGTCGTGGTGCGCATGCATCCTATTGTGTGCTGATCGCTGATCCCAAAACGGAAGTTGGTCAGGAACGAATGAAGGTCATGACTGAAACCGAGGATGGATTCGAGGTGTCTCGCCGTGATCTGGATCTGCGGGGTCCGGGCGATTTCTTTGGCACCAAGCAGAGCGGACTGCCTGAGTTCCGTCTTGCCGATATGGTAGCGGATTTCGCCGTACTGGAACAAGCCAGGGATGATGTGTCCGCGCTGATTGCGAATGCTGCGTTCTGGACATCTGTTGATTATGTGCCGCTGCGTGAATATCTCCAGCAGGAGCAGGTGTTCAAGGGCGATCTGATTGATTAAGAAAGCTTAATTTTGAATGTGCTGCGTTTGTGTAAAGGCATGTTTTGTAAAAAGTGACAAGTGAACAAGCCCTCCCGACATATGAATAAGAAGTGAGTTCATTTTTTTGGGAGGTGCTGTACGTTTTGGGTTACCAACAATATGGAATCAGTCCGCAGCTGGTGGAGCGGATCAAACTAAAGATGAAAAATCCTGCAGTCAAAGAGCGCATTAAAAAGCTGATTGACGGTGTGACCAAGGCTGATTTACAGGATAAGGCGAAGGTGCGCAGGTTGATCAAGTCGTCAGCAGTCATTATGAATGAAAATTTCTCACCTGCACAGGAAGAGCAGTTTGTTGCTTTTGTCATCGCACAAAAGATTGATCCAAACAATACGTTCCATTTAATTAAGCTGTGGGGCATGTTTAGGTAAAGTTAAATGTAATGATTCATGTAAAGAAAGATGGGTGTTTACATGTGGGTACTCCGAGAATAGAATACCCTTCTGATCGCTGTTATCCCTGGATCTTTTGTGAATTACCCTCTTATAAGGGTAAAATCCGGTGATAAAGGCGAAGCGTATGCTTCCGATGCAGCTTTCTTTCAGAAAGCTTTTAGCTCCGCTTCTTCAGATTGTTTCTGCTCTCTCCGTTATAGTGTAAACTGAATTTTTTGAAAGGCCGCATTACATTCAAGTGGAATGGTCATGTAAAGAATAATGTAAAGAAGGGTGTTTCATCAGTCATGTATGACTTGATGAGATGCCTTTTTTTGATTTTTACAGCATACCCTTTGTTAATCTCCAAGGGAGAAGGGAGAAATTAACTAGGTCACCAATACAGAGAGGCTGAGTCCCAGGGCTTGTTTTCCTAACGATCTCCAGAGACGCTATTTTGGTGATATCACACATTTTTATTTTCTAACGATCTCAGGGAAACCTATTTTAGAAATTAGATGTGAAAATGGGCATTTTTCTTCTGCTTCCAGTGAAATAAGCTCTCTGGAGATCGTTATAATTCAAGACAGCACTATATCGCTCAGATAAGCTCATCTGAGATCGTTAGATTTTTTTCAGAGCTATGCGTTTATTGGATATTTCGTAAGATGGCTTGCCTATGTGACGTCGTTTTTTGATTTTCACAGGATATTCTTTGCTTTCCTTCGAGGGGAGGGGTAAACTGTTGCATACGAGTAGTGTAGGTATATTGCCGCAGTGCGGAAATCAGCATATGCGGTTACCTGGCTCTGTTACTTTTTCAGATAGATGTGGAGGAAGTTCGATTGGAAATGTTTACGATGCTGCTGGGGCTGTTTGAGCGAGCGGCGCTGCTGATTATATTTTTATTTTTTCTGTCGCGGGTGCCGCGGTTTAGGCAGATTTTGCAAAAGGGTAAATTAAGATGGCAGGAGTATGCGGCCTTGACCCTGCTGTTTTGTGCGTTTGCCATTTTTGGTACATATACCGGTATTAACGTCGAAGGTTCACTGGTCAATGTACGGATTATTGCGATTTTGTCAGGCGGAATCCTGTTCGGATCACCTGTAGGTATTATTACCGGCTTCGTGTCCGGGGTGCACCGTTATTTGATTGATATGGACGGCATTACGGCCATTCCGTGCCTCATTACAAGTATTCTTGCGGGCCTCGTGTCGGGGTACATTCACAAATACACTCCTAAATCCAAGCGCTGGATTATTGGCATTGGTGCAGGCATGATCATCGAAGCGCTCACGATGCTGCTGATTCTGCTCTATTCTTATCCCGACCCGCTTGGAGCGGACATTGTCTCCAAGATTGCACTGCCGATGATTCTGGGTGAGATGAATATTGGTCTGATTGTGCTTTTGGTGCAGAGCGTGGAGGGGGAAAAGGAGCTGATTGCGGGTCGTCAGGCCAAGCTGGCTTTGGAGATTGCGAATAAAACACTGCCTTACTTCCGCTCGATTGATGAGGATTCCCTGCGTAAAGTATGTAAAATCATTCAAGAAGATATTCAGGCGGATGCGGTAGCGATTACCGATACCCGTAATGTACTGGCTTATGTTGGCTTCGGGGAGGAACGGTATCATATTGGCAATGAAATAATTAGTGAAATGACCAAGAGGACGATATCCAGCGGAGAAATTATGATTAGTAATGATGTGACGGATGAGAAAACCCCGGATATTCACTCACTGTTGATTATTCCGCTTAAGGAGCGGGGCGATGTGACGGGTGCACTCAAGATCTATTACCGCAAAGCTTACAAAATTACGTATCCGCTGCAGACAATGGCGGTAGGACTCTCTCAGATTATTTCCACTCAGATGGAGGTATCCCGGGTAGAGGAAATTAAGGCTGCGGCGAACAAAGCGGAGCTGCGCGCACTGCAGACAACCATTCATCCTCATTTTCTGTTTAATGCGCTAAACGCTATCGCTTCGTCTATTCGAACCAAGCCGGATCGCGCACGCGAATTGATCGTTAACCTTTCCGGTTATATGCGCTACAATCTCGAACTGTCGGACGAATTAATTGATATTCATAAAGAGCTGGAGCAGGTCCGCAACTATGTCGAGATTGAGAAAGCTCGCTTTGGCAGCAGACTCACCGTCATATATGAGATTGATGAAGTGGCAGTGCATATTCCCAGCCTGGTCATCCAGCCGCTTGTGGAAAATGCGATTATACATGGCATTCTGAAAGTGAAAGGTCCCGGGATCGTCCGGATTCGGGTGCAGGATCATCCTGATGTTGTGCGTATCAGCGTGAGTGACACGGGTGCAGGTATAAGCGCCGATATTATCGAGAATGTCTACCACGACCGCATGCCTGGAAACCAGATTGGACTGTACAACGTGCATCGGCGCGTGAAACTGATATACGGGAAAGGTTTAACGATTACAAGACTGGAGCAAGGAACGGATATTTTATTTGATGTACCCAAAGGAGATGTCATAACAAGGTGATGATGAAGCGATGAGAGCGTTAATTGTAGAAGATGAAATTCCGGCAAGTGAAGAACTGAGTTATCTGATCCAGGAGCACAGCCAGATTGAGGTTGTAGATTGTCTGGAAGATGGCCTGGATGTACTTAAATTTTTGCAGGAGCAGGAAGTGGATGTGCTTTTTCTCGATATTAACATTCCTTCGCTGGACGGTATGATGCTCGCGCATCATATCGGCAAGTTTGCGCGCAAGCCCTACATTGTATTTACAACCGCTTATAAGGAGCACGCGGCTGAGGCTTTTGAGCTGGAAGCATTTGATTATATTCTGAAGCCCTATGACGAGAAACGAATCGCGGCCATGCTGCACAAGCTGGAGCTGACCTTCAAGAGGGACCGTGAGCAAAGTGAGAACATTTATGGCGAAATACGGGAGGAGGACCAGATATACCGGCGTGCAGAGAGGCATGAATCAGGGAATGGGCTTGGAGTTGAACCCGGATATGCACCAAACCAAGCTCAGGCTCGTTCCGGCACACTGCAGGCACAGGATGGACTGGATCAGCGAGCGGTATCCGTCCATTCTCCAGCCCAGGCGGACAACCTGATGGGCACACGAATCAATCTGCTGCGTAATGACAACATTATTGTTACCGATACGGCAGACATCTACTATGCAGAGGCTCAGGAGAAGGTGACCAAGGTGTATACCAAAAATGGAGAATTCACGATGCCTGTCAGCATATCGGATTTCCACAGCCGTCTGCCGCAGGATGCTTTCTTCCGGTGCCATCGTTCCTATCTCGTTAATCTCTCCCAAATTCGTGAAATTGTACCCTGGTTTAACAATACGTATCTCCTTCGTCTGCGTGATCTGGAAGCCGAAGTGCCCGTCAGTCGCGGCAAAGTCAAAGAGTTCAGGCAGCTCATGCGCATATAACGGCATTTCATTCCGCATTTGATGCAACTCATGCTCAAAACAGCTCTATGAATCCCCTTTCATGTATGATGGTCTTGTGAACGTACAAGAGAATGTTCAACAGGTTATAGACATCGACAAAGGGGAGATTACGATGAAAGCAGCTGTTTTATCCGCTTCATCAGCATCTAATTCAACAACGACATCATCTATAAAAGTGAACCGCTGGCTTATTGTACTCGGTACGATTATTGTACAAATGGGGCTTGGCACAATCTACACCTGGAGTTTATTCAATCAACCGCTGTCTGATCGTTTCGGATGGGACGTCAGCTCGGTCGCAATAACTTTTTCGATTACGAGTTTTGCTTTGGCGATTGCCACTTTGTTTGCAGGACGATTGCAGGAACGCTGGGGTCTCCGACGTTTAATTCGTGTGGCTGGGGTTGTGCTCGGTCTGGGACTGATGTTGAGTTCCCAAGTCAGTTCGTTAACGCTGCTGTATCTGCTTGCCGGTTTTGTGGTCGGGTTTGCGGACGGCACAGCGTATATTACATCTCTGTCCAACTTGATCAAATGGTTCCCTGAACGTAAGGGACTGATCTCGGGGATTTCAGTGGGAGCCTTCGGTACAGGGAGCTTGTTGTTCAAATATGTGAACTCCGCCCTGATTGGTGCGGTTGGTCCAGCGCAGGCCTTTATGTACTGGGGGATGATCGTTCTTGTCCTGGTTACTGCAGGATCATTCCTGATCCGTGAAGCAGTGGTTCGTGAACAGTCTCCGGCAAAAGTCAAAGACGGTTCCGGTGAGAAACCAGCAGAAGTCCGTCATGAATATACAGTTAAAGAAATGCTTCGTACGAAAGAAGCGTATATGCTCTTCGTTATTTTCTTCACGGCTTGCATGAGCGGTCTGTATCTGATCGGTATTGTCAAAGACATTGGTGTGCAGCTTGCAGGTCTTAACGTGACCACGGCGGCTAATGCGGTTGCGATGGTGGCTATTTTCAACACGGCGGGCCGTATTATTCTGGGTGCTTTGTCGGATAAAGTAGGCCGAATGAAAGTCATCGCCGGAGCCCTGCTCGTTACAGCTGTAGCGGTCATGACACTCAGTCTGGTGCCGCTGAACTTTGGAATCTTCTTCGCTTGTGTGGCAGCGATTGCCTTCTGCTTTGGTGGTAACATCACCGTGTTCCCAGCCATTGTGGCCGATTATTTCGGTTTGAAAAATCAAAGCAAAAACTATGGTGTAATCTACCAGGGATTTGGATTGGGTGCTCTCGCCGGATCATTCATCAGCGCGCTGCTGGGCGGATTCCATCTCACCTTTATCGTGATTGCGGTCCTCTGTGCGGTATCGCTCCTGATGGCACTGATGATCACTCCTCCGGGTGCAGGTCGCCGGGCTGGCTCTTCTCAGACCAAACCAATGCATCTGAATCCGTCTTCACGGGCGAGCTGAACAGCGGTTTTTATCGTAAATGCTGCCATGTGCTCCTCCACGATGCTTACACTTGGAGAGAGAAAGAAACCCTGGCATGAGTGTATAACTGAATCATTTTTCTTCATACTATAAAATAGTTGACAGGCAAGCGGTCTCCAGGCGAGACCGTTTTTGCTTTTTTTTGTGTACCAGCTTAGAGCAGCACTTCAATCTCTTCTTCTGTGTGAATGGCCCTACTCAGTCCTACTCAGTCCTACTCAGGCATATGCGGCTGCAAATACTTATGTAAAGGCGCTGATGTGCATTGTATGTTCAGCTTCTGTTATACTCTAGGTGAATCGGAGACGATGCTGTACTCTGACGACAGCTGTATTGGATGGATGAATGATCTGCGTCACGACCACATACCATTGATGTATTCCAAGGAGGCCTATTCATGAACTTTGTAAAATACACCGAACCAGACTTTGAGCACTATTATGCACTTGTTTCGAATGCGGAAGTCATGAAGCAGATTACAGAGCGCGCGATCCCTGAAGAAGAAGCCAAAACACAGTTTGATGCCATGCTGGATTTCAACCTTCGTTCCCTGTGCGGACATTATCGGGTCACTTCGCAAGAAGGTGCGGGTACAGCTTATGCCAAACTGATTCCAGATGAAGATAATCCGGGCCGGGCTGAGATTGGTTATATGATCCTGCCAGAATATTGGGGCAAAGGTCAGGGGACATCCATTGCTTCCCGACTGATTATCCAGGCTCAGGCCGCCGGCATTGAGGTCCTTTATGCTGTTATTGATCCATCTAATGCGGCCTCCCGGCAGATTTTGCTTAGACAGAACTTCGAATCCACGTGGACGGGAGACTATGATGGGCTGCCCGGTGAGATTCTGGAGCTGAATTTGCGTGTGAAGCGCTAAAAGCTGTGGAAACTGTGGAAGGAACGAATCGAATGGCAGCATGACTTTACGGATCAATGTGTAACTTTCCGGATGAGAGGGTAATGCACAAGAAAGGTATCAAACATCCTGTATGAGATACGAACGCTGTTTTTTCGCTGCAGCGCTGGTTCCTCGTGCAGGATGCTTCTATAGATCTAAGTAGAGGAGATGACATATGAGTGAATCAACGATGGATCGATTGAATGCTCTGCTGCCGGAATGGCTGGAGACCAGCCGCCTGCATACAGGACAGGGCAAGGTCGCTTCTTATATTCCGGAGCTGGTCAAAGCATCGCAGGATGAACTAGGTATACATATTATGGATGCAGAAGGAAACTATGTGTCCGCCGGCGATTGCGGTGTTCCTTTTACGATGCAGAGTATCTCCAAAGTGTTCACACTGATTCTGGCCCTGATGGATCATGGGGAAGAAGCCGTCTTCTTTAATGTAGGAAAAGAACCCACAGGCGATGATTATGACTCCATGATCAAGCTTGAACTGGTTGAACCGGGTATCCCGTTTAACCCCCTCATTAATGCGGGAGCAATAACCGTATCCTCCCTCGTTGGCGGTGACTGTAAGGAAGAGAAGTCTCGCCGTATTCTCGAATTTTTCCGCAAGCTGTCTCACAATGAACAGCTGGGCTACAACGAAGAGGTTTTTCGCTCCGAATCCGAAAGCGGTCACCTGAACCGCTCACTCGCTTATTTTCTCAAACATAACGGTGTAATCAAGGATGAAGTGGAAGATGTACTTGCAGTTTATTTTCGCCACTGCTCTATTGAAGTGACCTGTGCGGACTTGGCCCGCATGGCACTTGTTCTCGCTTACGACGGGACCGACCCGATTACGGGGAACGAACTTATTCCCCGCCGCTATGTGCAGATTGCCAAAACCTTTATGACCACTTGCGGGATGTACAATGCTTCTGGTGAATTTGCCATCGAGGTGGGACTTCCTGCCAAAAGCGGTGTTTCCGGCGGCATTTTGACGTTAGTCCCGGGACAATTTGGTATTGGCGTGGTCGGACCGGCACTCAATCGCAAAGGCAACAGCATTGCAGGTGTGCATCTGCTGGAGCGTCTATCCAAAGAGTTTGACTGGAGTTTCTTCTGATTTGAGGACCGGCGATCCCCAGATTTGTTGGATTTCTTTCTTCTAATGAAAATAAATAAGCGAACCAAACAATTACCCTTACACGCAGTGGACGAATCAGATTACGGGCATTTTGCTTCTTTCGAACGAAGCAGGGCACGAAAATCGCTTTGTCCGCTGCTTTTTTGTTTCCATATAGATTGTAGGGATTCAGTCCTGCACAGCTTGAACCCGCTGCGTCTATCATGGAGTTTTCGCAATATCTGTATGTGAAGAAATGCTCATTTTGCTGCATGACTCACGCATTTATTCACTTCATTCATCCATCCATTCACCTGCTGGTGCTGCACCCGTGATCAGATTCATCGGAAGATCCCGAACTCCGTCTGCTGTCAGCAGCCTGAGTGTACGGGAAGGCAGGTCCAGTCTGAGCACACGTCCGGTATAAGCAGTGTCGTCATGTTCGTGGAACAGCGTGATGGTAACTCGGTCACCGAGCACCATGGAGCTGCTCAGCAAACGGGATATTTCTTCCGCAGCCTGAGCATCGAGAGATGGACGGGCGCGGGGAGCGAGCTGCTCCTGATGAAGAATATAAGCTTCCCGATGTTCGGGGAGCATCATACGTGAGGACTCGAAGAGTCCGTTTTGCTGCAATTTTTTACTCATTTATAGTGACCTCCAATTTTGTGAGAACGGTCTTGAGCCTGCGCGGATGAACATAACGAGGATGCACGCATGATGGCCGTGTCTCCGAACTTGCGTTTGATATCATCCGTAGCTCGTTCCAATTCTCTTTTACGTTCGCGGTCGTCAAACCAGGACAGCTGTACTTCCGAATCGGGTACAAGTCCGCTCAATGACACATGGATGCGGCGAATGGGTAATCCGTCCCAATGGCGCAGAAACAGAGCCGCTGCCGCATCATACACTTCATCCGTAATGTTGGTGGGTTCATTCACCTTCATCTGACGGGAGAAACCGGTCGGCCTATCGTAATCCTGCCCGCGGCACCCCACGGAGACGACATGCCCCATGAGTGATTTGTCACGGGAACGCCGGCTGACCAGCTCCGCCAGCTCCAGGAGTATCTATAGAACTATGAGCATAATGTAATATGAGCATTAATAAATAGATTTATAAGGATCACATATAACGATTATCTTCTTATAGCAACAATAACGGCTTAACATAATAGAGAGAATATGGTAATCTACAATAGGTATAATAGTAATTTGTGAGAAAAATTAGGAATTCTGAATCAGAAGGAGTTCAAATGAATCATAAAAATTCAATTGTGCCCTATTTAAGAAAGATTGATGATTTGCGTTTTGCTGTAGAAAGTGTAGGAATTGAGTTATGGAAAAGACATCGAGATATTAAACCAGTCATAAATAAACATGCTGTAATCGTTTTGAAAAATAAAAATAATGGGAGACTAAGTGTCCATCCATTTACAGAGTTTATTTTTCATTATTGGAAATATAGAGCTTACAATTCTCAAAGGCTTCATGCAAATTACCTGTGTTCCTTTTTAAATTACATCCTTATTGATTGTCGAAAAAAATATAGACTTTCTTCTTTAGAAGAACTTCGTTTTTCTCATGGTACTGCTTTCTTAAACGAATTAACGAGAAAAGAGAAGTCTAGAATGACGCTTAGAAAAGCGGAAAGAACCTTGACTTTATTTTATGAGTTCTTAGCGAAGAAAAAACTGTTATTACATATTGATGATAATGTATTTGTAAAGAAAGCTTTATATGGGAAACCAAATCAAAATTATACGGTTTCACCGTTTAAGGGGGTAATTTTACCAAGGTTCAAACGAGACCATTTATCACACGATTTACCGGAACAGTACGTATTACCTTTTATCGAACTTGCTGTGAAAATTGCTAATCCAATTGCTTTAGGAGTTTACATGCAGTGTTTTGGAGGGATTAGACAAGGAGAGCTTGTAAACATCAAAAAATCCGATGTAACTTCTATAGGATCTTATGGCGAATTTGGATTAATAGTTGACCTTCAACAAAATTACATGAGAACAGACATTAAAGATAATGCTGGGTCAAGTGGTGTCAAGAAACCAAGAAGCCAAAGTCTTTATCCAATTCAAGATTGGCTGAAGCAATTGTATCAATTTCATATTGGAAATTATAAAGCTGTAGATGGATCTGATGCGTTGTTTGTAAACCGGGATGGTAAGGCCATGTCAGGACAAAGTTATAGGGCTTACTTCACTAAATTGAAAAAAGAATTTTTGAAGCAACTTAGAGAATCATCAAACCCAGATGACATGATTTATGGAGTCAAACTGGAGGAATATAAATGGTCAACTCATATAGGTAGAGGCATATTCACAAACCTTCTAGCGGAAGTTGCTGAAAATCCATATGATATCGCATTGCCAAGAGGAGATTCCAATCTTGCATCATCACTTGTTTATTTAGGAAACACAGAACGAATGAAAAAAAAATTGGAGAGCCGAATGGAGAACCTGTACAAAGATTATTTACCAAATTTAAAGAAAAATTAAGAAATTTGGAGAGGGAAAATGACTTATTTAAATCTTAGTGAGGTCATGGAGATTATAGGGAAGAGCTATAAGACTGTAAATACCTTAGTTAAAAACAATGCTTTTCCTGGGGCAATAAAACGTGGTCGTTCGTGGCAAATTCCTTTGTTATCTGTAGAAAATTACAAGTTGTCTTTAAATAAAATTCCAGATGGTTATTTAACGCTTGAAGAAATTGCTGAACGACTTGAACTTACAAGATTATGGGTTAGTAGACTTGCAGTAAGAGGAATTTTCAATGGTGCAAAAAAACATAGGGGTACTTGGATAGTTCCCTCCGATTCATTAGTCCAATATGTAAACAGACTCGCTTCACCCGAAGGTTTTCTTTCTATTCCAGAAGCAGCTGATTATTTATCTGTAAGCTATTCATGGATTGTAAAGTTGATATTAAAAAATGTTTTATCTGAAATCGAAGTCATAAATGGCGTTCGTTATATTAGAAAGGAATGCGCTGAAAATTATCTGAAATCAATTTTACCACCTGAGGGATATATGACCATTTCTCAAGCTGCAGAGTATCTTTCCGTAAGTAAAGAGGTTGCTACAGCATTGGCACAAAACGGGGGTTTCTTAGGTGCCAAAAAACAGAAGATTGCTTATCATCAAGCGGGTTGGATTATTCCTATCGAGGCGTTAATTCAATTTAATGAGTTGAAACGTAATCATGTATATGCCTCTGATATCGCTAAAGAACTGGGGGTTTCAGTAAAGTGGATTTCTAAACAAATTCGAGAAGGAGTGATACCAAAAGGAAAAAAAAATCGTACAGATTGGATAGTTCCTATAGAGGAATCCATTAAATTTATTAATAGTAAACGTAAAATAATACAAGAAATGAAAGAACTATCTTCACCGATCAAACTTTTTGAGTATAAGGTGTCTAAAATGGAATTGCCCGATAAGCTACGGGAAACTGTGAATCTCTATCGTGAGTTTGTAATATTAAAAATAAATAGTAGCCAAGCAAGCAAAAAAACAATCCATAATAGGGCTTTAGAATATGCCAAAACATTAGAGCGACTACTTAAGCTACTGGAAACCGAAGTGTTCTTATTAGATGTAGATCAGTTAGAAGATATTCTGCAAAATCCTGCGATGAAGATTTATGATTTAAGTACTCTTATTTACTTTTTGGAGTATTGTACAGGTAAAGGGCTCTGTTCATTTTCAAAAAAATATGCAGTGACTGCTCTGTCTGGAGAGCAAACAGAAGTGTATAGTCCAGAACAGTTTTTAGGTTATTATAATTATGTTAAAAATATTGATCTCCATGTACATCAAGCTATTCAGAGTAGGGATTATGCTGTGACATGGTTATATGTATTAATGCATGTAATTGATGCCTGGAGACCATCAGATATTGTTAAACTTCCAAATGTTACATTGGAGCTTTGTAGTATCACTACCTTCGATCAAATCAAGGTAAAGATGTCTATGGGTCAGGCACAGAAAATCATTAACCATCTTTATAAACGAATGGAGAGAATGTATATTAGCAAAACCGGCGCTCTTGGACATTTTTTAGTGAATCAGGACATGGTTATTCCGACAGCTACTGTTCTAGTAATCTCCGAAATCCATCGCAGAAATGCGAAAGATCAGCAGTTAATGAGGATTGGTCAAAGAAGGTTTATTCAATTTGAAAAGCACCCTCATTTTAGTTCATTTTTCAGTGAGCGTATGGATCTTTTAGATTTTAAAAGTAGAAAAATGAATAGAACGCTCCTAACATACTTCTTCTACAGCGTCGTTGAAAAAAATGAAAGTGCAAATATCGCTTATGAATTGGCTCAAAAACTTAGGGGGCATGTGGATTTAGATGTAACTGCAACCTACATTCAATCAATGAACAAAGATGGTTCTATACAACAAGTCAGTCTAAACTTGTTTAATCGGGGGCACTTTGGTTGGTTATATCAACATCTCATTACCCTTTCAATGCCAGAAGGAACTGTGCTAGATCTAGAGCAAGGCACCACATTAATTGAACAAATACGTAGTGAATTTAGTCCATTTCAAATGGAACAAATGGGTCATTTCTTAGCACAACAGCAGAATCATAAAAACTCTTTGGCTCTACGATTATCAAATCTAACGGAAAAAGAACTAAGCACTTTATTGCTGAAAATATATAAAGGAGAGATGCCTGCTAAGCTCCAACATGTGCAATGCGTAACCTATCCTAAATGTCAAAATCCAACGGCTACGACGTGCTTACATTGTGAAAACTCTATTCCGAAAGTTTACATTCTTATCTCTATTAATCATGAGCTTGAGCGATTAATCTCCTCTATTCAAAGTAGTAACTATCCAGCCATTCGTATTCGAGATAGTAAATTCTTGTTTCAAATTCTTGATCTCTTAAGTCAGGCGGTTCAACAATTTGGTAAGACATATGTTCAATCTTTTATTGATCTTGATAAGGTGAAGCAAAAAATACGTGTTATTCAAAATCAAATCAGTGAGGAATCCTATGAATAAAATATATACTCCATTACAGAGAAGGAAAATTATAGAGGAGTTAACGGAAAAACATATTTTAGAATCTATTGAATATATTAACTTTAATTTCAAGGAAATATATATTTACAAAGAAATGTTTCAAGAAATGAAGCACAATGGGATAGTGTCAGCAGGTGAGTTTGAGGAATATTTATGGAAATTTGAAGGAGAAGAACACGATTATTATTTAAAGTTTGATTGCGAAATTTATGGTGAAATTAATATGGTTCTAAAATGCTTCTCTTTACAAAAATTATTTAATGGTATTTTGATTGCAACGGTTCAGAAGAATGTGAGAACAATAAAAGAGGCTATGCGAATTACTAAAGGATTTCGAAAGAACAAACTTCTACATTTAGAAGATAAATTAAATCAATTCGGAGAAACTAAGAAGTTTAACATGGCCATCTCCATTAAAGAATTCCTTGTTTTTTACAATCTTCCTCATTCAGATGTTTATATTGAATTGTGTACAAGATTTAATACGAAAGTCTTCAATGTACGTGGTTTACCTAATTATCATGATATTCTAATTTTCGATTCTGTATTGAATGAACTTTTCAAAACTAATAGTTCATCCGAGAAAAAAATGCAGTATTATCCGCTTCTATTGTGGTGGAGGATTACCCGCATTATTCCTATGCGTCCAACCGAGTTTTATTCATTGCGAAGGGATTGCACAATGATAGACAATGAAGGTAGGTATTGGATGGTTTTACCACGAAAAAAGAATACATCGTTTCGTGTTAACAGCATTGAGATTACAGATACGATTCAAATAAATCAAGAAGTTTTTGATCTAATTGAGGAGTACAAAGAACTAACATCAGCTTATGCAAGTGAATCGCCCTATTTAAATTCTTATCAGGCGTATAGGAAGTTTGTTATAAAGAATACAAAGGGAAAAGAGCGGCTGAGAATAAAAAATGCTCAATTCAGCAATATAATAGATCGATTTTATGATGATTTCATTAAACCTAAATACGGCGATTTAGAAAAAATAAAGCCTGGGGACACCAGACATTTCGCCTTCTGCAATATGATGTTGCAAGGATTTAATATGTTAACCATTGCTCGTATGGGAGGACATCGCCAGGTAGAAACTCAATTACACTACCATAAGCATTTGGATCATTTCGCACAGTCTTTTGTCCATTATAATGCGCAAATGCACCGTTTAAAACGGAACAATGTACAGAGGCCGAATTGGAATGCTGGAACTCAGGCTGTTCTTGCCAAGAGTAAAATTTACCAAGTTAGTGATTTTCAAGAAATACATCGGGTTGAACATGGGTATTGTACGGATCACCCTACCCGATGTCAAGTGGGGGATTGTCGCTATTGCAAATTTTATTATTTTTCACCAGAAGTTGAGCAAAAGGGCTTAGCTTGGTTGAAGGATTGCTCAGATGTGTTGGAAAGGAGGTTAAATGAACAATTAGATCTTATACGATATGTTACAAAATCTATGCATTATGATTTTGAAATGTTAATCTATCAGCAAACGGGCCAAGAAAAGTTATCCGCATCTTCTAACGAACTGAGAAGATTGATGGATCAGAAGGCCGTGGTTGATTCTTATCTTCTGGAGGATGAATTGTGAAAAAGGGTGCACCACCAAAATATACGGATAAGCAATTAAGGGACAGCTTGCTAGAATTTATTACAAAAAATCCAGGGAAGAAAATCAATCCATCGATTTTGGAAAGAGAAACTGGAATAAATCGATTCATTTGGACAAGAAGAATGTCAGAACAGATAGCAAAGCTCAACCAAACTGACTTACCGGAGTCTACAACAATCGAAACGGGGTTACCATTACCCAATATCGTTAAACTTGTCGAGAACCATTGGAACAACAAGACGGGTCTCATTAACGCATTATCTCATTTTAATGAGATGTTAAATGCTCTGTATCAAAAGGCGAAGGCTCACGATTCCATTCAAAAGCAAAGTCAAGACTTAGCTTCGAATCTTTCTTTAAAAGAAGAGCAGATTAAAAGGCTTGAAAATGAAATAAAATTATTAAAGAAACAATACCTTGAAATTGCTGTTAAAAGCACATATAAATCGTTCCAAGAAGAAGAAGGACTTGAAAAAGTTATTTCTATTACAAAGAACAAAAGAACTGAAGCACGCGCTTTAAATACAGATATTGTAAAAATGTATCCCGAATTATTTAATGATTAATATTGAATAGTGTTTCAACTTATAACTTGGAGGATTTAAGGAATGAGTAAAATTATGTGGTATTTTTCTATCATAATTAAGTTTAGTTTGTTCCAGCGTCTTAAAAAGAAATTTCTAATGAGAACTACAGTTTGGAACATGATTCACATGAAAGGATGAGCGTAAATGGTCATTGATTGCTCGTATTGTGATGTTACAGTTGATGCATTGGAAAAGGGGGAAGTGTTCAGTCATGCTGAAGAAGTTCCTGAAGAAAAAATTCTCTTACTAGCGTGCCCAAGATGTGGAGAGGCGATTGTGGCTCGGCAGCGCTTGGTATATTTCAACAATAACATGGATTGGGGGAGATCAGTTAGAGTATGGCCTTCTCCGCAAAGAAAACTTTACTGAAAATTTACCTGCTTTAGTGTCTATTTCACTGGATGAGTCTGAAAAGTGCTTTATAGGAAAAGCTTATTTGGCTTGTGTTGTAATGTGTGGGAGAGTACTAGAAGCGATTTGCAAAGATAAGCAGGTAACGGGTAGAAATCTTGCCGATGGATTGAAGGAATTATTAGATACTCAGATTATTGACAACAGAATATTCGAATGGGGAGAAGCCTTACGTATACATAGAAACATGGGGGCTCATGCCACGGAGGTAGAGATAACGAAAGAAGATGCTCGAGATTTGCTCGACTTCTCAATAGCTATCTGCGACTACATCTATGTCTTGACTAGTAAATTTGAAGAATTTCAAGCTCGCAGGCAAAATAACAGTATATAATTTATCAAAATAGATAAAATATTTTCATAACTGCCACTGAACGCATCAATTCATTAAGTTTAAGCCTTCTTGATTGAGAAGCTGAGTTGTAGAGGGATAAGAACACACCATCTAATTGAAGTCGCTATTTTAGCGGCTTTTTATGTTATCGGACAGAACGCAGTGGAAACCACTTAGTGATCTTTTTCAGAGGGGATATCGCAATTGCTTATCAGCTCATCGTAGCTAAGAAAAAAAGTCCCCACGAACACGTTCGCAAACTCAACATCAAAAGACGAAGAAGCCTCCGGTCCGGTTCGGAGGCTTCTTTGCGCCGTGAAAGTCCGACTTGGAGCACAATTCAGTTGAAGGCAAGGGAGTATTGGATTTGGTGCGTAGGTAGGAAGAAACCCGGATATACCTCTCATCAGATGGGAAGGTATACGGTTTAATACGCGTGGGACATAATTATGTATTAAATTTTTGGAGGGAACTTCTTGGAACTGCTGTATGCATGTAAGACAAAAGAGATCTGCTTTGGAAACTCTCGCATGCTATAGTAACGGTGAAACAATTTCACACGAAGTTATGAGAGTTTTTGCTTCCGATGTCCTTGAAATGCACATTACAATCTCTGAAGAAATGGCAGGATTAGAAGATGTATACGATGCACTGTTCTATGTCAAACATGTGGATGGGAAAGGGAACACATCTGAACTTCAGTCTGATCAGGAGGATTTCTCAATAGATAATATACTTGTCTATTTTCCACCAGTTTTACAGACCTGTGTCAGGAATCCAGGTTTTTTTCGAATTCATTGGATGTTAAGCATAAAAGTTTATCAATCTCTCGGCCATTTAAACCCTAATTGGAATCTCAGTCAAGTATTGCTCTGACATCATAGTATGACGATTATTAATTTCGTAAACTTCGAAAGACTCTCCTAAAAGGGAAAAATCATTCTCTTCGGCATACTTAACAACTTCCATAACTCTTTCATAACTTTGTTCATAGCTACCACGACAATGGAGTGATAAATAATCCCCAGCAGGAAGAAAAGAATCAAATTCTAAGGTATCAGCAAACTTGGAATCAAAAATAAAAAAGACAGAATGGAAGACACCTTAAATTCCAAGGTTCACCTCGTTTAAATTTCGATATTAGTCTTGCAAAATACATTAATCAGATCGATGGGGAGATACTCAAAGTTCAGCCACTTCCAATACAAGCGTTCAAATGCACCTTATGTAACACGACATACAACATTAATGGAAACCAGTTTGTTTCTCGTAGTACATATTCAAATTGGCAGCAAGTCTGGTGGCATCAATGCCCTCATTGTTTTTTCAACTTATGAGACTGATGAAGAATTTAATATTGACTAGTATCAGGAATACGACCGCTGTTCATGAGGCGGTAGTTTTGGTACCACCAAGACTACGATTGACCGATTAAAATACAATACTTGCATTTACATTTTTACAGAATGAAAACTCTGGTTCAGATGGGAGTTCAAATGATGGAGAAGCTGGCATGACTTAGTATGATTTGAATCCATGACTTCTTCGTATGCCTAATATAAATATTTACCTCTTGCATAAAGAACATATGTTCTGTTTATAATATATACAAATATACGTTCTTAAATGTACAGGAGTGATTTCAGTGTTAACTAAGCAACGAACCATTATGCTCATCGATATGCAGTCGTTTTATGCTTCAGTCGAAAAGGCAAAAATGCCTCAATACAAAAATAGACCACTCGCCGTCGCAGGCGATCCAGCAAGACGTTCTGGAATTATTCTTGCCGCTTGTCCATTAGCCAAAGCTAAGGGTGTATCAACCGCGGAACCACTCTGGCAGTCCCTTCAGAAGTGCCCTGAACTGATCCTTGTGAGACCACACATGCAATTATACATCGAAGTCTCCACTCAAATCATGTCCATTATTGAGGAGTTCACCGATCTCGTTGAACCGTACAGTATAGACGAATTATTCGCTGATTTTACTGGGTCTATGCATCTATTTGGTAATGATCCAATCGATTTAGCCAAGCAAATTCAAGCCAAAATCTATAATGAAACAGGCGTATACGCGAGAGCTGGCATTGGTGAAAACAAAATCATAAGTAAATTGTGCTGCGATATGATTGCTAAAAAAGCAGAGGGTGGCATTTTCCACTTAAAGAAAGAGGAATTGCACCTCCACATTGGAGATAAGCCCATTCGCGATATGTGGGGGATTGGCTCAAGAATGGAAAAACATCTGTGGAAGATGGGCATCCGAACCATTAGAGACCTGGCGAGTACGCCTCTTTCCAAATTAAGAAGTAAGTGGGGTGTTAATGGAGAAGTCATCTGGCGAGTTGCAAATGGACTCGACAATTCGCCGGTAACCGTCAACACGCACAGTACACAAAAAGATATCGCAAACGGAATGACCCTGCATAGAGATTTCACAGAGGCTTGTGAGGTCGAAGTGGTTATTCTCGATATCTGCACAGAAGTATGCAGAAGAGCCCGCAAAAAGGGACTGATGGGTAGTGTCGTATCCGTAAGTGTGTCTGGAGCGGATTTTGACCACCCCACTGGTTTTCACAGGCAGATTAAACTGTCTGATCCTACAAATATAACCGTTGATATATGCAAGATAGCCAAACGCATATTCCATCAACACTGGGATGGGCAACCTGTACGCCGTGTAGGCGTATCCCTGTCTCAATTATCCAATGCGGATACATATCAACTATCGTTTTTTGATGATCAAGAGCAGAAACGAGCCATTGATCAGGTGATGGACGACATTAAGGATCGATTTGGCGACATTGCCATCCTACGAGCGAGCTCCATTACGGCTGCTGGCCAAGCGATAGATCGAGCATCTAAAATTGGGGGTCATTATAAATGAGCAAAAAACTGGAGGCCAATGGATTATGGGAATCGAGCCGAATGATGCTTCCTCAACATAAAGAACGGATTATACAGCATCGTACTCAAGTTCATTATCAAACGAAACCGCTGATCCATGAAGATGAGTGGGATATTATTGCTCAACATATAGATATGTCGCTCACTTATACATTGCAAGCCACCTTTGAAGTGTTTCATGAGTGGGGCAATCGGTATATACACGGGATCGTCACTTCAGTCAGTACCTTTGGAAAGAAAATCAAAATTGAAATGGAGAATGGATTTGAATGGGTTGATTTTGATCAATTGGTCACTGTAAAACTTGAAGAAGGAGGCGTATAAAGTGCAACAGACTTCTGAGGAACTTTCACTCGTGAAGAGGGTGGTAGAGCTCCCTTATCTTTTAGATGCTCTGGAGGTAGATAAGCATAAAATATACGCTTCAAACTTCAAAATGAAATCTGTGTATGTTGACTACTTGGACGGTACTCAAAAGAAAATTGCTGTAGAGATGTACAAATCAAAACAAAGTTTAAAGCAACATCATATTAAAATCATAGATGAAAAGAGATCTGAGCTGAGTTTAACGGTAGATTATTCGGTAAGGGGTTACCTTCATAAAATGACACTATTGTGGAGCAAAGTGAAAGTGGATGTAACCCTAATGCTTACTGAACATATGAGCGTTGATATTACTGAATTGCCCACATGAAATGATAAAATACAAAGGAAATGATAATGAACACTAGGAAAAAGCTTGATACATCAGGCTTATTCTTTATTCTTTTTCTTTGTTAATGATAAAGAGCGAGTTAAATTTCCTGAATTGTTGATAAGCAGCAATATATGATAAGTACATCTTATGCAGATTTAACTAACGGTCGGAAGTTGCAGCTGGTGATATGTGCAGACAGATGATTGATTTCGTCTTTGAGAAACTGACTAGCTGATACTAATCAAGAAGTAAAAACAAAAAAAGCCTATTTTTGTTTTTACTTCTTTAAATTATTTCATGGGAACGATGTGTGTGTGATTATTTAGGGTCGGGATCTCTAGATCATTGTAAAAGAAACTATAACTACGTTTGCTTTGAAGATTACGTAGTAGTTCGTAGCTCAAACCCCATTTATTGATTATTAAAAATTCATTTTTGGCATCTTGACTAAAATTTTCCCAAAGCTTTGCACTTATAAAGTAATTTTCGCAATACATTGGGATAATGTTATTAACAAATATAGTTAGATGTTCTTCGTCTAACAATGCCAACTGAGCCTTGAGCGGTTGGAAATAATGAGACTCTGATTTAAGCCAGCTAATAAGAATAAACGTTTAACCATTTTCGGAGCAGACGGTCAGCATTATCTTTTTAGGTTCTTCTTTGTGAGAAAGCTGCTCTCCAAAAATATCAAAAGGTAAAGTGAAACAGGAAGATATAGCAACGTCTGCTTTTTTGTGAAGTGTGAATTTAACAGTTTCTAATTTTTTAAAATCAGATGTAAGTAGCATTTGATCAAATAAATCTTTATACACTTGAAAGGACTTTCTTATGTACTTTTTCTCCATGACTTTCTGGTAAAACAAAGGAGTTTTTACCACTAAGGGTTTTTTCCTAGCTGCAATAACATTCATATAATACATTTCCTGGGAAGTGAAAAGTCCTTGAGATAATGCTCTGTAGGCAAATAAAAAAAACTGCTCAGGGGTTGAGAAAATTTCATTCTTTCTCTCAATATTAAAAAAAACATCTCGATCATGTTTTGAACAGAATCCATGAAATGTGGATGCATCCTTACTAATCCCTTATCTTCTAGATTAATATATGCAACTTTAGTTTTTAAGTTCATATCTACTTGGAATACATGTCCATTTGAAGATAATTTATCTAAGAATCTATTTTCTTGTATTGAGTGTGATGAAATTGCTCTTTCTTCACAACCCGGATATAGACATATATAATTATGATTTTTTTTCGCATTTGTTAATACTTTTTCCATTTCGCGATATTCATAAGTTTGAAATGTAATTACTTTCTCATCGGTCTTCTTTACATTCCCACAGCAAAACTTAAATTTCTTCCCTGATTCACAGAAACATTCTTCATACGGTTTAAACATGCAGACTCCTCCTGAATTATATTTTCGAGCAGAGATATGCTAATCTTACAAATTTAAAATAGTAAACGAACCAAGTGGGTATTCAAAGTAACGCACTGTAGCAATTATATATGAATTTAGAATATCAATAAATCATAGTAAATGATCAACGAGAAAAATATAAACCGAATTTTTAGGGAAACGTAAGATGGGGTAAAGATCATGTTTCACATCCCATTTGAGACTATGCTTTCTTCCATTAAGCTAAATGAGCATGGACCGAATCATACATAATGGATGAAGAGTGCTGTGAACGATTCATGTACGCGTCAAACGGAGCTATGCACTCTATCATATTTATTGCTTCGTGAAGCTGCTAAAAACGCGCTGTCTCGAGATGCAGAATGTATTAAGCTGGTTGATTTGGCAAGAGCCTATGAACGTATCAGCCACATTAATGATGGTAAGGATCTAAATCCATTCGCGATGAGAGACGTCCACTTGCTCAGACAGCATGCTGAATAAAACAAGCGCCATTGGCGCTTGTTTTACATATGAAATATAAGAGTATATTACTATTTATAAAAGTTCTTTTAACTCGGTTCGAATGCCTAATAATATAAAAAGTTTATATTTCGTAAATTCCAAGAAAAAGGATAACTTCATTTTACGATGGGCACGTTTGATCTCTCGGTTAGTAGGTAAATGTACTAATTCTCTCCTGTGTGCAGCTTCCGTAAAAAATGGTTCAAACGTATGATAGGCAAAAGATTTTTGAGATAGTTCCTTATTGTTTAATGTCTTACCTTCTGCGTACATATCACGTAACCAATCAATTGAAATACTTTTTTCAATATGCTCTTTAACAATGAGGTCCAATTCATCTTCTGTACACAAGTAGTCTTCAGCTAACTCTGTAATAGCATCTTGGACAAGTTCAAGCATTTTCTTTGCATCGTCTTGGGCAAATTGATCCAACAGTAGTTTAGTACCTTGTGCGCCTAATGCTCCTCCTGCAATACCGCCAGCTATCAAACCTACTGTTGCTCCTATGCCGGCTCCTATGGCTGAACCTGGGCCAGGTGCGAAAAAACTTCCTATTACTGCACCTAATTTAGCTCCTCCGAGAGTTCCTCCGTAACCACCTGCTAAACCTGCTCCTGCACTAGCAACATTAACAGTTGCGTTTTTTGAGAACTGTGTCCAAGAGATTCTTTTGCTTATAGATGCACGATACAAATCAGGTACTGTAAATGCTGCTGTTGTAATCGCAGTGGTCAAAATATTTGTTCGTAACGATTTGGTTAAAGCAGATTTTGCAGCAGCACCAACAACTTCCTTTCCTAAGATAGCTGATGCTAATTTATGGACGATGTCCTTCCCGATTTTTGTTTTATACAATGAATTAACAATTTGTTTGGACATTGATGTTGTGAAGACCGTAAAACTCCTACCCATACCTGTTCTTAAAAACTGTCTAGTAAAAATACCAAGACTTAAAGTCAATCCACCTGTACGTAGTGAACCCAAAAGTGAAATTTTGAGTGCTGTTTTGTTATTTTGACCATTCCACCTGTTGCATGCATATTGGATGATAAAACTAATCCCTACAGTCTTTGTTGTCACAATACTTTGTGATTTAAGGTCAAACCACAAAGAATCTATGTTTCCTGCTTTAGCAATATTTCTTGCTTGTTTATATGTAACGCTACCCTGTCTGAGTAACTTTTTAGCTTGTTTGGGATCGGTTACATGGGGTACTTTGCCCTCTTTTATCTTTTCTTCAAAACGTGCTAACGCTTCCTCGTATTGATCTTTGGGTACCTCAAGTATTTGTTTTTTGTATCTATACAACCCGGTTTGACTATCGAAAGCAGCATCAACTGATGATTTTCCAGAACTATAATATTTAGTTTGAATTTGCTCACCATTGCTTATTCGATCGGCCCCATTTTTAGCATTATTGGTTCCCACCGTCTCTACTTTTTTAGCTTTCATCCGATCAGAAAGAACGTTTGCATCTTCAGCGGCAAATCCTCCTCCGCCTTTGTCATTTCTATATTTGGTATATTGTGCCCCTTCTATAGAACTAGACGTCTCAAAATTTCCGTAGGATTGATCTCCTACTTTATTTTTCTTTTTAGGGCTAATTTTATTAAACATTAACCTATGCCACGTCCTTTTGTTTATTTAACGATAGTGTAGCATGAGTAACCAAATCATTACAGTCAAAAACGTTGTAGTTTAGTATAGTCAGATTAACTTTTTAATAATTGTTAGTTCGACAACAGGATTCGACAACATACGATAGTGAAAATTAGTATATTTGATCTAGTTGGAAAAATACAAGAAACAAAAGTGACAGTATTGGATTAGAGATAAGAGGTGAGATTCCTGAATTTGCAAAAAAACGACGATACCAAAACAAAACTTGGAGATATATTTCATTACTTGATTGTGCTTGAACATTGCCTAGATTTAAAGCCTGGGGAGATTATTCATGTCGAAAGGTTTGGAGATATTGCTATAAGTTCTGAATCTAATTCTGCGAACATGGAGATTAAACATCACCAAGATGAGCATAATTTATCGAGCAGAAATTCAGATTTTTGGAAATCGTTAAAAAACTGGGTAATTAATCATCAAAATATGGATAAGTTTAAAAGGCTTATTCTCGTTTCTACATCTATGACCAGCGAGGATTCCATATTTCATCAATGGAATGAGTTAAATGAAGAGCAAAGGTTCAAAATAATTAAGGATGAAGGCGATGAGCAAAAGAAGAAAGAAGAAAGCTTTAGAAAGTTCTATAATGAAATTTTTTCAGTCGAAAATACGGTTATCCTGAAAACTTTGGCTAAACTTGAGCTGCAACTTAATGAAAAAGATATAACAAAAAGGAAAGATAAAATAAAGCAACATCCTTCATTTAGCTTAATCAAGAGCGGAGATGAAGATTCATTTATATATGAGTTATTAGGCTCCATTCTAATGAGACCTGTTGAAAACAATGGGAAGTGGGAGATATCACACGATGAGTACAAAACACACGCCACTTCCATTCGTGATAAACAGGCTAGTGGTTCACGTCCCCTTCCAGGAACGTATTCTAATGAAGCACCTAGTAATGTAAGTAGCTATATGGATAAAGATTTCGTTAAAGAGATTTTGGATATTGAATGCGAGGATGAAGTTGAAGAAGCAATTGTGAACTACTGGAGAATGAATCAAACTTATATAGATCACTTTAATGATGATCCAATATATTTGAACGATGTTATTGAATACAAAAGTGATTTGAACAAACGTCTACAGCGCATGAGGAAGTCATTGAGAAGGCGTTGCAAGTTGGACAATTACACTGCAGTGTCACAAGATTTCTTCGATGAGGTCATGTTACTAGAAGCTATGCCATTTGGGACAATTAATCCTAATCGTGACTTCTTTCAGCAAGGCATTGTTCACTCTATCGTTGATGAAGGGAAATTGATATGGAATCTGAAAAAATAAAAGATAATAACCTACATTCAATTCAAACGTTATCCCTAAATCCTTTCTTTTTAAGCTTGTTATTACAACATTTTTTGAACGGATATAAAGGGAAGAAAGCAGAGTACCATCTACTTTATTTAGTCTTTCCTATTATCTTTTATAAACCTTCTCGAGAGTTTCTTTTTAGTGCGACTAAGAAAAGTTCTATATTTTCGATGTATTTAAAAGATGTAAATCAACGAGTTCTGTTAGGTGGAATTCAAGAAAGATATTCTTTTTTTAAAGAACTTACTGATGAAGCTATTATTGTTGCAGTAAATGAGGGCAAAATTTCTATTAGTAAAGAGGTCTCATTACTAAGCAAGGTTAATTATGAAAAGATAAAAGTTGCTGACATAAGATATTACATGAGAGCAGCGCACTATTTAGGCGTCATTTTTGCTAGAACAAATTATGTTGATATTTTTAGAAAGTTAGGGGTGAGGACCCTTTGAATTCGTATATAAAGGCAATTTGTGTCCTAAGTAAAGAGGGCGAACGAAAAGAAGTGGAGTTCACTTCGGGTTTAAACATAATCACAGGTGAGTCAAAAAGCGGAAAGAGTGCGCTTTTAGAAATTATAGATTATTGTATGGGGAGTTCGCGAAGTTATATTCCAAAGGGTATCATTACAAATTTCACAGAATTTTTCGTTACTGTATTTCGGATAGGAACTTTGAACCTTATTGTAGGTAGAAAAAGTTTTGAGGATAATGGTCGAAAGCAGATGTACGTAATTAGAACCAAAACGTTTGATATTAATGATATTAAACTTGAGCTTTTCACTGAAGAAACAATGATTACTGTTGACCAAGCGAAAAAAGAACTTGAAGCCGCATTTGGAATGGAAATTACGGACATGTCAGATAACACTAATAAAAAAGAAGGGCGCCCCTCCGTCCGAAATATGACATCTTATTTATTTCAGCACCAGAATTTAATTGCGAACAAATTTGCTTTGTTCTATCGATTTGATGACTATTACAAAAAAGAAGATGTTATTAAGCAATTTCCTATTTTTGCTGGTTGGGTTGATCAAGAATACTATTCACTATTAATTCAATTAGATGAATTAGAGAAAAACAAGAAACGCAATGAACGTGATAAGATGAGTTATAACAATGCTGTAGAAAGATTGCGAGGTAGACTGATTAAGAGTTTTATAAGTTACTACGCTTTATTAGGTAAAGAACTAGATGAAAACACACCTATTCATATACTGCTTCAATTAAGAAAGAAATTACCTGATTTCACTAGAGAAAGTTACTTATCTGAAGAAATGGAAGTTCGTTATTTTGCATTGAAAGAGCGTTTGGAATTAAAAAGACGTGAAAAGCATGATTTGGATTTGACTGTGAAAAATTTAGAGTTGAGTCGGAATTATGGTGACAGCTATCAAGAAAACTTAAAGAGATTAGATGAGAGAGGGGAATACTCAAAGCCTGAAATTGGCGAATATGTTTGTCCTCTTTGTGGTAAGCCTCATGAAAAATTAAACGAAAAAATGAATGACTTAAATAAATCAAAAAAATGGCTTCAAAATGAAATTCAAGGTGTAGGAGAACAGAATCTTTCGTTTTTTGCCGAACTTAATCATTTGAATCATAATAAAAGATCTCTAACTGATGAGATTAAGGATTTGACTCGGGAAATTGAGAGGACAGAAGGTATTTTTAAAGGTCTTAAGGACAATAAACGCTTGGATGAACAAATCATCTATTATAAAGCTAAAATTGACTCTGATTGTGAAATTGTGGAAAGTCAGCGAAGCACTTTAGCTCAATTAGCAGAATCTGACTATGATTCAGATATTTCATTTATTAAAAATAAGATAAAAGCCTATAATGTGAAATTCTATGAAGCCGAGGCAATGACGTTTATCAATGGTAATATTAATCGAATCATTGAGAAACTTGATTTTGAAGAAGAGTACCGACCTACGAAAATAAAATTCGAACTCGATACCTTCAATTTATATCATGAGGACAAAATTAATAAAACAAATGTTTATCTTAGCGAAATGGGTAGCGGTGCGAATTGGCTTTCGTGTCATTTAAGTTTATTTTTATCGTTACTACATTATTTTGCAGTTCAAAAAACTTCTATACTACCTTCATTTTTGTTTATTGACCAACCTAGTCAAGTGTATTTTCCTCCGTTAAAAACGGATTATATCAATTTCACGGAAACGCAACAAATGTTGAATTCAAAAGATAAAGAAGTAGTCACAGTGGAGAACATGTATATTGCAATATTGGATGAAATAGAATTAATTAATGAAGCTGCGGGCTTCCGTCCTCAGATTATTATCACAGATCATGTTGATCATATGGATCTTGGTAAGTATGATTTTAATGATTATGTTCGCAGACGCTGGAGAGATTCAAAATTCATTTGAGTTAAATAAAGCGCCTTTTGGTGCTTTATTTTCTTGTGTGAAATAAGGAGATGTTAATATCAAAAAGATTATCATAAGTCGAAAAGGTTTTGATGCATCTTCAGGCGGCAAACCAAGTTTTGTTTACAATGATCGGCTATACTCCATACCTATACCGAGAGTTGAGTCAAACATTTTTTATCGTGACATTCAATTTAGCTCCAATGAATCTTTATTAGATGTAATGAAGGGAGTTGGAATTAAACAATTTACAGAATGTCACCTAGATCCTGATTTGAATTATTGGGCTAGAACAGGACGAATGGAGAATTGGAAAGCAGCATTTGGACAAGCTGGAAGTTCAGAAAGCCGGCTTCAAAACGAGGATGTTGGGCAAGGTGATTTGTTTTTATTTTTTGGATGGTTTAGACCTATTATTAAGATGAATGGAAAATATAGTTATATAAAGGTTGCTAGGGATCAACATATTATTTACGGGTTTTTAAAAATTGAGGAAGTATTCGATATGAATGATCCAACGACCAAAATCCCAAATTATCTCTCTCAGCATCCTCATGTTGTTCAACGTGCGGAATATGCACATACGAAAAACAGGATCTACGTTGGTCAAGGGGGCACTTTTTATTTTAACCAGAGTCTAGTGTTGACTAGAGAAGGTGAAAGTAAACAGAAATGGCAGCTCCCAAGTTTTTTCGGGAGGGAGCCTTTTAAAGCAAAAGTTGATTTAGGACTACTACCTGATGGAAACTTGAGTATAAATTTCACGGGTAGAACACAACAGGAACTATTAGTATCTTCTAACCCAGATGTAATTAAATGGGCTGAGGATATTATCTTAGAAAATCGCATTCAGATTGATGTTGAGTGACCTACACATTATTTCAGCAATTTTCAGTTTCATTGAGAAATATAAAAATGGAGCTGCTGTAAATCATCTCAGCATAAAGGGATTTCCCCCTTCGTGGCTAAAGAAGTTGTTTACTAAATTCTTTTTACAATACAAACGGCATAATGCTTTCGAAACTAAGTGAGAATTTACAAGAACATGGAGTTGAATTCAATGAAGTTAATGCACTTGATTTGTATGAACTTCTTTGCTCGAGACAGAATAACAGCAGTTTGAAGAGTTTGTAAAACTGATTTGCAGTTTTATCAATTTATTCAAATCGAGTGGGTATTCCAACACTGATCTCGATCGTTTAAAGCATGAAAACCGTATATCCGAAAATAACTTCGTAAACGGACCGAGTTGTTTTTCGAAATTGTTCGTCCTATTTATGAATTTTACCAAGCATCTATAGCTAAAGACCGAAAAATTGATTTTAACGATATGATTAACGAGGCGACCAGAATTGCTCGCTTGCCGGAATCAAATTTCAATTATAGATATATCATCATTGACGAATACCAGGATATTTCGAAAAGTAGATTTGGACTTGTGAAGGCGATAAAAGATAAAACTGGTGCAAAGGTTATGTGCGTAGGAGATGACTGACAGTCCATTTATCGACTCGCAGGTAGTGATCTAGATTTGTTTACACGATTCGGAGAATATTTTGGTGTTCATGAAACCATGAAAATTGAACGGACCTACAGAAACTCGCAAGAACTCATAGACATTGCTAGTCAGTTCGTGATGTGAAATAAGAAGCAATTGACTAAAAAACTTAAATCCGGAAAATCAAGCCCGCAGCCAATTCAGATACATTCATTCTCAGATAACATGGGAGATGTAGTTGAAGCGATCATTGAAAGTATAGTCCAAAAATACGGAGTCAATAGTACTATCATATTGCTAGGAAGAAACAATATGGACATCAAACAACTGGATGGTCATCGCGGCTTTAACGTAGATGTAAATAAGCACCTAATAAAATCCGAGAAATATCCATCTCTTAAGCTTAGTTTTATGTCTGCACATAAATCTAAAGGATTAGAAGCCCAGAATGTGATTGTAATTAATGGTCGAAATGCTGTATTGGGTTTTCCAAATCGTATGTCAGATGATCCTGTCCTACAATGGGTATTGACAGCACCTGACACTTTAGCATTTGCTGAAGAACGACGATTGTTTTATGTTGCACTGACTCGTACAGAAAACGAACTATTTATTGTTGCACCAGAACGCGAAAAATCCGTTTTTGTGAATGAATTAATTAAGGATTACATGGTACCTCTTGTGTTATCCGGAAGTCAGACATAAATTGCTTCTAATCCAAAGTGTTTGACTTGTAATACAGGCACCCTTGTAGAGCGAAAGGGACAGGGTGGGAAGATATTTTGGGATGTAGTAATTACCCAGGATGTCGTCGTACATATAACGATATAAGGATTATCAAGAATCAAGTGCATTGTGGAACATGTAAGGGATATATGATGGTGCGGAGGAATAGAAACGGGGTGCAATTTTACGGATGTACAAACTTTCCACATTGCCGTACGACACGGAGTAGGTAATTTCCCTAGATGCTTGCTGGAATCATAATAAGGTGATTGAGATGAATCGAAAAGAAGAGAAGGAAATGCTTGATGTAGAAGTAGCGGAATTAGAACGGTTAATTCGATCAGAAAATTGGATAAGAGCGGGCGAGCCAGAAGATGATATATTTGAAGAACCGGAAGAAGACGAAGATGAGGCACGTTATAGACGCCTAAATCGACAGGCGGATGAGAAAAAAGAAAGAATTAGAGAAATTGAACTAGAAGAAGACAATGAGGCTAAGGTTACCAACTTTGCAGTGGATTTAAAACCAGAAGTCGCTGTGATCGATAAGGAAAGCGATGTCGATTTATTAGAAAGGACTCCGAAAGCAAAAGCTCTTGCGCGTTTAATTGCGAACAAACAAACTGTAGCACCATTAGCCATCGGAATCTATGGAAAGTGGGGACGTGGAAAATCAACATTTGTTGGACTAATTGAAGAAAGTTTAGAGGCAATTAACAACGAAGTGAAAGAAAAACAATCTAAAGCGGCAGAAAAGTATAAAAAATCTCATATAATTAAATGTAATCCGACTGAATATGATGACCATAAAATGATCTGGTATTCTATTCTAAAAGAAGTTTATATAAAATATGAGGCGGAGACAAAATTCATTGGAAGAATTAGATTTACCTATAGAAGTCTATTTCCATCAATGAAAAATAATATATTCTTATATTTATTAGGCGCTATTCTAATAGTATCATTTATGGGAGTCTATTTTCTGGAGTTTGATAAATATGATTCTTTGATTGAAAATATAAAAAACAGTAAGTGGTATATCAATATAATTACAGCTGGGTTATTTATAACCACAGCTACTCAACTAATCGTTCCATTGATAAAAAAAATCATGTTTATAATAAAACCACTATCCAATAAAGTATTGAAGCAAATTTTAATACCTGATTTTAAAACTAAATTGGGGACACGAGAGGAAGTAAAGCAATCCCTTGATAAGCTCATAAAGATTTGGTTGAAAAAGGATGAGAATATCATTCTAGTGGTTGATGAGTTGGATCGATGTTCTGAGAAAACAATAGTTGAATTTTTCTCAGCTCTTCAATTATTTGTGTCATCTGATTCAATTATTAAAGTTATTTCTATGAATGAAGAATTAGTTTCGCTAGCATTGGCAAATAACAATCTATTTTTTCTAAAAGACGGAGCTACGCGAGATGATAAACTTGCATACGGTTATGAATATCTACAAAAATATATATCGATTCCTATACGTTTAAAACGTCATAACGACTACAAATATTTCTTGGAAAATTTGCTAGGACAGCATCTAAGCTTCTTTAGCGAAGAAGAGAAAAATATTATTGTGGAGCTTATCAATGTAATTGCAAAAGCTAAGGACATCACTCCTAGGGAAATCAAGCAAATCTTGAACTTGTTAGTATTGTCAAAAGAAACCGTCATAACTCATTTTGAGGTAATTAAATACAAAGTAACTTTTGTTGATTATATTAAATGGTTTTTTGTTTATTACTTTAATCCTACAGAAGCAGAATTTATTATTAAAGTACTAAACACTAAAATATATTACAATTCGTATAAATACATGAAATTTGGACAAGCATATTCTGAAATAATGGTGAATATAAAAGGAGCATCTAATAGAAAGATAAAGCATTTGAATAATTATTTAGAGGATATTAAAATAGAAGTTCTTATTGCTGCAGATAAGCTTATAGAAAAAAGTTTAATTCGCTAAAAACAGGCATGACTTTAATATAGTCATGCCTGTTTTATTTAATTTATCTAACAGAAAACTATTCAGCATAATTCGACAAAATATTTGTCATTGATAGCGTATAGTAATAATTACCTATAGAAGATATGGAGGAGAAGAAAATGAGGTCACCATACATCTCAAAAGTAAAGATTAAAAACTTCAGGAATTTTGTTGAAGAAGAAGTGTCTTTAAATCATAAACAAGTGATTATTGGCGAAAACAATGTCGGCAAGACAAATTTTATTAGAGCACTGCAACTAATTTTAGATCCTCAATTATCAGACGAAGACAGAACTTTACAAGAATCAGATTTTAATGAACGATGTATCGACCCAATGAAATCAGGAGAACAGATCGAAATTGTTATTGAGATAAGGGGATACGAGCATAACAGGAACATTTTAGCTGTTCTTAGTGACGCGACAGTGTCGACTACTCCTCACACTTTAAGGTTAACTTACAGGTATTACCCAATACCACGAGCTGATGGTAGCAATTCTTATGAGTATAAAATTTTCCAAGGTAGCGATGAAAATCAATATTTTTCTCATCAGCAAAGAAAGTTTCTAAATCTAAAAGTAATTAAAGCGCTACGAGATGTAGAAAGTGAAATGAAAAGTACCAGACATTCTCCGGTTCTTCAATTATTACGACAATATGAAATTGAGAAGGACGAACTCGACGTAATTGCAACTGCCATGAAACAAAATAGTGACCTTTTGTTATCATTAGATGAAGTAGATGATTTAGAAAAACGTATTAATAACCGTTTTGATGAAATTATCAAAATAGAAAAGGGATCTGAAATCAAGTTTGAAACCCTTGATGTAAATACACAGCGATTAATTAATAGTATCAAAACAATGGTGGGACAAGAAAGATACAGACGTCCAATTAGCGAAAGTAGTCTTGGACTTAATAATATTTTATATATCACATTAATGCTTTTATTTATCGAAGATAAAACTGTTCCAAGGTTTATAAAGGGAAGCTTGTATGACGAACTTTTAACGAAGGAACGTAGTCAAATTATAGCGTCTTGCTATGAAGTAAACGACAAAGGTAAGTATGTATTAAAAGAGGGAATTCAAGCAAATGTCATGCGTGCTCTTTATAATTTTATGGACTTGCATAATCCTCCTTTAAAAGGTTTTACATTTTTAGCTATTGAAGAACCCGAAGCTCACTTACATCCAACACTCCAGCGTGTACTATATCAGGATGTAATGGGGGGCTCATCATCAATTTTGTTAACAACACATTCAACACATATTACTTCAGTTGCGCCGATTGAATCAATTGTTCATTTGTTAAAAAGTGAGGATGGTACAAAGATCAAAGCAACGTCTGATTTGCAGATGTCGCCACAGGAAAAAAGGGATATAGAAAGATATGTTGATGTTAAGCGGGGAGAATTATATTTTGGTAAAGGGATTATTTTGGTCGAAGGGATAGCTGAGGAATACTTAATTCCAAGATTTGCTGAATTGATGCAGCTTTCATTGGATTCAAAAGGAGTCATTGTATGTAACATTAACTCCACTAATTTTAAACCATATATCAAATTTTTAGATGCTCTTGGAATTCCATTTGTAATTATTACAGATGGGGACTACTATATCTTGACACTTGACAGCGAGGGTAAAGATATTCGGAAATATCATTTATTAAAGGAAGCCACCCACTTAAGCTATGGTTTTTTAGGTTATGAATTAGCATTTGAAACGTTAATTGATTTGCAGAAAATCGCAGAAAGAGAGATTCCTGAAACAACTGAATTGCAAAATAAAAAACTGAATGAGTTTGGAATTTATGCTGGTGAATATACATTGGAAGTTGAAATAATGAAAGCATGCGGTGAGGATAACGATTTAAAAACAATAATTTCTGATGTCTACGACGGACTGACACTCGGTGGAGAAAAACAAAAAAGTAATTTTAAGAATGAGTTAACTCAAAAAGATTTTTGGAAGTGTCTTTCGAAAATTGAGGCAAAAGGCATCGGGAAAGGAAGATTCTCGCAACAATTTGCAGATGTAACCAAAGAGGGACATGTGCCCGAGTATGTAAGAGAAGCGATCAGAAGTATTATTACTAAAGCAGAGGTTAATGAAGGCTGATGACGACATTCTATCAACAAAAGATTGAAGAAATGATGCGAGATGAACAGCAAGTAGAGGCATATGATTCTGACACCAACACTGTTGTAATCGCTGGACCAGGTAGCGGAAAAACAACTGTATTGACACTTAAAATCATGAGAGTATTACAAGAAATTAAAGAGCCAAGAGGACTTGCATGTATCACTTACAGTCGTGCAACAACTTCCGAGCTAGAGGAAAGATTAAGGAAATTGGACTTCAATCAATCACGACAAAATGTATTTGTTGGTACGGTTCACTCTTTTTGTATTGCAGAAATAATTAGCCCTTTTTCTCGTTTGTATCCTGATTACGAAATACCTGAGACGTTCGATATTATTTCAGAAGAGGATAGAAAAGTGCTTTTTTATGAAATCAAAAATCATTTAGGGTACGGTGAAATAGAAACAACAATTGAAGAAATGGATAAGGAAAGAAATTTGAATATTGAAGGTCTAAGCGAAGTCGAGATTGAACCTTTTGAAATCGCTCTACATATCGCACGAGAGTATGAAAGTGCGCTCAAAAGGGTAGGTAAGATCGACTTTATAAATATAGTTAATTTTGCAACAACTTTGATCCAAAAAGAGGAATATGTGAGAAGGTGTCTAGAAGCGAAATTCCCTTGGATATTTGTAGACGAATATCAAGACTTGGGTAAGCCTTTGCATGAAATGATACTGTCGCTCTTCAATAGAACAAGTATTAATTTCTTTGTTGTTGGAGATCCGGATCAATCCATTTATGGATTTACTGGTGCTATGCCAGAATATCTTAATGAATTAGCAAACAAGTCGCAATTCAAAGAAGTACGATTATTGTCAAATTATCGTAGTACTCAAGAAATTGTAGATGCAACAGAATTTGTGTTAGGTAAGCAGCTAGGAAGAGAAGCGAAGTCGAAAATTGAAAAGCAAACAGAATTTCATTTTGTTGTGTGTAATTCAGAATTTATTGAGCAATTTAATGAAGTTGTTAGAAACATTATTCCGAATTGTGTATCACAAGGTATCCCTTATGATGAAATTGCTGTGCTTGTTCCTAATAATCCTACTGCAAAAGCACTCAGTGAATTTTTTAAATCTAATAACATTCCGTACTATCTCAATAAACAAGACTATGAGAGAACTGAGTTGGTGGTTTGGTTAGAAAAATGCGCTATGTGGACTTCCGACCACGAGAAACAATCGTTTAGTTCATTATTTGATTTTTGGATCCGGCTGTTACAAAATCATAGTTTGATTCTAGATGTAAAAGAAAAAGCATTGGCTAGAATAAACTTTTTGGAGATATTAGAATGTAGCTCTGTACACGCAGGTACATTGTCTGATTGGTTGCGATACATTATTGATAATTTTAGATTGTACGATTTGTTAGAAAACTATAAAGTGAATTGTAATGAGAAGGAAAACCTAGAGAAAATTTACGTTCTAGCTTCCACTGGGGATTTTGTAGGTTTTGACATAACTCGATTTGGGCAATTGGGTAAGCCAGATAATCAAGTTACGATCTCAACAAGACATAGCTCAAAAGGTTTAGAATTTGAAGTAGTTATTTTATTGGGAATGGAGGAAGATCATTTTCCAAACTATTATGCTAAAAAGGATCCCAAAAAGTTAAGTGAAGAATATCGTGTGTTTTTTGTTTGTATTAGTAGAGCAAGAAGAGTTTGTTATCTACTTAGAAGCGACCATCATACCAAAAAAACGAGACTTGGGGATAGGAGATTTCAATATGACCCATCGAGGTTTTGGTTAATGCTACATTCATATCACGTACAGAGTTAATTTTACTTTGTTTCTAATTATAGACGTTTTGAAATCAATTTGTTTAGAAAAAATTGATGAAGAATCGTTATACAGTGGTGGGGCTCATAGTAATGAGATAGCAGCAACGTACAACTTTGATCTGAAGACTTGGAAACAATTATTTTTAAATAATGTCTCTGAGAACAATCAATAAAAGTACAATCTAATGAAACGAATAAGTCCAGTTACTCTTTTTATAAAGATGGAGTTGTAGTAGTTTTTAATCCTTATGAAGTAGAGCCGTATGCCGCCGGTTTCATTGAAGTGAAAATACCATTTAAGAAAATCAATGCGGTCTCCCAAGTTCCTTTATTCAATTCAAACAAAGCTACTCTCGACACGTTAAGCCAAGGGATCATACCAGGCTTCCAAGGAGTTCGTTTGGGACAAAGCAAGGAAGAAGTTACTCATGTTCTGAATACGACTATGGGGCTGTTTTGGATCTTGAAAGGGATAGATTATGCATTCTTTAACTTTGACGATGAAAGTACAGACTCTCTAAGGAATGTTTATCTTGGAACAAAAGCTTTTCCGATGAAAACGTTCATGGATATTGAACAAATCTTAGGGAAAACGGAGAGGCATGAAAGTTCAAATTATGATGGGGATATATTAATATCCTATGAACCCGGGACGGTCTATATTGAGTTCACTTCATGTTTAACATGACGAAACCGAGTCAATAAATGTAATCATGATATCAAAACGATAAAATAAGAGCAAGGAGTGTTAACTCTTTGCTCTTATAAAAATTTGTGAACTATACAACTAATGAGGTGGAAAATGATTAAAAATGAACTGAGATATAAGGGGAAAATATTCAACTATGATGATAAATCTAAGATTATTTCCAATATAACTTTGAACGTAATCTTATTGAGATTAGTGTACACTTTGCTTATTACCTTTATGACTTCTATTACTTGTATATTTATTTTTGCCGCTTTTAGAAATTCTACATGGGCTTCAGCGTCTCTTGGTATAACATTTGCTTCGTTAACTTTGGCTATTATTGCGGCATTTTTACTAGAACGAGATGTTTTATCTAAAGAACTCAATGATAAATTGTATATATATTTTGATTTATTAAAAGATTTTATAGAAGAAGGTAAGAGTCTATCAAAAATTGAAATGATAAAAAGAAAATTGACAAGGTACTTAGGAACTTTAGAAAATAACGTTAATAATGTCTTTATATTTAAAAGCTCTGAATTAGAACCAGTATTGATTCAAAATATTAAACAATTTCTTGATGATGATCTTATGTACCTTTTAAAAAATAAGAAAAAAGATATTATTCTAGAATTAATGGTCAATATCAAAGATACATATCTAAACGCAGAAGGGCTGGTACTGACAAGAAATACGGAACTAGTACATGAAAATGAACATAGTATGAGAATGGAATTGTTAAAGGATGCATTAGAGAGATGTAAGATTGAAAAACAAAGTCTTATAACTGAAACGGATCAAGGAATATTTATAGGCTTGTCTGCAAAGTTAATTAAATTTGCAACAAGTATCTATACTTTAATGATAGTTGTAGTTATTTCAATTATTTCAATTGTTTACATGAATTTCACTAAAGAGTACACCATATTGTCTGCAAACTTATCTGCATTAGGCGTTTTTTTGCCAATTATAATCTCTATTATACAGTCCAGAAAAAAATGAATTTAGATGAGCGTCAGTTATCTTACTTAATGAGTGCTATTACAGGTTAATGAAACGTCGGGGGTGAACATATGCAATTCGAGATTAGTGAAGATATGAAAAAGAAAATTTCAGACTGGGATTCGTGCATACCTGTTGATGTAACAGGGGCGAAGTTTGCGTATACGTTTATTCCAACTGGCATTGGCCTTATAATTCAAGTGAAATGCGATGTTTGTGAAAGAACATTAAGATTATCGGATGATCTGTAAAATCTCAAATCAAAAGGAGCACCTCCTTAATCTCTGTGCATGAGAGATTGGGAAGGTGCTTTTTGTTGTTTTTTATGATGAAATTATAGTTCTTTCAATACAATTGCATCTTTGATTAAACGATGGAGTACTTCGAGTTCTTTAGTAGATAGGGATAGCAGTGTTGTATCTATTTTCTCCAGAATATCTGTTTTTAATTTATCTTTCGACCTATGCTTATCTTCCTCAATTAACTGTGAAGGTGCGATGTTAAGAGCATTAGCTATTTTATTTAAGGTCTCTATCGTGATATTAACTTCTCCACGTTCGATTCTTCCCAAGTACGAATAATCTATTTGAAGCAGCTCTCCTAATTCTTCCTGGGTTAATTTCCTTGATTTTCGATATAAACGAATTTTTTTACCTACTCTTAGAAATATGTTGGACATTCAGGCCACCTCTATTTAAGAGTAGGTAACTTGTGGCCTGGAATGAAGAATATTTAACTACTTAATTCCATTTGTAAATAGGTGTTATATACCCTAAAATGAAATTAGCATATGACAATAAGGAGATTAACATCTATGACACAACAACATGTAATTGAAAATGTGCTGCAATCTAAAATGCGTGGTAAAGTTACTTACCTAGGTAATGTAACTGCCACATCGGTATTACAACTGACCTACGTAAAACCTTTTGATCATCCTTCTGGAAAGGGATATCAACGACCCGTGGATAGTAAGAGATGTAATGACTTTGCTTTATATCTCTCGAAGGGAGAGGATGCACTCTTTGCTCCGATCATGTTAAATGCAGAATCTCACTGGGAGTTCAGCGCATATGATAAAGCCAGGCCACATTTAGGTCGATTAATTTGCAAAGGCAAGGCATCGATAATGGATGGTCAGCATAGAGTGGGTGGAATTAAACGCTATACACAGGATACGAACTCTGAAATCAACGTTCCCTTCTTAGCGTACCACTACCTAGATGAAGACGAAGAGATTCATCTATTTGACATTATCAATACAATGGCGAAGGGGATAGGAACCTCACTAAGTAAGTACCTTCATCGAAATACAGATGAATTTAGTTGGATTGCAACACAACTTATAACCCGTGGAGACAGTCCTTTCCACTTCATAGGGACATTGACGGGGAAGCGTAGCTCCGGTCGTCATGTTACTCTTCAGAATTTATATAAAGTTATTGAAGTGCTTACAAAGCCAGAAGAGGTTGCTAGCCTAAACAAAGAAACAAAATTAGCCCTAAGTCTCATGTATTTTAATTCTGTTAAAGAACAATTCAATACGGAGTGGCTTAACTATAAAGAATATCGTTTAACACATATCGTATGTCTTAATGCTTTGGCAATTGTGGGGGCGAAGATTCTTAGTGAATCAATGAATCGACAAAAGGGCAAATCCGATTACTCTTTCATCGAAAAAAGTGTAAAGAAAATGAAAAACATAGAATGGTCTGCAGAAGGTCCACTGAAATATTTAAAAGGTATTAGTGGTTCTAAAATGCTAGCTCAAGATTTAATTTCGGAGGTTATTTTTAATAGATAAATGAGTAGTTTTGTATCAAATATCGTTTAAGAGCATAACAGAGTGAGTCTTTGTTAAATTGTCTTTTTCAATTGACGACTAAATTGTGAAAAAAACACTCTGAAAAAGCAGGAGATATCTTGTTGACCTTTATCCGAATTTCGTTTCAATCTGAATTTCTTAATTGCTATTGTTTTTTGTTCTATACTACTAAAATTATAATCATAAATTTTGGAGCCGGGCAGAGGTGAAAATAACCAGTATTCGGATGGTTATTTTCAATTTCATATTATGTAAATTGCAAGAAACATACAAAAATAATGATTGTGTATTAAATTCATAGTAAGATATACCCTATAATGGGGATTATCAATTTCTAAAGATTGTAGTTTTTTCTGATGATAGTACAAAATGTATTATCGTCAGAACTCGTCTACAGAGGATTTGAGATTTTGATACTCGAAAGCTACACAAGTATATACTACTCTAAAGTTAAGGAATAACGAGGAGATATATGAGAATTAACCCATAAAAAGATAAATTATTTACCCATAAGTTTGCCGGAAATTCCTTAATATCCAATGATTTTCAACTTTTTCGAAACACAATTTGAAGCATAAGTTTGCCACGAGTCCCGTAATGGAGTGAAAATGAGCCTACATCATTTGATGTAGGCTCATTAAAGTGGAAGAGGTTCGATTTTCAAGAAGTTTTCTATTTGGGAAATTTATTGTGGTTGAAACCGAATGTATTTTGAGGCTTAACCCATAAAAGGCCAGTTGTTTGCTTTCTAGGCTGGAAAACAGCTCACAAATCTTTCTCAGTGGAACTGTCACACTTGGTTTGAGAATCTGTCTCGTCAATAAAGTTATGTGCTGAAGAATTACAACAAAATACTTTTTGGTAGCGAGATGCTTGATCACCATGATTATATGAGATTGTTTGATTTATCAAATGTTTTTTATTCAGCTGGATCAGAGGGGTTAAAAGAACACCTAAAAGAACTAGCGCAAAGCAGTGAATTGTTTATCTAAATTCATGGCAATCTGCAATGTATAATGCATTATCTGAAAGTGACTAGTTTTGCAATAACAGTTTTCAATTATTAATGTAATAAATTTAGTCTTAAACAGACTTAGGGTGCAATGTTATGGGGAAGAAGGATAAGTCTTATACTCTTATTTGAGCTAGTATCAATCCAAATAACTGCTTGGTTTATTAAGGCATTGAAAGAACTGAATTCGTAAAGAAATAATAACAGTCTAGTATTATCCCCTCATTGCAGACAGTGAAAAAAGAGGACATGTTACAATGAACTCTAGCACTGGATACATTAGGGGATTTTCGTTGTTTATCCAGCAAAGAATGTCAAAACTTTAATCGGTATAGTGAAAAAACGAGAAAAAGTCTGTTCCTCTTTGAATGGCATAAGGTTTTACTAAAACCAGATCATAAGAAATATGGGGTAAAGAGATCATAAAGCCAAAATGGATATCTTTGAGTGACCCGATTGAGTAGACATTGAAAAAAGACCCTAGGCTATAAACTGCTTCCGGAACTCTACCGGAGGCAGTTTATTTAGTTTTCGTTGTGGTCGATGTTGGTTGTGAAAATGGGATATATGTTTCAATTCGCTTTTGTGCCTCGTCCATATTTCGTATTTAACTGCTTGCATAAAAAAATGCACCCCTTAGAATTTCATCGGATAAACCAGGGGTTTAATCCAATGTCTATTCTAAGGGGTGCACTTCAGGTCAATAATGGTTTGTTTGAAAGTGAATGGTTTACCAACAATGGAGAGGGGCTAACCCCTGACGATTACAATCTTCGAATCTCTTCTACTGCAGCAATTAACCAGCCTGAATCGGCACAAGTAGTAATCGGTAAACAGACGAAAATTTAGCTGGTGAGTACGTTCTATCCGAAGAAACCTTGGAAAAAATGATCGGGTATACATATGCTTTTTATGTTGGTGGCTCCAATTCAGCGAGCGAGGACGAAGCAATGTGGGAGGAGGTTAACGATTATTTGGCCACTGGGCAATACGCCCTTGTAAAGGATCTCATCGATCAGATTCAAAATCCAAGTCATGACCTGCAGATGATGTTTCATTATGCTATGTATCATATTATTTATGACCAAGCTGAAGAGGAAGAAAAGGCAGTAGAGTCTTTGTACAGAATAGCGTAGGGTTATACGGGCCGAAATGAGGACTTAGTCAATTATTACAAATACATGGACCAATTCTATGAAGAAGAAGCCCCTTTTAGCTTTAATGACTATGTAAAGCTGTACAGAAAGAATAGAATTACTCCAAATTCTTTTTCGTATTACAAACCAGAGGTAGTAGAAAAAAGTAGCGTCCAGTGTACAGATGCAGTATACAAGTATATAATGCAAGAATTTGATACCATAACTAGTTACGGTGAGAATTATGTTCCTGAAGTTCACGATCCCATTGTACTTGAGAGAGAGAGTAAGCGTTTTGGGATATCTGTAAGCGAAGTGGATGAAATTTTTATAGATAAAGCGATGAAATTACCCTGAATGTTGAGGAGAAGGAATATGGTTCCATTGAAAGTCGCTAATTTAGCGTTTTTTTTGTTATGGCTTTAGCCAGTTGAGTGCGTGAAACGCGCGAAACAAAAAAACACCCGCATAGCGGGTGGAGGGATCGAGGGCTTGACCACCAAGTCCATTCGATAAAATTGAGATGTTCAGGCTGGGTGAAAGGAATGGTCTTAAATGGCAAGCAAGAGCTATAACCTAGCTCACACAAAGTGATGTGCAAATACCAAATTGTATTCACCCCGAAATATAGACGGAAAGAGATTTATAATCAAGTGAGAAGAGACTTAATTGAATTTTCAACCGTTTATGTAAGTACAAGGGAGTAGAAATTATAAAGGCCACACTGAACCTGAAAAGATTTGTGGTCAGGCTAGCGTCTTTAGGCGCAGTTTGGCAACGAGGGAGGGGATACCCCCAAGAGCAAACCACCCGTTGGACAGGTGATCATGATTGAACTAGCGGGCAATCACGTTAATGAGAAGTTGTGTAACTGATATTATCTTTAATTGTGGTTGAAGCGTTTCTTATTTTATTGCTGTAATTCTCCTACTATTATTTATCACTATTCAAACACCTAAAGGTTTAACACCAAAGGATTGTTGTATCTTGATGTCATATTACATTATAATGAACTACATCTGTTGCATTGTGATACTTTACATATTTTTGCCGAGTATTTCTGATTACATTCTCTTATAAAGGATAGTTGGACTGTGAAAAAAGATAATTTGCTCAAAGGAACCTTAATTCTTGCGCTATCAGCTTTAATTGCTCGATTTTTGGGGATATTCCAAAAAATACCTTTGGATTACATTGTTGGTGATGATGGTAATATTTATTTTGGGGTTGCGAACTCTGTCTATATGTATCTATTGATCATAGCTACGGCTGGATTTCCTAGTGCAATAAGTAAAATGATCTCTGAGAGACATGCTCTCAATAAAATTAGCGAAGCTCAAAAAATTTATAGAGCAGCAATGATTTTTGGAATAACTTCAGGATTAATTTTATCAGTAACTCTTTATATGCTTGCTCCTTACTATGCTACATATGTTACTCAAACTCCTGGCGCATACTTATCCATACGGGCAATTGCACCTGCATTATTATTCTTCCCTTTAATAGCTATAATGAGAGGGTACTTCCAGGGTAGACGAGTAATGATGCCAGTTGGATTATCTCAAATAATTGAACAAATTTTGCGTGTAGTTCTTGGTCTTCTAATAGCATTACTGGTCTTTTCGTTAGGATGGGGAGATGGGTGGGTATCTGCTGCCGCAACTTTTGGAAGTGTACTAGGAGCTTTAGGTGCACTCACCGTATTATTACTGAGCAAGAATAAAATAAAAGATAACGAAGAGGTATTATCAAATAAAAGTGATGATGGTTCAGTAAAATCTTTTAAATCGATATATAAGGAAATATTCTCACTATCCATTCCTGTTGTTATAACTTCAATGACAGTACAATTTTTTTATCTTGTAGATTCATCATTTTTTATGCGGTTTACTGATTTATATTATGATAATTTCTCAACTGCAAAAAATGCTATGAGTGCGTTGATTTTTAATGCACAGTCTATTGCTGGAATTCCTCCTATTATAGCGATTGCATTAAGTCAGTCTATCATTCCAATATTATCAGCAGCTAGTACATTGGGGGATAAAAAGGAAGTCAACAAGCAGGCCACCCTTGTCTTTCAGGTCTTCCTATTCATTGGAATGCCTGCATCATTTATAATGGGTTCTTTATCGTATTCCATAAATGGATTATTATTCAGTAGTTCTGACGGTGGTGGAATTGTAGGTGCTCTAACGTTTACTTCGTTTATTCAAATAGGGTTGATGATAAGTAATTCAATTTTACTAGGGATCGGCCAACCACGCCCTGCAATGATGCATACACTGGTTGGATTTGCAGTGAAAATTATTTCTAGTTTCCTGTTGGGATCGTTTTTGGGAGCTTATGGACTTGTGATGGCATCGTTACTTTCTTTTCTAGTTGTCACAACTTTAAATATCAGAGTTATATCTAAATCAATTCAAATAACCAACATGAGTAAAAACTGGATCCATTATGTAGGGGTAGTGTGCTTTATTACTCTATTAGCTTTTACTACTGATACCTTGGTAAGATTTTTCTTTAATGCCGTGTTCCACTCAAAATTGTTGTATTTATTTAGCTTGACTATATCTAGCGTTGTTTCGCTAGTAGTTTACATTATCTTAGTTAAAAAAATAAAACTCTTCAATGATGCAAGTTTATCTTCACTCCCTGCTCCAATGAGAAAACTGGTTGCATTTATTGGGCTAAAAGAGAAAGGCTAAGATAGCACTTCCTCAAGAGAACTTAAAGTGACTAAAAGTTATCTTCATAATGTTAGCAACTAAAGAGATTGGAATAATCATTCGGATCCTAATCAAAGTCGACTGACAACATAAAAAGAGAAATTATTCTAAGCGGCGATTTTTATCCAGAGTTTCATTGGAGAGAGAGCCGCTTTTTGTTGTTGAAACGATGTTAGAAAGCTTGGTATGTCACCAACCTTTTGCCTTCAAGTAGTTTGGCATAGTTTTGGGTAGTAGTGTACTGAAACACTGTTCTAAATGGAAAAAATCAGAGCTTTTTTCAGCTTCTTCACTGTGTCTGCCACGCGAGTTTTGCATCTTATATTGAGAAAACTCCAAAACAGAATCTTATTGTTATAATACAATTCAAAAGAAATATAAACTTATTATCAATTAGCACATGTTTAATTTTGATTACTTCTGCAGTAGGATCAGCACAGTCGGTAATTCCAGTTTTTAAGATCGGGAATACTAATCGGTTTTTGGCCTGAAAACGGATGTCAATATCTATTTATGAAATATCATGAAACTCTATTGTCAGGAAATATATCCTTCTGTGATTTACAACTGATCCATTTTTCCAAAAAACGCCCCGTTTGCATTAATAACCGAAACATTTATATTAGTTATTACTTGATTGATCTCCGGGTTTTATACTCTAACATATTAGATAATCCTCGAAGAACTCACTGTCTTGGCTTCTCATACCTACTTGAACAAGGCTTCACTCTTAAATCCCACACTTCTCAATGATCTAACTTTATCTTCAACCTTGTTTTACCTGCAAACGACAAAAACTTTTTTAGTTGCTACGCCATAGCGTTTAAGGATAATTTCTCTAGTTTTTAGTGCAGAGTCCATTTTCCCATGCTCTGTTTTCTTTCACTGTGTACCTTAAGGTTAAATAATACGTTTAATTTATTAAATTAATATTAAAAATACATATCAGTATTAACGTATGATGTGACTATACAGAAGTTGTCGACTGGAAAAATATATGATATCGTTATTAGAAAATAAAGGATAAGAGGTGTTTAGATATTAAACTGTTTTGTATTCCCTATGCTGGCGGTTCTTCCAATATATATTATAAATGGAAAAATATTTTAAATCCAGACATTCAAGTTATCCCTATAGAGTTGTCAGGGAGAGCTAGTAGATTTAACGAAACATTATATAGATCAATGGATCAAGCAGTGTTGGATGTCGAACAAGAAATAAAAAAAAGAATTACATGCGATGAATATGCAATATATGGTCATAGTATGGGCGCCCTAATTACTTATGAATTAATTAAAAGGTCTGAAACCATTCTTCCTAAACATGTATTTATTTCTGGATTAGCAGCACCTCATCTTCGGAAAAGACGCGAAAATATTTATTTGCTTTCTGATGAGAATTTTATAAACGAAATAATTAATCTCAATGGGACCCCAGATGGATTCTTTGATAATGTTGAATTTAGAGAAATTTTCATACCAATTCTGAAAGCGGATTTTAGAATAATAAGCGATTTATGCTATAAAGCTCCACCGAAGAAAAAAATAAGTCAAAACATAAGTGTTTTGTATGGAAGTGATGAAGATATTGACTATGAAAGCATATTAGCATGGGGTGACTATAGCTTAGGCACCTGTGATTTCCATGAAATCCCTGGAAATCATTTTTTTCTGAATACAAGCTATACCGTGGTCTGTCAAACAGTCAAGGATAAAATTCAACCTTACTTATAATGTCGTCTAAATCAAATTACTGGATTGGTAGTTATAAGTTGATTACTTCTATAACTACTTTATGAAAGTTTACTATACTAAATGAAAACCGAATTTGCATCGAGTCGTACAGACGATCTGTGTTTTGAATCGTAGCTTCAATGCTTTAATTTAAAATTTCTATTTTTAATTGGGAGGGCACACTTAATGAATAACGTGATGACATTAACTGAAAAGATAATTTCTTTAAAACAAGAAAATAATAGTGGGATTATTTTTTCAGATAGTTCAACTCAAGAATGTTTTATTTCGTATGCAAATTTATTTAATCTTTCGAGAAGTTTACTTTCAGACATGCAAAAAACTGATTTAGAGATTGGTGATGAGATAGTTTTTCAAATTTCGGATAATAAGAAATTTATTGTAACATTTTGGGCATGTATATTAGGAGGTTATATCCCAGTTCCAGTTGCAATAGGAGATAATACAGATCACAAAGAAAAATTAATAAAAATTTTGAAACAAATGCGTCGACCAAAATTGGTTACAGACATTGATATTGAAAAAAAAATTTCCGGAATAATTGGTAATATTGATGAAGAGTTTTGGCAAGCTCTTATTCATAATAGTTTGACAATATCTCACCTGAATCTTTCCTTTATTGACCCTGATCCAACAGGTGTTATTTTTAAACCTTCTTCCTCCGACACTGCCCTTGTTCAGTTTTCCTCAGGATCAACGGGTCAACCTAAAGGAGTTGTTCTTACTCACAATAATCTAATCACCAATATAGAAGATATGATCGAAGCATCAGGTGTTAACGAATCGGATAGTTCTTTGAGTTGGATGCCGTTAACTCATGATATGGGATTGATTGCTTTTCACTTGGCCTCTCTTTATGCGGGCATTAATCAGTACTTGATGCCCACTAATTCTTTTGTGCGCTCACCAATTAATTGGTTTAAACTTGTAAGTAAGTACCGCATTACTCAACTTTTTTCTCCCAACTTTGGATTAAGGCATTGTTTGAATTTTTACAACGCAGAGCAGCATGCTGGTCTCGATCTATCTAGTATAAGAATTATCGTAAATGGTGCTGAGCCTATTTCCGCAGAGCTTTGTAATGAGTTTTATGATGTTTTCAGTTCTTTGAAGTTAAAAAGACGTACGATTTTACCTGTCTATGGTCTTGCTGAAGGAACAGTAGCAATAACTATGCAGCCACTAAGTCAAGAGTTCAGCATATGGAATATAAATCGTCGTTCTATAAAAATTGGAGAAAAAGTTTCACTCTCTGATGAATTAACCTCTGAAACGATATCCTTTGTTGATTTGGGCTACCCGCTTAGAAGAGCTAAAGTAAGAATTACAAACTTAGAGGGGGTTCCACTTGATGATGATAGAGTCGGTATAGTTGAAATACATGGTAATAATGTAACCAGTGGTTACTACAACAATCCAGATGAGACAAAAAAAATTTTCTTAAATGATAATTGGCTTAACACTGGAGATTTAGGATTTGTACATAAGGGTAGGCTAGTCATTACTGGGCGGTATAAAGATACAATTATAAAAAATGGTCAAAATTACTTTGCCCAAGACATTGAAGCAGTAATAGAGAAGGCTATTAATATTCCATTAAACAAAGTCATTGCTTCTAGATTACATGATATTAAAACTAGAGAAGACAAACTTGTGATTTTTGTCGTCTACAGAAAAAAAATGAACGAATTTATTGAAATGATTCCTCGTATTCGTTCAACCATATTAGATAAGTTTGGTTTTGCACCAACTTATATTATACCAATAAGGCAAGCGCCTAAAACTACTAGCGGAAAGTTACAGAGATTTCTACTTTCACAATATCTAGAAGAAAATAAGTATGAGAAAATTATCAATGATATAGAACTACTTTATAAGGATAAAGAAAATGTCAATACCTTATCAAAAGTTGAGAGTGTATTGTTTGATTTTTGGAGTGAAACTCTGAATTCGAAGGATTTTAGTATTAGAACTAATTTTTTTGAGACAGGTGGCCATTCGCTTAATGCAACAATATTAATGCATCAGATAAATAAGTATTTTAAATTAAATTTAACTTTACGGGAGATGTTCCAGTATCCAACAATCGAAGAACTAGCAGTGCGGATTGAGCAGGCTGAGCAAGGAGCGTATGCCCTGATTGAACCGGTGGAAGAACGAAAGTACTACCCGGTGTCAGCCTCACAAAAACGTCAGTATGTTCTACACCAACTTGGGGGAGCTCAAACGGTATACAATATGCCCGTTAGCCTCGTTCTGAAGGGAGCATGCGACCTTGCTCAGCTGGAAAGGATCTTCCGGACCTTGGTAGGACGGCATGAAAGTTTGCGGACTTCCTTTGGGATGGTGGACGGAGAGATTGTACAGTACGTTCATCCCGAAGTGGACTTTGCCATGGCCTATGAAGAAGCGGAGGAGAGCGCAGCCGATACCGTGGCAGCAGAGTTTGTGCGTCCCTTTGATTTAGAACAGGCGCCGTTATTCCGGGCGAAATTGGTGAAGCTGGGCGAAGAACATCACCTTTTGCTGCTGGATATGCCGCATATTGTCTCGGATGGAGTATCCATGGGGATTTTGGCGGATGAGTTTGCACGTTTGTATGCGGGTGAAGCGTTGTCCGAGCTACGGGTTCAGTACAAGGATTATGCCGTCTGGCAACATGCGCGTACAGCATCGGAGGAGATGAACCGGCAGCAAGCCTACTGGACGGAGACCTTGTCGGGTGAGCTTCCCGTGTTAGCATTGTCGACCGATCGTGCGCGGCCGGCGGTCCAGAGTTATGAAGGCAGTCGAATGAGCTTCCAGGTGAGCGAAGAGATCACGGAGGGACTGAAAAAACTGGCCCTGGAAACGGGAAGCACCCTGTATATGGTGCTGCTCGCGGCCTATAATACGTTGCTGCATCGATATACGGGCCAAGAGGATATCGTAGTAGGGACGCCGATTGCGGGAAGGTCGCATGCGGATCTGGAACCGGTAGTGGGGATGTTTGTGAATACCCTGGCGATGCGGAATCAGCCTCGGGGAGAAAAGAGTTTCACGGAATTTTTGGCTGAGGTGAAAGAAACGACGCTAGGCGCGTATGGCAATCAGGACTACCCGTTTGATCGATTGGTGGAAGAAGTGGCACCACGCCGGGATATGAGTCGAAACCCACTGTTTGATACCATGTTTGTGTTGCAGAATATGGAGCAGCGGACCATTGAACTGGAGGATCTGGAGATTCAGGTCAACCCGGGGCAAGGACACGTATCGAAGATGGATATCACGGTCACCGCCTGGGAGACAAAAGGAAGTCTTCAGTGTGAAATTGAGTACGCAACCCAACTATATGATCGTGAGACGATCGAGCGGATGTCGGGACACTGGCAACAGTTACTGAGAAGCCTCATTGAGGCCCCGCATCTTCAGCTGAGCGAGGTAGAGGTAGTAACGGAATCGGAGAAAGCACAGATCGCCGGTTTCAATGCGACGGAAGCAGCCTATCCGAAAGAAAAAATGATCCATCAGTTGTTTGAAGAACAAGTTGAGCGGACACCTGAGAATATAGCGGTGGTGTATGAAGGCGAAGAGCTAACTTACCGGGAGCTGAATGAACGTGCGAATCAATTGGCGCGGAATTTACGCGCACGGGGAGTAGGCCCAGAAAGTATCGTGGGACTAATGGTGGAACGATCGCTTGAAATGATCGTTGGAATTATGGGAGTCCTGAAGGCCGGCGGAGCCTACTTACCGCTGGATCCGACGTACCCGCAGGAACGGATCACGTATATGCTTGAAGATAGTGGAACTGCTCTTATCTTGACCCAAAGACACGTGGCCGACCGGGTAGCGTTCCAAGGAGCCATGCTTTATCTGGAGGATCAAGAGATATACAGCGGTCCAGGAGACAATTTAGCGGGAGTGAGTTCACCTCAAAACCTGGCGTATGTGATATACACCTCCGGGACGACCGGAAGGCCTAAAGGAGTGCTCATTGAAAATCGTTCAGTCGTTAACAGGTTGAATTGGATGCAAAAAGAATTTCCTTTATTGACGACAGATATTTTATTACAAAAGACCCCATTTAGTTTTGATGTTTCTGTATGGGAACTTTTTTGGGGAACCCTTGTAGGGGCGAAAACTGTTTACCTGCCGTCTGGAATGGAAAAAAGTCCCGAAGCCACGGCAGATGCAATCGCTACATGGAACATCACCGTCGTACACTTTGTACCTTCGGTGTTTAGGACATTTATGCAATCTATCGAGCATAAAAACGTAGCGGATACTTTTCAAGTGAGAATGTTTTTTGTAAGCGGGGAGGTTTTGTCCCCACATCTTGTATCTCAGTTCAACACCTTGTTACAAACGGGTAGCTCTTCTTTAATCAATCTATATGGACCAACTGAAGCAACGGTAGATGTATCTTTTTTCGAGTGTTCAAAAGAAGTTAAGTCTACTGTTCCGATTGGACAGCCAATCGACAATCATAAATTGTATATACTAGATTCTATGCAGAACTTACGGCCTTTAGGTGTTACCGGGGAGCTGTACATCTCCGGGGATGGATTGGCAAGAGGCTACCTGAATCAGCCGGAACTCACTGCCGAGCGATTTGTACCAAATCCGTTTGAACCAGGGGAACGAATGTACCGGACAGGCGATCTGGCCCGCTGGTTACCCGATGGTAATGTGGAGTACCTGGGACGGATCGACGACCAGGTGAAGATTCGGGGGTACCGGATTGAGCTGGGAGAAATTGAAACTCAGCTGGCTAAACATGAACACGTGATAGAAGCAGCCGTGGTCGCGCGGGAAGATCTTCAGGGTCAGTCCTATTTATGTGGATACGTGGTAGCGAACGGAGATTTGACGGTGGCATCATTGCGTCAATATCTTGGCCAAGGATTGCCCGACTATATGATTCCAGCCCATTTTGTGCAGCTGGATCAACTACCTCTGACGCCGAATGGCAAACTGGATCGCAAGGCATTGCCAGAACCAAACGGCACCATGGAATCGGGACGGGTATATGTGGCTCCGCGTAATGAGACCGAAGAGCAGTTGGCTGCACTATGGAAATCCGTGCTGGGCGTTGAAAAAATCGGAGTGCAGGACAGCTTCTTTGAGTTGGGCGGTCACTCGCTGAATGCCATGATTGTGGTATCGAGAGTGAATCGAGAATTTGCGGTGGACATTCCGTTACGGGAGATGTTCCAGTATCCAACAATCGAAGAACTGGCAGTGCGGATTGAGCAGGCTGAGCAAGGAGCGTATGCCCTGATTGAACCGGTGGTAGAACGGAAGTACTACCCGGTGTCAGCCTCACAAAAACGTCAATATGTTCTACATCAACTTGGGGGAGCTCAAACGGTATACAATATGCCCGTTAGCCTCGTTCTGAAGGGAGCATGCGACCTTGCTCAGCTGGAAAGGATCTTCCGGACCTTGGTAGGACGGCATGAAAGTTTGCGGACTTCCTTTGGGATGGTGGACGGAGAGATTGTACAGTACGTTCATCCCGAAGTGGACTTTGCTATGGCCTATGAAGAAGCGGAGGAGAGCGCAGCCGATACCGTGGCAGCAGAGTTTGTGCGTCCCTTTGATTTAGAACAGGCGCCGTTATTCCGGGCGAAATTGGTGAAGCTGGGCGAAGAACATCACCTTTTGCTGCTGGATATGCCGCATATTGTCTCGGATGGAGTATCCATGGGGATTTTGGCGGATGAGTTTGCACGTTTGTATGCGGGTGAAGCGTTGTCCGAGCTACGGGTTCAGTACAAGGATTATGCCGTCTGGCAACATGCGCGTACAGCATCGGAGGAGATGAACCGGCAGCAAGCCTACTGGACGGAGACCTTGTCGGGTGAGCTTCCCGTGTTAGCATTGTCGACCGATCGTGCGCGGCCGGCGGTCCAGAGTTATGAAGGCAGTCGAATGAGCTTCCAGGTGAGCGAAGAGATCACGGAGGGACTGAAAAAACTGGCCCTGGAAACGGGAAGCACCCTGTATATGGTGCTGCTCGCGGCCTATAATACGTTGCTGCATCGATATACGGGCCAAGAGGATATCGTAGTAGGGACGCCGATTGCGGGAAGGTCGCATGCGGATCTGGAACCGGTAGTGGGGATGTTTGTGAATACCCTGGCGATGCGGAATCAGCCTCGGGGAGAAAAGAGTTTCACGGAATTTTTGGCTGAGGTGAAAGAAACGACGCTAGGCGCGTATGGCAATCAGGACTACCCGTTTGATCGATTGGTGGAAGAAGTGGCACCACGCCGGGATATGAGTCGAAACCCACTGTTTGATACCATGTTTGTGTTGCAGAATATGGAGCAGCGGACCATTGAACTGGAGGATCTGGAGATTCAGGTCAACCCGGGGCAAGGACACGTATCGAAGATGGATATCACGGTCACCGCCTGGGAGACAGAAGGAAGTCTTCAGTGTGAAATTGAGTACGCAACCCAACTATATGATCGTGAGACAATCAAGCGGATGTCGGGACACTGGCAACAGTTACTGAGAAGCCTCATTGAGGCCCCGCATCTTCAGCTGAGCGAGGTAGAGGTAGTAACGGAATCGGAGAAAGCACAGATCGCCGGTTTCAATGCGACGGAAGCAGCCTATCCGAAAGAAAAAACGATCCATCAGTTGTTTGAAGAACAAGTTGAGCGGACACCTGAGAATATAGCGGTGGTGTATGAAGGCGAAGAGCTAACTTACCGGGAGCTGAATGAACGTGCGAATCAATTGGCGCATCATCTTTCAACACTGGGGGTATGTACAGGTGATTCGGTAGGTATCTGTCTTGAGCGTTCTGTGGAATTGATTATTAGTGAATTAGCAATAATTAAATCTGGAGCTATGTTTATCCCACTCGACCCAGAATTACCTAAGGGACGCCTCAGTCATATGATAGAACAAAGTAAGATACAAATTGTGGTGACAAAGGTATTTTGGAAGAGAAGTGTGTTCCAGGGAGAAGTAACTACTATATGTCTTGACTCCCAAAGCGTAATTAAGATCTTGGAACAAGAGAATAGAGCTAATCCTGTCAATTGTATTAATGTGAATGAGAGAATTTACACTATCTTCACCTCAGGTTCTACAGGAGTTCCTAAAGGAGCGAGTGTATATCACAATAGTTTTGTTAATTTGGTGAACTGGTATGTTAATGAGTTTAAAATAGTTAATAGTGACATATTTTTAATCGTAACCTCCCCAGCATTTGATGCTACACAGAAAAACATTTTTGCTCCTCTGATAAAGGGGGGGACGATAGTTCTCTTACCAGCTGGCCCGTTCGACTCCTTCACTGTTGTTGATTTAGTTGAAAAATACAAAGTTTCAGTTATTAACTGTACACCAACTATGCTTTATTCAATTGTTGGTAATGCCTCAAAAAATCAACTGACCTCCCTAAACTGGTTGTTTATCGGGGGGGAGCCATTAAAGGTAGATGGTTTAAAGAGAACACTGGAACTCACAAACAAAACACAAATAGTAAACATTTATGGGCCAACAGAGTGTACAGATATTGTGTTGTACCAACGTATTAGAGAAAATTCTCTGTTGGAAGATAAATCTGTCCCAATCGGAAAGCCCATATATAATACAAGAATTTATATTGTTGATAAATCCAATGGCCTTGCACCATTAGGTATTGAAGGTGAAATTTGCATCGCAGGTAGTAGCCTTGGCGCAGGATACATTAACAATGAGGATCAAACTCTCACTCGTTTTGTACCAAATCCGTTTGAACCGGGAGAACGAATGTACCGGACAGGCGATCTGGCCCGCTGGTTACCCGATGGTAATGTGGAGTACCTGGGACGGATCGACGACCAGGTGAAGATTCGGGGGTACCGGATTGAGCTGGGAGAAATTGAAACTCAGCTGGCTAAACATGAACACGTGATAGAAGCAGCCGTGGTCGCGCGGGAAGATCTTCAGGGTCAGTCCTATTTATGTGGATACGTGGTAGCGAACGGAGATTTGACGGTGGCATCATTGCGTCAATATCTTGGCCAAGGATTGCCTGACTATATGATTCCAGCCCATTTTGTGCAGCTGGATCAACTACCTCTGACGCCGAATGGCAAACTGGATCGCAAGGCATTGCCAGAACCAAACGGCACCATGGAATCGGGACGGGTATATGTGGCTCCGCGTAGTGAGACCGAAGAGCAGTTGGCTGCACTATGGAAATCCGTGCTGGGCGTTGAAAAAATCGGAGTGCAGGACAGCTTCTTTGAGTTGGGCGGTCACTCGCTGAATGCCATGATTGTGGTATCGAGAGTGAATCGAGAATTTGCGGTGGACATTCCGTTACGGGAGATGTTCCAGTATCCAACAATCGAAGAACTAGCAGTGCGGATTGAGCAGGCTGAGCAAGGAGCGTATGCCCTGATTGAACCGGTGGTAGAACGGAAGTACTACCCGGTGTCAGCCTCACAAAAACGTCAGTATGTTCTACATCAACTTGGGGGAGCTCAAACGGTATACAATATGCCCGTTAGCCTCGTTCTGAAGGGAGCATGCGACCTTGCTCAGCTGGAAAGGATCTTCCGGACCTTGGTAGGACGGCATGAAAGTTTGCGGACTTCCTTTGGGATGGTGGACGGAGAGATTGTACAGTACGTTCATCCCGAAGTGGACTTTGCTATGGCCTATGAAGAAGCGGAGGAGAGCGCAGCCGATACCGTGGCAGCAGAGTTTGTGCGTCCCTTTGATTTAGAACAGGCGCCGTTATTCCGGGCGAAATTGGTGAAGCTGGGCGAAGAACATCACCTTTTGCTGCTGGATATGCCGCATATTGTCTCGGATGGAGTATCCATGGGGATTTTGGCGGATGAGTTTGCGCGTTTGTATGCGGGTGAAGCGTTGTCCGAGCTACGGGTTCAGTACAAGGATTATGCCGTCTGGCAACATGCGCGTACAGCATCGGAGGAGATGAACCGGCAGCAAGCCTACTGGACGGAGACCTTGTCGGGTGAGCTTCCCGTGTTAGCATTGTCGACCGATCGTGCGCGGCCGGCGGTCCAGAGTTATGAAGGCAGTCGAATGAGCTTCCAGGTGAGCGAAGAGATCACGGAGGGACTGAAAAAACTGGCCCTGGAAACGGGAAGCACCCTGTATATGGTGCTGCTCGCGGCCTATAATACGTTGCTGCATCGATATACGGGCCAAGAGGATATCGTAGTAGGGACGCCGATTGCGGGAAGGTCGCATGCGGATCTGGAACCGGTAGTGGGGATGTTTGTGAATACCCTGGCGATGCGGAATCAGCCTCGGGGAGAAAAGAGTTTCACGGAATTTTTGGCTGAGGTGAAAGAAACGACGCTAGGCGCGTATGGCAATCAGGACTACCCGTTTGATCGATTGGTGGAAGAAGTGGCACCACGCCGGGATATGAGTCGAAACCCACTGTTTGATACCATGTTTGTGTTGCAGAATATGGAGCAGCGGACCATTGAACTGGAGGATCTGGAGATTCAGGTCAACCCGGGGCAAGGACACGTATCGAAGATGGATATCACGGTCACCGCCTGGGAGACAAAAGGAAGTCTTCAGTGTGAAATTGAGTACGCAACCCAACTATATGATCGTGAGACGATCAAGCGGATGTCGGGACACTGGCAACAGTTACTGAGAAGCCTCATTGAGGCCCCGCATCTTCAGCTGAGCGAGGTAGAGGTAGTAACGGAATCGGAGAAAGCACAGATCGCCGGTTTCAATGCGACGGAAGCAGCCTATCCGAAAGAAAAAATGATCCATCAGTTGTTTGAAGAACAAGTTGAGCGGACACCTGAGAATATAGCGGTGGTGTATGAAGGCGAAGAGCTAACTTACCGGGAGCTGAATGAACGTGCGAATCAATTGGCGCGGAATTTACGCGCACGGGGAGTAGGCCCAGAAAGTATCGTGGGACTAATGGTGGAACGATCGCTTGAAATGATCGTTGGAATTATGGGAGTCCTGAAGGCCGGCGGAGCCTACTTACCGCTGGATCCGACGTACCCGCAGGAACGGATCACGTATATGCTTGAAGATAGTGGAACTGCTCTTATCTTGACCCAAAGACACGTGGCCGACCGGGTAGCGTTCCAAGGAGCCATGCTTTATCTGGAGGATCAAGAGATATACAGCGGTCCAGGAGACAATTTAGCGGGAGTGAGTTCACCTCAAAACCTGGCGTATGTGATTTACACATCAGGTTCGACAGGGAAGCCAAAGGGAGTGCTTATCGAACAACGGAACTTGGTGAATTATGTTTGGTGGGCAAAAGGAATTTATTGCGAAAATAACCAAATGAACTTCCCTCTATATTCGACGATCTCATTTGATGCAACAGTTACTTCATTATTTACACCATTACTAATAGGTTCTAAATTAATTGTGTTTGGAAATAGTAATGGCGCAACCTTACTTCAAGATGTTTTGAGGAATGACGAGGTAGAAATATTGAAATTGACCCCTTCACACATGAGATTAATACTCAATGAACAAATTAAATCTCAGACTCTTAAAAAATTAATAATTGGTGGGGAGTTACTAGAACAAACTTTGGTAAATACAGTCGTTCAGAATGGATTTGAAATTGAAATCTTTAATTCCTATGGCCCGACTGAGGCTACAGTGAATTGTATGAGCTATACTTGCAATACTTCTGGGAACATTTTCAAATCAGTACCTATTGGTTCACCTGGAGATAATACAAGAATTTATATACTAGATTCTTCTCAGAACCTACAGCCTCTAGGTGTTGCCGGGGAGCTGTACATCTCCGGGGATGGATTGGCGAGAGGCTACCTAAATCAGCCGGAACTCACTGCCGAGCGATTTGTACCAAATCCGTTTGAACCAGGGGAACGAATGTACCGGACAGGCGATCTGGCCCGCTGGTTACCCGATGGTAATGTGGAGTACCTGGGACGGATCGACGACCAGGTGAAGATTCGGGGGTACCGGATTGAGCTGGGAGAAATTGAAACTCAGCTGGCTAAACATGAACACGTGATAGAAGCAGCCGTGGTCGCGCGGGAAGATCTTCAGGGTCAGTCCTATTTATGTGGATACGTGGTAGCGAACGGAGATTTGACGGTGGCATCATTGCGTCAATATCTTGGCCAAGGATTGCCCGACTATATGATTCCAGCCCATTTTGTGCAGCTGGATCAACTACCTCTGACGCCGAATGGCAAACTGGATCGCAAGGCATTGCCAGAACCAAACGGCACCATGGAATCGGGACGGGTATATGTGGCTCCGCGTAGTGAGACCGAAGAGCAGTTGGCTGCACTATGGAAATCCGTGCTGGGCGTTGAAAAAATCGGAGTGCAGGACAGCTTCTTTGAGTTGGGCGGTCACTCGCTGAATGCCATGATTGTGGTATCGAGAGTGAATCGAGAATTTGCGGTGGACATTCCGTTACGGGAGATGTTCCAGTATCCAACAATCGAAGAACTAGCAGTGCGGATTGAGCAGGCTGAGCAAGGAGCGTATGCCCTGATTGAACCGGTGGAAGAACGGAAGTACTACCCGGTGTCAGCCTCACAAAAACGTCAGTATGTTCTACACCAACTTGGGGGAGCTCAAACGGTATACAATATGCCCGTTAGCCTCGTTCTGAAGGGAGCATGCGACCTTGCTCAGCTGGAAAGGATCTTCCGGACCTTGGTAGGACGGCATGAAAGTTTGCGGACTTCCTTTGGGATGGTGGACGGAGAGATTGTACAGTACGTTCATCCCGAAGTGGACTTTGCCATGGCCTATGAAGAAGCGGAGGAGAGCGCAGCCGATACCGTGGCAGCAGAGTTTGTGCGTCCCTTTGATTTAGAACAGGCGCCGTTATTCCGGGCGAAATTGGTGAAGCTGGGCGAAGAACATCACCTTTTGCTGCTGGATATGCCGCATATTGTCTCGGATGGAGTATCCATGGGGATTTTGGCGGATGAGTTTGCGCGTTTGTATGCGGGTGAAGCGTTGTCCGAGCTACGGGTTCAGTACAAGGATTATGCCGTCTGGCAACATGCGCGTACAGCATCGGAGGAGATGAACCGGCAGCAAGCCTACTGGACGGAGACCTTGTCGGGTGAGCTTCCCGTGTTAGCATTGTCGACCGATCGTGCGCGGCCGGCGGTCCAGAGTTATGAAGGCAGTCGAATGAGCTTCCAGGTGAGCGAAGAGATCACGGAGGGACTGAAAAAACTGGCCCTGGAAACGGGAAGCACCCTGTATATGGTGCTGCTCGCGGCCTATAATACGTTGCTGCATCGATATACGGGCCAAGAGGATATCGTAGTAGGGACGCCGATTGCGGGAAGGTCGCATGCGGATCTGGAACCGGTAGTGGGGATGTTTGTGAATACCCTGGCGATGCGGAATCAGCCTCGGGGAGAAAAGAGTTTCACGGAATTTTTGGCTGAGGTGAAAGAAACGACGCTAGGCGCGTATGGCAATCAGGACTACCCGTTTGATCGATTGGTGGAAGAAGTGGCACCACGCCGGGATATGAGTCGAAACCCACTGTTTGATACCATGTTTGTGTTGCAGAATATGGAGCAGCGGACCATTGAACTGGAGGATCTGGAGATTCAGGTCAACCCGGGGCAAGGACACGTATCGAAGATGGATATCACGGTCACCGCCTGGGAGACAGAAGGAAGTCTTCAGTGTGAAATTGAGTACGCAACCCAACTATATGATCGTGAGACGATCGAGCGGATGTCGGGACACTGGCAACAGTTACTGAGAAGCCTCATTGAGGCCCCGCATCTTCAGCTGAGCGAGGTAGAGGTAGTAACGGAATCGGAGAAAGCACAGATCGCCGGTTTCAATGCGACGGAAGCAGCCTATCCGAAAGAAAAAACGATCCATCAGTTGTTTGAAGAACAAGTTGAGCGGACACCTGAGAATATAGCGGTGGTGTATGAAGGCGAAGAGCTAACTTACCGGGAGCTGAATGAACGTGCGAATCAATTGGCGCGGAATTTACGCGCACGGGGAGTAGGCCCAGAAAGTATCGTGGGACTAATGGTGGAACGATCGCTTGAAATGATCGTTGGAATTATGGGAGTCCTGAAGGCCGGCGGAGCCTACTTACCGCTGGATCCGACGTACCCGCAGGAACGGATCACGTATATGCTTGAAGATAGTGGAACTGCTCTTATCTTGACCCAAAGACACGTGGCCGACCGGGTAGCGTTCCAAGGAGCCATGCTTTATCTGGAGGATCAAGAGATATACAGCGGTCCAGGAGACAATTTAGCGGGAGTGAGTTCACCTCAAAACCTGGCGTATGTGATATACACCTCCGGGACAACCGGGAAGCCCAAGGGAGTTTTGGTCGTAAATCAAGGTGTCGTCCGATTAGTCAAGGATACAAATTATATCAGTATAGATGAAGCAGATACATTATTGCAGGCTTCTTCTATATCCTTTGATGCGGCTACATTTGAAATCTGGGGTGCTTTACTTAACGGTGCAAAACTAATCCTCGTAACAACCACGATTTCATTGGATAACTTACGAGAGAATATCGTAGCGAATAATGTCTCTATCATGTGGCTTACCTCAGCATTATTTAATCTAGCCGTGGATTATGATATTGAGATGTTCAGTGGAGTACAGACGTTACTTGTCGGTGGGGAAGCAGTATCACCCAAACATGTGATGAAATTGTTAGACAACACAACAAGTATTAATCTAATTAATGGATACGGCCCAACGGAGAATACAACGTTTACTTGTTTTTACCCAATCACAACACTACAGAAAGAATCAGTTCCTATCGGAAAACCTGTATCAAATACAAAAGTCTATGTATTGGACAAGGGGATGCAGCCAGCTCCTATAGGAGTGGTAGGAGAACTGTACACATCTGGAGATGGATTAGCTCGAGGGTACCTGAATCAGCCGGAACTCACCGCTAAGTGTTTTGTTCCCAATCCATTTGAACCTGGCGAGCGAATGTACCGGACAGGCGATCTAGCCCGCTGGTTACCCGATGGAAACGTGGAGTACCTGGGACGAATAGATGATCAGGTGAAGATTCGGGGGTATCGGATTGAGCTGGGAGAAATTGAAGCGCGGTTGGTTAACCATGAACAGGTCATTGAGGCAGTCGTGGTGGCGAGAGAAAACCAACTAGGATTGAAGTCTTTATGTGGTTATGTGGTAACCAAGGGAACACTACTAATGGAAGAAATACGTCAATATTTAAGTAGACAACTACCGGAGTATATGATCCCGGCGCATTTTGTGGAGCTAGATTACCTTCCGCTAACATCGAATGGGAAAATAGATCGTAGAGCGCTGCCAGAACCGAATGGAAAGATACAAACAACCGGACGGACTTATGTAGCGCCAAGGAACGAAATTGAAAAAATGCTGACAAAAATATGGGAAAATGTTTTGATGGTCGAAAGAATAGGAATTGAGGATAGTTTTTTTGAACTTGGGGGTGATTCAATAAAAGCAATTCAGGTATCGGCTGAATTACACAAATTTGAATTTAAGGTTTCAATTAAAGATATATTTACCTTCCCAACCATATTCGAATTAAGTCCTTATCTAGAACAGGTTAGTAGAAGAATTTACCAGGGCGTAGTAGAAGGAGAAGCTTTACTAACTCCTATACAACATTGGTTTTTTAATCAAAGTTTCTCAGAAATAAATCATTGGAACCAATCAGTTGTACTGTTTAGTGAGGCAGGGTTTAGTGAGAAATTAGTACAAAAATCTTTTGAAAAGATTCTTGCACACCACGATGCGCTTCGTATGAAATATAGCTTTGAACGTGGAGAGTATAAGCAATACAACCGCGGACTTGATGAGGGAATCGGTTTTACACTACAAACTGAAAAAATAAATGATAGGAATATAGGTTCTCGTATTATTGAGTTAGGAAAAACTCTTCATAAGAGTATCGATTTAGAGCATGGTCCATTAGTCAAATTAGGATTGTTTAAAACTGTTCTTGGAGATCATCTAATGATTGTAATTCATCATCTAGTAATAGATGGGGTGTCCTGGCGAATATTATTAGAAGATTTTTCAACAATATATCATCAGCTAAAATCCAATAAGGAACCTGTTTTACCAATGAAAACAGATTCTTATAAAGAATGGTCAGAAAAGTTGAACGAATATGCTAAAAGTAACAACTTATTATCTGAGATTCCCTATTGGGCAGAAATTGAAAAACTATCAAGATTGAGACCTCTATCTAAAGACCATACAGGAAGCGAGAGTAGCGCACCTATAAATGAAGTAATAAGTGTTATGTTATCAAAGGAAAAAACAAACACTCTGCTAACTCGTGTTTCTAAAGCTTATAACACAGAAATCGACGATATATTGCTTACTGCTCTTGCGTTATCTATTAAATCATGGACTAGACAAAATAGAGTTTGTGTGGAACTAGAAGGTCATGGAAGAGAAAAATTTAATGAGGATACTAATGTCAGTCGTACTATTGGATGGTTCACCTCAAAATATCCAATTATTTTAGATGTACAGTCAGAAGAAATCGGTCAACAAATCAAGACAGTAAAAGAAATGTTACGGAAAGTACCAAACAAAGGTGTGGGATACGAGATATTAAAGTATTTGACGCCAAGAGAGAGAAATGTGGATTTAAACTTTGAAACGCTTCCTGAGATAAGTTTTAATTATCTAGGGCAATTTAACGGGAGCAATGAAGATAATGGATTTATTAAATTGTCTCCTTATAGTGGTGGGGAAAATATAAGCAATCAGTCAAAACGTACATTCCCACTTGCTATTACAGGAATTGTAAATAACCAACAGTTGACTTTAAGTGTTTCGTATAATACTAACGAGTTTTTAACAGAGAACATAGAGCGATTGTTGAATCATTACCAAGATCAGCTGATCAAGGTAATTGATCACTGTATAAGTATGGAAAAAACAATTTTGACACCTAGCGATGTTACGCTCAATGATGTCACCTTTGAAGAACTAGATGATATCTATAAGGCATTATCTTCCAAAAAGAAAAAGCGGTAAAAATAGAGGCTAAGAAGAAACATTGTGCATAACTCTCTCCAATTTTTACGAGAGTTATGCATAATGTTAAGTCATAACGAAGGGATATAACCTGATGGAAAACATAAAAGATATTTATCAGTTGACACCACTGCAAGAAGGTATGCTTTACCATCGTATTCTTGAAGAAAAATCAGATGCATATTTTGTTCAAATGACTTTGGAAGTAAGAGGCTCACTAGATATCTTTAGATTTCAAGAATGTTTCAATACTGTTATTCAGAAACATGATGTATTAAGGACTGTATTTCTTTACGATACGGTAAAAGTCCCAATACAAGTCGTGTATGATAAGATACAGAATCAGATACTGCATGAAGATATTATGCATTTATCCGAAGAAGATCAGTTAAGGAAAATTGAATTTTTAAAGAGTAATGATCGAGAGATTGGTTTTAGTTTAAATGAGGGTCCTTTAATCCGAATGTCAATTATAAAATTGACAGAAGAGTATCATGTTGTCGTTATTAGTTTTCATCATATTATTATGGACGGATGGTCTTTAGGAATCGTTATCCAAGAAATGATGCGGATATATTTCAACGATATTTCAACGTCGCAGGTCATAAACCCACCTACTTCATATAGTAGTTATATAAAATGGTTGAATAAACAAGATACAGAAATGGCGTTAGATTATTGGAGCAAAATGTTGGGTGATTATGATCATAGAATTAGAATAATGGATAGGCAGCTTGATGAAGTAAGTGAGGAACATGATTATAAAAGTAAAAACTTCACTTTAGATACATTGTTAACGAAAAAGCTAGTTGAATTTTCTGTTAATAATCAGGTAACAGTTAATACAATAATTCAGGTAATTTGGGGAATTTTGCTCCAACGTTATAATAATGTGACCGATGTTGTGTATGGTTCAGTTATATCAGGAAGACCCGCAGAAATATTAGGAATAGAAAGTATGGTTGGTTTATTCATTAATACTATCCCGGTAAGAATTCGAGATGCAGAGTCATTATCATTTAATGAATATGTTAAAAATGTACAATTAGAGGCATTTAGTTCAGAGAAATTCAGTTATGTTCCCCTATATAAGATACAAACTAATACTAAATTAAAAAATAAATTATTTAATCACATTGTGGTATTTGAAAACTATCCTATTAACAAAGGAATTGCTAGTATCTCAGAGGAGATTGATATACAAGTAACAGAATTCTCAGAACATAATAACTATAATTTGAGTGTCATAATTCATCAAGAAGATACACTGAATTTCAAATTTACTTATAATTCAAAAGTAATTAGCGAAAATGATATTGTGACGATATGCAAACATTTAAAAGAAACTATCCTCACAGTCCTCAAAGACCCAACAATAAAGCTCAGCGATATTAATATAGTCCCAAATGAGGAGAAAGCACAGATCGCCGGTTTCAATGCGACGGAAGCTGCCTATCCGAAAGAAAAAACGATCCATCAGTTGTTTGAAGAACAAGTTGAGCGGACACCTGAGAATATAGCGGTGGTGTATAAAGGCGAAGAGCTAACTTACCGGGAGCTGAATGAACGTGCGAATCAATTGGCGCGGAATTTACGCGCACGGGGAGTAGGCCCAGAAAGTATCGTGGGACTAATGGTGGAACGATCGCTTGAAATGATCGTTGGAATTATGGGAGTCCTGAAGGCCGGCGGAGCCTACTTACCGCTGGATCCGACGTACCCGCAGGAACGGATCACGTATATGCTTGAAGATAGTGGAACTGCTCTTATCTTGACCCAAAGGCACGTGGCCGACCGGGTAGCGTTCCAAGGAGACATGCTTTATCTGGAGGATCAAAAGATATACAGTGGTCCAGGAGACGATTTAGCGGGAGTGAGTTCACCTCAAAACCTGGCGTATGTGATATACACCTCCGGGACAACCGGAAGGCCTAAAGGAGTACTGACTACTCATCGCAATGTCGTTCGTCTTTTGGTAAGTGATAATTCATTATTCGATTTTAATAGTAATGATGTTTGGACATTATTTCACTCATATTGCTTCGATTTTTCAGTTTGGGAAATGTATGGTGCGTTGGTTTTCGGAGGGACCTTGATCGTAGTGCCTCATGCCGTAGTGAAGAATCCGACATTATTTATGGAATTGCTAGAAACACATCAAGTAACGATATTAAATCAAACACCATCTTACTTCAAACAATTAGCCAATGAAATATTAACGAATAACAGTGAGCGGCTGGCGATACGCAAAATAATTTTTGGAGGAGAGGCGTTAAATCCATCCAGCCTAAGAATCTGGAATGCAAGGTACCCTAACATCCAACTCATCAATATGTATGGCATAACTGAAATCACGGTACATGCTACCTATAAAGAGATAACTGTTTTAGAGATTGGAGAAGCATGCAGTAATATCGGAAAGCCAATCCCTACATTAGGTGCTTTTATACTGGATCGTAATGGACATATGTCGCCTCTGGGTGTGGCCGGGGAGCTGTACATCTCCGGGGATGGATTGGCGAGAGGCTACCTGAATCAGCCGGAACTCACTGCCGAGCGATTTGTACCAAATCCGTTTGAACCGGGGGAACGAATGTACCGGACAGGCGATCTGGCCCGCTGGTTACCCGATGGTAATGTGGAGTACCTGGGACGGATCGACGACCAGGTGAAGATTCGGGGGTACCGGATTGAGCTGGGAGAAATTGAAACTCAGCTGGCTAAACATGAACACGTGATAGAAGCAGCCGTGGTCGCGCGGGAAGATCTTCAGGGTCAGTCCTATTTATGTGGATACGTGGTAGCGAACGGAGATTTGACGGTGGCATCATTGCGTCAATATCTTGGCCAAGGATTGCCTGACTATATGATTCCAGCCCATTTTGTGCAGCTGGATCAACTACCTCTGACGCCGAATGGCAAACTGGATCGCAAGGCATTGCCAGAACCAAACGGCACCATGGAATCGGGACGGGTATATGTGGCTCCGCGTAGTGAGACCGAAGAGCAGTTGGCTGCACTATGGAAATCCGTGCTGGGCGTTGAAAAAATCGGAGTGCAGGACAGCTTCTTTGAGTTGGGCGGTCACTCGCTGAATGCCATGATTGTGGTATCGAGAGTGAATCGAGAATTTGCGGTGGACATTCCGTTACGGGAGATGTTCCAGTATCCAACAATCGAAGAACTAGCAGTGCGGATTGAGCAGGCTGAGCAAGGAGCGTATGCCCTGATTGAACCGGTGGAAGAACGGAAGTACTACCCGGTGTCAGCCTCACAAAAACGTCAGTATGTTCTACACCAACTTGGGGGAGCTCAAACGGTATACAATATGCCCGTTAGCCTCGTTCTGAAGGGAGCATGCGACCTTGCTCAGCTGGAAAGGATCTTCCGGACCTTGGTAGGACGGCATGAAAGTTTGCGGACTTCCTTTGGGATGGTGGACGGAGAGATTGTACAGTACGTTCATCCCGAAGTGGACTTTGCCATGGCCTATGAAGAAGCGGAGGAGAGCGCAGCCGATACCGTGGCAGCAGAGTTTGTGCGTCCCTTTGATTTAGAACAGGCGCCGTTATTCCGGGCGAAATTGGTGAAGCTGGGCGAAGAACATCACCTTTTGCTGCTGGATATGCCGCATATTGTCTCGGATGGAGTATCCATGGGGATTTTGGCGGATGAGTTTGCGCGTTTGTATGCGGGTGAAGCGTTGTCCGAGCTACGGGTTCAGTACAAGGATTATGCCGTCTGGCAACATGCGCGTACAGCATCGGAGGAGATGAACCGGCAGCAAGCCTACTGGACGGAGACCTTGTCGGGTGAGCTTCCCGTGTTAGCATTGTCGACCGATCGTGCGCGGCCGGCGGTCCAGAGTTATGAAGGCAGTCGAATGAGCTTCCAGGTGAGCGAAGAGATCACGGAGGGACTGAAAAAACTGGCCCTGGAAACGGGAAGCACCCTGTATATGGTGCTGCTCGCGGCCTATAATACGTTGCTGCATCGATATACGGGCCAAGAGGATATCGTAGTAGGGACGCCGATTGCGGGAAGGTCGCATGCGGATCTGGAACCGGTAGTGGGGATGTTTGTGAATACCCTGGCGATGCGGAATCAGCCTCGGGGAGAAAAGAGTTTCACGGAATTTTTGGCTGAGGTGAAAGAAACGACGCTAGGCGCGTATGGCAATCAGGACTACCCGTTTGATCGATTGGTGGAAGAAGTGGCACCACGCCGGGATATGAGTCGAAACCCACTGTTTGATACCATGTTTGTGTTGCAGAATATGGAGCAGCGGACCATTGAACTGGAGGATCTGGAGATTCAGGTCAACCCGGGGCAAGGACACGTATCGAAGATGGATATCACGGTCACCGCCTGGGAGACAGAAGGAAGTCTTCAGTGTGAAATTGAGTACGCAACCCAACTATATGATCGTGAGACGATCGAGCGGATGTCGGGACACTGGCAACAGTTACTGAGAAGCCTCATTGAGGCCCCGCATCTTCAGCTGAGCGAGGTAGAGGTAGTAACGGAATCGGAGAAAGCACAGATCGCCGGTTTCAATGCGACGGAAGCAGCCTATCCGAAAGAAAAAACGATCCATCAGTTGTTTGAAGAACAAGTTGAGCGGACACCTGAGAATATAGCGGTGGTGTATGAAGGCGAAGAGCTAACTTACCGGGAGCTGAATGAACGTGCGAATCAATTGGCGCGGAATTTACGCGCACGGGGAGTAGGCCCAGAAAGTATCGTGGGACTAATGGTGGAACGATCGCTTGAAATGATCGTTGGAATTATGGGAGTCCTGAAGGCCGGCGGAGCCTACTTACCGCTGGATCCGACGTACCCGCAGGAACGGATCACGTATATGCTTGAAGATAGTGGAACTGCTCTTATCTTGACCCAAAGGCACGTGGCCGACCGGGTAGCGTTCCAAGGAGACATGCTTTATCTGGAGGATCAAAAGATATACAGTGGTCCAGGAGACGATTTAGCGGGAGTGAGTTCACCTCAAAACCTGGCGTATGTGATATACACCTCCGGGACAACCGGAAGGCCTAAAGGAGTACTGACTACTCATCGCAATGTCGTTCGTCTTTTGGTAAGTGATAATTCATTATTCGATTTTAATAGTAATGATGTTTGGACATTATTTCACTCATATTGCTTCGATTTTTCAGTTTGGGAAATGTATGGTGCGTTGGTTTTCGGAGGGACCTTGATCGTAGTGCCTCATGCCGTAGTGAAGAATCCGACATTATTTATGGAATTGCTAGAAACACATCAAGTAACGATATTAAATCAAACACCATCTTACTTCAAACAATTAGCCAATGAAATATTAACGAATAACAGTGAGCGGCTGGCGATACGCAAAATAATTTTTGGAGGAGAGGCGTTAAATCCATCCAGCCTAAGAATCTGGAATGCAAGGTACCCTAACATCCAACTCATCAATATGTATGGCATAACTGAAATCACGGTACATGCTACCTATAAAGAGATAACTGTTTTAGAGATTGGAGAAGCATGCAGTAATATCGGAAAGCCAATCCCTACATTAGGTGCTTTTATACTGGATCGTAATGGACATATGTCGCCTCTGGGTGTGGCCGGGGAGCTGTACATCTCCGGGGATGGATTGGCGAGAGGCTACCTGAATCAGCCGGAACTCACTGCCGAGCGATTTGTACCAAATCCGTTTAAACCGGGGGAACGAATGTACCGGACAGGCGATCTGGCCCGCTGGTTACCCGATGGTAATGTGGAGTACCTGGGACGGATCGACGACCAGGTGAAGATTCGGGGGTACCGGATTGAGCTGGGAGAAATTGAAACTCAGCTGGCTAAACATGAACACGTGATAGAAGCAGCCGTGGTCGCGCGGGAAGATCTTCAGGGTCAGTCCTATTTATGTGGATACGTGGTAGCGAACGGAGATTTGACGGTGGCATCATTGCGTCAATATCTTGGCCAAGGATTGCCTGACTATATGATTCCAGCCCATTTTGTGCAGCTGGATCAACTACCTCTGACGCCGAATGGCAAACTGGATCGCAAGGCATTGCCAGAACCAAACGGCACCATGGAATCGGGACGGGTATATGTGGCTCCGCGTAGTGAGACCGAAGAGCAGTTGGCTGCACTATGGAAATCCGTGCTGGGCGTTGAAAAAATCGGAGTGCAGGACAGCTTCTTTGAGTTGGGCGGTCACTCGCTGAATGCCATGATTGTGGTATCGAGAGTGAATCGAGAATTTGCGGTGGACATTCCGTTACGGGAGATGTTCCAGTATCCAACAATCGAAGAACTAGCAGTGCGGATTGAGCAGGCTGAGCAAGGAGCGTATGCCCTGATTGAACCGGTGGAAGAACGGAAGTACTACCCGGTGTCAGCCTCACAAAAACGTCAGTATGTTCTACATCAACTTGGGGGAGCTCAAACGGTATACAATATGCCCGTTAGCCTCGTTCTGAAGGGAGCATGCGACCTTGCTCAGCTGGAAAGGATCTTCCGGACCTTGGTAGGACGGCATGAAAGTTTGCGGACTTCCTTTGGGATGGTGGACGGAGAGATTGTACAGTACGTTCATCCCGAAGTGGACTTTGCTATGGCCTATGAAGAAGCGGAGGAGAGCGCAGCCGATACCGTGGCAGCAGAGTTTGTGCGTCCCTTTGATTTAGAACAGGCGCCGTTATTCCGGGCGAAATTGGTGAAGCTGGGCGAAGAACATCACCTTTTGCTGCTGGATATGCCGCATATTGTCTCGGATGGAGTATCCATGGGGATTTTGGCGGATGAGTTTGCGCGTTTGTATGCGGGTGAAGCGTTGTCCGAGCTACGGGTTCAGTACAAGGATTATGCCGTCTGGCAACATGCGCGTACAGCATCGGAGGAGATGAACCGGCAGCAAGCCTACTGGACGGAGACCTTGTCGGGTGAGCTTCCCGTGTTAGCATTGTCGACCGATCGTGCGCGGCCGGCGGTCCAGAGTTATGAAGGCAGTCGAATGAGCTTCCAGGTGAGCGAAGAGATCACGGAGGGACTGAAAAAACTGGCCCTGGAAACGGGAAGCACCCTGTATATGGTGCTGCTCGCGGCCTATAATACGTTGCTGCATCGATATACGGGCCAAGAGGATATCGTAGTAGGGACGCCGATTGCGGGAAGGTCGCATGCGGATCTGGAACCGGTAGTGGGGATGTTTGTGAATACCCTGGCGATGCGGAATCAGCCTCGGGGAGAAAAGAGTTTCACGGAATTTTTGGCTGAGGTGAAAGAAACGACGCTAGGCGCGTATGGCAATCAGGACTACCCGTTTGATCGATTGGTGGAAGAAGTGGCACCACGCCGGGATATGAGTCGAAACCCACTGTTTGATACCATGTTTGTGTTGCAGAATATGGAGCAGCGGACCATTGAACTGGAGGATCTGGAGATTCAGGTCAACCCGGGGCAAGGACACGTATCGAAGATGGATATCACGGTCACCGCCTGGGAGACAGAAGGAAGTCTTCAGTGTGAAATTGAGTACGCAACCCAACTATATGATCGTGAGACAATCAAGCGGATGTCGGGACACTGGCAACAGTTACTGAGAAGCCTCATTGAGGCCCCGCATCTTCAGCTGAGCGAGGTAGAGGTAGTAACGGAATCGGAGAAAGCACAGATCGCCGGTTTCAATGCGACGGAAGCAGCCTATCCGAAAGAAAAAACGATCCATCAGTTGTTTGAAGAACAAGTTGAGCGGACACCTGAGAATATAGCGGTGGTGTATGAAGGCGAAGAGCTAACTTACCGGGAGCTGAATGAACGTGCGAATCAATTGGCGCATCATCTTTCAACACTGGGGGTATGTACAGGTGATTCGGTAGGTATCTGTCTTGAGCGTTCTGTGGAATTGATTATTAGTGAATTAGCAATAATTAAATCTGGAGCTATGTTTATCCCACTCGACCCAGAATTACCTAAGGGACGCCTCAGTCATATGATAGAACAAAGTAAGATACAAATTGTGGTGACAAAGGTATTTTGGAAGAGAAGTGTGTTCCAGGGAGAAGTAACTACTATATGTCTTGACTCCCAAAGCGTAATTAAGATCTTGGAACAAGAGAATAGAGCTAATCCTGTCAATTGTATTAATGTGAATGAGAGAATTTACACTATCTTCACCTCAGGTTCTACAGGAGTTCCTAAAGGAGCGAGTGTATATCACAATAGTTTTGTTAATTTGGTGAACTGGTATGTTAATGAGTTTAAAATAGTTAATAGTGACATATTTTTAATCGTAACCTCCCCAGCATTTGATGCTACACAGAAAAACATTTTTGCTCCTCTGATAAAGGGGGGGACGATAGTTCTCTTACCAGCTGGCCCGTTCGACTCCTTCACTGTTGTTGATTTAGTTGAAAAATACAAAGTTTCAGTTATTAACTGTACACCAACTATGCTTTATTCAATTGTTGGTAATGCCTCAAAAAATCAACTGACCTCCCTAAACTGGTTGTTTATCGGGGGGGAGCCATTAAAGGTAGATGGTTTAAAGAGAACACTGGAACTCACAAACAAAACACAAATAGTAAACATTTATGGGCCAACAGAGTGTACAGATATTGTGTTGTACCAACGTATTAGAGAAAATTCTCTGTTGGAAGATAAATCTGTCCCAATCGGAAAGCCCATATATAATACAAGAATTTATATTGTTGATAAATCCAATGGCCTTGCACCATTAGGTATTGAAGGTGAAATTTGCATCGCAGGTAGTAGCCTTGGCGCAGGATACATTAACAATGAGGATCAAACTCTCACTCGTTTTGTACCAAATCCGTTTGAACCGGGAGAACGAATGTACCGGACAGGCGATCTGGCCCGCTGGTTACCCGATGGTAATGTGGAGTACCTGGGACGGATCGACGACCAGGTGAAGATTCGGGGGTACCGGATTGAGCTGGGAGAAATTGAAACTCAGCTGGCTAAACATGAACACGTGATAGAAGCAGCCGTGGTCGCGCGGGAAGATCTTCAGGGTCAGTCCTATTTATGTGGATACGTGGTAGCGAACGGAGATTTGACGGTGGCATCATTGCGTCAATATCTTGGCCAAGGATTGCCTGACTATATGATTCCAGCCCATTTTGTGCAGCTGGATCAACTACCTCTGACGCCGAATGGCAAACTGGATCGCAAGGCATTGCCAGAACCAAACGGCACCATGGAATCGGGACGGGTATATGTGGCTCCGCGTAGTGAGACCGAAGAGCAGTTGGCTGCACTATGGAAATCCGTGCTGGGCGTTGAAAAAATCGGAGTGCAGGACAGCTTCTTTGAGTTGGGCGGTCACTCGCTGAATGCCATGATTGTGGTATCGAGAGTGAATCGAGAATTTGCGGTGGACATTCCGTTACGGGAGATGTTCCAGTATCCAACAATCGAAGAACTAGCAGTGCGGATTGAGCAGGCTGAGCAAGGAGCGTATGCCCTGATTGAACCGGTGGTAGAACGGAAGTACTACCCGGTGTCAGCCTCACAAAAACGTCAGTATGTTCTACATCAACTTGGGGGAGCTCAAACGGTATACAATATGCCCGTTAGCCTCGTTCTGAAGGGAGCATGCGACCTTGCTCAGCTGGAAAGGATCTTCCGGACCTTGGTAGGACGGCATGAAAGTTTGCGGACTTCCTTTGGGATGGTGGACGGAGAGATTGTACAGTACGTTCATCCCGAAGTGGACTTTGCTATGGCCTATGAAGAAGCGGAGGAGAGCGCAGCCGATACCGTGGCAGCAGAGTTTGTGCGTCCCTTTGATTTAGAACAGGCGCCGTTATTCCGGGCGAAATTGGTGAAGCTGGGCGAAGAACATCACCTTTTGCTGCTGGATATGCCGCATATTGTCTCGGATGGAGTATCCATGGGGATTTTGGCGGATGAGTTTGCGCGTTTGTATGCGGGTGAAGCGTTGTCCGAGCTACGGGTTCAGTACAAGGATTATGCCGTCTGGCAACATGCGCGTACAGCATCGGAGGAGATGAACCGGCAGCAAGCCTACTGGACGGAGACCTTGTCGGGTGAGCTTCCCGTGTTAGCATTGTCGACCGATCGTGCGCGGCCGGCGGTCCAGAGTTATGAAGGCAGTCGAATGAGCTTCCAGGTGAGCGAAGAGATCACGGAGGGACTGAAAAAACTGGCCCTGGAAACGGGAAGCACCCTGTATATGGTGCTGCTCGCGGCCTATAATACGTTGCTGCATCGATATACGGGCCAAGAGGATATCGTAGTAGGGACGCCGATTGCGGGAAGGTCGCATGCGGATCTGGAACCGGTAGTGGGGATGTTTGTGAATACCCTGGCGATGCGGAATCAGCCTCGGGGAGAAAAGAGTTTCACGGAATTTTTGGCTGAGGTGAAAGAAACGACGCTAGGCGCGTATGGCAATCAGGACTACCCGTTTGATCGATTGGTGGAAGAAGTGGCACCACGCCGGGATATGAGTCGAAACCCACTGTTTGATACCATGTTTGTGTTGCAGAATATGGAGCAGCGGACCATTGAACTGGAGGATCTGGAGATTCAGGTCAACCCGGGGCAAGGACACGTATCGAAGATGGATATCACGGTCACCGCCTGGGAGACAAAAGGAAGTCTTCAGTGTGAAATTGAGTACGCAACCCAACTATATGATCGTGAGACGATCAAGCGGATGTCGGGACACTGGCAACAGTTACTGAGAAGCCTCATTGAGGCCCCGCATCTTCAGCTGAGCGAGGTAGAGGTAGTAACGGAATCGGAGAAAGCACAGATCGCCGGTTTCAATGCGACGGAAGCAGCCTATCCGAAAGAAAAAATGATCCATCAGTTGTTTGAAGAACAAGTTGAGCGGACACCTGAGAATATAGCGGTGGTGTATGAAGGCGAAGAGCTAACTTACCGGGAGCTGAATGAACGTGCGAATCAATTGGCGCGGAATTTACGCGCACGGGGAGTAGGCCCAGAAAGTATCGTGGGACTAATGGTGGAACGATCGCTTGAAATGATCGTTGGAATTATGGGAGTCCTGAAGGCCGGCGGAGCCTACTTACCGCTGGATCCGACGTACCCGCAGGAACGGATCACGTATATGCTTGAAGATAGTGGAACTGCTCTTATCTTGACCCAAAGACACGTGGCCGACCGGGTAGCGTTCCAAGGAGCCATGCTTTATCTGGAGGATCAAGAGATATACAGCGGTCCAGGAGACAATTTAGCGGGAGTGAGTTCACCTCAAAACCTGGCGTATGTGATTTACACATCAGGTTCGACAGGGAAGCCAAAGGGAGTGCTTATCGAACAACGGAACTTGGTGAATTATGTTTGGTGGGCAAAAGGAATTTATTGCGAAAATAACCAAATGAACTTCCCTCTATATTCGACGATCTCATTTGATGCAACAGTTACTTCATTATTTACACCATTACTAATAGGTTCTAAATTAATTGTGTTTGGAAATAGTAATGGCGCAACCTTACTTCAAGATGTTTTGAGGAATGACGAGGTAGAAATATTGAAATTGACCCCTTCACACATGAGATTAATACTCAATGAACAAATTAAATCTCAGACTCTTAAAAAATTAATAATTGGTGGGGAGTTACTAGAACAAACTTTGGTAAATACAGTCGTTCAGAATGGATTTGAAATTGAAATCTTTAATTCCTATGGCCCGACTGAGGCTACAGTGAATTGTATGAGCTATACTTGCAATACTTCTGGGAACATTTTCAAATCAGTACCTATTGGTTCACCTGGAGATAATACAAGAATTTATATACTAGATTCTTCTCAGAACCTACAGCCTCTAGGTGTTGCCGGGGAGCTGTACATCTCCGGGGATGGATTGGCGAGAGGCTACCTAAATCAGCCGGAACTCACTGCCGAGCGATTTGTACCAAATCCGTTTGAACCAGGGGAACGAATGTACCGGACAGGCGATCTGGCCCGCTGGTTACCCGATGGTAATGTGGAGTACCTGGGACGGATCGACGACCAGGTGAAGATTCGGGGGTACCGGATTGAGCTGGGAGAAATTGAAACTCAGCTGGCTAAACATGAACACGTGATAGAAGCAGCCGTGGTCGCGCGGGAAGATCTTCAGGGTCAGTCCTATTTATGTGGATACGTGGTAGCGAACGGAGATTTGACGGTGGCATCATTGCGTCAATATCTTGGCCAAGGATTGCCCGACTATATGATTCCAGCCCATTTTGTGCAGCTGGATCAACTACCTCTGACGCCGAATGGCAAACTGGATCGCAAGGCATTGCCAGAACCAAACGGCACCATGGAATCGGGACGGGTATATGTGGCTCCGCGTAGTGAGACCGAAGAGCAGTTGGCTGCACTATGGAAATCCGTGCTGGGCGTTGAAAAAATCGGAGTGCAGGACAGCTTCTTTGAGTTGGGCGGTCACTCGCTGAATGCCATGATTGTGGTATCGAGAGTGAATCGAGAATTTGCGGTGGACATTCCGTTACGGGAGATGTTCCAGTATCCAACAATCGAAGAACTGGCAGTGCGGATTGAGCAGGCTGAGCAAGGAGCGTATGCCCTGATTGAACCGGTGGTAGAACGGAAGTACTACCCGGTGTCAGCCTCACAAAAACGTCAATATGTTCTACATCAACTTGGGGGAGCTCAAACGGTATACAATATGCCCGTTAGCCTCGTTCTGAAGGGAGCATGCGACCTTGCTCAGCTGGAAAGGATCTTCCGGACCTTGGTAGGACGGCATGAAAGTTTGCGGACTTCCTTTGGGATGGTGGACGGAGAGATTGTACAGTACGTTCATCCCGAAGTGGACTTTGCTATGGCCTATGAAGAAGCGGAGGAGAGCGCAGCCGATACCGTGGCAGCAGAGTTTGTGCGTCCCTTTGATTTAGAACAGGCGCCGTTATTCCGGGCGAAATTGGTGAAGCTGGGCGAAGAACATCACCTTTTGCTGCTGGATATGCCGCATATTGTCTCGGATGGAGTATCCATGGGGATTTTGGCGGATGAGTTTGCGCGTTTGTATGCGGGTGAAGCGTTGTCCGAGCTACGGGTTCAGTACAAGGATTATGCCGTCTGGCAACATGCGCGTACAGCATCGGAGGAGATGAACCGGCAGCAAGCCTACTGGACGGAGACCTTGTCGGGTGAGCTTCCCGTGTTAGCATTGTCGACCGATCGTGCGCGGCCGGCGGTCCAGAGTTATGAAGGCAGTCGAATGAGCTTCCAGGTGAGCGAAGAGATCACGGAGGGACTGAAAAAACTGGCCCTGGAAACGGGAAGCACCCTGTATATGGTGCTGCTCGCGGCCTATAATACGTTGCTGCATCGATATACGGGCCAAGAGGATATCGTAGTAGGGACGCCGATTGCGGGAAGGTCGCATGCGGATCTGGAACCGGTAGTGGGGATGTTTGTGAATACCCTGGCGATGCGGAATCAGCCTCGGGGAGAAAAGAGTTTCACGGAATTTTTGGCTGAGGTGAAAGAAACGACGCTAGGCGCGTATGGCAATCAGGACTACCCGTTTGATCGATTGGTGGAAGAAGTGGCACCACGCCGGGATATGAGTCGAAACCCACTGTTTGATACCATGTTTGTGTTGCAGAATATGGAGCAGCGGACCATTGAACTGGAGGATCTGGAGATTCAGGTCAACCCGGGGCAAGGACACGTATCGAAGATGGATATCACGGTCACCGCCTGGGAGACAGAAGGAAGTCTTCAGTGTGAAATTGAGTACGCAACCCAACTATATGATCGTGAGACGATCGAGCGGATGTCGGGACACTGGCAACAGTTACTGAGAAGCCTCATTGAGGCCCCGCATCTTCAGCTGAGCGAGGTAGAGGTAGTAACGGAATCGGAGAAAGCACAGATCGCCGGTTTCAATGCGACGGAAGCAGCCTATCCGAAAGAAAAAACGATCCATCAGTTGTTTGAAGAACAAGTTGAGCGGACACCTGAGAATATAGCGGTGGTGTATGAAGGCGAAGAGCTAACTTACCGGGAGCTGAATGAACGTGCGAATCAATTGGCGCGGAATTTACGCGCACGGGGAGTAGGCCCAGAAAGTATCGTGGGACTAATGGTGGAACGATCGCTTGAAATGATCGTTGGAATTATGGGAGTCCTGAAGGCCGGCGGAGCCTACTTACCGCTGGATCCGACGTACCCGCAGGAACGGATCACGTATATGCTTGAAGATAGTGGAACTGCTCTTATCTTGACCCAAAGACACGTGGCCGACCGGGTAGCGTTCCAAGGAGCCATGCTTTATCTGGAGGATCAAGAGATATACAGCGGTCCAGGAGACAATTTAGCGGGAGTGAGTTCACCTCAAAACCTGGCGTATGTGATATACACCTCCGGGACAACCGGGAAGCCCAAGGGAGTTTTGGTCGTAAATCAAGGTGTCGTCCGATTAGTCAAGGATACAAATTATATCAGTATAGATGAAGCAGATACATTATTGCAGGCTTCTTCTATATCCTTTGATGCGGCTACATTTGAAATCTGGGGTGCTTTACTTAACGGTGCAAAACTAATCCTCGTAACAACCACGATTTCATTGGATAACTTACGAGAGAATATCGTAGCGAATAATGTCTCTATCATGTGGCTTACCTCAGCATTATTTAATCTAGCCGTGGATTATGATATTGAGATGTTCAGTGGAGTACAGACGTTACTTGTCGGTGGGGAAGCAGTATCACCCAAACATGTGATGAAATTGTTAGACAACACAACAAGTATTAATCTAATTAATGGATACGGCCCAACGGAGAATACAACGTTTACTTGTTTTTACCCAATCACAACACTACAGAAAGAATCAGTTCCTATCGGAAAACCTGTATCAAATACAAAAGTCTATGTATTGGACAAGGGGATGCAGCCAGCTCCTATAGGAGTGGTAGGAGAACTGTACACATCTGGAGATGGATTAGCTCGAGGGTACCTGAATCAGCCGGAACTCACCGCTAAGTGTTTTGTTCCCAATCCATTTGAACCTGGCGAGCGAATGTACCGGACAGGCGATCTAGCCCGCTGGTTACCCGATGGAAACGTGGAGTACCTGGGACGAATAGATGATCAGGTGAAGATTCGGGGGTATCGGATTGAGCTGGGAGAAATTGAAGCGCGGTTGGTTAACCATGAACAGGTCATTGAGGCAGTCGTGGTGGCGAGAGAAAACCAACTAGGATTGAAGTCTTTATGTGGTTATGTGGTAACCAAGGGAACACTACTAATGGAAGAAATACGTCAATATTTAAGTAGACAACTACCGGAGTATATGATCCCGGCGCATTTTGTGGAGCTAGATTACCTTCCGCTAACATCGAATGGGAAAATAGATCGTAGAGCGCTGCCAGAACCGAATGGAAAGATACAAACAACCGGACGGACTTATGTAGCGCCAAGGAACGAAATTGAAAAAATGCTGACAAAAATATGGGAAAATGTTTTGATGGTCGAAAGAATAGGAATTGAGGATAGTTTTTTTGAACTTGGGGGTGATTCAATAAAAGCAATTCAGGTATCGGCTGAATTACACAAATTTGAATTTAAGGTTTCAATTAAAGATATATTTACCTTCCCAACCATATTCGAATTAAGTCCTTATCTAGAACAGGTTAGTAGAAGAATTTACCAGGGCGTAGTAGAAGGAGAAGCTTTACTAACTCCTATACAACATTGGTTTTTTAATCAAAGTTTCTCAGAAATAAATCATTGGAACCAATCAGTTGTACTGTTTAGTGAGGCAGGGTTTAGTGAGAAATTAGTACAAAAATCTTTTGAAAAGATTCTTGCACACCACGATGCGCTTCGTATGAAATATAGCTTTGAACGTGGAGAGTATAAGCAATACAACCGCGGACTTGATGAGGGAATCGGTTTTACACTACAAACTGAAAAAATAAATGATAGGAATATAGGTTCTCGTATTATTGAGTTAGGAAAAACTCTTCATAAGAGTATCGATTTAGAGCATGGTCCATTAGTCAAATTAGGATTGTTTAAAACTGTTCTTGGAGATCATCTAATGATTGTAATTCATCATCTAGTAATAGATGGGGTGTCCTGGCGAATATTATTAGAAGATTTTTCAACAATATATCATCAGCTAAAATCCAATAAGGAACCTGTTTTACCAATGAAAACAGATTCTTATAAAGAATGGTCAGAAAAGTTGAACGAATATGCTAAAAGTAACAACTTATTATCTGAGATTCCCTATTGGGCAGAAATTGAAAAACTATCAAGATTGAGACCTCTATCTAAAGACCATACAGGAAGCGAGAGTAGCGCACCTATAAATGAAGTAATAAGTGTTATGTTATCAAAGGAAAAAACAAACACTCTGCTAACTCGTGTTTCTAAAGCTTATAACACAGAAATCGACGATATATTGCTTACTGCTCTTGCGTTATCTATTAAATCATGGACTAGACAAAATAGAGTTTGTGTGGAACTAGAAGGTCATGGAAGAGAAAAATTTAATGAGGATACTAATGTCAGTCGTACTATTGGATGGTTCACCTCAAAATATCCAATTATTTTAGATGTACAGTCAGAAGAAATCGGTCAACAAATCAAGACAGTAAAAGAAATGTTACGGAAAGTACCAAACAAAGGTGTGGGATACGAGATATTAAAGTATTTGACGCCAAGAGAGAGAAATGTGGATTTAAACTTTGAAACGCTTCCTGAGATAAGTTTTAATTATCTAGGGCAATTTAACGGGAGCAATGAAGATAATGGATTTATTAAATTGTCTCCTTATAGTGGTGGGGAAAATATAAGCAATCAGTCAAAACGTACATTCCCACTTGCTATTACAGGAATTGTAAATAACCAACAGTTGACTTTAAGTGTTTCGTATAATACTAACGAGTTTTTAACAGAGAACATAGAGCGATTGTTGAATCATTACCAAGATCAGCTGATCAAGGTAATTGATCACTGTATAAGTATGGAAAAAACAATTTTGACACCTAGCGATGTTACGCTCAATGATGTCACCTTTGAAGAACTAGATGATATCTATAAGGCATTATCTTCCAAAAAGAAAAAGCGGTAAAAATAGAGGCTAAGAAGAAACATTGTGCATAACTCTCTCCAATTTTTACGAGAGTTATGCATAATGTTAAGTCATAACGAAGGGATATAACCTGATGGAAAACATAAAAGATATTTATCAGTTGACACCACTGCAAGAAGGTATGCTTTACCATCGTATTCTTGAAGAAAAATCAGATGCATATTTTGTTCAAATGACTTTGGAAGTAAGAGGCTCACTAGATATCTTTAGATTTCAAGAATGTTTCAATACTGTTATTCAGAAACATGATGTATTAAGGACTGTATTTCTTTACGATACGGTAAAAGTCCCAATACAAGTCGTGTATGATAAGATACAGAATCAGATACTGCATGAAGATATTATGCATTTATCCGAAGAAGATCAGTTAAGGAAAATTGAATTTTTAAAGAGTAATGATCGAGAGATTGGTTTTAGTTTAAATGAGGGTCCTTTAATCCGAATGTCAATTATAAAATTGACAGAAGAGTATCATGTTGTCGTTATTAGTTTTCATCATATTATTATGGACGGATGGTCTTTAGGAATCGTTATCCAAGAAATGATGCGGATATATTTCAACGATATTTCAACGTCGCAGGTCATAAACCCACCTACTTCATATAGTAGTTATATAAAATGGTTGAATAAACAAGATACAGAAATGGCGTTAGATTATTGGAGCAAAATGTTGGGTGATTATGATCATAGAATTAGAATAATGGATAGGCAGCTTGATGAAGTAAGTGAGGAACATGATTATAAAAGTAAAAACTTCACTTTAGATACATTGTTAACGAAAAAGCTAGTTGAATTTTCTGTTAATAATCAGGTAACAGTTAATACAATAATTCAGGTAATTTGGGGAATTTTGCTCCAACGTTATAATAATGTGACCGATGTTGTGTATGGTTCAGTTATATCAGGAAGACCCGCAGAAATATTAGGAATAGAAAGTATGGTTGGTTTATTCATTAATACTATCCCGGTAAGAATTCGAGATGCAGAGTCATTATCATTTAATGAATATGTTAAAAATGTACAATTAGAGGCATTTAGTTCAGAGAAATTCAGTTATGTTCCCCTATATAAGATACAAACTAATACTAAATTAAAAAATAAATTATTTAATCACATTGTGGTATTTGAAAACTATCCTATTAACAAAGGAATTGCTAGTATCTCAGAGGAGATTGATATACAAGTAACAGAATTCTCAGAACATAATAACTATAATTTGAGTGTCATAATTCATCAAGAAGATACACTGAATTTCAAATTTACTTATAATTCAAAAGTAATTAGCGAAAATGATATTGTGACGATATGCAAACATTTAAAAGAAACTATCCTCACAGTCCTCAAAGACCCAACAATAAAGCTCAGCGATATTAATATAGTCCCAAATGAGGAGAAAGCACAGATCGCCGGTTTCAATGCGACGGAAGCTGCCTATCCGAAAGAAAAAACGATCCATCAGTTGTTTGAAGAACAAGTTGAGCGGACACCTGAGAATATAGCGGTGGTGTATAAAGGCGAAGAGCTAACTTACCGGGAGCTGAATGAACGTGCGAATCAATTGGCGCGGAATTTACGCGCACGGGGAGTAGGCCCAGAAAGTATCGTGGGACTAATGGTGGAACGATCGCTTGAAATGATCGTTGGAATTATGGGAGTCCTGAAGGCCGGCGGAGCCTACTTACCGCTGGATCCGACGTACCCGCAGGAACGGATCACGTATATGCTTGAAGATAGTGGAACTGCTCTTATCTTGACCCAAAGGCACGTGGCCGACCGGGTAGCGTTCCAAGGAGACATGCTTTATCTGGAGGATCAAAAGATATACAGTGGTCCAGGAGACGATTTAGCGGGAGTGAGTTCACCTCAAAACCTGGCGTATGTGATATACACCTCCGGGACAACCGGAAGGCCTAAAGGAGTACTGACTACTCATCGCAATGTCGTTCGTCTTTTGGTAAGTGATAATTCATTATTCGATTTTAATAGTAATGATGTTTGGACATTATTTCACTCATATTGCTTCGATTTTTCAGTTTGGGAAATGTATGGTGCGTTGGTTTTCGGAGGGACCTTGATCGTAGTGCCTCATGCCGTAGTGAAGAATCCGACATTATTTATGGAATTGCTAGAAACACATCAAGTAACGATATTAAATCAAACACCATCTTACTTCAAACAATTAGCCAATGAAATATTAACGAATAACAGTGAGCGGCTGGCGATACGCAAAATAATTTTTGGAGGAGAGGCGTTAAATCCATCCAGCCTAAGAATCTGGAATGCAAGGTACCCTAACATCCAACTCATCAATATGTATGGCATAACTGAAATCACGGTACATGCTACCTATAAAGAGATAACTGTTTTAGAGATTGGAGAAGCATGCAGTAATATCGGAAAGCCAATCCCTACATTAGGTGCTTTTATACTGGATCGTAATGGACATATGTCGCCTCTGGGTGTGGCCGGGGAGCTGTACATCTCCGGGGATGGATTGGCGAGAGGCTACCTGAATCAGCCGGAACTCACTGCCGAGCGATTTGTACCAAATCCGTTTGAACCGGGGGAACGAATGTACCGGACAGGCGATCTGGCCCGCTGGTTACCCGATGGTAATGTGGAGTACCTGGGACGGATCGACGACCAGGTGAAGATTCGGGGGTACCGGATTGAGCTGGGAGAAATTGAAACTCAGCTGGCTAAACATGAACACGTGATAGAAGCAGCCGTGGTCGCGCGGGAAGATCTTCAGGGTCAGTCCTATTTATGTGGATACGTGGTAGCGAACGGAGATTTGACGGTGGCATCATTGCGTCAATATCTTGGCCAAGGATTGCCTGACTATATGATTCCAGCCCATTTTGTGCAGCTGGATCAACTACCTCTGACGCCGAATGGCAAACTGGATCGCAAGGCATTGCCAGAACCAAACGGCACCATGGAATCGGGACGGGTATATGTGGCTCCGCGTAGTGAGACCGAAGAGCAGTTGGCTGCACTATGGAAATCCGTGCTGGGCGTTGAAAAAATCGGAGTGCAGGACAGCTTCTTTGAGTTGGGCGGTCACTCGCTGAATGCCATGATTGTGGTATCGAGAGTGAATCGAGAATTTGCGGTGGACATTCCGTTACGGGAGATGTTCCAGTATCCAACAATCGAAGAACTAGCAGTGCGGATTGAGCAGGCTGAGCAAGGAGCGTATGCCCTGATTGAACCGGTGGAAGAACGGAAGTACTACCCGGTGTCAGCCTCACAAAAACGTCAGTATGTTCTACACCAACTTGGGGGAGCTCAAACGGTATACAATATGCCCGTTAGCCTCGTTCTGAAGGGAGCATGCGACCTTGCTCAGCTGGAAAGGATCTTCCGGACCTTGGTAGGACGGCATGAAAGTTTGCGGACTTCCTTTGGGATGGTGGACGGAGAGATTGTACAGTACGTTCATCCCGAAGTGGACTTTGCCATGGCCTATGAAGAAGCGGAGGAGAGCGCAGCCGATACCGTGGCAGCAGAGTTTGTGCGTCCCTTTGATTTAGAACAGGCGCCGTTATTCCGGGCGAAATTGGTGAAGCTGGGCGAAGAACATCACCTTTTGCTGCTGGATATGCCGCATATTGTCTCGGATGGAGTATCCATGGGGATTTTGGCGGATGAGTTTGCGCGTTTGTATGCGGGTGAAGCGTTGTCCGAGCTACGGGTTCAGTACAAGGATTATGCCGTCTGGCAACATGCGCGTACAGCATCGGAGGAGATGAACCGGCAGCAAGCCTACTGGACGGAGACCTTGTCGGGTGAGCTTCCCGTGTTAGCATTGTCGACCGATCGTGCGCGGCCGGCGGTCCAGAGTTATGAAGGCAGTCGAATGAGCTTCCAGGTGAGCGAAGAGATCACGGAGGGACTGAAAAAACTGGCCCTGGAAACGGGAAGCACCCTGTATATGGTGCTGCTCGCGGCCTATAATACGTTGCTGCATCGATATACGGGCCAAGAGGATATCGTAGTAGGGACGCCGATTGCGGGAAGGTCGCATGCGGATCTGGAACCGGTAGTGGGGATGTTTGTGAATACCCTGGCGATGCGGAATCAGCCTCGGGGAGAAAAGAGTTTCACGGAATTTTTGGCTGAGGTGAAAGAAACGACGCTAGGCGCGTATGGCAATCAGGACTACCCGTTTGATCGATTGGTGGAAGAAGTGGCACCACGCCGGGATATGAGTCGAAACCCACTGTTTGATACCATGTTTGTGTTGCAGAATATGGAGCAGCGGACCATTGAACTGGAGGATCTGGAGATTCAGGTCAACCCGGGGCAAGGACACGTATCGAAGATGGATATCACGGTCACCGCCTGGGAGACAGAAGGAAGTCTTCAGTGTGAAATTGAGTACGCAACCCAACTATATGATCGTGAGACGATCGAGCGGATGTCGGGACACTGGCAACAGTTACTGAGAAGCCTCATTGAGGCCCCGCATCTTCAGCTGAGCGAGGTAGAGGTAGTAACGGAATCGGAGAAAGCACAGATCGCCGGTTTCAATGCGACGGAAGCAGCCTATCCGAAAGAAAAAACGATCCATCAGTTGTTTGAAGAACAAGTTGAGCGGACACCTGAGAATATAGCGGTGGTGTATGAAGGCGAAGAGCTAACTTACCGGGAGCTGAATGAACGTGCGAATCAATTGGCGCGGAATTTACGCGCACGGGGAGTAGGCCCAGAAAGTATCGTGGGACTAATGGTGGAACGATCGCTTGAAATGATCGTTGGAATTATGGGAGTCCTGAAGGCCGGCGGAGCCTACTTACCGCTGGATCCGACGTACCCGCAGGAACGGATCACGTATATGCTTGAAGATAGTGGAACTGCTCTTATCTTGACCCAAAGGCACGTGGCCGACCGGGTAGCGTTCCAAGGAGACATGCTTTATCTGGAGGATCAAAAGATATACAGTGGTCCAGGAGACGATTTAGCGGGAGTGAGTTCACCTCAAAACCTGGCGTATGTGATATACACCTCCGGGACAACCGGAAGGCCTAAAGGAGTACTGACTACTCATCGCAATGTCGTTCGTCTTTTGGTAAGTGATAATTCATTATTCGATTTTAATAGTAATGATGTTTGGACATTATTTCACTCATATTGCTTCGATTTTTCAGTTTGGGAAATGTATGGTGCGTTGGTTTTCGGAGGGACCTTGATCGTAGTGCCTCATGCCGTAGTGAAGAATCCGACATTATTTATGGAATTGCTAGAAACACATCAAGTAACGATATTAAATCAAACACCATCTTACTTCAAACAATTAGCCAATGAAATATTAACGAATAACAGTGAGCGGCTGGCGATACGCAAAATAATTTTTGGAGGAGAGGCGTTAAATCCATCCAGCCTAAGAATCTGGAATGCAAGGTACCCTAACATCCAACTCATCAATATGTATGGCATAACTGAAATCACGGTACATGCTACCTATAAAGAGATAACTGTTTTAGAGATTGGAGAAGCATGCAGTAATATCGGAAAGCCAATCCCTACATTAGGTGCTTTTATACTGGATCGTAATGGACATATGTCGCCTCTGGGTGTGGCCGGGGAGCTGTACATCTCCGGGGATGGATTGGCGAGAGGCTACCTGAATCAGCCGGAACTCACTGCCGAGCGATTTGTACCAAATCCGTTTAAACCGGGGGAACGAATGTACCGGACAGGCGATCTGGCCCGCTGGTTACCCGATGGTAATGTGGAGTACCTGGGACGGATCGACGACCAGGTGAAGATTCGGGGGTACCGGATTGAGCTGGGAGAAATTGAAACTCAGCTGGCTAAACATGAACACGTGATAGAAGCAGCCGTGGTCGCGCGGGAAGATCTTCAGGGTCAGTCCTATTTATGTGGATACGTGGTAGCGAACGGAGATTTGACGGTGGCATCATTGCGTCAATATCTTGGCCAAGGATTGCCTGACTATATGATTCCAGCCCATTTTGTGCAGCTGGATCAACTACCTCTGACGCCGAATGGCAAACTGGATCGCAAGGCATTGCCAGAACCAAACGGCACCATGGAATCGGGACGGGTATATGTGGCTCCGCGTAGTGAGACCGAAGAGCAGTTGGCTGCACTATGGAAATCCGTGCTGGGCGTTGAAAAAATCGGAGTGCAGGACAGCTTCTTTGAGTTGGGCGGTCACTCGCTGAATGCCATGATTGTGGTATCGAGAGTGAATCGAGAATTTGCGGTGGACATTCCGTTACGGGAGATGTTCCAGTATCCAACAATCGAAGAACTAGCAGTGCGGATTGAGCAGGCTGAGCAAGGAGCGTATGCCCTGATTGAACCGGTGGAAGAACGGAAGTACTACCCGGTGTCAGCCTCACAAAAACGTCAGTATGTTCTACATCAACTTGGGGGAGCTCAAACGGTATACAATATGCCCGTTAGCCTCGTTCTGAAGGGAGCATGCGACCTTGCTCAGCTGGAAAGGATCTTCCGGACCTTGGTAGGACGGCATGAAAGTTTGCGGACTTCCTTTGGGATGGTGGACGGAGAGATTGTACAGTACGTTCATCCCGAAGTGGACTTTGCTATGGCCTATGAAGAAGCGGAGGAGAGCGCAGCCGATACCGTGGCAGCAGAGTTTGTGCGTCCCTTTGATTTAGAACAGGCGCCGTTATTCCGGGCGAAATTGGTGAAGCTGGGCGAAGAACATCACCTTTTGCTGCTGGATATGCCGCATATTGTCTCGGATGGAGTATCCATGGGGATTTTGGCGGATGAGTTTGCGCGTTTGTATGCGGGTGAAGCGTTGTCCGAGCTACGGGTTCAGTACAAGGATTATGCCGTCTGGCAACATGCGCGTACAGCATCGGAGGAGATGAACCGGCAGCAAGCCTACTGGACGGAGACCTTGTCGGGTGAGCTTCCCGTGTTAGCATTGTCGACCGATCGTGCGCGGCCGGCGGTCCAGAGTTATGAAGGCAGTCGAATGAGCTTCCAGGTGAGCGAAGAGATCACGGAGGGACTGAAAAAACTGGCCCTGGAAACGGGAAGCACCCTGTATATGGTGCTGCTCGCGGCCTATAATACGTTGCTGCATCGATATACGGGCCAAGAGGATATCGTAGTAGGGACGCCGATTGCGGGAAGGTCGCATGCGGATCTGGAACCGGTAGTGGGGATGTTTGTGAATACCCTGGCGATGCGGAATCAGCCTCGGGGAGAAAAGAGTTTCACGGAATTTTTGGCTGAGGTGAAAGAAACGACGCTAGGCGCGTATGGCAATCAGGACTACCCGTTTGATCGATTGGTGGAAGAAGTGGCACCACGCCGGGATATGAGTCGAAACCCACTGTTTGATACCATGTTTGTGTTGCAGAATATGGAGCAGCGGACCATTGAACTGGAGGATCTGGAGATTCAGGTCAACCCGGGGCAAGGACACGTATCGAAGATGGATATCACGGTCACCGCCTGGGAGACAAAAGGAAGTCTTCAGTGTGAAATTGAGTACGCAACCCAACTATATGATCGTGAGACGATCGAGCGGATGTCGGGACACTGGCAACAGTTACTGAGAAGCCTCATTGAGGCCCCGCATCTTCAGCTGAGCGAGGTAGAGGTAGTAACGGAATCGGAGAAAGCACAGATCGCCGGTTTCAATGCGACGGAAGCAGCCTATCCGAAAGAAAAAATGATCCATCAGTTGTTTGAAGAACAAGTTGAGCGGACACCTGAGAATATAGCGGTGGTGTATGAAGGCGAAGAGCTAACTTACCGGGAGCTGAATGAACGTGCGAATCAATTGGCGCGGAATTTACGCGCACGGGGAGTAGGCCCAGAAAGTATCGTGGGACTAATGGTGGAACGATCGCTTGAAATGATCGTTGGAATTATGGGAGTCCTGAAGGCCGGCGGAGCCTACTTACCGCTGGATCCGACGTACCCGCAGGAACGGATCACGTATATGCTTGAAGATAGTGGAACTGCACTCATCTTGACCCAAAGGCACGTGGCCGACCGGGTAGCGTTCCAAGGAGCCATGCTTTATCTGGAGGATCAAGAGATATACAGTGGTCCAGGAGACAATTTAGCGGGAGTGAGTTCACCTCAAAACCTGGCGTATGTGATATACACCTCCGGGACGACCGGAAGGCCTAAAGGAGTGCTCATTGAAAATCGTTCAGTCGTTAACAGGTTGAATTGGATGCAAAAAGAATTTCCTTTATTGACGACAGATATTTTATTACAAAAGACCCCATTTAGTTTTGATGTTTCTGTATGGGAACTTTTTTGGGGAACCCTTGTAGGGGCGAAAACTGTTTACCTGCCGTCTGGAATGGAAAAAAGTCCCGAAGCCACGGCAGATGCAATCGCTACATGGAACATCACCGTCGTACACTTTGTACCTTCGGTGTTTAGGACATTTATGCAATCTATCGAGCATAAAAACGTAGCGGATACTTTTCAAGTGAGAATGTTTTTTGTAAGCGGGGAGGTTTTGTCCCCACATCTTGTATCTCAGTTCAACACCTTGTTACAAACGGGTAGCTCTTCTTTAATCAATCTATATGGACCAACTGAAGCAACGGTAGATGTATCTTTTTTCGAGTGTTCAAAAGAAGTTAAGTCTACTGTTCCGATTGGACAGCCAATCGACAATCATAAATTGTATATACTAGATTCTATGCAGAACTTACGGCCTTTAGGTGTTACCGGGGAGCTGTACATCTCCGGGGATGGATTGGCGAGAGGCTACCTGAATCAGCCGGAACTCACTGCCGAGCGATTTGTACCAAATCCGTTTGAACCAGGGGAACGAATGTACCGGACAGGCGATCTGGCCCGCTGGTTACCCGATGGTAATGTGGAGTACCTGGGACGGATCGACGACCAGGTGAAGATTCGGGGGTACCGGATTGAGCTGGGAGAAATTGAAACTCAGCTGGCTAAACATGAACACGTGATAGAAGCAGCCGTGGTCGCGCGGGAAGATCTTCAGGGTCAGTCCTATTTATGTGGATACGTGGTAGCGAACGGAGATTTGACGGTGGCATCATTGCGTCAATATCTTGGCCAAGGATTGCCCGACTATATGATTCCAGCCCATTTTGTGCAGCTGGATCAACTACCTCTGACGCCGAATGGCAAACTGGATCGCAAGGCATTGCCAGAACCAAACGGCACCATGGAATCGGGACGGGTATATGTGGCTCCGCGTAATGAGACCGAAGAGCAGTTGGCTGCACTATGGAAATCCGTGCTGGGCGTTGAAAAAATCGGAGTGCAGGACAGCTTCTTTGAGTTGGGCGGTCACTCGCTGAATGCCATGATTGTGGTATCGAGAGTGAATCGAGAATTTGCGGTGGACATTCCGTTACGGGAGATGTTCCAGTATCCAACAATCGAAGAACTGGCAGTGCGGATTGAGCAGGCTGAGCAAGGAGCGTATGCCCTGATTGAACCGGTGGTAGAACGGAAGTACTACCCGGTGTCAGCCTCACAAAAACGTCAATATGTTCTACATCAACTTGGGGGAGCTCAAACGGTATACAATATGCCCGTTAGCCTCGTTCTGAAGGGAGCATGCGACCTTGCTCAGCTGGAAAGGATCTTCCGGACCTTGGTAGGACGGCATGAAAGTTTGCGGACTTCCTTTGGGATGGTGGACGGAGAGATTGTACAGTACGTTCATCCCGAAGTGGACTTTGCTATGGCCTATGAAGAAGCGGAGGAGAGCGCAGCCGATACCGTGGCAGCAGAGTTTGTGCGTCCCTTTGATTTAGAACAGGCGCCGTTATTCCGGGCGAAATTGGTGAAGCTGGGCGAAGAACATCACCTTTTGCTGCTGGATATGCCGCATATTGTCTCGGATGGAGTATCCATGGGGATTTTGGCGGATGAGTTTGCGCGTTTGTATGCGGGTGAAGCGTTGTCCGAGCTACGGGTTCAGTACAAGGATTATGCCGTCTGGCAACATGCGCGTACAGCATCGGAGGAGATGAACCGGCAGCAAGCCTACTGGACGGAGACCTTGTCGGGTGAGCTTCCCGTGTTAGCATTGTCGACCGATCGTGCGCGGCCGGCGGTCCAGAGTTATGAAGGCAGTCGAATGAGCTTCCAGGTGAGCGAAGAGATCACGGAGGGACTGAAAAAACTGGCCCTGGAAACGGGAAGCACCCTGTATATGGTGCTGCTCGCGGCCTATAATACGTTGCTGCATCGATATACGGGCCAAGAGGATATCGTAGTAGGGACGCCGATTGCGGGAAGGTCGCATGCGGATCTGGAACCGGTAGTGGGGATGTTTGTGAATACCCTGGCGATGCGGAATCAGCCTCGGGGAGAAAAGAGTTTCACGGAATTTTTGGCTGAGGTGAAAGAAACGACGCTAGGCGCGTATGGCAATCAGGACTACCCGTTTGATCGATTGGTGGAAGAAGTGGCACCACGCCGGGATATGAGTCGAAACCCACTGTTTGATACCATGTTTGTGTTGCAGAATATGGAGCAGCGGACCATTGAACTGGAGGATCTGGAGATTCAGGTCAACCCGGGGCAAGGACACGTATCGAAGATGGATATCACGGTCACCGCCTGGGAGACAAAAGGAAGTCTTCAGTGTGAAATTGAGTACGCAACCCAACTATATGATCGTGAGACGATCGAGCGGATGTCGGGACACTGGCAACAGTTACTGAGAAGCCTCATTGAGGCCCCGCATCTTCAGCTGAGCGAGGTAGAGGTAGTAACGGAATCGGAGAAAGCACAGATCGCCGGTTTCAATGCGACGGAAGCAGCCTATCCGAAAGAAAAAATGATCCATCAGTTGTTTGAAGAACAAGTTGAGCGGACACCTGAGAATATAGCGGTGGTGTATGAAGGCGAAGAGCTAACTTACCGGGAGCTGAATGAACGTGCGAATCAATTGGCGCGGAATTTACGCGCACGGGGAGTAGGCCCAGAAAGTATCGTGGGACTAATGGTGGAACGATCGCTTGAAATGATCGTTGGAATTATGGGAGTCCTGAAGGCCGGCGGAGCCTACTTACCGCTGGATCCGACGTACCCGCAGGAACGGATCACGTATATGCTTGAAGATAGTGGAACTGCACTCATCTTGACCCAAAGGCACGTGGCCGACCGGGTAGCGTTCCAAGGAGCCATGCTTTATCTGGAGGATCAAGAGATATACAGTGGTCCAGGAGACAATTTAGCGGGAGTGAGTTCACCTCAAAACCTGGCGTATGTGATATACACCTCCGGGACGACCGGAAGGCCTAAAGGAGTGCTCATTGAAAATCGTTCAGTCGTTAACAGGTTGAATTGGATGCAAAAAGAATTTCCTTTATTGACGACAGATATTTTATTACAAAAGACCCCATTTAGTTTTGATGTTTCTGTATGGGAACTTTTTTGGGGAACCCTTGTAGGGGCGAAAACTGTTTACCTGCCGTCTGGAATGGAAAAAAGTCCCGAAGCCACGGCAGATGCAATCGCTACATGGAACATCACCGTCGTACACTTTGTACCTTCGGTGTTTAGGACATTTATGCAATCTATCGAGCATAAAAACGTAGCGGATACTTTTCAAGTGAGAATGTTTTTTGTAAGCGGGGAGGTTTTGTCCCCACATCTTGTATCTCAGTTCAACACCTTGTTACAAACGGGTAGCTCTTCTTTAATCAATCTATATGGACCAACTGAAGCAACGGTAGATGTATCTTTTTTCGAGTGTTCAAAAGAAGTTAAGTCTACTGTTCCGATTGGACAGCCAATCGACAATCATAAATTGTATATACTAGATTCTATGCAGAACTTACGGCCTTTAGGTGTTACCGGGGAGCTGTACATCTCCGGGGATGGATTGGCGAGAGGCTACCTGAATCAGCCGGAACTCACTGCCGAGCGATTTGTACCAAATCCGTTTGAACCAGGGGAACGAATGTACCGGACAGGCGATCTGGCCCGCTGGTTACCCGATGGTAATGTGGAGTACCTGGGACGGATCGACGACCAGGTGAAGATTCGGGGGTACCGGATTGAGCTGGGAGAAATTGAAACTCAGCTGGCTAAACATGAACACGTGATAGAAGCAGCCGTGGTCGCGCGGGAAGATCTTCAGGGTCAGTCCTATTTATGTGGATACGTGGTAGCGAACGGAGATTTGACGGTGGCATCATTGCGTCAATATCTTGGCCAAGGATTGCCCGACTATATGATTCCAGCCCATTTTGTGCAGCTGGATCAACTACCTCTGACGCCGAATGGCAAACTGGATCGCAAGGCATTGCCAGAACCAAACGGCACCATGGAATCGGGACGGGTATATGTGGCTCCGCGTAATGAGACCGAAGAGCAGTTGGCTGCACTATGGAAATCCGTGCTGGGCGTTGAAAAAATCGGAGTGCAGGACAGCTTCTTTGAGTTGGGCGGTCACTCGCTGAATGCCATGATTGTGGTATCGAGAGTGAATCGAGAATTTGCGGTGGACATTCCGTTACGGGAGATGTTCCAGTATCCAACAATCGAAGAACTGGCAGTGCGGATTGAGCAGGCTGAGCAAGGAGCGTATGCCCTGATTGAACCGGTGGTAGAACGGAAGTACTACCCGGTGTCAGCCTCACAAAAACGTCAATATGTTCTACATCAACTTGGGGGAGCTCAAACGGTATACAATATGCCCGTTAGCCTCGTTCTGAAGGGAGCATGCGACCTTGCTCAGCTGGAAAGGATCTTCCGGACCTTGGTAGGACGGCATGAAAGTTTGCGGACTTCCTTTGGGATGGTGGACGGAGAGATTGTACAGTACGTTCATCCCGAAGTGGACTTTGCTATGGCCTATGAAGAAGCGGAGGAGAGCGCAGCCGATACCGTGGCAGCAGAGTTTGTGCGTCCCTTTGATTTAGAACAGGCGCCGTTATTCCGGGCGAAATTGGTGAAGCTGGGCGAAGAACATCACCTTTTGCTGCTGGATATGCCGCATATTGTCTCGGATGGAGTATCCATGGGGATTTTGGCGGATGAGTTTGCACGTTTGTATGCGGGTGAAGCGTTGTCCGAGCTACGGGTTCAGTACAAGGATTATGCCGTCTGGCAACATGCGCGTACAGCATCGGAGGAGATGAACCGGCAGCAAGCCTACTGGACGGAGACCTTGTCGGGTGAGCTTCCCGTGTTAGCATTGTCGACCGATCGTGCGCGGCCGGCGGTCCAGAGTTATGAAGGCAGTCGAATGAGCTTCCAGGTGAGCGAAGAGATCACGGAGGGACTGAAAAAACTGGCCCTGGAAACGGGAAGCACCCTGTATATGGTGCTGCTCGCGGCCTATAATACGTTGCTGCATCGATATACGGGCCAAGAGGATATCGTAGTAGGGACGCCGATTGCGGGAAGGTCGCATGCGGATCTGGAACCGGTAGTGGGGATGTTTGTGAATACCCTGGCGATGCGGAATCAGCCTCGGGGAGAAAAGAGTTTCACGGAATTTTTGGCTGAGGTGAAAGAAACGACGCTAGGCGCGTATGGCAATCAGGACTACCCGTTTGATCGATTGGTGGAAGAAGTGGCACCACGCCGGGATATGAGTCGAAACCCACTGTTTGATACCATGTTTGTGTTGCAGAATATGGAGCAGCGGACCATTGAACTGGAGGATCTGGAGATTCAGGTCAACCCGGGGCAAGGACACGTATCGAAGATGGATATCACGGTCACCGCCTGGGAGACAAAAGGAAGTCTTCAGTGTGAAATTGAGTACGCAACCCAACTATATGATCGTGAGACGATCGAGCGGATGTCGGGACACTGGCAACAGTTACTGAGAAGCCTCATTGAGGCCCCGCATCTTCAGCTGAGCGAGGTAGAGGTAGTAACGGAATCGGAGAAAGCACAGATCGCCGGTTTCAATGCGACGGAAGCAGCCTATCCGAAAGAAAAAACGATCCATCAGTTGTTTGAAGAACAAGTTGAGCGGACACCTGAGAATATAGCGGTGGTGTATGAAGGCGAAGAGCTAACTTACCGGGAGCTGAATGAACGTGCGAATCAATTGGCGCGGAATTTACGCGCACGGGGAGTAGGCCCAGAAAGTATCGTGGGACTAATGGTGGAACGATCGCTTGAAATGATCGTTGGAATTATGGGAGTCCTGAAGGCCGGCGGAGCCTACTTACCGCTGGATCCGACGTACCCGCAGGAACGGATCACGTATATGCTTGAAGATAGTGGAACTGCTCTTATCTTGACCCAAAGACACGTGGCCGACCGGGTAGCGTTCCAAGGAGCCATGCTTTATCTGGAGGATCAAGAGATATACAGCGGTCCAGGAGACAATTTAGCGGGAGTGAGTTCACCTCAAAACCTGGCGTATGTGATATACACCTCCGGGACAACCGGGAAGCCCAAGGGAGTTTTGGTCGTAAATCAAGGTGTCGTCCGATTAGTCAAGGATACAAATTATATCAGTATAGATGAAGCAGATACATTATTGCAGGCTTCTTCTATATCCTTTGATGCGGCTACATTTGAAATCTGGGGTGCTTTACTTAACGGTGCAAAACTAATCCTCGTAACAACCACGATTTCATTGGATAACTTACGAGAGAATATCGTAGCGAATAATGTCTCTATCATGTGGCTTACCTCAGCATTATTTAATCTAGCCGTGGATTATGATATTGAGATGTTCAGTGGAGTACAGACGTTACTTGTCGGTGGGGAAGCAGTATCACCCAAACATGTGATGAAATTGTTAGACAACACAACAAGTATTAATCTAATTAATGGATACGGCCCAACGGAGAATACAACGTTTACTTGTTTTTACCCAATCACAACACTACAGAAAGAATCAGTTCCTATCGGAAAACCTGTATCAAATACAAAAGTCTATGTATTGGACAAGGGGATGCAGCCAGCTCCTATAGGAGTGGTAGGAGAACTGTACACATCTGGAGATGGATTAGCTCGAGGGTACCTGAATCAGCCGGAACTCACCGCTAAGTGTTTTGTTCCCAATCCATTTGAACCTGGCGAGCGAATGTACCGGACAGGCGATCTAGCCCGCTGGTTACCCGATGGAAACGTGGAGTACCTGGGACGAATAGATGATCAGGTGAAGATTCGGGGGTATCGGATTGAGCTGGGAGAAATTGAAGCGCGGTTGGTTAACCATGAACAGGTCATTGAGGCAGTCGTGGTGGCGAGAGAAAACCAACTAGGATTGAAGTCTTTATGTGGTTATGTGGTAACCAAGGGAACACTACTAATGGAAGAAATACGTCAGTATTTAAGTAGACAACTACCGGAGTATATGATCCCGGCGCATTTTGTGGAGCTAGATTACCTTCCGCTAACATCGAATGGGAAAATAGATCGTAGAGCGCTGCCAGAACCGAATGGAAAGATACAAACAACCGGTCGGACTTATGAAGCGCCAAGGAACGAAATTGAAAAAATGCTGACGAAAATATGGGAAGACGTTTTGATGATTGAAAAAATAGGGGTTGAGGATAGTTTTTTTGACCTAGGCGGAAATTCAATAACCAGTATTTCGATGGTTAATAAGATCCTCGAAATATTCAAAACTGAGATTAAGATTGATTTTATTTATCAGTATCCGACAGTTCGAGCAATTTCAGAAGCAATCGAACTTGGAAAACGTTTATCACATTCTTCAAAAGAGTCTATTTCATTACTTAATTGCAATGGCGATAAACAATTATTTTGTTTTCCTCCTATAGGAGCATTGGGATACTATTATAACAATTTGAAAATTGATAATTATTCAGTATATGCATTTGATTTTATTGAACGTATTGACCTTATTGATTATTATTCAAATAAAATTTTAGAAGTCAGAAAAGGGCCAATAAGACTTCTGGGGTATTCTGCAGGGGGGAATGTTGCGTTTGAGGTAGCGAAAAAATTAGAGCAGAAGGGTGAAACCGATATTATTTTAATTATTGTTGACTCCCTTAGAAGAGATCAAACAATAAATATGAACAAAGATGAAACTAGATTAATTTTTGAGAAATTTGAGGAGAAGTTGAATGTTTTTAGTAAACAAGAGATTAGAGATAATTGGGTTTCAAAGATCTCTAAATACCTCAAATTTATCAATGGGCTAATTAATGAAGATTCTCTCTTAAATACCGAGGTTCACCTTATAAAATCAATACAGAATAAAGATAAAGACCTCGGATGGAAGGACTTTACTGTGTCGTTTGAGGTTTATCAAGGAGAGGGTGATCATGATAGTATGCTAGATCAAAACATTCATTTTAATATGAATATAATTAATAAAATACTAACAAAATGAAAGAATTTTTTATTACATTAAGGGGCATTATGCCCCTTGTATAGTCAAAGTAAAGTTATTTTTATTAATAGAGCATTTTTATCCAATTATCTTTTATTAACATTTCTTATTGTGGGAGGCATCAACATGTTAAAGACAGCGTTGTTAATTAAATGCTCAGAATGTGGGGGTATTTCAGATGATAAGTATGGTTCAGGAATATGTCATTGTGGAGGAACATTGTTAGTTAACTACGATTTAGAGAGATACAAAAAGTACAATATTGAAGATGTTCTAAAATATAGTCATAGTACGATTTGGAAATACTCAAATTTATTACCCTTATCAGATGAAAATTCTGTAGTTTCATTAGGAGAAGGTTTGACACCATTAATTAGACTGTTTAAATTAGAGAAAAACGTAGGAGTGAATCAACTATGGATAAAAAGAGAAGATCAAAATCCAACGGGTAGTTTTAAAGCGAGAGGCTTTTCTGTGGCAGTCTCTTTATTAAAAGAAAGAAAAATTAATAGAGCCGTGGTTCCTAGTAACGGGAATGCAGGTGTAGCTCTTGCTGCTTATGCAGCAAGAGCTAATATTGAAGCTTATGTAATAATGCCTCAGGATTGTCCTAAAAATATAATCTCCGAAGCGAAAATGTATGGAGCAAAAGTTTCACTTATAAGTGGTTTTATACATGATGCAGGAAAAATAGTTGAGCAAAAGATGGATGAAATGAAATGGATTAATGTAGGCACTACTAAAGAATTAGGACGTTTAGAAGGAAAAAAAACCATGGCTTATGAACTAGCAGAACAACTTAATTGGGAAATGCCAGACACTATAATTTACCCTACAGGTGGGGGATCCGGTCTAATAGGATTATGGAAAGGATTAAATGAATTATTAGAACTGGGCTGGATCAGTGGGAGTTTGCCAAGGTTTGTTTCCGTTCAAGAAGTGGGTTGCACTCCTATTGTGGAAGGATTCTACTCGTGTGTTACAAGCATTAACAGCATTGCTAGCCCAACTGGTATGAGAGTCCACTATCCCGCAGCGAAGAAACTGATTATATCAATTTTAAAGAATAGCGGAGGAACGGCCCTTGCAGTCTCACGAGAGGAAATAGATCATAGTGGAATGATTTTGGCTCGTGAGGGTATTTCGGCCTCACCTGAAGGAAGTGCTACTTTAGCAGGAGTTCTGAAATTAAAAGAATTGGGGATGTTAAGTAAAAGCGAAAGAGTAGTATTGTTTAATACAGCACATGTAATGAAATATTTGTAATAGAAGGTTTTAATAGTGAAAATGCAACGGCACATTCAAGTCTCATTATGTTTTATTAACCAGTCATGACCTAAGAAAATCATTTGCGCACATGACTGAAAATAATTCGGGAAAATGAAAACGACAATCAAAGATGAAATTAAAAATTCGCAAAAGAAATGGATATTTTTATAGTGGAATGAGACTGTGTAGAGTAAGAATCGAATTATGTATAGAGGATTCAGGTACAAGGTTATGACGAACGTGAACTTTGTAGATTCGGACGGTACAATTGGAGGGGGTCACTCGGAGATGGAAGTACGTATAATCAACGTCTACATCCAGTACAAGTGGTTAATTTAACCGGAGTGAGTATGATTATGCATTGGCTCTCTTAAGAGCGATGGTACGGTGTGGTCTTGGGGATCGGGCTCATCATATCAGGATAGGTAAGGGCAATACGTTTATCTATGAAAATGCAGCGCCAATAGATGTGCTGAGCAATGTGAAAAGGATTGCAGCTGGTTATTACCACGGTATGGCACTAACACAGGGAGGCGAACTTTGGTACTTGGGGTACTCCTACTGTAACGCTACCAACGAAACTAATGAATGATGTGAAGGCGATGTCTGGGGAGCTAAAACGACTCAAATCGTTAAAACCGATAGGACCTTATGGACATTGGGATCGAACTCGTACGGTCAGCTTGGAGATGGAACAAAAACGAACAAGTCCTACTCCTGTCCAGGTACCGAATATGAAGGACGTCGTCGGGGTAGCTAGCGGAGAATCGGCGAGTTATGCGGTTAAAGCAGACGGAAGTGTATGGCCTGAGATTTCTGGAGATGCAGATGGTACTTTATTGGGGAATGTTCATATAACCGAAGAAGGCCCCTGATGAAGATAACAAAGATCGTCTTCTCCAATATTTAGGAAACGACCATTGTTTTTTAATGAAGCTATTGTGCTACAACTTGTTTTCCTGTTTGCAATGGCCGTTTGTTAAATTAGTAATTAAAATGAGGAGATGATATGATGCCAGCTACACTTCCTCGAAAAAATGACCAACTTTTTTTGTCGATAAACAGGTGATTGTAATTAAAGTTTTTCTGAATTTCCAATTAGCAGAAGTTCGATACCTAAGTTCAAATGACACTTTCATTGTAGATATTAACGTTCTAAATCTATCCGCTGATCAGCGAAGCGCAATTTCAATAAAATTGTTAGGAGGGGAAATCCATGATTCTCAACTATATAGATACTCCGTTAGACGGTAAGTCTTGGGAGGCATTGATTAACTCGTGTTATAGAATGAAATTCCAAGATGAACATTTTACAGAAATACCAGCAGTTCATGGTGGGGATGCTGGAATAGAGGGTTTTACCCGTCGGGGGAGAGTTTATCAGTGTTATTGCCCTGAACGTGAAAATAGTGATGACGATCTCTATGAGCATTTAAGAACAAAATGACTAAAGATATAAAAAAACTAATAACTCTTACGTATGCTAAAAGACTAAAAGAGTTGTTCTCTTAAATTATTTACATATTCATCAAGTCTCTACAGAGTACCGTAGTTTTGTGATCCGACAAGCCAAAGATAATTTTCCGATACAAATTTTTAATAAAGAAAACTTTCCGTATAATGAATGTACCTTAGTATACGCTATCTCATCTGAGAACCCTAATGATCTTAGAAATATTCTTCCTTTTTTTAGCAAAGTGAATATTCTACATCATTTTAATTTAATCAGGAGATTAGGAATTAAAGCTGCTTTATACAAAATACCTGTAAGCGGAAAAGCACAGGAGACTGAAATTGGAGGGTAGTTGAAGTGGGTTAGAGTTTTCAAATGATGAAAGGTCCCTTTGATAAAAGGGGCACGAATGATAATTGAGGCCAATCGCTACTACGGTTGGCCTCAATTAATTATAAAATAATTATATCGTTTCAGCTTGAAAACTTGAATGAATTCGAAATTCTTCTCAACGTTGACTAAATTGTTTTTCCAGTAACGAAAGTCATAAAATTACTGTTTTTTTGAATGGTTTTAGTAAACAAAAAGAATGCATGTTCGTTATAATTGAAACTGGAAGCATAATTTTGCCAAATGGCAAAATTATGGGTTAAGTTACATACGGTCATAATTGATTAGGGTGAGCCAATGTGCTCATCTTTTTTTGTTGTTTAGAGATTAGGGATAAACAGAATCTGAAAAACAGTAGACGCCTGGACTTTATTTATTCAACTTGTTATCTGAACAATACAACATATCAAAAAAGGATTGGGGATTATATACCCAGTTGTGTGTTTCCTACTAACACAAAAGAATATTCCACTCCAAGCAAGTTGACTTTTTCCAGTCTGGGATACGCGCTAGACAAATGGAATCTTTGGGCAGTTCTGATTTTTTTACATTTGCAAAATCATTATTTTTCTAGTGCTTAATACGTATATCTTGATAGTGGGCAATTTTTTAAAATGTAACTTTGTATAAACTTCAATATCAAGCGAGTCTTAACTATAAAAAGGATAAAATCCATTTATGCTCGTTTTTATTTATGCTCAAATCTAAAATTAATAAAAACACTGTTAAATAGGCGGTTAAGAGTATTTTATACTTATGCTCACGAGAGAATATATTGTTACCTGAAAGCACAACCTTGATCTCATCCCAGGTCTCATAATCTCGCGGCAGCGTCATCTGATGCCCGATTCCCTGCTGCTGGTGGGTGTATGTCCCGGGTTTTACCGGAGAATCATCCATACCACGGGCGATACGCCATAATACTTCGCCGTTGACACCCCAGCGCTCTTTCAGCCGGGACAGCGGCGTATGTGCCAGATCACCGATCGTATGAATGCCCATCTTGTAGAGATGCTGTCCCATGCGTGAACCAACCATAAACATGTCACGTACAGGCTTCTCCCAGATCGTGGATGGCATATCCTTACGCGGCAGCGTGTAGATGCCGCCTGGAACTTTTTTTGCATATAGATCACAGGCCATTTTGCTGACTACCTTGGTATCACTGATCCCGATCCGAATGTAGACACCTGTCTCCTCCATAACCCGGGACTGAATACTGCGTGCAATGGTTTCGGGACTGCCGAACAAGTCCAGGCTTCCGGTGACATCGAGAAATTGTTCATCGATACTATAGGGCTCCACGAGGTCGGTGTAAGACTGCAGAATGCGCGTAATATGAAGGGATACCCGGATATACTCAGCCATGCGCGGACGAATAACCACGACATCAGGGCATTTGGCCAGGGCTTCGCCCAGCCGTTCTGCGGTTGTAATGCCATAGGACTTGGCGAGGGGACAGGCGGCCAGAATGATACCCGAGCGCCTGGCCGGATCACCGGCTACAACGAGGGGCCGATCCCTGTACTCGGGATGTGCAGACTTCTCCACACTGGCATAGAATGACTGGCAGTCTGCCAGCATGATGACACGTCTGTCTTGGCGGGGCATGATGTTTCCTCTCCTTATCTGCGATTCTTGATGCTGCTCCTGTCGTCTAACCCCTGCAGGGAGCTGGTTATTTACAGTTTATTTACAGTATGGAACAAGTGTTCCTGTTTTATAAGCATAAAGGACAATTCAAAATGCGGCAACCGGAATTATTTTGCAAATTGGACACAATTACGTTGAACATCAGGTGGAAGGTGCATAATAGGAAATAAGAAGTGCTTTTTTACATATAATGAGAGGCAGCTGTGACTTCAGGGTGATGACTGGCAGTTCATTTTGTTTTTTGTAAGAGGGTGATTAATGGGCGGAGTCCTATAAGGGGGGACTGATGTCCTTTTTTTATTTTCAGTACTTTTCTGAAAACCTTGATACGACGCGGATTTTCACTGATGCGTTATCGGACTATAGTATCAATTTTGTAATCTTTATGGTTAATACTGTAAAAAAGGCGCAACTTTAGAAAAACACTCGCGTTTAATGGGGTATATGTTTTTCGGGGGAAGAGTGCCTGCATCCGCGCTGCACATAACAATATTACATGAAGATGTGCAGCAGCTGCAGTGCGTTCATCTGTGCTTTTCCGGCAGATCGTGAATGTAAAAAGACCGCAAATGGAACAGCTGCCTTGGTGTGCTGGCGGATGGGGAAACGGACTGAGTATGGGCAGAACGTTCCATATCATGTTTGCTTCCATCAGCCTAGTTACAATGCAGAGGCTTAGCGCTATAGTGAGAACTACACCGCTGACATCTCTACCAAGCGGACATCCGAAGCGGAATGATCGTATGTTTCCTGTACGGGTTCATTTCTAACGCATGAACCTGAACCATGGGGAAGCAGGATGCATACCAGAGAGGTGAGCAATCAGAAGTCATGAGCAGACAACGACGAAGACGCTGGTTACTGACAGCTTTGACGGGCGCCGTAGTACTGACTGGCGGTTTACTTGCCGGATGGCATTACATGCAGCCCAAGCTTGTTACGTATACAGCGGAGAACGGCACGGAGATGAAATTCAAGACCGATGGAGACCAGTTTATGCAGTACGGGCCGGATGGAACCTGGAAGGAAATGTTCGTCAAAGGGGTGAACCTGGGGGCAACCTCACCAGGGCATTACCCAGGAGAATTTCCACTCACCGAGGAGGATTACCTGCGCTGGTTCGAGCAGATTCAGGATTTGGGCGCGAATGTGATTCGGGTGTATACGGTCCATCAGCCGATTTTTTACTCTGCACTGGTCGATTATAATCGCGGCCGGGAGCAGCCGTTATATTTTATACAAGGCATATGGTCCCCTGAGGAAGAATTGATTGAGAAGCAGGATGCCTATGCGGATCATATTGAGCAGCGGTTCAAGCAGGAAATTGCAAAAGCGGTATCTGCTGTATACGGGGATGCCGACATTCCTGCCCGAAATGGTGAATCCAGCGGTAAATACAGGACAAATGCAGGGAAATATCTGATGGCCTGGCATGTAGGCACCGAGTGGGACCCGTCCATGGTGGATAATACCAATAAGGTGCATGCAGATGTCCCGCAGTACAAGGGGGTTCATTTCTCTGCAAGTGCAGAGGCTTCCCCGTTTGAGAACTGGCTTGCCGAGCTGCTGGACTATACAGCGGTTCAGGAAAAAAAATACGGATGGGAACATCCAATGACTTTCACCAACTGGGTCACAACCGATGTACTCGATCATCCGGGCGAGCCGCTCTATGAAGAGGATCTGGTCAGTGTGGATGCACGACATATTAAGCCGGAGGCGTGGGAAGGCGGGTATTTCGCTGCCTATCATGTGTATCCGTATTATCCAGACTTGTTCCACACCGACAAGACACTTCAAACGATCAAGGATGAAAAAGGCGAGTACAACACGTACAAAAGTTATCTGCGCAAGCTCAAAGCCGAGTTTTCCGATATGCCTGTAATGGTTACAGAGTATGGCGTACCTTCCTCTCTGGGTATTTCTCATCTGGGCATGGGCGGCCGAAATCAGGGCGGACATAACGAGGTGCAGCAGGGAGACATCGATGCTTCGCTTACGCAGGATATTTATGATGAAGGGTACGCAGGAGCGATTCTGTTTATGTGGCAGGATGAGTGGTTTAAAAAAACCTGGAATACGATGCCGCTGGAAATTCCGGCTGACCGCCGGGCTTACTGGCTGAATGTGCTGACGAATGAGAAAATGTTTGGCCTGCTGGCGATGGACCCTGGTAAACAGGAACGGCTGACCATTGATGGCAGGCTGGATGACTGGGATACGCTGAAAGATGAAGAAGTCACCGTCTGGCAGGGAAAGGTGCAGGGGATCCGGGAGATGAAGATGACTCACGATGAAGCCTATCTGTATATAGGTTTGACGCTGGATCAGCCTTATGACCCTGAGCAGACCATGCTCCGTATCGGAACAAACACCCTTGACGGAGGCAGTCAGCCAAGCAATATGCTGCCGGGAAAAACGCTGAGTGATGGGCTGGAAACGGTCATCACATTAGGCAAAGATGATGAGTCCCAGGTGCAGATCGCCAAAGACTATGATTTCAACCAGCGGCTGTATGGCAGGGACGGATATAACATGATTCCAGCCAAGCAGCTCAAGTCCAGCGATCCGTTCCATCCATGGGAACTGGCCGTCAGTCTGAAGATGACACCACCAGACACACGTTCGGCTCATCCATTCATGGCTGAAAATGTAGGGACGTTAAAGCGGGGCACGACAGCCCCAGGACAGGCAGATACCGATTCGTTAACAGCCTGGCAGTATAACGGCAATCAGGTGGAGATGCGAATTCCATGGATGCTGCTTGGTTTCGGTGATCCCAGCTCCTTGCAGGCGATTGAATACGGACCGCTGAAAAACGGCCGGGAGTTTTCTACGACTACCGTTGAAGGTATCACGCTGGTTCCGTGGCTGACGAATCGTTCCACGCAGCAGGTATCCTGGCCAGGAGGCGAACAGGCAGCGCTGGATTTGAAAACTTTACCCGTCTACAGCTGGAAACCATGGGAGCAGGTCCAATACAGCGAAAGACTAAAGTTAAGCTATGAGAAAATGCGGCAGAACTACGAAAAAATGCCTAGTTTTCGGATGGAATAAGTCAATATAGAATTTCATAAACGAGCATAAAGGAGGACTTTTTCACATGTTCCAGAGTTTGGCTTTGGCCTATTGGTTTTTGATTGCCTGCATCGCACTTGTGATTGTAGGTGTCATCGTTCTGTTTGCCATGAAAATGTCCCACAACGGCAAACGACGCAAAATCGCCTTGTATGAACTAAAGCAGCGGGACTATTTCACGTATTTGCAGACCGCTTTAACAGAGAACAGTCCGCTCAAACTGCCGCCAGGTAAGCTGGCCCCGCTAGAACGCCGGGTTATTCAGGACAAATTAATTGAATGGATTGACCAGTTCAAAGGAGAATATCGCGATAAATTGATCGAATTGTGCCGCGAAGCAGGGTTCGTCGAACATGATCTGAAGGAGCTGGGGCGTCTGCGCTATGGACGTCAGATTGATGCAGCCTATCGTCTGGGAGGTATGCGCTGTCCCGAAGCCGTGCCGGGATTGATGGAACTGCTAAAAGATGAAAAACCCGGCCCGATGGCCATTATGATTGGTCGTTCGATTGCGAGATGTACGACCCGGCATGGCGAGCTGAAGGACATGCTTGCCCTGCTTTTGACCAAAGGAAAATCGATCCATCATCTGGCTGCGGATATTCTGCTGGAAGCTAACCTGGATACAAGCCGCATACTGCTTGAGCTGCTGGAAGATCGCAATCCTGATTTTGTCAAAGTCGGACTTGTGGCGATGTGGGGACAAGCGGTACCTGAAGTGATGCCTGCACTCGACAGACTGGTTGGGGCCGAGCATCAAGATGTACGTGCTGAAGCCGTGAAGCTGTATCTCAGTGCAAGTCCGGCGCTCAAGGATGAGACGATTCTGAAGCTGATTCAGGATTCAGACCCGGAAGTCCGCGCCGAAGTAGTACAGGCGCTTGGTTCGAAACATGCATCAGGCAGCATTCCGCTGCTTCGCAAGGCACTTCGCGATGAAGACTGGAGAGTTCGCTGCAGCAGTGCGGAAAGCTTGAGCAAGCTGGGCGAACCCGGATTCGAAGCTTTGTGTCAGGCGGCGGTGCAGGGAACGGGTGCGGAACGCGAGATTGCCATGCAGCAGATTGAGAGCACAATGCAGCAATCGGGATCCGACCATAAAGTGGTGGAGCAGATGATTGCGCATAACAAAAAAAGACTGCTGTACGAACGTTATTTTGGCCCTGTGCGAGGTGACCAGCGTACGCCTAAGAAACGCACAGGTGTTGCAGCGGTAGGAGGGGATTACACTGCTTAGAGATCTATTACTCATCTACGGTATGGTCGCCATCTATTATGTGGTGTTCGTTAATACGCTTTATTTTTCTATACTCGCTTTATCATTCCGCAACATCTGGACAATCTTCCGGCGGTCACATTACTCCAAGTACAACACGTTATCCGGCTCCGAACTTGTACCTTCGGTCTCGCTGCTGGTGCCGGCATACAACGAGGAACTGACCATTATTGAAAATGTAAACTGCCTGATGACACTGAACTATCCGACGTATGAGGTTATTGTAGTCAATGATGGATCAAGCGATTCCACGTTGAAGGTACTGCTGGAAGAATACCGTCTGAAGCCGGTGCCGAATACGCAGATTCGCGGAAAAATTCCATGTCAGAACATTCGCGGCATCTACCATAACCCGGAGTTCCCGGATCTGTATGTCATCGATAAGGAAAATGGCGGCAAGGCGGATTCCCTGAATGCAGGCATCAACTTGTCCCATTATCCGCTGATCTGTTCCATTGATGCCGATTCACTGCTGGAAAAGGACGCCCTGATCCGCATGGCACGCATGTATATGGAGAATCCGGAAGAGACCGTTGCGATCGGAGGGGATGTCCGCATTGCCAACGGCTGCAAAATTGAAAACGGTGCGGTTCAGGATGTATCCCTGCCGCGCAAAATTTGGCCGATGTTCCAGTCCATCGAATATTTGAAAGCTTTCCTTGGCGGACGGATCGGATGGAGCCACATGAACGGTCTGATCATCGTTTCGGGTGCATTCGGCATGTTCCGTAAGGATGCTGTCATCGCTGTAGGCGGCTATCGCGATGGTTATCCAGGCGAAGACATGAACATCATCATCAAACTTCATCGTTATATGCTGGAAAATAAACTGAAATACCGCGTCGCCTTCTGTCCTGAAGCCGTGTGCTGGACGCAGGCGCCGGATTCTTACCGCATTTTGTCCAGTCAGCGCAAGCGCTGGGGCCGCGGAAATCTGAAAAACATGCTGGAGAATCGCGGCATGCTGTTCAACCCGAAATATAAGGTCATGGGCATGATTACCATGCCGTATAACGTTATTTTTGAAGCGCTGAATCCGTACTTCCGAATTACCGGACTGCTGGCTCTGGCTGGATACGTGCTTCTGGATATGACTCAGTGGCCGGTTCTCGTCCTGTTTGGATTGCTGAACTTCGTGAGTGGATATTTGCTGAGTGTAGGGGCGTTGATTCTGGAGGAGATTGCGTTCAAACGCTACAACAAGCTCTCCGATCTGGTCAAAATGCTTGTCTACTCCGCGCTGAAATTTGTGGGGTATCATCAGCTCGGCGTGCTGTGGAGATTGCAGGGACACATTCAGTTTTTGCAAAACAACAATTCCTGGGGCACGATGACACGCCAAAGCTGGTCTGAAGAATCCAAAGACGCGAGCAAAGCGGCTTAATTGTAACAACATTATAGAAGGGTGGAAAAGAACATGCCAAATACGGCGACACTGCAGCGTGAGGCTGCCGTTAATGTGTATCGCAATGTAGAACAGGGATTGAAGGAAACGGGTGCCGAAGCTTGCGGCTTAATGTTCATTCACTGTGCAGGTCAGGTTCAGCCGGAGCAGCAGATCAGAACACATCTGGAACAGGCGGGATATTTGTCTTTCCAAGTGTGGCAGGACGGACCGATGCAGACCGTAGCTGTGCTGCTTCCGGGGCTTTCGCTGGATGAGGTTCATTATGAAGGACTTCGTATCAAGCATGCGCTGCAGGAAAGCGTTCCTGGTGCTGATCCGCAAATTACACTGGCCAGTTTCCCGCCAGGGGAGCGCCCTTCAAAGGCAACGATTCAGCATATGGCTGAATCTTCGAAGCTCGTGGACTCCTCGGAGATTCACATCTATACGCTGGAGCATACCGCGGATGAACCGGAACGGATTCTGATCGTGGATAATGATCCGACGGTTCGCGAATTTTTGCAGCTGCGTCTGAAGATGCAGGGATACGAAACCTACGAAGCCGTGGATGGACTCGCTGCACTCGACCTGATCGAAAAAGTGACACCTGATCTGGTGCTGACCGAGCTGAATCTGTACGGCATCGATGGACTGCCGTTCATTCATCACATCCAGAAGCTGGAGATGGAGCAGCCGCCGAAAATTGTTGTTTTGACGGAACAACGGGTTGAGCAGACGATCAGCCAATGCTTCCGCAGCGGAGTGGACGATTATATGACCAAGCCGTTCTCCCCTGTGGAACTGGATGCCCGAATCAGACGCTGCCTGCACTAGAAGATGATTAGAGTCAGAACGATTACAACTACATCTAGAACTACATCTATATGATCTGAACTATTCTTTTACACTTTAACATCAAAATAAACTGCCCGGAGGGAATATCATGGAGAATCAACAATTTCACACCTTACTGAACGCGATCGAAAATAAAGAAGCGGTACTGGGCGTTGTCGGCCTCGGTTACGTCGGCCTTCCCCTTGCGGTGGAGATGGTCAACCAAGGGTTCACCGTCATCGGCATCGACCTGGATGCTTCCAAAGTCGACAGCATCTACAATGGAGATTCCTATATTCACGATATTTCGTCCGAAGAATTGAAAAAAGTGATGCAGAGTGGCCGTTTCCAGCCCACAACCGATTACAGCATGCTGCGTGTCATTGACGCACTGAGTATCTGCGTACCAACACCGCTCAGCGAAAACCAGGACCCGGATACCTCTTATATCGAGACGGTTGTCGATCAGATCAAGCTGCATATGAAACCAGGCATGCTGATTACGCTGGAAAGCACAACGTATCCGGGAACAACGGAAGAGCTGATTCAGCAGGAACTGGATAAAGTCGGACACGAAGCGGGCAGAGACTATTTCCTTTGCTTCTCGCCTGAGCGCGTAGACCCGTCTAACGGACGTTTTACCACGTTTAATACACCGAAAGTTATTGGCGGAACCACGGAAGCCTGCCTGAAGCTCGGAACAGCGCTGTACAGCAAATATGTAGAGACCGTAGTTCCGGTATCTTCACCAAAAGTAGCCGAAATGTCCAAACTGCTGGAAAACACCTTCCGCAGTGTGAACATTGCCTTCGTGAATGAAATGGCCATGATGTGTGACCGCATGGGCATCGATATTTGGGAGGTTATTGACGCGGCTGCGACGAAACCGTTTGGCTTTATGCCGTTCTATCCAGGGCCGGGTATCGGCGGACACTGCATCCCGCTCGACCCGATGTATCTGTCGTGGAAGGCGAAGGGATTCCGTTTTTACAGCAAATTCATTGAACTGGCGCAATCTACGAATGACAATATGCCGTACTATGTACTGAATAAAACATCAACGATCCTGAACGAATACGCGAAGTCTGTGCGCAAATCGAACATCCTGCTGCTCGGCATGTCGTACAAACCGAACATTGCCGATCTGCGTGAATCACCAGGACTTGAAGTGTACGAGCTGTTCAAGGAAAGCGGCGCAAATGTTGACTATTATGACCCGCATGCCGAGTCATTCAAGGATAAACATGGCGAAACCGTGCACAGCCAACCCTTTAATCTGGAGCAGTTCAAAACGTATGATTGCATCGTGCTGATTACCAACCACAGCGACCTGGCTTATTATGATATTGCGGAACTGGGAGTGCCTATTCTGGATACACGCAACGCATTCCGTACGTACAATCATTCACACATTTACAAAATCGGTCACTCGGTACAGCACCCAGTGTTGGAGCCAAGTGAAGCGGTTCTCGTCTGAGGAAGCTTATGAGGAAACAGGACATTTTGGCAGGTAAGGCTAAATGGGCTATCGTGGCTGTGGTGTTCTGCCTGCTGCTGCTGTCCTGGGTGTTCAAATGGTTCTCGCACGAAGAACATAAGGCGACCTGGCTGTGGGATACGTCGATCATTACGAAGCAGACACCTGAGATTATCGCGTTTTCCAAAGAGCAGGGCGTGGATACCATTTTCCTGCAAATTCAGGATGAGGTACCCGATGCGGCATATCGCAAATTCATCGCGGCTGCCACCAATGCGGAGATCGAAGTACACGCGCTGAATGGTCATGCCGATTGGGCTTACCGCGAAAAGCGTGCAGAGGGACTTGCCTTTATTGAACGGGTTCGGGCATACAATGCTTCGTCTGCGAAAAATGAGCGTTTTGAGGGCATCCAACTTGATGTCGAGCCTTACCAGTTAAAACGCTGGGAGAATGAGGAGAGCAGCGTCATTACCGAGTGGCAGAACAATATGGAGGTTTGGACGGAAGCCGGAAAGGCCGCTGGTCTATACATGAGTGCAGCGATTCCCTTCTGGCTGGATGCCCGTCAGTCGGCTGGAGGCAAGGAGACGTTCAGCCGCTGGGTCATCTCCCGTTTCGATGCGGTAGCCATCATGGCTTATCGGGACAGCGGGCAGCAGATGTACGATCTGTCCAAGGAAGAGCTGGCTGAAGCAGATGATCTGGGCAAGAAGGTCTGGATTGGAGCAGAACTCGCGGATACACACGAGGGAGATCACCTGACCTTTTTCCGCAAACCGATCAGCAATATGGACGAAGAGATGCAGAAAGTATTTGAGCTAGGTGCTTCTCATTCATCTTTTGCAGGTGTAGCTGTGCATCATTATGAGGCTTGGTATGCAAAACAGAATGGCATTCCGCTTGCGCGCAAGACCGAGAAATCGAAAGAGGAGCTGCCAACAAAATAGTAGAAGCTTCAACATTGGGTGGTAATCCCTTCTGGGCAAAAGCTGCAGGTATTCGTGCCTGCGCTTTACGGCTCAGAAGGGATTTTTACATCGTATAGAGAATGTGAACGTTGAGAGTGGAGATTGGGGATTGGAGGTTTGTTTATGACGAAAAGAGTTAAAACCAGCTTGTTCGCTGCTCTAGCGCTCATTGTTATGTTATCAGGATGGGGATACTTGAGTTTATTCGGCAATCCACTCAAAATGAATGATGCTGAAAAGAAAGTGAGGGCCTACTTAATTCAAAAACAGGGATATTCACCTGAGGAAATCGTAGATATAACGGGTAACTATTCCTTCAAAAGCTCAGAGGCTCCTTACGGTGCTTCCGCAACATTCGCTGACCAGCCTAACGATAAATATCATTATATGCTTTTCAAGGACGGGCACATTGAACAGTACAGTTATACGAGCGATAATCCTATACATATGGAGTCTCCGATTAGATAAAAGGGGTCTCCGCTTGTTCCCGTTATTCTCGTATTGGCAGTATGCTGTCTTTCTGAAACAGGTTTAGTGTACGTCTATTCCTTACTAACCTGAACCCTTTTCGTCTGCGAGTCATAAGAAACGTTAATGTCGTAGATCGAAACGATATCTTTTAGCGGAAAATAAATACGGTTTTGAATTAAGAGAACAGGGCTGTTCATCTGAAATGGCTCGTCATTGTGCTGGAACGTATCACTTCCAACCTTAAACTGCAGGAGAGGCGTAGAAACAGCAAAGTCTTCGTTAAGCACTCTGAACGTTTTGGTTTCGGATTGGAAGGATAACGCTTTGGAGTTAATCTGGAACGGGAGGCATCTCACAAATCCGTCGAGATCAACGTAAGTGTGCCCTTTGATGATCAAACCTGTGAATGATTTTTCATCCAATACATTGGATTTGATATTCACAGTTGAGCCGGAAGCGGGGAGAGAAGCAGCGTTTACGGATGAACTGAAGCCAGCCATAGCAAGAGTTAGTACGCTCACAAATAAAAATTTGGAAATACGCATGATCAACCACTCCTTTGATATATTCATTAGAAGTAACGCGGTACCCCGTACATAAGTTGCATAGGTTCAGGAGTAAATGGAAAAAAATGAATAAGGCACATCCCGATCACTCGTTGAGCGAAGGGAGGTGCCTTATTCAAGTTATTTAGCGCTTGAGAACATGGAAGTATCCCATTAGCGCCCATTTTCTTATCCGACTTTGTTTAATCTCTCTTCTGTTCCATTGTCGTTGTCCGATAACGGTTGGGAGGCAGGCCGACCTGCTTTTTAAAGGCTTTGGAAAAGGAAAATAAGTCCGGATAACCCACCGAATGAGCCACCTCCGTTAAACTCAGCGTGGTCTGCACCAGCAGGAGCTTGGCTTGGTTCATTTTGAGCTGCTGAATATACTGCACAGGAGACAAGCCGTAAGCTTTACGAAACTGTTTGGCAAAATGGGTTCGATCCACCCCTGCATGGGCAGACACACCTTCCACCGAAATTCCGCCTGCAAAATGCAGTTCAATATACTCTTTACCTTTTTGAAGCCAAGGCGTGGCTGTCTCGGGCTGCAGGACTTTGGTCGCCGGAGAACGCGCAATGCGGTCGAAAAGGCTGAGAAACCGGATCAGTCGCCCCAAGTCAGTGGCACTATCCTGCGTTTTGCGAACGTCTTCCATAAATGAACGCATACTGCTGGCTGTCTCGGGTGTTAGAACACCTGAACGATATGGATTGTCAGGACTGAGGCCAATCCGGGAGAGCAGCTCGGCGGCATAGGGTCCGTCGAAGGCGATAAATATTTTCTGCAAGGGCTGTTCGGGGTCGGTCCAATACTCATGGGTAACATGTGGAAACAGACAGAAGGCATCTCGGGCTCGCAGTGGATACTGCTGCCCGTTCTGAATGAATGAGCCTTCACCCTCCAGCACAAATAACAAATAATGATATGGTGTAGTCCGAGGACCAATATGGTAGCTGCTCTTGGCAATGTTACGACCAATGCGTAACGGCCATGCACCGCCGGCCTTCTCGAATTCAGACGGAGTGAAGAATAGAATATCCAAAAACTCGTGGTGGTCCTCCTTCATGCGCTCAAGCTCGGTCATCAGGAACACCTCTTTATAATATAAATATCGTCGATATCTTCTAAAAGATTCATTTATAACCTATTATACAGGTGGGTTTTATATAAATTCAAGACAGGCAGCATGTGAATATAAATAATGACCACAAAATGACAAAAATAAATTACCGCGAAATGACATTGATCACAGACAAATCAACTGATATGATGTCCATACCTATTAAACCGAGTTAATCAATCGGCTTTTGTATGTATACTTTACAAAATGATTAGAAATTAGGCGCACTTTAAAAATAGGGTTTAACGAGTGCGAACGTAGTGGAGGGGACGAAATCGATTCTGAAGAAACGTAGTGTTCGCTGTTATCTCCGGATTTTCCCTTTGGAAAAGGGAATCAAAAAAATCTGGAGATAACAGCGATCGAAAGAACGATTCGTACCCGGAACGGCCATGCTGCACAACACCGATCTTATTTTTAACATGAGACTTTATTTATCGATAGAAGGGAATGACGTTTGTGAGCGAACAGGAAGAGATGAAGTTTGGATGGTTTTTACCCACCGCTGGAGATGGAAAGTATGTAGGTGTCGAGCCGGAACGTGAGCCAAGTCTGGATTATCTGGTGCAGGTGGCACAGACGGCGGAGACGGCAGGGTTCGAATTTGTACTGATTCCGACAGGGGGAGCCTGTCTGGACGCATGGGTGGTCGGCTCGGCGGTAATGAGTCACACCAAGACACTGCGTCCCCTTGTAGCGATTCGCCCAGGTCTGGTGACACCCGTACTCGCGGCTCGCATGGGTGCGGCACTGGATCAGCTCTCGGGTGGTCGTGCCATGATTAACGTAGTTACGGGCAGCTCGGTTCGAGATCTGGAAGAACTCGGTGATCCGCTGGCACATGCGCATGATGAACGGTATGTTCGCGCAAGCGAGTATATGGAAGTCATGAAGCGTTCGTGGACGCAGTCGACAGGCTTGAACCTGACGGAATTCGCCGGAAGTGGCGCTCAATCAGGTGCAGATGCATCCAGCGATCCAAATCCTGAATTCAACGGTCAATATTATAACTTCAAAGGTCCGGTAGGCATGCCGGAGACGGTACAGAAGCCCCATCCACCATTCTATCTCGGAGGAAGTTCTCCGATAGCAAAGCGGGTGGCGGTTGAACATGCGGATACGTTCCTCATGTGGGGCGAGCCGCATGACTGGATTCAGGAACAGATCGAAGAGATCGAGATCATTCGCGAACAGGTGAGAGAGGAAACGGGACAAGATCGTCAGCTTCGTTACGGTATGCGGGCACAGGTTCTCATCCGAGATACCGAAGAAGAAGCTTGGGCAGCGGCGTGGGAGATCATCAGCAAAGTGCCGCCGGAAGCGATTGAGAAAGCCAAAGCTGCATTCGCCGAAACCGATGCCACCAACCAGCGCAGACAAAATGAGCTGCGAGAGCTTTCCGAGAAACAGCAGTTTGTCGTTGGGCCGAACTTATGGACAGGGTTGTCGGTCGTGCGCTCCGGGGGAGCCATTCTCATCGTGGGTACAGCAGAACAGGTGGCGGAACGTTTGATGGAATACGGGGACCTGGGCGTGACGACATTTATTCTATCCGGTTATCCGCACTTGGAAGAAGCCGAAATCTTCGGCAAGACGGTAATGCCGATCATCCGCGAGAAATGGAAAACAAGACAGAAGCAGCATTCTATTACTGCCCACTAAATAAGTTAAATGTGTTTTTATACGATAACGAAGTATTCAAAATAAATCTGGAAAAGCGGAGCGCTCGCCTTTATCCCCGGATTTCTCCTTATATTAAAATTGAAAAAATCCGGGGGTAACAGCGATTGGAAGATTGTTATGAATACGTAGTGTTCAGTGTAAATTTAGTCGTTTTAACTTACATTAATCATCCTTAGGAGGTCGTCTTTCATGAAAAAAACAAAAAAAATGCTGCTGCCGCTGGTCAGTATGCTGCTGATGTCCATCCTGCTGTCCGCTTGCGGTGGCGGAAATAATGCGGCATCCGGAGAGGGCGGCTCCTCAGGTTCAGGTAAAGTGACCATCAGTTTCATGCACTGGCGTGGCGAGGATTCCGAAGCATTCAACAAGACCATTGACGCCTTTGAAAAAGAAAACCCGAACATCCATGTGGAAATGCAGACGCTCCCTTCGGACCAGTATCAATCCACGGTGCAGTCCAAAATCAGCGACGGCTCCACGGGTGATGTGTTTGCCTCTTTCCCGGGTGCCCAGTTCCAAGCGTTCAGCAAAGCCGGATTATTTACGGATTTGACGGGATCATCCTTCCTATCCAACTATAATCCGAAACTAATCGAAGCCGGACAGCATGATGGCAAACAATATGCAGTTCCGTACCAACTTGTATATAATGATCCGATCTATAACGTGAAGTTGTTTGAGAAATACGGCCTGACACCACCGAAAGATTGGGAAGGGTTCCTGGCTCTGTGCCAGAAGCTGAAAGACAATGGCATCATTCCGATTGCTTTTGCCGGAGCGGATATTGGTCCAGGCCAATTCATGAATACGATGGTGATGAACAATGCACCAAGTGACGACATTTTTACCAAAGTTGAAGCAGGAGAAGCCAAACTGACAGATGAGTTCTGGGTGAAAACGTTGACGCAAATTAAAGAGCTGAACGATAAAGGATACTTCCAGCAGGATGCGCTAGGTACGAAAGACCCGGCAGCGGGTGCACTGTTTATTCAGGAAAAAGCAGCCATGCTCGCAAGTGGTTCATATCAACTGGCTCAGAACAAACAGCAAAACCCGAATCTGGAGCAAAAGCTGCTCGCACCAATTACGGTAAGTGCCGATCAGGCGAAATATGAAGGGGTGCACACCACCACGTTTATGCTTGCGGTAAACAGCAAGTCGAAACACCCGGAAGAAGCGAAGAAATTCCTTGAATTCCTGAGCAAACCGGATGCAGCTGGCGCATACGCCAACCAGACAGGACAAAATGTAACAGTGAATGACGTGAAGTATGATACACCTGAGCTTCAGGTTGCGGGAGAATGGGCGAACAAAAAGACCGTGTTCCAGCCGCGGTTTACCATCCTGAACGGAGACAACCAAAAGGCTGTAACTAACTCCATTCAGGCCGTGCTGAGCGGCACTTCCCCGGAAGAAGCAGCACAGCAGGCACAAGCGATCATTGATCAGCATATCGGGAAATAAACGATGAAAAACCGACTTCAGCTATCCCTGTTTCTGTTACCCGGATTGCTGCTGTACGTTGGATTGTTCGTATTTCCTACATTGACGGGGCTGTTCTACTCCTTTACGGATTGGGACGGGGTATCCCCGTCGTATGCATTTGTAGGGCTGGATAATTACAAGGACAGTCTCAGCAGCATCGTATTTCGCAAAGCCTTCGGCAATAACGTGGAGTTTATGCTAACCGTTGTTATCGCACAAACGTTTATTTCACTTGTTTTGGCTCTGCTTTTGGTACGTAATACCAAGACAAAAGTGGTGCTTCGTGCATTGTATTTCCTGCCGGCGATTCTGTCATCGGTGTCGGTTGGTCTGATCTGGGCATTCATGTATGACCCGTCCATTGGACTGATCAATTACGGATTAAACGAGGCGGGCATGAGCAGCATGGCTCGTAACTGGATCGGTGATCCGAAGATTGCGATTTTCTCCATAGCTGCAGTGCAGGTCTGGGCTCACGCAGGACAGATGATGATTGTATTCATCGCAGGTCTGCAGGGTATTCCGGCAGAGCTGTATGAAGCGGCGCGCATGGATGGCGGCGGCAAATGGCAGGTATTCCGTACCGTGACCTGGCCGCTGCTGGCTCCCTCGGCAACGATTGTGGTGGCCTACACGACCATTCAGTCGTTCAAGGCATTTGACCTTATTTTCACGATGACGGACGGAGGTCCGAACTACGCGACTGAAATTTTGACCACCTATATTTATCATACAGCCTTTGGAAGCTATTCGTTTGGTCTGGCTTCTGCGGGTTCGATGATCTTTCTGGTGCTGCTCGCCTTGTTGACACTGCTGCAGTTCAAAGCGCTGCGTGCCGACCGGGTAAGCTATTAACGGATAGATAATGGGTTCGTTTCGTGAGCCGTGTTCGAAGAATACGAAGTAGTTGAAACTTTAGATGTGGAGATGAACTTTAAATGTGAAGTTGAGAGGAAGGAGGGAGTTTATATGGTTTTCAAATGGTTCAATCGACTGATCCTGTTGGTGTACGCGCTGCTGATCCTTGTACCGCTGTATTTTGTATTTGTATCTTCGTTTAAAACAAGCAGCAATTTCTTCACGAGTCCATTCAGCTGGCCGGACCCGTTTACGTGGGATAATGTCACGGGCTTGTTTCGCAATCAGCCGATGTGGCAGTATTTCGGGAACAGTATGATTGTGACGCTGGGAACCGTTGCGATTGAGCTGCTGCTCAGCAGCATGATTGCTTACGCTATTGTCCGCTGGGGCGGCAGCGTAGGCAAAATTGTGTTTGCGCTGTTTGTGGCAGGTCTAATTGTACCGTCACAGGTCAGCATGCTGCCGATCTATTCCCTTACGCGTACACTCGGGTGGTCCGACAGCCTGACGGGTCTGATTATCGTATCGGCGGCCATGCTGATGCCTGTCTCGGTATTTATGCTGACAGGTTTTATGCGGATGCTGAATTCGGAAATTTTAGAAGCAGGCAGCATGGATGGAGCAAATGAGTGGAGACTCTTTACCCGGATTGCTCTTCCTCTGGCAGCACCTTCACTGGCGGCAACAGCGACGTTTCTGCTTGTGATGGTGTGGAATGATTTGCTCATTCCGATGCTTATGCTCACCAGCAAGTCCAAACTTACCCTGCCGCTCGCCCTGATGCAATTCCGCGGGGAGTATGTGACAAATTATCCGATGATGCTGACAGGCGTTCTTGTGACGGCCATTCCAATGATTGTGCTGTTCCTGCTGCTTCAGCGTTATTTTGTTGCAGGTCTTACGGCAGGTTCCCTTAAAGGTTGAGGGCGAGAAGAAGGCTGAAAGATCCTTCACATAATCGAGTTCGTTTTATATTTGTTTGTAAATTGGCTTCACGTCGTATTTTGCATTGATTTCTCGTTCATTCTGCATAATAATGGTTTAGTGTCAGGATGACTACATAGAGATCAAGGGAGCTATTAATCTGATGAGCAAATTGGAAGTGTTGCGGAATCCCAAGCAGCGCAAGCTGCTGTTCAGTGCCGGCATGAGCTGGCTGTTCGATGCGATGGAGGTCGGCATGATTTCCTTTATCGTGGCTGCACTTGCGAAGGAATGGAGCCTCAGTCCCGGACAGGTGGGAGTGCTGACGAGTATCAACTCCATCGGTATGGCACTGGGTGCCCTGCTTGCGGGTGCACTCGCAGACCGTTTTGGGCGAAAAGCCATTCTGATGTGGACGCTGTTAATTTTCACGATTGCAAGCGGTCTATCTGCACTCGCTACCGGGTTTGCGGTATTGTGTGCATTGCGTCTCGTTGCAGGTATTGGTCTTGGCGGCGAGCTGCCGGTGGCATCTACGCTGGTATCGGAATCGATGCCTACAGCGGAGCGTGGACGTGCGGTTGTGTTATTGGAAAGCTTCTGGGCAGGGGGCTGGATTGTATCGGCGCTCATTGCCAATTTTGTTATCCCGGAGTATGGGTGGAGAATTGCGTTTGCGATTGGTGCACTTCCGGCGTTCTACGCGCTGTATCTGCGCCGTGCCATCCAAGATCCGCCGCGGTACAAGAATCATACAAAATTGCATAAAATCACGTTTCGCGAGAAGGTTGCGACGGTCTGGTCTGCACCGCACCGCCGGACCACGTTGATGTTGTGGATTTTGTGGTTTACCGTTATTTTCTCGTATTATGGCATGTTTTTATGGCTTCCTTCGGTTGTGATGGCGAAAGGTTTTACATTGGTCAAAAGTTTCCAATATGTGCTGATCATGACGATCGCACAGCTGCCAGGGTACTTCACCGCAGCGTATTTCATTGAACGTTATGGCCGTAAATTCGTGCTTGTCGTATATCTGACGCTGACTGCAGTTAGCGCGATTGCCTTTGGACTAGCCACGACGGAAGCGACGATTTTGGCCGCCGGAATCTGTTTGTCATTCTTCAACCTGGGCGCTTGGGGCGGACTCTACGCGTACAGCCCGGAATTGTATCCCACTTCGGTGCGTTCCACAGGCGTTGGACTGGCTACATCGGTAGGTCGGGTTGGAGGTGTGCTCGCACCGCTGATGGTTGGGATGCTGGTTCAGCGAGCAGTTCCAATCAGCCTAATTTTCACTATTTTCTTCGTAACAATCCTGATCGGGGCGGCTGCCGTGCTGTTCTGGGGCCGGGAAACGAAGGGACAAGAACTCACAGAGTAATTGTCAACATATTCAAACGCAACTTTTGTGCGGGTCCGTTTGCCTACGAAGATAGGGGCTGGACAAGTGTCAGAACGTTGATACATGAAGAGGTGTGACCCTGATATGACCATGGGCTCATACCTCTTTTTGTTCTGTACAGGACTCATTTTTTCATGCTCCATCGGTCCGATAGACGTACTATTTTCGATATCCTATAATGACACTCGGGATGTCCATCCGAGAGGATTCAGGGGGAAGCAGTACATCTGGATTCAGAAAAAATGGAGGGTTAATGAGATGACGAATAAGAATAGATTTGAGATGGATCAGACGTTTGATATGAATCTAGGATTGAATGAAAAGAATGAAATCGAAGCGAAGAACAGGATAGATCACAATATTGGAACGAATGAAGAGCATAACGTGCATGCATTTGTACAAATGATTGAGCATGCCGGGATGGAAGTGATATACAGCTGCGATGGCATGAATATGAAAAATGAGACACAGGGGAGTTTTGACGTAATTGACCTTACACCTATGAACTACAGGATCGAAACGAGGCTGGATCTACAGCATTTGCACACTGCTATAGATTCTATGGAACCTATCACTGTGAGTCGTAAAGTCACCCATCGCAGAAGAAGAAAGACTGGCAAGAGAGCAGGCAGAGTCAGTATGCTTCTTGGTGCATGTGCATTGACCTTAGGGTTGACCGCTGCTGCGCCTTCCGCAGGCGCACAGAAGCTGGAACAGGGCATTCGCAGTGAACATGTGGTGCAGCTGCAGGAGCAGCTGAGTGAGCTGGGATATTTTGACGCTGGAATCACAGGTTATTACGGTTCCATTACCAAGAGCGCGGTCCGCGATTTTCAGCAAGCGCAGGGACTGAGCGCCGATGGTGTGGCAGGACCGATTACTTTGGAGAAGCTGAACAAGAAGGTCAAAGCCGAAGGAGAAACGCTGCGGCAGCTGGCGAAGCTGATCCATGGGGAAGCACGCGGGGAATCTTTTGAAGGCCAGGTTGCTGTAGGAGCAGTTGTCTTAAACCGGGTGCAGTCGGGAGAGTTCCCGTCATCCATCTCCGAAGTTATTTTCCAGAAAGGTCAGTTCACCGCTGTGGACGATGGACAGTTTAATTTGAAGCCAACCGCGACTTCGTTTAAAGCTGCACGTCAAGCTCTCAATGGCGTTGATCCGACGAATGGTGCACTGTATTATTATAATCCGAAGATTGCCACGTCCGAGTGGAGCAAGAGCAGACCGACACTGCTGACCATTGGCCAGCATGATTTTACGAGATGATTTTGGAAAAGTAAAAAATCAATACCACTAATAACCTTGGCTGCACTCTATACCTGAGCTGTAAACCAAGGTTATTTGTTCATCGCTTTTTTCTAGAAAATTGTTGTTTTGAAGGATAAGGATTATATTGAACGAATACATTAACGAAGAATTTTTGAAAGGGAATGATTATGAAAATAATAACTTTATGCGGCTCTACAAAGTTCAAAGAACAATTCGAACAGGCTAATGCCTTCCTTACACTTCAAGGAAATATTGTAATCAGCCTTGCCTTCTTTGAGCAAAGTGAAGGGTTAGAAATAACTGAGAAACAAGCTGAACTGCTTGGAAATCTCCATTTTAGAAAGATCGATATTTCTGATGAAATATTTGTGATTGATGTGAATGGTTACATTGGAAGCAGCACAAAAAGAGAGATTGAATATGCCAAAGAGAAAGGAAAGGCAGTTCGTTACTACTCGAGTGGCGAAATTTCTTCAAATGTATCCAACTAAATGTGAAGCGTATCCCTTTCAACAAAATTAGCCCTTAAAGGAGTTTTGAATGGAACTACTTAATGAGTTGAATAAGATTAGAACTGAAAAACATTCGACCAATTCACAAAGAGCATATTCTTTGGTATGTGCGGCTGTACTTGGAGGGATTCTGGGTCTAGCAGCCAAACTTGTAGATACTCAGGGGATTAATCCCCTATTTGATGATATTGGTGGACGTTTAGGTATTTGGATTTTTACTGCAGTACTTGTATCCGTGTTTAGTTATTCTCCTAAATTAGCGGCAGTTAAGATATTCTTCTTTTTCTCTTCACTGCTCATTGTTTATTATGTGTACACCGTGTTTTTCTTACATTTCTTTTCAGTGAAGGAGACGGTGTTTTGGGGAATTTGCGCAGTCTTATCTCCCATATGTGCTTATGTGATGTGGTATGCACGTGGTAATGGATATGCAGCCAGTATAATTTTGTCCCTTCCCGCAGCCGTTTTAGTGTCCGAAGGTTATGAATTAAGGAACGCTTACCTGCCTGAACACGAGCATTATTATTTAGTTCCAATCCTTATGGGGATTTATTTCATTATGGTGTTGACTTTACTACTGGTTGTTCCTGAAAAAAAGATAAAATCTCTCATTGTATTTCCCATAGCCATACTATTGTCTTGTATCATGATCTACTTGAATATTCTAGGGAAGGTTTTTGGCGGATTAAACGGGGTACTGTAACTCGTAATCTATTATTATTCATTCATACATACCATGAAATCAATGTTTAAATGAATAAACCCTGGATCGCTGTGAGCTGCCAGGGTTTATAACGAATGCTTGCTTACGCAGAACTGCTTATTTACAAAAGACTTATACACGATTATGGCTACTTTTGCGCATTGAACGGAATAGTGAATGAAGTTGGCTCTACAATAGTTTCTCCAGTGTCATAGTCATAGATTTTATTGAAAACCAGTTCGAGGGATACCAGCTCATCGGGATCATCCGTGTATACAAATCCATTTTCAAAATTATCGATAACTACACCGTCATATTGATGATATACATAGCTATCCCTTAAGAAATTACGATCGGATGAGATCGCATTGCCCATGTTTGGATGGACAGAATTTAAACCGTAAAATCCGACATTTCGATCCGTTGTATTTTCAACGCTGTAGAGAACTCTAATAAACGTTATAGTCGAACCAATTTTCTCTTGATTCAAAGTGGAAATGTCCTTTTGGGTATCCTTTGGAATTTCACTCGCCTCTAGTAATTGAACATTATACAGATAAACTTCCAGTGGACCAAAAGAAATAGTCTGATCCAGAGGGAGTGTTCTTAACAGTTTCACTTGTCCGCCATAAGGAAATGGTCCAGTATCCCCGACTTTGGATGGGGTCGGTGATGAATTATTGTAACTGTTATACAGCTTTTCCCTAAGATTTTTTGCTGCTTGCTCGAATGGATCGAGATTTTTGAAATCCCGTTCAGCTCGGAATGGCTTTAAACCAGACTCCATTATAAGTTCTGAAGAAGCTGTTTGAGGCTGCAAAGACTTGATTTCCATTTGTGTAGATGTGGCATAACTGGAACTTCCTGAACCGCTTAACATTGCAAGAACAACAAGTAATTGAATAATAAACATAAGAAGCGGCACCCTTCCTCTCTAGACATCGATTATTTATGTATATGCTCCAATAATCATAACAAATTGGGTAAGCATGACCATGAGAATATCGACCTAAATTCTGATAATAACATATTGACGAGTGTATTATACCCAATAGTAGCAAAGACCCATGATATAAGATAGGCGCCCGCAAGTGTTGATTTCGAGATCCAAGTTAGTTTACTACAAATATTTTTAATATCCATTGCAGAAATTGAAACAGGTCAACAGCCCGATATGTGAAAATAATCCATTCTGGTAACATAGATTTAATGAAAAAAAGTTAGGGTGAGTAGAAATGAAGCCGCTAAAGACCTTATTGGCTGCAGTCGCATTACTAATTATTGCTTCTTTGGCCTGGTACGGCTCTTATCAGAGTGATATGAAGAAACTTGAGGATGAGCTGAGGACGTATCTAACGGTTGAAAAAGGAATCGAGGAGCATACGATTATAAGCATCACAGCTCGTCGCAGTAAAATGCCGATGTATCCTGTTGTTGTCCAATTTAAGGATAATCCAGAGGAATATATTTACTACTATAGAGAAGATGAATGGATTCAGCTGGCACCTGATCCGAATTCGTAATAATATGCCTCACGATTGGATTCATCTGCCTAATCCTGTACAATGAATAACGACATAACAACGGTAGAGTAAGGATGGATTAGAACGATGAGGATTATTATATCACCAGCCAAAAAGATGAAGGTCGACACCGATCTGATGGCGAGCGCGCAGATGCCGCAATTTATTAACGAGTCAGAACAACTTCTGAGTCTGCTTCAAACGTTATCGTATGACGACCTCAAAACGCTGTGGAAGTGCAATGATACAATCGCAGAGCTGAATATGGAGCGGATTCGGAGCATGAATCTGAAGGCAAATCTTACGCCTGCTATCTATGCCTATGAGGGCATTCAGTATCAATATATGGCACCGGGTGTTTTTCAGCATGAGGAACTGACATATCTGGAGCAGCACTTACGTATATTATCCGGATTTTATGGCATGTTACGCCCTTTGGACGGGGTTACCCCGTATCGGTTGGAGATGCAGGGCAAGCTGCAGGGTCCCGGGTTTAAATCTCTTTACCAGTTCTGGGACAGCAAGCTGGCTGATCAGCTTCAAGCGGAAAGCAGCTGCATTCTGAACTTGGCTTCCAAAGAATACAGCAAGAACATCACCCCTTTTCTGAACCAGGAAACCCGGTTTATTACGTGTGTCTTCGGGCAAATGGTGAATGGAAAGCTGGTTGAAAAGGCCACGCGCGCTAAGATGGCGAGAGGCGAAATGGTACGTTACATGGCAGAGCGGAAGATTACGGATGTACAGGAGATCAAAGGCTTTGATCGATTAGAGTTTGTTTTCTCGGAAGAACAATCGGATGAGCGTACTTATGTGTTTATTTATTCAGAGAAGAAGTAAGTCTGATATAAATACTGGATTAATTACTAATGTAATATCTAAAGTAAAATCAAATGATTCTAATGACCAAAAGTCGCCGCTGTGCGGCTTTTTTTTATCTCTTGAAATAATCGTGTATGAAAGGAAAATAGTCCCTATTGTAGAGGTCTAAAAGACTATTACCAAAATTAAGGGAAATGACGATACTTATACTTCCAGACATTTTGTCCCTTTTAGGAATGAACTTTAGCATACTAGCGCCGTATTTTCATTCTAAACTTCATGAACACTAGGAGGTATTGAAGTGGAAGGATTTGATTTTGAAAAATTAAATAAAAGAAATTCAAGGAAAGCCGCAGAGGTGTTACGCTCCTTTATCGAAATTGAGGTTAACGAATACAGTAAGAGTGATATTATTCAGTTTCTCAAACACTCTTCCGTAGGAGAGGAACTCGAATTGACGGATCACTTTATCATCCGAAAAAATGAAGATGAAGTGCTTGTATTTAACGAAACGACTGAAATGTTTGTCATAAATCCTGAAGATTACAGAGTATATGTCGAGGTCAGCTCTTTAATATACCTAATAAATAAACCATGGAGATTGAATAAATGGACATTACGAATATTAAGATGTTACCCGATCGAGTAGAAGCAGGAACGTTATTGTTATTGTTTAGAGGTGTTCTGGAAGAGTTTGAACATGGAAAGCTTAATAAAAAAGAATTTCTGATATGTTTATCCGACTTAACCGATCGACAGATTTGGACGTATGGGCTTTTGGAACAAGACACAAGGAACGATGTGGACAAGGTTGTAAGGGCATTATGGAACTTGGATTCGTATGACGATGTAGACATTATACTTTCTATTGTCGTTAACCTTGGTTTAAGTCAATCCTTTATGAAGATTAAAAAGTCTTTACATACCAAACAAGATATCGATCCAAGGATTCGAAAAGAAATTGAAGAAACAGTTGTCGAGGTGGGGGAGCATATTTCTAATCCTTATCATGACTTGGAAAGGTTTAAATAAGTTGAAGCTCATAAGTAGGCGAACCAGCAAAGGGCACAACAGAACTTAGATAGAATCATTTGAAGGTCCATCTTGCGGCGGCAAATTAAAAAAGGGAATGAGATAACCTATCGGTATCTTAACGAGGGAGGTTGTATCCAATACAGACGACTATCAAGGAATTATTAGCTGAAGAGAGGTTCGAAGAAGCGATGACTCTGATTGCTGAGCTGGGAGACAAAGGAGATCGTTCTTCAGTTGAGTTCCTCATTGGAATTTTGACCGGAACCCAGAATACTCTTGTCAGAAATGAAGTGGCGATTGCACTAAAAGATATTGGAGACAATAGAGCGGTTTATCCGCTAATTAAGGCTCTGTCCAACGCAGAGATGAGAAGGAGCAGGGGCACTTTGCTGTACGCGATGGAAGAAATGCATTATGAGCCTTATATTAAGATCATTGCAGCATTGATTGGTGACGCCAGTCTGGAAGTAAGGATGCAGTCTTTTCTATTATTTGAAAAGGTAGCGGGAAAATTAAGCACGCAGCAAAAGCAGATTTGCAAAGAGGCTTTATTGAAGTGCAAAGTTGAACGTACTAATGACATGTTGGATGAGGCATTAGCGTTGTTGAGAAACTAGTCAATCCGACTCTTTCAAATGATCAATCATCTACAAGATTGTAAGCTGTACTGAGTAGACTTTATACAGCCCGATGTCTCACAAGAGATATTGGGTTATTTTATTGCTTACAGATATATGCAGGAATAACGAGATGAAAAAAGTTTAACAGTATGTATTTTCTGTAATATGTTTGACCGATGGTAAATTAAGTTATATAATGTTATTAAATGGGATTTCGTGAAGGGGGTCAAGCATGTCTAGTAAATTATACGATCATGGCGAACTAGACTCTGCTGTCAAACTGCTCAGAATGGCATACGGATTCGAAAACTGGTTTGAGGTTTTAAGGTTATCTGAGGATTTATATGAAGATTCGCTGCAAGCTTATAATTTGCAAATGATATCCACAGATACTATCTTACATACAAAACGAACTATAATTTACTATGTAGGTTACGCACTGCTGATGCAGGGCATTGGGCATCAAAAACTTTCAGATTTTGATAAAGCAAAGGAGTGTGTTCTTAAATATGGTGATTTTGGCTGGGTGAACAATCCTGATGATGAAGCCAAATCAGAGATTGAATTTTATGCTAATACATCAAAACTCAATCTCATAGTATTGGAGCTATTGCAAGGAAATAGTGACAATATAAGGGGATACATCTCTTTTATACAAGAGAATCAGGAAGAAACCAATGCCGGTTTACTTACTCTTTTAGAAGCTAACCGCATCAACGGTTTACAAGTTAGCGACTACCAGCATTTGTTTGAAGAACATGCTAATACAAGAGAATCTATAAAACCTGCAGACATGCCATCATATTTAAAGTATCTTTACGAGTACTCACTTTACATGATTAGAACATCGGATCAAGAGACTGCAATTAATAATATACTTTATTGTTTGGCAATATCATCTAAAGTTAGTGCTGATAAGACATCAATTAAGTATGTTAATTTGTTTGAAAAACTAAGAGACCATGCTTCCAATAAACAAATAGATAAATATAAATCTATATTAGAGGGGATGCGCTGATTATGAAGGGAAGAGTGACGAATCTATTGATTTTATCTATTACTTTTTTAGAGCCAATTATACAATTGTTTAACCATGGTACAGGGCATTGATTTATAGAAAATGAATCAACTCTCGGAGGGCTGGACCTAATAGGCTGGGAGCAGACTGGTACGAGTGAAACATACTCAAAGAAATGTGAACCTACGGATACAGCCAACTTTAAAGTCAATGGTTACTTTTTGGTTGGAGCAGAAATAGGTGGAGTTCCAATTGGGACAAAACATAATGCTACATTCGAAGGATCATTAACACTTCAATCATCAGTATCGCGGTGTTTTTTTAAAATAAACACAATAAAAGGTGTCTACTTGAAAATAAGTAGACACCTTTTCATTATAAATTGGCTGTCAAACCTGCTGGTTCTGGGGTACGGGCTATCAGGAATCACTTGATATTAATCATCATTTAAATGAGGTACTGAATACGAGTTGAATGCAGCGTTTGATTTGAATTTATATATTTTCTAGATAATATTAACGATGGGGTGGAAGGCAGTTTGCTGAATTTGGAGGTGAGTGTGTGTCGAGTTGGATCAAATGGATTTGGAGTGCTGCGGTTCTCGTTAATCTAGCTGTGTTTATTTGGTTTTTAGTTGAGACTACATCTAATTTTCAAAGATCACTCGATTTGGTCGGTATGCCGATCATGCTTCTCTGCGGTATACCTTCGCTTATGATTCATATGATTTCAATAGTCGTTTTAATAAGGAAATGGAATTCTCAGTTAAGTATAAGTAACATGATCTACGGAGTCGTCTTCATCTTTATATTAATGTTCTGTACTCCAGCTTTTATAAACGCATTAGAACATACGGTGAAACCAGAGCGAGTAGAAAGTGATCCTGTCAGCCGCACATCGGATGAGAAGTACGAGTACAATCTGGAGATAATCAACATGTCCCAGCGAAATAATCAGGTGAATTTAATTGTGAAAGAGGTATCTAATCAAGCTGATCAATTAACGATCTCGCTAGCTCTGGATGCGAAAGAGATTGCAGCCATCACGACGGGGCCAGGATCTGATTGGCAGTGGACTGTCCTAGAACCTACGGAAAAACCTGGAATATACAAACTTATTACTACCGAAAGATTAGGCATGCATAAGGTCTATAGGATTGATATTGCAGAGGGCATATCCCAAGAAATGAAGTGAGTGTGAGACAGAAGTGTACGATCCGTATGAGATTTGATTGGAGAGTAAAGCAGCATGAATAACTATATAAATTCGTTTATAAAAAAGTTTGATTATTATTTTGAGCAAAAAGAAATCTCACATATTATTTATGTACATGATCAGGACGATCATGAGAGATTAGATCAAGTCCTGTTTCTAGAGAAAGATGATGGTCATGTCATAGGCTTGTATATAAGAGGCATGAATCCGTTAATCTCAGTGAATAGAATCGACGATTTGGATGATTTTAATTTATTTGCGAGTTATGAACGATTGGTTGAATCAAAGGAAAATATTAAACTCCGAATAGAGAATATACGTTTGTTTTTTAGCTCTAAATATAACGAATTATTAGGTTTTTATTTATCGAATAAAGATGAATCCAGTTCTCTATTTGTATTGTTTCTACAAGATGAGATGGATGTAAAGAAGAATGAGAGTAAGTCAGACGCCAGCAAGATACTGAAGAGTAGGTATTCAACTGAAGGATTGTTCACTTACGAGAAAAACAGTCAGGGTGACTGGGAAGAAATCGAAATGGAATATTAATCGGAAGAATAATATCAGAATCTCGAATGATGGGGTGAAGTAAACTGTACCCTGTAAAGTAGACGTTTTACAATGTCTCTTTACGTGGTACAGCTTTTTTCATTTGATGATGCTTTGTGCTGCGTAATCTGTGAGAGCTTCTTCAAAACTTATTTTAAAGATAATGTCCTAATTCAATTGTTAAAAGAAGAAACAGACGCAACATCACCGTGCTTAGGCGTAGTTACATAAAAAAGAATATCAAGCCTTTGTAGGTTGGGCTTTAGAACTTAACGAACATTAATCCAACCGGTCCACTGTGTTGGAATATTAATGGAGTAAACGGTTCCTACGAACTGCCCACCCGTACTAGGTGCCTCATATAGCCAAGAATAAGCAAAGGCATCTATAACACGATCACCGTCCAGATCTATAGGTTCAGACCAATTGTTTGTCATTTTATTTCCTGCGAGTGTGCCGAAGTGAGAGCTGTCATAACCGATCTGGAAAGTAACACACTGTATCCAGTCCCCCCCATGATCATGGGCAGTGGAGAACGGGTTGCTATTGAAGCCGTAAATTTCTTGACCACCATTAGGGGAAGCGACAGCGTATACATTAATGTGAGATACCTTTGGCGCAGGTGCATGCAGCACGGGGCCGCCATTGTCTTTTTGTGCTTTCAATTCCGCTCTGGCTGCCTCTACAGCTTCACGGAATGCTTTTGAATTCACCACTTCTTCTTTCGTTAAAGGTTTGGGTTGAGCCGTCTGAGCCTCGGCAAAAACAGCTGCATTAAACGAGAAGACTAAAACAAGAATAAGAGCCAAGCTAAACAACTTTTTCATAGAGATCAATTCCACCTTTCTTGTAATGGATGAGCCGCAGATAAAGATACACATACTTACTTAACAAAGATGAACTTGCAGATGGAAACCTACGTATCCTCCTTTCGTTGTGAGAATGATCCTTCCCATAATATCTGTTTCTGTTTCTATTGATAGCACGAAGAGGGAAGAAAGCTGCAGGCTGGAGCGCTCTGGCAGGTTCAGAATGATATAATAAGTAAAGCCTGATAATCGGTTTTAAATTACAAAATTATTGTTTAAATTGAAATATATTCCATATGTATAATCGTATAGTACTTCTTGTTGTTGAAGGAAGTCAAGCATATTCACAAATTACACAAAATGTTAGAAGGATTGTTTTCATACTAAAAAGAAAAATGTATAAGACTTGAGCACGATTGTAGTTAAATCTGGTACAGGATAATGTATCAAAATCAGGAAGTTAGCCGGATGAAATTGCCATCAAACTTCTGCTAACATAGTTTTATTCTACATAAAATAAGCGGTGAAAACGGATGAGTACAATCAAAGTAACACCTGAGCAGTTACATCACGTATCAAGTCAGGTGGATCAGGCGAGGCAGCAATTGGAGCATATCCAAGATAATCTCTCCAGGCAGATGATGTTCCTTCAAGCCATGTGGATGGGTGTGACACAGGAGCGCTTTTATGATGATTTTGCGCGGTCGCGTCCCGTACTACAGAAAGCACTTGAGAGTATGGTGTATACTTCGAAAGAGTTAAAGGATATCGCGATCCGGTTTGAGAATGCAGATGCGGAGAAAGGGAGTCTGGGCGGTGTTATTGGTGCTGTTGGTGCGGCAGCAATGATGAAGAGCACAGGGAGTGATACGGGTTCGGAGGACAAAGGCTACCGGATGGCACAAGTCGATGTCCTTGGTAGGCTGATGTGGATGCCTGTAAACGAAAAGGGTTTTCCCGATCAGGCATCTCTGCAAGCTTATGAGAAGGATCAGGGGCATTTGGATATCAATCGGATGCAAGCAGCAGGTTATGTGGAAGAGCCGGAGGAAGATATTCATGCGTTGCAGATTAAAGCTTTTGAAAATCGAATCCATCCCTTCACGGGCGAGCCTGTATCCGATAAGTATGCTCAGATCATGCTGACTTCTCTGAAGTTCAGCCAGATCGTTATGGCTTTTCAGATGGTTCGCGGAAGTATGCCTGGTCGCAAAGGTCCGTTTCGCTTGCCTGCTTCTGATCCGGCGGTGGCGAAGATTAAAAAGAATTTGGAAGCGGCTGAAGTGAGGAAAACTAGCAGTACTGAGCGTACTAGTAACGTTAGGACGTTTATTTCAACCGATAAATATGTAGGTGAAACTGCTAATGCTATTGAAGCAAGATATCCTGGTAAAGTGGTAGATGTAAACAAGAAAGTATATAGAGATGATGGAACACCATTGACAGATTATGATATTGAGCTTGATAACGCAATAATTCAAGTTAAACAAGGTGGTGGAAAAGGTGCGACGCGACAAGCAATAAATACTGCCTCAAGTACAAATAAAGAAGTTATTGTATATTTACCTAATCAAATTTCAAATTCTGCTGTTGTAAAAGGGCTTCAAAAAGAAGGGTTCCAAGTGTTTACAAGTGAAGCGGACTTAATTAATTATGTTGGTAGGTAATAAAAAGGGGAGAATGCTGCATGCAATGGATAATTCTTATTGGCAATGAAAGTTTTAATCTTAACCTTATTCGTAATCTGAAACATTACGGTGAAAATAAATCTACTAATCTTACTGAGAATAGATTTGTTGTAGATTACGGTTACGATCATGTTTTTTATGAAAGTGCAGCAGATATCATTAATGATTATGAAGAAAATGATATAAAACGAATTCCTTTTTCAAACCCTCAATTTATAATGATGACGTATACGAATGAAAAATTGATGAAACAAATATTGTCCCAAGAGAATTTTCCGCGTGACATTTATATTGATGATGATAATGGGAATATAGTTCCAATAGAAGATTTCATTGTGTCTTAATTATTATTTGGAGTTGACCTTGAAGGGGGGCATCCCTCAAGGTTTTTTTACTTTAGAAAAAGCATTAATAAACTAAAAGAAGAGTTTCCAGACTACAAATTTAGTGCTGCTTTTGGAGGCGAATAAATGCATGTCAATTAGTGCTGTAATATATGAACCACAAAATGATTTTGAACAGAGTTTCTTTGTCCCAATTGCTACGGAATCGTTTTTTAAAGAATGTTGGCAACCTGCGATTGAGGAACTAGGGTTACAATGGATGGACCTCTTTTCATCAGGTGTTGATGTAGAGGAGGAAGATGTACCGTCAATTATTGAGGAACTAATTCAAATCAAAGATTGGGCCGTAAAAAATTTAGCAGAGGAACAAAGGGATAAAATGATCGAAAGAATAACGAGTCTACAAAATAAATTGCCACTAGCATTTCAGCGCAAAGATGCTGTTTTTTTTATAGGATAGATCGAATATTAGTCATGTTAAAATTTGATGGATTTACCCTTTGCAGAGTGAATCCATCATTCAATCAATACATAAGATTCGTATAAAGATTTCTTCAATGGGGTGAAACAGGAGGAGATACGTTGACTGCTCAAATGAATAAAAATTTTTTCGACGAATTTATCTAAAGCCCTTGCTTCTGAGGATTTTAATAAACATTTTGATAAAGATATCGAATACGAATGAGGTGAAAGAAATGTATCTTGAGAATGCAAAATTAAAAATAAATAATATACATTGGGATAAGATAGGAACAACTGTGACTGATGAAGATTCTAAATTGGGTTATGAGTTTTTAAGAAGATTAGCTATTTTTTTTAAAGAGGAACAGCTAAAACCCCTACCACCAGCTTTTACGAATATAGCAAAATTGCTGGGTGACGTTGAGGATGAAATAGAGATTTCAATGTTTTGTAGTCCAGAAGCAGTAAAATTTTTAAACAAAAATTTGTATGTACAAAGAATATTTGAGTATTATTTACAGCTGGCTAAGTATGCAGATAAATCACCAGTTGCCCATAAATACTTGAATATTTATGAACTTTTAATAAGAGTTTTTGAAAGAGGAGGCTCATTTTCAATTAAACCGCTTGCATTAGATATAACAAATGTTGCTCATTTCCCTTTGAATGAATGGTATACTAGGTTTTTGGAAAAAGAACCGATTGACATTAAAGACCTGTAGTCTTGGATAACGAAAATTTCAAATAATATGCAATGAAGCAAATTTAAATTTACCACGTACTGGACAAGTTCCAATGAATGATTTAAATATTTCAACGCTCCAGCAAGACAGCGGCAAGTTGTGGGGAGTCTATAGCACACATATGGCTGACTAATCAACGCATTGATTATGAAAATTTATCAAACCAGGAGTTACAGTGATTGAAGCGTTGTCTGTGATTAAAGCAAACCGTCCTGATTGGTATAAGACGTATTCAGAATTGTATTATCAATCATAGGTTAAAGACAGCCCTAAAGACCATCCTTTAGGGTTTCTTTGTTGTGAAGCTAACCGATGGTGTCTCAGTTTTTTTTAAAATGTAGGAGTTCAACCTGGTAGTTTCAAAGATTAGGAAGGAGTACTTACTGTGTTGAATATAAAAAATGTAAAGCAGTCAGATGCAGGATTTTATACGGAATCTACTTATACCCCATCTGTACAAACATATAATATATTGACAGAACATATGTCAGGTGATTGTATTCCAATTCAAATTGAATGTGGTGGATGTATTTGGTTGGATACTGAAGGGGCTCTTGGGGAAATTGAATTTATTTATCCCAAGACAGTTCAGAGTCCTTTACTTCACAATGTGGGACGAAATATTATGGGAACTCCGCATTTTGAAGTAACAGACTCCATATATGAAAGTCCATTCGTTCAGGTTTTTGAAGGTGGTTTTGTAATTTGGCTAAAAGAAGTAACCCATATTGAATTGGGTATATCAGATGGAGAAATTATCTATTTTATTTCTAACGACGAACTATGTGGAATATTAGCAACGAAGACAGTAATAAATGAGTGAAATTTCAACCCTTACAGGCATAGATTGAGACGTCAAAAGTTTTCAAATCCAAGTGGGCCTGAGCATATTGAACAACTGAAGAAAATCAATGGATGAAGCGGCAATAGAAGTTGGAATACTGTGGTATCCGTATGGAGTGAGAAAATGGAAGAAATAAATGTTTTTAATATGTTTAATTTGCATAAAAAGTGGGTTGAGACAATTGGTGATGAAGGTGAGCAGTTAAAGTTAGATGAAGTTGATTTAAGAGTTTTTGACTTATCCGAAGTATTACTTGAACAATCCTATTTAATAGATTGCACTTTTGATGATCTCAAACTGGAAAATGTTGATTTTCATTCATCATTATTAGCCTCATCAACGTTTATCAATGCATCTTTAGATAAATGTGACTTTTATAAATCAGATCTCAGGTATACGGATTTTTCCAACTGCATCATTAAAAATAGTAGATTTAGTAAAGCTGATTGTTGGGAAGCAGCATTTAATAACGCATGTTTAGTCGATTGTAATCTGATTAATATATCTTTCCATTTAACAGATTTTAGAAATGAAAGACTAGAAAATGTAGATATAAGTGTATCAACATTTAAAGATGCGTTGTTAAATGAAGTAAAACTAAAGAGTATTAAAGGGATAGAAGAAGCTTTTTTTCAGAGTATAAATATTGGCACACCGGAAAAACCAGTGTTGTTAGAAAAAGAAGAAGCTAGGAAATGGTTTTTAGAAAAGTGTGAACCCTAATATTTTTTCACTACATCAGACAGGTTGATCTTAGTTGGGTACTACAATGATTGACCTGTTTGGGTTATCTTCGTTTTCTGCCTGCCAGGTTTGCAGATAACAAAGAAGGGGATGCTGCAATACAATATTACAGTGAGAACAATTTGCTAACTTCTCTGAGAATAAAATTGTCTGGCGTGTGAACCTAGAGGACTTGCAAAAAAATAGTTGAGGAAGATTTTATAATGAAAATGAATGATTCAGTTTTCGGAGAGCTTGAACATGATTATGTGTGGACTAAGGACATGACTATTCAATTTTTTGAAAATGAAAACAAAATATCACTCATAATTGAAGGAGATGAAGATGGTATATTTGATGAAGGACAGTACCTGGCATATCAGGCATTAATGAAAAATTGGAATGATTTGCAACAAATTTTCTTACAATCACTCCTAGAGTATTATCAACAAAGGCGATATGAACTGGGTTATGATATTGCTTTTAATGAGAACTATCCCTTAGTTGAAACAACCGACCAAATTCTAGAGATGATTGAGTTAGATGGAATTGTTGTTCCCTATGGAGATATAAGGGACGGCCGAGATATTGGAGTACTATTTAATTGCTCATGGGACAAGGAAAATGGAGTGGGACTTCGTTTATTGGATGAAGAAGTGATTGAGGTAGGATACCAGGATATCGTAATTTAATTTTGCTCAAGCTTGCAAACAACTACAAAAGATCAGGTCGTCCGTGGAACATAATCAGGAGGGGATTACAATCTCATGGGCACTTCAGCTGTTATTTTAACGCAAAAAGATAAATATTCTCCAGACCAGCTCCTGGCTGATACTATTGTTGCCGCTTTTCATTCAGATTCTGCTCTTTATTTCTATAACAACAAAACATATACAAATGAAGGAGAGTTTTTGTATACAACGCTTAACATTAAACGTAAGTCATTTACTGGAGACATTGAATCCTCATTTATTTTCCATATTCACAGCATAAGCAGCCCGAGTACTGAATTTTATTATCACGAAGATTTAGGTTTAGACACTAATGAATCGCTATGTCAGGTCGGTCATATTGAAGATATCTATGGTAATCAGGAGTTAATACTTCATTTTATTTATGAATATCTCAAACTGAATCCTGATGATTATTTCTGGATAACAGACAATGATTGGCTATACAACTGGGGGGACATTCAAAAAATGAAGTCCGTACCATATGATCCAGACTGGTGCTATCAGAATCCTAGAGACTAATGAGAAAAAGGATGAAGGCTTTGACTTTACAAAAAACAGTGGAAACACTGCATCAGTGGATTGACCAGAATTGGTCGACATTAGATCAGACAGAGTTAAAAACAACGAGAGAGACGGTAGACTCTTTATACCATCAATTGATATCTGAAATAGATCATACGGACAACTCGGATCATTTATTGAAAGCAATCAATTACGAACTTACTCATTTCTTTCTGCCGATTCCTTGTGTAATGAAGATGTATCAAAGATTGATTTGGTTAAATCCATCCAACCGTTCCTACTATGCAGGGTTTACAGATTACCTTTTACAATATGGTCCCGATTGGGAAGAAGAGGCAAATGTTTTAATCGAACTTTACATGAAAGAAGATTTTCGAAAGGCTTGCGATTTTTCACAAAAGATTGAGCAAGTTAAAGATTTTGAGAATAAGTAATCCATGTCCAGGTATCATCCCAAATGGTGATCCTATAAAAGACTTTATCAAGGTTCGAAGTTCGAATAGGAGGAGATATGTTGATTACTCAAATGAATAAAGAAATTTTTTCGACTAATTTATCTAAAGCAGTTGATACGATAAGAAAGACTACAAACATTTCGAGCGATATCGTTAAGTTTGTCATCGAGCCCGTTGAGGAAGAGGGGAAAATGTTAGATGTTAGCGATGAAATGATGAGACGCCTTGTGTTATCCACAGAGAATGTTGGCGGTAAGAAACTATGGTTAAAAGATGTTGTTGGGGTTTTAGGAGGGCTTTTCCCGAAAGCTCCGATATGGATTAATGTATCTTTTGTAGAAATGGACGGAGATAACGCGATCTTCAAGCTGGAAACCAGTTTGCGCTTTAGAAAATCGAGTTTATTAAGGAATACTGAAACAGGTCATGCTCCTTTTAAAGCCATGGTATAGACGGAGACTCTTTGAAATAAGAAGATGATGGGATTGGGAATATCCAGGACGAAATAATGAATTCATACTTATAGGAGATACGAACATGTTTAAATACAGGTATGCCATTGAATATAAAGCAGATTTCAACGAAGTTATCCTGGACTTAGGCATTGATTCATCATTAAAGAATGGTTATCTGATAACTAATTCTTTGGGATCAGATATTTTTGGAGATTCCGCCACGATCCAGGAAGAGGTTGGAAAACTAATTGAATTACTGAAAGGAAAAATAAAGCTATACGAAGGTGGAGGGAACGTCAATTTAATAAGATCAGACAAGTTTTTTACAAATTTTGAAGATATCTTTGCTGAAGATGATGAAGAAAACAGAACATGTGAAATTGAGAAGGTAGAATATGTAAAGATCTTATTGTTATGGGCAAAAGAGAATTTCAAATATAAAAGCCAGCGAGGTGTTATTATGAAAGAAGAAGCGGAAGGAGCATTAGACTGGATCAAAAAAATCCATATCGAGATATGTGAGATTGAGAGACAACAAGTTGAATGGTAGATCTAATTATGTAAAAAGAACATGAATCTTGAATGTGCAAAGACACTAAGGACATTAAATCAATGATAAAGCAGAATTTCACGGAACGAAATGGATATAACAGTCGTTCTATAGGAATGGAGTTTAATAAATGAATAATTCACTTTTAGATGCTGCGGAGCGATTAAAAATAGGTTTGCTTGCCAAAGCTACAGATGGAGAGTATCCCGATCCGGACTATAAAGAAGATTTAAGAATTCTATCAACTGATAATGAATTAAATATGATGTTACCAGCTTTTATTCGATTGAATCGCTCTAGCTCAGATTTTAGAAGAGCTATGCAAACTAAATTTAAAGGCTACGCGGAACGTAGAAACTTTATTGATCAAGAATTAGAACCAATCTTTAAATACTTAGAAAAATATCCTAGTGACAAATTTGAAATTAATATTGATGCTTATGAATTAGGTGAACAGCTTGGTAATGGAGGATTTGGAGTAGTATATAAATACCACCACAAATTGTTAGAAGTTGATTTTGCTGTTAAAATATTCGAACCCGTATTTGTTTCTAACGATGACCATATAGAAGGTGAAAGACGTTTTTTTAGAGAAGCAAAGATGTTATTTCAATTAAACAGTGATTATATTGTTCGAGTGTACGACATAGGTCGCATAGATGGAAAACCATTTATTCGAATGGAGCTAGTGGAAGGGGATACATTACTTGATTTCATATCGCAGAATGGTTCAGTTTCTTTTACACGATCTATAAAACCTATTACTGCAATATTAAAGGGGTTGAATTATGCTCACAAAATGGGCGTAATTCACCGAGACTTAAAGCCCAGCAATATTATGGTCACAAAGGATGGAAAGTTCAAAATTATAGATTTTGGTATCAGTGCCTTCTTGGAGAATGAAAATCATACAAAACTAACGAAAACTGGAGAACGTGTAGCCGGTGGAGCATATACCGATCCTGCGTTGATAAATGATCCTAGATTACGTGATATAAGAAGCGATTTATATTCTGTAGGTGCAATTTGGTATTATCTATTAGTGGGACGATCTCCTGTTGGAGGAGATGCCCGGAGAGTTTTATTACAGTCTGGTAACGCCACAGAACTTCAAAGTGATATCATCTTTAAATGTTTGACTAGTGATCCTGTTGATCGTTATCAATCATGTGAAGAGATATTAGCCATGTTATATCCGAAGGAAATCGTATCCAGTTTACCTTCTGCTATTACAATGCCTAACAGAATTACAGAGATAACAAGAGAAGCGGTTTTTGATTACTTAACTGAACGTTATTATGATGATTGCAATACTTACGTATTTTCACAATCAGGTGCATATCAGGAGCCAGAACGTGTTTTTCACTATTATGGTAAAAGAAATTGTGTTACATTTCTCAATCGGTTATATGACTTGGAGAATATGCCAAGTAGAGATTCTCGTTTAAAAACATTCAAAGAGGAAATACAACGACACACTGTGGCGAATGAAGACTATCAGTATGATTGGATTTTTCACGATGAGAGCTTGGGATTAGTAGCTGGTAACGATGAAGTATTGCTTAAGTTTCTATGTGAAATGTTTCATCCATTAGTACGTTCAGAGAAAAGTGATTGGCAAAGTGTCAAAGAGAGTATCAATGAGCTAATAAAAATAGATGGATACGAAATATACGAAAGCGAAAAAATATCTGGGCGCTCTGTTTTCTCTTATCAATATTGTATTTGAAGAGAATGTTTCTCTCGGAAATGGAGGTCAGGTCAAATATAATTCTGATGGAAATCTCACAATCTTCACCTCGGAGTTTAATGTTTTTTCCAGTATATTATCTACAAAACAAAAGCCGTGATTCGGTGCAGTATGGCCACCAAGCTGGTAAATTCTCAGTCAGTTCTTAGGCAGAAGTCAATTATATTTTCATTTTGAGAGTACCACCTAAAGTGATGCCCCATGATAACTAAAAAGTACCCAATAAATTAGCCAAGAAAAAGTCACCATACTTGTGCAGCACGCACGTAATTCAGTGAACTGATTCCCTAGGTCGAAAAAAGATTTTCACAAATTTAATATGATAATAAACTTATTTTCTATTTTAGCTAGTTGTTGATTCACAAGTGCCTCTAACCTAATGGGGGAGCGTGAAAATGAAATTCAAAGAAGCTTCTGTTGATTTTTTGACAGGAGTTTTTTTGTTATAAGTATAAGTCAACATAAGTCGTCATATTCTTCCATTTTATAGTATAATATGACTGTATTAAAAGACCTACTGCAAACAAATGAATTATAATACCAAATGGATTGGCAGGTGGACACGTGAACATTTTTGACACAATTCCTGAAAATTTTTTCTCTGTGCTGTCATCGGGGAACAAAGAAATATATGTTGATGCGCTCATGCTGCTACATCAGATGTTCAAGTATGAACTTAATATACGGGTAGACGATTATATCTCGTCTTTGATAGCCCAAATTGAGGATAAATCCTTTATGCTCGAAGAAGATGACGAAGTAACCGAAGTCAACTTGACATCTAATGTTAAGGCGCGTTTGATATTGAACCGCCTGGTTAAAACGGGATGGGTAGATAAGGAGTTTCTGGATGGATCATTTATTGAAATTATTACTCCACGTGATTACGCCATTAAAGTAATGAAGCTTTTGAGTGAACTAAGTGATCAGACCCTGCACGATTATAACTCCCTCGTATTCGCGACTTATTCTGGTCTCAAGCAAGCTAAAAATGAACATCAAGGGCAAATGTATGAGGCAGTCTTGTCCGCAAAGACAAACACCGAGCAACTTACTTACGAGCTAAAAAGGCTTTATCATGGAATTCGCAGTTATTTGCGGAGAATACAGGAGCAGAGCGAAGTGAATGTGCTGCTGAAAAACCATTTTGAAGAATACAAAAGGATGTCCGACAGTATTTATCATCCGATTAAAACAATGGATTCTATTCATCGTTACATGGCACCAATTCAGGAGATACTGTCAGATATTCTTGCGGATGAAGAACTCATGGATGGAATGCGATCAAGAGCCATGACGATCCGAAAATATGAGAATGATGATGAGGCGGGGCAGGAGATCATATCTTCAATTGATTATGTTTTGGATGTATACCAGTCAATTGGAGGAATTGTGAATGAAATTGATAGAAAGCACAACGCATACACAAAAAGCTCTATTGAAAAAATCCAATACCTGATGACTGCAGACCAAAGTATCAAGGGAAAACTGGTTGAGCTGTTGAAAGAATACTCAAAATCCTCAGATACCAAGCGCACGGTAATCGTTGAAATGCTTGAAAAGAATATAAGAGTCAATCGACAAGAATTTATTGATGGAAAATCTCTCTATCATAAAAATGTACGTAGTAGGCGTGTCAATTCTGAACCGCTGGAAATCACAGAGGATAATACGTTTTCTAATGCGGCTATGACTGGAATGCTGCAACAAATTAAAAATGGATACCCCGTGGAAAGAATTCGAAAATATGTAAACAGTCTTTTCAAAGAAAATGAATCGTCTATTAATAGTGAGACAATATCGATTAATAACGATGAGGACTTTGTACTTCTGATACTGGCTATGGTTCGTGCTAATGAACGAGGCATGAATTACAAGGTGCAAATGAACAATGGTAGACTTGATAGAAATGGTTACATAATTCCTAATATGACGTTCTGCAAAAGAGAGGTGGACCACCATGTGGAATGAGAAGTACATAGGACTTACTACTTATGAGAAAGGCGAGTTCAAACGTTTGGCGAATTACCTATTATCTCATACATATATGGTGCGATATGAATATCAGTCTTCACAGCAGATGACCTTGCCAAACTACGACTATCAGATCGCTTCACGTCTATTTGAAATTTTGCAAGATTATTTTGCGGTCACTGGCTGGAGGCTTGAAAAAGATGATAATTATGGAATCATGTCCTTAATAAATATATTTGACCATAATCGCCTGAGGATTGATCGATTCACTACATTGTTTTTATATACATGCCGTCTTATATACGAAGAAGAGCGAGAACAAGTAAATAGCTTCCATACGGTTAAAACAGATACTCAAGCAGTTGTTGAAAAAATGCGTATACTTGGTCTTCTTGATAAGGGGAAAACAACACAAAAAGAACGTATTGAGGCTCAAAGAACGCTTGCACATCATAATATTATTCAGAAAATGGAATCTTCTGCATGGAACAATGAAGGCAATCAAATTCTCATTCTTCCATCCATCTTATCTATTATTTCCAATCAAGGCATCAACGATATGATAACAGAATTAGATGAGCTTCGAGTAGATGACGACACTAGTACAACTGGAGAACAGGAGGAATAGAAATGAAACGGATGACAAAACTCTTACTGATTCATTGGCACTACTTTGTCCATGAAGTTATTGAGTTAGATAAAGTGAATTTTCTGACCGGAAAAAATGCCTCCGGGAAGTCGACGGTTATGGATGCTTTGCAGTTGTTACTTCTTGCCGATACTAGTGGTAGTTTCTTCAACAAGGCTGCCAGTGGCCGTGGTAATCGAAACTTAAGTGGATATTTACGCGGTGAATTAGGTGACGATGAGGATTCTGGTTTTAAATATCTACGTAATGGACGTTTTACAAGCTATATCGCTTTAGAGTTCTTTGATGAGGAAAAGAAAAAATATTTTACCGCAGGGTGTTGCTTTGATACTTATTCGGAAAACGATATGCAAAAACTATTTTTTCGATTTGACGGAGTTATGCCGTCAAATGAGTTTGTCATTAATAGGAAGCCGATGGATATTACAACTTTGAGGGCACATATCAAGGAACACTATTCGATAGGACGTAGTTATACTACCGATGTAAATCGGGATTTTAGGCAGGATTTATATGGGAAACTTGGAGGCTTGCGTGATCGCTTCGGCCAGTTGTTGAGGAAAGCTGTTTCGTTTAATCCCGATGTTGACATACAAAAATTTATCTCAGAATTCGTCTGCGATACGCAACAAACAGTTGATGTCAGCCGTATGCAGGAAAATATTAGAAGCTATAAAAGCCTGGAGCAAGAGGCTGAGGTGCTTAAGGATCGAATCACGTTGCTTGAACACATTGTTACGGATCATCAAACCTTTGAAACCCACAGACAAAATGAAATTCTATATTCCTATCTGATTGACCGCGCGCAAGTAGATATCAAATTGACTACTAGTGCAGGCGAGAAAGAAAAAGTAACCGCTTATTCTGCCCAGCTAACTGTATTGAAGGATACGTTAGCTAAGGAAACTGAGCGACAGAGCAAACTGCAGGGTGACCGTAATATCATGCAAGCCAACCTGCTCAGTAATAAGGAAGCGCAAGTTTTAGCGAATCTTCAATCTCAAATCTCAGAGAAAGAGCAACTAATATCTACGCTTCATGGGGATTTCGGTAGGACTTCTGCATTACTTTCAAAAAGCATTGCTTCATGGAGGATGAACATTAATGGGTTCATTAAGAAAATTCAAGGGACAGATACTAGCTCCCTCGATCCGATATTGACGACTCGTGTTCATGACCTTGTTGACGAAGGACAACAGTTTTATGCCAAGCTTGAAATACTCGGAAATAGTGATGCAGCAGCCATTTTAACAGTTGGGGAGAAAGGGCTCATTCACTATGCAGCCAGAGCGGATGCTATACGTATGCAGTGCAACGGCCTCGTTTCACGATTCTCCGAAGAAATACAGAAGGTTGCAGATAATCGTAAAGGATTACAGACGGAGCAGCAGTCCCTTGAAAAGGGTATCTACCGCTTTCCACAGGATGTACTTGATCTCAAGGAAGCTGTTATAGGGCGTTTGCATACCCAAACTGGTTCATCAGTTAAGGTAGTAGTAGTGGCGGAAGCAGCTGAACTTAGGAATAAACGCTGGCGTAATGTTATTGAAGGATATCTTAATACACAAAAATTCTATCTGATTGTTCCCCCGGAGCACTTTGACACTGCACTTCGTGTTTATGATGAAATTAAGAGACAACGAAACATCTATAACACTGGTATTGTGGATATTGAAAAGCTGCAGAGAATAAATCCCATAGCAGAACCTGGAAGCCTTGCTGAAGAACTTGAAACGGATGATCGCAATGTGCGCTTATTTTTAGATTTTACACTTGGTCGTGTGAAAAAATGTGACCGCGTCAGTGATTTACGCCGGCATCGAACAGCGATTACAGACGATGGAATGTTATACCAGAATTTTGTTGTAAGAGCGATGAATCCAGACAGATGGGCTAAACCTGCCATTGGCCAAGGTGCGATTCAGCAACGCTTGGAAGATGTGAAAAGAGAGATTAAAGAGTTAACTGATAAAATAGCTGTTTGTGCATCTGTAAAGATTGCCTTTCAATCGGGAAATGCTCTAATGATTTTAAGCGAATCGGACGCCAAACAAACTGTTACGGCAGCAGTAAATGTTGGACAGATTCCAGAGATAGAACAAGAAGTCATTTTGCTGAATAAAAGTATGGAGTCTATTGATAAAAGTGCTGTTGAAGCAATGCAGGAACGCATCGAGTCATTGGATCAACAACTGGGGGCTCTTTATAAACAGATTGACGTATATAAGCACGAATCCAGCACCATCGAAGAACGCTTGCGTGTATGCATAGAGGAAACAATTCCAAGACTTTCTAAAGAGTTGGAAACAATGCAGTTAGAACTTTCTAGAAAATACGAAGCAGAATGGCTCCAGAGCACAGGAAATACAAGATATCAACGAGAGCTCTTAAGTAGAGGTAATGCAGTTGATATTGAACGGGCATTTCCGAGAGAACTTAGTCGCTCCGTAAACGCTAAAAACGCTTTGTGGGACGGGTTGCGAACTTTGCGCCGCCAATATAATGATAAGTATAAAATGGGGTATGATATTGACGTCGTGAGTAATGACGCTTACGATAATGCGTGGATTGAGCTCAGCGATATTAAACTTCCGGAATATTTGACTCGTATCGCCGATGCCCGAAATAAAGCTTTTGAGCAGTTTCAGGAGGATTTTTTAAGCCGTCTACAATATAACATTAAGGATGCAAGGCGGCAGATTGATGGACTAAACAGTGCATTAAGCGGAAGTTCCTTTGGGGAGGATACATATCGTTTTCTGATTATTCCAAAACAGGAATATAAACGATATTATGATATGATTGTAGATCCAATGCTGCTGGAAGGCGGGTATAATCTTTTGTCTGATCAGTTTAATGCAAAATACAAGGATGAGATTGCAGAACTGTTTGCAATTATTACGAATGAAGGAACCGGATCGAAAGCGCAGGAACGCGATGATTATGAAAAACGAGTACAAGCTTTTACGGATTATCGTACTTACCTTTCTTTCGATTTAGAGGTCATTAACCGCGAGGGAGAATCACAAAGACTCTCTAAAACACTTGGGAAAAAATCTGGTGGAGAAACTCAGACGCCATTTTATATTGCAGTGTTAGCATCGTTTGCGCAATTGTATCGCATTGGCCGGGACAAGACAGCTAATACATCTCGTATCATTCTGTTTGATGAAGCATTTTCCAAGATGGATGGCGAGCGAATTGTGCGTAGTGTTGAATTGTTACGTGAGTTTAACTTTCAAGTGGTACTTTCAGCACCACCTGATAAAATTGGGGATATTGCCACTCTTGTAGATAGGAATTTATGCGTTTTACGTGTAGGAAAGCAGGCATGCGTGCGTAGTTTCGACCCTAGGAAGTTGGAGGAGCTTGAATATGAGTGAAGGATTTAAGCGCCAATTAGTTTCAGCTTTACTTGATAAATATGAGCGTAGTAGTTTTTTTTACGCGGAAAAACGTCCGACACGTCGAATTATGCTGAAATTATATGATGGAGGACAAACAGAGTTCCCACAGTATGATATAGAGCAATATGAAAAGCGCAGTATGATAAATTTTGCAGTACAGGCCTTGTATGAGGCGCAGCTCTTATCATATCGATGGATGAAGGGTGAAGAAAGTCATATCATAGCAGAGGTATGGCTGAATTTTGAGAATATCTCATCTGCGTACTCCTTGATTGGGCGGCAACCAAAGGGCGATGTGGTGGATGAGGTTTGTTTAGAACTGTTGAATTCAATAGATAAAGTTCGTAGCGGATGGGCAAAACAGTTTCTGAGCGATGCATATGACATCATTTCTAGAAAACGCTCTATTGGAAATAGATTACCAGTAGATAGAAGCGAGCGTAGTGATCTCCTTCGTGCAATATGTTTTATTGATCAAATGGGTGAGTTAGAAATGCTTGAACGTGTATTTTCGCTTCAATGTTTCGGGGATTCAAAGAGATTCGAGAAGGCGATAAGAGCACGGCTGCTTGGCATATTGTACAAATATCTAGATTATCAAGATGATAATACTGATGAGGAAATTCTTAGACAAGTAGGTATTACGAAGTATCCAGAACAATTGGAGTTTTGTGGGCAAGTAACCATGTCATTTGATAGCGGAACCATTGACTTTTCACATTTGATTTTTGGGGGCGTTGTGAACTCGAAAGATTTCCAACGAGGTCAGTTAAGATTATCTCCAACAATAGAACGTGTGATCTCAATAGAAAATAGGGCAAACTATATTGAGTATATCTATAAGCAAAAAAAGGACCATGAATTAGTTGTGTTCCACGGAGGGCAATTTAGCCCTGCTAAGCGGAAATTTTTAATGGCTGTTGCTGCATCCATACCTACGAATAGCCATTGGTATCATTGGGGGGATATCGACTTTGGTGGATTTTCTATGCTGGCAAGACTAAGACGGGAAATTAAGAACGATGTTATTCCGTACCGCATGGAAAAATCGGAATTGATAAGATATTCTTTGTTAACAGCATCACTACAGCCGAAATATATTGAAAAGCTATGTGGCTTGAAGCGGCATAGCGAGCTTGTCGATTGTTTACCCTGCATTGACCATATGATAGAAAATCGTGTCAAACTGGAACAGGAAGCTATGTTGACCGATCTTATTTAATAATTCAATTACCCGGTTTCGGAAGTTAATCTCTACTGGTCTGAATAATCAGCCAGCTTTATAAATAAAGCCGTTGGAATAATCAGAATTGCCACGTTCGTAGCTTCATAAACACGTTTACCACAGCAAGATGAGCGGACATTTGGTGTTTGAGGCATGGTTTAACTTTAATTTCGACTCAATTTCACCAAAAACGAAAAAATACTAGCGCATTTCCCGCTAAATCCTCATCCTACCTCATCCCTTGAGTTACAATCTTTCTGAGGTGACCTTATCATGAGGGATAATATGTCAAACTTGATCGAAGATTTGTTTCACGGAAACCTAAGATTGGACGAGTCGATTCATCCTGATCAAGCTGAGTATCGAGAGATTAATAGTCAAATATCGGACCTCATGCAAGGCTACAAAACAAAGCTTACCAAGAGCGAATACGATGATTTGGAACAACTGGTAGACCTGATCGAACAGTCCACGTCCATGTATGTGGAAGCAGCGTTTGAGCAAGGTTTTCGTACAGGCGGTAAACTCATCATTGAGGTTTTATGCAAACCGTAATTATCTATTCAATCTATCCATCCATAAGTTAGCAGGGTATGCCCAGCAACTCAAAAATCCCCTTCACCAACACCAGCATCCAGCTGGCATGGAGAAGGGATTTTACGTTTATCCGTTTCTTTTATTTCACATGTGCACTCAACACACATGTTTAACTCTAACTCCAAACTACGCTACATCCTACCGCGCTCCAATATTTTTCCCCGCTGGCGTACCTGACCCAATCAGATCACTGCCACCTGCAAGCTTTAGGAAATTACCCAGTACCGGCGTTCCATCTGCGGCGCGGGTTACCGAAGGTACGAGGGAGACAAAGTCGGCTGCGCTGGCGAGCAGGCCTTTGTCGTTGACGCTTTTTTTGTTTTTCCACCAGACGTTGGTGCTGCTGACATCGGTCCCGCTGGTTTTGTCGCTGGCGCCGCCTTGGAAGGACAGGTTGTTGGTGAAGATGTGGGTACCTTTGTCAAAAGCAAAGTTGCTTTGCCCATTGTTCCATGAGGTGTTGTTAGTCATCTGTATCGAACCCGGATTGCTGTTATAGGTAAAGCCATGTTTTTTGTTATTAAACGCAATGTTGTTCTCGACAATATGATTTACGGCAATTTTCTCGCCGCCCAGCTTAAAGCCGTTACCATCACTGTTCGAAGTGGATGTTCCGTCTGCGGTGGCGCCGTTACCGTATGCGATACTGTTGCGGATCGTCACTGCACCGATAGCGCCTGTGTCTGTTTTGCTATAGAGATCCCAGCCATCGTCTACGTTATAAGCGGCAATACAGCCGTCAAAGACGTTCCCCGGACCGACCGTCAGCTTGGCGGCAAAACCGTCCGCATCCTCGCCGTCATCCGGGTCGTAGTTGTTGTGGGAGTAAGAACGAATGACTTCGTTATACGAAGGCCATTCACTCTTGGCAGCCGTTGAAGCATAACGCCCGATCTGAATACCTGTATCCCGGTTATGATGGGCTTCGATCTGCTCCAGACGGTTGTAGCTGCCACCGATGAAGATGCCGTTATCGCCAGCACCTTTGACTTCGAGTCCTTTTACGAACCAGTAATCTCCGAACATTTGCAATCCCCGATTCGTGGAAGCAAAGGTTTGAGCCGAGAAATCGAAAACAGGTTTTTCCGATCCGTAGGCAACCAGATTTTTACGTTGTGAAGAGGTGCCGCTGTTGCCGCGTTCAATGGTAATCGTTTGCGAGAAGCTGTAGGTTCCGCCGCGTAGATAGATCGTTTTGCCAGGGGCGATCTGGGTCAGAGCGTTAGCGAGTGACGTTGGACTATTGATCGTTCCCGGATTGCTGGCAGAACCGTTAGGAGACACATACAAATCGCCCGCAGCCAGCGTAAGATTGGAACTGTTCACCACTGACTCTGATTCTGAGGTATTAGGCAATCCACCTTCCAAAAGTTCTGCGGCACCCACCGAACCACCGCTTAGCAGTAATAGAGGGAACGCAGCACTGAGACAGATGTTAGTCATTTTGGATTTCAGGGAACGCTGGGATCGTGCAGATGCATGAGTAGATGTGGAAGGGAATAATTTCATGATGCAAGCCTCCTTGGTTAATTGGGATAAAATATCGAGCTGGCGGGTAACCGGGTATGGACTGAACAGAGCAGAACAGAACAAGCAGAACAAAGCAGAACAGAACAGAGAGTACCTTCAATGAAATCACAATATGATACGTCACTTGCTTCGTCCTACCTGGCTCACTGCCTAAAAGGTATCCACCCGGACACAGCTTCATGGTAAATGTTGTAAACGCTCTCATCAATAATCATTTGATCAGGTCGCGTTCAAGACTGGCAGGACAGGCATAACTGCTCCGAATCCCATCCCATCCACAGGTAAAATGTAATCCGATCATTGGCTGATCGCCTTTTTTTAACGAACCATCGTCTGAAATGAACGTAAATATGCCTGTTTTTCCCGAGCTGATCACACGAGACTTATCCCGAATCTACCGCTTTGAACTTCATTTTTCTCCAATATCAACAGCTTTCTCCAAACAAAAAGCCCCATAAGCGGCTGCCAACACTGGCACCCAGACTCACGGGGCGATAATTCATCTGACTTTTTATGCAATAATACTCATCTAATTATGGACAATACTCGTCCAGCTCATCTAGCGCCAATTAATACCCATCCGTTTCCCGACTGCGCTTTTCGGTCTCTTCAACGCTCGGATCATGTTTCGGCTGCACTGTTTCACTATCGTCTGTGGATACAGCAGCCAGTCCTTCTGCCACACGTCGCCCGTAATCCGCATCCGCTTGGGTAAAATAAGAAATCATGCGCTCCCGGATATCCGGTTTGCATTGGGCCAATGCGCCGACCATGTTGATGATTAACTCATTCCGCTCCCAATCCTCGAACGCCCGGTACGTATCCCCGGCTTGTCCAAAATCATTCGTACGCTCAATTTTCTCCCGCACCAGATGGCCTTCCACCAGCGGTTCATGCTCCTTGCCGCGCGGCTGAGCTTCCGTTAATCCCCCGAGCGAAGAAGGCTCGTAATTCACATGTGGATTTTGACCTGGTGCCCGGTCCACTTTGTACTGCATTTGCCCGCCGCTTTGATTAGTAGCTACCCGGTTCTTCGGCGCATTCACGGGCAATTGCAGATAGTTTGCACCCACCCGGTGACGCTGGGTATCCGAATAGGAGAAGGTACGTCCCTGCAGCAGCTTGTCATCCGAGAAATCAAGCCCGTCCACCAGCACACCCGTCCCGAATGCAGCTTGTTCCACTTCATTAAAATAATCCTCGGGATTGCGATTCAGCGTCATTTTGCCTACAGGCAGAAACGGAAACTGATCCTGCGGCCACAGCTTGGTCGGGTCCAGCGGGTCAAAGTCCAGCTCCGGATGCTCACCGTCCTCCATCACCTGAACGCATAGCTCCCATTCCGGATAGTCACCCTGTTCAATGGCATGATAGAGATCGAGCGTGGCGTGGTTGAAGTTCTGACCCTGAATTTCACTGGCGTCCTTTTGCAGCAGGTTGCGAATGCCTTGTTTCAACGGTTCCCAGTGGTATTTGATGAGCACCCCTTTGCCGTCCTGGTTCACCCATTTGTATGTATTTACGCCCGACCCCTGCATCTGCCGATAATTCGCCGGAATGCCCCATGGAGAGAAGAGAAAGGTCACCATATGTGTCGCTTCGGGACTGAGGGAGACAAAATCGAAAAAACGCTCCATATCCTGTGCATTGGTCAGCGGGTCGGGTTTGAACGCATGCACCATATCCGGGAATTTCAGCGGGTCACGGATGAAGAAGATTTTCAGATTGTTGCCGACCAGATCCCAGTTGCCGTCTTCGGTATAAAATTTAACGGCAAATCCGCGCGGGTCCCGCAGCGTCTCCGGGGAATGCCCGCCATGAATGACGGTCGAGAAGCGCACGAACACGGGCGTTTGTTTGCCTTTTTCCTGAAAAAGACGTGCTCTGGTGTACTTCGATACGGGTTCATTCCCAGCCGTTCCATACGCTTCAAATACGCCATGAGCGCCAGCCCCGCGGGCATGCACGACCCGTTCCGGGATACGTTCGCGGTCGAAGTGTGTAATTTTTTCGAAAAAGTGATAGTTCTCCAGCGTAGTTGGTCCACGGCTGCCCACGGTTCGTACGTTCTGATTGTCGGTAATCGGATGGCCCTGCCGATCTGTCAGCGTTTCGTTGGATGGGTCTGAGGAATGCCCGGATGGTGAAGAATGTTTATCCATAGAGCGGTATACCACCTTTCCTGAAGTTGGATTCCTGTATATATTTTCCCTGTGCTCAACATCTATACATAGCCCTATCCAAGCTTCTCCGTTAACCAAGTAAAAAAAGCTTGTCTCCTGATCCATCACATGCGATAATTAACTTTTGCCCTGCGGCCTTTTTTGAACGGAAAATGAATGAAAGAGGACCGCATCTAAGAATGGAGGCTGACCCAGGATTGTCTACACAACGTTACCCTTTTGCATATGATCCGGCTGAACCTTTTGTATCCCGTCTGGGAGAGTGGGTTGCCGATGTGTTTTATGATATTTTGCCAGAGTCCGGCTTCGAGGTACGGGACGAACAGATTTTTATGGCGTACCAGCTCGAACGGGCCTATGGAGATAAAAAAACGATTATGGCCGAGGCCGGCGTAGGAACAGGTAAAACACTCGTTTATCTGCTCTACGCGGTTTGTTATGCACGTTATACGGGCAAACCGGCGGTAATCGCCTGTGCCGACGAGTCTTTGATTGAACAGCTGGTGAAGCCGGGCGGAGATATTGCGAAGCTCGCTGAACATCTGGATTTGCAAGTGGATGCACGTCTGGGCAAGTCGCCAGATCAATACGTCTGTCTGAACAAGCTGAGTGCCGTCCGATTCGCCGATGAGGATGCGCCAGTGATTGAAGAGGTATACGAAAGCCTGCCCGAATTCGTGAACACGCCGGGAACACTTCAGGCGTTTCATCCGTATGGTGACCGCAAACAGTATCCGCATCTGAATGACCGTCAGTGGAACAAGATTAACTGGGACCCGTTCCAGGATTGTTTTGTGTGTCCGAAAAGACAACGTTGCGGCCTGACGCTGTCGCGTGATCATTACCGTCGTTCCAAAGACATCATCATCTGTTCCCATGATTACTACATGGAGCATGTGTGGACCTATGAAGCGCGCAAACGTGAAGGACAACTGCCTTTATTACCAGATCACAGTTCGGTTGTATTTGATGAAGGCCATCTGCTGGAAGAAGCGGCATTGAACGCCCTGAGTTACAAGTTGAAACACCGCATCTTCGAAGAACTGGTTACACGTCTGCTCGAAGGCGAGATTCGTGAATCCCTTGCGGAGCGAGTAGATGAGGCGATTGAAAGCAGTGAGCGTTTGTTCCGTCTTCTGGATACGTATACGGTGGCCATTCCCGGATCGGAACGGAAAGAAGTCCGGGTGGAAGCACCGCTGCTGCGTGAGATTGAACGTTTGACGAATGTACTGGATGCCATCGGCGAAGAGTTGGTATTCGAAAGCGGATTGTTCTCGCTGGACGGGTATCAGATGCGTGTTGTAGAAGAACATTTAGACATGATTCAGACGGCCTTGGCCCTGTTCCGCAAGGAGGATGGTTACATCTGCTGGGCGGAAGAGAGCGAGGACGAGACGACATTGTCGATCATGCCGCGTACGGTAAAAGAAATCCTGAATGAGCGTGTGTTCAATACCGGCATTCCGATTGTCTTTTCATCGGCTACGCTGTCTGTGGACAACTCATTCCGCTACGTGGCGGATAGTCTGGGGATTGACGATTTTGTATCGTTCTCCGTCGCTTCTCCGTATGATTACGCAGATAAAATGCAGATGAAAATTGCCGAACAAGCTGTTCCAGGCCATGCAGCGAACGAGAACCGTCTGCGTGATGCGGCGGCTTTGCTCCAGGAGAGCGGCGGTCGGGCACTGATTCTGTTCCGTACGATGGAGGAACTGCGCGCGTTCAAGCAGGATATCGTTCATGTGCCGGAGGCGCAGGGATTGCGCTTTATGTATGAAGGGGATCGGGAGATCAGTGATCTGATCGCGGCGTTCCAGCAGGATGAGGAGAGTGTGCTCTGCTCCGTCAATCTGTGGGAAGGACTCGACGTGCCGGGGCCTTCGCTGTCCAACGTGATGATCTGGTCACTTCCGTACCCACCGCAGGACCCGGTATTCAATGCCAAACGGAATGCGTCGGCTTCGCCATATGAAGAGATCGATTTGCCGTATATGCTGCTGCGGGTGAAGCAGGGTCTTGGACGTTTGATTCGGACAAGCAGTGACTCCGGTTCGGCCGCGATTCTGGATGAGTCACTCTATACCCAGAAGGAAGCCAAAGACCGCATTGCGGCGCTGCTCCCGGAAGGTGTGGAATGGACAACCTTGGCCCATTAATCGGTAACCACCGTTTCTAAGCGTTAAACGAACATGTAGTCGCAGTATGGATGTAGCACGGGGCGAGGGATTTCATGTTTGTGACTGATGCTTGTCATTTATGTATGTAACTTATGCTTGTATTTCATGTTTCCGCTGCATGCCTCATGTCTGATACCTGCGCTCTGCGTGATTACTTTTGTGTTGCGAAAATAAAAATAAGCTCCTGTTCTCTTGGATACATGATCCGAGGTGAGCAGGGGCTTATTTGTTTTGATTATCTATTCGGTTAGGTTATTCATTTGGTTCTCGATTTTGTTATGCGATATGAACGTAGAGCTTGTTGTGTAGAGATTGTCGTGTTATGGACCGCTGCCTTTGGCTTTGTTAAAAAATACCCATGCTCAGATACCGTTCCCCGGTATCCGGCGCAATGCAGAGCACCCGGTGCCCCGGCCCCAGTTCCTTCGCAATGCGAAGGGCGGCCCACACCGAAGCGCCAGAGGAAGGGCCCAGCAGCAGCCCTTCCCGGGCAGCAAGCTGCCGCATCGTATCCAGTGCGTCCTCATCGGACACCTGGATGATGGCGTCCCATACGTCGGTATTCAAGATGTCCGGGATGAAGCCCGGACTTGTACCGACGAGCTTGTGCGGTCCGGGCTCGCCGCCGGACAGCACCGGGGAACCCTGCGGCTCCACCGCATAGATGCGGAGGGCGGGAAGCTGCTTGCGCAGCTCTTCGCCCGTTCCCGTGATCGTGCCGCCGGTTCCGGCTGTAGCGATGAAGGCGTCCAGCCTGCCATCCATCTGCTCCAAAATCTCGGGCGCTGTCGTGATCCGGTGAATATCCGGATTCGCCTGATTCTCAAACTGCTGCGGAATGAAGCTGCCCGGCAGATCAGCGTGGAGTTCCTTCGCCTTGCGAATCGCTCCAGGCATCCGCTCCGCAGCGGGCGTAAGTACAACCTCTGCGCCATAAGCCTTCAAAATGTTGATGCGTTCCTTGGACATGTTATCCGGCATGATCAGGATCGCTTTGTATCCTTTGGCCGCGGCATTCATCGCGAGGCCAATCCCGGTGTTGCCGCTGGTCGGTTCGATAATGGTTGCCCCAGGCTGCAGCAATCCGTCTCGTTCAGCCTGAGCGATCAGGTTGTAGGCGGCACGGTCCTTGACGCTGCCGCTTGGGTTGAAATACTCCAGCTTGACGAACACGTCAGCGGAGTCAATGGCTGTGAGCCTGCTGAGCCGAACCGCAGGGGTCTGGCCGATGAGTTCGGTCACATTCGCGGCGACGAGCGGATGTTGGTGTGTATTTTTTTGTGAATGGGAATTTGAATGTATATTCATTGAGTACAGCTCCTTGGTTGAACAGACGTTGAACGCATATCCGATTCCCGGATTGGAATGGTTGGATATGTCTGTCTCCATCTTAATGAACAAAGCCGATTATGGTCAAGCTGTGCAAAAATCACACCTCGAAATCCAATCGTACTCAGGTTTGCGCCAGATCCATCCGCAGATGGCAGCTCAGCTCTTTTTTGACCTCATTACGCGCAAAAGTCCAGAGCATATAGAACCGCTGCTTGTATCCCCTGCACAAATAAACGGTTTCAATGCCATCCTTTCCCCGTGTTTCCTCCAGAACTTTAACTCCGCGGGTTCTCATCTGTTTGCGCAGTCCCAGCATCTCTTTAAGTATGTCATTCTGGATGCGGGTGAGCGACAGGATGTAGACCTCGGGCATTTTCAGAAGCAGTGTATCCAGAGTACGAATATCCCGTTCCAATACATCCAGCAAAAGCGTGCGTACAACCAGGCCTTTAATCAGACGATGATCTTCATCCGTAGGCGATGGGGCGGAAGTAGAGGATGTCATACGTTCACTTCCTTAACCTATAATTGGAATTAAATGTTTACAGAACATGTGTTCCTATATTATAATCAATATATGCAAAAGAGATACATTGTACAACAGATAAATAATGGAAGGCGGCTTTAAAGGTTATTATGGCGGTCATCTTTCGTATCCTACTTCATAAGCATTTAGCAAAAACGGACAAGCCGGCTCCAAAATTAGGTATAATTTATGGGTTTTGCAGGAAACCTAAGGTCAGAATCAAGATAGCAGTGGTGATCCGACTTAGATCAAAAGGGGAGTTCTTCGGAAATCTGTGTATATGAATTTGGTATATTGAATTACAGCTGTTCTTAACCATCCGCAGTCTGCAGGTTTAGAATGAAATGAGGTATTTGAGTGCAGGTGCTGCAGCGGAACTGTGGCTGACGGGGTGGCTTATTCAAAAAGCATACAAAAAAAGCCCGGCCATAGGCGGCAGGGCCTGGTAACAAACTGCCGTTACAGCGGCAGCAGAATTGAAGGTTTGTGTGCTGAAAAATTTCATGCTGGAGTTCAGTAATAATCAAGTACAACAATCTCACTAAGTCATCATAACTCAATACAAATTGTGTCAGAGATTAAGCCAGATATTGAGGTTTCTCATAGTACGCCTCTTTTTCCAAAATGACCTTGTATGGCCGCTCCTTGCCTTTCAGTGAAGGGCCGATCGTAATGAGCGGTACAGCCGGTTTGTGGAAACGATCCTCTTCCTTGGGTTCCGGAACCGGTCGTGATGAATCAGGCGCAGAACTAAGGCGAACTTTCTTCTCGCTGCCCCAGCGCTTGCTTATTTTTTTCATTTCCGGTCTCATTCCGGTTCGCCTCCTAACAGATCGTTGATGGCGTTAAACAATTGACGGTTTTGCAAGTCAATGTTCTGAAATACCGCCTCATCCGCTTCAACATGACCAATAATGTGAACGGTAATTACGTACCTCTTGGCTACAGGATAGCATAGCAGATACTCTTTCTCAAGGTAATCGTCGTACAGATTTACTTTGATTTTGTTTTCTTGATACGAATCGACAACGAGAATACGCTTCGGATCATCGGGCGGTTTGTCATCATTCGCGGACAATTCGTATTTTCTGCCCGGTTCTCCCACATTACCACATAACTGCTCAATATAACCTTTACCATCTGTACGATAGATTGCAGTGCCGCGAACAGTAAACGGCGGGTGGGAGACAAAGGCACTTCGCAGTGCATCGCTCATGCGTTCGAGCATCTGGGGGTCTGCTTTGCGTGTACGCAGCAATTCACGGAAGAAACGAAGCAGTTTAAACAGCTGCAGGCGTGCTTGGTCTTCAGACCGTTTATGCATCTCAATGATACGCTCGGCTTCGGGATCACTCCATCGTCCTTGTTCTTCAATACTATCTGCGATTTTGGAACAGGCTACGGATACGGCTGGAGCCCACTTTCCGTCAGAACGAATCTCATATACCAGCGGATTTAAGCCCAGCAGATCGGTAGGCATCCGCAGTCCTTCGACTTTGGCAGCATCCTTGATGTCCGTAATATCCTCAGGAAGAATGAAAAAAATACGCTTTCGTCCCAGACGGCCCATGAATAGGCCCATTTCAAGCATTGTATTATCCCGAACCGATGCGTAGTACTTTCCGCGAATTTTGGATATGTCATCCGGATGGAAGATAAAAATGGCAAAGTCCGTTGTGCGTACCTCGGCTTCCAGATCGTCCATGGTATAACTGCTTGGATTAAATACCCCCGAATACCACGGGGTGACTTCGGCAGAAAAACGCAAGTTTTCGTGTACAGCGGCTGCAATCGGCTTCGCTTCCAGCGAGCAGCCAATAAAGACTCTCGGCTTTAACGTTTTCATCAATCCGCCTCGCTTAAACGGTAATGGGATTCAATTGTTATATTATACCATAAACAGCAGAGTAAGTCTGGAAACGTTCGAATCGATTTGCAGTTACCGTCTGCTATAGTGTATGTGCAGAAGGAAGAGGATTCCTTTACTAAAGGCCAGAAAATAAAAAAAGGCCCGTAATTGTCACAGTTGGGTGACCGCACTGTTATATTTACATGCTTCGGTCATAGAATAAAGGAGCAGGCAGCACCATTCGCAAGCTTTGCTTATCCTGGTGTGCCTGTATGACGACTGGAGCAGTCCAGAGCATGCTTTATGCGTGTTTTTGCTGGATTGCTTGTTTAGACCCGGTCACATCGGTGTTATATAATAGAAGTACAAGCAAGTTAGCTTTGGTGTTTAAATTGAATTACATTTAAATGCTGTAAGTTGGATCTCCATTTTACACGTTAACGAAGAGTGCAGAACCCATCTGTAGAAGCGAAGCGCTCGCGTTTATCACAGGATTTTTCTTTTGAAAAAAGGAATCAAAAAAATCCGGGGATAACAGCGATCGAAAGAGGGTACTGCAATCGAAGCGGTAAGTGTAAAGTGACCTGTTCAATCTTCTGCATCATTTATTTTTCAATTTAACCAAGCACAGCTAACCACAACACACAGAAAGGATCAGGATACCATGAGTCCCCGAAGGACAATCTCCCCAAGGACAATCTGGAAACGTTACGATCTCTCATACACATAGCGCCCCTTGTAGAGTAAACCAACCGTATTTCAAAAAACGGCTGACTCTGCGAAAGAGGGGATTGGAATGAATATTCGAAGGACGTACACGATGATTTCTTCCAGGCTTACCTTTAGCAGGGTACGGTCGGTCTAACAAACCAATCTACAAACTGCGAGGGAACCTGTATGAAGAGAACATCGTTAATCGTACAACACGTAAAGACAGAAGCAATCAAGTTTGCAATTATGCTGCTTGGTACATTTATTTTGGCATTTGCTTATTATCACATTAACTTTCAGAATCATTTATCGGAGGGCGGATTTGTTGGTCTGGCCCTGCTCGGAAAATATGCAACGGGTTTATCGCCAGCGATCGGCATGCTGCTGCTCGACATTCCTGTCATGATCCTGGCCTGGTTCCTTAAAGGCTGGAAATTCATGATTCAGGCACTGCTGGGTGTAGGTGCATTTTCACTGTTCTATGACGGCTTTGAACGATACTCGACACTAGTGATGAATTTCAACGGAAACCTGTGGATTCCTGCAGTACTGTCTGGTGTATTGACCGGAATCGGTGCGGGAATTGTGCTTCGTTTTGGTGGAGCCACAGGCGGAGACGATATTCTCGCTGTACTCGTCAGCCGCTGGAAAGGATGGAAGCTGGGGACCGTTTTCTTTGTTAGTGATGCATTCGTATTAGGATTGTCACTTTTCTTTCTTCCGGTAAAAGAAACTTTATATACAATTTTGGCTGTATGGATTGCCAGCAAAATGATTACGTATGTGGTCAGCATTCCGGCACGCGGCACGGTTGTTACGACTTCGGCTGTGAAACTGCCGATCCCGACGGCTGCTGCTAAAGCGGTCAATGCTGCTGCAGCACGGACTTCCGTGGCACAAGGCGTAACACATTGAGCATGCAGTTCAGAACGACCCATGGCTTATATGGCATTAAAAGTATTCGGGCTTTATTCAGCTTTTTGAAGTTTGAAGCAAGCTTTGATTTGGAGAGGAAATCCCTTTTGTCTGCAGACTGCGCAGCAAGAGGGATTTTTTTGGTTATACATCCTGAAAGCGAATGAAGAAGAGAACAGTCTTATTTATGAATGAGTGGAAATTAAGACTTAAGAGAACGAGCAATTTGTCCATCCTGATTATGAATAATGGCTCGAATATGCTGCTTGCTGCTCCATTCTTGGGCCGCATCCACAGCTTCTGCTTTGGTGTCATAGGTGGAATGATAGTCCGACGTACCTTCTTGTTTAATGGCCCAACCCGAATCCGTAGGCACGACATGGATGTTATGATGACTTTTGGAAGAAGAGACCGGTTCGGAGTGGCGGCGCTCCTTGGAGGAAGATCCCGAACGGGCTGACACTTTATCGTTTTCACTGGAAGCTGAATGAGAAGATGCATTTGAGCTTGCCGCCGCTTGGCCATCGGGATGATTTTCATCCCATTCCTCGGCTTTGGCCGTTGCAATGGCAATCGCGCGTCCTTCTTCATACCCTTCATCCAACAAAGCGTTGGCAATTTCGATGGCTTTGTGCCGGACGCGCGGCTTCAGGTTTTTCATGGATACCGGGTAATCCTGTTTATTCCATGGCATAGGTTTTCCCTCCTGTATAGGTATAGGTTAGTAGTATATTACCCTGAGGGGAGAGGGATAAACGAAACCATTCTCATGAGCTGACGAATGATATTTAACAAAGGCGCGCCATTAGCCCAACCATAATTCGCAAACAGCCGAAGTCATGCTCCTGAATGTGGCATTGGACTGCTTTTCTATACTTTCGAGCATGTAAGACGTATAATACGTTAATACAGAATTGGATAAAATCAATCATTAGAACTAATATAAAGGAGAACATACATATGTTTAGTTTGAGTCTTGCTCTTCCTATGCTGTTTACCATGCTGATTCACGCGGCGGACAGCTTATCGTATGCGCTCCGCCTTGGCGGCCTGCGTACGCGTAGAATTGCCCTGGCCATATCACTGGCAGGCATTCTGCTGCTCGTTTCCCGCACTTCCAATATGGCACAGGGCCCGATGATCGGGAGTTTGGTAAATGCGGCGACCCGAGGAAACAACCCGCACTTTGCAGCACAGCTCCATTGGTTAATGGGGGCGGCAGCTGCTGAATCGGAGCAAGATCCGCAATGCAGCGTATTACATTACCCCGCCATCCTGGAAAATGGCCAAACGTTTGGTACAGCACGGTATGCCAAGACGGCTAATGCTTCTCAATGCAGCAGTGACGGCAATTTATACCACAGGTGTGTTATCCAGTTTATACGCAGCGTATTTGTATCCGGGACAAGCTGTTGCTGCCTCTCAATCGACCGGAATGATTAATGGGATGGCAACGATTTTACTTACGATTCTGGTCGACCCGCGCATATCGCTGCTCAGTGATCGATCCTTACGCGGCGAGATTCGGTTGGACCGCATGAACCAGATTTATGGCTGCATGCTCGTATCTCGACTTTTTGGCACCCTTGTGGCCCAGCTGCTGCTCATTCCTCTCGCATATTGGATTGGCTGGATTGTAAATGTGATGTAACCATTCTAATCTCTTGAGTGCATGCATGCTCCGCTTAGGCAGACAAACACACTTCGGCATCCTTTACTCGTTCCGGCACGGGGGAGGGATGCCTGTTTTGTATGAATTGACAGGAAATATAGGCCGTGCTAATATTAGACCGAATAGTCGGTTTTTTAAAAAAGGGGGGAAAGGTTATCGAAGTCAAACGGAGAAAAGACACTGCCCAGATTAAGAAAGATATCGCGCGGAATACGAAGGAACTTTTTGCCCAGAAGGGGTACGGGGCTACTTCGATGGAAGACATATGTACCATTAACAATCGGAGCAAAGGCAGCATCTATTATCATTTCAAAAGCAAAGAAGAACTGTTTATGTATCTGATCAAGCTTAATAACGAGGATTGGATGAATGAATGGCTGGAGAAAGAGTCTCGCTACAAGACAGCTGTAGAGAAGCTGTACGGGCTGGCCGACCACTATGTAGATGACATGGCGAATCCGCTGAATCACGCCATTAACGAATTTGTATCTGGTCAGGTTGTCAGCAAGGAGATGATGGACGATATGCTTTCGCTGATCCGAATCCCCTATGCAACATATGAGTGCATTATCTCCGAGGGTATCCGGGACGGGGAATTGAAAGACGAAAGTCCGCAGGACCTGATGCATATTATTTACGGTCTTTTTAACGGACTTAGTACGCTGTATTTTGAGAAAGATCTGGATGAAATCCGACGGCTGTACCATATCGGAATCAGCAGTGTGCTGACGGGTATAAAGCAGCGTTAACCAAGAAAAAGCTGATGAAATATCAGTTTTTCTTTTTGAACATTAGTGGACCGGACAGTCGGTTTAAAAAAGGAGATGGAATATGAATACATTAATCAGAAACAGGGCTTTTCTTATCATCACCGGGTCCGACCTGCTGCAAAACCTCGCGATATGGATACGAAATATGGCCATCCTCTATTATATTATGGAGCAGACACAGGGGAATCCGGTTGCAATCTCCTTTATTACCGTACTCGAGTACGCTCCAATCTTTGTATTTTCCGTCATTGGCGGTGCGCTCGCAGATCGCTGGAATCCCAAACGGACGATGATTACGGGGGATATCCTTAGCGCTTTGTCGATTGTAATCATAATAGGTATTCTAAGTTCGGGCTATTGGCAGGTGCTCTACGCTGCAGCGCTGATTTCCTCCATTGTCAGTCAGTTCTCTCAGCCCTCGTCTGTCAAAATTGTCAGGCGTAACGTTAAAAGGGAACATGTGCAGACGGCGATCGCCGTAACGCAAAGTGCGAGCTCCCTTTTTCTTATTTTAGGGCCAGTCGTGGGTACCTTTATTTATACGACCATGGGTATTCAAACATCCATGATTGTACTTCTCATATTATTTATGGTGTCCGCAGTGCTTCTGACGTTCCTGCCCAAGGATGAAGTCAAGCGGGAGACGAGCGATTCTTTACTAGCTGATATCAAAGAGGGATGGCATTATGTCCAGCAGTCACGTTCTCTTAAAATGCTGAGTCTGGTGTTTGCCTGTGTTGGGCTTTCCGCCGGGCTCATCAATCCATTGACCATATTTCTGGTTACCGAACGGTTAGGACTGGAACAGACCGCGCTGCAGTTTCTGTCGGGGGCTTCCGGGCTCGGTCTGCTTATCGGCGGTGGAATCGCTGCAGCTCTCAGCAGCAAGTTGAATCAAACGAAGACATTAATCATCGGCCTGCTCTGCCTTGCAGTAACTATGCTGGGTGAAGTTTTGTCCAGCTGGCTCTGGCTGACGATGGGTCTGACCTTCCTCAGTTCAATAAGTCTCGCTTTTATTAACGTCATCATCTCTTCTTATATGGTCAGCCGGATTGATGAGCATCTGATCGGCAGGGTAAATGGAACAATTACCCCTCTGTTTATGGGAACTATGCTGCTTGGTTCCTCGCTCGCAGGTGTGATTATGAACCATACTTCACTGCTTATCGTATATGTGATCTCGGTGATTATCATGCTCATAAGTATGATTCCGGGGCTGAAAGTTCAGTTTAACGAAGCAGAGATTACAGCAGAAGAGATTAAACATGCAAATACAGAGGAGATAACGCGCCCGACAGAGACCACGATGTAGTTTGAATTTTGCGAAGAGGTGAGAAGGAACAGCGGTGAAGGGAACGACTGCGGCGTCATGGTGATAATCATAAAGTGCCTAAGCTAAGTGAATCTCAAATGAAGCAGACTTATGGAAATTGCGGCAGAGATACAAGAGGAAGGTTACAGTCATGGGTATGAACAGCTAGGTTTGGAAAATCGGCGGGACAAATCGATTAAAAGCATAACGACGATACAGTATGAAAATGCAGCACGCAAGTTTAACCCGGTCCAAAAACGTCAAAAGAGCAAGCGGGATCAACCCGATGCTCTTTTGCCATTTATCCTTGGGACGCTTTTTCTACAGCCGTTCACATCTGCAGGTTATTCGAACAGAACGCGATATTCGCCATAGCCTTCTTTTTCTAGATCCTCTTTCGGTACAAAACGAAGAGCAGCAGAATTGATGCAGTAACGCAAACCACCTGCTTCTGTAGGACCATCCGTAAATACATGTCCGAGGTGGGAATCGCCTTCACGGCTGCGGACTTCGGTACGAATCATAAAGTGGCTGAGATCCGTTTTTTCCTTCACATTGTAGTCCCGAAGCGGACGTGTGAAGCTTGGCCAGCCGCAGCCGGAATCGTATTTGTCGGTAGAACTGAACAGGGGTTCACCGGATACGATATCCACATAGATGCCGTCCCCGTGATGATCCCAGAATTCGTTATGAAATGCGGGTTCCGTAGCGCTGTTCTGAGTCACCTCATATTGAAGCGGGGTCAGGCGATCTTTCAGCCCGCTTTTGTCTACCTTACCCGACCAGCTGCGTTCAATGAAGTCCTGGCGGCCTGAGCCCTTGCTGTAACGTTTGTAGTGAGCCGGGTTTTTACGGTGATAATTCTGGTGATGCTCCTCAGCCTCATAGAACGTTTTTGCGGGCAGGACCGGTGTGAAGATGGGCTTGTCAAAACGTCCGCTGTTCTCCAGCGCGGCTTTGGAAGCTTCGGCAATTTTGCGCTGTTCCTCACTGTGATAAAAGATAGCCGTCTGATAAGATGATCCGCGGTCATGGAACTGACCGCCTGCATCTGTCGGATCAATCTGCTGCCAGAAGAGTTCGACCAGTTTCTCGTACGGGAATATGGAGGGATCAAACGTAATCTGAACGGCCTCAACATGCCCCGTCGTTTCCGAGCAGACCTCCTCATAGGTTGGGTTTTCGGTATGTCCGCCTGTATAGCCCGAAACGATTTTATGAATACCGGGCAGTTCCTCAAAAGGGGATACCATACACCAGAAGCATCCGCCTGCAAATGTTGCTTTCTCTAATGACTGTTGTTCCATTCTGAATTCACTCCATTTCTGATGAAGATCCAGCATTCCGTACCGGAGCATGAAGCCAATCGGCTCTGTTTTGATCTCTCGCTCCAGCAATCTGCTGTTTAATCTATTTGGTTACTCTACATATTGGGCTTACCCTACTATTATATCCCGAATGGTCAAGTCAACCAAGCGGCATCGCGTGAGCAAGCTTGAATGAGAGTTGAGGCTGCGTGGTATTACTTACGCTTTCTTGCGTGACCGGCGGCGGAACAATAAAAAGACGAACGTCATAAGGACCATATAACCAGCGAGTATCGCCAAACTCAGCCAGATTGATGAGCCTGCCTGGGCACCTGCGTATGCAAATACAAAGATGGCAGGCATTTTACCAATCGCCGTTGCTGCCATGAACACCCAGAAGGGTATATATGTGATGCCTGCATAGATGTTAACGGCCATCTGAGGCACAACAGGCAGCAGACGCATCGTCATCACACCCATGAATGGATGTGCCTCCATCCATGTGGTAAAACGGTTCAAGCCGCGAATACGTTCAAGATAGACCCGAGCCTGCTGCCTGAAAATAGTTCTTGCTCCAGCATAAACAAGTATCGCCGCAATCGTTGTGCCGAGCCAGCAAATCCATGCTGCCATGGTCATGCCGTAGCTGTAACCAAACGCAATAATAATAACTTTGTATGGGATGACAGGTACGAGAGCAAACAGCGTCGCCATGGAAAGTAAAAGCGGGATGGACTGATGGCCATCGGCCCATGCCAGCAGTTCATATCTGTAAATAAACGTGACTCCGGCAAGTAAAACATAAACGAGGAGCCATAACCATTTTCGCAAAAGTCAAAACGCTCCTTTCAGTTCAGAACCTTGTGTAATGCTCAGCATAAGCCGGTTCTGCTGTCTTATATAAGTTTACCACGGCAGACCATCTTGTGAACAATGCAGCCTCTGCTGCTGCGGTATACTGGCAAGTTGGAAGCTGAGAGGTTACACTATAGGACGTAGAAAGTCATAGGCCGGGTTATTCAGAAGGCTGACGAATGAATTCAAATGAAGGTGGAATGCTCATCATGGAAACAATCAAGCGTACCCGAATTGCCATCATCGGACTCGGAGGAATCGCACGTAAAGTATATTTGCCGCTTTTATCGGCTCATCCGCATGCCCAGATCGTTGGCATCATGAACCGTTCACCAGAACCGGTGAAGGAGATGCAGCATGCATATCGGATTGAGCGGGGCACAACGGATCTGAAAGAGCTGCTGACCTGGGAACTGGATGCGGTGTTTGTACATACAGCCACGGAAGCGCATTTTGAAATTGTGATGGCTTGTCTCGAGCGTGGATTGGCCGTTTATGTAGACAAGCCATTATCCTATACAATTCGCGAATCTGAAGAAATGACTGCATTCGCAGAAGCACAGGGTCTGCTGCTCGCAGTGGGATTCAACCGCAGATTTGCACCGATGTATCAAAAGGCAAAAGAGTGGATGCAGGCAGGAAGAGGTTATCAATCGCTCACCCTCACAAAGCACCGTACAGAAATTCAGGAGCGCCCGGCCGCCGAGACGATCTATGATGATCTCATTCATATGCTTGATCTGATGTTATGGTACGCAGATAACGATGTGCAGCTGCTGGACCAGTGGCTTCGTCAAGATGATCAGGGTCATTTGCTGCATGCGGCTGGAACAGCGGGGCAGGGAAAGACTGCACTCGCCCGATTTGAAATGATTCGTGCCGCAGGGGCTGACCTAGAGAAAGTGGAGCTGCACGGCGGAGGAAGATCGGTAGAAGTTGTGAATATGGATACCGCCCACTATGCAGAACAGGAGAAACTGGAGACGAAAGAGACCTTTGGAAGCTGGGATATGGTGCTGACACGCAGAGGTTTTGCCGGAGCTGTAGATCATTTCCTTGCTTGCTTGGACACCCCCGATGACTGTCAGATCAGTGCGAGTTATGTTATGGACAGCCATGAGCTTGCGGAGCTGCTGATCAAGAAGATGAATTGAATTAAGAATTACACATAAAGGGGTGCAGATCCATCATGGATGAATATCAAAGGGAACGCAGCAAACAGATTGAGGAAGCCGTTATTGAGTCCTATAAGCAGGAAGAAGAGATGATGATCCTGGTGTTTGCTCAGTGGTGTGTGAATAACGGGCTAGACCCGGAGGAGCTGTACCGCCAGGCATATCCGGAGCAGCAGAGTAATGAGCGTTTACAGCAGGTGCAGAAGCTGATTATATCCAAGGAGGAAGCCGGAGATATTCCCGACGACACCGTCCTTGGCGTCCTTTCCATGTTTGGCAACGAGGACCTCGCTATGGTGGTGTCCGAGGCCATCGCCGCGCGCAAATAAGTTTATTGGACGTATACTGCTCCATATCCCAAAATTCAACTGAACAGTGAATAACAAAAAAATACAGCATGATGTGAACGAAACGACGGCATCGTTACATCTGTTCCCGGTGAATCAGGCGAAATTCTTTCGGTGACATACCGAACCGGGAACGGAATACACGGTGGAAGTATGTATAGTTGTTAAAGCCCGAGGATTCAGCGACCTGCTCCAGCGTCATTGGACTAAATATGATTCGCTCTCTTGCCATGTTAAGCCGCACATCGAGTGTATACTGCATGATGCTTTTGCCAAACGTTTCTTTAAACAAATGCACGCCCCTGGATACGCTGATGCCCAGATGTGCTGCCACATCGTTCAGTTTGAACAGAGAGGAGGCATTCTCCTCGATGTAATTTTTAATTTCGTAAGCGACAAAATTGGTTTTGGTATTCGTCGGATGCTCCGAGAGCAGCCGGTCCACCTCTAGACACAGGATACGCATATAATAACTTGAAATTTCGGGATAAGGATTGGAGAGGCGGCGCTGCTCCAGAATCAGCTGTCTGAACAGGGTTAACAGGCTCTCCGACAATTCAACCTTGATTCGAGTCGGTCGTTTATGGCGTTTCCACCAATCGTCCACCCACGAACCGTTGAAGAAAATATGATAATCTCCGCTCTCCACAAGCCGCTCTCCCATAGGATTGTACTCATTATCAATTCGCAGCTCATAAGGCTCGTCCGGGTCAAAAAGAAGCAGATCCCCTGCGTCAACCATGGACATGGAGCCGTCAATGCGAGCACGACAGCGTCCATCGGTCTGCAGCCGCATCAAATAGTTTTTAACTCCGTCGAGCTGCACCATGGAATAGGGTTTGCGATGGAATGAAAAGCCTGCTGTAAGAACTTGGCAGGTATGATCTGTTGGCATATGTGCACTCCTTAAAATTCGAAAAATTATGACCAGATAGTTCATGTTTTAATCATATTATTCATTTTAATTGAAGCGCAAACAGAATACCATAGACTTAGAGTTGAGCAGTATAAACGATCTAAAGTGATAACAAGCATATTAAACAGAAGAACATAGCTCTTACAGGTACGTAAGGAGATGAACATCATCGTGGAGAAAATGAAAGCAGGCATCATCGGGTGCGGTAACATCAGTGCCATCTACCTGGAGAATCTCAAAACAAACCCTCATATCGAGGTTGTGGCGGTCGCTGACCTGATCCGTGAGCGTGCCCAGGAACGGGCAGATGAATTTAATATCGCAAACGTTTACAATGTAGATGAGTTGTTACAAAATGATGAGATTGAACTTGTGCTGAACCTTACGGTTCCTGGCAGTCATGCCATGACCGATGTGGCTGCTTTGGAAGCTGGCAAACATGTGTATGCGGAGAAACCGCTGGCCATTTCACTGGAAGATGGACGCAAAGTGGTCGAGCTTGCCGAGGAAAAAGGGCTGTATGTTGGCTCCGCACCGGATACATTCCTTGGCTCAGGCATCCAGACTGCGCGTAAAGCGATTGAAGAGGGCTTAATTGGCAAGCCGATCGCAGCAACGTCCTTTTTCATGGGTGGTGGACCGGAGGCATGGCACCCTGATCCCGAGTTTTTCTATGCTGCAGGGGGCGGGCCGATGTTTGACATGGGGCCTTACTATTTGACAGCTCTGATCACGCTGCTGGGTCCGATTCGCCGGATCAGTGCATCCGCAGGCATCCAAATCACGGATCGCAAAATTGGTTCAGGCCCGAAGGAAGGGACGGCACTTCGCATCCAGACGCCAACCCACTTGGCTGGGACGATTGATTTTGCTGAAGGTGCGATCGTAACGATGATTACAAGTTTTGATATCCGCGGAGCTTCAGATCTGCCCCGTATCGAAATCTATGGCACGGAAGGCACACTCAGTGTACCTGATCCCAACTTCTTTAATGGTGAAGTCAAGCTTCGCCGGTATGGTCAAGACACGTGGGAGACGGTTCAGCCCGCATTCGAAAGCGGCCATAACGAGAGAGGGATTGGTGTGGCCGAGATGGTGGAATCCATTCGGGCCGGACGCGAGCATAAGGCAAGCGGCAAACTTGCATATCATGTGTTAGAAGCCATGCATGCTTTTCAGCGTTCTTCTCTTGAAGGCAAGCACATTCATCTGGAGAGCACCTACGACAGCGTTGTAACAACGAATGAAGGTCAATCCGAGAACGAGACAGTTGAATCTCACTAATGGATGATAAAGTCTCCACGAATGTGTGATGAAGTCTCACGTTTGGAGATCCATGAGTGGATACGTTTAATTTTCGGGATAGAATCATGCTTGTTTTTCCACAATAACTAAACAAGCATGAGAACGGAACAGCAAAATACAGCAATCATACACTATTTAATCCAAGGAGGAATTGCACTTGAAACTCGGCGTATTTTTGGTACTATTCGGTGGACGTAAATTAGAGGATGCACTTGATTATGTAGCTTCCAAGGGACTCAAAGCAGTAGAAATCGGAACGGGTGGACACCCGGGGAACGCTCACTGTAAGCCAGATGAACTGTTGAGCAATCCTGCAGCACTCAAAAACTTCAAGAACGCAGTGGAATCACGCGGTCTGACGATCAGCGCTCTGAGCTGTCACGGCAACCCGCTGCATCCGCAAAAAGATATTGCGAAGGGATTTCACGATGATTTCGTAAAATCCGTAGAGCTGGCGGAAAAGCTGGAAGTGCCTGTTGTGAATACATTTTCCGGCTGTCCTGGAGATCACGAAGATGCGAAATATCCAAACTGGCCTGTTGCGCCTTGGCCGAATGATTTTCAGGAAATTTTGAAATGGCAGTGGGAAAACAAAGTGATTCCTTACTGGACCGAGTGGGGTAAATTTGCTGCAGATCGCAACGTAAAAGTAGGTCTGGAGCTGCACGGTGGATTCTCCGTTCATACGCCAGCAACCCTGCTCAGACTGCGTGAAGCAGCAGGCGAAGTGATTGGAGCCAACCTCGACCCGAGTCATATGTGGTGGCAGGGTATTGATCCGGTACAGGCGATCCACATTTTGGGTCGGGAAAACGCGATTCATCACTTCCATGCCAAAGATACAACGATCGATCCGGTAAACGTGAACAAACACGGGGTAACGGATATGCAGGATTATACAAACATGCTGGATCGGGCTTGGCAGTTCCGCTCCGTGGGTTACGGACATGATAACAAAACATGGGCGGACATTATGAGTGCCCTGCGTCTGGTTGGCTATGACTATGTTGTAAGTATCGAACACGAAGACGGTCTGATGTCGGTTGAAGAAGGATTCTCTAAAGCCGTACAAAATCTCCAGCAAGTATTGATCGAGGAACCGCTGGGCGATATGTGGTGGGTTTAGAGCTATACTAGGGGGAAATTAATTATGATTAACGTCACCATTTGGAATGAGTTTGTCCATGAGAGAATACATGATGAAGTAAAGGAAGTTTACCCTGACGGCCTGCACCGTGCGCTTGCTGACGGACTTGGCGGCGAGGGATTTGCGATTCGTACAGCTACACTCGATCAGCCTGAACATGGTTTGAGTGATGAAGTGCTGCACTCTACAGATGTGCTTATATGGTGGGGACATATGGCACATGATCGCGTTAGCGACGAGATTGTACAGAAGGTCACGCAGCGTGTATTGAACGGCATGGGCATGATTGTGCTGCATTCCGGTCATTTTTCAAAGCCTTTCAAGGCGCTGATGGGAACGAGCTGTGATCTCAAGTGGCGTGTAGCAGATGAGCAGGAGATCGTATGGTGTGTCAACCCTTCCCACCCGATTGCGGAAGGCATCGATGCTAAGATTGTACTGGAAAAAGAAGAGATGTACGGCGAATTCTTCGATATTCCAGTACCGGATGAGCTGGTGTTTGTGAGTAACTTCCAAGGCGGTGAAGTATTCCGGAGTGGGTGTACATTCCGCCGCGGAGAAGGTAAAATCTTTTATTTCCGGCCTGGACACGAGACGTATCCGACCTACTATAACCCGGAAATATTGAAAGTGATCAGCAATGCTGTAAAATGGGCGTACCCTGCACACAGCTCCAAGCCGCAATATGGCAAAAGCGAACCTGTAAGACCAATTGGTGGCGTGCTGGTCTGAGCCGCAGCAGCTTTATTCATGGATAAACATCATAATGTAATAAGGTCATACCGGGAACTCTTCTCCAAGTCATCTGACTGTGGTAGAAGGGTTCTTTTTGGGTAATATATGGATATGGGTTGTTACACGATATTTCCCATGGTGACCTGCCATAACGTGTTGTATACTGAAGGTATCTGATTTAGCTGCAAGTTCTGCTTCTCAAATTTGAAGTTTTTTGCGGCAGGCGTTTTCTTTACAGCTCAAATGTGTTATTATGAAATATACTAACAAAACGTAAGTTGAGTGATCTCTAAAGAGGTGATGAAAGTGGAAGACCAAGATCTGCGGATGTGTCCGCGTTTTGAAACGGCGTTTTCTTTTTTAGGCAAGCGCTGGAACGGGTTAATTATCCAAACATTGATGAGTGGGTCAAAACGATTTAAAGACATCTCTAATTTGATTCCGTCCATGAGTGACAAAATGTTATCTGAACGGATGAAAGACTTGGAGAGCGAAGGCATTCTGGTACGTCATGTCTACCCGGAAACACCGGTTCGAATCGAATATGAATTGACCGAGAAGGGCAAGGCACTGCAGCCTGTTATGAATCAGATCCAGGATTGGGCTGAACATTGGGTAGAATAAACCCGGCAGATGCGGTTACCAGGTATAACATAAACTCTTGATTTCCAGTGAAATCAAGAGTTTTTTGTCTTACGGGATCGTTTACGTGATGCTTTTTCCTGCTTCCTGTGCACATGTTGTCATGAGATGTAGTATAATCTATAGAAAATGGCCGCAAACGGCCGGAGCGAAGGAGGCCACTTGTCATGAGAGAAGAAAGCTTATCCCGTGAAATACGCTACGGCAAGCAAGATATTGCAGAACTTGAGAGCGCATCCATTCAGGTTCATCTGATTTATCAGAAAACAGCAGAACTGTTCAAACGCTCGGCAAATTCACATTCGGGTAGTGATAACCCTGCTCAAGCAGAGGATTATTTTGTGAACAGCGCTGGCTCAGAATCGTCTCCGGCGGTGCTGCAGAAGTGGATTCAAGCGCCCAGCGGCTGGAAATGTATCGGCTGTGAGCTGCGGCTGCCAGATCGTGTGTCTCATGTGAAAAAAGAGCTTCACAACGACCGACTGTGCCTTAAAGCCGGTAACGGGAAGCTGGTTCAGATTGAAATGCTGATTCAGGCTGTCGTCTGGTCACAATATGAAAAGATTCGTATGTTCGCACCGTGGCTTGGTGATGAGCCCTTCTATACAGCGGATGAACTGGACGTCATTGCACGATATATTGTGCCAACGTATTTCTCCGATCGCCCGCTGCATGAGCAGGGCAAGCTGTTCAAGGTCCATCAGCCATACGGGCATATTCCTTTGTATCAGGAATACGTGGATGCTCCGTCCTGCTGCGTGCAGGTTGACGGTGCCCTACTTGAAGGGCGTTTGCTTACTGGCGTTTTTGTATCAGACAACCAAACGTTCGGACTCAATCCATATCTGAAGGATGGTGACGGAGGCCGCACCTATATGCAGGCTTTCATTCAATAACGGCCTGGTTAACAGCACGGTTATGCAGCACAGGAGGGTCTGCTTGCAGACTCTCCTTTTTGAATAGGATAAGTTCAAGCTGCAGCAGTACAAAAGTAACGGCTTTGACACTGTTTTTTACTGCAGAATGTGCCATAATAAAGGGTATGGACAACAGGGTGAATGATTTTACGCAGGGTGGTGTTACCTACATGATGAAGAAAATTCCCGGTTACATAGGTCTATGCTTGCTTATTCTCGCCATTTTGACGGGGTGTACCAGAGAGACGCAGCCTTCCGAGCAGCCGGTTGTCTCAGAGAAAGATTCAGCCAATACAATTACTGTTGCCATTGATGGCAGTACTTTTTTACCTGATGCGACGAAGTCCATCAAACGTGATTTCAGTGAAGGGTTAACGCTCAAAAAAGCTTTGCTGAACAGTGGACTGGTTGATTTTACGGCTGATGGCAGCCGCATCCAATCCGTGGGTGAGGTTTCGCTAGACTCCTCTCTAACCTGGGCAGTCAAGCTGAATGGCAAGGATGTTGAACTAGAGAATTGGGATACGGAGCTTCATGCCAAAGATGAAGTGATTATATACGTCAAAGCCGCTGACGGCGGGGGCAGCGGTGCCGCTTATCAGACAACCCTGCTGAAAGTAAGTGGCGGCCCGGATAACCCGAATCTGAATCGGCAGTATGCCGGTATTTATGTACAGGAGTGCACGGTTCGTGACGTATTGAAGTCCAGTGGGGTTGTGCGGTTGTCGGAAAACAACAAATTTGTTGTAGCCGTGGAGAATATTACACCTAGGATGAACCAGCGCTGGGTGATTAAGGTGAATGAGAAGGAGTTAATGGAGAACGGATTGGATATGAAATTAAGTCCGCGTGATGCGGTAAAACTTGAACTTGTCAACACGTCCAATGCGTCCTGAAAAATAATAGGAAGCACGAAAAGCCCAATGATGGTTCATTTTATTGGGCTCTTTACGTATCATGAATTCTTTTACAAGTCATATCTTTAAGCGGCCTGAACAGCTCGGCTCGACTCAGCAAAAGGCAGACTGCAGATTTTAGATGCGGCAGATTTCATTCGGACACAGTTCGCAGTGACAGATGCCCTGCAGCATTTTCAGATCTTTGATAACAATCATGCCGTTGTCATATTCAATCGCGTCTTTCTTGCGAAGATCACTAAGCATGCGGTTCACACTTTCACGTGTAGCTCCAATCATATTGGACAGGTCAGTGTGTGTAATTTTTTTATGAATCATCACATGATCCCCATGGGGTTCGCCATAGGAATTAGACAGCCGAATCAAGGTAGAACAGAGCGCCCCTGGTTTGCCGTACAGCATCAAATCCCGAAACTTGGTTTGGGTGAGACGATGGTGAATGCCCATCCACTTCATGAAATCAATCGCAAAGTCACAATGCTGACAAATCAGCATCTCCAGATCCTTATGTTCAAGTACGCCAATCTCGCTGTCCTCCAGGACTTCCGCCGAAAAGCTGTGTCTGGAGCCGAAGAACGGATCAGCCTGACCAATCATGTCTCCCGTCTGGTACATATACATAATCAGTTCCTTGCCCTCGTCCGTTGATTTGGTAATTTGGGCACGTCCCCGTTTCATATAATAAAGTTTGTCAGAGACGTCACCTTCCCAGTACAGATGTGTTCCTTCCGGGTAAGTACGGTCTTTCATCGTGACGAGCAGATGGTTAAAATTTACTTCCGAGAAACAGTTGGTATTTCCGCGCTTTTCCAGTACATTTGTTAGTTCTCCCATACGTTGATCTCCCCTTTGTCTCCCCGGTCAGCTGATCATTACCTGCTTGATGCTTCCGAGGTTCGCCGCAAACTGTGCCATCCTGATCTGGGCATCTCGGCCGTGTGGAGGTACGGTACAAATTGCGGTGGTTCAATTTTTAAGTTCAGTATATACCTAATCTTACCGTTTGAGGGGCATGGAAAGCGTTTAAAAATGGCGAAATTTCAAACATTGTGATTAAATTCACTTTTGGAGGGGAAGCATGAGGCTAAAGGGCTGCTATTTTAAATAGAAAGGGAAATGTCCCTTTCGCGGGGCTCTTAAAAACTTAACTAAAATTTGTCATACTTTGTGAAAAAAATCACATAATATATCTTTTCCCCATGATACGATGTGGATGTAAAGAAGAGAGACAAACCAATACGAACCTTTAGGAGGATGAGGGAGATGGCTGTAAAGAATGAAGTCGCCCCAACAAAAGAACCGACAGCAGGTCAGTATATTCAAACGTTAATTGACAAAGCAAACAAAGCACATGCAGCATTCATGTCCATGGATCAGGAACAAATTGACCGGATTGTGCAGGCTATGGCGCTTGCGGGACTGGATAAACATATGATGCTCGCCAAGATGGCCGTAGAAGAAACAGGACGCGGTGTGTATGAAGATAAAATTATTAAAAATATATTCGCTACAGAGTATGTTTATAACAGCATTAAATACGAAAAAACAGTAGGCGTTATTGAAGACAATGAGTACGACAGCTTCCAGAAAATTGCGGAGCCGGTTGGTATTATCATGGGGATCACGCCTGTAACCAACCCGACATCCACCACGATGTTTAAAGCACTGATTGCGATTAAAACACGTAACCCGATTATCTTTGGTTTCCACCCTTCAGCACAGAAATGCAGCCGCGAGGCAGCCAGAATTCTGCTTGAAGCTGCTGTGAAAAACGGCGCTCCAGCCGACTGTATCCAATGGATTGATGATCCGTCCATGGATCGTACCAACGCACTGATGAATCACAATGACGTGGCTCTCATCCTTGCGACAGGCGGATCAGCCATGGTGCGTGCAGCATACAGCTGTGGTAAACCGGCGCTGGGCGTAGGACCGGGTAACGTACCTTGCTTTATTGAAAAAAGTGCAGATATCAACCAGGCGGTAACGGATTTGATTCTGTCGAAGTCTTTTGACAATGGTATGATCTGTGCTTCCGAACAAGCGGTTATTATTGAAGAACCGATCTTCGATCAAGTGAAAAAGAAAATGATTACGAATGGCTGTTACTTTGTAAACAAAGACGAAGCCGCCAAATTGACGGCAGGTGCGATCAACGCAGAGAAATGTGCAGTTAACCCGACCATTGTAGGTCAGTCCGCTGTGAACATTGCCAAAATGTGCGGCATTGAAGTACCGGCAGGCACTAAAATTCTGGTAGCCGAGATTGAAGGTGTGGGCACCAAATTCCCATTGTCCGCAGAGAAACTGAGTCCGGTGCTGGCATGTTACAAAGTAAAAACCGCAAAAGATGGTATTGAGCGTGCAGCAGAAGTGGTTGCTTTTGGCGGAATGGGTCACTCCTCCGTGATTCACTCGAACAATGAAGAAGTGATCAACCAGTTTGCGGATCGCCTGCAAACCGGACGGATTATCGTGAACTCACCTTCAACACATGGTGCAATCGGAGATATCTACAATACGAATATGCCATCACTGACTCTGGGTTGTGGATCGTACGGACGTAACTCAACATCTTCTAACGTAACGGCTGTAAACTTAATCAACGTGAAAAGGGTGGCTCGTCGTACCGTGAATATGCAGTGGTTCAAAGTGCCGAACAAAGTATACTTCGAAAAAGGGGCAACCCAATACCTTGCCAAAATGCCGGACATTACCCGTGTAGCGATTATTACAGATGCGATGATGGTCAAACTCGGATATGTGGAAAAAGTAGAGCATTATCTGCGTCAACGTCAGACACCGGTTGCGATTGAAGTTTTCTCTGAAGTTGAGCCTGACCCGTCAACAACAACAGTAGATCGCGGTAAAGCAATGATGGAACGCTTCCAGCCGGACTGCATTATCGCGCTCGGCGGCGGATCACCGATGGATGCTGCCAAAGCGATGTGGTTGTTCTATGAGTACCCAGATACCGACTTTAACAACCTGAAACAAAAATTCATGGATATTCGTAAACGGATCTACAAATATCCAAGACTCGGATCGAAAGCAAAATTTGTAGCTATTCCAACAACATCAGGTACAGGTTCTGAAGTTACATCGTTTGCGGTAATTACGGATAAAGAGCACGGCAATACCAAGTATCCGCTGGCTGACTATGAATTGACACCAGACGTAGCGATTGTTGACCCAGAATTCGTATACAGCTTGCCAAGAACCGCAGTAGCCGATACCGGCATGGACGTACTGACTCACGCGATTGAAGCATACGTATCCGTCATGGCGAATGACTATACAGATGGTCTGGCGATTAAAGCGATCCAGCTGGTGTTCCAATACCTGGAACAATCGTCGCTGCAGGGTGATAAACTGGCACGCGAGAAAATGCATAATGCTTCGACGATTGCCGGTATGGCCTTTGCCAACGCGTTCCTGGGCATTAACCACAGTTTGGCGCACAAATGGGGCGGTCAGTACCATACTGCACATGGACGCACCAATGCGATCTTATTGCCGCACGTTATTCGTTACAATGCGAAAAAACCAACGAAATTTGCATCGTTCCCGAAATATTCGCACTTTGTAGCTGATGAACGTTACGCCGAAATTGCACGTATTCTCGGATTGCCGGCACGTACAACCGAAGAAGGCGTAAACAGCTTGATCAAAGCGATTCGCGATCTGAACAAAAAACTGGGCATCGAAGAATCGTTCCAGGAAATCGGATTTGACGCCAAAGACTTCGAATCGCGTGTAGATTACTTGGCTGACCGTGCCTTCGAAGACCAATGTACAACAGCGAATCCAAAACTGCCGCTGGTCACTGAGCTGGCTGATGTATACCGCAACGCTTTCTACGGCAAATTTGAATAAGACGCATAGAGTTGAGGCAATTGATTCAGGGTTCCCCGTATTGGGGAGCCCCCATTGCCGTATCCATGTGGAAAGAGCTAATAAAGAAAAAGGAAAGGGGGTGAGAAAGGAGAGGTGGGCAAGCGGAAATGGCAGAAAAACGGAGGAGCAAAGCGTCCGTTTTTCAGGAACTTCATTCAAGCCCTTAGTTGCTCCAAGCATAGCGGAGCAATGGTTCCCCAAATGGTAGGAACGGAAGAGGGGGTGGCTGTTTGCACAATAGAGGTTCACACGATAACGGAGCGGGCAGAAGAAACGGAAGAAGCAGAGCGTTCGCTTGAAAGCTTTCTGAAAGAAAGCTGCATCGGAAGCATACGCTTATCACCGGATTTTCACTTTGGAAAAGTGAATGGAAAAAATCCGGGGATAACAGCGATCTGAAGTTGTTCTGCCCGCGGAGTGGTTAAGTGTGAACAGCCCTCGTGTCGTGCAATAAGACACCCCCAACTGGAGTGACATACATTGCTTGCTTTGTGACAAAAATCACAGATGATGAAACCAACAGGACGTATACTGAAAATGTAAGAAAAACATTCATTCCGCGGTTCCGGTTCCCCAGTAGAGAGAACGTGTTCCGGCTCATGTGAAACAATTCACATAAATCGCGGCTCTGGACTCACGATGATTTGTTTTTGCAATGATGTGAAGTGTCCAGAAATCCAAATTAGCGGAGGGATTACGATGTCGGTGATCGAAAAAGATGTTAAACAACAAACAGGCTGGAGAAACTTTACCAAAGGAACATGGACAAAAACTGTAGATGTGAATGATTTTCTGGGACATAACCTGTCTCCATACTACGGGGATGAATCTTTCCTCGCAGGTGCTACTCAAAACACAAAAGAACTGTGGGATATTGTATCGGATCTGACCAAAAAAGAACGCGATAATGGTGGCGTGCTTGATGTGGATGTGAATACACCTTCTACAATTACATCCCACCAGCCGGGTTACCTGGATCAGTCCAAAGAGCAGATCGTTGGTGTTCAGACAGACGCTCCATTCAAACGTTCCATTCAGCCATTCGGCGGAATTCGCATGATGATTGATGCATGTGAAGCATACGGCTTCGAAATGCCTCAAGGTGTCATTGATATATTTACAAACATTCGTAAAACGCATAACCAAGGTGTATTTGATGCTTACACTGCCGAGATGCGTGCAGCACGTAAAGCGGGTATTATCACAGGTTTGCCGGATGCTTACGGCCGTGGCCGGATTATCGGTGATTATCGCCGGGTTGCTTTGTACGGTGTAGATTTCCTCATTCGTAACAAAAAAGGCGAACTCAACGCGCTGGAAGTAGACGTCATTGATGAAGATGTCATTCGTCTGCGGGAAGAATTGTCCGAACAGATTCGTGCACTGCAGGAACTGAAACAACTGGGCGAGATGCATGGCTTCGATATTTCTTTGCCAGCAACAACGGCTAAAGAAGCGTTTCAGTGGCTGTACTTCGGTTACCTTGCAGCAATTAAAGAGCAAAACGGTGCAGCGATGTCTCTTGGACGCGTATCTTCTTTCTTGGATATCTACATTGAACGTGACTTGCAAGAAGGCATTCTGACTGAAGAACAGGCTCAAGAACTGGTTGACCACTTTGTGATGAAACTGCGGATTGTTAAATTCCTGCGCACGCCGGATTACAATGAATTGTTCAGCGGTGACCCAACTTGGGTGACCGAGTCCATCGGCGGGATGTCTATGAACGGTGAAACACGCGTAACCAAAAACAGCTTCCGCTTCCTGCACACGCTGCATAACCTGGGACCTGCTCCAGAGCCAAACTTGACTGTACTGTGGTCCACGAAGCTGCCTGAAGCCTTCAAAGATTACTGCAGTAAAGTATCTATTGAAACCAGCTCCATCCAGTATGAGAATGATGATCTGATGCGTCCAATCTATGGCGATGATTACGGTATTGCCTGCTGTGTATCCGCAATGAAAATCGGTAAACAAATGCAGTTCTTCGGAGCGCGTGCCAACTTGGCGAAAGCACTGCTGTATGCGATCAACGGTGGACGTGACGAAAAATCTGGAGCACAGGTTGGACCGGAGTATCCTGCCATCACAAGTGAAGTACTCGATTACAATGAAGTCATGAAACGTTTCAAACCGATGATGGAGTGGCTGGCAAAACTGTACATGAATACTCTTAACGTTATTCACTACATGCATGATAAATACAGCTACGAACGGATTGAAATGGCGCTTCATGATCGTGATATTCTGCGTACAATGGCCTGCGGTATCGCTGGACTCTCGGTCGCAGCTGACTCACTCAGTGCAATTAAATATGCCAAAGTTAAACCGATCCGCAACGAACAGGGCATTGCCGTTGATTTTGAAATCGAAGGTGAATTCCCTTGTTACGGCAACAACGATGACAGTGTTGACAGCATTGCTGTAGAATTGGTAGAAAGCTTCATGGGCATGATTCGCAAGCACAAAGCATACCGCAATGCGATGCCAACACAATCCGTACTGACGATTACTTCCAACGTAGTTTATGGTAAGAAAACAGGAACCACACCAGATGGACGTAAAGCAGGCGAGCCGTTTGCACCAGGGGCAAACCCAATGCATGGTCGGGACAAAAAAGGTGCACTGGCATCCCTCGGATCTGTAGCTAAACTGCCGTATGAACACAGCCTTGACGGTATTTCCAACACCTTCTCCATCGTGCCTAAAGCACTGGGTAAAGAAGATGCAGTTCGGAAATCCAATCTGACAGCGATGATGGATGGATATTTCGGTCAAAATGCGCATCACTTAAACGTAAACGTATTTGATCGTCAGCAGCTGATCGATGCGATGGACCACCCGGAACAATATCCGCAATTAACTATACGGGTGTCGGGTTACGCAGTTAACTTTATTAAACTGACACGTGAGCAGCAGCTGGATGTCATTAACCGTACATTCCACGGTTCAATGTAACTCACTTTTCTGTAATCCAGAGAGGGATTTCGAATCATCATAAAAAGCAGGCGCATAGCGGATGCGAATAGAAAGGAAGAGGCAGCATGGTTAACGGACATATTCATTCACTCGAAACTTTCGGGACGGTTGACGGCCCCGGCATCCGCTTCGTGCTTTTTATGCAAGGATGCCTGCTCAAATGTCAGTACTGTCACAACCCTGACACTTGGGCACTGGACGGCGGTAAAGAGATGACACTGGAGGAGGTACTGGCTGAAATCCAGCCGTACCTGTCTTACTACCGAAGCTCTGGTGGCGGACTCACTATCTCTGGCGGTGAGCCTACGCTGCAGGCCCATTTTGTCGCAGAAGTATTCAAGGAAGTAAAACGCCGCTGGGGACTTCACACTACGCTGGACAGCAACGGCTTCAATGAACCGGATCGCATTCATGACTTACTTGATCATACAGACTTAGTATTACTCGATCTAAAGCATATTGATGACGAGAAACACATCAAGCTGACGGGGAAATCCAATGAACGTACGTTAAAGACAGCAAGATGGTTATCTGACAATGGGCGAAAAATGTGGATCAGACATGTCTATGTACCTGGTATTCATGATCAGGAAGAAGATTTGTTGAATCTTGGCCGCTTTATCGGTACGCTGAACGGGGTGGAGAAATTTGAAATTCTTCCTTATCATCAAATGGGAATTTACAAATGGGAGGCGCTGGGTAAAGTTTATCCGCTGGATGGTGTTCCTTCACCAACCGAAGAAGAAGTTGAACGAGCATATCGCTTGATTGAGCAGGGGCGTACGGATACAGCAGACTTGACTTGTTCAGGAAAATAAATATATCTATTGTAACCAAGCAGCTTTTACGAACTTGTTTCGTGAGGGCTGCTTTTAACTTTTAACCTGCTGTACCTCTGTAAAACCATGCAGCATGTTCATATTAACAGATAACTATTTTCATAGTTTTTCACTTCTATTAAAAGTTTACAATTCTGTTTCATTTTTTTTAGCAACTTTTCCCGTTTCTTAGCGTCTAATCATATGACTTTTAGAGGGGATATTAATAATGGGAGCAGAAGGAGCCAAAGACTAAGAATGAATTTGAAGAAGAAATTATCCATACTTACCGCTTTTGCTGTGTTTCAAGCCTTTGCAGTAATTCCTGCAAACGCTCAAGCAGCCGAATCAAGCGAACAAACGCCAGTGAATACTGCAAAAGTAAAATCGGTTGAGGTTGTGAAGAAAGAACAGCCGATCGCCGAGTCGGAAGTAAAATCAGGAACGGCGAGCGAGTCAGCTAACACTTCATCCAGCAGCACACAACCCGTCAATAATGAAAACACGATAGAGACGAAGCCTGAAACAACAGCTCCTTCTGGAACAGAAGCTGTACCGGTTGACCCAGAGGCTGGTACAGACGAAGAACAGGGAACAGGTGAAGCGACAACACCACCGGTACCTGTTGAAGTGGAGCAGCCAGCAGCAGGCGCTGCATCCGCAGGAGGAAAATCGGGCGGAGACCTGACACTGTACATGAACAGCAATAAAATGGTTCAGGATGGAAAAACGTATTTGGCTGGACAGCCTATGGCAGTAAAAAATGGTGTGTCTAATGTAGCTATCCGTGCTCTGGTAGACCGGGTTGGCTACACTGTAAAATATGATAATACGACGAAAGAAACCATTATCATCAGCGGTTCGGATGAACTTCGCTTCAAAACCAACAGCAAGGTGTACACCGTCAATGGGGAATCAAGAACGATGAAAGGTCCTGCATACCAGGAAAAAAATACGTTCATGATTCCACTGACTTCCATCACACAAGCGTTGAACATCACGTATACTGTCAATCAGTCTGCCAAAACAGTTGTGCTGAAGCTCAATACGAAGCCGGTAGCCAGCTTCACCGTGCAAAAAGAAGTTTTTGCAGGGGACCCGGTAACCTACACAACAAAGAGCAGCTCACCTAGCGGCCTCCCGATTGTGGATGAGCGCTGGACAGGACGTGAGGATGCCTTTGAACAACCAGGCGTTTATACAGTAACCTATTCCGTTCAGGATTCGAGCGGTCAGTGGAGTGACCCATATACGCTCACCATCAAAGTAGAGCAGCCTAACCTTCCACCGGTAGCGATGTTTACAACGGACAAAGAAGAATACAAAATGGGTGAAAAAATCACTTATATTGATCAGAGTACAGATGATGAGAATGCGATTGAAAAAAGAGAGTGGGATAATAATGCCCTGGCATTCTTCGTACCAGGACCAAAGACTGTATCCCTTACTGTTACAGATAAACATGGTTTGAGTAATACGATCACCAAAACCATTATAATTACAAATGAGACGTTATACACGCAGTCCGATTTCAATCAATTGTTTACACCTGTAGGCGACAAGTTTGTGTTTAACGGCGGTGAAGTGCCTGCTATGGAGAAATTGGCATTTACGTATTCAGACGAGCCAAGCTTGCTCATCCGCAGCAACAGCCCTGAAACCGTTAACCAGGAAGGTATCGTTTATAAGGAATCATCCATTGGACAGACACGTTTCATGATTCACCATGTCAACAATACGGGAAAAAGAGTGAAAATGTATGTAATTGCAACAAATAACAATGAATATACAGCTGTATTCGAACAGCAAAATATGGGCTTTGCTGGACCAACGCCATTTGCTACCGTAGCAGGTAAATTGTCCATTGATAAATGGTTCAAATCCATGCAGATTGGAGCAGATCAGAAGAAAGTATACATCCAGCCTGGAGAAAGCAAACTGATTTTGACGGAACTGAACGCTACTCCGATGAAAGAAGGACAGGTTATCTCTCTGTACTCGGACGCTTTCAGTGACTACACCCTTGACTATAACATTGTCATGATTGAAGAAAACAAGGACCCGATGGCGGTATTGTCCACACTTCCTGTTCTGGATCGTGACGGAGTTCATAACCGTGGTACGTATCCTAATGCCACTCGTATCATCACGTACGATCAGGAAGTTGGTAAGAAGCCTGCACGTCTTCCATTAGGAGATAATGGAAGTGATCCGAATCTCGACGGTACTGATCCGATGGCCTTCACAATTGCTTCTAATGCGGGCAACTTCGGTGTACTATACAAAATTACCCTGAACAACGTTGCTCCGCGGACGCTGATTTCGTTTAATCCTCGTGGAGGTAAATATTATGGTTCAGCACTGGTGAATGGTCAACTGGTACAGCTCTCCAATGACAGCAGATCCCTGAGTGCACCGAATGAACAAGGTGTTCTATACCGTACAGGCACTTACGGTGAGAGTGTGACGATTGTTTTCTCTGCTGCACCAGGAAGCAACTTGCCGGTTAACCTTCTGTTTACACCGCTTCCGGCTGAGAAGTAATACTTTAACGAATCAAACATGTACGGTTTGGAGTGAAAGCTTATATTATATATACCCGTTCACCCCAAAAGTCACCTGAAAGACACCATCTTCTGAACCGTCAAGAGAGGACTCCATGAAAATGGGGTCCTTTCTCATTTAAATACAATGTGTAAACGCTTGGGCTGAGTAAGCCTGCGTTGACTCTGATCTTCATTTCATGCATTATTAGAGGTATACCAATAGCGCGGAAGCACCAGCTTTTGCCGAAAGATGGTCGCATGATGAACAATGCAAAAGGCTTGTATGACAGGAGGTGCTTTAAATCATGCTGTCAACGGAAGAAATTATAACTACCATGTCCTCACAGGGGCTTCGTATAACCGATCAGCGCAAAACACTTGCGCGGTTATTTGCCGAATCTCCAGGGTATCTTACACCTAAGGACGTCTACGAATATATGGGTAAGACTTACAGCGGATTAAGCTTTGATACGGTATACCGCAACTTGCGGGTAATGCAGGAATTGGGCGTACTGGAGCAGGTTATCTTTGAAGATGGTGTTAAATTCAAAGCTCACTGCAGCGAAGACCATCATCATCATCACATGATCTGCCTGAAGTGCCAGAAGACATACCCCATCGTTTTTTGTCCGATGCAGCTTGCTGATGCTCCTGAGCAGTTTCAGGTCGTGGATCACAAGTTTGAGGTGTTCGGATACTGTAAAGATTGTGCTGAACATGCTCCAGCCAAGAAGGCTGCTGCACATCATGCGCACAGTCACGGGAAGAACTGAAGATGAAGCTTTCGCGAAAAATCATGCAGGCTCCTATTCGGGTGTACCGCAATTACATTTCGCCGTTGAAGCCGCCAACATGCCGTTTTTATCCTACATGCTCGGCGTATGCGATGGAGGCTATTGAAGTCCATGGTGCACTTAAAGGCTCTTATCTGGCTGCCAAACGCATTGCGAAATGCCATCCGTTTCATCCAGGCGGTGTAGATCTGGTGCCGCCCAAGTCTGAAAATAATATGGTCGTTCCGGAACAGTAACGGAACGGGACGAGCTGGAAGTTATGCAGCTGCTCTATAAGGTACAGGTAACCCGGAGTAAAGAAGCGAGGCTCTGTTCGGCACTGTACTTGACAACAAGGGCAGTATTTCAGTATATTTTTGGTATATGATTTTCCAGTGAAGGGATAAGTACAGACACACCCCCAGTGCAGAGAGCCGGATTAGCTGAGAACCGGTCTGGGAGGAGGATGGAAGATGGTCCCGGAGGAACCTCTTTCGAGCGTGCATACAGCATCTAGTCGCTGTTGTCGTAAGACTGAGGCGTGATCCAGCGTTAATGGGCGGTCGAAGGACCGGAAGAGCCTGTGTTTTGCGAAAAATGCGGGGAATTTGGGTGGTAACACGTGAGAGATACTCTCGTCCCATAGGGGCGGGGGTTTTTTTGTGTTCATTTGCAGAAGAAGAACATGTACCCATTCGCACATTTTAAGCCATTTCACACCATTTGAAGGAGGAGAAGTCATTCATGACGGATCAAAAAACATTTTATTTGACGACACCGATTTATTATCCAAGCGACAAGCTGCATATCGGGCACGCGTATACAACGGTAGCGGGAGATGCCATGTCTCGTTACAAACGTCTGCGCGGATATGAGGTACGTTATCTGACAGGGACTGACGAACATGGTCAGAAGATTGAACGCAAAGCTCAGGAGAAAGGTTTGTCTCCACAAGCCTTTGTTGACGAGATTGTTGCAGGGATCAAAGACCTGTGGAACAAGCTGGACATCTCCAATGATGATTTCATTCGGACAACCGACGAGCGTCACAAAACAGTTGTACAGGAAATCTTTGATCGTTTGCTGAAGCAGGGGGATATTTACAAGGGCGAGTACGAAGGCTGGTACAGCATCCCGGATGAAACCTATTACACTGAAACACAGCTGGTGGATGTAGAAAAGAATGAACAAGGCGAGATTATCGCGGCTAAAAGCCCAGATAGCGGCCATCCGGTGGAACTGGTCAAAGAAGAATCATACTTCCTGCGCATGAGTAAATACGCTGACCGTCTGCTGCAGTACTATGAAGAGAATCCAGGTTTTATTCAGCCGGAATCTCGCAAAAACGAAATGATTAACAACTTTATCAAGCCAGGTCTTGAAGATTTGGCGGTATCGCGAACTACATTCGAATGGGGTGTCAAGGTTAAAGGCGACCCAAAACATGTCGTGTACGTGTGGATTGATGCACTGTCCAACTACATTACAGCACTTGGCTACGGTTCTTCCGATGCTTCACTGTACGACAAGTTCTGGCCGGCGGATGTTCATCTAGTAGGAAAAGAGATTGTTCGTTTCCATACGATCTACTGGCCAATCATGCTGATGGCACTCAATCTTCCGCTGCCGAAAAAAGTGTTCGCACACGGCTGGCTGCTCATGAAAGACGGCAAAATGTCCAAGTCCAAGGGAAACGTAGTGGACCCGGTAACTCTGATCGATCGTTATGGTCTGGATTCTCTCCGGTATTATTTACTGCGTGAAGTACCGTTTGGTTCGGACGGGACATTCACACCGGAAAGCTTTGTAGAGCGTGTAAATTCCGATCTGGCTAACGACCTGGGCAATCTGCTGAACCGTACTGTGGCAATGGTGGATAAATACTTCGAAGGTAAAGCTCCTGCTTTTGCTGCCAATGTGACGGAGTTTGATGCTTCGCTTGAAGAAGCGGGCCATGCAACGGTGGAAAAAGTGGAGCAGGCGATGGAAAACTTGCAGTTCTCTGTAGCGCTTACGGCCATTAGCCAATTTGTCAGCCGCAGCAACAAATATATCGACGAGACTCAACCATGGGCTCTGGCTCGCGATGAAGCCAAGCGTGATGAGCTGGCATCTGTGATGTCCCACTTGATCGAAAGTCTGCGCATTGCTTCTATTCTGCTGCAGCCGTTCTTGACTCGTGCGCCGCGCAAAATCTGGGAGCAGCTGGGTATTCAGGAAGGGGAACTTACGGCTTGGGATGCAGCGAAGCAGTGGGGAATGATTCCTGAGGGAAATGCGCTGCATAAAGGCGATCCGATCTTCCCGCGTCTCGATGTGGAGCAGGAAATCGCTTATATCTCTGAAGCGATGACAGGTGGGCAAAAGGCGGCACAGTCTGATGCGGGCCAGACAGAAGCAGTGTCCGCAGCTCCTGCAGCAGCTGAACCTGTAAGTGCACCTGAAGGCACAGAAGAGATCGGTATTGACGATTTTGCCAAAGTTGAACTGCGCGTTGCTCAAGTCATCGCTTGTGAGCCGGTGAAAAAGGCAGATAAGCTGCTCAAGCTGCAGCTGGATCTTGGTTATGAGCAGCGTCAGGTGGTATCAGGGATCGCGAAGTTTTATACGCCAGAAGAGATGGTTGGACGTAAAGTCATCTGTGTGACAAATCTCAAGCCCGTGAAGCTGCGCGGTGAACTGTCCCAAGGTATGATTTTGGCCGCCTCTCACGGAGATCAGCTTACACTTGCATCTGTACCGGACGCAATGCCGAACGGCGCACAGGTGAAATAAACAATGTAATGCACAAGAAGACAAATGAACAAAGGTGATCAATCGTACGGAGATTGTCACAAATTCGATACAAGGGTGGTCCGAAGTGATTCGGACTGCTTTTTTATGCTCCAAAACAGGATTACTGTCAAGAGAACAAGCATATACTGTTATGAACTCCAGTCATCAGGAAAGAATAGTAGAGTATGAGTCTTGACAAGTCAGAACATGTTACCTATAATTCTTTCAGTAATGATTACGATTAAGTGATGTGGAGTGAATTATATATGACATTCATTAAAAAGGAAAGACAGGTCCGATTGGATCGATCCGGCCAACCTGGCAAACGAAATACAATGAAGCTGCTTTGGAGCAGTCTGCTTATACTTAGTTTGCTGGTATTATCCGCATGTGGACAGAACAGCGACAATGCAGCCAAAATTGTGGAAGGCAAAGTTAATGTGGTAACGACATTTTACCCGGTATACGCATTCACTGCGGCGATTGGCGGAGAAGATGCCAATGTTATCAATCTACTGCCTACAGGAGTAGAACCGCATGACTGGACGCCGAAGAGTCAAGACATTGTGAATACATCCAAGGCACAGCTTTTCCTGTACAATGGGGCAGGTCTGGAAGGATGGGTACCGAACTTTCTGAAGTCGCTGAACAGTGATTCAAAGGTGAAATCAGTGGCAGTCAGTGAGGGCGTCAAGCTGCTCACAGCAGAAGGGGACGATGGCCATGGGCATGGAGAAGAGCATGCGGATGAACATGCCGACGATCATGCAGACGAGAGCGGCAGTGATGCGCAGGCAGCTGACCATCATATTGATCCTCATACATGGGTTAGCCCCAAATCAGCGATGATTATGGCGGAGAATATCAAGAAGAGCCTGGTGGAAGTCGATCCTGCACACAAAGCAGGTTATGAGCAGCGTTACGAAGAGCTTCGCACCAAGCTCGAGGCACTTGATCAGCGTTTCACGAGTGAATTGGCATCCGTACCCAACAAAGAAATTGTGGTGTCACACCAAGCGTTCGGGTACCTTGCACGTGACTATGGTTTGAAGCAGCATTCCATCATGGGGCTTTCCCCAGATGCAGAACCGACAGGGCAGGACATTGTTAAACTGTCTAAACTGGTAAAAGATGAAGGCATCAAGTACATTTTCTTCGAAGAGCTTGTGTCGGATAAATTAGCCAAGACCCTTGCCAGTGAAGCAGGAGTTGAAACGATGGTGTTAAACCCGGTGGAGGGTTTGACACAGGAACAGGTGAACAATAAAGATGATTATTTCACCCTGATGCAGAAAAATTTGCAAAATCTGCTGATCGCATTAAAATAAGAAGAATGAAGGTTAACCTCCAGAAGTCTTTGCTGTTCCGTCAGCGAAGACTTTTGGAATGTTAAGCAGGATGTTTACGTATTTTTATTTATTATGAAGGGCGGCTTTGCCATGCAGCAAATCATGCCATTATGTCATGATCCGATTATCGAGATCGAGAATTTGTCTTTTTCCTACGGGGACCAGCGGGTGATTGAAAATCTCAATTTTATGGTTCAGCAGCGGGATTTTGTAGGTATTATCGGTTCAAACGGAGCGGGAAAAACTACACTGCTTCGTATGCTGGTAGGACTGCTGCCTCCTGCACAGGGAGACATCAAGCTGTTTGGACAGTCGATTCGCAAATTCAAGGATTGGAACCGGATCGGGTACGTACCGCAAAAAAACGCATTTAACCCGCTGTTTCCAGCGACCGTTCGTGAAGTTGTCATGTCCGGATTATATAACAACAAAAATATGTTTCGCCGGATTTCACGTCAAGGGCAGCAGCAGTGCATCGATGCGATGCAGGTGATGCGGATTGAGGATATTGCGAACAAACGCATTGGACAACTGTCCGGTGGCCAGCAGCAGCGTGTTTTTTTGGCTCGTGCCCTGATTAATCACCCGGATCTATTGATTCTTGATGAACCCACCGTTGGAATTGACGCGGAGTCACAAGCCAGTTTTTTTGAACTGATCACCCACATGCATGAACATCATCGCATGACATTCCTGATGGTGTCTCATGATATGGATCGTATGGAGAGTTATTTGGGCGCTGAAGCTGCCCTCACGAATGGCAAGATTCATTTCCATGTGCGTCATTCACATGAGATAGAGGATTGTGCAGAGACTAACCTGCAGCATACTACCGCGCAGGTACGCTAGTTATGTTTGTGGGCCATTAGATTAACCAGGCCGAAGGAGTCGTGTTTGTTTTGGAAATATTATGGAGTGATTTTTTTCAGCGTGCACTTGCAGGTGGGCTGCTCATCGGCATTACCGCTCCGCTGATCGGACTTTTTCTTGTGCTGCGGAGATTGTCGATGATCGGAGATACCTTGTCCCATGTAACAATCGCAGGAGTAGCGCTTGGTTTTCTGATTGAAGTGTACCCGATCGGTGTAGGTTTGATTTTTGCGGTACTCGCGTCTTTTGCCATTGAAAAGCTTCGTAAGGCATATAAAAGCTATGCGGAATTGTCCATTGCTATTATTATGTCCGGTGGTGTAGCGCTAGCTTCCCTGTTTTTTACGTTGGGGAAAGGATATAACGCGGATGTTATGAGTTATTTGTTCGGCAGCATCTACACGCTGGACGCAGCGGATCTGAAACTGGTCGGAATCGTGACATTAATTGTTGTGATTGTAGTTGCCTTTTTACATAAGGAGTTTTTCCTGCTCAGTTTTGAGGAAGATGCAGCTGCGGTGACCGGACTGCCTGTAAAAATGCTGAACATGTTAATCACGGTGATGACAGCACTGGTAATCAGTACGGCAATCAAGATCGTGGGTGCTCTGCTCGTATCCGCATTACTAACCATTCCTGTAGCTGTCAGCCTGCTTATGGCTCGAAGCTTCAAATCGGCCATTATCCTGTCCGTCGTGATTGGAGAGATTGCCGTCGTGCTTGGATTGGTTACAGCAGGAATTTGGAATTTGGCGCCGGGAGCGACGATTGTACTGCTGCTGATCACGATGCTGATTCTAACGATGATTGCCAAAAAAGGGTTCCGAGCCTGATGTTCTAACGATTAACGAGCAAGTGAGCACAAGGAAGGGAGACATTGCTTCATGCCTGATGTTAATGTATGGCTGGCTTTCGCTGCCGGCCTCGCTTCTTTTATATCACCATGCTGTCTTCCGCTGTATCCTTCATACCTTTCATATATCACGGGAATGACCGTGCAGCAGTTGAAGGATGATCGTAATCAGCGCGAAGTACGCTTCAAGACGTTAACGCATACACTGGCGTTTATTCTCGGCTTCTCTGCTGTATTCTATTCGCTTGGTCTTGGTGCCGGGTTATTCGGACAGTTTTTCAATGATAATCGTGATTTGATACGTCAGTTATCGGCGATTTTGATTATGCTTATGGGCTTGTTTTTGCTTGGTATTTTCAAACCGCAGTTTTTGATGAGAGAGCGAAAGCTGGACATGAAATGGAAACCAGCCGGGTATCTAGGTTCTTTTATATTTGGAATTGGCTTCTCGGCAGGCTGGTCGCCTTGTATCGGACCTATTCTGACTGCCATTATTGCAATGGCGGCCAGCGAGCCCGCAGCATGGCTGACATTGATCACGGGTTACACGGTAGGATTTGCTTTGCCTTTCTTCGTGCTGGCCTTCTTCATTGGTTCCACACGCTGGATTTTGCGATATTCTAATATCATGATGAAGATTGGTGGAGCCTTAATGCTGCTAATGGGCATCCTGCTGTTCACCGATCAGATGACCAAAATCACCATTTGGCTGCAGCAAATTACACCGCAGTGGATGATCATCTAACGTATATCATGCCTTTATAACTATCAGTTTTCCACGATGAATGACCAATCAAATGAAAAGCAGGCTGCATAAACCAGAATAATTCTGGAATATGCGACCTGCTTTTTAATCTGGACGTGCAGCGAGTCAAGTATGGAGACAATCATAACTTTGGGTTACTTTTTAAACAATGGCTGAAGCGCTTATGGATTTTAAGTGAAATAATCAATATTGGCTAATGGGAAATGCTCAAAAATACGTTCTGTAATAAATTCGCGCAGGGCGTCCTGCTGATCGTCTTTGTATACATATTTGTATTGACCCCAACGGCCCCATTTCATCTTTCGTTTTTCAATATCCATCTCCAGCTTTGTTTTGGGATATCGCTTCTCAATGGTGGCTTTCGCCGTTTTGGTGAAACGGTGCTGGATCATTTCAAATGTCAGGTCTTTAACTGCTTCTTCAGGGAGTGTATCCGCGAGTTTTTGCAGCAGTTCTGCATAGCCTTCCTGCCAGCCATCGTACCAGATAATCGGGGCGATAATGAAACCAAGCGGGTAGCCAGCATGGGCGATTTTGCCTGCAGCCTCGATTCGCTCCTCAAAGCGGGAAGTCGCAGGTTCGAAGTTTTTGATAACATAATCCGCGTTTACACTAAATCTGATGCGGGTATGACCGTTATGCTTCAGCTTCAGCAGTGGGTCAACATGATGATATTTGGTCACGAAGCGAAGACGTCCATACTCTTCATCAGCCATGAATCGGATGAGGTCGCTGAGATTTTCAGTGATATGCTCCAGACCGACAGGATCAGACGTACAAGCTGCTTCAAAACGGGTGATTTCAGGTTTGCGTTCTTCAATGTATCCTTTCGCAGCCTCGATGATCTCTTCCGTATTTACGTATACCCTAACATAAGGCTTGGCGCCCAGTGTTGTTTGAAGATAGCAATAATGGCAGTGTCCCATACATCCGGTCGAGATTGGAATGGCGTATTCGGCGGAAGGTTTGGACTGGTCAAATTTAAGTGTTTTGCGCACGCCGACAACCAAGGTTCGCTTGGCCATTCGATATTTCTCCTGCTCCGTCTCCCCGGGCAGGTTCGTAATCCGATTGTGAGAAGTGGTCATCTGATAAGGAATGTTTTGAGAAGTCACCCATTCCATAATTCGTTTGCCTTTTTCATACTCCAATGCACCGGGTTCAAAATAGACCAAATCGGGAATAAAGGGTTTAGTACACTTTGCCTTTCGAACAGGGGGCTGGGCCACGCTTGTGCTCACAGAATCACTCCTTTCAATACGAAACTAAAGCTTAGTTTGCCTCGGCGGAAGCAAAGTCACGCCTGCCAATTACTTGCGGAATGACTCCGCCTGTGAGTGGGTAGGACTTGCCAATGCGTATTGATAACATGTATCATTAGAAGATAGGGACCAGGTGCGCAGCACCGGTCAGAGAGAAGAGAGGGAAGCAGATGCCAACGCCCAGTATGGAAGACTATTTGGAGCGTATATACAAATTGATTGATGAAAAGGGCTATGCTCGTGTGTCTGATATAGCTGAAGGACTGGAAGTACATCCTTCATCCGTGACGAAGATGATCCAAAAGCTGGACAAGGACGAGTACCTGATTTATGAAAAGTACCGCGGGCTGGTACTTACACCTAAAGGCAAAAAGATGGGTAAACGGTTGATGGAGCGCCATCATCTGCTCGAACAGTTTCTGACTACCATCGGTGTGCAGGAAGAAAATATTTACAATGATGTGGAAGGGATCGAACATCATTTAAGCTGGGATTCCATCACTTGCATTGAATCCTTGGTGGAATATTTCCGTCAGGATGAAAGTCGTCTGCAGGATCTCAAAAACATTCAGGAAATCATGAGTAACACGGACTCTTGAGCGTTGAATTTATAAGGTTTCATAAGGTTAACAATAGAGAGATGCTTCTTGCCGATGGATGGCGAGAGGCATTTTTGTTTTGAATTCACTCAACATTTTGGCCATTTTCGCAACTAAACGGGCTCAATGCGCGTCTATTAAACTAGTAGAATTTACCGCTAATTTTAAAGATGCTGGAGGGCTGTATTGATGAAGTTTCGTAAAGGATTATTGTTTCTACTCATTTTTGTACTTGCTTTTCAAGCAGCGGGTTTGACTGCACAGGCAGCCGCTAAGAAAGAAATTGCTATTTTTCTGGATGGTCAGCGTCTGGAATCCGATGTATCACCTTACATCCTGCCGAAGGTGAACGTAACGATGGTACCGCTGCGAGTTATCAGTGAAGGGCTGGGGGCTTCTGTGTTATGGTCTCAGGCAGACCGAACGGTGACGATTCAGAAATCAGACTCGGTTATTACAATGACGAGTGGACGCCAGCAAGCGTCGGTGGATAACAACTTGGTTAATCTGGACGCATCTGTACAATTAAAGCAGGGCCGTGTAATGGTCCCGATTCGTTTCGTAAGTGAAAACTTAGGGCTTCAAGTAAACTGGAACCAGGCCGCCCAGACCATTGATCTGTATACTGGGAATGAAACAACGCCAACACCAGAACCAGCACCAGCGACTCCTGCAGAACCAGGAGGGTCTGCAAAGCCTGCAGCGGATGAGATGCGCGGAGCATGGATATCAACCGTTAACGGTGACTGGCCATCTTCTGGAGCGAAAGGCAATGTCGAAAGACAGAAGCAGGAGTATACGAGCCAACTGGATCAATTAAAAGACATGGGCATCAATGCAGTTTTTGTGCAGGTCAGAGCAAATGCAGATGCAATCTATCCTTCAGGTCTCGTTCCGTGGAACAGTGTTCTGACAGGAACGCAGGGCAGAGACCCGGGATACGATCCGCTTGCTTTTATGATTGAGGAAGCACATAAGCGTGGGCTTGAATTTCATGCCTGGTTTAATCCGTTCCGCGGAACAAACTCGGCAGCAGCATCCAATCTGGCTGCAAACCATGTTTCCAAGCTTCATTCTGACTGGATGGTCAATGCATCGGGCAAATTATACATTAATCCGGGTATCCCGGAAGCCAGACAGCATATTATCGATACCATTATGGAAGTTGTGAATAATTACAAAGTGGATGGTGTACATTTGGACGACTACTTCTATCCATCCAACGTCACTTTCAATGATGATGCAGCATTTAAAACATACAACACGTTAAACACAACAGACCGTGCGGCATGGCGTCGTGATAATATCAATCAGTTTGTGCAGCAGCTTGGACAGAGCATTCACCAAGTAAAAGCAAATGTAGAGTATGGTATCAGTCCATTTGGTGTCTGGAGGAACAAAGCCAATGATCTGACCGGTTCGGATACCAAAGCAGGTGTCACAGCATACGACAGTATGAATGCTGACGTTAGGACTTGGATCAAACAGGGATGGATCGACTATGTTGCCCCTCAAGTATACTGGAGCATGACTTTGAACGCTGCGAGATACGACAAAGTTGTGGATTGGTGGGTCAATGAGGTAGCGAATACCAATGTAAAACTATACATCGGCCATGCTCCTTATAAACTGGGAACGCCGGAGATTGGATGGCAGACTTCTCAGGAAATTATTGACCAGCTAACCTATAACGAGAAATACCCATCAATCGGTGGAGACATCTATTTCAGTTCACAATATCTTACGAAAAATCCGCTGGGTATCGTTGAACGACTAAAAGCATATTACGGGCAGTAGGAGACAAAGCCGCCTTTTTCATTTTGCATGAACCTGCTGTTCCGCATTTATAGTTATATGACCAACCCCTGTTCTCATAAAGTGGCAGTAGAACGCAAGGCTGCCTGGAGAACGGGGGTTTTTTGTTGTGTTAATTAACGGAGTGTTTGAGGGTGGAGGCGTTAAAGGGATTTCACTTGCCGGTGCTGTTCAGGGAGCACAGAATTGCGGTGTTCAATTCAATCGGGTCGCAGGCACATCTTCTGGTTCAATTGTGGCAGCACTTCTTGCTGCGGGGTACCTTGCAGAAGAGATGAAAGAGATCATTGAAAGGACGCCTTTTGTTTCGCTGCTGCAGCGGTCACCTATATTTAACACACGCTGGATTGGTCCAGCGGCAAGACTTTTCTTGAAAAAGGGGCTTTATTCGGGAGAAGCTCTGGAGTCGTGGATCAGCAGCATGCTGGCACAAAAAGGGATTCGAACGTTTGCCGATTTACCGCCAGGCAAGCTGCTTATTACAGCGTCTGATATATCGAACGGAAATATTCTTGTACTGCCTGACGATATCCGGAGATTTGGTATCGAACCTACGAAACTGGAGGTTGCCAAGGCCGTACGTATGAGCTGCAGCATACCGTATTTTTTTGACCCGGTTATCATCCGTAAATCACCAGTCATGTCCAAAGGATTACCGTTTCAGGATCAGTTTGTCTACGTCGTGGACGGAGGGCTGCTGAGTAATTTCCCACTCTGGTTGTTTGATGGAGAGCGCTCGGAGTCAGGCAGAGAGAGTATACCCGTGGTCGGGTTCAAGATGGTCGGTAAAACAGAAGTGGAGCCTACGCGAATCAAAGGGCCGCTAACCATGCTGCAGGCACTTGTCGAGACGATGCTGACTGCTCATGATGAACGTTACATTGAGCAGATCAACCGGTTTCGTACGGTCAAAATTCCTACGCTTGGCATTAAACCGACACAATTTAATCTTTCCGTTCAGGACAGTACAAACTTATATCGATCGGGCGTCGTTTCAGGTATGGATTTTTTCAGTACGTGGAATACGAAGACGTATAATGAGCAGCTGGAGAAACAGCGAAAAGAACATCGCAAGAAACAGGCGGAAGCACCGCCGCTGGTTCACATGTAAGACTTAAAAAAGCAATCCTCCTTCGTTAAGGAGAATTGCTTTTTGGGTTTTACTTTTAGCATAAAATAGATACATCAACAACGAAAGGGCAAATTAATGATACTTGGGAATGTCCTCTTCGCTGTTTTTCCCTTTTTGGCCTTGAATGACCTGGAACGGATAATCTTTGCGTTTTTTGGATGAACTGCTTTTTCTGGCGGTGACATTATTCTGCGCATTCACTTTAGCCATCGTTTTCGCCGAAGGTTTGATCCTTGGTGTGTTGGCTTTTCGTGACCAGCGGGCAGGCGGGTATTTGTACAGCAGGAACACAACTCCGAACACAATCAGGGGGATGAGGATACTGGATAATGAGGCTCTACCCAATAAACCGATAACCCCAAGAGCAGCCAGTACAATGAATGCCCAAAATACAATTGCCTGCTTATTCATATCATTCACCCTTTCACAGGATCAAGTGTTACTGCAGGAACTTCGGTTGTGGCCGAAACGTTGGCAAGCTTGGCGTCCAGTTCACGCATGCGGTTAAATGATGCAATGGATACTTCAACCTGGGCATTGGTCGGTTCTTTGGTTGTGAGCAGCTGCAGCCAGAGACCCGGATATCCCAGATAACGCAGCACAGGAATATCGCGAAGCGAGTTCGTAATCTTAAGCAGCTCAAAAGAGATGCCCAGCACGACTGGCAGCAGGAGCAGACGCTGACCCATCCGTTCCCACAGGTTATCATAAGTGAAGACGGAATACAGGAAGATACCGATAATAACGGTCAGCATGATAAAGCTGCTTCCACAACGGTAGTGCAGTCTGCTGTATTTCTGTACATTTTCAGGCGTCAATTCTTCTCCAGCCTCGTATGCACTAATGACCTTATGCTCTGCTCCATGATATTGAAACAAACGTTTAATCATGGGTGTCTGCGAGATTAACCACAGATAAGCGAGTAACAGAATCAGTTTGATGCCGCCTTCCAATAAATTATGCAGAAATTGATTGTCGAATACATTTTTAAATAAGAAGTCTTCGATCACGACTGGAAGCAGTGTCAGCACAATTTTTCCAAAAAGAAAGGACAGAATCGCTACAGCCGTTACGCCAATGATCATGCTAAGGCTCCAGCCGGACCCTTGTTTCTCTTGTTGTTTAGCTTTTTCTTCCGGTTCCAATTCATCATCAGCATAAGCATCAGCAGAATAATTGAGATGTTTGCTGCCTTTGACACTCGAATCTATAATGCTGACAATTCCGCGCAGTAAAGGAATCCGCCGCAATTTCATGACCCAGGTCTTGTCTTGCTTGGGAACTTCCAGATACGTAATTTCGCCGTCTTTTCTACGAACAGCAGTAACGTTGACGTGTTTTCCGCCAAACATTACGCCTTCGATGACAGCTTGCCCCCCGTAGCTGACAGGCTTGGATTGTTGAGGCAAATTATTCACCTTCCTATTCTGTTCTAAGCCTTTACAGTGAAAGGCAGTTTAATATCCTTATTGTATCGAATTTTGAGAGCAATTTCTAGTTTATGAGCCAATCCGCGGGAGAAGCTGTTAAGATTGTCCTGTTTTGAACATACTACGCCCTAGAACTGTGAAAAAAATGTTTAATATTGTGTTTGCAATCTTGCGAAAAAGGAGACATCAATGATGGCAGATCATAATCAAGAAGAAACATTAACTAATCATCACCATGGAGAACATGAAGAAAAAATAGATCAGCGGGAGCAGCGGCAGCGTCCGCAAAAACGCGATAATAACCTGATGCAGCGTCGTTCCGTACCTAAACAGGGGGATGCACACTATTATACGAATCCTTTTTCATTTGCATTGGAGCTGGGATTCTTTGCTGGTTTGATCTGGGGAGGCATTCACTGGCTGTTCCATGTGCTGCATTTTACCGTGGTCCCGATTGGTTTTCTGGCGGAGCCGTTTTTCAAACATGCATATATTTATACTGCCGCAGGTCACTTGACAGGGTGGCTGTGTTTTATCGTATTTTCTATCTTTGCTTCGCTTTTATATACCTTTACGATTCGAAAGTTAAAAGGTCCGTTTCCTGGCATGGTCTATGGCCTGGTCTGGTGGTTAATCCTTTTTATTCTGCTTGGTCCTAAACTCGGAATGATGAAGCCGATAAATCGTTTAACTTGGGATTCGATCTTTACGGAAATCTGTTTCTTTTTGCTCTGGGGGTTGTTTATTGGTTACACCGTTGCGATGGAGTACACGGACGAACGGAAACGGGAGCCGGAGCACGCTGGAGCCTAGACGCAAAAAAGCTTCTCAATCTGGTAACGGCTGTGTTAAAATAGCAGATGGTTATTTGCAGAGAGGGTGGAGCAGCGATGAAACGAATTATTGTGATCAATGGCCCGAACCTGAACATGCTTGGTGTTCGTGAACCAGGCATTTATGGAACGCTTAGTCTGAAGGATATTGAAGACAAAATTCGCAGACAGGCTGAAGAACTGGGAGTCTCCATCGCTTTTTATCAATCCAACCATGAAGGGGACATTATTGACCGCATTCATGCCGCAATGGGTGAGGCAGATGGTATCATGCTGAATGCCGGGGCGTTTACCCATTACAGTTATGCGATAAGGGATGCAATCAATGCCGTGAAAGTTCCTACCGTGGAAGTTCATCTATCCAACATTCATGCACGCGAAGCGTTCAGACATCATTCAGTGCTTGCAGCAGAAACGATCGGGCAGATTGCCGGATTTGGCGAAGTGAGCTATGAACTGGGATTGCTGGCTCTTGTGCGTCATCTGGACAAACAAACCTGAGCCGGGAACCCGGGAATGTGAAGAAAGAAGGGTTACCGATGGAAAACAAACGAGTACACAAGTTACGTGAGGCAATGGCTGCGCGTGGACTAAAAGCAATGCTGATTACAAATCCGATTAACCGTCGTTATATGACGGGCTTTACCGGTTCTGCGGGATATGTGCTTATCACGGAGCAGGAAGCTTATCTGCTGACTGATTTCCGTTATATGACGCAGGCGCCTCAGCAGGCAAAAGGATTTAACGTTGTGGAACATGGCGCCAAACCGATGGATTCCGTACGCGAACTGCTCGTATCCGCGAGTATCAGCGAAGTGGGTTTTGAACAAGACTCAGTCACTTTTGGGACGCATGCTGCTTATGCAGAAGCGCTGCAATCCGTTAAACTAAAAGCTGTATCCGGCCTTGTCGAAGAGCTTCGTATGTTTAAGGATGCAGAAGAAATTGCTGTAATGCAGCGGGCTGCGGATTTGGCAGATGCCACATTCAGCCACGTTTTGCAATTTGCGAAACCGGGCATGACTGAACGTGAAGTCGATTTGGAAATGGAATTTTTCATGCGTAAACATGGGGCAGCCAGTTCTTCGTTTGACACGATTGTCGCATCAGGTGAACGTTCTGCGATGCCTCACGGCGTTGCAAGCAGCAAAGTGATCGGCCAGGACGAATTGATTACATTTGACTTTGGCGCGCTGCTCGATGGATACTGTTCAGATCTGACACGTACGATTGCAACGGGGAATCCAGTACCTGAACTGCGTAAGATCTACGATATCGTACTGGAAGCACAATTACATACGCTGGAGAACCTGAAACCAGGTATGACCGGACGGGAAGCGGATGCACTTGCTCGGGATATCATTGCAGGTTATGGATATGGAGAACAGTTTGGACACAGCACAGGCCACGGCCTGGGGATGGAAGTCCATGAATCTCCTCGTTTGTCCAAGCTTAGCGATGATGTATTGAAACCGGGAATGGTAGTTACCGTTGAGCCGGGAATTTACATCGATGGTCTTGGCGGCGTACGAATTGAAGATGACGTTGTGATTACCGAAACAGGTATCCATATTCTTACGAAATCGGACAAAAAGTTCACCGTTATTGGCTAACATACCCAAACACTTTTTACTTATATCAGGAGGGATTTTTTGTGATTTCAGTTAACGATTTTAAAACAGGCTTGACCGTACAAGTAGACAATGATATCTATACCGTACTTGACTTCCAACACGTAAAACCAGGTAAAGGCGCAGCTTTTGTACGTTCCAAGTTAAAAAACCTTCGTAATGGTAACACGGTTGAAAAAACGTTCCGTGCAGGTGAAACGATCGGTCGTGCGATCATTGAAAACCGCGGCGTATCGTATCTGTATGCAAGTGGTTCCGAGCACACGTTTATGGACAACGAAACATACGATCAATTCACGTTGACAAGCGATCAATTGGAATGGGAACTGAACTTCCTCAAAGAAAACATGAACGTGAAAATCATTAGTTACCAAGGTGAAATCCTGGGTATCGACCTGCCTACAAGCGTTGAGCTGAAAGTTATTGAAACAGAGCCAGGCGTTAAAGGTAACACAGCACAAGGCGCTACGAAAAACGCGAAAGTGGAAACAGGTCTGAATGTACAAGTTCCTTTGTTCATCAATGAAGGCGACGTGCTTCTGATTGATACACGCGAAGGGAAATACTCTTCCCGTGCGTAACTTTCACTTGCTGTAAGCTTGAATTCACGAATCAAAACCCTTTGCCATGCATATGGCAGAGGGTTTTTTTGAAAAAAGATTAGCCTATCAGGCGCTTTCGTAATATACTGGGTTAAAGTCATTTCTCGTAGAGAATAATGACGAAAGATATCAATTGATGCATACTGCACAAGGTAGGGAGTGGATTTGCGTTGTCATTGTACGTCATGAAATTTGGGGGCAGCTCGGTCGGAGATACAGAACGCATGAAGCGTGTAGCCGGACGTGTTGTAGAAAAAGCGGATGAAGGACACCAATGTGTCGTCGTGGTTTCGGCCATGGGGGATACTACAGATGATTTGATTGATCAGGCGAAGCTGCTGAATAGTGATTTGCCTGCTCGTGAAATGGATATGCTGCTGACGACAGGGGAACAAATTTCAATCTCCTTATTATCCATGGCCATTCAGGCACTTGGACGCAAGGCCGTATCTTTTACAGGATGGCAGGCAGGGTTCCGAACAGAACCGGTTCACGGTAAAGCTCGGATTCAGGATATCCGTCCTGAGCGTGTCAAAGCTGCACTCGCTGAAGGAAATATCGTTATTGTTGCCGGTTTCCAAGGCATGACGGAAGACGGCGAGATCACCACACTGGGCCGCGGGGGATCGGATACTACAGCTGTTGCACTTGCAGCGGCCATTCAAGCAGATGCTTGTGAGATCTATACGGATGTGGATGGTATCTATTCTACAGACCCGAGGATCGTCAAAGTGGCACGCAAACTGAAAGAAATTTCCTACGACGAAATGCTGGAGCTTGCAAATTTGGGAGCGGCGGTACTGCACCCGCGTGCGGTTGAGTACGCGAAGCATTCCGGTGTACCTTTAATTGTAAGATCAAGCTTTAATCATAATGAAGGAACGGTTGTGAAGGAGGAAGCGGCAATGGAACAAGGCGTGGTGGTAAGTGGAATTGCTTATGATAAGAATGTAGCTCGTATCAGCATTTTGGGAGTACCGGATGTTCCAGGTGTTCTCGCTGAAGTATTTGGCGAACTGGCATCTGCTCAGCTGGATGTGGACATTATCGTGCAGAGCGGAGTCCAGGATGGTAAAGCAGACTTTTCATTCTCGGTCGCACTGTCTGATCGTGAGAAGGCGCTGCATGTCATTGAAGGGCTGCACAGCCGGCTGCCTTACCGTGAAGTAACTTCCGAAGAGAATCTGGTGAAAATTTCAATTGTTGGCGCAGGTATGGTGAGTCATCCAGGCGTGGCAGCCAAAATGTTCAAAGTGATCTCCGGTGAAGGCGTGAGCATCAAAATGGTCAGCACGTCTGAGATCAAAGTATCCTGTGTTATTGACGGGGAAAAACTTCATGATGTGATTAAAGCGCTGCATACAGCGTATGATCTTGATACTGCAGAGCAAGCAGTTATCGGCGGACCGCAAGTTCGCAGATAATCGATAAGAACAGATATAATATGAAAAGGTGTACCGCTGCCAATCCGGCAGCAGTACACCTTTTTTTGTTGAATTACAGACGACTGCATATGCGGCCCCCACGTGATTTACGGTAAGGCATTAACTGATTTCCTTCTCTCATCTCCGGTACACAATCCAGCAGATTTAATTGGGAACAGTAAGCGACATCGTGCATCTCTCCCAGCTGATCCAGTTTTCGTGCACTGGATGATGTTCGAACCAAGTCGCTAATTCTATCCTGACATTGGGATACGGCTTGATGAAGTATGATACCAAGATCATTCAGCTGCAGTGGAGAACGGGTCTGACGATATAATTCTTCAATAATGCATCCAGCACATAAACCATCCTCTAATGCAAAATCATCCTGCTCTCCTGCGCATAATAAGAGAATGTCCCGCTGCAATTCGATAAGAGCAGCGGCAACAGCTTTTACATTTAAGAAGGAACCCGCGAGAACATGCCTTGCTTTGGTCGCTTTGATCAAAGCTCTCGTGCCGTCTGTTGTAGTCAGGATAATCATTTTATGTGCGATGTCGCTGCTCATATATTCATAGGGGGAATTACCCGCATCGAATCCGGTTATTTTTTTGTCAAAACGTTCACCACCCCGAATGCTGTTGCGAACCATCATCTGTTTCGCTTGCGGAACCGTCTCTGCAGCGATAACGCCTGCGGCCTGATGGGCAAGGGCGGTTACAATCGTACTTGTTGTCCGCAAAACATCAATAACTACCACACTTCGCCCCTCAATATCTATGGTACGCACTTCATTTACACTGCCTACAACGTCGACGCGCACAACCCACAACTCCTCTCAACTTCCAGGTCATGCTGCACCTGCTTCATAACCCGAACGGTAAAACATTCTGCAAGCACTATATGCATGCATGCCTAGACAGGTGCCTAGAACAAGGCTCTATGATTTCGGCTCTCATTCATAATCGTGAAGAAATGATAGATTTCAGCGTCATAAAATGAATGTACAGGCATAAACTTGAGATATGAACAAGCATCAGAAGTGAAATCCATATGAAATATAAAGTTGGAGGAGCCTACTCATGAAAGTGAAATGGAGGGATCTTTTTCCGGAACCCATCCGAACGATTCTTGGCAGAATGCCGCCCGCTCTATTGGAACAAGTGGAAGAAGTCCGCATTCGAGAAGGCAGGCCTTTGGAAATTAATGCGGGAAACAACTATCACTTCCTTACACCAGAAGGCGAACCGACGGGAAAACCCGAGGAGGCCTATGTTCCTCAAAAAGAAGTAACCCACAGACTGCTGGATCTGATAAGTAATCATTCTCTGTACACCTTGGAGGAAGAACTGCGAAAAGGATTCATCACGATCCCGGGAGGGCATCGAATCGGGCTTGCTGGCCGGACGGTGCTTAGCGGAGGGCGTGTAGAATATTTACGGGATATCAACGGGTTTAATGTCCGTGTTGCCCGGGAAGTGCAGGGCATTGCTGACCCCATCCTTCCATATCTGCTCGATATGAAAAGTGGACTGGTGATGCATACGCTGATTCTTTCGCCGCCGCAGCAGGGCAAAACCACATTACTGCGAGATTTGGCTAGACAGATCAGCAGCGGCACGAAGCTGACGGCAGGCAGTGAACTGAGACAGGGGATATACCCTCGTCTGAAAGTTGGCATTGTGGATGAACGTTCCGAAATTGCTGGTAGTTACAAAGGGGTTCCCGGTTTCGATGTAGGTCCACGTACAGATGTCATGGATGGGTGTCCAAAGGCGGAAGGAATGATGATGATGCTTCGCTCCATGTCACCCGATGTCTTGATTGTGGACGAAATTGGACGGGCAGAGGACGCCGAAGCGGTTATGGAAGCTCTGCATGCAGGAGTTTCCGTCATTGCAACTGCCCACGGGCGGGATCTCTCCGAGCTGTCTGCGAGACCTGCCTTGAGAACATTGATTGCAGAGCAGATGTTTCAGCGATATGTACAGCTGCAGCGGACGAGCAGAGGCACAAGCTTCCGACTGGCGGACGGCAAAATGCGTGGACTGCAGCAGGCCGGCGCAGGAGGTGAAGCCTATGGTTAATACCTTTGGCGCAGTGCTTATTCTATTGGCCAGCACACTCGCCGGATTTTACAAGGCCAGGCAGTATGCTTTGCGGCCAAGGCAGCTGCGTGAGCTGATCGCTGCGCTGCAGCGGCTGATGACAGAGATTAATTATGGCTTAACGCCGCTCCCTGACGCGATGACCAAGATGGGGGCTCAGACGAAAGAACCGATAAGAACCCTTTTTTTGCACGCAGCTGCACAGATGGAACCCCCTCATGGGCTCACAGCCCGGGAAAGTCTTCAGGCCGGTGTAGAACAAACATGGGGAAGATCTGCGATGAAGTCAGACGAACGGGAAGTCATGCTGCAGTTAAGTTTCAGCCTTGGCACCAGTGATCGTCAGGATCAGACCAAACATATTTCGTTAGCCATTCAGCAACTCATGCATGAGGAATCCCGCGCACAGGCCGATCAAGTAAAGTACGAACGAATGAGCCGCAGCCTGGGGATGCTTGTCGGAGCGTTAATCGTCATTCTGATCTTCTGAAATAGCCGGGATAGCGAGGTGCCAAGGTCATGAATTTAGAAGTGAACGCAATCTTTCAAATTGCGGGCATTGGGATCATTATAGCAATGATTCATACCGTACTGAAACAAATGGGAAAGGAAGATATGGCTCACTGGGTGACCGTAATCGGATTTGTCGTTGTACTGTTCATGGTTGTCCGAATGCTGGACAGCCTGCTGCAGGAGATTAAATCCATATTTCTTTTTCAATGAAAACGGTCATAAAGCCGGATGGTGGTGACCCGTGGAGATTATTCAAGTTGTCGGTCTGGCACTCATTGCAACCGTATTGATTCTGGTCATTAAAGAACAAAAGCCGATGTTTGCCTTTCTGATTGCAGCAGCGACGGGTGTTGTCATCTTTATGCTGCTGATTGGCAAGATCGGTGCAGTCATTGAGGTGCTGAAACGTCTTGCTGAAAACTCAGGTATGGAGAGCATTTATCTGAAAACTGTATTGAAGATTATAGGCATTGCCTACATTGCTGAATTCGGAGCGCAGATTGTCAGGGACGCGGGACAGGAAAGCATTGCATCCAAGATTGAACTGGCTGGCAAAGTGTTGATACTTGTTCTCGCGATTCCGATCATCAGCATTATTATCGAAACTGTCATGAAATTAATGCCGGTGTAGAAAGGGCGTGCGGACAACGGATGAAATGGCTGCATAACAAGCCGCACTGGCGCCTCATGATTGTGCTGATGGTCTGTCTGATGTTTGGTGCGATCGGACAGGTTGCGGCCAGCACACCCTCTAACGAGTGGATGCAGCAGCAGGCCGATCAGCTTCCGAAGGATCAGGTGGAGAAGTATTGGGACCAGTTGATGAAGCAGTATGGCGGATTTTTTCCCGAAGGGAAAACACCATCTTTTATGGATATGCTGATTCCAGGTAATGAAGGGTTCAGTCTGAAATCGGTATTTACGGCAGTAGGCACGTTTATGCTGCACGAGGTTTTGTATAACGGCAAACTTCTGGTCACCATCGTCATGTTAACGGTACTAAGCATGATCTTGGAGACGTTACAGACAGCGTTTGAGAAAAACAATATCAGCAAAATTGCCTATGCGATCTGTTATTTGGTCATTATTATCATTGCAATCAACAGCTTCAGCGTAGCCATTGGTTATGCAAAAGAAGCTATATCCAGCATGATCAACTTTATGATGGCGATGGTCCCGCTTTTATTCACACTGCTGGCTTCGATGGGGAATGTCGTCACCGTTTCGGTGACTCACCCACTGATCATATTCATGATCCATCTTGTAAGTACACTGATTCATCTGCTGGTGTTCCCGCTGCTCTTTTTCTCAGCTGTACTCCACCTGGTAAGTTCGCTCTCTGACAAATACAAGTTAACACAGATGGCTGATCTGCTGCGAAACATCAGTGTTGCCCTGCTCGGCATTCTGCTGACGATGTTCCTGGGTGTTATTTCAGTACAGGGAGCCTCGGGATCCGTTGCGGATGGTGTGAGTCTAAAGGCAGCGAAATACATTGCAGGAAACTTTGTACCTGTTGTCGGCAGGACATTTGCAGATGCCACAGACACGGTAATTACAGCATCTCTGCTGGTCAAAAACGCAATTGGATTGACCGGTGTCATTATTATTTTGTTTCTGTGTGCGTTTCCGGCCATCAAAATTCTGGTACTCGCCTTGATTTACAACGTAACCGGGGCAATTATGCAGCCGCTGGGAGACACACCGATTGTAGAGTGCCTGCAGGCGATTGGTAAAAGCATGATTTATGTATTTGCCGCGCTGGCCGCGGTGGGACTAATGTTTTTCCTCGCTATTACGATTTTGCTGACCGCAGGTAACTTGACTGTCATGATGCGCTGACCGGCTGCATGTGCAGAGAAAGGGGATAGAGAGGATGGGGTGGCTGAGCAGCTGGCTGCAGGATCTGATCATGATCGTTTTGCTGGCGACGTTTGTGGATATGCTGCTTCCGAATCGTTCCATGGAAAGGTACGTCAAGCTTGTGCTGAGCCTTCTCATCCTGCTGACCCTGTTATCACCTATAACCAAACTGCTGCGGAGTGATCCGGTAGGCGAGTTGAAACGAGCGATGACAGCAATGGATGCTCCGAAAGATGATCATACCTCTTTGGAGCAGATTCTGGCTCAGGGGAAGCGGATGCAGGCAAGTGAACAGCAGCAGTCACTAAAGTGGACGGCCAAGGAACTCGCTAACGTCATGAAAGAGCAGATCGAAGAAACTACTGGCGCCAAAGTTCAGTCTGTCGAGGTACGGCTGGCGATGAAAAAACAGGAATCCGATACAGAATCAGCTTCCTCAGTTGAACTGCCTGTTATTCAACATGTTGTGGTTGAGCTGGCTGGGGAGTTGGAAAATTCGGAGGTGGATTCGGGAAGGGCAGAGCCTGTGAATAGTTCTCCGATGTCAGAAACGAAAGATCGGGCAAAGCAGAATGAAATGCAGCCCGGCAATCCACCGATCCGGATTGATTCGATTGAAGTTGCGAAGGTGCAGATTGATACGGATGTAGAGGAATTAAACAGCCCTCAAGCATCTTCTGGTCCTAATCCCGCCTCACCTGTTACCCGCAGCTCTGGTGAAGGTTCCGACGCACAGCAAACAAGTACTGCAAGCTCTGAGCATGCTGTACAGATTATTTCACTGCTCAAAGAGAATTGGAAGATTGACGCCACTCAAGTCCAAGTGACCGAGACCAAAACTGCAGCGGTGCTCTGAGAAGGAGGGAATCCGATGAAACAATGGTTCAAAAAGCTGGAAACCTGGATGGGTGGTGGTGAGGGAGGGGCTAAGCGAAGCCAAACGTTGCGATGGCTGATCGTTCTGGGACTGATCGGTGTAGGCATTATGCTGTTTAATTCCTTTGTTAACGTCAAAAAAATTGATTCCGAGAACATCGGCAGAGAACCGCCTGAGCAGGTGACTTCAATGTCAGCCGTTCAGAATGATTTGCTGGAGGAGAATCCTTTTCAAGCGATTGAAATGGCATTTGAAGACAAGGTCAAAGGGGTACTGGAGAACATTGTCGGCGTAGGTACGGTTGATGTGATGGTTACGGTGGATTCCACGGAAGAATTGGTCGTGCAGCGGAACGTAAAAGATTCACAGCAGCTGACCGAAGAGACGGATGCTAACGGCGGCAAAAGGCATATGACGCAGTACACGCGTGACGGTGAAATTATTACGTATGAAATATCAGGGGATCAGACGCCGATTGTTACGAAAAAGTTGAAACCACAGATTCGTGGTGTGCTGGTCGTAGCGAAAGGTGCAGAGAACAAGGTTGTGAAAGACCTGATTACAGATGCTGTTGAAAAAGGTTTAAATGTCGCGGCGTACCGGATTTCGGTTGTTCCGCGCAAGCAGGATTAAACAATCCGTGTAACCCCATTTAGAGGAGGATATTCTAATGAATAACAAACGTCAAACGATATGGCTTGTCTCCATGCTGAGCCTGATGGTTATTTTATCCGCATACTATCTTTTTACGGAAGATTCAGGCCCTGTTAATCCCCCTGTCGCTGACAGTCAGCAGGTGGACGGTATGAAACAGGGTGAAGCCAAGGAAACAGCTGGCCTCCTGGACCCGACGGATGGCCTGGTGATCAATGAAGTCGTGGATAGCGGCAAGGTTACGGATGATGCAAGTGCAGCAGACCCCGCTGGAAATGCCGCGGGCACAGAGGGACAGGAAGCGGGTAATACGGAGAAAACACCGGCTGCTGAGCAGGGTGTTAAAGAAGGCGAAAGCGATAAAAAGACAGATGGAGCCGCTGAACAGGGCACAACAGCTGTACCTGAAACAGGAAATAAAACAGATGGCAAAACGGAGGGCGGCACAGCCAAATCAGACGAGGAAGTGCTCAAGGAGATGGAGCAGCAAAACACGGCTGTATCAGCCAGCAGTCAGTTCCAGAACTATCAGTGGCAGCGTGAGGAAAACAACAATCGCAAGTATGAGGAACTGATGACCGTGGCAGGTGACCTGAGCAAAACTCCGGAAGAAAATGCAAAAGCGACAGAGCAGCTGCGTGCACTGGAAGACAAGGAAGCTAAAATTACAGGTATCGAAGAAACGCTCTCCCAGCAGTATGCCAATGCAATCGTTCAGGAGGAAGCTGACAAGTATAAAGTGGTGGTCCTGAGTGATAAACTGGATGTTAAACAGGCGGTTTCCATTGTGGATCTCGTTATGAAAGAATTGTCCGTGTCTCAAAACAAAATTAGTGTGCAGTATGTCACAGAACAGTAATCTGAAATGTGATATGGAAGCCCGGGGAGCTTGTTCGACTCTCGGGCTCTTTCCATTTTTAACGATTATGATATAATACTAAAAGCCATATGACCGTCCTAGTGAGACTGGCATGATGCCGAAGGAGTGAATAATGGAAATGTTTAAATTGAGTGAAATTAAAGAACTGATTAAATTGGTTGATGAAAGTTCCGTTCAGGAATTGGAAATTGAAAATGAAGGATCGCGTTTGTCGATTCGCAAACCGGGTAAAACGGAGTATGTGCAGGCTGCTGCTGTACAACCGCAAGTCATTGCTGCACCTCAGGTACAGCCTACTGCTGCTGTTGTGAGCGAGGCTGCTCCGCAAGCCGATACAACAAGTCATTTACATAAAATTGTATCTCCGATGGTGGGTACATTTTACAGAGCTTCCTCACCGGAAGCGGGTCCTTTCGTGAGTGTGGGTGATAAAGTTGTTGAGAAAACAACGGTATGCATCATCGAAGCCATGAAGCTGATGAACGAGCTTGATGCCGACATCAAAGGAGAAATCGTTGAAGTACTGGTTGAAAATGGACAGCTTGTCGAATATGGACAACCACTGTTCCTGGTGAAACCGGAATAACGGTTATAACGGCTTTATATCAGCCGCATGAGCTTCGAAGGAGGACAATAACGAAATGAAATTTCATAAAATATTGATTGCCAATCGCGGCGAGATTGCAGTACGCATCATTCGTGCTTGCCGTGAGCTTGGCATATCGACAGTGGCTGTGTACTCGGAAGCGGACAAGGATTCGCTTCATGTCCGTCTTGCAGACGAAGCATACTGTATCGGACCAACACTGTCCAAAGACAGTTATCTTAACTTTACGAACCTGATGAGTGCAGCTACGCTGACGGAATGTGATGCCATTCACCCGGGATACGGCTTTTTGGCCGAAAATGCTGATTTTGCGGAAATCTGTGATTCCTGCAACATTACATTCATTGGTCCTTCACCGGAAGCGATCACTAAAATGGGTGACAAGGCCGTAGCCAAACAAACCATGAAAGATGCAGGCGTGCCTGTCATTCCTGGATCAGACGGCCTTGTAGAAACAACGGAAGAAGCGATTATGATTGGCCGTGATATCGGTTATCCTGTCATTATCAAAGCTACAGCTGGTGGCGGTGGTAAAGGGATTCGGATCGCTGAGGACGAGGAGCAGTTGGTAAAACAGATTACGGCTGCGCAGCAGGAGGCCCAGAAAGCATTCGGTAATGCTGGCGTTTATCTGGAAAAATTCCTGACAGGCATGAAACACGTTGAAATTCAAATTATGGCAGACAAGCATGGCAATGCCGTGCACCTTGGCGAGCGTGACTGCTCGGTTCAACGTCGTCGTCAGAAGCTCGTTGAGGAAGCACCTTGTCCCGTTCTGAACGAGGAAGTGCGTTCCCTCATGGGAGAAGCTGCCGTTCGTGCTGCACTTGCGGTAAATTACTCTGGAGCGGGTACTCTAGAATTTCTGCTCAGTCCCAATGGCGAGTTCTACTTTATGGAGATGAATACGCGTATTCAGGTCGAGCATCCGGTCACCGAAATGGTAACAGGTGTAGACCTGATTCGGGAAATGATCTCTGTTGCTGAAGGGAATCCGCTCTCTTTCCGTCAGGAAGACGTAGTCATTAACGGATGGTCAATTGAATGCCGGATTAACGCTGAAGATCCTGCCCGGAACTTCATGCCTGCACCTGGCAAGATCGGTTTTTACCTTGCACCAGGCGGTCCTGGAGTACGTGTGGACAGTGCGGCATATCCTGGTTACACGATCTCACCTTTTTACGATTCCATGATCGCGAAACTGATCGTTTGGGGTGCGACACGGGATGAGGCCATTGCCAAAATGAAGCGTGCCCTCGCAGAGTTTGCTATTGAAGGCATCTCGACAACCATTCCTTTTCATCAGAAGCTTCTGGAGCATCCTACGTTTATTCGCGGAGATTTCGATATTAAATTTCTTGAGGAAAACGAGATTTAACAGTCATATTGGGCTTGTTTGTCATAATGCAGCCCAAATGATATAGTATGTAATAATAAGAGCGCATGTCTCCTGCACAGGATAAGCCGCACATCAGTGGATGGCTGCAGGAGTTCCGGTAAAGCCGGACCGGAAGGGTTCTGAGCCTGATGTTAAGAACCAGCGCCCTGACGGATGGCCGCAAACTTATCTCGCGAAAGGTGTGTTAAACATTTATGAGTACACTACCGACAGAATTTGAACGTACGGATATCGGTGAAATCCAGATCGCACCTGAAGTTATCGAAGTGATTGCTGGACTTGCAACTGTAGAGGTTAAGGGAGTAGCAGGGATGAGCGGTGGATTTGCAGGTGGGTTCGCAGAGCTGCTGGGCCGCAAGAACCTTTCTAAAGGGGTTAAGGTTGAAGTAGGTCAACGCGAAGCTGCTGTGGATGTTTCCGTCATTATCGAATATGGATACCGTCTGCCGCAGGTTGCCACTGAAATTCAGCAAAACGTGAAACGCTCCATCGAGAACATGACAGGACTTAACGTGAACGAAGTGAATGTGCACATCCATGACGTGCAGTTCAAAAGTGCTGAAAAAGTGGAAGAGATCGACCTGAACACGCAGCGCGTAAAATAAAAAAGGCAGATTTCCCCCGGCACTTCTGTCGGGGGTTATCCCGTCTTGGACATGTCTCAGGTGGTCCTCCTGCATTGGACAAGGATAGATATGTTATGCTATTCAGCAGGTTAAGCAATGTGAGTGAGCAAGGGAGGCTGTGCAGTTCGTGGCTAAAATACTGGATCGGCTTCTGTTGTTTATATACAGCATAAGCGTAGGCGCAATATCGGCAGCGGTTATCTTACTGATTAGCGGCGTGCTGCCATACGAATTGAATTACCAGCAGGAACAAAACGTTATTGTGGCTTCCATTGTCGCAGCAGCGGTTTTGTTTGTCCTGAGTTTACGTTTTTTCTACATCTCGATTCGGCGTGAGCGCGGTTCGCTGCCGTCTGTGAATCAGCGTACCGAGTTTGGAGATGTACAGATATCAATGGAGACGATTGAAAATCTCTGTATGAAAGCCACTTCCCGCTTTCGCGGAGTACGTGATGTCAAAGCACGCATTCGCGTGGTTGAGTCAGGACTGGAGATCAAGATTCGTGCTGTTGTGGATGGGGAGACTCCTATTCCGGCGCTGACGACGGATCTTCAGAAGGCGATACATGATCATGTGCAGGAGATTACGGGAATTCCGGTTTCTTTTGTAACTGTGTATATCGCTAATGTGACCCAGGCGCCTAACTACAAGAGCCGCGTGGAATGAGGTGAGTTTCACTGATGTTGTGGAAAGAGATTTGGGATAACTATAAGGGACGGATTCTCGGCATTGCCTTTGGTATCCTATTAGGGTTTCTTTATGTATGGATCGGTTTTTGGGATATGTTGTTCTTTGCACTCTTGGTGTTCATCGGTTATACGTTTGGCAGACGAAGCGATGCGAAGCTGGGCTCGTTTATTCCCTGGGGGGAGTTGCGGCAGTGGCTTGGGGATCGCTGGCGTCCGTTCAAATAAACCTATCAGAACCCTGCAATATGTTTCTTCCGAAAATAGAACTGTAGTTTGAGCTGCCCGATTTTCGGAGGAAACGTTTTGCAGGTTTTTTTGTGAAAAGAGATCGCAATATCAGAGAGGTCCCATGGGTATCCTGAATAGGTAACGAAGTGGTTCCTCGAATTTAAAATAAGCATGATGACGCTCGAGAAATGAGCGCTGCAGGAGGCAGGACATGAAAAGACGTTTGGCAAGGGAAATTGCAGTACAAAGTCTGTATCAGATGGAAATGAACGAAGTAGGTGCAGCTGAAGCGGTTAATATGCTGATCAATGAAGCGGCTGAGGAAAATGAGACCGATGTGGTTATCCGCGACGCCGATGTGATGCGCAGCTACGTTACCGAATTGGTGCATGGAGCATGGAGCCACAAAGAAGCGATTGACGGATTGCTTGTAGATTATTTAAAAGGCTGGCAGCTGAGTCGTTTATCACGTGTAGATCGTCAAATTTTACGTTTGTCTACGTATGAAATGGTATTCCGTGATGACGTTCCGGCTAAAGTTTCTGTCAATGAAGCGATTGAACTGTCGAAGTATTTCGGTACAGATGAATCAGGCAAGTTCGTCAACGGTGTTCTTGGCCGCATGATTCAGGAAGTAGACAGCATCAAGCAAAAATTGTCCTAAGGAACAAGTTTGAATGACACGATAGGCAGCTTATCATGTGAGGTTACATCCAGATCGTTTTATCTAATATATGTTCATATAAGGGAGAGAGAGTCCAATGACAGCATCTATTATTAACGGTAAAGAAGTATCCCAAGAGCTCCGCGCAAGCATGACCGCAGAAGTAAAACAGCTTGGCGAACAGGGCGTAACACCTGGTCTGGCTGTTGTGCTCGTCGGCGAGGACCCGGCTTCTCAAGTTTATGTGCGTAATAAGGAAAAAGCATGTCATGACCTCGGTTTCTATTCCGAAGTGCATCGTTTGGATGCGGATACGTCTCAGGCTGATCTGCTTGCTTTGGTGGACAAGCTGAACAATCAAAAATCCATTCATGGTATTCTGGTGCAGCTTCCGCTCCCAAGTCACATTGAAGAGAAAGCGGTCATTGATGCGATTGCTGTTGAGAAAGATGTGGATGGATTTCATCCTGTTAATGTAGGAAACCTTGTAATTGGAGATGACAGCCTGCTGCCTTGTACTCCTGCGGGTGTCATTGAATTGATCAAACGCACGGGGCTGGAGATGTCCGGTAAACATGCGGTAGTTATCGGTCGCAGTAACATTGTGGGCAAACCGGTATCCCTGCTGCTTCAGCGTGAAAATGCAACGGTGACCATGTGCCATTCTCGTACAGCTAATATGAAAGAAATTACGCGTCAGGCAGATATTCTAGTTGTGGCAATCGGGCGTGCCAACTTTGTGGATGCTTCATACGTAAAACCGGGTGCGGTTGTCATTGATGTCGGGATGAATCGTCTGGATAACGGTAAACTCGCAGGTGATGTGGATTTTGAAAGTGTAAAAGAGGTCTCCGGACCAATTACACCTGTTCCCGGCGGCGTAGGCCCGATGACGATTACCATGCTGATGCAGAACACTCTGATCGCGGCTAAGCGCGCTCACGGATTGGCCTAGGGTTTTGTCTGTGGCAGATCAGAAAATATACTCTATTAAAGACCTGAATCGATATATCCGAATGAAGCTGGAATCGGATCAGGTTCTGTCGGACGTCTGGCTGCGCGGAGAGATTTCCAATTTCACGCATCACTCCAGCGGACACATGTATTTTACGTTAAAGGATAAAGACAGCCGAATCAAATCCATCATGTTTGCGTCCCATAATCAGCGTTTGCCCTTTGTACCGAAAGAGGGTGCGAGGGTTATCGCGCGTGGGAATGTGTCGGTGTATGAGCGGGACGGGCAGTATCAATTTTATGCGACACATATGCAGCCGGATGGGATAGGCAGTCTGTATCTCGCTTATGAACAGCTGAAAAAGAAACTGGAGGACGAAGGGTTGTTCTCCCCAGCGCGTAAGAGACCTATTCCGCGATATCCACATACGATCGGTGTTGTCACTTCTCCTACCGGAGCTGCCGTTCGTGACATTATGATTACGCTGCAGCGGAGGTATCCGTCGGCCAGAGTTGTGTTATATCCGGTACTTGTTCAGGGGAAAGGGGCAGCTCCCTCCATTGTGAAAGCGATAGGGAACCTGAACGCTATGGGTGAAGCAGATGTGATGATTGTAGGCCGGGGCGGCGGGTCATTGGAAGAGCTTTGGGCTTTTAATGAAGAGATCGTAGCCCGTGCCATTGCGGCTTCGACCATTCCGGTGATCTCTGCGGTCGGACATGAAACAGATTTTACCATTGCAGACTTTGCTGCGGATTTACGTGCTGCCACGCCGACGGCGGCTGCGGAACTTGCTGTACCGAATCGTGCTGAATTATTGGAACAGATCGGGCAAAGACAGCGTCAGCTGCAGAACAGCCTGCGGCAGCGTGCAGTCTATCATCGTGAACGGCTGGCTCGTCTGCAGCGCTCTCCAGTCCTTGTGCATCCACGCAGAACGCTGATGCAGCATACAGAGCGCCTGGATATGCTCCAGCAGCGCCTGCAGCGAAGTGTGGATACGCGGATGAAATGGACGGGGGAAAAGCAGGAAAGGCTCCGTGCCGCCCTGCAGCGCTTTAACCCTCGTGACCAGGTGAATACCGCTCACCGGGACAATGCAGCAGCTCGCAGACAGCTTGAACTCGCAATCCGTTCGATTACACGCAGCAAGCAGCAGCAGTGGAAGTCACTTGTGCGGCACCTTGATGCGCTTAGTCCGCTAAAGGTGATGTCTCGTGGTTATAGTCTTGTGTATGACGAGCAGGAGCAGCGTTTGATCAAATCGTTAAAAGATGTGCAGCCAGGAGATTCAGTCAAGATCAAATTAGCGGACGGACAGCTCGACTGTCAGGTCTGGGGAATGAAGGAGGATAACAACATCCATGGCGAATGAACCGGAACTGAATTTTGAAGAGGCAATGGCGGCATTGGAAGACATCGTAGGACAGCTTGAGCATGGAGATGTACCTCTGGAGCAGGCGATTGATTTGTTTCAGCGCGGCATGAAGCTCTCCCAGTTATGCGGCCTGAAGCTGGAACAAGTGGAACGCAAGATCGAGATGATCGTAGAAGAAGATGGAGAGCTTCGCAAGAAGCCTTTTGGCACGGCAGAGGAAGAGAGCGGTGAGATTCATGAGTAACCGTCCTTCGTTCGAAGCCTATCTTCAGGAGATTACAGGTGAAATTACTGAAGCGTTGAAGCACATTCTGCCAGAGCACTGGGATGTGCCTCGTTCACTGACGGAAGCGATGCAGTATTCTTTAATGGCCGGAGGCAAGCGCCTTCGTCCGCTTCTGGTCGTTGCTGCGGCGGAAGCCTTCGGTGCGGAGCGTAAAGCTGCGATGCCGGCAGCCTGCGCCGTGGAGATGGTTCATACATACTCCTTGATCCACGACGACCTGCCTGCTATGGATAATGATGATTATCGCAGGGGAAAATTAACGAATCACAAAGTTTATGGTGAAGCGACAGCCATCCTTGCGGGTGATGCGCTGCTGACCCATGCTTTTTACAGCATCGTGCAAGCGGGACGTCAAAACGGAATACGCGCTGAAGCGTTGTTAGCTATTGTTGAAGATTTGGCTGAGCTTGCGGGAGCAAGAGGCATGGTAGGTGGTCAGGTTGCCGATATGGAAGGCGAGCAGGGCATGACCGATTTATCTCAGCTCCAATACATTCATCTGCATAAAACAGGTGATTTGATTGTCTTCTCCCTGCTTGCAGGGGCACGTATCGGCGGAGCGTCAGAAGGACAGCTGGAGGCGCTTCGGGTATTTGGGCGTGATCTGGGACTGGCGTTCCAGATTCAGGATGATATCTTGGACCTGACGGGCGACGAGCAGAAGATGGGCAAAAAAACGCAAAGTGATGTGAATCAGCAGAAGGTAACTTACCCTTACTTTATCGGCATGGAAGCTTCGGCTGCCGAGGTGAAGACACTCACGCAATCCGCTAAAGATGCGCTTGAACGAGCACAACTGCCAGATGCTTCCCGGTTATTGGAGATTGCAGATTACCTGATGAGTCGTGATCATTAACATCTACCGGGTGATTCAAAGTGAAACTGACAGTGTAATGAATGTAATGGCCTTCTGATGCCCATTAACAAAGACTTATGCAATAATTCAGGAATACATAATACAGAGTCGTTGGAATATATACTTGAAGCGAATCATTCGTAATCAGGTTCGGCAGGCTGTAAATTATGATTCTTGTTGATTTATGGTATAATGGTTCAATGTTATTCCATCAATTACGCATACTAAATGATAAATGTTCAATAAACAAACATTCTAGGAAAGCGGGGAGATTCTCGTGCTGCTTCCACAAATTAAACAACCCAGTGATCTAAAGGTGATGTCCCAGGATGATCTTGTCCTTTTGTCGGCAGAAATCCGGCAGTTTCTCATTGAGAAGCTGTCCGTTACGGGCGGACATCTTGCACCAAACTTAGGAGTGGTTGAGCTCACGGTGGCCCTGCACTACTGCTACAATAGTCCAACAGATAAAATGATTTTTGATGTAGGGCATCAGGCATATGTGCATAAAGTTTTGACAGGGCGCATGGATCGTTTTGATACGCTGCGTCAACAGAACGGATTATGCGGATTTGTCAAACGGAACGAAAGTGAACATGACGTATGGGAAGCCGGACACAGCAGCACTTCATTGTCAGCTGCCATGGGAATGGCTCTGGCTCGTGACCTTAAAGGGGAAGAGAACCAAGTCATTGCCATTATTGGTGATGGAGCACTTACAGGTGGTATGGCATTTGAGGCACTTAACCATATCGGTCATGAGCAGCGCAAACTGATGGTTATTTTGAATGACAATGAAATGTCCATCGCTCCCAATGTGGGAGCCATGCACAAATATTTGAGTAAAATTCGTTCAGATCGTCATTATCTGAAAGCAAAAGATGATGTAGAAGGGATTCTCAAAAAAATTCCGGCTATTGGCGACCGTCTGGCGAAGTCGGCGAGCTGGATTAAGGACAGCGTCAAATATATGATGGTTCCAGGAGTGCTTTTTGAAGAACTGGGCTTCACGTACTTGGGTCCTATTGATGGGCATGATATACCACAGCTGATTGAAGCGTTCAAACAGGCTGACAATGTAGATGGACCTGTAATGGTTCACGTGCTTACAACGAAGGGCAAAGGTTACCAACCTGCTGAAGCCGATTCCCATAAGTGGCATGGCATTTCACCCTATAAAATTGAATCAGGTCAGGTGCTGAAAGCCGTCGGAAAACCGATGTACACGGAAGTGTTTGGTCAGACACTCATTGAACTCGCCAAAGAGGACCAGCGCATCGTTGCTGTAACACCTGCGATGCCTACGGGCTCGGGGCTTATTCCCTTCAGCAAGGAGTTTCCGGACCGTATGATTGATGTAGGTATTGCTGAACAGCATGCAGCCACCATGTGTGCCGCGCTGGCAATGGAGGGGCTGAAACCGGTCTACGCTGTATACTCCACGTTTATGCAGCGTGCATATGACCAAATCGTTCATGACATCTGTCGTCATAATGCAAATGTGATATTTGCAATCGATCGTGCAGGGTTCGTTGGCCCCGACGGAGAGACTCATCAAGGGGTATACGATGTCGCGTTTATGCGTCACATTCCGAATATTGTACTGATGATGCCAAAAGATGAGAATGAACTGCGTCATATGATGAAAACGGCGCTTGATTATAACGAAGGGCCTATTGCCTACCGTTACCCGCGTAACAATGTGGTTGGTGTGCCTTTGGATGATGTACTGGTCCCTATTCCGATCGGCTCTTGGGAACAACTGCGACCAGCAGAGGGTTATGCCATTATTGCCTCAGGGTCAATGGTGCAGTTGGCTGAGGAAGCTGCAGATACGGTGAAACGAGAAGGAATGAATGCTGGTGTAATCAATGCGCGTTTCCTCAAACCGCTGGATGAACAAATGCTGCGTGATCTGGCAGTTCGGGGCACGAAGCTGATTGTGCTGGAGGAGACATCCCAAGCAGGCAGTATGGGAAGTGCGGTATTGGAATTTTATGCTGAACAGGGAATGCATGATGTTCAAGTGCATCTGATGGGCATTCCGGATCGCTTTATCGAGCATGGCAGCATCAAGGAACAGCGTGAGGAAGTTGGACTTACGGTGGAGAATGTATGTGCTGAACTGCGCAAAATGGCCGTTCAATCTTCATACGGAATGTCCAAAACACGTTTCCCTTCCTAATAGAGGAATCAACGTAATGAATTATCAGCGGATAGGAGAAAGACATGTCACTCCCGAAAGAACGAATTGATGTGCTGCTGGTGGAACAGGGCTACTACGAGAGCCGTGAGAAGGCAAAGGCCGCAATCATGGCTGGACTGGTGTATGCCAACAATGAGCCTATTGAAAAAGCAGGCATGAAAATTCCCAGGGACGCCGAACTGAAAGTGAAAGGTTCGGTTCATCCTTATGTAGGCCGAGGCGGACTAAAGCTCGAAAAAGCGATTCGTCACTTCGGACTCGATATGAATAAACTTGTCATGCTGGATATAGGATCATCCACTGGCGGTTTTACAGACTGTGCTCTACAGCATGGTGCATCCCACGTGTACGCCATTGACGTCGGATATAACCAGTTGGACTGGTCATTGCGTAATGATGAGCGGGTCACCGTTATGGAACGCACAAATTTCCGATACGTCACACCTGAGGATCTGAGCGGTCCTGTGCCTAACTTTGCGAGTATTGACGTCTCCTTTATTTCGCTGCGAATTATTCTACCGCCGCTGTTAGCTCTGCTGCAGCAGCCTGCAGATATTGTGGCTTTAATCAAACCGCAATTCGAAGCTGGTCGGGATAAAGTGGGTAAATCAGGCGTCGTCCGTGATCCAAAGGTGCACAAGGATGTGCTGCAGATGATGCTTCACTTCGGGTGTCAGCTTGGTTTGAACCTGAAAGGTTTGACATTCTCACCGATTACAGGTGGAGAGGGTAACATTGAATTTCTTGCACACTGGCGTCTGGAAGCACCAGAGGCCGCACAACCAGAGCAGGACAAGTCTTCACTTGATGCACTTGCAGAGCAGGTGGCGAAGGAAGCTTCACATACGTTTACCGGAAACTCATCATAGGATGGGTTTCTTTTCGCTTGAAAGATGATGTTTTGGGATAAAGGAAAACGGTTGTTCGATCTCGAATATGTCATCGAGGTGAGCAGTGATGAATGGTCAATATGACACCATTGTAATTGGTGTATTTGCTGTCTGTTTGATCGTATGGTTGTTTATCGGACTGCGAAACTGGTTGAATCGCCCCATCCCCGTAAGTCTGGCAGAACTGCAGCTCAATGAGAATATACAAGATTCGCCTGCCTTGATTTTACTTGAAGCGAATGGATATGACGTGATCGGTGGTAAAATGAAAGTACCTCTTGCCTTTGAGGCGAATGAGTCCGTATTATACAGCAGGTTATTTATTGATTATGTTGCGGAGCGTGAGGAAGCCAGATATTTAGTCAAAACATCGCGTCGCAGACAGCCGCTCGAACTGAGTGGACCTGCCGTGAGAGATCGTCTGCTCCCTTACCTTTTATTGTATCCAGGATGTGAAGGGCTGCTGTATGTAGACATTGAACATTCCGATATTATTGTAATCAGACTCATGGATTATCAGGAAGAAGTGTATGATGGAGAGGATCTGGACTAATATATATTAAGCATGAGACAGGTGTGGGACAGCATTGCGGTGAAAATCCCGCTTAATTGCAATAACATTTTATTGGAGGCATGTATGAAAGGACAACGACATATTAAGATTCGTGAAATTATAAGCCAAAACGAAATTGAAACTCAGGATGATCTGGTGGAAGCGCTGCGTCAATCGGGTTTTCAGGTGACACAGGCCACGGTATCTCGTGATATTAAAGAGCTCCTGTTAATCAAGATTCCGATGGATGATGGGCGATATAAATATTCGCTGCCGACAGACCAGCGCTACAATCCGATTCAAAAACTCAAGCGTGCCTTGGTGGACAATTTTCTGCACATTGATCATACAAACAATCTCGTGGTTATGAAATGTTTGCCGGGAACAGCAAACTCCATTGCAGCACTGCTTGATAATATTGAATGGACCGAAGTGATGGGTACGATCTGTGGGGATGATACCATCCTTATTATCTGCCGCACAGAAGATAACAGCGTTACTGTCATCGAGCGGATCATGGGATACATTGCTTAAATCAGCCGGAGGTGTTTTTGCAGATGTTAGTTACATTATCGATTCGCAATCTGGCCGTGGTGGAGGAAGTGGATGTTGTCTTTCATCCGGGATTTCATGTTTTATCCGGGGAAACCGGTGCAGGTAAATCCATTATTATAGATGCTCTTGGTTTGATTGCGGGTGGCCGGAGTTCAGCCGATCTGATCAGATATGGATGCGACAAGGCAGAGATGGAAGCGCTGTTTGAGATGGAACCCAGTCATCCGGTATGGAGCACACTGGAACAGCTCGGTATTCATTGTGAGCCCGAGGAGCATCTTGTCATCCGGCGCGAATTGAACATACAGGGAAAAAGTACGTCCCGTATTAACGGGCAGCTTGTTAATTTGACGATGCTGCGTGAAGTTGGGGAGAAGCTGATCAATATTCATGGTCAGCATGAGCACCAGAGTCTGCTGCGTGCAGAAAGCCATCTCGGGCTGCTGGATACGTACGGCTCTGAATTTATCGGCCCGGTTAAAGCGAGATATCAAGAGCGTTACAGCAAATTTATCGCTGCCGAGAAAGAATTGCGAGCGCTCCAAGAGTCAAGCCAGCGGGCTTACCAGCTGCTGGATATGTATCGCTTTCAGCTTGAGGAAATCGCTGCGGCCAGTCTTGCCCGCGGTGAAGATGAATTACTCGGCGAAGAACGGGTCAAACTATCCCATAGTGAGAAAATGATGGACAGCGTTGCTGGTGCTTATGAACTGCTGAATGGACAGCGAGGATTGGAAGCGGTTAGCATAGCTCTATCCCGAATTGAAGATATTTCTGGTTATGACAGCAAAGGATTACAGCCGATTGTAGAGCAGCTGCAGTCTGCCTTTTATCAATTGGAGGATGCAGCGTTTCAGCTTCGAGACTACCGGGAACGGATCGAATTTAATCCGGGCCGGCTGGAGGAAGTGGAACAGCGATTGAACTTGATCTCTGGACTGAAACGCAAATACGGAGACAGTGTTGAACACATTTTAAATTACTACGAACAGATCAGTCACGAAACGGACCAGCTCGAAAACAAGGATGAACGTTTGGAAAAGCTTCGTTCGGAACGTGATAAACTGCTGCTGCTCGTGATGGAGTCAGCTGAGGAACTGAGCAGAGTGCGCAAGCAGTGCGCCGAAGAGCTGGCTGCTCAGGTGGAGAGTGAACTTAAGGATCTGCAGATGGAACGGACTTCACTCCGTGTTCAGATTGTACCTGCTGAAGATCCGAAGGGCATTGAATGGAATGGACGCCGCATTCGATTCAGCCGTCAGGGGGCTGACAATGCAGAATTCCTGATTTCACCGAATCCTGGAGAACCTCTTCGTCCACTGGGCAAAATCGCTTCCGGTGGTGAATTGTCTAGAATTATGCTGGCAATGAAGAGCATTTTTGCTCGTCATGACCGAATTCCGGTATTGATTTTTGACGAGGTGGATACAGGGGTCAGCGGCCGGGCAGCCCAATCCATTGCGGAGAAGCTTCATCGTTTGTCTTCAACATGCCAGGTTTTCTCCATAACACATCTTCCTCAAGTGGCCTGCATGGCAGATCATCAGTACCTGATTGAAAAGCATGTTTATGACGGGCGTACGATGACTCAAGTTGAATCGCTGTCTGAGCAAGGGCGAGTGAAAGAATTGGCACGTATGCTCGGTGGTGTGGAAATTACAGAAAAAACACTGCATCATGCGCAGGAAATGCTGAATCTGGCGGAAGCCAAAAAAGGGTGAAACGAACGACTGGCGTAATGTTTGACAGTAATAAAAGCCTGGGGGCAGGGTTATCTTATAGGTACGCAATTGGCGACCACCTTTCGTCAAGCGAAAGAAGCAAAGGGAGTGTGACAGCCATTGAATTCCCCCCTCAGGAAAAAAATGCTAGGTCTTTTATTTGCCTTCTTTCTATGTGTACTCAGTCAGGTCATTCAGCCGATGCAAAGTTATGCTTCCCTGCCTGATGAAGTTCAGGTGTTTGCGGGCAGGCAGGCAGACGTAAGGCTGGCAGTACCTGCAGCTTCAAGTGCAGTTGTTGATAGACCCGATATCGTTGGATTGGATCATCAATCCGCGTTGAAGGTTACTCGGCAGCAGCCTCTGCATCTTCATCCTCAGCAGACAGGACATGCCAAACTGACCTTGAAATTATGGGGTAAGATCCCTGTTAAAACGGTCAATGTGAACGTAATTCCTGATCTGCGTGTTGTTCCCGGGGGTCAAACGATTGGCGTCAAAGTTAAATCTGCAGGCATCCTCGTTGTCGGACATCATCTCGTGCGCTCCAATCCGGATGAGCGAAAATCACCAGGCGAAGCCGCGGGTATCAAACTAGGTGACTTGATTACTCATATGGATGGCAAACGTCTGGATGGTGTAGCTGGCGTGGCTGAAGCCGTTGAACTTGCTGGTAAACGTAATCAAAGTATTCATGTTGTGTTGAAGCGCGGCAGCGAAACGATCAAGACCAAGCTGACTCCAGCGTATGATGCGGAAGACAAAGCCTGGAGACTTGGTCTTTACATTCGTGATTCAGCAGCGGGTGTAGGCACTCTCACCTTCTATGCACCTGATCAAGGGGTATATGGGGCGTTAGGACATGTTATTACGGATATGAATACACAAACGTCTATCGTTGTGGGCAGCGGACAGATCGTGCAGTCTAACGTGACCTCCATTTCAAAAAGTGAAACGGGTGATCCCGGTGAAAAAAGAGCTCATTTTCTTAAAGAAAGCAAAATTCTAGGTAATATCGAACGTAATACAGCATTCGGCATCTTCGGTAAAATGTCTCAAAATCCCGAACACAGTCTGTATTCACAGGGCATCCCCGTCGCTTTTTCACACGAGGTGAAGGAAGGTCCCGCTGAAATTCTGACTGTGGTGGATGGGCAGCAGGTAGAACGTTTCTCCATTGATATTGTACATGTTGCCGATCAATCGGAGCCAGCAACGAAAGGACTCGTACTACGTATTACTGATCCCAAGCTGATCGATAAAACGGGCGGCATTGTCCAAGGCATGAGCGGCAGCCCTATCGTCCAAGATGGCAAGTTAATTGGAGCGGTAACACATGTGTTTGTAAATGATCCGAAATCCGGTTATGGATGCTTTATTGAGTGGATGCTTCAGGATGCCGGTGTTATGATGAGAAAAAACCAAGCGAAAAACCTTAAGGCTGGATAAACAGCTTTAAGGTTTTTTTGTCGAAAGTAAACATATTATATCGGTTGTTGAAATAAAATATTTATTATAAAGGATCAAGAAAAAAAAATAAAGAAAAATAATTTTCGACAGAAGGAATTTCACTTGGCGTGTCGAAAATTTAACGTGTAAGGAAATGTACGAAATTGTAAAAGACGAGGTTCAAATAAAAGGAGGATACCGTTTTGCAAAAAATTGAGGTACTGCTGGCCGATGATAACCGTGAATTTACGAATTTGCTTGCCGAATATATATCCGAGCAGGAAGATATGGAAGTAACCGGTATTGCATACAATGGTGAAGAAGTACTGCAGCTGCTGGAACAAACTCGGGATGTACCGGATGTGCTCATTCTGGACATTATCATGCCTCATCTGGATGGACTCGGTGTGCTGGAGCGCCTGCGCAGCCTGAATCTGTCTCCGCAGCCGAAAGTGATTATGCTCACCGCTTTCGGTCAGGAAAACATCACACAGCGTGCCGTGCAGCTCGGAGCTTCCTACTACATTTTGAAGCCGTTTGACATGGAAGTTCTGGCGAACCGCGTACGTCAGCTTGTGGGCACGCAAACGACAATGTCAACAAGCAGCGGCTCGTCCTCTTCCTCGATGTTTATGAACAAATCCAATGTCGTACCGATGGGTAAACACAAAAATCTGGATGCCAGCATCACGTCAATCATACATGAAATCGGAGTTCCTGCGCATATTAAAGGATATCAGTATTTGCGTGAAGCGATTACGATGGTCTACAACAATATCGAAATTTTGGGAGCGATCACCAAAACGCTGTATCCGGCCATTGCCGAAAAATTCAAAACGACGCCGTCCCGCGTCGAACGTGCCATCCGTCACGCGATTGAAGTGGCATGGACACGCGGCAACATCGACAGCATCAGCCACCTGTTTGGCTACACGATCAACATCAGCAAGTCCAAGCCGACAAATAGCGAATTCATCGCGATGGTCGCTGACAAGCTCAGAATTGAGCATAAGGTGAGCTGAAAGGATCAGGAATAAAGTATAAAAAGCGCACTTCTCCATTCATTCGTCTATAGACGATCAAGGAGGGGTGCGTTTTGATTTTAATTAGCAAAAATGCAATATATGTACACCGACCATAATCGGATAACATCAAAGTCGTTTTTAGATATCGTGACTATTTACATGGAATTGTGCAAGTTCGAGTGTGGTATTGGTATTCTTTTATAAAAATTTACCTAACGTTAACGCTTTTTTAGGTAGAAAGTGGTACGATGTGTCCACAGATAGATCAAAAGTGACAGGGTTGATGATGAGGCGAGGAGTTGATGGTTGTGTTTACTCAAATAGGTGAAATTGCTGAACCGATTCCAGTCGTACTGCCTGAAACCAAGTGTGATGCCTTATATCAGCTGTTTACATCAAATCCGAATCTGGAAGGTGCAGCGGTTACAGGAAAAAAAGGCATATCATTAATGATGCGAACCCGGTTCTTTCAACAGATCGGTACACAATACGGTTACAACCTGTATATGGGGCGCCCTGTAAAGCTGCTTATGAACGTGAATGCTCTGGTCGTGGATTACTCGGAACAGATTACAGATGTAAGTGTCGCAGCGATGAAGCGCGAGGAGGCTGACCTGTATGATCTGGTTCTGGTAACATCTGGGGAACGATTCCACGGAGCGGTAAGTATCCGGCGGCTGCTTCTGGCAGTTGCAGATGTTCGAGCTGAAATGGCCAGCTTTATGAATCCGCTAACTGGACTTCCCGGTAATCGAATTATTGATGATCGATTAGTTCAGGTACTTCAGCAGGACCAGTTCAGTGTTCTCTACATTGACCTGGATCAGTTCAAATCATATAACGATAGTTACGGATTCAAAATGGGAGACGACCTTATACAGGCCACAGCCGGTTTACTGCGTGAGCATTTTGGTGTATCGGAAGGTTTTCTAGGCCATATTGGTGGCGATGATTTTATCGTGATTTTGAACCATCACCAGTACAAACAGGTCTGTGAAGAGGTGATTTCCCGGTTTGAGAAGTTGAAGCAGAGCTTCTACAACGAACAGGACTGGAGCAACCAGTATGTGATAGGCGAAGGTCGATCTGGATTGAACAGACCTATTCCTTTGGTATCTGTATCAATTGCTGTAGTGACCAATCTCTATCAACGGTATGGTAACATCAATCAAATTGTACATGAAGCTGCAGGTGTGAAAAAAAGCTGTAAATCCATCAACGGCAGCATTATCTGTTCGAATGACATGAAAGTTCAAAAAGTTACCTAGTTATTATGAAACTTACGCTATAAACCGCTAAGCTAAGATTGGCGGAGAGGATATAAGTATACATACAAGACAGGATCATCTCTGTGTAGGTATATAAGATGATGTTTATCTGTTTCTTACTGTTGGAGCTTAAGTGTTTTTTAGTGTTCAAGGAACTAATATCCAATGAGACATCTCGAAATCACTCCCCCGTCACCTTATCCAATTACAAATCGATTTTGAGTACTCAATTACAACAACAGTTTCTATTGCACAAATTAACATATTAATTGATAATGATTATTAATGATTATCAAAAAAAGAAGGGAAGCAAAGATATAATCTATATAAAAGGAGTAGGGTTAGTATCATGTGGAATGAATATTATATACTCTGGAATTATGCCGCAGTGAATATAGCAGATATTCGTTATGTGGAATTTAGAGCGTATGAAGAGATGAAATATAAATTTCCATCACATACCTTTATTCTCACTTTTCAGGGTAATGCTGGAGTGATAATTGATAATGTGAATTATGAAGTGAATCGGATTTATGTTCTCCATGGGGGAAAGGGGAGTGAATTGGTTATTCAAGCAGGAGAAGCCGGCTTACGATTGTATTACTTGATGTATAGGGCCGAACTGCCTAGAGCGGGAAGAGATTATCTGCAAAAGATAATGGATCGTACCAATCCGTTTCAGATGAATTTTGGCCTTTCACCAGACAAGCCAACCATGTTATATGAGCAGTTGAAACAGATGCATATTTTGTGGAATTCAAAAAAAATGGATCAACATTTTCAGGCCAAAAGTTTGTTCTTTTCCTTTGTGGAGCAGATATTATCACAGATTTCTTCTGGATCAAAACACAATCGGAGTGCTAAGGAACAGGCCAACAAAATCATGAAAATTATAGAATCTTCTTACACACAGCCACTCACGCTTCATGCTTTGGCAGAAATGGTAAACACCAGTCCAAGAAGTTTGTCACGCAAGTTTAAGCAGTCGGTTGGTACCAGTCCCATCGATTACCTTATCCAGTTTCGTTTATTCAAAGCCAAAGAGATGCTGCTGGAAACCGACGCCACACTGGATGAAATTGCGGCAGGGATTGGTTATCCGGATGGTTATTATTTAGGACGTATGTTCAAGAAACATACAGGGCTTTCTCCTATGCAATTCAAGAAAAAATCCTCCATTCCTCTGCATTGGCCAGATTTGACATCAACCTTGTCTGGAAATGATATTTCCAAAGGTACAGGTAGGAAGTATGTTTATGGTGATGATGATAATCATTATCAATATAAACATGGAGGATTCATTCATATGAACAGACAAACAAGAACCGGAATGTTGCTTAGTATGCTTCTAATTCTTACTTTATTGGTCAGTGCCTGCTCAGCAAGTGGCGCCAATAGTATCGGGGGAGAACCATCAGGAAGCAATGGTTCCCAGACCAAAGTAACAGCGGAGAACCAAAGCAAGACATCTAAAGTACGCACGGTTTCAACGATGAAGGGGAGTATCACCATCCCAGATGAACCTAAACGGATTGTGGTTGATCTGTATTTGGGAAGCCTTATTGCTTTGGGAATCAAGCCAGTGGGTACACCCGAATTAAATCTCAAGAATCCTTATTTTATTGATTCGCTTGAAGGTGTTCAAAATATTGGGGAATATGAAACGATTTCTCTTGAAAAAGTGTTAGAACTTGAACCCGATTTGATTGTGACAGGCAATCCTGAATTATATGACTCGTTTAGCAAAATAGCACCTACCCTTGTTATTCCTTATGGAGAATTCAAAAACACTCACGAAGAAATCACCTATTTCGGTGAAGTGCTGAATAAAAAAGAAGAATCCAAAGCCTGGTTAGCTAATTATGATGCTAGAATTGCAGATGCCAAGAAGCGTGTCAGTGAAGCAATCGATGCATCTGCCGAAGTGTCGGTGATGCAGTTCAATGAAAAAGCTCCATTAGCCTTTGGTGATAATTTTGGTCGCGGAGGTCAGGCCGTTTATAGCGCACTTGGTTTGAATCCCCCTCCTGATAAAAAAGAGATTTTAATGAAGGAGCAACTGGTAGAAGTTTCAGCAGAAGCGATCCCGGAATTTGCTGGAGACTACATTATTCTAACGGCAGATGACCTAACGCTGGAAGATTTAAAAAACAAAGCAGTCTGGAGTTCTCTGGATGCAGTTAAGAACGATCGTGTATTTATATGGAGCCAGGATCGTTCATGGTATTTTGACCCGATTGCAACATTAGATCAAACAGAGGAGCTGGCTGCTTGGTTTACAGAGATTTCGGGAAAAGAATAAACGATATAAAATGCGGATAAGATTAAATATCCGATTGCTTATTTTTACAATAGAGTGTATACCCTGGGTAATCTCCCCGTTCATTTTGAGTGCGGCTGTTTCAGCATCGTTATCGAATACGATTCAATCAAATTTTGTCTTTCCCTCTAGGTAGAATCAATTCCACTCTAAATTTCAGTTGATAATGAAAATTATTATCACTTATAATTGGTATACTGTAGTGAACCGTTATTACTCACATTTTTTATCAATTTGGGAGAATGATGAGCTTGTAAACTCTATAGAGTGAGATAGGATTGGAGAGTATTTGATGCAATTAGACGAACAGATGAAATGCTGGAATCAAGCCGCAGTTAAGGTTCTGGATATCCGTCGAATCGTTATGGAGAGAGGAGCACAACTGAGTTCCTATTTACTTCCGGCAAATGGATTTATATATACGATTCGGGGATCCGCTCAACTTCAATTAGATGGACAAGCATACCAGGCGGAGCCATTTTACATGCTTCATGGAGCGAAAGGATCTTCACTGGATATCCAAGCGAATGCAGATTTTGAATATATTCTGCTTTATTACAGAGCATTCCTTGCCTTTCCTCGTTTTCGAAAAAAAATGTTATTGGCACAGCCCCAGGCTGCACCGTTCTCCTTGCAGTATGGATTTACACCGAGTAATCCACTGGGGCTGTTACGATATCTTAGTGAGATGGAGAAAGCATGGGCGCAGTCAAGCCATTTAAATCTGCTTCATACTAAAAGTTTGTTTTATCAGTTCATTCATGAGTTGATGGTTCAACTGTCTGCACAGGAGGTTCAAACAGAACTTGCGGACCCTGTAAAACAAACCATTCGTTACATCCAGAATCATTACAGAGAGCAGGTTACACTTGATTTGCTAGCAGAGCAATTTAATTACAGCTCTCGTCATTTATCCATGCGATTTAAAAGAAAGACGGGTTATAGTCCCATCGATTACTTAATTCAGACACGAATCGGAAGGGCTAGGGAATTACTCGTGCGCTCTGATGCAAAGCTCGCTTCTATCGCAGCAGAGGTTGGTTATTCGGACGTGTACTACTTCAGCCGTATTTTCAAGAAATATGTAGGCATGTCTCCAAGTCTATATCAAAAGAAGATGAGGGAAGAAGGACGAGCTGAAGATCGTCCATTGCATTTATCCGAATCGTCCATTGGCTGGAACTTGAAGTCGAGCTATATTGATTATGATAATCATTATCAATATAAAGACGGAGGGTTTACATCGATGAAAAGAAAAAAAACAAGTTCCAGCATGATCATGATTGCATTGTTAAGTTTAACGATGCTTCTTGCGGCCTGTTCTTCGGGGACGGCAGCTAATCAATCTGCCGGTGCAGGAACGAGTACGAATTCCAATAACAGTAATCAGGCAGTAACTTCAGAGACGGGAAGTCAAGTAAACAAAGATAATGAAACACGTACTATCTCAACAATAAAAGGTGATGTGATTGTTCCAGCTAATCCGGAACGGGTTGTTGTGCTGTATCTCCAGGGGGATGTGGTTGCACTCGGGGTTAAGCCAATCGCTACATCAGATGTATATGATGGGGCTGCTTACAAGGGTGAGCTTGAAGGTGTGGATTCACTCGGAACCTGGTTCGAACCAAACCCTGAAGCGATCATTGACCTTAATCCAGACCTGATTATTGTTCCGTCGGAAGAAACATATGACACTTTGAAAAATATCGCACCTACGGTGTATATTCCATATGAGAAAATGACAACAGAAGAACGGCTTCACAGCATAGCCAGCATCTTTGGCAAAGAAAAGGAAGCTGAAATCTTGATTAACAACCTGAACAGCAAGGTGGAAGATGGGAAGAAAAAACTTGCAGACGCAGGTATATTGGATAAAACCATTTCTATTATCGAAGGTGGTTTGAAGAGCATGGTCGTTGTGGAAAGTAAGCAGTTTGGCCGTGGTTCTCAGGTAGTATATGAGTATCTGGAAATGAAAGCTCCTGAGGTGGTACAAGATAAAATTGATGTAATTTCAGAAGCGGCAGGTTCTACGATTTCTATGGAAGTACTTCCTGAATATATAGGTGACTATGTGTTTCGCTCAGTTTATAAAGGGGCAGACAATCTGACGAACAACCCTATATGGCGCAGCATCCCGGCAGTAAAAGAAGGTCGGCTGATCGAGATTGATTTTGATTTTTTCTATTATTCAGATGTATATTCAATCAATAAACAACTCGATTTTGTTGTAGATAAACTGTTAGCTGCTCCAAAAGTCCACTAATTCATGAAAGAATGTCATTAAAAGAGTATTTATGAACGTTTATAAATATGCATTGTAATTTCAACAGATTTCCATTAAACTTAAACGATAATGAGAATCAATATCACAAAAATCAACATTTTGATTCGAATGGATGGAGGTCCTGTAGAGATGAAACCAGAATTGGAGCTTTATGATGTAACGATAATCGGAGGCGGCCCTGCGGGCATGTACTCTGCTTTTTATAGCGGTATGCGGGATATGAAAACCAAATTGATTGAGGCACGCGACAGACTAGGAGGACGAATGCTGTTTTATCCAGAGAAAATGATCTGGGATGTCGGTGGCGTGACTCCAATCCTCTGTGAAGATCTGATTAAGCAGCTTGAACAGCAGGCTCGCACGTTCGATCCCACGCTGGTGTTCGGGCAGCAAATCGAAGGGTTCGAGCGTCAAGCTGACGGAACGATTCTGTTAACAGCTGCTGGCGGTGAACAGCACTGGACTCGAACGGTTATTATGGCTATCGGATACGGTATTTATAAGATGGCCAAGCTGGAGCTTGATGGAGCAGATCGTTATGAAGTGTCGAATTTGCACTACACGGTGCAGGAGCTGGAGCCTTTCCGGGGCAAACGAGTTCTGATTTCTGGTGGAGGAGATTCAGCTGTAGACTGGGCAAACGAACTGGAGAGTCTGGCCCAGCAGGTAACGGTAGTGCATCGACGGGATCACTTCGGCGGGCTGGAGCGGAACGTGCTGCGTATGAAGGAATCTTCGGTCGACGTACGAACTCCTTATGCAATTGAGAAGCTGCACAGTTTGAGCGGTGATATGATCGAACAGGTAACCATCACACACATGGAGACTGGAGAGACCAAGATGCTTGAAGTCGACGCAGTTATCGTTAATCATGGCATGAAGAGTGATTTTGGTCCGATCCGTGATTGGGGACTAGATCTGGGTGAATGGCATGTCAGCACAACGGATAGGCTGCAGACCAATATTCCAGGTGTTTTTGCTGCAGGTGATTTTGTGGATTATGGAAGTAAGCTGTATCTGATCGCAGGTACGTTTACAGATGCTGCACTTGCTGTTAATAGTGCCAAGCTGTATATGGACCCGGAGGCCGAGAAAGTGGCATATGTATCTTCTCATAACAGCCGCTTCAAAGAGAAAAACAAAGCGCTTGGCGTTGTGGAGGAGTAATGATTATAGAGCAGGATAACTTCGGAATTTTTCCGAGGTTATTTTTTTGCATTTTACGGGTATGAAGATGGTAGAACTGCACAAGATAGAACAGGCTCTGAATTGAAGGGCAGCTGTAAACCGATTATAATCAAGATCTATAACAAGCATCCGTGATCTAAAACAGCTTTCACTGCTGAGCGGTATGGCAGTCAGACGACTCTCGAACCGGATTACAATAGGACAAGAGTGGAGTGCGGTATTATGAAAAAAAGTTCACCACCCCGGCCGCAAAAGGTTATGTTGGTGCAGCACTGGTTTAAAAAAGTAAATAAAAAACGTATTAAATGGTCCGCGGTGTATCTTGCCACTGCTGGAGCACTGCACCGTCTATTGGTGGAAGGGCGTCGCCAGCGGGCAGCAGTGAAAAGACAGCAGCAGGACATGCCTCTCAGCACATTAAAGTCAATGAAGCTTGAACCAGGGGACATTTTATATACACCAAGTTCGGAATCCACGTATTATGCCGGGCATATGGGCATTGTCGGTCTGGATGGCAAAGTGTATCATGTGCACCCTTACGGACCGGTTTTTGCCGATACGCTCGACTGGTATCTTACGCGTTTTTATGAGGGAGACCGCTTTATCGTATTTCGCACCAAACTCCGTCAGGTCGGAACTCGGGCAGCGGAGTGGGTTCAGGAGAATTACGAACAGGTGAGGTTTTATCGTTTGCAAACGAATCTTCTTAGTATAGAACAAAACTATTGTTCCAAATTTATTTATCAAGCGTATAAGTTTACATCCGGATTAGACCTTTGGGAGCGAAAGTTTGCCAAAATGAAGCAGGGATTCATTTACCCGTTTCGCATCGAACGTTCATCTAACTTGGACGTACTGGGTACATTTTATAAATAAGTTCCGTAGAAAAACCGACGCAGCAGCTGTTTCTCTTGTGAAGAGAAGGCGGGCACTGTCGGTTTTTTTTAATATGTACTGAGATTATAACAGGAAAAACACTCAAAACGTCGAATAAAAATATGAGATGCACACGCACAACTTGGAATCGTATACATAACAGGTGGCACAATGGTTCAAGCCAAGGATTAAAAAACGACGACAAGGCAGGCGAACAGGAAACAGTGAAGCTAACATGAAATGACAGGGCTTCTTACGACGATTTTGACAGCAGTAAAGCGTAGTGAAGCTATCGGACTACACTCCTAATGAGGAGAGGAGGTACTACTGACCCATTTACAATAAGATGTATGAAGCATATTGCACGAGGCGACTTCAGAGGGAAATGTTACAGATGTATGCAGTTCTTGTAAGTCTTCGACAGCCAATAGAGGCATGTTCCCCATTTAATAAGAAGAAATGCGCTCAGAAACAACATTATTTTGATTTATGCGCGTTTTTGTAGTACATTAGCAAATGTATTCGAAGGAGGATTCTAATGTACTCAGGAAGACAAGACGATACTTTATACATCATGACCTACACCTTAAATAGCGGTATCAAGGGTACGGTTCCACTGTCTAATAAGCAGATTGTTGAGTGGCTCGATTGTTATAGAAATGAGAAGCGCTTTGTAACTGAAATCGGCAAAGAGTTTTTTGGATTAAACGCAGGCCTGGTTGCCGACTTTAAGGTTCAAAATCATCTGTCTGATTATCAGCAGACGATTATGCCTACACAGCAGCAGGATAACCTGGAACGTTTGTCCAGTGCTTATAAATCCACCGAGCTATTGATGAAGATTGATTGTAAATGCGGCACAGCTTACGTCACGGAATCTCCTTATAAACGTACCAAATGGTACTGCACGAAATGTAAAGAGATCGTATTCCTGGATGCAAAAAAAGGAATGGTAGAAACGTCACGTGGCGACGCATATTACATGACCAACAAATATTTTGTTTCCCGTGACTAGCGGGAAGTGATTGGAGAGCATCGCATACAGCGGTGCTTTTTTGTGCCTGTTTTATCAAAACCACTCGGCAGCACGCATGACATGTTTATGCATGTGATGTATAAATTGTTGTAATAAAAAAGCCCAATTGGGCTTTTATGCTAAGTGCTGCATCAGGACGGGCATTCCACTTTGTGCGGAGGAATAAAGCAGCAGCGGCAGCGGGGCTCATAAGCCTCCGAATCGCCAATCATGACGACTGGACCTAGAGTAACGGGTTCCCCGTTGACAATCCGCTGTGTAAAAGCAGCATCCGGGCTGCCGCAGACTGCGCAGAACGCGGATAGTTTCTCAATATCATCGGCCATAGCGAGCAGCCCTCCAATATATCCGAATTCTTTGCCGCGATAATCCATGTTCAGTCCATCAACAATCACATGTTTGCCGCAGTAGGCCAGTTCGGAGACAAGTTCCATAATCGCACTGCTGAAAAATTGAACTTCATCAAAGGCAACAACATCGGCATCTATGGTCTGATTCAGAATGGTCTCTACGGATTCCGGCGTTAACTGCCGGGGAATGGAATGGGCAGGAAGTCTATAACCAATCCGGCTCACGATCTCATCCTGAGCGAAACGATCATCCTCGGCTGGTTTGTAGGCAACGACCTTTTTACGGCCAAATTGAATAAGCTTCTGACAACGGCGAATAAGTTCACCGGATTTTTCGCTGAACATGGGTCCAGTAATTACAGTAATACGTCCAGTTTGCACGGTGCTGCTACTCCTCTCGCATACGGAATTCAAAAAAAGCGACCTTTACAGATTACCACATCTTCTTTGGAAAGAGCCAGAACTAATATGAACCGGTTTGTGTTACTATATGGATTGTTACGATGTTGGTTCCGAAATCCGAAATCAACGTAGTTATTGGAAAAGAGGTGTAACGAATGAACGAAGCATTAACCTCACTGAAGCAGCGTTATGAAGAACTGAATAAACAGGGCAGACTGGATGAGGCCGCTCAGACTTTATTTACGGAGCTGATGTCGGAGGCTGAACGGCTGCAGGCGAGCAACCTGACGCTGCGCAGAACGATTCTAAAGTCCTCCTCCAAGGAGTCCCGTATGTCTACCAAACTGCGAGACGCTTTATATGAGTGAAAATGGAAAATGATGCGGAAATTACTCCGCGTCTTCTTCTGTTTTTAATCTGCGGGGGAACAGAATACCTGCGGTTATTCTTGCAATCATGGCAAAGGTAAGGCCAATGCCCGCGAACATGTAGATCACAGTAAAAGCTTTGCCGAATCCGGTCGAGGGTACAAAATCGGGATGTCCTACGGTCGTTAGAGTAACGGCACAGAAATACAGGGCATCAATCCAGTGAAGTCCTTCCACGCGTGTGTAAAATAGGGTGCCTGAGAGCAGGGTTGCAGCAGTTAATACGAATAAAGCCACAAATTTCGGGTCCTTGAACGCATGAAAAATGCCTTTGAGCAGACGTTTTAAGGTCAGTAAAAAGGAAACCATCGTAATCCATCCTGTCTTTGTTAAATGTGAAAATAAAAAAGCCCGGAATTATAAACTGCTTCCGGGTGTTTCAACCTGTTCGGGCTGTTTTTTCGAGCGAAAACGGGGGCCTACATAATTGCGTTTACGGTCACGAAACAGAATCCAGCCGCCCAGAAAACTCATGCCTGCAGCAAAAAGAAGAAGTCCTCCCAGGAACGATAGCCACTGGAAGCCGGGAGCAATCAGGTCGTTTCCATGCTCAGCGTAATACAGAAATAGGGCATCTTTCATCATAAGAAACCCCTTCATGGCCATTAAGCCAGGGATGACGAGTACAATAATCGCGAGAAACCGCGCAAAGACTATCTTTGTATTCATAGCATTATACCCTTTCTGTCAAATAGACATAAGTTAAAGGTTACGCTTACAGAGAATTCCTGCCTATATCATAGCTTGGAATGCACGGACTGTCCATGCGGGAATGGTCAAATTTTGAGTTGACTGCCCAAGGAGAGTACAATGTGATATAGGGAGCATGCAATGAATCAAGATATCAACATCATTTTATTGTTATTTATATAAGCTGAACTATTTTTCTACACGTCAGAGCTGCTGGAGTGGACTGTGTAAAATCACTTTAGGTCAAATGATATCTTTCAAAAAATTGAGTATATAGAGGAGAAATAGAGATGCCAATACCATGTGATGTTGCCATACTGGGCGGAGGAACGGGAGGATATGTTGCTGCCATTCGTGCCGCGCAGCTGGGGAAAAAGGTCGTTATTATCGAGAAGGACAAGCTGGGCGGAACCTGCCTTCACCGGGGCTGTATTCCAAGCAAGGCACTGCTGAAGAGTGCTGAAATGTACGCCGAAATCCTGGATAGCGAGAGCTACGGTATTGAGACCACTGGAGCAGCGCTGGTATTTCCAAAGGTGCAGGCACGCAAGGATGCCATTGTGGACCAGCTGCATAAGGGTGTCCAGTATTTGATGCAAAAAAATAAAATCGAGGTTGTACACGCCAAGGGACGTGTAATCGGGCCCTCTATCTTCTCCCCGCAAAGCGGTGCGGTGGCTGTGGAGTTTGAGGATGGCGAGATGGATACTGTCGTTCCAACGAACCTGATTATTGCTACTGGCTCACGTCCGCGCATGCTGCCAGGTCTTGAGCCGGATGGAAGATATATTATGAGCAGTGACGAAGCGCTGCGCATGGATGAGCTGCCTGGCTCGATCCTCATTGTAGGCGGCGGCGTGATCGGACTGGAATGGGCCTCGATGCTGAATGATTTTGGCGTGGTTGTGACGGTAATTGAGGCGGCAGACCATGTGCTGCCCGCAGAGGATGAGGACGTGGCCAAGGAAATGCAGCGTTTGCTGGGCAAACGGGGAGTGCGTTTCCTGACGGGTGCCAAACTGATCACGGACAGCTATCGCACCGAGGATCAGAGCGTTCACATCGATGTGCAGCTTGCAGGAGACAACCTGGAAACGCTGACTGCTGACAAGATGCTTGTGTCTATCGGACGTCAAGCTAACGTCGAAAATATCGGGCTTGAGAATACAGATATCAAAGTAGAGCGGGGCTATATTACGGTTAACAAATACTTGCAGACTGGAGAAGGACATATCTATGCGATTGGTGACTGCATCGGCGGGCTGCAGCTTGCACATGCCGCAAGTCACGAAGGCATACTTGCGGTGAATCATCTCGCTGGCGAGAGTGTGCATCCGGTAGAAACACATCGTATTCCGCGGTGCGTATATACACGTCCGGAAGCCGCAAGCATTGGTTTCACCGAGAAGGAAGCCAGAGAACGCGGATACGAAATCAAAACCGGCAAATTTCCGTTCCAAGCGATAGGTAAATCTCTAATTCACGGAAGCCGGGACGGGTTCGTGAAGGTGATTGCTGACAACAAAACGAATGATATATTGGGGGTACATATGATTGGCACCCATGTTACGGAACTGATTGCGGAAGCTTCATTGGCCCAGATGCTGGATGCCACGCCATGGGAGGTTGGACAAACCATTCATCCGCACCCTTCGTTGTCGGAAATTATGGGTGAAGCCATGCTGGCCGTGGACGGAAAAGCGATTGGAATGTAAGCCCGGACAAGATGGTGAGAAAGGTCCTTTCCTTTTTTGGGCAAAAAGGATTATAATAAGGTTAAGCCAAGTCTTAGTACCAGGTTATAAGATCGGGTAGTAATACTTGCAAAGGCTCTGATTAAAAGGAGGTACCTCATATGAGTTCACAAGGTACTGCAGATGCGGTTCATCGACATCAACAGCTGGGACTTAGCGATGGAGAAGTTTTAGATATGTATAAATACATGCTGCTTGCACGCAAGTTTGACGAGCGCTGCCTGCTTCTGCAGCGAGCTGGCAAAATCAACTTTCACGTATCCGGTGTAGGTCAGGAGGCTGCTCAAGTTGGTGCGGCTTTTGGTCTGGATCGAGAACACGATTATTATTTACCTTATTACCGCGATTACGGTTTCGTTATGGCCGTAGGCATGACCCCGCGTGAGCTGATGCTGTCTGCATTTGCGAAGGCGGAAGACCCGAACAGCGGCGGACGGCAGATGCCAGGACACTTTGGACACAAAAAGCTGCGCATCGTTACAGGCTCCAGTCCGGTTACCACACAGGTTCCTCATGCGGTAGGCTTTGCCCTTGCTGCCAAAATGCAGAAGAAAAAGTTTGTTTCTTTTGTTACATTCGGTGAAGGTTCGAGCAACCAGGGTGATTTCCATGAAGGAGCTAACTTTGCAGGTGTACACAAGCTGCCTGTCATTATCATGTGTGAGAACAACCAATATGCCATTTCCGTTCCTGTTCATAAGCAGCTGAGCGGCAAGATTTCTGATCGTGCACTGGGATATGGTTTTCCGGGACTGCGCGTAGATGGTAATGATGCACTTGAGGTATATGCGGCAGTGAAGGAAGCGCGTCAGCGTGCGATCGCAGGTGAAGGGCCAACATTGATCGAAGCGATGATGTACCGTTTGTCACCTCACTCCACTTCGGACAATGATCTGGCCTATCGGACCAAAGAAGAAGTTGAGGAGAACTGGAAGAAAGACGGCGTGCTTCGGATGAAAAATTATTTGATTGAATGCGGCATCTGGGATGAAGCCCGGGATGCGGATCTGGCTTCCCAGCTTGCGCTGGAAATGAAGGAAGCAACTGAATACGCAGACAATGCGCCATATCCGAAACCTGAGGATACGCTGACGCATGTCTATGCGGACAGCGAAGAAGGGGGACGGTAATCATGGCTATGATGGAATATATTGATGCTATCCGTCTCGCAATGAAAGAAGAGATGGAGCGCGATGAGAATGTATTTGTTCTAGGCGAGGACGTCGGTGTAAAAGGCGGCGTGTTCACCACAACCAAAGGGCTGCAGGATCAGTTTGGCGAGATGCGCGTCATGGATACGCCATTGTCTGAATCTGCAATTGCTGGTGTGGCCATCGGTGCAGCGATGTACGGCATGAAGCCGATTGCGGAAATGCAGTATTCGGATTTTATGCTGCCCGCCACGAATCAGATTATTAGTGAAGCAGCTAAAATTCGCTACCGCTCTAACAATGACTGGAGCTGTCCGATCGTAATCCGTGCGCCAATCGGCGGCGGCATTTTTGGCGGACTGTATCACTCCCAATGTCCGGAATCCATTTTCTTTGGTACACCAGGACTCAAAATTATTGCTCCTTACTCGGCGTATGACGCCAAAGGACTGCTCAAAGCGGCTGTGCGCGATCCTGACCCTGTCCTCTTTTTTGAAAATAAAAAGTGTTACAAGCTGATTAAGGAAGATGTGCCTGAGGATGACTATATCGTTCCCATCGGTAAGGCGAACGTGCTTCGTGAAGGAGCCGATATTACGGTGATCGGGTACAGTCAACCGCTGCATTTTGTCATGCAGGCCGCTGAGGAGTTGGAACGTGAAGAGGGCATCACAGCACATGTACTGGATCTGCGTACACTGCAGCCGCTCGATCGTGAAGCGATTATTGCTTCCGCCCGGTTAACAGGTAAGGTGCTGATTGTACACGAAGATAACAAAACGGGTGGTGTGGGCGCAGAGGTTGCCGCAATCATCAGCGAGGAATGTTTGTTTGATCTGGACGCGCCTATTCAGCGTCTGTGCGGCCCTGATGTACCAGCGATGCCAATCAGCCCGACGATGGAGAAATTTTACATGCTGAGCAAGGATAAAGCCAAAACAGCCATGCGCGAACTTGCCGAGTATTAATAGATGAAGAAAGATTAAAGTTTGGAGTGATAAATCAATGGCTGAACGTATGAAATGGATCGAGGTCATTATGCCGCAGCTCGCGGAATCCCTGGTCTCGGCTACCATAGGCAAATGGTTGAAAAAACCGGGTGACCGTGTGGAACAGTACGAGCCAATCTGTGAAGTCATCACGGATAAAGTGAACGCCGAAATTCCATCTACGGTAGATGGGATTATGGGTGACCTTTTGGTCGAAGAGGGTACCACAATTGCTGTAGGTGAAGCAATCTGCCGCATGCAGGTCGCTGCTTCGGATGAGGATACAGCTGAACAAATAACATCTGCTGCTGGTCAGGGGGAGCAAGTAGAGCAAACCCAGGTACGGCATAACGCAGGTCAATCTCCTGCTGCAGTTTCAAACAACGCTGCATATGATCCGAATCAGCCGATGCGCCATCGGTATTCCCCGGCAGTGCAGTCTTTGGCAGCAGAACATGGACTGAATCTGCAGCATATTCAGGGCACGGGTGCGGGCGGGCGAATTACGCGTAAAGACGTCCTCGCCTTTGCTGGACAGGGTGTTCAGGCGGCGAATGCATCAGCAGAGTCTGTACAGACCTCTCCGGTAAATCGTCAGGCAGCCCAGTCTGCATCATCTTCTCCGTTCAGTGGAATCAGTCGCGATTCAGGTGTTGCTTCGGGTTCTAATGGCACAGCGGGACAGACGGTTCCTGCATCCGATGTGGGAGTTCCCGTGCGTCATTCCGGAATCCACCTGACGGAAAGCCCGAAAATTCCGCAGATCGAAGTGGAAGGCGGCGGCCAGGGAAGATCAGAGTATTTTATCGATGTTACTCCTGTGCGTAATGCAATTGCACGAAATATGCGTCAAAGTGTATCCGAAATCCCTCACGCATGGACGATGATTGAAGTGGACGTCACCAATCTCGTTATGCTGCGCAACAAGTTGAAGGATGAGTTCAAACGGAAAGAAGGCATTAACCTGACCTATCTTTCATTTATGATGAAGGGTGTCGTCAATGCGATCAAAGATTACCCGATCATGAACTCCGTATGGGCGGTCGACAAAATTATCGTGAAGCGGGATATCAATCTGTCCATGGCTGTAGGTACGGAGGATTCCGTGCTTACACCGGTAATCAAGCACGCGGATCAGCGTAATATCGCAGGTCTCGCTCGTGAGATTGATGACCTGGCCCGCAAAACCCGTGAAGGCACGCTGAAGCTGGATCATATGCAGGGCGGTACGTTTACGGTAAACAACACGGGTTCATTTGGTTCCATCCTGTCTCAGCCGATTATCAACTACCCACAGGCGGCGATCCTTACATTTGAATCCATTGTGAAAAAACCGGTTGTCATTAACGATATGATCGCAGTGCGTTCTATGGCTAACCTGTGCTTGTCTCTCGATCACCGGATTCTGGATGGTGTGATCTGCGGACGGTTTTTACAGCGGGTTAAAGAGAATCTGGAAGGGTACAACATGGAAACGAAAGTGTATTAAGTTTATGATAGAATGACGGGAAAGTGTATGTGCCTTGGGCCGTGCACTTTTCTGGCTGTCTAGAGACTGACGTAACTTCATATATTAAACCATGGGCAGAAGGATGTGGGGAAACATGGGCAAACCGCTGAATGTGGCATACATACCGATGCTGGATTATGAGGCGGCATGGAATCTTCAGAAATCAATTGTGCAGCAGCTGGACGAAGGTGAAGGTCCCGAACGGATGCTCCTGCTGCAGCATCCCCCAACCTATACGATTGGATCACAGAATCATCCGGAGCATCTGCTTTGGAGTGAAGAAGAGCTGAAAGCACAGGGAATTTCTTTGTTTCAAATTGACCGAGGCGGTGATATTACTTATCATGGGCCGGGTCAACTGGTGGGTTATCCTTTATTGGTGCTTGGCCGGGATGAAGAACTCGATCTTCATGGATATCTGCGCAAGCTGGAACAGGTAATCATGGATTATCTTGCCGATCAGGGCGTGGAATCCGGCCGTAAAGAGGGATACACAGGTGTGTGGATTGGTGATCTGAAGATTGCTGCCATTGGCATCAAATTTAACCGGTGCAGGCATCGACGTGGTTTTGTGACGAGTCACGGGTTTGCGTTTAACATTACTTCTGGCATTCAGCTTGCGGGATTTCGAGGTATTGTTCCGTGCGGAATTGAACAGTATGGTGTGACATCTCTGGAAGATATCACGGGGAAGTCATACGCAGTTGAGCAGGTTGCCCGGGATATTGTGCCTTATTTTCAGCGTATATTCTCGTACGATCTGATATGGGTTGCTGAAAAAGAAGCCCTCCAGCGTCTGTAGACAGAGCGTCCGTAAGGCTTCAGGTTAGTGACTATCCAAACAGCAGCGGTTCCAGCGCGATGAAAATAGTGGAGCCAATCATAGCGGCCAGCATGAGATAGATCACAATTTTGAACCATTTCTTATTTTGCATGAAGAGAGAACTCCTTTCAGACCTTTTGAACAAGCCATAGTACCTGTATTGTACCGTATCTACGATAGGGAGGAAAGTCTAATGATTAATGAACAGCGTGTAATTCAGCAGTTTATGGAACTGGTACAGATTGATAGTGAGACGAAAAATGAACAGAATATATCCAAGGTATTAAAAGAACAATTCGAGGGTCTTGGTCTTCGCGTCTACGAGGACGATACGATGAACGAGACCGGGCATGGCGCGGGCAATCTGGTCGTTACGATGGATGCCGCAGGCGTGGAAGGGGCCGAGCCGATGTTCTTCACATGTCACATGGACACGGTAACCCCTGGACAGGGGATCAAACCGGAGCTGGGCGAGGATGGATGGATTCGCAGTGATGGTACAACGATTCTTGGAGCGGATGACAAGGCGGGGATTGCGGCATTGTTTGAAGCCATCCGTGTCATTCAGGAGAACAGCATTCCGCATGGCAAAATCCAGTTTGTGATTACAGTCGGTGAAGAATCCGGCCTTGTTGGTGCTCGCGCTATGAATCCGAAGGATATCGATGCTGCCTTTGGATATGCGCTGGATTCCAACGGAGCAGTGGGAACAATCTGCGTGGCTGCCCCGGCAAGAGCTGAGATTCAGATGAAAATTTATGGCAAGTCAGCCCATGCCGGTGTGAATCCGGAAGATGGAATCAGTGCAATCCAGGTTGCGGCCAAAGCGATTGCAGCGATGAAGCTTGGACGTATTGATCATGAAACGACAGCGAATATTGGAAAGTTCCAAGGCGGCTCTGCGCTGAACGTTGTATGTGACTTCGTCCAGATTGATGCAGAGGCTCGCAGTATTGTGCAGGAGAAGATTGAGGAGCAGATTGCTCAAATGCGTGAAGCGCTGGAGACAACATGCCGCAAATACGGTGCAACAGCAGAGTTCCGCAGTGAAATTAAGTATCCTGCATTTGGCTTCCATGACGACCATGAGGTTGTGCAGCTTGCACAGCGGGCGATCCGCGGCCTTGGTCTGGAAACAAACACGTTTGCTTCCGGCGGCGGCAGTGATGCCAACATTTTTAACGGTTTCGGCATTCCTACGGTGAATCTGGCTGTGGGGTATGAAAATATTCACACAACCAAAGAACGCATTCGCGCGGCCGACATAGTGAAACTGTCTCAAGTGGTGATCGCAATTGTACAGGAAACGGCAAAAGACAAATAAGCGATCGGAATAATTGACCGTATATTAGATGTTGTAACCGCAGCTTTGGCTGAAAAAGAACAGGAAGTCCGAATTCGGTGCAGACCGGGTTCGGACTTTTTGAACAACGGTGGGACTAGCTCTTGCGCCCAGCCAGCATGTCGACCAGTTTCGTTTCGGGACCCCATTCACGCATCCACTGTCTAAGAATAAGCTGTACTTGTCTGGCTTGTCCGACCACATGTGCCGATTCAGGTGTGAGATAACTTTTCAATCGGTGAGTCCCCCTTGTTTCTCGCAGTACGCGTAAGACTTGTACAAACGATAAAATTCTTATAGGCTCACCATATGCCTGAAATCACTACATTATACATTTCAGTTCGATTGAACCCATCACAAAGGAAACGGAGTTGAACTACACATGAAATCCCAAACATCTGCTTCATCCATTTACGCCCCGCAGCCGGCAAACCCCAAGCTGGATGAGGTGACTGTGTCCACCAAACCGATCTTTGAAGGAAAAGTGATCTCGCTCCAAGTTGACACCGTTAAGCTCCCGAACGGACAAACGGCGACCCGGGAGATCATCAAACATCCAGGAGCAGTAGCCGTACTGGCCTTGAAGGGAGATCGCATGCTGGTTGTGGATCAATACCGTCAGGCGATGGGACGTACGGAAGTGGAAATTCCTGCGGGCAAGCTTGACCCGGGCGAGCAGCCAGAGGTGGCAGCGGCACGTGAACTGAAAGAAGAAACGGGATATGCAGCTAAATCACTGCGCCATCTGCGGTCTTTTTACACTTCACCAGGTTTTGCTGATGAAATCATCCACCTTTACATTGCCGAAGAACTGGAAGCGGGAGATATGGCACTGGATGAAGACGAGTTTCTTGAAGTATCCGAAATTACGCTGGATGAAGCATACAAGCTGATGGACGAGAATCGGATTAGTGATGCCAAAACGATGATGGCTGTATATGCGTGGGATATTTACAGAACGACAGGACGGTTTTAATCATGCAAAATCAGGAGGGAACAGCGGCATTGTGGGAGCCCTGTTATACGGATCTGCATATCCATATCGGGCGCACCTCCCGTGGTGAGGCGGTTAAGATCAGCGGCAGTCGCGATCTGACTTTCGAGAATATTGCCCGCGAGGCATCTGCTCGTAAAGGGATTCATCTGCTGGGTGTTATCGACTGCCATTCCCCGGTGGTGCAGAGGGATATTGAAGAACTGCTGGAGAACGGTACGATGTCTGAAGTTGAAGGTGGAGGCATAGCGTATCAGGACACAACCATTCTGCTGGGCACAGAGATCGAGCTGCGTGAACCCGAAATGCGAGAATTTCACATGCTCGCCTACTTCCGGGATCTGAGTACAATGAAATCTTTTACAGCCTGGATGAAGAAGTATATGAAAAATGTAAACCTCAGTTCCCAGCGGGTATACGTACCGGCTCTTGAGATGCAGGCGGAGATCAAGGCGCGCGGCGGTCTGATTATACCCGCTCATGTATTTACGCCGCATAAAGGCATTTATGGCAGCACAGCGCCGCGTATGGCAGATGTTCTGGATACGAGCCTTATCGATGCCGCCGAGCTGGGGTTAAGCTCGGATTCCTCTATGGCGAGTTACATTCGCGAAATGGATCGGATGCCTTTTGTGACCAACTCGGATGCGCATTCTCTTGGGAAAATCGGAAGGGAATATAATGAACTGCAGATTGCAGCCCCTTCCTTTGACGAATTCCGGATGGCGCTGCGTAGAGAAGAAGGAAGATACATTGCGGCCAATTATGGCTTGAATCCAAGACTCGGCAAGTATCACCGGACATATTGTGCAGCCTGCGGCAGCGTTATGGATGAACAGGATTTATCTGCAGAGCGGTGTCCGCTTTGCGGCAGTCAGAAGCTGGTTCAAGGGGTGCTGGATCGTATTCTGGCGATTGCAGACCGGGAACAACCGGAGCTCCCTGCTGATAGGCCGCCTTATCATTATCAGGTTCCACTGGAATTCATTCCTGGGCTGGGCAGAGCCAAGCTGCGTCAGCTGCTGGATCGGTTTGGTACAGAGATGGCTGTGCTGCACCGTACAGATGAAGACCAGTTGGCCGAAGTGGTTGGACCGGTACTGGCTGAGCTGATTGTTGCCGCTCGGAATGGGCAGCTGGCGTTGTCCTCAGGTGGTGGAGGGACGTATGGCAAGGTTACAGCGAAAGAGTAATACAGGTTCTAACGAGTGGTTCGCATTGGGGAAATAACAATTAGGACAAGAGGTCATACGAGCGAGTCCCGGTTCATATGCTGAATTATAAGGATGTTCAAGTTTATAATAACTCCTTGCATCAGGATAACCGGAAAGGGGACTCGTACCTGTATGCGTTCTTCCTATTTTACGTTTAAAGGCCAAACCTCGTTATATGTATTCGTAGCTGTCTTGTTTCTGGTCGGTGTGATCTTCGGCGCATTGATGGTCAATGCCTTGTCTCTGGAACAGCGGCAGGATCTTGAAGGATATTTGGGTAACTTTTTTATGACGGTTCAGCATAGTTCCCAAGGCGTCGAAAGCACAGCCTATTGGGATATCGCTATGCTGCATCTGAAATGGGTCGGGCTGATCTTTATTCTCGGTTTGTCTGTTGTAGGTTTACCCGGCATACTTGTGCTGGATTTTCTGAAAGGTGTACTGATCGGCTTTACAGTGGGTTACCTTGTTGGGCAGTACTCGTGGAAAGGGCTGCTGTTTGCACTTGTATCCGTAGCTCCGCATAATTTGTTCGTCATTCCGATTCTGCTGATCTGCAGTGTGGCTGCAATGACGTTCTCGTTATATATCATTCGTAATCGCGTTTTGATGCACCGTGCACCAGGTAGGCAGAGACCCTTTGCTTCCTATATTATTTTAACAGTGGTTATGGCTGTACTGCTGCTCGGCGTAGCATCTTTTGAGACCTGGGTTACCCCCGCAATGATGCGTTGGGTCACACCCATGCTGCTTCCTGTCTAGCTTGCACTGGATGCCCTAAAATGTTGACTTTGATATTGAACTCCCCCTATAATGAAAAGAGTGGGTTAAGTTGCAGTGTGCAGTGATTTCCTAGGGGGAGGGAGAAAATGGAAGCACGGATCGATAAAATTAAGCAGCAACTACAGTCCCAAGGATATAAATTAACGCCCCAGCGGGAAGCCACCGTAAGAGTACTTTTAGAGAATGAAGAAGATCATCTGAGTGCAGAGGATGTTTTCATGCTCGTTAAAGAAAAGGCTCCCGAAATCGGTCTGGCAACCGTGTACCGTACCCTCGAACTGCTGAGTGAGCTGCATGTTGTAGAGAAAATCAACTTCGGCGACGGTGTAGCGCGTTATGATCTACGCGGAGATACATCCAAGCATCACCATCATCACTTAATCTGCGTACAGTGCGGAAGTATGGATGAAATTCGTGAGGACTGGCTTGGTCCGCTTGAAGAACGACTGGAGCGGGAATTTAACTTTTCGGTAGTAGATCACCGACTGGACTTTCATGGAATTTGTTATCGTTGTAAAGCTAAAAATGAACAAAAGCCCAAAGATGAAGAATAACATAGCCTATCTTCAAGCTCTCACCGGCGGTTTTGACGGGGGAGCTTTTTTGGTCCCGCACCCCGTGTGAGGTTCGAACGGGCATGGCATATTCCCGAGTTCACGGACATACCCTGTTTCAAGGACTATACTGGACTTGAATAGGGAAGGGGACATTCCAATGATTATATCTGTGCGGAGAGGGCTCCGTTTTATACGATTTATTGTATTCTTTGCCGGTTTGGTATATCTGTTCTATCACGTACTGGATCTGTTTAACGGCTGGATCTCACCCGTGGATCAGTATCAAATGCCAACCGGCAATGCGGTTAAAGTATTTCAGGAAACGGATTGGCCAGGCATTGGAGAAGCACGTCCTACGATGACGGAGCGTCTTCGTCTCTTCTATTGGTACGGAGAATAGCTGCCATTATGGCATTATGGAGATTAGCTCCGGCAGCGAAGGATGCAAATACGGAAGCAGCCTGCCGGTTGGCATTGCTGTCAGATGAGGAGTGTCGTACATGAATCAGACCATACACGCCTATGCTTTATACCTGGAAGAAGATAAGGGAATGTCGAGCAGCACCATGGAATCGTATCTTCGAGATGTGGACAAGTTCGTGGAATTTGTGAGAAAAGAATACGGAATCCGCGCAGCGGGAGAGGTTAGGCGAACCCATGTTGTGCTGTTTGTCGGACAGCTCAAGCAGGATGGCCGGGCGAATGCAACGATTGCCCGCAGCATCGTATCTCTAAGATCTTATTTTCATTTTCTGATGCGGCGCGGTGAGATTGTGCAGGACCCTACGTTTGATGTGGAAGCACCCAAGGCTGACAAGACGCCCCCTCAAGTACTTACCATTCAGGAAATCGAGCTGCTGCTTGCCGCCCCTGATGTCAGCTCACCACAAGGCGTTCGAGATCGGGCCATGCTGGAGCTTCTGTATGCCACCGGTATTCGGGTCTCGGAGCTGATCGCGCTTGATGTACGGGACGTACAGCCGGGGATGCGCTTTATCAGGTGCGGCGGGGCGGGTAAAGAACGTATTCTTCCGATTGGTGCTCCGGCTGCCCACTGGGCAAAAGTGTACATGGATGAGTTTCGTGATCAACTCCTCAAGACCGGAACGGACGAGCAGGCACTGTTTGTGAATGTATCTGGCAGACGGTTAACCCGGCAGGGATTCTGGAAATTGCTGAAGAAAGCCGCAGTGGACGCTGGCATTTCGGGCGAGATTACGCCGCACACGCTGCGCCATTCCTTTGCAGCTCACCTGATTGCAAACGGAGCAGACACCCGGGCTGTCCAGGACATGCTTGGTCATGTAGAACAGCCCGGCCAGCAGTACAGTCAGCATGGGCGTAAAACGATGAAAGAAATTTATGAAACCCATCATCCGCGGGCAAAATAATTTTGGCGCACAGTCTTCACAATTTGCCGCGGAATGATGTCTCTTTTTAAGCTAAAATATATTCGATACCAACTAAACGCCGTTATACATACGCAGGCTGCATCTTTAATTGCTTGACAACGCCATGACAGGCGCAGGGCATGTACCTGCTGCTCATAAACGGATCGTTTCAACTCAAGGGAGGAACAACATCTTATGACAGCTTTAAACCAACAGATGATTACAGAAGCAGCATCGTATATTCAAAGTAAAAGTTCTATCAAGCCTGAGGTTGGTTTGATTCTCGGTTCAGGCCTTGGCGTTCTTGCTGAACTGATCGAGGATGGCGTGAGCATCGCTTATCAGGACATCCCGCATTTCCCGGTGTCCACTGTAGAAGGACATGAAGGGGAACTGCTCATCGGAACCATTCAAGGCCGTCCGGTCGTGATGATGAAGGGGCGCTTTCATATGTACGAAGGTTACGGCCCGGAGCTGACTGCCTTCCCGGTACGTGTTATGAAAGAACTGGGCGTAAGCCGTATGCTGGTGACGAATGCAGCGGGTGGAGTTAACACATCTTATCAGGCAGGCGATTTGATGCTGATCTCGGATCATCTGAACCTGACTGGCAAAAATCCGTTAATCGGACCAAATGACGCTGCCCTTGGCGTTCGCTTCCCGGATTTATCCGAAGCTTACAGCCGCCGTCTGCGTGCTCTTGCCAAAGACACGGCGGCTGCTCAAGGATTCAATATACAAGAAGGCGTATATGCTGGCATGCTTGGTCCTAACTATGAAACTCCGGCTGAGATCAGAATGCTTCGTACCCTCGGTGCAGATGCTGTAGGCATGTCGACCGTTTCCGAAGTGATCGTAGCCCGTCATGCGGGCCTTGAAGTGCTCGGCATTTCCTGCATCAGCAACATGGCTGCGGGGATCCTAGACCAGCCTTTGTCACATGATGAAGTTATGGAAACGACGGAGCGTGTACGCGAAGCTTTCCTGGCCCTAGTGTTGGCGGTTATTCCTAAGATGTAATGAGGAATTGAATAATAAACTGAAGGAATCTTCAGTTCGAAGAATTGAACAGGGAACAAATCATGGAATGGAGTTTTTTCAATGATTTGTTCTCTTTTTTTATAATATGACCATAACACTAACTTATCTTTATAACAAAACAGGCTCCACATATTCCAGTCTGGGCAGGACGTTAATTACATGGAAAGCAGTGATCTAATGTTTGGTTCGATTACATGTGGTTCAGTTATTGTCTCAAATCTTCCCCGCACCTCTCCGTTCCGATCCATCAAAAACTTAGTGAAGTTCCACTTGACCCCATGATCCCCGTGAATATCAGGAAAGTTCTTTATAAGAAAATCATTCATCCACTTGCCGCTGTCTGTTTTGGTATCAAAACCTAGAAATGGCGCTTGTGCGGTTAAAAACTGAAAGATGGGATGGGCGTGTGCCCCTCGCACTTCTATTTTCTCAAACAATGGGAACGTTAGCTTAAATCGATTTTTACAATTTATTTGCACTTCAAAATTGTCCCCGGGTTCCTTCTCGTTAAACTGGTTACATGGAAACGCAAGAATTTCGAAACCATAACGATGATATTTTTCATACAGCTGTTGAAGAGCCTCAAATTGACGAGAGCAGCTGCATTTACTTGCGGTATTAACAACAAGGAGTACTTTACCTCGGTATATGGCTAGATCAGCAGGACTGCCATCTATGAAATGAATTTTTTTATCGTAAAAAGACACTCGGATCACTCTCCTAAAGTATTCAAATCGTGACATATACATCATAATGCAGGATCACTCATTGGAGAAATATATATAAATGATTATATACATAGGTAAATCCTATAAATGATGTTTTCAGGGAGTCGTCTCCGTTTCCGTTCAGGTGCATGTTCAGGTTTGGGAATATGGGAATGCTCTCTGGACAGGCAATCCTTCTCATTTTACTCGAATACAACAACTGCCTTTTCCTTCAGGTAAAAAAAGTTAGGGAAAACCTGATTATAATGGAATAATTTACTGTAAACCCGCCGACAATGGTTAGCAGTACATGCGAGGACTAACCACCGAGCTATTCATTTGAGGAGGGAACCTAGTGAAAAAAAGAATACTGGCATCGTTCATGACCGTTTGTATGCTGCTGCCCCTGCTGTCATCATCTGCTTTGGCGGAAGAATCACCAAAGGCTGCTGGCGGAACGGACCTGGCTCCATCGGCTCGTTCAGCCATTCTGATGGATGCGGATACGGGAACCGTAATATATGAGAAAAACAGTCATGATCAGCTGCCACCAGCGAGCATTACTAAAATTATGACGATGCTGCTTACCATGGAAGCGATTGGTTCGGGTAAGCTCAAGTTAACGGATAAGGTAAGAACCAGTGAGTATGCAGCTTCAATGGGCGGGTCACAGATCTTTCTGGAGCCTGGTGAAGAAATGACGGTGGATGATATGTTGAAAGGCATCGCGATGGCCTCCGGCAATGATGCATCGGTAGCTATGGCCGAGAAGCTTGGCGGCTCGGAAGAAGCCTTTGTACAGATGATGAATGAGCGTGCACAGGAGCTGGGCATGAAGGATACACGTTTTGCCAACGCGAACGGTCTGCCAGTAGATAATCATTATTCCTCTGCGCATGATATCGCGGTGATGAGCCGCGAACTATTGAAACATCAAGGCATTACGAAGTACACGGGCGCCTATCAGGACTACCTGCGTAAAGATTCCGACAAGCCATTTTGGCTCGTGAATACGAACAAGCTCGTGCGTTTTTACCAGGGAGCAGATGGGTTGAAAACGGGGTATACGTCCGAAGCAAAATTCTGTCTGTCGGCTACCGCGTCCAAGGATGGGCTGCGTGTCGTTGCGGTTGTCCTGGGTGAACCCAATACGAAAACTCGCAACAGCGAAGTATCCTCGATGTTTGATTATGCTTTTGGTCAATATACGATGAAGGCTCTTTATAAAGCAGGAGATCTGCTGGGCAGTCTGAAGATTGAAAAAGGCGACGTCGCTGAGCTGCCGCTGAATGCGGCCCAAAACTACAGTGTTTTGATGCGCAAAGGGGCCAAGTCCACAGATATTCGCCATGAATTAATTGTAGCCAAAGAACTGAAAGCTCCGGTCAAGGCTGGACAGAGCGTTGGCAAGCTCGTCGTTTATCAAGGTAACGAAGTGATTAAAGAATTCGACATTCAGGCTCCACAGGACGTGAATAAAGCAGGCTGGTGGAAGCTGTTCAAGCGGACAACCTCCAATTTGTTCGATTAAGCGGCAGGATGCGCCTTTCTCCTGGTGACTGGAACAATTTTTGTAGTTAAATAGGAGTTTTCTTCTAGTTTTGTCGGGGGGCAGGAAAAGCTTTTGGCAGCGTAGAAATCCTTGTTCAAGACAGGGAGGAGAGTGGGCAAACGTGAACTTGAATGTGGACATGGAGCATCACCGCGGGATTTTGATTGTGCGATTATCCGGGGAACTGGATCATCATACAGCTGACATGGTACGAATGCAGATGGATGAAGCGATTCAGCGCAGACAATGCGAGCATCTGGTGCTGAGTTTGAAAGACCTGCAGTTTATGGACAGTTCAGGACTAGGTGTTATTTTGGGAAGATACAAGTTGATCAAAAATAAAGGCGGCAAAATGGTCGTCTGCGATGTGAATCCGCCGGTTTACCGTTTGCTGGAAATGTCGGGATTGTTCAAGATCATGCCGATATACGAAAATGAGGGAACTGCTCTCTCAGGTCTGGAGGTCGTCTCATGAATGAAGGAACAGGGACAAATTTCATGAATCTGCAATTTGCGGCCAAGTCGGAGAATGAATCGTTTGCACGGGTGACTGTTGCGGCGTTTATCTCTCAGCTTGATCCAACGATGGACGAGCTCAGTGATCTGAAAACGGTCGTCTCCGAAGCGGTGACCAATAGTATCATCCACGGATACAATAACAATCCGGAAGGTGTCGTGACCATTCAGGCTGAGATTCGTGACGATATGATCACGATTATTGTAGAGGATCGCGGTGAAGGCATCGAGGATCTTGATCTGGCCAAACAGCCGCTGTATACGTCCAAACCCGAACTTGAGCGGTCGGGCATGGGCTTTACGATCATGGAAAATTTTATGGATGAATTCGAAGTCAGCAGTGAGCCCGGCAGAGGCACCTCCATCAAGATGAAAAAAAGGATTGAATCCAAGAAAGCATTGTATAATTAGGGGTTGGTGTTCTTATGGATGCTGAAGTGAAACCATCTTCACAGACCTATTTGGACGATGCCGAGGTCAAACGGCTGATTGCGCTCAGTCAGTCGGGTGACCATGAATCACGGGATACGCTGGTGAACTGCAACATCAGACTCGTCTGGTCCGTCGTGCAGCGTTTTATGAACAGGGGATATGAACCGGAGGATCTGTTCCAGATTGGTTGTATCGGCCTGCTCAAGTCAGTGGACAAGTTCGATCTCAGTTATGACGTAAAGTTCTCGACGTATGCGGTACCGATGATTATTGGTGAGATTCAGCGTTTTCTGCGGGATGACGGGACCTTGAAGGTCAGTCGTTCGCTGAAAGAAATGGCCAATAAAGTTCGCAAGAAGAGGGACGAACTGTCCAAACATCTGGATCGACTGCCCACAATTAAGGAAGTTGCTGCTGACCTTGGGGTTACCCCGGAGGAAGTGGTATTCGCCCAGGAGGCTAACAAACCGCCAACCTCCATTCATGAGACGGTATTCGAGAATGATGGTGATCCCATTACTCTGATGGATCAGATCGCGGATGAGTCTCAGGAGAAGTGGTTTGACAAGCTGGCGCTGAATGAAGCAATCGGCGGCCTGAGTGAACGGGAGCGGCTTATCGTGTACCTGAGGTATTACAGGGATCAGACTCAATCCGAAGTGGCAAGCAGGCTGGGGATATCCCAGGTGCAGGTCTCACGGTTGGAGAAAAAAATACTGCAATCGATTCGCGATCAAATCGCGCAGTGATTCAGGATTGGTTCAGGGCTGATTTTATCCACCGGTTTGGGTGTTGATTCATCTTATTACGACAACTAACAACCTCAATTCGCGTTTTTTAGCGATGAGGTTATTTGTCGTTTTAATATTTGTTTGGAGAATGTTACTTGAGTTTCTTGGTGAGTATGATTTCTAAAGGTTCGTCCTCAAGAATCAAACACCCTGAATCTCGATAGCCTAATTTCCTATAAAAATGCTGCGCCCCTTCATTTGCTAATGTAGACGTCATGACCAAAGGAAAACCCTGCTTCTTCATTTCATTTTCCCAAAAAAGAACTGCTTTCGTACCCATTCCTTCATTTCGATGTACATCTTCAATCCAGAGCATATTCATAAAAGGTGTGTTGTCCCAAAAAAAGCTGTACCGAATCCATCCAATATGGTTCTGCTCTTCATCCTGGATGATAAAGATCTCATCAGCCAAAATTTTCGGTAGGATCAGATTTTCTAAAATATGGTGGTCCTGCCCTTTAATATATTCGTAGTGTGATTGATCTGCCGTAATGATCTTCATGATGGTGGCTCCATCGTTCTTGAATTCTAAAATTCTGAAAAATATCTCAGTTGTTAAATGTTTATTTTCAAACTTTAAAGTATTGATAGATGAGGGTTAGATTGTCATCTTTCTCCTCTTGTTCGTAAAAATCGATATCGAATGATGTGTATACATTTTTCCAAAATTGAATTGCAGGGATGTTGTTTATAACTTGACCAACAGCATATCTCCCAGGTAAATGTTCGAACAACGCTTTACATGCAGTCCTGCCTAAACCCTGCCGGCGATATTTTTTCACGATGAAAAATGAATTCAAAACATAATCAGCAAATTCCTGATTAGAAAACGGGCCGCTTTGAATTAAAATGAAACCTATAATTTTTTGATCGTGCAGGCGTATAAAGTACGGTGTTAATCCTTCCTTTTCAAAGAACCAATCCAGTATATCAAATTCGAATAGACCATTTTGGGGATTCATCTCTATGTCTTGAATAAATTCGGACAAATCATGAAGGAACAACGTCATTAGATTTTTGAGAATATGTTGATCTGGTTGTTCAGCTTTTGTAATTAGAATCACAAGCCGCCCCTCCTATAAAGTGATTTCTTCAAGGTTAGCAAAGGCGCATCTTAAAAAATATATAAAAAATAATTAGAAAAGTTTGCTGCACACAAAAAATCACACCATAGAAATATGATGTGATTTTGATATACCTTACTTTTTTGAATAGATAATTTTTTTGATGCTGTCCCTGGAAAGACAATATTCATCAGAGAGTGCAGCAATCGTTAAACCATCGGAATATTGTTGACGTATTGTCTCATTTCTTTGGCTTAAATATGTGCGGCTTCCCGAATTTTCTCCCCACTTCTTTCTGCGGCCTTCAGGTATTGGAATGTAAACCATACTGCCTTGAATATATTTCTGTATTTCTATTAATAATTCTTCCGGTAAAATGACATCGGCGTTTACATATTTCATGATCGCTCTGCTCCTTAAAATATAAAATTTAAGGTTGCAAAGCCTATCCTATAAACCATTACCGAAGTTGATATTGAGACGGTTATTACCTCAGCTCCATGCAAACAACCGTCGTTGTTTATAGATCAAGACTTTGCATGGAGCATGCGGGACGTTTACTCATCATCCGGGACCTCACTTTCAAAAAAGCTTCATAAAAATAACTTTCGAGAATTGTTCCGCGGTTTCCTGCACGTACAGTAATTTTAGGGAGCAGCAGGGAAGCAGGCCAGCGGAGGGATGGAATCGGTAAAAGGAGCGAAGCGAGCGCGTTTATCCCGGGATTTCCTCCTTGAAAAGGAGAGAACGAGAAATCCGGGGATAACCAGCGTCCGGCACCGATCCATCCCGGGAGCGTCTGGCGCCCCCTCATCACTCTTTCCAACTTAAATGTAATAAATTTGCACATTCTTCAAATACTAATCTAAATTACGCAGTAAAGGAGTGCTTTGGATGTCCCAGACACCCACTCCAACGGTCTACGTTCGCATGCGCAGTCGCATCCGCATTCAGAGAGGGCGAGCGGTTAAACTGCGGAGTATTGCCCATGTACTGGCCTCATCCGAGGAAGAGGAGGACAGGCTGCTGGAGCTGGAACTGCTGCGCCCCGGACCGGAGGACGGCAACCTGATTCTCATTGACATTCTACAGATTATTCCCCAAATACGGCAGCTGCTGCCGGATGTGAACGTAGAGCTGATGGGATCGGGACATACATTAGTTGAAGTGATGGCAGGTAATGGCCGGCCTTCGAAATCGCTGTTTATTTTGGTATGGCTGCTGCTGTTTTTTGGCTCGGCTCTGACCATTATGAATTTTCATGCCGACGTAAACATGCAGGAGGTTCAGATTCGTATCGTGGAGATGCTGACGGGAGAACGGGATGAGCATCCGTACCTGTTTCAGCTCGCCTATTCTCTCGGCATTGGCTTTGGTATGGCCGTTTTTTTCAATCATCTGTTTAAGAAAAAATGGAATGAAGAACCTACACCGCTTGAGGTGGAGATGTTCCTGTATCAGCAAAATGTAGACCAGTTTGTCGTCATCGAAGAGACCGAACGTATGCATGAGCAGCATCGCAGGGAGCTGAACAACGATGAGCGTGCTTAACGGAGCGATCAGCATTGTGCTTGGCATTGCAGGTGGCATTGCAGTGGGGAGTGGTGTCATAGCGCTTATTCTGGTGCTGGACATGATTCCAAGGCTGGCCCAAGTGACGCAATCCTATGATAAAACTCATTGGTACGAGGGGGCGCTCATCGGAGGTTCGTTACTGGGAACGGTAGCGGATTTCTGGCATTGGAAGATGCATGGGGTCATGCTGTTAAGTCCCATTGTGGGACTGTTCTGCGGTGTATTTATCGGTCTGCTGGCTGCAGCGCTGACAGAAGTGTTAAATGTGCTGCCCGTACTGGCGAAAAGGCTGGGGATGAGGTCGTACTTGTTTGGACTGCTGCTCGCGATGATCCTGGGCAAAATGACAGGTTCGTTGTTCGACTTTTTAATATACCAGCGGTAAAGCGGCACGACAGGTTAAAGGAGGATGGACATGGACGAACATACGGAGCGCACGGGTCTTGACCATGAAGGCGGTATTACGGAAGACATGATGCATAAGTCGGCTTACGAGATCCAGAAGGAAGAAGAGAAGAGAGCATATCAGAAAAAAAAACAAAACGAGATGTCCGACAGCATTGAGGAATCTGTGCAGTATTGGCAGCAGAACGATGACATCTCCCCGCGCATGAGTGAAAACAAAAATACACTCAAGCAGGTGCTCGGTCTAGGTGAATCCTTTGATGTGGACATGAGGGAGATGGTACTGGGCGGCAAACATGTTGGATTGCTGCTGCTCACGGGTTTTGCCAAAGATGAGATTTTGCTTGAAGTGTTAAAAAGGTTAACCTACCTTTCGCCCGATCAGATATCGGAGCACGCACTGAAGTCCTATTTTGAATGTTATATCCCCCATATCCAGGTGGAACGGGTAGAAAGGATGAGCGCTGTCATCAACAAGGTACTAACCGGGATGAGCGCTATGTTTGTGGAAGGAGATCGCTCTGTTCTCATTATGGATACCCGGAGTTATCCGGTCCGATCGCCTGAGGAGCCGTCGCTTGAACGTGTGGTTCGCGGATCACGGGATGGCTTTACTGAAACGCTGCTGACCAATGTAACGCTGGTGCGCCGCAGAATACGTGACCCTGGACTGAAATTTGAAATCATGCAGGTAGGGCGGAGAACACAAACCGATGTATGTGTTGTATATATTGATGATATTGTTGATAAGGTGCAGGTTGATTCGGTACGCGAAAAAATACTGCGGATTGATATCGACGGCATACCGGCTGCCGACAAGCAGCTGGAAGAGGCGATTATCAACAAAGGATGGAATCCGTTCCCGCTGGTTCGGTATTCGGAACGTCCTGACGTTACGGCTTCCCACCTGCTGGAAGGTCGCGTCGTTATTTTTGTAGATACATCCCCCAGCGTGATGATCCTGCCCACAACCTTTTTTGATCTATGTGAGCATGCAGAGGAGAACAGACAAACCGCTCTTATGGGAACCTATCTGCGATGGGTACGTTTTGCAGGTATTCTGATCTCTCTGTTTCTACTCCCGCTGTGGATGCTTATGGTCATTGAACCTTCCCTTAAACCGATCGGACTTGATTTTATTGGTCCTCAGGAAAATGTGAAATTACCGATTATCGTGCAGTTTCTCCTCATCGAACTGGGTGTAGATCTATTACGGATGGCAGCCGTGCATACACCGACACCGCTCGCTTCGGCCATGGGTTTGATCGCGGCAATTCTGGTTGGAGATATTGCGGTAAAGACAGGTTATTTTGTCAATGAAGTTGTGCTCTATATGGCCATTGCGGCGATTGGAATGTTTGCCACACCGAGTTACGAGTTAGGGCTTGCGAATCGACTGGTCAGGCTGCTGCTGCTTATTGCGGTTGCAATATTTAAAGTGCCAGGCTTGGTGGTTGGAACAACACTTCTCATTATAGCGATGACGATTCATCGTTCATACAACTCGTCCTACCTGTGGCCATTTATACCGTTTAATGCAAAGGCATTTGGCAGCTTTTTGTTCAGAGTTCCATTGCTTGTTAGCAAGAAACGTCCATCGTTCAACAAAACGCGTGACAACACGAAGATGTCGGATGATCCGGATGGCGAATTGCAAAAAAGTAAAAAACACAAATGATGTGCCGAAAAATCCATTCATCTCCCGTCTTAATTTGATATACTGGTGTAAAATCAATGGAATAGTAACTGTTCCAGTATACAAAAAGTGAGGAATGCAGACGATGTATTTACACGGTACAAGTAGAATAAATGAGCAGGGTCATCTGGAAATTGGTGGAGTAGACGTTACGGATATGAAAGAACAATTCGGAACTCCGCTCTACGTTGTGGACGAGCAGCTGGTTCGTGAGCGCTGCAGGGAGTACATGGAAGCATTCCGCGCTTCAGGCTTGGGTTTCCAGGTTGCGTATGCGAGCAAAGCATTCTGTGTTATGGCGATGTGTGCACTTGCAGCAGAGGAAGGTCTTTCCCTGGATGTTGTATCCGATGGAGAACTGTTCACGGCACTGCAGGCGGGTTTCCCGGCTGAACGCATTCATTTCCACGGCAACAATAAAACGCTCGAAGAAATCGAAATGGCGCTTGACGCTGAAATTGGATGCTTCGTAGTAGACAACTTTAACGAGCTGCACCTGCTCCAAGCTGTCGCAGCGGACAAAAATCGTAAAGTAAACATCCTCCTGCGTGTAACGCCAGGGGTTGAGGCGCATACGCATGAATATATTTCGACAGGACAAACGGACTCCAAGTTCGGTTTTGATATCGGCAACGGTACAGCATTTGAAGCGATTGAACTTGCATCCAAACAATCCAACCTGGTATTGCTTGGTGTGCATTCTCACATTGGTTCCCAAATCTTTGAGGTTGAAGGGTTCCAGATGGCGGTACAGCGGGTCGCAGAGTTTGCAGCAAGTGTATATGAGCGTCTGAACGTGGCGTTCAAAGTGGTGAACCTTGGCGGAGGATTCGGAATCCGTTATATCGACGGAGATACACCGCTTGAGGTTGCACAGTACGTGAAGGCGATTACGGATGCGGTGAAAAACCATTTTGCCCAAATCGGTTATGCTGTACCTGAAATCTGGGTTGAGCCAGGCCGCAGTATCGTGGGTGAGGCCGGTACAACATTGTATACGGTTGGCACAAGCAAAGACATTCCAGGCGTGCGTAAATATGTAGCGGTAGATGGTGGTATGACGGATAATCCACGTCCAGCACTGTATGAGTCCAAGTATGAAGCTGTACTGGCCAACCGTGCAAATGAAGCGGCAGTAGAGACGGTCTCTGTCGCTGGAAAATGCTGCGAGAGCGGGGACATGTTGATCTGGGATCTGGACCTGCCTAAAGTGGAAAGTGGAGACCTGCTTGCTGTAGCCTGCACAGGCGCATATAACTACTCTATGGCGAGCAATTACAACCGGATTCGTCGTCCAGCGGTTGTATTTGTCAAAGATGGCCAAGGAGATGTTGTCGTACGCCGCGAGTCCTACCAGGACATTATTCAAAATGACCTCGTTCCAGCACGTATTGGCAAACAACCGGTTACTCGTTAATTCATCAAGCTGAGTCACGGAATAGCAAGACTCGATTTTACTGATTGTAGAGGACGGAGGGGCATATCCTTTCCGTCCTTTGCTGTGCCTATTGCGTATCTGTACGGCATGTAGGTATCCAACCAAAAAGAACAGAAAATCAAAAAAAGCTGTTCTTTCTTTTGCGATTCGGCTCTTTTCGGTGTAAACTAAGAAAAGTGCTGTAATGCTTGACCTCAAGTTAAGTGCTGCGTCACAATTAACCCTGCTCAAAATTGAAAGGAGTCATTTACATATGGCGAAACAAGCAAAAATTAAATTGGCAAACGGCGGAGAAGTATTGATTGACCTGTTCGATCAAGAAGCTCCGAACACAGTAGCAAATTTTGAAAAGCTGGCAAACTCCGGTTTCTACAACGGTCTGGTGTTCCACCGTGTTATCCCGGGCTTCGTAGCTCAAGGCGGATGCCCTAGCGGAACAGGTACCGGTGGTCCTGGTTACACAATTAACTGTGAGATTAACCCGAACAAACATGAGCGTGGAACGCTCGCAATGGCACACGCAGGCCGCAATACGGGCGGAAGCCAGTTCTACATCTGCTACCAACCGCAGCCGCATCTGGATGGACAGCATACCGTGTTTGGTAAAGTAAGCAAAGGTATGGAGTTTGTTGATGCATTTGAAGGCCGCGACAAAATGGAAACTGTTGAAGTAGTAGAAGTTTAATTTCAACTGAAACTGGTCAACCGCATCAAGTTAACCCCTGGTACATTCCTATTACGGAAGTACCAGGGGTTTTGTGCATTGTACGACTTTTTTGCATAATTGCCTTGCGATGTGTTATCAAAAATAAGCTTAAAGGAACTGGCGGGATGAGTTGAACGTAGGTTATTCTAGCTAGGAACATATTGTTGAAACCGAATACATGAGGTTTGACAGCCTACTGGATATACTGAGCTTACATGTTTTCAGAACTACTGTGAAAGGATGTTGTTACTTTGACTTTAGATGTTGTACAGCAGCTTAAATTACTTCAAAACATTTATAGTGAGAGCACGATTTGGGACAAGGAGCTGCGTGCTTCAAGACACAATGTGCCAGAGGACGTATCGACGGAACAATTACAGGCACTAGAGTCTGCTGGTCATGAGCCTAATCACTTTGTAAGACCGCAGCATGAGGAGACGATCCGAGAACTGAGAACATTGTCTGAGCGTTGGACACTTCAGGAGACTGCTCAGGCTTTTGTGGCTTCTCTATGGTCAGCGCCAATGATCTGGCGTTCACTTCTTACAGGAAAACTGATCGCAGCCAGCATACCTGATCATGAATATAGACCGTATCCTTCCAGTCATAAGTGCCAGATCTGTGGTTTGGATGTGAATGACGGAGTAGACACATCGCTTCAGTGGTACTGGCGGATGACAAACGGCACACCGCTGGATGGAGACATATTTGGACATGTACTTGCTCTAAGAGAGATGGCCGCTTCGGAAGAGCTTCCTGTACCGAATGAATATGATCGCTGGACGCTGCGCGCCGTGTTAACGGTGCTGCGCAATTTGCCGCCTAAGACCCGTTACAGCAAGGCTGCGGATGCGCTCAAAAAAGAACAACTTCTGCCTACCAAAAAGGTATATGTTTACCGCGACCTGCTTGAAACGCTGGCGCTGGTCGGCATTCTGGACACGCCAGAGCAGCCCGGCATGATTACGGCTTTCACTTCGTATGCCGAACGCGACAAGAGGCCCAATACCCGCGTTGAGGTTCAAGCTCCACTGGCATGGTGGGATTCATCTATCGGAATAAACGAGGATAATCTGTCCCGAATTTTCAGTGGCTTCGACTGCAGCGATGTATCACTTGAGGACAAACCCGAACCCAATCCTCCAGCGATTGACACCGTTGTTGGCGCGTTCGAGAGCAGACGAAGTGTGCGTGCCAAAGCGAAGGTGCCGAAAAAATCTCCCGATGCTGGTACAGGTGAAGTGCAGCCTGGAGACGTATATGCAGTAAAAGCACTTAGTGGCTCTTGGGTTACTGTATACTGTCACGAAGTGAAGGACAAACGTGCCATTGTCGAATATCTGGATGGCGTATTCACCGATATGCCGGGAAAAGAAGACCTTATTCTGACTGTTCGTCCAAGGCCGGATGAGCGCTGGCAGTGCTCGGCCATCGGCATGGACTCGACCAGTTGGGTTAGAAGAGTAGCCCGGGATATGCCAGCTCCTGCTGCTTCCCAGCCCAAACCTGAGAGTGTTCCGTTCCACGCTGCAAAGGATTTGAGGCACATGGCAAGCTGGTGTTTTCCAGACTTGTAAGTGTGCTTGTAGGGAATTATAGAAGTCCGGGTCTCGCTTGAGACGCGGATTTTGCTGTTTTATGCTTATTAAAAGTTAGTATGTGACAAAAAGAAACAAAAATAAATTGATTTTTTGGCACTAAAGTGCTAACATCCAATTAATAACGAAAGCGATCCTTCAGGGCAGGGTGTAATTCCCTACCGGCGGTGATGCATCATGTTATGGATTACAGTTCCATTACATGGCAAAGTCCGTGACCTGTCTGCCTCGGCAGATGGCTGATCTGGTGTAATTCCAGAACCGACAGTATAGTCTGGATGGGAGAAGGAGAGAGTGTATGCCTAGCAGGCTGCACTCCGCAGGAGTGATGCTGCACAGCCGTCAGCAATAGACGTGACGCTGCGCGGGGAAGGCTTGTCTCTAACAAGTTTTTCTGAACATACTATCGTCTTATAGAACTCTTTACCTGAATTTTGTATTCAACAAGGTATGTGTTTGTTTTCACTTGCCTGAAAATGCAGTTTGGGTCAAGCGGCGGTATGTTGTACACGTTTCCTCCTGTAGATGACAGTTGTCTCTCATCATCCCCACCCGGAACGGAATGTTCGGTGGGGATTTTTTAGTTCAAGATTATAACCGTGGGGTGAACAATATATGGAAATGATCAATGATGAATTTTATATGGCGTTAGCACTGGATATGGCAGAACGGTCACAAGGACAGACTGGAATTAATCCTGTCGTGGGATGTGTCGTAGTTAAGGATGGAAGAGTGGTTGGCCTGGGCAGCCATCTGAAGAGAGGCACAGGGCATGCGGAAGTGCATGCCCTTAATATGGCAGGAAGTGATGCAGAAGGCAGTACAGTATACGTAACACTTGAACCCTGCAGTCACTATGGCAAAACGCCACCCTGCAGCGAACGATTGATACACGAGAAGGTCAAACGGGTGGTGGTCTGTTGTGAAGATCCGAATCCACAGGTGTCTGGCACAGGCATCAGTATGCTTCGACAACAAGGTATCGAGGTTGAAGTGGGTGTCTTGCGCGAACGCGGCAGACGCATGAATGAAAAGTTTATCAAGTTTATTACAACAGGCCTGCCTTTTGTCACTCTCAAAACAGCATCTACGCTGGATGGCAAAATTGCTACACGCAGCGGGGACAGCAAATGGATCTCCAACGAGCCGGCACGTGAGATCGTACATGCGCTCCGCCACCGTCATCAAGGCATCATGGTGGGGGTAGATACGGTTATCGCGGATAATCCAGAGCTGACAACTCGTCTGCAGGTCGAGGGTATCAGCCCGGTAAGAATTGTTGTGGATTCCAAGCTGCGTCTGCCCGTAGGTTCCAAAATGGTCAAGGATGGACTTGCACCAACTTGGGTGCTTACGACAGATGAGGCCAGCCAGGAAGCCGCAGAGCGTCTTGAAGCTTACGGGGTAGAAGTTATTCGCTGCGGACCAGGGCCGCGTGTCGACTTGCTTCATGGACTGAGTAAGTTGGGAGAACGGGAGATTGGCTCCATTCTGCTGGAAGGCGGCGGTACATTAAACGGTGCAATGCTGGAGGCGCGGCTTGTGGATCGGCTGCTTATGTTTATCGCTCCGAAGATTGTGGGCGGATATGATACTCCTGGCAGCTTCCGTTTTGAAGGTGTAGAGCGTATGAGCCAGGCCATACAATTGCATCAGCTGGAAATCGAGCAAGTTGGAGATAATATCAGCATTGGCGGAATTCCTGTTTGGCCGGAATAATCGACTGGACGGGACAACTCGAGGATGCAGCATCATATTAATAAAGAAGACTTATTGTATACATCGTTTTGGATAGGGAGGCGGCAGTATGTTTACGGGTTTGGTGGAAGAAGTGGGTCAGATCCGGCGCATTGGCCGTAAAGGTGAAGCCCTGGTGCTGAACATCAGTGCTGCAGTCATTATGGACGATTTAAAGATTGGTGACAGTGTGGCGGTTAACGGAGTATGTCTAACGGCAACAACGCTGGAGGCTGGCGGGTTTACAGCAGATGTCATGCCCGAAACGTACCGTCATACGAATCTCAGTCAACTTCAATCCGGCAGTAAGGTGAATCTGGAACGAGCAATGCTGTCCGGGGGGCGATTCGGCGGTCATATTGTTCAGGGACATGTGGATGGGACTGGCGTAATAGGGAGCATCACACGAGATCAGAATGCGGTTGTATTTGAAATCAAACCGGATGACAGTGAGCTGTTCAAGTTTCTGATTCCGAAAGGATCTGTAACGCTGGACGGCATCAGCCTGACGGTTGTAGAGACAACGCAGCGTTCATTCACTGTTTCGATTATCCCTCATACCATTGGTGAGACCGTACTGAACATTAAAAAGACGGGAGATACCGTCAATATTGAATGTGACATTTTAGGGAAATACGTCGATCACCTGCTGCAGTATGGCAGAGGTCATGCGGAAACGAATACAAGCAAACCGCGAAGCATCAGTGAGGAATTTCTTTCGAATCACGGTTTTGCCTGACCAATGAGTGTACAAAAAACGAAAAACAGGAGGTGCGCCAATGTCAGAACAATCGGAACCATCCGTCTTGGATTCAATTGAAGAAGCCATCTACGATCTGATGAGAGGTAAACCAGTTATCGTAGTTGATGATGAGGACCGGGAGAACGAGGGCGATTTTATCGCTTTGGCGGAGAAGGCCTCACCTGAGGTGATCAATTTCATGATTACCGAAGGCCGAGGACTGGTGTGTGTACCGATTACGCAGCAGCGTGCAGACGAACTGAATCTGAAACCGATGGTGCAGCAAAATACAGATTTCCATGGGACTGCGTTCACCGTCTCGGTAGACCATATGGAGACAACGACGGGGATCTCGGCTCATGAGCGTTCAATTACGGTCAAAGGTTTGATTGATCCCAATGCCAAGAGCAGCGATTTCCGCAAGCCGGGTCACATGTTCCCGCTGATTGCCAAAGATGGAGGCGTGCTCCGCCGTGCCGGTCATACCGAAGCTGCCGTTGACCTTGCAATCATGTGCGGATCATATCCAGCAGGCGTGATCTGCGAAGTGATCAAGGAAGACGGTACGATGGCGAGACTTCCGGATCTGCAGGAGATTGCGCGTAAGCACGATCTGAAATTGATCAGCATACAGGACATGATTCGTTACCGGAATGAGAAGGAACAGCTGGTGCAGCGTGAAGTGTCCGTGCGTATGCCGACGGATTTCGGCGAATTTCAGGCGGTGGCATACACAAATGCAGTAGACAACAAAGAACATGTGGCGCTGGTGAAAGGCGAAATTGACGGTTCCAAACCCGTACTTGTACGTGTTCACTCGGAGTGTCTGACGGGAGATGTGTTCCATTCTCATCGCTGTGACTGCGGTCCACAATTTGATGCGGCTCTAAAACAGATTCATGAAGAAGGCAATGGTGTGCTGCTTTATATGAGACAGGAAGGCCGGGGAATCGGTCTGATCAACAAACTCAAAGCATACAAGCTCCAAGAGGAAGGTCTGGACACAGTGGATGCCAATCTGAAGCTTGGGTTTGCTGCCGATCTGCGGGATTACGGTATCGGCGCGCAGATTCTGAAGGATCTCGGCGTTCGGCAGATTCGTTTGTTAACGAATAATCCGCGTAAGATTAAAGGGTTGGAAGGATATGGGCTTGAAGTCGTGGAGCGTGTGTCGATTCAGATGAAGGAGAACGAGGACAACACGGCTTATCTTCATACGAAGCAGGCAAAATTGGGACACATGCTTAAGTTTGATGACATCGAGCAGAACGAACAGCAATAACGAATAAACGTAGTTTACCAATATGTAAATATTACAAAATGAACAGGGTAATTCAGTACCCATGAACCTATTATATCAACAGGGAGATGACGATAATGCCTAACTATTTTGAAGGACATTTGGTATCAGAAGGATTAAAATATGGCGTAGTTGTTGGACGTTTTAACGAATTTATTACCAGCAAACTGCTCAGCGGGGCACTGGATGCTTTCAAACGTCACGGCGTGCAGGACAATGAAGTCGATGTAGCCTGGGTGCCGGGTGCATTCGAAATTCCGCTCATCGCGCAGAAAATGGCCGAAAGCGGCAAATATGATGCGGTCATCACACTCGGAACGGTCATTCGCGGCTCCACGACGCATTATGATTATGTCTGCAACGAGATGGCGAAAGGGGTAGCAGCGATTAACCTGAAAACAGGCGTGCCTACCATCTTTGGACTCGTTACTACAGAGAACATTGAACAGGCGATTGAGCGTGCTGGAACGAAGGCAGGCAACAAAGGTTGGGATGCTGCATCAGCTGCTATCGAAATGGCGAACTTGACGAAACAGCTAAAATAGTGCTTATTTAATAGTAGTGCCCTGCTTTGCGCAGACGAAATCGGGAGACCGGGTTCGAACGGCTGGCAGGGTTTTTTATTTTTCTGGCGGGAGGATTCGTCTAGTGACGGTAGTTACATACAAACTGGAGACTTTTGAAGGGCCTTTGGATCTGCTGCTTCATCTGATTGACAAGGCTGAGATCGACATCCAGGATATTCCCATCAGCGATATTACCGATCAATATATGGCGTATCTGCATTCCATGCAGGAGCTGGAACTGGATATTACAAGTGAATTTCTGGTGATGGCAGCAACGCTGCTGTCCATCAAGAGCAAACTTTTACTGCCTAAACCACCGGTAATCGAGGACTTCGAGGATTATGGTTATATGGAAGAAGAAGATTATGATCCGCGTGCCGAACTGATAGCACGTCTTATCGAATATCGCAAATATAAAGGAATTGCGCGGCATCTCCATGAACGGGAATGGGAGAGAAGCCTTATTTTTTCCAAAGAACCCGAGGATTTGCGCCCTTATATGCCTGTAGAGGAGCAGTCGAACCCGGTGCAGGGTCTGCATACTTCTGATCTCATCGCGGCGTTTCAGAAAGCATTGCGCAAGGCTGAGAAGCGCACAACAGTTACCCGGATCAAAAGGGACGAAATCTCGGTCAAGGACCGTATACGTGAAGTTGTCGGTGCCTTGGAGCGGGTAGGACCTGGAGGGCGATTATTATTTTCCAAGCTTATGGATGATCAGATTTATCGGCATGAGATCGTAGTGACGTTTCTCGCGGTACTGGAGCTGATGAAGATGAAGCAAATTGTTTGTTATCAGGAGCGGTTGTTTGAGGATATCGTTATGGAGTGGAGAGGGGAAACAACGAATCATGGATTTTCCGAAATTGAAGTCGATTATTGAGGGCCTGCTGTTTTTGTCCGGAGAAGAAGGCCTGAGTGTCAAACAGATTGCCGAGATTGTCGACCAGCGGGTGGAACTGGTCACGGATGCCATCGAGGAGATGATCACTGATTTCTCCCGGCAGGGGCGTGGTGTACAGATTCTGAAGATAGCAGGTGTCGTGCAGCTTGGCACGCTGCCAGAACATGCATCGTATTTTGAGAAGCTTGCCTATTCTCCTGCACGCACGTCGTTATCTCAAGCGGCATTGGAGACTTTGGCGATTGTAGCTTACCGTCAGCCCATTACACGTGTGGAAATTGAGGAGATACGTGGTGTAAAATCTGAGCGCGCTATCCATACACTCGTGAACAAGGATCTCATTGTTGAAGTGGGTAGAGCGGAGGCGATCGGACGTCCAATCTTGTACGGAACGACAAAGTCATTCCTCGATTATTTCGGACTGGCCTCGATCAAGGACCTTCCGGAACCGGGGTTGTTTGAAGACTCCGAAAATTTGGAGGAAGAAACGCAGCTGTTATTCAACAAGCTGGATATACAGCAGACGAACTTTGGAGATCAAGGCGGGCAGCATGAGCTTGGATACGAAGATAATGCCGGGTCTCTAGAACAAGATCGTGCGGCAGATTCGCAGGATGATTCTTCGAATTCATCCTCCTAATTAACGTTGATTAGTAAGAACATAGAGGGACGAAGTGGATATAAATCTGCTTTGTCCCTTTATTTTTTGTATATTATTTGCAAAGTGGATTGATCAAGCATCATACCCGTCAAGTGATGTTCGGCAAAAAATGGTGAATTTCAATGCAAACGTGAATTTTTTCCAGTGAAAAATGCCATACTATGCATGAAAAGAATTGAGGGCTTGGAGGTAAGGCCTGTGTGGATCTGGCTTGGAGGAATCGGTTTGTTCATCGCACTGCTGATTGCCGCAGTCCTCATCTCAAATGTTCATGTGCATGTTCTGTTTCGCAAACATAAGAGCGATGACTATGCGAATATTCATGTTCGGCTGCTGTATGGTCTCGTGCGGATGAACTACGAGATTCCGAGCATTGTTTTCCGGAATATGAGAGAGGGCTTCCTGCTTAGAACAGAACAGTCCATGAATCATTCCAGAGGAGAAGTACTCGGGAGTCAGCAGGTGAACAAACGAAAAGTAAAAGGCTGGGCCAAGGATGTCAAAGTTATGCTTAAAGCGACGGAGGCCCTTAAAATTTGGGTCAGGCAGACACTCAAACGGGTGTATATTACGAATCTGTTCTGGTCTACGGCGGTTGGGGTGGGAGATGCTGCATATACGGCCATGCTGTCAGGCTGGTTGTGGAGCGTCAAATCAATGATTGTTGGTTTCTTGACTTATCAGATGCGCTTCAAAACAGTGCCTGATCTTGAAGTTCTTCCTGTATGGTCGGAAGAAATGGAATTCAGGACGGAACTGGATTTTAAACTTCGGATTCGCATGATGGCGATTCTGGCTGCAGGGATGAGACTTCTTACACGTGTGCTGCAGGTTGAGGGCGGGTGGCGCATGTGGTTTAAGCTTCTTCAACAGCAGCGCCGTAAACATAAGGAAAAAAAGAAACGGAAGCACATCGTGGATAAAGATTCTCATACATCCGAAACGTAGCTTGCAAATTGATTGAACAGGTTGTAAAAGAATCATTCTGTTATATCGGGTTCCCTGCATTACATAACTCCCGCAAGTTTGGGGATGATATGGTTAGATCAAAAAACCTATAAGTTGAACTAATTGTTTGCACCCATTTTTAGTTTAGCTTGTATAGTTTACATTGAAACTGGAGGGAATACAGATGTCAGATCATCCAATTCAAGGCTTAATGGAAACTGCTATGGAAAATATCAAGTCCATGGTGGATGTCAATACAATCGTTGGTGATGCTGTAGAGACACCGGATGGTACCGTTATTTTGCCAATTAGTAAAGTCGGATTCGGCTTTGCAGCAGGCGGCAGTGATTTCAACGTGAGTGATGGAAAAGGCAGCAGCACATCAAGTGCGACAGAGCATGCTCATTCCGCGAAGGTCGCTTCGCCATTTGGCGGCGGCAGCGGCGGTGGTGTATCCATTCGCCCGATCGCTTTCTTAGTCGTAGGCAAGCAGGGGGTACACATCGTGCCGCTGGATAATTCGACGCACTTGTTCGAGAAATTGATTGATTCTACGCCTTATGTACTAGATCGTATTCAGGAGATGTTCCGTCATCGTAATCATGGAACAACGGAACATGATGTTCGAGTGGAAACGGATCATACCACGTATAGTTGAGCCGCAATCTTAAATCCCTCCGGCACTGCGGTGCATGAGGGGTTTTTGCTGTTTTTACCTGTGCGGGACATACTCCAGGTTGTCCGAACATAGGATAGTACAAGATTCCAAGCGACCCGGAGGAATGTGGATGCGAAAAAAAATCATGAAGGTTATTGTAGGTGTGCTTATGCCAGTAATGCTGTTTTCTTCATTAATGGGCCCACCGTCGGTTCAAGCAGCGGTTACCGGACCATCTACTCATGCGCAAAGTGCGTCCCTCATCGATGTGACTTCAGGACGGATTTTGTACAGTAAGGATGGGGACAAGGAGCTGCGCATTGCAAGTTTGACCAAGATTATGACAGCCATCGTTGCGATTGAAGAAGGCAGGTTAGATGAGAAAGTCAAGGTGACGTCCTCCGCTTTTGCCAAAGAGGGATCTTCACTGTATCTCAAACTGGGTGAGGAAATGACGCTTGAGAATATGTTATATGGTCTTATGCTTCGTTCAGGGAACGATGCGGCTTCAGCGATCGCTGAGCATATCGGCGGATCGGAAGAAGGTTTTGTACTGCTTATGAACAGAAAGGCAGAGCAGATCGGTTTGACGCATTCCCATTTTATGAACCCTCACGGACTTGATGCAGAAGGTCATTACTCCACAGCGAATGATTTAGCGAAGTTAACAGCGTATGCACTCCATAACCCGGTGTTCAAACGCATCGTTGCAACAGAAAACAAATCAGCTCCAAATCCCAATGAAAGCTGGGAATATTCCTGGCATAACAAAAACAAAATGCTTCGTTTGTACGAGGGTGCTGACGGTGTGAAAACGGGTTACACCAAAAAAGCATTCAGATGTTTGGTTAGTTCGGCTACACGAGATGGACAGCAATTGGCGGCAGTGACGCTTAATGATGGGGATGACTGGAATGACCATGCAAGGATGCTGGATTTTGGCTTTGAACATTTTCCGCTGGTCGAGATTGCAGAGCAGGAACAGCCCGTGCAGAACATGGAACTTGTAACCGGGCGTGGTTTTAAATACCCGCTCGCCAAGGGGGAAGAGGAATCTTTAACCAAAAAGCTGATTCTGCTCGACAATCGTGCACAGGGGACTACAGCTGAGGAAGAACAGTCAACTGATCCTACATTTGGCTTGGCGGGTCGGGTCGATATGCATCTTAAAGGCGAATTTATTGGCTCCGTACCGGTGTATCGTAAAGGAAGTTACATTCCACCCGAGCCGAAAATTGAAGATGATGCACTGGGCGGCATCGGAGATTCTGTAACATGGATTTCGGCATGGAAAGCTGTGCTAAGCCGACTGTTATCACCTTGACCAAATGTAGTGCAGCTGGGGCTTGCTGTCTAAGAGGAGGGATGGTTCCAATGATTAATCTGATTTGGCTGATGATGATCTTGATCGGGTTTGCTTTTGCAGCAGTAAACGGGAAAATTGAAATCGTCACCCAAGCAGCATTCGATGGTGCGGCTACGGGTGTTACCGTATGTTTTGGTCTGATCAGTGTGCTGGTTTTCTGGATGGGCATGATGAAAATGGCCGAAGATGCTGGTCTCCTGGGACGCATTGCCAAGCTCCTTGGACCTGCTGTACGATTTCTGTTTCCCGATGTACCGAAAGACCACCCGGCTATGGGTTACATATTGTCTAACATGAGTGCCAATTTGCTGGGACTCGGGAATGCGGCTACCCCGATGGGGATTAAAGCCATGCAGCAGCTGCAGGAACTTAACCCGGACAAACAGACAGCTTCACCAGCAATGTGCACGCTGCTTGCCCTGAATACCGCCAGTATTACAATTATCCCCACCACCTTGATTGCCATCCGCTTGAATTATCAATCTGCCAACGCCACAGAAATTGTAGGCACAACATTAATGGCTACCATTATTGCTACACTTGCGGCCATTATGGCAGACCGCTGGTATCGAAACCGAGCATTACGCAGACCGCCACGGGTATCCCATAGCGGTAATCCTGGCATGAAAGGATGAGCAGTCTTGTTAACCTTCATTAACTGGATTTCCGTCTGGGCCATCCCTGTTATTATCGCGTTCGTTCCATTATATGCGTTTACCAAAAAGGTCCCGGTCTACGAATCCTTTGTTGATGGGGCCAAGGATGGCTTCTCGACGGCTGTTAGTATTATCCCCCATCTCGTAGGTATGATGGTTGCCATCAGCGTTTTTCGTGCCTCGGGAGCGCTGGATTTTGTTATCAGTCTGTTCACTCCGCTCGTTTCCTGGATGGGTGTGCCTGGAGAAGTGCTTCCTCTCGGCATATTACGTCCGCTAACCGGTACAGGCTCGCTTGCTTTTACTACCGACCTCATTAAAACGTATGGTCCTGACTCCATGATTGGCCGGATGGCATCCACCGTTCAAGGCAGCACGGATACGACTTTATATGTTTTGACTGTATATTTTGGGGCAGTAGGCATCCGTAACGGACGGTACGCGCTCAAAGTGGGATTGTTTTCGGACGTTGTTGGCTTTATTGCCGCACTTGCTATTTGCTTGATTGTTTTTGGTTAAATGAAAGCTCCTTTCCTTCCGATATACTAGATATGCTAGAATATAAACGGAGGAGAGTGAGACATGCAGAAGAGTTGGAAACGAACGCTCCGTTTTGGGTTGGCTGGTATGCTCGCCATGACGATGCTTGCAGGTTCAACAGGATTAGCAGGTGCTCAGGCCGAACAGACGATACAATTTACCGGTTATTTTGACAAACCACTGCGCGCTCAATTGGCATTGACTGCCGATTCTTTTCCGGTAGTAAATGTACGTTTGATCAAAGCCAATGAGCCGGATCTGGTTTATTATGATGTTGGAACATCTATTTTGATATCTAAAGACGAAGTACTGACCAACTATCATGTCGTTCAGGATATTGCAGAACTGCCAGACGGAGACAAAGGAACCCTGACGGTTGCGAGCCCGGGGGCCCTCCATAAATCTGTTAAAGCTAAAATCATCAAAACCGATCCGGTAACGGATATGGCCTTGCTGAAGCTGGACAAACCCATTGACGCTGAACCTGTGAAGTTCGCCGATGCGAGGGATAATCAGGTGGTCTACACGATTGGATTTCCCAAAAATACGTCCGGAGATCTTGTGATATTGGATGATGAATTCCCTTCAACTTACAACACCATAGCTAAAAGTCGGGTATTCAGCTCTCGTGATATGGATGTTCCTGGAAAATCAGACATGGGCAGCATTGTCAAAGCGATGGCGCAGGGGAATTCTGGCGGACCTGTGCTTGATCAAAATAATCGGGTAGTCGGCATGATGACCTTTGTATATGACGGACGAACGTATTTTATTACTTCAAAAACACTGCAGGCATTTATAAAAGAAGCTTCGTCACCCGCGAAAAAGCCGATTCAGGTCGCGGGCAGGGTTTCGAACTAAAAACAAATACAGCATAAGCTGGAATGAGGAAGGTTTACCTTTGCGAGGTCTGAATGAGTTCAGACATGGTGAGGGTAAACTTTTTTGTATACCCGACTGCTGAATATCAACGCTGGAGCACATAAAATCAGCGGTAAAGCCCGCCTGTTGACAAAAACATCGGATAATCCTTGTGATTTCCCGGTTGGATGGGTATCATTAGTGTGAGGTGACATGACAAACATGGAAAGATTACAAAAAATTATCGCACAGGCAGGCATTGCATCCCGCCGCAAGAGTGAGGAACTAATCCTGTCCGGCAAAGTGGAAGTTAACGGGGAGGTCGTAACTGAACTGGGTACGAAAGCGAACCCCGAAGAGGATATGATTACAGTTAATGGAAAACCGATTCGCAGTGAGAAAAAAGTGTACTTGATGCTGAACAAACCAAAAGGTGTAATTACAAGTGCATCAGACCCGGAAGGACGGAAAATTGTATCCGATTATCTGAAGGGTGTTAAAGAGCGTGTCTATCCGGTAGGGCGTTTGGATTACGACACAGAAGGGCTCCTCATTCTGACCAATGACGGTGAATTTGCACATTTGTTGACTCACCCGAAGCATCACGTACCCAAAACCTATTTGGCAACCGTTAAAGGGGTACCTCATGGTACAGAACTGGAAAAGCTGAAAAATGGAATTATGCTGGAGGACGGCATGACTGCACCAGCTGAAGTAGAGTATAAAGATGTGGATACAGCTGCCAATGAAGCTGTGATTTCCATTACGATCTATGAGGGACGAAATCGTCAGGTAAGACGTATGTTTGAGGCAATTAACCATCCGGTAACCCGGCTGAAACGCATTTCGTTTGGAGGCATTTTGCTGCAAAACCTGAAACGTGGGCTGACTCGTAACCTAAGTAAAGAGGAAGTTAACAATCTAATTACACTCGCAAAATCCGAACCCGCCAAAAAAATGAAAAAAAGGTAATGTGAGGACACATAATTTTCATAAAACCGCCGCAGTTTTGTGACGAAATTCGCTATAATTGTTCATAGGATGTTCACAGTTATCTATGACAAGAGTCTATATAGGTGGAACAATTCTTTTACACGTTAACGGAGAGGACAGAAAAAACCTGGAAAAGCGAAGCGCTCGCCTAAAAGCTTTCTGAAAGAAAGCTGCATCGAAAGCATACGCTTATCACCGGATTTTTCCCTTTGGAAAAGGGGATTCAAAAAATCTGGGGATAACAGCGATTGTAAGGTTATTCTGTCATTGGAGTGGGCTGTGTAAAATCTTTAGTTCAATTTATATAGCAAATGAAATCGTCACTTCAAAGGGGAGCAGCACATGGGAAAATCAAGAAGAACGGTGCAAATCGTTATTTTGTGCTTGATCCTGGTGTTGGGTGGATATGCGATTACAACATCGGTATCCGGCTCGAATGGCAAACCGAAAGAAGGGGGACAGGCCCCTTCTTTTGAACTGCTGGGCCTGGATGGTCAAGTTCATACGTCTGATGAGTATCAAGGGAAAGCGATGGTGATCAATTTCTGGGGCACATGGTGTGAGCCATGTGTAAAAGAGATGCCCGCACTTCAGGCGCAGGCTGACAAATGGAAGGACAAAGGTGTCCAATTTGTTGGAATTAACGTTGGAGAAGATCAAATGACTGTAGAGAATTTCATAAGGCAGGTAGGTGTAACCTTCCCAATTATGCTGGATCGAGAAAAGAACTCGGTCCGTGACTATGGAATCTCACCGATGCCAACAACGTTTTTCGTATCAGAAACGGGTAAAATCTCTACGATTCACGTCGGACAGTTGGATTTGGACACACTTGATGCTCAAATCTCGCAACTGGCGAAGCAGCCCTGACAGGAGGTCTATTCGTGTTCCAAAATACGAAATGTGAGTGCGGTCATCAGAATCCCGTAGGGACGGTATTATGTGAGGCTTGTGGTAAACCGCTGCTGGAAGCGGAAGCTCAATCCAATGAAGTGCTGGAGATGCGTTATGATGGCATGGCACGGCGTTCACAGCGCAGCAATCCAAATGTTATTGATCGCATATGGAACTTTTTTTCATCCGTAAAAATCGCTGTTTATATGATTGTTATCACGCTGGTTGGTTCCATGCTGGGCACGATTTACCCGCAGGAGAGTACATTTCTGAATATGGATCCTTCGGTTTATTACAAAGAGACTTATGGTCAGCTAGGCCATATATATTATCTCCTGGGCCTATCCCATACATATGAATCCTGGTGGTTTATTCTGCTGCTGGTGATGATTGGAGCTTCGCTTGTAATCTGCAGTCTGGATCGTGTACTGCCGCTGTACAAAGCTCTTAACAAACAGCGTATACGGAAACATCTGCAGTTTCTGACAAGGCAGCGTCTCGTATATCAAGGTTCGGTTGAAGAGGCACCGGAAGAATGGATTAAGAAAGCGGTTACGCCGTTGCGTAAAAAAGGATATCGTGTTCACACTCAGGGGGATGCACTGCTTGCCGAAAAACAGCGATTCAGCCGCTGGGGGCCATATGTGATTCATATCGGACTTATTATTTTCCTACTGGCTGTACTTGCACGAGGGCTTCCGGGTTTGAATCTGGATGAGCATGTTGCTTTTCCTGAAGGCGAAATTAAAAAGATTCCCAATACTTCGATGTATCTGAAAAATGAGAAGTTCAGTGTGGAATTCTATAGTGAAGACGAAGTGCCCGAGCAGTTCAAAAATGTAAACAAAACGGTTCCCAAATTATTTGAAACAAAGGTCGTTCTGTATGAATGTACGGCAGATTGCTCCGATCTCTCCAAAAAACCTCAGCTTACTGAGGTTGCAAGACATGATGTTCGGGTGAATCATCCCCTTAATTATCAAGGGCTGAAGGCATACCAGTTTGATTATGATCTTACGCCGACGATACGCTCTGTTACACCGGACCTAGTCAATGCGAAGACCGGGGAAGTATATGGGGCTTTGAAGATTGATATGATGGACACACAGCGCACCTTTGAAGCAGGCCCTTATAAACTGACTGTTAAAGAAAAATTCATGGACTTTGCGCTGGACGATAAAGGAGAGCCAAAATCGAAATCACCTTCGCCCAATGCACCTGCATTTCTCTTTCATATCGAAGGACCGGATCTGCCGGACAAGGGAATTCAATACTTGTATTTTGCCAAACAAATCGACAAGCAGCGTTTTCAGCAGGATGCAATTAATCGTCAGCTTGTAGGTGGAGATCTCCCTTTGCAGCTGGAAGTTGACAGTATGGACAAAGTAGACCTTATTCAATCCGTAAGCTACCTGAATATACGCGTGGACAAAGCGATGCCTTTTGTATGGATAGGCGCTGGTATTGTCATGCTGGGTCTTGTCATGGGCTTTTATTGGCATCATCGCCGCATTTGGATTCGATTTGACGATCAACGAATTACGCTCGGCGGGCATACCAACAAAAACTGGTTTGGTTTCAGACGGGAAGCTGCCGGTATTTTGAAACAGATGAATCTGGAAGTAGATGAGAAGTCGTTGGATAACGGGGGGAACCAAGCATGAATATACTTGATTTCAGCAGCGATGCATTTATCGTATCTTTTTTTCTGTATTGTGCTGCGTTTTTGCTGTATGCCGTTGCCGTCATGGGCAAGAAATGGAGCAATCGTGATCCGCTAGATCACATGAATCGTTGGGGTAAACGTGCATTTATCGCATCTACAGTTGCTTTAACTGCCCATCTGGTATTCTTTGGTACCCGATGGATAGGTGCAGGGCATATTCCGGTAAGTAATATGTACGAATTCATGTCCTTTTTATCCATGATGATTATGGTTGCATTTATCGTGGTGTATGCAATTTACCGCAAGTCTCTGCTGGGACTGTTTGCACTTCCGCTGACGATTATTATTATGGCTTATGCGGCTGTATTTCCTCAGGAAGTTCAACCATTGATTCCGGCACTGCAGTCCATCTGGCTGAAAATTCATGTTACGCTGGCTGCATTAGGCGAAGCGTTTTTCGCTGTAGGTTTTGCAGCGGGATTTATGTATCTGCTTCGAACGGTTGATTTTAGCGGCAAAGACAAGTCTTCTCGCCGTCAGCGCGGATGGGTGGAGTTCACGCTCATTACGATTGTTGTCGTTATTGCATTTATTGGAACAGTGTTTGCTTTCCGCGCAGCAGGATATGAGGCTGTATTTGCGCAGACAACAGTCACCATTGACACAAAGGGAGAGGAAAATAGTACAATAGAGAAAGTGATTTATCGCATGCCTCCTATTTTTGCTCCATATAATAGTGAAGTGGAGAGCATGAAACCGTTTCTAGGGATGAAAGAGCCTTTGCTTGAAACACCTTCCTGGATGAACGGAGTTAATGCAGGACGTAAGCTGAATACAGTGATTTGGTCTGTTATTGCGGGTCTGATTTTATACGGACTTATCCGTCTAATTGTACGCAGACCGCTTGGACAAGCGCTGCAGCCGATGATGAACGGAATAGATGCGGATGATCTCGATGAAATCAGTTATCGGGCCATTGCGATTGGTTTCCCGATTTTCACTCTGGGGGCCTTGATCTTTGCGATGATTTGGGCACAGATTGCCTGGAGCCGCTTCTGGGGATGGGACCCCAAAGAAGTGTGGGCACTGATAACATGGCTTTATTATAGTGTGTATCTGCACTTACGTTTATCCAAAGGATGGCAGGGGCAGAAATCTGCCTGGCTCGCTGTGCTTGGGTTCCTCGTAGTCATGTTTACTTTGGTTGGCGTAAATCTGATTATTGCAGGATTGCATTCCTATGCTGGAGCAGACTAGGAGAGTCCTTTAAACTTAGCGGACAAACTACGGTAAATTCATGAAGTACCCTTTTATCCAAAACAGGGTATTCAAATATTGTTCGCGAGATCGAACATAATAGAAGTGTTGAGCAGTTATTGTAAAGGGGCTGGAGTGGCATGTCAGAACATGAGAATCGTATACTGGTCGTGGATGATGAGGAAAGAATCCGCAGACTTTTGAAAATGTATCTTGAAAAAGAGGGTTATGAGATTGATGAAGCCGAAGACGGCGAAACCGCACTCCGTAAAGCAACAGCAGGAGATTACGGACTGATTTTACTGGATGTTATGCTGCCGGGTATGGATGGGGTTGAAGTGTGTACGCGGCTTCGCCAGGTGAAATCTACCCCTGTATTAATGCTGACTGCAAAAGGGGAAGAAATTAATCGCGTGCAGGGCTTCGAGGTAGGAGCGGATGATTACGTAGTGAAACCATTTAGTCCGCGTGAGGTGATTTACCGGGTGAAGGCTATTTTGCGACGTTCGTCGGCAACGGCATACCTTTCCAAGGAAAGCAACTCAAGCAACAACATTGTATTCCCGCATCTGGTCATTGAACATGATGCTCACCGGGTGACGGCAGGCGGCGAAGAGATCAGTCTGACGCCGAAAGAATACGAGCTGCTGCATTACCTTGCAACATCGCCTGACAAAGTTTTCTCCAGAGAAGAGCTGCTTAAGGATGTATGGAACTATGAATTTTTCGGTGATCTTCGTACCGTAGATACCCATGTGAAGCGTCTTCGTGAGAAGCTGAACAAAGTATCTCCTGAATCGGCAGCGATGATAACAACCGTGTGGGGTGTCGGTTATAAACTGGAAGTACCGAAATAATTTCGCGTTCTGGAGATCTCTGGTTGGAAAATTATGGATTACGATCATCTGCCTTGTAGGATGTGTACTTATAGCGCTGGGTCTTTTTCTGCTGCCCTATATTGACACCAACTTTGCTGAGTCTGAATCCAGAGATATCAAGCGGCTGTTCACATATATCTGTATAGTTGGATTCAGTCTAACAACGTTTTTTGCATTATTTTTGTTCACCAAAATTACGCAGCCTATGCAGCAATTAATTCAGGCGGCGAATGCTATTCGCAAGGGAAATTACGACACAAGGCTTTCTCTTCGTACAAATGACGAAATTGGTGAGCTCGCCAATACGTTTAATCACATGGCTGTGCAGCTCGAAGACACGATTCGAAATTTGAATCATGAAAAGGAACATCTGGCAAGTGTGCTGCGAAGCATGACGGATGCGGTGATTACGTTCGATGGTGAGGGCAAAGTAATTCTGACCAATCCGCCTGGTGAGAAAATAATGCAGGCCTGGTACGCCCTTGATTGGGCTCAGGAAGATGAAGGTCTGGATGGCTATCCTTCCGTGAATCCGTCCCGGGATGTCCCGGAGCCGCTTGTTCCCTTATTTAAACTCGTGATGGAGCAGGGAGGAGATCGGAACTCCAACGTTCATGTACAGCAAGGGGTGTGGTCTGTGCAGATGGCCCCTTTGTATGCGGATAGTGTGGTACGAGGCGCAGTTGCTGTGTTAAGAGATGTTACCGAAGAAGTGAAAATGGAAAAGATGCGCCGTGACTTTGTCGCTAATGTATCTCATGAGATTCGTACACCTTTATCAATGATGCAGGGATATAGTGAAGCCTTACTTGACGGGATGGCAGCATCACCGGAAGAGAGTGAAGAACTGATCCAAGTCATCCATGATGAATCGCTGCGGATGGGCAGGCTGGTGAAGGATTTACTTGATCTCGCTCGAATGGATGCGGGACATACCGATATGAACATGAAGGAAGTTGAACTCGGTGAGCTTCTGGAACGTATTTATCGGAAATTCATGGTGCGTTCGAAGGAGCAGGGACTTCAGCTTCACTTGGAATGCAAACAGCAGGTCATCTCCCTGCAGCAGGCAGACGAGGACAGGCTGGAGCAGGTATTTACGAATTTGCTGGATAATGCGTTCAGGCATACCCCTGCTGGTAAAAGTGTGAAGATTACGGCTGAACTTGTCACTCACCTGCGCGCGCCTTTTGCCAAAGTAAGTATAAAGGATGAAGGTGTGGGGATTCCCACATCGGACGTGCCTTTTATTTTTGAACGTTTCTATAAAGCGGACAAAGCTCGAGTGCGGGGAGAAAGCGTGGGAACAGGACTTGGCCTTGCTATCGTAAAAAACATCGTAGATGCGCATCAAGGAACGATTCATGTGAATAGTGTCCTTGGTGAAGGAACGGAGTTTATTTTGCAATTTCCCGTAGATTCTTCGAAATAGGTTGATTTTAAACAAAAAATGCGTAAAACACCCTTCTGATGGAGGGTGTTTTTTGTTGAAGTATTCCGTTTAATCTTGTTCAACGTGGAACAAGATTTTATCCTTTTTTATTGCGTAAAAAAATGTCCAAGATAATTTTTGTTCACCTCCTTCATAAGCTTGAAAATAAGATGTCAAAGGAGGATTGAGCTGAGCATGTCCGATGGACGAAAAAGAGTGAATATTAAAGCCTTTCTGGAAGGAAGAGCATTTCGAGCGGGATCGCCGTTTATTTCGATAACTGCCAGTGAGCTGGAACAGTATGAGTCTATTCTTCGTTCTCTAGCCGTGACCATTCCTGCTGCAATAAGTCAGCCTGCTGCAGCGAATATACTTGCGTTACAGAATGGTTTACGCCAGCTGCTTACGTTTGTGAATCAGTCAGAGTTACGTGCCGGAGTAAAGGCCGAGCTTCAAGCTGTATTGGAACTGACGATTGCTTCTTCTGAAGTCATACCCGTGGCTGTAATTAATCTTGCAGGGAACCTGCAAAATCTGTTGGATGATTTGTTAAGCGTTACACTTCTATTGGAAGTTCCGCCAGCAGTGAAGGATCGTCTGGTCGGATTAGTTCGTTCCATATCGATTTCGTTAAGCAGAGCTACGACAACCTTGGGAACTGGAGGTATTCCGGGGCCAGCGGGTCCTCCAGGTGTTCCTGGGGTCCCAGGTGTTCCAGGCGTTCCTGGCGAAAGAGGCGCAGCAGGCCCTACAGGTTCAGTGGGGCCTGTAGGACCTGTTGGACCGCAAGGAGCACAGGGGCCAGCAGGTTCTCCAGGCTCTCCGGGCGTAGGGTTAAACAATATTACAACCTTTGATCCTTCGACCGGACCTACTTACGCTCAGGGCCAGGTGGTCAGCTATGATGGCAGTCTCTATGTGGCCAATGTGAATGGTCCAGTGGGTGCACCAGGTATTTCACCAGACTATACGCTTTTACTTGCTGCAGGTCCTGCAGGGGCGACAGGTGCGACAGGCGTCGGATTATCCGGAGCTATCGCTTTTGATCCGACTCAAGCAACGGGATATCCTGCTGGTCAAGTCGTTTATTATAATGGCAGTACCTACATTACCAGTGCAGCGAGTCCCACGGGTATACCAGGCACATCTTCAGATTACACGCTGATCGCTGCAGGGGGGGCCACTGGCGCCACCGGAGTTGGGTTGACTGGTGCTGTAACATTCGATCCTGCTCAGGCACCAACTTACGCTGCCGGTCAAGTGGTAACATACAACGGCAGCACGTACATTACCAATGCGGCTTCACCTGCAGGTGTGCCGGGAAGTTCGCCAGACTATACGTTAATTGCTGGTGCTGGACCAACTGGGGCAGCAGGCGCGACGGGAGTAACCGGTGCGACCGGCGCAGGATTGACGGGAATTGCGGCCTTTGATCCAGCTGTGGCACCAACGTACCCGGTACGGCAGGTGGTCACGTTTGGCGGCAGCACGTATATCACGAATACAGGCTCGCCAACGGGAACGCCGGGGACGTCACCGGATTACACTCTATTGGCGAGTGCAGGGACGACAGGCGCCACCGGTGCGACGGGTGCAGGGGTCACTGGAGCAACCGGGGCAACGGGACTGGTTGGGGGAACCGGGGAAACAGGTGCAACGGGTGCGACAGGAACCGCAGGCATTACCGGAGCCACGGGCGAGGGGACCACGGGGGCAACAGGAGTAACCGGCGCGACCGGAGCAGGATTGACGGGGAGTGTTGCCTTTGATCCGGCTGTCGCGCCAACGTATCCGGTAGGTCAGGTGGTTACGTTTGAAGGCAGCACGTATATCACGAATACAGGCTCGCCAACGGGAACGCCGGGGACGTCACCGGATTACACTCTATTGGCGAGTGCAGGGACGACAGGCGCCACCGGTGCGACGGGTGCAGGGGTCACTGGAGCAACCGGGGCAACGGGACTGGTTGGGGGAACCGGGGAAACAGGTGCAACGGGTGCGACAGGAACCGCAGGCATTACCGGAGCCACGGGCGAGGGGACCACGGGGGCAACAGGAGTAACCGGCGCGACCGGAGCAGGATTGACGGGGAGTGTTGCCTTTGATCCGGCTGTCGCGCCAACGTATCCGGTAGGTCAGGTGGTTACGTTTGAAGGCAGCACGTATATCACGAACACGGCTCCACCAACGGGAACGCCGGGAACGTCTCCCGACTATATTCTATTGGCAAGTGCAGGGACGACAGGCGCCACCGGTGCGACGGGTGCAGGGGTCACTGGAGCAACCGGGGCAACGGGACTGATTGGGGGAACCGGGGAAACAGGTGCAACGGGTGCGACAGGAACCGCAGGAGTGACCGGAGCCACGGGCGAGGGGACCACAGGTGCTACCGGCGCTACCGGCGCAACGGGAGCAGGCTTGACGGGGAGCGTTGCCTTTGATCCGGCTGTCGCGCCAACGTATCCGGTAGGTCAGGTGGTTACGTTTGAAGGCAGCACGTATATCACGAACACGGCTCCACCAACGGGAACGCCGGGAACGTCTCCCGACTATATTCTATTGGCGAGTGCAGGGGCGACAGGCGCCACCGGTGCGACGGGTGCAGGAGTTACTGGAGCAACCGGGGCAACGGGACTGATTGGGGGAACTGGAGAAACAGGAGCAACGGGTGCCACCGGAGCAGGCTTGACGGGGAGCGTTGCCTTTGATCCGGCAGTCGCGCCAACGTATCCGGTAGGTCAGGTCGTCACGTTTGACGGCAGCACATATATCACGAACACAGCTCCACCAACGGGAACGCCGGGGACGTCACCGGATTACACTCTATTGGCGAGTGCAGGAACGACAGGTGCAACGGGTGCGACAGGAACCGCAGGGATTAACGGAGCCACGGGCGAGGGAACCACAGGAGCAACAGGAGTAACCGGCGCGACCGGAGCAGGCTTGACGGGGAGCGTTGCCTTTGATCCGGCAGTCGCGCCAACGTATCCGGTAGGTCAGGTCGTCACATTTGACGGCAGCACGTATATCACAAACACGGCTCCACCAACGGGAACGCCGGGGACGTCAGCGGATTACACTCTATTGGCGAGTGCAGGGACGACAGGTGCCACCGGTGCGACGGGTGCGACAGGAACCGCAGGGGTTACCGGAGCCACGGGCGAGGGAACCACGGGGGCAACAGGAGCAACAGGTGCGACCGGTGCAGGATTGACGGGCATCACGGCTTTTGATCCGGCTGTTGCACCGACGTACCCGGTAGGTCAGGTTGTCACGTTTGACGGCAGCACATATATTACGAACACGGCTCCACCAACGGGAACGCCGGGGACGTCAGCGGACTATACTCTTTTAGCGAGTGCAGGAGCAGTGGGAGAAACGGGTGCAACTGGAGCAACAGGTACGGCAGGGGTTACAGGAGTCACTGGCGAAGGCATAACGGGCCCAACAGGGGTGACTGGAGCCACGGGCATAACGGGAGTAACCGGTGCAAGCATCACAGGGGCAACCGGGGAGACGGGTGTAACGGGTGCAACCGGAACGGCAGGAATTACGGGGGCAACTGGCGAAGGCATAACGGGCCCAACAGGAGTAACTGGAGCCACGGGCGTAACAGGAGTAACCGGTGCGACCGGTGCAAGTATCACAGGGGCAACCGGGGAGACGGGTGTAACGGGTGCAACCGGAACGGCAGGAATTACGGGGGCAACTGGCGAAGGCATAACGGGCCCAACAGGAGTGGCTGGAGCTACGGGCGTAACAGGAGTAACTGGTGCGACCGGTGCAAGTATCACAGGAGCCACAGGAGCGACCGGTGTAACCGGGGATACCGGCGCAACCGGTGCGACAGGTACGTCCGTAACAGCTGCATCAGCGTTTGCAGAAAATACGAGCGGTACGATCCTGGTTCTTTTGGGCGGCACATTGATTACGCTGCCGAACAATCAAAACATCGGAACAGGTATTACAGTTAATGGAACTAGCGATACGTTTACCTTGGCGAATACAGGACGATACTTTATTTCGTACAAAATTAGTTTAACCGCTGCGGCTTTGATACAGTCCCGAGTACTGCTCAATGGTGCAGTGATTCCAGCAAGTGTTGTCTCGCCTGCGCTATCCTTGAGCCAGCTGCAGACCGAATTTATCATTCCGGTTACTGCTGGTTCGACCATTCAACTTCAACTTTTCGGCCTTGTGGCCACGGCTGTGCTTTCGCCACCAGGTGCAACGTTAACAATCATTCAATTGAGTTAATTGTTTCGATCTGCACGCAGCAAAAAGACGGGAACATCATCGTTCCCGTCTTTTTGTCTGAAATAAACTGATGCTTAGCCCAGTACAATCTCAACCGCTGTATTCAGTTCAGGCAGTGCTGTAAGCTGAACCAGTACATCTTTTGGTACTTCTTTATCGACGGTCAGAATCATGATTGCTGCACCGCCGATAATTTTACGCCCCACCTGCATGGATGCAATGTTTACATCATTTTGTCCAAGAAGCGTACCTACGCGCCCAATGATACCTGGCTTATCGTTGTGAGAGATCAAAATTTGGTGACTTTCCGGTGCGATATCTACCGGGAATTTGTCGAGGCGAACGATACGCTCGCCGTAACCTGCAAGAAGTGTACCCGCAACGCGGCGCTCTTCCCCTTCTTGGGTAGTTATCAACGTTACAGTAATCAGGTTAGTAAATCCTTTAGTAGCAGAGGTTTGGCTTACAACGACATTCAAGTCACGAATTTTGGCCAGATGCATGGAATTGACGATGTTGGCTTCGCCCCCCAGATGTCTCGCCAGAATGCCTTTCACAATGTAACGAGTCAGCGGAGAAGTATCTACCTCTGACAAATCCCCTGCGTAGTCAATACGGATCTCTTGTACAGCATTTTGAGTAATTTGTGCTGCGAAACTTCCCAGCGTCTCACCAAGCTTGAAGTAAGGCTGAAGTTTGTTCATAACGGTTGGTGCAACCGCGGGCATGTTTACGGCATTTTTGAACGGTTCATTGCGAAGAATATGAAGAACCTGTTCAGATACGTCAATGGCTACATTTTCTTGAGCTTCAACTGTCGATGCGCCTAAGTGAGGTGTAACAATAATGCTTGGGTGATTCAGGAATGGATGGTCTGCTGCAGGCGGCTCACTTTCGAATACATCGAATGCAGCGCCAGCAACGATACCTTCATCAATCGCTTCAACAAGTGCCATCTCGTCAATGACACCGCCGCGTGCACAGTTAATGATGCGCATACCTTTTTTCATCACTTCAAATTGCGGACGCGAAATCATATGGCGTGTTTCCGGAGTCAGCGGCGTATGCACTGTCATAAAATCGGCATTACGGATGATATCATCAACACTGGCCAGTTTTACCTGCAGTTTCTCAGCACGCTCCTCAGTGAGGAACGGATCGAAGGCTAGAATGTCCATCCCGAATGCTTTGGCACGTTTAGCAACTTCGCTTCCGATTCTCCCCATACCGAGTACGCCCAGTGTTTTATTTCTCAATTCCACACCCAGGAAGGTTTTTCGATCCCACGTACCTTGAACGGTTTTGGCGTAAGCCTGAGGAATGTGTCGTGCCAATGCCATCATCATGGCAAAGGTGTGCTCACATGTCGTAATTGTATTGCCGTCAGGTGCATTAATTACAATAATACCGCGTTGTGTAGCGGGTTCCAGTTCAATATTATCAACGCCAACACCTGCGCGTCCAATGACTTTAAGTTTGGTTCCAGCCGTCATAATGCGTTCAGTAACACGTGTCTGGCTGCGAACAAGAAGGGCATCATAATCACCGATAATGGCAGTAAGCTCATCTTCACTAAGTCCGGTTTTCTTCTCGACTACGACATCACTTGCATCCACCAGCTGCTGAATTCCCAAATCACTGATTGGGTCCGATACTAACACTTTGTACATGGTTTCTTCCTCCTTAGGTTTGTATATCTATATTTCGTCAAGGTTTCGTCTCCAGATGGAGACATTCCTTAAAACCGATGATTCTTCCCTCCAACAACGCGGTGTCGTGGCAGAGGAGGAGGGTAAACGAACAGGGTGATTCCACAGGATTCTTTTATCAAAAATAATCAAAAAAACTCTCAATCCACATACTGCTTGCGCAATAAGGGACGAGAGTTGTCGTGGTACCACCCTAATTCACCGCCGTTTCGCAACGACAGTCTTAGCGGTCAATGAAGACCGAAGAGGATAACGGGTCTAAACCGATTGCACCTACTCCTATTTCAATGCAATAACTCAGGAGCGCTCAAGATCATCTGCCTGCCGCCGATTCCCACCATCCATCGGCTCTCTGAAAGACTAAGCAACGTCTTTTCTCCATCATCGTGTTTAACGGGACTAATTTTTTCATAATGTATCATGGCTTACATGAGCATGTCAATAGGCTAAGATGTTTTAATTCTGTTCGCGGCAGACTGTGTTTTTCGCGCCTCTTAGAAGTCCGTTTTACCTCCACAACAAATTTTAAACCCGACAAAAACATCAGAAACGTGTTGTTTCGCGAGATGAATTTCACCGCATTAATGAAGTAACGTTTTTGGGTAATGATCCGGGACTTCGGACAGGTCTTGAACCGAATTGGTTTTTTGGCTATGATTTAGTATACTATCGGATTAGTCTATGTATGGATAACGATATCAAATAACTCAAGGGACAGACGCATGCAATGAAAAACAAGAAGTTTCCGAAATTTAAAATTAGGAAGGCCGAACCACAGCAGTTAACCGAGCGCCTGCTGCTGATTAATCTTTATTTCACTCAGGGGCTGACTTTAATTATCGGGGTCATATGGATTCTGCTGCAAAAAAGAAATTTATTTGAGGTTCTGGCTTGGCCTGAGCATCTTCAATTTTTATGGTGGGGTCTTGGTCTTGCTGGTATTATGCTTGTCATGGATTTGGTACTGTCCTATGTTATACCTCAAGAGAGCATGGATGACGGCGGGATTAATGAGCTGCTGTTTCAAGGACGTCCAATCTGGCATATTGTATGTATAGCGGCCATCGTGGCTGTATGCGAGGAATTGTTGTTCCGAGGTGCGATCCAACATGCCATTGGTCCATACTGGACAAGTATTTTATTTGCAGTTATACACATTCGTTATCTTCGCCACTGGATTCCAACAGGGTGGGTGTTTCTATCGAGTTACGGGCTTGGCTGGATTTATATACAGTCTGGCACGTTATGGGCACCAATTCTATGTCATTTTGTTATTGATTTGGTATCCGGTTTGGCGATACGTTTTCGGAGGGGATCATGAATCAGCCGCTAAGTAGAATGAAAACATATGGCAGTCAACGTCAGCGTCACTCGGATAAAAAAGAGAAAACTGAGCGCCGCACAACTTCTCAGACCACACTCGTGGCTGAAACGGCGGCTGCTGTCGAGACCGGTGGAGTGCCAACAATTACTTCGATCACGTTACCGCGGTCTCAGCGTCAATCCTATGCATCAGCTCTGGAAAGTCCCGTTTTACCGCAGCGAGCACCAAGCCGTTCCAAAAAAACGGGAAATCAGCAGGGAGAGACGATTTCAGAGGCACGTACATTGCCAACTCGTACCGAGCTGCATCCCTCGAGACGTTTGAGATTAAGCAAAAGGTTCGTTAACTCACTTATATTTATTTTTATTATGTTGACCGTTGGTCTAGTGTGGTGGGGCATTAAAGGTGCACCCCCACTAAATACCTTCCTCCCATTACCGTGGTAATGGTGGTCGTTGCAGCAGTGGTTTTGTCAGCTGCAGCTGTGCTTCTGTTAGTGCATATGTGGCTTGAGGCTCGATCACATGTACTGAGAGTAGATGAAGTAGAACTAACGCATCTTCCGTCAGCATTCGATGGAGCCGTCATTTTGTATTTGTCCGATACACATAAACGCTTGCTGAAAACAAAAGATATAGAAGAGTTAAAGGGTAGGGTTGATTGGGTACTAATCGGGGGAGATATGGCCGAAGAGGGAATTTCCTGGTCCATTGTCAGACAAAATATGAAGATTTTATCGAGTCTGGCCCCGGCCTATGCAGTCTATGGCAATCACGACAAAAAGGCGGCTGCAGCTCAATTGTCCAAGCTTCTGAATGACGCGAGTGTGCAGTTGTTACAAGACAAGGCCGTTTATTTACAAAAAGGGACACAGCACATCCGGTTAATTGGATTGGACTATCGCTCCAAAAAGGGAAAAATGCTCCTTCAAAAGACGGAAGGTGATTCGACCATTCTTTTGGTTCACGATCCCCTGCAAGCGCTGCGGTTAGACCTTCATGCGGACTTGATATTAAGCGGTCATACACATGGAGGGCAAATCGTTTTGCCATGGCTCGGACCGATATTCCTGAGCAGGGCTTATCGAGCTGTACCGAGCGGGTGGTTTTCGTTGAAACGAAGCAAAGATGATTCTCAGGGCGGGAAACTGCTTGTGAGCAGAGGGTTTGGCACGAATCACCTCCCCCTCAGGTTAAATTGTCCCGCTGAGATTCATCTCATAACATTACGTGTACCTGCTGCGAGCAGCCCGGATCAGTAGTTTCGGGCTTTTTGCTGTCCGTTGTATTCTTCCAGCGGGAGCACTGCTGCTGCCGTTGTTTATCGGGTCTGATGCTCGATTGCACGCGGATCAACAAACGAATATCCTTTCTGTTCAAGCTGAGTTAACAACTCATCAAGACCTTCAACCGTCCATGGCAATTCATGCATTAAAATATTACTTCCGGGGTGAAGCTGATCCAGGACGTTCTGAATAACTTTATCAGGCTTGTTTTTGGTGCTCTTATCCCAGTCAAGTGATCCGTTAGACCACGTCATATATAACATGCCTTGCTGCTGGACTGCACCTTTGAGAGCATCATTACCAGAGCCAAATGGGGGCCTGAAAAACTGAGGCTGCTCACCAATGATATCTTTCACAAGCTGCTGAACGTCAGTGACCTGTTTAATCGCCTCAGCTTGCGGCATCTTTTTCAAATCCTCGTGATCCCAGGCGTGGTTACCGATAATCTGTCCACGTTCATGAATGAGCTGCAGCAGTTCAGGTTGATGCTTGACGCGGTATCCGTTAACAAAAAAAATAGCTTTGGCATCATGTTTATCCAGTGTATCGATAAGTGAAGTAATCATTTTTTCTTCTTTTGGTCCATCGTCAAATGTTAATAATACAACTTTGGCGGAACTGGATTCATTATTGGGTTTAATAACATAATTCGAATTCATATGATACGTTTTATCTACGACTTCTTCCCTTGTAGTTTCATGTCCAGAGGTTGCGGAAGCCTTAGTTTCTTCTGTTTCGTTAAGGGTTTCATCTAAAGAATCATCTGCTGTATCTGTCGTGACATCTTTGGACTCAGCGGCTTTGCCTGAGGTTATTTTGTTTGTTTCATCCTTGCTGGCTGCAGTCGTTTTTTCTGAGGTTTGCTCCGCATCGGATACAGACTGGTTTTGATCACCGCAGGCAGTAAGCAGCATGCTCGCGATCAGAATCATGGAGACGACATTTCTTAACATTTCTTCAACTCACTTTCCTGTATTTATTCGGAATGAGATCGACTTCTGCAGCAAACACTACTCTTGAATTCAACACTTAAAGGAGGTTGGTGTAATGAAGGCGTCATCCTTTTTCTGGGGTATTGTTGTTGGTGCAGCCGCCAGTTCTTGGTTAGCTAAAGGCAGGCTTCCTATGATGTCATCAAGTTCATCACGAAACGTCGTCAACCAGGCCAAGCACAAAATGATGGAGATGACTTTCCCGGGCATGGATGGTTTCAGCAGTAAACCGGACCAACATGGGGAAACGCACAAAGCTGCAGCGAAAATTAGCAGACCAGTCACACCAAAAGAAAAAGAAGAAAACATGAACATGCTGAAAGACTTTATTCGTACCAACCCGGATGTTAAACATGAGGTGGAGCAGATTTTAAGTCAGACAAATACAACTGTACCGGGTTTATAACCCTCAGCATCCATTAAGAATCATCCACAGTCTTGATTTGATGTGGATTGATTCTTTTTTTGTTGATTTTACTTCGTGCATTTACAGGTATAAAATGATAACATAACTACATAGATTTATTTTCAGCACATATTGTTTTGTGCTTCATAATCTGTTATAAGACTTGCTTATAAAGGGGAGATCCTGTATGAAAATAGAACGACTAAGTCACGATAAGATACGGATTTTCCTGACCTTTGACGATCTGAGCGAGCGCGGAATACAAAAAGAAGATATGTGGCAGGAACTACCGAAGGTACATGAACTGTTCACTGAAATGATGGACCAGGCTTACTCTGAACTTGGTTTTGATGCTACAGGTCCGCTGGCTGTTGAAGTATTCGCACTTCCCGCTCAAGGGATGGTTGTCATTGTTACTCGTGGAAAATATGATCCGCAACAATATGGTTCAGGTCATGAAGATGATCTTCCTGAAGAGGTATACGAAATGGAAGTTACATTGGAGCAAAGTGATTCCATCGTATACGCTTTTAAGGATTTTGAAGTGCTGATTGAAGCTGCCCATATGTTACATCAACACGTTACGGATGCGGGCAAACTGTATTCTTATAAAAATAAATGGTTCTTGCATTTTGAACCGGATGATGTGGACACGACCAAACACGCTGCCCTGATCGCTTTGCTGGCTGAGTTTGGAGAAGGTTCCTCTGTTACTCCGGCTGTTATGGAAGAGTACGGCAAGTTGGTTATTCCTGAACAAGCGATTGAGGTCATCTGCACCCACTTCAAACGTCAGGATTAAAATCCGGTTCTAAACGCGTCAATAGTCAGAGGAGGGAATTTCGGTGCTATTGTTTTCGCTTCTAGCTGCAGCAGTTGCTCCGGGTCTCGCCTTGTTAACATACTTTTATCTGAAAGACCGGTATGATTATGAGCCGCTTCACATGATTCTGAGAGTGTTTGTGATGGGTATTTTAATCGTTCTGCCCGTCATGATTATTCAGCGAGGTATGATGATGTGGCTTGGTGATAACCCCCTGATCGAATCCATCCTGATCTCGGGCGGGGTTGAGGAGTTTGTCAAATTTTTTGTGATTTATCACATCATTTATAATCACACCGAATTTGACGAGCCTTATGACGGGATATTATATTCGGTTGCCGTTTCATTGGGTTTCGCTACTGTGGAGAATGTGCTGTATGCTTTCGCAGGCAATGCCTCGGTTTCAGGAATGTTCCTTCGGGCTCTTCTTCCCGTATCCGGACATGCGATGTTCGCGGTTATTATGGGATATTACATGGGTAAGGCTAAATTTATTGACGATACGAAGAAGAAACGATGGTATCTCTGCTTATCTCTAATGCTGCCATTTTTCTGGCATGCCTTATACGATGTCATTATGAATATGATGGTGAATCACTGGTTATGGTTCATTGCGCCTCTTATGGCGGGTCTGTGGTATGGAGCAATTGGCAAGATTACACGGGCTAATAACCGTTCTCCTTTTCGTTTTGTGAAACGTGAGGAAGAGATTAAATTATAAAAATACGGACACACTGGTGGACATAAAGCGTCTAAGAACGCATTGACCCGGTGTGTCTTTTTTATGTGTTTGATGCCCGGGAAACGACGAAATGAAACGGGGATAGAACATGACGAGAATTAAGATCAAAATTAGATGCAAACAGTGCGGTGAACGATTTACGTTAAGAGGCAGAAAAGAACGGGGGAGGATTGAAACGGGTTTTAAACAGTGTCTTTGCGATAACAAAGATCAATTTGATATTGAGGAAGATGGGATGGCCACGAGTTTTCAGCTGTATTAAACGAAAAACAGCATTACTGTCATATCGTGAAAAGACTTCTAAATTGAAGGCAAAAATCGTCCTGAATGGAAATCGCATGCATAAGAGGTCTTTCTTCGATCCACAATAAAGGCAGTGGTTTAGAAGAAAGGAGAATCTACCGTGTATAAACGATTAAGTTCAGTCATGTTTCCGATATTTGCAGTTCTCCTGATCGGTGCGCTTGTTTGGGGTTATCAGGAGAATCAGGAGAAAAATGCGATCCTGATCAAAGCAGAGAATCAATATCAGCGTGCTTTTCACGACCTCTCATTTCATATGGACAAATTGCATTCAGAGATAGGCAGCACACTCGCTGTCCATACAAGCTCACAAGGCATGCACCGCAAAGGGTTGATGAATGTGTGGAGGCTTACAAGCGAAGCGCAGAATGAAATCAATCAGCTTCCGCTCGGCATGCTTCCCTTCAATGAGACGGAGGAGTTCCTTTCACGCATTTCAAAATTTGCGTACCATGCTTCAATGCGTGACTTGACGAACGAACCGCTTAGTGAGAAAGAAATGGGCAACCTGAAAACACTGTATCAAAATTCTTCGGAAATTACGAAAAATCTGAAGGAAGTGCAGCAAAAAGTGCTGTCGGATCGTCTGCGCTGGATGGATGCTGAAACCGTCATGGCGACTCAGGATCAGACGAATGATAATTCCATTGTGGACGGCTTCCGTACAGTCAACAAAAAGGTGCAGGAGTACCCTGAACTTGATTGGGGTCCTTCAGTGTCTAACATGTTTGCCAAACGTTCCGTGAAAAAGCTCGGCGGACTACCTGTGTCCAAAGAGCAGATTCAGGAAAAGGCAGCTAAATTCTCAAATATGGAGAGCAGCAAGATTCAAGTTCAGGAGAATGGTAAAGGAACAGATTGGGAATCGTTCACAGCAACTGCTCACCATGCCAGAAACGGAAAACTGATGATGGATTTCACCCGCAACGGTGGAATGCTTATCTCTTACAGTGATACCCGGCCGGTAGGAGCTAAAAAGGTGTCCCGTCAAGAGGCGATGAACCAGGCAGATCATTTTCTTGAAAATAAGGGTTACAAGGATATGAAAGCCGTCAACTACGATGAATTTGGCAATCTGGCTAACCTTACGTATGTGCGTAAACAAGGGGATACATTAATATATCCCGAGAAAATGTCTGTGCGTGTTGGTTTGGATACAGGAGAAGTTATCGGTTTTCAGGCAAGTGACTTCGTCTATGAGCATAATGACAAACGTCAAATCCCGAAAGCTAAGCTTACAGCTGAGCAGGCGCGCAAAAGACTCAATTCCGACTTCAAAGAAAATTATGTGCGTAAATCGTTGATCGAGAACGAATACAGTAAAGAAGTGCTTTGTTACGAATTCGGGGGACGAATTAATGGTTCGCGTTACCGGATTTACATTAATGCCAATACTGGAACGGAAGAAGCTGTCGAAGAGATCAAACCTGTCAACGCTGCATCCTAGAAATAGGCAGCAGCGCGCGCATTTGCATAAGTCATCTTGTGAGAACAGACCATAGTCATGGTCTGTTTTTTCTTGTTCCAAGTGAGAAAGGTCATGGTATAATAGTCCTTGCAATACGAAGATAAATACATAAGTGGCGGTGAACCGATTGTTTCCTAAAGTAAATGAAGTATTATATATCCAGATCGCATCGGCTGACGAAAAAGAGGAACACAAAGAATACAAATCGCGTATCGCAGATACAGATGATAACAGTTTCCTGATTGAGGTTCCGATGCAGCAGGGAAACAGCCGCCTGAAAAGACTTTTTTTTGGCGAAGAACTGTCCATCTCCTATATAAACGAGAGTGGAGTCCGTCATTATTTTAACACCTATGTGACCGGTTTTGAGGAAGATGTCATTCGCCTGGTACGCATTCGAAAACCGCTTCCTGATGAGATTTCCAAAATTCAGCGCCGCAGTTTCCTTCGTGTTCATGCCAGCCTCGAACTGGCACTCCAGTGTGAAGATCTCACACGTGCAGTGGTTCTGACTGAAGACATTGGTGGCGGTGGAATGTCCATTTACATTGAGCCCGAATTGAAAATTCAGGAAGGACAAAAGCTAAAATGCTGGCTGCTCGTCCCTTATCGCAATGGCGCAATCGATCATGTGCAATTTGAGGCCGAGGTGGTGCGCATCAAAAAGCTGGAATCAGGGCGTGAGCTGGGAATGCTGAAATTTTCGCAGATTACGGATTCAGAGCGCCAAAAAGTGATTAAATTCTGTTTTGAGCGGCAGCTGGATTACCGTATGAAATAAAGAAATGAACTCGCATAAATTAATCCGGTGTTGGGCAACGTAAGGCAAAAACGGAGATCGCGGCCATGAGTAAACGTCTGAATTCACGCAGGTATGAACGTATTTATCATGTAGTCTCAAAACGAATAGAGCGGAGAGTAATGCTTATTATCGCAGTTCTCTTGATTCTTGTTATCCTCTGTCAGCTATTACTGCTTGTTCCTGATCTGAAGAAAATGATGACAACGATTGATCGGCTTGAAGGTACCCCGATTCGTATGCAGGGCACAAACAAAGACCCCACTGGCTGATTTGTCTGTTTTTGCATCCATGTGTAGAGTGTGGTATAATTTTCACGATGACAGGCAATGCCTGTTTTTTTATTGAGGTTTATCGTTTGAGGAGGAATGCCCCGTTGGCAAGCCAGAACACATCAGATAACGGGAAGATGAACGTTGCAATTGACGGACCTGCTGGTGCCGGAAAAAGCACGGTGGCCCGATTGGTTGCAGAGGAACTCGGATACATTTACGTTGATACCGGCGCAATGTACCGTGCAGTATCCTTACATATGATTCGGAAAGATATTTCTCCGGATGATATGAGTCAGGTACTTCTGGAAGCTCAGGATTTGGTTATTGATTTACAACCGGATCGGGGTGGACAGAAAGTGTTCTGTAATGGGGAGGATGTAACTTCTGAAATCCGCTCCCGTGAAGTGACGGGGATCGTGTCTCGATATGCGCAAATCGAGGGGCTGCGTACGCAATTAGTGGATATTCAGCGGCAAATGGCTTTGCGCAAGGGCGTCGTAATGGATGGGCGCGATATCGGAACAACAGTACTGCCCGATGCAGAAGTGAAAATTTTCATGACTGCCAGTGTACAGGAGCGTGCTCTTCGCCGCTTCAAAGAACTGGAACCATCCGAAGGTCTGACGTTGGAACAACTGGAGCGAGATATTGCCACCCGTGATAAACTGGATGAGAATCGGGAAGTTTCCCCGCTGCGCTGTGCAGAGGACGCGATCGTCCTGGATACAACAAAGATGAACATCCATGAAGTGGTTGACAAAATCGTATCTTATTGCACAATGGTCAGAGGAGAGAGCGGTCTATGATTTACACCTTTTGTAAGACAGTACTGCGGATCATGTATACCATTCTTTTTCGCCTGGAGGCAGTTGGACGGGAAAATATCCCGAAAGACGGCGGCGTACTTCTATGCTCCAATCATATCAGCAACTTTGATCCGCCAACCGTTGGCATTAAAATTCGCCGTCAAGTGAGATTTATGGCTAAAAGCGAATTGTTTAATGTTCCGGTATTAGGGCCAATCATCAAAGCAGTTGGTGCCTTCCCCGTGAAACGTGGAGGCGTCAGCAAAGAATCCATCAAAACCTCACTCAATATTTTGCGTGGTGGTGAAGTGCTTGGTATTTTCCCAACCGGAAGCCGTCACAATGATGGAGGAATTGGTAAAAAAGGAGCGGCAAGTTTTGCTCTCCGCAGCGGTGCCACTGTAATTCCTACTGCTATTATCGGCAACTACAAGTTGTTTCGTAAGATGAAAGTAGTATACGGCGCACCGGTCAATTTGGACGAGTTCAAGGATGACACCTCTGGAGATGCTCTGGAGAGAGCGACCGAGAAAATTATGTCCAAAATTAATGAAATGACGAAAACAGGCGTGCCCAGCAAATAAGGCAGTCTGCCAAGAGTGCATGTTTCCATATTTTTGAGGAAAGCTATATCAAGTGCATTCGCATGAAAGTGTTTTGAACTCTGCCAAGGCAGGTTTGAATATAATGGGGTTTTTGAATTGAGGAGGGTATTTGACATGTCGGAAGAAATGAAAAATCAAGAAGCAACCCAAGATGAGTTGGATCAATTCGTTTCCTTGAAAAAAGGAGATACTGTAAAAGGAACCATCGTCAAATTGGAAGATAACCAGGCTTATGTAAGCATTGGATATAAATATGACGGTGTTATTCCAATTCGTGAACTGTCTTCGCTCCACGTAGACAGCGCTTCTGATGCGGTAGAAGTAGGACAAGAAGTTGAAGCTAAAGTACTCAGCATCGATGACGAGAAAGAAAAACTCGTTCTGTCCAAACGTGCTATTGACAGCGAGAACGCTTGGGAGCAATTGCAAAAGCATTTTGAAGACCAAGACGTGTTCGAAGTTGTTGTAGGTGATGTTGTTAAAGGCGGTCTGGTAGCAGACGTGGGCGTGCGTGGATTTATCCCGGCTTCCATGGTTGAGCGCCATTTCGTTGAAGACTTCAGCGACTACAAAGGACGCACACTGCGTGTTAAAGTGAAAGAGATCGACCGTGAGAACAACAAAGTGATCCTTTCTCAAAAAGATGTACTGGAGCAGGAATTCGAAGCGAACAAAGCACAAGTTATGGCTGGTTTGCAAGAAGGTCAAGTCATCGAAGGTACAGTACAGCGTTTGACTCAATTTGGCGCATTCGTTGATGTGGGCGGAGTTGACGGTTTGGTCCACGTATCCGAGCTGGCTTGGACGCACGTTGACAAACCATCCGATGTATTGTCCGAAGGCGACAAAGTCAATGTTAAAGTGCTGAAAGTTGATCCTGACAAAGGCAAAATCAGCCTGAGCATGAAAGCAGTTCAACCAGGCCCTTGGGAAACAGCTGGTGACAAATTCAACACTAGCGATATCGTAACAGGTGTTGTAAAACGTCTGGTTGATTTCGGTGCATTCGTTGAAATCGCTCCTGGTGTAGAGGGACTTGTGCACATCTCACAAATCTCCCACAAACACATCGGCACTCCTCATGAAGTGTTGAAAGAAGGACAAGAAGTTCAAGTTAAAATCTTGGACATGAACCCGTCTGAGCAGCGTGTAAGCTTGAGCATCAAAGAAACGGAAGAAGCTCCTGCTCAACCACAAAAATCAGAGCGTCCAGCAAGAAACAATGCTCCACGTGAAGAGATCAACAATCCTAACGTGTCCTTGAACAATCAAGGTATGAGCACTACGCTCGGCGAACTGTTTGGCGATAAACTCAGCAAATTCAAATAAGTTATACATGCATGGTTCTAGGTTATATACTGCATATTTTGCTGAACAATAAAAGCAAGATCGGCGAGCCCCCGCGGGTTCGCCGATTGTTGTTATTGCGAGAATTCCGTTATGAAACGTTAGCCAAGACATAGCTTTTTTGCTATGATGATTAACGTAAGTATGGACAGGAGGAGTGGAATGTATGGCAAGACCAGTTGTGGCAATTGTCGGCCGACCGAACGTGGGTAAATCCACCATTTTCAATCGGATTATTGGCGACAGACTGGCCATTGTGGAAGACAAACCGGGCATAACCCGCGACCGGATCTACGGAATCGGTGAATGGAACGGTAAAGCATTCAGTATTATTGATACAGGTGGTATCGAAATTGACGGCGAGGACGTCATTATGAAATCCATCCGCATGCAGGCAGAACTTGCGATTGAAGAGGCAGATGTTATTGTATTTATGTGTGACGCCAAAGCAGGTATTACACAGTCTGACGAAGAAGTCGCAGAGATGCTGTACCGCTCAGGCAAACCAATCGTTGTGGCTGTCAATAAAGTGGATAACATTGGACGCAGTGAGCTGATTTATGAGTTTTACGGCTTCGGTTTTGGTGATCCAATCGGGGTATCTGGCAGTCATGGTACAGGGATTGGCGATCTGCTCGATGCCATTGTGGAGAAATTACCTGAACTTGAGGAAGAGACATACGATGAAGATGTGATTCGTGTAGCTCTGATCGGACGCCCTAATGTAGGTAAATCTTCACTTGTAAACGCAATTCTGGGCGAGGAACGTGTTATTGTCAGTGACGTAGCTGGAACAACCCGTGATGCAATTGACACTCCTTTCGAAAAAGACGGGCAGCGCTATGTGCTGATTGACACAGCCGGTATGCGAAAGCGCGGTAAAGTATATGAAACAACAGAAAAATACAGCGTGATGCGTGCAATGCGTGCAATTGAGCGTGCCGATGTAGTCCTGATTGTCATTAACGGCGAAGAAGGCATCATTGAGCAGGACAAGCACATTGCAGGTTATGCGTTTGAAGCAGGTAAAGCTTCATTGTTTGTAGTGAATAAATGGGATATCGTGGATAAAACGGATAAAACGATGAAGGAATTTGAGACGAAAATTCGAGACCACTTCCTCTTCATGACGTATGCTCCGGTTGTATTCTTGTCCGCGCTCACAAAACAACGCTTACAAAAATTGCTGCCTGTGGTACAGCGCGTAGCAGAACAGCACTCGCTGCGGGTGCAGACACATCTGCTTAACGATGTAGTATCCGATGCGGTAGCCATTAATCCGCCGCCAACCGATAAAGGGCGGAGAATGAGAATTAACTATGTGACTCAGGTAGCGGTCAAACCGCCAACCATGGTCATTTTTGTAAACGACCCTGAATTGATGCACTTCTCGTATGAGCGCTACCTGGAGAATAAAATCCGTGCGGCGTTTGATTTTGAAGGCACACCAATTCGCATATTTACTCGGAGGAAGTCCGACGAAGGTTAGGGGAGAAGTTTGTGATTTTATCAATCGCAGCGATCGTACTGAGCTATCTGCTTGGTTCGATCAGCTTTAGTGTTCTTCTTGCAAAAGCAATACGGGGGATTGATATACGTCAGCATGGGAGCGGAAATGCAGGAGCAACGAATACCCTGCGTATACTGGGTAAAGGGCCGGCTGCTGCCGTTCTGCTGCTTGATGTAATCAAAGGTGTTGCTGCAGTATGGATTGGCATATGGTTAAGTGACGGGTCTCCGTGGATTGCTGCATTCAGTGGTATCGCTGCCATAGCAGGTCATAACTGGCCGCTCTATTTCCATTTCCGGGGAGGAAAAGGTATTGCGACCGCGATTGGTGTAATGGCAAGCCTGGCTTTCCTACCTGCGCTGTGTGCCGGAGTTTTGGCGATACTGTCCATCGTTCTGACACGTTATGTTTCGCTTGGTTCTTTAATTTTTGTCGCTTTGACTCCTGTTTTCATTCTGACCCTGCCTGGATATTCGATGAGTATTTTCTGGGGCAGTCTGATTATTTGTCTGTTTGCATTCTGGAGACATCGCACGAACATTGTGAAGCTCGCCAAAGGACAGGAAAATAAATTGGGATCGAAGAACCCTGGAGGGGGGAAACGCGTTGTCTAAAAAAGTTGCTGTACTGGTTGCAGGCAGCTGGGGAACAGCACTCGCCAGTGTTCTCGCCGCAAACGAACTGGATGTAGTAATGTGGACACGTAGTGAAGAACAGGCCGCTGAGATTAATACACAGCATACCAATGCACGTTACCTTCCTGGTGCAGAGCTGTCTTCCCGTATTCGGGCAACGAGTGATATGGAAGCGGCAGTTGCAGGTGCAGCCGCTGTTTTAATTGTCGCGCCTTCGTCTGCGATGCGTGCGGTCACGCACCAGTTCAAACCTTTTTATACACCCGATATGCTGATTATTCATGCTACCAAAGGTTTCGAGACGGAAAGTCTGAAACGGATGTCTACGGTGATCGCTGAAGAGCTTGAATGCGAAGAAGGACGGATCGTGGTGCTGTCGGGTCCAAGTCATGCCGAAGAAGTAGTGAAGCGCTGTCCAACAACTGTAGTTGTGGCCTCACTGGATAAATCTACCGCCGAGGCCGTTCAGGGATTGTTTATGAATGCCTATTTTCGTGTGTATACCAATCGGGATATGCTTGGAGTTGAGTTGGCCGGAGCTTTCAAAAATATCATTGCGCTAGGGGCGGGGATGTCAGATGGTCTTCAATTTGGAGACAACGCCAAAGCAGCTCTGTTAACTCGTGGACTTGCCGAGATTACACGTATCGGTGTAGAAATGGGGGCCAATCCGTTAACATTTTCCGGACTGGCGGGGATCGGTGATCTGGTTGTAACAGCGACAAGTCAGCACAGCCGGAACTGGAGAGCAGGTTCCATGCTGGGACAGGGACAGAAGCTGGACGATGTGCTTCAATCCATGGGCATGGTTGTTGAAGGGATTCGCACCACACAGGCTGCCTATTTTATTTCTCAGAAAACCGGTGTTCAAATGCCGATCGCAGATCAACTGTATCATGTATTATTCCTGAACAGAGAGCCGCGAGCCGCGGTTGAAGCTTTAATGGGGCGCGACCCCAAAACCGAGATGGAAGTGATGAAGCTCGAAACATGGGAGCAGTGGCACTCCTGAACGGATTGTTCCGATGGCCTGTCTTAAAATGATGAAGCTTATTCACCTTTTCCGCAGCAGACTCATATGATACACATGAGCATTGCCGGAGGAGGGGAGACGAATGGGCAGCAACATTTCGAAAGATGCGCTGAAAGCAATTAACAAAAAAACGGGCAAAACGATCACTGAAGGTGCAGTCAAGAAACTGGCCAGCACCGTGAAACCAACAACGATGCAGAATGAGGCTCAGCTTCGCCAGTTGATCAAACAAGTATCCGCTATGGCAAAAATACCGGTATCTGAGGATACGGTTCAGGATATTGTGAGTGCAGTCAAGAAAAGCGGACTGAATCCAAGCAATATGGAGTCGTTAATGAAGATGATGATGAAAAAATAATAGAGATCCCACCTGTTTACACGAGGATCGAGCTTAAACAAAGAGCAAGCCAGCAGATGCTGGCTTGCTTTTTTGTCGTTTTACTGGAAAAATGCGCCCGATTTCATGTTATAATGATTGCAATTGTCACAAAGTCAGTGATGAATATCGGACCGAAAGGGAGACTGTTGGTTTATGAGCGCGATGGACAAGATGTGGCTGTCATTGGTGGCCATCCTCATTATGGGATTATCTGTATTTTTAATTACATTTGCCCGTGCCAAGACAAAGGGGTTGGTACGGGGCATTCTTTCCATTATTGCATTTTTAATTATGCTCATCGGCTTTTTCGGTGGAATTGCTTCTCTGACTTAGATTTCCAACCGAGAGAGAACATCCGCATAAGCGCATCATAAGAACGGACACAATGAAAAGACGGATGGGAGGAGTGTATGCCTATGGGATCGCATGAGACGGAGGGCTGGACGGCGCGTTATCCTGAATTAGAAGCGGCACTGCTGGAAACGGCCAGAGCGTGGAGCAATCAACCGTACACCTGGCTGTTGGGAGGAAGCTGCGGCCTTCTGCTTCAAGGTGTGGAATTGCAGCAAGCGCCGCGGGATATCGATGTGTATGCAGATATTGCAGCAGCCAAAGCGCTGCATCGCTGTGCTCCCGGAAGGAAGCTGGACGAGCCTGCGGTAGACAAAACAGGACCTTATGCTTCTCTGCTCAGTCATTACCAGGTAGGTGAATGTTCACTGGAACTGGTTGGCGGTTTTGAAGTATGGGCGCGGCAAAGCTGGTATCGTACACAGATTGAACAGGTGCTTGCTCCCTATGCATATGAAGCTCAAGTGGATTCATATCGACTGCGGTTGATGCCGCTTGGGCATGAATTGTTATTTAACCTACTGCGTGGACGCGAAGATCGATATGTACCCATATCGCTTCGAATACGTCAAGAGCCGGAACTTCACCAGCCTGTAATGGCTGCAATGAGCCAGCATAACATATGGACTTCCCGCTTCAGATCAGAAGTTGAAGAGCTGGTGGGTTTTACGTGGTCTGAGGAAATCAGGGAGGATCGATGATGCAGGAAGTAGTTACATTTTTACCCATGAACAAATCTGTCAAAGTGCAGTCAGGAACGACCATTCTGCAAGCTGCACGGCGGGCCGGGATTCGAATACCTACCCGATGTGATGGTAAGGCAGCATGTCTGATGTGCAAAGTGAACGTGGGGCAGGACGAGATGCATGCACTGCTCCCTCCTTCAGAACCTGAAAAGAGAAAGCTGGGACATCTGATTGAAGCGGGAACAAGACTATCGTGTCAGGCTAAAGTGCGTGGAGAGTTAAAGGTACATATTCCGGAAGATCCGCTTAAAGCGGCCATTCGGAAACAGCTTGAGCGTCAGCAGCAGGATGAAGACGACTGGTTTTCATAATGTCCGGGAGCTGACCGGGGCCTCTAATTCATGTTTGTTCATTTCAAGGAGGACGCGAATGATTAACAAGATTAGAAAAAAGGTTGAATTAAAACTCCGAACACGTTTGATGCACCGGGTGCAGTGCGTGATTATAATGCTGCTGTTGAGCATTACAACAAGCGGCTGTCTGTACCCCGATCAGGGCGGTACCAATCCCAAAACGGCCTATCGCGAAAGTGTGAACCGAATACAGAGTGCGATGGAAGCATTCCAAAAGGATGAAGGTATTCTGCCTATTCTGAATGCAGACGCAGATACGCCGAAGTATGAAAAGTTCAGAATTGATCTTCCTAAATTGAAGCAGCGGGGGTATCTCGATGAAATACCGGGAACCGCTTTTGAAAGTGGTGGGAGCGCTTACTTCCTCGTGCAAAATGAAGAAATTAAGCCAACCGTGAAAGTAATGGATCTCCCGACTGTACAGAAGGTAAATGACGTGCAGCGCATGGTTAATCAATACAAGTCCGCACATAATCAGAAGCTTCCTGCAGGCGAAGAGCTGTACCCTGGACTATATGCAGTGGATATGAATTTGGCTGCGCAGGCCGGTTCTCCACCGATTACCCTGAACAGTGTCTATTCAGGCCAGGAGCTGCCTTTTATGATGGATGCACAGGGAACCGTTTATGTAGATTATGCTTTTGATATTATGCAGGCACTGGAAAAAACCGATGGCTCATCGGATGCACAGACTGTACAAGATGAACAAGATCGCGGAGATTTACGCAGCCATTTGGCTGCACAGTCGTATTTTGTGCCTGTCAAATCGGTGCCTTATAGGTTGGAGAATAATACACCCACTGCCCAAGCTGTTCAGAACTAAATTATGCAGATGAGACATTCCGTGATCCGCGGGATGTCCTTTTTATGTTGAAGAAGAAAAAGGAGTAAGAGAATGAAGAGGATAAGGAAAGTAGAGAGTGTGTGTCATAAACAGAGGATCGTGCACATAAAGTAGAATGAAATAAAGACGCGCAGTCCGGGATCGGGGGATGCACCTAATGTCACCATCATGAGATAAAAAAACAAAAAAACACGTCATATTGCCGCATACGGATACATAAGATGATACTAGTCCAATTGCATGTACGAGTTAACGCCGCTCTCGCCGGTTTCATCAGAATGCAACGTTCGGCGGCGGACGACTTCCGGGCACTCACAAAGGCGGCTCTACCGTTGCAGGGATTTCAGTCTTCTGATTGAAAAAACGAAGCGGATGCTCTTTAGCATTTTTCCTTCGGAGTAATTTAAGGAGGGGATTTCATTGGAGAAAGTGGACATTTTTAAGGACATAGCTGAGCGGACCGGAGGGGATATCTATCTCGGGGTTGTCGGCGCAGTCCGGACGGGGAAATCAACATTTATTAAACGATTCATGGAAACGATCGTACTTCCGAACATCACCAGCGAAGCAGATCGTGCCCGTGCAGTGGATGAACTTCCACAGAGTGCAGCAGGTAAAACGATCATGACAACCGAGCCCAAATTCGTACCGAACAACGCAGTCCAGATCAAAGTGGCTGAAGGGCTGGATGTTAATGTTCGTTTGGTCGATTGTGTAGGTTACGCGGTGGAAGGTGCCAAGGGATACGAGGATGAAAATGGTCCGCGTATGATCTCCACACCTTGGTTCGAAGAGCCGATTCCTTTTCAGGAAGCGGCCGAGATTGGTACACGCAAAGTGATACAGGAGCATTCCACGCTTGGCGTTGTCGTTACAACAGACGGCACAATCGCCGAGATCGCCCGCAGTTCCTATGTAGAGTCCGAAGAGCGAGTAATTGCAGAGTTGAAAGAAGTGGGCAAACCGTTTGTCCTCGTAATCAACTCTACACGCCCTCGCAGTGAAGAAGCACTGCAGCTTCGGAGTGAACTCGCAGCCAAATACGACATCCCGGTAATGACTCTCAGTGCGGCCACGATGACCGAAGATGATGTCACAGGTGTACTTCGTGAGGTATTGTATGAGTTCCCTGTACATGAAGTGAATGTGAACCTGCCGAGCTGGGTTATGGTGCTGAATGATACGCACTGGCTTCGCAGCAACTATGAAAATTCGGTGCGGGACACGGTAAAAGATATTCGCAGACTGCGCGACGTGGATCGTGTCGTGTCACAATTCATGGAATATGAATTCATAGATCGCGCGGGTCTGAGCGGCATGAATATGGGCCAGGGTGTAGCGGAGATTGATCTCTATGCACCGGATGAGCTGTATGACCAGATTCTCGTGGAAGTTGTCGGCATCGAAATCAGGGGCAAGGATCATCTGCTGCAGCTTATGCAGGAGTTCTCACATGCGAAGAGAGAGTATGACCGCTTTGCCGAGGCGCTGGAGATGGTCAAAACGACGGGATACGGCATAGCTGCACCATCCCTTGCCGAGATGGCACTCGATGAACCGGAACTGATTCGTCAAGGCACGAAATTCGGTGTCCGCCTGAAAGCGACCGCACCGTCCATCCACATGATTCGTGTCGATGTGGAGTCGGAATTTGCGCCGATTATCGGTACGGAGAAGCAGAGCGAGGAACTGGTCAGATATCTGATGCAGGACTTCGAGAACGATCCAATCAAGGTATGGGATTCAGATATGTTTGGCCGCTCGTTACACTCCATTGTGCGTGAAGGTATTCAAGGTAAAATTGCCATGATGCCGGACAATGCCAGGTATAAACTGCAGGAGACGCTGGGACGAATTATCAACGAAGGATCAGGCGGTTTAATCGCCATCATACTTTAATCTTTCAAAAGACCGTGAGACATGATCTCATGGTCTTTTTCTTTGCCGTTATTGCTTGAATATGGATGAAATGGATGGAGAGATGAAATGTTTTTAAGAAATGTAGTGTGTTTCAGCTTTAAATCACTAAAACCTATTTACATACTTGGGATTAGCCGTTATATTAATATTCAACTATTGTGATTGAACTCACAGCGAGGGAAGCAGGGGGAGAATGAGATGAAGAAAACAAGTTCAAAATGGGTGTGGATGAGCGTATTACTGATACTTACACTGGCACTGTCAGCCTGCGGAATTAAAAAAGAACCCGCTCCATCAGCTGCTTCAGGATCTGCAGGTGAAACTCCGAAGACGGAGGCGGTCACAGGGCCTTTGAGTGGTAAACGGGTTGCACTGATTATGGAATTCAATACAGGAACCTTTTCCCAGCAGTATGTACAGGGGGTAAAAGAGGAGATTGCCAAATTCGGCGGTGAACTTACTACCTTTGTTGCGGATAATGATAAAGCGAAAATGGTCTCTCTGCTCGACAGTGCCATTAACCAGAAATTTGATGTGATTCTGACCGACCACGGTGACTCGCTTCTGGAGCCTGGAGTGAAAAAAGCGGTTGAGCAGAAGATTCCAGTGGTTGTATTTGATGCAGCCATCAGTGTGCCCGGAGCTACAGTGCTGTCGCAAGACGACCAGAAAATGGCCGAGCTGACGCTTGAACAAATGAAAAAAAATATTAATGGCAAAGGAAATATTGTGAAAGTGTGGGTCGCGGGATTTGCCCCGATGGAGCGTCGTCAGATTGCATATGGTGCATTCCTGAAAGCCAATCCGGATATTAAGGAAATTGCTTCATTCGGTTCTGCTCAGAATCCAGCGCTGGACACGCAGGCGAAAATGGAGGCGATTCTTAAACAATATCCGAAAGGTGAAATTACTGCGGTCTGGGCTGCATGGGACGAGTTTGCCAAAGGTGCAGCGCGTGCGATTCAGCAAGCCGGGCGTGATGAGATCAAGGTATATGGTATCGATATGAGTGACGAAGATCTGCAAATGATTCAGGACCCGAACAATCCTTGGACAGCTTCCGCGGCTGTTGATCCAACAGATATTGGTCGTGTTCAAGTACGATATGCATACCAGAAACTGAACGGAGATCAAACCGAAGACGCGGTTGTCCTTGAGCCTGTATATGTGCAGCGTGAGGCGCTGCCAGACAAACAAATCTCTACGTCAGAGCTGTCCGAGTATGTCCAGGGGTGGGGAGGCAGTACACAGGGGATTAAAGACTGGATGAGCGCATACGGAATTACGGCAAAGTAAGCAGCGCTGCAGGCACGCCGCAAGGCGTGCTTTTTTATAAGAAAGCAGGCAGTACAGCTGATTGGAGGCAACCCTATGAAGGACCCGATTACACTGGATATGGAGCATATTCATAAACAGTTCTCAGGCATAGCCGCTCTGAAGGACGTACATTTTTCAGTAAAAGGTGGAGAGATCCATGCGCTCCTTGGGGCTAACGGAGCTGGTAAAAGTACATTGATGAAAATCTTATCAGGCGCATATCAGCTGGATAAAGGTACCGTTCAACTCAATGGTTACAAGCTCAACCTTAGTTCTCCCAGAGAAGCAAAGGAAAGCGGTATCCATTGTGTATATCAGGAGGTGGATGCTGCACTTGTACCGCAGCTTACAGCTGCCGAGAATATTATGCTTGATCAGTTAGCATCATCTGACGGCGGGTGGTGGAAAAGTCCAAAAGCGCTGCAGCAGCGTGCGAAGGAAGCCTTAGCACAGCTGGGGGCGGACAGCATTTCAGTTCACCGTAAAGTCGCCGATCTGACACTGGCAGAGAAGCAGATGATTCTGCTTGCACGTATCCTGATTCAGGATGCCAAAGTGATTATATTTGATGAGCCGACGGCACCTTTGAGCCAGGAGGAGACAGACGCGTTCTTTCGAATCGTACATCTTCTTAAGGAGCGCGGAGCTGCCTGTATTTTCATTACCCATCGTCTTGCAGAAGTGACAAGTCACTGTGACAGGGTTACGGTCATGAGAGACGGCCGTCATGTGTTTACAGGTGAAACAAGTGGACTTTCACTGAATGATCTGGTTACACAGATGCTGGGCAAACCGTTTGAAGAAGAGTTTCCGAAGATTGAAGCCTCCGTGGGTGACCTGCTGCTGGAGGCACGAGGCCTTCGACGAGGAGTTAAGGTAAAGGGTATTGATCTTGAAGTTCACCGCGGTGAGGTGCTTGCAGTGGTAGGACTGGTAGGTGCTGGGAAAACGGAATGTTCCCGCCTTCTGATTGGTGCTGACCCTATGGAGGCAGGCGAAATTCGGCTGCACGGCCGTCATATCCGTCTAAACCAGCCTGCCGATGCAGCGGTTTTGGGTATCGTTTCTGTGCCAGAGGAGCGGCGTAAACAAGGGATTTTAATTCATGAAAATGTCGAACGTAATTTGAGTTTGCCCCTGCTCTCGCGTCTTAGTAGATTTGGATTTGTTAACCGTAAGCGTGAGCGGCAGCATGCAGATTCACTCGTAAAGCAGCTGGGCATCAAAACCTCGTCTGTGAAGCAGGAAGTGAAATATTTGAGCGGCGGAAACCAGCAGAAAGTTGCGATTGGCAAATGGCTGGACACTGGAGCGGATGTATTTATTTTTGACGAGCCTACGAAAGGTGTAGATATCGGGGCGAAAAGTGACATTTTCCGCATCATCAATGAGCTGGCACTGGCAGGTAAAGCGGTCATCTATTTCACTTGTGAGCTGGATGAAGGGATGGGGATCGGAGACCGGATTGCGGTCATGTGTGAAGGAGTTATTGCAAAAGAATTCAAGCGAGGCGAGACGAACCAAGAACAGCTGCTTTACTATGCAAGCGGTGGACGAGAGGTGGAAGCATGAAGGATAAATCACTGGATTTTGCGTTCCGCTACGGAGCCATTATTGTCATCATAGGTGTTATAGCTTTTTTCGGTATAAGACTGCCCTATTTTTTCACGTACAGCAATTTGACTGATATTTTAGGTTCAATCTCGATTGTAACATTCGTAGCGATCGGTGTTACGTTATCTCTCATAGTGGATGGGTTTGATCTTTCAGTAGGTGCAACCGTCTCCCTGACAACCGTGGTTACGGCATCGCTTATGATCTGGTATCAGCAGCCTTTGGCCGTCGTGATCATTGTGCCGTTAATTATCGGGGCTGTCATTGGTTTGCTGAATGCCCTTCTCATCGTTAAACTACGTATCCCTGATCTGCTGGCTACGCTTGCAACGATGTACATCATCGGAGGCATTCATAAAACCTATGCTCAGGGCTATACGATATACAACCATATGCAGTTTCCGGACGGGAGCAAGGCTGCTGGTGAGATGGACCCGACTTTTTTGCAGCTGGGACAGGGGAAGTGGCTTGGCATGCCGATCTCGGTAATTCTGCTGCTTGCTGCTGTCATTGGTGTTCATATCTTTTTGACATACACGAAATATGGACGGCAGATGTATATTACAGGGGGAAATGAAGAAGCTGCCCGGCTTTCCGGAATCAAGGTGAAAAAGGTACGTACGCTTGCTTATGTGGCAGCGGGAGTGTTCGCAGCGATCGGAGGAATCATCTATGCTTCCAAAGTTGGATCTGGACAGATCGATGCTGGATCTCCGTTGTTAATGGAGTCAGTAGCCGCAGTATTTGTGGGTTTCTCCGTCTTTGGTGCGGGAAAACCGAATGTCATCGGTACCTTTATTGGTTCTGTGCTGATCGGTGTACTGGTCAATGGTTTGACCATGATGAATGTCCAGTATTTTACACATGATATAGTCAAAGGTGGAGTGCTTGTGCTGGCTTTGGCGGTCACATTTTATGTTTTAAACCGCAACCGCACTTGAAATTGTGTGCTGTCTGTATTAGTATAAAATTTGTTCGGCGTCAGAAACACCCGTGGTTTCTGGCGGTATTTGCCGGAAATGACTGTTAACCGCGGATGGAGATGGATGTTCATCGCTCAAAATGTTCAACGTTTTTTTGTGTATGAACGTATATTTCCTTATAAAACGGAAACACAGTATAACATTCAGGACATTGATTCAGGAGGTGAAAACAAATGAACAAATCAGACTTGATTACTCACGTATCCGAAGCTACTGAATTGTCCAAAAAGGATGTAACGAAAGCGGTTGATGCCGTATTCGAAGCAATCTCTGAGGCTCTTCAAAACGGAGACAAAGTGCAATTGGTTGGTTTTGGGAACTTCGAAGTTCGCGAGCGCTCTGCACGTAAAGGACGCAACCCGCAAACAGGTGAAGAAATCGAAATTCCTGCGAGCAAAATTCCTGCGTTCAAACCAGGTAAAGCGCTCAAAGACGGAATTAAATAAGATTTCTACATATTCCATATGTCAACAAAAAGACCGTGACTTGTTCACGGCCTTTTCTTTTGCATACAAACAGGTAATGCTTCGCTTTAATGCTCAGATTCAGGCTCTCCATTTCTTCCCGATCGTTCCGACTGTTCACTGTAGGCAATCAAGATTAGTTCTTTGCCTGTAACGTCAGACAGATGCTGTTCAATCTTCTGCAACTGGTAAATATGCTCGTCTGTGAGTGCAGCGGGGAGGTATTTCATGCAGGTGCTCCTTTCCTTGGTCTGTCCTGTTCTAGTATGACCTGTGAATCCTCTTTTCTTGCGGTCTGCTGCCTGCTGGACGCTGGTTGACAAATAGGACAATCTTGATCATCATTAATGCTAAGCAATCTAGAAAAGGGGACGTGCGCGATGGATCAATCAACGGGCAGTGACTATATCGTAATTAAAGCAGAAGAAAATGGTGTTCAGGTGATCGGTTTAACCCGAGGACAGGACACTCGCTTTCACCATACCGAAAAGCTCGATAAAGGCGAGGTGATGATTGCCCAGTTTACAACACACACCTCTGCCATTAAAATTCGTGGGAAAGCAACACTGATCACGAAGCATGGAGAGATTGAATCGGACTAGTCCAAGATCGGTGAATCAAGTATTAATGCAGGTAAACGGTAAATGAAAGAGCTTGACTAGGTATAGTCAAGCCTGGGAACGGAGTAAATAAAAATTGCAGGCATAGCCTGCTTTTTTTCATTGTACAATGAGGTATGAGCCTTTACCGGACAGACTACACTAACAGGTAAAGGCAGGGAGGCGCATATGAAACCCGGAATGATTGTGACTGCATCGATGCTGACAACGATTGCGGCAGTGGTCCTGCTTGTGGTTTTTCAGAGCTTGCATACACGTACATGGGGCGGAGATCGTGCAGAGCCGGTCACGGCTTCCCATCAGCCAATTCAGTTGACAAACGATAATCTGGTTGATGTGCTGAGTTCTCTTCATATGTCAACGCCGATCGCCAGAGTAGAATGGAAACAGTCCATCTTGACGCTGGACCTCAAAGTAAAAGGAACGAATACCAGCTACACTGAAATATATGAAAATATGGCTGCTGTCGTTGATCTCAGTTTTCGGAGTGTAGACAATGTGGAGCAGGTGCTGCTTCGAGTCATGGCTGAAGATGAATGGATGCATAAGCGTCATCTGCTTCTTGCAGCAGATATTCGGCGAGGTGAGTGGCCCATGTATGCTGTCGACATGCTCCGCACCTGGAAAAGCACTGCTTTTTCAGAGGAATTAAAGGACTGGTTTCATCTGATGCAGACGGAACTGTGGAAGAAGCAGTTCGAAATGACAAGTTAGGGGTAATCAAATAGCAGGATTCAGTGCGTGTCCGGGAAACATATGCTATAATATATAAGATTGTAGTGCAGGAAATGGTTTAACAAAGCAAAGCCTCGGAGGATGAGAATGAATTCATATCGCGTACCCCAACTAGCAAAGAAATATACGGATTACGACATGATTCGACAACATACGGAAATCCCGTCATTTCCGGATAGCCGGGCGCGTCTGTTACAGGTATTTGTGGGCCGTACAGACGAAAAGGGGCATCAGGAGCTGTACGCTTTAGCGACCTCGCTCGTTCAGTTGGCTATGGATACGCATGATCGAATCGATACGATATCCGGTGATCGGGGAGAACAAGAGATGCGCTCACGCCAGTTGAATGTTCTCGCTGGAGATTATCTGAGCAGCCGCTTCTACCAATTGCTCGCTCACGCAGGCAAAATTGAGATGATCGGCAAGCTCAGCGGTGCTGTTTCAGAAGTGAACGCACGCAAGATGACGCTGTATGAACGGATGAAAAAGCTTCTCGTTTCGGCTGATGAATATTTGCGTGAAACGGTACAGCTGAGAATGCAGCTGTTTCTTTCATTTACAGACATGATCCCTGATAGGGATAAGCCGCTGTGGAACAGTTTGTTGACCGAATTCAGCACTTGCGAAACGATTGCAGCAGAGTTGAATCGAATGCGTGACGAGCAGCAGCTCCTTCACAGCTATGCGTTCTGGCATATTTATGAGTACGGCAATGATGAGGAACGCAGTCACCTGCGTCAAATGAAGATTGAATTGCGTGCGTGGAATGCTGTGGTGCTTAAGTACAGTGTGAACGAAGTGCTGCTGGACAAGCTGCGCGAGAGTATACACCGCATTCAGCTTATGCTGCATGAGGGAGGTCATCAAGACGTGCAGGAGATGGATGCAATTCTTGAGCCTTACCTGACCTATGTGCAGCCTTCACATGCGGTAGTAAGGGAAGATTGAGGGGGAGACAGACGAATGGGTAGCGGAGAGACCAAACCGAAAGAAGAATTTGTCCATTCGGTTTTTCAGAGTATAGCCGGCAAGTATGACGTCATGAATGATATTCTGAGTTTCCGCAGGCATAAGGCATGGCGCAAATTCACGATGAAAAAGATGAATATGTCCAAGGGTGATACGGGACTGGATTTGTGCTGCGGCACATGTGACTGGACACTCGCTATGGCCGAAGCAAGTGAAACGGGGCACATGCACGGACTGGATTTCAGCAGCAATATGCTGGAAGTAGGTCAGAACAAAATTGATGCGGTGAATCGTTCAAAGCAGATCACTCTTGTTCAAGGCAACGCGATGTCACTGCCTTTCGAAGACAATTCGTTTGATTATGTCACGATTGGATTCGGATTACGCAATGTACCGGACCTCAGACAGGTATTATCTGAAATGAAACGTGTTGTGAAACCCGGCGGTATGGTGGTCTGCCTGGAATTATCGAAACCGACCTGGCAGCCGTTTAAAGGGATTTATTATTTTTATTTTGAGCATATGCTGCCGAATATGGCCAAATTGTTTGCCAAACGTTATGAGCAGTACAAGTGGCTGCCGGACTCTCTGGCACTTTTCCCGGGGAGAAAGGAACTGGCGGACATTTTTGTTGAAACCGGATTGCAGCAGGTGCAGGCCTATCCTCTAACCGGAGGCATCGCGGCACTGCATATTGGAACCAAGGAGAATCAGAATGTTTAGGAAAATTCGCATCTTTTTAGAAATGATCAAGATTGAACATACGCTTTTCGCGTTACCTTTTGCATTTATGGGCGCTATTTTGGGGTCCATGGTGGTGAACAATACCTTCCCGAGCTGGATGCAGATTATGTGGGTGCTGCTTGCCATGGTTGGGGCACGAAGTGCAGCTTTTGGTCTGAACCGGATTATCGACCAAGCAATTGATGCTAAAAATCCGCGTACTGCCATGAGAGCTATTCCGGCAGGTTTGTTGAAGAATGGCGAGGTTATTATTTTCATCATCGTTTCGTTTATTTTACTATTCTGGGCATCATCCAATCTTAATGTATTATCGATGCAGCTGCTGCCGATTGCGGTCTTCATGCTGGTGCTTTATTCCTACACCAAACGTTTCACATGGCTCTGTCACGTCGTGCTGGGGATGACGATCGGTCTTGCTCCACTTGGAGGATGGGTAGCCGTAACCGGAACGATGGATTGGACAGCGATCGTGCTGTACGTTACGATTGTATTCTGGACAGCAGGTTTTGATATTATTTATGCTTGTCAGGATCTGGAGTTTGATCAGGGGGAGGGTCTGCACTCCATTCCATCCCGTTTCGGGCTTGTGAAGTCATTGCAGATCGCCAAGTTTTTCCACATCATCACCGCTGTTGGTTTTCTTGCATTGTTGTTAATGACGGATCTGAGCTGGTGGTACGGTGCCGGGATGCTCATTACGTACGGCATTTTGCTTTACGAACACTATATTGTATCTCCTAACGATATGAGCCGTGTACAGACGGCATTCTTTACGATGAACAGCGTTCTGAGTCTGGTCGTATTTACGTTTACACTTATTGATCTGGCGGTGAAATAAAGATGCAGCAGCCGGAAAATAAACGACTTGTTGTCGGAATTACCGGAGCGAGCGGCAGCATATACGGCATCCGATTGATTGAAACGCTGCTTGATCTGGAATACAGCGTTCATTTGGTTATCTCTAATGCAGGCTGGCGTGTGCTTAAAGAGGAAATGGACTGGGATGTGACAAATCGGGAGAGCATACTTCAAGAGAAATTTGGTCACCGCGCTGGCTCTTTAATTTATCATCCCGTTAGTGATATAGGTGCTTCAATTGCAAGCGGATCTTACTTGGCTGAAGGCATGATTATCATGCCGTGCTCCATGGGCACGCTTTCTTCCATTGCTAACGGATCTTCAGACAATCTGATGTCACGTGCGGCGGATGTCATGATGAAAGAGGGAAGGACGTTAATTCTCGTGCCGCGTGAGACGCCACTGCATGCGATTCATCTGGAAAACATGCTGAAGCTCTCGCGACTGGGTGTGCGAATGATTCCGGCCATGCCTGCTTTTTATTATAAACCTGAGAGTATGGAAGATTTAATTTTGTTTTTGGTGGGTAAAGTGCTGGATAGTTTGCGCATCCCACACCAATTGTTTACAAGATGGGGAGAACCGGATCAACGGGGATAACGCCAAGCGTTATTCCCTGCTTACCGGGGTGTCGGTGAGAACTGATGGCAGGGTAAGGGTGTCCACGGTCTTGACCCATGCTCCGGCAGCTTCTGTACTTTTTGATTCAGAACTGGTCGCAGCGTTTAAATCTCGAATGTCGGCGCTGGCATTCGGAAGGATAATATGATAGACGCTGGAGAAGAACACAAGCAGGAACGGCAGGCCGGGGGCGAGCGTTTTTGCCTGCAGGCTCGGGCTTGCTGGAGGGGAAGGTAAGCATGGAATTTTGGACTGACAATACGCTGACACGGGTGAACGAATGAAACTATTGGACATTTTCGGGTTGTTAAAAAAGGACATGGATTACATTGAAAAAGAACTGTATCGCAGTGTTCAAGGCGAACAAAAACTGCTGAGTGAAACTTCACTTCATCTGCTCAAGGCTGGGGGGAAACGACTGCGGCCTGTTTTTGTGCTTTTAGGCGGAAAATTTGGTACATACGATATTGAGCGGCTTAAACTTGTAGCCGTACCTCTGGAACTTATTCATTCTGCATCGCTCGTTCATGATGATGTTATTGATAATGCCGAGACTCGCCGGGGCAAACCTACCGTCAAGTCAAAATGGGACAATCGGATCGCGATGTATACAGGAGACTACATTTACGGCAAAGCCTTGGAGATGACTTCCGGGTTGTCTGAACCGGCGATTCACCGTATTCTTGCCAAAGCGATGGTGCAAATGTCCATCGGAGAGATGGAGCAGATTCGCGACTTTTTTAATACAGGACAGAGTGTGCGTAATTATCTGCTGCGCATCAGGCGTAAAACAGCACTTCTGATTGCGGTAAGCTGTCAGTTGGGAGCGCTGGCGACACGTGCGCCTGAGCATATCTCATCTCTGCTCTACACGTATGGATATAACGTTGGAATGGCTTTTCAGATTCAGGATGATGTGCTCGATTTGGTAGGTACCGAGAAACAGCTGGGCAAGCCTCCCGGCAGTGATATGAAACAGGGCAACATTACACTTCCTGTGCTGTACGCGCTTAGAGAAGAACATCTGCGTGAGCCGCTGCTCAAGGAAATTTCCCGTGTGCATCATGAAGAGGGACGGGCGAGTGCATCGGATGCGATTGGAATGATTCGCCAAAGTCAAGGAATTGCTAAAGCGGAAGCCCTGGCTGACCGATATATGAAGAAAGCGCTCGATGCTCTCGATCAGCTGCCAAACATCAAGACAACCAAAAATCTGCGAGACATTGCCCATTTTGTCGTTAAACGTACCCATTAGAGGCGCGGTTTGACGTTCACAACTTAGCTGAACAGTAAAATTTGCTGTCCGACTAAGCTCATGGCTCTATCTCTCTGATGTGAGATACGGATGTGAAAATCCTCATTGGGAGGATTTGGACTTGTATGTTACAATCAAAGGGATTGCGTTTACATAGTGACTAACTTTGAACCGTGAGTGAGGAGTGAACTGGTAATGGATCGTACATTTTTGATGGTGAAACCGGATGGTGTGCAGCGTGGTTTGATCGGCCGTATTATCAGCCGTCTGGAGGACAAAGGATTTAAGCTGGTGGCAGGGAAATTGGTGCAGATGTCACAAGAACAGGCCAAACGCCATTATGCCGAACATGAGGGCAAGCCTTTCTTTGATGAACTCGTTCGTTTTATCACATCTGGACCGGTATTTGCTATGGTGTGGGAAGGTGACGATATTGTAACGCTTGCACGTATGGTCATTGGCAAAACAAATGTGAAGGAAGCAGCTCCGGGAACCATTCGCGGAGACTTCGCCAGCCATACGCCGCATAATCTCATTCACGGGGCGGATTCGCCGGAAAGCGCGGCTCGTGAAGCAGCCAATTTCTTTAGTCCTGACGAACTGGTAAGTTACGAGAAGAGCATCGCAGCCTGGTTGTAATTATTAGCCAAAGGGTGATATACGATGCTGGAGCAAGAACAACTAGACCCGGACTATGCCGGATTCATTCGTAAAATTAAAGAGAGCACAGGCATTGATCTTGCTCAGTACAAGGAAGGCCAGATGAAAAGAAGGCTGACCACGCTTCGTAACAAAAACGGGTTTAATACGTTTTCCATTTTTTTCGATGCTATGCAGAAGGACAAGGCTTTATTTTACGAGTTTCTTGACCGCATGACGATTAACGTATCTGAATTTTGGCGTAATCCGAATCGCTGGGAAGTGCTGCGCGATCAGATTCTGCCTGAATTGGTGGGTTCCAAGCGCCGTGCGAAAGTGTGGAGTGCTGCCTGTTCGACAGGCGAGGAGCCATACACCATTGCGATGATTCTGGATACAATGGGCATTCTGAAAGAAAGTTCCATTACGGCAAGCGACCTGGATGAAGGCGCGCTCGCCAAAGCCAAGGAAGGCCGTTATATGGAACGATCTCTGAAGGATGTACCACCGGAAACGGCAAGCCGATACTTTAAGCAGGATGGCCTGATGTATCGTATCGATGACAAATTAAAAAGTGCAATAAGCTTTAAGAAACAGAACTTGCTGGTAGACCGTTTTGATGACGGGTATGATTTGATCGTCTGCCGCAATGTTATGATTTATTTTACCGAGGATGCGAAGAATCTGTTGTATCACAAATTCGCCGCCAGCCTGCGTCCTGGTGGGATGCTGTTTGTAGGCAGCACAGAGCAGATTTTCTCCCCTGGACAATACGGGCTGGAGACAGCAGAGACATTTTTCTATCGGAAAAAATAAATCAGTATAAGGTCAACCGCCTGAGGCGCATGAAGATGTGCTCAGGCGGTTGTTTGCATAAGAAAAAGCGGATTTCTTGTCAAAGCGGATCAGCTATACTATAATAAGCAAAGAAATTATGGGATTTTAGCAATGTGAAGTTTAACAGTTTAAAGGGGGAACGTATTATGAGTTTACGTTATTTAACTGCAGGGGAAACGCACGGACCCCAATTGACCGCAATTATCGAAGGACTGCCAAGTAATCTGAATATTGATTTTGAAGAATTGAATTTCCAGCTTCATCGCCGCCAGAAAGGATATGGCCGTGGTCGCCGGATGCAGATTGAGAAGGATCAAGCCAATTTTGTTGGCGGAATTCGTCACGGGTATACGACAGGTGCTCCAGTAGCACTGGTTGTTCAAAATAATGACTGGAAGCATTGGCAGAATATTATGAATATTGAGCCGATTGAAGGCAGTGACGAGGAGAAACGCCGGATGCATCGTCCGCGTCCTGGACATGCCGACCTGAACGGCGGTTTGAAATACAATCTCAAAGACCTGCGCAACGTTCTGGAACGGTCCAGTGCTCGTGAGACAACGGTACGTGTAGCTTGCGGTGCGATTGCTCGTCAATTCTTGGCTGAGTTTGGCATTAAGGTGGCTGGGCGTGTTATCCGGATCGGAGAGATTGAAGCCCCGTATCAGGAGCTTCCAATTGACGAACTGATTGCGGTAACCGAAGCTTCATCGGTTCGTGTGACCGATGCTGAAACGGAGAAAAAGATGGAAGCGTACATCGATCAGATCAAGCAGGAAGGTGACTCTATCGGTGGAATCGTGGAATGCATCGTTGAAGGGGTTCCTGTCGGTCTGGGAAGCCACGTTCAGTACGATCGTAAGCTGGATGCGCGCATTGCTCAAGGTGTAATGTCCATCAATGCATTCAAAGGCGTGGAGATCGGCATTGGGTTTGAAGCAGGAACGATTCGCGGCTCACAGGTTCACGATGAGATTCTGTATAACGAAGAGCTCGGTTATCACCGTGCATCGAACCGTCTGGGCGGATTCGAGGGTGGTATGACGAACGGTATGCCGGTTGTTGTACGCGGTGTAATGAAGCCTATTCCAACGCTGTACAAACCGCTGCAAAGCGTAGATATTGATACAAAGGAAGCCTTTACAGCACAGGTTGAACGTTCTGATGCATGTGCAGTTCCGGCAGCCAGCGTGGTGATGGAACATGTCGTTGCATGGGAAATAGCCAAGGCTTTCCTGGAGAAGTTCGGCGGGGATTCCATGGAGGAGATCCGGGCGAACTATGCAAGCTACCAGGCGCAGCTGGAGAACTACTAATATGCGGCAGTTGACAGTGCAGCTCGGGGAACGTTCTTATCCCATCTTGATCGGCAGCGGTCTGCTTGCTCAGGCTCCGCAGTATTTTGAACAGGCGGGTTTGACCAAAAAAAGCCCGCTTCTGATCATTACAGATGATCATGTGGCTCCGAAATACCTGCCAGGACTGGAGCAGACACTGCGTGCGGCTGGATATTCTGTCGTATCTGCAGTGGTGCCTTCAGGTGAGACTTCTAAATCCCTTGCCGTATATCAGGACATGATGACAGCAGCCATTGAAGGCAAATTGGACCGAAGCTCGGCAATCCTCGCTCTCGGGGGAGGAGTTGTCGGCGATCTGGCTGGATTCGTAGCTGCTACCTATATGCGGGGCATCAAGTTTGTACAGATACCGACAACTATTCTTGCTCATGACAGCAGCGTTGGTGGTAAAGTGGCGGTCAACCATCCGCTGGCGAAAAATATGATTGGTGCTTTTCATCAGCCAGAGCTTGTGCTCTATGATGTGGATACGCTGCAGTCCCTGCCGCCGAGAGATGTGTCAGCTGGTCTATCCGAAATGCTGAAGCATGGGCTGATCCGTGATGAAGCATTCGCCCGTTGGTGTGAAGAACATGCTGAGGCGCTGCTTGCTCTTGATCCCGATAAACTCGGACACGGTCTGGAACGCGGGTGCAGTATCAAAGCCGAGATTGTCTCTAACGATGAGCGTGAAAATGGAGAACGTGCACTCCTGAACCTGGGGCATACCATTGGACATGCCATTGAAGCTATTGCCGGATACGGCGAGTATCTGCATGGAGAAGCGATTTCAATCGGCATGGCGGGTTCAGCACTGCTCGGTGAGAAGCTTGGAGCGCCGGCAGGACTGTACGACGACACGGTGCGTATGCTTCGTTCGCTTCGACTTCCGGTAACGCTGCCTGCACATCTTAGTACGGATGCTTTAATAGAAGCGATGATGCACGACAAGAAATTCCGTGAAGGTCATATGGTCTTTATTGTTCCTGATCGGATTGGAGCTGCCAGAATCGTGAAGGATGTGCCGGTGTCGGCTGTTCGCGAAGTTATCGAGCTGCTCAGGAAGGGAGAATGACAGAAATGGTTACACGGGGAATCCGCGGGGCAACCACAGTCACGCAGAACAATGAAGAAGAGATTTTGAAAGAAACAGCGGTGCTGCTTCAAGAGATTGTTGACCGGAACAAGATTGTCCCGGAGGATATCTGCAGCGTGTGGATTACGATGACTGGGGATCTGGATGCAGCATTTCCTGCGAAGGTTATCCGCCAATTGGATGGCTGGGAGCTTGTGCCCCTGATGTGTGCACTGGAGGTGCCTGTAAAGGGAGCTTTGGCCAACTGCATACGTTTCATGGTGCATGTGAATACAACCAAAGCGCAAGATGAAATCCATCATGTGTACCTTAACGGCGCACAGGCATTACGTCCCGATCTGGCTGGACGTTAAGTTTCTTGAACTGTGATGGTTGTCAAATCAATGATTATCATGTATAGTGAGAAACAGTTGAGTAGAGCTTGAGATTGAGCTGAGAGCAGCTGAGTATAGTCTAGTATATAGCAGAGTCCAGTGTTAGGTAGCCGATGCGTCTGAAATCGGTCAACGCTTTCACGGTACGTCATGCTAAGGAACACTACAGGAAGAGAGAGTAGACATGTCAGAGGACATCGTTTATTCGCATATCACAGAAGGAGCATTTCACATTTTTAACTTGGGAGTTTATTGGATCACTGCCAAGTGACAAGATGCTGCAAACGAGATGTTTCCAAGTATATGATCTCTCTGAATACAACTGATACCATGAGTAATCATGGCACAGGAAGCTGTAATTTTCCGACAGCATATGTATAGGGACTTGTTATTTATGAAGCAGCATGCCTGAATACAGCTTATAACCAAACCTCTACCTGATGGTAGAGGTTTTTTTGTCGTCATAACCTTCTTCAACCTATATCTGAAAGGACGTGATCTGATGATAACGCCAAATGTTAACCAAGTACTGAAAATGTCAAGTGAGTATAATCTGATTCCGGTTGTCAAACGAATTCTAGCTGACATGGAGACGCCGATTCGTATCTTCCGTCGTTATGCGGATAATGACCGTGCATTCCTGCTCGAAAGTGTAGAGGGCGGCATTCAATGGGCGAGATACTCCTTCATTGGTACCGATCCGTTCTTGATGATTTCAGCGAAGAAAGGCCGCATTGTCGTGGAGGAAGCCGGGAAGACTCGTGAACTGCCCGGTAAACCGATTGAAGAACTTAAAGCACTGCTTCGCAAATACCGAAGCCCGAAGCTGGATGAACTTCCTCCGTTCACGGGTGGGGCGATCGGATTTTTCGGATATGACCTGCTGCAGTATTATGAGAAGCTTCCAGCTCATGCGCTGGATGATCTGAATATGGATGACATTCGGTTTATGTTCTGTGATCAGATCGTCGTGTTTGACCATGTAAAGCAGCATATGCTGCTTGTGGGTAATGTACATGTCAAGGAGGGTGCGACGGACGAAGAGATTCGACAGGCATATGCGGCCACATCCGAGAAGCTGGAACAAGCGGCTGAGCGTTTGCAGCAGCAGGGACCAGGCGAGAACCTGAACCCGCGTTCGATTCCGGGGGATGTGGATCTGGGAGATGTTCGTTCGAACCTGACGAAAGAACAATTCATTGGCAATGTGGAGCAGGCTAAAGAGTACATTCGCTCAGGAGATATTTTCCAGGTTGTGCTGTCCCAGCGTTTTCATATTGATACGGAAGTTTCACCCCTTCATGTGTACCGCGTACTGCGTACACTGAACCCGTCGCCATATATGTATTATCTGAAAATGGACGATGAAATCATCGTAGGAACCTCGCCTGAAGCGCTGGTTAAGGTTGACGGCAATCGTGTAGAAACGCGTCCGATCGCAGGCACTCGTCCTAGAGGAGCAACGGAAGCAGAAGACCGCGCACTTGCAGCGGATTTGCTTCAGGATGAAAAGGAGCGCGCTGAACATCTGATGCTGGTGGATCTGGGAAGAAATGATTTGGGCCGTGTATCCACTTTTGGCAGCGTGAAATGTGACATGTTTATGGAGATCGAACGATACTCCCACGTGATGCATATGGTGTCGAACGTTACGGGCGAGCTGAGAGAGGATAAAGATTTCTTCGATGCTTTCCTCTCATGTTTGCCCGCTGGAACGGTATCCGGTGCTCCGAAGCTGCGTGCGATGGAGATTATTGCAGAATTGGAAAAGGAAGCACGTGGTGCCTACGCCGGAGCGATCGGTTATCTCGGATTCTCGGGAAACATGGATGCGTGCATTACCATCCGCACGATTATTTTCAAAAAAGGAAAAGCGTACGTGCAGGCCGGAGCCGGCATTGTATGGGATTCGGTACCTGAGAAGGAATATGAAGAGACTGTGAACAAAGCGAAGGCATTGTTAAAGGCGATTCGAACGGCGGAAGCGATGTTTCCTGCAAAAACTGCAGATCGCAAATTAAATCTGGCTAACGCGGATTATTTTGTTACACCAACTTCGGCAGCGAACTGAGAGAGGAGAGACTGGTTATGAACTTAAACCCAATCATGGATGACAGCCGGATGTTTTCTGAAGCAGCCATTTCCCAAAAAGTAGGATTGAAGCAGGGACTCGCAAAAATTCTGGAAGGCCATCATCTGGAACAGCATGAGGCTCGTGAACTGATGAATTCCATCATGAAAGGTGAAGCCACTCCGGCTCAAATTGGCGGGCTGCTGATGGCGCTTCGCATGAAGGGGGAAACGGTGGATGAAATCACCGGTTTTGCCCAGGCCATGCGGGGACAGGGTGGACGCATTCTGACAGACGGTAGAGGACTGCTGGACACATGCGGCACAGGCGGATCAGGTATTCATAAATTCAACATCTCTACAGCATCGGCAATCATTGCTTCGGCAGTTTCGGTTCGCGTAGCCAAACATGGCAATCGTTCTGCCTCTGGCAAAGCAGGCAGCGCGGATGTGCTGGAAGCGCTTGGCGTTAATATTCACCTTAATGGAGAGCAGGCCAGACAGTGTCTGGATGAGATCGGAATCTGCTTCTGTTTTGCACAGGTGTACCATCCATCCATGCGCCATGCAGCGGCCCCGAGGAAAGAGCTGGGTGTGCGGACCATTTTCAACATGCTGGGGCCTTTAACGAATCCTGCTGGAGCTGATCGACAACTGCTCGGTCTGTATGATCGATCCCGAACGCCGATGATTGCTGAAGTTCTTAACCGCCTTGGTTTGAAAAGAGCGCTGGTTGTTGCCAGTCATGATGGACTGGATGAAATTAGTATCTCTGCGCCTACGCAGGTATCGGAACTGCGTAATGGGGAAGTGCACACCTATGACATCGATCCACGTGATATGGGGCTGTCCATGCACCCGCTTGACGCGGTGCTTGGAGGAGATGCGGCACAGAACGCCGAAATTATACATCGGATCTTCCAGGGTGAACGCAGTGCTTACCGGGATGTTGTGCTGCTGAACGCAGGAGCGTGTATTTATGTATCTGGCCTTGCGGACAGTATTGCAGACGGGGTTAAAATCGCTGCAGAGGCAGTGGATTCGGGTAAAGCGGCCAGTAAGCTGGGACAGTTAATTCATACAACGGAGGCGTACAATCATGTATCTTGATCGAATTGTTGCGACAAAACATAAAGAAGTGCAGGCACTTGCACAGACTTTTAACATGGATGAGGCGATGCAGAAGATTGAGCAGCTGCCTGCTGCACGCGGATTTGAACAGGCGCTTTCAAGCAAACGCAACCGCAAGCTGGGACTTATTGCCGAAGTGAAGAAGGCCTCGCCATCCAAAGGTTTGATCCGTCCGGATTTTCATCCGGTAGACATTGCTTCTGCCTATGAACGCGCGGGGGCTGATTGCATCTCTGTGCTGACGGACGTTTCCTATTTCCAAGGCAGTAACGAGTACCTGCAGGCAATCCACCGAGCAGTGAACATTCCGCTGTTACGCAAGGACTTTATTATTGACGAGAAACAGATTGCTGAAGCTAGACTTCTTGGAGCAGATGCCATTTTGCTAATTGCAAGCATCCTCACACCCCAGCAGATTCGTCAATATTTGACGTTTGCGAAAAGTCTCGGACTGGACGCTTTGATTGAAGTTCATGACCGGGCAGAGCTGGAGACGGTGTTAGAGATTCCTGAGGCAACACTTGTCGGCATAAATAACCGGAATCTGAAAACATTCGAAACCAGTTTAAACACTACGCTGGAGTTGATGGAATTAATTCCACCCGGTGTGACGCTGATTAGCGAAAGCGGGATCGACGGTGCGGAATCAACGAAACCCCTGATCGAAGCTGGCGTGCATGGTATACTGGTTGGAGAGCATCTCATGCGCAAAGAGAATGTTGAAGCCGCTGTTTACGATCTGATGGGACCAAAATGATGGATAACTCGACAGATAACCTTAGAGGCAGCAGTTCTCCCGAACAAGGACACTCGCTGTCAACGGCCGTAAAAATATGTGGACTTCAGGACGTTGAAGTGCTAAAATCGATGATAAACTTGCCTGTGGATTATATCGGCGTTGTGTTTGCCAAGTCCCGCCGCCAAATTACTCCTGAACAGGCAGCAGTGTTGAGAACGGTTTTGAATGAGTGGTCCGTAACTGAGCGTCCGCGGCTTGCAGGTGTTTTTGTGAATCCAACGCTTCAAGAACTGGAACATGTGATGCAGACCGTGTCTCTGGATGTGATCCAGCTGCATGGACAGGAAAGTGCTGCATTTTGCAAACAAGTGAAGGAGCACTGGAATGTGCAGGTGTTCAAGGCAATTTCTTTTTCCGAAGATGATACAGGACAGAACGCGGACCACACGGCGATGCAGAAGTTACATGCCTATGTGGAGTATATAGATGCAGTACTGCTTGATACCTTTGACCCTTTATATGGCGGGGGCTCCGGCAAAACATTTGCCTGGGAGCGTATACCTGCATATGCGGATTGGGCTGCTGAACATCGGATCGCCATGTTTGCTGCAGGTGGGCTTCATGCGGACAACGTGCAGCAATTAATTTTAATGTACAGACCTGATGGCGTAGACGTATCAAGCGGTGTGGAGACGGAAGGTCTTAAAGATATAACTAAAATCAAAGCATTTGTAGAAAGGGTGAAGCAGGCATGACGCATCAATTGCCGGATGAGCATGGGCGTTTCGGTCTCTTCGGAGGCCGTTTCGTACCCGAGACACTAATGAACGCACTAATTGAACTTGAGGAAGCATACAGCCGCTTCTCTGAAGATGAAGAGTTTAACAAAGAACTGAACTATCTGCTGAGTGAATACTCCGGGCGGGAGACACCGCTGTATCACGCGGAGCAGTTGTCCCGTCATCTGGGCGGACCAAAAATTTATCTTAAGCGTGAAGACTTGAATCATACAGGTGCACATAAAATCAACAATGCGATTGGACAAGGACTGCTTGCCAAACGTATGGGCAAAAAGAAAGTTATTGCCGAAACCGGCGCGGGCCAGCATGGCGTTGCAACAGCAACTGTCGCTGCACTGCTCGGACTGGAGTGTAAAGTATTCATGGGTGAGGAAGATACGCAGCGCCAGCAGCTTAACGTATTCCGCATGAAACTGCTCGGAGCAGAGGTGATCCCGGTGACATCGGGCACACGCACACTAAAGGATGCAGGGAACGAAGCGCTTCGTTATTGGGTCAGCAATGTGGAAGATACCTTCTATGTATTAGGTTCTGTTGTTGGGCCTCACCCGTATCCGATGATGGTTCGAAATTTCCAACGTGTAATCGGGGATGAGACACGTCGTCAGATTCAGGAGATTGAAGGACGCCTTCCGGACGTTATCGTAGCGGCTGTGGGCGGCGGGAGTAACGCGATTGGCATGTTCTATCCTTTTATCGGAGATCAGGATGTGAAATTGGTCGGTGTTGAAGCAGCAGGTAAAGGTGTGGATACCGAGTACCACGCGGCGACGATGAGTAAAGGTACACATGGTGTATTCCAAGGCTCGATGAGTTATCTGCTGCAGGATGAGTATGGACAGGTACAGCCTGCACACTCCATCTCAGCGGGTCTGGATTATCCGGGTGTTGGACCGGAGCACTCGTACTTAAAGGATATTGAACGGGCACAATATGTTCCGATTACGGATCAGGAAGCCCTGGATGCACTGCAGCTGTTAAGCCGTACAGAAGGTATTATTCCTGCGCTGGAGTCGGCCCACGCGGTTGCTCAGGTTGTAAAGCTGGCGCCTGAACGGACAGCTGATGATATCGTTGTTATCTGTTTGTCTGGTCGCGGAGATAAAGACGTAGAATCCATTATGAAGTATACGGGAGGTAACTTGTAATGAATCTGATGGATCAAACCTTCCAGCAATTAAAAGAACAAAATCGTACAGCACTTATCCCGTTTCTTACCGTTGGTGATCCTGATGTGAACACTACCATTGATATTATCAAAGAGCTGGAACACGCTGGAGCAGACATATTGGAACTTGGTGTGCCGTATTCCGACCCACTCGCAGACGGTCCTGTCATTCAGCGTGCTTCCGAGCGCGCATTGAAAAGCCAAATTACGATTCGTACGGTGATGGAAACTGCAGCCAAAGCTCGTGAAGCAGGCGTGAAGCTGCCATTCGTCCTGTTCACGTATTACAATCCAGTGCTGCAAACGGGGCTGGATGTATTTTTTGACGAGTTAATTAAACACGATATCAGCGGAATGATTATTCCGGACTTACCGATTGAGGAGGCAGAAGATATGCGCCGCCGTGCCGATCAGGCGGGTGTTCATCTGGTTCCACTTGTAGCTCCTACGTCGAATGCCCGAATTGAGCGAATTGTTACCGGGGCACGTGGGTTCATCTATTGTGTATCTTCCCTCGGCGTTACAGGTGAACGTGCATCCTTCTTCAATGGGGTAGAGAGTTTTATTGAAACAGTGAAGAGTTTAACGGACCTTCCTGTTGCCGTGGGCTTCGGAATCTCCAGTCATGAGCAGGTAGCTCACTTCTCTCGTATCTGTGACGGTGTCGTGGTTGGAAGTGCTATTGTGCGCCAGGTGGAAGAGGCGATTCCGCTGCTTGAAAAACCGGATACTCGTGAAGCAGGACTGTTGCAAATTCGCAGCTTTGTGGCACAATTAAAAGGATAACGATATGTGTTGAACGATTTATGTACACGTTACTCTAATTTTTTGAATAACAGGAGGCGGTCAAGTTGAAACCGAAATCCCAGATTGTCAATCTGCCTGTCTATAAGCCGGGCAAACCGATTGAAGAAGTCAAACGTGAGCTGGGGCTGGAGCAAGTCATTAAGCTGGCCTCCAATGAGAATCCGTATGGCAGCTCTCCCGCTGTACTGGATGCCATTACAAGAGAAATGGCTAACGTAAGCATCTATCCTGACGGCAGCTCTGCTGAACTGACCGAGGTGCTTGCCAAGCACCTCGGGGTGGAGCGAGATCATTTGATATTCGGATGTGGATCGGATGAAATCATTGCGCTGATCACGCGGGCGTTTTTTCTCCCTGGAGATGAAACGATTATGGCGGACCAGACCTTCTCCGTATATAAAAGCAATGCGGATATCGAAGGCGCCGTAACGATTGAAGTGCCTTTGAAGGATGGCACTCATGACCTGCCGGCAATGCTCGCCCGGATTAACGAGAAAACCAAAGCCGTGTGGGTGTGCAATCCAAATAATCCAACCGGCACGATTATTTCTGAACAAGAGCTCATCGGCTTTATGGATCAGGTACCGTCAAGTGTAATGGTTGTGCTGGATGAGGCTTATTATGAATTCGTAACCGATGAAGCTTATCCGCAAAGTATTCCGCTGATTGATCGTTATCCGAATCTGGTTGTCCTGCGGACCTTCTCCAAAATCTATGGCTTGGCATCGCTCCGTATAGGCTACGGGGTCGCACGTCCGGAGATCATCGATCTGATTAACCGTGTACGCGAACCGTTCAATACCTCCCGCTTTGGACAGGTCGCAGCAAAGGCTGCACTTCAGGATCAGAATTTTGTCCAAGAATGTGCGAAGCGCAATGCATCAGATCGGGCTTGGCTGCAAAATGAATTTTCTCGCCTTGGACTACCTTACTTCCCATCACAAGGGAATTTTATTTTGGTCGATGTGAACATGCCATCCGTTACAGCGTTTCAGTCTTTGTTAAAACAGGGCATTATCGTTCGTTCGGGCTTTCACGTCTATCCAACGTACATTCGTGTGTCTGTAGGAACAGCGGAGCAGAATCGTGCTTTTGTAACAGCGCTGGAGAACACACTGGCGGAGAACACGGCAGCACGCCCTTAATACTGGCGACGAAAAGAGTGAGGACCGATGACAATAAAAATTGCAATGATTGGTGTCGGGCTCATCGGTGGTTCACTAGCGCTTTGCTTCAAAGGCAAGCCGGGGATTACCGTGATGGGTTACGCACATTTAGAGGAATTAAAAGACAAGTACATAGCGAGCGGAGTAGTGGATGCTGCAACGCTCTCTCTGGAGGAAGCGGTGCAGGATGCCGACTTCATTTTTTTGTGTGTGCCTGTTGGCCTATTGGAAGCTTATTTTGAAGAACTATCCAGACTACCGCTGAAAAAGGGCTGCATCATTACAGATGTTGGCAGCACCAAAGCTTCCATCGCCGCTTGTGCAGAACATGTCCGATTGAAGGATGCGTACTTTATCGGGGGGCACCCGATGGCGGGTTCCGAACGAGCAGGCGTGGATGCGGCCTCAGCCGTATTATTCGAGAACGCCTATTATGTGCTGACTCCTTCCGTGCATGTGCCTGAGGAGGCGTACAGCCGTTTGTCCGAGCTGTTAGCGTATACCCGGGCCCAGATTGTTCGGGTAGAGCCGCTGCTGCATGATGATATTGTTGGGGCCATCAGTCATCTGCCTCATGTTATTGCTGTTGCCTTGGTCAATCAGGTGCGTGAGTACAATGAATCCAATCCATTGTATAAAATGCTGGCTGCAGGCGGTTTTAGGGATATTACACGGATTGCGTCCAGTGACGCCATTGTTTGGAGGGATATCCTGTTAAGCAATCGGGAGGTGCTGCTGGACCTGCTTAAGGATTGGAACAGTCAGATGACGGCTTTTACAACGATGCTGGAACAGCAGAACGGGGAAGGCATTGAAGATGCATTCCGTCAGGCACGTGAATTCCGCAGTGTACTGCCTGAGCGGCGCAAAGGCATGATCTCGCCTTTGTTTGATCTGTATACAGACGTACAGGATGCACCGGGGATGATCGGTAAAATTGCAACAGAGCTCGGGGCAAATGATATCAACTTGAGCAACCTTGAAATTATTGAAAACCGCGTGGATGTGCCGGGGATTATGCGGCTGTCTTTTCGCCAAGAAGAGGACATGGAAAAGGCGAAGGCATTGCTGGATTCTCTGGGATATCAGGTTTGGGTTTAGGCGGCAGAGGGAGGGCGAAAGCCCTCTTTTTTGTAATTGAAAGAGGATTTAGCATTTAAGGACAAAAAAAAGACCGCTTACATAAGCGGCCATTGCTCACGTGGAGCAATACAGTTATTGGATAGGAGTGGAGAGAAACCATACTGTACTTTTATTATATGTATACGTTTTCATTTTGTCAACACTTTGAACAAAAATATTTGTATAAAGTTAGATTTGGCGGAAATTTAGGGAAATGAATCTCTACTACAGCTGAATTCCGGAGATGAAGCAAGCAGCTGACGGCATAAACAATACAGTTAACAGCATCATAAAATTTTTTTGAAAAAAATATTTCATTTTTGTAACCTTTTTAGAACTTAACACGTCTATATTATGCAAGGCTTCCAAGAAGCCTTGAAACGAAGTCATGACGACGAATTAAGCGGCATATGAATGTCAAGTCGGGCTAAAGCGGAATCCAACGGATTTGCCAGGATGATGCAGACCGTTGTACAATGTTACTGTTATGTAGAAACGTTGGGGAAATTGCCATTACATAGGGGAATTTGGCGGAAGGGCCGTGAATGGCGCTTGACGCTTTTTTTATGCGGTTGAAACCGCAACTTTTTTACGCCTGTTCGGTAATACATGGATAGAGTCGAACGGGGAGAAGCACATGGATGGGCGAGGAGGGGTCGCACTCAAATGACGGATTCCCAGTTGATTCGAGAGATCAAGGAAGGTAACGTGGAGTTATATTCCGAGCTGATGAGTCGTTATCAGCGTAAAATACTGGCTTTCGTATATCATATGTTGAAAAGTTCCAATATGGAGCTGCTGGCGGAAGATCTCTGTTCTGAGACATTCTACAAGGCGTTCCGCAGTTTACACTCTTTCCGTGAGGTGGACGCTTCATTCTCCACCTGGCTGTATACCATTGCCAGAAATACGGTATTGAGTGAGCTTCGCAAACAGCGTAGTGGAAACGTTCCGCTCGAAGAGAGCGGTGTAGTTCCTGTTGCTCCGATGGAGAATGCTCCAGAGCATGCTGTGCTGCGCAGCGAGCGGGTTATGCTGGTTAGGGATGCGATTAACAATCTGCCAGAGAAGCAGCGCTCTGCGATTATACTTCGAGAGTATGATCAGCTGGACTACCAGGAAATTGCGGGTATTTTGGGACAGAGCGTCAGTTCTGTGAAATCGCTGCTGTTTAGGGCAAGATCAAGCGTAAAAACACAGTTGGAACCTTATTTCTTCGAGCCGATGTACGAGCCATATGAAGGGATGAAGAACCGATGAATTGCAATGAAGCCCAGGAACTGTTTGCACTGGTCTGGGACTTGCCGGAATCTCATCCACAGCGAATTGCATTTCAAGCACATCTCGCTGGTTGTGAAGAGTGTTCGGAGCAGTTTGAAGTCTGGGAGGAAGCCCAGATGCTCCTGCACAGTATTCCGGCACCCGTAACAGAGCAGCAGGCAGAGAGAGTTAACCGTAATGTTATGGACCGGATTTATGCGGAGTCTCCATGGCTGCTGCCGGAAGAGGCAAAGGTGAATCGTTTCTCTGCGGCGATCCGTAAACATATGTCTTTATGGATTGCAGCGTTCCTGGCTATTTTTTTATGCAGCTTCCTGTACATGGCGATGTTTAAGCCAGCAGTATCAGAGGCTGAGAAGTCCAATGTTATCACTACAGGTATTCTTGAGACAGGAGTTGCCGGAAGTGCATCTTCATCCTCGGAATTATACCAGTACAGCATTCCGCAAGCGGATAAGGGGAGCATTATTGAACCTTTTGTTGTGAGTATGGGCCCTGCCTATCCACAGTACTGGATGGCGTTATCCCTGCTGGCAATCGGGATGGCTTTGTTTTCACTTGGGCGTATGCATCGATCGACGACTAAACGCAAACAAGGTGTGGGTGTGTAGGTAACCAACCTGGATGTCACCGGGTGAAGAAATGAGGGATGAGTGTGCGGATCGGACTTGTTCGTCATGGTCTCACAGATTGGAATGCAGCTGGCCGTATACAAGGACAGACAGATATTCCGTTGAACGAGGAAGGACGCAGGCAGGCAGAACGTCTCGGTAGACGTCTGCAGTCTGAAAAGTATCACTGGGATTATATTGTAACCAGCGGCTTATCAAGGGCGCAGGAGACAGGCGAAATCCTTTCACAAATGCTTCAGGTACCGATGCTTGAACCGGATGCACGATTGAAGGAAAGAGGTTTTGGCCAAGTGGAGGGCCTTACTTCGGATGAGAGAGTTGCGAGATGGGGAGAATCCTGGGATACACTTGACCTAGGACAAGAGAACATCGCGGATATTCAGGTACGTGCGGTGTCATTTCTAGAGGATTTATGGTCTTCTCACTCGCAGGAAAATGTATTGATTGTAACGCATGGTGCTTTCCTTGCCAACCTGTTAACAGCGTTATTTCAAGATAAATACAAAGAGCGAATTGGTAACTTGTCCCTGACCATTCTTGAAAAAGAACGTGAGGACTGGATTCCGCTTTTATACAATTGCACACAACATCTGTCGATGGACACTGCCGAACAATCTGAGTGATACAGCTCAGGTTGTTTTTTTTTATCTATGTAATATTGATTTGAGAGAATGGATGGAAATACCGAGTGTACTCTATTGTTTTTCTTCTGATTGCACAATTTCAGGCATAAGATGGTGAAAAACAAAAAAAGTTTACAAAAAGAGGTTTAGATTATGGAGAATCCGTCAACCATGTTTACAAAACCACACTGTTTCAGGTCTTAATCAGCAGCCGAAAACAGTGAGCGGGCGAGGCGATGGACCCATGAATCTAGCAGATATGCTGACTTTTGCTGATATTGGCCAGCTTAATCGAATAGCAGATTACTATCAATGCGAATGCAAGCCCAATTCCAAACATGAACTCATCCAGAGCATCCTCTCGACATTGGGCAGCAAACCTTTCTTTGAGCAGCAGGTACGTCAATTGAATCAGGCTGACCAACGGTTTTTAAATAACCTGTTATTTGATCCCCGCCAGTATTATGGTATGGAAGAGCTCATCGCCATAGCCCGTCAATCGATGGACAAAAAGGAGAGTGAGGCAGGTTCGAGTCCCCGAGATCTTATCATTCGCTTTACCCAAAGCGGATGGCTCTTCAACGGGACTACGCAGCAGACCAGGTATCTCTATCAAGTGCCTCAAGATTTGAAACTCAGGTTCAGAGATGTGTTAGCTGCACATTTAAGAGCGGGTATCGTCAAGACATCCGAACCGTCTATGTATCGCGAGGAATACCATCTGATGGCAGAAGACCTGAAGCTTTTCCTAAAGTTTGTGAAGCAGCATGAGATCGCTGTTAATGCGGAAGGGATGATGTATCGCCGTTCACAGCAGCAGCTTATGGAGCATCTGCATATCTCTGAAGAACTGGTGGGCAGATCCGGATGGCGCTTCGGATACGGCCGTTCGTTCAAAGATTACCCTGACCGCTTCGCACTGGTGTATGATTACGCCTTTCATAACCGGTTGATCCGTGAAGAACATTGTGCTTTGAAACTGACAGTGGCTGGTGAAGAAAAGCTGGGGGCCGAGAACGCTGCGGAGATGATACAGCTGTTTCGGTTTTGGTTAAGACTTTATAAAGGTGCTGTTCCTAATCTGTCCTCAATTGTGTACTGGACAGGTGAATGTGCAGGTGATTGGTCTACGACGGAATCGCTTTTTAAGCAAATCGGACCCTTCATTCAGCCGTTCTATTACGATACTGCAGAAGACATATATGAAAAGAGAATCATCAGAATGATGCAGCACCTCGGGTTGATTCGCGCAGGTGTGCATGAACAGGGTAGAACAGTGCAGATGACTGCCTGGGGATCAAGACTTGCAGCCTCCTGCCGCTCAATCTCGGCTGATGTTAAGCAGATCGAGTTTGACAAGTGAAGGACAAGTTGCTACAATCACTCCCAAATTAAGGAGTGATACGAATGATAATTCCATACCAAGGTATACAACCACAGCTGCCCCCTTCGATATACATGGCTGAAGGTTCGAAATTGATAGGTGATCTGCATATGGGAGAAGAATCTTCTGTGTGGTTTAATGCGGTCCTGCGGGCTGACTTGGCGCCTATCAAGATTGGAAAGCGCTGCAATATTCAAGATAATGCTGTCGGACATGTGAACACCAATCAGCCCCTAATTCTGGGGGATGATGTCTCTGTAGGACATGCTGCAATCATACATGGTTGTACCATTGGAACAGGGACATTGATTGGCATGGGGGCCATTGTGCTTAATGGTGCTGATATCGGTGAGTATTCGTTGATTGGAGCCGGTTCTGTGGTGACTGAGAATAGTAAAATTCCGCCCTATACTCTCGCTTTGGGCACGCCGGCCAGAGTGATTCGTGAATTGACCGAAGCTGATCTGCAGCGGATGTCGAAAACTTCACTGGGTTATGTGATCAAAGGAAGAGAATATAGGAGCTCTTAAATCCGTTTTGGAGGTGCATCCTATTGGATAAAATGAAAGTTACGTATGAAGTCATGTTGGGGCTGGCAGCTGAGATGGTCTGGGACGAGGCGCTTCGCAAACAGCGGAGTGAGAAGCTTTATTTGGAAATCGACAAGGCGTTGGCTACCGGAGACGAAGTAGCTTTCCGGAATCTGACGGATGAACTGAGAACGATCAATTAACAGATCAACGACGGATCATATAGAATAAGAGTAAACTGACTACAGAGGAATGCGCAGCTGCGCATTCCTTTTTTTGATATATACATCTAAATGAAATGAATATCTGGCTTTATAACATATGCTCATATATAATATGGGAATAAAATGGATAGGAAGGGGATATAGGGAATTGAAATTCAGCGAGATGAATCAAGACAGCTGGGCTGAACTGCAGCTCTATTTGGACACATGCCTTGTTCCGTTCACAGCTATGAACGGTAAACAGTCTCCGGTTCAAGCAACTGAAGCGCTGGAACGGCTTAGAGATTTTATAGACATGGTTGAAATTCCATTTAAAGGTCGAATTATGACGTATCCGGCCTATCATTACACGAGTACGGAAATGTCAATGACATTAAATACCTTGTCCTCGGAACTAAAAGCTTCTGGTTTCAAATATGTGGTTATTATGTCAGCAGATGGATCTTTTTTGAATATGGAAATTCCGCATGCAGACTTGCTTTTAAGTCAAAGGGATCTCGTTCATGAAATGGGAAGTGAAGCAATAGCAGGGTATGTTGGGGAATGTATTCGAGATTTATGGAAAAAGTGACGTCTTGATGACAAATGTGACAAATTTCCAACAGTTTTTTAATAACGCTTACAAATGAAGCTTAAAAATGTGTGACAAATTCTTGACGGTGTTCTAGGGCTACTATATGATTATGTATGTTCTAGTAAGTCGTGGAATTTATGATAATGAAAACGGTTGAGAGAGTTGGCTGAAAAAGGGGGTTGGAGACAGTATGAGCAGTGAGCATGACCAGCACGAAGCCTCGATTAAACCGCCAAGCAGAATGGAAATGTCGCGCAGGCAGTTTTTGACGTACACGCTTGGTGGAGCTACAGCCTACATGGCCGCCGGTGCAATTCTTCCTATGGTCCGTTTTGCGGTGGACCCGATTTTGCAGCACAAGGGAGAAGGAACCTCTGTCAAAGTGGCTGAGATCAGCAAAATTACAAATGAACCTCAAGAATTTACGTTTGAACTGAAACAGCAGGATGGCTGGTATTTGAGTAATGCCTCGTTGGTGGCATGGATTCGCAAGGATGAACAAGGAAAAATTTACGCACTTTCACCTATCTGCAAACATCTGGGCTGTACAGTAGGCTGGAACAGTGACAAAAATTATCCGAATGAGTACCATTGCCCATGTCACGGTGCGCACTATGACAAGGAAGGGAAGAATCTTGCCGTTGCCCCGAAACCACTGGATGAATACGTGGTTAAGGAGGAACAAGGCTGGGTTTATCTGGGCGAGATTGTTCCGAACACCCGAGTGAAATAGGAGGCGTGAACGCAGATGTTTAAAAATGTCTATGACTGGATTGATGAGCGTCTTGACATCACGCCAATCTGGCGGGACGTTGCGGATCATGAAGTGCCAGAGCATGTAAACCCGGCGCATCACTTTTCCGCATTCGTATACTGTTTTGGCGGATTGACGTTTTTTATTACAGTTATTCAGATTCTGTCAGGCATGTTCCTGACAATGTACTACGTACCGGATATTATTAATGCATACGCAAGTGTAGAGTATTTGCAGACGAAAGTAGCTTTTGGCCAGATTGTACGCGGTATGCACCATTGGGGAGCCAGTTTGGTTATCGTCATGATGTTCTTACATACGATGCGTGTATTCTTCACAGGCTCTTACAAGGCTCCGCGTGAAATGAACTGGGTTGTAGGCATGTTGATATTCTTCGTCATGCTGGGTCTGGGTTTGACCGGATATTTGCTCCCTTGGGACAACAAAGCTTATTTCGCAACAAAAGTAACGCTGGAGATCGCGAACACTGTACCTTGGCTTGGACCGATCATCAAGGAGTTCCTGCAGGGAGGAACGATCGTTGGTGCACAGACACTGACACGGTTCTTCGCACTGCATGTCTTCTTCCTCCCTGCGGTGCTGCTGGTGCTGCTGGTCGGACACTTTATTATGATCCGAAGACAGGGCATTTCGGGACCACTATAAACGAGAGAAGGGAGGAAAGGTAATGGCTCACGGGCACAAGAACAAGGATGAAGAAAAGGTTATCTTTGTCGGTGATTCACGCGTCCGCAAAGGCTCGGGGTTTATTACTCCGCCGGATTACACCGCATACCCTGGCAAATCGGAAGCATTTATTCCTAACTTTTTGCTGAAGGAATGGATGGTAGGGGTTGTTGTCCTGGTTGGTATTCTGGTGCTGACCATCTCGGAACCAGCACCTCTCGGGTATCCGGCTAATCCAAGTGCATCGGTTATTCCGATGCCCGACTGGTACTTTCTTTTTCTGTATCAGTATCTGAAGTATCCTTACGCATCGGGAGACTACGTTCTGCTCGGCGTGCTGGGTGTCAGTGGTGTTGCTTTCGGAGCGCTGCTTCTGGCCCCCTTCCTGGATACAGGGAAAGAACGTCGTTTTTACAAACGTCCAATTGCATCGTCTTTAATGTTGCTGTCTGTTATTTCGGTGTTCTATCTCACGAATGTAGCGTGGACACATTACAAACATGAGCTTGAAGCGACAGGACAGAAACCGGAGCATATTCAGCGGGAGGAAGAGGCCCTGGAGAAACATGAACAGGGACTGCCTACTTCCAACGCGCCAGGTCAGCAGCAGGAAGAGATCGCGATTGTGGACAAAGACGATCCTGCGATGGAAACGTACAAAAAAGCCGGATGTATTGGCTGCCACGCAGCTGATATGAAAGGCCAAGGCAATGCGCCTTCTCTCCGGGGTGTTGGCGACAAACACAGCCAGGAAGAGATTGTAACGATTATTAAAGATGGCTACAATGGTATGCCTCAAATGTATGACAACGCTATAGCCCAAGGGGTTACCGATGAGGAAATCACTCACCTAGCCGAATGGCTTGCGAAACAGAAGGCAGAACAGTAAAATCGAATTAATGAAAAAACCTGATCGTTATTCGATCAGGTTTTTTTGAAGTCTTTTGGAGGAAACACGGTATTCAGCTGCCGGAATGGAGATCAATAAAAGAATAGAGAAAGAAGGTGCAGTGCACGTGGCTTTATCGTTTTTCTGGAGCAGGGAGTTTCTGACCCATCGGTATTTCCTGTGGCTTTTGTTCTGGTGTAATGCGCTCGGCACGGTTTATGGCTATATCTGGTATGGCGAGCAGATGAAGCTGACACTGGCACAGCAGCCGGTGTGGCAGATCGTATTTGTCCCGGACAGCCCGACAGCGAGCTTGTTTTTTACATTAGCCTTGTTGTGGATACTGTATCCGGTGAAGTCGGCAGTTCTGCGGCGCATCGGGCATGTTATTCAGGCTCTGGCAGTCGTCACCTCTGTAAAATATGGTGTGTGGGCTGTATCCATTATTTTCGCAGGTTGGGCTCAAGGAGGTGCACAGCATTGGCAGGATTGGATGCTGATTGCTTCCCACAGTGCGATGGCCATTGAGGCACTGATCTATGTACGTTTCTTTGGCTTCCGCTGGTTGTCGTTGATTGTGGCAGGTCTCTGGACGCTGCTGAACGATACGATGGATTATACATATGACATTTATCCTTGGCTTCCTGCGGCGCTGTATCAGCATGTACAAGCTGTTCGCAATTTTACGTTCACTTTGACCATTGTAAGTATTCTCGCCGCGTGGCTTGCCTTAAGGCAGGCCAAAAGAGCCTGAACGTACTTGCCAGGTTTGTTCTAACCGGACATTCCTCACCATACATTGATGATGGGAGGGATGTCCATGAAGAGAACATTCAGGAGTATGACGGGCTGGTTGTCGGTATCACTCATGGCTCTGCTGCTTTGGACACATGGTTCGTACCTGGTATCCGCGCAAAGTGATGAATCCAATCCAAATGGTAACCAGGAAGTATCCTCTAATTCCTCGATTGCACAATTAAACGAAGAAGCGGCTGTATTATACCGTCAAGCGCTCGAAAATAATATGGAGGAGGTACGCGCGAGTATTGTGCGTATCAGTAATAGTCTGGAGCATGTTTCGTTCGAGGGGAAAACTTCAGTTGAGGGCATTCATGCCTTGTCCGAGACGGTGGTAGAGGTTAAAGAGGCTGCGGCCAAATTCAAAGGCGATAAGCCTTTGCTGCAGCAGGCCTCGGCCAAACTCAGACTTGCAGCGGACAGTCTGGCCAATCCGGCCAAACCGCTCTGGCTTCAATATTACAAGATCGTGAAGAATGATCTGGATGCGCTGTCACTGGCAGCGAATCAGAACGAGACGGCAGCGGTTCTGGCTAATCGTTACAGCGTTCTTGAGGATCACTACGAAACGATCCGTCCCGCAGCGATGATTCGTCTTGAACCGTATCAGATTGCACAGATCGATGCGTGGTTATCCCATCTTAAAGGACTGACACAAGCCAAGCAGTCTGATACTTCGCAGATTCGGAGCATGGCCGCTCATGGAGAAGAATTGGTAAACGGATTGTTTGGACGTGAGAAGGACGAGAGTGCCTTTGTGCCTTTTGTACAGGGTGCCGACCGCCGGGCAGCCGGCCTGGTCATCAGTTCAGCTATCGCTGCGGCACTTTGTTATGCGGGATACCGCAAATATCGTGCACAGCAGCAGGATATCTTTACATATCGCCGTTAGTGAACCTGCTTCCTAATCATTTATCAGAAAATAAAAAAACCTCCTGCCGCAGCAGGCCAATCTCCTGGCTGTTAGAACGGAAGAGGTTTTTTGTATTCCCTAAAGGTTAATGAAGTTAGCTTTCTTTGAAGCCTTCTCCATGCACATCATGCACGTCACTGATAATGACAAAAGCTCTCGGGTCGATGGAACGAACAATCGTCTGCAGTCTGCGGAATTCCTGTCTGGAAATAACACAGTAGGCCATATGTTTGGCTTGTTTTGAGTATGCGCCAATGGCCGGAATAAGTGTTACTCCGCGATCCATGTCTTTGGTAATCTGTTCTGCAATCTGGGGAGCGTGGTCGCTGATAATCATAAACGCGCGAGCGGAATATGCCCCTTCCTGAATGAAGTCAATCACTTTTGAGGCGATAAACACGGCAACTAACGTATACAGAATTTTTTCCTTAGGAATGTAGATGAGTGACAGTCCAATGATGACAAAATCGATGCCCAGCAGCACACGACCCATACTCCATCCATATTTTCGGTTCAGAATCCGGGCGATAATGTCAGATCCGCCGGTTGTCCCGCCCCAGCGAAAAACAATGCCTAGGCCGGCTCCCAAGGTAACTCCTGCATATAAGGCAGCTAAGAGCAGATCGTTCTCGGTATGTAACGGTTCAATCCAGCCCCGATGAATCAACTTCTCGAACAGCCAGAGGAAAGCAGTCAGAACCCCGATTCCGATTCCGGTATACACCATTTGTCTGCTGCCAAGCACCTTAAGACCGATGAGAAACAGCGGAACGTTTAAAATCAGAGTGGTCAGTGATGGGGAAACACCGAAGGCGTAGTTAATCAGCACAGTAACTCCGGTAAGTCCGCCCTCCATCAGCTGATTGGGGATAATAAAATAAAGCAGCCCGAAAGCATACAAGGCTGTACCCAGCAAAATGGGCAGTACAAGCTTTAATTGAACCCACGTTTTGGCAGTACTCATAGGATCCCTCTCTATACTTGAATTAGAATGGGGAAGCAATCATTCCCATCTTAGTATACCTGTTTCTATATCCTTTAAAAACGGATTTGTGCCAGACATTAAAAATGATTTGTGCAGGATTCTGGTGGAAGTGAGCCTCAATAACTGATATTATTAGGAACAAACACGACATCAGAATAGAAGGAGAACCTGCTCTCATGGAGAAAAGTCTGGCAGAAATGCAGCGTGAGGTTGACCTCTATATTTCCCAGTTCAAAGAGGGATACTTCAGTCCTCTGGCCATGCTGGCCCGGATGTCTGAAGAGGTTGGAGAACTTGCCCGTGAAGTGAATCACGAGTTCGGAGAGAAACCGAAGAAAGCTTCCGAAGCTGCCAATTCTATTGAACTTGAACTTGGAGATATTTTATTTATCACCATATGTTTTGCAAACTCGCTTGGTATTGATTTGGCTGAGGCACATGACAAAGTCATGCATAAATTTAATACCCGAGACGCAAATCGGTGGACTCCAAAAAACACCGATTAGGCGTAGATTACATATGCTGTACCATCACCCGCACGGGGAGGGTCAGCTTGATGATGAAACCGGAAGATTATATGCAGCAGGCTTATCGCTGTATATTACAAAATGATTTTGAGCAGGCCATTCGCTGGTTCGAAGCGGCCATCCATGCTCACCCGGAACATGCCGAATTGTACTATCGCTGTTCCATTACACATGCACGAAGCAAACATCTGCTTCCTGCGCTGGAATATGCTCGCAAGGCGGTGGAATTGTCCGAGGGCGCCGAAGAATACGTGCTGCATATGCAGACACTTGAGGCGAAGCAGCTGACGATCAAAGCTAAGATGCTGCTTGAACAGACCGTTCAAACAAACACCAAGCCCGTTGTCGAAGCTTCTCTTCTTCTCAAAGAAGCTGTTAGGCTGGACCCGCTGTCTGTGGAAGCCCATGTCATGCTGGCGCTGGCATACAGTGATCTGAATGAATACGAAAGTGCTCTGCAGACACTACAGGATGCAATCCTGCTTGATCCGCAGAATGGGCAGCTGTATCAGATGTTACAGGAAACGAAGCAGCGTATGAAATCCATGCAGTAAGTAATCATTACAGTTAAACAGTGAACTGAATGAAAAAGCTGGGTTAATACGATTTAGATGATCTAACAAGTGAAGGAGATGCAGCCAAGATGAGTGAAGTGATAAGAGTTGCCGTGATCGGAGCGGCTGGCCGGATGGGCCGTGAAGTGGTGAAGCTGGTACTGCAGGATCCGGATTTGGAGCTTGCCGCCGCTGTCAACCGCTCCGGAGCAGGCACAGATGCTGGAACACTGGTAGGTTTACCTGAGTGTGGTGTGTTGGTAACAGACGATATCGAGATGGCTTTTGCCGAAACCAAGCCGCAGGTCATGGTTGATTTTACAGTGCCGCAGTTTGCCTTTGCTCATACAGAGATTGCAATCCGCCATGGCGTAAGACCTGTCATGGGTGTTACCGGCTTTACGCCGGAGCAGATCGAACAGTTGGACAAGCAGTGCCAGGAGAAAGGCATTGGCGGACTAATTGCACCTAACTTCTCCATAGGAGCAATCCTGATGATGCGTTTTGCAGCACAGGCTGCCAAACATATGCCTAACGTGGAAATTATTGAATATCACGGCGATCAGAAGCTGGATGCACCATCAGGAACGGCGATCAAAACAGCGGAACTGATTGCAGCTAATCGTGAGGAGATTCGTCAAGGCAATCCGAATGAAGAAGAGACAATTGAGGGAGCACGCGGTGGATACTACAATGGCTTCCGCATTCACTCCGTACGTTTGCCAGGTGTATTCGCACAGCAGGAAGTGGTATTCGGTGATTATGGACAATCGCTGAAGATTCGTCATGATTCCTACGAGCGTGCTGGTTATATGCCAGGAGTCAAGATTGGTGTACAAAAGGTAATGGAATATACAGGACTCGTATACGGCTTTGACCACTTTATCGACTAAAGGAGATTGAAGATTGTCATGTTGAAAATCGCATTTATTGCCCATGATCGTAAAAAAGAAGAAATGGTAAACTTTGTTACCGCTTATGAGCCTGTGTTTACAGATCATCAATTGTATTCGACAGGTACAACAGGTCTTCGTATTATGGAAGGCACATCCCTGCAGATTCATCGTTTCGAATCGGGGCCGCTTGGAGGCGACCAGCAGATCGGTGCTTTGGTAGCGCAAAACGAGATGGACCTGATCATTTTCCTGCGTGACCCGCTGATGGCACAGCCGCATGAGCCTGACATCAATGCGCTGCTTCGTCTATGTGACGTTCAGGGGATTCCGCTTGCGACTAATATTGCAACCGCCGAGATTTTAGTTAAAGCGCTGGATCGCGGTGACTTTGCTTGGAGAGAACTGGTACATAAGTACAAGCCGGAGGCAGGAATGAATACGGGTGACTCACAATGAGCCTGGATATTCTCATCTTCGGTGCACATGCAGATGACGCCGAGATTGGAATGGCTGGAACGATTGCAAAACATACAGCTGCCGGATTCAAGGTAGGCGTATGTGACCTGACTCGTGCGGAGATGTCTTCCAACGGCACCGTGGAGCGCAGAACCGAGGAAGCGGAGCAAGCCTCACGCGTCCTCGGTCTTTCGTGTCGGACCAATCTCGGGCTGCCTGACCGTGGACTCCATATTACACCGGAACAAGTACAAGCAGTTACAGCGGAAATACGCAGGCATGCACCGCACATCGTTTTTGCACCTTATTGGGAGGATCGGCATCCCGATCATATCATGTGCAGTAAACTTGTGCAGGAGGCTGTATTTAATGCGAAGCTTCGGAATTATATGCCGGACATGCCTGCTGTGCAGGTGAAGCAGATGTATTTTTATTTTATTAACGATATCGGTCCTACGGATTTGATTGTGGATATTACGGAACACTACGAACAGAAAGAAGCGTCGCTGCGCTGCTACCGATCCCAATTTGAACAGGGCGAAGGGATCGTTTCAACCCCGCTGAATCAGGGTTACATTGAGCGGGTGAGGGCACGTGATTCCCTGCTAGGACAGCGCAGTCTTATTCCATATGCGGAAGGCTTTGCGACGGTAACACCTTATGTGGTGAAGCAGTTTGGCGTCTAAACTAAATAAGTATCGGTATATATAGATGGAACAATGACTTTACACTTCAACGAATCATGCCAACTATCAATTTCCGCTGCATGATATCAACCTGCACATTGCGGGAGATCAAAGGAGCGTCCAACCGGATGGATCGTAAGCTAAAAATCGGAATTACCTGTTATCCGTCCCTCGGAGGATCTGGGGTTGTTGCAACGGAACTCGGCAAATTGCTGGCCGAACAGGGGCATCAGGTTCATTTTATTGCGAACAGTATTCCTTTCAGATTAGGAAAATTTCAGAAAAATATTTTTTATCATGAAGTCGAGGTTAATGATTACTACGTGTTCCGTTATCCTCCGTATGACTTGTCTTTGGCGACCAAGATGGCACAGGTGGCGAAAGCACAGCAGCTTGACCTGCTTCATGTACATTACGCGGTACCCCATGCAGTGTGTGCTTTTCTAGCCAAACAGATGGTCGGGGACAACCTTAAAGTGGTGACAACGCTCCACGGAACAGATATTACGGTACTGGCTCAGGATGAATCTTTGAAAGACTTGATTCGGCTCGCAATCAATGAAAGCGATGCGGTTACCGCTGTGTCCCAGGATTTGATTCGTGAAACGGTCGAACTGCTGGACATCCAGCGTCCGATCGATCTGACCTACAACTTTATAGATAAACGTGTGTATTATCCAAGAGATGCGGTAAGTCTGCGTCGGGATATAGCTGCTCCTCATGAAAAGATACTTATGCATATTTCCAACTTTCGACCGGTCAAACGGACGCAGGATGTAGTGGAAGTATTTCGTCAGGTTCAGGAAAAAGTGCCTGCGAAGCTGCTGTTTGTGGGTGAGGGCCCTGATCTGCCCAAGATTCAATGTAAAATCAAAGAGCTGGGCTTGGATGACAAGGTTCATTTCCTCGGCAGACAGGATGATATCGCGCAGGTAATATCGATGGCCGACATCCTGATGCTGCCGTCAGAGAAAGAAAGCTTTGGTCTTGTTGCACTTGAGGCGATGGCTTGTGGTGTACCGACGATCGGTTCTGAGGCTGGCGGAATTCCCGAGCTTGTTATACATGGGAAAACAGGGTTCCTCTCGCCAATCGGCGATACCGCGTCCATGGCTGAGAACGCGATTCGTCTGCTGACCGACGAAAAATTGACTGCGGATATTCGGGAAGCTTGTCTTCAGCGTGCACATCATGATTTCTGTAATGACTCCATCCGCCTGAAATACGAACAGATATATTATCGTGTCCTTGGAAGAGAAATCCCTAGTCTGAATCCGGTGTGCGGTTAAAGTTGGGGGACCACAACAGGCAGGAAAAGAGGTGAGATGTGGTGGTTCAATGGACTCAAGCAGATGCCGAAATGGCAAAACAAAGTGAGCGCGTACTCACTCAATTGAATACACACGGTTTCGAGGCTTATTGGGTTGGCGGCTGTGTCCGTGATGAATTACTGGGGCGGGCTGTCGATGATATGGATATTACAACCTCTGCTTCACCCGAGCAGGTCATGGCACTATTTGAAGATTGTATTCCTACGGGACTGCAGCATGGAACGGTAACAGTTCGTGCAGGCGGTTATTATTTTGAAGTGACTACCTTTCGGACGGAATCGGATTACCGGGATAATCGCAGGCCGGCAGCAGTGCAGTTTGTACAGGACATCAAAGAGGATCTGCAGCGGCGTGATTTCACAATGAATGCGCTGGCGATGGATGTTAACGGAACGTTGGTTGACCCATTCGGGGGGCAAACCGATATCAAGCAGGAGCTTGTACGTTGTGTGGGCCTCGCGGTTGAACGCTTTGGTGAAGATGCGCTGCGTATGCTGCGCTGTGTAAGGTTCGCTTCTGTGTTCAATTTCAGAATTGCATACAATACCTGGAAAGGGTTTGTTCATCAGCGTGAACTGCTTCAGCATATCGCTATGGAACGGGTTCGAACCGAGATGGTGAAAATGATGGCGGGCCCTCACCCACTGAAGGGCTTGGAATTGTTATTTCGCAGTCGTGCCCTGGAGTATGTCAAAGCCCCGGTGGATTCCTCCAGATTCAACAAAGACTTGTTAGCTGGTCTGGAGCATTTGTCCGGGGATCATGTGCTGCTGCGTTGGACATGCCTATTACTGGCAGGTGGTTATAACCGCGAAGAAGCCGACAAGCTGCTGCGGAACTGGACCTTTTCTAATGAACAGCGCAGTCGTATTACAGGTGTGCTTCAGGTGGAACAGCTGGTGACCGCTTTTGTTGAGCAGGATGAGGAGGACAACAAGCTTCGGGAGAGCTGGATTGAAAGTGAGCTTGCTTGTGGTGCTCAGGCCGCTGACGACTGGCTTATGCTGCAGGAGGAGCTTCCAAAACGGTGGCGTGACCTTTCCGAACAGGTAGAAGCACGGCTGGCAAAAGTTCAGGCTTTCGCTGCAGGCTGGAGTCGATCCATACCCGTTCACGAAATAAAGGAGCTTGAAATCACTGGTGAACAGGTACTGCAGCTGGTGGACCGCAAGGGCGGACCTTGGCTTGGACAGCTGATGAAACATCTGCTCAGGGAAACGGCAGTTGGCAATATAACGAATCAGCATGAGGCATTAAGAGCTGAAGTGAGACGGGTGGCTGCAGATGACCAAGCATGAGGATCTGTTACATATGCTGCTTCAAGCTGACGGACAATTTGTGTCGGGCGAGGAGATCAGCCGGCATCTGTCGATCAGCCGAACCGCGGTGTGGAAGCATGTGAATAAATTGCGAGATATGGGCTACGAATTCGAAGCTGTCTCACGCAAAGGGTACCGTCTAGTCACGAAACCTCAAACGATCGATGCGGCTGCGCTCCAGTTGGCACTCAAAACGGCTGTATTTGGCCGTAAAGCCGTTATGCTCCCCTCAACCTTGTCAACTCAAGGCGATGTCTTGAAGCTGGCTGAAGAGGGAGAGGGTGAAGGAGCGGTAGTCTTTTCCGAAGAACAGACCGGAGGCCGAGGGCGGTTCGGCAGAAAGTGGTTCTCTCCTCCTGGAAAAGGGATCTGGATGAGTGTGCTGCTGCGGCCGGAAGTTCCGCTGCACCATACACCCCAGCTTACACTTTTGACCGGAGTGGCTGTATGCCGGGCCGTTCGCGCCTGTACAGGCGCGGAGGCTGGGATCAAATGGCCAAATGACCTGCTGATTAATGGCCGCAAGATGTGCGGCATACTGCTGGAATCTGCGGTGGAGGATCATCAGGTCCGTTACTGTATTGCAGGCATTGGTGTTGATGCGAATTTTGGCCGCGAGGATTATCCTGAAGACTTGAAGCAGATTGCAACTTCTATCCAGATTGAAACAGGACAGAGGGTTGACCGGACAGAGCTGGCAGCCGCTATCTTGACGGAACTGGAGAGTCTCTATTTTTTATACCAAAAAGAAGGGTTCGGCGTAATCGCCTCATTATGGGAGGCGCTGTCTGTATCGTTGAACCGTAAGATTATAGTCACGAATCCCCACGGCGTAGTGGAAGGAAAGGCTGTTGGGCTGGATCCTTCTGGGGCGCTGATCGTGGAAACACCGAATGGAGAACGGGAACTTATCGTATCCGGTGAAGTGACTTGGAAAAGCTGATATTTGCCGAATATGTCGAATATGACTAGGGCGTGTCTTGAAACCGACTGAAGTGTATTTTTTACCCCTTTTCGCCCCCAGCTGCGTCAATTTCCCTTGACGTGCCCCGGCACGCCTGCGGTAAACTTCCTGGCTGGGAACGAAAATTTGGCAAAATCTACTTCCTTAAACAATTTCAGACACACCCTGACAAATTGAACATAAGACGTGAAGTTTGAGCAGAACTTTGGTATACTGATTTCGTGAGGCGGTATCGGGTATGTACAGACCGAGCTGCACTCCGGAGCAGTAAACCTTTGTTCTGCTTGATGCGTTCTTATGCAGGCGGCAAGGGCAAGAAACAATGGAATATTGGTACAAATGTGTTGTTGGATTCTGCTCTGAGCCGAAGAGGACCGAGACAGAAGGGACGATCGCAAGTGACTCTTTTTTGACTTTTCGGGACTTTTTAGTGGAAAAACTAAAAGGTTTTTTTGTGTTTATTTGAAAAGGGAGAGGGGCACAAACGAATGGCTAGGAAACAAGCTTTGAATATCGTGAAAATGAAAAAATACAAACAGGACGGCATTCCGATCAGCATGATTACGGCTTATGACTATCCAACGGCTCTGCTCGCTGAAGAAGCTGGCATTGACATTATTCTGGTAGGCGACTCTTTGGGTAATGTTGTCCTCGGTTACAATTCAACTCTGCCAGTTACGATTGACGATATGGTGTACCACACTCGTTCGGTTGTGAGAGGTGCGGAACATACGTTTATCGTTGCAGACATGCCTTTTATGACGTATCACGGCAGCATCGATGAAACATTGAAGGGTGTTCGTCGATTGATGCAGGAAGGTCATGCTCATGCGGTCAAAATGGAAGGCGGCGTTGAAATCGCGGAGACAGTCAAGGCTGTTGTGCAAGCAGGCGTGCCTGTGCTCGGTCACATTGGATTGACACCACAATCGGTGAATCAGATCGGTGGTTACCGGATTCAAGGCAAGGATGCAGCAGATGCCAAACGTCTGATGGATGAAGCCAAAGCACTTGAAGCCGCAGGGGCTTTTGGCATCGTGCTCGAACTCGTGACGGAAGAAGTGGCCGAAGCAATCTCAAAGGAATTGTCGATCCCGACCATTGGCATTGGAGCAGGGCGGGGATGTGACGGTCAAGTACTCGTTTTTCATGATGTGGTTCAATATGCTTCACCATACACGCCTAAACGATTTGTCAAAACTTATGGTGATGTAGGAAGTGTGATTCGCAGCAGTATTGAAACGTATGTAAAAGAGGTGAAGGATCGCTCCTTCCCGGCTGAAGAGCATGTCTTCAGTGCAGCAGATGGTGTGCTGGATGGATTGTACGGACAACGCAAAGAAAAGGTGGAAACGCGCTGATGAAAGTCATACGCACGATCGCAGAGTTAAGACAGGAACTGAGCTTGATGCGTAAAAATCAAGCCATCCGTTCTGGAGAAGCCGTGGTAGGATTTGTGCCGACCATGGGATATCTTCACCAAGGCCATGCCAGTCTGATGCAGGCGGCCAGACAGCAAAGCGATATCGTAGTATTGAGCATTTTTGTCAATCCGATTCAATTTGGACCGAATGAAGACTTCGACAGTTATCCGCGAGATGAGGAACGGGATGTTGAAACAGCTCGTACAGAAGGTGTGGATATCGTATTTATTCCCTCGGTGCAGGAGATGTATCCGCAGCCGACGCAAACTACGATTGCAGTATCCGGCATTACAGAACGCTTGTGCGGTGCATCCCGTCCGGGACATTTTAACGGAGTAACTACCGTGGTCTCCAAGCTGTTCAACATTGTACAGCCGCAGAAAGCCTTTTTTGGCATGAAGGATGCGCAGCAGGTGGCAGTCATTCAACAAATGGTACATGATTTGAACATGCCGATTGACATTGTGCCTTGTCCCATCGTTCGTGAAGAGGACGGTTTGGCACTCAGCTCACGTAATGTCTATCTGAGTACAGAACTGCGTGAGGAGGCATTAGTGCTGTCTCAGGCACTGCGTGCGGCACAAGAAGCTGTAGATTCCGGGACAGCTGTTACAGCGGATGACATTCGTCGTTTGCTCCGTGAACACATTGGTACCGCTGCGCATGCTGTCATCGATTATGCGGAGATTCAGGCATTTCCGAGTCTTGAACCTCTTGCGGGTGACGAACCGTTACAGGCATATGAAGATCTGCTGATTGCACTGGCTGTGAAATTCGGGAAAACAAGATTAATAGATAACATACGTATCCAAAAAATGGAGGTGCCGTCCCTTGTTTAGAACATTAATGAAATCGAAGATTCACCGTGCTACCGTAACGGAAGCCAATTTGAACTATGTGGGAAGCATTACCATTGATGAAGACCTGATGGAAACATCTGACTTGATGGAAAATGAAAAAGTGCAAATTGTAAACAATAACAACGGTGCACGGCTTGAAACTTATGTAATCCCGGGTCCGCGCGGCAGTGGCGTGATTTGTCTGAACGGAGCCGCAGCGCGTCTTGTGCAGCCTGGAGATACTGTCATTATCATTTCCTATGCGATGATGTCCCAGGAAGAAGCGAATGCGCATCAACCAACCGTGGTGTTTGTGGACGGTCAGAACAAGCCGGTGCAGACGATGAAAAAGGAAGTTCACGCCACGATTCTGTAATCCGCTGGGAAGGAGAATGAAATCGGCCCATCCAGCAGAAAATGAGTACAGGTCACACTGCACTAATCCATTTTTCCAAGGGTGGGGATGCATCGATGTTCCAGCATGTTTTCGCCGAAATGAACGACATGTTAGATGAAATTATCAAGGGCTATCCTTCCGCTGAAGGTCTGGACAAACAGGAGCTGCAGCACAAATGGAATCTGCTCAAACGCATGAGTGACGGGATGCTGGATGAATGGCTGATGTTTGAAGAGAAAATGAGCCAGCTTCGGGAGCAGGAGCTTGAAAAGCCGGCTTCACTTGAGCCGGAGCAGCAGGCCGTCACGTCGCTGCCTGAGCTTCATCTGGAATGTTTCAGCCGTGGACAGGGGTATTTCAAGCTGCAGATGTATCCGCAGGCGATCGACCAATTTTCACAGGTCGTGGATGATTATCCGGATAGTGCCCTAGCCCGGTTTTATCTCGCGCTCGCTTACTTAAGTCTGGAGCAGATGTCCGAATCTGAAGCTCATTTAGAGCAGATTATGCTGCTGAACGGATCAGCAAGGCTAAAGGGTCTTGTCTGTAATGTCCTCGGCTGTATTCAAGCCAAGCGGTACAATCTGGACGCAGCATGGTCGCTGTTTGCTCAAGCCCTTCAGTATGACCCGACGTTGACCGAACCTCTGTACAACATGGAAGTATGCAGGCTGAACAGAGGTAAACTGCAATATGCAAATCAGCTGACTGCCCTCAATTAAGAGTGTGGCATTTGGCGGCAAAAGAACGGTGTTTCCTCCTTTGGCATAGCGGCGGAAACACCGCTTTTTTGTCAGTTAATTTTCAAATGCCCTTTTTTTTGCTATGCTGTAACATAGACTGGAATGGAAGGGACCGTATATTGCAATGAAATTTGCCGTTTTGGATTTCGAAACAACCGGCACGCAGTCCGACGGTGAGATTATACAGGCCGGACTTGCCATCATAGATCATGACTACAGCATAACTCAAATATATAGTTCTTATGTAAATCCGGGTGTGCCTATTCCGCCGTTCATTACAGGGCTGACCGGAATTACAGAAGAAGATGTAGCGGATGCTCCATCCCTCGAAGAGATGATGATGGAGATGGTACCGCTTCTTGACGATGTGGTTTTGGTAGGCCATAACGTTGCATTTGATTTTCATTTTTTGCAGAATGCGCTGGACCGCTGCGGGTATTTACCGTTTACGGGTCGTATTCTGGATACCATTGATTTCTTGAAAATAACATTTCCTTCGCTGGGTTCCTATCAGCTCGGGTATGTATCAGCCGAATTCGGATTTGAGCATGACCGTCCTCATCAGGCGGATAGTGATGCCTTGGCAACCGCTCATGTGCTTCTCAAATGTCTGGATGAGCTGCGGGAGCTTCCGCTGATTACCATTCAGCGGCTTAGCGATCTGTTTGCGCCGGAAGACAGCGACCTTGGCTGGTTTTTTGACGGGCTTCGTGCCGAGAAGGAAGCAGACCCGATACAGGACCTCGATGGACATACGTATTATCGTCAACTCGCGCTTAATGTTAGCGACTGGACGGAGATCGGAGCGCCACGTGATGAGAGAGAAGCGAATCCGCTGGAAGGTGTCAGCTTTGATCAGTTTATGGATCAGGTAAGAGACAACCTCAAAGAGACGCTGGATCATTACGAAGAACGTGAAGCTCAGACACAGATGTTCAGCAGCGTACGACAGGCGCTGGACGAAGAGAAACATTTATTGCTGGAAGCCGGAACAGGAACCGGAAAATCACTGGGATACCTTTTGCCTGCCATTTATGAAAGTGTCAAACAGGAGCAGAAGGTGATGGTAAGCACCCACACCATTAACCTGCAGGAGCAGCTGCGCGAACGGGATATTCCGATGCTGACGCAGGTGGTTCCGTTTCCGTTTAAAGCATCGGTGTTCAAGGGCAGAGGTCATTACCTGTGTCTGCGTAAATTCGAGCACAAGATTAATAAACGGGAATTTGCCACGCCTAAAGAGGACTACTTCACCGCAGCCCAAATGATTGTATGGCTCACACAGACCGAGACGGGTGATGATGAAGAATTAAACCTCAGTGCACGCGGAGGCGATTTCTGGGAGACGGTACAGAGTGAATCCGAGTCCTGTCTCGGCAGATCCTGTCCGTGGTTCCGCAAGTGCTTCTATCATCGTGCCAAACATGAAGCAGGACTTTCTGACATCGTGATTACCAATCACTCGAAGCTGTTTACTGACGTGAAGGCTGCCCATCAGCTGCTGCCCGCGTATGAAAGTCTGGTTATTGATGAGGCGCATCATCTGGAAGATGTAGCAGGTAAACATCTGGGTCTTCATATGAAGTACTTCACCCTTGTTCACACGCTGACCCGCTTGTTCAAAGACAGCCGCAACGGTCAGCTGCCGATGCTGCGTTCTCAGCTGTCCGGACATGAAAATGCGGTGCAGTGGGGTTCTATGGTGGATCAAATGTTCCCGCTTGCCGTTGAGGTTAAGGAGATGTGGGACCGTCTGAGCGACGCTTTGTTTGGCCTGCTGCCGGAACGCAGTGATGCTTCACCAGGTGAAACCGGGCAGTTCTCCCTTCGTTTGAAGGCTTCGCAGAAACCTGCGAAATGGCAGGAGCTGCAGGAACTGGAGAACCAAATCTATGTGACCCTTGGTGACTTGGTGCGCAAAGGGGATAAGCTGCTGCTTGAAGTGAAAGAGGATCAGGACGATTATCAGTCTGACAGTTTAATTACGGATATCACCGGGCTGTTAAAGGATCTGACGACATTAAAGGAGAATTTAAGATTCTTCATGCGTATGGACGATGCCAAGACGGTGTATTGGATGGAGGCCAGCGGCCAGTTCCGCAGCAAATCACTGCAGCTGTATGCTGTTCCTGTAGATGTAAGTGCACAGCTGAAAGAGATGTTTTTTGATAAAAAGAAAAGCGTTGTGCTTACGTCGGCTACGCTGTCCGTGGATAAGTCATTCCAATTCATGATTGAACAGCTTGGCCTGCAGGAAGCTTCCGACAATAACCGCCTTCTTACATCCATGCTGCCTTCACCGTTCAATTATAGGGAACAGGCCTTGTTAGTCATTCCGCGTGATTTTCCAAGTCTGAAAGGCAGTGTAGGAGATGCTCACTTTGTACAGATGCTGGTACAGTCCCTTGCCGAGACGGCGATTGCGACACAGGGACGTATGATGGTGCTGTTCACCTCATACAAAATGCTGAGACAAGTGTATGAGCCGTTGAAGGAGGCTTTATCCGGGAATGATATCTCCCTATTGGGCCAAGGCGTTGACAGCGGTAACCGTTCCAAGCTCACACGAAGATTCCAGGATGCCAAAGCGGCAGTTCTGCTGGGTACGAGCAGCTTCTGGGAAGGGGTAGATATTCCAGGTGAAGCCCTCACTTGTCTCGCAATCGTAAGGCTGCCGTTTCAGCCGCCTAACCATCCGCTTCTGGAAGCAAAGAGTGAACTGCTGCAGGAGCAGAAAAAAAATCCGTTTATGAAACTGTCTGTCCCTCAGGCCGTCATCCGGTTCAAACAGGGATTTGGCCGGTTGGTTCGGACAGGCAAGGATCGGGGGATCGTTATCGTGTATGATACGCGAGTAATTGAAGCTTATTATGGCAAGTACTTCCTGTATTCCTTACCTGGACCCAAAATGGAGCATATGCTGACAGAACAGATGGTTCCGCGTATCGCCGAATGGCTGGATCGTCCCATCGTGAATGAAAATGATTCGATTTTGTAAGCTATAGCATTGCATTGTACTTCTGCATAGCGTTAAACTCGAAAGAGACTTCGAAAAGCAGCACATCATGAACTTATAATCCCAACAATACGGGCATTCTGTATGAGGAATGATGCATATTTTGCATGTATACAGAATGCTCCATTTTTCAATATTTATTATTTTATCGTGGCAATGGTAAGGGGGAGCAGGAATGAAATCGGATAAAATTTCGGAAGCGGTAGTACGGCGTCTGCCCGTATATTTGCGTTATCTTAACGAGTTGGTTCAGCGTGAGGTGACCACAGTTTCTTCACAGGAGCTTGGACAGCGATTGGATCTGAATCCGGCCCAGATTCGCAAGGACCTGGCTTATTTTGGTGATTTTGGCCGTAAAGGAATCGGGTATGACGTTTCTTATCTGATCGAGAAGATTCGTCACATTTTGAAGATTGACCAGCAGATTAATGTGGCTCTGGTTGGAGCGGGTAATCTAGGACAAGCGTTGTCCAACTACAATGCTTACTTGAAAGACAATATGAAGATTGTTGCTATTTTTGATGCGTTCGGACCGAAGATTGGCAGTAAGATTAACAGTCTGACTGTCCAGCCGATGGAAGAGCTTGCAGCAGCGGTACAAAAAGATAACATTCGCATCGGGATTATTACGGTTCCGGATACGGAAGCTCAGAACGTCGCGGATCAGCTGATTGAATCGGGAATCGAGGCAATTCTGAATTTTGCACCAACGATTCTAAAAACACCATCACATGTTCGTATCCATCACGCTGACTTTACAACAGATCTGCTCAGTTTGGCTTATTATTTAGAAAACGGGAAGGAAGAAGAGTCTGATGACAACAACGAATAGATGGGTAATTCAAAACGGTAAATTTGCCGTAAACGAAGGCGCAAACTGGACAATAGTTCAAGGGTATATGGTCATTCAGGATGACAAGATTGTGCATATTGGTGAGACGCTGCCGGATGGAGACGAGCAACTGGCGAAAGTGGATGGAAAAGGACTTCTCTTCCTGCCGGGTCTGATCAATACGCATGGTCATGCGGCCATGTCACTGCTTCGGGGTCATGGGGACGATCTGGCACTTCAGGTATGGCTCCAGGAAAAAATGTGGCCGATGGAAGCAAAAATGACTTCGGAAGACGTTTACTGGGGCGCATCGCTTTCGGTGCTTGAAATGCTAAAAGGCGGAACAACAGCGTTCCTGGACATGTATGATCATATGGATCAGGTGGCAAGAGTGGTTGAACAGTCCGGGGCAAGAGCTGCACTGGCTCGCGGTGTGATTGGACTTTGTTCCGAAGAAGAGCAGATGCGCAAGCTGGAAGAGTCCGCAGCATTTGCGCGTGAATGGAACGGACAGGCGGATGGACGGATCACAACGGTTATCTCCCCGCACGCACCTTACACATGCCCTCCAGATTACATAGAGAAGCTTGTACAGGCCGCGCATGACCTTAACCTGCCGCTGCACACGCATATGTCAGAGACATTACGTGAAGTAGAGCAGAACGTGACAGATTACGGCCTGCGCCCTGTAGCTCACCTAGAGAAGCATGGCTTTTTCTCACTTCCATCGCTTGTAGCCCATGCGGTTCATCTGAACGATGAAGAAATTGAGATTCTGGCCCGACATGATGTGGCAGTATCGCATAATCCGGGCAGCAATCTAAAGCTTGCTTCCGGAGTGGCCCGTGTGCCTGCTATGTTGAAAGCAGGGGTTACCGTGTCTCTGGGTACAGACGGACCCGCAAGCAACAACAACCTGGATATGTTTGAGGAAATGAGACTTGCCGCACTGATTCATAAAGGTGTATCTGGCGATCCAACTGCGGTTCCTGCGGGTGAAGCACTGCTGCTTGGAACAGGTTTCGGCGCGAAGTCTATTTTCCTGAACGACACGGGTGCGCTGCGAATGGGGATGAAGGCAGATTTTATTGCGCTGAATATTGAACAGGCTCATTTTTATCCGCATACGGATCTGATCTCTCATGCGATCTATTCTGCCTCGGCTAAAGATGTGGAACATGTATGGGTAGACGGAAAACAAGTGGTGAAACATGGCGAGTGTTTGACAATGGATGAGGAGCGCATTTTGCGGGAATCTCAATTGGCCTTTGATCAGCTTCTTGCCCGTTAAAAGACAAGCTGGCCATCAACGCGCAGTATTCAGAGAAAGGAAGTTCAGCTCTTGAAGAAGAAAAAGAAGTGGATCTGGATATCGCTGCTCATTCTGGTTCTGATCTTGTTTGGACTTCAAAGGTATTACGTCTATGTAACACAAGATCAGCGTAAAGAAGAGGCATTGGCTGTACAAGCCGCACAAGACCAGTTGGGGATTACATCGCCTGATGAGCTTCGAAAGTACGTCTGGGGCGAGAAGAATGGCTCTGACAACATCTATTGGACGATGACCGCCAAAAATAAAGATAATCAAAACGTAATGGTGTGGGTTAAATTTGATAACAACAACCAGCCAGTCCAGGGCGCTGCGGGAGTACACAGTGAATTGATCCAGAACGGGATGTCCGAAACGCAGATTCGCAGCCGATTTAGTTCCGAGGTGCCGGGTGGTGAGATCAAACGGATCATGCCAGGTGTCGTGAATAATATCTACGTATGGCAAGTGTACTACAAAGATGGTACGCATAATTATTATCGTTTTTATCGGTTTAGCAATGGAGAGCAGGTAGATTTGGTCTATACCGTACCGAACAGCTAGAGTCTAAAAAGAGCAGGAAACCGGCAGTCAGCACATCGACTGAACCGGTTTTTTGGCTTTTCTATCAAATGATTGTGAATTAAATAGTTAAAATTAATAATTTATTCATATTTTCACCTTCGATATTGTATATACGATGTGATATACTCATTTATGTACTGAAGTTACAATAAAACGCAAAAAAATCTGCAGTTAACGATGCAGACATCAAGTTCACTCTTTGATTAATGATTATAAATATAAGCCTGTAGATCGAGGATAGGCTCATTTTGGGAGGGGTAATTCATTTGAAGCTGAAAGTATTGCCTATTGTTCTTACTGCTGTTATATCTGCCGTCCTGTTATTTGGAGGTTGGTTCGCATATCGTCAAGTAGCCGTACAAAGCCCGATTGAAAAAATGGTTACTCAATACGAGGGAGTCAATAGTGTTCAATTATCTATTAACCGCAATGATGTACAAATGAAACTTGATTTGAAACCAAATGTGGATTTGGGAAAACTGGTCCAGTATATTCACAAAGAAGGACAGAACCTGATTGGCTCACGTGCGCTTAAACTGGACGTTGTAGATCATTCCAATGAGGCGCTGGAGAACTGGTGGGGCGATGCGATGTTTACTGTAGCCCAAGCGATGGAAAACAAACAATACGCCGAGATTACACCGACTTTGTCGAAGATGGCAGTAGGAGGAATTCAAGTCAATACAGCGATGGATGACAACAATGTTTATGTAAGTCTGAGAGACGGAGATGCCAGCAAGTTCATTATACTGCCGCGTATACCCGGTCAGATAGGAGTGTGGCCTAATGCCTAAATGGACAAAAGAAGCAGCCGTTGGATTTGTTCCTGTTTTGATTATTTTTCTAGCCTTTATCGGTGTTAATATCGTGCCGATCTTGATTGCTCTGCTGCTCGTTGGAGGTTTACTGTTCATGATGCAGATGCGGGGCGGAATTACTGTAGGTGCCGCACAAGAACGCAAACGCAAGAAAAAAGGACCTTCCAAATTGACCTTTGAAGAAATTGGAGGCCAAGACAGTGCCAAGCAGGAGTTAAGAGAAGCGCTTGACTTTCTCATCCGACATGAAGAGATACAGAAGTTCGGGATTCGCCCGCTCAAAGGTATATTACTAACGGGGCCTCCGGGAACGGGAAAAACATTGATGGCCAAAGCGGCAGCACACTATACAGATTCTGTGTTTGTAGCTGCGTCAGGCAGTGAATTTGTCGAAATGTATGTCGGTGTAGGGGCCAGCCGTATCCGCGATTTATTTAAGGATGCCAGAGCGCGGGCTGCGAAGGAAAACAAAGAAAATGCAATCATTTTTATTGATGAGATAGATGTTATTGGTGGTAAACGTGAAGGCGGGCAGCAGCGCGAGTATGATCAGACATTGAACCAGCTGCTGACGGAGATGGATGGGATATATACTTCTGAAACACCTAGGATACTGTTGATCGCGGCGACGAACCGCAAGGAAATGCTGGATAGTGCCCTTACTCGTCCAGGGCGCTTTGACCGTCATATTCAGGTCGATTTGCCTGATAAAAAGGGAAGAAAACATATTCTGGAGCTTCATGCTGTAAACAAACCTCTGACGCAGGATGTTAGTTTGGAGAAAACGGCTGAAGAGTCCTACGGATTCTCGGGTGCCCAGCTGGAAAGTGTGATGAACGAAGCTGCGATTTATGCGATGCGCGAGGGCTTGCTGCATATAGAACAGCGTCATCTGTCTCTTGCGATCGATAAAGTGATGATGGGTGAGAAGACGGATCGTGAATCAAGCGTGGAAGAGAAGAAAAGAGTTGCCATTCACGAATTGGGCCATGCCATTATGGCAGAGCTTGTGCGCCCGGGAAGTGTAAGCCAGGTTGCCCTTAGTCCGCGTGGACAGGCTCTCGGTTATGTACGGCATAATCCGCAGCAGGAGCAGTTTCTGTACACCAAACGATTCCTGGAGGAGCAGATCATGATTGCGCTGGGCGGTGCGGCCGCTGAAGAGATGTACTATGGCGGACGCTCGACAGGTTCGCGTAATGACTTTGAGCAGGCGACAAACGTAGTCCAGACGATGATGGCTTCGGGTCTGACCTCATTAGGAATTGTTAATATGGATATGGTGACTACTGAAGAGCTGATGCGGGAGAATAAAATGATTCTGCAGGAACTGATGGAGCAGACCAAACACCGGCTTGAGGAACAGCGGACAATATTCGACAATTCCCTCGACATTCTGATGCGTGAGGAAGTTTTGTCAGGGGAACAATTTCGTTGTCAATTTCGTGACAGTGCACGTTTACCAGCATAATTTCTTTATGCTGGTTATTTTTTTTTACATTTCACTCGTGCTAAGATATTATTAGTTGTTGGGTCGAAATTTGTAATTTTCGGCGAACAGGGTACAATAGAGAAATAGAGAACCGAAAGGATGGAGCAGAACCATGTTTTTCAAAAAAATAGGAGTTGTCGGCGGCGGCACGATGGGGCAAGGAATTTCCCAAATGCTCGCAGCCAAAGGACTTGATGTGCTTCTCGTGGAGCATACCACACAAAAGCTGGATCATGCGTATAACATGATTGAAACAAATCTCGATAAGCAGCTTGAGAAATGGGCAATTACCAAAGCGGAGAAAAAATTGATCCTTTCCCGGATTACCAAAGTAGGACACCTCGCTGAACTGGGCTCTTGTGATATGGTCATTGAGACAATCTCGGAGGATCTCGAAGCGAAAAAGGCGGTCTTTAACCAATTGGATCAAGTATGTCCAAGCAATGTTATTCTGGCAAGTAATACGTCCACGCTGAGTTTGACCGAGCTTGCAAGCTCGACCAAGTATCCAGAGCGTGTTATTGGTATGCACTTTATTCACCCGGTATCCCGGGTTGATCTTGTAGAGATTATTCGCGGATTGAAAACGTCGGATACTACATTCGAAGAAACTCGCCGCTTTGTTGAAGAAGTGGTAGACAAAAAAGGCGTTATGATCTATGAATCCCCTGGATTTGTGACTTCACGTCTGATCTGCCTGCTGATCAACGAGGCGCTTCACGTACTGCAAGAAGGTGTAGCTTCAGCTGAAGACATTGATGATGCAATGCGTATCGGATACAACTTCCAGCACGGGCCGCTTGAGATGGCTGATCGCTTCGGACTGGATTCCGTTGAAGCAGCTCTTGAAAGAATGTTCCGTGAATTCGGAGAATTGAAATATCGTCCTTCCATTGTCCTGAAGAAAATGGTGCGCGCAGGTCATCTGGGCGTGAAATCAGGAGAAGGATTCTTCAAGTACGACAAGGATGGTGACCGGCTGTGAAAGTACTCGTAATTAACGCGGGAAGTTCCTCGCTCAAATATCAATTGTATAATATGGAAGATGAATCTGTACTTGCAAAAGGTTTGGTTGAACGAATCGGGATGGATTCTTCCATTCTGACACATAAACCGACTGGCCGCGAAGAAGTCACGGAAGTTAGTGAAATTTTGGAGCATACGACTGCGATCCGCAAAGTCATCGATATTCTGACGCATAAAGAGAATGGTGTACTGGATTCCGTTAGCGAAATTCAAGCTGTCGGACACCGTGTGGTACATGGTGGTGAAGCATTTAAAGAGTCAGCGCTGGTGGATGACGCTGCCAAAGCTGAAATCCGTCGTTTGTTCGACCTGGCTCCGCTTCACAACCCCGCAGCGATGATGGGGATCCGTGCGGCCGAATTGAATATGCCGGGTGTGCCTCAGGTTATGGTATTTGATACTGCATTCCACCAAACGATGCCTGAGCATGCGTACCTGTATGCTATTCCACGCGTACTTTACAAAAAATATAAAGTCCGTCGTTATGGCGCGCATGGTACGTCCCATGACTACGTAAGCAAAACAGCTGCCGAGTACCTTGGTCGTCCGGTAGAAGACTTGAAAATCATCACTTGTCACGTCGGTAACGGCGGTAGTGTGACTGCAGTTAAAGGCGGCGTATCTGTGGATACATCGATGGGGATGACTCCGCTCGAAGGCCTGATGATGGGAACACGCAGCGGTGACCTTGATCCTGCTATCGTACCTTATGTGATGAACAAGGAAGAACTGAGCGTAAGCGAAGTGAATTCCATGCTGAACAAACACAGCGGGCTTCTGGCGATCTCCGGGATCAGCAGTGATATGCGAGAGATTACGGAAGGCATGGAAAAAGGCGAGCCGAACTCTACGCTTGCATTCGAAATGTATGAATACCGCCTTCGTAAATACATCGGTTCTTATGCTGCCGCAATGAACGGTGTAGACGTGATCGTATTCACAGCAGGTGTGGGTGAAAACTCCGTCGTTCTTCGCCAAAAAGTATGTGAGCAGCTGACATACCTTGGTGTAGAACTGGATGAGGCACTGAATGCCATTCGTTCCGGTGAACCGCGCCGCATTACAACTGAAAATTCAAAAGTGGACGTACTCGTAGTACCAACGAACGAAGAATTGGTCATTGCACGTGATACCCACCGAATCGTATTGAATTCTAAGTAATCTAACTGTAAAGTAAATACAGGATGACAAGGAAGTGCAGAGGACAGGGTCGAACCTGTCCGCTGCATTTTCAAATTTATGGAACCAAGGGGAGATATGGGCATGGATACGAATTGTGTAATTCGTAATGTGAATGAGCATGTGGGTGAAACCGTAACGATCGGCGCCTGGATTAACAACAAGCGTTCCAGCGGTAAAATTCAGTTTTTGCAGCTGCGGGATGGAACCGGATATATTCAGGGTGTTGTTGTAAAGAGTGAAGTTAGCGAAGACATCTGGAATGATGCCAAAAGCCTGACACAGGAAAGTTCTGTCTATGTGACAGGTATTATCCGTGAAGAGCCGCGCAGTGCTTCCGGATATGAGATGACGGTTACCGGCGTGCAAATCATTCACCTCACGGAAAACTATCCGATTACACCGAAAGAACACGGTGTTGATTTCTTGATGGATCATCGCCATCTGTGGCTTCGTTCTACCAAGCAGCGGGCCGTAATGGTGATACGTGCAGAGATTATCCGCGCGGTTCAGCAGTTTTTTGATGGTAACGGATTCACGCAGGTGGACCCGCCGATCTTGACACCTTCATCTGCTGAAGGAACGACCAACCTGTTCCATATTAAGTATTTTGATGAAGATGCGTATCTGACGCAAAGTGGACAGCTGTATATGGAAGCCGCAGCCATGGCTCTGGGTAAAGTCTACTCCTTCGGTCCAACATTCCGTGCAGAGAAATCCAAAACACGCCGTCACCTGATTGAGTTCTGGATGATCGAGCCGGAGATGGCATTTGTCGACCATGAAGAAAGTCTGCGCGTACAAGAGAAATTTATCGCACATGTCGTTCAATCTGTGGTGAAAAATTGCCGCGCCGAACTGGAATCCATCGGACGTGATGTTTCCAAACTGGAAGGCATCACGGCTCCGTTCCCGCGTATTACGTATGACGAAGCGATTGAGTTCCTGAATGGACAAGGTTTTGACATTCCTTGGGGAGAAGACTTTGGTGCGCCGCATGAAACAGCGATTGCCGAGAAATACAACACGCCTGTATTTATCACCCACTATCCGGCTGGAATCAAAGCATTTTATATGAAACCGGATCCGAATCGCCCTGAAGTTGTTCTGTGTGCCGACATGATTGCACCAGAAGGTTATGGTGAGATTATTGGTGGTTCACAGCGTATCGATGATCCGGAATTGATGCAGCAGCGTTTTGAAGAGCACAACCTTTCGGATGAAGCGTACCAGTGGTACTTGGATCTGCGTAAATACGGATCGGTTCCTCACTCCGGTTTCGGTCTGGGATTGGAGCGGACGGTAGCTTGGATCTGTGGACTTGACCATGTTCGTGAGACCATCGCATTCCCTCGTATGCTCTATCGCCTGTACCCTTAATGCTGAACGGCAAAGAGCATATGGAAGACATGTCCTCCAAAGCATGGTTAAGTGGTGCAGCCTATGGTATGGCCGCAGGCACAGCGTGGGTGCCGTATGCTTTATTACGTTTTTATCATCAGCTGGGTTTATCCGATACAGAGGTACTGCTTCTGATCCAGCTGCTGGGATTCCGTCAGGCAGAATTCAACGAATTTCCAACGCTTGAAGAGCTTGCGTTACGGATGGGACTTGCTCCCGAAGGCATTGCGAGAATGCTGCAGCGGCTGATGCGGGACGGTTATATTACCATCGATGAACATCGTGACGAAGAACGGGATATTCAGTATGAGCGGTATGACCTGAACGGTTTATATGCCAAGCTGGCTGTGTGTACTGCGGAAGAAGCAGCGCATATCCGGTCGGAGCAGCAGAAAAGGAATACTTCACGTCCAGATTCGAACAGTGTTCAAAAAGAAGAGGAAGAACGAAATATGTTCTCTATTTTTGAAAAAGAATTTGGCCGGCCTCTTTCGCCAATGGAATGTGAGACCATATCCAGCTGGCTGGATCAGGACCGTTATCAGGAAGAGCTGATTCTAATGGCTTTGAAGGAAGCTGTTTTTGCAGGAAAAGTGCACTTCCGGTATATTGATCGAATCCTGCTGGAGTGGAGCAGGAATCGGGTTAAAAATGTGCAGGATGCCAAAGCGTATACGCAGCGTTTCCGTAATGGGGGACGTTAATAAGAGAAACAGGCCAGAAATCATTCTGTGCCTGTTTTTTTTGATGTCATCATTATCCTAATACAACCGGGTCCTTTCATGATGTATAGGTATGTTATTATAAAAAAATTAAACATTCGTGCAGGGGTCAGCTGACCAGCTGTCGTCTATTTAAGTGGAGAGGAGGGGAGAGTTATTGATGAAGCGCTAATAATTGAACAAATCCGTCAAGGAGATACATCCAAGATGCGTGTTCTGATCGACAAATACAGTCAGCATGTTTATCATGTTGCGTATTCTGTACTGCGTAATGACCAGGATGCACAAGATGCTGCTCAGGAGGCGTTCATTCAGATCTACAAATCTCTCCCCGATTACCGGTCCGAAGGTTTCAAAACGTGGATAACCCGGATTGCCTTTCATAAGGCCATCGATGCCAAACGCAGGCTGGGCAGAAGAAGTGCTGAAGATTTGGGCGGAGAAGAAAAGATCGTGAACCTGCCTGGGCGGGATGAAGACGTTCTATCCCGTGTTATTCGCAAAGAACGGCAGGAGATTCTTCGCAAAAAAATCGACCAGCTGCCTCCCCAGCATCGGGATATCATCACCGCGTATTATCTGAGTGAGAAAAATTATGAACAAATTGCTCATGAGGCCCAGGTTGCTGTAAAAACGGTTGAGTCAAGGTTATACCGAGCCAGGCAGTGGATTCGAAATCATTGGAAGGAGGAGGAGTGGCGTGAGTACAAATGAGGTATACACTGTTCGGCAGTGGAGTGATTATATCGAGGGTCGACTCACTGAAAGAGAAGCCGTTCGGATGGAGCAGTTTCTTCTTCATGAACCCGATGCGATGCAGCACTATCTCGAAGCTTTGGGGTTGAAGCAGGACTACCCTGAATTAACGAATCCGGTTAACTTTACCGATACCGTGATGAACCGAATCGAGAATCTGCCTACTGCAGGCAAAGCACGTAAGTCCCGTGGTGGAAGAAACCGCCGATGGTTTGAGCACAGAACATTTCATTACGCCGTAGCAGCCTGTTTGACATTGATTTTTCTTTCTTCCGGACTGTTTGACAAGGTAGCTCCTTATCATAAATTCCAAGAAGGCGACGCAGCAGGCTCGTTTACTGAGAAATGGACCGAGGCAGCTGCCTCATGGCTCGATAACTTCAAGCCCAAACCTTGAATGGTTGTTTGTATAGGGCCTGATACAGAAAGGAATGACGACTGTGCATTCAGATCGTAATAAACTACTTGCATTTTTATTAAACCTGTTTCCCGGACTGGGATTTCTATATTGGCGGCGTACTGTCCGGGCTGTCGTTTACCCGTTGTTATTTTTCGGAACGGGCATTGGTTTTTTTATGCTGGCCTTTCTGACCCACGAGAAAGATTTATTAATTGTCGGCCTGTTAGGCGTCATCTTTTTCTGGTGTCTGAGTATGCTGGACATGATCATTGTGCTGCTTTCCGCCCAGCCAGTCCAAGAAACGTATTACAGCGCGCCGGGCATCTATTATGGTCCTCCCGATCCGCGGCAGGGACAGGTCAACCAGGGAGCTTATGATGTCAGGCAGTCACCGCTGGAATCGCGAACGGAGGAAGACATGCATCATCAGGATGGACAGGGTCAGCCTGGATATACCGGATATCCCCGCGATGCCTATACTCAGCCTCAGCCGATGTACCAAAAAGGCAGTGAAGGGGAACGATTCTTTACCATTTTGCTTTCTTTCGTACCCGGTCTTGGGCATATGCATCTTGGATTGCTTCACCGCGGTTTGTCCTTCCTGATCGCGTTTTTTGGATCATTTGCGATGATGGTTTTTGTATCCGCCATTACGAACGAATCTGTATTTTTAATGTTTCTTCTCATTCTGCCTGTGATCTGGGTATACTGCATGTTTGATGCGGTCCAGCATGTACATCGCAAGCAGGCAGGTGAAGTGCTGCAGGATCGAACGTTGTTCGAAGAGCTGGAAACAGGCAAAATCATGGGTCGGCGCAGCAAAGTGCTGGCGACACTGCTTTCCGCTTTTCCGGGAGCAGGACATATGTATCTCGGTCTGCAGAAGAGAGGCCTGCAGCTGATGTTTCTTTTCTTAGGGAGTATCTATATACTGGATCTGCTTCGCTTGTCTGTATTTCTGTTTATGATTCCGCTGATCTGGTTCTACAGCTTTTTCGATGGACTTCAGTGTTCCAGTCGTTATGGACGAGAACCGCTGAGTGATCAGCCTATATTCAAAGACTGGGTCCGTCACCAGCGTTTAATCGGATTCGGGATTGCAGCTCTCGGCCTGTACTATTTAACGATTCGCCTGATTATTCCGCAGCTGAATGAGCTGTTCCCGAACGTGTTCCTGACATATGAGATACGTTCCCATTTAAATACAGTGATTGTTTCACTGCTTCTGATCTTTGGTGGGGTGAAGCTGTTATTAGGGAATAAGCGTCAGACAGCAGCGGGTACCGGCTTGTCAAGTACCAGCGGCACGAAGGATGACGAATTGGAGAGTTTGTTCCTGTTCAAGGATCAGGATAAAAAATCGTAATGTTTATCATGGTTCCCAAAAATCATTTCCAAAGTTATTTCTAAATTAAAAACACACCGGGCTGACCAACAGCCATAGGTGTGTTTTTCTATATTTTTATTAAATTCACGCTGAATCATTGAAGTACGCAGTCTGATCCAACCGCAGCGTGTTACTTCGATGCACCTTTCAGCAGCAGCTGGCGGTACATCACCTCAAACAAAAATTCAAAGGCTTCCAGGTGACGTTTTGCTTCAAATGCATCCCTGCCCCATGCATAGATTCCATGGTTGCGGAGCAGAATTCCAGGAACACTTGCGTCCAGCGCACCTGGCACAAGTTCAGCGATGGAAGGAATATGTGCAAAGTTCGGCAGCACAGGTACACGAATGGCCGCATTTTCCTCCCAAATGTTAAAGGCCTTGATCAATTCGATTCCTTGAATCGGCACATGGCCCTGATCACCGAAAAATTCGCTGATCAGATTGTTATATACGGTATGCACATGAAACACTGCGCCGCAGCCGGTCAACCGATAAATTTCACAGTGAATCAGCGTTTCGGCGCTGGGTTTCAAGGTAGTGGCTTCAATCGCTTTGCCTTCTTTATCAACAAAAAGGAAATCTTCGGGCGTGCGAAGAGACTTGTCTTTGCCTGAGGCGGTAACTGCGAAATAAAACTGTTCCGGGTCAAACTCCCCCACCCGCATCGACAGATTGCCGCTTGTCCCCGGAAACCAGTTTCGGCTCGCGAACAATGCTTTGACATCAGCCAGTTCTTCAAGAACCTGGCGTTTATGTTCAAGTGTAATCTTTTCAAAACCCATGTCTACAGCACTCCTTGTGATTGCTTCTGCTTCATATCTTCGATGATGTCATAAAAGGTTGTGAAAGGTACATGATCCACACCGAGTTCCACGCACTTATCCGTCAGGATTGAGCGAGAATAGACCAGGTCCGCTATTTTAGCACCTTCAAAGTCTGTCAGACTGTCTCCGATGAGAATGCGGTTATATTCGTTTTCAGGGAATGTTCGAATTACGGTCGTCTTACACATCCCGCAGCCGTTCTCACAAGGTGGCTGACAGGGATGAGGCCATTCAATGCGAATGTATTCGCCTGAGAAGTCTGCGCCGTTGCAGTACACATGATCCTGGGGAATATCAAAAGGAGCGAGTAACGGCTCAATGAAAAAGTCCATGCCGCCGCTGGTTACATTAAATTCAATGCCTTCACTTCGAACATATTCCAAAAATGCAGCAAACCCTTCGCGAATACCCGCTTGTCCAAGTACAAATTCAACAATCTCGTCTTTTTGCGACGAGGGCAGCAGCGCAAACATCGCGCCGACACCTTCACGCAGAGAAACCTTTTGTTCAATAGTATCTTTCATAATGGCATCAATGCCTTCAGGTTTAAAGTGTTTCATGATCGCAACGATGTTGTCGGAGAGTGTAATCGTTCCGTCAAAGTCACAAAAGATCGCTGTTTTTTTATGACTTCTCATCGCTCGCCACCCCATAGATCCAGTGCGCTTTTCAGTTCTGGATGATCGGCTGCGTATTGGGCGAGTGGAATGGAGCGTCCTGCGGCTTCAATCGCCTGCAGAAAAGCACGTCCGCCTGCCTCGGTTCCCATTGGATGTCCATGAATCCCGCCCCCGGCATTGACGATCACATCTTTGCCAAAGTCTCTTAGAATCATCGGCACAAGCCCTGGATGAATGCCGGCAGATGGTACAGGCATGCTTGTTCTTACCGGCAGGTGCGGTGTAAGCAGCTGCTCTGTGATCGCCATGTTTTCTTCCTTCGGCATAGTGACAGAGCCATAAGGTGAAGGGAAGAGCACAAGATCAGCACCAGCGAGGCGCATCAGCTGTCCCAATACCACGGAGGCAGCAATACCGTAATGCGGCGAAGGGTACAATGCACCAGCGAGTGCCGGGTGAGCCATAATCGGCACGTTGATATCGGGATCACTGCTTAGTTCATGCAGTACATCATAACCGTAGGACAGTACATTAAAGAGCAGTGCGTTAGCTCCTGCACCAATTGCGCGTTCAGCCTGCTGCTTTAATCGGGAGGTAGGACCCGTCAGATTGGCTGCATACAGAAGCTTTTTGCCTGTTTCCTGGCGAGCCTGCTCGGCTGCCTTCATACAGACCTCAACTCTTTTTTCGATCGGAGTCAGTTTGTTCTCAAACAAAATTTCATCATCCTTGATGAGATCAACTCCGCCAAGGGCCTGACGAATAAATTGTTCACGCAGTTCATCAGCATTAAGTCCGATGACGGATTTAAAAATACTCATGAGCAGCGGCCGGTCATGCACGCCAAGCAGGTCACGAACACCGTTCAGGCCAAACTTAGGTCCAGGGAATGCGCGCAGGAAGCTATCCGAGAAACCAAGATGCTGCAGTTTGATTCGTCCATCCATCGAGATTTTGCCGAAGACGGTCACCAGCAGCGCAGGGATATCCCGGCTAAAGTTGATATCCGGATAACCAATGGTAATGTCTGCGTAACGCTCGCCAGAAGGCGAGTCGTTGGCTTCCTTAACCTCAACCTTGAGTACTTCGCCCAAGTGCTTCTGCATCGCATCACGCTGCGCCTGAGGAAGCTCGGTCCAGCTGCCTACAGTCATGCCGATGGCGATGGATTGGGCCTTTTTGTGAAAATCAGCATGATCATCATGCAGACGATATGTGGCGGTACACATATTATTCATGTTTTAAATCTCCTTCCAATGCAGCTCCCATCTCACGCGAGCGCTCTGCACAGCGGTTCACGGCTGCAATCACATTTTCAAAGAAGTCACCTTCATCCAGCGTTTTGAGAGCAGCCTGCGTTGCACCTCCTGGGGAGGTGACATCACTGCGAAGTTTCATCGGTTCAAGACCAGTCTGCTGCACCATGCGTGCAGCACCGAGTACGGTCTGCACGGTTAGATCACGAGACTGCTGGCTGGACAAACCGCCGCGAATTCCGGCTGCAATCATGGCTTCCATCAGATAGTACACATAAGCTGGGCCGCTGCCGGATATCCCGGTAAGCACTTCGAGTTTATCTTCCGGTACGATGGTTACGATTCCTACAGCTTCAAAAAGTGTCATGACTGTACTGCGCTGTTCATCCGTAATCTCTGCAGAGAAAGCAAGTCCGGTTGCTCCAAGTCCGATCGTACTGGACGTATTAGGCATCGTTCTTGCAATCGGCTGTTTGCGTCCGAGCAGACTCTGCATCGTACGAATGGACAGTCCGGCAATAACGGATACGATCAGCTGGTCCTTAGACAACAGCGGCCCCAGTTCACGCAGCGCGGCTGCGGCATCTTTTGGTTTCATACACAGTACAATAACCGGGGATGCGGCAAGAAGATCCAGCGATTGTGAAGCCGTTCCGGTATGAACAGCGTAGCGGGTGCCGAGCTCCTCCTGCCGTTTCAGATTGCTGCGATTCAGCATGGTAATATCCTGAGGACGAACGACAAGACGGGAAATGAGTCCACGCACGATGGCTTCAGCCATCGCGCCTGCCCCGTGGAAAGTAATCTTTTGCTGTAATAATGTCTGCTGCTCTTGGCTCATAATTATCGTTCCTCCTAAATAACTGGTGTTTCTAATATTATTGACGAATCTGGCCGTTACCCGTAATCCGGTATTTACTGGAGGTTAACGCAGGCAGTCCCATCGGACCGCGTGCATGAAGTTTTTGTGTACTGATTCCGATCTCCGCACCGTACCCGAACTCAAATCCGTCAGTGAAACGAGTCGAGGCATTGTGATAGACAGCTGCTGCATCGACTTCATGCATAAAGCGTTCAGCATGAGCTGTGTCCCGGGTTACGATACATTCGGAGTGTTTGGTTCCATAGTGTGCAATATGCTGCAGTGCTTCATCCAGATCGTTCACAATGCGAATGTTCAAAATATAATCGTTATACTCGGTTGCATAATCTTCCTCTGATGCTTCAAGCGCTGTCGGAACAAGGCGGCGAACGTTTTCACAGCCTTTAAGAACCACATTTGCTTCACGGAAACGCTCGGCCAGTGATGGGAGATGTTTTGCCGCATACGCTTCATGCAGCAGCAGGGTTTCCATGGAATTACATACCGATGGGCGCTGTGCCTTGGCATTGATCGCGATGTCTGCGGCCATCACATCATCCGCCGACTCATCGACATACGTATGACAGATGCCAGCACCCGTTTCGATGACGGGTACCGTTGCGTTGGCGACGACAGTACGGATAAGAGATGCACCGCCGCGCGGAATGATGACATCCAGCAGACCGTTCAGTTTGAGCATTTCGTCAACAGATGCACGGTCTGCGTCTTCCACAAGCTGCAGTGCATCCGCAGGCATAGCGGTTGCTGCAAGTGCCTGATGCAGCACCTCGACAATTTTCCGATTGGAGGACAGCGCAGAAGAACCGCCGCGCAGCAGCACTGCATTGCCTGTTTTAAGGCAAAGTCCTGCTGCATCAACCGTTACATTAGGACGAGCTTCATAGATAATGCCGATCAGGCCGATAGGCACTCTTAATTTTTCGATATGCAGACCATTGGGACGTGTAAAAGTTTCGAGCACTTCGCCGACTGGATCAGGAAGTTCTGCAATTTGCCGCAGGCCTTCGGCAATACCTGCTATACGTTCTTTGTTCAATGCAAGCCGGTCGAGCATCGATTCGGGCGTCCCTTGTTCTCTGCCGCGATCCAAATCTTCTGCATTGGCGGAAATGATGGCATCAGAGGCTGCAATCAAGGCGTCAGCCATAACGCGCAGTGCAGCGTTTTTCTGTTCGGTAGTCAGTCGGTTCAGTTCGTTCACGACAGATTTGGCTCTGCCGGCTTTTTCTCGCACTTCACTCATTTTGAATTCCTCCTCTAAAATTAAATATAAAAGTTGTTATTTTAAGGTAATCCATTCATCCCGATGAATCACTTCAAGCCTATGGATGCTGTTCAGCTGTTTCATAACCTCACCGCTCGGCAGGCCTGCGATCTGACGAAGCTGATCATCATCATAATTGACGATACCGCGACCCAGGAGCGTTTCATCTGGACCCTGTACTTCGACTACGTCTCCGGCATGGAAGGTTCCCAGTACACGCTTCACGCCTACAGGAAGCAGACTGTGACCGCCATGAACCAATGCTTCTTCGGCGCCCTGATCCACAACGACCGTACCGAGTGGAGTGGACATAAAGCCGAGCCACTGCTTTTTACGGGAGAGAGAAGCCAGTTTTGTTTCAAAATACGTGCCTTTGCCTGTTCCATCGACCGCCAGCTGCAGATCCCCAGGTTCTTTTACACTTCCGACAAATACGGGTACGCCTCCGCGTGTAGCCACTTTGGCTGCATCGACCTTGGAGCGCATCCCGCCTGTACCCACAGATGATCCCGAGCCCCCCGCATACGCGTATATCTCGGCTGTGATTTCAGGGATACGATCATAGCGTTTGGCCGCCGGATCTTTGCGTGGATCTGCTGTGTACAATCCATTGGTATCTGTGACAATAACAAGGTGCTGTGCCTTGACCAGGTTGGCGACCAATGCAGATAGCAGATCGTTATCGCCAAATTTCAATTCGTCAACAGACACGGTATCATTTTCGTTAAAAATCGGAATGACACGCTGTTTCAGCAGTTCTTCTACAGTCATGCCTGCATTTCCCATCCGCTTGCGGCTGTGAAAGTCAGTACGAGTTAATAGGATTTGTGCCGTAGTAACGCGGTGCGCTGCAAAAGCCTGTTGATATGCCTGCATCAGCAGAGCCTGACCGACAGCGGCAGCTGCTTGTTTCTCATGTAACGGTTTGGGACGCTGCGGGTATCCAATCTCCCGAAATCCGGCGGCAACTGCACCGGATGTAACGAGCAGCACTTCATGGCCCTGTGCTGACAGGGAGGCAATTTCATCTGCAAAAAATGAGATTGCCCGACGATCCAAACCGCCTTCTTCGGTTGTCAATGAGCTGCTCCCGATTTTAACGACAATACGTGAGGTCATGATTTCACTTCCTTAAACATAGTTAATCAGCGATGATGAAGCAGCCTATTCAGGTACAAAAAAAACTCTCATCCTTTGGTAAAAAAGGACGAAAGTTCGTTACTTCCGCGGTACCACCTTTATTGATGATCAGATCATCCGGCTTCATGCCCTGTAACAGAAGGCACTGTCCTGTTCACAACAGGCCGCTCAGGGGTAGGTTTCGGAGAGAAGCCGCGGTAAATTCTTGCAGCCAGATGGAATTTACTCTCTGTGCGCAGCTGGTTCTCTCTTACTGGTCCCGTCATCACGTTTCGTTCTCATTATTTCTTATAACATACCATGGAAACTTGGCATATGCAAAGGGATTGTATTCACGTGTTTGCCAGAAGAAACCTCGAGGCTTACTTGAACAGATGAAGCTTGCCTATTCGCTCTGCCGCTTCACGCAGCCGGTGCTCATCACTCAGAAGACCTACACGTACATAACCTTCCCCATGGGAGCCAAAACCGATCCCAGGCGCGACAGCAACCTTTGCTTCTCGCAGCAATATGTCCGTCAAACCAGCAGATGTATAACCGTCAGGCACAGGCAGCCAGCCAAAAAATGAACCTTCCGGCTTAGATGCTTTCCAACCGATGTCGGAAAGGGCATCATAGAACGCATTTCGGCGGGATTCATACCGCGCAACCAGCGAAGTCACGCAATCCTGCGGGCCGGTCAGAGCTTCTGCCGCGGCAGCCTGGATACCACCAAAAAGGCTGACATAAATATGATCCTGCAGCAGATTGATTTTAGAGATGATCTCAGCATTTCCCAGTGCGAATCCAACACGCCATCCGGCCATATTATATGTTTTGGATAATGTATAAAATTCGACGCCAACCTCTTTGGCTCCCGGGGCTTGTAAAAAGCTGACCGGACGATGCCCGTCATATCCGATGGCACCGTATGCAAAATCACTGGCAACGACAATCTTATGCTGCATTGCGAATTCTACAGTGTCCTCATAGAAGGATAGCGGAGCCGCAGCTGAAGTCGGATTATTTGGATAGTTCAGGAACATCAGCTTGGCCTTTTGCCGGTCATCGGCAGAGATCGCTTCGTAATCGGGCAGAAATGCGTTGCCTTGCAGTAGAGGCATAAAGCTCATACGCGCCTGTGCGAGAGCAACACCAGACCAATAATCGGGATACCCGGGATCGGGAACCAGACATACATCCCCGGGATTCAATAAGACTTGCGGTAATTGAACCAGACCGGTTTTACCACCAAAAAGAATCGCGATTTCGGTCTCGGGATCCAAGTCAACGTTGTAATCTTCTTTGTAGCGCTTGGCAGCAGCTTCCTTTAGAAAGGCATACCCGCGAAACGGAGAGTATTTATGATAAAGCGGATTCTCAGCTGACTGCTGTAAGGATTGAATAATATGCGGTGGTGTAGGAGTATCGGGATTACCCTGCCCCAGATTGATGACATCATGACCGCTTGCAATCTCACGGTTCACATTTTGAACAAGGGTTGCAAAAAATTGCGTTGGCAGCTGAGACATGACATGTGCAGACGGGATTGGAAAGGCTGAAGAAGCAGGTCTATGTTCTGAATTCGTCATCGTATTTATCACTCCGGATATTCATTTATGGCAAAACGTTCTCATTAATTTATCACGCCAATCCCGAGCTGTATAGAGGGAGATAGAAGTGAGACAGGACATTTTGTACAAAAGAGAATTGGATCATTCAAGTTTGTCCATTGAGATCGGAAAAACGATAGTTTAAGATATTTTACGATAATGATAATCAATATCATTGTTATTCAAAAATCAGAAGCACATCTAACAGGGGGAGAAATAGAGATGCAAAGCAAGTTCCAAAACAAATTCCAAGACAAATTCCGAAATACGGCAGTTGTATTGACGGCCACAGCTTTATCTGTTCTGCTGCTCGCATGTGGAAATCAGACAACAGCACCAGCAGGGCCGGAAAATCAAACTGCTTCAGCGATAAACCAGGCAGGAGGAGGCACCGACAATGGGAAGCAGCTTGCGGCCGATGAGGGGAAAACAGTGCAGACAAAGCAGTTCAAAGATTGGACAGGTCATAATGTGACCGTGCCTGTCAATCCTGAACGTGTAATCTATCATGGAGAAGTGACCGGGGATTTGGTCGCGCTTGGCGTTATTCCGGTAGGCATACTCCGGCAGGAGGGTATGGTATTTGATGATCAGGTCGCTGATGCGACAGATGTAGGATTTCCTATAAGTGTAGAGAAAGTGCTCGGGCTGAACCCGGATTTGATTATTTTCTCGAATAGCGATGAGGCTCAGTACGATCAGATTTCGAAGATTGCACCTACGGTAACCTTTAATTCATTTGCACCACTGGAGGATCGGTTGAGAACTCTGGGCGATTTGTTAAACAAGAAACAAGAGGCTGAAGAATGGATTATTGCGAACAAAAAAGCTGCAGAGGACATGTGGAAGCAGCTTCATCAGAATGGTTTGAAAGAAGGAGAGACGGCATCGGTATTTACGATGTATCCGGGAAATCGTCTTTTTGTAATGGCTGGAGCGGGACTGCCTCAGCTGTTATATGGCAAAGATGGCCTGAAGCCTACACCTGAAGTTCAGAAGTTACTGGACGATGAGATGGGATTCGCCGAGATTTCTATGGAGAAGATGACAGAAATTGCAGGGGATCGGATATTCGTCCTTGACCCTGTAACGGATGACGCGAGAAAGTCGACCAGTGAATTACTAAACAGTTCCGTATGGAAAAACCTGCCTGCAGTTAAAGCTGGCAGAGTGTATCGCTTGGATATTGTCAAAGCTTCAGGTGATGCAATGTCGAGAGAATGGCTGCTGAAAGAGCTGCCAAAACAGATGATTTACTAAGGAATGATCATACGCGGCGGATACCAGGATAACGAATCTTCAGACTCCAATTGTACTGGACGAGATTTCAAATGAATGAAATATACAGAGAGCGTTCAACTTTTGTTGAGCGCTTTTATACTCTGTGGTCCCAGCTAAGCATGCGTCTTCCGGTCAGGGAGTTAACACAAATGGATCTGGAACAGTAAACAGCACTCGACTATAATAAATTCATAGAAGACTTTAGTGATAATAATTCTCATTGAATACCAGGCACCAAGAGGTGGATTTATATGAAGACAATAGATATGAATGGTGATGAGTTATTCTTCTCGGCTTTCATGTTTCGGCTGAATCATATACAGCAGCGAATCGAAATATCGGATCAGATTATGCTTGAGGTACAGTGTGATAAACATACATTTTTAATCTGTGAAGAAGGGGAAGCGTGCTTATTCATTGGAAAGGAACACTGGCCATTTGCTGCAGGATGTATCTATCCGATTTCCCCCGATGAGGCATACCAGCTTGAACACAGAAATTCAAAAGAATTAGCATATACGATTGTGAAATATGATGTGTTCCAATGGTTATCAACTCATATGCTGAAGTATGCAGGGCCCTTGTTCCCAAAACGGAATCAATTAAACGGTCCTGGGTCTCCCTCTTTCAACGGGGAACTTAAAGAATTATATGAGGCACGGAGTTATAGAAACGACGCTGAGTACAGTCACTTGAACACTTTGTTCCAACACTGGATGGAACGGATTATTACACTTTACTCGTCAACGGATACAGAGCCGTCTCAGGAATCCGGATTAGCCAGTACCATTCAGTACATCGATGAGCATTACTCCGAAGAGATTTCCGTCCAGAAGCTTGCCGCTATGGCCGGCATTCGTTCTGCTGCATACACGACAATGTTCAGACGGCGAACAGGACATAAACCGCTTGATTATGTTAATCATGTGCGTATCCAGCATGCCAAAGAATGGCTGCGCACGACGGATGATCCTTTGCGTGATATTGCGGGTCGTGTCGGATTCAAAGATGAGTATTATTTCAGCAGACGTTTTCGTCAGATTACCGGATTATCCCCACGACAGTATGACCGATCGATTCAGCAGCAGACGCTGGTCCAGGATTGGCTCGGGCATGATGTACTTATTCCTTCAAATCCGGAACGAGTGATCTATTTGGGTCACACTTCGGGAGACTTGCAAGTATTGGGTATTCGTCTGCTTGAAGATCAGAGGGCTGAGGCAGTTACTACAATTAATGTCGAAAGAGCCGCTCGTCTGGAGCCGGATCTAATCATTGTGGATAGTGGAGATCAGCATCTGTATGAACAATTATCATGTATTGCACCTACACTGGCTTACAATTCTCATGCATCTCTTACGGAGCGTGTGACCAGAGCCGGAAGCTGGTTTGGCAGACAGTTACAGGTCAAACGATGGCTCAGCTTGTATGAGAAGCGTACAGTACGGATGTGGGAGAAGATTGGCCGGGTGATTCAACAGGGTGAAACAGCCTCTGTGCTCACATACCATCGCGGAGAACGATTGTTTGTGATGGGGAACATAGGACTTGCGCCTTTCCTATATCACCCGCTTGGCTTCAGACCGGTTCATAAAGTGCAGGAAGCACTCGAAGCGGGAAGAGCATATAAAGAAATTTCGGCCGAAACCGTTCAGGAGTATGCTGGAGACCATCTTTTCCTCATGCTGCCTCAGGAGCCAGCTGCGCGGCAGGCCACAGATACGTTGATACAAAGTCCAGCGTGGCGAACGCTTGCAGCTGTAAAAAGAGGTCGTGTGTACCATTTGGACGAATTGCTCTGGAATTCAGGGGATGCCCAGACGTGTGATCGGCTGTTGGACAGGCTGCCTGAATTGCTAGTTGGACATTTGCATTAATACAGGTTGCGAATTTTCAGGGGATCAAGCTATGATATCAAGTATTACGGTTCGGAGGAGTGTTGGGTCATGACTGGACAACAAGGAGAAATGCGGGTTGCCTTGATTCAAGGTGATATTAAGCTGGGAGATCCGGAAGCTAACCATAAACATATGCAGATGCTGCTGGAACGTGCAGTGCAGCAGTATCCGGATGTGAAGCTGGCTGTGCTTCCCGAGATGTGGAACACCGGATATGCATTGTCGCAAATTCATGAACTTGCTGACGTGGAAGGTGTCACATCTAGAAAGTGGCTGTCTGCTTTTGCCAAAAAACATCATATCTCGATCATTGGCGGCTCTATTGCCGAGAAGCGTGACGGACAGATTTACAATACAATGTATGTCTACAATGAGGAAGGTGAAGAGGTATCGCGTTACGATAAACTTCACTTGTTCCAACTGATGGATGAGGAGAAATATTTGGAGCCAGGTGTACAGCCTGAAATGTTTGAGCTAGGCAATGGTCTGACTGCCGGGGCATCAATCTGTTATGACATTCGTTTCCCGGAACTAGCGCGAACACTTGCTCTAAATGGTGCGCGTGCACTTATTGTGCCAGCTGAATGGCCAAATCCGCGTCTGCATCACTGGCGCACACTGCTGACCGCTCGGGCTATCGAAAACCAGATGTATGTCATTGCTTGTAACCGCGTTGGCACAGGGGGAGATACTGAATTTTTTGGTCACTCTCTGATTATCGACCCATGGGGTGAGATTGTGTCTGAAGGCGGCGAAGGAGAAGAAATCGTATCTGGAGTGATCCGTCCAGCGCTGGTGGATGAAGTCCGCGGCCGTATTCCCGTGTTTGAGGATCGCCGACCAAGTATTTATTTTAAATGAAATCTTTAAAAAGATAACAAAAAAGATAGAATTTTTGTATAAACTGTTTATCGCTCCAGGAGGCGGGTAATAATAACTATCCCGTCACCAAGGAGGATGATCAATCAATGGACAACCATGTGAAAGATACGCTCAGGAGACTGGAACAAGGTAACAGAAGGGTAGATCATTTGAGAGCATTCTTAGAGAATGGGACAGGAGGCTTATCACCCCCTGAAACGGTAGAGGATGAAGGCCGTACCATGGATCAACAGAACAGGCTGACAAGTGATCGGAATTTGCGAAGGTAAGGTTTAGAACGATATTTGTTCAAATCAGGATAGTGTAGGGAATACCACGAAGTGAAGCTGTAATCAAATTGAATGACAAAGTTTCTGTGCAGTATGCAGAGGTCGAATCAGACATTTTAAATAAGATGATGTTTTGCAAGTTGACGAAGTCAAAAGAATGATCCAAGCTAAAAATGGACAAGCAACAGTGTACTGGAACAAGAGACGCTGCACTGCTTCGAAAGATAAGTTTGACGTATGATCATGACTGGCGTGAACACTTTCAACGTAGAAGAAGTTCTATGAAGAGTGATGTTCCAGGCAAAGTTCTGGAATGCAGTCACGCGGTTAAGTATTTGTTGTTGCAATGCAGCATTCAGGTTAATCAAAGAGGCCAGTCGGAAACGACTGGCCTCTTTGATTGTTTATAGACTGACATCGATAAGCAGTTCTGAACCGCGAAAGGGGTGCGGACAGCTTTTTCGCATTGGTTGTGAAACTTCTATGACGCTGATTCATCGTTGAAGGGGTTATCCCGATACCATATCAGCCTTGGACAGTTCGGTCACGGTTTGTTGAAATGTTTTGATGAAGGCTTCTGCTGCTTTGGAAAGTACTCTCCCTTGACGGTAAGCAACAACGAGGGTACGGCTCGGAGCCGGATCGGCAAGGGGAACATAAACAGGAACGAATTCACTGCGCGGCGCACGGGCGATAAACCGGGGAACCAAGGTGATACCCATGCCTGTGGCTACCAGCGATTGCAGGGTTTCAATGTTGGTGCTCTCAAAAACAACCTGAGGGTCAAAGCCAGCCTGTTCGCAGAGATCAAATGTCAGCTTGCGGAAGCCCTGTCCTTTTTTTAGTACAACAAAGGGTTCATCGCGAAGTTCATCTATACGTACAGGTTCCAGATGACCTGGTGTTCCCCGCTGGGCCAAAGGGTGATTGGGCGGTACAGCCAAATCAATGCGCTCCTCGCCAATTTTAACGTAAGATAAACTGGGTTCCTGCAGAGGTAGAGAAAGCAGGCTGAGATCAGCTTTGCCGCTGGCGGTTAATTTTTCAAGTGTAATACCGGAGTCCTCAAGCAGTGTAACCTCAATATCAGGGTAGGCTTGCTGAAAGGCCGGGAGTACATGCGGCAGCAGATGAGAGCCGGTGATCGGCATACTGCCTACCACAACCTTGCCTTTTCGAAGCTGTGAAATATCCGACATCTCCTGGCGCAGCAGTTCCATGGCATCCACAATCTTCTGGGCCTGCTCCACAAAAGTAACGCCTGCGTGAGTCAGCTCAACCGTGCTCGTATTCCGTTGAAACAGCAGTACGCCCAGTTCCTTTTCCAACTTGGACAGCTGCTGACTGAGGGATGGCTGGGCAATGTGCAGTTTCTCCGCGGCCCGTGAAAAGTTCCGTTCGGCTGCAATCTGCAGCGTATATTGAAGTTGTCTGAATTCCATTTGTACATGTCATTCCTTTCATCGATAACATTATTATATCATTAAAGCGGAAAAAGTCGTGATTTAACCCGCAGAACCTACGTTTTCACTCCATATTTATAAAAGAATGGTTCAAAGCATTGACATGGCGGATGCATACATCTACTATAAGAATTATATGATAATGATAATTGTTATCAATCAAAACCTCTGTGTGCAGCAGTGGTTTATTGCTGTTTGTCTTATTATAGGTTTAACCTATTACATCTATAGATATTATATCTTGGAACAATGAAGGACGGGGTGATATATTAATGTCATTCAAGAGCTTCACTTTTTAGACGGATACACGAGGCTCTTCCAAGGACCGAACTTATGATGAGGTGAAAATGATGAGTAAAAAAACGATGTTTGAGAAAATTTGGGAAAACCATGTGATTCATCAGGAAGAAGGAAAACCAAGCATCCTGTATATTGATCTGCATCTGGTGCATGAAGTAACATCCCCGCAGGCGTTTGAAGGACTTCGTCTGAGCGGTCGTAAAGTACGCCGTCCAGAGCTGACATTTGCAACAATGGACCACAACGTGCCAACGAAGGATCGTTTCAACATTACAGATCCGATCTCCAAACAGCAAATTGACACCCTATCTCAGAACTGCCGTGATTTCGGTGTGAAACTGTATGATCTGGACACGATCGATCAAGGCGTTGTACACGTTATGGGACCTGAGCTGGGCCTGACTCATCCGGGTAAAACGATTGTATGCGGCGACAGCCACACATCCACGCACGGCGCGTTTGGTGCACTGGCATTTGGTATCGGAACAAGTGAAGTGGAACACGTAATGGCTACTCAATGTTTGCAGCAGGCGAAAGCCAAAACGATGGAAGTTCGCTTTGTCGGCAAACGCAATCCGGGGGTAACGGCAAAAGATATGATTCTTGCGGTTATTGCCAAGTATGGCACAGATTTTGCAACAGGTTATGTTATCGAGTACACAGGTGAGTCTATCCGTGAACTGAGCATGGAAGAGCGTATGACGGTATGCAACATGTCTATTGAAGGCGGAGCAAGAGCGGGTATGATCGCACCAGACGAAACGACGTTTGAATATTTGCGTGGACGCGAATACGTGCCAGCGGGTGCGAAGTTCGACGAAGCTGTTGCAGCTTGGAAAGAGCTTGTAACAGATGAAGGCGCGGAGTTTGATCGCGTCGTTGAGATTGATGTGGAGTCCTTGATTCCGCAAGTAACTTGGGGCACAAGCCCGGGGATGGGAACAGATATTTCTTCGAAAGTTCCTGTACCTGCAGAGCTGCCTACTGAAAATGAACGTAAAGCTGCTGAGAAGGCTCTAGAATATATGGGACTCACTCCAGGAACGCCAATCTCCGAAATTCCGGTGGATTATGTCTTTATCGGTTCCTGCACAAACGGGCGGATTGAGGATCTTCGTGCAGCAGCAAAAGTTGCTAAAGGGCACACGGTTTCAAGTAATGTCACTGCTATTGTCGTACCTGGCTCCGGGCGTGTTAAAATTCAGGCAGAAAAAGAAGGTCTGGACAAAATCTTCACGGAAGCCGGTTTTGAATGGCGTGACGCTGGATGCAGCATGTGTCTCGCGATGAATCCAGACGTACTGCAGCCAGGACAGCGCTGCGCATCGACTTCCAACCGTAACTTTGAAGGTCGTCAAGGCCGCGGTGGACGTACGCATCTGGTTTCGCCAGCAATGGCAGCGGCAGCAGCGGTTAAGGGACATTTTGTAGACGTACGTGACTGGAATTTCAAAACAGAAGCGGTTATCTAACTTGAGAACGGCCAGAAGGGAGAACAGATAATATGGAAGCATTTAAAACACTGCAGGGCATCGTTGCACCGGTAGACCGGGTCAATGTAGATACAGACGCAATTATCCCGAAACAATTTTTGAAACGGATTGAACGTACCGGATTTGGACAATTTTTGTTCTACGAATGGCGTTTTGATGAAGAGGGGAATAACAATCCTTCCTTCGAAATGAATAAACCTCGTTATCAAGGGGCTTCGGTTCTGATTTCTCGTGCTAACTTTGGCTGCGGTTCTTCACGTGAGCATGCGCCTTGGGCGATCATGGACTATGGATTCCGTTGTGTCATTGCACCATCATTTGCGGATATCTTCTATAACAACTGTTTCAAAAACGGTATTCTGCCAATCAAGCTGTCGGAAGAGCAGGTCGAAGATCTGTTCCAGCGCACAGCAAATCATGAGAAATACGAGCTGAATGTGAATCTGGAAAATAAAACGATCACAGATGCATACGGACTGCATATCGATTTTGATTTGGATGAACACCGCCGTCAATTCCTGCTGCAGGGACTGGATGATATCGGTCTGACACTTCAGCATGATGATGAGATTACCGCTTATGAACAGCGTCACGCAGCCAAACTTTTTGGCTGATGAGCAGTTTAAATAAGGCCTCCATACGGCCAAGGAACACTTTGTTTCCTTGGCTCCGATGTGGAGGCTTTTTTATGCGGCTTTACGACTAAATATGACAACGTTGTAACCGGATCAATGGATAATATCTGATAGACTGGATAGTAGATTATGGCAGGTACATAACGTAAAACAGGCGTCGAAGCAGGACACAGATCGAACTTTCATAACTTAATAAGAATGGTGGATGACGTATGAAAAAATGGTCGGCAGCAGTCGTTTTTTTTCTGTTCCTTTGTCTTTTTCCGGTGATGGCTCATGCAGACCGTGCACCTTCGATCATGCTGGATGGAGTCGCCATCGATCAGAAGGCGGGTGCACCGGCGGAGAATATCGGCAAAACGGTTATGGTCCCGATTCGAATTGTATCCGAAAATCTGGGTTATGACGTGAAGTGGGAAAAGACCACTCAAACCGTGCACGTTCAGCGAGGCGGCAGTTCGATTGAAATGACTGCTGGGAAGGATGCGGCAACGGTTAATGGCACCGTGGTCAATCTGGACGCGCCTCCGCTGATCAAGCAGGGAACAACTCTGGTGCCTTTGCGTTTTGTAGGTGAAGGTATGGGCCTGCGGGTCGGCTGGGACAATGGAACCAAAACGGTCAGTTTGTTCAGCATCCCGCCCGTTGTGGATACGGTGCCCGATAGTGATCCGGTAGTGACTCCAGCTCCGGCTGGTTTGACCGAATTGCAAAGTATCAGCTTCAGCGGCGATCGCTTGATTGTGGCGACAAATGGAAGTATCAGTCCGAAAGTGTCCAGCATCAGCGGACCGGACCGAATCATCATTGACCTGCCCGATACCACCTTTTCACAGACTTTCGTGGACGGACAAGCCGCTGTACCAGACGGGAGCGGACAGATTGAAGTGGCCGATTCTTCTTTGGTTTCAAAAGTGCGATTCGCCATGTTCAGTCAGTCCCCATCCACCGTGCGAGTCGTTCTCGATTTGACTCAAAGCGCAGCAGCGAACTGGTCGCTCGGAGAGAAAAATGTGCTGCTCGTTGATCTCACAGCTGCAAACGGAACTTCGGGCAGCCAACCTGCACTGCCGGAAAATGACGGTAAAACAGTCGTTGTCATTGATCCTGGACATGGCGGGCGTCAGTCCGGTGCGGTCAGCGTAACAGGTGCCTATGAGAAAGATTTTAATCTGGCAGTAGGGCTTAAAGTGAAGGCGCTGTTGGAACAAAATACGAACATACAGACAGTCATAACACGTCAGGATGATACGGAACTCTCACTGCAGCAGCGAGTGGACATCGCCAAGCTGAACCAGGCCGATCTGTTTGTGTCGATACATGGGAACAAATTTACAACTCCTGTCCCGAACGGAATTGAAACACTCTACACGCGTAAAGAAAGCAGGACTCTTGCCGAGACACTTCACAAACATGTACTGCCTGTTACAGGACTTAAGGACCGCGGAGTTAAAGTAGCGAGCCTGCATGTGACTCGGGAAACAGCGATGCCTGCCGTGCTGCTTGAATTAGGGTTTTTAAGTAATCCATCCGATGAGGCACTTATGCTTTCAGAGTCATATCAGGATCAATGTGCTCAGGCGATTGTTGACGGAATTGCAGATTATTTAAGTTTGTAGAAGTCTTTTTTCGTAAATATGCAGATAGGGAAGCCCGTTGTTTCAAGATGCTTATTTGATAAATCAGGAAAAAATAAGACATTAAAATGTAAAAAAAGCTTGATCTGACAACGTTTTTTTTCTGTTATGTTGGAATATATTCGCAACTTTTGAGATTGGGAGGCGTCTAATAGGTGTCTGGTAATGCCCAAGTGTTCAGTGGAAGTTGCAAACTTGCAGCATGCGGCAAAAAAATATGAGATTGGTAGGGGTGAAGGATGAAGAAGTTCGGTTTTTTGGTACTGTTATTTGTCTTTGGGTTCGTTTTCCCGGGCTATAGTCATGCAGCAGCAGACACGAAAATTATCCTAGACGGGAATGAGATCGTACAGCCTTCGGGTGCGAAAGCGGAAAACATCAAAAGCAAGGTGATGGTCCCGATTCGTGTAGTTTCCGAGAGTCTGGGGTACTCCGTAGATTGGAAACAACAGTCGCAAACGGTGACGATTAGCAAAGACAACACTGCCATGCAGATGATTGTTGGACAGAAGACGGCAACAGTGAACGGCAGTAACGTAGACCTGGATGCCCCGCCCCTCGTTAAAAATGGTACGACATTAGTGCCTCTCCGTTTCATTGGAGAGCAAATGGGTCTTAAGGTGGGTTGGAACAATACCACAAAGACGGTAACATTAGTTACCCAGAATTCAGGTTCCGGAAACGGGACAACCACTCCTCCGAACGCTGGCAGTGATGGTGGAGGATCAGATCAGGAAGGTCTTGTACTGGTGAACGGCATCAGCTTCAGTGACAACCGTTTTTTGATTGCTACAAGCGGAAGTACAAAGCCGAACGTCTTCACGATGACAGGACCGGATCGAATTGTAATTGACCTGCCTAATACCGCGTTTGCTGATTCATTCGGTCAAGGACATGCACTGGACAGTAATCAGAATGGTCAGCTGGTTGTAAATGGTTATCCAGATGTGTCCCAAGTTCGTTATTCGTTGTTCAGTAACAGCCCTTCTACCATTCGATTTGTCATTGATTTGGCCGGTGCCAAAGGATACAGTGTACAAAACGATTCCGGGCTGGTTATGATTGATTTGAACAAAGAAAACGGCACACCTGCTCCGCCTGTCGGTAACAATGGCAAGAAGGTTGTCGTTATTGATGCCGGGCATGGTAACCAGGACCCTGGAGCGATTGGAGTTACGGGCAAAAGAGAAAAAGATTTCAATCTTGCTATGGCCTTAAAAGTAGATGCTCTTTTGAAAAAAGAATCTAAAATCGACGTTGTATTAACCCGCAGCGATGATACATTTCTCGCATTGAAAGAACGTGTGAAGGTTGCACAAAACATAAATGCAGATATCTTTGTCTCGATTCATGCGAACAGCGGACCAGTGGCGGCTTCGGGGGTAGAAACTTATTATTCCCGTTCAGTCAGCAAGGAATTGGCTAACATTATGCATAAGTATCTTGTGCAGTCTTCCGGACTGAAAGATCGAGGTGTAAAGATGGCCAGCCTGCATGTAACTCGTGAAACAACCATGCCTGCAGTGCTGCTGGAAGGAGGATTCCTCAGCAACAAAAGTGATGAGGCCATACTGTTTACAGAAAATTTCCAGAACAATGTAGCCAAAGGTATTGTTGCTGGAATCAAAGAGTATCTGGGAATTCAATAAGGGACAACCCTTATGCTGAGGAGGCGGAGTTAGAATGAACAAAAAAATATGGATCGCAGCTTTACTGGTAACGGTAATGGCGGCAGCTGCCGGATGTGGAAGTAAACCAACGGCTGCTCCGACTCAGACACAAGGTGCGGGATCAGAGACACAGACAGGGAACGGCGTTACAGAAGTAGACGGTCAGGTCATTACTGATCCTGCAACTGCTGGTTCCGAAGAAAACACAACACCATCCAACTCGGCGAACGGAAGCACGGAGGGAACAACATCTTCTGGTGAGACATCGAAATCGCCATCGACGGATAAACCTGCAGCTTCTGACAGCAAAGAGAAGAAGTCCATTGAAGTTTTCTATACCGATCCGGAGGAACTCGAACTGCATAAAGCGTCAGCTGAAATTACATTTGCATCAGAAGATGAAAAGTATAAAGAAGCTTTCGCGTCCCTGCAGCAGAGCAAAGATGATAAGTTCGTTCCACTGTGGTCCAAAGATATTGAGCTGAAATCAGTTCAATTTAAAGATGGAGCGCTGACGCTGGATATCCATATGCCGGATACGGCACGTCTTGGTGCAGGCGGCGAAGTGTTTGCACTGGATGCCTTGAAACAAACGTTTTTCCAGTTTAGCGAAGTGAAATCTCTCGATCTGCTGGTAGACGGGAAATCATCTGAAAGTTTGATGGGACATGTGGATCTTGAGCATCCAATGACAAGATCCAATTAGGGTGTGTCTGAAAACGCTGAAGCAAGCAGCTTTTGCCGGATTTTTCGTTCCCAGCCAGTTCGTTTACTTCAGGCGTGTCGGGGCACGTCAAGCGAAAGCGACGCAGCAGGGGGCGAAAAGGTGGTAAAAGATGCACTTCGGTGGGTTTCAAGACAAGCCCTTGTCTGTGCATCAAATGTGTTACCGTGGACTCACGGAATAAGGTCGTTTTACATGAGAGAGGGGAATCATAGGTGACTTTTAAATATAACCATCCATCACACTCTAAAAAAGTAGTATCAGCCGTGCTTGCAGGTATGATGGCCCTGAGCGTAGGCGGGGGTGCCATGGCGGCAGGCGAAACAGAAACGGGATCGAGCCAGAACGCGGCAGTAAACAGCACAGCTGCACCAGCGGGATTATTCAGTGATATCAATACTGGATATTGGGCTGAGAAGCATGTGTACAAGCTGGCGTATCAAGGTATTCTTCTCGGTAATAACGGCTTGTTCCGTCCGGGGGACGCGGTAACACAGCAGGAAGCGGTAACGATGGCGATTCGTTTTATGAATATGGAATCCCAAGTGAACACCACCACGGCAGCGGCATTACCGACAAATATGGAAGTGGGAAATTATTTCAAGCCATATGTGGCGCTTGCACTTCAATTGGGACTCGTAGATAAAACGGAAGAAGCAGCTGTCGATGTTTCCAAAGCATCATGGGGGCAGAAGCCGGCAACACGCGAATGGATCACCAAATTGTTAATCCGCTCGCTGAACAAAGATGCCGAAGCGAAGGCCCAAAATAATCAGTCTACAAGCTTTGCAGATAATGCAAGTATTTCCGACAGTGCCAAAGGGTATATAAATCTGGCTGTTAGTCTGGATCTGGCCAAAGGACTGGAAAACAACAAGTTCAATCCGACGGGTTCCGTAACCCGTGCGCAGCTTGCGACGTTTTTTAGCCGCGGTGAATCGTTGACGGATACCAAATATCCAAACACGGCGACGGGTTACGTTACCGGATTGAAGGATGGGCAGATCACGCTGGTTGTTGACGGAAAAGCTGTCAACTATGCAGTGAACAGCAGTACTCCTTACTTTACCAAAGATAGCGAAACACGTGCATCCGCATCGGATGTGAAGCTGTACACTAAAGTTCTTATTGTAGGTTCGGCGGGCTCTGCCTCCTATGTGGAGGTTGTTGATGCCAAACCTCAAGTGGAGAGCGTTGAAGGTACGTTTGCACGTTCGCTTTCAGGCAATAAAATCGGACTGTTCGTAGGCGAAAATTATGAAACATATTCTTATGATGAGAACACCGCTTTTATAGATCAAAATGGGAAAGCGATCAAACTGTCAGACATTACAGCAGACAGCACCATCGAAGTACAGCGCGAGACATTCTCGGCTGACAAAAAAACAGTTCTAGTGCAGGTGAAATCTGGAATTGTTAATAAAAGCGACAGCGGTGTTATTTCGGAAGTGGCTGCTTCCAGCAAAACCATCAAGCTGGTCAATGCTGCAGGTGCAGCAGAGCAGTATACGTACAATGATAACCTGATTATTCGTTATCAAAACCGTATTCTGTCCGCTGCTGATCTGAAGGCAGGCAGTTCCGTGAAGTATACCGTAAAAGATAATGTACTTCAGACGATTGAGCTTGCGCAGGGAGTTGAACAATCTGTTCGCGGAACGCTGGTTGAGATTGGTGGCAATCAGTCCACAGTGATGTTTAAACGTGATGGAGGTTCTCTTGAAGCAAAACTGCTGATTGAGAAGCCGGAAGTTATTATTAGCGGTATTCAGGAAGCATCGCTAAACGACTTGATTACAGACACGAATAATGGCGACAAGGTTGAGCTTACGTTAAACAGTGACGATCAGGTAACACGGATTCAAGTCATCGGACGGCAGATGGAGCCGCTGAACGGGGCTACGGTCGTATCTTACAACAGCAAAACAAAATTACTGACCGTATTGGATGCGAATAAAAAGCCATATGTATTTACACTGGATGACAAGACGAAAATGGACTATAATGCCTCGAAACCGACATTGGCAGGGCTGGAGTCTTTGTTAAATGACGGACGCAAACTGGATCTGACTTATGTCGGAACTCGTGCATTGACAGTGAAGGTTATTTACAAATATGAAGGAACAATCAGCAGTATCGATACTTCAAACCGAAAAATCAGTTTGTTATCTGGAAGCCAGACCATTACTGTCCCTTACACAACGGCGCCTGCGGTTGAAATGTACAACAAATCTAATGGGGGCCTGTCTGATTTGAAGATTGGCGATAATGTTACCATTACCCTCGGATCAAATCAGGATGTGGTGCAGAAAATTGCCCTGAAAACGGCAGCTCAGTTTGAAATTGTTGGTGTAGAAACGAATGGCCGGGTCCGGGTGAAGTCGGATCTGCTTTCCAGCCAGTTCTACTTTGATCAGGCGGTGCTGACAAGCGAAAGTGGACAAACGATTACGACATCCCAGCTGATCGCAGGTCAATTGATTAACGTGACATTTGAAGGAATAACGCCAAAAGCGGTGCAGGTGGTAAAACGCACTTTGGCGGAAGTTACTGCAGTTGATGGTACTTCGGTTACACTGAAACAGTTTAACGGCTCGACAGAAAAAATGTCTGTGAGCGGTCCTGTAAAAGTGCTGAAAGCCGGCTCGACATTAACTTCTTTGACTAACTTGACGGTTGGTGATCGAGTTGAAATGACAAAGGATACGGATAACTCCACACGTTTCAGAGTGCTTACTGTGATGAGCAAGCAGTTCTGGTCTTATGATGGCGTGGGCAACCAGATCCTGGTTAAACGTGAAACAACCACAGACACAAACTATCGTTTTGCACTGGGTTCCAATGTATTTGTTCACCAGGGTGACAATACTTTAAGCGTGCAATCTCTCAGAGATAATGATAATATTGTATTGTATCTCTTGAACAATGTAGTATTCGAGATTTCAAAACAGTAATCGTTTCTTTTCGAGGATCAAAAGAATGACCGTCTTGATACGGGATCTTTCCCGCATCAAGACGTTTTTTTTGCAAGCTTTTTGGGAGGTAGCTCTTCATGAATGCAGCGACGGTAAGGCATATACTCGAAACAATGGAAGCCATGTTTCCTGATGCACATTGCGAATTAAATCACAGCAATGCATTTGAATTGACGGTAGCGGTTCTTTTATCTGCACAGTGCACTGATGAAACGGTGAACAAAGTTACTGCAGATTTGTTTCAAAAGTACAAAAGCCCGGCAGATTATTTGGCAGTTCCTCTCGAGGAACTGGAGCAGGATATTCGCCGAATCGGATTGTACCGAAACAAGGCCAAGCATATTCAGAACATGTGCCGAATTTTAATAGAGCAGTATGGCGGTGATGTACCGCAGGAACATGATCAGCTTGTCACTCTTCCAGGGGTTGGGCGAAAAACTGCGAATGTTGTCGTTTCAAATGCGTTTGGAGTACCGGCAATCGCTGTAGATACTCACGTAGAACGCGTGTCGAAGAGACTTGGACTCGCTGGCTGGGATGACTCCGTACTTGAAGTCGAGAAGAAACTGATGAAGCGCGTACCCCGGGATGAATGGACTTTGACTCATCACCGGTTTATATTTTTTGGACGCTACCATTGCAAGGCTCAAAACCCCCAATGTCATATTTGTCCGCTCCTGGACATATGTAGGGAAGGGAAAAAACGTATGAAAACGTCCCAGATCAGGAAAGATAAGGAACGTGTCACCACCCGAAAACCAAAATTAAATTCATAAGCAGAAAAGGATGAATAACCATGAAATGCATTTCCGTGTACACTGACAATTTTGAAGCCTTCTCCGATATTTTCGAGCAGATCGTTGAGCAGGAAATGGCTGAGAACGAAGAAAAAGAAGTTGAAGGCATTACGGTAAGCCATTCTGGTGACGTACCTGAGCATTACCTGGAGCGTATGTCCACAAAGCCAGAGGTTGTTGTGATGAGAGATAAAGGCAGAGGCATTACGATTCTGCAGCATGGTCAAGTTTTCGAAATTCTGCTGCCTACGATGGAGAACGCAGTATCTTAAGTTTTGAAAAACCTTAACCTATGATCAGGAACCTGGCTGCATCGACACTCCGACAAGATGACAGCATGGATAACATCTTTTGCATGTCATGCAGCCAGTTACTTGATGATAAACATTCTCGATTGTATATGGGAGTTATAAGAATGATCAGGATAAAACCGACAGGATCGGTTTTATTTTTTTATAGATACATATTGGATGAACCATTCACACGAATCATCTCGAATTGAACTTATATTGATCTGGAATCCATCTACATGCAGATTCGAGGGAAATCGTTCAAATTCAAACCTGATAATGTTAAACTGTATGTTAATTAAATGATATACATTAGAGATTGACGCCCGAAAACGGATGTCAAATTAGAGGAGCCAGGAGGAAGGCCAGTCATGTCCAGAACAGATTACCCAGCAGCAATGGCCGCACCTTTGTTACCACTGCGTGAAGCAATGAAGCAGACAGAGGACCATACAGCTGTAGAAGCGTTAACGGATTTGATAAGCAAGGCAGAAACGAAGCATCTGACGATTGCGTTTTGTGGACATTTCTCGGCAGGCAAGTCAAGTTTGATCAACAGCCTGTGCGGTAAACGGGTGCTTCCATCGAGTCCTGTGCCTACCAGTGCCAATGTTGTGGCCATACGCAATGGCGAGCCGAGAGCAGTTATTTATACATCACCTAACGTAAGCGCTGACAATAAAGCAGGCACGTTGGAGGTTTCCCCCGAGGAGCTGGAGGCGTATTGTAAAAACGGCGGGGCGTACAGCTCCATTGAAGTATGGGATTATATTCCGCTGCTGGGGGATGAAGCAGTGCTTCTGGATACGCCGGGAGTGGATTCTACCGATCGCGGGCACAGCCTCGCCACGCATTCAGCACTTCATCTTGCAGATGTAGTGTTCTATATAATGGATTATAATCATGTTCAGTCGGAGACGAATCTCTCTTTTGCTAAAAGTTTGTCCGACTGGGGGAAACCGCTGTTTCTGATTGTGAATCAGATTGACAAACATCGGGAACGTGAGCTTTCCTTTGATCAGTATGTGCAGGGAGTAGAAGCGATTTTTGCTGCATGGGAAGTGCGCTATGACGGCCTGATGTTTACGTCCTTACGGGACCAGCAGCATCGATATAATCAGTGGCCGCAGCTTCCGGATCTTATGACGCAGCTGATGAAGAACAAAGAAGAGCTGATCTCGCACAGTTTGGCAAGTTCGGCCAGTCATATTACGGAGCAGCATTTGATCCGTGAGGCAGGGAAAAGGGAAGATGAAGAAGCAGCGCTGCTGGAGGAAATTGGCGGGCAAGAGGGGATTGAACGATTGGAACGTGAGCTTGCGCTCCTGGACGAACAATCGGCAGAGCTTCAGAACAGACCTTCGCAAATCCGTGAGAAATTCAGAGCAGAGGTGGATTCGCTGCTTACCAACGCAAATCTTACCCCGGCAGATATTCGTACTTCGGCCGCTAATTACTTGGAGAGCCGCAAGCCTGGTTTTCGGGTGGGACTGCTGTTCTCAGGCGGTAAAACCGAACAGGAGAAGCAGCGCCGGGCTTCCGAACTGGTGAAACTGCTTCAGGACCAGACTTCCAGCCAAGTGGAGGTACATATCCGCACGATGCTCAGACAGCTGGGGGAGGCCTATCAAGTATGGGATGCAGCGTGGGAGCAGGCACTTAACACAGAGCTGCCTGCAATAGATGAAGAACTGCTTGAACTGAAACGAAGTGCGAGTGCAGAACTGTCGCCGGAGTATGTGCTGCAGTTCAGCAAAGATGTCCGGGGCGAGATTGAGGCCCGGTACCGCAGGTCGGCCATGCTGCTGGCCGACCGCATCCTGGAAGCACTGGCTGCGCAGGGCGAAGCCGCGCTCCAGGCGCTGGACGCCAGCCGCGCAGCGCTGCTGGCGCAATCCGCGGCGGCGGCGCGCTATACAGCGCTCCAGCGCGCCGCCGCCGAAGAGGCAGCACGGCTGCGCAGCCTGCTGCCTCCTGCGGGCCCCCTCCCCTCCGGGCTGCTGCCGGAGGTGAAGGGCCCGCATGTGCCCGCGCCTGAACCGGGCGAAGCTCCCGGTTCGCAGGCGGGCACATCCGCGTCTGTGGCGGCGCAGCCGCAGACGCAGACGCAGGCCCCTGTGCCGCCGCGCACAGCAGCGGCGCAGGGCGCATCTCCGGCGGCTGGCGCTGAACGCCGCCGGCGCCTGGACGCAGCAGCGGAACGGCTGGAAGCCGCTGCTGCGCTGGTGGAGCCGTACCCCGCCATGGGGTCGGCGGTACGGGATTTGCGTGCACGCGCGGCTTCGCTTGCGGGGGGCACGTTTACTCTCGCCCTGTTCGGTGCGTTCAGCGCGGGCAAATCCTCCTTCGCCAACGCATTGCTGGGCGAAGCCGTCTTACCGGTATCGCCGCATCCAACAACAGCGGCGATCAACCGCATTATGGCTCCAGCCGGCGGCGCGGAGCATGGCACTGCCCGGGTCCGGATGAAGACCCGGGAGGCCTTTCAGGAAGATCTTGCTTACTCCTTCCGTCTGCTTGGGCTTGGAGAGCCGGGCGCAGAGTGGCAGAAGCGGGTAAAATCGCTCACGCCGCAGGATGTGCACCCGGCAGGACGTCCGCATTACAGCTTTTTGCAGGCAGCAGCGGCTGGCTGGGAGGAAACAGCGGACCAGCTCGGGCAGGATGTGCAGGTAGACTTGAACGGGTATCGCCATTTTGTAGCCAACGAGAAGAAATCCTGCTTTGTCGATTCGATTGATTTGTATTACAGCTGTGATGTGACAGAACAGGGCATCGTGCTGGTGGATACACCGGGAGCCGATTCGGTCAATGCCCGGCATACAGGGGTAACGTTCAATTATATGAAAAATGCCGATGCACTGATTTTTGTGACGTATTATAATCACGCCTTCTCTCAGGGAGATCGGCAGTTCCTGAACCAACTCGGTCGCGTCAAAGACAGCTCCGCCATGGATCAGATGTTCTTTGTCGTGAATGCGAGTGACTTATCCTCTTCGGACGAAGAATTGGAGCAGGTGCTCGATCATGTAGGGACAGAATTGCGGAAAAACGGCATTCGCTCGCCGCGTCTTTTCCCGGTATCCAGCATGCTGGCTATGGAAGGTAAAATGGAAGGCAGCGCTGATCTGCTGCAGCAATCCGGATTTATTCGTTTTGAAGAAGAGTTTAATCGTTTTGCAGGCAGGGAACTGGCTGATTTGGCGGTGGGTGGGGCTTCTGACGAGATGGCTCGTGTCATTCAGCGGTTAACACAGCGTGCAGCGGATGCGGCACAGGGGGAAGAAACACTGCGTCGGCGGCGAGATGAGCTGGGCATGATCTCGGATCAGTCACGTCTGCGGATTGAGCGATTGGCACAGCGCTCGATGAAAGAAGAGCTGTCACAGGAAACGAATGAGCTGCTTTTCCATGTGAGACAGCGTCTCGCTTTTCGGTTCGGTCAGTTTATGGCAGAAGCTTTCCACCCCTCGGTACTGCGAGAGGATCAGGGTAATCTGAAGACCGCTTTCGCAGCCTGCGGCCGTGAACTGCTGCGCATGATCGGCATCGAGCTTGAGCAGGAATTGCTCGCAACAACACTTCGATTAGAGCAGACGGGACACGGCTGGGCAGCAAAGCAAGTTACGGAATGTATTAATGAAATAAAACAGCTGACAGGTGGTATTGACTTGTCCTTGACACTGGATGAGAAATGGAGCACACCTGTACTAGACGAAATCCGGCTTGAAGAACCGTCGGATTGGAAAAACTACTGGAGTTACTTCCGCAATCCGAAGCAGTTCTTTGAAGGAGATGGACGTCAGCGCCTTCAGGATGCACTTGAGCCCGTTCTCAAACAGATGATTATTGAAGTGCTTCCAGCATCAGAACAAAAGCTGGTGCAGTTTTATGATACACAGGTTCATCAATCTGTACAGCATTACTCCCGTCAGCTCACCGAAAGGCTGGAAGAAGCGGTTAACGGCATACAGGATACGCTTGAAAGTGGAATCCCGGCGGAGCAGTGGATAGCTTTGTCCGAACAGCTTGAACAATTGCAGGAATAGATGGTATGGAGTTTGCACCATCGTTTGAATCTTCTGGCAGGTGATGCGGTATTTTGCTTCAAAGCTGGTTGAGTATGCAAAAATTTTGGAAACGTTTGTAAAATAATTGAGTTATTCCGCAACTTTTTGAAAAGGTTGCGAAAAACCATCAAAAAAGGCTCCCGCCGTAAAGGTATATGGGGAGCCTTTTTTTGGTATGAACAACCTGAAATAAAGAGAATATTCAAACATTTGATTGAAAGTCGGGTATTGGCGTCCGTTAATGCGATAATAAGCTGAAAGCAGCCTGAATATGGTCTAATATTCGCTTTGCCGCGAATGGGGGACGGTGATAAACTTCATAAATGTTCACATCATTTAACGCAACCTTAGAGGAGGAGAAACATGGATGTTCTTAGGCAGCTGCAAACCTATTTTTGGGAGAAGAGAACGTATTTACTGGTATCGATCTTGTTCCTCGCCTTAGCGACCGCACTTGGATTGGTCTATCCGAACCTGCTGCGAATTCTGATCGATGACGTCATTATTCCCCGCAATTTTGAAGACGTTCCCATGCTTGCCCTGACGGTGTTAGGCGTCGTCATTTTGAAAGCGGGCATGCAGTTTTTACACGGTTTCTTTGGAGGGCGGCTTGGTAATTATTTAGCTTACCGTCTGCGCAACGCATGTTATGAAAAGCTTCAATTTTTATCCTTCCGTTATTATGATACGGCCAAAACAGGTGATCTGATGTCCCGCCTCACGGGAGACTTGGAGGCCATCCGTAACTTTATCGGATTTGGTTTCGCCCAGATTCTCAACATGGTTCTCATGGTCGTATTCGGCGCAATCATGATGATGACGATGAGCTGGCAGTTAACACTGCTGACACTCGTCTGTATTCCACTGCTCGCCTTTGTTGCGCTTCGATTCGAATCCAGAATTCATCCCGCATTTCAGGAAATGCGGCTGGCATTAAGCTCACTAACAACAGCAGTGCAGGAGAACATTACAGGTGTTCGGACGGTGAAATCGTTTGCACGCGAGCCTTATGAAGTGGAGAAGTTCTCTACAAGGAATGAACGTTACAAAACAAATCAGATCCATGCTGCCACGTTGTGGAGCCGCTATTTTCCGATTATGGAGATTCTGGCTTCAGTAAGTGTTGTACTGCTGCTTGTCATCGGTGGACGAATGGTCATCCAGCAAACGCTTACCCTGGGTCAACTCGTTGCTTTTTTCAGTTTGATCTGGTACATAATCGGGCCGATGTGGGGTCTGGGATTTCATATCAATAACTATACGCAGTCCAAAGCTTCAGGTGAACGTGTTCTTGAACTGCTGAATACCCCTGTTGACGTGCAAGAGACCGAAGACCCGGTTATTGTGGAAGCGGAACAGGTGAAAGGTCATGTGACCTTCGAATCGGTAACCTTTGCATACGGCAACAAAATGCCTGCCGTGACAGATATTAATTTTGATGCTCCGCCCGGTTCTGTAATCGGTTTCCTTGGTGGAACAGGCTCAGGTAAGTCGACCATTATTCAGCTTTTGATGCGGGCCTATAATGTTAATTCCGGCTCGATCAAACTCGATGGCAGAAACATCAAAGACATGGGCATTCGCAGTTTACGAAGTCAGATTGCCTCTGTGTTTCAGGAAACCTTCCTGTTCTCTTCCAGTATTCGCAACAACATCTCTTACGGACTGAAAAATGTCACGATGGATGAGATTATCCGTGCAGCCAAGCTGGCGAAAGCGCATGACTTCATTATGGAGTTTCCCGAAGGATATGATACCGTCGTCGGTGAACGCGGGATGGGGTTGTCGGGAGGACAGAAACAGCGGATTGCCATTGCAAGGGCACTGCTGAAAAATCCAAAAATCCTTGTGCTTGATGATGCTACCAGCGCTGTCGATATGGAAACCGAGCATGAGATTCAATCAGGCTTCCAGGAAGTAATGCGCGGCCGCACAACATTTATTATCGCACACCGTATTTCTTCATTGCGGCACGCAGATGAAATATTGGTGCTGGATGAAGGCCGTGTAGTACAGCGCGGTAAACATACCGAGCTGATCCAGGTGCCGGGACCTTATCAGGATGTTTATAAAATTCAATATGCAGACTACATTGCCCGCGACAAGCGGGAGGTTGGGGAGCAGGTGAACTCATGAGTGCCGAAACACTAACAGACAGGCGCGAGGTCAAGGAGACCTCTGACAAAAAACTGAATGAACGATTTGTTTATCAGGATGATGAAGTGATAGAGAAACCGTTTAACTGGCAGGAATTCGGACGACTGTTTGCGTACATGAAACCGTATGCCAGGCAGCTCCTGCCGCTCGTCATTCTGATGATGATTCTTGGAACCATAACGAAATTGTCTGTACCTTTCCTGATCAGTCTTGCGATAGACAGAGCCATTGCACCGCAAAACGGGGTACCCAGCTTAACACTGCTGTACCTGATTGCCGGTTCGATCCTGCTCTTGTATCTCATTCAGTGGGCAGCTAACACATATCGGATCAAACTGACCAATATTATAGGTCAGCGGGTGATTTACGATCTTCGTTCAGACTTGTTCAAACATATTCAGAAGCTGTCCTTTAACTTTTTTGACAAAAGACCTGCAGGCTCGGTGCTTGTACGTGTAACAAATGATATTAACTCGCTGCAGGATTTGTTCACGAATGGTGCAGTCAACGTCATGATCGACTGTGTGCAGCTGCTCGGAATTATAGTCATTCTCTTGTTAATCAATTGGAAACTCGGCCTCGCGGTCATTATTACAGTGCCGATTATGTTCATTATATCGACCAAACTGCGGGTGCTGATCCGCCGGGCATGGCAGGATGTGCGTATGAAGAACTCACGGATTAACTCTCACTTGAATGAATCCATTCAAGGAATCCGGGTAACGCAGGCATATACGCAGGAAAAAGAAAACATGAAATATTTCGACAACATGAACATGTCCAGCAAAAAGTCCTGGGACAGAGCTTCAGCGATGAACCAGGGATTCGGTCCTTTGATTGAAATCACAGGTGGGTTCGGAACGTTGATTCTGTTCTGGTATGGTGCACATCTTATTCAAAATGAAATGCTGACTGTGGGTCTGCTTGTTGCCTTCGCCAACTATGTCGGTAACTTCTGGGACCCGATCAACCGTCTCGGACAAATGTACAATCAGCTGCTGGTCGCGATGGCATCGTCTGAACGAATCTTTGAATTCATGGATGAGAAGCCAAATATCGCGGATAAACCGGGAGCTAAGCCGCTTCCTTCTATTAAAGGGGATATCGTATTTGATAATGTCGTCTTTGAGTACGAAAAAGGGAGACAGGCGCTGAAAGGAATCAGTTTTTCCGCGGCAGCCGGGCAGTCCATTGCCCTTGTCGGTCATACAGGTTCCGGTAAGAGTACGATTATCAATCTGATCAGCCGTTTCTATGACATCACGGAAGGACGACTGACCATCGATGGACATGATGTGCGTGATGTTACTGTAGAAAGCCTGCGCAGTCAGATCAGCATCGTGCTGCAGGATACATTTATTTTCTCGGGAACGATCCGGGATAATATCCGATTCGGACGACTGGATGCGACGAATGAAGAGGTTGAAGAAGCGGCGAAAGCCGTTAACGCTCACGAGTTTATTATGAAGCTGCCTGGCGGATATGACACCGAGGTAGAAGAGCGAGGGAACGTCCTGTCTATGGGGCAAAGACAGCTGTTATCCTTTGCCCGGGCGCTGCTCGCCGATCCGCGTATTCTGATTCTGGATGAAGCTACAGCCAGCATCGATACCGAGACCGAGCTGAAAATTCAGGAAGCCCTTAAGGTGCTGCTCAAGGGACGGACGTCCTTTATGGTTGCTCACCGGCTGTCTACGATCCGTAATGCGGATAATATTATCGTATTGGATCATGGAGAGATCAAGGAAGAAGGGAATCATGAACAGCTGATTGAGAAACAAGGGGTGTACAACGGTTTAATTGAAGCGCAGTATCGTTTCTTATAAAGCAAAGATATATCGTGTAAGCTGCATGGTGAATTCGTATCTTGATAAGCATATGTATCAGATTCAGAATGATAGTTTATCAATAACATGTATTATAGAGTAGACGAAGCTAATAGGCACTTCAGCTTATTTTGTTCTTTATGGCTTTTCAACAGGATATCCTGCTGAAATTATGAGAGCAGAAAGGCTGAAGTGTTTTTTTTGGAATGCTGCTTAAATGGATGAACGCTGAAGTTTAACTTGTGTCTCGGTTTATGTTATTACAGCTGCTCGGGATGGATATGTTCTTTTATCAGACTCCAAAACCGAGCACAAAATTATGTTATATTTGAAATAAAAAGTTCTATGGATTATGGGGGAGAACCATGCAGATCAAAGCGACAGAACAGGTTAATTCATATGCAGCTTTTGATATGTTTGACCAGCTTCATTTTAAGTTAATTGAGTTGAAGACTGCGGATCAAGGCCATTCGGAAGCAAGCTGGCGTCTCGGAACACAATTTCTCGATAGTTACATGCTGCTGTTTATAGTGAATGGTGAGGGCTGGCTCACCGTGGATGGTGAATTTGTTGAACTCAGGAGCGGCACGATCTATGCAGCAATGCCGGGACAGCTCGTTGAAGCGGAGGTTCGGGGGAAGGCTGAACGAAGCCTGTATCAGATGAGATTCAGTATTTCATATGAAAGAGAAATAGACGAGACATCTGCTCAGGCGATGATGAAGCGGATTTGCAATTTTACGACGAAGGGGGAGATGCGCTGCAGCTCGCCAGTTACCATGAGTTTGATATGCCGGGAGATCGAGGAGAATGCCAGGCATGCGAACGGTTTACAGCGGTATTATGGCCAAATTCGTTTCCAGGAGCTGCTGTACACGATGTTCAGTGACATGCTTCAGCTGGAATCTAATGATGCCATGCGGCCTATCGAACAGGCCAGACATTATATGGAACAGCATTATATGGATAAAATGACGATACAGGATATGGCTGACGCGGCACGAATGAGCGCACGCCATTTCATGCGCTTATTTAAGAAGAGATACGGATGCAGCGCAGTGGACTATTTGACGATCTATCGGATCAAGCAGGCTCAGATAATGATGAGGAATGATCAAAACTTCAGGCTGAAGGAGATTGCGGCTTGTGTGGGGTTTCAGGATGAAATGTATTTTCGCCGTAAATTCAAGCAAATCTCAGGACTTCCTCCCGCGGCTTTTATACGTAACAGCAAGCAGCGTATTGCTGCAGTGCACTCCCAAGGCATCGGAATATTACTTGCTCTTGATATTATTCCCTGCGCCTCCGAAGCCAATCACCCATGGACAAGTTATTACAGGCGTAAATACGAGACGGATAAGGTCACGCCCCTGGTTGATGGAGAAGAAGGCTGTTTGGAACAGTTGAATACAATCCGGCCCGATTATATTGTCGCTGTTCGTGAGGAAATGTCCGCCAGTATGATGCATCGTTTGAATTCGCTGGCACCTGTTTGTGTCATTTCGCAGTCGGAAGGCGATTGGCGTGATCATTTGAGAACTGCTGCTCAATTCTTGAACCGGCCTGCCGCAGCCGAAGTTTGGCTTCAAAGGTATGAGCAAAAAGCGGCTGTCGTGCGTTCACAGTTATCCGAGCAGGTTCGTACGGACAAACTGATTATACTCAGCGTGAAGGATTCTAAGATTCAAGTCATGGGTCCACGAACGATTGCTTCCGTTTTTTATACCGACCTGCAGCTTAACGCACCGGAAGGCATAGAGAACATTTGGCAGCAATCGCATGCAGGCATTCACGACCTAAGTGACCTGGCACATTTATCGATAGACAGAGCATTAATTATTGTGAATGCGGATGATGAATCCAGCCAGAAGTGGGCGGAGCTGCAGCAATCTGAGGTCTGGAAGGCATCAAAAGCAGTGCAGACTGGCGGTGTTGATATGCTGATCCCAAGTGTTTTGCTGGATTATACCGCGTTTACTCATGAACTAATGCTGGATGAAGTGTTAAAACTGTGGCAGCATCGTCCATAATATAAAGTCCTTATCGTCAATATCTTGTGGGACCATTATTTAATATACTACTCCTATATCTAATTGATAATGATAATTATTATTAATTGTGATCATCTATAAATATATAGGAGGTACATAAGCGTGAAGGTTAAGTTTTGGCTGTTGACAGGGGTTCTATTGATACTTGTGGTGCTCAGTGCATGCGGACAAGCATCCGAGCAACAATCAACTGGTTCGGGAGAGAATATCGCAAGTCAGCCCTCTGAAGCTTCAAATACAAGTGAATCAGAACAGCAGCAGGAAAACCAGTTCAAAGTTGTACAAACGGAGATGGGAGAGATTTCGATCCCTGCTTCACCAAAGCGTGTGGTGGGGTTATCCGTTGTATATCCAGAACTGCTGTACGCGCTGGGTGTGGTTCCGGTTGCTGTACAAAATTATCATGAGGAATTTCCGAAATATTTGCAGGAGCCTTTTGCCAATACGGTGAAAATGGGAATTGCGAAAACTCCGGATTTCGAAATGATACTCGCCGCTGATCCTGACTTGATTATTGCACCTGCATGGTGGTCGAAGAAGGATTATGATCAGCTCTCGCGCATCGCTCCTACCGTGCTGCTGCCTCAGCGCGAAGAATGGCCGGATGAGCTGCAGGATATCGCTGCGGTTCTTGGAAAGGAGCAGGAAGCGAAACAGGTTATGGCGGATTTGAAGCAGCACGAAAAAGAGGGATCTGACAAACTGTATAATCTGATTGGCGAGGAAACGGTGCTGTACGTAAGGATTATGGAAAAGGAAATTATTCTAAACGGTCCGAACCTCTCACGCGGAGCATTTATTCACAAGCGGCTCGGTCTAAAGCCTGTGAACAATTTCCCGGAAGGTGAGGCCTCGTTGTCCATTTCTATGGAGGTCCTGCCGGAATATGATGCGGATCATCTCATTATTCAGCTGGATGACGAAGAAAATTCGGAAATAAAGAAAAAATATGAGGAATTGCTGAGCACATCGATCTGGAAAAACCTAAAGGCTGTGAAACAGAATCACGTGTACCTCGTGGGTGGTAAGGAATGGTTTAATCTCGGTATGGCTCCGATGGCCGACAATTATGTAATCGATGATATCGTGGCTGCTTTTGAAGAGAAAAACGAACAAGACAGATGAGCCTTTCCATATGAAATGAAGCAGCCTGCGTTTCATTAAGAAATTAAAGATAGGATGTGTCTGCAGTGAATGATCTCGACATTTATGATGTAACGATTATTGGCGGAGGTCCCGCTGGAATGTATGCAGCATTTTACGCCGGTATGCGTGAGATGAAAGTGAAGGTGATTGAAGGCAAAGATCGGCTGGGTGGATTTCTTCAGACCTATGCGGATAAAACGATATGGGATGTTGGCGGACTGCCGCCGATGAAATGCGCCAAACTTATTGATTGGCTTGTTCAGCAAGCAGGTACATTTGAGCCCGTTGTGGTGTTTAATCAAACGATAGACACGTTTAGTCGTCTGGAGAATGGGGTCATTGTGCTGCAGGCGGAAACGGGCGAACTGCATTATACGCGAAGTGTAATTGCTGCTATTGGGCGAGGCATCGCCGAGGTGCAAAAGCTGGATATGAACACTGCACATGACTATGAACGAGGAAATCTGCATTATACGGTGCAGCATTTGGATTATTTTGCGGGGAAAAAAGTGTTGATCTCTGGCGGAGGCAACAGCGCCGTGGATTGGGCGCTTGAACTTGTGGAAAGGGCCTGCTCGGTAACGGTAGTGCACAGGCAGGATTCGTTTCGTGCAATGGAGCGCAGCGTAAGACAGATGAAAAGCAAGGCGGAGGTACGAACTCCCTATCAGATTGAACATTTATATGGGAACGGGGAACGTATTCATCAGGTCGGTATAATCAACATCACAACAAATGAAGTCATGCGTCTTGATGTGGATGATGTAATTATAAGCCATGGATATACAAGCCATGTCAGCAATCTCTCTCGATGCGGACTTGCCATGGAGGAAGGCATGATCGGCATGAACCAGCTGGCTGAAACGAATGTCCCTGGTATTTTTACTGCAGGAGATTGTGCTTCGAGGGAAGGTAAAGTGAGATTGATAGCAGGTGCTTTCAATGACGCGATCGTGGCAGTCAACAGTGCCAAGATGTATGTGGAGCCCGCTGCGGCCGGAATGGCCTATGTGTCGTCACATAATGAGTTGTTTCGAGAGAAAAATCGTGCTCTGGCACGAGATCAAACATGATTGTTAAAAAATAGAAGACAGATAAGCAAAAATTTAACGTTTCATTATTTTTACTTCCTTAAAATTGGGAGGAATGGAAAGAGTATCGAATCCGGAAATGTGATTTGTAAAAATTGATCGAAAAAACACAAAAAATCTTGTAAAATTCACAAGAAAAATAGGGAGTACTCTTGCAATCTTTAACCAAAACCCCGAAAATAGAGAGACAGATATAGAAGATTTCTCTATTGGGAGGATTGGAAAGAACTATGTGGGGTGCTCCTTTTTCGGCTCAAGCCAAAAAAATGCTGCTGCTAGGCAGCGGAGAATTGGGTAAAGAGGTCGTGATTGAGGCCGCACGTCTGGGCGTAGAAACGATCGCTGTTGATCGTTACGAGAATGCACCAGCCATGCAGGTCGCACATCGATCTTACTGCATCGACATGTTAGATGGCGAGGCATTGAAACAATTGATCCGTAAGGAACAACCGCATTACATCGTACCTGAGATTGAAGCCATTGCAACAGAGGCACTGCTCGAACTTGAGGAAGAAGGCTTTTGTGTCGTACCAACGGGTCGTGCTGCTCGCTTGACTATGGATCGTGAAGGTATCCGTCGATTGGCAGCCGAACAGCTGAATCTTCCTACTGCGGCTTACCTTTTTGCGGATAGTCTGGAGCAGCTTCAGGAAGCTGTCCGTGAACTGGGGACACCATGCGTTATTAAACCGCTGATGAGTTCATCCGGTAAAGGTCAGAGTGTCTGCCGTGTGCCGGAAGATGCAGCGAATTGCTGGGAAGCGGCACTTTCAGGAGCGCGCGGCAAATCCGTACGTGTTATCGTGGAAAGCTTTGTAAAGTTTGAGAGTGAGATTACACTGCTCACCGTCAGATCTGTGTCGGGTACTGTTTTTTGTCCTCCGATTGGTCACATCCAGAAGGATGGGGATTATGTCGAATCATGGCAGCCTCACGCGATGACCTCTGAGCAGTGGGAACAGGCTTGTCTAATTGCAAAGACGGTCACGGATGAGCTGGGAGGGTATGGGCTTTTTGGCGTCGAACTCTTCCTGACTGCCGATGGTGTGGTGTTCAGTGAAATATCTCCTCGACCGCATGATACAGGTATGGTTACGATGGTTACGCAGGATAGCTCTGAATTTGCGCTTCATGTGCGTGCCATTCTTGGTTTTCCCGTCACAGAAGTACATTTGCTGACACCGGGAGCTTCAGCTACGCTGAAGGCCGATGTTGAAACATCTGATTTCACGATTCGTGGAATGGAAGATGCGCTGGCCCTGCCTCGTACTCAGGTTCGTGTATTTGGTAAACCTGAAACGAAACAGGGACGCCGGATGGCTGCGGCGCTTAGTGCTGGAACAGATGTGGAAGAAGCTCGTAAAACAGCGGTTCAAGCCGCAAATATGCTGAAAGTGGAGGTAAATCATGTCCAATAATGTGGAGGCCCCTGTACTGATGATCCGAGAGTGTGAACTGCGAGATGCTGAAGCGGTAACGGGATTGATGCGAGAGGTCAGCTATCCGACAACAACCAATGTTATGAAAGAGCGCATTGAGAGTATGGAGAGCAATCCCAACGCGTGCATGCTTGTTGCCGAAGTGGATGAACAGATTATTGGTGTGGTTGGCTTGCAATGTGTTCAAAGTCATGCCTATCCGGAACCTGCTGCCCAGATTACTTCTTTAATCGTGGGTCAGGAATATCGCGGAAGCGGCATCGGCCGCCGCCTGATGGCTCGTGCTGAAGACTGGGGCAAAAAGAAGGGTGGTAAGCAGCTGTTCGTCACGGGTGCCAATCGTGAAGTGACTTCAACGACTTATTCCTTCTATGAGCATATTGGTTTTCAGAAGAAGGGATATCGCTTCAGTAAAGTTCTTTTATAATAGATGAGACGGCATTCAGCAGGTGGGAACCTGACTGAGTGCCTTTTTTTACGCTTGTATATGTGATATCGTGTGAGCATTTTCAAAATAATTGTGAAGAAGCTTCGTTATGTATATGTTCTGAACGTCCGGCTTCGGGCCAGTTTATATAAACGGATAAAGATATTTTGAAACATTTAATGATGACAAAAAAGTTACTTTTCCATTATTTACGGGTTCACAATCTCTTTACGAATTGATATACTGCTAGAGTAATGATTACAAACTTGTAACAATTAATTCTAAGGAGATGAATGAATTTGAAGAAGAACTGGATGAAAACCGTTGTGACAGGCAGTCTGACAGCTGTACTCGCTGTAGGAATTATGCTTCCCGCCTCCGCGTCTGCTGCAGATTCAACATATAACACGACTACAACGTATAAAGTTGTGAATGCAGATAGCCTGAAAGCTTATATCGAGTCATGGCTCAAGCAAAACGGATACAAGGTATCTGAAGGACAAGCCGTTGAGAAACCAGCAGCACAGCCTGAAACTAAACCTGAACAGCCAAGCACACCTGCAAAGCCAGTACAAGAAGAGAAACCGGCACCGACAACACCAGCCAAAGATCCTTCAAGCACAGGCAGTAACGGTACTCAAAGCTCACAATCCGATTTCGCTGCACAAGTGGTGAAACTGGTAAACGCTGAACGTGCCAAAGCAGGTCTCGGTGCACTGGCATCAGACTCGCTTCTGGACAAGGTCGCTATGGCCAAAGTTAAAGATATGAGCAGCAATAACTATTTTGACCACCAGTCTCCAACGTATGGTTCTCCGTTTGATATGATGAAACAATTCGGAGTAACTTACAGCTACGCTGGCGAAAACATCGCTAAAGGTCAAAAAACACCTCAGGAAGTTGTAACTGCCTGGATGAACAGTGCGGGTCACCGTGCGAACATCCTAAGCAAAAACTTTACGCATATCGGTGTAGGTTTCTATAACGGATATTGGGCTCAAGAGTTTATCGGTAAATAAGACCTGGACATGAATATCCAAAATTTCTTTATCATAAAAAGTCATATGTGCACACAGCCGAAATACTGTGTGTGCTATGGCTTTTTTCCATTTTTTGAGCTTAGTAAATGTCTGTATTGTGAATACGGCAGCAAAATTTGCAAATTAACGACAGAAGACTTATGTTATTTAGAATAAGCAGTATCTTGATGCAAAAGCCATTATAAATTATATGCACCTGACTGGAGATGTGATGGATGAAAAAGAACAAAAATCTTGATTCAGCGCCCTGGATCTGGAGAAGTGTAAGTACGATATCCATTGCAGCAACATTATTGCTGCTGTTCGGATTTGGTTACGCCATAAAAGATGTGATTTATCCTCAAGGAGACTCGAAGCTTAATGATGGACAGAAGGCTGTCGGGTCAGCCCAGGAAGCACCAAATGGCACTAATAAAGGGATTGTCGAAGATGGGAAGATTCGAATGGCTGTCATCGGAGATTCTCTTGCCAGAGGTACAGGGGATGATGAAGGACTAGGGTTTGTAAGGCGGGCGGGCAATCTGCTGAAAGATGAAGGTTATGACGTTCAGGTGCTAAATAATCTGGGTGTGAACGGCCTGCGAACCGATGCATTATTAAAAAAGCTGGATGAACAAGGCGTCAAGTATGTCTTGGAACAGTCCAACTTTATTCTGCTCTCGATCGGTGCAAATGACCTGTTTCAAGGCGGACAGGTTCTTCAGGGTGAAGACCCGCCTACTGCGGAAAAATTGGCTGCGGCACTGCCAGAAACGTCGAAAAGGCTGCAGGAGATTTTGAAGAAAGTGAAAGAAATCAACCCCAACGCGCAGATCATGTACATCGGATTATATAATCCGTTTGGTAATGTGAAAGACCTGGAAAAGCCGGGGAATGCTGTTGTCGCTGCCTGGAATGATGCGGCAATGTCGATTTTGAACAATGAAGATAAAATGAGCCTTGTGCCGACATTTGATCTGTTTGAGAATCATCTGGATGAGTATCTTTCATCGGACCATTTCCATCCCAATGGACAAGGTTATCAGCAGATGGCTGTTCGCATTGCACAGGAATATCAGGGGAACAAATCGGCAGAAGGGAGCGCAAAATAAATGGCAGAGAAGCAGTATGAATCCGTTTTGTCCGTACAGCATTTGAAGAAGAAGATCGGGCGAAAATGGATTATTAAAGATGTCACTTTTGATGTTAAGCCGGGTGAAATATTCGGATTTCTGGGACCAAATGGAGCGGGGAAAACAACAACCATCCGTATGCTTGTGGATCTGATCAAACCTACAGAAGGGAAGATTTCGGTCTGTGGTTACGATGTGAACCGGGATCCGGAACGGGCGCTAAAATATGTCGGATCGATTGTAGAAAATCCCGAGGTTTATACATATTTGACCGGGTGGGAGAACTTGGAGCATTTTGCCCGCATGCAGCCAGGAGTAGATCATGAGCGTATTCAGGAAGTGGTCAACATCGTCCGTCTGGATCAACGTATTCATGATAAAGTCAGAACGTATTCCCTAGGTATGCGCCAGCGGCTCGGGATTGCTCAGGCACTGCTTGGACGACCGCGTCTGCTCATTCTGGATGAGCCAACGAACGGACTGGATCCTAAAGGGATTAAAGAACTGCGAGAGTTCATCAAGCAGCTTGCCAGTGAAGGTATGGCTGTGTTTGTCAGCAGTCACTTGTTAAGTGAGATCCAGCTTCTCTGCGACAGGGTTGCAATTATCAGTGCCGGCCGTGTACTTGCGGTTGGCGGTGTAAATGAATTGATTGAAGACCACTCCAAGGTCGCGATCTGGCACCTTACTCCGTTTGACGCAGGCCGTCAGATATTAATTGATAGGGGAATTTCGCTGGTCAGCCGCCCTGGTGATGTCATGGATGATACCATTGTTGCAGGGCTGGGTGCCAACGCTGTTGTTGCCGAGATGCATGAAGAATTGATTCCGGAGCTGGTACAGCAGATGGTTGAGGCAGGGATTCAAATCGAAGGCGTGCAGCGGATTCAGCCAACACTTGAGCAGTTATTCTTAAAAATGACAGAAGGTGAATCCATTGAGTAATATTATGCCGCTGATTCGTAATGAAACCATCAAGATGGTTAAGAAGAAACGTCTTTATATCATTTTTATCGTTCTGGCTGTACTTGTTCCGATGTTTACGTATGCACAGATGAAATCAGCTCAGAATAACCGGGACAAGTTCGGTGGTGATTGGAGGCTTGAACTGCAGCAGGCGATTACCGATAATCAGAACTCACTCGGCAGTGACCGGGTTCCTGAAGAATTTAAAAAGTACAGAGCCGTTTATATCCAGCAGATGCAGTACTACCTGGAAAATAATATCAATCCCAAAGAGCCGGGCGGGGTGACGTTTACGCGGGAGTTTATGAACAATGCCGTCGGATTATTTATCCCTCTTTTAATTATGGCGATTGCGTCCGATTTGGTATCCGGTGAACGTACGACAGGTACGATCAAAATGCTGCTGACACGCCCCGTGAGGCGGTGGAAAGTGCTTCTCAGCAAGCTGATCACGCTGATCATGTTTGTCTCCATCATCGTCGTTTCTGCTTATGTGATCTGTTATGGGATATCCGGAGCTGTTTTTGGTTACAAAGGATTCGGTATACCTGTTTTCACAGGATTCAAAGTGGTGGGTACCGATGTGGATATGTCTGCTGTGCATGCAGTAAGTCAATGGCAGTACATGCTGATGCAGGCAGGTTTGATCTGGTTTGTGAGCATAATCGTGGCTATGCTGGCATTTATGGTGTCGGTTCTTGTTCGCAGTACGGCTGCAAGTATCGTAATTATGATGGCAGCATTGATTGCCGGAACGATTCTTACCAACATGGCGGCTTCGTGGGAAACGGCAAAATATTTGTTTATGGTCAATCTCGAACTCCCTAACTATCTATCAGGCGGACTGCCGCCAATTGAAGGAATGAATCTCGGTTTTTCCCTTATTGTGCTTAGCATTTGGGGTGCTGCATCACTCTTTGTCTCATTCCTTGTCTTTACGAAACGGGATATCTTGAATTAAAATGGACAAGGATAAGAAAACATCTGTTTGCATTTCAGGCAATTTTGTAGTTTCAAGTTAAGAAGGGGGAGCATGAATGGTCGAGCAAATCGATATGTCAGCAGGTTCGACAGGCGGAGGACAGGGCGCCTCGGGCTACGACGCGGACGACATTCAAGTACTTGAAGGACTGGTAGCGGTTCGGAAACGGCCGGGGATGTACATCGGAAGCACCAGTACTTCAGGTCTACATCATTTGGTATGGGAAATCGTGGACAACGCTGTCGATGAGCACCTTGCCAAATTCTGCTCCAAAATCGATATCACACTGCATAAGGACGGTTCTATTACGGTTCAGGATAACGGAAGGGGAATTCCGACAGGTATACATAAAACAGGGATTCCTACTCCCCAGGTCGTGTTTACGATTTTGCACGCAGGCGGTAAGTTCGGTGGATCAGGATATAAAAAATCAGGCGGTCTGCACGGCGTAGGTGCTTCGGTCACCAACGCGTTGTCAGAGTGGCTTGAGGTCGAAATCTTCCGGGATGGCAAGATTCATCGGCAGCGTTTTGAATACTGGCAGGACAAAAAAGGTGTAGAACATGTAGGGGAACCTGTGACAGGCCTTGAAGTGTTAGGAAACACCAATCGTACCGGAACCAAAGTTACATTTAAACCGGATATTCGTGTATTCCAACATGGTATTCAGTTGAATTATGACACCCTGGCAGAACGTCTTCAAGAAATCGCTTTTTTGAACTCAGGTCTGAAAATTGTGCTGAAGGATGAACGTTCAGGGAATCAGGATGAGTTTATGTATGAGGGCGGAGCAAGTCAGTTTGTCGAATTTTTGAATGAAAACAAAGATGTACTGCATGATGTCATTCACTTTTACGCAGATAAGGATGATATCGAGGTTGAAGTGGCTATTCAATACAATGCAGGATATACGGAGACACTGGCTTCGTTTGTGAACTCGATTCCAACCCGCGGCGGGGGTACGCATGAGACCGGATTCAGGGCGGCTTACACCCGTGTAATGAACGATTACGCTCGCCGCACCAGTATGATCAAGGAAAAGGATAAAAATCTGGAAGGCAATGATCTGCGTGAAGGCATGATGGCTGTAATCAGCGTCAAAATGTCAGAGGTGGAATTTGTCGGTCAGACGAAAGACCAGCTCGGAAGTGCTGCTGCCCGCAGTGCAGTGGATTCAGTGGTTTCCGAGAACATTCAACGTTTTCTGGAAGAGAATCCTCAGGTTGCACAGACTTTGATTCGCAAAGCAGTGCAGGCGTCCAAAGCGAGAGAAGCAGCCCGCAAAGCCCGTGACGAAATGCGTACAGGGAAAAAACGCAGTGAAAGTTCGAACCTAAACGGCAAGCTGACGCCAGCACAGTCGAAGGATTTTACACGCAATGAGCTGTTTATTGTGGAAGGAGACTCGGCAGGCGGTTCGGCGAAGCAGGGTCGGGACTCCAAAATACAGGCAATTCTGCCGTTGAAGGGAAAACCGCTTAACCCGGAAAAATCAAAGCTGGCTGATATTCTCAAAAACGAAGAGTATCGTGCAATTACAGCAGCGATCGGAGCAGGGATTGGAACTGAATTTGCGGTAGAGGACAGCAATTATTCCAAAATTATCATCATGACGGATGCCGACACGGACGGGGCGCATATTCAAGTGCTGCTGCTTACTTTCTTTTACCGTTACATGAAACCGTTAATTGATGCAGGTAAAGTATATATTGCGCAGCCGCCTTTATATAAGCTGACACGTAAATCGGGCAAAATGGCAGCCGTAAGATATGCTTGGACTGATGAGGAACTCGCCAATTACATGAAAGAATTTGGCAATAATGTTGAGCTGCAGCGTTATAAAGGTCTAGGTGAGATGAACCCGGATCAGCTGTGGGAAACGACAATGAACCCGGAAACACGAGCTATGCTGAAAGTGGAGATTGTGGATGCAGCCAAAGCGGAGCGTCGTGTGTCAACACTGATGGGGGACAAGGTGGACCCTCGTAAACGCTGGATTGTAGAGAATGTCGACTTTACAGAGTACGAAGAATAGAAGGTGCTTGGAATGAGTCTATCAGAACAATTTATGCCGGCCTTTCTTGAAGAGGTCGTGGGTGACCGTTTCGGTCGCTACTCCAAATACATTATTCAAGACCGGGCCATTCCCGATGTGCGGGATGGATTGAAGCCCGTACAGCGGCGTATTTTATACGCTATGTACGACTCAGGCAATACACCTGAGAAGCCATACCGTAAGTCTGCCAAAACGGTAGGGGACGTTATGGGTAACTATCACCCTCACGGTGATTCCTCCATCTATGAAGGCATGGTGCGGATGGCACAGCCGTGGAAAATGGGTCATATGCTGGTAGATGGTCACGGGAACTGGGGCTCTCAGGACGATGATCCAGCTGCGGCGATGCGGTATACTGAGGCTCGCTTGTCATCCATTGCGATGGAGATGCTTCGCGACATTGAGAAACGCACGGTGCTGTTTAAGGATAACTTTGATAATACAGCCAAGGAACCGGTTGTTCTGCCTTCCCGTTATCCCAATCTGCTCGTCAACGGTGTAAGCGGAATATCTTCCGGTTTCGCAACCGAGATTCCGCCTCACAATTTACGTGAAACCATCGATGCCTGTATTGCGGTGATGGAGAAACCATCCATCGAACTGGATGAAATCATGATGTTTATGAAAGGCCCGGATTTTCCGACAGGCGGATTAATTATGGGCGGCGACGGCATTCTGGATGCATATCGGACAGGTAAAGGACGAATCTACATACGTTCCAAAACCGAAATCGAAAACATGCGCGGCGGCAAGCAGCAGATTGTCATTACGGAGATTCCTTATCAGGTAGTGAAATCCCGTCTCGTGACCGCGATGGAGAACATCCGGCTGGAGAAAAAGGTTGAAGGCATAGCCGAAGTTCGTGATGAAAGCGGACGTGAGGGTCTGCGAATCGTTGTAGAGCTGAAAAAGGAAGCCGATGCACAAGGTATTTTGGCTTATCTGCTCAAGAAAACGGATCTTCAGGTCACCTATAACTTCAACATGGTTGCTATCGTAAACAAAGCTCCGCAGCAGCTCGGTCTGAAAGCTATTCTGGAGGCTTATATTGCCCACCAGCGTGAGGTCGTGACATTCCGAACCAAATATGAGCTGGAGAAAGCCGAAGATCGGGCCCACGTCCTTGAAGGACTGGTGAAAGCTCTTAACATTCTGGATGAAGTTATTGCGGCGATCAAAGCTTCGAAGAACCGTCAGGATGCTCAAAACAATCTGATCTGGATGTTCGGCTTTACAGAACGCCAGGCAGATTCGATTCTCACCCTGCAGCTGTACCGGTTGACAAATCTGGAGATTAACGCTCTTCAAAAAGAACTGAATGAGCTTATGAAGAAAATTTCACAACTCCGCTCCATTCTGGAAAGTGATCGCAAGCTGGTTGGCGTTATTCGCAAGGAACTGCTGGAGATCAAAGAGAAATACGGAATTGAGCGGCGCTCCGCGATTCAGGGCGAGGTAGAGGAGCTTAAGGTAAATCTCGAAGTTCTGGTTAACGCGGAAGATGTATTTGTGACATTATCCAAAGAGGGGTATGTGAAACGCTCCAGTATGCAGTCCTTTACACGTTCCGGCGGGGAGCGAAGTGCAAGTGGTGTAAAAGAAGGCGACTATATCTCTCAGGTGCTTGAAGTGAACACACTGGAGAACCTGCTTGTGTTCACGCAAAAAGGACAGTATTTCCTGCTGCCTGTGCATCAGGTGCCGGAGTTTAAGTGGAAAGACCCGGGTACGGCCATCGTTAACGTCATTCCCCTTGCGAAGGACGACCGGATCACCAGCGTGCTGGCCATCAAATCGTTTGAAGAACCTGATCACAGCCTTGTATTTGTGACTCGCAAGGGACAGGTCAAACGAACTGAACTGAAGGAGTATATTACGAAACGCTCCAGTGCTGTGGCAGCATGTAAGGTTGGGAAAGATGATGAAGTTCTGTCCGTGCATTTGAGTACGGGCGATAAAGATATCGTGCTGATAACCAAAGAAGCGATGGCTATACGTTTCCGCGAGGATGAGGTCAACCCGATGGGACGTGTCTCCGGTGGTGTTCGCGGTATTCAGTTGAAAGATACGGATGAAGTTGTCTCTGCTCTATGGGTCGAGGGTGATGAAGGCGAGGTAGCCGTACTAAGTGACATCGGGTACGGTAAACGTTCCCTTCTTCTCGATTACGCGCTGCAGAGCCGTGGTGGTAAAGGAGTGGTTACCTTTGAATTTAAAGAAGGTAAACGTGTCAAACCGAACGGCAGCCGCATTGCGGGGGCATTCTACTGCAGAGAGCAGCGCAAGTTAACGGTAATGACCAAAGAAGGACAGGCGCATGTGATTTCTTCAGAGAGCGTGCCGATTACGGAACGCAAACATATCGGTAAATTACTTGTTCCTGTGGACAAGCAGGACGAGATTACCGAGCTGATCCCGGACTTTAATGAGAATCAGCTGCAAAATTCCGTATAAAAAAGATAAAAAAGACTCTTCGCGCACATCGCTGATGGTGCCTTGCGAAGAGTCTTTTTTTGTTGTTCTTCGGCGAATGTGAAGCGCGCCTTCAAGCGAAGTTTAACAACCTTCGTCGATTGGGGTCGATCGCTGGGAAATTGAAAAAATGCAGCAGGAATGCGGCTTTGAAGGGCGAAAACTTAAGCAAATGAAATGATTATCCGCTGCCGGGAGGAGTGATTTTAGATGTATAATTCCGATTTCGCCAAGTGCTGGTCCAGATTAACCAAAGATTATAAACTGCATATGGATCAGGAACTGGCACCTTCATTAACCGAGGCGCAGCTTGCTGTACTGGAGGTGCTGGAGGACCACGACAAGATGAAACCGTCTGATCTGATTCCATTTCTGGCGACAACGCCTGCGGCCGTTACGATGCTGCTTGATCGAATGGAGAAAAACGGCCTCATATGCAGAGATCGCGATGATCAGGATCGGCGGATCGTATGGGTTTCGCTGTCGGACAAGGGGAGAATGGAGACCAAGCGGGGAGTTGCCATCCGCAATGAGTTCATGAATTCGGTTCTGAGCAACATTTCGATGCACAATCAACAGCTGCTCGTTTATTTACTTGGAAAAATAACCGCACCCAGAACAAACGTGCATGAGCCGGTCTTAAGCAGTTCTGGTTAACGTAAGGGCAAGGGAAACATATATGGTGAATACCGCTAAAACAAACGTATTACGAAGCATGCCCCTTGTTATTAGACTGGGGTGTGCTTTTATTTATGACTTCATAGGAGCACGTCAAAGGTGCAAATAAAATGATGTTATAGTTAAGGTGCATTTCTTTTGCAAAGATACATTTGACAATTAAATCACTATATCGTAATATTACAATATAACGTTTTAAGGAGGAGTTTTTTTGGAGTTACCTGCGTTTGATCGGAACCAACTAAAACAGTTTGATGAACCAGCTGAGTTTCTTAAGGCGCTGTCCCATCCCGTGCGTTTATGTATCGTTCGTGGTCTGATGCGCAAAAAGAAATGTAACGTTTCATATATGCAGGAATGTTTGGATCTGCCGCAATCAACAGTGTCGCAGCATCTGCAGAAGCTTCGCAGTGCAGGCATTGTTGCCACCGAGCGTAATGGTCTTGAAGTTAATTATGTACTGGCTGATCCACGTGTAGAGCAGCTTGTCCCGATTTTATTTGGAAAGGATGCATGTGAAGATGAATAATCGTAAAAAAGTTTTAATCGTAGGAGGTGTCGCAGGCGGTGCATCTGCTGCTGCCCGCCTCCGACGTCTAGATGAACACGCCGAGATTATCATGTTTGAGAAAGGTCCTTATATTTCATTTGCCAACTGCGGTCTGCCTTATTACATCGGGGGCACGATTGAAGAACGCGGGCGACTTCTCGTGCAAACCCCCCAAGGCATGGAGGATCGATTCAATATCGATGTACGTACCAAGAGTGAGGTTATCGCTGTTGATGCTGGCAAACGAATCGTGCAGGTACGCAGTGCCGAACGCGGCATATACGAGGAAAGTTATGATGAATTAATCTTGTCACCCGGTGCTCGTCCGATTATTCCTGATCTGCCGGGTAAAGAGAACGCGCTGATCTATACTGTGCGAAACATTCCGGATATCGACCGAATCAAAGAACAGATAAATTCTTCTAACAACCAAAGTTCAATCGTCATTGGCGGCGGGTTTATCGGTGTAGAGATGGCTGAGAATTTGAAAGAAGCAGGTCTTGATGTCACGCTGATTGAAGGCAATGACCAGCTGTTAACCCCGTATGATCCTGAGATGGCGGCTGCACTTGCGCAGGAGATGGAGCAGAATGGCGTTCGTCTGTTATTTTCGAAACGTGTTCAAGGCTTCCGTACTCAAGATCAAGGCATCGGCGTTGAACTGGCCGATGGTACTGTACTGTCCGCTGATCTGGTCATCCTGGCGATTGGCGTTACACCAGACACTTCATTTCTGCAGGACAGTGGTGTGGCACTCGGTTCGCGCGGGCATATCCTTGTCAACGAGAAGATGGAGAGCAGTATTCCCCATATCTATGCCGTGGGTGATGCTGTTGAAGTGAAGGATTATGTACATGGGACTCCCGCGGCGATACCTCTTGCAGGTCCAGCGAACAAACAGGGGAGAATTGCAGCAGATCAGATCGCGGGTCTTGCAACAACGTATAAAGGGACACAGGGCACATCCATCATCAAAGTATTCGGATTAACAGCAGCATCCACCGGCAGCAACGAAAGAACGCTTAAACGTATGCAAAAAGACTATCGGACGGTAATCGTACATCCTGCTTCACATGCTTCCTATTATCCAGGTTCCAGTGCTTTGGCATTAAAACTGCTGTTCACTCCGCAGGGCAAACTTCTGGGTGCTCAGGCGGTAGGTTACGAGGGTGTGGACAAACGAATTGATGATATTGCGGTTGCCATTCACTATGGTGGACATGTAAAAGATTTGACGGAACTTGAGCTGAGTTATGCACCGCCCTATTCTTCCGCGAAAGATCCTGTGAATATGGCCGGTTATGCTGCCGAGAATATGATTGACGGACGAGTCAGCTCATTCACATATGATCAGCTTTCAGAGCGTGATCCTGCTGAGTCTATTTTGCTCGATGTACGAAGTGGTCTGGAGCACGGCAATGGTCATATCCCAGGTTCGCTATCGATTCCAGTCGATGAACTTCGTCAGAGGTTAGGCGAGCTGGATGCTTCCAAGGAGATCTGGGTGTACTGTCAGGTTGGGCTTCGTGGATATACGGCATCACAAATCCTGCGTCAGCATGGATATCGGGTGAAAAATCTGAGCGGGGGATATAAGACGTATCGTCAGGCGCAGTTCAAACCTGCAGGAGTTCCAGAAGAAAACAGCCGTGGTGGTAATGGTAATATCGACAGCAACAGCAGTTATATCAAGCGTGTGAAGGAAGGTCAGAGCATTAGTTCTATGAATATTCCTACCAGCCATACAAAGACTGAACCGCAAACAGATACCTCAAACGAGATCCAGATTGATAATGAACTGAATGTATGTGGTCTGAGCTGCCCAGGACCTCTGATTGAAGTCAAACAAAAAATGGATCAGCTAGCAGATGGACAGACCTTACGGGTAAAAGCTTCCGATCCTGGATTCTATGAGGATGTTAAGGCGTGGGCAAACATGTCCGGGTCAGACGTGCTGAAGCTGGAGCGTGATAAAGGAGGCGTAATCGAGGCGATTTTGTCCAAAAATACGTTAACGGATACAAACAGTTCACAGCAGCTGGAAAAAGCCAGTACAATGGTTGTATTCAGCGGTGAACTTGATAAGGCGATTGCTTCATTCATTATTGCTAATGGAGCAGCAGCCAGCGGCCGTAAAGTAACGATGTTTTTCACCTTCTGGGGATTAAATATCATTCGCAAACCTGAACTGAAGCACGCCCCTGTGAAAACAGGTATGGCTCGCATGTTTGATCTGATGCTGCCGAGCAGCAGCCTGAAGCTGGGACTTTCCAAGATGAATATGTTTGGAGCGGGTCCCAAAATGATTCGAGGTCTGATGAAAAAGAATAATGTCGCATCGCTAGAACAGCTCATGCAGTCAGCGATCGCACAAGGGGTTGAGATTGTGGCCTGCCAGATGTCGATGGATCTGATGGGCATACAGCGCGAGGAGTTAATGGATCAGACTGTTATTGGCGGAGTCGGCTATTATCTCGGACAAGCGGATCAGGCGAACCATAATTTATTTATCTAGTGCTCATAGTTTGGAGATTGAACCAAACTTCGAACAAATCCGAACAACAAAAATAAACTTAAAAACTCATTAAATCTCTATTCCACTTTAAGTGGGATGGAGGTTTTTTGCTGTGCAGAGCAGAACTGCAGCGCAAGCGATCAACGAATCTGCATAATCTTATCCCTCAGGGAAAAGCTACATTCAGACTGATTAAATTTACGTAGGCCTGCTTATATATAACATATAATATGTGTAAATATTATTTTAAAATCTATATGTAAAGAGTTGACTATGTAAATATTTTTGTTATAATAAGTAATTGTTCCCCTGATATTTCGTGTACGAAATATTATATTCCATAAGTAAAAGGGTGAAACAATGACGGATACGTACGAAGTATTTTACATTATCAATTCATTTCGACAAGTGAATCAGATGCTTTTCCGGGCATTCTGGAATGAAAACAAGGAGATCGAGCTGACTTCGATCCAGTTTATGGTGTTATCGATTCTTAAAGAGCGACCTTCTCTTGGCATTAATGAGATTGCTGATCTGTGCCATATGGGCAGCAGCTCCATGAGCGCTGTTGTAGAACGTCTTGTAAAAGGCGAATACATCGTGCGGACACGTTCTGATGCGGATCGCCGCTCTGTTATGCTGCAGATCACAGCCAAAGGGGAAAAGGCACAACAGGAGACGCAGCAGCTCTGGATGGAGCGCGTATCACCGATATTGGAGATTTCGAAGGAAGACCTTGAGCACCTGCTTCGCATTCATAGTCTGATGATTGAAAAGTTACAAGGAAGAGAGATGAACAACCTATGAGCACAACAACTGCTGCAGCTCCGTCCTCCGCGATGGACAACATCAAGAAAGGCCCCATTGTAGCCGCCTTGTTGATCGGTGCCTTTGTGGCATTTTTGAACCAAACCCTGATGAACGTAGCTCTTCCTAAAATTATGGAGGATCTCGGCATCGGACCGAACAAAGCCCAGTGGCTTACCACGGGTTACATGCTTGTTAACGGTGTATTAATTCCCGTTACAGCATACTTGATCGCCAAATTTTCTACACGTCAAATATTCATAACAGCCATGACCTTGTTTACCATTGGTACCTTGGTCTGTGGACTTAGTCCGAACTTTTCCATACTTATGGTTGGTCGTGTCATTCAAGCAGCTGGTGCCGGCATTCTGATGCCGCTGATGACTGTAGTATTCCTGACGATTTTCCCGATTGAGAAACGCGGTCAGGCCATGGGTACGATGGGGATTGCGATGATCCTCGCACCAGCGATTGGCCCTACGTTATCGGGTTATATCGTGGAACACTATTCTTGGAGATTGTTGTTCTACATCATTTTGCCATTCTCCGTGATCGCAACAGCGATTGGGATTGCTTTTGTTAAAAATGTAACACGTCAATCCAAACCGAAACTGGATTCAATCGGTGTCATTTTATCAACACTCGGCTTCGGCAGCTTGCTGTATGGATTCAGTGATGCAGGTACAGACGGATGGGGAAGCGCTGTAGTTATCAGCTGTCTGGTTGTAGGTACCATTTCCCTGATTCTGTTCGTTATTCGTCAGCTGACGACAGATCATCCGCTCTTGGAGTTCCGAATCTTCAAATACAATATGTACACCCTGACAACGATTATTAATATGCTTGTCACAATGGCGATGTTTGCAGGGATGATCCTGCTTCCTATCTTCCTGCAAAATATTCGCGGATTCTCAGCGATTGAATCCGGTCTGCTCATGATGCCTGGTGCCATCTTGATGGGCATTATGTCTCCGATTACCGGCCGCATCTTCGATAAAGTCGGTGCACGCTGGCTCTCGGTTGCGGGTCTGGCGATTACAGCGATCACGACGTGGGGGCTCAGCCGTCTGGCGATTGATACCACATACGGATATATGATGTTTATCTACACAGCTCGTATGTTCGGGATGTCGATGCTGATGATGCCGATCCAGACTGCGGGTCTTAACCAGCTGCCTCAGCGTCTCAATGCACATGGTACAGCGATGTCTAACACACTGCGTACAGTCGCAGGCGCGATTGGTACAGCCATTCTTGTAACGATCATGAGCAGCAAGCTCAAGTCTCATCTGGCTGAAACGATGGCAGCGGGTACGATTGATCCAAACAGCAAAAATGCGGTAATGGCTGCCACAGCAGATGCAACGATATATGGGGTTAACTACGCTTTTACGGTGGCAACTTATATGACTATTGCAGCTCTGATTCTGGCCTTCTTTATTCGCAAAACCAAACCGGCTGCCGAGCCGGTAAACGCAGAGCAGGAAAAAGCGAAAAAAACGGCTACAGCTTAATTCGACTTCAAGAATTATTGAAAAAGATAAAAATAAGAGAAAGAGAACTCTTATCTGCAGGCAAAGTACTCATCATGCCGTAGAGAGAGTTCTCTTTTTGTTTTTTGCAAACGAAGCGCTGCATGGTAAAAAAATATGGAACCTTTACTCATCATCTGAAGCGATCGAATCCTGCAGCAGCAGCGCTGGATCAGGTTCATGTCCGAAGCGCTTGAGATCAATGGCACCGTGCAGCCCGAACTGAACTCCTTCACTAATCAGCTCGGTTTCCTGCATCATTCGTGATTCCTCATCCAGGATGGAAATTTGCCCTTTAGCATTAACGACCCTGTGCCAGGGCAGTCGTTCTTTGCGGCTCATGGAGTGCAGTATGCGGACAACCTGTCTTGCCGCCCTCGGGCTTCCGGCGTGCGCCGCAATCTGTCCGTAAGTCATCACTTTTCCCTCGGGGATCGCGGAAATAATAGCAATAACCTGTTTCGTGAATGGGGTCATGAATATCGGCTCCTGTCTTTGGATTAAAAGAACTAACTTTATAGAGTAGATCGTATATTATAAAAAAACGTGTCGTCTGGATGCAGCATCCGAACGACACGCTACAGGTGCAGACACGTACTGCTCCTGGATTGGATAACATTAATCGTATTACAGCCGATTGGCAGCAAAAGCTTCTTCGTAAATATGAGAGGGCCATTCCGCCCAGGGAAACTCTCGTGCAGGCAGGGACTGCAGCACGATATCCTCCTTGGTAACGGGATGGGGGAATGCAGCGATGACAGACCACAGTGCGATCTGCTGCCCCGGCTTGTTCAGGCTGGCGCCGTATTTCTGATCTCCGAATAGCGGACAGCCTGCTTCCTTCATCTGAACGCGGATCTGGTGAGAGCGGCCCGTGTGCAGCTCAATATGAACGAGGCTGTAACGATCATTCTGTCCAATGACCTCATAGTCCAGAACGGCATCTTTGCCGCCAGCTGTGCCTTTAGGAACAGCAGTAACGGTATTGGTTTTACTGTTTTTCAGCAGCGTGTGCTTCAGGGTACCTTGACGTGCAGGCAGTTTCCCGTGAACAACAGCTGCATAGATTTTGCGAAAGTGACGTCCACGGACCGTTTCGGACAACCGTGAAGCGGCTTTGGAGGTCTTGGCAAAGATCATGGCTCCTCCAACGGGACGATCCAGACGATGTACCAGACCCAGATACACATTACCAGGTTTGTTATAACGTTCCTTCAGGTCCTGTTTCAGGAGCGTCAACAGATCGGGATCACCAGATGCATCTTCCTGTGTCGGAACATTCACCGGCTTGGTAATACCTAACAGATGGTTATCTTCGAAAAGAATCTCGATGTCTCCGCCCTCATGAACGAAATCGGCCATAATCAGGACTCCCAGCGGCCCAAAATACCGCACGGCAGATCCAGACCGCTGCGGGTAATCGGCAATCCGATCTCTCCCGCTGTGATCTGTCCGCCATACTTGGCAGACATCGTCATGGTGAGCATATTGCGCAGCACGGTAGAGGAGATGCCGGTCGTATACGAATTCACAAGCATAAACAGCGGGTTGTCCGACAGGATTGTCATACACGACTTGATGAATGGATACAGATTCTCCTCCAGCTTCCATGTTTCACCGTTCGGACCGCGCCCATAGGATGGAGGGTCCATAATAATTGCATCGTATTTGTTGCCGCGGCGCTGTTCACGCTGCACGAATTTGAACACATCGTCCGTGATGAAACGAACAGGACGATCCGCCAGTCCAGACAGCTGCACATTTTCTTTGGCCCACTGTACCATGCCCTTGGCAGCATCGCAGTGTACTACGGAAGCGCCGGCGTATGCTGCTGCAACTGTTGCTCCACCGGTGTAGGCGAACAGGTTCAGCACAGAAATGGGGCGGCCTGCATTCGCTATTTTATCCATCATCCAGCTCCAGTTAGCCGCTTGTTCAGGGAACAATCCTGTATGTTTAAAGCTGGTCGGTTTAATGTGGAATTTCAAGTTTTCGTATCCGATCGTCCAGCGCTCAGGAATCGGTTTTTTCATATCCCAACTGCCGCCGCCGGAAGAGCTGCGGTGGTAATGACCATGAGCTTGACGCCACTCATGAGTTTCTTGTTCAAGCGGCCAGATAATCTGTGGGTCGGGTCTGCGTAAGATGACATCTCCCCAACGCTCCAGCTTCTCGCCGCCTCCAGTATCAATCACTTCATAGTCTTTCCAGTTCTTTGCTACGTACATAGTGGTTTATCCATCCTTCAAATTTCATTTGGATACTATTGTACAACAAAAAAGGGGCTGTACGCCAGCTGACCTACCGTCAATCAAGCCTATCCTGACGAATTTCGACAGAAAATAGAAGAGGGGGAATTAAAAATTAATTTGACAATGATAATCATTATCAATTATGATTTTGATAATCCGATATTGAATCAATTCCGGAGCGTATTCCGGGAACACATAAGAACATAACAAATATGAAGTGAGGGACAATAGATGGCTAAATGGTTAGTGGCTTATGCCAGCATGACAGGAAATACGGAAGAGATTGCTGAACTGATTGTAGAAGGCATTTCACAGGACGGTCATGAAGTTGACTTGAAGTCCGTAACTGACTGCAATGCTGCGGATGTATTAGATTATGATGGATTCATGATTGGTGTATATACCTGGGGAGACGGCGAGCTGCCGGATGAATTTCTGGATTTCTACGAAGAACTGGATGAGCTTGATCTGAACGGAAAAAGAGCGGCAGTCTTCGGAAGCGGAGATACATCCTATGAGCAGTTCTGTGCAGCTGTTGATCTCACAGCCGAGAAGCTGCGGGAACGTGGGGCGGAAGTATCACCTGAGACGCTGAAAATTGAATACAGTCCGCTGGAGCAGGAGAAAGAAACATGCCGGGATTTTGGCAGACGTTTTGCTGCTGCCGGTGTGCAGGTGTCCTGATCGAAATGCTGCAGCGTGATTTTCATGCATCCATGACTGCGGGGAGCAGTGAGCTTCACGGACGCTTGCTTGAAGACTACAAGCTCGAAGAGATGCTGCGAAGCCCGTACCGGTTCATCCGCCCTGAACCTTCGGCTGCGCAGCGCCCAGTGCTGGAGTGGCGACACCGTGTACAATATGCGGTGAGCCATGCCATTAATCATTTTTACAGTATGGACCTTGATGTGCGTAAAGAAATTCCAATTCAGTATGTGCTTGAGAAATGGTGGCCCAGAAAAACGGATGGATTTGATTCCGTTCTTCATTATTGGGATGTTAAACATAAAATGATCGATGAGCTGTCCCTTGCGATTGCGGCGAATGATGATCTGAAGCGGCCAGTGATTTTATTTGAACAATGGAAAACCGAAGTACCTTCCTTACAGATGGTTTTATCGATTATCTTTCAAACGGCCTGGCAGCCGGAAGGCTGGGACAAACTGCTTATTCAGAAATATATGGTGGTTCATGATGCCAATGTTGTGGAAGCCTTCCAGCATATGGTCAATGTGTTCTGCTGGGAAGCATTTGGCAGGCTGCCGGGAATGATTGAAATCTACTGCCTGATGGAAGGACGTAAGATCAGGTACATACCAGGCCGTCAATCGCTGCAGCGATCTATGGATTATATCCGTCTTATCCGGGACAGCATGCCTAAAGCCGAGAAGCAGGTATCTGAACACTTTACAGCGAAAGACAAAATCCGTGTGCACGAAGAAGTGGATCGTTGGAGATCAGAAGGAGCAAAGCATCAGAAAACCTGGTTAATGTAACATTTGAGAAACGGAGACGCAGCGCTAATTCGGAGGAGGGAACACGGGTGACGTTATTAAGACAAGATGTTAGCGATGGTAAAAGAAGAGCAGGAACATGGGAGTTCAGCTCCATGCCTGTACCCCAAACAGTGATCAGACAGCTGCTGGATGAAGCAGACCCGTCTTTGTATGTTACGAGTCCGTCACCCTGGCGTTTTATGCTGTTCTCCGGTGAGGGCAGGCAGCTCTACATGGAGGCGGTCAGACAGAGCTATCCGCCGCATCTTGCGGACTGTCACGGAAGCTGGGCTGCATATCAATATACGGAAGCTATTCCGGCTCACCTCGTTGTGGTCGCCCCTGCGAATACGCAGGAGGATCACGTACTGCCCGCCAAGGCATGGAGCAAACGATTCTGTATTTTGGCTGCAGAACAGGGATTACATGCGGTCTGGAAAACAAATGATTATCAGCAGCATCCGGTTTTTCTGAAACTGATGGGACTTACTTCCGATGAAAGAGTGCTGGGCGTATTTCATATCGGCTATGGAGACCATTCAGGTTTGCGTCACATCGGACCTGTCAGACCTGCATCTGAACTTATGACAGTATACGACCATCTGGTGTGAAGGGCAGCGAAAGATGTTAGACTTGCTGCCCTCACTACAAACTTACCGGATGGTGTAAATGCTACCGTACATGCTTCGCAAGAAAGTGGCGAACACGTTCCCGCTCGGATTGATCCTGCAGACTGGCTGTATATAAGCGATTTGAAACGGTGATGGTGTTGCCGAAGAAAAATCGTTCGAACTGAGTCTGTCTGCCTCCAAAAGATCCTGCACCAAGCTCCCAAATCAAGCGAAACAGTGCATTCCGTTCCTTAGATTCCATGTCTGAGCCTTTGAGATAGATGTTTAAAAAGTCAGCTGCACCCGATTGGAAATCCTCTTCTTGCGGAACCATGATCATGCCGCTGGAACTGAGCAGCTGCAGTATTTCAATCATCTCGGGATAAAGCTTCGGGTATAGAAGATTGGCGGCCATCAGCGGTTTGGGAGCCGGTAATAAAAATCCCCTGCCGTCGGATATGGCACCAGCTTCCGAAGCGAGAGCCAAAGCTTTTAATGATTCAAGACCCGCGAGAGCACGTGCTGTTTTCTCAACAACATGAGCTTCGCTTTTGAGATCAAGTGTATCCGTAAGCAGTTGAATGGCGCCGAGTACAAATTCAGTTTTGGCAATATAACGGCACAGCACCTGATGCCCGGCATGGATGTGGAAATTACTTTCGCTGAAGAGCGTTGAAGACATCTGTTCATCACCCGCAAAAAAAATACGGTCATGCGGTACAAGCACGTGGTCAAAGATGACGATATTGTCCATTTCTTCATACCTGGAGCTTAAGGGATAGTTGTAATTCGAGGCAGCGGCATAGGTGTCCCGACAGATTAAACTGATGCCGGGAAGATCATTCGGAACGGCAAAAGAGAAGGCAAACGGATTCTCATCATCAAAAGGTGCCGGAGAAGGGGAAGGATATACGAAAATTTCGTCCGAAGTAGCGGCCTGTGTCGCCATCATAAACGCACCGTTAATAATAAGCCCCTCATCTGTGCGATCCACGACTTTGGCGGCAATAGCATCTTCCGTGGCATCCATCTGTCCTGAAATTTTGCTCGCATGCGGCTGGATGAAAGCGTGGGACAGTGTAATGTCATGGTCGCGGCAGTAAGCATAGTAATTTTTCAGATTGTCAGCATATTGGGGAGAGAGTTCGTTCAACAGATCAGCAGCTGTGTAAAAAGACATAATTGCCGTGTTCATGTAATCGGGCGAACGTCCCAGGAAACCGTGATGGGTCTGAGCCCATATGGTCATGGCTTCACGTCTTCGGCTAAGATCGCTGACTTGGGTTGGAGGCAGGAAAGACATCCCTACAGGTTTCCCATCTGCCGGCGATGCGTACGTCATCCGTTCTGTCAGCTGCGGATCGGACTGGAGGTCGTACATGTCCATCTGGGTTTTCATCAAGCCGGAAAAGGCGATGTGCTCCGAGCGTTTACCGGTAAGCAGTTCTCCTTTGTACCAGCAGGGAACGGTCTGTGCATTGATTCGTTCACAATACTGCATGCCAGTTTTAGCGGGCATTGTTCTTCACCTCTTAATTCATGGTTCATGAGCACATTTATTTCTATCCTTATACTACGTGAAGCTGCTCTCTAATGTGCTGATGACCAGATGGTGAAAATTTTGCATCCAGGGCTTGATAATAATTATCATTCTTGCTACAATAAACAAAGAAAAAGGAACCCTTTAGGGCTCCTCAGGTGAAGCAGTTAGCCATAGTTACTTTAATTACTTCTCTTACTTCACTTCAAATGTTTTGCAGTCTGTTTCAGCAGACTCACTTGCTTCTTTGGAAGCGTGGCTCACGATATAAATGGAAGATGCATTACATTTGTTTTCTTGAGCCCAATGACGACAGGAATTCACTTCACACAATACGTCTTTTGCCATGATTGTCAACCTCACTTTTAGTTGGATTTACATTCGTTGGTACAAAGAGATCCGGATGCGCAAGTTGCCGCTTGCTGATCTGGAAATTTTTTACGCTCTCATGAATTTAGAGGGCTTTTTTGCGTTATACACAACGATGCATCTTCAGAATAGCAAATTTCACCGTCCCATGCAACTAAACAGAGGCCGCGGAGACTGATTTATGCGAACAGGAAGGCAGCGCTTTGCAAAGAGGATGCTCTATGTTATTATTTAATAGTAAAATTTACGATTAAAACCAAAGGGATCACTGCCAATACATTATTTCATTGGAACGGATACATATTTTTATTGAAGGAGCTGCACATCCACATGAGCAAAATGAATAACTCAAGCCGCATCCCGCGCGCCAAGGGAATAGACATGGCCGCTTTTTACACACCAAAAGAATGCAGACGAAAAGCACAGCATATTGTCTTCTCGGCTGAGAATGAACGAATGATTGAAGAGTTCATTACAATTCTGGGCATGAAGGAGAAGTTCAGAGAACATGATATATCCACCCCTAATAAAATGGTCATGTTTGGCCCTCCGGGTACGGGGAAAACATTAACTGCTTCTTATCTGGCTCAGAGACTGGAGCTGCCGCTTGTGCTGGTCAGAATAGACGCACTCATTCACAGCCATCTGGGGGAAACAGGCAGCAATGTACGCAAATTGTTTGAATATGCGCGTCTTCATCCCTGTGTGCTGTTTCTTGACGAGTTTGATGCGATTGGCCGGACACGAGAAAGTAACGACGAAGTCAAAGAGATGGCCAGAGTTGTCAATACGCTGCTGCAGTGTTTGGATGAATTCGAAGGAGACAGCATCCTGGTCGCTGCCACGAATCTGGAGATACAGCTGGATCATGCCATCTGGCGCCGCTTTGATACCAAGATGACGTACGCGATGCCGGATGAAGACAGCCGCAGACTATATATCAGTAAACTGGTTGGAACATTTGAGCGGGAGAACAGCCTGGAGGATTACATCTCTACACGTCTGGCTGGCTGCAGCTATGCAGATGTGGAGCAGGTTGTGTTAAAAGCAAAGCGGAAAGCGATCATCGGCAGCTGCGCTCTGCACAAGCAGTTGATTACTGATGCGTACGAAGAGTATAGACCTCGAGTACTGGAAGGTTCTAATCAAGAAAGCCCGGCTTCCTTCTGAAAGGAATACCGGGCTTTTTTTACTGCTATTCAGATCCAGCAATACGGATCAAGCTTTGACAGGTGAGCGATAGGTTTTTTCCGGGATAACCACTTCCTGCCGGGAAGTCCAGCGTGGCAGACTTAATCTGAAAATACTTCCTTCAGGACCGCTGGATACTAGTGTTAACTCCCCGTCCTGTTCCTGAGCCAGAAGCCGGCTGTACGTTAAACCGAGACCCAAGCCGCGATTGCGGCGTTTTTTCAGCTCACCCCGATAAAACCGTTCAAAAATGTTAGCCTGATCCTCTAAGGAAATACCCGTTCCGTTGTCCTGCACATCAACATGCAGCATGTCATCTTCTGCAACCAGATGCATATGGAATACAGCTTGCTGCCCAGGAGCTGTGGCCTGCAGCCCGTTATTCAGCAGGTTAACTACAATCTGCTGGATACGGAGAGCATCTCCCATCACGTAAAGTGACCCCGGCGGGGCATGCAGCTGAACCTCCGGCATGTGTTCCTCATACGCAATCTTCCATTGGTATATGATTTCACCGACGAGAAGCTTCAGATCGGTCCGTTCCTTCCGGACAGCGACACTTCCTGCGGTCATGGCATTGTAATCGAGCAAATCTGCAATCATACGCTCCATGCGTTCGGATTCTTTCAGAGCGATATCCAGAAACTCTTTGCCTTCCTGCGGACTGACGACATCGTCTCGCACGGCCATCACGAGTCCTTTAATTGAGGTAACAGGCGTTTTGAGTTCATGACTTACTCCCGCAAGGGAAAGCGCGCGCCATTCTTCGAGCTGCCGCAGACGGGCCGCCATATCCCCAAAGGAGCTTACAAGCTCGTTCATCTCCCGCTCGCGTGTTCTAATATCCAGGCTTACATCGTAATTGCCGCCGCGTATTTGCTCTGCTGCATAAGCAACCTGACGAATCGGCCTCGATAACTTCTTGGACAGCAGGTATATCGTAAACCAGCCGCACAGAATAAGACCTCCGAAAATCAGTGCGACAAGCCATATCGTCTCCGGACCAAATGTTATGGATTGTTTGGACTGCATGACCCATACTTTGCCCAGCGTTTGATCACCGTCAACAATGTTCACCGTCACACCCGCATACTTGCTGTTGCGGGGTTCAAGGAAATCGTCAGAGAGTCGATAATAGACGTCTTCCTGTTCCATTTTAGGCTGAGAGAAGACCAGTTTATTGTTATTGTCCAGCACGATGACACAAAAATAGTGATCGGTATTAAACAGCTTCTCACGGCTGCTTACAATCGTATTCAGGTCAGGCGGCACCTGTAATTGATGATTTTTCACGGTCACTCGATCGGCGATCTCCCAACCGAGCAGCTCAGCTGTTTTCAAACCTTTTTCTAAAGAAGTTGTCCGAATCCAGTACAGCGCACCTGCGGCAATCACCGAGAATCCGATACATAAAATCAGAAAGTAGCGCAGGGTCCAGTGTGACAAAATAGAAGTGGTTCGCTTCGGTTCGGTTGATGTCAGTTGGCGATCCAAAATTGATACCCCATTCCTCGCAGCGTTCGAATTTCTCCTGTGTCTGTTGTCCAGTGAGAGAGTGCCTGACGCAGTCGTTTGATGGATAGATCGACAGCACGATCGCTGCCCTCATAGTCCATTCCCCATACTTGTTCAATCAGATGATCTCTGGTGAATGTACGGTTGGGATGCTCGGACAGAAAAATAAGCAGAGACAGATCTCGTGGAGTCAGTGCAACTTCTGCGCCATTCAGCAGGACCTGCTTGGCAGCAAGATCAATGACCAGATTGCCAAAGGAGCGCCGATCCTGTCCTCCGGAAGTCCAGTGCGGGTTCCGCCGCAGTACAGCATTCACGCGTGCAACCACTTCCTCGGGGACAAACGGTTTGCTCATATAATCATCAGCACCGGCATTTAATCCGTTAAGCCGATCTGTTATATCATCCAGTGCAGTTAGCATAATGACGGGACAAGCACTCTTTTCCCGAAATATTCGCAATAGATCCCATCCGTCCATGCCAGGCAGCATAACGTCTAGAAGTATGATAGACGGATTGACCGAATCAAAAAGGGTTACAGCAGCCGGGCCATCCGCTGCATGATGAACTTCAAACTCGGCTTTTCTCAGATAAGCAGCCAAAACACGTGCGATTGCCTGCTCATCCTCAACGATAAGTACAGATTTCAAACAGGGTGTTCTCCTTTCACAGACAAGCTTGTGTACTGATTTTACATGAGGCAGCGCATAAAGCCAATCCCGTTTTCACGTTTTGAAAAAAAATGAAAAGAAATCTTATCTTGACTTCTTCCTGACACATTGGGCTGTTAAGATCCATATCAAGAGCAGTGATTAACCATACGATACTGGAGGAATTATAGAGATGAATAAAAAGGCGAAAACGTGGATTATTACAGGGGTAACCGCAGCAGTTATCATTGGTGCGGGCGGTTATTACTTTACGAATAGTTACTTGGGAAATAACGTTGAGATTGAACAGGTTCTTCCGGCGAGCACAGCAGCATCCACTACAGCCGCAGACACCGGCACAGCAAAAGCTGTGGAGAATAAAAAGGCAGGAGCAGACCAGCTGAATGGAGACTGGAATATTAGTCAGGGATCGAAAGTATACTTTTCTGTAACCACATCACAGGAAACCGTAAATTTTGTAGACGATCAGGTTAGCGGGAAATGGACGCTGAATGTGGATGACCCCGCTAAATCCCAGGCTGAAGGTAAAATTGAGATGAACGGTATCGATTCCGGTAACGGTCAGCGGGACGAGCATGTGAAAAGCGCGGATTTCTTCGATATGGCTCAGTATCCGCAGGCGACATTCAAAGCCACTTCATTTGAAGGCCTGCCTTCCGAGTGGACAGAGGGGCAGACCGTAGATTTGAAAATGAAAGGAACGCTGACCGTTAAAGGTGTTGAAAAAGAAGTCACATTTGACGCAAAAGCGGCTTATCAAAACAATCAGGTGCTGCTGTCGGGCACAACGATGGTTACGTTCGAAGACTTTGGTATGAAGAATCCACACTCGGTAGTACTCTCCACTGAAAATGATATCCAGGTCCGCCTTGAATTGAAACTGGCGAAATAACCGTTTACTTTCAATATAAAACTGGCGAAATAACTGTTTACTTTCAATATAGAGATTTCCAACTTACAAAGATTCATAAGCACCCCATTCGATGAACTTTATATCATCTGCTCTGTTCTGCTTTCAAGAGGACGAGCAGATTTTTTGCTTTTCGGTCCGATGGGAAATAGAGTGAAGCGATACATTTTAAGGTTGGAGGGAATCTACTTTGTTAAAATAACTGCTGTTTCCTTGCAAAAATACCGTGTTAGCGATGATCGTGAAGCGCTTACAATAAAGAGGGTTCATAACATTCATTGATCCAAGCATACACAAACACGAGAAGGGGAGATCAAGGGTGAATAAGAGGTACATAAGCGGTTGTCTGGTTTTACTGCTGTTATTCTGTGATCTGGGTCTGGCTGCAAGGCCTGCAGAAGCAGCAAGAAATAATGTGGCGCTGAACAAACCGGTAACGGTGAGTGCGGAAGATTCCGTGAATAACGGACAGAAGGAAAACGCAGTGGATGGTAACTCAGACACGCGTTGGAGTGCGCCCGGCCCAAGTAAAGCTGATGAGCCGCACTGGTTGATGGTAAACCTGGAAGGGCAGTACAAGCTGTCTGGTGCGGAAATCACATGGAAAGACGAAGATCAGAACAAGGACAAGTTCATTGAATATACTGTTGAAGTTTCACCAGACGGCAGCAGTTGGACTCCAGTCGCGGACAGCCCTAATAAAACGGGAGGGAAAACGACCAGTCTCGATTTCACAACGGATACGCCAGTTCAATACGTGAGAGTAACGATTCCATTCTATCTGGATGATGGATACTGGCCCGGCATATCTGAATTCAAAGTGTGGGGAGAAGTAGAAGGCACCGAGCCGGCGAACATCGAAAGTTACGATCCGGTAGAAGTCAGCACGCTTCGGGGTAATGCCCCAGTGCTGCCAACCGAGGTGAAAGCCCATTATGAGAATGAGAAATCGGGTATGGTCTCCGTAACCTGGGACAGTGTTGACGAGACACAGTATGAACAAGCGGGTGAATTCACTGTGACTGGAGCGGTCTACGGCACAGAGAAGAGACCTGCTGCTAAGGTTATCGTTCAAGGTTATCGTTCCGACTATGTGAGAGGTGTCGATATCTCCACACTGACAGCGATTGAAGAAAAAGGCGGCAAATATTTTGACAGCAATGGCACAGAGCGGGACCTGCTTGATATTCTGAAGGATCGCGGTGTGAATTATGTGCGTTTACGTTTGTGGAATGATCCGCAGAAATCAGGTGGATATAACGATAAAGCGGATGTCATCCGAATGGCTGTGCGTGCAAAACAAAAAGGGATGAAAGTACTGCTTGATTTCCATTACTCCGATGAATGGGCTCACCCTGGGCAGCAGCTTCGGCCGAAAGCATGGGAGGGTTACGACTTTAATCAATTGAAGCAGGCCGTATACGATTATACAGTTGAAGTCGTTGGAGAGATGAAGCAGGCAGGTGCCATGCCGGATATGGTGCAGATCGGTAACGAGATCAACAATGGCCTTCTGAACGGAGGAGCCAAAATCAATATGGAGGAAAACAAAGCCTTACTTCAGCAGGGGATTGCCGGGGTTCGCAAAGTTGAAGGGTCTAATGTCAATCGAGCCGATCGGGCGAAGATAATGATTCATCTGGCTGAAGGCGGGAATGCCGAGTTGTTTAAATGGTACTTTGGGGAACTGGAAAGCAAAGGAGAAGAGGAAGGACTGGATTATGACATTATCGGATTGTCTTATTATCCGTTCTGGCATGGAACCTTTGCTGATGTGCAGAAAACGATGGATGAAGTATCAGTCCTCTATAACAAGGATGTCATCATTGCAGAAACTTCCTATCCGTTCTCTTATAAGAACGGGGACGCACATGGAAATATTATCGGTTCGGACCAGGCGCTTCATACTGGAGGTGCAGTGTTCCCGGCAACAGAGCAGGGTCAGCATGATGCGATCGCAGGGATTATGGACTTGGTTGCTAAGGTGCCGAACAATCATGGTGCAGGTTTCTTCTACTGGGAGCCGGCGTGGATTCCGGCAGGTGTAGGCTGGATTGCCTCCGAGGGCGATGCTTGGGAAAATCAAGGCATGTTTGACTATGACGAATATCCGGCCAATGGTGGACATTCGTATGAAGGACGGGCGCTTTGGTCTCTCGATGTGTATAAAAGAGGGCTGGATCAGATGCCGACAGATCGGCAGCAGCTGGCTGCAGCACTGAACCGGGCAAATGCTCTTGTGAAAACGGACTTCACAGCTGAAACCTGGGGCAGTTTGGCTCCGGCGATCGTCACTGCACAAGAAGTATATAGTAAAGCATATACGCCGGGTGGTGTGAGTCAAGATGAAACAAATGCAGCGGCAGCCGAACTGGAGCGCGTCATGTCAGAGCTTGGAGTGATTCCGCCGAAACGTGAGGAGCTTAACGATGTAATTCAAAAAGCGGGAGGCTATCAAGAAACGGACTGGTCAGCAGCAACATGGAGCATATTCAGCAAAGCGCTGGAGCATGCGAAAACGGCTGCCGCCAACCCGAAAGCAACCCAAACGGATGTGAATCAAGCAGCCGAGCGTTTGAAATCAGCTATTTTAGGACTGTCCGATGTGGATAAAACAAAACTGCATGAGTACATTCAGCTGATGCAGCAGGAGAATGAATCCTCCTATACGCGCCGAAGCTGGTCTGTTCTGCAGCAAGCACTGCAGGATGCCATTCAGGTTAGAGACCAAACTGGCACGGTGCAGTCTGAGGTCAATACAGCACTGAATACTTTAAAACAAGCCTTTACTAATCTGGTCGAACTGGAGGCATTGACGACAGGCAAAACAGCATCGGCTTCATCCAGCGCAGGAACGGGCGGTAATCAGAACAACTCACCCAAAGGTGCAATCGATGATAATCCAAGCACCTCATGGGGAACGAATGAGGGTCCGGGTGAAAATACCTGGTGGACCGTGGATTTGGGGCAGGCTGCCAATCTGCGCAAGATAGAGATGTCCATGTGGAGCGGCGGAATCAAATATAAAATAGATGTATCCAATGACAATGAGCATTTCAAGACAGTGGTAGACACGACAAGTGATGTCGTGGTATCTACATCTCCGAGTCATGTTCTGCCCGAAGGAACAGAGGCACGTTATATTCGTGTGACTATTACAGCAGGTTCCGATTGGGTTGGTTTTATGGAGTTTGAGGCATATGGTACATTTCCGGCTGATAAAACGGCATTAAAATCAACTGTGGCATCTGCAGCAGCATTAAAGCAGGCTGATTATACTTCTTCAAGCTGGAGTGTTTTCAGTAAAGCACTGCTTGAAGCACAGCAGCTTGTTCAGGACGTTGAAGCTTCTGCAAAAGAGTTGAGCATGGCAGCACAGCGGCTAAATGATGCGGCTGCACAGCTGGCGAAGCCAAATACAGCACCGGGTACGGGACAGCCATCTCAGCCGGGCAGTGCATCCCAGCCATCCGTGCCTTCTGCAGGTTCGAATATCCCAGCAGTCACACCGAAGCCAGCACCGGGCAGCGAGCCGGTCACCGGTTCAGTTAAGGTGAAAGGTACACCAACGGTAGATGGCATATATGAATTTCGTCCAAGTACAGCCGAGTTTGCTAAAGCATTGAAGTCAATGGACTCCGCCAAGCGTATGCTCCAGCTGGCAGCTGATGTACCGGACAGCTTCAAAGCGGTAACGTTCCAAATCCCATCGAGTCAGCTGTCCTCTTGGATGAAGTCGGAGGAAGTACAGTCAATTGAGGTTGTGGCAGGTAAAACAATCGTCCGTATCCCGCTGCGTTCGCTGCCGCTGACGATTGCGGAAACAGCAGGCACGTTAGATGTCGTTGTTTCGGAAGGCTCAGACAATGTACTGTCAGCATCACAACGGGCAGCAATTGACAACTCATCGGCTGTTCGAGTCGATATGCTATTAAACAACAAGTCGTTCCCATGGGCCAACAGAGCAGTAGAAGTGGTTTTGTCCGATGTAGAGCCTGTAAAAACAAAAGATACAGTGATGGTTGTGAATGCAATCTCCACGGATGGTGAATTACAGCCTCTGACATACTTCAAGTATGATCAAGCTGCAGCAGCAATGGCATTCAAGCCGACACAGGCCGGCAGTTATGTGATTACGAACGCAGAGGTGCCTTTAAAGGACCTGCAGCATCATACCTGGGCTGTTCAGGAAATTCGGGCCCTCTATGGTAAAGGCATCATTGCAGGTGTAAGTGCATCACGTTTTGAACCGCAGGATGAACTGACCCGCGCACAATTTTTGCAGATGATCGTTAAAGTGATCGGGAAAGCAAATCAGACAAATTCCTCGATTACATTACCGACGGATGTAAAGGCTGATCATTGGTACGCGGACACGGTCCGTACGGGTATCGAAATGAACATCGTTCAGGGACGGGCAGATGGAACATTTGGGGCAAGCGATCGCATCTCCCGTGAAGATATGGCGGTGATGCTTTATCGGGCAGTGAAGGCGGCACAACGTGACAACAGCTCCGCTTCTGTAAATGGTCAGCTTGAGTTCAGAGATCAAGATGCCATAGCCGAGTATGCAAGAGAAGCGGCAGCAGCCATGCAGCAGCTCGGTGTACTGCATGGACTGCCTGACGGTACCTTTGCTCCAAAACAAACGGCAAATCGTGCACAGGGTGCAGTTGCGACGGCGAGATTGCTGGAACTGCTGTATTAGGGTGGAACTGCAGGTTTGCCAAACGATTTAAATAAACAAAAAGAGATCGAATACGGTATTCGGTCTTTTTTTGTTTATTTCGTTAATGTCGTATTGACAATATCAAATTCATTTGTTATCATTTCGATAATATCAAAACGACATTATTATGAAATGAGGTATAGGCCATGTTTGGATTCCGATTCGTCAAGTTTCAACCGAGTGAATACGTAATGAAGGTAAAGAACGGCAGGGTGCAGCGTGAAGGCGTGGGTTTGTCCTTTTATTATTATGAGCCAACGACCTCGGTGATTGTACTGCCTGTATCTTCAGTCGATGTTCCGTTTATGTTTGAGGAAATTACAGCAGATTATCAGACCGTTACCATACAGGGTCAGCTCAGCTATCGCATCATGGATTACAGCAAAATTACGAAGAGCCTGAATTACACGTACAATTTGCGCAAAAATCAATATATGTCCGACGATCCTGGCAAGCTGGATCAACGAGTCATTACGATTGCCAAAGTGCTCACGAAGAAATATCTGGAACAGCTGCCGCTGCGAGAAGCCATCCAATCTAGTGAACGGCTTGCCAGCAGCATGAAACGGGAAGTTGCGCAGCATGAAGAGCTGGATAAGCTGGGCGTAGAGCTGATGAACCTCTCCATTTTGGCGATTTTGCCAAATAAGGAAACGATGCGTGCGCTGGAAGCACAGGCGAGGGAGGAAATTCTGCGTCAAGCGGACGAAGCTTTATATGTGCGTCGCAATGCTTCCATTGAGCAGGAGCGCCGTGTGAAAGAGAACGAATTAAATACCGAGATTGCTGTAGAAACGAAGAAGCAGCAGATTCGGGAAACGCAGCTGCAGGCTGAACGCTCGGTAAAACAAAAGCAGAACGAGATGGAGCAGGAGCAGCTGCAGTTTAATACAGCGATGGAGGAACGTAAGCAGCAGCTGATCGAACTTACGATTGCCAATCAGAATGCTGAAGCGGATGCGAAGGCGTATGAAATTGCAGCTGTCATGAATTCGCTCCAGCATGTGCAGCCAAACGTACTGCAGGCGATGGCCAATATGGGGATGAATTCGGATAAACTGATTGCACTCGCATTTCAGGAATTGGCCGAGAACGCCGGCAAAATCGGACAGCTTAACATTTCACCAGATCTGCTGCAGGGCTTGATGGCTCCAGCGGAAGGTAGAAGTAAGGGAGGGACGGCACGATGATTGTTGGATGGGGGAAACAAACCAATCTATCTGCTTCCAGGACGCAGTCTGTACGATCAGGAGGAGTCCATCATAGACGGACAGTAAATCAAGATGATCAGATGAGCGGGGCAAGTCAGACGAGTCAGAAAATCAAAAAAATCAACCATGGTCGTCCTCAAGTCAAAGGGAAAGCGGGAGGTGGAAGCACAGATGGCTAAGATGAATGAGCCGATGAGTGAGCACAAATTGATTCTGGTCAAACGGAGAACTCGGCTGGAGGAGTTGATTGTCCGCTATAATACTGTGCAGCAGGCCCAGTTTTATATTGAACGTCTTGGTGCAGACTTCAGCGATTACATCCAAGAAGATCAGCGTTACCGACAGGCAGTACAGCTTGCGCAGCAGCAGCTGAGCCAACTGGGGCGTGTTCAGACCATTGAGCGGGAGCATGTACCGAATTTTATATTTGGAGAGCAGGATATTGTCGTTGTGGTCGGGCAGGATGGTCTGGTTGCCAACACGTTGAAATATGTGACAGCACAGCCGCTAATCGGTGTTAATCCAGACCCGATGCGGTGGGATGGAGTGCTTTTGCCTTTTACAGTGGAGGATTTGAGCTTTATTGTACCGGATGTGATCCGCAGGCAGCGCGCATTGAAAGAGGTAACACTTGCGAAGGTCGAGCTGAACGACGGGCAGTATCTGTATGGTGTGAATGATCTGTTTATTGGAAGGAAGACGCATGTATCAGCCCGATATGAAGTGCGTTTGGGAAGCTCCATTGAAAATCAATCGTCCAGCGGGATTATCGTGTCTACAGGCATGGGAGCGACAGGATGGTTCAAAAGTGTGCTGGCTGGGGCTTCGGGGATCGTCAGTTCGGCCGCGTGGCAGCAGCTTAGCAGTGAGGAGCATACAGCTGCTGCAGCTGGACCCCGGTCTACGGATACAGCGAACAGAAGTGAGTTTGCGTGGGATGCTCCTTACTTATATTTTACCGTACGTGAGCCGTTCCCGAGCCGCACGACAGCGACTAGTCTTGTCTTTGGGCAGATTCATGCCAAACAGCAGCTCCATATCGTTTCACAGATGCCCGAGGATGGTGTCATTTTTAGTGATGGCGTGGAACAGGACTTTCTGGAGTTTAACTCCGGTGTGCAGGCGACAATTGGTTTGGCGGAAAAGAGAGGGCAGTTGGTCGTATAATTTAGTTCCTTCCATTATAATATCGATCTATATTAAATTGATCCTTTTATCTACTGAGAGATTTAACGGGTGTTGTTTTAAAAGGTAAATCCGAAATCCAAACCTGTGTTTTCTTGATTTGAATCAAGGAGATGCAGGTGTTTTTGCATTAAGATAAATACATCACCAGAACGAATACAGGAGGATGATGATCATGAGTATCACATCATTGCAAGACGTCAAAGCATACAGTACGGAACGGTTCACCAAACGGGTACTTTTTCAACAAGGGGGCGGGTTAACCTTTGTGCTTCATTTCCTGCCTGGACAGCAGCTCCCCGTTCACAAACATCCCGGTGCAGACCTCTCGCTGCTCGTCGTTGAAGGAAAAGGCACACTGATTCTGGACGGAAAAGAGCAGGAGATTAAGGCAGAAGATGCGGTGTCCTGCGGAGGCGAGACTGAATTCGCTTTCCATAACACAAGTGATGCGGAGGTTCGGTTGTTTGTCGTACTGAGTAAAGTGCCGGAACCTTCCTACGCCAAGGATATCTAGTATAGAAGAGGAACGTGTAAATTGTAAGAATTGGAGACTCTGTCAGGGTCTCTTTTTCTGTCAGCTCGAAAGGGAACAAACGCAAAAACGTACCTTGCCTGATCGGATCAGAGCTTGAGTACGTTTTTTGGATATCGGGGTTGATCCATTTGTGCGCTTTGGACATATATCCTTTTGCTGCCAGCTTTGAATTTAAGCATTTGTTTAAAAATAACCGAGCATTTCTTTGGCTTCTCTGGACATCAGCTGCGGAGACCATTGGGGTTCCCACACCACCTGTACGTCGATATCGGTTTTGTCAGTATTTTGTTGTAAAACCCATTTCACCGCACCAACGATCGTATCATGGAGCGGACAGCCTGGCGTTGTGAGCGTCATGCGCACCTGAATGCGTTCAGGCTCTTCCTTCACTTCATACACCAGGCCGAGGTCAACGATGTTGACACCAAGCTCCGGGTCATATACTTCTTTTAAATGTTCGAGTAAATGCGAGGTTTGTTCCATCTTTTCCACTCCCCAGTCCTTCTTGTTAACGTCTGAATACCAAAGCGATATTGGAAATATACACTATTGAAATGATAGACAATAACGTTCCGCCAACCATCATGACTTCAGCCAGATTGACCAGAATACCGCTGACTAACAGCAGGCTGGATGCTGCCATCGCAAGTATTCCAAGGTTGATCCTTTTTTCACTTAACATACCAGCCATAAGCGGAGTGCCAGGACGTCCGGCAAGCTTACCGTATTTATGGGTCCACCATAGGAAGGGCACAATTTTGGAGGCATATCCGAGGATCGTCAGGGATACCCAGCCTCCAAGATAGACCCAGCCGCTTAGAAGCACGACACGTGAATCCAGCAGCAGCTCCATCCCCTGCGCGCTGTAGATTAACAGAGCGATGGAATAGACGACCAAGGCCCGGCTTACATAGACCGTCCAGCGGATTCCGGGTCCAGGATTGCTTTTATGCCGTTTCTCCTGTATTTGCTCCAGATGGTATACATAACAGATCAAGGCACCTGTCAGAAGCAAAAGCGCAATCCAGAGCAGGCCGCCCTTTATACCTGTCAGGAATGCGATCACACCCGTTATAACAGCGGCATTCCACAGCAGAAGCACGACTTTTTGCAATCGGATGGAGAAATCATGAGACAAGTAAAACATCGGCAGCATTTTGTAGCTGAATCCGGTAATTAACATACCGAACCATCCGAGCGTTCCCATCCAGATATGTGCCCCGAACAATCGTTGATGCATACCATTCCAGTCGCCAAAAGCAAAATTAAGTCCCATCAGCATGCCTGATAATCCGGTAAGTACAAGATATATACAGGCACAGGCTGCACTGATCGTCACCGGGTTCCACTGTGAAGCACGGAAGAGGGTTACAGCCATGTTGAAGCCAAATAACAAGATGCCGGATAGTGCAAGCACTGCTGAACCTGCAATCCAGATTACATCTGCGCGAATAAAGCCAACTAACATGCCGGTAACGCCGATGGTGAACAAGAAATAGTGACAGTAACCGAGCACTGTACTGTAGATATTCGTTTGCAAAATGACATGTATCAATTGATAGACAGCACCCATCGCCAGCATGGTGGCCCAACCCAGCACAAACAGATGGGCATGAAACCAACCTTCGGGCCCTCTTAATTCATCACCAAGCCAGCCTGTCAGTGTGAGCAGGGAGAATGTGTGATACATTACAAATCCAACGATGCCCGTGATGATAAAAAGAAACGGCAGCCTGGACATGGCTTTCGCCTCCTTACCCTTTTTCGATTCTGACTTTGGCTGTACCATCCGCCTGATCATCAACGGTGTAGAGACAACCGAGCTGATTCAATTCCTCGATCAAAAAAACGGGCACGCGGTCATTATGAATGAGTACAACTTCTCCCGGTTTGCAGCGTTCGAGAGCAGCTAATGTGCGCATCATCGGTTGAGGTGGCTCCAGTCCGCGATTGTCCAGAATGATGGTCGGTTCCTGCAGTATTGCCTCCTGAGGTGAACCTTCGAAATCCAAAGTTAAAGCCATCTCTTCAGGGTGTCCCTCGCAATAAGAGCTGACATTATCTGAAGCGGAATCTTCAACTGATAACGAAGCAGATTCACGTCGAACAGAAGTATTCAACTCTACCGCCGCAGCGATTTTCCCCCTAGCGGCCTTATTTTTTTTATGCACAAACGTAGTCACCCAATGATTGGATTCAAGACGCTCCGACGTACTGGAGTACCCTTTCATCTTTAGAATGCCAAGCAGCGGGGTTGGTTTGAATGGCGCATGCAGGACGAATACATCCTCGTGCTTTAATCCTTTTACCGTGTCCATAATGAGCTGAAAGGGCTCGAGTTTTTTGCTCAGATGAGGACGTACGTCCAGTTCCACAAGGTTAACGGCAGTCTCAGACATGCGCATTCACATCCGTTTCGTTAACGGCGGACGCAGCCGTACTCGTCTGCTGAATCAGCTTAATCGATGATTCGTATAAAGCGGACATACCTCCGTACAGGGCATAGAAGAATGAGTCGGGTGCATCAAGGGAGAAGGAGAGATAGGTTTTCGGGTCTATCTCAAGCACACGCTCAAACAGCCCTGCACTGTCATAGGCATAAAAGCAGAAATGAGTATATTCGAACACGGGCATTTTTTCGTAAATCGTGATGATTTCTTGTGCATAAGCTGCCTGCTCACGCTGAGCGATCTGAATCATGGATACAGCATCTTCGAGTCCCAGCGTCAGACGCAGTGTGGTATCGTCAATGATTTCAACATGCGCCATTTCCGTTCAACTCCAATCTATCGTTTCGTAATTTTCACCTGAAATGTAATAGGACCCTGTTCAATGTACTCCCAGTCAAAACTGTCGGGATGTGTCGATTGGAACTGGAAGCGAAGCGGTTTTGGATCATGATCGTTAACCAGCAGCATGGCTTCTCCCGGCTGAAGAGCCTCAAACGTTTCAAAGATAATTTTATGTTTCAAATGTGGCGGATACTCCGTGGCATTAATCGATGCAGCATATGTGTTCATAGGTCATTCCTCCAAATTGGGATTAGTGTGGTGGTGCAATTTGATTATAGAAAAGCAAACAAAGCAGCTGTGTGAGCCTGCTCACACCTTTATTTTTGTCATAATCTCGCCTTATTTGAATCATAATCCTGTTCGGAAAAGGATTGTGAAGCTTTCACAAATGTGAAGCTGTGCGTTATGTTTCAGTTCTTGTGATATTTTGCACAGTTAGCGAAGCCAGACATCATTATGCTTAGCCTCATGATTGACAATACATGTGAGGAAGCAGATGCTCTCCTTCAGCCAATGTCATGACAGCATCCCGGAGAAAGGAGGTACGTGTATGGAATCTAAGTTAATGGACCCGTTTGGACGTGTGCATGATTACCTGCGTATATCGGTCACGGACCGCTGCAATCTGCGCTGTGTGTACTGTATGCCGGAAGAAGGAATGCAGTTTGAACCAACAGAACGCATCCTGTCCTATGAAGAAATTACATCGATTGTCCAGGCACTGGCTCCGCTGGGCGTTCGGAAACTGCGTTTGACTGGCGGAGAACCTCTGGTTCGTAAGGAGCTGGATCGACTGGTTGCCATGTTATCCGCTATTCCTGGAATAGACGACATATCCTTAACAACCAATGGCATATATTTGGCGGCTCATGCTGAGATGCTGAAGGCTGCAGGTTTGACACGTGTGAACATTAGTCTTGATTCGCTCAGACCGGAGCGATTCGCGCGGATTACACGGGGCGGTAAGGTGCATCGTGTGCTGGAAGGTATTAAAGCCAGTCAGAAGGCTGGACTAAATCCCATCAAGCTTAACGTGGTACTTATGAAAGGCGTAAATGACGACGAGGTAGAAGATTTTCTGCGGATGACGCTGGAGGACCCGATTGATATTCGTTTTATTGAATATATGCCGATCGGTGACAGCGGAGAGGGGTGGAAGTCGAGTTATTTGCCGCTTGAGCATGTGCTGAAAACCTGCGCAGCCAATTGGAACTACGAGAGCTGCGGCGAGGTGTACGGCAATGGTCCGGCAGACAGTTACCGGATTGCTGGTGCCGCCGGAACCTTTGGCCTGATTCATCCGGTCAGCAGTCATTTCTGCGGCAGCTGCAATAGACTCCGTTTAACGGCTGACGGCAATATAAAGCCCTGCCTGTACTGGTCGGATGAGTACAATGTGCGTCCGCTCGTCGGCAATGACAAGGCGGTGCAGGAGTTGTTTTTCAAGGCGCTCGGCTCCAAACCCGAAACTCATGATATGGTGAATGCCTTAAAAGGGCAGCAGATTAACGGAACACCTACGCTGCGGCATATGTCGCAGATTGGAGGATAGGAAGCGCAGCAGCTGCTTCAAGTAGGGATTCAAATGCAGTTTGAGCTCGAACTCAATCTCAATCTCAAGTGCGAAACTCACCAAAGGTCACAATTGTAGGAGGACAACAATGAGCAGCAAAAGCATGCCCTGGATGGGCAAACTGAAGTATTTTGCCAAACGTGAAAAGAATGCGGAAGGCTGGAGTGAGATGTCTCCGGTCAACCGGGACTGGGAAGATGTGTACCGCCGCCGCTGGCAGCATGATAAAGTGGTGCGCTCTACGCACGGCGTGAACTGTACAGGTTCGTGCAGCTGGCAGATCTATGTGAAAGACGGCATTGTGACATGGGAAACACAGGCAACGGATTACCCTTCAACCGGACCGGATATGCCCGATTTTGAACCGCGTGGATGTCCGCGTGGAGCAAGCTTCTCATGGTATTTATACAGTCCACTGCGTGTGAAACATCCTTACGTACGTGGTGCGCTTCTGGAAATGTGGCGCGAAGCGCTGAAGACGCATGGTGATCCCGTTCAGGCATGGTCAAGCATTTCCAATGACCCGGTCAAAGTGAAGAGGTACAAGTCGGTACGCGGTAAAGGCGGACTCGTTCGTGCGTCATGGGACGAAGTGACGCAGATTATTGCAGCTTCCATGATCCATACCATTAAAGATTACGGACCTGACCGCATTATTGGTTTCTCGCCGATTCCGGCGATGTCCATGGTCAGCTATGCTGCCGGATCACGCTTCTTGTCCCTGGTAGGTTCACCACTGCTCAGTTTCTATGACTGGTATGCGGATCTGCCGCCGGCATCCCCGCAAATCTGGGGAGATCAGACAGACGTGCCGGAGAGCAGTGACTGGTATAACTCAGGATACATTTTGGTCTGGGGTTCCAACCTGCCGATGACACGTACGCCGGATGCTCACTTCCTCGCAGAAGCACGTTACAAGGGGACAAAAGTCGTATCCATCAGTCCGGATTATGCGGAATATGTTAAGTTTGCTGACACTTGGATGTCGGTAAAACAGGGTACGGACGGCGCGCTTGCCATGGCTATGGGCCACATTATTCTGAAAGAATTTTATCTGGATCATCCTACTGACTACTTCATGTCCTATGCAAAACAATATACAGACTTCCCGAATTTGCTGATTGTTGAAGAGAAGGATGGCGTTAATACCGCAGGCCGCTTCCTCCTTGGGGAGGACCTTGGCATTCAGGGCAACAACATGGCATGGAAAACTCTTGTATTTGATGAAAACACGGGAACTTATGCCATTCCAAAAGGCAGTATGGGTTTCCGCTGGGGTGAAGAAGGTACGTGGAATCTCAAAATGGAGCAGGTAGAGACCGGCGAGCCGATCGATCCAAGACTATCCATGCTGGGTGTGCATCATGATCTCGTTACTGTACACCTGCCTTATTTTGATGATGATGGCAGTCATGTGATGGAGCGTCAGATTCCGGTTCGCCGCATCTGGGTTGAAGATCGCTGGATCACGGTTACGTCCGTATATGATCTGGTGCTGGCGAAGTATGGTGTTGATCGTGAAATGACACGTTCGGCAGACTCCACAGACATCGTATCAGGAGCTGTTCTGGAAGCTGAAGAGGATAAACCATTTACTCCGGCTTGGCAGGAGAAGATCACACGCGTTGACCGGGATACCGTCGTTCAGATCGCACGTGAATTTGCACAAAATGCCGTCGATACACAGGGACGCTCCATGATTATTATGGGTGCGGGGATCAACCACTGGTACAACTCCGATGTCATCTATCGTGCCATTATCAACCTGCTTTTGATGACTGGCTGTCAAGGTGTCAATGGCGGCGGCTGGGCCCACTATGTAGGTCAGGAGAAATTGCGTCCGGCAGAAGGCTGGCAGACGATTGCGTTTGCCCGTGACTGGAGTGGACCTGCCCGTCTGCAGAACGGAACATCATTCTTCTATTTTGCAACAGATCAATGGAGATATGAAGAGACTCAGGTCGGAGAGCTGACCTCTGCACTTGAGGGTGATCCGCGCTTCCAGCACGTTGCTGACTATAATGTCATGGCTGCACGCATGGGCTGGCTTCCATCTTATCCGCAATTTAATCGCAACTCGATTGATTTGCATCAGGATGCACTGAATGCAGGAGCAGCGACAAAAGAAGAGATCGCAGCCTATGTCGCATCCGAACTGCAAAATAAAAATCTGAAATTTTCGATTGAGCAGCCGGATGATCCGGCGAACTTCCCGCGTGTGCTGTTTGTCTGGAGGGCCAACCTGATCTCAAGCTCAGGCAAAGGACATGAGTACTTCCTCAAGCATTTGCTTGGTGCAACGAACGGATTGCTGAATGATGATGATCACGGACTTCGGCCGGAGCACGTGGAGTGGGTGGATGATGCACCGGAAGGCAAGCTGGATCTCATGGTTAATATGGATTTCCGTATGGCAGGTACAGCGATGTATTCCGATATCGTGCTGCCAGCAGCAACTTGGTATGAGAAAAGTGATCTAAGCAGTACGGATATGCACCCGTTTGTGCATCCGTTCAACCCGGCAGTAGCGACACAGTGGGAATCCCGCTCGGACTGGGATACCTTCAAGGAGATTGCGCGGGTATTCTCCGAAATGGCTGCGCAGCAGTTCGACGGTCCGCAGAAGGAAATTTTGACTACACCGCTGCTGCATGATTCACCGGATGAACTCGCGCAGCCATATGGTGAGATTAAAGACTGGAGCGCAGGAGAATGCGAAGCCATTCCGGGTAAAACGATGCCGCATATTCAAGTGGTTGAACGTGACTACGCTGCGGTCTATAACAAAATGATCAGTCTCGGACCGAATGTGAAGGATAAACCGATCGGTACGAAGGGTATTGCCTGGTCAGCGAGCGAAGAATACGAAAAACTGAAAGGCATTCTCGGCGTGAATCGCAAAGATGGCATTGGACAAGGATGTCCGGATCTGAGTACAGATCGTAACGTTGCAGAGGCGATTCTGACGCTGTCCACTACAACGAATGGCAAGATGGCTGTACGAGCGTGGGAATCCCTTGAGAAGAAAACGGCACTTCATCTGAAAGATTTGGCAGAAGAGCGCTCGGAGGAATGTTTCACCTTCGACGAAATTACATCGAAACCGAAAACGGTCATTACATCTCCTGCATTCAGTGGATCGGAAAAAGGCGGACGGCGGTATTCACCGTTTACGACCAACGTGGAACGTCTCATTCCATGGCGCACGCTGACAGGCAGACAGCAGTTCTATATCGATCATGCGATGCTGCGTGAGTTCGGTGAGACGCTGGCGACTTTCAAACCGATTTTGAAACATACACCGTTCCATCCAAACAGCAAACGTCCGATCGAGGGCGGTAAAGAAATCGTACTGAACTACATGACACCGCATAACAAATGGTCTATCCACAGTATGTACTATGATGCGCAGCCGATGCTGACGTTGTTCCGGGGCGGCCCAACGATCTGGATGAATCATGAAGACGCGGAGGACGCGGGTCTGGTGGATAACGACTGGATTGAATGTTTCAACCGAAACGGGGTTGTTGTGGCGAGAGCCGTAGTCACGCACCGCATTCCTCGTGGAGTAGCCTTTATGTATCACGCTCAGGACCGTCATATTAACGTTCCGGGCACGAAAATTTCACAGACACGCGGGGGTACGCACAACAGTCCGACGCGTATTCATGTGAAGCCAACACATATGATCGGCGGATATGCCCAGTTAAGTTATGGTTTCAACTATTATGGCCCGACAGGCAACCAGCGTGACCTGAACGTCATCATTAGAAAACTGCAGGAGGTGGATTGGCTTGAAGATTAAAGCACAAGTCAGTATGGTCATGAACCTGGATAAATGTATCGGCTGCCATACATGCAGCGTCACATGCAAAAACACCTGGACGAATCGTCCAGGTGCAGAGTACATGTATTTTAACAATGTGGAGACCAAACCAGGTGTCGGTTACCCGAAACAATGGGAGGATCAGGACCGTTATCGCGGCGGTTGGGAGATGAAGAATGGCAAGCTGGAGCTGAAATCAGGTACACGTGCCAGACGTTTGCTTAACATTTTCCATAACCCCGATCAACCAACGATTGACGATTACTATGAGCCGTGGACCTATGACTATGAAAAATTGACCAACAGCCCGGAGAAAAAACATCAGCCGGTTGCCAGACCGAAATCCCAGATTACGGGAGAGTACATGAATCTCGAATGGGGTCCAAACTGGGAAGATGACCTTGCAGGTGCCCATGTAACAGGGCTGGAAGACCCGAACATGAAGGGTGTCGAGGAATCGATCAAAATGGACTTTGAACAGGTATTTATGATGTACCTGCCAAGAATCTGTGAACACTGTCTGAACCCGTCTTGTGTGTCTTCTTGTCCATCGGGAGCCATGTACAAACGGGAAGAGGACGGCATTGTACTGGTTGACCAGAATGCCTGCCGTGCTTGGCGCTTCTGTGTATCCAGCTGCCCGTACAAAAAAGTGTATTTCAACTGGCAGACGAACAAAGCCGAGAAATGTACACTCTGCTTCCCGCGGATTGAAGCGGGTCTGCCCACAATTTGTTCCGAAACCTGTGTTGGACGTATCCGTTATATCGGTCTGATGCTGTACGATGCTGATCGCATTGAAGCGGCAGCTTCCGTGGAAAATGAAAAGGACCTATATGAGTCTCAAATGGATGTTTTCCTTGATCCGAATGATCCTGAAGTCATCCGTGAAGCACGGGCGGCAGGTATACCGGAGGACTGGATTATTGCAGCACAGCAGTCTCCAATCTATAAAATGGTGATTGACTGGAAAATCGCACTGCCGCTTCACCCGGAATACCGAACCATGCCGATGGTATGGTATATTCCGCCGCTCAGCCCGATTACTAACCGGGTAGAAGGCCAAGGAAGTTCGCTCGAAGCAAACGATATTTTCCCGGCCATTGATAATATGCGCATTCCGGTTGAATATCTGGCGAACCTGCTTACGGCCGGAGATACAGAACGTATTCGTGAAGTGCTGCGCAAGATGGCTGTGATGCGGATTCACATGCGCAACCAACAGACTGGCAAAACCAGTGAGTCTGACCTGCTGAATCTGGCAGGCATGAGTGCACAGGAAGTGGAAGACATGTATCGTCTGCTTGCCATTGCGAAATATGATGATCGCTTTGTCATCCCGCCAGCTCACCGTGAGGAAGTGGCAGACCTCTTCAGTGAACAAGGCAGCTGCGGCCTTGACTTTGCAGGCGGTCCAGGTTCCTGCGGCGTATTCTCATAGGAGAGGAGATAACAACGATGACAATTGATATTGATCCAGAACCCATCGTGGAGCCGGTTTATGACACGGAAACAAGACGAATGGTCTGCAAACTGATCTCCTATCTGCTGCAGTATCCGGATACCGAGTGGAGAGAGGGATTGCAAGGTGTAGAGGAAGCCGTTCTTTCGATCTCTGAGGAAGAAGAGAAGCAGGTCGTGTTAACCTTTACCAGAGCTGCACAGGCTGTTGATGCGATTAAGTGGCAGGATGCATATGTACGAGCGTTTGACTTTGATAAAAAATCGAACCTCTATCTCACTTATGCGGCCCATGGTGATGAGCGGGATCGTGGCCCGGCACTGATTGATTTGAAGCGCAGATATGAAGCAGCTGGTTTCTATATGGAAGCCAGCGAGCTGCCGGATTATTTGCCGATGGTGCTTGAATTTATTGCCGAGGCACCTGAGAAAGATGCGATTGGTGTTCTTGGCAGCTGCTATAAGTCGCTGGTGACCATGACCGAGAGCATCGCAGGACAGAATAGTCCATATGGGCCGCTCCTTACGCTCATGCTGCAGGTGCTGCCCGAGCTGTCTGTTTCGGACGTCCCTGTACCAAGCCAAGAACAACAGAAACAACCGTTTGGCGGTCTGAACGAGATCGTCGAGCTGATGAGGAGGGGCAATCGGTGAGTACACTGGAGTTGATGTTATGGGGTGCTCTCCCGTATATGGTCATTGTGTTTTGCGTCACGGCGACCATCTGGAGATATGTAACCAATCCGTTTAGCTGGACATCGAAATCAAGCGAAATGCTGGAGAAACGTATGCTGCGGTGGGGAAGTTTACTCTTCCACATCGGCATTTTTGCCGTGATTTGCGGACATATTGCCGGACTGCTTGTACCGATTGAATTTTATCACTGGATTGGTCTAAGTGACGAAGCGTATCATATGGGGGCTGTATTCGGAGGATTACCCGCAGGTATTATCGCTTTTGCCGGTCTGGTTATTCTGCTGGTACGTCGTTACACGGCGCGCAGAGTACGGGCAGCAAGCAGCGTCGGAGATTGGTTGGCACTTGCGATGCTGATCATTGTTATTGTGACCGGCATACTGGCAACATCGGCCAATGCGGTAAACCACAGCGGCTTTGACTATCGTACAACGATTAATCCATGGCTGCGGGGGCTTTTGGTCTTCCAACCAGATCCGGCATTAATGCAGACGGTACCGATGAACTTCAAAATTCATATCCTGCTCACATTTGTGCTGTACTGTGTGTTCCCATTCACACGTCTCGTTCACATGCTGAGCATGCCGCTTGGATATCTGAGACGCAGCTATGTGCTGTATCGCAGAAGAGATGGAGCAGTGTATCCGAATCAGGAACAAAAAAAGGAAAGGGCGATGTAAATGCAGCAAAAAGGTAAAGTTCAACTGCCCTTGCAAACGGCAAGTCTGATTCTCGGTTTCATGGTATGGGTGATTCTGTCTTCACTCATGCCCTTCATTAAAGAAGATATCGTACTTACATCATCGCAGCTGGCTTGGGCGACGGCCATTCCAGTCTTGATCGGTTCGATTGCCCGTATTCCGATTGGGTATTGGACGAACCGATATGGAGCGCGTAACATTTTCATGATCAGCTTTGTACTGTTACTGGCTCCAGTATGGTGGGTAAGCCGCGCAGCATCCTTCAGTGATCTGGTCATTGGCGGATTTTTCCTCGGGATCGGAGGGGCTGTATTTTCAGTCGGTGTAACCTCACTGCCGAAGTATTATCCGAAAGAGCGCCACGGTTTCGTGAACGGGATCTATGGTATCGGTAACTTGGGGACGGCACTTTCCGCATTCGGGGCACCTCTGGTTGCTGCCCATGTGGGCTGGTCGAAAACGGTGCTGCTTTACAGCATTCTTTTAATTGGTATGGCAGTGCTGAATTTTGTTTTGGGAGACAAAAAAGAAACTCGTGTCACCCTTCCTCTGATGCAGCAGCTAAAAGACGTATCACGCAATAATAAGCTGTGGCTCTTGTGTCTCTTCTATTTCCTGACGTTTGGTTCATTCGTGGCGTTCACCGTCTACCTGCCGAACTTCCTCGTGACCAATTTCCAGATGGATAAGGTCGATGCAGGACTTCGCACCGCAGGATTCATTCTGGTGGCTACGATCATGCGTCCGGTGGGCGGATGGCTGGGAGACCGATTTAATCCATTTAAAATATTGATGTTTGTGTTCGGCGGGCTGACTGTGGCAGCAATTGTATTATCCTTCGCGCCATCCTTTTATATTTACACGGTGGGCTGTCTGACTGTTGCGCTCTGTGCAGGGACGGGAAACGGTACGATTTTCAAATTAGTACCGATGTATTTCGTTAAACAAGCAGGTATCGCGAACGGCATGATCTCGGCAATGGGTGGTTTGGGCGGTTTCTTCCCTCCATTGATGCTGACGCTGCTGTACAGCATGACAGGTCATTATGCGATTGGATTCATGGCTTTATCCCAGATCGCACTGGTAAGTCTCGTGCTTGTGATCTGGATGTTCTATCAGGAGAAGCTGCAGCTGTCTGCCAGCATTTTGGAGAACACGATTGAAGCCATTCTCGTGACGGATACGAACAGTGTCATTCGTTCTGTCAATCCGGCCTTTACCGCAGTTACAGGTTACACGGCTGAAGAAGCGGTAGGGCAGAAGCCAAGTATGCTGAAATCAGGCAGGCAGGATAAAAAGTTCTATGATCAGTTATGGCGGGAGCTGCGTGAAAAAGGATACTGGCAGGGCGAGATCTGGAACCGGAAGAAAAACGGTGAGGTCTATCAGGAGTGGCTCAGTATTACTGCGATCCGTAATGAGGCTGGAGAAATCAAATATTACGCGGGAATGTTCAGTGATATGAGCAAGCCTGACCTGACGCTTGCCTGAGCAGGTAATGGTAACGGAACAGTTGTTGAAAAGGTGATCCAACATACAGAAAGAGACCTTAACTTGATGTACAGTAGTTAAGGTCTCTTTTTCACAAGCGAAAGGCAATTTTTCGTAATGCTCAAGCGTCTCGCTGTTCTTTTAGAGCTGGCAGGTTATGAATAATGATGCGGCTGCGATCAACCTCCAGCAGCTCATCCTTCGCGAGCTGGTTCAGCAGGCGATTGGCAGTTTCTCGTGTTGTTCCGATCGAATTGGCAAACTCCTGGTGTGTCATAGGCAGATTAATAACGACCTTATCCGCCTGCTGCTGACCATGCTGCTCTGCGAGCATAAGGAGAAAGGAGAGCACACGATTACGAACATCCTGTCCGGAAAGCACCTGCAGCTTATCCTGCAATTCACGGATTTTATCGCCAAGCACACGCATGATTTTAATAGCAATCGAAGGTGTGCTGAGCATTAGCCGTTCAAATTGTCTGACGGGGATTGCCAGCAGACTTGTTGGTGTAATCGCCACAGCCGTAGCGGGATATGGATGCGCGTTGAAAAAACCGGTATGTGGAAACATATCGCCTGTTTTGAGAAAAGAGACAATCTGTTCATGTCCGTTCTCATCCGTTTTGTAGGCTTTGACGATACCTGTACGGATGAAGAACACGGCTTCTTTCTCACTGCCCTCACTAAAAATCACTGTTTTTTTGTTGATGCTTCGGGATATGGCGATTTCTTCAACCTGTTTCAACTCTTCTGAGCTCAGGTCCTGGAAAATAGGAAACTGCTGCAGAAATTCCGCTGCGTTTTCTTTATTAACCCTGGTCATACGAATCCATCCTCTCAATAACGTTTACATTTAAACTCTTTATTTGATGTTCATATCTTTGGTTCTCCAAAGATCAAAAGCCTAATTTCGTAATGATAAATCGGTTAGGAGGTCGTGATTGAATTGAAAAGCAGTGCGAGTACAAACTTAAAACCAATCGTTATCCCTCATGAGCATGGCGGATGGGCGATGGTGAGTGTGCCTTTTTTCGTCGGTGTGGCGGCGAGCAGTCCCCAGTGGCTTCATGTGCCGCTTTTTATGGCCTGGCTTGGCCTGTATTTGACGGCTTATCCCCTGCTGCAATCACTCAAACGAAATGCGAATCGGCCGCGTTTATATACATGGGCAGCCATATACGGCACGATTGCCCTAGTCTGTCTCATCCCGGCTGTTATTGGTCAATCATCACTGTTGTGGTTTGGACCTATGCTGGCTGGACTGCTGCTGGTGAACATTTGGCATGTGAAACACAAGGCAGAAAGATCCCTGACTAATGATCTGTGTGCGATGCTGGTGTTTTCGCTTGGCGGAGCGGCAGCTTATCTGATCGGCAGCGGTGAATGGGATTACGGAATGGTCATCGTTGTATTATTTTCCTTTTTACATTTTACAGGAAGTACGTTCTTTGTGAAATCCGTCTTTAGGGAACGCAGCAATCCACGCTGGATCAGGTTGTCACGTCTTGTCCATGTTGTACTCTTATTCATTCCGGCTATCGTTGGGTACCCATGGATGGGGCTGGCCTATGTTTATTCCGCTGCGCGGGCGTTTCGTTATGCAGGCCATACACTGCGTCCCATGAAGGTGGGGATGATCGAGATTATTGGTGCCGTGCAGTTCCTGCTCTGGTTCATTCTGCTGTAGATGGCATCATTTTATCATAACGTGATTTAAGTCCACATCAGGTGACATAGGTCACACCGTCATCGAATTGACATGGAATGATAAAGAAGTCCGCACATTTCCGGTAATTGTTTTTGATCTGCCCGCAGAGGTTAATGGGAGATAAATAAACTGGAACAAGGGAGGGGCCTACCCGAATGTGGACTGCGTTTATGTGGGGCGGCATCTCCGCCTCGGCGGTGGTTATCGGTGCGCTTGCTGCACTTTTTATGAAGATTCCGAAAAGGATTATCGGCTGGATAATGGCTTTCGGGACAGGAACGCTGATTGGTGCAGCAACGTTTGAGCTGCTTGGAGATGCACTGAACGATGGAGGCATGCTGCCAACAGCTATTGGTTTTACTGCAGGGGCAGTGGTATATACGCTGTTTGATCTGCTCATCTCAGCTAAAGGCGGGTCTAATCGGAAACGTTCCAGCAGGAAGGATTCAAGCCAGCAAAGCGGTCTCGGGATATTCGCAGGCACAGTGATGGATGCAATTCCCGAGTCGATCATGCTGGGGGCCAGTTTGCTGGCCGGTAACGGAGTAAGTGTGGTGCTCGTGGTCTCCATCTTTGTCAGCAACATTCCTGAAGGGTTATCCAGTACGGCAGGACTGAAGAACAGCAAGTACAGCAAAGGTAAAATTTTATTGATGTGGCTCGGTGTACTGCTGATCTCTTCACTTGCCGCACTCGGGGGATATCTGTTTCTGGAACAGCTTCCGAAGGAGATGGGCGCAGCGATCGGAGCCTTTGCCGGCGGAGGCATCATAGCCATGCTCTGCTCAACGATGATGCCAGAGGCTTTTGAGGAAGGAGGCCCTGTTGTAGGGTTGATCGCTTCTATGGGATTGCTTGTGTCACTGCTGCTGGACATCTAATTGGGAACATACGTCGAGACCTTCAAAACAAAACACGAGTAACGTCAAACGTTGATAACTTCAACTTGTAACAGGTAAAGACAAAGAGTATCCCCTCAGAGCCATTCTGAAGGGATACTCTTTATTTATAGGCGGATATCGTTTATAGGTTACAGAGAAATTAGTGACCAGAGCAGTTTCCGCCGCATCCGCAGGCTTCTTTTCCCAGCTCTTTAGCTTCGGGCAGACGGTTTAATTCGACTGATTTTGTGAAATAGGTGCTGATCTGCTGATGCAGTTGACTGAACTCGCGCTGCGCATAGATAAATCTGCGAATCAGCGGATGATCATAAAGCGCGCGTTCTTCCTCTTCGTAAACTTTAATCTCGGATTCGAGCAGTTCAATATTTTGACGTTCTTTCTCTTCGAGTGCCTGATGTTTCTCCATAAAGCGTTCATACTGTTCAGTCGCCTGCTCATCTGCGGCAAACTGGTCGATCATTGCACGCATCTCCTTGTAGCCTTCATCCTGTAACAGCAAGGAGCAGAGCTCCTGCATTTTATGCATAATCAATTGTTTGTCCATTTTAACGACGGTAGTCATAGGTTAGCCTCCTGAAAATTCTTTTCTTGTATTCACTTTATACCGTAAACCTGAGGTTCACTGTGACGATACTCACAACACTGGTTAAATCGTTTACATATCCTAGATGGTGATCAAAGCATCAAAAGATCATATCTTTCAATTCCTGCAGCTGCAGAATCCGGATTTCGTTCCCGTTCACTTGAAGCAGATTCTGGTGCTGCATGACATTTAATTTTCGACTTAACGTCTCGGGTGTGATTCCCAGAAGCAGCGCCATATCTTTTTTGAATACCGGCAGTCGGAGATCGTGGTTTTCATGATTCCGGGTATGGAAATCGAGGAGCAGTTTGGCAATTTTTTGCTTCGTGGTCATTGCGCTGAGAGAACTATTCCACTTGTCGGTTTCACTTAACAGACTTGTTATGGCAAGCAGGAAATGATAAGCGAGCTTAGGATCCTGCTCAAGCAGCTGGTCAAAGTCCTGTTTGTGAATAGAGCATATCGATGAGGGTTCAAGAACTTCTGCATTGGCGTGATGCGGTGTCTGGTTCAGCAGTGAACTTTGCCCGAAAAAATCGCCCGAAAACAAAAACCGGATAATATGCTCCTTGCCATTTTCGTTATATTTGGACAGCTTTACGCTGCCTTGATGTATCACAAAAAGAGTATCTGAACGCTCGCCATCCTGAACGACATATTCTCCTTTATGGTAGGTTCGGGTATGGAGAAGGGAGGTCAGCAGTGAAGCGTCCTCAGGCTCCAGATGTTGAAAAAGCGAAACTTTGGAGAAACAGGCATCATTTCGGTCATGTTCACAAATCATCTCTTCGTCACCTCTTCGTATTCCAATGGCAGATAGCCGCACATCAGAATGATGTTTGAATATGATTCTTGCAGATGCTTTCCGGTTTAATGAGACATGGTTGTACCACCGTGGTCTTTGCCATCTTTCGTGACGCGAAGCACGGCAGAAGCACCCTTGTCTACGTGTTTGAATTGATGGGTTACGATGGGATAATCGCCTTCCTCGGTGACGGTAAACTCGACAACAGCTCCTCCGCTGGCAGGAAGCATGACTGTCTGAATACCATATTGGATGTTCCTTGGATTTCCATCCGTGTATACCCTGTCCATCATCGTACCAACAACGTGGAAGGAAGAAACTTCATTCGGACCCGCGTTGCTGATGTATATGCGCACGGTGTCTCCTGCTTTGGCAAGCAGTGGATGTTCTTTGAGGGTATAGGTATTGCCATTAAAAACTACATATTCCGGTTCCTCATTCAAAAATGAATTATAATCATGCTCTTTGTACCATTCGCTCTGTACAAGGGTGTAGGAGCGATCAATGAGATGATCCGAAGGGTAACCCGCCTTGGGTTCCACAATGATCATGCCGTACATCCCGTTGGCGATATGGGCAAGGGTCGGCTTGCTTCCGCAGTGATACATAAATACCCCCGGAGAAGTGGCCGGATAGGTAAAGGTTCCTTCTTCTCCGGGCATGACATCAATGAATTTACGGCTTGGAGAAGCATGGACGGCATGCATATCCATCGAGTGGTTCATGCGGGTATCTTTATTTTTTAAAGTAAAGACGATGGTGTCGCCTTCTTTCACACGCAGGACGGGTCCGGGGGAAGTGCCGTTAAAGGTCCAGGCGTTGTAAATGACCCCTTTCGAAATTTCAATATCAGTCACTTGTGCGGTCATTTCAATATAAACGGTATGGCCCTCTCTGCGGATGATCGGATCAACGGGCGGCTGGCTTGGTGCAGAGCTGGAGAAAGCCTCTTCTTTATGCTGACTGTTCGGAGCGCTGCTTGGTGAACTGCAGTGAGAGAGCGCTGCGGTGAAGATCGTTAGGATAAGCGTGTATTTGTAGATGTTGGGGAATGAGAACATATAATCACAACCTTCCGGCATGCAAGTGATGATTTTCACAAAAAGTGAGTGAATAAATGAAGGAATAAATAATCTCTTAAGTTTAGATTACGATATCGAAGGATTGACGGGTGTGACGGAGCACACATTTGTGTAGGACTATGGATGTTATTTTGAGCCGGTGAGCCTGCATTTGTTGTGCTTGGGTAAAGAGTTTCATATAATTTTATTAACGGTTTATTTGGAACAATGTGGGATGGAATGGCTGACTCGGCAAAAGGTTCAATGAAAGGAGAGGTTGATTGTGAAACGTTTCGAAGACGAAGGGGCATACAAATACAGCTATTTCTTTGTGCTCAACCGCGGAGAGCGAATTGATGTCAAATGTCCCGAATGCGGCGGTTATGCTTATATCGAGCGCTCTAATGGAAAAGTGCAGTGGAGATGCAGCCAGTGTTACACTCATGCGGTCAAAGAAGAAGACTACGAGTATGCAGCCAAGGGGTACTGTGCTGTATGTGAGCGGTGGTTTAGTGTGCTGGTAACCGATGAGAAAATGACACCCCATCCGCTGGTACATATTACATGTCCACACTGCGGGGCAACCAATCAGGCTGCGCTGCATAAAAGCCAGGTCAATCGAGGTTATTATCGGGAGATTCAAAAGGGCAGAGACCCGCTTTTTGGTCTGGAACTGTATTTTCTGGATTATATTCGAGGCAAACAGATCTGGGCTGTCAATCGGAAACATCTGAATTATCTTCTGCAGTATGTATCTGCTGATTTGCGTGTGAAATATGGGGGCAGATCTCAGAAGACGGCATCACACAGTATCCCCGCATACATCAAGGAGGCCAAGAACAGGGAAGCTGTGACCCGCGTATTGACCAAAATGCAGCATAACGTCAGATAGAAAGATAACGATCAAGAACAGGGGAAGAAAAGATGAATAAGCGAATTACGTTTAGTGTCTTTCTGTTGATTTTTGCCATGCTGTGTATTCCTGCTTATTTTATTATGGAGACGTATGGCGTATTTCAAAAAGAAAAGGTGTTATCGGGTTATGCCGTTGCTGTGGATGTCGAAGGTAAATCTTATCAGACATGGCCGCTGATCAGCGGTTTTGCGGCGATGGACAAACGAGGGGAGGATCGTCAGCTCTATTATCGTATTGACATGAGCGGTCTGCAGTATTTGTTTCAACTGGCTTATAAGGAGTACGAGGTTGAAGCGGGGGGAAATAACCCGTTTTTAGCCGGCCAGATTGACTACTCGCAAAGCGATCATATGTATGTGCGAAGTGAAAACAAATACAGCAATGCTAATGACTTTGTTACGTTATTGACGCTTACTGACCGTGAGGGAAAGGTCATCTATACTTATGAACAAACAGGTAAGGGGGATGACGATCTGGTAAAATCGATCATTCATCAAGGCATGAGCCGGACGAGCAATCGAGGCACGGAAGCAGCTCGTGACCCATATCTGAATATTACAGCTCTGTTTCGTGAGAAGCTTAATATCGATGTAAAGCTGACAGTGGATGAAGAGCATAAAGTGGTTACTATTCACATGAACAAAAGGGAGGCGAAATGATGAATATGTATGGTGTACTGCATGGGCCGTTATACCTTGAAGGGCTGACCAAGCGTGATACAGAGGGCTTGGTTTATGAAGTGGAATGGCAGGGGAAATTGCAGACGCAGGATGGACATGATCAGTTTCATATTTTTTATTATGGTGACCTGGATGAAGATGATCTGATTTTGTGGCATGATATGACACCGCTGCTCGTTTATGCAGAACATACCGTTACAGGTGAACGATATTTGCTGATTGATGCGGCAAAACACGGTTATGATGCGATGTTGTGTGAGACGTATCCCGAAGAAGAAGTGAACAACAGGCAGCTGCGTCCTTATCTTGACGTTGAGGGGGAAGATACATTTGAAGTGCATTTGACGGCATTTTATAACGTGCCATGGGATGAAGAATTCGGTGAAGATGTTGAGGAAGACGGGATGTACGAACTGATTACAGGTGAGCGCGTGCATTTTAATGAAGTCAAACGTAATGGTTATGATGCTTTTGCCATTCGCATTCGCAATCGTAAAGGTGTTGAAACGGAGATCGTACAAGAAGAATTGGCCTGATGTACTGCTGTCGAATGATCCGATGAAACGCTTGGGCTTAACCCGTTACCCGAGGCCCGGAAAGAACTATGATTAGGAGCTGATTCCGAATGTACATCGTGTCTCGTATGTTAAAGCCTGTCCCGCAGCAGGAACTGCAGCAGGTGGAGCAAGAGCAATCCGCACGTCTGCCCTCGGCTTATCAACGCTGGTTACAGCAGTACGGAGAAGGAACTTATTCGGGCTGGATGAATATTCAGCGGCCTGACCCTGAAGTGTTAAAACCATTTGCGGACTACGATTTATGGGAGCATTCAGAGGAAACGGTCATCAGCCAGGACCAGCTGCAGGAATGTATCAGCATCGGCAGTTCAGTCGATGGAGATTTCCTGGCTGTACATGCAGATGTGGACGGACTGATCTGGCTTCCGCGGCATGATGAACAGATTACCGTGTGGCCCTCTAATGATCGTTCGCTCGCTGACACTCTTGACCGAATCTACTGCGGATATTACCGCAGAGACATGCCCTTCAGACCAGCATATTTCGAACCTTGGAACGAGGAACGGCGATCTGTGTTTTATAATTTCTCGGGAAAAGAGAACGGGATTTCGATGAAAGAACTGGCTGATCTGTGTCAATCCCGCTATTCGTGGGATCTGGTCATCGAAGACGAATATATGTGCAGGCTGTTTCGAACAGCTGTGGGAGGATATGTTCGTTTTAATTACGCATACGAGCGCGAAATTGTCCTGTTTTATGAGAATGAACGTATGACGGATGGGCAGGAAGTGCAGATGCAGGTACAGGAGATACAGCAGTTTTTAGAGGCGAATTACTGCACCCTGCATGAGTAAAGAACAGCAGAGGGAGAAGGAGTTATATGGATTGGTTGAACACGGAAATAGCAGAACAGTGGCGTAATAAAGGCAGGCGGTACGCCCGCGATGTCAATACATTCGTGCGCAAAATGCTGCAGGGCGAACACCCAGATGAATCCGAGCTGGCGGATGATGCCCGTCATTCGATCAGTTCTAAAGTGATGAAGATGGTGAAACAGGCTAATCTTCAAGGGGATCTGGAAAAGCTTCGAGAAGAACTGCCCGCGGCAACCTGGCCGCTGAGCAATCATTTTCAGGATTCTATGCAGGCTGTACAGACTGCAGGCTATCTGAATGAGGATACGGTTCTATGTAATACAGGAGTGCTGTCTAATCATGGACAGGTATACATAATGGATCAGCAGGGATGGTGGTGCAGTCCGGATTATACGTTTGCAGGCTGCTCAGCAGATGGTGTCTACGCTGCTCTGGCGGATAGCGAAGGTTTGCATGTCATTGATAAGCCTGATCGCAGGCTGGAAGGAGAGCGGATTGCATTCTACCGCTGGCAGAGCATTCGGGATCAAATCAAAGCTCTTATGCCAGAGATCGAATCTCTCGCCGACTGCGCACATCCTGAGTGGACGCTTGAAAAATTAATACCTATGGATCAGGGGCAGGCGCTGCTGCTTCAATCTCAGTACGGAGTCTATCTCATAGAGCAGGAGCGGGTGACACTGCTTCATCCCGATCACGCAGAGATTCAGGAATACGAATATGAAGATACGCAGCTATCCATGGGACATGCAGCTGTATCGTATGACGAGCGATGGATTGCCTGGGGAAGCCAGATGAGCAGCCATACGGTTCTGGATCGGGAGAAGAACAAAACGTATGAGGTGGAGCCGGAATCGAGTTATCCGCACTGCGCGGCATTCAGCCGTGACAGCCAAGTTGTCTGGTTTAATGCCTGCCACTTCTACAACGGGGTCACCATTCAGGTTCCGTTAGCCAGCATTTCGGATCGTGTACAGGAATCACAATGGCCGATCATGGATGAGAATGCGCGTGTATATACGATGGTTGAGATTCAAGCAGGTATGGTGATGGGGGATGCATATGGCTATCTGTACTGCATTAACCGAGAAGGGCAAGAGCTGTGGCGTCATTTTGTTGGCTCGACCATCTATTCTCTGACCGTGTCACCTGAACAATCTAAACTTGCTGTGGGTACATACGGCGGTATGCTGCACATTCTTGATCTGTGTTCGGAACGTATGAATGCATACGGAATTGGCACAGGTAGTTTACGTGAACTGGAGCGTTATGTGTTGTGGCGTGAACAAGAGCCGCTGCGCTGGTAACATTTTGATCCATGATTTTGCTAAAGGGTGATGAGATGGAACCTCAAGAAGCTGTCCTGCTGTTAAAATGTCATGCCTTTTCCCACGATGATGTGAATCATCCGAAAATGCAAAACGGCTTTCTCGGGAGTTTGCGTCCCTTTCGCGGTCACTTGATTGAAGCGAACTTCCACGAACTAATGCGTATACTGCGCATCCTTGCTCCGGAACTTTCGACTTCGGCATTGGACCGGGAAGTAATGGCCTGCCTGTGGAGTATCAATCATCTCGCAAGAGCTTGGGCGGTTGAACCGGAAGGAATGCTTCGCAGAAATCATCTGATCACGGATGAGCAGGCTGCGTTAATGGAGGAATGGCTTAATCTGTTCTCATATGCAGTCATGATTTTGATTGAAGACGGCGGAGCGCACGAAGCGTTTTGGGAATATGAGCAGTACATGCTGGATAGAAGCCCAGAGGAAGGTAAGGATGAGGGAGAAGGTGGAGGAATATGAGGTCTGAAGTGGATGCTGTTATCAACGAGCTGAGGGAACAATTGAACCCTTTGTTGGACCGTAAAATACAAGATGAAGAGATTCGGGCGCTGTATGAAACATATCTTCATCTGGCAGGGGCATCAGAAGCAGAGCTGAATCAGTTGGAGAAGCTGTACGGGGTTCGCCTGCCGGAAGATTTTCGTGCTTTTTATCGTAATACAGATGGCAGTGGGTATGGTCTGCATGTTTTGTATCCGGGGGATGCGGAGCAAGGGTCATGCCAGCCCTTCTATCTGATGTCACTCGAAGAGATTCGGGAGACCAAACAATATTTCTGTGAAGTGGATGAAAAGCTGGAGGAGTATTATGGAGAAGATGAAATGGGTCAGCTGGACCCGGAAATAAAACCGTATTTATTTCACACGTCTTGGATACCTTTTGCCACAATGGCTGGGGGCTCGCTCTATTTGATGTTAGATTTTGATCCAGCAGAGGCAGGTACATATGGTCAGATCATTATGTATGTGCATGATCCGGACTTTGTCTATTACGTAACCTCTTCGTTTACGGACCTGCTTCGGATGTCTATCCGCAATCTGGATCTGATGGATGAGATTGAATACTGAGTACTTAGTATTCGGTGTGGTTGGTAAGGGACGCAGCTTGAATCGAAAAAAACAGGAACTGTTTTAACAGCTCCTGCAGTGTTGAGACGTGAAACCTTGAGGTTTTATCCCTGGAAAAAACGATGACCGTGGAACCCGCCGGGACCACCTGGTCCACCCGGTCCTGCGTGACCCCCAGGGCCTCCCGGTCCACCGTGATGACCCCCAGGATATCCCGGATAATGCCCTGGATAACCGCTATGCCACCATGGTCCCGGACCCCCGATGGGATAAGGAAGAGGGAAAGGTAACACCGTTGGATATGGATAGGGGTACGGATAAGGGTACGGCGGTGGATAATAAGGGTAAGGATAGCCTATAGGCTGCTGGGCTGATGTTGGACCCGGAACGTATGACATATAACAAACCTCCAATGTCTGAATGGATGATATCAGCCTATGCGCATACGTCATCCGGCGACACAAAGGATTTAATTCCGTCTACATGGTCTCACCAATCTGGGCGCCGGGCATAAGCTGAGGTTATGGGTTATCACCTAAACCGAGAGCGAAGGGCAGGCGTTTTATTTTGGCAACCTCGTACATGGATTTTACCTTACCAACTACACAGTTTACGTATGATCTGAGCAAAAATCCGCTTTTTAAGAAAGATGAGTATAATTACATTCATGCACTTTCGGTAAAACAGCTTAACACGCTCGGAAACAGTTCTTTGCTGGATATTTTCCTCAGTGCAGGCAATGTGGTCGAACCCCACATTCATCAAAACGCGACAGAGCTTGTGTACTGCATCAGTGGTTCGGCGGTCGTTTCCCTCATTAACCCGTTCACTAGTGAACTGCTTCATTTCCCGATCACACCGGGACAAACGGCCAACGTACCTCAAGGCTGGTGGCACTATGAAGTGGCCACAGCAGATCATACACATCTGCTGGCAATCTTCGATGCGCCTGTGCCTGAGGCGATATTCGGCTCCGATATTTTGCGTTTAACACCTGCGAATGTGTTGGCTCACACGTATTGTCTGAATGAACATAAAGTGCAGGAAGCACTAGCTCCCATTCAAAAAGCGGTCATCATCGGCCCGCCGGCAGATTGTAAGACGCATGCAGACCCTGCATCAAACCATATGCCTAATATAGGGCCGAATGTACAGCCGAATATCGAACCTCTTAACATGCAGCCTAACATTCAACCGATTATCGAATCTAATATCCAACCAAACACCCAGCCAAATGTTCAACCAAACATCCAATCCAACATGCTGCCTAATGTTCAACCGAACATGCAGCAGCCTAATATGGCCCCTTACGTGAATCGTCATCCATATTGGGGAACTTGGGTGGATCCGCGAATTATTCACGAACCAGGTTGTCCATATTATACGGAACCTCCAGTACAGCTGAATTCGGATGATAATACTTCTGGAAGATGAAATACCAAAAAAAGCATCGGCTCCTGTTTGAAGGAGTTCGATGCTTTTTTGGTTGGAAACTAGTAGCCAGAACCGTGATTATAAGTTGTATTAGTTGCTGTAGTGCTTGTCCCTGTATAGGAGATGAGTACAAAACTAAACATGACAGCTAATATAAGCATAGTTTTTTTCATTGCTAAGAGCCCCTCTCAGTATATTTTTATATTGAGTAATTTGCTTCTCTGAAGCTTCTGATCTCAAAGATTCAAATAGTACGCAGCACTTACGAAATCCGGATTCCAAGTTTATTCTACAAGAAACTGCAATACCGTTAATTAATGCATCTATTGCATCGTTTTTACACAGACTTATTTTATACAAAGCAAGACAATACATATAATGAACGTAAAGACCAACATTCTCAGCTTCCTCCAGCATCGCAAATGGTTCATTGAGAGGCAGGATCTTCTTAAGATCTTCTTCTATTTTCCAGCCGTGCACTATTGCGGCTTCCAGTATTGTAATGCACTCTGGGATAATTTCTTCTGGATGGTCTAATAGAAACGCAATATATTCTTCCAGCACATCTTTATGCCCCATTAGAATCAGGACCGCATACCGATTCGCCTTAGCGAAATTTCGGAAATTCTCGACAACATTTACTCCTTCTGTATCCAGTCCAATAAACCATCCGAGCTCTTGGTATCTATCAATACATTTTAGAGATTCTTGATACCGTTCCAGTTTTTGCAGAGCCAGTCCTTTCATTAGATGTGATTTCCCAAAATAATAAACAAGAGGTCTGTTAATCGAAATTCGCTTTTTTTTGTTTTTAGCAGTAAGGGATTGGGTCTGGGTATATACGTCGTTTGTGCACGAATATAGGTGATCTGCAATATGTATGACTCGCTCCATTTGTTCGGTTCGATATGCCATTTCAAGCATTTGTACAAGATAATCTAAGCTGGTGATTTCTTGTATTTGTAATTCACTCACCAATTATACCTCCTTATTCCATTTTTTAGATTCATTATATTCCTTATTATTCCAGTGGTCAATAACATTGATATTTAATTCGTGATAAAATGAAAGTTTAATCAGAAGCGTAGTGCCTTAACTTCACTGGGTCGGTCTGGAATCAAATTTAACCGAAATCTTTTATTCGTCGCTTTTTAGCATAGTTATTATTTATTTTCAAAAGAGTTGTCACAAAACGTAGGTGCTGTTTGTCTTCAGTATGTAGACCAAATGATGGAGGCGAATGAACAATGGATTTAAGAATGAATTACAGAGCGGCAAACCCCGGTGCATTCAAAGCCATGATGGCGATGGAACAGTATGTATCCGAACAGTTCGAGGATAAGGTGTTATACGAGCTGTTAAAAATCCGCGTGTCACAGATCAACGGCTGTGCTTTTTGTTTGGACATGCATGCCAAGGATTTGATGAAGCTGGGCGATTATGGGGATCATATACTATTGTTGAGTGTATGGCATGAAGTTCCTTTATTTACGGACAAACAGCGTGTTATGCTTGAACTGGCAGAGACTGTCACGCGGATATCGGAACAAGGAGTTCCGCTTGAGCTGTACAATAAAGTTCGTGAGTACTTTAGTGAAACGGAAGTCGTTAACCTGATTATGGCCGTCAACTCCATCAACAGCTGGAACCGGATTGCTATAACGACAGGTATGTACCCTGGCTGCTTTAACTAAAATGACAAACGATAAATGAACCAACCTAGGGGAGGCGATCCCATGCAGTCCAATCTCGATCCTGGTTTAAATCAACATAAGTATACGCCGGAGACGTCTTCTCTTGATGTTGGTGCATTGTATAACCGATATAAAAATTATGCTTTCTCCATCGCTTACCGCATGCTGGGCACTGTGACAGAGGCGGAAGATATCGTTCAGGACTGCTTCACAGGGCTGCATAGTATGCCCAAGCCGGATATTCATAACCCCAAGTCTTACATCGCAAAACTCATTGTAAACCGCTGTTTGAATCTGCTGAACTCTGCGCGTAACCAGAGAGAGCATTACGTGGGGGAATGGCTTCCCGAACCGCTGGGTATGCATGACATGACTAATACACCAGAGGAAATGATGCAGCAGAAAGAAATGATTTCGTATGCTTACCTGGTGATGCTTGAACGTCTGTCTCCCATGGAACGGGCTGTTTTTGTACTGCGTGAAGCTTTTGAGCATGATTATTCGGAGATCGCAGGTTGGCTTGGGAAAACGGAGAGTAACTGTCGACAGATCTATAGTCGTGCCAGACGTAATCTGCCCGAAGTACTTCCTGTAATAGAACAGGTTTATGCGGATTGGAAGGCTAAAGAAGAGGTTCTCAGCCGTTTCACTATGGCGTTTCTTCAGCATGATGTTGCAGCCATGCTGGAGCTGCTTGCTGACACGCCTGTATTCACGGCGGATGGGGGCGGCGTAGTTCAAACGATTATGAGAACCATGCGAGTACACCGAGGAGTGCTTGCTATTCTGACCTCTCCACGAGTGCTTGTTTCGTTGAGAGAGAGGGAGTGGAAGCCGGTTTGCGTTAACGGTGAACTGCAGCTCGCCTTGATGAACGAAGGACAGCTGTCTGAAGTAATATGTCTGGAGATGGACGCTGCAGGGGAGCGAATTAATGGGGTGTATCTGGTTGTGAATCCTCAGAAACTGGTTTCCGTGTACCCCGCAGATGGTGTGACGTGAAGTCAAAGTTGCAAGTTGAAATAAGCGGCATGATCCTGGGAACAGGACAGTCGCTTTTTTGTTTTGAATAGATGGTGTATTTACGTTTGTTTGTTTCTACTAATCTATCCATAATTTGATTCTACTTTCGGACATGGTATGATGCTAGTAGGATGTAAAGCATTGAATTTATGTCATATTTTACTTAAACGATTAGAGACAAGTGAGGTTGTACGCTTTGAAAAAATTGAATTATATGCACATGTTTATTTTTCTTAGTGCAGTTACAGTCGTCACCCTGGGATTGTACTATGCAGCGGCCGAATGGCTCGATCAGCGGTACTTTCGTTTCCTGATCTGGAATCTGTTTTTGGGCTGGATTCCCTTTCTGTTCTCGTCGATAACCTATGGATTGCATCGATCGAAGTGGAAGGGAGCCTTATGGTTTGCACTGCCAAGTGCGATGGTGTGGCTGCTGTTTTTCCCGAACTCTTCATATATCGTGACGGATTTACTTCATCTGACGTCAAGGAGTTCCAGATATTTATCAGGAAACGGTGTGAATTTTAACTATTGGTATGATCTGGTTGTCGTACTGATGTTTGTATGGGCAGGGTTATTAGTGGGGTTCTTATCCATGTATCAGATTCAGGAAGTCATCTATGAACGATGGGGACGTGCAGCATCATGGGTCTTCGTACTCGGAGGAACAGCACTTGCGGGGTATGGCGTGCTGCTTGGGCGTGTGTACCGGTTAAACAGCTGGGATGCATTAACGAATCGTGAGATGTTAATCAGACTGATGCACGAAAGTGTAAGCCGGCCATCGTTGGCTTTTTGTATGTTCTTCGGGCTGTTTCTTCTCACCATCTATCTCACATTATATTATCTGATTCATGCGAGAGCGTCTGATGCGCCAAATGCATAATTTGATGATTGGAAAGCGGAGGTGAATTCTTCGAGATGCTGGATAAAGCAATCTTAACTGAAAAAGTCAGAGAGCTGATGGAAGAAAAGGATTTTTCGGGTGTGGTGCTCTGTAAACATAACGGTCAAACGCTTATACAGTTTGCGCGAGGTTATGCGAATCGCAGTGACGAACGTTTGAATGAAGTGAACACACGTTTTGGCATCGCTTCGGGATGCAAGCTGTTCACAGCTGTCAGTATACTTCAATTGGTTGAACAGGAGAAATTCTCGCTGAAGTCCAGATTAAAAGATGTTTTAAACATACCTTTCTCTGCATGGGACCCGGAAATCACGATTCATCAATTGCTGACGCACATTTCGGGTGTTCCGGACTATTTCGATGAGGAAGTGATGGACGATTTCTCAGAATTATGGAAAGACAGACCCGTATACAGAATGCGGCAGCTGCGTGACTTTCTGCCGATGTTTCAGCATTTGCCGATGAAGTCCGCTCCCGGGGAGCGATTCCATTATAATAATGCGGCATTCATTGTGCTGGGACTCGTTGTGGAACAGCATACAGGTATTTCATTTACGAAATATGTAGAGGAACATATTTTCAAACGGTGCGGTATGGTAGATTCGGGTTATTTCCTGACGGATCAGCTTCCGCGCAATACGGCTATTGGGTATATTGATGCCGAGGACGGGACATGGACAAGCAATATCTTCTCTATTCCCGTACAAGGGGGGTCAGATGGAGGGGCCTATGTTACTGCACCGGATATAATCCGTTTCTGGGATGCCTTGCTGGGACACAAGCTGCTGGGCGAGGAGATGACCCGTGACTTGTTAACACCACACGCGCATGATGAGGATGCGGAATATTATGGTCTGGGGATATGGCTGGAACTGCAGGAAGAGGAAATATTTAAATGCCATGTGATGGGTTTTGATCCAGGCGTTTCGTTTATGTCCGGAGTATATCCAAAGCATGGTGTGCAGTTGGTGGTCATATCCAATCAGGAGTCTGGGCCTTATCCCGTTACGCTGGCTGTAGAGGAAGCATTGAGATAGGCGATAAGGATCTGAGCTGTCCTCGAGACTGGATATAACGGCTCCTACTATGCAAAGAAAAGTAAAAAGCCCTTAGGCTTTCCCGCTTTTTGCTTAACAGCAGTGAAGAGGGAAGATAAGGGCTTATAAGTGGTCAGTATGTAGATTTATAGTTGGTTTATTCGAACAAGCGAGTAAGCTGCCACAGCTCGGGAGCGATCAATCGCGGGAATACATCGATTGGTGGCTTTTCCTTCTTGCGCTTGTCATTTGTCAGTACAGTCACCAGCTCCAGCTCCGGAACGACGTATACATATTGGCCTCCAAAGCCTCTGGCATAAAAATAGTGAAGTGGTTGACGACCTTCTGGAGCGGTTTGTCGGCATGCCGGGTTGTGGGTAAGGTCCAGATTCACGCTTCGGGTCTCGTCTTGAGGCACATATTGATCCACCCACCAGTGCCAGCCATAACAGCCATGATTCGGAGGAGAGACAGTGACGAAGGGATGTGTCGAACGTTTGACGAGTTGGCTGGAAATGAGCTGTTTACCTTCCCATTTTCCTTCCTGAAGGTAAAGCTGTCCGAATTTGAGCAGATCAGCAGGCAGCAGTCTCAGGCCGAATCCGCCAGTGTGCACACCTTGAGGATCATGTTCCCACTCATAATTGTCAATAGCCAGTGGACCAAAGAGATAACGCTCGGCATATGCTGCTGTGCTTATGCCTGTATGCTGCATCAAGATGGCAGACAGCATCTGAGACACACCAGAATTATATTCCATGTGGGTGCCTGGTTCATGGCGCAGCGGTTGTTCCAAAGCAAAGTTAACCCAATGATCTGTTCGTGTCATCCGTGGAAAAGAGTTCTGCCCGCCGAACTCATCCCAGTTAAAACCTGCTGTCATCGTAAGCAGCTGCTCCAGCGTAATGGCTGGTTTACGAGGGTCAGGGTCAGATGTGAGCTGCGGGAAAAAGGTGGAGATCGGTGTGTTTGCCGCTGGCAGCAGCTCCTGATCCATGGCAGTACAGATGAGCGCGGAGATAAAGCTCTTGGTACATGAATTGATTTTAGCGATATGTGTCTCGGCTTCTGAATTGCGATAATGTTTGTAAACGATCTCTCCACGCACACTGACCAGACAGCTTCGCAGATCGAGTGGCGGAATGAGGTGCTCCAGTGTATGGTGAAGGGTTGAAAGATTCATATTGTCCTTTCTGTGAAAGCTTGTGTATTTTGTATGGAACCATGAACAGCTGCCCACTATGTTAGCATACTCATGGAAGCGTCTCAAGAAACAAGCCGTTTATTAAACGTAAAGTAAACTATGAGAATATAATCAGTATTAGCTCGAACTTATTTTTATCCTTGCGACAGGAGGGACAAGTTTTGTATAAAATCGGTAATCAAGGAACGTTTAAAACACTGCCAGATGAAGCTCTAGCGATCTACCAAGGGAATACTGAAGGAGTTGAGGCATGTTTAGAGCATGGAATGGACTTGGAAGAAAAAATAGTGTTGAGCAGGCATACCGAACTTAGTCCGCTTCATCTGGCATTGATCTGTAATCAGCCCAAGGTTGTCAGACTGCTCGTGGAGCGAGGGGCTGCACTCAATGCTAAGGAGAATCCCGCCATCCTTTACGCTGTGCGTTATTGCGGAGCAGATGTAATTCGTTATCTGCATGAACAGGGAGCCCGGTTAGAGGGAGTAAATCACGTAAAATCAAATGCATATGACGAAGCATACAATGGAAATAAAAAGAATATCAAAGTGCTGCACGAACTCGGGCTGGATATTCGTAAATATGGCGGCGGAACGCTGCGCAAAGCAGTGTCGGATTATGATATGAAGACTGTTCAATACCTGCTGCAGGAGGGTGTGGATATCAACTACAACGAACCGGATATGGTTTATCCGTATAAGGCGACACCCCTTACCACAGCTGCACGTCAGAACAACATGCGAATGGTGCAATATTTGGTGGAACAAGGTGCAGATGTAACGATACAGGAGAAAGATGGAGAGCGGGCATATACAATTGCGGTTAGTCAGAAAAACACGGAGATGGCAGCATATTTGAAGGCACATGAGCCTGAACAATTCCATAATCGGAGTAATAAACTGCACGCATTAAAATCATACAAGCTTCCAGCATCGGTAATTCAATTTTTAACCGAAGGCCCGCATAGAATTGAACTGCCAGAGCACCCAGCAGGAGTAAGGCATATTGAATTCTTTTCGCTGACAGACACGGTCGAGATGAAGATGGGAAGGCAAAAGCTGCTCCGCTTATCCTCTGATCTGGATCAGTATTCTCACATACTGATTGTCTGGAACCCGAGCAGGAAAATGATAGGTTATGCCGACATAGAACATCAGGAACACGGTACATTGTGCACGTTTGAGCAATTTCTGGCTGCACCTGCAGTCTATGTGAAACAAATTCTGGAGTGATTCGAATCATTGGTTGATTACTCTCTCATCCAAAACCCTCTTTCATCACACATCGTTGTGGTAAAAGAGGGTTTTCGTATTTTCCGATCGTGCTGCTTAATTAGGAAAAATATCTCACGAAATATGAACTATACTAGTGCGAAAGAAGGTTAGAAATGGTAAAATAGCAATGCTTAAACATGAAAAAAAGAGATAAATAGCGAAAAATAGCACAGCATGGCATTTTACAGTGTTAAGAATGAATAGATTTGGAACGATAGAACGATTGATTTTAATCTGAAGTGGGGAATAGAACGATGGCTGTTATTGATGTAATCAAGTATGAAGGCTCTCCTGATGTGTTTGCCTGGAAACACCCCGAGAGTGAATTAGGAACATGGACGCAGTTAATTGTAAATCAATCTCAACAGGCCATCCTTTTTAAAGATGGAAGAGCCCTTGATTTGTTTGGGCCCGGAAGACATACGTTAAGCACCGCTAATATACCGATTCTAAATCGACTCGTTAACCTTCCATTCGGTGGAAAGTCTCCTTTTGCAGCAGAAGTATGGTATGTCAATCAGGTCAGCGCCTTGGACGTCAAATGGGGAACGGCGAATCCAATTCAAATTCAAGACCCCAAATATAATATTATCGTGCCAGTAAGAACCTTTGGGCAGATGGGGATAAAAATTGTAGACTCCAGAAAATTTTTGGTCAAACTGGTAGGCACACTGCCGGAGTTTAACCAACAAAATATGATCAACTACTTCCGTGGATTAATTATTATGAATATTAATTCGATGCTGTCTTCGTATCTGATCCATCAAAAAGTAAGTGTGTTAGAAATTAATGCGTATATTTCTGAAATATCACGGCATTTTGCAGACAGCGTCGCTTCCACGTTTGAAGAGTTTGGAATTGAACTGATCAATCTCTATATACATAATGTCAATTTGCCAGAAGAAGATCCTTCCGTCATCCGGTTACGAGAAGCGCTTGCCCGTAAAGCAGAAATGGATATCATTGGATATACCTATCAACAGGAACGTTCATTCGATACCCTTGAAGGTGCAGCCAAAAATGAAGGAAGCATGCAGTCCGATATCATGGGCGCGGGGCTTGGCATGGGGATGGGCGTTGGTCTCGGAGGTTCGTTCAGCAGCGAGATGTCACAGATGTCCAAAGTGATGTCTACAACGGAGACGCCTTCCGTACGTTTATGCGGCCATTGTCATCATCCGAATCAAAAGCAGAGTTCCTTTTGCAGTAATTGCGGCAAGTCTTTGGCTGATAAATCCATGACAACGGACTGTAATAACTGCCGACAACCGATGCAGAAGGGGACCCGGTTCTGCCCGAATTGTGGTGACAAGTATCATGCATGCCCCGCATGTGGGGCCGATAATGCAGAGGATGCGAAGGAATGTACTCAATGCCGTGAACCGATGCCAATCTCGTGTCCCCAATGTCATCATCTGAACAGACCTCAGACCAAATTCTGTGGTAACTGTGGCACAGGTCTATCTTTAAGGTGCAGTCAATGTCAGCATGAAGTAAAGCCCGGTCAGAAATTCTGTCTGGATTGTGGAAACAATCTGCAGGAAGGAGGGCAGGCCTAGTGATGGTAAAACGGAGCAATCTTCTCATTTTGGATGCGATTTATCTCGTATGTCTGGTCCTGATCTCTGTGATTTCTTTTACTATATTTATGGATGCGTTCCAAACCATATCTTTCAGGATCAATCTGGTGGCGACTTATGCTGCAGTCACGGCATTATGGATTTATGTGCGTTATGTGATGAAAAATATGGAGCGCTTTAAACGATTTGTTCCAGGTTATGCAGCTGTATTTATTGTATTGGTAATTTATTTGTGTTGTGTTATTTGTTATACCCTTTTTGTAGGTTTCGCGGATCAAGGGCTGCGCTGGTTTGTTCTCCTGCATGTAGTAACTGCTGCTCTTGCTTTCATTGGTTGCGCCGTATTGTTGATCTTCATTCGGTCAACAAGTCAGCATGAGGCGATTCAACAATCAAGTGCTGCAGACTTGTATTCCATTGACAAAGCTTTGAAGCAGCTGCTGTTTACGATGGAGAATCATTCTGAATCTCATCTGGACAAGGACAGAGATTCAGTGAAATCCATCATCGAGCTGGTAAAATACAGCGATCCGGTAACTCCGGCTTCCATGCAGTATACGGATCGTCAGATCCTTCTCGATATTGAGCTGTTGAACGACGAACTCGCATCTATGTACTCGGCTGGAGAATCAGTAAATAAGGAACGTTTAACCAAGCAAATAATCCGTTTGAAGTCCCATTTAGAAGAAAGAAATCAACAGATTCTTAACAGCAAATCATAATGAAGCATGTAGGAGGAAAAATAGTGAAACGATTTTTTGGGATCATATTGATTATCATCTCTTGTATAACCATTCTATTCTCTTTGCTGCTGTTGTCGGAAGGGACAGATGTAGCGATTATAAGCACAATTGCATTTTTTATCCCTGGTGTTGTTGTGCTCGTTACTGGAATTAAAATGTGTGCAAAGCCGAAAAATCATCGAGAAGAAGATCGCTACTACGAGCATTACGATCGTGACGAAGAGTATTACGAAGACGAGTATGAAGAGGACGAATATGATCAACCCGTATCCGTGAGCTGTTCAGGCTGTGGAGCCAAAGTGAAGGTCTATCCGAATTTGGCTGCGGATTGTGATTATTGCGGAACAACGATGAGAATCTCGTAGTTTCACTGACTTCCTAGAAGCTTAAGAGTGAAGGCATGTGTTAGATTATTTGAGTGCGTACAACGTGTTCTAAATTATAAGTGAACCTTTTATCTTCATTGAACTCTCCGTATTTGAATTTATTTTTATATTTTCAGCGATTAAATTACTCCAAAGAAAAAAGGCTGCTCAAAAACAATTTTATGGCGGGGACTATGAGAGTGATTCAGACCCGGCAGCAGAAAATGCTTATCGACCCCAAGAAATTGGAAATGGTTACTCAAGTTACAATAGTAATACGGTGCATTATACAAATAACCAGTCATATAGCTACACAGAGATAAATATAAACAGTGACAAGTATGACAAAGACGATGAAGAAAAGGTTGAAGAGAGGGCAGAAGAAGCGCCAAAGAAGGTTTCACTTACTTGTCCAGGGTGTGGGGCGAAGGTAAAGGTGTATCGGAAACAGTTTACGGATTGCGAGTACTGTGGAACAACGGTTGAGGCTTCGTAAATTAATAGAATAAATATAAGAAAAACCACAGCTTCCTCCCGTTGAATAAGGATAGGCTGTGGTCTTCTTTTTTCATAAGAATAACAAAAAGAAAGGCTATGAAGTTTTTTGCAAAATCCAACTTTTGCTCTAAAAATCTCTAATCCGATCAAAGACTTCGTATAACTGTTCGCAATTAATCTTGAAGGAACCTGACTGGTTTGTTTCCAACTGTTCCTCTAGTTGATCAATTAAGCCCGCAAGTGCAGCAGCAATTTCTTCACGCTCAATCGTCCCAATCCATTCCGATTTGGCATCCATTTGATTAAACGCCTGTGTATACTCTTGGGTGAAAGAAATGAGCTGCTCAGAGAGTATTTCTGCTTGAACGGTTCGCTGGCTCAATTCACGAATACGCTTCAGAGATTGTTTATACAACTGCGCGGCTTTTTTGGTATGTACTGCCTTGATCTGTTCCCTTCCGTCCCAATCCCGAAATGGATTGTTTAGATTCTCAGCGAGCCATTCCGGTTTACGAGGCTGACTTATATCCAGATCGATTCGAGTTTCAGCAGCTTTTTTATATCTGGTTTTGATCGACTTGGCTGCTTCTGCCGGGAGACTGCTCATCCAAAGCGTATGTAATTCAGGAAGCTGCTCGGGACTTGGAAATTGATCTCCATTAAAACCAAATAGGTCATTCGTGCTGAACATTTGCAATGATGTTAGATGCTGAATGGAATGAATACCGGATACCGTGCCGGGTTTACCCGACAAGCGTAATTCGGATAGTTCAGGATATGCATGAACGACAGATTCAATATCAAGCTCCTCGATCTTACGCAATTGAAGGGCACGAAGACGCGACAGACCGCTAATTTGAGGCAGAGTTTCAGCTATGCTTAAGGTCAGCCGCTGTCCATCTGCAGCAGTATCAATAAGAAAACCTGGACTGATTTCTCCGGTAAGACTTAGAAAATCCATCTTGTCATTTAGTATAATTTTCTCCATTCCGCTAGCATCCACAACAAGCCGGGTCAACTGCGTTTGACTGAAATTCAGTATACGCTGCCCGTGGTTCTGTACATGAAGTTCATAAATGAAGGGATTCTCTTCTAGAAAAGGAATGATCGCTTCGTGGTACCCATTCATCTCGATATGAGTCAGACACGGAAGTGCCTCAAGTTCAGCTACATCGTCAGCCGAAGTTGGAATGAAGTTACGAATCGTGCTGGTGTTACGCCGCATGTTAATCCCGCGGGCGGTGATGTCACTGTGGTCATTAGCTGCCTGCTTAAAAAGAGTTCTGCGGCTTTCATCGATGAGCTCCCATTGCCGCTGACGATACAGGCTTTCTCCAGTAGGCCAACCCGAACTGTAACTTCGTGATTCTTCGGTAATCAGGGGAGGTCGGCTGCCGACTAAAGTATAGGATACGGGAATCTCCGCTTTTACATAGTTATGTTCTAGGGTACCATTCCAAAAATAGAAATTGCAGATCAACGGTTTCATCACGTCAAGCTCGGATTCCGTTGGGAGTTGATCTCCAGACCAGTTCAATTGCAGAATCGCGGCTAGTTGACGTGGTTTTTTATCTTCTGTTTCTTTTAAAGCAGTGATCTGACAGGCCGTATATTGCTGCATTTGCTCATTAAAGCTGCAGTATATATCCCCGATAGATGGAAACATAATAAACTCCTCTCAACTTATAAAGAGTATCTGGAAAAAAATGAAGCCCAATTCGTTATCAGAATTATATCATCTAAGCCTCACAAACTTCCAATTCGACGCCAGCACAGACCACATTCTTCTCATCCTCAGCACGCACAGTTTGGCTCAGCTATATGCCAGAGCTTGAATGCAGTATTATCTCATGATTTCCCAGCATACAGTACAACAACGAGATGTTTGCCCAAGGAGGAGAATAGAACTGATGATTAATCCGATTCTGAAATCCCCGAACGTTCCGCTGGCCGCAGATTCTAACGCTGTGGTCAATTACCGGAGAGACCCAAACAACTATGTGACTCAGTTATTTGGAGAGCAATTGCCCACAATTGAAAATGGTTTCTTCAATGTATACTTGAGCAAAGGCATTATTGTGCAGCCGCATTGGCACCCTAATGTCACGGAGATGGTTGTCGTCATCAGCGGAGAGATTACCGCTTCAGTGTTCAATCCATTCACACGTGAACGAATTACGTATCGTCTGAAGCCTGGTCAGGTTGTTGTTTTTCCCAAAGGCTGGTTTCACTGGTTTGTGGCGGAGACGGATGGTGTATACGTGCTGACGATTTTTGATCAACCGACACCTGACATTGTATTCGGGGCAGATTTTCTTGCCGCGACACCACCGGAAGTGGCCCACCGCGCATACTGTCTGGATGAAGAAGCTTATGCTAAAGCGGCAGCTTCCATTCAAAATGATGCGATTCTGGGTCCGAATATCGGGTGTGGAGCAGGCGTTTCTGACATCTCCGGTGAAGCACTTCCACATCAACTCCTAAACCGAAATCCTAAGTCGTAGTCCTGAGTCGAATCATTTCATCTTGATGAAACGAAGTTTTACGACCTGCAGCTGGAATCTACCAGTCTGCAGGTTTTTGAGCGGCAGTCGTTGACTTCATTCACCCTCCCTCTGTTACTATAGGAGTATCAACAGTGAATATGGAGGATATCACCTATGACTGCAGCTGAAAATGAATGGCTGGAAACAGCGATGAGTTATGCACCGGTTATCATGTTTGATAAGAACGAACCTTTTTATCCTGATTTAGTTGGCGTGTCTGTGCTTGAGCATTCTGGACCGTCTCCTTCGTTTCGAAGAGAGATTCAATTTCCTCCCGAAGCGGTTCGATATGTTATTGAGTATGCCATTTGGTGGGACTACGAGATTGGCCATCTCTATGAGATGGAGCATGTATGGGTGTATGTAGGGCATGATGGAGAGGTTGTCGACTGTGAAGCGAGTTTTCACGGGAAGGTATTAAGAGGGCTGCTGAGGGATAGAGTTAATCTGGTAGATCGCTATGTGTGCCTGTATTCACAGCCAGGTAAACATGCTTTTTCACCGCTGCCCGTTGTGTTTGAACTGCTGCCAAATCTGTATAGTGCAGCCGGGGCTCAGGCGGGTTGTGACGGTCTGCTTGTGAATGAGATGTTCCAGCCCTATTTTCAAACGAGTGAACAGATTGATGCCCGTGTTATGAAATACCTGCAAACGAAAGCGTTTGTACCCTCGATGCAGTTTGAAGAGTACTTGCTCAGACCAGAGATGTTCATGACATGGGACAAGCTTTTTACACTTATTCCACAGCGAATAAAAGACTGCCTGAGAGAGCTGGAGCAGCTCGAAGAAACTTAATAATGATTAGATAGGTTAAACTGATGAGAACATGAAAAAATGAAGTTTTTTGGATTATTTCGCACAACAATCATAGCAATCAAGCTCACTAATCATGGGTTTGATTGCTTTTTTTGTAGGACAATTGAATCAAATATTAGAAGTTTTCTGCAGAAGCTAATCCAAATCCCATTCCTGTAACGGTTACAAATCCAGTAACCGAAAGCGAAGGATCTACAGGTGACAATGCAACCGAAGTGGAGAACAACATGAACTTCTCCGATATTTCCGCAAACTTTGCGGAAGAAGCCATCAAACATCTAACAGCTGTTGGTATTTTGAAAGTTTATGCGGACGGCATATTTGGTTCAAATAAAAAGATTACACGTGCAGAGTTTACCATTATGACGAAACGTGCATTGCGTTACAAAAATTCAAGCGCTTATGTACAAGCTCTCAAAGATTTCGCTGAAAATGCTTGGTATGCTGAAGAACTGTTGACCACTTTGGATTCCGGAATAACCAAAGGATTCACCAACAAAATGTACCGTCCCGATGTATTCATTTTAAGAGAGCAAGCAGCTGTGATGATTGCTAACGTTTTGAAGAAGAACAACTTCCATCCGACTTTGGGGGAGCAAATTTTCAAGGATGATAAAGATATTGCTTCTTGGGCTAATTCTTCTGTTTATTTGCTTAAATCTCATAAAATCGTGCAAGGTCAGAATAACTTCTTCTATCCTAAACGTGAAGTTACTCGTGCGGAAGCAGCTATGATGATCTACAGAATGCTTACTGTTTTGAACAAATAGTATCGATAATGCAAAAAGTTATCGTTATAAGACGTGAGTAATATGGTTATATTATATGTTACTTTAACATAAAACATACGTTATAATGAAAGTAAATAATGATAGGGTGAAGCGAATGGAATCAAAAAAAAAGCCTTCTAGGCTTACAGTGTACCTTCCGGAGAAAGCCAGAGAAGATTTACTACGCATTGCTCAAGATACTGGATTGTCTCAATCCCAACTGGTTGTGTTGGCTACCCATAGTTTAATAGCTAATTATAAGGCTGAAGGAAATAATATTTTCTCAGAGCTATTAGGCCTTGGTTCAAAGCACCTATGACAAATTCATTGAAGATTAAAAGATAAAATGTTGTGATACGTTACGGATCGCTATATAATAACCTTAGCTGAAAAGGAGGATAAATATGAAATATAGTATTAACTTGTTTGGATTGATGGTTGATTGTGATATAAAAATAAACGGTGAGCGTTTAAGCATTGAAATACCGGATGAAAACCAAAAAGCTGTAAAGAATTATTTAAAACGTGTGTTACCCAAATATGGGAGGGAAGTATCTACTGATTCAACATTAGAATCTTTAGTGAAGCTGGCTCTGGATGCAGAAAAGACATTAGATGGTCGTATGGTTGAACCCAAACTAAAATTACCTTATGAGTTCCAGCCTGAAATCAAAGAAAAACTAATCGAGGCAGCCGCATTACAGGAACTATCTGCAACGCAATTATTGATTCGTATTATTGAGAATAAATACCAAGAAATCATAGGAGAGGAGTGATCGAGTCATGGCATATGGAAATAAGGTTAAATTCCATTATGACGTACCGGTCTACATTAAGGCACAATTAGCTGCAGCCGCGAAAAAGTTGAATATGACTGCAACAGAACTGCTATCTAAAACCATTGAAGAAGAATATGAACGCGTAATAAATGAAAAGAAGACTAACTGAGATTAGCCTTCGAAATAAATTCGTGCATTCTATGTATTTGAGTAATAGGAAAACAGTAATAGGAATAGTCCTGACCAACATGGTCATACGAAAAAACATGGAAACTAGAGTAATTCTCCGATGAATTGTTCTCGATGAGATAAACATAAACATTGTGAAGTTCTGTTGTTACATGACAATTAAAGCATGAGGTTGGACTTGCATCAATGATTCCTTCAATATGTTGCTTTACATCTGAGGACGATATATGGAACATTTGTTTTTCTAAAACGATCATAAGGAACCTCCTTCTAAATGAATACCCTTAGTACACCTTGTTTATCTATTATACCAAACATACGTTCTTATGTTAAGGGTTAAACTTCCATTGAGTATATCTTTTACGTATAAAATTGGTGTTTTTTTTCAATTTCTTAGGTCTCATTTTTTGTTAAAAGTTTTTACACAAAATGTTAATGGCTTGATATCAAGATTTTTTTTAGATAATACTTTCTTATATTATATAAATTTCCTTCTCATACGTTGTATTTTATTGAGGTTATTAATGGCGTTTTTTTATGGAATAAAGATGAATAGAGAGCGGAAAATCGGAAGATTTTTGCAGTTTTTTGGAGGGGGAAGATATAATGAAACGTCATACGTTTGCTTTATACTGGTCACCACGATAAAGGTGATCTTATTCCGAGGTTATCCGGATTTTTCAGCGATCGAAACTATCTTTATGCGGTTCTAATCCCAAAATTTCTTTAGCGCAAATCTCGTATATCTTTCCCCAAAAGATATTTTTTTATTACTCTGTTCCAGAATGGACGTGAGATATAGTTAGTTTTGATACTTATAAAGGAAAAATGACTCTCAATACCTCAAATAACACATTATAATACCCCGAACATTTTTTTGGTTTGGGGTATTATATTTTTAAATATAGTAAAAAGAGATATGATGTAGTTAAACACATAGCGATAAAAGCTAATTCAAATAGCGAGCAATCACATCTCTGAAACCCCATACAGTCTCTTTCTTCTCCGCATCTGTATATGAAATGGAGTCTCCGTATAAAGCATCAATCTTTTTCTTTTTCTTCCTGGAGAATAGTTTTGGATACTTTAGTTTCAAATGTCCTTACCATCATATTAATCGTCTTATCAAGCTGAGCTAATCGTTTCTCTAATCCATCCATCTGCTTATTAAATTTAACCAGTATAGATTGAAGAAGGATTAAACAAAGCGCAATAGGAAATCCAACATTTCCGATTAGCTGAACGACTGCCTGCAGATCCATAATTAAACACCTCCTTTCTAATCTAATTATATTATATAACGTAACGTTACGCTATACTTAAAGTAGTTTTTTGCTCTAAAAAGAAGATTATATTGTGAGGGGTTACGAATCGCTATATAATATCCATAATAGAATGGGAGGGGACATATGAAATACAGTAGCAATTTATTTAGACTGAATGTTGATTGTGATATAAAAATAAACGGTGAGCGTTTAAGCATTGAAATACCGGATGAAAACCAAAAAGCTGTAAAGAATTATTTAAAACGTGTGTTACCCAAATATGGGAGGGAAGTATCTACTGATTCAACATTAGAATCTTTAGTGAAGCTGGCTCTGGATGCAGAAAAGACATTAGATGGTCGTATGGTTGAACCCAAACTAAAATTACCTTATGAGTTCCAGCCTGAAATCAAAGAAAAACTAATCGAGGCAGCCGCATTACAGGAACTATCTGCAACGCAATTATTGATTCGTATTATTGAGAATAAATACCAAGAAATCATAGGAGAGGAGTGATCGAGTCATGGCATATGGAAATAAGGTTAAATTCCATTATGACGTACCGGTCTACATTAAGGCACAATTAGCTGCAGCCGCGAAAAAGTTGAATATGACTGCAACAGAACTGCTATCTAAAACCATTGAAGAAGAATATGAACGCGTAATAAATGAAAAGAAGGCTAATAAAGATTAGCCTTCGAAATAAATTCGTGCATTCTATGGATTTGGTTAACTGGGAAACATAGATAGGAATAATCTTTACCAACATTGTCATACGAGAATACGTGAAAAATAAAATATCCTTCTGACAGGTTATTCTCGATTAGATAAACAAAAACATCGGGGAATTCTGTTATTACCTGACAATTGAATTGAGAGGTTGGACCTGCCTCGATGATTCCCTTAATATGTTGCTTTACATCTGAGGACGATACATTAAGCAGTTGTTCTTTTAAAACTAACATAATAGAAGGGACCCCCTTTAATAATTAAATACCACTTCTTTACTTTGTTCGTGTTATAGGATGTTAATTCCATAGAAGTATAATTTTTACGTTTGAAATGAGTGAAATGTTCCGATTTTTTCGGTTACAATATTGACGTTATTTGAAGTTTTTTGTAAATAAGTTGAATTATATGTTTTTTAAATTCATAAAATATATTTTATATTACTTATCGCTAGTATGTTGTATAACGTACAATGCAGACTATAAATATCTATTTGTTCCTTGCAGAATTGATATCAAACAAGCTCAGGATGAAGGGATTGCTGAAAACACAAAAAGAGAAGCACGAAGAACACTTTCTACAAAATAATTAGGAATACGAGGATATTTAAATAGGCAGGATTCAATTAACAAAGAGTCCTGCCTATTTAGAAGATATTAGCTGCCCATAAGTTCAATTTTTACACTATTAGCTCCGGACGGTTTACCAATACTTACCCATGCACGGTACGTCAATTCTACACCACGATTGGCAGGTGCAGTATCAGTCACCCTAACAACGATAGATTGGTTATTGGATCTATTTGTAACTTTAATATACTTATTACGGTATGTGCTGCTCCAGCTATTAGTTGATGTCATCGCACAAGTGAGGTCGACTGGGTGAAGGACTTCTCCATTGCCTACAGTAACGTTTGATATATTCTGATAAGCGCTTAGGTCACTGTAGCCCGAGCAGGATGATGAAGTTGTACCGGCTTGAGTGCCCTGGCACGGATGGCCGTAAAAGTCACAACGGGCACTGGAAGAAATAACGCTCTGCACGGAAGCACCTGTATTTGTTGGAGCAACAAGCGCTCTAAGTGGATTGTGACCGGCTGCGCTGGCGAAATTCGGATTAACAGCTGCGCGAATTTGGTTCGCGGTCACCAGGGCATTGTGCCACGGCATAGGGCCTGATATCGTCATAATTGCCGTTTGTGTTGTACTTGATCCTGTGTTACTCCAATGGGTCGGCTCATAGAGTTTTGAGGGATGTTGTTTATTACCCGCTGAGTCATATAGGTAAGTTACTTGACCTACATTACGACGTACACGAGGACAGCTAATGACATATTGACCGTTCTCATATGATGGAGTGATAAAGTCAAGATCCCGGTTAGGATCAGCAAAAATATAATTCAAACGTGTTTTAACCGCATCTACACGAGAAAACGTATCACCAACAATATATTTTCCGTTAATATACAAACCGTATACATCTCCAGTAATTAGATTAACAGTAGCAGTGTTAGCCATGAAAAATCTCTCATTTCATTTTAGTATGAAAGAGGTGGGACATTCAGAATAAAGAGGCGTCCCAAGCCTACCTATTCCAAACTCTCTTTCTGTTAATATAGTATCATATAGTATCATATAGCGTAACGTAACGCAATATTTGATTGTAAAAAAAGCCCATGGGCTTCTTAGGGTAGAGGTACTAGGAGAGTATCTTCGATCTTCCATTGTGACATTTCGCCTTTGGTGACTTCTGCTTTAAATGTGTTGGATTCCTGGTCATACGTCACTACATCCGCATTCATGACTTCATTAAGATTCACGCTTACCAGGGTATCTTTCTCCATTTTGTAGATGGATGTTTCCGCTGCTGTACCCACAGTGGCAACGATCTCTTTGATTCCGTCTTGGTCAACATCAGCGTCTACAGTATGTGCTTCTATATGCAGCACCTTAGGCGGAGAGGATTTCATCAACACATAATTTGAGATAGGAGCATTAGCACCAATTGAGCCGACCACCTTTAGATAAGATTCGCCCAGAACATCAACTGTAGCTGTGGAATAATCATTGTTTCCTTCTTCATACCCGATTTGTCCTATGTCATAGGTTCCTTCTTTGAGTTGAAGAGCAGCATAGATTTTGTCAACTTCATCACTCTTTTTATAAGTTAGAACATGGGCGTCATCAACGGTTTGGCTCGTTAATTGCTTAGATTGCACTACCGGAGTAATTTTGGTTAGTGGTGCAGCAGTTAAAGACGTTTTATACTTCAACTGGAACTGCTTTGTTTCAGGTGCTGCTGCTGTGCTGGCAGTTTTCCCTGTTTCACTGTTAGTTGTGGTTGTTGTAGGAGCATCTGAAGACGGACTGCCACATCCAGCAACTACCCCTAAGAAGATTAATGCTGCTATTGCCTTTTTCATTAAAAACCAACCCCTATCTCCGTATTTGCTTTGATCTCTGACAAAGATCTCAAGCAGTATAGTTTCTTCTATATAGACGAAACCATTCCTATATTTGTTGTGAGAATTTCCAATTTTTTTATTTTTATTTTTTCCACACGAAATCAAGTGCAGTACATATGGAGATCTCAACTATATCTGTGAAATAGCAGCTCAGTTTAGTTTGAAGAAGGAAATTTTTTTCAAAATAATAGGAGAATAGGAACAACAAGAATTAGGTAACGTATCAAAAATCAAAAAATAATCGGAAAAATGATGTTTTAACAACCCAGAACGGTTGCAATGACGGATTGTCAAGCCAAGTGCGACAGTTCCTCTGAAAAAGGATTCGTGAGCGGTTCTCCAACCCAAACATTTACGGGGTCTGTTATTGATTAAATCGAGTGAGCGGGCAAGGTCTTCATCATGCACTTCAGCAAGATCCTTACCTTTCGGAAAAAACTCTCGAAGTAGACCGTTTGCATTCTCATTGGAACCCCGTTGCCAAGAAGAATATGGATCGGCAAAATAAACATTCAAGTGATGAGTCGCTTCCACATGGGCATAGCAAACTCTTTGCCACGGTCTGCCGTAGCGGTTAGAAATGTCCCCTTTGAATACTGTGAGATGGCTACACCGAGGGCGATTTCCATGGACAAGACCGTTCGATCAGGCATGAGTATGGCGGTATTTAAACGCGTTTTGCGTTCAATGAACGTGGCGACACATCCTTTGCTTTTTCCACGACTCGAAACCATCGTGTCTAGCTCGTCTGCATACGGTTGAGGGGTGGACTTATCGAAAATTTTCATGATCTGACATTTTGTATTACACGGTTCAGTAGATACCGTTGTTGAACTTAAAATTTCCTTGTTCCTTGTACTGTTAGATTAGTGTATGGGTTGGAGATAGCACGCAAATTTGATTTAGCTGCTGTTCCAGCTCCAGCAGATATAGACATGGCCATCCTATAAGCAATTACGTACCCAATCTCGCGCTTTCCATTCTGAAAAGGCCATGGCCGTGAACGCAAATTTACAATGCCAGGACGGATGGGTGTCCCTACGAGACAAACTCGATAAATGCAGTACACGCTATTCCTCGTACTATGCCAATTTAATAAAACTTTAATCACCTTCATTTTATTCCAATATTATCTATACTTGACTTATATTATATTTTTTGATACATTAAAAAAAGGAATATATTCCCATTAATTTTATCGTAGTGTAATTTCAAGATTTCAGGAGGGACGGACATGTTTAAAAGATTATCAGTATCCATATTAGCCACTGTTATGTTACTAGGCTCAGTTTCAAATGTTTACGCAGCAACCCATACATCAACTGCCACAGTCTATGGAAATAGCACTGTTGCTGGTAAAGACGGAGCTGTAATTAACGGGGGAAATAAAAACGCTAAGTTTACTTGTACAGCAAGCGCACCTAGTGGGAAACAGGTTGAGGGTGATTGCCAAGTATTTGAGTTAATTGGAACTAATGAAATAGCAGAGGTCGCTTATTTTTTTGTAGATACAAAAAACAAAAAGGAATCTAAAGATGTTTATCTAGCCAGTGGTAAAAAATACTTCGTAAAGGCTTCATATGATTGGCTTTTTTCTGATAAATTGTCCACAGTAACGGTTAAAGCGACCTTAACTTACTCGAATTAATGATAAAAATCATTTTGTAAAACAGAAAAGAAGCAAATTCCTTACAAGTGTTTGCTTCTTCTCCAAACACATTGAGAGTTTATGTATGTACTGATGATATTAAGAGAATTTCACTATTTTCCCTTGTTCTTCTACCTAACAGAGAAAGAGAAAAGCTAGACTATTGTTTAGCTATACATAAAGTACGCATGTAGACAAAATGATAACGACTGCGGTCGAAAAGTTAAATAGATCAAAAGCAGCGTGTGGATTCCGTTGGAATAGTTCCTTGCGTAAACAGTACGAAAAAGATATTGAGGAAGCAAAAAGAACCCGAAGCCAAAATAAAAGTGAAGGCAATATCGTATCGATTCATAACACGCATACGGATCATGCAGTTACATCCAAAAGGAAAGTTTCAAAAGGAAAAGAGAAGGTAGCCATTGAAGCACCAACTCAATTGAATCACGATTTTATAATTACCTTTAATGAGGTTATGGATCAACTGGGTAACAATATAACCACGTTAAGACAGATGACTATCGAATTGGCCGAACGTCTTGAAGAGGCCAATGATCAGAATAAGAAGTTGAAAAGTGACTATGCTAGTCTACAAAACGAAATCATTAATGCTGTTGACATGAAGGTTCTAATTAGACTTGCCGATAAGGTGTCTAGTAAAAATATACAACAAATCACAGGTTAAATTAAACACACCTATAAGCTTCAGTTGAGTTTAATAATAATAGAGAGGCCTAGTTACCGAATAACTCGGCATTGGGCTTCTCTCTAATATTCAATTTCTGGGAGCCAACTGATAGATAAGTGCTTGTTCTACAATATTTCCTGTGAATCTGGGGAGTTAGAAGCATTTATTGAGTGGCTGAAGGAGCAACGCGGAGATTCAAATGTTGATGTGGTATGTGATCAACGTCATCGGTTGGTTTTTGATCGGCTGGCTTATAGTAGGGAGAATCTACTCAAACACCGAGCAGAATAATTTGCTCGGTGTTTTTTTCATAACTAATCGATTAACACTAATAAGAAATGTCTTAATCGTGATCTCTCTTGATGTATGTTCAGCGCTCAATACCTCCGGTAGCAGAGAAAAGGATGCATAGGGCAGTACTGAGGGTGAAAATTGAAGATCGTCAAGAAATCAATAAGATTATGGTTGATCTTGATATGCTAGACTTGAGCGACCATCCGCATAGCGGGTAGTTTTTTGTTGTGTGCGTTTTTTACACTCGAGTGGCTTAAGATACAATAAAATGGATTGATGTTTTATCATCAATCCATTTATAAGTGATGGACCTGTTTACAAGAGAAGGTGAATAGAAAACATTCGACTCCCATAATAAATAGGAAGTCACATTATTTTCAAATTGTAATATTGCGTAACGTAACGCTACTGAGATTATACGATCATACAATGAAAAGTTACAAATAAGAAACAGTCTAGAATGACAAAAAGGAGCGTTTTGTAAATGATAAATAGCCAGCAAGTAACATACGAACGCTATAGAAGAAAAGTGTTTCCAATTGGATGGAGGGTACAGTACAGATCAAACAAAATCAAAGGTACAGAAGTACCCATTGAAGATAATGAGATTAGAGAGGATTTTACAAGTACTCAAGATAATAAGATTTTTGTAGAGGAGCTTATAAACAAGCTCCCTAATGAAGAAAACTTGTTATTACGCAAAATATATATAGAAGGTTATAAAGAAGCCGAAATTTCTCAACAGTTAAAAATCTCTCAGCAGGCGGTGAACAAGTGGAAAAAGAAATTGTTAAATTACCTATTCAGAATTATTTGAAAACAGTTCTGGAGACTAAAGCACATATTGCATATAATCCCCATTAAATTTCATGGAGTTTATACAGAGAAGACGACTACGAATAGAAAAACTTCCTCTCTAGGTTAAAATCTTTAGGGGAAGTTCACAGAATGTATGTAAATTCATGAACGCTTCTAGGTGCTCTTGAATCCAGGAGCACCATTCTTCGTTTTAGCAGACGTTTTCTTTTAGGAGAAATATTACTACTATTTATTTGAGTTTATGAAATTGCTAAGGCCACACTGACATTTTGTTGGAATAGGATGATGGCCCTCCAGGGGATCCAATCCATAAAGCTCTTTGTAAAGTCCGCAGAGTTCCTTTAATTGTAAGGATAACTCCTCGCCAAACTTGAAGAAAATTTCCTTATCCGGTTCAGTTCTTCCTTCACATAAGCAATTTGCATACGACATAATTGCGTAGTGAACAGACTGTATACATTTCATCAACTTTTCTCGACAACGTTGATCATCCATAAAAAAACCTCCTTAATGTTCTCTAAGCACACAATATCATATTGCGTAACGTTACGCAATATGATATTGTGTGCTTAGAGCTTTACAGTGATCAGTTCATGTGAGATGTGTTGTTACAACCCTTATTAGAACTCTAAAGGATTTTGTAGTTGTGTTTGGGCTTACAAAAATAATAGGAATGGGTGATAAGGATTGCAAAACCAATGTATTAAAGCAATTCAAAATAAATTAGCCTATGAAGAAGGATTCCAAATGGCTGCTTCTTCGTCTAAGGAAGATTCTACTGTAAACAAAATCTTCACAAATACTGAAATAAATAATAGTGAACATGCAGCCTTTCTTGCACATTGTGAAAAGAATATTCATTTTAAAACAAACCAAGTTTTAATACGGTTTTTCGAAAACCCTCTTCATGTTTCTGCATTTATGGCTCATGTAAATGCTCCAATAGAGAGCAACTATCTTTTTCTATCTAATTTGTTTCGTGAACATTTTTTCAACATTCGATTTGTGAAATACTTAAGTTCCCTTATTTTGTATGCAAGTATCGACTATCATCGATCACAAGGAAAACATCTGCATCGGAACCAACTTATTTTTGACGTGCCGGCAGGAGATGAAGGTGATATGTCTCTAGGAGAATTCGTATCGCTACAACAACAACAACCAGAGACTATGCCATTTATTCTGACACCAAACCAGTTTTGTGAGTCGATTGAGCACAATGTGCTGTTCAAGGCATTCAGTAGTCTGTCAGATCGACAAAAAGAAGTAATCACACTCGTGTATGCAGTAGGTTTACTGGACAGCGAAATTGCACATGTTTTCGGAGTATCACAGCAAGCAATAACCAAGTCTCGCCTTAATGCACTGCGAAAAATGCGAACGCACTTTTCATAAAAAGGGAAGGTGTTAACCTAAATGATGACAGATAAAAATTTGTATCATCTTGTACAACATGCAAAGTCAGGTGACAAAGAAGCTATGGGCATAATTATTAAACAATTCGAACCGAGCATTAAAAAAGCCTGTCGAAAGGTATATATTAATGAACAGCATGATTTACAGCAGTATCTAAATGAAAAAATCATTCGAGCTGTATTTCACTATGATATGAGTTCGATACCAGATTTTAATCAATTTGTAGAATCAGTATCTAACGATTCGTATAGCCGTTGTCAATGAAAAGACCAGTTGCGATGAACTGGTCTTTTTTCGTTTCAGGCCTTTTAAATTCCATTTTATTTTTGAACCTGTTCCGTAGTTAAAATATCATCGATTTGTTCCTTGAAGTTCTGATCAAGTGGATTTGAGGTAATATAAATAATCAATACGTTGTTCGTATGATGTATGTAAGAAAGAGGGGGATTAATATCAGAAGGGGTATTAAATATCTCCTGCACATTTAATCCTTTTGAAGCTTCTACACGTTCATCTTCAGATTCAAAAACATAAATATATAGGATATCATCCAACAATTCATAAGCACTTGGTTTTACGTTCTTGATGGCTGGATAGCTATCCTCTGCTTGAGGTTTGAGGTGAAGATCTGCTTTTTCGAATAGTTGGGTAATATCCGCTAAACTATACACTTTAGAATTGCTGTTGCACGCAGTGAGTAGAAGGATAAACAAAACTAACAGGAACAATAGCGTTTTCTTTCTCATTATAATGACACTCCTATCTGATTGGATTGTATTTTCCACAAAAGAGAAAAGATTTTCAACAGAGGTTGTGCAATGAGGCCTGAACTCCACCTTCTATATTAGTTGGCGCTAACCACTATAAATGAAGAGGAGATGTTTTAAAATGAGTTTAAAAGGCAAAAAGGTTTTTATTGATCCAGGTCATGGTGGTTCACAATCCGCAGGTAACAGTCTTTGTGGCAGCGGCTATGCTGTGGGCACAAGCGGTAAATTATCTGGGAATGAAAAAGACTCGGTGCTTGTAATCGGTGAGGCACTTAAATCATATTTAGAGAGAGCTGGTGCTACCGTAAAAATGAGTCGTACTAAAGACGTTCCAGTTTGTCTCGGGGCACGTGCCAAAGCAGCTAATGATTGGAAAGCGGATATCTTTCTTTCCCTTCATCACAATGGAAGTACTAACACTTCTGCAAATGGGCTTTCCGCACACTGGTATAAGTCAAGTGATAAACATTTGGCAGCAAGTTTAGTTCCACGTATGGTTGAATATACAGGGCTAAATACGTGGGGGGCAACCGGTGTCCGGGAGGACAATTTCCAAGTCTTACGCGATACCAAAATGCCAGCAACCTTGATAGAATTTGGTTTTATGTCTAATGCTAGCGATGATGAATTTATTTCCTCCTATGAGTCTAAACTGGATTTTAGTGCTGGTGTTTTGAGAGGCGTACAAGACTATTTCGCCTAAGCAAAGATTGCATTTGATGAGAGGTTGAACAGATGGTTCCTGTCTGTTCAGCCTTTTACTTTTTTATACATATTGTACCATAAGTAAAGTGGGAGAAACCAAGTGAAACACGGTTATTGCATCTCCATGGGAACTTAAGCACTCATACAGTCATATTTGGGTGTTGAAAGTCAGAGTCAGCCTATTTCAAACTTTCTATCACTGGTGCACAGAATAATAAATACAACGAACGAATTTTTCGATATGTTTCCTATATATGGAAATTTACAATGAAACTACCCAGTGGAGAGGGCAGTTTCATTGGTACTCTCCTCGTAGCAGAGATACACTCGCTCGGCTACACAAGATCATGGAATGGTACGAGGCGGCAACGGGCTCAGCCCAGCTGGTTGGCGTGTCTCAGGGACGATCTAGCTAGTTGGTGAAATTGTATGGCATCAAACATAGAGAAAGAGATAGGCGCTCCTGGATTGACGGAGAGCGTCTTTTTCATACTGCCTGGTTTAACCCAGGCTGATTGATTACAATCAATGGGGGATTTAAGGGATCGGTTTGCTAAACGGTTATATTTCAGAATGAACAGCTTATGATGAAAATACATAGATAAGGCCCAATTTTGTCTTCTTCAGCATGAAATTAAAAAACCTGAAATCTTCTTCTGCCAATTTATACGAGAGTGAGCAGCCGAAGAGAGTGGGGAATGCATGGCGGCATCATGTCCGCTGCGCTCCCATCAAGTAGCCATGCAAGAGCAGGCACCATGACTACGCTGGCGCTCCGTCATCGTGCTAAAACCCTGGTTATCTGCGCACGAGTTCTTTCTTGCGTGTCTCTTGCTACTTTCTTTTGCCAAGGAACACATCCGTTCACCGTAGCCGTGATCGTCGCATGAGAGCATATCCAAACCTTGCTTAGCAAGGGTAGTAAAGAACCGGCTATGCTCAAAAATTTGCGACGCAGGTAATGAAAAATATTAAAAGGCTCGTTTGCTTTAGGAGAGCAACCGAGCCCGGGCGAAGAATAATGCGAACAGCCTTCGCCCCTCTATTTTACCATACGTGAGAGTGAGGCCAGTGAACATTAATGCTCGTATTGAACTTGCACGCTAGAATTTAATTGATATATAGGGCGGGTGGACTAAAATAAATATAAAAGTATTGCGTAACGCTACGCGATATAATATAATAAATTCAGGTCATAAATATATTAAATTAAACAAGTAAAGGGGATTTACTTGTTTGGGTTTAAATCCCCGATATTTATACCACAAATATCAAACTAACTGAGACAAGCAAAAAATTCAACTTTATTCAACTTGAAAATATCGATGCGAGTAAGGGGTGAAATTACTTTCGCCCTTACTAATTCACCTAATAAATCAGGAATTCAGCAGAATAAAAAATTAAAGCGAAAGAAGGTCATTTGAATGGATGCAAGAGTACTACAGACACAAATTTGGCTCAATAGTACGTATGGTAACCGAGTGGGATACAAACCAGTTGATGCAGATGGATTAACAGGATGGAATACAATTTACTCCTTGATCCGAGCTTTGCAGTTAGAACTTGGAATCCCAGGAACTGAAACTTCAGATAGCTTTGGACCTAAAACGGAAAGCCTGTTTAAACCTTTGCGCAAACAAACTACAGGTGCACCGGCTAATAACTTCAATTTTATTCTGCAGGGAGCTTTGTTCTGCAAAGGTTATAACCCAGGTGGTTTCACAGGAGGCTTTTTTGATGGCACAGAGAAAGTTGTAAAGGAACTTCAAAGCGATGTAGGTCTAGCAGTCCAGGATGGCGTAGTTACGGCAGCTCTAATGAAAGCTCTCCTTAACATGAGTTCTTATAAATTGGCTCCTCTTCGGGGAGGTAGATCTTCTATTCGTCAAGCTCAGCAAAATTTGAATCGTGACTATAATCGATATTTTGGTTTAATGCCCACAGATGGTGTCTATTCTAGAGAGACCAACAAAGCGCTAATTTATGCCTTGCAAGCAGAAGAAGGGCTCGCTGTAGGTGTGGCAAATGGTAATTTTGGTCCGAGCACCATTAACTTGTGTCCCACATTGAGTGAAAGCAATAGTCCACGAGGGTTTGTGCGTATCTTGCAGTATGCCTTGGTTTGTAATGGATCTCAGTATGATACAGGCGAATTTGATGGAGTCTATGACTGGGCGGTAGCCAATGCCGTTAAGAAGTTTCAAAGCTTTATGATGCTGCCAGTGACTGGTGTAGCCAATATGTCAACAATTAAACAGTTAATGACTAGCAATGGTGACACCAGTAGAAGTGCTACAGCATGCGATGCTTCGACTATCCTGACAAGTGCACATGTAAATACATTAGTGAGTAATGGTTATAAAGTGATAGGACGTTACTTAACTGGTAATGTATCTACTGGCAATGGTGGAGTACGATCTAAAGCAATGACTCCAGAAGAACTACAAATAATCTTCAACGGGGGAATGCGAGTTTTCCCTATCTATCAAGACGGAGGTCACCGAGCTACGCATTTTGTTACAGGCCAAGGTAAGGTTGACGCACACAAAGCTCATTTGGCAGCAAGAAACTTGGGATTCCCTTCAGGTACTGCCATTTACTTTGCTGTTGATTATGATGCATATGATTATGAGGTAACAGAAAAGCTGATTCCGTATTTCCGTGAAATTAGAGAGGTGTTTGACTCACTCGCTGATTTGAGTAAATTGCCACGGTATAAAGTGGGTATTTATGGTGCACGAAATACTTGCATTAGAACAGCATACGATCTTAAAGCCAAAACTGATTACAGTTTTGTATCTGATATGTCCACTGGATTTAGTGGCAACTTAGGTTTTCCAATGCCGGATAACTGGTCATTCGATCAATTCTTTGAGACATCAATAGGCTCAGGCGCTGGGAAACTTGCTATTGATAAGCTAGGATACTCTGGCAGAGATACTGGTGTTTCTTCTGTAGCACCGCCAACTGATTTGAATAGAGAAGCTGTTTTCACTGCATGGGTAAATATGATTACATCATTCCCCCTTTTAAAAGATACCCCTGCCTTGTACGCTACCAATTTTACATTTAATACAACACAAAGAATTTTCTCATCAATTATGTTAGATATTGATGTCACAACCCAGACAGAGTACGAGTTTACAGGGAACGATATGCACAAAATTAATATCGTGAATGGTAAATTAGGAGTTTCCGCTGAAACTATTTTAGGGGATACGACAACAAAATTATCTGTCGATGAAGTGAAAGAGTTCAAAGACTTTTTCAACAATGTGTCGTTGTCAGTAGAGAATGGTATTATTGGAATTAAAGTAACGCCCCAAGGTAATAAACTGATTATGGAAATTAAAGTGTATAAGAGTGAGATTCCGCTCACTGACGGCACAAAAACAAAACTTGAAGTGACAGTCACTTATACCTTTAAACATGTTCCAACCGAAACGGAGCCAAATTACGAGGTACTAAAGGATGTCTTAGGTGTTGGTGCATTTGTAGCTGCTTTCGCTGCAGCAATCATTTTTGCACCTGCTATTGGTACAGGTGGATTAGTTTACGGGACAGCCTCAGCGATCATTGCGTTCTTATCATTCCTATTCTCTGGAGATGATGATGGAGGAGCATAACTAGTTTTTTGAAGTAAACTAAAGAAAGAAAAGAAGTGGCTACATCCTGATAAGGGTGTCCACTTCTTTTCTTGATGCCTTTACTTATTTTGTATTTTGGGTAAAAGGAATGTATCGTAATAGTATTGAAATTGCTTTCTCATTTCTTCAGTAGATATTGCCCTTTTAGGAATGGTAATCCCTTGTATGTCGGTCATATATAAAAAATAATGCTCTGTATCTTCTCTTAGAATAGTGAAATCATCCCATTTAAAAGAGGAGATGTTTTTTCCGGTTCTTTGAGAAATGCCCTCTTCATTAAGATGCATTACAATATTTCCGAGTATCGAATTTAGATTTTGATTCTTCAAGTTTCTTTTCAACGAAAAAATGGTTAGTTTAGTATACACAATAGGAGAAATCACAACAAATAATATTATGATACCTAAACTTACAAGAGTAAAAGAAGCATCTAGGACAGTAACAAACAGAAGAAAAGCAAAAAGAATGGTGATGATCCATTTCATTTTTTGATGTTGCTTCGATTCTCGGACAACATTTTCTTGCATATCAGCCAAATCATTAAAATCTAAATTATATTTTAATTCCATTTTAGCCCTCCGATAATTCATTCCTATTACATACTTGAATATTGCAGATAATAGTATAGTCCTGAAGAAATAAAAAGGTAACCACCTGCTGCTGCCATGTCTGCTATATACGATTGCGATTTACTTCAGAAGATTCAGAATTGTCCAAGGGAATCTTCTGGTTGGCACGGTCTGAAAATTAAACCCCTGAAGTGGGGGAGAACTGGTTCTTCAAACGATCCGAAGAATGAAAGTCAATAAATAGGTTATTCCACGCATATGGTCAAATTTAGTGTCATCTCAAAAATATACACCTATTCGAATTATACTTTAAGTGCTACTCATTAACTGTGTTTGTGTTAGATAAAAACACACATAAAAACACACACTAACAAAAAAGCAGGGAACGAGCGGTATCTAATATAATCAGGCTCTTATTTAATGTTTTTCTCTCCTTCTTTCAAAAATTATTTCTTATTTCTATTCTTTAAATTATATCACATTATTTACTAAAACCAATTTACAATGTTGTTCCAAACTTTTGGACTTATCATCAATTATTCAGGTGGTAAACTCAATCTAATCATATTCATGGAAGTTGTCTGAAAGAGAAAAACTAGCCGCTTAGTGAGGTTTTCTCTTGAGCAGAAGCTCGATCAAAAGCTAGCTCTTCTAGCTTTGAACGTCATTTCTCCATTGGTAGAGCCGCCTTACAAAACAATTTTACAAATGTTGTTATTAGATTAAAACTCGGTCTTTTCTGAGGTTTAGTCCTAATGCTTTGGCCCTTTTTATATATTAGTATCAAATATGTAGACAGCTTTATATGGCAAAGAAGGGGAACATAACAGTTTTCACTGTCTATGTTCCCCTGTTTATAAATCTTTATTAAGCTATTTTGGAAGTAGTATATACCCATTGGATATTTTAATTTACCATACCAGACCCAATGTAGTATTCAGTACCATTAATAGTTCCCCATGCTTCAATAGTGACTGGGTTCCCGTCATCATTGAGCCAAGAAGTGCTATTGTCATCCAAAAAATAGGCATCCTTTCCAGATGAATAATAAGAAAAGTTTCGAACTGACCGGATAACCCCAAGAAAAGTAATCTGTGTTCTAAAACTGCTGTAATCCTTGGCCGGGTACTGTAGACCATCAATATGAATACCTACTCCACCATGGCGTTCAAAAATGCCGTAAACTTTAGCCATAAAAATCAATCCTCTCATCAAATAGTTTTTTTAAGAAAAGGAGACGTCTCTCACAATTCTTGAAGAAAGAGTATCTCTCTCTGATTTATATAATATCATATAGCGTAACGTTACGCTATATAAAATTAACTTATTTTTTGAATTGACTTATATTAAGGCACTCTTGAATTCGATAGGTCAAGAACAAGTGGTGTTGTATAGAACTAGAAAATAAAAGAATTACAAATTGATGCAAAGATATGTAATTGAAGGTGAACTTTGAATACTTTTAACTTACCAATACAATCTTAGATGATGATTTACTTATCGTATTGATACCTTATTGCATTGTGTTTTAAAACAAACTAAGATACAACATGTAATTTGAGATTATTAGATAATGATAATGTTTTTTTAGAAAAAAAATATTGCGTAACGATACGCTATATTATATAATAAGTATAAGATATTAAGTTTGCTTTTAACTCCATTGATGCCAGATACATCTATGAAGTTAAATATCTGAGCAAACAATATCTTCTAAAAATCTATCAACCTATTTATATAAGGAGTGAAAGTCAATGGCGCTACATTACATTGCAGTAAATAAATCAGGGGTTGCAGTACCTGTTTATACACAACAGAATAATAAAGGCACCCGTGTTGGTACAATTTATAATCGAGAGGTATTTTGTGTGACGGGTTACACAGAGGGAGGAGATACTCCCATCATGTTTCGTAACTCTAGTGGAAGTATAGTATACGGCATCTTTAACCTCGGTATGTTGGGGATTTCTGAGAGCGCAGAGTCGCCAATTGACCAGTACGCATATCATAACAATGCTTCGTTGTATATTCCGGGTCAGGGGAGTTCCCCGGCAGTAGAATACAAGACAAGACGGTCTCTCCGAGCTCTCAATCAAGCAGGTAATTTCTGGACTAACATACCTTCGGGTTCTTCAATCTTTGCTAAGAAATCTTACGGAGCGCAGAATGGTGAAATTAATGACCAGTACCTTCAATTTAATGCATACAAAGATCCGAATGGTAATTTGATCTACGCACCTTCTAACATTGGTTTCATCGATATTGGCATTAGTGGTGGATCTACACCGACAACGATTGGATTATACGGTACTTGGTAATTAGTATCCGCTTAGTATCTAACATTGATCACTCAGTAAGAGCTATATTTTAGCTCTTACTGAGTTTATTATTGTTTAAGTCAAGTGATTTGACCTTGTGTTTTGCGGAATGTCCAACAGTATGCCTAGCTGAAGAAACCTGTGGTTTTTCGGCAACATCAATCAAATATTTTAGAATATAAACAGGGAAAACTGTAAAAAAAACCTGGATTAGCGTACAATAAAGAGTAACAGTATCACTTGATTGTGATCATTTTAGCTATCCATGCCCTGTATCTAATGAGATCTGTGATACGTAGGGCAATGCGGCCAAGTTGAGGGCGGAAATACAGAGAAACCATTACGTCATATGGGGGAGAACAAAATGAATAAAAAGTGGATTGTTATTATTATTCTAGTTCTGATTGTTGGAGCGGGTACTATTGGGTATGTAACAACAACAAAAGATACATCGGTTGAAACAAAGGAGCCTCAATCTCTTTCTGAAGAATCAAATGATTCTGTGGACTATAATTCAATAGGGGACCTCCCCGAGACTCTTTCATATGAACGTCGGTTAGAAGCGGCAGATGAATGGTATGTTGCTCCACATGGTCCAATTAAACCAGATGGTGCTGGTAAGGTTGCAGAGGTCGAATTTCCTGAAACTCAACCTCATTCCTTGACCGAGTTATTAGCTGAGATGGCAGCAATGTATCGAGGGCAAGAACCGTTTACTCAGGCTCGCATCATTTCTTTTGAATATTTTTCTAAGCTTGAACCGATTTCGAAAGAGATTGAAGAATATGGGACATTGCCAATTCCAGATATAAGCGACTCAGATAACCAGGATATTCGTGCAGTTGATATAGAAAATGCATATAAGAATTTCAGAGCATATGTTAATAAAGTTAAGGGTGCAAATTAATAGGCCGTTCCTTCATTCTAAAGGAGCATCTTCTGTAATTCGTATGGTATATTGGCCATCCTCTGGTGTAATACATCCGACTCATTTTAAGTGCAAAAGGTATGTATGCATCACACTAAAACGATAGTATTAGCAAAAAAACGACTTACATTGAGGGGATGAGTCAGCTGTTAGCGCAGCTCTTTCATGCCACTACATCTGATCCATAAAGAGAAAACAGCCGACTCTCTAAGAGAGTCGGCTGTTTGTTCAGCCTCATGAAGAAAAGGATGAAGACAGCATTTGATGTGTATCATCAAGAGTATGGATTTCCCCTTGATGAAAATCTTCGTCTTAATGAGGCACTCGTTGATCTTTTTGGAGACCACCAAATGGGTACATGTCGAATGGGGGATGATCCACTTACTTCCGTCACGGATCGATATGGTAGAATGCACGATATAAAAAATATATTTATTGCAGACACGAGCGTTTTTCCAACAGGTCTCGGTGTTAACCCGATGATCACTACAGTTGCAAATGCCTTACGTATCGGTTCCTGGATTGTAGAACAATCACGGAGAGGTTCAGAAATATAAGCATACGGACAAGATTGTCCTGACAATTGTTTCAAATCGTTGGTGCACCGTTAAAAGAGTTGGTACGCATTAGTATGACGAAAGCATGGACGTAAGTCCTCCAACAACAATTAGCTTTTGGCTCATTGTTGTTGGAGGACAAGAGCTCAAACAGTTAGATAATTACCAACAAGCCAACTCTTAAGGTTTTCTGAGAAACTGCGATTGAAAAAAAACGCTTGCAATTTTTTTATTAAGAATAGCAGACACAACAATCGATTCGATTCTCTTCAGTTCTTTGCTGAGACTGACTGACTGATGATGGGAGGGTAAGGGGGATAGATGAAAAAATATTAGCCTAATTGTAATGGACGTTAGTCGGAAGAACTATGGACAACAATATAGGTCTACTTCAAAAAAAGCATATGTTACGCCCGGATAATCAATGTAAGAAAGGATCGTAATAATAAGGAAATGTATTTCGCGAAAATGAAATTTTTATCATGCATTTTTGAACTATTAGTGTATTTAACATTTTAAACAAGAGTCTATATAATTATAATTAAAATACATAAAAATGAAATTTTACAAAAATAAAAATTCTCTATTCAGTTTTATAATATTTATGTCGAAATACATCGTATGTTGTCTAGAGAGTGATCCATAGAATGGATTAGCACACTTTTTTTACATAACTGGACAAAGAACTTAGGGGGAGATCAAATGAAGTGGTTTGGCAACTTGAAAACAGCAACAAAGATTATCTCGGCTTTCATGGTTGTATCTATGATTCTTGCGATTCTTGGAGTGTACTCTATCACTACTCTTAGAAGTACCAATGAACGGAGTAAGGAAATGTACAACAACAATTTGATGTCAGTAAGAGAACTAGGCGCAGCGCAGTCGAATTACCAGAGAATGCGGGTTAATATACGTGATCTTAACTATGAAAAGGATGCTGCAGAGCAGACTCGAATTGTTCAAAATATTAATTCCCTTAGAGATACCATTGACAATCAAATCCAAGGCTATCGTCCTCTAGCTACCACCCCCGAAGAATCAGAAATTCTTAGCAAATTTGATAAGCAGTATTCAAATTATATGCAGGTGTTTGACGAAGGTATGAAACTGGCGCAAGGCAATAATGATCAAACATTTTTGACTTTTTTGAAAGCAACACTCAAACCTCCTGGTGATGAAGCGCTGGCAACGTTAGGGAGTCTGGTGGATTTGAACGTGAAACTGGCGGAACAGAACAACACGAAGTCTAAAGAAGCATACTCCAACGCATTCACTGTCACCATGATTTTAGTCATCGGGTCCGTTGTTTTCAGTATTATTATCGGATTCGTAATTTCTCGCTCCATTTCCAGACCTCTTATGGCTATGCTCAGTCTGGCTTCCGAAGTTTCTAACGGAAATCTCACGCTGAAATCTGATATTTCTTCCAAAGACGAAGTGGGTCAACTGGCCTTTGCAATGAACCGCATGGTGGATAATTTGCGAGAATTAATCAATACCATTGTGTTGAATTCACAGAGCGTCGCAGCATCGTCGGAACAGATCTCAGCAAGTACTCAGGAAATTGCAAGCACAAGTACAAGTCAATCGAGTGAGGCTTCCAACATCTCGGAGCTGTTCAAGGAATTGTCTCTGGCCATTAACTCTGTAGCTGCAAGTGCTGAGGAAGCCGCCGAGCTGTCGAATGATACCGTGAAGACTGCCCGAGAAGGAGGTCATGTTGTCCAGACCTCTCTTGAAGGCATGCAGGCTGTGAATACGAAAATGGCAAAGCTTGAAGAGGATTCCCGCAAAATTGGCGACATCATTGAGGTTATTGACGACATTGCTGAACAGACCAATCTGCTTGCACTGAATGCAGCGATTGAGGCAGCGCGTGCCGGAGAGCAGGGAAGAGGTTTTGCGGTTGTAGCTGACGAAGTTCGCAAACTCGCTGAGCGCAGCGGTGAAGCGACGAAAGAAATCACAACGATCATCAAAGTGATGCAGGAAAATACGCGACAAAGCGTACAAGCGGTTTCGGATAGTGTGGCGCAATCGTCCAAAACGGGGCAGGCCTTTGATCAGATCGTTGAGATGGTCAACAATTCTTCGCAGAAAGTGAATGAGATTGCAGCTGCGTGTGAGGAAGAGGCAGCTCAAGCGGCCGAGGTCATGAGTTCGGTTGAATCCATCTCGGCATCCAGTGAGGAGTCGGCAGCGGCATCAGAAGAAACGGCGGCAACCTGCCAATCGCTGGCTCATCTTGCTGAAGAGTTGTCTCGATCTGCCGCGGCTTTCAAAACCCAGTAATTATAACGAATTGAGGGTGAAACGATGTCTTCACTTCAGGTAGAACAATATATCGAACTGTCGGTCGGGGCAGAGACCTGTGCCATTCGTATCGAAGAAATTCATGAAATTATAAAAATGCAAAGCATTACAGATATTCCTTTCAGCAGGCCTGAAATTAAAGGGGTTATGAATCTGCGCGGTAAGGTCGTTTGTGTGATGAGCCTGCGCAGCCTGCTGGGTATGCCGGATGAACGGGACACTCGGGCGACCCGAATCATTGTAGTGCGCTATCAGGAAGAGTATATTGGTTTGATTGTAGATCGAGTCAGGAAAGTTACAACTTATTCGGATATACATCCGCCTGCTGGTGGTCACGGACGTCACATTGAATCGTTTTTTCACGGCATTGGTCAACAGGGAGACAATCTGGTTGGGATTTTGAAGCTGGATGAAATATTGGGCGGTTAGGAGGGAATACACCAATGATGGATTTGTCTGCCTATCGCGACATATTTATTGAAGAACTGAACGATCAATTGGAACGGATGGATCAGTCACTGCTTGCACTTGAACTTTCACCTTCGGTGGAACTGGTGCAGACCTTATTTCGGGCAGCTCATACCATTAAGGGCTCAGCCTCCACGATGGATTTTCGTGAATTAAGTGATCTTACACACGAGGTTGAATATGCCCTGGAGTGGGTACGGTCCAAGAAACCGGAAATAAATGCCCGATTGATTGATACGCTGTTCCGCTCGTTGGATGCGATGAAAGCTCTTAGAGACCAGTATGTGAAGGGAGAAGCATATTCCGATGTTCGTGCGGTAGTAAGAGAGATACAAGATTTGATTCATCAGCCTGTTTCCATTGGGCAGCTTAAACCGCCCGCACTGCAGCTTGCAGCACTCGAACAGATTAACAAAGAACTGGAATTGGGCCAACAGATTTTCGCTATTCGAATTGTATTAAGCTCAGACTGTTTGATGAAAGCGGCGAGATATCATATTCTGCGCAAACGGGTGGAAGATACCTGTGGAAGGGTAATAGCCTCCTCGATTCAGGAACAGGGGGAAGAAGAACGAGAAGAGGCGTATTACAGCCAGTTTGTGATGATTACAGCCTCTTCTCTGAATCAGCATCAGATGGAGATGGCGTTATCCGGGGATTCGGACATTCGAAGCATGGACATCAGCCCGTATATACCGGCAGCGGAGGAGATCGCTGTAACTGCTCAACGGGCAGAATCCGAATTGGGAGCTGCCGTAGAAAAACCCGAATCTCCCGCCCTGCCCCATGATGAAAAAATGAAGTCATCCCAGCCGACCGTACGTGTAAGTGTTGAACGTCTGGACCATCTGATGAATCTCGTTGGTGAACTGCTTATCGATCAAACTTCACTTGCGGATTTGAGCAGTACCGGCGTCCGCAAGGAAGCATCTCCTGTGCTGCAGCGTATTGGCAGCGTGTCCGATCATATGGGCAGCGTGATCAAGGAGCTGCAGGACGGAGTGATGAAAACACGGATGCTGCCTATTGAGCAGCTGCTGAACAGATTTCCGAGGCTGGTGCGGGATTTGTCGCAGAAGCTTGGCAAAGATATTGAACTCGTGATCAAAGGCGGCGAAACGGAGCTGGACCGCATGATTATCGAAGAACTCAGCGATCCCTTGATCCATCTGATTCGAAACAGCGCGGATCATGGCATTGAGAGTGCAGAAGTTCGAGCAGCTCATCATAAACCCGCCAAAGGACGGATCAAGCTGACTTCGTACCATGAAGAGAACCATGTTGTTATTCGTTTCTCGGATGATGGTAAGGGCATTGATGGAGAAAAGATTAAAGCTTCTGCATTGAAAAAAGGCATAATAACGGAAGAGCAGGCCGCGCGTTTGAATGCCCAGGAAGCGGTTCATCTGATCTTTGAGCCCGGGTTTTCGACAGCTTCGACAGTTAGTGATGTATCGGGCCGAGGTGTCGGTATGGACATTGTGCGCAGCCAGATCGGAAGGCTGAATGGCATTATCGATATTGATACGGAGGTAGGTGTCGGCACAACGTTTACGATTCGTTTACCGCTTACTCTGGCCATAATCAAGGGTCTTCTGGTGAACGTATCTGGAAGGGTGCTGATTCTGCCAATGTATAACGTGGCCGAGATTGTACGTATTAAACCGTCGGATATTCAGATGATCCAGGGACAGCAGTCCATTCTTAATCATGGGCGGATTGTACCTTTTTACCGGTTGTGCGACAAGCTGCAGTATCCACGTTCGGATCGTCATTCCAAAACGATTCCACTCGTCATTATTCGTTCCGTCGACAAAATTGCGGCCTACGCCGTGGATGAGATCATCGGGAACCAGGAAGTAGTGATCAAATCGCTGGGCGCGTATCTCGGCGCAATGAATCATCTCTCTGGTGCGACCATTCTGGGTAACGGTAAAGTCGCATTGATTCTGGATGCTTCGTATCTGGTCAGTCATTAAAGCCGGCATACCGTCCATCGTATTACGATAGATTTGGGTTGTCTTTCTTCAAAAGAATAAAGAACAAAGAATAACAGCCTCAAAGGTCCTGATTGGACCTTGGGGCTGTTTATGATGCATTTTTATAATTCCATCGATTAGATTATCCACTTACCCTTTGAAAATCAAGTCCATAAAACGATTGGCCGCAGAAGAGATCGGCATGTTTCGTTTCGTCATAATGCCTACATGAGAAGGAGGGAGCGGAACATCCAGCTGGATCTCGAAGAGAGAACCTTCCTCCAGCTCTTTGGAGATGAATTCACGTGTAACATACGAGATGCCCAGGCCGCGGCGGGCGAATTCGATCAGAAGGTCAACACTGCCGACCTCAATCTCTGGTTTTAATGTGTAATTATAGCTGTTAAACAGTTCGGTTATAGCCATCCGCACCCGGCTGTTCCGGGAGAACAGAATAAGTTCATGTTCGAGCAGCATTTCAAGGGTGAGCACTTTGCCTTTCAATTGAGCATATCGTTCGCCAGCAACAAAACAATCTTTTAGCTGAATGCTCTCTCTCACTTCCAATTGTGGATCCACAATGGGCATGCGGACAACCCCGAGATCGATCTTGCCTTCCTTCAGAAACGTAATGACTTCTGGCGTGGTTCCATGGCTCAGATGCAGCTTGATATTAGGATACTGAATATGAAACTCCTCTATATACGATAACATGTAGTGTTTGAACAGGGAGTCACTGCCGCCGATCCGGAGTTCTCCATTGTCCAAATTTTTCAGCGCGGCCATTTTTTCTTCCGCAAGGGAAATCAAAATTTGAGACTGTTCAATATAGGAATACAGGCTGGCACCCTCCTGAGTCAACGATACACCCTTGGAGTTCCGATAAAACAAGGTGAGTCCAAAGCTGTCTTCCAACTGTTTAATCGCATGACTGACACTTGGCTGCGTGATGTAGAGGGCTTTGGCGGCTTGGGTCAGACTGCCTGTTTTGGCGGCCCAGTAAAAGACTTTATATAGTTCGTAATTTGTTGTCATAGATATCGTCTATAGCTCCTGTGAAATATATTAATTACTTGTATAGCTATAAAACGTATTATAGTGTAACTACAGTAAAGAAACCAGAGTTACTTGGAAGGAGCACGGTAAGATGGAACCAACTACAATCGTTTTATTTGGAGCTACTGGCGATTTAGCCAAAAGAAAAATATATCCTGCCCTATATAATTTATATCTTGAGCAAAAGCTTCCTGAAACCTTCTCCCTAATCGGCATGGGCCGCAGAGAGTGGTCGGATGAATTTTTCCAGGCTCAAGTGGAAAAATCCTTGCATGAGTTTTCCAGACGCCAGGGAGATCATGATTCGGTCAAATCATTTGTGAAAGCTTTTCGATACAGTGTATTGAATATCAGTCATAAGGAAGATTATATAAAGTTACTGCATTTGGTTGAACAAAGAGAGGCTGAGCTTGGTATTCCGTCCAATCGCTTGTTCTATCTGTCGGTGGGTCCTGAATTTTTCGAACCGATCGCAGAAAATATTCAAGCAAGCGGGCTGGGTTCCACGCAAGGTTGGAAACGTCTCGTTATTGAGAAGCCGTTTGGTCATGACCTGCAGTCCGCTCGTGATCTCAACCGCAAGCTCAGTGAATCGTTCACCGAGGAAGAGATTTATCGGATCGACCACTATTTGGGCAAACCGATGGTGCAGAAACTGGAGACACTTCATCAAAGCAACCCAATTATGAAGGCCCTGTGGAACAATCGTTACATCTCCAATGTGCAGATTACAGCCAATGAGACTGTGGGCGTAGAAGAACGTGCATCCTATTATGATCATGTTGGCGCTGTGCGTGACATGTTCCAGAATCATATGCTGCAGATGCTGATGATGATGGCTATTCAGCTCCCGTATAACAGTACTTCCGAAAATGTGGGACAGAAGAAAAAACATATTATGGAGTCCATTCAGCCATTGGAGAAGCAAACCGTTGGCGCAAGCATCATTCGTGGACAGTATGCTGCAGGCAGCATCCAAGGTAAACCGGTACATGCTTATACAGAGGAACCTGGGGTAGCCGAGAACACCATGAATGACACATTTATCGCTGCCAAGCTGCAAATTGATGATTTCTTCTGGCGCGGTGTTCCGTTTTACATCCGTACGGGTAAAAGAATGAAGGAGAAATCAACACGAATTGTGATTGAGTTCAAAGAACCTTCGGGTCAAGGCCATCTGATCAAGAACAATGGTTCGAAGCCGAATCTGCTCGTGATCGAGATGAGTCCGGATCAAAGCATGACGCTGCAGCTGAATGCGAGTGATCCTGAGAACAAAGGTGAATTCAAGCCAGTTCATATTGATCTTGCTCCAAATCAGGGAGATCTGGCAGAAGCGTACGAGAACTTGATTCGCGATGCGCTCCACGGTGATCCCACATTCTTTGCACATTGGGGTGAAGTTGAGTTATCCTGGGCTTGGGTGCAGCCAATTCTGGATGCATTTAACGAAAATCTGCTTCCGCTTCACTTGTATGCTGCCGGAAGTTATGGTCCGGCGGAATCGGATGCCATGTTGGAGGCGGATGGCCACCACTGGTGGTTTGATGAGCCATCTGAGCTGATTTCTCAGGAAGACAGCGATGTTCCGATGGCAGTTAACGGCAGCATCTAATTCAAAAAAAGACAAAACCAAAATAATCGGAGGTAATTCAGTTATGAAATTTTTTATTGATACAGCTAACGTAGAAGACATTCAAAAAGCATATAAAATCGGTGTATTGTCCGGTGTAACGACTAACCCTTCATTGGTAGCCAAAGAAGGCGTGAAATTTGAAGACCGCATCGAAGAAATTCTGAAACTTGTTCCTGACGTGGAGTCCGTTTCCGCTGAAGTAACGCCAGATGCGCTGACGGCTGAAGAAATGATTGCACAAGCAAACGAATTGATCAAAATCAACAACAACGACAAAAACATCACGATTAAACTGCCAATGACGCTTGCAGGTCTGGAAGCTTGCCGTTATTTGACCAAAAAAGGTGTGAAAACAAACGTTACACTGATTTTCACTGTGAATCAGGCACTGCTTGCTGCTCGCGCAGGCGCAACATATGTATCTCCGTTCCTGGGACGTCTGGACGACATCTCCGAAGATGGCGTGCAGCTGGTATCCAAAGTGGCTGAATTGTTCCGTACACATCATCTGGATGCTCAGATCATTGCTGCATCCGTGAGACATCCGGATCACGTTACACGTGTAGCGATGGCTGGAGCACATATTGCTACGGTACCATTCTCTGTTATTGAACAAATTTCCAAACACCCGCTGACTGATCAAGGGATGGAGAAATTTGCAGCGGACTGGAAAAAAACAGTACAATAACAGCCATACGATTGAAAAAGCTTTAACGAAATAGATATATAAATTCATGGAGTATCGGGAGGACATAATGAGTAAACAACAGATCGGTGTTATTGGACTTGCAGTAATGGGGAAAAACCTGGCTTTTAATATTGAAAGCAAAGGTTTCTCGGTATCGGTATTCAACCGTTCACCGGAGAAAACGCATGATCTTCTGAAAGAAGCAGATGGTAAAAACCTGATTGGTACATTCTCTATTGAAGAATTTGTAGCTTCCTTGGAATCTCCGCGCAAAATTTTGATTATGGTGCAGGCGGGTAAAGCTACGGATGCAACCATTGAGCAGCTGCTCCCTCACCTGGATCAAGGAGATATCATTATCGATGGCGGTAATGCGTATTTCCCTGATACACAGCGCCGCAGCAAAGACCTGGAAGCCAAAGGTTTCCGCTTCATCGGTGCGGGTGTATCCGGCGGTGAAGAAGGTGCTCTGAAAGGTCCTGCGATTATGCCTGGCGGTCAGCAAAGTGCGTATGAGCTGGTAGAGCCGATTCTAACAGCAATCTCCGCTAAAGTAGGCGATGATGCGTGCAGCACGTATATCGGACCTGACGGTGCGGGACACTACGTGAAAATGGTGCATAACGGTATTGAGTATGGTGACATGCAGCTGATTGGCGAAGCATATCACCTGCTGAAATCGGTACTGAACGTATCGGTAGAGGAACTGCATGAAATCTTCACAGAGTGGAACCAGGGGGAACTTGACAGCTATCTGATCGAGATCACAGCGGACATCTTCTCCAAATACGATCCGGAAACAGGCAAACCGATGGTGGATGTCATTCTGGATGCAGCTGGACAAAAAGGAACAGGCAAATGGACAAGCCAAAGCGCGCTGGATCTCGGCGTACCTTTGTCCATGATTACCGAATCTGTATTCTCCCGTTTCTTGTCTGCCATGAAAGACGAGCGGATCGCAGCAAGTAAAATCCTGAACGGACCTAAGGCAGAATCATTCTCCGGTGACAAAAAAGAGTTCATCGAGAACGTGCGCAAAGCGCTGTTCGCAAGTAAGATCGTATCCTACGCGCAGGGTTTCGCACAGATGCGTGCCGCATCTGACGAATACGGCTGGGATCTCAAATACGGCAGCATCGCGATGATCTTCCGCGGTGGCTGTATCATCCGTTCGCAGTTCCTGCAGAACATCAAGGAAGCTTACGACAAAGACGCAGCTCTTAAAAACCTGCTGCTCGATCCATACTTCCAAAATATTGTGGAATCCTATCAGGATGCATGGCGTGAAGTGGTGGCCGCTGCGGTAAAACAAGGCATTCCGGTGCCTGGCTTCTCCAGCGCATTGTCCTACTACGACAGCTACCGCACAGAGCGTTTGCCAGCAAACCTGCTGCAGGCGCAGCGTGACTACTTCGGTGCACATACATTCCAACGTGTGGACAAAGAAGGTTCATTCCACTTCCAGTGGATGGACACCAACGAGTAATTTATAAATAAAACACCTCTGCTTCCATCCTATAGAGTTTACTCTGGGGAAGGCGGCAGAGGTGTTTTTTTTGCCAATTAATTTCTAAGAATAGCAGCAGCAATTCAGCATTATCAATTGCTTAAAATTAAATATCACCAAATTGTAATAAAATGTACCTATATTAGCATTGTAATAAGATGCTGGAGTCCCTTGGTTTGCGTTATACTAGTTCAGACGGACATGTGTCCGGTTAATGATGCAGTAAATCACATTAGAACGTGGGGGTCAGGCCAGGCATGTTTGTACTCGTAGGTATTATATTTTTGCTCGTATATGGATTATTAGTTTTCTACATAGGCTGGAGCGGCTGGAGTTGGATGAAACCGGTCGTGTCGGCCAGATTTCGCTGGTTGTATGTTACAGCACTGGTGTTTCTGGCGGTTTCTTTTATTTTGGCGCGGCTGTTCGGCAGCATATCATTTCTCGGTATAATTGGTTCCTACTGGCTGGCGATTTTTTCGCTCTTACTTCTCATTCTGCCGATTGTGCACCTGACGTTGTGGCTGCTGCGGTTAACACGTATCCCGAGGCATCACGCGCATAAATGGGCGGGAGTTGTTACACTTGTCCTGCTTATCTCTACAATGGGCTATGGCATTTTTAATGCGTACTCTCCAGTTGTCAGGCAGTATGCGATTCAGATCGATAAAAAGGTAGAGGGCATCGACAAGCTTAACATTGTTATGGCTGCCGATATGCATTTTGGTCTGCTGTCAGGGCCTGCTCATGCCAAGCGGATGGTACAGGAGATTAACGCTCTCAAACCGGACCTTGTATTGTATCCCGGTGATCTGATTGATGACAATCTGGCGATGTACGAAAAGAGTGGTATTGCCGATATCATCCGTGATATCAAGGCTCCTTATGGCGTATACGCTTCTCTAGGCAACCATGACAAGTTTGATGGACCCATTGAGGATCTGATTGCAGCGCTGGAGAAAAGCGATATGCAGGTGCTGTATGATGACAAAATTACGCTGGATAACAAAATCACGCTGATTGGACGTAAGGATCGGACCGAGCAGGATCGGGCAGACGTCGCCGCGCTCATGCAGAATACCGATTTGAGTCAGCCTGTGATCATGATGGATCATCAGCCCTACGATTTGGATATTGCAGAGCAGAACAAGGTGGATTTGGTTGTATCCGGTCATACCCACCGAGGCCAGATTGCTCCTGCGCAATTTATTACGCAGGCGATCTATGAGAATGATTGGGGTTATTTGCAAAAAGGCTCCATGCATTCCATCGTTACCTCGGGTTTTGGTTTCTGGGGACCGCCCATCCGTACAAGCAGCCGTTCCGAGATTGTACAGATTAACGTTACCTTTGGACAATAAAAACAGCCCCTTCGCGAGATAAGGGGCCTTGTATAGAACAAGCGATTTATACAGTGCTTGATGAGAAATGCTTTCCTCCAACCGGATGGTGCTTGAACCAGCCTTCCTGATTGGAAAGGAGAGCATTTTTTATTAGCCGAGAAAGTAAACGAAAAAGAAAGAAAGGTTGAGAAAATTGCGGTCTATATGCGGCTGTTAGTTCCGTACCCCGTTCACGGGAATTGCTTCAAACGAATAGAAGGTCCCTTTTTTATTGATCTTTCCGATAATAGATGTTTTACCTTTTTTCTTGAAGGTATATTCATTATCTTTAATATGCACGCTGTATCCTTTCAGCTGAAGGCCGAAGATGGATTTTACTTTTGGTGCCGCAGCCGACAATGCTTTACTTTTACTCAGCTTGGGTTTGGCAAATGATTTTTTGAAATCAGCATCATTGTTCCAGTCTTGACCAAGCTCATTTGCAGCCTTCCATACCTTCCCGGTTTCGCTACCGATATCCACATAGTTCAAGTTGCTGTCATCCCGATATTTCCATAGGGTGTCTTTGTTTTCTTTCGTAAGCTGCGCATAGTCAAACGGTTTTACAGGCGAAATGCCAAGGGTTTTGACGGAATTCCGGGCTTTGTTGGTCAATGAAGCATGTGCATCTTTAATATTATATTGAATGCTTGCAGATAATTGGTTGTTGTGATCTACATCCACGTACAGACTTTGTTTAGGACCCCAGATGACCCAATAGTTTTTGAGTCCGCCGTCGTTCACGGCTTGTTTCACACGCCAGAAGGCTTCGGTTTGGAATTTGTTATCTTTATCAAAAGACTTCAGAAATGCTTTTATTTGGGTTCGCAGCGCTTCATCCATAACGCTTTCAAGATCATCAGCCTTGTAAGTGATCAACGTGGAGGTGACTTTTCCCTTTTTGGAATCATACTCTTGTATGATATCTGCTTTAGCTTTTCCTGTCAGCTTGCTGTTAACAATCCAATTCTCAAAAGCGGTTTCTACGGATGTGAATTGAATCGGCTGTTTTCCTGCGATTGCCGTAATTGCATCCGTTAATTGTTTGGTTACCTTTTGATCCAGTTTCAGTGTACTCTGTGTCTCCTGCACTGTAGATACCGGAGCGGGTGCTGCCAATACAGAAGGTGCCGAAGATAACAATAGTGTCATAGAAGCGATCGCTGCGGTGATAGAAACATATTTTTTCATGAGTATTCCTCCTGGTCGATAAGTGTAAGTTTATTAGATATTGCTGCCCGGATATATTTATAAACGTGGATCAAAAGGAAAATGTTGCATGCTGCCTGTTTCTTTTAAAATGAACTTTATGTATCTTTTTATACAGCTCATATGTAAAAAGAATGACTGCATCCCGCCTGAGATGATATACTGTGTTCGTATTGGGGGAGGAATGACGATGACAAAACCGATTATAGCCGTAGATATGGATGACACGATCTGTCATCTGGTCAAGCGGGCGATTTACCATAACAACATAAGCTTCCCGACCCATCCGCTTCAATATGAAGATATGGTTCACTGGGACACAACTCACTTACGTCATCCTGAGAGCACACATGACGTATTTTACGGGCGACCCGGACTGTTCGAAGAGCTGGAGTTATATGATGAGTATGTAGTAGAAGAGATGCGAAAGTTAAACGATGCTTATGATCTGATTATTGTTACAGCGGCTGAACCGAGAACGGTAGGGGAGAAGTGGAACTGGCTGCAGCGGCACATGCCTTTTATTACACTGGAACAGTTTATGACATGCAAACGTAAAAACCTGTTGGCTTTTGATCTCTTGATTGATGACGGGCCGCATAATCTGGTTCCGGCTTTCGAAAGTGGACGAAAAGTCATCTGCATCCCGCATCCGTGGAATAAACAGCAGCGTGAACAGTATGCTTTTCCCCAGATGTCTTCCTGGAAAAATGCAAAATTATTCATAGATAGACTGATACATAAATAATTTGTCGAAAAATGATAGAAATTAAGATTGTAATCTCCTCGCCAGCTGATTAAAATAAGATTTGGAATCTGGATTGCAGCCGGAAACTATCTTTCATATCAGAGACAAGCGAGGTTATATGTATGAGTCAACCCGTTAATCGACCCCGGCGTATAGAGTATCTGGATCTATACCGTGCAATCGCCATTATGGCAGTTGTAGCTATTCATGCAACATCAACAGCCGTTGCGCATTATCCGAAAAACACGTTTGATCATGATTTGTTTTACTTTTGGAACACATTTTTGCAATTTGCAGTGCCGGCCTTCTTATTTTTGTCTTCCCTGGTTTTGTTCTATAACTATAGTGTCAAGATGGACGAGAAGGGCTGGGTAATGTCCTTCTATAAGAAGCGCATGTTTTACATATTTGTACCATACGTGGCATGGTCTCTAATCTATTTTGTGATTAAAAAATGGATTGCAGGCAGGGAGCCACTGGCAGAGAGCATGCAGTTGGCGAAGCAATTGGTGCTGGGGACTGCCCATACTCATTTGTACTTTTTTTTAATTATTCTTCAATTTTACATCGTATTTCCTTGGCTGCTTTCTTTGACAAAACAACCTTGGTTTAAGCGGTATATGCCTTTGTATTTTATAGCGGGTCAAGCACTTTTTTACGCATTACATTTGAAATTTCAGTTCGAACGAACAGGCAGTATGCTTCCGAGTTATTTCATCGTAATCGGATTCGGAGCCTGGATTGGACTGAACTTTGAATGGATGATGAAAAAGGTGGTTCATTTCCGTTATGTACTGCTGGCCGCACTTATATCCGGAGCGGCGATTTCCATGTATGCCGCGGACGACATTAAGACAGCATTGATGGAATGGCCGACGGTGGCCTATATCGTGCTGTTCCTTATACGAAATATATTCACCCTTTCTGCATGCTTAACGCTTCTGATTCTGAGCGAACGAGTGGGTACAAGAGAGCGAAGAAAGGAATATAGAGTGTCTCGATTTGCGGACTCATTGGGCACGGTGGCATTTGGTATCTTTTTAATCCATCCTTTAATTTTACTGTTTTGGAGACAGGGACTCACCGATGATTTTGCCCGCCATTTCGGCCTTGGTATTGTATTATCTTACATTGCAGCACTGCTTCTCTCCTGGTTGTGTGCCGTGGGTCTCCGTCGATTGAAATGGGGATGGGTCCTCATCGGACGGTAGTTAAGTCTAATTGGGCTAGAAAAATAGGTGAATAAGTATAAAGAGATTTCAAGCTCCTCTTGTGGGGAACTTGAAATCTCTTTTTTATTTGAGGCATAACAGGTATGATGAATTAATGTCCAATAAATATAATTTATGGATGAAAACGCAGTACTGCTGAGCATATAAAGACATCTGGCGAGGGGGAAACATGTTGAAACTGGTTATTATTTTTGGGCCGCAGGCCGTGGGGAAAATGACTGTTGGACAGGAATTGGAGAAAATCTCGGATCTCAAGTTGTTTCATAATCATATGACCATTGATTTGGTATCGCCTTTTTTTAGTTACGGCACTCCGGAAGGGAAGCGTCTGGTCGGATTATTCAGGGAGGAAATGTTTCAGGCTGCTGCCAAAAGCGAGCTGCCCGGCCTTATTTTCACTTATGTATGGGCCTTTGATCTTGAACAAGACGGTGCTTACATTCGGCATCTTACCGACATGTTTACGGCTCAGGGTGCTGAGGTGTGTTACGTAGAGCTCGAGGCAGAAGTATTTGAACGGTTGGAACGCAACAAAAGTGAGAATCGGCTGCAGCATAAACCGACGAAAAGAGATCTGGCATGGTCTGAACAGGATTTGTTGGATTCCATGAACGATTACCGATTAAATTCCGAACCGGGTGAGATTACACATGAACGTTATCTTCGGATAAATAATACAAATATAAGTCCAGATCAAACCGCACGATTAATCCAGAAGTATTTCAGTTTGTAGTATATGACAACTCACCAGATCACCCAAAAGGAGGAGACGAATGTACTTTTTAATGCTTTTATTGGTTGGTGCAGTTTTGTGTATATTGTTTCCATATGGGCCGATTATTGTAGGTGCGATCATCTTTGCAGTAGTCATTGACCAGTACAGACAGACCCAGTATATGCGTGAGGACATTCAGGCCATTAAAAATCATTTGAAATTAATGAAAAAGGAAGAGTCAGAAGAGTATGAGATGGAACAAGCTCTCAAGGAGGTAGATGGGATGTCGTCTGAGAGAATGGAAGTCATTAACCGCAAGATTGAGGCAGAGTTGGAGCGAGACCGCCGCAATAAAAAACGGTGATAACTCTTTGAAGAACAGCTCGAAACGGTTTATGTTGCATAAACCAGGGAAATGTAATACCATGAACGCACATATAAGTTTACATTGATGAGATAAGGGCATGTCCAGTAACCTCAAGACGCAGGTATGGTTTGCCTTTTTCTGTATATTGGAGTGATGAAGTGAAGATCGAGAAGGTGTTAAACAATAATGCGGTAGTTGCCATCAAGGATGAACAAGAGGTTATTGTTATTGGTCGGGGTATCGCTTTTCAGAAAAAGGCGGGTGATCTGATCTCGGACCAGCATGTTGACAAGATATTTACTTTACAAAATGAAGATATCCAGGAGAACTTTAAGGCATTAATCGCAAGTATCCCGCTTGAGTATATGAAAGTGTCTGAGGAAATTATTGCCTATGCAAAGCTGAAGCTTGGCAAGAAGTTAAACGATAGCATTTATTTGCATCTGACGGATCATATTCATTTTGCGATCGAGCGGTATCGCAACAATCTGCCGATTCGGAACGGTTTGTTATGGGAAACGAGGCAGCTGTACAAGGACGAGTATGAGGTCGGGCTTGAGGCGTTAAATATGATCTGTGATCAGTTTGGCGTACTTCTGCCGGAAGATGAGGCCGGATTTATGGCGCTGCATTTTGTGAATGCGGCACTGAACGAAGAGATGCCTAACATTCGCAGCATGACGCAGGTTATGCAGGAAATCCTGACTATAATCAAATATCACTTCAAAATGGACTTTGATGAGAATTCGCTGAACTATACTCGTTTTGTTACACACCTGAAGTTTTTTGCACAGCGGCTGGTTAAGGGAAAACACTACAGGAGTAACAATGACGAGGAATTGTTCCAAATGATTCAGAAGAAGTACCCGGATGCATATAAGTGCTCTGTTAAAATCAAGAAATTTATTGAAAATAACTACACCTATCAACTGACTGACGAAGAATTGATGTATTTGACAATTCATATTGAGCGTGTAGTTCATTCCACATCTGAGTAATCATACGGTCTGAATGCATATTTTTAAAAAAAGCTTGCAAATGTAGTTCAGATGTACTATGATGATCCCAAGAAGTAAGCGCATACATCATTAATCGGATTGTAACTGTTCAATCAGGCAACTCCGGCCGTGAGGTCCCAGGATTGAAGATGATGCTGCTAATCAATCCAATTATATACCAATGTGTACAGCCTTACAGGGTTGCAACCGTTAAGGGCAAAACCTGAATTGCTGAATAACATAACTGATTTCCGGATTTCCGGTACGTTATGCTTGTTCAGTGGTTCAGGTTTTCTTTGTTTCACAGGCATGGGGAGTCTACTCAGAGAGGAAGAATGACAATGAGCAGCTACGATCAATTAGCAAAAGATATTCTGTCACGTGTAGGTGGTCGCGAGAATGTAAACAGCGTATTCCATTGTGTGACAAGACTGCGCTTCAAACTGAAAGATGAGAGCGCTGCTAAAACGGAAGAACTGAAAAATCTGCCAGGTGTAATCACCGTTATGCAGAGCGGAGGACAATATCAGGTTGTAATCGGCAACGAAGTGCCGGATGTGTATAAAGCTGTGGTGAAAGCGGGCAATTTCCCGACGGAAGGACAGGTCGAGGAAGCTGCGGATGATTCAGGTAAGAAAGTAGGATTGTTCAGTCGATTTATCGACATGATCTCGGGTGTGTTCACACCGCTCCTCGGATTGCTGGCAGCAACGGGGATGATCAAAGGTTTCAACGAGATGTTTGTGGCCTTCGGCTGGATCACACAGGATTCCGGTACGTATCAGCTGCTGAAAGCAACCGGTGACTGTCTGTTCTACTTCTTCCCGATCTTCCTGGGTTATACGGCAATCAAAAAATTCGGTGGTTCGCCATTCCTGGGTATGGCCATCGGTGCTTCTCTCGTATATCCAACGCTGGCGGGGCTTAAAACAGGCGATCCGCTGTATACACTATTTACAGGCACATTGTTTGAATCGCCAATTCATATTACGTTCCTGGGTATGCCGGTTATTTTGATGGAGTACTCTTCATCCGTTATTCCGATCATTATCGCTACATTTGTAGCTGTAAGACTTGAAAGATTCTTTAAAAACGTAATTCCGAAAGTAGTAAGCACATTCCTTGTACCGTTCTTTACTTTACTGGTTATTGTTCCGGCAACTTTCCTGGTCATTGGTCCGATCTCTACATGGGCAGGACAGTTAATTGGTGCTGGAGCAACCAACATTTATGAATTAAGCCCGATCGTTACAGGATTGATTATCGGCGGGTTATGGCAGGTATTCGTATTGTTCGGACTTCACTGGGGACTGGTTCCGGTTGCGCTTCTCAATCTCAGCACGTCAGGCGCTGATCCAGTTGTCGCGATGTCCTTTGCCGCCTCATTTGCTCAAATTGGTGCAGTACTTGCGGTATTACTGAGAACTAAAAATACGAAAATCAAAACACTTAGTATTCCAGCTTTTATCTCGGGTATCTTTGGTGTAACTGAACCCGCTATCTACGGAGTTACACTGCCGTTGAAAAAACCATTTATTATGAGCTGTATTGCAGGTGGTATTGGAGGCGGAATTCTAGGATATGCCGGTTCAAAAATATATATGATTGGCGGACTTGGCGTATTCGGTTATCCAACTTTTATTAACAAAGAAAGCGGATTGGATTCTACATTCTACATGGCAATTGTTGCTACGCTGGTTGCGTTTGTACTTGGTTTTATTCTGACGTATATCGTTGGTTTCAAAGATCCGGTAGAAAAAACGACTGCTCCAGCACCAGCGCCTGTGCTTGATCCTAATCCTAACAACCGTTATGAAATTGTAAGCCCGATGGCGGGTGAAGTGGTTGAACTGAAAGAAATTAATGATGTTACGTTTGCTGGAGAGCACATGGGTAAAGGTATTGCCATTCGTCCTGTTAGCGGTAGAGTTGTATCGCCAATCACGGGTGTTGTGCAGACGGTATATCGGACCAAACATGCGATTGGCCTTGTCACAGATGATGGCGTAGAGATGCTCATTCACATTGGTCAAGATACAGTGCAGTTAAAAGGGCAGCATTTTACGGCCCACGTGAAAGACGGTGACCGTGTCAACGCAGGTGATCTGATTATGGAGTTTGACCTGCAGGCCATTAAAGATGCGGGATATGAGACCGTTACTCCGATTATTATCACCAATACGTCCGATTATCTGGACGTGGTCCCTACTAAAAGTGCAAGTGTGAACGAGAAGGATAAGCTGCTTACTGTGCTGAGCTAATTTCAGCTTGATCGAATCGAATTCTGAACGCTTGTTATGCATAGGAGGAATACTTCAATGTTTGAAAAAATGAAGGCCTTCCCGGAAAATTTCCTCTGGGGAGGCGCAACAGCTGCGAATCAGCTGGAGGGTGCTTATCTTGAAGGGGGAAAAGGGTTAACCACGGTTGACCTGATTCCCATTGGACCTAATCGTTATCCGATTGCACTCGGTAACCTGGATTCGTTTGAACCCAAAGAAGGAGAGTTCTATCCTTCACATGAAGCAATTGATTTTTATCATCGGTATAAGGAAGATATTGCGTTATTTGCAGAAATGGGATTCAAGTGTCTCAGGCTTTCGATAGCCTGGGCACGAATTTTCCCGAATGGCGATGATGCAGCGCCCAATGAAGCGGGACTTCAATTTTATGATGATGTCTTTGACGAGCTGCTGAAGCACAACATTGAACCCGTTGTAACGATCTGTCACTTTGATGTACCTGTGAATTTGGTGAAAAACTATGGTGGCTGGAAAAATCGCAAGATGGTCGGTTTTTTCGAAACCTACGCCAAAACTTTATTCAATCGATATAAGCACAAGGTGAAGTACTGGATGACCTTTAACGAGATTAACATGCTGCTTCATCTACCATATATCGGCGCAGGTATTGTGCTTCAGGAAGGTGAAGACAAGGAGCAGGTATTATATCAGGCGGCTCACCACGAATTGGTTGCAAGTGCGCTGGCCGTTAAAGCTTGTCACGAAATGGTTCCGGATGCTCAGATTGGATGTATGCTGGCTGCGGGTATGGTCTACCCTTACAGCTCACATCCGGAAGATGTATGGAAGGCCATGGATAAAGACCGCGAATCGTTTTTCTTCATTGATGTACAATCCAAGGGAGAATACCCCGGTTATACGAAACGTTTTTTCAGGGAGAATAACATTCGCATTGAGATGCAACCGGAAGATGCCGACATCTTGAAGCAGCATACCGTCGATTATATCGGGTTCAGCTACTATGCCAGCCGGTGTACAAGTGCTGACCCGGAAATCTTGAAGAATTCCACAGAAGGCAATGTGTTTGGTTCAGTGAAGAACCCGTATCTGCAAGCATCGGAATGGGGCTGGACGATTGATCCCAAAGGGCTTCGTATTACGTGCAACCAGCTGCATGACCGCTATGGCAAACCGCTGTTTATTGTCGAAAATGGACTGGGTGCATCTGATGTACTGCTGGACAATGATACCGTTGAAGATGACTATCGCATTGAGTATCTGAACAGCCATTTTGCCGAAATGGCCGAAGCGATCCAGGATGGTGTAGAGCTTATTGGATACACCAGCTGGGGGCCGATTGACCTGGTCAGTGCAGGTACGGGCGAGATGAAGAAGCGGTATGGCTATATTTATGTAGACAGAAATAACGATGGAAGCGGAACATTTCGCAGAGTAAGAAAGAAAAGCTTTCATTGGTACAAAGAAGTTATCTCGAGTAATGGAGCACAGTATTTCTAAATCAAGTTCTTCCTGTGTTCTTATGATCGTATGAGTTTGACCCATAAAATAGAATTTAATATAATTTAGTAATATAGAACATCTTGTCATTGGATATATTACGGCACTAGGTCTACCCGAGATTAAAATTGAGATTGAAATCTGGGCAGCAAAAGTATAACACGAAACGGCATTAACTGTATAAACCATGGAGCGCTCCGATACAGGAGGTCCATGGTTTTTTAACACATTTGATTTGGGAAGCAAAAAGCAGTTGTTCTCTGCATGGAGTGACTGGATGGAGCGTTTAAGGTACTTGAAGGCTTTGATAGGCATTCAGCCGCCCGTACGTCCAATAGATCCCGGAACCGGAAACAGGGTCTGAAGCAAAACATAGTGCATCCCGGATCTGGGCATTGGTTCTGCCTTGAGCTGCGAGCAAAGCAGCAGCGCCTGCAACTTGTGGAGCTGCCATGGAAGTTCCACTTAGATAGGCGTAGGAACCCCCGAGGTAAGTGGAGAGAATGGAATCACCTGGTGCAGCCATATCGACCCAGGATCCATAGTTGGAGAAGTTGGATTTCAGATCGGACGAGTTGGTGGACGCTACGGCAATGACGTTGGGGTAAGAGGCGGGCACAACGGGAAATGACGTATTATCATTACCTGCTGCCGCAATAATGACGGCTCCGCGGTCCCAAGCATACTGCACAGCAGCCTGGAGGAAAGCATCTCCTGCTGGACCGCCCAAGCTGAGATTAACGACCTGTATGCCATTATTGGCTGCAAAAACAAGTCCGTTACCCACATTGCCAATGGTACCTTGACCGTTGTTATCCAGCACACGAATGGGCACGATGGAAGCAAGAGGGGCTGTACCCGCAATGCCTACACCGTTATTCGTAATGGAAGCGGCAATGCCTGCGGTATGGGTTCCGTGACCGTTTCCGTCTTCAGGGATGCTGTCATAATCAACGTAATCGTAGCCCGGCAGGAGCTTGGCCGCAAGTTCGGGGTGGTTTAACTGAACACCTGTATCGATGATAGCAATTTTAATTGAGCTGTTACTTTGATTGAGGTCCCATGCAGCAGGGGCATTGATTTTAGTCAGATTATACTGGTAGGGGAAGAACGGATCATTCGGGATAAATGAAGCTTCTACAAGGTAGTTTGGATGAACATGTTCAACAACGTCATGACCCTTGTACTTTTTGAGCATGCGGTGCATTTTTTGACGTGATTCTATTCGATACCAACCGAGATCCTCATATGTTTCAGCGACTTTACATTTGTTTTTGCGATGAAGGGTGTGCATCTGATCTGGTGTTGTACCTTCCTTAAACCTAATCAGCAGCTGATGGGGCGCGTGAGGATCGAATTTGCTGGCTGCTCTTTGATCAGTATAACGAAGGGTGAACCAGATGAAGATCAACATCAAAACGGCTGCAGTACCAAGCCATACCCACATTGGTTTCCCCCCTTTCCCAGTTTAGATTGTGATACGCCTTATCGTATGCGGAGTCTATCAGAATGCGCGGGCCTTCTCTCAAAATGGTCGGGAGTATAGACGGATTGATAGTTTTATTTGATTCGTATGGATAGGAGGGGCTGAAGTTGTTAAGAAGAAAGCGGCATCTCCAAATGGAGAATGAAGGGAAGTGACTTTTTGACAGAAGTTAACACCAAAGTTGTAGTAAGGCCTGTCCAGTCCCACGAGATTGAGGAGGCGATTGAGTTTGCCATGCGTGTACGCGGTGAGGTATTTCCCATGATAGATCCGAGCGTATTGCCTAAAGACTTTCAACAGTTTACCGAACATTATCTGCACCGGGAGGATGCCGTTTTTCTGATTGCCCGATTAGGCGAAGCAGGCATTGTTGGCTCCATCGGTATTGTTCCTTATGATGGACGGATTGAGGTTATTAAAGGCAGGTACTCGGATAACGCTGCAGCGGAGATTGTCAAATGTTATGTCGATCCTGCTTATCGCAGGTACGGCATCGGTTCACTGCTGGTTCAGGAGCTGGGGCGGATCGTAACCAAAATGCGCTATACCACGTTATACCTGCATACCCATCGTTTTTTGCCTGGAGCCGTTGATTTCTGGGAGCGACAGGGATTTACGTTCATTGCGGAAGAGCAGAATGAATGGCAGATTGTGCATATGGACAAATTCACAAACATTTAGATCGGAGAGATGTAGGGATGTACACGAGTCTGATTGAAAAATTGAAACATACCAAGGCTGTAAAGTGGTTTCCAAATCATCAGGTGCAGGAGAGCTGGATTGTTGAAGTCGAGCAGGAGCTGGGTTTTTCATTACCGCCTTCCTACCGATGGTGGCTTCTAAATTATGGGCAAGCGATGTTAAGCGGGACAGGGATTCTAACCATTACTTCATCAGAGCACAGAGAGTACACGGATACGGACATTCTATATATCTACAGACTTGCAGATGAGCAGGCAAAGCAGGAAGGAAAGCTGGAACTGTTTATCCCGGACGAGGATGAATATTATTATTTTGATACACGAACAACGGATGAACTTGGAGAATTTAAGGTGATGCGTCTGGATTACTTTAATGGGGAACCTGAAGTGTATGCGGATTCATTTGCTGCATTTTTAGAAAAATTAATTGATCAGCGAACACCTCGAAATCCATAGTACTGTGTACTGCGGTCTTTGTGAAAGATACGAGAATACACTCGTGATATGGTGAAGCGGGCAGTTGTTAACAGAGAGTAGATCAAAAAGAATATTCAACAATATCATAAGATCATCGTAGAGATGCATACGGGGGTATAACGAGATGGACAGTATCAAACCCAAAATTGTATTTATTGATATAGACGGCACATTGGTAGATGATGACGGCAGCATTCCATTGTCAGCGCAGCAGGCATGTAAACAAGCGCGCAAGAACGGACATCTGCTTTATTTGTGCACGGGCCGCTCCAAGGCTGAAATCTATGATTCGATCTGGGAGATTGGCTTCGACGGTTTGATTGGTGCGGGCGGGGGATACGTAGAGTATGGCTCTGACGTGTTATATCATAAAAAAGTAACTGCCGAAGATGTTCGACATATGGTCGATTTCTTTAATGAACACGGCATTGACTTTTATCTTGAATCCAATTCGGCACTGTATGCAAGCACCCGTCTTCAAGCTCATCTGGAACGCCGCATTTATGGTGATGTGGATAACGATCCGGCTGCCCGGGAGAAAAAAGAGACCAAACCTCACCCGTTTATTGCCGGGCTCACGTATGGTGAATCGGATCTGTATAAGGAAGACGTCAACAAGGTATGTTTCCTGGAAAGCCCGATTGTTCCGTTTGAACGAATCAAACAGGAATTTGAAGGCAAGTTCGAAGTGATTCAGTGCACCGTACCTGTTTTTGGAGAAGGCAGCGGGGAGCTGATGATCCCGGGAATTCACAAAGCGATTGCCATTGCTGACCTGCTCGAACATCTGGGGATGTCACGTGAAGATACAATCGCGATCGGCGACGGGATGAATGATGCCGAGATGCTGGAATTCTGTGCTGTAGGTATTGCTATGGGCAATGCCAAGCCAGGGCTGAAAGAGATCGCTGATGACATCACGTACTCCGTAGAAGAAGACGGATTGTATCATAGTTTTGTGAAGCACGGGTTAATTGAAGCAATGGAATAAAGAGAACCATACAATTGGATTAGAGCAGGCAGAATAGGCATCTCCTTCACTGGAGGTGTCTATTTTTTTTCGATCTATAAGGGAGCAAAAATGGATATGTTTTGTCATGAGTATGTAAAATCCACTCGTTAAAAAAACTATTTTTTACCATATAGTAACAATAAATTTCTTGAAATAACATATATTTCTATGGTAAAATTTTGCAAGAAATATGTGTAACTAATTAGATAAGTCTCATAGAGATGATTCATTTGGAGGAGAGATATGTATACCAGTCAATTTCAAACACTCGTAGACGTCATTCGTGACAGAAGCAAAATGACAGATCGGGGAATTCGTTTTATTGATTCTGATAAAATGGAAACCCTGGTTTCCTACCGTCAACTATTGGACGAAGCTAAAGGTTATTTGGGTTATTTGCAAAGCGTCGGCATAAAACCCGGGCAGGAAATTATTTTTCAGATTCAAGAAAATAAATGTTTTTTAGTCGCATTTTGGGCTTGTTTATTGGGTGGAATGATCCCTGTACCTGTAAGTATTGGTGAAGATGAAGATCAAAATATGAAGGTATACCGTATCTGGGAATTGTTGAACGACCCCTTTATGATTGCATCTGAAAAGGTACTGGAGAAAATGAAAAAATTCGCTCTGGAACATGAACTGACGGATTTTTATCGTCACCTGCAGAAGAGAGCGGAAATCATACATGACAGGGTATACGAGTATGAGACTGTTAAATATAGTGAGCCCAGGTCAGAAGACCTGGCATTTATTCAATTTTCGTCCGGATCAACCGGTGATCCCAAAGGAGTTATGCTCACACACCGCAATTTGATATACAACGCATGTGGTGCAATCAACTGCGCAAAGATTAGTGCAAACGATAGTTTCCTCTCCTGGATGCCCCTCACCCATGATATGGGCTTGATCGGATTCCACCTCGTTCCACTTGTGGCAGGTATCAATCAGTATCTGATGCCAACGGAATTATTCATTCGAAAACCAATTCTATGGATGAAGAAAGTCAATCAGCATCAAGCCACTATCCTCTCCTCTCCTAATTTTGGTTATAAATATTTTTTGAATTTCTTTCGCGAAGACAAGGCCCAGGGATGGAATCTATCCTGTGTCAGAATCATCTATAACGGGGCCGAACCCATATTACCGGAAGTATGCGACGAGTTCCTGAATGTTTTATCAGCCTATCAGTTGAAGAAAACAGCTATGTTTACCGTATACGGATTGGCAGAAGCGTCAGTAGCCGTCTCCTTTCCTGAAACAGATAAAGAGTTCGAAGCGGTCTATGTTCACCGCGGCCATCTGAATTTTGGTGAGCATGTCATCGAAGTGGAGAAGGATGCAGCGCATGTGGCTTCGTTTGCTGTCGTTGGTCAGGCTGTTGACTACTGCCGTATTCGAATATGTGATGAGGAAATGAACCCTGTTCCGGATCGTATGATCGGCAAGATACAAATCCAGGGGGATAATGTCACTCAAGGGTACTACAATAATCCATCAGCAACCGAGAAGTTATTCACTCGCGATGGATGGGTGAATACAGGGGATCTGGGGTTTATGATGAACGGTAATCTTGTGGTGACAGGACGAGAGAAAGACATCATTTTCATTAACGGTAAAAATATATATCCCCATGACATCGAACGTGCAGCCACTCAACTGCATGAGATTGAACTCGGTAGAGTTGCCGCTTGTGGTGTATTTGATTCGAATAGTCAGAGTGAAGAAATTATTGTATTTGTCGTATATAAAAAAAAGGTCGAACACTTTCTGCCGTTAGTCAGAGATATAAAAAAACATCTCTATATTTACGGAGGATGGAGTGTCAAGGAAGTACTGCCCATTAAAAAGTTACCTAAAACAACAAGTGGGAAAATCCAGCGTTATCAGTTAGCGAAGCAGTATGAAGCAGGAAAGTTTGCATCCGAGTCTGCGAATATCGAAGCAGCACTTGTCAATGACAGGAATAGACAAAAGGCATCCGTTTCCGTTCAAGTGCTGGAACGTGAATTACTGTCTTTGTTTGCTGAAGTGATGGTCGGGAAAAAAATTGAACTTGAGGACAGTTATTTCGATATGGGTGCCACTTCACTGCAGCTGGCGCAGATTGCTGAACGAATCGAAGAAAAATACGGAGAAGAACTGGCCGTAACAGACCTCTTTACCTATCCCTCGATAACGGATTTGGCAGGATATTTGGCTGGTGACCGACGCAGTGAACATAAAAGAGCTAATCTCGCAAAGGAATCTCAGCCATCCTCTAATGACATAGCCATTATTGGCATGTCGATGAATCTTCCCGGAGCCTCAAATGCAGATGAGTTTTGGCGTGTATTGGCAGGGGGCAGACATTTCATAAGGGATTATCCTGAACCTCGGATCAAAGACGCAGTCGATTATATCCATTCTATTCACAACGAAATGAACGAAATGGAGTGGATCAAAGGTGGTTATTTAGATCAGATCGATCAATTTGATTATTCATTCTTTGGTTTAACCCCGAGATCCGCCCAATTTATGGACCCGAATCAACGAATGTTCCTGCAAACTGCGTGGCATACGCTTGAAGACGCGGGGTATGCAGGCGAGGAGACAAGCGGCAGCCAAGTAGGAGTGTATGTGGGATATTCCAAAGTTGGCTATGATTATGAACGCCTTATCACTGCAAATTATCCATCAGAGATCAAACATTATATTATTGGAAATCTACCATCTGTGCTGGCGAGCAGAATTGCATACTTCTTAAATTTGAAAGGCCCGGCCATAACGATAGATACAGCTTGTTCCTCTTCACTTGCTGCCGTTCACATGGCATGTAGAGGTTTGCTTGCAGGAGATTGTGAAATGGCTATTGCAGGAGGTATTCGAACCGCATTATTACCAATCAGTATCGGACTCGATATGGAGTCTCCAGATGCATTGACAAGAACGTTTAGCGAGGATGCGAACGGCACCGGATTTGCGGAAGGTGTTGGGGCAGTTATGCTGAAGCCCCTGCAGCAGGCTGTGAAGGACAAGGACCATATCTATGGCGTGATTAAAGGAAGTGCGATTAACCAGGATGGCAAAACGGTGGGAATCACAGCACCTAATCCCGAGTCACAAACGAGTGTCATTGAACACGCATGGCAGCAAGCCGGCATTACTCCGGACACACTCCACTTTATAGAAGCACATGGGACAGGAACCAAATTAGGTGATCCCGTTGAATTTAATGCTTTACGTAAGGCGTTTGAAAAATATACGGATCGAAAACAGTTCTGTGCGATCGGGTCAGCCAAGGCCAACATGGGGCATAGTTTTGAAGCGGCGGGGATCACCGGTTTAATTAAATCTGTTCTCATGTTACAGCATAGAACGATTCCGCCCTTGGTTCACTTTGACAGCCCCAATCCTGCATTGAAATTTGAATCCTCTCCTTTTTATGTGAATCAGGAATTGATGGACTTGGGTGAAGAGGAACGGCCTTTGCGAGGCGGGGTCAGTTCTTTTGGCTTCAGCGGCACTAACGCACATGTGGTTCTAGAAGAATACGTTTCATCCAAAACCGTACCCGAAGCTTCGGAGCAAGAGCCCCATCTGTTTGTGTTATCTGCTGCGAATGATCGGGCATTGAATGACCTGGTCAGAATGTATCTTCGGTACACCAGGGAGAACCGTGATGTTCGCATTCAACAGATCTGTTATACGGCAAGTAGGGGAAGAGCCAGTCTTGATTACCGGCTCGCGATCGTAATAACGAGTACGCAGGAATTGTATGAGAAATTGGAACACATTACACGCGGTGAAAATAAGCTTACAGATGTTTACTTTGGCTGTACCCCAAAAGACAGAACACTCGTTTTTGAGCATCTCTATGCACTGCCAAAGGCAGAATCCTTACGTTCATTCGGGGAACTGTTTACACGAGGCGCAGTGATTGATTGGGAGAGGTTTTATGATGGTGAAGTTATCTCCAAAATTCCTTTACCTTTATATCCATTTGAACAGAAAAGGTGTTGGATTGAAGTCAAGCAGCCGATACCTGTGACACATAGGGAAGAAAGGGACGTGCTTCCTATGGAGAAAAATATAGATGATGTGCAGTTGAAAATTAAGACAAGCATCAGTCGTGCATCCGGTCTGAAGCTGGCAGAGTTAGATGATCATGCACACTTTTTGCAGATGGGGCTGGACTCTATCATTCTTGTGCAGATCCAGAAAGAAATATCAGACGGATTTGGCCTGGACATTCCAATGGAAATGTTTTTTGAAACCCTCACGAATATCAATTCTTTAGTGCAATATGTGGCAGAAAATACGAAAGTAATGGATAGTTCCGCACACTTAGATGATGTACCAGAGCAGGAACATTCTGAGCAGCGATTTACTGCATCGGTCCCTCACACTAATCAGGTCCAATCTGCAGCGAATTCAGAGCAAGTTGTTTTGTCAGCGATTCAACTGATGGAATCCCAATTAAAAAGCCTGAATTTGCTGCTCGGCGAGCAGACGGCTGCTCGAGTAACTTCTTTGCCAATACAGCATCATGCACAGAACGAACCCCACGAAGTTAAACAACGCATAGAAGTACCGCTAAAAAGGGAAGACAATGCAATGGAAAAAGTCACATCGAATTCCGATTCCAAAGAAATCAAGCCATTTATACCGTATCAATCAATAAAAATTCAGGAAGAAAGTACATTCTCGGAGCTGCAGAACCAGTATATTGAACAATTTATAGCGAAATATACTGCTAAAACGATCGGCTCCAAGTTACAAACAGATCGCACTCGTTATGTGCACGCCAACAATCGCAATGCTGCTGGATTCCGTTCATATTGGAAGGAAATGGTGTATCCTATTATCGCAGCACGTGCTGATGGATCTAAACTATGGGATATCGATGGGAATGAATATTTGGATCTGACGATGGGATTTGGTGTAAATCTATTTGGCCATAATCCAACGTTTATCCGAAATATAATGGCCGAAAGCATTCAGGGACAGATGCCCCCGTTAGGCCCAATGTCAGACTTGGCAGGAGATGCTGCAGCCAAAATTTCGGAGTTGACGGGTGTAGAACGTGTCACATTTTATAATTCAGGAACAGAAGCCGTCATGGTTGCGCTGCGTTTGGCGAGAGCAGTAACGGGGCGTTCCAAAGTTGTATTATTTTCCGGATCCTATCATGGTACACACGACGGCGTATTAGGTGTGGCGAATCCCGCCCAGACCCTGTCTTCTGCACTGCCCATGGCTCCTGGTATTGTCAAAAGCGCTATCGATGATTTGATCATTCTGAATTATAACCATCCGCAGTCCCTTGAACTGATTCGTCAGATGGGTGATGAATTGGCTGCGGTTCTCGTTGAGCCCGTTCAGAGTCGGAGACCTGATCTGCAGCCAACCCAGTTCCTGCATGAGCTTCGAGAGATTACAGCACAATCGGGCACTGCGCTTATTTTTGATGAAGTCATCACCGGATTTAGAATCGGGTTAGGCGGAGCACAGGAATGGTTTGGCGTTCAGGCTGATTTGGTCACCTATGGAAAAGTGGTTGGCGGAGGGCTGCCTATTGGCATCGTCGCGGGCAAAGCTGCATTCATGAGTGCCGTAGATGGAGGAACCTGGAACTTTGGTGATCAGTCATACCCTTCAGATGCGGATAAAAAAACGTTTGTTGGTGGGACGTTCTGCACCCATCCGCTAACGATGCGAGTAACTTTAGCGGTACTGCAGCACCTTCAAGCCGAAGCAGGGACTTTATATAAAGAATTAAATGAGAGAACAGAGGATCTTGTAAACGAATTAAATGAATTTTTTAATACCTTCAATGTACCTATTCAGATGGTGAACTTCGGATCACTATTCAGATTTATTTCCTTTGGTGACATGGAGCTGTTTTTCTACCATTTGATCCATAAAGGTTTATATATTTGGGAAGGTCGCAATTGTTTTATTTCTACGGTGCATTCCAAGGACGACATGAATACAATCATCAAGATTGTGAAAGAGACGGTCTATGATCTGCAGCAGTTGGGCTTTATTCCCGGTACTTCGCCTGTTATGGAAGTTCCCCTGTCTTTGGAGCAGAAACAATTATTATTAACTACACTGCACGGTGAAGATGCAAATGCTGCATTAAATCAGCATGTTATTTTAAAAATGAAAGGCCATATGAACCCGTCCGCTCTGGAACAGGCTGTGAATCAGATCGTACAGCGTCATGAAGCGCTGCGAACGATCGTTCATGCAGACCGTGAAACACAGGAAATCCGAGCACTCATGGAATTTCAGTGCACATGGCTTGATTTCACCATGTATGCCGGAGAGAAGCAGGAACAGGAGATATCACGTTGGTTATCGAGCAATGCGAGTGAAGCGTTCAACCTGCAATCCGATGAACCTCTGTTTAGAATAACTTTGCTTAAACAGGCAGCGGATCAATATGTTATGGTGCTGACTTTTCATCACATTATTGCAGATGGCTGGTCGATCGCTCTGTTCATTCAGGAATTGGAGCAGATATATGCTGCTCTTGTTCGGGAGGTCCCGATTCGATTGGCTGAAGCCGCTCCATTCCGGGAATATTTGACCTGGCAGCGGCTTGAACATGCAAAGGGAGCGTTTGCCGAAGGAATTCAGTTCTGGAAAGATCGGTTCTCCTTGTCTTATCCACGCATCATGCTGCCAACGGAAAATTCCGAGGGCATGCAAAAGGGATACTCAGGTGAACGTTACTCGATCAAGCTGGACCATCAATTAACCACATCCTTGCGAACTCTAAGTATAACGAAGAAAAACAGTTTGTTTGTCACGATGTTTGCAGCATTCCATTTATATTTGCATCAACTTACCGGTCAATCCCAGCTTGTTATTGGGGTACCAGCAGCAGGGCAGTCCCATATGGGGAAAAACGAACTGATGGGTAACTGTGTCAATATACTCCCTGTTCATTATGCCGTACTCGCGGAGCGGTCTGTTTCAGAGCATATGGTTCAGCTTAAGGAGACGCTGGCTCTTGTCATGAAGCATCAGCGCGTTCCATTAACGATGGTAACCGAGCAGCTTGCACCTACGAAGGCACCGGAGACCCGCATTTTATTTAATATGGACAGAACGATTCATCATCTCCAATTCGAGAATATGGAGACGCAGTTTATTTCGTATCCGATCAAACATATTTCTTATGATTTATTTCTCAATATTACGGATGTGGATCGTGAATTGTATCTTGATTTTGATTACAATACCGAACTGGTTGGACATGAGATGATGAAGTTGTGGTGCGAAGGATTCAAAAGCCTGCTTCTAGGCATGGTGAGCCATCCGGAGTCGGAAATCTCATCTTTATCATTATTTTCAGATCAGCAGCAGGTGCAGCTGCATGATATGTACAGTCAGTTTAAAACTGAGCATGCTGCTGGCGTTAGGCGTACTGCCGAGTTTGTGTATCCGGCTAACAGTATTGAACAAAAGCTGGCGCAGATTTGGGAGGACGTATTGTCCGTGAATCAAGTGGGCAGGAATGATCACTTTTTTGATCTCGGAGGAAATTCGCTTCAGGCCACCTTGATGCTCTCCAAAGTCCATCAGCAGTTTCAGCAGCAGATTTCGATCGTTCAATTATTCAAGAATAAACGACTGAAGGAGCTTGCCAGTCTGATTACAGGGGAGAATGATAGTATACTCGTTCCGATTAAACCGGTTGACATCAAAGCGTTTTACGAGACTTCTCCCGCACAACAACGAATCTATTTTCTGGATCAATTTGAACCGAACAGTGTGTTTCAGAATATGTGCGGTCACCTCACGGTCAGAGGACATATCGATGAAGCCGGATTGATTGGTGCATTGGAGCAAATTGTGCAGCGTCACGAAGCTTTTCGTACAAGTTTTCATTTGATTGATGGAGAGCTCTATCAAACCATTGCACCTTCAATTGAGTTTCAAGTGAAACGATCAGAACTGAGTCAAGATTCATTGGACCAGCAGGTTCAGTCGTTTACGAGACCATTTGACTGCTCACAAGCTCCATTAATACGTGCCGAATTCATTCGTGCAGATGCGGAACATGCTGAGATTCTAATTGAGATGCATCATATTATATCGGATGGGTATTCCGTTAGTATTCTTGCTAATGAACTTATCGATATATATGAAGGAACAAGCATGCCGGAGATCAAGGTTGAATACAAGGACTTTACCGCCTGGCAGAAAGACTACATGGCAGGTGACTCCTACAAAGAGCAGGAGAAATACTGGCTGGATCAATTCAGCGGGGAGATCCCTTATTTGAATCTGCCTACCGATTTTGTTCGAACACCTCACTTGACTTCAGCGGGGTCAAGGCTGTCATTTGTTCTGGAACCGCATTTGAAAGAGTCTTTGGAGCGACTCGCCAAACAGACGGGCACCACGCTGTTTATGGTGTTGTTGGCAGCGTATAATGTGCTGCTTCATCGATATACGGCCCAAGAGGATATTATTGTAGGAACGCCAACATCCGGAAGAAATCATCCGGATGTCGAGCATATGATCGGCGTCTTTATTCAAACGGTGGCAGTTCGATCACAGCCTGCCGCGAATAAGTCATTTCGAAGCTATCTTGAAGAGATTAAAAATCAATCCCTGGATGCACTCGCTAACCAAGACTATCTTTTTGACCATCTAGTCGAGAAATTAAACACGCATCGTGAGACGACGGGAACGGCACTATTTAATACCATGTATCTTTTTCAAAATACAGCATTGAACCAAAGACAGGAAAAGGACTGTCATTTCAAGGTGAGAGAGATTAACGTCGGCGTATCCTTGTATGATCTGATGTTCGTTGTCGAAGATGATAATGAGGACCTGGAGATGCATTTGAATTACAAGACAGATCTGTTTGAACGAAGCACCATTGAACGCATGAAGACACATCTGCTTCATATCCTCAGAGACATCGTGATCAAACCGGATACGTTATTGTCCGATATTCAAATGCTGTCTGAACAAGAGCAGTACGTCCTTTTACATGAATTTAACGACAATGCCATGGACTATTCTCGAGAATATACCATTCAGGAAAGATTTGAGGCACAGGCGGAACGGACACCTGACCAATTGGCCGTTAGTTATGGTGATCAGCGATTAACGTATCGTGAATTGAATGAACGGGCGAATCAACTGGCGCATACGCTACGAGCTGAAGGTGTGGGTGCGGACCAACTCGTAGGTATCATGACAGTTCGCTCCATGGACATGATCGTTGGCATCTTTGGCATTTTAAAAGCAGGCGGGGCGTATGTACCGATTGATCCGGAATCTCCCGAAGACCGTGTGCAGCATATGCTGCGTGACTCAGGAGCAAAGTTGTTAGTTGTGCAGAAGCACCTCATACAAAGGGTGTCTTTTGATGGCAAAATAATCGATTTAAACGATGAAAAAACGTATGCATCTGAGCTCTCCAACTTGAAGGCGACAGGCGATTTCAGAAGCTTAGCTTACGTAATCTATACCTCAGGTACAACGGGTATGCCGAAAGGTGTGATGATCGAACACGCTCAAGTTGTTCATCTGGTTACTTCGCTGTACAGCCAAGTCATTGATGAGCCGAATAGGGGGCTGCACATTGCTGTGCTGGCACCTTATTATTTCGATGCATCGGTGAAGCAGATTTTTGGCGCGCTGCTGTCTGGACATGCCTTGTTTGTCGCGGACAGGGAAGTGGTAGGAGATGGGCAAGAACTAATAAATTATTACAAGCGGTATCGAATTGATCTGACCGATGGTACACCTGCGCACTTGAAATTGCTCAGCAGGGCAAAAGACGTGCAGGGAATCTCGTTAAAATATATGCTCATTGGCGGAGAGGCTCTTTCTCAGCAAAGTGCAGCTGAATTAAATACGTTGTTCACGCTTAACTATGTAACGCCACCAACGATTATAAACGTGTATGGTCCGACCGAATGTTGTGTCGATGCTGCGGCTTACCGTATCGGTCCGGAGGAGCTTCAGACAGAAAATAGACGAGATCATCTGCCGATTGGCCGAGCATTAGGAAACAACCGCTTGTATGTATTGAACAAACATGAACAAGTTCAGCCAATAGGTGTTGCAGGAGAACTATGTGTTTCCGGCGACGGCGTAGGCAGAGGGTATTTGAACCTGCCCGAGCTGACGGCAGAGAGATTCGTACGTGATCCTTTTGTACAAGGTGCGACCATGTATAAAACTGGAGATATGGTCAGATGGCTGCCGGACGGCATTATGGAGTATCTGGGACGAATCGATCATCAAATTAAGATCCGCGGTTACCGGATTGAAGTGGGCGAAGTGGAAGCAGCATTGTTACATGTACCCGGTGTGAAAGAAGCGATCGTTACGGCGCATGAGGATACAGACGGGGACAAATCTCTATGTGCTTACTTCACTGCGGATTTCGAACAAACCGCTGCAGCGTTGAAACAGACTCTCTCCACCATGCTGCCCAATTATATGGTTCCAGCTTACTTTATACAGCTGCAAAAGATGCCTCTGACATCTAACGGGAAGGTTAATCGCCGTTTACTTCCGCCTCCGCTGGAAAATATGCTGACGGGAAGTGACTATATTGAAGCCCGAACAAGCACAGAAAAAGCGCTACTGCCCATTTGGAAGGATGTACTTGGTGTAGATAAAATCAGTATAAAAGACAGTTTCTTTGATATAGGTGGCAATTCCTTACGCGCAACAAAGCTGGCTTACAAAATTCATCAAAACCTGAGTATTCGTATCTCGGTCAGAAACGTCTTTGAATGGCAGACGATGCAGCAAATGGCCCAGTCCATAGATCAGATGGAGCAGCAGGCTAACCGGTCCATTCCTCAAGCAGCAGAAAAAGAATATTATCCTATTTCTTCTGCACAGATGAGGATGTACATTATGAGCATTAAATCCGGTGAGGAACTCATATACAACATGTCAGGCATGTTCAGAATGGAAGGAAAGCTCGATCGGACAAGATTAGAAGAAGCTTTCCAGCAGTTAGTAGATCGTCATGAATCTCTTCGGACAGCTTTCAAAGTTATCCATGGAGAGCCCAAACAAATCATATATCCTGAGGTGAAATTTGTTATTGAGTCTATCCAGGCAGCGGAACACGACCTGGAAGATCAAGTGCAGCAGTTTATTCGCATATTTGATCTCGGACAAGCACCGCTTATGAGAGCTGGACTGATTGAACTTCAACAGGACTGCCATGTACTGCTGGTTGATCTGCATCATATTATTGCTGATGGATTATCTGTGCAGATTCTAATGACCGAACTCAGCAAGTTATATTGCGGAGAAGAGTTATCTCCTCTTCGAATCCAATATAAGGATTATGCGGAGTGGCAGCAGAGCGAGCTTCAAAGCGATTGGATGAAAAAGCAGGAGCAGTATTGGCTCGAGGTTTTCAATGAGGAGATTCCGCTGCTGGAACTGCCAACAGATTATGAAAGACCTGACACGCTTCGTTATGAGGGAGATCGTTTGGACATTGTGGTGAAAGATGACATCGCTGCAGGGTTGAGAGAATTAGAGGTTCAGACAGGAACAACATTATACATGATTCTGCTCGCGGCTTATACCATTCTGTTATCTAAATATAGTGGACAAGAAGATATCATCGTGGGTATGCCGATTGCGGGAAGAACACATGCGGAGCTGGAGCCGGTGATGGGCATGTTCGTAAATACACTGGCTGTTCGCAATCAGCCTGCGGGCGATAAAACTTTTGCAGCATATCTGCTGGAAGTCAAAGAAAATATGCTGAACGCTTATGAAAATCAGGATTATCCATTCGAGGAATTGATCAAAAAAATTGATCTGACCAAGGATGCACGGCGAAATCCGTTGTTCGACACGATGTTTGTACTGCAGAATACAGGCTCGTCAGAACTGCAAATGGATGGTATCACCTGTCAGCCTTACGCTCCCAATAATTATGTGTCCAAGTTCGATTTAACGCTGTATGTCACCCAGTCAGATCATCGATTGGAAGCCGTTTTTGAATACAGCACAGTTCTGTTTGAGAAAACAGCGATTGAAGCCATGTCACAAAATTTGCTGCTGATTCTGACAACGATATGCCTTGAACCTCATAAGGAAATCAAACACATTAAATTAAATGAAGAAGACATGGATGATCATTCGCTGACCGAGCTGATGGAGATGGATTTTTTCTGAATGAGCCTAAATTATAAATAGTGATCGGGGTGCCGTATGTCTATATTTAAGAAACAAGAATTGTATTGGGCAGGCCGATTTGAAGAAGAAGATGTTCTTGTTCATCTGCCGTATTGCCGGATAGATTCCAAACATACAGATGATCCACAACATGCAAATTTTATTGATAAGAAGATGTCCGTTGACGTTTCTAATCAAATCATGTCGATTTCCAGAAATATCCCCAAGGCTGTGTACACCCTATTGTTGGCTGGAGTTCAATGTCTGTTATACAAATACACGAATGAAAGCACCATCATTATGGGCATGAGAGCAGTGGAAGAGCGTGAGGGGGATTTATCCCCCTCGAATAAGGTTCTTCTCTTAAAAAATAATATCGATTCGGCGATGTCTTTCAAATCGGTATTGAATCAAATGAAGATCAGTTTTAGTGAAGCTGTTCAGCACCAACGCATTCCTTTCCGAAAAATGGTTGAACGTTTAAATATCCAATATGACTCCAACCATGTGCCTATGATCCATACGTTAGTTTCATATGGGGAAGCTCGGACGATTCCCGATGAGAATAACGTAAGAGCAGCGACCATGTTTCAGTTTGAACTGGAGAACGATGTTGTTCGTTTGAAATTAGTATATGATGCAGATCGTTATGACCGAGATTACATGCTGCAGGCTGCAGAGCATCTGGATCAGTTATTCGCTATTATGTTGAACCAGCCCGATCTGGAGCTGCGTCAAGTCGATATGTTATCGGCATCTCAACGGAACAAGCTGTTATTTAATTTTAACGATACAAGTATGAGATATTCGCGCAGCAAGACGATGCATCAACTATTTGAAGAACAGGTGGAGCAAACACCGGATTATCCTGCAGTGGTATTTGAAAACAAATCCCTAACGTACAGGGAATTAAATCAGCAATCCAACCGATTGGCCCGGACCCTTCAAGCGAAAGGGCTGCAGACAGGGCAGTTCGTTGGCATTATGGCAGAGCGCTCGCTGGAGATGATTGTAGGATTATTCGGTATTCTGAAAGCCGGAGGAGCTTACGTTCCCATCGATCCGGAATCTCCGGCATATCGTATTCAGTTCATCCTTGAGGATTCAGAAGCGGCTTGGCTGCTGTATCAAAATCATCTGCAGAAACCTGAACAATATGCAGGGTTATGTGTCACGCTGGATGCTGAAGCTCATGGTAATAACGATGATATGAATTTGGAGCAGACGGCCCGTGCAGATGATCTGGCATATGTAATCTATACGTCAGGGACGACAGGCAATCCCAAAGGGGTCATGATCGAACACGCCAGCATTGTAAATTCATTGCAGTGGAAATCGGATTTTTATCATTTTAGCGGGAATGATCGGGTATTAATGCTGAATCCCTTCGTATTTGATTCGTTCATCACTCATTTTTTTGGTCCGATCATCTCGGGGTCAACCGTGTACTTATTAAACGGGCAGGAATGCAAAGATGCAGTGGCCATTAATTCGATCATCAAAAAACAGGCAATTACGCACATTCAAAGCCCGCCGAGTTTCTTGATGACCCTCCTGGAACAAGCGAAAGCAGAGGAATGGGCTTCGATGAAAAATGTAGTGGCTGCGGGAGAGAGGATTGTGCCTTCGTTAATCCAACGATTGAACCGCATCAATCCTCGGATCGAGGTGTGCAACGAGTATGGACCGACTGAAAATAGTGTCGTATCCACCATTCTTTTGATTAATTCCCCGGAGCAGTATATTTCTATTGGGAAGCCGATTGCAAACAATAGAGTCTACATTTTAGGTGAACACCATGACCTGCAGCCTGTAGGAGTTCAGGGAGAATTATGTGTGGCGGGAGCAGGACTTGCCAGAGGATACCTGAACCGTCCTGACCTGACGGCGGAGAAGTTCGTTAATGATCCTTTTGTGCCAGGAGCCAAGATGTACAGGACGGGGGACTATGCAAGATGGCTGCCCGATGGAAATATCGAATATATCGGAAGAATGGACCATCAAGAGAAAATCCGTGGTTACCGGATTGAACTTGGTGAAGTAGAGGCAGCTCTTCTAAATATAAGCAGGATTCAAGAGGCGATCGTGCTGGCTATAGAGGATGAAGCGGGCGCGAAGCAGTTATGTGCGTATCTCGTGGGAGCGGGCGCGATGACCATTACAGAGCTGCGGGACGACCTGTCCCTGCAGCTGCCAAACTATATGATTCCGTCCTATTTTGTACAACTGGATCAGATGCCGCTTACGTCCAATGGAAAGGTGGATCGTAATGCACTGCCTTCTCCCAAAGATTATATGTTAAAGGGAATGCAGTATGAAGCGCCGCGGACCGTTCTGGAAAAACAGCTGGCATCCATCTGGGAAACTGTGCTGGGCGTGCAGCATATCGGGCTTCTGGATAATTTTTTCGAACTGGGCGGAGATTCAATCAAATCCATACAGGTCTCTTCGAGGCTGTACCAAGCTGGTTATCAGGTGCAGATGGATCATCTGTTTAAGAACCCGACCATTGCAAGCTTGATCCCATATGTTCAACCTGTAAGCTCGATGTCAGAGCAGGGAACAACCACAGGCCAAGTGCTGTTGACTCCTATCCAGCATTGGTTTTTCGAACAGTACAAGGTGGATCGTTATCATTATAATCAGTCCATTATGCTGTATCGGCAGGAAGGTTTTGAGGAGGCGCTGCTTGGCCGTGTATTCGATAAATTGATTGAGCATCATGATGCACTTCGCATGGTGTATCGTCAAACGGAACAAGGGTATGAGGCGTGGAATCAAGGACTGGAACAGCAAAAAACGTTATATACACTTGATGTGATGGATTACAGGTCGGCAGCAGATCCATCTCTGCAAATCACAGCGAAAGCAAATGAACTTCAGCGTATGCTCGGATTGGAACATGGCCCTTTAATAAAGCTGTGTGTGTTTCAGTGTGCTGACGGTGATCATCTATTCATTGTAATCCATCATCTGCTTATCGATGGGGTTTCATGGAGAGTTCTGATTGAAGATATATCGAAGAGCTATGAACAAGTAAGTCGTGAAAAACCGATGCAGCTGCCGCCCAAAACAACTTCGGTTCAGTTATGGTCGGAACAGCTGCAGTTGTACGCGGACAGCGAGGTCATGAAACAAGAACTGGACTACTGGAGTGAAGTCGAACAAACATCTTTTAAGCCACTGCCGACCGATTTCAGAACGAAAGATGCTTTGGAAAAGGACAGCGAGCAGCTTACCATAGAATGGACGACAGCGGAAACGGAGCAGCTGTTGAAACATGCCAATCGTGCATATAACACCGAGATGAACGATCTCCTGCTCAGCGCACTAGGCATGTCGATATATCAATGGACGGGTATGGATCAGGTTCTTGTGAATCTGGAGGGACATGGCAGAGAGTCTATCATTCCGGACCTGGATATTACACGAACAGTGGGATGGTTTACGAGCCAATACCCGGTTGTGCTTGATATGAGAGGCCTATCTAATGTATCTCAGCTTATCAAGACAACCAAAGAAAACCTCCGCAGCATCCCTAATAAAGGGATTGGGTATGGGATATTAAGATATTTGAGCACTTATGCCAAAGAATCTCCACTGACCCTGAATCCTGAAATTAGTTTTAACTATTTGGGACAATTTGACCAGGATCTGCAGCATAGCGGAATGCACATGTCTCCTTATTCGTCTGGGACTGATGCAAGTGAGAATCACAGAAGAAATGTTCTTATTGACATCAATGCTTTAATTGTGGAAGGAAAACTGTCGTTATCCTTAAAGTACAGCCATACACAATATCGAAAAGAAACGATGGAGCTGGTGGCAGCGTACTTTAAAAATCATTTGCAGGAAATAATGATGCACTGCGTCACAAAAGAGAAACCGGAACTAACTCCAAGTGATCTGTCGTTAAAAGGAATGACCATGGAAGAGTTGGAAGGTCTGGTTCGCGAATCTGAATCTATCGGTGAAATCGAAGACATATATGCGCTGTCTCCGATGCAGAACGGGATGTTTTTCCATAATATGCTTCATTCCAGTTCTGAAGCTTACGTGCTTCAAACGACGCTGAATCTTCATGGTTTATTAGACGTGACAGCATTTGAGAGAAGTTTGGATGAATTGATAGAGCGTCATTCGATTCTGAGAACGAACTTTCACAGCCGATGGAAAAACGGTCCCCTGCAGGTCGTTTACCGTCATAAATCAAACGGGATTTTATACGAAGATTTGCGTGAGATGAAGGAAAAAGATCGCGAAGCATACGCGGCAGCTTATACGAGGGAAGATAAAAGAAAAGGTTTTGATCTGGCTCAAGATGTGTTGATGCGGATTTCGATCCTGCAGATGCATGATCAAACCTATCGTTTCATCTGGAATTACCATCATATTCTAATGGATGGCTGGTGTCTATCTCTTGTGATCCAGGAGCTGTTCGATGGTTATTTTGCGATTCTGGAACAACGAAGACGGGAGGAGCAGGCAGCTGCACCTTACAGGCACTATATCGAATGGCTGGATAAACAGGATCATGAAGCATCTCTGAAATACTGGAGTGACTACCTGCAGGGTTATGAGGAACAAACGGCTTTGCCGAAAAAGCATACGGTTTCAAAGAGCAGTGCATATCATTCAGAAAATCTCATTTGCACACTGAGTCAGGAATTAACACGGCGTATTACACATGTCGCAAGTCAGAATCAGGTAACGCTGAATACGTTAATGCAGACGGCTTGGGGACTGATGCTCCAGAAATACAACAGCAGTCAAGATGTCGTATTCGGAAGTGTAGTATCAGGCAGACCTGCGGAGATCCCTGGAGTTGAACGCATAATTGGCCTGTTTATTAATACCATCCCTGTGCGGATTCAGGCGCAGGGAAACGAAACATTTGCAGCGATGTTGAAACGAAATCAGGAGCAGGCTGTCGCTTCACACCCACATGAAACGTTTCCGTTGTATGAGATTCAAGCGGAAACCACACAAAAACAAAATTTAATCGATCACATTCTCATATTTGAGAATTATCCTGTACAAGGCATTACCGAACGGTTTGGGGATCAGGAGCAGACAGCTCTTCAAATTACGAACGTAGAAGCAGATGAACAAACCAATTACGATTTCAACCTGATTATCAAACCAGGCCAATTGCTGAAATGTATGTTTTATTACAATGGCAGTGTCTATGATCGGGCAGGTATAGAACGGATTCAAGGTCACTTGATTCAACTGCTGGAGCAGGTGGTGAACAACCCGAATATTCCGATCGACGATATAGACCTGATGACAGCACAGGAAAAAGCCCAGATCTTAGAGTCTTTCAATGATACCAAGGCCGCATATCCAATGGATAAAACAATCCATGCACTGTTTGAGGACCAGGTGGAACGAACTCCTGAACACGTCGCGGTTGTATTCGAAGGTGAGCAGCTGACCTATCAGACACTGAACAGAAAAGCCAATCAATTGGCAAGAACACTGCATGCCAAAGGAATTCAACAGGATCAGTTAATTGGTATTATCGCTGAACGTTCCTTGGATATGGTGGTGGGAATTCTTGCGATTTTGAAAGCGGGGGGTGCATATGTACCGATTGATCCTGAATACCCAGCGGATCGTGTGAATTACATGCTTGCGGATTCAGGTATACGTGTACTGCTGCTGCAGAGCCATCTGCAGGAACGGATTTCTTTTGCAGGAGAAGTCATCTGTCTCGATGATCTGACCGCATATCATGAAGAGGATGCCAACCTGGGATGGAGTGTCAGCCCGACAGGACTCGCCTACGTGATCTATACTTCAGGAACGACGGGTAAGCCCAAAGGCACATGCATTGAACATAAAAACGTAGTTCGATTGCTGTTCAACAGCCAAAACAGGTTTGATTTTAAATCCTCGGATACTTGGACGCTGTTCCATTCCTTTTGCTTTGATTTCTCGGTATGGGAAATGTACGGTGCCCTGCTCTATGGTGGAAAGCTCGTTATAGTACCCCAAATGACCGCCAGAAGTCCACAGCATTTTTTACAATTGTTAAGAGACGAGCAGGTCACTATTTTGAATCAAACACCAACGTATTTCTACCATCTTCTGCAGGAGGAATTGGGAGGCCGCGGAGGAAGTCTGAATTTAAGAAAAGTGATTTTCGGCGGGGAAGCTCTTAATCCGGCTTTGTTAAAAAACTGGAGAGAGAAATATCCACTCATTCAGTTAATTAATATGTATGGTATAACGGAAACTACCGTTCATGTAACGTACAAGGAAATCACTGAAATGGAGATAGAAGCGGGAAAGAGCAACATTGGTCAACCGATCCCGACGCTGCAAACCTTTATTTTGAACACACGTCAGCAGCTGCAGCCGATTGGAGTTCAAGGAGAGTTATATGTCGCAGGAGAAGGGCTGGCCAGAGGCTATTTGAACCGACCCGAGTTGACTTCAGCGAAATTCGTAGAGCATCCATGGATTACTCAAGGCAGGATGTACCGAACCGGAGATGCCGCCAGATGGCTGCCGGATGGAAATATTGAATACTTGGGACGGATCGATCATCAGGTGAAAATTAGAGGTTATCGAATTGAACTGGGTGAAGTGGAAACGGCTGTGCTGAACATAGAAACGATCCAGGAAGCGGTCGTCATCGCCCATGACAATGAGGACGGATCGAAGCAATTATGCGCTTATTGGAAAGGCAGCAGCGAATTGACGGCCAAGGAAATCAGAGCAGCATTAGCTCATGAAATCCCTGACTACATGATCCCGTCATATTTTGTTCAATTAGAGCACATTCCGTTAACTTCTAACGGCAAGGTTGACCGGAAGGCACTGCCTTCACCACAGGAACGCATAGATCAGACTGCCGAATATGCGGCACCGCAAAACCCGGTGGAACAAGCGATCATTACTGCTTGGGAAGCTGTGCTCGGAACTCAGAGAATCAGCAGATCAGATCATTTCTTTGAACTGGGCGGAGATTCAATCAAGTGTATTCAAGTGGCATCAAGACTGCTTCAATCAGGATATAAAGTGGAAATGAAGCACTTTTTCGCCTATCCGACTGTGGCGGAATTAAGTGAACATGTTACATCTGTGAACTCTTCTTATGATCAAGGGGAAGTTACAGGGGAAGTTATGCTTACCCCTATTCAGCACTGGTTCTTTGACCAAAACATGACAGATGCACATCACTACAACCAGGAAATGATGTTTTTCCGTAAAGATGGGTTCGATACTGGCTTCGTCCACAGCATCATGAACAAAATCATGAGGCAGCATGATGCACTTCGTATCTTCTATCGGCAGATTCCCGAAGGTGGGTATGAGGGTTGGAACCGAGGGATAGAAGAAGACGGATTATATAGTCTGGATATCTTTGACCTGAAGAATGAAGCGGATCCGGCACCTTTGGTTGAAAATAAAGCAAAAGAAATCCAGAGCAGCTTGGATCTCTCTTACGGTCCATTGATCAGACTTGGCCTATTTCAATGTGCTGAAGGTGATCATCTGCTCATAGCCATTCATCATCTGGTGATTGACGGAGTATCCTGGCGTATTTTATATGAAGATATTCAAATGGGGTATGAACAGTTCGTTAGGGGAGAGGAAATTCAGCTTCCACAAAAAACGACATCTTATAAACAATGGGCGGAAGAGCTGTCTGCCTTCTCCGACCAGCCGATGATGAAGCAGGAGTATTCCTACTGGCGTGCTCTGGATCAGGTTGAAGTCAATCCGCTGCCTAAAGATATGAATTGTAATGACACGATTGGGAAAGACAGCGAAACGATTACGATCTATTGGACAGCGGAGGAAACGGAGCAGTTGTTAAAACAGACTCATCATGCGTACCATACGGAAATTAATGATATACTGCTGACGGCTCTGGGGATGGCTGTTCATGATTGGACAGGGATGGATAAAATTCTTGTAAACCTGGAGGGGCACGGCAGAGAAGATATCCTACCAGAGCTGGATATTACGCGTACAGTGGGATGGTTTACGAGCATGTACCCGGTGATCCTTCGGGTGGAATCCGAGGCAGATATATCAAGACGAATCAAGGTCGTCAAGGAAGGACTGCGTCAGATCCCCAATAAAGGGATGGGATACGGAATTTTGAGGTACTTGTCACAGGGAGATGCAGCAGAGAAATTTAAAGTCAATCCCGAAATCAGTTTTAATTATATGGGGCAGGTAAATCAGAATTCGAAGCAGGACGGTATTGGATTTTCAGCATATTCCAGCGGCCCGTCCGTCAGTGCGAACAACAAGAGACCGTTTGTGCTTAATCTCAATGCTATCGTTATAGAGGGGAGAATGTCGCTGTCCATCAGTTACAGTCAGAAACAGTATCAACCGGAAACGATGGAGCAGCTGGCCGGTTATTATAAGGATAATCTTCGTAAAGTAATGGAGCACTGCATAAGTAAAGAACAACCTGAACTTACCCCGAGTGATCTTTCACTGAAAAGATTAACAATAGACCAATGGGATCAAATGGTGGAATATACCCGGAGCATCGGTCTTATCGAGAATGTATATCCGCTGACTCCTCTGCAGAAGGAGATGCTGTTCGAAAGTGAACGGAATCCCCTTTCCGGTGCGTACTTTGTACAAATTTTGTTTGAGATGCGCGGCGATCTGCACACGGCCTCTTTTGCACAGAGCCTGGATCGCTTAATGCAGCGGCATGCGATATTAAGAACGAATTTTTATTCCGGTTTGCTGGATGTGCCTCTTCAAATTGTGTATCAGGAGAAGACATTCGAATTTAAATTTGAGGATGTAACAGGCAAGAGTGAACTGCAGTGCAAAGCGGTTATTGATCAATATATCGAGCAGGATCAGGCCAGAGGTTTTGACTTGCAAAATGATTCACTTATACGGATGGCTGTTATACAAACAGCTCCTGAGAAATATCAGGTCATCTGGGGTTTTCATCATATTTTGATGGATGGCTGGTGCATGTCACTTATAAGTAAAGAGATTTTTGAAAATTATTTTGCAATTCGGGAACATCGAAAACCTGAAATGACCCTGTTAACACCATATAGTAATTTCATTGAATGGTTGGAGCGGCAGGATAATGAGGGAGCGATAGCTTACTGGAGTCGTTATCTGGAAGGATATGAGGGTCAAACGGGATTACCGGGGGGGAAAACAAAGTCTCGACATGAAAGGCAGGATTCCAGAACGTTAAACTGCCATCTGGATGAGGAACTGGTTCAGCATATGAAACAACTTGCGGAGCAGCAGCAGGTGACCCTGCATACGTTTGTGCAGACCGCGTGGGGTATACTGCTGCAGCAGTATAATGAAAGTAAAGATGTTGTATTTGGCAGTGTTGTATCGGGCAGACCAGCTGCCATTCCTGGAATTGAGAGTATGATCGGACTATTTATTAACGCAATTCCCGTCCGTATCCGCGCAAAGGATGAAGACTCCTTTATAACGCTGCTGCAAAGGACACAGGCACAAGCTGTGGAATCACATGCATATGATACGTACTCGTTACATGATATTCAAAATCTTACCGAGCAGCCTGCTTTAATTAACCATGTTGTTGTATATCAAAATTTTCCGGTACAGGATCGGATGGAGGAGCTGGGCCAAAAAGGTGAAGTGCCGCTTGAAATTACGAATGTTGGAGGAACCGAGCATAATAGTTTCGATTTTACGTTAATTGTTAAACCTCATGAGCAAATGAAAATGATATTAATGTACAACGCCAAGGTATACGATCTCACGACAGTAGAACAGATTCAGAAACACTTTATTTCTATGGTTCAGCAGGTGGTAACGAACCCGGAAGTTCTCATTAGCGACCTTGACTTGATTACTTCGAAAAGTTATTAAAGCATCGATCAGCCCAAACAGCTCTGGTTCTAATGAATTACGCATCTGTTCGGGCTGACTGGGCTTTAACAATTGCTTCCTTCGGACCGATATATAATAAGTAAGCCTATAAGCGAAAATTAGGAAAGGAGGGGTTCCCATGGATATTGCAGCATTGTCAATGGCGATGAGTCAGGCTTCGGTGGCACAGGCGGCGAGTATACAGGTGATGTCGATGACCAAAGATATGGCGCAGCAGCAGGGCCAACAGATGGCGGAGATGTTAAAATCCGTGCCGGCTCCTCACCCTAACTTGGGTGGAAGTCTGGATATTTCGATCTAGCACAGCAGGTTACACCTCGTATGATGAGTTTTTGTAAAAAAATGCAGCAAGCAGTTTAGGGCTGTCCCATAGTTATAATAAGGCTTGTAACAGTCCCGTTCTCTATGTTTGTACAACAAAAAGAAACCGTTCCTTGGTAAAATGGAAGTGCGACCCCACCATTTAAAAGGAGACGGTTTCTTTGTACATTCAATTTACCACGAATCGACTTTTCTCGCCGATGAATTTGGAGACAGATTGAATCGGGACGATTGAAAGGGCGTTGGATCGAATAATTCTTCAGATGAACAAGAGTATGCCGTCCGCTTACGCGTTCGATTTGAATTGTTTTTCACATCTCACTATATTGATTCTATGACGGTGACATAAATGTGGATTTTTTGGAATTTTGAAGATATAATGGTAAATGTGAATTCGCAAATGCTGTTCACTGATTGAAACTTTTCGTGATTTGGAGAAGGTTCAATTCGGTGAAGTGGTACAAGCGATCGGTTATCACAACACAGGAAGGATATTTACGATAGGCTCTCTGCGTGAATGTCTAACGACCGTGAAGTATCCGTTCTTCTTGAATTTTATTATGAACTATTCAGGGTTTAGAAGGGAATAAAGCTGTTATGGTGCACATGTATTGGCTGCATATGGACTATGAAATGCATGAAGAAGAAATGTTGGATCTGCTAGAATTTGTGTCTTTGGAGAAGCGAGCGAAGGTGAAGAAATATCGCTTTATAAAAGATGCACAGCGAACGCTGCTGGGAGACGTGCTTGCACGCTATCTCATATGTCACAAGACGGGTGTGGTAAATACAGGGTTATGCTTTGAAAATAATGCTTATGGAAAACCTCAGCTGATTACTCCGCCGTTTGTTCACTTTAACATTTCCCATTCTGGTGAATGGGTGGTTGCTGCTGTGTCAAGTTACCCCGTTGGCATCGATGTGGAGGAAATTAAAGAAGCTCCGTTGGTCATTTCCAATCGTTTCTTTTCAAAAGATGAGCGCTTGACTTTATTTAAAGAGTCAAAGCATTGCCAAAACGAGGCATTCTATTATTTATGGACGTTAAAGGAAAGCTATATTAAGGCAGAGGGTAAAGGGTTGTTCATGAAACTAGATACGTTTACTGTGGGATTGGGAGTCACCCATATTAACGGAATGGAACTGCTGAATGAACGACTGGATGAACGGCATGTGTTAGGCTTGTGTTCGGCTCAAGGGCAGGTCAAACATATTGAGAAATCCGGACTTCGTATGTTTATCGAAAAAGCGAAAAAAAATTTGGGTTAGCATTTTTATGAAAACTCAATAAGGGATAATACTCGATTAGAAATAAGATGAAAACAATTAACCTTATTTCTGAAATCTCTTTTTATCCGCATATGGGAAAGGTAGTTCAATCGCTCACGAATTTGGACTGCAAGAGCTCTATGGCTTCGTACATATTATATTCTAAGCATCCTACAGTAAGGAAAGGGAGCGAACTGAGCTATGTCTAGATGCTGCTTTACTAATCCCGTATTACGCAGTTAGTGGTCCGTTAAATATTTTTTACAACTAAAATTCAAAAGGTATAATGAGTAATTATTTTTTTAGATATTTATTTAATTAAAATGAAAGTTTTCTGCTAATTTGAAGGTGTTAGTGTGTTTGTTAATGAACAGCAATTAAAATGAGTAATTCTAGGGGGAAAAAATATGTATAATGAGCTGCTTAAGCTCGGGCCAATAACGATTTATGGATACGGTTTAATGATCGCGCTTGGTGTTATATTGGCTTACCAACTCGTTGTTTACCGAGCAGAAAAACGTCAGTTCGATTTATCGCATGTTTTCGCTCTAACCATTTGGAGCTTGGTAGGTGGGTTTATTGGAGCAAAACTAGTGTATTGGATGACCCAAATCGAAAATATTATTAGTAATCCGAGAATTCTTCTGAATTTTTCCGATGGTTTTGTCGTTTATGGTGGAATCATCAGCGGAATTATTGTTGGTTTAATATATTGCAGAGTTAAGAAAATCAAGTTCCTTAAACACTTGGACCTATTTGTTCCTTCTGTTGCGTTAGCTCAGGGATGTGGAAGAATTGGCTGTTTGCTCGCAGGATGCTGTTATGGCGAAGAAACACATGGTTGGTTTGGGATAACCTTCCACCATTCTGATATCGCGCCGAATGATGTCGAACTGGTACCTACTCAAATTATGGAGAGCGTGTTTAACTTCGGTCTCTGCCTCTTTTTAATTCTTTTAGCTAAAAGAACAAATAAAGTAGGACTCGTTTCCGCCGCTTATTTGATTTTGTACAGTCTGGGCAGATTTGTCATTGAGTTTTATAGAGGGGATATTATTCGAGGACAGGTTGGAGTTTTTTCAACCTCACAATTCATTGCACTCATGGTTGTTCTAGTGACCAGTCTCATTGTATTCATTTCCCGATACCAGAGCCGATTGACCGGCAAAAATGTATAACTAAAAGAACAAGCCTCCTGTCCCTAGCGGATCGGAGGCTTTCTTACAACTACTTGGGGCAGCTTATCACGATATATTTAATCATTGTCATCGAAATGCTGTCGTACTTGCCTAAAGCGTAATTTCAAAATATCCAAGAAGTATTTGTTTTTGAGTGGTGATTTCCGCGCAGCAGCTTCGTCAAAGCAGCTCCATTTTCAACAAGTATTTACTCCTCTCGATTTAACAGATCATATATTTCTATATATGACATTCACCAAGAAACCCATGCTGACAAAAACGTAAGTTGTTATTCGCAACGCCGATCTCACGGAAGAGCACTGTGGGACGGAGGCAGTTATTGGATTGAAATCATTTTAAATTCATATATTTACAAATTTTTTATAAAGATATAGAATGAACTCAATATAGAGAATATTTGAATTAAAGTTACTTATTTTGGGACTGGGATTATTTATTTCAATATAAGTACACCTTTTCATCCTGGAAACGACAATCATCTACTTCTGATTAAGGAACTAGTCCTAGAAACTAACAAACGGCATTATATGGCTGGAATTCTAGTTAAGTTATGAGTTTAGGAATCTATTTATCTACGATTTGTCATGACAAAAAAATACATTGAACTTTGAAAGGAAATGGGTATGGAATTGAATTCGATGAGAAACAAAGGCATTAATATGGATGAGTATTTTAGATCTAACCAAAATATTGTTTCCGATTTTCTGGAGGAACAATTTAGAACGTTTGAACTACAACAGGCGGGTTCTGCGATAGAAGACTCAGGAAATCTTTTGATGTCTCTGATGGAATTGAACAAAGAAGTTGTTCTTAAGGCACTGGAAGCTCAGAAATATGGGGTGACCTTGATGTCTAAAGCTGAACCTTCTATAACCGTTCCAGTTACAGGTAGTTTCACAAAAGATCCAGCACTGGAACCCTTGCATCCTGTTCAACAATTGGAACAGGATGCGGAGGTGAGATATTACAACCAGAACATTGATTTAGAACAATGGATGAAGGATGAATTGGCTCAGATTACGGGCTTTTCGAGCCAACAAATAGTTGGAACTATGAAGTTTGAGGAGGATCTTGGACTTGTCTCCATTAATATGATAGAGCTATTCGCTCGTTTTGTAGATCAATTTCCGCATTTAAACCGGGATATTTCAGACATTATAGAAGCCAAGACGATCGAAGATTTTATACATATTATGACAAATGGTGAAAAAAAGCAGGAAGAGATTTCACATGAAGTATTATTAAAGTGGATGAAGAGAGAAATTTCAGGAATTACTGGATTTCCTGTTGAAAACATTACCGGATCAATGAAATTCGAGGAAGACCTGGGGCTTGTATCGATTAATATGATCGAAATATTCTCTCATCTGGTAGAAGAGTTTCCTGAACTGAACGGGGACATTGAGGAAGTGATCGGTGCGGCCAGCATTAGTGAACTGATCGAGATGATTTTAATCCATCAACAAAAAAAAAAAGAGCCTAATGAGGCTGGAGTTGTAGAAAGCCTTGTTACGGAAATCCAAGAGAGTCTGACACTTGATCCAGCAGCCCCTGTGGACGAATCACCACTCTTTGACCCGGAAGAAGCTATTGTTCCAGAGATTCATTCCGATTATAAGGTTGCTGAAGAAGCATACCCGGCGGATGAACAGGTTTGCGGCAGAGTTAAGGAAGAAAGTGAGGTGGAACCTAATATTGTGGCTGTAGTAAGGCTTTTCTCTGACCCTACAACATTGGAGGAAAACCGAATTCTCGGCATTTCCATCGATCGGGGAAGACACTCATTTTTGTCGATTCAAAACGTCTCGAGCCACCCTTTTCTAGTAGGTAAGCTGATTTTGGCGGCTGGTAAAACGATCTCGTTAGGAACACTTTCACATGGCAAAACGAAGGAATATGGTGGGTTATGGTATGGGTTGGAGGCCCGGAATATTGCGGTACGTCATATTTATGGACCAAGAGCCTCAATTCGTTGCGATATCACACAGCAAAATCTGGATGTTATTAATAGCCTGCTGCCCCAATTTTATAGTGGTTGGTCATATCTAAGGAATTGTGCTTTTTTTGCATCGACGATTTGGAATAGCATTTCGACAGTGAAAATCACTGGCAGGTCACCTCTAACAGCGAAAATCGTTTACGATGGAATTATTGACTCGAGGATGCAATCCTACGCCGTTCCTGTGCCTCATCATTATGCCGTTTATCACGCAAGTGGGAACGGATTACCCATCAAAAGCGTTTGCTGGAATTAAGGGTAGGGGAAAATGGATAGTTCAGTACATAGCAAAATCCGAGGGATGAGAGTAATGGGGACAACAACAGTATGTATAAGTGGGAGTAATGTAGGAGTTTTGCGTGAAAAGCTTCTGACATTAATCAATTATGGATTACCGAGTACCGAACTATATAATTCGGATGACTCCTGCATCGTCGCTATCGTGGCAAATCAGGGTGTTGATTTAAGGAAGAAGCTTGGGAGAGCCTTAGAGCTGTTGAAAACAGGTATAGATCCCATTGAAGAAAACGGGATTTACTATCAGCCATCACCATTTGGTTCCGAATCGGTTGCATTTGTATTTCCTGGCCAAGGTTCTCAATCGATTGGTATGCTGCATTCTTTGAGAGAGAGACTGCCTTTTTTTGAGGCGCATCTACAGGCCATAAATGCCAGGTATCAAGAAGGATATCGTTCTTCGATACTTGATGTCATTTATAGAGAGAAGACGGCAGCGAATGAAGAGAACTTAAGGGATACAAGACAAGCTCAGCTTGCTTTAGGCCTTGTTTCAATTAGCCTCGCTCAGGCGCTTCGCGATTTAGATGTCAAACCTTCCTATGCTGCCGGACATAGTTATGGAGAATTGCCAGCTCTTCATACAGCTGGAATCGTAAATACAGATTTTCTCCTCCAGATGAGTATGGTTCGCGGACAACTGATGGGGGCTGCGGGAGACAAATTTCGAGGAGCAATGCTTTCGGTTTTTGCCGAACAAGACATTGTCGAACGTTTGATCAGTGATCATGGAATTGAAGCGGTTATATCCATTGTTAATGCCGACGAGCAGATGATTGTTTCAGGTAGTTTGGCCGCCATTAATACTCTGGAACAAGTATGCGCAGGTAAAATAAAGACGATTCGTTTGAAAACATCCGCAGCCTTTCATTCACCACTCATGGCTGAAGCGGAGAAGAAGTGGCGGGACTTTATAACTGCTCAGAAAGATGAATTTCATGACAAATACGAAGTGAAGGTGTACAGCAATGTAACCGCTCAAGCCTATCAACTACATCAAGACATGATGCTGGAACTTTTGGCGAGCCAGTTAACTCATCGCGTGAGATGGCAGGAAACCTGCACCCAGCTTTACGCGGATGGCGCTCGCATCTTTGTTGAAGTGGGTCCGGCCAATGTATTAACCAACTTAATGACTGGAATATTGACGGGAAAACCCCACTTAACCCTCCATACGGATCCGCGACATAAAGATGGACTCGAACATATGTGCCATTTTATAGGGAAACTTGCCAGCCATCATGTGGAAGTGAATGTCTGGGAATTTTTTGACGAACGAATTTATCGTGATTTTATAAGTATGGGCACAGAAAGGAAAAGCGGGATGAACCATGGCAATGAAAGCAATCGGCAGCTCGTATTCAAACAATATCTAAAATCGAACCAGTGGATGGTTCGAACCTTTCTGGAAGAGCAGAATAAAATAATTGCGGAGCAGTTGCGATCTATGATTGAGCCAGACAAGCCAAAGCTGATGGAACTTATAAGGAAGCAGAGAAAATCAGTTTTGCTTGGGGCTTTGGAGGCTCAAAGGGTGGGATTATCTTCTTTCTTTTCGGAGGTCGGCCATGTGCAGCCTATTCTGGAATCACATGAAACAGCTGCTTTAGATACAGAACTTGCAGCAAAGCAGGTTGCCGCTGCTATGGAGACGGAGTATAAGGATGCCGAGCGCGAGACACCCCCTTTTACACCAGAAATGAAGGCTCAGGATTATATATTACGATTAACCGAGGAAATTGCGGTAATTGCTGCTAAGCCATTAAACGAAATTACTTTAATAACCGGTTTTGACAAGTTGAACATAGATATTTTTGCTTTGGCAAACATCTATGACTCGATGTTTTCCTCTCACGATCGTTACAAGCTCTTTAAAAGGGAATTATTACATGCTCCCAATTTGGGACAAGTAGAGAAACTTCTATGTTATATGGTTACCGCAGGTTCGGATTACACGAAGCGGGAGCTGATTAACAGTCATGTGGATTACTCCTCAGATACAGCTGATATAGAGCGCTATGGATTTACCTATGAGCCTGTAGTTTCCTCAGAGAAAAACAAGAGTGCACCTACTCGCCTGCTGCTTGTCGGAATGAAGAACGAGATGTTTGACTTCTTTAAAGAAAGTTTAGCTGCACAAGGCATACATATAGTGGAGATTCATATCACCGAGACAGGTTGGGACGGTTCCAATCCAAACTGGGGCATGATTGCTTACGATGATGTAAAAGGCTTACAAAATTACATGGAAAGATTTTTGGATGATAAAGGAAGCTTACCGTCCCTCCTGTTTCTCGTTCCCGATAGTGAAAGCGTCTTGGAACAGGCTCATTTTGAAGCATGGAATGCAAGGATAGAACAGACTGCTGTGGCGCTGTATATAATGTCGGATATTTATGGGAAAACGAAAGGGAATTCGGAGTCACCCTCCTGGTTTAGTGTAGTGGGGGAAAATGGGCTCTGCCCTGTTGGCGCCGCAGTCAGGGGGATTGTTCGAACTATGGCGCACGATTTCAAGGGGAAATATCAGATACGTTCGATATGGCTTGATATCAGTTACCGTCAAACAAATTTCCAGCATCTGTTGAAAGTAATGAACGAAGGCATCAGTACTCATGACATGTTCATTGCCGATGACATTTACGTCCGAAAGCTGAAAGCGCTGGAGGTTGGAGCTCAGAACATTGAGGCAGCACTGAATCCATCCTCCCTTGTTATCTTTTTCGGTGGCGGTGTAGGAATTACGGCGGAGATTGCGTGTGCGGTGGCGGAACGATTCGGCTGCAGGATTGTCATTGTGGGTCGTACAAGCTTCCCAACGAACATAGCTTATGAGCATATTCAGGAAGAATCCGTTCTGAAGAAGGAGATTTTCCGTGACTTATCGCTGAAATTAAAAGATGGTCAGAAAATCACTGGCAATATGCTGGAACATGAGGCGAAAAAAATATATCGTCAGCGCGCTTTGATACGGAGTAAACAAAGAATCGAGCGTACCGGCAGTGAGTTTCACTATTATTCCTGTGACATCTCTGATCACGAGGCTTTGAATGCTTTGTTATTGGATATCGAGAAACAGCATGGTAAAGTGACGGGAATTGTACATGGGGCGGGGGAAATGAATAGTCAACGGAATAAAACAGCAAAGGCGTTCGGAGACAATCTATCTATTAAAACAAGTTCCATGTTTGCACTATACCAGTTTTTTAGAAAATATCCGTTGAAATTTGCCATTTTGTTTAGTTCCATTTCAGCTTATACAGGTTTGCCAAGACAATCAGACTATTCTTCCTCAAACGAGTTTGTAAACAGCATTGCTTCTCATTGGAACAAGCAGGTTGATTATCCTGTGAGATCGATTATGTGGTCTCTTTGGACCGAGACTGGAATTATGAAGAATTCAACAAAAGATGTCGAGAAACTTGGGCTGAGAGGAATTACAAATAAACAAGGCATTCAGTTGTTCATGAGGGAGCTTGATCATCTAGAATCATCAGATGAATGCGTAATGTTAACGCATGATACGATGCTGAAATTCTCGATGCCTTAATTCAGAGTATGTGGAGGCTGGACTATGTTATATGCGATTACAGGTATGGAGGGCATTTTCCCCAACTCTAGAAACCTCGATGAATACTGGAACAATATTGTTCAAGCGAGAGTGTCTCCTGTCAGTTCATTAGAAAAAATATGGGGGATTAGCCGTGAGCAGTACATGGCTCCCAACAATGATGACAAAAGCTGGATTTACAATGATCGTGGATACTGCTTGCCGGAAGATGAATCATTGCCGAAAGATTCTGGGCGGCAGGTCATGGTAGCTAAAAAAATATTAAAAAAATTGGCTGAAAAGGTTAATTCCGAGACGCCGGACTTTAAATTTAGCAAAACTGGCCTTGTATTGGGAACATCATGGACGGATGTAGATTATTTTAATCAAGATGTTGAGCTGCTGCTGGGCAAGCAAGAGAATGAGACGAGGGGAAGTATCCTCACTTCCGATAAACAGGTAAATGATATTGCTGCTTCCATCGGCATCGGGGGTCCTTATTTTTCCGTTGATACGGCTTGCGCTTCTTCAATATATGCACTGGATAACGGAATCGGTCTGATAAACAAGGGTTTGGCTGAATCTGTAATCGTGATGGGACTTAATATTTCAATTCCTTACTATCTTTATGTCGGTTTTTCGAAGTTGAAGGCACTAGCATCCGATGATCGAATTCTCCCCTTTTCCAAGGATGCTTCGGGGATTATTTTAGGAGAAGGGGGAGGCGCGGTACTGATTGAACCGCTGGATAAGGCGGAAAAATCCGGGCGCCCAATCTTTGCAGTCATCAAGTCGCTGGGATTATCAGCGGATGGAGAAGAGCGTTCTCCTTTTGCACCGGGTTATCGAGGCCAATTATCCGCCTTAACGAGAGCTTATCAGCATTTGGAGGGGGAGACCATCCATTATGTAGAGGCCCATGGAACGGCAACAAAGATTGGCGATGAGACGGAATTGAAAGCGCTCCATGACTTTATGGATGGCTTTCAACAGGGAACTCGGCTTCCTATCGGATCGGTCAAATCTCTTATTGGTCATGGGTTGGCGGCTGCCGGGATTGCAGCCATCATCAAGGCGGTTTTAATGATCAATAAAAGAATCATTCCACCTCACGTCGAGGTTCAGCCTCATGAGCTTTTGTCCTCATCATGTCTATATCTTCCTAGTGAAACGGAGGAATTGCCTCAGGATGTTGAGATCAATATTGGTGTTAGCTCGTTCGGCTTCGGTGGCGCCAACTCCCATGTGGTTATAAGTTCTTACCATCCAACGGAGAGTTCAGCAGCCGTACACGTTTCTAATAATACCTCATCACGTGGAAATTTGCTGCAGGAGCCAATTGCTATCCTAGATTTCGGAAGCGACCGAGCGCAGCATTATTTATCTTCAAGCGGGAACGTCAAGCCGAATTCTTTTCCACTCGAAAGGTTCTATTTTACGGATGGTATAAACAATTGGAGTGATCAAAAAATTGAGGGCGATTTTTTTCCGGATCTTTATACTATTGATGCCCACGGACTTAAGACGGGGCCTAATTCATTAAAGAAAATCGATCCTTTTATGGCAGTGACGCTGCACACGCTCAACATTTTGCTCAGTCAGCAAAATCATATCAAAAATTCAGAGGATACAGCCGTCGTCCTTGGCAGCAACATGAGCGGCACCATGTCACTGAGGCAATACCGCAAATGTTACTTTTTGTTCCATCCTAATGAAAGAATGGGTATGAGTGATGAGGTAAACCGGTTTGCGGAACAGGACATCAGCTTCGAAGAAATTACATCAACGATACCCGCGATGCTGTCTGGCTATCCTGCCAGAAGTTTTAATATTCAAGGTCTGCACCAGACAATGTCGGGAGGTACAGCTACATTTCTGCATATGCTGTTTATGGCTCCTTATTGGTTGGATCAGCGTTGTAAAAACCTTGTGCTCGGAGCCGGGCACCTTATCAAAAGCCCTGCCGACTTGATAGCTTATAAGCAGAGGTACGGCAATTTGCCTTCACTGCGCGAAGGATTCTCGGCGTTTATTCTGCAGAAGTTGTCTGATGTTAGACGAAGTAACGGGAAAATATTGGGTTATATCTCGGCCATTGTTCCGGGCGCTTCTGCATCCACTTTTGAAGAGGCTTGTCAAGCCGCGGATGTAAATCCCGCGTCAGTAGGACATATGGAAATTTGCGAACTGAATTCTACTTCACTATATATGGGAGAGGCAGCGGGAACGGATGAGCTGCTTCGGCTTATATGTGCAGATAGCAAGCTGTCCTGCCTTCAGTTTGTCGAAAACGATAAACTTTTGGCATCGGTTTTTTATGTGAAAGAGAATAACTGCGTCGATAAAACTTATCAAGTCCAAATTCCAACCGAGATTAGTTTTAACAACCGAACAAAGCTAAAAGTAAATCGCTTCACGGCAGCTGCAGCGGAAACAGAAGAAGAAATTCAAGAGGATATCATCCCTTATAGTCAGGAATGGAATTTGAATTCTGCCGCTTCTGTCCACGATCAAATTGCATCAATGGCGCTGAATTATTTCGAGCATCAACGGAAGTTGGTCGGAATTTTCGCACAATCTCGTCACGGTTCCTTGCTGGAAGAAAGTCGTGGCAGTCTGACAAAGCAGATTGAACAAGCTTTTAAATCAAAGTACATTAATCCTCGGAACATTGTTATTAATAATGTCCATTATTCTGACGGCGAACAGATGTGTGAAGGAGAACTGATCGTAGACCAGTCACATTCTTACTTCTTCGACCATCCGTTAGATCACGTACCGGGATTTCTAATTTTGGAGGGAATGCTGCAGTTAGGCAAAATTCATGCCATGCATACCTTCTCAACTTTGAATATCGACGATTATTACGTAAACATGCTAAAAGTTGATTTTAAACAATATTGCGAATTGGATAAACCTACCACTATGCGGACAAAACTTGGAATCGGTGACTTGAACCAGACATTAAAGCTTACATGCGAGGTAATTCAGAATGGTTCCATCATTTGTACTGCAGCGATGGGGATGGAAAGGTTTAAGTCTTTGCTTGTTCTAGAACCAAGCTCTAGAAGTAATCAGATATTTGCTGAACAAAAGGATGTTCACAAAACCCATAAAAACAATATTGTCGTAGAGCGTTTGGAACATGATTCTGCAGCAGGAAGAGCAGTGTGCGCTTCGATCTTACCGACCGATGACCATGTTCTTATTGATGGGGGAGGACGAGCAGCATCTGTGCTGTACCTGCTGGAAGTAACGAGGCAGTTTCTATCACAAATTTCCCATACATTTGGGGTTCCGTTTGATCTGCATCGTATTCTGCTCTCAATAGATATCCGCGTCCTGCAAGCATTAGATAAACGAAGCCCGGTGTCTATTTCATACGAGAAGCAAAACACGATTCGATTAAACAATATTTATTTGTCCAATTTGAAGACAACCATCTCATGCAATTCCCAGATTGTTTCCAATACAATGTACAAGACACAGGCGGTGAATGAAGAAATTTACAAAAAACTACGCTGGAAAAATAATTAATAGCATTTCATTAAGGTATATATTTTGTAGAAATTATTATTTATAGGGAGTGCGATTATGAAGGAGGAAAGACTGTATTATGTTGATTGGCTAAGGGTCCTGGTTATTTTATCGCTCATTCCCTATCATGCAGCTTTGACCTATACCGAGATTGGCAGTACTTATGTTAAAACAACAATCTACGACAGCCGGGTACTGCCGTTTTTGGCTATTAAATCGCCGCTCGCCAGTTTTTTTATGGTTCTTTTGTTTTTTCTTTCAGGGGTAGCAGCGTATTATTCTTTTCGGCGCAGAGGTAGAACCGATTATTTAAAGGAACGTATAACCAAAATTGGAATCCCCTTTTTGCTGGGAACCGCCTTTTTGTGCCCTGTACAGGCTTATTTTAAAGCACGATATGAGGGATATTCAGGAACTATTATACAGTTTATTCCCGAGTTTTTCTCTTCGCAATTCGTTCATTATTTAGCATATGCCCATCTATGGTTTTTGCTGTATCTATTCATCTATACCCTGATCAGCGTGCGTCTGTTTGCAAAGTGGATGGGTGACGAAACGAAATTGCAAAAGATATCGTCTTATTTAAGCAGCAATAACAAAATATTCATTCCCATTTTGGGTTTGGTTGTGGCTGAAATCTTGCTGCGTCCCTTTTTCCTTGGTCAGCAAAATTTTGTCTTGGATTGGGCCAACAATATTGTGTATTTCAGTGTTTTTATATTTGGTTTTATTTTTGCCTCCGATGCCAGTCTGCAGCAGAGAATTTTCCGTCTGTCAGGGACATCCCAACTTGTTTTTTTTATACTGATGTTTTTGAATATCGCGATCGAGTACCTGCATATGACAGCAGCATCCAAGTATCTGCTGCCAATATGGATTCTAACGAAAGGCATTTATGAGTGCTCTGCAGTTATTTTTTTTATTACGCTAGGTAAGAAGTTCTTGAATCGAGCCAGCCCTATACTTAGTTATCTGAATCAAATTTCGTTTACGTGTTATATATTTCACTTTATTCCGATAAGTTTTTTGAGTTATTATTTGGCTTCTAAAGACATTCATATCTATGTCAAATATTTGATTGTGGTAGTGCTTTCGTATGCGTTTATCTGGCTGATATCTGAAGGGAATAGAAGATTAAAGCCTGTGCTTGCCAGCAGTTTCGGGAAGCAGAAGTCCATGAAATTATAAGGGGATTTACGATGAAAGTAATCTTATTCGAAATTGGCGGCTACAGCATTCATTCTTACGGAGTTATCGTTGCTTTGTCTGTCTTGCTAGCGTATGGTGCTGCCGTTTCTTTCACCAAGAATACGATCTATGAGGAACATATGGCAAATTCACTCTTTTATGCGCTTATCTCGGCTTTAATTGGGGCGCGCATTTGGCATGTGTTTTTCTTCCAATGGGATTACTACTCCAAGCATTGGCAGGAAATTCCGTTGATTTGGAACGGGGGTATCTCGATTATTGGAGCGATCATCGGCGGAGCAGTTGGGATCGCTCTCTATTCGAGTCGAAAGAAGCTTTCATTCTGGGGGTTTGCTGATCATCTTTCTCCAGCGTTGGTACTTGGACAAGCATTGGGGCGAATTGCCTGCTTTTTGAACGGGGATGCTTTTGGATCTCCAACGAATACTGGTTATGGAATTGTTTATCCAGAAGGTACGATGGCATACGACCAATACGGTTCGCAGCCGCTCTGGCCAGCGGAGGTTTGGGAGGGGCAATGGGATTTGATCATTTTCACAATGCTGCTCATTGTCCGGCATTGGAAACTGCCGACTGGCGTTCGGTTTCTTTCGTACTGCTTCCTGTATGCATTTGGTAGATTTATGTTGGAATACTTACGAGGGGATTCACCGAGGTACGCATTGCAATGGACAGCAGGGCAATGGACCAGCATGATCATGATGACAAGTTCGTTCTTATTAATCGGATATTTTTATTGCCTTTTCAGGTATAAACGAGTGGACTCAATCGGCACCGATTAGCCAGAGAGAATGAGACAATCGACAAGGAGTGAGGGTTGTAGATGATGTCCAAATTGCAGAGTGATTATAATTTCATTGAAAAGTTCAAGTTCATGGCTGAGTCTTATCCGGATTTTACGGCTTATGAGGAAGAGGGAACGGATATTAAATACACTTATCGTGAATGCCTTCGGCAAATAGAAGTGTGGAAGGGATACTTTGCAGCGCTGGATATCAAATCGGGCGACAAAATTTTAATTTTTTTGGCGGAAGAAATTGAATTTATCTTTAGTTTTTATGCATTAGCTTCAACAGGGGTTATTTCTGCGTTTTATGACACAAAAGCGACAGATTATGAACTGAACCAAATCATTGAGCAATTCGATCCGGATGGAATTGTTACGTCGAGTAAACATTTTGCCCGCAGGGACCAACTACTTTATAATCCGGGCTTGCGATTTGTTATGACGACAGATTCTTTTGACGATATCCGTACTGATTCTATCTTTGAAAAAATAATTTTTTCCGATTTGCCCCGTTCTCCGATACCATTGGAAGCCCCGGAAAGAGATACAATAATTAGCTGTCATTTTACATATAAAGGATTCGGATATCCGCTTCAGGTACGTCATACCTATCATGAGTATGCTTTGTTTTTGGAGCAGGCTTGCACGATTTACCCGCAAGAACCAGGGTCTGTCAACTTAATTGGCCTCCCTTTCTATCCAATATACGGGATTTCAACGTCTGTTGTTTTCCCGTTATCCAACGGTTCCAAAATGCTCGTTTGTAAGGATCTGCCCAAAAAAAACATATTGAGTCTTCTGGCAAACAATGATGTTACTTTGGTGTGTTTGGTTCCGCTGTTGTTGAAAAAGCTGGCTAATGAAGCTGCATTGGATAATGAAGGACATAAAGACAAGCTTGACCCCAGGTTGGAAATAATCTCAGGCGGAAGTTATCTCAATGAAGGGCTTCAAAAAGCGATATATAAAAGCCTCGGCCTAAAGGTTTATCAGGGCTATGGTCTAACAGAAACCTTCCCCATTACGTTCAATCATAAAAAGAAAGTGTGTTTTGGCACCATTGGTTCCCCGATTAGTGAGTATACGACGATTTCGATTGTTAATTATGACGGGATGCTGCTCCCAACGGGCGAAGTAGGGGAGATCATGATTAAAGGGAAAACGATTGCGGAGGGTTATTACGGTAAAAAAGCGGAGACAGAGAATTTTTTTCAACAGGGAGGTATTTACACGGGGGATTTAGGTTATTTGGACCAGGATGGTTTCCTTCATTTTGTCGGCAGAAAATATCCGTTTACAAAGGTTACGTCTAAGATGGTCGATTTATCGGAAATTGAACAGGCAGTCACAAATTATAGTGGGGTCATTGAAGCGAGAGCCATCGTTCGGGAGAATGACAAGTTTGGGGAGCTTGTCTATTTGTACGTCAAAGTGGAGCGGCAGAAACAAATCACAGAAAAAGACCTCAAAAGTCATTGCAGAACATTTTTGTCAAGGCATAAAGTGCCTAGCAAAATCTACGTGGTAAATTAAAAATCATTGTGCGGGGGGTGAATGTACAGATGAAGATCAAAAGCTTCTCATCTGTGGTTCCATTAATCTTTACAATTACGGGCTATTTATTGGGCGGTTCATTTGTGGTGTACCTTTTTTATAAGTTGAACACATTTGAGGAAAAAGTTATGTTTTTGGTAATGGTTTCCACGTATATTCTTTGGTCCGCCTGGGAGGTGAGAATTACGTTATCTGAGTTAAAGAAGGAGGATGAAAAGAAAGATAAAAGCACGCTGGAATTGGCGGGCATCATCAAAAATTTTATGCTTGTAGGTGCGTTAGCTGCCTCATCTTCTATTCATGCTGTCTCCTGGTGTGTGGGTTATGGCCTCATTTGCCTTGGTATTATTCTGAGAGCAGCTTCCATCAAGGCGATTGGCTCCGCCTATTCCCACAGGATTAGGGAGCTGGTAGGTAAACCAATAACAACAGGGCCTTATAAAATTATAAGGCATCCCTCTTATATGGGGACGCTGATCATTCATACTGGTCTAGTTGTCGTGTTGTTTAACACATTTTCACTGATTGGTCTCATTTTGTGGTATTTGAACGCAATATACCGAATCAGGGTCGAGGAAAAACAATTGTTCAAAAATAAATATTATGCAGCTTATGCCAAATCGACGGTCTATAGGTTAATCCCGGTAATTTGGTAAGCGATTTAGTCTAATTGGTTACTATTAAACGTTGTACGGGAGGTTTTTTGTATCGCAATATCATATGAAGAGTTTGCCGTCATCATGATCGGAGGAACCGGATTCGTAGGACGGAAAACGATAGAGCAGCTAAACCGATCAAGTGGCGGAAAGCTGGAAATCCGAGCGCTTGTTAGGGACAAGACGAATTTGCCTAAACTGCCCAATGTTACGCCGGTCATTGGCTCACTTCCAGATGTGCCGGACCAGTTGTTTACGAACAAGCCCAATATTGTAATCCACTTCGGTACAAAAAATAGGGATACGGACGGGAGCGGATTTGGGGAGATAAATGTCACTGGAACGCGTAATCTGATGTACGCTTTGCCTAAATCGACCGCAGGGGTTATTTACGGAAGTTCATTTTCCGTTTACGGACAAGGGAACTTATTAAATGCTAATGAGCTGACCATTACCAATCCTGAAACTCCGCTGGCTGTTTCGCGGGCCAAAGCGGAAACTATCATTTTAAATGAGATGGAGAAGCGTGGGAGAAGCGCCTTTGTTCTGCGTCCAAGATTTATCATCGGTAAAGATGATGCTTATACGCTGCCAACTCTGATTAAAGCCTACAATCATCACTTAAATGTGGGTAGTGGTAGTCAATTATCCACTTATATTGAAGTTCATGATTACGCCAAGATCATTACAAGGCTCACGGATGTTTTATTTCAGAAGGCTGCTGAGGGGATTTATTTGCAAAGTCCTTTAAATATCGGCTATCGAAATCCTTTGCCCTTGAAGCAGCTTCACTCCGTTTTTCAAAAGGTGTTTGGTTACAAGCGTCAATTCTATGTCCCGGTTCCCAAGGGCTTACCCAGTTTGTTGAAGAAGAGCGGCCTAAAGATGATAGATAAAGCTGCGACGATACTGGAACTTGGTGCATTCTCTCATTCGGCAGATGTATCGCTGCTCGAAAAAATGATCGGCTCAGACATTATTCAAAAAGATCCAGAGGAAGTTATTTTGCAGCTTCTCTCCGCATCGGATTCAAATAGCTTTGAAGCTAAGCAAAGCTGAAACGACCCGACTTACATAAGTTTGTCGACTAAATTTCTTGTAAAGGAATGAGTCTATGTTAAGCATGCTGGCTACTTCGGTGCCTATTATTGTTGCGACCATACTAAATATGTTTTTCTTAAAAACTTCTCTGTTTCAGACCTTAAACAAGCCCATTGATAATCAGATTACATTAAAAGATGGGAATCGATTATTTGGAGCGAATAAAACCTGGAGAGGTTTCTGGGGTATGGTGTTTTTTAGTTCCATCTGTTGTATTGCTTGGGGAGGGATTTCAAGCCAGATTCCCGCTTTGGAAAAGTACGTGCTGCTGTATTCGCACTACGAAAATAGTGTTTTTTATAATTTCATAGTAGGTGTGCTTCTCGGACTGGCTTACGGCATTTTCGAACTGCCGAATAGTTTTCTGAAAAGAAGAATCAATATACAGCCAGGCAAAAGCAAAAAGAGCTTGGGGGGAATTGGTTTTATTGTTTTGGATCAGGTTGATTCATTGTTCGGCTGTGTTCTAGTTGTTAGTTTAGTTCATCCAATGACATTGTTTTACTACATCTCTTTTGTTATTTTCGGAGGTTTTATTCATATTGTATTAAGTTCACTGCTTTATTTGATGAAATTACGCAGCAATTTCTGATGCTGTAGGTATTGGACAAATGTGGAGTAGAGGAGTTTTTATATATGACAACGCTTAAATCTTGGCTGCTTGGTGATTTGACTGCTTTCAGAGAAGACCGATTGAAATTTTTTACGAAATTTAGAGAACAGGGAGATATGGTTAAAGTACGCTTTGGCCCTGTTCAAAAAGGATATATTATGTATCATCCTAATTATATTCATGAGGTGTTGGTTACAAAACATGCAAGTTTTCATAAAGGAAGAGGGTTGGAGAAAGCGAAAATTCTGATCGGAGACGGCCTGCTTACCAGTGAGGGACAGATTCATCGGAAGCAGCGTAAGCTGATTCAACCCCATTTTACATCACAAAAACTAAAAGTTTATGCTGAGCAGATGGTTGAGGATACGACAGAACTTATTGAGGAGTGGAGGGATGGGGAAGAACGTTCGATAAGTGATGATATGATGAAACTGACTCTGAATGTCATTACGAAAACGATGTTCGGAACCCATATTCAGAATCGTCAAGAAAAAATCAGAGAGGCCTACGAACGTGTTATAGCAAGCACAAAGGCGCTCGTAAGGGTTCCTAAGATGCTGCCAACCTCCAAAAACAATGAGGTAAAGCAATCACTAAAACTACTGAATGATATTACTTTTTCCATAATAGATCAGAGAAAAAAGGAATCAGAGAACGACCGAAGCGACTTACTTTCTGTACTCCTCTCCGCGAAAGATGAAGAAGGACAAGGCATGTCCGATCAAGAGCTGCGCGATCAGGTGATGACCATCTTACTCGCTGGTCATGAAACCACGGCTCATACATTATCGTGGACTTGGTATCTGTTATCGCAGCATCCCGAGGTGGAGGAAAAGTTTTGGGCAGAGCTGGAAACCATCCTCGAAGGAAGAAAGCCAGTCTATGAGGATGTGCGAAAGCTTACCTATACAACGCAAATTATTCAGGAATCGATGCGGCTTTATCCTGTCGCATGGATTATCGTACGCAAAACAGTTGAGGAAGTCGAAATAGCCAATCAACGCCTGTTCCCAGGTGATATCGTTTTTATGAGCCAGTATGCGGTGCATCGGGACCCCAGATATTTTGAAAACCCTGAAGAATTTACTCCGGAGCGATTTAGCGGCGATTTTCTTAAACGAATTCCTCAGTATGCTTATTTTCCGTTTGGCGGAGGGCCACGGGTTTGTATCGGTAATCATTTTGCGATGATGGAAGCCGTTCTGATCCTTGCGACTATAGGACAGCGGTATCGTCTCCGAATGGTGGACGACACAATTCCCGTGCCTGAGCCGCTATTGACGATGCGTCCCAAGGATGGTATTAAAATGAAGGTCGAAAAGCGAAAATGATGATGCTTGTCCTAAAGGAGACTCCATATGCGTCCTACAGCGGTCCAAAATGATCAGCCGACCTTGCTGACGGAAGGTTCTATTTTTAAAAAGTTGTTCTTGTTCTCAATTCCAATCTTGTTAGGTAATGTTCTACAGTCTTTAAATGGTTCCATTAACTCGATTTTTATCGGTAAATTGCTTGGCGAACAAGCACTTGCAGCAGCATCGAATGGATTTATGATCATGTTTTTTCTCATTAGTGCTATTTTTGGGCTCGCAATGGCCTTTGTCATTCTGATGGGTCAGCATCTCGGTGCCCAGAGAGTTGATCAAGCCAAAAAAGTAGTCGGCACCAGTGTAACTTTCTTCTTAATCTTGTCACTTATAATTTCTCTATCTGGAATCTTCTTTACGCATTTAATTATGAACTGGATAGGCACCCCTACAGATATTTTAGAGATGGCCAATACGTATATGCGAATTATTTTCGCTGGTGTTCCATTCCTGTTCGGATTTAGTCTGGTTATGGCCATCTTACGCGGCTCCGGCAATTCTAAGACACCCGTCTACTACTTGTTAGTTTCCGTCGGAATGGATATTGTGATGAATCCGCTGCTGATTAAAGGAATAGGTCCATTCCCGGAGATGGGTATTGCTGGCTCGGCAACGGCAACCTTTCTAGCTCAAATGATTAGCTTTATCCTACTTCTAATCCATCTGTACGTTAAAAAAAATTTTTTGCGCATCACGAAAGACGATTTGCATTTGCTGCGTATGGACGTTAGCATTATCCGTTTTGCTTTATTAAAGGGGCTCCCCATGGGACTCAATATGGTCATTGTTTCGGCGAGCAATGTATTGCTAATCAAGCTGGTCAATACGTTTGGATCTGAGGCCGTTGCGGCATTTGCAGCGGCCAATCAGATTTCCAACTATGTACAATTGCCGGCTTTAGCTATCGGGGGAGCGGTGACCTTCATGGCTGCACAATGTATCGGAGCAGGAATGTGGGAGAGAATAACTCGTATCGCTTGGGCGGGGATTGTCTTCAATATCGTGATGACCGGTTTATTGGTTTTACTGCTGTATGGTTTTAATAGAGAAGCACTTGCCCTGTTTTTACCTTCTGAAGGGAAGGCTATTGAATTAGGAATGCAAATAAATGCTATAACTCTTTGGTCATTTATGATATATGGTATTTTTAGTGTTATAGTCGGCGTGGTTCGCTCTGCTGGAGCTACCCTGGTACCCATGATTATTTCCTTTATTTCGATGATCATCATCCGAAATCCACTTGCAGTCTATTTTGGCGAAAACTATGGGTTTGATTCGATATGGTTTTGTTTCCCGATCGGGTTTGCGGGCGCATCCGTCTTCATATTTATATATTATTGGAAGGGTAATTGGAAGGAATTAAATTTGAAGCCGGATTGAACAGAACTTAAAAATTGGAAGTGCCTATGGATGTGGGTGGAGGTATCTTGAAATCCACTGACAAAAGGCAATGACGGAAAAACGAAAACGGGACAAGGCAGGATAAACTGCTGCTTTGTCCCGTTTAGACGTTTCGTTATTATAATCTTGAATGATGTGTTTTTAAGGACAGTCTCGTTTGAACTGTGTTACTCAGAAGTTGTCTTGGAGAAACTCGGTAGAGCAGCACTTTCAAAGGGCAAATGATCTTTAAGCGTCCATAGCTCGTCATAACTGGAAATCTGCACATCGGCTTTGAACAGATTTTGATTGCCTGATCCGGGGTTGACGCAGCCGATACAGCGCATCCCTGCACTTTTGGCGGCCTGAACGCCGTTCCGCGAATCTTCGATAACCAGACAATTCACCGGCGATACACCAATGAGTTCAGCGACAGCAAGAAAAATATCCGGTGCAGGTTTGCCATGAGCTACCTCCTCGCCAGTTATTCGCATTTCGAGGTATCGCCCAAGCCCAGTTTTATTCATAATAAGATCGATTAATGCCCGGGGGGAAGAAGAGGCAACGGCAATAGGGATGCGCTGCTCATGAAGCCATTGAACCCAATGTTCTACACCGGGCATGGCTGTAAGTTCCGGGTGGGCATGCATTGTCTCCATCACATGGTGCTGATGATACGCGAGAATCTCGTCCAGCGGAGTATGGAGCTGGTATTTGTCGATGACCTGCTGCCACATGGATTCAAGGGTGACGCCGACAAAAGAATGATGATCTTCTATGGTCACGTCAGCGCCAAAATGTTCAAATGAACTCCGCTCGATCTCGAAATAGATCGGTTCACTATCAATCAGAACACCATCCATATCAAAAATGACCGCCTGAATGGGATTCTCCTGCAGTGTACCTAGTTCGATTGTTTTTTCATGTGCCTTCATACGCCGATCCTCCTACACCCGACTGCAGCACAACCTTGATAGCATGAGAAGAGGGTTGTAAAGTTCGTCCCTGGATATCACAACCGAGCGTGCGGAAAGCTTCTTCGTAATCTTCCAGCGGGAAGGCATGCGTAATGATCTTTTTGGCGGGAATGATCTGTTCTTCAATCATATAATGTGCTGTGGCAAAGGTCCCAAGAGAATCAATGGAACCGATAATTTTGAGACTTCGATCCACTACTTCCTTGGGGTTAAAGGAGGTATTTCCATCCCGCAAACCAACGAGCATCAGATAGCCGCCGCTTGCGAGTTGGGATAATACCTGAGTGCCTACAACTCCCGTCGTGTCTACAATCATATCTACTTGTCCGGTTACAGGAGCCATGTCTGCAATGGCTTGTTCAAAAGTAGAATGCACCTGCCAACGATCGGGCGCGATGGAGCCCGCAATCGCCAGACGTTCTGCGGAGATGTCGACAAGACTTCCGGTTACACCTTTGGAAGCAAGCGCACAGCTGTACAAAATGCCGATTGGCCCGGCCCCGATAATAATCGTTCTGAAATTCGGAAGCAGGTTAATCTGGTTAATGCCTGTCAGCATGCAGCTTAACGGCTCGGTTAACGTTGCTTCTTCATAACTTACATGATCTTTTAATTTGTATAAAAAACGATCTTCTGTCACGTAATAATCCGTGAACGTACCATCTGCACTTACCCCTGTTTCCGTAACGGATTTATGAGTGCAGTGATTTTGTCTGCCGGTTCTGCACATATCGCATTGGCCGCAGTAATACGTAGGATCAATTACAACACGGTCCCCTGGCTGCAGGGTGGTGACGGCTGTTCCAACAGCAATAACCTCGCCTGCTGACTCATGACCGAGAATGACAGAAGGGACAGCATGATATTTTCCGCTGACGATGCCCAGGTCCGTACCGCATACCCCGGTTGCTTTTATGCGAACGAGTACTTGGTTGTCTCTGGTAATTTCAGGCGCAGGTCGTTCCTCCAGTGCGACATCCCATGCCGATTTATATACTAATGCAAGCATGATAAAACCTCCTTATTGGTGTGTAGTTACTGCTCATTCTTTGTAGTCACTGCTCGTTTGCTTTGTAAACCCTGTTCGTATGCCTGATATATTTGCTCTCCATATTTAATGAACGCTGGCCAGCACGGAATCCAATCGGTACACAATCTCGACAAGTTCATCCTCCGTCGTAGTCAGGGAAGGACGGACTTTAACTACATTGCCAAAACCGTACCGGGAACTGCGCAGGATCAGATGCTGGTCTGTAAAAGCGCGGTCAATGATCGCATTGGTTTTCGGCGTATCCGGTTTATTCTGGTCACCTACAATTTCGAGTCCCCACATAAGTCCAACACCGCGAGCTTCACCAATGATTGGATACTTCAAAGCCAGCTCCTGCAGCAGTCCTCCAAGAAGCAGCCCCTTCCGTTTTACCGCATCCAGAAAACCAGGTTCAGATACAACCTCCAGCGTAGATTTGGCAGCGGTAACCGAGATCAGATTGCTCCCCGAGGTGAATGAATGCTCATGTTTTTCCAGCACATTCAACCTTGATTGCATCAGCACAGCAGCTGTGGGCACACCAATACCGCCAAGACCTTTGGCTAGCGTAATAATGTCAGGACGGATATCGAACAGTTCGCTGGCGAACATCATACCTGTTCGTCCAATACCCGTCTGGACTTCATCGGCGATAAGAAGCATGCTGTGCTCATCACATAGTTTTCGAATACGTTTGAAATATCCTGGTGGTGGGACGATGTTGCCACCATTTCCGAGAATGGGTTCAATAATCATACAGGCAATCGAACCGGAGCTGCTGTATTCAATCGCATCCGAGATTGCTTCAACGCATTGATATCCGCATTCGCTGCTTTCACTTTGAAATGGACAACGGTAACAATACGGAGCGGGTACATGGACCGCATTTGGAGCTGAAGAGTTAGGGAAACGCTTGCGTCTGAAGGCATTACCCGAAATGCCGGTTGCAAACTGGGTCTGTCCATGATGAGAAAGGTACAGGCTGATGATGTCTGATGCACCTGTATACTTTTGAGCTATCTTTACAGCACATTCATTGGCTGTGGATCCGGTAATATCCCGCATCCATCCGGCATCAATATCATTTGGAGCATATTCAATCAAGTGATCCAGCACTTCATTGACGTAAGGTTCGGTGAAGGAGGAGGACATATGCGTAAGATTGCCGACTTGTTCCTGAATTTTACGGACTACATGCGGGTGATTATAACCCAGTGACAGATTAAACGTGCCCGAGACGCCGTCGAGGTATTCCACACCTGAATCGTCAATCAACTTAATCCCTTTTCCGACTGTGAAGCGGCTATTGGTTAAAGTTTGCATGCGATTTCCTCCAATATAGTGGTGTATAAGCTGAGTGAACAATACGAATCCATTCCGGATGGTGCGGGACATCCCCCCTTTCAAGACATGAGGTCTATGAGCCGATCAGGTCAGACCTCTTTGGTATGCTGCGTGAAGGCAGCGCCCAAACTGTTATTTCGAATGTTCCATAGATGAGACAGCATTAACGTAAGCAGTAATAGCAGGCAGAAACCCGCCAAAATGATGATGGTGCCGGCGACTGGCCAAGCACTCATGCTCCATCCTGTAAGGTACTGCAGCACTGCACCACCGATCCCGCCTGCTGCAATGAGGATACTGGTTGTCTTTTCCGTCATGCCGGGAATCAGCACATTCGCATACACCAGGGCGATGCAGAATAGTCCAGACATAAAGAGTCCAGTGCCGAATATCAGCACATACGTTACCCATTGGCCGGATACAAATATCATAGAGACGGTAAACAGCAGTGTGCCGACGGTGCTCCAGATCAGGAAAGGCATGTAGTGAACTGCCTCTGCAATTTTGCCTGAGAACAGCCGTCCAACAATCATGGCAATCCACAGAATCGAGACACTCAGGGATGCGACAGATTCGTTTAGTTCCAGACGTTCCACCAGAATGGAGGGCAGGAAATTCATTAATCCAAGCTCTAGTCCCATATAAACAAAGAAGAAGACAATAAAAATGGTGAGCAGCCCCAGATGTTTTTTGGAATAGCTGGCTTTGTTTGTTCCTCGGGCAGTCGTATTTTCTCCGGCCTGCTCCAGGTATTGTGCAGCAGCTTGAGGCATGGTGACCCATAGAAGTATAAGGATCAGGGAGGAGACGGCCACCGCAAAAAACGTCAAGTGCCACTGGTCCAGCCAGATGAACAGAGCGGCCGCCGCGGGAATGAGAAGAGCACCCAGCGCGAAAAACACATCCAGCTTGGACATCGCAACTGCCTTCTGATTTTCGGTGAATTCAATGGTGAAGGCACCTACGGAAGGTTCAATTATACCTGAGCCGAACCCCACAATAATGGTCAACAGCAGCACAATGCTCCAGGAGGGCAACCATCCGAGCAGCAGATAAGCGGCAGTAATGCAGACCAATGCCAGTGCGAGCATCCACTTTCGACCCATTCTGACTGTCAAAGAAGGAGACACCACTACACCGACAAGAAACCCGAGAAACTGCAAAAACAGCAAAAATCCTCCGTCACTGTAGCCGCGTTCGTAATAAGGCAGTAAAACAGGCAGAAGCGCGCCCAATACAACACTAGTGATGCCGATTAACAGATAGAAACCGCAGCTCAAAGCGAATATTCGTCTCAATGGATCCGCCTCCTGAATGGATATAAATTTTATAAATTGAAATAAATGTTTATTTTATATATCACTTATACCATAATTCTGGAAATGTACAAGCTTTTTATTGTAAAATTATGTTAAAGTTTGGCGAAGGGAGCGTTTATGTTAACCATGCTTTCTTGATCCAGGTTTTGTGTTTGAAATGTACCTTATTACTTTATTGCGTCATCCTCTAATCCATGAGAAGATAAAGTCCAGTATTCAATATCGATAAGAAGCGAGCGATGCAAGATGTTAATCAATAAATACATAAGCGAGACAGGGTACTGCTCCCGAAGGGAAACGACTCGGCGGATCGCGGCGGGAAGAATTACAATTAACGGCAGGGTATGTGTAAAGGGAGATATGGTCGAACCGGGAGACGTTGTACTCATGGACGGCAAGAAGATTCCGCAGCGGCATCCGGACATGGTATACATCGTTCTGAACAAACCTGCTGGCATTACCTGCACTGCAGCTGCGCATGTTGAGGGAAACATTATTCAGTATGTGAATTATCCTGCTCGAATTTTTGCAGTCGGCCGTCTGGATAAAGCATCCGAGGGGTTAATTTTACTTACGAATAACGGAGACATCGTGAACAAAATGATGCGTTCGGAGCACCATCATGAGAAAGAATATGTCGTCACGGTGGACAAGCCGATTACCGATGCATTTGTACAATCCATGTCGCAAGGTGTGGGAATCCTTAACGTGGTGACTAAACCGTGTGAAGTATACAGGCAAAGCGAGAATGTCTTTCGAATTGTTTTGACGCAGGGGCTTAATTTGCAAATACGCCGAATGTGTAAAGCATTGGGGTACAGAGTATTGAAGCTCGAGCGCATTCGAATTATGAACATTACACTGGATGAGCGGTTGAAAAGGGGTGAATGGAGACATTTGGAGCAGCAGGAACTGGAGCTTCTTATGTCTCAATTGGATCATCCTGAAACAGGAACAGGTGATGCGTGAGAACCTGCATTTCAGGCTCTGTACAGGGAAAAACAAAAAATACAGAAAACAAACACGACTCCTTTCGGTGAAGATCGTGTTGTTTCTGTACATACGCTTAAACGTAAGTTTATTATGAAATTAGTTATGCTTTCCGACATCATTTTGCCAAAGGAATTTTATGTTCTTTCTGCATCACGGTTCTCTCCGAAATATATGATCCATACAGCGTAAGGGATGCGCCCAAAATACTAATCCATGTCATCTGTTCATGAAGAATAAGGGCAGATGATATAACGGTGATCACAGGTACGAGATAAATATAGACACTTGTGCGGATTGCTCCCAGCAGCTTTACCGCTTGATTCCAGGTTACAAAACATAGGGCAGACGCACCCACACCTAGAAAGAGAAGATTAGATATATTCGTGATTTGTGTGAACCTCGCTGCGTTTAATTCAAATTCAAACATAACGAGGGCTGGCAGCATGAAGAGCAGTCCATATAAAAATACTTTACGCGATGCTCCTATAACATGGTAGTTTCGTGTACCAATTTTACGCATAAGCACAGAATATACAGCCCACACTGCCGGAGCGATAAAGGCAAGCAGGTCGCCTAAAGGATTAAGCTGCAGCATATAACTTCCGTTAAGGGTAATCAGGATAATACCACACATCGCAATGCCAAACCCGATTAGAAAGCGGCGGGTTAGCTTTTCTCCATCAAGAAAAAAGTGGGCAAGTACAGCAGTGAAAAAGGGTGCAGCCGATACAATGATTCCTGCGTTGGAAGCTGTCGTATACACCAAGGCGAAATTTTCGATAAGAAAATATAAAGCCACCCCGCATAGACCCGCACCCATAAATAATACTTCATCTCGAAAGGATCTAACGCGCTGCGGACGTGGATAGATGATCCACAGGACCAGATAACCGATTAGGAAACGAAGCAGCAAAATTTCGACAGGGGTAAAGTGCTGCAGCAGCACTTTCGTTGAGACAAAAGTCGTTCCCCAGACCACAATGGTTAACAAGGCAAGCAGGTGTCCGGCTGCATTGCTCTGATGACGTATCGAAGTCATACATCGTTCTCCTGCAAGCGTATGGGTTCTGAAGCGTGATTAAAAATTCGTCGATATTGTTTGGGTGTGAGACCAATCAGCTTTTTGAAGAAGTTAGTAAAATGACTTTGGTCACTAAAGCCTGTATGTGCGGCCACCTCAATGGGCATTAACCCCTGTTCGAGCAGGCGTTTGGCGTGATTGATCCGGATTGTTTCGAGATAACGGTAAGGAGTTATCCCTTTTTGACGTGTAAACAGGCGAAGCAGATGATATTTGCTAATCCCTGAAAGTGCGGATAGTTCGTTCAAGCTGATGTTTTCCGTGTAATGAGTATCCATATATTCGCACAGCTGCCGAATTTCTAACGTGACATCCTGCCCAGCTTCAGGTAGCTCCACAGCAGCGTAATCTTTGAGTAATTGCTCCAGCAGCAGCAGAAGCATTTCTTCTTTGCAGAAATCAGACTGTTCTTCCAGAATGATCTGGTGCAGCTCGTGGAGCGAGGAAACAAGTTCACTTTGGCATACAACGTGGGTGGAGAACCTTGGCAAATAGGAATGTCCGGTAATCTCACGCACATACTCCTGCATAATTTCAGCTTCAATATTGATACAGCGGTAATCCAGTATACTTCCGTCTATCTGCTCACAGGCATGGGGGTCTTTGGGATTGAAAATGATGATGTCTCCGCTGTTTAATGTGTATTCCTCACTGCTGCAGACCAAATGGCGTTTCCCTTCTTCAATAAATCCAATCACGTAATAGTCGTGAAAATGATTGGGGAATTTCTGCATAATGCCTTCGAATTGGTATGCCTCCACCTGCAAATCAGAATCATAAACGACAGTTCGCACTTCGCGACTCATGATGCACCCTCTTTCTAGTTTGTTGAAGTGATTATAATGTCGTCGAAAGCTGATTTCTTGAACGATATTGCTTATTATATCGGAGCGGTGTATCTAGAACATCTATTTGAGTTCAGTTTAGGTTTAATTTAAAATAAGATAGGTGGAGCTAAAAATGAAAGATTTTCCTCCAATGCTTACTAATAAGGGAGCTGGGATGCTGTGTTTGAACATCTGGTTATTTTCAAGTTTAACGATAAAATCACACCTGCCAAGCAGCAGGAGTTTGTATCTCAGCTGCTCGCATTGCAGGGTCAAATTCCAGGGATTGTTGAGCTGACAGCTGGAGTGAATGTGACGGAGGAGACCGATCGCATTCAAGGATTTACGCTTGGGTTACGAGTGACTTTTGAAGACCGGGAGGCGCTTCGTGCGTATGGGCCGCATCCAGCACATCAAGCGTTTGTATCTTCTCTGGATGGTTGGATCGAGAATGTGATTGTAACGGATTATGAAGTCCCTGCTAAATGAAAAATCAAGTGAAAAACTCGCTTTAACATTCGGATGATCCCATCAAATATATTTTGCCTTGGAAATTCCATGCGACTACATAAATGAGCATGGGTTCACAAAAGCTACACGAAGATGAACAGAGGTTATCCTTTGTCAGGAGAAAGGAGCGTGACCCATGGAAGAGAGCAATTCCAGTGCAGGCTGGAACCTTGAACACAGCTATGCGGCACTGCCCGAAACATTTTATACAAGCCAAAATGCAGTACCTGTCCAGTCTCCGGACTGGAATATTTTTAATACAGCTCTGGCCGCCAGCCTCGGGTTGAATGCTGATGTACTGCATAGTCCCGAAGGCGCAGCTATTTTTGCCGGAAACAGCCTGCCGGATGGAGCGAGCCCCCTTGCTCAAGCTTATGCAGGTCATCAATTCGGCAATTTTAATATGCTTGGTGATGGACGTGCCCTGCTGCTGGGTGAACAAATTACGCCACAAGGACAGCGAGTGGATATTCAGTTAAAAGGCTCCGGTCGGACACCTTACTCGCGGGGAGGGGATGGTCGTGCTGCCGTTGGACCCATGCTGCGGGAGTATATCATTAGCGAAGCGATGCATGGTCTCGGTATTCCCACGACACGAAGTTTGGCTGTTGTTTCTACAGGGGAGAACATCTATCGCGAAACAGCACGCCCAGGGGCTGTTCTTACACGAGTGGCGTCCAGTCATATCCGAGTGGCTACTTTTCAATATGCGGCCCGCTGGGGGTCGATTGCGGATTTACGTGCGTTAGCAGACTATACACTGCATCGTCATTTTCCGCAGGTGGAGGATAACGAACAGCGTTATTTGACCCTGCTGCAGGAAGTGATCCAACGACAGGCAGCATTAGTTGCGAAATGGCAGCGGGTAGGTTTTATTCACGGGGTCATGAATACGGATAATATGGCGATTAGCGGGGAAACGATTGATTATGGACCGTGTGCCTTTATGGACACATATCATCCAGCCACCGTGTTTAGTTCAATTGACAGAGAGGGCCGTTATGCATACGGAAATCAACCGTATATTGCAGGTTGGAATCTGGCGCGTTTCGCCGAAACACTGCTGCCGCTTCTTCATGAGGATGAGGAGCAGGCTGTCCAAATAGCTCAAGATGCCATTGCGCAGTTCTCGGAGCTGTATCATTATCACTGGTTAACGGGAATGCGGGCGAAATTGGGACTATTTACGGAAGAATCCGAAGATGAAATGCTGATTAAGGATCTGTTAGACCTGATGGAAAAGCATCGTGCAGATTACACGAATACATTTGTAAGTCTGACACTGAACAAACTGGAAACGTCCACTCTTAACGACCAGTCCGATTTTAGGGAGTGGCACTCGCGTTGGCAGGCCAGATTAGGCAGACAGCCCGAATCCGGCGATGAAGTCATGCAGCAGATGAAACAAAATAATCCAGCGGTTATTCCGCGAAATGATAAGGTAGAAGAAGTGCTGAAACGGGCAGAAGCGGATGGAGACTACAGTCTGATTCAACCTTTATTGGCTGTTCTTCAATCCCCCTATGCGTATACACCTGAACAGGAAGCGTACGCGGCCCTACCCGTGTCATGTGATCCCTCGTATAAGACGTTCTGCGGGACTTGACTCCTGTGGATATGTATGGAAAGAGATAAACGAGCTGCCAGGTGGCAGCTTTTTTATTAAGCTGGCAATGAAAGTATGGGAGCTGCCATGAAACTGTAAGGAGCGCAAAAAAAGCATGGCAGGCAGGCGTAGAGGCGTGAACACAGATGAAGATGAAAGAAGGAAGTAGGAAAGAAAGAGTTCACTATTTATTATTTTACACAATATTTTCATAGAAAGAAGGCGGACCTCATCGTCCAAAAAATAAGTATGCAGGAATTAGTCAAGGAGCTTCTTGAACTCCTATCACGAACTTCTTTTTCCAAAGAACAGATGCAGCATTATGTAAACCGATTAGATGAGTCATTCAAATGGGAGGGCGTACCTTATGTTGAGATCGAAGAAGAGCATTACATCGTAACGATCTATGAACGCGGTGTACCTTTCCTGACTAAAAAACTGAATCAGAAGGAAGAGGTGCTGTACTGGCTGCTGGAAGATATGATTTTCACAGCGGTGCATGTCGAAATGCTTAACAAGTATGGTGTGGATAACATGCATACTCATCTTGATTATTCAAGTGAAGAAGTGAAACAGGAGATGAATGAGAACATACAGACAGCCTTTGTAATGATTGGAGATCCATATTTAACCTGGCATCAAAAGGGGAAGCGAAAGGAACTGGAGAGTTATCAACCCAAGAAAGGGAAACTGGAGCGATGAGAAAACGGGATATTCAAGATATATGGTATGATTACGCATTAACGTTTGTGGAGAAAAAGAACACCTCTGAACAAGGATGGGATGCACTTTCCCGAACTGAGCAAGAGATTGCCGCATTGTGGCTGTTCGAAGCGGATGTTTATAATGGCGGTTTTATACAATTTTTTTGCAACTGGGGAGAAAGGGTGTATACAACGGCCTGCGGCGCACTTCAAGCTATTGGCGCCAAGCAGGTGCTGGATAATATCAAGGAGCAGTATGCCTGTATTGCGCATCTCGCTGATGATGACAGGCTGACTGCACTTTGGGACATTCCGCGATATCTAGAGGCAGCTCAAGAAGAGCGTCTGGACGAGTTGGATCAGCAGCTCTGGAACAACGAGGATCAGGTTGCGGAGAAGGCTTACGCTTATTATCGCGAACAGCTTCCTATTGATCCCAAATGAACGAATCTCTGGTACAGAAACATTTTTACTGCAATACTTGCGCTTGCAATGCCTATAACGTTCCGCTATACTGGCTATAATTAAATACATGAAATACGTTGATAGAGCGCAGTAGCGGCTTTGTCCCTGTTACAGAAAGTCAGGGGTGGATGGAACCTGATACATACAAGGGCTGCGAATTACACTCTGGAGTACTTGGGTAATGCCAAGCGGAAGGGCAAACGATAACTTGCTGAGAGTGGTATGGAGCACTTGTACTGGACTGTATAAGCGTTCAGAAAGAGTTGTCCATACAAATTGGGTGGTACCACGGTTATTCTAATCGTCCCTTTGTCTGTTAAGACAAGGCGGCGATTTTTTTGTGTCCCAAAAACCAGCGGTATTGTAATTCAAAGCGAACGTAGGTCATGACTCAATTTTTATCATAGAAAAGGGGTTATTGTAATGAATGGAATGAACATTATTGAAGAACTGCAGTGGCGCGATGCCATTAATCAGCAAACAGATGCGGAAGGACTGCGTGAACTGACGGAGACAAAAGCCATTTCTCTGTACTGCGGCGTAGACCCTACAGGGGACAGTATGCATATCGGACACTTGATTCCGTTTATGATGCTGAAACGTTTCCAGCTGGCCGGTCACCGTCCGGTGATCCTTATTGGCGGTGCAACAGGTACGATCGGTGATCCGAGCGGTCGTCAGTCCGAGCGTTCTCTCCAGACACTGGAACAGGTACAGGCCAATGTGGATGCGCTGACTGCACAAATGAAAAAGCTGTTTGTAACCGAAGGGGACAATCAGGTTCGTATGGTGAATAACTACGACTGGACACATAAAATTAATGTGATCGAGTTCCTGCGTGATTACGGGAAAAACTTCAACCTGAATACGATGCTGGCCAAAGATGTTGTAGCAAGCCGTCTTGAAGGCGGAATTTCATTCACCGAATTTTCCTATCAGATTCTGCAATCTCTGGATTACCTGCACCTGTTCCAAAACGAGGATGTGCAGCTGCAGATTGGCGGTTCTGACCAGTGGGGCAACATTACAAGCGGTCTGGATCTGATTCGCAAAAAAGAAGGAGCCGAGGCGAAAGCTTACGGATTGACGATTCCGCTGATGCTGAAGTCTGACGGTACGAAGTTTGGTAAAACAGCTGGCGGTGCAATATGGCTTGATCCAAACAAAACGACACCATTTGAATTCTACCAGTTTTGGGCAAACACCGATGACCGGGATGTCATTAAATACTTGAAATACTTTACCTTCCTGAGCAAAGAGGAAATTGAAGCTTTGGCTGCGAAGGTGGAGACAGAGCCGCATAAACGTGAAGCGCAGAAAGCACTGGCCGAGGAAATGACCAAATTTGTTCATGGTGAAGAGATGCTGGAGCAGGCGAAGCGGATTACCGCAGCATTGTTCAGCGGAGACATCCGTTCACTTACGGCAGATGAGATTGAGCAGGGCTTCAAGGAAATGCCAACATTCGAAACAGACGGCGAAGCTAAAAATATTGTTGACTGGCTGGTGGATCTTGGCCTGGAGCCTTCCAAACGTCAAGCCCGTGAGGATGTTACCAAAGGAGCAATCTCTATGAATGGTGAAAAGATCACGGAGCTTGAATTTACGGTGTCGGCTGAGCACGCCATTGGCGGCAAATTCATCATTATCCGCAAAGGTAAAAAGAACTACAGCCTGGTTAAATTGAAATAAACCGCCAGGGTACAATATGCTGCTGCCGCAGACAACGGTGATGACGTAACAGTTTGCCATACATTACCATAGAGAACGGTAATATACGATTATACAATTACTGTTGACAGTGCTGCTGGCTTTGCTATACACAGTGTATATGCAAAGCCAGCAGCGATGTATATCATATAAAAATGGCCTCCTTTGCTGATTAACAAAGGAGGCCATTTTTATATGTTTTAATACTGTATTTTAATGCTGATTAACGATGGCTGTGATCTCTTCATCCAGATCCAAAGTTACATCTTCACGATATGCGCGGATATTGTATTCACTGTGCAGGTAGCGAAGAATCGCTTCGATCATATTGGATTCCACCAGGAACTGGCTGCGGCCCTGAATCCAGACTTCTGCGGAATAACCGGTATCTTCTTCCCAGCTCAGCTCTACATTAACATCTGTAGGACGTACACCTTTACGCTCTGCCATGTGAATGCAGATGGCATTCACAATTTCATCCATACTCAGAACCATAAATCTTAGTACCGTCCGTTTCTGTTACGATCATCGTCACGATCATCACGGCGGTCATAACGACCATCCGCTGCAGGTTTGCGGCGATTCGTGATTGCTCTGAACAATGCCATAGCCAGCATAACAATCAGCATAATTGCTGCCACGTTTACGAGCAAACCGAGAATGTTACCCAGTGCTCCCATACCGCCAAACAGTCCGCCGAACAGCATACCAGCCAGACCACCCAGCATCATACCTTTCATGAATCCACCACCGCCGCCGAAGAATCCGCCACGGTTATTGGCAGCTGCGCCAGTATTGGAATTGTTACGTGAATTGGACTGACTTACATTGCTGTCTGATTTCTTAGGAGTGTTGGTATAACTCTTCGTTCCAGATTTGAAACCGCCGCCGCCCCGTCTTGCATCAGCACTGTCCGGATTCGTAACGCCAACCGCTGCAAAGAGCAATGTGAATGCCATGAAAACCATCATCAGATGTTTAATTCCAAATTTTTTCTTCATTGTATAGATCGTAACCCCCTGATTAAATTTGTTTGATTCCCCAAAATGGGCCTTACTCAAGTAATACGGTCAACCTGCTGTGACGTTTCAAAATTTAAATTAAATTTCTGAAATACTTGGACTCGGATCCTGAATCGCCGCCTGACCATCCAACAGCTGGGTCACCCAATTACACCATTCCAGACCTGTTTGGGCGTTCATTAACCCTTTCTGCACTAGAATGTAGCTTCCGAATTCACGACTGCCGACACGAAGATTGTCCTGAGGTATACGTGATTTCAAGTCTTCGAAATAGCGTATACGTTCCATAAACCAACTTTTACGTTCGTTCAGAATACGTCTCATGCTGCCATCTTCAGCGATCCCTACACAGAGAATGCGAAGATTGAATTCATCACGCGTAACGGGTGCAGTGACAGGAGTAATCATCCACTCCAGCAACTTCTGAATACCTTTGTCCGTAACTGCATACATTTTTTTGTCCGGTTTGTCAGACTGTTGTACCCAGCGGGAGGCGAGTAACTCATCGTTTTCCATCTTGGACAGGAGCGGGTAGATCTGGCTGTGTTTGGCCTGCCAATGCGGCTGAATCTTCAGCATAAGATCATAACCGGAAGACTCCTCGCGGGTAAGCAGCCCGAGCAATCCGTAGGAAAGTATGTTCATGCACATGTCTCCTTAATATTAGGGCTGGGTCTACGAAAACAAGTATATTACTTTCGTTGACCGCTTTCATAAAAGTGTACACTGAAACTGTATGGTTTGACAACCTGACAGGATAACTGCCTTAATTTAGACAAAAAAAAGTGCGAACCATGAAGGTCCGCACTCCAAACCAATTAGAGAGATGCCTGTTGTCCATACCCGTCAGCGACGAGATCAAGTTCGCCTGTGGCAGAGTCGATCACCATGCCGTGAACAGGTACATTGGGAGGAAGTAATGGATGCTTCTTGATGACTTCCACAGTTCCTTTTACCCCTTCTTGTACACTGTCAAACCCGCGCAGCCATTTTTGCAAACGAATGCCGGAGTTCTCCAGTGTGGACATGACTTCTTCGGAAATTCCGCGTTCTACCATGTGACCAATCATCGTTTCAGCATGCAGCGAGGCCATACCGCACTCTGTATGACCGACAACCAGCACCTCGTCTGCGCCCAATTCATAGATAGCAACCAGCACAGAACGCATAACACTACCAAAAGGCTGGGAGATAATCGCGCCTGCGTTTTTGATGATTTTTACATCACCATTTTTCAGATTCATCGCTTTGGGCAGCATCTCCACGAGACGGGTATCCATACAAGTGATGATCACCATCTTTTTCGTTGGAAACTTGCTAGCCGTATACTTCTCGTATTCTTTAGTCTCGACAAATGATTTGTTGTAAGCCAAAATCTCTTGAATGTTGTTCATGTCCATTGCCTCCTGTTATCCAATACGACGAGCACGGCCACTTGCATGAGATGCAGCTTGTCCTACACGCCCTTGATTAGTTAGAATGCCGCGGTCAGCAGACCGCGTTATCCGTTTTTTAGAAGAATAATGCAGTATGCTTCTGTCAAAAGTTGATTATACGCAATGCAAAAAGTATCATCAATAGGGTGTAGAAAATTTTTTTGAAGAGGTGAACGGTAACCATGGACAAACAAACACAGCAGCAGCTGCAGTCTTTCCTTATTCTGGCCCGTAAAATCAAAAGTTATCACGAAGCGATCGGTTTGCTTCACTGGGACTTGCGTACAGGTGCACCGAAAAAAGGTGTTCCAACTCGTTCAGAAACCCTGGGAATGCTCTCTACAGAAGCTTTCAAACTGCAAACCTCCGCTGAGATGAAAAATTATCTGGATACATTGACCCAGCCGGATGTACTGGAGCAGCTTGAAGCTACCGACCGCCGTCTGGTAGACGAATGTAAAAAGGAGTACGATCGCAGTCAGTCGGTTCCACCGGAAAAAGTTCAGGCTTATACGGTACTTACTGCTAAATCGGAAACGGCGTGGGAAGATGCCAAACATAACAGTGATTACGATGGCTTTGCGCCGTATCTGACCGAGATCGTGAAGCTCAAACAGGAGTTTATCGATTATTGGGGTGTCAAGGATACAAGGTATGATACTCTGCTGGACATGTATGAACCCGGATTGACTGTGGACAACGTAGATGCTGTATTCGCCCGGCTTAAAGCACGCCTTGTCCCGCTGCAGGAGAAGATCAATGCGGCGTCGAACAAACCCAAAACGGATTTCCTTCATCAGATTTTTGATGCCGATCAGCAGAAGAAATTCAGTCTGTTCATCCTGGAACAGATGGGCTACGACTTCGAAGCCGGCCGTCTTGATGAAAGTGTGCACCCGTTCGCAACAGGACTTAATCCAGGTGATGTGCGTATTACGACTAATTATCTGCAGGATGATGTGACAAGTGCAATCTTCAGCTCGCTTCACGAAGGCGGACATGCTCTATATGAACAAAATATCGACGAAAGTCTGGCCGGCACACTGCTTGCCGAAGGCACATCGATGGGCATTCACGAGTCTCAGTCTCGTCTTTGGGAAAATATGATTGGACGCAGCCTGCCGTTCTGGACACGTTATTATCAAGACCTGCAGCAGCATTTCCCGCAGCTTAGCGAAGTGAGTCTGGAAGATTTCTACCGGGCAATTAACCGGGTGGAGAGCTCTCTGATTCGGATTGAAGCGGATGAACTGACCTACAACCTGCACATTATTATCCGTTATGAGATTGAGAAAATGCTGTTTAATGAAGGGCTTGAGGTGAAAGATCTGCCTGAAACATGGAATACCAAATACAAGGAATACCTGGGGATTATGCCGACGAATAATGGGGAGGGTGTGCTGCAGGATGTACACTGGTCCGGCGGGGATTTCGGTTATTTTGCTTCCTACTCTTTGGGCAACATGTATGCTGCACAGATCATGCATACCCTGCGTAAGGAAATGCCCGAGTTGGATCATCTGATTGCCCAAGGTAATCTGATTCCAATCAAGGAATGGCTTACAGACAAAATCTATCGTTACGGCAAGAGCCGCACTCCTTCGGAGTTAATCGCTGCGGTGACAGGTGAAGAACTGAATCCGGATTATCTGGCTGACTATTTGGAAGCCAAGTATGCTAAAATTTATAATTTATAATTGGGTCCGCATGGAGGTCAGCCAGAAACTTCTGGTTGGCCTTTTTTTGTGTGCAGGTTCTTAACCTTTTGCCGGGCCTCGGCATATTCATAGTAGAGAGAAGCTGCTAAACCAGTATAAGGAGGGAAAGCGAATGAAATATACGCCATGGTTTGTCCGGGGCATTGTGATTCTCTTGATTTTCATTGTGGCGCTGATGAGCTGCAATAAAGAAGAGAACGAAGCCAAGATTACAATTGGTGAAGTGACTCGATCTGTATTTTATGCACCGGAATATGCAGCCGCGGCTCTAGGTTTTTTTGAAGAAGAAGGGCTGGAAGTAGATATCCAAACAACGGCTGGCGGGGATAAAACGATGGCGGCTTTACTCGCGGGTTCGGTGGATATCGCGCTGGTTGGTGCTGAGACGTCGATCTATGTCTACCAACAGGGGGCTGAGGACCCGGTCATTAACTTTGCTCAGCTCACACAGACGGACGGAACGTTTTTGTTCTCGCGTGATGCCCAGAAGAGCTTTGATTGGGAGCAGCTGAGGGGAAGTATTTTCCTTGGACAGCGTAAGGGCGGGATGCCTCAAATGGCCGGGGAGTTTGTCCTGAATAAACATGGCATTAACCCGTCGAGTGATCTGGAACTGATTCAGAATGTGGATTTTGCGAATATTGCGTCTGCCTTCGCTTCTGGCACAGGGGATTATGTACAGCTGTTTGAACCTCAGGCTTCCATTTTTGAACAGGAAGGCCGGGGGAAAGTGGTGGCTTCGTTCGGAACGGAGAGCGGGCACCTGCCTTATACCGTTTTTATGATCAAACAAAGTTATCTGAACGAAAACAAAGAACTTGTACAAAAATTCACGAATGCACTGCACAAAGCTCAGCTTTGGGTGGATTCCCATACAGCGGAGGAAATTGCGCAGGTGATCACGCCATTTTTCAAAGATATTGACCCCGCTATTCTGACCAGCAGCGTAAGTCGCTATAAGGAACAGGGTACGTATGCAGCAGATCCGATCATTGATGAGCAGGAATGGAACAATCTGCTGGATGTCATGAGTGCTGCCGGAGAACTGAAAAAACGGGTGGAACGGAATACGATTGTGAATTCGTCGTTTGCTGAACAGGCGAAATCACTGGCTCCCTGAGGGATGGAAGTAAGAAGAGTTAATTTAAAGTGAGAGCGAAATAAGGATATCAGGGAAGGAAGTGAGCAGTAATGCCTGATTCCGGGAATGTGATCCGACTGGAGAATATCTCTCAAGTCTATGTCAGTGAACGTGAAGCATCACTCGTCATTGAGGATTTAAGTCTGGAGATTGGCCAGGGAGAATTCGTGAGTCTGGTGGGACCGAGCGGGTGCGGTAAAACAACACTATTATCTATCATTGCCGGCCTGCTGAAGCCCACGCGGGGAAATGTCGAAGTCGAAGGCAAGCGAGTTCGGGGGCCCTCTGCCCGGATTGGCTATATGCTGCAGCAGGACTATTTGTTCCCTTGGCGGACCATTCTGGATAATGCCCTTATCGGGCTTGAGCTGACAGGAAATCTGGATGCACAGAGCAGGGAACGTACGCGCGAACTTCTCGTCAGTATGGGTCTTGGCGGGACGGAAGAACAGTATCCGTCCGAACTGTCCGGGGGCATGCGGCAGCGGGTGGCTCTCGTTCGAACACTTGCGACAAATCCGACGATCCTTCTGCTGGATGAGCCATTCTCGGCGCTCGATTACCAAACCAAGCTGCAGCTGGAAGATCTCGTCTCGGATACGTTAAAAGAGTATCGTAAAACCTCCGTGCTTGTCACTCACGATCTGTCAGAAGCGATTGCAGTCAGTGATCGTGTCATCGTACTGGACCGAGGCCCCGGACGCATTCGGCGCGAGTTCGATATTCCTGAACACATCCGGCAAGCACAGCCTTTTCATGCAAGGGAACAGGCAGGCTTCAACGAGCTGTTTCAAGCGCTGTGGAACGAACTTGTTCAGTCCGGAGGAGGTGAGAAAGATACGTGAGTCAGAACCATTCAGAACATGAGAAGCAAACAGGGCGCGAAGGCTGGCTGGGGCAGCTGCACCGTGACCATATCCGCAAGATGGCAAAGTGGCGGCATCATATTCTTGCGGTACAGCTGTCCATCTTAGTTTGTATGTTTTTACTCTGGGAGCTGGCGGGCAGGTTGCGTTGGATTGATGTACTGCTTTTCAGTTATCCGAGCAAAATTTTCGGTCAAATTGGCAGAGATGTCGCCAGCGGTGAAATATGGTCGCATGTGGGGATAACCGTAGGTGAAACAGTAGTCGGATTTTTGCTGGGGACACTTGTCGGAACGCTGCTCGCTGTTCTGATCTGGTGGTCTCCTTTTTTGTCCAAAGTACTGGACCCTTATATGGTTGTATTCAACAGCATGCCCAAGGTAGCGCTGGGTCCGATCTTTATTGTCATGTTCGGGGCGGGATTTACAGCCATTGTCATGACAACTCTCTCGATTACAGTGATTATTACAACGCTTGTTGTATACAACAGCTTCAACGAAGTCGATCCCAATTATATTAAGGTCATTCGTACGTTTGGCGGAGACCGCTCCGAAATTTTTGCCAAGGTTGTGTTTCCCGCTTCATTCCCTACCATCGTATCTACGTTGAAAGTAAATGTAGGTATGGCTTGGGTAGGAGTTATCGTGGGTGAGTTTTTGGTGGCGAAAGAGGGACTGGGATATTTAATCATTTACGGATTCCAGGTATTTAACTTCACACTTGTATTATCGAGTCTGCTTATTATTGCCACCGTGGCTGCGGCGATGTACCAGCTGGTTGTATATATAGAGCGCAAACTGTTAGCTGGACGCAGATCATAACTCGGAATATACAATCATGAATGAAAAACCTGCCAGCGTATCGCGGTCAAGTAGGGTAAGAGGGCCATTAGGGCACATTCGTATATCGTTGAGAACCATATGTATACACTTTCACAAGAGGTGTAACGTTGCTCGCGATTGTAAAATCAAGTAGGATATTTGATGGAAGCAAGTACTCCGTGCCGGTCAGGAACAAGAGGACGAATGGACGATTCGTCTGTCAATTCGGATTCTGATTCTATATTGGGATTCCAATACTGTAAATGAAAAGCAGTGCTGCTTCTTCGAAGCATGTTTCTGTGACCGGCATGTTCGCACATGCCGGTTAATGTCGTCTAGTTTCAAGCAGGTTGAGTCATACTAATGTGGGCTGTTCTAACTGATCTAGACAGGGTAATACAGACTGGACAAGGAGTAACATACGGAAACGGGCGATATATAGGGCCGCGAACTTTTGTGCAGCTTAGAGGAGATGGAATGTTAAATGGGTTTTAGGGTCATTAAAACAGCGATTGCAGCGCTGATGGCTGTTCTGATTGCGGACTGGTGCCGCCTGCCAGGGCCAACGTCAGCTGGTTTGCTTGCAATTCTGGGTGTGGATGTAACAAGAAAAAGGAGTATTCGCACGATATCGGCACGTTTTTTTGCATCTGTGGTCGGTCTTTTGTTTGCAAGTGTACTTTTTCACTTTCTCGGCTTCCATTATTGGGTGTTGGGAGTATACATACTAACCGCTTTTCCGGTTATTGTTCGGGCAGGTTTCAAGGAAGGCATTGTTACAGGTTCAGTCGTGGTGTTTCGAGTATTCAGCGGTGGGGAGATGGATCTGCATGTTGTTCTTGTGCAGGTCGCGCTGCTTTTGATTGGCCTTGGTTCAGCCATGGTTGTGAATCTGGCCTATATGCCGGCCGCTGATCCACAGATGCTTCGAATCCGCAAACGGATTGATGAGCTGTTCTCCAAAATTTTTCAGGAATTCGCGACTACGCTGCGTAATCCTAACGAAGTTTGGGCGGGAAAAGAATTGATTGAAGCAGATAAAGCTGTGCTCGGCGGAATCGAGGCCGCCAAACGCTCATTAGAGAATCAGGTCATTCATCCGAACGAGGGCTGGAGCGTATACTTTTATATGCGCAAAACACAGCTTGATTCTATACAGCACATGATGCACCTTGTGTCCCAGGTCTATCAGAAGATGCCGCATGCCGAGATGGTATCAGAACTGTTTGACCAGCTCAGCCAAGATGTGTTGACCGAATCATACACCGGAAGAACGGAAAAACTTCTGGCAGATGTGCAGGAAGAATTCAGACGTATGGAGCTTCCTGATACAAGGGAAGAATTCGAGATGCGTTCCGCTATTCTCCAGCTGTGCCGCGAGCTCTCGATGTATCTGAAAATCGCGAAGAAGGACAAGGCGCCTTCTCCAATATCAGATCGCTCCCAATCTGTAAACGAATAATAGAAAATAGTTGTCACCCTAGACGGATGTCCTGCATACACTTGTAGTGAATGATTGTATGGAGGAGGTTTAAAGATGTCATTGAGTCATAAACATCAATGTAGAGAGATTATCACGAAGGCGATCTGCGGCAAAGGTCGTAAGTTCTCTACCGTAACACATACCGTGACTCCGCCAAATGGTCCGACCAGTATTTTGGGGGCTTGGATTATCAACCACCAGTATGAAGCCGTATCAGCGGGGGACGGAATTGAAGTTATTGGTACTTACGATATCAACATCTGGTATTCCTATGACAAAAACTCACAGACGGATGTAGCCAAAGAAACGGTATCGTATGTAGAACATGTGCCTTTGTCCTATCTGGACCCGAAACACCGGACTTCCACAGTAGAGGTATCTGCGGATGCAACGCAGGAACCCAGCTGTGTGGAAGCCACAGTGTCCGCGGGCGGCGGCAGCGTAATTATCCGGGTTGAGCGGGAATTCGCTGTAGAGCTCGTGGCGGAGACTAAAGTATGTGTGAAGGTGTGCACGGATGGCTGCGGTGATTACGAAGACAAAGATTATGACTACGGCAGCGCTGATGGAGACTATGATGATCTCGATCCGGACCTGCTGGATGATGAGCTGTAAATCGCTTATTCAGGGTGATGCGTAATTCTCATAACCTAAGGTATCATATGCACCATACGGTGCGGTGAAGAGGGCGAAAGCCCTCTTTCTTTCATAAAGTACAAAAAATGGGTTGTGACGAGCCTGATGATGTGCCTGAAGAACCGAAACGGGAAGGCTCCGCAGCTGCGGAGTCTTTTTTTAATAAGCAGTGAGCGATGAAGAGAGGAGGGTCAGAATGAACGTCAAAGAAGAAGCGGAAGACGCAGTTCGAGCTTATACGAAGCTGAGTCCTGGCGATCGGATAGCGCGGCTGAAGCAGGCGGGAATTGAAGTGCTGTCCGCGAGTGAGCAGCGCAGACGGGAACCTGGACTTCGCGTACGATATGATGTAGATGTCAGCTGCCTTCAGGCCATTCGGATCAGACGCAGGGATACAAGTGGTATGGGAGCGAGGCAGGAAGGCGAGCTGGACCCGGAAGCATCTTCATCTGTGTATAAGCGAGTAGAGCGGCTTGCAATCAAAACGGTATATACTTTAGGACTGGATCATGGAGCCGTTCGCCTGGAAGCGTCGGGGAATCGCGGGTGTGCAGTCATTGCAGTCGATCCGAGCCCGTGGAAAGGGGTAACCGACCTTGCTGCACTGTACAGGGAAAGCTGGCATCAGCATCAGACTTTGCTTCATCAGGAGCAGCAGGAAAAAAGGATTCCTGTCATGGGTATGGACCCCGAATTTCTGCTGGTACAGATGCCTGAATCCAAAATCGTACCCGCTTCACGTTTTCTCGAACGTACGGGTGTCGCGGGGTGTGATTCCGTAACGATTGGCGGCAGACGTGTGTATCCCGTTGCGGAACTTCGCCCTGCACCGAGTGCGGAGCCCAAAGAATTGTTATCACATCTGATGCGAGCCTTTGCGGCTGCTTCACGCCGTATCAGCGACTCGTCTCTGATCTGGCAGGCAGGCGGTATGCCGCAGCGAGGGCTGCCGCTGGGGGGGCATATTCATTTTAGCGGCGTGCACTTGAACGGGAGACTGCTCCGTGCACTGGATAATTACTTGGCACTGCCGCTGGCAGTGCTGCAGGATCCGCGCGGGAAGGGGAGACGGCCAAGGTATGGGGCGCTTGGTGACTTCCGCTTGAAATCCTACGGCGGATTTGAATATCGCACCCTGCCGAGTTTTCTCGTTTCTCCGGTTGTGGCTAAAGGCGTCGTTTCCCTCGCGGGGCTGATTGCGTGCAGCTATAGTGAATTAATGCAGCGCCCTTTGAGCGAGGCGAACATTCATTCCGCATTTTATGAGGGGCGGCGTGAAATCATGATGGAGCATATTCCTTCACTGATGGATGATTTGATGCGGCTGCCTGAATATGTTCGTTATGAGCGGTATGCAGCTCCGTTAATGCGGCAATTCAAACGAGGACATACCTGGGATGAGAGCCGCGATATACGTAAACTTTGGAATATTCGGGTAGGCTCATGAAGAAGCGGCGTTTTTTTGTTATAATGAGTATAGGACTATTATTACGTTAAGATATGGAAGATATGAAGCAGTAAGCCCTTAAAGGAACAGGCGATTAGCCGAAAAATAAGGCGGAGGTGCGATCTTGGTGCCTGACCGCCTTATTGGCTTCCCAAGGACATTTCTTCCTGACATCATAGGAACGGATGGTGGATGGATATCATGGCTCAATATACGCCAATGATTCAACAATATTTGCAGGTGAAAGCCGAAGCACAGGATGCATTTCTTTTTTTCAGATTAGGTGATTTCTACGAAATGTTCTTTGACGATGCGATTAACGCTGCGAGGGAACTGGAGATTACGTTAACTGCACGAAACGGAGGAACAGACGACAAGATTCCGATGTGCGGTGTACCCTACCATTCGGCTGAAAATTACATACAGCGTCTGATTGAGAAAGGGTACAAAGTAGCCATTTGCGAGCAGATGGAAGATCCGACCGTGACCAAAGGTATGGTGCGGCGCGAGATCGTTCGTGTAGTTACGCCGGGAACGGTGATGGAAGGAAAGACGCTGGGAGACAAGTCCAATAACTATATGGTCTGTCTGACAGGAAGTCGGAACACAATGGCTCTTGCTGCTTGTGACCTGTCTACGGGGGAATTGTACGTCACATCGGTCCCTTATTCCAAAGAGTGGCTTAAAGACGAAATTGGCATCTATGAGCCTTCTGAACTTGTAGGGGATGCTGCCCTGCTGGAGCTCGTAGAATCCGAGTCATCTCCGATCGGACGCCCGGTGGTGTACACGGCCTGGACCAAGAGCAAAGAGGATCTCGTACGTCAGCAGTTTGGCGAGTCGGTATGGGCAAGATTGGAGCCGGAACGCCAGGCATGTGTAGCGCGCCTGTTTTCGTATCTGAGTGAAACGCAGAAGCGTTCGCTTGGACAATTAACACAAATTTCGGCGTATGAGCCGGACCATTATATGATTCTCGACCCGTTCACCCGTCGAAATCTGGAGCTTGTGGAAACGGTACGCGAGCGCTCCAAGAAGGGCTCGTTATTGTGGCTGCTGGATCGTACGGAGACGTCTATGGGTGCACGCATGATGCGCCGCTGGGTGGATAAACCGCTGCTGCAAAAAGGAAAGATCAATGAGCGGCTGGAAGCGGTGGATACGCTGTACAACCAGTTTATTCTGCGTGAGGATCTGCGTTCAGAGCTGAAAGACATCTATGATCTGGAGCGTCTCGTTGGACGGATTGCTTTTGGTAATGCGAATGGCCGTGATCTGAATGCGCTCAAATCGTCTCTGGACAAAATCCCGAGTCTGCGCCAGCACTGTGCGAATTCTACGTCAGATACACTTCGGCATATCGCCGAAATGATGGATGACTGCGCCGATCTGCGTGATGCCATCGGACAAGCCATTGTGGATGAACCGCCGGTGTCGGTCAGAGACGGTGGACTTATTCGCGAAGGATATCATGCGAGGCTGGATGAGCTGCGTGAGGCCTCGGTGAATGGTAAGCAGTGGATCGCCGAACTGGAAGCAAGAGAACGTGAGGCGACAGGCATTCGCTCGCTGAAAATCGGATACAACAAAGTATTCGGATATTATATTGAAATTACCAAATCGAATCTGGCTTCCCTTCCTGAAGGAAGATATGAGCGCAAACAAACGCTTGCTAACGCCGAACGTTATATTACACCTGAACTGAAAGAGAAGGAGACACTGATTCTTGAGGCTCAGGATAAAATGGTAGACATCGAATACAGCCTGTTCGCAGCACTGCGTGACCGTCTGAATCAGGAGATTGCAAGGCTGCAGAAGCTTGCCGAACAGGTGGCCGAGATTGACGTATATCAATCGTTTGCGGTAATTAGTGCGGAGCGTAATTTTGTGCGGCCCGTGCTGACGGATGGATACAATCTGGTCGTAGAGCAGGGACGTCATCCCGTTGTAGAGGCGGTGATGCGGGATGGGGCTTTTATTGCCAACCACACCGCGATGACCGAGGAAGAGGCACGTATTCTGCTGATTACCGGACCCAATATGGCTGGGAAAAGTACGTATATGAGACAAGTTGCGCTGATCTCGATTTTGGCGCAGATCGGCTGCTTTGTGCCTGCGGGACAAGCGGAAGTGCCGATCATGGACCGGATCTTCACACGTATTGGGGCTGCGGACGATCTCATCGGCGGACAGAGTACGTTTATGGTAGAGATGGCAGATATTCAAGTCATGACCGAAAAAGCAACTCCGCGCAGTCTCATCATCATCGATGAGCTTGGCCGTGGAACATCGACGAGTGAAGGGATGGCGATTGCGCAATCCGTTATTGAATATGTGCATGATGTGATCGGCTGTAAAGCGCTCGTCTCTACACACTTTCATGAGCTGGCCCACCTGGAGGAAAGTCTGGACAAACTGGCAAACTATTCGATGGCGGTCCAGGAGAGCGGCGATAAGGTAAACTTCCTGCGGAAATTGATTGCGGGAGCAGCAAGCAGCAGTTACGGCATCTATTGTGCGCGGCTTGCGGGACTGCCTGACAGCATCATTGAGCGTGCGAACGGACTGCTGCACGGATTCGAACAAGCCGCTTCACAAGTGGCCGTAGGCAGTGAGTTTGCGAGTGACCGGGGACAGCTGTCAAGTCAGCAGATGCAGACGCATGGTTTTAACTCGTCTGTTACCATGGAAGACCCGCTCATTCGGGAACGAAATACGAATGATGCTGCTGCGAACATGGATACAACGTTAACAGCGCTGAATGAAAAGGCAGATGCGGCCTCTCCAGAGAAGACGACAGGGCACGTTGACCATGAGGAAAATGCTGCGGCTGTTTCTAATCAGAAACAGCCGGAGGTTGTGCAGTTGTCCATCTTCGATGACGAGGAACCGACAGCTCTGCAGCCTTCACGAACGGTTGTGGTGGAGGATAAACCTGCACGTGAACTGATCCGTCATATGAAAGAGATTGATGTGATGAACATGACACCGCTGCAGGCGATGCAAATATTAAATGATCTTAAATTGAAGGCACAGCAATTATCCTGAGTAACCGGGAGGAGGAGAACCTGTGGCGAAAATTCATGTACTGGATGAACATATTGCCAACCAGATTGCGGCGGGTGAGGTTGTTGAACGGCCTGCATCCGTCGTGAAGGAGCTGCTGGAAAATGCAGTGGATGCGGGGGCCTCAAAAATTGAAGTCGCGGTGGAGGAAGGCGGTCTGCTCCGCATCCGGGTAAAAGATAACGGCTCGGGCATCGAGCCGGATGATCTGGAGACGGCTTTCTACCGTCATGCGACCAGTAAAATAACTCATGGACGTGATCTGTTTCAGATCACAAGTCTCGGTTTTCGCGGCGAGGCACTGCCAAGTATTGCAGCTGTCTCCAAGGTGGAGGTGCTGACCGCCAGCGGGGACGACGGGCGAGGACGACGGATCGTGATTGAAGGCGGTAAGCTCTGCACGCACGAGGATGCTGCATCACCACAAGGGACAGAATTTGTGGTGAAGGAGTTGTTTTACAACACGCCTGCGAGACTAAAATATATGAAAACCATTCAAACGGAGCTGGGGCACATCTCCGACGTGTTATATCGTATGGCGATGTCACATCCCCATATCTCGTTCACCCTTCGTCATAATGAAAATACGCTGCTGCAGACCCTCGGCAATGGTGATCTGCTTCAGGTGGTTGCAGCAATCTATGGAACAAGTGCGGCCAAAGCGATGCTGCCGATTCAGGGTGAAAACCTGGACTACAAGATCAGCGGTCTGATCAGTCTGCCAGAATGGACGCGCGCGAACCGTGCAGGAATGTCCACGATTGTGAACGGACGTTATATCCGCAATTACGGTCTGAACCAGGCGATTCTGAAGGCCTATCATACGCTGCTGCCGATCAATCGCTTCCCGCTTGTGGTAATGCAGCTGGAGATGCATCCTTCGCTCGTGGATGTGAATGTACATCCAGCGAAGCTGGAGGTTCGATTCAGTAAAGAGGCGGAGCTGTATGAATTTGTGGAGGCGACACTGCGCGGTATTTTGCGGCAGGAGGTACTGATTCCGCAAGTGCGGAAGCAGCAGATCAGGCGCGGAGATGACAGTTCTTTTATTCAGGAACAATTTCTTTTCCCGAGAGGGCCCGTGAAAGAGCAGGATGTTAGCGAGGGGTACGGGCAGCAGGGTCCGCTGGGGAAAGAAACGATTTCTCCCAAACCAGCTGTCTCATCCCCTCTCTCAGCATTAGGAAAAGTTGAGGATGATCATTCGGATCTGGATGCCCCTGCGGAACCGGGAACTTTACTGGAGCAGAATACTTCTGACGCAGCACAAACGGTTCCTTTGCCTGAAGCTCCGCCGGAGACATCTCAAGCTTCTGGACCAATGGACCAGTGGAATGATTCGCAGCTGATGCAAACTAGTTCTGCTGGTGAAGCGGGACAGATGGATGGGAAGTTATATAAGGAACAGATTGACACGGATGGAGAAATGAAGAATGGACGCCAGGATGCTGAAGTGTCTGGAAGCTCCGACAATAATTCGAGTTCAAGTGCAGATACAAGTGCGAGTACAGGCGAAAGTTCAGAAGTGAATACAGGCGGCGGGCCTGTGATGAATGCAGGCGACAGCAGAAATGCTGAACAGAGTCCTGCTGGACGCAGTCAGACCGAAGCGTATCGTTCAGCTTCCTACACCTCTCCCGTGAGGGAAAGCCGTACACTATACTCCTCCGTCTCTGGTCCAAGAGCAGACCGAAACTGGAAAAATACTTCGATGCCTGATCCGGTCAAGCTGGCGGCGGCGATTCAATCAGATGCTTCGATGCCTGCGTTCCCCGAACTGAGCCTGATTGGTCAGCATCACGGCACGTATTTGATTGCACAGAATGATGAAGGTTTGTATTTAATTGACCAGCATGCAGCCCATGAACGTGTCAATTATGAATATTATTACGAGAAGTTTGGCAATCCGGCTCAGGCTTCGCAGGAGCTGCTGCTGCCTATTACACTGGAGTTCACACCTTCGGAAGCGGAAAAGCTGAAGGCGAGACTTTCCTGGTTTGAACAGGCGGGGGTGTATCTGGAGCATTTTGGCGGGCAAACATTCCGTGTACGCTCTCATCCATATTGGTTCCCGAAAGGGGACGAAAAAGACATTATCGAAGAAATGTCCGAATGGGTTCTCAGTGAGCGCAGTATTGATGTAGCGAAGATGCGTGAAGCAGCTTCCATTATGTGCTCCTGCAAAGCTTCTATTAAAGCAAACCAGAAGCTTACTGATCAGGAGGCAGAGGTTTTGATCCAGCGTTTGGGTTCATGCCGGCAGCCGTATACGTGTCCGCATGGACGGCCGATCGTGATTTCATTTTCAACGTATGATTTGGAAAAGTTATTTAAACGAGTGATGTAGTTTTTTTAGGGGGAAATTATGTATATAACGACGGGTGACAAGGAGGCTGCCTCTCTGGTGGAGCGTGCGCGTGCATTGGCCGCTGCAACCGGGGGCACCTACGTACCGCGCAGCAGAACGTCTCTGCCCAAACTGCTTGAGCAGTATGGTATTCAGGAAATTCTGGTCGTGCTGAAAGGGAGGGCACGCTTGTTCCGCAAGGACGAGTCCGAGCTTGAATTTCATCCGAGTATGGGGTTTGTACGTGCCAAACGTGTGCTGCGGGGAGAATCTGACCCGATGCTGGAAGCGGGGGCTGTGGTTAAAGGTGATACGGTGGTGGACTGTACGGCAGGTCTCGGCTCGGATTCGCTTGTATTTGCGGTTGCTGCAGGTGATCAAGGACGTGTTATTGCTTGCGAAAGTTCCGAACCTCTCTATACGCTGCTGCTTGATGGGATGTCTCATTATGAAAGTAATGAGCCTGATGTAGACCGGGCGTTTCGACGGATTGAACTGCGAAATCAGGACCACCTGGAACTGCTTCGTTCCCTGCCTGACCGGAGCTGTGACACGGTTTATTTTGATCCGATGTTTCGTGAGCCGATGATGGATTCTAGTGCGATCAAGCCTTTGCGAAATTATGCGAATGCTCATGCACTGGCAGAAGAGAGTATTACAGAGGCAAAAAGGGTCGCCCGCAAGCGAGTGGTGATGAAAGAAAAGCGCGGCAGCGCAGAGTTTGACCGACTTGGATTTCAGGTGCTGGATCGGGCTAATGCAAAAACGTTGTACGGAGTGATTAATGTTGAGATCGGAAGTTAATACAAAACCGAAGCTGCTGGTGCTGGTTGGACCGACAGCTGTAGGCAAAACGAGACTGAGCATCGAGCTGGCACAGGCTTTTAACTGTGAGGTGATCTCCGGAGACTCCATGCAGGTCTATCGGGAGATGGATATCGGAACGGCCAAAATTACACCAGCAGAAATGAAGGGCATCCCCCATCATCTGATTGACATTCACGAACCGGAATATCCCTATTCCGTGGCTGAGTTCCAGGAAAGCTGCACCCGCTTGATCCCCGAAATTCAAGAACGTGGGAAACTGCCTTTCATTGTGGGTGGTACGGGACTTTACGTGGAATCGGTATGTTACGGGTTTCAATTTTCGGAAAGCGGTTCGGACGAGGCTTTCAGGGAAGAGCAGTTCAGCTATGCTCAGCAGCATGGTGCACAGGCTCTTCATGATCGTTTAAGGGAAGTAGATCCGGTTAGCGCAGATCGTCTGCATGCAAATGATCAGCGGCGCATCGTACGTGCGCTTGAAATCTTCCATCTCACAGGGGAGAAATGGTCAGATCAGCTGGCTGCGCAGAAAAAAGAGTCTCCGTATGATCTGCTTATCATTGGACTTACGATGGACCGTCAGAAGTTATATGCACGGGTCGAACAGCGCATTGATTTAATGATCGAGCAGGGCTTGGTAGATGAAGTGAAGGCGCTGCTGGAACGAGGCGTTGCGAGAGGCCATATTTCCATGCAGGGCTTGGGATACAAGGAAATTGCCGCCTATTTGCAAGGAGAGGTCAGTTGGGAGGCTGCTGTGGAATGGTTAAAAAGGGATACACGCCGGTTTGCCAAACGTCAGCTTTCCTGGTTCCGTCATATGAAGGATATTCAGTGGGTGGACATGACGGATACCGAAAATTATGAAAGTCAATATAATCAAGTGAGTGAATGGATTAAACTGAAATTTAACGGAGTTTAGCATTGGAAAACCTCTGCCTTTTCGAAGAAAAGCTGGAGGTTTTTTTAAATGTTTTTTAACACTATGAAAATGGAAAAAAACAACTTTTCAAAAATGTTTCAAGGAGGCTGTTTCAGGATAAAATTTAAGTGATCATTCTTCAACATTTTTAAAAATGAAAGTTTACAAAACAAGCTTCGAAGATAAGAAATCAGAGGTTAAAGCTCCGGCTCAGACCTTATGGAAAGCCTTGATTACTTCGAAGGATTTTTACCAAGCTCAATCTTTTTCTGCTAGAGTTTATTCACAATCTTGGCGTACGAGCGCTTAAATTGTACGAGTTGGATTTGGTTCGCCGTTATTACGTGAAATTTGTCCCTCTTTTGCAAATCTGTAAGGCAGTGTATAATGGATATGTCTTCTAGTTTCCAAGCCTCTTGGCAGGGGGATGCCAAACGGAGGACAAGGGGTTTTTGTGGATTATATGAAACTGTTCATGATATAATAGCACGAAAGCTACTCAGCGATATTGAATATTTCTTAAACTACGAATTCAAATGAACCAATGGGGGTACGGCTAATGAACAAGTCCATCAACATCCAAGATACGTTCTTGAACCAACTGCGGAAAGAAAATATTCCGGCTACGGTCTATCTGACTAACGGCTTCCAAATCCGCGGGACGATCAAGGCATTTGACAATTTTACGATCGTCATTGACAGCGACGGACGCCAGCAAATGGTCTATAAGCATGCCATCTCCACGTTCACGCCGCAACGCAGCGTATCGCTGATGCAGCAGGACAACGGCGGCGAAGCTTAAAAATTCCGAAACCTTTTATTAAACCATTTCGTCTAGATGTATAGGAAGTGAACAGAGCAACCTAATAAGGGTTGTTCTTTTCATTCCGGGCAAAATAGGTTTAATATAAGCTTGTGCTGTCAGAGAAATAGAAAACATGCAACTGAAAGGGAGTCAGGAGGGAACATGCCAAACGATCCGTTATCGAGGTCTAATAATCGCAACAACAATAGCAAGTCCAAACAAAAAGCGAAACCAAAGACCTCTAAAAAGAAAAAAATTACGGGTAAGCGCGTGGGGTGGACTTTATTTTTCACCATAGCCATCGCCATATTTTGTGCATTAGCTGGATATTTGTTTATTCTGATCAACGGTGAGAAATTGCTTAAAGCTAATATGAATAAAACGACGATTAATGAAACTTCAAAAGTATATGATCGCAACGGTAATATTATGGGCGAGCTTTCGATTAAAAAGCTTGAGCCCGTAGAATCGGATGATATTCCTGATTTGGTCAAAAAAGCATTCGTCGCAACCGAGGATAAACGATTCTACGAACACCAGGGTGTAGATCTCTGGTCCATTGGCCGTGCGGCGGTCAAAGATATTATGGCACGATCTATGGTGGAGGGCGGCAGTACGCTGACCCAACAGCTGGCCAAAAATATGTTCTTGTCGCGTGACAAGACATTTTTCAGAAAAGCGACGGAAGTATCTATCGCAACGGCTTTAGAACGTACGTTTACAAAAGATGAAATTTTGACAATGTACTTGAACCGGATTTTCTTTGGTCATCAGCGTTACGGGATCAAGGCCGCTTCGGAGTTTTATTTTGGACAAAAAGATTTAAATCGATTGGAGTTGTGGCAGATTGCAACCCTGGCTGCTATGCCAAAAGGGCCTTCTGCGTATAACCCGCTGAGCAATCCGAATGATTCAAAAGCACGCCGCGGTGTAGTCCTGCAATTAATGTTTGAACAAGGGTATATCACCGAGGCAGAGATGAATAAAGCAAAGGCAGTCGATTATAAGTACACACCGCCTGAGAAAGACAGAAAATATCAAGCCTTTATCGACTATGTGCTCCGTGAAGCGGAACGCGTAACAGGCATGACGGAAGACGATCTCAACATTGGCGGTTTCAAAATTTTCACAACGATGGACGCGCAGGCTCAAACGGCTATGGAGAGTGCCTTCTCGGATGACAGCTTGTTTGAGGCAAGTAAGGATGATCAACAGGTGCAGGGTTCAATGGTGATTATGAATCACGAGAACGGCAGTCTTGTTGCTTTGCTGGGTGGACGTGATTACCAGACGAAAGGCTACAGCCGGGTCACCCAGAGCCGGAGACAGCCGGGTTCAGCATTTAAACCAATTGTATCCTACGCTCCGGCGCTTGAGACAGGACAATACAGCGCGAACTCTGCGCTGAGCAACGCGAAGCAGTGTTTCGGCAATTATTGTCCAGGCAACCTGCACGGATATTCTTCCACGATCAGCATGACGGATGCTATCACGAAGTCGGAAAATATTCCGGCCGTGTGGCTGCTGGATAAGATCGGAGTGAATACCGGTGTTAACTTTGCGAAGAGTGTAGGCATCCAGTTAACGGATCAGGACAAAAACCTGGCGATCGCTCTTGGCGGTCTCAGCAAAGGCACGAATACGCTGGAGATGGCTCAGGCATACAGTGCATTTGCGAATCTGGGCGAGTACCAGCAGGCTTATTCGATAAAAGAAATTAAGGATAGTTCCGGTAAAACGACCTATAAACATGATAAATCGGATACGAAACGAGTCATGAGCGAACAGAATGCATACCAGCTTACACAGATGCTGCAGAATGTAGTTAACGATGGTACAGGGCGTTCGGCTCGTCTGGATCGTCCGGTTGCGGGTAAAACCGGAACTGTACAGAGCGGTATCGCTGGCAACAGTTCTAACCGTGACGTCTGGTTCGTAGGTTACACGCCGGAATGGACCGGTGCGGTCTGGATGGGCTATGATAATCCAGATGCAAAACACATGCTCAAGAACAGCAGTAAGCTGTCTGCAGCGTTTTTTGCCAAGGTTATGGGGGACGCATTAAAAGGCGTTCCTGTGAAGGATTTCAAAGCACCTGCGGGAGGGCAAGCACCTCCGCCTGTAGAAGAACCGCAGAAACCGGAACTATCGGTTAGCGGATTGAACGCATCTTATGATCCTAACACGCAGACTGTCTCGCTAAGCTGGACTGGAAATGGCGATTCGAGTACACAGTATCGTATATATCGAAAGGAGACTTCAGAAGCCGAATTTACACATTTGATTGATTCTGTAGGTTCAACCAGTGCTCAGGATTTAAGTGCGCTGCCGGGTCTCACCTACGAATATTATGTAACGGCTTTTGATCTGTCTACCGGACAGGAAACCGGCCCGTCCAATACCGTCTCGCTGATGATTGAAGCACAGGAGATCGAGCCGCAGCAGCCAGAGCCAACAGAACCTGAACCGGGTACAGAACCAGAAGTACCAGGAACGGATAACCCGGATAACGGAGGAACGGATAACGGGAACCCGAACGGCGGCAATGGCAATGGCAATGGAAGCGAGAATGGCAATAACGGGAATGGTAATAATGGAAACGGAAATGGAAACAATGGCGGTGGCCCTGAGAACGGTAACGGTCAGCCAGGCGATGGCAGTAATCCGCCAGGTCAAGGTACAACAGACCCCGGAAGCGATGGCCCAAGTGATGGGCCAGTAACGACCCCGGGCGAAATCGTCACACCTGAAAGTGGAACGAATGGAGATAGTGGGGGAACGGAGACACCTTCTTCACCTCAATCAGGTTCGGGAGGATAAAAACACGTTATTTCGTGATCCGCAATGAAAGATAAGCTTTGTCAAAACTGCTTCCCGGTTCGCCGGTGAAGCAGTTTTTGTTATGCAGCAAAGACAGGCTGATGCACGATATCTATAATCAAGCAGTACATGATAAAATGTACAGAAGGCGTGGTTTTGAGTGTATTCATGAAATATGGTAAGCTGTAACTATTCGTAATACGTTGTGAGGAGCAGGTGAGGTGTGCTTGCTCTTCAAGCAGACGTGTACTTGTTCACCAATCTAAATGCAGATCATGGATCTGTAGTCGGCAAAGAGGGGTTCGTATGAAACGGAAATTCGGGGATCGCGCAAACTGGCGCCGGATTACGAACCGACAATTTACATGCCGGTTCGTTCAGTCCAAAATTTTTACAGGTTATATTACGCTGTATACCATACAGGATTTGAAAGAACCTTTGTGGAAGACGTATGGAGGAACTACCTTTTGTATTGCGGACAAGGGATATTCCTGGCTGCAGTACTATCCAAAGGGAGAACACTTTGTTGTTACAGCCATGTTTGATAATCAGCAGCGGATCGTAGAATGGTACATTGATACCTGCCGCAGTCAGGGAATTACGGATCAGGGTGTTCCTTGGTTTGATGATCTATACCTGGATGTTGTTGTGCTTAAGGATGGAGAGATTTTTTTGCTGGATGAAGATGAGCTTGAGGATGCTTTGTCTCGTAAACATATCACAACAGCAGACTATGATCTCGCCAACAAAACGGCGAAGGAACTGCTGCACGCGATCGACGCACATGTATTTCCATACTTCCAATTATCATTGAAACATAGACAGACGCTGTTCGAGAACGGGGAGTTTCGCAAAAACATACAAGTCTAGTGTGCATTTTGCAAACGAGAACTTTTCTTGTACATCCTTCTAATATCTGGGCACCTGATAGAATACATTAATAATCAGGAGAGATCAGCCCGATAAAATAGAGGTGATGGCGAATGAACGGACGGGTCATGGCTGCGGGTGGGCAGCCGGGAGGCAGACCTTCCAGACAAATTAATGTGGTATTACGTAACCAGGAGCCTCAAATACTCGCTAAAGATGAAGCACTCTCGGTACAGGCAGCCAAAACGATAACGAAGCATGCACACTTTCAAGAGATTCAGGGTGAACTGGAGCAGCTGGTTGGACTTGAAAACATTAAGGAATTGGTATTTGAGATTTATGCTTTTCTTCAGATTGCTCAGATGCGCTCCGAGGCAGGTCTGCTGAGCGGGGCACACGTGTATCATATGGTCTTCAAAGGTAACCCGGGAACGGGCAAAACAACGGTAGCCAGAATTGTAGCCAAAATGTTTCAGAAGATGGGCGTGCTCAGCAAAGGGCATCTAATTGAAGTAGAGCGCGCCGACCTTGTCGGTGAGTACATTGGTCATACGGCACAGAAGACCAGAGATTTGGTCAAAAAAGCACTTGGCGGCATTTTGTTTATCGATGAAGCGTACAGTCTGGCTCGCGGTGGGGAGAAAGATTTTGGTAAGGAAGCGATTGATACTCTTGTTAAATCTATGGAGGATCATAAAAATCAGTTTATTCTGATTTTGGCGGGGTACTCGGAAGAGATTGATTTTTTTCTGCAGACGAATCCCGGCTTACCTTCCCGCTTTCCGATTCAGGTTGAGTTTCCAGACTATACGATTGACCAATTGATTCAGATTTCGGAAATTATGGCTAAAGAGCGTGATTATATTTTGATGCCGCAGACCATACTCAAGTTAAAGCAGCATCTGCTTCAGGAAAAGAATGATTCGCTGCATGCCTTTAGTAACGCAAGGTATGTACGGAACGCCATTGAGAGATCGATCAGGCATCAAGCTGTTCGGCTGCTGGAGCAGTACACGGATGGGAGTCCGGGGAAACTGGAGTTAATGACGATTCGTACGGAGGATTTGAAGTTTGAACGAAAGTAAGCGATAATAGCCTTTTAACACAGCCGGCCGGGTTAACCGGTTCGGCTTTAGCCATGCCGCGGGATCATGGTGGCTTTAGGCAGCAGAGATCGAACAGAGGAGTGAATCTATAGATGACAAATGGCACACATAATACGGATACAACCAAGAAAGACCGTGCGGTACTGGTCAGTTTGGTAACCGATGAAGTGAAGCGTTCAGGTATTAATCATGAATATTCATTGCAGGAGCTCGTGAAACTTGCTGAAACCGCAGGTGTCGAAGTTCTCAGTGTATTAACCCAAAACCGGGAAACGCGGGATACCAAATGGTTTATCGGTAAAGGAAAGGTGGAAGAGCTGCGCTTGGTTGCAGATGAACTGGGCGCAACGACGGCTATTTTTGATCAGGAATTGTCCGGAGCTCAGGTGCGAAATCTCGAAGAGACGTTGGACCTGAAAATTATTGACCGTACTCAGCTGATTCTTGATATTTTTGCGCAGCGTGCGAGTACGCGGGAAGGGATTATTCAAGTTGAACTGGCGCAGCACAGCTACCTGCTTCCTCGTTTGTCCGGACACGGCAAAAATTTGTCGCGGCTTGGCGGGGGGATCGGTACAAGAGGTCCGGGTGAGAGCAAACTGGAGACGGACCGCCGTCATATCCGGGGCCGCATCGATGACTTGAAACGTCATCTCGAAGAGGTTACACGCCATCGTAAACTTCACCGGGAGCGCCGTAAAAAAACAGGTATTGTTCAAGTGGCGCTGGTAGGTTACACGAATGCGGGCAAATCCACATTGTTGAAACAGTTAACCGCTGCTGATGTATACATTCAGGATCAACTGTTTGCTACACTGGACCCGACATCCCGTACGATGGAACTTCCGAGCGGTAAAGAAATCGTGCTCACCGATACGGTTGGTTTTATTCAGAATCTTCCTCATGATCTCGTTGCTGCATTCCGCGCTACATTGGAAGAAGTTAACGAAGCTGATCTGATTCTGCATGTTGTAGACGCTTCCTCGGAGATGCGTGAGGATCAGATGAATACGGTTAACGCGATTCTGCAGCAGCTGGGTGCAGGGGACAAGCCTCAACTTGTGCTCTATAACAAAAAAGACGCCTGCACGCCGGAGCAGTTAGAAATGCTTCCACTGGATGAAAAGCATATCAAAATCAGCGCACTTGATGAAGCGGATTTGATCAAAGTTCGTGAATTGATCCAGACGGAGCTGACGGGTGATACGAAACGCTTCCGCATTCCAGCGGAGCGCGGTGATCTGACTTCTGTACTATACAAAATTGGTGACGTTGTGGGAACGGAATACGATGAAAATGACGTCATTTATGAAGTAGAACTGCAAAAAGGCGAATATGAAAAATTCGGTTATTTACTTGAAGATTTCATCGATCTGTAATATTCATGACATATTAATGTGATAAGTTGACACGGGAATTGATAAGCTACGTCAGTTTCGTGCTATAAAAGGGGAATGAAGCAGGATGGCAAGTTTTGATTCAAACATTGTAGAACTTCAGCAGCGGGTAGAACGTCAGATTGAAGGACAGCTGCAGCAGGTGGATCGCATTGTGGATCACAACCAATGGAAGGTCATTGATGCGTTTCAGCGCAGAAAAGTGAGTGATTTTCATTTTGCAGGGTCCACAGGGTATGGCTATAATGATCGCGGACGTGAGGTGCTGGATGAGGTGTATGCGGATGTATTCGGTGCAGAGAGTGCACTGGTGCGTCCTCATTTTGCCTCAGGCACACACACCATCAGCACAGCGCTGTTCGGGGTGCTGCGCCCAGGTGACGAGCTCTTGTACATCACGGGTAAGCCTTATGACACGCTCCATAAAGTAATAGGCAGACCCGGTGACGGAACCGGGTCCCTGCGTGATTTCGGGATAGGTTATGCTGAAACAGCACTGACACCCGCAGGTGGAATCGATTGGAATGCGGTGGAGAAACACATAACTCCAGCAACGAAAGTTATAGGTATTCAGCGTTCCCGTGGTTACGACTGGCGGTCCTCTTTTACCATTGCAGAGATTGCTGAGATGGTGTCACGTGTCAAAGCATTGAAACCAGACGTTATTGTATTTGTAGATAATTGTTACGGTGAATTTACGGAAGAACGTGAGCCTACGGAAGTCGGGGTGGACCTCATGGCAGGTTCGCTGATCAAAAATCCTGGCGGCGGGCTGGCGGAAACCGGAGGATACATATGCGGTAAAGAGAAATATGTACAGCTGGCGGCGTATCGTCTTACAGCACCCGGCATCGGTGCGGAGGTAGGGGCCATGCTCGGAACAACGCGAGGCATCTATCAGGGACTTTACATGGCTCCGACAATTGTTGGACAAGCGATTAAAGGAAGTATTTTCGCGGCGGCGATGTTTGCTGCATCCGGATTTGTGACCAAACCCGCATGGGACGAGCCTCGAACCGACCTAATTCAGGCTGTGCAGTTTAGTTCGGCTGAGCATTTAATCGCCTTCGTACAAGGCATTCAGCAGGCAGCAGCAGTAGACAGCCATGTTGTGCCTGAGCCTTGGGACATGCCCGGCTATGAGCATCCTGTTATTATGGCGGCAGGTACCTTCATTCAGGGAGGAAGTCTGGAGTTGTCGGCTGATGCACCCATACGAGAGCCTTTTATCGGGTACATGCAGGGCGGATTGACCTACTCTCATGTTAAATATGGCGTTTTAATGGCATTACAAGCGATGAAAGATCGTAAATTATTGTGAGTTTATCTAACACGTCATTGACACTTTGTAACAACTAAATGTACAATAGGGTCAAGAATAGACGAACTGGAAGGTTGATGAACATGGGCGACGAAATTCGCAGAAATATGGCCTTATTCCCAATAGGTATCGTAATGAAGCTTACCGACCTGTCCGCAAGACAGATTCGTTATTATGAGCAGCACAGTCTGATTGTTCCTGCGAGAACTTCAGGTAATCAACGCCTGTTTTCTTTTAACGATGTCGAGCGACTGCTGGAGATTAAAGCCCTGATTGAAAAGGGAGTTAACATTGCAGGCATCAAACAGGTTATGAATCCTGTATCAAAAGAGTCTGAAGAAGCAACGGTAATTACACCGGATACAGAAGTGAAACGCAGGGAGCTATCGGATACGCAGCTGCACCGTTTACTGAAGCAGCAGCTTGTGTCTGGCAAAAGACCTGGGCAAGTATCTCTCATTCAAGGTGAACTATCTCGTTTTTTCAATAAAAAATAATGAATTCACCTAACGAGGCGGGTAAGGTAAATTACAAATTTCTCATGTCAGACTCCTTGACCCGTGGAACATTCTAATGTACAAATATAACAGGCAAGCCAAATACGCAGATAAGAAAGGGAGAGGAATCATGAGTTATACTAAAGAAGATATTCTCCGCATCGCAAAAGAAGAAAACGTTCGATTCGTTCGATTGCAATTTACCGATTTGCTTGGATCGATCAAAAACGTTGAGATTCCAGTAAGTCAGTTGACGAAAGCTCTGGATAACAAAATGATGTTTGACGGCTCTTCCATTGAAGGTTATGTTCGTATCGAAGAATCCGACATGTACCTCTATCCGGATCTTGACTCTTGGCTTATTTTCCCATGGGTATCCGATAATCGCGTTGCCCGTCTGATCTGTGACGTATATCTTCCAGATGGCAACCCATTCCCAGGTGATCCACGCGGCATCTTGAAGCGAAACCTGAGAGAAGCCGAAGAAATGGGATTCACTTCCTTCAACGTTGGTCCTGAACCAGAATTTTTCTTGTTCAAGACAGATGAAAAAGGAAACCCAACGAATGAATTGAATGACCAAGGTGGATATTTCGACCTTGCACCAACAGATCTTGGTGAAAACTGTCGTCGCGACATCGTAATTACACTTGAAGAGATGGGTTTTGAGATTGAAGCTTCTCACCATGAAGTAGCTCCAGGTCAGCACGAGATCGACTTCAAATATGCAGATGCATTGAAAGCGGCAGACCAGATCCAAACGTTCAAGCTTGTTGTTAAAACAATTGCACGTCAGCATGGATTGCATGCTACGTTTATGCCAAAACCTTTGTTCGGTATGAACGGTTCCGGTATGCACTGCAACCAATCCTTGTTCCGAGGCAGTGAGAACGCATTTGTTGACGAGTCAGACGAGCTGGGCCTGAGCAAAACTGCACGTCACTTCATGGCTGGAACGCTGAAGCATGCACGTGCGTTTGCAGCAATCACTAACCCGACTGTGAACTCATACAAACGTCTTGTACCAGGTTACGAAGCACCATGTTACGTAGCATGGTCTGCAAGTAACCGCAGCCCAATGATCCGTATTCCAGCTTCACGCGGTCTGAGCACACGTGTTGAGGTTCGTAACCCGGATCCGGCGGCTAACCCTTACCTGGCTCTGGCTGTTTTGTTGAAAGCAGGTCTGGACGGAATCAAACGTGAGCTTTCCTTACCAGCTCCGATTGACCGCAACATTTACATCATGTCAGAAGAAGAGCGTGTGGAAGAAGGCATTCCAAGCTTGCCAGCTGACCTGAAAGAAGCATTGAACGAACTGATCCGCAGCGAAGTCATCTGTGACGCTCTCGGCGACCATGCCCTGGCTCACTTCTACGAGCTGAAAGAAATTGAGTGGGATATGTACCGCACACAAGTCCACCAATGGGAACGCGATCAATATATCACGTTGTACTAATCGGAGAAACCTTGTAACTACGGGGTTTTGAAGGAATGAGCCGGGGGACGTTTTGAGGGAAGTACACTTCTATTGAGGTTGCGTCCCCCAAACGTCCCCCGGTTTTTGATTTTCTGATCCAAAAATACGGGAAGTGTACTCTTCATATTTATCAATGTTCCGCTTTTCTAGCTTTTTAGAAATATGAGCATACACATCGGATGTAATTTGCACACTGCCATGCCCAAGCTGCTCTTGTACAAATTTTATATCAGCTCCAGCTTCAAGCATGATCACGGCATAGGTATGTCTCAAGGAATGAATTGTTAATTCCTCACTTAAACCAGCCTTTCTCAAAATCCTCTTTGAAGCATTGAAGAGACTGGATTTAGGCATCGGACTACCATCATTCCTGCACAAGACCAGATTTAAATCGTGTCTGTACATGGATTCCCCTAAATTAATCTTATTTTGATTTTGCCATGAAGCATGATATCTTAAATCATTTATGAGGCCGTTACTTACACTAATGGTGCGGGTAGAATTTCCGGTTTTTGTATCTCCGAAAAGTTCGTCCCCGTCTTCAGCTTGAAAATCGAGTGTTTCATCCACGCGGATCGTCTTATCTTTGAAATTGATATCCGACCATTTGAGAGCGGCAGCTTCTCCTTTTCGTAATCCTGTTTCAATGAGCACTTTGAAGAAAATCCAATAAATGTACGCATCACCTCGAGCCGTACGAAGAAATTTGGGAATGTCCTCTGAATCAATGCATTGAATTGTCTTCTTCTTGTGCTCTCCTTTAATATTGAACCTTTGCAAGGATTGCGTAATATTTTCCCTTGAATCAATGCATGCTCCATGACTGAGTATACAGTAGAGTTGATGATCTCGACGGTACGTTTGCTGAGTCCCTTTTTAAATAGAGAGTCTAAAAAAACCTGATACATATCTGGTTTTAGATCTTTTAGCATCAGACGCTTAAAATAAGGTTTGATATGGGTGTTAAGGTTGTTTTCATGGTCAAGACCCCATTTAATAGACATTGAAAAAAGACCCTAAGCTATAAACTGTTTCCGGAACTCTGCCGGAGGAAGTTTATTTAGTTTTCGTTGTGGTCGATGTTTTTTGTGAAAATCGATATACGCTTCAATTCGCCTTTGTGCCTCGTCCAATTTCCGATATCATAAGGATAGAGCCCTTCCGTTTTGAGATGCGAGAAGAAGCTCTCCATCGAGGCATTGTCATAACAATTCCCTCGGCGAGACATGCTGATTTGGACGCCAACCTTTGGCAGCATGTCGTGGTAGGCATAAGACGTGTACTGGAATCCCTGATCTCTGTGAACGATCAGTCCCGTCACGTCTTTTGTCTTGTTAAAAGCATTCTCAAAGGTCAGCTAAACCTGCAGATTCTCATTTCTCAGATGGAAGATGGCTCGTTAACCAGGACGTCTGCGTTTGTCAATAATGAGGTGTACTCCCTAACCGGAGAGATGATTGATTCCCCTGCGGTGAAAAATCCTTCTTCAGACGATTTTTCTGTGATGAAGAATATTTCATATGGGACCGATTAATCGGATGAAAGCACGAAAATAGATGTATTCGTCCCTAAAAATCTGGGTATGTGGCAGTCAAAAAAGGTTCAGTAAATTTTTTGTTTTTTTTTGGACAACTGTCTTATGGAAGCCATGATAAACACCAAAAACCAAGGAGCTAAGCTGATTGCTTAGGATTTTATGAAAGCCCGTTCAGGTTCAATTTTGCAGTTGGGAGAGGAGACACTCTTGCTTTTTCTACATACGTAACGCCGGTATACTTTTTCAATTCGAGCTTTAAACTTGGCGAGTCGCTGTTTGGATTTCTGACCAGCCAGTGGTATATCCATACTTCTTTTGGAGGCTTGTTTCCATCTTTGATCGGGCATAGCAATCTGCCGTTCTTCACTTCCCGGCCTGCTGGGAATTTGGATGATTTGGGTATCCGGAATTTAACAGCTGCGCAAGATCCCGCTTTTATAGCAGGTGAAGAAGGGGAACTGCTGCAGCGTCCTTTCTGATCGCTACTCATAAAGGGTGTTTTACGGATCTCAATCGGTGTCACGGTAATAAGTTGGCGAAAAAGGTGGCCGGATTTCCTATTGATATTGTAATGCAATATAGTAACCGGGCCATTATACGTTTGCGAATTCAAACTTTTAGGAGAAACGAGAACGCCGTCATGCACTGCAGCCGGTGCACCCCTCGTAGTGAAATAAAGAATGCCGACGCAATCTCCAGCTTTGATTATACTCAAATATATCACTCCTTGACCTGATCCTGTATTCTATGAGTTCGATCAAGAAAAGTCTTGTGCGATTGCCAGCGAAATGGGCTAATGCCGTTTCACTACTGTCATCCGCCCCATAAAATTAGGTAAATCGACAGGGAAGGGTGACCAAATGAAATCCAAAAAACAGACGGCTCAAGTCAAAAGAACCGCGACAAGTCAGAAAACACTGTTCCAGACATCCAAAGCTCAATTATTCGCAAAGGTAAAGAAGTTGAAAGGCAATGAATACACTTTTATCGGTATGGGAGACGGCTGGGCTGGGAAGGGCCAGTCCAGCAATGCAATATTTACTTCGGCCTTATCCACCATCTCCAAATTGAAGAGAAAGCCTCTATTTATTCTGCATAACGGAGATGCCGTATTCACAGGAACTGACCAAGAATTCAAGACAGGCGGGACCTATTCAGGTGTACCAATAAAAAGCTTGCTGCAGATTCAGGATCCGAACAGAGGCGTACCTGATATCCCCTTTTTTTATCGTTCCCGGAAACCATGAACATACGGGGATCAACGGACCACTTACCAATTTTAGAAAATATATCGGACCAACGCATTTCGGAATCCATCTCCCCAAAATTAAAACTACGATCATTGGCCTGGATAACTCACAAGAGCTTAACTCCAATGCGAGTGGTCAGTCAGTCTACGGTTTTGCACCAGGGGAACTGGCTTTTCTGAGAGAGAAGCTAAAAAAGGCACAGAAGAATACAGTTGTGACCATGCACGTTCCCCCTAGGATCGGGAAATGGGCTAATCCCCGTTATTTTCAAGATCCCACATCGACGTTCGGAAACACCCGAGGACAACTGACCCGGTTCCTATCCAGCGTTCGCGGCAAGGTCTCTCAGGTTCTTGTTGGCCATGTGCATGCATTAGATCAACTTTCCTATCAAGGTACAAGGTATCAGCTGTCTGGGGGAGCCGGGGCGCCACTTGTCAAAAAGGGATTTCTCAAGGGCGCACCAACCCCAATCTTCCATTTTATCGAGTTTACCGTTAGAAATGGTGTTATTGTTAAACGTCGCGTCATTCCAGTAGGCGAGACTGCATTAGTCGCATAAGTCGATTTTATTTCTTTCATCTACTTAGGAATCTATCTACACTTCTGAGAGTCTTAGTGAATAGATTATTAACGTGTCCTATAGATTCCACAGAAATGAGGGGTTTCGATGAAGGGAACTAAACCAGGTAGAGTCGAAAATCAGGTATACTCCAGCCGGGTCTTGCGGTCAGAGTTTGACCGAAACTGGCGGACAGTAATTTCTAAGAGTGGCTATGTCATCTATATAGCTACTGCCAATCAAGCTAAAGTTGAAGTGCTGCTCAGTGGAAATATTACGAAACGTCTGGTGTTTAATAAGGGCGGGCGTGTTATCGTCGGAGGCGGCGGAACCAGTCATTACAGCAAGCCTCACCGTGCGATTACGTTGTAATTGAACTGAACAGAGAGAAGGCGCCGATGCTATGTCGGCGCCTTCTTAGCGTTTTAAGGCCTTAATCAATCGGGGGAGCTTCTATTTTATTAATTTGTTAAGCACGGGCGCAATTCATTTTTACTGTGGCGTCTTATACATCTCAATCAGTTGCGATACAGGTCAGAAGGAACACTCCCGATATTTTTGAAAAGTAGTAGTAGGGAGGATTTGATTATTTTGGTGCGGACGAACGATTCTCAAGTTCCACTTAATATTGCTCCAATAATTAGGGACTATAAAATCTAAAAGATGAATTGGACCTTCCTTGTTGTGTAAATAAGTCATTTTTTATGATCATATTTAAATATCCAACAGTGCTAGTGAATCCAATATATGTTTACACCTAAACGAAAATCACGTCCTTGCACTAGACAATCAAAAGCATGTTATATTCAATACTACGGATTGCACGTTCAGGCGCCGCAGCCGGCAGAAAGCAGGAATTTGGGATGAGGTGCTGTAGTATGTCGCCAAGGAAAACGATGAGAGAAGAGTCATTATTGATGTGCCACAATCGGGCTCTTTCATTAGCATGGGTCTGGCGCAAAAGGGGGACAAAGAAAGAGATCATATGTTCCTGTGTTGGGTTGAGTACTAAAATAAATGCCGTGTTGATGCGTTAGGCAATCCGCTTCGTTTTGAATTAACGGGCGGTGAAGCTCATGACTCTGTTCAGGGCTATGAATTTCTTCAAGCTATGAAACTGATGATGAAGCCAGTATTGGGCGATCGAGGGTATGATACCTAGCCAATTCGAGCGCTTTTGACGAACAAGAAGCTAATTCATTGATTCTAAGAGGAACTAGCTTCTTGATGCGAGCATGTTTAAGACTACATTTTATAAACCTATGCAATTAGAAGGTAAGATGATGGGTCAGGATTACACATTAAATCAATATAATATGTACATAGGATTTTGCCCAAAATTAAAGAAGCATTTTTAACTTTTATTATATTCGATACTATAGGACAGAATTATAGAGAGAAGCGGGAGAAGAGAAGATCAAGGAAACTCATAGAGATTTATTGTTCGATAGGTATTATCTTAAGTATGATGAGGGATTTGAAAACAGCAAACGGCAATGATCCTTTTTTGAAGATAAGTAAATTAAATATTGATTTGCATTATATAATTAAGTTTTCCAAGAGAAATAAAAAGGATCTTGCCTTAAAGGAAGTAAAAGAGCTTACATTAATGTTTTTGCGTAGAATCGAATCAGATTCAATCTTTGTAGGAGATGTTATCATATTTCTAGAAAGAGTAGAAACCCTGTTAAAGAGTTCAGTGGATTAAAAGTGATGAGTAGCCTTAGTTAGAGAAGGAAAGCTAGCATAAAAGTATAAAAAGCGTAACTGATGGTATCAGTTATGCTTTTTATGTTTTACACAAAATTATACTTAGTTCATATGGATTAGTTGTAATTTTAGAACACATGTGCTTATTTATCCCTACTGCATCAGGGACATCGTCTAATCCACCATATCAATTGAAGCTTATTTCTGGATTCCTCTCCAAAATACTTTCCAAGTTTCTTCTAATTTGTTTTCATACTCATCTTGTGAAAAGTTTAACATCTGAAAGATCATTCCATCTATAACACACATAAATGAAGCGATAACTGTATTAACAGGTATAAATCTCTCTGGTTCACTGTCTATAGCTTTTTCGATAATTTTTTTTATTTCCTCTTCAGTCTGTTTGTAGAGTTGAACAAATGTGCCCCTAAATGGATCTGGAGGGAAAAGAAAATATCTATTGATAAAGTGTCCAAGATCATTCTCGTAGACATATTCATTCAATGATCTCATTAGCGTGTATAACTTTTTTTCTACCGAGAAACTCGAAATTTCATCTGATTGATCACGTACAAAATTCAAATAATCATTAGTAACATAGTCACATACAATTCCAAACAATTCTTCTTTACTGGAACAATAGGCGTAAAGTGAAGGAGCTTTAATGTCCACTTCAATGGCAATTTCCCTCATAGAGGTTTGTTCATAACCCTTTGTTGCGAATAAATGAAGAGCACTTGTTATTATTTTATTTCTCGTTACTTCACCTTTATTCAAAAAATTCTCCACCTTAGACTAGTTTTAAGCCCACAATACTTACTATTATACCACCAACCATGATTAGCTTGCTCATGTTTCTAGGCTCTTTGAAAACGAACATTCCTAAGAGTACACTTCCTGAAGCACCAATACCAGTCCATATGCCGTAACCGATACTAAGAGGCACTTCTTTTAACGACACGGATAGAAAGATGAAACTGGATAGCATAAAAATAATAAAGAGGATGGTTGGCTTCAGTTTTGAGAAGCCCTCTGTGAATTTTAAGCTTATTACTCCGCCCACTTCCATCAAGCCTGCAATCACCAAAAAAAACCAACTCATATTAATTAACTTCCTCTCTTTCAGGCTTATTAGATATAAATTTTAAACCCATAATGCAAGTGATCAATGTAATGACAAAGAAAATTTTGAGTACACTCACTTCATCTCCAAGGAACAGCATTCCAACTGCTGCGGTTCCAAATGCTCCGAACCCTGTGAAAACTGCATAAGCTGTGGATACGGGCAAAACACTTAAGGCTTTGGAGAAGCAAAAAAAACTAAGTGCCATCAGTATTAAGGTTGGTATAACCACGCCTATTTTAGTGAATCCATCCGAATATGACAGACCTAACGCCCAACCGACCTCTAAAAGTCCTCCAATAATAAGATAAAGCCAAGCCATATTAACTCTCCTTCTGTTTATAAAATTTTTAAAATCTAACTAACGTTAGTTAGATTTTTTTTTAATCCTAATACAGATTTAAGTTATATGCAATATGTAAATGACGTATTATTCTGAACAAGGTAGTGACGTATAAAACGTAGGTAAAATGAAAAAACTAATATAAAAAAAATAATATAAAAAAAATAATATAAAAAACACTCTTGCTAAAACAAAAGGTCACGATTACAATGGAAGTGTAAGTTAAGGATAGTGATTGTTTAATTACAAGCTAGACCTGCTTGCACATCAAAATTAATTTACGCCATAGTTGCGTTTATTTTTGATGTGCAGACAGGTCTTTTTTATTTGGAAAATAGGGGGAAATGAGATGAATATCCTCAAAATCTTGAACAATAATGTGGCAGTTACTCACGACAAAATGGGTCAAGAAATTATTGTAATGGGCAAAGGGATCGCTTACCAGAAGAAGGTTGGCGATAGTCTGGATCAGCAAAGTATAGATAAAATCTATTCACTTTCTAATAAAGATGCCTTCGTGAAATTCCAGGAACTTCTGTCCGAAATTCCTATCGATTATTTTGAAGTGGCGGACCAAATTATAAACTATGCGAAGTTAACGTTAGGTAAAAAACTCAATGAGAGTATATATATATCGCTCAGTGACCATATTTTCTCGACGATAAGTCGATATAAAGAAGGAATATCGCTTAGAAATGCTTTGCTTTGGGATATTAAACGATTTTATGCAGACGAATTCCAGATTGGTTTGAAGGCGCTTCAATTTATTAAGGAATCTTTCGATATTCAATTTCCTGAAGATGAGGCAGGTTTTCTTGCATTGCATATTGTCAACGCTGAGACTCCCCAAGAAACTCAAGACATTTACAGAGTGACCAAAATCATTCAAGAGATCAGTGATATAGTTAGATATTTTTTTCAAATGGAGTTTGATGAACAATCCGTAGCATTTTTTAGATTTGTCACTCATTTGAAGTTTTTTGCTCAGCGATTAATCAGTGGAAACTTGCATGAGAGTGAGAGTGATACAGATCTATTAGATGTGATCAAAGAGAAACACCCGAATTCTTACCAGTGTGTAGGAAAAATCGAAACTTATATTAAGAATAACTACCAGTATAACTTAACAAACGAAGAGAAATTGTATCTAACGGTTCACATCCAACGTGTTGTGCACAAAACAAATTCATAGCAGTTTTCATTAAAGGAGGTGAGGTTTCTTGCAACGCAGGATGGTGACATTAAGTTGGCCAAACCCTTCACTAAGCTGTTTCAGCTAAATTTGGAGGAAAATAAAATGAGAAAATATCAACAGTTGGCCGAGGAAATTGTAAAGACAGTGGGTGGTTCCGAAAATGTTCTTGATCTCACTCATTGCATGACCCGGTTGAGATTTCAACTAAGGGACGGTTCATTGCCCAACGATGAAGTATTGAAGCAAATGGATGGCATCGTATCCGTCATGCGTTCTGGTGGGCAGTATCAGGTTGTAATCGGCAATCATGTTTCCGAGGTGTATTCGGAAGTTACCCAACTAACTAAAGTGGGCGAAAAACCAACTGCCCCAATAACAGATAAGGAGATCAAAAAGAAGAAACCCTTTGATGCCTTTATTGATGTCGTGTCAAACTTATTTCAGCCGATTTTGGGAATTCTGTGTGCTGCAGGTATGTTAAAAGGTTTTAATATTTTGTTTAACGCGATGGGGCTTTATACAGCTGATAGCGGAGCATACATGATCATCAATGCTATGGGAGATGCATTGTTTATGTTTCTTCCTGTGTTTTTAGGATACACCTCTGCTAATAAATTTAAAGTACAGCCTTTTACTGGGATTCTCATTGGACTGGCCATGTGTTACCCTGCTATTCAGTTGAATACCTTGGCAGCAACAAAAGAGCCACTGTATACATTATTTAGCGGTACAATTATAAGCTCTCCTGTCTATTTGGATGTGTTTGGTATTCCGTTGATTGGTATGAACTATACATCAACTGTACTTCCAGTCATCATCGTCGTATATTTTGCATCAAAAGTGCAGCGTGTGTTGGACAAGATTATTCCAAGTGTAATCAAATTCTTTATTGTACCGATGCTCACGGTCTTTATTTCTTTAACCTTAGGTTTTTTACTGATAGGTCCTTTGGCAAACTACGGATCAGAGCTTATAGCGCAGGGGATATTTGCTGTTCGAGATGCGAGCCCATTAGTAGCCGGATTTCTACTTGCATCCCTATGGCAGATTCTTATGGTATTTGGCCTGCATTGGGGAATTATCCCCGTCTATATTAACAACATCACAAGCCTGGGTTTCGACAACGTATTAACTATGGCTTTTGCCACCACGTTTTCTCAAATGGCTATTACTCTTGCCATCATCCTTAAAACAAAGGATAAAAATTTAAAGGCACTCGGCATACCGGCAGCTGTATCCGCTCTATTCGGTATAACAGAGCCTATTGTTTATGGTATTACCTTACCGCGAAAAAAATTGTTTATCATGAGCTGTATTGTTTCAGGTATTGCTGGCGGTTTTTACGGCTTCTATAACTTCAGAGAGTTTACATTTGGAGGACTGGGCATATTTGAATTTATGACCATGTTTGATCCCGAGAACCCAGGAATCACGAACCTCATGATTGGTATTATTGGTGTTGTTTTTGCTATGGTAGCTTCGTTTGTACTAACACTTTTCTTGTTCAAAGATGATAAATCCAAGCCAAGCTCTGACAAAACGATAAACGTATCATCTACACCAGAATCCAAACCAGAGTTGAAATCTGAGAAAAAGCATACGATGCATAGTCCGATGAACGGAGAAGTCATTCCTATTAAAGAGGTTCAAGACGAGGCGTTTTCGCAAGAACTTTTGGGCAGAGGAATCGCGATTAAGCCTGTGACCGGGGAACTATTTGCACCTTTTGATGGGAAGGTTGTTACATTGTTTCCTACAAAACATGCTTTTGGATTAGTGTCAGATGAAGGAATGGAAGTCCTTATTCATATCGGATTTAATACGGTTCGTCTGAAAGGTAAATATTTCGAGACCTTCGTACAAGAAGGAGACGTTGTTAAACAAGGACAGAAATTGGCTGAATTTAATATTGCCGAAATTGAGAGAGAAGGATATTCGGTTGAAACGCCAATGATCGTTACAAACACAGATAGTTATCTTGAGATTATTGAGACTAAAGGAAAACAAGTAAATGCAGGGGATGTTTTGCTTACAGGTTTGATTTAACAATTTTATCTTAACAGGGGATGAGAGAAATGGGATTCAAAGATGGATTTTTGTGGGGGGGAGCAACCTCGGCTAACCAATCTGAAGGAGCTTACAATGTGGACGGAAGAGGCATAGCAAATGTTGATTTATGTCCAACAGGTGATATCCGTGACAGTGTTCTTATGGGTAAAACGAAGATGTTTGATTTTGACGAGAACTATTTTTACCCTGGCAAAGCAGCAATCGACATGTATCACTATTACAAAGAAGACATCGCATTGTTTGCAGAAATGGGATTTAACGTATATCGGTTGTCAATTGCTTGGAGCCGTATATTCCCGAATGGGGATGAGCTGGAGCCAAATGAAGCTGGACTCCAGTTTTACGAAGACGTATTTAAAGAGTGTCAAAAGTATAATATTAATCCTCTGGTGACCATTTCCCATTTTGACGTTCCCATGCACCTTGTTAAGGAATATGGTTCTTGGCGTAACCGAAAAATGATTGATTTCTATGAAAGATTATGTAGGGTGATCTTTAAACGTTATAAGGGCTTAGTAAAATACTGGATTACGTTTAATGAAATTAATATGGTTTTGGAAGCTCCATTTTTATCATCCGGATTGTTCATAGAAGAACACGAAGATGCGGAATTAGTGAAATTTACAGCCAGTCATCATGAGTTGGTGGCCAGCGCGTTAGCTACAAAAATTGCCCATGAAGTAGACTCTGAAAATATGGTGGGATGTATGCTAGCTAGCATTGCCCCATATCCCAGAACATGTGATCCAAAAGATGTATGGAAAGCAAAACAGGTTGAAAACCAGAGCTATTTTTTCATTGATGTTCAGGTTAGGGGTGAATACCCGGCATACACCCTTAAAGAACTGGAACGAAAAAATATTGTTCTACCATTCAAAGAAGGTGATCGAGAGTTATTGAAACAACACACCGTTGATTTCATAGGGTTCTCGTATTATTCCTCCAGCGTAGTCAGTGCTGATCCGACACTCACGGATACAATAGGAGGAAACCTATTTCCAAGTTTGCGGAACCCGTATTTACAATCTAGTGATTGGGGTTGGCAAATTGATCCGTTAGGATTACGAATTACAATGAATAATATCTATGACCGTTATCAGAAACCTTTATTCATTGTTGAAAACGGCTTAGGGGCTGTAGATGTTCCTGATGAGAGTGGTTATGTAGAAGACGATTACAGAATTTCATATCTAAGTGAGCATATTCGTGCAATGCGAGATGCTGTAGATTACGATGGCGTAGACTTGCTTGGCTACACCGTTTGGGGACCAATTGATATTGTAAGTGCAAGTACAGGTGAAATGAAAAAAAGATACGGATTCATCTATGTAGATCGAGATAATCAAGGTCAAGGAACACTGAAGCGTTCGAAGAAAAAATCTTTTGAATGGTACAAAAAAGTGATTAAGTCAAATGGTCAAGATTTAAGTGTGTAACACTAATTTAATGATGAGAGGATAGATGAATATGGCGTCACCATTTCCGAAGGACTTCCTGTGGGGCGGTGCAGTAGCAGCTAACCAGCTTGAGGGAGCCTATAATGTCGATGGCAAAGGTTTGTCAGTACAGGATGTAACGCCAAATGGGGTTACAACACCAAGAACAGAAGGTCCCACCGAGGATAATCTGAAATTGATTGGTATCGACTTTTATAACCGATATAAAGAGGATGTTAAACTTTTTGCTGAAATGGGCTTTAAAGTGTTCCGCACATCCATTGCCTGGTCTCGTATTTTTCCGAAAGGAGACGAACTGGAGCCAAACGAGAAAGGTCTGCAATTTTATGATGATCTGTTTGATGAATGCCGTAAATACGGTATTGAACCGCTCGTAACGATTTCACACTACGAGACGCCGTTGCATCTGTCCAAAACGTATGATGGATGGGTGAATCGTAAAATGATTGAGTTCTACGAACGTTATGTTACGGTGCTATTTCATCGTTATAAAGGTAAAGTCAAGTACTGGCTAACGTTTAATGAGATCAACTCTATTGTGGAAGAACCATTCATGAGTGGTGGTATATATACACCAAAAGAAGAACTTTCCGACCAAGACTTATATCAAGCTGTCCATCATGAACTTGTTGCAAGTGCCCTTGCGGTTAAACTGGGCCATGAGATTATGCCAGATGCGAAGATTGGCTGCATGGTGCTGAGCATGCCAACATATCCGCTCACGCCAAATCCAGACGATGTTGTCGCAGCGATGCAAGCAGAGCAGCAAAATGATCTTTTTGCGGATATTCATGCACGTGGCTATTATCCGAAATACATGAATCGTTATTTCAAAGCCAAAAACATTAATATTAAGTTTGAGGATGGGGATGAGGAAATTCTCAAACATACCGTAGATTTTATCTCATTCAGTTATTATTCAAGTATTTGTAAGAGCGGCGATCCAGAGAAGGGTAAGGAGACTCAAGGGAATCTGTTTGCAGGTATCGAGAACCCATACTTGAAAGCAAGTGAATGGGGTTGGCAGATTGACCCTCAAGGCTTGCGCTTAACTCTCAACAAATATTGGGATCGTTATCAAAAACCATTGTTTATTGTTGAGAATGGTCTAGGTGCGATCGATCAGCTGATTACGGATGAAGACGGTAATAAGACTGTCAAAGATGATTACCGTATTCAATACATGAATGACCACTTGGTACAGGTTGGAGAAGCTCTCGAGGATGGTGTAGAAGTAATGGGATATACATCTTGGGGCTGTATTGATCTCGTAAGTGCGTCTACAGCAGAGATGAAGAAACGTTATGGCTTCATCTATGTAGATCGTAACGATGATGGCTCCGGAACACTGGAGAGGTATAAGAAAAAGTCCTTCCATTGGTACAAAGAAGTGATTAGAACCAATGGTGCAAATCTTATAGGAGTTACCGAGAAATTATAATTCATAGGCAAAACCTTAGGCAGGTAGCATTGTAACCTGTCTTGGTTTTGCTTTTTCCTAGTTGTATGGGCATATATTGTTTTCTAGTCGGTTTCCTACTTGAAGAATGAACACTGAATTCAGCCCTTTTATATAAACAAGCAGCTGCATGGTATTCATATCAAAAGAATTAGATTACAATGAAAGATACACCACAACTCTAAATGGACTTTTGATAATAACTTCGCATTATATTACTATAATAATTGTTAATAAACATAAGGAGTATTACGATGAGCGAACAGAAGAAAAAAATCATAACAGCAGCCAGGAATTTATTTCACACCAAAGGGTTTTCTGAAACTTCAATGAACCAAATTATTGAAGCTTCGGAATCTAGTAAGGGTAATTTATATCATCACTTTAAAAATAAAGAAAATCTCTTTGTTTTCATCCTTGAAGAGGATGCTAATCAATGGCTAGAAGATTGGAAACAGGAAGTTGAAAATACACAGGCTGATTCTGATCATATTTTATATGTTCTTGCAGATTATATAGCCAAGTCTAGGGGGAACCTTTATTATCATAAAACAACCGCAGAGTTCTACAGTAGTGCTTTTAAATCAGATGAGATCACGGAAAAAATCAAGGAAATAGACAAGTTATATCTTGATTTTTTTGTTAATATTATTAAAGAATGTCAGGCGGCAAAACAAATTAATCCAGTTGAAGATCCAAAATTGTTAGGATATTTTCTTATGTCCTTGTTATTTATAAGTAATGACTATAAACATTATAGTGATGATATTGAAGTAAAAGAGAATAATTATAACAAAAAAGCCATAGATATTTTCTTGAAGGGCGTAAATTAACAAAATTCTTTCAAAATTAAAAATAAAATTGATGTTTAATTTTTTTTGTATTATGATTAGACCGAACGGTCTGTCTGTAAAATAAAGGAGGCGAAATAATGAATCACAATCATGTCATTATTATCGGAAGTGGTGTAGCTGGGATAGCCACAGCTTTATTCTTGAGAAAGGCAGGAATTGCAAGCACCATTTATGAAGGTAGAACAGCTGAATTAGAAAAGGGAGCTGGTTTTTTACTTACTTCAAACGGTGTAAATGTCTTAGCTGAGATCGGATGTAAAGACAAAGTTATTTCAAATTCAACGATTATTAAAAGTATTTATCAAATAAATAGTGAAAATGAAGTTGAATCAATAACAAATAACTACAATGAAAAGCACTATAAATCCCCAATGATCAATGTCATGAGATCCAACATTGTTAAAGTCCTCTTGGAGGAAGCTCAGCGTCAAGGAATCGAAATCAAGTATGATAAAAAGTTGATTTCAGTAAATCAAAGTTCAAAATCAGTTGAAGCATTTTTTGAAGATGGAACCTCTGTCAAAGGTGATATTGTTGTCGGGGCAGATGGAACTTTTTCTAAAACGAGAGAAGCCGTAGCATCTGACGCTAAATTGGATTATAGCGGTATGTGGGGACTGCAGGGGGTATCGTATGTTGATGATTTCGAATGGGATGAATCAAGTGGTTATTTGTACTACGACGAGAATCTGTCCTTTGTCTTTGGCAAAGCGCACCCTACAAACAAGATGAATATCTTATGGCAAGCATTCTCAATAGCTCCTGAGAAACTACCAACAAAAGATTTTGAAAAAGCCTCCACACAAACGATCAGAGAGTTATTAAATAAAATGATGAAAGATTGGAAAGTCACGAACAATCTGTTTAAAATTGTTGAAAACACAGAGCAGATTTTCGCAAGAAGTATTCACGAAGTGAAGAATTTAACTACGTGGTCAAAAGGGCGCGTTGTTCTGGTTGGGGATGCTGTGCATACAGCTAATCCTTTTGTAGGTCAAGGAGCTTCATACAGCCTTGAAGATGCCATGGTTTTAGCAAAAAATTTAAGAGACCATGATTACCGGGATGCGTTTTACTATTATGAAAAGGACCGAAGAAAAAGGACAGAAGAATTAAATGCTTTGTTCCTGAACAAACACATGGAGTTCAATATGGATAAAAAGATTAATGAATACAAAATTACATGGGAATAAGTACGTTCTAATATATAAAATCAAGCACCTACAGACTGTAACATGCACTAATTTACTCAACATGTTAGCCATCTAATCAATCTGGTAGGTTACAAAAGCACCTATTATACTACCAAATCAATAAAAGTCGCTATGATATAGCGGCTTTTATTTTGATAAAAATGAACGAATACTCAAAGATAAAGGGGTTTTGTAATATATGTTACGGAAATATTTAACCATCGGAGAGTTTTCGAAGTTAACGGATCTTCCTAGTCGAACACTCCATTTTTACGATCAGAATGGTGTGTTAAAACCGGTGAAAGTCGATCCGAAAACGAACTACCGATACTATAGTGTAAGTCAAATATTAGACGCTAATTTAATCAAGGCATTTAAATTTTTAGGCGTACCTCTTAATCAAATAGAAGAAGTTCAAACCTATACACCGGAGGAACTACTTCGATTTCTAAGCAAACAAGAAGATGTACTTGAGGATAAAATCAGACAAATTAACGAAGTTCAAAAGAACTTGCAAATAATGAAGCAAAATTTCACACAACAATATACAGAGTCTGCAAGTAAAGAAGTATACATCAAAACATTTGAGAAGCAAAATTTACTGAAAATAACCATTAGAGAATCTTCTGAAATAGGCGTATGGAGTCAAGTGCTGAATAATATTGTTCAATCCCATGAGCAATTCAATAAGCAAACTATATTTGGAGGCATTTTTCCATTTGAATCCTATCAGTCCTATGAAGAAATTAAATATGATAGCATTTTTATACCTGTTATAACTGAGATTGAGGATAAGTATTTACCAAGTAATATAGAGCGGATTACATTAGAAGCCGGTGAATATGCGGTAATTGCATTCGCAATTCATTCAGATGAGTTTATGGAGATGTACAATAAATTGAGAAACTATGTAGAAAAACATAAATTAAACGCTGCTTCTCATATCTATGAGTATTTTTATCCGTTAAATTTCAAAATGAATAATGCATCATGTTTTGATATTGAATTAAAAGTAAAAATTTTAAAATAATCTCCTTGACCTTACATTAACTATAACCTTTAAAGTGTTTGATAGGTACTTTAAAGGAGGAATTGTTTTGGATAGGAATTCAAAATTAGTATTATCCATTTTATTAGGGAGCTTATTTATTGCTTTTATGGGAATCGGATTAGTTATTCCTGTTTTCCCGAAATTAATGGTCGAATTAAACGTTGGTGGAAAGACGGTTGGTTTATTAACAGCCATGTTTGCTTTAACCCAATTAATTGCTTCGCCCCTTACAGGGAAAGCGACAGATTACTTTGGTAGAAAAATAATGATTGTAATCGGTCTACTTATATTCGGTGGATCAGAGCTGCTATTCGCCATCGGAGATAATGTCACTGTACTATACATCTCAAGAGCCTTAGGTGGGATTAGTGCGGCATTCATTATGCCAGCGGTATCTGCATTTATTGCTGATATCACTACAGACGAAACAAGGCCCAAAGCATACGGATATATGTCGGCAGCAATCAGTACGGGTTTAATCATTGGACCAGGCGCCGGAGGGTTTTTGGCAGATTTCGGTATTCGGACTCCGTTTTATGTCGCAGGGTTGTTGGGGATTTTAGCAGGGGTTTTTGCATGGATTATTTTACGTGAGCCTAAAAGACAAGAAACATATGAACCCAAGATGGTGAAAAAGGGGAATTTACAAAAAATTTTAATGCCAATGTTTTTAATGGCTTTTATTGTTATTTTCATCTCAAATTTCGGATTAATGAGTTTTGAATCCTTTTACGGATTATTTGTCGATGTGAAATTAAATTTCACACCAAAAGATATTGCAATTGCGATTACTGGTGGTGCCATTGTTGGTGCAATTATTCAGATTACTTTGTTTGAACGATTAACACGTTGGTTGGGTGAAATTAAACTTATCCGATATGTGTTATTATTGTCGGCAATTAACGCGGCAGCCTTCCCATTTTTAAATAGCTATATCGTCGTACTTATATCAACCATGTTGGCGTTCATCTTCTTTGATCTGGTTCGACCAGCCGTTACCACGTATTTAGCAAGTATAGCTGGACCAGACCAAGGGTTTGTAGGTGGAATGAATTCATTCTTTACCTCCTTAGCCAATGTCATAGCCCCAATTATTTGTGGGATCTTATTTGATATTGAGATTGCATATCCATTTTATTTAGCGGCTATTACAATCGCTTTTGGATTCGTATTAGCGATATTTTGGAAAAAAACATCTAAAGTAACTCTTGGAGTCCAAGTTTAAATTCACCTCTTACCCTTTAAATTGCTCTGATCTTATCATCACATTTTTTGCCTAGGTCTAGCGTAGTGTAATGCTTTAAATGCTTAATTCCCAAGTTTAATATAAATGGCTGTTCTCTAAATGAGCAGAGGACGGCCTTTTATGTTAAAATTAGGAAAACATTTGTTTTCTCATTAATTATGACAACGCCCCCTTGGATTACTACAATAGGTTTTTGTCACACCTTTATTGAAATGAGTGGTGGTAAAAACTAACTTTGTTTCTTTTTACCAAAATAAAACATAATCTGCTTACAAGACATTGATTAAAGTTTCTGAAAATTACATAGTATTTAGTTCATCGTGTAGAGAGAACAATTCAGCAGAGTATGTCTGAGGTGTTCTCTTTTACTTATTAAAGTAGGGAGTGTCTTCAACCATTTAAACGGTTTGAAGACACTCCCTAACAAAATATTTATTATACCATAATTTAGTTTCCGCATGTATACTGTAAAGTGGACAAGAGCGGACTATAACTGACCTCCGTATGAGGGGAGGTGGTAATATGTCTACTTATGAAGCACTTATCCTTATGATCTCATTTGCTGCACTTGTAGTGTTAATTATTAGTAAGAAACAGAAATAACCGCCCTCTCGCCAAAGACTGCGGTTATTTCAGGCAAAGTATTACCGCTCTTGTCCGTTGTAAAATATAATTTACTAAAACAAGTAGCAATTCAATTTTAACTTCAAACGTAACGCATTACAATATAACTATAATAGTTATTTTTATTCTTTAAAAAAATGTAACACGTTGAATATAATTACACCACTAACCAGAACATGGATAACGGTGTTTTTCTTTTGACGGATTGCAATATGAAGTGAGACACCTGCTGGGAATTAATAAAAAAAGCCCAAATTCGGATTCGTTTTCTTTCAATTGCCGACCGATTTAGAATATCGCTTCTCCAGCAATACCTTTGTATGTGTTTATTTTAATGGTTAGCATTGGGAGATCGGAAAGAAAATCGTGAAATAGAAACATACGTTTTTTTATGCTGCTGTAACGGTGGAAATGATAAAATGGTTAAATATTTACATATGATCCGCTGGCGCTTGTACGTATTGTCCTTCAGCGGCATGTTGAAGAGAATATTCAAGGAAAGTTTTATAAAGCAAAGCAATTTGCTTGTTAAGAATACTTGTCTAAACTGTCGGATGAATCCTTTGGAAAATTTGCTCAGGGAATACATGAAACGACACCATCTTGAGTTCATCACGTTAGAGAATTGGAAGCAAGATGGGGAACTCATCTTCGAAATTATTTTGAACAAGAGGTTTATAGGCAGTTGGAAATTGACTTCAAGAAAAGAGGATTTGGGGCTACCGGTCTTGGTGTACTTGATATCGGGAATAACATTTTCTACGATTGTGAATTTGTCCAGCACTGGAGTACAATTCAATATATCGTGGAAAAGTCTTACCCAAGATATGCTAAAGCATTAGAAAAAATGTACATTTACGAAAGACTTGAGGAGTTTGGATGTTCCTGAAGAATTTGGAATGAACCGTCAGCTCATGGAAAGAGTCATGACCGATCAAGGATATCGGGATTTTCGTGAGTTTACTCGCCTAGATGATCTGGCGGCAGCTAATCATGTTGATTGGCTGCCTTCTTTTTTTGATCTTACGTTTCTTTAATCAAATTTATTAAAGAACGTTCAATTGTTTCTGCTGAGCGACCTTATGCTATATAGAGAGAGTTGAAATCAGAATAATACAGCCTTTCTTAAAAAATGAATCTAATCTTTATGCAATACGTTAATTATGGTAGGATTATCCTGAAATAGAAAGGAGTGCAACAACATTGAAGAGGTTACCATGGATATTAGGAATATCTTTAATATTAGCTGTTTTAGCGGCAGGCTGTAGTTCAAATTCACAAACGGTCACTGAGAACCTAGGAACTGAAGTGAAGAATCCAACAGATCCTTCAGTTAAAGAAAATCTAACTGAAAAATACATCAAAGCAGCTGGGGAATTCAAATTGAAGGAATATACGATTAGTGATATTCCTGAAAATCCTCCGTCTGAAGAAGAATCTGTTAAACGCTACGAGGTGATGGAGCCCTTTTTCGCTCGAAATTTCGAAGAAGAACCTGTCCACCTGAGTCATACATCACTAGTCCTACGAGCCGCGTCCAAACAACAAGCTTCAATGAAACCGGAGAACATGAAATTCTCAGTTTATCAAGAGTTAGAGGATTACGTTGATTTGGACTACACAATGGATCTCGTGCTTGAGAAAGAAAACGGTGAAAAACAGGTTGTTCCCTTGAAGGGAGTTCTTACACTCGTAAACAAAAATGATAAATGGCTTGTTCAAGCCGATGATTTTGACCAATCAGCTTTCAAAAAATTACTTCCGGATACTGAAGTATCTAAATAATAAGTTTTCATCTAAAAAGGACTTGAACAGCTTGTCGGAATTTAATACATCTTAAGCTTCCTCGGCCAAGCACTTAACAAAACATACAAGATATTCGGATAAAAATTAGATGAAGTACGATGGAGGTAAATTATGATCAGAAAATCCAGGTTAATAATATTGGCTGCTTTAACTTTCGGTGTCATTTTGTTAGGCAGCACATCCTTGATCCAAGCTAATGATCGTACTGAGATAAGCGATTACTCGAGTTCCATGGAATCAGTCCCTGCGAGCTTGATGTATGATTCTGAACATCCTGATGAGATCTATGTTAAAGATTGCGGTGTATTTGTGAAGATGGAAAGGCCGATTATGGATTACAGTGGTATGATTGTGGCACATGATTTGCAGCAGGTTACCAAAGAGACAGCAGTAATTTTCGCCAATGGCGATCAGTACTTAAAACAGAAAGGCTGGAACTAAAACATCGATAAGGTCAAAGCATGAAGGACGAGAGAAGGATGAGCACACAATGGCTTGTCCTTTTTACATTCATTCAATTAAAACGACTAAGAACATCCAATTCCTATTCAGAAGCTGAGAAAAAAGAACAACATTCAATTCTATAGAGCAGGGCGTTTTAAAAAAAAGTAGGAAAATTTCAGATTTTTACATCGGAAATGTTTCAATTATATGTTGATAGTTTCATATATAAAAGATATAATTAATTTAAATTTTGAACAATATAATTTCAAATAATTTAATTGGGGATGTTAATGATGAATCAAGCAAAACAACTTGTAAATACACAGCGCACCTTTTTTAATACAGGACGGACTAAAAATGTGGAATATCGTATTGATGCTTTGCAGCGGTTGAGAAAAGGAATTGAAAAGTACCAGCAGCGAATTCTGGACGCGCTCCATACTGATTTGAATAAATCTGAAGCAGAAGCGTATGGGTCCGAGATTCGCATCGTACTGGGAGAGCTGGATTTCACTTTGGAACATCTGCAGGAATGGGCAGCACCTCGCTCAGTACCAACAAGTTCGATTATGCCGGATGCAGTCAGCACGATCTATCCAGAACCTTACGGCGTTGCGTTAATCATCGCACCTTGGAATTATCCGTTTCAGCTGGCGTTTGGACCGCTCATTGGTGCGATTGCTGCTGGAAATTGTGCAGTTATCAAGCCTTCAGAGCTTACACCGGCTACATCTCATCTAATCCATGACCTTATTCAGGAAGTATATCCCCAGGAGTATATTGCTGTTATGGAAGGCGAGGTAGAAACAAGCACAGCACTGCTGAATGAGAAATTCGATTATATTTTCTTCACAGGCAGTACAGGTGTTGGGCGTATTGTGATGAAAGCTGCTGCAGAGCATTTAACTCCGGTAACTTTGGAGCTGGGTGGGAAAAGTCCGGCTATTGTGCATCAGGATGCTGATTTGCAGCTGGCTGCTCAGCGGATTGTACGGGGAAAATTTCTGAATGCGGGGCAGACTTGTGTTGCACCAGACTACTTGTTGGTACATGAGCAGGTGCATGATCAACTTGTTGAACAGATCAGAGCTGAAATCTCCGAGAAATTTGGCGCGAATGTCATGGAGAACGCGAGTTTCCCTCATATTGTCAATGCGCGCAACTTTGATCGTTTGTCTGCTTTCCTTACCAATGGCACGGCTGTCATAGGGGGACGATCAAATCGTGATCAGCTTATGATTGAACCAACCGTTCTTGAGGATATCTCATGGGATTCTCCTGTTATGCAGGAAGAAATCTTCGGTCCTATTTTACCAGTATTTACGTATAATGATCTTAATCCAATGCTTGATGAGATCGTACGTCGGCCTAAACCACTTGCGCTGTATCTGTTTACGGAGAGTGAGGCTTTACAGGAACAGGTCTTGACTCAAGTTTCCTTTGGTGGAGGATGTATTAATGAAACACTCTCCCATATGACCTCGCATTATTTGCCATTTGGCGGTGTAGGAGAGAGCGGAATGGGCTCATATCATGGAAAACAGAGCTTTGAAGTATTTTCACACCACAAAAGCATCCTTAAACGAAGTAAATGATGGATTGGATTTTTACGAGGATACAAGGGGTTATCAAGTTGGAGGGTCCTGTTCTAGCTGGAGATAAATAATTTATAGTAAAAAGAGGTTGTCCTGTAAACAGGGCAACCTCTTTCATATTAAAGTTAAGATCAAGCAAATGAAGCAAGCTAAATCAAAATAAAGGCAGCTTAATGAATGTCGCGGAAAAGGCCGATAACCTTACCTAAAATACTAACATGTTTCAACCGCAGCGGCTCGAATGTTGCATTCTCCGGTTGAAGGCGTATATGATCTTTTTCCTTATAAAATGTCTTAACTGTAGCCTCATCATCCTCAGTCATGGCAACGACAATATCCCCATTATCTGCGGTCTGCTGCTGACGAACAATGACATAATCTCCATTAACGATACCGGCTTCAATCATGCTGTCCCCGACAACGGAAAGCATAAATACTTTCTGTTCGCCTACATAATGAGTAGGGAGCGGGAAGTAATCTTCAATATTTTCAGTTGCTGTAATCGGAACCCCGGCAGTTACTTTACCCACGACTGGAATTCGTGCAACACTGTGGGCAAATTGATGAGAATGCTCGGACTCTTCCTGGCTCAAGAGTTCGATTGCTCTTGGCTTGGTGGGGTCACGTCTGATTAAACCCTTCTTCTCCAAACGATCCAAATGTCCATGGACCGTAGAACTGGAAGCCAGTCCAACGGCTTCGCCAATTTCTCGTACGGAAGGAGGATACCCCTTCAACCGGACTTCATTTCGTATAAACTCCAGAATAGCCTGCTGCCTGCTGGATATCTTCGACATACCGTATCAACCCCATTTTAGTAACGTTTGGGAAAATTATAACATAGAACCTCCGTTCGTACAAACATAAGTTCTAAAGAAATCGCATTATTTCAGTGATTTCTTCATTTTACTCTTTTTTTGTGGATACTCGAGTTAAATTTGAGGGCAAGGTCTTAATCATGCGTATGTTAATTTCGGATTAATGACGTTTTAATGTCGAAAAAAGGGCGAACAATTGTTCTAAAAAAGTTGTTGAACAAAACAGGTGTTCGTGTTATATTGTTTTCAACAGATAGGAACAAACGTTTGGAGGCGGGATGCAAAATGAGATATTCAACTTATCAGAGCATTTATGAACCGGTGAATTCGAAAGCTGTGAGGTCTAACATAGGGCAATTTAGAACATTAATATCACGATTCAAACTTTCGCAGGGGTTAATCAAATTAGCTATTGCTTCATTAATTATATTGATAGGCTGCAGTACTGTTCTAACCGTATTTGCTGGTAATGAGAAAGAGCTGCTTCCTGGAGGAAAGATCGCTGTATCTCAGGGGGAGACGTTGTGGAGTATTTCTGTGGAGCATAAACCAACTACGATGGATACGCGTGTATATATAGAAGCAATTAAAAAGGTGAACCAACTGGAATCAGCAACAATTCAGACAGGACAGGTTTTGGTATTACCTCAGTTTGCTAAATAAAATGCATTTGATCGTGCATTACCGCGCGCCAACTTGACAAGCTGCCTTTATCATGTCAAAGTTATTATGACTTTGTAATTTTGGAGGGGACAAGCTTGGATATTGATAGTCTGGTAGCACGTATTAACGAATTGGCTCGCAAGCAGAAATCCACTGGACTGTCAGAGGAAGAACTTACTGAACGTGCCAAGTTGAGAGAAATTTATTTGGGTAATATTCGTAACAATTTCAGACAGCAGCTCGATTCAATTGAAATTGTTGACGACGAGAATGGTCAGGGCCACCAAGGCAAACTCAAACATTAATTATAGAAACCTAAACATATCGTTATGATATTTAGGTTTCTTCATGCTATTTGGGATGCTTACTATAGGGGGATAAGAGCTTACACCGAGTTATGTAAGCCGATACAAGACACATAAGGGGGATTCACATGTCGCGGCGTTCGTTCGAGAGAACGGTTCGGAAAAATTCTAAGCAATTGAATCAACAGCGTAAAAAAAGCGGTCAACCTATTTCGGGAAATCCAGGTGAAGATATTTACAAAGGAAGAAGCTTGTTATTTCCTATCTTTCTAATTGGTTTGGCGTTTCTGTATCTGTTCATGAGTACTTTTTTGGTTAAAGCTCCAATGACCACATGGGATTGGGTAACGATGCTGCTTTATGTATTTCTGGCTGTTATTTTTATGCTTCGACGTCCTTACATTAAAATCAGCAGCAGCCGGATCATTACAACGAAGGGGAACCGCGAGCGCTCCATTGGCGTTGATGATATTATCAAGTTCAGATTTGAACCAGGCACGGTTGTCATTGAACATAACAGCCGCGGAAAAAGATGGGTTTTTACCAAGTTGTTAAATCGTTACGATACAGAAGCAATGACTGAGCGATTGATGAAATTTGCAAAAGCTCACCAGATCACCGTGGAAACCATTGATAAGTAATTAATGTATAAAGGGGCAGATGATCGGAATGGCATTGAAAGCGATTATGTTCGACCTGGATGATACTTTACTATGGGACGAGCGCAGTGTTCGAGAGGCTTTTCATGAAACTTGTTTAACTGCGGCAGCAGAAACAGGCGTTAATGCCGAGGCACTTGAAGAAGCTGTTCGTAACGAAGCACGTGAATTATACGAATCCTATGAGACATTTCCTTTTACCAAAATGATTGGAATCAATCCATTTGAAGGCCTTTGGGCCAACTTCAATGGAGGAGAACAGCCAGAATTCCGCCAGCTTGAACAGTTGGCTCCGATTTACCGGAAGGAGTCCTGGCGCCGCGGTTTGCTCAAGCTGGGTGTCGATCAAGAAGAGCTTGCAGAACGTTTGGCTTCACAGTTTGGGGCAGAACGCAGATCGAGACCTCATGTTTATGAGGAAACAATGGATACGCTGCGTCATCTGCAAGGAAAATACAAACTGCTGCTTTTGACGAACGGATGTCCTGCCCTGCAGCAGGAGAAGCTGGATGGTGTACCTGAGCTATCTCCTTTCTTTGATGAAATTATTATCTCTGGCAGCTTTGGTAAAGGTAAACCTGATCCATCCATTTTCGATCATGCTTTAAGTAAACTCGGTGTTAAAGCAGAAGAAAGCATCATGGTTGGCGATAAACTAACAACGGATATTCGCGGTGCGCTTTCTTCGGGAATCCGTGCGGTTTGGATTAATCGCGAAAACAAAATCAACAATGAAACCTATTCACCTGACCACGAAATCAAACATTTATCTGATTTGGAAGATATCATTGCGAATTTCTAAATATCTTTGAGAATATGGTTTTACGCAACAGCTACAATACTCATTTAACATTGGTTATGGCATGAAAGATGTGATCTTTCGTGTGTCATAACCAATGTTTTTTTGTTTATGAGCAAACAGAGGAGTGTTTCTAACAATCTGTTAGGAGCAGTTGTATATTTTTTTTGCGAAAAGATATTGAAATTAAGAAACTGCTGCTATAAAATACAACTAACATACTAGTATGACTAGTATTTAAATTCTTCGATGCGCAATCCATTTTCTTTTAAAATTCAATTTATATCACACTTTAAATTTAGTCAGGTTCTTATTCGGATGCCAAAGCAAACCTTGTGAACAAACATGATTTCATATGAAGGGGACCAGCATTATAAAGTGGTTTTCATTTGTTTGTATTGTAAGCGCTTCATATCCAAGAAATTTCAGTTAACATTCAAACAAAAGCAGAATTGTTCAAGCTCTACATTTCTGTATATGTTTGATTGTACATAAAACAAAGTTGGTACCGCTTACATGTTTATTTTGCAGTGGGGGTGAATCAAACAGCATAGAGGTCTTCTGGATCAATGTGATAGAGGACATGTCATCTAAGGGATACCATATCATTTCCTAATCAAGTCATGGATCGGAGTGAATGACACATGGAGTCAGAAACATCAAAGGCAGCAATACCGATGATATCTTCACGCAGAGAAAGCAGATTGCGGACAGCTGCTGCGTTAATTCGTAAGGATTGGCAGTTGTACTCGCTGTTAGTGCTTCCCATCATTTATCTGATTATTTTCAAGTACGGCCCGATGTTAGGTAATATCATCGCATTTAGACGTTTTGTTCCCGGTGGGAGCATTTTTGGGGAAACCTGGGTTGGCCTGCGTTACTTCAAGATGTTTATAGAGGACCCGACGTTCTGGCGAGTCTTCAGCAATACACTCATGCTGGGCGGGCTTGCGATGTTGTTTACATTCCCGGTGCCGATCATATTTGCGCTCATGCTTAACGAGGTGAAGAGCAAACGCTTCAAAAAGTTTGTGCAGACAGCCTCATATCTGCCTCACTTCCTGTCCATTGTTATCGTAGCCGGTATGATTCTGCAGCTCACAGCAGTAAACGGTTCAATCAACGGTCTTGTCGCATTTTTCACAGGAGATAACATTCCATTTATGCAGCGTGCAGAATGGTTCAGAACGATATATATTTCATCTGAAATTTGGCAGGGTATGGGCTGGGGAGCGATTTTATATCTGGCAGCACTGACCACCATTGATGATTCGCTGTATGAAGCCGCTCGAATTGATGGAGCGAATCGCTGGAAACAAACCATTCATGTAACGATTCCAGGTATTTTACCAACGATTGTCACGTTACTGATCCTGAATATGGGGAACTTCCTGGCTGTAGGTTTTGAGAAAATCCTGCTTTTGTATAATCCGCTGATTTACGAAACTTCTGATGTAATATCGACCTATTTGTATCGTGTGGGTCTTGAATCCAGCAACTTCAGCTATGCCACGGCCATTGGATTGTTTGAATCGATCATTGGGCTGACTCTGGTATTCAGTGTAAACGCTATTTCACGCAAACTGACACAACGCAGTTTATGGTAGAGGGGGAGCATCATGCAGGAATCCACATCATACAAGATATTTAAAGTGTTCAATGTCACGTTTTTGCTGTTTGTTGTTTTTATTACTCTGTATCCGTTCCTGAACGTTGTTGCTCAATCCTTCAGCAGTGAAGCGTATATCAACTCAGGTAAGGTAAGTTTATTTCCAAGAGGATTCAATGTAGATACGTATAAAACCATCTCAAAGGACAGCATGTTCTGGTTGAACTATAAAAACACAATCATTTACACGGTGGTAGGTACGTTAATCTCCATGTTTATGACGACTATTTTTGCCTACGCACTTTCTAAAAAAAGGCTGATGGGACGTAAATTTCTGACGATGTTTGCCGTGTTCACGATGTTCTTCAGCGGTGGTCTGATTCCTAACTACGTTCTGATCAATTCCCTTGGTTTCAATAACACCATGTGGGCACTGGTTGTCCCGGGTGCAATAAGCATATATAACATGCTGATTATGAAGTCCTTCTTTGAAAACATGCCGGAAGAGTTAGAGGAAGCCGCGTCTATTGACGGTTTGAATACGTACGGTATTCTGCTGCGTATCATTCTTCCTCTTAGTAAAGCGGTCATGGCGACGATGGTGCTGTTCTACGCTGTTGGACATTGGAACTCCTGGTTCCCGGCTTTCTTGTATCTGGACAAAAAAGAGCTGTTTCCGGTCACCATCTATCTGCGAAACATGATTGCCGGAGCAACAAGTGGAGCCACTGCCGGGGCAACCTCAGCGGATAACCTGACTCAGATTGCAGCTAACATTAAATCGGTAACCATGGTTCTGACGATCCTGCCGATTCTCACCATCTATCCATTTGTACAGCGTTACTTTGTAACCGGTATCATGTTGGGATCAGTAAAACAGTAAGTACCGCACACATGGTGTTAGAACACAATAAAAGGGGATGAATGTATTGAAAAGAAAGCCGCGTAATATGCTTGGCAAAATGATTTTGGCAATGACGATGTCTGCCGTACTCGCTGCGTGCAGTAGTGATGCTGGAACGGGTCCGGATATCTCAGATGTGGGTACGAAATCAGCGATGGAGAGTTATAATGCTGGTGATACGTTCAAAGCCACTGAACCGTTCAATCTTTCCATTTTATATAGTGACCAACCGACATATCCATACAAAAAAGACTGGCTTTTGTTCAAAAAAATTACGGAGATGACAGGCGTTACACTGGAGCCAACGATTGTGCCGATGAGTGACTATCCACAGAAAAGATCTCTTTTGATCAGTTCTGGTGATGCACCTTTGGTTATTCCGAAGACCTATCCAGGGGAAGAAGCTGCGTTCGTATCCTCGGGAGCAATTCTACCGATCAGTGACTATATCGATTTGATGCCTCACTTCAAAGAGAAGGTAGAGAAGTGGAAGCTTGAACCGGAACTTGAAGGACTTCGTCAGGAGGATGGCAAGTATTACGTCTTACCGGGATTGCATGAAGAAGTGTGGCCAGATTATACCCTGATTGTAAGAACGGATGTGTTTAAAGACAATAATATTGCTATTCCTACAACCTGGGATGAACTATATACGGCCGCGAAAAAGTTGAAAGAAATCTATCCCGATTCCATTCCGTTTTCCGACCGCTTCAAGTTTAACAGTACACTTGGCATTGCGGCAGCTGGATTTGGTACCAAAGCCGGCTGGGGTTATGGAAACGGCTTGACCTACAAAGCAGATACGGATGAATTTGTATCGACAGCTGCAACGCCGGAGTATAAGGAACTGCTAACGTTTTTCAACAAGATGGTATCCGAAGGACTGCTCGATAAAGAAAGCTTCACACAAGACGATGATCAAGCGACTCAAAAGTTCGTATCAGGCAAATCGTTTATGATTAACGGAAACTCACAGACACTTGTGCTGCACCGGAATGACATGAACAAGACACTGGGTGAAGGGAAATACTCGATTGCCAAGATTACCGTACCGGGAGGTCCAAAAGGACAGTTAATGTCTGGTTCGAGACTCGAAAATGGTGTGATGATCTCAGGTAAAATTAAAGATAACGACAATTTTAAAGCGATATTACAATTTATTGATTGGTTATATTATAGTGACGAAGGACAGGAGTTCACCAAATGGGGCGTAGAGAACGAAACGTTCACTAAAGAAGACGGCAAACGCAAATTGATGGATGATATTAATTACAACGGATTGAACCCGAAAGGTACAAAAGACCTGCGTGTTGATTTCGGATTCTCTGGTGGGGTATTTGCTTATGGAGGAACAACAGAGCTGCTTCAATCCATGTTTAGCGAAGAGGAGCTCGTGTTCCAGAACAATATGAAAGAGATAAAAGAAATTATTCCGGCCGAGCCGCCTATTCCGTATTCTTCTGAGGATCGGGAACGTGTAACGCTCCTCAGCACACCTTTGAAAGACTATACGGACCAGAATACGTTGAAGTTTATATTGGGTGAGCGGAAGTTGTCTGAGTACGATGCATTTCTTAAAGAACTGGAAAGCCAAGGTTTGTCCAATTATCTGAAATTGGCGAATGACACCTATAAGACCTACAAGGAAAATAAAAAGTAAGCCGCATGATTTGAAGCCGAGCTGCCGTTTCGCTGAGCATATTTAAGTGGAACGGCAGTTTGTGCTAATATGAAGGGAATATGGTTGGGAGAAAGAGGTCAAGGGATGGTATTAAATCAGAAAATGAGAGGCTCTACCAGGGCTTATTCCTATAATTTGGTAAAAGAAAGAATTCTTCATCTGCAGCTTGAACCTGGCACCAAGATTTCCGAAAAAGAGATTGCAGACGAATTGCAAGTGAGCCGCACACCGGTGCGAGAAGCTTTTATGAAATTGGCAGAAGAAGAGCTGCTGGACATTATTCCGCAGAGCGGTACGATTGTTTCGCATATTAACCTGGAGCATGTGGAAGAAGGCAGGTTCATGCGTGAGAAGATGGAAAAGGAAATCGTTCGGTTGGCATGTACATCGTTTCCTGATGAATATGTGTTTAAACTGGAAACGAACATTGCCATGCAGGAAGTATGTATGGGGAAAAACAACTTTTATCGCCTGTTTGAACTGGATGAAGAGTTCCACCAGATTTTGTTTCAGGGTACTGGAAAGCTGAGAACGTGGAAGATGCTGCAGCAGCTGAACATGCCATTTAACCGGCTGCGTCTGCTGCGTCTGGCAGAAGATTCAAACCTCGAAGTAATTATCTCTCAACACAAAGAAATTTTGCGGCTGGTTACAGAACGCCAGAGTGAGCAGGCTGTTCAAGTTATGGAAGCCCATCTCAGACTAGTTGTGGTTGAACAGGAGATGCTGAAGGACAAGTATCCTCACTATTTTATCTAACCACACAATCAACCCCCCTGTTCGTAGGAACAGGGGGGTATTAAGCGTAAAGCATTTAGGTTACAGCAGATTTACGCGTTTTTGATAAATGTTGGATCAGGATACGGATCGGCGATCCAGCCGTCTTTTTCAATAAACAGACGCACCGCGATGATTTGTTTGTTCTCCATTAATGTAAAGAAATGCGGTGTGTTTTCAGGAACGGAAATTACGTCTCCAGGAGACAACTCTACATTAAAGTAACCTGTATCGTCTGCCGCTTTAATAACGAAGATACCTTTTCCCGCAACAATCGCACGGATCTCGTCTTCCGCATGCGTATGAATCTCTTCGAATTTGGCCAACTTTTCTTCGATGTCCGGTGTCTGCTCTGAAAGCGTGATGACATCCCAGATTTGATAACCGCGGCGGGCCGCCAGATCTTTGATCTCATAATCGAAGGTTTCTAATACTTCCTGCTTTTGATCATCGGTAAGTCCAAAATTATTTTGCAGTTCAGCATTTAATTTGGAAGCATCCCACTTCTCATATAATACATCATATTTGTTCAGGAAAATTCGAACATTCTCGTCTCCAGTGATGCGTTCGTTCGTGTTTCGGATTACAATTTCAGCCATGTGCTTTCCCTCTTTTCCACTTGGATTAATTGAATTATATCGGATAGCTCATATTTTGTCGATTCACAAATTCGCTTTCATTCCTGCAAATTCGAGACCTTTCGGGAGCAAAACCGATCTTTCACATTAAGTAAGTTTCTGTTAAACTAAGATTTAACGTTTTGCGGGGGTGAAGATATTGGATAAGCTTAGTCTACACGATGCATTAAAACAACGAATATTAATCCTCGACGGTGCAATGGGGACAATGATTCAACAAGTGGATCTGACCAGCGACGATTTCGGCGGTGAAGATCTGGATGGATGTAATGAAATGTTGGTGCTAACCCGTCCAGACTTGATCCAACGTATTCATGAAGATTATTTGGAAGCTGGTGCCGATTTAATTGAGACCAATACATTTGGTGCAACTTCAGTAGTTCTTGCTGAATACGATATTCAAGATCGTGCACGTGAAATCAATCTGGAAGCAGCCCGGATCGCGAAAGCTGCGATTGACCGTTTTTCCACACCAGAGTCACCAAGATATGTGGTAGGAGCTATGGGGCCAACGACCAAAACACTGTCTGTGACCGGCGGGGTGACATTCCAAGAGCTGGTTGACAGCTATTTTGAGCAGGCTCTCGCTTTAATAGAGGGAGGCGTTGATGCGCTACTGCTCGAAACCTCACAGGATACCCTCAATGTCAAAGCGGGAAGCATTGGTATTCAGCAAGCGTTTGATCAGAGCGGTATGAAGCTGCCTTTAATGATCTCAGGAACGATTGAGCCGATGGGTACGACCTTGGCCGGTCAGAACATTGAATCTTTTTATATATCCTTAGAACACCTTAACCCGATTTCGGTGGGACTAAACTGTGCGACAGGTCCAGAGTTCATGCGTGACCATATACGCTCTTTGTCCGGCATGGCATCTGCAGCCGTGAGCTGTTATCCCAATGCAGGTCTGCCTGATGAGAATGGTAACTATCATGAATCGCCAGACTCGTTAGCTCAGAAAATCGGGGCTTTTGCAGAACAGGGTTGGTTGAACATTGCTGGAGGCTGCTGCGGTACGACGCCAGCTCACATCCGGGCCATGCGTGATACACTCGCCAAATACCCCCCAAGAGAATTGAACGGAACACACCCGCCTGCATTGTCCGGCATTGAGCCGGTATATGTCGAGCAGGATAATCGCCCCTACATGGTTGGTGAGCGCACCAACGTGCTGGGTTCACGGAAATTCAAACGCTTAATTGTCGAAGGCAAGTACGAAGAAGCTTCTGAAATTGCGCGAGCACAAGTGAAAAATGGAGCACATATCGTAGACGTCTGTGTACAGGACCCCGACCGTGAGGAAACGGAAGATATGATCAAGTTCCTCGAACTGGTTGTCAAAAAGGTCAAAGTTCCGCTGATGATTGATACGACAGACGCTGCGGTTATCGATACGGCACTTCAGTATTCTCAAGGCAAGGCAATTATTAACTCCATTAATCTTGAGGATGGCGAAGAGAAATTTGAATTGGTAACACCACTGCTCCATAAATACGGCGGAGCGGTCGTTGTCGGAACGATCGACGAGAGGGGCCAGGCCATCAGTCGGGAGGACAAGCTTGATGTGGCCAAGCGTTCGTATGACCTGCTGGTGAACAAGTACGGGCTGAAGCCGGAAGATCTGATTTTTGATACTTTGGTGTTTCCGGTAGGAACGGGTGACGAACAGTATATTGGTTCCGCCAAAGAAACGATAGAAGGCATACGAATCATTAAGGAAGCACTGCCGGAGTGTCATACGATTCTCGGGATCAGCAACATTTCCTTTGGTCTTCCTGAAGCGGGTCGTGAGGTGTTAAATTCTGTATTCTTGTATGAATGCACCAAAGCGGGTCTGGATTATGCCATCGTAAACACCGAAAAGCTGGAGCGCTACGCATCCATTCCGGAAGAAGAACGCAGACTCTCGGAGGAATTGCTGTATAATACCAATGATGAGACACTGGCAGCGTTTGTAGCGGCTTTCCGTAATAAGAAGGTAGAGAAAAAGGAGAAAATCTCGAATCTATCTCTGGAAGAACGTCTTGCATCGTACGTGGTAGAAGGAAGCAAAGAGGGGCTGCTGCCTGATCTCGAGCAGGCTCTTGCTAAATATTCAGCACTTGAAGTGATCAACGGCCCGTTAATGCGGGGCATGGAGGAAGTTGGACGGCTGTTCAACAACAATGAGTTAATTGTTGCCGAAGTGCTTCAAAGTGCGGAAGTCATGAAAGCTTCTGTAGCATATCTGGAGCAGTTTATGGAGAAGAATGAAACTTCCGTTAAAGGAAAAATCATTCTTGCCACCGTTAAAGGCGATGTGCATGACATCGGTAAAAATCTGGTCGAGATCATCTTGTCCAACAACGGTTACCGGATCATTAATTTGGGTATAAAAGTACCACCAGAGCGTATTATCGAGGCCTATAGGGAAGAAAAGGTTGACGCGATTGGCCTTTCAGGTCTGCTCGTCAAATCCGCACAGCAGATGATCCTCACCGCACAGGATTTGCGCACAGCCGGAATTGATGTACCTATTATGGTAGGGGGAGCGGCATTAACTCGCAAGTTTACTAAAAATCGGATTCGTCCCGAATATAACGGTATGGTTGTTTATGCAAAGGATGCAATGGACGGCCTGGATCTGGCCAATAAGCTGATGAACCCGGTTACGCGGGAAGCGATGCAGGCCGAGATGGATGCTGAAAAAGAAGCGGACGCTTCAAGTGCAGGAGAAGTTCAAGCACTTCCGGAGCTTACCAGGGTAGAACGCTCCGCTATTACAGCCGATCATCCGGTCCTGGTACCGCCTGATCTGGAGCGCCATACACTGCGTAATTACCCGCTGTCACACATTCTGCCTTATGTGAACATGCAGATGCTGCTTGGACACCATCTGGGGCTTCGGGGCTCTGTTGAGCAGCTGCTTGCTTCCGGTGATCCCAAAGCAGTGGATCTGAAAGCGGTCGTAGACGGCATTATGCAGGAAGCGGTTCGTGACGGAATCATTCAGGCTCATGCGATGTATCGTTTCTTCCCGGCACAGTCCAGAGGCAACAGCATCATCATTTATGATCCGCAGGATACAAGCAGCATTCTGCATACTTTTACGTTCCCGCGTCAAAAGGTAGAGCCATTCCTGTGTCTGTCGGACTTCCTGAAGCCGGTTGATTCTGGTGAGATGGATTATGTGGGCTTCCTCGTCGTTACTGCCGGACATGGTGTACGAGAGCTCTCCACGGCTTGGAAGGATCAAGGGGATTATCTTCGCTCACATGCGCTGCAGTCGGTAGCGCTGGAAGTCGCGGAAGGATTGGCGGAACGTGTGCATCATATGATGAGAGATATATGGGGCTTTCCGGACCCTGCAGATATGACGATGAAGCAGCGTCATGGTGCGCGTTATCAGGGGATTCGAGTTTCCTTTGGATATCCGGCCTGCCCGGATTTGGAGGATCAAGGTCCGCTCTTTAAGCTGATGCAGCCTGAGGATATCGGTGTTGAGCTGACGGAAGGTTTTATGATGGAGCCGGAAGCGTCTGTGTCCGCGATGGTATTCAGCCATCCGCAGGCGAAATATTTTAACGTCGAAAAAGCATAAATTCAGTAGTTTGTCAGGCAATCCCTCCGCATTGTCGGAGGGTTTTTGCTGGCAGCAGAAAGAGGTGCGATCCAGAATGGAATTATATTTCCTGGGAACGAATGCTGGTGTACCTACGCTTCAACGGAATGTAACGTCCATTGGACTCCGCATGTTGGATGAACGCAGAGCGTTGTGGTTGTTTGACTGCGGGGAAGGAACGCAGCATCAGATTTTGAGTTCACCGCTTAAATTAAGCAAATTGGAGAAAATTTTTATTACACATCTGCATGGCGACCATGTTTTCGGGTTGCCCGGACTGTTGTCCAGCAGAGCGTATCAGGGCGGAACAACGCCGCTCACCGTTTATGGGCCGCCAGGGACAGAACGCATGATTTCAACAACAATGGAGCTAAGTCAATCCCGTTTGAATTATGATCTGAACATTGTGGAGCATACGGGCGGGATTGTGTTTGAAGATGACAGCTTCCTTGTGGAATCAGCCCTGCTTGAGCACCGGATCGACAGTTACGGGTACCGGGTTACGGAGAAAGACCGTCCCGGCAGTCTAGATCCTGCCAGATTGGCAGCGTATGGCCTGAAACCTGGCCCCTTGTTCGGAAGGTTAAAGCGGGGAGAAACGATTACACTGGATAGTGGAGACATGCTGCGTCCTGAGGATGTCCTGGGAGCACCCAAACGAGGAATGGTCATTACCATTCTGGGCGATACACGTCCTTGCGATAACGTCCAGCCTCTCGCTCAGGATGCAGATGTTCTTGTTCATGAAGCGACGTTTATGCATGATCTGGCCGATACAGCCCATGAATACTATCACAGTACATCGAAACAAGCGGCGGAAGCGGCCCGAGCGGCGGGTGTAGGACAGCTGATTATGACTCACTTCAGCTCGCGTTATAAGGATGACGATCAGCTTCAACCGCTTCTGGAGGAAGCGAAGTCCATCTTCCCGAATACACGTCTTGCGAACGAGCACCAACTTATCCCTGTTGTTCACCGAGAGCATGATTCAACGCAATAAAGTGTAGTCTTTGACGGTGGAGTAGGCTGCAGTCAGCAGCTGGCGAATGAGACGGGACTGAGGGAGAAATATTCCTGAGGTCCCTTTTGCAATCTGGTCAAAAAGCGTGTAGGATGGGCAGTATGAGCAGGGAAATGATCCGAATTATTTTCCGGGAAAGCGCAGGAAATGACAAGCTTGTACAGCAGGCGCGCGAGTTAAACCGCCGGTCTTCGATCCGGTTCGACTTGCAGCATGCCCTTGTAAGTTAAGGCTATCCTACATGCTTTAATACATATAATACAGGTTATTTCCATCCATAAGTCCCGTTCAGGGCATGAAATGTTAATGTAATGAAGAAAGGAAGTGCTGTGTATGATAAAGGCCTATCTGATCGATCTGGATGGTACGCTGTATCATGGCAGGCATCGGATCGATGGAGCTGACCAGCTGATTCAGACGCTGAGAGAACAGGGGGTGCCTTATTTGTTCGTGACCAATAATTCTTCCCGTACCCCTCAAGGTGTTGCCGACCACCTGAACGGGATGGGCATATCTGCTGATGCCTCAGAGGTATGCACCTCCGCGGTGGCTGCGGCGGAATATGTTGCGGCAGCATCTCCCGGGGCGAGGGTGGCTTGTATTGGGGAAACGGGTCTTCTTCAGGCTGTGGAAGAAGCCGGTTTAATGATGACTGAGGACGAGCCGCAGTATGTTATTCAAGGCATCGACCGTGAATTTTCCTATCAAAAATTAACGAAGGCACTCCGCTGGATCAATGGAGGAGCAGCTTTTGTTATGACCAACCCGGATCTCCAGCTTCCGTCCGATGACGGATTGACACCTGGCGCAGGTACGCTTGGAGCAGCCATTGAAGCGGCAGCGGGAGTGCAGCCAACGGTCATCGGCAAACCTTCAAGCATCATTATGAGATCCGCGATTCGCAGATTGAACTTAAAAGCTGAAGAAGTGGCTGTTATCGGTGATAATATGCGCACAGATATTGCTGCAGGCGTGGCGGCGGGCTGTGAAACGCTGCTTGTGCTTACGGGTGTTACAACACGTGAAAATATGGATGGACATATTCAGGCCGCGAAAGCTCGTCCTGATCATGTTTTTGATGATTTGCATACACTTACTGCATGGCTGACCGAGCGGGCTGACCAGGCTTCCAAGAAGGAGTAGATTAAGAATGCCAGAGTTACCGGAAATGGAAAATTACCGGACGATATTGTCCGAGCATATACTTGATTTGCCGATTACAGGTGTAGTCGTAAACCGTGAAAAAACGATTAATACTACTTCTGACGTGTTCATACGTGAACTGACAGGCAATCGGATTATATTTGTTGAGCGGCGTGCGAAACATCTGATTTTTCACCTCGCAAACGGCAAGCGGCTTGTGCTGCACCTGATGCTGGGCGGCATGCTGTTCTGGGGCACAGAGGACGAGCGTCCCGATCGATCCACACAAGTAGAACTTCATTTTGGAGAACATATTCTGTTCTTTATCGGTCTGCGTCTCGGGTATCTGCATCTGATGACTTCCAAGGAAACGGAAGCAGCCATGTCCGATCTTGGTCCAGAGCCGCTGGATCGCCGGATGAACAAAGAACGATTTGCCGGACTGCTGAAAGGTCGCCGTGGAACACTCAAAACAACGCTGGTGAATCAACATATTATTGCGGGTATTGGTAATTGCTACTCGGATGAAATTGCTTTTGCGGCGGGACTTAGACCCAGCTCAAAAACGCAGAATATTGCTAACTCTCCAGAGCTGACTGAACGCTTGTACCATGCCATGCAGTCGGTACTGCGAGAAGCCGCGTCCGAGGGTGGCTATATGGAAATGCCGCTGATGCAGGGAGATACCAAAACAGGCAGTTTCGACGAACAGTGTAGGGTTTATGATCGGGAAGGCGAAGCTTGTCCACGCTGCGGGGGAACCATCGAACGAGTAGAAATTACGGGCAAAAAGGCATTTTTCTGTCCCAAATGTCAGCATGAGGCCTAAAACGGGTATCGGCGCACATGTCAGCACCAGAGGAGGTTTTTTACAGGCGGCTAGGAGAGCGCATGAGATGGGAGCAGCGGCTTTTCAGTATTTTCCGAAAAACCCGCGCAGTCTCAATCTGAAACGTCTGGATCTGAAGGATGCTGCACAGTGCAGGGATTGGTGCGAGGCGAATGGACTGGCTTCCATTGCACACTCGCCCTATCCCACGAATCCGGCACTTGGCATGACCCGTGGAGAGGCGGGATTCCATGCAGTAGTAAATTCCATTCGTAACGATCTCGAAATCTCTGACGCATGCGGTTCGGTGGGGACGGTTGTTCATTTTGGACATCTTCAAGCCAAAGATCCGCTGGAGGGATACCATAATGTGATTCAATGTCTGGACGCCGCACTCGAAGGGTGGCAGGGCAAGTCCAAGATTTTACTTGAAAATCAGGCAGGGGATCATGGCCCTATGGGAACAACGATGGAAGAAATGATACAGATTCGCAAACTGAGTCGATATCCGGAATGTATTGCTTTTTGTTTCGACACATGTCATGCTTTTGCTTCAGGGATGTGGAAATCCGGAGATGAGTCAGCTTTATTAGAAAAGGGCAGACAGCTGGGATATTGGGATGTTCTGGCGGCTGTTCATTTTAATGATTCCAAGTACGCATACGGTTTGAAAAAAGACAGGCATGCGCGAATTGGTCAGGGCCATATTGGCTGCGAATCGATGAAGACACTGCTGCAGTCGCCGGAATTTCAGCAAACGGTTGTTGTACTGGAGACGGAAACGGGAGAAGATGGAACGCATCGGGAAGATATTCAGCTCATGCGTTCCTGGTTATAAGTTGGGAGGTGCGAGACGATGCATGTTTTTCTGGATGACTATCGTTCTTGTCCAAAAGGGTTTGTACTGGCTGTCAATGCAGAGGAATGTCTTATGTTATTAAGAGAGGGCCAAGTAGACATTCTGTCACTGGACTATGAGCTGGGACCGGATTCGATGAACGGCGGTGAGGTTGCCGCAGCGATTGTAAGGGAAGAGCTTTATCCACGTGAAATCTATTTACATACGTCGAGTATGTATGGAAAACGGCAGATGTACGAGATACTGTACAGCAGTAAACCTGAATCTGTCGTTATTCATAACGGCCCGATGACAGGTGAAGTCATGCTTCGGATCGCTGCGGAGGCTGAGAAGTCATGAAGCCGATTACGTCTAAAATGTTAATGCGCGGTGTATGGGAAGGTGTACCTCATGCTGTATTTATCTATACGCCGTTATGCGGAACATGTGCAGCAGCCCGCCGTATGCTGGAAGTTGCTGAGCACCTGCTGCCGGAAAATACGTTGGTTGATATGAACATACATGACATTCCTGAGTTGGTACAGCAGTTTCAGATTTCAAGTGTGCCGGCTTTAATGCTGTTTGATGGAGAGCAGGACGTGCCCAGGATGGTGTATCGAATGAATTCGGTCGAGCACCTGCTTCATGAAATTCGGAAGGCGGTGTTGGAATGAGTGTTGTTATGATGGAGCAAATTTCGCTTCGCCGTGATGAGAATCAAATTCTGAAAGATGTTCATTTACGCATCGAAGCTGGTGAACACTGGGTTATTCTGGGCAGGAACGGATCGGGTAAAACAACGCTGCTGGAAATGATGAATGGTTATCTGTTTCCAACTGAAGGGCGCATTGAAGTACTCGGTAATGTGTATGGACAATGCGATGTTCGGGAAGTTCGCAAAGAGATCGGTTATATCAGTCAAACATTGATTGAAAAGCTGACATTACGCGATCCGGTATGGGAGGTTGTCGCTACGGGAGCGTATGCTTTTTTGCGTTTCTATCAGACTATTCCGGATGAAGTAAAAACAAAGGTGATGCAGCTGCTGGACGAGATGGGGTTTTCGAAACTGGCAGATCAACCGCTGGGGACGTTATCCCAGGGAGAACGCAAAAAAGTCATGTTGGCACGTTCGCTGATGGCTGAACCAAAGCTGCTTATTATGGACGAGCCTTGTGCCGGCCTTGATCTGTATGAACGCGAGAAGATGTTGATCGAAATAGATCGTCTGCGTCAGCGAAATATGACGGTGGTGTACGTCACTCATCATGTGGAAGAGATCGTGCCGTTGTTTACTCATGTCGCATTGATCCGTGATGGACGTATTGCCGCCGCGGGACCGAAACATGACATATTAACAGCAGATACAATTAAGCATACGTATGATATTCCGGTAGATATTCAGTGGTATGAAGATCGGCCATGGATACGCGTACGTTCTGGAGGGTAACACAAGTTGAGTACACAATCGTCTTGGGGAGAAGCAGACTTCTCCCGTTTTATATGCACCGCCAATCATGGCTTTGCGCCTTATGCGCAGGAGGAACTGCGCCGTACCTTTGGAGCAGTTAAGAGCACCGTGCTGATTCCAGGAGAAGTTCTGCTTGCCGGTTTGCCGGCTGCAGAGGAAGAAGTTTCGGCTAGGCTGCTGCAGGAGTCTCCAACGTTTCTACGTCATATTCAACCTGTTCAATTCCAAGAGAACACGGAAGATGCAGAGCAGTCTCTGGAGAAACTGATTGCATTTATTCTGAACCAAAAGGCATTGTCTGGTGCGAAGGTGGTCTTGCAAACTCGCAAAACGGAAGGTTCTTTCTGGCGTGAAAACGCGGCTTCATTGAAGCAAACGCTGACAGAAAAGCTGGACGATCTCGGATGTGAGTGGGTTATCCGGGGTGCGGACTTTGTCATTTCGGTATTTGCCGCCGATGATATGTTATATGCCGGAGTGTCCAAACCCGAACAGAATCTGTCCGACTGGAGCGGTGGAGCTGTTCGTTTTCAGAGAGAAGAGGGACAGATTTCACGAGCCAAATTCAAACTGCTCGAAGCGGAACAGACCTTTGGCATTGATTTCAGATCTTTTCACAAGGCTCTGGATATTGGGGCAGCACCAGGGGGATGGACATCATTTTTGCTTGAGCGTGGGCTTGAGGTAACCGCAGTAGACCCGGCGAAGATGGATGCATCTCTGCTCGCTTCACCCCAACTGACCTTTTTGAAAAAAAATGCAGGTGACGTCCGCTTCCGCGAAGGCGAATTCGATCTGCTTGTATGTGATATGAGCTGGAGTCCGAAGCTGATGAGCAGGTTGATATCTGATCTTCTGTACAGCCTTCAATCCGGTGGAACGGCGATTGTTACCGTAAAATTGCTTCATAAGAAACCGCTCGCGCTCATTAAAGACGTGATTGATACGTTTGAGCGTTCACGGATGCAGATTCAGCGTTCGAAGCAGCTGTTCCATAATCGCGAAGAGATTACACTTTATATGATTAAATATTAAGAGATACATCATAACGAATTTCAGCTTTACAACATATGCTTTGGTATACTATAATGGTACCAATATTAACCATAACATTACAAAATTTGAGGGAAAGCATCCCGAAGTGGACAGAACCGAATGATCCGGTTGGTTCAGCTTCGGTGAAGCTTTCCCTTTTTTGTGCTGTGTGGAAGGAGGCACTCTTATGAGACATCCGGCCAGGCTGGAACGCGGAAGCCTGCTGGGAGGAAGATACCGCATCCTATCTGTACTTGGTTCCGGTGGAATGAGCCATGTGTATGAGGCAGAGGATCTGAAGCTTCCGGGTAAAATATGGGCGGTGAAAGAAAGTATCACGCAGATGCCCTACGAAGGCAGTGTAGAGAGAGAAGCGGCTCTGCTAACCTCACTGCGCCATCCGAGGCTTCCACAGATTGTTGACTTTTTTGCTCCTGATGAAGCCGGTTATACGTATCTGGTCATGGAATATATTGAAGGTTTAACCCTAGGCGATTACTTCAAACAGTGCAGGGGGAGAATTCCAATCCAGCAGCTGATGGACTTTGTACTTCAACTGCTGGATGTGCTGAGCTACCTGCATAACCTGGACCCTCCTGTGATCTACAGGGATTTGAAGCCAGCCAACATTATGGTTACACCCGAGCATGAAGTACGTTTAATTGATTTTGGCATTGCTCGCAGTTACAAGACGCAGGGTGCTGAAGACACCGTAAAGCTTGGGACTGCCGGATTTGCTGCACCAGAGCAGTATGGTTCGGGACAAACAGATGCCCGTTCGGACTTATATGGTCTTGGTGCACTGATGTTATATCTGATGACGAGTGGAGCTTATACGGAATGGATTCAAGGTGTGGAGAGCTTTATACGAAAGGATATCCCGCGAACTTACCTTCCTGTTGCGAGAAGGTTGTTGAGGCATGAAGCAGATGAACGGTTTCAAAAAGCAGATGAGGTGAGAAAGGAATTGCTTCGCATACCGGGAAGGGCGGAACATACATCTCATTCAGATCCACAGTTGAGGCTTGGTGGAGGGACCCGGGTGATTGCACTTACCGGGGCCTCAGCGGGGGCCGGTGTTACCCATACAGCGATCGCGATCAGCCACTATCTGGAAAGGCAAAACTTCAAGGTTGCGGTCATCGAGATGTCGCCTCGTTCTCAGTCATTTGCACGTATTCAGCAGGCGGTTCAAGGAGGGAAACCAGTCTATTCAGGCAGACAGTTTGCAGTAGATGGCGTGCATTATTGGAAGCAGTCGGGCCGTGCCGATATTTTATCACTTCTGGGCGGCAGTTATCAGTTCATCGTAATGGATCTTGGGAGCGGACAGGATCAGAGCCGATTAGAAGAGTTTTTACGTGCCGATCTGCCCATCGTCATCGGTTCAGGAGCAGAGTGGAGACAAGTGGAGATTACTGCTTTTGTACGCTCGCATTATCGCTACCCCCGGGAGAAATGGATATACTGTATTCCACTTGCCCCGACAGATGCCGTGGAACGTATACGCAGAACATTGAGTACACCGAGTGTATACGGACTGCCGCTCCAGCTTGATCCATTTGACAAGGACCCGCATATGGATAAGATGTTCTCGCAAATTCTGGGGCACCTAATGGCAGCACAGCCTAGAAAGCGTTCATTTTTTTCGCGAAGAAAAGTACATGATTAGAGGAGATAACGAAAGGAGAGCCTCTTTTGTCCAGATTAAGAAAACAAAGTCGTCAACTCATTTATTCGGGATTGATTGGAGCCGGAGCCATGGGACTGATCTTTGGTGGATACGTGATTTATCAGCTCCAAACGGCAGCGGATGCCAGGTCAGCCATGGAGGACACTTATTTGTCAGCATATGAGGAGAAAGAAGCGTCGCTGCTGCAGCAGTGGAATTCCGGCGCTCAGGGATGGGTTACGATCAGGGATATTGAAGCAGGTGAATCAATCCTTCCCGAGGATCTGAAGCTGATTGCGATACCTGATGCGCAGGCACCGCGTAATCTGTGGTCCAGCACCAAGAAAATGGAAGGTCAAGCGGCGAAAATTGAACTTAAAAAAGGAACGGCCATTACAACCGAGATGGTATATGAGGACATGCCTGCTCCGCCCGATCTAAGAAATCGTGAACTGCAGGTGGTACTGCTGCCTTCCTCACTTGCGAAAGGAGACAGGATTGATGTTCGAATTCAGTTTCCGACAGGTCAGGACTATGTTCTTTTATCCAAGAAAAAAGTGGAACGTTTAAACGCAGCGACATTGTGGATTACGATGACAGAAGAAGAGATTTTGTCGCTGTCCAGCGCAATTGTAGATGCCTATTTACATAAAGCTTCAATTTACGCTTTAACGTATGTAGAACCACAATTTCAGACAGCGGCAATTCCAACATATCCAGCCAATTCCGAGGTGTTAAAACTGCTGGAGAGTGATCCCAACATTGTGCGCCATGCCGAACAGGAATTATCTCGACAAGTTCGAAGCTCGCTAGAAAGTTCGTTAGCTGCGTCGGTATCAGCACCATCCAGAGGGGTTGAGCAGGATGCAGCAGAATCCTCGATTACGTATAACAAAAGACTAGCGGCACAAGATTCCTCCCTGTCAAACGGTACGATCTGGAGGGATGGATCAGGCAGTACCGAAGGGGGACATGCTGGAGAAGCATCAAACTCCATTGAATCTTCAACCTTAAATGAGCAGCAGCAGGTACTGAACGGGAATGAATGATTTAATTTAACACAAAAGCAGGGAATGCGGAAAAATAGAGCCTGTAAATAATGAAATGCCTATAACAACGTAAACTTGAGGATAGGAGCGGTGAGCTGTGCATGTATGGATTTTTGCTGGTTTGTGTGAAAAAAATGATCTGATGCTGTACTTGTGTAAAATACTTGCTTCAACAGGTAAGCGGGTTCTGCTCGTGGATGGTACACTGCAGCAAAAATATGGATACAGTGTCGGGGATCATCAGCAGTCTTTGCGGGTTGTGGAATTTGAGGGGTTTGACGTTGCCTGTCACTTTGTTACTTCAATGGCGGTAGAACATCATCTGCACGTAAATGGTGAGCGTTTGGACAGTTACGATTATGTGATATATGACATGGAGACTTCACACTTTGCTTCGCGAAATCTATGGCTAACCGCAGATGTTCGTGTGTGGGTGAGTGATTATGAACGTTACAATCTGGAACGGGGGAGAGGATGGCTCGAACAGTTAACAGCGGAGCAGGAGCTGCCTAAGGATCTTGCTTTCCAGCGAATGCTGATCAACAGCGTCGATTGCAGACTTGAAGCGCACTATTTGTGGGCCTATCTGGAAGGAAGCCCTTTTCATTGGACGGGGGAGCCGATGATCCTCCCATGGGATGAACTCAGTGCGGCTGCCAAGCTTGAGAATGAACATCATCGCTGTGTACAGCTGGGCCCATTGTCAAGAAACTACAAAAAATCATTATGTCGTGTTGTGGAGCAGCTGACCGGTTGGGAACGTGTCCAAAGCCGCCGCGCGATCAAAAAAGCAGAGAGGATGAGGGCATGAGCACGATTACATTTTGGAGCCCTTTTGCGGAAACGGGCTGTTCTTCAAGCGCCTTGATCGGTGCTTATACGATAGCGATGCAGTATAGAACCAGAACGCTGTTAGTTAATACAGGTCATACAAATTCTGGTGTAGAAACAGGCATAGTTCAGGACGAGAAGGTTTCAGCTCAACTTATGTTTTCTTTCGAAGAAAATGGCTGGGACGCGGTCGAACGCTTGTATGTTAGCGGCAGTCTTAACAAACACAATTTAAGTGATTACACCAAGCCGCTGCTGCAGGACCGACTTGATCTGTTGACAGGGAGTAATAACAGGAACGAACGCTTTATAACTGATAGAGGGGAACTGTTAAAAAAACTGCTGGATATTGCGAACCAAAGTTATGATTTGGTTCTTTTGGATGCGGAGCATACAGGTGCTGATTCACAGTTTATGGTGAAGCAGACGGATCATGTTGTCGTTGTATTGAATCAGAATATGAGGAATCTGGAGCAATTTTTTGAAGAGATACTGCCTGAGCAGTTGAGTGAGAAAAGGCTTCATGTGCTTATCAATAAGTATGATTCTCATTCTCGTGCCTCACTTTCAAACATTAGACGTGGTTTTAGGTATAAGGGCAGTTTGTCGGCTATACCCTATGCATCGGCTTATCTGGATGCGATGAACCGCAGAGATGCGGCGAGATACCTGCAGCTTCAAAATATGAGTGAGAAAAAAGATGTTCGTAAAGGGAGTTTTGCCGCTGGCATGAGTGAACTCGCCCGTCTGGTGATGGAAGGTGCGGGATTAAGCACTGTGTTGAAAAGGCTGGAAAGGGGCGCCTGAATTTTTAATGATATGGAATACATTGGGGATAGTGATTATTTTAATGGCAGGCATGTGTTATGTCTGGTTTAAATACCGAGCTTTCATTCGGGAGAGAAAGAACCTCATACCTCAGCAGGAGTCTTTTACAATTGAAGCATTAATTCATCGGGTAAAAGTTTCACTGCATGAAATAAGCCACAGCCAGCTTGCTGATGCAGGTTTACATGAGGAAGAGTATCGCCGAAGGATTAATCAGCGTGCTGAGATGAGAAAAGCGTTGAAAGGATGCGTATCCGGCAGCCTCAGTGACAAAACGTACGTCAAAAATCTGATTGGTGACCTGCTGACACGAAGTATTGGCTTGAACAAAGCTAATGTGGACGAAGTCATAATGTTCGCCGAACCCGAACGGTTGACGGTACAGGACCGCTTCGAGATCATTTTTTATTTATATCGTCAACAATTTGGGGCAGACGCATTGTCTATGATGATTGACACTTATGATTTAGGTAAACTCAGACTGGATGAGGCCGCGCAGGATGGCGGAAGCTATTATATTTCCGAACAGGATGTCCAGTATGTTTTTGATTGTGAATACCGGGAATTGGGCTTCAGAGAAAAGGTAGAAATTATCGTGCAGCGTGTCTATCAGCATTACAAGGGGTTCTCGGTTGTGGATGAGATCAGGGATCAACGGATCGATGGTGTCAGTGGTGGGGTAAGCGGTATCCTTGAATCCCTCCCGCATATGGGCAGTCATATTCCTGTTTCATGGAATGATCTACTGGAGCACGCTTTTGAGGATGAGCCTTACGAGGAACCGCTCAGCGGCATGGAGAGTGTGTGGATTTTTTATAAAGGAAAATCTATTCATCTTCCGTTCTTGAGTTTCGGCAGCATTCGAGAGTTAAAGCGAGTATGTCAGAACATCTATAAATACAATTATCCGGGGCAGTTGTCGGAGGCGAGCGGCTACAAAGTCAACGAAATGAAGGATGGCTCACGAGTCGTTGTTGTGCGTCCTCCTTTTGCCGAATCATGGGCTTTCTTTGTTCGGAAATTTGATATCCCTAATGCTTCATTGGAACAGCTGATTACGGGTAACAACGCAGAATTACCAATTGAGATGCTGCAATTTTTGATGAAAGGGAGCCGAATTACTGCCGTAACGGGAGCCCAGGGGTCTGGTAAAACTACGCTTCTCATGGCTATGGTCAAACATATCTATGCTTCATATACCCTTCGTGTACAGGAAATGGCGTTTGAGCTGCAGTTAAGAAAAATCTACAGCCGCCGCAACATTCTCAGCTTTCGCGAAACAGAACATATATCTGGGCAGCAGGGGCTCGATCTGCAGAAAAAAACAGACGGTACGGTAAACATACTTGGTGAGATTGCGAGCGATGAGGTAGCTGCCTGGATGATTCAGATGTCACAGGTGGCAAGCTTATTCACCCTGTTTACTCACCATGCTAAAACATTCCGTGATCTGGTGTTTTCACTCCGGAATTCACTGCTCAAAACAGGTATATTTCAGCATGAACATATTGCGGAAGAGCAGGTTGTCAGCGTTATTAACTTTGATGTCCATATGAAGAAAGATGCAGAGGGCCGCAGGTTTATCGAGCGGATCACCGAATGTATTCCCCGTTTCAATAATACTGAGGTGCCGGAGGAAGAGGCCGGTTTCGCATTTCGGAATGTGGTGGAGTATCAGCAGGGTAAATATGTGGCGTCTGCGCCGATCTCCCTCTCGTGTATAACAGATATGAAGGAACAGATGACGGTTCAGGATGCTGAAAGATTTGGGCAGTTTATCGGGCAGCATTGGGGTGAGAGTTATGAGTATTAAATGGCTTCTGCTTCTTGTTATAGGCATCTGTGCATCTGGTCTACTCATTACACTAATGATGCTGCAATTAATAAGACGAAAAGAGACGGCGGCGGCATATGCTGCCGCAAATGTGATCAGCATATACGGCAGGAGGTATCGGGACTGGGGAAGTCTCCTGCTGCAGGCATATCAGCTTGGCATGAAGATACCGCTGCTCTCAACGTATATCATGCAGGTAAAAAAAAGAATCTCGTATCGCTATGCCAGAGATGAACCTACCCTGCGAAAACTAACGATGACTGTTGTTCTGATTATTGTCGGCGGGTATGGGGCAGTCAGTGCAGTACTGTTTTGGCTGCAGCCCGGCACCTCGTTTATTGTACTGTCCATTCTCTGTGCTGTTGTGCTGAACAGCCTTGTGGTGGATATGTGCCTTAGTCGTCTGGAAAAAAAGCTGCTGGTGCAAATGCTCGATCTGTTTGCAGATGTGAGACATCGGTATCATCAGCATGGAATGGTTGAGGAAGCGCTGTACGAAGTATCCGAGGCAGCGTCAGGTGAAGCTGCCGAGCAGGTAAGACTGATCTATGAAGCGCTGACCTCCCCTGATCCCAATGAAGCACTTGAGAGGTATTATGAAGTGGCGCCAAATCGTTTCCTAAAAGGTTTTGCCGGTATTTCTTATATGGTCATGGAGTTTGGAGACAAGGACAAGAAACAGGGTTCCATTTATCTTCAAGGATTAGGTAATCTTACACAGGAAATTCATCTGGAGATATTGAGGCGTGAGCGGCTTGATTATCTGCTGCAGGGTCTGAATGTAATTGCTCTTGCTCCAGTACTTTTTACGGGGCCGATTGAGCGCTGGGCAAAAGTCAGCTTTCCTACAATGGATGAGTTTTACCGCAGTAAACTTGGCTTCGTTACCAAAATATCCATCTATGTTATCATCATAGCCGCCTATCTGCTGCTGCAGCGTCTTCAGTCCTACGAAGAAACCCGCTATCGCTCCGGATATAAACAATCCAGACTGGATCGATTCCTGTATAAACAGCTCTTTTTACGAAAAATAGCTGTGCTGTTTGCTCCCAAACCAGGGAGCGTTCAATATCATCAGACAATCAGATTAATGAGAGAGAGCAGTACCGAGTTAAAGTACGAATGGCTGGCTGTTCGACGATTGTTGTTATTTATAAGCTGCACGGTTCTGACTACGGGCTTTTTTCTGCTGCTTCATCAGGTTGAACGTAATCATATTCTGCATGATCCAATCAGGGATGACCGCATGTTTGGAACGATGTCTGAGGCAGATCTGAAGGCAGCCGAAGATATGACTGCGCTTGACGCATTGGTCATGGAGCATGTTCGCATGAAGGCCGGAACTTCTTATAAAGATGTCTCCAATGCATTGACGCAGCTTGCACCAGTACAGCTGGACCAGGATACACAGGCGGCGGCGATAAAACGCATTACAGAGAAGATCGAGGCGTATAACAACCAGTATTTACGCTGGTGGGGAGTTGTTCTGGCCATAGCGATTGGCGTAGGAGGATACTATGTTCCGATTTGGCTCATGCTGTTTCAGCGTAAAATGCGAAGGTTGGACATGCGTCATGAAATCTATCAATTTCAGACCGTGATTTCCATTTTGAGAGAGATGGATCGGATGTCTGTTGAAGAGATTGTGGAATGGCTCAATCGATTTGCGGTCATTTTCAAAAGGCCGCTGCAGAAGTGTCTGCTGCATTTCGAACATGGACCCGAGGATGCACTTGAACAATTAAAGGAAGAAGTCGGCTTGCCTGAATTTCAACGTTTAATTGATAAATTACGGCTTGCTCTGGGGAAAATATCCATTCGTGAAGCTTTTGACGATCTGGAAAGCATGATGTCCTTCTATTTTGAACAGCGCAAACAGGAATACAGCAAAATCATTGATATCAAGGCAGGTTGGGGCAGGACAATCGGTTTTACTCCTATGTATGCTCTAATCTTTCTCTACCTGGTCATTCCTCTCGTTGGCATGAGTTTTGTGCAGATGAACACGTACTATGAACAAATTCAAAGGCTGTAGGTCATATTACATTATCGTGTAAAGTCTCAATAATAATTGAGGATATAACTTTAGGAGGGTGTTTATTATGAATAATGCTTCAAGTGCTTTGAAGGTAGCTGCGGGAATTTTTCTGACCATTGCTTTGATCACGATCGTCGTCTTGCTGTTTATTTCCGCTCAGGAGGCTACCAAAACGGCACAAAATAACTTTGCAGATATTCAGACAGAGCTTTCACAGGCTGCATTTACAGTGTATGACGGAACAACAATTAGCGGATCACAGGTGACCAATGCTCTGCGTAAGTATGCGGACAAGGATCAGTTTGGCATTCAGGTTATTACAGGGAAAAACAAAGATGGTCAATGGTACGGCAATCAGCTCAACATTTCTCAAGATCTAAACAATGCGGACTATGGTTCTGTCATTGCACCTGATGACAAGGTAGGAAGTATTAATCAGACGATGAGTGAAAAGGACAATCAATATGTTAATCCTAGTGGTAAATTCAAAGCTGTCATCGTCAAAGACCGATCCAATGTGGTTAGAGGTCTGATCTTCCAGCAATCTTGACTGGAGATGGTCCAACATGACCCGAAACACGCAGCATCTGATGCTGCTCTGTACGGCGGTTGTCTTTTTGGTGACAGCCTGCTTGTACGGACAGCGCAATCTTCGTATTCTAACAGACGCTTTGAACGAGAGGATGAACGCAAATACAGCTATGGAGGGAAGAGTTCATACGACACTGCGTATGAGCAGACTGGACACATATACCGGAGCTGAAGTGCTTCATACTGTGCGGCAGATGACGGGAACAGAAGTTCAGGTTGAGATAAATGGTTATGTGTACGTGGTCGATCCGCTTGTAAATCCATCAGTCATGATTCCGGTTGAGCTGGATGCGTACTATAGAGCTGAATACAGCCGGAATGTATCAGGAGAATTATTAAAGCTTTCATTTTGGAAGGAGGGAGGTTGACCGTGATCAATGCGGCATCCAAATTGTTGGCGGTATTGCTTGCCGTTCTTCTGCTTTATGTATATCCTGCGGCCGAAACTGCAGAACGTCAGGATGATATTGCACGTATGACTGCAGCTCAGAATGTCACACGGTTGGTCGATGCTGTGCGAACTAAAGGTTATATCTCACCACGAATGCTGATGGAGTTTGAAGAGCGGTTAGCCCGAACGGGTAACAACTATGATCTCTCAATGGAACATTTGCATAAAAAATACGTACCTCAATATACGGACCCGATGAATCAAACCAGCTTTACGGGAACCTATGAGGTTGTTCATGATGGATATTACTTGTCTCAAATCAGGGATCGCCTCTTTCCGCCGTCTGGAACATTGTCCATAGAAGATCCGGAGCGCCGATATATGCTAAACGTGGGTGATTACTTCACTGTGAGTCTCAAAAGCACCAATCGCACACCAGCTATGCTTTTACGAGAGTGGTCATTAGGTACAGCGCAAGCTTCTGCGGTTTTTGCCACACATGGGGGCATGGTGCTGAATGAAGATTACTGAACTTTCCATCGTATTTGTATTGATTTTTTTTCCGCTCTTTTATATATTCACACTCCGTACCCATGATGTTCAGAAAGCGAGTGAGCTTGCTTATCGTTACCAAAAAGCACTTCAAACCGCAGTGATGGATGCAGGCGCAGTTATGCATCAGAACGAGAAACAACATGCCGAGGCAGGGTACGAATCCATCAAATTTGTTAGGGCGGATAAGGAACTGGCGCTGTCTGCATTTACCCAAACGATGGCTTTGAACATGGGCATACAGAATGATCCGCCTGCTGTTCAGCATATGTTTGACTACATTCCGGCAATCGTGATACTCGATTATGACGGTTATTATATGTATGCCAAAGAGACCGCAATGACCGGGGAGACAGAAAGGTCTTTCAGACATGTGTGGAGCGCTAAAAAACCTTATACATACTCAGATTCGGACGGAAACAGCATTAATTTTACACTGGACGGTTATATTTATGCTTATGATGCCGGTATGGGAAAATGGATCGAAGGATTTCAGCAGGAACTGGCTGCAGACTCAACAATTACAGTCCTTCAAGACGCAGCGGTCTTTGAACAGGTGCGGCGCAGCCGGATCGTGACTCGTGTTCAGGATGATCTGGCAGACGTCATCAATCGTCATAATGAATTCGCCAGGAAAAATGGGATATCTTATCTGTTCACGATGCCCTTGATCTCACAGGAAGATTGGTACAATTCGATCAATGATACTGGCTTGATGGCTTTTATCCAAGGTATTGCTGCTGGAGATCAAAAAATTAACAATTATGCAATTGGCGGAGGAAGACTGGTTAAAAGAACAGCAGTTGTTGGCGGAATGGATTCCGCAACAGGCATTAAATATCATTATCCTGCGACATGTAATCCCGGTTTTCGTGCGGAGGAGGTATTTACGACTGCAAAGCAGGCAGCAGCGAGAGGGTATTTTGAGTATAACTGCTCTGCCCATTTTTCATTACTTTCAGAAAACACAGAATCTGTGCTAGAATAGGGGTTTGAAACGTGAACTAAAGTAATGTAAATAGATAGGAGCAGCCTCATCTTATGAGTTTATTGTCAGTAGAGAACGTCAGTCACAACTTTGGAGACCGAACGTTATTTAAAAATGTTTCTTTTCGTCTGCTTGCCGGAGAGCGTGTAGGTCTAGTCGGAGCTAATGGCGCCGGGAAATCAACATTAATGAATATCCTTACAGGAAAACTTCTTAAAGACAGCGGTAAAGTAGAGTGGACGCCGAAAGTTCGTTATGGATATCTGGATCAACACACCAAGTTAACACCAGGTAGGACGATTCGAGATGTTCTTAAAGATGCATTTCTGCCGCTGCTGGAATTGGAAAAGGAAATGATGGCCATCACCGACCAGATGGCCGATGCAGACGCGGACAAGCTGGAGCAGCTGCTTGAAGAAATGGGCGAGATCCAGGAACAGCTGGAACAGGGCGATTTTTATTTGATTGATGTCAAAGTGGAAGAAATGGCTAATGGTCTGGGATTGAATGCCATTGGGCTGGATCGTGATGTTGCTGCACTTAGCGGCGGACAGCGTACGAAGGTACTTCTTGCCAAGCTATTACTGGAGAAGCCTACTGCGTTGTTGTTGGATGAGCCGACAAACTATCTGGATGTAGAGCATATTGAATGGCTGACACGATATTTGAGAGACTATCCGCATGCATTTTTGCTGATCTCCCATGATACGGAGTTTATGAATGAAGTTGTGAATGTCATCTACCATCTGGAGTTTGCCAAATTGACGCGTTACGCTGCCAATTATGAGAAGTTCCTGGAAATGGCGGATATGCAAAAAGCACAGCACATTGATGCTTATGAGAAGCAGCAGGAGTATATCAAAAAGCAGGAAGATTTCATTCAGCGGAACAAGGCCAGAGCTTCGACCTCAGGACGGGCGAAGAGCCGGGAGAAACAACTTGGTAAGATTGACCGGATTGATCGTCCGGATGAAGCGGCAAAACCAACATTCAAATTCAAGGATGCCCGGGCGAGCAGTAAAACCGTTTTTGAAGGTATTGATTTTGAAATTGGTTACACATACCCGCTGCTGCCGAAAATGACAATGACGATAGAACGTGGAGAAAAGATTGCTATCGTTGGTTGTAATGGCGTTGGTAAATCGACACTGCTCAAGACCATTCTGGGTAAGATTGCGCCAATCAGCGGCAAAACATTTCTGGGAGATTATCTGGAGACAGCCTATTTCGAACAGGAAGTGCGTGCCGAAAATATTACACCGATCGATCATGTTTGGAATGAATTTTCACATCTGACACAGAACGAAGTGCGAGGGCATCTTGCACGCTGTGGTCTCAAAAATGAGCACATCACTCGCCCTCTTAATATGCTGAGCGGAGGAGAGCAGGCTAAAGTCCGATTGTGTAAACTGCTGATGCGGGAAAGCAACTGGGTTTTGTTTGATGAGCCGACGAACCATCTGGATGTCACCGCAAAAGCTGAGCTGCAGCGTGCATTGAAAGAGTATAAAGGAACCGTTTTGCTTGTATCGCACGAACCGGATTTTTACGAAGACTGGGTTACCAAAACGTGGAATGTAGAAGAGTGGTCCGAAAATGCACGATGACAAAAAAATTCGACTGTGGTAATATAGGCTACAACTTCATATGAACACTAGGGGGGCCGCACGAGCGGCTGAGATGGAAGAATGCGATTCCGGACCCTTTGCACCTGATCTGGATCATACCAGCGTAGGGAAGTGGCGCGTTTCAGCAAAAACGACAGTAAGTGATCCTCCAAAATATGAACAGGATCTCTACACTGCAGGTGATGCAGGCTTTCGATACCGGGCTAATAGTTAATGGGTATTTTAACTGTTAACAGGTATAACTGCATTTTCGTTATTGAACTGAATCTTTGTTTATACGCAGCCGCTCCCCTACGGGAGCGGCTTTTTTGATTTTTTATTAATATTTTTGGTTTCCGTATAAGCGATGTGAGGAGGGAGAACAAAGCTGCGTACAGTAAAATGCGAGAATGAAGCAGGGAGATTACGTGAGCAGATGAAGGAATTAGCCGAGCAGAAGAAATACCAACCGCAGAAGTTGGAAGAGAGCTTTAGACAGAGGTGTGAACAAGATCACTGCTCTTTTGAGCTGCATGCTGTATCCACAAATAAAGGGGAACAAGCGGCCATGCTGCGGGCAGCCAAGGAAATATGGCCTTGGGTGGATTATATTCACATCCGGGAAAAGCATCTCACGCTGCAGCAGCGGTTCAACTGGGCCAAGCAGATGGCAGCGTCCGGTATTCCAGCATCTCACATTGTAATAAATGGTGCGAATCCGTCGGAGTCCAGCCCCTTTTATCAAGGTGTGCATTGGAGTCGGGAGATGCTGCATAAGGCAGGAGTGGAGATGGCAGCCTGGCATCAGCATGATGTCCGAATGAGATTAGGCATATCCGTGCATTCCGCCGAGGAGGCGAGAATCGCTGAAGAGTTTGGAGCAGATTACCTTTTTTTCGGCCATGTGTACGCGAGTCAGAGCAAACCGGATACAGCACCAAGGGGATTGGCCGTATTGGCAGAGGTATGTTCAAGTGTTCGCGTGCCTGTTATCGCGATCGGAGGTATACAGCCAAGCCATATTCAGGCTGTCCGGTCATCTGGAGCCAGGGGGGCCGCTGTAATTTCAAGTATTTTAAAACATGAAAGCCCAGCCTATGCTGCCGCTCTTTTCAAACAAGCTGTGGAAGCCGGAATGTGAATGGTCGACAGCCAAGGAGATGTACAGCTGCGAAGTTAAGGAGATGAGAACGTGGAACAGAAAAGTATGAATCAATCTGAGGAGGCTTTCCCCTCATCGAGTAAATACGATAACCCTGAGCTTGACTCCATATGTAAACCATCAACTGAACCGTCAGAAGCTTTCCAAGCAGAAACCATTATTATTGGCGGGGGAATTATCGGCTGTGCGATTGCTTTTGAACTGGCATCCAGAGGCAGGGAAGTACTGCTTCTCGAACAGTCCGAGATTGCGAGTGGGAGTTCAGGTGCAGCCGCTGGTATGCTTGCAGCAGATAGTGAGGATTTTGCCCATCCTCTTATTGCACGGGCGGCGCGCGACAGCAGAGAACTGCTGCATCACCAAAAAGAGCAGCTGTACGCTCTTACAGGAATGGAGATAGGTCTTAGGCACACCGGTTTTATCACACCTTTTCGTTCCTATAGTGAGCTGAGTCGCTGCAAAGATAAACAAAATAATTCATCAGTTAAGAATCAGCTTTGGTGGGACAGAAGCACTGTGCAGCGGGAAGCGGCATGGCTGAACCGGGATGTGTACGGAGCTTATTACAGACCTTTGGAGAGCGAAGTGCTGCCTGTGTCGCTGACCAGAGCTTATGCGAGGGCAGCTCACATGATGGGAGCGCGGATTTGGGAAGGTGTGCAGGACATTCGTCTCGTTGTAAATAACAATGGAGTGCAGGGCGTGGCAGCTGCCAAGCGAGAGATAACCTGCAAACATGTGATTGTGGCTGCTGGATTACATGGAGAGCAGCTGATGAGTCAGGTAGGGGTAGCTCTGCCATCGTGTCCGGTGAAAGGAGAAATAGCCGCAATCCGATTTTCGGCAGAACAAGCAGGATATAGACCTGATCGTACAATCTATGCAGAAGACGTTTACGTTGTTCCCAAAGCCAACGGAGAAGTATGGATCGGTGCAACCAGTCTGCCTGGCCGAACAGATCGCAGTGTGTCTGCACATAGCGTTCAACGGCTGCTCACTGCGGCAGGTTATTGGGTTCCGGGAGTCAAGGAAGCGGAATTTTTGCGTGCATGGGCAGGAGTGAGACCTTCTACACCTGATGGGCTGCCGTATATCGGTCAATGTGAACAAGTTCCCGGCTTGTACGCTGCATATGGACATTTTCGGAATGGGATTTTACTTAGTGCGATAACCGGTCGCTGGATCGCGGATATGCTGGAAGGCAAAAGTGCGGAAGAGATGGGAATTGAAGCATTATCGCCTGAGCGATTGAACAGAAAGGGTGTTGTGCTGTGAACATCATCGTGAACGGTCAGAAGATGGAGATTGACGATGAACTAAATCGAGTGGATAAATTACTGCAATCGTTCAACCTGCAGGTGAAAACGGTAGTTGTGGAGTTAAATCGCAGTATTTTGACCAAGGATCATCATGAGATAACAATGTTAAGAGAAGGCGATCGCATTGAGATTGTTCACTTTGTAGGTGGCGGTTAATCATTATAGACAGGGGATGCGTGGAACATGTTAACTATCGGAAAATATTCGTTTGAATCGAGACTGCTGCTCGGAACAGGGAAATTTTCAGACCTGGAGATTCAAGGCCAGGCTGTAGAAGCTTCGGGTACGGAGGTGCTTACCTTTGCCGTACGTCGTCTGAATTTGGAGGAAACGGAGAAAAAACACTTTCTGGATACGTTAGATTTGAGCAAATACACACTGCTGCCCAATACTGCGGGTGCATCAACGGCAGAAGAAGCTGTAAGAATTGCTGAGCTTGCGCGGGCTTCGGGACTTTGTGATATGATAAAAGTCGAAGTCATCGGTGACGGAATAACGTTACTTCCAGATCCGATCGAAACGTACAAGGCCTGCAGTATTTTGCTGGAAAAGGGATTCACCGTACTGCCTTATATTTCGGATGACGTTATCCTGGCTAAACGGCTGCAGCTGCTGGGCGTACATGCAGTCATGCCTGGGGCTTCTCCTATTGGTGCGGGTAGAGGCATTATTAACCCGTATAATCTGGAAATCATCATAGAGCAGGCGGTTGTGCCTGTTATCGTTGATGCAGGTCTGCGTTCACCTAAGGATGCTGCCTTTGCCATGGAGCTTGGGGCAGATGGTGTGCTGCTTAACACTGCGGTATCTGGATCAGATGATCCCGTCTTAATGGCAAAAGCGATGCGGCTGGGGGTTGAAGCAGGTAGACTGGCTTACGAAGCAGGCATGATTCCTATGAAGCGTTATGCTGCAGCAAGCAGTCCGGTGGAAGGAATGGTTCATACATGACAGATCAGTTACAGCACGCGGAGCAGGCAGATCGTTATTCGAGACAGGAACGATATGCGCCGCTTGGCAGAGAAGGTCAGGCTAGACTGAGTGACAGCAAAGTTTTAATTATTGGAGCCGGAGCGCTTGGAACAGGTATTGCAGAGACACTGGTTCGTTCCGGTGTTGGTCAGATTACGATTGTGGATCGGGACTATGTGGAATGGAGCAACCTGCAGCGGCAGCAGCTATATGTTGAACAGGATGCGATTGACCGTATGCCCAAAGCAATGGCAGCCCTCAAACGTTTATCCGCCATTAATTCAACAGTCCGCATTGAAGCTAAAGTAATGGATGTGCGGGTGGATGAATTGGAAGACCTCATTCAGCATACCGACTTGATTATGGATGCAACCGATAATTTTGATACAAGACTGCTCATTAATGATATGGCACAGAAACATCAAATTCCTTGGATTTACGGGGGATGTGTTGGCAGTTATGGGATTACGTATACATTCTTGCCCGGTGATACGCCCTGTCTGAACTGTCTTTTGGGAGAAGTGCCGCTGGGTGGAGATACTTGTGACACATCGGGCATTATACCACAAGCGGTACAGATGGTGACGGCCAATCAAACGGCGGAAGCGATGAAGCTGCTGAGCGGTAACGAAGCAGCCCTCAGACGTAAACTGCTGTCATTTGATGTGTGGAGGAACGAGTACATAAGCATTAATGTAGATGGAGCCAAAAAGCACGATTGTGCCTCATGCGGCCCATCCGCAGCTTATCCGTTTCTTTCTGCATCCAATTTGGAGAAAACAGATGTGCTGTGCGGCAGAGATACCGTCCAGATTAGACCTGCCCGCCGCATGCAGCTGGACCTGCTGCATACAGCAGAGCGCTTGATGAAGCTGGGGGAAGGAAAAGTGGAAAACAATCCTTTTCTGGTGTCATTCACGATCGGCCATCATCGGTTGGTTATTTTTCAGGATGGCCGTGTTCTTGTTCATGGGACAAAAGATACGGCTGAAGCTCGAACATTAGTTCATCGCTATTTCGGCTGACTCACATGATCTTCTGATTTAATCACATTATGTCTGGCAAAGTCTGTTCCTGCGGGAATGGACTTTTTCTTTTTATGGCATGCTAACTGTACAATCCATGCCAAGCGGCGGCGGAATACAGACGGGCCGGGTGATAATAGTTGAAAACAGTCATTTGTTTAATAGGGGCAGGGGAGTTAGCGAGCCGGATCAAAGACTTCATAAAGGAAGAGGGCTATGAAATACAGGAGCTGGACTGGTCTGAATTACGCCAAAAAACGGACCGGAGGTCCACTCGTCCTCATTTAGTCCTGTTAGTTGACCGGGAACCTGAGCCTGTGCACTGGAGTGAGCCGGATAAAAAAGCGTTGAAAGAATGGATGAATCAGAGCTTACCCATACCGCTCATGGTTATCATCCCGGAGACTTCTCCGCAGCGGGTCATTGATTGGCTCGATTTTGGTGCGAATGACGTGATGGAGGAGCCTGTGCACTGGAAGGTTATGCTTGCCAGAATACGCAGTCTGCTTCGGCTGTTTGCAAATGGAGCACATGACGGAGAGGAAATGATTGTTGTTCAAGACCTTAGAATTAATTTGCGATCGCGAAGAGTAAGCCGTGCAGGGCAGTATCTTAATCTGACTCCTAAAGAGTATGAGCTGCTGGAGTTTCTGGCACTGCATCTGAACGAAGCCTGTACACGAAGTGATATTTTACGCGAGGTATGGGGATACGATTTTGCGATGGATACCAACGTCGTGGACGTGTATATTAAACATCTAAGGGTTAAAGTGGATAAGGGAAGAGAGATGAAACTGATCCATACGGTTCGGGGAATAGGCTATATGCTGCATGGTTAATGTAGAACAATTGGTTATGACCACCAGTCCCATCATTCACCAGTTTGAGAGCGGGCTTATTCCGGGTAAAACTAAAAAGACCGGATCAATTGATCCGGCCCGTTGGATTTTATCTTACGTTAGATTAGAGTACGCGGCGAGCTGTAATGTATGTTCTTTTCCACGTGCCTGAGTTCAGATCAGACAGTGTTACGCCAGGGGAACCGTACGTGTGAAGTATTTTGCCGTTTCCTGCATACACACCAACATGTGTAATGTTTGAACCGGTGGAGCGGCTGCCGCTCGAGAAGAAGACCATGTCGCCAACACGAAGATTGGCTTTGGAGACAAATTTACCTTCTTTAGATTGTTTAACGGAAGTGCGCGGAAGATCTACACCATACTTTTTGAAAATGTATTTCATAAAAGAAGAGCAGTCAAAGTACCTGGTAGTTGTTGTTGAAGCACCAAATTTATATGGAGTTCCAGTGAATTTTTTACCATAGTTTACAACTTGTTGTCCAGTAGATACAGATGCCGCATGTGCAGCAGGTGCATTAGTCATTGATACAGCTCCAAAACCTAGTACAGCGCACAACCCGACGGTTACGGCCTTTTGGATGAAGAAGTTTGTTTTCATGTTGTTAGTACCTCCAAAATTCGTTTTCGTTAAGTTGCTAGAGCGAGTATAACAGGTTTGTAACAACCTAGAAATTGGATACATAAGCAAAAAGCCTGATAGACCAGTCGTTTGGTCATGTTTATTAAAATACGATTAAAAATGTCAAAAAATTAATTATTGACGAATGGGAAAGTGTGTTTAAAACAAAAATCCCCTTGATAATCAAGGGGATTTCTTCGTTTGCTGCATTTTATATGCTCGAAAATCAGGTTACAAAAAAGTAATAATTGAACTCCAGCCTGCAGCTTTATCCACGTTAAATAAATTGAAATGAATCGCTTTTAGCAATCAAATATTCAGTCTTTGCTCTGGATAATAAGCAGCAAACCACTGTCAATCGTGACTGTACCCGATTCCCCAAGCAGCTTATTGCTGATTCCCAAAGATTGCCCCATGCGTATGGTCGCTTGATCCAAAGGGTACATAAATCCTTCGAGACAAATACCTGTCACCTCATGCGTTAATGGAAGCAGTGAAACATAGGTATAACCGCGCTGCCTAACGACAGCACTGGAGGTGGTTAATGTCATATAATTGTGCTCGTCCTGTAGGGCGCAGGAGATGTGATGCTGCATGGCCCGCACCATAATATGAACATTCGCAAGCGTATGGTCCATACGTGTCCCCGTGGCGCCAAAGATGAGAATATGCGTAGGTTCGTGATCCAAGGCCGTTTCAAAGGCCATTTCTGTATCGGTAAGGTCTTTATGGATCGGATCACAGGCAATGAACTCGACACTGCTGCTGCTTACGATCTCTCGTTCTTCTTCTGTAATAGAATCAAAGTCCCCCACAGCGATGTGCGGTTTGATCCCATTCTGGATTAAATACAAGGCACCACGGTCTGCCGCAATAATGAGGTCATCTGGCAGAATTTCATGCAGGAAATCCTTGGCGAGCACGCCTCCAGTGAAGATGATAATACGTTTATAGTCCATCTTGTTTCATCCTTCCTTATTTATAGAGGGAATTACATTTAATTGTTTATATGTACTTCTTTTTGGAGAACCAACCTTTAAAACAATATACCAAACCAGTATAATCGACAAAATGTGGTTGCACAATTTCTATACTCGCGGATACAATGGGGAGAGCGACATGGAGATGACTTGAAAAGTGAGGTTTGAACAGGTTGGACTTACACATTTTTGAAGTATTCAGCATTATCGGTACGATTGCATTTGCAATGTCCGGTGCATTTGTAGCCATGGAAGAGGAATACGATATTTTGGGCGTACTGGTGCTTGGCCTAGTCACAGCATTTGGAGGCGGGGTGATTCGGAACGTACTTATTGGTGTGCCTGTAACGACGCTGTGGAGTCAAGGTTCGCTAATCATGCTTGCGTTAGTCTCTGTAGCCGTTGCTTTTATATTACCTCTGAAGTGGATTGGTCACTGGAAACGGACAGAAGCTTTGTTTGATGCGATTGGACTAGCTGCTTTTGCAATTCAAGGCGGATTGTATGCAGCCAATATGGGCCATCCAATTAGTGCTGTGATCGTTGCAGCCGTGCTTACCGGCATTGGGGGAGGAATTATCCGTGATCTTCTCGCCGGACGTAAACCGCTCGTTCTGCGTGACGAGATTTATGCAGTCTGGGCAATGATTGCGGGATTTGTGATTGGAATGGGCTGGTTTACAACCAATATCGGCCTGTTGATCTGTTTTGCGACAGTCGTCTTTTTCCGGATGTGTTCTGTTCATTATAAATGGAAACTTCCGCGCCGTTCGCTGACCCCAAGCGAAAACGTCAATTTAAAGCCGGAGAAACTCATGCCGCACCATGCACCTACCGCCATTCAGGGGACATTAAGCAAGGGGGAATAATATCACATGATTAACGTTGTATTTGTATGTCTCGGTAACATCTGCAGATCACCTATGGCAGAAGCCGTTATGCGCCACAAAGTTCTGGAAAAGGGACTTGGAGAACAGATTCGGATTGATTCGGCTGGTACAGGTAACTGGCATGTGGGCAAACCTCCTCATGAAGGTACGCGGAAGCTGCTGGACGAGTATCAGATCTCGTATGCCAACATGACCGCGAGGCAATTTGTAAGTGAAGACTTTACTCAATTTGACTACATTATATGTATGGATAATTCCAATGCGGAAAACGTGCGAAGCCTGCCGGGCGGTGAAGAGGCAGAGATTATCAAATTCATGGACCTGCTTCCGAACGAAAAGTTGAGAGAAGTGCCCGATCCGTATTACACAGGGAATTTTGAAGAAGTGTACGAGCTTGTGAATGCAGGTTGTGCTGTGTTGTTGAACAGAATTGAAGAAGAGCAGTCGTTGTCCTGATCCATTGAGCCTGCATTGGTGGATTGGCAAAGAAGCAGGAATGGTATGAAACGGAACCTCCTGCTTTTTTTTCAGCTCACGAGTGTAAGCGTTAACATGGGACATGTGGTATAGGATATGAAGCTGTAAACAAAAAAGCGGCTGGGCAGCCGCTTTGTTCAATACTTCTTACTTATATATTATATTGTATGTTTTGAAATGCTTTTTGACTATCTTTCCTGCAAAAAGTAAAGCAAAGCATCCGGCAGTTCCTTTTGCCAGAAGCCCCACTGGTGATTCCCGTCTTTCTCCTGATAAGAGACGTGAGCACCGCGTTTCTCCAGCAAGTCACGGGTATCCCGGTTCAGCTGTACAAAATCATACGTTCCAGTATCGGCTTCAAAGGCCGTTTCCTGCAGACCGACGATCATCCAGATGGACAGCCAGGACAAATCTTGGGCAGCGGCGTAGATTTCCTGAGAAGCAGAGTAGAACGCACCAGACATGCTGATGACTCGGGTAAACAGTTCCGGGTACATCAGGGCCAGATGGAGTGAAACACTTCCGCCCAGCGAGTCACCGGCCAAAACACGTTCCTGAGGAGAGCGTCTTACGGGATATTTTTCTTCCACATAGGGAATAATCTCTTCTGCAAAGCACTTTGTGTAGGCTTCAAATCGGCTGCCAAAGGGAGCGTACTCTTGAGTTCGCACCGAGACATCCACCTGAACCCCTACAATAATGAAAGGTTCAGCTCCTTCATCCAGAATGATGCGGTTAGCAGTAGTGGCGATTCGGCCAAAGTTGAAAAATTCTTCTCCATCCTGACAGTAAACGACAGGGTAACTAAGCAGCTCGTTATAGCCTGGAGGAAGATAAATGCGAAGGGTTCGTTTCTCGCCGAGATAACGACTTTCAATCTCTTCCTTAACAATTGTACGTTTCAAATAGCGGGAATCCGTCATAAAACGTCACCTTTCCGGGTTATTTTTGCATTCGACCGCCCGATACGGTAAGATTAACCTCGTGCGGGGATGGGTCAAACACGCAATCATGTATTATGCTGTTATACCAATATTAGACCCCTGTTATACATACAATCCGAGAGTAAACATAAAAAAATTACGGATTTCTTTGACGTATGCAGTGAAACAGGTGTATAATAATAATATAACAGCGGAACTTGATATTCAAATTTTTTGTTGAGGTGAAGAAAAAAATGAGCAAGGTTCCTTATGAAGTATACACGGAGGATGTAGAAGCTCTGTCCGTGCTGTCTCCTGACGGCGAAATTGTTAACAAAGACATGATGCCTAAGCTTTCCGACGATCAATTAAAAGAAATTATGTATCGCATGGTATTTACCCGTACTTGGGATGACCGTGCAGTAAACCTCGGCCGTCAAGGTCGTCTTGGTTTCTATGCTCCAGTATCTGGTCAAGAAGCTACAATGGTAGGTAGTGAGTTCGCACTTGAAAAAGAAGATTTTATCGCTCCAGGCTATCGCGACATTCCGCAACTCGTGTGGCACGGACTTCCTCTTTATCAAGCATTCCTGTACTCCCGTGGACACCAACATGGTGGACAAATTCCAGACGGCGTTAACGTATTGATGCCGCAAATTATCATTGGTGCACAAATCCTGCACGCAATGGGTATTGCTATGGGTTACAAATTGAAGAAACAAAAACAAGTGGTTATCACATACACAGGCGATGGCGGTTCTTCCGAAGGTGACTTCTATGAAGGCCTGAACTACGCTGGTGTATACAAACTGCCTGTAATCTTCTTCGTACAAAACAACGGCTATGCCATCACTACTCCTTTTGCTAAACAAACAGCAGCCCTGTCCATCGCTCACAAAGCGGTAGCAGCAGGTATTAAAGGTGTTAAAGTTGACGGTATGGACATCTTCGCTGTTATCAAAGCCGTTCAGGAAGCTGCTGAGCGTGGACGTAACGGAGAAGGCGCAACGTTGATTGAGGCAGTAACCTATCGTTTCCGTCCACACTCCCTTTCCGATGATGCTTCCAAGTATCGTACGAAAGAAGAAGAGGCTGAGTGGAGCGTAAAAGATCCAATCGCACGTTTTGCTAAATATCTGGAGAAAAAAGGTCTGTGGACTGAAGAAGATACAGCGCGTGTGAAAGAAGAAGCAAAAGCTAAAGTGAACGAAGAGATCAAAAAAGCGGAAAAAACCGAGAAAATGACGATTTCAGGCTTGATCGACAGCATGTTCGAACAAACGCCTAAGCACTTGGAAGAGCAAAAAGCTGATTTCCAATAAGTTTTTTCCGATAAAGCATAAACATCCGGCGCCTGATCTGGTGTCTCGGTATACATGTATGAATTCAAATGTGAACTGTCAATGTTTAAGGAGGAAATGAAGCAAATGGCACAATTGAACATGAAAGAAGCAATTCGTGATGCGCTTCGCGTGGAGCTGAAACGTGATCCTAACGTTCTGCTTTTCGGTGAAGACGTAGGTAATGTAGGCGGCGTTTTCCGTGTAACGGAAGGCTTGCAAAAAGAGTTTGGCGAAGAGCGTGTATTTGATACACCGCTGGCTGAATCCGCAATCGGCGGTTTGGCTGTAGGTTTGGGTATTCAAGGCTTCCGTCCGGTAGCTGAGATTCAATTCGTTGGTTTTATCTTCGAAGCCCTTGACCAAATGGTCGTTCAAGCTGCTCGTATGCGTTTCCGCTCTGGCGGTAAGTATAATTCTCCAATCGTATTCCGTACACCATTCGGTGGCGGCGTTAAAGCGGCAGAACTGCACACAGACTCTCTGGAAGGTTTGCTCACGCAAACTCCGGGTATTAAAGTGGTAGTTCCTTCTAACCCTTACGATGCAAAAGGTCTGATGATCGCTTCCATTCGCGACAACGATCCAGTATTCTTCATGGAACACTTGAACCTGTACCACGCATTCCGTGCAGAAGTGCCTGAAGAAGATTATGTTGTTGAATTGGGTAAAGCGAACGTTGTTCGTGAAGGTTCTGATGTTACTATCATTACTTACGGTATGATGGTTCATACTTCTGTAAAAGCTGCAGAAGAGCTTGAAAAACAAGGTATTAAAGTTGAAGTTATCGACCTTCGCACGATCAGCCCGATCGATATCGATACAGTTGTTGCTTCTGTTAAGAAAACAAACCGTGCAATTGTTGTACAAGAAGCTCAAAAGAGCGCAGGTGTTGCTGCTGAAGTCATTGCACAAATCAATGAAAAAGCAATCCTGCACTTGGAAGCACCGGTACTGCGTGTAGCTGGTCCGGATACGGTATATCCTTTTGCACAAATCGAAGATACATGGCTGCCTAACCCGGCACGTATCGTTGCTGCGGTTAACAAAGTTATGAACTTCTAATTCGATCATCTGACATGCCGCAAGGCGCAGTATGGTGATTCACATCGCAGCGCACGCTGCACTGTAAACAGCCATTAGCCCCTTGATTGACAGTTATTTGCACTCGCAGTAACAGTTAGTTTTTGGAGCTAAGGGTTGTTTTCAGGATTGAGCAAATAATCAAGGAGGTTTTTCAGTTGGCTAAATTTGAATATAAATTCCCTGAACTGGGCGAAGGCCTTCACGAAGGCGAAATCATCAAGATGCACATCAAAGTTGGGGATAAAGTAACTGACGACGATATCATCATGGAAGTACAGAACGACAAAGCGGTTGTTGAAGTTCCTTGTCCGGTAAACGGAACTGTAACTGAAGTTTTCGCTAAAGACGGTCAAATCTGCCACGTTGGTGAAGTTGTAGCAGTTATCGATGCAGAAGGCGAACTGCCTGAGCAAGACGACGCTCCTGCTGAAGACCAAGGTGCACAAGAGAAAGACGCAGCGCAAGGCGGAGCAGACACTAGCGGTTCTTCTGCAGCAGCTTCAAGCTCCAATGCTGCTCAAGAAGGCGGCAGCAACAGCGTTCCTGCAGTTCCTGCAAAAGACGTTTTGGCTACGCCAAGCGTTCGCAAGTTTGCTCGTGAGCAGGGTGTAGACATCGCTCAGGTTAACGGCACTGGTAACAACGGTAAAGTAACCAAAGAAGATGTGGAATCCTTCAAAAATGGTGGCGGTTCTTCCGCAGCGGCATCTTCCGAAGCTCCGGCTCAAGAAGAGAAAAAATCCGCAGCACCTGCAGCTGCAGCAGCTGATCAACGCCTTGAAGAAGAGCGCGTACCATTCAAAGGTATCCGTAAAGCGATCTCCAATGCAATGGTTAAATCAGCTTACACTGCACCGCACGTTACAATCATGGACGAAGTGGACGTAACTGAATTGGTTGCATTCCGTACTCGCATGAAACCAATTGCAGAGAAAAAAGGCACAAAAGTTACTTACCTGCCATTCATCGTTAAAGCATTGGTTGCTGCTTCCCGTCAATTCCCGGCGTTAAACGCAATGATTGATGAAGAAGCAAATGAAATTGTGTACAAAAAATACTACAACATCGGTATCGCTACAGATACAGACAACGGCCTGATCGTTCCTGTAATCAAAGATGCTGATCGCAAATCCATCTGGATGATCGCTGATTCCATCCGTGATCTGGCAGCTCGTGGACGCGATGGTAAACTGAGCGCGAACGAAATGAAAGGAAGCACGATCTCCATCAGTAACATCGGTTCTGCTGGCGGTATGTTCTTCACTCCGATCATCAACTTCCCAGAAGTTGCAATCCTGGGTACAGGACGCATCAGTGAAAAAGCGGTTATCAAAAACGGCGAAGTTGTTGCAGCACCTGTAATGGCATTGTCCTTGAGTTTCGACCACCGTATCATCGATGGCGCAACAGCACAAAACTTTATGAATTACATTAAACAGCTGCTTGCTAACCCTGAGCTGCTTGTTATGGAGGTGTAAGATATGGTAGTAGGCGACGCTTCTCTCAATATCGACACATTAGTAATTGGTGCAGGACCTGGCGGCTATGTAGCTGCCATCCGTGCTGCACAACTGGGCCAAAGCGTATTGATCGTAGACAAATCCGAACTGGGCGGCGTATGTTTGAACCGCGGATGTATCCCATCCAAAGCTCTGATCTCTGCTGCACATCAATATGAGTCTGCTCTTCACGGCGATGCTTTCGGTATCTCCGCTGAGAACGTAAAAGTAGATTTTGCTAAAACGCAAGAATTCAAAAACGGCGTTGTTAAGAAAATGACTGGCGGCGTAGCTGGTTTGCTCAAAGGCAACAAAGTTGAAGTTTTCAACGGTGAGTGCATGTTCATCAACGAAAACGAAGCTCGTGTATTTAACGATCACGAATCACCACGTTACAAGTTCAAAAATGCAATCATTGCAACAGGTTCCCGTCCAATCGAACTGAAACCTTTCCCGTTTGGCGGACGCATTCTGTCTTCCACAGAAGCATTGAACCTGCCTGAAGTACCAAAAAGCATGATCGTAATCGGTGGCGGTTATATCGGCGCTGAGCTTGGTCAAATGTACTCCAAATTCGGTGCTAAAGTAACAATTATCGAAGGTTTGGATACAGTACTGCCAGGTTTCGATAAAGACATGACCAGCCTTGTAGCTAAAAACATGAAGAAAACAGGCATCGAAATCGTAACGGGTGCAAAAGCGGAAAGCGCTGAGCAAACGGATAAAGATGTAACTGTTAAATATTCTGTAAATGGTGAGTCCAAAGAAGTAACTGCAGATTACCTGCTCGTTACTGTAGGACGTCGTCCTAATACAGACGGAGAACTTGGTTTGGACATGATCGGTGTTGACGTTGACGAGCGTGGTTTCGTTAAAGTTGACCACCAAGGTCGCACAAGCATTCCACACATCTTCGCAATCGGTGATATCGTATCTGGTCTGGCTCTGGCACACAAAGCTTCTTATGAAGGTAAAGTGGCTGCAGAAGCAATTGCTGGACAACCATCTGTAGTAGACTACAAATGTATGCCAGCTGTTGTCTTCACAGATCCTGAGTGCTCCAGCGTAGGTTATACGGAGAAAGAAGCTAAAGAAAAAGGTTACAAAGTAAAAGCAGGTAAATTCCCTTATGCGGGTAACGGCCGTGCTGTATCTTTGAACCATGCTGAAGGCTTCGTGAAAATCGTTGCTGACGAAGAGAGCGGTCTTGTACTGGGCTGCCAAATCGTGGGTCTGGAAGCTTCCAACTTGATTGCTGAGCTTGGTCTTGCGATCGAAATGGGCGCAACATTGGAAGATCTGGCGCTGACTATTCACGCTCACCCTACATTGGGCGAAATCGTGATGGAAGCAGCGGAACTGGTAATGGGTCACCCGATCCACATCATCTCCCGCTAAGATCATCAAAGCATCGGATTCGTCCGGCATTATATGTAATTTCAAAAGAGGCGAATAGCGCAATAGTGCTGTTCGTCTCTTTTTTGATATGTTTTAATTGGGTTAGAGTGGGGTTTGATGATAGATTGCTGTGGCGCTCCTCAGGTTTGAACAGGTTTCTAGTCTCTTGCCATCATGAGCAGTATTTATGGTAAACTAATAAAATGATCAGACTCAAGAAGTCTGCGGCCCAGTCGGGTATGAGTGTGCAACATATATAGAGATGCGAGGAGATACCACAATGAAAAATTATCTCGATTTATTACAAGATATATTGGATAACGGCGTGCACAAAGGCGATCGTACCGGAACAGGAACACAATCCGTGTTTGGCAGACAGCTTCGCTATGACTTGTCCAACGGATTTCCGTTAGTTACGACGAAACGAATTCACCTGAAATCGGTCATTCACGAATTGCTTTGGTTTTTGAGCGGTGATACGAATATTGCCTATTTGAAAGAAAACGGAGTGAAGATCTGGGATGACTGGGCGGATGAGAACGGTGATCTTGGACCGGTGTACGGTTCACAATGGCGTACATGGGAAGCGCCGAACGGGGAAAAAATAGATCAGATCGCAGCTGTTGTTGATTCTATTAAAAATAATCCGGATTCCCGTCGTCACTTGGTGAGTGCGTGGAATGTAGCGGAGATTAACAACATGAAATTACCACCTTGTCATTTCGCGTTTCAGTTTTATGTGGCTGAGGGTAAATTATCCTGTATGCTGACGATGCGTTCCGTGGATACGTTCCTCGGTTTGCCATTTAACATTGCCAGTTATGCGCTTCTGACTCATATGATTGCACAGCAGTGTGATCTGGAAGTGGGTGACTTCATTTGGTCTGGTGGAGATGTACACATCTACTCCAATCATGTGGAGCAGGTGAAAACACAGCTGGAACGGGAACCTTTTGCTCTACCTAAATTGGTGATTAAACGTAAGCCTGATTCCATTTTTGATTACAAGTTCGAAGATTTTGAATTTGAAAATTATGAGCACCATCCAGGGATCAAAGCTCCAATTGCAGTTTAATCATTATGTGCGAGAGCGATTATCCGTGAAGGGTGAGAATCAAGCAGTGATGGTGTGACGGATTCAAATGAAAGGGGTGTGCAGGTTTTGAGTATTGAACTAGTATGGGCCATGGGAGAGAATGGCGTGATCGGACATAACAACGCTCTTCCTTGGCGATTGCCAAAAGATATGGCTTTCTTCAAGCAGCAAACGATAAACAAAACGATTATTATGGGGCGTAATACGTGGGAGTCGTTTGGGGGTAAGCCCCTTCCTCAGCGTCGTAACATTGTTGTAACCCGGGACTTGAACTACAGAGCGGAACAGGCGGAGATCGTACATACGATCGAAGAAGGACTGAAGGCAGCTCAGGGTGAAGAGCTTTGCGTAATTGGAGGTTCTCAGGTGTACCGGGAGTTTTTGCCGTTTGCAGATCGGCTCGTCGTAACCAAAATTCATGAGCAGTTCGAGGGAGATACGTTTTTTCCCGAAGTGGATTGGTCAGAATGGGAACTGAAAAAGAAAATCGAAGGTGAGCAGGACGAGAAGAATATATATCCTTTCACATTTGAATTCTACGAGCGAAAAAAGTAAATTTGGACAGAAAATAGTAATTTGTATTAGATTGAAAGGACATCCTTTGCGAGTGTACTCGTGAACGATGTCTTTTCTTGTTCGTATGAGATGGGAATGCAACAGGGGTATACATATAACATGTATGTAACACATGATTTGGATAATACTGCATGAAATTGAGGGGATCATTCTAAGCGAAATGGTCAAATAGTCTAAAAGCTGTCGGGATTCAACGTTGTGAAGCTTTAAATTAACCTTGTTTTACGGGTATAGGCAGCATTTTTACTAAAAACTTTGGTTTTAATGATAATTTATCTAACATTTATGTGACGTTATTTTGGTTTTTATTCGTATCTTTCGTCTGGAAGCAGGCGGCATGTTGTGATTTAAGACCAAATTTAAGCTATTGACCACACGTTATAGTGAACGATATGATGTATAAAATACAAATAATTATGCGGATAATCCATTTAATATTCACCGTCGTAAATGCTACTATAATTGAAATATCTTTGAGTAGATTTTGTGTTACAATAGACAAACAAAAACTCAGGTAAAAAGAGTAATCCATTTCATATAGAGCCATGCGCATGAAGGGATTAAGACAAGAACGGATGGGGGAAACGTAAGATGTCTACACCTACTGGATTTATGGAATATAAGCGGCAGCTCCCTGCCGATCGAGAGCCGGCGGAGCGCATCAAGGATTGGGAAGAGTTTCATAAACATATGGCTGAGGAAGAGCTCAGAACACAAGGTGCACGATGTATGGATTGCGGTACCCCTTATTGCCATACAGGAATAGATATGACTGGTGGTACGTCAGGCTGCCCGGTTCATAACCTGATTCCGGAATGGAATAATCTCGTCTATCGCGGTTTGTGGAAGGAAGCGCTGGAGCGCCTTCACAAAACGAATAACTTCCCGGAGTTCACAGGCCGCATCTGTCCAGCGCCTTGTGAAGGATCATGTACCGTAGGGCTTATTGGTCAGCCTGTAACGATCAAAACGATTGAGGAAGCGATTATTGAAAAAGGATTCGAAGAAGGCTGGGTAGTTCCGCAGCCACCGGAGAAACGCACAGGCAGACGTGTAGCTGTAGTTGGTTCAGGTCCGGCGGGACTTGCAGCAGCAGCTCAATTGAACAAAGCAGGACATACGGTAACGGTGTATGAACGCTCTGATCGCGTCGGCGGATTGCTGATGTACGGAATTCCAACGATGAAGCTGGATAAAAAAGTGGTGCAGCGCCGTGTAGATCTGCTGGAAGCCGAAGGTATCCAGTTTATTACGAATACAGAGATCGGAAAAGATATCCCGGCTCAGCAGCTTGTTGACGAATATGATGCTGTTGTTCTGTGCGGCGGCGCAACTAAACCGCGTGAGTTCAACATTGAAGGTGCAGATCTGAACGGGGTGCACTATGCAATGGATTTCCTGAATGGAAGTATCAAAAGTTATCTGGACTCCAACCTGGAGGATGGAAACTATATTTCTGCGCAGAATAAAGATGTAATCGTAATCGGGGGCGGAGACACGGGTTCTGACTGTGTTGCGACGTCGCTGCGCCACGGCTGCCGTACGATTACGCAATTCGGTACCCATACTCAAGCGCCGCTGGAACGTGACCGTATTAATAACCCTTGGCCGCAATTCCCGAACGTATATACACTGGATTATGCACAAGAAGAAGCCAAAGCATTGTTTGGTCAAGATCCGCGTGAATTTTCCATTATGACGACCAAATTTGTGGGTGATGACGAGGGCAATCTCAAAGAACTGCATACGATTCAGATCGAGCGTATTGTAGATGAGACAGGCCGCAAAATTTATCAGCCAATCCCGGGTACTGAGCGAGTATTCCCTGCTCAGATGGCGATGATTGCGATTGGTTTCGACGGACCGGAGCAAACGCTGGTTGAGCAGCTGGGACTTGAAACAGATCGCCGCACAAACGTGAAAGCACGTTATGGCAAATATAACACGAACGTGGATAAAGTATTTGCCGCAGGTGATATGCGTCGTGGTCAAAGTCTGGTCGTATGGGCTATCAATGAAGGCCGCGAAGCCGCTCGTGAAGTGGATAAATATTTGATGGGTGCAACAGTTCTGGCTTAGGCCTATTGAACGAATGATGCAGCCCAACGTATTCTCTACTGCCATTATTTTGTTTATATGATGAAATGTTAACTCCATAAATAAAGTGAACTGATAACCCTCACAGATGTGAGGGTTATTTGCTGTGCTTTTTTCAAAATGAATCACGTTAACACTCTTAAAGTGTTCCATTATATGTGAAATTGTGATTGAAAGCATTGCTTTTTATACGATAAAGACTTATTATTAGATTATAATTATTATAAATAAGAAGAAGTAATGATATCGACGCAAATCGAACTTTAATACAAAACGGAGTAATGAATACGATCTGAGTATATTAATGAAGATACGTTTAAGTAAAGATAAGTATGAAATTTTAACGGAGGTGCACCCGCATGGCAGGTAACCGGGACAAGTCCATTTCAGAGCAAATTCAACAAATAAAAAACCAATTGGTTGATAAAGGATATAAGTTAACCCAGCAGCGTGAAGTAACAGTACGTGTGCTGCTTGAGCATGAGAAAGATCATTTCAGCGCGGAAGAAGTATTTTTGCTGGTCAAAGAAAAATTTCCGGAAATTGGACTGGCAACCGTATATCGTACGTTGGAACTGTTAAGTGATCTTCAAGTGGTTGAGAAAATCAACTTTGGTGATGGAGCTGCTCGCTTTGATCTGCGGAGCACCGACGGCTCCCATCACCATCACCACTTGATCTGCACGGAATGCGGAAGCGTAGAAGAGATTATGGAAGACGGGCTGCTCCGTTTGGAACAGCAGGTACTGCGTCAGTACGGATTTGCTGTTACCGATCACCGGCTTGATTTTCAAGGTGTATGCAGAGAATGCAGAGCAAAACAGCAGCTGGATGAGCAGGCCGTTGGTTAATTCAAGCCGGGTAGGTGCTCTTGAATCCAAAATCTGATATAATAAGTTTCAGAAGCAAGGGGCTTCCGTCGGCGGAAGGCCCCTTTTTGCCGTCATACGAGGCGGTGAAGGAGGAGAGATGGACGGATGAAGACACTGGTTATCGCGGAGAAACCCGACATGGGTAGAACCATTGCCGCCGTCATAGAACCAAAAGCCAAAAATAATCGCACGTATTTGGAGGGTGAGCATTATATTATCACCTGGGCGATTGGGCATTTGCTTGGATTGGCTGAACCGGATGCCTATGATTCGAAATACAAGCGGTGGAACATTGCGGACCTGCCGATTATCCCGGATCAGTTCAAAATCGTACCGAATCCGCGGACCAAAGACCAACTCAAAATCATTGGAGATTTAGCGAAGCGGGCTTCGGCGATTGTTAACGCTTGTGATGCCGGGCGGGAGGGGCAGTATATTTTTGCCCTTATACAGCAGCAGTTAAAACTGCGTCAGCCTGTAAAACGCCTGTGGATATCCGATCTGACGGCAGAGAGTATTCGGCGCGGGTTCGATGGACTTAAAGATGCTGCCGAATTCGAGAATCTGACGCATGCTGCCCGTGCACGAAGTGAGGCGGATTGGCTGATTGGCATGAATGCATCCCGGGCGTTTACAACAAGACACAATGCGCTTTTGTCAGTGGGCCGTGTGCAGACACCTGTACTGGCGCTAATTTATGATCGCGAGATGGAGATCGAGGCTTTTCAGTCCCAAACGTTCTATGAAGTCGCGGCCTGGTTCAGGCAGGAAGGTGTAGAATACCGCGGGGTGCGTCAGGGGGACAAACTCACGGATGCAGAAGCAGCCGAAGCGATTGCATCAAGTGTAAAGGGGAAGACAGGGCAGATTATCAAATATGAAGCCAAACAAACGAAAGACTATCCCTACAGGCTGTATGATCTCACTCTTCTACAGCGTGAGGCGAATGCAAAGTACGGTTACGGAGCTAAAAAAACGTTGGACATCGCGCAGGCTTTATATGAAAAACATAAAGTAATCTCTTACCCGCGTACCAATTCCAACTATGTAACCGAACAGAACATCGAAGGTATGCACAAAACGCTGAACTTACTCAAAAATGGAACGTACAGCGAGCTTGCTTTGGGAGCCAAACCAGAACTGGTGCATAAAAACAATAAAGGGGTATGCAATCCGAGCAGGGTAGAGGATCACCACGCGATCCTGCCCACTCTGAAACGGCCAGGCACACTATCCAAGGATGAGCAGAACATCTACGATTTGATTGTGCGGCGTTTCTTGTCCCATTTCTATCCTCCGGCTGAATACAAGCAGCATACGGTGTTGACGGAAGTTGAAAAACACCAGTTCAAAACGTCCGTTAAGGAATTGTTATCGATCGGTTGGAAAGTGGTGCTGGGTGCAAATGAGACGGAGCAGAGCGCTTCGGGCAGGAAAAAAAGCAAGAAAAACAACAATGAAGAAGAGGATGCGGAGGAATGGACAGACAAAGCATTTGCTGTTCAGCCAGACCTGCCTGTTCAATGTACGAAGAGTGAGTTCAAAGAGAAAGCAACCCAGCCTCCGAAGAGTTACACCGAAGGAACGCTTCTCAAGGCAATGGAGAGCGCAGGGAAGCAGATTGAGAATGAAGAGCTTCGTGATGCGATGAAAGACAGCGGACTAGGAACACCGGCTACACGCGCAGCTACGATTGAACGTCTCAAAAACGTAGGTTATATCACTATGCAGGGCAAGAAAATGCAATTGACACTCAAAGGCCGAACAGCGATTGAACTCATTCGTCGTGCTGGAGTAGACCTGCTGACTTCGCCTGAGATGACCGGGCAGTGGGAACGCAGATTATATCAAATTTCCAAAGGTGAAGCTGGACAGGACAAGTTCATGGAAAACGTCAAGAAATTCACGCTGTCTATTATTGAAAAGGTTCGTGTGCAGGCTCCTGCTGCTGCCGACGCTTTTGGTGAAGACGCACGGGGAGGCAAAGGTAGAGGGAAAGGCAGAGCGGCCCGCAGCCAAGCAGGCAGTTCTCCTGCCGGTGGTACCAGAACGACCAAGCCATCCGCTGCAAATGCAGACTCCGGTAAACGTACAACAGCTGAAGCAAATACACGTTCCGGAGCGCGTGAAGTTCTGGCTTCATGTCCTTCACCTGGCTGTAGTGGGCATATTATCGAAGGCAAGAAGGGATATGGCTGCTCCCGTTTCAAAGAAGGTTGTGCTTTCGTGGTCTGGAAAGAATATGCTGGCAAAAAAATAACAAGCACTATGCTGAAATCTTTGATTGAGAAGGGCAGTACGCAGGTTCTCTCGTTCAAACGCAAGGATGGAAGTACGGTGAAAGCACGTATTATTTTGAAGGATGCTGTCACAGGGCAGTTATCCGGCGAGAAACAGGAAGCTTGATTCCAAGCTGTATAAAAAAAGAAACCCTTGACTCAGGTGAAATGTCCCTTACTTCAGGCACATTTTACAGGAGAGTGGGTTTCTCTATTATAGGAGAACTCTTTTAACCGAGGGTTCTTTTTTGCTTTAGCTGTAGATCCTCATGGATGACTTTGGGGACCTCTTCCAGAGCTGTGATCGTATACATCGAGGTTTCCGGGTTCGGCTGCAGCTCAACAATGTTATACTGCCACTCATTCGGCTGTTTAATATAAATGCTGTGAATGCCTGCGTTCACGGCAGGCATAATGTCTGTGCGAAGAGAATTGCCAATCATCCATGTTGCACGCCGCTCAAACGGTCCTTTGGACAGGATGCCTTCCAATGCTTGTATGTTTTTGTGCTGTCGTATATAGATTCGGTCGTCAAAATAGATCGACAGTTTCATTTGATCAATTTTTCGCTGCTGGATGACCGTTTCCCCGCCAGTATACAAATAGAGAGCGTGCCCGGCGGACTTCAGCTCCTCCAAAGTCTCGACCATATGCGGGTAAGGTTCAACTTCCTGGGTGTAAACACTCATACCCAGTTTGCTCAAGTACGTCTCTTCTTCAGCAGATGTTGCTCGGTTATACTTTTTTGAGAAATATCGATACGTATCAATGAGGGATTGCGGGAAATGATGACTCGCAAAACCCACTTTGTTCACGCCGGTAACATCTATTTCGAGCTGTTTCTCCCGGATCTGCTGTGTGGTCAGAGCATGTCCATCGAACCACTGCTGCATGTTCTCAAAAAATTCTCCCAGCACCAGATTGAAGTATTTGTTGCAGTACACAAGTGTATCATCGAGATCAAATAAAATATGCTGTTTGGTTAAAGCCATCGTTCGCTCACTCCTTGCTGCGCTTACTGCAGGTCATTCACTATCACATCACTTAGATGCGAATGTAGGATTCCAGAAACATGTTCAATTCAGATACGCCATCCGGCCGAATGCTGTATTTTTCTTTGCGGTTGCTTCCCAGTAGATGGGTTCGCAGCAGACCAGCAATGCGAAGGGCCATGACTTGATCCTTCACAGGATCTTCCTCTTTGCCAAGCTCTTCACACATCTCCGCGAGAGATTTTGGTTCATCCGATACATATCTTAACAAACGAAGTCTTTCGGGATCAGCCAAAGCATGTGTGAACCTCAGCAAACACGTTGGCGGCTCATCTTCGCTCTCTTCAGGCGCATCTACAGGATACTGCATAATCATCATGCCCTCATAAAAACAGTACATGTTAATTGGACGGTTATGCACGGTCGGAAATAATATGACTTCGTTCAAACCTGGCATCGGTTCAACAATTACACCTGCAGTCGCATATTCAATTAACAGTTCAGAACCCATCTTTTCAAGCAGAATGCGCTTTTCTTCAGCGTCTTCTTCAAGCCATACGCGGTGATCCTCGCTAATTGTCTGGCAGTAGTGCTGATCCCATAGTCGCAGTAATGGGACGTAGCTGTTCCGAATGCGCGTTGATTCTTCTATAGTAAGTTCAGGCATTAACGGAGATATGCGCGCAAACAGTTCATCAGGTGATAGCCCTGCGAGCATGTCCAAAAAATCCTGGTTCTCTGAAGTTGTATTCTGATAGGCTGCCCAGGCAAACAGGACATCAAAGTCGTCAAAAGGCCAAGCCGCGGCCGGTGCAAGCGCAGCTCGCACGTTGGAACTTAGCTTGCCTTCAACGTCCAGAATCCATTCAGGACCAATGTCCAAATGCTGAATCCACTTTTTCGTTACATAGACCAGAAAGCTGTTTAGCATCTCATATATCGGTGAGACATCAATTTTAACGTGATAAGTCATAATGATGCAGAATCCTCCCGTCACATCTAGATATACACAGCGACTTATGTACTATTATGGCTTGTTTTACCGGGCGTTGTCCACTATAATGTTCAAGTCCGGGGCTGTGCCGCGGTTCAATGGTGCAAGGATACACCTATATAAATGACAGACTAAAGATCGTCAGTGATGGCGATTTTTCTTTGTTTGCGCTTTCAGGAGGAATGAAATACCGTGGGATCTGTATTCAAATTTAAATTATCACCCTCAACCTTAAATTATCTGATTTTAATCACAGTGATCGTGGCAGCGGGGATCAGCCAGGGACTGCTGCTGCCTGTACTGTCGATTTTTCTGGAGCAGCAGGGTGTTTCTCCCGGATTAAACGGGCTGAATGCAGCTGCGCTCTATATTGGCTCGTTTGCGATGACGCTGGCGGCAGAGCGTTTGCTGGGACTGCTGGGGTTTAAAAAGCTGATTGTCGGCGGACTGATTCTCGTTATGCTTCCCTTGATTCTGTTTCCTTATTTTCCTGACATAAAAATCTGGTTTGCGCTGCGGCTAATTGTAGGCATTGGAGACAGTGCATTGCATTATGCTGCCCAGCTGTGGGTACTGCTGGTTACTTCGCCTGAGAAACGAGGACGCTACATATCGCTGTACGGCATGTCTTACGGGCTCGGGTTCAGTATCGGACCTCTCGGCATCAAACTGCTCACATATGGTGATGCCGTCCCTTTCATGGTACTGTTTGCAGGCATGGCGGCTGTGCTTGTTCTGGTGCTGGTGAAACTTCCGGATACCAAGCCAGAAAAGGCAGAACATGGTCAGCTGCCTGAACGGCGCTTCCGCCGCAGTTTCGCTTGGGCGTGGTATGCACTGATGCCCGCCCTTTTATACGGGTATATGGAAGCAGGCATGAACAGCAATTTTCCGGTTTACGGGCTTCGAATCGGATATAATGCAGATCAGATTGCTTCACTGCTTCCTTTTATAGGGATCGGAGGATTGTTCCTTCAGCTTCCGCTTGGCATGTTAAGTGACCGATATGGCCGAAAAAAAATTCTCATGACAGCCGGGATTGGAGGAGGTCTTGCCTTTATGCTGGTTCCCTTCGCGGGAACAAATTTTGGGCTGACACTTGTGCTGCTGCTCGCTGCGGGTGGCCTTGTTGGCTCCTTCTTCTCACTTGGGCTGGCTTATGCTGCAGATATTTTACCGAAAGTACTGCTGCCTGCAGCGAATGTGGTTGCTTCCTTTCATTTTACAATCGGAAGCATTATCGCACCCAATCTTGGGGGACAGTTAATCAACTGGGTGTCACCCGGAAGCATGTTTACGATGCTGGGCTGCATGTATTTTATTTTTGGCATCACAGGTGTATTATTTCGGCGTAAACGGGAAGCGGAATTTGTGTTAAAATAGAAGCTGGTGTTCGCATGGAAATTGATGTCCATTTCCGAGTACACTAGTAGTAGGGAAAAACATGGACAAGAGGAGACATCGCGATGATCAGAGTGGAGAACTTAAGCAAATCCGTTGGAGCGGATCGTATTCCGGTTCTGCGTGATATTCGTTTTGATATGCAGCAGGGAGAGATGATTGCGGTTGTCGGCTCCAGCGGGAGCGGTAAGAGCATGCTGCTGAAATGTTTGGCGTTGAAGGAGAAGTGGGATTCAGGACGGTTTACCGTTGAAGGCACTGATATTTTGAAGGAAGGCTGGTCCGGTAAACAGAAAATCAGGCGTGAATGGGCATACCTGGAACAGAATCCGCAGCTGTATCCTAGACGCACAGCACTGAAAAATGTGCTTATTGGACGATTTGGCCAGACACCATTATGGAGAATGGCAACGGGCATGGTACGCTCAGATGATTACATGGGGGCAATGGATCACCTCGAAAGTCTAGGTTTGCTGGATAAGGCTCATCAGCTTGCTGAAAAAATGAGTGGTGGCGAAAAACAGCGTGTAGCTATCGCAAGAGCACTGGCTCATGGCGCCAAAGTAGTCCTGGCGGACGAACCTGTCATCGGACTGGACCCTCATACGGCTGATGCTGTTCTGGAAACGCTTCGTAAGTTGTGTGAAGAGGAACGAGCGACGGTGATTGCCGTACTGCCGATTGAACTCGCCGAAAAACATGCTTCGCGAATCTGGGGAATCGCGGAAGGCAGTATTGTTTTTGACATAAGAGGACGGAGATTGACGCAGCAGGAAAAAAATTTGATTTGAGATTTTAAACATAATGAATGATGCCTAATAAGAAGCTTGTGGAGAGTGCTTGATCGATTAAGAATAAACGGCTGGAGAATGCTTAATGAAATGAGTGATATGAGGTTGTTTAATGAAAAGAGTGATGGGATTGTTTAATTCGCGATGGGGGCGCTGCGTAGCGGCAGGGACGACGGCTGTACTGCTTGGAACCATGCTGAGCGGATGTACGTTTATCAGCGATCCCAAGCTTCTGATGAAGCCGCCGATGATGTCTACAGACAAGGAAAAGCTGTATAACATTGTGCAAAAGGAAACACCGCCTGAAAGTAAATTGATTCGGCCCAAAGATATGAGCAACACGAGTATGATCCGGGTGGAAGACCTGAATGGAGACGGCATTCGCGAGGCAAGTGTCTTTTACGAGACACCAAATGAAAATGTGCGCATCCATGGCATGATTCTGGAAGAGCAGGGCGGTTCCTGGGTCAAAAAACTAACATTCGATGTGCCGGGCAATGAGCTGGAATCGTTCAAGGTTATGGATATTACGAATGACGGTAATCCGGACATTGTTGTCGGGGTCAGTCTGCAGGATCAAAAAGCTCTGACTGCTTATTCATACAAGGGCGGCGTATTGGAACAAGTGCTGGGCGGCGTACCTTATAATCAGGTTATCATTGATGATATGAAGGGGAATGCGCTGGATTTAAGCGGAGACGGCAAAAGTGATTTCGTCGTCGTTTCGCTGAATGGTAGCGGATTTGCAACCATTGCGCTGTATCAGTACCAGGATGACAGCTTCAAGGAAATGGATCGTGTCGTTACAGATTATACTGTCAAAGAAGTGTACAACGCACTTGGCGGTGAGATCGCCGAAGGAAAAATGGGGATAGTGCTTGACGCGGATCTCGACGACCGAAGTTCCTTCACGCAAATGATGTATGTGAAAGACAATAAACTCGTCAGCGCTTTTAAATCGCCAGATCAAACGTACAGAGATGACAAAATTTTAAGCGGTGATGTGAATAATGATGGTATTATTGAGTTTGGATTAAAGGAAACGCCAAAAGGCTGGGAGCATTACGTATTTGATTCGCGCATGTGGTTTTATACGTTTTACCAGTGGGACGGTAAAGAAGGCAAGAAGTTTGTTTCGTTCCAGTTCCGGGATGACGCAGATTTGTTCCATCTAAACTTAAAGCCTGAATGGTATGGCAAAATCACGATCGATACCAAATCGGAGAAGGAAAAGTATATCCGATTCAAAATGATCAAAACCGATGAAACCGTGGCGGAGATCAAATATTTTACGTTTTCTCAGTGGGATCTTGAAAAGGGGAAGAGCTGGAAGGAGATTACTCGAACGAAAGATCGGGTCATTGCATCGCGTGTCGCACAGTCGGAGGCGGGCAATGCATTAAGCAAAAACTTCTCAGCTGAATAGAAAGGAAGAACTTGATGAGTAAAGTACTTATTCTTGAGGATGAAGAATCCATCCGCAGTTTTATCGTCATTAACTTGAAAAGAAACGGATTCGAAGTGCTGGAAGCTGGTGATGGTCATGAAGCGCTTCGCATTTTACAATCCGTTCCGGATATTGATTTGGCACTGCTGGACGTTATGGTTCCCGGCATCGACGGGTTTGAAGTGTGCAGACGCATTCGCGAAACAAACGAACGACTGGGAATCATTTTCCTGACAGCAAAAGTTCAGGAGCAGGACAAAGTATACGCCCTGTCGGTAGGGGCAGATGACCACGTGAGCAAACCTTTCAGCCCGACCGAACTGATTGCACGAATTCAATCGCTGCTGCGCCGGGTTAACGTACATCGTGAAACGGCTGCGAAAGTAACGTTCCAGTCCGGACCATTTTCACTCGATCTCATCTCCAAACAGTTTAAAAAGAATAATGAAGCGATTGAGTTAACCCCGACGGAGTTTTCTTTGATTCAATTCTTCCTGGAAAAAGAAAACACACCTCTTAGCCGTGACCTTCTGCTGGACCACGTATGGGGCAAAGAGTACATGGGTGATCCCAAAATCGTCGATGTTAACATCCGTCGACTGCGTCAAAAAATTGAGAACAATCCTTCCGAGCCTGAATACCTGCAAACTGTATGGGGTCACGGGTACAAATGGAAGGGCCGGGATCAATGATAAAAAAAGGAATTACGCGGCAGATTGTACTGCACTACTTTATTGTCGTTTTCCTTGCTCTGGTGCTGGTTGAATTCGTGTTTATGCTGGCTGTGCAGCGGTTTTATTATGAGAGTATCTATAATACCATTAGTACTCACATTACCAATAACAGAGACTTCCTTGAGCCGATTGCCAGAGCTGGCAATGGAGAAGATGGCAATAACAACTTGTCTAGGCTTCTTGTGCGTCTTGCATTGGATAATACCGAACTGGAGATTTTGGATATGAATGGCCGCGTGCTGGCAAGTTCAACAGCGTTTGAATCGGATCGAGCGGTGCTGCAGACAAGTGATATTATGCAGGCATTAAACGGTGATATGGGACGGTGGATTGGCAGACAGCCTAACACCGGTGAATCGGTCATGGCTGTCGCGAACAAGTTTGATCTGGGCGGAGAAAATACGTACATTGTGCGTTATCTGACCTCCCTTGAATCCGTTAACTCCAAGCTGCTCGTTATGGGATTGCTTGCCATTGCCGTAGGAGTTGGCGTACTTGCCATCGTATTAATTATCAGTATTGGTATGGCCAATTCCATCGTCCGTCCGATTAACAGTATTACTGCTGTATCCGCGCAGATGGCGAAAGGGCGACTTGATGTCAGGGTGAAAGGGAACTACAAGCATGAACTAGGCGAACTTGCCTCAACCCTGAACTTCATGGCTCATGAAATTGTGCGCAGCAACCAGATCAAGGACGACTTTATTTCGTCGATCTCCCATGAATTACGGACGCCGCTGACCAGTATCAAAGGTTGGAGTGAAACGCTGGATTCAGGGGGATATGATCCGGAGGAAACACGTATCGGTATGGGCATCATTGCCAAGGAAACGGAGCGGCTGATTGGACTGGTCGAGGAGATGCTCGACTTCTCCAAGCTGCAGCAGAATCAGATGAAGCTGGTTAAAGGCACGGTTAACATTCGTGAGATTGTACAGGAGACGATGCTGAACGTTTGGGCCAAGGCGGAACAAAAGCAGGTGCATCTGAAGCTGGAAACCGACGAGACGCGAGCGTACAATGTATACGGAGACGGAAATCGGTTGAAACAGGTGTTTCTGAATATCGTTGATAATGCGATCAAGTTCTCTCACGAGAATTCCTGGATCTTCCTGTCTGTCAAAGAAGAGAAAGGTCAGATTATTGCGGCTGTGCAGGATACGGGCATCGGGATCAGTGAAGAACATCTCATCAAAGTACGGGACCGGTTCTTTCAGGTGAATCACCAGAACGGAGGCACGGGACTCGGGCTTGCCATCACGCAGGAGCTCGTAGAGCTGCATGAGGGCACCATTACGATGCAGAGTGAGCTGGGGTCAGGAACGACAGTTACAGTGTCATTACCGATGCTCCAAGAAGAGGACACACCGATTCAACATAATGTAACGAGCACAGAAGCGACTGCAGAAGTGATTCAAGAACCACCATCTGACGGTGAGAAGCTGTGATTCGTGGTCTGAAATACTCGTCAACACAGTGAACATACGTTTTTAATGATACGTTTAAAATGAAACGAGAAAAGGCGAGCCGTCATGGCTCGCCTTTTTTATGTTATATGCTCATTTATCCCATAAGATTAGGAGGAAAGTTCACCCGCACGGAGACGTCCGCTTTTCTCATATACTTCTTTGAGTATACGTACAGGCTGTGTGCGTACCGCTGGTTTAGGTGATACGACCTCATTCGGTCCTACCACGACAATTTCATCCGCTGTGCCTTTGACAATCGCACCATCTTTGATGATGGCTCCTTCGCCAATAATTGCCCGTTCGATGTGAACGCCGCGACCTACGCGGGCATTCGGCATAACAACGCTGTCCAGTACCTCAGAACCTTTGCCTACTTCAGCACCGCAGAAGATGACAGAGCGTTCAGCGCGGCCTTCAATGGCGCACGAGTCATGAACCATCGAAGCAATATGCTCCATTTTGCTCTGTCTTGCTTTGATTGCACTCGGTTTGGAGCGCCATTCGCGAGTGAACATGGGCCAGTCATCTCGCTGCAGACTCCAGTTCTCCTCATTATAAAGGAGGTCCATATGCGCATCCCAAAGGCTTTTTACCGTACCTACATCTTTCCAGTACCCATTAAAGTTATACACATAGAGTGAGTTATTTTCATTCAACATCTGTGGAATAACATCTTTACCGAAGTCGTGACTGGAGTTAGGATTCGCAGCATCCTTAAGGAGATGGCGTTTCAAATACTGCCAATTGAACATGTAAATGCCCATGGAAGCCAAGTTGCTTTTCGGTTCGGCCGGTTTTTCAGCAAATTCGGTCACGCGCAGGTTCTCGTCTGCAGCCATAATGCCGAAGCGATGTGCTTCGTCCCAAGGCACTTCCATGACAGAAATCGTTGCAACAGCATTGTTGGCTTTGTGAGCCTCAAGCATTTCACGGTAATTCATATGATAAATGTGGTCACCCGACAAAATTAGAACATTTTCGGGATTTTGCTGGTCGATATAGTCCATATTTTTATATATGGCATCCGCAGTTCCCAAGTATTCGTCATTTCCTGTATGATAAGATGGAAGCAAGGAGATTCCGGTCTCATTTGATTGGCCTTGTATCCATGGTTCTCCTTGACCAATATGTTCGTGCAGTGATTCCGCCTCGTACTGCGTCAGAACACCTACAGTGTCGATCCCAGAGTTGACGCAGTTACTGAGAGGAAAATCGATAATCCGGTAATGCCCGCCAAACGGTACAGCGGGTTTTGCAATCCTCGAGGTTAAAGGGGCTAATCGCTTTCCTTCTCCTCCCGCCAACAGCATAGCGATGCAATCTTTATTAAACATGATCGTTTCCCTCCCAAAATATTTGTGCAGTGTAGTACATTAGTAAACGAATGCGAAGCTTCTGAAACGATAATTACTGTAAAAATTCTGAAAAAATACATCAAAATTTAAAACAACGCATTTTTCTTTTCAACTTGGCTAGAATGGGGTAATGGTTAACGTTATATCTATTTTCTGGAGAAAAGAAGGTGATCTCTTGGCTGTTCAACCGCTAGCACAACCGGAAATTTTACCGGAGCATATTTATTTATTTCATGAAGGTAATCTTCATCACAGTTATCGAATGTTGGGCGCGCATCCTGAGACTCGCGATCACCGTCAAGGGTTCCGCTTTACCGTCTGGGCGCCAAACGCCGTAGAAGTCGGACTGGCTCTGGACCGTAATGGCTGGAAAGGTGAAAAGGAACCTTTATATAAGATACCCGAATCAGGATTTTGGAGTCGTTTCTTTCCGGAAATTGAAGAAGGTACTTTATACAAATTTCGCATTTTAACGGAAGATGGGACTGAATTCCTCAAAGCAGACCCTTATGCATTTCAGGCTGAAGTCCGCCCCCAAACGGCATCGGTCACAAGTTCCATTGAAGGTTACAAGTGGAATGACGGTGCATGGAGACGCAAACGGCGTACGATGTATAACAAACCTTTACATATTTATGAAATGCATCTGGGAACGTGGAGACGCAAGGAAGATGGCAGTCTCTATAGTTACCGTGAGATGGCAGATTTGCTCGTTCCGTATTTGCTTGAGATGAATTATACCCATGTTGAAATGATGCCCCTTAGCGAGCATCCGTACGACCTGTCATGGGGATATCAAAATACGGGTTTCTACGCGCCAACAAGCCGTTATGGGCAGCCCAAAGACCTCATGTATCTGGTGGATACACTGCATCAGGCGGGTATAGGTGTACTGCTGGATTGGGTGCCTGCTCATTTTGCCAAAGATGCACATGGCCTGCGTCTGTTCGATGGAACACCTCTGTACGAGTACGCTGATCCCATGTTAGCCGAGAAACCAGGCTGGGGCACACTCAGTTTTGACTATTCCAAACCGGAGGTGCGCTCGTTCCTCATTTCCAATGCACTGTACTGGATGGAAATGTACCATTTTGATGGCCTGCGTGTAGATGCGGTGACAAGTATGCTTCGCCTTGATTTTGAAAAACAGCCAGGTCAGTATCGAACCAACGATGAAGGTGGCCTGGAAAATAAAGAAGCGGTCGCTTTTTTACAGCAGTTGAACCAAACTATTTTTGAATACTATCCCTATGCTTTAATGATGGCTGAAGAGTCCAGTGCATGGCCAATGGTGACGATGCCAGTGGATAAGGGTGGTCTTGGTTTTAACTATAAATGGAACATGGGCTGGATGAATGATACGCTCGATTATATGGAATCTGAATTTCATGAACGTCCTTCCAAACATCATTTGCTGACATTCCCGGTTGTATACTCCTTTTCTGAAAATTATGTGCTTCCTCTTTCTCATGACGAGGTGGTACATGGTAAAAAGTCTCTTCTGAACAAAATGCCAGGAAGTTATGAGCAGAAATTTGCAGGTATGCGCGCGTTTCTCGGTTATTTCATGACATTCCCAGGCAAAAAGCTGTTGTTCATGGGTGGAGAGTTCGGCCAGTTTATTGAATGGAAAGATGAGGATCAACTGGATTGGTTTTTGCTGGATTATGACAGTCACCGCAGCCTGCACAAGTTTGAACGGGAGCTGTCTGAGCTGTACGTCCGTGAAAAAGCTTTATGGGAGCTTGATCATTCCTTTGACGGTTATGAATGGATCACTCCGGATGATCAGGGCCAAAGTGTCATTTCATATGTACGCAAAGGAAAAAAACCTGCGGATACACTCCTTGTGCTCATTAACTTTCAGCCAGTCAAAAGGGAGCGTTACCGGATTGGCGTCATGCGTCCCGGTATGTATACCGAAATTCTGAACAGTGACCATTCGGATTACGGTGGTTCAGGGATAACTAATGATATGCTGATCCCTACAGAAAAGATTCCTTTTCACGGGCATGCAAACAGCCTGGAAGTGGATTTACCCCCTCTGAGTGTCGTTATTTTAAAAAAGAATACACGTCGGAAAACGGAGCCCATCGCTGAAGGCAGCGCTTCCGTGAAATCGAATAAAAAAACAGTGAAAAAAGAGAGAAATACGCTTAAACCGAAAAGGGGGACGAACACATGAATATTTTATTTGCAGCGGCGGAAGCACATCCGTTTATCAAAACAGGGGGACTTGCTGATGTCATCGGTGCACTTCCCCAGGCGTTGAAGAAAAACGGGGCAGATGTGCGAGTGATTCTGCCGAAATACAAAGGGATTCCTGAAGAATACAAAGAGGCGATGAAGCCCGTACTAGTCACAGATGTTCCTCTAGGTTGGCGCAGACCCTATTGTGGAATAGAAATGCTGGAGTATCAGGGGATTCCGGTCTATTTTATAGACAATGAATATTATTTTGGGCGTGACGGAGTTTACGGGTACATGGATGATGGCGAGCGGTTTGCCTTTTTTAACCGTGCTGTGCTTGAGGTGCTTCCGCAGATCGAGTTCAAGCCGGACATCCTGCACACCCATGACTGGCATGCAGGCATGATTCCACTGCTGCTGAAAGCTCATTATGCTCATGATGCTTTCTATAGTGAAATGCGCTCGGTGTTCACCATACATAACTTGTTGTATCAAGGGGTGTTTCCGCATGAGCTGTTCAGCGAAATTCTGGAGCTTGATGACAGGTATTTCACAATGGAAGGCGCTGAATACTATGGAAATGTCAATTTCCTGAAATCAGGAATTGTGTTCTCGGATCATGTGACTACGGTTAGCCCGACTTATGCACAGGAGGTACAGACTTCGTACTATGGCTACGGCCTGGATGGTCTGCTCAGTTCATTGGGAGATCGATTCAGCGGCATCGTGAACGGTATTGATACCAAAAGCTACAATCCGGCATCGGATAACAAAATTGCTGTGAAATATAGAACCAGTCTGTCCAAGAAAACAGAAAACAAAATCGAACTGCAAAAGGAATTGGGACTGCCAGTTCGTCCAGATGCACCGCTTATGGTCATGGTAACCAGGCTTGTTGACTCCAAAGGACTGGATCTGGTGTGCCGGATTTTGGATGAGCTGCTCTATTATGATGATATTCAATTTGCTCTGCTCGGGACGGGAGATGCGGCTTATGAACATTGGTTCCGGGAAGCGGCCAATCGTTATCCGCTGAAAATGTCAGCACAGATCACGTTTAACGATGGGCTGTCCCGCCGTTTCTATGCAGGCAGTGACATTTTCCTGATGCCTTCGAAATTTGAACCCTGCGGGATCAGCCAACTGCTGGCAATGCGTTATGGAAGTGTGCCCCTCGTCAGAGAAACGGGTGGATTAAATGATACGGTACAAGCTTACAACGAGTTTACAGGGGAAGGAAATGGATTCTCATTTGCAAGTTTTAATGCACATGACATGATGAATACGATTCGTCGTGCAGAGGAGTTCTACCGCAAGCCTGAACATTGGAAGAAAATCGTCAAAAACGCAATGGGCGGAGAGTACAGCTGGGATGTATCGGCAGAGGAATATATGGATATTTATCGCCGAATTCAAGGGTGATTCAGGTTCGAGCGAGAATAATAAACGGGCTAAAGCCGCAGTGTGCACACTGCGGCTTTGCTGTTTCTTTTATTAAAACGGAGGGAGGACAGCAAACTTGTATTGGAGCACAAGCCGGTTAACCTAACTTTAAATTAACTTGTGACTGCCACCCCTTGGACAGCTTTTGAGGTTAACGAACTACTTTTTCGAACTCTTCACGGATTGCTTTCAACAGTTCAGGTTTGCTCAGAACATCGTAAGCTGTGGCGGCAAGCGCTTTGGCCCCCAAAATCATCCCGTCCAGTGCACGCTCCTGCAGCGCGAGATCACGGAATTCAATGGAATGCAGCGTATGAACTTCATCCACCACACGGATATAAGGATGAATGGACGGACATCTCAGGGAAACGTTGCCGATATCCATGGAGCCGTGGTCATTTCCGCTAACGATTTCTTCCTGCGGGATGCCAAGCTGCAGCAAATTCTGGCTGAACGCGTCAGAGAACGTCTCATTTGTAACCATTTCATCGTAAGACGTTTCATAGTTGGATGTTACCAATTTGCATCCCGTCTGGAGTGCTGCGCCTTGTGCAATCTGAATGACATGCTCAGTCAGTACGTTCAGTTCCTTGCGGCTGGCTGCGCGCACATAAAACTGTGCAGAAGCATAATCCGGGATGATGTTGGCGGCTTGACCGCCGCTGTTGATAATGCCATGAATACGAACGGTGCTCTTGACCTGCTGTCTGAACGCATTAATGCCGTTAAACGTTTGAATAACAGCATCCAGTGCGTTAATACCTTCATGCGGACTGGCTGCTGCGTGGGACGATTTGCCATGAAACTCGAATTGTACAGCATCAATCGCCAGGGAGCTGCCTGATTTTTCATAAGCATAGAATGGATGTGCCATAAGTGCGGCATCACAGTCATCGAATAATCCAGCTTCCGCCATTGGAACTTTAGCCCCGCGTGTCTCTTCTGCAGGGGTACCAAACACTTTAATTGTTCCGCCTACTTCTTCAACAACTGCTTTTAGTCCCACGGCCGCACCCAGACTCATCATGCAGATCAAGTGGTGGCCACAAGCATGGCCAATCTCTGGCAGGGCGTCATACTCACATAACAGAGCAATGGTAGGACCAGGCTTGCTTGAAGCATAGGTACCGATAAAAGCGGTGTCCAGCCCAAGAACCGGAGCTTCTACTTCGAATCCATGATAAGACAATTCTTCCTTTAGACGGGCTGATGCTAAATATTCCTCATTTCCAAGTTCAGGATGAGCGCCAATATATGATGAAATATCTTTGAAACGGGAAGCATATTGATCAATAACGTTAAATATTTGTGTTTTGTTGGGTGTCATAGGTAAACTCCTTAGGCAAAAATGAAAATAATTTATTGATTATAACATCTTTGCAGTATTTTTTCAGAAACAAGTCAGAATTCAATCTTGAAAATACATTGCATAATCATGCATTGTACTTTATAATGACTCAGTCATCAACATGACTGACGAATCAATATGTAAAAGTAATTATAGCATTGTAAGGGGAGAACAGGGTTGAAATTAATAAGTCGTTACACCGTAATGCTGTTAACATTCCTTCTTTTTCTAACGGCGGCTGCACCTGCAGCGCTGGCGAGCGGAACGGCAGACAGCAGCTCAAAAGGTAAAAAACTGGTGCTTGGAACGAGTGCCGATTTTGCACCATACGAATTCCACAAAGTCATTGACGGTAAGGATGAGATCGTCGGATTTGATATTGCGATCGCGAAAGAAATTGCGGCAGATCTCGGCGCCGAACTCGTTATTGAAGATATGGGATTTGACGGTTTGCTGCCTGCGCTGCAGAGCGGTCGCGTAGATTTGGTCATCTCAGGCATGACACCGACAGATGAGCGGAAGAAAAGTATTGATTTTTCTGAGCCGTACTACAAATCCAAACAAGTCATTATGATCCGCAATGTGGACAAAGACAAATTTCCGGACATGAAGTCTTTGGAGAATACCAAAATCGGTGTACAAAAAGGCTCCATTCAGGAATCGATTGGACAGAAAATTCCAGGCGCGAAGCTCACTTCTCTGGATAAAATCTCCGATATCGTGCTGCAGCTTCAAACGAAACGTGTCGATGCGGCGATTGTCGAGGATACGGTGGCTGCTGGTTATCTGGATGATATTATCGGTTTGGCAGCCGCAGTTCCGGATGAAGAGCAGGTTGAAGCGGCAATCGGGATTCGCAAAGGCAATACAGAGCTGCTGACCGCAGTGAATCAAACGCTGGAGCGTCTGAAAAGCGAAGATAAAATCAACCAGATGGTAACGGATGCGAGTCTCCTGATGGCGGATAAAGTGAACAAATCACAAAATATTTTTGAAGTATTCTGGCAGTATAAAAGCTTCTATGCAACAGGTGTGGGATATACGCTGCTGTTATCGGCTCTCGGTGTCCTGTTCGGGGTAATCATCGGTTTGATTATCTGCCTGTTCCGTCTTCATAATCTGGCCGTTCTGCGCTGGATTGGTACAGCTTACGTAGAAGTCATTCGAGGCACGCCAATGCTGGTTCAGCTCATGATTATCTACTATGGGGTGTCCTTGACCTTTGGCATCAACTTCTCCGCACTGCAGGCGGGGATTATGACACTCTCCATCAACAGTGGTGCGTACCTGGCCGAGATTTTCCGTGCAGGGATTCAAGGCGTGGATCGTGGTCAATTGGAGGCTGCTCGTTCACTCGGTATGGGCAGAGGTGATGCGATGCGTTATATCATTTTGCCGCAGGCTTTCAAAGCCGTACTTCCGGCAATCGGTAACGAGTTCGTGACCATCATTAAAGAGTCATCCATTATCTCCGTCATCGGTATGGTGGATATTATGTATCAGGCAAGTGTAGTTAAAAACATTACGTACCAAGGAATGAATCCATTCCTTATTGCGGCAGCGATCTACTTCGTCATGACATTCATTTTGTCCAAGCTGCTGGGTCGATTGGAAAGGAAGTTGGGTGCAAGTGATAGACGTTAGACAATTATACAAATCATATGGCAAAAATGATGTGCTGAAAGGCATCGACGTATCCATCGGTAAAGGTGAGGTCGTCGTAGTGATTGGTCCTTCGGGTTCGGGTAAAAGTACATTCCTGCGCTGTCTGAACCTTCTGGAGCAGCCGACATCGGGACAAATTAATTTTGAAGGTGTTTCCATTACCGATCCCAAGCACAATATTAATGCTACGCGAGAAAAAATGGGCATGGTATTTCAGCATTTCAATCTGTTTCCGCACAAAACGGTGCAGCAAAACATTACGATTGCGCCAATCAAGGTAAAGAAGCAATCTGCAGTTGAAGCAAACAAAATTGCCGATGATCTTCTGAAAACGGTTGGTTTGGCTGATAAAAAAGATGTATATCCTAATCAGCTGTCTGGTGGACAGAAGCAGCGGATCGCAATTGCAAGAGCCCTGGCGATGCAGCCGCATGTTATGCTGTTTGATGAGCCCACATCTGCACTGGACCCGGAGATGGTTGGAGAAGTACTGGAAGTTATGAAACGTCTTGCCGAGGGCGGCATGACCATGGTCATCGTTACCCATGAGATGGGTTTTGCGCGTGAGGTTGGTGACCGGATCCTGTTTATGGATGGCGGGGTTATCGTTGAAGAAGGTACGCCTGATGAAGTTTTCGGTGCACCGAAACATTCGCGTACACGTGATTTTCTCGCAAAAGTACTCTAAATCATCCCGCTTCCTGGAGTGGATTTATAGCAAAAGCAGCGTTAACGGCAGAGGTCCGCTAACGCTGCTTTTTTGCATTTCACATAAGAAGGAATGAAATCAGGGCTTCAAAACAAAATAAGTAACGTTTCTGTTACCCATGTAAGAGATAAACGGACTGATTAAAGGATGTGAAATTCTGGAGTTATCTTACAAATCCCGGAGGACCAAAGAAGATCGGTCGCTAATTGGTAACATTTACTACAGCTTAGGGTTACAAAATTGTGATATATTGAATGCTGCCGAAACTTCCGAAGTGGAAGTGTGGGGGATGTAACAGTGCAGACGTGTCAGTTCATAAGAACGGCGCGCCGCTAGGGGTGAATTAGGGTACATAATGCTTCAGCATGTGATTTACAGCCTATAGGGTGGATTCCTCCATCCGAATCCGACAACTAACTTCGCAGGCATAATGAGGAGGAAGACCATGTTTCACAAAAAACGTATAGCCAAGACAGCCATTGCATTACTGACATCCGTACTGTTGATTCAAACCGTTCCGGTTCACGCGGAATCGATTCATACAGCTAAAGAGGGGGATACGTTCTTCACCCTATCCAAACAGTATGGTATTGCCATGGACACATTAATTAAAGCCAATAAAGACATTTCACCGTATAACATCTATGGTGGTCTGAAAATTACAATTCCAGGTCAGGAAAATAAAGCGCAAGCAGCCCCGGTTCAGATGAAGTCAGAGGAAAAACCGGTTACAGCAGCGAGTCTGGATGTAAGCGCGGATACTAAAGTTGTCCAAGCCTGGGGTAAAACATTTGACTATAGTAAGACCTTAAACGTGAAAGCTACAGCATATTCCTCAGATGCTTCCGAGAACGGGGGCTGGGGAGCAGTTGATTATTTTGGCAACCCGCTGGAACTGGGCACGATTGCAGTAGATCCGAAGGTGATTCCTTTTGGAACCAAAGTTCTCGTGACGGGGCATACGCACCCGGGACTGCCTAAACAGGCTTTCGTTGCTACTGCTCTGGATGCAGGGAGTTCCATCAAAGGCAACCGCATCGACATTTTTATTCCGGGAAGTAAACAGTTCGTAAGTTCATTTGGTTTTCAGGATATTGAGCTTTACATTTTAAAATAAAAAGTAAAATTGACTTAACTCCCTAGATTCTTTGATGGGATTCAGAGAAAAATGATACGCTAACATATAGAGGGTGTTCTTTGGTTGTTGTCATGAATGAGTAAGATTCATGGTTACCGATAGGAACACCCTGTATTTTTATCTATACAATCAGCTTTAAGGCTGCCGGGTGTCTTATTGTTTTTCCTTAGGCAGCTGCAGCATCTCGTCCAGCGTGACCAGTTCATAACCTCGATGTCGCAATTCCTCAATGACATCTGGCAGGGCCTCCACTGTACCTTGGAGATTAGAGCCTGTACCTCCGCCTGCATGCTGCAGTACGATGGAGCCGGGTTTAACCGTTGACAGAATATTATGTTTCACTTGTTCCTTGGACAGCCCTTTCCAATCCAACGAATCCACATTCCAGTTGATAATGCTGTAGTGCTGCTTGGCGGCCCAGCGCAGCTGTTCCTCGTTAATATCTCCATAAGGTGGGCGAATCAATTTGGGTGTGTAGCCCGTCAGTCGCTGAATGATATCCCCGGTATGTAGAATCTGTCTGCGAAAAGCAGTCATCGATAACTTGCTGAATTCGGGATGGTTGTAGCTGTGATTGCCTACAATATGTCCTTCTTTCACCATACGTTTCACCAGATTTGGATGTTTTTCCGCCCGACTGCCTACCACAAAAAAGGTTGCGCGAACCTTATATTTTTTCAAGACATCCAGTACCTGCGGCGTAAACCTCGGGTCGGGTACGTCATCAAAAGTCAGTGCAACCTGTTTGGTCGACGGGCCATTTGTCTTGAAAGTATCCGCATATTTCTGACGCAGTTGACCTAAAGTCAGCTGTTCTTCTCGATCATTGGCGCTGGATGCAGGTGGATCAAGCTCGGGCAGATTAGGTATGTGATTTGCTGAAGCAGCCGCGGGAGGAACCAGGTAAACCCCAAAACATATAACCATAACGAGTGCTGGCATAACGAGGCGTTTAAACATTGGACGGCCTCCTTTTTTCAGAAATTTCGTTCTTTATGGTATGCCCTTCACGAGAACCATTTATGCGAATGTGAGAAGTTTCATTGTGTAGATCAGGTTATGAAAGTCATAATTCCACCATATATCATATAAAGAGAAGGCTAGGTGGAGAGACGATGAGTACATATGATTTGAAATCCATTCGTTTAGAGGTTTTTGAGGCAGGGCAGGACAAGGTATTTCTCGTTACAGGGGGGAAAGCTCATATCGGGGCTGTAGCTACGTTCTATGTCGACCATGAACGGGTAAGCGGTACAACGGTGCATATCCCGGGACATAAAGAACAGGAATTATGTGAGCGGCTTGCCCGCAAAGCGGCTCTGCAATTGAAAGTTACGGTAACCGTAATTATGGGTATCCACTTTGACAGCATTACGCGCTTGCAGATCGACGAAATTGTTCAGACGGCGGAGAGACTTGTGGATGAACATCTGAATAAAAAACAAGAATCCAATCATTAATATCATTTAATGGATGCACATCTGATATGCAGCATGATTCCGTATCATCCTCCTTATACTAAGATGCAGATCCGTTTTAATTTTTTTTCGCAAAATTGAAACGAGTTGCAGATTACTGCGTATGTATCTTTATATACAATGTAATATCCACTGGGAGGAATAACCTAATGTCCATTTTCAAAAGATTACGTGACCTTACAATGTCCAACATCAACGCTATTATCGACAAAGCCGAAGACCCGATCAAAATGACGGATCAATATATCCGTGACATGCAGGAAGATCTGGAAGATGCAGAGAAAGCCGTAGCTGCTCAGATTGCCATTGAGAAGAAGTTCAAGCAATTGTTCGAGGAACAGGAAGCGCTTGTCAAGAAACGTGAAGAGCAGGCTCACACGGCAGCTCGTGCACAGAACATGGATCTTGCCCGCCGCGCGCTGGAAGAGAAAAAAGCTGCTGAAGAGAAAATGCTTGAATACAAAGCCAGCTATGACCAAAACAAAGCTTCCGCAGACAATCTGCGCGGTAAACTCGATGAGATGCGTAAGCAGTTGACTCAGATGAAGAATAAACGTGAGACATTGGTCGCTCGTTACAATGCAGCCAAAGCTCAAACGGAAATCAACAAAGCGCTGAATGGATTCAGCTCTGATACCGCAAGTGCCGGCATGAAACGTATGGAAGAGAAAATGATGCAGATGGAAGCTCAGGCTGAAGCAAGCAACGAAATGTCTTCCAAAGGCAAATCGCTGGATGAAGAGTTCGAGAAGCTTGGCAAGGATGCTGCTGTCGAGGACGAACTTGCTGCACTGATGAAACAGTACGAAAATAAAAACTAACACCTTGGCGTTCAGCAGGGTTAAACAGCGGAGGAGAACAGTGTTTCTCCTTCGCTTTTAAATGCGGATCATGTTGATAAGTGGAGGCTGTGTAAATGGATTTGAACATTTTGGCGATGCTGGTCTGGACTGTTTCAGGTTCGGTTTTGCTGTTTGTATTGATGTATGTGGATTCGCTTTTTACAAAATATAAGGATTTTGCTGAAGTCAAGGCTGGTAATATGGCGGTAACCACCCGGATGGTCATGAAATTATTTGCACAGGGTTACGTGCTTGCAACTTCAATTTCGACGGCTGGTCATCTTGGAGAAGCGCTGCTTGTTTCCGTTGTATCTTTTGTTCTTTTGTTGATCCTGGAAAGTGTTGTTCACTTTATCATTCGCAAATGGGCTGCTCTGGATCTGGATACAGGAATACAGCAGGGCAAGACAGGATATGGATTGTTTTCCGGGGCACTGCATATTGTAGGCGCATTGATTATTGCAGCTTGCCTGTAAGCCATAAGATAAGGAACAGGGGTAATTTGCATGAGTGTATGGAAACGTATTAAAGGAATACTAACAAAGCCGGAGCCGCCTAAGGCGGAAAAAACAATGCTGCAGCTTGCACCTGGCGATATTTGCGAAGTTTCACTGGTCACCTACGAAGTTATAGGCAGAGTACAGAATCGTGCTCGTAATGCTGTCGTATTAACGCTGCAGGATGGAAGTGCATTCCGATATTTACACGTGGAGGAGCGTGAAATCACTCGGTATGCCTTATATACACCTATAGACGGAAGACTTGATGCCCCCGACGAAGTGCCAACGATTCTGGAACTGGATGACCATGTGTATCATTTGGAGGAAGAGTATGGTGGTATGGTTCAGACGGTGGGCAGAACACCTTATGGTCAGGCTGGCGAGCAGCTGGTATGGCAGTATCAATCGGATGATAACAAACTTCTTCGTGTGGAATGGCAAGACAGAAGGTTTAACCTGTATGAGGGTGAGTCCATTCTTCCTGCGGATATCAAAGTGATTCGTTCGAACTAGGAGAGGTTCCAATGAAAAAACGCTTGGCACATGGATTAAAATTAATGCTGGTCCTCAGCCTTGTGATGTCTCTGTTGTCTGCGTGCGGTGCAGCCCCTTCGGTTCAGGATACATATCCGCTTGAATCGGTAAGCGGCAGTGGTCAGTCTACCTCTTACGTTTATCGGGCTGCAGACCGTACTGTTCCAGAAGTGGCAAAGGAGCTGTCCGATCAACGAAAACCGGATCAGATTTCCGCGGAAAGTACGGAACGCATGTTCCTGGTGTACCAGGATCAGTATTATCATCTACAGCAGGACCCCAAGAAACCAGAAGATACGCTGGTTGAAGTAGATTCCAAGGAATATGTACGTCAAAACTACAGCTCTTCCTTCCTGCAGGGGTATCTGACAGCAACCTTAATTGGTAATTTGTTTGATACTTTCGGTGGGCGAGGATCAGGGAACTACCGGGGATATACGGAACGGGATACGTACAAACCAAAGGCTGGATCTTACCGAGCCCCAACCAATAATGATAAAAAATTGGCTCCGCCTCTTACCGTGGAGCGCAAAGGCTCGATTACACGTCGCGGCAGCGACAAGGATACAAGTGTTGGTTCTGGCGGCGGGTTGTTTAACCGCAATAAGGAACAGAGCAGAGGAAGCATTGATCGCAACAAAAGCAGCGGCGGCTTCGGCGGGTTGTTTGATTCACCGAAAAAATCCTATAAAAAACCAAAGACACGTGTCGGCGGCGGCAGGATTATGAGGCGAAGATAGACAGATTGCTGACGAATGTTGTGAAAGATGATAGGAAGACCAAAAAACAGCAGCAGGGTGGAACTGTCGATTTCGGCAGCAGACTTCCTACTGCTGTTTTTTTAGGTTTTACGGACATGGTGCGACTTGCGTACACGAGGAATTGTCGAAGCAGGCTGCTTGCGTATCCAGCGCAGATAAGGAATGATGCGTTCATCGGTTCGCAGGGATTGAAGATCGGTAAGACCGAGCGTAATCAAATCCCGATTGGTATATAACGAGTGAATCTGCTTGTGGCAGGCAATACATAGGTTGGCAGTAGGCATGAAGTTACCGCCCATTTCCTTTGGAGTCAGATGATGAACTGTTGTTTCAACGGGCTCTCTGCCGCATAATTCACAATGATTATTCATAGTTGCCACCTCCCGTTATCGAATGCTATTATGCGCATCTGCATGTCATTTCATGTTGACTGCTGTCCGTGGTAATGATGATCGGAGGTATGATAAAATGGCGCGATTCTGACAGTAGGGGGTGCGTCAAAAATCCATTTGTTCAGATACACATGCAGTTTTTTGGCTGCAATTCAGTGAGCAATCGACTTGTCATCTGCTCATATTCGGGCTACACTTTCTTAAATGAGAAAAAGACTTCTGGAGGAATGCTGCTGTGAAACATAATTCCCATTCATATGATATGACTACCGCAAAATTTCATCGTACCGCTGTACAAGTGCCCGAGGCACAAGCCAAAATTGCTGCCAGGGCAGCTGTAGGCCGGATCGAATATGTGCCTCTTGCAAGTGGACATGGACGCACACTTGCAGCACCGATTGCAGCACCGCATGCATATCCTTTTTTCCGCAGATCGGGCATGGATGGTTTTGCGATTCAAAGTTCAGATACGGCTGAGGCTTCAAGTGATCATCAAGTATGGTTTCGGGTTATTGATGACATTCCGTGCGGATATACACCAGAACATACAATTACACCTGGAACGGCCGCAAGAATCATGACAGGGGCTCAAGTGCCGGATGGTGCAGATGCCGTTGTTATGATGGAAATGACCGAAAGCAAACAGGAACAAGGGGACCACTGGATTGCATTGAAACGTCAGATCCAGGCAGGAGCTAATATTACTCCGATTGGCCTTGAAGTGCAGGAGGGCCAGCAGCTTCTCGAAGCAGGTACAGTGATTGGAGCAGGTGAACAGTCCGTGCTCGCGACGTTTGGTGTGGCGGATGTGCCGGTGTTTGAACGGCCCAAGGTGGCTATTTTCGCTACAGGAACCGAACTGCTTGAGGTTCATGAGCCGCTGCAGCCTGGTCGGATTCGCAACAGCAACAGCTATATGCTGCGTTCTTTGGTTATTGAAGCCGGAGGAGAGCCGGTGATGTACGGAGCGATTGCAGACGATGTAAATACAGCAAGGGCGAAGCTGGAGGAAGCGATCCGGGACAACGATATCGTTGTAACAACGGGCGGTGTGTCTGTTGGCGATTATGATATTATGGGTGAACTTGTGCTGGAGGAACAGATGCAGCTGCTGTTTAACAAAGTTACGATGCGACCGGGGAGTGTAACGACAGCTGCTGTATATAAGGATAAGCTGCTGTTTGCTTTGTCAGGCAATCCCGGAGCATGTTTTGTTGGTTTTAATCTTTTTGTTCGTCCGGCGCTCCGGGCGATGCAGGCGGATTCCAACCCTTATCTGGAAGAGTGGAATGTGATTTTGGAGGATGGTTACGCCAAAGTGAACAATTTCACACGTTTTGTACGTGGACGTACGATTATACGTGATGGAAGAGTATACGCGGTGCCTGCCGCTTCTCGTGTAGATGAGTCGAGTGTCATGATTACGATCAAAGATAGTGATTGTCTGATTGTTATTCCGCCTGAGAAAAAGGGCATTGCAGCAGGCGAACAGGTCACGATTCTCAAACTTCCCGCGGGACAATCCAGGTAGACGGACATATGGATAAAACAACTGCCGCAAGACCTCGGATCATTCAGGTTGTAGGATATAAAAATACAGGCAAAACAACGATGACAGCTGCTTTGATCACCGGACTTTCCGCTAAAGGTTTTAAAGTTGCTGCCATTAAACATGATGGACACGATCATTTTGAGATGGATCAAGAAGGCACGGACTCTTATCAGTTCGGCCGAGCAGGGGCAGCTGCTGTTGCGGTTATGTCTCATAAAAGGACAGCGATCATTAAGCAGCAAAGCACAGGACTTGAAGATATGCTCAGCCAGTTCACGGATTATGACTGGATTGTGATTGAAGGTTTCAAGGATGCGCCTTATCCCAAATTAGTGATGGTAAGAGAAGCGGGCGATCTCCCTCTGGCTGGCCAGCTTCAGCATGTTGCGGGCATCGTGTTTTGGCTGCCAGAGTTACTGGAACAAACCAAAGAAAAACTTGGCGAAGACAGAGGCATTCGTGGTGAGCAGGAAAATAATATCCGGGAGACGGCGGCGGTGGCTAAATTCCTGTCCAGTGAGCATGAAGCCATCATAGAGGCTGTGCTGGAACTGGATTAAAAACTGCAGACTCATTAGCAGACAGAAGTAAATCAAGATCGCAGCAGACGCTTGCTGTTGAGTGAGAAGCAGTCAATCTAATAATCTTAACGTAATTAATATTATGTAAACCAAAAATTTCAACACATGAAGTGCCAAAGAAATAGCAGGTAATCTGGATGATATAAAGCTGTATATACACGTATCAGCAGGCCATTGAACCATTCTTGAACAGCCTGCTGTGGTATATCGATATATCTGAGAATATATAATCTTTGCTATTTGAGGGCTTTTACGTCTTGCTGTATATTTATGCGTTGTCTTCTACGCGGCGTTCAATGGCCTCGGACATCGTTTTGTCGGTCAGATGCGCGTAAATTTCAGTCGTTTCAGTAGAAGCATGACCCAGCTGCTCTTTCGTTTTGTAGATATCATTTTGCAAATAATAGTCGGTGGCGAACGAATGGCGTAATTTGTGTACGGTCAGATACGGCTTGCCAAAACATTTGGCATATTTCATAATCATGGCCTGAATGGCACGTTTGGTCATTCGACTGCCTTCGGATTCACCGTTACGAAGTGCGATAAAGAGAGCTTTTTCCCGTTTGGGGGTGCGATAACGCGATTGACGCAGGTCCATATAAACTGCCAATTCGTCTTTGGCTTGTTCTCTGAAATATACGGGTGTTTTGAACGACTCATCGTTGTTACCTTTACGGTAAACATAGAGCATCTTGTTACCCAGATCGAGGTCATCTACGTTCAGGTTAACAACCTCCGATACCCGCAGACCTGAGTTGAGAATCAGGCTGGCAATACAAGCATCCCGTTCTTTGTTCAGTTCATGGGAATAAAGAGCCTGCTTGTTCTTTTGCATATCGATGGCGTAACCTTCGAGAATGTAACCGATAAATTCGAGCAGTTCATTTTCCTCCAAAATTTTTCCTTTGAGCTTCGCGGCGGTATCCTTCGGTTTATGAGTTCGCTTAATTTCGATTTTGGCCATAATATTACGTTTAAGTAATGGATAGAAGTTATCATCTTCAGCGATTTGGCTTAAATAATGAAATAACGACCGTAGAGAGGAAAGCTTGCGCGAAACTGTAATTCTTGAATTGGTCCCTTCGCGTCTTGTGGTCAGGAACAGCCGATAGGCCGTAACTGAATCCATACGGAGCACTTCCAGCTCGATTAATTGTACCTCTTTATTCGACTCAGCCTGAGACAAGCCTTCTGCTCGCAGCCAGCTGAAAAATGTATCATAATCTCTCAAATACTCAAGCAGTGTGGACGGAGAGAGGTCAGGCAGTTTATAGTCAATGAATTGCTGAACAAACCATGGCATAGAAGGCAGCTTTTCATCCAGTTTGCGTCGGTCAATCTCTTTTTGCACGTTGGTCAAGTTCGGCACCTCCATGTAAGCATTATTTTATAAAATCATCTTTAGTGTACCATAATTTACATGCAATCATCTTGTTTCATTCTGCCGAAAGAGACTGAATGGACCTTCAGTAAAAAAATCGGTATGGATTCGGAAATGTCATGCTGTTGCTCTTCATCTTATAAAGCTTTACAGTGGTTATACAATGTTATACATACAGACCAGAGGAGGCGGACGCTGTGAATATGCAGATTGAACTCGTTCCTCGCGAACGCAGTCAGGTGATTCGGCATCTTATGCAGTTTTATCTCTACGATTTCACAAAATATCTGAATATTGATGTAGATCAGGATGGTATTTTCCCGGAATATCCGGGTCTGGATGCATTCTGGACAGAAAAAGGCCGCAAATTTCCTTTTTTAATTACGAGTGATGGAGCACCTGCAGGTTTTGCGCTTGTAGAAAAGTTAGACCCGGCGAGTAAAGATAATGACTACTATTTAACCGAGTTTTTTGTCATGCAAAAATACAGGCGCAGCGGGGTGGGAACCCAGGCAGCGTACGAGCTGTTCAGACGTTTTCCTGGGCGCTGGAAAGTAACGCAGGTTCGCAACAATGTAATTGCGCAGGCATTCTGGCGTAAAATTATTGGGGATTATACGGGAGGGCGTTTTCGGGAAAAATTCCACCCGGAACTGGGCAATCCCAGCCAGTATTTTGTAACCTGATGCCTCACAAAAGAAAATTAACGCAATAGATGAAAAGGAAGGTGTAACATGACTGGACCAGCATTTCATCTCGATGGGCAGACCGCACTGGTTACAGGCGCTGGCAGAGGGATTGGCAAAGCTCTTGCCATCGGGCTTGCGGAGTCGGGCAGTAATGTCGTGCTTGTATCCCGCACGATGAAGGAGATCGAAGAGACCGCAGCGTATATTCATAACCAGACAGGACGTAAGGCTTTGGCGCTCTGCGCTGATGTAACTTCAACAGAGCAGCTCGAAGAGGTTTTTCAAAAGGCAATTTCTGAAATGGGACGAATTCATATTCTCGTAAACAATGCGGGCATGAACATCCGGACTCCTGCGCTGGAAGTGACGGATGAACAATGGGAAACGATAATGCAGACGAATCTTAAATCTGCCTTTTTCGCTTCACAACTGGCAGGGCGGCATATGAAGGAGTATGGAGATGGTAAGATCATTAACATATCTTCGGTAGGTGGGCATACAGCGCTGCGAACGGGTGTTGTATACGGCTCAACCAAAGCGGCTTTAATTCACATGACCAAGGTGCTTGCACTGGAGTGGGGGAAATATGGTATTCGAGTGAACTCGGTTGGACCGTGGTATTTCCGGACGCCGCTGACCGAGAAGCTGCTTGATGATCCGCAGTATTTGCAGGAGATTGTCAGCCGTACACCGCTTGGACGTGTAGGTGAGCTGCCGGAAGTCGTTGGACCTGTGGTTTTTCTCGCTTCGGAGGCGGCTGGTTATATTACAGGACAGACTTTGCTGGTGGATGGCGGCATGTCCATTTACGGTTTCTAGTGACGGGCAGACGTATCTTTTGAAAAATGGAAAGAAATTGTGTTGTTGTATACTCTAACGGGTAATAATATACGATTTTGTGCACATGTAAAGTCTTATACATGCTGGCGATCACCCGCATAATGATCGTGTCGTTCATTTTATCTACTACCTACTAAACCTGATATGGAGGAAAATCATGATGGAACTTCGTAATTACGGAAACACCGGAATGAAAGTCAGTACACTGGGTTTTGGCGGCTCGGAGATTAGAGATGCATCCATAAAAGACGTGGAAGTACTGCTTAACCGTGCATTGGATGCTGGTCTCAATATGATTGATACGGCTGAATGTTATGGGGACAGTGAGGAAAAGATCGGTAAGGTGTTGTCCCATCGCCGGGATGACTACGTTCTTTTTACCAAATGTGGACATGCAGTCGGTGTAGACGGACCTGATTGGGATGCGAAAGTGCTTGAACAAACGATAGATCGCAGTCTTAAACGTTTAAAAACGGATTATGTGGATGTCGTACATCTGCACAGCTGTTCGGAAGAAGTGCTTCGGCAGGGCGACGTAATCGAGGTGCTGCAGCGGGCGAAAGAGGCAGGCAAAACACGTTTTATCGGGTACAGCGGGGATTCGACAGATGCGTTATATGCCATTCGGACAGATGCATTTGACAGTTTGGAGACATCCGTTAATATTGCGGATCAGGAAGCGATTGAACTAACGCTGCCTGAGGCGCGTAAAAGAAATATGGGCATTATCGCGAAAAGACCGATTGCTAACGTGGCATGGATGTATGATACGCTGACGGAAGAGGATTATGCCTACCATTATTGGAAACGGTTAAATGAGCTTAAATATGAATTTCTGAGTGAAGATGCTCAGCGAGTGGTGGAAATCGCACTGCGGTTTACTCTGAGTACCGAGGGTGTGCATACTGCTATTGTGGGAACTGCCAAGCCGGACCGCTGGCAGCAGAATGCCGATCTGGTTGCGAAAGGACCGCTTGCACAAGAGCAGTATGATGCTATTCGTGCACGCTGGCAGGAAATCGCGCGGGCAGACTGGACCGGCCGCATTTGATTTGAATGAATATAAGCGTAACAACCTAACAACGAAGACTTTAAATAAGACGATCAAGTGTTTAAACCAATCCATGATATAAAATGCTGCTGAAAACTGCCTTGTTGGCAGTTTTTTTTTGTAACTTTATTGTTTAACACTGTTTAATGTTTTAATATTTCAATATATGAAAAATTCACAATAGAAAATAACAAATAGAAACACCTCGTTTTAATGACGGATTTGAGTCCTTCTTCAGCAAGCGAATTATATCTGATCCTAATTGCCTGCTGTTTCAAGATGTCGTTTGCGGCTTACAGCTTACGCGTGGTGACGGTGACGGTCACGGTGTCCAACATGTTCGGATGAGCTTTTGAAAAAGAAAAGCCTCCGAAGAGGCAGGTTTGTCTTTAAGCACAAGTAAGTCACAAATAAGTACAGATAAAATCTGTTCGTACAGTTATGAAGTACATGGTTTAGCAGTGCCCTCTTATCTGCTCCAAGATCACCGCTAAGCACCGGAATGGGTATTCGTGTCTTCATCTACGCATTAGATCTATATAACTTACTGCTGTCTACCGCTGTCGGTTGACTGGACAAGTTTAGGTCGTCCTGTTTTAGATGAATCTTTAAGATTGCCATATGTGAGTTTACGCCATATCCATTCCATAGGACCTATTCTGAAACGACTCAGCCACAGCGAGGCGATGATCATGAGCGCAGCATACACAGCAAAACTCAGCATAAGTGTGCCGACAGGTTTTATAGAGTCTGCCAGGCCGGCTCCATAGCGAAGCAGCAGCACAATTCCGATGATAGAATGCAGCAGATAACAGGTCAGCGACATACGTCCGACTTTGGTAAATATCATTAAAGCACCTCGAAGCGCAGGGATATACAAAAACAACATGGCAAGACTGCTCATATAGAACATGCTGCCGGTCAAATTACCCTGCTGTCCCAAGATCATAAACAGCTCCATCCAAAATGTATTGTCAGCAGGAATCAGAGTATACAGCAGTGCACTGATCTGGGTTAACGTAAAGGCCGCCATACTGATGAACCAGATCCGTTTCCAAGTCGACGACTTGGCTTCCATGTTGTTGAAAAAGTCCATTTTAACAAAATACATACCGATTAAAAACATCAGGAACATGGAATATACCGTAGAAAACGAAGTCGCCGCCATCATCCGCATGTCTGCCCATCTTGCTGCAATGGACTCGAAATAAGTTAAGCTCGTGTGACTGGACAAGGTGAAATCGATATAAGGTGGTGCACCCGGCGAAGATGAGTTTAGAGCATTAAAGATCATCATCCAAACCGGCGCGAGAAACTGGATCAAAATGAGTGCGATAATCCAGCGCAGCAGCGTTTGCGGTGTGCGCGAATAAAAGGCAAAGAGTAAAAAGCCGGCTAAAGCGTAAAAAGTCAAGATATCTCCAACCCAGATAAAAGTGATGTGCAGCACACCAAAGCCAAATAGAATCAATAATCTGCGTGCAAACAGTTTCCGGGGTTGATCAACTCGCTGCTCGGCCCGGTTCATAAAAATCATAAATCCTACACCAAATAAAAAAGAAAATAACGTGATAAACTTTCCCTCCGCAAACGCAGATACCAGGTTATGTACCAGGTCGTCTGAAGATCTATCAAATCCTTTTACAGTATCCACGATTAGAAAATAATTCACAATAATGATGCCCAGCATGGCGAATCCACGTACAATGTCCAGGAAATGGACTCGTTCCTGCAGACGCATGGGTTGTGCCGTGTTTTGCTTTTCTCCATTCATAAATACTTCTCCTTCCGTTAATAGGTGAGGTGCCTCTCCATCAAGCGCGATCATGATGCATAGATTTCGTCTTCACTTTGGATAACTATAGTGATCGATTCTTAACAGTTTCTGAATGTTCGTTTCTTTTTTTGGAGTTGTGACAGCTTTGTGAAGTGAGCTTGCTTTCATAAATGGTTAAGAATTGTGTTTTATCTTATTACGTAAGTGTTTCCCATGGACGATATATAGTGAGGACACGTAAATACATCAGGAATCATGAGGTGAGAAGGGTATGACCCATCGAATATTAGTGGTAGAGGATGACCAGGATATTGGCGATCTGCTGCAGGAATCCCTTACAAGGGCAGGTTATGAGGTGTTGAGGGCCAAAGACGGGCAGCGTGCGCTGGAGCTTGTGGATGATGAACTGGACTTGGTCCTTCTGGATATCATGATGCCGGGGATGTCGGGGGTTGAAACATGTGAACAGATTCGTACGTATTCCAACGTTCCGATCCTGTTCTTAACTGCTAAATCGAGTACCTTGGATAAAACGGAAGGACTTCTGGCAGGCGGGGATGATTACATGACAAAACCATTTTCCGAAGAAGAGCTTCATGCCAGAGTTATTGCTCAATTGCGAAGATACAAGATATATAAGGAGAAAAAAGAGAGTGGGGATACCTTTCTTGTTGGAGGCAGGTTAAAAGTAAATGAGCATTTTAATGATGTCTGGAAAGAAGGACAGCAGCTCAAACTGTCAGATCTGGAGTATCGCATCCTGAAACTATTAATGAATAAACGAAGCAAAATATTTTCTGCTCAAAATATTTATGAAAGCGTCTGGGAACAGCCGTATTTCTATTGTTCGAACAATACGGTCATGGTGCATATTCGCAAATTACGTGCCAAAATTGAAGATGATCCGGCACATCCGGTCTATATCCTTACGGAATGGGGGAGAGGTTACCGTTTTGGCACACCGTAAATTTACGCTCAGTAAGAAACTGGCTTTGCTGATTTTGATCGCTGCTGCCGTTAGTGGTCTGCTGTTTGTAACGATGCAGAAAATCAGCAATGATTTAATAGACAGATATATGAACTCGGAAGCTTACTATGAGAGTGAAACAGCCAAATCCATTGCAAAATTCAGGCAGTACGCAGCGGCGAATCATCTATCGTCAACGGATCGGAAGGCATTTGGGGAATGGGTGAAAAAAGAAAATTACATTATGCTCACCATTTTCAAAGACAAAGTACTCCAGTATGATTCAAATTACTCGGCTGAAGATGAGGCGGCCTACGGTGTAGAGCCTGAAACACGATATGCTCAGAAACACTCCTATCCCGTTATGTTCAGTGACGGAGAGGGGAGAGTAACCGTTGACGGTTTTTTCTCATCCCGATATTACGATATCGTTTTTACCCTGGAGCTGCTGAGCGCCACAATTTTTTTTCTATCTATTGTCCTGCTGGGCATTCGTCGAAATCTCGCTTATTTGAGAACGATTCATGAGGAAATTCACATCCTTGAAGGCGGGGAGCTGGAGTATGAGATGACGATTCGAGGTCACGATGAACTAGCGATGATCGCTGAGAGCATCGAGGAACTTCGTAAAGCTTTTCTGGACAAGTTGGATGCGATCGATACATTACAGGTGGAAAGCCGCAGTCTTGTGACTGAAATGTCTCATGATATGCGGACTCCGCTGACTTCATTGATTATGTATCTAGAGTTCGCCAAGAAAGAAGAGGGAGAACACAGTCATTACATTTCCAATGCATACAGCAAAGCGATTCAGCTCAAAAAGCTGTCCGATAATTTGTTTGATTACTTCCTGCTGCATAAAGAACAAGAGACGGATCTTGAGAGCATTGCTGTACAAGACGCCATTTATGATCTGATATCGGATCAGATTGCGGTCCTGCGACAGGAGCATTTTGAAGTTCGCATTGTTGGGGAACTGCCGCAGGTATATATTATGGTGAATCTGGAGGAGTTGGGGCGAGTGTTCGATAACATTTTGTCCAATGTGTTGAAGTATGCGGAAAGGAAGCATGAAATCTGCATCACTTTTGAATCCGATCCGGAAATGTTTGATATCCGAATGACCAATAGGATTAAAGTTCCTGAGAATTCTCAGGAAAGTACAGGACTTGGTGAGAGAATTATTCACCGGATAATGAATCGCATGCAGGGTGAGTTTACAAGAAAGCAGGAGGGTACGTACTATAATGCGATCATGAAGTTCAGAAAATCAAAGGTCTGATCATGCAGCTGATTTGAAATGTAATTTTAATTTAGATAGAAAACACCAGGGGTTTAAATTACATCTGTGGAGGAACCATTATGAACCCGGTAGAGAAGCCAACGAAAGGCACCTTATTTGCAGCCAAACCAACGTTTACTTCACTTATGCTCACGTATCAATCGATGGTCTGGAGATTAGCTTCACGGTATTTTCGAGATCCGCAGGATCGGGATGATATCGTGCAGGAGACATTCTTGAGAGTGTACACACATATTGAACAGATGAACACCCAGAAGAACGTTGTGAACTGGATATATACAATTGGTAAAAATGTATGTCTCGATGATCTTCGTAAGAAGAAGAGACAGCATTCGGCCCCGCCTCCGCTTTATAGGCAGGATAACGGTTCCTCTCAGGATGCCATATACGAGGTAATATCCCGTGAACCTGGACCAGAGGAAAGATTAATTCAAAGTGAGACAGCCGCGGAGCACAAACGCCGCATCAATGATGCATTTCATCAAATACCTTGTAAATGGAAACCATATGTATATCAGCGGTACTGCTTGGAGATGACAGTGAAAGATATCAGTGCATTGAACAGCGTACCCGAAAATACGACTAAAACCTATCTTTTCCGGGGAAGAAAACATATGAAACAGCAGTTAATGGACATCACATATTGAAATAGGAGTCAGCACAGATGAAAACCAAAACATTATATAATAAATTCCGCAAAACACCTCACATCTTACAGGCGCTGCTGAATATTTGCTTGTTCTTTTTAGCTCTCGCTCTCAGTGCACTATTGATTAGTGAGACATGGTATATCGTTCAAATCGTGTTTAAATCCTTTTTCACTCGCGAAGATAGTTACTATGAGATGTTGTCCGAATTGCTTGTTTTCTTCTTATACTTTGAATTTATTGCGTTAATTGTGAAGTACTTCAAATCTAATTTTCATTTTCCGCTCCGTTACTTTATTTATATTGGGATCACGGCCGTTATTCGTTTAATTATTACCGATCATGATAAGGCGATGTCTACTTTCTGGTGGTCCATGGCGATCCTGGTTATGGTTTGTGCTCTTTTTATAGCGAATCGGCGCAAAGATCATCAAGATCATTAAAGTTAACAGAACGCAGGAGCTAACGAATATGAAAAAGGTAATTATTGATGGTCAAGCGATCAGAAATTTAGAGGAGCTGCGCGCTGTGCTTCAGAATGAGTTTTCACTGCATCCAGCGGATTTTGAAACTATGGATACGCTTTGGGAAGCTTTAGTATGGCATGTACCTGTGCCGGTTACGCTGGAATGGATCCATTTTAATAACAGCAGAGCTGTGCTTGGACTTTATGCAGATCAACTGATGAATTTACTATATGAAATCGACGAGCAGCTGGAAGAATTGTTTAGATTCAGTGTAAAATTATAAAAATTCAACATATGAAAAATTCACAATAGAAAACCTATTCCACTCCATTGCTGCATTAATGTTCAAGTGTCAGTTTATCTCTCCTCCCAACTTGAATATTGTATAAATGGAAATCCACATACCAAAAGGTAAGTCAACAGAAAAAGCTGCTTCTTTCTTTAAGAAAGGGCAGCTTTTTCGCTTTGTATATGCACTTGGTCCAGTTAGAAGAGAGGGTGCTTGTCTTAGAAAATGTACTGCCAAAGTGCAGTCATGAACTTGTACAAAAAGTAGAATGAGAATCCGATCAGAAGCACTCCTGCCAGGCTGGAAACGAGCTGTACCATCTTTGAGCTCATCATTTTGCGTGTAATGGAAACGATGGTGAGCAGCCCCAGATCATGCAGGAGAATACCACATAATATCCCTACTGCCGCGATGATGAAGCTCAGCTTGCCTGCGGATTGATACGAGTCCGACAATACAACGCCAAAGACAGAAACCCAGAACATTAGATTGCCAGGGGAGATGGCAACCAATAAACCATTTCGATACGTTCGCCAAAAGGAAGACGGAGCATGGGCTGCTTTCCCGTCCGTAGTGGCGAGGTTCAAATCTGAATTACGAATGGAGTCATAACCCAAATAAGCCAAAAAACCTGCACCAGCCAGCCATAATGGAATCTGCACCAAGGGGATCGACAGAATTGAAGCGAACCCAAAATACATTGCGAGAATCAAGACCGTATCCAATGTCATGCCTCCCAGACCCACTGCCCAGCCATGAAGAAATCCGTTTCGCAGCCCCTGTTTGGTCATCTCTACCGTAATTGCTCCAACGGGCATGGCAATAGCAAGACCTATGAGGATGAACTTAATATATATTTCCATAATCATTCCCTTTCTGTAAAATGGGTCAAGAAAAAACAACAGCTTGTCCACTTCACAAGTTTTTTGTAAAACAGTCTATGTATCTCTCTTCATCTCTTCACATGGATTGCAGAACGGCAGCTCTCCTCAGATCATTGGCTGGTATACAGCTTATTCGGAGGAGAGCTTGTTTAGAATGCTGATTCTATTCTTTTACTTTTTCCCGCTGCAGTGAGTGTAAAAAAGGGCACTTGGTGGGCGCAGTATCGTCGTCCCGTAAGAAATATTGTTTGTACTCCAGATTGCCTTCCGATCCGTATTGTTTTAATTCAGGATGGGCGGGAACCGTATCATAGGCGGCAAGCCGAGCGCGTATTCTAGGAGCAACAGCTGACGCCCGCTGGGGCTGCTCATTCCACAAGTCAAGTACCCAGCGTGGGGTCATCGCCAGCATAAAGTACGGAAAGTGCCTGCTTTGCCGCGAGATATGTGCTGGCGTACCGCAGTAGACGAAATAACGTTCATCATTGTAACAAAATTCCCACAAAGGATTCTCCGGGTCTTCCGGAATATCTTCCGGCCATGCTTCGGGGTCCAGACTTCGCAGCTCACTTAGAAGGTTCCAGAATGATTGTTCATAAGTAAGTACATCCTTCATCTCTTGATCCTGTTCGAAAAAGATGACCAGCGATGAATAATTTCCGAAAGTACGGGAAACCGCTCCATACTCACTTACCACTTTCGATAACTGCTCCGCAGGAGAAGCATTTCCAGACTGAAAAATAAATCCGTAGCGAAGATGACCAAGTGCATACGCCTGAGTTGCTGGGATACAGGGAAATCGTGCCTCACGGTCACTCATTTTGGCGGAAAACAAGCGGTAAGCATCCCTTTGCCATAGTTCAACCGGAAGCTCCTCATTTTCCATATCAACCGAAGAAAACAACAGCGACATCTACAATCCTCCTTTTACTTTACTTATAGGATATAGCCTGCAGGCAAAATGGTGACTGTCCATGTCATGCGAGTGAATATTGTTAGATAACCCAAACCGAAAGATTGCTAAATCAGGAGCACATATCATTAGGGAAATCGTAGAAAACTAGGTTTGCAAGCAAATTTAGACTGATGGCCTACTATGTTTTTCTATCGTGAAGACCTGATTAATCTGATTGTACCGGACAAACCCGATCCGGCTGCAGCGAAGGTGTTACAGGAAACGCTGGGTGGTCAGTTCGGTGAAATGCGTACGATGATGCAGTTCTTTTTTTAGAGCAGCAATTTCAGGGGCAAAGCCATGCAGTATAGAGATCTGATTCGCCACCTCAGGGCCATCCGCTTCCTTATCTGCCTGAGCTTCCGAATGAGCACAGTCCTGGTACACATGATCTTAATGCCTAGCGAGCAGAGGGATGGCTTGACTTACGAGTGTCTCTAGCAAATGTATCCATGAGAGAAAGAGATCCTTCGGGATCTTTTTTAGACTTTTGCAGTGAAAATAAAAAGGAGCCCATCACAGGCTCCTTGTGTGTTGATATCTAATTCATCCATTCGGATACATCTAGATACGATTATGGTTTGAGAAATGGCCGAAGGATTGTCCTTGACCTTGAATTGAAGGGTTAGGCGTATTGTAAGGTTGATCCATGTAGGATACGTGCTGTGAAGAAGTATTTGCCAGCTGCTGAGCAAGGTTAGAGATCTGCTGCAGCTGCTGAATCGCTGTCTGGTGCCCTTGCAGCGCCGTTTGGATAATTTGAGCAGCTTGCTGCTCGCGTTGAGCCAGCTGTTCGAGCTGCTGGGCGTTGCTCTGTTCTTGTCTGAGCAATTGCTGATACTGCATGGAAGCTTGCTGTGTTTGTTGTGTCAGCTGTTGAGCCAGCTGAGTAATCTGCTGTGTTTGGGAAAATGGATTCATAATTGTTCCTCCTAAGTGTGTGAATTTACCTGTGTATTATGCTGAGAGGTTTAACGAAATATTCAGGGAGATGTTTTCGGTTGTTTAGGGAAGGCTATCTGTTGCGACGAATATAGATGGGAGAGGATTGACGAAATGGGTCAGGCTTCAGGAAAGTCATCGGATGAAAAAAAACTGAAATGGTGGCAGCTTAGTCTGCTGGGCGTTGCGGGCACCATTGGTACAGGCTATTTTCTCGGCTCCAGTCTAGCTATTAAGATTGGCGGACCCGCGGTAATTATAGCTTATGCACTTGCAGCGTTGGGTACATATGTTGTATTTGATGCATTGGCACGAATGACTTCAGATCACCCCGAGCAGGGGTCGTTTCGCTCTTATGCGAAGAAGGCCTTTGGCGCTTGGGCGGGTTTTGCCAGTGGATGGGTCTATTGGTTTGCCGAGCTTCTCATCATGGGCAGTCAACTGGCCGCACTATCCATTTTTTCACGCTTTTGGTTTCCTGCGGTGCCGCTGTGGATCTTTGCCGCGGGTTATGGCATTGTCGGTTTATGTATTGTTTTCTTTGGAAACAAAGGATTTGATCGGGTGGAAAACGTACTAGCGGTAATTAAAATAGCTGCTATATTCATGTTCCTTGTTCTCGCAATCGCACTGCTTGCAGGCTGGATTGGAGGCACAAAGTATGCACACAAAGTGCCGCTGGATATGGCCTCCATTTTCCCAAAAGGCGGTCTGGGGTTATGGGCTGCGTTCCTCTTTGCGTTCTATGCGTATGGAGGCATTGAGGTGCTCGGCATTATGTCGTACCGTTTGGAAAAACCAGAGGATGCACCTAAAGCGGGCAAGTTTATGCTTATTTCGCTGTCTGCCGTGTATGTCGTATCCATTGGACTTGCTCTAACGATGGTGCCGCTGTCTGCTTTTAATCCAAAAGAAAGTCCGTTTGTGCTCGCGCTGAGCAGCGATCATCTTGCTTTTGTGCCGCACTTGTTTAACGGTGTTCTCATTGTGGCCGGGTTCTCGACGATGACTGCATCGTTATATGCGGTAACTTCCATGATGATTACGCTGGCGCAGGAGGGGGATGCTCCAAAAATGTTTTCAAAGAAATGGAAGGAGAAATATCCGCTCTTCGCGCTTTCTCTTATCGGATGCGGTCTGATTGGAACGATTCTGATGTCACTGCTGCTGCCAGGGAAAGTCTATGAATATGTAACAACAGCTGCGGGTTTGATGCTGATGTATAACTGGCTGTTCATCCTGCTTTCGTCAGGAAGATTACTGAAATCAAGTACACTGGATGTGGTCAAACGATGGACCGGCCTAGTATTGATCAGCGCCGCTGTAACCGGTACTCTTTTTCACGGCTTAAGCCGGCCCGGTTTCTTTATCAGTCTGCTGCTTGTTTTCCTGATTGCTGTAAGTGATATCATCGTGCAGCGTGTGCGCAGGAAAAAACCATCCGCTGGAGGTAAAGGACAGCAAAAGAAGGCATCCTCGGAAGAGAGCAGCTTTTCGAAGCGAACCGGCTTTCACATTACAGGTATTCGCAAGCAGAAAAGCAAAATCAAGTGAAAAATAGAAACTGGAATGCTTTAAAACCGAAATAACATCCAAACGCAACCAGGGATAAGCCGGAAATAATCGCAAACCCTTTAAGTAATGATGGTGTAAGGTACTTCCGAAAAAAGCTGACGGCTGCTGCCATAAACAAATCCCACAACAGTACACCGAAAATAATGGCTGCACTGTAAAGAAGCAATTGATCCATTGTAGAGGTATGAACCGTTCTAGCCAGAACCGAGCCATAGATTCCCAGCCAAAACATGATGGAGAGAGGATTAAACAGCGACATCAGGAACCCCTGCAGGAAAGATCTGGACAGTTCCGAAGAGCCGCTGCGTATTGGCTCGGAGACCAGTGATCCTGATTTGACTATTCCTTCGACCCCTGTATACAGCAATACAAAACTGCCGAACATCCATAAAAACACCTGCACATATGGAAGCTCCAGCAGATGAATGACCCCGAGATAAACGATCAATGTAGATGATAGCTGCTGCTGCGGCACCTAGTCCAATAAACCAGGCGGGCATGAAGCCTCCCCTTACACCTTTGTCCAATTGTGCGGCGTTAACGGGACCGATGGGGGCAGAAAGCGTTAATCCCAGAACAACATAGCCAATTAAAAAAGAAATAAACATGATCCTCCTTTCGTATAAACTATGTTAGTATGTTCAGCTTGCTGATTTTGTAGGACAAGAGCCAAGAAGCTGCTGAATCCGAGCTGGTGATATCGACGTCGACGGAAACGAGCATATTCCCATTGAAGTCGCTGATTTAGCGGCTTTTTATTTTATTGCCCTAAATTCTTGTCCCGAGCCAAGGACAAGAACTTGTACTGAACAGGACACAAGACCGCAGCCAATTAAAGATTAGATATATGTCTAATGATATTTATGGTTAATTGGAGAAGGTGCTTGATGAGCTGGAAAAGGCATCAACTGTTATATCATTCGATCAAACTCTTTTTATAATTAATTATGAGAAGATATTGTACAATTTCCTAAAGGAGGTATGACAGATGCTGATTCATATTAATTTAGAAATTAGAGATGAGGAAGTTCCTTCTTTAAGAGAAGCAATTGGTTGGGAAAGAAGAGATGATGATTATCCAACCTTATTTCAGAGATGCAATTTTTGGGCTGGAGCGAGAGATCCTGAAGGAGTGCTCATTGCTTTTGGGTATATTGCTGGAACAGGCTTGGAACATGGGTATATGGAGGACATAATAGTACATCCAAAATATCAAAGGAGAGGAATTGGCCAACAGCTTGTAAACGAATTATTAAATGAGTCAACCGTACGAGGCTTAAGAATAGTAACTTTGACATACAGCAGGGTACACAAGGCGTTTTATGAAAAATGCGGATTCGCACCTACTCATGCTGGAATTTGGAAAGAGGACCCTATGTAGACTATCGGATAATAAAGACTTTGAAAGTTCTAATTTCAATCGCTATCATCCATATTGTTTTTTTACCTTATATCTGGCCATCAGATCATCAAGGAAATTGTGGCTATATGGGAGAAACAATTCACCTTTTCCTGTTAGGTAGTTGGCCGACTTCGGTTAGTGTACAGATGGTGACGGAGGTGGAGATGTTGTGTTCATCAGCGGGTGGGGGACTCGGATAAAGAGACAAGGTTATGTGGATGAAGAATACTTGGATTACGAGTCTGGAAATGAGCTGCTTACTGAGTAAAAAAGGCAGAGATGAGGATAATCCCTGCCTTTTTAATGTTGTGTGTGTGTTGTGTGCCGTGTTAATACATTGTTAGATATCGCAATTACTAGTCTGACGATATTACGAACTTAAGGAAATCATCTTATTTACTTCCCATCCGGTCGTTTAACTTGCAGCGGAGGGGGAATGAGCCATCCTTTTTCTTTGCTCAATTGAAGGATTCGAACACCCAGTGCAGTCTTGGTAACATGATACTTGGCAAAAAGTGCACCGATATCCTCACGGATGGATTGACCAATGACTTGACTCGCAGCCACTAATCCAAGAGCTGTATCCGCCGCAATTTTGGCACCAATTTCCGGATCGGTGAATCTTGCACCGGGCGGAATATCTTCCAAAGCTACAGCAGGTCTCTCGGGAAGAGTTGGTGCGGGGGAGATGCCGTTTTCGGTAAGCAAAGCGTCACATTCCTTGATCTCCAGTCTGGCCTGATCGAGCATGTCATCCAGAATTTTCTTCAAATCTTTGTCTCCTGCATGATTCATATAAGCCTGATAACAAGAGACAGCGCCTTTAGCCGCCATGGAGCACTGCCAGACACTGAAAATTTCTCCATAATGCATTGGCTCATTTTTGGGATTACCGCTTAATATTCCCATTGATGATCCCTCCCCAGAAAGTAATTTTTTTCACTAGTTTAGGGTTCTCATGATCCACACATTTTATCCGGTTTGAAGTTAATATGAGTTAAGAATACATCATAATAATTATGTAAACTAATAACTGCTCGCTAGCTATTTGTATTTACAAATATGGAGCTGTCTAGATGCTGAAGTTTGCGTATAGGCGAAAAAGCCAGCAGTTTAGGCTGCTGACTTTTTCGATTAATGTAAGTTTTAAGCTTACGTAGAGGACGGAAACATAGGGTTGCCCTTCATTCCAATCCACAGTTCGGATGATTCGAGCTGCCCGGCCAGATGTAACAACCAATCTTCATGCCCTTTGGTCGCCATAACTTGCACACCCATTGGCAGACCTTCTGCAGTCAGATGCAGTGGAAGACTGATTGCAGGCTGACCTGTCAGATTCGCAAGCTGTGTAAAAGGGGTATAGGTCAGGCTGGGCTTGAACATATCATAGATCAGCTCTTGCTGCGCTGTTTTGCCCAGATCACTGACACACATCAATTGTTGGATTCGTTCTGCATGAGGTGTCAGTTCTCCTACCCGTGGTGCAGGATAAGCATTGACGGGTGAGATGTAAAAATCAAACCGTGCAAACAACGAGGACATCTGCGCAGCTGCTACGTCCCATTCTGCCAAGCTGTGCACAAATTCGGCAGCGGACACTTTTTTGCCGGCTTCAGCGAGTACCCATGATTCAATCTCCATATCATCCGCAGTGAGGGACCGTCCTAGGCCATGCTCCATAGAAGAGATCATCGCGGCCATCTCACCGCTGTTCATCATGTAATAATTCTCCATGAGCCGTACACCATTGACTGGACTTCGTTTTTCTTCCACATGGTGGCCCTGAGCGTCAAGGAAGTGAACAAGCTTCATTACGGCTTCTTTGGCGTCTTCGCTGACTGGTGTGCCAACCGGGGAGTCCGTAGTATAAGCAATCCGATATTTACGCTGATGCGGATAATTCATGTCCGCCAGATAACTTCCAGGAAATAACGGAGCTTGGAAGGCAGCCTCTGGTTGTATAACTTGCAGTGTATCGAGCAGTGCAGCACTGTCTCTCACCGAGCGGGATAAGGCAAAATCAATCGAGGCTCCCTGCCACTGCCGCCCTACACCTGGACCAACGGGAGTACGTCCCCGTGTCGGTTTCAGTCCGAACAATCCGCTGAATGAAGCGGGGATTCGAATGGAGCCTCCGCCATCGCTTGCGCCGGCAAGAGGTACGATGCCTGATGCTACAGCGGCAGCGGCACCGCCGCTTGAGCCGCCTGGGGAATGATTCACATTCCATGGATTGCGCGAAGGCCCATGCAGCCATGGCTCTGTTATATTTTTTAACCCGAACTCCGGCGTGTTTGTATGTCCTATCACAATAAAACCTGCTTCCTGCAGGCGGTTAACAAAATTGGAGCTTCGTTTCGCACGATGCTCATGGAATAGTCGAGAACCTGAAGTGAGTAACTCACCCTCCAGCGACTGAGAAATATCTTTAAGCAGCAGGGGAACACCCGCAAAAGGCTGTTCTCCGGGACGAACAGTGCCGGCTTGCTGCCGAGCACGGGTTTCATATGTACGAATAACCGCATTAAGCTGCGGATTCACTTCTTCCAGACGTGCAAAAGCCGCTTCGAGCAGTTCAACCGGGGATACTTCCCGGGAACGGATCAGCTCGGCCAAGCCAATCGCATCATAGGCTGTATAGGAGAATGAAGACATTAGTAATCGTTCCTCTCTAAAAATAGTTCCTGAATATTGTCCTCTGTAAATGTATGTTTCAAGTGCCATAAATCATCGTACCATCCTAAGAAGCAAAAGACAAAACAAGCCGGGAAGATCGTAAAAAAGCACTGCTCACCTCATAAGGTGAAACAGTGCTTTAGCTGCTTAAGCCGGGTGGTACGTCATGATTACTCCGTTCGAAGTTTTGGTGCGGCTTCTGCCATCGGTGCAGTACGTTCCTGCTGCTTCGAAATTGCAAACAGCGCAATCCAGATCAGGATAAAACCGAGGAGCTGCTCCCAAGTTACCAGTGTACGGAAAGCAATCCAGTTCACCAGCACGCCGGCCATCGGGAAGCTGAGCTCTGCAAGTGTGGCAACGGAAGCTTTCGTAGACGATAATCCTTTGTAGTACAGAAGCAGACTGAGCAAACCTGGCAATAGTGCCTGACCGAGAATGTTGAGTATAACGGCAGCTTGTGCCCCAGTACCTGCTGGAAGTGTCCACGGAGCGCCCTCGTTCCAGGTCATGAAAATCAGAAGTGGAAGTGCCACAACAAATCGGAGGGAGGTAACCGTTTCATACCTTGCCTGCCCCAGCATTAGTCGACCCATTACCGTAGATCCGCCCCATAAGGCTGCGGCACCAAGAGACAGCAGACTGCCTGCATGAATCCAGTTATTCCAACTGCCCAGCGGTAGTGAAAAGCCGAACGTAAGCAGGTATGTTCCTGCCAGCGCAATGATAAACAGTCCTCCGAAATGGCGCGGCAGTGTTTCTTTTAATAAAAGCTTTGCGAGAACAATCGCGAAGAGCGGCTGCATTTTTTGCAATAACAATACGGTGTTAGGATCATTATGGGTGAGCGCCAAAGTAAATAATACGGTCGCAAGTGCCGAACCACCCCATGAGATAAAGACGACAGCGATCCAGTGACGAGCACGCAGTTTTTTCAGATCATCTCGAAACTTCCAGAGTACCGGAATCGCGACAAGACTGACGATGATATGTTCGATCAGTACAATCTGTGTAGAAGTCATCGTTTTCAGCAAAATAATGCGAAATAACGGGTCTACCCCCCAAAGGGCTGCCCCTAGTACAACAAGCCAAAATCCGGTATTACTTCGTTCCTTGCGATACCTAGTTGGTGCTGATGATGTCTTTTCCATATTCAGGACTCCTTCGTCAGAACACGGAATCTTCAGTTGGCAAAATCGACAAAATCCCCCGTTCTGGCGTACGCCAAATAAACGGGGGACCATTCAAAGACAAGACGTCAGAGAAGAAAACTTCCCGTAAACGGCCTGCCATTGTGTTGATCTTCTCTCATCCGGACTGTACCGTCGGCCTTGGAATCTCACCAAGTCAGTCGCTGTCTGTAGTCATAACCACAAACAGCGAGTCGCGGGCTGGTTCTTCAAGAACATCACCGCCGGTCGGGAATTTCACCCTACCCCGAAGATCCTATTCAATTAATTAATATATAGTATTGAACAAGTTGTAACCTTATGAAGTCCATCTTATTCCTGTAAGCGCTAGCAGTTCAAGTGTTTTTTTAGAAAACGATACTCCAGCATCCCTGCTGTCTGCGGAGCAGCACGATCTGACCCGCATGATAAGCATCGTGCAGGACCCATCGGGCAAGGGTTTGAGCCCAGTTTTCTTCAGAATCCTTATAAGGTTCCTCAAGTTTAGACTCCTGTAATGCGGTAAGGTGATCACGCAGCTGCTCTGCCAGTGCACTGGTACGCCTCATGAGCATACTCCAGCCAGCATGGTTTGAAGGGTCGCCAGGTTCGCCAAACGTAGCTGCGTTCGATTCCGCAGCGGGTTCAGATGGAGTTTGGCCCTGAAGACGTTCCAGAATCAGCTGGTTGTAATAATACATATGATTGACCAGCTGCCATATGCTTAGTCCTCCTAGATAAGGAACCCAGGCTGCTTGCTCTGCGGTCAGCCCTTCAAGAGCCTTCGACAATGGAACGATCCAGTTACATTGATTCCAGGTATCTTCGTTCTGAATAACCAATACGTCTAATGCCGTTGTAACAGACTTTTTCAATGCGTTTCATTCCTCTCTTGTCGGACTCATCTCGTTCTTACGTCTTGATGCTTGTAACTAGCTATTATGAATTGAAATGGTTACAATTAATATAACACAATTCGAATAGATGTAACCATCTTATTGGTTTTAGATTGTTACTATTTTGATCGGAGGTACTCATGGATAGATTATGGACCGATTTTGTAAACAGCGATTACCATGATTGGCGCGGTGGGAACCGATCGGAAGACAGGCTGGGGAACGCAGGCTGGCAGCGGGATTTTCTGAATCGTTGGCAATTAGAAGCGCCAGTACCCGCATCGGCTGAAGAGGAATCCACCATGAGAAGATTCAGAGATGAACTGCAGTCTCTTGCGATTCGTGTGTCTGATGGAACTACCTTATCCGACCAGGATCAACAATGGTTGAATGATTTTATGCAGGCTGGCGGTGTTATCCGACAACTAGTCTCACAGAACCAAGGATTGAATGTAGTGCTGGTTCCCGTCCATACCCATTGGGTTCAAGTCCTGGCAGAGGTCGCTGCTGATTTTGCCATGACACTGGTAGAGGGCGAAGGCAGGCGAATTCGAAGCTGTGATAACCCGGACTGTCGATGGATATTTTATGACGCTACTCGCAGCCGGACACAGAAATATTGTGATGATAAAATGTGCGGTAATTTAATGAAGGTAAGACGCTTCCGAGCTCAACGCAAAATGGATTCCAAAGAAGGTAAGTAGATAGCGGAATGATTTTCCACAATTTGATAATTATTTACACTTGATATATAATGTATATATACTAGCGAAATTATAGTCAAAAGAAGCAAGAAGCAAGAAGCAAGAAGCAAGAAGCAAGAAGCAAAGAAGAAACAAAGAAAGAAACAGTAAGCTGCGAATAGGAAAGAAAAAATGTACAGCAATGCGGATCAGATCATTTTACAAACCATTACGATTGGAGAGGTGTCTTATGGGGACAAGTTATCTATTGAAAAACGGTTGTGTATTATCGATGGATGCTCGTATTGGTCAGTATAACAGGGCAGACGTACTTATTCAGGGTAATTTGATTGCAGCCATTCAACCGAATATTGAGGCAGCAGCTGCAGATGTAGAAGTCATCGACGCGTCAGACATGATTATCATGCCTGGATTGGTGGACACACACCGACATATGTGGGAGTCACTTGTCAAAACCGCCGGAACCAACTGGTCGCTGCCCGTGTATCTGCAGAATCTGTACTATGGAGCCATGGGAAGTAAGCTCCGTCCTCAGGACAGTTACATCGCCAACCTGCTTGGATCATTGGAAGCGCTTAATGCTGGTGTGACAACGGTGCTGGATTGGAGCATGCCTTACTCCCCGGACCATACGGATGAGCTGATTCGAGGGCTGCAGGATGCAGGAATTCGAGCTGTGTTTGCCCACGGTGTTCCTGGAGAAACCGAGTATTGGAACCGGGAGAGCAGACTTTCCTATCCGGAAAATATCAGAAGCGTTAAAGAGCGATACTTCTCCTCCAACGATCAATTACTTACATATGGTCTTGCCATCCGTGGCCCGGAGTTCAGTCACTGGGATACCACGGTCAAGGATGTTCAGCTGGCAGAAGAACTGGACGCCATTTGTTCGATGCATGTCGGTTTTGGCAGTTGGGGGGCAGCCGATCGTTCAATCAGCCGAATGCATGAGGCGGGACTGCTGAGTCCCCGCATCAATGTTGTTCATGGAAATACGATGGGCATGGATGAATTCAAAATGCTGGCGGACAGCGGAGCATCCTTGTCGGTCACACCGGAAGTCGAGATGATGATGGGGCATGGCTACCCAGCCACGGGATATTTTCTGGAGCATGGGGGGACACCAACACTGGGGGTAGATGTAGTGACCTCGACTGGTGGAGACATGTTTTCACAGATGAAGTTCGCCCTGCAGGCGGAACGTTCCAGAACCAACGAACTGCTGCTGCAGCAGGGAGAGATGCCGGGTGAACTGAGCCTGCAGGCAAGTCAGGTACTGCGATTTGCAACGGCTGCGGGTGCGCGGGCTTTGGGACTGGAAAAGAAAACAGGCTCCCTTTCACCTGGAAAGGAAGCAGATTTGATCATGATTTGCTCAACAGATCTGAATCTGTTCCCTGTGCATGATCCGATTGGGGCGGTTGTGCAGTTTGCCAATCCATCGAATGTGGATACCGTTTTTGTCGCCGGGAAACCCGTGAAGCGAGATGGCAGGCTGCTGGATGTTGATCTGCATGAAATCCGCCGCAAAGCGATGCAGAGTACCGAATATCTGCTGACACAATATCGGATGTCTGACGCGGATCGGATTGTTTTTTCGTAAACAGGGTCAAGATAAAATAAAAAGAGTCGTCAATTTGGTATTATCCCCTTTTAGTAGACATGAGAAAAAAGACATCTGTTAAGATGAACTTAATCATGTAAACGAAGGGGGTTTTTTCATGGCTAAAAAAGGACAAACATACCGGCGGTACTCCTTGGAGTTGAAATTGGAGGCCGTCCGGCTGGTCAACGAAGAACATATGAGTATACGTGAAGTAGCGACACGTTTAGATATTCAAAATAAATCTCAGGTACAAGTGTGGGCAGCCAAAGCGAAACAGGGAATGAGTCTAGAACCTGCTATACCCAAACGTGGACGCCCTAGAACCAAGTTTTCCAGTATGGAAGAAGAGATGGCGTATTTGCGGGCGGAGATTGAATACTTAAAAAAGCGGTATCCAAATCTACACAAGGAGTGACGAGTAAAGCAGCCAGATTTCAAATCATTGAGGACCTGAGAGCACGCCATGGTCTGGCTTGGCTCTTGAAGTTAGCTGCGGTTTCCCGCTCGGGTTATTACAAGTGGAGAAAAAGCATAGCAGCCGCAAAAGAGCGTAGACACAAAGAACATGAACTAGAATCCCATTTGCTTGCCATTCATCGCGTGCATCCTTACTTTGGCTATCTTCGAATGACCGTTGCTTTACGACGGGAAGGCCTTCGAGTCAACCACAAAAAGGTGTACCGATTAATGAAACAATTAGGCATCTGTTCTGTCATTCGAAAAAAGCGTCGATTCTTTGGAAAACAAGCCTCTGTGGTAAACCCGAATCGGCTGGAGCGTCAGTTTCAGGCGGATACACCACGAACGAAGCTGGTTACGGACATTACCTATATTCGTGCTGGAGAACACTTTGTGTATCTCTCTGTTATTCAAGATTTATACAATAACGAAATTGTAGCGTGGCATCTTTCTGAACGAAATGACCTCGCTTTGGTTCATGACACGCTGGACAGACTCCGTCAGCACGTGGATCTGAATGGCGTAATCCTACACTCAGATCAAGGATTTCAATATACGTCGAAGCCCTTTAACCGTAAACTAAACCAGCTCGGCATGCTAGGCAGTCACTCCAGGCGTGGAAATTGCTTAGATAATGCCTGTATTGAATCTTTTTTCTCTCATTTGAAGACGGAGAAGATTTATTTGAATAAGGCAGCTAACAAAGCAGAGGTTGAACAGCAAGTGAGTGAATACATATTGTTTTACAACCAAAACCGATTTCAGAAAAAACTAAACGACCGTTCCCCGGTGGAATACCGGGAAACAGCCGCAGCTTAAATCTTGTCTTTTTTGTACTGTCTACTTGACGGGGTTATGACCAATTCAAAACGGCTCTTTTCTTTAATAGATTATGCAAAGCGGCTATCTTAGATAACGAACGGAGTTAAATTTAGATATGTTGACAAATATAACGCTTTCCTCTAAGATAGCCATATAAGTTAATAATGAATTTAATCAGGATTGTTACTGATCAGCAGGCAAGACCGATTGATAATGCAAACATGAAGAATTGTATTTTTTCATGTCTGCATAATTAATGGTCTTTTTTTGTTGCTAAATTCTGTTAACGTTTCATTTTAAAAGGAGATTCCGATGAAGATCACACGAATTATTAACAATAATGTCGTCTGTGCAGTCAATGAACGGCGCCAGGAGATGATGCTTTTAGGCAGCGGTATTGGTTTTCAGAAGAAAAAGGGAGACGATGTGGACACAGTCAAGATTGAAAAAGAATTTTTTCTGAAATCCAAAAATGTTACAGGCAAATTATATGCCCTGCTGGCACAAATCCCGATGGAGTATATTCGTGTATCCGATAGTATCATTCAGTACGCCAAGCAGTCCTTAAACAAGGAACTTAATGAAAATATATATCTAACGTTAACGGACCATATTAATTTTGCAGTGGCACGTTATAAGCAAGGTATGAATTTCAATAATGCTTTATTGTCAGAGATTAAAGCGTTTTATTCCAATGAATTTCGCGTGGCTATGAAAGCCCGGGATATGATTAATGAGGAATTTAACATTACACTGCCTGAAGATGAGGCGGGGTTCATTGCGCTTCATATTGTCAATGCAGAACTGGGATCTGAAATGGAAGAAACCATGAAGATTACACAGTTCATTCATAAAGTTTTGAATATTATTCGGTATCAGTTTAATATACATTTTAATGAAAGTTCACTCCATTATTCCAGACTTGTTACTCATTTGAAATTTTTCGCCTATCGCTTGTTTAATCATACGGTTTTGAAAAGCGGTGACAGTGATTTTCTCCATATCATTAAAGAAAAGTATACAAATGAATATCAATGCAGTCTCCGAATTGCACAGCTGATTCGGGTCGATTATGGAAAAGAATTAACAGAAGATGAATTGGTATATTTAACGGTTCATATCAAAAGGGTCATTGATGAAGAGAAGGATTGATCCATCAGTCCACTATAATGAATATACTAGGATTGTTACTGGTGAGGCAGGCAAGACCTAGAGTTCCATCGTGTATAGAGCATATCTATATTCGATAGAATTCTAGGTCTTTTTTTATACCTAAAAAAGTTTGAGGGGGAGCAGTACATGAAACATGAAAGCACAGCCGCCGAGATTTTAAAACTGGTCGGCGGAGAAAAAAACGTAGATAGTGTAACACACTGTGCTACAAGATTGAGATTCAATCTGAAAGATGAAAAAGTTGCGAACAATGAAGCATTAAAAAATGTACAAGGTGTTGTGGGTGTTGCCAGCAGTGGCGGGCAGTATCAGGTCATTATTGGTAACGAGGTAAACAATGTGTATAAAGCTTTGACGAAGCTGGGGAACTTTGCAACGAACAATGATGCTCCTACTGTGAAAAAAGGAAAACTGACTACGCTTCTGGACACGATCTCCGGAATCTTTACACCGATCCTGCCAGCCATGATTGGTTGTGCGATGATCAAAGCCGTTCTTCTTATTTTGAAAACATTTGATCTCGTTGATCTGGATGGGCAATTCAATATGATTATGACCTTTATCGGTGATGCGGCTTATTACTTCTTGCCGATGCTGCTTGCCTGGAGTGCGGCTGTTAAGCTTAAAGCTAACGTGGGCTTTGCATTAACGATTGCTGGTGTTCTGCTGCATCCTTCCTTAGGAGCGTTGATGACTGCAGGTAAGCCAGTTGCTTTTTTGGGACTGCCTGTCACTCCGGCGACGTACACTTCGTCGGTTATTCCGATTATTTTAGCGGTATGGGTCTTGTCGTATGTTGAACGCTTTGCCGAGAAGTATTCTCCATCGGTTATCAAATCCATTCTCAAACCGTTGATTGTCATCCTTATTATGGCTCCACTTACGCTGATTGTCCTAGGGCCAATCGGTGCTATCGCGGGTAACTACCTTGCGACAGCCGTTTCTTTTGTCAATACACATGCAGGATGGTTAGTATCTGGTATTATCGGTGGGGCGTTCCCTTTCCTGATCATGACAGGTATGCATTATAGTTTGGGACCCGTTGTACTTACTGCCTATGCTCAGACGAAAACCGATAGCATCGTTGGTCCAGGTATGCTTGTGCACAATATTTCTCAGGGTGCCGCTGCGCTTGCAGTTGCTATGAGAACTAAAAATAAAGCATTTAAACAAGTTGCATATTCCACGAGCATAACTGCATTGCTTGGAATTACCGAGCCCGCTTTGTTTGGTGTAAATCTACGCTTGAAAAGACCGCTGATCGCTGTAATCGTTGGTGGCGCGGTAGCGGGTATATATGTCGGATTGTTCGGTGTAGCTCGATCGGCTCTTGGTATTGCAGGTATAGCTACGCTGCCGGCATTTATCACGGATCATCCATGGAATTTGATTCATGCCGCAATTGGCTGCGTCATTGCATTTGTAGTTACATTCATCATGACTCTTATCTTAGGATTTGAAGATGTACCTGAGGATGGAAAGAATCAAGCAGCACAAGAAAAATCATCTGCTGCGAGCAATCGTGTACCAGCAACCGGAGTTTCTGAACATGTTCTCACTGCTCCGTTGACTGGTAAAGTTTTGGAGTTATCCACGATTAGAGACGAAGCTTTTGCAACTGGCGCTATGGGAAAAGGAATCGCTATTGAACCTACGGTTGGAAAACTCGCAGCACCAGCAGATGGTGTGGTATCTGCGGTTTTCCCTACGTCCCATGCCATCGGTATTAGTTCAAATGATGGTGCGGAGCTTCTCATTCACATCGGAATGAATACGGTGAAGTTGAAAGGCGAACATTTCAAGGTCCACGTTCAAGAAGGGGATACTGTAAAAGCTGGAGATTTGCTTATTGAGTTTGACATGGATGCCATAGCGGCTAAAGGTTACGATCTGACTACACCAATTATCGTTACGAACTCCCATAATTTTGTAGATGTGATCAACACGGACAAGACATCGATTACGATTGGTGAAAAATTGATCAAAATTATTTAAAGGTGATTTAAGGAGGAATGATTCATGAATAACAAAAATGCTTTCCCTGAATCTTTCATGTGGGGCGGTGCAACAGCGGCGAATCAATATGAAGGTGCCTGGAACCTTGACGGAAAAAAAGCGAGTACAGCCGATATGATGACGGGCGGAACCCATACGGTTCCCCGTCGGATAACGATAACTACCGAAGAGGGGGTTCATTACCCTTCTCATGAAGCCGTAGATTTTTATCATCATTATAAGGAAGATATTCGGTTGTTCGCAGAGATGGGGTTCCGCTGCTATAGAATGTCCATCGCATGGTCCAGAATTTTCCCTAACGGAGACGATACAGCGCCGAATGAAGCAGGGCTTCAATTTTACGACAATGTGTTCAATGAATTGAAAAAGTATAATATCGAACCGATCGTTACGATTTCCCATTATGAAGCACCGTTTGCTTTAACCGAGAAATTCAACGCTTGGGCTTCCAGGGAAATGATCGATTGTTACGTAAAGTATTGCGACGCAATCTTTAATCGTTACAAAGATGTGGTGAAGTATTGGATCACCTTTAACGAGATTAATAGCCTGATTGTTCCCGCAGGTGCCTACTTGGCAGGAGGACTTCTGGTTGATAAAAATGGCGGTGTATTTAACAATACATCAGTCGACAGTACCCAGATGAGATTTCAAGCGCTGCACCATCAATTCGTGGCGAGTGCCAAAGCTGTCAAGCTTGCGCATGAGATCAATCCAGACTTCAAACTCGGTTGTATGATCAATTACAGTCATGGGTACGGAAGTACATGTAAACCGGAAGACATGTTGCAAGCGCTAAGAATGGATCAAATCAACAATATGATGAGCAGTGATGTACAAGTTAGAGGAGAATATCCTGACTTTGCCAAGAGATATTTTGCAGAGAAACATATTCACATTCAAATGGCTGAAGACGATGAAGAAGTTCTTAAACAAGGTTGTGTGGATTTCTATAGCTTCAGCTACTACAAATCTCATGTGGTAGGTACACGACCAGAGGGGGATGAGACGCAAGGTAACGTTTTTGGTGGATACAAAAATCCATATCTGAAAGCGACAGACTGGGGCTGGCAGATCGATCCGGTTGGACTTCGGTATGTGTTGAACCACGTCTATGATCGGTATCGCATTCCGATGATGGTTGTAGAGAACGGTCTGGGTGCAGTAGATGTCGTTGAAGAGGATGGCACCATTAACGATACGTACCGAATTGAGTTTTTGCGTGCTCACATTGAACAAATGAGAGAAGCTGTCCGTGACGGTGTTAACCTGATCGTTTATACAGCCTGGGGGTGCATCGATATTGTTAGTGCCTCTACAGGTGAAATGGCCAAGCGTTACGGATTCATTTACGTAGATAAGGATAACGAGGGCAAAGGCACGCTGAAAAGAAGTAAAAAGAACAGTTTCTACTGGTATAAAAAAGTAATCGAAACAAATGGGTCTGATTTGGACTGAGACTAAAATTTCATCGATTCATGGAAGCCGCTAAATTTTAGCGGCTTTTTTTGATGTTCTTAACGATTAGACCCATTAAGAGTTAAAATGACAGCAGAAAAAGACGAAAAAAAACGTCATTTGACTAAATTCATCTAACAACTATTTATCGTGTTATTTGCTATCTGCTAAGCCTTATAAAAACTGCGCATAATATAAATTATACGCAGTTTTCGTTTAAATCGATTTTCAATAAGAAGCGCGGGCAACAGATCATGATAAATTTCGCGAAAAAAGAACAAAATAAATGAGCCGCAAAAATAAATTTATTCTTTCACCGCGATAACGTGTAGAATTCGATAGGTTTTTATAGATGATCGATAAGATAGAACAAATGAGTTTTTCGTAGAACAGATGAAATGACCCTTCGTCTTTATTACGCGCAGCACATTCGAGGTTAATCATGAAAGGAACATGCCCATGCGCAGCAATGAAAACTTGAAATTATTATTCCGCAAGAAACCGATTGTCAGTGAAACGAATGAGGGCGGGGCATTGAAGAGAGCGCTTGGAGCTTTCGATCTAACTACGCTCGGAGTCGGAGCGATTATTGGGACAGGCATTTTTGTGCTGACAGGTGTAGCGGCTGCCAAGTATGCGGGACCCGGGCTTGTGTTATCCTTTTTACTGGCCGGTATCATCTGTGCATTTGCGGCCTTGTGTTACGCTGAATTTGCTTCGACAATTCCGGCATCAGGGAGTGCTTATACGTACAGTTACACCGCATTTGGTGAAGTTATCGCATGGATTCTGGGTTGGGACCTGATTCTGGAGTATGGTTTTGCCAGTGCAGCCGTCGCGAGCGGCTGGTCGGGATATTTCCAGACATTATTATCCGGATTCGGACTGGAGCTGCCTCATGCACTGTCGAGTGCGTTCAATCCGGATAAAGGTACGTATTTTGACATTACGGCCGCTGTGATCACCTTGATCATTACGTTTCTGCTCACTCGAGGAGTGAAAGAAGCCGCGCGAGCGAACGGTATAATGGTAGCGATCAAAATTGTCGTGGTCTTTATCTTCATTGGCGTAGGTGTGTTTTATGTTCAGCCAGCCAACTGGCATCCTTTTCTGCCCTTTGGTTTCTCGGGTGTAACAGCGGGGGCGGCGACGGTATTTTTTGCTTATATCGGATTTGATGCCGTATCAACCGCAGCCGAAGAGGTGAAGCGTCCGCAGCGGGATCTGCCCATTGGCATTATCGCATCCCTTGCCGTGTGTACTGTTCTATATATCGTGGTATCTCTGATTCTCACGGGAATTGTGCCTTTCCATATGTTGAACGTCAGTGACCCGGTTGCTTTTGCTTTTGAATTTGTTCAATTAAACGGATTGTCCTGGATTGTGTCTCTCGGGGCGATCACAGGCATTACAACGGTATTGCTGGTGATGATGTATGGACAGACCCGTCTGCTCTACTCCATGTCTCGAGATGGGCTGTTGTCTCCGGTTTTCTCCAAGGTAAGCGGGAAAAGTCAGACCCCAGCCGTTGGAAGCTGGACTGCCGGTATTATCATTGCTTTGTTTTCCGGTTTTATCTCACTGGGGCACCTGGCAGAACTTACGAATATCGGAACGTTATTTGCATTTGCGGTAGTTAGTCTCGGAATTATCGTTTTGCGTAAAAATAACCCTGACCTCAAACGGGGATTCCGCGTTCCGCTGGTTCCCTTGATTCCGATTCTGAGCGCCCTCGGCTGCGTATATCTGATGACTCGCCTCGCGGCGCTGACGTGGATTACATTTTTCGGCTGGCTGATCATCGGATTAATGATCTATTTTGTCTATGGTCGTCACCATAGTCATCTGAACCCGCTAAGACGTAAATAATACGAAACGAGCGTGATTCGTCCCTGTTTCCATTCGCTGTGCGAAATGGACAGGGATTTTTTTTACTGTATTAAATCGGTGATCGGTAGGGGAACTAGTGTATGTAATAAGAAGTGATCCAAACCAGCAGTGGGGATTATTGAACGAACTTGAACGGGTTAGGCCTTTAATTTAAAGGGTAAGAGTTAGAGGATATATACTGAAAAATCAGGGAGAAAAGGCAGCTGGTCTACCGGGCTGGGGTTGCGGCAGAACGGAATATGAAATATATTGGGGTGGTGTGATATGACATCAGAACCGAAGAGAGGGGTTTACTTATGAATGAACCATTACATAACCATTTCAATGAAAAACTATCCCATTTTGGATTTGCACTTGCAGATTCAACCGTTCTCACAGAGGCGAAGCTAATCATATCACATGGGGATCGTGAAGAGGACTTACAGCTGGACATGGATCCGCAGCGGCATCTTGAGGACGGCCGCAAAGTATCTGTACTTGCACAGTACTTGCAAATGCCTGTGCAGCGAGAGGATGCAGTTATTTTATATGGACAGGAATTGTCTTACTTACAATATTCCGTTCACCTTGCCAAAGACAGCCGCATTTCTATTGCTTCAAATCGAGGGATAAGTCACCCTGTTGAACTGGACCTTGCACCTTATGAAGCAGGAGAGTATGAGTTACGTATAGCGCTGCACCGGAGAACGCCACGAATTGCTGAAGGGCCGTTAGAACCGGAGCAGCTCGCTATGGTAAAGTACGCGCAAGTGAATACAGTACACATCACTTTGTTCCCGGCAGCGGCTCCGCTGTTTGATGCGCCATCTACTGCAGCATGGACCCGAAATCATCATGTGTTTGACTCTTACGGCAGACGAGGATTCATCCTGGCAGACCTGCATCGGATGGCTGCACGAGTAGAGCAGCTGTTTGGGCCGGGTAATCATAATTTAATCGAATATTTCACAGAGGGTAAACTGGATGTATTGATGGAAGAAGGACTTATGATGGTCGTATGGGGGCTGACACCGTGGTGTTATTCCCTCTACTCTCCGCCAACCGAGCAGGCAGCGGATATGCTCGCTTTGGACAAGCTCGGGGACGGACCTGAGCGGCAAGCGATATATTACATTGATCCGAAGGTACAGCAGTTAAGCATCGTTCCGGCGAACGAACTGGCAGTTTGGGCAGATTGTATACAGAAAGACTGGCCTGTTATTGATATTCCGGGCGAAGGGGAGACGCTGCATCTGGATTTGTATGTTCAAATTGCTGAATCGGTTAATGAGCTGCATGAAAATCCGATTCCGTCCTTTGTGCTCACACGCAGTACAGGCAAACCGGAGACGATTTTACTGATGGCCGATGTCGTGATTGTGGAAGAGGTTGATTTTCCACTAAGTTAAGTTCTATGAATGGAAATAGAGACGAAGATTGGGCTGGACAAGAGCCGTATTGGAGAAATCGACGGAGGTGACAAGTGCAGATGATCCACGAAGAGATTCGAGAGCAGTACGCTGATGAACTGGAGGCTTTTCATATCTGGATGAAAGATGCCGGATACACGGGACATACCGTCAAATCCTATACAGGAGATGTGTTGGAATTCCTCATATCGATCCAGGGGAAATCTTTGGAGCAGGTGAAAAAGCTGCATGTGCTGGCTTATCTTTCTCGCGCAAGGGAACGCGGCGTAAGTGACGCTACCCGGAATCGTAAACATGCGGCAGTCAACTGCTTCTACAAGTCCCTCATTGAACTGGAAGTATTAACGAATAATCCGGCATCTGGCATCAAAAAGTCCAAAACGGAGAAAAACCGTGCCCCCGTCTTCCTGGATGAGGGCGGCTTGGCCCGCTTTCTTCAATCGGTCGAGGGCAAGTACCGCACGCGTAATCTGGCGGTGTTTTTGCTTATGGGTTATATGGGACTCAGGGTTGGAGAAGTTCATGCACTCAACTGCAAAGACTACAACCCCGAGCGGCGCACGCTCGATGTGTTCGGCAAAGGGCGGAAATGGCGTTCAATCCCTGTACCCGAAACCGTCGCAGAAGTACTTTCTCGGGCTCTTCAAGAGCGTCTGAATCCATGGCGAGGAGAGAAAGAGGAAGCCCTGTTTGTATCGCAAAAAGGAAAGCGTCTATCCATTCGCAGCATTCAGCTCATCTCAACGGAAACGTTCGAACGCTTCCAGCAGGAAGCGCCGGCTCATCAGCGCCAAAGCTATTCGAGTCATAAGCTGCGCCACTCGTTTGCCACGATGATGCTGCGGCGCGGGGCGGATCTGCGCACCGTGCAGGAGCTGCTCGGACATGCCTCCATTCAAACGACAACGGTATACACGCATGTTACCAGCCGTGAGAAAGAAGAGGCGATGGCTTTGCTGGATGTAAAACTTCCCGTCAGTAAAATGGTGAATTAACCAAGAGCAGGAAATCGTACCTAACGGTATAGTGATTGTTTTTTTCGGGGTTTCCGTCATTATTATTATGTAAACTATAACAGAATCGAACGGCTTATCCGTACGGCAAAAGACCATTCAAAACTCTATGCAGAGTCTTGAATGGTCTTTCTGAATGTAAAGGAGATCTATTATTCCAGTCCAGCAATCTGTTCTTTTAATTTGCTCGCCGATGCCTGAAAAGCCAATTTTTCGGTTTCATTCAATGGCAGTGGCAGAATTTCACGTACACCATGGCGATCTACAACACAAGGTACGCCCAGATATACATCAGACACTCCGTTGTAGTCTTCGAGCAGTGTTGACACGTTCAGAACGGAGCCTTCATTACCCAGGATGGCAGCCACAATACGGTCTAATGCCAGAGCGATTGCATAGGAAGTAGCACCTTTGGCATTAATAATTTCGTACGCCGCATTTTTGGTGCTGTTAAAGATCTCCTGTTGGGTTTCTTCGTCCAGTTCAAGGTCCGTGCCTGCAACGTTCGCTAGACTCCAGACAGGCACCTCGGAATCCCCATGCTCACCAATGATGTGCGCGTGAATGCTGCGTGGATCGATGCCTTTATTTTTACCAATGAGATAGCGGAATCGTGCACTGTCAAGCAAAGTACCGGAGCCAATGACCCGGGAAGCCGGCCAGCCGCTTTGTTTCCATGAAGTATAGGATAAGATATCGACAGGATTCGTAGCAATCAACAAAATACCGTGAGAGTTCACTTCCGTGATCCGATCAATAATATCTTTGAAAATGCTTGCATTTTTCTTCAGCAGATCAATTCGGGTCTCGCCTGGCTTTTGTGAAGCACCTGCCGTAATAATAATAATATCGGCATCCTTGCAGTCTGAATAGTCACCAGCCCATACCTTTACACCTCCGGTAAATGGCAGGCCGTGGTTCATATCCAGCATTTCGCCGGTTGCTTTATCATGATTCACATCCACAAAGACCAACTCGGACGAACGCTGTCTAAGCATAAGCGTGTATCCCGTTGTTGTTCCTACTGCACCCATACCGATAATAACGACACGGCTGGGCTTCAATGCTGCAATGGTTGTCATAATCTTATCCACTCCTTTTAGGGTATACTATGATCCATATTAAGGGATTCGGGCGTATAAAGCGAGTTTTGTCTATAACTTTTTTCACAGCATGTGCCAATTTACGAAAAAAGCCTCATAAAAAGATGAAAAAACAGATGCAGGATAAAAAATGTCATACATACGTATATCAAGGAAAATATTCAACAATATAACTCATTAATCTACAGGGATCGAGCAGGTATGAACCTTTAGGTCAGGGTTTGTGTTAGAATAGGAGCAGTGGATTCTGAAGAATCGTAAATACAGCTCCATCTTAGAGGCATGCGAGCCTTTCGGGTGGTTGAGAAAGGTGGAACCCACTTGCGTTCGCAATGGAAAAAAATCGCGCAGACAGCACTGCTGTCTATAGGTATCATCATTTTGCTGGCAGCTTGCAGCAAAACGGAACAGCCGCCGGGTGCAGAACCTCCGGACCAACAGGAGGATGGTGGGAACATTGGTCAGACACTCACCGTTGTACCCCCGACTAACAATAATGCTGAATCGACGGAGATGGCCAAATATCAAATTCAGACTCGTTTAACCGATTTTCAGCTGATTAATGATAACGGCGGATTGGCCTGGGGAGTTACACGTAACGCACTTCGACTGTATTATACTCAGGATCAAGGAAAAACGTGGATTAATATCTCGCCGTCAGAGAATGTGCAGTTCCCGGCTAATCCGAAGTATGGCGAAAGCATTTATTTTGTAGATCGTATGCATGGCTGGATTGTGCGAGAAGGAATGGGGGGCACAGATACCATTGTGCTTCGTACCAATAACGGTGGCGTAAGCTGGAGTCTGTCGTCCCTGTCCAAAACAGATAAAGTGACAGGCATATCCTTTGCTTCTCCTGAGAAGGGCTGGGTGCTGACAACGCTGGATACCGGAATCGGCAAACAGGATAAGAATCTATATCGTACACAAGATGGGGGAATGACCTGGGAGCGAATGACTTCCAGCGATGAGAAGAATAAAACGACAACGGGAGAAATCTCAAGAAGAGGCTATACCACCGGCATGACCTTCGCGGATTCGAAACATGGCTTTCTGAGTGCCATCGAATTTGGTACACCCAAGCTGTATGTAACATCCGATGGCGGCGAGCAGTGGCGGATTAATTCCACCTTTTTCGACCGAGATAAGTTCAGTGCATGCGGTAACTTCAGTATTAGTGCTCCTCAATTTTTTGGACGTGAAGCCAAGTCCGCCTGGATGTCCATGTCTTGTGCTCGCGGAGAGAGTACGACATTCAGCGGTTTCTTTACTGCAGATGGCGGGGCAAGCTGGAAGCAGTACACGTTTGGTTTGGACAAACAATCAGGCATAAACCGCAATCTGGCACCTGTATTTTTGAGTCCGACAGAGGGCTGGGCAATGCAGAAGGGTGTCATGTATTATACGAAGGATACAGGAAAAACGTGGAAATCTTATGCTGCGAGCAGTGTTCTGCAGAAGATTTTCAAAGACTATCCTGAAATTGTGAAAATGCAGATGATATCGCCGAAGCTCGGATGGATCTTGGTGGAGAATACAGATGCCAAACGATCGCTGCTGCTTCAAACGGTAGATGGGGGACAACAGTGGAAAGTGCTCTAGTCTGATGTCTGCTATGAGCTTATTGAATATATTATACATCCATGCTCATGTCTAGTATGAAAGGTAAAGGGAAGATCTCTGAGAAGATTTTCCCTTTATTTTTATTTTATTTTTTCAATACATTGTGAAATTAATCACAAATAAATCATGCAGATGATGTTATATTTAACTCAAGAAGAAAAGGAGTGATGGAAATGAGAACCAACGGTCAAACTCAATTCACGCAGGCGGAAGAATTAACCAGATATATGCTCCACTTATGCTACACATGTGATGATGCCAATCGCTGCACAACCGAGGAAGCCGTAAGAGCCTGCATGGCTGCACATGCGGAGACAGAAGAGCCGGAACAGGCAGAAGGCGCAGATGTAACCCGAGGATTCATGGACATGATGTATGCTTAGTAGACAAATTCGAGCTAAAAAGGCTGTTATATCAACCAATTACCCCCGAAAGGGGGTTTTCTTTTTGCAAAAAATCACATAAAAATTCACACATCCTGCGGTACCCTCATATTCAATACTTCAGCAAAGTGCTTTTTAAATTTTTGGTCAGCAATTCTTCTGCATTCTTGGAGTAACATGAATGTATATTCCGAGAGTTATTTTCTCATCTCCGTGACCTAATCTTTGCATAAGGTTTTTAAGTCAACACCTGCTTCAGCAAGCATACTAATGTAAGTATGTCTGAAAATATGGGGACTGAGGCCACTGTTGCAATCAGCACATACGTTCGCTTTTTATTGTGGAAGAAAAGCCCCGAAGGGCTTAACTGTTGTTTGTTTTATTATTGAACTTTTTGAACTGTAGAAACAGCCAACATGATAGCATTGGTAGTCCCACCACTTATATTGTTAAAGGAATAGACAGCTGTAGGAACACCGCGCATAGTTACAGTATCACGATCAAGAATATCACCAGTTGAATTGTTGTAGTAACCTATTAATGAGTTACCGTTCTCGTCCAAAATATGTATAGACGCAACCGTACCAAAATCCGTTTCTTCCTCTTGTACTTGTACAACACTACCCGTTACTTTGACCATCTTATCGGTATATGGTGCAATGTTTTTAAAAAGATGTCTTGATGTAATTTTGCTATCAACTTCTTTAGCTGCTGCTTTTTTTGTTTCTGCTGTGATGGCTGGGAATAGATCCGCGTGTTTCACAAGATAATCGTATGTTTTTTGATCTACAGAACCACCTTCAACAAGATTAGGAACGACCGTGCTCATCAATTCTGCAGTAACAGCAGTTTTTTGTTCCGGGGCACTTGCTGCGGTTGTTTGAACTTCAGGCTCTTTCTCTTCGGCAGCTTCTTTTTCAGCAAGTTCTTTCTTCAAAGCCTCAGCTTCTTCTTTTAACTTTTGGTTCTCAGCTTCAATTTCTTGCTGCTTAGTATCTGTTTGACCAGCTGGGGAAGCATTATCTTTGGAATCTCCGCAGCCTGACAAAACTGCTACAAGTGCAAAAATCATTGTGAACAAAACTACTTTTTTCATTTTCTTTTCTCTTCTCTTTTCTAAGCTCCATCGGCTGGAGAATTTGCTTGAACTTTTATGTATATATATGAACATCACAGCGTAAAAAAGTTATACGTAGTGATGGAGTTGCAAATTACAAGATAATGTTGATGATATCAGGAGATATCATATGGGTTGTTACTGTTTGGGATTAATCTATAATTAAAGTAGCAGAAAGGTATTAGATCTACTTCAAGAAATCTTGAAGTTCTTCTCTGGATCGATTGTTCGCATAATCACTCAGCTGACTTTCAGGAATTCCAGTGATTATGTGAACCATTCGTTGAGTTATGCCTATTTGTTTGTAGAGTTTCTTGAGTTGGCAACGATCCGGTTCGTACCGCATCACTCTGCTCCTCTTAGTTAGCATCACCAGATAGTTCTACTCAATTGAGAAATTTTGCTGCTTCATTTGTAAATTTAAAGAAGGCTCTCTTTCATATATACTTATTGCACTTTCACTGACCTTGAACATTTTCGCAAGGTCTTTTTGCGTTAAATTGTTTTCTGTGCGAATTATACGTAACTTTTGCCCAAAAGTGGCCATTAATTTATCACCTACTCACAATAATAACATAGTACGCTTTAAAAATAATAAATCAACACAGAATGTGTAAGTAATTTATGAAGATATAAAAAAAGGGGTGTGACGTTGTGCGAAATCTTATATCTCAATTTCAGGTGATACTTAATGTGAATAAATATGAGAGACACGACCACCAAATATGAACTCCAGTTATTAAAATAAAAAAATCATTTTAAAAACACAAAAATAAAATCTAAAAGAAATGTCATATGTTGTCGATATAACTAAAGCGAGCATTCGCTGTAATTTATATCGGAGGGAACTAATTATGTACACCATGAAAGAACTAACCAAAAAACTGGCATCATCCATTATGGTGCTGACCTTGATGCTGTCAAGTTCAGGTGGAATGGCTTTTGCAACGCCGCAGCCTGATCAAGACACTCAAGTTTCAGTAACGTCTACTGAAGACGATTCAACAAACATGCCCTCGGATACCCCTGAAGACACATCGACTCCGCCTAGTGAGGGGGAGCAAACGAATGCTTCACTGATTGCAAACGACGATATCCTTCCACCTACGATTAAGGGTAAAAATTATGTTCAGATATTATTTTCCGATCTTTTAAAAAATGATACTGCTATTCCCAGCGAGGGCAGCAATGAACTCAGCGTTATTGGGTTTAGTGATGCAGTAGGCGGAGAAGTAAAGCAATATGGTCAAATGTTTGATTTTGTACCTGATAAAAGTTTTTCGGGAACTGCTTCATTTAAATATACAATTAGTGATGGGCTTCAGACATCGACAGCATCAGTCAGTTTTGAGGTGATGCCTAGAACAACCGTAACTACTGTAACAAGTTCACCCAATTCGTCAAAACAAGGTGAGATGGTACGGATACAAGTGAGAATTGAATCTGATCCTAGAACAACTGGAGATTTACACGGTACACTTATCCTGAAAGATGATAATAAAGAATTAGCAAATCTCACAGTAAATCCGCATGGTATTTCTAACGGTTACACATTAGTGAACTATGAGACCAGCAGTTTAATTATTGGAGATCATCCTCTTACTGCTGAATATAGCGGGGATGCTTTGTTTGAACCAAGCACTACAACTAAAGCATATATCCATGTCGTAACTGATGGCAGTGTGCCGAAACCTGCACCAATGCCTGACCCTACGCCAGCACCGACGCCGACACCAGGGCCGTCACCGACACCAGGGCCGTCACCGACACCAGCACCGACGCCGACACCAGAGCCGTCACCGATACCAGCACCGACGCTGACACCGGCACCAACACCGACGCCAGCACCAGCACCAGCACCAACGCCAGCACCAGCACCGACGCCAGAAGAGGCTGCAGACAAATTCTTTAAAAAGACGGTATTTAAACCAGGTATTGATATTACGCTGACTCTGGAATCCAAAATCAAAGAGGCTCAAAAAAACAAAAGTATGGTATCAGCTCCGAAAGATACAAAAAATCATTGGGCTGAACAAACGATAGATGTCTTCACGAAACTGAACATCATTAAAGGTTACGAAGACAGTTCGATTCGGCCGGATCAAAATATGTCACGTGGGGAGTTTGTGGCAATTCTTTCTCGCATTTTTGAGGTTGAAGGAACAAACAAAGTTACTCTAAAAGATGTAAAAGGACATTGGGCTGAAGAGGCTATCTTACAATTTTCGAGAGCCGGAATTATATCTGGAAACAACAGTGGGACATTCCTGCCTAACAAATCAATAACTCGGGAACAAATGATCGTGATTTTATCAAGAATTGTTGACTTTCAAGAAGTCAATCAAAACTCTAATAAAGTCCAATCGGATGCCTTCCAAATGGCCGCGGAAGCAGGATTAATGAATCGCGATAAGCAGGGAGATTTAAATCTGCATGGAACAGCTTCGAGGGCAGAAGCGCTGCAGCTGATTCTGAACACACTCAAGCTTAACTCTAAAATTAAAACGATGCTGGAACTGCTGTAAATAGTCAAAACACAGTATACACACCGCCTTGAATAAGGCGGTGTTTCTTGTATCTTGTACTAAAAGTATTGTAGGTTTAACCAAGTAGGTAGACATTTATTGACGAAAGGATAATATATGTGATAGCTTCGTTTTAAATGGAAGATGAAGGAACGTATGAGCGGTGACTAGAAAGAAGGAAACCATATGGCTAAGTTAGGAATTATCCGGCATGGCGTAACCGACTGGAATGATCAATACAGGGCACAAGGACACACAGATATCCCGCTCAATGCAGAAGGACGAAGACAGGCGCAGCTGCTCTCAAACCGGATCGGTTCTGAGCAGTGGCATGTCATTTATTCAAGTGACCTGTCAAGAGCGCTGGAAACGGCAGCAATTATTGGTGAAGCTAATTCAATCGAAATTCGAGTGGATGAGCGATTGCGAGAAATGGACTGTGGACAGATTGAAGGTACAACAGAGCAGGAACGTGTCGATCGGTGGGGATACGGCTGGTCGAAGTTGGATCTTGGTATCGAGTCACAGCAATCCATTGTAAATAGAGGCAGACAGTGTCTGGCTGATCTGGCTGACCGCCATTCGAATCAGAACATATTAGTGGTGAGTCACGGGGCATTTCTCAGCTTCACGTTGAGAAGACTTCTTTCTCATATAGATATCACAGAAAATCTGTCTAACACGTCGGTAACCCTTCTGCACAGTGGGCAGCCTCGGTGGGATTGCTCCTTATATAACTGTACGAAACATTTATCAGCATTGTAAGAGCTGCGGGCAAGTTTCGATTCAAGCAGGCAGCAAATAGAGTTTAAGATTGTAAAGTTTATGATTTCATAGGTTCTTGCTAAAGAAGATATAAGTACATACGGAAGGGTGTCAAACTATGCAGATCGAAGATATTCCGTCCGAAATATTGGGGCAGATCGGTAATGTGAGGCATGTCATTTTACCGCGACAGGGACATACGTCTACTGTGGCTGTTCTGGATACATTCGATCGGAAATATGTGATTAAAAAAACGGAGCATGAACTCTACAATGAATGGCTATCGGATGAGTACAGAGCACTTCAGGTTCTAGAAGGCACAGGCCTGCCTGTTCCGAAAACGCATTCATTTTACGCGGATCAGCAATCCAGATGGCTGTTGATGGATCATCTGGAAGGAATCTCATTGAGGCAGTATCTTGCCAGTGATCCAGACCGCATGAACAGGGAGAGAGCCATTGCCAGCTTCGGACACAGCCTTAAACAGCTGCATGAATATCCGTGCCCCATGGAATGGCGGCAATCTGACCAAGATTGGCTTGACAGCATGCTCATCAAAGCAGCGAATAATCTGGCTCATTACTCCGTGGATGGAACTGAGGAACTGCTGTCCTCTTTGAGAAAGAATAGACCTAGTTCGGTCCAGCCGACCTTAATTCACGGGGATTTTACTATGGATAACGTGATCGTCCGTGATGGTGAAGTAATTGGAATTATCGACTGGGCCGGAGCTTCCTGCGGTGATCCCCGATATGACGTCGCTTTAGCCACGCGGCCTAAAGCGAATGCATTTGAGGATCAGTGGGACAAAGAGATCTTCTATGATGCCTATGGTAGGTTACGATTGACAGACGAAGAATATCGTTACTTCGAAGACGGGATATATAACTTTTTTTAAAATGTATAGAGGTAGGGCAGGAATGAATTTATGAAATTTCCGATAGTCGTTGTAGATTTGGATGGAACACTTTTGAAAGCCAACAAAGAAGTATCTGAGCGCAGCATCAAAGCCATTTTGAATTGTGCCAGCCGTGGTCTGAAATTTATATTTGCAACGGCGCGTCCGCCGAGGGCAGTGAAGGTTTTTTTACCGAAGCCCCTGCTTAAACTGGGGTCATTTGTTTATTACAATGGCGCATATATCGACTGTATACATACTGGTAATAACATTCATAAGGCGATTACACCTGCGCTGACTGCTGAAGTTCTGGATTATTGTCTGGCTTGCAATCCGGATCTGGACATCAGTTTAGAAGTGAGAGACGAATGGATGAGTTTGAAGCCTTATGATGCAGGGACGATGATGAATGTAAAAGGGCAGCCGATCGTCAGATCGTTGACGGAACTTAAGCAGCAGGAGGCATCCAAAATTCTGTTTACAGGAAATCTGGGCAGGGCTGCTTTTCAAAAAAGGTTTGAAGCAAAATTAAATATTTTGGTCACAGACGCAGGAGAACTTACGCAGGTCTCGGCGCTAAACGCTTCCAAAGAAGAGGCTGTTTCGCTAATATGTGACGCCATGGGAGCTTCGCTGCAGGATGTCATGGTGTTTGGGGATGATGTCAACGATATCGGTTTGTTTGATCGGTGCGGCTGGCCAGTCGCGATGGGAAATGCCATTGAAGCGCTCAAATGCAGAGCCAAAGAGATCACAGATACGAACGAACATGATGGAGTCGCTATCATTTTGGAGAGGCTGTGTCGTTAATGCTTAAACGAAAAGGGGAGGTTCAGCGCCATGAACTACATCATAAGACAAGCTGTGCTGCAGGACCTACCAGGGCTTTGTTCTGTCAGGAACAATGAGAAGTTATTTCGCTCATATTTGAATCAGCAGGAGAATAACAAAGTTATATTAGTGGCTGCAGCAGCAGAGGATATAGATCACGTTATTCTGGGGTTTGGTTTGCTTAAACTGCATGGTATGCAGGTCCCCAAATTAAGTGATTTGTACGTTAAGGAGGAGTTTCGCGGTCAAGGTGCTGGATCGGCAATGATAAAGTATAGAGAGAAGTGTGCCATAGGACTGGGGTTTAACGAAATATTTGTAAGCGTTGATCCTGTCGAAAATCCCAAAATGATTAAACTTATCACTTCTCACGGCTATCAGGCCATCACAGAACCGTATACGAAAGAGGCGGTCTACTACAATGAAGATGGTTCAAGCTATAAGAAAACGTACATACGAGTTGATCTGAAAAAACAGCTGCTGTAGTCTAATGACTTTACTAAGACATGTTCCTTAACTGAATTCCTCATTGTCTGAATAGATTACGAATGAATGTAATTATATAAGGGTGGTGCATGTATGGAACTCAAAATAAAAAATCTGATGAATGACCGCATTCTGGACGAAGCCGCGGCTAAATTTGGACTTAACTTGGGAGATGTTACTTCCATCGGTGGTTTTCAGAATTTCGTCTATGAATATATGAAAAAGGACAGGCCGTATATTCTCCGATTAACCCATAGTTCGCATCGAACCATCGACTCCGTATGCGGAGAAGTAGAGTGGGTGCAGTATTTGCATAATCACGGTTTATCTGTGAGTAAGCCTGTACCCTCTGTACAGAACAGCTTGGCCGAGGTACTGCATATGAAAGATTTCTATTTTACAGCTGTATCTTTCGAGAAAGCTCCCGGTCAGAAGATATTTTACCCCGAGTGCATGAACAATGATACGCTTGCGGAGAAATGCGGTGAGATCACAGGTCAGCTGCATCAGCTCTCTCGAAGCTTTGAACCCAGTAGTGAGGCATACACACGCCATGATTGGACGAAGAATTCGTATCTATCAACTATGAAAAAGTTCATTCCGGCTGATCAAGTCAACGTGTTTGAGAGTGCTGAGAGACTTATAAGACAGATTCATACTTTGAAAAAGGGTACTGCCTACGGCCTAATTCACGGTGATATTAATGTAGGTAACTTCCTGATAGATGAGAAGTGTTTAACTCTATTTGATTTTGATGAATGTCAGTACAGCTGGTACATAGAAGATATCGCTATTCAGATTTTTTACATGGTCTATGTAGTGCTCGATGATTCCATCCAAGAGCGTAACATGCAGGCGCGCAGATTTCTAAAGCATTTTCTCAAAGGTTATGAACGCTATAGCAAGGTGCATGAAGAATCTTTGCGGCAGCTTCATTTGTTTCTCAGATTAAGAGAATTCATCGTGTATGTCGGGATGTATCGCAGCTTTGATTTAGAACATTTGGATGACTGGACGGTAACCTATTTGAGCGAAAGCCGTGAAAGGCTGGAGAAAGGTATCCCGATTGTAGATGAGCTGTACTGAGATTGATAGAGAGGGGAGGGAGAGTGGAAATGCTGCAGCTCATCTTCAAGCCGCTTACGTTAGAGGACGCGAGAGACATCACAGGCTGGCAGTACGAAGAGCCGTACACGCTGTACAGCTTTTCAAATTCAGATGAAGAGATTTTTGAATTAACGAGTGGAGATTATTTTTCGGCTGTAGATGATGAGAGAGGTACGGTTGGGTACCTGTGTTATGGCGGGGCAGCATGCGTCCCTGGCGGATTAGATGCTGGCATCTACGATGATAAAGAATACCTGGATATTGGACTTGGGTTAAAACCATCCCTGACAGGCAAAAGATTTGGGCTGCCTTTTTTGATACAAAGTCTGAAGTTCCTTGAAAAACAATGTGGTACTTCGAAGTTTCAACTCGTGGTCGCGACATTTAATCAACGTGCAATCCGAGTATATGAGCAGGCAGGGTTCAGGAGACAGCAGGAATTTGTTAGTGGAACAAACCAAGGAGCGATAGGGTTTATCCATATGAGGCTGGATACAGAAGGTATCATACAGACTAAAAATAATAGAATAGATAAGGTTCATCGTGCAGTTCGCGACATGTCTAATGAAGGCTTTTTAGGTCAAGAGGACGTATGGTTGCAGCTTGCAGGCGTCTCCAACTTCGCTTCTTTGCTTGCTGCTCGGAGAGGTAAGGATCGGGAGTTGGCTGCGATCACGGGTTTGCTTCACGGATGTTACCTCTATAGAACGGGAATGAAAGACTTTTCTGGACCTAACAGTGCAGATTCCGCAAGGCAGCTGCTTCGGGAGCTGCAGTTATTCAGTCAGGAAGAGCTATGTATCATACTGCAATCTATTTTTTATCAAGAGCAGTATGAGCAGATTCATGGACCGTATGAAGAGATTCTAAAAGATGCTGTTCTGATACAAAAAGTTTCCTCTCCTGGGGAAGCGCTCGTAAACCGAACAGAGAAAGACAGATTACATCATGTAATGCAGGAGCTTGGCATGACACATGAGGATTATGCTGCGGATTCAGAAGCTGACAATGAAGATTTGCAGGATGATTCGGAGGGAAGACGGACACTTCTTGCTGATTATGCAGAAAAGCTGGCTAAACAAGAGATTATCGGCATTCCAGAGGATGAACGCTTTCGGGAAATTTGCAAGTATTGGCCGGATACAGATATATACGCCGTTCTTAAAGCGAATTGGTGCGCAGCATTTGTGTATCATTGCTGTATGCAGGTGGGGATTAAACTGCCCATTCGTTATCCGAATCATACCTATCGACTAGCTGGAGTAGGGGCTTGGCTGGACTGGTCCAGATCATCTGAGACGGGATTTTTCCATAATGATCGAGAAGGCGGCTTTAAGCCAGGTCGTGGTGATTTGGTTATATATGAAAAGCTTCTGTCTGATGACTCACATGATCACATTGGCATTGTTTTGTCCTGCGAAGATGATTATTTGCTCGTCGCTGAAGGAAATGTCGATAATCAAAACTACTCGGGGATCATTAATCGATCCAGAGAACGTTGTATTCTCGGGTATATTCGAATCAGCGACGATTACCGATTTCATTTTCAAGGGGAATACAGTCCGTTCTAACAATGCAAACCGACGGAAGAGGGGAGAGTGAATGATGTTTAAACATGCATTAGATGACACGAATTCGGCATACATATCGCTGTTAACTTCCAATGATGCGGCAGCTTTATTTCAACTTATTGATCGCAATAGGGAGCATCTCGGAGCCTGGCTCCGAATTCCCAGCATGACATTAACGGAAGAGGATTCAAAAGGTTTCATTGAACGCACTCGTCTGCGTTACGCGAGAGAGGAAGGCTATTGGTTAGGGATTTGGTTCCGAGGTGAGCTGAGAGATTATGAGTTTTTGAATGTAAGATTTCTACATAGGGTGATGTATGGCCTAAGAGCTGAAGAATGGAAACGATCTATAGTACAGCAAAGGTAGGGTGGTTGAAATGTTCGGTTGGCTTTATCGGATATTGTTATTTCCCTCTCCAGCGATCAATTTTTCCACTACTGAGATGGAGGCTTATGAGAAATTAGCTTTAAAAACAACGGAAGACGGCCTGATTGAATATAACTTGCCTTATGCTAAGTTTCGATTTTTAACTTATTTATCTTTACAAGGACTTTATGTATTTCACGGGTCAAATCACACCGCTATACATACCTTTGAACCACGAGAACAGACCTTATTTAACGGCCGATGGACCAATGCTGTTTTTGCTTCTTCCGATCCACACTGGGCGATGTTCTACGCTATTCTCAACCGCAGCAGACTGAAGGGCAGCTTTCGTAACGGATGCATTCTGGGACGCAGACAAAAATATCATTTCTATTCCCTTAATCAATCTACGATATCCAACGATCCGTGGACAGAAGGAATGGTCTATCTCCTGCCCAGAGAGTTGTTTAGTACACCAAGACCAAGGCTAATATCGTTCGATGAATGGATCTGTCATGATCCTGTCGTTCCTATCGCCAAGTTAAGGGTCAGCCAAGAGGATTTTTATTACCACAACAAAGTTGCAGCGCATAACGACGGAGAGCCATTGTTCAAAACATGGCTTTTCTATAAAGCAAGAACAACAGGAGGAAAATTAAAATGAGTAAACGACCTTTATTTGTAATTACAGGTGCAAGCGGTACTGGAAAAACAACGGTGTCATCGCATGTTCGCAAGCTTTTGCCTGAATTTGACGTCTTTGATATGGATATCATCGATAACGTAGATTGGCAGATTGCCAAGGAGAACTGGCTGCGCGTTGCTTACAGCATATCATTAAGCGGGAGAGGTACTATTTTATGCGGCACAATGGTACCTGAAAATATTGCATCCTCCAAATATATTGATCAATTCGATCAGGTTCACTACGTGAACCTGCACTGTGATGATCACGTACGCGAGGCCCGGTTACAAGCAAGAGGCTGGAACGAAGATGCGATTGAGGACCACCGTAACTTTGCGAACTGGCTGCTGCAGCATGCGGGTACCGCCTTTAATCCGGCCATGCCGACAATCGATACAACGGATCTGTCTTCCGAAGAGGCGGCAAAACAAATCGAGCGGTGGGTTAGACAGAACTGGAAGTGAGCTGTATGTGGGAAACTTATAATCTTTGGGAAAAAGTAAAAAAAAGTGAACCGTATAGATGGAGGTCGGAGGCTCTGATGTTACCCTTTCAAGTGAATGATTCAATTGAGTTAAAATTAATTCAATCTCAAGATCGAGATGAGTTATATGCCTTAATTGATAAGAACAGAGCAGTTTTAAGAGAGTGGCTGCTTTGGGTTGATCGCCGGCAATCTCCTGACGATTTAGACGCTGTCATACAAGTCTGGTCACGTAATTACGAAGAGAGAAATGGTTTTGACGCGGGAGTCTGGTTCAATAAAACATTGGTTGGCATGTTGGGTTTACACTACATAGATTGGAAAAATAAAGCGACAAGCATTGGATACTTTTTATCGGAATCCGCACAAGGAAAAGGAATCATTACGACTTCCATTGAGAAATTGATTCCGTATTTGTTTAACGATCTGAAGTTAAATCGAATTATCATCCAATGTGCAGAGAGTAACATCAAAAGCAGAGCCATACCAGAGAAGATCGGATTTATAAGCGAAGGTACGTCCAGACAGGCTCAGTGGTTATACGATCACTATGAAAACATTGTGACGTACAGCTTGTTGTCCAGTGACTGGCAGGAAGGAATTTCGAGATGATACTTAATATTGTGCTGTGGCTGGTCATCATCTGGTTAATTTATCACTATTTTAGCATTCCGAAGAAAGATTACATCAACAGCGTGAATACACCTGCTTCATTTTTCATTACGTCTCCAAACAGGACCGAGGTACAAAAAAATGTGGAATGTGCTGCCTTTTCCAGTGCGTTTGTATTGAGGCATTTTGGCATCGAGTCAGATGGCAATCAGCTGTATCGAACGTATCCGCGAAAACTATTGGATGGCACCTTTTATCCCAAAGCGATCACTGTTTTTTTCAAAAAGCTGGGGTACCCGGCTGCGTATCTGCGCGGTGATGTACATACGTTAAGAAAGCAGATCAGCCGCGGTGTGCCTGTCATTCTATTTATCAAGGTCCATCCGGATAAGAGATTTCAGCACTTTGTGCCGGTCGTGGGATATGATGAAACTCATTTTTATCTGGCCGAGTCCCTGGATTTCAAGCGCAATTGTGACGAAGCACATTACAACCGAAAGATTAGCGTAAGCGAGCTGGAGTCATTGTGGAAAACATGGCTTCCTTTCAGTCGAAACTCCTATATGGTTATTGAGCCTAAACCTGATTCTCTAGGTCAATCTGCGTAAAGAGACTCCTTAAAGAATCAACATGAAGAATCGTTAAAGGCTCGCCTTCTTCAATAAACGATGTAAATATTTCAGCAGGTTAACAAGTTCTGTGTTCGTCTGCATATACATTACAGAAGACGGGTCAAGACTCCGGCTGTCCGAAGTGTATGAACGGAGGGGAGAGACATGGGCATTGAATCATCCTGGATGTTTGATTTGTTTGGAACCGTCTTTCCGGTGGCATTTGTCCTGATTCTGGGTATCGTGCTGTTATCAATGGGGAAAGAAGTATGGAGGTGGGGGCGCAACAATGCAGAGCCTCTGCTGACCGTACACTCACGAATTACCAGCAGACGGGTAAAGGTGAGTCAGTCAGATTCCAGTAGTGCGGCTGCCGCACGATCATTGTATTATGTCACCTTTGAAGTGGAGAGCGGCGATCGGTTGGAATTCAAAGTAAATGGTGAAGAGTACGGCATGTGCGCAGAGGGAGATGAAGGACGGCTATCGTTCAAGGGAACCCGGTATATTGGATTTGAACGAACCAATCGTCTGTATACCGAACGTCTGCGTGGTTAAACGTGGAACAGCTTACGTCCAAGTGGCGTGAGCTTTTTTTTGTGAGCTAATAATCAAATATCACAGGCTCGCCTTCATTGTTGGTCAAGACTGAATTAAACCGACATATGGGCTTCTTCTGCCCAATTAGTCTGTTTCTTACTAAAAATCCGCTAGGTTTTTAATTGAAATGGTTGTTCGTCCACGCATCTGTTCATCTCTATACGTACGTTAAACTATGTCTATAGGGAGGTGTCCATACGGTGAGTCATTCAGAAATGAAGAAACGTTGGAAGAAAAAAAGGGGAATGGTCTACCCTTGTAAAGTCAAATGTAAAGCCAAAAAAAATGGGCGCAGAACGAAGATTATCAGAAAAATGGTGCAGGTAAAATGCCCTCCGCCTGAAGTGAATATTTCGACGCCTACTGTTATTGGGCCAACAGGGGCGCAAGGCCTTCAGGGTATACCGGGAATTCAAGGTATTCAGGGGAATCGTGGTACTCAGGGGGCAACCGGCCCAACCGGACCTGCAGGTGGCCCACCTGGACCACAAGGTCCGCAAGGACAGCCTGGTCCTGCCGGCGCGGTTGGTGCCCAAGGTCCTGTAGGGCCTGCTGGTCCTGCAGGGGCACAAGGGATTCCGGGAGAAGCTGGCAGTGTGGGGCCTCAAGGCTCGCAAGGGAATCCAGGACCCGCTGGTGCAATCGGACCCCAAGGTGTCCCAGGTCCAACTGGGGCGACAGGTGCGGCAGGGGCAGCAGGTCCAACTGGAGCGACAGGTGCCGCCGGTGCCGCAGGAGCAGCAGGTCCAACTGGAGCGACAGGTGCCATAGGTGCTGCAGGAGCAGCAGGTCCAACTGGAGCGACAGGTGCCGCCGGTGCCGTAGGAGCAGTAGGTCCAACTGGAGCGACAGGTGTCGCCGGTGCCACTGGAGCAACCGGAGCAACCGGGGGTGTGCTGGGCTTTGCAGACTTTTTTGCACTGATGCCACCTGACAATGCGACCACAGTTGCCCCGGGTACGGATGTCAGCTTTCCACAGGATGGCCCTACAAGTGGAACTACAATTGCACGCACAGGTGTCAGCTCATTCAACTTGGCAGCGATTGGTACGTACCAGATTTTATTCCAAGTAAGCATTGATGAAGCGGGTCAGCTAATTCTAACGCTCAATGGAGCAGACTTGGCTGCTACTGTCGTCGGGAGAGCAACGGGAACCTCTCAGATTGTCGGTATCGCTCTGGTACAGACCACCGTTATTAATTCCATCCTCACCGTGCGAAATCCGGCAGGTAACGCAACTGCATTGACAATTACTCCGTTGGCAGGCGGAACCAGACCTGTATCGGCGCATCTGGTCATCACCCAATTGGCATAATTAAACGAATACATGCTGCCAATCCAGCGAGGTTTCCAAATCTCTGTGCTTCACATCGAACAGCTTGCGCCTGATGACGCGAGCTTTTTTCCATCGTTTGCGGGACAAGCGTTTCTTAAGGGGGAGATCGTGTTTGTATATAGGTATGGGGCAATGGAAATCCATGAATAATGTAATAAACTATAGTCATAACCAGACATATATCAAACACAGAGATCATACCAGAGGAGGAAACCACGATGTCATTTACAGATCAGGTTGTTGTTGTAACGGGTGCTGCACAGGGGATCGGTCGAAGTGTTGCTGAAGCATACGCAGTCGCCGGTGCGAAAGTTGTGCTTGCCGATGTCCAGGAAGCCGAGGGGGCAGCGGCGGCGGCTTCAATACGCAATGAAGGCGGTGAAGCCATCTTTGTACATTGTGATGTGCGGAAGGAGCAGGATATTCTGCAGTTATTTGATATCGCAGTCAAAGAATTCAAGCAGATTAACGTATTGGTAAATAATGCTGGCGTGTCCAGATGGAAGTCGCCCTATGAGCTGTCCGTGGATGAATGGGACGATGTGCTCCATACCAACGTGAGAAGCTGTTTTCTGGCAAGTCGGGAGGCGGCCCGGTATATGAAAAAAAATGAACATGGCGGCGCCATCGTAAATATGGCTTCTACTCGTGCACTGATGTCTGAGCCGGATAGCGAGGCATATGCCGCCTCCAAAGGTGCAATTACTGCCCTGACTCATGCTATGGCAGTCTCACTTGGCAAAGACCAAATTCGGGTCAATTGTATCAGTCCCGGCTGGATTGAGACCGGAGATGTGTCCAAACTCAAAGCTGAAGACCATGCGCAGCATCCATCCGGCCGGGTTGGCGTGCCATCGGATATATCAAGAGCCTGTCTGTATTTGTCCGACCCTGCTAATACATTTGTCACTGGGACTAATCTCGTAATTGACGGCGGCATGACCCGAAAAATGATATATGAGGACTAGAACCGGGACGTTGACCCGAAGCAGCTCTAGCGAGATTCCTCGGAAGTGAAATAAGCCCAAGTTAAGCACTTGGGCTTATTTGTTTTTGATAAGTCGGTTGCTATAATGAATGTGATTTTACAACAGAACAGAATGGAGGGAGTATATGTTCGGGAAAACATCCCGGAAGGTATTTTGGCTGTTATTACTGATCGGAGGAATGATAATGATCGGGATCAAGTCACCTGCTCAAGCTGATGACGTGGATATACGGGCAGCCTGGGTATGGCAGGCACAGTCTGTTAAGAGTGCAGGAGATGAGCTGCTGACAAATGCGGCTGAACATAAGATTAACCGGCTGTATGTGAACGTAGACATGACAATATCCAAAGAGGTATACCGGACTTTTATTGCCAAAGCGAGTCGTGAAGGAATTGCGATTGAGGCACTGGGCGGTGATCCTTCCTGGGGTGTCGAAGGCCGTGAAGGTCCTATGCTTCGATTAGTTTCATGGGTAAAAGATTATAATCAGGCGGTGGAGCCGGAAGAACGGTTCGATGCAGTCCACCTGGATGTCAAACCATACGTGCTTCCTGCATGGAAGGAAGACGCTAAACCTTTGGTGCAGTCCTGGATCAGCAATATGAAGCTGGTATTGGATCAGTCCAAGCAGGAAGGTGGAATAGCTGTGCATGTCGATTTGCCTTTCTGGCTTGATTCTTACACAGTCAAGGGCAGCCGAACGGCAGATGATGCAGATAACGAAGCACTGTCACACTGGTTTATTCGAAACATGGATCATGTGACGCTGCTCGCTTACCGTGATAATGCACAAGGAAGTAACGGAATTATTCGTCTGACGGAACAGGAAATGCAGTGGGCAGACGCAAGTGGTACTCGTGTTACTGTTGGGGTGAACACCAAGCCGATGCCCGGTGAAGAGTTTACCAGTTTTGCGGGTAAAAGTTCTTCACAGCTGGAAAGTGCACTGCAGGAGGTTGCTGCTGCATTCCGGGAGCACAAGTCTTATGCCGGTACAGCTGTACATGATCTAACGTATTGGGGAGAACTGGAGCCAGAAGAACAGCCGATGCCTGAGAAACCTGTGAACCCGCCTGCGAGTTCACCTGGCATTCGCGGCACCTACATCTGGGAGGCTTCGCAGGTGACGGATGATGGAGGCGACCACATACTGGCCTTCGCCAAGGAACAGCAGATCAATTGGTTATACGTGCGCCTTGATCTGGATCAGCCTTACTCCAGCTACCGCAGCTTTGTAAAAAGAGCAAAAGCCCAGGGAATCGAAGTCCATGCGATGGGCGGACATCCAATCTGGGGTAAAAAAGAAAATCGTCCTCGCATCAAACGGCTGATTGATTATGTGAAAAACTATAACGCCGAAGTGGAAGCAGATGAGAGGTTTGAGGGTATTCATCTGGATATCGAGCCGTATACACTCCCCGAATGGCAAGCTAATCGGGATACCCTACTGACCGAGTGGGCGTCGAACATTGCCTATTTCCAGGAGGAGACCAAGAAGGACAGCAGCCTTGAAACCAGTGCGGATCTCGCAGTGTGGCTGGATACTTTTCCGCTGCCGGGCAGGGATGTCTCTGTGACTGAATTTATGATTGACACGCTTGATCATGTATCTCTGATGGCATTTCGCAACACCGCAGAAGGCTCCAACGGAATAGCTGCCGTGGTAAGTCAGGAAATGGAGATCGCAGACCGTCTGGGCAAACCTCTGCTCATTTCTGTGGAAATGAAAGAAAACTTTGAAGGCACACATATTTCATTTCATGAAAAAGGAGCTGATGAAATGGAGAGCCAGCTGAGCAGGCTTCCAGATCTGCTCTCCAAGTATAAGGCATATAAAGGCAATCTGGTCCATGCTTATGATTACTGGATTGAAGCCAAACGTTAACGGATTTTAGGAATATAGAACACGCAGCTGGGATCGCGATGTGATCAAAAGAGGCTCAAAAAGAGGTTGATGAAATCGCCCGGGACTTCACTTTATGTGAGGTTCCGGGCTTTTTTTATGGAAAAAATCTGGAATAGTGTCACCGAATAGGCTCCTGCACAATACGATGTACGGTGATGAACAGCTGCTGTAAAGGAGGGAACAGGCGATGGCAGTAATTAAGACTAACTCGGAAGACGTCAAGCTCTTGGCGAGACTGATGAGGGCAGAGGCCGAAGGTGATGGAGAGCAGGGCATGCTGCTGGTTGGGAATGTCGGCGTGAATCGTGTGCTGGCGGACTGTCTGGATTTTGGCAATATCCGTGACATGAATCGCATGGTCTTTCAGAATCCTGGGGGGTTCGAGTCCACACAGAAGGGATACTTCTATCAGCGGGCAAGACAATCCGAGATTCGGTTGGCGCAGCGTGTCATTAACGGGGAACGTTTCTGGCCGGCAAGCAACTCGTTATGGTTTTTCAGACCGGTTGGCGACTGCCCGGCGACGTGGTATAACCAGCCCAATACGGGACGTTTCAAAGCGCATTGTTTCTTTAGCCCGACAGGTGAAGACTGTCCGGACGTCTACTAAGGGGTTAACAACATTTTTATATTCAGGGAGGAATTATTATGATTAATCAGCCTTATCAACCAACTCAAACTATGGGTCAGCAAGCAAATGCAGTAATGAGTGCACAAGCGAATTCTCAAGTTCAGGGAACGTCTTACAAAATCGGCAACAGCATGCCGTCGATGTCTCCAACACCAGGCATGGTATCGCCAAGCTCCACCAGTGTACCTCCGCTGGTATCCAGCGGAAGTCCAATGACACCGACAGGTACAGTGATTTCTACAACAGCTCCGCAATTTGAGCAGTCGTACATCGAGAATATTCTGCGTTTGAACCTGGGTAAATTCGGTACATTTTACATGACATACGAAGGAAACAAGGAATGGAACGCTCGCATATTCCAAGGCATTATCGAAGCAGCTGGACGTGACCACATCATTATCAGTGATCCTAAAACCGGCAGAAGAATTATGCTGCTGATGGTTAACTTCGACTATGCAACGTTTGATGAGCCGCTGCTGTATCAATATCCAGGCGTTGTGGGCAACTTCCCGCAAGCACCCAGCAGACTTTAATTGGTTAAGAATTTCCCATGTTATCTGACATAAGGCCTGCCGGCCAACACATACGGTAATCCGGGCTGTCCTGAATGCAGTGGAATTTGCAGACAGGGCAGCTTTTGCAATATATATTAGAAACTAAAGTAAAGTCGAAAATAAAAGTAACCTGAACAAGAATTTACGGCACTTACATATGAAAAAGAAAAAAAGGTGAGCGTCAGCTCAAACAGATCAGACAGCTGAAGATGACAGAAGAAAGGAGTCACGGAGTTGAAATCTTGGATTGAAGGAGCATTAAAGGGAGAACCGGAAGCTTATGAGCAGCTGGTGGCCCATTACCGCGGGATGGCACTTGCTGTAGCCTATCAACGGCTGCAGGATGTGTATACAGCAGAAGATGTCGTGCAGGAAGCTTTTGCAGAGGCATTCAGCAATCTGGTCAAACTCGAGAAGCCGGAGGCTTTCCCTGGATGGTTTAAAGTTATTGTGGAAAGACAGTGTTATCGCTGGTTGAGAAGCAGGAGGCATGCAGTTGTCCCTATTCAGGAAATAGAGCATGTATTTCTTGAAGAAGATCAGGCGCGTGATCCGGAAGCCCAGGCGATACAGAAGGAACTGAAGCAGACGCTGCACAGTTCCATTGCCAAACTGCCCTCGTCGATGCAAATTGTCGTTGATTTATTTTATTTTCAAGGCTGCACGCTGAAAGAAATATCCGATTTCCTTGGGGTGAACGTACCGGCGTTAAAGAAAAGATTGTTTGATGCCCGAGCTAAACTTAAACGTTCCATACCTGTGCGAAATCTGGCATCCATGTTTAACGAGCTGTATGAGGGAGGAAAAAGTATGCTGCATATTATGAATGGAGACCACGCCGCTAATCGGCTGCGGGAGAGCGGTATCCAGGGAGATATCGTTGTGTGGCGTGAACTGTACACCTACGGCCCTGTAACAACGGATATGGCCGACCGGAAAGCAAGGCAGCATCGAGCATTTGTGCTGGAAGACGAGCTGGGCATACCGCAGCAGGAGTATTTGCAGATCGAAGCTCTGGAGAACAAGCTTCGTTCACTGCAGCCGGATCAAGAGGTCGTACTGTGGTTTGAGCATGATCTGTATGACCAAACGATGTTGAGCTATCTGCTGCACTTATGGAGCAGTAAAACCTTTCAGAAGTTCAAGCTGCATTTGCTGTGTATTGATTCTTTTCCGGAGGTAGAGGATTTCAGAGGGCTGGCACAGCTCACCGCTGCTCAAATGCAGACCTTGTCCGGAACATGGCATGTAATCCAAGATGAGGAGATTCAGGCGGGAAGAGCGTTCTGGAAAGCTTATTCTTCGTCAGACATTTGTCATCACGAGCAGTATATGAAACATGCTTCTGATGCACTTCCTTTTGCCCGTACTGCGTTTCAGGCTCATCTGTCCCGTCTGCCATCCAGTACGAACGGCTTGGGCTGCATTGAGCAGGTAACACTGGAAACGATAAGAGCTGGTGTGGATCGTCCATATGCCCTGTTTCAAAAGGTAGGAGACAAGCTGTCTATTCTCGGGATGGGTGATCTCGAATATTGGGCACATCTAAGAAGAATGTCGACAGGGAAGTATCCGCTCGTCCGGATGACTGGGGCAGCGGATTTGCCAAAGTACAATCAGCATAATCAGGCTTTTCGCGAAGCCGAACTTTCTTTAACGGAACTGGGAGCGCGTGTATGCGGCGGTGAAGAGAATTGGAACAGCTGGAGAGAGGACGAATATTGGTCCGGCGGCCTGCATATCAGGAAAGGTAAAGTTTAAGATCAAATGTAATCATGTGCAGGGTGTGACAAAATGCATATCGTATACCTTGAACATCTCTATAGGAGAATTGGACAAGAACGTCCATTCTCCTATTTTCTTTTGTTTAGTAAATGTAAAAAAAACAGCGCAATTGCTGCCTTTGTAAATGAATTGTACCGATTTGGCCTTTAGGTGTCATAGGACACGGATTGACTGTGTAGTGTAGAATTATATAATAAAAGAAGCATATGCTTGTTATTCGAGGATAAACGGCAGGAGGTGGAAGCATTGGGAAGTTGAAACTGCATTTGAACGGCATAATGGCTGATATCCTACATTTTCGAAGGAGGTGGACCTATTTGCCGAAAGATCACGGCAAATAGGAAGAACATTTGAGTGACCCCTTACCGAGTATTATGAGTTTGATTTTAATCGGTTTACTTGTGTTAATGAATGGTTTCTTTGTCTCTGCAGAATTCGCAATGGTGAAAGTGCGGAGCAGCCGGATTGAGGCCTTAGTAGAGGCCGGTAATCGTAACGCGAAATACGCGTCTAACATTATACGTAATATGGATGCCTACCTGTCGGCTTGTCAGCTTGGCATTACGTTAGCTTCACTTGGGCTGGGATGGCTCGGTGAACCTGTCATTGCACGACTGCTTGCACCTGTTTTTACGGCATTTGGCCTGGGTCCGGTATATGTGCATGGCATTTCAATTGTGATTGCTTTTGTCATTATTACCATTTTGCATATTGTCCTGGGAGAACTGGCTCCCAAAACGATGGCCATTCGCAAATCTGAAGCGATCACACTGTGGTCTGCAGTGCTCCTGACGTTCTTTTACAAACTAATGTATCCCTTCATCTGGGCCCTGAACGGCATGGCGAATGGACTGCTCAGACTGTTTCGAATGGCGCCAGCCTCGGAACTTGACGATGCACATAGTGAAGATGAAATACGTATTCTTATGAAAGAAAGCAATAAGAGCGGTTTAATTGATAATACTGAATTAGCACTTGTTGATAATATATTTGATTTTACGGATACAACCGCCCGTGAGATCATGATTCCACGGACGGAAATGATCTGTCTTAACGCCAATCAGTCCATGCTGGAGAACTTGGAGATTGCAAGCGAAAGCATGCGTACACGTTATCCGGTGTATAACGGAGACAAGGATCATATTATCGGCTTCATTCACATTAAAGATTTGATGCGATCTCAATTAACGGACACGATATCCGTAATTCGTCCGATTCTGGCTGTGCCGGATACTACGCTAATTAGTGACCTGCTCAAGCGTATGCAGCGCAGCAAAACACAAATTGCTGTTCTGATCGACGAATACGGAGGAACCTCTGGTATGGTCACGCTTGAGGACATTATGGAAGAGATTGTTGGCGAAATTCAGGATGAATTTGACCAAGAGCGTCCGGTGATCGAACAAGTCAGCGAGCTGGAATATTCCATTGACGGATTAATGCTGATTGAAGAGGTCAGTGAACGATTCGGTATAGAGATGGACCGGGCTGATTATGATACGATCGGAGGCTGGTTATACTCCAGAGTAGAGGCTATTCCACCTGAGGTTGGTCAATCGGTTGAACATAACGGGTATCTGTTTGTGATTGAGGAAACAGAACACAAGCGGATTTCACGTGTGAATGTGGTGAAGCTTGAATTGCTTGTTGAAGGAGAGGGCGCGTAGTTCCTCAAGCGGTATTATTATAGGTGGTACACAGGAAAGCCGCTAATTCAGCGGCTTTTTTGCTGCACCGGAACAAATTGCTGATTCGGGTTGACGCTTGAAGAAGCTCATGGTATTATTCAACTCAATAAAAGAAGAGGGAGGCACGTTCCTATGACTCATTCCATGCGTCTTCGATAAGCAGGTCAAAAAAGCGAATTTCCACAATCGTGGGCTTTTTTGAACTGCTTATTTTACGTATGGAGAGAGATATAGGTTTCGATCGAATGGCTTATTTTGCTATGCTTCGATCGACGTGTCTCCATACGTTTATAATGCAGGTTCAAGTCCACGTGGTGGCTTGGATCTGCATTTTTGATTACCGTGATAAATTCAGAACTTAACGTCAAATAGAACCTCAAATAGAATTTAAGACCAGCATGGAACGCTCGCCTTAAAATTGAACCTGAAAGGAGCTGCCGGAATGAGTTGTTATATGCATTGGTATTTCTTTATATAATCCTCCCTTCTTGAATCGCAGGGAGATTCGTCCTGCGAGCATAACAACTGCGATTTTAGAGGGAGGAAATGAGATGAATGTATTAATTAACGCAAAAGAGATTGTTGTGGAATATGCCGGTCGTGAAGTGTTGGACATTGACCATCTTGAACTTTATGAATATGACCGAATTGGCCTGGTTGGAGCGAATGGTGCAGGCAAGAGTACACTTCTGAAAGTATTACTGGGCAGAACCCAAGTGTCGAAAGGAAACATCGTAAGGCACGGCAGCTTCGCTTATATCCCGCAGATGGAGCATGATATCGATCAGCAAAAAGTGAGTTCCGCACTTGCGGGCAAACTTGGCGTAAACAAAATCGATGCAGATCAGATGAGCGGTGGTCAGGAAACGAGGCTGAAAATCGCAGAGGCCTTGTCCGGCGCGGTACATGGCATCTTGGCGGACGAACCTACGAGTCATCTGGATACCGAGGGGATTGATTTTCTGATCCATCAGCTCTCATTTTATACAGGGGCGCTGCTGGTCATCAGTCATGACCGGTATTTTCTTGATCAAGTGGTCGATAAAATCTGGGAGTTGAAAGATGGAAAAATAACGGAGTATTGGGGTGGATATTCGGAGTATCTGGCCCAAAAGAATGAAATTCAGAAAAAGCAGGAAATCCAATATCAGCAGTATATGAATGAACGAGAACGACTGGAAAAAGCGATCAATGACAAGCGGAATCAGGCTCGTAAAATGGATCATAAAGAAAAAGGGGCTTCAAGGAAAAACAGCTCGGATCATGGCGGGCGGCTTGCACATCAAAAATCGGTTGGAAGTAAACAGAAGAAGCTGCATCAAGCCGCAAAAAATATGGAGCAGCGCATCGAAGCACTGGGTGAACTCAATGCCCCTGCTGTGAATCGTACGATACACTTCCGTCAGAATAATCCGTTAGGACTTCACAATCCATTTCCGATTACAGCTAAAGAGATCAATAAAACGTTGGGTGATAAGGTAATTTTGCAGAAAGCTTCGTTCCAATTCCCGCTTGGCGGTAGGATTGCACTAACTGGTGCAAACGGTGCAGGAAAAACAACGCTTTTCAAAATGATCCTGGAGCGCGAGGAGGGCATCATCCTGTCGCCAAAGGCAGAGATCGGATATTTTGCACAGAATGTGTATACGTTTGACCACCATCAAGCTGTTATGACATTTATGCAGGAAAACTGTGATTATCAGGTGTCCGAGATTCGAGCTGTGCTGGCATCTCTAGGATTTTCACAGCATGATGTCCGTAAGAAGCTGGCGGTATTAAGCGGTGGTGAGATAATGAAGCTGCAGCTGGCGAAAATACTGCTTGGAAGATATAACATTCTGCTTTTGGATGAACCGAGCAATTTTCTGGACATGCCTGCCACGGAAGCACTGGAGCAGATGATGAAAAGTTATGTGGGAACCATTATTTTCATTTCACATGATGCTCGTTTGGTCGAAAATGTCGCCGATCAGGTATATGCTGTAGAAAATAAACAAATTGTTCGAATCAGGTAGATAAATCCGATTCCGATAAATTTGACTATGTTCTTCATACGGGTTGGAAACATTTAGGTTTCAGAGATGTTAACCTTCCGAAACAATGAAAAGGACGCAGCCGATGGAACATCGGTGCGTCCTATTTTTTTGAAACCTGTCCTCCGTTCCGTCCGTTTAATAGATTACATGTCATTAAACCATAGAGTGAGGAGGAATGATGATGAAAAAGGCCCAACCATGGGACCAATCTATATACCGTAAGCCCATTTTGAAAATAACACTTGTTCTTGCTTTGATCACGCCAGTCTTTGTTGTACTGCCCGAAATTTCGTCAGCAGCTGGAAGTCCGCTGATAAATATAACGTCGGGTGCACGAACAGCTCCGCCGCCGCTGGAACCTTGGGATAATTTCATTCAATCACGAGCTGCCCAATCGAAACATATCTATCAGGCGATTTGTTCGTTAACGCGAGGAGAGAGGCTTCAAGCCGTTGTGAGAACAACTACAATGACCTATAAAGAAGTGAAAACCTTGTCCGTCAAATATCGGTTAGAGCGCTGGACCGGAACAGCCTGGGTCACATTCGCGGGCAGCTCTTCAACGGACACACAGACCAATGAACTTCGTTCAGGTTCTGATTGGGAAGTCCTTGCCGGTTATTATTACCGTGTCGTTAGTGTTCATACAGCATATGATGGAACCAAATCAGATCAGTCCACCCATACCTCACCTAGTGTGTTGTTTTGAGTTATTTGGATTGAACAGGAGCGTTTTGCTCCAGAAAATCATTGGCAATGGCAATCATTTCTTCTTCGGTCACCGTTCCAAACAGACTCATACTGAGTGTACCTGTCATCCACTGAATTGAATTGAAGGGTGGGCCTACATACACAAGAGCATCATTTCCATCTGTGAGCTTCACCGCTTTGCTCTTCTGCAGCGGTGTTTTCTCAAGAGACTGTCCGGGCCTAACATATTCATAGTTTATCTGTATAAGTTCTTCTGTATCACTTTTACCCTGGATGGAGTATCGAATTCTCATCATATCGGATTCATAATAGTCGTCAGGATTTACCGGATTCTCTGTATCCAGCAGCAGTTCATATTTCATCTTGTCAAAACGGGCAGGAATGGCTTTAGATAATATAAATTCTCCTAAAAACCCTTCACGAGCGATCTCTTCTGTCACAGCGACTGGTCGAAAAACATGTTTTTCGAGTTCAAAAACAGGAATACCTTCAGCATCAGCATGGAAACTGTAGTTTGACTCCATGTCAGGTGGTGGAGGTGTTTTGGCAGTAGAGGGATCGGGACTCAGATCCACAGACTTCTCTTCCACGATGATCGATTTCATGCCATTGCCCCAATTTTTAATCGATTGTACAAGAGGGGATACAGCTTGTGTTCCGGTTGGAAGGCTGAACAGAACGGCTCCAATCATTACGGAAGCAGCGACAAGGCCCGACAGTTTCAAGGTGCGTATTCTACGTTTATGTGCTCCAAGGATTTCAATCTCTCTTTGTACCTTGTGCCAGGATTGCTGCATGGATTGGGAACGGGAAGCAGAAGGGGCGGTGGCAGCTTGCTGGAAAGCTTCATCAAAAGCCTGTTCAAACGCCGCATCAAAATATTCATCTTCCAGGCCTGAATCTAGTGGTTCTTCAAGCTTATTTAGCCTGCCTCTGTTCAATGCTTCCACCCCATTCCTTATGTAATTTCTTCTTGATACTGCCGCGGGCTCGGAATAAACGCTGCTTCACAATGTCCTCGGTAGTATTCAATAATTCTGCAATCTCGCGATAAGAGAAACCTTCTTTCCAACGCAGCTCGACCAGCACGCGGTATTCAGGTTTCAACTGGGAGAGATAGTGTTCAATAGACTCCTGCATCATTTGTGTCTCGACCATACTTTCCACCGAAGCGGCTGTCTGATTCATGGTCTCTATATCTATAAAAACACTATCCGTATCCAATTGGTTACGATTTTTTTTGTTTTTTCTCAAATAATTAATTGCAGTATTCCGGGTCACCACCTTGAGCCAGGCTTTAAGTTTAACCTCGTCTTCGAAGAGGGGTTTGCTTTTAATAATTTTGATAAACGCTTCCTGAATAATATCCTCTGCCGCTGCGCGTTCCTTGATGATATATACGATCAGTCCATATACCATATTGTAATACTCATAATATATTTCTTCTTGAATTACAGGTCCTAATTGATGAAAATCGGATGCAAGTAAAAGCTGGAGCCGATTGGCCATGATGTTCTCCTTTCTGGTCAACAGTCCACAAACATTGGTATCATTACATTTTACAACAGATTATGGAAGCGATACAATGTCCGATAGACCTGATTACAGTTCTGAAAAGAGGGAGTTCTGACCCTGTTTGATGTTTGCTGAAAAAGAAAAAACAGACGATCTTGCAAACCATGGAATCCATGGCAGCGAAAATCGACTGTTCAATTCAAAGTAACGCTGATTTAAAAATTTGAAATCGCGGCTGCACACATTTTTTTAAAATGCCCAATTTCCTTTCAGGAAAATCGGTTCACGGTCACCACTTGCTGTAATGCCATAGATGTCTGTCTCAGATGAACCCATCATGAAATCAACATGGGTTATGCTGGAGTTCATACCGCGTTCCGCAAGCTCTTCGGGAGACATCGTTTTGCCTCCTTCGATATTGGAAGCGTACGAACTGCCAATTGCCAGATGGCAGGACGCGTTCTCATCATACAGCGTAGTATAATACAGAATGCCGCTTTCCGAGATTGGAGAGTGGAACGGTACGAGCGCAACTTCGCCTAGGTAATGAGAGCCTTCATCCATAGAGATGAGACGCTCCAACGTTTCGTGACCTTCCTCTGCATGAAAGTCCACAATCCGTCCCTTCTCAAATGTGAGCGTAAACCGGTCAATGATGCTGCCGCCGTAACTTAGCGGTTTGGTACTCGACACTGTGCCGTTCACACCGTATTTTGCTGGAGCGGTATACACTTCTTCCGTTGGAATATTGGCTACAAAAGGGGTACCTCGCTCGTTTACGCTGCCAGCCTGAGCCCAAATATGCCCTTCAGGAAGCTCGATCGTGAGATCTGTGCCCGGGGAGATGTAATGCAGTGCGTGGTACTTTTTGTTGTTGAGCGCTTTGGCTCGTGACTCTAGTCGTTCGATATGCTGTTCCCACGCAGCAATAGGGTCGTCAAGATCTGCGCGTACGGCTGCAAATATCGCTTCCCAGAGCTGACTCATCTGTTCTGCTGGAGGCATGTCCGGAAACACCTTGGCAGCCCAGTCTGGTGAAGGGCAGGCGATGCCGGTCCAGCTCATTTTATCTGCCTGCAGGTACTGACGGTATTTGGCCATGGCCTGTCCGAAGGCTCGCTGATTCGCCGATATTCTTGCAGGGTCGATGCCCTTCATCAGATCAGGACTGGAGGATAAAATGGTCAGAAAGACAGCATTGTTCTCCGCCAGAGCTTCCATCTCCGCAGCATGCCACTTGGGAGGCTCTTCGAAGGAGTCCTCGGGAGCCATTTCAAAGCGTAAACGGTTGACCGTCTCATCCGAATATTTAAAGATAACCTGCTTAGCACCTGCTTCATAACCTTTACGGACAAGCAGCTGCACGAGAGGCGCGGCATCGATCATTGCGTTGATGACAAAAGTCTGTCCCGGCTGCACGTTTGCCCCAACCTTGACAGCGAGTTCGGCGTAACGATCCAGTTTTTGTTCAAAACTTAACATAGAATCTCCTCCGTAATGCTAGGTATTAGTATAGATCCAGACACAGCAAAAGAGAGGAGAAGTCTCCTCTCTCTATAACAGGGGAGTCATTAAAACGCCCAGTTTCCATTCACAAAGATCGGCTCTTCCGCACCTTCGGAAGCTACACCGTTGATATTCATCTCACCCGAACCAATCATAAAATCAACGTGGGTCAGACTGGAGTTCATACCGTGTTGGGCCAGTTCTTCCTTAGACATCGTTTTGCCGCCTTCGAGACAGAACGCATAGGCGTTTCCGATCGCCAAATGATTGGACGCGTTTTCGTCAAACAGTGTGTTGTAGAACAGAATATTTGTATCCGAGATCGGAGATTTGTGCGGAACAAGTGCTACCTCGCCGAGATAATGTGCGCCTTCATCGATCTCGATCAGGTTTTTCAGTGCATCCAGACCTTGTTCAGCTGTGTAATCCACAATTCGTCCGTTTTCGAATGTGAGGGAGAAGCCGTCAATCAGATTACCACCATGACTGAGCGGTTTGGTGCTGCGCACAGTACCATTTACTCCTGTCTTGAGCGGCGCAGTAAATACTTCTTCTGTCGGCATGTTAGCAATGAACACATGCCCCTGCTCATTCACGCTGCCGCCAGATACCCAGATATGGCCTTCTGGAAGTTCAATGGTCAGATCTGTACCTGGAGCGGTGTAGTGCAGTTTCTTGTATTTTTTACGATTCAGAAGATCAGCACGGGAGTCAAGGTTATGCAGGTGGGTTTTCCATTCTGCGACAGCATCCTTCTCACCTATCCGTACCGTCTGGAAAATAACATCCCACAGACGGTCCATTTGCTGAGCTTCAGGCAGATCCGGGAATACTTTAGCGGCCCATTCAGGGGAAGGGACGGCTACGATCGACCAGCTGAACTTGTCAGCCATTTGGTAAGCACGGTATTTCTCCAGCGCTTTCCCGCGAACTTTTTGACTGGTGACGATACGCTCCTGAGCAACACCGTTCAACAGATCCGGATTTTCCGCGATAACGTGCAGCACTGCTGCGCCTTCCTCAACAAGCTCGGTCATTTCACCTGCGAACCATTTCGGTTCGATGGAGAATGCCTCATCCGGGGCCAGATCATAATGAAGACGGGTAACCGTCTCGTCACTCCAATTGACTTTGACCAGCTTAGCACCAGTGCTGTAAGCAGCCTTGACAATTAAGCGTACAAAAGGAGCTGCTGTAATCGGGGCATTCACCACAAGCGTCTGGCCAGGGTGCACATTGACACCTACTTTGACAGCCAGTTCAGCATATTGCTGCAGATTCGATTCAAAATTGTTCATGCTATTTTTTCCTCCAATGTGTTATGAATGTCGTAGCTGGCGGTCTATAATAGTCCTCTTTGAAGTAAGGGAGGAGTCTGCATAGGGCCTTCATTGAATAATGTATACGATGCTACGATATATATTGTACAATTAACCAATAATAATTACCAAACAGCTTTGCCAGAAAGTTGGATAAAGCTGTAAACCCAAAGATTTTAGAGAATACTGCGGAGTGAAGAATTCCGTAGAAATGCTTTAAACGAGAGATTAAAAGGAGAGTATGAAGGTGACTGTTGAAATTATTCGCGCTGAAATGCGCCGTGAGGATGAAAAAAGTTTTGTTGGAAGTACGGTATTCAAAACGGCTGGGGATAAATCCGTCTATGAAATCACGTTTATGAGCAAGAACGGCAAGGATTGGGACTACAGTTTGCACTTTACGGAGCAATCCGGAGACGAGGAAGAACTGTTGAAAATGGACGAGCTGCTTGAAAATGATGATGATTTGTACAATCAGCTGCTCGATGCTGCTTTAGATGCTTATCCGGCTTGATTCGCTGCAGATGTTCTTGTTCTAATGTCTGTTTGACATGACTATACTAGACGGTGTGTGCCCTGAACGGGTACGCGCCGTCTATTTTATATTGAAATCCCGAATAGATGATCCAGAAAAGGGAAAGTCTACGAGATGAACAAACCAGAGAGACAATTCGCCTGATGGGGGGTAACCGTGAATGGCATTTGACAATCTGATTACTTCAGGAATGACCAGTTATGAGGAAGCTGCTCCTGATATTTTGAGCTTGCGTACCCTTTTTGTGAATGTCGTGTTCATTGGAGAACCGGGAAGCAGGAATTGGGTCCTTGTGGACACGGGCATGTCGAAATTCACGAATTGCATTGTTGATATGGCAGCTGAACGTTTTCCAGGTCCACCGTCTGCCATTATACTAACCCATGGTCATTTTGATCATGTGGGAACAGTGATCGAACTGGAGCAATTCTGGGGCGTGCCGGTGTACGCACATCCACTGGAGATTCCATATCTAACGGGTTTGAAAAATTATCCCCCTGCAGATCCTTCTGTGGGCGGAGGGTTAATGGCGCGTCTGTCTTTCACATATCCTAACGAAGGGATTAACCTGGATGATCGAGTGTTCAGTCTTCCGCAGGATCGTTCAGTGCCTGGTTTATCAGGATGGAACTGGCTGCACACACCAGGTCATACACCGGGGCATATTTCCTTGTTCCGTGAAGCGGATCGTTTACTGATTGCCGGTGACGCGATTGTCTCGGTAAAACAGGAATCGCTCTGGAGTGTCCTGCTTCAGGACAAACAGCTGCATGGACCTCCGGCCTATTTTACAACGAATTGGCAGGAAGCCCATCGATCTGTCCAGCAGATCAGACACCTGGAGCCAAAGATGGCCGTAACGGGACATGGGCATGTGTTGAGCGGAGAGATGCTCCGTGAATCCCTTCAAGCGCTTGATCAGCATTTTGAAGAAGAAGCGGTACCTAAACAGGGCGAATATGTGGACTGAAGCCGGATGCCTGTGTTTATAGGAGGCGCTGAATACTGAGCAGGTCTTATCAAGACAGCCGCTTAACGAGCAGCTGTCTCTTTGGTTTGTAATCCTGTTCTTCATTTGTTCTCGAACTCGGATTGTTATTTTATGCCCAATCATGATATAGTCGAGCCGTATAATATAACCTTAGTATGCAGGAGGTACATATAACGATGACACAACAGAATACAGCGTTTGAGGAACAATTTGGTGGTATTCCTGCGGTATGGCTGCGCTTTGGTCCATTTGAAGCCGCTGTCCTTCCTAGTGTTGGTGCGAATCTGGTTGCTTTCCGGGATACGGAAAAAGGGTACAGCTATCTGAGAGAGCCCGATCAGGATCAGATGGATGAATTCATGGCGGCTCCAGCCGTGTATGGTATTCCTGTTCTATCCCCGCCTAACCGCTATGAAGACGGTCGTTTCCCGTGGAATGGTAAAGTGTATCAGCTGCCGATTAATGAGCCTGCGACAGGCAACCATCTGCACGGATTTTTACATGATGCAGCGTGGACAGTAGAGGGGTACGGCACCAATGATCTGGAAAGTCATGTTACACTCAGCCAAAGTATCGGCGAAGGACATGCTTTTCACAAATATTTGCCATTTACATTCACTGTAACACTTCGCTATTCTTTGAGCAGTCAAGGGCTGCAGCAGCAGCTAATCGTAAACAATACGGGTGCTGAATTTATGCCGAACCTGTTTGCTTTCCATACAGCGATCAAAGTACCTTTTGCACCGGACAGCCAATCTTCGGACTACACGGCCAAAGTAACTATCGGTCAGCGCCGTGAACTGAATGAGCGCTCTCTGCCGACCGGACAATTTCAACCGCTTTCACCAGAAGAAGAGCAGCTTAAACAAGGCGGGGTTAGTCCGTTTTTTGCAGCGATGGATAACCACTATACTGCTGAGCCGCAGAACGGCCGCAATTATATGGAACTGACGGATCACCGCACGGGTGACAAGCTGGTATACGATGTCGGTACGTCCTATAAACATTGGATGATCTGGAACAACAATGCCTGCAATGAATTTTTCTGTCCGGAACCACAGATGAATCTGGTTAATGCCCCGAATGTGGAAGGCATTTCAGCGGAAGAGATGGGACTTGTCGGTCTGCAGCCAGGTGAACTGTTTGAACAAACGAGTCGTTTGTATCCGATTGCTGCTCGGAAATAAATGATGCGCATCTGAAGCTTCGTACGGTTAGTCTGTTTTGCGTTACGCTTACAATTTTGCCCGAAAAGGTGAAAACCTGCTCGTAAATCATGTATAATATGACGAGATACACAAGCTTTGTAGAGACCCAGACCAACTTTTTGGAGGAGGACAAGCAAGTGGAATACCGCATTGAGAGAGATACGTTAGGCGAAATGAAAGTACCAGCCGACAGGCTGTGGGGCGCTCAGACGCAGCGCAGCAAGGAGAATTTCCCGATTGGACGCGAGCATATGCCGATGGAAGTCGTGCGCGCGCTTGCCATCTTGAAAAAAAGTGCTGCGGCAAGTAACCATAAATTAGGAAAATTATCAGCGGCGAAAGCAGATGCGATTGCTTATGCGGCAGACGAGATTATCGCAGGGCGCATTGATGACCACTTCCCATTGGTTGTGTGGCAGACAGGCAGCGGTACGCAATCCAATATGAACGTGAATGAGGTCATTGCTAACCTTGGTAATCAGCTGCTGGAGCAAAAGGGTAAGGAAGAACGACTGCATCCCAATGACGATGTAAATATGTCGCAGAGCTCCAACGATACATTCCCGACAGCGCTGCATGTTGCGGGCGTTCTGGCTGTAGAAGATCAGCTGCTGCCGGCGATTGCGGTGCTGAAAGCGACTTTTGCCGCAAAAGTGGAAGCGTTTAAAGACATCATCAAAATTGGACGTACTCATCTCCAGGATGCAACGCCGATTACGCTTGGCCAGGAGATCAGCGGTTGGGAAGCGATGCTGGGCAAGAGTGAGCGTATGATTCGCGAGAGCGTAGAATATATGAAAGAGCTTGCAATTGGCGGTACGGCTGTAGGAACGGGAATCAACGCACATCCCGACTTTGGTGATCTTACAGCCAAAGAGATCGGTAAACATACAGGCAAAGATTTCGTATCTGCGCCAAACAAATTCCATGCACTGACAAGCCATGATGAAGTGGTCTATGCTCACGGGGCAGTCAAAGCGCTTGCAGCAGATCTGATGAAAATTGCCAATGACGTACGCTGGCTCGCGAGCGGTCCGCGCAGCGGTCTTGGTGAGATCCGAATCCCCGAGAATGAGCCGGGCAGCTCCATTATGCCGGGTAAAGTAAATCCTACACAGAGCGAAGCCATCACGATGGTTGTGACACAGGTGATGGGTAATGATGCTGCGATTGGATTCGCGGCCAGCCAAGGTAATTTTGAACTGAACGTATTCAAGCCGGTTATTATTTATAATTTCCTGCAATCCGTGCAGCTGCTTGCTGACTCTATCGTTGCTTTCAATGACAAGTGTGCTGTGGGGATCGAGCCGAATCTGGATCAGATCAAACATAACCTGGATAACTCGCTTATGCTGGTTACGGCGCTCAATCCTCATATCGGATATGAGAATGCAGCGAAGATTGCGAAGCTTGCGCATAAGGAAGGGTTGTCTCTGAAGGAGGCTGCATTACAGACAGGACTTCTTACAGAGGAACAATTCGATCAATACGTAGACCCGGCCAAAATGATTGCACCGAAGGCTTAATATCTATTATTTTTTATATGAATACGAATAAAGTCCCGGAACGGCCTGCGAATGCAGGTCGTTTTTCTTATTTGCGCAGCACATTTTGCTTGTCAGACGATACCTATACATATAAAATACTAATGCAGCAGATTTCAACGATATAATGCAGTATTCATCTATATTTTGGAGGGTTCCACGTTGTCTAAAACGAGAAGATTTACGATACGCTCCAAAATTGTTTTGGGCTATCTTGTAGTGGTTCTTTTATTTGGTGCAGTTCTGCTGGTACTTTCGGCCCAAATTAATGTGCTGCAGAAGGAAAATGACTTTATCAGTCATCATGATCTGGATGTACATAATCTGACCAATGCGATTGAAAAGAATGTGCTGGATATGGAAACAGGGCAGCGTGGTTATATGCTTACCGGTAAGGAAAGTTATCTTGAACCTTATGATCAAGGGCTTTCTGAGTGGAATTCCAATTATGATCAGTTATATGCTCTCATCAGCGATAACCCGACACAGCAGCAGCGGCTGCAGAATATTAAGTCCCATATTACCCGCTGGATCGAGATTGCCGGTGAACGATCTGTAGAGCTGAAGAAGGAAGGGGACCAGAGCAAGGTTCTCGCTTTCTTTGCAACCGATCCAGGTAAAAACGAAATCGACCTGCTTCGTTCCCAGCTCGCCGACTTCCGCAGCACAGAGATTATGCTGACAGAAGCAAGGGTGACGGATTTGGCGCACCGCAGCTCAACGCTGCTGACAATCATGTATACCCTGTGGGGCTTAATCGCAGCACTATCCATTGCCGCCGCTTTGATTGTTTCACGCAATATTGTAAGCACGCTTCAAGAAGTGAAACAGACGATAAGTGATATTTCGAGCGGTGGAAACCTGAAACAGCGGATACGTGTGCGAACTCGGGATGAAGTGGCTGATCTCGGTCATGAAACGAATAAGCTGCTGGATGAAGTTCAGGAGCAAAATCAAATTAAGGACAAGCTTACCGGCATTGCTGCACTTTTGCAAAATCCAACGACACTGGAAGGGTTATCCCGTTTGTTCCTGAACGAGCTTGCTGTGATGCTGGAGATTCCGTACAGTGTGCTGTATTACTGGAAAGATAACCGACTGCTGCGTGTGGCTGCTTATGCAGGAGAGGGTGAGAAAGAACGTTCTCTCGGAAAAATATCACTTGCACCTGGCGAAGGGTTAGTGGGCCAAAGTGCGATTGAGCAGCGAGTGCTGCGAATGAATGATTTACCCCAGAATTACATCCGGATCTCATCCGGGCTTGGTTATGCCTCGGCCAATTCACTCACCGTTGTACCGATCCTGTTTGAAGGCAGGACCATCGCTGTTGTTGAACTGGCCTCGATGAAACCTATACCGGAGCGAGCAATGGAATGGATTAAGGAAATAGCGGTTATTTTCGGTGTTTCACTGCATTCCACCTTTACACGGATGGAGCTGCAGCACCTTTACGATGAATCACAGGTCTTGAACGAAGAGCTGCAGGTGCAGTCGGAGAAGCTGCAGCTGCAGGCGGAGGAGATGCAGTCTCAGACAGAAGAACTGCAGATGCAGACGGAAGAACTCTATATGTTGAACGAACGTTTGGAAAGTCAGAAAGGCGCGGCTGAGAATGCAGCTCAGGAACTTGAAGTCGTTGCCGATCAGCTGCGGACCAGTTCGGGGTACAAGTCTGAATTTCTGGCGAATATGTCGCATGAACTGCGTACACCTCTCAACAGCATGCTGATTCTGTCCGAGATTTTGGCTGAGAATAAACATCATCATTTGAGCAGCGAAGAGCAAAATTATGCTGCCGTGATTCACAGATCAGGTAAAGATTTGCTTCACCTGATTAATGATATTCTTGATCTGTCCAAGGTTGAGGCGGGACAGATGGAAGTCGAATTCGATGATGTTTATCTCGATACGCTTTCCGAAGTGATGAATCAGTATTTCTTAAAGACGGCAGAGCAGAAAAAAATCGACTTTCGAATACAGCTGCAGAGTCCCCTTCCCGAAACGATTGAAACGGATGAGATGCGGCTGCATCAAATTCTCAGAAATTTGCTCTCGAATGCATTTAAGTTTACGAGCGAGGGTGAAGTTGCTTTGACCATCTCACAGATGCGATTGTCTGACCCTGATCAAGCAGGTCGGGATACAGATGTGATTGCTTTTTCTGTAAGTGATACCGGAATTGGCATTGAGGAGAGCAAACTGCTCCAGATTTTTGAAGCATTCAAACAGGCTGATGGTGCTACCGCACGTAAATACGGCGGTACGGGATTGGGGTTGTCCATCTCGCAGTCACTTGCTTCATTACTGGGCGGCTCCATATCAGCAGCAAGCCGACCCGGACAGGGGAGTGTGTTCACGCTGTTCCTTCCTCTGCAGAGAGAGGGTGCGGCTGTCCAGGAGGAACCAAACTCCAGACTTTTCCTTCATGAAGCGGCAGGATCATTGGTAGAAAAACGAAGCATGTCTCCCTCAACTCAGACTGAGATGGACTTGAAGGATGGGGATATGCTGCTGACTCCGCTTGAGGCATCATTATTCAGCGATCGTCAGATTCTGGTTGTTGATGACGATATCCGTAACGTTTATGCGCTGGCGAATGCACTGGAGCGATACGGCATGAATGTGGTTTCGGCTCAAAATGGCACGGAATGCCTGGAACTGCTGGAACAGGGAACAATTAAACCGGACGTTATTCTCATGGATATTATGATGCCGGAAATGGATGGATACGAAACAACCCGTCAGATTCGGGAGCGTCTCGGGCTGACACAAATTCCAATCATTGCGCTCACTGCAAAAGCGATGAAAGAGGACCGGGAGAAATGTATCTCCGCAGGAGCAACGGATTATCTCAGCAAACCGCTGAATGTCAAAGACGTACTGTCCCGGATGAAATTATGGCTGAATCACACGAATGAGAAGATGGAGATATAAAATACAACCTTGTTGAACCTATGTCAATGACAGCATGATGTGATGTTGTCGGCAGGCATAGGTTTTATTTTTTTCATGTAAGCTTATTTTTGGAAAATGATGTTATAATACTTAACAAATGAATGGGGTTATTGATTTGATTATCCCGTTTTTTGATTAAGAAATCTGAATAGATCCATTTTATGAAGAGTTTCCGTCTTTTTAATGTTAATTATATGGGAGGTCATGTCCATGCAGCTTACCGTTCAAGAAGCTTTACAGGTATATCCGCTGTCCGAGGCCAAACTGGTTGCAGGCGGGGAAGGCACTTCACGAATGATGAAGTCTGTCAACGTCATGGACGCTCCTGATATTGCAGAGTGGATCAAATCTGGAGAGATGCTGTTTACAACTGCTTTTATGATGAAAGACAGTGAGACGGATGCGATCCGACTGATGCGGCGTCTGAATGAACGGGGATGTGCCGGTCTTGGCATCAAACTAGGACGCTTCTGGCAGTCCATCCCTGATGGTATTGTGGAGGAAGCTGACCGGCTTCGGCTGCCGCTGCTGGAGCTTCCGTTCCAATTTACTTTCTCCGATCAGATGAATGCCTTGTTTAGAGCGGAACATGAACGCAGTCATCGACTGCTGCACGAAGTGGTACGCAAACAGAAGAAACTGATGCAGTTTGCATTACAGCAGCAGCATCATCGTAATGTGTTTGCCGAAATAGCCCTAGTTCTCAACTATCCGATTGCAGTAATAGGTTCCCGCGGGCATGTACTCTATGGCAGTGATGCAATGTCAGACAGCGCAGTTACACAGGGGTGGCCCTGGAGGTCAGTGATGCACCGGGTGAAATGGAATCAGGGGAGCTGTCACCGTGTGCCAATCAAACAAAAGGACGAAGAGTACGGGTTCCTGCTCGTATACACAGAATCTGCCTTGTCTCTGCGTGCAGAGGAGGATTTGTTCCAGCAGGCGGCTGATGTACTCGCCTTCTATATGGATATGACTTACCGTGAGCACATCAATCCAACGGTTCAGGATGAGATGCGTACACTGCTTACCCAGTATGTGGACCAAAAATTGACGATACAGGAACTGATGACGTTAAGCGAAAATAAGGGTGTGCATCTCTTCCAGGGGACGTATCAGTGTGTGCTGACCACGCTTGAACCGAATCTCTTCGCAGAGGGCAAGCTGCTTAAACAGATTCATCGTGAGCTGCAGTACAATCCGCTGATGCAGTTTACATCTGCCCAGCATTTTCAATTGAATGAGGGAATCTTGTCCATCTACAGCTGTCCAACCGGCCGTGATTATGGGGAGGAGTTATCCGCTTTCCTGTTAAATCGGTTTGCTGACGTGTTCACCGCTCAAGACGTTAAGGGAGCACCGGGCCCGCGTTTCTGGATTAGTAAAATGAAGCACGAGCCCGTGTCGCTGCGCGAAGCGTACCATGAATGTCTCGACACACGTCAGCTGGCTCACAGGTTTGGCATGAAGGACCGTGCCCTGCAGTTTGAGATGTTGGAATTTGCGTATGTGTTCCAGCATGTGCCGGAGCAAATTATGGAGAATTACTGCAATAAAGTGCTTGAACCGCTGCTCACAAGAGATGGTGATCCCAATCAGGTACTTATGAACACATTGGAGTCATTTATTGAAAATGACGGGTTAATTAACGAAGCGGCCAAACAGCTCTATGTGCATCGCAACACGGTAACCTACCGTATGGAGAAAATCGGAAGTTTGCTGCAGATGGATTTCAAGAAGACCAACGATTTGCTTAAATTAAAACTGGTTTTCACCTTCCGTAAATTTGTGCAGGAGAAGACGCCTTCGGTCCGAGTTCGAATGTAAAAGATTGCCGCATGCTGGTCATACTCGTACGGTTGGTCATGTGCACACTGCATATATGCTTCAGTCTTAAAGCATGTATTTTTGAATTGAAATGTCTTCAATAACCGCACTTTCATAATGATGAAGTGCGGTTATTTAACATGAAAAGCATATTTGAAAGGTAAACTTCCGTGCACAAAGAACAATCTATTCGTTTCATGTTAGGTTATATTACAATTTTGCGCAGATATTGTTGCCGCAGATGAGGATGATGCTTATTATAAGGAACAATCATCGATAAGAGACCGGGGGGATTAACATGAGTAATCTGATAAATCTGGTTAACAGCTGGTCTAAACTCCAATTCGAACAGACATTTGGCCCTTTATTCGAACAATCCGCGTGGATTGCAGCACGCTCCGCCGTGCTTCGGCCGTTCTCTTCCTTCGAAGAGATGATGCAGGCTATGACACGACAGGTACTTGCCTCGGGCCAAGAAGAGAAGCTGGAACTGCTGCGCAAGCACCCGGATCTTGGAGCGAGAGTCAGTATGAGCAGCAGCTCAGTTCGGGAGCAGACCGGTGCCGGCCTTGATTCACTTTCACTTGAACAATATAACGAGCTGCAGCAGTTGAATCGCAGTTATACAGCGCAGTTTGGATTTCCTTTCATATTGGCGGTGAAGGGTCATACGGCCGAGTCCATTCTGGAATCGATGCGCGACCGACAGGCAAGGAGTCTGCAGGAGGAATTCGAGACCGCATTTAATGAGGTATTCAAAATAGCCGAGATCCGGCTGCAGCAGTGGCTTAAAGAGCAGGAACAGCATACAGGTCTTCATGGAATTTAAAGAGATGGGGGATGTCTGATGCAGCCAAACGCAGGCCGAATTACTACCCATGTGCTGGATACATCCAAAGGTGCTCCTGCCGCAGGGATGCAGATCGAACTGTATTTCATAAAAGGTTCGGGCAAAGAGGAGTCCAATATCCAAGTCGCAGCATCGTGGACCAACTCGGAAGGACGTCTGGATTCGCCTCTGCTTCATGATGGAAAGCTGACAGAGGGGGAATACGAACTGCGTTTCCATGTTGACCGATATTATGCACAAAGCGTTCATACAGAACAGAACCCTGTTTTGTGGACAGTGGTGCCCATTCGTTTTGCCGTATTGGATGCCCGAAGTCATTATCATATTCCATTACTGATTGCTCCAGGGGGGTACAGCACATATCGGGGAAGCTGATCATGATGGACTAGCGAATAAATAAAGCAGTCAGACAAGATGGAACCGGATAGGGGAGATTCACATGGGAACGCTGCTGCTCAAAGGCGCGCGATTAGTCACAATGAATGCAGAAGAAGACGTATTTACGGGAGATCTGCTCATTGAAGATAACAAAATCAAGGACATTGCAGTGCATATCGATGAGATGCTGGCGGATCAAGTTATTGATGCGCATGGAAAAGTGCTGCTGCCTGGATTTGTCCAGACGCATATTCATCTGTGCCAGACGCTGTTTCGCGGCCGTGCGGACGATATGGAGCTGATGGACTGGCTTCGCCAGCGCATTTGGCCGCTGGAAGCGGCACATGATGAGGAATCCATATATTACTCTGCCATGCTTGGCATCGGCGAATTGATCTCCAGCGGTACAACGACGATTCTGGATATGGAGACGGTTCATCATACAGAATCGGCTTTCCAAGCGATGGCACAGAGCGGTATTCGGGTGATCTCTGGCAAAGTGATGATGGATCACGGGGACGAGGTTCCTGAACCTCTGCGTGAGAATACCCAAGAGTCGCTGCAGCAAAGCGTGGATTTGCTGGAAAAGTGGAATGGATTCGGCGGAGGCCGCATTCAATATGCTTTCTGTCCACGATTTGTTGTTTCCTGCACAGAGGAATTGCTGATGGAGGTGCGAGACCTCTCCAACCAATATCATGTAAAGGTCCATACCCATGCCTCCGAGAATCGTGGAGAGATCGAACTGGTGGAACATGAACGAGGTATGCGCAACATTATCTACCTGGATCATATCGGGCTGGCTACTCCCCGGCTCGTGCTTGCGCATTGTGTGTGGCTGAGTGAGGAAGAAAAGGAGATTATCCGCAAACGCGGGGTCAAAGTAACCCACTGTCCCGGTTCTAATATGAAGCTTTCCTCGGGAGTTGCGGAAATTCCCGATCTGCTGAACCGGCAGATTGCAGTAGGTATTGGTGCAGACGGTGCTCCGTGTAATAACAATCTGGATATGTTTCAGGAGATGCGTATGACAGCATTGATTCAGAAAGTACCGCATGGTCCTACGGTGATGGATGCCAGAACAGTACTGCGCATGGCAACGATGGGCGGAGCCGAGGTATTGGGAATGTCCAGAGAAATCGGCAGTCTTGAAGCGGGTAAGAAGGCAGATCTGCTGCTGCTGGACCTCGATGATTTTCACACATACCCGTCCTACGAGACGGATATTTATTCCCGCATCGTGTATTCGGCAACCCGCAGCTGCGTGGACACAGTCATTATTGATGGAAACATCGTACTGAGCAATCGTAAAATCCAAACCATTGACCGCAGTATCGTTCTGAGAGAGTCGGATAAAAGCATTGCCCGACTGATGAAACGTATGCAGCTCGACCATAGGAAGAGATCTGTCCCGTTTCATTGATCCCTTAGTCTGGTTTCATTGATCCTTTATGATGGAAGGCGGCGGTTCAAATGGAAATGCATGATCTGTGTGTCATTGCAGTCCGGGAAACACGAAGTGTGCTCGCTACTGTCATCAAGGTTGAGGGGCATGCGTACCGCAAGCAGGGAGTCTCGATGCTGCTTACGGAGGGCGGCAGCATGTACGGCAGTATCAGTCCGGGCTGTCTGGAGGATGATCTTCTGGCGCGGGTGGGCCGGGTGCTGGAATCGGAGACGATGGAATTAGCTTCGTATGACATGCGTCCCGAGGATGACTTGTCCTGGGGCGAAACGATCGGCTGCGGTGGTCTTGTCATCGTATTGCTGGAGCCTGTCATCCGGGAGTTGAGATTCGTTATGCAGCAGATGCAGTGCTTTTTTGATGCAGGAGAAACGGTTTCTTTTACCAGGTCCTTCGATGAAGGCTCCCTTCACGTTAAATACGACTTGGCAAGAATAAAGCCAGGCCAAGTAAATTTCAGTACACAGAAAGATTTCACTATACAGAAAGAAAAACCTGAAATGTTTAGAAAACAACATCTGTCACTGCTTTCGCCTAAGGGACATCAGGCAGAGACATGGAATTTTCCTCTACAGATCATGGCGCTCTATAGACCTAAACCGCGTTTGATTATCATCGGAGCAGGTAATGACGTTATCCCTGTTGCACGGCTGTCTCAATCTGCCGGATTCCGTGTCGTTATAGCGGACTGGCGGGCATCGTTATGTACATCAGAACGTTTTCCTGAAGCAGAGCTGGTGCAGGGTTTCCCGCGGGAGTTTTTCGCGCAGCTGTGCATCGATGAGCAGGATTACATCATCCTGATGAGCCACCAGTTCCTGCGAGAACGCGAAATGTTAGAACTGCTCACGGGCAGCAAATATGCCTATCTCGGTATTATGGGTTCACGTACCCGGACAGCTCGTCTGCTCGAAGGACTAACACCACCAGAACATGTGCATAGTCCAGTTGGTATGCCCATCGGTGCAGACGGACCGGAGGAAATTGCGATCAGCATTGCTTCGGAACTGATTGCATGCAGACGTAAGAGAAATTCAGAGTTTCCCGAATTAATGACAGGTAAAAGGAGCGGCGTCTATGCAAACGACAGGTATCCTTCTGGCGGCTGGTAGAAGCTGCAGGCTCGGCCGCGATAAACTTGCGGTAATGATGCCGGATGGAAGAGCACTTGCAGCCTGGACACTGCAGGCGGCTCTGAATGCTTCTCTTGATCAGATTATCTGTGTGGTTAAGCCGGAAGATTCCCTTGAATGGTTGCCTGCCGAGTGGCTTCGTACAGCAGCCCGCGCGTATCATCCTGACAACAGATTACGAATTGTAGTATGCAGAGATCATGCCGGCGGTATGGCCAACTCGCTGCATTGCGGTGTATCGTCAGCTATGGATTATAGGCCGCAGGGTGTGTTGATGCTGATGGCCGATCAGCCCCTTATAACAGCTCAGGACATGAATCGTGTCACGACAGCGCTGGCTTCTCACCCGCTGTGTGATTATGCTGCGGCTGCGGACTTGAACGATCGGAGCGGTAAACCACCGGTTGCTTTTCGCTCACATATGTTTGGTCCGCTGCTGTCCCTTCGTGGAGATGAAGGAGCCCGCAGGATACTTTGTAACGCGAAGTATCAAGGTATACAAGTGTCGTTACCTCAAGAGAGCTTCTGGGATGCAGATACAGAGCCGCAGGTGCAGCAGATTCTGAATTATGCAGAAAAACGGATGTGGAGAGAGGCATAATACTGCGGGATGTGGAGAGAGACCATAATACTGCTGTGTGTCTGTACAGTTAGCCTCTACAGCCTTGGGTCACTTGGTATGTGACCACAACAAACAGAATATGCTGCTGAAAAGGAGGAGGAGCTATGGTTACACCGGGATATCACTCTGGTGCGCAGCCTTCTGTATGGCGGCCAGCTAGTTTGCAAGAACTGCAAATAATGAAAATGCAGCTTGCCGAAACATGGTGTTATGCTGCCGGGGGCACCTTACTGCGAACCCAGTGGGAGACGGAACAAAACGTTCCACCTGAACATCTGATCAGCTTGGACTGCATTCCCGATATTCGCGGAATAACGATGCAGCGGGATGAGATTGTAATCGGAGCTATGACTCGCCTGAAGGAATGTGCAGCCGACCCGCTGCTGCGGCAGCTTCCCATCCTGCAGGATGCCGTGCTGTCTATTGCGGCTCCTTCTGTAAGGAATGCTGCGACCATAGGCGGGAATATCGCGTCCGGTATCGGGGATACGTTACCGGCACTGCTCGTATATGATGCGAAGCTTCAATGGCTGACTGACTGTGGAACCGAGGTTCAGAGTGTATCATCCTGGCTTCAGGGTGGATGTGATGGCAGCCGTCATTCAGATAATGTATTATTGTCCGTTCATATTCCATATGACGTGGTTAGAGATAACCTGACGCCTTATAAAACAGCGCACGAAATATCGGAAGGAAAACGTGAGATATCCTTTTACCGAAAATTAGGTCGAAGAGAGGTGTTCACGGCATCACTTGTTACTGTTGCATTCACCGGTGAAATTGATCCTGGAAATGAACGCTGGATACGAATTGGGATTGCTGCCGGGGGCGGGTCTGGCACAGCTCTGAGGTTAACTGAAACAGAGCAGTGGCTTCAATCTGGCAGAGCCGACGCTGCTCAGGCCTCCGGGCTTGCGGCCCGGGCTGCGGCCGAATTTTCGTCTTATACAGATGCTTTTGCAGCAGAAAGCTTCAGGAAACAGGCCGCGGGTAATATGCTTGGGGCCGGTCTATGGCAGGGTTTTCAATCGTAGGCGTACCTCTACGAACAAGAAAGGGGAGAACGATCATGCTGCTTAACCGGGAACAGAGTGGAAAACGCTGGCACCTGCGGCCTGATGGCCCTCCTAAAGTTACGGGTGAACTGAAGTATCTCACCGATCTGACGCTCCCTGACATGCTCTATGGAAAAGTGTTGCGAAGTGTCTATCCGCATGCACGGCTGTTGTCTATCGATATCTCGGAAGCCGAAGCAATGGAAGGGGTATATGCCGTGCTGACGGCGAGGGATGTGCCAGGACTTAATCGGTTTGGTATAGCAACTCCTGACCAGCCGGTGTTCTGTGAAGATACCGTTCGTTATATCGGCGATGCGATTGCGGCGGTTGCGGCCGATTCCCCTGAACGAGCGCTGCTGGCCCTGGAAGCCATTCGGGTGCAGTATGAAGAGCTTGAGCCGCTGGACAGCACGGATGCCGCACTCGCTTCAGGAGCGCCTGAACTGCATCCGCATGGTCCAGGGAATGTGCTGCATCGCACGGAGATTAAGCGTGGCGATCCCGAGCAGGCTTTTGCCAACTGTGCTCATGTCGTGACGGAGACTTATTATACACCTCGGCAGATGCATGCGTATATGGAAACCGAGGGCGGACTCTTTGTTCCCGACGAGACAGGACGTCTGAATGTATATGCGGCAACGCAGCATGGATACAAGGACCGCATGCAGCTGGCCCGTATTATTGGCTGTCCAGAAGAGAATATTCGAGTGGTGTCTTCACCGATCGGTGGTTCGTTTGGAGGAAAGGATGAGCTGAACGTGCAGCCTTATGGTGCGCTCCTTGCCTTGAAGTGCGGCCGTCCGGTCAAGATGCACAACTCGCGCAAAGAATCGGTGCGGGCAGGGTTAAAACGCCATCCGATGAAGATCGAGATGCAGACCGGCATAAGCCGTGAAGGCATGCTGCAGGCTCATCGCGTTCGGATTACCGCGGACACGGGTGCCTATGCGACCCTTGGTGCGCCTGTTTTAAATTTCTGCACCGAGCACTGCATGGGGCCTTATGTTATTCCGCATGTGGATGTTGAGGGTGTTTCCGTATATACGAATAACGGATTATCCGGAGAGTTTCGCGGTTTTGGCGGCAACCAGGCGATTTTTGCGATGGAAGGACAGATGGACCGGCTGGCACAGATGATAGATATGGACCCGTGGGAATTCCGCAGGCGAAATCTACGGCAAAAGCAAGATCCCGGACCGCTTAATCAGCAGATTTTGCCCACAGAAGGGTTATCGCAGGTGTGGGAGGCAGTGGATCGTTCAGAACTATGGCAAAAACATGTTCATCCCCAGCCGGAATCAACACGCCCCCCTTGGATTAAACGCGGAGTTGGTGCCGCTATAGCGATGCATGGTGCAGGACTGGGATATGGTATTCCAGATCCGGCAGGCGGACGTTTATCGCTGAATGCAGAGGGCAAAATCGAAGCGGCTTTCAGTTATGAGGAGTTCGGGCAGGGTCTGGTCGCCACGCTTGAGATCATGCTCTGTGATCTGTTTCAGTGTCATACGTCCGATCTGAGTATCGTTATTGGAGATACAGATCGTGTACCGCATAGCGGCTCCAGCACAGCATCCCGTTCTACCACGATGGCCTGGATGGCGCTGCAGCGCCTGCAGCATGTCTTCCGTAACAAGCTGCTTACCACGGCCTCGCAGATTTCCGGAATTCCGGCAGAGCGGCTGATAACAGGGCCTGCAGGAATATGGACAACGACAGATTCCTCCTCACCCGTTTCCTCCAGACTTGTGACTGCTTATAAGGAACTGGTGAGACAGGGTGAAGCCGAGGATTGGATTTTTGATACCACCTTTCATTACCCTACGACGCCTGACCATGTGGTGGGAGGTCATTATCTCTATACGTATGCTGCAGTGGTCGCAGAGGTGGAAGTCAATAGACTGACGGGAGAAACCAAAGTGCTGGATACACGGCATATTGTGGCCGCAGGACCGGTCATGAATCCGATGGGATATATAGGGCAGATTGAAGGCGGCAGTGTGATGGCTCTTGGATTCACACTGATCGAGGATGCTGTCATGCAGCAGAGTCGTTACTTGACGTCCAATCTGGATACGTATTTGATTCCGACAATCAAAGACATACATTCCCGGCTGGAAGTCGAAGCGATTGAAGAACTGCCAGAAGGTGATCCATTTGGCCCGAGAGGCATTGGCGAGATTGGCTCCGTAGCGCTTGCACCGGCTATTACGGCGGCCATTCATCAGGCGGTCGGGGTCTGGATTAACCGTCTACCTGTACCGCGAGAGGAATTGATGATGGGTCTGGATATGCTTTTGCCGGAGGGAGTGAAACCATCGTGATGAAACCGCCTGTACACCAGGAATGGAGCGCTGTAGTGAATGGTGAAACCAGACATCTCTATACGGCTCCCGGAACACGGCTTGTCGATCTGCTGCGAGATCAACTGCAGCTTACAGGGACTAAAGTTTCCTGCGAGGTCGGTCGATGCGGTGCGTGTATGGTCCTACTGAATGGTGAACCTGTTAACGCCTGTCTTGCCATGGCTTATCAATGTGAGGGTAGTGAGATTACCACCATTGAAGGAGTTCGCGGTGAGTCCGAAGGGGAACTGCATCCCATTCAGCGGGCCTTTGTGGAAGAAGGCGGATTCCAGTGCGGTTACTGTACACCGGGTATGATTATCTCAACTAAGGCTCTCCTCGATGAATATGCGAGCCCTTCTCAAGAGCAGATTGAAACCGGGTTATGCGGCAACCTCTGTCGATGCACAGGATATGGCGGCATTATACGAGCGGTAAAGAGGGCGAGCGAGCATTACAGCAGCGGAAAAACGGAATCCCCTGTGGTAAAAGCTGCATCCGGCACAGATGCATCCGAAGTTTGAAAGTATCCGCAGGTGAAGTGATGCTTACTCTGCATACTTGATTATGGTAATATTATAAATAATAGAGAATTTTCTGCGAGTGGAGATAAAGCTCTGTCCGCAGCAAATTCTTTTTTTGTGAAATTTTCGTTCGTAAGAGAGTCATTTTAGGATCGAAAGGAGGAGCAGTAGTGTGCGTCTGATTAGGATGAAGAGGAAACGTTTCATTGCTATTACTGCAGCAGCGCTGTTTGTGATTATGCTGTTCGTAAATTACCTAGGGAATGCTGAAGCTGTCGTAAATACCAGTCAGGTGGTAGAAAGTTACGGGGGAGATCACGGAACGTACAAGGCGGCTGTAACCTTTGATATGATTCGCATGAAAAAAGCAAGCCGTGTACAGGTGATGGTTATATATCCGAACGATACGGTTGAGTATCATGATGTGTCATCCACGGATGGGCATTACAGGTTGAATATAACGAAAAACGTGGAAGAATTCACCATGAACAATAGCAAAACGAAGTCACCAGAATTCATGATCACCTGGATTTCAGGTCATAAAAAGAGAATAAAGTATGTTTATTCTGACATTAGATGAATTGCCTTTTTACAATACATAGACCCGAAAAATAGAATGTAATCCGCCCTAAGTGAAGCGTTTTCGTTACAGTGCTGCAGAACATCTTTTATTTCACTGCATAGCAGTATTTTCTTGGTTAGTCAGGGTATACACCGCCTGATTTAACCATATATTTACAATCGTTTGCTCTCGTGATATGTTTACATATGAAAGCGCCATCATGAATAGATTTATGCACATTTCGCTCTCACATTTCAGATGGAAAGGGAGATGAAAATGAGGAACGGAATGAAGACGGGAATGAGGAGAAGGGTTCAAAAGGTGTTCGCTGTGATGCTGGCTTGTACACTGCTTTTTGGCATGCTGGCAGTAACGACGACGGCTCCGACTTATGCAGATGCTCCGCTGTTCACCATTGAAGGGGAAGATGCCGAACTAAGCCCGGAACTGCAGGTGGTTAACCAAATTTATGGACAACCCAAGCCAGGATACTCAGGAAGCGGATTTGTATGGATGCAGGGCTCGGGTACAATCACACTGAATGTGACGGTTCCCGAAACGGGCATGTACAGCATTTCCACGCGTTATATGCAGGAACTCAGCATGGATGGCCGACTTCAATACCTGGCGGTTAACGGGATGACTAAAGGCTCTTATATGCTGCCTTACACAACGACATGGTCGGATTATGATTTTGGTTTTCATAAACTAAACAAGGGCAGCAACACGATTCAGCTGAAGGCTGGTTGGGGATACGCTTACTTTGATACGTTCACAGTGGATTACGCCGATCTTGATCCGCTGAACGTGGAGCCTGTGCTTACGGATTCTCAGGCCACACCGGAAACGCAAATATTAATGAACTACTTAACGGAGGTATATGGACACAACATCATTTCGGGACAACAGGAGATATATGGAGGAGGGAATGACGGAGATTCGGAACTGGAGTTTGAATGGATTCATGATCTGACGGGGAAATATCCGGCGATACGGGGTTTTGATCTCATGAATTACAATCCGCTTTATGGTTGGGAAGACGGCACGACCGATCGCATGATTGATTGGGTAAATAATCGTGGAGGCATTGCAACGGCATCCTGGCACATTAACGTGCCGCGGAACTTTAATACGTACCAGCTGGGCGATTTTGTTGATTGGAAAGAGGCAACGTACAAACCGACAGAGACTAATTTTGATACAGCAAAAGCCGTCATTCCCGGTACGAAGGAGTACCAGTACGTTATGATGACCATCGAAGATCTGGCTGAGCAGCTGCAGATTTTGCAGGATAACGATGTGCCGGTCATTTTCCGCCCATATCATGAAGCAGAGGGGAACGGAGGATTGAATGGAGAGGGAGCATGGTTCTGGTGGGCTTCTGCTGGAGCGGATGTGTACAAAAAGCTGTGGGATATGCTCTACACCGAGCTGACGGAAACCTATGATCTGCATAATCTGATCTGGACCTACAACAGCTATGTATACAGCACTTCTCCAGCCTGGTATCCAGGAGATGATCAGGTGGATCTGGTCGGTTACGACAAGTATAATACCATATACAACCGATATGATGGATTGTCAGGGGTACCTAATGAGGATGCAATTACCTCGATCTTCTATCAGCTGGTGAACCTTACGAATGGCAAGAAGATGGTAGCGATGACCGAGAACGACACCGTTCCAAGTGTGCAAAACCTCATGGACGAAAAAGCAGGCTGGCTCTATTTCTGTCCGTGGTACGGTGAACATCTGATGAGCGAAGCATTCAATTACGCTGCAACACTCAAAACGCTCTATCAAAGTGATTATGTCATCACACTGGATGAACTGCCCGATCTGAAAGTGAACCAGCCAAATCCCGATGCAGCAATCTCGCCTGTAACAGCCTCCTTTAATAAAGCGGAAACTGCCGCTAAGGATATAACCATCTCGCTTACTCTGAACGGGCATCAGCTTACGGACATTGCAAATGGAGGTGCAAAACTTGTATCCGGGCAGCATTATACGGCATCAGGATCAACGGTGGTGCTGCACCAATCCTACATGAGTACGCTGCCGTTAGGCCAAACGAGTCTAACTTTTCATTTCGATGGAGGTAAGGATGCGGTGCTTAAGTTGAATGTCTTGGATGATACCGTTGTTGTAGTGCCGACGGATAGTAAACTGACGATCCAGGCTTATAACGGCAATACAAGTGCTTCGACTAACGGAATTGCACCCAAATTCAAGCTGATTAATTCCGGCGATACCGCCATTAAGCTTAGTGATGTGAAAGTTCGCTATTATTACACCGTTGATGGAGAGGAAACCCAAACATTCTGGTCTGATTGGGCAAGTGTGGGGAGTGCTAATGTCACCAGTACTTTTGTCAAGATGACAGCGCCTGCCGTTGGTGCTGACTATTATGTTGAAGTAGGGTTCACCAGTGATGCTGGTACGCTCCAACCGGGAGAAAGTGCAGAGATACAGGGCCGTTTCTCTAAAAACAACTGGTCTAACTACAATCAGTCGGATGACTATTCTTTCATGGCAGCGGGGAATCAATATACGGACCATAACAAGGTGACCGGATATGTGAGCAGTCAGCTGGTGTGGGGAATAGAACCATAATCTAAGTTAGAAAACGAGGCCGAGTCCGTTACAATAACGGATGCGGTCTTGTTTATTTCTGTTTGAAGAGAATAAGTGTTAATCCCTGCCTTGGCCTGTAATAAACAGACAGAAAAAGAATGAATGGATGCCGCGTTTTTCGAAGCACGCAGGGTGATTCCGATAGAATACCAAGTTCAAATTTTAATAAATGGAATTAAGTGGGTAGATTCTCTTTATTTTAATTACGTAATTATTATTATGTAAACTTATATTTTTCGATAACCTTTATAGACACCATCTATGTCATTAATGAAAGCTAAAGTCCTGATTAATACTAAAATGAGGGCTTTGTTTTATTGAACGAAGATCAGAATGCGTTCTATAGAGCTCATGTGTTAATTCCATTTTATTAATCGATGAGAAGGCTAACATTATTCCCCGAAAATCGTTTTCGATTCTCGCCTAAATTAGGCGAGGGGAGGTGCTGTATTTTGCCCGGAAGTGCATCCAGACCTGAGTTATAAGAACTTAGCAGCCTATCATAGTGTCCAGACGGCCTTAGCAGGCAAAAGGAAAGAACTCTATACTGAGAATTGGAAAAAATATTAATATTCAGACGGAGAAGAAGCAGCTTTCTCGCTGCTGAATATGGCCCTCCAACGAGTGCAAATGATCTAATTAATAAATAGAAAAATAAGTAAAAAGTTGATACAAGGCTGCTGCTTCGCCGTTTCGTAGATTGAATTCATATGGATTTGCGATAGATTTCGGGTGACCTTCACGTTATGCTGTGAAAAACCGGAAGGGAAGTGGCAGCATGGAACGCGAACTGGCGTTGGAAATTGTACGAGTAACGGAATTGGCAGCTTTAGCTTCAGCACCCTGGATGGGCAGAGGCGATAAGAATAGTGCAGATGAAGCAGCTACCCTGGCAATGCGTGCCATGTTTGATTCTGTGTCCATCCGCGGCACAGTCGTGATTGGTGAAGGAGAGATGGATGAAGCTCCCATGCTGTACATTGGTGAAGAAGTAGGAAATGCAGAGGGGCCAGAGGTTGACGTCGCTGTAGATCCATTGGAGGGAACGGAGATTGTAGCCAAAGGGCTGAACAACGCACTTTCGGTCATTGCGGTGGCGGGAAAAGGCAATCTGCTACATGCTCCGGATATGTATATGGAGAAGCTGGCAGTGGGTCCTGCGCTGGTAGGCAAAGTCAGCATTGAAGACCCGGTTGAGGTGACCCTGGAAAAGGCTGCAGCTGCTCTGAATAAAAACATCTCCGATCTTACCGTCATGATTCTGGATCGTGTACGTCATGAGAACACCATCAAAACACTTCGCAAAGTTGGCGTGCGTATCAAATTCCTCAGTGACGGCGATGTCGCAGGGGCGATGGCACCTGCATTCCCGGAAGCGGGTATTGATCTGTATGTTGGATCAGGCGGAGCACCTGAAGGGGTGCTGGCTGCGGCGGCTCTGTCCTGCCTGGGAGGCGAGATTCAAGGCCGACTTATGCCTGCCAATGCAGACGAATTCCAGCGCTGCCTGCAGATGGGGATCGATAACCCTTACAAAGTGTTAACGATGGAGGACATGATCGGCACGGAGGACGTTATTTTTGCGGCAACCGGTGTGACACCTGGTGAAATTCTTGGCGGCGTGCGCTATCTAGCAGACGACCGGGCCGAGACGGATTCCATCGTGATGCGGGCCAAAACCAAAACGATTCGTTTTATTCGTTCCCAGCACTTTTTGCCGAACAAGGAGGTCCTGCATAAAGTGCGTAAGCTTCAGGCTTCCAGCGAGCCGCTGGGCCGTATTCGGAAAATCGATAAAGCGATGGAACAGGCCGAGTTCAGCCTATCTTCCAAGGAATCAGGCATCACATCAAACGCATGAGGTCTATGTTCATCTGTATATTATTTGATTTGAAAGTATAGATCATATGCTCTAATTATGGCTCTGCTCTGCAGCTAGATGAGTATCCGTTACAACTCTCTATTTATAATAGAAGGCATTGTGCGCTGTGTTATTGACAAAAAAAGAATGAGGAAAAGGTTAATCCTGAATTCCTCATTCTTTTTGTTGTTTTAGCATTGACAACGGTTACATGGCATGAGAAAATGTACGCGCGTACATAAACATGATTTACGAGTTGTTTTTACCTGCGCAGTTCTCCTGAAGGAGGTGAAAGGCATGGCTTCTCGCAGAGAAGTGGCCGAACTTGCGGGGGTGTCCGAGGCTACGGTATCCAGAGTGCTGAACGGCGTTGGACCGATCAGGGAGGAGACTCGCCGTAGGGTGCTTGAAGCGTCCGAGCGATTAGGTTATGTACCCAGTGCGCTTGCGCGCAGTTTTGCCAGAAGTAAGAGCGGTAATCTGGGCGTAGTGCTGCCTTACGTTCCGAAGGCACATTTGTTTTCGGCCTATTTTTTCTCGGAAATGTTGAGCGGCATTGGAAGCAAAGCACGAGACAACGGCCTCGATCTGCTTGTCATGTTTCAGACCGCCGGTGAAGTCATGAATTATACGGATCTGTTTCGAAGACAGAAGGTGGATGCCTGCATCATTCTGGGTGCGAGACATGAGCATAATGAGCTGGCTGCCATGCAGCAGCTGCATCAGGAAGGACATCCATTTTGCGTGATGAACCAGCATTTTGCAGGAGAGTCGTTCATGGAAGTGGATGCTGATCATGTCGAGGGCAGCAGGCTTGCCATACGCCATCTTACCGATCAGGGTTACCGCAAAATCGCTTTTTTGAATGGACCAGACCGCTATTCCAACAGCCAGGACCGGCTTGAAGGTGTGCGTCTGGGTCTGCATGAGGCAGGCATGGAGCTGGACCGGAGCCTGCTGCTCGAAGGCAATTACAGCAGACGCAGCGGGATAGCGGCAGCAGCCTTGATTGCTGAACGATTGCATGAGATCGATGCGGTATTTGCAGCAAATGACCGGATGGCTATCGGAGTAATGCATGGCTTGCGTGAACGGGGCGTGCGTACCCAGGATTTCCCGGCATTTGTTGGTTATGACGACTCTGATGCAGCCGAGATGGCCGTTCCGGCGCTGAGCAGTGTGAGGGTTCCTTTTTTCGAGATGGGCGAACTTGCTGTGTCCAAACTGATCCAGGGTACCCATGCTGCAGCAGATGCAAAGGAATACCATGGTGGGGTTCGTTACGACTCTTCACGGACTCTTTTGCCGACAGAATTGATTATTCGTGCCTCTTCCAGCCGGCGTACCTGAAATGAAGTACCGTTGAGCTGATAAAAGTAAGTGTTCTTATAAATTCTGTAGTACCTCATATATCTCATATTAAATGGTTATGGAATTGTTATGCTGACCGGTTATCTGGATTCTATTAAAGGAGGAAATGAACATGTCAAATCGTCTTCGTGTTGGAATGGTTGGTTACAAATTTATGGGTAAAGCTCACAGCAATGCATATCGCAGTTTGCCGATGTTTTTCCCGTCTGCCCCGCTGCAGCCTGAAATGTCCGTCATCTGCGGACGGAATGAGCAGGGAGTACAGGATGCGGCTAACCAGTTTGGATGGTCCGAGAGTGTTACGGATTGGCGTGAACTGGTGAAACGGGATGATATTGATCTCATTGACATTAATGCACCGAGTGATGCTCATAAGGAAATTGCGCTGGAGGCAGCTCGTCAAGGCAAGCATTTATTCTGTGAGAAACCGCTCGCACTCTCGCTTGCTGACTCACGTGAGATGCTTGAAGCTGCTGAAGAAGCTGGCATCAAACATATGGTTGGGTTTAACTATCGCTTCTCACCAGCGGTGCAGCTTGCGAAGGATCTGATCGAGAGTGGGCGATTGGGTAAAATTTATCATTTCCGAGCGTTCTTCCTTCAGGACTGGATTCTGGACCCGAACTTCCCGCTGGTATGGCGTCTGCAAAAAGAAGTTGCAGGCTCCGGTTCACACGGTGACCTCGGTGCACACTTAATTGATTTGGCCCGTTTCCTCGTTGGAGAATTCCAGGAGGTGATCGGTATGAGTGAAACCTTTATCAAAGAGCGCCCGCTCGCTTCCGAGATGACAGGTCTTAGTGCGAAAGGCAGTTCGAGTGCAGATGCCCCTAAAGGTGAGGTAACTGTAGATGATGCTACGCTATTCCTGGCAAGATTCGCAGGGGGAGCGCTGGGAAGTTTCGAAGCGACGCGATTCGCAGCCGGACATCGCAGTACGAACTCGTTTGAGATTAACGGCAGTCTGGGCAGTGTACGCTTTGACTTTGAACGCATGAACGAACTGGAAGTGTATTTCACGAAGGACGATGAGGATGTGCAGGGCTTCCGCCGCGTACTGGCTACCGATCCTGCGCATAAATACGCTGAAGCTTGGTGGCCTGCAGGTCATACGATCGGTTTTGAGCATACCTTCACTCATGAGATGCTGGAACTGGTGACAGCCATTTCGGAAGGACGTCAGCCATCGCCAAGCTTCCATGATGGTGTTGCGTGTCAAGCCGTACTTGAAGCCGTGGAGAGGTCCGTGTCAGAGCGCCGCTGGGTAACACTCGAAGAGATGTAACGAGGAAACAAGGATATAAATCAGTAGATGCAGGTGAGCTGCAATTCGATATTTTAGTCAGATAGTCAGTTTCAAGGAATGACCCAAATCGAATAATCGAAAGTGAGTGAACAGACGATGAGGAAAGCACTGATTGTGTGGGGCGGCTGGGATGGACATGAGCCGGAACAGGTAGCGGCTATTTTTGAACGTATTTTAAAGGAAGAGCAGTTCGAAGTTGAAGTCTCTGATACACTGGAATCCTATGCGGATGCCGAAAAGCTGATGGGTCTGGATCTCATTGTACCTCTGTGGACGATGGGGCAGATTGAACAGGAACTGGTGAACAACGTTTCGGCAGCTGTTCAGAGTGGTGTAGGTCTTGCAGGGCTGCATGGCGGGATGTGTGACGCGTTCCGAAATAACGTTGACTGGCAGTTTATGACGGGCGGACAATGGGTAGCTCATCCAGGCAACGATGGTGTTGAATACATGGTGAACATCAAACGCGGCTCCAGTCCACTATTTGACCATATCGAGGATTTTCAGGTGAAGAGTGAGCAGTATTACCTGCACGTGGACCCGGCTGTCGAGGTGCTTGCCACAACCCGCTTCCCGATTGTATCCGGTCCTCATGCGGCGAATGGACCTGTGGATATGCCCGTAGCATGGACGAAACGCTGGGGGGCAGGACGTGTATTCTATAATTCGCTGGGTCACCATGCAGATATTGTAGACATGAAGCCTGTAACCGAGATGATGCGCAGCGGGTTCCTCTGGACCGCAGCTGGCAAAGAGCTGGCGAAGAGCCGGAACGCGGGTGTGACCGAGGTGTACACCGGAATGGCAGATAACCAGACCTGATTTTTCTGGTGAGTTCAGGTAAGAGTGTACTTATTCGATATTTAAAGAGAGCTTAAACCACATATTTGATGCACGGCGAAGGGAGCAGGGGCATGAAAACAATGAAAGTAGGTATTATCGGCTGTGGTAAAATCAGCGGCATCTATATGGAGAACTGTCACCGTTTCGAGGTGCTGGAACTTAGTGCTGTAGCTGACCTGGACAGGAAACGAGCAGAGGAGCAGGCGGCGGCTTATAACGTTCCAAACGTATACACCGTAGACGAAATGTTCGCTGATCCCGAGATTGAGCTGATCATCAATCTGACGATTCCTGCCGTTCACGCCGAAGTATGCATACGTGCGCTGGAATCGGGTAAACACGTTTATGTTGAAAAACCGCTTGCAGTTACCCGCGAAGAAGGTCAGGCTGTACTCGAAACAGCCAAGCGGCAAGGACTGCTGGTAGGGTGTGCACCCGAAACTTTCTTCGGTTCAGGGATTCAGACAGCACTGCAGCTGGTAGAGGATGGTATTATCGGCAAACCGGTAGCGGCAACCGCCTTTATGATGAGCCGTGGGCATGAGTTCTGGCATCCAGATCCCGAGTTCTATTATGCCAGCGGCGGCGGCCCGATGTTTGACATGGGACCTTATTATCTGACCGCACTCGTGCAGTTGATGGGGCCGATCAAATCCATCGCCGGGATGACAGGTAAAGCGATGGAGGAACGGACGATTACAAGTGAGAAAAAAAGAGGCCAGATCATTCCCGTGGACATTCCAACACATGTCACCGGTCTGCTTCAATTCGAACAAGGAGCCATCGGTACGCTGATTACCAGCTTTGATGTGTTTGGTGGAAGCGCACTGCCGCCGATCGAGGTGTACGGGACTCACGGAACACTGCAGGTCCCTGACCCGAACACTTTTGGCGGTCCGGTGCGTTACCGCTTGATGGGTGAACATGAGTGGACGGAAGCTCCGCTTCTTCCGGGATATCAGGAAAATACCCGCGGCATCGGCGTGGCAGATATGGCCTATGCAGCACGCAGCGGTCGCGCACACCGGGCAAGCGGTGAACTGGCCTATCACGTGCTTGAAGCCATGTGGGCGTTCCATGACTCGTCTGATGAAAAGACGTTCTATACGATGAAGAGCACCTGTCAGCGTCCAGCGGCGCTGCCTGTTAACCTTCCGCTGTATACGCTGGATAAGTAAGCAGCAGGGTAGGATATGATTAGTTAAATTTACAACGAACAGCCTCTTTCCGTCTGATAAGGAAAGAGGCTGTTCGTTGTGCGCCCAGAATAACGTTTTTCTGTATTGAATTAAAGGATGAATCTGGTCTTCTGCCTGCATAAAATCAAGGTTCGAACCCCGCCTGGCTGACAAAGAGTTCATGTGCTGCAAAATGCATCTTCATTTGCTGTAAAACCTGCTTATACGCATCGGGATGATACCACTGCTCTAGTCCGATCTCTTCATAAAGCTGCTCTATCCCAAGTCTGCGTGTTCGCTTACCTTCACTGCCATCGCCCATAAAAGAGTCATCGATGCAAACACGCTTCACAAGGGGTCTTAGCGCAGCGGCGAACTGATCACTGCTTGGCAGCACGGGTGCTATCGCTGCCTGCGCCTGAATGCCGGCATCGCGCAGTGCCTTGAGCGCGTGCAGTCGGCCTGCGATGGGCGGAGCCGACGGGGTGAAATGTTTACGTATATCGTCCAGGTCCGTTTCAACGGTCATACTTACCCGAACCCGATTACCAAGCTTCTGAAGCACATCGATATCACGCGTAACAAGCGGGCTTCGGGTCTGCAAAAGCACAAAATCAGGCGGATGCAGCAGCATGGTCTCCAGCAGGGAACGTGTAATCCGTTCCTGCACTTCAACGGGCTGATACGGGTCGGTGCTGGACGACATGAAGATGGTCACTTTTCCTTTCTTCCGGGCGCGCTGCAGCTCTTTGGCAAGGAGGTCCGAAGCTTCTTTTTTCACATCAACCCAGCTTCCCCAGTCCTCCTTGCGAAATAAGGAGACCGGCATCTGTCTGACATAACAGTAGGAACATCCGAAGGTACAGCCTGTGTACGGATTCAAGGTATGGGTGTATCCGTTAAGGAAACCGGTGCCTTTATTTAATAATGATTTGGGTACTTTGTAATTGATTTGATTTTTCATGCTTCGTCGTGCCTTTCCCTGTAGTGTGCGGGGGTACAGCCGGTATATTTGCGAAATACGGATATGAAGTAGGCCGGGTTGGCTATGCCAACTTGGCGTCCAATCTGCGTAACGGTGAGATGAGTCGATTTAAGGAGTTTCTGTGCCTTGTTTATGCGTTTAGCCTGAATGTATTGAACGGGCGTTTGGCCTGTGATGCGTTTAAAGACCCGATGCAGATGGTATGGACTCCCATGGCTTACTGAAGCAAGTGCATTAAGCGTTAACGGTTCGGTATAGTGATTCTCAATATATTCGGTAATCCCGTAAATCCATTCCTGGTCAGGCACTCGTTCTCCAGTCGGTTTACAGCGCTTGCACGGTCTGAATTTGTGAGCCAGAGCTTGCTCGGCATCGCGGAAGATCAGCACATTGTCGTATTTTGGGGGTCTTGATCTGCACGAGGGTCGGCAAAAAATACCGGTTGTCTGTACTGCATAAAAAAACGTACCATCGTACGAGCTGTTATTCTGTATGATAGCGTCCCAATACTCAGCAGGAATAGGGTGCTGCAGGTTCAGGGCATCATCTTGCTGTGTATGTTTCATAGATTCACCTCTGCTCTTATTATACCCTTCATAATCAGGAAATTACGAGATTTCGAATCGAATCGCAAGATATCAATATTTGTGCATTAACCGCTCTGTACACATGCAGAAAAAGCTCTTTCTTCATTCCTGCTGCAATTTACGCTACAATGTACAAGACAGGTTATGAAGCAGCGATTCACCCTGATAAAGAACAATCTAAGAAGCAAACAATATCAGTCACAAAGAAAGAGGTAGATAGAATGGTTCGATTCGGTGTAGTAGGTACCAACTGGATTACAGAAAGGCTGCTGGAATCTGCTGTTCAGGTGGAAGGTTTCCAGCTTACGGCGGTATTCTCCCGGACAGCGGATAAGGCAAACGCATTTGCAGACCGGTATGATGCGCCCTATCGGTTCACGGATCTGGAGGAGATGGCGGCCAGCGACACACTGGATGCGGTATATATCGCCACGCCGAATACGCTCCATGCAGCACAGGCTGAGCTTTTTCTGAGAAACGGCAAGCATGTATTGTGCGAGAAACCCCTTGCAGCTAATAGTGCAGAAGTACAAAGCATGATCGAGACCGCACAAAAGCATAATGTGCTGCTGATGGAAGCGATGAAGTCGACACTCGTTCCCGTGTTCAAAAGTGCGGCACAGCATCTATCCAAAATTGGGCCTGTTCGCAAGTACATAGCAGGTTATTCGCAGTATTCTTCACGTTATGACAAGTATAAGGAAGGCATTGTGCTAAACGCATTTAAGCCGGAACTCGCGAACGGAGCGTTGATGGACCTGGGCGTGTATTGTTTATATCCGCTCATCACTTTGTTTGGGGCGCCGCAGCAGGTGCAGGCCCAGGCTATGATGCTGGAATCCGGCGTAGACGGACAGGGGAGCGTGCTGCTGCAGTATGACGGAATGGATGCGGTTGTAACGTATTCCAAGATCGCCAATTCGCACGTACCGAGTGAAATTATGGGTGAGCGCGGCAGCATGATTATTGATAAGATTGGTTCACCTGAACACGCCGAGATTCGTTACAATGATGGAACTGTAGAGACCCTAACGGTAGAGCAGCAGCATCCTGCGATGTATTATGAAGTGGAGGAGTTTGTCAATCTGGTACAGCAGGGGAAGAAGGAATCCGATATGAACACGTATGAACGCTCCTATCAAACGATGCAGGTGATGGATCAGATCAGACGGCAGATTGGACTTGTTTTTCCTAATGATTAATGGAAGGAAGCGAATGAGATGAGCCGAGACGAGCAGAGAAGTGTGAACGAGAATGAAGAGAGCAGCCTGGAGCTGGCACAGATTATTTTTATCGGTAGGACCTTTGAGGAATACATGAGCATGTTTCAACTGACAGAGCAGGAGCTTGGGGGCAGGGCCATTCTGGATTGTCCCGGAGGTGCATGTTCGTTCAGCAGTGAAGCTCGCAAGCATGGGGCTTATCCTGCAGCAGCGGATATCGTTTACCATTATGGCATTCATGAGCTGGAAACGAAGGGACTGCAGGATATTGAACACACGATGAAACAGATGCAGACTGCACAGGGAATGTATGTATGGGATCGCTTCGGTTCTATAGAGGGATTAAGGCAGGAACGGCTGCGTGCGATTACGGCGTGTGCGGCGGATATGAGACGTCATCCTGACCATTACGTGCCCGCTGTATTACCTGAACTGCCTTTTGATGATGAACAATTTGATCTGACTTTATCGGCGCATTTCCTGTTCACGTATGCTGACCGGTTTAATTTTGACTTTCATGTTCAAACGCTGCTGGAAATGCTGCGAGTAACCAGAGAGGAGCTGCGTATCTTTCCGACCGTTGACCTTACAGGCAGACGTTATGAACACATGGATGAACTCAAGCTTCTCTTGGAAAACAAGGGTTACTGCGTGTCTGAAGTCAGAACGTCATATGAATTCCAGCGAAATGCCCATACGATGCTTCGTATTTTGAAGCCGTCATAAACATAGGATTGGAGGGAAATAAGATGAAAAAAGTACTTATTCTCGGAGGTACGCGTTTCTTTGGCAAACGTCTCGTGGACCATCTGTTATGGGAAGGGAAGTCAGAGATCACGGTTGCTACACGCGGACAGACCGAAGCTGATTTTGGAGCGGAAGTAAAGCGAATCCGTATGGACCGGGAGAACCCGCAGTCCGTAGCAGAGGCGGCACAGTCGGATCAGTGGGATGTGGTGTATGATAATATCTGCTACTCACCGAATGAGGCGAAAGCTGCCTGTGAAGCGTTTGCAGGACGTACCAAGAAGTATGTGTTAACCTCTACGCTATCCGTGTATGGAGAACCGAGACCGGGATTTGTGGAGACCGATTTCGATCCGTATACGTATCCACTGCAGTACGGAAACAAGGAGGATTTTAATTACGGTGAAGGCAAGAGACTTGCCGAGGCTGTATTCTTTCAAACCGCTTCCTTTCCTGTAGCTGCCATGCGTATTCCGATTGTACTCGGAATAGACGATTATACCAAAAGACTTCATTTTCATATTAAACATGTGCAGAAGGGAAAACCGATCGGCATGCCTAATCCTGAAGCTGAGATTGGTTTCATTCATTCCACTGAAGCTGCAAGATTCCTTGCGTGGCTTGGGAATGTGCCTTTGACTGGACCTGTGAATGCAGCGTCCAAAGGCTCAATTACACTTACAGCCATGATGCATTTGATTGAAACGGTGACGGGGATGCAGTCCCAGATTTTGAAGCGGACCGTGGACGAAGACATGTCACCCTTTGGAGTGGAGCAGTCGTGGACTATGGACACCTCTAAAGCAGAACAGGCCGGATATACATTTGAAGCTCTGATGGATTGGTTTCCAGGCCTTGTGCGTGAGGTTGCGCTCGCTCTGCAGTCAGAACGATGAGCAGGAAGGCATAGGTGAAGCAGGATGAACCGGAAGTGATTGCCGGGACATCCTGCTTTTTGTACTTTTTGATGTGTATTCGTATGAAATATAAGTCAGTCACGAGGTGGGGGCGCAGCGGAAGCACGGATTCGCAGCTCGGAAGGCAGGATTATCGTTTGAACATCAGGAGGAAGCTTTCCTTCAATCCGATCCATCAGCATCTGCATTCCCTGATATCCGAATTCGTACGCAGGCTGTGCTCTAACGGTCAGAAAAGGATCAAAGGCGGAAGCCAGATCAAGGTCATCGAAGCAAACCACAGAGATGTCCTCAGGCACCTTAAGGCCACGCCTCCGCAGCAGGCGAATAACTCCAATCGCGAGCATGTTATTGGCTGCAAAAATGGCTGTAGGTTTCTGTGATCGAGACAGCAGTTTCCCCAGTCCTTCATCATCACTGAAATCCCGATAGCTGGTACGAAGGATCAGTGAAGGATCAGGAGCAATGCCAGCTTCAACAAGTCCCTCCATATAGCCTTCTTCACGAAGTCTGGCTGTAGAGACCTCAGACGAACCGTTGACCAGCGCGACGTATTGGTGACCTAGGCTAATGAGGTAGCGCATAAGCTCTACAGCGCCTTCACGGCTGTCTCCTGCAATCAGATCAGAAGTGATTTCAGGTACAGTTCGATCCAAAAACACAAACGGAATATGTCGCGCCTGTAATTGCTGTAGATGAATCAGTGAACGGTCTCCCGCAGGTGCAAACAGCACTCCATCCACACGTGTCGACAAGATGGCTTCCACATACTCTTTTTCTTTTCGGTAATCTTCATCACTGTTACCAAACAGAACGCGGTAGCCTCGAAGATGCGCAGCATCTTCAGCACCACGGGCGAGTGTTGTATAAAAAGGATTGGTGATGTCCGTTATAAGCAGTGAAAGCATCTGAGTTCGCTGCAGTACCAGACTTCTCGCGTTGGAATTCGGAATATAACCCAGCTCATCGATGACCTGCTGCACCCGCTCTCGTGTGGCCGTACTGATACGACCGGTGCGATTAATGACTTTGGAGACCGTCATTGCGGAGACATTGGCTTTTTTGGCGATATCATAGATTGTAATCAAAGGGATCGGACCTTTCCGCAGCATAGTCCTTCCATTCTATAGGATAAAGGCGATTGACAGCAAGATAGCCGCGTGCTATGTTAGGGTTACCGATAACCCTAATTGAGATTTAGGATGGAGTTTAACTTCAGTACTTAAATTAGGATGTTCTATATTCTTGATCAGAAAGTGATGTAATACACGTCGTTACTACGATAATCCGCAACATATTTATACATTGGCACAGCAGCCGTTCTCGTTATTTTCATGATTGTTCCATTGTCCCCGAGGTACAGTGAATGACATTTGATGATAATTAATGAGGGCGGTTTATTATTTTTGATACATGTAAACGCATTCAGATTTGGAGAAATTCAAACATAGTGGTTATCGGCTCCATCCCGCAGCATATGATTCCATTGCCCCCAACAGTACAGCTTATCGTTCAGTCAGAATATTCTCAATTCCACATGCATTTTGTTCAAAATGCACTAAAAGGAGGACGTTCTCGCATGACTCATCAGGATTATCGTTACAATCAGGCTTTTCCCAAAATTGGTATTCGTCCCACTATCGATGGCAGACGCAAAGGTGTGCGTGAGTCATTGGAAGAACAAACGATGCGGATGGCGACATCGGTAGCGGAACTGCTCTCGACTGAACTTTATTACGCAGATGGTTCGCCGGTAGAATGCGTTGTTGCCGAAACCTGTATCGGCGGTGCTGCTGAAGCAGCGCAGGCATCTGCACTGTTCAGTCGTTCTAATGTAGGCGTAACGATTACCGTAACTCCATGCTGGTGTTATGGTACAGAAACGATGGATATGTCACCATCCATTCCGACAGCGATCTGGGGTTTTAACGGTACTGAACGACCAGGGGCAGTATATTTGGCGGCTGTGCTTTCCGCTCACGCCCAGAAGGGCATCCCTGCGTTCGGAATCTATGGGGAGGATGTGCAGGACGGCGGGGACTCGACCATTCCAGATGATGTGCGTGAGAAGCTGCTTCGCTTCAGTCGTGCCGGTCTTGCGGTAGCGACGATGAAGGGGCAGGCGTATTTGTCCATCGGCTCTGTATCGATGGGGATTGCGGGTTCCATCGTGAATGATTCTTTTTTTCAGGAATATCTGGGCATGCGAAACGAGTATGTGGATATGAGCGAACTGACACGGCGGATTGAAGAGGAAATTTATGATCCTGAAGAATACAAGCTGGCACTTGCCTGGGTGAAGGAAAATTGCAAGGAAGGTCCGGATAACAATCCAGAGCATCTCCAGTCAGATCGGAAACGCAAAGACGCTGAGTGGGAAACGGTTGTGAAGATGACACAAATTGTACGTGATCTGATGGCCGGCAATCCGAAACTGGCGGAACTCGGATATGAAGAGGAGGCTATGGGTCACCATGCCATTGTATCCGGATTTCAGGGACAGCGGCAGTGGACGGATCACGCGCCGAATGGAGATTTTCTGGAGTCCATGCTGAATTCCTCGTTCGACTGGAACGGTAAACGCGCCCCGTACCTTGTCGCAACCGAAAATGACAGTCTGAACGGTGTATCGATGTTGTTTGGTTCATTACTGACACATACAGCTCAGATTTTTGCGGACGTGCGGACGTATTGGAGCCCGGATTCGGTCAAACGGGTGACAGGTCATCTTTTGGAAGGACACGCTGCATCAGGGATTTTACACCTGATTAACTCCGGTTCTGCTGCACTCGACGGTACCGGCGAGCAATCAAGGGAAGGTAAGCCTGCGCTTAAGCCATTTTGGGAAATTACGGATGAAGAAATACAGCATTGTCTGAAAGCCACCTCCTGGAGACCGGCTTCCGTTGAATATTTCCGCGGCGGCGGATACTCGGCTGACTTTCTTACGAAAGGCGGGATGCCTGTGACCATGACTCGTTTGAATCTGGTGAAAGGACTCGGGCCGGTGCTGCAGATTGCTCAGGGTTACACGGTCGATCTGCCAGAGCACGTACATGACACGCTGGACCATCGGACCGATCCGACATGGCCTTCAACTTGGTTTTCGCCCATTCTGACGGGCTCGGGAGCGTTTACTTCCGTGTATGAAGTGATGAATCAATGGGGGGCGAACCATGGTTCGATCTCCTATGGGCACATCGGTGCGGATGTGATCACGCTGGCATCGATCCTGCGTATTCCAGTGAATATGCACAATGTGCCTGAAGCAGACATTTTCCGTCCGCGGGTCTGGGGAATGTTTGGTACAAGTGAGGCGGAGGGTGCGGATTATCGCGCTTGTCAAGTGTTCGGACCGTTATATCGTTGAACTGCTGCGTGAAGGAGGCTTTCAATATGGGCAATCAAGCTTCATATGTGCTCGCTGCCGATTTCGGCGCCGGCAGTGGCCGGGTAGTACGCGGAGCTTTGGACGGTCGCAGGCTCACGCTGCAGGAAGTCCATCGCTTCGCGAATGAACCTGTACAGCTTGGGGATGAGTTGTGTTGGGACTTCCTTCGCCTGTTCCATGAGCTGAAGCAGGGCATTCAAAAAGGGGTGGAAGGCACGTCATCCCCGGTGCAGTCTATTGCTGTTGATACCTGGGGCGTCGACTACGCGCTGGTCGACGGTGCGGGAAGACTGCGCAGGAACCCGCGTCATTATCGTGATGCGCGTCATGCGAAATTCATGAACCACGTGCTTGCTGTGGTCAGTGAACGAGAACTGTACTCGATGTCCGGTGTACTGCCCCAGCAGATCAATACCCTATTTCAGTTATTTGGTCACCTTCAGGAAAGTGCAGCGGAAGCAGACGAAGACACACGTTTGTTATTCATGCCCGATCTGTTCCATTATTATTTATCGGGGGAACAAGCATGCGAATACACAATTGCAAGCACCAGCGGTCTGCTTCATGCCGGTGAATCCAGATGGAATGAACCGTTAATAAGCCGTCTCGGCTTACCTGCATCGTTATTTCCGCGCTTGGTTCAGCCAGGGACTGTACTGGGTACGTTAACCGGTGATCTGATGAATGAATTTCGCACAGGACCGATGCAGGTGGTCTGCACAGGATCACATGACACCGCTTCGGCACTGGCCGCCATACCGGCGTTCGAATCTGATTTTGCTTTTATCAGCTGCGGCACATGGTCTCTCATGGGGGTTGAAAGGGAGCTTCCGGTATTAAGTGATCTGAGCCGTGAGTTGGGGTTTACGAATGAGGGGACCGTCAGCGGCAGCGTGCGAACTCTGAAGAATCGTTCGGGTTTATGGCTGCTTCAGGAATGCAGACGGCAGTGGCAGCGTGAGAATCGGTGGTACTCCCATGAAGAACTGATACAGTGTGCTTCAACCGTACGTTCGCATCAATCTTTACTGCTGCCTGGAGATGATGATTTTATAAGCCCGGGTGACATGCCCGAGCGGATCCGTCGGCATTGTCTAAACACAGGCCAAAAGGCACCGGAAACGGTGGGAGCTATCGTTCGCTGTATTTTGGAAAGTCTGGCACTGGAGTTCAGACAGACGCTCGATGAACTTGAACAGATTACGGGCACAAGACCCCCTGTTATTCATATGGTTGGCGGAGGTGTGCATAATCGCATGCTCTGTCAGTTTACAGCAAATGCGGCTGGGGTTCCGGTGATTGCGGGGCCGGTGGAGGCATCCTCGGCAGGCAATTGTCTGCTTCAATATGCGGCTCACGGGGAAGCAGGCAGCTTATCGGATGTCCGTGATATAGCAGCAGCTTCTTTTGATACAGAAACATACATGCCTCAAGATTCCGAATGCTGGGAAGAAGCTTACGGAAGGTACCGACAATTACCCCGTTAAAAATCTAATTAAACCGTCGGAAATTATCGCAGATAAGGAGTGGTAGAGAGCATGTCTGAACAGAAGATAAGAGAAGAATTAACCAAATACGCCCGCAAGGCAGTAACTCAAGGGCTTGTTGTAGGACCTGGAGGCAATATAAGTGCACGCTCGGGCAGTACGATGCTGTTATCGCCAAGCGGCTATGCACTTGAGGACATTGAACCGGATGAATGGATTGCTGTTGACATCGAGACAGGAGAAACACAATCAGAATCCACACGGCCTTCCTCGGAAGTGCTGATGCATCTGTACAGCTATCGTGTGAACCCGGATATTCAGGCTGTTGTGCATACACACCCGGCATACACGATCGCGCTCAGTCTTGTTTTTGACCATCTTCCGCATCTGTTCCCGGATCAATCCGCTCTAGTGGGTGATATCGGATTTGTGCCTTACGTGCTCCCGACCACGAAACTTCTCGCTGATGCTGCAGCCGCAAAAATCACCGAGCATACTGCGCTGATTCTTATGAATCACGGACTGGTGACAACAGGCAAAAATCTGCGTGAGGCCTATTACCGAACACAGGTGGTAGAGGAGAGTGCGAAAGTATACATGATTGCGAAGGCTGCAGGAGAACCTCGAATTTTGACAGCTGAGCAGTACAAAGAGATCCAATCACTGGAAAGCGAAGCATATCGGGTACAGCTGCTGCAGCAGCAGATTAAGTGATAATCGGTCATAGGATGATAGGATTATGGTAGTATGAATTGGAAAAAAAATAAAGAACGGTGCATTTATTTCATCAAAATGTGACATCGTGAATGCCAAGAGCTGCCTTTTTCTCGACAACTATTGCATATCCGAAAATACCGAGTATAATACTGGGTAAATAGAACGATAAGGGGATGCAGTAAACGATGAAAACATATGCTGAATTGAACTCACTTCTTGTTGACGATTATCTGGATCTCCTGAACATGGCAAAACAACTCGGGGACGAAGAATGGAAGGACGCTATCCTGCAAGCATTGAAGGAAGAAGTCGATGCCAACCATCACCTGGACTCAACTGAAGTTAGGCAGGATCTCTGGAATCAGTTCGAAGACATTAATGAGCAGATGCACGAGCTGCTGCTGCAGTTAAAACAAGCCGACCACCCCGAAGAGAAAGAACAGATTATCGAACTGATCTGGGGGCTGAAAATAGACCGTCATGCCATTACCCGAAAGCTTGAAACGATGAGCCGCGCCAGTGCTGGAACACATAAGCTGTAAGGTTAGAACGAAGAGTAAAGAGAACTACTGACGTAATTTATACAGAACAGGTATTTTGTTTTAAATAGAAAACTGTTTTATAGGATAGAAGCCGTATGTTTCAATTCTAGATGCTTATATGAAGAACCCGCACACGTCTTGAGATATTCAATCAGGACGTTGTGCGGGTTTGTTTATTTTATGAGCCTAAAATTGTTTGGCAAAACGCTGCGCTTCTTCGATTCCTTTTTGTTTGATCTCCTCGGCACGATCCTTATATTGGTTATGTCCTTCCACAAAGATACCATCCAGTTTCGGCACACCCAGAAATGACATGATAATACCTAAGTACCGATGTCCTGACTCCATCTGAGCCGCAGGTCCTTCCGAATAAATGCCGCCCCGTGCCTGGATGTGCAGTGCTTTTTTGTTCGTTAGCAGTCCTACCGGTCCTTGTTCGGTGTAACGAAACGTTTTGCCCGCTACACAGATGGAATCGATATATGCTTTGAGCACAGGTGGGAAAGAGAAATTCCACAGCGGTGAGACGAAAACATACTTATCTGCACTCGCGAACTGATCGGACAGTTCATTCAGACGCTGGACTTTGGATTGTTCCTCAGAGGTGAGGTCGCCACCTGTCTGCAGTTTTCCCCATCCGCTGAATACATCCGCATCAATATACGGGATGTGTGAACGGTACAGATCGAGATGAATGATTTCGTCTGAGGCATGGCTTTCCTTGTAAGCTTCAATAAAAGCTTTACCGGCGGCCATACTGAAAGAGGTTTGATGATCATGCGGATGGGCAGTAATGTACAGTAAAGTAGACATGCTTGAGTTCCTCACTTTCGAATGGAATTTGATATCATAAAATCAAGGTGGTAAAAACTAAAGAGACACCTGAACAGCTCCCGTGACTGGAGTAGTATGATGTGCAGTGCCTTGTTTTATACATCCGTTGAAGCCCTGATGACGGAATCAGGAAGCAGAGTGAACACCATAATACAGGATGAGGAGTTCTCATGTTTTTGTTTGAATAGATAGAAAGCTGAGGCCGGATTTTGTTTTGGCAAAATATAGTGATGGAATACTTAATATATGTATAATATAAAAAACAGTATGCTTGCTTCTGCACTGTAATGAACCGCATTTCCGGGGTTGGCAGTGCGGGCGCTTCAGCATTCGTTCGTTAGCTGTAATGGAAGAATGGAACGTTTTATTTTTTGACGATAATGAAGATGAGTGAGATGAGCACATATGGGAATGGACCTGGAGAAACAGCGGTTAAGCATTGAAGCGGCAAAATTGTATTATCAGTCCGATTACAGCCAGCAGGACATTGCCTCAAGACTGGGCGTATCCCGCCCCACGGTATCGAGACTTCTTCAGTACGCCAAGGACCGAGGTTACGTGCGTATTGAAATTATGGACCCGCTGGAGGATATTGATATTATCGCCGGAGAGCTAAAGGTCAAATATAATCTGGAGACGGCTCTGGTATGTTTTGCACCTTTAAAGAGTGATGAGGAGATCCAGAAGCATATCAGCAAGAGGGCCGCGGACTACTTGCAGGAAACTGTGCAGGACGCCGATATTATTGGGGTCACGTGGGGAACGACAATGCATGCGGTTGCTCGCCAGCTAAGACCCAAGCAGGTCAAGGGTGTTGAAGTGGTACAGCTTAAAGGGGGAGTAAGCCACTCCCATATCAATACTTACGCCGCGGAGATCGTGCACCTGTTTGCAGAAGCTTTTCACACGGTTCCAAGGTATTTGCCGCTCCCGGTGATCTTCGATAATATCGAAGTGAAAAAAATGGTTGAGGCCGATCGCCACATTGGACGTATTGTCGAACTCGGAAGACAGGCTAACATTGCGATATTCACCGTAGGAACGGTGAAAGAGGATGCACTTCTGTTCAAGCTGGGATATTTTAATGAGCAGGAACAGCAGCTCCTGATGCATTCGGGTGCCGGTGATATTTGCTCACGTTTTTTTGATGCGGAAGGGCATCTGATCAGTGAAGAGATCAACAGCAGGACGGTCGGGATTGATCTGGCCGAATTAAGAAATAAGGAGAAGTCCATTCTTGTCGCGGGTGGCGGGCGCAAAATCGAAGCGATTCATGCAGCACTGAAGGGTCAGTATGCCAACATATTGGTTACGGACCAGTATACAGCGCAGGCTTTGCTTCGTTTATAAAGAAGGAGAAGGTAAGGTTTACTTGTCCCGGGCCTAAAATTCAATCTACAGATCAACAATGACAACATCTGCCACAGCACTGAGGCGGATGTTTTGCTATGTAAGGCAGAAAATAATTATAGAAGGCAGTATTTTCGAGAGGTAACTTCGGAAGTGTAACAAAAAGTTCAACATTCTATCCTCAAACTCATTATGAACAAAGGTTCAAGTTGATTTTTACATATGTTCATGATAGTGTAAGGATATAAGTTCACAGTTCAGATAAGGGAGAGATTCAATTGACTACACCACAATTAGCCAAAATGATCGACCATACGCTGCTTCGTGCAGACGCAACTCGTAACGAGCTTACCAAGCTGACTGAAGAAGCGAAGCAGTACCAATTTGCATCTGTATGTGTGAATCCGGGCTGGGTATCCTACGCTGCAGAGCAGCTTAAAGGCACTGGCGTAGATATCTGCACGGTCATTGGCTTCCCTCTGGGGGCATCCACTTCCGAAACGAAGACGTTTGAGACGAAAGATGCAATCGCTAAAGGTGCAACAGAAGTAGACATGGTCATTAATATCGGTGCGCTGAAAGATGGTAATGATGACGCGGTAGAGCAGGACATTCGCGCTGTTGTTGAAGCTGCGGCGGGTACACTGGTGAAAGTAATCATTGAGACTTGTCTGTTAACGGATGATGAGAAAGTACGTGCATGCCAAGCAGCTGTCAGAGCCGGAGCAAATTTTGTGAAAACATCAACTGGTTTCTCCACAGGCGGGGCAACTCCGGAAGATATCGCACTGATGCGTCGTACCGTTGGTCCTGACATAGGTGTTAAAGCTTCTGGCGGCGTTCGCAGCCTGGAAGATATGCAGAAGATGATTGAAGCAGGGGCGACTCGAATCGGAGCAAGCTCTGGCGTGAAAATTATGCAGGGCGGTCAGTCCACTTCTTCTTACTAAACCAAGTTTATAATTCATGATCCTGAACTCTGCCTGAGATGCATGACAGGGTTCAGGGCCGTTTTTTGCTTGAACATGAAACGTAATATACCCTGTTGTTTGTAAGCGCTTTATAAAATTTCTGAAATCATATGTTATGAAATGACACAAAATAAGATTCAGTAACCCTTTGAGCAGTTTATACAACGGGATTAACGACCTTCAAAGGAGAGATCACATGAAATACCTTATTGCCATCCTTGGCTTACTCGTTGTTTTTGGACTGGCTTATATCGCCAGTAACGGCAAGAAACAGATTCGATACCGACCGCTTGCGGTAATGATTGTTTTACAGATTGTACTGGCCTATGCCTTGCTGAATACGGAAGTGGGAACATGGCTAATTGGCGGATTTTCCACCGTATTTAAGAACTTGCTTGATTATGCAGCCGAAGGGATTACCTTTGTTTTCGGTGGTTTGATCAACGTTGGAGCAGAAGGCGGGAGTGGTCCGTTTTTCCTGACGGTGCTGATGCCGATTGTGGTCATCTCTGCCTTAATTGGTATCCTGCAGTATATCCGAATCTTACCTTTTGTTATAAAATATATTGGTCTGGTACTAAGCAAGATCAACGGAATGGGCAAGCTGGAATCATATAACGCGGTTGCTTCGGCCATTCTGGGGCAATCTGAAGTGTTCATCTCCGTAAAAAAACAAATCGGGCTGCTGCCGAAACATCGGCTGTACACCCTCTGTGCATCAGCAATGTCCACGGTATCGATGTCCATTGTCGGCGCCTATATGACAATGATTGAACCGAAATATGTAGTGACAGCGCTTGTGCTTAACCTTTTCGGCGGTTTTATCATTGCTTCCATCGTCAATCCGTATCGGGTTACGGAGGAAGAAGATATATTGGAAGTGCGGGAAGAAGAGAAACAATCGTTCTTCGAAATGCTGGGAGAATACATTCTTGACGGATTCAAAGTAGCCATTGTCGTAGCGGCGATGCTGATCGGTTTTGTCGCCCTGATTGCCTTGATTAACGGAATATTTAGCGCTGTAATCGGTATTTCGTTCCAGGAACTGCTTGGGTATGTGTTTGCACCTTTTGCCTTTGTTATGGGTGTCCCTTGGAAAGAAGCGATTCAGGCAGGCAGTATTATGGCTACCAAAATGGTGTCCAACGAATTTGTGGCGATGCTGAATTTGAGCGAGCAAACGGGATTGTCTGCCAGAACAACAGGAATCGTATCCGTCTTCCTCGTATCCTTCGCCAACTTCTCCTCCATCGGTATTATTGCCGGTGCAGTGAAGGGACTTCATGAGAAACAGGGCAATGTGGTGGCCCGCTTCGGTCTGAAGCTGCTTTACGGTGCATCGCTGGTCAGCGTACTGTCCGCGATCATCACTGGACTGTTCTTGTAAGCTGGATTAATGGAAGGAGTGCTTAAGTTATGTCAACATTCAAAAGAGTACATCTGATTGTAATGGATTCTGTAGGAATCGGCGAAGCGCCGGATGCAGCAGAATTTGATGATTTTGACGTCGATACGCTGGGTCATATCGCACGTGAGCGTGGAGGTCTGAAGATGCCGAATATGGCGAGTCTGGGACTGTCCAACATTAAAGAAATCCAAGGGATTCCTGCTGCGGATAAACCTAAAGCGTATTACACCAAAATGCAGGAGGCTTCACGCGGCAAGGATACAATGACTGGCCACTGGGAGATTATGGGGCTATATATTGATACACCGTTCCGCGTGTTTGAGAACGGCTTCCCGGATGAGCTGATTCAGCGCATTGAGGAGAAGACAGGCCGTAAGGTGATTGGTAACAAACCAGCCAGCGGCACAGAAATTTTGGATGAGCTGGGTGCGGAGCATGTCGAAACAGGCGCTCTGATTGTGTACACCTCGGCTGACTCGGTACTGCAAATTGCTGCGCATGAAGACGTTGTGCCTTTGAAAGAATTGTATGAAATCTGTGAGTTCTGCCGTGAAATCACGCTGGAAGATCCGTACATGCTCGGCCGCATTATTGCACGTCCATTCGTTGGTGAAGCGGGGAACTGGAAACGTACGGCGAACCGTCATGACTATGCACTCAAACCATTTGGCCGTACGGTAATGAACGAGCTGAAAGACGGAGGCCTGGATGTCATTGCTTTGGGTAAAATCTCCGACATTTACGATGGCGAGGGTGTTACGAAAGCGGTACGTACCGTTTCCAATATGGATGGCATGGACAAGTTATCCGAGACGATGGACGAAGAGTTCACTGGACTCAGCTTCCTGAACCTGGTTGATTTCGATGCGCTGTATGGTCACCGCCGTGATCCGCAAGGGTATGCGCAGGCACTTGAAGATTATGACGCACGTCTGCCGGAGATCTTTGCAAAAATGACAAACGATGATCTGCTGCTGATTACAGCCGACCATGGTAACGATCCGACGTACCGAGGTACAGATCATACGCGTGAATATGTTCCACTGCTGGCATACTCCCCGCGTTTCAGCGAGGGGAAAGAGCTGGAGCTTCGCGGCACGTTTGCCGATCTTGGTGCTACGGTGGCAGAGAACTTTGGCGTGAAATTGCCGGAGTATGGAAAGAGCTTCCTGAATGATTTGAAGTAATTCAAAAGTCAATTTTAAAGTAATTATACAAGCCATTAGAGTCATCAGAAATGATCTGGCCGTCGTCAGCGCAATTTACATGAAGTATTCGGATGAGAGATACAATTCTGTTTTTTCAGAAATAAACAGTGGTTTGTGATCCGTTTACTTGCTGTTGGTAAAAGGCTGATGATGTTAACAAGGAGGCCTTCAGCGTACGGGAGCGACTGGAGAAAAAGCTCCTCCCGCGCTGGGCTGAATTCCATTGATAATTAATATATTGGAGGAAATGACATGAGCACACATATTGGAGCAAAACCCGGAGATATCGCAGAAACGATCCTTTTGCCGGGAGACCCGCTGCGCGCTAAATATATTGCTGACACCTACCTTGAAGACGTTGTATGTTACAACGAGGTTCGCGGCATGCTTGGGTTTACAGGTACATATCAAGGTCACCGGATTTCGGTGCAGGGTTCGGGTATGGGGATCCCATCCTTTGCAATCTATGCAAACGAACTCATCAGTGAGTATGGCGTAAAAAACCTGATTCGTGTAGGGACTTGCGGAGGAATGCAGGAGCATGTCCGTGTACGTGATGTGATCCTTGCTCAAGCGGCTTGTACGGATTCCAGCATGAACAAACACGTTTTCGGCGGATATGACTTCTCGCCAATTGCAACGTTCTCGCTGCTCAAAGAAGCGTATGACCGCGCCACAGCGAAAGGCATGAAAATCCATGTCGGAAACGTGTTCAGCTCCGATTCCTTCTACCGTGACGACCGTTCTGTGACTGAAAAATTGATGAAACACGGCGTTCTTGGCGTTGAGATGGAGACAACGGCACTGTACACGATTGCTGCCAAGTTTGGCGTAAATGCCTTGACCATCTTGACGGTAAGTGACCACCTGCTCACGGGTGAAGAAACCTCCGCTGAAGAGCGCCAAAAAACATTTAACGATATGATGGTCGTTGCTTTGGATACAGCAATTACCCTGTAAACACCGAAACTGGGTTTAGAGCACGGAGTGGAGGGGACGGAATCGATTCTGGAGAAGCGAAGCGAGCGCCTTTGTCTCCAAATTTCAACCATGGATAAGATGCTTCAGAGAAATTTGAGAGACAACAGCGCTCGGAAGAACGATCCGGAGCCGTAACGGTCTGCAGCGTCACGTGTTTTCTGAAGGCCCCTAATGAATTACACCGAAACTGGGTTTAGAGCACGGAGTGGAGGGGACGGAATCGATTCTGGAGAAGCGAAGCGAGCGCCTTTGTCTCCAAATTTCAACCATGGATAAGATGATTCAGAGAAATATGGGAGACAACAGCGCTCGGAAGAACGATCCGGAGCCGGAACGGTCTGCAGCGTCACGTGTTCTGTTTAATTCAATTATAAAATAAGGAGAGATCATCATGAGAATGGTAGACATTATTGCCAAAAAGCGCGACGGAAAAGAATTGACAACGGAAGAGATTGATTTCGTCGTTCAAGGATATACGCAGGGAGAAATCCCCGATTATCAAGTCAGCGCGTGGGCAATGGCTGTGTTTTTCAAAGATATGACGGATAAGGAACGTGCGGATTTGACCATGTCCATGGTGAATTCGGGTGAAACAATCGACTTGTCTGCGATTGAAGGCGTTAAGGTAGACAAACACTCCACTGGGGGTGTGGGTGACACGACGACTCTGGTACTTGCGCCGCTCGTTGCTGCACTGGATGTACCTGTGGCGAAGATGTCCGGTCGTGGTCTGGGACACACGGGGGGTACTACGGACAAGCTGGAATCCGTTGTGGGCTTTCACGTTGAGCTGGAAAAAGAAGAGTTTATTCGTCTCGTAAACGAACACAAAGTAGCGGTTATCGGTCAAAGCGGCAACCTGACACCTGCGGACAAAAAGCTGTACGCACTTCGTGACGTAACGGCAACGGTCAACTCGATCCCATTGATCGCCAGCTCCATCATGAGCAAAAAAATCGCAGCAGGTGCAGATGCGATCGTACTGGACGTAAAAACAGGCGCGGGCGCGTTTATGAAAACAACAGAAGACGCCAAAGAACTGGCGCACGCCATGGTGAGCATTGGTAACAATGTAGGCCGTAAAACAATGGCGGTTATCTCCGATATGTCACAGCCGCTGGGTCTGGCGATCGGTAACGCTTTGGAAGTAAAAGAAGCAATTCTTACACTGCAGGGTAAAGGACCGAAAGATCTGGAAGAACTTTGCCTTGCACTTGGACGTCAAATGGTATTCCTCGCAGGCAAAGCCGATTCACTGGAACAGGCTGAGGAAAAACTGAAAGAAGTCATTCAGAACGGTAAAGCACTGGAGAAGTTTAAACACTTCTTGGCGAACCAGGGCGGCGATGCTTCGGTAGTAGATCATCCAGATCGTCTGCCGCAGGCAAAATATCTGATTGAAGTTCCAGCAGATCGTGACGGCTATGTTGCCGGAATCGTTGCGGATGAGATCGGAACGGCTGCGATGCTGCTCGGTGCAGGCCGTGCAACGAAAGAGTCCGAGATCGATCTGGCAGTAGGTTTGATGCTGAATAAAAAAGTCGGCGACCCGGTGAAAGCTGGCGAGTCTCTAGTAACTATTCATGCCAACCGTGAAGATGTGGATGCGGTTATCGCCAAAATCAAAGAAAATATTACGATTGCCGATCACGCCGATGCACCCGTGTTGGTGCATGATATCGTAACGGAGTAATAAGATAAACAGGATGTAAGGAAAATAATATAACAAAGAAGACGGAGCAGATATTAATCTGCCCGTCTTTTCTTATGTTCGTGGGCTGCATGCATGTATGCTAAAGTACATGGCTGATCACTTGATGCGGGAAACTCAGCGGCACCCTAGGTGCATATAACGAGACACATATTGAGATGAATTATGAAGTACAGATAAAGATACAGGTATAGGTAAAGGTATAGGTATAGGTAAGGATATCAGTATCAGTATCAGTATAGGCACTTGTGTATGTATAGTTTTAGGTAAAGGTAGAGTAGAACTATAGTTATATTACGTAAACTAAAATCCTCAGTCCCATGTTCTAATTCTTTATTGAACCGGGGAGACATTAATTACGCTGGGACTCTTGGTTGGTTTAAATGAAATGTAATAGGGATAATCGTCGCGGCAATCAAAGTTTTCTAAGTTGTTAGCTCTTGTACAATATGGAGGGGAACGATTCAGGTGGAATTGTTCTTTAACGATCTCCATAGACGCTATTTAGGCATTTTAAGACTTTCTTATTCTCTAACGATCTCAGGAAACCTTATTTTAAGATTTCGGCGAGAAAATGCTTGTTTATTTTGTGTTTTGGGTTAAATAAGGTTTCTGGTGATCGTTAGAATTCTAGTAAGCCTTGTTTCGTTCAAATAAGCTCCTCTGAGATCGTTAGAATTTGGAGCGACACATACGCACCAGCGTTAAGAATCTATGCTGCTCATGTTGTTTTAGCTCATGATGTTATCTGCGCTCATTGTGGTGTTATCTCAGCCACTCATGATGCTATCTGTGCTGCTTACAGGTTTATCTCTGCAGGCCATGATTCTATCTCTACACAAGCGAATTATTATCCAGCATCCTCTCAGCACACTAATAAACTCTCATTTCCGCTTACTTACGATCTTATCAAAGGCCGCAGCGGAGTCAGCGTTGGTGTAGATGTAAGGCGAAGCTGGCTGATCCATCGGTGTTACGGCTGCTGCACGAATCTCCATCGTATCTTTACCATCCACTTGGGCAGAGCCAATTGTACCTCGAATCTGAACCCAGCTATCTTTCTCAAACTGGTTTGCATCGGGAATATGAATCATGACGCCGAAAGGAGCTGCATCTGCTGGACAGCACATCACGAGAAAACGTCCCAGGGCAAAATGAGATTGGTGCTCCATGCTGTCGTCCCGATATACAAATCCAGTAAGCATAATCTCTTTGCCCGTGAATTGGCGCTGGAACATATCAATCGTGCCGAGGGTTTCTGAGAATATTTCGGGATACACTTGGATGACAGGCTCGGCATATAACCTTTCCGCCAGTGCTGCGAATTCACGGCTGTATTCATCCGGCGGTACAAACTGCACACCAGCTGGTTTCGCTGACCATTCGTTTGTTTGAGATATTTGAGGTGCTTGTATTACTGGCGGTATGGTAAAATCCCGCACATTCAATCGGGGAGCGGCATCTGGCAGCGGCTCTTTCCGCCGAATTTCAGGGGGAGCATAGGTCAGGGACATCCCCTTCTGACTAGCCATCGAACTGCCCAAAGCTTGATCTGGAAGCAGAAATCCAAGCAATAGCGGCAGCGCAATCAAACTGTAGACCAGTGAGCTGCGAATCACGCCGGAAGGAGGGTGATGCTCACATTCGCAGCCCAGTTCATGTCGACCAAAAAGAGCGTGCCATACCATAATAACCGCAATAAACAGGAATGGAACCGCAGTGCCGAGAAGCAGTTTTTGCATCGTGGGAGCAAGATAATAATGCAGAGCATTGTTCGATTTGAGGTGCATGATATACACAGCAAGACTACCAATCCAGCCTGCACGAATAAGAGTATGCCGCTGGGCAGCTATTCTTTTTGCAAAAGAGTTCTGGTTCATCGCAAAATTGGCGGGACTCATGACCCTCACTCCTTTCTGTAATGGATTACTTTATCAGAACCCTTAGCTGGAAAATAATTCACGGCATTAATCATTAACAGCATGAATCAATCCTTCTTTTCATTCTCATAGCTCCTCTTCGCGTGAGCTGTCTTTCGTCTCCCTCGACTCAGCCTTATTGCATTCCTTGTTGTCACAAGTCATCCCCACAACCACAAGTTCACCACCCATGATCCTGCAAACACAAGTGCTATAATCGCCAGACTTAATCCAATCACGAAGCGGGTGCGGAAGGTAGAGAGCAGCATCAGCGTACTTTTGAAATCGAGCATCGGGCCAAGCACAAGGAAGGAAATCAGCGGACCCAAAGCAAAGGTATGCGAGAATGCCGACGCCACAAAAGAATCGGATGTAGAACATAAGGACAGAACATAAGCAAAGCCCATCATAAATACATAGGAAGCTGCAGAGCCGTTCCCCAGCGCAATCAGATCACTGCGGCTCACAAACGTCTGAATACACGCTGTAATCAGGGCACCAATCACCAAATATTTGCTCATATCGACGAACTCGTCTCCCGCATGAATGAAAAAGCTGCGCCAGTTTTTTGGGTGAGCATGATGATGGCCGTTGGAGATTCCGTGCGAGTGAGCACGTGCATGAGTATGAGAGTGTGAATCATGGTGAGGGGATAAAGCCATTTTAAAACCCGGATGTGTCTTCACCTCGGCTGCGGCAATTTTAGGTGCACGCAGCGGATTGCGTTTAACAAACAGATAGACAAGCCCGCCGACAGCAGAGGCCACAGCAAAAGCCAGTCCCATACGAGCCATGGTGATCTCCGGATGATTCGGAAAAGCGAGCAGGGTAGCAGTAAACACAATCGGATTCACAACAGGCCCGCTTAGAATAAAAGTAACCGCAATATACGCAGGCATGCCTTTATGCATAAGCCGCCGTACAACAGGAATCATGCCGCATTCACAGATCGGAAAAATAATACCGAGCAGCCCGGCTGCAAGTACGCCGCCAACAGGATGTTTCGGTGTAAGCCTGCGCACCATTTCTTCGGATACAAACCACTGCATGAGCGAGGACAAGAATACACCCATCAGTAGAAAGGGGACTGCTTCGAGAAAGATACTGACAAACACCGTTTTTATATTTTGCAGTGCTTCGCTATGCCGGACCTGATTCAGATCAGGAACAACTGTGATGATAACCGGGACAAGGAAAGCACAGGGAACCAGAAAGGTTAGAAGCTTCAGACTGGCTGCCATTCTCATATAAAAGACCTCCGTCACTTGAACTTTGCTAGAATATATGCTTGTACTTGCGGCTGCATACATCGTTCTTTCATGTAAATCAGTAAATTTACGATTAAACGACCGGCCCTCCATGATCCGAGTTGACAAGTAAAAGCGGAGTAAGCTATAGTTGTTGAAGTATTTAATCGTAACAATTACGATTAAATACTCATGAAAATCAATTCATTATCATGTTGTTCCCTGAGTCTGGAACAGAACCCGTCTATGTTTCAAAGAAATAGAAGAGAGCGGAGGAAATGAATATGTCCATGTCTGAGTTAATATCAGAGTTAGAGTCAGTGTCAAGATCAGAACAAGAGCAGCAGATGAACAAACGTATACCTGTCACGGTTCTTAGCGGTTATCTTGGAGCTGGTAAGACGACGCTGCTTAACCACGTGCTTCATAATCGGGAGGGTATGCGAGTGGCTGTCATCGTAAACGACCTGAGTGAAGTTAATATTGATGCTGGCCTGATCCGGGATGGAGGAGGTTTATCACGAATTGACGAGAAGCTGGTCGAGATGTCAAACGGATGCATCTGCTGCACACTTCGTGAAGATCTGCTGAAAGAGGTAGAGCGGCTTGCGCTGGATGGATCGTTCGATTACATATTAATTGAATCTACGGGCATTGGCGAACCGCTTCCTGTGGCTCAAACATTTACCTATATAGATGAGGAACTCGGCATTGATCTGACCCGGTTCACGCGTTTGGACACGATGGTAACGGTGGTGGATGCAGCTCAGTTTTGGCGTGACTTTTATTCAAAAGAGACGCTGAAGGATCGTGGACAGGAGGTTGGGGAAGATGACATGCGGGGCATTGTGCATTTGCTGACCGACCAGGTTGAATTTTGCGACGTTCTCGTATTGAACAAATGTGATCTGGTGTCCGAAGAAGAGCTGTCGAAGCTGGAAAAGGCACTGCACGCGATGCAGCCTGAGGCCAAGTTGATTCCTGCGACACATGGACAGATTGATCCGAGAGAGATTTTGAACACGGGACGGTTTGATTTTGAAAAAGCAAGCCAGTCCGCGGGATGGATCCGCGAATTAATGAAAGAAGAGCATACGCCTGAAACCGAGGAATACGGTATTCTTTCGTTTGTATACCACCGCAAACGTCCGTTCCATCCCGAGCGACTGCTGCGCTGGATCGCCAAGTGGCCGGAAAACATCGTACGTTCCAAAGGTTTAATGTGGTTGGCGACCCGTAACCATATGGCCATTTCATTCAGCCATGCGGGAACTTCCAAACAGCTTGCGCCCGCGGGCATATGGGTTGGGGCGATGAGCGAGGAGGAGCGGCATCTGCATTTTGGCGGCACACTTCCAGCTATTCCAGATTGGGATGAAGAATGGGGTGACCGGGTTACCAAGCTGGTGTTTATCGGGATCGATATGGATCGGACGGCTGTTGAACAATCACTCGATGAGACACTGCTGACAGATGCAGAGATGCAGAAGAACTGGCGCGAGTTGAAAGATCCTTTTCCACAGTGGAGCTGATATATACATGTTGACAAAAGAAAAAGCATAGGCTACTATCATTAAATAGTAATTATTACGAATAAACATAAGGAGGCAGTACCATGAGAGTCATTGTAACTTTAGCCTGCACAGAATGCGGAGATCGCAACTATACCACAACAAAAAACAAGCGCAACCATCCGGAACGTCTGGAAATGAAGAAGTATTCACCTCGTTTGAAGAAGGTGACCATCCACCGTGAAACACGCTAAAAAAATTTGATTTCTTTAAATCGTAATATTTACGAATTGGAAAGAGGTAAACGCATGATTTTATCTTCCATGCGAGATGTCGTATTTGGATATGGCAAAGAGCCTGTCATTGATCAGCTGTCGCTGGATATTCTTGTGGGCGAATTTGTCGGCATCACGGGGCCGAATGGCTCTGCGAAGACAACCATGCTGAAACTGCTGCTCGGGCTCTTGAAGCCCTGGAGCGGTTCGGTACATATGAATACACAGCAGCTCCGAGGCAAAAAGCTGGAGATCGGTTACGTACCACAGCAAGTCGCCTCGTTTAATAGCGGCTTTCCCAGTACGGTGATTGAACTGGTGCGATCCGGTTGTTATCACAAGTTAGGTCTTTTTCGGAGATTCACCCCGGACAAAGAAGCGATTGTTGAAAGAAGCCTGCGTGAGGTCGGTATGTGGGAATATCGCAATGCACGCGTAGGAGAGCTTTCGGGCGGACAGAAGCAGCGAATCTGTATCGCACGAGCCTTGGCTGGACAGCCGCACGTGCTGGTGCTGGATGAACCCACGACAGGTATGGATCGGCGCAGCAGGGAAGGATTTTATAATTTAATGCGGCACTATGCGGATGTTCATGGTCTCACCATCATCATGGTTACTCACGGTCTTGAAGAAGTTGGCAACCGGTTAGATCGAACGATCACCTTGGAGCGACAAGAAAGTGAGGAATGGCAGTGTTTGAGTACGAATTCATGCAGCGTGCTTTCTGGGCTGGCGGATTAATCGGGATCATAGCTCCCATTCTGGGGGTATATCTGATGCTCAGACGGCAGGTGCTGATGGCAGATACACTTTCTCACGTTTCGCTGGCAGGGGTTGCGCTTGGTTCCATTATGAATCTGAATCCGGTTCTAAGCGGTTTTGCTGTTGCGATGATTGGTGCGCTGCTGGTTGAACAGCTGCGGCGAAGTTATCGGACATACAGTGAGGTGCCGGTTGCGATCATTATGACATCGGGTCTTGCTTTAGCGGTGGTGTTAATGAGTCTGAAAATGAATCTTTCCAAAACCTTCAGTTCTTATCTGTTTGGTTCCATCGTCGCGGTAAGTAATATCCAGCTGTGGATGATGGCAACGGTATGTTTGATCGGATTGACCTTTTTTATCGTTCTGCGAAGACCGCTTTACAATTTAACATTTGATGAAGAGACGGCCTCCATCGGAGGCATTCAAGTGAAAGGTTTATCCTTTGCCTTTGCGGTGCTAACCGGAATAACCGTGGCCTCTGCGATGCCGATTGTCGGTGTACTGCTCGTATCTGCACTAATTGTACTGCCGGCAGCTTTAGCTCTTAGAGTCGCACAGAGTTTTGCCGCAGCAGTCGTTATTGCTGTTATTACAGGTCTCACGGGCATTTTCAGCGGTCTGACCGCTTCATACGAGTGGAATACACCGCCGGGAGGAACCATTGCACTTATCCTGTTATTTTTCCTGTTGACTGGAATATCAGCCCAAAAGCTGGTTTCAATATACAACCGTAAACGTCATCGAGCCGTTAAGCAGCAGTATATATTCATACAAAAAGCAGCACATAAAGATGAAATGGGGAAAACACGATATGAAATTAAGTAAAATTTCCGCGCTGGGACTGATCCTCAGTTTGGCCCTTGCTGCAGCAGGTTGCGGTCAAAAAACAACAACTTCCAATCCGGATTCATCCGCAGCAGCCAGTACTTCAGCGACTTCGGAACAAAAATTAGATGTGCAGGTCAGCTTTTATCCGATGTATGATTTTACGAAAAATGTAGCTGGCGATCTGGCTGATGTACATACACTTATACCGCCAGGCATGGAGCCGCATGATTGGGAACCGACACCTCAGGACATCGCCAGCATTGAAAAAGCGGATGTTCTCGTCTACAACGGGGCAGGCATGGAATCTTGGATGGATCAGGTCAAAGACAGTCTGACTAATAGCAAACTTGTGCAGGTGGAAGCCAGTCAGGGAATTACACTTCACGAGGGTGGAGAAGAAGACCATGATCATGGCCGCGATCAGGACCATGCAGACCAAGCGACGAACACTGAAGATCATGATCACGCGGATGCTGATGCTGCGAAAGATCATAACCATGACCATGAAGCAGCGGCTGGCGAGGAGCATCATCATGACCATGATCACGATCATGGCGGGATTGATCCCCATGTATGGCTTTCTCCGGCACTGGCTGTGAAGGAAGTACGCAGCATTGAAGCCGGACTTGCAAAAGCAGCTCCCCGGCACGCTGACCAGTTTAAGCAAAATGCCGACGCATACATCGCCAAGCTGGAGGCGCTGGATCAGGATTTCAAGACGGCGGTGAAGGACAGTAAACGGAAGGACTTCATTACACAGCATGCGGCTTTTGGATACTTGGCAGCAGAATACGGTCTACAGCAGGTTCCGATCGCCGGGTTATCTCCTGAACAGGAGCCATCCGCAGCACAGATGGCGTCTGTTATTGATTTTGCCAAAGAACATAAGGTAAAAACCATTTTTTTCGAAACCCTTGTTTCCTCTAAAGTATCCGAGACTATTGCCAAAGAAGTCGGAGCCAAGACAGCTGTATTAAACCCGATTGAAGGTCTGACTGAGGATGAGGTGAAGGCAGGCAAGGACTACATTAGTGTGATGAGAGAGAATCTCGAATCGCTGAAGCTGGCATTGAACGAGTAGGAACTTTAATGAGAATTTGATGCTTTTCACTGAAAAAGGTACAATATAACAACATGCTGAGGAATGGATGTGGCCTGTTCCTCTGCCTTTTGCGAAGCAGAGAGCACAGTGATGTGCTCTTTTTCGCTTGAGATGACCGGACCGTGCAGAATAGGAGGACACGATGAATTCACATGATAAAGAGGGAGAACAGGAAGTACTGCTGAGTGAACAGCCTGCCCATCTGTGGCGAAGACGGAAACAGGAACTCCTGCACTGGACAGAGCGGGACAAACGGACCGTATCACCCAAACGAACAGCGATATGGAATGGGGTAGAGGTCGATGCGGAACTGGTTCACACACTGAGTCTGCTGCAGGGAGCAGGAGTGCAGACCGAGTATTCGTGTGCGGGTGTCAGCCCGCTGGACGAACCTGTAGATCATTCACTTTATGCATATGTAACGCTTATTCAGAGTCAGGCGGCAGAACAGTTTGTGTGCTGCGCACGCAGCCGGATGCGGAATCGATTACTTGTAACTTTTGAAGCGGAACGGGGCCGATATGATCTATCCTCATTTTTTATTGGACACAACCGAAGCTTCTGCTGGTGGATTGAACGGTGCGCACTTGATTTTAAAAGGCGAAACGAAGCAGGGCAGCCTGACGTAATATAATGGATAAGCTCGCTTACTTGAAGGCAAGGAGGTCTGACCCGAGTGAACAAGTGGCTCAAAACGATACTTTTTCTAGTGGCCTCTGTATTCCTGACCCGTTTTATCCCGTTCTCGTCGTTGTTTCGCAATCTGGATACGATGATCCATGAATTCGCTCATGCGCTGATGACGCTGGTTTTGTCGGGCAAGGTGCTGCGAATTGAACTGTATGCGGATCACAGCGGGGTAACATATTCGTCCATGCTGACAGCAGGCAGATCGATATTCGTCTCGCTGGCAGGTTACATCGGGGCTTCCCTTTTTGCCTGGCTTCTGTTTTACCTGTACCGCAAAGGGCGGCACATGTGGGGTTTGGGGATTATGACCGCTGTGGCACTTGTGTCGCTGGTGCTGTACGTCAGAGGTGAATTCGGCATGTTGTGGTTGACCGGGTTTATTGCGCTGAATGTCGTGATTATGATATTTGGTGTGAAAATCGCCAAGTACTACTATCTGCTCCTGGCCTTCATAACGCTGGAGGAGTCGGTTGTCGGTGCGATGTACATCGGCTGGTTGTCCTGGACTCGACCGTCTCAGGCTGGAGATGCAGCGAATCTGGCGCACCAGACGTTCATGCCTGCACTGTTCTGGGGTACGCTGTTTGCGTTGTTTGCCCTGTGGTGTGCAAGAGGAGCGCTCAGTCTCTTTTTTCGCAAGGAAGGCACAGCAAACGGCTCGAAGTCGAAATCCCGCGGCTTAAATCGTGCATAAGGATTAATGTGAATACGGTTCAACGAATATACAAAGAGCACCCCTTTTGCCGAAAAGGAGGTGCTTTTTGCTGTCGGTTTCCAGGCTGCATTGCAGCAGCTGTTTATATGTGTTCTGGTTTATAGGGAGCTAGTTCCCTAGATTGTCCCATAAGGCGTAAAAGTAATAAATCTCCTCCATGATCGCCTGATCATCTCGTGCGGTAATGCCTCCCTTGATTCGAGCGAGCGCACCCAGAATATCATAAATACTTTCACGTTCCACGCTGAACTGAATGCGATTGACAATTCGATCCCATGCCTTCATGGCGTAATCGATTTGGGTTTTGGCCGGGGTCCACTGCTTGTTCTGAACCTGTTTCTCCAGTAATTGGATGGAGTCAAGTAATCGATCCTGTGTACCGAACGGTTTTTTCAGCAAAGGCCCGCTGACCATGACCATGATAAACATCAGAAGCATAACGATAGGGATCGTATAGAGCAGCCATTTATGTTTTTTCATCTGCATACCTCCCGAGACAAGCCTGATTGGATCAGAATAAGCAGTCACTTATGTTTTGTCATTTACGACCTTTTTTATCATCATTTGTTCCAGCCTCGTCCGATATCTGATCCTTGTATAAATCAACATATAACTTGTCATTTGGCAGAATGGCTGCAAATGCAATGTCCTGGATGGTCAGGTTTTGCTTTTTCAGCTGCTCTGTTAACCAACGTTGATCCTTATTTCGTTCCGCCAGTTTCTCCTTAATCAGCACACCGTCGATAATCAGCTCGGTCATGAGCTTCTGAGGCGGCGGGTGCATGTGCATGTCACTCGCGGTAACAGGCTGATTCTCTGGTTTCAATGCAATGGAGAGAGTACCGTCTGGTTCCAAAATCCCATAGTTGACCGTGGTTATGTCAAATACGTCCTTTTGCCGCAGCATCATGGTAAGTTCATCGAACTTTACTCGCATTTGATTCAGGTTTTGTTCCAGAATGCTGCCGTTCTGAATAACCAGTGTGGGGTCCGAATCCATGATTTTGGAGAAAGCACGACTTTTCAGCGTAATGTATTGAAAAATGATGGTGATCAACGTGAAGATGGTCAGCGCAACAAAATGAATCCATGCTTTGGAGGACAGATCCGTCGCGAACGTACCTGCAATGGAACCGATCGTAATGCCGTTAATATAGTCAAAATAGGTCAAGTTGCCCATCTGCTGTTTTCCCAGCACCCTTGTATAGATAATTAAAGTGAGAAAAGCGATAATCGCTCGCACAACAACGACCGTAGTTTCCTCCATCATATATGGATCACCACCTTTACACCCACAATCCTTGCCCACAACGAGGCAATTTATTCCTTATCACCTGAAGGTCAAATCAACGTCAAAAAAACCGAAGCCCGTGATCATATCACGAGGTTCGGTTTAAGTGTGAATCTGTTCCAGACAATCGATGTGTCCAAAACGAAGTCTATACGCCCGAATAGGCCATGAATCCGCCGTCTACAGGGACGACAATACCCGTCACAAAGCCGGACTGCTGTTCATCTGCCAGCCACATTAACGTACCCAGCAAATCTTCGGGTTTCCCAAAACGACGCATTGGGGTATGCGCAATAATTTTGCTGGAACGCTCCGTAGGTGAGCCGTCAGGCTGCAAAAGCAAGCTGCGGTTCTGCTCGGTCAGGAAGAAGCCTGGAGCAATTGCATTGACCCGAATTCCCGACTCTGCCAAATGCACAGCAAGCCATTGCGTAAAATTGTTAATAGCCGCCTTGGCAGCACTATACGCAGGTACTTTGGTCATAGGAGATGGGGCGCTCATGGACGATATATTGATAACCGCAGCCGATACATCGCGCTCAATCATGTGTTTGGCAAAAATTTGAGTAGGGATGAGGGAGCCAACAAAGTTCAGATCCATCACCTGCCGAAACCCCTCTATACTTACATCAAAAAAGGTGGTTACGTCTGGATTAGCCAGATCCTCGGGTTTAAAAATTTCATTGGTTGTATTGGCACTGGCGTGATTACCGCCTGCACCGTTAATTAATATGTCGCATGGGCCGAGCTGTTCGCGAACGATATCGGCTGCTGCCTGTACACTTTCGGCCTGGGTAACATCACATGCTGCGGCAATGGCACGGCCGCCTGCTTTTTCAATTGCAGATGCAACTTCCTGTCCTTTGGACACCGTCCGGTTCAGAATGGCAATTTGCGCACCGTGTCTTGCGAGTTCTTCGGCCATTGCCCGGCACAATACGCCGGCGCCGCCGGTAATGACAACCGTTTTGCCTTGAAGACGGGAAGTGCGTTCCGGATTCAGGTTCGAATTGAGTTGACTCATACTTTTGCCCTCCTTTGCAGCGAATCCCAGACACCCCAGAGATACATTATACCAAGCGCGCGATCATACAGCCCGTAGCCCGGTCTGCATTGTTCTCCCCACAGATGCCGTCCGTGGTCCGGTCGCGCGTATCCTTCGAAACCAATATCGTGATAGGCTTCCACAATACCCGCGATATCTACACTTCCGTCCTGACTGCGGTGAGAAGTTTCGATAAAGTCCCCATTATCATATACCTTCACATTCCGAATGTGGGCAAATGGAATCCGATCTTTGAATTCATGGATCATGCCAATGATATCATTGCTCGGGTTGGCTCCCAGAGAACCGCTGCACAAGGTTACACTGTTAGCTGGACTATCATACAGATTCAGGTACCTGCGAACATTGTCTTGATTAATAATGATTTTCGGAAGACCGAAAATTGGCCAAGGCGGATCGTCCGGGTGAATAGCCATTCGAATGCCAAGCCGCTCGGCGGCCGGGATGATCTCCTGCAGGAAGTAGCGTGCATTCTCCCACATGTCTTCCTCGGTTACATCTTTATAGGCTTCAAACAAACCTGTCAGATACTGCAGTCGCTCCGGCTCCCAGCCGGGCATCGTCAGGTCAGTGTTTTCAGTAATTTTACGAACAAGCTCCAGCGGTTCGATGTTGTGCAGTCTGCTGCTTTCATAGAAGAGGGCTGTTGAACCGTCCTCCATCTCTTTGTGCATATCCGTACGCAGCCAGTCAAATATCGGCATAAAGTTGTAACAGATTACTTTTACGCCTACTTCAGCAAGTTTCTCCATTGTTTTAATGTAATTCGCAATATACTTGTCCCGGGAAGGCAGTCCTAGCTTGATATCCTCATGAATATTCACACTTTCTACGACATCCAGATGCAGCCCGGCTTTGTCTGCAGCGGCTTTGACCGCAAGTATTTTGTCCATTGGCCACTCGTCGCCAGCAGGAACGTCATGCAGCGCCCATACAATGCCTTCAACTCCGGGGATTTGCCGGATATGATCCAGTGATACTGTGTCATTGCCTTCGCCAAACCAGCGAAAAACCATCTTCATTCTATTCACCTCATCATGATTAGTGGAAGCAGCAGCATGCCTTGTGATGCACAAGCAGTAAAGTACAGCTCATTGAAAATAAGAAGGATATGTATCCCGCAGCACAGCCAGGTCCGTCACAGTCAAGTGCAGATGCTCTTGAGCCAGACGTTCTGCTTGTTCCGCATCCTGCTGCTTAATCGCCTGGACCATTGATCTATGCTGCTCAATCAGGTGATCCCAATGATGGTCTGAGGATAGACGAAGCATACGGCTTCGATTCAAATGTACACTCATCTGCTCAATCACCGTCCAGGTTTTGCTTTTGTTACAGCCTGCAAAAAGAGTGCTATGGAACTCCTCATCCAGTTGAAACATACGCTCGTCATCCGGTTCGTTCTGACACTGCTGCTGGAGTGTGAGATTCTGTTCAAGGGCAGACATCTGCTCCGCCGGAAAGTGTTCACATGCCAGCCGAATGACTGCACGTTCAAGATGTTCTCTCATGAATCGGGCTTCCTCAACGAGATCAACTTGAATGAGAGAAACATACGTACCGCGCTGCGGGTACACTTCCAGCAAACCTTCTTGAGCCAGACGGACAAAGCTCTCGCGGACAGGTGTCCGGCTGACTTGGAAGTCCAGCGATATTTCTTTCTCCGAGATGGCTGTGCCCGGGGGCAGATCCAGACTCAAAATCTGTTTTTTCAGCGTGTCATATACAAGATCTCGCGTCGAGTAGGACTGTTTATTCAGCGCTGACAGATGACTGGTGATCGGCGGCAAAGCGGTTTTGGATGACAACTTCGGAATTTGATCCACAACTTCAACTCCTTCTCCGCCATACTACCATACAAGTATGGTAGATTGGAAGCGTTTTATTTTTTGATTGCATAATTATGTCGGAGAACTGCGCCTGGGAACTTGACTTGCGATTTAATCCGAATAGAAGTACAATTTGAATGATTACGTTCGTTTGTTTAAACATTTGGAATTATAGAATGCGATGCTGTAATCTCAGAATGATAATGGAGGTGTAATCATGAGTCAGAAGGCAATGACGATTTTTCAAACTTGTATTCCACTGTTTCAGGTGCTCAGCGATCCTCATCGTCAGTCCATAGTGCTGATGCTGAGCGAGAAGGGCAAAATGACTGTGAATGAAATAACGGAGAAGTCGAATCTGTCCCGACCGGCCATCTCCCATCATTTAAAGCTGCTGCTGGAAAAAGGATTAATCTCGGTGGAACAGAAGGGGACACAGCGTTATTATTCAGCTTCCCTGCATGCTTCCGTTGATCGATTGAAAGAACTTGTCGCTGCGCTTGAAGAGGAATGCCTGTAGGCCGCAATGCTTCAAGTTCAAATGTTCGATGAATCTTATAAAGAGATAGAACGGCTGTATTGAGAATCATAAACATGCCCAGGCATGTCCTCTATAGGTTCGTCAGTTTAAACGTTTCATCTATAAATCTAATCAAAGGAGCATACCCGTCATGAGTGAGTTTCAAGAACTAACTACAGAAGATGTGCAGGAAATTCTGGATAAACAAAAGAAGTTTTTTCGTTCAGGAACCACACGATCGGCAGAAACCAGAATTGAGAGGCTGACTCGGTTAAAAGAAGGTATACAGAAATATGAATCCAGACTGATCGAGGCCTTATATCTGGATTTAGGCAAAAGCGAATTTGAATCCTACACTACGGAGATTGGCTTTATGCTGGACAGCATTTCACACACCATTCGTAAAATCAAAAAGTGGGTGAAACCTGTGAAGGTCAAAACACAAGTGGCGCTGCTCGGCTCCAAAAGTTATATCATGCCAGAACCCTATGGCGTCGTTCTGATTATCGGGCCGTTCAATTATCCTTTCCAGCTTCTTATTGAACCGCTTGTCGGGGCGATTGCAGCAGGCAATACGGCGGTGCTCAAAGCATCCGAGAATACGCCAGCGGTATCTGCCGCTGTACGTGAGTTAATTGCTGAGGTGTTTGAACCGGAATATGTGCATGTAGTGGAAGGGGCGAAGGATACAACCACCGCGCTGATTCATGCGCCGTTTGACTATATTTTTTTCACGGGCAGTGTGCCGGTGGGGAAAATTGTGATGCAGGCCGCAGCCCGAAATCTCGTTCCTGTTACGCTGGAGCTCGGCGGAAAAAGTCCTGTCATCGTCGATGAACAGGCCGATATTCAAGTCGCGGCTGAACGGATTATCTGGGGTAAACTGCTCAACACGGGGCAGACCTGTATTGCACCTGACTATCTGCTCGTACATGAACGCGTGAAGCAGCCCTTGATTGAGGCGATGAAAGCTGCGATCGTCACCTTTTTCGGGACGGACATTCAGAAAAACAAGGATTACGGGCGTATCGTGAACCATTCACACTTCAAACGCCTGACCACTCTGATTGAGCGGGATCGAAATCAGGTCATCTATGGAGGGGCTTCTGATGAAGGAGACCGTTTTATTGAGCCGACACTGATTGATGCCGAGTCGTGGGACGCGGCTGCGATGGAAGACGAGATTTTTGGACCGATCCTGCCGATTATCAGTTATGGTCATCTGGATGAGGCTGTAAACGAAATCGTAAAACGTCCGAAGCCGCTTGCTTTGTATCTGTTCACTTCTGATCAAGCCGTTCAGGATAAAGTGTTAACCGAGGTTTCCTTTGGCGGGGGCTGTATTAATGATACGATTACACATGTAGCCAATCCGCGTCTGCCGTTTGGGGGTGTGGGTCATTCCGGTATTGGCTCGTATCATGGACGGTACAGCTTCGAAACGTTCTCTCATATGAAGAGTATTTTGAAAAAAAGTACCAAGCTTAACCCGCCCGTTTTGTACCCGCCTTACGAGAACAAGCTGAAGCTGATCAAACGTTTGCTGAAATAACGGTACAATGATAACAGCCTGCTGCTGGAATTACTCCAGAGCAGGCTGTTCCTGTCTATATTGCGAAGGGGACATACCGGACCAGCGCTTGAATTGACGGCTGAAATGGGCAATATCCTTGTAACCGAGCATAACCGCAATATTTTGTACCGAGAGCTGCGGATTCCCCAACAGAACTTTGGCTTCATGCAGCACCATTTGGGACAAAACCGCACGCGGAGACTGCCCAAACACCTGCTTGAACACGCGATTGCAGTGCGAAGGACTAATGCCCAGTTCAGCAGCGATATCGTCGATGCCATAGTGACTGTCGGATTCGTGTCCCTGCTTGAACTGCTGACTCATCAACCCCTGCAGCCGGGTACGAATCTGATGAGCCAGTTCAATCCGCTCGTATCCGTCTGTAAACGTTTGAGCTGCTTCCTGGGAGACCGTCTCCCACAAATGTCCGAACAGTTCGAATACCGCCGACTGCAGCTGCATGCGCTGCACCATCGCGCTGGCGGATTGGCCGTGTGAAGAGGACATCAGCTTATGCAGTATGGGCTCGATCTGCAGAGTGACCGGATTGTCTGCGCTGAACAGTATCTGTTTGATTCGAGCCAGCAGGGAAAGGAACAGCTGATCATCAATATCGAAATGCATACAGAAGTAGGTGAACCCCTGTCCGTTTCGGCTCTGGCTGGAATGTACGCTTCCCGGAGGAATCAGGAGCAGTTCGCCCGTATTTTGCACATATAAAGTACCGTTTATCGTCATATACTGAACACCCTCTGTTACATAATTAAGCTCATACTGAGGATGCTCGTGCGCGGGGTAGTCCCAATTCGCTCCTACACTGCGCAGATGAATGGCGAACAGATTGACGGTAGTCTGTACATCTGGATAAAAAATTTCATGTACGCTTTCTCCCAAATCGGGAGGTAAATAGGTGGAAGACATTCGAATTCCTCCTTCTGTCCATTCATGTTTGTAGGTCTTCAGAACAAATTCCTTCAATTATAAATAAAGTGTAACCGCTTTATATTCTACCATACTCCAGCTTGATTTGGGTAAATATCCGATTGATTTGTTCATGGTCTGGACGGGCAGTGCGTGATAGGATGGGGCTAATGAAAACGTATGCATATCTTAATCTGAGAGAGGTTATTAAAGATGAGTACATCCAAATCCATTTTTTACAATGCACATCACGCACCAATTGGTGCATTTGCCAGTTTCACGCTGGGTTACAAAGGTGCAAAAGGAGGGCTGGGTCTTGAACTTGGCAAGCCGGCGGACCAGAATGTATATATCGGATTACAGGCTCGGGATGGAGAGCACTATCAGGCACTTCCTTTTTACGAAGCAAGTGAAGATGAGAGCAGCCGTTATGATGTGGAGAAGCTGGAAAACGGAAATCAGGCATCAGATGCAGGTTCACAACCGCTGATCTCGGCATTTCGCGATGAAGACATTACGCGTGAGTTCACATCAGGTACAGATACGTGGAATGCAGGTGATCTGAAGTTTCGCATCTATTCACCGGTTCGTTCTGTTCCAGATCCAACAAGTGCAGATCGGGAAGCACTGATGGATGCCCTTGTACCCGCTGTATTGGTTGAAATGACCATCGATAACAGTCAAGGTAAGCAAACGCGGAAAGGTTATTTCGGTTATCAGGGCAGTGATCCATATGCTGCGATGCGTTTGATTGGCGGACCAGAAGGCGGCTCACTGACAGGGGTTGGACAAGGTCGTCTGACCGCGATTGTGTCCAAAAATGAAGGACTCTGGCCGGCGCGCGGATTCACGCTGGAGAAGATTCTGGAGGAAAAACACCGGGACAATCTGGCTTTTGGTTTGGGGTCTGCATCTGTACTGCTGATGGAAGTACCAGCAGGTGAGAAACGGACATTCCAATTCGCGGTATGTTTCTACCGGGGCGGCATTGTAACAACCGGAATGGACACCACGTATTGGTACACGCGATATTTTGCCGATATTCTGGAAGCGGGAGAGTACGCTCTGAACCGTTTTGACGCATTAACCGCATCCTGTGCCGAAGTAGATCAGCGCCTTGGAACAGCAGCGCTCAGCGAGGACCAGTCATTCATGCTGGCTCACTCCATTCACAGCTATTACGCGAGCACACAACTGCTCGAAGCCGATGGCGAACCGCTCTGGATTGTAAACGAAGGGGAGTACCGGATGATGAATACGCTGGATCTGACTGCAGACCAGCTGTACTTTGAGCTTGCTCTTAATCCATGGACAGTGCGCAACGAACTGGAGTGGTTTGTGAAGCGTTACAGCTATACGGATCAGGTTCGTTTTCCGGGAGAAGAGAAGCTGTACCCGGGCGGTATTACGTTTACGCATGACATGGGTATTGCCAACGTATTTTCCCGTCCAGGCCACTCTGCTTACGAACTCGTAGGTATCGATGACTGCTTCTCGCAGATGAGTCATGAAGAATTGGTAAACTGGCTCTGCTGCGCGACGGTATACATTGAACAAACGAAGGATCAGGCTTTCGTCAAAGAGATGCTGCCTATCATTCAACAATGCTTCGAAAGCATGCTTAACCGTGACCATCCTGAAGAGGATAAACGCAACGGCTTGATGGGGCTTGACAGCAGTCGTACACAGGGTGGTGCTGAGATTACTACCTATGACAGTCTGGACGTATCCCTCGGACAGTCCCGTAACAACATCTATCTTGCCGGTAAATGCTGGGCTGTATATGTTGCACTGGAAAAACTGTTTGCAGCAGAGAAGCTGGCTGATTTGTCACATCAGGCAGGAAAACAAGCAGATCGCTGCGCGGCCAGTGTTGCAGCTCAGTTGACAGACGGAGGCTACATTCCGGCTGTTATCGCAGAAAATAATGATTCACGTATCATTCCGGCTATCGAGGGTCTGGTATTCCCTTATTTTACGGGCTGTGAAGCCGCTCTGGATGTCAACGGCCGGTTCGGACCATATATGAAGGCGCTGCACACGCATCTGAAAACGGTCCTTGTTCCAGGAACATGTCTGTTTGAAGACGGTGGCTGGAAACTATCTTCCACAAGCAACAACTCCTGGCTGAGCAAAATTTACCTGTCCCAATTCATTACTCGTGAAATTCTGGGCCTGGAGTGGGACGAGACAGGAAAAGCAGCAGACGCAGCACATGTGAAATGGCTGCTTCACCCGGAGGAATCCTACTGGTGCTGGAGTGACCAGATCTTGTCCGGTGTGGCTGTGGGCAGCAAATATTATCCACGCGGCGTAACTTCAATACTGTGGCTGCTTGAGGGAAAAGGGAATCAACTGGCTGAAATATATGCAATTAAGGAGGCTGTACAATGAGTCAATCTACCATTCAATCTAGTCTGTCGGGTCCCCAATATGAAGCATGGCTTGGTTATCATGCTGCACTGCCAGGAGCGAACGGAGCTGCACGAAAGGCAGCTCCTCTCTGGAGCAAACGGATTGAGGTACAGGAACAGCACCAGGTCATTGAGACAGCACTTACCGAGCTCTCGCAAGGACTCGGTAAGTTATACGGTGTACAGCCTGCAATCTGGAATTCTCAAATTCAGAATGCTGAAGAGAATGAAGGCGGGCCAGCGATCCGCTTGGGCACGTGGGCAGGAAGTGACACTGCAGCCCATTCTTTCTCCGAGGCAGAACGTTCCGCGGTGCATGGCGAAGGTTTCATCATTCGTGAAGATGAATCACGCGGTGAACTGGTGATTGGTTCAGAAACGCCGCAAGGCGTCTTGTATGCTGTCTTCCATCTGCTTCGGGAGCTGACGCTGCAGCAGGGCGAAACGGTTATGGCGGATTCCACGATTCATGGGGAAGCAACGCGGATCGATATCACAGAACAGCCTGTGAATCAGCTGCGAATGATTAATCAGTGGGATAATGTGGACGGCAGTATCGAGCGGGGATATGCCGGACGTTCCATTTTTTACGATAACGGAGAGTTTACACAGGATATAGGACGAATTCGAGATTATGCACGGCTGCTGGCTTCAAGCGGCATTAATGCAATATCGATCAATAACGTGAATGTGCACAAGCAAGAGAGCTTGTTTCTGACAGAACGCTACCTGGATGATGTTGCAAAAGTAGCGGCTGCATTCAGAGCTTACGGTATTCGTTTATTCCTTAGTGCCAATTACGCCAGTCCAATTGAGGTTGGCGGACTGCAGACGGCCGACCCGCTTGATGAACAGGTGCGGGAATGGTGGAACATTCAGACAGCCAAAGTATATGCAGCGATCCCGGATTTCGGCGGATATCTGATCAAGGCTGATTCCGAAAATCGCCCGGGTCCGTTCACGTATAACCGTGATCATGCAGATGGTGCCAACATGTTAGCCGAAGCACTGCGTCCGTTTGGCGGATTAGTGATCTGGCGCTGTTTCGTTTACAACTGTAAACAGGATTGGCGTGATCGTTCCACAGACCGGGCACGTGCGGCTTATGATCACTTCAAACCGCTGGATGGACGGTTCGCGGATAACGTTATTCTGCAGATCAAAAATGGACCGATGGATTTCCAGGTAAGGGAAGCCGTGTCACCTCTGTTCGGGGCAATGGAGAATACGAACCAGGTGATTGAATTCCAGATTACACAGGAATATACGGGCCAGCAGCGTCATTTGGCTTATCTGGTGCCTCAGTGGAAGGAAATTTTGGATTTCGACACGTATGCCAAAGGCAAAGGCTCCGAAATCAAACGCATTGCAGACGGCTCACTCTATCAGCGGCCGTACAGTGGATTTGCCGCTGTGTCCAACATCGGTGCGGATGCCTGCTGGACAGGACATCCGCTTGCTCAAGCCAATCTTTACGGGTACGGCAGACTGGGATGGAATCCTGAACTTTCAGCAGAAGAGATTGCAGATGAGTGGGTAAGATTAACATTTGGACATGATGAGCAGGTTGTTCAGCGAATTACAGGTATGCTGCTGTCTTCACTGGATATTTACGAAAACTACACGGCTCCCCTTGGTGTCGGCTGGATGGTAAATCCGGATCATCATTACGGACCTAATGTGGACGGTTACGAGTATTCCAAATGGGGAACGTATCATTTTGCTGACTGTCACGGAATCGGGGTTGATCGGACGGTGAAGAGCGGAACAGGGTATACCTCACAGTATCACCCTGAGAATGCTGACCGATATGAGTCATTGGAGACGTGTCCTGACGAGTTAATACTCTTTTTCCATCACGTTCCATATACGCATGTCCTGCATTCAGGAAAGACCGTTATCCAGCATATCTACGATACTCACTTCGAAGGTGCTGCACAGGCTGAAGCATTAGCGGAGACATGGCGAGAACTGGAAGGTAAAATTGACCCGGTTATTTTTAACACGGTTGCTGCAAGGCAGGAGGAGCAGGCGGAACATGCCAAGGAATGGCGTGACATGATCAACACGTATTTCTACCGTAAGAGCGGAATACAGGATGAGCAGTCGCGCAGGATCTATTAGAACGAAACGAGTTCTTTTTAAGAAAGTTATTGGATCAATGGTCTCATCTGGGAAAATATTCAAGAAATATCTTGTGATGGATAACAATAATGTACAGAGTACGCAGCGTTTTCTTTAGAAGCCAAACACAGCACTGATCTGCACAAGGAGGAGAATGCCGTATGAATCAACAAGGGCTTGACCTGCCAGAATTGATGAAAGCTGCAGTCATGACAGAGCCAGGACATATCACTATTGAGGAACAGCCTGTTCCCAGACCTTCAGCCAATGAAGTACTCATAAAAGTGATGGCTGTAGGTGTCTGCGGTTCAGATATCCATTATTTCGAACATGGACGCATTGGCAGATTCGTTGTTGAGAAACCGATTATTCTGGGTCATGAATGCGCTGGTGTTATTGCAGCAGTAGGTAAAGACGTTTCACGTCTGAAACCGGGTGATCGGGTTGCGATTGAGCCTGGAGTGACATGCGGACACTGTGCCGCATGCAAAGAGGGCCGATACAATCTGTGTCCAGAGGTTCAGTTTCTGGCGACACCTCCGGTAGACGGAGCTTTTGTCCAGTACATGACGATCAGGGAAGATATGGCGTTCCCGATCCCGGATCATCTGACGTATGAGGAAGCAGCGATGAATGAACCGTTTTCTGTGGGTATTCATGCAGCACGCCGCAGTAAACTGGCTCCTGGTACAACGCTGGCGATCATGGGTATGGGACCCGTCGGACTGATGGCTGTAGCGGCAGCCAGGGCATTCGGCGTACAGACGATCATTGTTACGGATCTGGAGGAGGTTCGTTTGGAAGCTGCCCGTAAGATGGGCGCTGCACATACCATTAACGTACGGCATGAGGATGCAATGGAAGTGATTAAGGAAATCACTGGAGGCATCGGGGTGGATACAGCTTGGGAGACGGCTGGCAATCCGAAAGCGCTGCAGTCGGCTCTTTACTCGCTGCGCAGAGGTGGGAAACTTGCCATTGTAGGTTTGCCCGCACAGGATGAGATTGCTATCAATGTTCCGTTTATTGCGGATAATGAAGTGGATATCTACGGCATATTCCGTTATGCGAACACGTATCCGGCAGGGATTGCCTTTCTAGCCTCCGGGCAGCATGATGTTATGTCGTTGATCACAGATCGATATACGCTCGAGGAGACCCAGCAGGCTATGGAACGGGCGCTTCACAATAAAAGCGGCAGTCTGAAAGTGATGGTTTACCCGAACGGAATGTGAAAAATAATCAAAGGAAGTCCAGTACACTAATGTGTACTGGACTTTTTTGCTAATTCAAACGAAGTTTTTTTCTTTTTCACATAAAAGCCATGGACAAGCTGCCAGCACATGGTATAATTCATGTTGATTTTGTTATATAAATGAAAACACACCGTTAAAGGTGTATAGAACTCGGCGAAAGGAACTGAAGGTTGTGAGAACACATGAGTTTATGATTCACGCGGATTTTCATCGGGATGAGCTGTTGTCGGTATCTTCTCAGGCGTCACGTTTTTCCTCAGATATATTATTGTCTTATACGGAGTCTGAACACGAACATCGTGTAGATGTGAAGAGTCTTCTGGGCATGGCCCTGCTTCCGCTTCGGAATGGCGGTGTTGTCCGGTTACAGACAAGAGGAATGGATGAGCTTGAGGCGCTGGAATACATGCTTCATGTACTGGAGAAAGGCCCAGCGTAACGGATCAATCAGCTGCCCAATCGCATGGATTATAATTTTTTTGTCATTTCATTAAATCCTGCTGGTACTTCGTGCAAAAAAAGAGTATAATAAAATTTAGTTTGATTCTAGGGAGTACCCATATTAAAGGAGTGTAAATAGATTATGCCAAAAGTTGACATCCATCCTAAGACACAGCTCGTTATTTTCTACGATGCAAGTGCTGATTTCAAATTCCTTGCTTCTTCCACGAAGTTCTCCAACGAAACAATGGAATGGGAAGACGGTAACACTTACCCTGTTATTCGTGTAGACACCAGCTCTGCATCCCACCCGTTCTTCACTGGTAAACAAAGAAACGTGGACATCGGTGGACGTGTTGATAAGTTCAACCGTAAATACAACCTCAAAAACTAGTTTGTCCATAGATGACAGGAAAACCCCGGGAGATGATTCCCGGGGTTTTTTTGTGTCTCCACACAGCTGTATCGATTGAGTTCAGGCAGCCAATTATTGCGCTTTCAATAGATTCAGTTGTAAACTAGTACAGAGTCTGAACTTAGTGGAGGAGGAAACAGAAAATGAGCAGAATTACACATATGGTGACATTTACCCTTTATGCAGGCAAGGATACCGAGGAGGCCGAGGTTTTTTTGAAGGAAAGCAAGGAAGCGCTTGCGGTTATTCCGGGTGTTGAACATTTTCGAGTCCTGCGTCAAGTGAGTGCAAAGAACGAGTTTGATTACGGCTTTTCCATGGAATTTGCAGATCAGGAAGCGTATGATGCTTACAATGATCATCCCGTACACCGTCAGTATGTCGCAGAGCGCTGGGAGAAGGAAGTCAGCCGTTTTCAGGAAATCGATTTGATGGAACAACGTGCAAATTGATGATTGCAGGAGTCTGCAGAAATAGCATTAGGAAAGCATCTTCCTCTATCGTTTAATCGAAATCGTTTTCCGTGGAAGCTTCTAAACAGGTAGAATCCATAAGGAGGTGATCTCTGCAATGCAGCTGAATCTAACGGGGAAAACGGCATTAGTAACTGGAGCAACCGGACAATTGGGTAGAATCATTGCTCGTACACTTGCTGCTTGCGGCGCGAACCTGGCCCTTCATTACATAAACAATGAAACGAAGGCGAATGAACTGTTAGGCGAGATCGAAGCAATGGGGCGTCAGGCCGTCATTGTACAGGGTGACATTACCAAACAGGATACGGCATTTCGGATACGGGATGAAATCCAGAACAAGCTGGGTGGTGTAGACATTGTCGTTGCTAATGCAGTCATTCAATACGAATGGACCACTGTGCTGGAGCAGGCACCTGAGGACTATCTAAGTCAATTCGAATCCTGTGTGATGCAGAGTGTATATCTGGCCAAAGCTTTTATTCCGTATATGCAGCAGGTGAAGTCGGGTCGTTTTATCGGGATTAATACCGAGTGTGCGATGCAGAATTTTGCCCACCAATCGGCGTACAGTGCCGGAAAACGCGGTATGGATGGTGTCTACCGTGTTTTAGCCAAGGAGGTTGGCGCGTATCAGATTACGGTGAACCAGGTAGCTCCGGGTTGGACAATCAGTGAACGGGATCGAGCAGGTGAACCTGGGCAGGATGAAGCCTATACTCGGACCGTGCCATTACAGCGCAGAGGAGAGGATCAAGAAATCGCCAATGCGGTTGCGTTCTTGGCATCGGATCTGTCCTCCTTTATTACCGGAGCGTATATCCCTGTAAGCGGCGGAAATGTTATGCCAGCAATCTGAATTAGTCATAAGATATCGTATTTTTGATTTATCGGGATTCTCTGGAGCATGTAAAGTAGGATATAAAGCGCACCTTTATAAGATTATCCGTTTGCCTTCAAGGCAAACGGATTTTTTTGATTTTCTTTTTTTGATGTTCAATGAAATTATTGTATCGGTTGTCATCATCATATACTTGAAATGACATATGAGTTTGATTCGGTTTTCAAAAATTTGGGGTATAAGAATAGGTATATTCACGGGAAGGTAACCTAATCAAAATAACATATCGAAGGAGTGACTGTGCATCATGAAAAAAACGATTGCAGATGTTCTTGTTGAAGCTTTGCTCAATGCAGGTATACACAGGATATACGGCATAGTTGGAGACTCTTTAAATGCAGTCCTCGACTCCATACGCAAGTCGGGCAAGATAGAATGGATTCATGTACGGCATGAAGAAGTGGCTGCTTTTGCTGCTGGTGCAGACGCTCAAGTCAGCGGCAGCTTAGCCGTGTGTGCAGGCAGCAGCGGGCCGGGTAATATGCATTTGATCAACGGACTATATGACTGCCACCGCAATCGAGTGCCGGTACTCGCCATTGCTGCTCATATTCCGAGTGACGAGATCGGCAGCGATTATTTTCAAGCGACTCATCCAGAGTATCTGTTTCAGGAATGCAGTCATTATTGCGAAGTGATTACAACCGCCAAACAGATGCCGCGTTCGCTCACCATGGCAATGCAGACAGCGGTTGCCCGTTCCGGTGTGTCTGTCATTGTGCTGCCAGGTGATGTTGCCGGGCTTGAAGCTGCTGATCTGCCTGTTCCTGAACATGTGTACCACGCACCACATCCGATCGTACATCCTTCTGAGCCTGAACTCGCCAAGCTCGCTTCATATTTGAATCAGGATAAAAAGATTACACTTCTCTGCGGAGCCGGGTGTGCCGGGGCACGTGAACCGCTGCTGGAGCTGTGTGACCGGCTGAAATCCCCTATGGTTATAGCCCTTCGTGGCAAAGAGTACCTGGAATACGACAATCCGTATTCGGTGGGACTAACAGGGCTGATCGGATATTCCTCGGGATACCATGCCATGATGGATTGTGATGTACTGCTCATGCTCGGAACAGACTTCCCGTATCGCCAGTTTTACCCGGAAGATGCCACAGTACTTCAGGTGGATATTCAAACCTCACATCTGGGCCGGCGTACGAAGCTGGATTATGGTGTGTGCGGAGACGTCAAGGCAACGCTCGAAGCCCTGCTTCCCTACCTGACGACGGAACATAGTGATAAACATCTGCGCAAAAGTGTGAAACACTACGCCAAGGTTCGTGAGGATCTGGACGAGCTGGCCGTAGGCAAACCAGGCAAAAAACCGATTCATCCACAGTATTTGACCAAAGTGATCAGTGATGCTGCTGCAGAAAATGCAATCTTTACCTGTGACGTGGGTACCCCTACCGTATGGGCAGCTCGTTATATTGAAATGAGCCGTAATCGCAGATTACTGGGTTCATTCAATCACGGAACAATGGCAAATGCACTGCCGCAGGCGATCGGCGCTCAGGTTGCTGAACCTGGAAGGCAGGTCATCTCCTTATCAGGTGATGGCGGTTTAGCGATGCTGATGGGTGATCTGCTCACGCTGAAACAGCATAACCTTCCAGTAAAAGTGGTTGTATTTAACAATGGCGCACTCAGTTTTGTGGAACTGGAGATGAAAGCAGCCGGATTCCTCGAATCCGGTACGGAACTTGTGAATCCCAACTTTGCGATGGTTGCTCAGGCGATGGGCATTGAGGGAATCCGTGTGGAAGACCCTGCAGAGCTTGAAGGGGCAGTTGATCGTGCGCTGCAGCACAATGGGCCGGTCCTGATCGACGTGGTGGTCAATCGCCAAGAGCTGTCGCTGCCTCCGAAGATTAATATAAAACAAGCTGAGGGTTTTACGTTATGGATGATGAAAGCTGTTCTGAACGGACGCGGTGATGAATTGATTGAGCTTGCCAAAACGAACCTGCTTCGATAGGGCATGGGTAACCGTGATAGATGCAGGAAGGATTCAAAAAACGAAATAGATTCAAAGGATTGGGTTTGTTTTCAAACCGAATGTTACTTAGAATAGGTAAAGTCAGGAAGGTATCCTTCCTGGCTTATATCATTTCATACATGTGAAGCCGAGCAAATGAATGAATTGGTACAAGCACACATGACACATATCGGAGGAGATCATCATGAGTCACACAGGAAAAGTAGCGATCATTACGGGAGCAGGCAGTGGATTAGGTCAGGCTGCAGCGCTGAAGCTTGCGAAGCAGGGCGCTTCAATCGTTGTCGTTGATCTAATCGAGGAAACAGGGCTTGAGACGGTGAAACAGATTGAGCAGCTGGGAAGTAAAGCTATTTTTGTCCAGGCAGACGTAAGTAAGGCCGACGAAGTCGAGAATTATGTGAAAAAGACAATTGAAGAGTTTGGCCGGATTGATCTGTTCTTTAACAACGCGGGGATCGCCGGACCGGGAATCAAATTGATTGAACATACCATTGAGCAGTTTGATCAGATTATCGACATTAATCTGAGAAGTGTGTTCTACGGACTAAAATATGTCATCACTGAAATGCTCAAAACAGGCGGAGGCGCTATTATAAATACGGCTTCTACAGCAGGTATCGTGGGTGTACCGGCGGTTGCGCCTTATGCGGCAACCAAACACGGCGTTGTTGGTTTGACCCGCACAGCAGCAATTGAATATGGCAAGGATAACATTCGTGTCAACGCTATAGCCCCAGGTACTATAGAGACACCGATGGTTGTTCAGTTTGGCAAAGACAATCCGGAAGTATTCCAGGCTACGGTAGACAGCATTCCATCGGGGCGTCTGGGCAAACCGGAAGAGATCGCGAATCTGGTGTCCTTTTTGCTTGGAGATGAGGCTCCGTACATTAATGGCGCTGTATATCCGATTGATGGTGCAGTGACGGCACAATAAGGATTTATAAAATACACATATGGTTGATTAAGAAATAAGAAGAGGGGCTGTGCGGTGTATTTCGCTGCAGGTCCCTTTTTTGCATTGGATACAGTCCAGCCTGTCATACTGCCGATTGTGAGAAAGGCGTTAACAGTCTCTTTATCATCACAAAAAAACGAGCCGCTAGAATCGTTTCCAGGGCTCGTTTGGCCTACTATTTGTCCAGTGCATCCACCTGATCCTTGGCTTCTTTTAAAGAGAGGCCGCGGGCTTCACGCAATGTTTTGATCGCTTTAATTTTGTTCCCGCTGCGTACCATGGTAAGCAGTTCCTGCTCTAACTCACGATCCATTGTAGGATGAGACATCGTGCTGCTATCAGAAGAAGGGAAGAAGGATACAGCATCTGGTGCAGAAGAGGTGCTGTTTACACCAAAACGATGGGTATCGCCGGATGAACCGTACCGAAGCCCCTCCACCTCTGTCTTCAATTCATCTACCTGACGCTGCAGACTCCCTAGCTTGGACCATAATAATGGAGTGATGAGCAGCAGAACAACGAGCAAGAAGCCGCTCATTTCAGCTGTACCGGGAGTTCTTGGACGCCGCGTACGACCATGCCCGGTCTCCATTCCAAGGTGTCGACATCCTTTTGCAGTCTAATGTTGGGGAAACGCTTTAACAGCGTGCTGACTGCAATCTCTCCTTCAAGACGGGCCAGCGGTGCACCAAGACAGAGATGAATGCCTTTGCCAAAAGCTAAATGTGCGCTTTTCTCACGTGTAATATCAAACACGTCCGCGTCTTGGAACTGCTCTTCATCCCGATTGGCTGCATCCAGCGCAACGATCACAAGGTCTCCCTTGGCGATCTGCTGTCCGCGGAATTCAATATCCTCGGAAGCCCAGCGAGAAGTGCTGAATTCCACCGGCCCGTTATACCGCAGCATCTCTTCAATAGCTTGATGAATCAGCTCAGGCTGCTGAACTAACAAGTCCCGCTGTTCCGGATGTTCCAGTAGGGCCAGAATACCGTTACCTATAAGATTTACAGTCGTTTCATGTCCGGCAATAATAAGTAGAGAAACAACGCCAAGAAGTTCTCTTTCGGTTAACTGGTCACCGGATTCTTCGGCAATGACAAGCTGGCTGATGAGATCCTGTCCGGGTTCTTTTCGCACTTTGGCGAACCAAGCGGTCAGATACTCGGTGAACTCCCGTTCATGCTGCTCAAACAGTTCGACACTCTTGGTCGTGGATGCATCGATGACGGTGTTCGACCACATCCGGAATTTGTCACGATCCTCCACCGGAACACCTAAAATTTCACTGATGACAATAATAGGGAGCGGAAAGGCAAAGTCATCAATCAGATTCATTGTGTCCTGTGAAGGTAGATTGTCCAGGAGATCATCCGCGATATTCTGGATATGGCTTCTCATATCTGCGACTAGTTTAGGCGTAAAAGCCTTCTGTACCAAACCCCGCAAACGACGGTGATCCGGCGGATCGGAGAACAGCATGTTGCTGGAGAAAATACTCTGATTGCCCGCTCCGTATCGTTTGACCATGTCTTTGCTGAAGCGGTTATCTTTTAAGATTTGAACCGCGTCCTCATACTTGGATATCATCCAGCCAAACTCACCGTTAGGGAACATGACCTTGAAGACGGGATGCTCTTTTCTTAATTTTTCATAGACGGGATAGGGGTTGTGAGTAAAGGATGCCGTAAAAATACTGGAGCTTGAAGTGTCATTGGATTCATTCGGATTCAAATGTGTAATCTCCTCTCCTATGGCTTGATCGTATTTTACCCTCTTTTTAGGTGATAAGCAAAGAATGGAAATTGGATTCACGGTCCTAAAACCCGATTGCTGCAGGAATACAGGCAGGACTTCCAGAAAAGAAAAGAGTGAATCAAGATGAATGAAGAATACGCTTTCAAATTGAAAAATGAAAAAGAGGTGAGGACGGTTATGTCTTATAGACAGTTACCTTTGCATGATCATCAGATTCCGACAAGCCCTATGGTCCTGGGTTGTATGCGCTTTGGAGGGGACTGGGACGGTCAGCCCATTACAGATGATTTGGTGGTCGAAGGTCGGCAGGCGGTAGAAGCCGCGCTGGAGATCGGTATTCGTCACTTCGATCTTGCAGACATCTATACACGCGGTAAAGCTGAGCATGTATTCGGGCGGGTACTGTCCGATATCCAAGGACTTCGTGAACAGATCATCATTCAGTCGAAATGCGGAATCCGGCTGGCAGGAGATGACGAAGGTCCACAGCGCTATGATACTTCAGGTGCACATATTATCGAGAGTGTGGATGGTATTTTATCCCGGCTGGGCATCGATTATCTTGATATTCTGCTGCTGCATCGTCCTGATCCGCTTGCCCATCCGCAGGAGATTGGAGAAGCGCTGGCGAAACTGCATCAGGATGGAAAAGTAAGACATTTTGGCGTATCCAACATGGGCGCCGAACAAATTCGCCTGCTTCAAATGTACAGCCGCGTACCGTTTATCGTTAATCAGCTGGAGATGAGCCTGGATAAGATCGGTTTTGTTGAAGCAGGAGTAACGGTGAACCGCGCGCAGGCAAAAGAGAATGTGTTTCCTTATGGAACGATGGAATACTGTCAGGCAGAGCATATCCAGCTGCAGGCCTGGGGTCCTCTTGCTCAGGGAAGGTTCACAGGGCGCGTTGTCGAAGGCCAGCGGCCCGAGATTAAACCAACGGCAGATTTGGTGGCCCGCATAGCCAAAGAACGTGGTGTAACACCAGAAGCGATCGTACTGGCTTGGCTTATGAAACATCCTGCAGGCATTCAGCCCGTGATTGGTTCCATTCGTCCGGAACGGATTCTGGCCTGTCGCGATGCGGCTCAGGTGGAGCTGACGCGATATGAATGGTACGAGCTCTATTCCTCTTCGTGCGGACGCAGAATGTAATTGAATTCAGAAGATGAAGCACGGGCTCCCAGGAGCCTGTGCAATTTGCAATTTTTTTATGTAGGTGTGATTAAAGCCTATAGTGTATTGTTTATTGACTTGTAGTGTCTTTTCTCTGCAATCGTGCAGCTGGTAACATACTTAGATAGATACATATGCCTAAGATGAATACGTTGTAACGGGTGAAAAAATCACATGATTTGATATGAAGAGCGGATAGAAAATTCATGTTTGTGCGGCTGTGTAAGTCCTTGGACTTAGATAGAAGTGCAGATAAGAAGGACGTTTCAACCATTTTTGCTCGTTTTTTGGCTGAGTGGATGAAGGCTATGATAAAATAAGAGAAATAGGAACATACGATCTGTTTATACGAGAGGAGACATCGTCAATAATGGAGATGCTTAAACCGCCAGCCGAGACATTATACGAGGCCGAATTACGGGCGTTACAGCAGGAGGATCAGGGTCATCGGCCGCCTAACTGGCTGTTATCTCCAGCCTATGTGCGGGATTTTATTATTGGACGGGAGCAGCCAGCGATGCTGGATGGAGAGAAAATCAACATTACGCGTAAATTTTATGGAAATGATGTGTTAATTGAGCGTGCGGTTGTTACCCTGGCAGGGAATCGCGGGTTAATGCTGGTAGGAGAGCCGGGTACGGCCAAAACGATGCTTAGTGAGCTGCTGACAGCTGCGATCTCCGGAACGAGCCTGAATACGATACAAGGGACGGCTGGAACCACCGAAGATATGATTAAGTACTCCTGGAATTATGCCATGCTTCTGGACAAAGGTCCATCGGAAGCGGCTCTTGTGCCTTCTCCTTTATATAATGGGATGAAAAAAGGCATCCTCACCCGCTTTGAGGAGATTACGCGATGTCCGGCCGAAGCACAGGACAGCTTGATCAGTATACTTAGCGATAAGGTCATGAGTATTCCGGAACTCGACGGAGGTGTACTTTTTGCCAAACCAGGTTTCAATGTTATTGCTACCGCGAACATACGGGACAAAGGTGTGAATGAAATGAGCGGGGCGCTCAAACGCCGCTTTAATTTTGAAACGATCAAGCCGATCCAAAATGTGAAGATGGAAGCCAAAATCATTGAATCCCAGGCGAGAAACCTGTTATTACATAGTGGAATTGATATTGAAATACAAACCGACGTTGTGGAGTTACTTGCAACGACGTTTATGGAACTGCGTACAGGGATGTCACGTGAAGGTTATAAGCTGGATACACCGCAAGCGTCCATGAGTACTGCAGAGGCGGTATCCGTATATGTGCAGAGTGCGATGACATCTCATTACTACGAAGGGAAATCCATTGCGCTGGATCGTTTGGTGCAAAATATGCTGGGAACGATTGCAAAGGAAAATGACAAGGATCTAAGCATTCTCAAAAACTATTTTTCCAAAATTGTGAAAGCTCGCTCCGCGGAAGAGGAGATCTGGAAACATTATTATGAGGAAAGAAAATGGATCGGTTAGGTCAGGTACAGTCTGCTGACGCTGACGGTTTATTGGATGCTGCGGATTTAAGTCAACTGCAATCTCTGTTTGAGGCGTGTGTGTACAATCTGAATCAACGAACGGTTTATTTTCCAATACGGCATCACAGTCCAGCCTGTGCTCATCATCTGCTGCGTGCAATCGGAGAGTACCAACCCGATATCATTCTGATTGAAGGGCCGGAAAGCGGCAACCCCCTGATTTCCGTATTAACGGATGAAGCCACCCTTCCCCCGGTCAGTCTGTATTATACCTATGAGGATGAGCATGGAAGAGAAGCCTGTTATTATCCGATGCTTCGATATTCACCTGAGTATGTCGCGCTAAAAGAGGCTCACCGACTTGGTATCCCGGCACAGTTTATTGATTTGGATTATCGGCATGTTTCAAGAAGCAATGAAAGCTTGGTGGAAACGAAGCCGAAAGAAATCTCCATCCAGGACGAAACGCTGCTTGCCGGATCAGACTTCATTAACCGATTATGCGAGAAAACAAACTGCCGCAGTTTTGATGAGTTGTGGGAAAAGGTGTTTGAGATCGGGGGTCTGGAGAAGTCAACGTATGAATTTGTACGGGATGTGTTCACCTATTGTACGTTATCCAGAATGTGTTACACGCCCAGCCGTTTGATCGAAAATGGTGATTTGTTAAGGGAATCACATATGATGAAACGGATTAAGGAAGCCGAGGAGCAATATCAGCGTGTGCTTGTTATAACCGGAGGTTTCCATACGTATGGTTTAGTGACTGCGATAAGGCAGGAAGAGGAAGATCAGCTGAAAGTACGTACGGAGTCCAAGAAGAACATCGCTAGGGTCAACTCGTTGGAGAAGTCCGATCTACCTCCTGCCGAAGCAAAAATGAGCAGGTCAACCCGGAAGGCTGCCACAGATACAGCAGATGTACATCAGCAGATGTATCCAATGGTCTATACGTTTGCCGAAGCCGACCGTCTGAATGGTTATGCAAGCGGTATGCCTTATGTGTATTTTTACGATCAAATCTGGGGTCAGCTGCTTCGTTCCCCAAGTTCTCCTTATCGTGTAACTACGCTGCAGGTATTATCCAAGCTGATGCGCAGGCTGCGGGATAGCGAAGAACATGTATCTACGAGTGATGCGATCGAAGCTTACAGCATGATCCAAGGTCTGGCACAGCTGAGAGGCAAGCGGGAAGGCGGAGTCTATGAACTGATGGATGCGGCACGCTCCTCCTTTATCAAAGGGGAACTGACACTGGCCACGGACAAGCCGCTGCAGGAACTGCAGCTTCTGTTAACCGGGGATGCCATCGGAAGCGTTGCGCCTAATGCCTTTCATATTCCAATCGTGGAGGACTTTAAAGCGCGCTGTACAGCGTTCAAACTTCAGATTCGTACGACAGGACAGCATAAAAAGGTGCTGGACCTCTACGCCAAACCGGAACACCGGCTGCTCAGTCAGCTGTTCCAATGTATTTCTTATCTCGTTCCCGAATTTGCGAAACGTCAGGCAGGGCCGGACTGGATTGCACAGCGTGACATGAATCTGGTTCGAGAAACGTGGGAGTACATGTACTCCTCACGCATTGAAGCGCGATTAATTGAAAATTCTCTATATGGCGGTACGCTTGCAGGAGCCGCTGCTCGCAAAATGGAAGAGCAGATGCAGGACATACCGGACCATCACAGCGGTGAACTTGCCAGTTTGATGCTGCGGGCACTGTTAATGGGTCTTCAGGAGACGGCCTTGCATTTGTACGACAAAGTTCGGGCTGCCCTGCGGACAGATGGTCATTTCTTGTCCTTGTGCAGCAGCTTAACGATTCTGAACCGGATTCATCAGCACCGCAGACTGCTCGGTTTATCGGATGATCCGCATCTTTCGGACCTGGTGTCAGAAGCTTACAGTAATGCGGTGGACAAGCTGCAGCAGCTGTCCAGAACCAATGCGGATGAGCATGAGGGCATTATTCAGGGATTGAAGCTGCTGGCTATGCTGGCCGATTCATCGGAAGAGCGATTCCAGGATACGGCATTTCGGACCCATCTGGATGAACTTCTGTCCGATTCGAAACTTCCTGCCCAGCTTGAAGGTGTCTGTATCGCTATTGCCTCAGGACTTGGAGATCGATCCCGGGACGAGATTGTGGAGCGTGCCAGAGGGTATATCCGCGGTACGCCTGAACAGACCCGTCAGACGGCTTTATTTTTACAGGGCGTATTTACGGCAGCACGGGATGCTTTCTTATATGAAGATGAACTGCTCTACGAGCTTAACAGCCTAATAGAACAGTTATCCTATGATGATTTTATTGCAATGATTCCGGAGCTGCGCCTCGCTTTTACTTATTTTACGCCGATGGAAACAAGTCTAATTGCCGAACGTGCAGCCAAGCTTCATCAGGTGAAGCCGGATGAGATGGCGATTCCTGCACTGGACGAGCAGCTGCTCATAAAGTACAGAACGCAGGATGAGGCGCTTCGAAAGGAGTTTGCGGCATGGAAGCTAATATGAATGAAACATTGAATGAAACCCGACAGGGGCCGGACGAAACGCAGACAGAACTGTCATCACCGGAAAAACGAAGTGCTGCGGAAACATTGAATCGGTGGCGCCTGATTCTTGGTGAAGCTGCCGAAGAAGGCTTAAGTGAAGCCGATCAGTACCAGTCAGACGAGTTTCAGTATAAGGAACTGGATGAGATTCTGGGTTATCTGTACAACCGTGAGTACGGAGAGGAGCAGGGATATCGAAAAGAAGGCGGCCGCGGTCCATCCGAGCTTACCGTTCCCAATTGGCTGCACAAGGTCCGTGATCTTTTTCCAAAATCAACCGTTGAAATTCTGGAGAAACAGGCGCTGGATCGCTACGGACTGACAGAGCTGTTAACTGATAAAAAGCTGCTGGAGTCTCTTGAGCCCAATATGAATCTTCTCAAAAATATTATGCAGTTCAAAGGGCGAATGAAAGGAGACGTGCTCCGAAGTGCCAAGGATATTGTACGAACGGTGGTTGAGGATTTGCGCAGGAAGCTGGAGTCTCACGCCCGGGCCAGCATTATGGGAAAACGCAGTCGGTACGCATCCAGTTCGGTGCGCTCGCTGCGCAGCCTGAACTTTAAACGTACGATTACCCGCAATCTGAAAAATTATGATAAACAGAAACGAAGGTTTGTCATTGATCGACTTTATTTTGACGGGAACATACAGCAGCACAACAAGTGGAACATCATCATCGGTGTGGATGAGAGCGGCAGCATGATGGATTCGGTGATCTACAGTTCCGTTATGGCGAGTATTTTTTACCGTTTGAACGCGCTGCGGACGAAATTATTCATTTTTGACACCAAGGTTGTAGATTTGAGCGATCGGTTGGAAGACCCCGTAGATGTGCTGATGAATGTGCAGCTCGGCGGAGGAACGCATATTGCCAAAGCGCTGCGTTATGGAGAGACACTGATTGAGAATCCGGGCAAAACGATCTATATTCTGGTCAGCGATCTGGAAGAAGGTTATCCGATCAATCAGATGTATCAAGCATGCAGGGATATTCTTGATGCGGGATGCAGGCTGCTGGTGCTCACGGCCCTCGATTTCAACGGAGATTCGGTGTATAACAAACATGCTGCGCAGACGCTGGCCAACATGGGGGCACACGTAGCCGCAATTACGCCTAACGAGCTTGCCGAATGGATTGGAGAAATTATTACCTGAATTTACTTTATTCATTGAGAAATATCAGATTAAAGGGTAGAGATTGAAGGCTGGATGTCCAAACGTTATTTTGACGTTACTTAGAGGAGGAATATATGATGCTTACCGCAGACCGCGCAGTAGAGAGTTTGGTAGAAAAGTTTGCTTCCATCTGTTCAGATGACTACTCACTCACGACGGACCGCAGTTCCGAGATTATTGATTATGTCATGGGTGTGACGGATAAATTTCCTGAAATGATGGGTAAAACGAGTCATTACGTCTATCGTACGGTAGAGGCGCTGGAAAAGCTGAGCAAGAAAGAGGATGGCGATATTTTTTTTCGTGCGGGTGCTGTTGCGATGCATCTGGAGTCGAATTATTTCCGAAGAAGTCCTTGGGGAGTTAATGCATTCGCAGCTTGTCTTGGCCAAGATTCGGAGGCGTACGGATTAAACGGGAAAAGCAAGAGTCCGGACCGGATGGGTGCCTTGTTATCCCGTTTGAAGAAAATGAAACAATTTGCTGGCGAAGAAGAGCTTCTCTCCGAGCTTAAGAGTCGTGTGAAGCGGGCACAATGGCTGTTTGATTCGAAAAAAGCAGATAGTCAGGGGAACTTTAGAGATGTTCTTGATGCATTGATTCTCGTAAATCTGTGTTCGCATCCAGATGTTGAGTTTGCGAATAAAGACGAGATCAAGAAACTCAGCGCCCTGCTGCCCGAGCTGTTCCAGCATGTGATGGCTAATGATGCCGAGAAGCTTCATAAAGAGCTTTATGCTTTGATCGAACCATTAATTGCAGGCAGTGTGCAGGGAAAACAAAACAGTTCAACGCAGCTGCTTGGAGAGGAATTCCTTAAGCAGAAACGCAGTGAACTGATTGCCAGCCACTATCCTGAGATTACTTTTTCAGCAAAACATCATGTTTCACATGCCGTTTTCCATCAGACGATGGTGTTAATCAGCAGTGCAGTGCTGTACCTTACCAATATTAGCGGAGGCAAGCAGCGGTTTCTGGATAATGTCAGCGAGGTTGGCAAAGAGCTTATGAAAGTCGTGCAGCACCTGCATGAGCTGTATCCGATGGAAGTTCGCAAATATCTGCTCAGCATGAATCCTCGTTCAAGAAGTGAAGATGATCTGCTGGCTGGGCTGGTGCCGCTGGATGAGCCTTATCAGTTGATCGAATTAATGCAGATTGAGTTGAACTCATACAGAGTGTCATGGAGTATCCTTAAGGCGGCTGTGGCTAATCAGCCTGAGAAGTCCATGCGGGCTTATGAGATTGTCAAAGCGCCATTCCTGAAATTATGTTTTCAGAAGATGATGCTGGATCAGAACATCACTTTACTTCATCCCGAAAGTTCAATAGAAGAGGCTGTATTCCGCGTTTTGCGCCAACCTTTGGAAGGCGGGAGACAAGGACTGGCCATTGCCCGATATCTGAGCGGTGAATATTCACTCGAAGAGTACTGGGCGGATAAGGACAGCCGCGGATTGTTCAATCATGTTAACCGGGACCGAAAACGGATTAACAATCTGATCAGCATCAGCTTCCTGCCGATCGATTCAGACCCGATGCACCGCTTTGCGATTCTGCTCACCCATCCGGAATGGACGCTGGACATTATATCGGATATGTATCACTCGTATGCGTTTAGCGGGGAGCAGATTTTGAACAGGTACGGAGATGATCCCCAGGTCAAACGAGAGCAGTTGCTGACCAGTCTGATCTCCCTGAATGGCATGACGGATTATACGTATCAATCGATGCCTCAGGACGAGTATCGCCGTATTCTGCAGCACAATCTGGAGCATGCGTTGAAACAGTATAAAAAGCTGCCAACGGATACGCGTATTTTAACGCTGGAGGTGGCATTTGAGCAGCGGGATGCGATCCCTAAGAAACAACTGGTGGCAGCTGTTCAGGCAGGTCTGCAGGATGCCTCCAAACGGGCTAACAGTATCGCCCTGGCTGCGTTTAACCACGTTCCTGATCAAGAATTGTATATGATGATTTATCGTGCCGAGAAAAAGGCTTCAATTAAGGAAATGGCGCTGACAGCGGTCCGTAGTCTGGAGAACAGCAGGGAATTGTACATGGAGCTTCTACAGAACGAGAAGGCGGGAGAGTGGAAAAACCTGATTCAGATTCTGCTCGATACAGCTGAGCTGAGTCCTGAGTATGCGCATGCAGCACTTGCCGACTTGGCCGACGCCAAGAAAATGTCCCGAATCAGCTGGTTACCTCTGAAAGAGCTTCCGTCTCTGATTCGATCCGCGGATGGTCAGCCTTTAGATGATCGTATTAAACAGTATATATTACTGCAGTCGATTGATCATGGGTCTGGACCAAATGAGCGGTTAAATGAACTTAGAGAATATGTGAGCGAAGCTTCGCTTATTCGTTTCTCAACGGAACTGCTGCAGCTGTGGATTCAGGATGGTGCACCTGCCAAGGAGAAATGGGTGATGTATATCTCCGCACTCTTCGGTGATATTCAGATTGTTCATATTTTGACTCCGCAGATTAAGGAATGGACAGAGAACAGCCGCGGTGCAATTGCAGCAGAGGCCGTGAAGGTGCTTGCATATCTGAAAGAACCAGTCGCACTTATGGCGATTGATAAAGTTAAACGCAGTGTGAAGAACCGTCAAGTTAAGGGCGCAGCTGAAGAGGCCCTGCAGCTCGCTGCGGAGAACATGGGACTAACGGCTGGGCAGCTTGAAGATCGGCTGGTTACTTCTCTTGGTTTTGATGAAAAGGGAACACTGCAGCTCAGCTACGGCGAACGCTCCTTCCAGGTTAAAGTTAATGCGGACCTGCAGGTTGTTGTCATCAACGAAGAAACAGGTAAAGCGGTGAAAAGTCTGCCTGCTCCGGCACAAAAGGATGATCCTGAGCTTGCAGCACAATCCAAGACGCGCTTCACTCAACTGAAGAAGGACCTTAAAACGATGGTTACGATTCAGACTGCTCGTCTGGAGGAATCCTTATCAAAGCAGCGCCTCTGGACAGCAGAAGAATGGACATCCCTGTTTGTGGACAATGTGATCATGCAGAAATTCGCTGTAGGATTGATCTGGGGAATTTATGAGAACGGTGAGCTGGTTCGTACGTTCCGATACATGGAGGATGGTACATTCAATACGGTGGACGAGGATGAAACCGAACTGCCATCAGAAGCTCAGGTAGGGTTGGTGCATCCGCTTGAACTGGATCAGGAGACCCTTGAGGGCTGGAGTACACAGCTGGAGGATTATGAGGTCAAACAGCCGTTTGAGCAGCTGAAACGTCAAGTTCACTTGATTGAGGAGGAGGAACAGGATAAGACGGAATATGATCGTCTTCCAGAAGATGAATTCTCACCAACAGCTCTTCCGAAAGCGCTGGAGAAATACGGCTGGATCAAAGGTCCTGCGCAGGACGGCGGCTGGTTCAATGAGTTTTACAAAGAGTATGGAGAGATTGTTGCCGAGCTTCAATTCAGCGGCACAAGCATTACGTATTATGAAGGGATGGAAGATGTTACGCTGGAATCCCTGCACTTCTTCAAACCAAACGGCAAAAGACAGCACTATTATTATGCAGATAACAAATCGATCCCTTTGGGTAAAATTCCAGGCCGTGTATTTAGTGAAACGATCTATGATATTTTAAGAGCGGCGGGGCGTTGATCACGTGGGTATGAGTGAATTCAAGCAGCAGTTCAGGCATTTTTCGAAACGCTGCACAGAGGATTATCTCATTCGTTATGCTAATAAGGGATTATATAAAAGGGCACTTAAAGAGCTGGATCAAGGGATTCTTGTCCAGTACACATGGAATGAGACATCGGTGATCTGTCAGCTGAGTGAGGGTACGGAATGTACCCTCTATGCTTCACTGGATAAGTGGGAGTGCTCTTGTCCATCGGAACATATCTGCAAACATGTACTGATTGCAATTGTTTATGATCAGCGGCAGCAGATAGCAGAAGAAGATGTGTCTGCAGCAGCTTCGGCATCAGAAGAGCCTGAGCCTTTGTCTATGTCTCTTGATGGACATCAATCACCCTCAGCATCAGCGGAGCATGCCGATTCCAGTTCCGTTTCCGATTCTGGCGATCAGCCGATTCCTCTGGTGAAGGAGACAAATCATTCGGGTTATAGTCAGCATGCTCAGTCGGTGGAAACGAATTCCCGTTTTCAGTGGATGCTTGAAGCCGATCTGACAGCGCTGATTAAATCGTATACTTCAACGTTGGTTGAAGAAGTTGTTTTTCGCCTGCGTTACCCTGAAGAAATTCAAATCACAGCGGACACGCTTCTGACAGTTCTTTTGAAACGTCAAGATATTGAGGTTTCCTTCACAGAAGAACCTAATCTGACCAAAGCTCTATGCAAATGGAAGCAGACTGCAGGGAAGATGGCTAAACTTGAAGCCCTGCTGCGGTACCGTATGATTCATGGGCTGGATGATACGGAGGTTCTGAGTATGCGCGCATATGAAGCGAAATTCTCGCTTCAAACGGTTAGCGAATGCCGCGAAATGCTTGCAGGCATCCTTAAAACAGGGCTGGCACGGCTGCCGCAGTCGTATTTAGCGCAGCTGGAGACGCTGGCGATTGCTGCACACAGCGGTAACCTTCCGGATATTGAACGCAGCCTGCGCGGGATTCAGGGAGAGCTTCAGCTTTTCTTCAAAAGACATGTTCGCTTCTCCATGCAGACGATGCTGGAGCGTATAAGTAAACTTTATCTTGCGTTAGAGGTGCTTGTCGAAGGCGATATCTCTGTCAAACAGCAGAGCCAACTCGTTGGAAGCTTTCGAAGCAAGTATTTTACTGTACCTTCACTTCATCTCTATGGCCTGGGGGCTGATTCTTGGGAGACGCGTTCAGGTTTTCGCGGCATTACGTATTATTTCTACTGTTTTGACGATAGAAAAATCTATACGTACAGTGATGTGCGTGCAGTCTATTACGAAGACCAGCAATTCTCATTTGCAGAGCATTATGGAGCATTCACCCCGTGGCTTCCAAGTCTGACCTTCAGCCGGTTTACTGGAGAAGAAGTTCAGTTCCAATCTGTTAAAGTGAACGAAGAACGCCGGATATCGTCCGGTGATGGAGCCCAGCTTACGATTTTGCCGCGTACGAATGTATCTGAGGTTCATTTCGGAGCGTATATGATGGATATCTCTGCTGCGCTTCAGCAGCGGCCGGACTCCACCTCGTTATTCACTGAACCGAAAGAACGACTCGCATTGATTGAAGCAGCTCGGATTGTCGAGCATACGTTCAATAAGCAGACACAGGATCTAATTCTTACGGTGGAAGATCAAGAAGGAAGGCGCCTGCCTCTCACCCTTCCATATTCTTCAGATTGGCAGTCTATGATTAATCGACTGGAATCGGGACTTGGTTCACAGAAGCTGGAGCATTTTTATGCGTTTGTGCGACTGGAGGCAAAGCGGATCACTCCGATCAGTTTCCTGAAGGGCAAGACGCTGCTGAGTTTGAAGCTGGATTCCGGTAGTGGGAGGATAGGACGTTTTGGAAGAAGATAATGGATTGATTCAACAATTACGCGGCTGGTCCGAGGAATTATTTTTACGAGGGTTATCTCAGTTTACGATTCGAGATACGCAGCTGCTGGAGCATATGGCTCTTGATGCACAGCGACTACAGATGCATTTCCTTCATGAATTGATCAGCGGTGTAGTGGAAGCCGGCCGCCGGGCAGCACTTGGTGAAGGGCATGAGGAGCAGCTGCTGGATCAGTACTGCCGCCTTGCTCAATATGTACAGCTCAGTGAGCAGACATAAGCTTAGCATGATGGATTTTTCTTATTAGGCATGTACTGAGCTTCATATGAAAGAGTTCCTCCAGCCTACAGCTGAAATTTCTACCCGGTTATAGATCAATACAATAGATTATTGCAATAGTCAAAAAAGCAGGTGGCCGAGCCCTTGCTTTTTTTGTTGTTGATTGTAAGTAAAATGGATTGGAGAAACGAATATAAGAAGAAAGCAATCTTTTGCTTGGGAAATGAAAGTTACATTTGGAAGGAGGCGTGTAAGGCTGTGAAAGAAGAAGAAATCAGGCAGGCTGTAGCGAATCGTGATCCTGAAGGGATGGAATGGGTGATGAACCACTATTCGGGTCTGTTGTGGAAGATTGCTCATTCTATTCTCCGTCATGCTTCTAATGAAGAGATCGAAGAATGTGTAGCAGATACATTTTTTACATTTTGGCAGCGTCCGGAGGCTTTCCAAACGAGTCGAAGCAGTCTTAAAAATTATCTGGCGACAATAGCTAAACATAAGGCTATCGATCGTTATCGGAAAATGAATCGGAGATCCGAACTTACATACGAAGAACATATTCATTCGGTTGGAACGCAGGATGTTTTAATGCAGCTGATTAGTAAAGAGACGGACGCAGAACTGGAACAATTGATTGAATCTTTTCCAGAACCTGAACGTGAGATCTTGAAACGCCGCTTTTATGAGGGTCAGAAGCCGCATGAAATATCAGAAGCTTTATCACTGCAGGTCAGACAAGTTCATAACAAGTTGTACCGCTCCAGGCAGCAGTTGAGAACATGGTGGAACAATAGGAAGTAAAGGAGGCGATCCTGTGGGAGATTCCAAACATCAATTCACTGAACAGAACCTTTCCAATATTAAAAGTATGTTTTATGAAAAGGTAGCAAAATACGAATCGGATTCAAATGTAAGTGTGATGCCAACAAGATCATTGTTCGACGAGTCTGTCCATGCCGAGAGAAACATAAAAAACATGAAAAGATACCGTAAAGTCTTTTATATTCCCGTGGCGGCAGTGTTATCTCTATGCATTGTGACCGGTGCGGCAGCTTCAATCGGGATCATTGATCTGACTTCCGTTCTTCAATTTCTAGGATTGGATCGGATTAATATCCTACAGCCTGTACATCGAGTAAGTGAAGATCAGGGCATACGTATGGAGGTTATTGGAGCAGTCCGGGATGGAGATGCGGCGGAAGTTTATGCTTCCGTGTCAGATCTGACAAGTGATCGTATTGACGAAACCCTTGATGTATATGATTACAGATTAAGTGGAGGCAGCGCGAGCAATGCCCAAACGATTCATTATGATAAAGCTTCAAGAACTGCCATTGTCCGTTTCATAACGCAAGGTAAAGGCAGCAGCAATCGGATGACGATCCGCATCAATACATTGATGTCGGGAGCGGCGCGGGAAGATGGATACTCTATTCATATAGATTGGAATGCACTGCTTAAAAATAGAGATCAAAGCAGCTATGAATTATTAAATCAAGATCAAATCAGCGGACTGGGTGGTAAAATCGCGAATGAAATGGATAAAAATTCGTTCCAGGTACTGCGAAAGGATCAGACGAATATCTCCGTTCCGGGTGTAGACTGGATGCATATATCCAACATCGGCTTCATCAATGGAAAGCTTCATGTGCAGATTAACCCGGATAATGAGATGGGGGGATACAATCATGGATTTTTCTATTTTACAGATGCGCAGGGGCATAAGCTGGATATTCCCGAATACTCCATCAGCTATGGTCATTATATGAAAGATGGCGTTCGTTATGGTGGAGATTATATCGAATATGTGTACGATCTTACTGCAGTTGATGCTGTAGATAAGCTTAAGCTCCGGGGGAGTTTCACCAATATTGGCGAAGTTATTCAAGGAAAGTGGGAAACGAGCTTTAATCTGGAACAGCATAACGCAAGTAAAAGCGGACATGTAAACCTTGGTAGGAATGCAGACACGCATGTTAAGGTAACCCTTTCTCCAATCGGTATTACGTTAACCGGCGATGATCTAAGTCGAATCCGTATGGAGGATTTGAATATCGAACTGCATCTGACTGACGGCACGAAACGGGCTGCTCGATCCGGATTTATTCAATTGGACAACGACCTGCTCAAATGGATATCATCCGAGACGGTTCCGGTGAAAGAGGTAAGCTATCTCCTTATCGATGGAAAAAAGGTCAGTTTAGAAGAGTAAAAGATTATTTCTGAATTGACACTAATAGAGGAGTGTATTCAATAAAATGATGGAATGAATACAACTGCCTTAATTGGCCGCTGTATTCATTCCATCCATCTTTACTGCTTTGTAGTAAGTCTCATCATCTTTTACTGTGATATAATCAGTTGTCTCGACATTTCTTACTTTAAATAATTTTGTCCCTTTTTTATACTTGTTGGAAAACAGATTCGGTAATTCATTACTTTCATTTGTAGAGTGTTTTTTAATTATTCCAATTTCGATTTCAACTTCAGTTTTAGTAACAGTTTCATTTGTCACCTTGTAAATCCCATTCTTCCACGTTACAACATCAAATGCCCAACTTTGAAGTTCACTATGACCTGAGTTTGAGCATGCTGCAATCAACAACATTAATGTCAGAATGAATACAGAAGCTCTTCTTGAAGAGTGAAGTGGAGGCATTTTCATGTCATATCCCGAGTTATGATGCATACCATTAGGCGAATGCGGTCATAAGGGAGGAAGCGGAGATGTCGATGAGTGAACCGCTATTACTGCAAATTGTAAACCAGCATATTCCGGCGGGTGCAGCGGTCGTAACGATTGATAAACCAATACAGCATCCGGCCGTGTATGCGGCTGATCTCACAGGTGACGGCTTGCCGGAGATTGCCGCTGTATATCAGCTGAATAGCGAACTGTATTTGCTTATACTAAAGTTTGTTCAAGGACATTGGATCAAGATGGCTCTGACCAAGGGATTGGGTTATGGAGTTACCATGTTGACGGCAGCACCTGTAACTTCAACGTTAAGAAACAATCTCATTGTGGGCTGGCAGATCGGTGCGATATGGTCTAAGCTCGCGGTATATGAATGGGCCGAGTCCGGTCTCACGGATACTGCTCCTGACGATTTATATTACAGCTTCGCCGAAATTATCGATATACCGGGTGTGCATGGTCGAGACGGCAAGGTAGAGGTCGCGTTATGGATTCATGATACGGGGGAAGCTTATCGAGTGGAAATCATTCGGTGGCATCAGGGCCAGTGGATTCCCGCAAAGGATGCGTACCGGGCTTATTATCCCAAAGTAGTTCAGTATTACAAGCAGCTCACGCAGCATTATCCGGATTATGTATTCTATTGGTATTACCTTGCGGATGCTCAGTATCACGCGGGTTTATATGCGGCTGCACTTACTTCGGTTCAGAAAGCGCTGAGCTTCCCGGAAGCGTATCCTTCGAGAGAAAATCTGCTTAAACTTGAGAAAAAGATTAAACAGGCCATGGATACCAGCATCCATGCCAGAGTCACAACCTGGTTGTATCCGGTCTCTGTTCGAACAACGAACGGGACTCGCTGGGGATACATGGATGCGCAGGGACATGTTCGTCTGGAGCCGGTGCTGGAGGAGGCTCAGTCTTTTCAGCCGAATGGATTGGCAGTTGTCGTGAAAAACGGACGTGCCGGGGTCATTAATCTTCAGGGGGTGTATGTGGTTCAGCCTGTGTATGATTCGATTAATTCTTTTTCCGAAGAACGGGCCATGGCTATTGATTCTCAAGGGTTCAAGATGATTAATGAGCAGGGCATCGTACTGACCAAACGGGCATACCCGTTTATTTCAGACATGCATGACGGCAGAGCGATGTTTTACGATTCTAATCCGAATCAGACCGATGGTTCGTCAATCCTGTATGGTTATCTGGATGCCTCGGGAAATGAAGTAATACGAGCACAATTTGCCTCGGCGAATGATTTTCAGCAGGGGAAAGCGGTAGTACAGATTAAAGATAAGGAGTATGCTCTCATTGATCGAAACGGAAATCGGATCGCGACATATCCATATGCTTATGTAGGACCACTAGGGGATGGATGGCTCGCTTTTCAAAAAGAGTCCTCGGGCAAGTATGGTTACATTGATGAACGGGGTAATATTCGCATTCAACCCAAGTTTACATCGGCATTTCCTTTTCACAACGGGCAGGCGATCGTTAATACGGCAGAGGATTACAAATCGAGCTATGGTGTCATTAATAAGCAGGGATCCTTTGTAATTCAACCCGCTTATAACGATATTCGGGAGCTAGGTGAGCAGAGATATGCACTCGGGAAAGCCATCGATCCGGAGCAGCCATATATCGGTTCGTTGTATGCCATAGCAGAGATAAACGGTAGGAGACTAACAGAGTTCATCTATCGTAATGTAGAAAATTACAAACATGGCCTTACTTCCGCATCAGATGGCATACAGACGTACCTGCTGGATTTGAGCGGCAGACCGGCTTCAGGGTATCCTCGTGTGACAGGGGCAGGTTCTATGGAAGTTGTGGCGCCGGATCTTATTAAAGTATTTGTAGACCAGCGTTTATCTTATGTGAATCGGGCCGGACAGATCATCTGGCAGCAAAATACGATCGTACCCTTAAATCCGCCTTATCGAGTGCGGGAGGAGAAATATAAACCCAATCGGGATTATCTTGTCTACTATCCGCAGGTTGAAGGATTAAGTAATCAAGCAGAGCAGAATCAGCTGAATGCCAGGTTGAAAGAACTATCCCAGGTCAAAGCGATCCCGGCAGATCAGCAGCTGGATTATACGTATACGGGTGATTTTGATATTACGTTCTATCAGCAGCTGCTGCTTCAACTGCAGTTGACAGGTTACAATTACCCGGCTGGCGCAGCACATGGAATGCCAACGATGGTATATGCCATTATTAATCTGAGTGATGGCCGACTGTATGAGCTGAAGGATCTGTTTAAGCCCAACAGTGACTATGTGAAGGTGTTAAGTCAGATTGTAGGGGAACAGATCAAAAATGATCCGCAGTATTCCTACGTTTTTCCAGATACGTACACTGGAATAAGTGCGAACCAGCCATTTTTCGTAACAGCAGATGCGCTGCATTTGTATTTCAATCCGTATGATATAGCCCCATATGCAGCAGGATTTCCGACGTTTACAATTCCGTTCAGCCAGATCATAAGTATCATCAATACAGAAGGGTCGTTCTGGAAAGCATTTCATATGTGAGCGCAGCAGGAGAGGGCAGCCAAAAAATAGAGGCCATATGCGCAGTACAGTATGGCTTCTATTCTGATTGAAAGAGAAACTGTAGGTGATGTAAGCTGAAGGATTTGTTAGTGCAGGAATTCACTTAGGTCTCGGCTACGAAAGGAAAAGAGCAGAGGAATGTCTATTTAACAACAGCATCCCGCCGCTTCTGAATCCCTAGCCATCCATACTATCTTTTCAAAAATAGACTTATGGAGTGGACAAAAAGCATATACTTTAATTTTTATGCTGACATAGACTATATCGTGGATCGACATTAAGGAGTCAGTTTCAGAATAGTCACCGTGGTATTCAGATTATTATGCAACTGTGCAGGAGTTGCATTCGCATTGACCAGTTGAATCGTTGTTGGAACTGTTGTGACCGTAATAATAACTTCAGCAGATATGGGGCCTCCGCCATTACCTGTGAAAGGCACGGGTGTGATGGGAGTCCCATTCACTGTAAGGTTGAAATCGGCATCGCCCTGATTATGAATGGAGAAAGAGATAAAGTAACTTCCTGTTTCATTGATGGTTATCGTTGAAGATGGCGGCACGAATGTAAAGGCCCCCCCCACGTTAGCCAAAACACCAGTCAACGTAATTGGCGAGTTTCCTGGAACGGTGTCCGTACCTGTGCCGGGATCAGCTCGGAAAACACTTAGGAAATCTGAGATTCCAGCCCCCGTTGGCCCTGCAGGACCTGTTGCTCCAGTTGCACCTGTTGCTCCAGTTGCACCTGCTGGGCCAACTGCTCCGACCGCACCAGCCGGACCCACGGGTCCTTGTATACCAGGAATCCCTTGCAATCCGACTGGCCCCGGTATCCCTTGAGCACCAGTGGCCCCTTTGGGACCTATCGGTCCTATTGGACCAGGAATCCCTGGTACGCCTTGTGGTGCATTAACTGTAACCTTAGGTTTAACCTTTACTACCTTAACCTTCGCACCGCAATGTAAATGTTTTTTGAATTTACGTCTACAAATCCGTTTCCCATGATGATTAATCAATGAACTCACCTCCGTGATATTTCTCCACATACTATGTGCTGTAATCACTGGAGGCGTAGACAACTAACTATAATTCAGAAAATTACAGGGCCCATTATGAGGAAAGTTGTCTATCTCATGGAGCAATATTTAGACGTTAAGATTCTTCTACATATTGAAAAGCCTCTTACCAAAGAGCCAAGAATACAATGCAAAGCATATTAAATCTCTATACATTACACATGTTTGGTATGTGATGCTACACCCGCAAGCCAGTATGTGAGTGCACCTGCATAGGAGAAAAAATACTACCAAAACAAATATTTTGATGAGAAAGTTTGAATTGCAAGGGGGCAATTCGATTAGATCTAAATGGAAATGTCCGCATCAGACAAAGAAACGATTCATACACCTCAGAAAATCTCAATGCTATTGACAAGAAACTTGTACCGATTGCCAAAATGGACAAGATCCTAGCCCGATTACCGATTAGAGATACATCTAAACATTGATTACTTGATTGATCCAAAGGGACATGAGATAACTTACGATTACATACAGCCGGGAACTTGAGAAGTAGCTCAGTATGAATATGACGCATGGGGAACGTAATGGGAAAATTTAAGGAGGTGGTTCATGTTGAGAAGGGAATTCTTAAAATGTAGAAGAGTCCAGATATAAAATATCTATTTAATAACGAGATCGTGGCTTATGAAATGGGCGAACGCAACGACAATGAACTGGTGCTTAAGTCGAATTTGATTAGTTAAAATTCGTAAAAATCCATTTAATTTACTTACTGTTTCACAAAACTCGTATTTTGTACATATGTTCCTTGGATAACAGCAATAAACTCCATGTCGTAAATAACGCTGAATGTTCTGCTAAATCCTGCCCGCAGGGTCACTATAGAGAAGAAAATTACTGCTCTCTCAGCGTAACTATAAATTATGAAGGCTTGAAATAAGCGAACACACTACTGCGTGTTCGCTTTGTTTTTATTTAAATCTTTTTAACGTAAAACTTATAAATACCGTTGTCTTCCTCATAGGAAATCAATTCGTGTTTGGTTTGTCTTACCCAAGCTTGAAAGTCATTAACGGAGCCTTTGTCCGTTGATATTACTTCTATGATTTGTCCGGTTTCAAGACCATCCAGCGGTTTCTTTGCTTTTACGATCGGCATAGGACATGCCAGTCCTTTAGTATCTACTACCAGATCTGTTTTCATAATTTCTTGCAATATGTCCATCGATAACCTGTTGCCACGCAAGAAAAAGGATGTAAATGTCCATTGTTTTTTTAATTCACTTGATACCGACTACTTCAGAGGTACTGGAATAACCTGCCCATACATCTTTGACATATCGACCCTCATCCTGCATCTGTCGAAGCCATAATTCTGCTTCCTCCAGTTTCACATTTTTCGTTTTCTGATAAGTTTCCTTCAAGGTCTCTTCGACTGCTGGAGCCATGCGTCTGCCGTCGCCGCACACATATATCTTGCCCTGTCGGTCTAAAAGATCCATGATCTCTAATCCAGCTCGTTTAACTAGGTCTTGAACATAGACACGGGGTTCCCCGTCAATACGGGAAAAAGCAGTATGCACCTTTACAATTCCCTCTTGCTCGAACTTAAGCAAATGATCCCGATAAAGAAAGTCGGCGTCATTCCTGCATCCGAAAAATAGATGTGCATCTCCGAGGCTGACTCCTTCTTGTTTAAGCGCGTATCTAGCCTGTAAAAACCCTCTAAACGGAGCCACACCTGTTCCTGGACCAATCATGATAATAGGTACGCTGGCATCTTTTGGAAGTTGGAATCCAGATTCCGGGGTTTCTACAAATAACAATACTCGATCTCCAGGAACTCGTTCTGCCAAGTAACACGAAGCTACCCCAGCATACTCACCTTTCCCATTCCATGCAGGATCTCTAAGGACACCAACAGTTATACTTACTTGTTCAGGCTGAAGGCGTGGAGAGCTGGAAATAGAATAATATCTAGGCTTGAGTGGTGTTGAAATCTCCAGAAATCTGGAGAAATTTAACTCACAGGCCTCATATTTCTCCAGCAGGTCCAGCATAGTTATTCGTAAGTCAAGAATCTCGCGGGTGTAATGTTCATCATCCATCACAACCTCTAGTTCCCTCCGATGAGGCGGGCAAACCGTGCTCGTTGCCAATTCCTGTAATTGTAAACGAGTAGCCGGTTCTTGAAGTTCTACACAGCTTTGAAGTAGTTCACGGACGTTTATCGTCCGGTCCATTGGTAAATGTGTTAGGTGTTTGACATCCGCACTCAAACGGATCATTTCCCCACCTTCCAGGTTAAAGCGGGTCAGTACGCGTTCGATGTTTATTTTTGAATTCAATGGCAATACACCAATGTGATCGCCCTCTTGATAACCAATATTTTCGGGTAGACGTATTTCAATATGTCTAGTGCTTCGACCGCTATCTGGAGCTTGCAACTCGTGATTAGAGGTAACCTTCCCATAAAAAGCACCATATGTTTTTATATAAGGAATTTGAGGTGGTTCATTAACGAATTCCATTTTCAGTCCCGATGGAAGTTTTGGTTTGACTGGGTCAGACTGCACTCCCAATGTTTTCGTTACCGCAGTCCACATCCCACGCAGCCAATTCTTAACCTGGTGCTCCATATCGGAATTTGCATCAGCTTCCCCACGAGATAATAATCTTTTTCCTCCGATAGTCTCCATTTGATTATCAATGTAACGCGGGATGCTTTGATATGTTCCAGACCAGCTTCGATCACCGTAACCAAACACGGCATAACGTACTCCTTGCCCTGCACCTGCTTCAGCTTGTTTTAACCATTCGACGAACTTTGTTGCATTGTGAGGAGCCTTGCCATTGTAGGATGCAGTAACAATAATGACCAGAGCCTGGCTCGGCAATCTCCCTGCCCAGTCATTGAGTGATGCTATTTCGGTTTGGATCCCATAACCAAGGGCTGTGTGTGTGATTTGCCTAGCGATGCCTTCAGCTGTACCTAAATTGGAGCCATATAATACAAATAATGACGGTTCACCATTCTTTGCAGCAGATTGGTTAGATTGGCTTAGGACCGTGACTGTCCCAGTAGTGCTGTCAGCTTGAGTTGGTACAGAAGTCGAGTTCAAAGACGCTGTTGTTGAATCCGTTAGTGTTTCTGGATCCCGGGGTTTAGCCTGAATCTGAAAATCCCCAGGCTTCAAGGTCAACGTCTGTTTAACATCCAATTGATAATTATTAAAGTCATTAAGTTCAAAGTTCTTTAGGATCATGCCCACAACCAAAGTTGCTTCGTACAAGGCGAACTGCATCCCGATACAAGCACGTTCGCCGTTACCAAAAGGTTTGTATGCATGATGAGGCACTTTAGTCGGGTCTTCAAACCGCTCTGGTCTGAAAAATTCTGCATCCTCTCCCCAAACGGTGCGATCACGGTGAAGCCGAGTAAGAAGTATACTGAGATTTTGGCCTTTGGGTATATGAAATCTCTCCCCAATAACTGTATCCTCTTTTGCGTAAACTTCAAAGCCCGGTGCAGTCGGCCATAGCCGTAACGATTCATTAAGGATCAAACGGATATACTTGAGCTGGAGTACTTCTTCGTATGAAGGCGTAGAACTTGTCAGAACCTTATCCACCTCTAATTGTGCTTTTTTGAGAACCTCCGGATTCTTCAGCAGGAGATAAAGTGTAAAGGATAATAAGCCGCTTGTGGTCTCATGGCCAGCGATCAAAAAGGTGATGATTTGATGTCTAATATTTTCGTTGTCCAGCCTTTCCCCACTTTCAGGATCACGGCCCTCCAGCATGCGCGCAAGAAGATCCGTTTTCCCTGCCTGAGAACTCGCCTTTCGCTCAGCAATAATTTGGTCAACCAGTGTAAACATCGTCTCGATGTCTGATTCAAACTGTTTTTTGGTTCGAAACATCAGCATATTCTGAATTTTCATGCGTGAACTTCTGTGCATGGCTTCGTCCAAGGCCCGCACCATACTTTTTACAAAAGGTGCATGCTCTTCGCGGTAAAAACTATTGAACCGATAATCGAACCCGCAAAGACCTATGGTATCCAGGGTCAAACGTGTCATATCGTCAGCGACATCGATCGAATCCTGAGGGTTCAGTCTCTTCCATTTCAGGATTAACTGTTCGGCGACATCAATCATCATGGGGTGATATCCTTTCATCGCCTGTTTTCCGAATGTCGGAAGCAATATATTGTGTGCTTTTCTCCAGTTTGGCTCGTGTGTCCAGCTTGTAAACAGACCGTCACCGCCAAAAGCACGGACATTTTGTAACTCGCTAAAGACATATTTGTCAAATCGGTTCACATCACATGCCTCTGCGACTAGATCAGGACCAGAGAGCACAATCGTTGAGAACCCTGGTGCAGTAAAACGAAAGATAGGTCCATATTTTTCTGCCAATGTCCCTAAAGTCAGTGAGGGCTGGTCAGGATCAATTAGCGGCATGTTACCCAACGGACCATATGTTGGGGGTTGGGGAATTGAATTGGTAGTCATTTTCATCATTCCTCTCCTTGTATAATTCGAAAATAGCGTGAACTTTTAATTTAATGATAGTTAATTCTATCATTTGATTTAATAATAATTCAAATCATTTAAATTTTCAACTTTACTGTTTGGCTGCAGAAGAACAATATCGCGATAACTTCCTTTTCCAACTCTAGACTCTTAAAATTCACCCGAAGCTGTCTTAACCTTAATTCGATTACACCCTGTTATTTTTTGATTGAAACTAAATACTTTTAGAGCGATTGTTTAGTATTTTTTTCGCTTTTTCAAAACTCACATTCACGACCCCTTTCATATTTTATGGGCTGTATGTTTGAATATCTGGAAAATTAAAAAGTCCCCAAGCATGGGAACTTTTTTTTGACTACGTTATAAAGGGCTATGGTATCACTTATCTTCCTTCTTTAATGATTAAAGATCATTATTACGAACATTTACAATTTGTCAGATTTAAGGATGCTGCATTGATTAGAAAGTTGTATCTTTTTTCATATAGCCAGCACATTTTAGATATGATTTGGTACCAATTACATCTCCATTCAATAAATAAAGTATAATAGGGAAATCGGATATGCAAAATTGTTTAATTTTCATATGGGTATAACTTCAGGTTATATTATTTATATTTTCGGTACCATTCATAAGAAGTATTCCTGATAAAAAAGGAGTTAGCCCAGCGTCAGTTATCCATAACAACGTGAACATTTTCAAATAAATGGTATAAGTTCTTGTCCTGGGCTTAAGAACTTATACCGATAAAATAAAAGAAGCCGCTATAATAGCGACTTGCATGGAACAATGTTATTGTCCCGCGACAGGAGTTGATCCCGAATGCTATAGTGTTCGCCCTACTTGTCATGACCATGATTGATGCTGGTTGGGACGTAAGATCCCGTATAACAAGCGAGGCTATGGAGCGACAAAAAGAACTTCTGACCTTTAACTGCTGGCATAAAAAATGCCCCCCTTAGAATTTCATTGGATAAACCAGGGGTTTAATCCAATGTCTATTCTTAGGGGCACTTCATGTCAACTTAGGGCGAACGATTATGTCCGTGGTACCGCCTAAATTCAGATTTCTCTGCACTTGATCAATACGATGAAGATTCGCACTAACCATCTTATCTCTGTGAGATCCCTAATACCTACTATTTCTCATCATAGTCTCTCCCCTCCCATCAATTGCATCAACTTTTTGATTGGGATTGCGGATTTTATGCTAACTTGAAAGAAATAATCAAATATCTCATCTTCATCGACCTTCTTAGTCGTAATAATTCGCTGGAACAATCGCAGCGTTTCTCTTTGTTCTGCATCCGTTTCTTTTAATTTTTTTTCTTGGGACTTAGCTTCTAGAGTACTCAGCTCTTTCAGAGGCTGTAAAGCACCATATTCATATTCCTCTCTATTGTTATTGCGATTTGGCACGAGCAGCGCCGTTGAAAGACAAGCTGACAGTAAAGTAACATATTTGGGTTGATTGTATTCACTCATTAGTTCTGCAATTTGGTTATCATGCTCTTCACAAGAAAACGCATCAATATGAGGTAAAGTTTGCTTCATCATATTACGTAAGGCGGAGCGAGGCCCAATTTCAATAAACGTATTTACTCCCTGTCTTAGCATCCAATCCATACTATCTGACCATCGAACAGGATGCAGCATATGGTGACTAATTCCTGTTCTTATATCGTCTAAACTTACATAAGGTTTGGCAGTTACATTACCAATAACAGGCCATTCCCCATCGGCAAAATTGATCTGCGATAAAATGTCTAAAAGTTGAGCATTTGCACTTGCCATATACGGGGTATGAAACGGTGCTGATACATGTACCGGATAGACAGTGCCTCCCAATTTAGCAAGCTTGTCACTTGCCTGACGAACCTTTGAGTTTTCGCCAGAGATCACGATCTGATCTTCAGTATTGATATTTGATATTTGCACAAGTCTGTCTCCTTTAGATAGAAGGGAACAGACTTCTTCAATGATAGAACGATGCAATCCTTTTATTGCAGCCATACCTCCAAAACTATTTTCAGCTGCTTGCTGCATTAATTGACCTCTTTTATTGACAAGAGTAAGTGCATCATCAAAAGACAGTACTCCTGAACACGTAAGTGCTGTAAACTCTCCGAGACTATGTCCTGCTCCGCATACTGGCTTTATATTATAATTTTCTTTTAAAATTTGATACCAAGCATAACTGTAAGTAAATATAGCGGGCTGAGCATATTCTGTTTGCTGTAACACGTTCGGGTTACTATCATTCATTACGGACAATAGATCATACCCCAATATGTCACTTGCTTGATCAAAAATGCACTGAGCTATCTTGAATCTATCAGCTAGATATCCCATCCCTTTATACTGACTGCCTTGTCCCGAGAACATGAATCCTAACTTGATCAATACCCTTCCCCTCCGCTAAAAGACTTGGTTATGTTCCATATGCTGGTAAAGAACCATGTTGTTTTGGATCCAGCATTTCCATTTTTCCAAATTCCATCTTCACCAGCTTATCTGCTTGTTCGAAATATCGATCGTCGTGAGTGACTGCGATAACGCATTTCCCCCGTAATTTAAGTTCAGGCAGTACATGATGATAAAAATAACGGCGATATTCAGGATCCTGGTCCGCAGCCCATTCATCAAAAAGATACACCGGTCTGTCTTCGAGGTAACTTATGAGCAGCGCTAGGCGTCGACGTTGTCCTGAAGAGAGGTCTGTAGTGCTGAATTTCCCATCTTCTATAGAAACCTTTTGTTCAAGCTGCAGCTTCTCTAAATGGTAGTCAATAGAGCCCTTATCCAAGCTGTTCGTAAGACCATAAAGTTTGTCAAATAAATGATACTCACTAAATACGGCTGCAAACAGCTCGCTCTGCTCTCCGTTCAGTTTCGGTTTCCCATTGACGAATAAGTTTCCGGATGATGGTTTATAAAGCCCGGTAAGCAGTTTGACCAGGGTTGATTTCCCGCTGCCATTTCCGCCGGTGATAAAAGTAATCTCTCCAGCACGCAGAGTCAGATTGATGGGTCCGATCGAAAACGATGTCCCGTTGGGAGAAACATATTCATAATGAATATCCTGAAGTTCAAGATGGCTAAACTTATCGATTTGGTGTTCTTTAGTCATGTTCGAATTTGTTTCTGAATGTTTCTCATCATCCAATTCGCCGGCGAGCTCATTCATGCGATTCCAAGCGATGCGAACACGAATTAAATCAGGTACTGCATCCAGCACTCCCCTTACAGGTGCGCCCATATATAAAAAGATGAACACAAAACTACTGAGTGAATAAGATTGCACAGAGTCAAACAAGATTGGAAAAATAAATGCAACAACACCGATAACGACTGTAAATAAAATTTCGCCAATGACAAACACGTTGGCAAAGCGAATATCCCCTTGGATTCGCCGCTGTCTATATTCGTCACAAGTATCGTGCATATCGATCTGAAACTGTTTCTTTTTATCCTGATGCAAACTTAATTCTTTAAACCCTTGGGCCATGTGGCCAATGTACTTGTAAAATACGTTCTGAACATCTCTTGTCCTCGCCCAATGCTTGTTTGCATGTCGACCAGCCACATAATAAGCTAAGGCAGCAAGCGAAACTACGAGTAAAGATATGAGCAGCCCATATATGTTCAGATAGCCTAGATAAATAAAACAAAATATAAGGGTGATGATGCTCGTTAATCCGAAAACAAGAACGTTAATTCCACCACTAATGGTTTCAATATCGTGATTCAGTACAGCGTATAGCTTTTCCTTGGCAACTTTCTCGACCTTATAATATGGCGAGCGTAAAATGCGATTAATAATTTCAGTTTGTTTTTGATAAATAAGATCATTCGTGAAGCGAATCAGTTGACTGCGAACGATCTTTTGACTAATCACATAAGCTGCTAAACCCATTAGAAAGAAAGTAAACAGTCCTGTTTGAAATGAACTTGTATTTATAAGTGCTTGGTTAATGATAAAGATAATGAGTGTATTTCCAAGTCCACTTACGAGGCAAAGCACCGCAAATGGAAAAAGTGGAGTTCTTTTCCCTTCACCTGGAAACATTGAATGTAGCAACATACATAGCCCGAATAATATTAAACTGGCATATAAGATAGAGACCGCCATCTTTAAGCTGGGAGGTGCCCATACCTCCGCAAAACTCCAGTTAACGCCGTTAAAGAGTACCTGGGGGATATATAGAAAAGCGACACCTACACCTCCAGCAAACAAAACAAAACCAAACACCCGCATCACATGTTTAATCCAACCCTGGACGGACTTTCTGCGCCGCTGCAAAATATCTCTCACCATGGTACCGAGAAACCACAAGGATAACCCCATAAAAGGTATGGAAACTGCCAAAATAACTACTGAGATTTTATCGACCGTTCTATAGATGTCACTTAATTCGGTTACCGGTTCTTTGCCGATCATGATGTCCAAAATGCCCTGTCCGATTACAAGTGTGCTGGATGAATTTAAATTTGCCATCACAGCCACTCCAACCTGCTCTTCCGGACGAAAAGCCACAAATGAGGAGTATGCAGGATTGTTACCTGAATGTGAGAGTTCCCCACCACCACTCTGATATACATACCATCCTGCAGCATAAGAGGAGCCGTCAGAGTCCGGTGAGACGGTACGATCAGGCATGTGTGACATACCTATGATCTCCTCCATAGAACCTTTAACAGGAACTGTGTTTAAGTGAATTTTGAGCCACTGTGCCATATCATTGCTATCGGAGTAGAGATATCCGGCTGGCGTATTTCCGCGGTAGATTGGGGCGTCAAATGGACGGGCATTCAAATATCCTAATTTATACCCTTGAGCCATAGTTCCACTAGTTTCCGCCTCTGCTTTGGAAAGGAAGGTATGTTGTAATCCTAGCGGTTCAAGAACTTCTGTATTCATGTATTCTTCGTAGGACTGATTGGTCACCTGCTCAATTACATATCCAAGGATGTCGTAATTAATCGTTGCGTACTGAAAACGCTCACCAGGAGAGAAGTCCAGTGTTGTTCCACTTAAATTTTCTATCGTTTCCCTTAAAGCTGTATCATCGTTGCTTGAAGGAATACTCGTGATAGACGTAAATGGAATACCGCTTGTTTGGTACAGAACCTGCCTTAATGTAACGGAATCACTGCGGTTGGAGTCCTTTGTATGGAATTTGATCCAAGGGATATAATCCGTGACCGAGTCATCCAAGTTCAGCTTACCTTCCGCCACCAGCTTAAGAAGTCCAAGCCCGGTAAATGCTTTGGTTGTCGAACCTAGTTCAAAGATGCTTTTTGGGGAAACGGATTGTTTCTTATCGACATTAGCAAAACCAAAACCCTGCTGGTAGATGGTCTCATCTCCGTGAACGATGGTAACCGCCAATCCGGGAATAAGGGATTTATCCATCTGACTCTTAATCAGATGCTCAATCTGTTGAAGTTGTTCATCCTTGGGTAAACTAGTCTGGCTTGCCTCTGCAGAGGCAAGATAAGATACAGGATAAATCGCTAATAAAAGGCCTGTAATACACATAACAATGGTCATTATCGTTGAACTTATACGTGCTCCTCTTCGTATCCGCATACTCCGCTCCTTTAGTTTACTGACGCTGAAGTTAGGAAAAAATACTATCCAGTTCGTCTTGCGTTAAATCGACGCTTTCAAAGTCAGAGGGAGTAAATTCCTTTGTATGCTGGACCGAACAATGCTGCGTGATGTCCAGCAATGAAGCGTAAAAACGATCCATAATCAATTTAACCTGCTTCTTTTCGGCCAGCGATACATGGACAATACGTGCTTCGAACCTTAATCTGTGATCAAAAATACCGCCATTAATTTCTACTTTATGACGCCCACTACTTTGTGAAGCAGTCAGTGCATGAATTGAATTCACCAGGCTAAAGTCTGCTTGGTTATTTCTTTCTGTAAACTCCCCTAAATAATTAAAGATAAAATCATTGTTCGGGGCGTCTGGCATTGACCGGTGGATATATTTCAGGACTCCATAACCAACACCGCCTCGCGGTATTCTTCGAAGTTGTTCTTTCACTTTTATGATTAGGTCACCCCATGAAGCAGGTATTTCAGAAAGGACAAAGGGATAAAGACTAGTAAACCAACCGATGGATCTTGATAAATCGATAGTATTTATCTTTTTATCTCCTCCTTGTGGCAAAGCTTCTCGCCCGTTCCCTTCTAAATCAAGGCTTACGGCCGACTTTCCTGTAACCTCTCTTATCGCAGCAAATAAGCCTGCTAGAATAAGTTCAATCGTTCTCGTGTTGTATGCTTGGTTAGAGGTTCCAAGCAAGCTGGAGGTGATGTCTTCAGGAATCTCAATATAATGCGTCTCGACAGTTGATTCGTTTTCCACATCGTCACTTGAATCGTTAAATCCTTCTGCACTCGGACTGAAAAAAGGCATTACTTTACATATGATTTCATTCCAATATGACTGCTCCTGGTCATAGAAAGATGATTTCAGGTAGTGTAATGATTCTGCCCAACGGAGATACGAAGTGGTCTTGTGCAGAAATCTTGCCTCTTCTCCTTTTCGAGACTGTTTTGCAGCATGATTAATATCTTCCAATAGAATTCGCCAAGACACTCCGTCCATAATGACATGATGGGCAGTCAAGATAAGATAAAGGGGTTGGCTGTCTCGACAAAACAGAATAGACTGGATTAACCTATCGTTTTCCAAGTCGAGCTGCTTTTCAATACGGTCCACTTTTTCCAGCATTCTGTTGTAGATGTCATCCGGCGATTGAGCTGCCTCACCTAATTCATACACGAGATGTTCAGCCGGCCGAGGGAAATCGTTATAAAAGAAACTCGCAGATCCTTTCACCTTATTGATGCGGAATATATCATGGTAATCATACAACTGATTAAGCAGGGTACCGATCTCTAAGGCGGAAAGATTTCGTTTTACTTTTAGAATAATGCGCTGATGATACTGCTGAGGGCAATCAAGTTCAAGTGTATTAAACCAAGAAAGCATAGGAGTGTCTGGCAGCGGGCCGCTGCAGGGCTCCTCCTCCTGCTGCAGATTTAATTTTTGAATGAGCCTTGCCATATCGGTTACGACGGGATTAGATAAGATGTCGTTAGCTGTAAGTAGATAACCTTGTTCACGTAAATATGAAGAGACCTGAATCGCTTTAATGGAGTCTCCTCCCATGTGATAGAAGTGTGTGTCATAAGCGATATGTGATAATTGTAATACGTCAGCCAGCACGGTTAACAGCGATGTGTACCCCGAATTGTTTTCAGATAATTCATCAAGATGTCCAGCTTGATTTGATGTGGAGATTATTGGAGATGGAAGGCTCGCTTTATCTAGCTTGCCGTTTCGTGTCATAGGCAGTTGATCAAGGTATACATAGTGGTGCGGAACCATATAAGATGGCAGTTGCTGTGCTAAAAACGTCTGAATGTTCTCTGGAGTTTCTTCCTGGTTTAAGATGACATATGCACATAATTGCTGTGTGCTTCCCTGAATTGAAACGGCTGCTACCGCTGCTTCACTCACGGAAGGATGTGATAAGATTATGTGTTCAACTTCACCAGGTTCTATACGATATCCACGGATGCTAAGCTGATTATCGAGACGGTTTTTATATTCAAGAAGTCCGTCTTCTCGGAAACGTCCCCTATCACCTGTTTTGTAAATTCGTTTTCCGGTTTCGAAGGGATGAGGTAGGAAGCTTGTCGACGTTGCTTCCGCTCGGTTCAAATACCCCAGAGCAAGTCCGTCACCAGCTATATAAATCTCACCTATTTTCCCTCTTGGAAGAAGCCGGAGATGTTCGTCGAGCACGTAGATTTGCACATTGTCGGCCGGGACTCCAATAGGTAGAGATCCTTCGAGATCCTTTAATTTATCGTACGTATAGATCATGCAGCCTACTGTAGCTTCGGTAGGTCCATATTCGTTGTGTATAGAAACTCGCCCGCCCCATGCCCGATCGATTGCTGCTGCCGTGGCCACTTTGAAATCTTCCCCACCGACAATTAAAGATTTAATGGTACAGTTACGTAAGTCCATGTCTTTAAGCAAGGATAGGTGAGATGGCGTAAGCTTGAGAACCGTTACTTTATTTTCTCTTACAATTTGATATAACGGATGCTCGATTCCGTCGTCTGGATAAATCACGATGCTTCCACCACATATGAGTGGAGTGAAAATGGAAGTGACCGTCAGATCAAATGCGAGAGAGGAATAAAGAGCAAAAGCATCTTGCTTCCCGTCCGTGTACATTCTAGCTGCCCACCCAATATAGTTTACTAGTGAACGGTGCCCTACTAGCGTTCCTTTAGGTTGTCCTGTAGAACCTGAAGTGTAGATAATATAGGCCAGATCATCGGCTGTGGAGCTGCTTCGAACCGCTTCTTGATATACATTTTCATTACCTTCATACCATAAGGTCTGAGATTCAATCCACTCGCCTTCATACGGAAAACGCTCGGTCCGATCCGTTACAATGATGCTTACACTCGCATCCACAGCCATGAAGGAAAGCCGATCAAAAGGTGCCGATTGATCCATTGGGAGATAAGCAGCTCCGGATTTGAGTACCCCAAGAATAAATGCAACCGTTTCAATGGAGTGATTCATATAAATTCCAATGACATGTCCTCTACCCATTCCCTTAGATCGTAGGCGATCCCTTACTTTGTTCGCCAGATTGTCCAGCTCTGCATAGGTTAGACTGACTTTTCCAAAGCTCACTGCCGTTTTTTCAGGAGTAAGGCAAACCTGATTTTCTATAAGCTGCGTTATTATCGTTTCACGATTATAGTTGTGTGCGGTATCGTTATATTCGTACAGCTGCCAATTCACTTCCTGTGAAGAAAGTAAACTTAGCTGACAAACAGGAATATTGGGTTCGTTCATTCCCTGTCTCAGCAAACGACTAGCGATAATGTACATCTGCTCAATTTCCTCATCGGAATACACATCAACTTGGTAATCCATATCCAGAGTTAGTGCTGGATCAGACGACCAGTCACGGATAATCCATTGTAAGGCGTACCATTGTTCTCCACTGTAAAACTCAGTATTTTGAATAGATAAATCCATGACTTCAATCGTATGCCGAGTATTATAGTAATTAATAGACGTATCGAAAAGAGCAGCTTGTTCAAATCCCCTATTTCGTAAGTCCTGCAGCAATAGATCATAAGGGTAACGGTGGTGTTTATAGCATTGTTTCATCTCATCTTGAATATGTTGGATCAATTCTAAAAAAGTCCAGTTTCCTTGTATCTCCATGCGTAAAGGCATGGTGCTCGTAAACATACCAAATGTTTTTTTCTGAACAGCACCGTTTCGATTCAATAAAGGCATGGCTATCGTAATTTTTTGCTTACCTTCAACACGATGAAGGTAAGCAAAATATACGGCTACAAACAAAAGATTGACTGACAAGGATGTTTGTTTCGAGAAATCTCGGATTGCTTCAGATAACTCGTTGTCCATCACAAAGGATTTTCGTTTTCCACGTAATTCTGAAACGGACAAGGGAGCAATGTCCGACGTATCTTCGAATTTGTCCAGCCAGTACTCCCGATCTTGCTTAAATCTAGGAGAACGTTTATAACGATCTTCCTGTTCAATAGCATCCTGAAGTCGGGATCCTAACAGAACAGGAGGTTCTGACTCGGTCCCCTTGTTTATGGACTTCTCTATTCGCTCATATAACATCCATAGCTGGTCTGTAAGGAGTGCTGTCGACCAACCATCCGCAACCACGTGGTGCAATTTAATCAGGAGTGCACTGACCCCCTCTCGAATGATACACAGTGAAAAGGTATAAAGTGGAGCATTCAGGAGCTGGAACGGTGTGCTTGCCTGCTCTTCAACCCATTCCTTGAAGCGGTCTTCTGGGTTAGGCTGATTCGAGAAGTTTACTAATGCCGCAATGCACTGATCAGCAGAAGGTTCTTTAGCAACAAATTGCTGCAGCTCACCGTCTTGTTGTACAAGCTGCACTCTTATGCCTTCATGATGACGTATAAACAATCGAATGACTTCTTCCATTAATTCCGGTTTAAAGGCGCCCTGAATGCGGATTACTCCTCCGATGTTATGCATGGGGGAGCCGGGGAACAATGATTCCATGGAGCTAACGCGTTTCTGGGGATGCACCAATTGGAAAATTTCATCTGTTTTGGAAGCCTGCTTATTGTTCATGAAAGGTCTCCTTCTTTATAAAATCAAGTGCAAGGTATGCTTAATACAGATTTATACGATTTGACCGTGTTTTTCGCCAGATAATATCTGGGATACTCGATTGGACGAATCTACAAGTACAACATGAGGTACATGGCCAGCGGCCTCTTCTGCATTCATTAGCCCATAAGAAATAATAATGACGATGTCTCCCACTTGTACGAGCCGAGCTGCAGCCCCATTTAGGCAGATGACGCCAGATCCACGTTCACCTGCAATGATATATGTCTCCAGTCGGGCCCCGTTGTTATTGTTAACGACTTGAACTTTCTCGTTCTCTAGGAGGTTCGCTCTATCCATCAAATCACGATCGATCGTAATGCTGCCAACATAGTTGAGATTGGCTTCCGTCACGGTTGCTTTATGAATTTTGGATTTCATCATTGTTAGAAACAGTTAGATAACCCCCTTAAGATAGTGAACAACGGTTTCTATTACGTGTTCCTGGTCTTCATAAACGAAATAGTGCCCGCCAGGAAACATCTCATGCATACAAGATATATCCACTAATTCATGCCATTCTTTTTCTTCTGCCACGACAGACGAATCTTTCGCACCGTTCATAACAACGAGCTGGCTTCCGTATTTCTTTCGACCCTTTATATGGTGGTAGGTGTCACATAAACGCAGATCAGCTTTGAGTATAGGGAGATACATCTCTCGAATCTGCTGTCCATGCTCATGCTCATCCCAAGGCGTTTGACTTCCTTCTAGCAGGAAAGACCAGAGCTCATCATCAGACATGGCGGAATAGCGTGAAACGCCACGAAAATGATGAGGAGGATTTTGTCCTGCTAGAAAAAGCACATGTGGCGGGTGTCCATTCTCTTGAGCTCGCATAGCCAACTCGTATCCGAGTAGACTGCCCATGCTGTGTCCAAATATGGCATAAGGTTGACCAGACTGCATCTGAATGAGCTCATTATATAAATCAGCCGCAGCTTCTTCGAAGTCGTTATATAACGGTTGATTAAATTTACGACCTCTTCCAGCAAGCTCTAGCGGAACAAGCTCTACGCTTTTTGGCAGTCGATTCTTCCATTCCACGTACATGCTGGCAGAGCCAGCAGCGTGAGGAATGCAAAACAGCTGTACGTTATGGCTGCTCACCGTTGGTATCAAGTTTTGTTTCCCCCTCCATGAAATGTGCTAGTTCTTCAATGGTCTGATACTGATACAGGTGTCTTAAAGAAATTGTTAGTCCCCAATCGCGAGTGATTTCGGTAAGTATTCTGGTTGCAATTAAAGACTGTCCACCCATCTCAAAGAAATTATCGCGAATACCGATCCTTTCAGCATTCAAGTATTTTTTCCAAAGATCAGCAAGCCCTTGCTCCATTTCCGTTCTTGGCTGAATATAATTGGTTTCGTCCACTAATGAGATGTCGATACTTTCAAGTTGTTTTCTATCCAGCTTGCCATTTAAAGTCACAGGCAGATGCGATAGCTTTACAATTTTTGCTGGCAGCATATAGTGAGGTATGCGGTCGGATAAAAATCTTCTTAACACATTGGAATCAACAGGCTCGCTTTCTACGATAAAAGCACATAAATAAGGCTCCTGATCGGTCATGGTTTTTACAATGACAACAGCTTCATGGACGAATGAGTGCTGTAAAAGAGCAAGCTCAATTTCCCCGGTTTCGATTCGGTAACCTCGTATTTTGACTTGATGATCGGCTCGCCCCTTAAACTCAATGTTACCGTCCATAAGCCAGCGGCCCTTGTCGCCTGTTTTGTACATTTTTTGGCCAGGTGAGAAAGGATCGGCTATGAAGTGTTTCTTATTTACTTCCTCTAGTCCAACATAACCTGCCGCGATGCCCTCGCCACCGATGTATAATTCTCCTTCAACACCAATCGGCTGTAATTCGAGTGATTCATTAAGAATGTAAATCTTTCTCCCTGCGACCGGTTTGCCAATTGGAACCTGCATTCCGTTGAGACCTCCCGGCTCAGGCCTCCATGCCGTCGCAAGAATTGTTGCTTCCGTAGGTCCGTAAAGATTAGCATATTCAAATTTCTGCCAGCGTTCATATTCATGTTTAGAAATAGCTTCTCCTCCAGTGGCTGCGAGGCGTACGGAATGGAGATGAGCTGGATTTAAATAAGCCAGATGTGAAGGCGTCATAAACATGACGGAAATGCCGCTTTCGTTTAGTAATTCTGTCAATTTCTCTGGATTCGCTGCAACCTTTCTTGGTACAAGGTGTAACTGGGCACCGGTAGACAAAGCGGCAATTATTTCGAATGCAGCCATATCAAAAGCAATGCTCGCTATCTGCGATACCTTATCTGATGGTCTAATTTCAAGGTTGTCAGTACACAACTCAGATAAGCTGCACAGTCCTCGGTGAGGAATTTTCACTCCCTTCGGTTTTCCTGTTGAACCCGAAGTATAGATGACATAAGCGAGATGGCTTGGCTCAAGCAGAACGTTTGGATTGTTGATTCTCATTTCCCATAGATCCACATTCGCTGCAAAATCGTAAATCATGGCAGGTACGTTTCCTGTCATTTTGGCATGATCAGCATCAGTAATGACCATTTTCGCCTCGCTGTCCTCAAGAATAAAGTGCACTCTGTCTAGAGGATACTCTGGATCCACAGGGAGATAGGCCGCTCCCGCTTTTAAAATGGCGATAATGGATACAACAGTATTAATAGAAGAGTCCATATATACAGCAACGACTTGATTGTGCCCAATACCTTGCTCCATTAAGGTATAAGCTAATTGATTCGCATGCGAATTTAATTCGCCATAACTTAAATGCATTTCTCCCATAACAATAGCTGTAGCGGATGGCTGACAATCAGCCAGGCGTTCAAAGGTGACATGTATCCATTCATCGGAGTAGATTTCCTTACTGCTTTGATTGAAATTATCCAAAATCAACTCTCTTTCGTTCAGCGGCATGCTTCCCAATTTCCCAATCAGAGTATCTTCCGAATGAATAATAGAAAGCAATATTTCACGGTAATGCGCCATCATCCGATCGACGGTTTCTCGACTAAAGAGAGAAGTTGCATACTCAACTAAGCATCGAACGCCATGTTCTTGTTCGGAAACAGACACAGATATATCAAACTTAGAACTAGTGTGGCTGCTATCCCAACTAGTAATTTTCATACCCTCCAGGTTCATTGCTGGCATATGCATGTTTTGAAAGTCGAAAGTAACAGAGAACAATGGATTTCGAGTTGGATCTGCAGCGAATTCCAATTTTTCCATCATACGCTCTAGCGGGTAATCCTGATGTTCGAATGCATCTAACAAAATCTGCTTCACTTCATGCAAATAGGCTGTGAATGTTTTATTGTGTTCTGGGCGGGTGCGGACAGGTAATGTATTGACCAACATGCCAACAACGCGGGCCGCGTCCGCATGTGATCTACCGGCTACAGGAACGCCGACAATAATGTCCTCATCACCCGAATATTTGTGCATCAGAATATAAAAGGCGGAAAGCATGATCATGTAAAGAGTCGAGTTTGTTTTTTGGGTAAGCTTGCGTAATTCTAGTAATAAGTCCTGATCCAATTCTAGATATGTTAACTCACCTTCGAATTTTTGGTGGATAGGTCTTGGAAAGTCTGTAGGTAATTGGAGTACCGGCAGCTCTCCTGATAGATGATTCGTCCAAAACGTTTCTTTTGAAATCGTTTGTTCTGACTTTAGCTGATCTTCTTGCCAAACTGCAAAATCTTTAAACGTAACCTGTACTGATGGAAGCTGTTCTCCACGATAAAGTGCAAGAAACTCTTCAATCAAAATGCCGATGGATGTGCCATCTGACACAATATGATGCATATCCATAAGAAGAATATGTTTTTCCTTATCCAGCCGAATAACTCCGAGTCTCATTAACGGGGCCGTATGAAGATCAAATGGACAAATGAAGGAGTTCACTAATTCATTTAATACGCCCTCCTCTACTCCTTCTGCATCTCGGTACCACAGAACGATGTCCTCGACATCATTCACGATTTGAATTGTTTCTTCGTCTTCCATATGGAAAGAAGTACGTAAACTTTCATGCCGCTTAAGGAGGGCCTGATAGACGAATTGGACTCGTTCTAGATCAAGCTTACCTTCTACAAGCAGCGAAGAAGACAAGTGGTACGTCGTGCTAATTCCTTCATATTGATCGAGAATGTAGAGTCTTTTTTGAGCAGAAGTTAGCGGGTATCCATGGAGACGATCTGTCTTAACAATAGACGCGGCTGCTTCAGCTCCATCCAATCCACTGACGTAATTTGCAAGTAATTGCACTGTCGGATATAGGAAAATATCCTTCAGGGTTATCTCTACGCTCAATTGTTTACGAATGTCTGCTACTAATTTCATTGCTTTCAATGAATGACCACCCTCGGCAAAGAAATCCGAATGTCTTCCGAGATGATTTTTGCCAAGAGCATGTTTAAACAATTCGCTTATTTTCAGTTCAATCTCCATCGTTGGTGCTTCATATGACTCGCTTATCAAAGTAGGAGCAGAAGCGGCTGACAATGCCTTATAGTCCACTTTTCCGTTTCGGGTAAGCGGAATGGTTTCAAGCCGGATCAAATGAGCAGGCATCATGTACGAAGGTAAACGCTTAGCAAGAAACAACGATACATCCGAATGCTCAATCTCCTTTTCTGCCACGTAGAAAGCAAGCAGTTCCTTACCTCCATGTGGATCGGTTTTTACGATTGCTGCTGCTTGACGAATTCCTTCTTGCTGAAGCAAAGATGCAGTAATCTCTCCTGGCTCTATCCGATAGCCTCTAATTTTAACCTGATGATCTGTCCTGCCAATCAGTTGAATCTCTCCAGTAGGTAATAATTTGGCAAGATCTCCTGTTCGATACATTACCACCCCATCTTGATAAAGATCTTGTGTGAACTGCTGCACAGTCAGCTCTGGCTGATTGACGTACCCTTGTCCGACAGATGCTCCCGAAATGTATAATTCTCCTGCGACACCAATTGGAACGAATTGCTTCTGTTGATCTAAAATGTAACAACGTACATTGTTAATCGGCTTTCCAATGGTCGGTCGTTCTTGCAACCCCTCATCTTTGCCGAGGGCAATAGTTGTTACTACATGAGTTTCAGATGGGCCATAGTGATTGTGTAATATAACTTTGCTTTGCTGATAGGCTGATCTGAACGGGGCTGATAATACCAGCGCTTCACCAGCGACTACAATGTGCTGAAGTGTTCCCCCCAGTAGGTCGTTAACCATATCTGCTTCCCCAGCGAGGAAGTTGAAATATGCTGTCGGTAAAAATAATGTTTTGACTTCATGCTTCCGGATAAATTTTAACAACAGGTCAGGTGTTGTTTTGACCTGTTCCGGTGCGATCACAAGTTCCCCGCCGCTAAGAAGTGTTACAAACATTTCCTGATAACAGACATCAAATCCAATAGACGATGCGTGAAGCACTCTGCCATCCATTTGAATTGTGGATTGCTGCTGGTGATGCAAGACAAGGTTCATCAGATTACTGTGAGCCAACTGAACACCTTTTGGTGCACCTGTCGTTCCTGAAGTGTAGACAATGTATAACGGATCTTCAGGTTTGACGGTGGGTTCTAAACCGATGTTATACTCTTCGTCATCGTTTATCTCTAAAGAAAGTAAAGGAACTTCGGAAATATCCGAGAGTGCACCTGAACAATCTATTACAAGCTTTGCGTCTGAATCTTGGAGCATGTACAACATCCGATCTGGTGGCAGTGTTGAATCGATAGGAACAAAAGCAGCTCCGGCTTTTATGATTGCAAGTACACCCGTAATGTATGAAATAGAACGCTCCCCACAGATCGCTACAGCAGATCCATGACCAACTCCCTTCTTGCGAATAACGCTAGCAAGTCGATTGACACGCTGGCTAAGTTCTTGGTAGCTAAGAAATACCTCTTCCTCTACGATCGCAATTCGGTCCGGAGTGCGCAGTACCTGTTCTCTAAAGGCACTGTAGATCGTGTTCACTTGTCCGCCTTTTCTGTCTTCGCCAGAAAGCTGCCTATCTATTACTTGTATCTCCTGTGCAGTTAGAACACTGATATCTCTAATCTTCAATTCCGGATGGGTGACGACTTCCTCAAGAACACGCACGAGGCTCGAACCAAAACGCTCCACGGTGGCCTTGTGAAACAAGGAAGTCGCGTACTCGAATGTCAGCACAAGTCTTTCCGCATCTTCTTCAGCTTGAAGGAGCAAGTCGAACTTGGATGAGGTCCATTCGTAATCACAAGCTGTAATCTCCAGGCTATCCATGCGAAAAGTAACCTTTTCCATATTTTGAAAAGCGAGCATTGTATCAAACAATGGATTCCGGCTGGAATCACGCTGAACTTTAAGATCCTGAACCAATTGTTCCAATGGATAATCTTCATGTTCAAAGGCTCCCAGGCAGACACTTTTGACTTCGTTCAAAAATGAATCAAAAGTCAAATCAGAACGCGGGAAACTTCGTATAGCCAGGGTATTAACAAACATGCCAATGATCGGTTCCAAATCCACATGTCCTCTACCTGCTGCCGGCGTACCCACAATGATGTCTTCTTGTCCCGTGTATTTATGCAGCATGATTTGGTAGGCTGCCATCAGCATCATGTACATTGTTACGCCTCTCTGAAGGCAAGTTTCATGCAATTTTTGAGTAAGATTGCTGCTGAGGTGTATCGTTAGTTGATCTCCTCTAAAATCTTGGATTGCCGGTCGTTCTTGGTCGTATGGGAGCTGAAGTACAGGTAACTCCCCGGCAAGCTGGCTATGCCAATAGTTCTTTTGCTTTTCGCGTAAATCCTCTCCCTGTTCTTGCTGCCAGATAGCATAATCGGTGAACTGGATATGGAGAGGATTAAGCTGTTCTCCGCGGTATAAAGCCATAAACTCGTTAATCCACAAGTACAGCGAAGTACCATCTGAAATCAGATGATGCATATCCAGCATGAACATGTATTTATCATGGTTCAGACGGATGATTTCAAGCCGCATTAATGGTGGCTTGCTCAAATTAAAAGGACGTACGAATTCGTGAATGTGTTCTTGCAAAGACATTTTGCTTACATCCTCCAGTTCAATGTAACGGATGTCTGGAGTCAGTTCATTTAACTCGAACACAATTTGAGCAGGAGAATCTTCGATCATGGTAAAGGCGGTACGTAAGCTAACATGTCGTTGTAGTAACTGCAAGCAGCATGCCCGTACGCGATCTACATCAAGCTTCCCCGCTGCCTCAAGGATGAGCGGCATATTATAACTCGTACCGATGTCACTAAACTGCTCCAAAATGTACAACCTTTTTTGCGCTGAGGTCAGCGGGTAATGTTCTCTGGGTTCAGCCGGATGAATGCCTTCAAATGCACGAATGGAACGCAGCCCAGCCAAATGCACTGCAAGTTCATGAATGGAAGGGAAACGGAAAATATCCCTGAGATTCAATTCATAAGCTAACTCCTTGTATACGCGAGATACTAAACGTGTTGCCTTGAGCGAATGACCACCTAACTCAAAAAAACTGTCATATTTCCCTATTCGTGATACGCCAAGGATGTCCTCAAAAATGCTAGCCAGACTTTCCTCAAGATCACCCATTGGCTGCTGGAATGTTTGTTCCCGGTGCAGGTCTAAACGGGGATCAGGAAGTTTTCTTCGATCTACTTTTCCGTTTGGAGTAAGAGGTATGCTGTCCACTTGAACGACAAAAGTAGGAATCATAAATTTAGGCAGCTTCTTTGAGAGCCATTCTTTGATCTCTTTAGGGCCCACTACACCGGAAACGGTATAGTACACACAAAGTTCTTTACTATCGTCCTTTGATTCGATCACTTGGACAATCGCCTGATCGACATTTGCATGCTGTAAAAGAGCAGCGGTAATTTCTCCTGATTCCAACCGATATCCCCTAATTTTGACCTGTTCGTCGATTCTGCCCATATACTCGAGCGTGCCGTCTGTATTCCAGCGTGCCAAATCACCCGTTCGATACACTTTTTTACCAGGCTGCATCGGAATGGAAGTGAATCGCTGCTCCGTTAAGTCCTTCAAATTTAAATATTGTCGTGCAACACCACTTCCACCTACATACATTTCACCTGGCACCCCAGCTGGGACGACCCGCTGTGATGGATCAAGAACGTACACCTGATAGGATGGTAGCGCCCTGCCAATATCGGATACATTACGATGAATATCCTCAGAAGTAATTTCTTTATAAGTAACGTGAACGGTTGTTTCTGTAATGCCATACATGTTGATTAACTGAACTTGCGGATAATGTACATTCCATTCACGAAGCATGGTCGGTTGTAGTGCTTCTCCGCCGAACACAATCGTTTGAAGTGATGGTAATTGAATATTGTTCTGCACGGCTTCACGGGCAAATTGATAAAACGCTGATGGCGTCTGGCTCAGCATCGTAACCTGATTCTCTTTCACAAATGGTACAAAACGACGAGTGTCCGCTGACAGTTCCCGAGGTACAATGACAAGTTCGCCTCCATAGAGCAGTGCACCAAACATTTCCCAAACCGAAAAGTCGAATGATATGGAATGGAACATAGACCAAACATCACGATGGTTGTATGAAAACAGCGAGGCCGCTGTCTTTAGTAAACGAACCACATTATGATGTTCGACTACGACTCCTTTAGGTGTTCCTGTTGACCCTGAAGTATAAAGAATATATGCAGCGCTGCTTGCCGAAAAATCGACTTGAGGAGCGGAATCAGGCAGTTCTTTGATCCATTTCAGATCATGCTGATGCTTCCACTTGCTAGGTCTGCTGGATAATGAAGGCCCATTTTTTTCAAGGATCACATCATACCTAAACAAGGTGAGTTCGTTAGGAATCGTATACACCTTATCTGAGAAACGAACGCTGGTGATCTCCTCATATGTCGCATGAATATCCTCGAAAAATTCCCTAGACAAAAATAACTCATTATCAAATTCCATTTTGGTGTTCGCTTCCGGATGTGTTAGAGCAAATTGCCGTAAGTCCTCTAAAAAAGCTTCTTTGCTATCAAGGTCCATAACGTCGCCGATAAATATTTTGCCTTCTGCTGAGAGCATATTCAGAGCGGAACGAAGTACCTTCCGCAAATAATGGTGCCCTTTAAAAATTTGAACGACGCTGTTCAGAACAATAATGTCAAAAGGCGCTTCGTCAAGTGTTTCTATCTGATCAGCAGGGAGACTTCGTAATCGAATGTGTTCAAAGCCTTCTCGTTCGACTCTCTTCTGACAAAAATCAATCATGCTTTGGGATAGATCCGTTCCATAATAAAATCCAACATGAGGAGCGAGCGTAAACATACTGATCCCAGATGCACAACCAATCTCGAGGACACGAGTGTCTTTGTTTATGAAAGGTAACAGCTTTTGCTTGATGTTGTTCGCGTACTCATCCATTTCTGTCCGCGACAAATCCTGACGCGTATAACTGTTTACCCATGCACCGCCAGCAATATCATCACCAGCCTGGTCTGCTACAAAGTTCCATACAGCCTGATCCATAAACTCACTTTCTAACTCTTCAGCATGATCTAGTTGATCTGTATCGAGGCAAAGATATGCCTTAAACAATGACACTTCCCATTGCAGGCGATTGAGCTGTTTGAGATAAGTTTTAAGGGACAAGACCGTATCAATACAGGCATCGGTCATCATCGTTTTTAGTCGTACAAGGGGCAGTTCAGGATCCAATGGAACATAAGCTCCACCTGCTTTGAGAACGCCAAGGATGCTGAGGACTGAATAGACGGAATTATGCATCATAATTCCAACATGCCCTCCAGGCTGTAAACCGCGTTCCTGTATTAGATAAACAGCAACGCGATTAGCCATGTCATCTAATTCCTTGTAGGTGTACTTCCCGGTATCCGATCGAATGGCGACTTTGTCCGGATGCTGTTCCACTTGTTTTACGAATAATGTTGGAATTGTTGAAACTAGATTGAGATCCTCTTCCTGACTTATTGCGGGTACGAGTAAACTCAACTCGTTTTCATCAAGTATTTCGTACGATTCCAACAGTTGGTCTGGATGAAAGAGCAGTTGGTCTAATATCCGTTCAAAATGAATGAACAACTGGCTGATAAACCAATCGGCATAAGACGACCTCGCATAACTTAACTGTAAAACTATCTCGTCATTAGAACGCTCGAACTCGAAACGGCAATCATAATGAATATCTTCCACAATCGATGGATCATACGTTCCTTTCATGGTTGCGATGATGCTGCAGTGAGGGCCTTCTTTTTGATCAACACCAAGCATATCGAGCAAAAGGGAAAAAGGAAAATTGGAATGACGATCCGCATCTACTATGCATTGTTTCATCTGTGCAATGAGTTGTCGCCCATTTTCTCCAGACTGGTGCTTGGCCCGAATGAGCATCAACGTATTTAGCGAAGCTCGCTCCTCATCCGGGTTAGCTATGATGGGAACTCCGAAAGTAACATCGGTCTTCCCTGTATATCTATGCAAAAGGCAGCTGATCCCTGAGAGCAGCAATATAAACATGGCATGTTCAGAGCCTCTACTCACCGTCTGGAGACGTTGTGTAAGTTTTGAATTTAAGGAAAAACGCTTTACTACAACTTCTTTCTGTGGAACGGATGACTGAAAGGAGAGCCGTGTCATTTCTGTAAAATCAGAAAATTGTTCAAGCCAGAATCGCTTTTCCTTTTCCAGCCTTGCATCAGATAAAAGTACGTGTTTTTCGAGCGTATTCATTCACTTGCCCCTCTCCTGTTTCCTATGGGTTAGAAATCAAAAGAAATACTCTCCAGCCAGTCCTGCTGTTCTCGAACGGTATAGCCATGTTCTAGTTCGATTTCGTCAAGCCTTAACGATGGATCATGAACAAACCCTTTTAATATGTGCAAGTAGTTGCTGCTGAACCTGCGAATGGTTTCTTCCTTGAACAAACTGGTGCAATAGTCCATCGTGCACTGCAGCCCATCGGCACTTTCCGTTACTTCAAAACGGATATCAAACATCGTACTGTTCCTTTCAAAATCCCTTGGTTTGAACACTAGGTCTGAAATGATTGATGAAGGTTCCTTCATGTTCTGCATAACCAAGACCGTATCAAACAATGGGTTACGGCTTAAATCCCGGCGGTAATCTAATTGATCTACGAGTTCATCGAACGGGTAGTCTTGATTGGAATAGGCCTCCAAAGTTCGCGTCCGAACATTTTTAAGCAGTTCATTAAACGATACGTCTCCCTCCAACTGTATGCGCAGCGGAAGTGTGTTAACGAACATACCAAGCATGTCCTCAAGCTGCTCGTGCTGCCTTCCGGCAATAGGGCAGCCTATTACGATGTCTCGCTGGCCAGAATAACGGTACAGTAAAACGTAATATGCTGCGAGCAAGACCATATACATGGTGGATTCCGTATTAAACGCAAGCTCTTTTAATTGCTCTGTCAGCTTGGAATCGACAGCAAATGATAGAGAACGGCCTTCAAAACTTTGCAGTTTCGGACGCGCGTAATCGTAGGGAAGCTGGAGTACTGGCACTCCAATGTCAAACTGGTTGATCCAGTATTCTTTTTGCCGATCTAACTGACTTCCGCTAAGCATTTTGTGCTGCCATGTCGCGAAGTCCTTGTACTGTAGTTGAACAGCTGGAAGTGAATTCCCTCTGTACAACTCCATGAATTCCTCTATGAAGATAGCAATGGATACACCATCAGAAATAATGTGATGGATATCAAAAAGTAAAATGGCACGGTCTGTCTCGATATGAAATAGACACAGCTTAAGCTGGGATGGTTCATCCAGTCTAAAAGGCTGAATTTGTTTCTGAATCTCTGGATCGATCATTTCTTCGGATATCCATAACTCATTCCAATGGACTGGAGTTTGATTATGGATTACTTGGACAGGAACGCCATCAGCAAAATGGAACGATGTCCGTAATATGTCATGCCTCCGAACCATGATTTCGAAAGCTTCACGGCATCGGTTGGCATCCAGCGGTCCTGACACATCCATTACCAAAGGCATGTTGTAACTTATGCTGCTGCCTTCCGCAGCACTTAGCAGAAGCATTCGCTTTTGCGCAGAAGAAATAGGGTAATGATCCGATAGAGGTGCAGTTGAGATATTTTCTAGTTGAGCAGTATCTAGATTCGTTTCAAGAAAAGAAGACATTTCAGCAATTGTTTGGTATTGGAATACATGCTGTATGTTAAAATCAAGCCCAAATGCATGCCGAATTTTGACTGCAAGACTTGTAGCCCGAAGAGAATGACCACCTTTTTCAAAGAAGTTGTCATAGATACTAAGCTCAGAGCTTTCAAGCACTTCTTGCCACATCTGCATAATCTGAAGTTCCGTCTCTGTAGCTGTTCTCGCTGGCTCTTCTATTAAGGCTTCATTTTCTAAGAGCGCGAACTCTTGCTCAAGTTTTCGGCGATCCACTTTGCCATTTTGCGTCAGTGGAACATGATCCAGTTGAGTGAATTGATGTGGAATCATATATTCAGGCAATGCTTGTAATAATTGTTCGCGGATATTTGATCCAGGTACTATTTGATCTGTTACTAAGAAAGCTTGTAACCGCTGAAAATGGCGCTCATCACTTCTTACCAACACCACTGCTTCTCGTACACCTGAAATCTGAAGCAAAGCAGTTTCAATTTCCTGTAATTCCACGCGATATCCACGGATTTTCACTTGTTGATCCACGCGTCCAATAAAATGTAATGTGCCCATTTCATCCCACTTCGCCAAATCTCCTGTGCGATACATCCACCCGCCTTCGAATGGGTCTGGAATGAATTTTTCTGCCGTTAGTGTTTCTTTACCCGCATACCCTAGTGAAACTCCCGCACCGGCAATGAATAACTCTCCTGGAATTCCCGGGGGTTGGAGCTGGCCAAACGGGTTCAAAATATATATTCGGTAACCTGGAATAGGCTTACCGATAGGTATGACTTCGTCATCCATCTCTTTACAATGGTGGTATGCAGCACATACTGTTGTTTCTGTTGGACCGTATGAATTGTAGACTTCAGCTTTTTGCATCAACCTACTAATGTGCTGTTTCTTAAGTACGTCTCCTCCAGAGATGAATAATCGAACTTGATGTTCCTTCAAGTGCCGATCCAATTCACTGAGCATGACGGGAGAAGCGGAAATGACGGTAATAGCCCGCTCAGCAACAAATGAAATTAAGCTTTCTACATGGCGAGCGACCGCCTTACCCGCGATATGCACAGATGCTCCTGTGACTAACGCAGGATAAATCTCTTCCATAGACGTATCAAAAGATACGGAAGAGTGGTGTAATACCCGATCACCAGGAACGATGCTAAAGCTTTCGCAAAATCTTCTTATATAATGAACAACATGGCTTTGTTTAAGCAAAACCCCTTTGGGCTGACCAGTTGTCCCTGAAGTATACAGTCTATATACGATATCATCTGGCTTGCTGCAGTCCGGAGGAATAGATCCGGCAGCTTGTACTCTTTTTGCTAAATTTGCATACCTTGCCCGTGAGTGGTTACTTTTCTTGTCCACTTCTGGTGCATGATTAAGAATGAGTGTTTGTCCTTCCCATAACGCTGGAATGTCACATTCTTCATTAGTAATTAATAGAGCAGCTTCGGCGTCTTCCAGCATGTATGCGATCCGCTTCTCCGGATAATCAGGATCAAGCGGCATGCAGACTGCACCTATGCGCTGAATGGCAAGTAAAGAAATAATCATCGCAGCACTGTTAGACATGAGAATGCCTACCGTGTCACCTTTCGCCACACGTAAATCTTTGAGATAACTGGAGAGCAGCCCAGATCTTTCTATTAACTCGCCATAGGTGAGCAGCTCGTTTTCGCTCTGAACAGCAGCCGATTCTGGTGAGATTTTAGCCTGAGCCTCCACAAGATGAGATAAGGTGAAAGAAAGATTTTCAATTTCGTATACTTGCGGATTAAACTCTTTGAGAATGGTTTGCTTTTTTTCGTTTGTCAGCATGTCTGCATTAGCGAGTTCTGCAGAAGGATGAAGAATGATCCACTCCAGAAGACTGGTGAAATGTTCTCCTAACAGCTGGATGGTGCTTTCTTTAAAAAGACGAGTACTGTATTCAACAAATACATCCAGATCCTCCTCTTGTTCATACAACTGGAACGACAGATCAAATCCCGACTGACCGGAGTCAAAATCATACGGTTTGCAATCCAGACCTGGAATCCTAATTGTGTTGGAGCTAATGTTCTGCAGTGAGAACATCGTATCAAATATAGGATTTCGGCTCGTATCCCGGGTGACGTTAAGGGCGTTAACGAGTTCCTCAAATGGATACGCAGCGTGTTCGTATGCCTGCAATGCTGTCTTTTCTATTTCTTCCAAATATTCAGATACAGTCAGTTTCCCGTGTAGACGAGACCTTATTGCCAGTGTATTAACGAACATCCCAATAACTTCAAGCATCTCCTCATGTGTTCTTCCTGCAACAGGTGTACCTATAATAAGGTCGTCCTGACCTGAATATCTATGCAGCAGTAGTCCATATGCAGCCAGGGTTAACATATATAAGGTAATACCGTGTTCTTTGCTGAACGCTCGCATTTTGTCAGTCAGTACGGGTCCTAGGGCAAAACGAAGCTGACTTCCGGCATAATCGCGCAGGATTGGGCGAGAATAATCCGTAGGTAAATCAAGGACAGGCAGCGTGCCTCCGAGCTGCTCAAGCCAGTACTTCTTATGAGAATCAAACGCACCTGAATGCAGCTGCTGCTGCTGCCAGACTGCGTAGTCCGTATACTGCAGTCGAATCATTTGAGTTTCGGTCAGATTGGTCCCATCGTATAGCCGCATGAACTCTCTGGCCCAAATGTTCATGGATACTCCGTCTGAAATCAGATGATGCATATCTAGAAGAAGTAGATGCAAGTCTGGAAGCAGTTGAACGATCCCTGCACGTACTAATGGTGGAGATTCTAGTACGAATGGCCGAATAAATCTTCCGATTATTTCTCTCAGCTTTTTTTCATCCGAGAGTGCACAGGTACAGCGTTCAATTTCAGTGTTAATATTTTCTATTGGAACGATATTTTGTACAGGTCTTCCGTCTGCTGTCATATGAAAAGATGCTCGGAGCATGGGGTGCCGAGTAAACATCGCTTTATAAACGTTCTGTACACGATCCTCATCCAGTTTACCTTCCAGCTGAAAAACAAATGGCATGTTATAACTCGTTCCAATATCCTGAAACTGTTCGAGAATGAACAATCTTTGTTGAGCAGATGAAAGTGGAAAATCTGCTGTCTGTTTAGAAAGAGGAATAATCTTGTCGAGTTTAACTTCCCCCTGCTCCTTATCGCTCAGAACTTTATCTTCGAGGATAGATGCCAGTTCAGCCATAACTGGATGTCGAAACACATCTTTTAGTGTCAGTTCAATGCCCCACTCTGACCGAATACGGCTTACGAGCTGCATGGCTTTGAGAGAATGACCTCCTAAGTCAAAAAAATTACTGTTCCTTCCGGCAGCATCTATTTCTAACACTTCCTCAAAAATGGGGGCTAAACGCCTTTCCATATCGCTTGATGGGCCAAGGAGATATGAATCACTTTCCAGCACATCTGACCATGGATCTGGTAAAGCCCGTTTGTTTAGCTTGCCATTTGGTGTTAGCGGTAATGAATCGAGCTGAGTGATGAACGTAGGAACCATATAACGCGGAAGTCTAGCACCAATAAATTTACGCACTTCTTCACGCTCAAGCCCTTTGATCTCAGATGTAAAATATGCGCTGATCTCCTTGCCGCGCTCTCCTTCTTTCTCAACGGGAATTACTGCTGCACCTGTAATATAAGGATGCTCTAGCAAGCAAGCGTGTATCTCTTCAAGCTCCACACGATAACCCCTGACTTTCACCTGATCGTCGATTCGTCCGATGAACTGCAGTGTTCCATCTGGCTGCCATTTTGCGTAGTCTCCTGTGCGGTACATGAGCTGGCCTGGAGCATATGGATTCAGAACAAATTTGAGATCTGTCAAATCTGGTCTATTTAAATAGCCTCGACCCATGCCTTCTCCAGCCACACATAACTCACCTTCGACACCAAGAGGCTGAAGCTGATCGATCTGTTTTGGGTCCACAACGTAGGCTTGGGATCTGAAAAACGGAACACCTATAGGTACAGTGCCAGTATGACCGGGTTCCACTTGATAATAAGTGGAGAATGTTGTGTTTTCAGTTGGGCCGTATCCGTTGATCAGTATCGTATTTGGACATGCCTGATACAACAAATCCGCATGATATGCTGACGCTGCTTCACCGCCAATAACGACAGTCTGTAGTGGAGCAAAAGCAGAAGGCTGCTGCTGCACTAAGTAGTTAAATAATGAGGTTGTCAGGAACAAATCGGATATTTGATATTTCAACACCGCTTCACCGAACAAATGAACATCCTGAATCACACGTTCATGTAATACGATTAGTGCTCCTCCGTTTGCCAGTGTACCCCATAACTCCAAGGTGAACGCATCGAACATGATAGAGGCAGTTTGGAGCACCCGTTCTCCTCTGATAAATAGACGGTAGTTCTCCTTCATAGCCATTCTGACAATATTGCGATTTTCAATCATTACCGCTTTAGGAGTACCCGTCGTACCAGACGTGTACATGACATAGGCCAGTCGGTCTGGTGAAGATTCAAACTGAAGATTATCCGTGCGCTGAGAGAGTGTCTCTGCTTGCAGCATAAGTTGTTCTGTATCTATCTCTACAAGACGATCTTCATGCTCAGGGACAGTTATGACCAGAACTGCGCCGCTATCCTTGATCATGTATGCAATCCGTTCTTGCGGTAAATCCGGCTCAATGAGCAGATAGGCTGCTCCAGCCTTTACGGTGCCTAATACGGATGGCACAAGCCAGCGGTTAGAACGTCCTAATAGGATGACGACTATAGATTCCTTGTTTTCTGGCAGTTTTGAAATAAGGGTGTGCGCCAAACGATTTGCCTGCTTGTTCAATGAATCATAAGACACACACTCTTCTCCGTTAAGCAATGCAAGTCTTTCTGGATATTGCTCGGCGATTGCCTCAAATCGAGACTCGATTAATTCTTTATCCACTGATTCACATTGGAGTGGGTGCGTAAATTCCAGTAAAAGCCGTTCTTCTTGCGGCTTCATTAACCGCATATGTTGTAGTTTCTTTTCAGGTTCCGTCAAACACTGATCGATGAGATGCATAAAGTGATTGCTCATTTGTTCCATATAAGCGGCAGAGAATCGTTGAGCTCGATAGTGGAACAAACAAATAATCTCACCGTTCAATTCTTTGGCTTCTAACATCAGGTCATATTTTGAAGTTGTATTCGGTACGTCAAGACCTGTAAAAGTTAACGAATTGGCTTTGACATGCAAATCAATGTTTTGATACACAAACATCGTTTCAATAAGAGGTTGTTTTTCTAGATCGCGTGTTAAATCTAGCTTTTGAACAAGTAATTCAAAAGGATATTCTTGATGATCAAATGATTGTAATACGTTAGATTTGATATCATTCAAGAAATCAAAAAATCGTTTATCCCCAGTTGGATAATTCCGTAATGGCAGTGTATTGACGAACATACCGACAATATCATCCGCGTGCTCATATTGTCTTCCAGCAGATGCAGTACCAATGACGATGTCTTCTTGATTGCAGTACTTAGACAAGAAAACATAATAAATGGCTAACAGTGTCATAAACGGTGTGCCTCGATATTGAAGGGACATAGCATTAAGTTTTTGTACGATATCCCGATCCAACATAAACTGGAATTTGCCCCCTTCATCATTCCGTATCCAACCCTGCTCTGGTTGTAACGGAAGATTCAGTGTAGGCAGCTCTCCTTGGTACTGATTTAGCCAGTACTGCTCCTTTTGTTTCATCTCCTCAGACGAAATAGATCTTACATAGTGCACATAATCGTTGTATTGGTGAGTGGGAAGAGGCAATATTTTGCCATCATAGAGTTGAATGAACTCTCTGATTAAAATCCCCGTGGAGACGCCGTCAGAAATAATATGGTGCATGTCCATGAATAACAGATGGCGGTCTGCATCAAATCGGATCAAAGATGCACGAAATTGTGATGGTAATTGTAAATCAAAAGGTTGAATAAATTCATGTAAATTAGCAGTCGATAGCTCAAACTCAGCTTCTCTGTAATCAAGAATAATGGAAACTTCGTCCACATGATGCACTTTCTGAACAGGCTCTGTTCCCTCCATATGGAAGCTAGACCGAAGCATAGGATGCCGCTCTACCAATCTGCGCAGAGCTAACTCTACCTGTGTTTTGTTTAAAGTTCCTTCAACGATAACTGCTGAAGGAATGTTGTAATTGGTATCTTTATCGTGAAACTGGCTCATGAAGTACATCCGAGTCTGCGCAGGTGACAGAGGATAAGTTGTCTCTTGTTTCCCATGAATTAACTCACCTTGCTTTGGTACAATTATATGGGTGAGTACCCGATCGAGACCTCGAATGGTAGAATTCTCGAAAAGCTCGCTTAAAGGAAGACGTATACCATGCTCTTTTTGCATGGCGGTAATTAAGGTTGCGCCTTTCAAAGAATCGCCGCCAAGTTCAAAGAAATCGTCGTCAATCCCGATAGGTTCAATACCAAAGAAATCTTCCCAGAGTGAGACGAGTTGACGTTGAAATTTATTTTCCGGCTCACAGTAAGAATCCGACAATAGGGGACGAGGAAGCTTCCGTATGGACCGTTTTGATGAGGCTCCATTTTTTACTGGCTTCAGTGCAGTCACCCAGCGTTTTCTTCGTTGAATTAAGTCTGCAGTCGCGACTATGAGATGACCCGTCTCAGTGCTTTGCAATATGCGTTCCAGCACCTCAATTCCTTCATGAGGTTCCATAAGGTAAGCATCATTTGATTGGTCCACATTAACTTCTGAACTTATATTCCAGCCATCCCAGCCAATGCTGATCCACCGACTGTCACCGTGATGAGAGACTGAATTGACGTATGCATCAAGAAAGCGATTACCTGCAGCATATGCTCCATAGCTGATGCCACCTAGAACAGCGGATAACGATGAAAACATCACGCAAAAATCAGGATTATGTTTTTCCAATACTCGCTTAAGCTCGATAGTTCCGTACACTTTAGCATGGAACTGTTCTTCTAGTTGTGTCTCGTTCAAGCTGGAAGTCAATTCAAATGTTGTGCCACCAGTCAATCCCGCGGCATGAATTACACCATGAATATCCCCCCATCTTAACTGGACCTGATGAAAAGCAGCTGTAAGATCGGTTTCTTTAGCAGCATCTGCAGTTACGAGCATGATCTGTCCACCACGTTCTTCCAAGCCGCGTGCCCACCGTATCAGGGAGGTTGTTCGCACACTCAACTCATCCTCCTCTGTCCTATCCCATGTTGATGGATCTGGTATGGCGGTTCTGCCTATTAGGACAATCCTAACCCCATGTCGAATGGAGAAATGTTCTGCCATTGCTCTACCGATACCGCCAAAACCACCTGTGATGCACCATACTTTATCTTTCCATGCACCATATGTTTCTTTATTTTTAACGGGTAATGAGGCTGGTACATACTGTGCGATCCAGCGATAACGATAACGGAAAGCAATAAACGGTTCAAAATGATGTTTAGAACGCACTGCTTCTTGCAGTACGGAACAGGCATATAACGCTGTATCTTCACTAGGCACTGTTTCTTCAAAATCAATTACAGTACATGTTACATTTGGATGTTCCTGTTGAACAACTAAAGAAAGTCCGTGAATTGGCGATTGGCCAGGATTTATAGACTCTGCACCTGTTACAAGTTGAACACCATTCGTAACTGAAATAATATCTAATTCAAGGTCTCCAGCGTATTCGATGAGTTTGCGAATATATCCCAAGAATCGGTATGAACCTTGCTTCTGTAATGACTTGAACTGCTTCTGCGTAAGATCGGCTTCCTGCTGATGAACAGCTTGCAAATAAATGACTTTTAGCGGTTTGTTATTATTCTCAATGATTTTCAAGTCTAGATCATGATCTACATACAGCACTTCAGCTTTATGTTCCTCAAGTAAAGCTGTAAGATGTTTCGCAATACCATAAGAATCAGGCATGACGATCCACAGGTTTTCCTTCAGATTCTCTTCGGTTTCTTTATCCAATACATCAGCAAGTTTAAATGTTCTCGACCAGCTCGGTATATATATCCAAGTGGACAAGTCGGATGATTTTTGTATTTCTTGCTTCACTACGGATGGAACTAATCCATCTGAATGGCTGCCAGACTTATCCACTAAACCTGTTCCATTCCTTGTTAGTTCCTTGTAGACCTCAAGCTGCCGATTGAATTGTGTTCGCTGGAAAGGATATGTTGGAATATGTAATGTTTTTCCAGTGAAAAGATAACCATAATCTCTTTTAATACTGGCTCCTGAAAGCCAGTTGTCTCTTACCTCACCCCATATATGGTTAGCAGCCTGATCCGTCGAAGCCTTTAACTCTCCAGATGCTAGTTCATGAAGCAGTTCTAAAGCTTCCAGCCGGGATGAGCAAATGATACCAGCCCGATGCATCCACGCTTCTCTTGCATGAACCAGCGTATAAGCAATATCTTTCAGATCAATGTATGGATGCTCTTGCAAAAAACGAGCTAGCCTGTATGACGTTTGGTGCAGTGCTTCCGGTGTTTTGGCTGAAAGAGGAAAAAAGAAAGAACTCTGTTCATAACCACTTATGGACAGTTGTGAAGCGTCTGTTGTATTTAAATCATCTTGTTCGAGATCTTTGGGTGCCTCTTCTAATATAAGGTGCGCGTTCGTACCGCCAATGCCGAATGAACTTATTCCCGCTCGCAGCGGCGACCCATTACTAGATTTCCATGGCCTGGTTTTTGTATTGACGTAGAATGGACTTCCTTTCCAATCAAATTGTGGATTCGGATTGGTAACATGCAGTGTTGGTGGTAGTGTCTTATACTTGAGAGCAAGTACAGTTTTGATTAACCCTGCCACGCCAGCAGCACAATCCAAATGTCCAATATTGGATTTAACGGAACCGATACCGCAAGAAGCAGGCATTGCTCCTTCGAAAGCTAGCCGAAGACCTTCTAGTTCAACCGGATCCCCGATGTAAGTACCTGTTCCATGAGCTTCTACATAACTGATGCTGCAGGCGTCAACCTCACCTGCGAGCATAGCGGTGCGGATCACTCGACTCTGTTCCTCAATGCTAGGAGCACTAAAAGCAGATTTAGCAGAACCGTCGTTGTTAATGGCAGATCCTTTTATCACAGCATGAATCGGATCTCCATCTTCCAGGGCATCTTCTAGCCTTTTCAGCAGTACGACTCCTGCACCACTTCCCCCTACTGTTCCAGAAGCGTCTTGGTCAAAAGCTCGGCAATAACCATCCGGAGAGAGAATCATCCCTTCCTGATACAAATATCCACCCTCTTGGGGAAGTGAAATCGTTACCCCACCAGCTAGAGCCATGCGACATTCCCCGCTTAGCAGTGCCTGGCAAGCCATATGAATGGTCACTAATGATGTAGAGCAGGCTGTATACACAGTTAAGCTTGGTCCTTTCAAATTAAGCGCATATGATACCCGAGTAGATATAAAATCTTTATCCGTCAGCTGGCTGTCTGCAAATAATTTGGATTCCGGAGCACTTTCTGCAAGGGAAGCTGTTGCCTCCCACAGTAAGTTGGAAGAAGCTCCCGCGTATACGCCTATAGATCGATCCGCATCTGAATGTGCGTACCCTCCCTCTTCTAATGCCTCCCAGGCACACTCATGGAAAAGACGAATTTGAGGATCAAGTAATTCAGCATCTGTAGGGACGTAATTGAAAAACGATGCATCAAAATGATCATAATCGGTAAGCAGTCCTTTAGCGTTGACGTAACTCGGATGCCTCAGCAGATCATCAGGCACACCGTCCCTTTTCAGCTGCTCATCCGTAAAACGGGTGAGCGATTCAACACCATTTTTTAAATTGTGCCAAAACTGCTTCAGATCTGAAGCTCCCGGAAATCTACCAGACATACCTATAATTGCAACTTCTAATCCGTTATATTGACTACTTTCCATGTTTTCAATCTCTCCTTTGTATGCTACGTCTTACCTATTGCAAAACGTTGAAAGACACACAAATCTCCGTCATATAACTCTTCAACTTCAGTATGATGTATGCTGTATTTTTCGTAGACCTTTCTCCAAAAAGAGATCGCACGTTGATTTTCGGCTAACTGAAACACAAGATACTTTCCAGGAAATTGTTCAAAGACAAGACGTACGGCCGCCTGCCCGATTCCTTTGTTTCTGAAGGGATTCAATATAAATAGTTCATTCACACAATAATTTACATCCTCTGATGTGTAAGGAGGTTCATTAAGCAGGACGAATCCAGCGATTCTGGAATCATGCATGATTAAAAAAGCGTGTAGGCGTTCGTCTTCTTCGTATAAATGAAGCCCTTCATATTCAAATAATCCTTGATCATTCGGTTCTAGTTCACGCGTGTATGCGGACAAATCATGAAGATATAGAGCAGCAAGATTGCTTAGAATTTCTCTCTGTGCAGAATCCTGCACAGAGATTAAACGTGTACCTGTAGGCACCATTTTCTCGTCCTCCACTTCTTTGCCCGTTATCGGTTTCGTCTTCGATTCAGCATTTCTTTTTTTCGTTCATTTGCATCCTTAATACGTATGGACTCCTCCTTTTTCTGTTCCATCGCGTTTATCTCAGTTTGAACCGAAGACGGTCCCGTATTTAACTGAGCGATGAAGGTGCGAATCGTTGGATATCTAAACAATGTGGCCACATTAAAATCAAGCGATAATTTCTTTCGGATTTTAGTATTCATCTCCAGGATGGACATTGAATTTCCTCCTAGATCGAAAAAGTTGTCATCCACTCCTACTTCACTGCAATCAAGCACAGTCATCCAAATGGAGGCTAGCTTTTTTTCGAGGTCCGTAGATGGCAGATTTGGACGGTTCCCTAAATAAGATGCTGGTACTTGAGGCAGCGGTAACGCTTTAATGTCAATTTTCCCGTTATGGCTAATTGGTAAGGTCTCAAGCCGCATCCATCTAGTTGGAATCATGAAATCCGGTAAGGAAGCCGCCAAAAGGAGCTGTAGTTCACGATAATCCAATTCTGTTTCGGACGTAAAATAAGCGTATAAAAGCGCGTCCCTACTTTCTTCTTTACGAACGACGACGACGACTTCTTCGATCAAAGGATGTCGGCGCAGCACGCTTTCAACCTCTCCGGTTTCAATGCGCAGCCCTCGTATTTTAACCTGTTCATCTTCGCGGCCTAAAAATTCAATGTTTCCGTCTTTTAGCCATCTGGCCATATCCCCCGTACGGTAAACCTTCTCTCCGCTATTAAATGGGTCAGGCAGGAAGCGTTCTTTCGTTAACTTGGGCTGGCCACAATACCCTAACCCTACGCCGACACCTCCGATGTAAAGCTCTCCGGCTACACCGGTTGGGACAAGCTTTCCAAGACGGTCTAAGACATAGAAATAGACATTAGGTAAAGGTTTTCCAATAGGTACAGTCGTTTCTGGGAATTGTGTACCCGGTGTCCATTCATAGTAACTTGAGTCTACCGCTGCTTCAGTCACACCATAGCTGTTCACGATTCGGAAATTGTTACCGAACCTGTCATGAAGCTGCTTGAAATCTTGGACTTTACATACGTCGGAGCCGATAATAAGCAGCTTTAGATGCGGAATGGCCATCTCTAGTTCGTATATAAATTTCATAAAGGGTACGATTAACGCTGCAGTGGATTCAAACAACGTGACCTTATGGTCAACCAATAGGCGATGCAAGCGATGAAAATCGTATTTTTCTTCTTCTGTGCTAATGACAAGTTTGCCTCCGTGTAGTAAGGTTCTTCCCATATCGCCAGTAAACACATCAAAGGATATACTTGCAAGCTGAAGAAGGCTAAAACCCGATTCGTGGAGTTGGTATTCTTCCTTCCATATGCTGCACATGTTAACGAATTGACGGTGTCCAATCATTACTCCTTTGGGCCTGCCGGTAGAACCTGAAGTATAGATGATGTACATTAGGCTGTTTCCGTCGATTCGCGGCTTTTCAAATGGTGTTGGGACGGTGGACCAATCCATTCTCTCAATAGCAATGGTACGTATTGAAGTCGGTAGATCCTGCTCGGGATGTCCATGACAGATGATCCATTTCGCATTACTATTCTCGAGCATGTACCGAATCCGCTCTGCAGGATAACTAGGGTCAATAGGAATGTACGCAGCCCCAGTCTTCAGAGCAGCCAGAATAGAAATGATACCTTCCATTGAACGTTCCAATAAAATACCGACCCTACTACCAACACGTACTCCTTTCCCATGTAATTCAGACGCGAGAATGGATACCCTTCGTTCCAGCTCGGCGTAAGAAAGCTGCTGACCTCCATAGAACAAGGCTGGCCGTTCACTATTTCGATAAACCGTTTGTTCAAACAACGTATAGAAATCCAATTCATCTATAGGAAGAAGTTGATGATTTTTATATAGGAGCTTTGCCTTTTCTACCTTAGATAAGATTTCGATTTCTCCCAGTTTCTGATCCAGATCACCAGTACATGCTTCCAATATGCGGACATAATAACCTAGATAACGTTGAATGGTTTCTGCTTCAAAAAGCTCTTTACTATATTCAAGTTCCAAAATCATTTCTTCAGAAGTATCTAGTATATTCAGTGAGAGATCGAACTTGGAGATTGGAAAAGAATACTAATAAGGCTCCAATTCCAACTCCGTCGCCACGGGTAACTGCTGCTGCTTATTTTGGTAGCTGAACATCGTATCAAATAGTGGATTACGGCTCATATCTCTAGGCAGATTTAAGCGCTCAATCAAATTCTCAAACGGAATCATTTGTTGTTCCTGTGCGGCTAGTAGAAGTTCGCTTACTTCACCTGCATATTCCCGTATCGTTTTTTCAGCAGATGGATAGGACCTTAAGGCGACGGTGTTAACGAACATGCCGATCATTTCCTGAACATCTGCTTGCTGTCGATTGGCAAATGGTGAGCCTACGATGACGTCTTCCTGGTTTGTAAGTCTATGGAGCAGCGTATAGTATGCGGTAAGCAGCAATGTATTTAAGGTAACGCCCTTATTAGCTGCGACCTGAATTAATTTTTCTCGTAGGGACGGAAGTAAGCTTGTTCTGATCGTGTCCCCGTCATATCCCTTGACTGCTGGCCTTGTCCGGTCAATTGGCAAATTCAGCAATGGTAACTCCCCATCCAAAAGCTTTAACCAGAATGATTCCGCATCTTGATAAGCGCCAGCTTCAATCTGGTGAATCTGCCATACACTATAGTCCTTATAATCAACCCTAGGTGCAGGCACCAACTGCTTTTCTTCGTAAAGAGCAAGAAAATCGCGAATGATGATGTCCGTACTGATTCCATCAGCAACAATATGATGCATATCCATCATGAATTGGCTATCATTCTGCCCGATACGAACGAGGCAAACTCTGGCGAGCGGTGCTTGTTCCAAAGTAAAAGGTTGAATGAACTGTGCCGCGACCTCAGGGAGCTCTTTGTCGGATTGAATCTCCCGATAACATACAGGAATTTCAGCAGTGGGTTGAATTTTTTGCACAGGCTTGCCGTCGAGAATCTCAAAGTAGGTGCGAAGTGAAGAGTGACGCGCGACCAGCTTTTCTAGAGCAAGCTTCATCCGGACTGGATCAAGTGATCCTCTAACTCTAACCATTAACGGCATGTTGTAGGAGACACCCTGCCCTTCTCCTTCAAGTTGATATAAAAAATACATGCGCCGCTGTGCAGGAGAAAGAGGATAGTACTCTGTTCCTTCGGTCACAGGTATCGTTAGCACTTTTGCAAGTCCCTTAGTTTCAACTAAAGCACTTAGCGCTCTCACTGTCGGCTCTATGAAAAACTCACGTAAGCTGATGTTAGTTCCTAGCCGGTCATTCATAATTAACAAAATCGAACTGGCTTGCAGAGAGTTTCCACCAATTTCGAAAAAAGATTGGCTTATAGATGGCGGTGCTGAAAGCCCCAGTACTTTCTCCCATATCGAAGCAATCTGCTGCTCTAGTTCAGTTGACGGCTTAACAAGTTGGTGAGCCTCTTCTTCTCTATACTCAATGGCATGTGTAGTGGACAGTCGCTTGCGATCCAGTTTGCCATTTGGCGTTAATGGAAATGAAGAAACGTGTATTAAACGCCCAGGCACCATGTATGGAGGAAGAAATTTGGAAAGATGTTTCCGCACCTCTCTAGGCGCACAGAAATCCCTAGCCGTGTAGTAACCGACCAATATTTCACCGTGTTCTTGGCTAGGTTCAGTTAGAACAGCAGCTTCTGCCACTCCTTCATAGGACATTATCGCTTCTTGAACTTCCTCTGTATCAATGCGGTACCCTCGAATTTTCACCTGATGATCGAGTCTGCCCATATACATGAGGTTTCCATTTTCTAGCCAGCGAACTAAATCACCGGTTTTATACATTCTTCCATCACCTGTGAATATATTAGGCACAAAACGCTCTTCTGTCAGCGCAGCATTACGATGATAGCCTCTGGATACTCCTCTGCCCCCGATATACAATTCTCCGGGAACACCCGTAGGAACTGGCTTGCCCAATGAATCCAACACATACACTTGGGTATTTGCAACGGGTTTCCCGATATCATTACGAGTCGAGAGGGTTAGTTCTTGCACCGTAGACCAGATCGTTGTTTCGGTTGGACCATACATGTTAAAGATTTTTGCCTGAGTAACCGCTTGAAGCTCAGCAAGTAAGACTAGGGACAAATGTTCACCGCCAACTAGGATCTGCTTGCTCTGGCTAAGAAGCTGTACCCCTGCTTCATGTTTGAGCAGCATCCCGAGACGGGATGGGGTGAGCTGCAGCGTATGGACAGGTGTATTTTGCACAAATTTGCCGAGCCATTCAGGATCTTGCTGCATCGCTTCGTCCGCTAACAATACGTTCATACCGTTAAACAAAGGTAAAAGCATCTCTACAAAGAAGATGTCAAACGATACCGTCGTTAGAGCCAGTACACCAGCACCTGCAGGACAATCCAGTCTCTCCCCCATTGCATGAATAAAATTGAACAGATTATCATGCGTGATAACTACGCCTTTGGGAGAACCAGTGGAACCTGACGTGTACAAAATATAAGCCATATCATCCGGATCATTGACAGATTGTGGGTTAGCAAATGAAGCAGGTTGTTTCGCCCACTCGTCCTGCAGTCGCAAAATTTCACCGTCATATTGCCATGCTGAGGTGATATGATCCTCTTTACTCAAGTCGGTCAATACCAGTTTTGCCCCACTGTTTTTGAGCATATGCTGGATACGCTCACCCGGAAAACTTGGATCAATAGGCAGATAGGCACCACCCGCCTTAAGTACTGCCATGATCGCAATTAAGAGATTCGGATTACGCCTTATGACAATTCCGACAAGTGTATTTCGATTCACACCATAACTTCTTAGTAGATGAGCCATATGATTAGACTTTTTATTTAACTCATCATAGGTCAATCTTTCTTCAGAGGTAACAAGTGCTGTGTGTTCCCCTAAGATGTTGGACCATTTTTCAAACCATTGATGAATGCCACCACTCGCATGATAAGCGGATTTGGTGTTATTCCACTTTCGAAGCAATTTGGTACGCTCAGCATCACTCATCCATGAAATCTCTTGAAGTGGTACTGAGGGATCATCTGTAATCAACCGAAGGAGTTGGATAAAATGTTCGGACAGTCTCTGAATCGTTTCTTCACGAAACAGGTTTGCTCGATACTCCCATACCAAGTCGAGCGAACGTTCGTTATGCATAACAGCGTAGAGACTAAGGTCAAACTTGGCTAAGTTTGGGGAGATCGCTTTTGCCTGTATGTGCAGCGGACCGATTTTAGGGATATCTGGCGAAATCTGAAGTGAGAACCAGGTGTCAAATAAAGGATTATGATTGATACCTCGTTCGGTCTTTGTTTCAGAAACCAGCTTCTCAAATGGGTAAGACTGATGCTCCAAGGCAGATATGAGAGTTTGATGGACCTCTTTTAAAAATTGATCAAATGTCATCTGTCCTGAAGGTTTGTTTCGCAATGCCAAGGTATTCACGAAAACACCAGCCACCTTTTTTACATCCGGATGCTCACGTCCTTCTACTGGTGTGCCGACGACGATATCATTCTGTCCACTATATTTGTGAAGCAGCACATTAAATGCAGCTAATAAAACGGTAAACAGGGTAGTTTGCTTGTTTTGAGCAAATGCAGTTATAGCGGGTACAATGTCAGGATCACAAGTCGATTTAAGAACGCTGCCCTGCCAGTCGTCTGTGTTTTTCTTTGGTGAATCCAAAGGTAAGGAGAGAATCGGAATATCTCCACCAAACTGTTCAAGCCAGTACGCCTCGTGGGTCAGCATCTCTTTGTTACCAAGCCCTCGCTTCTGCCAAGCCGCATAATCTTTGTAACCAACTGAAATTGGATCGAGCGTCTTCTCTTCGTAGAGGGAGAGCAGATCGCTAAGTAATATTTCCAGTGTGGTTCCATCCCCGATAATATGGTGCATATCAAACAGAAGATAGTAATGAAGCTCAGCGATACAAAGTAATTCAACTCTATATAGCGGCACGTTGTTTAGCTTAAAAGGTCTGACAAAAGACTTTATGAACCCGCCGAGAGACATTTCGTCAAGTGAAGTTATAGCAAAGTTTGTGTTTAACGTGAATTCATGGTCTGGAACGATCCGCATCACAGGGTGTCCTTCTCGTACCTCAAGGCAGGTGCGCAAGACCGCATGTCTAGATACAAGTTTCTTGAAAGCCGATTGCAGTTTCTCTTCCTCTAACGGTCCTTTAATCTCCAGCATTGCAGGCATATTATATAATGTGGATTCTTCACCTGCTGCCTGACTGAGAAAGTATATCCGCTCTTGTGCTGAAGAGCATTCATAGTGTTGTTTATTACCAATTTCAGGTATGTTGGTGAACGTATGATCCATACGTTCCTTTATTTCCTCACAGAGCGATGCGATAGTGGGATGTTCAAAAATAGATCGGATTGACAAAGTACATCCATAATATTGGTTTACTTCGTTGATAATCAAGGATGCAATAAGTGAGTGTCCTCCAATATAAAACAGTGAATCATCTACACCGAAATCAGCTTTTTGAGGCACATGCTTTTTCCAAATATCAAATATGACTTGTTCCATTTCATTCCGAGGCGAGATCTTTGTTGTTCGTGCAGCCAGTTTTTTTCGTTCGGATTGGAGCTTACGGTAATCAAGCTTGCCGTTAATGGTAAGTGGCATGGAATTCGTTTCATATATATGTGCTGGAACCATGTAAATAGGCAAACGTGCCTCTAAAAAACTACGTATTTCTTCATTTGTAATGACATTTCTAGCAATGATATAAGCAGCAAGCTCGGTACGTCCCATGTCATCTATTTCCGTTGTGATTGCCGCATCTATAACGGAATCATGGAGGAGCAGCTTCTCCATGATTTCACCGATTTCAATCCGATACCCACGTATTTTGACTTGCTGATCCATTCTACCCAAGTATTCGAGATCTCCGTTCTCCATTCGACGTACCAGATCTCCTGTTCGATAGAATCGAGTTGTTTCCATTAAAGGATGAAACATAAAACGTTCTTGGGTCAATTTTTCTTTCCTGTGATATCCTTGCGCAACACCCTGTCCCGCGATCCATAACTCACCTGGTACACCGGATGGCACCGGGTGGCCATCTCGATCCACAATCATTCCTTGTAAGTGAGGTAAAAGAACACCGATGTTGCTTAAAGAAGATCTGAAATCTTTTTCTTCTAATCTTTTAAATGTTGCATGGATTGTGGTCTCTGTAATTCCGTACATGTTAACCAATTGAACCGAAACATGCTGCTGAGCCCAATCTTTGATTTTACTTGGCATTAAAGCTTCGCCGCCAAAAATAATATAGCGGGGATCCCATGCTGAAATAGACTCTTCTCGAATAAGTTGATAGAAAGCCGAAGGTGTTTGATTGAGAACCGTTACGGCTTCTTCTATCAGCAAACGGGCAAAGCTAGTTGTATCCTTAGCTGTATGCTCTGCTACGATCACAAGAGTACCTCCCGTAACAAGTGCACCGAACATTTCCCACACCGAGAAGTCGAAACTAAACGAATGGAATAAAGTCCACCGATCATCTGAATTAAATTCGAACATAGGGAGTGTATGCCGCAATAGACAAGTAATTTGCTTATGCTGAATAACGGTTCCTTTTGGATTTCCCGTCGTGCCCGAGGTATAAATAATATAAGCCGGATTATTAAGAGTTTGTTTGATCGGACGAATGTCCGGTTCTCCATCATCTGCATCAACTTGCGAGTTTTCAGTTATATTTTCTACAAAGATCACGGTTTTGACTAATGGATGATTTATGTTTTCAAGATTTTGAGAGGTTAGGAGTATACTGGCGCTGGAGTCTTCTAAAATGTAATGATAACGCGCTTCGGGAAGACTAGGTTCAATTGGTAAGTAGGTGCCTCCTATGCTAAGTATGGCTAGTATACCTGCTACCATGTCGAAGGAACGTTCCAGCCGAATGGCTGCAATCGTACCTATACCGGCACCAGTCATTAGAAGTTCACGTCCAATACAATCTGCCCGTTTCTTTAGCTCCCCGTATGATAACTTGCACTCTCCATAGATAAGTGCAGTATGGTCAGGAATATCAATCGCTTTTCGAGCGAACATTTCATGGAGAAGCACATCCCCTTCATCGATTAACTCTGTGGTTAACTCCTGTTGAAGTTGTACAATTTCCTCGTCTCTCATTATTGAAATAGAGCCAATAGGTTGTTCTGGATCGGATAAAGATTTACCTAGGATCAATAAGAAATGTGTCAGTAACCGTTCAGCAGACGATTGATTGTAGCGTTCAGCATCATAGTACAAAGTCAACTGTACTAGATCCACTTCTATATCAAGTGAGAAGGTAAAAGCAGTTCCAATATCATTCATCCACAGCACGTCATGCGAAGATGCAACCATTACTGCGATGTCGAAAAAAGGGTTGTCCGTTCCTTCCCATGCCAGACTTAGTTCGTCAGCCAGCACCTCAAGCGGATACTGCAAATAAGCTTGTGCTTCGTTTAGACGCTTACGAGTAACAAGTAAAAGTTCTTTAAAGCTAAGATTAGAGGATATCTGAACAGGTATCACGCTAGCAGGCACACCGAGCAGAAAATAGTCCGCACCTACGTATTTATAGGTAAGTACGGAAGCACAAGCCAAAGCAAGTGCTTGAAGGTTTGTATCGGATCCGTTACTTATGCGAATCAACTCGCGCGCAATAGCGGCAGGTACTTCTTTTTTGACAGTATGAAGAAGAGTTGATGAGTGTTCACGATCTGACATTCGTTCTGGAATTCTATCGTAAGGTACTACTGGTTTAGGCAATTCCTCTGACACAAGTCCAATGAGCGTTTCTTTTTGACCGTGAAGGCCGGAAGCAAGTAGTACTTTTTCACTGTATAGTTGCTTGGTCACACCCATACGCTCCTTCGCTGTTTAGAATTGGAAGTCCGTTTCTTCTTTTGGTTCGAATTTTGCAGCATAGGTTTCAATGATGTGGATATCTTGGATCATCCTATCCGGCTGACTCGTCACTTGATCCAGTACATGCATATATCGTTCCACCCATTTTTTTGCACTTTCCGATTCAAATAAAGAGTGTGCATAATCAATCTTTATTTGAACAGGCATTCGATCTTCTTCCAATATTGTAACGGTTAAGTCGAATTTGCTTTGTGTATGATGAAGCGGGTTCAGGCTCATACTCATCTCAGGAAGTTCCCACGTTTTGTCCATCGGAAGAAATGTAAAAACAGTTTGAAACAGCTCCGACGATTTCCCACCAATATTTCTTATATTCTGTACTAGACGACTCAAAGGAAAGTATTGATTTTGCAGTGCTAGTAAAATCGATTTTTTCACCTCTCCAACTAAATTAGAGAATGAAGCATTCGAAGTTAACGTATGTCGAATCGGCATTGTATTAACAAACATCCCACTTATTTTTTCTAAATCTGGATGCCATCTCCCCGACAAAGGCACACCTACGGTGATGTCCTCTTGGCCCGTGTACTTGATCATCATAATAAAATGCGCAGCCAACAAGACGCTGAATGTAGATGTTTTATGTTTGTCTGCAAGTGTGATTACACCTTGGGCAAGCTTCGTTGAGAAAGAGCATTCAAGCCTGCTAACGCTGAATTCGTTAGAAGATCTTTTACCATCGGAAGGGAGTGCCCTAGGAATAGGGGCTTCGTTAATCACGGTCATCCAGTGCTTCTCTGCTTGAGCGTATGCTTCTGTTTTTTCAAATTCTTTTTCCCAAACTGCATAATCCTTATATTGTAAAGTGAATTTAGGAACATCGATTTGCTGATACAGCTTGTTAAAGTCCGACATAAGTAATTGCATGGAGAAATGATCCGCAATGCAATGATGAAGATCGCCTAGCAGTACATAATTATTCTCATCAAGGCCGAGTAATCTTGCTCTAAATAATGGTGCCTGACTTAGATCGAAGGGACGAATAAATTCATTCTTGTACTGGTTTAGCTCTGTAATGTTTATACAATTAAATTCGAGACGGAATGATACTTCTTCATGAACAATCTGTCTGATTTCAGTTCCTTCAACACGTATACTTGTGCGTAATGCCTCGTGTTTTTGAATTAATTGTCTTAACGCAGATTCGATTTTTTGAACACATGTATTGCCTTTAATCCTGATTTCGAATGGTAAATTATATGCTGTATTGTTTTCTTCCCATTTGCTGCTCAAATAAATGCCCAATTGAGCTGAAGACAACGGATAGTCTTTAGATTGTGGTGCAGGCATAAGAGAAGGAAGCGTCTCCTTACCTTGCCCACCGGTCAAAAACGCTGCTAACTGACCAAGTGTCGGATAGCGAAAAACATCCTGAACTGTCGCTGAGATCCCCAGCTCTTTTTGAATGCCAATTACCAAATACATTGCTTGCAGCGAGTGGCCGCCGAGATCTATAAAATGAACATTGGAATGAGGGGTTCCTTGCAATGAAAAAGTATCATTCCATACGTGCATGAGAACATGCTCCAATTCGCTTTGGGGCACAAAGACATCATCTGATATTTTATTTAATTCATCATTCCATGCAGGTATAGGTAACGATTTGATATCCAGCTTTCCATTATGGTTCTGAGGAAGCTGCTCCACTTGTATAAAAAAGCTAGGAACCATATAATCTGGCAGCCTGGATAATAGAAATGCTTTGATTCGTTGAGGAGAAAGTGTAACTTCTCCGACTAAGTAAGCGCATAAATACGGGATTTTTTCCTCCTCTTGCCTAACGATGACCGCGGCTGCAGCAACATCTGGAGCTAACAGTAAGTGGGATTCAACCTCTGCTAATTCAATCCGATATCCTCTAATTTTTACTTGACGATCCATACGTCCGAGGAACTCTAGGTGTCCATGTGCATCCCAGCGCCCAAGATCTCCAGTTCTGTACATTGTTTTGCCTGTTCCATCCGGATCAGAGACAAACCGATCGGCAGTCAAATGAGAACTGTTCCAATAGCCACGACCAACTCCATCTCCACTAATCCACAATTCTCCTGGAACCCCACGAGGTTTCAGACGGCCGGTATCGTCCATAATTTGAATTTTGACATTGTTGATTTCCTTGCCGATGCTAACTCCAGTAGTCTCGTTATATCGATATACAGTAGACCAGACGGTAGTCTCTGTTGGTCCGTAGAGGTTATACATTTCAGCACCGAGGCTGTTTTTTACCAAGAGGGCCAGTTGTTCGGGTAAAGCCTCTCCACCAACTAAAACATCCGTTACGCTCTGCAGGCGTTTCGTATTTGCAGGGGAACTGAGCAAAGTTTTCAGCCTCGTTGGCGTCATTTGTATAATGCTGATTTCATGTCGTTCTATCAACTTACTTAAAAGAATGGGGTCTTTTTGCTGCAGGGCATCTGCCATAACCACTTTCATACCAATAACCAGAGGAAGCAAGGTCTCGACAATAAAAATATCAAAGGAGAACGTGGATAATGACAGCATTATTTTGTCTCGAGTCCAACCAAGCTTACGGTCAAATGAGCGAATAAAGTGTACAAGATTCCGATTTTCGATCATGACACCTTTTGGTTTACCGGATGTCCCTGAGGTATACAAAATATAAGCTAGAGAATGTCCGATTTGTCTAATATTCACGTCTTCGCATTCCCGCTGCACTTGATCTAATTCTGAAAGATGAATGAATTTGCATTCCCACTCCTGTTCATTAAGCATAGCTTGCGTGTGGTGATCCACAATAACAAGCGGTGAGCGAGTATCCTCCCAGATGTCATTAATTCTTGTTAAAGGCAAGTCAGGGTCCATTGGTACGAAGGCTGCACCTGATTTTAGAATGGCAAGTACTGTGATGATTAGGTCAACCGATCTGTACAGGAATACACCAATCGGAACTTCGGGCCCGGCCTTGTTTTCAATTAGCAGCTGTGATAAGCGATTGGCACGATGATTGATGTCTTTATACGTCCACTCTTCTTCTCTGAACACAACCGCCAACTGATCAGGATTTTTTCTTACCTGCTCTTCAAACCACTGAGCATAGGTCAACTCCTGTCCAGTATCGTTTTCTACGAAAAATTTCTCTTGGCACTGAAGTGACATCGTTAAACTTTCCCGCTGTTTTAGTTCATTCTGATGTAAATTAAGCAGTTCATTAACCGTCCTCTTCTGTTTATCACCCATGTGATTTAAAAAGAATACGAAATCTTGTAGCAGCCCTGTAATAAAATCTTCGTTGTAATCACTGGTGCGGTAAGAAATCGTGATCTTAATGTTTTCAAATGTCTGGACTCCAACAGATATCGGATAATGCGCATGTTCGTGGACGGTATGAGAATCAATAGTGAAATCACTAGATGATTTTTCCTGCCCATCCATTTGAATAAGCGGATAATTTTGCACGACTAATAAAGTATCCAATCCATGATCCGGGTTATTCTCACCGATATCTTGCATTATTTGTCCGAGTGGATAGAAACTATGATTTTCACATTCTAGTAAAGATTGTTGGACCTGCTGAAGCAGATGCTGAACTGATTTACTCTCGTCCAGCTGTACGCGAAAAGGAAGCGTTCGGATAAAAAGCCCTACCATTTCAGTTATCCCTTCTATAGGGACATTTCGACCTGAAAATGTAGTGCCAAAAAGGATATCTCTCCGGCAGCTGTAGATATGCAGCACAGTTGACCAAGCAGCATAGATTAATCCAGCAATTGTCATCTCATATTTCTTAGCAGCATTACGCAGGGTTTCCGTTTGTAGTGAGGACAACTCGTGGATATGCTGCTTTGCGTCTACTGTGTTTAGAGTTCCAGTTGCGATAAAAGATTTGATCTGTGCATGTTCAAGGTTATTGAGCTTAGAAAGCCAATACCTCCTCTCCTGGTCTAGATTTAAGTTATGTACGTATTTGATATAATCTATCATCCTTGTTTTTTTATGGATAACAGCGGGTTCATCCGACTTCAATCTTTCATATATTTCGGTGAATTCCTTGAGAATAATACCTGTGCTCCACCCGTCTAGTAATATGTGATGGTTACTGATCATCATCTCAAAATGATTTTGACTTACTTGAGTAAGATATACCCTAAATGGTACTTTCTCCTGTAAGTGGAACCCCTTTTGGCGATCAGCACTCCGTATTCCTTCCAATAGCTCTTCTGTTCTCAATTGATTCTCTGATTCTAGAAGGTTAATGTGCAGTTCAAGTGGGTTTTCCTTTAAAATGATCTGAACGGGCTTTCTTAATCCTGACCAGCGAAAAAGCGAGCGTAGTGCTTCATTGGCTTCAATGACTTTGTGCCACGCTTGTTTGAATAAGTCAATATTCACCGTGCCCATAAGAGAGATGCAGATTTGTTCAAAGTATGTCATAGAATTTTTTTCGTTCATACTATGGTATAAAATTCCTTCTTGAACAGGAGACAATGCGACAATGTTTTCTATATTTTCCTTTTTAATATCGATCCACTCCTCGAATTACATAGGATGATTGAAATTATTGGATTTAATGTTTATGTTATTCAATTATATAATATTATTCCTGTCGAAAGCTCGAAAAACATGTCGATTCTTTTTTAACTTATTTTGTTATATTTACAAATTATTCATTTTATGTGCTGTCTAATGATATATTGATTCGCAAGAAGAATATTTGTAAAAAATCAGTCGAAAAACAACTGTTACTGTTACTGTTATGAAAATGGATACTTCGGTTACCGTAGTGGATTTCGTTCAACGTATCAATGACCGTGCTGCGGACCAGATGACCATACTTATGTTCTTCAGATTGAGTTGATTTCTGCAGAGTACCCTTGGATTGAAGCAGGCCCGTTTTGATATCATGCGAGATGTTCAAAATCCATTCCGCTTTCATCTGATCCAGCTTTTTCCGTTCCAGTTCACTTGCCTGAAGCTCCTCAATCAGCATGTTAACATTGTGAAACACGTCCTTATAGATGCTCTACGTTTGGAAGTGTGCCCGGCAGTTCTTATGGGAGATCTGTTTTATTCCGTCAATAGGCGCCGTAAGCAGAAGGGCTAACCTTCTGCTTAACAAATAAGCGATGCAGAGCAATGGAACCGTCTCGGATAAAAGTTAGTTCAAGTCACCTTCAAGCTTTTGCTTTGCTGTTTCGGGGAGCTCGTCCGCCTGCACTTCATGGTAAGATTTGACCGAGCTCCCTTTCACATAGATTCTGCTGAATATCATTGAAGCGAAATAAGAAAATAATTCATGAGATTATGTCGAATGTTCTTCCTTGCGATTTTAAACAGCGTCATGATGATCACCCCCGAGCGTCGCCAAAACTTCAATAATGACCGAAATGACCGAAAAATGCTTGTCTTCCCAGTTCCGTCTTGTGAAGCTCCTTAAACAGTCTGCCGTCATTGATGAAAATGACCCGTTAGTTTCCTTTTACTTGAAAATATTTAGATAACAATCTAATCGGTAATGACACAATGTTCTTGTCCTTCGCTTGGGACAAGAACTTGGTTCCTAAAAACAAAAAAGCCGCTATAGCAGCGACTTTGAATGGTACAATGTTCTTGTCCCTCGACAACAATCCAATACCAACTCCAGGGATAGCCATATATAACGCTAACCACATGATTGATAAAGCTAATGCGTTCAAAGGATTGTTTACTACCGATAGTGACAATCCAAGCAGTTCCATTACATATCTTCCTTTCCTATAAGTACACCTGTTGTTCTCTTGTATTAGACCTTTCTTCTTTTCTAATCCAAAATCTTTCCTTCAACTTTCTCCTCATGACTTATTTGTTAAACTATCCTGCCCTTATGATACGGTTTGGCGTATTATCTTTAGAGCGAAATCGAAGGCACATAGTAGAGTGCCCTCGAGGTTCTTACTGTCTCTCTTTGGCAAGTTGGATAAACGAACTCAAATCTATCAACCAACCTTGTTGGGACACTCGTTCATTGTAAAGAACGTGCAAGTGCATCAACAGAGCTGCGGAAATCGGGTCTGCCGTCAGCCGTCCACAAAAGCGCTGTCACAAATGTATGGCGATTCGGATCGTACAGCGGATCTCCTACAATGTTCTTGTACGTTCTTGCGTGAAACACAAATAGCGTCTCTTCTTCGTCCTCTGAGACCGTAAAGGAATTATGGCCGGGACCATACATTGATATGCTCTCATCGGTCGAGAGAACCGCTGTTTGCGACTTGCGCCATGAGGTGGCATCGAGCAAATCAGCATCCGCGTCGGCTTCAAGCAGCCCCATGCAATAATTGTAATCGGTGGCGCTAGCCGAGTAAGAGAGGAATACCCGATTACCCTTGCGAAGAAATGCCGCGCCTTCGTTCACTTTATAACCAATGATCTCCCAGTCATATTCCGGCAGCGAAATCATCGTTTGCGGCCCAGTCAGCGTCCATGGATTGCTCATTTTAGATATATACAGATTAGAGTTACCTTCAATATTTGGATCCTTTTGTGCCCATACGTAATAACGGCTGCCGTTATGCTCAAAGGTAGTGGCATCGAGGGCGAAGCTTTCCCATTCGGTACGAACCTGCCCTCTTTCCATCCAACTGCCTTGGAGCGGATTGGCATTTTCATTCTCCAGCACGTACATCCGGTGGTCGAACAAGCCTTCATTTGTTTCTGTCGTATGTGCTGCAGCGAAATACACGTACCATTTGTTATCAATAAAATGCAGTTCGGGTGCCCAAATATTGGCACTAAGGATACCCGTCTCGCGCTTTCTCCAGATCACTACAGGAGTAGACGTAACAAGCTCTTCAAGGTTCTGAGCTCTACGGATTTCAATCCGATCATACTCCGGAACGGATGCTGCGAAGTAATAATAACCATCAGAATGTCGGTAAATAAAAGGATCAGCTCTCTGTTCAATTAATGGTTGAATGTCGTGTAACGCTCGTTGTTGGATTTCCATCTTATCACCCGTTTCGTCTTAATTTTTACTACCCTTTAACAGCACCTGCAGTCATACCGTCTATGAAATATTTCTGGAAGGCAATAAACAGTATGAAAATTGGAACGATGGAGAAGAAGGAGCCCACGATCAATAGGTCATAGTTATTGCCATAAGGAGTTAACAACGTTTTCAAACCGATTGGAAGTGTATATTTACTCTGATCTCCGAGTACCATGAATGGCCACAACAGATTATTCCAGCTATTCATCCCATTCAAAATAGCCATTGCCGCAAAGGATGGCTTCATAATCGGCATAATTAGTCTGAAATAAATCGCATATTCGTTTGCGCCATCAACCCGCCCAGATTGAATAATCTCTTTGGGTATGCTTCTTAGATATTGCCTGAAGAAAAATATTGTCGCGGCATTAGCTATACCCGGCAGAATGATTGCTGAATAGCTATTCACCATTCCCAAATCATTAATTAGGCTGTACAAAGGAACCAGCAGTATTTCAAAAGGCACCATCATAATGAGCAAAACACATATAAAGAGGAAGTTCTTACCTTTAAAATGATATGCTGCAAAACCATATGCAACAAATGCGCTTACAAAAAGTGTTAAAACCACTTGAACAATTGTTAGAATCATACTATTCCAAAACCACACAAAATAATCATGTTCTCCAGTAAACAGAAAGATAAAGTTATCAAAACTCATGATTTCAAAATCCAAACTTAGGTTAAGACCATATCTAACTAATGATTCACCTGGTTTAAAGGAAGATAGGGCCACTGCGTAGAATGGGATCATAATTATAACGAATAGTATAATGAATAAACCAATAATTACTATTCTAGAGATGAAATCACTCCTCGTCTGACTTCTGCCCACTTTAATCCTCCTCCTTTTTGAACATTCCACTAAATTTCAACTGTGTTAAATTGATAACCATAGCAATGACTAATAGAACGATACCTACTGCAGCTGCGTAACCCAGCTTATTCTGCTCAATCCCTTGTCTATATAGGTATCCAACAATGGTTAAACCAATATTTTGGGGTGATTTGTTACCGTTAAACATCATCAGGCTCTCGGTAAACATGGCTAAACCTGCATAAACACTAATTGTGGTAACATATACCGTGGTCGGCTTCAATAATGGCATTGTGATCATTCTAAACTTCTGCCAAGCAGATGCACCGTCAATTGAGGCAGCCTCATAATATTCATTGTCAATGTTTTTCAAACCGGATAGATAGTAAAGCATATTAACGCCTGTCCATCTCCAACATGCGAGGATTAACAGTGCTGCCATACTCCAATTTCCGTCTTTCAAAAATTTAATAGGTTCTACACCAAATAGACCCAGGAAACTGTTCATTAATGAACCTTCCATTTCACCGAATGTCAGGCGGAAAATGGTACCCGCAACTGCGACAGATGTCAAGGCAGGGAGAAAGAACGAAGATTTAAAGAACTCTCTTCCCATCATTAACTTACTGTTAATCATAACGGCGAATAACATGGGAAAGGGAATTAACAGCACTAAGGTTCCTAACATGTACACAACGCTATTTTTAATAGATATCAAAAACACTTTATCTGTAAGCAATTTCGAATAATTCGCTTCACCAATCCATTTAGGATCCTGCCCCAACATCCTATCTTGAAAACTCATTACGAATGAATTTACAAGGGGGGAAAACCAGAATATCAAAAATATGATTATAAATGGCAATACAAAAACATAAGGCGCAACTTTTTGAGAGTATACAAATTTCTTTATCATATTCTCAATCTCCCTTGACTATGGTTAAACCTGCCGACCACTAAACCTGCCAACAGGTTTAATCAAATCATTTGCTTATTATATTTATTTCAATTCTTGTTCAATGGCTGCTTGTGCTTCATCCAACGCTTCCTTCACGTCTTGGCCATCTTCAAAGATCGCATTCAAAGTAACCGTATTGAATATATTGCCGATGGTTGGTGAAGCTTTAACGGACTTAATCACTCTAATTTCGTCCTTGATTTCATTCAAAGTATCAAATGCATTTGTTTTAAAGTATTGGACGTATTCATTTTCAGGGTTTTTCGTAACTGCGTCATCTGTCCATACTTCCATGTTGATTGGGTCAAATCCAAGTGTATTCCAGATTTCAGTAGTAGCTTCTTTCGAAAGCTTAGCAAAGGCTACAAATTCTTTTGCCAACTGAACGTCTTTACCATTCTTAGTAACAACTGTGCCAGTACCGCCTAAGCCAACGGAACGAGGATTACCTTCTTCAAATACAGGCAATGGAGCTATTGCATACTTCCCTTTAAGGTCTTTCATTTCGTTTACAAAGCGGGACATGTACCACTCAGGCATTAATGCACTTGCGTAGTTGCCTTTGTTATATTCGCCTTTTGCTTCTTCTGTGTCGGGTTGTCCGCCAGGGATCGTATGAATAACATTGTTCTTCTGCAGATCGACTAACATTTCAAATGCTTTAATCATTTCAGGCGAATTCACTTTTGGATTACCATTTTCATCTGTAAAATCAGCATTTTGCTGAGCTAGCAGCAGCGATGCTTGGAACGAAGCTGAAGTATCAGCAGTACCTAAGTACTTGCCAGTCTTTTCGTAAACCTGGATACCTGCTTGTTTGTAATCTTCCCACGTTTTGATTGTCTTGTAGTCAACACCTGCTTGTTCGAGAATTTCAGTGTTGTAGAAAGCAAGCGCAGCACCTACGTGATAATCAAAGCCATAAACCTGATCGGCTTTGGAGTAAATCTCGACACGTGAAGGAACAACCGCGTCTTTGTATGGTGCATATACATCATTCAAAGATTCCAGGGGAACGTTGTCACCTTCCAAAAATTTAGGGAATTTACCAAGCTCGATATCCGCGATATCAGGAGCACCTTTTCCGCTTGTAACTGCCAATAAGAGCTTGTTGTGCATATCATCGTAAGGCATAACCGTTACATTCAACTTAATCTGTTTGTCTGGGTTCTGTTGGTTCCATAACCCCAGCATTTTATCCAAATGCTTGCCGTGCAAATCTACGAATGTCCAAAATGATAATTCTGTTGCATTCTCACCGGCATTAGCGCCTAATTGCTGTGTTTCCGTTTTTGAACCAGAAGGATTACCACAAGCAGTAAAGACAATTGACATAATAAGGAGTGTAACGATGGAGATTAAAGCACTGCGTTTTTTCATTTGTTCGTCATCCTCTCTTTTTTGTTATGCATTTGAAAAGTCGGCTGACTAGTTAGTTTTGTTAATTTAAGCGGTTACAATCCATCTTGACAACACCGTCCTTAACTTAATTCTAACTTTTCAAAGAAAAGACCCCTTCGCAACAACTTCTTAGATTCCATATTGTAAGCGCTTCACATGCCGTATTAATATATATATGAAATAAGCTTTATATAACCAACTGATTATAAAATCATAAAGTTTATGCGGAGATGCTGCTCTTTGAAAAAGCTAGCGTTCTGCAAACAAATTCGAGAATGGGTCGCACGATCGGCTTCGAGCAGGCGTACACAGATCAAGGCATTTCGATTGACAAGAGTTTGTGGTGTCACATCCTTCTCGAAATTCTACGCAGCGAGCAAGCATTAGACTATGTAATTGACTTCTTGCAGGACTACAGTGGAATTTCGGCAGCCTTTTCCCTGACTGAAGAAACTGTACGCCTTACATCAGCCGCTATCAGTCGTCTGAACGATCATTCAAATATCGATTTGCTATCTTTCGATATTCCACATCTTTCAGATGCAGCTTATGTGCAGCAGGATGAACGGGAAATGGCACAAACAGCCGTAAAGCTGTTACGTGAACAAATGGAAGTATTCATTCTCCTAAGAGCCGTCATTCCCGTGCAACTCATTAACTTTTATCTCGCCACAGGATTCCATCATAATGCTATTTAGATAATTACCTAATCTGGAATGATACAATGTTCTTGTCCTTTTCGGCAAAGGGAGCAAGTTTTTGTCCTCAGCTTGGGACAAAAACTTGCTTCCTTAAAGCAAAAAAGCCGCTATATTAGCGACTTTGAATGGAACAATGTTCTTGTCTCGGGACAATCTAAGGCTCTCATAATGCGTGAGTGTTTAATTACCAAGCGTACATATCGATTAACTAACTCTAACAATATTCGGCTGCAACAGTTCCCGTTCTACCCTTGCTTCCAAACACAATGAAAGGCGACCTTCTTGCCGGCATTATATGCTCCAACAACCTCATGAATGGCTTGTTTGAAAAGCTCGGCTTCATATTCTTTCGTATCGTCATCAAGCGGAACCTTTACCCACTTCACATAATCTGCTGGATACGCGCACTCTGTTGCTTCTTCCCGAAGATCGACCACGACTTCAAAGCCTTCGTTAAGAACCATTGCCTCTACGTCGGCAGCTCCGCCCATAAAAACTTGTTCAGCATTAAGTGCATGGTATTTCTTTTCTGCGTGATCCATTTTACTTACCTTCTTTCAAAAATTGCTCGATACGAGCTTTAATTGAATCACGAACCTCAGCGAATGTAGCTGTGATTTCTTCCTCTGTACCTGTCGCCTTGGCCGGATCATCGAAGCCCCAGTGCCATCTTTCAGCTTTGTCATTACGTACAACGGGACAATTATCGTTGGCATGACCACAAAGCGTGATGATGTAGTCTGCTTGTTTTAAAATCTCAGGATCAATCACATCCGATGTATGATTCGAAATATCGATTCCAGCTTCTTTCATCGTTTGAACAGCACGAGGATTTAAGCCATGCGCCTCTAATCCAGCACTTCTCACCTCATATTTGTCACTACCAAGTGCCTTTAAAAATCCATCGGCGATTTGGCTTCTGCAAGAGTTTCCTGTACACAAAAAGTAAACAAGGGGTTTTTTGTTCATGATTATTGATCTCCTTTATCTTTGGTGTGGCTTACTTGTATTTTTTTGGCTTCACTCATTTTTGAGTTAGTCAACGTTTTTATGACCATAGCAATAACAACCAATGCTGCTGTGATTACGGCAATCATTAACCAAACGTTTATATTTGTTGAATGAATCAGGTATAGCCACAGATACAGTCCTGTTAACGTGATAAAGAGCGTTGGGATGGTGAGCACAATTCCAATTTTGAAATAACTTCCCCATGTGATTTTTACATCCTTACGGGATAGTACATGCAGCCACAAAAGTGTGGCGAGCGATCCAATCGGTGTAATCTTTGGACCCAAGTCACTGCCGGTAATATTGGCATAAATCAGCGATTCCCGGATGACACCTTGCGTGTTTGTTCCATCAATAGCAAGCGCATCAATCATCACTGTCGGCATATTGTTCATAACCGAAGACAATAGTGCAGCTAGAAAGCCCATACCAAGTGTGGAGATGTAGAGCCCCTGGTCGGCAATCGCTTGAATGACCTTCCCAAGTTCATCCGTCAATCCCACATTTCGCAGTCCATAAACGACGACGTACATACCAATGGAGAAAATCACGACTGCCCATGGAGCTCCTTTAATGAGCTTCCAGGTTTGAATAGCGCGACTCTGCCTTGCAGCTAAAATAAACAAGATGGCTATAACACCGGCGATTACAGACACCGGAACTTGAATGAACTCGCTCATCAAGTACGCCACCAGCAGCACGGCTAAAATCAGCCAAGATATGTTGAAAAGTTTCTTATCCTTGATCGCTTCGGCTGGCTTTTTGAGCTGACTGACTTCGTAGTTGCCTGGAATACTCTTTCTAAAGAATAAGAACAGGACCAGAAGACTTGCCAATATTGAAAAGAAATTCGGAATAATCATACGACTCGCATACTCCACAAAGCCAATACCGAAGTAATCCGCAGAAACGATATTGACGAGGTTACTCACGACGAGCGGAAGTGAAGTTGTATCTGCAATGAAACCACTAGCGATGATAAAAGGTAAAATCATCTTTGGATCAAATTTGAGCGCTCGGACCATAGCAAGCACAATGGGCGTTAAGATCAGTGCAGCGCCGTCATTTGCAAAGAACGCTGCAACCCCTGCTCCAAGCAGCACAACATAAACGAACATCAACTTACCATTACCTCTTGCGAGCCTTGCCATGTGTAGTGCAGCCCATTCAAAAAATCCAATTTCATCTAAAATCAGTGAAATTAAAATAATAGCTACGAAAGCAAGCGTGGCGTTCCATACGATTCCTGTAACCGTACCTACATCGGATAGACTGACGACACCAAAAAGAAGTGCAAGGACAGCTCCAGCTGACGCTGGCCATCCAATATTAAGTCCCATAGGTTGCCAAATCACAAAAGTAAGTGTAAGCAAAAAGATTAATATCGCGATAATGGTCATGCTTCCTCCTGAGGACCGCAGCAGTTATTCAATCCTGCTATTTTATCTTTCATGGATGGCAGATACGGATACACACACTGAACATATGCTTCTGCATCCGGATTAAGAGAGTAGTACACCCACTGCCCTTTTTTCTTTTCATTAAGGAGACCGGCTGCCTTTAGTTTTCGAAGATGCTGACTGGCGTTTGGTTGTGACATGCCGATAATGTCAGTGATATCACATACACAAAGTTCCTGTTCCTGAAGTAGCGCAATAATGGTCAAACGTGTTTTATCAGCTAATAACTTATATGCCTCAGCCATCTCCTGAATTCTTTGTTCCATATGTACACCCCCTGTGATTAGTCTTGTCGGCTTTATTTAATGATATAAGCATATAATGAATCACTTATATAAGCAATGGCGAATATAATGAGATTTAGGGCACCAAAAAAGTCGGCAATAAAGATTACCGACTTTACTCTCCAACTAAAAATTCATATCCCCTGGACGGATAGCCCAGACTAAAATTATTTCTTATTTTTGTTCAGTCGCAGCATCGGTTTCAACGATCCAACTGTGATCTTCATGAAAACGTATTTATCTCTGAGTTAACTTATATTTAGTTCGTGGCTAATGGTAGTTTGATGTCACCCCGATTCCTTGGCGATAACTTGAACCCCTCCATTTTATTAAATCTGCTAGATAAATCAAAGGAATACACAGGATCAAATTCTCACGTTCCGTTCCTCCAATGAGCTGCCACAAACAGAATTTACCATGAAGGAGTTAAGTTCAAATCACTGCTAGACACGAGTATCATTCTTTATGACAAAATAGTTAGCTAAAGTTTGACCTTTTTAATTTTTAAACATTTCTTTCGAATCAGGCCCATTTATGGGACTGAGATAAAACACCAAGGTTTAGTTTTCCTTATCCAATCGTTCCCACCGATTAATCCGCATCGTACGATATACATGCCTTCACCAGCAGCATCAACTGATACTGCCTCCCACTGCGAAGCAACTTGTTTCTCCCTCCAAAGTCTCAGAACAGGTTTCTCGTAATTTATTGAACCATGTACTCCAGTTTGGGCAGGAATAAATATTACATTCCGGCTAGCCGCAAAACGTCTTCTATTTTCAGTTTCCCAATAACCTTATACCCCCTTTGATCTCCCAGAGGTTGTATAATAACAGTCTCCATACTTGAGAGTTCTCCCAGCCCTAACCCTGGAGGAAAAGAATGAGCTACAATTACCCTGTTGAAATGACTTGGAGGTATTTGTTCAACTTCTTTGTTGAAATCTTGTAGTGTACTGTTCATGGTTTCAGTGCTCGGATTTTGACTGAGTTTATATATATTCAGCCAGAAATCATTAACTTTTACATTTTGTATACCAAAAGCAGTTTGAGCGGTTTGGACGGTTCTACATAAGGGGCTGCTTTCCACGGGCATATAAACTGGAATATTTAGTTTTCGAATAGCACTGCCATACTTCTTAGCCTGTTCCTTTCCGAGAGCGTTTAAATTTCTTTGTGTAGTGCAATCAGTCAAACTAAGATCATGTTGATCTTCCCCTACAGTTGCATCTCCATGTCGGATATAAAGTATGTACCCACCATTTTGAAGATCATGTACTAGAGAACTATCAGAGAGCTCTGACGCCCCAGCAGTATTGGTACTTCCAAGCAGCAGAAAAATACAAAGTACTACTATGAACAAACGGTACATTGTTGCTCCACCTCAGTTTCTTTTTATTCTATATCAACAGGATGTTTTAATTGATCTTTATAATAATCGATATATAATCTTCCATCACTTCCTTTGACTGCATAGAAGACATCACTGACGTTCTTATTGTTTGATTCAAGCTGTATGAGTAACTCTTTATCTGAAATACCATTTAACTTCAAATTCATCACTAATACCACTCCATCCATAACTAGCTCCACAGGCATACGTTCCTGTTTCTGTTCAGATTTTTTATGTACATCCTGAACTGTGGCTGCTCTGTAACCGGCTTTTTTCATCACCGAAACTTGTCCATTTACTTCCAATAATGCATATTCCACTTCTTCGATATTAAATATATCTTTTTGTCTTAACATCTGGTTCAAGGAATCTAATGTAAGTTTATTCTTTGCGAGGTTAATCTCCATAATTTTTCCTCCTTCAATTAATACAGTTGGAGAACCTTCAGCCAATAAACGTAATTTTCTGCTTTTTAGATTCATTTTAGACAACAGATAGGAGGTACAAGTAAAAACAATCAACGATATGATTAGATGCATGACTTCCATCTTCTCATTAAAAGCTAAATTAGCTGCAATCGCTCCCATGATTACTGCAGTGACAAATTCATGAAAATTCATGTTTGACAAGGTTTGTTTCCCCAGTATACGTGCGATAACTAATAAAAGTAAAAAGGCAGAGATACTTCTGATTAGAATCATGAAATGATCTAGCAAGTTAAGCACTCCTTCAATCGTAAAAACGCTATTGTTACAATTATTCTCCGACACCATTTTTTGATACATTGTAATGATTTCCAACATTAAATTGTATTGTTGAGAGCCTTATTCCCTCGTGGGCTTATCTGGTAGTATAGCCTGAATTGTATATCTCCCTTAATTGGTCTACATCTCTGGCTTCACGAGTAAATCGATTCCGACTAAAATCTATCCACTTAATGCAAATTCCACATTCTCGGTTAAGAGAATTAATAGATCAGAATGGTTGTCACTACTATGGCTTTTAGCAGTCCCCATTTTAAATATTTTTTATGGAATCTTAAACCGGGCAGGAGATCGAGTGTTTAGTCTTCAGACGAACTTGGACGTTCTAATCCCCTTCATTCCAGGTTTTATCGTCCCTTATTTAATTTGTATCCTTTTATTACCGGGGTATTGGTCGCCATAGCATTTCGGAACAGAATGGTCTACTTTCAAACGTTAATTGCATTATGTAGTGGACTAATCATGTCTATATTTTCTTTGCTTTATTTCAAACATCCATTCAACGCCCGGACATGCAATACGAAACGGGATTTATCGCTCGATTAGTTCAATTCGTATATTCGACAGATCAACCTTATAACTGTTTTCCAAGCATTCACGTATTAACAAGCTACCTTATGTTAAGAGGTGGACGTGTCTTTAACCCTACTATACGTGTGTTCATTGCAAGCATTTCCTTGCTTATCATTATTTCAACGGTACTTGTCAAACAGCATGTGGCTGCAGATATATTAGGTGGTATTTTAGTTGGGGAGTTATGTTTCCGGCTGGCCAAATTGGCTGTCCTGCGAAAAAAAGTAATTCTTCTTAATCCAGAATAATGTTAAATCATGTTCAAAAATGTTTAAGCTGTTTACTCGAAAATATTTAGATAACAATCTTATGAGTATTGACACAATGTTCTTGTCCTTTTCGGCAAAGGAACCAAGTTCTTGTCCTGCGACAGTTGAGCAATATGTTGTTTTTTTGGGGATCAAAAGTACTTCAGCTCGTAAACACTTCAGAATGTGTGTATTCCCCGCTTGTAGTATCAATTTGTATATGTAAAACCCCCAGGGCATATAATGTGCCCCTGGAGGCAAAATGATTGTGAACGATATCTGCAGCCTTTACTGTATTGAATTTTTCAGCTGTTTTTTCTTTGATCGTGTTCCAATCCATAGCATGCCTAATGAAGCAACTACCAGTAACACAATAATGGCTGCAATAACAGCAAAAAAGGACTGATCAAACGCAAATCGCGCGGCCTGTTTCAATGTTTCCGAGGCAGTTCCAGACATCCCTTCTGCTGCGATTAAAGCTTCATCCAAACTATCTTTCACCTTTAATGAAACATTCAATCCTGTTGGAATTTTCATGGTTAACGTGTACACAAGACCTGATAGACTTCCGATCATGGCTATTCCTGCAGCTCCACCAACTTCATATCCCACACTTTCCATAGATGCAGCCATACCTGCCTTTTCATACGGAGCGCTGCTCATTATAGAATGCGAAGCTGCAGTCATCCCGCCACCTAAGCCTACTCCAAAAATGGCTAGTCCAAATACTTTCCCAGCAATGTCCGAATCCAATTGTGCAAGATAGATTCCCAATCCTGCTGCTGTAATGAATAGAACAGCACTCTTGATATAAATAACATTGAAGCGATTCAAGAGCATTCCGGTCACTGGAGCTGCAATGACAGATGCAAAAGGGATCGTTAACGTATATACTCCGGCTAGTAGTGGGCTGAAACCTTCTATTAATTGAAGGCGCTGCGTCACAATATATTGGATTCCCGTCATACCAAATAAACCTACCAATGCCGTAATAAATCCCGTGGCAAACAGAGGTATCTTAAATAATGAAAGGTCAATAAGTGGGTCAGAACTTCTGTTCTGACGACGTATAAAGATAACAAGTGCTGCAATGCCGACAGCAGCTCCAATCACTGCAAAAGTTACCGAACCTTCGCGGCGAGTAAACTCCTTGATCGCATAAATTAGAGTCACCAAGGCAATCATGATTTGGATTGAACTGGTTAAGTCAAACTTTTTACTTGTATTACCTTCATGTTTTGGAACCAGCAATATGGTTAGTACAAATGCTAGTATTGCGATGGGTAAATTTATTAAGAATACAGATCCCCACGAGAAATACTCGAGAAGAAGTCCACCTACAATGGGCCCAAGTCCTGCACCTCCTGAGGCAACAGCACCCCAAATACCTATAGCCAAGCCTAACTCACGCGGATCTGTGAACGTAACTCTGACGATTGCCATGGTAGCAGGCATCATAATCGATGCACCAACAGCAAGAAGTACCCTTCCCGCTATCAAAACATAGGGGGTGGGAGCAAAAGCCGCAGTAAGCGAAGCAATTGAAAATATAATCAAACCTATCAAGAAAACCCGTTTATAACCAAGGCGGTCTCCTAATGTCCCCATTGCGGGAAGCAGACCCGCCATAACAAGTGAGTAACCATTTAAAATCCATAATTTTTGTGATGCAGTCGCTCCCAATTCATGTGTTAATGTTGGCATCGCCGTGTAAAGAATCGTCATATCCATGACGATGAGTAAGAGTGCACTGGATACAATGATTAGAATCATCCAGCGTTTGAATGTTGACATAAGTAATCTTCCTCCGTACGAATTATTTTAAACCTGTAACATCTTGAACTATAATGTATAGGGTAACCCTATAGTCAATAAACAATCTCAGTACAACCAATAAATAGCTATAGAGGCATGGAGGATAGAAAAATGTCGAATATATCAAATGAATATTTCACAACCAGTGAACTAGCTAAAACTTGCGGAGTGACTAAACACACCCTTTTTCATTACGATGATATTGGACTGTTAAAACCTGAATTTGTCAATTCCAAAGGTTACCGTTATTATTCCGTTCAACAATGTCTTGTACTTGATTTGATTATTGTGCTCAAAAAAGCCGGGAGTTCACTAGAGGAAATCAAGGTGTTTCTCCAGAAGCAAAATACGCCTCTATTAATAAATATGTTAAAAGAAAAACAGGTGGATTTGGAAAGAGAACAACGTAGGATAGCTCAAATGCAAAATATTCTGACTAGTGCCATCAAGATGACAGAGGAAGCAGCAGTAGAGTTACGAAACGCACCAAAGATTTTGAAATGCCAAGCAGAGTATTTTATAACTACCCAACTGGATGCAGGTGACGGTGATAAAGAGTTTGCCAAAAAATTAACCGAACATCGGGACTATTGTGAAAAACGCTATATCGATCATGAATTTCCGATTTGGACGATTATAAGTAAAGACCGATTTGAATCTAGGGACTATTATCCTGAATACATAGCTAACCAAATAAAGGCCCCCATTTCTGAAGAAAAGCTGTTTATTAAACCTGCAGGTTTATATGCAGTTATAGATCACAAAGGCTCATACGATAGCATGTCACAAACATATTCCGTTATTAAAAAGTACATTGCACGTAAAGGAATGAAAGTAAGCGGAGATGTGTATGCATTGGACCAGCTCACCTATTGGGCAGAAAAGAATCCAGACGACTATAAAATACGGATATTTGTTCAGGTATCACATTGATTTCTCTTTCATTTGAAAGCCAGATTAAAAAACAAAATCCCCCTTCGTTTCTAACGGGAGGATTTCGAGTTTAGGTTCCTGCATAAGGCTGCTTATCGGGGAATTATTTTGTATTGCATATCTTTCTTGATTGTTCATGGATCAATCTCAGTCCTTCAGCCCCTCCCTGTTTTGTTGTATTTACAACAAAAAAATTATGATTTATAATCATTCTAAAAGTATGTTTAATTTGTTTTTAATGACAAAATGAATTTCTGAAAGGATTATAAGAAATGAAATCCAAAAAAATAGACTCCATTGAGGAGCTCAACATCGCTTTTCAAATAAGAGAAGAAGTGTAATGCTTTCTCTGTACATTCAACAAGCTCATTTCCAATGCCTGTTCTCTGATATTATGTTCTGCTCATTCGTTTAGCAAAAACAGCCGATCCATTGATCGACAAATATTTTGCATGAGATGGGAGATCATAAAAGTGGAAGACAGCCATAAAGGGAGCGTTATCAGCAATAAGTAAAGAAATCAAAAATGGGGGGTATTTTGTTGAACAAACAAAGAGCAATTGAAATTTCGGAATCGACCATTATGAAAAATGTAACTTATCAGGATGCACCGATCTTTATCCAGCATGTTAATGAGGATGAAACTGCCCGAATCTATCCGATCGGAAACTCGGAGCAGGAAATGACAGTACCTTTGTCCAGTTTAACTGAGCATCCTTAGTTTGTAAGCTCACTTCATTACAGTCCTGGTTCATGTGTTAATAAATCAAACGCCGTATCTCGACACGAGATACGGCGTTTGATTTATAGTGGGAAGATTACCAGAATTTTGTGGCTGAACCTGTGCAGGAGCTTAACCATTTTGCACCGGATTCGTTGTTTCCTATGCTGCTGTTATTTTCATTAAAGACCCTTAAATTCGCTTAATTTAGCATATTGAGGGATATTGGTTGATCACATAATTCAGCTGCAGGGAATATAATCTTGTCCATTACGGCAATCGGTACAGGTTCTTGTCCTTGACTCGGAAAACGAACTTGCATCGATAACATAAAAGAGCCGCTAAAATAGCGATTCAATGGGATCATGTACCCCGACACTATAACTCGTATCATTAATCAAGTTTTACTCCTGATTGTGTGTATTCCCAATAATCACCCGCTAATCCTTCGATGATTGAGCTGCTTGCCCAAGGCATCAGACAGAACCAGGTACTGGCGGGAGTGCCATCTGCATATTTTTCGGTGACAAGTCCTTCAGAATGGCAGAAACGTTCTGACATCCATCCTTTTTTTCCAAAGCCGAATTCCTGATCATAGCGATTATAAGTCTGACATCCCCAGTTTATCGTGTCCATCATACGCTGAAAAATATAATGATCCTCCCGCTGCTGTAGATAGTAGAACAGTTCGTCTACGAGGTTACTAGACATAGGGTGAATATGTGGATTAGCTACTGAAGTAACACTTCCACCGGAACTTGACCAATTCAATGTACTGAGCGGTGGAACCTTTATCGGCGAATTGTAACAAAATTTAAAACTGAACTCATAAGAGATTGCGTCTCTCATATGATCGAGGAAAAGTTCCTCACCAGTCAATGCATGTAAATAACGAACCGCTTTTATATAAGCCAAAATACCCTCCGAATCAACCGATTTATCCGCATCCAGAGGAGCGCCGTAGCATTCCATATGTTTGACGTACGTATCATAATAATGGGCTTCACTTAGTCTAAGTTCCTTTATAGACGATGAATCCTTGGTTAACCATTTATAGTAAGCCATAGCAGCGAGACACCAGACACCGCTGAACGCATCATATTCGAGGCCAGCACCTGTTCTCTCTGACAAGATGATCGGATACTCTTTATCTGTATTTTTAGTACGTTCCATACGATCAAGTACCTGCTTGACGTATATAAGCCAATCATCGTGCTTATGATTGCGAATTCGAAGCTCATAATCATAGCACTTCAGGATATAGAACATGGCCTGAGCTGCTAGGTATGCAGAATGTCCTGGGGTCCGCATTCCATCGAACCACCAACCCTTTATATGCCATGTACCATCCTGATACGCATCATATGGTAGACCAGATTCAGGATTCATTGCATTTTCGATAATATTTGTAATACAAGACAGCGCCTGCTGCCGCATGGGTTCGTCATTTAACCGTAGAGCAGCCATAAGCATTGGTGCAGCTATGGCCATACCATTCGTCCAACTGATTGAGATAATTTTATTGTACCGGTAGCCTCCAGTTTCAGCATCCTCATATACAAAGGTGGAGTAATGTTGATCCTCTGGCAGCCAAGCGTATTCGTAAATGGCTTTGGATAAATCGAATACGGTTGTACGAATATCACTACCTTTTCTCGGATGCTCATGATACCGATCATAAATCGCTTCGAGTACTGAATTAATGCCAAGCTCTGATGTTGACTCGTAACTATACAGGTCTAATGTGAACTCAACTGTCTCTCCGGCAGCCAGTTCGAAGCAATTTTCTGCAAGGTCAGCACGTTCATGTACAAGTCTTGATTTGATAAATAATAATGGCGCATTCTCATACCCCAATGTGTATCCAACGGTACCTTTTTCAATGGAACAAGTAAATCCCCCGTATTGATAAAACTCTCCCTTAAGGCCGGGTTGCCACTGTTTCTTGTCTTTACCACTGCTGATCCAGTAAGGACTTGCACAAATGCCATACACATGACCCTCATCATAGACCAGTGCTGCCGGATGTGACAGCCGATCACTTCGAACCATCCACCATGGCGACGAAGGGCGAGACGGATTGCCTTCCCTTAATCTCGGAAACTCATTCGGAACATTTTGCGGTGCTTCTCCACGGTTGCGACCGTACATAAATGCAGGCAGAAAAAAACGTGGATTTTGCTTCTTAAACGGTAATTCTACATGAATGACCCCGGACCATGCGATTTCTCCGTAGTTGTGAATCCTTATCCCAGCACACCAAGGATCCTTTGCGTTACCTAACCCTTCTTTTAGATCCACTTCGGCTTCCAGACGATTGTCTGTCAAAGATGTATAGTCCGTACTTATCTGTGTTCTGCTTCGTGCAGTAAAAATTAGTTCCATAATCTCCTCCAATCAAGTGTCCACACATATCTGATAGCGCTTGCATTTTTTGATCCATCATGCTAGGATAATAACATTTTATAGGTTTAGATTTGCAATTTCATTGCACAAATCGCTATATTTATTGCGTGAAATAAAAGGAGATGTTTGATTGGTATGAATGAATCTTCCGAATACCTTTTTGATCCCATTCAAACTGAGATGATGTATCTTCATCGCGTAACTACTTACAACATGGGCACGTTCCTTCATCGTCATAATGCATATGAGCTGTATTTGTTTCTCCGCGGAAATGTAAATTTTTACATCGAAAACCGTTGTTACCATCTACAATCTGGTGACTTAATCCTTCTTACCCCGGAGGAGATGCACCGTTCCTTTGCAATGGACAAAAACGAATATGAGCGTATAACCATTAATCTAAAAAAATCATATTTGAACCGTTTGTCTACCTCGACGACCAACTTGTCAGCATGCTTTGATTTTCGTCCTAAGGGCAAGGGAAATATAATACATCTTGATTCTGATCAACTGCAACAGGTATTACAATTAACTGGAGAGCTTGAGCAGATTCTGAAGTCAAATGAATACGGAGCAGATATTCAAGCCAATGTACGGATTACTCAATTGCTGCTGGTGGTAAATCTCGCGTTTCAGAATACAAGCTTTGTTCCTACAGATATAATGCCCAAACTAGTCCGAAATACGATGGATTATATTGAAGCCAACCTTGCGGGGGAGCTGACACTTAAACATTTATCGGAAGCTTTATGTACGAGCAGTACTTATATCAGTCGGCACTTTAAAGAACATACAGGACTTACTATTCGAGCATATGTTCACAGTCGCCGTATAGAGCTGTCTAAATATTATCTATCCGAGGGCATGAGTATTACAGAGGCATGTTATCAATCGGGCTTTAGAGATTATGCGAATTTCATTCGAAGTTTCACTAAGCTGGTTGGGATTTCTCCAGGGAGATTCACTAAGAATTTAATAAAAAAAAATAATGATATTTAATGAGGCTTTAAGCAGCATTGTATTCACTATTTTGATATACATCTAATCCGCACTGTGACTAATTTTTTGTCCTTGGCTCGGGACACGCGGTACAATAAAAAAGACGCTAATATAGCGACTTTTAATGGGAATATGTCCTTGTCCCTTGACAATAATCCGTAAACTCCTAAGTTCCTTGTATTTTAACTCACAATGGTTCAGCCTTCTCTGCTTAGTTGGATCAGCTGTTCTTGTGAACTGTTAAAGTCCTGGGTCAGTGAGTTGAACTTTTCTTGAATTTCAGTCAATTTGTCATAAAGAACATTTCGTTTTTGAATAGCAAGTTTAATTTCTTTAAGATCCGTTTTAGCACGCTCTCTCATGGATCCGTATACTTGCTCTTCAGCATCCAAACCTAGTCCGTAAGCTTCAATAAACATCTGAAGTGTTTGGTTTCTTGACTCATATTGTTCGAGAGCTTTGCCCGCGAGAGAAAGTGTTTCTTCTTTTTCAAACGAATGTTTTAACAGTGATTGTTGAAGTGATTTCGCTTGTTCATCTGCCTTCAGACTAGCTTTTTCTATTTGTTCAAGAATAGTTCTTCGCGCTTGAATATGAGCTGCTGCCTGATCGAGGAACCCAGTAACGTTACTGTTTTTCTCTTTCCCTTGACTCAGAATAACATTGTATAATTTCATATCTTCTTGTTCATGATTTGCAAGGGACTCCAGACCTTTGTCGGTGGCCTGACTATTTTGAGCTAGTTTGTTAATCTGATTGACCGCAGGCTCCTGAGGCTCTCCACATCCGTTAAGTAGGAGGAGTAATACGATAATGAGAACAGCATGTGTCCGTTTTTTACTTATATTGTTCACGGGTTTTCCCTCTTTTACTGTTAATTTATCTAAGTTGAACTACAAGCGAGGATCGTGGCTGAAATTAACGACCACATGCTCATTCGGATTGTAAACCTCAAACTCATAGCCTTTTGCTTTCAGCAGCTTTAAAATTTGTGGCAGAGCTTCTACAGTTAGTTTCCGTTCATGCATCAGAATCACTTCTATATCTCGGTGTACGCCTCTTTGTATCCGGGATATAATTTTATTGGGCTGGCCGGGAAGGTTCCAGTCAAGTGAGTCCGTAGTCCAATCCCACATTTTAAATCCTGCTGCCGCGATATCCCCTCTAAATGCCTCACCAATCTGCGGGCTGCTTCCATAAGGTGCGCGTATCAGATGTGGTGTATATCCAATCAATGCCTCGACCTTATACTGTACTTCTTTAAACTCATTCAAAAAGTTGTCAGTGCTTCCGCTCTTATATAACTTTTTATAACTATGTGTCATACTATGCAGCCCGGGATAATTGCCTTCTTTCACCAAACGCTTCACCGCTTCCGGGTAGTGATCCAGATTCTCTCCAACCATAAAAAAAGTAGCTTTAGCATCATACTGGTTCATAATGTCCAGCAACTGCCCCGTGTATTTGCTAGGGCCGTCATCAAAGGTAATATATGCCACTTTCCTCACTTGGCCGAAAAATCTCGTTGGTTGTTCTTTTACGTTTGGCAATTCCTGAATGAGCCCTAATTGAGCAGGCTGTTTAATAACAGAAATGGGTGGAGGTGCAACCATCGTTTTTATCCAATGTGCCATACCGCTGAATGAGTATGTAATCCCCATAACAAGGAGAATCAAACTCATAAGTACCAAACTGAACTTTCCATAACGAATTTTTTTTCTTCGTTTGCGAATTCCACTTCCGTAAACTTTTGTTGATTCATGATGTAATTTCAAAAACCGTTCACGTCCTATCATCTTGTTATTTATGCTAACGATCAATCTTTAAACTTGTTCTTACATAAGATTAATAAAACTTTGCCGGGAGGCGATCGTTCTGTCCACCATCTCATTTAATTCGTCGGGAATAGGAATGGAATCATACTCCTGCTTTATCCTATTCAGCTTGTTATGCATTATCGTTTCTCCTCTCTTGGTCTTCCTCGTTCATGTTCACACGAAGCTTCTGTGGTCCTTATAGAGCCTTGGTTTCACGGTACTGAGATTCTCGCGGCCGACTCTCATCTAATCAGACATTCCTTTGGGTCCGCGCGGGTAACCATCAATTGCAATAGCCTCACGTAAGCAAGACGGGGGAGTTGTTTGAAAAGTTTGATCTTGCATAAAGAATTTTTTTCAATGTGATCTTATCTGTGATTTGGCGGTCCATTCAGCCGCGCAACAGGAAAAAAGACCGCTGGCGCAAATGATTGCGGGCGGCCTTTTGCTGTAATCGAATATGAGGGCGTGCAAAAAGGAAGAAAGCGCGTTTTTTAATTTCCTGCGTTGGAGATCGTGATCTGACCTTGCTTGTCTTGGATGGCCTTCAAATTCAGAATTTCGGACAGGAACTCAAGCGGCACATACACGTATCCATTTTTCATTTCCGGTGCCGCACCGAGCTTGCGGGGAGCTTTTTTTCCAAGAAAATAGCTGTCCTTGTTCAAGCTGATGGAGCTCCAGAGGGCTCCTTTGGAAATGTCGGCGGTTTTACGTTTGCCATTCCATGTAACGTCGAAATTCAGCTGGCGCAGCACGCTGGCTAAAGGCACCATTAGCTTGCCGTCTTTGCCGATGTAATGCTGGCTGGAAAGAATGATCGATTGGACTGCTCCGTGTACGTCTTTCTGGTCCGGGATCTTCACGGCAAATTCCGGCGTGCCGGTCGATCCTGGAGCGATGCTGTATTTTTGGAACACGATGGATGCATAGCCGTCCTTCACGTAAAAGCTCTGCTCGGGATCTACACTCTGAAACCCGTTCTCTCCTTTGTAATAGAGCTCTTGGTCTGCAGCGATTGCGGAGTTAATATGCGCATCCAGAATGGATGCGTACTTATTGCCGAACAGGTCTTCAAGCTTTACGCGCTTTGCCTCCGTTTCATTCGTGAAATTGTATGTGTCGACATGTGCCTCCGGATTGTTCATGCCGGTCCCCTCCGTGGTGATTTTAAGGGAGACCAGGCCGTTGTCCGAGCCGTTCGAGGTCAGCTCATATTGGATCAACAGCTGGTAGGGATGCATGGTATAGCCATTCTTTTTGGCCAAGGTGGCTGCTTCGGCGGTGGCCTCTTCCCATTTTGCAAGATCCTTGGAGGCGTGGGTTTCAATGATATTATTCAGCTCATCTTGATATTCGGTATCTGCGAGCCCTTGGAATACGGGAATGGTGATATCTGCCTTCAGCCATTTCTGAGATGATTGGAGTTTCTTGCTTGTCACCATCTTCGTGGAAAGCACGGGAGCCATGTTCTGTCCGCTTCCGGAAGCGGCCTGGACCTGTGCATGGAATTGTGCGGAAGAAAGCCCGGAAGCGGACACCATCAGAATGCCTGCCAATCCGGCCGCGGCTATGGTTTTAGTCCATTTTGTTGTATACTGTGTCGTTTTCATTGTAATTACCTCCTGGTGATTATAAAAGATTTAGTCGTAAAGTTGTTGTTGCATTCGGACCATTACCGACCTGTTCTCGTCAGAGGCGATTTCCCGATCTTACGTGGGGCTCGTTTGTTTAATTCCCGAAATGTAACCCGCACAGTTCGCTAAGGAGCGATTGTGCGGAGCAAAACGGCTCTTATTGGACATACTCGTTGCTGACGAGCAAGTCTTGGATCGCGTCCGTCGGAATCGTAAACTGGGCAACGCCCATGTAGCCAGGCGCTACGTCATATTCATTGAAGCTGATGACCAGCTTGCCGTCCTGATTAATGTAGAAATTCTGGTCCTTCGCGATGCTGCGGAACAGATCATCCTCCGGCATATCCGCCTCGATCCCAGGTCGCTGAACCCAGTAAACCTTGCTTGGGTCGTCCTTCATCTGCTGACGCATTTGCTCTTTAATATTGTCGCTGATCCTTTGAATATAGCGATCATCGCTGAAAAGGCTCGGCAGCGTGATGACGATCTGGTTGACTTTATCGATCGTATCGTATTTGCGGGATTCGGCGGAGGATCCGGCTGATTCGACGACATAACGAGAGAGGGTCAGCAGCCGATCCGTATCGGTGACGACTTCATAGCCGCTTTCCAGCCCGAGATGCCCTTCCCCACCATTTTCCAGCTGGGCCACTTCATTCTTGAAGCCCTCGTACAGCTTTTTGTTTTCCTCCACATATTTGGTATTAAGGGACTGTTCCAGTTCAGGATTCCCGGTGCCGGTAATGCCGGGCGTTTTAAGACTTACATCGGTGTTTTCGTTCTGTTCAACATATTCTCGAATGGTGATCACCTTGACAATTTGCCCGAGCACCGGCACTTCAGACAGCGCCTTGGCGAAGGCCGGGCTGGCGTTTACGCCGACAGACAGCAGGATGCAGGCAGCCGCAGCGCTTACGAGCCAGGGTATAACCTTTCTTTTTGTTCGCCGGGAGGCGATCGTTCTGTTCACCATCTCATTTAATTCATCGGGAATAGGAATGGACTCATACTCCTGCCTCATCCTATTCAGCTTGTCATCCATTATGGTCTCTCCTCCTCTTGATCTTTCTCGCTCATGTCCACTCGAAGCTTCTGCAGTCCTTGATAGAGCCTTGTTTTCACGGTATTGATATTCTCGTTAAGCACTTCAGCTATTTCTTCGATCTTCATATCTTCAAAAAAGCGGAGGATAATCAAGATCCGATATTTGTCCGGCAGCTCATTCAGTGATCTTGCCAGATCCAGATCGGCATAATGGTCTTGGCTGCTTGGCAGCACAACCTCCAGTTTTTCTTCGTCCATGATTTGGACTTTTTTCTGTTTCCGTATAAAATCCAGAGACGTTGTTACTATGATCCGAAAAAACCAGCTTTTTAATGAACCCGTATTCTTCAGGTTTTCAATGGATATGAACGCTTTGTGGATGGCATCCTGTACGATGTCGAGAGCATCCTCTTTGTTGCGGACATAGCTGTAGGCCAGTCGATACGCTCTTTCTTGGTTTTCGGTAATGCATTGGATTAGAAGCTTTTCCAGCTTCCGGCCGACTTTCATCTAATCAGACACTCCTTTGGGCCCGCGCGGGTAACCATCAATTGCAATTGCCTTACGGAAGCAAGACGGGCGGGTTGTTCAAAAAGTTTGATTTGCAATAAAAAAATTCAAACAGAGTGATTTTATATGCCGATTTGGCAGGTCAATCAAGCCGTGTAACAAATTAAGGACCCCATCTTCATCGGAGTCCTTAGCTATTTTCTATTCACTTTCTTATATTTGGATATGTATTGCGGAAACATACCCACCGAAGCCTAACGAACTTTTCCAGCCAAAATACTAACCCTTTGGAACTTAAATTATCAGCTGGTTTTTAGAAATATACTTTATTTCATCTAATGCAGTTTCTTCAAGCCGGTACATCGTTCTTGTCCTCGACTCGGTACAAGAACCAGTACCGATAAAACAAGAAGGCCGTTAAATTAGCGATTTTAATGGGCTCATGTTCTTGTCCACCGACAAATATCGAGTTCTATTATTGTTATCCTGCCTGTCTATGTTCTAGCAAACGTTGTGATGTTCTCGATAATGATTTCATAATATATCTGTCTTACCAATACTTATTGGGATGCTTGGTTAAGAGCTTTAAAAATACTTCAGTTGGTTGTGCGCCGGATATCGCGTATTTTCTATCAATGACAAAGAAAGTTGCTCCTGTAATGCCTAATTGTTTTGCTGTGGCTTCATCTGAGCGCACTTCGCTCGCATATTTGGATGGATCATGGAGAACTGCCATTGACTCGTCCCTATTCATTCCAACTGATTCTGCAATACTTGCTAAAGTATCATGATCACTAATTAGCTTGGCGTCCGTGTAATAAGAATAGAACATCTTCTCTGCTAATTGCTGATCTTTACCCACAGATTTGGCATACTGGGTTAAACGATGCGCATCAAACGTATTGGTGGGCTTTATTTGGTCGATATTATACACGAGACCCATCATTGCTGCTTGTTGTTCAAGTTCAGCATGTGCCTTTTTCGCTTGTTCGAGACTCATACCATGTTTCTCAGAAAGTATTTGATGCATACTTTTGCCTGAGTACATGGATGTTTGCGGATTAAGTTCAAAGCTTTTATATTCAATAAACACTTCATTCGGAGCAGCGAATTGCTCCAGTGCAGACTCTAATCGTCGTTTCCCAATATAACAAAATGGACAAATATAATCCGACCATATCTCGATGTTCATTTTGAATCCTCCCTCACTAACCACCTTAATCGGTGAATGCTGCTTTCTTATTAAACTTATTTGTTATAAATAATTGGCATTTTTCTAATCAATTGGTTGTCACGAGCGGCAGAGTACATAAATTGGGCAGCATTTTCTCTGGAAACAGACCATTTAACCGATTTATCTCCGAATGAATAGTCGTAAGACTGCCCTGTATATTTTACATTGGGATTAATAATTCGAACGACTGTCCAATCCAGATTCGATTCCTTAATCATTCCTTCCATTTTCTTCATTTCTGCATAACCGTTTGGTAGGAAAACTTTCGCTAAGGCACCTGGAAGTATCGTGGACATGTTTTTCTTATCGTCATCGGATTGCAAAGCTGGCGTCGCAAGTGTAATGAGCCTTTTTTTGTTAAATTTGTTCATAGCCCTAATCATCAGTTCGTGCCCGTCAGCAATCGGCGTGCCTTTAAGCTTTCGTGACATATCCGATGCCGGCCCCAATGTGCTGATTACAACATCGGATTCGGCAACGGCCTTCTCGATGGTTGAACTATTCGAAAGTTCCCCTTGTACAAGGCTCAAGTTTGAATGTTTGAGGCTGATTTTTTTGGCGTTCCTAACGTATGCCGTAACGAAATCTCCGTGATCTAAAGCTAGTTGTGTTACAAGTTGTCCAATTGCACCACTTGCACCAAAAATGGTGATATTCATATTCTTTTCTTGTATCTCCTTTCAAATAAATTATTCAACTCACACTTTATCTTCAGTTATAAACTCTTCTACTCTGTCTTTTTTGGTGTACATGTCGTACCAAATATCAGCGATTTTATCTTGAACTCCTGAATTCGGCTGCATCCAGATTCCGATCGAAAGATGACCTGCATAAACTCCTTTGTCAGCAAGCTCGCTGTTCAAATTAAAGATATAATTGCGAAGTCCCGAGATTGCAATTCCGACATTACCCATCCTTGGAACCGGGTGGACTGAAGCACCTCCAGTTGTAAATAACAGAGCACCGCTTTGCTTATCCAACATATCCGGAAGCACTTGTTTGACACTCGATAAAGCACCTAAAACATTATATTGAAATTGGTATAACGCATTTTCTTCAGTTACATCTAATGTTGGCGCTACTGAGTCAAAGCTCGGCGTTGGACTGTACTCAAGAACATCAATAAACCCGTATTTCTCTTTAATAGCTGCAAACGCCATTTCTATTTGTTCTTTATTCAATATGTCCGCTTGAAAAGAAGCAGCTTCGATTCCCAATTGTTCTAATTCAATAACCAGTTGGTTCAACTTTTCTTCATTTCGCGCAATAAGCGCGACGCGGAAGCCATGTTGTCCGAATTTCTTTGCAATGGACATCCCTAAACCTGCTCCTGCTCCAACAATCGCTATCGTTTTCATCTAAAATCTCTCCTTTAGTTAAAGTTAATTATCAACCAGATAAATAATGGTCAACGTGTTGTATATTTATCTTTTGTTTATTATGATGAATAAAAGGTCAGCCTTCAATGTTTAATAATTTTGATTTTGAGAGATAAAATACAGTTTCAACTTAAATGTCGTATATCTAACAAAAAAAGTTAAGGGAATGAGTCATAATGAACAAAAAAACCGATTTGCGTATCCTTCGCTCCAAGCTCTCGATAAAAAAGGCGTTTATAGAACTTCTTAATGAAAAGGGCTACGAAGGAATTACGATCCAAGATATAGCCGATAAGGCGATGATTAACCGAAATACATTTTACCTTCATTATCAGAACAAACCCGATTTGTTAAATGTATCAATGGACGAATTATTAGATGAGTTAAAGAGTACACTCAAGCTTTGTTCGAGCAGCAAATCTCCTATAAGTGGCTCTATGCTTGAACAACTGATGCAAACCATACTGGAGAAAATTAAGGACAATATCCCCTTTTACAAAGCATTCTTACTGGATGAGAACAGAATTTATGGTTTTCAATCAAAAATGGAGGAGATTATAAAAAATACAGTGGAAGATGGCTTGGATCATACGCCCCTGAAGATTTCGAAGGAATTATTACTTCAATATATCGCATCTACTTTTATGGGTATTGTAATATGGTGGGTTAGAAATGATTTTTCTTATACTCCAAATGAACTTGCTTCTCAATTCGGAAAAATTCTAACTCATGGACATTTAACAGCTGCAGGTATTCCAATCAACGATTAAGTGATTCAATGGTTACGAAAGAAGCTGGTGAGATAGATGTGCTTTTATTCATTCACAATAGTTTCACTTAGGACTTCTTAGATAACTACTCAATTCGAAATAACACAATGTTCTTGTCCATTCAGGCCAAAGAACCAAGTTTTTGTCCTCCGCACGGGACAAGAACTTGGTTCCTTAATGGAAAAGGAATTATAGCAAAAGGAAATCAATTAAGAGGAAGACTGTTTTTTCTGTCATTAAATACATCTAATATATCAAGATCATCAAATGCCAACAGAATAACGTTGTTACAGATGGCAATCCTAAAATATCAGCTATTGTTCCACTTTTTTATTAATTACTCCTTTAATCCTTCTGACTCCAGCAGCAGAAGATTGTTCTTTTTTAATACTGAACTGTCCTAAGTTTGTTGTATCTTCTACATGAGGTCCCCCACACACTTCTCGACTCCAAACGTTCCCTTCGTTATCTTTGATTGTATACACCTTAACGATATCCGGATACTTATCCCAAAAATTCCCTTCAACATTACTTTCTTTCGCTTCGATTTTAGGCATCTCTGAAATATAGATAACTGCCTTTGATGAAATCGCATCATTCACATACTTTTCCACCGCAGCTAGTTGCTCTGGCGTAAGTTTTTCATCATGGTTGAAATCAAACCTTAATCGTTCTGAAGTAATATTACTTCCTTGTTGATGAACATGATCACCTAAAACTTCCCTTAAACCAGAAAGTAATAAATGAGATACCGTGTGCAGCGCTGTTGTTTCCGTTGAATGTTCAGCTAATCCACCTTTAAATTTACCCGCAGAAGCAGTTCTGCTCTTCTCCGTATGTTTCTTTGCCGCCTCTATATAAGACACCTTGTCTACCATGCTGTAACCATTTTCAGTTAGAAACTCTTCCGTTAACTCCAAGGGAAACCCATATGTTTCGTAAAAATAAAAGGCATCTGCACCTGTAACTTTACCCTTATTCTTAAGATGGTTTTGTATTTCAGATTCTCCTTGCTGTAAAGTTCTATGGAAAAGATTTTCTTCCTTATTTACTACTTCGATAACTTTCTTTTTATTACCGATCAAATCTTCATAAGCTGCTGCTTCATCTATATAAACCTCAGACAACTCGCCCACAAAACTTCTTTGTATACCTATTTTTTTACCTGCACGAATCGCCCTTCTTAATAACCTTCTTGTTATATACCCTGCATCACTATTAGCTGGCTCCGCGCCATCATTAATTAAAAAAACAGCCGCTCTCACATGATCAAGTATGATTCTAAAAGACTTTAAATCGTCAGTATATTGTTTACCACTTAACTCCATCAATTTTTTCTTGGGATTAAGGAAGAAAGCCGTATTATAAATATCCTTGTCACCATTAAGGGCTGCTGCAACCCTTTCTAATCCGCCTCCATAATCCGTATTGGGATTTTGCATTTTTACAAATCCTATGTCTTCTTTTTTGTAACACATAAATACGTTGTTCCCAATTTCTAAAAACCTTTCGCTTGCAGAAGCAGGATGATCCAGTGAATCTCCGCCTGGTTCAAAATCATAGAACATTTCACTATCAGGCCCACCCGGTTCACCAATAGGCATATTCAATGGACTTCCGGCTCTACTCCACCAATTTTCTTTTTCATCATATAAGAATATCCTTCCACCTCTAGATACCCCATATTGATAGGGATCATCTTCAATGATGGGTTCTATACCCACAGATTCAAATTTTTCTGACCAGATTCGAATGGCTTCCGTATCTTTCTGTATATTCAAATCATTACTTCCTATAAAAGCACTGATATACAGCCTGCCAGGATCCATTCCTAATTCGATAATATGCCAATTCCAAATGGCATCAATTTGCTTTTTCTTATAGTTATTTTCATTTGCTTTAAACTCCCATCGACCTATCATTTCAAAAAATGTCAGATGAGACGTATCTCCTACTTCGTCAATATCCACTGTCCTTAAACACTTCTGAATATTAGCAATATCATTACCGATCGGATGCTTTTCCCCCAATAAATAGGGAACCATAGGCTGCATTCCACTTCCTGTAAACAACGTCGAGGGATCATTTTCTGGTAACAAGCTGGATGAGGGCACATGACTAGCCCCTATTCCTTTCATAAAATCAACATATGATCTCCTTAACTCATCTGGTGTCATTCTCACCATGCTCAATCCCTCCATCAATATTATTTATTCTAAGCAATAAAACAAAAAAGCCCTAAGCTGACATGTTTCTTGTCAACTTAGGGCGAACTATTATGTCCGTGTTACCACCTAACTTCAGATTGCTCTGCACTCGATCAGTACGGGATTTCTCCGATACTGTTTCCTGAATAACGGTGGAACTCCGTTGAAGCCTACTAAGATTCTTCTGTTCGGTTCACAGCTCCGAGACTGCTTCACTATTAGATCAATGAAGATTCGCACCAACCATCTTCTCTCTGTGAGATCCCTAATAGCTACTATTTCTCATCATAGCCTTTTTGTTTTAAATTAAGCCAATGCTATCATACTTAATTAACTCCGTCAATTAACATTTATGTTAAATTTTCGAAAGGACGGGAATTAGTCAATCTGTCCTTATAGAAAATCTAGTATGACATTTTTGTTAGTTAGGTTAAGCCAAAATGTTCTGTTAAAATCTCCACTAAACATTGCTTATAAACATTTAAATCATATGAAGAATTGTTTGCCTTTACCTTAGCTATGTTTATGTTATTAAAAATTTCCTCTTCCAATTCTCTTCTTGCCTTAAGAACCTGAAGAGTTCCCTCTAACCCAATGTAACCAAAATTTTTCCCATATCCTTGATTTGTATAATATTCAATAAAACCCTCTGACCATTCTTTAGGTCTTTCCTTAACCGCTTTTCTGAAGGAATGCTCGAGATCATTCTGTTCAACGTAAATCAATAAGGGATTAAGTCTCTCTACAATTTTTTCTAGTTCTTTAATGTAGCTGGCGACATCTTCATGCGCTGCACCATATTTGATCATTCCTATTGTTATAGGATTTTGCATAAAACAGCAATCAAAAATGTAAGTGTCTGAACCATTCAAGGCACGTTTAGTAAACTGCTTCCATCTTTCTGTAATTAGTTCCTTGTTGTGATCTAATGTTAATTCATAAACATCGTTTCTGAAAATTGCAGTTAGCAATTCATTTGGAATCTGGGTCGCATCTTCATTTATCATTTTTCGATATTCAAGGAAATAATGGTTGCCTTCATTAATAATACGATTATTTAATAAATCTCTAAATTTTTCATGGTTATTTAACAATTCATCGTATTCTTCTTTCTTAAAACAAGCTACTCCATCATAGTCAGCAGGATGATCCAAGTTCCCTTCCAAATAAAGCTGAGTTTTAATGTTCGTATCCGTTAGAATTTCATGGACCAATCGAGCAGTTGTTGTTTTCCCGAAGCCTGGTATTCCCTCAATTAAAATCAATTTAGGTTTCATAAAATTTCCTCCATTCAAAAATTTGGAGGATAAGCAGGTACGAAGTAATTCGAGATGCGTTTTCCCAATCAAATAAAAAAGCGAATACCAATAGGTATCCGCGGAATAGGTTTATGAAATACCTTGACCTGCATACCCTGTAAGAATAAATGAAAAAATGCCAAATAAAAGATCGTTACTTTTAAAGGCATATTTTAATTTGTTTATCTTTACAGGTTAATCCACATGATAAGATTATGCTCCTTTGTATGCATCTCATGACTGATTTTACCAATAAAAATGTAGAAATACAATGAAACGTAAGGATCTCCTTTAACGTAACTGTTTTATTCTTTTTTAACTAAGGTTTCCATTAGCTAACGAAAGCCGCAGAGTTGACTTGAGATGATCAATATGATTTGGACACTGCAGCTCTTTCTCAAATTCCGTATCCCTATCTCTTGTATCAGCAATTTTTAGAAGAAATGTTCAATCTTTAATTCTAGAAAGTACAGCAAGGATGCAGCTGATAATCCTGACCTTTGAAAACTTACCGTCTTACATTCGTCAGTGTACTACCCCATTCAGCGACTGGTTCAAGCCAGCTTACGATTCTATCATCAATTAAATTGGTGAGCAAACCTTCATACTCAGCACGATAAGGTTTGTTTAGTTCGTGTTGAATCCAACTTTCTTTTGTACCCTGCCAGATCTCATAGATGACAAGATCATCCGGATGATCAAGATCATCGGAGACGATCGCATTGACAAAGGTAGCTTCACTCTTGAAGTTGCTAATCATTGCAAATAGACTTTCACGGAAAGCTTCTTTCTTACCAGGCTTAATTTTAAAACGTATATTGAGAATTATTTGATTGTTGTTTGTTGACATCACTAAACACTCCTTTTATTAATTTTCATCCTCATCACAAGTTTTATTATGTACTATGAAGTACGATTAAAATAGTACGTACTTTTAAGTTATATAGTAACTAAAAAGTAATAATTGTGATGAAGTACAGAATAAATAAAATTATTCTATTCTACATTTAATCTCCGATATTTATCCTTGATCCATGTTTTCTCTGCATAATCCTGCCCCCAATTACAAAGAGCTCGCAAAGTGGGTTCAAGTGACATGCCCATTTCTGTAATTGCATATTCCACTTTTGGTGGTACCTGGTTATACATTTTTCTTTTAATCAAATTATTACTCTCTAACTCCCTCAATGACTGTACTAACATTTTCTGTGAAATTGAAGGTATGAGCCTTTTCAACTCACCGGTTCGTTTAGGTCCTTTTATTAAGTAATACAGAATTAGAGGTCTCCACTTTCCGCCAATGACATCTAACGTAATTTCCAGATCACAATAAACAGTTTTCAATTGAGAAACACCATCTCTCATTTAATTTCCATTATTATAGTACACTTCTGGTGGAACAACGCAACTGATCCTCCTATCAAAAAAGCAGCTCCGTCAGGAGCTGCCTCATGTTATGCTTTATCTTGTAATCTAATCTGTTTCCGCTAACCGCCAGCTTACTCGGCATCCGGATAAGGATTGATCTTCTGGATCGTTCCGTCTTCGTTGTATTTCAGCTCGGAATATTTAACGCAGCGCTTGTGGTTGACGCCTTCCGACAGGGAGCTGTCGTGATAGAACAGATACCACTTGTCTTCAACCTGCACAATGGAGTGGTGGGTTGTCCAGCCGATAACCGGAGAGAGAATCTCACCTTTGAACGTGAATGGTCCCATCGGGTTCTTGCCGATCGCATATACGAGCTTATGCGTCGTTCCCGTAGAGTAGGACAGGTAGTAATAGCCGTTATATTTATGCACCCATGGGCCTTCAAAATATCTCCGGTCCTCATCCCCGGCCAGAATCGGATTTCCGTCTTCATCGACAATCGATATCTCGGCAGGTTTGTCCTGGAAGGAGAGCATGTCGTCGCTAAGCAGTGCAGCTTGGGGTCCAAGCGCCGGCTGGTCAGGAGCCGGTCCTTCTGCATCCGGAACGAAGCTCCCGGTCTGCCATTTCTCCAGCTGGCCGCCCCAGAGTCCGCCGAAATAGATGTATGACTGATTGTCATCATCCACCAGTACGGCCGGATCGATACTGAAGCTGCCTTCCATATAATTCGGCTGCGGCTTGAACGGGCCTGCCGGAGAGTCTGATACCGCCACACCCAGACGGAAGATGCCGTCATGATCCCGTGCCGGGAAGAACAGGTAGTAGGTATTGTTCTTATAAGCGGCATCCGGGGCCCAGAGCTGCTTAGAGGCCCATGGAATATCTCTCAGATGCAGCGCTTCGCCGTGATCGACCACCGGGGAATTGATGTTGTCCATCGAGAGGACATGATAGTCTTCCATTTTATACTGGTCGCCATTATCGTTGCTCGGCTCGTCATGATCGAGGTCATGGGAAGGATAGATGTAGATTTTGCCCTCGTAGACATGGGCGGATGGGTCCGCAGTGAAGATGTGGGTTACGAGCGGCTGGTGGGGCTTAGGTAGTTGTTGTTGTTGTTGTTGATTCATAAGGCATCTCCTTTGGTATTGGAATGATAGATTCCTTCATAGTAAGCAGGGCTGGCGTTCTCTGTACCGATGACGGAGGCGTGCAGCCCCAGGCAGACCCCGGTGAAGCTGAGGTGTTCAGCCGCGCCGTGAGTCCTGCATGTTCTCCTTCAGTTTCGGGCGTGAAGTTCAGGCTTAAGCCCTTCTCCATCCGGTGATGCTGCCGGCTGAGGTGCGTGAACATGTGAGGCACTTCATCGTCCAGCATGTAGGTATTCCCGCACTCGGTCCAGGAATAGTGCTCAAATATCGGGCGATTACGGGATTACGGTAAAACTTTGAATGCATCGTACCCTTCCTCTGAACTCAAAGCAAGCGTTTACAATCTTTAATGTTATTGTACAAGCCCCGATTGTTCTTTCCTATACTCATACTAAAGATCTTCCCCCATAAAAATGTACAATTCCCGCCTATCCCATTATACTGGAAATATACACCTATTGCTCGCGTTTTGCTTACTCGGGTGGACATTATTTAATTGTGATTGTACATTCCAATTCTCAGGAGGTTTTCTGCCTTCTGAAAACCAGTTATAACCATTGTTTATCCAAACTTCTCTCCACATTCGAAATGATTCCTCATTAGTGCAAAACTTCAGAACATCCTTATTAATGGATGAGTCAGCGGATATAGGTTCGTTGACTCATCCTGTAATTTTGCAATAATAAACTCGTCCGCAATAACGCCATGCCATTTAATTCATTACGCATCTCTGTATCAGCATTAACATCATCAAGAATGATTCTTTTGTTTCTTATTATAGTACGTCTCCATCACTTGATAAATAGATTCGCTTTTGATGGGTTTACTAATGTAATCATCCATTCCTGCCTTCAAGCATCGTTCCCTATCCCCTCTTAGAGCATTTGCAGTCACTGCAACAATATATGGACCGTCTTCAGAAGATCGATTCTCTTTGAGGGCTTGAGTCACTTCAAACCCATTCAATTTAGGCATATGCACATCCATAAACACAATATCGTATGCATTTCTCTCAGCAGCCTCTAAAGCTTCTTTTCCGTCCACGACATGATCTACGAAGTGTCCCTTTTTTTCAATCATTTTACTAAGGACAAGCCGATTCATTTCATTATCCTCAGCAATCAAAATATGGAGAGGGGTGTCTTTGTTAATAGTCTGAGAGAACTCTATGCGTTGGCCAACTTCTTCATTGTTCATTTTAAAGCATGCCGTGAATATAAACGTTGTGCCAGGTTCATCTGAATCCTCAATCCATATATCTCCATGCATGAGTTCTATCAATTTTTTGCTGATTGCCAGTCCCAATCCCGTTCCTTGCGTTTTGCGGGTCATAAAGTTGTCCAATTGGTAGAATGGCTCAAATAATTGCGGCCTTTTCTCTGCTGGAATCCCCACACCTGTATCTTTGACTTTAAACTTGAGAACCACGTTTTCATCACACTGCTCTTTAACAAGTACTTGAATTTCTATGCTGCCTTCGAGAGTAAACTTCACAGCGTTACCGATGATATTAGTAAGTACTTGTTTTAAACGAGAGGCATCACCATAAAGCGGAATGGGAAGCGCCTCATCCAAACAAATCCGAATATCTAACTTCTTTTCACGGATCAAAGGTTTTACGATTTGCACCGTTTCTGTCACGATTTCCTCAAGATCAAAAGGATCAACTGCTAAATCGGTTTTTCCAGACTCGATCTTAGAAAAATCAAGGATATCATTGATAATCGTAAGCAGGGAGTCACCACTCTTTTGGATAATCTGAATATATTCCTTTTGCTCCCCGCTCAGTCCCGGAGTATCTAGAAGAAGATCTGTCATTCCGATTACACCATTCATAGGTGTTCGTATTTCATGGCTCATCATCGCCAAAAAATCACTTTTCGCCTGATTCATCCTTTCAGCTGTTTCTTTGGCAATGAGAAGCTTTTTCTGTTCTGTAATGTCCTTGGCGATTAAATAGTAACCGACATTGACATTGTTAATAATAATTGGAGCAAGTGTTGCCAGTACTTCGGTCTCACGGCCATCTTTGTGCAAAACAGCATTCATTTTCTTCTCAGCCAAACCATAGTGACTCCGTAGAATGAGGCCTAGATTACCGGCTCCAATAAATCTTCCTATACTTTTCCCAACCATCTCGTTTACTGCATAACCAGTCATTTTTACTGCTGCAGGATTAGCGTTTATAATGTTTCCACTCATGTCGAATGAAATAATCGCATCATGATTATACTTTTTGAGCGAGGTGTAACGTTCAATGGTTTCTTGAAGCCTGAATTCGATCTGTTTCTGTTCGGTAATATCCTGAAGTACACCGTTTAACTCTATGGGCTCTTGATGCTCGTCATCAATGATCAGCCCACGTAATTGAATATATTTTTCTCTACCATTGGACCGAGCGCATTTAAATTCAAAAACAAAAGGGTCCCTTTGTTCTCTATCTCCTATTTTTTCTCGCAAAGATGCTGCATCCGCAGTACTCATTACTTTATAGATATCTTTTGCGCAATAATATTTGTTCGTGCGGTCAAGTTCAAAGATTTCCAATACCTGTTCAGAAATAGTGATCTGATCATGAACGACATCCCATTTCCAAGTTCCAATCTTCGCCAATCGTTCGGCATTTCTGCTAATGCCTTCACGGTGCGAAAGTTTCCGTTCAGATCGGATACGATCAGTGATATCTACCATAAAGCAAATGAAGTAATGGGGTTCAGAAGCTGTTTCATCACTGACTGGAGTTACATGAAATGAACACCAGAATTCTTCGCCATTTTTTTTAATGCAGCGTCTTTCATAGATGTTATCTTTTACTTTGTTATCGAAAATTCCAGCTTCTTCAACATGATACTTCGATGCATCCTCCGGATGTGTTAAATCCTGGAAGTTTATTTTCATCAGTTCTTCACAAGTGAAACCGGTCATACGGCAAAAAGCAGGATTCACTTTCAGCCAATTTCCTGCCGGAGATATCAGAGCAACTCCAATCGGTGTTTGATTGTATATTTGCTCGAAGCATTCATGATGATTAACCTGCTGAACCTGCATTGAGAGCTCTCTCCCCTACACTTCATTTTATGATATAGAGTCGCTTTTCATAAAAACATCATTCTTTGTAAATCGAATGAACACGTGATAACCCATTTTTGAGATATTCGACTATATTCTACTCTTCAAATTTACCACAAAAAGTATAGGTCCATATATAATTATGCTATAAATATATCAAATAAAGGCAGTGGATTATGACGATCCTCCACTGCCTCTTTTGGTTTTCTTCTTTATTTTTTATACTATCGTTCCCTTCTGAAAAAAAAATTCTATTTACCAAAGGTAGATGCAGGTAATTATAATTTTCAAACGTAATAAACTATTCGGATTTGGATCATGGCTCAATGCCCCTCTGTGGAACGCAACACAGCAAACGCATATGGATAACGAAATCTTAATATTCAACAGATTTGAGATTCATCCGAGCGTACTTGTGTGTTCCGAACAGGTTCTAAAAGTGGACTAATGCTGTTTTAAGAGAAATATGAAAGGGTGCCCTAATGAAAGAGCACCCCCGAATATCAAAATGAATTAGAGTGTCAGACCGCCATCAACTACGACGACTAAACCTGTCACACAGCTTAGTCGACCTCAACCTATTTCGGCCGGCCTTAACCTTCGACGTGTATCATTTTAAAAGTTCACTGGAATACGCTTTAATTCATGATCTTAAGTCATCAATACTTCGTCTTTCAACATATCCGTGACGAATTCAAAAATAAGTCTAAGCGGAATTCCTAAGGCATTTTGAGGAGGAGAATCCCGGAATGTCAAAGGGATGCTCGTTAGGTCCCACGCATCGGGTAAAAAAGTGAAATACCCCGTATCTTCCTAAGAATTCGAGCGTTCTTCCAGTTCTTTTACTATTTGAGGATACTTCTCATCCAAATCGTACTTGCGCAAGCAGATATACGTAAGAACGAATATCACCAAAGGAAGATATACCGTCAGAACCAGGATGCTGGTAATCGCTGAACTCGCCTGCGTTGCTAACGTTCCGTCGTAGCTGCCCATGGCAAGAATCCAGCCGATCATCGCGGCAGCCAGGCCCATACCAATTTTAACGCCAAAACTGTTTGCGCTGTTGACCATTCCAACTAACCGTTTACCTGTTTTCCATTCACCGTATTCCACGGTGTTGTTCACCAACACCCCGCCCACAGCCATCATAGGAATGGTTGCCAGTGTGGCGATCCCGCCTAGTACTAAAGCAGCTATAAAGTTATATGGCATGAAGCAGCGAATAAGTGATGAAACGATACCAAGAATCATACCTATCCGTGCAGTTCTGGTAAGTCCGAACTTCTTGATCATGGGTCCTACCATAACAAAACCTAAAAATACCGGTACCAATCCAACTGCTCCCATGACTCCTATCAGATCCTCATTTCCAAGAATATACTTGGTGTAATAGATTCCTGTTGAACCGTTAAGCGTATACAACATGTTGATCAATAACTGAGCAAACAGCATGATGACCCAGTATTTGTTCTGGAATAAAAGCTTGATGCTTTCCCAAAAGGGGATGTTATCGCTTTCAATAATACTTACGCCAGCATTGTTTTCTTTGGAAGCTAAGAAGGTCAGAATCAAGGAAACGAAGGACACCATACCCAATACAACCGCAACGATGATCCATGCTTTTTGATTCCCACCAAGCATATTGGTTATTGGAATTAATGCGATCGAGATAATCATCCCGATAATATATCCAAAGATGGTTCGGGTAAGTCCCATTTTACCGCGTTCTTCTACACTTTTGGTACGAATCGAAATCATACTTCCGAAAGGGATCGCAATTCCCGTATACACAATGGCTGAAGCAAAGGCAACGGTAGCTAAAGCATAGACGGTTTTTACGGTTGATGATGCCTCAGCGGGCACTGTAAACAGTAAGATGATCGATACCATTGCGGGTAAAGCCATCCAAAGAAACCAAGGTCTAGCCTTTCCATATTTGGATTTTGTCGCATCAACGATTCTACCCATCAGCAAGTCTGCTATTGCATTAATAAATTTGGTGATGAGCATAATCGTACCCACTGTGGCAGCTGCAATACCTACCTTGTCTGTATAAAAGTAAGTTAACATCCCGATTAGTCCGCTGATGGAGTTTAAAGCAACTTGCGCTACTCCGTCGCCTAAGTAATGGTGAGGACGCATTGTTTTCTGTATTCCTTGGGCATCAAGACCTAATGCCTTGGACTTTTTACTTCCCTTTTCAACTGGTGGATTAAGGATTTCTCGCTCTGTTTTCATGGCTGTTCCCCCTTATTTCATTCGCCCCATGGTATCGCTTTCAAACATAATTTTAGTCCTCTTCGAATTATAAATATGGTAACATAATTATTTTTTTAGTAATTTTATATTGAGCTCAGTATTTTTTAATGTGCTTTTTATAACGTTCTTCAAAACAGAATTTTGTAATACAAAAAGGCGCTGCTCGTTCTGTGCAGCACCTTCTAAATTCAACCCTTTCCTCTTCACGCCTTGGAGGCATTGAGTATTTGAATGACGCTTCTAAATAACTGTTCAGTCTCCGGCGGAGTATTGGCCAGCATTTCGCTTACAGAAAAATCATAAGCATATTGGATCATTGGGTGATCCAGCATACCGGGAGCGTGCTCGTTTAACATTTGAACTGCTGCGGGCTCTTCCACAATCTCTTTGAGTGTGGAGTCCATTGTAAACCGTTCTCTTTCGAGACTCGTTTCCGTCGCATATTCGAAACGGTATGATCCGGAACCAACCTCCAGAGGCACTGGTTTCTCAGGCAGTTCGATAATGGCTGTTGTATTTGCTGGTATCGTTACATTTACAATTATTTTACCCGCCCTACATGACCAAGAGCTTTTTATCTCTCCGTAGACCGATTCAAAAGCAGCATCTACCGAACTGATTCCTCGGATGAATTGAGGTTTTATTAGAATCTTCTTATAACCTGCTTCAATTGGATTGACTCCTGCGAGTTTTCTATACATCCATTCACCAATGGAACCGTAGGCGTAATGATTCAAGGAATTCATACCTGATGTATCGAAATCACCATTAGGAAGAATGGAATTCCACCGTTCCCATATGGTAGTAGCCCCTTTTTTTACGGCGTACAGCCAGGAAGGGAAATCCTCTTTTAAAAACAAGGTACCCGCAAGGTCATGCAGGTCATTGTCCGATAAAGCATGACAAAGATATGGGGTACCAACGAATCCTGTCGTGAGATGGTTTTTATGTTTCGCTATATTGATTTCAAGCGTTTTGCGGATTCGATCCTTGTATTTTTCCTCGGCAAGATCGAAGTGCAGCGCTAACACGCAGGCCGTTTGAGTTTCGCTAACCAGTCTGCCGGTAGAAGAGATATATTCTGCATTGAAGGCTTGTTTGATCTGGCTGTGCAATGCTTCGTAACGGACCGCATCTTCGGTTTTGTCCAGAAGCTTGGCTGTTTTTGCAACCAGTTCGGTCGAATACGCATAATAAGCGTTTGCTACCAGATATATATCTGTAGCTCCTGTTCTTTCGTTACTTATCTCCTCTCTGTCTAAACCGAGCCAGTCCCCATATTGTTGACCCGTCTGCCATAATCCGTTGGCTCCACAACGTGCAGTAATATAATCAATCCAGCCCTTCATGCTGTCGTATTGTTCTCGCAGCAATCGAAGATCTCCGTAGGTTTGATACATGACCCAAGGAACAATAACAGCAGCATCACTCCAGGCGGCAGCCCCTTCCTGATTCCCAAGAATGTTAGGGACGACATGTGGAACCCCATATTCCTCCGTCTGTTCAGAGGCAAGGTCGCGCAGCCATTTCTTGAAGAAGGAGGCAACATTCATATTGAACGCAGCTGTGCCAGCAAATACTTGTGCATCTCCTGTCCACCCTAGACGCTCATCTCTTTGAGGGCAGTCCGTCGGTATGTCAAGAAAGTTGCCTCTTTGGCTCCACTGGATGTTGCTTTGCAACTGGTTTACCAACGCATTAGAGGTTACGAAAGTACCTGTTTCCTCCAAATTCGAATGCAGCACGCAAGCGGTGAATTGATCAAGCTGAATCTCATCCATCCCTTCAATGGCGATATAGCGGAATCCATGGAAAGTGAAGTGAGGGCTGAAGATTTGATCTTGACCGCTGCAGATCAATCGATCAATAGATACCGCCTGCCTTAACGTATCCGGATAGAAATTTCCTTCCTTATCAAGGACTTCAGCATGCCGTATGGTTATCGTTTGACCTTTCTGTCCTTTGGTTCTAAGCTCTACAAACCCCGTAAGGATTTGCCCGAAATCAATGACGCGTTCACCTTTAGGAGTAGTAATCAATTGAAGTGCAGGAAGTCTTTTTGTGATTTTTACCGGCTCACTTTCCTGAGCAACAAGGCGATTTTTATCGAAAGAGGCCGTCTCCACATAGAAGGACTGACTTTCATCAAAACCAGAGTCATAAGTCTCACCCATGTAAATTTCGCTTGAACGGATGGGTCCGGTAGTCACCTGCCAACTTTTGTCGGTAATAACGATGTCTTTTGACCCATCTTTATAGACAATGTGAATTTCCGCAAGTGCAGCGACTCGATCCCCGTAATGGTTTGGCGTGCAAGTGAAACCAAATATGCCTTTATACCAGCCATTCCCCACCGTAATCTCTATTTTATTCTGACTCTCCAGCAACCCGTCCAAACGGTACGTTTGATACTGCAATCGCTCGTTGTAATTCGTCCACCCAGGTGCAAAGTAGTCTGCTCCTACTCTTGTCCCATTGATCGCAATTTCATAAACTCCGAGGGCACTCGTATAGATTCGCGCTTGTTGAATTTCCTTTTCGACGGAAAATTCTTTGTAAAACACGGGTGGAGCACTTTCTTCGCTCGGGAATGGATGTGTGATCCACTCTGCCTGAAAGTTGCTGCCCTTCAGCAATCCGGTCTCAAAATGTCCTTCCGTTACTGCGTGATTACCTTTGTTATCCCAAACTTCGACTTGAACTTGATACAAAGTCGAGCCTTCTAAACGAGGGCCAGCATATTCCACTAAAACGGAGTTATCTTCATCCCTCTTTCCAGAATCCCAGATGTTTTGCAAACCTTGTTTAACTATTATTTGGTAAGCTGATTGCATAACGTCCTGTTCAGTAGATACCAATTTCCATGAAAATCTTGGGTTTATTGTGTCCAGCCCCACCGGATTTTGCATGTATTCAATCCGAAAATCTTTTAATTCCATGAGATAACCGCCTTTCATCATAGATCGTACACCAATATGTTAACGCTTACTAAAATAGTATAATGAATTTCGCTCGTGCAATATGGTAGTATCGTTGTAATTTTATAATTATGGTATGATATGATGATTAATAAAGGAGGCAAATACAAAATGGATTTAAAACGTCAATGTAAACTCATTGCGGACCTTTTTGATATGTCCATCTTCTTCGTAAGCACCACCGGAGAAGTTAAATTCGAATTGTTGGGTAATCGGATGCTTAATCCGCTGTATAAAAATGATAAACAAATCTTTTTTTCAGTGTTGGGGTTTGATCCATCCGTGTCTAAAGAAGCTCCATGTGTTGTAAGAACGAAGTTTTTTGAGAACTACATTTTAATTCGTATGGGTAACGATCAGAACGATGAAGGGACCATCATCTTAGGACCTTCCCTTCCATTTAGCTTGATTGAGCACAAAATCAATGGGCTTATCAACGACACACATCTCTTTGCGAACCGGGAACAAGTAAATTATTATTATCAGACTGTTCCTGTGATAGCCCTTGAGAGGCTAATCAACATCGCGATCTTGGCTAATCAAATGTTTAATCATGAATGGATCGAAGCTGAGAATGTAGTACAGGACTATTTGCACGGTATGTCTATCGAGGAAAAACCAATACAAGGTTCCGTAAATTCTTCCAAAGGCTATGATGAGATGCTTCATCACAACCCGTTGAATGAAAAGCAATTGTTAACGTTCGTCAAGGAAGGTAAATTGGATATGCTCAAACACTTTACACAACTTGGTCATGAAAATACAGGAGTGCTGTCCAAATCAAGTCATATCCGTTCTAAAAAGAATCTTGGCATTATCGGTATAGCTCTCGCAGCCAGAGCAGCCATTGACGGGGGGCTCTATTCGGAGCTTGCGTTTTCAATAAGTGATCTTTATATACAGCGCCTTGAGGAGCTACGAACCGATAAAGAAATCGATCAATGCTGCTTGGAAGCATTTTTTTCGTTAACCGATAAAGTCTCTCAGATTAAAGAATCGCAGCATTCTAAAACCGTAACCCTTTGCAAAAATTATATATATAACCACCGTTATTCCAAAATTACACACGAAGAAATTGCTGAACACGCCGGTATTAGCCCAAACTACCTGTCTGTATTATTTAAAAAAGAAGTTGGGGTTCCCGTTAATGAATATATTCAACAGATCAAAATTGAGGAAGCTAAGCATATGATTCAATTTACGAGCACTCCACTTTCTGAAATCGGGTCTCTATTGAGTTTTACGGATCAGAGTTATTTCACCAAAATTTTTAAAAAACATTCAGGTAGAACCCCTAAGCAGTATCAACAAACGTATCATATGATAGAGGAATAAGCCCGGGCTACGCCGGGCTTGTTTTAAAGATGCATTCTTTTACTGGTTAACTGCGGACAAGATGCTCTGTAGTGTTTCTTCTGTGAACTGACCGCTGCTCATAAGTGATGCATTGTGCAATGTAGTTCCCATAATTAATTCCTGCATTCCCTCACCCAGGCCTGCATCATTTCCGTCATATTGCCCCATTGCTGCCATAATTTCAGCACCAACGGGATGCTGCAGTAATTCACCGAATGTGGAATACCTGGTAATTGGTTTGGTAACAATTACGCTCGATTCTACCTCGATCGTTTCAGAGAGTTCAATCTCTCTTGAAGATTTTCCGACCATTATGTCGAATTTACCCGTCTCCACATGCCAGTCTTTCAGCTTAACATCGTAGTAAGCAAAGGCTCTTTTGCCCAGTTCAAAATGTACGGTGGTCTCTTCACCAGGCTGAAGCGAAACTTTTGTGTACCCTTTCAATTCCTGAAGGGGACGCGGCACAGTTGATTCTACATCACGTACATATAGCTGAACGGCCTCTTTGCCTGCTCTTTCACCCGTATTTTTAACTTTTGCAGTAACCGTTACACTGCCGGTATCTTTAATCTGTTTATGACTGACCTGAAGATCACTATATTCAAATTGGGTGTAGCTCAAACCGAAGCCAAATGGAAACAAAGGCTCGACATCTCTTGTATCGTAATGACGGTAGCCCGTAAAAATTCCTTCTCGATATTCGGCAGTCTCGCCGTCTCCAGGGAAATTCAGGTACGACGGATTGTGGATCAGTTTTTTAGGAAATGTCTCGGCCAGTTTCCCGCTTGGATTTACACGTCCAAAAAGAATATCAGCGATTGCACCGCCCAAAGCCTGTCCTCCAAGGTATGCCTTCAATACAGCTTTAACTTTACCCAGCCAAGGCATTTCAATGGGACCTCCGCTGCTCAATACAACAACGATATTCTCTTGAACCTCAGCGACTGCTTCAATTAAAGTTCTGTGACTTTCCGGCAATTGAAGGTGTTTCCGGTCGAATCCTTCGGACTCATAACGTTCAGGCAGCCCGGCAAAAATCACTGCAACTTGTGCATTTTTTGCGGCAGCAACTGCTTCTTGAATCAGTTCTTCGTTTACAACATCTTCGTCTACTGCATAACCGGCCGCATACGAGATGCTTGCGCTGTTAGTGGCTGTTTTAAGGATTTCTTCATAGATGTTATCCAGCTTCGTCGGCATAATGTGTGAACTACCGCCGCCCTGGTAGCGTGGCTGCTGCGCGAATGCTCCGATAACCGCAATGGTATCTTCGGTGTTTAGAGGTAGAATGCTCTCCTCATTCTTAAGCAGTACCATGCTTTCACTTGCAATTTTTCTGGCTAACTGGTGCTGTGCTTCTACATCAACCGATGCTGACTTCCGCTGGCTATCTACAGCTTTGAATACAAGTGACAACAATCTCTCAACAGACTGATCCAACACCTCTTCGTTCAATTTTCCTGATTGAACAGCTTCAATAATTTTCTTGCATCCCAAACCGCTGCTGGAAGGCATCTCCAGATCCATACCAGCAGCTAGTCCTTCATCTCGTTCATTGACCGCTCCCCAATCTGACACCACTACCCCTGAAAAGCCCCATTCGTCCCGAAGAATTTCAGTCAGTAACCGGCTGTTCTCGGAACAATAATCACCATTTACTTTGTTATATGCTGCCATGACGGTCCATGGCTCTCCCTCTTTCACTGCGTATTCAAAGCTCGCAAGATATATTTCCCGTAGAGTCCGTTCATCCACCACCGCATCTACAGACATTCGCTTATATTCCTGGTTGTTTACAGCAAAATGTTTAATGGAAGTACCCACGCCTTGGCTTTGTACGCCTGCAATATAGCTAGCTCCTAAAGTTCCCGATAAATAAGGGTCTTCAGAAAAATATTCAAAATTTCGTCCGCACAGCGGGGAACGCTTGATATTCACACCAGGTCCCAAAACAATCGAAATATCCGCAGCTTGTGCTTCTTGTCCGATGGCTTCCCCCATGGTATGGGCAAGTTCACGATTCCACGATGAGGCCAGCCCACTTCCGGAGGGAAAGCAGGTAGCCGGTATACTTTTGTTTATACCTAAGTGGTCCGCGCTCCCCTCTTGTTTTCTAAGCCCGTGAGGGCCATCTGTCATCATAATGGAAGGAATCCCGAGACGGTCAATGGATTCGGTATTCCAGAAATCTTTACCCGAGCAGAGTGCTGCTTTTTCTTCCAATGTCATTTGCTTGATCATTTCTTTTAAATCTCGTTCCATTTGTATTCCTCCAACCCTAATGATATCGCTTTCTTATATAAGAATAAATGAATCCGTTTATCGAATATGGTAATATCATTGTTTTTTTAGAATTAATCAACGGAATCGTATCGAATCTTTAAGATTTAAGGTATTCGGCTCAATCCGAATCTCCTTTCACCTAGGCATAGTACCTTGTACACCAAGCAAGGCATGAGTAAATTCATTCTGATACAGTCATAAGCGCTCCTTCATTTCAGATTCCGATGATGGATTCTGCCAATTCATTACGATGCTGAATTCGCCGTTCTCTTCTCCTCTTACTATTTGACCATTCGGCAAAACAATCGTGCATGAGATTTGCTCTGGCCAAGCGGCATGCATGCGAAATGTAGAATCGACAAGCTGCCATTGTACGGAAACCATGCCTTTAGAGGTCATTGCACACCCTTCAGCGTGGGAAAGGCGGCCGATTTGCGGACTTATTTTTATCTTCTCGCAGCCTGGGGCAGAGGGCTGAATCCCTAACGTTTCTGTTGTATATTCATAAATAGGCACGGAGCCCCAAGCGTGAGCATCGCTGCGCTTGCTTACAGTATCTTCCATCCACGTTGTTAGCCCTTCACACGCCATTTGCCGCCATGGAGCCAGTAAATCATATACTTTATCGTACAGACCAACTAAAGAAAGCGCACGGAACTGGTAGATGGACATCGCGAATGAACAGGGTACGAAGTCCGGGCATTCGATCGAGTGAAGGATTGCATGCCTGGCCTCTCTTCCTGTCAACGTTCCACTTAACACAGCCCAAATTTGGACATGTTGGCTGAAAAGCTCCAGTCCGGGGCCGTCGGTAAGACTGCCAGGGCGGCTGATCGACATGCAGTTTTCCTTAACAGCTAGCTGCATGCGTTCGGCTCGATCAAGATACTCCTTCGCAACGCTCCTTCTATCAGTAAAAGCAGCAAGCTCAGCAGCTCTTTGCAGTGCGTAAGTATACATTAGACAATAAACCGTCAGCGGGCCTTGGCGGGCTGCGTCAGGGACGCCATATTCTTCCTTCCATTTATCAGCCCAGTCTACAAAGGACCAATACCGAGGGTTCATCTTACCGATCAGACCGCTTGTCTCAATCTGCCGATAGAAATAACCGAGTATGGCATCTACACCAGGCAGGTATTGCTCAACAAGTTTCCGGTCTCCCACAAACATCATGTGGTCATGCAGCATGTAAATCCAATATAATGAAAAGCCTGGTATGACTTGGGTTGATACACTAGGATATCGGGACTGTGTTAATCCCTCCGGAAGCAAGGAACTGTAAAAATCAAATAAAGTTTTGCGGGCAAGCCCGTCATCGCCAGATAGAATATAGGTGAACTGGATTTGGGAGCGGGTATCCATCACATATTGAAGCTGCTCATAATACGGACAATCTTCGTATGTTTCATGCATGCATCGTTTAAGCGTTCTGACGCTAATATCCCATAAAGCAGTTTCTTGAGGATCTGAAGAACGATATTGGGCGATGACATCAAGCGGGTAACCTGTTTCTCTATAAGAAAATTTACGAAGCGTTAATGGTGCTTCTCCTGTCCTGATTTCAACTCTGACATAGCGGAATGTCCGGAACCAGAATGGTTCATATTTCTCTATAAATTCTCCGCTTTCCTGTTCCATGCCACTAGGTCTATAAATATCCAAATCACCATATAAATCTCCATTTGTACTGTCCGTCCGATCCCCTTTGTCGCGTATCCAAGGGACTGATATGGGCGGATTCTCATAACATTCGGCACACAACAGCTTAATTTCACTCCCTTGACCTCCGGACAAATCCATCTCAAGGTAACCTGTAGTCAGCTCTCCGGCGTCAAAATCTATCGTTATAACTGAATGAGGTGCGATCGTTAACGAGCGGTCATACGTCACCAGTTTTAACCAATCAGGCTTGCTTCCTTTTTCCGAGAGTCGGGAAATACCAACAAACCGGCGTTCAGTTTCATAGAGAGGAGGAATGGGACGTTTTCTTAACTCCCACGGTTTTAGTTCCCCATGAACGATATCGAATACATATCGGGAGGCCTTCTCCCACTTTTCTGGAACATAGCCTGCTTCTGTCCATCCAAAAGGACGCTTGAATCCGTCAACGGCTTCCGAAATTCCGAGAAATTGCGTATATACGCCTTGAGATAAAGTAATCGCCTCATCCTTCATACATTCCCAGGATTCATCGGTATGTGCAGCTGCAGCCTGAGTATTCTGCTCATCTCTGATGACAGCATGCACATACAGCCCGGCAAGCCGCGTACGCCATACAGACTGATTTCCACCGCCTGTATAAGGATAACGCAGCACCTGAGCAGCAAAAACGTTTATGCCTTCTTTCAGATATTCTCCAATCTCAACTTCCTCATAATGCCATGTGAACCGGTCCCCTTTGCAAGGTCCCCGGCTTACTGGTATACCATTGACATAAAGCAGATAACGGCTGTCAGCTGAAATACGAAGCGCACAGATATGCCTGCCTTTTCGAAGTTCAAATGTTTTTCTAAAATAGACAAATCCTCCTCCCTTAGCTTCATTTTCTTCCTTCCAATGAGGGTGCCATATCCAGCTTGCCTCTTCTTCCCAATCAGGACGCATAAGTGACCTCCTTTTTGCAGATCGATTACTCTTTTACACTTCCTGAAGCGACTCCTGAAATAATTCGTTCCGAAAAGATGAAAAATAATATGAGAACCGGAATGGTTGCAATGACGGAAGTTGCCAATGCTTTATCCATATTGAGCAGAATATTGGATGTATACTTCATAACTGCCAGCGGTATTGTCTTGACTGCGTCGTCTTGAAGCATAATTAACGGCAGGAAAAATTGGTTCCAGATATTAACGGACAATATAATGCACAGACTGACGATTACTGGTGAAGCAAGCGGAAACATAATTCGGTAAAAAATTCTCCATTCTCCGGCGCCGTCTATTCGTGCGGATTCGGCCAGAGCGTCCGGCAAGCCGGCAAAGAAATTCGTGAGCATCAGTACAGCCATTGATAATCCCGCTGATAACACCAGAATTACACTCCACGGAGAATTAATCAGTCCAAGATTCTTGATAATCAGAAATACGGGAACCACACCGAGCTGGACAGGGAACATGAGACCGATCAAAAAATACAGCATTACACCTTGCTTAAACTTAAAAGAGTAACGACCTAAACCATAAGCAACCATGGAGGCTAAGGCTACAATGATGATGATTGTCATCATGAGGATAAATACGCTGTTCCAGATATTGACGCCGAAATGCTCGTTGCGAAAAACTTTGACATAGGATTCCAATGTAAAGGACTTGGGCCAGCCCAGTGTATTTGACAGTACATCCTGCTTGGTGCGAAATGAGTTCCATGTAAGATACCCAAGGATGAGTAAGGTGAAGGAAGAGTACACCCAGAGGATCAGCTTCGTTACATACAGCTTTTTGACATCAGCCATGATCATTTCTCCTCCTTATAAGTGAATCTTAGCTGAATCAAAGCAACCACAAAGATGATGGCAAACATTACGACGGCAATGGTAGTCCCCATACCTACGGAGTTTGTGCTTACCGTTCCTCCCATTGCGCCGGTCGTTCCGAAAGTAATTCTGTAGAAAAACAGTGTCATCACATCCATCGAATTGTTAATACCGCCGCTCACCCCTCCCAGCAAATAGCTGAAATCAAATAAGGTCATGGCAGCGATATAACTGATCATAGCAATATTTACAATGCTGGAACGGATCTGCGGCATAATGACCGAGAAGAACCGTCTCCAGTAGCCGGCTCCGTCCAAATAAGAAGCTTCCATCACTTCGTCGGACAGCATCTTCATGGCTGCCACGAAGTAGATCATACTGAAGCCTACACCGGCCCAAGCATTCATAATGAACAAGGTAAGGACCTCGTAGCCCGGAACCCCTAACCAATTTCGAGCATGTTCCCCTAACCCGATTAGCTGGAGAAATTCATTGAAAATACCGATATTCTGGTCAAAAACAAGTGTAGCCAGAAATACGATAACGCTAGTGGTAATAAACTGTGGAGCAAAGATCATTGTTTGAAAAAAACGGTAGCCTTTTACACGTGTATAAATGACATAGGCAAAATAAAGCTGTATAGGAATCAGTAGTCCGACGTTAAGCACGACCAATATCACATTGTTCTTAAGAGCATTTAAGAACTGCCGTTTTAATTCCGAATTAGTGAACAATTCAATATAATTATCAAAGCCTACAAACACCTTCTCACTAAAACCGTTTGACTGAAACAGACTAAGCTGGGCAGCTGAGAAAATGGGATAGATCACGAAAATAGAATACAGAATAAAACCGGGCAATATGAACCACAAATAAGGTTTCTTTCTAAGCCACTGCAACACCTAGATCGCCTCCAAATGATTTGGACGGTTAAGCAGCTCGGCTTAACCGTCCAAAAATCGTTCTGATTATTTTGTACGGAGCAGCGCTTCTTCCAGCATGTCTGCAGCTTGCTGACCATCAGTATGAGAGGTCAACAGTTGCGGCATTACTTGCTGAAGGAAGATATCATTCAACTTGATCTCTTCTGTTGATATGTTCGTTAATACGGAATAAATATTATGACCGAGGGAATCAAACGCACTCAATTCTTTGACTCCCTCATCTCTAGGCGTGATATCCTGCAGGGCCGGCACCATACCTGTTTCATCCTCAAACAGCTGTTGAGCTTTTTGGCTGGACAGAAACTTTACATATTCGACCGCTTCTTCCGGATGCTTGGTTCCAGCAGATACGGCAAAAGTGGTCGCATTACTGAAGCTTTGCGGAGCAATGCGTTCACCAGATCCTGTCGGGATATAAAATCTGCCGAGGTTTATTCCAGCGCCTACGAAGGTTGGATCATTCCAGGTACCATCTGCCATCATTGCTGTCCTGCCGTTAGTAAATGCCAACTGGGCTCCGGCATTGTCTACAGAGGCCAAATCCTTGGTGAAATAACCTTTGTCGGCGAACTCTCTGATCGTTTGGAATACCTTAATTATGCTTGGGTCTTTGAAAGAACCAGTCCCCTCATTAATCTTGCTTAATGCTTCCTCAGCGGCAGCAGGCATTAGCGCAAAGGCAAGCCAGGCCCGTTCGAATTCAGCTTTACCGGGAACGCTGAAAGGTGTGATTCCCTTATCCTTTAATGCCGCGACCAACGTCACGAACTCATCTAACGTTGCCGGAGCCTGCAAACCTTCCTTTTCAAAAATGTCCTTATTATAATAAATCAACTGAGAGTCCATAAAGGCCGGAGGCGAGGAATATAGTTTTCCGTCCACCTTTGCGTATTCCATGAGGTCTTCCCCGAAACGGCTGGTATCGAGTCCGTAATCATCCAGATCAAGCAATGCACCGCTCTGCACATACAGCTTCATTTTAGGCGTCTTGTTTCCTTGAACATAGAACACATCCGGCAGCGAGTTGCTCTTAACAGCCGTATCGATCGCTGTCTCTGACCCTGAGAATTGAAAGTTTAATTTGATATTCGGATGTTCTTCTTCAAATGCTTGATTGATTGCGGTAAATCCCGACTCAAACGATGATTGGTTAGACTGGTCTCCCCACACGGTTAATTCCACTTGTTTTTCAGTTCCGGCTTTGCTGCCTTGATCGGGTGAAGAGCTGTTTGTGTTGTCGCCACATGCTGCCAACAGCAAGACGGAGACACCTGTCACTGCAAGAAGTACTTTTCTGAATAACCCCTTTTTCATTTTTTATTTCTCCCTTCGTGTCTAACGGTTTGTAAGCATGTAATAATCATAGTTCACAAAATAAAGCGTTTCCATGAACAAGTTTTTGTTTATGATTCCACATTATTCGATAGTTGCATTTGATTTAGGGCAAAAAACCGGAACAGTGATGTCCCGGTTGATCGTCATTCCATATTATTAGATGAACATTCCATTTATTTAGTTGAGAAGCCAGTCGAGTTTCTGAATTCAGAAACGGTCATTCCGGTAACTTTTTTAAACACCTTCACGAAATAATTCGAGTTTGGATATCCCACACGGGAAGCTACCTCTTCAGCAGAAAGCGAGTATCGCTTCATGAGATCTACAGATTTACGGATACGAACCTGGGTCAGGTATTCAAGAAACGTCATCCCCATTTCCCGGCTAAATCGATGACTGAAATAATGAATGTTTAAATTCACTAAGCCTGCGGCATCCTCAAGCCGAATGCTTTGGGCGAAATGTGCTTCTACATAACGAAAAACCGGCTCCAGCCATGTTTGCGATTTTATCCTAGCGGTGGCGGATAAGTCATTGAACCGTTTAATCATCTGTAAAAAGCAGGACTTTAATTCGTCCCATGTTCGGATGGAATCCACTGAATAAAAGGGGAGGGTCATAAAATCGGACTTCTCTGTATCAATCAGCATATTCATGTTCGATGGATCATTTTGATAAATTTTAAGCATACACTGGACCAAACGGAACGCAGTATCGGGAGAATAACGTGTCTCTAGTTCGCTGCCTACGGCGTCCAGCCACTTCGCCATTTCTTCCTCTGAAGCTGATTTCAATATGCTTATAAATTGCTGCTGCCATTGTTGAAACTTTATGTCTAGCTGCTCCTGAACAACATTTAGACTCGCATCAAAGCGGTACAAGCCTGGCCCATTGAAAAAGGATCGGTCAATCATTTGCTCTGCTTGGTTTCTTATCACTTTACACTTCTGAAAGATCAGATGATCAGACATACCGGCTGATACTGTAATGGCAAGATTCTGCTTCACTGTGTCCATCCATTCTTTTACCAGACCGGCCATCATCGTTGTTTCTTCCGAATTTGTTTCTCGACTAAAGAGTAAGCCGTGAAAAAAGCCTTGATCAAACCCTAGAGGAATTGCATGAGTCGTTTTATTCATAAGATCTTGCAGGAGAAAGCCCAAGGCAGTCTGGTCATCATCGTTGCCTGAGTTATCCGTTGACCAAATACGAATAGCAACCCAACAAACGAAAGCAGCTTCTTTCAAAAGGTCTGTAAGCACAGGGTACTCTTTGTGAGAGAAATCCGCCGCAAAAGCAACAATACCTGGAAGTACTCTGGATTGTGCCATCAGTCGCTGCCTTTCTTCATCCATGGCATTGGCCCGGATCTGTCTAGCGCGAACCTTTGAGGAGAGTCTCTCTGATAATCGGGTCAGTGTTGAAATCAATTCATCTGGGTCGAACAGATGCTTTGGAATATAGTCCTGCACACCCAATTGGATTGATCTTCTTGTATATTCAAACTCTTCATAGCTGCTCAGGACTAAAATGATCATCTCTTTATCCGTCTCTCTAATTCGTCTTATCAATTCTAGACCATCCATTTCAGGCATTCGTATATCGGTCAGCAGCACTTCGGGGTAACCATCTGTAGAAAAGGCCTCCCATGCCTCCTTGCCGTTCCGATAAACCCCTTGTATTTCATAGCCATTTTCATGCCAGTCAATAATAGTTTGAAATCCAACCCGAACCAGGGATTCATCATCTACAATCGCGATTTTAATCATTTTCGTTTGGCCATCCTTCTTTCAAGATAGGAAGCTTTAATTCCACAGTAGTGCCTGCTCCCCGTTCACTCGTAATGTTCATTCCGTAGGCAGGACCATAGAACATTTCAATCCTCTCTTTCACACTCAATAATCCGATGTGGCTTCCAGTTCCGCTGCTCATAACCTGCTGGATTTCAGATAAGCGCTCTTGATCTATTCCGCTGCCATTGTCCCATACCCGAATACTAAGCATCCCTTTCTCTGCTTTTGCCTCCAGACGAATCTGTCCTGAATGATCAATAGACGACAAACCATGAACTATAGCATTTTCTAAGAGCGGCTGAATCAAAAATTTAAGCAGCCGATACGGTTTCACCTCATCCTCCAGTTCGACCTGAAATATAAAGTTTTGATGACGTACTTGTTGAATCTTGACAAATTCACGCATGACGTTAATTTCGTTTTCAAGCGAAACAAGTTCATTGGTGTCTCTGATCGAGTATCTCAACAGATTGCTCAATGCATCAACTATCTCTTTTATATGATCCTGTTTTCGTATCATGGCCATCCACCGGATAGTATTTAACGTATTGTAGATGAAGTGAGGAGAAAGTTGATTTTGGAGCACTTTTAACTGCACCTGCCGTTTGCGTTCTTCACTGGCCTTTACTTCACCTAATAGATTGTAGATTTCATACATAACAGAAATAAAGGTTTCATTCAGCTGCGTAATTTCTCTGGCCCCTCTGAATTTGGTAAGGGAGTTAGGCTTCTCCCCGCGCAATCCTCTCCGCATATTGGCAAGAAGCCTCGCGATCGGCAAAGCAATGTCGGTACGAATCAGGTAGGAGGCAGCCAAACCAAGGACCAGACTTCCCCCGGCCAGCCAAGCTGCAAAAACACTCATTCGGTAGACGGTGGCATACACGGTATTTAGAGCATACTCCGCTGTAAGCGTCCATTCATTGTAATCAATACTTTGTTCAAGACGTAAAACTTCAGAAAAGGTATCTTCCTGTATTACTTGTTCTTGAAGCAGCACTCTATCCGGACCGTTAAGGAAAAAAGCAGTATTGGAACCTGCCATAGCAGAGCTAAGAACGTCCCTGAGTACATTAGAAGAAACAATAAGATAAAAATATCCTATAGGTCGGAAGTTATCATCTTTAATGACACGCCCTAACCTGAAAGCACTTACATCATTATCTGTAGTATAACCTGACCTTACAGAATCCCAATAAGGTGCTCCGTTGGCTGTAACCGTATTTGACTTTCCTTTCTCACTTAAAGGCTCTTGTTCATCTTGGCCGATGATAAAGGTCGTGTTGTCAGTCATAAATACACATCCTTTGATACGGTTGCTGTCTAGTCCTCCAATGATCGGCAGCACACTTCGCTCCAGCTGCTGCTGCAGTTCGATTTTTTCAAATTCGTTATGTATCGGTTCAGACAGAATTGCTCCTATTTCATCTGAGGTTAGAATGTGCAGACTCACATTGTTATAGGTCTCTATGGTTGCTTCCAGTTTGTCTACAGTCAGGCTCGTAATCGAATCGGAATATGACTCGGCGTTGGTACGGATCGCAGCATTATAGTTCTGGGCTAAGAGACTTAGTCCAACGATAGAGGGGAGAACAAATAAGGGCAAGTAAAACAGGACCAGCTTCTTGGTCAAACTCCAACTATTCCATCGACGATTTAACCATTTGTATCCAGGTAGATAGGAAAGGGATTTTCTCATGCCAGATTCTTCTATACCTCCTATGCTGCTCTTAAAGAGAGTAACAGCCCTTACCTGATTCATTTAAACAACCAAGCAGTTCTTTAAAAGTAGCATAGCCGAAAAGGTGCAGCCCGGCAACATGGTATCTATGTCAGGATGTAGTTAGCTAAGCAACTGGAAAAAACAAAAAGCCGCTATAAGCGACTTTTCTATAAAGACCTGATAAAATTAATCTTTATTTCAATTTGTTTTCTTCGGATATAGCATCCATTAATATTTTCTTGGCTTTAGCGCCATGATCCGAGTAATCAAACATGGACATACTTCCCCACCCACTGTAATCTGGAGCCCAATACCGGATACCTATAAGCCCATGTGTTTTACCCCACTGAACCACATCATGATAGATTGCCGCTTGTCCTTCTTCATTATGCGGATATCCCTTGATCGTTTTTGACCATCCCGCATATGCGCCCTGCACTTCACCTGAAGGATAAGAAAACTCTGCGATAAATACAGGTATACCCACCTCTTTGTTAATGGCAGTAACTATTTTTTTATACATAACCATTTTGTCGATGTACACTCCTGGCGCGCTGGGATAAAAACTAATTCCAGCAGTATCAATAGGGAATCCATTTTCCTTTAACGTCTTGAAATATGTGACTGCTGTTTTCACTGTTGTTACTACCGTGGCGATGTGAGTAGAAAACTTAACATTGCTTGAATCAAGTCCTAAACTCGTGTACGCCTCTTTAATCCCTTTAGCTACCGCAGTCATCTGCACTGCATTGTATTTCCATATATTATTTTTCAACCAATTGGTTCCCATCACAGAATAGACATGTCTCATAAAGCCCGGAACTTTTTCCAACTTTTCGTTTACTGCGGTTTTCAACCCAATGCTTACCCCTGCAAAACCATAGTTTGCTTCGTTACCAATGTTCCAGTTCTCTACTTTGACGCCTGTTTTCAAAAGTTCGGTTGCCACAAATTTTCCGTATGCTTCCAAGACAACGTTCATTTCACCCAAAGTTAATTCTTCCCAAGGCTTTCCATTTTGCAAAGCATATATCTCGGGATATTCTTCGAAATTAGGTGCTTGCTGCCGATCCATATCCATGTATGTGTAAGCCAGCATAATTTCAGGGTTCAACGGTATGTTTAATTTGGCTGCCATGTGAGCCAGCTCTAATCCCTGCTCCAAGGTATGGAAATTTGCATTTGAGTCTTCCTCACCATTCACGATATTATCTTCAGTAGGAGATCGTTTAGTCGCAATTCTTGCGTACATTTCCGTAGCCCCTGATGAAATATAGATCTTTTCTAATTCCTCTCGACTTTTCGCAGTAACGTCTCCTGCTGTATACGTAGTATTCCCCGTCTTAAATTCATTTCCCGAAAACGGGCTTACCGAAAGCGCTGCACGGAACTTCTCTGTAGTGGCAGCAGGTACATAATCTTTATCTTCCACATATACTGATAAATTTCTTACGATAATCCCTGCTATGATTAAAATAATGATAAGTAAAGAAATCATGATCTTTGTTCTTGTTTTCATGTGATTGAATACATACTTTATTTTCTTCATGATGAAAGAAGTCTCCCTTTATAGCTAAGCTAGGTAGTATTTTAATTAAAGTATAATCTGAAATAAATCGTTTAATATGTGCTTCGTTAACAAAAATTACAGAGACGAGAGATCATCCCTATTCGCCATATTCTAATCCTTCCCCTTTCACTTTTCTGAATTCCTTGAGCTGTAAACCGAGCAACCTGTACCCCCATGATAACGAAAAAGAAAGAAAAAAAAATCGTACGAAAGGGCAAGCCCTTTATGTACGATGGGGCAACGGAATCAGCCCGAACTATTTGTGAGCATTTTTCGGTTGGCTTATAACTAAAAAGGATATTATTTGAATTTCTATGTATTTTTGTGATAGAGTTTCTTTGAGGTTGATAGTTTTGATATCAAATCGAAGTTTATCATATTAAAATCAGAGGTGGTGTTGGAAAGATGAACTCAGAACAGAGCAGCATCGTCATTCATGAGATATCAAAGTTACAAACTCCTGAACAATTATGGAATCCCTATGAGTGGTACAACGATATGCTTGTCAATAATCCGATATATTATGATGAGAAACAAAACGTCTGGAACGTATTTCGCTATGATGACGTGAATATGGTGCTTAGTGACTTCAAGCTGTTCTCAAGTATACGGAAAAGAAGTGTGTCACCTATTCCAAAAACAGTCAATACACGTGTAGATATCAATTCTACCGATCCTCCTATTCAACGTGATATACGTAAGCTGGTATCCAGTGCATTTACCCCAAGAAGTCTAAAAGAGTGGGAACCAAGAATCAGGATCATTGCAAAAGAATTAATAGATAATATGAAGCAGATGAAAAAGCCCGACATGATCCGTGATCTTGCCGTTCCTCTTCCTGTCACGGTCATTTCTGATTTGTTAGGCACACCAAGACAAGATCTTCATTATATAAAGAACTGGTCCGATATTTTGTTTTTCCCTAATTCAGATGACAACGTAACGGATCAAGTCGAAAGAAAATACCATGCGAAGTCGGAGTTCAATGATTATTTGCTTCCCATTGTTAAAGCAAAACGTCAGAATCCTGAGAAGGATATTATTTCTGATCTAACTCTTGCAGCGTATGAAGGGACACAACTTACAGATGAGGAAGTCGTAACCTTCAGCCTGGGTCTGCTTGCTGCCGGCAATGAAACAACAACCAATTTACTTGGGAACATGTTCTACACTTTCGCATATGAACAACCAGGAATATTTCAGGAGATTCTCTCCAATCACAGCCTTATCTCCAATGCCATTGAAGAAACATTGCGTTATCGCTTCCCCATCACACTAGATCGGGTATTGACCATGGATAGCGATGTGTTGGGTGTCCCTATGAAAAAAGGTAATATCATTGTTGTATGGCTTGGAGCCGCGAATAATGATGCAGAGCAATTCCCTGAACCAAACAAGTTTGATATACACCGAGAGAATAGTAACAAGCATCTTAGCTTTGGTAAAGGCCCTCATTTTTGTCTAGGAGCCCCTCTTGCGCGTCTTGAAGCTCAAATAGCATTAGAGTGCTTCGTTGAAACCTTTGCTGATATTGTTCCAACTGAAGCCTTTAATCCGGGACTGCATTTACACAAAGGGACACAAAATCTGCTTACTTTACCCGTAGAATTGAAAATTTTGGATAAGAGCATTATTTGATTTTTCTTCCATAAATAAAATAAGCGACCGGCCCTCTTTTGAACACTGAGGGAACGGTCGTTTTTGTATGAGGATTTTATTGAAATTAATCAGGACGTGTTTTGAATTTTATGTTAGTTAGTTCTCAATTCACTTGTTAATTTAATTACCGTTTGTCAAATGGCTTCTCTTATGCGTTAATAATTGAGCCCCCATCGACAAAAAAGGTTTGACCCGTTATATGTCTGGCATCTTCACTTGCCAGAAAAGCAACGACCGGAGCGATATCTTCATAAGGGTCTCCATACCGACCGATTGCCGTGGGCTTGAACCCCAGCAGCTGCGGGTCACGCTGATCTTCAGGCAGTGCATCCAGATGTGCGCGAATCCCATCCGTGAGGGCTCCAGGATTTACGACATTCACATTGATGTTTTCCTTGCCCCATTCTCGGGCAACAACACGCGACAACGCTCGTATTCCTTCTTTAATGGCAGCATATGCGGCATAACCCTCAAGCCCGTCATACCCTGCTCCTGAGCCAAAATTAATGATCTTTCCTCCACCTTGTTTTAAATACGGGTAACTTTCCTTCATCATGAGCCAAGTGGATATAAGTCCTGTTCGGTAGCTCTCATCAAGTGTATCCAATTCATGTTCCAAGAAGGAATGCGGTGTCCGAATAGCAATTGCTAAATTGACTAGAATGTCGATGGTATTGAATTTCTTAATCGTATCTTCAACCAGTAATTTGACCTGCTTAGGCTCAGACAAATCAGCAGTCTTGGCAAGAACCGAAAACCCTGCACGTTCACAACGTGCAGCGGTTTCCTCTAATGACGAGCCATTGATATCAGTAAGTATTAATGATGCGCCCTCTTCTGCCAGGCGTAGGGAGATGTAACTGCCCAGACCTCCTCCTGCACCTGTTACAATGGCAACCTTTCCCTTCAGTTTTCCCATGCTTCAATCCCTCCGCCTTTTTTGGATGCTTGCTGGATCTTATAAGCTGCTGTTTCAACTGGCATCTTCTAGAAGTTGGCTGATAATCAAGCGCACGTTCAGAATTTAGTATGCGACCGGGAACGCTTTGAGTCCCCGAATGATCATACCTGGCCTCCACTCCAGCAGTTCCAGTTCTGTATTTAACCGAATCTCCGGCAGCCGTTGAAGTAATGCATTGATCGCAATCTCGCCTTCAAGTCTCGCAAGTGGAGCGCCAAGACAATAATGAATTCCTTTACCAAAAGCAATGTGGTCATTGACTTTGCGAGTAATGTCAAACGTATCGGGTTCTTCATAATGACTGGAATCCCGATTCGCTGAGGATAACGCGACAAGCATCATATCTCCTTGGCGGATTTGTATTCCCTGAAACTCCACATCTTCTGCAGCCCACCGTACATTGCTTATTTCAGCTGGTCCATTAAATCGCAGCACTTCCTCAACCGCTGCTTGAATCAGATCAGGATCATCCATAAGGAGCTGCTTTTGCTGTGGATGTTCCAGCAATGCCAGCATACCGTTCCCAATCAGATTCACTGTTGTTTCATGCCCTGCAATGATGAGTACGAAAACAAGTGCATATAACTCCTGTTCCGTTAGTTTGTCACCTTCTTCCTCTATACTGATGAGATCGCTGATGAGGTCCTGTTGAAGATGTTTGCGCCGCTCCGTGATCAGTTCTTGTAAGTAATCGACAAAAGCCTTCATTACTTCATCGCTTTCCTGGCTCATCTGCGGGTTGCTGACACTCTCCATAATGGTGTTGGACCAGGCTCTGAATTTATCTTGATCCTCTAGTGGAACGCCTAGCATTTCACAAATAACGATAATGGGCAGAGGGAAGGCATAGTCCTCGATCAAATCAAACTCTCGAGTGCCTCCTGCCTGAATCTGTTCTAACAATTGATCACTTATTTCCACAATTCGTCCTCGAAGTCTCTCAATCATACGGGGAGTAAATGCCTTCTGGATCAACCGCCGAAGCCGACGATGATCTTCAGGACCAACACTGATCAGATTTCGTGAAATAATCGCCTGATGCGGAGGAAGTGTCTCCTCGTTTTCATTGTTATAGTTATCGAGAACTCCGGTTACAAAGCGGCCATCCTGCAAAATGTTGACGGCATCCTCATAACGGGTAACCATCCAGGCAGCATGCCCACTCGGCAGTAAAAGTCGATGCACAGGCTCTTCGGCACGCAATTTTTCGTAGACCGGGAAAGGCTGCTGAATGAATGAATGATCCATGAAATCAACTTTGGACTTGGAACGATCTTGATTTGTATTGGTAAACATCGTAACGCCTCCTAAAATGATAGTTAAAATATCAATACAATATAAATACTATCATATTTAGGGATTTACTTTCAAATTACTTCGTTTAATTCCAGTAATACGAAATTCAACATTTTCTTGTCTCTAAACCTGCACTCCACTGTATAACTTGTGTACGATATTAGTTAAAAGAGAAAGTACACAAAGTCTGTAAAGAGAGTTTCACGAATTAAAAAAGACAAACGAAGGTCAATCAATGATCTTGGTTTGTCTTTTTAGGTTATTCACAAAAGACATCGATATTTATTAAATCAGGAATTATTGCTTCTGCTTTTTGTAGAAATCAATTAACATATTAAAAATGATTAAGTCATCACGGTAATCCTCTGGAGTTGTTTTTATGACCTGATCGTGAACAATTGCATCATAAAGTGCTTCCAGCTCAATCGTATAAGGGTCTTTATACGTATGGCGAATAACCGTTTCTTTGTACAGGTCCTCTTCTGTCTCTGATACGATTAATTTAACAGGTAGTCCTTGAATATAAGGTGTGTCAAATTCTACTCTAACCGTTTTATCCTTTCCGTACACTTCCAGATGAGCATCAAACTTACCTACGTTATTCATGCCTGTTTCATAAACAACATTGAAAGAAGGATAATTGAAAATGGCATTCATAAAGCCTCCACTATTAATAGCAAAACCGGATACGGATTCCGGCATTCCCAAAGCCTCACGCATGGCAGAAAGATCATGCGACCCTAACGCTGTAAGGAAATAGTACACCATAACTGTAGTCTCATCAGCGCCCTCACCAAGAACTTCGCTAATCCACTTTTTGGATTTTTCAGCCAGTTCTTTATTTAATTCTTCAGGAAAATCATTAAACTTTTTCGGGTGCGCTCCAGATTGCCTTATGAAATAATCATTTGGTCCAATAATATCTCGTACTCTTGCGTACAAAATCTGGTCTAACCCTCCTATTTCTTTAACTGCAGCTTCAAATGCGGGAGCATATCTTCGCATATAACCGACCATAACATGAACATTATTTCTGTTTTTCGCCTTGATCACAGCTTCTGCTTCGGATAATGACAGGACCATAGGCTTTTCGATGAAGACATGTTTACCTGCGTTGGCACCTGCTATAGCAGCATCTGCATGATATTCGTTACTGTTACAGACGAAAACAACATCAATATCTTCGTTATTAACAAGATCCTCTACATTTGTATAGAGATTTGAAATACCAAATTTTTCGCCGTTATATTTGAGGGAATTATACGAAACATCACATAGAGCGGTTACTTTGAATTGTTCTGATAATTCTTTAAGGATAGGCAGGTGTACGACTTGTGCAAGTTCTCCCGTACCAATAATTCCTACATTAAGAACTTTACTCATTAGAACTCATCCTCTCCGTATGGAAATGGCAAATTTCAATTTAAAATTTAATCGTGTCATTTAATTCCGCTGAACGATAAATCGCTTCAAGTATCTGAGTGACGACTAGTGCTTGTCTTGGTTCAACCACAGGATTTTTGTCTTCAAGAATTGCGTCGATCCATTGAGCCATTTCTCGATCAGCATCTGTTTCTTCTACGGGTGATATATACGATATACCGGCTGCATTCTGTAACTGGGTGTTAACGAGATTTCCATACATTTCTGTATTAAATATCAGTTCATTTGTACCTAAGGCTGTATTTCGGCGCATTTCGGCGCCTCCTTTTGTTCCAGATAACGTAGTCATTGCTTCTCTTTCATCTACTGAGTTCAGAGCCCAGGAACATTCTAGATAAATGGATGCGCCATTCTTCATTTTGATAAAAGAGAACGCTGACTCTTCTACGTTAAAATGATCCGGATCCCACGGGCCAAAAGGATTGGCTTTATTCTCATATCTTAATTTGTTGTGTACTACGCCGGTTACACTGTCAACTTCATAGTTATTCATCAACCATAGAGTCAGATCAAGTGCATGGGTGCCAATATCAATAAGAGCACCGCCTCCTTGCATTTCTTTATTTAGGAATACTCCCCACGTTGGGACACCTCTACGTCGAATTGCGTGCGCTTTAGCTACATAAATTTCTCCCAGATCGCCATTAGTACACGATTGTTTCAAAAGTAATGAATCTTTTCTGAAACGATTCTGATATGCGATTGTCAATTTTTTACCTGTACGCTCAGCAGCTTTTACCATTTCCTCAGCTTCTTGACTATTCATGGCCATTGGCTTTTCACACATGACATGCTTCCCTGCCTCTAAGGCCTCGACAGTCATTGAACTGTGTAATGCATTCGGTGTACAGATATGAACGACATCAATTTCAGGATCTTGCAGCATATCTTTATAATTGGTATAAACTTTTTTATCATTTCCTACCGAATCAGCAGCTTTTTTTGCTTTTTCTTCATTTCTATTAGCAAAACCTTTGACCTCTACCTTATCAGACAGTTTGAGTAATGCTGGTAGATGCTTTTCCATAGCAATTGCCCCGCAGCCAATAATACCTACATTTAATTTATTCATACTCAACACCCAATAAATCGGATAAGGCGCTAAAGCTTATCTCAACACTTTTCATTTCATCTATCGATATAACATCTTGCTCAACAATGATATATTTAGTGGCTGTGTGCTCTTTTACTAATTTGATAATTTCCTTAATATCCAGCTTCCCTTGTCCTATTTCTACAAAATTATCAGAATTAAACAATGGAATGAAATCATGTAAAGTTATCGCTTTTTCCTCGTTTAATGTTTCGAGTATATTTATTGAGCTAATTGGATGAGGCAAATCTTTTATATGAATGAATTCACATCGAGTTCCAAGTTGTTTTAGCAACTGCTCGACATTTGCCCCTCCTCTAATAGCCCAATAGATATCTAATTCAAATTTCAAATAATCAGGACTCGTATTTTCTAATAGGATCTCAAATACCGTTTTCCCATCAAACTTTTGAAATTCTTGAAAATGATTATGATAATACAGCTGGATCCCGTGTGTCCAAAGTCTCTTTCCATACTCATTTAATCGCTTACTGAAAGCGATTGCGTCATTAGCTCCTTGAAACAGCCTCATAGGAATAATGGCTCTATTACACCCCAACTCTTTGTGATAAGAAATTATTACATCGAGTTCTTGCTCATTTAATTCGGCTGGAATATGTGTTCCAATTACTTGTATGCCTGCCGTTTCAGTCATTCGTTTTAAATCACTGGCAGACAGAGAGTTGATATTAAAAGCGCTATCGCTTTGAAAATCAACTGGGATTTCAATGTGCTTGTACCCAATTGTTGATAAATCCTGCAACGTTTTGATCCGATCTTCATTGAATTTATTTCGAACAGAAAACATTTGTAATCCAATTTGAATAGACAAGAAAGTGACCTCCTCTTTTAATCTTTTCCCAATACTTTAGCTTAATCATGGGGCCAAACTCCCCAAGAGCCTGGACCCCAACGATCTAATTACGATGTCTTTATAACGCTTGAAGGACGGCTCCATATCCTTCGATGTTGAAGACCGTCAAAATCCAGCTTCAGATTGCCATACTCGTCTTTTCGGGCCGGATGAAGATCCACGTACTCGATTGCAAGGCGAGGAATATGACCATCCCCTCCCCCAAAGCTTGAAAGGTTCGGCAAAACGTCCTATTTGTTCGGGAACGCCTTCGAAATGCGATTGCGTTTCTCCTGTTGTCAAGATAATACAATTCCAACGGGACCAATCAAGCCGCAATCTAGCGGCAGCCGGTTAGGATCGAAAATGCTTAGCGCATTGTTCAGCGTAGTAGCCACTTCGACCTCTAGCTCGTTGTCTTCTCCGTAGCGTAAGTATTCTCCGATCGGAATATGACGCCCGATCTGATCCACACCGTGGATCTCTTGGCCATTAACGAAGACCCTGAACGTATCGGACACCTCACCCATCTCTAAAATAACGGCAGCGGAAGTATCATTCCGCTCTTCAATGCGGAGACTTGTCCGATATCGTCCAATTCCGGATACTTGCCGAAGCACCGGAATGTGAGTCCAGGAGCGCAGCTCGTCAAGTTCAAGCTCGATCCTTTCAAGCTTCGTCTCCGTCGGATGCGCGCCTGCAGTCCAACGGTCCACGACGAGAGACCAGTGATCTGGTATGATCCGCGTACCTTTCGCAATCATATCGCGATATTCCTCGCGCTGAAGCGCTTCTGTCCATTCATCTGCAACCGCGATCAAAGCAGTTCCGTTCGGAGCGAGTCGCAGCTTCGCCGTCGTTTGACCGGAGCCTGTATGAACAGCGGCCATCGGGCATATTGTTCCATCCCAAGCGTTCAGCTTGAAAGGATTCCCTGTCCCTGTGAACTGCACTTCTCCCTCGAATGCCTGCACTTGACTTGGATTGTAGATGAAGTAAAAGGAAATACCGTTTTCGTACCGACGGGCATTCAACAGAGGCGACTCGCACTGGACTTGAACAGCAGGAATGACGGAAAGCTCGCCCAGTGCCGCGACCGCATCTTCTTGAGTCTTAACCGCTCTTACCGTCGGCAGGTTTAACAGATGCTCGATTTGATCGCACAGCTCGACGTCTTTGGCTCTCATCTTGTCCTTGCTGCCAAAGAACGAACCAGCATGATTCGGAGCTTCTCCAACGACCACGACAGGTAGTCCGCTCTCCGCGAAGGCGATCAGTTGATTGGCTGTTTCAATCGGGAGATCGGACGCTATCCAGTCTCCGGTCAACGACTTCTTGCGCATATCTACGACGATAGCGCGATATGCCGGACCGTCTGCTGCCAGTACGGATTGCCCCTCGAATGTACCAATCTGGGCACGCGGTGAATCCAACAAACAAGGACTTACAAAGTCATACGTGAAACCGGCTTGTTCATAAGAAGTCAATTCCGTTCCCATCGCGCCATGAATTCCATCAATATGATAACGATAAATCGCCAGATCTACCTTCGGCTTACCAAGTTGAAGCAGATATTGAGTGCGCGCGATATAGTCTGTGAGGGCTCTTGCATGAAGGGAATTTGGTTGGCGTCCTCCCCATTCGTTCGAGAACCTCGACCCCATGAGCGATAAACCCGGCCATTTGAACATCGCTTCGAAATGTTCCGAAGCAGATGAAGTATCGTAGGACATACCGTGAAGAACCGCCTGGTTGACGCCAGCCGCAAAGCCTCGATGCAATTGCCAGAGAAGGCCGAAGTCCTGTCCGGTCCACGTCTGCTTGTAGCCATAACCCATAACAGCGCCTACCTCAATCGAATAGATCTCGCGATCATATAGATGAACTGCCCCCGATTGGATTCGGTAACCATCGGTCGAATCATGGAAACCGAGCGATTCCGTCTCCGGGATGTCAACTTCGTAAAGGCCCGTGGAGAGCTCGGTAGGCATGCCGTATGTTTGATAACGAAGCTTCATATGATGTCCGTTTGCCCACCTTCTTATTGTCCGTAGGTGATTGTCCCGGAACATATCTGTCAAGGTTTGAAAGAAGTCGTTCCTGATGCGCAGGTTTGCCGAGCGGTCAGCAAAATCGTAATCCGAGTCTCCGTCCGTCCGATTGCCCGCACCTAGCTGATACAAACCTTTGACGAATATCGAAGGCAGATAAGCAGTCAAATCATAGCCTCGACGCATACGGAACTCCTCTAATACGGCGGGAGACCAGATCGCGACGGGCATCGGCGCTGCACCGTACATCCCGCCCAGCATGGTTGCGTTCAATTCAATGGAATCACAGAACAAGCTTCCGGCGTTCTTCTCGTATAAGGCAAGAATCTCAGGGTCCGCAAACAGGCGTTTGTCCCAGAAACCCGTAACTGCATCGGCTGCAGCTTTCGAGAAGTGATCGATCGCGGGAGCCCCGATCGAGTCATTCATCTGTCCGTTCGTTTGGCTCCAAAAGCCGAACAAGCACCATTCTCCGTCAAGAGGAGCTGTCCATTCTATCTTTCCGTCGTCAACGCTGAAGGTAAGATCGGTCGCCGTTTCCAGTTCTAGCGTTACGACTTCGCCTATGGACTCGCCTCTGTATCTCCGAGCAGCCGTCACAGCAACAAGTTTATAAGGACGTGACGAATCGATCGTCTCTGGGATAGGAATTGCTTCGTTGTAAGTCCCTACAACTACCGTCGTCCCGATATGCAATCCATGTGTGCAGCGATCGTCATTCTTGTCCATGACAGCGGGCGTTGCGATCGGCCATAGCGGTCCTACAGTGAAATCCAACTGAAAGTTAAGCGGAATGGCGGCTTCGAGCGCATCTTTCATCCGATTGTTCCATTCATCACTTCCGAAAACGAAGCGGCCATAATCCGCTGGATTTACATCTGCCGAAGGGATCGGGAAGAAATGGATGATTTCCGCACCGCCGTAGCCTGCCTCCGCCATCCACTCGATCTCCCGTTTAATCTCGTCTTTGTCCATGAATGCGCCGGGAAGCCACCACCTCATTTTCGAGCGATAGCGCTTGGAGGTAGTTTGGAATTCTGCTGGATTCCATGTATTCATTTCAAACACTCCTTAATTGAGAAGATTGGGAAACTTTATTTTTTCAAAACTGTTATACATTCATTATAAGAACTTTGATTTAGAGAAACTGTAACGGAAACCAAACATCATATAACGCGATCTTAATCTGTGTTATCAATTAGAATAGAGAGAAACAAGTCAAAAATTCGCTTTGACTTCATGAAAAGAGTACAATTAACTTCAAGTTAACTTTAACTATTAAAGGAGCATCTTGATATGTACAGTATTAGTGAAATTGAGAAGATCACAGGTTTACGTCCCTCCACCCTACGTTATTATGAACAAGAAGGCATCTTACCACATGTGGAACGGAATGCTTCAGGTAGAAGAGAATATTCAGAAGAGGTTTTAGAGTGGCTTGAACTGGTTATCGCTTTAAAAGATACGGGAATGTCTATTGAAGACATTAAGACTTATACAGAGCTGATTCGCCAAGGCGATCCTTCCCTGGATGCCAGAAAACAATTTTTGCTTATGCATAAAACCAAAGTGGAACGTACTCTGGCTCAGACTCAGTTCCATCTGGAAAAGATTATTCGGAAGATAGCGATTTACGATATTTTAATGCATAAGAAGATGACATAGTCTATGAATATTCTTATTTCAAAAATGAGTATTGACTTCAAGTTAACTTTAAGAGGTAGAGTAAAGTTATTACCTTGAAGGAGTGATTACATTGTCAGAATCAAAAGTTTGGCTTATCACTGGATGTTCAACAGGATTTGGGCGGCACATCGCGCAAAAAGCGATTGTAGCAGGTTATAAAGTTGTCGTGACCGCACGTAATGTGCAGCAGGTAACAGATCTTGTTGCCGGGCATGAGGATCAGGTAATTGCTCTCTCACTGGACGTGACTAATCCAGATCAGATCCGCAATGTGGTTGACCGTACGATTGAGAAGTTTAACCGTATAGATGTGCTTGTGAACAATGCAGGTATCGGATATTTCAGCTCCGTTGAGGAAAGCGTAGAGGAAGAAACCCGTAAGATGTTTGAGGTTAACTTCTGGGGTCTCATGCATGTAACCAATGCTGTTCTTCCACATATGAGATCACAAAAAAGTGGTCACATTATAAACTTCTCATCCATTGGCGGTCTGGCTTCATTCCCGACCCTCGGCTATTATCACGCTACAAAATACGCTGTTGAGGGCATATCCGAGAGTCTCTCCCAAGAATTAAAACCTTTTAATATTCATGTGACTTTAATAGAGCCAAGCGGTTTTCGCACAGATTGGGCTGGCCGTTCTTCTGTCAAAACAGAGACAAGCATCCCTGAGCTTAAAGAATCCATCGTCGGACAAATGCTGCAAGGGATCGAACTCGGTGTTGGTCAAGAAAATGGAGATCCTGCAAAGGCTGCCGATGCAGTTATTAAAGTGGTGGAAACAACGGAACCGCCTCTTCGTTTGCTGCTGGGACAACAAGCCTACGATACAGCGACCTATAAATTCAACAGCCTGCTTGCCAGTATAGAACAATGGAAAGAAACAACGATAAACGCAGATTACAAATAATTAAATCTTGAATTACAAAATTTCACAGGGCATCACTTTTTGATGTGATAGCCTTGTGAAATTTTGCTGTTTGTCAGAAAGTGCATGCTGTTTACGATTTTAATTTCAATGCATAGTCTGGTTTGGATTTAGTCTTGAGAGATAAAGCAGCTGAAGGTTTTTGCTCCACGCAATGCATGCTCCGTACCATCTGGAAGCTTAACTATAGCCGAAGTTGCTATAGGCAATTTAGCTTGAAGTAAAAATTGATGCTCCTTTATACGCCATTCGATCTCAACCAATCCTTGCTTTGTTGCAACACTGCCCTTCGCCCACTCTAACTTCCCCACGTGCGGCTCGATTTTAATGCTAGTTGATCCCGGATCGGCGGGTGATACACCAAGTATAGTAGCTGGGAATTCAGCGAGCGGAACTGCACTCCAAGCATGACAATCGCTTCTTGGATTCACTTCCATCTCTGGAAGTGTCGTCAAACCTTGTGAAGTGAATACACGCCAGCGATCCCACAGTCCAAATATTTTATGCTGTAGGCCCACTTTCTTTAAAGCTTGAATCATTAAATACGAGAACGGCAGCGTTACCTGGTGAATTGGCTCATCCAGTGTGCGTTCCATCAGTCGTCGGGCTTCTTCTCCTTCGATTGCTCCTGCAAGGATCGATATAATCTGAGTGTGCTGACTATATATCTCCAGCCCAGGCATATCGCGAAATAACTGACGTTCTTCAGACCAGGCAAGCTTTCTCAAGGCATTACACACTTGTTCTGCTCTCGATTCCATCGTTGATGCAGTTTGACTCCAGCCTGCAGCATGTAATAATGCTGCGGATTTCCTTAACGCTGCTGCATACATGAAACTCAGCAAAAACATGGGACGATCCACGCTCTCAGGCGGGGCACCCAGCGGCCATGCATCAACCCAATCGAAATAGGTCCAGAATCGGTTTGAAGTTACACCAACGATTCCGTCATCCGTTAATCTTGTATAAAACCAATCCATTAATTCAATGATGGCAGGTCGATATTGTTCCACTAATTGCAGGTCTCCATTAAACTCAAAATGCTCTGAGATCATATCCACCCAGTAAAGTGAAAAGGATGGAATGACTTGAGGCTCTACCGATGGAAAACGTGCTTGAAGTAATCCGGAAGGTTGTCTGGATCGATAAAAATCGTCTATGGTTCTCCTTGCCATTCTGTCATCGCCGCTAACATTATACGTAAACAACATCATGAGTCGACTATCCATCGCATACTGGAGCTGTTCGTAATAAGGACAATCTTCATAAGTTTCGTGCATACAAAGTTGTAAGGTTCGAATGCTCAGATCCCATATCTTGTTAAGTTCTTGATCTGAAGATTCAAATTGAGCTTTTACTTCTAATGGATATCCGGTTTCTCGGTACGACAACTGCAGCAATTCAAGTGGTGTATCTTCTGTTTCAATTTCCAAACGAACGTAACGGAATGTTCTGAACCAGAAGGGCTCGTATACCTCATCCATTACATTTTCATTTACTTGTCCTGCAGCAATATAGGTATCGAATTCACCCATTAACTGTCCGGTGTTATCTTCTCGATCTCCTTTTTTTCGCTGCATTTCAGTGCTCTCGTGAGGTTCATAACACTCGGCGCCCATCAATCTCACTTTAGCACCTCGGCCATTGCGCATCCGTATGTTGAGATAAGCGGTTGTCAATTCTCCAGCATCTAAATCCACCTGGATTTTATGTCCGCTTGGGATTAGCAGCGATGATGTGTTATCAAGCGTATTTTGTAGAAACTGTTCAGCCTCTTCGACTCCCACACCCGTTGCTTTTGTTACTTCAACAAATTGTTTTTCTTCTTCGTACATAAATGGTATGGGTCGAGGTAACAAGTTCCATGGACTAAGGATCCCGGCGAATCCACGTGTCTCGGCAAATGGGACAGCATGTTCCCAGCTAGAATCATCATAATAAGGGAACTCCCAGCCTTGCGGTGCGCCATTCCCTTCTACTTCTTCTACGCCTCCCATCCAACGAATTAGCTCTTTGGATACATGTCTGTATCCTTGATGACGGTAGGTACGCCAGTTTGCATCAGAGTGGAGTGGCATTATCTCAGTGCCGTTTTCGTCTCGTAAAGAGGCCTCTATTAGCAGGCCAGCAGACTGTGAGCGCCAAACGGAAATGGGGCCTCCCTCTCCAATTTTGAATGGTTCCATCGCAGGATAACGGAGCACCTTTACTGCGAGTACGTTGTTACCTGGAAAAAGATATTCACTTACATCTACGGATTCGTAATATGTAGTATGCATATCGCCTTTACAAGGGCCGATCGAAACGGATGTACCGTTAACATAGAGTCTGTATCTGCTATCTGCAGAAATATTAATCACTAATTTGGGTGATATCGATTCACCGATGTGGAAGCTTTTTCTGAAATACACAAGGCGATGCTCAGTATTTGCCTGCTCCTCCGGCTGCCTTACATCCCATATCCATTTCCCTCTCCAGTACCGGTTCTCCTGAACAGAAGTTTCACCATATTTCTGAAGCTTCTCGTTTAAGGAAGCCCCCCGCCCTTTTTCACCTGAGAACTGAACTGTTCCCATGTATGGTAAAGATATTGATCCAGTACAAGTTTGATGTTGAAAAGTAAGTTCGATGTCATAAGACTGACCTGATGGATCTATTCCTTTTGCCGAAAGTACGTTTTCATTCAAACGAACCTGTTCAAAAGAAAGGTTTAGATTCATCGGTTCCGTTTCTACTACAAGCTGAACAGCCCCGCTGCTGTCTTTAGTGATTGTAAATACGGCATAAAACTGAAGGTAGGGCGTCTTAATGGTTCCATTCCATAATTCATGCATTTATTTAACTCCTTTCTTTTTTTATTCTTCTGCATATTAAAGCTTCAATTCAGCGTGAATTGACTGTAATATTTCTTGGGATACAGGGGAATGAGGAAATGAAGAAAGCATTTTAAGAGTAAAGCCTTTGGTATAATCAAGGTGCGGAGACTGTACCAGTTCGGGCAGGTATTTATTCAATATTGCTCTAGCCTTCTCATTACTCAACATATCGCCCAAAGTCGAAAATGATCCCCATTGGGCATTGGTTGCAATAAACCTTCTTTTCTTCAACCATTCCTCGCACAAAACGGGCCAATGCTGCGCCTCAAGATGATCTTCTGCCAAGCCAATTCCATGCATGCCACTTTCGAACAGATGTAGTGCAAACGGAATATTATGCTTACGGAGACCATTTGCGAACAGGAGACTGTTTTCCAAAGGTACACCGTTATCTTCAACCGTATGCCATAAAAACACCGGCGGCGTATCTGCAGTAATTTGCTTTTCGTTGGATAACAGATTCAGTAGATCGGGATCTGTTTGCCGCTCTCCCAAAAGCGCTTCTCGACTGCCTTTACTGGTAAATTCATCGTTCATTGTGATGACTGGATAGCCAAGGACCATGAGGTCAGGACGACTGCTTTGCTGATGGATTGGATCATTCGAATGAGGATTTCCGAGATCAAAATGGGTCCCTACTGTCGATGCAAGGTGACCTCCTGCGGAGAATCCCATGATGCCAACCCTTTTTGGATCCACATTCCATTCAGATGCGTTTGCTCTAACAAGACGGATGGCTGTCTGAGCATCCTCTAGCGGAGCAGGGTGTTGGTGTGGAGATACTCTGTAGTTCAATACAAAAGCCGAGATACCTATACGATTAAGCCACAATGCGACTGGCTCCCCTTCATGATATGCTCTTGTGGAGTAAGCACCACCTGGACAGATAATCATGGCAGGGAAAGAGTTATTTCCTTCTACTATATATGGTGTTAGCAAATCCATAGTAATCGCTCCTAGTATGTGATGGAGGTGCAACAATATAAATTTTAGTGGACAGATCTAGTTCGGAATATAACTATTTCTTAAGGTCGAATAATTCAATCTGAACTAGCTGTTATATTTCAAACTTATTGCTCAGATTATTGTTTATTGACTGAACGTTATCATAAACAAAAAAGGCACCTCCCTGGAGAAGTGCCTTTAATCTATATTAACCGAGAGACATATCATTGGCTGAGTAACGCATAAAGATGTTAGAATGCTCCGTTATTGAACACTATAAATAAAGCTTGCTTCTTTGTTTTCAAGCATGTACCTTGCATCTATTATCCGAATGTTGCTCGCATGATCGGTTAGAACTTGAAACTCTGGCCAGGCAGTAACAATGACACAAATATCACTACCTGCTGCGATTTCATCCAGGGAGTTTGCCATCTTTAATGGATAACCGTAGTGCTCTTCAAAATTCCTCATAGCCATCGGATCATAAGCAGAGAGGTTCGTACATCCCTCATCCAGAAGTGCTTCGATAATCCCTACAGCAGGGGAGTGTCTAACATCATCACTGCCAGGTTTGAAAGCTAAACCGAGTATGCCGATTTGTTCATCCCGATGTTTTAGACTTCTGATTACTTTTCTGACCGTGTGTTCAGATATATCAAGATTTACTTCCATAACAGCGTTCAATACCTTTGCTTCAACACCATGTTGATTTGCCGCATTTTTCAGAGCAAGAGTGTCCTTAGGAAGACAATATCCTCCGAATCCGCAGCCGGGATAAACATAATTTATCATTCCAGCCGGAGACCCTGACCAACGTTTATCCATGTGCAAGAGGCGGAATAACTCAGGTATATTCACCTGTCCTATATGTTCTGCAATTAGTGCCTGTTCATTTGCGAAGCTGATCATCGTTGCGAGCAATGCATTGGAAGAAAATTTGAGCATTTCTGCTGTTTCTGCGCTCACTTGGGCATATGGCACAGTAAAACTTTCATAGAGCTTTACAAGTGAATCTGACGTTACCCGATCTAATTCACCTATGATGATTCGATCAGGATGCATAAAGTCATCCCAAGCGTTACCTTCTCTCAAAAATTCCGGATTGTATGCCAAGCCGATATCTTGTCCAACTCGAAGTCCGTAATCCTCTATAACTGGCTTGATCTTGGTGCGCATCGTGCCTGGGGGTATAGTTGATTTGACTATGATGCTTGGATATGAATCTTTAGATGAAAATCGACATATGTCTTTAACCACATTAAGCAGCATAGACAGATCAAGGCCTGCTCCTTCAAGGTAAGGAGTACCGACACTTATAAAAATCAGTTTAGCATCGGAAAGGGATTCCTCCAGACTGTCACACAGTACTACATTTTCATTCAAATGTTTGTTCAGCATAGTGGATAAACCTGGCTCATGAAATGGAAGTTCACCCTTGCTCAATTCTATTGTTTTATAGATATCCGAGTCATATGCCTTTACCGAATAGCCCTTTTCCGCAAACCCCAGCGCCGCGGTTAGTCCAACAAAACCTAATCCAACAACAGTAATATCTATGGAATCTTTCACATTCATCTCCCCACCCCGCAACTGATCAAGTAACGCCGGATTCCTTGTTCTAATCCGATTTCAGGATTGAAACGAAGTAGTTTTCTCGCTTTTTCAATGCTGGGGCATCTTCGTTGTGGGTTATGAGTCAAATAATGGGGATCAGCTGATTTTTGATATGTAACTGCAGGAAAATACCCTGTTAGTACCCTTGAACATTCAGCAAATAGTTGTGCCAGACGGGATACGCTGATTTCTTGGGAATCGGCTCCAATATTAAATACATCAAATTCAGAATGAGTGATGACTTTAAAATACCCCACGATGGCATCCGCAATGTAACAATACGTTCGGGTTGGTGTACCATCTGATAGAATATCAATTGCTTGCTTTTCTTTGATCGCTTTGGCAAAGTCTGCAGCAGCTCTCTGATCACTCAGCTCAAGCCCGGGACCATAATTGTTGAAGGGGCGAACAATACGCACCGGGAGCTGATGCTCTTGATAATACAACGAGCAGATCGTTTCTCCCATCCGCTTGGACTCATCATAACAAGCCCTCGGCCCAATGGTAGCTACATTACCGTTGTATTGTTCTGAGGTGGGTATATACTCTGGATCGGGATTACCATAAATCTCGCTGCTTGAAAAATATAATATGCCTTTCGGTTGGTGAGACAGACAAGCATGTAACAGACGCTGCAAGCCAAATACATTAGCCTCCAGCGTACGCAGTGGATACTTCCGGTAAAATGATGGTGATGCGATGGATGCCATGTGAAAGATATAATCAGTCCCCGAAATATAATCAGAAAATGAATCCGTAGTCACGTCAAAGACAGCTGCAGTTAAGGGCTCCCCTACGGCCTGAAGTCGTTCAAGCCATGAAGGGATTCCTTTAGGAAAACGATCCAAAACAGTAATATGTTTAATCGGCATGCCTGACCTGTTTATATGTAAAAGGGCAAGCACGAGGTAGTAACCAATAAAACCTCCACCTCCGGTAATTAAAAACCGACATCCTGAGAATAAATGTCTCTGCTCCAATTTTTGAGTTATATAGTTCAAGTCTTCTTCAATGATTTCGTTTCCGAAGAAACCAGGCTCCCAGTGAAGGTTGAATGTACGAGATTGGTCATGTTCTATTGAATCTAACCCCATATTTTCCATGGTGCATTCCCTTCCTCCCATAATTGTTCCAATTCCTGTTTGTCCCGAATCGTATCCATACATGCCCAATAACCTTCATGATAATAGGCCATTAATTGTCCCTGATGAGCAAGTTCTGGTAACACATGGCGCTCTAATTCTGTCTGATCTCCATGGATATAATCCAATACCTTTGGTTCCATAACAAAAAAACCCGCGTTTATCCATTCATCAGATAACTGCCCCTTCTCTTGAAAGGAAGTTACTGTACGATCCTGACATTTCATTATGCCAAAGCGGGCTTTGGGTCTAACTGCTGTTACGGTTACAAGCTTGCCATGACTTTTATGGAAGCTTATCAGCTTATGAAGATCGATATCTCCGATACCGTCGCCATAAGTTAACATAAAGGGTTCACCGTGTAGACGCTGTTTCAATCGCGCTATTCTTCCCCCGGTCATTGTGGCTTGTCCCGTATCGATTAGATTGATTTTCCAGTTCAGTTTTGTTGCTGTTAGTAAATCGGTTTGATTTTGATCCAGACTCACCGAGAAATCATTATATAAAAACGGGTAATCCAGAAAATACTTTTTGATATAATTAGATTTATATCCCAGAGCGAGCTCGAACTCATGAAACCCCTGCGAACTATAGATATGCATAATGTGGCACAAAATTGGCATGTCACCGATCTCAACCATAGGTTTAGGGCGTACTCTCGTTTCCTCTGCAAGTCTTGTACCTAAACCTCCACATAGAATCACTGTTTTCATTAGAAGTGACTCCCTTCGTTTCCAGTTTCGCGATTCATTGTTGCATGTTGCTGTGCGTATTCCATAATCGTTTGATGCCATATCATTCGTTCCACACTTAAATGTCCTTCAGCTTGCCGAACATCAGGGTGAAGACAGCGATTGGCGAAGGCCTGTAGTTGATTCACATAATAATTCATGGGTTCAAATTGTTTTAAATAAGTCTGCGGATTAGAATCGTTCAGACGGATTTTCAAGCTGTAGAAGCCTGTTAATGGTTTGAAAAAGTTCGGAACAACCACTGTTGCCCGCTCAAAGTAAAGCGTATGCATGGCTTTATAAGGGAGTTCGAATGAAGTCAAAACATTCGCTTCAAACCCATTACCATATCGAAGTTTGGCATTAAACGTCCAGTCACAGCCATCGGGGCCATCAAAATTAGAAAAAGCTGAAACTCGACTTCCTTCCAGGCCTACCAAATGCTGTATCCATTGAAGCCAGTAACAACCAAGGTCATTAAAGCAGCCTCCGCCTTTAAGTCTCACACTACGATAATTATCACGATGACTTTTGGGTGCTGGAATGCTAATACGGGTTTCTGTCCGATTTAACAAGCCGTATTGACCAGAGTTTACAATGGCTTTGAGAGCAGCTTGCCAGGGATGATGTGCAGTTATTATCCCTTCCATGAAGACGAGTGAAGGAGATTGCTTCAGAGCACTCGCAAGCTGCTGGGCATCCTCCTTCCCTAATCCTGCAGGTTTTTCTACAAGCACATGTTTGCCAGCCTCAAGTGCACATAAAACCCATTCCATATGGAGGTCATTGCTAAGTGCAATATAAACGGCATCAACATGCGGATGCTCCAGTACCTCCTCAAGAGAGTGCAGGACATGAGGGATGGAGTATCGTTGGGCCAGGTGAAGTGCCTTCGAGCGGGTACGATTAGCTATGGCTACTACCTCCACCTGTGGTATATGCGAAATGACATCCAAAACAGCACGGCTAACGATAGCTGCACTGCCAAGTATGCCAAGCCGGCAAGTGTTTTTGTTGAGCTCGTTCATATATGAGTCAGCGACGATGAGCCATGCAGGTATAATACATTGCATTTTGAACAGGCGGGGGACAACTGTTTTCCTAATGTGGTTCGTATTTGATCATAAGCTTTCGAATGCCAAATATCGGATAATGATTGATCATGCAAGTTGCCTACAGAAAATTCGGAGAAAAACTTACAGGCACTTACATTGCCTGTTGGTGTAATATCTGCTCTTGTGCTCAGTGCCAAACAATTCGAAGCACAGCGTGAAGTCATTGAACGACCACTCACGAAATCTTCGATTTCATCAAAGTCCAGTCCAGGCTGATATCGAATCCGTGTTTTCCATGTATGTTCATTAATTGCACTGAGTTCCATCATTAATGCTGGAATATGCTCGGGTTTGATGTGATATTTAAAAGCATGCCAGCTGCTGCGGTGCTGCTGGTCCATGGGATGAAGCCAATTAAAGTTTTCCTGAAAAAAGGTATCCATTTCTGCCGACGTTTCATGTGAGATATACCAGGGGAAACATAATAAAACCAGATCAATCCCTTTTTCTTCAAAGAATTTCATTAATGGATGTAGTTGACCAATCATACTGTCGTTAATTACCGTGTGTATCGATATTTTCCCCTGAAACTTTCCTTCTTTACGCAGCTCCATCAGCCGGTCGATCTGTTTCATCACTTTGTCAAATGATCCTTTTCCACGTATCAGATCATGTTCTTTCTCAAACCCTTCAATGGCAATAAGTAACTCAAGGTGAGGTGAGATACGACACAACTCATCTTCAAATTTCTCGATCAGGTATGCGTTAGTACAAATCGTTGTTTCTCGGGGGTCTTTTTCAAGCAAGTCGAGAATACCACGAATATCCCGGTGGAAAAGTGGCTCTCCGCCCCATAAATACAGTCTGGACTTCGTATGATGAGTTTCTTCCAATACTCGCTGAAAAACAGCAAGGTCCATGTCCATATTTTGTTCCGTTTTATCCATATCATGATGATAGCCCGACTCATTCCACTGGTAACAGTGCTTGCATCGCAGATTGCATCGATTGGTCAGTTTTAACGCAACCACTTCGGGCATGTCCATCTTAAATGAAGGGTTTAGCTTTCGCTCTCTATGCGGAATAACCACATTTCTCATCGTTTGTTTCAAAATCTCAAATGATTTATCATCCATTTCTACCCGACTGTTAGGCTGCATCATATCTCTTCCTTTCAGACTGAGATTTTGTTAAAAACTTTATGTCCGCGTTCACCATTTACGGTTTTTCGTTATAAAACAGGCAGCAACCTTGGCAGATAGGCAAAAGATGCTTACGAAGATAACGCCGATATTGCTTGTACTTTTCCCCTCTCCAGATCGCAGCAATGCTCTCATCATTAACGTTGCCCAGCGTAAGATCATAATAAGCATGACAGGACGTAACATCACCTCTGGCGTTAATTTCGGTGCTTATCCACGGAAAAGGGCAGCGTTTTTTGATATGCGTCATCGAATGCCAGTCTGCGGAAAAGTATTTCCTGATGTTATCCTCCGACATCATTTGAGGATACGTATTCATATATTTGTTGTTTTTTTCGCAAAATTCAGCTAGACGCTGGACTTGTTTCTCAATCAGACCCGCATCCATGTCCGAAAAAATGGCTGGATCACAAACAAATCCTTTGGATAGAGGCGCTTCTTGCACTCCAAATTCTTTTCTGAGAATCCCGCTATACTGTTGATGGTTTTCCTCCGTTATATAAGCCTGCAGCTCAATACTGATGCAATCCAGCTTGGAAATATCAATGGATTCAAAGAAAAATCGTTCCAGATGCCGGTGATTTGCAGGTGTAACGACTGTACTAATACCGATCTGCGGATACGCACTTGCTGATTGTTCTCTTAAGGAAAGAAGTTTGTTGATTCCGCGAATAGCTTTTTTAAAAACTCCCTTACCACGCTGAGCATCATTAATTTCTTCCGGACCATCAAGTGAAATCCATATCCGCTCAGGCGGATATTGAATTAACATCTCTGCATGTTTCTCCAAAAGCGTTCCATTCGTCGGAAAATGAACTTTACTCCCTGCTTCATGAATGGCCTGAAGGATTTCACCAATTTGAGGATGCAGCAGAGGTTCCCCTCCGTAGAGCTCATAGTAAGGTTGTGCGGGTTTACAGGTTGCGATAATATCACGAATCACATCGATACTTAATTGGTTTAAAACCTTATACTCACGATAAGGACCGTTCTCTCCCCATTCGTAACACATTCTGCATCGAAGATTACAGCTCTCAAGCAGTTGTAAAAAAACCCACTTGGGTAATGAGACATCAAGATTTGGCATGGTTATTGTGGATTCGATCTGCATGTAATGCCTCCTTCTCGGAATGAATGAAGCGGCTCATATATTCTGTGGGATAATCTTGAATCTGTTGCTGTCTAGAGATCAGATTATGAGCAAGTTGTGCTAGTAGATCTTTGGAGTAGCCCTGCTCAGCCCATACGTTGTACGGTATGCCAAACCCGTTTTCCTCCCAGATGGATGCATTGCGCTTCTCATGCTCACCAAATGGTTCAAGCATAATGAGTGGTGTGCCTGATGCTAAAGAATCCATCAAAGCCCCTGCACCAGGCTTGGATACAACCGCCATGGCTTGGCGAACTAATCCATATAGTCCGTGATGCTCAATGGGTGTCTTGTAAACAAAGGGTTTACCAGAATCCGTAATAACGTATGGAGGAAATGTGTGCAAACCAGACTCGTCTCTGAACCATGTCCGCCAATGAGGATCATTCATTATATAGCGTAAACCTGGCGTATTTGAAGGGACCACCTCTTCTTCCGTGTATGCTACAATATCCAGGTCATACCCGTGTTCAGTGTCCAGGAGCTGACGAAGCTTTTCCCTGAAGGTTCCAACGCCCCATCCTCCTCCATGAATAACGAGACGACTTGGCCGTTCTTCAAATGGAACCAACGGCTTGTCATCCACATCAAGTCGATACATAATCTCAAGTCTGTTCGGATGATACAGAGGAATTTCCCGATAAAATGAGGCATAGTCGGGTTTAAGCTTCAGTAGTTGTTTCCATGAGGGAGATAGACTGGAGTCCACATACAACAGATCCACGTCAATCTCATCCTTTGTTCGTTCACGCAGGATATCCAGCAAGTGGACCCAGTGCCCGGACAACACGATAAATCGAGTACGTTCTTCCTCCAGCCACTGGTCAAGCAGAGACTCTACTGCAGCGAAGTTCAGACTTTGGCGAATATCTCCAGGTATTCGTTGGGATGCAAGAGCGACAGCAAAATTTTCACGATAAGCCTGTCTGCTTTGGTCTGTTTTGAATTGCTTGTCCTCGTCCATCACGTTTTCAAATACTTCAATGCAGGTTTCCAGACCAAGTTGCTGTAACCTTCTGGCGAGGATTAGTCCTGGGATATAAAAACCCAATCCGAAACCGGAACATAATATAGTAATCTTTTGACCCATTTGCACCGTCTCCCCTAGCATAGTAAGCTTGGAATCCTGACAAACTCGGGCTAGGTAATCATGTTTATCCCTGAATCCAGCAATGACTGGTTAACTCCAGCAACTACGTTTTGCATATGCTGCTGGCTCTCATAAATAACTGCAAAATAGAGTCGTCCCATGGTACGTTCATTCTGATCACGATTTGTCAAAGGAGATATAAGAGTTCCCGAGGAGAGTGGCAAGATTCCCATCCCTCTCTCTTTGGTGTACAAGATCTGCTGTTGATTTAAATTTTGAAGCAAGTGTTCATATTGGAAACGGGCAGGAACTGCGAGATTGAGCTGTATCAGGCTACTATGCAGCTGTGTATCGGTAATTAAGCCATCCACACCGTGTTTAATTAAACTCATGGATTTTCGGGCATTTATTTCAACCAGAGGTTCAATTGAATGATCTTGTAATATCATAGAATCGATACAAACATCGCCAAAGTAGCCGTCTTGATATAATAAGCGTCCGATTTCTAACACTTGATCCGTATAACCGGAATCATATAAGTGCGCTTTGAAGGATTCACTCATCGTATGTGAAGCACCGAATGCGTATCCATGATTATCAAGTTGTTGAAAAGAAACGAGTTGAACCTCGCCCGATTCATGAATATAAAGCTGGCAAGAGAAATCAAATTTACGATCCAGTAGAGGTTCTACGACAAAACGAATCAACTTTTCCTGTGCAGCTTGCTTATCCAGATGCTTGATCAAACGAAGCAAGGCTTTTTCGGAGTGAATGAGTAAATTCCCTTTTCCGGACACACCAAACTCATCTTTTAGCATCACAGCTCCGTCACAAAGCATTTCTTTGGCGATCGCAAGTAGTTGTTCCCTCCCCTCGACCACTCTGCCGACATTCGGCAGGTTCAACCTATCGCGCATTTCAAGTGAGTACGATTTAGCATTAATGCGCTGTACAATATTTTGCTCGGGATAATGGGATGCAAGATGGTGCCTTTGTGCAAAAGCTAGTGTTCCAGGTATTAACGCAAACGCTTCCAAGGTTGCTTTTTCCAAAGAGAAGCAAGATAGTAGTTGTTCCGTAACATTAGAGAGATTCATGATTTCAAAGACATTTAAGTGAAACATTTCGTTCTCCCTATCTGAGGTAAACCAGGGATTTCGATTCATATGGATGTCATATCCGATCGAGCGAATGTAATCATATTGAACGGAGTCCATGACATGGCGCGTAAGCAGCAAGTCTCCGTTTTTACAAAAGACAAACAGAAGCTCGTCCATGGAATCAGTAATCTTCTTTGTTTGTATATTCTGTATGGCAGGAATAGAAGCAAGCCGGGAATCGCGCCAGTACCGCTCTGCTTCAAATGATCCACAATGTAGAGCAAAATTCATACGCTGGCCATCTGATGGATGAATTGTGAAAATTTCTGCACGGATTGCAGATGCTCCAGACTGAAATGATCAAAATCAACTTCGATATCGAACTCTTCTTCAATACGTAAAATAAAATTGATAATCTGCAGTGAATCCATTCCTGCATCATGAGTCAGATCAGAGGATTCATTCAGCTTGTTAACCAGGCTTGGGTCTTCCTTGATTTCAGCTATGATCTCAATAATTTTAGTTGTCATTGTATACAGCCTCCCTTTTTCGCAGTACCACTACGATATCTGTCTGAGGTACAAATAAATTGTAATTCGTTACATGCACTTGTCTTGTTTCGGTTACGGATTCAATCTTTAATTCAGGAGGAATACAGCGCTCAATGTGAGCAATTAACGATTCTTTCGTAAATCTCCAAATTACACCATCAATCGAAGAGTTCGCCATATAGCCACTTTCCATTGTAGAACCTGAAAGAGGCTTGAGAACAACCGGGTCGGCAATAATGATAGATCCACCGTCACGTAACAGTCTGGAGCTCTCAACGAAGGCTTTTTTGTGATGACGAATGTGATGAAAGCTTCGTGCAAACAAAATCATATCGCAGCTATGATCAGGTAAAGAAGTCGGCTTATCAATGAAGGCATGGATATAAGAATCAAACCTTCCCCACTTCTTTCCAAGTTTCAGAGCATTTAAATTGGGATCCATGTTGAAAAAACGAACATCCTTCTGCTTGCGAAGATACTTGTTTAATAAACCTGTACCACAGCCCACCTGAAGAACATCGCCCTTTAAACGGGGTAAAACTTTGTAGACATTACGAGGAATAGGGAAATTTTGAACGTACATGGCCAATTCGTAGAAAATCGGATAACGCTCTTGCAATCGAACCAATTTACTGGTATAGAAAGGCTTCCGCTTTTTGTGACGTTTAAAGTCCCATTTGTTCAAATAGTAGACAGGGGTTAACAGCAGGAACAGAATAATAAAGACACCTTGTACGCCATAAATCCCCAATTTTTTAAAACGATCATTGGAATTACGAGGCATCATTTGTTCAGAAGTATTGAAAATGATCACTCCCCTCTCACAACGCTATAAATGGTGTAGAACCCATTCTAACAAGATCAGAGAATCCAATATATGGTTGAATACGCCAAAAAATATAGATATACTGTCCGTAAGCAATGCTTCCTACCAAATGACTTACGAAGCGGAGGGAATCTGATCATGCACGATTCAATCGAATTTAGAGAAGAGTATTTTTTTGACTCTATCACCCCCGTCCATTTGAAGCTGACAAAAGAAGAGCCGTTTACGATGATGCATCACCATGATTTTGTTGAAATCGCTTATGTATATGAAGGAGAAGGGCTTCATCAGATTGGGGATCAATGTATCCTGGTTTCCAAAGGCGACTTGTTTGTCATCCCTCCTGGCGTATCACATGTGTTTCAACCACTGGATTTGAAAGAACAGGCCCCGTTATATATCATGAACTGTCTCTATAAGCCATTTTTGGAGAAATCATTTTTTCGTGGAGGACGCACTTGGTCTATGTTCGTCGAGCGGCGTAATGAATTTCGCAACGTATTCAAACAAATGTTACATCAACAGGAGGCTCCTGCTGCGCCTTATTTAGCTGCTGCTCAATGCCAGTTACTGAATAAACTATTCTACATTCTCTACAATAGTAAACAGCAAAAGCTGTACAGAAAGACCGAGATTAAGGATTTTTCCATACACCAAGCCATTCAATATATGGGGACCCATTATAGGGATACACTTACACTTGAAAAAATAAGCCAGCTTGTTGCGATGAGTACAAGAAACTTTCAACGAATGTTTAAAAAAGAAACGGGTATCAGTTATATTCAGATGTTACAACACATTCGTATGTTATACAGTTGCAAACTGCTGGAGTATTCAAACTGGAGTGTTCAAAAAATTGCTCAAGCGATTGGCATCGATGACATGAAATATTTTTACAAATTATTTAGAGAACATTATGGAACTACTCCAGGGGCATACAGGCAATACATAGGGATTTCTGCTGAACTACTTCGGGAGGATACAACATGTTAGATATACAACCGCTCAAAAGCTTTAATACCCATTTTCAAGTAACGTCTTGTATTGATGATCACTTCAGAACGATTTCCACTTGGCTAGGCAGAGATATGAGAACGATGTATGCAGATGCATGGGTCTTTGAGTACGATGCTGATCCACAACGACTTTTGCTGGATCGCATCGTCTATCCTCGTTTAAATCTGGGTTACCTGGACACCTATCATGGTATACAAGTTGATTTTAGAGACAGAAATTTCAGTGGGACTACGCTGAACAGCAACGAGGATGAAAAGCCATTTCTAGATATGCTGCAGTCTGAGTTAGATGCTGGCATGGCTGTACTGGTAGGTATTGATGTGTATTATTGTCCATGGTCTGACGGTTATCTCAAAACGCATGCACGGCATTCCTGTCTTGCTGTAGGCATAGACCAGAAAGACCAGAAAATAATGCTGGTGGATGCGTATTATGGACAAAAAAATATGGAGATGGAACTCCAATTGTTTTTGAACATCTCATTTTACTATGCTATCTTTCGTTTAACGGATCCCTGCTCTTCTCACAACGATTGGAAAGGACTGCTATCTTCCAGTTTACATGATCAAACGAGCATCCAAACAATGCAAAACAGTATTCGGAACTTAAAAGATTTTGCCAAGGCTTACTCAGAGGAAGGAATCGTTATTTCAGATCCCAAAATAGATACACAACACGCTATCTTTCAATGGATGAGGTTTTCATTGGCCAGACTTAGATATGCGTCGTTTATCTTTTATTTACATGAACTATCTCAGGAAGATATGTTCCATACGATTGGAGGACACTACTTGGAGCTTGCTAGAAAATGGGATGCTATCATGCATCAGTCCATCAAAAGTAGTTTTTCCGGCGATCCCGTGGATCAGCGTCAGAAAATATATAATAAAATGCTCTCTATCATCCAAAGTGAGAGTGAATTCCTTAAGCAACTGCAGGATTTGGCGTAATCCACTATATATCTTATTTGTTCGCTTCTGTAAATTTGAAGTTAGATGAAGTTATCAAATCATACAGGAGTGATTTTTTATGTTTCAGCATCATCAGATCGCATTGAATCAATTGGTCGAGCTTTTAAAACCTGACCCTACGATCAGAGCAATTATAACGGCAGGCTCAATCGCTCAAGGTAAAGCCAGAGAAAACTCGGATATTGACGTTTACATTGTCGTTACAGATGAATCTTTTGAAGAGAGAAAATTGCAGCATCAACTATCATATACCAATCATGAGATCTGTGATTATCCTGAAGGGTATATTGATGGCAAGATTATCAATTATCGTTTTTTGGAACTCGCTGCTGAACAAGGCAGTGAACCTACAAGGTATTCTTTCTTGGGTTCCAAGGCAGTGTATTCAACAATTCCTCAATTGGATGAACTTCTTCAGCGAATCCCTGTTTACCCGGAGCAAAATCGCAAGAAAAATATAATGGATTTTTATGCAGAAATTTACTTGCACGCTTTCTATTTTGCTGGAGAAGCCGTCAAAAAAAACAATCCTTATCTGCTCTCCCATGCTGTTAGCAATTTAGTTTTATTTTCCGGTCGGGCAATTTTGGCGATAAATCATCAGTTGTTTCCCTGCCATAAAGGTCTGATGAATGCAGTCTCTGGAGTAACGAATAAACCGGAAGGCTTTGTAGAATTGACTAATGATCTCATCGCTCATCCGAATTACGAAAAATGCATGGATTACGCGAAGGTCATGCTTGGATTCTATAATCCTAACATTGCTTTCGAGCAAGCGCTTACTATTTTTGTGGCCAACAATGAATGGAACTGGATCGATCAAGAACCGCCGCTAGCGGATCGTTAAGTAGAATAAAGCCAATACGAAATTTTCAAAATATCATCTCCCATTGTTAGGGATCGAATTTGAACAAACTAAACAAGGCCATCACTTTCTGAGTGTGGTGGCCTTGTGGGTTAATTGTTGGATTCTGTTGAACGTATTTGCTTAGATGTTAGAGAGTAAGTCCGCCGTCTGCTAAAATTATGGAGCCGGTCATATAGCTTGATCCATCTGATGCGAGGAATGCTACAAGCTCAGCAAGTTCTTCGGGCTCGGCATAACGTCCCATACGCATATTAGGGAATTCTTCCGGCATATAATCGCTATCCTGAAGCATCTGCGGCACTCCTGCTGTGAGTGAAGTTGCTACACCGCCAGGGCATATTGCATTCACACGAATTCCTTTCCTTACGTATTCAATGGCAGCCGCTTTGGTTAAACCTGCAACACCGTGTTTACTTGCTGTATACGCGGCCAGGCTGTGCTCTGCACGGATTGCAGTTGTGGAGGCTGTGTTAATCACATGACCAAAGCCTTGTTGATCCATCACCTTAAGCGCATGCTTCATACCGAGGAAAATCCCCTTCAGGTTGACATCAATAATTCGTGAAAAATCGCTCAGCGCTGTTTCGTGGAAAGGTTGGAATTTCTGGATGATTCCGGCGTTGTTAAATGCTACATCAATCTTGCCAAACGTTTCTACCGCTTTTTGAATATAGTTTTGAACATGCTCTTCGTTAGATACGTCCGCTTGAACGAAGATGGCTTCCCCCTCTTGCTCTTTCACAAGTTCAAGAGTTTCGTTACCCGTGGCCTCGTTAAAATCAACCAGTACTAGTTTAGCTCCTCTTGAAGCCATAAGTACTGCACTTGCTCTACCGATGCCACTACCCGCCCCCGTAATCGTAATCACTTTCCCAGCCAGAGAATCTGATTTTTTCTTTACTGCTTGAGTTGCCTTTGAAGTCTCTTCTTCTACAAAAGTTACATTAGCGAGATCTGCTTTTAATGCAGCCAAAATCGTTTCAGGCAAATCCACCTGAGGAATAGCGGCAAGTTGATCGAGTGTAAAATGGGAAGCCATTTTGAATGAAGGTTCGTTAATAAACTCTGGCAGATGTTTAGCAAGAAGTGCAGTTGCTTCCGCGTTATTTAATAATTCCGAAATTTTGATGTTCTCGTTGTAGTTTGTCATGTGATCCTCCCTAGATGAATGTATTTCGCTGTTACTGCAATTTCTAAGAATGATTTACCGGAATTTGCCGCAGAGAATCATTCAGTTGCATTATCTTTTCTTCGTTTAATACGTCCCCTGCATATTCTATAATTACACCCAGTGGTACTCCCATGGCATCCGGATGAGGTTCCTCTCCAATCTCCGGCATAGCAGCAAGAATCAACATTTTACAGCTGTCATTCTTCCATAACGCCCCTAGTTTTACATCCAGACTGTACTCCAATACCTCTTCCTCAGGTAAGTGTTCGAGATCTGCAGCAAATTCTCCGAACACACGAGTCATCCAGTTTGTACATAAACTAAACCATTGTGCAACCGAGGGCTCCACCATGCTGATCAGACCCATTGACGTTTGTGGACGGGCAAGGGACAGCCCATGAGTACCTGTAGGAAAAATATGCATCTCAAAAGGTACGTTTTGGCGAGTCAAAGCATCAGCAAAAGCAAGGGAGTTACTCACAGAAACGAGCTTGTCATCGAATGTGTGGAATATAAATGTCGGTGGTGTGAGATGGTCCACCTTCTGATCTACACCTGGGACAGGATTCGGAAAAATCGCACTCATTTCTTCGAGAATACAAGGATAACCAAGAATCAAAGCATCAGGACGATCAGAACCCATCGTACTTAGTGCTGTAGCCAAATGTCCACCTGCGGAGAAACCGCAGACGGCAATTTTTTGCGGATGGATGTCCCACTCTGCACTATGTGTGCGAATAAGCTTCATTGCCTCTTCTGCATCGTTGAGAGGTTGTGGAAACGCAGCATCTTGATTGAGCGAGTAACGTAAAATAAAAGCCTGATATCCTTCGGCCAAAAAAGCCATAGCAATCGGTTCAGCCTCTCGATCAGAGCAGGCTCTGTACCCTCCGCCCGGGAGGATAAGTACCGCAGGCCGTTGTTTCATATTTGGCATCTCGGGTGATGAATCCAGCAGATAGCCAGTCAGGGTAACATTTGTATTGCTCAAGTCATACGATAGAACTTTCATACACGTGCAGGTCTCCTTTTTTATAAGTGTGGTTTCAAAGAAAAAGGGATACTTCCATTGTAGATTTCAGAGATTGGCCCTGCTATAACGCGATACAAAGATCAAATAGCGAAATCCGAAGAAATCATTTCAAACAAAAAAACCGCAAGATCGCGGTTCAATTGTAGTGTTCATCGAAGTGTCCAACCATGAACAAAGGGATTTGAATTTAAACCAGTTGAATCGTCATCAACTTGAGATCCAACTCATCCAGTTCTTCCTCTGGTGTGTTAAACGAAGGATAACTGGACAGATCGCGTATGCTCGCTTCTCCCATAGGACCGATGGTTGAAGGGTCCAGAGAGGCAAGCGTAGGTGAAAGTTCTTGCAGCATACTCCGACTCTCTTCATTACGAAGCAGCACATTGAGAGGTGTACGTGTACTCAGTGTTTGTTTGTATGGAGTAGAAGGCATATAATTAAAGTCGTAATTGCCGCTTGCTACTTCAATACAGACTTCATGGTCACCCTGTAATACCGGCAGGCCGGCATCAGATAGTGCAATCCCGTTCATAAGGACTTGGTCAATAATTGCGCGTGGCAGCTTAATTGTTGCTGTTGCATTAAAGGGAACGGAGAAGCTCAAATATAATTTGCCATGCTCATCAAACTTCCATTCACTTCTGTAAGCTCCAGCTGCTGTATCAATGTGGGCTTTTGTCCACTGAATTCGGAAGTCTGGCATTGGTGCAAGCACGGTATGACGGAAACCAGGCTGATCTTCAGAAGGATTGATGCCAGCCATGTGACGATACATCCATTCCACGATTGCACCATATGCGTAATGATTTAGCGAATTCATACCGCTCTCACTAATTTTCCCATCGGGTAAGATGGAGTTCCACCGTTCCCAGATCGTTGTAGCTCCTAAATTAACGGCATACAGCCAGCTAGGGTAATCATCATTAAGCAAGAGTGTGTAAGCCACATCATTACTTCCGTGTGCTGACAGAACACGATTCAAATATGGCGTTCCAACAAAACCGGTTCTCAGATGATTTTGATCCTTGCGAACACGCATGCGGAGGTCTTCCTCAATTCGTGCTGTATACTGTTCGGGTACGAGATCCATATACAAGGCGACCGCATATGCAGTTTGGGTATCAACTGCCAAACGCCCGTTTGCTGTGAAAAATTCATTTTGAATTGCTGTTCTAACTTCTTGGGCCAGCTTTTCGTAGGAGGCAGCAAGTTCCTCATGCCCTAACACCTTAGCAGCTTTGGCAACGATGTCCGAGGAGTACGCGTAATATGCAGAAGCGATGAAGAAATTATCTGTCCCGCCCATCGGTGAATCGGGATTATCTCCATCTAGTGCCAACCAATCGCCAAAATGGAAACCTACTGTCCAGAGTCTAGATCCCCCGGACTCTTCGTCTGAACGTTTGATGTAATCCACCCATGCTTTCATGCTATCGAATTGTTGCTCCAGGATAGCCTTATCTCCGGAATGTACATACGTATTCCAAGGAATAATTGTTGCTGCATCTCCCCAAGCGCTTGAGCCACCGCCCTGCACTCGGCCCACAGGAACGACCATCGGAACCATTCCATCCCGATCCTCTTGCTCCATCCACAAATCATAACCATATTTATTAAAAAAGGCATACGTGTCCATATTGTAGTTAGCCGTGCCTGAGAAGACCTGTGCGTCTCCAGTCCAGCCCATGCGCTCATCCCGCTGAGGGCAATCTGTAGGCGTGTCCAGGAAATTCCCCTTTTGTCCCCAAAGTGCATTTTGGAATAGACGATTTACACCGGCGTGACTGGTTTCCAGATAACCAATACGATCCATATCGGAGTAAACTACACAGCCTGTAAAATCATTCAGATCCAGCTCTCCAGGCCAGCCTTCTACCTTGACATAGCGGAAGCCGTAAAAGGTGAAATATGGACGTACAACGGCTTCCTCACCATTTGCTGTATATACGTATTCCGCTTTGGCTGACCGAAGGTTTTCACGGAAAAAGTTCCCTTCCTGCAATACTTCGCCGTATTGCAAGCGGATCATGGTTCCTCGGGGTGCTGTTGTGCGGAATTGAAGCCAGCCGACCATATTTTGTCCCATATCAATCACGGTTTCACCCGCTGGTGTGGTCAGAACAGATACAGGTTTCAAAGTTTCCTTGATGACTACCGGGAGACTTCTTCTGGCTTGAATCCGATCGTATCCCAGATCGCTTTCGCGAACCGGATAAATTTCACTTACGTCCAGTGTGGCATCGTAAATTTCCCCATCATAGATGTTGCCATCCAATACATGGGAGCGAGTGGCATGCCAGGACAGGTCCGATGGAATGACCTCTTCTGTACCATCGGCATAAGTGATCACGAATTCGGACAACAAAGCAAAATGATCACCATACAGATTGGCTGTCGTATCACCTTCGAAACCAAAACGGCCCTTGTACCACCCTTTTCCCAGACGCACATCTACCGAATTTGTTCCTTCCTGCAGCAAATCTGTAATATCGTATGTCTGATATTGCAACCATTTGTGATACGCATTATAATGCGGAGTCAGATATTCCTCCCCTGCTTTGACCCCGTTTAATTCCAATTCATAGATGCCCAAACCGCAAATGTAGGCTCTTGCTTGAGTAATCGGACCTCTTAATTCGAAGCTTTTCTTCATCACGGGATGAATATCCCTGTCCAGATCAGGTGTAATCCACATGGCCGTCCAGGATTCATCCATTTTCGCTGTTTCAAACCAGGCAGTTTCACTAACGGCTTGTTCACCCCGTTCATTCCACACGGTAACTCTCCAGAAGTATCGCGTCCGTGGAGCTAATTCCAAGTTTGGTGAGTACGAAAGTGAATCGATATCCTGTTTCTGCCCGCTGTTAAATACGATCTGTGAAAAAGATTCATCAACAGCGATTTCGATCTGTGCCGCAATTTGTTTCGTTGCCGTAGTATCTGTAACCATGTAAGAAAAGCTTGGATTGGATATCTCAAATCCTAACGGATTGGAGATATGATTTGTTTTTAGCTTCGTAATCTTCATCTAAGTAACCTCCTATGTTGATTCGCGAAATTCAGCTGTAAATGATTCAATGTTATGGCCTAGTCTCTGTGGAGCGGTACCACTCGTTCACTTCGTTTGTAATTTGTCTCCCTCCGGAATTCATCCACTTTTGTACAAACTCATCAAACGCAGCAAGTGGCTCCTCTCCATAAATGATCGAGTTAAAAGTTTCCAGCTCATTTTTTTGCAAATAGGCGTTTCGAGCTTGCATCGTTTTGGTCGGGGGACCTTGAAACAGATTGCTGCGATCAATCTGCCTCTGCTGCATCACTACAGCATCTGCCTGCATGATAGGGGATTGAATTTCATCCTTGGGATCAACCCCCATACTTAGTAAAACAGCGCGATCATGTGAATTGAGATTCTTCCCTCGGCCCATTTTCAGTAAAGCTGCTTTGATTCTGGAAGGGTAACTGGCGTATTGTCCCATGAGGGTGTACTTAAACGTTTGCACCTTCCCCCCAGGAATATCATTGCTGTTGCTATCTAAGGATCCATCAGGGTTTAGAACATAATCGTAACCATTTTGATAAGCGCTGAGATACAAAGGATCGTTGGTCACTGTTGCTTCGTATAAATAGTTCTGATACCTGAAAAATGCCTGCAATGCTTCTTCTGAAATATGCCGATTAATCATCAATGCTCCACTGTATGAGTTTCCTTTCAAGCGGGCCGCGGTTCCGTCCATCCCGGCAGGAATGGGATAAGGTACAAACTCGGCTGACGGCTCCTTGGCTTTTAGTTGCTGGAAAGGATAGTCACCAAACCAGCGGGGGCCAGCAACTATCCCTACTTTTCCATCAATGATGTTTTGATTTACTTGACTAAAGTCTTGAAGTGCTAGGTTATTTCCAATGTAACCTTTTCTCTTCCATGATTTTAATGTCGCAAGCGCTTGTTTGATCTGAGGCTGAACACTTCCATACACGAGTTGGCCTTTTTCATTCTTGCTCCATATGCTCGGGATCGCTCCATATGCACCGAATACCCATGAGATATCCCCTATCGGTGAGACGACGTACTGGTCTTTAATTGCAAAATCAATACCGTACGTGTCCTTTATGCCATTTCCGTCCGGGTCGTCATAGGTAAAGGCAGTCATGACCGTTTCCAGTTCTTTCAGATTGTTAGGAGCTTCGAGGTTCAAGTGCTTCAGCCAGTCCTTGCGAATCCAGAGAACAGACTGTGATGCTTGCTCCGTAATGATCGGAATAGCCATACGCTTTCCATTGATCTCGAAAGGCTCCCAGGCTTCTGGCACCTCTGCCATTGCTGCTTTCCATGTGGGCGAAGCATAACGCTCCCAAGCTTCTCCTGCATCCAAGAGTTTTCCTGAAAGCATAAACGTGTTGACCGTATCCATCACATTCGACGTAAAAACATCAGGTAATACATCATCGGAAGAGAGCATTAGCCTAAGCTTCATATCATAGTCTTCAACTGGAGCACTCCATTTTGTACGAATGTTTACACCCAGTGTGTTATAAGCCCAGCGAATATGTACATTATCTGCAGCATTTTCGCCGTTTTTATATACGGTAGTCGGGTCATTCATATTGACTGTTGTCAGCACAACTGCCGATTTATCGGGCTCAGGTTGTGGCGTTTTAGGGCTACATCCTGCAGTGAGCAGGATCAGACATAAGAATGAAAGAGAAAGATAAATTTGTTTCCAGTTCATACGAATCAAGCTCCTTCATCATCATCATATCGTGCCAGTGGTTGAGTCTAAATAACGCTTTATCAACATTACATAATTCATTATTAACCTTACTTCTATATGTAAGTTAAATGGCTTGTAATTCAGAGTTGGCAAGCCTACAATAAGGTGAATTTAGTTCTTGTCAGGGGGAATTTCAGATTGAGAGAGAAATACAGAACATTTCTGAGTATGGTAGCAATTACGTTTATTATGCTTGCTGCTGTTCTTATCATGTATACTTTTTCTGTTCAATCCAGTGTGGATACGGTGCAGAAGGATATTGAAACGAATAATCTCAATCGTGTCCAATTTGTAGTGAATTCGCTGGATCAAAGCCTGGACCGGTTAAACATGTTATCCATCTCGATGGAAACAGACAACTCCATTGCTTTGTTACGCTCGGTTGATGTGATGAGCTCCTACGAACAGGTACAATTAATTCAGAATATTGCTACAAGAGTCAATCTTCAAAGTTTGTCAGAAGGATGGAACAACAAAATCTCCATCTATTCTACACTTTTGAAACAATGGATTATTTCTTCCGAGATGGGCATGAAAGCTCCTATCGTTAACTCCAATAATACAGGTTGGCATTTTGATAAAGCATCGGATAAATACTACAAATATAAAGTGATGCCCCAGACTATTATCCGACTTGAGTTCCCTCGAAGTAATCTTGAAGATATTGTAGAGAACTCCCATCAGGGAGAGAATGAGTCTGTATTTTATAATACTAACGGGGACTCCATCACACGTAAGAAGGCCAGTCCGGTAACATCTAATATTGTAAAGGAGATCGCAAAACATCTTCAACCTACCTCCGGTTCTGAAACCGTGTCTGTAAACGAAGAAAAGTATATCGTAAACTATGTATACTCTCATCAGCTCGGATGGTATTTAATTGACTTCATGCCGCTTGACAGGGCTTTACAACCCATTCGTTTCACTCAGATCTGGTTCTATGCTTCTTGTATCATGCTGTTTATCGCAGGAATCACGATCATTGTGGTTCTCTTCCGTAAAGTACAGATTCCAATTCTCGCCTTATTGAAAGGTGTTCGACTTTTGAAGCATGGGGACTTCTCTTATCGAATACAGCGGGAGAGCAGTAACGAGTTTGATTTTTTATATGGACAATTTAATGATATGGCTGGGCAAATCGAGGATCTGATTGAAAAAGTGTATAAAGAGAAAATTGTAGCAAGGGAAGCCGTGTTAAAGCAGCTGCAGGCTCAGATTAATCCTCATTTTCTGTATAATTGCCTTTTCTTTATCAACAATATGACGAGATTGGGCAATGAGGAAGCGGTGACAGCCATGACTCAAAATCTGGCTGAATATTTCAGGTATACGACGCGATTGGACGAACCTATGACAACCCTGGAAAAAGAGATGGGGATCATACGCAACTATCTTAAAATTCAGAGCTTGCGCATGGATCGGCTCTCCTATCAGATTGAATTTCCGGAGGAATTAAAGACTGTGCCGATTCCGAAACTGCTCATTCAGCCTTTGGTGGAAAACAGTATCATTCATGGTATTGAAACAAAGCGTGATTCTGGCGTCATACACGTCTCAATAAAACGTATTGAGCATGGGATCTGCATCAGGATAGATGATGACGGTAAAGGAATGAGTACGAATGATATCCATGCGCTTAAGGCTAGGATCTCAAAACCTCCGATCGATACGGTGGGATGTGCGCTTTGGAACATTTCGGAACGCCTAAGAATACATGATCCTGTTAACTCACATCTAGAGTTTGAGCAAAGCCCGCTTGGGGGTCTGCGCGTCCAGCTACATTGGTCTCTTGAACCACAACCGAAAGAAAACATGGAGTGAGCTATGGAAATGACTCATGGATTCTCCTCCGTTTAACCAATAATTTGCAACAAAATAAAGGCACCTGGATTATTTAAATCCAGGTGCCTTTTCTCTCGCCTATTGTTGCTTCACGGTATCATACCACTCATTTACTTCTTTGATGATGTTATCTCCTCCGGATGATTTCCACTTTGCAACAAAAGAATCGAATTCATCGACGGGCTTTTTGCCATAAATGATTTCAATATAGGAGTCGATCTGCATTTTGGTTAATAATTCCTGCCTGGAAAGCATCGTTTTGGTAGAAGGACCCTGGAAATACTCTGGTACATCGGTATCACTCTGATCCATTGCAACCAGCAAAGCTTTTGAAGAAAAGGCCTCCAAAGGATTAGATGCGTCATTTCCAAGAATACCAGTTGGTGCCAGTGCCGCTAACTCTTGATTACTCAACGTTTCGTTTTTAGCCATTTTAACATTGGCTTCCAATCTTTTGGAAGGATATACGGCGTCCGAGCCAGTAATCGTATATTTCATCGTTGAAACTTTGCCACCTGTAATTTTACTCTCATCCATAACGGCTTTGCCATTCTCAATCACATAATCGTATCCATCCTGAAAACCCTTGAATAGCAATGGATCATCTGAGTTGTAGGCCTCGTACAAGGCATTTTGATAATGGAAAAACGCCTGTAGAGCTTCTTCTGAAATATCTTTATTAATCAGGATCGCACTCGTATATGGATCCGCGATTGTTCGCATATTTTTGCCATCTGCTCCCTTCGGAATCGGATATGGATTATAAATCGCATTGGGGTTGGATGCCAGCAGCATCGATCCTGGATATACCATCATCCAGTTTTCTCCTCCAAGCATACCCACTTTTCCAGAGGCAACGTTCTCAGCTACTTTATTAAAATCGTGCAGAGCAATGTCACTCGCAATGTATCCCTTGTTCATCCACTCATTGAGTTTGCTCAAACCTGACTTGACCTCTGGTTGAATGGATCCATACTTGAGGTTGCCATCCGTGTCTGGATACCAGCGTTCCGGTATAGCTCCAAACATTCCAAAGAACCATGAAGTATCACCCATAGGTGAGCCGACTACTTGATCTTTCATCGCGAGTTCCAGAGCTAAAGTGTCCTTTTTTCCATTGCCATCAGGATCTTGATTCACAAAAGCATCCATCACCTTCTCCAGCTCATCCAATGTGGTTGGTGCTTTAAGGTTTAACTTATCCAGCCAATCCTGTCTGATCCAAAGTACAGACTGGGTTCCAGCTGTAGGGCGAACTACCGGTATGGCAAATTTTTTGCCATCTTTTATGAAAGGATACCAAGCGGTGGGTTCCTCTGCGAGAGCTGCTTTCCAGGTATCCGATGCGTATTTGTCGAATGCTTCTGTTACGTCAAGCAATTTTCCTGAGTCAATAAAAGTGTTGATCGTGTTGGATTGGCTTGAGTTAGCTACGAATAAATCAGGTATCTTGTCCCCGGAAGACAACATTAGCTTCAATTTGGTGTCGTAATCTACCGCAGAGGATGTCCATAACGTTTTCATTTCTACGCCGAGCGTATCTTTGGCCCAGCGGGTATGAACATTGTCCATATAGTTTTCACCATTTTTGAATTTGACTGTAGGGTCCTCGCTTCTCACCATTGTTACCGATACCGCAGGCTCGATTTTTCCATTCACAATTTTAATTTCTTTTGCAGGCTCATTCGATTTGGCTGCCTCTTCTTTATTGCTGCAAGCGGCTAACAGACTAAAGCTCATCGCAAGAAGCAGGCATCCCCACATCATTTTTCTTTGTTTTTTCATACTTTTCCCCCCAATGGAATTATTCTTTTACTGCACCGATAACAATCCCGGCTGTAAAAAACTTTTGAAGCACAGGATAGATGAGCAAAATCGGTATAGCCCCAATTAAGACCTGAGCTGCCCGAATAGAACGATTGTTAATCTTCGCAATGTCATTCACATTGCTGGCATCGACAACCGGTACAGCAATTAGAGATTTGAGGAGCGTACTGAGTGGTACATTGTCTCCCCTCATATAAATGGAGCCCGCAAACCATTCATTCCAATCGTTCACCACCATAAATAGGCCTACAGTTGCAAGGACAGGCAAGGATAGCGGCAGAAACATATTGAAGAACACCTGCCAATGATTGGCTCCGTCCATAAAAGCAGATTCTTCGATCTCCTTCGGTAATGCTTTGAAAAAATTCATGATGAGAACGAGATAAAATACGTTGACCAAACCTGGAAGCACAAGTGCCCAGACGGAATTATACAAGCCAATTTTGGTGACGAGCAGATAGGTAGGAATTAGCCCGCCATTAAACAACATCGCAACCACAAACAGACTTACAAACAGTTTGTATCCAGCGATGCCGTCCCTCCCGCCGCCTTTGGATAACACATAAGCTGCCATACAGTTGATCATAAGTCCGAGCACCAGGCTTAGCACGGTACGCTGTATTGAAATCCATATCGCTGGCAGGAAAGCGGGATTCTCAAGTGCTTTCAGATAGGAGTTAAAGGTAATATCGATCGGGAAAAAAGTAACTCTGTTTGCCATAACGGCTTCTGTTGAACTTAGCGATATGGCAACAACATGTAGCAATGGTACAACACAAATTAGTGCTAGTAATATCATGAGTACATTATTAAATGTCTGAAACCAGCGCTGAGGCGTAGACATCGCTTGCATAAGATCCCACCTTAGAAAATTTTATAGTCAGCTACTTTGTAGGCAATCCGGTATGCACCCAGAATTAAAATCAGGCTGACAATGGATTTGAATAAACCGATTGCAGTAGAGAAGCTGTAGTTACCATCAATCAGACCGATCCGATAAACAAAAGTATCGATGATATCACCTTTTTCATACACCAGAGGGTTATACAAATTAAAGATTTGATCAAAGCCTGCATTCAGTATTTGACTGAGTGAAAGTGTTAGTACCACAGCTATTGTTGGAATTAGAGATGGCAAAGTGATATGCAACATCTGTTTCCATTTGCCTGCTCCATCAATCTGTGCTGCTTCATACAGTGCTGGATTGATTCCGACTATGGCCGCGAGGAAAATGATGGAACCATATCCGAACTCTTTCCATACTTCACTCGATACCACTGTAAACAGAAACCAGTTGTTATCACCCAGAAAGAAGATGGGGTTGAGTCCTAATGCCTGCAGTGCCTGATTAACAAGACCGCTGTCCGGGTTAAGCAGCTCAATAAAAATACCGCCTAGAACAACCCATGAGAGAAAGTGTGGGAGAAAAACAAATGTTTGAACAGTACTTCTTAATACTTTGCGGCGGACTTCATTAATCAGCAGTGCAAAGCCCATCGTCGAAATAAAACCAAAAACCAGTTTTAACACCGCGATCCGAAGTGTATTCCAGATGACCTGCACGCTATCTGGATATTCAAATAGAAATTTGAAATGTTCCATACCTACCCATTCGGACCCCATTATCCCCAGATAAGGTTTGTAATCCTGAAACGCCATGACTAGTCCGCCCAGGGGCATGTAGACAAATACAAGAACCAATAGCACGGCGGGGCTTAACATTAAGTAGAGCTGCCAGCGATCTCCTCGTCTATTGATTTTCACTTTGTCCTTTTTTGGGGCTGCCAACTCCATATGAGACCTCCTCATGTCTGATGTAGAATAGTATTAATGGATTTATTGTAAGCGCATACAAGTCTGCGGGATATAATGCAATACAAAGGGTGAATAGCGTTTTCTTAACCTATAGATGAAAAAGCTGATCGTAAAAAAAGCCGCCATACAGGCGACTTCATTACGTAGACCGTTCTCTGGACTAACTTAATGTACAACGATTTGCTCTTTATAACTTTTTTTTACAGGAGCATTTGTATTCAAGGAGCATCGGAAGCTGTGCTGTCCACTCGTCAAAATGTGTATCTCTCCATTGGGCATGTGTAAAGAGCATGTTGTAGAAACGGGGACTGTAACCTCGACATGGAATTGATGTTCATCCCGTTTCCAGTCTACACTCGCCAGGCCATAAGGGGTTATCGTAGAAGCTTTAGCCCATGTAATGCCTCCTCCAATCATAGGAGCGACTCGGAAAGTCTGATATCCGCCGCTGGTGGACTCCAAACCTGCAAGCCTTTTATAAAGCCAATCGCCCACAGCTCCATTCGCGTAATGATTAAAGGAAACCATTCCCCCATTCGATTCTTCTGCAGATTTATTGCCGCTTAGTTCTTCAATATTTACAGTTCCATCAGGTCTCAGTGCATCCCAGCGCTCCCAGATCGTTGTCCCGCCAGCCTTCACCTCGTATAGCCAGGATGGACATTCCTCCTGTAACAGCAGTTCATATGCTGCGTCAAGCTGTCCATTGTCAGACAGGGCAAACAGTAGATAAGGGGTTCCGGTAAAGCCTGTTGTAAGGTGATTTCCCGCTTCGTGAATTAATCGAGTCAAATTATTCACCATTTGCTTTGTTTCCTCACCTTCCGTCATGCCAAAATGAAGGGGGAGCACATAGGCCGTCTGAAATTCTTCTTTCATATTCCCCTGTTTATCAGTAAATACGTTCCGGTACGCGGTGATAATTTTTTTTCTTAAATCGTAGTAATAGGATACATCTTCGGTGTGCCCTAGAATGGAAGCGATCTTTGCCATAATGCCACACGAGTTAGCGAAATAAGCGGTGCCTACCCATTTCCCTTTTTTAATCCATGCTTTGGCATCTCCTTCCGGTGCAGCCCAGTCACCAAAATGGAACGGGAAACGCCAAACATAACGATCAGCAGGCGAGACTGCTAGGAAAGAAGACCACCATTTCGCTGCTTTTAGAAATTTCTTCATGGAAACATATTGTTTTTCAAGAACCTGTTTATTGCCGCGTGCCAAGTATTCAGCCCAAGGGACCAGAATACTGCTGTCTCCCCAACATGAATTAGCCATTGCAGGCCAGTGATCTCCACCTCGGGGAATAACCATAGGAAATCCGCCACCTTTGGATTGCTCTGCTCGCATATCCATCAACCATTTATCAAAGAATCGGCTCATGTCGAAGTTGAAACAAGCGGTTGAAGCAAAAACAGCAATATCCCCTGTCCATCCCTGACGTTCATCCCGTTGCGGACAGTCTGTTGGAATATCAACAAAGTTGGAGCGTCCTCCCCAACGGATGTTACTCTGAAGCTGTGTTAAGAGTGGATTGGAACATGAAAAATGACCAATCTCCTTGAAATCAGAATGTAGTACATAAGCCGAAAGTTCAATCTGGTCCGGATCTATCCCGGTCAAACCAACATAACGAAATCCCATATAAGTCAACCGAGGTGAATACGTTTGCTCTCCTTCCAGACAAACATATGTCGCAGCAGCCTTCGCGGTACGCAAAGATTTTACGAATAGTTCCTGATCTACCAATACTTCAGCGTGTCGAAACACAACCTTTTGATTGTGTTTCCCCACAATTTTGGCTTGGATAACGCCTGCAAAGTTTTGACCAAAATCATAGATGATTTCACCACTCGGTGCTATTGAGCGGGATATCGGTTTCAATTCTTCCTGTACACGCACGGGCAAACCATACTGAGCTAATAATTCCGGATTTTTGCGAGGGTGGGTTACATCTACCGGCTTCCAATGTACATGGTTAAGATCAATGGTGGCATCATAATGTTCCCCGTCATACCATTCTGCCATACGATAGTTTCCATTCAGAGTAACTTCCCACGTTGGATCGGTAACGATTAAATCTGATGTACCGTCTGTATACTCGATGTACAGTTCCAATAATAATGCTTGACGATCAGCACTAATTTTATTTTTACGAACATAATTGAATGAACCGACAGCCCATCCCCCCGCTACTACAGCTGTGACTGCGTTCGATGATTTCAGTTGATGTGTAACATCATAGGTCTGGTACTGGATCTGATGATCATATGAAGTGAACCCTGGAGCAAAATAATCTTTCCCCACCTTTTCACCATTCAGAGTAAGTTCATATACCCCCAGCGCCGTTACGTTGATCCACGCCCTTGTCACCGTCCGTGTGAGTTCAAAGTTACGGCGAAATGTCATAGGTACAGGAGAAACCTTTTTAGGGAAATCGTAAGACATATCGGTAATCCATTGAGCAGACCATTTTGAACCCATTCTGCCTGTCTTGAATAAAGCAAAATGCTCTGCCTGTTCTCCACTGGTTCCAGTTGCTATGATCCTGACATGATATTCCGTATGCGGTTTTAGCGGCCCCGTGTAAAGATTGTTAATCTGATCTGAGGTGGTCACACGCCAGTCACCGACTTCAATGATGGCTTCATGCAACTTTTCTCCAGCTCGATCCGAAGAAAGTGCAAACGAAATCATGGGTGCATGATCTGTAATACAGCCGGATTCCAATCCGTTGATCTTGATGGAAGATAGCATTAACATTGAGGCCTCTCCTGCCTTGTCAAAATATTATACATCCAGCTCAGAAACTATTTTTTTATAAACTCTGGTCTCATTCGGAGCATGTAACGGAGTCCATACTTGAGCAAAAAATGGATCTACTTTTGCACGTTCAGCATAATTCCAACTCTCACGTTCACATTCAGGGCACCAATGACCAGCATGCAGCACCAGCTTCGGACTGGCTTGGAATGTATGTCCAAATGCACATGTAAAACTCAACTTATTTCTCCAGTTTCCTTTTTCCATCTCTGAAGACAAACATTGTCCTCCCCGAAATGCTGCGGCCGACTTCACATCATCAATTTCGAGATCCCGCTCAGGTTTGGTGTCATCATATCCATGATCAATATGAACTACGGTGTTCCAATCTTTGAAATGCTGGAACTCGCTTAATTTATCAGGTATGTTGTTCCATGCCTCTTTACTGCCCCAATACGCATCAATGTGGTCTTCCACATTTTCTTCAATAAACCGCAGTGTGCCATGTTCCGTTCTGGCCGGTTTTTCAAACATTTTTTTCATGACGGTTCCCATGATTCGTTCTCCAAACGGAAGTTTACACAAGATTTTCGCTGCCGTTGCCTGAGAACCCAGATTTTCAAGGTAACAATGATAAAAATAATCCATCCCGTCCTGACGGAAATGCAAATAATCGTTTAGCTTGTCCGAATCGAGGTAATACTGTCCGTGAAAATTACGAGTGGCATACCATTTCGGATTAATCACATGGTCAAGGTTTTTGAAACCAATTGCCCCGTATAGTTTTTGGTACATCTCATAGGTACTGACACGGCAGGATTCCCCGCCTCCTATATTGTAAACATGACACCAGAAATCCTCGGGCAGCTTGCCTGTAAACTCATAATTGCACAAATTCTCCATCATTCTGCCAGAGTCACGGTCTGATACATACTCCAGGACGTTGTCCAGACAGTTGTGAAACATAATCGCATCCATAATTTTACTCATGGCGGGTCCCATAATTCCGGTTTGACGCAGGCTTACCCAGTATTTGAGCCCGGATTCAATCACAAGACGCTCGGCTGCAATTTTAGAAACGGCATAATAGTCAAACATGCTTGGTTTAAGGGGATCACCTACGCGTCCCCAATGGATAGGTGGCATGCGATCGCCGGTTTCTGCGATGGTTCCGATAAACACCAGCTTGGTATGTTCCTCTTGGCCATGTTCGTATATAGCACTCACCAGATTTTTGACGGCACCGTAATTAATTTCCATAGCTTTCTTGGGGAAATAATCTGCAGCAGGTGACACAAATGCAGCAATGTGAAGAATCAAATCTACGTCTTTGACACATTCAAGCACCTTTTCATAATCCAGTATGTCTCCATACTTTATGGTTACTTCTTTCAACTCTTGATACGGCTCCAGGGCCTTACGATCCTTTTCCGTATCCAGACACAAAGTAACAATGTCATACAAATGGCTGTCTTTGATCATTCTTTTCAAGCTTTCCTGCCCCATGCCACCGGATGCACCAGTAATAAAAACACGTTTTTTGCTGATCATGCGCTGACTCATGTTGTTTCCTCCTGTATGTTCGTGGTTTAAGGTGTAGTCACTTCTGGTCCTTCGGCAGAGGGGACAAACGTTCTTTTCGAAGCATGCGTTTGATGCCTTGCATGATCTGACCATTCAGCAAGTCAATCAGCCCTGCTGCGATATGGTAGCCAAAACGGCCTGTACTGGACACGGACATGGAACGAATGCTGTTATTCGGCATCATTTTCATCAGAAACATGCCATTTTTGCGCTGCATATCCCGCTCGGGACCTTCAGGCATCTTTTGTGATCGATTAAACTGTTTTTTGCCAATACCGATAACGAATGTATAAAATAAATTCCCTATAAAGGATTCCCGCAATTCATCCAATCTGGAATCCAGAGTATATTTCGTTGATTCCTTATTAGATGATCTCGTTACTTTCCTCCCAAGTAGAACTTCGAATTCTTCCATACTCACTTGAGATAACAAATGTGGAGAGAAGTAATGCTTTAATTGTTCGCGAGAATACGGGCTTGCAATGTCAGGTTGGCTGGTGATAGACAGGCTGGCTGACAACCGAATATCGGTTGCTGAAGCAGCAATCAAGACCTGATAATCCCCATTTTCTACAACCCACTCTTTCCGGTCCACATGATAGTAAGCGAGGTCGCTTAGGGTAAAGCTCATTTTTACTTGCTTTTTCTCACCTGGCTTCAAATATACTTTGCCAAAAGCACGAAGTTCCTTGGTAGGCTTAAACACATCTGAGGTTGGGTTTGCAACATACACCTGTATGATTTCTCCACCCTCCATCTGCCCTGTATTCGAGATTTCACATGTGACGATGAACGTTTCTGAATCTTGCCGGACTTGCAGCGATTCATAAGCAAACTGTGTATAGCTAAGTCCATGACCAAATGGATAACGCACACCCTCTCCCTGCAAAAAATCATAATAGCGATAGCCTACGTAAATAGATTCCTTGTAAAGCTCGGACTTCTGCTGCACAAACTGTTCACCAAAGGGTACATCTGTATAACTTTTCATCCATGTCTCCGCCAGTTTCCCGGAAGGATTTTTTTCTCCGAAAAGGAGTTGAGCCGCAGCTTCTCCTCCTGCTTGGCCAGGCAAGTACATATTCAAGATCGCATGAACCTCATCTTCAAAAGGCAATTCGACAGGTGAACCCCCAAATAATACAAGAACAATTTTTTTGTTCAGCTGGACCAGCTTGCGCAGAAGAGCAAGTTGATTATCAGGTAATGTCATCGACTCCCGGTCATACCCTTCACTTTCTGTATAATCGGTTTGTCCTGCGAAGAATAGAACAACATCCGCTGACTGTGCCTTTGCCATAGCTGAATTAACATATTCCGGTTCTGATTCAAACTCGGACTCTCTGTAGCCACTTGCATAATCGTAGCGGATGCCGCGTTGATCAAAAGCAGTTTTTGGAGAAGTAAGCTTGCTTGGGTTGATCAAAGAGCTTCCGGCCCCCTGAAAACGCATCTTCTCAAACAATTCACCGATGACAACATAGTTTTGGGACGAATCTAATGGCAGGATGCCATCGTTTTTCATAAGGACAGCACTATCGGCTGCGATTTCACCTGACAGGTTATGATGTTCTTCTCTGTCATATGCAAGGCCGTACTGAATATCGTGTGTACGCTGAATCAGCTTCAAAATATTGCTCACCGACTGATCCAGCGCAGAAATTGGTAATTCACCACTATGAACTGTATCTATAATTGACTTTCTAAAATATTCGCAATCACCTGGCATCTCCAGATCCATTCCCGCCTTAATGCCATCTACCCGATCAGATACTGCACCCCAGTCACTGATAACCGCACCATCAAAACCCCATTCTTCTCTTAGAATTTCAGTTAATAGTCTGTGATTTTCGGAACAGAAGACACCATTAATCTTGTTGTATGCACTCATTACAGTTACTGGCTTTGTGTTTTTGACAATTCGTTCAAATGCTCTGAGATAGATCTCACGTAATGCACGCTCATCCAATACAGAATCTCCCATAAAACGATAATTTTCGTTGTTGTTTACAGCGAAATGTTTCAGGGAGACTCCAATCCCTTCATTTTGAACACCCTCGACAAAAGCGCTGCCAAGAATTCCCGAGAGGTAAGGGTCTTCAGAGAAATATTCGAAGTTTCTGCCGCACTTGGGATTTCTTTTAATGTTAACAGCAGGACCAAGGAGAAGATTAACCCCGAAATGGTGACACTCCTTCGCTATAGCTGCACCCATCTTACGAATATTATCCCGGTTCCAGCTGGCAGCAAGCGTAACTCCTGTGGGAAATGATGTTGTCTGCTCACTGTTGTTTAGACCGAGATGATCTGCCTTCTCTCCTTGTTTGCGTAAGCCGCAAGGCCCATCCGTCATATATATAGATGGTATGGATAATCTCGGAATAGAATTTGTTTTCCAAAAATCCACACCAGCCATTAAAGCCGCTTTTTCTTCTACCGTCATACGTTGAATTAGTTCATTAACGGTCTGCATGATCCTTCTCCCTTCGCTCCGGATGCATTAGTTAAGATTTATTGTATTCCATAATGGAAGTGCTATCTTTCATATATGTACTTCAAATTTCAGATTTGTTCTTAAAATATATTGACTGTCTCGGACGAGTTTGCTATTTTGAAATAAATCAAAAGAATGTTGACACTCCAACCATTCGTTTATACGGAGGAAATTTTGTTGAACAGATTACAAAAAACATTGAAATTTCTCTACCAGTCTACGTTGATTCCGACATATTTGTATAACCAGCAGCACCATACATTTAGTCATCCTGCTCAGAGCGAGTTAACTTATCCGCCACTTGAGTATTTATCCCAACTTTTGCTTTCACACGAAGAGGTCGCATATTTATCTACTTCCTTCTTTGCTTATTATGGTGCGATCAAAGTCAGTTCCCTTCCGGGCCATGTTATTCTTGTCGGACCCGTCAGTCAAACACCTTATTTGAAAGACACACTGCGTATCGCTAAAAAAGCCTTTGTCGTTTCCGGTCAAGATGAAGCAAACTTCGAAAGTTTTCTAAAGCAGATCACTCCAATGCCGCTGCAGCAATTTCTAAATCATCTTGTGACCATTCATTATTTTGTGAACGGCCAAGAGATGAGTTACTTGGACTTACTTCAAATGAATTCGATGAAGGAAATTAACAACGAGCAAACAAAACGAATTTACGAGAATAAAGAAAACTTATATTTTAACAATTCCTACGAGATTGAAAACCAGATGTGTTATTACATTGAGAACGGTAATGAAGTTGGCCTTAAACAGTTTTTGGAACGGCCTTTTATGGTTCATGAGGGTATGACCGCTGGGGACACCATTCGTCAGACGAAAAATACATCGATTGTCGCGATTGCCCTGGCTACGCGAGCAGCCATTCGGGGGCAATTAGATACAGAAGTTGCTTTTCAGTTATCCGATCTCTATCTCCAAGAGATTGAACAATTATCGACGCCTGAATCCATTCAAAATTTCATGAAAGAGGCATTGTTTAATTTTGCTAGGAGAGTCCAAGCCGCAAGGTATGATATAGCAGATGACGTAAGTATGCGAAGTTTGATTCAATATATTTATAATAACGTGCATCAGAATTTGACCGTTGATCATGTGGCAAAACATTTTGGTTACAGTCGTACGTATCTATCGACCACTTTCAAAAAAAAAATCGGCAAAAGCCTGCATCAATTTATTATGGATTGCAAGCTAAAGGAAGCTCAAAATTTGCTTGTTTATACGAACAAACCCATTAGCGAAATTAGCAACTATCTTTGTTTCTCCAGTCAAAGTCACTTTCAGACCGTCTTCAAAAAATCATTAAATATTACACCTGCTCACTTCAGGCAACAGAGCAGCCATGGTGTGCGCCAGAATAAATGATCCTAATATTGAATTAAGTGTCTTGAGCCAGTAGAGTTTATCTTCTAACAGAACGTATTTAAAACGGCCAACAAAAAGAAGCTTTCCCTTATGGGAGAGCTTCTTTTTCTAATGAATCAGGACTGTTTTCTGGCGTCTAATTCTTGAATGATCTTAGGATATTCTTTATCAAGTTTATATTTATACAAGGCTGCAGCAAGAATAATCAAAATGACTATGGGCACGTAAATGTTCAGGGCAATAATCGCTTGTTTAGCTCCTGCTCCCTGCTCGGAAGCCTGCTCCACATATCCTCCTAATGCAAGCAGCCAACCGATCATAGCGGTTCCGACTGCTGTTCCTACTTTGGAACCAAATGCGATAACACTATTGGTCAATCCAACCAGACGTTTATTGAACTTCCATTCCCCGTATTCAATCGTATCCGTTGTCAGAGCTGTACCAACGGCCATAAGTGGAATCGTACCTAGAGCCTGAAAGATGGAGCAGACCAGTCCCAGAATAATGCTTTCCGGTGAGATCAGTCTAATCGCAGCTGCGATTAGAGCTATAATAATGCCGCCCAAGGCCGTATTGCGTTTCCCAAAACGTTTGATGAACGGTCCAGAGAGTGCGAATCCAATAATAACGGGTATCAGACCGATCGCCCCCATCAAACCAACCAGGCTGACATTTCCCCAAATGTATTTGGCAAAGTAGCTCCCTGCAGCTACGTTAAGAGCAAACAGGATGTTTACAACTGTCATCACGATGAGGATTTGAACCCAGTACTTATTAGCAAACAACATTTTAAGACCTTGTGACAGCGGAACTTTATCCTGGAAAAAACCAAGTTCATCCAGCTGCACATTATTATATTTTTCTTTGTTGGATAAAAAGGCGACGAAAATACCGATGGCAGCAACGGCAGCAAATACACCGGCTAAGATCGTCCATTCCTTGCGTCCTCCCCCCATAGCTGTTACCACCGGAATGAAAGCAATGGCAACAATCATACCGGACAAATATCCTCCTGCGGAGCGGAAAATCCCCATCAATGATCGTTCATAGTTGTTACGTGTCGTTAGTGCCATTAGGCTGGAATACGGAATAGATGTTGGTGTATACACAAGAATATAAAAAATAAGATTGGTCACAACAGCATATATTATTTTACCAGTTGGACTGATATCTGGAACAGAAAATACGAGCAGCAGCGAGACGAACATCGGGATGGTCATCCATCGAAGCCATGGACGAGCCTGCCCGTATTTTGACTTGGTGCGGTCAACAAGCACTCCCATACCAACGTCTGCAAACGCATCCAATATTTTAGTTAACAGCAGCACTGTACCGACAATTGCAGCGGATACACCGACTACATCGGTATAATAATACGTAATTAATCCAAGCAAGCCGCTGGAGATGTTAAGACCAAATTGCCCCATGGAATCTCCAAGTAATCTGCGTGTCGGAATTTCTCGTTCAGGTTGTTTGGGCTTAACGTTCTCGGTTACAATGGGTTGTTCATTTACTATGGTTCCCATACTGTTTCCCTCCGGTATCTAGTTGTTTTAATGCTCAATTGAGTTCTTTATCTTATAACTTTATTTTAATAACTGTTTGAAGAGAGGGATATAACTCATAACAAAGATGGAATAGCGTAATCTAAATGATTGGTTTAATCGTTACAGCAGTTAGAATTTAGTATCAACTCTCCCGATTTCTCTCCATACTCCGAATCCTTTTCATTTTTTCTATTTTCGCCCTCATCCTCACATATATCAGGTTTTGTAAATGGAGATTTGATCTCTCATATTAAAAGCAGAATCTCGAATGTTATCGGAAAAATGCTGTATTTCTTCTGCAATAACCATCTGCTGTTCAACGGCCTGAACCATCGTTGTGCTTTCTGTATGTGCTTGTTTGGCAATAGAAGCTAAATGCTGCATCGAAGCGCTGACCTCCTCAGAGCTTGCGGATAATTGCTCAGAAGCGGATGAGATCTCTTGCATCTGACTGGCAACGTCTTTGGCAGATTCAAGGATCATTGCGAATGCTTGACCTGCTTGTTCAACTGCATTTATCGTTTGTGCCAACTCTTTTTTTCCTTGAACTACGATAGTGTTTGCTGATACCGTATCTTCCTGAATGTCGTTAATCGTATCAAATATGTTGCTTAACGATCGACGGGTTTGATCTGCCAGTGAGCGAATTTCACTTGCAACAACGGAAAATCCTCTTCCTTGTTCCCCACTTCTTGCAGACTCTATACCTGCGTTAAGAGCGAGTAAGTCAGTTTGACGAGCAACTGTCGCTATAAGATGAACGATTTCTTGAATAGTAACGGAATGCTGTTTCATTGTCGCAACAGATCTTTCTATTTCATCCATCGTGTGATTAAAGCGGTCAATGCGAAGTTTAGCGTTCTTTAGAAGTTCCTCTCCCTTTCTAGCTTCTTGTTCAGTAGTGGATGAACATTCTGTAGCTTCATTATTTGACTCACTGATCAGGGCAATGCCTCGGGCTACTTCATCTATGGCTCGTACCGTTTCTTCTGCTGACTGAAGTTGTACAAGCGCTCCATCGGAAACGGAAGCTGCCGACCGACCAATTTTTCTCATTGAAATGGAGGACTTCTCCAAATTCTTTATTAGATTCTGACTGGTTTGTACAACCACATCGGAATTATCCTGGGCTGAACGTATGAAGCCTGTAAGGCCAGTGCGCATGACTTCAAACATAATTGCAAGTTTGCCAATCTCATCTGAAGCGTTTGAATGAAATGACTGGCTTAAATCTCCATTATGGATCCGTTCCGTTCCTTTAACGAGACGTTCAATAGGCTTAATAATAGAACGCGCGAGCAGCAGGGCGATGACGATAACAAGTAAAGTCACTAATAACTGATATGTGATGGACTGCCAAAATACATTTTTGTTGGACGTGATCAATGTATGAATATTGGAGTTCACATCAATCACACTTTTGGATTTTAATCCAAGGATTAATTCGTTTAGTTTCTGTCCTCCCTCCAAATGACCTTGGTCAATGTAACTGGAATATGCTTCCTGAATCTGAACTGCTTCATTTTTTTCGGATGGATTCAATGCAGAATACTCTTGCAAAGCTTGCTTGAATTTTGTTAACAATTGTGCACTTGCTTCTTCAACGGATTCCTTAGACGCATATCCAATCGATGGAAGCATCATTTGAACCTGGTATTCCATCAGACTCTCCTGCATCTCCTGTGCTTTCAGCGAGGAGGTGAATTGAACTTTTCGTATCTCTTCCAACTTTTCATTTTGGTTTAAAGATTTGTAATTTTGGTAACTTAGTGCCACGAGATACAGTACAATAACAGTCCCAAACACGAATAGCATTTTCCTACGAATACTCATTTAATATCCACCTTCTCTAAAAGTTACATATTAATAATTCTTATAAATTTATACATGTACGAGTTAAGTATAAAGACTATACAAAGGATAAAAGTCGCCTTCATGGCGACTTTTATCTGAAATCAAGCTGAAAAGAAAGATCAAATTCTATGTTTCGCTTTGTACTGCCTGATTCAATGCTGCAAGTAATTGTGATAAGGTTTCCTCTGTCATCCCTGAAAAAGGAATCAGGTTCCGCAATGGCAAATACTGCATGGAAGCTTGAACCATCTCAGCGGATACTGCACTGGATTGAATCTCACTTTGATCCTGATCCGCTTGAGGTTGCATTTGAGAAAGGATTGCCATCGTTTTAGGATTTGCAAGCAACTCACCAAAAGTGGTGTCGCGATGGTATGTTGGGATAATTTCACGTGATGTCGAATTTACGACAACTTTTGTTGTAAGCCTAATATCTTGAGAAGATGCACCTACCAATATCTCGAATTCGCCGCTGTCCACATGCCAATCGGATCGCTCTACATCGTAATATGCAAATGAACGTTTATCGAGACTTATTGTGACTTGTTTCTCTTCACCTGGTTTTAAGTCGATCTTGGTGAAGCCCTTCAACTCTTTGTCAGGACGTGTAACACGGGATGCTGTGTCATGAATATAAAGTTGAACAATCTCCTTACCCTGCACAGAACCAGTATTCTTAATCTTTACCGAGACGTTGATGCAATCTGTATCGTTGATCTTCCTTTTATCAACAGTCAGGTTGGAGTATTCAAATTGTGTGTAGCTTAGTCCATAACCAAAAGGAAACAGCGGTTCTATATCTTTGGCTTCATAGTACCGATAACCTACAAATATCCCCTCTCTGTATTCAACCTGGTTTCCATCACCAGGGAAAAACAATGCGGATGGATTGTGTTTGGTTGAACGCGGGAACGTCTCGGCAAGCTTGCCGCTCGGGTTTGCATCACCAAATAAAATATCAGCGATAGCGCCTCCAGTTGCCTGTCCCCCCAGATATGCTTCCAGAACGGCTTTGGCATTGTGGAGCCAAGGCATAACGACAGGGGCACCATTGCTCAACACGACAATTACATTAGGTTGAACAGCAGCTATTGCGGTAATGAGCTCCTGATGATTGTTTGGCAGGTCAAGATGTTTGCGGTCATATCCCTCAGATTCATAACGATCGGGTAGTCCTACAAACAAGATGGCCACATCAGCTGCCGCTGCCGTTTCCAGAGCAGCTTGTAATAATGGAGCATTGGTTTCATCCGAGCTCAGTTCATATCCCTGCGCATACGTGAGTTGTGCTTGGTCTCCTGCTGAAAGAAGCAACTGCTCATAAGGAATATCAATTTTCGTTGCATTAATGTGTGAACTTCCCCCGCCCTGATAACGGGCAGATTGGGCTAGTTCTCCAATAACAGCGATATGGCCCGTTTTCTGCAATGGTAGTATCCCATTTTCGTTTTTCAGCAATACCATGGTCTCTTGGGCCACCTGTCTCGCAAAAGCATGATGCTCTTCAGCATCGTATGTCACATCTTGCTGCATATGATCTGCACATTTAAAAATAACCGTAAGCAAGCGTTCGACCGCTTGATCAAGTAATGAGATATCGAGTGTGCCCTCTTCAACCGCTTGAATAATTTTAAGTTGTGCCTCCCCATTGGAAGGCGGCATTTCAAGTTCCATGCCTGCCGCCACGCTAGGTACAATTTCACTGACTGCTCCCCAGTCTGACATAACAATTCCGTCATGACCCCATTCTTCTCGCAATATATCATTCAGCAGGTAGGGATTCTCCGATGCATAGGTCCCATTAACTTTGTTGTATGCAGACATAAGAGTCCATGGTTGAGCTTGTTTGACCGCTTTTTCAAAGCCAGTTAAGTAAATTTCGCGTAAAGTCCTTTCATCCACTACCGCATTAACAGACATTCGACGATCCTCCTGATTGTTAACGGCAAAATGCTTCAACGAAGTGCCGACTCCCTGGCTTTGCACACCGCGAATGTGAGATGAAGCCAGTTCACCTGTAAGATACGGATCTTCAGAAAAATACTCAAAGTTTCGTCCGCACAGCGGGGAGCGCTTGATATTAGCACCTGGTCCCAGCAAAACAGATACATTCTCGGTCTGGGCTTCTTTACCAATGGTGCTTCCTACCTGTTCAATCAGGTCGCGATTCCAGGAACTTGCCAGCCCGCTGGCTGTAGGAAAACATGTCGCGGGTACACTTTCGTTCAGACCCAGATGATCCGATTCTCCATCTTGTTTTCGCAGTCCATGTGGTCCGTCAGCTAGCATAATGGATGGAATACCTAATCTTTCGATTCCTGTGGTTGTCCAGAAGGTGCTGCCGGAACACAGACTGGCTTTCTCCTCGATTGTCATTTGATCTATGAGCTGTTTAATATCTCGTTTCATCCATTGATACTCCCTTTCGTTATGTATCATTTAAAGGTATCCATTTTATTTTACGGTTGAGGGAGAAGAAGGCATATAACGCATTCTTAAGATTGCATAACGCATTTCGCAAGATTCATTTTGATTTTTGTGTCCTTTTTTACACCTATAGATAACTACATCCAAACACGGATAACAATATCTTAATATTCGCAGGTTAAGAAGGAAATCCGGATTGTAATGCCCGTGATGATTGCCTACAATAAGGAGACCAATCATCAGGAAGGAAGTTGTTGCACTTATGTATGCGCTTTTAATTGTAGACGACGAGAAGTCTGTGGTGGACAGTCTTGCTCTCACGATTCCTTGGGAAGATAGCGGCATCGAAGAAGTGCATCGTGCCTACTCCGCCGAAGAAGCACTGGATATCGCGTCCCGGTTTGCGATTGATGTGATGATTACGGATATACGTATGCCTGAAATGGATGGTCTTGAATTAATCCGCCTTATTCGCTTATCAGCTCCTCGCATTCGGAGTATTATTTTGTCAGGACACGATGAATTTGAATATGCGCAGCAAGCCATTCGCTATCAGGCGATGAACTATATGCTTAAACCTGTGGACACTCAAGCGCTTATCAAGACTGTTGAAGACGCCATTAAGAATATTGAGCAAGAATGGGAAAAGATAAGTTCAATGCAGCAGATCCAGCACATGTTACATGCTAATCTTCCCGTGTTGCAAAATCAGTTTCTTAATGATCTCCTCCAAAATAAGCCTATGAGTCAGCATATTTTGGAGGAGCGCCTGAAGATTCTGAATCTTCCTATCCGTATGGAAGACAACTATCGAATGATGGTGATCCGAATGGAAGAGGAATTCTCAGGATATGATCTTCAATCTCTATCCCTCCTTGAATATGCGATTACCAATATTGCAGATGAAGTTTTCACTCCATTTGGATTATGGCATTGTATTACCGATCAGGGGTATCTGGTGTTCCTCATTCATCATGAGGATCCCAAAACACTAAACTCTGTCGATTCTTTTGCGGTTAAGTTGCAAAATCATGTGCAAAAATTTCTAAAAGGGGCAATCTCCATCTGTTTGGGACAAGAGCGACTTTTTCCCGGAGGATTAAGTGAAGGTTTTAATCGGTGCGTGGCGGCTATTCAACAAAATGTCGGTGAGCATAAAAGCTATTTTATTACCGTCGACGATCAGCTGCCGAACCCTGTGATGGATCAAGGTTATCTTCAACTTTTGGAGCCCCCACTTCTGCCGCAATTGTTGGAAGCTGGAAACTGGGAAGAAGCGATTGCCAGAATCAAACGTGTGCTTGTAGTAGATGAAGAAGGGTCGGACCTGTCTCATGAAGTTCTTTATACATGCTTGCTGTACTTGTCATCCACCTTTGCCATTGCATTCCGCTCACAACATGTTACGGTAGATGAACTGCTCAATGAAGAGTTCGATTTGATGATTCGAAAGAAAAGTCAAATTTCCAGTCACCGTGTATATGCCTGGGCTGAGAAAATAATTCAGTTTCATCGAAGCCAAGCGATAAATCAGATCAGGCATACCCACGATGATATTGTTTCAAGCGTGCATGCCTACATTCAGAATCATCTTTCAGATGGAATCTCGTTGCAAATTATTGCAGATCACGTTGGACTTCATCCGGTCTACTTGTCAAAAGTCTACAAAACAGCAACAGGAGAAACGATCGGCGATTATCTGTTTCGGCTGCGCATGCAAAGAGCTGTTCACCTTCTGACCCAAACCGAACTTAAAGTTGCTGATGTTAGCAAAAAGCTTGGGTTTATGGCTCCCCCTCATTTTATAAAAATTTTCAAAAAACAATATGGCTGCACACCTCAGGAATATCGAAATCGTTAATTTTACAACAAGATCATTTGATTAATTTATAATGTGAAAAAACCTTCCATCCCATCGATAATTATGGGTGGAAGGTTCTTCTTTGTATTATGCAAATTGTTGGAGCAGTTTTCTTAAGAACGTGATCTGTATCAGATGATGATAAACATACTCTCTTTCGTTGACAAACCACATCTAAGTTGATAGCATAATTTAATTGAACTTAAGGAGGTCATTCTCATTCAACCCAAACAAAGGTTAGAACAGGAGCGAACCAGCTTGCGGCAGAAACGCCGGATCGAAATTATTAAAGCGGCTACTGTTGTATTTGCACGACAGGGTTTTGAACAAACGACGATGCAGGAAATTGCAAATGAAGCGATACTCGGCGTTGCAACAATTTTCCGTTACTTCCCAAAAAAAGAGCATCTTATTGTGGAGGTAGCAGCTAACATCGTGCATTCAGAAATTGAGATACTTCAAGACGTATTGCATGATGAAGGTACGTGTTACGAGAAAATGGAGCGCATCTTTGACGCTTTGGTTTTCTATCATCAAGCTCATTATCAACAGAATTCCAAACTTATAGAAGCTTTTGAATGTTATGTTGCCTTGTCTAAAGAACCTCTGGAGAACATACAAATTTATCAGGATAAATATGATCAGCTAATCCATCTGTTTAAGGAGCTGGCCCATTTAGGCGAACAGGATGGTTCTGTGCGCACTGACATGAATACAGTTGAAACATTAATTACAATGATTAATGTATTCGGTAATTTCTCCAAAAAAATGTCCATGCTGCATGATACGGATGCATTTAATACCCGGGTAGACTTGAATCAACAATTTAACATTCTTAAAACGACGTTTCTTTCAGCGCTCAAGGCTTAATGATATCTTTTTTATTTAATGTTTGATTCCGTCTGAACTTTGGTATTTTTTGTCATTCTGCTCTCGTTCATATTCTCTTGCATAATGGATTCACCTTCAATATCGATATTAGGTAGAAGTCGATCCAACCATTTAGGCAGATACCAAGCGTGTTTGCCGAGTATTGTCATGACAGCAGGTACAAGTGTCATTCGTACGACAAAGGCATCTACCAGGATACCAAAAGCAAGGGCAAGTCCCATCGATTTGATGATCGTATCTTCGGCAAAAATAAAGCTGGCAAACACAGCAATCATAATAAGTCCAGCGGCTGTAACCACAGGCCCGCTGTGAGTTAATCCACTTCTTACTGAACGGTGGGCGTCGCCCGTGTGGGTATAATCCTCACGCATTCTGCTCACCAGAAATACTTCATAATCCATTGCCAGTCCGAACAAAATTCCTGTCACAAGAATTGGGAGGAAATTCAAGACAGGACCAGGTTCCGGGATGCCGAACAAGCTGCCGAGGTATCCATCCTGTATGACCCATACGATAAAACCAAGTGTTGAACCTAACGTGAACAAGAAGCCGACAACTGCTTTAATAGGAACCAGGATTGAACGGAAGACAAGCATTAGCAGGACAAAGGCGAGTCCAACGATAAGCAATGCAAACTTAGGCAGTGCCTCCTGTAATTTTTCCGATATATCAATGTTGACTGCCGTTCCACCAGTCACCATAATCTCTACGTTGTCTTTTTTTAGCACGTTCTCCGATTGATCCCGAATAGCTTGTACTAATTCAGTCGTGCGAATATCATGTGGTCCTGTCTCAGGCAATACAGTAATGATTGCAGCTTGCCCTGAAGGAGTAGGAATCGCTGGCGATACACTTGCAACACCTGGAATATCTTTGATGTAAGTTGTTGCCTCTGCAATCTTGGTCTGGCTATCTTTACTGTTAGTAGTTTTAGCTACAACGACAAGCGGACCATTAAATCCGGCTCCAAAACCCTCTGCTAATAAGTCGTATCCTCTTCGTTCCGTGGTTTCGGTTGATTTAAGCCCGCTATCCGGCAAGCCTAGCTGCATGTGCAGGAATGGCAATGTACATACGGTAAGAATGATTATGGATATAATCGAAATTAACCACGGTTTTCGGGTGATCAACCCTCCCCAGGCATTTTCTTTTGTTTTATTTTTCTTTTGACCTGACCATTTGCGCAACCAGCGATTTTCTCGCGCCGGACTAATCCGATCTCCAGCAACAGCCAGAAGAGCAGGAACAAAGATGATGGCAATAAGCACTGCGATAAATACACTGATTGCTGCAGCCAAGCCCATCATGGTAATAAACGGAATTTGAACAACGGATAGTCCTACAAGGGCGATAATAACGGTCAGACCCGCAAAAACGACTGATCCTCCGGCAGTAGCGTTTGCTTGCGCAATAGCTGTGTCACGGTCATAACCTTCGGCCAGCTGTTGACGGTAGCGGGATATAATGAACAAAGCGTAGTCAATACCTACGGCTAAAGCAAGCATGACAGCGAGTGTAATTGAGAATGATGACATGGATACAAAGTTCGATCCAACGATCACGGTCATCAATCCAATTCCCAAACCGATCACTGCTGTCAGAATTGGTAATCCGGCTGCAAGAAATGATGTGAAGGTAAAAGCCAGAATCATAAATGCAATCAGAATTCCGATGACTTCAGAAACGCCACCTACTTCAATTTCAGAGAAAGCCACACTGCCTCCGAGTTCTGTCTGCACTCCATTTTTGGTTAACAATTCTGCTATATTAAGTACATTTTCTTTTGAATGTTCTCCGACTTCACTTGCAGACTGTTTATACGTAATATCAGCATATCCGATTTTTTTGTCTGCACTTAGTGTCATCGTTTCGTATGGATTGGAAACGGAGACGACGGACAGATCCGTTTTAACATCTTTCAACGCTTTTTTTATTTTGGATTGATTACCCTCTGATGTGAGCAATCCCTGATCAGCTTTGAAAATCAGACGTATTTGACCACCACCATCCGACGCTGGGAATTCGGATTTCAATACCTCGGCAGCCTGCTCGGATTTTGTTCCGGGTATAGTCATCTCACCTGTAAACGAAGTCCCCATGCCTAGGCCGAGAGCTGCCATTACAATGAGAAGTGTGAGTCCTGCTGTAATTACTGCTTTTCTTTTCCTCGAAGACCAGGCTCCGAGACGATATAACCATTTTGCCATAATAAATGTCATGCCCCTTTCAACTTGCTGCAATTAGGAAGTGATTCATCACCACCCTATGTCTGTATTGTATTGAAAAATAGACGAAAAAAAATCGTACATAAGGGCATTCCCTAAATGTACGATCGGGCAAGATCGGGCATGTACGTTAGTTAAATCAAGACGTACGCGAGGCATTTTTTTACTTAGAGATGCAGGAGTCCCTTTTCGACAGCGACAGCAACCGCTTCAGACCGTGAATCTACGCCAAGTTTGTTGTAAATATTCGTAAGATGAGCTTTCACTGTACGTTCGGCAATGCCCATATCAAAAGCAATCTCCTTACTACGCATTCCTCTTGCGATGGCTTGCAGAACAATCGTTTCTTTATCGCTAAGCAAGGTAGGCTCCGTTTTTCTGGCTAACGATCGGGTCTGATGAGCGAATACTCTGGCAGTAATCTCTGGCTGAAGCAAAGTCTCTCCACGGAGTGCAGAGTCTAATGTACGGAATAGGTTTTCACGGCTGGTATCCTTTAAAAGATATCCTTTGGCACCCAGGGATAAACCTTCGATCATAAGTTCATCCTCGTTATATGTGGTAAGAATGATAACGGGAATAAGCAGGCCTTGCTCTTGCATCCGTTTCATGGTATCCAGTCCCCCAAGTCCCCCTGGCATGTTAAGGTCCATCAGGATGACATCCGGTTCAGAACTTTCCATCAGTTTTAATGCTTCAACACCTTCGTTTGCTTCTCCTACAATGCAGTAATTGTCGTCTGTTTCAAGAATAAGCTTCAGACCTTCTCTCACAACCCAATGGTCATCCACAATCATGACTTTGTGCTTCATGCGGCTATCCCTCTCCTTCTACCGATTATAATGGAACGCTTAAATGTATAGCTGTTCCTTGTGCATTACTGTCAATCTCAATACTCCCGCCAATGAGTCTGGCGCGCTCCTGTACACCAATTAAGCCGTAATGGCCATGTAATTTTCCGATGCGATCCGTGTTAAACCCTTGGCCGTTATCGATGATGTTCAGGTTAAACTTATTATTGCTATGGCTGGTAGTTATCTTGACAAGGTTCGCTTGTGCGTGACGGGCGATATTCATAAGGGACTCGCTCAAAATATGCAAGATATGCTCCATCTGCACTTTGGACAACTGTGAAGAGAGCTCTCCCTGAAATTCAGTTGCAATGCCAGTCGCCTGTCGGAATCGTTCCAGTTGTTCTTGAAATGCTTCGCTCAGCGTGATGGAAGGGGTTGATTTCGTGCGTAAATCATCTATTGCTCGTCGTGCATCCGCCAATGATTGTCTGGCCTGCACCATGGCATTACGTATAATTTCCTGTGCTTTGAGCTGGTTCCCCTTTTCTTGGTGAATACTTGCAGCCTCCAGCTGCATAATAATTCCGGCAAGACCTTGGGCCAATGTGTCATGCAAGTCCCTAGCCATCCGCTGTCTCTCACCAGTGAGTGTAAGTTCCTCTACTTTTTGGTGAGCCAGCTCTAATTCCCGCAAGAAATTTTGGGTTCTGACACGTGCATTAACTTGTTTGTAAAACAATGACGCGTAAGATATGACTACAACCATCATGAGTAAAAGTAATAAAACAAGCAGTGCCGCCTCAGGGCCAGTTCGATTAAATAAAGTTAGAGAACAAAACATGACATAGAGCACAAATGCAATGAAAACCACTTTTGCTGTTTCGAAATAGATCGCAACGGTTTGTCCGATCAATACAGGTATAAGTCCAATCAGAATCGCCGGCATGCCATCCGGCATAAGAATAGCACTACCGTATATTAAACTTGCTTGAATTATAATATATAACGGCTTGGAATAAGCGACTATTGAACCTGTTATCCAGTAAAAGTAAGCATGGACAATCATCACTATGACGAAAAAAATACTCGGAATAATGGTGGGTGCTGACATGGTCTGTAATATAAGAGTTGCAGTGGTAACAAGGCAGAGCCATATTAACACAGGGATCCGCGAAGCGGATAAAGGGTCGATAGGTTCTTCTACATCTGAAGCGGCATTCAGTCTTCTCTTAAACCACATTGGATTCACCTCGGTATCCAGTATACCTCTTTTCACCAGAAATAATAGTACGTTAGTACATGCCCTTTCGGACATTTCCCGCTGCCTTTTATAATACCTAGCGGCTCGTGTCAGTTGTTCTAAAAAAGTTGAAGAATTTCATGTATTAGGGTACTTTAATGAAATTTTAAGTACATTTGATGTGTGTTTAGATGTACATCTAATCGGAACTAGGACCTTTTCTTGTCCTCCGACAGATAAACAACGACTTTCACCGACTTTTTTCAATAGCCACCAAACACTTTTCATTGCCTTTCTTGTTAATCAAAGCAACTTCAAAATCAGATTCCCATTTAATTTCGCCTAAATGTTTAGCATAAGCAAATTCATCCGGTTGTTCTGATATGACCTTTTCTAAAAGTACTTGGGCACCATCTCGTTGTAGAATAGATATAAATATATCCATGCTTTCTACAGTATGATGGCATATGACTTTAGCATTGTACTTCTTATTAGGGCTCTTAACCATTTTTTTCCACGTCCACTCATTTACGTAACCTAACTCTTCTATTTGTATTGCTGTTTTTCTAAATGGCTCGATAGCCCAACGATTACGTAAAGCTAGTTTCTCGAGTCCGTCCATCAGTAGTCGAAGCGCATCCCTTTTTTTCTCCATCTCATTTTTGGCAAGATAGTTATTCAAACTAAACTGGATTGGCGCCGAGCACACTCCTGAATCATTAACAATCCTTTCTTCCGATATGTTCTCTACACATTCTATTAGTACTTTCCAACAATCGTTTGTTTTGTATTTCCCAAACAAACGTTCAAACATCGCTGTAATACAGCGAGTTTCCAACCTAAATGAACGTCTTCTCCATTTCCAATTTAATTCATAATCTAATTTTGCTGCTTCTTTGTAATCACATTTTTGTAATTCCATTAGCGATTCAATGCTTTCAGTATCCTCAATATATGGTAAGTCCAAGTCAAATTCTTTTAGGTACATGTGAGTCTCTCCTTACTTATTTCCCTTGGGCGTGTCCCCTGCAGATTTTGTGCTGGATATGCTTTGTGTGTTTTTTACGGAAGGCGTGGTGAGTAACCATTCATTAAACAAAAAAACAGCCCATCACAATGACCAGCTGCTTTCTTGTTGTTGGAGCTGTGATTTCCCGTTATTTCAAAAATATTTTCCCTTTAAAATCTGTACATACTTTACATCAATTCCAGTGATTTTGGATATTGTGCCCGTATCCATTCCCTCTTTGAGGGCGTTACGGGCAATGTTTAGATTATATTTCATTTTTGAGATCTTATCCTTTAATAAAGTATCGCTAAAATCCAAATAGTCATCAGCAATCTCGCCATCTAAATTAAATTCAATGTCATAACTACCTATTTCTTCTTCCAAATAAAATATATCGACTGAACAAAATATAACTGCTTCTTCGACATTGAAAGAATACTTAAGATAAATGGAACGTTCTTGAACACTTAAAAATTCTTCGTACAGCTTACCTTGAAATGTATTGAGATAATCGCCTCTCTCTTCTTCACGCCATTTTCTAAAACAATCCCAGAAACCCTCTACAGTTCGCTTTATTGCTTTATGTTTACTCTCCCAAGCAAGCAGCGTTTTTTTATCCATGATTCATTTCCTTTACTTTTAAATATGCGTCTCCATTGTAACATCCTTGATTGATTTATTCTGCCCGTTAGTTTAATGATTTGAAAAGCAAGATGCCGATTAGATACAAGTCTAAAAGGGAACCGATTGCATTTCCTGCCAGGTCTATTCAAAAGGATGGCTAAGCATTAACCAACATTCCTAACTGAAGGCTGCATTATTAGTTCACGCCGAGCTTCTCTAACAAGAGATCAATCGATTTCTCCTTAATATAGGGAGCGTCACTAATGACCCAGTGAGGTACAGTATACACTTGTTTATTCTTCATTGCCTTCATGCTGTTCCAGATCGAACTTCGAGTTAACTCCTCATATATCTTTTTAGCTTCTTGATCTCCGCCACGCAGAGGGCGCCCTACCTGAATAAAAATATGATCTGGATTTAGCTCAGGCAGCTGTTCAATTGAAATATTTTCGAAATTTTGGATCGATTCGGTTTGAGGCAAATAGTGTAGGCCCATATCTTGAGATAACGTTGCTCCCAAGGATTGAGTTGAGTTATAGATTCGAAGTACCTTAGGCATCACACGCATATAGAGGACATTTTCAGTAGGATCAATCTTTGAGCTAAGGAGGTGCATTGAAGCAGCTGCCTTCTGATCATACTGAGCTAACCATTCTTCCGCTTCCTTGTTTTTGCCAAGCATACTTCCGAGTTCTTGCAAAGATTTACGCCAATCCTCATTTTCCTTTGTAAGGATTGTGGGTGCGATTTTGGTCAACTGGTCGTAAATTTCTCTTCGGCTTTCCCAACCGATGATTAAATCCGGATTGCTTTGAGAGAGTAATTCGAGATTGGGCTTGTCTCCGAGATCAATTACACCATCTAATGCATCGTTCTCTAAATATTCCAGGTTCGTCTCCCCAATAAAATTTGTCATAGCATAAGGTTTGATGTCCAAGGCTAAGAGAAAATCAGCTAGCTGCCAATTTAGAACTGCAATCTTTTTGGGCTCTCCAATTATTGTGGTTTCCCCTTCTTCGTTCTGGATAGATATGGAGTTATCGGACGCGCTCTCGTCCGTTTTAACTGCATTATGATCACTTTGCGTAACGCGTTTGCTGTCATTTATACCACAACCAGAAAGGAAAAGGATACTAAACAATAGTAGGAGTAAAGCAGCTTTAAAGTTTTTTCTATGTAACAAATTTCTTTCCCCCTTTTATATAGAATGGACACATTATAATGATAATAATTATCATCGTCAATTGGCGGAGGGTGCTGTCCATTGCTTGCAGAACGATTACAAACCTAATGTCAAGATTCGATGTAACCTCCCATTCTGTTCATGACGTGGGCAGCTGCTAGCTCTAGAAACAACGGCAATGTAGGATATTCGTATCCTACATTGCCGCTGTATAATTCTTGCGATATACTTCTCCGCCACTGTAACAATGCAACCTTTAAGTAGTTCCTAAAAGAGTTAGTGTACAATGAGGACTGGGCAGCTTGATAATTGTGAAACTTTGTGGCTGACACTTCCAAGCATCATTCCTTTTACCCCTATTAGTCCCCGGCTTCCGATAATAATAAGCTGCTGCTCGGTTTCCCTTGCATATTTTAATATCTCATACGCAGGATCTCCTTTGAGATGAACAGTTTCCGGATTTATCCCTTCAGCTTTTAATTTAGATTTGGCGTGCTGCAGCAGCTCCAAACTCGCTTTTTCCATTTCGTCCACTATCTCTTCCAAAAATCTCTCGGGTACATATGTCATTCCATTCGACACATAATCCTGACTTACTTTAACCAAGGTGATTTGAGAATGTTTATTTTGGGCTATTTCAACGGCTGCATCAAGAAGTTTATTGGTTATTTCAGCTTTATCAATGGCCACCATAACTTTGTCAAACATCGTTATCATCCTTTCCGCGGCTGCTCGTAACGATTTGGGCTGCCTACAGTACGATTGCTTGCTGCTCCCATGCCTACTAAAAAGAGCAGGACCGAAGCTCCTAGCAAAATAAAAAGTGGCAGGTCCCAGCTATTTGATGCATCATGCAGATATCCAATAAGGGCTGGACCCATAGCGGCAAGAAGATATCCGATCGATTGTGCCATGCCGGATAGTTCCGCTGCTTGATGCGCATTCTCAGTGCGCAGTCCGAAAAACATCATGGACAAACTAAAGGCGAAGCCTCCACCAATTCCGAGCATGATGATCCACAGCAGAATGATATTGGGACAGCCGTATAGAAGTCCGAGTGTTCCCGTTAAAAGCAAAACGGTAGTGATGACTACTAACAAACGTTGGTTAGACATACGCCCAGCAATAACAGGAACGATAAAAGTAAATGGAAGCATCCCTAACTGCATGATGGACAAGAACCATCCTGATTGGTTGGGGGCAATTCCCTGCTGCTTTAAAATTTCAGGCATCCAAGCGATCAATACATAAAATATCATGGACTGTATCCCCATGAACAAGGTTACCTGCCAGGCAAGCGGGGATTTCCAAACATTCACATCATGGCTGACAATTCTTTGACTCGTCGTGACTGTTTGCTTTGTTTGTTTTCTTAATTGAGGCAGCCAACAGAGGACCGATATAAAGCTTAGAATTCCCCATACTCCTAATGCACCCTGCCATTTAAGACCAGCGTTCACAGCTAGGGGCACACTGATTCCTGATGCGATTGCTCCACATAAATTCATTGAAATGGAGTAAGCACCTGTCATGGAGCCAATTTTATCTGGAAAATCTCTTTTGATTATACTTGGCAATAACACATTACATATGGCAATCGCGAATCCTAGAACCGCTGTCCCGATAAACAGATGAATTGCGCCCGATAATGACCGTATAACAATACCAGCAGTCAGAAAAATTAGAGCAATCATAATAATACGCTCTACCCCATATCTTCGTCCTAATTTGGGTACTAGAGACGATAATAGAGCAAAGGCCAGCAAGGGTACCGTCGTGATCAGGCCTGCTGATGTATTTGAAATATGAACGTCATCCCTTATAAGACTCACTAAAGGACCTACTGAGGTTAAGGGAGTACGTAAATTAGCTGCAATAACAATGATGCCGAGAATGATCAACCCCATAGAGGACTGTACGTTTTGTTGTTTATTCGGCATACTTTATTTCTCCTTCCTGTAATCTTTCGTATGATTTGCTTTATTCTGATTTGAAAATCTTTGCTATAGCATCCGCGCGAATAGTGAAAGTATATTATAATATACTTTTTTAATCAATAAGTATTTTAAAACATACTGAATTTATATAAAAAAATACAACTCAGATCTTCCGTCATGGAAATCGAAGTTGTATTTCATAAGTGGATTTTCGAATTTTAGAAACCATATTTTAAGGAAATATGGAGAACGGTTTGGCTGTTGGTACGATTGGTATAAGAATGAGGAGAATCTGCACGAAAACTGATCGTATCATATTGATTCAGTGTGTAGACTTCTTCACCGACTTGTATCTCAATGGAACCTGTCATCACTGTTGCAATTTCAGTTGTATTTACGTGATGACCTTCAGGACAATACGAGCTGTTTGGCTGTAAGTACGCCCGGCACATTTCAATATCATTGCTTTTAAAGACCGGTTCAATGCTCCAATTTTTTTCATCATTAGAAAACCTTAATCCTTCGCCAGCACGATAAACACGAACCGGCTTCTCTGTTTGGATCAAAGCCAATAGCGGTAAAGATATCCCTTTTGAAATTTTCCATATGATTGCCAGAGTCGGATTTGTCTCGCCACGTTCGATATTTCCCAGTGTAAGTTTGCTTACGCCTGTTAATTCGGATAAGTCGTCCAAGGTTATGTTTTTTTCTTTTCTATACTTTTTCAATGCACCGCCGATTTGTAATACAAGTTGTTTTGATTCATCGATTTCATCCATTAGATATTCACCTCAACAATAAACTGTTATAGCTAGTATATTGTTTATCTGAATTCTTTTCCATACGAGCTGTAATGGACTTCCACTTGCTATAGAAGAATCAGTTGATAAATACGAAATGCAGCTATAAAAAATTTAGGTAGTCGAACTAATTCATTAAGGAAAGAATTATTAAATCAATTTGAATCTCTCTAGATGCTTTTAACAAAATCACATCATTTATCTTGATTTTTTGCTTTAATGTATTCGCTAGGATTATTTGATCTTTAAAAGTCATCACTGCCTCTAATGGATATCTTCTTTTTGCTTCTGAACCAATATAATAACTGAGATCACCATAAGTATAAATATAATTTATTTTATCTGGATCAAGGTATCTTCCAACAACTTGGTGAAACTCTATTTCATTATCGCCCAGTTCAAGCATATCACCAATTACTAAATGCTTCTTACTATAACCCGTCATTTCCTGAAAAGTCGTAACTGCTGCATAGACGGAATCCGGGCTGGCATTCCAAGCATCATTAATAATGGTAAATCCCAAGGGTGAACTGATTTTCTCAAATCTCATATTAGGCAATTTCAGCTGAGTAAACCCCTCATTAATTTCAGAAGTGTTTAAACCCAATCTTAGAGCAATAGCAATGGTAGCAAGAGCATTATTAATATTATGCTTACCAGGAAGTGGAAGGTAGTACACTTGGTTTGCAACTGAGAATTGTGAACCCTCGGCACTTGATATTGTATTTTTGGCAATTACATCATTAAAGTCTCCCTGTCCAAAACTAATTGTTTCTAATAAGATATTTCTTTTAATATTATTTATTTCTTTAACTAATAACTGCTCGTCACCTTGGAAAACAAAGCACCCACCATTCTTTAGACCACTAATAATTTCTAATTTTGCTGCTGCTATTTGTTCTCTAGAGCCGAGACTAGATAGATGTGAAACTCCTATCATTGTAATTAAGGCTATGTCTGGATGAGTAATTCGGGAGAGCTGCTCAATTTGACCTCTTTCACTCATCCCCATCTCGATTACTGCAATTTCAGAATCTTTATCTATCGCTAAAATCGTTAAAGGGACACCGATTTGACTGTTTAAATTACCTTCTGTTTTATGGACTCGAAATTTTTCCTGTAAGACAGAATTTAGCATCTCTTTTGTAGTTGTTTTACCATTGCTTCCCGTAACACCTATAACTTTAATTTGTAACTCTTTTCGGTATTCTGCCGCTAATTTTTGTAAGGATTCTAAACAGTCATCTACATAAATTAACGGAAAATGATCTGGTGGACTAGGGTGATCCTTTTGCCAGAAAGAAGCAATTGCTCCTTTAGATATTGCTTCACTTACATAATTATGACCATCTAACTCTCTTATGATTGGAACAAATAAATTCCCTGGCGTTATATTCCTGGAGTCAATAGACACACCATGAATTATGAGTTCCTCAAAATCCAACGATAATCCTTCACCTGCTGACATGCGTTCGATAACTTTGAGTTTATGATTAATCATCACTGCACCATCCATTGAATTATTTTTTAAGTGGAGCTCATAACTCATCTTATTTTTGATAATGACATGTATGAGAAGAAATCAAAAGATCCAACACAAAGGCTTTTTCTATAAAGAGTGGTTCTCATACACATTAAATTGATCATATTTTCATCTTTTAGATATTGCCCCCTGTGTTACTACAATGGGACCATTCTTCTCACATTTAAGAAACCACGCAAGTGTATAAGCCCATATAATGATTTGCTCATATGACAGACGGTGCAATATGCCGTGTTCTTTATCTGATAAGCCGCAGACTAGGGAAATGTCAGGGCTGGATGATAAAAGAAGCTGCAGCAAAAGGTCCGGTTAAGGCTGACCTTTTGCTGCAGCTTTTCTTTTGTATTTCTACTCGCTTTGTATAGCAAATTCATCATAGCTTTAAGCTTTGCGAAGCATTTGTCTCTCGCTTAGCTGTGAAAGCATATCCTTCGTCATGGCCTTCAAGTCGTAGCGGGCATGGAATCCCCATTCTGTTTTTGCTGCCGTCGCATCAATGGAATGCGGCCAGCTATCGGCAATCGCCTGTCTCTTCGGGTCAATGTCATAATCGAGGATAAAGCCGGGAAACTCATCCCGAATTGCTGCAGCGATCGCCTCCGGATCCACGCTCATTGCGGTGACATTAAATGAATTTCGGTGTATCAACAGGGATGAATCCGCTTCCATTAAATCAATGATGGCGTTTAGGGCATCCGGCATATACATCATGTCCATGTCTGAGCCTTTGGCGATATACGAGGTATACCGGCCAGTCGATACGGCTGCATAATAAATTTCCACCGCGTAATCTGTCGTTCCTCCGCCGGGTGGCGTCATATAAGATATCAAACCCGGAAGTCGCAATCCCCTCGTATCCAAGCCGTATTTATGAAAATAGTAATCACAAAGCAGTTCGCCGGATACCTTGTTCACACCGTACATCGTATTGGGCCTCTGGATCGTATCCTGCGGGGTATTGTCTTTCGGAGTCGAAGGACCAAAAGAGCCAATGGAGCTTGGAGTGAAAAATTGGCAGCCGAGCTCCCTGGATACTTCAAGTGCATTCATCAAACCGCCCATATTCAAGTTCCAGGCAAGCAAGGGTTTCTCCTCCGCGACAGCTGACAGCAGCGCGGCCAAATGAATGACGGTATCTACTTTGTAGCGATTGGCGATTTCAAACATCGCCTTAGCATTCGTCACGTCCAGCAGCTCGAATGGTCCGGATTGGGTGATTTCGTGGGATGATGACCTGAGATCCGCAGCAACGACGTGATCGACACCATAAATCTCACGCAATTTAACGACTAGCTCAGAACCGATTTGGCCTAGTGCTCCGGTCACCAAAATCTTGTTCATAAGACATTCCTCCCGAAATAGACTCCCGCGAATGCAGCTAAATCAGCTTCATTTCCTTGCCGACTTTCTCATAAACAGAGATCACCTGGTCCAGCATTTCTTTGGTATGGGCAGCTGTCGGCATGTTGCGTATTCTTCCCGTTCCTTTTGGAACCGTCGGAAACAGGATGGCCTTGGCATAAACGCCTTCTTCATAGAGTTGTTTGCTGAACTGTTGGGTGGTTACTTCATCGCCAATGATACAAGGTGTGATCGGCGTTTCGCTTTGGCCTATATCATATCCAAGTCGTTTCAATCCATTTTTCAAGTCCTTGCCGTTCTCCCACAGCTTCTCGATCAGCTCTTTGTCATTCATCAAAATGTCGACAGAAGCGCTGCAAGAAGCAATTACAGCCGGAGGCAGCGATGTCGAGAAAAGAAATGGGCGGCTTCTCAGCTTCAACCATTCGATCAGTTGTTTTTTACCTGCCACATAACCGCCGGCAGCGCCGATTGCCTTGGAAAGAGTACCAATCTGAAAGTCAATGCGGTCGGACAATCCAAAATGCTTCACGGTTCCTGCACCTGCTCCAAGAACGCCGGAACCGTGGGCATCGTCCACATAAGTAATCAGATCGAATTCTTCTGCTATTTTCACGATTTCGGGCAGTTTTGCGATATCACCATCCATCGAGAAAACTCCGTCGGTAATGACCATAATTTTACGGTACTGTCCGGATTCCTTGGCCTCTTTCGCCTGCTGTCTTAGATCATTCATATCCGAATGTTTAAAGCGGATCACCTTGGCTCTCGACAGGCGGCAGCCATCAATAATCGAAGCATGGTTCAGCTCATCTGATAAAATCGCATCATGCTGGTCCATTACCGCGGATATAGCAGCCATATTGCAGTTAAATCCCGACTGATACACGATAACGGCTTCCGTTTTTTTGAAACGGGCCAGTTTTTCTTCAAGCTCAATATGAAGATCCATCGTACCATTAATTGTTCTGACAGCCCCTGCGCCTGCTCCGTATGTCTGTGATGCCTTAATCGAAGCATCAATCAGACGGTAATCTGTCGCCAATCCCAAATAGTTATTAGAAGACAAATTGATCAGAGACTTCCCGTCGATACGAATCACAGGACCATTTGCACCCTGCAGCGTATCGATGTCGTTATACAGACCTTTAGTCTTTAGATCTTCGATGCTCGAACTTAAGAATTGGTCTAATGCTTGACTTGACATTCAATTCCCTCCTCGATATACGTATGTCCTCGTACAGGAGACAAGAAATTTCTGTTTGAAAACCTTGTTATAAAAGGATTTTTCCTGATTTCAATGTATCATCTTTTTTGTTTTTTGTACACATATGGTGGACAAAATGACAAAAAAATCCGCAAATAAACATAGCGATTGCTTCCCCGATTTCCGGAAGCAATCGCTACTAAATCTTTGTTGATATTTTTTATTTTATTTCACTCATAAACTTCCTAAAATTTTCGACGATTTCTTTCGATCGGGTATGGTGTAAATAATGTCCTCCTTCGAATGTCATCACTTTCCCATGCACAGAATTTTTAACTTGCTCTTCATGGAGAGGTATCCAGTTTTTCGTTTCTGTATCATTCGCTTGTAAGAAGAAAATCACAGGAAGTTCTTTGGGGAAGGTCAAGTTTTCCGTTGCTTTGAAATTAGGACCGAAGTTTTCTCCTTCATTCAGGTTGTTCGGATTAAACGTATTTTTGAGTGAAAGTATTCTAATCTGTTCTCTGGTTTCATCATTAACGTCTGGTGCAATCAGTTGATCAGGGGCCAGTTTCATTAACAATCGGTAGAATCCTGATTTTTTAAGCAATTTGTATGTTTCAGTTGGAAATGGGGCATCGTTACCACCCTGCGTTGGAACGCTGCTATCAATCCCGACAAATGCACTTACTTCGTTTGGATATTTGTTCACATAGTCCAGTCCGTAAATTCCGGAAATAGAGTGACCCATAAGAGTGTAACGATGAATATTAAGCTGCTGTAACGCTTCATGAATTTCACTAACCATATTTTCCGTGGTACGCTCTTTTTCAGTTACGTCACTTAATCCATAACCGAAAGGTTCAATGACAACGACTTTGTAAAATGGTGATAGCTCATCGATGAGCAGTTTGAAATCAAGGGCTGGAGCTGGAGTTCCATATCCGGGAAGTAATACAACGGTTTCTTCCCCTTTTCCTTGAATAAACACATTCATGTTTTTCCCGTCGACCGCTACAAACTGACCATAAGGTTTTATCTTCCCTGCCTCCGATTTGTTGCTAAATACATTAACAATAAAAACAGTGGCGATAAATAATGTGATCAAGATAACTAGGGCTCCGACTATTTTGAGCAAAATGCTTAATATTTTTTTCATCATGATGTTTGTCTCCTGCTCAGTTTGATTGTTGTAGGATTGTTGTAGAAATGTTTGAAACTCCATTCACCTTAATTTTTTAGTGAAATTTCAAATTTGGTGCCAGCCTCACCAGCAAATACAATACGGCCGTTTTCGGGTAAAACAACAACATTCTTACCGCTGACCACGCTGTGATTAATACAAATTCCGTTCTTATCATAGACAGCAAAGGCTCCATTTGCAGGTAACTTCACTGTCATGACTTTTCCTTTCGCCGTAGCGGGTACAGAAAACCATTTGGCATGTCCATCTGCTTGAATGGTTGTTGCGGATCGTTTACCCGAATAGATGGGTTTCACAAGTTCCTCACTGGCGAATACATAACCTGAAAATGTAAGATACTCTCCTGCGTTCTTTTTGGAGAAATGAATGTCCATCGGATCTCGTCCGGCTACACCCGGAATCTGCAATTTATTGGCTGCTTCGTCTGCTCCAATAATTTTATTATTGGACATATACCCTGGATTCTCTTTATTCATATGAATAGGCAGGATTGATGTAGCATTAAGGTAGAACATGGATGTGTATTTCGCATTCACCAAATAATATTTTTTACCATCACGCTTTGCCCATGCAGCGTTAATCTCCTTGGGTAATGTATTGGCTTTGAGCTTCTCCGAATTATATTCGGAGAAAGCCACCTGTCCGAGTTCTGGAACGGAGATATACGAACGCGACCACAGGTAGGTATTCCCATTTTCCTCCACAACGAATTTCAACTTTTCTGACCCATCTTCATTCACAAAAGTACCATCGGCTGTATACGTGTATTCTTGAACCGGATTACTTGGAGCCGTGAGAGAGGAGACTGTCATTTGTCCAGCTTTATTTATCTGGATCTTCGTCACTGAATTACTGCCACCATATCTTCCTGCAAACTTGGATATTTCTTTAGGCATCTCAGCCTTCACAGGTACACCAAATGATTTTTCCGGTTTCCGTGCTTTAATAATGCCCTTTTCTTCAAGTGCGCTGAGTAATAACTCACTCGCAATGAATTGATCGGTTACGCTTGACCCGTCTGAAGAGATCACGGCTGCAGCCATGTTGTATTCCGGAAGTACGACGAGTGAGGAATGATAAGATAACGTATCTCCACCTTTCGTAACAGCCTTGATGCCGTAGTCACTGAATGGGAACAAGTCCACGCTGTCCCACCCTAACCCGTAAGACATAGAAGAATCACTATCCTTTGGCCACATGCCTCTTCTGTATTCTTTTTTCTCCATGGCTTCTACCGACTTGTTGGAAAGAATCCCTTTGACCTCTCCTGTGAAGATTTGCGAAAATTTCACCAGATCCTTAGCGGTGGAATATAAGCCTCCTGAAGCAATGATATTATAATTTTCTTGTGGGAGCTGCCCCTTATACGAAGGAGAGTAGATTCCCGCCATTTCTACCGGATTAACCACATCTTGTGGTGTTTTCGTATGATCCATTTTTAGAGGCTCTGTAAAGTGTTTGTGTATGAATGCCGTAAAACTCATGCCACTGACTCGCTCCACCAAAATTTCAGCTAAAGTAAACCCGTCGTTTGTATAAACCGAATATGCACCGGGATCTGCCTTCAGGTTTTGATCCGCCAATTGATCGAGAAACGTATCATGTGAATACGAGTCATTGTCCCCGTACAATATGGCACTGCTGGTTGAAGTGCCCATAAGACCAGATGAATGATTCAGTAACATACGGGGTGTAATCTGTTTGTATCGTTTATCTTTCATTGTAAAATCAGGCATATAGTTCACAACAGGCACATCCAAATCGATCTTGCCTTCATCCGCCAACTTCATTACTGAAGCTGTAAGAAACATTTTACTGGTTGACCCTATGCCATAGATCGTGTTCGTAGTAAGAGGCACCTTGTCGTTTAGATCGTTCTTCCCCGTTTGACCGGACACTATAATCTCTCCACCATCAATGAGCGCATATTGCAGACTCGTCGTACCGTACGTTTCAGTCAGTAATTTGGCTTTTTCGATTACGGTTTTCTTCGTTGTCTCATACGTAAGGCTACTGTTATTATCTATGGCAGCCGGTTTAGCCATTGCAGACATTGGAGCAAGTATCGTCAGCATGAGAGTCACAGCAGCTATAGTATTTCTTTTTCTTGCTGTCCTCACACTCATCTTTGTAACCTCTCTTGGTTTCACTGTTGCATCCACTCCTGTCTTCGTTATTATGCTGGGCCACCTTATCGGGAGCGCTAAAGACAGTATAACTAACCAAGATGTCCCCCTAATTACTAGAGTATGAACGGAGGATGAACAGGCCAAAAAAGTTTGAATTATCATGTGAATTAAGGTTTATACATGGTTGCATGGTCTGGAAAAGGCATGCAGTCCAATTAATCTGCTCGCGTTGTGATAGGCAAGATGAGGATGAAGGTTGTTCCTTGTCCGTATTCGCTCTCAACCGAGATGTCCCCTTGATGAAGTGAGACAATCTGTTTTACAATAGCCAGTCCCATACCGCTGCCTTCATATATCTGGCTATGTGAACGATCTGCTTTAAAGAAGCGGTCAAATATACGCTTTTGGTCTTCCGGGAGGATACCAATACCCGAATCTGTTATAAGGATCGTCACATTCTTGATATTTTGTTTGATCTTGACTTCAATTCGGGCACCATCTTTGGAAAATTTGATGGCATTGCCGATGATGTTGAACCACACCTGATTTAATTGTTCATGATCGGCAGTGATTTTGGTGGGCTGCAAATCTAGATCGAACTGAATGTTGCGGGCTGACCATTGGGGTTGAATAGCGACGATTACTCGTCGGATCTGTTCATCCAGGCTGAACGTGGACAGTCGCATTTGCAGTGACTGAGATTCGAGCAAGCTCAGCTTCAGCAGACTATCACTTATTTTCGACATTCGTGCAGTTTCAGTGATGATAATGTCCAGATAAGAGCTTCGTTCGTCATCCGGAATGTCTTCCTGCTTGAGCGCTATGGCAAAACCGGAAATAGAAGTAAGCGGAGATTGAACTTCATGGGAGACGTTTGCTACGAATTCCCTGCGCATCTGCTCAAGCTGCTGTAAGTCGTGCATCATCTCTTCGAAGCTGCGAGCCAAAGTACCGATCTCACCCTTTTGCGTAATATTAAGTTTGACGTTGAAATCGCCAGCAGCTATAAGACGGGTCGCTTCTGTCAACTTTTTGATCGGTCTTACCAGAAAAATAGCTGCAATTAGCATCAATAAGCTTCCTGCTACAAAGGAACAAATCAAAAAGGTCACAATAAACTTGATGAGAAATAAGGTGGAAGAGGAAGTGAGGGGCTCTACAAACATGGCTATGCTTCCTATTTCAGTTTTTATCGGCAATCCCAGGAAGATCGTATCGATTCCATTAATTTGTATCCTTCCTCCATTCAGCACTTTCTTCACTTGTTCCGTAGTCAACTGGAATGGATGTTGTCCATTAAGTTCTCCATAGGTTTGAAACTGATCCGTCTCTTCATAGATTCGAATGTGGTAGGAGTTGAGTTGTTTCATTTCACTTATGAGCATTTCTGCTTCGCGTACCGGCAATGTCTCGTAGATACGTGCGATATCCTGACCAAAGTCGAGCAAGTTGCTTTGCAGGTTTTCATTTAACTTATCTTGAAATATCCAGGTTGTAGCAAGAAAAGAAAGGATTGTACCTCCGATCACGGACACCAGAAAGGTCAGGACTACACGTGTGTATAGAGAGCCGGTCACTCTTGCACCTCTAGACGGTAGCCTAGTCCCCGAACCGTTTCGATACGAAAATCGGAGATATCGGCGAAACGTTCGCGTAAACGTTTAATATGTACGTCTATCGTTCGATCATCGCCAGTATAATTAATTCCCCATACTTGATCGATTAATTGCTCCCGCGTATAGACTTGTCCCGGTAATCCAGCTAGTTTATACAATAATTCGAACTCCTTAAGCGGCAAGGTGAACGACTCTTTACCCCACTGGACCTTATAAGACTGCCGATTCAGAATAACGTTTCCTAACTGGATCGTCTGCGTTACACCTATACGGTATCGTTTCAACAGTGCCTTGACTCGAGCCATCAACTCAAGCGGATCGAATGGTTTCGTCATATAGTCATCTGTCCCGAGCTGAAAAGCTTGTACTTTCTCCCAGGTTTCGCTTCTTGCCGTCAGCATTAGTAATGGAAGATCCGGATTGGCTCTTCGAAGTTCCTCGCATAATGTCCAACCGTCCATGACTGGCATCATAATATCAAGAATCACCAAATCCACTGGCGTAGAGTTATAGATATCCAGAGCTTCCTTTCCGTCTGCGGCGTTGATGGCTTTAAATCCGTTGTTACGCAAAAATAAACCAACGAGCTTGCGAATGTTCGCATCGTCGTCAGCAACCAATATCGTAGTCATCGTTTGCACTCTCCTAAAAAGAATAATTCTTGGGTTGAGCAAGGGTAAGAATTCTAAATCATGCTACCTCATTGGCTGAGATCATGCAATGGGACTGATGTGAGAAATGATCTCTTGCGGTGCTTTAGATCGAAACTTCAGTAGAGGAAAGAAACCTTCGTCAATGCGATGAAGGTTTCTTTTCACTTGGAAAGAAGATGGTTATTGTTATTATCGCAGTGGCGCGAAATGATTGATGGAAGACAGAATTTTTTCAGTTTCCATAATTAGATCAGGTGTCAGTTCAAGCTCAACCGCTTTGATATTCTCTTCAATCTGTGCAGGTCTGCTGGAACCAATGATGGCAGAACTTACCACGGGTTGACGTAGAATCCAAGCTAATGCAAATTGAGACAAGGTTACTCCGAGTTCGTTAGCAATTTCCGCCAGCTGTACAGTACATTGGAGCACATCCTCACGTAAATAACTGTTGATGACCCCATTCGTTTGATGGTTCGCAGCCCGAGTGCCTTCAGGAATCTGCTGCCCAGGTTTGTATTTGCCCGTGAGTATCCCTTGTGCTAATGGAGAGAACACGATGATCCCCAGCCCTTCCTGCTCGCACTGCTCAATCACACCTTCTCGCTCGATATAACGCTCAAACATATTGTAGATCGGCTGATTGGAAATCAACGGACGCAAATTCAGACGTTTGCTGATCCCGGATGCTTCTGCAATTTGTGCGGCCGTCCATTCACTGACACCTGCATATAAAATTTTGCCCTGCGCTTGCAGATCATCCAATGCTCGGAGCGTTTCGTCAACGGGAGTTTCGGAATCAAAACGATGACACTGATATAAGTCAATGTAATCTGTACCCAATCGTTTCAAGCTCGCCTCACACTGTTCGATAATGTGTTTACGTGACAACCCGCGATCATTCGGTCCCGATCCTTGCGGGAAAAACAACTTTGTAGCAAGGACATAGCTGCTGCGTGAATAAGGCTTCAACGTGTTTCCCATAACCTCTTCCGCACCTGGATACGAATTCGATGTATCAAAAAAGTTAATGCCGAGTTCGTATGCTTTACGCATACATGCACGTGCCGTCTCCTCCGAAGTGGCCGATCCATAGGTCAGCCAGCTTCCCAATCCGATCTCACTAACCTTCAACCCACTTCTACCCAGCCTTCTGTATTTCAACTGAATCACTCCTTATGAGATTGGTTGGACTAGAGCCTATAATTGTAAACGCTCTATTGTACTATCTGAGGATAGTCGTTAAACTTAGGTTTAAGTCAATGCCTTTAACCATTTTTTGAAAGGAAGATTTGCTTGGAATTTACGATTAAACAAGCTGCGGAACGCACCCAACTGCCTGCCTCCACATTGCGGTTCTATGATCGGGCAGGTCTGATGCCTTTGTTGAAAAAGACAGAATATGGTACCCGTAAATATTCGGAGATGGATATAAGTTGGCTGGAATTGGTACGCTGTCTGAGAGACAGTGGTATGCCGCTTGAGGATATAAAAGCATTCATGCTGCTCTGTCTGGAAGGTTCAATCACTAGTGAACAGAGGAAAGAAATGCTGCAGCAGCATCGTCAAAATATTTTGAAGCAAATGGAGATGTTGAACTGCAGCCTGGGGACCATTGATTACAAGCTGGAACATTATAATGAGATAGGCATCTTCCATATCGATACCAAATAATATGTTGTTGTTTATCATTAAACCCTTTGTAAAAAAAATTATTAGGAGTGATTTGCATGCGACAACCGATCCAAGACGAATCATGGTACTCATACCCCGGAATGGTTGCCATAGTGACTGCGCGTTATGAGGGACAGCAAAATATCATGGCTTCAGGATGGCACACGTACATCGGCTCATCGCCAGGAATATATGGTATATCTCTTCGCAAAGAAACTTTTACCTACTCATTAATTGAGCAAAGCGGGGCATTCGGTGTACACTTTTTGCCTGCACATTGCTCCGAAATAATTCAAGCCGTTGGAACATACAGCGGAAGAGATTTGGATAAATTCAAGGAATTCAATATTGGGTTTGAAGAAGGACTTCAAGTTGATATACCTGTTCTCACGGATGCCTACTTTGCATATGAATGCCGAACGCTCAGCATTACAAGCCTTGGCGACCATGAGTGGATAGCAGGAGAAATTGTACAGCGGTATAGAGATGATCAATGTTTTCTAGAGAATGGACTTCCCGACTTCTCAAAGCTTGAAATTCCATTATATGCAGGACGATCAACCTACAAAATATTAAATCACGAAAGCCCGGAAAAGAACCATCCAATGTATCTTACTAGATCGAGGTAGATCTAACTAGAGCTGGATCGATGTGTTATTGTTCAACGTTTGCTTTACTGCAGCTTCCAACGTGCCAAACTTTCACACAGAACATTATAGGCACGCTGCGCAATTTTAAGCTTCATCCGCAAGGATGGTGATTGAATCATCGAAATACGAGACCATTATTCGCAAAATGAATTCTCCATCTCCCTCAATCCGGTAATAAATCTGATAAATCTTCTCTTCTTTACTGCTGCGCTCTAATATTATCTCAGCATTTACAAAAAGAGCACCCGTTAATTATCAAATAGAAATTAACGGAGGTATACAAATTAATCTTTACAAAAGTATTCTTCATCATCTTCTTGCGGCATTCTTGATTTCTAAAGCAGCATTGCTGTATATAGCATTGCTGTTTTTTGTTTATTCCATCAAATCTGTTACTGCTCCTTTTGAAGCTGAGGAAACTAATTTGGCATATTTGCCGAGTACACCGGATTTTACTTTCAGCGGAGGTTGAACCCACGCTTTCGCTCGAGCCGCTAACTCTTCTTCTGATACCTTAACCTTCATCTCCTGGATGTCACTGTTAATGGTGATGAGATCCCCGTTTTGGAGCAAAGCGATCGGTCCGCCTACTTGTGCCTCAGGTGATACATGGCCGACTACAAATCCATGCGAGCCACCTGAGAACCTGCCATCTGTGATGAGAGCAACTTTCCCGCCGAGTCCTTTGCCTACAATGAGTGCTGTTACGGAAAGCATCTCAGGCATACCTGGTCCACCTTTCGGACCACAATAGCGTATGACCAAGACGTCTCCTTCTTGAATTTCATCATTCATAATCGCTTCTGTCGCTTCATCTTCGCTATCGTACACCTTTGTCGGGCCTGAAAACTGCTGTATCTTCATGCCTGACATTTTGGCAACAGCACCTTCAGGAGCGAGGTTACCTCGAAGCACAACCAGAGGTCCATCCGGCTTCAGCGGATTATCGAGTGGTCGTATAATCTCTTGGTCATTCGGAAGTGGAGCCGTTTCCGCTAAATTCTCAGCCAACGTTTTACCTGTTACCGTGAGGCAATCCCCATGAAGTAATCCCTCAGCAAGCAACAGCTTCATTACCCCTGAAACACCGCCAATATCATTCAAATCCTGCATCACATATTGACCACTTGGCTTCAGATCTGCCAGATGAGGAACACGCAGACGAATTCGCTCAAAATCATCCAAGGTTAAATCCACTTCTACGGAGTGCGCAATAGCCAGCAGATGGAGAAATGCGTTGGTTGATCCCCCCAGAGCCATAACAACGGTGATCGCATTCTCAAATGCTTTCTTTGTCATAATGTCTCTTGGATAGATTTCCTGTTCAAGCAGTGAGATGACCTGTTTACCGGCTGCTTCGCATTCCTTTGCTTTATCCGCCGAGATAGCTGATGTCGAAGAAGAACCAGGCAAACACATACCCATTGCTTCTGCAGCAGCGGCCATCGTATTAGCGGTATACATGCCTCCGCAAGCGCCTGGACCTGGACAAACACTACATTCGACCTTATGCAGCTGTTCATCTGTTATTTTGCCATCTTGATATTGACCAACGGCTTCAAAAGCGGAAACGATATCCACTTTTTTGCCGTCGAGATTACCTGGTTGTATGGTTCCCCCATATACATAAACGGAGGGAATATTCATCCGTCCAATAGCCATTAGACATGCAGGCGTATTCTTATCACATCCACCGATCGCAACAACGCCGTCAAAACGCTCAGCTCCGGTCACAATTTCAATCGAATCAGCAATAGCTTCGCGACTTGGCAGCGAGAACAACATTCCTCCATGCCCCATCGAGATTCCATCTGACACGGTAATTGTATTAAAAATTAGCGGCGCACCACCGTTATCGCGTGCGCCCTGTTTAGCTTGTACCGCTAAATCATTGATGTGCATATTACACGGTGTTACTTCACTCCACGTGCTCGCTATTCCGATCATTGGTTTTTTGAAATCCTCATCCTGGAAACCAACCGCACGCAGCATGGCCCTGTTCGGTACCCGGTTAGCGCCTTCACTGATTACCCTGCTTCGAATACGAAGATCTTTTTTATTTTCCATGTCCTTTAACCCCTCACTTCAAAGTATTTCGTACAGTTCCTGCATCGGCCTGATAAAATTTTGTTTCATTAGTTTATGGGCATCGTCGCTATTCTTGTCTTCAAAAGCTTTAATAATCAAATCATGTTCTTCGACAGAAGCCAGTGTAGCCGTAATAGGTTGTTTTAGAAACACATATTTAAATCGCCTAATGTGAATCTGAAGAGATGTGTTAAATGTGGCCACGTAAGGATTATCTGAGAGCTCCACGATATAATTGTGAAATAGCTCATCCACCTCCATGGCCTGATAAACTTGACCATTCTTGATCGAACTTGCAAATTCCAAATTGATGGATCTTAATTTCTCGATTTGTTCAGGAACAATAATTTTGGCGGTAATTTCAGCAGCCAAGGCCTGAAGAGCAGCCATCGTTGAATACATCTTAAAAATATCGTTTTTCTCAATAGTTGTTACCTTTGTTTCTTTTCCTGGATGCATAGACACGAGACCTTGAACTTCGAGTAACTGAAATGCCTCACGAATCGGAGTGCGGCTGACTCCGAGCGATTCAGCCATTTCCGCATCAATTAGCTTTTCACCTGGCTGCAGTGTTCCATCAATAATCCACCGTTGAATCTGAGAAAATGCTCGTTCTTTTGCCGACATACGGACGGGTAAAGCAAAATCTTTAGGAATTGGCATTGTTTTTCATCCTCATTACAATTATTCTTGTATGCAATATATCGCATATAGCATGAAGAAGCAATGAGTATTTCGTTTTTTACTCGCCCAATTAAGTTAATCCAGATCACTACTTTTTTTTATTGAGCTTTTAGACCAAAAAGAAAGAACGAAAATAATATAGTCGATGAAGGCGAACTAGGAAATGAACAGTACATTGGAAAAAGTAATATCGATGGGTCTTTAACTGGTGATATTGGTGTTCTGGAGCCTGGGACTTATAAATATGTAATAACTGCATTTGATCCGAATACTGAATACATGTCTCCAAAGAGTACTGAAAATGTATTTGAATTCATTTTAACTAAAGGTCCGGCGCCGACTTTGAAATCCACTCACTACGGGTTCAATGAAAGTGTTAGAGAATTAACACTGGAGGCTGGATCTATCCCACAACAGATTCGTCTCAATTATCTTCCTGGCGAGCCTTATACCAATGGTACTCTAGAAATAACAGCAGAAGGGATTACATTTGGTGTAGATAATTATTATCATGATGGCAGAACAGTTTGGAAGCAATTCACTCAAGACATGATATACGATAATGGACACAAAGTTATTATAGATGGGCTTTTAGGGTCTTATAGCTTGGCCTTCACTTTCTATAATCAAGTTATTTCCCAAGAGGGAACATACAATATCACATTTATAGCAGATGCTGACGGAACAAACAGGGACAGATAAAGCACCATCTGAACCTCATAGTATTACACTCTTCTCAGCACCAGCGCCACCAGCACCTTAAATAATTATATGCACCACTCTGATTTTAACTATAGGGTGGTATTTTATAAAGCCGTTATTTACAATAGCGGCTTTCCACGGGAACATGTATTTGTCCTTCCATGTCAATGGACACAAAAAAGGACATGCAGTTTTATGTATGCAGTCCCCTCACATTTAATGACCAATTAATGGTATGCTTAAGTATTCTAGTCTTCATTTGTATTTAATTCTTACGATCAACCAAATTTTCAGTGAGTGCAGCTGTGGAGCCTGTTATTCGAGAACTTAAATCCAGTTTTGAAAGTCTGAATCCTTTCGATATGGAGAAACCTGAATACCTGTCCAATTTAACTTCCGATAGACTTCAACTAATCTCTTATCCGAACTTCGCTATTGAATTTGACAGTCCCTTTTACCTATTCAGATTTGAAGAGCCCGAAAGTAACAGAGTATGACCAGTAGAGTCTATGCATCAGATCTTTAGCTGTATGTAATGCAGTTAATTCATACGGCTCTAATTGTTCAAGTGATTTCGAAGGATAGGTTGAACCGAGTAGAGCATGAGTCCCGACGTTTTCCGAAATCTCGACTAATATAATGTTTGGGTAATTCGACATCTGTTTTGGGGATCGCCGCCGAACCTTTCAATTTTTGTTTTGCGGTTAATTTTACAGCCGAATGCAGCACTCGGATCACTCGAAATTCGTGAATATTCTGTAAATTAACCTCATTCCAAGCAGAGGTTGAATTCTCCAAAAAAATATTAAACATGATAATATAAGTTTTTTTGAGTAATTGAATAACTGTAGAAACGGAGTCTGTCAGAGGTATTACATAAACATCATTTTCTTTCCAGCTGAACCGATTTAACAACTGTCTGCCCTCTTTAGAGCATTTTTCAGTTTTAAGTAAAGAACTTTTTCTGCTAATACATATCTTTTAAAAAACTGAAAACACCGCTTAGAATTTGTACTGCTTGTGAATTATCTGTTATTTATTTTAACCTAAATGCTTTTGTAAATGTATTAACCACATGGACTTCATTCGCTTGTCTTCAGCAATATTCTCATAGAGAATATGGTCTTTTCCTGCTTGGTTAAACCAGCTGCGTAATGCTGCAATCCTTCCTTTATTAAAATCAATAAATCGAAAATCCAGTTGTTGCAAGTGCTTCATTTCAGTTAAAGGCTCTAAATCTTCGGCTTTGATGCTTGTGGAAATTTGCCTTAACTGTAACATTTCGAGACGCGGTGCTGACCACAATTGATCTATATGTTTTAATGCTTTCATATGATCCATTTCCAGCTGCCTAAGGTTATTCATTTTAGAGAAATCACATAAAGCCTCCACCTTGGGTAAGGATAATCGAAGGTAAATAAGATTATGCATTGAAGTTATATCATTCAGGTCCGTTAAGTTACGTATATTAGCTAAGCTGAGCATTTTAACATTAGAATCTGCAAGTCCTTCCAAGGATCCTTTAAGGGTACAATCATGAATAAAGAGACATTCCAATTGATTTAAATGACGAATAAAGTTCAGTTCATGAAAATTCGTACTCAGAATGAGTGTATCTAGTTCAGCTGCATCTTCTATAGGCGCTAAATCTACAAATGTTCCATGTAAAGAAAGATATTGTAGATTACGGAAATTAGAAAGGAATTCTAAGTTTACCGGCTTATTACTTGTTATGGATAGAAACTGCAATTGCTCTAGCTTACCAAGTATACTAAGATCAATCGGATGATATAGCTTTAATTGTAAAGCTGTTATATGCTTTAAACCAGCTATAGTTTGTAATAATTCTTCCGTATAACAACCCTTCATATCAATTTGATGTACAGACAATATTAAATCCGGACGTTTAGCAAAAACATGCTTATCTAACGCTTGTAGATCTTCGAGTTTATCTATATCGATCACAAACGAAACAAGCGCCCGATGTCCCAGCTGCTTGACCGCTTTATTCATTTTCCTTATAGTCCAAGGTGTACCCTGCATCGAACTGGTCCATACTTCTCCCATAACGACTCCCCCAATCTTTTTATGTTAATTACAATGTTACGAAACGGACTGTACTAGTTTAACGATATGATATACTTTGCTTTATTTCTTGTTTCATATATTCAACAAATGCTGCCAAACTTGGTATATCAAGATTGCTGTTGTCTTTATCTCCGCTCGCTGATTCGTCGATGTATGCCGTTAGATACATCTCAACCAAGGGCTGAAATTTTCGAGGCAAATATGTCAAAGCCCATTCTCCTCCCTCTCGCTTCGAAGATATTTTACCTTCTTTTACGTAATAAAGAACTCGGCAAAAATTCAAGGTTAGGTACGTAGGAGTAAGGTATGCAGGAGGAGTGTCCATGATCTCATCAGCACATCCTTCCACATCGTTTAATATAGAGTCGAGGTAGTATTGACTATCAATCGGTTCATAAAGTTCACATAATGGTTGTCCATACAGGTTTTTTCCTCTCTCGTAGGCAGCAGCAATTTGAGAAGCTAAATCCTTATCTTCCAATCCGCCGCAAACATAATTCTCATCCGTACGATATTTCTCCCTATGGTAATCAGAATAATGGAACTCAAAAGGTGTAGGATAGACAAAAGGTTTTAGGTACGTTTCTAGAATAATGGTAAATTCTATACCGCGTTCATTAAAATTCACAGACATTTCATCATGCAATGATAAAGCGATTTTTGCAATCCTGGAGTTATTTGCTGGTGTAAGCTTTTCTTTTACAATAACTAAAAAATCGATGTCACTTTTATTGGGATTAAAACATCCCATAGCCAATGACCCATGCAAATAAATACCGATCAAATTCCCTTTTAACTCTTCTTTAAAAAGTACTGTTATTTTATCTAATAAAGCTTGGGTATTCATATCCAGACACCTCACTTTGATCTTCTCGTGTTTTAGGTTAAGTATAAACTGCCTACTACTTCAAGATAAAATTTATTTATAGTTAATCAATCTGTCCATTCGTTTATGAACGAGCATATTGGTTGACAGTACTTGAACGAGAAAAAGCCGCTAGAACAGCGACTTCAAATGGGACAAATCTTGTACCTCGACATTATAGCGTCTGACTGCAATTCTGTGAGATGCTTAGAAAGGAAAGTAGATGGATATCAGTGTGCCTTTTGCCCTGCGGTCCATCCAAACGACCCCGTTATGCTTCTCAACCGCGCTTTTTACGATGGAAAGCCCTAATCCAGACCCACCATCATTGCGGCGCGCCCGGTCCCCACGTACAAACGGGTCGAATACGGATGCCGCTAAGTCTTCAGATATCCCTGGTCCATCATCCCCTACGGTCAAAAGTACACCTTCCTCTCTTTCTTCCAGTGTAAACCACGCATGAGCGCCGTGAGTATTGTACTTTAAGGCATTCGCAAGCAAATTATGAATGATTCTTCTGAATAATCCCTCATGAAAATGAAATAAAACCGGTTTATCAGGTATTGTAATATCTAACTGAATGCCTTTCTGTTCAAAGAAATCGTACAGATCAGCTGCTTCTGTGCGGCATATTTCGGACAGATCACCCTGTACTCGTTTAAAAGAGAAAGATGCGTTTTCGAGTTTGGTCAACTCCAACAGGTCCTGAACGAGAGCACCGATAAAAAGAGCTTTTCGATGGATGTATCCTGCATATTTTTTGCGCTGAAAATCATCCTGTTCCAGTCCTAAGCGCAAGACTTCTGCATATCCCTGAATGGTGGTAATGGGAGTCTTCAAGTCATGTGAAATGTCCATAAACATGCGTGTACGGTCATTTTCCAACCGTCGTTTATCTTCGCGCGCTTTTTGCAGCCGGGTCGTCATGCGGTTGAAATTCAGTTGGATCTCCATAAGTTCCCTATTGGCCTTAATTTGGAGATGTTCTCCCTGCTCCTCTTCCGATACTGCCGCCAGTCTGCTCGAGACAGCTCGAAGTGGGAGCGTTATTTTTCTGGCAGTAATCCGGCTGTATAACCAGAGCATAAGAGAAAATGCTGCAGCAAATACAATCAATCCAGTGACAATCAGTCTGACGAAATATGCGGTCTGTTCCCGATCGGTTCGGACGATTCTGCTTTCTTTCATGATCGCCCCTCCGGGTATCACAACCAGCAAATGATGCTTTTCTCCTGTTTTCGTTAATTGCGGTGCAATGGAGTAATAATAATCTGAATCAGAAGACGCATAGAACAGGCTCAGCAGCTCTTTTTCCGTATAACTTTGAGGAGATTCTCCATCTGCACGTCCTCTAGTGAAAACGACATGGTAATTTTCATCCAGAACCTGCACATATCCGCCCATAGAGGCTGCGGTTTCGTAGGGAATTTCCTCCCACTCTTCCCGAACCAAATTGTCCGCCTCTACCAAGGGCAGTGTTTGGTTCATATATTCATCCCTGGCATCGTACATAATGCTGTATACCACGTAACAAATGAGCGCAAAAAAGATAGTAAACCATACATAATTGATCATTAGGCTTGAATGCATGCTGCGCGTTCTCATTTGCTGCTCGCCTGGCTGGCCCATTTATAGCCGAGCCCCTTGATCGTCTGGAGATAGCGAGGATGCTTGGGATCACTCTCAATCTTATCTCGAAGTCTGCTGATTTGAACCATAACGGTGTTGCTGTCCTCAAGGTAGGGTTCGTTCCATACCGCTTCATAGATTTGTTTCTTGGTATATATTCGTCCAGGAGCATTCATGAACAGGTTTAACAGCCTATATTCCAGCGGCCCAAGTACAATGCTCTCATTTTCTCGGAAAAGCATACAGGAATCATGATCCAACTGTAATGAACCGCATATGCTTCGCGCAGGCTTTATTTCGGCAGCAGGTTGAGCACCAAGCAGATCATAATATCTCCGCAGCTGTGCTTGAATTCGTGCCACAACCTCAATCGGACTGAACGGCTTTGCTATAAAATCATCTGCGCCAACTCCGAGTCCTGTGACTTTGTCTAGATCCCCGGTTTTAGCCGAAATGATGATCACTGGCAGTTTCAGCTTCTCGCGAATACGGCTGATCAACTGATAGCCATCCATTTCAGGCATCATTATATCCACGAGCGCAATGTCTATATGTTCCCGCTGAAGCAGGGCCCAAGCTTCCTGCCCGCTGCCGGCTTCCTTAACAGCATAATTCTCCTTTACAAGGAAAATTCGCAGCAGTTCCACAATCTCTTCTTCGTCATCTACGATCAAGACTGTGCGCTTCATTTTTAGGTTTGGGTTATGATTCATCTCTGTATTCCTCCAAGCTGGCAATTCTCTTACTTCTCATCTTTCTAGTACTATACATGTTTATTATCGGTTGGGGTTTCCTGCAATTCAATTGTAAGGATAATGTAAGATTGGCTTCAGGATCTTTACAGTTATGTGCGGTACTCTTTATATTACAATACATGTTCTAGGAGGATTCATGCGAAATATTGAAATGCTGCTGTTGATTGTAAATATGATTTTGCTCTTCGGTTGCGTATTCCTGCCGCTCCCCAAAAAGGCCCAATGGCAAACAATAGGTGCCGGGATTTCGATCATATGTACAGGAATCCAAATCCAATTTGAAGGCTATCGCTGGCAAAATACTGCTCTATACGGCTCAGCTTTAGTTATCGGTTTAATAGCTTTCCAGTCGTATAGGGCTCAAAAATCAGGACAACCCACATCAAAATCATCTTTATCAAAATCAAGAGCGTGGTTGAAAAAAGGTGCAGTTGTTCTGCTCCTGACGATCTATATTGGCGCTTCCGCTCTCCTGCCAACCATTTTGCCGGTCTTTGCCTTCTCAGAACCGACGGGGCCTTTTCCAGTAGGGACGTCTACACTCTTCATGGAAGACGTATCGAGAGGTGAGCCAGCAACGGACGACCCCGATGATCGTCGGAAGCTCATGGTGCAGATCTGGTACCCTGCCGAAACTTCTTCTGGGTTGCCAAACGCAGATTATATCGAGAATGTGCCTGTCGTGTTATCCGGAATTCGGGAAGCCATGTCTTTGCCGCCTTTTTTACTTTCTCAACTTCGATATGTAAAAACCCATGCTCATACGGAAGCCAAAATATCATCTGCGCAAGAACGTTTTCCATTGTTATTGTTTTCTCCGGGTTTAACCGGTTTTCGTAACCAAAACACATTTCAAGTGGAAGAGCTGGCAAGTCAGGGGTATATCGTAGTGGGCATTGACCATCCTTACGATGCGGCAGCCGTTATATACCCTGATCAAACGATCGCTCTACTCCAATTGGAAAGTTTATCGGGCTTTGAAGATTATGCATCAAAAATGAATTATTGGGTCGATGACACCAAATTTGTTCTCGATCATATCGAGGCCATGTCTTCTGATGCAAATTCAGGTTTTCTATCGGGAAAAGTGGATATGAATCAAGTCGGGGTATTGGGTCATTCGTTCGGAGGTGCGGCGGCAGCTCAAATGCTGATGAAGGATGCACGGATTCAGGCGGCTCTGAATATGGATGGGGTCCTTTATGGTGACCCGGTCCCTGAACGAGGTTTTGATAAACCGTATTTGCAGATGAATGCTGTGCAGAGCATCGACGATGGATGGTTTGCGCAATCTCTGGATCAAGCCGTTGAAGCTTCCGGGCATGACCGGGAACATTATCAGCGATTTTGGGCTGAGTCCCAGGAAAGACGTAAAAAAGCAGCTGCGGGAACGGATTCCTACTTCGTCCTCTTTGACCATGCCAATCATATGAGTTTCACGGACTTTTATCTATTCTCTCCATTACTGCCGGCAAGTGGAGCCGAACCAAGACAGGTACAGACCCGCATTAATGAACTGTCAGCTGCTTTTTTTGATAAATACCTGAAAGGGATAAAGAATATTAATATCGAAACAATCGTCCAATATCGAAACAATATCACCTTGCAAAAACCGTAAACAGAGCAGCCGATCACCTCGATCAGCTGCTTTCTTCTTCCCGAAAATCCATAGAAATTTTAATCAGCTTTTTTATAGATTTCATATCGATTAGAACTTACCAAATCAGCTTCTCTTTCGGAGCATGCTCCGTACTTTTCGTAATTACTCCTGCCTTCTGACAATGTCATGTGATTAGGTCCGCTGTACCTGCTTGGATCATTGTTACCGTCATCCTCCCAGAAACAAACGGGACAAATATCATATTCTCCTCGTTGTTCCAAGGTTTCGTAGTTACAACAAGGACAAGCTAATAATTTCTCCACGCGGCCTTCGACTTCAATACTGCTTCCTGCTATTTCTGAGACAAGTTTAGATAAATATTCGTTAGGTTTTCCATAGAAACTGCCTTCGGACACCTTAAATAACAATTCGTTGTAACGAACGTCCATTATATCCTTTGTTGGTACATCTGAACTCAGCAGTTCATCCTGCAAAGACTTCGAAAAAAAATGAAATTCCGGGTCATCTTCACCGATTCCCCAAGAATTCAATAACATGGCTTCACGTTCATCTCTAGCTAGTTTAGTGATATCATTTTCGATGATGATCTTTATTGCTTCCTGCCTTAACACGATATACCACCCCGATCCATGTTTGCTCCAAATGTTGTACCTCGCCCTATAGGGGAAGATACGCTTCATTCTATTATGCAGTATTTATTCTTCTAAAAACATGAGCAGATGCAACTAAATTATGAATCAGTCTACATTTCCCTCTTCATTTTTACGATAAAGAGTATGGAGCTATACACATAGCCATATTGTTTTATTTACTTCCAAGGGGGAACAGAACGTGAAACAAAAGCGCAGCAAAAGAATGGATTTAAGGTTAAAACTATATTCGATCATCCTTGTCCCACTGCTTGCTATGGGCGGCCTGATTCTATGGGCAACGAATTACTCCAGTGAAAATTCATCCTTGATGACAATGCAGCATAACAACCAGAAGCTTGCAGTGAATATCGCTTCTGAGATGGGTAAGGAATCAGCGTTAATTAACTCATTATACACTTCAGCTTCGGAGGAAAGCTCCGAATACAAGACACTTAGAGAACAGCTTGTTAAGGCTCGCCTTCAATCGGGGGCTCTTTATGTTTATATGTATAATAAAACACCGAATGGATGGGTCTACACCGTGGATGGCGCGGATTGGGGCGATGCGGAATACAGTCCCTACGGCACTGCATTTGAGCTGAACCCTCAAACGCTAGAACGTTTGGTAAGCGGTGAAGTTGTGACGACCGGCATTGTCGAAGATCCTGTCTGGGGAAAGCTGATGTCCTCTTTTACACCAATTAAAGATTCGCAAGGAACAATTATTGGTTATTTGGGCATGGACCAGTCTGCAGCAGAAGTTGAACGTGTTTCAGCAATAACGTTGAATCATACGTATGGCAAAGTTATCCCGATTTTTGCAGTGGTTTTAATTCTATCGTTCCTCATCATGCTGCTTGTGGTAAGGGGTATCCTTCGACAAGTATCGGAGATCAAGGTAAGCCTGGAACAGGTCGCTTCCGGTAATCTCCAAGTTGTATCTACTCGGATGACAAACGATCAACTCGGGGACATCAGTAACCTCATTAATACTATGGTTATGCAAATAACAAACATTATGAAGGGAATACAGCAAGGCTCCTCTACGCTCCAGCAATCTTCGAAAAATATTGCCGAGACGTCTCTGAGAAACCAGCGTCAGTCTGAAGAGCTTTCCAGAGCAATCGAAGAAATTGCCATAGGTTCCATGAAACAAGCTGAAGAGACAGAACGCTCCGTCCAGCATTCTGAAAATCTGGGCATTATCATGAATGAAGTAGGTTCTTATGTGGAACAGTTCACCCACACTTCCGAACAGCTGTCTGAATTGCAGGTGCAAGTGACACGCCAGCATGAGATGCTTCTGGATAAGGGCCGTGAGAATGCCAAACTTGTTGAAGATCAACAGAATATTTCCAAGTCGCTGACGACACGTTCGGAACTTGCTTCTTCCATCAGTGGACAGATCCACAACATTTTAAAGCAAACTCAAATTTTATCGTTAAATGCTTCGATTGAAGCAGCCCGTGTAGGTGAAGCGGGTAAAGGTTTTGGAGTTGTTGCTAATGAGATGGGACATCTGGCTCAGGAATCTGAACGTTCGATTCAGGAGATTGACGAAATTCTGAGCTCATTTGTTCAAGAAATTCATCATATGGGTACACATCTGGATTCAAATATGCTGGCTGCCAAGGAGCAGGAAGAACAGATCGCTGCATGTCTTCAAAGTTTCAAACAAGTCAGCCATTTATCTTCTGAAGTCAATGAGCTTGCTCAACGTTTGGAAAATCGGACAATTCATATGCAATCCATTCGCCAAGAGGTGGAGCAGCATCTAAGTTATATTGCTTCCGCAACCGAGGAAACTTCAGCCATGTCCGAAGAAGTTTCTGCCAGTGCTGTAGAGCAGCAGCGTTCGGCCAATGAACTATCAGGTATCTCGGGGCAGCTTGCCAACCTTGCCGACCAGCTCAAATCGTCTTCGGATCAATTTCATATCGAAAGCAGCGATTCAGAAACGAATTAATGTCTTCATTGAAGTCCTATTCACAAGGGGCGGTTCGCGATAAAAATATTATTCTGTTAAGATAAAACAAACCGACCAGTGTTTCATTACACGGCGGTTTGTTTTAATTTATCAACAGCTGGCTCTCTGAAATATAACAAGCTGGACTTGAACATACTAAGAACAGTTAGCTGAAGCTTACATAACGGAGGTCACTTCATGGTATTCATAATCTCAATTATCATCGTTGCGCTCTTTGCAATATGGGGAGCCGTCGCTCCTGATCAGCTGGCGGACGCAGCTAACGTTGCCTACAACTTCTCTATTCAGAATTTTGGCTGGTTTTACTTGTTAGCTACACTGTTCTTCCTGATCTTTGCTTTCTATCTGGCATTCAGCCGTTTTGGCAGTATTAGACTGGGTGATGACGATGATGAACCGGAGTATTCTACAATTTCCTGGCTGTCCATGCTGTTTAGCGCGGGTATGGGGATAGGACTGGTTTTCTGGGGTGTTGCTGAACCGCTATCCCACTATCTGTCTGCACCGGAGGGAGCAGCACCTGAAACCACGCAGGCAGCGAGACTTTCCATGCGTTATTCTTTTTTCCACTGGGGACTGCATCCTTGGGCGATCTATACCGTAATTGGCTTGGCGCTTGCTTACTTCCAGTTCCGGAAAGGGTACAAAGGTCTGATCAGTTCCACCTTTATCCCTCTGATCGGTGAGCGTCTTGCTGCAGGCTGGCTTGGCAAAGCCATTGATATTCTGGCGGTCATTTCTACCATCTTTGGTGTTGCAACTTCCCTTGGATTGGGTGCACTTCAGATCGGTGGCGGTCTGAATCACTTGTTCGGTATTCCCAACTCGACCATGTCGCAGGTTGTCATTATTGCAATAGTAACGGTATTGTTCTTAATCTCGGCAACCTCAGGGCTTGATAAAGGGATCAAGATTTTGAGTAACACTAACATTCTTATAGCTGTACTGTTAATGATTTTTGTGTTGGTGACTGGACCGACTTCTTTTATATTTGACACCTTCACGACAACCTTGGGCAGTTACATGCAGAATATTATTAACATGAGTTTGAGACTGACGCCGTTCTCAAGAGAAACCTGGATCGGAGCGTGGACGTTATTTTATTGGGCATGGTGGATCGCGTGGGCTCCCTTTGTTGGAACTTTTATCGCAAGGGTATCCAGAGGAAGATCGATAAAAGAGTTCGTCATTTACGTCATGGTGATTCCAAGCTTCTTCGGGTTTGTGTGGTTCTCTGTCTTTGGCGGGACAGGACTTCACATGGAATTGTTCAATGCGGCCCATCTGGCGGAGGCCGTTAAGGAAGATACGACAAGTGCTCTATTCCTGATGTTGGACCAGCTGCCTTTGGGTACGATCATATCGTTCGTCACTACACTCCTGATTATGATCTTCTTTATTACATCGGCTGATTCGGCTACCTTTGTGCTGGGTATGCTGACTACAGATGGAAAACTGGACCCGAGTGCAAGAGTGAAATTAACCTGGGGAATTCTGCAGTCTTCTATCGCGGTCGTACTGCTGATCAGCGGCGGATTGAATGGCCTTCAAACGGCCTCTATTGTGGCGGCACTGCCTTTTGCGGTTGTTCTAATCGGTATGTGTGTCTCCTTGCTTAGGGCTCTACAGGCCGAGGACAGAGAGCGCCGTCAGAAGGAAAAACGGCAGCGCCAAAAGCTGAAACGACTGCTGGAGGAACATGAAAACCTGCAGCACGACATTTCCGGCAGGTAATGCATAATTGATCCTTATAAAAATGGTACCCGCGTGAAAGCGGGTACCATTTTTTTTGATGACTGCGTGTAAGTTCTGAGCACTACACTCACTTCATTTTATTATGAATGCAGTAATATGATTTTAGTTGTGCTTTTTCATTAGGGTAGTATATTGCTGGATGCTGCTCCATCCACTCACGTTGCATTGTTCATAATCATTGTTACCCACCGCAACCACCGAGCCATCCGATTTCAAGCCAATCGTATGAGCACATCCTGCCGACACAGCCCTGATTCCGTGCCATCCGCTTACATCGCATTGATGATACTTATTCGAACCTGCCGCAACCACTGTACCGTCAGACTTAAGACCAACGGTATGATAACTCCCCGCTGCAACGGCCACTATATCGTGCCAGCTGTTTACGTCACACACACCATCCTTGTTTCTACCGACAGCTATTACCGTGCCATCCGATCTCAGCCCAACAGTATGAAGATACCCCGCCGCCACAGCCAACATGTCGCTCCAGCCGCTTACGCTGCATTGGTTATATTTATTGTTACCGGCTGCCGTTACTGTCCCGTCTGATTTCAGTCCGACGGTATGCCAGTCACCCGTCGCGACTGCAGTAACATCATGCCAGCTGCTCACGTTACATTCGCCTTCATTGTTTCGCCCTACAGCGACCACCGTGCCATCTGATTTAACACCAACTGTACGACACCAGCCTGCTGCAACTGCCACAACATCGCGCCATTCGCTCACATTGCATTGGTCATGTTTATTCCAACCTGCGGCTAATACAGTACCATTCGATTTCAGGCCAACGGTATGCGCATTCCCCGTGTTCGCAGCCATATGCACATTACCGGCAGCAACCGATATGATATGGGACCAATCGCTTACCTCACATTGACCGCATTTGTTATCACCTACAGCTGCTACTGTCCCGTCAGATTTAAGCGCAACGGTATGACGACATCCCGCTGCTGTGGTCTCGTTCCGGAATCGTTTTGTTTCAAACAAAGCTTTCTTTCGTGAGTCGTAGTCCATATTGTTCCCCCATAATAATAAAAAACCTCAGATCATATAACCACCCTGAGGTCAATAATTCTATTTTTTAAATTCTTGTCATTTCTCTGTATTTCACTTTATTGTTGGATAATGCATCTGTTGATTGTATTATAACCTACCAATAATCATTGTTAAAGATTTTTGCCACCAGAGTGAAGACTTGAATTGCAAACTCCTGTCGCTGCCGAAATGGATATCTAACTTTTTCGGTAGGCAATCTTATGAAAAGCATTGATATAACGAAACAGCGCTTCGCCATCATCACGCACATATGCACTTCCATCCAGCGGCAGCATCATGGCCTGATACGGCTCTGGCACCATTCTGTATTGATGAACATAAGAGGTCAGGATAAACCCGCTGCGCTGCCAGAACTGAATACGTTCCTGATGAGCATCCGTTGACCCGGACTCCACCTCGATAATCACGCCTGTTATCCCGTGCTCCCTTAACGCCCAGGCTTTGAGCTGTTCCAGCATCCAGGTCCCTATACCTGATCCGCGTAGTTTCTGCTCAACCGCGAGATAATCAATCATCATCATGCGGTCCTTATCTTTGCCTCCCAGCCCAGTAACAGCCATCGCAACAGCTCCTCCATGATGCACGCCGATGTGTAAGCAGCCGATCTGCCTTTCGAGCATGCTGCGCAGAATCACTTTTGTCTTGGCACCGCTTGGAAAAGCCTCATGATAGATCCGCTCTATTTGTGCCCATAAAACTTCATCCCACTTCTTTATCGTCCTAAACTCCAGTTCGAGCATCGCATTCGCCTCTCTCATGTCAAATGTAATGTTTGCGATATAATGGATTATGACCTTATCTAGAATTAACACAAGGGGCGTTGATTTTTGAACATTTCAGCTCAATATAAATAACCTAATAAATCTAAATTACCTTGTCCCCATTGTTTCTTACCAACATTCTTTACCATTAATTCTTTTAGGGATTCGCAGCCGACTCCTTTTGAAATGTGCGATTCGTTATCCACTTTTAACCAAGTACACTTGTTTTCTACGGATGTATACCCCTTTTTCTTATACAAAGTCTTATCATCTGCAAACAATAGTATGAAATCAACATCCCTTCCTTGAGAGAATTGATCAACTTCTGATAATAATGAACTACCTATTCCTTCAGACCGAGAGTTTGGTGAAACACATAAATCAATGACACCTAGTACTTTTACGGGTTCTCCATCTAGATTCATCACTCTGTAATCTAAACCAACCTGGCCGACAAGCTGATTTTCTTCATTGAATGCAAGAAATCTAAAATGAGGCAGTTGTTTAAAATAAATTCTGTCTTCCGGGTAGATCTGTGGAAAACAGTTGGTTAATAAATCCTGCAGCGCTGTTTCCAATTCGCCATTCATATCATATTCAAATACCTGTTTAATTTTCAAAAGGACCCCTCCATACATAAACGTATAAAATCCTCCCTTCTTTTCAAAAAGGGAGGATACCTATAATCCGTTCAGACGAACATCATTCTACAAAGATCGCTGATCCAGCATGATTCCCTCATTTTACTCTAAAATGGTTTGGAGCATATTTGCTTATAAGAGGTGCAGCACTAAAGAAATAGGCTGCAGTCAATACAGCCAGAGCAGCAGTGAATACCCAGAGTGCAGGTCCTACGAATATCGCTATAACCATGCTTAATGAGATCAGACTATTCGCGATAGTAAAAAGAGGATTGCTGGTTTCCAACTCCGCCGTGTAGGGCTGAAGCACATAGTACAATAATAGATGATGCAGAGAAAAGAAAACCGCCAGCGTAATAATCAAAATCCAGATAGCAAGAAGTGAATCTATATTCCGTCCCTCAGTTAATATGAGTATAGACACACTTATTACAGATGCGAAACACAACCCTAATTTTAGATTCATGCTGAATACACTTCTCAATCTCAAAAGGAAATGCTGTTTCGCATTCTTGCGATAAAATCCATAGCGCATAAGCGGCATGTCGCAATGGAAGAATAATATCTTACAGATTTGGCTGCCTACCGTTAGATTCAACATAGCCAGAACTAATAAAGGAATGAACCTTTCCATTGAATCCAGCGAAAGATGATCTTTGAACATTAGTGTCGAGATCGACAGCAGCAAACCAATGATCATAATCGCGATTAAACGTCTGCGGAACGGTGCTCGCAAGAGATTATTGTGTCTTTTAACGAACAACTCGTGCATTTGTTCATATCCCTTTTTGTCTAACGATGCCCGTTCACTGACTTGAAGTTGAAGAGAGGAAGGTCCGCTCAGATCGTTGTCATTGGACTGGATCATTTTTCGTTGAAGATCAGCTATCATAATTTCTGGGTTTAACAATGGATCAGCATAGTTTGTTACCGCGCGCACTGCGGCTGCATAATCCGTATGTTTGAACAAGACATAGCCAGCGACAGTCCCGCAGAACAAGATCAATACAGCCAGCCATCGCTGCTCCAATATTACAGCTCCAACCAAAGGAATGCTCCAGGGGGTTAAGGGAAGATAAGCAGCAGTCAGTGTAAGCAGCATGACCAAACTCATAAGCCATGTTTTCTGTACAAGAATAATGCCCTTCCGTTGAAATACAGCCAAATGAAAAAACTCGCACAGTACTCGCCATAACGTCATGGTGGCCACCGCAAGTAAAGCATGAAGAATTGAAAAGTTAAAAAATACGCATATCAGGATAAAAGCAATCCCCTGATACAAGAAAAATGTGGTATAGCGGTGGAACAGCACCGCCCGCATAAATCGGGTTGGAACGATTCGCATAAGTCGAACAGCAGTGTACTTCATTTTGCTTGACTCCAACACTTTTGCACTAGTTACGCCTCCCATTACCCCACTAATGCAAAAATACATATGAAGAAGAAGTGCGAATCGCCCGGTATGCTGCTCTTCTGTCCATAAAAATATGGGCAGCGCAAGTAAACCGCAGAAGTAGAGCAAGCTTTCTAGCACACCAGCGCCAAACATGACAATGACTGCTGCTGCACCTAATGTGCGTTTCGTCCGGAAAGCAGCATACGTTTGATCATGAATTAGCGTGCCTAAGGCTGGTATCCTTTGCATGAAATATATGAAACGGTTGACCCGCGTAATCACCTGCAGCTGCCGCATACGAGAGATCGTATTAAAGATTCCCTGCATCGGCATTCTCCTTCCCGGTATCAAGTTCGCTTTCCCTGCGCAATAACTCGATAATCTGTTCTTCAAAGTCGGGCTCAGTGAGAATTTCAGATGAAATCCGAGTCAAATTCCCGTGATTTAAAAGTATTAACTCATCACACAAATCCGCTGCCAATTGTAGGATATGGGTCGAAAAAATGAGAATATGATCCTTTTTCAAATTACGCAGCAGTTGTTTCATCTCGCTGGCAACGATGACGTCAAAGGAAGTCATAGGTTCGTCCAGCAGGATCACAGCAGGTTTGATGAGTAAAAACAGCAGCATTTGAATTTTATTTTTCATGCCGTGCGAATAATGCTTGATGAGTTTATGCCGGTCATCCTGCGCAATATGCATCATATCAAATAAGGCTTCCATATCGCTGCCTCGCCCTTCGATTACATCTGCATTAACTTCAGTGAAAAAACGCACAAACTCATATCCCGTCAGAAACTCCGGTAACATCGGCAGCGAATATACGTATCCCACATCATCCATCTCTAAATTACGTGATGTCGATTCGCTGACCAGTTTCATCATGCCGTGATCCGCTGGAATTTCGCCACCCAAACAATTAAATAATGTTGTTTTGCCGGCGCCATTTCGCCCAAGCAGTCCGTAAATCTTGCCTTTTTCAAATTGAAAATTTATATCGGTTAATACCTTTTTCTCACCAAAACTCTTCCTTAAATCCTGTAATACCAATTTCATTTATTCGTTCCTCGCTTTCGCACCATTTCGATTTTTGCAATTCGTTTGTATTCATATTCAATAGTAGTTTAGTTTTCATATAGATCCATCCCTTCGCATTTTTTCATAAAAGGATAATCAGACCAGAAACATCCCTTTATAATGTGAATCGTCTTACTTCGTGCTGAGAAGCTGCATGCGCTGCAGAAACCCAGACCAGATAGTCGATCTTGGGAAATAAGACAATCACTTTACTGGTATTCGATACGGATAGTTAATATACCTTGTTATATCTAGGAATAAAATCAGGACCACCCGTCCAACGGGTGGTCCTGATTCAACAGGTGTCTCCTGCTTATTTTCACAGACAAGCTTCTTGCTTAAGCAGTGCTGAACCAGCATCACTTACAGCTTTTGTACAACATAAATGATATTCATGCCAGCATCAAGAGTGCCGGGTAATTTGGTGAACTCGATTTCTTTTTCAACAATCAGCTTCCAAAATTCTCGATCCCTTCGGGCATTCTCCAAAGCAGCATCTCCCGCTTGTGTGTATAATCCGGCAGAGCTTCTCTCTTGAACACTAACCGGGAACGCAGCAAATAAAGCGTCCAGTTCACTGCTTCTCATCATATGAATGTAATGTTTGCTCGGAACGGGATAATGCTCCTCATCCTGTACACCTGTATCCATAATCCACCTTGAAGCTTCAAGACCGAACTGTTTTTTTTCATATCGGATGCCGTCAAGATAGTACAGTGAAGCACCGATGAAGCTCATGGAACCCACAATTAATGTGCCATTCGGTTTGAGAACTCTTAACATTTCTTGAATTCCATCCTTCTCTTTGTCGAGAAGATAATTGATTACACCGCCTATACATACAATGCAGTCGAATGAAGAATCCTCAAAAACACTCATGTCCAGCACATCCAAAACATGGTATGCCTTGATTCTGTGAATAAGGGATAGCTCGCGCATTTTGGATTTGTTAAATTCGATCTGATGACTGGATAAGTCAGCAGCGGTTAATTCAGCACACATGACTGCAAGATCTTTAGTATATCTTCCTGATCCCGCACCAATCTCTAGAACTCTGTCCGCAGATTTAACATAACGCTTCAAAATGTCCAGGTGGACCTGATATAGGAGTTCGCCTTGTCCATCTTTTTCAAGACGTGTCCATTCGTGATCACCATAATTGTCGTATCGGTTTCTTGGAATTTCGGGGTTGTAACTCATGAGAGCATCTCCCTTTCATTTCTAGTTTGAAAATCAAGATTGCGGCACTAATATCGCTAATATCGCTCTCGCTCATACAACCACCTCCTCCAAATCCGTCTGTACCTATTATACTAAGACCCATCCTGTTTATCATCCTGAATTTCCCAAAGTTAAATCGTTCTTGATTCATATCATCAATGCAGGACAAAGAACCGTTAATCCCTCTTAGCATTAACGGCCTCGCGTTTTTAATTTTGTTCAGTATGGTCCAATGCTTCGATGCCTAGAGCAAGTGCGCCGTATAAGCCTGCATGCTGCACCAAACCTGGCGGAACGATATATTGATCGATATTTTGCAGCTGTTCGGGTGCATTGGGCTTGCCTCCTGCAGATCGATCGGGCCGAAAGAACCAATGCCGATCGCAGCCACTCCTTGACCTCGAAAATATTCGATAACCTTAACGAGTGTGATCTCTGGGTGTTCTGTTGGGAAACTGCACCAATCTTCTATGTGCCCTTGTGTATTCCCTATTCCGCATACAAATTTGGTTCCGCCGGCTTCAATCGCACCTATACGCATGATCTACCTTCCTCCACACAATTCGTAGATTTGGAGAGATGAGAAGATTAGGTCATCATGAACGCAAGCCATTGAAATTCCTTTCGCCTCCGCAGCCGGATAGATCAGGTCGGTAATGACGGCCTGACCATCATTGGCGAATACCTCGACCGATGAAGCGTCCACATAAATACGCAGGTGCTGCTCTCGATTCCGTGGTTGAATGTTTGCTGTATGACGTCCTTGAAAATGTTCGTGGAAATCGGCGATACCTGACTGGCTGCGATCAACGTAAACCACTTGTTTGCTGGCGTCCAGACCAATGACCGTTTGCTCCTTTTCACTACATCTCAATATAAATTCAACAGGCTGCTCCGAAGCCCATATAGCATCCACTTCATAACTCTCTAATTCAAGTGTGCCGAGATAAGCCTGCGCCTCTTTTGCATTCACATTGTACAGAGACAGCTTTGGCGTTCGGGCTTGCTCCAGTTCACGAGCGGGACACTGTACTAATGTAATCTTCTCATTTATCGTTTCCAGGCGCAGTTCCCTAGGAATGGTCATGACGCCGCGGTAACCTTCGGTAGGCGTTTGATTGGCGTACATCCAATTGCTCATCCATCCCATAAACAGCCGCCTGCCGTCTTCTGCCGGAATGTCGGACCAACTGACTCCCGCATAGTTGTCACGGCCGTGGTCAAGCCAGCGCACAGTGAGGGAATCTTCATCGGGGGCAAAAGTCGAGCCATTGAAATTCCCGATAAAATATTGCGTCCGGGACCCTTCCTTGAACGCTGGATCAGCACCAATGCTGACCAGCATGACCCATTTTTCCTGCTGTTTGTCCTCATCCACTGCCAGTGGGAAAAGGTCAGGACACTCCCACACACCGTCGTGTGAACCAATCCCTGCACCAAATTCACTCGCAAAAGTCCAATCCTTCAGATTGGGTGAGCGGTACAGACATACGGTCTGACCGCAGGCAATAATCATGACCCACGCCTTGGTCTGTTCATGCCAGAACACCTTCGGATCGCGAAAATCTATGAACGCTTCATGCTGCAGTACCGGATTTCCCTCGTATTTGTTCCATGTCCGGCCCTTGTCCTTGCTGTACGCGATGCTCTGCCGCTGCACTGGCTGATCGTTTGGCACTTCCATATGATGAGTGAAAATGGCGACCAGGCCCGGCTCCTCGTCAAAGAAACCGGACGTATTGTTCCAATCCACCACAGCACTGCCCGAAAAGATCATGCCATGCTCATCCGGCGCCAGAGCTACAGGAAGCTCTTCCCAGGTATACAGATCCTTGGTCACAGCGTGTCCCCAATGCATGGGGCCCCAAGTGTTACCATACGGATGATATTGATAGAACAAGTGGTACTCGCCTTGGAAATACACCATCCCGTTGGGATCATTCATCCACTTTTCTTTTGGTGAGAAATGATAGACACTGCGGTAATCGGTTGTTGAGATCGTAGACATGTGGTTTCTCTCCTCTGATCGAACGGTATGCGGGGACTTGATATCAAAACAGATGGTCTGTCTACAGCAAATTCCCCGTGTTCGATTCGTTTATTGGGTGTTATTGATTATTGCGGTCATATCCTGCCTGTTTAATTTGAAGCCATTCCTGCAGTCCAAGACGATCCAGCTCTTTCAGATAGGCATCCCACTCCTGCTCGATCTTTCCGTTTTGGTACCATTCCGTACGCATGCGCAGTACATAGGCGAACAGGTCAGTCTCAATGGTAGACAGACGGTCGAGCTCATCAATGGAGAAGAAGACGCTTGGGTAGACGTTATCTGCTTTCATATGCGGAACCATAACTCGATCCAGAAGTTCCATGCGCCATGCAGCATCTTCCGGTTTGGTTGTGTATTTGCCGTAATAACTGTCGAGAATCGCCAGCGGTCCTGCAATGCTGGTTTTTTGTCTCAGTTCGACCGGGGCAGCGCCTTCGAGCGGCAGATGTTTCAGCATGCCTTTGTCTTCATCCAGTTCAAAAATGTTCTGCTGTGTCTTGTCTCCGTACGTCCCCCAGTTATTTTGAATGGATTGGATTGGTTCGTACAGCTGGTCCACCCACTTTGCTGTGGATTCCAGATTTTTATTGCTGCTCGTGATGACCATACGCCCTCTATCAAGTCCGATTCCATTCGTTCTTGTAACATTTTTTATTCCATCAGGACCGGCAAGCGGCGGCAAAACATCATACGTATCGTTCATTCCTGTAATGTTGGCTTTATCCCAAGTGAAATACATACCGTACTTATGGTCCTTTCCTTTGGCCAGATAGGTATTCCAATCCTGCTGATAGGCTTCCACATCGACAAGACCTTCCTGGACAAGCTCGTGGATAAATTTCACGGCCTCCTTGTAGCCCTTATCCGCTGCCGTAAAGACCACCTTTCCATCGTCAGTCACTACCGTATGGTCCCAGTTCTCGCCAAGTCCAAATGCAGCAAAAAGAAAAGTCAGGTCTTCACCACCAGGTTTGTTAATAAAGGATAATGGAATTTCGTCTGCCTTCCCGTTCCCATTCGGGTCCTGCGTTTTGAATGCGATAAGTACCTTTTTTAATTCTTCTGTGGTCGTTGGCATCTTCAGCCCAAGCTTGTTCAGCCACTCTACATTGATCCAAGGCAAATTATCCACCGCTTGGATCCGCTGCTTGCCGCTTCCCAGTTCTTCGATCCAAGGAAAAGAGTAAATATGTCCATCCGGTGCTGTGATCATGCTTCTGTATTCCGGAGCTTCCTGAAGTACCTTTTGCAAATGGGGCATATATTGATCAATCAGGTCTTCAAGTGGAATGATAGCTCCGTCTTTAGCCAGTTTCAGGAGGTCATAATCCCCGTAACCCGCGTCAAAAATGGCATCAGGCAAATCGCCGCTGGCTACCGCCAGATTTCTTTTCTCGGCAAACACATCGCTCGTATAATTTTTCCAGTTGATATGCACATTGGTCTTTTCCTCAAGTCTCTTGTTGATGAGTTTCTCGTTCGGATCGGCCGGAGCCAGCGGTGAACTCTGCGTTATAAAATTCAGCGTCACTTTCCCATCGGGAGACTGGGCTTCACTTGCAGCACCGCCCCCGCCCCCACCACAAGCCGAGAGCAGCAGTGCAGCAGACAGCATGGAAACGGACAGGGCTGTAACGGCTTTTTTGGACTTTTTCATTTTTTTCATGATGTGACCTCCACGTTATAGGATTGGATCTGGCTTGCGATATCTCAGGCTGTTCACTATTTGAGTGAACCTACCATGACACCCTTTTCGAAATACTTCTGAAAGAACGGATACATAATAATCAGCGGCAGACTTGAAATGACAATTGCAGCGTACTTGATCATCTCCGATAGCCGTTTGAGTTCTGCCATGGCAAGCTGATCACTGATCATGCCTGGTGCAGCCTGATTCTGGATCAGAATCGAACGCAGCACGAGCTGCAGCGGATGCAGATTCGGATTGTCCAGATATATCATGGCATCGAAGTATGAGTTCCACTGCCCGACGAATGCATACAAGGCGAGCACAAATATGATTGGTTTGGATAACGGAATAACAATCTGGAAGAAAATCTTCATATCCGAAGCACCGTCCACGTTCGCAGCTTCTTTAAGTTCTCTGGGAATACCTTTGAAAAAAGTTCGCGATAAAATAATGTTCCATACGTTAACCGCTCCGGGAATAATGATTGCCCATACCGTATCCAGCATCCCGAGATTGCGTACGAGCAGATAGGTAGGAATGAGGCCGCCGCCGAAGAACATCGTGATGATAAATAGAATCATGAAGAATTTTCTCCCTGCAAGCCTTTCCTCGGATAACGCATAACCTGCACAGATTGAAACTGCCACGGTCACGAAGGCAAACGATACGGAGTACAGGACCGCGTTGGCGAAGCCTCGAATCATGGCCGGATTGGATAAAATCATCTGATAGCCGTCCAAACTCCAATCGGATACGTTAAAGGACAAGCCTTGGTTCAGCAGAACTGTCGGGTCCATAAAAGAAGCGATCACGATATAAATGAGAGGAACCACGACAACCAGTACGGCACACGTGAGAAAAATGGCATTCAGTGCGAGGATCAGACGATCCAGCCCTGTCGGTTTAATAGTCATGCGCAGCACTCCTTTCTAATAAAGGCCTTCGCCTTCGTTTAATTTCTTCACGATCAGATTGACGGTAACAAGCAGAATGACATTAATGATGGAGTTGAATAGTCCAACGGCGGCAGAATAGGCGTAATCACCGGATTGCAATCCCACCTTGTATACGTAGGTAGCAATAATTTCAGAGGATGGCAGATTCATGGATGTTTGCATGAGATACGCTTTCTCGAATCCGATGGACATAATTCCGCCCGCCGCAAGGATAAATACGATGGCCATAATCGGACGAATCGTCGGAAGATCGATGTGGCGAATGCGCTGAAGAAGATTGGCACCATCCAGATTGGCCGCATTGTGAAGCTCTGGGTCAACATTGGCTAGTGCTGCAACATATATAATCGAAGCCCAGCCCGCCCCCGTCCAGATATCGGACAAAATATAAATCCAGCGGAAATACTCCGGTTCGGACATAAACATGATCGGCTGCCCCGTAATCCATGTCGTTAATTGATTAATGGGACCTGTCGGCGATAAAAAGATAAATAACATACCCACAACCACGACAACGGATATGAAATTGGGCGCGTACAGAAACAATTGAATGTTCTTCTTCACGGCAGCTTTTCGCACCTGATTCAGCATGAGAGCCAGCAGAATAGGCACGGGGAAACTGAAGATTAATCCCAAAAAGCTGAGTTTAAGCGTATTCATCAAAATGACATCGAAATTGGGTGAAGCCAAAAACTTCTCGAAATGTTTCAAGCCCACCCACTCACTACCCATGATTCCCCTGATTGGACTGAAATCCTTGAAAGCGATGATTGCGCCATACATCGGAATGTATTTAAAGATCAAAGTCAGGATGAGAGCCGGAGCAAGCAATAGATACAAAAAATAATTCTTCTTCCACTGCTGCAGCGCTTGAAATACAGAGTTTCTCTCTTTGAGGCCTTTAACCATCCTCTTATTCGTATTTGCTGTATTATCCAATACATGACCTCCGTTCGTGATGAAATGTACAATTGCTCATCGTAAGGGCTTACAAACTTTACAATTGCAATTTTTATACTTTACAATCTAACAACTAAAGACCCGTTTAGTCAATACGAAATGTAAAAAAATATTTGTGCATTTGTTTGTTTATTTCAGTCCCAATAATCTGTTTATAACCTCATTTATTGCGCATTAGATGTAATGAATAAACCGTAAAGCCTTGTTGAATAAGGTGATTAACCTTGATATTGATTGATATTTTGCCGAGTGTATTGGTATCGCAGTCGGTTAAAGAATCATAGAAAATGATGAAACGAGAGTTTACAAACAAATATATAATTTGTGCATTTGTAAATAACCAATTGCTATTTGCCTCAAAATACTATACATTGGATTAGAGTACTATTGAGATGATGAATTGACCATTAGAGGTGAGATAGGACATGGCAAAAGAGAAAGTGACGATACAGGATATCGCGGATGCTTTGGGCATCTCCAGAAATACAGCTTCCAAAGCACTTAATGATAGCGGAAACATTCCAGAAGAGACACGAAATCGGGTCATTAAAAAGGCGATTGAGTTAAAATATAAACAATTTGCATACGTGGAAAGCGAACAGGTCCTCGGCAAAACGCCCGGCAATATTGCCCTGCTGACGGAGAATCTGCCTAATACATCTCATTTTGGATCATTATTAATCAGCGGCTTGGAGAAAAGAATCAGTTCGGAGGGGTATAACCTGTCCATCCATATCGTTCGTGAAGTCGATCAGAGTGACCTGGCACTGCCCAACAATTTTGATGCTGCTAAAGTGGACGGTATCATCTGCATCGAGTTATTTGATCTGGAATACACTCGTCTGATTACCGATCTTGGCATTCCTACGATCTTTATCGATTGTGCCGCGAACATTTGTTATCCGGATTTTCATGCGGACCTGTTACTGATGGAGAACGAACACAGCACTTATCAGTTAACCAAAAAGTTAATTGACAGCGGATGCAAAAGTATCGGATTCGTCGGGGATTACAATCACTGCAAAAGCTTCAATGAACGATGGGTGGGATATCACCGGGCTATGCTGGAATCAGGACTGCAGGTTGATCCGGCCCACTGCATTACAGATGATGATAAGCTCTTCTTTTCAAAGCCTGGTTGGATGATGGAACGAGTATCTGCGCTGGAGTCGCTTCCTTCCGCCTATATATGCGCCAATGACTTCATTGCCGTCGAGCTGATCAGGGCTTTTCGATCGCGGCAGGTGACGGTTCCGCAGCATCTTGTAATATGCGGCTTCGATAATGCACCAGAATCCAGAATTATTGAGCCTCCGCTGACGACAGTTCATATCTACAGCAGCGAGATGGGCATCAAGGCGGCTGAAATGCTTTTATCCCGAATTGATAACCCCGCGCAGCCTTACCAGGTTTCGCATATCGCAACTACGCCTATTATTAGGGAATCAACTCCTGGCATCATGCCCGCCGACCCGGCGCTTGTAAGCAATTAAGGGTAATCGAAATGAAAGCCGATGATCATTCTTAGCCGGCACCCATGTGAATTATCAATTTTTTTGGCACAATGCGCAATAAAAAAAGAAGTGGGCACCGTAAGATGAATGTCCCGCTTCTTAGTATTTTTTGTGGAGCTTGTTCCTCGAAAACAAAGGTTAATTGTAATTTGGATATGTCTATTATTTCTTTTTTCTGAAGATATCAAATTTAATCACATGATCAAAAAGAAACGTGATTACTAGAGCTCCAAGGGGCAGCAAGGAATAGACCCAGAATGGGTTATTCGGAGATTCACCTTGGGGAGCGTCCGTCAAAATCATATAAAGAACAATACAATAGATCACAGCGACTACAATGCCTGTTATATTTCTATTTTTCACAGCTATTTCCCACCTCTTATTCACATGTACATTTGGAATACGCTATCTCCTCCAGTGCTCCCCTCATCCCACCACCATGTCCATATACCTCTGAAGATCATCTCTCGCGTGATCATGAATAGTCCAAGCTCCCAGATTCCAACTCATATACCTCAGTCCCAGGTAGCGGGAGGCGATGGTATACATCTTATTAAAATACTCATCTGAAAAGATTATGCCTTTGGCAGCCAGCAGCTCCCGATATTTCTTCAATTGTTCCGGGGTACGACAGCGTAGGGGAATATCTAGAAACAAAGAGCCGTATTTTGCTTCTTCCCAATCGATAAAGATGACTTCGGTATTGTTGTGAACCAGAACGTTGCCTGGATTAAGGTCGTTATGAATTAAAGTTTGGCTGCGCTCATCATGTATTACAGATGGGATGTCCTGCAGAATCGTACCAGCCGCAGCCTCTACTGCAGGTATGTATCCCCCAAAGACCTCTATGAATTCCGCGTTTTTCTTAGCTTCTTCCCACTGCGGCCTCCATCGCTCGCAGATCATTTTTTCGATATGGAAGATATCAGCATCAGGTAACCATGAGAGCTGGCTTTTTTGATCATGATTGGAGATGTGAATGTGCGCCAAAGCCTTCATCTCATTTTCCTGAAGCAGACTGATGTTTATGCTGTTATAATCCGTTTCATAATCAACATCCTGTATACAGATAAGTGACCTCCCATCAACTTCCGAGCCATCAAAACCAGGTGATAAACAAAAAGGCACGTTAGCTTTTTGAGCATAAAGCCATATCAGCACCTGTTGTTCGATTTTGGAAGCATATTTGGTAACGAGTGATACCGCCGATGTTTCGCCACATTTATTAATGAGTACACGGTGGCGCATTAATTCAATGGCCTGCGTGCCTGTATGGATTGGAGCTGCTTCAATACGTACAACTTCTGCTGCAGGATCTATCCATTTCTTAACCGTTCTTTGTATCCATATTTGAAGCTTTTGATCGTTCAACATGAATTCATCATCCAATCATATCGTATAATCCCTAATTATACCTCTTTAATAAAATTTATGTACCACTAAAGTGCAGATCGTTTGTATACTGTAAAATAAAGCATGGGGATTATGGTTCTTTGCAGCACAGGGGGAAATGACATGTTGAAGGAAACGTTTTCAAAAGAAAATGCCTCTATTTTCCAGAAGCTGGCGCTTGGTCTGATTTTGATGTTTGTACTGATTATCCTGATCTTCTGGTTGATCTATCGATTAAACGTAGACGAAATTCAGCGTGAGCTGCAGAAGAATAAACTGGGCGAAGTACGCTTCATGTCTTCCCAGCTGTCTAATCAATTTGAGCAGGTATTAATGAATGCGCTGACATTATCCGAGGATCAGTCGGTTAGAGGGTATACGTATGCCCTCACTTACGGGAATGATTTTGCTAAATACAAAGCCAAACTGGAGCTGATGGAGAAACTGGCTCTTAACAGTGCCTCCACCGCATGGAACAATACGATCATTCTGTATTATCCGGATGAGAAAGCTACCGTATCTTCGGATCGTGATTTTTCATTTCAGCCGTTCGCCATGTCCGAAGATCCGCTGGATAAATGGATATTACATATGAAAAAGGATGGTACGGGGTATTATTCGCATCTTACCAAGGGACATCGAGGACCGATGTACATTGAGATCCGGATATCACTCGAAGTGCTGCAGAAAATGATGTCTGAATATACTTCCGGGACACCGATGCTGTATGATTCGCATTTTAAAACAGCCATTCGGGGAGCGGGCTCCTCACAACTTGCCGAAGCTGACACACAGGTTATTCCGCAGATCAGAGATGATAGCGGTTTCTTCGAAATCGCATTTCAGGATCAGAATTATTTCATCAGTTATATGAAAGCAAGTATTCTCGATTTGTACTTTATTGATTACCATCTCACCAATCAGCTGCAGCAGTCCATCTCACGTAACAATACGTTGTTTGTGCTGGCCCTTGCAGCGCTGCTCCTGCTCTCTCTGCTGTACACGCTGGCGCTGCGGAATCAGATCCAACAACCGATTATCCGTCTGCGCAAAGCGATTGATCGTTTTGACCGGGGAGATTTCTCCAGCCGTGTGGATGAAACACAGACTCTTGAATTTCGAATATTAGGCCGGTCATTTAACCGGATGGCCGAGAATACCCAAACGTTAATAGAGCAGGTGCTGCTTGGAGAACTTTCGGTCAAAGAGGCCAGGTTGAAGCAGTACCAGGCCCAGATCAATCCACATTTTCTATACAACTGCCTGAACTATATTCAGAGCAAATCCAGTGTAAAAGACTATGAATCTGTAACCGCCATGACCCTGGAGCTGGCTGCCTATTGCCGCTACATTCACCGTATTGAAGATATGGATTCTTCGCTGGGTGAAGAACTTCGGTTTGTGAATCATTACATGTCCATCATACATATGCGAAAAAAAAGTATTACCTGTGAGATTCATGTGCCCAAACAGCTTCTATCCATACGGATCCCTCGTATGATCCTGCAACCGCTCGTTGAGAATGGTGTCAAACACGGGATAGAACCCTCGATGGGTCCCGGGAAAATTACGATTCGTGCAGAGCAGGATCAAGAGTTCATACGTATTACAGTTGCAGATAATGGCGTAGGCATGCCTGCAGAACGGCTTGCACTTATCAGCCAACATATGGATGAAATAACCCGTCCGGAAGAACAGATTGGAACAGGAGTCCGAAATGTGAATCAGCGATTGAAGCTCACCTACGGCAAACGGTCAGGGCTCTCGATAGAGTCCAGCTTATATGAAGGAACGATATGTATCATTACTATACATAAGGAGGATATTGCAGATGCATCAGATTCTGTTAGTTGACGACGAATCCTATGTAATTGACGATCTGGAGATCTCATTTCCATGGGATCAGTATCGTATTGAGCATATTCACAAAGCATACTCCGGCATGCAGGCATTATCCATTCTGGAGGAACAAACGGTAGACATTGTGATCACCGATATTTCAATGCCTGTCATGAACGGACTTGAACTAATCCGGCAGATCAAGGCGGTAAAACCCAACCTGCCCTGCATTTTGCTTACTGGTTATGCCGAGTTTGAGTATGCCAAAGAAGCGACGAAATACGGTGTTGTCGAGTATCTATTGAAACCGCTGGATGTCGAAAAACTGGCCTCCTGTCTGGAAAAAACCGTACTGTCCATTGAAGAGCAAATCCGCAGGGCCCTGTCCTATGAACAGGCGATGAACTCATTTCGCGAACATCTTCCCTCACTCAAAGACAAGCTGCTCAATCACTTGCTGCAGGGGAATCGTTGTACTGTAGAGGTTCTTAACGACAAACTGGGCCGCTATCATCTACCCTTCCATGCGGAAGATGAGGTGCAGCTCGTCCTGGTTCGGCTGGAAGAACAGTTTACGCGGCATACAACGAGCAACCTGCAGTTGTTTGAATATGCAGTGACCAATATTGCCTGTGAGTTATTTAATACGGCTTTTCATACCTGGCACTGCAGGGATCATTACGATTATCTGGTCTTCATATTAAAGCCTGTTGAAGCTGGAGTCGATGAATCCAATGCTTCAACAGAGAGGAATCACAGCGAGCAGTCCGTGAAGCAAATTCAGGATCTTATACATCTTTCGCTGCAGCTGCACCATAATGTCAACGAATATCTGAAAGGAGGCATTTCGGTCATCCTGAGCTATAAGGGCACACTCCAGTGTGATATCCGTGATATGTACGAGCAGGCCATATCGGCCCTTAAAAAGCAAGTAGGCAATGGTACCGGATACTTCCTCTCCCTTGAGGAAAGTTACCGCTCTGTCTCTATACGTTCACTGCATATTTTGTATGAACCGCCAACCTTTAATCATCTGCTGGAAACAGGACAATGGGAGATGTTCAAAGAGCGCTTGAACCGCATCAAAGCTGGGTACAGTGCGCTGCCTGAGCAAACCGAAGAACAACTGGACGAGATTCAGATTGTTTTGTTATCTGCCTATCATTACATTGCCCATAAAAATCATACGCTGTTATCCGATCTGGTTGGAAATGAGGCCATTCCGCGTGTCCCCTATCGTTCGGTATCCCAGCTTACGGATTGGGCTGAAAACATGCTCGATCGATTACGAGTGAAACTGGAAGAACAGTCTTTCGATGAACAGCATGACGTCATTCATCAGATCAAGTCGTTTGTCTCGGCTAATCTGCATTCTCTTAGTCTTCAATCGATTGCAGATCATGTATCATTACATCCCGTCTATGTGTCCAAGCTGTTTAAACAATTTCAAGGCATAAGCTTAAGTGAGTATATTTTAAGTGTCAAAATGGACCTTGCTCTCTACCTGCTGAATCATTCGCAGGATAAAGTATATGAAATTTCCGACAAACTGGGGTATGCCAACTCCCAATATTTCATCAAGGTGTTTCGCGATAAATTCGGCATGACACCGCAGGAATACCGGGAGCAGTAAAGCGGAGTATCGTGAAGAAAGTTAACGTAAAACAAACTAAAAAACCGCACTTCATGTACAAGAAGGTTCATTTACCTCTGTACATGAGTGCGGTTTGTTTTTTTATTTTATCGTATCATACCAAGTATTGACTTCTTCCGTAATTTCTTTGCCTCCAGAAGACATGTACTGCTGCGCAAAAGTATCAAATTCATCAATCGGTGCCTGACCATAAATGATTTTGTTCAATACTTCTTTTTCCAGCTTGGTCAGCATATCGCCTCTGGAAACCTGTGTCTTTGTCGGAACCCCCGTGAACATTTGAGGCATTACAATATCTTTTTGATCAATAACAATTTTGGCCGCCTTAATCTGTTCAGGGATACGGTCCGCCAGGTTTTTCTCATATTGAGTGGTCGGCTCTTTACCATTCGCAAGGTCAGCTAGCGTATTCATCATCAGGTTAGGAATGATCGCTCCATCAAAGGTTAATGAATAACGGATCGCATCAATCCAGCCGCCCGGAATTTTATCGCTTTGCTGCTCTTTATATACCTCACCGTCAGGGCCAATATCATAATCATAACCTTTGGCAAACCCGTGTACGAACGTTGTGCTGTCCGGATTAGCCCAGTGATCAAACAGATAGTTCTGGTACACAAAGAAAGCGTCTTTGTGTTCCATATCTTTGTTAATCAGAACAGCACCCGTACTAATTGGTGTTCCGTGGCGTCCCATTTTACCGTCAGGACCAGCCGGAAGTGGATATGCTTTATATTCAGCATCCGGCACATTTTGCTGCAGATCCGGAATCGGCCAGCCTGTCATCCAATAAGGACCAACGATAATACCCGACTTGCCTGCAGTAAATGCTTCAGCGGCTTTGGGCTCATCATACAGCCCTGATTCTTTATCAATGTAACCTTTCTCCATCCACTCTTTCATCTTCTCCAGTGCCGGTTTCATCTCGGGCTGGATCGAACCGTATGCAAGTGTACCGTCGGCTGCTTTATTCCACTGATTCGGCATCGCTCCAAACATGCCGAAGATCCAGCCGGAGTCTGCCATCCATGTGTTCAAATTGTTTTTGAACCCTACAGAGAGAGCGACGGTATCCTTTTTCCCGTTTCCGTCCGGGTCTTGATTGACGAAGGCATCCATCACCGTTTCTAATTCATCTAATGTTGTTGGTGCCTTCAGGTTCAACTTCTTAAGCCAGTCTTCACGAATGTACATTACTGGATCATTATTGTAAGCGTTCTCCAGAATGGGGATTGCCATTCGTTTACCATCACGGATGTAAGGATTCCATACATTCGGATCTTCGGCCATCGCTTTCTTATACGTATCGGAAGCATATTTATCGAACAGTTCGCCCGCATCGATGAATTGACCAGATTCGATTAAATCACTGATTAATGTTTGGCTGCCGCGGAAAGAAATAATATCCGGCATTTTCTGACCCGATGTCAGCATGAGACGAAGTTTGGTCTGGTATGCATTATTTTGTTCACTGACCGTCCACAAATACTTGATGTCGATTCCAAGTGTGTCATGAGCCCATTTCGTGTGAACGTTATTTTCAATATTTTCTCCATTTTTAAACTTCAGACTGCTGGTGATCGGAAAAACAGTAGAGATGGTAACAGGTTCAACATACTTGCCGTTCTCAAACGGAGCGGAATAAAATTCGCTGCTGTCGCCGGACTTGGTTTCGGATGTGGAATCATTGCTGCACGCTGCGAGTACGCCAGATAACATTGCGGCAGCCATTAGAATGCGAAGCGGCTTTTTCCATGTTTTTAACATTTTCTCTCCCCCATATGGTTATATATTTGGCTAAATCTGAATTCGTGTTACTCCTTCACAGCACCCAGTACAATGCCTTTAACAAAAAAGCGCTGCAGCAGTGGGTACACAATCAAAATCGGAGCCATGCCAATGAAAATCTGGGCAGCTTTGATCGTGCGCTGTGAGATGTTCTCCAGATCCTCGGGACGCACAGACACTTTGCTGAAGTCCTGCTGTACGATAATGGTCTGCAGGAAGGTCGCAAGAGGATATTTTTCGTGATCGGTCAGGAAAATCAATCCATCGAACCAGGCATTCCAGTGTCCTACCATAGAGAACAGAGATAGTGTGGCGATGGCCGGCATCGATACAGGCAGAAATACAGAGATCAATGTTCGGAAGTAACCCGCACCATCAATGAAGGCGGCCTCCTCCAGCTCTCTCGGCACATTGCGGAAGAAATTCAGTAACAGAATCATGTTCCAGACGGATACGGCTCCAGGTAATATCAGCACCCACATCGTATTCAGCAAATTCAGCTTCTGGATAAGAATGTAGAACGGAATTAATCCTCCACTGAACAGCATCGTAAATACAAAGTACCAAGTATAGATATTACGACGTTTGAAGCTTCGATTTTCCCGGGATAACGGATAAGCTGCCAGAATGACAACAATCATGCTGAGCAGTGTACCCAGCACGGTTCGCTGTACAGCAACCCATAGGGAACGGATGAAGTTCTCATTCGCTAATGTCTTGGCGTAAGCATCGAAGGTAAACTCAACTGGAAACAGTCCAACCAGATTCGCATTGGCAGCTGCTTTACCGCTGAAGGAGACCGCGAGAATGTGAATCAACGGGATAATACAGAGCAGTGACAGCAGTATAAGGAACGTATAATTGAACACGGTAAAGACTTTATAAGGTTTGGTTTTATAATACATGCCGTGAGGTCTCCTTTCTAGAAAATACGGTAATTCGCAAATTTATAAGCTGCACGGTATGCGATCACAATCAGAACGAATCCGACAACCGATTTGAAGAGTCCAACTGCAGCCGAAAATCCAAACTTCCCATCGATCAGACCTACCCGATACACGAAGGTATCAATGATATCACCTTTATCGTAAACGAGTGGATTGTATAGATTGAATATCTGGTCGAATCCTCCGTTTAAAATATTTCCGAGCGACAGCGTGCCTACAACAATCATGATCGGAATCAGAGCTGGAATCGTAATGGACCACGTCTGCTGCCATCGGTTCGCTCCATCCACTTCTGCCGCCTCGTACAGGGATGGATTAATGCCTGCCAGCGAGGCGAGAAAGATAATCGCGCCGAATCCGAATTCTTTCCAGATATCACTTGTGACCACAACAATTCTAAACCATGTACCTTCTCCGAGGAAGAAGATGGGTTCCAGGCCAAACACGGCCCCAAGGAACTGATTGATCATACCTTTGGTTGCCAGCATGTCCAGCAGTATTCCTCCAAGAATAACCCATGACAGAAAGTGCGGCAGGTAAACGAACGTTTGTATGCTCTTTTTGAAGGTTTCCTTCCGTACTTCATTCAGCAGCAGGGCAAAAACCAGCGGGGCAATCAGACCTCCAATCAGTTTCATTCCCGCAATAATTAAAGTGTTCCAGATCACCTGCACATTCTCCGGCATACTGAACAGGAATTGGAAATGTTCCAGGCCAATCCAGGATGATTTGGCGAACCCGAGCCAAGGCTTGTAATCCTGAAAAGCAATGACTAATCCGCCCATAGGTATGTACGCGAATATGAACGTCAGGACTACGGCTGGTAACAGCATGAGGTCCAGTACCAGCGTACGTTTGAAGCTTTTTTTACGCTTTGTACGCCGGGGACTCGGACGAATCACACCTTCTTGTACAGGTGCTGCGGATTCTGCATTATTCATTCGTGTGCTCCCCCTCTTTCTCTATTCTCTCCAGAGCTATCAGTCAAAGGTCTGCTGTATCTCCGTATAATCAGTATAGATTCGCTGCCTTCATGTCAACATGATAAAACGTTAGCTTTCATAACAAATTGTTAATATCAGCATGCTGTCATCCAGCGAATTGACAAAGCAGCTCATTTTAATCGAGCGTCAGATCGTTTCTTTGAATGAATAGAGCCCTCATACTGTGGATAATTCCATCCACAGATATGAGGGCGTTTTGAAGGCTGTGAAGTATATTCGTTATCATTTTCGCAGCATCAGCGTTCTCAAATTCAGGATATCAGCTCGAATATTCCGATTTGCCTTTTCCCTACTTTGAAATACTGCAGTCTTTTGAATTTCTCGTGTTTTAACTTTTGGTCCTTATTTGCGATAATGGCTGCAATTGATTTTTCCGTGTCCATCCATTTAGAAATCTGATCAAAAAAATCTGAAACAGGATTTGAACTATTCGTGATCCAATTAACCTTGTCCCCATAGGGTAAGTCTGTCATAACGATATTAAATGGATCATGGATATGCCTCTTCTCCGCAGTAGTAATATCGCCTTGGGCTATAACGATCTCTTTCAAAGCTGAGCATGCCGATTGTTTATTAAATTTCTCTAAACTAGCCAAAGCTTCTTCATGCGATTTTTTCTGATACAAGGCCGTTAATCGAGTTAACTCTTCTTTACGCCGTGCTAATCCACCTGCAGTTAACAGAGATAAGTTTCGTTCAGCCGTTCGAAGGACCTCGGGATTTATATCGGAAGCATGAATCTTATTTATAACATGACTGTGCATCAGCCCGATCACGGTCAACATATAGGCACCACCACAACAGGGATCATATATGGAATAAGGGCCCTTGATTCCTTTTGTGTCGAGTATGCTGAAGCATCTTTGAACGATCTCACTGGATAATCTTACTGGAAACGAGGTGGTGCCCTGAGCATTATACAATACTCTGCCGCTTGCGAAGTCCTCATAATTAAGACTGCAAGTTTCAAATAAGTACTTCATTTATTTATACTCCATTCAAATGCGATTTGAACAGCTCTCGTAAATCTATCTGAATTGCTAGGTCTCATGTAAGCAGTTTTCCTTAGGAAAAGAAGTATTTCTATGCATAAATCCTCTTTTTTTGGCACAATAAATAAAATAGTAAATGGAAATAAAAAAGCCGCGGGTGAACAATTGTTCACCCGCGGCTTCATTCCGTAAGTACGCTTAATAAGAAACGGATCTCCCCGTTTCTAAGCATGTTATACGGATGCAGTGATGATAATTTGTTTCTTGACGGATACACGAGCGAGAGCATGTCAAAGCACACCCTACCTAGTTAAGTAGTATGCCGCAACCTCGCTTATGTCATATTAGGTTGATTAACCCTTAATGTCCGTCAAAAATACCATCATCATCACTGCACATATCCCACCAATCTACTATTTGCCACAATTATATAAGCATGTTTTGGAATCGTCAACCTGCTAAACGATCTTGTCCTTCCACGCCGCCTCCAGTTCATCCCAGTTTGGTGTAGGAATCTCCGATCTGGCCCGCAGTTCGGTGAAAGAGTCATTCAAGGCGCTCAGCTCCGCATTTGTTCCATCGATCAATCGGCTAAACGGCAGCATAAAGAAAAGCTTCAAGGCCCGGCGAATGAGTCGTGGATAACGAGTAATCCAGGCAGCCTGCACTGCAGGTGTCAGAGGGTAACCAAGTGAATCCAGCACACGAAATCCCTCTCCCATTGCTGCAACCAACAGACGCATTCGTTTGTCGTCACGAGCCACCTGTTTCATCTGAAAGTGATGGAACAGAATAACCATGTTCATAGGCACAACCAGTACCATGTGATTTTTCAACCATGCATCAATCTGGTCATGATCATTAAGTTTATATTTGGTTCGTAGAAATGCCTGCTCCAGCAGAGAACGAAACGGAATGGGACCATTCAGGGCTCCAACGACCATCTGACCTTGACCCCCTCGAATGCAGATGACTTTTCCATCCGTACGTGTACCAGCGGTAGTCTGAAATCCAAACGCGACCTGCTTGGGTGACCGCCCGTGCGTACTCAGAAAGTCATGCATGGCATAAGTGTCCATATTGTTGCCCACTAGTATGATGTGACGGCTATCGTTGTCAGCAAGGATCGGAAGCACCGCTCCGAAATCCGAATATTTCATCATGACAAAGATCAGGTCATATGTGTCATTCGGCTCTAATGATCGAATCACGCGAACGTAGTCGGTGGTTGTCCTGCGCTGCAGATAATGCCGGATGACCACGCCCTCCTCTTCCAGCTCTTCCGCCCGTTTCCCTCTTGCGAGGACGGTCACATGGTGACCACCTTGTATTAGGACATGCGCCAGATAACTGCCCTGTACGCCAGCACCATAAACCAGTATGTTCAATTTCACTCCTCCTTTAATGAACAGGTGTTGTGTATCTAACAGCTGTGCACTACAATCAAGGTATCATTCAGACTGATCTTGGAACAATGGTTAATTACATTCGCTTTTGTTCGATATTGAACAATGAACATCGAATGTGTTCAAGAAGGAGGATAAAACCATGGATCGACGCATCGTGCGCTCCAGACAAATGATTATGGAAGCCTTCATTGGGCTGCTGGGAGAGCAGGATTTCGAGAAAATTACCATTCAGGGCATAGCGGATCGGGCAAATGTGAACCGGGGAACCGTCTATTTGCATTTTACAGATAAATATGACCTGCTTGAGCGGAGCGTAGAGACGTATCTGAAGATGCTTGTTGACAGCTGTTTACCGGAAGAAGGGCCAGGCGCTGGACTGTCGCCAGATTTATTAGTTCGCGCATTTGTCTATCTGAAGGAGCATGCATCGATTTATCGGGTATTAATCACCAGCAGAGGAACTCCAACGTTCAGGCACCGCATGACACAGATGATTAAGGGGAATATCGCTGTCGTAGTGAGTGGCATGAAACTGGAAAGTGATATCCATAGAGATGTGCTGGCCCAATATTTATCCATTTCCATTACGGGCTTGATCGAGTGGTGGGTCGTTGAATCGATGCCTTACACACCCGAAGAGATGGTTGAACAGTTGAACAAAATTCTCACAACAAGACTGGAGCTGTGGTGAACCCCTACATTCCATTAGTTGTACAGGCGCCTGGAATTGTGTTTCTTTCCTGGCATGAGCAGGTTGTGACAGAACAAAAAAAGCCGCTGCATTGGTCATAACCCCGTCAAGTAGACAGTACAAAAAAGACAAGATTTAAGCTGCGGCTGTTTCCCGGTATTCCACCGGGGAACGGTCGTTTAGTTTTTTCTGAAATCGGTTTTGGTTGTAAAACAATATGTATTCACTCACTTGCTGTTCAACCTCTGCTTTGTTAGCTGCCTTATTCAAATAAATCTTCTCCGTCTTCAAATGAGAGAAAAAAGATTCAATACAGGCATTATCTAAGCAATTTCCACGCCTGGAGTGACTGCCTAGCATGCCGAGCTGGTTTAGTTTACGGTTAAAGGGCTTCGACGTATATTGAAATCCTTGATCTGAGTGTAGGATTACGCCATTCAGATCCACGTGCTGACGGAGTCTGTCCAGCGTGTCATGAACCAAAGCGAGGTCATTTCGTTCAGAAAGATGCCACGCTACAATTTCGTTATTGTATAAATCTTGAATAACAGAGAGATACACAAAGTGTTCTCCAGCACGAATATAGGTAATGTCCGTAACCAGCTTCGTTCGTGGTGTATCCGCCTGAAACTGACGCTCCAGCCGATTCGGGTTTACCACAGAGGCTTGTTTTCCAAAGAATCGACGCTTTTTTCGAATGACAGAACAGATGCCTAATTGTTTCATTAATCGGTACACCTTTTTGTGGTTGACTCGAAGGCCTTCCCGTCGTAAAGCAACGGTCATTCGAAGATAGCCAAAGTAAGGATGCACGCGATGAATGGCAAGCAAATGGGATTCTAGTTCATGTTCTTTGTGTCTACGCTCTTTTGCGGCTGCTATGCTTTTTCTCCACTTGTAATAACCCGAGCGGGAAACCGCAGCTAACTTCAAGAGCCAAGCCAGACCATGGCGTGCTCTCAGGTCCTCAATGATTTGAAATCTGGCTGCTTTACTCGTCACTCCTTGTGTAGATTTGGATACCGCTTTTTTAAGTATTCAATCTCCGCCCGCAAATACGCCATCTCTTCTTCCATACTGGAAAACTTGGTTCTAGGGCGTCCACGTTTGGGTATAGCAGGTTCTAGACTCATTCCCTGTTTCGCTTTGGCTGCCCACACTTGTACCTGAGATTTATTTTGAATATCTAAACGTGTCGCTACTTCACGTATACTCATATGTTCTTCGTTGACCAGCCGGACGGCCTCCAATTTCAACTCCAAGGAGTACCGCCGGTATGTTTGTCCTTTTTTAGCCATGAAAAAACCCCCTTCGTTTACATGATTAAGTTCATCTTAACAGATGTCTTTTTTCTCATGTCTACTAAAAGGGGATAATACCACATAGCGGCTCTCTAAGGAACATTTAGATCAGCTCTCGGATGGGATTCCCCTCGAGGAATGCCTGGATATTCTCTAATGCATGCTGATAATAAGTCTGGTAGTTGTATTGAGAAACGTAACCCAAGTGAGGAGTCGCGAGCAGATTAGGAATGGAACGAAGTGGATGGGTACCGGGCAGTGGTTCAGCATCGAATACATCAATACCGGCCCCCGCAATCCAGTTGTTATGCAGCGCTTTAATCAGTATATCCTGATTAACAATGGAAGCGCGGGAAGTGTTGATCAGATAGGCTGTTTTCTTCATGGACTTCAGTTCATTCTCCCCGATCAAATGACGAGTCCGCTCGCTCAGAATGAGATGAATTGAAACAATATCGCTTTTGGCCAAAATCTCTTCTTTCGTTGATGCGAACTGTGCACCCGCAGCTTCAGCTCGTTCCTGGGTGAGATTTTGGCTCCATGCCATAACATTCATGCCAAAGGCTTTCCCGATCAGGACCATTTTTGTTCCGATTTTTCCTAATCCAATCAGCCCCAATGTCTTACCGCTCAGATCCGAACAGACCGTGCTTTGCCAAGGTCCGCTGTTTCGAAATGATTGATTTTCAGGAATCAGATTTTTGGTCAAAGCTAAAATCAAGGCCCATGTTAATTCTGTTGGAGGTTCCGAGCTGCTTGCTGTACCGCATACCTTGATTCCCTGTTCCTCCGCATATTTAGTATCAATAGAAGCATTTCGCATCCCGGTCGTAATCAGCAGTTTCAGTTTTGGTAATTGTGATAGCAGTGAAGCTTTGAAGGGGGTTCGCTCCCTCATGAGGATTATGATGTCATAATCCTTTAACGCGTGTGCAGCCTCGGCCTCGCTTTCGAAATGTTTGTGAAAGGATATAACGTTTACCTGATCTGATATTTGTGCCCAATCTGCCATTTTCAGAGCGATATCTTGATAATCGTCCAATACTGCACATTGAAGTCTCAAGGTGTACTCCTCCGTTCATGAGTTGAATAACAAAAATAGAATGCCTCTGCTTATAGACATGCAAAGACGACCTTTTCACGGTCCGTCCAGACGTCTCCTGTACATTATATAACAATGGGTTTCCATGTGCTGGGAATTCATATTAGATTGCGCATTTAAACTTTCTGATCTTATGTATATGATCTTGTGGATTAATAAACGAACATTTATAGAAGGTCACAGTTATACTTGAGTGAGGCTGTTAATATTAATAGTCTCTACTCATGCTATGAATTGGTGTGGGGCCATTGAATAAAAAAAAGCATGACTCGTTAGAATCATGCCTCGGACAAGCGATTCCCTACATTTTATCACATAATCCAATGCGGGCTTCGAACGGCTGCAGCTGACCAGCGTAAGAAATCTCATAGTTGGTCAGCCATATCTCGGAGAGTTGAACGCCCAGCTCATCTTCCTTAAGCTCCACCATCTGTTCAGTAAGATTAATGAGTACTAAAACCTGCTGATCTTCCAATGTACGTGTATATGCGAAAATGTGAGGGTGATCAGGCAGGAGCAGGTCATAGGTGCCGTATATCAACGTGTCATGCTGCTTGCGGAGCCGAATCATCTCTTTATAAAAGTGAAGGACAGAGTTCGGGTCTTGAAGCTGTTTCTCCACATTGATATCAAGATAATTGTCATTTACCCTTAGCCAAGGAACTCCAGTCGTAAATCCGCTCTGGTTGCCTGCAGACCACTGCATCGGTGTTCTTGAATTGTCACGGCTGGACGCCCAGATGATATTCATGATCTCCTCGTGCTCCATGCCTTCTGCCTGCTTGATCTGATACAGATTTTGGTCTGCGATGTCGTTATAATCCTCGATGGAAGGGTAAGCCACATTGGTCATGCCAATTTCTTGTCCCTGATAGATGAAGGGCGTGCCCTGCATGAAAAAGTACATCGCTCCAAGTGCCGAAGCGCTCTCATACCAGTAATCGACATCATTCCCCCAAGATGAAACCTTGCGCGGCTGATCGTGATTTTCAATAAACAGTGCATTCCAGCCGATGCCTTCTAGTGATTTCTGCCACTTGGTCATTACATTTTTCAGTTTGGGAACATCCAGCTGCTTGTCTGTACTGTTATTCCATAGGTCAAGATGTTCAAACTGAAAAACCATGTTGAATTTGCCTCTGACTTCACAGATCCAGTCCAGCAGATCTTCTGAATCTTCTACTTTGACTCCATTGGCTTCGCCAACGGTGACGACATTATATTTCGACAGCGTCTCTTCTTTCATTTCCTGCAGATAGCGCTGAATGCCTTTGACATTCATATGTTTCTCGAATGACGAAATGTATTTGAAACCTTCCTTGGCCGGCATATCCAGCAGACCTTCTTCTTTGTGGATATGACTGATCGCATCCACCCGGAAGCCGTCAATGCCTTTGTCCATCCACCAATTCATCATTTCATAGATGGATTTGCGAACGTCGGCATTAGCCCAGTTCAGGTCCGGCTGTTTTTTGGAGAACAGATGAAGATAGTACTGCCCTGAAGTTTCATCGTACTGCCAGGCTGAACCGCCAAAGATGCTTTCCCAGTTGTTCGGCTCCTCCCCGTTCTTGCCATCTCTCCAGATGTACCAGTCCCGTTTGGGATTATCCACGGAAGAACTTGATTCAATAAACCAGGGATGCTCGTCACTGGTGTGGTTAATGACCAGATCCATAATGAGCTTCATACCGCGACGATGTACTTCATCTAACAATTGGTCGAAGTCATCCATCGTACCGAATTCATCCATAATGGTGCAGTAATCACTGATGTCATAACCGTTATCGTCATTAGGTGACTTATACATCGGACAGATCCATATCAGATCAATACCCAGTTCCTGAATATAATCCAGTTTTGAAAGAATGCCTTGTATATCACCAATGCCGTCTCCGTTCGAATCCATAAAGCTCCTCGGATAGACCTGGTAAGCGACGGCCTCTTTCCACCATACTCTTTTCATTCCATCTCTTCCTTCTTTCTTCAATGACTAGGCTTTAGTTAGGTATGCTGCTTTTCAATTGTTCTGCATAAGGTACATTCTGGCTTCGTAAGCACGCAGCTCATTGTCTGGCAGCATATCTGTGTAATTGGCAAGCAGCAGTTCGGCTGAGGATGACAAATGTTCCTGAAGCGGAAGCTGCACCGTTTCTCCCCGGAAGTTACAGACAACCATGATCTGATTCTCATGTAATGAGCGTGTGTAAGCAAATACATCCGGATGTTCCGGGAAAATCAATTCATAATCGCCATATACAATGACCTCATGATCTTTTCTAAGCTGAATGAGCTGACGATAATAATGGAAGATGGAGTCCGGATTTTGAACATTTTCCGCAGCATGGATCTCCGTATAATTCGGATTGACTTTAATCCAGGGCTCTCCTACGGTAAATCCTGCTTGATGGGAGTCATCCCACTGCATGGGTGTTCTCGCATTATCACGCCCTTTGGCGTAGATCGACTCCATAACTTCATGTTCGGGATATCCTTTCTCCATTCTTTCCTTATAAAAACGAAGCAGTTCAATATCCCGATAATCCTTGATCTCATATTGGACATTTGTCATGCCCAGCTCTTCACCCTGATAGATGTATGGTGTTCCCTGCATGCCATGCAAAAGGGTTGCCATCATTTTAGCAGATTCAACCCTGAACTCCCCGTCATTACCCCAACGTGAAACAATTCGAGGCAGATCGTGATTGTTCCAGAACAAACTGTTCCACGCTTCGCCTTTGAGCTCGGTCTGCCACTTGGACAGCACATCTTTCAATTCCATTAGATCTAGAGGTTTCAGATCCCACTTCCCTCTCCCCTCCTGCTCATCCAGACTGATGTGCTCAAATTGAAATACCATGGAAAACTCACTGCCATCAGGGTTGCTGTACAATTTTGCAATCTCCGGCGTGGCTCCCCACGTCTCTCCAACGGTTAACAACGCCTTCCCTTTCTGGAATGTTTCCTTACTGAGCTCCCTGATATATTCATGCAGAAGAGGCCCGTTTCCTGTAATTTTGAAATCCGCTTCTTTCCCGATCAAATCTATGACATCCAGGCGGAATCCGCCTACACCTTTTTCGATCCACCAATTGATCATGCTGTACATCTCCTGACGGACTTTCGGGTTCGCCCAGTTCAGGTCCGGCTGTTTGATTGAAAATAAATGCAAATAATACTGCCCAATCTCAGGCACCCATTCCCAGGCTGAACCGCCGAAGGTAGATGTCAGGTCATTAGGGGGCGTTCCTTCAATCCCGTCCCGCCATACATAATAGTCATGGTACGGGTTGTCCTTCCCTTTTTTAGCTTCCTGAAACCAAGGATGTTCGTCAGAGGTATGATTCAGGACCAGATCCATTATGATGCGTATGTCTCGTTTGCCGGCTTCATGAATTAAAGCCTCCATATCTTCCAGCGATCCAAACATCGGATCAATATCCTGGTAATCCGAAATATCGTAACCATAATCATCTTGAGGAGACTTGCAAACAGGTGATAACCAGATCGCACCGATCCCGAGATGGTGCAAATAATCCAGCCGAGAGATAATGCCTCTTAAGTCGCCGATTCCATCTCCATTGCTATCTTGAAAGCTGCGCGGATAGATTTGATAAACGACGGTCTCTTTCCACCATTCCTGCTGTTCCATGTTTCATTCCACCTCTCTGACGCTGCCTAAAGGCTGTGCCTACGGTTATTTTAGTAAAATTTCAATGCGGTTGTATATTAAGATACTCACGGCTGCAATCTCATGGCAGGTTGTTATTCCTTAACCGATCCAACAACGATTCCGGTTACAAAATACTTCTGAAGCAGCGGATAAATCAGCAGTAGTGGAATAACAGCAACGACGATCTTGGCTGCATTCAAATTTTTGTTGGATATCTCCGTCAGGCTGCTGAGCTCGCTGGAGTTCGTTCCGGCTTGGAGCAGATCCGCAATATTGACGTTAAGTGACTGGATATAGGTCATGAGCGGATAGTTGCTTATTTTCGTCATATAGATCAACCCGCTGAAGAAGTCATTCCATGTACCCACGATACTGAATAAGGCGACTGTTGCAAGTGCGGGGATAGATACGGGAACGTACACTTTGAATAAAACCTGAAGCGGATTGGCTCCGTCAATGAAAGCTGCTTCCTCAAGTGCTTTAGGAACGGCTGAGAAGAAGTTCATGACCAGAATGACACTGAATATGGGTACTGCTCCCGGCAAAACAAGTGCCCAGATTGTATTCAGCATGTCCAGATTTTTAATCAACAGGTAGCTCGGAATCATACCGCCGCTGAACAGCATGGCAAAAATCATAATGTTCATATAAATGTTTCTGCCCTTGAACTCTCTTTTGGATTTGGACAACGGATACGCCATTAGAATAATCAAAATCATGTTCAGCGCAAGCGAGAGTGCTACACGCAGAATGGATATGCCGAAGGAGCGCCAGAACTGGGCATCATCGATAATTCGGGTATACGCAGCTGTTGTAAAATGAACAGGAACCAGACCGACGGCGTTCGCGGATACCGCTTCGCTGCTGCTGAAGGAAATCGCAACAATATTCCATAACGGCAGAAGGCAGATCAGCGCAAGCATAATGACGATGGCATAGATGCACACCCGGCCCATTCGATCTTTGAAGTTTGCGGAATATGACACAGACGTTTGCCTCCTTAGAATATTTTACGATCGGTATATTTTTTGGCGAGCTGATTGGCAGACAGCAGCAGGATGATGCCGATTACGGATTTGAACAGACCTACAGCCGTTCCGAAACTGTACTGTCTTCCGACCAGGCCAATCCGATAAACATAGGTATCCAGAATGTCACCTGATTCATACACCACCGGATTATAGAGATTATAGATTTGGTCAAAACCGGCGCTTAATATATTCGTCAGACTCATCACACCCATGAGCAGAATAATAGGCAGCATGCCTGGCAGCGTAATATGCCATACTTTTCTCCACCAGCTGGCTCCATCCATACCTGCAGCTTCATATAAGCCTGGATCAATGGACGTAATGGCTGCCAGATAAACGATGGAACTGTAGCCGAATTCCTTCCACACATCCGTCCCGATAATCAGCGGCTGAAACCATGTGTTGCTGCCTAGAAAATTAATGTGCTGCAGTCCAAAAAAGGCCAGGATCTGATTCACGATGCCATCCAGACTGAACATATTAACAACGACGGACGCGAGCACGACCCAGGACAGAAAATGCGGTAGATACACGATCGTCTGGACTGATTTTTTAATCGTTTTCATCCGAATTTCATTAAGCAGTACGGAGAAAATGATCGCCATTAATGTGCCGAGCAGAATCTTGCCCAGAGCGATCACCAGTGTATTGCTCACCACTTGGGCAATATCCGGCAGCTTGAACATATAGACAAAATGTTTTAACCCGACAAATTCGGAGCCGAACATGCCTTTGGCAGGAATATAGTCTTGAAAGGCCGTAATCACGCCAACCATCGGTATATAGCTGAATACAAGCAAAAACAAAATGCCCGGTATCATCATCATATGGTACATCGTACCTGAGCGGATGCGGCCATTTGTCTTGTATAATCGTTGTTTCATGAACTGTTCTCCTCTCCTTATGAAGAAAGGCTGCGCATTCGGATTACGCGCGCAGCCCTGCAGCTATCCATAGATGATTATGGTTTTGCGCCGATCTCGGCTTCAATTTCTTGAATAATCTGCTCACCGCCTTGTTTCTTCCAATTGCTCACGAATGTGTCGAAGTAATCGAGTGGTTCAGAACCGGTTACAATTTTGATAAATGATTCCTGTTCCAGCTTGGTCAGGTTAGCCCATGTCTGTTTCATGCTCGGGGTCGTTCCCGAAAAAGCAGGAGTCATCCACACGAACTTGTCTTCTTTGGTCAGCTTGTCGATCAGTCCCACACCGTTGATGCGTGAGTGATATTTCGACCAAGCTGTAGTGTTATCCGTGTCCATATCACTCAGATATGTTTTGATGCTGCCAATATTGTTTTTGGATTCGGTTGTACGAACCTCATCCAGGCTGATCTCTCCCTTAATCCCGCGCACAACGTCCGAATAATCATCCAGCAGCGATGTCGCCGAGTTAACTTCAATATTGAATGGGCGGGTAGAACCGTCCACGCCAGTCTCTTGATACTTGGCCGCTTCCGGCATCGTTGTGGCCACGTCTTTGTCATTGGCCAGCTTATCGTAGAACAGGTTCAAAATTTTCACCGCAAGTTCGGGATGCTCGTATCCTTTTCTCACCACAATAAATTGATTGGAAGGATTAGCATGTGCGACGTTAACCTTACCATCTGCATCCTGCAGTGCATAAGCTGAAAATTTGGCGTTTTTATCCATCTGTTTGACGCTGATCAATCCCCAGTCAGGAATATGCCAAGGTCCGAAGGCAATGCCGCTCTGCCCGTTTGCATACAGCGCGGTAATATCGTCAAATGTGCGAGTTCCGAATTGAGGGTCGATGATACCTTCTTTGAACCAGTCTGCCATAATTCCGAGCAGCTTCTTCGTTTCTTCCGTCGTTGAACCGTAGAGGATTTTACCGTCGTCTCCTCTCATCCAATACTGCGGAAATGCATGCTGCGTTGAAGCTGCTCCCAGCATCGTATACGCAGAGCCATTATAATCCGTTGTATTCAATGTGTTAACAAAAGGAATACCGACCGGATTGCCGGATTGTCCCGGATCTCTTTTCAGGAACTCCTGTGTCGTTTTCTCTACCTCTTCCAGTGTTATGGCTCCGTCTCCATCTGCATCAAGCTTGATGCCGAGCAGATCCACCCAGTCTTGGCGAATCCAAACCATCGTTGGCGCAGAATCCAGAGAAGTCGCGGGAAGTCCCATCAAACGCCCGTCAATCGTTGCGTTGTCCAACGCGCGGCCATCGTAGGAATCGTAAATTTTCTTAATCTCATCCGTGGCATATTGATCATAAATGGTTGTTAAATCCTCGATCAGATCATTGTCAACCAGTTCCTTGAGCTCATCTTTGGAATCGACACGCATCATATCGGGCAGTTCCCCGGATGCGATCGCAAGCGAGACTTGGCGGCTGTAATCCTCACCATTCGCTTCGAACTGATCCGTGATTTTGGCATTGAAGGTGTCTTTGACCAGCCGGGTATAGGCGTTGTTCTCATATGTATCTCCCGCGGGCAGCTTAGGATTAGCCGTGGTCACTCGTCCCATCGTTACGTTTATTTCGTCTTTATACGCACTGAATGGATCGCCCGGTGTTACTTCATATTTGCCTGCTTCCTCTGCAGTAGGAGCTTCTGTCTTGGCTCCGCATGCTGCCAAGGCAGCAACCATCAAAGCAGACATCGACAGCACAGCTAAACGTTTGGTGAACAGATTGCTTCTTATCGATCGTTTTGTTCTCATCTTGTTAGATTCCCCTTCAATCTGATTTCGTTTTTTGTGTACGCTTTCATTATAAGGTAGACTCCGTTCCTGCCGGGATAGGGATTACACGCCCCTTTAGATAGATTAATGTTAACAGTTCTCAGGTGGAATTCCCTTATACCATTCGCCTGTGAACATTCGTCCTACCTGCTGTCATCCATTTGTCTACCCGCCCCTGTGTTTACATTTGAAAAGAAAAGCCGGCAGCTCCTTGGTTAAGGATACTGTCGACCTGTAAAGATGACCTCGCTTATGATTTTGAAATTTTAAGAACGTAATGAATTCTCTGTATCCGATCTGTTACTTCGTTTCTCGCCAGCATGTCGATATTCGCTTGGCAGCAGACCTGTCATTTCACGAAAAATCCGGCTGAAATATTTCTCATCCGTATACCCGACTTGCTCCGCAATCCAGGAGATGGTGTGATGTGTACTGACCAAATATTCTTTGGCTTTCTCTACCCGAACAAACCGGGAATAATCATTAAAGGTGCGTCCCATCAGCTCTTTGAAGCATTGACTGAAATAACTTCGGCTGATGTTGAGCTGTTGTGAAAGCTCGGAAGCAGTATGTGCTTGTGTCAAATCATGTTGTATGATAATCACTGCATTTTTTACAGCCTCTATAATTTCAGGTGAATACGCCTGCTGTTGATCAGCCTTCCGAATATTGGCTGCCGTCTGCTTGATCCAGTCCTGCACTTCGTGCCAGGAATGGAATGAATGGATCATGGCGATTTTACCGAGTGAGGTGTGGGCAAATAAGCGATTCCACTCCATGACAATGAAATAAAGCAGCCCTGTTAGCTGCGCTTTCTGCAGCTGCAGTGCTTTAAATTGAGCAATAAGCCGGTGATAGTCCTGTTCTCGGTGTGCCCAGGCTGTTTGGAACCAGCTTTGCTTCATCCGGTCCAGTTCTTCATCCCGGGGTTCTTCTATCTGCTGGTGCTCATCCTTCATCGTAAGATGCATGACTTGCTGATCGGGAGAGTAAGCGTAGAATAACGCCGTCTCCGTGTAATTCATAATCCAGTTTTTGATCTGCGACCACGTTTGCCCCTGTACATCAGACAGCACTAATAGAGTGCTGTTTGGAGCTTGAAGCTGTGTTTTCTTAACCCGTTCATACACCTGCTCTTCCTGTTCCTTACGTGCTGCCCACATCCAGCTGTTCCGTTCAATTTCCCATCGAACCTCAGAATGGTCAGTTGAATGCAGATGATCGCCCCACGACGGTTCGGATTTGCGATCCTGTGATATAAGAGCATATACGGTTGAATAATGAACATTGGTTTCATCGGGCGAAGGAAGCTGGCGAACGATCTTGGCTGATCCGCCCATCCGTGTATGGATGCGCTGCAGCACATGCTCGAACTGCTCCTTTTCCAGCTGCACTTTAGCGATATAGTCGATTGCGCCCAGCCGAAGTGCTTCCTGAATATAATCGAAATCCTGATGCAGGGTTAACACCACAATATGAAGCTCCGGATAGAGCTGCTTCGCGGCTCTCATCAGTTCAATGCCGGACATCACCGGCATCGCCAGATCCGTCAGCATCAGATCAACGGGATGGGATTGCAGAAATTCCAGCGCTTTCTGTCCATTGCTCGCTTCCCCTATAACCTCCATATTGAATTCATTCCATGGCATCGCTGAGCTGATGCCTTTGCGTACCAGTTTATCGTCATCAACAATCAATACTTTAATCATGATGAGTGTCTTCTCCTTTTATAGGCAGTTTCAACAGCATACTTGTCCCCGTTCCCGGTTCACTTTGAATGACCAGCTGTGCTTGATCGCCATACTGGGCCTGCAGCATACGATGAACATAATTGAGTCCAATGCCCATTCCTACCTTTTCCTGTTCGGCTTCTCGATTGTTCAGCAGTTTCTGGATCGCTTCCTCACTCATGCCTGAGCCGTTATCCTCGATCAAAATGTTCAATGTCGACGTATAGGTGACCTCGATCTGAATAAATCCATCATCGCTCAGCCCATGATAGAGCGAATTTTCGACCAGCGGCTGCAGAATGAAGCGGGGTACGGGAATCTGAAGTACCTGTTCATCTGCGGTAATGCGCACATCGAATTCAAAATCATAGCGAATCTGCTGTAGAATCAAATACTGCCTTAACGCATCAAGTTCTTCCTGCATGGTGGAGACCTGCCCCAATTTACCAAGGTTGTAATAGAGCAGCTTGTTCAGTGCCTGCACCAGCTTGTCAATCTCTCCTTGTCCGTTCATTACTGCCAGCCAGTGCACTGTATCCAGTGTATTCATCAGAAAATGTGGATTGATCTGATAGAGCAGCTTCTCTACCTCCAAGTCGGCACGGATCTTTTCTTTCTGCTGCACTTCCGTAAACAAGTCACCAATCTGGTGCTGCATATTGGAAAACTCGCTGAGCAGAAAATCAAACTCGGGAATCTCCGTACGCGCCTGACCGCCTGTCGTTTGCGGATTACTCGACATGCTGTTGATCTCGGAATGAAACAGACTGAGAGGTCTGTACACCATCTTCCACAGCAGCCACGCAAGAAATACGGTAAAGCCTAGGAAAAATAAAGCAACCAGCAGAATCCGGACCAGCCATTGATTTTTCTCCTGTTGGTATTGATTCTGTGAAATGACGGATACAACACTCCATTTTTGCGGAGAACTGGTCTTGAACCAGTGGTATCCTCGCGATATTCCGTCTTGGGCAGACGCTCCTGTTAAGGTGTTGAAATTCTCTCCCACACGAATGGTCCTTGGGATTTCGCTGTAGACGGTGTTTCCTTCGGCATCAAGAATGAGATGGGATACGGTAGTGTTGTGCTGATTGGCACCAAGAATATCCTCCGTCAGACGGAAGCCGGATTCAACATAAATATACACATCTTCTCTGCCTGGCAGCTTTACCTTTCGCATGGCGGACAGAACAAGCTCGTCATTGAACCGATTCATACTGATGTGCGGACTGTGATATTGGATGCCATAGGATTGAAAGAGAGCGGGCAGCGATTCGGGAGAAAACTGATCTTTGATCGGAAAATTACCGAATTGAGTTGTGCCTTCTTTTTGAAAATAATACAAGGTCAAACCGATATTAGGATTGGTGAACGTAACAACACTTAACTCACTCTTTAATTCGTCTCTCGCTTCGATTAATTCAAAAATATCAGAGGAGGGGTTCAGAAATTGCTGCAGTCTCTTGCCCGCAGTGCCGCTGTATGATAATTGCTGGGTCACGTGATTCAAGTTGGTGATTGAGTTTTCCAAAGAGGAGTTAACCTGCTGCAGACTGCTTCGGATGCCATCATCAATTTTATTGGCGAAAATCGAATCGATCGTATAATACGAAATGGCAAAAATACTGATAAAGGGGATAAACGCACTGAGGAAAAACAACAGAAAGATTCTTTTCTTTAGTGTCATGTTGATATTCTCCTTGCTAAATGAAACAGCAAGCCTCCTGCTGCGGAAGCTTGCCTTTGCTTTCATAATTATAAAAGGTTATCTAAATAAGTCAAACGCTTTCACGCCGAATCGAAATTTATCTCGATGGCATTAAACAGAAATGGCTTCCCCTCCAAATAGCGCCGGATAATCGCTTGGGCATAGGGGTACTACGCCAAGAGGAAATCCGCTCTGCTGCTGTATGATGTATTTATAAGTCAACATAACTTACAGCGATCGAATTAGGACCTGTATGGGAGCCGATGACACATCCGCCCTCAATAATGATGATTTCTTTAAAATGGTTGGCTTGCAGCAGAGATGCATGCAGCTTTTCGGTCATTTTCTCAGCAAAAGTCTGAGCGATTACGAGTACGTTTGGACAGATCTCATTTTTCCGTGTAACAATCTTTTGTACAACCCCGTCCAAGGCTTTCTCCATTTTCCCGCGGTACTTCTGTATGGAGCGCACCTCTCCCTGGATGATATTCAGTACAGGTCGCACTCTGAGTACATTACCAATCAAATGTTGTAAACTGCTCACCCGTCCGCCTTTATATAGATAATCCAGTCGGTCCACTAGAACCTCAATATGGACTTTCTCTCTTACATTCTCGATATCTTGAATGACCTGCTCAAGCGAATGTCCGGCTTCAAGTGCTTGCGCTGCCCGTATAACCAACATGGCATAGCTCGCAGATAAGTGCATCGAATCCACGATATGAATTCGACCAGCCGGAAATTCAGATGCTGCAATATGTGCATTTTGATTGGTGGAAGACACCTTGGATGACATACTGATGAACAAGATTTGATTGCCTTCGTTAAGCTCTCTTTCGAAGACAGGAACAAAATCGGAGGGTGACGGTGCGGCTGTTTTGGGATTGATCCCTTCTCGATCCGAACGTTGGTATAACTGTCCTGTAGTGATTTCTATGTTATCCTTATATGATTCTGTGCCCATAACGACATATAGAGGTACAACACTGATATTGTACTTATCCATGAGTTCTTTTGATAAATCTGATGTGCTGTCAACTATTATTTTAATGTTCTGATTCATTTTCATAGTTACATCAATCCGATCTTATAGGATTTTGAAGCGATAAATAAAAAAAATAATATCATTTGATAATAAAGTATATCATTTTATGATGTGAGTCAAATTTACTAAACAGATCAGGGATAACGCAGCCAGATGTTCACATGGATGTGATCAGCCTCACATACCAGGTATGCAGCTCATTCCGATTGGGGACTAATATGTTTAACCAGATCCGTCAGCTTGGTTGTAAATTCTTTAACCATTTTGGGAATCGTTTCATCCGTTCTTGTGATTCTGCCCAATATAGCTGTACCGTCCGAGCTGAACTGATGTACAGGAACGGTGACTAACTGCTCCTGATAGATGGAAGACAACGCAGTTACGATAAAGTCGGGAGCAATAGTAACTGCATTTCCCTTAACAACCATCTGACACAGAGCATCTGTGTTATTGGTGATCAAAGATATACGGTTACCATCACTGGCAGACATTAAATGGTGCGCTATTTGTTCGATATGTTCATCTTTATACAGAACAAACACCTCATTTTTCAATACTTGAGGAGATATCGTTTTGTAGAAACGCAGGGGCGATTGTGTATTCATGATTAACACAGCACTGCCTTCAACAATAGGGACCCATTCCAATGAAGTATTCTGCTGGCTTCTACTGTAAGAAAGCAATCCCATGTTGGCGTATCCATCCTGAACGTGTTTTATTACGGTTTGGGTATCTCCTTCGATCATCTGAACTTTAAGTGCGGGATACGTATGCATAAGTTCTAACGTAGCTTGAACCACTTGAGGAACCAAACCTGGAATGGTGGAGATCGTGATGCTCTCGATATGTTCTTCTTTAAGGCTTAGCAATTCGTGATGCATATGATCTAAGTTGTTGAGTATAGCTGCGGCATGCTGCAGCACGAGCTCTCCTTCTGCTGTGGGAACAACTCCCTTTTTGGTACGATGAAAGATAGTGGTGTCTATCTCTTCTTCCAATTGTTTAATGGACTGACTGATCGTTGGAACTGTCAGATGATGAACACTTGCGGCCTTTGTAAACGAACCCCACTGTGCAGCAGATATCAGATATTGCAGCTGTGAAATATTCATTCTATCCTCCATATCTTTAAATATTTATTTAGGATACTAAATTATATTTAAATATCATTTATGATTATATTCAAGTATTCTTTATACAGGAGGTTGATATTATGCGAAGCATACGAAGTTTTCTAGTAGAAATGCTGCTGAAGATGACGAAACAAAAGCTTGATGCAAAAGAATTTATGGAGCAGCGAAGAGAAATGAACAGCATCCCTTACGAAGTACCTACCAAACTTAAACATAAGTATAATATAACGAAGGAACGCAGCCTCCCGGTAGATACGTATGTGTTGAAATCTGATTCACAATCGGACCATCGGATCGTTCTATATTTGCCTGGCGGAGGATATGTTGAGCAGCCCTTGACATGGCATTGGCATTTTTTGAATCAACTGAGGAAGCAGTTACATTGTACGGTGTACGTTCCTGTTTACCCTAAAGCACCGAACTATCAGTATATGGATGCGATTGAGAGTGTACTCATGGTTTATCAGCATCTATTAAAAATAGCTAAACCCGAAAACATCGTCATCATGGGTGACTCTGCAGGTGGTGGCCTGTCACTAGCCTTTGCGCAGTATTTATTAGAACAAGGACTGCCGCAGCCCAAGGACATTATTCTGTTGTCACCGTGGCTTGATATAACATTAAGCAATCCGGCAGTACTCGCCATGATTGATAAAGAACCTATGTTGAACTGGGATATGCTGGTCGAGGCCGGGAAAAGATACGCCGGTGAAACTCCGCGCTCCCATTACTTGGTCAGCCCCATCCATGGAGAGATTAAAAATTTGGGTAAAATTTCATTATTTATTGGAACACATGAATTTTTCCTTCCGGATGCCCGCAAATTCAAAGAAAAAGCAGCCCGCCAATTCGTTGATATCAACTATTTCGAGTATCCAAAAATGAATCATGTCTTCCCCGTATTTCCTATACCAGAAGCCAAAAAGGCACTTGGACAGATTGTTGAGATTATTAATAGGCAGATATTGTGATCACTAACAATTAGGTGCTGCAGTTCCTTGCAAATATTTACGAAGAGCACAGAAAAAAGCCGCTGTAGAGCGGCTTTTTCGGATGCTTCGCGCAGTTCCCGTAGGTATTCCTTTTCCAATCAATTCCAATATCTAACATTTCTATTCCGCTTATTGATCCAGCGCAGCCAAGCGGGTGGAGGGGTGAATGCTGCGAATGAGCAGGATTCCGTCATACTGATCTCGGGGAATCATTTTCTCATCCAATACTCCCCATGCCTTGACAGTACGAGGTGTATACATCCATTCGGTCGCTGGATTTAACTCTTCGTCTCTCATGTTGATAAATCGGGCCGCACCCATGTCCGTTCCCACAATATCCTCAAGATTGCCCTTCTCATGAGGGAGAACTTTCTCCTCTACCCCGTTGTTTTTCTTCGAACTTCCTTCTTGGGCAAATAGCCCGATTACATAATTTGCCTGTTTGAGGGAGTAAGGCAGCAGCTCTCCCATCGTCGGATAAGGATTGTGGTCAAAATCGTACCCGTTGTGCTCTGTAATCATCGTGGAATTGTTTTTACGTATGTGATAGTTATGACCCCATATGATTATTTTCTCGTTTGGATAGACATTTTCAGCAAGCCAAGTAAGGTTACCGGCCATGACGCGGTCTCGTTCATAACTCGCCATTTGTAACTGTTTCTCAGGGTCAATTCCGGCAAACATCTTAACGATGTGAGGATGATAGTTATCCAGCATATCCAAGCGGTTTTGTAACACACGCTCAATCAAAGGCACGAGGTTGGTCTGATCGGCCTCAGCTTGATTCAATTCATCTCGGTGTTCTCGTACGAATTGTTGAAGAGCTTGATACTTTTCTTTGATCTTCTTTTTTTGCTGATTAAAATCATCGATTTGGTTAATCTTGTTCATTTCCTTATACCACTGCTCCGTCTGGGCAAAGGCTTTGGCTTTACCTGGATCTACTTGGTTGAACCAATGCTGAATATAAGTAATAAAAGAATGGTCTGCGCCTTGAGAGTCAAAACCAGTCAGGATTAGCGGATGATCGGTTTTACTCTGCTGCGCGATGTATTCGAACAGCGGCAAGTTCTCTTGTACCTGCCATACGCCATAGATGGAGCTTTTCATAAATTGTTCTGTTGTCATATGATGTCTCTGTGCATACGCCACAGCACTATCCGAAAGATTAGACTCGAATGCAATCACGTTATAACCTAATTCCTCATGCAGGAATTTGACGAGCCGGACTTTCATCGAATTGTATTCGGATGCCCCATGCGAAGCTTCACCGAGACTGACCATGCGCTTATCCGCTAGAACGGATTTCAGGAAAGTTAAGTCGGTGTAAGAATCATCTTTTTCAGGTTTGAATGATGTTAACGTTTTCGCATTTGAGCGGATATGGTCCTGCCAGGTTAGATCGGATGACATCTGAGTCTCTTGAACCGTTGTAGGCAGTCCTGTCATGTAGGCGGTATCACCAGTACCTGCCATACTTAAGCTGCAGACCGCTGCTGTAGATAATAATACCTGTTTGTACCATGGTTTCATTAGGCTGACACTCCTCTGCTTTGATGGAGTCCAGCATAACATTCCTCGTTTAAAGCCAGTCCACTTGATGTTTAAGGTTAGTTTAAGAATGGAGGGACGAAGATTAAAAATCTTCCGCAGCAATTGAACCTGACATCATCAGTTGTAAAAAATGGGGGAAATCTTCCGCCACTTTTGTAACCTCTTCAAATTCAGGTTCTTCCCCGCGCACAACCGCACCAGTTTCACTGGATAGATCAATGGCATAATAGGAATAACCATCATGAACAGACATCATTATCGGCAGATGCTGATCCCACCAACTCGTGATTTCGGATTTCCACACATCATCGTTTGCAGCTGCTTCGAGGCTGATTAATTCATATTCATTCCAGTGGAATTCCGAATTGGAACTGTTATTGTAGTCAGCCTCGCACAGGAACCAGGTCTGCTCGCTGGTTGACATGCATTGGCTGACCAAACGTAAGAATGAGGCATACTCGTCGGGAATAATCTTGTATCTGGCAATCCATTGTTGATTCAGGTGGAGTTCAGGTTCTGACTTTAGGGTTACCATCCAACCGCTTAATTCAGCCCATGTGATGAAATCCAGAACGACTTTATCCATACAGCACCTTCTCTCTAGGAAGATTATTTCCGTACAATCCAGCGCAGCAGCACCGGTCAAACGTCATCTTTAAAATGGAAATGTTCGTGATGGATCGAATTCATTCCTGCCAGCTTCCCCGTTTTCTTGTGGTAAAATGCAAAGTTTTGATTCAGCGGCAGCTCCAGCAGTTGATAATTGTGGTCGCGGGGTAAAGAATCGATTTCTTTCAAAGCTGCCTCTCTCGTGCTGTACATGCCGATCGGATAGAAATTAGGGAAATGTGCAGATGCCTCTGCTGCGAATATTCCCCAGATGAAATCAGTCAAATGGAGTCAACCCTTTCCTCTGTAATGATCTACCGCCGCCTGCTCAATCGCAAGTCCTTTCGTGTACCGTTCCATAAACCGGGCAAAACCGTTCACATCCGAAATGTCTGGATCTATCCTGATTGCTTCCACGTCATTGAACACTTTCAGGTTGAGGTAATCTGTCAAGCTCTCGTTATTTTCCTTATACATCATGTAGGAAGCCAATACTGCTATACCCCATGCACCGCCCTCACCAGCAGTAGGCATAACAGATACCGGAACGTTAAGTGCAGCTGCGCACATTTTCTGGCCAATTAAGGGCGTTTTGAATAATCCGCCATGTGCCAAGATATGGTCAATCTTTACATCCTCTCTCTCCGTTAAAATGTCCATACCGAGCTTTAATGCGCCAAATGCACTGAACAGATGTGTTCTCATAAAATTAGCGAGTGTAAATCGGCTCTCTGGCGAACGAACAAATAAGGGACGTCCTTGGGTTATGCCAGTAATCTTCTCTCCCGAATAGTAACCATAACTCAGCAAACCGCCGCCATCCGGTTCTGCTTCGAGCGCTTTATTGAACAAAACATGAAATAAGTGACTGGTGTCGGCTTTATATCCCAACGCTTCACAAAATTCATGAAATAATCTGACCCATGCATTAATATCACTAGTGCAGTTGTTGGCAAGAACCATACCTACAGGGCGTCCATCAGGTGTAGTCACCATGTCAATCTCGGGATATACCCCTATATCTTTATCCAGAACAATCATAGCAAAAATTGATGTACCTGCAGATATACTGCCGCTGCATGTCTGAATACTGTTCGCAGCCACCATACCTGTTCCGGCATCCCCTTCCGGAGGACAGAATGGAATACCGGCTTGAAGATCACCATCCGGGTCGAGGAGATTCGCACCAACGTCATGAAGATAACCCGCATGTTCACCAGCTGAATAGACAGAAGGTAGAATGTCTTCAAGCTTCCAGGGGTAATCATTACGGCTAATTAGTTCGTTGAACTGCTCCATCATCTCTTCATTGTATCCTCTTGTCGACCTATTGACCGGGAACATGCCTGAAGCATCCCCCACCCCGATCACTTTACGGCCTGTTAGAAGAAAGTGAATGTAACCCGATAATGTTGTCATATATTTAATGTTCTTTACATGTTCTTCATTGTTTAAGATAGCTTGGTACAGATGCGCAATACTCCAGCGCTCAGGAATTTTATATTGGAATTCCCGGGTTAACGAAGCTGCTGCCGTACTCGTTGTGAGATTACGCCAAGTACGAAATGGAACTAACAATGCTGCTGCTTTATCCAGAACAAGATAACCCTGCATCATGCCGGATATTCCGATAGAACCAATTCTGTGCAGACTCACTCCATAGTTCTTCATAACCTGCTTTTTTAATCGAGCGTACACTTCCTGTAACCCTTGAATCATCTCATGTGCATGATAAGTCCAGTTATGATTAATCCATTGATTTTCCCAATCATAGCTGCTGGAAGCAATGATTTCGAATTCATTATTGATCATAACGGCCTTGATTCGTGTCGATCCAAATTCAATACCAAGCGAGGTGTTACCGCTGACGATCGCTCGTTTCAGATGTTGATCCATTACGTGCGCGCACCACCTTTTGGGAGAGTGATATCATATGAACTGAATAACTTGGTGTGATAATAACATGTTTTGCGGACTTTGTATATTGGATAAACTAAGTTTTGGTATGAAATGCTGCTCACTCTATATCGGGTCTTGTATTAGGTGCACAGATGTGTCGGGGCTGAAAAAGCATTATGGAGGCCGCAGAACAAGCTTGTGGGAAAATTAAACAGGGAGTGAACAAACGGCATAGAAGCAGCAATCGCCGCAAACCTGTGCAAACGGTAGGATGCGGCGATTTGTACTGTGAAGTTGTGTAGTTTTGGTAACTTGCTTCTCAGTTCTTTTGTGGTTCATTACCCTGATGAGCTTCTACAGCTTTTCTTCCCATGTTCATGGACAGCTGTACACTAATCATTAGCAGTACAATGACCAGCATAGCAATAATAGAGATATAAAACTGTCCGCTGAGATCAAAGATCCGTCCTATAAAAAGTGGGCCGAAAGCGCCCATGATATAACCTCCCATTTGTGACATGGCTGACCACGTTCCTGCTTCTTCAGGCGTATTTGTTGCCATGATGGGCAGCATCAGCGCTAGCGGAAACAATCCACCAGCACCGATACCGAGAAAAAGCACTGCTGGAAGCATCGGCACTGGTGACAAGAGTAACACAAGACCGATGAGTTCAGACACACTGCACAAGACAAGCCATTGTTTGATCTTCCCAGAGCGATTTACAAGATTCGGAATCAATAACGCGACAGGAACTTGAATCAATGTGAATACGGTTAGAAGCAGCGCTGCATGTTGTGAACTGTATCCAAAGCTGAGGGCAATGGGTGAAATCCATGCCGTCAAGCTGTAGAACATGCTGGCCATGAAACCAAAAAACAAGGTAAATTGAATTGCTTTTTTATTACCCAACGGTAATCTGAGACGTTTTATATCACTTCTGGAAGGTTTATTTTTTCGAATAAGTCCAATCCAGAAGAATACTGCAATGATCCCCATAATAGCCCAACAGGACAAAGCAAATGAAAGATTATGCTGACGTTGCGTGTAGATCGGAATGGTCAACCCAGATGCCAGGGCCGCTCCAATTGTCATGGATACGGAGTAAATACTGACTATGCCAGGGTTTGCCGGGAAATACTTTTTAATAAAGCTGGACAATAATGGCCCGGCAAGACTAATACCAATCCCACCGACCAACGCGGTAACGATCAAAATAGTAACCGATTGATCTGCACTGCGGAGTGCAGTGGCGAGTGTAATGAGAAGAAGCGAGATGAAAATAGTTCGCTCCAAACCGAGACGCTGACTTAACGTTGTAGTGGCCGGGGCGAACAGTCCCATGCACAGGACGGGTAATGTAGTCATCAGACTTGCTGTTAATGCGCTGATACCCAGTTCCGCCTGAATCATACTCATCATGGATGCCACAGAAGTAATGATGGGACGCAGATTCAATGCTGCGAAGAACAGAGCTAATACATAAAATATTTTTTTCACCTTTCTCTTCCTCCTGAATCTTGTTGAATTAAATATGAGTATAAAGCCGCCCCATTCATTGATCAATCCAATAAATCGTATTATTATGATAGTAAAATACTATCATTCTGCGAAGGAGAAAAGATGGATACTCGAAATTTAACATATTTTATGGCGGTCTTCGAGCTTCTTCATTTCACGAAGGCGGCAGAACTTCTCGGAATTTCACAGCCTACGTTAAGTCAGCAGATACGTCTGCTTGAGGCTGAAGTGGGTATGCCTCTTTTTGATCGAATTGGCAAAAAAGTGGTTGCAACCGAGGCAGGCAGACTTCTACATCAATACGGTATGAAAATGATTCAGGCTGAAATGGATGCAAAAAGTGCGATTCAAGAGCTGCGATCGGAGAAGCGAGGAACTGTTCGACTTGCTGTGTTACCCTCTGATCTTGATTTTCAACTCGTCCCGCTGTTTGTGGAATTCAAGACAAGGTACCCTGACACGAAATTACAGGCTTTCTCAACGATCTATGTACGAGACGAAGTATTAACACATAAAGTGGATCTTGGCATCGGGCTGCGTGGTCCTACCGATAGACGACTCGTGCAGATCCCTTTGGGGAGCGAGCCTTATGAATTATTTGTTCATTCTTCGAGTGATCTTGCGAGTAGACATGAAATAAGCCTTGAAGAATTGACGCAGCTTGCACTGGTCATGTACCCCAAAGGCTATATAGGTAGAGATTTGGTGGATGAGGTTTTCCGGGAACAAGGTTTGGAGTTAACTACGGTGATGGAAGCCGGTTCCGCATCCTCCCTGCTGCAGCTTGTAGCAGCAGGGATCGGTGCGACAATTCAGCCGAGAGAACTGTTAAAGCAGCATTCGGGCTGGGAAGATATTGTAACGATACCTATTGCGGGTGCCGCACCTGTTCGACACATGGAACTAAGCTACTATGCAGATCGATTCATCAGTAAAGCGCAGCAGCAGCTGACGGAATGGCTGATCGGATTTTTCAAATCTAGAACGGATTGACTCTCCAACCTCAAACTGAAATCCAGTTCAATTTCACGTTTCAATCGGGGTGATTACTTTATTAGGTACCCACCCCTTCTCGCCTTCTGCAGTGAGTACGAGACTCCATTCATTCAGTTCCAGCACTTTTTTAACAACCATACCTGGTATAACGTTCAATTCATGCGCAGAGTAGTCCTCTTGAACAATCGCCAAAAGCTCTTCATTAGGTGAACTTAGTATTTGTTTTGGCACCCAGCCGCGCTTTTTAGATTGGACCGCTTCACAAAAAATCCAGTTGGGGAATTGAGTATCTTCCTCCCCATAGTGAACAATCTCTCCTCTGGTTAATACAATGGGATCTGGATAATTCGACTGATGTGAATGAATTACTTTATACGGATTCATATGTATTCCCTCCTGCTGTGCCGTGCTGTATTTCACATAAAAGTGTTGTGTATGGCTAAAGGTATTATATCAAAATGTAACATAACTCTAAATATAAAGTGTTCATTTTCTATAGAGCAGCGCCTAGATTACAGCGAAAATATACGCTAAGCCTTCGGTATTAACGGCTTAGCGTTTTGGGGTTGTTTTAACTCCGATCGTCCAAGTGATACAGCCAGATCAGAGGATGATTCAACTTTCAATGTTTTTCATTAGTCTCCATGTTTAATCTTCGTTATGAACGGTAGGTTGTCCATAAGCGCAGAGAAAGACACGTACACCTTCAGTAATAATACGTTTGGTCTGTGCTTCTTCCACAGCACCCGTTCCCCCCGGTCGATTAAATACCAATAAAAACGTTAATGCAGCAAAGTGTTTTACAGCCATTTCAGGGTCGGGTACATGGAGCAGTCCGGTTTGTCCAAACTCGGTAAACCTCCTAATAAGCTCCTCTTCTGCTGCGTTATCCAGCTTTTCCAAAAACGAGGATGGCAGGTTGGCCGCTTCCACCGTGATCAGACGGATTAAAGCGCTGTAGTCAGACGAGCCATTAGCAGAAGCGACGAATTGTTCGCAGAACAAGCACAGTGCCTGTTCCAGATTCTCGAACTCCCGGAGGTAATCTGAAATGCCCTGCTTGATCAGTTCCAGCACTGCCTCACTCGTTTCTTCCGCAACAGCAATCAGTAGGTTCAGTTTGTCCCCATAATAATCATAAACGGTTCGTTTAGACACCCCGGCCCTAGCTGCGACTGCATCAACGCTGGAACGATCAAACCCGTCTGATAGAAATAGATCTCGTGCTGCCGCAATAATTTTAGCTCGTTTCTCTGAAGAGCCTTGGCGAATTTTTTTGTTTTCCGTATTCTCCATCCTTACGTTCCCCCTTATAGGTATAGTATCAAAAATGAGTTCCTCTTTACAAACTACACTGTACGGTGTAGTGTAATTAATGCAGCGCTCTAAATGAATGATCAGGGAGGAATTTATTCATGAAAACTACGCAGTCTGTTGTTGATGTGCTCATTATCGGAGCTGGACCGACAGGGCTTACATTAGCCTGCGACCTTGCTCGCCGCAGCGTCGATCATCGTATTATCGAACGCAGTATTTCGTATAATGCAGCATCTCGTGCCAAAGGAATCCAGCCCCGCTCGCTGGAAGTCGTCGATGATTTGCAGGCTGTTCGTTACATTACGGACACAGGTGTCGTAGATTTGCCTGTTCGTTATTATACGGAAGAAGGCCGGAGTGCGGATAAGCGAGCTATAACCGTCTCAGCCAGCGCCGAACTTGAAACACCTTACCCTGATCCGGTCTGGATTGCTCAATTTGATGTAGAAAAAGCGCTGCGCGAACAATATGGGGTACTCGGCGGCCGAGTTGAATTGGGGGTTGAAGCCGTAGGACTTGTACAGGATCTGGATAGTGTTGTGGTAACCGTTAACACACCGCAGGGAGAAGAGCATATTCGAGCTCGTTATGTAGTCGGTGCTGACGGAGGCAAAAGCAATATCCGCAAGTTTATTCATCTGCCACTGGTTGGAAAAACACACGATCAAGAGCGGTGGTATCTTGGCGATGTACGTCTGGAAGGTCTGGATCGTGATCATATTCATATCTGGACTTCCCCCGAGGGAATGATTGGGGTGACACCATTACCGAAATCCGACATTTGGCAGCTGCAGGCTACAATTTCGGCAGAAATTGAGGAACCAGAGGAGCCGTCGCTCGAAGTGTATCAAGCTATGTTTGACCGACGGGCGGGTGCCAGACGAGTTCAGCTCACGGATGCCTCCTGGCTCTCCATCTACAGAATCAACGTAAGAATGGTTGAAACTTACCGCAAAGGCCGAGTTTTCCTCGCTGGCGATGCTGCTCATGTCCATTCCCCGGCTGGCGGTCAAGGCATGAATACGGGGATACAGGATGCGTACAATCTCGGATGGAAGCTGGAAGCCGTTCTACGTGGAGCGGATAACGCTCTGCTTGACACGTACGATGAGGAGCGGCGTCCTGTTGCACGAGCCGTGCTTGAGGACAGCACCAAAAAGATGGGAGGGGTATTGGGAACGGCGACTGAACGCGGAGCTTTATCCCGAACGTTAAGCGCCATTTCCGACGATTTGACGACCGGACTGCTTGTTTCCTATCGTTCAAGTTCTCTTACGCGCCCTACTCTTCGCACAATTGCTGCGCGTACAATGCCTGGGGATCGGGCGCCTAACGCCGAGAGTCTGCAAGGCACAGGGTTTGCAGGCAATCTTTTTGACTTGTTTCGAGGGCCGCACTGGACTCTTTTGGCTTTTGTAGACGATACCAATCAGCTCAATTTGAAGAACTTCGCCTACGACGAACTCCATGTGCACTGCATCGTGCCGCCGCATGCACAGGAGACGGCAGGCATCATTGACGCAGCAGGGAATGCTTATCGAATTTACGATGCAGTAAACGAAGAACTTGTATTGATTCGTCCCGACGGTTACATCGCACTGCGCACTTCCATTGCAGACTGTTCATCAATTCAGCAGTACTTGAATTCGATATTATCACCCAAGCTCATCTGAACAGCGACAACGATTTGAACTCTTCATGATCGATATTCCTAACGATAAATAAAGAAGATGGCCCCCTGAAACACAGGAGCCATCTTCTTTGATATTCAAACCATTGTATAACGGAAATAGTCAAAATCAGCATGTTTGCGTGTCCCGCCCAAATCCTGCGCACAAAGACCGATATAAGTCCCGGTGAACCGGATATACTCTGGAGATTCGTCACACAGATGTGTAATATCTGTCCACTCACCCACTTGAATCCAGGAGGAATCCTCGTCTGAGCTGTAGTAAAAACACGCCCGATCATGATCGATCACAGCTTTGAGGCGAATTTGATTCCCCTGCTGCAGCGGAATGTCCTCCTCCAGAAGCTCATCATACAGCCCATATCTGGATTGGATGATACCCAGGCACAGCCCTTTTTCTTCATGATGGGTTACCCGGAGGTAGAGATAGTCTTGAGTGTCGTAATACAGTATCAGTCCGGCCATCTGCTGTGGATGATCTGGAGCGAATTCCAGGCACGTCTCGGCTTCACATTTAAAAGCCTGCAGTCTGCGAGCAACCATGCTCTGTCTGTGCGTCGAACTCATCGATTCCATTCCATACAGGCGTAAGCAGCCGGGACGTTCCGTCAGAGTAACCCAACTTGGGTCCGGCGGGATACGAAGGGTATTCCAGTCTTGACGAAGCTCGGCTTCTTCAAATTGATCCATCTCTGCTGGTGGTTCGAATGGGTGCGGTTCTAGATTCGGTGCTGCCACCTGAAGCTCAGGGTATCGTTCCCCGCTGGCAAGCCGAAGCCATCCGTCTTCACTCCAGGTACAGCGCTGCAGCGCTGTCTCACGTCCAAGGATGCAGTGTTTCTCCTTCACAGGTCTGCCCACCAGATGTGCCATGTACCATTCACCTGTGGGTGTCTCGACGAGACTGCCGTGGCCGGCCTTTTGCAGCGGTAGATCTGTTCTGCCGTGTGAAGTGAGCATCGGATTAGCCGGATCGACCTCATAAGGACCCTGTAACGTTCGTGAACGAGCAACCGTAACCGCATGCTCATAACCGGTCCCACCTTCAGCAGTGACCAGATAATAATAGCCCTGGCGTTTATACAGATGGGGCGCTTCGGTCAGTCCCAGTTTCGTTCCTTCAAAAATGTTAATCGCGGGGCCAATCAGCTTCTGCTCCTGAACCGAGTATTCCTGCAGTACGATGCCTGCGAAGCGGTTTTTGCCTTTGCGGTGATCCCAGATCATGTTAACCAGCCATTTACGTCCATCTTCATCATGGAACAAGGACGGATCGAAACCGCTGCTGTTTAGATAGATTGGATCGGACCATGGCCCTTCAATATCCGATGCGGTCACAAGGTAATTGTGAGTATCTTTAAAGGCACCTACCCTGCTCTTCACATCGGTATATATCAGATAGAACACGCCGTTATCGCAGCTGAGACAGGGCGCCCATACGCCTCCTGAATTAATATTCCCCTCCATATTTAATTGGGAAATTCGCGTCAAGGGTGAAGGCAGCGCACGCCAATGAACCAGATCCCTGGAGTGATGAATGCGTACACCCGGGAACCACTCAAAGGTGGAAGTGGCGATATAATAATCCTCCCCTGCCCGGCAGATGGAGGGATCGGGATTAAAACCGGGCAGAATGGGATTGGTGATCATCGGATTGATCGTATTCATGTAGAGAAACCTCCGGTAAATAAGTAATTAACGTACATCGGTATAAAATCAGTTCATTCGTGTAGGAGCTTTAAGTGCCGTCCTTTGTTCAGTGCCATCCCAGTGCCTTTTTGCCAGCCTCTAGCGCAGTAACGATCCGGTCAACATCGTACACATTGCCTCTCCACGTACCTCCGCTGACAGACTGCAGCGCCGCCCATAAGCGTGTATCATCAGGCAGTGCTTCATCTGGCCGCATATCCGGGTGAAACGGCCTTTGTGCCAGAATGAGGGCTCCTTCTTCAGGGGAAACCTCCATTCCTTTAGTACCTATAAAGTTAACACTGCCATCCAGAGTACCCCGATCCACAACAATATCAATTAAGTCGCCATTTCTCAGCTTACCAATGGGCCCGCCTGCCAGCCCTTCAGGACCTACATGACCAATACAAGCTCCTGTGGAGACGCCAGAGAACCTAGCATCGGTGATCAGGGAAACGTATTTGCCAAACGATAAATGCTTAAGTGCAGAAGTCAGCTGATAAGTCTCCTCCATGCCGGTTCCTGAAGGCCCGCGCCCAAGCAGCACGATGATGTCCCCCGCCGCAATTCCGCCTGTCTTGATCGCACGTATTGCTTCCCGTTCCGTAGTAAACACTTTCGCTGTACCCCGGTGACGGTATACACCATGCTCATCCAGAACATCCGGGTCGATCGATGTGGACTTGATAACGGAACCTTCCGGAGCAATATTTCCTGTCGGAAATGTCACCGTCGATGAAATTCCCAGACGCTGCGACTGCTCTGTACTCATAATAACGCTGTCCGGGTCAATCCCGTCCCTTTCCTGCAATTGCTTCCTCATTACATGGCGGCGTTCGGATGTCTCCCACCAATCCAGTACATGACCCAACGACGTGCCTGTTACGGTAGGTACAGATTCATCCAACAAACCAAGACGTCTCAGATGAAGCATGACCTCGGGTACACCGCCGGCTTGGAACACACGAATGGTCGGGTAAAAGATGGGGCCGTTAGGCAGCGCACTTACCAGTCTGGGGACATGTTTGTTGACTTGAATCCAGTCCTGCACATTAGGCAGTGTTAAACCAGCCGCATGAGCAATCGCGGGTATATGAAGCAGCAGATTGGTAGACCCGCCGAAGGCGGCATGCACGACCATGGCATTACGAATCGACGCATCGGTAATAATGTCGGCCATCCTCGTTCCCTGGTTCTCCATGCTGATCAGTGCACGAGCAGACTGTCTTGCCATCTCCATCCAAATGGGCTGCCCGGAAGGGGCAAGCGCAGCATGAGGTACTGTCATACCCAAGGCTTCAGCCACAACCTGAGCGGTTGCCGCAGTCCCCAGAAACTGACATCCACCGCCTGGTGTAGCACAAGCCCTGCACCCTAAGTCCGCCGCCATTTCAAGCGAAAGCTCTCCATTCGCGTACCTTGCACCGATGGTCTGAATTTTACCTGCGTCCTCCCCATCCGTAGGTGGAAGAGTAACACCGCCAGGGACAATAACACCTGGCAGCTGCGGCATACCTGCAAGTGCAAGCATCATTGCGGGCAGTCCTTTATCACAAGTGGCAACGCCGAGCACACCTTTTCGTGTAGGCAGGGATCGAATCAAGCGGCGGAACACCATCGCAGCATCATTTCGATACGGCAGCGAGTCGAACATGCCTGTTGTTCCTTGGGATCTGCCATCGCAGGGGTCACTGACATAACCGGCAAACGGGATACCGCCCCGGCTGGACAGCTCTTCTGCGGCCGCCTTCATTAGCAGTCCCACTTCCCAGTGACCCGTGTGATAACCGAGCGCTGCTGGACTGCCATCCTCATTTCGAATACCGCCCTGTGTACTCAGAATCAGATACTGTTTTCCGTTTAATTCTCCAGGTTTCCAGCCCATACCCACGTTCTGGGACATGCCGAACAAGTCACCGCTTGGAGCGTTACGCAGTAAATCATCCGTTAAAGGCAGACGTCCCGATACCCCTGGAGCATGAGCCGTTATCTCGTAAAGATCAGACGACTTTCCCTCACGGTCAGACGCCTCACTCTCCAAATTAGACGTCTCTTCCCCCATAATTGATAGGATTTGTTCGTACATGATACCCTCCCCGCAGTTTAAGACTTGACAAAGACTGTTTTGATCGCGGTGAAAAATTCTACAGCCGCTTGTCCCTGCTCTCTGGAATGTGAACTGGACATCTTCATTCCGCCAAACGGAGCCTGTAACTCGACACCGGCCGTCTCGGCATTAATTCTCACAAGTCCAGCATCCATATCGCGGATAAACGAGAGCATAGACCCGACATTTTGCGTATAAATCGAAGCACTTAATCCGTAGTCACTGTCATTAGCCAGCGCTATAGCTTCTTCAATAGAATCTACCGGCATCAGTGCCAGTACTGGGCCAAATATTTCTTCCCGGGCAATAGACATATGAGGTTTGACACCTTCGAATACCGTTGGCTGTACATAAAATCCGTCTGCAAGCTCAGGAGTATCCGGTTTGTTTCCTCCAGCAAGCAGCACAGCACCTTCATCCTGACCTTTTTGAATGTAATGCAGCACGGTGTTAAGTTGTCCTTCACTAGCGCATGGGCCCATCCAGCTCCCAGCAGACATCCCGTCACCCAAGCGGATTTCCTGAATCTGCGACAGCAGTTTTTCTTTAAATGCGTCATATATTTTCCGTTCGATAATAACGCGGCTGGTAGCCGTACATTTTTGGCCCGTTGATTTCAGACCACCGCTAATCGTTCCCTCGACAGCCAGATCCAGGTCTGCATCTGCCGCAATGATAACCGGGTTTTTGCCGCCCATTTCAAGCTGGTATTTGGCTCCACGAGCGAGTGCTGCAGCTCCGACCCGTTTGCCGACTTCATTGGAACCGGTAAACGTAATTCCATTCACATCGGGATGCTCGGCAAGCGCGGAACCGATGACCGACCCTTTACCACATATAAGGTTAAGAACTCCCGCCGGGAGACCTGCTTCTTCAAAACATTCCAATACCTTGGCTGCCGTAACCGCTGTTTCCTGAGCAGGCTTAAGCACAACCGTGTTGCCGTAGATCAGCGCAGGTGCTGCTTTCCAGATCGGAATAGCTACCGGGAAATTCCACGGTGCAATCACACCTACAACACCAAGCGGTACACGCGTTGTGAACATTAAGGCCTCGCTATCTGTAGACGGAATGACATCACCCGTTTTGCGCATGCCTTCTCCTGCGTAGTATCTTAAGATCGCCACACCGCGCATCGTTTCGCCTTTGGCTTCCGGGAAGGTTTTGCCCATCTCTCTTGTCATCGCTTCTGCTACTTCATCAGCTCGGCGTTCAAGCACATTTGCTGCCTGAAAAAGATAGTTGCCGCGTTCAGCACCCGTTAGTTTCCGCCAGGACTTTGCCGCCGTTTTGGCTGCTGCTACAGCCTGATTCAAGTCATCCACGCCAGAGGCAGGAACATGCCCCACGATTTCTTTTCGATTCGCCGGATTGAGGCTGGGTTCTGTTTTGCCGGACTCCGCCTTCACCCATTCACCGTTAATAAAATTGTTATAGGTCTGCTCTAACTGAAATGCACTCATGATCTTCATCCTCTCTATTCGTTGAATTAGGTTCTCTTGAATGGTCAGATCCTTTACTCGTTTCCAATGACCGGGTTAACAAGAGTGCCGATACCACTAATCGATATTTCAATACGGTCACCTGGGTTAAGTGTAAAATCATTAGGCGGTACAATATTTGTACCTGTCAGGAGTACCGTGCCGTCGAACAGATCATTATCTCTTGCTAAAAAGGACACCAGTTCATCCAGCTTCCGGTTTAATTCACTCGTGCTGGCCTCACTTTTGACAACCAATTCTCCATTTCGATATATCTCGCAGACAATATCCAGGTCATATGGATTCTGCACCGTTTCCGCCAGTCGGATTGCTGGACCGATGGAGCAGGAATTGCGCCATATTTTGGCCTGTGGCAGATACAGCGGGTTCTCCCCTTCAATATCCCGGCAGCTCATGTCATTGCCTGCAATATATCCGACGATACTGCCATCTGCGGCGAGTACAAGCCCAAGCTCAGGCTCGGGAATCTGCCAAGTGGAATCACTGCGGAGCGTAACCGCTTCATTCGGTCCAATGGTCCGGGCTGCTGTGGATTTGAAAAAAATCTCCGGACGTTCAGCATCGTAAACTTTGTCGTAGAACGTATTGGCATCCAGCTTGCCATCCGTCGCTTCGTAATTCCGCGCTTCCCGGCTTCGCTGATACGTCACACCGGCTGCCCATACTTCGGGTGCTTCAATTGGATTGACAAAATGCAGGGATGTCCAATCATCCGTCAGTTTGTTTGCTGGCTTAAAAGCGCTTTCAACAAGCTGGACTGATGAAATGCCCTTCTCTCTTGCCTGATAGATCAAAGTCATGAAATCGGCCTGCGGCAAACGATAGGCTTGTTCATCATCCGTAACGGCTGCCAGCCACTTCTGTTCTCCATCCAGAAATCGAATAATTCGCATGTAAACCTGCCCCCTGTTTTCCCCTTCGGGTTGATAGTACTAACTTACCATCAGGTACGATGCATGGCGATGCTATAATCAATCCGACGATTTACCCTTTTCACGCATTGTTTTTCTGTTAAGATAGGATTATAAGTCTCACAAAAAGATAATTAAAGGTGAAGCCTACGCTTCGGATGCATCTTTCTTTCATAAAGCTTTTAGCTTCGATTTTTCAGGTTCTTTCTGTCCTCTCCGATTTTATGTAAAGGACTAGTTCAACAATAACCAACCGTTATAAAAGGTACAGGACTAAGGAGGTTGAGCTGCCGTGAACAAGCATACAGAAGCGATGTATTTAGGTCGTCTGCCGGATGTTCGCATGTCGTTTCAATTAATGGGGCTGCATGCCAGGAAGGCGGAATCTAACTGGACATATCCATCCCATGAGCATTCGATGTATGAAATCCACTGGATGATGGAGGGGCAGATGAGTATGGTGATCAATGGTACGGTGTATGATCAGTCCAAGGGAGATCTGCTGTTTATTCGGCCCGGGATGACACATTCCTGCACGGGTGCGGGACCGGAAGGTTTCACCTATTTTTCGGTTCATTTCAGCGTTCATGATACGTCCTTTTGCCGGGAACTTAACCGCAGCAGAGACACTTATTATCCGGCGGATTCCAGTCTAGCATTAACGATATCTCCTGTTTTGTCTACCTTATACGATCTGGCTGCTGAGCACATGACCGATTCATTATCCTCATCCAAACAAATGAGGGTGCATGCCGCTGTATTTGAACTGCTCGGTTCACTGGTTGGACAGTTATCTCAGACCACATCTGTTACACTATCGAGAAAAGAAATGATTGCCCAACAGATCGCTGAGCACATTGAGGAATCCGTAAGATACATCCATCTGCACGGCGAGATTCAGGAAGGTAACCGGACCTGGATTCAGGATATCGCCAAATCACTCAACTTAAGCACCTCGCAGGTGAATCGCATTTTTCGGGAGGTCTACGATCAGGCGCCGCGTCAATATTTATCAGAAACCCTTCTGAATGAAGCCCAGCGACTGTTAAAGCAAACTGACCTGAACGTGGATCATATTGCGATGATGCTGGGGTACAAAACCAATGCTCATTTCAGTCGTCAGTTCAAGCGGTGGACAGGTATTACGCCCAGTAAATTTCGTATGCATACCCAGCAGAGCGCAGCCAATCATGCGCATCATGGAGAAGGGATCAAAGCTCATGCTGAGCATGAGTTAACATGAAAAAGCAGCTCGCGGGTAATTGAACATCACCACAGGCTGCTTTGTTCTGCAGATTAAATTTGCGCTGTATTTTATTCGAAAACCTGAATTAACTGAGCGTAAAGGATGCCAGACTTGCGCTTCCCGTTCCCCGGTATGTCAAATATAAAGCCTGCTTGCCGTCCGGAATGGCCGCAGTAGCTGTATAGGGTTTCCACTCGTTGGTGAAATGTACCGGGATTGTTCCCAGAACGGGACCGTCCCATGAGGTTTTGACCTCGAAGGTTCCGCTGCAGTATCCACGCACCTTGATCGTAACTTGATGAACATCTTTACAATTGAAGTATTTAAAACCCGCCGTGGCTGACTCCGTCATGTTCGCAATATAGCCTGTTTCTTCGTCGCCATCCCGGCCATCCTGGGTGATTTTCGGAAAACGGCTGTCCAGCCAAGCGCCTGCACCGAAACCTCCCGTGTACTGTTGATCATCTTGCGTGAACAGATTACATGCGAGATATGCGGGATATTCCCCTTTACCTTCGAGAGGTCCATCGTTTGAACCACAGGAGGTCATTTCAACTTGAGGAATGGATCCATCCGGTTCAAAAGAAATCTTCTCGATACATCCCTGCCGATTGAATGCATCGCCGTTCGTATGTCGGTGATAGAAAATATACCAGTCTGCGCCGATCTCTATGATGCTGCCATGGTTGTTGCCGCCGTAATACATAGGTTTGCCAGCTGGCTTATACGTATCGATATGCAGATCGCAGTTGCTTACAATTACGCCTTGATATTTGAATCCTCCGGTTGGAGATGTGCTGGTCGCGTAACATAACTCGTGCATTACAACAGAGGAATAGACCAGATAGTAGATCTCGCCCCTTTTGCGGATCGAAGGTGCTTCAAAGAATTCATGTCCTTCAAATCCGCTGCCCTCACTATAGGGTTGACTTGGTGCAATAAATACGGGTTCCTCTATAATGGTAAGCATATCAGGCCCAAGCACCGCTGCCATAGCACCATGTCTGGAGCGGTCACCTGGCGCACAGAACCCGGTATACAGATAAGTCCGCTCTCCTTCTGTCATCACACCGGGGTCAAACTGCGGCTCATCCCCTTCTCGTTCTCCGAGCCGGGTACCGTCAGCATATTTTACATAACCATAAAACTCGTACTTACCCGCAGGTTCACTGCATACGGCAACCGAAACCACAGGCACTTTATCGAGTACATAATATAGATAATACCGACCATCGGGACCCCTCGTGACATCAGGGGCATATAGACACATATGACCATCCGGATTCAGTGGATCATCTGTTTTTCGATAAATGACGCCCTCATTCCGCCAATTCCCAAGGTCATCTACGGGTGCAGACCAGCACACATAATCGTTCAGGCAAAAAACATGCCCGTTAAAACGATCATGTGAACCGTAAACGTACACTCTGTCGTTAAATACGTAAGGTTCCCCATCCGGCACGTATTCCCAAGACGGAAGATATGGATTCAGACCTTGTTTTCTCATTACAATGCACTCCTTGTTTAAAATCATTGGTTTAATTAATTCCGCAAATGATGCGGCTGTACCGAAAAATCTTCCTTATAATAGGATTAGTTCGATGTTCTGAAATCGTTGTTACTCCACAACATGTTTGGTAAAGGTGATGAAATCATGAATACTATTTTTTATGCTGAGTATGACGCTGCCCACCACAGTCAATTTGTGTTTGATATTCCCGAAGGTCATGATTGCTGGCTGCTGGTGGTCACACAGACTCCCGCTCTGTTCTGGGTAGATGGTAAACTTCAACCATATCCGTCCCATTGTGCTGTTCTCTACGCACCTCATCAAAAAATATACTACTGCGCTTGTGCAGAACAGTATGTGAATGACTGGATTCGTTTTGACACGGATGAGCTTTATGTAACGGATACTTCTCTCCCGCTGGGGAAGCCATTTCCGTTAGATGACCCTGAATATTGTCGCAAGCTGTTTCAATTGCTGGTTGCTGAGCATTCTTTGCAAAAAGACTATCGGGAGTCATCCATAGATTATTTGCTGCGAACACTGTTTAACAAACTGCTGGAGTCTTGTGATCAAGAAAATATTGGCCCGCAGCATTACCCTCTCATGAAACTTCGGACAGCGATCCACAACCATCCAAGTCATCCATGGACAGTTGCTGCTATGGCCAAGACCTTAAATATCAGCCCAGGCTACCTGCAGTCCATTTATAAAAAATCCTTTGGGGTGTCCTGCATGGATGATGTCATCCACAGCCGAATTCGATTGGCCAAAGAGTATCTCGGACATCATCGGCATACGGTTGTGGAGATAGCTGACAGGTGCGGATACCGCAATGTAGAGCACTTTTGCCGGCAGTTCAAACAGATCACGGGTGTATCCCCTAAACAATTCAAGGAGCATCGACCTGATCGAAGTTTGTAGGCACAAACACTAGGATAAGTGCTAACACATATAAAAAAACACAAACATAAGCTCTAGTAACAACATAAATAGGGTGTTCTTAGTATTTCATGTTGGTAACGCTTTCTATTATTAAGTTAAGGTTTTGCCTACTCGGCTGCAATGATTTATCCTGAATGATTATTGATCAATTCTCAGGTTTGATTGGATGTTGGCGCAAAATGAGAAATTCATGATATCACATTTTATTAATACCGCTTCGTACTTTCTTAAAATCATCATATGTATACGTTCTAAGTATAGTTATTTAATGTACTGCTAGGGTTTAACATTTGTGTCACGCTGGACAGGCTTGGACTTATTCGGCGTCGGATTGTTAAGCTTTTTGCGCTTTTGAAAAGTGATATAGGACGTAATGATTAAAAGTGCGGGAAATCCGATATAAATCAGGATGTATAAAATAATAGGTCCAAAAACAAGAATAATAGCATCTGACGGGCCGTTATATATGCCGTTCTCCTCCTTCATGTAATTATAAATTCTAATGTTTACGATATGCATATTATACAGTGATTACATCTACTGGTCGATGGCGTCATGCTGGATGAAAGTGTTCTTCGCAATACATGGTCAAGGAAGGTTCATATCGTGGATCTGCGGCTCCTTTATTAAGATCTATTTGTAACATTTTCAAACTAGAATCGTTACTTACTTATATATGCAGCTAAACATAAAACAGAAACGAGAGATATCATGAAAAATAAAGCTTCCATGATTCTATTCATGTTGGGATTAGCTATTGCACTTTCTGCTTGTGCTGATGGAAATAAGAGTAATTCGGAAGTAAACCAAACGACCCAAACAGGGAGTGGGAGTAGATCTAAGGATGAACAAACAGCTGCCGAAACAACTGCAGAATCGAAAATTAATTTTGAAAAAGGTGTATTCATAGACTTAGAAAAAGAGAACAATGCCCTGTTAAACGAGCAAATCAAAGAAGTTTTGAAGAAAAATCTTGACGCTCAGGTAAGTCTAGATGAAGAAACCTTCCGAAGTACATTTAAAGACTCGAAGACTGCAGATTCTTACATGGGAAGCTTTGGCGGAGAATATAAGTTTACAGAAATATATAATATTTCAGAAGATAAAACTAAACATCAGATCTTAGTAAACGTTACTGGAAAGATGTTAAGAGATAATGTCATTGAGGATGCCGCTATCACCTATTACTTTGATGCTGATGCCAATAGGAAATGGAGTATTGTGGCGATAGACTAAAAATACGGCCTCTTATTGATAAAGAAATGAAGCTTCAGTATAACGTAGTATTCGTCAAATGGTTTTTTGAGGGATTTCCAGTAAAAAGCAGACTCTCATAATGCTGTAGCACATATACCCATCAGTCAGGAGGTAAAACATGAAAAAAGTAGTCCTGCATTCTTTGTTACTTATACTATCAATAGGGATCATAACTGCTTGTGGTAACATTACGGACTCTGAATCACAGTTGGAAAATAATACCCCTAAAACAGAGCAAACTGAAACTCAAGTTGAGAGTGCCCCTAATATAAAGACAGGAGTTTTTATTGATCTAAATTCCGTAGACAATCCTTTGTTTAACAAGGACATAAAAGTGTTATTGGAGAGAACATTAGATTCACTAGCCAATAAAAAAGAGAAAGAATTCAGAAGCGTTTTTGCAGATGACGGGACTGCTGACGCGCACATGTATTTGTTTGGAAACGATTATGCATTTGAAGAGATGGGAACAGTTGGTGAAGATCAAGAAGGTAGAATCGTAGTAGAAATTAGAGGGAAAGTTGTATCTGATAACGAGGTGAAAACACCCAATTCGTTCTACTATTTTGTAAAAAGCAAACAGGATAAGTGGCGTTTAGGGGCGATTGACTAACCATTTTTCTAGTAACCAATCTATTCTACGGTTTTTTCGAGATTAGTGGTAAAATAAACAAAAAATAGTCTAACGTAAGGAGATTGGTTTGTGATGAACGAAAGACCTACTAAAGAAGAATATGCTTCCTTCTACGAAGGATACATTCAGCTTGTTCCTGAAGGAAACGTAATTGAGCTGCTGGAACAGCAAGGTACACAGGTAAACACAGCGATTCGTGCTCTCACAGAAGAACAAGGAAATTTCCGTTATGATGCTGGCAAATGGAGTGTCAAAGAGGTTTTTGGCCATCTTATTGACAATGAACGCATTATGAGCGGGCGCTTGCTTCGGATCGCCAGGGGCGATGTCACATCTCTTCCGGGTTATGATCAGGACATTCTGATGAGCAGTCATCCGTTTGAATCCTATACCATGATTGATCTGGCGGAAGAATATGCAGCTGTAAGACATTCTACCGTACTTCTGCTTCGTCGTCTCAGCACCGAGGCCTGGTTGCGCAGAGGCATAGTTAACGATCATCCGGCTTCAACGCGTTCTATCGCGTGCGTGATAACCGGACACGAACTGCATCATCTGTCTGTACTGCGTGAACGTTACGGGATTAAGCTGTAATCCTAAGCTTCTGGACAATACAGGCGCTGCTGCTCAACGAAATGAGCGTAATATAAAAAAGGAGAATCTGTTCATCTAACGATGAATAAGATTCTCTTCTCTCTTTAACACGTTTCATCTTGATCTCTTTGCTGCTCTTTTCTCAGCTTGAATACATAATATATTGGTATGAATCCGCAAATGAACAAAATTGCCCCCATCCCTAATCCTTCAGCCCATCCTGTGTTCGCTGCACTTGAAGTTAGGATCATAACTGCGGCAGCAATCAGAAGCAGTACAGTCAGACTGACCATGAAAACTTTCCTTGGATGTTTCACTCCCCTCTCCTGTTCTACACTAACACTGATCGATAAGTAGGCAAAAACAACAGATGTTAAAATAAATATAAACCAAAGCGGATTGCTGCGCATGGATTCAATACCACCTCTGACCAAGTCAGAGCCCAATACAAAAAGAATACCTAGAGTTTGAACAATGTACGTAACCTTAAAATGGTGCAGGTTTCTCAGAATATTGGATTGAGGAACCAAATTTATTCGAGAATAGATACAGAGCAGTCCCTTATCGATTTATTAATCTTGTCATTGTAGAATGAAATAAACAAACGGATTGGAGTGAAGCGAATTGATCGGATCTTCACGCTATTTGAGACAGGTGCAGCTTAAGCGAAATCTGGTTCCTACTTTTCAAGCGTATCCTTTTGATCTGGCAGTGATTCGAAATCTACATACACTTGATTTTCATCCCAAGGTAACCTACATTGTTGGTGAAAACGGCATGGGTAAGTCTACACTAATGGAGTCCATTGCTGTCTCCTGGGGATTTAATCCCGAAGGCGGAACAATGAACTTTTCATTTTCTACTCAGGCTACGCATTCGAACTTATTTGAATATATTCAGTTAGTCAAAGGCCCGCGGCGTCCCAGAGACGGATTTTTTTTCAGGGCTGAAAGCTATTATAATCTGGCAACGACCATTGATGAGTTAGATCGCGAGCCTTCACCGGGACGTCCTATCAAAGATTCGTACGGTGGAAAGTCACTGCATGAGCAATCCCATGGAGAGTCCTTTTTTTCCACATTTGTTCATCGGTTTGGGGGAAATGGCTTGTACATTCTGGATGAGCCCGAGGCTGCATTGTCGCCCCTTCGTCAGATGGCCATGCTCACCCGCATTCATGAACTGGTGCAGCAAAATTCTCAATTCATTATTGCTACCCACTCTCCGATTCTGATGGCGTATCCCGATGCACAGATCTATAACCTGACACCAGATGGAATTGAGATTCAGACGTTGGAAGAAACGGATCATTATCTGATCATGAAGGAATTTCTGAATAACAAAGACAAGATGATCCAGCAGTTATTTGAGGATAACGATAATTAAAACCGCGAATACGAACAGCCGTCAACGGTTTGAATTGACGGCTGGGATGATCTGATTTTTTTTATAATGAAGCATCTCTTCAGCGATGTTAACCAAATCCTCTTTACTGTCAGCATAAGAAAAACAGCTAACCAACCTCATTAGCTGTTTCTCTATATTCACGGTGATTCCTTATGTTATGATGTCTTCTTCCTCAGCTCTTGTAATAATAATCCGGGATGTTGGTCCACCGTTTTTTCAGTTCATGTGCAATAGCTTTCGGTTTGCGATCACGTGTGAAGATGCCTTTTTTATTGCCCTGCACACGGATGATTCCCTGAGTGGTGGCAAAATCAGCAAAGTTCCATACTTGTTCGCCAACAAACTGTTGAAATTCATCAAACACCTCATGGTTTGCTCTATAAAACTCCACTTGGTATTCCTCGGTAAACATTACGGGCTCAACATCATGTAATCCGGCAACCGTGTCCGCTCCGTATTCCGTCATCATAAAAGGTTTATGCGGGCATCGTTTCAACCAGCCATTAAATTCGGCACGAAGCTTTTCTTTGGCCGAGTCCAGATTACCCCCATCGACATACCATCCATAGTATCGGTTAAAGGTGAGAATATCCAACAGCTCGGCAATCTGATCCTTTTCTGGCGAGGATTCCATCTGAGTAACAATCGTAACCGGACGTTTCTGTGGATCTAATTCTCTCGTTAGATCAATCAATGGTTTGAAATATTCGTAAGCCCCCTTTTCTTCAGAAGCAGGTTCGTTAGCAATATTCCACATGACCACACAGGCGTGATTTTTGTCCCGCTGTATAAGCTCGCGAATCACATCCTGGTGATGTTCAAACGTATCGAGTTCGTCCCATGTATTCTTCAGCACACCACCACGATGAACAACCAGCATGTTCAGATGCATACCGACCGCTGGCACCTCATCAATGACTACAAACCCTTCCCGATCGGCAAGTCTCATGACTTCTTCTGAATAGGGGTAATGTGCAGTACGGAAAGAGTTGGCTCCCGTCCACTTCATCAGATTAAAATCGAGTACATTGGCTGGCTCATTAAAACCTCTGCCATGCATGGTTGTATCTTCATGCTTGCCGTACCCTTTGAAGTAGAAAGGTTTATCATTAATGAGGAATTTTCCTTCCTTCACTTCCACACTTCTCACCCCAAACGGCTGTTCATAAACGTCAATCGTTTCGCCTTCGGCTTCCAGTTCGACGCGCAGCGTGTACAAGTAGGCATCTAATGGTTCCCACAGTCTGACATTTGGAATGATCATTTTACCTGACTGGCCTTCATATTCTGCAACCATCGTGCCGGATTCTTCGATAATTTTCACTCTAACCGAAGCTGTTCCAGTAATATCAATCGAATACTGAACCTGACCATCCAGTTCGGTCACAATGCTAATATCTCTAGTATAGGTCTTTGGTGTTGTGTATATTTTTACAGGTCGATGCAAACCAGCATAGTTGAAAAAATCGAAGTTCGGCAGGTTCTGCAGTGTTTTTCCCCCGCCAGAAACCTCCTGCTCAATGATAGAGCCAACGGGTAATGTCGTTTCATCTACGATATTATTTACTGCGACGGTTAAGCGATTCTTCCCTTTTTGCAGATAACGGTTTATTTCAGCTTCAAAAGGCAAAAAGCCTCCTTTATGCTCTATAACAAACTCACCATTCACATACACTTTTGCTAAATGAGTAACTGAACCAAATCGTAATACGATTCTCTCATGATGTATTGAATCTGGGAGCGTAATATCACGTTCATACCATACCCAGCCAACATGGTCACGAATTTTCGCACTTACTCCGATGTCATTATAGGATGCTGGAACCACCATACACATCGGGTCTAGTAGTTTTCCAAGCTGCCAGTTTTCTTGAAACCCTGCTCCTTCATCCAGCTTGAAATTCCAGATTCCATTGAGATCTATGATGTGACGTGTCTCGGTCAATATAGGGTATAACATATAAACATCTCCTCCATCTTTGAAAAATAAGAGCTTCTTCTACCTCCTGTCGAGTACACCATATAAAACTAGTATCAGTTCATCCTTTTTGTATTGATATCGCTTACAAGTTGGGCTGTACGTTTCTTGTTCAGCGGGTATAGAAAAGCAATACAGATAAATACGAGAAACAGACCACAAGCTGGTACAAGTGTTGCTAGAAAATATATGCCTTCAAGTGTGCGTGGTGTCTGCACCTCAAGTGCAGCGTTATATCCAACAGCCGCCATAGCTGCCCCTCCAATGCCTCCGGCTACGGCCTGTCCGACTTTACGTGAAAAAGAATAAATGGAGTAGATCGTAGCATCCTCGCGTAATCCGGTGACATGTTCATGATAGTCTACCAGATCCGTAATAAAGGCCCAGCTAATGAGATTGAACAGAGCATATCCGAACAACCCAACGAAGAGAATCGCCATATATTGAACTGCCGAAAGATTCGGAATGAGATATAAAAGCAGGTAAACTACGGTTGAAAGTAAAAAGCCTGCAGCAGCTACTTCTTTTTTTCCAAACTTCGCTACGAGCGGTTTGACTAACGGCATCCCGATAAATATAGGGGCGGATTGAACCAGACTAAACACACTGAGCAGTTGGGCATTACCAAAATAGTCTTTGAACAAATACGTATTAACCGTACCAATCAGCATTAAATTGATTAAAAAAATAAGTGATCCAATCAAAAAGACGATCAGCGGTTTATTTTTCAAAAGACCATGCAGCGTTTTTCTCATATTGGTGTTTGGTTTCTCATTCGCATCCGGGATGACACGTTCGATGGATAATTTATAACATGCCATATAAGAAGCAATGGACAGAATTCCAAAAATGACGGCTCCCAGCATGAAACGAGTGGCATTCGCTTCGTTATTAACAAATAAGAGCAGTGGACCCACAACACCGACAAATAATTGCGCCAATGTGGCTCCCAGCGATCTCCATGTAGACAGCACCGTACGTTCTACAGGGTCCGCAGTAATGACGGATGCCATGGAGCCGTATGGGATGTTAACAGTGCTGTACAGCGTTCCCCATAGAATATATGTGACATAAGCGTAGGCAAGATAGAATCCGTTGGACATGCCCGGGATATAAACAAACATGAGTACCCCGGAGATTACAAGCGGGAATGACATGCGATAAATCCAGGGTTTAAATTTACCGTGTTTTGATGCTTTTCGGGTATCAATAAAGCGCCCCCACGTGACATCTGCTATGGCATCCCATAAACGTGCTAACAGGAATAAACCTCCGACGGCAGCCGGATTAATATGAAATACATCGGTGTAAAAGACCATCAAAAACGAAGCAACCAAAGCAAAGAAGAAATCGTTCCCAAAATCACCAAACAAATAGCCGAATTTATCCTTATATCCAAAAGGACGCATAAAAATCCACCTCTCTATTTAAAATGGGCAGCAACTGTGCAGGCATTCTTTACCATTTAATGCAGATACTTTTGGTAACGCTCTCATTTCAAGTTATACGTTTTCTGTTTATATTGATCGAGCGGCTGATCCCCCTTAACTCCATGCTTGAAATCGATTTCATAAAAAATTATAATCGGTTTTGTAATGTTTCATATGGTATGTTTCACATATAAAAAGGAATATTCACATTTGATTTTCACTACTCGGAATGAAACGGAGAATTAAGGGATGTATAACTGCAGCGTTGAAAATATTGAATATATATGTAATATGACACATCATTTGTACAATGTACCTGTTTACTATGTTGACAACCAGTACAAGCTGACCTATCAAGTCACACCTGTAAATTTTCCGCGTAACCCGCTATTCCCCTCTGAATATGAGATCATGACAGATCTATTCTCCAACATGGAAATACAGCAATTTCCTGTCCTCCGTGAAACGATTTATCTGGAGAAATATTTCGCAATACGTATCTGTGCTGATCATCAGTGGAACGGAAGCATTATTGTAGGACCGATCATTAATTTTCGAATGACAGAGGAGATTATTCGCGTTACCTTGAGCGATCTATTCACCCAGGCGGATAACAAGGAATTGAAAGAATATTATGATCGTGTACCTGTAATGAGTAACTTTAATTTTATTCATCTCAGTATGGTTGTTTATTTCATGCTCTATCAGGAACAATTAACGCTGGATGACATCCTGATGAAGAATGAGAATGAACGCTCGAAGAAAGAACTGGAGATTGAGCAGCCCTATAACCAAATCATTGATGATCGCCAAAATAATCTAATCCATACCGAGATCGATAAAGAAAAGAAACTTTTTGATTTTATTCGATTAGGTAGAACAGATAAAGTACTTGAAACGTTTCATACGATTCATAAACAAGGCAAAAAAAGTGTATTGTCCAAGACGAGTTATTTGCGCAGTCAAAAAAATCTGGCGATCTCCCTCATCACTCTTGCAACTAGATCAGCGGTAGAGGGCGGCGTGTATCAAGAGATTGCTTACAATCTAAGTGATCTATATATCCTAAAAATTGAGGAACTAACGGATAGCCAGGGGGTGGAGGATTTAATGGAGGATGCTGTGCTCGATTTTGCGGAACGTGTCGAGCATAGTAAAAAACACAAATATTCGAAGCCGATCAACATCTGCCGAAATTATATTTTTAACCATCTAAATGAACGAATCACGATTGCTCAGCTGGCTCAAATGACTGCCTTGAACCCTAATTATTTATCCAATTTGTTCAAAAAAGAAGTAGGTATCTCGATCTCACAATTCATTTTAAAAACGAAAATTGAAGAAGCTCAAAATCTGTTGATGTACTCTCAATACTCTTTAGCAGAGATTTCTATTCTATTAAATTTTTATGATCAAAGTTATTTTGCAAAAGTGTTTAAAACTTATACGGGGTGTACACCCAAGCAGTTCAAAGATCAAAGAAATAATGACAAATAATGAATTAAGTTTATACCATACTAGGGCGTGTCATGAAACCCGCTGAAGTGCATCTTTTACCCCCTTTACGCCCCCTGCTGGCTCCTTTCCCTTGACGTGCCTCGACACGCCTGCGGTAAACTTCCTGGTATGAAACGGAAATTCGGCAAAATCGGCTTCCTTCAGCGTTCTCAGACATACCCTAAAAAACCGCTATATCAGCGGCTTTAATAAGTTTCTCTGGATTACTCTGTTCTTACTTCATTCTTCAAAGAAAGCCTTTGGCCTGCATAGGCGGCGGCACCAATCATGCCTGCCTGTCCTCCCAGTTGGGCCTGCTTAATTGTACAAGCGCCGGAAGACAGCTGTAATGTATGCTTCTGAACCGTATCACGAACGGTATTTAGAAGTCGATCTCCAGCTGCCGACATGCCGCCGCCAACGATAATCATCTCTGGATTGAACAGATTGATGACGTTGGAAAGACCGAAGCCCAACAGTTCTCCTGTCTCATGCATAACTTCTACAGCAAGCGGATCCCCAAGGTCGTACGCATTCGAGATCAGATGAGCTGTAATTTGGGTCTGATCTCCCTTCACCCAATCCTGAATTATACTGGTTCGGCCTTCACTCAGCTTATCCGTCAAAGTTCGAACCATCCCGATGGCTGACACGTATCTACCTAAACAACCAGAGCTTCCGCAGCGGCAGGGGCGTCCCTCTCTATACATATTCATGTGGCCGATTTCGCCTGCACTGGATGTTGTCCCATAGATCACTTTTCCATCACTGACAATGCCGGACCCCAGCCCTGTACCTAAAGTAATCAATACCAAGTTGCGGTAACCTATCCCTGCACCAAATAACCATTCACCATACAGATTTACACGCACGTCATTGTCGATAAAAACAGGAAATGAGAAATATTTATTCATGTGGTCTACAACTTGAATATGTTCCCATCCGGGAAAATTCGGTGAAAATATAGACAAACCCGATGCTGGATTCAACAAACCAGGCACGCCGATTCCCATACAGTGGACCGAATCAGGATGGATCCCCTCGGACAACATCATCTCTTGGGAGATCTTCACCATTTTATTCAATACGTGCAGCGGTCCTTTATCTGCTTCTGCGAGATCACTTCGCTCGTGGATTTTGTTAAATTCCCTATCGAAGACAGCCGATTTAATATTAGTGCCGCCCAGATCAATGCCGATCATATATTTACTCATGCCAGATCTCCAATCTTGACTAGTGTGGTAACAGTACTATTGACCCATGATAACAGAACCAAGGACAGATACAACCAAAAATATGTCGTTGTTAGAAACGATTATTCCCATCGCCGCATGAGTTGTTCCAGCGGTCCGCGGCTGTGATGATTTTTCCAATAAAACGAAAATACCGCAGCTGCAGCGTAAAATATGAATGCATAGATTGTTGAAAACACAATGCTGCCATTTTCCAATAAGCCAGTTAACTGAAGTGGAGCAAGTCCAACCATGATATGCGCGACATAGTGTGTAAGAGAAAGCTGTCCTGTACGGATGAACGTTTGAACCCACCTGCTCTCCCTCCACCTCTCGGCAGCCTGAATGCAGATAATAAGTACTGTAAGTGCTGATGCAGCTGCAGCGAAGAAGTACATCAGGTTAGGCGGCATCGGTTTTGTACCGAATAGATATCGGGCGCCTTCTGAGCTTAATAACGGTGTGAGTCCTTTCATCATATAACGAGAAACCATTTCCATGAATACAGCAGCAGCTGCTGCGATGAGAAGGAGACGAGTTCTTGCTTTTTTTCGTGTCAACCAATCCTTTCTGCCCAGCCACATGCCCAAAAGAAAAAATGCCAGCCACGGAAAAACAGGATGGAATCCATTAAACAGCAAATTCCGAGTAAAGCCGGATAACGTCCATACATTTTCATATTCATGGTAATTCGCCGACCAGCCGATGCTGTAGTCCAGAAATAACAACTGGAAGATGGTCACAACAAGGATGCCTGCAGCTCCGAGAAGAAACTTTCGATCCGTAGACTGCAGCAGCAGCGCCGCCACCGCCAAGAATACTGCGTAGTAATGCAGAATATCTGCACTCCAGCCAATTGCAAGCAGCAGCATGCCTGTTACAAACAAAAATGCCGCTCTTCGATACAGTGTTTTTTGTGCCGTTAGAATCAGCTCACGTACACCCGAAGCTCTCGCCTTGGCTGTCATCAGCGAAACCCCTATGCCGGCAAGAATAACAAACAGCGCAGAAGCGCGCCCCTCCAGAGCTTCGGTTACCTTCTGCAGCCATACGGGTCCGGCATCTTGTGCATTCATCGCCAGCTTGTAATTGACCAGAATCATACCGATAACAGCGAGTGCTCTGGCCAAGTCCAGTCCGAAAATCCTTTCATTTGATTGATAAATGTTCATATTTTAACTCCCTCCGATCCACCTCTATGATGTTTGCCACTGTGTAAATACAACATGAAGCATAAGGCTTGGGACAGACCTAAGGTCAAGTCATATCATTTTTTTATCTCCGGCAATCTAAAAAAAGGTGCACAACTATAACAAAAAAGCCGCTTTAGTGGCGGCCTCTTGTTAATTCTATGATTTTACCTACGTACTCTTGGGCAGTTTATTCAAATTAAGTCGACTTATTTTGCTGTTGTCAGTCATAACATAGACAATGCCTCCACCCTCATACACAAACATGGGATCAGAGCTGCTGAGTTCAGTGATATCCACCGTGTGAAGCAGTTTTATTTGGACTGATGCCGAGGCGGTCGTTTGATAGATCGATATTTTGGAGTCCTCCACAAGCATTACAGTTCCATCTCCAGCGGTCTGATACGTTTGAGCTGAAGCGGGAACAGTCTGCATGACGCCTTTACGGTCGATCATAAAAAAGCTGCCATTGGACCGAATGCCTGTGAATCCGTTCGAAAATACGCGTTTTGACACAGCAACCGATGTTGTCGAGTCTTGATAATAGCTCACATCGTTTATTTTCCTGCTCCATATCACTTTGCCGCTTGTTGTCTTCGCTGTAAAGCTGGTCACGTTGTTATCCAAATTTTTTTGGAAGTGAAGCAGCCCGTCAGAACCGAATCCTGAAAAGACGCCTTCTTTAAAATCGAAATTGTACTGAAACTGCTGCCTCATATTGAAATCATAAAACTTCATCCGGCTGGACGTTTTGCTCGTGCTGTTAATCGTTTGAAGCAGACCATTGACAAACCCATTATAAATGGATGCATCCCAATTGTTTTTGCCCAAGAACTTGCCCTCTGGACTATACCGATAACTGGTCACCCGCTCAGAAGCGGTTTCCAGATATATAAACAGATTACCGTTCGGCATAACGGAGACCCCGGACATGGAACGAATCTTTTCATCAAAATACTTCGTCCACAGCACTTTTCCATTCGCATGATAAGCAGTCAGGCGCTGCTTCTCAATGCCTGATCTGTTTTTCACAGGTGTAAGAATATAAACCGTACCGTTTGGAGCAGTCTGTGCATATGTACCAAAAAAGTTAAAGCTCATGTTACTTCCTGCTGTATAAGAGGTCTTGGATAACAGCTTTCCTGTCTTCTTGTCCAGATTAAACATCTGATTGTCTATACTCATAAAGTGCAATGCCTGATCTGTGATCCGGACGTTACTGTCTGACATGTAGCTGTGCTCCTCCGGAACAAAAAATGTCCAGTCTGGATCGGGCAGCTTCTTAGACGTGCCAGCAGAAGCCGTTCCCGTAAGTATGCTGCTGAACAGCATGATGATGAGCAGAGGTACCCATCGTTTGACGTGAAGCAATAAGATCACCTTCTTCATTTTAATAAACGACATCCCATTATCGTCATTTGTGCACTCTTCCGTTTCATCATACTGTATTTTTCAACCATAAACGACTGAATAAATAGTGCATATCATGCTCTTTATTAAATGCCTTTGTGTCTATGCACAAATCAAACCTATGATGTTATGTTATCTGACATTTTTGTTTGACTATCCTCCATAATCATGTTACATTTTCAAACATAAGAGAGGATTGGAAAAAGATTACATGGATTTATGGTGTTATTCCTCCTCCATTTATCTCGTACAAAGGGGCTGCTTCGTATGCATTTAACTGTACAGGAACGTGAAAAGCTGCTGATGTATCTGGCTGCTGATATGGCCGAAAAGCGATTGAAGCGAGGCGTTCAGCTGAATTATCCTGAAGCCGCTGCTTATATTTCAGGGTTTGTTGTAGAGGGTGCACGTGATGGAAAAACAGTGAAGCAGTTGATGGAAGAAGCTCGTCAACTGCTGACCGCGAATCAGGTAATGGATGGTGTTGCCGAACTGCTGGGTGAAGTTCAGATTGAAGCTACGTTTCCAGATGGCACGAAACTGGTGACGGTACACGATCCGATTGCTCGTACAGAGGGTGCGATTATCCCGGGTGAGTATGAATTTGCAGATGATCCGATTGTGCTGCTCCCTGACCGCAAAAGGATCACACGTTCCGTGACCAACACTGGAAGCCGGCCCATTCAGGTCGGGTCACACTTTCATTTCTTTGAAACAAATCCTTCTTTATCATTCGACCGGGAAGGCACCAAAGGATATCGTCTGGATATCGCTTCTGGTCTCTCTGTTCGCTTCGAACCTGGAGAAATGCATGAGATTACGCTGGTTGAGATTGGCGGCACCAAAGAAATCTACGGATTTGCCGGTTTAACAAACGGGAGGGTTGACTCATGAACACAATAGATCGCGCGACGTATGCAAGCATGTATGGTCCCACGACGGGAGATCGGATTCGGCTCGCAGACACCTCGTTAAAGATTGAGATCGAGAAAGACTTTACCGTGTATGGAGACGAGTGTGTTTTTGGCGGCGGTAAAACGGTTCGGGACGGCATGGGCCAGCATCCATTGGCAGCCCGGGACGAAGGCGTTCTGGATACGGTCATTACCAATGTTGTAATTGTGGATACGTGGGGAATTGTCAAAGCCGATATTGGTATTAAGGATGGGTTGATTCGCGGGATCGGCAAAGCAGGAAATCCGTATATGATGGACGGTGTCGATCCTGATATGTATATCGGTGTGGGGACTGAGGTCATCTCGGGCGAAAATCTGATTGTGACGGCAGGTGGAGTCGACAGCCATGTGCATTTCATCTCTCCACAACAAATTGAAATTGCACTGCAGAGCGGCGTTACCACGATGATCGGCGGAGGATCGGGACCGGCTACGGGTACACTCGCGACCAACTGCACATCTGGTGTGTGGCATATTGAACGCATGATGCAGGCACTTGATTCATTGCCCATGAATTTTGTGATGCTGGGTCGGGGCAACAGTTCCAGACCTGAAGCGTTAATGGAACAGGTGCTTGCAGGCGTCGGTGGACTGAAAATCCATGAAGACTGGGGAAGCACCCCCTATGTCATCGACAAATGTTTAAGTGTCGCGGAGCAGTATGATATTCAGGTCAATATCCATACGGATACGCTGAATGAAGCCGGATATGTGGAAGACAGTCTGCGTTCGTTCAATGGTCGTGCAATCCATACGTATCATACGGAAGGGGCAGGCGGTGGTCATGCACCAGACCTGCTGCGTGTTGCTTCCATGCCCAATGTCCTCCCTTCCTCCACCAGCCCAACCATGCCTTACACTCGTAATACGATAGATGAGCATCTGGATATGCTGATGATCTGCCATCATCTCGATCCCAAAATCCCGGAGGATGTAGCCTTTGCCGCTTCACGTATTCGGGAGACAACGATTGGTGCGGAAGATATTCTGCATGATATCGGTGCAATCAGTATGACCAGCTCGGATTCACAGGCGATGGGTCGCGTCGGTGAGGTGGCGATCAGAACCTGGCAGACAGCTGATAAAATGAAAAAACAACGCGGTTCGCTTCCCGGCGATCATCAGGCCGATAACCAACGCGTCAAACGATATATCGCGAAATACACCATTAATCCTGCTGTTACACATGGCATATCCCAATATGTAGGCTCCATTGAAGTTGGTAAAATGGCGGATCTTGTGTTCTGGAAACCTGCATTTTTCGGAACGAAACCGGAACTTGTCATCAAAGGCGGCATGATCGTTCATAGTGTCATGGGAGATCCGAACTCCACCATCTCTACGCCGCAGCCCTATATGTACAGACCGATGTTTGGCAGTTACGGTAAAGCGCGATCTGCAATTTGTGCATCCTTTGTATCTCAAGCTTCTATTGATGCGGGAACGCTGTCTTCTCTTGGACTCACCAAATCATTGAAGCCTGTGAAGGGCTGCCGTGCCGCCAGTAAAAAAGATATGATTCTGAATGGTGAAACACCAACCATCATGGTAGATCCGACCAATTACACGGTATCTGTGAATGGAGAAACATTACGCTGCCTTCCGGTTGACGAGCTTCCGATGGCACAGCGTTATTTCTTGAGTTAGATTGCGGATTTTTGGAGTAAGAATGGAGATCGCTGCTGAAATCGTTCAATGGCTTACCTGATAAAATCCCTCCACCCGCATAGCGGGTGTTTTTTGTTTCGCGCGTTTCACGCACTCAACTGGCTAAAGCCATAATGAAGAAGCCCAGCTGACATGAGCTGAGCTTTTTCTTGTTTTTTTCACCGTACGCTCAAGAACATCATCGAATAAAGCCGCCTTCGGAATGAAGAACCTGACCGGTGATCCATGCCCCAGCTTCACTAACGAGAAAATCAATGAGGTTAGCTGCATCCTCAGGTGTTCCAATACGTCCTAACGGGAACTGAGGTAAGAGAAAATCACGAATGGAGTCATCCATCCAGGTTGTATCCGTCGGCCCCGGATTTACGGCATTTACTGTGATGTTCAATGGTGCAAGCTCACTCGACAACGACTTGGTGAAGGCGGAGATAGCCCCTTTCGTCGCAGCATATGCCAGTTCTCCAGGCATGGGTGATATATCCTGTCCAGACGTCATGTTGATAATCCTGCCTGAGGTCAGCTTGGATTTTTCGAACTCACGGGCAAATAGTGTGCTTAACAGAAAAGTAGATCTCATATTAACGGCGTAGTGGTCGTCCATCAGTGCAGCGTCAAAGGACTTGTAGTCGGTATTGACACCATAAGCAGCATTATTGATCAATATGCAGGGAGTTCCCATCTCCTTCACTGCACTTGCATATACTTGCTGGGGTGCACAGCGATCTGAAAGATCGATCTCGATGGATGCACAGCGAACTCCTGAATTTTCAATTTCCTGATGAAACGCAGTAATATATTCGGGATGAGCCTTCCAGTATGTGAAAAATATATCAACATCTCTGGAAGCCAGCTTACGGCAAAAGGCACTTCCCATATCCCTGGGGTCACTGGCACCCGTGATGATCGCAACTTTTCGTTGATTTTGTGTCATCGTCCCACCTCTATTCATGAAGATAAATTAGCGCATTTCCTCATAATTATAGATGATAGAATGGATTAAACAACCCATGATGTTGAATACAAAGTCTCCTATGCAAACTATTGTGAAATGCAGCGGCCTCTGACTTAGAAAGAATAGCGGAACAGACCGTAGTAAAGTGGGCCGAGTGTGATGATTAGGGTGGCGATCATCCACCATCTTCTCTTCCACATCGATATTTCTGGCATAATTTCTTCACCGTTGTGGTCCTTCAGGGACATTGCAAAAAATATTTCCCACAGTAAAGCTGCCAAAGTAATAACTTTCCAAGTGCCCGGATTTAGCATTTGAATCTGTTTGACGTATCCCAATAGTCCAATCCAGGTAACAACGGACACAACAAAATCGATTTTTCCGTGTCTTGATCTATACTTTCCTTTTAATAAATAACCGAGAGATGCTGTTCCGAGTAATCCAAGATAAATTGTCCATAACCAGTTGATCATATAACTTCCTCTTTGTTGTCTAGACATTTAATTATTTTTTGTTTGGCCTGCTCATACCCTGCTGCATTATAGGTGAAGCTTATCATTATGTATAGCGGAAAATGGTTCCAACACTAAACTCTGAGCAGTCTGTCTATGCTGTTCGTTTATTCCAATAGGCACTTTAGTATGGTTTAATAGATCGTATTGATGAATTGCTTTTGTAAAGGGGGACCACCGTTTGATGAACTTATATGGCGCTCATCATCATATTCTAGTGCATTCGGATGCCATTGATGCAGAGGCACACCAACATTCGTTTATCCAAGTCACACTTGCTTTGGAAAGTCCCTTACAGATTGAAGTTCAGGAGCAGCATATAAGTACAGAAGGGATCGTGATTAACTCCAATACGGCTCATCTTTGCAGGGATCAGGTCAGCCCTTGTTATTACTTTTAATCGACAGCACGTCCAACATCGCAGCCGCATTCAAGCGATATATGAGCAGACAAGCATATGCCCATCTTCCTTCATTAAATAGTAAAGAAATCGCGGTATACATTAAAACACAGCTGCCCTCGGTTCATAATGCAGCAAGTTATGATTTGTTTTTGGAGAGACTCATGACTCTTTTAACCTGGACTACACTCAACCTCTGGTGACGGATCAACGAATCAGCGAATTGATTCAAGACATTAAAAATTGCACCGAGTCGGAGCACTCTATCCGTACTTATGCAGAAAAGTTTGGTCTATCGAACAGCAGGCTTTCGCATCTGATTAAAGAGAATACAGGCATATCTCTTAGCGGTTATATGCTGTTACATAAACTGCACAAAGCATCCTATCTGATTTTCGAGGGAAAAAGCATTACAGAAGCAGCATTGGCGGCTGGATTTGATACCCCCTCCCATTTTGCCAATACGAGTAAGAAATTGCTCGGCATGACTGCCAAAGATATTCGGAAAGGCAGCGTGTTTTTGCAAGTTTCTTCCCTGTACTGACGATACAATGACTGCAGGAGGAGCTCATCATGATCCACTATCTCGAGCAGACGAAATTATTAAATTATAACCATTCCGCCATTCAAGGCTTGATCCGCAGTCGTCAATGGAGTTCACTCTCTGTTAAGAATCAGATCCTCAGCGTTTATAACTATGTTCGCGACGAAATAGAGTTTGGTTACAATCGCAGGGATGATATTCCGGCTTCAGAAGTGCTGCAGGACGTATATGGCCAGTGCAATACCAAAGGCATTCTTTTTATGGCTCTATTGAGAGCTCTTGGAATTCCCTGCCGAATTCACGGGTTTACCATTCATAAGCAGCTGCAGAAGGGGGCGATGAACAGCTGGTACTATCGACTTTCGCCGGATGAGATTATTCATAGCTGGATCGAAGTAATGTATAAAGGGGACTGGTTAAATATGGAGGTTTTTGTTTTGTTTTGTTTTGTTATCGATCTCCCTTATCTGAACAAACTTCAGCAAAAGTTTAAACCGTGTTCCGGTTCTTTCTGCGGTTACGGTGTTGCGACTGACGATGTTCAGAATCCAGCTGTCTTTTGGGATGAAAATGACACCTATGTGCAGAAACCAAACAAAAATACGGAACGATTCAGCAAATTCTCTGTTTCGTTCCGTGTGAAAGTTCGTATTAATCCATGTTTACAGGCTCGATCACTTCGAATAAAAATGGATTACCGTTTAAATATTCTCTTATGTATGCTTGGGCATATTTTTGTTCATCGATTAAACTGGCTGTTTCTCTTGGGTCAGATGCTTGATGACAGTAATTCTCGATCATGATCATAATGAAAAAACATTCCAGATCCCGAGTATAGTCCGTTTCCAACTTCCTACTACGCTCATAACCTTGGATAAGCATCCATCGATGTTTTGGCCAAAGCTCCAACATGGTGCCTGCCATATCGTATAGATAATATCCGTACCCACATCTTCCAAAATCAATCGGATAAGGCTGATTATCGTTAAAAACCATGTTTCCGGTATGTAAATCAGCATGAATGAGCCCATAGTTATGTTCACTTGGACGCATAGTTGTAAGTTGGGATACAACCTTCTCAGCTGCATCTTGATACAACTTCCATGCCTCTTCGGATAAAAAATGTTCATGGCAACGTTCCAACTTAGCTAGTTCACGTTTAAAACTTTCTACTCCCCAAGTAGGTCTTACAAAATCAGAAGGTGGATTGAAGTCCTTTGCTGCTTCATGGAGCCTGCTTATTAATACACCCATATGATATGCATGACTATCCGTAAATTCACCTTTTGCTTTTTCACCCTCGATCCACCGCATCATCGTTACATAAGGACGTCTATATCCTATATCTGTTTCGATGTCCAATACATAAACACCATCACAACTTGGTATCCCTTCGGGTACATTTAGATCTTTCGATTTGTTCAGTGCTTGTAACAGCAGGAGCTCCGAACGAATTTCCTCTCTGCTCAATCGGTCCGAATGAATGCGAAGTAAATAATGGTCAAGGGTACTGGTTTCAATTTTATACGTGATCGAATCAGATAGTTGTATAAACTCGATTTTATCCCACTCTATGTCATACTGTTGAATTGCTGATAGAGCAGCTTTCCTTGCTCGGATGAATAACGCCCGCCGTTCTTCATCCGTATCAAATCTAAAAAAATCTTTCATTTGTTATCCCCCTGCAATGTTCATGAAGTAAATCAACTACTTCTCTTATAAGTTATTGTAACGATCGTAAAATCTTAATAATATGTAATAAACAATTTAAACTATGCTGTACACAAAAAAAGTCTTATACCTAATAAACAATAAAATATGTTATTAGCTAGCATTTGCATGAGCACAAAAAGCGGAACGAAGCGTCACCTAGCGATGCCTCGTTCCATTTGAATCGGGTCTACTGAATCGAAAATACTTCTTTTTTCAATAATGCTTCTGGTTTCTGACCGATCGGATCACTGTGGAAGTAATCACGGATTACACCGTCATGCAGATAGTTGGCGATGGACACCATAATCATGCCTTGATCCAGTGCCAGATAAGCTTTGGCCACTTCTTTGGTCTCCAGATTGATGGAGTCATATAAGCCGTATTTGCCCATCATGTTTAACTTCTTCAATGTTTTGATGTTTTTGCGTGCCTCTTCAGGCACATAGTCCAGAGCAAGGAACGTGGCGTGAGCAGTTACCGTTGCCCCATCTTTATAACCCGAGATACCGAGCGGTGTCGCAGCGAATTCACTATATCCGGTAGGTGTTGCAGACGGGGAGAATCCCCAAGCTTCATACCCTTTTTCTTTGGCATATTCAATCTGCAGCTGGGCATGACGTTTGTTGTTTAATCCTAAAGCTTGCGTACCCAAATCTTTTTCCTTGATCACTAGCCCTGGCATAAGTCCTTCAAACATGCTTCCTCCCCAGCTGGGAACAAACTTTCGGCCTTTATACTCGTAACTTCCTTCAAAAACATCCACGCCATCGTAATTTACTATCTGACCCTGTGGAATCTGAGACTGCCAATCCCACTCAAGAGGCATCGTCCGGTACATCTTCCACCAATGCTCCTGAGGAACGTCCCCCTTACCAATGGCAATATAACTTCCTACACGAGGTTCAGTATAGAATGACCCATAATGGTGCTCAGTAAGTGCGCCTTTAGCGACATCATAGCCACCACGGAACTGACCGATCACCGGATCGTACAGCGTTGTGTAGTTCATCTGTTTAACGAGTGTGCTCGTTTGTACATTCAATTCAGGATAAGCTTGACCAACTACGATTAAGCCCGCGGATAACCAGCCGTTATCGACTTGTGATATAAATTGCCCCCAATCTTTTTTGACGGAACCATCGTCCGTGTTGTACCAGTTGTAATAAAGTCCATTCCATTTATCCATCTTCTCCAGCGTGTTTAGTGTTGTTTTCAAACGGGATACGGCTTCTTTCTTCGAAAGGAGTCCCATCTGCTCTGCGGAGACGGTACTCATCATATACATCGCAATGTTTGTTGGTGAGGTGCGCTTGGCTTCTTCGATCCCCTTCTCCTTCATTCGGACCTCATCATACGTCAATCCGGTTTTTGGATCGGTAAAGTCTTCAAAGTACTTGTACGTTTTTTTGGCAACCGCTTTCAATTCTGGTTTGAAGCCCGTCAGCTTGCCTGAATCATGTGCCGATATAACAGGAGTGAAAGCTGTACTGGCAAACAAACAAAAAGTTAAAATGAGTCCTAACCTTTTTACAATATTCATCTCTTTTCTCCTTTCAAAATCGAATTCGAAACGTTTCGTATTTTATGATAGCACGACTGTGCATATTTGGTAAATAATAAAATGAAAACCCTTACTTTAAAAGAGTGATGGCGATTTTCAAAAAAATGATCAAGATTCGAAACGTTTCATAATATGATCTTCGTAATGATCCATTTATTCGTAATTATATTTCATATCAAAAAAGCCGCTGATTTCAGCGGCTTTCATTGAATATAACTTCAAAGTAAATTTATAGCGAAACAGTATGCGTCCTACTCATACCGTTGAACGGAACTAATTTCCCTCTAACGGTCAACTGTTTTCACAAAACAACAGGCTTCATCAGCCCGTCCTCTCCAAAAAAGATCGGATCAATACACACTTCCCGGTGATATCCTTTGCCGGTAGAGAAACGGGACAGCGGCGTCACAAAGCGATGATAGGCTATATGATACTGATCCGTCCGAGGATCATGAATAATACAGTGATGGCCTGTTCCGAGCATGCCTTTTGTCACATTTTTGCTTAAAACCGTGTAGTGATAGGTAACTGGGCCGTACAAGCTTTCCGAGGTACCATAATTCACATGATAATCTTCACTTCCGGTATCATCACAGGACCATGTGAAGTGATACAGCTCATCACGTTTTAACACCGTTACAGCCTCTCTGAACTCATGCAGTCCTTCCAGATTTCTCATCGTTTCTTCGCGCACATGGATCATATCTTCATCAAGTTCCACAATCGCTGCATGCGCGTTCCCAAACAAGAGGTACATGCTCCCATCCTGCTCGGCATAGATTGAAGGGTCGATCGCCTGGCCCATCGTGATGCCAAGACGTCTTAGTTGGTCCATCGTTATTAAAGGCTGCGGCTCAGCAAGAAAAGGACCGGTTGGCGAATCGGCAGTGGCGACACCAATTGCACTTTCCTGGTTGGGCATCTTACCGCAGAAATAATAGTAATACTTGTTGTTCCGGCTGGCGATTGCTGGTGCCCACGCGTTTCCGATGGCCCAAGGTACATCATCCGATGCCAGATCAAGAATCACTCCTTCGTCCTGCCAATATCGCAGATCACTGGAGGAGAAAACCTTAAACTGTGTGCCAGACCAGCTCTCAAAACCATCGGTGGTAGGAACCATGTAATAGCGATCGCCGAATTTCGCCACATCGGGGTCCGCATACTGACCAGCCAGTACTTGATGCCCATCTCCGTAAGCTGTCAGCAGGCGGCTGCATTCTTCCACGGTGATTGGCAGGACACTGCCATGCCGCTTGTGCGCCGCACCCATATCAAACTCATCATCTGGAACCATTCGGAAATCTCCACTGTCCAGACTGCTTGTCAGCAGTGGAAGATAGCCCTTCCCTTCTGCGAAACGGTCGACGATCAGGCACCACTCTTCCCGATCATTGAATTTAAAGATCTGAGGGCCTTCAACTCCCAGCAGCGCTTCCAGCACAGGGGCATGGAGTGGTACGAACGCATCCTTATCCAGTGAACTCCCTTTTTCGACGCGAATATTTTTGGTTGTTTCATCTTTGGAATAGCGATAATACGAACCGCAAGAAGCAAGAATCGTTGTATCAATGATATGATTTTCCCGTTCTATGTACTTTTCCGCTGGAGTAAAGGTGCGGAAGTCCTTGGTACGTGCACTGTATATTTTTTGCTTGCGTTCAGATTCATGCGCTTCCTGTGTGGCAGAAGCCCAGAATACAAGAAACTCGTCTGTTTTTTCATCATAGACGGCTTCAGGAGCCCACACACATCCTGCTCCCTCAACGCCAACCGTAACGGTCCAAGGCGAAGACCATGTGATGAGATCGCTGGATTCCCAGACAACAATGTCCCGGCTGCCTGCATGAACCGCCGTATCCCAGCCTTTACCGTTGGCTATTCGCAGATCGGTAGCCATCAGATAAAACTTGTTTTCCCGAACAGAACGAATGAGAAACGGGTCGCGTACACCCTGCTCACCAAGATTCGAACGCAGTACGGGTCTGCCCCCATTCAGGTCCTTCCAATGCAGACCATCCTCGCTGTATGAGAAGTAAATCTGCTCTCCGTCCGACTGTTCCCCGATAAAATGCACAAAAAGATATCCTGCATAAGTTGTGTCTGTATTTAACAAAATCAAGAACCTCCCTGCAATCACTTAATAATCAATTCCACAAAAAAAGAAAGCGCTTAACTTAACTTGTATCATACTTCAAATCTACCAAAAGGAGTAGGGAAATTTGCTGCTGCTCGCATTTACCACTTCAACATCTTCATATACAATGGTATAGCTGTATAGTTAAGTGAAACGGAGGCTTTCTTATGATTCAGTCCATAATACATATTGCCTTAGTCGTGAACGATTATGATGAAGCAATAGAGTTCTATACCCGAAAATTGAACTTTACGTTACTTGAAGACACCTACCAACCCGAGCAGGACAAACGATGGGTGGTCATCGCCCCTCCCGGCTCAATTGGCACAACCATCTTACTGGCCAGAGCTTCTAAACCGGAGCAGGAGCCGTTTGTCGGCAACCAGGCCGGAGGGAGAGTTTTCCTGTTTCTGAATACGGATGACTTCTGGCGAGACTATAATGACATGGTTTCCAAAGGGATTGAGTTTGTGAGAGAACCCAAGGAACAGTCTTATGGTATCGTTGCTGTTTTTAAAGATCTCTATGGAAACCTATGGGATCTGCTGCAGATGAATGAAAATCACCCGATTTCAAAACGTATGAAATAAAGTTCGAAAGGGTTCGCTTTAGTAGGATATCCCCACACGTGTGCGAATGAAATGACGATTCGCAAGTTGTTGGTAAGTAAACTCGGCCGTATCTGAGGTGGAAATTTCAGTTCCGCCATCCGGCAAAACATCCCGCTCGACCCTGTAGTTTCCCAGGCGTGCCCCATCGGGTAAATAGGTAGGACACACAATCGTCCATTCGAGAACAGACTGCTGCAGCTGTTTGTATACACGTTCGTGCTCTTCGGCTGCCCGGGTTGACTTACGTCTGGATTCGCTGGATTGATAGCGAAGCTTCCCCGGCTCGGTTCTGCTCTGCAGAATTCCGGCCGTTCCGATGGTAACGATTCGCTGTATGCCTTCTGCTGCCATGGCGTCTATGATTAAGGGTATACTTTCTGATAATGTGGTTGTTCCGTCCGTGTTCAACGCACTGATGACCGCTTCTGCTCCCTGAACCGCTCGTTTCAGGTCCTCCGGGTGCAGCACATTGCCTTGAATGATACGCAAGTTGGGATGTGGATTTATTTTCTCCGGGGAACGAACCAGTACGGTCACGTGATGCCCTTCTTGAAGAGCGTATGTAAGGATATGAATTCCAACTCGTCCAGATGCTCCTAGTATCAAAATATGCATCATTATCAAACCTCCAGCTTGAAGTGTGTTTTTATCTTGCTTTTGTCTTTGTCTCTTTTAAATCATCGACACATTCAAATTTCATGAATCGGTACTTGTGCTTCGCCTGCCATAGAAGATTAGAATACCAAAAAAACCGTTGCACGGATACTTCACGTACCCGCATAACGGTTTTATTCAATAGTTAGTGATATATATTTAAAGAGCTGTATTGATCTTTTCGCTGAATGTCTTGATTTTCTCGGCGATTTCCTTGGGATGAGATCGATATAAATAATGATTCGCATCCAGCAAAACCATTTCTGCCTGTGCACTATCCTTAATCTGCTTCTCATGCTCCGACACCCATTCCTTCACGACAGGATGGTTCTTCTGTACAAAGAACAGGACTGGCAGATTAACAGGCAGTGCAAGCTTTTTGGCTGCCTGGAAGTTGGAATACATGCTGACCGCTTCGTTTAACTGTGTGTTATTGTACATATTTTTGCGAATTAAAATGTTTAACTGCTCCTTAGTATGATCGTCATAGGAAAGTCCATCATACGGGTCAGCACTCAGCTTCAGCTGTACACGGGCAAAGCCAAGGTTGCGGAACCATTTAATAGGCTCAATATCCGATGCTTCCACTTTCTGCTCGCTCAGCGCCGGGACACTGCTGTCCAGACCGATGAATGCCTGCACTTCGTCTGGATATCTGTTCACATAATCCAGACTGTATAGACCTGAGATTGAATGAGCCATCAGCATGTAACGCTTGAATCCAAGATTTTGCAGAGCGGTATGCACCTCATGTGTAATATTCGCTGAGCTGCGTTCTTTATCGGTCGGGTCGCTTAATCCGTAGCCCAATGGTTCTACAACTACCACCTTATAATAAGGGCTGAGTTCGTTTATAAGTGGTTTGAAATCAAGTGCAGGCGAAGCGGTCCCGAACCCCGGCAGTATGACGATGGTTTCTTTGCCTTCCCCCTGCATGAATACATTCATTCGTTTTCCATCGACAGACACCTTTTGACCGTACGGCTCCAATCGTTTCTGTTCAGAATGACTGCTGAATAGATTAACCGTGTATACGGCGGCGATCAAGAGCAGTATGATTGCGACAATAGTGACCATTACTTTTAATAAAATTTGAAGAAGCCGCTTTGTTTTGGAACGATGCTTTACTTCTGATTTGTGCTGCACTGGTTGAGTCAAGCTGTTCATCTCCTTGTGTGTATCTTCATCTGTTATGCAGTATACCTGAACTATTTGTCCTGCCAATGAATGGAGTATGAACGGAATATGAACACCAAAAAAAGCCGCTGGGCAGCGGCTTTATGGTACTATCTCATACGGCTGGTTTAAACTGTGTTAATGCATGCTCTAGTCTTGAAGATGAATGAATTCATAAACCATTTTAGCAAGTTCCGCCCGTGTAACCTCTGCCTTCGGGTCGAATCGAAGGTTAGCTTTGCCTGTCATTATGCCAAGCATATTAACATGTTCCACCGCTTCTTTGGCCCATGAGGAGACTTGATCATGATCTGTGAAAGTGGATTTCGTCATTTCAGAAGCAGAAGCCGGATTATTGAACAGTTTTTCAGAAGCTCTCATTAATATGACAGCGGCCTCTTCCCGGCTGATGGCATCCTTTGGTCTGAACAGCCCGCCATTCCCCTGTACAATGCCAAGCGCTGCTGCCTCAGCAGCGGCTGGTCCGAAATAGGCTTCTGACGGTACATCAACATACGGTGATGACAGTGTAGATGATGTTTTTCCAGCGGCTCGCATCATCAGCGTGATAAAGTCACCACGATTTACTTTTAATTCTGGTCCGTAGTTTTCACTGTTGATTCCCTGAATCAGATGTTTGGCAGTTAGCATGCCAACATAGGGTGCCGCCCAGGAATTGGCTATATCACCAAAGGATTTGCGATACTCCATAATGGTGTATACACCTGGTTGATCAACATTAAACGTTACGCGGCTGTTATTAAAAGCACCTCCTTTGTACTGCACATTCTGTCCATCCGGTGCTGCGAGATAGACCCCGGCGTACTCAGAATGGAACTTCTTGAGCTGATCTGCGGTTAATGTTTTTTCCACGAGAACCGCGTTAGTGAACGTTTGGACTTCTCTTTCCTTCTGTCCTTGAAGAATGTACATGCGCAGCGACTGCATGATCCCGGTCTGCACGTAATGTTCACGAGCTGCCAGACGATCGGTGAGCGCTTCAGCTGTATTCGCATCCTGTAGACGGTTGGAACGAAGAATTAGCTGCTGTTCATCCTCCAAAAGCTGCGGGAGAACGTCTGGAGGAAGGGTAATCTGCAGCCCAGGTGATACAATCTGGATCGTTTTTCCGTTGGCTTTTGCCTGTTTCACCGCTTTACCCGGGAGATATAGGTCAAAGGACGTTTCAGTATTCGGGTCACTGTCCTCAAGGGTAATCATAACTTTACGATCAGCACTGGATGCGGCGGCCTGCTCCAGTAACGAGGATTCAACACGGTATATTCCATCCTCACCACGCTTCAGCACCAGCTTTCCTTTCTCAGGAGGAATTGGAGTCTTACTTTCAGTTGGTGTACTGTCAGATGATCCTGTTGACATTTCCGGATTGGAAATGCTGCTGTCTCCTCCCCCATTTCCGGGTGTGTTTTCACCAGGCGAAGGAGTGCCAGTATGGAATCCCCAAATGTCAGATAATGTGGAACCGCTGTTGTCGTCCTTCACTTGGACATACCACTGGTTGTAACTGCCGCTTGCAAGTCCTTTCCAAACAACAGAAGCCTGCTTGCCGCTTGGGATATTATGCTGTGAGCCTATTTTTTCATCAGTATACACGTTGACTCCGATATAGTCCGTAGCAACTCGTTTGGTTGTAGGCGCCAGGCCAAGGTCCAGACTGAACTCGTCTTTACCTTTTTCAACAGCAGGATCATAGTAGTTATAGTCATTCAGGTAAGGAGAGTACGTTTTGATGTGAAGCTTGTTATTTTTCATATCAAACTGCATCAGTCTCATGTAACCCAATCCGCCTTCAGGAGCGCCTTGATAATCTGCCAGCATTTGATACACGCTGCGATCCGGAATACCGTCTCCGTCATCGTCAACTGCATCCACTTTCAATTCGGCATCGTGGTAATGTCCAGAAAGAGCGGCAATGACGTTTTTGTTCGGTTTGACGACTTTCTCGAAGATTTGATCTGCGATCGGTGAACGATTGTTGGATACAAGCAAATATTCGTGCAGACAGAGTATCGCTTTCCGTTCCGGATATTTGGCGACAATCTCATTCATCCAGTCGATTTCTTTTTCTCCAAGTCCCCACCCCATGTAAACGATGATGAAGTCATTGCCTCCAGCCGAAACGAGATCATAATGACCGCGATTATTCTCGTATGATCCGCCGTACACCGATTGGTTTACGAAACGCTGTGCTCCGAAATACTGCTGGAACTTGCTGTAGTCATTATCCTGATGACCAACGTCGTGATTACCCGCAAGCACACCATATGGAATCGACGCATCCTCAAGCACTTTCATATTTTTATCAGCTTCAATCCACTGATATTCCTGATCTGCCTTATCAACCACATCTCCGGTATGGATGACATATTTGATATTCATTTGTTCTTTTTGCTCCGCGATCCAGCTCACCATTTTTTGATAGATCTGCGGATAACTTTGGGAATAGTACTGCGTATCGGACATCCATATAAAGGAGAAATCATAGTCCTCTTGCGATTCGGGCTGTGACGTCGTGCCTGCCAAGTTCACCTGCTGCTCTGCAAGTTCATCCTGTACCATAACCTGGATGGTTCCGTTCAGAGAGTAATCTCCGGCCAGAACAACTGCGGATAATCCGAAATCGTCCTTACCTGCAATAACCTGATCTAACTGCCCCCACTTCTTCTGGGCTTCACTCCAGGCATACAAGCTTACCTTACGTCCTTCAAGCGACTTGCCCTGCCATTGGATGTCCACGCGCTCCGTACTGCGAACGTCAGGATCAAGTTTGACTTCAAAACGCTGATAAGGAAACTGCTCTACGGAGTCGTTCACCAGGTACGTGCCGTCTACAGCTTCAATCTTCCTGTAATCAGCTGCTTCCATCACCTTCTCGCCCGCAGGAATCATCTGTTTGGGCGGCTCTGTCTCCGCAGTGTTCAGGTAACCTGTAAAACGGTCGGCGCGATGACTGTCGTATTTGTATCCTTTGAAAAACGATACGTTCATCGCATCCGCGCTTGGGTCCTGCACCTTAACGATCAGATTGGCTGCTGTGCCCACATTGGTCTGATTCAGCTGTGGACTGATTAACTCCGGCTGCAGCGGGTTCTCATCCGGCACATGAAACTGAATCGTCTTGTCAGATAGGTTACCTGCACGGTCCGCGGCCTGAATCTGCAGCGTATGCTTGCCCCTCGACATTTTTCCAGAGGACGTATGCATCGGAAGGTCAATTTTTTTCCCGTCCAATTTCACCGTTATCTCATCGACACCGGCAATTTCATCTTGAATTTGCGCATCAATAACGAAGGGTCCGCGATACGTTTGGTTCTCCTCGACGGTCGGTTGAATAACAGGTCCCGTATTATCAACCAATACCTGGGCAGCAGCCTCCTTCTCGCCATCCGTTACTTTTACTAGATGGTGGCCGTCAGGGACAGCAGTGGTGTCCCAAGTATAAGCTGTGGATTTCATCTGTTCGGGCTTCAGGTTAAAATGAAAACCAATCGATTCACTTTTTCCTGCTGAATCTCCCATTTTGATCTGTTTCTCTTTTTCAGCATAAGCAGGGTCCCAGATTTCAGTCCCGTCAGCCAGGAGCAGTCTGACATTTTTGATTTCAAAATCGTCTTTGTTTTCTTCCGGACGCTGGTCAAAAGGAGAGGTTTTGGAACCTGCCCGGGCATAAATAACATTATCGCCCTGGATCAGCCGTTCGGATGAAATGGGAAAGGATAGTGTTGTGTACGCTGTAATGGGATTCATGAATGTATAAAGAATCGTTTGGTCTTCCAATTCAGGAGGCCCCATAGTCACTGCATTTTTGAAATAATAATCAACATTCACTGCTTCAAACACGAAATACGCATCATGCTCCAGTGCTCCCGAAGTTGAGTTTTCAGGAACGAGCTTATTATCGATTTGAAGTTGAACAGGTGCATTACCAGACTGCGAGGTACCTTTAAGGATATGCGTTCCCTGCAGGATATCCTGATCTTTGACATTCAGCCGAAGTGCCTCATCACTTACTCCCCCGGTTATGGAAATGCTTGTTTTATCCGAACGGGTTTCATGAACACCGTCGGAGACAACAAAATAATATTCAATGGTTTTACGGCCGATAAGCGACGCGGATGATAAGTTATAATGATACATCGTATCGTTGAAGTCCTCGGTTAAACGGTACCGTGAAAATTCCGTATCTTTATCCGATCGAATATACACTTCAACGGAAGTGACTTCCCGGTTGTCTTTGGCATCTACGACCAGCTCCAATCCTTTTGATTGATCTACTGTCGCTGTGCGTGTCATATCCGTAACCGTCGGGGGAAGGTTATCCTGCTCTACCTGAATGGGCTGCGGCGGAATCTGAGACGAATCAAGGATACCTGGTGAAGGAGCGTCAGATCCCGAACCGGACTTGATCATTACGCTGCTGCCATTCAGCGGATAAGCATAAGTAATCGCTTTATTCTCTTTGGTTTCATCGCCTTTCGTCCCATCGGCATAAGCCTGATCTGCATCATAATACGCAGATGAAATTTCTTTTCCCGTATTCGTTTTGAGCACGAGTGCTCTGCGGCCTGAATTAGCCATACCATCACTCTGGATAGTATGAAGAGTAACATTCGGAATCAGGCTGCTTTGATAGAACTGATTGAAATCCTGCTCGGTATACGAAGCGTTTGCACTGTTTTTGATCCAGAATACGACCGGCTGCTGCGGAGGAATTACAAAATCAGGCTGCTCTGCCTGCCACAGCACATCTGCGTTTGGTCCTTTATCCGGGTAACGATAGTACAAACTATAGTTTTTGAACTGTACAGGCTGGTTCGTATTATTATAAATCTCAACATACTCATAAGCATCCGTAGACGTTCCCGCAATATTCGTAGTGTTGGGTACAAGCTCTGTAATGAGCAGCGGAGGTACCTTCGACGGATCGAATGCGTCCAACTGAACAGAAGCTGTATAGGACTGATCCAGACTGCCGTTCTGAATCCGATATAAGAGCTGCGGTTCAACAAGCATGGATGCAGGTATTACAGCACTATACTCGTTCGTTTGATTAATCGAAGACATGGTTAGAGCGGTATATCTGTGCTGTGCAGGCGTTTTGAACAGAAGTTTCACCGCGGAAGGACTCCCGTCAGCCTCAACAGCCGGATTATTGATCTTCGCTTTCACTACAAAGTCCTGAACCGGCAGAGCATCTGTGGGAGCAATGTGCTCTATACTCGTCTGCGAATCTTCGTCTACCACAGGGGGGACGATTTGTGTGGAATCAATCACACCTGGCGTGGCTGGAAGTTTACCCGAGTCGCTCATTACATTCATTTGCGTACTTCCTACAGCAGGATGTTTGAAAAAAATACCCATATTTGTTTTGACCTGAGCTGGTTCATACGATGCAGAAGTTATGGTCTCGTTGTCGTTTGCAAGGCTCTTAATCACAAGGGAACGGGCACTTCCGTTAGCCATGCCGCTTCCTCCCTGAAGACGGTGGATCTGCTGTCCCTCTACCAGGCTTGTGCCAAAATTGCTGTTAAATTGTTCGACGGTCAGCTGATGGTTACTGCCATTCATAATCCAGAATACAACCGGACTGTGGGCTGGGATGAAAATATCCGAGCCTTCATCCGTTTTCCAGGTATCTTTATTGTTGTAGTAAAAAAAGTAATCTTTAAAATTGATCTCTTGGTCGGTGTTATTATAGACCTCAATAAATTCATACGCGTCCGTGCTGGAATTGGGCAGATTTGAGGTATCCGGCACGATTTCTGTAATCAGCAGGCTCGGTCCGGTTGTCTGCTTGGCAGCGGCGATCACGGGACGAATAACGGTGGTAAAGTCGGATGAGGAGATTATTTTCCCCTCGGAGTTTAACAGTTCAATGGTATAACTCAACTGATGCCCGTTCAAAGATTGAGCTGGAATTTCGCCTGTATACGTCTCCGGACTTGAATCCACGGGTGTTAGTTCGAGGGAGTCAGACCCCTGCCCGTCTACCAAGTATGTCAGGCGTACATTCAGCTGCGGTTCACCACCATGTACCGAAGCGGTAACAGTAAACGGCTGCATGGCAGATATCCATTCCGGAGGTGTGTGATTCACCTCAGGGATGCTGGTCTCTTGGTTAACCGCAGGATCACTTTGTTCTGTTGATGATAGCGTTTCCGCTTGAGCAGCAGGTGTGGTTGTAAATGGCGTTCCCATCGTCAGCAGCATGCTGCTTAGAACGGCGATCGAAACACTGCGCTGAAATCTGTTTCGTTTACTCAATTGCCCCCGCATCTCCTTCATATCCCAATTTAAAGTTTAGAAAAACAAACATTTTCTATGATATTAGGGATTTGTTACCGGAGTTGATGAAGTGCGTAAAAGGAAAGTTAATCCAGCATCTAGGCTTGAATATGCTCTGATACAGCCTGATGCAGCTCAGCTTCCGTGCAGTCCAGGATTCTTGTAAACTCCTGCGGATGACGAATCAGTTGATTCATCGACTTAACGCCGTACTTTTCCATCACATACTCTACAAAAATATACGAGAACTGGAATCCTTTCTTGGTATCAAAATCCCACGTATCATCGTCTAATTCAGCAAAAGTGGGTATCTTATTCGTGCGAATAGCCTCTTCGGTCGAGAACTTAAGATATTCTGGTGTCATCAGTTTGGCTTCATATCCACCGATTCCCTGTCTGATCCATTTCGGAGCCTGGGGATTAATCTCTTCAATCAGCCACATGGAGAACAGATGAACGGAACCTTTGATAATGGATTCGTACGTATGCTCAGGCCCGGGGTTCAGAGGTGAAACAATCTTGAGAATGTTTTCCTCGTATGTGCCGGTGAACCAGTCAGGCGCATCTTTTTCCCCCACAGCTTGATGAAATGCGGACAGGTCGGGATACATTTCAATGATGACTTTTCGTGAAGGCTGGTAATCGTATTTCACTGCAAGTCTTTCGACGTGTCCGTTTAGTTCCGTGATGAGGTCATGATTTGCTTTTTTCATACGGTTGTCTGAATGTGCTGAAATGCCTTTATTTTCGATAGAAATTAAGTTTTGAATTGACATGATAGCCATGTGCCCCCATTCATTTAATTCGTTTTTTAACTTCCCAAGAGCGCGGTACAATCTGTTCTTCACTGCGCTCTCACGCATACCAACAATGCTTGCAATCTCGGGCAGCGTACAGTCTGCAAAAAAACGTAAAGCGATAATCTCCTGATTTTTCTCATCCAGCGTTTGTAAGGCCGTTCCGATATCGATCCGAAAGTCAACATACTTTGTAAACTCAAGAGAGATGGACTGGGATTCGAGTTGTGTAACATCAAGCGGTGATTCATTCTGCCGTGACAACCTTCGATATTCGTTTTTTAATGTGTTCTGGGCAATCTTGAAGATCCATGTGAAAATATGTGCGTTCCCTTTAAAACGGTGCAGATTCTCCGCTGCTTTCATAAATACCTGTTGTGTGAGATCATCTGCAGCCGCGGCGTTTAATTTCAGTGAAAAGTAGGTGTTGATGCGCTCACGATATAATGCATAGATGTGTTCCACATGGATAATGCTGTCCTGTTCATCCGGTTGAACAGGTGTGAAATCTGTGTCTTGAGCTCCAGACATGGTGAGAACCTCCTCTTGATTTACAATAAATTAGACACCGGAACACAGCGATTAGCCACAAGTACGCTCAAAAAATATGTAGACTTACCTATAATCCTTATACATTCCTCTAATAAACCGCTTAACATCAATATAATGCATGACTTCATATCCTCGTACTGACGATCGTTGGCTCAGGCTTATTTGTTCAGGTCAAAAAAGTGCAGCACAGTTCAAATAAGTGCAGCGTACGATGCCTGTTATGCATTCCCTGATCCCCTCTATAGTTAAAAAACATGCAGATTCTGGTCAATAACGTTTATATCCCCTCTTCTTATTCTCTATTACAATATCTTCAAGTACAACATTCCTAAACCATGACTTGAACTTGAGGGGGAACGTAAATGAACAAAAAGATGAAGATTCTGATCTTGTCGATGAGCATGTCTGCCTTATTGGTCACGGCCTGCAGTGACAAGGGAAAAGGTCAGGCACAAACAGATGCGGAAAATGATGGTACGGGTGCAGTCACCATCCATACGGTTACGTCCGAATACAGTTCAGCGAAATATCCAAAGGGCGATGATATTACGAATAATGTCTGGACCCGCAGATACAAAGAGAAACTTAATATTAACGTCAAGACGGACTGGGTCAGTGATGAATACGAAACCAAACTCAATCTCGCCATTTCTTCCAATGAACTTCCCGACGTTTTTCGGGTGAATCCTTCCCAGCTTCGCCAGCTGATTGAGGCCGATATGGTCATGGATTTGACAGAAGCCTTTGAACAGCACGCCTCGGAACGCCTCAAAAGTTATATGAAAGCGGATGCAGACAGCTACGAATCTGGAAAAAAAGACGGCAAGCTCTACGGTATCCCCCAGATGCATTGGGGATTAATTGATCAACCGGACTTTATCTGGATTCGAAATGACTGGAAAGAAGAGCTCAAACTGCAGGACCCGAAATCGGTCGAGGATATCAAAAATATGGCTCTTGCATTTATGGAAAAACACGGCGGATACGGCATTGCTGTGGATCAATCGCTGGATTATCTGAACCTGCTCGCGATCGCTTGGAACGCTCATCCGGACCTGTGGATTGAGGATGGTACGGGAAAACTGACCTATGGCTCCATCCAGCCTGAGATGAAAAACGCGCTCGCCGAATGGGCGGAATGGTATAAGCGGGGCATTATCGATCCGGAATTTGCCATTAAAGACTTCAACGCCATGAATGCCGACATTGTCGCTGGCAAAGTGGGCATCCAGCCGTACTATCAGTGGTGGGGATATAATCCTGGCGTAGATACCGTCGCTAATCTGGGTAAAGACGCCATCTTCTATCCGTATCTGATTCCAACGGTCGATGGCAAAGAAGCGAAACAATCTATCTTTTTTGCGAATAACAACTACATTGTAATGAAAAAAGATGCTGCCAATCCACAGGCAGTGATCGAAATTCTGAATGATTATGCTTATATCGTGGATGAAGGCAATGGCAAGGAAAAACCGGAGACACTCTCCGCTCTGCTGGACAACGATATTGCGCACGTTGTTGGTGCGTTCCGTGTGCTTAACCCGAATTCGGACTATGAACAGTTCGAGGCTGTATCGAAAGCTCTTGAAACGAAGGATACCAGTGGGCTCACCACGTCAGGCATGTGGCAGAAGTATAACAACAGCGTCGAGTTTATCAAAAATGCGACACCGGGCGCGGTTGGTGATTATCTGCAGCAGGGCGCACCGAAAAATGCGTATGGCTTGGCGAAAAAAGTGCTCGACAGCGGCAACTACACCAAAACTGCACTATGGGGCGTCACGCCTGAGGCTCTGTCCAGTTATGGAACAACGCTGGATGATATTCTGACGGAAGGTTTTACAAAAATCATTATGGGCAGCGAGAACATCGACTACTTTGATGTGGTGGTACAGAACTGGCGTGCAGCTGGCGGAGATACAGCCATTGAAGCCGTGAACGAAGCCTACGGCAAATAAGCTGAAGCTGCGAGGCTGGGGGGTGAGCCTGTTCTCACCCCTCTTTTTGATAACTGAACGGAGGAAAAGCAATGCTGAAAAAATGGAAGCAGCAAAGTCCTTACCACCTCATGTTAATCCCCAGCGTGGTGTTGGTATTTATTTTTAGTTACATTCCTTTCTATGGCCTGGTTATTGCCTTTCAAAAGTATAATCCGGGTCTTGGCTTCAGTTCGCCTTGGGTTGGATGGGACAATTTCACTCATGTCTTTAATCAGCCCAATTTCGTGAGAACGATCTGGAATACCCTCTACATGTCCGTTTTCAAAATGATCGGCGGCATTGTTGTGCCTGTTATTTTCGCCCTGCTGCTGAATGAAGTGCTGCACAACGGGATCAAACGAACGTTCCAGACTCTCGTCTATATTCCGAATTTCCTGTCCTGGGTCATTATGGCCGGCATTATGCTGGATATTCTGAGTGCGGATGGGATCGTGAATACGTTTTTAGGGGTGCTCGGCATGAAACCGATCTCCTTCCTCGGCACGCCTTCCATCTTTCCGTGGACAATGATTGTGAGTGATATCTGGAAAGGCTTCGGGTTTGGCACGGTTGTCTATCTGGCTGCCTTAACGAGCATTGATCCTGGCCTGTACGAAGCCGCAGTCATTGATGGAGCCAAGCGCTGGAAGCAAACGATCTATATCACCCTGCCGCTCCTGATGCCGACGATCGTTTTAATGACGGTATTGTCGCTGGGAAATGTGCTCAATGCCGGTTTCGATCAGATATATAATCTTTATTCTCCTGTGGTTTATCAGACCGGAGATATTATCGACACCTATGTGTACCGTCTGGGTATCCAGCAGGCACAGTATTCCATTGCAACTGCAGTCGGTTTATTCAAATCGGTTATATCCTGCATTCTGGTTGCAGTCTCTTACATTCTGGCTTACCGCGTGGCAGGTTACCGTATCTTCTAAGGAGGGCATAATCGGATGATTCATGATAAAAGTATAAGCAGGCGTCTCTTTCATATTTTGAATTACACGATACTGCTGGCGATCTCGCTGCTGTGTGTCCTGCCGTTTGTCAATTTACTCGCCGTCTCTTTCAGCAGCAGTTCAGCGGTCTCTGCGGGGAGTGTTACATTCTGGCCAGTTGAATTTACAACGAAGGCTTATGAGTTTGCTCTTTCTGGAAGTGCATTTTATTCCTCCCTCTGGGTGGCAATTCAGCGAACCGTTCTGGGTACACTGGTGAATCTGCTCTTAATTGTGCTTACAGCATACCCACTCTCCAAAACAAAACAGAAGGTCATGGGCCGCAACCTCTATATGGGATTTTTCATCGTTACGATGCTGTTCAGCGGTGGATTGATTCCTACTTATCTTGTTGTGGTTAAAATGGGGCTGATCGATTCCATCTGGTCTTTGATTCTTCCAGGTGCGCTGCCCGTGTTCAGCATGATCATTCTGATGAACTTTATTCGCGGACTGCCTGAGGAGATTGAAGAATCAGCCATCATTGATGGTGCAGGCCCGATGCAGGTGTTAATCCGGATCATGCTTCCGCTTCTCAAGCCTGCGCTCGCGACGGTAGGACTGTTCAGCATTGTCGGCCATTGGAACTCCTGGTTTGACGGCATTATCTATATGAACAATCCAGCCAACTATCCGCTGCAGAGTTATCTCCAAACCCTGCTTCAAAGCTTTGAGCAGATGATGCTGAAGTCCGGGTCAGACTACACCCAGCTGTTAGCCATGATGAATGCCAGAACCGGACGTGCAGCCCAGATGTTCCTTGGTGCCATCCCGATTCTGCTCATCTATCCGTTCCTGCAGAAGTATTTTACCAAAGGTTTGGTACTCGGCAGTGTTAAGGGATAAAGAAAGGACAATAAGAATCAATGATATAGATATGGTTTGAACGTGTATCCCAAAACAAACGCAAATACCCTAAGGACCTGCAGACGATGATCTGCAGGTCCTTTCATTAGCGCTAATATGTTTCACTTGCTCCCTGGTAAACAGGTAATCGCAGGCAGCAGAATGGTAAACGTTGTGCCTTTACCAATCTGGCTGTTCACCTGTATCCCATACGGTTTCCCGAAGTGCAGCTGAATTCGCCGCTGCACATTATACAAACCAATCCCTCTACCTCCGCTTCCAGTCTCCTGCTTTTCCTCCAACAGGCTGCGGACGGTAAACTGATCCATCCCTGCTCCATTATCACGGACTTCAATACATATGTCGTCCTGCCGTGATTGAATCCGAATGGTGATTACACCCTCCTCTTCGATCTCGGCAAGGCCGTGAAAAAAAGCATTTTCCACGATGGGCTGCAGAATCATTTTGGGCATCACATAATCCAGAAGGGTGTCATCAATCTCGTACTGCATCTGAATGCTGCCGTAATATCGGACATTCTGAATGGTGACGTAATGCTCAATGTGATTCAGCTCCTCTCGAATCATCACGAGACTGCCATCAGTCCTGGTTGCATATCGCAGCATAGAGATGAGCGCATCCGTCATATCTACAATTTTGCCCGCCTGCTGCATGGATGCAATCCATTTCACGGACCCTAATGTGTTATACAGAAAGTGAGGATTAATCTGATCATGCAGTGCCCGCATCTCGGCGGCAGCCTTCTCAATCTCTTCCTGCTGCATTCGTTCCACCATACGTTTTAATTCATGAGACATGCGGTTAAATCGGGTGGATAAATGACCGATCTCATCGCGAGAGCGGATGTCCTGCACGTGTTCGAACTGCCCCTTTTCGACAAGACGAATATTATTGAGCAGCTTTTTGATGGGACGAGTAATAACATGAGATAAGAAAATGGAAATAACCGCGGCAAAAAGAGACATCACGATAGCCAGCGTTACCAGGTTTCGGCCTAATATTTTACCATCAGCGGTCAGCTCTTCTAGCGGCATATAGACATATGTGGTCCATTTCTGCTGACTAAGCGGGCTCTTCACGACCACATTGGTTGCTTCGGGCGGGCGAACGTTATCCCGAAACAACGTGCCGATCAACTGGTCATTCACGTTGTAGACGATCTTTTCATCCTCGTCGATAATCATAAATCTGGACCTGAGCCCTTCCTGCAGATTGCGGTTGACGATCTCGATAAATTTGATATCGATGCTGACAACGATTACACCAAGCAGTTTGCCATTGGTTACGTCGTGAATTTTCCGTGCATGGGAGACGGCGAGTACTTTATTTTCCAGCTGCTTATCGATCCGGGTCGTCAAAGTGATCGTTCGGTCGTCTTCATGCATAAACTTTTTGAACCACAATTCATTTCTTACATTAAAGGCGGGGTCAATCGGTTGATGCGGACTCACAAACAGGTCCTGCCCACCGTTAAGGTTGTATAGATATATGGAAAATACACGATCTTTCATCATAATGTAATTCATCAAAATGTTGTATGCGGCAATCTCGTTCTCTTCGTCACTTACACGCAGAAAATCCTGAATCGGAAAGCTGCCTTCATGAGTCGCAGACAAACTGTCGCTAAGCCCGTTACTGGCGAGAAGTGTGATTTTTTCGATTTCTTTGAGAAATTCGTCAATGCGAATATTCGTTTGTTTGGTCAGATCACTGAGCAGTGTGGTGTAATTTTGCGATAACAATCGTTCAGAAGAGTAATAGGAGTTAATCGTCATAACAAAAACAGGAAAAATAATGACAATCATACAAATGATAATAATTTTGTATCTGATCTGAAAAGGCTGGGTAAATTTCATGAAGTGCACCTCTATTCACGGATGACATGAACCTGCTGTTGTTCTCGGTATTCCTCGGGGGTAAGACCCGTGTTTTTCTTGAAAATTTTGCTGAAATACGTGTAGTTGTGGTACCCGACTTTGTCGGCTATTTCATATATTTTCAGCTCTCTGCTCAGCAGATAAGCCTTCGCGTGTTCAATGCGAATCCGGGTTAAATAAGAGATGAAATTTTCTCCCTTTTCCTGTTTAAACAATCGGCTTAGATATGATGGGTGAACGTTAATCTGGCTGGCTACACTCTGCAGCGAAAGATCCTCTGCGTAATACTTGTTGATCATGTCAGCAGCGAGTTCGGTATACGTAAGTTCCTGAGTGGTTCTGGAATAGGCACCGAACGAATCCTTGATATGGGTCAGGACATCCTGGTGAATATCGTGCCAGCGCTCTCCGTTCAGTACAATCTCATAAGGTGACTTTCCTGTGAACGAAAGCTTGCTACGGGATGTGATGTTCAGTAAATGGGCGTGCATCGTCTCCAGCAGTGCAATGTACTGTTGGCGGATGCTGTTCTCGTCAGCTTGTTTAACCTTCAGGGCAGTACGGATTTCTTCAAAAAACTGCTCGGCTTTTATTTCGTTTTTACTAACACAAATTTTCATGAAATGCTGTTCCTGCTGCGGACTTAAAATGATTGCAGTGTCTTTCCTGCTAGGTGCTTCGCGCACATCTGCAGCATATAAGATTTGGCTGCCGCAAGTAAAAAAGCGCTCCTTGAGAGCATACTCTGCTTCCTTACTGGCCCTTCGCATCGATGTAAAATCGGAAACCACTGAACTAACACCCGCTGTAAGGGATAAATTCATAAAATCCTTAATAGACGACATCATTTTACGTATAAGCTTATTCAGATCAGCATGTGCAGCGTTAAAGGGATCGGTGGAGTTAGCATTAACAAGCCTGCTGTTGTTAAAAGTGTCGGGGGTTGTGCTGCTGTCGATCTCGGTGGTGATTTCGGTATTGGAGTCTGGATGCACGTTTACAACTACCCAATATTCGAACGAGCTTTCCACAAATATCTCCTTAGCCCACCTTGAAGGAATAACCTCTTCCATGATATTAAGGATGGAGAAGCGGAGCAGCTGCTCCCCTTTTTCAATATACTTGCGCTTAACCTGCTCGTATTGATTAACGATCAATTTAATGACCACCAGGTGGTCAGATTGGATGCGAAAACGCAGTTCTTCTGCTTTGGCAATCAACTCTTCTCCATGGATAAATCCGCTTACAGTATCTTGAAAGAAACTGTCCTTCAAGTAACGGATGCTCTTGGAATAATCTGATGATGCTTTGGGTAAAGGAGTGAATTGTTCCTGTTCACGCTGCAGCTTCTCTCGAATATTCGTGAGCAGCTGGATCAGAGACTGTTCGCTGACTTCACTTTTGACCAGGTAGTCCACCGCACCAAGCTTTAAAGCCGTTTTCACATAATGCAGTTCATCGAAATTGCTAAGAATAACGTATTTACAGTTCTTTAATGAACTTGATACTTCTTGAATCAGCTGCAGTCCATCCATCACAGGCATTCGGATATCCGTAATGATCAGGTCCGGGACTTGTTCCAGCGCAAGCTCCAAAGCTTCTTTCCCATTGCTGGCCTCGCCTGCCAGACAAAAGCCGTAATCTTCCCAGTTCAGCATGGAACGAATGCCCACCCGCATGAGCAGCTCGTCCTCTACAATCAGCAGTTTATACATGAATGTCCTCCAAAGTTGATTATTTATACATGAGCTGACGCCCTGAACCCTGATGGGTATGTGCAATCCATCTTCTAATTTATTCGTACTCGAATCGCGAAATCCCCTTAGATTGGTGAGAAAAATGAAAAAGACCGCCGAATTCGGCGGTCTTTCTTGTTCGTCAGGGAATATGCAGGAGTATACACCTATGGTGGAAAAGCATGTTAAGCCAGCTGCACTGTTCGCAGGTTAATCGCCTGTGCTGTATTATTTGGGTTTCATTAAGATGGACATTGCGCATTTAGGCTCCATATGCAGGGACAGCATCTCCTGATCCCGCAATTTAATCTTCACATCCCTGGATTCCAGCGTATCATTGAAAAGCACTAATCCCGTAGACCCGTCTGTATTGCGAAAGGCTGCTGATAACAGAGAAGCGTCACTGGAGATGGAGTCGATATATACCGCTTTGGGACGGATAACCGTACTGAAGTGAGCCAGCGCGTAATAATCGAGCGTGTAGGCAAGTTCTCCCGTTTGCTGGTTGATCTGTACGATTCCCCGGCAGGTGCTCTCCCCAAATCCAGGTACAGTCGGACCGTTCTGCTCATCCAATGCCATGTTCCATAGAACAAGCGACTTGCTGTAATTTCGCAGAATCTGAATCCCGGTTCGCATCACGTTGGAGAATGCCTGCTCAAAGGACGGAATCCATTCTCCCCCGGAACCTTCGGTAAAATGCACTTCTTTTCCCGAAAAAGCTTCGTATACCGTGGACTGAGCTTCCGAACTGCCGCCATACCAGTGCCAGGCAACCCCGTCAACCGCTTCTCCTGCCTGTTCAAGCACAGTCAGCGGATAATCGGGTCGATCCCAGTTATGGTCATAACAAAGGATTTTAGTATGGAGGCTGCTGCGCACGAAAGCAGGTTTCAGATGATTTTGAATAAAATCAGCTTGTGCCTCGGCTGGCATGAGCATACCTGGATAATGTCCTGGCTCATATAAGGCTTCATTCTGCGGGGTGATCGCATAGATCTGCAGGCCATGTGCAGCATAAGACTGAATGTATTTTACGAAATACTCCGCATATGCCGGGTACCATTCCGGCTTTAGCTGACCTGTGATCATGGAGCCGCTAGTTTTCATCCACCCGGGGGCACTCCAAGGGGAGGCGAACAGCTTCAACTCGGGGTTCAGCGCTAGAGCCTTCCGGGTTAAGGGGATGATATCCTGCTCATCATGTGCAATGCTGAATCCGCTTAATTCCGGGTCTGTATGCTGGTCAGGCAGGTCGTTATAACTGTATACCGTACGGGCATAATCAGAAGCGCCCATCGGATTACGAAGTACCGACAAGCCGATGCCTTTTACAGGATGGAACAGCCGCGTCATCACTTCCTCAAGCTGTTCTTCTGTTAATTTTTGATTCATCAGATAGGCTGCAGCATCCGTAAACGAAGCTCCAAAGCCGTCCATCTCCTGCCGTGTCTGGCGATCATCCAACTGAACGGTTGCGGTTGAAGAATCATCGTCTGCAGCTTCGAACGGATCGTATTCCTCGGGGCTGACGGGTCGAAACAGGTCATTCTCTCCCGTAGTTTTGAATATTTTAAATGCTGTCATCGCGAAGCCTCCTCATTATTGCATGCCTAATTTCTCTTTGTTCTGCTTCATCTTCTCGCTGCGGATCTTTACAATGTCAGCCCAGCGCTTTTCTTCCAGGAACGATTGATATGCCGCGAGCGCATTGTCAAACGAGGCATCATCCTTCGAACGCAGCATGCTTACCAGCGTGGAGTTCCATTTGGTGTTAATAGCGGATAAGGCACGGGCTTCAGCTGTTCCCAGGTTCGGATTAATATTTTCCAGAATAAAATGAGGTGTCAGTTTACCTTTGCCCCAGGCCTGCATCTGTTTGATCGCTTCGGGGAAGGCATCGGCGCTCAGCGCTTTATGGCGGTCATGACCGAAGAACATAAACTCACCAAGACGATAATCCTTTTTGAATTGATCCGCATTATGCAACTGCATGTCCTTCACCGCCGGAAGCAATTCCACTGTTCCATCTGCCTTTTTCTTAAACGTCTCGCCTTCAATGCCATAGTTCATCAGAATCTGGCCTTCTTCGCTCAGCAAATACGTGAAAATCTGCATCGCTTTGGCCGGGTCTTTGGCATCTTTGGAGATGAAATTGATCATCCAGCCTGTAATACCGGATTGATTCAGTGTTGGTGCATGGCCCTTGGTGCTCTGCGGCCCATCAATGGCAATGTACTCCTTGCCTTCGTTATCACTCATGTAGATCTGAAGATTTCCGCCCTGCTGCGGTGTACCGTCGAGCAGCATCGCCGCATATTTGCCGGATTTCACTTTTTCTTCAAAGGCTGTACCGTCATCCGCAAAACTGTCATCACTAATATTGCCGTCTCTATACACGGCGTTTAATGTTTTCAGCCAAGTCAGATAATCTTCGTCCAGATTGCGGTCATAGAACTCTCCGTTTTCCGTCTCCAGGGGTACACCGATAAAATCCTGTAACGCATCGCCAAGCGAACCGGTACCTCCACCGATGGCGTTGAAGCCAAACGGAATGAGCGATGGGAACTTTTCTTTGATCTGTTTCATCACACTCTGGAATTGCTCCGGTGTTCCCATGACTGGACTGCCTAACGCTTCATATACATCCTTGCGGATGATAAAGGCGGTCTTGGCTGGAATGTTACCGCTATCATAATCCGCTTGCGTATTGGAATAATTCGGATAACCGTAGGTCTTACCATCCGCTTGCTGGAACCACTTCAGCGTGTCCGCAGCTGCGACCTTGTTGAAATACGGATCATATTTCTCAGCCAAATCATTTAGAGGTATGGCCCAGGTTGATGCTTTGCTCACGACTTGCGAATTGGAATCAAACACCGTCAGCAGGTCAGGCATATCTCCACCAGCAAAAAAGGTATTTAATTTGGTATCATCGCCTGTAATGAATTTGATGTTAATGTTCAAGTCTTCCTTGATCTTTTTGGTGACGATATCTTTGCCAAAATCGGTATTCCACCAGTCGGCATTGACGTACCAGGTCAGATCGGTCACTTCTTCCTTTTTATCGAGCTGCCATGCTGGCTTCTCCGGATCAACCGTGTAGCGATCCTCAATGGATACCCAGTTTGCTTCACTCGATCCGCCGGAACCTCCGCTGCATCCCGTAACCATCAACACAGCTGTCAGTAATGCTGCACAACCTTTAACCCCTCTTTGGCCCAGTACCCGGTGAATATTAAACATGTGTTTTCCCCCTCGTAGTCGAATATAAAATCATTGATGTAAATCTATCGTTTTATTCCTTAACAGCTCCAAGCATCATGCCTGAAATGAAATATCGCTGTAACAAAGGATAGATCAGCACAATTGGCAATGTCGTAATAACGATGGTGGCAAGCTGCACGCCTTTGGTTGTTGTTTCGATCACGACAGACCCGCCCACGTTCTGCATGGACTGTGTCTGGGATTGCACAATAATTTCATATAACATCATCTGCAGCGGGTACAGTGATTGGTCTGTGATATACAATTTGGTCGTCATAAAGTCGTTCCACTGCCCTACCCCATTAAATAAAGCGATGGTCGCCATTGCTGGCATAGACAGCGGGATAAAGATTTTGAGAAAGATATGCCAGTCTCCAGCTCCATCCATCTTCGCCGATTCTTCCAGTGAATCCGGTACATTACGGAAAAAATTCATCAGGATGACGACATCGAAGAAACTGAACAAAGCCGGAATAATATACACCCAGAAGCTGTTCAGGAGACCCAGTGCCTTAATGAGCAAAAAGGTTGGAATCATGCCGCCGGAGAAAAACATTGTAATTACACCCATAGCTACATACAATTTGCGACCTCTCAGGTATTTCTTGCTTAATCCGTATCCGACCATGGCACAAAAGAATACATGTGTCACGACACCAATCATGGTTTTGGACACAGAGATGAAGAACGCCTGCCAGATGTTTGAATCATTAAACACCGCTCGGTAGTTTTCCAGCGAGAACTCGGGTGACCAGAAGATGAATCCACCTTCCGCGAGTGCTTTGCCTGAACTAAAGGACGAGATGATGACATTCCAGAGCGGAACGATAATGACAATGGTACAGATCATTAAAAAAATAATATTGAGCGTATCAAAAATCCGGCTGTCCAGATCTTCTTTGGCCGCTTTTCCGTTCATGAGGGAACCTCCTTCTACAGCACAGACTGGTTGTCATTTAGCTTGCTAGTTATTTTGTTTGCCGTGACGAGCAGAATTACAGAAATGATGGAAACACCCAAACCTACTGCGGTAGCATACGAGAAGTCACCTTGCGACATCCCCATACGATAGACATAGGAATTAATAACTTCGGCCTTTTCGCGGTTCTGTGAGTTCATGAGCACCAGCGTTTGATCGAGATTCGAACCGAGTAGTCCGCTGACCGTCAGGATCAGATTCAGACTGATAATGGACTTCATATTAGGCAGGGTGATATTCCAGATCTGACGCATCCGGCTGGCTCCATCGATTTTGGCGGCCTCGTAATAGGTAGGATCGATCTTGGACATGATGGCTAGATACAAAATGGTGCCCCAGCCAGCTTCCTTCCAAATATCCGATAACGTAGCGATCCACCAGTACTTGCCTGCGTCCAGCAATATGTTTTGCGGCTGTGATATGATGCCAAGACCGAGCAGGAGTTCATTGAACAAGCCGGTTGTGGAGAACCAGGTGATGAGCATACCGCCCAGCACGATCCATGAGAGAAAATGAGGTAGATATGAAACCGTTTGCACGAATTTCTTGAATCGTCCGCTGTTCAGCTCGTAGATCATAATGGCCAGAATAATCGGAATGACAAACCCGATCCCCAGCTTCAAAAAGCTGATGCCCAGCGTATTCACAACGGCATCCCAGAAGTATTTGTCTGACATAATAATTCTGAAGTTATCCAGCCCCACCCATGGGGCACTGGACAGTGTATCAATGACGGTGTAATTTTTGAACGCAATCGTTAATCCGTAGATCGGTATGTAACAGAAGACAATCATGAACAGAATGCCGGGTAGAACCATGGACTGGATCTCCCATTGTCTGGCGAAATCGACCCAGAATGTGTTGAACCGCTGCTTGAAATGTTTTTTTCCACCGGGTTTAAGAGGCTGCGGCTGTCTGTCTGCTGTAGTCGTCAAGTGACTCATCCTTTGTTGCTCCCCTCTGTATGTGTCGATAGATGCATTTATTCCGTTTTATAAAAACGTTTTTATTTCGTTCCAAAAAACTCCCTTCCTTGTAATATAAAATGAAAAATGGACCCGACGAGCCTCTCACACGTTATTTACGGCCATCTTTCCGATTGTTCATTTTCACATGACTTGAACCGCGTACAATAAGTTCTCCAGATAACTTTTGCGCTATCCCTTGTTCCTGTCCCTTGATCATATTGACCAATTGCGTGACAGCTAGAATACCTTGTCTTGCAATTTGATTCCGAACGGTCGTTAACGGTGGAGAATAATACGGAGCGATATCGATATCATCGAATCCGACCACACTGATATCACTCGGAACCTCATAACCATGAGATTTCAATGCCTGGATGCACCCGATCGCACTCAGGTCATTACCGGCGAGAAAGGCATCTGGTAACTTGCCTGGATGCTTATGAATGAAGGATTTGATGGCATTGTAAGTGGCCTCTTCTTCAAAATACCCCTGAATGATGTAGTCCGCATCGATGGGGAGTTCGTATTCTCGAAGGGCCGCCAGATATCCCTCCCGACGCTGTACACTGTCAAACATCTCATCTACGCCGGAGATATAAGCGATTTTCTGATGACCGAGCCCGATCAAATATTGGGTTGCTTCATAGCTGGCTACGTAAGAGTCAAAGATGACACTTCCCATTCGTTCGCTCTCGTACACACGATCCAGGAAAACCGCTTTAATCTTGTCTTTTTCCATCGACAAAATATCCTGCTCATCAATTCGAAGCTCTTCATAGATGATTACACCATCTACCCGCCTGCCGAGAATATTGCTCATAATCACATGTTTATCTTTGGTTACAAACACATTGAGTCCGTAACCGAGACGGTCACATTCACGCGACATGGCCTCGACTAACTTGTAAAAATACGGACCGGACACACTTGTTGTGAAAAAACCAAGCATTTTGGTCTGACCTGATTTCAACAGTTTGCCATTGAGATTAGGGATGTAGTTTAAACGTTCTGCCACTTTGAGCACATGTGACTTCGTTTCCGGATTCAGTACATCCACACCATTTAAGGCATTCGAAACGGTAGAGATCGACACACCGGCTTCCCTTGCAACATCTTTAATTGTGATTTTTCCCATACATTCAGGTTCCTTTGCTATTAAAACGTTTTTATACATTCAAAATAGCATAAAACCGTTTTCAATACAACACTTAACTTTTCAAATGTTATAAAAGAAAACCGCTGATCAACATTGATCAGCGGCTTCATCTCTTAAGCTTGCTGCTCCGAAGGTGAATTGATTTATTGAATATAAGTTATTCACTCGAACAGCACTAAGATTCAAGTTCATTTTATTCAAATGAAATGGTATATGTTTGTCCTTTTTGCGTTGGCAGACTAACTTGATCGTCTTTCTCCTGAACGGTTTGTACAACCGTATCCCCTTGATATACTTTCAAGCCAGGCTCAACCTGCAAATAACATGTATTGCCCGTATGTGAGAGGATTTCTGCTTCAACCAGCTTACCGTTCTCCCAACTTAGGCTAACCTCAAACCCGCCTCTTGCTCTTAAACCTTGAACAGAACCTGTAGACCAGCGCTCAGGCAATGCTGGCAGGAATTCCAGATAACCCTGATGAGACTGCAGCAGCATCTCGGCAATACCGGCAGTTGCCGCAAAATTACCGTCAATCTGGAACGGAGGATGGGCATCAAACAAATTGGCGTATACTCCGCCCTGCTCATGTTTGCTGGGTTCATAAGCTTTAACCAGCGTTAACAGATTGGAAATGAGCTGTTCAGCACGATTGCCCTCTCCAAAACGGGCCCACAGACCGATTTTCCATCCCAGACTCCAGCCTGTGCCCCCATCGCCGCGAATTTCCAGTGAAGTGCGGGCAGCTTTCATGAGATCAGGAGATTTTTTCTGTGTGATCAGACGTCCTGGGAATACTCCAACCAAATGGGATACATGACGGTGCTGCGGGTCTTCTTCCGTGAAATCCTCGCTCCACTCCTGAAGACGTCCCTGTGCATCGATCTGCAGAGGCAGAAGCTGTGCTTTCTTCGCTCGCAGAAGATCCGCGAATTCGTAGTCTGTCTGCAGCACTTCAGCTGCTTGAATACAGTTATCGAACAGTTCAGCAATCAGTGAAATATCCATTGTAGTCGCTTCACTTACAGCTGCATGCTCTCCGTTCACAACAAATTTCATCTCTGGTGACGTTGAAGGTGAGGTGATCAGTTGTCCTTCTTTATTCTCAATGAGCCAGTCCAGACAGAACAGAGCCGCATCCTTCATAAGCGGGTAACCTGTTTCCTGCAGAAACTCTTTATTCTCTGAGAAAGCGTAATGCTCCCATAGATGCTGCGTCAGCCATACGCCGCCCATCATCCACAGCGCCCATACGGGATCACCGGCACCGTAATCGCCAACCGGAGCAGTCTGCCCCCAGATGTCCGCATTGTGATGCGCTACCCAGCCTTGAGCGCCATAGTTAATCTCAGCCGTCTTACGCCCATTCACCGCAAGTTTGCCAATGAAATCAAGCAGCGGTTCATGCAGTTCAGCCATGTTGCATGTCTCTGCAGGCCAATAATTCATCTCCGCATTAATATTCAGTGTATAATTGCTGCTCCATGGCGCACGTGTGTCCTGATTCCAGATCCCCTGCAGATTGGCTGGCAGCGTTCCCGGTCTGGAGCTGGCGATCATTAAATATCGACCGTAATTGAACAAAAGCTCTACCAGACCCGGGTCACTGCTTCCATATTTCTCGATCCGTTCATCGGTAGGCATGTCCGCAGGCGCAGTGCTGTCACCGAGATGCAGCTGCACACGATTGAATAAAGCCTGATGATCCTGCACATGACGCTGCAGCAAATCATTGTAATTGGTTGCCATAATCTGCCCAATAACATCTGCGGTCTTGGCTGCTGGAGAGATCAAAGTCTCCTGGGGTTGATCTGCGGCCGAGTAGCTTGTAGCTCCTGCAAAATAGATCACCGCTTCTGTGGCATCAACAATCTGCAGCTCACTTCCAGTTGAATGCAGCGTACCTCCGGTATGAGATACAGCAAGTCGGCCGTGGAAAGACATTGCACGTGTCGTTCCGGCATCTCCATAACGTACAGGTACTTCAACATCGTGATAGTTCGGCGACACATACTCTGGAGCCGTTCCGGATAGTTCATATTGAGCATTCACAACAGATGTCTGGTGCCTTAGCGGGCTGCTCAGTCTGGTTCGGAAGTTTAATCGACCTTCCTTGCTTGACGTCAAACGAATGACGATACCCTGATCCGGATGGGAAGCAAACACCTCACGATCATAGCGTACACCGCCGATTTCATAGGAAACGCTTACAACACCTGTTGACAAATCAAGCTTACGCTGATAAGTTTTCCGTTCACATAACTGCCCATGTTCCATCACAAGCTCCAAATCACCAAATGGCAGATAGGATTGCGTAAAAGGCCCCATCATTTTTTTACTAAGCAGATCAGCCTCTACGTACTGTTTACGAGCAATCAATTCTCTGATCCGAGGCAGTACCTCTCGTGCCTCCGGGTTGTTCCAATCCTGGGCATAGCCCGACCATAACGTATCCTCGTTCAATGCAATGCGTTCTTTTTCGATACCACCAAAGACCATTCCACCCAATTTGCCGTTACCGATAGGCAGCGCTTCAACCCAATAGGCGGCTGGAGAATTAAATTGAATATTCATGCTGATCGTTACCTCCGAATGCACTCTTTTTTTGGATATATTCTGATTTTACTTGTTCAGCAATCATTATATCTTTCAATGCACAGGGAAGATATATAATTTGATGAAAATGGTCCAGAAAAGCTTAAACCAATGACAAATAACCCTTAATATCCCAATTGAATGAATTAATCTCCCGTTGAATCCCCTCTCTTCCCCGTTCGGTGAGCTGAGATATTTGAGGCAGGATAACCCAAAAGCGGCACCAGATTTGGCACCGCTTTTTAATAAAGTGTTGAGTGTGTAATTCCTTCCCTTGCTATTGTAATTGGAGCTCTTTCATGAAGGCTTTAAATTGTTCAGCAATTTCCTTAAACTTCGTATGATGCAGATAATGCGAGCCTTCCATTGGAATCATTTTTCCCTGAGCAGATTTTGCGGCTTGCTGCTCATGCAGAGGCAGCCACTGCGGGTTGTGCTCATTATTAGACTGCACGAAGAGCAAAACAGGTAACTCACGAGGATAGGTCATGTTCTCTGCATTTTTAAAGTTGGAACCCAGATGTTTCAGTTCATTCGTCATTGTCGAGTTACTCGAGACCCGGTTCGAAATCAGGTTCATTTGCTCTTTGGTGTGCTCATCGTAAGCCATGGGAGCATAAGGATCAGCGCTCAACTTTTTAGCCAATCGCATCAGCCCTGATGATTGAAGAAACTGAAGTGATTTTAGAGGTAATTTAACGTCCATGCCGGGCTGGTTAGGAACACTGCTGTCAATACCGACAAAGGCGATAACTTCGTCTGGATAACGATCTACATAAGACACGCTGTACAGTCCTGCAATGGAGTGTCCCATAAGTATATAACGATTAAGACCAAGCTGTTCTGCGGCTTCATGAATTTCACGGACAATATTCTCGGTGGTGCGTTCCTGATCCGTTTGATCACTTAATCCATAGCCGAATGGCTCGATCGTGACGACTTTATAATCCGGGGTCAGCTGATCAATCAGCAGTTTAAAATCTAACACAGGTGATGCTGTTCCCTGACCCGGCAGCAGCACGATGGTCTGTTCTCCGCTGCCCTGAATGGACACATTCATTTTTTTACCGTCCACCTGTACATACTGTCCATAAGCTTCAATCTTATCTTTCTCCAGCCCCTTGCTGATCACATGCACCACAAATACGATGCCCAAGAATAACACGAGTGCTGCGATGATACCTCCGAATATTTTTAAGATTAAGCTGCGCTTCTTGCCGCGTTTCTTCTCCGTTTGTTTGATCTCTACGTTTTCTTTCACTCTCATCTTCTCCTGTCTTGAGTCTGTGTAACTGTCTTGGTGACTTATCTACAGTATAATCAGACAAGATGTCGCCATCATGACGCCAATATGAACGGAACATGAACTGGCATATATAAGTTACTAATAAAACGATATAAAATGAATGATTATTTACACAGAAACGGAGAGGACAGAAAAAACCTGGAAAAGCGGAGCGCTCGCCTTTATCACCGGATTTTTCCCTTTCGAAAAGGGAATCAAGAAAATCTGGGGATAACAGCGATTGGAAGGTTATTCTGTCATCGAAGTGCTTGTGTAAACCAATTCAAGTATATAAAAAAGAGAACTGCTTATATAAAAGCAGCTCTCTTTGTCATATGAAAGACTATTCTTAATGGTCGAGAAATACAAGTTGAATGAAGAACAGGATCGCGAAAATATAAAATATGGGATGAACATCTCTGCCTTTGCCGCGAAGCAGCTTGAGCACCGGATAGAAAATAAAACCGATCCCGATTCCTGTTGCAATACTGTGCGTCAGCGGCATCAGAATAATAATAAGGAATGCCGGGAATGCCTCTTCCAGATCGCTCCAGTTCATTTTTCCGATCACACTAATCATAAAGAAACCTACAATAATCAGTGCCGGAGATGTAATGGCCGGGATGCTGGAAATGACACTAACGATAGGGCTGAAGAATAAAGTTAAAGCGAGCAGCGCACTTACCGTTACGGCGGTTAGCCCTGTTCTTCCCCCTGCAGCTACACCTGTGCTGGACTCAATGTAAGCTGATGTCGGGCTTGTTCCAAGCACTGCCCCAGCTGTAGTACCCACAGCATCTGCCAGCAGCGCGCCGCGGGAACGCGGGAACTTGCCGTCTTTCAGCAATCCGGCTTGTTCTGCTACACCGAGCATCGTACCTGTCGTATCAAACAAGGTGATGAGCAAAAATGTGAAAATAATCGTATACAATCCGTTGGAGAAGACTCCTGCCAAGTCCATCTGGAATGCGGTTTCGCCAAGTCCTGACGGCATCGCCACAATTGATGCAGGCATCTGAAACAGTCCCATGAACCAGGCGATAATGGCTGTAATGACCATTCCGATGAACAAATACCCTTTTACATTGTAAGCCATCAACGTAACCGTAATGATCAGCCCGATAATCGTCAGATACGTCATAGGCTGTGCCAGATTTCCGAGTGTAATCAGATTAGATTCGGAATTGGCAATAATTCCTGCATTCTGCAGCCCTACAGTCGTGATGAATAATCCAATTCCTGCCGTGATGGCATGTTTGAGACTTGCCGGAATGGCATCCAGCAGCATATATCGGAATGAAGTAAGCGATAGAATAATAAACAAAATACCCGCAATGAACACAGCGCCGAGTGCTGTCTGCCAGGTTACACCATAGCCTTGTACCACACTAAAAGCGAAAAACGCATTTAATCCCATACCTGGTGCAATAACGATCGGATAATTAGACCAGAGTCCCATAATCAGCGTTGCCACAATACTCGCCAGAATCGTAGCAATAAATACACCGTTAAAGCTCATTCCCGTTCCGCTGAGAATTCCGGGGTTCACAATCACTATGTATACCATCGTGAAAAATGTTGTAATACCTGCAATGATTTCAGTTGAAATCGTAGTGCCTCTCTCTTTGAGCTTGAACCAGTTGTCCATCGTAAAGCCAGCCTCCAACTTTCATATTGTTCTTCATGAGACAACGCAGCTAAAAACAAAAAATCCTAATGACCTATAGGATTAGAATTCTAAAGCTCCTATATTCGTCATTAGGGTCCGAACAGCTCCGAATTATTGAATATAAGGAAACATAGTTTCTGTTTAACCTGATGTCCCTTTCGAATTTTATTAAATATAACGCCGGATGTCAATGAAATAAGCCATTTGTTCACATTAATTACGAACTATTCGTATAAAATAGAAGTTTTCATTCGTCTATTTAGTGAGTTTACGCTCGTTTCAGATACATACTTATTTTACACTCCTCATACAATTGTGATGGTTTTTATTAACAAATGAATGCTAATCTTCATAAGGATGAACAAATGAACAAGACTTCATGCATTCATATTAAAGAGATCACGAGGAGGAATTTTTTTGAAGTTTTCCAAAAAAGCATTACCCGCATTAGCACTTACGCTCGCTGTATCGGCATCGACACTATGGCCTGTCGGACAAGCAGGTACCGCTCAAGCCGCAGGCGCAGAGAAAAAACAGATTAAAAACATCATTTTTCTCATCGGGGATGGCATGGGAACCTCGTATACGTCTGCTTATCGTTACATGAAGGATGATCCTTCCACCAAGGTGATGGAGAAAACCGTTTTTGATCCCTATCTGGTCGGAGCGCAGATGACCTATCCTGACGATGACAAGCAAAATGTAACAGACTCCGCTTCTGCAGCAACGGCCATGTCTTCCGGTGTAAAAACGTATAATGCAGCAATCGCGGTAGATACGAATAAAAAGTCTGTCAAAACCGTACTGGAGCAGGCCAAACAAATCGGCAAATCTACAGGTCTGGTGGCGACCTCGGAGATTACGCATGCAACCCCTGCTGCCTTTGGTGCTCATGACATCAGTCGCAAAAACATGGATGCCATTGCGAACGACTATTATGATGAGCTGATTAATGGCAAACACAAAGTGGATGTACTGCTGGGCGGTGGCAAAAGCAATTTTGTCCGTAAAGACCGTGATCTCACCAAAGAGTTCCAAAAAGCAGGGTATAGTTATGTAACTGATCGCGCATCGCTTCTTGCAAATAAAAACAAACAAGTTCTGGGATTGTTTGCAGATGGCGGACTGGATAAATACATTGACCGGACCAATGCGACGCCCTCTCTTGCCGAGATGACAAACGCAGCGATTGATCGTTTGAAAACGAACAAAAAGGGATTTTTCCTCATGGTCGAAGGAAGTCAGATTGACTGGGCTGGACATGACAATGATATTGTAGGTGCCATGAGTGAAATGGAGGATTTCGCCAAAGCCTTCAAGGCAGCTGTTGATTTTGCCAAAAAAGATGGTCAAACGCTCGTCGTTGCTACAGCTGACCACTCTACAGGCGGTCTCACGCTCGGCAAAGATGGAGAATACAATTTCTTCGTAGATCCGATCAAAGCTGCGGTGCGCACGCCTGACTTCATGGCTGCTCAAATTGCCAAAGGGGCTTCGGTTGAAGACACGCTGAAACAATATCTCAAACTTGAGCTTACAACGGAAGAACTTCAATCCGTAAAAGAAGCAGCTGCAGCTGCCGATACCGATGTCACAAAGATCGATAATGCGATTGAAGCGATTATTGATAACCGTTCGTTTACAGGCTGGACAACGGGCGGACACACAGGTGAAGATGTACCCGTTTACGCATATGGCCCGGGAAGTCAGCGCTTCTCCGGTTTAATTGATAATACGGATAATGCAAAAGTGATATTTGATATTTTGAAAAAAAGCAAATAACTAGTATCGACTTGTGCCTGCTAATCTCTACTCATCCTTATCTAAATACAAGCTATAACGTAAAACCCTTCTCTACTTTCGACTGAAAGGAGAAGGGTTTTTGCATAGATGTTAATTGTTATTAACTATCCTATAAGGTTGAACGATGCCCTGGTTTATACCTTGGCGAACTGCTGCATGATGGCTGCCGCAGCACGCTGATAACCACCAGCTTGTCTCAGCGATTCACCGATCAGATGCGCTTTCTCTTGGTAAACAGGATTGTGCAGCACCTCCTTGACTGCCTCACGTAAACGGGATGCGTTCAAGGTGTGGTGATTCAGCACGAGTCCTGCTCCCAGTTCTTTTACACGACCTGCAACGAATGGCTGATCGGAAGTCATAGGAATCATGACAAGCGGAACATCGAAGTATAAAGCCTCACTTACGCTGTTCATACCTGCATGGGTCACAAAAACGTCGGTATGCTGCAGCAGTTCAATCTGTGCAACGTAAGGTTTCACAATGAAGTTATCCGGGATCAGGTCTAGTAGAGATTCCATGTCTGTGTATTTGCCAGAAGATAACACAACGTTGATGGGAAGTTCTTTAAATGCATCAAAGCACAGCTTGTAAAATTCCAGGTTTTTATTCAATATCGTTCCCATGGAGATGTACACGGTTTGGCTATGACGTTCGCGAAGTATATCAAACGGAAATTCCGGAGCATCCTGGCGTGAAATTATGGAAGGTCCTGTGAACAGATAATCGTCATGCAGTTCATCGGCACGCGGCTGAAAATAACGGCTGGTGTATACGATCTTTAATTGCCCTATATGTGCCACCATGTCTTCCACAGCAGGCAGACTGACTTGATGCTCGGCTGCGATCTCACGGGCGGTGTTCATTATGGCTTCATACATTTCCTGTGTATCTACATCATCTTCACTGCTGTTCAAAGGCTCAACTGAAGCAAAGGAAGCCGTAGTACATACCGCCGGGATGCCTAACTTCTCAGCTAGTATGCTCCCTCCCCAGCCCATCAGGGAGTCATAGATCAAATAGTCAAATGTCTGACCTTCTATCACACGAAGTATTTCGGGAATCATTCGCGGAATCATACCGCATACGATCATGTGTATAAACTCATATGGATGGCGATATTCGAACGGCTTTAAGATTGGATCATGCGAAAAGGCATCCTGCAAGAAGGGGTACGTCAATACCTTAGCCCCTGTCTGCTCCACTCGTGAGCGGTACTCCTCTACACATACATACACAACTTCCTCTCCAAGCTTCACCAGCTCCGTGATTAATCCAAGGGATGGATTCACATGACCTTCAGCCGGTGTAATAACAGCCAATACACGCGCCATACTGCGCACCTCCTGAATGTAAATTCCCCTCCGATCTGCTTGTTGTCTGACCGGTTGCGATGGTTACATCGGAAGTGTATCTATTTGCTGACCAGCAGCCTGATATTCCTCACGAATAAGGACAGAGATCCGTAACGAGGACAAGAAGCTGAATACAACCAACAGGAGCTGAAGTGTCAGCACCATTAAAATTCCTGTCGATATCCCCCACCCCATCGTCTCGGCTAATGCAACCAAGGCGCCGCTTACCCCAATACTCAAAGCCACATAGAAGGAATCGACAAACTGCAGATTAGCAGACATCTTGCCTTCATGTCCGGATTCGGCATACTGCAGCGCAATGACAGCTGTAGTCGGGTTCGCCAGACCGACACCAAATCCAATAATGATCTGGGAGATTAGAATAAGCGTGATGCCGGTGCCCGGTAAAAATAAAGCGAGCATGACCAATATGACTCCACCGATCATGATCCCAATGCCCAGCATCACTCGCTGCTTACGCCCTGTTCCCCTGTCTTTTGCATCCAATCTGGCCTGCAGCCATGCTGCGCCAGACCAGCTTAAGGAACCCGCTGCGACCAGTAAGCCGGCGATAGCTGCCGCCATGCCCTTAATCTCGGTCAGGCCCAAAATAACGAAGCTTTCTGTAGCAAAATAACAAGCAACATACAATCCTCTGGTTACAAGCGCTGCCGGTAAACCGGATTTGACCTGGAACGTCCCTCGAGGCAGCAGCTGCTGCATTAACGGAATCATGATCCCTAATCCACCGATGGCAAGAGCTATGCCCTCCCACTTCGTCATCATGCCAAGACCTGTGAGCAGCATGCCGGTTCCGATGGATAACAGGATGGCTTTCCCTATTTTCGAATCAACCGCTCGGCGTCCCTCCGTAACCTGCTGATTTCGCTGTAAATCACGAAACGATTGATATGTAAGAAGCAGAGCCAGTGCGATTAAAGGAATAACCATCCAAAAAACAAATCGCCAGGATTGGTAAGAAGCAATGAGTCCCGCAGCATAGGGTCCGATTAACGAAGGCAGCACAAAAGCCATTGAGAAAGCGGCCAAAATCTGAGTTCTCAGAGAGTCGGGATAATATAACGTTACACAGGTGTAGACACATGTAATTAAAGCTCCGGCACCAAATCCTTGAAAGACTCTTCCTCCAATGAGCATGTACATATTCACGGAAGCTGCTGCAGTGACGGTTCCGAGCACAAAAACCGTAATCGATACAAGTATGGAGTTGAATATGCCCCGCTGATCTACTTGCTGGCCCATAACCAGTGTCCCTACAAGCTGAGCTAACAAAAATGCACTGAAGATCCAGCCGTATAAATGAATTCCCTGCATCTCTTGAGCTATTTTCGCGGCAATGGTCGTAATCGCCAGCCCTTCAAATGCTGAAGTTGTCAGTACCAACATAATGCCAATGGTCATGGTCCTGTACTGTCTGTCAAAAATGCCGATCGGCCTGCTTGCTTTCATCCACACCTCCACAAAATTGTAATATTAGTAAATTACACCTGCAGATGTATCTTTAATATAGATCAACCTAACTACTTTGTAAATAAAAATGTTTAATAAGTAGCTTAAGCAAAAGAACATGCTGCATTGATTACCAGCACATTGCTCATACTACGTACCGAATATGTATAAGGGGAGATTGCACATGGATCTGCAGAGCGGCAAATTATATTGGCCAACAACGGTAACGAATCCGCCATCCTATCCTAAGCTGGACGAGGACATCAACTGTGATGTTCTCATTATCGGTGCAGGCAGTTCAGGTGCACAAAGTGCTCATTTTCTATGTGATCAAGGATTATCTGTCGTTGTTGTTGACAAGCGTAAGGTTGGTGAAGGCAGCACAAGCACCAATACCGCGCTGATTCAATATGCCGGGGAGAAAAGCTTTGTATCGCTCCGTTATACCTTCGGTGAAGAAGCGGCTGCTCGTCACCTTAAATTATGTGAACAGTCCATTAATCATATGGAGCGAATCAGCAGCGCACTCCCAATCGATCCCGATTTTATCCGGCGTGACAGTTTGTATTACGCAAGTTATCAAGAGGATATCACTTCATTAAAGGAAGAATACGCCCTTCTTCAGAAGCACGGATTCCACGTTGATCTTTGGGATGAACAGCGCATAGCGAGTGTATACCCTTTCCGTAAATCGGCTGCGCTTTATTATCATAATGATGCGGAGATGAACCCGTTAAAGTTCGTGTACGGCCTTCTGGAGAAGGCCAAGTCACAAGGCGTGCGAATTTACGAGGAAACCGAAATTACAGGTAAACGTTTTGAACAGGATGCTGCTGTTTTTTATACCAAAGATCGCCGTGAAATTCGTGCCAAACATGTCATTATCGCTGCGGGTTATGAAGATAAGGATTTTAAAGTGGAGAAAAATGCGACGCTGTCCAGCTCTTATGCCGTCATTACCAAGCCGGTCGCTGATCTGGAAAACTGGTACAAACGCACGTTAATCTGGGAAACCGCTCGTCCATATGTCTATATGCGTACAACCCCGGATCATCGGATTATTATCGGCGGCATGGATAAAGATACAGCCTACGCCGAGACGAGAGATTCCAAAATGCTGGCCAGCAGAGATAAACTGATCACTGAGTTCGGCAAACTTTTTCCGAATATTGAGGTAGAACCAGAGTATTATTTGGGAGCCTTTTACGGCGGGACACATGACGGTTTGCCGGTGATTGGTCAATATGACTCCTATCCGCATTGTTATGTTATTATGGCATACGGTGACAACGGAACCGTGTATAACGGAGTTCTTGCGAAGATCGTCACGGATCAGATTTTGCATGGCTCCAGCCCGGATATGGATCTTTATTTGCAGAATAGACCGCTTGTTGAGAAAAGAAAATAACTCAATCATCCGTTTCGCCAACACGGTGACTTTCATCATGCAGAAGATGCCATCAGCTGCTTTATCTCATTGCTTCATCATGCATTGCCCTTAACGCCAAAAGCCGATTCCCCAACTGGAATCGGCTTTTAAGCATAACTTTTTTAAAACATTCAATGCGCTCTATATTTACAGCGTGATAATGATCGGTCCCTTTTTGGAAAGAATGATCGTATGTTCAATCTGTGCTACATGGCTGTTCTTCGTAGCAAAGGTCCATCCGTCGTTTTTTTGATACACTTCTTCTTCGGAAGTTGAGATAAAGGGTTCAAACGCAATTACCATGCCTTCTTTTAGCAGCTCATCATCGGATGTATCATTGTAATTATAGATATGATCCGGTGCTTCATGAATGGCACGACCAACCCCATGCCCTGTGAGATTACGAATAACCGTAAATCCGTGCTGGCGGGCTGTCAGGAAAACAGCTTTCCCAAGACCACTTTTTTTGGATCCGGGGTTTGCTTTTTTCAATCCTGCTTCAAAAGCCTGCTTGGCTGCCTCACAGATTTTCGTTAACACTTCTTCTCCCTGACCCACAACAAATGAAATGCCTGTATCTGCGAAATATGCATTTTTGGAGCCGGAAACATCAATGTTGACGATATCGCCTTCTTTGATGACCCGATCACCTGGAATCCCGTGTGCGACTTCTTCATTGACACTAATGCATGTATAACCGGGAAAGTCATATTCACTTTTGGGAGCGGAAATGGCGCCTTCTTTCTCAAAAAGTTCTCCAGCCAAATTATCGAGTTCTTTTGTCGTTACACCCGGAACGGTCCGCTCAACCAACGTATCTCTAATGGAAGCAACAATCCTGCCAATTTCTTTTAAACCATTAAAATCCTCTTCTGTTTTTGCAATCATAACCGGTACCTCACTATTCTTATCATTATTAACATGGTTCACTTTGATTGCATCATAAATCACCGCTGTTTGCAACATTTTTAGGATTTGATGTACTCGCACAAAGGAAAAAATCAACTATTTGACATCTACGTCTTTGATTACGTGCTGGCCCTTACCTCTCTTACGTGTGCAAAAAAGAGGTAAACCGAAGTTCACCCCTGGTAAATAACGTTAATGATCATGCTGCATGATAAATTTCGCTCTCGCTAAATTAACTCAAGTGAACTACATTAAAACCATTATTGCTGTTTATATACCCGAACATAGTCCACCTGCATGGTTGCAGGAATATCCGAAGCATCCGGAATGCGGCCACCATCGAAATTACCGCCGATGGCCAAGTTCATGATTAAATAGAACGGTTCATCAAATGGAGCATTAGGGTTGTTCGGTGCAGTTGCAGACGACCACTGCTGATTGGTAACTTTGTAGAAGAATTTACCGTCCACGTACCATTTGATGTTGTCCGGTTCCCAAACTACTGAATATACGTGATAATCGTTAGCAATAGTTTGTCCTGCGGGAAAGTGATACTCTCCCCCTGTATACTGATTGGCAGGCCATTGCCCGCCAAAGTGAATCGTTCCACTGGTTGTTCCAGGCAGACGACCTCTTGCCTCCATCACGTCAATTTCACCTGATGCAGCCCAAGTGCCATATACCGAATCTTGCGGCAGCATCCAGAGTGCAGGCCAAATGCCATCTCCTGTAGGCAGTTTGGCACGGAAATCGACACGCCCGTACTTCAAGGATAACTTGTCTTTGGTATTTACCTTACCGGAGGCATATTTCGCAAAACGATTCGGGTCTTGAGGGAATGATTGATTACTATGTGTTGCACGGATATTTAATTTTCCATCCTGAACAAAAATATTTTGCGGACTGGTAGTGTAGTGCTGCATCTCCGCGTTGCCCCAACCCCAGGTTCCCGGATCATCATTGAGATAATACCCTGTTTCTATATTCCATTTGCTTGTGTCCAGCGAAGAACCACTGAACTCATCCTGCCAAATAAGATTCATGCCTTCAATCACCGGATTGTTCGGTGTACCGATGGAGATATCTTCTTGGTCCGAACCATCGGGACGTGGGGCATCCGGGTTACCAATGAGTGTATAGTTCACATAGTTGCTGCCCACGTTTCCACCGGGCTGTCCGTTAAGCGGATAGCCGATTCGAATTTGCATATTTTCCTGAATAGGTCTAAACCACAGACCATAGATATGATCGGCCCAGTATCCCCACTGATTGGCATCGGAAATCGGATTGTAGCCATTGCCGGAATACGTAAATTTACTTTGACCACTATTACTTAAGTCTACCCATTGACCATTGATATTGATTTGGTATACAAAATTTTGTAATTCTTTCGCAATAGGTGCGCTCCCGCCAATCTTGGGCAATGGGATACCTATGGAACCGCTTCCATCTGCTGTGAAAGTTGTCCCTTCATAAGGAGTAACCACAAATGAGTTACGCACAGGTTCATTGAATGTAATGGTGTAAATAATGTTCGCATCGGATGTTTTGGACTGCAGCTTGACGTGAATAGATTCGGTTACGTTAAACCAGTACCCTCCTCCACCCTCAGAGAATTGGCCGAAGTTCTGGTCGTAAATCCAGCCGCTGGATGCGTTATTGTCAATATCAATCCACGTGCTGCTCTGAACAGGTTTCACATACACCTTGAGATCCTGAGCGACGGCTTCATAGGTGACTGATGGATTATTGTTAAAGGTGGGATACGTAAAGCCGGCGCCTCCGGTGCTGCTGGCAATGATGTCAGGCCCCTGTGTAGGGCTCATTGCTGTGATCGTTGTTTCGTTAATGTTTTGAAAGACCAGTCGATAATCCAGCTTTATTCCGTTCGCTTTGGAATACAATTGAACATCGGTTGTTGAGGAGAGAGTGAACCAATATCCTTGAAAGCCTGCGTCAGTCCAGTGACCCCAGTTTTGGTTGTACGTAAAGTTTTCTGCCTGATCAATATCCACCCATTGGCTTCCTACCTTCACATTAACACCTAAATCCCCGTTCACTTCGCTCCACGCAGCAGAACCCCCATTAAACTTAGGCATCACGAACCCGAAACTGGCCTTGCCCACCCCCGATTTGGATATGACCGGTCCGTCAGCAGACGAAAAGTACTCCATGGATGTAATCGTCTTCCCGGCAGCCTGAGCCGTTGAGCCAGGCCCTAGCAAAACACTGACCAGCATGATGAATAAGAGCAGCACACCCATCCTTCTGTACACCAATCGTCTCTCCCTGCAAGCCGCTGATTTCATTCATTCTCCTCCTTCAAATCATTTTTCCAATCTGTTATCAATAAGGAAAAAGATTACAGATCAGATAACTATATTCTACCGAAAAGAAGAATGTGGTGAAAGATATATTTATAAATTGTATTAGCCTGCCAATTCATGTTACGAATGGAAAGAGATGATTCCTTTAAGACAGAAATCATCTCTTACTTTCACTCTTTGGCATACGTTTAAAGTCCGTTATTGGCAATCAGATTTTGGTACCAGAAGAAGCTTTCCTTCCGTCTTCGCGCAAGTGTGCCGTTTCCGTCATTATCTTGGTCTACATGGATTAAACCATAACGCTTTTCCATTTCCGAAGAAGAATAGCTGATCAGGTCGATGATACCCCAGACGGTATAGCCTATAATTTCAACGCCATCCAGCAGCGCCTCATGCATTTGTTCGATATGGGAACGCAGGTATTCAATACGATAAGGATCACGAATCGTTCCGTTCTCTTCAACGGTATCATAAGCCCCCAGTCCGTTTTCTACAATGAACAGAGGAACCTGATAACGGCTGTACAGATTGTTAAGCGCGAGTCTCAGACCAATTGGATCGATCTGCCATCCCCAATCACTGACAGGCAGATAGGGATTCTTGATGCCTCCCATCGTATTGCCGCTAACCGTTTCCAAGCCCTCGCTATCTGCGCTGGCCACAAAGGAGTTGTAGTAACTGAATGATATGAAGTCAGCGGTATACTTGTTCAGCAATTCGTCGTCACCCGCAGCTTTTTCGATAACGATATTCTGTTCTCTAAAATATCTCTCGATGTAACCTGGATAAGCGCCGCGCACCTGCACATCGGTAAAGAACAGATTAAATTGATTATTTTTATGAGCGGCCAGCACATCCAGCGGATTACATGTATGAGGATAATGCAGCAGGCTTGTCAGCATACATCCGATCTTGGCGTCTGGAATAATCTCGTGGCACAGCTTTACGGCATAAGCGCTCGCAACGAATTGGTGATGCAGCGATTGGTATACTGCTAGCTCAACATTCTTGAACCGATCTGGAACAATACCACCATTGGTAAACGGATGACGCACAATGCCATCAATTTCATTAAATGTGATCCAATACTTTACTTTATCTTTGTAGCGGTTGAACACCACTGTGCTGAAGCGAACAAAGAAGTCGACTACCTCTCTGGATGTCCATCCACCGTAATGATCGACCAGATACATCGGCATCTCATAGTGAGACAAGGTCACCAGAGGTTCAATACCATTTTTAATCATCTCATCAAAAAGACGATCGTAGAAAAGCAGCCCTTCTTCGTTTGCATTCGTTTCATGCCCATTCGGGAAAATCCGAGTCCACGCAATGGAAGTGCGCAGCGTTTTGATCCCCATCTCACCCATTAACGCCAAGTCCTCCGGGTAGCGATGATAAAAATCAATTCCTCTTCGTTTCGGATAATTCACGGTAGATTGATCCTGGAGCGCTGCCGCGAGCTGCTCCGAGTTTACAGCATTTTGCTTTTTGTAGTCACCTATGTTTTTCTTATTCATTGCCGTATCAGCGGTAGATATGCCTTTCCCTGCTGTGTTCCAGGCTCCTTCAGCCTGATTCGCTGCAATTGCTCCGCCCCATAAAAATCCTTCGGGAAATGTTCTGATGGTCGTCATGTCATACTCCTCCTGTTAATGCGCTCTGTCCATCACACGACTAATGTGAATGATGAGATACAATCTCTCTTCGTTGGACATAAATCGTTCGAATTTCGCGCCAATATAATTGTTGATCTTGGAAACACAATTGCTTTCCTCTGGATATTTACTCGAAATTCGTTCCAGCAGTTCATCATCCTTGGATTCAAGCATCGTGTTCTCCAATAACCGCTGCACAAAAAACTGCAGATGCGTTAGAAAGCGTGAATAGTTAATGCTTAATGTATCCAGTTCAATTCCGTAATGAATTCGAATGATATTAAGAATATCCTTCACGGTGTTGGTCATGATCATGACCTGACTCATGTTCTGTTCCGTTTGCTGCGCATTGACCAGATGGAAGGCAATATTGGCTGCCTCCTCCTCGGGCAGATCCAGTTCGAGCCGATCTTTGATAAATTTCAACGCCTGTTTCCCGATGAGAAATTCTTGCGGGTAAAACTTCTGAACTTCCCATAACATGCGATTTTGAATCTGAATATTAGATTTGAACCGTTTGGCAGCCATATGAAGATGGTCTGTCAATGAGAAGTATAGATTCTCGCTTAGATCCCTCGATAACGCTTGCTTAGCATAGGATATGATTTCGTCTGCCAAAATTAAATACTCTTTCGGCGTCTCTTTCATCAGCGCTGTCATATCCGAGGACATTCCTTCATTCTCAACGACATATACCTTTTCAATCTCATGATCATGAATCATGTCTCCGGGTCTGCTTCTGAATCCGATTCCCCTGCCCATAGCGATAACCTCTTTATTATCATTCCGCTTGGCCAAAACAATGCTTGTATTGAGAACCTTAACTACTCTCATATCCATGCTCCTCTATGTTCAGGGTGAGCTTCACCCCATAATCATTACAAAATGGTTATAAGCGGCGTCTCTGGGCCTATTTTTTCCGATTTCTCGTGTCCCAGAATCTCCAGATAATCGCCACTGTTTGTTACAATCACCGGTGTTGTTGTGTCGTAGCCGGCTTTTTCAACAGCGTCCATATCAAACTCGATCAGAAGTTGACCGTGTTTCACGATGTCACCCTCTTGAACAACAACATTAAAGTGCTGTCCTTTTAACTTTACAGTATCAATCCCGATATGGATCAGAAGTTCAATGCCTTCTACTGATTTCAAACCGATGGAGTGTTTGGTGCGAAACACCGTTTGAACTGTTCCATCAAATGGAGCCACGACCTGCCCTTTGGCAGGTTTGATTGCCATGCCTTTACCCATCGCTTCTTGGGAGAATGCTTCATCCTTCACGTCTTTTAACGGAATGGCCTCTCCTTCAATCGGGGCGAAAACAACCAGACGGGATTGCAGTTTCTCTTTCTTCGGAGCTGCCTGAGATGTTGTTTCCACTTTAACAGATTCTACCGCGGAAGCTTGTGTATCAGACGCTGCTCCGGGATCGTTAAAGCCGATGAAATAAACGGCAACGGGAGTAATAATGATAGAAATGGCTGCTGTAATCAGCGCATAAGTAAAGTTATTTTCAGCTCCGATAAACATCGGTAAAGAAGCAAGACCCGGCCCTACTGCAGCATAGGCCTTTAAATTGACAATCCCTGCAAAGAGCCCTGCTGAACCCGCTCCGATCATACAGGCAACCAAAGTGCGTTTCAACCGCAGATGTACCCCGTACAGGGCTGGTTCGGTAATGCCGAACAATCCAGATATGCCGGCTGGCAGGGCAACCTGCTTCAATTTTTTATCTTTCGCCAAGAACCAGACTGCAAGTGCTCCGGCACCTTGTGCCATGTTAGAAGAAAGCATCGCACTGTGAATTAACGTTTCATATCCTGGTGAAACCATGGCTGCAAAAATAACGGGATAAAACACTTTGTGCATTCCGAACATCACGATAAATGGTAAGAATACAGCCAAGATAACAACGGTTAACCAGCCGATTTTACCTTGAATCCAGAATAAACCGTCAGACAAACCGACACCCAGATAGTTACCAATTGGTCCAAGAACCGTAAGTGCGAGCGGTGCCATGACAAGAATAACAATCAGAGGTTTAAGGAAGATTTTCACTGGTCCTGGAGACACCTTATCTGCAAATTTCTCCACATAAGACATGAGCCAAACGGTCAGAATGATGGGTAATACGCTGGACGCATAACTGATATTAGGTACTGGAATACCAGCGATTTGTACGGGCACTTCTCCTCCAAGTAATGTGATCATTTTAGGATGCAGTAAAACCCCCGCCAGTGTGGCTGCAATATATGGATTGGTTTTGAATTTCTGTGCACTTGAGTATGCCAGCAGAAAAGGCAGAAAATAAAAAGCAGAGTCAGCGATATTAAGCAGCAGCGCGTAGATCTGACTTTCTTTTGACAGTAGACCAAGAGATGTGCTTAACAAAAGCAAAGCTTTAAACATCCCTGCTGCTGCGATTGCCGGAATGATCGGCTGGAAAATGCCCGTGATCAATCCGGCAAAACTCTCAAACAAACCTTTGAAACTCATATCTCTTTTCTTGTTTGGCTCCGGGTTTTCATCTGTTTTTATAGTGATCATTTGTTTAAGTTCATTATATACATAGCTTACATCATTCCCGATAATAACTTGATATTGTCCGCCGCTGTATACGGCTCCCATGATGCCATCCATGGCTTTAATTTCATCTGTTTTTGCTTGATTTGGATCTTTCAGATTCATCCTTAATCGGGTGGAGCAATGGAGAAAATCATTGATATTTTCTTGTCCGCCTACGTTGTCAAGGATAGCCTTAGCGGTTTCTTTGTAATTCATGTAAACACCTCACCCTGAAATTGTGCATAAAAAAAGGCCTAAATTGCGTGGGTATAATAAATATACAGACCACCCAATTTAAGCCTTGCCTGCCGAACAGTAACACGCCAAATTGAATCATATATGATGTTGTTTAAAGCAAATATAAACGTTTACATCGATAATGTAGCATGGATTTCGACAAAAAGCAACACTTTATACGCAAAGGATCTTATTAGCATTTATGAATTACCTTAAGATTTAATGGGCATCTTAACCAGATGATATATGTACGCGACGGGGGTTATAAACAATGCAGCACATTAATGATTGGTTAAAACACATTGCACATGATTACATTTTGGTGATTATCGCTGCAGTTCTCTTCTTTGCAGTTAAAGCCATTGTAGGTTGGTTCACTTACAAGCACTACGATCGAAAACTAGATGCCATTGCGGAGCAAGTCAACCGTCTCCTCGAACAGAAAAAAACAGATTAACTCGTAATATACCACGTATAAACGCTATTAAATCCGAAACAGAAGTCGACGATCAGAGTTAGATTTGGAGGAAAAGATATGCTGGGTAACTGGGTTCTAGGTATGTTCATCCCCCTGCTGCTGGGTACGTGGATTTTAAGACGTCATTACTACTTGCTCGTGTTATTTTTCCCCCTTGGGGTGGCCATATCGGCTTGCATTAACAGTGTCGGGTTTAATTATTTTTGGAATATTATGCCGAATACAAACAACCAGTCATATGCTGCTCTGCCGATGGAACTTGGTATTTATCCTATTACGGGGTGTATCATGATGTACATGATTCTAGTAAAAAAGACCAGACCTTGGTCAAGCATCTTTATATCAGCACTTGTGCTGACGCTGATTGAGTGGTGTGCTAAGTTGATGGGGCATGTTGTTTATTTTAACGGATGGAATATCTTCTGGACGTACTGGTCCTATTTCCTTCCTTTTGTGCTAGCCTATGGCTATAGTAAGCTTTTTAAAAAAGACATTTCCAGACGCTATCGTTAAGCGTTCCAATCGTTAGAATGCCGGGGTAAGAAATGTCATATAGCAATTGTAACGAAAAGAAGGTTAACGCTGCTGGGCATCTGTGCATATCATAACTCATCATTGTTATGGAGGGATTGGAATGTACACGGCGTATCCTTATCTTTACAGAAGTGCTTTTACTCCAGTATGGGCGACATCCACGGCTGAAGCACTTGGATTAATACAATCGGCTGTTCAAGGTGAACGAAATGATGAAATCTTCTATGATGCTCTCATCCGCATGGCTCCTGACTCTACCCAAGCAGCTATAATTACAAGCATTCGTAATGATGAGCGCGGACATAATCAGATGTTCAGACAGATGTACAAAGATCTTACGGGTCAAGAAATTACGGGGGTAAGCAGTGAATCTCCGGAAACAGTTTCCTCCTATCTCGGCGGCTTGCAAAAGGCATTTCAGGGTGAACTTGCCGCTGTAGAGAAGTACAGAAAAATATGGTTTGGTCTCCCCTACGGCATATACAAAGACACAGTGTGGGGTATTATTCTGGATGAACAGAAACACGCGGATAAGTACAATAATCTAATCATGTACAATATGCCCAAATAAATGCAGCATGAGGACACTTTCATTAACACGGGAGTGTAAAAAATGTGAAAGAATTTCGAAGGTAACAATATCAAAAAAACCAGTAAACATTATTGTTTACTGGTTTTTTGCGTATTCTTGCCCTTTTATATTTCGAACAATATCACATGTATTCTTTGACTGCTTCCGGCTCGACATGAACGTGTACCGTATACACATCATGCTCTTCCAGAAGCTCGTTTTCCACATCGGTACAAATATCATGAGCTTGCTGCAGATCCAAATCTCCACGAACCGTGATCACCACGTCAACCACGGCGTTGCTGCCGTAATTACGTGCTCGTACATCTTTAACCGTCTCTACACCGTTGATTCCGGCGATGGTCTCCCGGTATTCTTGAATCAACTCTACGTCAAATCCATCTGTAAGATGGTGCGTAGCTTCTCTGAAAATATCCCAGGCCGTTTTGCAGATCAGCAAACCGACGATAATCGCCGTTACAGGGTCAAGCCACGGAAGGCCGAACTGGGAACCCACGATCCCGACGACGGCACCGATACTCACCCAAGCATCGGAAATATTATCCCGTGCGGCAGCCATAACTGCCTGGCTTTTGATACGTGTGGCCAGTCTTTTATTGTATCGATAGACTAAAACCATAACAACTGCGCAAAAAATGCCTGTATACGCGGCAAGGAGATCAGGAGATTCGTGCTTACCCTCGAATACGGAAGTGAAGGCTTCAAATAATACCTGCAGCCCCACAGCCATCATGATGAACGAAGCGACAAGAGAAGCCACCGTTTCTGCCCGCCAGTGCCCATATGTATGATCTTTATCGGCCGGACGCTGGGCGAATCTTAAACCAATCAGTACGGCGATGGATGCGACAATATCCGTTGCATTATTCAAGCCGTCTGCTTTGAGTGCTTCAGAGCCAGCAATAGTGCCAATCACCAGCTTTATTGCGGTCAAACATATATAAGCGATGATACTGATGATCGCCCCACGTTCCCCGAGTTTTAAGTTTTCGTATCTTACTTGATCCACATTCCGTTCCTCCCGCAATCTTCAACTCTCTTAACACTTGTATGATGGTATCATTGAACATTTGTGTGGGTCTAGAGAAACGTTTTGAGTGTAAGCAAACATAGTCTGAGTGCCGCAAGAGTTTAACGGGCATCCAAAAAAGTTGCGTAAGGAAAACTTGTACCCTTTATTCTTCAAGCACTTTTCTAAGTAATTAATGCTTTTAAACATGGGAAATAGTAGAATTCATAAGGAACATTTGTTCTACACTTCTATGGGTTTAACTGAAAATTGGAAAATAGAACGCAGCTTGGAGAACGGCTCTGGCTGGACAGTAATAAGTTTAAAATTCCCTCAAAAGGACAGTTCTGAAGAACTCCCTTTGCAACGGAGTCTGGAATATAGCTGTAATGAAAGCCCCTGATGAAAATGTGTTTGTATTAGTTGGAAAGTAACTTGAAAATATAGAGATGTGTTCATTTCACTATGGTTCGTCTATTCTGACCAACGTTATCAACTCATAACGACATAAAACCTGCCCAAACTTTTGGGCAGGTTCGAAAAGTAAATCTTATAAAACCGCTCTGTGAATCAAAGAAGTGAGTCGATTGTATATTTAGTCCAGCAGGCTGAAGATCTGAATACTCTCAACCTTGGCATCTTTGATATGGAACGACATGACATCTATATAGTTTGATGGCTCGTAACGGAAGTCATCTTCCTCGTCAGGTGCCCCATCCCCCACTAGCTTTCCTTCAGGATAAGCTTTTTTAAGTGTGTCCAAGCTGTCCCCTGCTTTAATGTTTCGAACTGTCGTATACTTGGGATCGGTAATTTGGATATTAAAGATCGAGTCTTGTTTGCCTTCAGGTACACTGATGGTTTTAATCTCCAGACCAGGGTACGTGTATACTTTTTCCGTAAATCCGATTAAATTATCCATATTGGTTCCATCACCTTCAGTATACGTATGGGATTTCACGTTATCCGGTTTACCCAGCATCTGCTCCATCTGCTCTTCATTCGCTGTATCCGAGATCGCAATCGTGTGTTCGTTATAGACAAAAGCAAGCTCCTTCAGCACCACATTGCCTTCCTTCTCCACTGAACCTTCTTTAATGACGGCACTATCTTCTCCCTCTGATTTCTCGGAAGCAGGGGCATTTGAATTTGCTGCTCCTTCGTCTTTGTTCTGCTCCTTCGATGTACCTGGTTCAACCGAGTTCTGAGCAGGCTCGGGAGACTCGGCATTGCTGGACTGACAGCCCGTCATTGCCATCGTTAGGACAATACTCAGTAGGATAAAACCTGCAGCTTTCTTTGTAGACTTCATCATTTAATCCCTCCATAAATGTGTGATTTGTTCTTATGAAGTCATTATAAAAAAAGCATTTGTTAGTCTTATAACAGAAATGTATCAGTCTTGTAACGGAACTTATTAGGGCTTCCATATGGGAGAAAGCTTAAGCACGGGGCAGCACAATGGTCACTGTCGTGCCTTGTCCTAACTCACTTTCCACGTCGATATATCCATTGAACCGCTCGACGATCTCTTTACAAATGGACAGCCCGAGTCCTGAACCATTCGCTGTGCTTGCATTTTTCGCCCGGTAGAAGCGTTCCTGTACTCGCTCCAGTTCGTCACCCGCGATTCCGATGCCTTGGTCACCTATCTTTACAACAACCTCGCTTGACGTATGTTCCATCTGCACTTCAATCGTAGAATGGCTGCCTGAATATTTGATAGCGTTATCCATAAGGTTGGCGATTGCATGGGATATGAGCATTGGATTGACATTCGCGTAGACTTTTGTCAGATTTTCATCTGCCGGGTCTCCCTCCGCTTGTTTAACCGTGATCCTGATCTTTTTCTCCTTCGCCTTGGCTTCCATATTCGTGGCGACTTGCTGGATCAGCGAGTTCATTTCTGTCTTTTCGACTTCCAGTTCGCTTGAACCTGTCTTATCAAATCGGGATAACAACAACAGTTCATTGATCAAACGGGTGAGCCGATCCGATTCCTGCAGCAGATGCGCATAGATTTTTTGCAGCTCTTCGTTCTCATTCTCCCCTTCGTACAAGTATTGAGAGAAACCACGAATCGCTGCCAGAGGTGTTTTTAATTCATGAGATACGTTGGAGACAAATTGTTTCTGGTATTGAATGTAATTATGAAGCTGCTGACCCATTTGATCTAACCCTTCCGCCAGCATGCCCAGCTCATCCTTGCGGTTCAGATGAACTCGGCGAAATTCTTGTTTGGAGAAACTTTGTGCGGCACCCAGGAGCACCTTAATCGGTTTGGTTGTATTGCGTGCAATCCACAGACTGGCTAACGTAATCAGCACAATGAATCCGCCTGCACCCGCAAATAAGACATAACGGATTTGATCCATGATCGCATAAAAGTACGAAATGTCCTCTACGAACTCATACACATATGCATTTTCGTAAAATTGATTCTGAATGGGTGTTGCAAAATAAAGCAAATGGTCATCCGTTACAGTGTAGGCATAACTTCCGCTCAGAGCTTTTTCAATATTTTTCTCGAAAATGTGTGGTTTGCCATCATTAATGATGATGCCATCTACAGCCAAACCGAGCAGCTGCTTGGAGCTGTCATAGATCCGCACTTCCTTGCCTGAAGCTTTCAGCTTCTCCAGTGCAAGTCTGACGATTTCTTTCGTCTGCGGCTCCCCTGATGATGATCGATGCTGTGCCAGCACCTCACGGAAGGACAACTCAGACAGATCCGCCTTCTCCATCATCTGTTTTTCAATGGTAATGAAGCTGTAGTAATCAATGGCTTTATTAATAGCAAATATGATAATGCCAAAGGACAGCACGGAGAAAAACAAATAGTTCAGCAGTAACCGGGTTGCGTACTTCAGGCCCCGCCACCTCCAAGCTGATAGCCGAACCCATAGATCGTTCGGACATATTTCGGTTCGTCCGCGTTATCCTCCAGTTTCTTCCGCAATCGCATGATGGTCATATCGACGCTGCGGCTATCCCCCATAAAATCATATCCCCATCCGATCTGTAAGAGCTCATCCCGAGTATAGATTTTGTCAGGCCTTTTAAGTAAAGTTTCGAGAATTTTAAACTCTTTGGCTGTTAGGGAGACAGGCACATCGTTTTTCAGCACTCTTCGGCTTTCAAGATCAAATGTCAATTCTTCATGAACGATACGTGTCGTTTGCGATTCTGTCCCTTCACCAGCTTCTACCTTGCTCTCGTTTCTTCTCAGAACCACTTTGATTCGAGCGAGCAATTCCCGATTGTCAAAGGGTTTGGTCATATAATCTTCCGCGCCAAGCTCTAGTCCGAGCACTTTATCTATAATCTCATTTTTGGCAGAGAGCATAATCACTGGAAGAGAACGTTTGCCCGTTATTTCCTTGCACAAGTCATATCCGGAGCAATCTGGCAGCATCAAATCAAGCAGCACCAGGTCGGGTTGAAATGATTCTAACAATTGCAGTCCGGTTTTGCCATCTTCTGCGGTTTTCACATCATAATTTTCTCGCCGTAGTACAAGCTCAATCAAATCTCGAATGGCGACTTCGTCGTCAATGACAAGTATTTTCTTCAATGTCTGTACACCCCTTCTATCCTTGTTCCCCAGCCTGCATCCTAAGTACTCTCATCTTAGCACAGACCATTTAAACTCCTCCACCAACAGGAAGATGAGGTATATTCCACTGAGCCCGACATAACTTGTAATAAACCCGAAGAAAGGAGAACAAACCATGGATCTGCTCTGGGTACTTATTGTTGGTGGACTTATTGGCTGGTTAAGCGGCAGCTTGATTGGGCGGGATGTACCGGGCGGTGTACTTGGGAACATTGTTGCGGGTTTTATCGGTTCCTGGCTAGGAACGGAATTGCTTGGACCGAGGGGACCGGTGATTGGCGGATTTCATATCATTCCGGCGATCGTTGGCTCGATTATTGCGCTGCTCCTCTTTTTTGCTCTGGCACGCGGCGGAGCTTTCCGAAGACGTTAACCAAGAGAAGCGGAGATCGATCCCGTTGTTCAATAGAAAATCAACAAAAGACCGACAGCATTCATCGTTTGCAGATGAGAGCCTCGGTCTTTTTTTACTTTCTCATGGTTTTAATGATTTTATCCATTCTTCCAATGCCTGAACAACCTGCTTAAGCTGTTCCTGTTCTGTGATCTTAGGTTCATTGTCTCCCTTCTGCATTCCGTAGGAGCCAAATTGACCATGGTTACCGCCTTCAATACTTACATATGTCGTGTCAATCGGAAGATTGGATTTGGCTTTTTCCCACGATTCCCAGTTCAGAACACCATCCTTGCTGCCCGTCATTTGCAGTGCGGACAAGTTCGTTCCGTCCAGTCTCCCGCCATCATCTGCATAAGAAGCCAGGAAAAAGACACCTTTGATCTGGTCTGTGTGTGCCGCAGCATATCTTGAAGCAAACACACCTCCTAATGAATGCCCACCAATAACAAAGCTTTCACCCGCATGTTCCGCGAGAAACGAATCGGCCCGTTTCCCCCCGAACATCGCCAAGTTCAGCGGCATCTTTGTAATATATACACGATGTCCATGCTTCGCTAGTGCCCGTGCCATAGGCGCGTAACTTGCCGGCTCCACCAAACCTCCGGGATAGAACACAACATTCGGCTGTGAGATGTGCTGCCCTTTAGGTTCAAATTGATAACCGTTCTTCACTTCGCTGACAACGACCTGATTGTCACTTTTCATTGCCGCTTCCGCTTGTTCCGATGGGCTGTAGGTTACCGATGCCAAGTAGGCAGACATTCCTGCAACCAGGGCAATAATCACTACACTGGTCCATATCGCAATTTTTTTCCATCTGTTCTTACGCGCTGCTGTCCTTACCATAATTCTATTGCCCTACCTTTAAACGTATCATTTTTAATTACAGAATTAATTATATTTACTGGTAAGTAAAATTACAAGACTCTTTGCTTATATTTATGATTTGACATAAAATATTGTGGAAGGAGTGTGTACGAATCTATGCCAGAGCAAGTACCTAAACGTTTGCGCGGGAGACCCAAGCAGACGGACAATGACATTTCCATGCAGCAGACTATTATCTATACGGCATCCACCCTATTTAAAGAATTTGGCTACGAGATGGTGACCCTTCAGCAGATCGGCAAGAAATGCGGCGTATCCAAACCAACCATATATTATCATTTCGCGGGCAAAGCGGATCTATTCGTGGCAGCCATGACAACGATGCTGCAGAACGTTAGAAAAATTACCGCGCATATGCTGGATGAGGCGGAACATCTGCGAGACGGGTTAATTCGATTAGCAGAAGCTCGTCTTGCCAATCCGCATGGTGAGATCGAAATGATGATGCGTGAAGCGGAGCCTTTTCTGGAGGAAGAACAGATTCATGCCATTCGTGAAGCAGAACATCAGATTCATGAGGTGTTAGCCTCGCATTTTAGAAAAGCCATGGATAAGAAAATCTTTCGTGAAGAAGAGCCGCTATTCTTGGCAGAAGCTTTTTCGACTCTAATGTTGATGGGGAACCGAGAACATGATCAGCAAAAATATGAGTCTCATCGCGTCCTAGCGGAGAAAATTGTACTTGTTTTTCTTAAGGGAGTAACGAGCTCTTCATCCTCGGATTTGATCTGATGTTTAATTCTATAATTTTTCTCCTGTCTATTTCAGAATTTATTCATGCCAAAAAAAAGCTCGGTTGTTCGTTTTAAAGCGAACAACCGGGCTTTTTGACGCGTTAATTTTCCCCGCGCAAACCATCTGTAATCTGGATTCGTTCAAGACGTCTAAGCGGCCAGTAGGAGGCTAAGAGTGTGGCTGCGATAGCACCCAAGCTGCTAGTGAGAATGCTGCTCCAAGGCATAACCCATTCGATCTGCACAGCATTCCTCATCAGATAAGATACACCGTAGCTCAAGGCTGTACCGAGAAGACTTCCGTACACAGCTGCAAATACGCCATAGAACACACCCTCAAGCAAAACCATTTTGCGAATTTCCTTTTGCGTCATACCAATCGCTTTTAATACGGCGAACTCCTTCGTTCGCAGAATAAGATTCGTACTCACCGTATTCAAAATATTCAGAAACGCAATAGCTGCAATGACACCTATGAAGCCGTACAGGAATATATTTAACGTCATCGCATCGTTGCGAGCTTGTTTCATTTCCTCTACCCGATCACGGTAACTATACCCTGCATCCTGCTGCACAAGACTTTTGAAATAACCCACAATTGCCCCGTTATCTGTCTCAGGATTGGCTTGAAGTAATATTCTGTCATAAGCATTATCACTCGTGATGTTTTCAATCACCTTTGGTGTCGTTATCATTTGAATAATAGCACTTTCGGTGTATTCACCAGAAAGAGGACCTTGATCTGCGGTTCCGACAACAGTAACCGTTTTGTAAGGCTGATTGTCATTCATTGAGCGAACTTTAATTTTATCCCCAACCTTGAAACGGGTCTGGTCAATGATCATGTTAGTTCCTTTTTCGGTGGTCATGCTGATTTTCTGGATAACAATGACACCATTTTCATCGTTCATTTGGCTTGCATCAATGCTTCCGGAGGTGAGTTTGGGACGAAGCTCCTGAAGTCCGTTTATACCGTAAGACATGAGAAAGTTGTTATCCGTCCGATATCCGTTCTCCATTTCAACACTGTACATTTCTTTCTGCTGCTGGTAGTAATTCGGATTCAATTTTTCTTTCGGAATGATCGCTTGGAGCTGATGATTGTAGAAAGAATAAGCCTGTTTAACTCCATCAAGTGTAGCCAGCTTGTTATATACCGAATTAGGGATACGTTTACTCATACCCTGATAGTCCAAAGAGTAAGAGTAATTGATACCTGATGCAGAGGTTGTACCCAGAACGTTCACCAAGCCGCTAAACACAATGTACATGACCATGCTGATAATCATTGAAAAAGCCGTAATGCGAAATCTCTTTCGGTTCCGCCGAATATTTCGGCTGGCAAACCGGCCTTCAAACCCGAGCCATTTGCTGCCTGCAAAAGACAATCGCTTGAAATCCCCCTGCTCTACCACCGTGCTGCCTGAGGTTTTCAGTGCTTCAAGTGGTGAGACGCTGGATGCCAGCTTGGCTGGACCCAGCGCTGACACATAAACAACAATCAGTCCTAAACCTGCCGCTGCAAGTAGAATAGGCACTGAAATAATCATGTGCATGTCGTTCAAGAAACCTAATGTCAGCATACTGATGTTATAGAATAACACTTTCATCAAAATGGTTCCTGTAAATAAACCGATCGGAATGGCAATCAGACTAAGCACAGTCGCTTCTTTGAATACAATTCTGCGAATCTGAGCGGGTGCTGCACCGAGACAGCGCAGCATGCCAAACTGAGAGATGCGTTCGAGCACTGAAATATGAAACGTATTGTAAATTACTGCGCTTGTGCATCCCATAATGATAAGAACAATGGCTGCCAATGCATAAATTGAACTTTGGTTAACGTTGGAATAGGTGCTTTTGCCAAAGAGTTTGAGCAATTCATTGTTGTATTCAATGCGTACATTCTTTATAACGGTTTCCCGGTTCAGCTCCTGAGCGGAACCTTGATCAACATTCCCCAAACCCGATGAAGACAGAATGGCTTCGCTCTTCTCCTTTATATTGTCCATCGATTTCATGGTCGCATAGATAAAAAAATTCTGAGACGGATCGATTTTTTGATGATCATCATACGTAATCGCTGAATAGATAAAAGTGGATGACCACGTTACATTTTTGGCTGTTTTCATCACCCCGACGACGGTATATTGCTGTTTCATGCGTGGTTTGAATTTCTCATCCAGGTCCCACCCATAATCACCAACGGAGTTCGCACTCTTCACCTTTCCTGTGGAAGCTTCGAGCCGATCTCCCAGGTTTAGCGTTATCTTATCTCCAATTGCTGGTTTCGAAGCGAACGTATTCAGGCTCCAGGATGACAGGATGATTTCGTTAGGCTTTTGCGGCAAACGTCCACTCTCTAACTGAACTTGAAGCTTGGACATGGCTTGCGCGTCGTATCCTTTCACATTCAAATAACGATACGGTGCAGCAAACGGGTTTTCGTTTTTCTCCTTTTCACTCGTTGAACTTATGATGGCATAACCAATACGATGAATGACTCCCGCACTGCCTATGGTGGCTTGATTCACGATGCGAGGCACGTCTTTGCCCGGAACTCCATTGAAGGACACCTCATAATCTCCGTAATCTTGAATCGTCTGACGTACCAGTTTGTCCTGATAACTCATCGCTAGTGTGCCGACAGCCGTAAGCAGCGTTACGGATAGAATGATGCCAACAATGGTGAGAATGGATCTTTTTTTCTGTCCAAGCAAATATTTCTTCGTGAGCTCCGTATACTTACGCATCGTGCTGACCCTCAAGCTGCTGATCGAAAAGAACCCCGTCTTTAATGTTCACAATACGGTCCGCTCTCCGGGCTGCATCGGAATCATGTGTAATCATAATCAAGGTTTGATTGTACTTTCGAACCGAATAGGTGAGCAAATCTACAATTTCCTTGCTGTTTTTGCTATCCAGATTTCCCGTCGGTTCGTCAGCCAGAATGATGGAAGGTTTGTTAATCAACGCCCGTCCGATAGCTGTGCGCTGCTGCTGCCCACCCGATAGCTGGTTAGGGAGATGATGCTTTCTGTCTTTTAGGCCGAGTACATTCATTAATTCGTCTGCATAGTCTTCATCGGCTTGACGATGATCGAGCAGCATAGGCAGTTTAATATTTTCCTCTGCGCTTAGAACCGGAATCAGATTATAGGCCTGGAAAATGAAACCGACCTTTCGTCTTCTGAAGATTGCTAAATCCGTCTCGTTTAGAGAATATAGATCTGTCCCATCAATATTAACTTGTCCACTGGTTGGGCGATCCACACCTCCAAGCAGATGCAGTAACGAACTCTTTCCCGAACCGCTGGCACCAACAATAGCAACAAATTCACCCTGTTGAACCGTTAAGTTAATATCTTTCAGGGCATCGACTTTGGCGTCATTGCTTCCATATGTTTTACATAAGTCATTCGTTTTTAAAATTTCCAAAGCATGTGCCTCCTTCAAGAGCTTGAACAATTGATGTATTCATATGGGTTATTATAAGCTTGGAAGCTTACGTTAAAGTGAAGAGGAAGCTTACGTTATTGTAAGCTTCCTCTCAATACACAGTTTTCATGAAAGTAATTCGGAATTCCGTTCCTTCTCCAGGCTCGCTGGATACCGAGATCATTCCACCCAAACCTTCAATAATGGACTTGGTCAGTGACAGGCCTACCCCGGTACTGTGGGGTTTAGCATTGCTTCTCCCAAGGTAAAAACGCGTGAATACATGGGGAATCTGTTCCGGCCTGATCCCTTCCCCTTCATCCCGGATGATAATCGAGTGTAATAATCCTTCATCCTCCATCGTAATGTACACTTTGCCTGATACCGGAGAGTGTTCCAGTGCATTTTTAGTCAGATTAATAATCGCCTCGGTTAACCATTCCTCATCTGCATGCAGCAGCATGCCTTCGCCGCCTTGAACGATGATCCTCTGTTTCTTCTGCTCCGCCAAAGGCTGCAAGGTCTGCACCGTTGATTCAATAATGTCTTTGGGTTTAATGTTTTGCAGTTGAAAAACGATAGCTCCCGCTTCCACTCGTGCCAGCTTCAACAAGCTGATAATCAGCCATTCCATGCGTTCAATCTGCTGCCTGCTTCGTTCCAGAAAAGTGGTACGGATCTCTTCTTTCATATGTGGGTCATGCAGCATATTTTCATTAAACACAAGCAGCGATGCAAGCGGTGTTTTAAGTTGATGTGATATATCGGTAAGCAGATGGCTGAGAAATGTTTTCTCCTGCTTCAGCTGATCTACACTATGACTTAGTCTGCCTGCCATCATGTTAAAGCTATGACCAAGGGTACTGAAGTCTCCCTCTGCATTCTCAGGCAATGAAGTATCGAATTGACCTTCCACCACCTGTTCCGCTGCATGTGTAACGCGGCGAATTCTGGAAAACAACTTGCGGTACTCCCAATATAAAAGCAGCAGCACCGGGATACCGCACAGAAAAAAGACCAACGCTGTATTCCCGGGCAAGGCTGTTCCCGATAGGGCAGGCTGATCCTGAATATTCATATGCTCTGTATACCCGTATCGAGACAATATCTGTTTACCTAACTTAAGATCCTGCTCTTCTGTACCTTGAGTGATCGTATGAATGAGCTGATCTTCAAGCTGCGGCTGCTTGCTTAACACTTGTCCGACAAAGGCCGCTTGCTGGTTCACAACCGTTTCATTGATGCTTTGGATCTGCAGATTCATCACAACGTAAATGATTGCAGTCAAACCTAATTGAACAAGGATAAATTTGGTGTACACAGATTTCCACTCCGGATTACGGATGACTTCAACCATCAGCGGTATGCTCCTGTCGTTTCGGCGTTCCATTTGTATCCAACCCCGCGAATCGTAACAATATACTTAGGCGCGGCTGGCGTTTCCTCCACTTTTTCCCTTAATCTGCGTATATGTACGGACAATGTATTATCATCAATGAATTCACCAGAGACATCCCATAACTTCTCAAGGATTGATGTCCTGCTGCATATTTGTTTAGGATGGGACATTAACATGAGAAGCAGGCGGAACTCCAGCGTTGTCAGTGCAACTTCCTTTTTATTTTTGAAAACAACACCTTCCAGCACGCGAAATTCAAAGTCGTCGGATTTCCATATGTTCGAATGCTGTTCAGGTCGGGAATGACGCCGTAAAACAGCCTTGATTCTGGAAAGAAGTTCCTTGGTACGAATCGGCTTCGTCATATAATCGTCAGCACCCAGATCTAATCCCGCGACCACATTCATCTCTTCATCCAGCGCGGTGAGAAAAATGATCGGTACCTGTGAGTCCACACGAATTTCTTTGCATAATTCATATCCCGTTCCGTCAGGCAAATTAATATCGAGCAAAATGAGTTCTATTTCGGTCTGCGCAAGAGCATCGCGAGCTTCCTTCAAGGTTCCCGCATGAGTGACCTCATAACCTTCATTGGTTAACGTATATTCTATTCCAAACACAAAATTCTCATCATCTTCAACAAGTAAAATGTGGTTCATTGCTGCACCCCTATTCTAGCGTTACCTCTTAAACTCAAGTGTATGTGCTTCATCATTCTACTAAATGTAACATTTGAAATACAAGCGGGGTCTCGTTTGCCGTTTGTATGAAGATATTCTGTGCTTAAGGAAAAGCCAAAAAAGACAACCGATATATGTATCGGCTGCCTGTAACGAAAAATGATAAAACGGTTATGTCGTACTAAACGTGCAGGATTGCTTTTGTATTCTCTCCCGAGAATTATTTTATTTCACCAACTTCTCCGGGTTTTTCACTTTAATGGAAACGACCTCACCGCAGTTCAGACAGATCGTATACACGCGTTCAGAACCAAGCGACATCTTTTTATCCAAAGGCCTCAAATTAATAAAGTCCGTTGCCTCCACAAAGGATGTACCTCCGCAATCGTTACAAGTTCTAGATGTTGTTGTCATATCCAATATTCCCCTTTCTACTTATGTAATTTCAACCCATCATTTCAATCATTTTAATCATTACGATGCATACTTACCCTTTCTTACATACACTAATTACCATTGGACTTGAGGGTTGAAACGTTGTTTGATCCCAGTTCGCATACTGTCTCTCTAAGGTAAAACCTTGCTTTGACAGCAACTGCTTAAGTGTCTGCACATCCGTAAATCGGCAAGCAATGCGTGACGTCGTTTGGCGATGGCCCCAGTCCCGAACGGTTGTCCAGTGCATGATCTGTTTCTCGGCATCATATGTCTGGCTGCCAGATACATTAACCGTCACGCCATCCACATCGACAAATGTGCCCCAGTGCTCTTCTTCTTCATCCGATAAATCATTGCCGTCCGGATTCCGCATCTCAAATGCAAATATGCCACCAGGCTCCAAATGATTATACGCCGTTTGCAGCAATGCCTGCTGATCCTCATCGCTCAGAAAAGCCTGAAATGCATTTCCTGTCAGAAAAATCATGGAGAAGCGCTGATCGGATTCAAACGTACGCGCATCTGCTTCGATAAAAGCAACCGGTAGATCCTTCGCTTTGACCCTCGCATACGCGAGCATAGGCTCTACGATATCTACACCGCTAATTTGAACTCCTCTTTCGGCTAAATAAAGTGTGGCTAATCCTGTTCCACAAGCAAGCTCCAGCACATGTCCCGGATTTTTCTTGGCAAGTTGAAGGAAAAATTCGTATTTGTCCGTCTCACCGCCAAATTCCAGATCATAGTTCATTGGATCTCGGTACTCTTCCTGATTGTTGTGATCAATCAATACGTCTCACCCTTTTTCCATCAAAAATGTATTTACAACAGGAATTATAACACACTATAATGGTTTACATTGAGTAAAGGTTAACGATATGTAAACTATAAAAAATGTGTACATGATGGAGAAGGAGAAATGTAAACGTATGCGTACGATGACACAATCCACCCGCTTTCCGATGTTTATTTTGATGTTAAATCTGTTTATTGCTTTGCTCGGACAAGGGATGCTGATTCCGATATTACCGGAGTATCTCAAGCTGTTCCATGCAGGAGGCACCGTTGCCGGATTTTTGGTCGCGGCCTTTGGCGCAGCTCAGTTTCTATTTTCTCCCCTAGGAGGACAATGGGCTGACCGTTTTGGACGCAAAAAGCTGATTATGGCAGGTATGTTTCTGGTTGTCGTGTCTGATCTTATTTTTGCGGTATCCACATCTCTCCCTCTTCTCTATATCGCTCGTTTTATCGGGGGAATCAGTCTAGGTCTGATGGTTCCAGCCAATCTGGCTTATGTGGCCGATATTACAACGCCGGAGACCCGTGCCAAGGGGATGGGTTATTTTGGTGCATCGATGAACCTGGGTATGGTACTTGGGCCTGGTCTTGGCGGTTTTATTGCCGAGATGGGTGTACGTATGCCGTATTTCGTTGCTTCCGGTTTGGGTTTGGTTGCGGCACTGCTCACCCTGCTCTTGCCAGAGACTCTTCCACCTGAAAAGAGAACGACCTCAACGTCGAAGAATAAAGGGTTCACAATAGGCGAGCAAATCCGGAGTTCGTTCAAGGTCCCTTATTTCGGATACTTGTTGATTATTCTTGCGATGACCTTTGGTCTGATGAGTTATGAGACGGTCTTCTCGCTATTTGCGGAGTATAAATACGGTTTTAATGCTTCAACCATCTCCATTATCATTACGATGGGAGCGATTATCGGCATCGTGGTCCAAATCTGGCTGCTGGACTTTTTTGTGAAACGCTTGGGCGAAATCAAACTCATCCGTCTGTCCTTAATCATGACCCCTATTGCTCTTCTGCTCATGTTAATTAAGGTAAGTCTGGTATTTCTGTTATTTGCATCGGCGCTTTATTTTGCATTTAATGCATTCCTTCGACCAACCGTCAGCTCCCTGATATCCAAAAGCGCGGGGGATCGTCAAGGTTATGCATCCGGCCTGAATACGACGTATTCGAGCTTAGGTACCGTGTTTGGACCCCTGGCTGCCGGTCTACTGTTTGACAAAAACGTGAACTTTCCGTATATTTTTGGTGCCTTTATGTTACTGGCGGCATTATCACTTACGATGAGCACACAACGTTCGAAGAAAGGAAAACGATATGCAGGCGAATGAAAATTGGCATCAGCAGTTAAAAAATCAGAATCGGGATGAACTGATCGAAGCGGGCAAGCAGCTTTTTCTAAAGCACGGTCTGCTTCAAGTGAAAATCAAAGACATTTGTGCCGAAGCGAATCTAAGCCGAGTGACCTTCTATAAACATTTCCAATCGATCGATGAGCTGCTGCTTACCATTCAGATGCAGTTGGTTGAATCCATGACACAGTATGTCGGACAGGCTGCAACCCCAAATGGTAGTGGGCATGAACAGCTTGCAGCAATGCTGAACGCATGGGTTTCTTTTGCTAAGGAAAATCCGGACCATATTCGTTTTATTCAATTATTTGATATCAATTATGAGGTGGTTCATTTTCAGCCGGAATTAAAGGATACCTATGAACGGTTTATCCAAAACGGTAAAGAGAACCACTTCCTGCTTCAAGCATTGATTTCAGGAGCTGCCGACGGCAGTATCCGTAATGCGACCCCTCCGCTTAAGCTGGCGCAGTTCATATTTACGGTGATGATGGGTATGCTGCAGAAGATGTTTACACACCGATCTCATGAACTTCATCAGCTGGATGATCAGATGACGAGACAGTTAGTTGATATGCTGCTGCATTATGCTGGCAATGAGGACAAAGGGTAGTTAATTTGTGGAGCAGGATTAGACCGTTTGAACAACGATGCCTGAGATAGACTTGGCAAAATAAAGAAGCCCTCCCTAACATGTTTACATCTTGTGCTCATGTGGTAGGAAAGGCTTTTTTATATGTGTTCTATCTGTTATTTGTCTTATTTGTGTTATGAGTTCGTAATTACATCAAGCTTCAAGCTTTAGACCCGTGACATATTCAAAAGCTGTTCAAAAGCTTGGATGTTGGTTTTAAACTCAGGTACGTTGCGTGCTTCTTCTGCGGCTTCGACCAGTTGAACGACCATATCATTATACGGCGTTGCAATCCCGGTACCTTTAGCCTTGCTCGAAACTACACCGTTGATATAGTGAATCTCCGTGTTACGTTGTTTCTCCAGATCCTGCAGCATGCTCGCCTTAAGCAGTCTGGATGGTTCCATTACATGACGTAACGTTTCAATACGTGCGGGGATATCATTTCCGCTCTGCAGCTCCAGTGAAGCCATATCGAATCCGTTCATGGTGACAAAAGAAACACCGTTTGCATGTCCGACCTTGATCGTTTCGTCGATGATATGAACAGCACTTCGAATGCCCGCTTCATGATCCAGAATATCTCCATACGTGCCATTCAGTGCAGCGGACAAGCCGCTAAAAGCATTGTTGATCAGCAGTTTTGACCATTTCGTCCCTACCAGGTTATCCGAAATATGTGTACCACCAACGAGATCCAGCACTTCCTTTACACGCTGAATTCGCTCGGTCGTCTCCCCGTTCAATTCCCCGATCTGGAATGCGTACTGCTTGAATTGAGGATACGCCGTGGTCAGACTGGATACGCCAGGTTCCATGAATGTAGCGCCAAACTCCACCGAACCCGCGATAACTCGCTGCGCACCAACGATAGATGCCACGTTATCTTCCGGAATCCCGTTTTGCAGAGAACATACGACACTGTCCTCATGCAGATATGGAAGCAGTTCTTTTAACACAGACTCATTGTAGAGCTGTTTCGTTAATAATAATATTAGATCATACTGCCCTGACTTTTGATCAGGAGTGATGGCTTTTACTTTCGCCTGGAACTCAGTCGTACCGATTACTTTCGCTCCTGTCTGATTAAGTGCATCGACATGTTCCTGATAGGCATCAATTAACTCCACGTCCATTCCGCCATCTGCCAGATAAGCTCCAACGATGGTTCCAAGTGAACCCGCACCTACAATTGCAATTCTCATATATGCTGCCTCCTTATTTTTCTTCCAGATAGTTGTATACAGGTTGTGCTGCATTCAAAGTTAAGTTCGTCAGGATGTGGGAAGCAGACACGACTTCAAGCACCGGCAGATCAGCTAAAGGCGCAAGTGCATGCTCAAACAGCTGCAGCCGAGCCGGGCCTGTCCACGCTTCCTTCACCTCGATATCGGTAATTTGGGTACGAATCAAGTCGCAGATGCGAAGATTGCCTGTATAATCCGTGGCGATTTTGATCATAAAGTTGGGACGGCAGATTTCTTTTTTTGCAAGCTCTTTATCCATCTCCACATGTTTGAAACCCATCGTTGCGGTGGCTGCTCGCAGTGATCCATAGTCGAGTGTGCCCACAAGTGTGTCAGAGTCTGTGTACAGCTTGGGAGCACCAAGCTTTTTCGGATATGCGGTCAACTCTCGGCCGCTGGCGATCGCAGGGAAGTTATCCACGTACATCGAATGCACATAATCCCCTTCTTCTCCATTGAACTGAACCGGGATGACCTGTCCAGCTTCCGTGTATGCACCAAGTCCGGAGACGTCCGGCATCCACATCACTTCGAATTTCACCAAGGGTTCGGTGATTTGCAATGGCTCAGGAACAGCTGCCCGCAGAGCCTGTTCATCCGTTCGATAGATGATGTTCAGATATTCGCGGTTGACGAATTTATAAGGTGGCATCGGATATGCCGGAGCAGTTAAAGGGGTATTCAGGTTTTTAGCAATATTGTTTACATCGATTTTCATGAAAAAGACACCTGCCTTTGCATCAAGTTATTGGGGTATTGGTTTAAATGTAATTTGAATTTGTTGATTTGCTTATAAAAAAAGTCTACATCATTCTTTAAATTTAATATAATACATAATAAGTACTATATATATTTATTGAAATAAATAAGGAGTGCATACCAATGGAGCTTCTCCAGCTAAAATATTTTCAAACGGTGGCTTACACAGAACATATCTCAAAAGCTGCTGCCCAATTAAACATTGCTCAACCTTCGTTAAGTCTCACGATTAAGCGGCTGGAAGACGAAATGGGTACTCCCCTTTTTCATCGGAAAGGCAGAAACATTGAGCTGAATGCCGCTGGAGAAATTCTGCTGAAACATGTGAACCGCATTTTTGTTGAGCTGGAGAATGCCAAGCTGGCCATTACGGAAAAAGAGGATGAACTGTCAAGGTTGATCCGGATCTCCATCTCCAATTCAAGATTTCTATCAGGTCTGATACGTGAGTATATCGAAGTTTTCCCCGATTCCCAGCTTCATCAAGGTATTGCAAGCCGAAATGACATTATTACACAGCTAAAAAAAGGAGACGTGGATCTGGGGATCACCGGCTACCCTGTTCAGGATGAGGAAATCGACAGCCGTGTGCTGGTCGAGGAGGACATTGTGCTTGTCCTGCCTGCTGATCATGCTTATGGCAGTGAACAGCAAATCTCATTACATGCCGCTGCGAGTGAACCTTTTCTTTCTCTCGCCAATAACGATGAATACCGACGTTTCACCATGATGCTGTGTGAAAGGGCAGGTTTTGTTCCCCATTTGGCATTCGAGGTCGATTCTCATACGTTGGTCGAGATCATCAGACTGGATCGGGGGGTTGCACTGCTGCCTGTCTCTGTCTGTCGTAATCTTGGACTGCACTATGTGCCGATCGCTGACGATGCTGCCGTATATCCGATCAGCTTGTCATGGATGAAACATCGAAACCTCTCTTCATCATTGGAGCAATTCCATCATTTTATTATCTCGTATTACGCTTCCAATGCCCCGATGTTTAAGGTGTAATATAAAAAATAATCCGATGGCAGATAATGGATGCAGCCCAAGTGTTTCGGCTGACTGCTGTTCGTATTAAAAACAAAAAAAGCCGCTAAGTTAGCGGCTTAATGGAAACAATTATGGTCCGTTCAACAGGACAGTATCTTCTACTAGTGAATGCTTTACATTAATGATTTCAACACAAAGATGAGACATATCGGCTCGATCATCTTTCCTCTACTCTAATTATAACGTTTACGAAAATAGAATAACAGACTGTTTTTTCACCGATGCCTGCACTATACTGCTAAATACAAATCCAATAAAAAAGAGGTGTTTCGGCATGGATGACACAAAGAATATTTTGGATCAAGGCCCTTTTTTCCACGGTACCAAAGCAGAACTAAACATTGGCGATTTATTAGAGCCGCAATTTTTATCCAATTATCAAGACAAGAAGTCGAATCACATCTACTTCACCGGAACCTTAAATGCTGCTAAATGGGGTGCTGAATTAGCACGATCTGATTCAAAAGAACGAATTTACATCGTAGAACCCTTAGGAGATTTCGAAAATGATCCCAACGTAACGGATAAACGGTTCCCTGGAAACCCGACCCGATCCTATCGATCCAAATCCCCACTAAAGATCGTCGCTGAATTAGGTTCATGGGAACGACACACGGATGAAGAAATTGATCATATGACTTCATCTCTGAAAAAGTTAAGTGATGAAGGTAAAAATGTGATCTATGATTGATTCACCCTAGTTCATGATTGACATTGGCTTGTTTAACGACATTTACTTGATTAAGAACGATCAACGCCATAACTGCGATCGCAATCCCGCCAGCACCAATCCAGGTTATCGATGAGAGAGAGAACGTTTCAATAGCGATTCCTCCCATGCCAGCACCCGCGGCCATAGCAAGCTGCATCATGGACTGATTAAGACTAAGCATAACCCCTGAAGCTTCCGGTTCAATGGTTGTTAAATGATATTGCTGCGTTGGACCGGATGACCAGGCGGAAAAGGACCACAACAAAAGTACGAGCATTACGCCCACTAACGTATGAGTTACAATAGACAACAGAATCAGCATGAGAATATGCAGTGCAAATCCACTGAATAATGTTCGATTAACTCCCCACCGATCCGCACTGAAGCCCCCAAGTTTGGAACCAATCATGCTTGCTATACCAAATATGAGTAAAGCTCCACTGAGATATTGTTCATTTAATTCTGAAACGTGAAGTAAGTAGGGTGAAAGATAGGTATAAGCAATTGAGTATCCTCCCAGCCAGAAGAAAGTGATCGCCAATCCTAATGCGACTTTAGGTTTTTTCAACAGCCTCAGCTGCTGCTTAAGCGGCACAGGCGCGTCCCCCTCAATACGGGGAATGACGAAAGAAAGAATGATCATAGCCAGCATTCCTAAAATCGCAATTCCTGCAAACATGGATTTCCAACCTAGAGTGTCGGCTGCAACTCTCCCGAGGGGGACACCAATGATTAATGACGCTGTGAAACCCATAACCACTGTAGCAATAGCACTTGCTTGTTTACCTGACGGTGCAATTTTAGCAGCAATGTTCAAAGCGGTGACCACGACAATTCCTGCTCCGATTGCCATCATGATCCGAGCAGCTGCAAAGAGTCCATATCCTGGCAGGACAAACGCAAGGATATTAGAAACAACAAATATCCCCATACTGATCATAATTAACTTTCTTCTGTCCATACTCGCGGTGAGTGCCATTAGGATTGGTGTACAAAGAGCATAAATCAAAGAAAAAATGGTGATTAACTGACCTGCTGCAGCCAGTGAGACATCAAAAGAGGCAGCCACTTTATCTAAAATACCCGATAAAGCATACTCGGAAGTACCGACTAAAAAACTGACTATGGCTAAAATGTAAACTTTCGAATGAGATGACATCAATTCAATCCACTCCTTAACGAATTTATAAATTGTTATATCTAAATTTGTAGATATAATGAAACATAAAAAGACATATTGGAAATTGTCGATATGAAGAGGTGAAGAAAAACTGAATTCCGGTTAAGAACTCAGTTGCAACTTACATATCACTCATCATATAACGAGTAAATTCAGCTATCGCTTCCTCGTCTCTCTGATAATACGTAAATTTGCCTATGCGTTTGGTTGTGATCAGCCCTGCCCGCTGCAATATCGTAAGATACTGGGAAGCGGTCGACTGCGTCATGTTAAGTTTGTCGGTGATTTGACTCACACACACCCCTACTTCATTCATATCCACTCCTTCATGGGGTTTGAAGTGTTCGTATGGTTCTTTGAGCCATTGTAAGATCTGAAATCTGGATTCATTCGAGACAGCTTTTAATATTTCAATTGGATTCATAACCATTATTATATCGATCTTTTGCGATATGTCAATTCGAAAAGGGTTAATTCATTTTTTTGTTAAACTTAAGAGCGTGAGATCAAATAATCGAGTAGGACGGGGCGGCTAGCCCCCGACCTCTCAAACCACCGTACGTACCGTTCGGTATGCAGCAGTTCATGAAATATTCCGTAGTGAGTTGTGAGCTTTGTTCCTATCCTTCGAGACTTATCTGGATACTGACTTGATCATCAGAATACAGATTCCTCCAAAGATAGACAGTACAAATGACATCATAAATATGGATGAGAAACCGATCTGTGAGATCAAAAATGCTGCGATTACTGGTGCAATGGCCTGTGTCAACGTATTGCCTAGGTTGTAGATACCCAGAAACAAACCAACACGGTTTTTGTCAGGGATAACGTTGAGGTTCAACAAGTTGTCCAGGGAGTTCCATATTCCCATCCCTAAACCAGCCAAAAAGGCATAGATAATAATTCCCGTGTCGTTTTGCAAAAAGTACAAACATAGTGCACCAATACCCAAAGATATGGTAGACAGACCGACAGGATACTTTAACACGTTAAACTTGTCCGATAGCGGTCCTGCGACAAATCCCATCAGTATACCGAAAATCAGCATGATGATATTGATTAACTGAATGGACTCTTGTGTGGACGAGCTATCTTTCTGAAGAAAGTCTGTCATGATAAACAGGAGATACCCCGTAATGGCAAAGTTTCCGATCCCTTGGGATAACTTCCCGATGAGAGCCAAGTAATAGTCCCGGCCAACAGACCATTTTGGAAAAACGGCCATCGCCTCTTTCAGGGACAGTTTCTGGCGAGTCGATGAATCCTCTCGATCCGTTGTTTCATGCAGATTGGATGGCTCACGGGCAATTAACGCTGCAATAAGTGTACCCACAAATGTGATAATACCAAAAATGATAAAGCCCAATCTGAATTGACCCAAAAAGAAAGCGGCCAGAATGGTGAATCCGTTATTGCCCAAAGCCATACCAAGGCCGCCGTATGCAGATGACGCAGAGCCTCTTCCTCCTTCTGGAGCCAAATCAATCCAGGCAACCATCGGTGCTACAATGAAGTTTAATGCCACTTGACCTATCATCCAGCTAAGGAGCAAAATCGGCACGTTTGGACTTATGGAGGCAAAGATCATGGCTAACATAAATACAAATGATCCAGCAACGAGCCAAGGAGTTCTCTTTCCAAAACGCGATCTTGTCCGATCTGACAAATAACCGGCCGCCATGTTGGATACAGCGGCTGCAATCATGCCGAGCGCTGAGAAAAGGGCTAAAATATTAATTTTATTCGCCGCATCTAGATGCTGGATCAGAGCCGGCAAAAACAAACTAGACATCGCAATATATGGTCCCAGCCAAGTGGCTGGTCCAATGATTAAACTTGGAATCAAACGTTTTAACGGGATTGTTCGGGTATTCATGTCCTACTTCCTCTCTAGATGCTGTTCATTTTTAACGGAATAGTATTTAAAATCTGCAAATGAATCATGCTGGTGGGCATCCACAGAGCCAATAAAATTAAATAATCCTGTAAAGCCACCAATTTCACCTGGCTCACCATTAACGCCTTCATCCGACAAATACGTTACATCAATTGCCCTCAGCAGTACTTGCCACTCCATCTGCTCTTCAAAACGATACAAAATGTCTGCAAAACCTTCATTGTAAACCAGTTTAAGTTCTACCTGATGTTCAGGCACAAGCACCTGATGATGGACATACTCGATACGTTCCCCAAGCTTCGCTTGAAGTACCGTGAGAATCATTCCTTCAGTCCGTTCGGAATATGTCAGATGCGCGTATAGCCAGTTATTTGAATCATAATAGAGTCCCAAGCCAGCCGTTTCGGAATAGTGATCTGCTTGAAACTGTACATGCGTCTTCAACTCATACTTGAAAGATGCAGCTCGTGTCGCCATAATGGCAGGATTGACTTGTGAAAACAAGGAATTTTGTCCGTAAATCCGCAAATGGCCTGGACGTTCCGTTGTGTTTACCCATTCCTCTTGCTGCTCTCGATAAGGTGTCATAAAATGCAGCCCTGGTTTCTCCTGGTCAAAATCGTCGAACACATCATGGGACACGCAGCCTGCACTCAATAAACCTGCCATTCCTTCGGTTTCCATCTTCGCCACATTGGAGCCGTCTTTCATCTGCAGCCATCCATCCTCTGTCCACTGCATTTTCTGAATGGAAGTCTCTCGCCCTAGCGGATTGAGAAGTTTTTCCTCCAATGGACGCGACATTAAATGAGCAATATACCACTCGCCGGTATGCGTTTCCACTAACGAGCCATGACCTGCCTTTTGCATGATAGAGTTCGGATTATACATCTCAAAATGTCCTGCATCCGGATCACCGAGTGAAAATAGATGCTGCGGTGAAGAAGTAATGATCGGTTCTCCAGATGGATGCGGCTCGTAAGGACCAAAGACATGCTTCGATCGTCCAATCTCGACACCGTGCGCATAACCTGTTCCACCAGCTGCTAAAAGCAAGTAATAGTATCCATTGCGTTTGTATAGTTGAGGTGCTTCTGCACATCCCCGTGTCGTGAAACCTTGCGTTACCCGGTGCCATGTACCGATGATTTTTCCACTGTCCATATCGAGCTCGGCAATGACAATATGCCCCGGAGCCTGGTACCCCGTGCGAGTCTCCCATTCCAGTATGGCAGCATAATGTTTACCGTCATCATCGTGATAAAGAGCAGGATCAAATCCGATGGAAGTGAGATAAATCGGTTCTGACCAAGGACCTGTAATATCTTCTGCCCACATGATATAAGAGTCAGCGTTAAATTCTCGCCCAGCCATATTGACCATATGGGAAAAGGTTAACCAATATTTTTGACTGGCAGCATCGTAAGACAGATGCGGAGCCCAGATACCCGCTGGTGTATTGGTTCCGCGCAGATTGATCTCACCTTTGTTCAAAGCTGATCCGATCTGCTCCCAATTCGCCAAATCACGGGACTGAAACAGTTGAATTCCGGGATTCCAATGAAAAGTAGAGGTTGCGATATAATACATTTCGCCAACACGAATAATGGACGGATCAGGAGCCATACCCGGTATGACTGGATTAATAATACGGTTCATATTCATTTTCCTTTCAAATAAAAATTGGTAATTATTGTTTCTAAGCTTGTTCTTTGAAGCGATTACAAATAAGCGCTTTCTTTTTCTTGACGTGTGAGTTTACCCATTTTGCTAAATTTATGTTCATTGATCACGATCACGGGTTTGGCTATAATAACAAAGGCATTCGTTCAATGAAGTGCAATCTCTGTCAGGAAAGCGGTTTCTCATCACTTGATACATATTATAAGCTCAATAAATCGATCAATTCGATTGTGTCAGTACAGATTAATTTACCCTTATCAAAGGTGGATTCAATTAAATGGAAATGAATAATCAGGATTATATGGTGGGTGACCGAACGGACCTTCTTCCACGGATTGATTGGAATATACGTTTTTTCGGTGCTCACAAACAGACGGTTCGTTCCGGATGGTCGATGACAAAAGAATTTCACCATGCTTTTGAAATTTTAATTGTGCTTGACGGAATGCAGGAAACCAAACTGGAGAGTGAGTCTTATGAGGTACATTGTGAGGATATTCTTCTCATCCCTCCTGGCTTTGAACATACAAACACGAACTTTTCACCTGCGTCGATGACCTATTTCTGTGCACATTTTGATGTGGATGAACCTGCGCTGCGTATGAAAATCATGAAGAATTGTGACTGGGTGTACACCCCTTCCAATCCGTCTTATAGCCGGTTAAGAGCTTGTATTCAGCAATGGCTTGATCTCTTTGACGATCCGGATATGACGGTATCCAGAGCTAAATTGAGAGCACAAATCGTTTTGTTTGAATTGTTGGGGATCTTAATCGACTTACAACCTGGGAATACAGAAACGCATGCGAATCAGTCGATGACCACGGCCAAACATGCCCGAGAAATTGCCGAGGCCATCAAAAGTCATTTCAGACAACAGGTGCGCGAAAAAAACGGTGACGCAGACGAGGATGATACAGTTCATATTCAACCGATTATCGCATCGTTAGGAATCAGTCCTAACTATGGATTGGAGATATTCCAAAAAATCTATCATATGTCTCCGCGAAAGTATCTGTCTGATCTGAAGCTCCAAGAAGCCAAGATGCTGCTGCAGCAGCCTGAGATATCCTTGACCGAGATAGCCCTGCGTTTGGGGTACAAAAATCTGTCCCATTTCAGCAGACAGTTTAAAAAGTGGACGCAGCTCAGCCCCACGGAATTTCGCAAACTAAAAGCGAAAACGTAATAAACTGCTTGCTGAAATTGGTGTATTCATGATTACGTGTCATATTCAGGTAACAAAAAAGGAGCGGCCTGTTTAGGCCCTCCTTCTTTTGCGCTGTATGACAAGATTAAAATCTTAGTGTGGATTTGTATCTCTTTTTATTTGAGGTTAGAAAGTATGAATTCCAGATGCTTAGAGGATATCTCCATTGGACTCAATCACTTGTTTGTACCAGTAGAATGAATCTTTGCGGGTTCTTTCAAGCGATCCATTGCCCGCGTTGTCCTGATCTACATAGATAAAGCCATAACGTTTACCCATTTCGGATGTAGAACAGCTGATGATATCAATGGGTCCCCAACTTGTGAAGCCCATCAGTTCCACACCGTCTGCCACTGCTTCTTTCATCTGTTCAATATGGCTGCGCAGGTAATCAATGCGATAAGGGTCATGCACAGATCCATCCTCTTCGAGCGTATCGGTAGCGCCGAGTCCGTTCTCTACAATAAAGAGCGGCATACGATATCGATCATACAACCGGTTCAGCGCGATGCGAAGGCCGATTGGATCGATTGGCCAGCCCCATTCTGTGGCTTTCAGATGCGGATTTTTGATCTGACTTACCAGCATACCGGAGTTGCTGTTGTCGTTCGGGTCGTATTTACCGATATACGTCATGTAATAACTGAAAGCAATAAAGTCCACCGTATTGTCGCGGATAATCGCATCATCCTCAGGCTCTTTCACCAGTTCAATGCCTTGTTCTTCAAAGTATCTCTGCATGTAAGACGGGTACTCTCCACGTGCCTGCACTTCCGGATAGAACAGGTTCATCTGATCTTCTTTCATGGTCTGCAGCACATCTTCCGGTTTGCTGGATGCAGCATATGTCTCCAGACGGCAGATCATGCAGCCAATCTGAGCGTTAGGCATTTTTTCTTTACCACTTTTCACAGCAAGCGCACTCGCTACAAACTGATGGTGTGTTGCCTGATAGGCTACCTGCTCCGGTGTACCTTTGATTTTATCTTCCAAAATGCCGCCGCCCGTGTACAAGCTGGTCAGCATCATATTCATCTCATTGAAGGTGATCCAGTATTTCACTTTGTCTTTGTAACGGTCGAACAATGTGTTCGCAAATTTCAAATACAGATCAATCATCTCACGGCTTTCCCAGCCGTTGTATTTGCGGGTTAACTCAATCGGCATTTCGTAGTGAGAGATTGTCACCAGCGGCTCAATGCCGTACTTCAACAGTTCGTCGAACACTTTATCGTAAAACGCAAGTCCGGCTTCGTTAGGAACGGTTTCTTCTCCTGTCGGGAAGATTCGCGGCCAAGCGATGGAAAGGCGGAATACCTTGAAGCCCATCTCGGCAAACAATGCAATATCTTCTTTGTAGCGATGGTAGAAATCGACGCCATTTCGTTTCGGGAAATACACATCCGTACTGCCGCTTAAATACTGCTCCAGTTCAACGGAGTTTACGTCAAAGGTAAAATCTTTGCCATCACGCTCCTCATGAGGAACATACGGTGCCATATCCGAGGTAGAAAGTCCCTTACCGTCAGCGTCAAATGCACCTTCCAGCTGATTAGCAGCCGTAGCTCCTCCCCACAAGAATCCTTTAGGGAATGCGTGTTTTGTTGTTTGTGTCATGATGGTTTCTCTCCTTTTTTGTGTAAATATAACGTTAAATTTTATAACTCGGTAAAATAGAAAGCCTTCATTCGTGTAGTAATAAACTTAACGAACGGTGAGCAGCAGCAATTCATTCAATGGAATCACCCCCTTCACCTTAACGGGAACTACATCAAGATAATCTGGCGTGTTGGCTACAATAATCGGGGTTGTTAGATCAATGCCGGCAGCTTGAATGCTTTCAAGATCAAACTCCAGCAGTAAATCTCCCTTGTTCACTCGTTGTCCGATAACAACCTTCTCTTCAAAAAACTTACCTTTTAGAGACACCGTGTTAAGTCCAACATGAATGAGAATGTCGATTCCGCTGTTGGATGTCAGCATAATCGCATGTTTGCTTTTGGCAATCATGGTTACTGTTCCATCAAAAGGTGCCGTTACACGTCCCTCTTTGGGATAAATCGCAATCCCTTTGCCCGTCATTTCTTCAGCAAATGTAGGATCAGGCAGTTCTTTAAGCAGCACCAGATCACCTGTTAGCGGGCTGAATATTTCGCCTTTCTTCTCCTCAATGGAATGAACGGTTACAGGCGGCGGTGAAAGTGCTTGATCAGGTTGTTTTGCTGATTCGGATGCTCCTGCAGTTAATGCTGTTGTCGTATCAGCTGCCGTCAATTCGGCTGCGCTTCCCTCCTCGGAAAGACCTGATACAGCGGGTAGAGTCATATTGGGTTCATCCCACTTGAGTAATAAGGTTACCGTAAAAGAAACGACAAAGCTGATGCCTACACCGATAAGCGCATACCAGAAATTGGACATCCCACCTCTTGGATCAATGTATAATGGCAGTGACAGCAGACCCGGAACGGCAAAACCGAAACATTTTAACCCTACCGCTGTAATAAATCCACCGCCGGCTGCTCCACCGATGATGGAAGCATAGAACGGTTTTTTGAGCTTCAGCGTTACACCGTACAGCGCCGGTTCCGTAATCCCCAGAAGAGCAGATATGCCGCTGGATAGCGCAATGGATTTCATCGATTTATCTTTTGTTTTCAGGAAAACCGCTGTGACTGCTCCGGCTTGACTCATATTGGCCACAAGATTGATCGGCAGCAGGAGGACATCATAACCGAGCTTGCTCAGATTCTGTAATGTTCCCGGGAAAAATGCATAATGCATACCCGTCATAACGATCACTGGCATAAGTCCGCCCAGCACGATTCCCGTTAATGGGCCCGAGTGAGCAAAGAGCCAGGATGTACCGATCTCCAGATAGATGCCAATGTAATTGCCAAGCGGCCCGATGGCGATTAACAGAATCGGAACGGTTATCACCAGCACGATCATTGAGGTAAATATCACTTTAACCGGACCAGGAATGAAACGATCCACCCAGCGATGTACATAACTAAGGAGCCATACACCAAGAATGATCGGGATCACGGACTGGGTATAATTGACGATCGACACTGGCAGAGATAGAAAACGAATCGGCTCCAGATGATTTTCCAGGTAAGCATTCAGAATGGTTGGATATAATAGTGTGCCTGCCAGGGTCAAGGCGATATATTCATTCACTTTAAATTTTCGTGCAGACGATACAGCCAGCAGGAAAGGTAAGAAATAAAAGGCTGCATTAGCGATTGACGCCAAAATCTGATATTCACCGCTGGTCTCCTGAATGGCTCCCAGGGTAACAAGCAATGCGAGAATCCCCTTCAACATTCCGGTACCTACAATCGCTGGAAGAATCGGGGTGAAAATACCCGAGATCGTGTCCAGTACGGCATTAAGACCTCTTGAACGCGGCGGTTCTGCTTCTCTCTCCGCTGCACCAGTTTGTTTCAACTGGTCCTCCAGCTCTTCATAGACGGCTGCAACCTTGTTGCCAATCACAACCTGGAACTGATCGTTTTGGAACTGTGCCCCAAGAACACCATCCAGTGCGCGAATCTGTTCAAGATGCACTTTCTTTTCTTCACACACATTAAAGCGCAATCGAGTGATACAATGCCAGGCTTGCGTAATATTTTCCCGCCCTCCTGTTAATCGGATAATCTCTTTGGACAACTCCCGGTGATCCATGCTGCTTCCTCCTTTTTTTGGCGAAAAAAAAAACCAAATGTAAACCCGGCCCGGCAAACTCGCGGGATCGGAAACATTTGGTGGTGCCTGATCGAATCAGTAACACTCCATATTCAATTCATACCGTGATGGTACGCTTCAAATGGGTTGTATTGAGGTCAACCCGCGTCGGTTCGGGATGTCACTCTCTCGATGTGAATCATGAGGTATACCATCTCATCGGGAGTAATTACAAATCCGCGCTGCTGTTCCATCGTTTCCTTAATCTTGAGCGCGCATTGGAAGCTGTCTGGATATCGTTCCGACAATACATCGTATAAAAACTGCTGATCCTTGAATGAGAGCACTTCCCGGTTCATTTGCCGAACGATAAAGTATCTCAGATGTGTGATAAACCTGGAAAAATCGGCAGACTCCTGATTCAGCGCCCTTCCAAAATGATCGGTCATGATCCCAAGAATGTCATTGATCATCTGTGTAATCTTGATCGTCTGGTTCATACTGCCCGAATCAAATTGTGAATTCACAAAATGAAGGGCGATTGAACTGGACTCTCCAGCGGGCAGTGTAACCAGAAAAGCTTCATTGATCCTGCGTACTGCCAATTCACCAGCACGGTATTCGGCAGGATACAGATGCCGGATATCCCAGTGAAGCGGATTTTGCATATCCACTCCTTTTTTGAAACGATCCAGAGCAAAGTGAATATGATCTGCGAGCGTTAACAAAATGGAGTCATTCAGTTTTTTTCCTATAATCTCCCTGCCTTCTTCAATAATCTGATCCGTGATATCGATGACTTGCAGCGGGATATCGCTGAGAAATTGTTCAACTCGCTGATATTTATCATTCGAGCCGATCCGGAACGTTTTCTGAATCTGGCTTTGCTCGATAGGCTGTCCCTTTACTTTTTTGAAGCCTACCCCTGTTCCGATGACAATGACTTCACAGCCTTCGGCATCCTCTGCCAGGGCGATGTTATTGTTTAACGATTTCTTGAACCTCATGATGTTCTCACCCCCCAATATGCAAAAAGCACCACCATGGTCCAATACACAAGCAGAGAACTTGTGATATCCAGACTGTGGTGGTGCCTGATCGAATCAGTGACACTCCTTATTTAGCTGTATTTTATACCAGCCATGTAATCGTTGTCAATACCATTACTCTGGAGAAATTATCTATTTCGTTTAACGTCTGGCCTTGAGCAGTGTCTATATATAGATTGATAACAGATGGCATATGTTATTCATCGGACTCGTTATTTTCCGGACCATCATAATAGTATCGGATCAAAATATCCTGATCATAGTTGCCGAAACCTTTGCCAAACAGCGTAAGTCCCCCGCGGCCTGCCGCGCTTTCTTCCGGCTTCAAACCAAATGTCCAATAAGCGGCTGCCTGCGGCTTCAGGTCCGAGATGGATGCATCCGAGATTCGCTGACCATCGATAAACGTCCCTCCCTTGTTAATGCGCAGCACCTTCAGCACGCCATACTGATTAACGTCTAACTTCCACCATAATGGCGTATGTTTACCTTTCCGATCACCGAAGTCACCTGGGCTTGTCCAAGTACCCAGGTCAATACCGTTAAGGGTGAACCGAATATCGGATGGCCAGTTTTCATTGACCTTGGGTGCTTCCGAACTGAGTTCGAGTGAAATCTCAATCTCCTGAAGGTGCTGATCGTTATGCAGATAATTGGGAATCTTATATTCAAGAAAACCTCGTGCCATCCACAGAATTCCCGCATTAACCCGGTCCGGGTCCATGAAACAGGCCGGGGTATCATATTGTCCAATCATCTGGGTTGTTGTTGCGATGCCGCAGGTCGGCCATGCTTCGTAATCGGTATACTGCCCAACGGGAATAGATACTTCATAGTAAGAAGCGTCCGCGGGCACGGATGGCGACAGTTGAATGGTCATGAACTCCTGTACGATAAAACAATATTTATAGGTCCCTCCATTCTCCCGCTTCATTCGGCTGCCCACAATGCCTGCCTTCTGCAGTTTACTGACATGTGTGCTTACAATAGCTTTACTCAGGTACAGCTCCTGGGCTAGAGCATTAATATGCATTTCCCTGTTCTTCAGGAGCAGCCGTACGATATTTAAACGGGCTTCACTTGCTAGTGCCTCGTAGACAAGCAGCGAAGATGCGTCTGTTCCAAGCATCATAGAATCCACTTCCTTGATTTATTTTCAATATCACATTTGGGACCCAGCCGCTGTCCTGCAGTGTGAATAGGAGCTTATATAGCCGATTTCAGGATTCGCTATTTTGCGAACTGTGTAAAATCAACTTGCTCTGTACAATCGCATTATGATACATATTAAATAACAAATCAATGTTTTGATTTTGCTTTTAAGCGAATTCAATTCAAATTGAAACGATGATATGCACCCCAAGAGCTATGACATGATACTGCAAACTAATCTTATGGAGGTTTTCAATATGCTTAAATCCAAAATGCTGATCGACAAAGACTTTCAAATTGCTGAAGTAGACCCGCGGGTGTATGGTTCTTTTATAGAACATCTGGGTCGTGCCGTTTATGGCGGTATTTATGATCCAGGACATCCAACAGCAAATGCACAAGGCTTCCGTCAAGATGCCATCGAAGCCATCAAAGCGCTGAACGTGCCCATTGTGAGGTATCCAGGTGGTAATTTCGTATCCGGTTACAATTGGGAAGATGGAGTAGGCCCGGTAGCTGAGCGTAAGCGCAGGCTTGAACTGGCTTGGTGGACGATTGAAACGAATGCGGTAGGTACCAATGAATTTGCAGATTGGGCCAAGCTGGCAGGTACTGAAGTAATGATGGCTGTTAACCTGGGAACCCGCGGTATTGATGCAGCCAGAAATCTGATTGAATACTGCAACCACCCGTCCGGTACTTATTGGAGTGATCTGCGTATCTCTCACGGATATAAAGACCCGCATAAATTCAAAACATGGTGCCTCGGCAATGAAATGGACGGCCCTTGGCAGATTGGTGCGATGACTGCATACGAATATGGTCGGATTGCCAATGAGACAGCCAAAGCAATGAAATGGGTAGACCCGGATATCGAACTCGTGGCATGCGGCAGCTCCAGCCGTGATATGAGTACATTTGCAGATTGGGAAGCAACCGTGCTGGATCTTACCTATGAAAATGTGGACTACTTGTCTCTGCATCAGTACTACAATAACAACAAAGACAATACGTATGACTTCCTGGCGACCTCGCTGGATCTGGATCAATTTATCGATAGTGTTGCTTCGATCTGTGATTTTGTGCAGGCGAAGAAACGCAGCAAAAAGAAATTGATGCTGTCCCTGGACGAATGGAATGTATGGAAATCCATCGGTACAAGCCGTATGGAAGAACGCTGGCAGATTGCTCCTCCTGAATTTGAAGATGTTTACACGCACGAAGATGCACTGGCAGTAGGCTGTTACCTGATTACCATTCTCAAACACGCCGACCGTGTTAAAATGGCCTGCCTCGCGCAGCTGATTAATACGATTGCACCAATCATGACGGAAAATAACGGCGCAATCTGGTTCCAGACGACGTATTTCCCGTTCATGCACGCATCCAACTTTGGGCGCGGTACGGTGCTGCGGTCCATCACATCTTCACCTAAATATGATTCCAAAGCCTTCACGGATGTACCTTATCTTGAATCGATCAGTGTACATGATGAAGAGAACGGTACGATCACCATCTTTGCGGTAAACAGACATCTGGATGAGTCCATGGAGCTGAACGTTGACCTGCGCTCCTTCGGAGAAACGACTTTTGTAGAGCACATCGTGTTGGAAAACAACGACTTGAAGGCAGCCAATACCAAAGAGCACCCACGCAATGTCCTTCCTCACAATGGTGGACATACAACAGTGGATCAAGGCAAAGTACAAGCTGTGCTGAACAAAGCGTCCTGGAACGTAATCCGTTTGAAAACAAAACAAGCTTAATCGCAGCGTGATTGAAGCATTTCACACCCCGTACTGTAACTAGGTACGGGGTGTTTTGATGCAGATATTAGTAGAACTTTGCCTTCCCCCTCTTATTAATCTCCTAACCTGCAGACTTGACCTCTAACCTTGGTATGGCGCTAACGATCTCAGGTAACCTTATTTCCTTCTTTTGAGGCCAGTTTATATTCTAACGATTTCAGGAGACGCTATTTGGAACCATTGGGCGATTTTTCGCATCCAATCTCGCTTTTTGAGTGAAATAGTGTTTCTCAGAAGCGTTAAAATTTTTCAATGCTCGTTATTCTGCGGAATAGGGTCTCTGGAAATCGTTAGAGCTGGAACGGAACACAGATGCGAAACACGAAACACAAAACGCAAAATCTCTCACTCCTGCTCTCTTTATTCGTCCCCGTTATGCTGCCCTGTTTCATGACAAGGTGGTCAGCCACACAAAATACAAATAGGCCACCCTCCGCCTGAAGTACGGAGAGCAGCCTGCAGTTTCGAGTTTCACTATGGGTCATCTCTTCAACTAACGATCATTGGACTTTCTGTTTAGATGGACTTACTCTGCTTGCCGTGTTAGGCCTCCTGCTCTTCCGTTTCAGCCTCGGCTTGGGCTGCTTGAGCTGGTGACATCAAACCCTGCACAGCACCCATAAATGGCTGTATTTGTTTGATCATGCCGTACCCCATTTTCACAACAGGCACGAAACGCTGGATCATACCGAACAAGCGCATACCGCCTCCAAGCATACCTCCAATGGAACCCGCTCCGCCCAGCCCGCCGAAACCGCCTAACAACGAGCCCATCATTGGCATCAAAGACGAAACTTGAGCGCGACGAGGCGATGTACGTGCTGCCACACGAGAGCGTGTGGATGACTTACGCGCACCATTGATCTTACTCCGACTCCGGGAGGATACCGTTTTACCCGTCCGGGCTGGCTTGGATTTGCTTTTAAATGAACTACCGCTGCCGGCTGCACCTGTTGATGTTGTTGGTCTGCCCGCTGATGCTTGTGTTAGTTTTCCGCCCCCGGTAAGCACTACGCCTTCGCTGCTCACGCCAGAGATGTACCCGATGTACGTTTCGCCATTATGAAGAGTCACGCAGACCGGACGATCCTTGAACCGTTTTGCCTTAACGTGTATTTCATTGGTTCTAGCCATGGATTTCACCTCACTCGACTTGATCTACTTTAGTCTACGCGATGAGTGGACGACTTGCCTGTGCGAATAACACATCCATGTGTCGAAAACAGCAGGACACGAAAACGACTAAAACGATCCCCCCACGCCTCACTGGGTCCAACCTAGATCATAAACAGCGTTGACGGTTAACAAAAAGCCAACAATGCCGACAATCCAGGCCGCAGCACGATGGGCGTGGTTCACCAGCCAGTTATCTATTTTAGCCAAAGGTTGTTTCAAAACAGGATAGGCCAACAATCGTCCTGCCAGCAAAACTAACGCAGGTAATATCATAACGAAGCAGTACCCCAATAACAGAATTCCCGAAGTAGGCCATGCGGGTCCTTCTGTAACCAAAAGGCTGATTGCTGCAAGATAAGGCAGCATCGTTCCCAGTTCAAGCACAACCGCGGTCAGGGCAAGCCCGATAAGCACAGTGATAGACATTTTGCTGGAAACCGCATCTCCCGTAATACGTCCCCTCCATTTTAAAATAAAACCCTGTCCACTTGCTGCACGCTCCGCAGCGCGAGCACGAGATTTCTTCGTATCCATGAGCTGGCTTATGATCATTAACAGTATTCCTGACACCAGCTGCCCTAACAGAAATGGTTTTGAATCAAGCAGAAGAGCATATCTGTCCAGAAATGCATCCGCTCCGAACATCATAATGAGACCTATACCAAAGTAACAACCAGAGACGGTGAATAAATAGATTAAAAATCGATCTACCCGAACACGCCGGGGTGTCATCAGCAGCCAGACAGGAACTAAGAGAGTGCCCAAACTGGTCGAATCAATGAGTGCCAGAAGTACAAGGGTAGACAGCAGTGCTGTCAATGTCATCGTGTTCCTCGCTCTCTTCTATAGTTTATAACCTTCCAAGTGTTCATCAGAGCACAGAAACCTGCCCGTGAAGTTACCCCGGTCCCAGATGAAACTTTTTCTCACATACTGCCTTCGGCTCACTCCCTCGTGACTTATGCGACGCGACTAACTCCCCATCATACAAAATAGAACAGCTGATCCAACCCTCATCGCCTTTTGTTCCTGCCTTGACGTGAGTAGAAATCAGAGGAATAAACGTATCTTTCGGGATAACAAATTTCTCTTGGTATGGGAGTTTAATGGTATCCCAACGGATGCTTTGTGGATTTTTTCGGGCATTGATATCTACCTCCAGATCAACTGCGGAATCATGATCACTTTCAACAAGCACTTCCACAGTTATTACATCCGATTCATGCGCTGCTGCTCTTTTGGACTCTTCACGCCCCGTTTCGTTCAATGGATCTTGTGACATTCCACAAGCGGACAGCAGCATCAGCAAACCAGCCAACAAGACGAAGAGCCACAGATTCTTATTTACAATCCCGCTTTTTCTATTCTGCTTCATGGATGCCCTCCTCTCTTTGTTTCAAAAAAAAGCCAATCATCTCATCCACATAAGACATGAATTCATGATCCATCCCCATAACTACAGGTTCAGCAGGATCTTTCGGTTTCATAAGTTCCCAATATTTATCGAGCAGTTTTTCATCACGCTCAAACAGCTCCAATACCATTTCGTACAATTCGGCAGCAAGGTTCTGTGCTTCTGGAGAATATGGTGATGAAGACATCATGCTTCGTATACGCTGGAACATGGTTAATAGCTTTTCGACTCGCGGATCGCTACTGCCAAGAACAGGCAGACGATTCAATATGTCGATTTCCCTTGATGTTAACTGCAAATCATCACTGAATTCGGGTCGTATAATCCCTTCGCTCAGCGGCCGATCTTGCATATTGGAAATAATCTGCAGTAATTCCTCAAGGTCATTCATTCCTTTTAGCTGCAGGCTTTGAATGGTTGATCTGAGATAATACTGCTTACGGCTTAACTCTTGCTTTTTTTGTTCAATAAGCTCTATTTGTTCGTGTAAAGAAGCGATCCAATTGTCATTTTCGCCCATATGGCGCTGGTTCTGTAACAGCTCTTTAATCTGTTCCAACGTATAACCGATGGATTTCAACAGAAGAACTTTTTGAAGGCGTAGAATCGCATGTTCATCATAGTAACGATACCCATTCTCTGTAATAAGTGTGGGGCGCAGCAATTCAATTTGTTCATAATAATGAAGTGTTCTCTTGCTGATATTAGTTCTTTTTGCCAATTCTCCAATAAGGATCATGTGTACCACTCCTCCTTTAAACATTATAAACAATAACGTATACGTTATTGTAAAGCCCCAATTGTTATTCTTCCGGTAAGCGACCAAAGCAGGTTGCTGAAAAAGAGTCTGTGGATATAAATTTTCAGGCAAATAAAAGAACACATAACGCCCCATCGCGGATGTGTTCTTTCTTGTTCATGTTACATGCTGTTCACTGAGTAATACCTCTCGTACTCTTTTGTCATGACGTACCTGTTAACTCCTTTAGCAGCCTGCACGGCTTTCGCAGCAAACTCTTCGGCACGTTCATGATGATGCAGCTTACGTTCAATTTCGGCTAGAAGAGCATATCGCATCCAGTCTTTTTTAATGGAACTCAAATGCGCTCTGGCCCGCTCGCTCTCCCCTTCCTCTACAAGTAAAAACGTTTCATAGTATGTACGGTAATCCGACCTGCGCATCTCGCGCAGCGATTTTCTCAAGGAAAAAAGATCCTTGCGATATGCACTGTAGGCTGCCTGATAGTTTGCTTTCGCAAACTTGCTGGTAGATGTACTGCTCATCAGCTTTTCCATTGTGCGCTCTACTTCCTCATCCAGCTGATTGGCGGTTGCATAGAAAATATAAATGTACAGCGTGTTCTCCCTTTTTCGTAAAAAAGCCTCCAACCGCTCCATTCGCGTCTCCCATGCCATTGGATAAAAAATATAAATGCTAAAAAAGAGAAGTACGGCGATAAGCGATGTGCCAGCGACTAAAAAAATCGACTGTTCATTTAACAACATCACAAGCGCATAAACAAAAACAGCCGTATAAAAAACGAATTCCCCCCTGCTCACTTCCGGCTTTCAGTCCTTTCCAACTGGAGTTCTCTTAGAATGAATGATGAAATTATTATACCAGAACTACAACCTCATTTTGGAAGAAGATTTGCAGCTTTAGTTCATATTGACATGTGAATCAATTACATATATAGTGTGAATTAGTTCACACCATCTTTGAAGGAGAGTCATTTATGCCGAAAAATTCGTTCTTTCGTTTAGATGAAGCAAGGCGTGAAGAAATATCTAACAGTGCTTTGCCTTTATTTGTTGATCACGTTTATGAGGATATAACGATGAAAATGATTTTCGACTGTTTGTCTATGCATCCCGGAACATTTTATCGATATTTCGAAGACAAAGATGATCTGTATTGTCTCCTCATACGGAATGTGACCCAGAAAAGAGCCGTATATTTTAATAACAGTAACGGAGATTTACTTAACCAGTTTTTCCTTACCAGCCTATTCGGTAACGTTAACAGCTTAATGACCGAGCCGCTGAATGAGTTGGAAATCAAACTTACTGAAACCTTTTTAACTATTCCGGAGCCCGTTCTGCTTAAAGTGTATCTTCATGTGCTAAAAGGTGAGTCATTCCCCTTAATCAAGGACATTTTACGCCGAATGAGAATTGATGGATACCTCCGGCCTGATCTAGACGACGACTTGATTTCTTTTATGTTTGAGTCCATGCAGTTTAATTTAGTCATGTTTTTCAGGGAATTCGATATTAAAGATCCCCTGCTGCAGCACAAGATTAGCAGATACTTTGCTGACTTCATGGGTCATGGGCTGCTTGAAGATCATCAATATGCTGCGATCGTTAGTGATCTCAAGACAAACAAGGAGTAGATCGGATCCACCGAAGACAGAAGTCACGTTACAGCGTTTTGAAAACGATTATATATCTCAGGGCAGTGTATTCATATTCACCACTTTGATGAGTTAAGGGGGAGAAGAATTTGCAGACATATGACGCATTTCCAGAGCCCATTGGCGGTTATAAGGTCGGCAGAACGCAAATAGACTTAGAATATACAGCATCCGACCACGCCAAAAGAGAACTAACGGCTTTTGTATACTATCCGTCCGACAGCAGCGAAGGTAAGGCGACATCCACATATATGTTTCCTGAAGTCTATGCAATGTTTAATGAGCAGCCGCTTGTCACTGCATATATTAAGGGTAATGATGTTTTCTCTATAGATATTAAGACCCGGTGTTACGATGACCTCGCTCTCTCGGGAAAGGAGCGGCGCTATCCGGTGTTATTTTATGTTTGCGGCGGGGGAGGTTGTCCAGAATGGGGTACTGTGATCTGTACAGACTTGGCGAGCATAGGATATGTTGTCATAAGTATCGGCCATCCGAACAGCACGATGTATAAGCGTAAAGATGGGCGCCTGTTCAACGTATCCAAGAATTTTTCGGACGTCATTATGGCCTTTTCTGAAGATCGGGAGATGCTGGCGTTGGCTAAAACGATGGAGATGCGGCCTGATGATGAAACGGCCATTGAGATGTGTCATAACGTGCTTAGCCTGCCGATCCTTGCCGAGTTAACAGAGTATAGTGCACTACAGGCAGAAGATGTAAGGTATGCTGCCGATTATCTTGACAAACTGGACGCGGGAGAGCTGCATTCTATCTTTAAAGGCAGACTGCTGCTTGACATCGGCATGGGTATCGTCGGACATTCGTATGGAGGACCTACAACAGCGATGGTTTGCCGGGACGATGACCGGTTCGCCTGCGGGATTGGTTTGGATAGCGGTGCGTTTGGCCTTCTGGGCAGCGACATTAAAAAACCCTTTATGCTGCTGTTTAGTGAACCGAACTATAACATGAATGCGATCATTGGTGTCAACAACAGCATGGAGACCTATTACTTCTCTGTAGATCGTGCTGCGCATTTAGATTACTGCGATATTATGTTTACCGGCGTTAATAAGGGACTCCGAGGTGCACGGGATGCTGTGGAAATGCGAAATCTGGTGACCGACTATACGAAAACCTTTTTTGATCATTACATACGGCAGAAGGATGCAGCTGTGGAACGTCTGGCATACGATGGCGTACACTTGGTCAAGAAAACCAGCAGCACATGAGAACACTTAAGCAGGAAAAGAAAGTTTGAATTATACAACAGAAGAAAGTTTGAGATAACAAGAGCCTGTATCACTTAGATACAAGCTCTTGTCTGTTTGTGTATTTTTACACAACATAAGCTTTAGACATCCTCACATGGACAATCTCGTCAAAAAATCCTCGATCTCATCCATATATCCGTCAGTTGTTATACTTCTGGGAGCCAAAAGAAAACGAAGCCCCATCTTCCACTCGGACCCGGCAATAGATGTGGGTAACATGGAATGTTCCGTCTGCTGGAACGTTTTCACACGAAGCAGATCAGACGGATGAATCTCTTGACGATAAATTCGTTCCGTGTCCTTAATATCAACATTCATATCATCTTCTCCCAGCATCAGCAGTACCGGACTTTTGAAATTGTAGTCCTGCTGTGCAGCAATATATAACCCTATACCTGTGAGTAACAATATGACAATGAATAATGAAATCCGTTTTTTCGTTTAAGCCTGTTCTGTTTTGACATCGCTGTCTCCTTTGCGGGTCATGTAGTTCCATTGATGCTCATACACTTCCCGCCTCTGGATTGGAGAGATGCGACAAAAGTTCATAATGAAGCTGGTCAGGCATGAACAGGGACAAATAGGATTTTTCCACCATGACCAGCGGCCCTGAACAGATGTATCCCATCTGATCAGCGTAAGCATAGAAATGCTGGATATGTGTCTTAAGGTGTTCTTCATTCTGGACCCAAAGACTGCGGGATACATATGAACCTGCGGGCAGCATCAGATCATACGCTGCTTTTTCTTTCCGAGTATACATACCTACGATGCCCGAGTCTTGATACACATAATGAATATCCGCTTCGAACAAATTAGAGATGCTGCTGCCGTGTTTCACGAGTTTCTGGGCACTCAGACTTTCAGGAACCTGCATTTCAAACCATAGGGTGAGAGGGACTTGTTCCCGCTGCACAATCACGTACATCTCTTCGTCCGGTTGAGGCATGTGGTTTTTCTCCTCCAGCAGCTTTTCAATAAAATGTTTGGTTTCCTGAAGCCGTTGAATTGCTGCCTCTGTGTCTGATAGCGCCTGACGAATGAGCGGGATAATCTGCTCCGCAGTCAGATGTGACAGACAATCTTTGATCATCTGCACGGACAGGCCCATCTTACGCAGCAGCAAAATATGAGCGAGCCGGTATACTTCATCCATTCCGTACATCCGGTATTGATTTTCACCTGTATATGCGGGCTGCAGCACACCTTTTTCCTCAAAATAACGAATCTGATGTACCGATACCTGCATCAGCTTGGCCAGCTCGCTAATTGTAATTTCATCCTTCATACCATCCATCTTCATCTCCACCTTCGCTGTTCTGCCTGTTTACAGCATATGCCTTAGGTCGGACCTAAGGTCAAGTACCCTTTCATTTCATTCATTATGAACCAATGCATATGTACCAAAACAGCAAAAGAGCAGGTCAATACGTGACCTACCCATAACGTGTTATTTGTGTATAAAGTAAAGATCTGTACGACATTCCCTCATCTTCTGGACTGTATGTGTCCTCTACGCTGCGCGCTGATCAGCATCGGGACAGCTATGAGCAGACTAACGATAACAGGCACAATAGATGCTTCGAGTCCGAAGGTTCCACCAGTCAGCAAAGATGGTCCTGACAGCTGCACGTCAAAAAAACCTTGTGCGTCAATACCGGAGACCGGAATACCAAGCACTCCCTCAAGTGCATTCCAAGCAAAATGAAGTCCAATCACAAACCACAGATTACGCCGCCACAGAAACCCGGCTCCCAGCAGGATACCTGCCTCAATGACGATCGCGATTGAACTCCAGAGTGAGGCTCCGGGATTAGGCAGATGAGCCAGACCGAAAAAAATAGAAGTTGCCGCGAGTGCAATCCAGCTTCCGCCCCTCTTCTCTATGGCCTGCAGAAACAGGCCGCGAAATAACAATTCTTCCACAATGGCTGCAGCGATCGCGATAGCCAAAATAGAACTGACAGCATTCTCCGTGGACCATGTGAAGCTGTAACCGCCAAGCATCATGATGATCCCGACAGAAACAGCAATGAAGGCCAAACCGACTCCTGCACCTAACAACAACTCGGTCCCTGCCCGCCGAGGCTGCAGTTCCTCCACGCTGCGCACTGCGATGAATTTCATAACAAGCCCGTAAATTGCAATGGAAACGATACCTCCGGCAAGTGCCAGCATAATGGACAGGATGCCTTCCGAGTTAACCAACAGTCTTTGAGAGATGAATCCGGATATCCCCAATAGAACGCTGCCTGTAAACATCCATACGAGCGGGAACTGCATTACTTTTTTCACCTTAAGCTAACCTCCTTACATTATTGGACTAGTTACCCTTAGTATATATGTATGACGTGTTTAATGCTTTCAAGCTATGATCGGCAGTGTTTGCCATATTCCTGCATAGAAAAATGGTTGAGCTTGTGGGCCTCGCAGCGTTAAACGACAAAAAGCCGCTAAGGAGCGGCTTTTCATCGTAGAGCTAGGTTTTTGATTCTCCAATCATCTGCAGTTCAATTTGTTTCATCTCGTAAAAATAACCCTTTTGCTCCATCAATACCTTGAACGAGCCTGTTTCCACAACACGTCCCTGATCCATCACTATGATCTGATCCATATGTTCAAGGCCTGTCAGCCGATGACAGATAAGCAGCAGTGTATCTTCTGCCGCTTGTGCCAGCAGCTGCTGCAGTACACGCGCTTCTGTAACGTAATCCAGCGAAGAGGTAGGTTCGTCCAGCAGCCACAACCTTCCCCTGTGCAGCATCGCCCGAGCCAGGGCCAGACGCTGCTTCTCGCCGTCAGACAGATTTTCTCCCTTTTCATAGACGGTGTCGTTCAAGGATAGATTGAACAGCTGCACTTGGTGGAGCACATCTTCCAGTTCTGCGTCCATGTGCCCCTCCTCGCTGAGCAGCAGGTTATCCCGAATGGTTCCCCGGAAAAAATGACTTTGCTGCAGAACAACACGGGTATTTTGCCAAATGCTCTCTTCCTGGAGTTGATTTATGGGAATGCCGTTAACTTGTATGCTGCCTGAAACGGGGCTGCGCAGTTTGAGCAGCACATCCATAATGGTTGATTTTCCAGAACCGCTCGGTCCGACAATTGCCGTTTTGGAACCAGAGGGGAAATGCACTGAAACGTCATTTAACGCGCGTCTCCATTCGTCTTCGTATTGGTAAGACACGTGAGACAGATCGATCGAAACGGCTTCTTCAGGCATAGGCACAAGCCCATGAGGCTGGTCGTTTTTTTCTTCAGACATCCGTACAGTTTCGTTCAACCGTTTGGCAGCATACTCGCTGTCCAGCTTATATGCAGGTAATACGGCCATGGCAGCTGATTCCTCAAATACTGTTTGTGCAGCCAATATTAACATTGCCAGATATACTCCGGCAAACACTCCATCTGCAATGAGAAAAGAACTGAGCAGCAGTACCCCCCATGTGACCAAATAGGTGACGAAAATATGCATGGATTGCCCACGCAGCAGTTGTCCGGCATCTCTCCGCTGCCTTGATGCAAGTGCAGCTGATGTCTGCTGCAGCTGCTGCTCCCGCTGTATCAATTGTCCGTATACTTTCAGATCACGGAAACCATATAACACCTCGGTCACTTCCGTAGACAGTGCCGCCCGCTGCTCGCGAACCTGCCCATTCATTTTACGCTGCTGCATCAGCACCAGAGCTGGCACGACAAATGCCGTAATCAGCATGCCAACGACGAGCAAGCACGCAATCCAGAACGAAAAAACAGCCGTAAAGATGACTGTACACAGAAATACCATTACAACCATCATTGGCGGATACGCAACACGCAAAAAATAATGCTGCAGGCTTTCTACATCGCCAACGATACGAGCGAGCAGATCTCCACTTCGGTTTTTGTTTAATATCCCCGGTGTGACAGGAATAAGCTTGGCAAAGAATGAGGTACGCAAACGGCTTAAAATGGAGAATGTCGCCCGGTGTGAAGCCAGCCGTTCTCCGTAACGGCTGGCCGCGCGCAGAAACCCGAGCAGTTTAACCATCGACGTAAGCACAATCAACGTGTACAGCGGGGGTGCAAACACAGTTTGAGAGATGAGATATCCGCTGGCAGAAAAAAGAGCAACACCTGCTGTACCAGCTGTAAATCCGCATAAAATGGAAAGCAGAATGTCCTTGCGTTCCTGCAGCATGGCTTTGGACAGAACAGCCAACTCTTTCATACAATCCCTCCTGTTCTCTGGACTTGTACCATCTCGGCATATGCAGGCAGACGCTCCAGCAGTTCCTGATGTGTTCCGGAATCTGCAAGCAGCCCATTCGCCATAAACAAAATCCGGTCGGCCTGCTGAATCGTATATAAACGATGAGCCACCGTGATCATTACTGCCTTTTGAGACAATGCAGCGATGGAACGCTGCAGAATCTGTTCAGTGTGCAGGTCAAGTCCAACCGTCGGTTCATCAAACAAAATGATGGCAGGCTGTTTCAGGAAAGCGCGAGCAAGCGCCAGCCGCTGCTTCTCACCGCCGGACAGCCCGCGCCCGCCTTCCCCTACTGGAGTATCCAATCCTTTTTCCAGCTGCGCAATAAGTGTCTGTAGTCCCGCTTGTTCAGCGGCTCGTTCTATATCCACACGCGACATGGTCTGTTCTGCGCCAATTGAAATATTGTCAGCGAGTGTACCCGCAAAAATATAAGGATGCTGTGTAATGTAACTGATCTGCCGGAACCAGTCGGCTTCATCGATTTGCGTCAGCGGTTTCCCGTTAATTAGAATGGAACCGGATGTCGGCTGCAGTAACCCGGAGATCAGGTGCAGTAATGTGGTTTTACCTGAACCGCTTTTGCCGACAATGGCTGTATGTTCTCCAGGTTTGATCGAGATCTGTTCCGCCGCAAGTTTAAATGAGCCGGGGGCATAATGAAACTTTATATTTTGCAGTTCGATGGAAGGCGGCGCTGTGGCACGAGTTATCGCATGATTAGCTGTTGCTTCTTTCGCAGCTTGTTCTTGAACTGACTTTCCTGTTTCTTCCTTCTCGCCATCATGATTTGCTGTACTCGTGGTATCCGCTTCTGCCAGCATCTGCTCCACCTTGCGCATGGCTCCCATGCTGGTTCGACCGCTGTGAAAAGCAGTCCCTGTATTTTTAAGCAGGTTGTAGAACTCGGGCACAAGCAGCAGCACCAGAAAAGCGGTATGGAATGTCATGGATTTATACACAAGCAGCTGAATGGCAAGCTCAAGCGCGACGATGCCGATGCTTAACATCACGATGGCTTCCAGCATAAATGTATTCGTAAAGGCAATCTTCAGAATACTCATCGTGGTATCCCGAAAACCCAGACTGCTGCGTTCAATCTCCTGCTGCTGGCGGCTGGCTTTTCCAAATATTTTTAACGTAACGAGTCCTTGAAGCGAGTCCAGAAATGTTCCGGAGAACTCGGCCAACTGCGCGTATTTTTCTTCGGATTTGTTTTTGGTCTGCAGTCCGACCACGATCATGAACAACGGGATAAACGGTGCTGTGCACAGCAAAATCCAGCCCGTGTTAGCATGCTGCATAAATGCAGCAGCCAGAATCATGATCGGAATGATCGATGCTTCCATCATGCGCGGCATGTACTGACTGAAATAACTGTCCGCTTCGTCCACCGCATCGAGAGCCACACTGACCTTACCTCCCGTCTGCCCCTGCAGCGACGAGAACATAGAGGTTCGGGTCAGATTCTGTAACACTACAGCCCGCATTTGGGTTTTGGCACGTGCGGCCATGTATATGCCAACGCTGCCGTTGGCATATGCTAACAGCGTACGTACAGCCATAACGGTCAGTAATATACCAAGCAGCAGCATGATCGATGTGAAAGATGCCTTTTCTACAAAAATGCGCTGCACAGCCTCAGCCATAAACACAGCCTGACTTATAACAGCTGCACCCAGGGCCAGTGAAAAGGCCATAAGGAGCACTCTGCTTTTCCGAAGCGAAGACATTTGCTGTTTAATCAGTTCCGACTTCCTTCTGCCAGGCGACTTCCCCTGCTGCTCGGGTTGCTGCTTCGTTTGTTCTTTTCGCTGCCTTTTCACGGGACAACCCTCCTTTTATTTGCTGCCTTTGACATAGTCCGCGTCAAACAGGAACAATCTGAACACAAGAATCAGAGAAGGAATCAGCAGGCATAGTCCTCCGATAAAGACAACGACAAGCGCGAAACCCATAGCTGGCGATGTGGCACTGCTCTGAATCGTAATGTATGGATCGAGAATGTAAGGATACTGACCGATCCCGTAAGCAAAAAAGGCACAGAAAAATTGAAGCATGATGCATATAAATGCAAGACCATAACGACGTCCGTTATACAGCAGCCACATGGCAGTCATGAAGAAGGCTACCGATAAAGCGAGCAGCCACCAGAGGTCCATCATATTTTGAAAATGGCGTTCGTTGTGCTGACCCAGATATATAAATGCTGTCAGTGCCAGAATAATCGTCGGTGTGCTCCAGAACAGGGAGTAATTACGCATAAGCTTCAATGCGCCCTTATCCTCTGCCCTCGAAGCGTAGAAGGTTAGAAACGATCCGCTGATAAACAAAACGGAGACAATCGCAAGACCAACGATGCTCCAGGATAGAGGATTGGTAAACAATGCCCAGTAATCCAGGGAAATCGTCTCTCCCTGCTTCAGGATGAACCCGCCCTCGGACAAAGTCAGGGCCACGGACAGAGATGCCGGAATCAGCAATCCTGCAGCTCCGTATAAAAACAGGTACACGATGTTATTCTTGGAACCGTAATTTTCAAAAGCATAGAACGAGCCCCGAATGGCAATCAGAATGACGGCAATACTTCCGGGAACAATAAGTGCCGCACCATAATAGGAAGCCGTATCCGGAAAAAATCCGATGATGCCAATATAGAAAAAGACAAAAAATACATTCGTAATCTCCCAGACGGGTGACAGATAGCGGGAGATCAAACGGTTAATTAGATGATCCTGTTTTGTCAGGCGTGCATAAAAGGCGAAAAATCCAGCCCCGAAATCAATCGAAGCGATGATTAAATATCCATACAGGAACAGCCAGAGTACCGAAATACCGATCAACTCATAACTCATTGGTTATGTCCTCCATTCCCTGCAGCTGCAGCCGTTCGATCTTCTCTGGACTTCAACCACTTTTCCAGCTCAACCTCAGCAGGATTGTTGTTGAACAGACGCTTCAACACAAGGACACAGATCACGCCGAGCACGATGTACAAGAGCAGGAAGACAAAAAATAAAATTCGGATACTCGGGGATGAAGTGGCTGCTTCTTCGACCCGCATGTATCCACGAATGATCCACGGCTGCCGACCGATCTCTGCATAGAACCAGCCCATCTCCACAGCTAGAAAGGCAAGCGGTGCGCTGACTGCAGCAAGGCGAAGCATCCACTTGTTGAGTGGATTACGTCTCTTCCAGAGTACAAACAGAAAATATAGACCGGATATGGCAAGCAGCGCGAATCCAATGCCGGCCATCAGATCGAATAAATAATGCACAAGCAGCGGAGGCTGCTCATCCGGCGGGAATTCGTTCAATCCGGTGACCTTGGCATTAAAATCTCCAAAGGCCAAAAAGCTGAGGATCTTGGGCAGATGCAGTGCACCTATAATCTCATGTTCCGCATTCAGCCATCCGAGCAGAATCAAATCTGCGCCGCTCTCCGTCTCAAAATGCCATTCGGCAGCAGCGAGCTTCTCCGGCTGGTGTTCAGCCAAAAATTTGGCGGATACATCACCAGCGAGTGTATTGAATAAACTGAATACCAACACGACGGCCATCATCAGATTTAGTCCTTTTTTGTGATAAGCGGATACTCCTCTTCTCAACATGGCCAGCGCAGCGATTCCGGCAAGCAGAGCCGCCCCTGTTAAGTAAGCCGAGCTTAATACATGGAACACCTTGGAGAATGTGGCTGTATTCAGCATGGCTTGTACAGGGTTTACCGCAGTAAATTGACCTGCCTGCATTACAAATCCTTCAGGCTGATTCATGAATCCGTTCACGGTTGTAATAAACACCGCTGACATCCCTGCTCCCGCAACTACAGGAATGGTCAGCAGCCAGTGAATGTACGGGTTTTTGAACCGATCCCATGTGTAAAGATAGATGCCCAGGAAAATGGCTTCAAAAAAGAACGCGAATACTTCCATAAAAAGCGGCAGTGCGATAACATTCCCAGCCAGCTTCATAAAGTTAGGCCAGACCAGAGCAAGCTGTAGTGAGATCGCTGTACCGGTCACCACTCCAACAGCCACCGAGATGACAAAACCTCTTGACCACCTCTTCGCCATAAGTATGTAGTGGGGGTCCTTCTTCCGAATTCCGATAAACTCAGCAATGGCGATCATTAACGGAATCCCTACACCAAGCGTTGCAAAAATAACGTGAAATCCGAGTGTCAGACCTGTTACGAGCCTGCTCCATAAGACGGTATCGATTGCCATTTTATAATGCCTCCTCTCAAACTCCATTCATTGATTATGTTTCTTTGTATCATTTTTTAGGTCTTAACATGAGAAAAATTTCACAAAACAAATGACAACGATAGGCTGCCACTCGTTAAGCACATTTACTCCTTCTTTACTCCTTCAGATGTAAAGCGAAATCCAGCGCTGGATGCCTTATATTCTCTGATTGCGAAGCGCCTCTAGGATTGGCTCAGACCTGATATTCAAAATTATTATATCCTCAATTTTAATCAATTCAATCACTGACACGTCTTCGACCTTAAACGTTCAAGAAAGGCTCAACTCTTTCTGACAAGTTGGTGAAAAATATTAAAACCACCCTTTGGAGCTATTGATTTGCTGCACACTCACGTGTTAATAAGCTTCGCAGCCACATAAATAATCTTCATCGTTTTACCGTGAGTGAGTTCCTGAATTTTGCCTTGGAGCCAACCGAAATTCTTGGGGCGCATGAATCTGTGTTACACTTAAATGGCTTAACGGTCTGATGACACAGAAAGAGCTGCATAATTAATGAAAATGAAAGGTGTGATGTCCATGGTACATAACCGACAAGCTCGAAAACCAGTCTATTTTTTCTGCAAAATCAAAAACAACAAATCCGTACAAAGGAGATGTCACATTGAACTTGAACATTATTGAAGGTAAATTTGATCATAGGTCGGAAACCGAGCGACTGGTGATTCGACCATTACAAAACGAAGATTATGAGAACTGGCTGCATGAATTCGAAAGCCGCTTTCCCTCTCGGCATCGACATGATCCTGGAAAAATCGATATGAGTGACTGCACACCTGAATGGTTCGAGCAGCTAGTGGAGAGACATCAGGAACTTGCCCGCACCGATGCCGTATATATATTCGGTGTATTCAGAAAAGAAGATGGTACACATCTGGGCATGATTGATATTGCCACGTTGGCTAGAGAACCGTTTCAATGGGCCAGCTTTGGCTACACCATCCACAATCAGCATTGGAGACAAGGATACGGTCAAGAGGCGGTATGCGAAGTTCTCCGTATGGCAGCAGCAGACTTGAAGTTTCACCGATTGGAAGCCCATATTAATGTGGATAACACTCCCTCTATTAAACTGGCTGAACGTGCAGGTCTGGAATTCGAATGTTTGCGAAAAGGTTTCATCTTTGAAAACGAAGAATGGACGGATCATCTCGTGTATTACAAAAACCTGCCTCACGTAATTTAGGCGCTCAGTCTAATCCGTTTAAAAGGATCAGTAACATCACTGAAAAAAGCAGCGGCCTGAATGGCAGCTGCTTTTTTACTTCTTTTTCCAAACTTCCATTTTACGAGTAGACCCTAGAATCAGAACAGCGAAATACATATTACTTCCTGTTCTATAGATAAGGTCATTCTAGATGTATTAATGTGACTTTATTGAAATACAACCCTCGGGGAATTTGTAATAACACATGGATAAATGTACTAAATCCATTGTTAACTTTCACCTAAGACTGTTATACACGCTGAACGACCATTTCTCCTAATATTTGCTCGATCCGGTAAGTATCTTTTGGTAATTGTGAATGTACATAGGATTCCACATCGCCCGTATCAATGTCGTACAGCACCTCGATCTCTTTCGAGAAAAGAAGGTTCCCTTCTTGGAATGTGTGAGACAGGGCCGCGATCTTTTTGGGTTTGGGCGTCTCACCCAAAATCTGCTGCAGTGCTTGAACGTACGTTTCCAGAGCACGAGCCCCTACCACCTTAATTCCCTGCTGCTCTTTATTCACGATAATAATAGAGGGGAATCCTCGAACGCCAAGACGGGCAGTCATCTCAAAATCTTCTTCCAACAAATCCTGTGCAGCTTGCTGTGAGGATGCGTCCACGATTTCTTTACCATTCAGTCCGAGTTGGTTGACAAGTTCAATCAGCACTTCATCTTCTCCAATATTTTGATTCAATGCAAAGACGGCTTCTCGTGCTCGTCTCAGGAATGCCTGTTCCTTCCCAGGATGCATACGCTGAATCACCTTGAATACCCGAGAAGGCGGATAGGAAGATTGAATCGGCTGATCATACCATAAGGACCCGTCAATCGGCATGCGTGAGTGCTCGCCTACTTCCCTCCAATGGCCGGCAACATCGGAAGGTTTCTGAATACCGTTTGCACCATCAGAGAATCCCTCCCAGCTTGCCAGCAATCCTCCCATTTTAATCTCTACGTTAAAGTAATGACCATACTCTTCAATAAAGCGATGCAGGACAGGCTCAAGTGCCCAGCAGTGCGAACAGATCGGGTCGGTTGCATAGTACAGCGTAACTTTTTTCTCTTCCTGCTTTAGATCAATAACCTGCATCTCTTCTTCATCACTTATGCCGCATACACCCGTTTCCAGGTCACACATCATAGATTCGTTACTCATCGTTATCCCGCCTTTTTGATCTTATCGAATAGATTAGCTTTGTGTTAGTATGATTATAATATCTATAATCTTAAGAACAAGTACGATTCTTTTTCTGACTTAGTATCAAAAAGTATACTATTGGAGGTTTTCGTATGAAATACGATTTTAATTTTGATCAGCTGTGTCCCGCGACGTATGCTTTTCAGGTGATTGGCGGGAAGTGGAATCTGCCGATTCTGGCCATTCTCAGTGAAGATGACAGCATTCGGTACAATGAGTTAAAAAGAAGACTGCCCGGAATTACGCCAACGATGTTAACGAACTGTTTGAAAGACCTGATTCAATACGGAATCGTTCATCGCGAGCAGTATAACGAAATACCGCCAAGAGTCGAATATTCGCTTACTCCATCCGGCAAAGAGCTGGTGCCTTTGATCGAATCCATGGTGTTATGGGGGGAGAAAAATATACAGCGAAGTTCAGAATCACTTTAGCACGGATAAATGTTTAGTGCTATCATACACTGTTATCGGAAGTCCGGATCTCCATCTCTGTACCAGATCCGGATTGGCAATGAATGGCCGGCCAAAGGCTGCCAGATCAATTACACCGTCATTGATTGCCTCCTCTGCCCTCTCCAGATCGAGATTCCCTACGCCGATAATCGTGTGCTCCCATTGTGAGCGAACCGCCTGATGAAAGTTGAGTCCATCCGACCAAACTTCAGCATAGCTTTCGGTTGAGGGGTGCAGTATCGTGATACCTGTTTCACGGAAAAGCTCCAGATAGGCGCGGATTGTCTCTGCCTTGGAAGTCCATGCATATGACGGATCGTCATCTTTTTTCTCGGAAAAGCGGATGATGATGCGATCTGTGCTGATTTCTTTTTTCACCGCGATAATGACCTCTTTCAAAAAGCGAAGTCTCCCCTGAAGGTTGCCCCCATACTCGTCATTTCGTATGTTCGTCCGCTCATTTATAAATTGGTCCATCAGATAACCGTGGGCCGCGTGGAGCTCTATTCCGTCAAATCCCGCCAAAACTGCGCTGCGAGCAGCTAATTGGAAATGATAAACGACATCTTTGATCTCTTCAGTGGTCATCGTTTCAGGCATTTCGTAAGATTTGTGAAGTTTATGCACTTTTCCCTGTGCCTGGATGGATGAAGGAGCCTGCGGCCTCCTGCCGATCAGGTCCGAATGCGACAATCTGCCCACATGCCATAACTGTGCGATAATCGTGCCGCCGTGCCTGTGCACAGCCTCCGTTACCTTTTTCCATGAAGCAGTCTGTGCCTCTGTATATAATCCAGGTACCCCAAACGTTCCTTTACCCGAGAGCATGGGGGTAATGCCCTCGGTAATGATCAAACCGACGCCATCCTTGGCTCGTTGTTCGTAATATGCACTAATTTCTTCCGTTACCGTTCCGTCTTCGTCCCGTGCAAAGCCCCTTGTCAGCGGAGCCATGACGATGCGGTTGCGAAGGTTCCACTGCCCCAGTGCTACAGGTTTGAAAATGTTAAAAAATGAATTTGACATGTCTTTTCCTTCTCTCTTTTTGAAATTAAGGATATTGTAGAACGGATAAGACATATCGTAAAATGATTAGAATATATAGGAGTATCACTGTGAGTGATACCTCAGTTTGAAGGAAAATTGAAGATGGGATACTTCAATCTAGTCGGGGTTACTCTCTTATCTGTCTAAATTTTATATTCAGGAGGCCATCATGGAATTATCCGATATTGACATCATGCTCGCCGTTGGACGCACAGGCAAAATCTCACAAGCAGCCAAAGAGCTGAACTATGCCCAGTCCAATGTCACGACACGTATCAAAAAACTGGAAGAAGAATATCAGGTCCAGCTGTTTGACCGCTCTGCCAAAGGTGTACAGCCTACAGAAAAAGGAAAGCAGTTCCTTGATTATGCTGCACGCCTTCGCAACCTGCTGTATGATCTGGAGCAGGAAATGACGGACCCGGAAGAACCATCAGGGACGTTAAGGATCGGAATTGTCGAAACGGCAGCATCACGGCGTTTTATCGAGATATTAAATGAGTACCAGATGACGTATCCAAACGTGTCGATCTCGCTGGTGAATGCTACCTCCCCCAAGGTGCTGCGGCATAAAATTCAGTCTTCTGAACTTGATGGTGCTTTTATTAGCGGGGCATGTGTCAAAGAAGGATTGAAGGTCGAATACGAGATGCAGGATACGGTACACATCATCTCCAAACGAACGGAGACCCCGCTTGAAACATTTTGTCAACTTTCATGGGTTGTGTTTCCGCAGGGATGTCCGTATCGTGAGATTACGGAGAAGTTTCTGGCGGAAGAAGGCCTATCGGCCAAAAAGCTGATTGAAGTCAGTACTATGGAAAATCTGCTCGGCTGCGTAGAATCCGGGATTGCGGTTACGATCATGCCCTGCAGCGTTGTCCACAATCAACCTGAGGCATATACAGTGCATGATCTGTCTGATGTACTTACGCCAACCGCCACCACTTTTGTGCGGGGTGAGAACCGATATGTCAGCAGCGCTCTGCGTCAGTTCATAAATCTGCTAAACGAGAAGTGTATGACCTTCTGAACGTTCTTACGAGAAGTGAGCGCGGCGTTTGGTGAATGTCTTTTACTTATAATTGTTTCGCCATTTGTGCACATTTTTTTAAAGCCCATATGTAATGATCTGCCGTGTTAGCCGCAAAGTAACTATACAGATTGCTTGTTTTGACCCATTTATAATGCTTTTTAGCCATGATCTCTTCTTGGGTATGCTGCTGTATGAGTGACATGACTCGTTCATGGCTCAGTTCCAGTTTACGAATGGCTCCTCTTGGGAAAATAGTCTTATACCTCTTCCTTTTGGACATCCCAAAAAGAGAGCTGCCGTCTGGCTGCTCTCTCCGAATGCTGCATCTTGTTTCTCTACTGCTCATTTTTGCATATCCACGATCTCAATCTACTCATTAGAGAAGCTCTTCTTACGCCCTCCAGTTATGCTTATTTGCTTAAGCTGTTCCAAAATTGCTGAAATGCCCTCTGATCTACTTTGAAAAATACGGGAGCATAGCCGTAACGTACCATGTGTTCCTCTCCGAACAGGACAAGTTGAACCCTTGTTTTATCTTCAAGAGTCAAATAGAGTATTTTGCGGTTATCATCCCCATAGAGACGTTCCTGCAGTTCAGGACTGGCCGCTGTGGGAGCTGCTAAAAATAACTGCTCGATAAAGCTGCTCAGTGAGCCGTCGACTGAAAGTTTCTGCAGTTGACCGAGTCCGTTATTCCAGCTATCAAAGCTCTCCCACTGCGCCGCAGTCACCTGATCCTTAAGGTTAAGCTTGCCAATGAGAGCGGAAAGGCCGCTGACCGATATACCATTCGTTTTATCAAAAAATTGAGCATATCCTTGACCGTCTACTTCGATATAGGACATAATCCGAAAATCCGAATTGTATCCTTTCACGGTATAGATATCTGCCTTACCAATAGTCGAGGCCAACTCCTTGTAGTCATCCTGACTGCTCAGCTCATGGATGCCACCAGAGGTTTTGCCCAGTCTCTTGCCTCGCAGCGCCAAGGCATCTGCACCTTCCACCGTAGTCGCAGATTCGGTATAGACGTTTCCATGATAAACGACCAATCCAATCATGTCTGCCTTAACATTCTGGTTATCTCCACTGGGCAGCTCAATCTTCGGAATCTCTACAGGAACTATGTTTGAATTCTCGGTCTTGATCGCAGTGTATCCTCTGGTAACCTGATCCTTGTCCATTAATGCAGCATTTGACGCTATCTCTTTTGCAGGCGAAATCGTTCCACCCCACTGCTGCCAAACGGTTGGTACGGCAAGCCCGATGCTTGCTGCTGCGACAACGCCTGCTGCTATGTACAGTGACTTACGAGCACGCTTTGTTGTGGGGTGCTGGGCTTTCACATTCTGTTCGATTCTTTTTTTCATCTGATGATCTGTTTTCAACTGATCCACCGCTTTCTTATATCGCTGTTTGAATTCCTGCTCATTCATGGCTGTTCCTCCCCTTCAAGCTCCAGTTTTAACAGTTGTCTCCCCCGCTGTAACCTCATCTTTACTGCCGATTCACTAATCTCTAAAATCTTGCTGATGTCCCGGACTGCATAATCTTCGTAATAATAGAGATGAACAACCGATCTATATTTCACGGGTAGAGACAGCACCAGTTCGATCAAAGCCTAATCCTCAGGATCATTCGTGATCCCTAGTTCTGAAGCTTCCAGTTTGACTTCCCGTTTACGCCAGCCTCTACGGAGTAAGGATTTGCAATGATTAGTCGTTACTCGAATTAACCATGCTTTTTGATGTTCAGCATCATGGAATGCTGGCGCCTTTTCCATGAATTTAATGAACGTATCCTGAGTGGCTTCTTCCGCGTCTTCCCGTCTGCCGAGGTGCACCATTGCAATCCGGAACAGCGTATCCGCATATGTCTCATAGATACTCATGACCTGATTGCTCTTCTGGGATATGGACTGCTGCATAGGATGTTTTTGCCCCCCTTTATACTCTGAACACTCTTACGGACGACATTTGGTCACATTTTGTTTTCAACTTTTTTGGGCCGGATCGAAAAGAACACAAAAAAAGGCTATCTCTCTGACAATGCACCGCGTAGGGTACATGCCATTGAAACAGCCTTCCTTTTTCTATATAGATGATGTTAAGCGAAATTCACTTATAAATTGAACCCATACAGCTGCCAACTTACGGCGTGTCTTGTAACCCGAATCTTTTATGCCCTTTTTGCCCCCTGCTGCGTCACTTTCCCTTGACGTGCGCCAGCACGCCTGCGATAAACTTTCTGGCATGGAACAGAAATTCGGCAAAATTTTGGCTTCCTTCAGCGTTTTCAGACACCTCCTAGTGAATTTCCAAATAATCCAGATATGCATCCCATGTGCCGTCGTCAGCAGTTACAATCAATTCAATCACCTGATTTCCGGTTCCATGACTGATGTTATTCAGCGTATAAACGGCGGGGCTGCTGCCTCCATAATAAAACGTTCCTTTGGTCTGCCCGCCAATCCTCAGATCCACCCGCGCCATATTGGCATTGTTGGATGCTCCCCTGAGCGAGAATGAATGCGTTCCGGTTGAGAAGTTATGTGTAGTCCGCACGGCATCGTTATTAGCATACAGGACAACTCCGTTGAACGGAGAGCTGATGTTACCGGTATACTGACCGCTTTTGGTCATATTCTCTGTTTCGATTCTCACCGCAGCTGCAGGAGGATTGTTGGTGCCGCCATCCGGTGCAACTGCTCGTCCGGTAGAAGGTGAGATCATGCCCGCACATAGGCCGCGGCTTTTCAGGTTTTGAGCAATTTGAGGAATGGCCTGAAGTGTCGTTTGGTACTGATCATGCATCAAAATGACGTCACCGCTTGCCATGCGATTTACTGCCGCCACAATCTGGGAGGCATTCGCACCGTTCCAATCCTGTGAATCGACGTTCCATAATACTTCTCTCAAACCGTTCTGGCTGATCACCGATTTCAATGTTCCGTTCGTAGCACCATACGGCGGTCTGAAAAGCGATGGCGAAGAGCCTGTAATGGAACGAATCGTCTGCTGGGTACGTGTAATCTCGGATGCCATCTGTGTTGTATTCAGCTTGGTCATATCCGGGTGGGTATAGGAATGGTTGCCAATCCACATCCCCGCCGACACCTGCGCACGAACAAGTGCCTGATTGTTTTGCGAATTTTGTCCGGTATTAAACATGGTGGCACGCAGGCCTGACTGCTTTAAGGCATTAAGAATATTGTTTGTATTGTTCGAAGGACCATCATCAAAGGTCAGAGCCACATATCCGTTGGGACAGCCGGCATCAGCCGCACCGACGGAAGGCATCGGTGGAATGAAAAATAAAGAGCTCATAAGTGCAGCAGACATGGCGGCTTTGATTAATTTGGATTTAAACATGATTACACCTCCAGAGATTGGTTGACATAATATTTATTTTGTGTAAGTAAAATATGCTCAGTGGTTATCCTGTCCTATTCCTCCTTTCTTCACCTCAGCACAGGCTAAATATAAAGCGCTTACAAAATTAAATAAAAAAAAATTTCTCTCTCGCTGTAATCTATTCTTTCGGGTTGAATCTAGTATAAACGATGATTATATTGAAGTAAATTCAAATTATTACAATATATTCTATTTCTCTTCAAGAACTATACTTTCCAGCTTGATTTTAAAAAAAGAAACTCCTTCACGCATTGACTTTGTCTTTGTAGATGACTTGGCCCTGCATGAAGGAGAAGTATTGCTGTACAACGTTATTATGCTGCGCATTTATTTATAATTGTGCTCATTTCATGTATACAAGCACAGCCGTCAAGCATCTATTTGTTAAACGTCACTTTTTCCTTGCAGCCGTCCATAATAACAGATGTATCGCGCGGTTTTGTTTCCGCAATTTTACGCCCATCTCTGAACGAATAAAGTACCGCTGCCTGCTTGCGAACCGCTTCGTATTCATTCTCCGCTTCCATAACGATGAAGTTGGCTGGTTTGCCTTCTTCAACACCGTAACGGTCCTCAATGTGCAGCGTTTTGGCACTATTTTTCGTAATCAGGTCAATGGAATTCACAATCTGGTCGTACCCGAGCAGCTGGGAAGCGTGAATGCCCATGTGAAGCACCTGCATCATGTTTCCTGTACCGAGCGGATACCATGGATCGAAAATATCATCATGTCCAAAGCAGACGTTCAGGCCCGCTTCCTGCAGCTCCTTCACCCGAGTCAGTCCTCTTCTCTTCGGATACGTGTCAAAGCGTCCCTGCAGATGAATGTTCACCAGCGGATTGGATACAAAGTTCAGATTGGCCATCTTCAACAGACGGAACAGCTTGTACGTATATGCATCGTTGTATGAACCCATTGCAGTGGTGTGACTTGCTGTGGTACGTGAGCCCAGACCGCGTTCATACGCTTCCTTCGCAACTACTTCGATGAAGCGGGACTGCTCATCATCAATTTCATCACAGTGAATATCGATAAGACGGTCATATTTTTCAGCCAGGTCAAAGGCCACTTTCATCGAATCCACCCCGTACTCACGGGTAAACTCAAAATGCGGGATACCGCCTACAACGTCTACGCCCATTTTGAGTGATTCTTCCAGCAGCTCCGCACCATTTGGATAAGAATGAATACCTTCCTGAGGAAAAGCAACCAGTTGAATGTCAATGTAAGGAGCCAGTTCCTCCTTCACTTCAAGCATCGCTTTAACGGCGATCAGACTTGGATCTGTCACGTCCACATGGGTTCTCACATGCTGAATACCCTGCGCCATCTGCCATTTCAAAGCCGTTTTGGAGCGTGTTTTAACATCTTCGAGGGTCAAGAATGCTTTACGCTCCGACCAGCGCTGGATGCCTTCAAACAATGTACCGCTCAGATTCCATTCTGGCTCCCCTGCTGTCAGGGTTGTATCCAGATGAATATGTGGTTCAATGAACGGCGGAAGCACGAGTGCTCCGTTTACATCCAGCGTCTCTTCGTTTGCACCAACATCTGATTGTTGATCCTGCGTAACCTGTTCGAATTTCCCGTCTCTGATGATAATATTCCACAAGCCCTCTTTACCCCGCAATTTTGCGTTCTGTATAATCATGTGTTTTCCCCTTTTCTTTGGATGATGTCATGGACACGATGGCCATGATGACGATATACGCCACGGCTGTACCGATCAGCGCATTAAGCGGCGTTACTCCGGGAGCAAGCTGTGCGAATGCAACGCCGATCGCCCATGCGGCCATCGCTGCCCAGTTTACTTTTTTAAAATTCATGTCGGCGAATGGTGCATACGATCTGCGTTTTACAATGAAATAATCCGCAATAATGATGGCCCCGATTGAAGGAATGGCTGCACCCAGTACGTTCAGAAAACCAACAAAGTTGTTGTACATCCACATGGCAAACACGGTTCCGACAATCCCGTTAACGATAACAAAGAATTTTTTCGATATTTTGGTAATGTTCGCAAAACCGAGACCGGAAGCGTACAGTGCATTGTCATTGGTTGTCCAGATGTTAAGTCCCAGTACGATAATGGCCGGGATCAGCAGCCCTTGCAGGAACATCACTTCTGATATGTCAGCCAGGTTGTACGCCATTGCACCGACAGCGCCGAACAGGAACATGAGCGAGTTACCGAGGAAAAACGCAATCACCGTCGCCGTTACCGCCTGCCGGGATGTGCGGGAGAATCGTGCAAAGTCTGGTGTCAGTGTACCGCCACTTATGAACGAACCGATACATATCGTCAGAGCTGCAGCCGCGGTAAGCGTCTGTGTTGGCGTGTAGTCCAACAATCCTTGCAGCCCCCCCAGTGAGCCCGCTCCCTCAAACATGGAATATCCTCCGAGAATCGCTATGGCAGGTACCGCAATATAACCAAGAATGACAAGAGACTTCATACCGAAGATCGCTGACGCTGTCATCGCAAGTCCAAACACCAGGATCAACAGGTATACATTCCAGTCCATCGCCTTGGCAACCGGAATGGCAAACATCGCTACGCCGACACCAAACCATCCAACCTGTGTAAAGCCCAGCAGGAATGAAGGCAGATAAGAACCTTTTTCACCAAACGAATATTTCGCCAGCAGATGGGTGGACAATCCTGTCTTGGCAGCGATATGTGCCAGTGCCCCCGTATATATGCCTAGCACCAGATTTCCTGCCAGCACGATGGCCATGAACTCCATAAATGTCAGGCTGACACCGAGTGTTCCCCCTGCCAGCATACTGGCCGAGAAAAAAGTGAATCCAAGCATGACGGATAATGTTTTCCAGAAATGATTGCGCTGCGCCTTCGGCACCTCTTGCCATGAAAATTCTTGATCTTGTTTGCTCATCAGAAACCCTCCAGATAAAAGTGTTCTGATACCATAAAAAAAGCAGAAAAAGAGGCTACTCATCACGCTTTTACGCTGACAAGTAGCCTCTTTATGCATCATAACCCGCGCGAAGACGCAGAACATCCCTATGCAGGAAATGCCCTTTCTCGCGTGATTACAAAATCCGCTGCCCTTGCCAGCCTCTCTGGACTGAATTAAAGGTACCAGTATTCAATTACAATCTATTATTTTGGAAAAACGTTAAACTGTCAATGTCATTATTATCCAAAGGTCATTAATATTTTATAAACAAAAAACGGTGATATCGCACAATCCCCTACCGGGCCTGAGATTCAAAAGCACATCTAAAATAGTGTCATCGTCTGAATTTTATCCAAAAAGATATTGGTATCAGGCAGGAACTGTATGTTTATTTGTAGAATATTGTCACAAGTGCTGTTCGTTGGATGGATGAACGTTCTTATCAGAAACTTAGAATTAAACTGAGGTGTAAAATGAAAAAAATCGTAAGTGTACTCTTGTTCAGTTTGTTATTTCTGCTCGCCCTGCCGGGTACAGGACATGCTGCATCTGCTCCGCAAACCAAAATTATATTGGACGGACAGGAGCTTATGCTTCCTTCCGATGTCGAAGTTGTCAACATCAACAAAAACGTGATGATCCCGATCCGTGTCGTTGCCGAGAATCTAAAATTCAAGGTGCAGTGGAATCAGAAAACGCAAAACGTAAGTATTGAGCAAAACGCGAAGGTGCTCTCCTTAAATGTTGGCAGAACAGAAGCCAGCGTTCAAAACGAGAAGGTGCAGCTGAACACGGCCCCGAGGCTGATCAAGAATACGGTCGTTGTGCCCCTTCGTTTTGTTAGTGAAGAGATGGGGTTGTCTGTAAGCTGGAATAACAAGGACAAAGTCGTGGGCCTGACAAGCGCCGCCGTTCCTTCAGATGAACCTTCTCCTGTTCCTGCCCCTGCTGTTCCGGGGCAAGACAGCAGCACGGAATGGAGCAAAGTCAGTGATATCAGCTTCGCCAATCAGCAGCTTGTTGTATCCGTCGATACCGAGGTTACACCCCAGATCACAAGGCTGAATAATCCGGATCGGATTGTGGTGGATCTGCCGAATACTGCTTTTGGTGAGATGGGGCCAGCTCTGCAGCAGGGCAAGATGGGTAAACTGGATGTCAGCGGTATTCCTAATGTAACCGAAATACGATACTCTCTTTTTAAAAATGATCCAGCTCAAGTCAGAGTTGTTATCGAACTCAACAATCTGAGCGATGTACAGGTTAATACTCAATATGTCAGCGGCAAGCTGATCGTGGATCTGGCTCTTACCGGGATCATTGGCATTCCTGTGAGTCCTTCAGGCAGTGATAGCGGCAAAAGTGTCGTTGTTATTGATGCGGGACACGGAGGAAAAGACCCGGGTACAATCGGAATCTCGAATACACAGGAAAAGAATTTCACGCTGCCGCTCGCACTGAAGGTCCAGGCCCTTCTGCTGCAGGAGCCTGATATCGAAGTGGTAATGACACGCGAAACGGATGTTTATCCCACACGTCCGGAGCGAGTGCAGCTGGCAAACACATTGAACGCGGATGTATTTGTATCGATCCATGGAAACAGTGTGAAAGCTTCACCTCAATCATCAGGTACTGAAACATATTATTACAAGCGAAGCAGCAGCAAACAGCTTGCCGATATTGTGCATAAACATCTGATTGAAGCATTAGGCTTCAAGGATCGAAAGGTCAAAAACGGTAATCTGGAAGTGCTCCGCAACACAACGATGCCTGCTGTACTGCTCGAAATCGGGTTTCTGAGTAATCCTGACGAAGAACAAGCCATGTTCTCCGAGAGTGTCCAAAATAAAGCGGCTCAGGCCATCGTTGATGGTATCAAGGAGTTCTTGAATCAACCCTAATGAACAGCCGAACAAAACCTGAAAATGACTCTAAACCAGAAATGATTCTAAGGATAAGAAGGTGCTTGGATGAGAAAAAGGTCAACGTACACACAGCTGATCTGCCTTATGGCAGTGATGTTAATGCTCGCTGGCTGCGGCGATAAACCAGCAGTGGACCCCGGGAATGCGGAGCCTGCACCGAATCAGTCTCCTACCAATGGCTCTTCTCCCACTGCGCCAAATGTGGAGGAAAAAGAGACACAAGAGATTGAAGTAAGTTATGTGGACGCCGAAGTAACGCAGATCAAAACAAAAAAAGTCGAAATTACATTTACGGACAGTAAAGAAAAATATACGCAAGCGTTTGATATGCTGCAGCGTTCGGATGACCCGAATTATATTTCTTTATGGAGTAATATTGGACTCGAATCACTTGAGGAACAGGACGGAAAACTTACGTTAAACATTCATATTCCGGACGAAGCCAGACTTGGTTCTGGCGGCGAACTTCTTTTCCTTGATGTGTTCAAACAAACCATGTTCCAGTTTGAAGAAATCCAGAGCATTCAGCTGCTGGTGGACGGCAAAGAAACCGATAGCCTGATGGGGCATGTCGAGCTCGAAAACCCGATCCTTCGCAGCACAAAGTAAACGACAGATACTAGTTATGCCAGTGTGCAGCAGCTATTTTTGACGTTAAATGAACAAACTTCATTTCCATCTAACCTCATGAAAAAACAACAACAAAAACCTTGCTGCTCATAGAGACAGCAAGGTTTTTCTGCGTATGCCACGTGGAAAATGGATTTCATTCATCGCATATCTTTATTGGCCGGATGGCCCCAAATCAACGGGAAGTTTGCCTTGGGGTTCTCGTTGACCAAGCAATACCTTGATGGCAGCGAGTGTGTGGGGTTCCTGTTTACCATACGCCGCAAGGGCGGAATGTACATTTTGCAAATGAAGCATTTCGTAGGGATTGCCGAGAGACAGCAGCGTATAGCGCATCTGGCGCTGATTTAACTCGTTGACCAGCAGCTGCAGCTCGCTCCAGCGGAACTGACTTCCAACGCTGCGGAATTGATATGAAGCTATAAGCACATAATCTGCCTTGTTCAGCGTTTGGAAGATGCTTTTCATATCATCAGAATTATTGACAGAGGTTACCGTTTGTAAGGGGAGGTTGCCCGCTGTCTGCTTAAGCTGTCGCTGCAGCTGTGCTGCCTGCTCAGCATCGGAAGCGACAATCACCACCCGATCGCCCGAACGAATAGTCTCAGGTTTCATCCCTTCTGTCCCGGTCAGAACGGTGACAGCACGCTCTGCTATCGTACGCTCCACCTGAAGATGAGCCTCAGCACCAACGATGCCTTTCAGATCAAGCAGCTTCTGGGTGAGGGACGGAGCGGGTTCAAACAGATTGTATTTGGACTTGACTGTCAAAATACGTTCTACCGCCTCATGCACTCGTTCTTTGGACAGCTTTCCGTTATTCACCGCATGAATTAACGCCTGATGTGCCGAAGACACATCTTGCGGCATGAGAATCATATCTACCCCCGCGACAGCAGCGCGCACGACAGCTTCAGTTTCACCAAAATGCTCAGCAATACCTTTCATCGTGAACGCATCGGAAATAATGATACCTTGATAGTGCAGTTCTTCCCGAAGCAGACCGGTTAACACCTTCCGAGACAACGTAGCTGGAAGCGGCACGCGGGTACCGTCCTTGCGAGAGATGACCTGCTCATTATCAATCGCAGGGAACGCAATATGCGCCGTCATGATCATATCAGCACCCTGCTCGATCGCTGCTTTGAACGGTTTCAATTCTACCGCATCAAGCCGCTCACGTGCATGTGCAAGCACAGGCAGACCGAGGTGAGAGTCAACGGCTGTATCTCCATGCCCCGGAAAATGCTTGACTCCCGCAACAACACCTGATTGGCGCAGTCCCTCCATCATGGCAAGACCGAGCTGCGTCACCAGATCCGCATTCGAACCGAATGACCGCATACCGATAATTGGGTTGTCCGGATTACTGTTGATATCAAGGACTGGCGCGAAATTGACCTGAATACCAAGCGCTTTAAGCTCTTCTCCTGTCAGTTGGCCGGCGGCTTCCGCCAGCGACGAATCGTTCGCAGCGCCCAGCGCCATCTGTCCAGGGAGATTGGTACCGCCAGGAATGCGCCGAATCCCCCCTCCTTCCTGATCCATGCCGAGAAAGAGCGGGATATCTCCTGCCTGGCTTTGAATATGATGCGTGAAAGTGGTAAGCTGCTGCGCATCCACAATATTTTTTTCGAAAAGGATAAGTCCTCCGGCATTCTGATCCTGAATGCTGCGCTGCAGTCCCTCGTTGATCGTTGTAGTCGCCTTGCCGTTCCACTGCCTGATATCAGGCATCAGCATCTGCCCGACCTGCTCGCTAACGGTCATATAGGAGATCAGTTTGTCCCAATCTTTGGCTTCGATTGCAGCTTCACGTTCGAAACGAATGACCCGAGCCATAAATACGGCATATTCTGCCCGCGTCACTTTTTGATCCGGTCGATACGTCCCATCTGCATAACCCCCGACTAACCCGTTTGAACTCATCATCTGGATTGGGGCTGCGGCCCAGTGTTTCGCTGTATCCGTCCACGCTGCCGACTGAGGTCCTTGTTTCAGCGGATATGCACGTGTCAAAAACGCTGCCGTTTCAGCACGACTGATCGGTGCATCCGGACGGAATGAGCCATCCGGAAATCCGCCAGCCAGCCCATTCTGCTCAGCAATAGCGATCTCTCGAGAAAAAGGATGGGCTGCTGGCACATCTGTATAATTCAAGTTGTCCACCGGTTTCTCAAACTGATCAGGATAAAGCTCACGTACCATAAAGGTAATGGCCTGTCCTCGGGTCACCGGGGTTTGGGGCTGAAATCGGCCATGACCATAACCCGCCACCGTCCCCCTTTTTGCCATATAGTGAATGCCATCTTCGGCCCACTTCGAGTACTGAAGATCGACAAATTCAGTTTCTCCAGCTGCACTCCCCAGCCCGATCATCATCATACCGAAGACTGCAGCTGCAGTTATCTTATATTTAAAGCGCAAACCATTTCACTCCTGTTCCGTTTCTTAATGATAGATTAGACGCGGCTCCACGTACTTTTGTTGCTCACTCCGGTCCAATCCGTCATGGGGCAGCCCTCCCATCTCTGTAGTCGCAGAACGTAAAATGATATGTTATATTCATTAAAACTGTATTTATAGTTTATTTCAGGATTTTTTAGGAGGTTTTAACGTTGATCTCAAGTGTAGGTTTACCGGGAATGTTATTTGTGATCGTGCTTCTGATTCTTGTCATTATGCTGATTCGGCGAATATTACGACGCTGATTAATAAACTTATTATCCATTAGAACTGCTGTCATTTCGTAAAAGTACATCAGGATTTCACTTTGAAAATATGAATACTTATCCCCTCTGCTGCGGGGCAGCCCTCACCAATCAGCGCCTCTGTGTTCAGATAAGACAAAGCTTTACTGTTTGTGATGATTCGAGGAGATGTGCGAAACAGTCTGTTCCCCTTCGTCTCACCGATGTATCCGTTATTTTCGATGTATATTTCACAGGGCTGCCCCGTATAATCCTGTCCCTGCAGCATATAACGAGCCGACAGGCTGTGACGTCCTCCCTCTTTTCCAATGACTTGTGTATCCACCCCTCCTTCACGCACAGTGCCTTCGAAACAAGTTCCCGTAACATGTCCCCCGAACATAATCATGACTACCGATTCGCCATCCGTATTCTTAAGCTCAATTGTACGTTCAATCTTCACATGTACAGTGAATAATTCCTCCAACTCTAACTCAACCATAATTCCCTCATCCTCTCCATCCATTAATTTCGTAATGATTAGATCAATCATCAACCATTCCGTTCTACTTCGATAAATATATACGTACTCCTGCATGATGGCCCACTCCAGAGGGGCAGGATAAATACAGCACAAAAAAAGCTGCCTTAACAGCAGCTTAAGCTTGAACAGCAGAACTATTTTTATTTCGAATATAATCCGTAAGAAAGAAAAGTGAAGGCTCGAGTACACCTGACTTGTCCGAACCAGCGCTGCATCACCAGACTTGATCAAGTTCAGGATGAAAGAAGGCATAACCGCGCTTTCCGTTTTTCTTGATGCGATACATCGCCATATCTGCAAGCTTGAGAAGTTCAGTCGGATCTTGGCCATCCTTAGGAAAAAGACTGATGCCAATACTTGCTGACAAGTGGATCTCGATCGCGTTCACATGAATCGGTATTGCAAATGCTGCCGTCAGGTTCCGAGCAACAATCTCCGCGTCATCATCCTGCTTAAGCTGGTTCAGAATAATGCTGAACTCATCTCCACCCAGTCTTGCCACGCAGTCCGTACTGCGGATGTTTCCCTTCAATCGCCGGGCGACTTCCATTAACACCTGATCTCCTATTTCGTGACCGTAAGTATCATTAATCTGTTTGAATCCGTCAGTATCGATATACAGTACGGCAAAACGCGTCTCACTTCTGACCGCATTGCTAATAGCCCATGCAAGACGGTCCTTGTAAGCCAGCCGATTAGGAAGACCTGTCAAGGAATCATGGAGAGATAGATGTTTGCTGATCTTCTCCGATACTTTGATCTTCGTATATTCTGTCTCCAGTTCTTTAATCAGATTTTTAAGCTTGTACACCCGAGTACTCGTATTGGTTGTATCGCTAATCTGCAGCAGTGCATAACTGTGATCATTCTCATAAAGCGGTTCAACATGCAGATTCTGTCTGTAAAAGCTCTCATCTCCTCCATCCTTCGGCAGGATAAAGTTTTTATGTAAAGCGCTGGAGCAGAATCTGCTCTGCCCGTGATACAGCGCATTTTGTAATATATTCAGATACATATTGGCCTTGAATCTCGGGCAGATCTGCAGCAGATTTTTTCCCAACACATCTTCGGCAGACATACCTGTAAAACGTTCAAGCCAGCCATTCCACACGAGAATTTTCAATTGTCTGTCGATAATTATAATCCCCATCTTTGTTTTGTTCAGTGCCTGTACAACGAGATTATCCATGGTTATCCTCCCAGCAGAGCATCTATTTTATTCAGCAGACTGGAGATGGAATCCATGCTCAATGCAATAACAATAATTCCTTTTACATCTGTATCCGCCAGTAAAAAGGAGGTGTGCAGCACCAATATGTATACTTCGTTTTGAAGCAGAATTTGCGGATCAGACCGCGTAACATGAATCAGTTCAATATCCGGAAGGACATATTCCAGTTTCATTTCAAGGAAGTTTCCAAATTCACCGATAATGGCATTAAGCAGCACATTGCTGACTTCCTGCAGCACATCGAGATCGGTATCCATCAGGTGGCAATTATTCGCATTGAGGTTCTCCGTAAGCTCTCCAAGACACATGTTCGCCAGCACTTTTGCCTGTTCGGCAGGAAACATGAGGAACGCTTTGCCTTGAAACTGATGTCCGAACTGCAGCGACGACCTGAAGAGATGACCTTCCGCGAATAAAATATTATATCTCCGATCCTCCGGGTCAACTTCAGCAATAGAGATGAGATCAACTTCAGGGATACTGAGTACAATATGCTTGTCTACAATCTCCGATAACATGTTTGCTGCTTGTCCAACATATACGTTCACCAGTTCGGTCAGCAGATCTTTCTGCAGCTCATTCAGCATCATGTGCCACCTGAATCATCTGCAGCAGTGTATTTGCTTTTTCTGCTGTTAGCGGCTTATTTAGAAATCCTGTGATACCCAGCTCTTCCACTTCTTCACGGGTAGCTTTCTGAATATCCGCTGACAATATAATAATGCGGACGTTCTGATCTTTTTCCCGAATCAAGCGAAGCATATCCTGGCCGTTAAGTCCAGGCATCAAAAGATCCGTCGTGATCAAATCAGGCTTGAAATCCTGATAAAGTCGATATCCCTCTTCACCGTTGGTGGCTGTTCGAATTTCGCAATTCGGAATATGATCGCCAATCAACTTGCTCATCATTTTCTGCACAAACATTGAATCTTCCACAATTAATACTTTCATGATTCTACTCAGTCTCCTCGATAAATATTTAAGGGCGTAGGATATCAGGCGCTGTAGACAGTTCTTGAGAAGGAGCTTCGCGCACAGGTGGAACCCCTTAAAAGTGACTGACGAATAAAACAGGCAAAACCATATAAATTATAGTAACTAAAAAATTAGATTGTCAACAATACTTAAAAATAAAATAGAACGTAGTCCTTTGTCAATGGAAGGGGAATCCCAGCTTATGCGTGTGGTATCGAATCAACTTCGATCCGCAAAAAAAGACAAAGCAGTTCAGGAGATGCCATGTTGGCACTTCAATGATGATCCTGCTTTGTCTTTATGATTTCGTTTATGTTTAAACTGAACCATACAGCGGGCCATATGCAGCACAAGCGCGGTAGTCTGCGGCCTCCAGATCTTTCGTTCCAAATGCAGACCAGGCGCTGGGCCGGAAAATGCGGCTTGAATCCACATTATGCATGTTAACCGGAATGCGAAGCATACTGGCAAGTGTAATCAAGTCTGCACCGATGTGACCATAACTGACGGCACAATGATTGGACCCCCAAGCTGCCATTACATTATACACATCACCAAAAACAGGATCATCTTCCACCAGATTTGGAACAAACCATGTTGTAGGCCAGGTTGGGGTTGTTCGCAAATCCAACTGCTGATGCACCTCTTCCGGCAAATCCACCGTATAACCTTCGGCCAGTTGAACCACGGGTCCCAGACCTGCGACGAGATTGATACGTGCCATCGTCACCGGCATCTGCCCGCGCGTTGTATAGTCTGTAGAATATCCGCCTCCGGCAAACTGATCCATGTAGGTTGGGCGCCATCTGACAGCATTTAGGCAGGCCTGCACTTCCTGCGTTTCAATCTCCCAATGCGGCTTCATTACAGGCTGGCCGTCACGCTGCTGCTCCCCTGTTCCGTCCAGTGCTGCCGGACCTGAATTAATCAGATGGATGAAACCATTCGCTGTTAACCCGTCTGGCTTCCATCCCGCGGCTCGCTCTACAGCTTCCGGGCTCCAGTAAGCACGTACATCGGCAAAAATCTGAGCGGTATACGACAGATAATGGTTAAACAGCATGGTGATCGCGTTGAGATTATCATTCTCGGTGGCGATCATATACGGCTCTCGAATACCGTTCCAATCGAAGGAACTGCACAGGATGGCTTCGAGCACATCAGCGCTTGGCTGGTGATCTGTCCATTCCCGCTGCCCCTGAAATCCGGATGCAATGGCGTTATAACCGTACGCTTCTTCCTCATAACCCATCTCCGCCAGTCTGGGATTGCCAATCATCAGATCTCGTACAATCAACGTCATACGGATCGAGGTTTCCCAGTTTTTCATTTTGTTCTCCGGGCTGATCCGGACCGATTCCGGATTGGGGTCGGGCCCTTCTACGCAGTGGCGTGCGGCCCAAGCCATGGCGGTTACGAATTCCTGCTGGTCATAGATGCGTTTGTCGAGTCTGCGGCTGACTTCTGTCATATCAACATAAGCATTTTTCATGCCGAGATAACGCTGGTAGAAATATTCATCGACAATGCAGCCAGCTATGCCCATCGAGACAGAGCCAATGGACAGATAAGACCTGCCGCGAAGCAGAGCTGCCGCCATTCCCGCACGAGCGAAACGGATTAACTGATCACGTACGTCCTCGGGAAGCTTGCGTTCGTCCTGATCCTGAATGTGTTTCCCGTAAATTTTGAAGATCGGTAACCCCTTTTGGTTGTGTGCTGCATGCAGCGCAGCCAGATAGACAGCACCAGGACGTTCAGTGCCATTAAATCCCCAGACAGCATGCGGCAGTGTGGGGTCTGTCTCCATCGTCTCCAGCGGATAACACCAGCCATTCGACACGGTGACCACGACACCTACGCCTTCCTTGCGAAATTGTTCAGCACATCGGGCAGCCTCCGTCATTCCGGAGATGCAGGGTTCAAAGATAATGACCTGCACGGGCGAGCCGTCCGGATTTCGAAGAACTTCCGTAATCTCAGCCGCTGCTTCACGAGCGAGTTCCATAGTACTGTCAGCCAGCGCCGCCTTTACAAGTTTGCGGCGATCCACGATCGGACGAATACCGATCTTGGGAAAGCCGCTGTCATAACGATGTGTATCCTGATTCATCGGTATCTCTCCTTCACTGATTTTTACAAATTCCTCTCGAACGGAAGAGAGAAGCTGTACTTTCCAGGGTTCAACTCATGGATACGCGGCAGTTTTGCTGCCGTAACGACAGCGGCGGGCATAACAAGTGTGCCTGTCGTTCCTTCAGGAACTTCTACCTGTATATGCAGCCCTGCTTGATCCTTCTTCCAAGATGAAGTAATGAGACCATATGCAGTCCTTAGGGACGCACTAACCTTATTCAATTTGCTGGGGATAAAAGGCTCAATCCATATTTTTTCATAACCTGGTGAGTTAGGCCTTATGCCTGCCAGCCTTGTATAAAAAGAGACGCTGATGCCGCCAAACATCGCGTGATCATGCGAATGCATGCCTCCTTTCTCACTCCACTGCTCCCATAGCGTCGTTGCTCCGCGTTCGATCTGATAACCAAACCCGGGGTATTCCTTTTTGCTCAGCAGCTCGTAAGCTGTATCAATGTGTCCGTAATCTGCCAACACGTCTAACAGATATCTTGTACCATAGATGCCTGTGTGAAGATGTCCGTCTTTTTCGGCGATAGCCTGCACCAGCCGGGCTGCGGCAGCAGCGCGCAGTTTGACTGGTACCATACCGTAGGCAAGCGGCATGAGCTGCGCTGTCTGAGAAGCGCTCCCATAGATGCCGTCACCTGTGTGAAACTTGTCCTGGAAGGCTCGATTGATGTCACCAGCCAGCTTCAGATAGCGATTATAGTCTGCATGTATTCCTAATATGGATGCCGTTTCGGCAGTAATTGAAGTGATTTTGTAATAAACACTCGTATTCACAAGTTCAACTTCATGGAAATAGTTCTCCCAGCCATCGTCATTCGGAGGACACCAGTCTCCAAAGCCCTCCTTCACTATATGTTCAGGCCACTTCTCATGCAGATGGTCAATGTATGTGTTCATAGACGGGTAACTGCGGCGCAGCGCTTCCAGATCGTTATAATGCTGATAAAGATGCCATGGAAGAGAGACTTTGTCTCCGCTCCAATCCGGATTAGTCATGCTGTCCTCAATATCCTCCAGCCATTTGCGGTAATAACGCTGCATATTGAAATGGTGCATGCCCGCCTCCTCAACAACAGCGGAATCCATGAGGCAGGGAGTGCGTTCATCACGCTGACAGCAGTCTGTCGGGATGCTCGCCAGGTTGTTCAGATAGGACCAGCGAATGTTACTGTAAAGCTGGTTAAGCATCTCATCCGAGCATTCAAACGTGCCTGCCGATTCTACATCGGCATGAACCGGAACAGCCTGAATGGAGATCCAGCAGGAACCGGCGCTGACTTCAACATAACGGAAGCCATGATATGTGAAACGTGGTTCATATTTTTCTTCACCTTCTCCACGAAGAATGTAAGTGTCTGACGCCTTGGCGTTTCGATTCGTCCATGGATCAATACAGCCTGATTCATCGATCAGTTCGCTGTATTTCATCCTTACTTCACTCCCTGCCCGGCCCTTAACCTGAATTCGGGCCCATCCCGAGATGTTCTGCCCGAAATCGTATACATTTACGCCGGGACGCGGATGAAAGACTGCTGTCGGTTCCAGCGGTTCAAAGGGCACAACCGGAGGTTGTTGATTTTCCTTCAGTTTGCCTGCAGGGGGCTCAGCGCTCACCACGCTTGACCAGTCGTTATTTTCAATAAAACCGGGTTGGCTCCAACCAAGCTGCTCCAGCCTTGCATCATAGGACTCCCCATCATAGATATCATTGACAAGAATAGGGCCTGCCGCAGATGACCAGGAAGAATCCGTCGTGATGCTCTGTGTACTCCCATCCTCGAACCGGAGGTCCAGCTGCAGGATCAATGCTTTATCTCTGTTCCATTTCCAGCCCCAGCGTGAGTAGTTAAAATGGTACCCGTTCCCCAGCCACACGCCCAGCACATTATGCCTTTCTTGAATCAAATGGGTTACGTCATACGTGTCATAAAGCATGCTGTGGTTATACGGTGTGTTCGCCGGAGCAAGTACGCGCTCATCCGCACGATTTCCATTGATATGAAGCTCATACCACCCAATCGAATAGATGCGTAATCTGGCTTCAATCGGGAGGAGAGTCAGGTCAAATGTTTTACGAAACAGCGGACTATCTACCGGGAGTGGTGAGGTACAGATCGACAGCATATTTCCTTCCAGCGCCAGCCCATTACCTGAAGCATGAATCGAACCTGCTGTACAGTGCGTCGTTTGTGGATCGTAAAAACGGTTGGAATACAGCACGCGACCGTTCGTGCCCGTGAGCTTCAAGTCGCGAAAGACCGCTTTTTGTCCTTCTTTCGTGCGAAATCCGACTGTTCCTTCATAAGAAGCTGCCCTGCATGAACAAATCCGCTGCTCATTCACCATCACGTGCCATACTTTGTTTTCTGTGTTTACTTTGAGTTTGATGGGCGCTGCCTTTCTTTCAAGTAAAGACACCGCAACCTCATCCAAGTTATGACGTATACCTTGTTTTATATAGTAAACGGACATGAGACAGGAGTTCACAAGCTGATCATTCCCGGGTTCCTTTTGATTCTCAGCGAATTCGATCCCGCCATGATTGTTTTCATCCTGATAACCGAAAAGAAATGAAGCTCCATCTGCTTCGATATGCAGAACAACTTCTGCCTGATATGCAGTCCAATCTTCACATGGTTGTGCCTTGCGAGTTATCCACTCCGCAGCCCATTGATCCGATTTCATTACAATTTGATTGTCCGTCCGTTCAACTGCTTCATCAATCGGGTCGATCCGTTCTGACTCGCTTCTCTTCATTGATGTCATACTGCTGCTCCTTCCTGTAAGTCAGCTTGGCTTCTCGTCATATGTGCATACTATGGCTGGGTACGCAGCGTCACCTCAGGTGCATTCCAGGCACTGACAGACAGTTTGTCTAATCTAATTTCGAAGCCGGATTCATAAGCAATATGTCTCTGTTCTCCCGGCAGGAGACCAAAATCATTGTCATCCAGATAACAGCTCCAATCATCGGGAAAATGGTGAATGATTACCCGGATTGCGGGCACCATACCCGAATTGTGGATCACAATCGTTCCACCCGTCCTCCCCTTCTCACCCTTGTCAGCTGACTGGACATACCATTCAAGCGTGGTAGAGGGAAGCTCGCGCATTGGAGCATTGGGTAGTTCCCCGTACAGCATAAAGGCATGCGCTGCCTCATGATCCGGGTATTCGTTTGAATGGTGTCTGTGCTCCTGCTCGAAGGCCAGCAGTTCGGCAGTTTTCGGCTGGGCGTTATACCAGTACCAATGATCGGAGAGCCGTCTTCCATCTTCTGAATGGAGCGTTACTGCAGCGAGGAAAGGCTGAATGGCTGAAGCTTCCGGCAGGAGCTTTTCCAGTGATGCAATGGGATAGACCCGTCCCGGAGACACGGTTAAACCCGGATAATTCCAAGTCATCAATTCCGTTAATTGGCTGCTGAACATCGTGACTCGAACAGTCACGTTACTAAGCGTTTCTCGCGAGTCGTTCACGAGATGCAGGTCAGCCCGGAACACTTCCCCTGCCAGCCAGCCTTCCAGTTTACCGGCGGTGATGAAAGCATTCTGTGGACGTGAAGCCTGCTTGGCTCGATAATAGGAAAGCTTGGCTGTGCCGTAATAATCAATCACTGCCCAGGAATGTCCCGGGAAACAGTCGGTGAATTTGTAATACCAGAATCCGCTCTTGTCCTTGCCGGTTCCTGCACGCTGTAGATCAGCGACCAATCGGATGGCATCCCCCTGAGCGGTCTGTGAATATATGATGTAGTCCTCCCAGCTCTGGATAGGTCCGTATGATGCGTAGCGCATTACTTTAATAACATCCTTCAGGCTGAATTGATGAAAATGAGCCTTCCAGCCCCTGCTTTCTTCGGTTGGCGGAAAAGAGGACAGTGCCTCCTCCGGCATATAACGCAGACAACTGGAGATATTGGTCTGGCTCGGAATGCCGAATTCCCCGTAAAATACCGAAGGCATTGCCACAACTGCTTCTTCCAGCGGTTCACCGCCGTGATACACGTTCCAGTTATGGACGCTGCCTCCCCAAGGGTCCGTTCGGTGAAATGGACGCGACGGATCAAACTCGCGGCATCGTTTTCCAACCAGAAAAAGTCCTTCATCTGCGCCTCCATGAGCTCCGTTCTCATTGCCTCCACCCCACATGATCAAAGAAGGGTGATTCCGCAGCCGTTTAACGGAAAGTGCCGTTTGACGGTCAATCACGCCAAGATCTGTTACCGGAGCATCAGGCGGGCCCCAGCAAAGCGGGAACTCCTGGTATACCATAATGCCTTTTTGATCACATAAATCATAGAATTCATCACTTTCCACTAATCCGCCGCCCCATGCCCGCAGCATTTGTACATGACCTCTGCGTGCCAGCTCCAGTAGCCGTTCAATCTGACCTTCCTTTTGCGTCAGCATGACGTCAGGCCAGCACCAATTGGCTCCTTTGATAAACATCGATTCGCCATTAATCACAAACTGCCAGCGATAGTCGGTTTCCGGCACCGCCTCCGTCATGGGCCTCATTTCAACAGTGCGGATTGCAAATGAAGTTCGAATCTCACTTACGTTAACAGGCTTCGTGTCGGCATATCCGCCCACTGATCCGGGCAAAGATTCAGGCGCTGACTCGCGGGACAAACCATCGATGTCTGGTGCACCTTTATGTTCACAGCTGCCGGAAGCAGACCTCAATATAAGCTCATAGATTGGCTGCTCTCCATAACCTGATGGCCACCATAGGTTAGGACGGCTTAGTTTAAACACAGTACTGAATTTGCTTCGCCCACGGGGCACTTCTATAGAACAGATAAAGCCGGTGTCAACACGGCTGCCCCTTTCATCCGCAGTCGATTGGACTGCACTCGTTGGATTCCTCCAATCATCCCTGCTGCTCTTCTCCGTTTTTAAACAGATAAGGCCTTCAATTGTTAAAGAGGTCCGCTCTGTAAGGCTGCTCTCTGTCGTAAATTCCAATTGCAGCAGGGCTTCATCGGAAGTGCAGGACATGGTTACTAGATAGGGATCAAGCAGCGCAATATCCGGCTGAACCGTTACCCATACATCCTTCCAGATGCCAAGTGAGATGAGATGGCCGTAATGCCAGCCAAAGCCCGGACTGGGTTTCATCAGCCCATTCCAGCTTTGCGGCGCCGGGTCGATTCGAACGACGAGCACATTGACCTCATTCCATTGAACCAGCTCTGTAATATCATGGACCGGACCGCCGAACATACCCTGATGATGTCCAAGCGAGACACCATTAAGAAACACTGTGCCTGAGTAGTCGATACCGTCGAACGTTAAGGAAAGCCGTCTTCCCTCCCACGTCTCGGGTACTTCAAACGCAGTGGCAAACCACCACTCCCTGCATTCCACACGCGTTCTGCGAAACCAGAGGGGAGTCTCTTGAGGCGTCCCGTTCTGTTCCAATTCATCAAAGGTGTTTGTGTTCCAATGCGGATCAGCCATTAATTCCAGATCGACCAGCGCCTGCTGCACCGTTGTAGGAACTTTGACTTCAAGCCAGTCACTCCGATCATGATCCGGATCATACCAACGATCGCGCATTCCTTCACTCGGCTTGGCTTTTCGTCCAAACCAGCCCGTCGCCGGGGCGGGATCACCATGATCCGCCGGTTCGCTCCCCTTCATACGCCAGATGCCGGAGAGCGGCATGGAATCCTCTGACTTCGAGCTGCTGGTATGGAAGCTTGACATCGTCTGAACTTCATTTGGAATAGAGAGAACAGGAATGCGGCTGTCCATCTCCACCCATGCGTCTCCATGAAGAGGAGAGCGGGCATAAGCCTCGTCCTGTACTTCATCCAGAAAACGCTTACCTTCAACAGGATAATAATACGAGATGTTTGTCATTTTCCTAACACTCCATTCGTGTTCTGCGAACCTCTGCCGACACTACATGCACTGTTTCAGTATGTTCTGTGTATGAGCAGTGGCCGATATCCTTCGGGAACTTCCATCTCCACCGCAACTTCTTTTGGTGCGACGACCTCCAATTGAAAAACGGAATCACCTGATTCCTTCCGAATCTCCCACTTCACGTCAATTCTTCCGTCCTGGGGAAGAGGCACCGCCCCTTTGGCCCACTGCAAATCGCCTGGCTGCGGGGCTATCCGAACGGCTGTCCAACCGTCTGCGGCAGGACGCACTCCGAGAACCACAGCACCTAAAAAATATCCCGGTGCAGCTGACCAGGCATGACAATGACTGCGTGTCAGATCCTTGGGGTTCGCTCTGTTCTCGGTAAATCCCGGGTACATTTCCCAGCAGGTTGTAGCTTCATGTTTCACCATCTCACCGAACTTCTCACGCATATCCTGCAGCATTCTATCGATCTCACCATGCATTACCAGTGCTTCATAATAAAAGAACGTCATAAACGGACTGCCTATCCCTACAAAATGATCAGGTGGTGAAGTTAGATAAGCTGCAAGTATCTCCTTACGCTCATCTGCTGCCGCTCCAGTAATCAAAGCCGTCACCTGAGTCTGCATGCTGAATGTGCTGGAAGGAGAACCATCGGCATAAATGCAGTCAATAAAAGCCTGATGCTCTTCACTCCAGAGATGTTTGTTAATGGCATAGATTAAATGCTGTGACCTGGCATCGTAATATGCCGCTTCTTCTGCACATCCTGCCAATTCAGACAACCGAGCTGCGTCTGCCAGCGTGCGTGCTAATATGGCATTCTGATGCGTAACTGTCCCGTCATTCGGCTGCTCGATCGGAGCCCAGTCGAGCAGATTCCATGCGTGAATGGTCAACAGGCCCTGCTTATCCAAATGCTGCAGATAATGATCCAGCGTGAACTTTACTTTTGGCCAAATCGCTGCAGCAAACGCTCCGCTTCCGGTATGACGTGTGTATTCAAGGCAGGCGGTTATCCAGAAAAACGTCCAGTTCGGAATCACACTGCTCCAGCCGCTGGGTACCTGATCCGCATAAAGCGGGGTCTGACTTCCTGAGCCAGGCACGAGCTGCAGACAGTGTTTAACGATATCCAATGCACCGAATACATAATAGTTCACCAGAGCTTCATTACGGCTGTCACCAACCCAGAAAACCTGTTCATAAGCCGGACAATCCACAAAGGTGTCTTCCATACACAACCGGGTCGTATGTTTGCTGATCTCCCAGATGTCATTCAAGAGCGGGTCGGAGCAGTGAAAGCGGCCAATCTCTGCCACCGGATAGCTGCTCTGCACCAGAGTTACACCGAACAACCGCAGAGGTTTCATATTCCCGTGGATCGTAAGCATCAGATATCGCAGTCCGCGCCGGACAGGCGATTCATAGCGTTGTCTGCCTTCACGGCACACATAACGCAGTGTATTATCCACGCCAAAGGTATCCTGCCGGGAACCACCGTCCATATACTCAAATCCGTAAGCATCCAGTATGGTGCCTTCAGGTGCCTCGATCTCAAATCGCAGGAAGCCTGACCATTCGCGTCCAAAATCCAGAATCAGCTCGGTACCTCTACCCGTCGTCGCTGCGGGTATGATGGCCGGTATCCGGTTGGCAAGACAGATCTGCTGTAATGGCGCAGGAACAGCCTTCGTCTGTTCCGCTCTCTTCCATATGCTGGATACAAATATCGAAGCATCGGAGCTGAGCAGGTCGGGGAAGGGTTTAACCCACCTACGATAAAGGAGGAGCTCTCGGATTGTAGACAATGTCCTGCACTGAAGATAAACATCAGCATCCTTGAAGGCGTGTATGTCCAAGGACTTCTGACCTCCGAAACCTTGATACTGACGAAGTGCATCCGGGTTGGGCTGATGATCAATGTGAACAAGTGAAGCAAACGGACCGATAAGGGCAAAGGGTGCTGCGCTCACGGTTTCTTTATCAAGAAGCGGTGACACAACCCTAAACGCAGCCTCACAATCGATACCCAGATGCAATCCGCCCCCATGATCCTGACCAGCGAGCTCGATAAGCAGCAGATTGTCACCCGCTTGGAGCTTGACTTGCTGCAGACGGCGCGGCCTTTCGCCTTCCATTGCTGACACAGGATAATAAATCCCATTAAGGGTGAATCCGCGCAGGGCATGGAAAGCACTGAAAAATCCGATGACCGCTTCGGCTTCGCGGCTTGAGTGAACGACTGCGGCAGCATAACCGGCAAAGGATACCGGATTGGCGTGCATTCTGCTGCCTGGGTCCATCGCTTCACGAACATCAAGCACATGAGTCCAGGAGATGGGCACTGCCTCTTTCAAAGACTCGACCCGTACAGGCCAAACTTCCTGCTCGGTCAGTTCAGGAATGTCACTGGGAATCAGCTTAACCCAAGGTGCGTCTCCTGCCTTTGCGATGACACGTGCGGCTGTCCAGCCTGACTCTTCAATTGATGCTGCATGCTCTGCTGCTCCAAACCATTCTCTCTTCCACTGCCTCGCATCCACCTGCTCTGTAAATCCAAGCTGACAAGACATACGTGAAGCTCTTCGCTCGTATCCGGCATATGGAGTGGTGCACCACGAAGCATCGGTAGCAGCGATCAACTCTCTTTGCTGAGGCGTTCCATCCGTATCAAGGTGTACCTGCTCCAGCTGCGCCAGAAGTCCGCCTCTCCCAGGCACATAAGAGAAAGTCGCCGTACCATAGCTCATGACCAGAACAGCCAGTGTATTAACGCCCGGCCGAAGTAAATGCCCTACTTCATGCACATGATAATTCAGTTCAAAGGGCCAGGAACGACTGGGTCCTCTTCCGCACAATACACCGTTCACGTACAATACGTATCTGGCATCTGCCGTTATCGTGATCTCAGCACTTTCGTGCTCCCACTGCCGCAGCGTAAATGCTTTTCGGAAGCAGCGCCATTCATTACGCGGCCAGTCCTCACTGCCTCCCCAAATCCAGGAAGCCTGCCAGACAAAGCGATCTGTACTGCCTTCCTTTTCTTTGATCGGCAGTTCCCTCCCGCCAGCTGTAAGAGTTTGATCCATTTTCAAGTCAACTCCTCACTTCAATGAATTGTGGGTTTTTCTTTAGATGCATGCTGCATAAGAAAAGGAGCTAAAACTTCACAGCTTCAGCTCCTCTTCCAACGCTCTACTCGCTTCAGTTAAGTCAGTTTACAGACCGTGAGCTTGACGAAGCCGCTGTACCTCACCGTTATACCAAGCGGTAAATTCATCTGCTCCGGCTTTTTTGAACGCCGCAAGTGCAGCTTGTTTATTGGCCTCGAAAGCCTGCTCATCTTTGGAAAGAATGATTTTTGCGGCTTCGCGTGCAGCCAGTTCTTTCAATTCAGCTTCCTGCTTTTTCAGTTTGTCATCCAGCGTTACACCTGGAACAGTGTTGCGTTTAACGATCTCCTCGTCGTCCATGCCGTTCATCCAGGTAGTAAATGTGTTGAGCTTACCTTCATCAATCCGCTTTTTGAACACTTCTCCCGAGTAAGAAGCGCCATAATGCTGTGCAAAGTCTTTTTCGAGCGGTGTGGCTGCCTTGGATAAGGCTTCCTCCGAGGTGAAGAGGTCTACTGGCATTTTGTCATTGGGATTAACCATGTCTCCGCCCAAACCGATAATGTTACGATCCAGAGAAAGCCCTGTTGCTTCGTAAGGTGCTCCACCTGCGGCTTTCAGCGCCAGTGTTTCATCCGTCAGTGCCGGTTTACCATCCGTCATCTTCCAATGTTTTCCCTCTACGCCGTTGTACATCGTACGTGCACCCTCATAAGAGTAAATATAATTCAGGAACTCCATTGCTTTTTCCGGATTTTTGGATGTTTTGGAGATGCTGTAGGCTTTATCCTGCCATCCAAGCGGGTTCACTGCACCTGTCCAAGCCAGCTTACCAGCCGGAACAACCAGATATCCTTTGCCTTCGCCTGCGTGCTGGGCATTGAAATCACCCATTGCCCAGGTTGCCGGACCCACAACAATCTGTCCTGCCGTTGCTTTTGCCATGTAGTCATTGTTTTTCATCGTGAGGGAATCGGGATCAAGCAATCCTCGACGCTGCGCTTTGTTATAAAAGTCCATCGCTGTCCAGAAGTTGGAAGATTCATCGGTCAGATTGCTGATGAACTCGCTGCCGCCCACTTTGGATGCTGTCAGGTCACTTGTAGCACTTACATTTTCAGTGAAAATAACCGGCGGAATCGTATAAGGCCACAGCCCCCAGTCCTGCCACATGGACACGCCGTACACTTTCTTGCCGTCTTCGGTCTGCGGATGTTTCTCCACGATTTTGCCTACAACGTCCAGCAGATCGTCCATCGTTGCTATTTCAGGTGCACCGACCTCTTTATACCAGTCCCAGCGAATCGTTGGTCCAATGGTGATCGGTGCAATGGATGTACCCGGCTTGGATTGTACTTGCGGAGGCAGGAAATACAGTTTTCCCGTCCCGTTACTCCAGTTCTTTATACTGTATTCGACAACGGTAGGAATATTAGCGGTAATATCTTTACCGGATTTGGCAAGCATGTCGTCAAGCGGAACGATCAGGTCGCCTTCAATCAACTGCTTTTGATATTTATTCACGTTGGTCCTTACCAGGTCGGGCAGATCGCCGCCAGCAAGCAGTACATTGAATTTATTCTCGTCTGCTTCAACGTACTCGATTTTGACCCCGATCTTCTCGGCAATGGCCTGAGCTACCTCGTTGTTCTGCTGCGTATTCCATTTGGAGCCGGTTTCCATGATCAGAACACGAAGTGTTACCAAATCTTTGTTGGAGCCGTTGTCTGACGAGCCGGCTTCACCTGAACCGGGCTGCCCTGTTCCCGAGCCTCCGCTCGTACAGGCTGCAAGCAGCATAGACGTCATCATGAGCATGGCCATTACCCGGCGAAACGTTGTTTTAGTTCTCATGTCATAACCCTCCTGTTTATCTTCTTCTATAATTATCGGCATTTAACCGGATAATCCAATCTGCTTGCGGCATATTTGACTTTGCGGCTTTTTGGCTTTAGCCTTTGACGGCGCCCATCATGATACCTTTAACAAAATACCGCTGCAGCATTGGGTACACCAGTACAATCGGCAGCGTAACCAGCATCGTGATTGTCATTCGGATGGACTGAGGTGTGAGTGTCCGCACAACATCTCCCCGCGTCAGCTCCTCCGTGCTCATATTCGACAGGTTGCTGGACTGGTTCAGGAAGTTATAGAGCACGAGCTGCAGTGTCTGCAGCTTCGGGTTCTCAACGAGGAAAAAGTTATCAAACCAGGTATTCCACTGTCCTACCGCAGAGAACACGGCAATGGTGGCGATAATGGGCATCGAGAGCGGGAAAATAATGCTGCGATAGATACGGAAATATCCGGCTCCGTCGATCTTCGCGGATTCCTCCAGAGAAGCGGGAAGCTGTTCGATGAACGTTTTGATCAAAATAATGTTAAAGCCCGACATTGCACTCGGGATGATGTACAGCAGGAAATTATTCTGTAAACCGTATGTCTTCATGGTCAGATACCATGGGATAAAACCGGCGTTAAAGTACATCGTAATCAGAACAAAACGGTAGATCATTTTACGATACGGCATCTCTTCTTTGGTAATCAGATAGGCAAAGAATGAACAGCTGAACACGGTAATTAAAGTACCCAGCACCGTTCGGGAGACGCTAACCAGAGCAGCATCGATAATACCCGGCAGTTGTACCGTTGCCTTGTATGCTTCAAGTGAGAAGCCGGCTGGCCAGAAATAGACCCCTTTCTGAACATCAATTGGATCACTGATGGAATAGATGAAGATGTAATAGAACGGATAGATTGTAATAATAACAAGCATGGACAGCAGGATGTAGTTAAACAAAGTAAACGTAAAATCCTTCCAATCGATGTGGCGGACGGAACGAAGCGTCTGTCCTGAGGGCTGTGTGCGCATATCTTTTTTGCTCCTTTCCCTGCGAGTCAGACGATACCTTGACCGCGAACTTTCTTGGATAGAATGTTGACACTGAAGAGCAGCAGTACACTGATAACTGTTTTGAAAATACCTACAGCTGTTGAGTACGAGTAGTCACCTGTTACAAGACCAAGTCGATATACATATAGGTCAAGTACCTCAATCCGGTCTGCAATCATCACATTGCTGAACACCAGATATTGTTCAAAACCTGCCGAGAGCAGGTTGCTGACGGAGAGCAGCAGAAGCACAATAAAGGTTGGCATGATGCTGGGCAGTGTAATATGCCAGATGGTACGCATGCGCCCGGCGCCATCCACCTTCGCTGCATCGTACTGCTCACTGTCTATGCCTACGATGGCTGCCAGGTAGATAATGGCGCTCCATCCTGCCGATTTCCACAGCAGGAGCAGGGTCTGAACGGTCCATACCCGGTCAAAGTTCCCGAGGATATCCACGGGGGGACTGCCGATGCCGGTTTTCATCATGATGGAATTGACTGCGCCCTCCGTACTGAACATGCTGAATGCCAGAGAGAAGACAATAATCCAGCTGATATAATTGGGCAGCGTGGATACGGTTTGCACCAGCCGTTTAAACCAGCCGGAGCGGACTTCCGAGATTAGAATCGCAAGCAGCATAGGTACAGGTGCTGTTGCTATGGACAATAAGCTGAGTGCAAGTGTATTCGCCAGCACGGGTCCCATCCGTGGATCATCGAACATATTGCGAAAGTTCTCTAATCCCAGAAATGGTGTCTGGTGCAGCGGAATGCCCGGTTTGTAATCGAAGAATGCATAGATCCATCCGAATAACGGAACGTAACTAAAAGCTAAAGTAAATAGTACAAATGGCGCGGCCAGCAGGAGGAGGTGAATACCGTCCTTGCGATTCAGCTTGCCGGCTTTTTTCGTTATGGAACGTGTCAGAGTTTCGGTTCGCTGCATATGAATTTCTCCTTTGTTCGGTGCTTTCGTTTTGGGTTAATCAATTGGCATATTCATATGATAGCGCTTTCTTAAAGGCGGTTAAATGAACGTTCCTCTGATCTCCTTGAAAAAAACAGGGCTGTTCCCCGAGCGGACTTGAACCATTTTAAGATGTTTCTTGAACAATTTATCAAAGACTTGCCGCTCAAAGAAAATGCTCTCATGCGCCGCCTCTTGGGCGAGCTCATGAGAGCATCCAATGTTATATTCGGCGAACCGGCAGGGTAACAATTGCCTTTGCTCCCTGCTCCGTTGGGGCAAAATGAATGCCGAAGTCTGGACCAAAATATAACCGAATCCGTTTGTTAACGTTATTAAGACCGATCCCGCTGCCGCCAACAGTCGATTTAGGTGATTCTCCTCCAGCCAGCTTTTCATTCAAAGTTTCGAGAGTCTCCTTGTCCATCCCTGCCCCGGAATCCGTAACGCTCAGGATAAGCCGATCTTCATCTCCAGCTGCACTGATTCCGATTTGAATGGCAAAATCTTCACTCTGGCGGCCTGATGCAATAGAATTCTCCAGCAGCGGCTGCAGCATAAAGCGCGGTACCTGACAGTTCATCCAGTGCTCATCCACGTCCATGGTGAACGTAATATTGTTGTTGAATCGCATGTTGATAATTTTTAAATAGTTGTCCAGGTACGACAGCTCATCGCGAAGCGTGCACATGGGATCTTTACTGGAGAACACGGGACGCAAAATATTGCCCAGCGCAACAATCGTATTCACGATGTTGTCAGCCTTTACAATGACAGCCATCCAGCGGATCATGTTCAGAGTGTTATAGAGGAAATGCGGATTGATCTGATACTGCAGCGCCTCCAGTTCCAGTTCCCTCTTCTTCTCTTGAATTTCATTGTTCTTCTCCACCAGTTCCACCATGCTGAGTGACATCTCGTTAAAGCGGCGGATCACGGTGCCAAGCTCATTATTCGGAACGTGATCCACGGTAACACCAAGTTCACCGCGGCTCATATCTTTCATTTTGCCCGAAAGCTGGTTTAACGGTTTAATGATTTTCCGCAGCCAGAAGTAGGAAGCAATAAAGATTGCCAGCACACTTATTGTAAAAACCAGCATAAGCATGCGCTGCACGCCGATAATCTGGTCTGAATACTGACTGAGCGGAATCTCTTTCAGCAGATACCAGCCGCCGTCATGAAGCTTATAATAGACCACCTGCATACTTCGTCCGGCCTTTTCATCATCTAAACTGCCATAAGCACCTTCTGCCAGCTCTGTCCCCGGCTTGAAATAACTTCGAGTCCCTACCCGGCCCTCCTCACTGGCCGATATCACTGTTCCGTCCGCACTTGCGATATACATATCGCCTTCTTCCCGGTTCAATGCCGTAGAATAGATCGATGACAGATAACGTTCATCAATATTAAATATGAGTGTAGCGCTCGTGGTTGGATCATAGATGGCACGCGTTCCCCGCATCAAACTGATTAAATAACCATCATCCTTACCGGTTAGATACGGGTTGTAGAACGATTTCTTGATTCCGGAATGAATAATCAGCTGCGGATACTGTTCAATGGTCTGACGAAAAGGCTCGGAGGTGAAAAAGCTCTGCTGCCATGCATCCCGATCATATACTAATGTCCGTTTCTGGCTTCCGCCTACAGCACCCAGATTGTTTGCTGTGATATAGATGGAATCAATATAATTGTAGTTATCGATGAAATCCGCAACGACACGCTGCACATCATTTTTGGATTCCAGAAATTCTTCTTCTGTTTTCTCTGATATTTTGTATAAAAAGCGCTGGATATGATCATCCCGCAGAAACAGCATCGATAATCGATCGATCTCCTTTACTAAACCTCCGATGTTGTGGTCCAGCTGCTGGAACTGCTGATAGAGCAGGCGTTCATTCTGGATCTTGACCATATTCTGCATAAAAGAATAAATAAAATAAGAAGCCCCCGCCATGACGGCGAGGCTGATGACCATAATATAGAGAATAAGCTGGGTTCGCAGCTGTCTGGAAGTGAAAAGCGATAGGAGGGTTTTCTTCATTTAAGGCACCCTCTTGTCTTTGAGTGTTGTTTGCCTGCGGTATTCATTTGGATTAAGTCCCGTAATTTTTTTGAAAACTTTACTAAAATACGTATACTCCGGCGAAAAGCCAACCAAGGCTGGTACATCGGAAGAACGCAGCTGGTTCTGGGCAAGCAGTTCTTTCGCACGTTCGATGCGGTATCGGTTAACGTAATCAATATACGTAATCTGCAGCTCCTTACGGAAGAGGTTGCTGAGATAACCCGGACTTAAACCCACATAGTCCGCGACCATCTGCAGACTGATATTTTCTGTATAGTGGCGTTTGATGTATTCAATCGCACGGGTGATCTCATCACTCATTTGTAAGCGCTTGCGAACCAAATCAACTAGAGTGTTCATGTATGTGAGGACCTGGTCAAGCATATCGGGCATCGTATCACAATTCTCCAGTTTTTCGGTCATGCTGAGCAGCAGCGTCTTTTCATTGTTGTGATCATATACATTTGTATTAATCCACTGTACAAACTGATACACCGTAATCTCCAGTGTTTTGCGATCTTCACACATCCCACATTCGATCTCATCCAGAAACTCATCATACTCTCTTTGTTTCAGTTGTGGGAGCAGCTCCCTTATGTCGTTATGGTTACGAATTCGTTCAACTCGTGCAAGTACACCGGTTCGGTCGGCACGCCCTGTCCCTTGGTGCTGCTGTCCTGGGCCGACAATAAATTTGCGCTGCAGCGCCCGCTGGGCTTCGGCATATTGTCTAGGGAGCGAATCATACCCTCCATTGACACTGCTGATTCCGAATGAGACCGTGCAGTTGAAATAATGACGAATCGTATCTTGAATATGTTCAAGCAGCTGCCGAATCTCCTGTACAATAGCTTGTTCAGACAGCATATCGGCAAAGTGCAGTACAATCGCGTAATGACGGTCGTTAATCTGGACAGCTTCTCCCCGTTTATACCCCGACATGATCTCGCTTAGAATATTCAGCATAGACATCTTGACCAGATGACCATGCTCATCACGAAATCGCTCTTTGAGCGAAAAGTAATGGTCCACTTCCATGACGCATACGACAAGGCGAACAGGAGATAATCTCAAGCCAAGTTCTGTAACGAACCTTGAGAACTCATCTGTAGAGAAAATCTGATAGAACATAAAGTCCTTGAACATTTTTTCTTTTACCAATTCTATATCCGGTGATGCCGAGGCTGTAGTCCTTTGAACAATATTCACATGGCTCTGCTGCTGATCCAGTTCTTCCCTGACACCTGTCAGCACCTGTTCAATCTCTTCTTCGGTCATCGTCAGTTTTAAAATGTAGCTGGACACATCCAGCTTCAGAGCTTTACGCGCCAACTCAAACTCTTCCAGACATGAGAGCACGACGACACGCGTATGTTTGTCTTGTCTACGGATGTTGGAGATCAGCTCCATTCCGTCCATTCTGGGCATACTGATATCGGTAATGACCACGTCGGGTTTCTCACGTTCATAATAATCCCATGCAGCCAGGCCATCAGGAAAGTCGGCGGTAACCTCCAACCCGAACCTGCTCCATTCGACGGAATTTTTCAGTCCGATACGAACCAGCATCTCATCCTCGACGATCATCACCTTATACATGCATCAAACCCCCTTCAGTATCAAAATCCAGTCATTCCCTCGTCCGCTTGTTGGGGCTGTATAACGTTCAATGCCTTGATTCAGTACTGCAGCATTAGAAGAAGCTTCTGTTCGTTCTCCTGTTCGGGGACAGAACCATGCTGCTCTAATCTGCTTGCCCTCAATATACCTCATGACTACATCGACATACAAGCCATTTGGGAGGTAAATGTAAGCGTTCTCTCTATTTTGTAAAGCAGCCATTCGGTTAGCACCTGTGCGGTTGAAGTGCAGCAAATCCAAGTTCGGCTTTAAGTCTCGCCCCATTTCTTGTTCTAACAAGGCCCGAAGGTGACGCATTTGCGCTGCACCGGGACGATGCAGGGCTTCGCGCCAGGACATAATGAAATAATCACCTTGCTGGTTAGATTCAATCAGGTCATCTCCCCCTCGGTACATCGACCAAATCGAATGGTGACCATAGGTATGACCCATTGCGCCTGAAAATAACGCATAATACGCTGCCTTCCTCACATCTGCCGCATCGAAATATCCCAGTTCCCCCCGAAATCCAACGGGAATGTCCTCGTAACACGGCTCCGCATCAAGCGTTGGCTTCGCCGGTTCCCGGTCGTAATCCTGCTGTACACGTCGGTCATTGGTAATCTCCCGTTCTCCATGACCGGACTGGATCATATTAAAATCAAGCCAGGGCTCATCATGAAACTGGCGGGAAGAAGACTCGCATCCCGGCGGGTGAAAGGTCATCAGCTGCACGGCGCCGCCCTGCTTCAACCCTTCTACCATAGAAGCAGTGATGTCAAAATGCAGCTTGGTCTCTAATGCACGGTCCCCTCCAAGAACCCAGATCACTTGCGGATGTTTACCATACCGTTCCCCCAACCATCTGCCATAGGTATAAGCATTTTCAGGTGTAAAAATCTCAGGTCCTTTGCCCCATTTAAGATTGAATTTATCTCCCCATGTCGGGAGCAGTGCAGCATATATTCCATGACTTCGCGTAAGCTCGAGTACAGCATCCACATGATCCCAATAAGAGTAGGGGCCATCCGTATCGGGTCGAGCCGGGTCAGGCTGCCCATCTTCATTCATATGAAGAGGTGTCCGGCCGGAAGCATTGTTCGTGGTTACCCCGCTGAATTCAGCGAGCAATACCGTTTGAATAACATTAAAGGACTGGGCCGCCCTGGTTCGAAGATACAGCTCACTCTCTTCCAGGTTCAAACGATGCAGCAGCTCCCAAGCCGTATCAGCCAACCAGAAAAACGGAACCCCCGCGCAGGTTTCCAGATACCGTCCATTAGCAGAGACTTGGAGTGCTTCAAGGTGCACAGGCGCTGTTTTCTTTTCGACCCGATCATCAAAAGAATGCTTCGTTATAGGATGCTTCACTATCGTCTCATTAGTTTCCGATTGGTTACTGCTCATTTTCGCTGACACTCCTTGTAAAATTGATTTGTGCACGCGCATGTTATGTTCACTTTTCACTTCAAATCCTTTTCTCCATTTCATGCGAAGGGTTCTCTTAAAAAGCATAAAATGCACATTTGCATCCGTAAAGACCGTTTCGAAGCAAAATCGTTCAAGCAGGCTTTGTTTTGTTCAACCCGAGCCTCTTTTTTTCAACCGCATCAAATCATATTTCAAATCTGTATTTTATTGTAAACGTTATCATATGAAGTGCCGCACGCATGTTGTGCAGTAAACCAACAATAAAGGAGAGCTGAGATGAAAAGCAGATCCGTCCGTTTAGCTTCACGATGGGGTATTTCGCTCCTCACAGCCGTCATGCTTGCTTCGTTTATTCCCGCCCCTTCTCCGGTTGACGCCGCAAAGAACCAACGTCAAAATCAGGACACAAGCACTCATACCATTACGATTGATCCGAATAACGTCATTCAGGATGATTTCCTGGGCGTGGGTGTCAATACCATTCCGACGGCACTCATGCCTGGACAGATGCAGTACGGGTATTCCGAAGCTCATTGGGAGATCGATAAAAAGCGTATTCAAACCGTACAGCCCAAAATTGCCAGGGTCTGGTTTCAGATTGACTGGATGGAGCCTTCCAAAGGAACCTACACATGGGAGAGCTCTAACATGAAAGCTTTCTACAAATACCTTGATGCATTCAAAACGGCTGGAACCGAAATTGAACTGAACTTTGGGTGGAAGGTAGGCTCGTCTGTTCATAACTGGTTCTCCATACCAGGAATTGACCCGTGGACAAGTGCCCCTGCGGATCTGGATGCTTACGCGGCCTCTGCTTCCGCCCTGCTGGATGAGCTGATTCGGAACCGTGGTTATGACAACGTGAAGTATCTTACTTTTTATAATGAGCCGAACGGCAGCTGGGATTTCGAAGCACCGGGAGATCAGAAGGCGTATTACGCCGAAATGGTTAATAAAATAAGTGCCAGACTGACTGCGGACGGCCTCCGTGACCGGATTGAAATCTGGGGACCTGAAGAGACGGGTGCTCCTGCATGGATCGAATATATGAAGCAGCATGCTGATGATGCCATCGACGGGTACAGCTTTCACGTGTACGGCGAATCGTACGAAGGACTGGGCAGTGCTTTTGCACTGCGACAAGGTTATGTCGGAAATAAACCGCTTCATCTGACCGAGTTCGGCTGGGCAGATGATCAAGCAAGTAACTGGGATGCCGGTTATGCCAACTCGGTCATTCAAACCGCCAATATGGGCGTGAAATCGGCTTTGATGTGGCAGTTAAACGGGGTCTGGACGAATGACCCTACGGGTGGAACGAACGGAACCTATACGATGTGGGACGCGGTCGTACTCGGCTTGAATCCGCGTAAAACCTTTTACATTTCAGGTATGCTGAACCGCTATATTCCCGAACACAGTGAAGTACTTGCTGTAAATACTGGCGGTTCCACCGATGTACGTGCGGCGGCATTTAAAGGTACGGACGGCAATTATACCGTGCTCGTCGAAACCAAAGCAGGCTCCAGCAAGGAAATCACATTGGACTTTGGCAGTACTGCGATCAATAAAACGTTTCGGAAAATGGTCTACAACAATGACGTAATACCGGAAGCCAATGCGGTACTTCCTCCAGTCACCGCCAATTTCCCTGCAGGCACTTCACTAACAGACCGTTCAGTTGACGGGGATTACAATGTCATTATCTATACGACTCAACCTGCCCAAACTCAAGTAAAACTGGATCAAGTTAATCCAACCGTACGTTCAGGCGAATCTGTCACCCTTGCGGCAGAAGTCATTGATAACAGCGGAAGTGTCACATGGAACGTTATTGGACAAAACAACGGAACAATTAACACAAACGGGGTGTATCAGGCTCCTCAGGTGAACGATGAAACACTTGTTGCAATTCGTGCCACCAGTACAGCCGCCCCAGAAGCATATGGTGTCGCTCTCGTTCGAGTTCTTCCATCAACATCAACAGATAAGGTCGAGGTTCCCACCTTCAGTCTGGATCAGCACGTATTTCCCAGCTCGGAGGTGCTCTATCTGGAGACCGCAACCGACGGAGCTCAGATTCGATACACCACAGATGGAAGCGAACCTACAGCCCAATCCACCCTGTACGTGAGACCCGTTATTCTGAACGAAGGTTCTCTTGCCCTATACAAAGCCAAAGCGTTCAAGTCAGGATTACAGCCTTCTGGCACAGTGTCCTCGCTTTATCAGATTGGACAGATCAGCAGTGCACCGGACGGATACAAACTCTGCATGATTGAAAATGGTGGAGACTGTTATTTCCAAGGTAAAGCGGTCGTCGCTTATGGTGCAGACGGATTGTTTAATTATTCGATCCAGGAAAACGGCGCAGCATGTACAAGTGCCCTTTTAGGTGATCCGATCCCGGGTACAGCCAAACGCTGCTTTGTGAATCCGAACATTCCGGATGAACTTCCGGCAGTCACATTGTTCAATGCCGGCTTTGAGAAGCCCGCGACAACGTCAGCCAAACCGGGGCCGATGACCAACGGATGGGTATTCGACAGCCGTTCAGGTGTGCAGCATAACAACGGTCCATTTCAAGCCCCGTCAGCTCCTCAAGGGGTTCAGACTGGATATCTGAAAACGGATGGCGGTATATCCGGCACATTAAGCCAGTCCATTAACTTCAAGCCGGGCGTCTATCAAATGTCGTTTAAAGCAGCCAAGCGGACCAGCTTCGGGGGCACTCAGTCTTTTGATATATATTTCGATAATCAGGTTATCGGCTCATATCAGCCCGAATCCGGCAGCTTCGAAACGTTCAGAACCGATGCTTTCGAGACAAGTGGCGGAAAACATACGATTAAATTCGCCGCAACGACAACTCAAGGTGATAATACAGCCTTTATCGATGATGTATCAATTACGTCACTGCCTTGATCAGATGTCGGGGCGTTGACGACCCGGATTGAATGCCGATGCACATCAAAAAGGACGAGGCAGAAATGATCTGCTTCGTCCTTTTTTAAGCTGCATAAATTGATTTTAAAGATTATTCACACGTCGACTTCACTTGTATGCTCCAATGACAGAATACTCTTTCAGTCACTGTTTTATTGCGATTTACCCATATTAATCAGACTAACGTCAGACAAAGTGATCGTGGTGCCTTCCTGTTCATTGCCATCGATAAGGCCCATGTCAAAAACAATTCGGCTGTTATTATAACTCGCTTCAGTCACCGGGAACGTATACGAGAACTGCTGCTCTTCCGTCGTCAGATCCATTTGATTCCCGAAGAAGCTGGTCCATTTATAATTCGCAGGCACATCCACCCAGCCAATACCAACGCTCATTTTGCGTGCTTGATCCGCTTTTGCTTTGAATGTCAGCTTGTAGGTGTAACCCTGCTGCATCCCAAAGCCTTCCTGGATCAACTGCCGATCCCATGGATTCTCTCCCACTTGACCCACTTGTGCCTGAAGCTGCCCGTTATCAGCACGGATCACCAAGTCCTCCGGTTTATTACTGGCCGCATACGTGAACCAGCTGTCCGTTCCCTGCGAGAAGCCACCGTTCTGGATCAGGTTGACGCGTACAGGCTGCCCCCCTTCTTCTGCACTTGGATTAACTTCAAACAGCATTACATTCTGAATAGAAACGATATGCTCTCCTGTCGCCGCTGCCGGATTTCCGAGACCGAAGTTTAACATGCCTGCCTCATCCGCAGTCTCTCCCATGGTAAAGGTATACGTATACTGCTGTTTCGCTTCTGTTATTTCTGCCGTCTGCTCCATATACTTCTCTGTATCACTGCCCGCCTTCGACAAGACCACCTGCATAAATTTTGGTGATGAGGCCGCTGCGTCAAAGCTTAGACGATACGTTTTCCCGGCTTCAAGCGAGAGCTCTCCCTGCTGCAGTATGGCATCCCACCAATGCTCGGTTGTACCCGGAAGCGTCATACTGATGCCCTGCTCATTGCTGTATGTCGCCGTAGTTACAGTCGCAGGCAGCATCCAGTTTGATGAATCGGTACTCAAACCGCCGTTCTTCACTTTACTCCGGGAGATGTCGAGCCAGCGTGTGTTGTATTCGTTTCCTTCAAAATTCACATAATACGTTTTGTTTGCTTGTAAGGAAACTGGTGGCAGATATACGGTTTTGTACGTTTGCCAGCCGCCCGTATTTCCCAGCACAAATTCAGAGCTTGCAGCTGTATTGCCTTCCTCATCTTTGACGGTAAAACGTACTAAGGCATCATCTTTGGCACTCGCCATCCGTGTTGAGAACGCATATACTCCATCATTCGCAGCATTAATCTTGAATTGAAGCAGATCACCTTCATCCATATAGCTGACATGTTGGCCGCCCTCATCGGAAGCTTCGAGCTGCAGCCCCTGCATCACGTAGGCATCAGCCGCTGCAATATGTGCATAATTTTGAATCGATACCGGCTTTCCGCGCTTCGTCAACCGCACGTTATCAACATATACCTTGCCAGCGCTGCCGCCGAACATCAGCTTTAGTTCGGACACTGCTGTCGCCTGGCCCTCTCCGATCACAATTTCACCAGTATACGTTTTCATTTCGTTTCCAATCTGAATCTGCTGTCCTTGATGCACCTTCACGTCGTGGCCCTCAGCAGTGGATAAACCGATATCCATAATGCCTGCCGTATCTGCCTTGGCATCAAATGAGAATCCGTAGGCTGTACTGCCTTCCAGTTTCATGCCAGGCTGTACAACAGCAACCTGCTCCGGCTGTCCATTCGTTTTTTTCACATCGACAACAAGCTGTCTTTCCATGATCGGGAACTTCGAGAAATTATTGACTGATATCTGCGCATCCGCATCCGTTTGAATCTGAGTGTTCCAGAAGCCGAGCCTTTGTTTTCCTTGATCAAATGTACCATTATAAACGTAATTGCCATCCGGCAGCGCTTTGCGTTCCACCGGCAGCGGATCGGCTTCACCAATCTCCTTCAGTCTTACATTGGTTACCCAGACTTCGCCTTCATTTAATCCCAGATTAAATTCAAACCTTGCGTTGTTGTCTGAACCATTACGCATGTTAAATTCGTATTCATACGGCTGCCAATCCGTTGTGACTGAAAGTTCTTTTTCTTCAGAGTAATTCGTCCAGCTTTTCTCATACTGAGTCACTTTGGAACGAATAACCCGATTGGCCGAAGCTTTGGCATCAAACTCAACTTTATATTTTTTGTCTTTCTGTATATACATTGGCATCTGGGTCAGCTGTACCGAATAGGTCTCCGTTCCGGCTTTGGAGATCGTTACTTTGGCTGCTTTGCCTTTGACCGCATCGTCGACAACTTCAACTTTACCCTCTCCGCCTGCATTTGTTATGAAATTCCAATCGACAGGAACACCGCTTGCATCCACGCCTTTGGTAAACTGTTCATTATAAATCTGGTTGCGATCCTCTTGCGGTTCGCGCTGCTTCTCAGGCTCAATTGGACTGGAAGTTACATCCGGCCATTCATCCATATTTTTATAAGCGTATACGCGTACAAAATCTACATTCATTTTATCGGAAACAAATTCATTCTCCGGTGATCCCGGCCAATCCCCGCCAACCGCAAGGTTGAGAATCAGATAGAACGGACGATCGAACGGTGCGGGGAACGTATAGCTTTCCGGCTGTCCCGCTGCCGTGGTCTGCCAGTTGTTAACCTGATGGTGCAGCTTGCCATCTACATAGAAACGAATCATGCCAGGCAGCCATTCCACCTGAAAATCATGATATTCATCGGCAAAGGATTCACCTTGCGGCAGGGTAAACTTACCTTGGTCATGCCCGTGAGAACCATCCGCTTTTTTCGAATCATAGTGGATCGTGCTGTAGATTTCATGGTCCTTGTTCTGTCCGCCGATCAGCTCCATGATGTCAATCTCACCGGAAGCGGGCCATCCTCCATAGTGTGCTTCATCGGTAGGCATCATCCAGATTGCTGGCCACATACCCTGCTGCACAGGAAGCTTGGCTCTCACGACTACTTTGCCGTAGGTCCAGTCGCCCTTCTCCTTTGAGATCAGTTTGCCGGAAGTATAATTTTTGCTTCCTTTCTGCTCCCGCTTCGCTTCAATCTGAAGAACATTGCGGCTGCCGTCCTTCACAATACGAGTATTACTCGGGCTGTAGTACTGCAGTTCATTATTATAGACAAGCTCCGTATCCTGAACCGTCCATTTGGATGCATCTACAGAGGACGCATTGAATTCATCATTCCAAACCATTTCCCACTGCTCGTCTGGAATCGTGGTTGCCGGGATCGGTTTTTCGCCAGACGGTGTGCCTGGAACGGAAGGTGTCTGTCCACCCGGATTCGAGGACCCGCCTCCTTCTGAATTGGAGCTGTTGTTCGAACCACTGCTGCTTCCTGAACTGCCAGAGCCAGGTGCAGCAGGTTTCGGTTGTTCCGTCTGTCCGGTCCCAGAGGAAGTATTGTTGCTGTGACTCCCTGGTGTAACCGCTTTTCCATTGAGCAGCACATCAGGAGCATGCACATCGAACTGTTTGATCGTTCCTTTGCCGTCAATAGTCGTATGACGAGCTTTGCCGTTTACCTTTAATGTTTGAATTGTACTCTCAGCAGACAACTCAACTGAAGTTTTACGTTCAACAATCATCTCCTGCACCTGAGTTGTTCCCGTTATCGCGATATGTACCGGGCCGGTCCTTTTGTCCGCCACAATCCGGTTCAGACTGGAGTTATGAATTTCAATGGAGTGGCTTCCTCCACCCTTCACGATTACACTTCCAGTAACCGTTACTCCATCAAGCTTTACTGTACCTTCACCAATGGCCTCGGTCAGCAGCAAATTACCGTTAACGGTTGTATTTTGTAACGTCACATCTGCTGAGCGAATGATCAGATTGCCATCTACTTTGGATTCATAAATGCCCGGAACACTTTTGATCGCTGCAATCATCGATGACATCAGCGTGGCGGCCTCAGCTCGCGTAATATTGGACTTTGGTGCAAGTTTTCCATTGTATCCGTTTACAATTTTGTTATGCACAAAGTAATTTATCGCCCTTTTTGCGTAGTCAGCAGCATCTTTCTCGTCTTTGAAAGTGGAATTCAACGTTTCATTCTCACTATCTGTTGACAGCTGGAATGCACGATCTGCCATCACCAGGGCATCCTGCCGCGTAATTGGAAGCCGCGGGAAAAGGTGTGATTCATCCGTCCCTTGAATAATACCGGACCCGACTGCACGTGTTATCGCATCGAAATACCAGTCCTGCTCAGTCACATCTGTGTACGACGTTCCTGCAGCACCTCCTGCGAATCCGAACACCCGATCGAGCATGACCACAAACTCAGCCCGGCTGATGCGTTCATTCGGTCTGAACGTACCATCTGCATACCCTTTGGTCAGCGCCATGTCCTGCATACGCATAACATCCTTCTCGGCCCAATGCCCCTTCAGATCCTTGTAGGGAGTCAGAAGCAGGCTTGATGCCTGCACCTGCTCCGCTGCTGTTTGCTGCTTACCCTGTTCTGCCCCGGCTAATGCCGGAGCTGCTAGTGAAACGATCATGCTTCCTGCTACGAGACAAGCCAATCCTTTTTTCACCCAAATTCCTCCCTCGAATGTGTTGTCAGCTTCAGGGCAGTGTTATTCTTTCACTGCCCCAATGACGATACCTTTGACGAAAAAGCGCTGCAAGAATGGATAGATAACCAAGATCGGCAGTGCCCCGATGAAAATCTGGGCTGCGCGAACCGTACGCTGGGAAACATTCTCCAGCATGGATGGGTCCACATTGATTTTGCTTAGATCCTGCTGCACGATAATGGTTTGCAATAAGGAAGCCAGCGGATAATTTTTGACATCGGACATATAGATCATGCCGTCGAACCAAGAATTCCACTGACCCACCATGGTGAACAAAGACAATGTTGCAATAGCCGGCATGGACAAAGGTATGTAAACCAAGGCCAGCGTCTTCACATGACCAGCCCCATCCAGATAAGCTGCTTCTTCCAGCTCTTTCGGCAGCCCCCGGAAGAAGTTCATCATCAAGATGACGTTCCACACGGACAACGCTCCCGGAAGGACCAGCGCCCAGATCGTATCCATCAGGCCGAGTTTCTGGATCAGGATATAGCTCGGAATCAGACCGCCGCTGAACAAAATCGTGAATACAAAGAACCAGGTGTAGATCGAGCGGCCTTTGAAATTCAGATCTTCCTTGGACAACGGAAATGCGGTAAGCAGCATAATAACCATACCGATCACAGTTGCAATAACTGTTCGTTGAACCGAGACCAGCAGGGAGTTAATAAAGTTGGAATTACCGAACGTTTTCACATATGCATCTGTCGTAAAACCTATCGGCCAGAAGCCCACGAGATTCGCCGAGGCCGGTGCCATGCTGCTGAACGATACCGCCAGGATATGAATGATAGGCAAAATGCAAAGCAGGGACAATACGCCCAAAAAAATATAGTTGGCAATGCTGAATATTCGATAGCCTTTTGTTTTGTAATACAAGCCCTTTTCTCCTCTCTAGAACACGCGATAGTTCGCCAATTTGTAAGCCATGCGATATGAGATAACGATCAGAATCGTAGCTACGACGGATTTGAACAATCCTACAGCGGTTGCAAAGCTCATCTTGCCGTTCAGGATACCAAGTCGGTATACGAAGGTATCGATGATGTCGCCTTTGTCGTAAACAAGCGGATTATACAGGTTGAACACCTGATCGAATCCTGCATTCAGAATGTTTCCGATGGAGAGTGTCATCAGTACGATTGTAATTGGCATCAATGCGGGAATCGTAATATGCAGCGTTTGTTTGAAACGGTTCGCTCCATCCACTTCAGCCGCTTCATACAGCGCCGGGTTAATGCCGGACAGAGAAGCCAGAAATACGATTGTACCAAAACCAAATTCCTTCCAAACATCACTGACAATCAGTGTTATCCGAAACCACGTTCCATCCCCTAAGAAAAAGATCGGGTCACCGCCCAATGCAACAATCAGTTGGTTAACCATACCGCCCTGCGGAGAAAGAATATCGAGCAAAATTCCGCCCAGGATAACCCAAGACAGAAAGTGCGGCAGATACACGAGTGTTTGACTGACCCTTTTAAAAGCGGACAACCTCACTTCGTTTAACAAAATCGCGAACAAGAATGGTGCAATCAGACCTGCGATAATTTTGAAAAAGGCAATCACCAGCGTGTTCCAGATCACCTGACCAACGTCCGGGTATAAAAATAAATACTTGAAATTATCCCAACCTACCCATTTGGATTCGGTAAATCCGAGGTACGGTTTAAAATCCTGGAAAGCAATCACAATCCCGCCCATCGGTATGTACTGAAATACAATAGCCAGTAAAACCGCGGGTAAGAGCATCATGTGCAAGGTCCAATTCCGCTGCATATTCCAGCGCTGTCTCACCTTGGTGGCTCGCCCCTTACGAGGCGTCTCTAACGTATGTTCCTTCACCCCTACATCCCCCATGTTCTAAAATTTGTATTTTACAAGTGGATATGAACTTGTATATTAAAATTATAGCAACGGTTATTCGCGATCTATATCCTAATATTGCAACAACGATAACAATATTTTAATGAGTTGAGGGGGCCCCGCATTGTTCGCTCGTCTGAATGTCTTTACCAAAATTACGCTTCTGTTCGTGGCACTGCTTGTCCTGGTCTTATTCGTTTACACCTATTCAAACCAGGAAAGCGTACGAGTAATTAAACACGAAATCCAGAACAACACCATGAATCATCTGTCAACCTTTGCCGATTCTGTAGAATCCAACATTTACCAATTGTCACTGTATGGGATGTCCATAGGGCAGGATTCAAGTATTCAGGAATACCAGCGTCCGGATTACAAAGAAGTCCCTTATGAGAGAGTCAAAGTATCAAGTGCGATTCTTGAAAAAATGAACCTGTATAACGCGGCCAGCAAATGGCACTCGACGATTACGCTTTATTTTCCGCGGTTGCAAAAAGTCATTTCCACAGATTATTATGCTTATATCCCATACGAGGAAGATGATTTTTCCAACCCGCTTTCAAAATCATGGGCTTATACGCATAATCAGTTTGAGTGGTACACGACAGATCCGACGACAGCCATGGGTACTCCAGGGAAGTCCAAACTAATCACGAAGATCAGTTTCCCTGTGCGTCATCTGGTCAACATGCTTGACCAGAACAAACTAAATAATAAAGGCGACCCCTTTATGTTCCATCCCGACTTTGGCTTGATCAGCAACACCAGCGGTAACGAAACGCTGACTGCCATTCATTCCAAACTTAAAGAGATGAAACTGCCAAGAAAAGGCGGGTTCACGACAACGCTTGACCATACGGAATATTATGTTTCGTACATTCAATCCGGCAGTCTTGGATGGTACTATGTGGACTACGTCCCTATGCAGCAGATTCTTGGGCCCATCACAAGCAGTCGTAATCTCTTCTACGCCTCCATCGCTGTTCTGATTGCGATGAGCATCGTTGTGTTATACGTACTGTACCGCAGTGTGCAGCTTCCACTGCTTCAGCTTGTGAAGGGAACAAATCGTTTGTCGACAGGAGATTTTTCCGTGCGTCTGCACCATACTTCACGGAATGAGTTCAGTCTATTGTTTGCACGATTTAACATCATGGCACAGCGGATACAAGAGTTAATTGAGAACGTATACGAGGAACAGCTGCGAAGACGTGAAGCGACGCTGAAGCAGCTGCAGTCACAGATTAATCCGCATTTCCTGTATAACTGCCTCTTCTATATCAAAAATATGGCCAGGATGAAAAATGAGAAGGCGGTTGTAGCGATGGCGCTTAATTTGGGCGAGTATTATCGATACATAACCCGATCGGAGAATGACCAGGCCGCGCTGAAGGAAGAACTGACGATGGTCAAAAATTACCTGGAAATCCAGGCTCTCAGGCTGGAACGCATGCATTTTACGATCGACGTACCTGAAGATATGCTGCACAAAACGTTACCTCGCTTAACGCTGCAGCCTATCGTTGAGAACGCTATCATACATGGCATCGAACCTCGAACGGAAGACGGACATATCACGATAACGGGACATCATACGGATAAAATGAGCACGTTAACTGTGGAAGACAGCGGACGAGGGATGACAGAACAGCAGATGGAAGAGTTAACAAATAATTTGCACAAACCGCTTGATGGCAGCATGGGATGCGGGACTTGGAATGTTCATCAACGTTTGTCTTTTTTGTATGGTGAACAAGCGGGTCTGAGTTATGAGCACTCGCCTAGCGGCGGTATTAAAGTGAACATTACGTGGTACAACAATATCAATGAGTAGGTGAAGTACATGTTACAGATTTTATTAGTCGATGATGAACGTTCAGTTGTAGAAGCGTTGGCCGAAACCATCCCGTGGGAAAGCTGCGGGATCGGCACAGTGCACGAGGCTTTATCCGGTGCCGTTGCCCTGGAGATTATGGAAAATCACGATATTGATATCGTCATTACCGATATTCGCATGCCGGAGATGTCCGGCATCGATCTGATCACGACCATTCACGAAAAGTGGCCGCATGTGCAGACGATTTTACTGTCGGGATTCGCTGATTTTGAATATGCTAAACAAGCGATGGCGCAGGAAAGCTTTGATTATTTGTTAAAGCCGGTAAGTGACGAAGATCTGATCGAAACCGTGCAGCGGCTTGTTGACCGGATCAAGCAAAAGTGGGAAACCGCCGCTTCGTATCAGCGCGCCTTACATGCGTTTCAGGATAACCTGCCTCTGCTGCAGTCCACGATGCTTCATGAATTGCTCACAGGCAAAACCTATTCCCCCTCCGCACTTGCGGACAAGCTGGAGCTTCTGGAACTGCCCTACTCCGTTGGAGAGGAACTGGGCATGCTTGTAATCCGGATGGAGGAGCATCTGTCTGAAATGGCGGATCATGATCTGTCGCTGATGCAGTATGCCATCTCCAATATCATTAGTGAAGTCATGCAGCATCATTTTCATATCTGGCACACGCGGGACGTCCATGATTATCTGGTTGTACTGGTTAGTGTTAAAAAGGGTGCTGCTCAGAACATGAACAAAGAAGAGAAACCACAGACGCTGCTTGAGCATTATGCTGCTCAAATCCAGACGAATGTTCAGCTGTATCTGAAGGGGGCTATATCCATCTCTGTCTCCCATTGGGGTAAATTCCCTTATGAGATTGGAGAAATATATGAGAGTGCTGTCAGGTCCATGCGGAAGCGTATGGGACAGGCCCAAGGTCTGTTCATCACGGCTTCTGATGATAAAGACGTTCATCCCCTTCCTGCCATCCGCTCTCTCTACAATCCGCCGACACTGATCAGTCTGCTGGAAGCCGGACGATTTGATGCGGTCGAGCAGAAAATTGAAGTCATTTTCGAAGAACTGCTGGAATCGGGGCAGCATCACGATATCGCGGAAACAACCATAGAGGTGTATCATGCTTTGGCTGGAGCATTTGCTTATATCATTCATAAAAACGGCAAACAGATCTCTTCTGTCCTGCCTGCTGAGATGTATAAATACTTTCAGGCTCCCAGCTATGCCACAACCCAGCAGTTAAAGGACTGGTCCGTTCGCACTTTACATTCCATCAGTGAAGATGCTGAACAGGAGCTGAAAGACAATCACAGCACGATCGTTCGAAGTGTCAAAAGTTTTGTTGATCAGCATCTCGCTTCAGATGTTTCACTGCCGGCTATTGCCGAACACGTTCACCTGCACCCGGTGTATTTATCCAAAGTGTATAAAGCGGAGACCGGGGAGGCACTCACAGCTTATGTCTATCGATTACGGATGGAAAAAGCAGCTTATTATTTGCGTTCATCCAGCGCCAAGGTTTTTGAAATTGCCGAGCTTGTCGGTTACAATAACACGGCTTATTTTATCCGGGTATTTAAGAAATTCTATGACCTGACACCACAGGAATATAGAGAGAATCTACCTGTCTGAACGAGTCTGATCAGGCAGCAGTACCCCGGCTTGTAATGATGCAAATGAAGTTCACGCCTTCTCTATATAAAAGATGGAAGAAATAAAAAAGCCCCGCTGGAATAATTCCAGCGAGGCTTTTCTTTTGTAAGGTTTTACTTGACCCGGCAGCCTATGCAGCCTCAGCTAACGAACTGCCGAATTTTGTGATCCGTTCCATCTTACTTGCCGCTGGTTACGGATTGATACCATTCATTGACTTCATTCGTATTTTGATCTCCACCGGAAGATTTCCATTTTTCTACAAACGTATCGAACGCGTCAATTGGAGCTTTACCATAGATAATTTGTGAGAACAGGTCCTTCTCCATTTTGGTTAAGATGTCGTTATTCATCTGCATTGACATGGTTGGAGCACCTGTGAACATCTGTTTTAAAGCGATATCTTTTTGATCCTGAACAATCTTGGCCGCTTCAATCATTGGTGCCGGCACGCCAGATTTAAGCTTTTTCTCGAAAGGTGTTACTGCTTCTTCACCGTTAGCAAACTTCGCAAGCGTAGTCATGTTCAGACTCGGAATACGTGCACCATCAAACGTTAATGTGTATTTCTCAGGTGCATAACCGCCTGTCACACCAGCATCCGTTGTTACTTTGCCGTCTTTCATTGCCCAGTCATATCCTTCAGCAAAGCCATTTTCGAATTCATCACCTGCTTTTGGATTTGCATAGTGGTCAAATAGATAGTTTTGATATGTGAAAAAGACTTCCGGGTTCTTCATATCTTTGCTGATCAGAATTACACCGTTGTCATTCGCTGTACCGCGTCTGCCTGCCTTGCCATCAGGTCCAGATGGGATCGGATAAGCTTTGTACTCCGCTTCCGGATTGTTTTTCTTCACATCTTCGAGCGGCCATGATGGCATCCAGTGAGGTCCGACAACAATCCCTGCTTTACCTGCTGTAAACTCTTCTGCTGCTTTGGTTTCGTCATAAACGCCTGCTTCTTCCGGGATGTATCCTTTGCTCATCCAGTCAGCGAGTGTTGCCAAAGCTTGTTTCGCGCCTGGGTTAACAGAGCCGTACTCCAATTTTCCCTCAGCGTTCAGATTCCACTGATTTGGCATCGTGCCGTATGCTCCGAAAACCCAACCAGCATCAGACATCCATGTGCTGAGCCAGTTTTTGAAACCGATGGTCAGACCGTACGTGTCTTTTTTACCATTACCATCCGGGTCTTTATTCGTAAACGTTTCCATAATCACTTCAAGATCAGCCAGCGTTTTTGGCGCTTGCAAATTAAACTTCTTCATCCAGTCCTCGCGAATCCACATCACTGGATCACTGTTGTAGGAGTAATCCAGAATCGGAATACCAATTCGTTTACCATCCTGCATGTACGGATACCACACAGTAGGATCTTCATTCACAGCAGCTTTCCAAGTATCACTTGCATATTTATCAAACAATTCACCGGCGTCAACGAACTTGCCTGTTTCAATCAATTCACGTGCCAGATTGAAGTCGCCGCGATACGAGATAATGTCCGGCATTTCTGCATTGGAGGCAAGCGACAAGCGCAGCTTCGTTTCAAACGCATTGTTGGTGGACGGTGATACCCACTGATTTTTCAATTCAATACCGAGCTTGTCTTTTGCCCATTTGGTATGGACGTTGTTATCTTGATCCTCTCCCGATTTAAACTTTATTTCCGGTCCCCAAGGCCGTAAATAAGTGATGTTTACGGGTGGATCATACTTCCCATCTTTCATTTCCAGTGCAGTACTTGGTGTGCTTGGTGCTGCCTCTTTGCTTGCTCCGCTGTTACACCCGCTCAGCACTACTGAAAGCGTCAACATTCCTGCTAAAGCCAAACCGCCGATCTTTCTTTTCTTGCTAGTGTTCAACTTGTGTGTCCCCCTGTCTATGTAATGATGTTGTCTACAGAGTCCATCATAATGAATGCCCATGGCTATGCCCATACTAATATTGCAACATTTATTGCATTAATTTAGGATATTAAAAAGTGAATATCGATGTTGTATTAGTGCAATGTCTCCGTTACGCCTCTCCGTTCAATCACGGGGCAAACACTGCTGGATAATCACTCTTCCAGGCACCCATACAGCCAATCAGACAGAACTTAACGCAGGTGATCACACTGCTGTTCTCATCAGTTTCATACTCAACGGATATATTCATATTCGACTTGCGCCATGCCAGATAAGGGCCGCTGCCACCAAGCCAGTCACCCTGTTCATAGATATCCGGTTGTCCGTACGCGGCGACCCATTCATCAGGAGCTGCGTTCATCGTAATCCCCTTTGGCAGCTGTCCGGAAAACGGCTTTTTGATCCGGTCATCCGACCCCGGCGCAAGAAAATGAATCGCTCCAATGACCCACTCATCTCGAGGGAGATCATCACGTCCGGTTAACGTATTAATTTTGGGCGAGCGATATACATCGATGCGGACGGATGCTTTAACTGACCAGATGATGTCATCTTGGAAAGGACCGTCTGGCTTCCCTACTCTTTTTACACCGAAAGGCTCCAGCAATACTTGTACCTGTTTGGAATCATATGGTTGACCTAACAGGCTTACGAACTGCTCGGAAGATTCATTCATATTCATATCCACATCTATTCCTCTCATCCTAAAATGGTTTCTATCTTTTTTTCTCATCATCTTACGTTTTGTTATTTCTGTAAAGGTTGAAAAACATAAAAAACAGAGGAAGGCGGATCAAGTCCCCTCCTCTGTTTTATGCATGTCTCAGATTACGTGTACGTAATCAGCTTACGATTTAATTACTCGTATACTTCACCCAATCATATTCGGCGTGCAGCGGATTTGCTCCATTATAAGATCCAAGCCAGCCATCGACGCCGGTTCCATTCCAGATATTCATCATAATTTTACCTGGTGTCTTCGGAATGTTCGTAGTAGCCGTATGCTTCAGCACACCATCCACATACCACTTGATATGCCCTGGCTGCCAATCAAACGCATACGTATGGAAGCCTTGGGACGCATCGAAGCCCAGATTTACGATCTTCTCATGATTTCCGACACCATTTGTATAGTAATTAAACTGCACTTTTGTCGTATCTTTGCCGAGGAATTCAATGTCAATCTCATCCCATTGAGTACCATGAGCAGGACCAGTATAGGTGAAAAAGGAGGATACGATTCCTGTATTTTTGGCAGGCTTCATGCTTACTTCATACAGACCGTACCCGTACGTATTCGTTGATCGATATTCCCCGCAATCAAACTTGTTGTTCGCAGGACTCGTCAGACTTAACCGCAGCTTGCCATCGTTGGTGAAGTTCGCATTGTTCGCCCGCCATGTGCAGTTGAACATCGAACCGTTGGAATACCCGTCTGCTTTTTGCCAGGTACTTGCATTGTGATACGTCAGAGGTTCCCAAAACACCCACCCTGCGAAAGCGCTTACCGAAATAAATAATGAAACCACTCCCGATACCATTAATGTAAACCATGTCTTCCTCTTCATCATACACCTCCATTACGGATTCCAACCATATAAACGAAACCATACAACCAGCAGTTTGGGTACTGCACATCATCACGAATAAGCAGACTACCCGTTTTTGTTAAGCGCTTACATGGTTGGTATTTCCATTTTATACGGATCATTATGGACGAACTATAGCAAAGTTTAAAGAATAGATATTCACTTTTAAAGATAAATGCCCTGTCGGAGCAAATATGCAAAAAGGCCCTTCGTTATGGAAGGGGCCCCGTTATTTACTACGTACGACTCGCAACCCCTGATCGGGTCCAAGGCCATTTGCATCGAATTTTCCTGGATATGAAATCTCTGCTGTATTCACACTACTGACCCAGCCGCCACCTTTGCTGACTCTCCAAGTGTTGTCCGGGGTTTCCGGATGGCTGTGCCATTCCCAGCACCATTCTCTCACATTGCCGGACATATCATAGATGCCTAACTCGTTAGCTTTTTGCTGACCGACAGGCTTGGTTTGATTCCGATTGTTTTCAATTGCAGGCCAGTTCCAATCTCCTGTTAACGGTTTGTCCCCGGCATTCATCCAGTACCATGCTGCTTCGTCGGGATTATTGCTTCCGCTATAGGTGAAATTCTGACTTTTCTGCCCTCCACTCGCCGCGTATTCCCACTCTGCTGCAGTTGGCAGACGATATCCATTCGCATCTTCATTGATGGTTACAGTCCATTTCACGTTATCATTTTCATTTTTGTTATTCATATCCGTAGTTTCTTTGTCAATAGTGTAATATGGTTTCAAGTTTTCCTTCAGGCTTCGTGCGTTGCAGTACTCGATTGCGTCGTACCAGGTCACTCTTTCAACGGGGCGTTCTTCCCCTTTGAAACCAGCGGGATTGTCGCCCATAACGTCAAACCACTGCTTCTGAGTCACTTCATATTTGCCGATATAAAAGTCAGACAATGTGATATCTTGGCCGCTATAACTCGTTTTGCTGCTCTTGAATTTCCCACCCTCTACCAATACAAGATCGTCGCTTACGGCGGCACTGCTGCCGGTTGAACATGCGCTTAGTCCAATAACAGCTGTAATGAGCAGTAATACCATCCACTTTCTCATCTCTGCAATTCTCCTTTGAAACGGATATTGAGAGCAGGACAGATCCGTAGACCTGCCCTGCTTGGGTCCGATAAGCTCAGTTCAGGAAGCAGGACTGTGCCTCACTTTCAGAACAAGTTCTACAATTAAATGAAAGCGCTTACCAAACAGTTACATTTGCATTACCGCTGCTTTGATATCCTTCCGTCGCCATAACTTGATAGGACCAGCTGTTACCCAGGTACATTCCTTTGCTCGCCCACGCATTTACGTGATTCTGGAATGTAATTTGGGAGTTAACACCCGTTGGACGTTTGGATTGTCTAACACTCCAGTATTGCGGGAATGTTGAATACCCGTCAATGGATGGCGCGTTGTATCTCATGGTTGTATAAATATCATAAGTACCGCCGTCACTGTTCACGGTTCCTTTATATGTGCCTGTCGGGCGATACGTACCCCAGTTATCTACCACGTAGTACTCAATAAGTGCATTTCGGGTCCAGCCATAAAACGTCAAGTATCCATTACCGGACGGAGCAAATACACCTGCATTGTAGTTAACTACACGATTCGGTGTTCCGTATGTCCACCCTTTACCGACAACAAAGTTTCCAGTATTCTGCCAGCTTACACTGTAATTCCCGCCGGCACCGTTTACGGCATTAACTGTACCTCCGCCATCTGTCCAATTCTGCCAGTAATCTGTAGCGCCTGTAGTCGCGGCGAATACACCAAAACTCATGGAAGCTGCAAGAACAACTGTCAACAATTTTTTGCTGAATTTGAACATAGGGAAATACCTCCTGATATTTTAGTTTTTTTGGTTTAAGACCGTCCAACAATGAATTCCACGCTTACCACGGGGAGCACTATTGCGCACTAAATGAATAGAATGAGTGTGCCTTACCGGAAGAGGCGCTGTGAGAATAGATAAAGATCATTCTTCCATACGGGCCAATCATGTCCTCCGCTTTCTTCGTACCAGATATGAGGCACACCCTGCTGGTTCAGATAATCATGAACATCCCTACTGATTTGAATAAGATTATCCTGATCTCCGCAGGACAGCCACAGCATGGACAAAAGAGAGGCTGCTTCGGCCGGGTCTGGTATAAGGGCCTCTGGAGCTTTGGTGTTGGGAGCTGCCGAGAAGGCCCCCACCCAAGCAAAATGCTCGAGGTTGCGAAGTCCGATATTCAAGGACTGTCCCCCTCCCATAGATAAGCCTGCTATCGCTCTTTTGTCCCTTGTATGAGCCGCAGGGTAGCGCGACCCGATATGCGGGATAAGATCGCGAATCAGATCTGATTCAAATTGTTCGAATGCCCGGATTTTCACGGGATCAAATAGATCACCTTCTGCCCGATCGTTAGGCATTGCACGCCCGTTAGGGCAAACGACGATCATAGGCTGAATGAGATTGTCGCTGTATAGGTTGTCCAAGATGATATGTGGTGAGCCGTGTGTGTGCCACTCCGTCTCATCCCCTCCAATTCCGTGCAGCAGATAGAGCACGGGATAGGTATGCTCCGAGGAAAAGCCTGGCGGTGTATATACCATGGCTTTACGCACGCTGCCAACCGTAGTGGAATCATACTCTATCGTTTCGACTACACCACGCGCTATGTTATCACGATACTGGTCAAAGCCAGCGGATGCTGATGCTATCATTTGTTCTACTCCCTTCACGGTTAGCATAGTTCTCTGACTCTCATACACAGGTTCCCGCTAATCCACATATCCGAAACCCAGAATGGTGAAATGCTTGTCCTCATGTCCTGGTGCCATGTCAATCTCGATGACATGTTCATCGACCTTTTGCTTACTAAACAGAAGCATGGCATGGCAGTGTGTCCAGTTGATCTGATGAGGATCAGCCTGTTTGGCAGGTTGACCATCCACCTTAATCTGGGCCGTTCCAAATCTCTCGCTGTCGGAGTCTTTATAGATCAAAATAAGGTGACTGCACCGCAAATGCAGCTTGAAACTACTGCCGACTGCTGCTTCACCGGGAACATTCATCCAGTTATTCGGAAAAAGTGGTGTGCCATAATCATGATCGTCCATCTCGGTCATCTGCAGCTCTGTATCTGTGTGGCAGAAGCTGCCTATTTCCACTCGGGCGATCTGGTCCGCGTTTTTCCGATCCAGCAGTTTGACATTAACATAGTCATTACCGATAATTGGATATTTCGTTAATTCATCTTCTTTCTGATCGAGATTTGTACGATCTGTAACACGAAACAGATTCGCCAGCGCATCAGCCATGATCCGATGTCCCACATTGGTGGGATGATAAATGTCATGAAAGTACTGCTCTTTGGTAATGACGCCGCCTTCATCTTTTGGCTTCTGAAACTGCTCTACAAGAGCATCCTTCATGCTCACCATGGGCAGGTCGTAATAAAAGCCCACCGGAGCGAGACGATCCTGGAGATTCCAGTCATTCCGGAATACACTGAAAAGCAGGATGACCGCTGGTTCGTTGTTCGAAGCAAGCGCTTTCAATACTAAACTTTCGTAACAATTCCCACGCGTCTCATCATCAGCGTCGTTTACCGCAAATTCGACAATGACAATGTCCGGCTGCACACTTCCATCCCGGAGCACATCCCGCTCATAACGTATGACGCCAAGTTCTGAAGGCGTCCCGCCTACACCCGCTTTAATCAGCTGAACCGTACTGCTGTTCAAAGGAGCAAACATTGTTTTGAAATGTTCATAAGAGTGATAGGCATAACTTTGGAGATGAATAGGTGCTGCACCGGCGCCATGAGTAATCGATCCCCCGATAAAAGCAATAACGACAGGTTCACCTCGTTTGGCCTTCTCAATCGCTCTCTTCAATCTGACATTATTCCCTAAATTCAGGAGTGATCTGTCGATCATGTCATGATAAGCGGAAGAATTGTAATCAAAGTCAGCCTCTAACGTGGAAACCGCAGCTCGATCAGGGTCACGCGGTGCATGGGTTCCTTCATTCTGATCTACATCTCCTGAATCGCCAATCATGTTACAACCTCACCAACCTTCCAGCGAAAATTTTACACTCCAAGCACTGCTTCATGAAGGAGCCTGAACGAAAATGATGTCGATATCAGGCGGCTCCTTCTCTCCGAGTGTAGCGCTTACATAATTTAACAGCAACCTGATAAACTATAGGACTTGACTAAATATATCATCGACAGCACAAAATGGAAATAGATGGCATATGACACCTATAATTTTCCATGTAAACGCTTTAATTTGAGTAGTAAGGCGAATGTTATACTTTCATATATGAAGCATCTATAAAGGAGGAGCTTATGAACATCATAGGAAAAGGCGCTCATGATACAGGTACATATGCCAATCTTTTTCAAAAGTCGGGGTATACAGAAGTCGAAATATCAGCAAGACTGGAACAAACCTGGAATGATCTGTTTTATGGAGATGAACATACACGAATTTATTATCCTGTTGGTGAGAATCAAGGTTACATGCTGGACACAGGCAACGACGACGTTCGTTCCGAAGGCATGTCCTATGGCATGATGATGGCTGTGCAGATGGACAAGAAAGAGGAATTTGACCGTCTCTGGAATTACGCAGTGACGTATATGCAGCATACAGATGGACGGTACAAGGATTATTTTGCGTGGCACTGCAAGCCTGATGGGACTCGACTGTCTCAAGGTCCCGCCCCTGACGGCGAAGAGTTTTTTGCGATGGCTTTGTTTTTTGCATCCAATCGCTGGGGAGATGGACCTGCTCCCTATAACTATAAATCTCAAGCTCGAAAGATCCTTCATGCCTGTGTGCATCAAGGCGAACAAGGGGAAGGTAATCCCATGTGGGAACCGAGCAATAAATTGATCAAGTTCATTCCCGAGACTCCTTTTAGTGATCCTTCCTATCACCTCCCCCATTTTTACGAACTGTTTGCTGCATACGCGAATGAAGAAGATCGATCTTTTTGGAAAGAAGCTGCCGAAGCAAGCCGGGCTTATCTGCGTACAGCCTGTCATCCGGTAACCGGGCTTTCGCCTGAATACGCGAATTATGACGGCACGCCTGCCCCGGTGCAGCCTCATGGTGATTTCAGGCATTTTTACAGCGACGCCTATCGCGTTGCTGCGAATATTGCACTGGACTGGGAATGGTTTCGCAAGGACCCGTGGCAGGTTGAACAATCCAATCGGATTCAGGCCTTTTTTAGCGACATCGACCCAGCGGATTATCGCCGTTATACGATTGAGGGTAAACCTTTTGACGAACCTGCGCTGCATCCTGTAGGTTTGCTGGCAACCAATGCGATGGCTTCACTCGCAGCGGATGGCCCTCATGCTGATGATTTCGTTCGATTGTTCTGGAATACACCGCTTCGCCAAGGAAAACGTCGTTATTATGATAACTGTCTTTACTTCTTCACGATGCTTGCCTTAAGCGGAAATTATCGGATGTATTAGGTTTTAGATTTGATAGGTACGATAGAGTCGGTAGATTCGAAGGACTTTTGAAAATCCAATAAAAAAAGACGGGCCAGACCGCTTATCTGCGGGTCAGGTCCGTCTTGTCTTTTGTTACCTTTTTATTTGGATGAAACGGATGATGCATCATAAGCGGACTGCATAATTTCCAGATAACGATTGATGTTGAGCCCTTCCAGTCCTTTCACATAATCGTCCCAGTCTTTATCCAAACTTTTTGCTCCTGTGACGAATTGCAGTGCGTTCTGGTCGATATAGTCCTTGATATTGGTCTGCATCATGCTGGTTTCATCCGCAAGGGACGGATCAACCCACAATGCCCAATGCGGGAATACCTCTTTAGGTTCCTTGCCTTCCATCAACAATGTAGCTTCGTACAGGCGGCGTTCATACCCATCGTTGGCATAGATATCTGTTCCCTGTACTTCTGCATCGCGATAGGCCCGGTGATGATTGTACTGGCTTAGCGCAGACCAGCTATCATTACGAGGTTCTTCTCCGGATGGAAGCGGAATCGCTTTATAGAGCGGTTTCACTTGGTCATTCAGCGCCACTTCTCCCTCTTCCGGTTTACGCCAGCTTGTGCCCTCTTCGCCCAGATATGAAGCCATTGCACCTTCTTGTGTATAGAAGTAGTCCAGCATCTGGATTGCAGCAATCTGAGTCTGTTCACTGGCTTTGTTCGTTAAGACAAATGTAGCTCCTGGATCAATCGGATAGTTGTAGGATGCATATTCGCCATTCGGTCCTTTGAGTGGTGGAATCGGATTGTAATCATTGCCATAAGGTGAGCCTTCGGCAGTCGTTACGAATAAGGACGGATGCATTGCTGCGCCTGCACCCAGAAGCTGCGCATCCGCATTGTCTCCAATTTTCTTGAAGGCACCTACGTTTTGTGTAAAAGCACCCGGGTCAATCAGTCCTTCATCATATAAAGATTTGATATACGTAAGGCCTTCCTTCCATTCCGGCTTGTTCGCAGCCGTTTCAACTTTTCCTTGATTCAGAATCAGGTAATTCCGATCATCATTATAGATGAAACCATTCATCAGATACGGAATAATGTGCACACCAAAGTTTTCGGTCGAACCACTCAGCGGTACTTCATCTGCTTTGCCGTTGCCGTTCGGATCTTTCGTTTTAAACGCTTTCAGCATTTCCCGAAACTCTTCTGTCGTTGTTGGCTCTTTGATATTCAGCTGCTCCATCCATTTCGTATTCACCCACATTTTATTTGGATATGAGCAGTGGAAACATTCATTCAGCCCGGTCAATCCATAGATTTTACCGTCAGGCGCGGTATTCATCGCTTTGTAGTACTCGTTGCTTTCAAGCACTTTCTTGATGTTAGGCGCATGCTGATCAATCAGATCATTCAGCGGCAGGATCACACCCTGCTGACCAAATTTCAACAAGTCTGTCTGTGAGAAGCGATCGACCCATGGAATAAGCAGATATAGATCCGGGTAGTCGCCAGAAGCAAGGGATATCTGTCTTTTTTCAGCTGCTCCATCAAAAGGAACTGTCGTCCAGTTGAACTGGATATTGAATTTCTCCTCCATTTTCTTGGTGAATTTATTGGTAGCGAGATTCATGTCTGATCCTTGATGTACAAATACGTTCATCGGGATTTTCCCGTTCGCATCCACCTCTCCGTTCCCTTTATCAGAAGACGAACAGCCTGCCAGTACCAACGTAAGAAGCAGCACACATGCAAGTACCAATGCACTTGTTTTCCTCAATAAAATCCTCTCCCTCATGAAAGTTGTAATTGAACTTATCCTTTGACTGAACCGATCAGCATACCCTGTACGAAATAGCGCTGTACAAATGGATAGATGATCAGAACCGGCAAGCTGGCCATGACAATCAAGGAGTATTTCATCAGTTCAGCCATCTGCTGCTGCTTGATCATTTCGGAAGCATCCATATTGCCCGAGCTGCCCAGAATAAGAATACTTCGCAAAATCAGCTGCAGCGGGTAGAGCGACTGCGATTTCAAGTAAATCAGTGCGTCGAAATAGGCATTCCATTGACCAACTGCGTACATCAACGACAGCACTGCCACAATTGGCTTGGCAAGCGGCAGAATTACACTGAAGATAAACCGGATATCACTGCAGCCATCAATATCGGCCGCCTCTGAAAGTTCATCCGGAATGGAATTTTGAAAGAAAGTACGTGCAATAATGACCTGCCATACCCAGATCGCATTGGGAACCAGAAGCGCCCACCGTGTATCAATGAGTCCAAGAGATTTAACAACCAGATACGTTGGAATCAAACCACCGGCAAAAAGCATCGTGAACGTAATGAAGATCATCAATGTACTGCGTCCGACAAAAGTCTTTTTGGAAAGTGGATAGGCGATCATAATCGTTAACGCTACACTGATAAATGTGCCGCAGGCAGTATAAAACAACGAGTTTGCGTATCCCATCAGCACTTGTTCATTTCGCAGCACGGCCTTGTATCCTTCGAAGGATAGATCCACCGGCCAGAGCCATACTTTTCCTGAAGAAACGGCTGATGGACTGCTGAGTGATGAACTGACGATGTAAATCAATGGATACAGCACAGCAACCAACACGAGTGACAGAATGATGTAGATTGCTGTAATAAACAGACGATCCCCAAGCGATTCTCTGATTACAGTGTTTCTGTTCGCTCCTGAACGACCGGTCTGTGATTGTAAATTAGACATCCTTCAAGTCTCCTCCCCTCCGTGTGGTTACCATAAGCTTGTGTTGGACAGCCGTTTTGCTGCTGCATTGACGGTCAGCAATAAGATAAGATTAATGACAGAATTGAACAAACCAACCGCTGTAGCAAAGCTGTAATTGGCGTTTAACAGTCCCATTTTGTACACATAAGTTGAGATAATTTCCGAAGCCGACAAGTTTAGAGGGTTTTGCAGCAGATATATTTTCTCGAATCCCACCGCCATAATATTTCCTACGCTTAGAATCAAAATAATGACAGCCGCCGGCAGCAAACCCGGCAAATCCACATTAATAATCTTCTGCAGCCGATTGGCTCCATCCACTTTGGCAGCCTCATACAATGAAGGATCAATGCCAGCAAGCGCGGCCAAGTAGATTACTGCGGAATATCCCATGCTCTGCCATACGTCGGAAAATACATAGATCGAGCGGAACATGTCTGGATTGCCGAGGAAATTCACCGCTTCAAAGCCCAGCGCGCCTGCAATGGTATTCACAATACCCAGCCTCGGCGAGAGGAACAGCATGATGATCGATACCATAACCACCGTAGATATGAAATAAGGTGCGTAGGTTACCATCTGCACGGTTTTCTTAAACTTCATGTTTTTAATTTCATTCAAAGCCAGCGCCAGCAGAATCGGGATCGGAAAACCGACAATCAGGCTGTAGAATGAGATGAGCAGCGTATTTTTGATTAACATCATAAACGCTGGATTCTGAAAAAGCAGATCAAAATACTTGGTGCCTGCCCATGGGCTGCCCCAGATTCCTTTGATGACGTTATAATCCTTGAATGCGAGAACCGTATTCACCATCGGTACATACTTGAAAATGATAAAGTACACCACCGGAGGTAAAATGAGCAGATATAACTGCCAATGCCTCCTGAAGCTTCTAGCCAGCGCATGCTGTAATGTTGATCGCCTGCGCTCCTTCACACCCGACTTGTGTTCACTTGTTGTTACTGTTCTCAGAATCATCCCCCCAGTCAGAGATACCTATGATTGAAGTTAGCGCACCTTTTTTTGGTAGCGCTTTCTTTGTGCTCATATCATAAGTTTGACTTCGGGGAAGCGTAAAGGTACATCTCGGAAATGAGCGTACATTATACGCATGGATACTAAATCAGAAGCGTACATTAGCCGCTCTGATTATCCATCTTCCGAAATACGCTCGGTGAAATCCCGCGTACACGCTTGAATGCTCTGCGGAATGAGTGTGCACTGTTGTATCCGGTCGTAAGCGCAATCTCGTCAATGGTTTGGCCGCTCTCCAGGAGCAGCTCAGACGCTGCATTAATTCTCACCCGTTCCACATAATCGGAAAGATTCTCTCCGGTGTGCTCTTTGAACAACTGGGAGATGAATTTTTCGGATTTTCCCATATGTTCGGAAATACGGCAGATCGTCAAATTCGCATCGCTATAATTATTTTCAATGTAACGGGTAATTTCTTGTACGGTGTCGGCATGGGTGGATGATCTTTTTCTTAAAACTTCCTTACACATCTCTTCGGTCAACCACTTGAATTTCCCGCGTAATGCTGTGAGGGAATCGGTAACCTGAATACTCGCGACGCCGCTTTTGTATTCATCATTAAAAGAATCATTGTGCTTCATTTTGGGCTCATCCAGCTTCAGATACGTTCCCTTCAGTTCCATGATGAACTGCTGTACCATCTCATACGAAAGCTCCCGCTCTTCAAAATTCCGTACGAACAGCTGATCCAGAATGCGAATAGCTTCTTCCATTTCTCCGGCTTTGATGGTATTCAGCAGACGCTGTTCCGATTCAATCGGATAATAATACATCTCATGTTCCTTCAATGTATCCTCGAATTTGACAAGTTGGTCTGCTCCCATATGAATCGCATATTCCACAGCCTGTTTCGCCTCATCAAATGAACGTCCCACATCATTCCAAACTTCATAAACAGCCCCGGTACCGATCGTAGTTGATATCCGGTAGTCCTTGTAAATGAGTTCTGTCAGTCTGCCAAGTTCAGACTCATAATGATGTGCTGCTGTGTCCAGCGGCGTCTCTGTTACCGGACATATAAAAGCAATCTGGTCTGTGCCCCAGTCCGTCATCAGCACATTCGCATTCCATTCCGTGATGATCTGTCTGATAATCAGTTTCGCCACACTCAGTTCTTGAATCGTTTCCTCACTATCCAGACTGGCATAACCGTTTACCTTCAGCAGACCGGTTATCCCCTGACTGTTCTGAATTAAAATATGTGTCTGCGAAGAAATCGCCTCCAGCTCTTGTAGTGTATAGAACTCACCTGTGAGCAGCCGTTTGATGAATCCGTCTCGCAGTAATGGAATTTGCTCGTTCAGCGCATTCTCCAGCGTTTGATTATTGGCAATTAAATGGTGAATATGGCTTGCCAGAAAATCATACTCATTGCGCTTTTTATCAGAAGGTTCACTTATTTGTTCACGAAAAGCAGACAGCAGTTTATAGATCGGTGCACTGTTTCGATACGCAAGTATAAGTCCGAAGGCTAATCCAACCAGCAGCGTAGCTAAAGTAAAGGCCAATGTGACTTGTTTAATCCCATCCGCTTTGGTCATCAACGCCTTCTCAGGAATGCCTGCCATATAACTCCAGCCGTTTCGATCCGAATGGATAGATAGAAGCAATCGTCCATCTTCTGCTCGCTGCACCTCGTTCGAATCTGCCTCGTAACTTTGTGCCAAACGCTGCGCTTCCGCCTGTTCTATACCGCGTGAAAAGATGATTCGGCCTTCAGCATCTCTAACTAATGTCCAGCCGCCATACTGATCTACGATATGCTGCGTCAGATTTGCCATCTCATCTTCATCAATCAGAACACCAATGGTAGCCTGCGGTTTATTGAAACTGTTCAGAGGCAGGGATTGTAAAAAGGTAATCGCTGGTACATTCGAAAGTACATTACTGCTTATTTCCCGTTTGTAGTTTTGAAGAGGAATAATTTCATTAAAATGCGGCTTCTTCAAAATGTTCTCGTTCCACTGCTTAAAGTTCATCCCCTCCATTGCATTGGCCGCATAATAATGCTCCGGCCTGTAATAGACCGTGGTAGGCGTAATGATCACGTTATAGTTGGGAATGAAAATAAAAAAGTGAGATAAATATTCATTTGTACTGCTGTACATGGACAAGCTGCGCTGCATTTTGCCGATGCCATAAACATTATAGACATCAAGTGGTTTGGGATCAGCAATCAAACGGTACAGGTCCTGATTGATGGCGAGCTGCCTGGTGAACGCTTCAACCTGAAGCAGGTTTCGTTCAATGATTTCTTTGCCAAGATTCAGGGATTTCAAGCTGTTCTCAATCGAACTGGTCCGGGCTGCTTCAATGGACGCCCTGTAAGAGGCGTACCCAGCAATCTGGGGAATCATGAGAATAACGACATACGAAATCAGAAATCGGCGGAACATCGGTGAAAATTTGGACCATAGGAGCTTCAATGTACTCCCCCCTTTTTCTAGTCAAGCGCTTACATTTCTCGGTAGTGTGACCGTCATTTCATGATACAATGGGCATTTCTCCTCGGTGAAGGTACAACTTCTTCCCTATGGTACATTTACATCCTGCAGTTATACAATACTTGTTTTTCGAATATGTACGTTGAAGCTTCGCGGGTCATAGCAGATAGAGCATGTCTCTTGGCCCAATCTTCATGAGGTTCTGAAAATAAAACGACGAAAAAACAACCTTTCCCAGTCATGAAATGACCGAAAAAGGTTGTTGGGGATTTAAGAAATTATAAAATTAACGCATTAATTACTCACCATAACAAATTTCCACTGCTGATTCGACGCACCTGTATACGTGTTCTGCTGGAGCTTGGCCCCATCAGATGTGGAAGCGTTCTCAACTTCAATCGCTTTGTTACTGTTTACGTTAATAATGCTGTAATACCCGTTGCCAAGATCATTAACCTTGAAATGCTGTGCAGTTGTGTTCAAATTAGCCATAAGCTGCACTGCTTCGCCATTAGTCTGTGTACCGTTGCGAATATCAATAACTTTATCCGGCGAATTCACACTTGTGAGTGTGTAGCTGCCGCCTCCAATGGATGTCAGTACCCACTTCTGCGGGTTGCCTCCCAGATCGCTCCACTGCTGCAGCTGGAGGTTGTTTTCATTTTTTCCGCCCGGAACATCAATGACTTTATTGGAATGGCGGGCTGTAATCTTGTAAGTCGCACCAGACACCAGACCTGTAGTTGGATTCGTTGGATTGGTCGGATTACCGCCGTTTCCATAATTCTGGGAACGCTCGTTATACCAGTTAAACAGGAATCGTCCCATCGCACTGCGTGACGCATCTCCATCCCACTTCAGTCCTGCCGTCGGATCAGCGAACGAACTGCGAGGACCCGGTTCCAGAATGAAACCATTCATATGAGCCGCGATGCTGACATTACCTGCCGCATTGAAAATCGTTTTGGTGTTCGTTCCGAAACCTTCGTTACTGCCATTAAACAGGTTCCAGTAAGCGGAATCTCCCGGCTTGTTCTTGAACCAGGTCACTTCCGTAATGTTGATTGGATATTTGTCAGCAGCAGCCTTGACGTTGGTGTTCCATTGATCTTGTAAAATGTTAAAGTTGTCATACGCTCCATAACCCGGGTACCAGTGAACAGCATAACCGTAGTTGTTCAGAGGGTCAGTCAGCGGATGACTTGCTGTCAGACTGTAGAACTGATTGTAACCCAGACCAGCCGCCCAGATTACATTGTCTGCGCCCTGATTACGAATCGTTGAAATCATTGAATTTTGGAAATTACGAAGATCATTCCAGTGATCTACGAAATCATTTTCCCCGTTATATCCGCCCCAGTGTCCATTGGCAAAAGATTTCACCGGCTCGTTAATCAGCTCAAAGTGTACATTGTCTGCACTTTTAATCTCTGGACGGGAGGCCAGATAACCCCAGATTTGATTGAATTTTTGCAGATTTGAAGCTGTTGTTGCCTGATCATCCTTCAATGTGAAGTCCAGACCCAGAACCACATACACACCTTTGGTTTTTGCGTACTGGATATAAGGAATGATGACGTTCTGCGTCACAGTCTGCACACCCGCAAAGTTGTATGTACCTGCCGCCACATCTCCCATGTCCTGACGATCGATGAAAAGACGTACCTGATTCATCTTCCAGCCGTGATTGCTGCCGTATTTCGGGCTGGTGTCTGCAAACGTGTCCGTAATGTCTTTCAGATAAGCCAGTGTTGCAGCATGACGATTGTTACCGTGAAGGTTCAGATAATAGTTGCTGTCCTGATAGGTCCAGTATGCCCCGGACGGTTGATGCCAGCCATTTAGAAGTACAGGCTGATTGCTGCTGTTCACCAAATGTTTGCCGCTGACTTTAAGTTTCCCCATAGGCATGCCTACCCAAGCCTCAGCCCGGCTGCCTCCCCATGGAGCAATTGTGATCAGTAATGCCAAGACGAGTAAAAGCTTGCAAGACGTAATAATCTTTTTCAATGCTATTCCTCCTGATCGAATAAATTGGTGTACATTACTGCAGTGGGAAGCGGACGACAAGCAGCATATGACCAGCGGGAGGGCTGGGTCGGAGCGCGCTCCCGCAAACCATTCCATATCCAGTGAAGATACTGGCTGTAACGCATACGCCTGTGCGTCCACCATGTGCAGCCATTTACACCGACACTGTAGGCTTGCTTTGTATCAGCTGAACTATTCACGATATCTGCCTCCTTTCTTCTCCAAACTTTTTTATTGATTTAAAAACTGCAATCTTCAATCTTTATGCTGCACTCATTGTTCTAACCTACGATACCTGTGCGCTCCACACTTTCAACAAAATATCGCTGTACGAAAAGATAAATAATGATTAGCGGCAGAATTGCAAGCAGAATGCCTGTATCCTGAATCATGCTTAGATAGAAAGGATCGGCCTGAGAAGCTGCACCGTCAGTAACCTGCTGCGCCAGATTGTATGGAAGAGAGGACAACTGGGTCGACATGACCTTACTGGAAGTCAGATAAGTCGTTGTATAGAAGCTGTCGTTCCACTGCCATACGAATGAAAACAGCATAACCGTTACCATCGACGGGATCGCATTAGGCAGCATGATGCGGGAGAATGTGCGGCCTATGCCAGCTCCGTCCACATAAGCAGCCTCCTCTACTTCTTTCGGAATCCCCCTAAAGAACTGTCGGAAAATAAAAATATAAAGTCCTGCCTTAAGTGAGTTCGCTGTAATGGCTGTTAGAATAAACGGCCAGTACGTATTAAGCAGATTGACCGGTTTTCCGGACAAGAGTGTCATGAGTCCCATCAGATCAAAGCTTTTCAGATTCAGATATACCGGAATTAGAATCGTTGTCGGCGGCACAAGAATCGTTAGAATGACCCCGGCAAACAGCCAATTGCTTCCCTTGAACTTCAGTCTGGCAAATCCATAGCCTGCAAGTGCACAGGAGGCTGTCGTCAGAATGGTTGTTACTGATGACAGCGCAAACGTATTGAACAGGGTTGCCCAGTAGTCCATAACCTGGATTGCCTGTTTGAAATTATCAAGCGAGAAGTTCTGAGGAATCCATACGACTACTGCTGAATATAGATCCCCTTTGGCTTTGATCGATGTTGAGATTTTTTGAAATATAGGAAATAAAATAACAAAGGATAGTCCGGTAATCAGAACGAACCTTATGACAGACCACAGCCAGCTTTTCCAATGCTCTAACGATAATAATCGTGATGTCGTCACGCGGAATGCCCTCCTTTCTAATCTTGATAGAAAACTCGTTTCGAGAAAATGACGGATACGATCACAAGAATGACAGCAATAGCCGCGAAATACACCCAGGCCATAGCAGAACTGAGACCAAAATCAAATTTGACAAATCCCGTATCACGGATCAGTTTCGTCATTGCATTATTAGCAAACGAATCAATGATGGTGTAGATCGCGTTAACAAAAATAAGCGGGCTGACCATCGGAAATGTAATTTTCCAGAACGCTTCGTATCCTGTCGCGCCTTCCATCTTGGAAGCCTCATACAGCTGCGGAGAGATCGTTTGTATACCGGCCAGGAAGATCAGAATCTGTACACCGGATTGGCTTACAATCTGGTATATGCGATCGACTGCTCCGCTCAAATACGTAACTACCCATTCACTTACACCTGCGTTAAGCATCAGACTTTCCAGTTCCAATGTGCCAAAAGCACTTCCGCCTGTGCTGCTCTGATTCACAGCTTCAATCAAACTTGTGCTTTCGAGCGACATAATGACACCGGATGCCAGAATGACTGGCAGGAAAAAGATAGATCTTGCCACGGCACGGCCTCTGAATTTCTGATTCAGAATAACTGCCAGGAATAAGCTGAAAATGACAATAAGAGGTACGTTGACAAGCACGTCTGTAATGGATTCAATTAGTGCCCTGTTAAAGCTTGTATTAACGGTGAGTGCCTGAATATAATTGGCGAGTCCCGTAAATTGAATGGCAATTCCCTCTGCATTAGCCTGAATCGTGCTCATGCTGTAGCGCAGCGATGCGAGCAGCGGAACAAAGAAAAACAGTATAAAACCAATAAGCCACGGAAGTACGTAGATGACACCCCACATTGCTTTCTGCTGAGCATACGTACGACTTCCCCATTTGAACTTCAGGAGTGTCTTCAGAGCTGCTCACCACCAGTCACATAACTTAGGGCTTCTACGGTATGATTCTCTACATTAACAGGAGCGTCGTTGTAATTGACAATCACATATCCTCCGCCTTCATACATTGTTCGGAATACGCCTTCGGCCAAGGTTTCATGAGAGATCATCGGTTTACCCGTGAACGGCTGGTTTACTTGGCTGACTTCGTTATAAATATCTGAAGCCAGATCAATCCACTGCTCATAATTCGCAGCATAGAGATTGTTGTAATCCGTTTCTTTCACTACATGGTTAGGCGCATTAAACCAGGCAAAATAAGGACTTGCTCCATATTCAATCAGTTTCAGCACATACTGCCTTGCATTGGTATATGTCGACAAATTGTACGGTGAACCCGTATAAGCCACACTGCCGTGTACAACCAGTTGGAAGAACGGAATTTCTTCATCCTCCAGTTTGAATCTGCTGCTGCTCATCGGAGCATCGGTAAGTCCTGCAACATAAGGAAGCGCATAAGCGTTGCCGCCTTCAGCAACGATGGAGCCGGTTTGCTGTTTGATCTGATCCAAAGCTTGACGGATCGTTTCCAGCGCCTGCGTCCGATCCAGTAATTTTTTAGGATTCATGTCGCTGTTTAATTGTTCAGCCATATCTTTCAGCGATATACCTTCCACTTGCAGCGCTTTCATATCCTTCAGCATACCTGTTGTCACATCGGTAATCTCGTTAGGTGAAAGGACATAAGATGCTGTTAAATCCTTCGCCCGACGCTCCAATGCAGGGTCCATCGGATACAAGATAGCCGGTTCCTGCGTTAGAGTCCGCGAAGCCTCACTGGAAGGGCGGAATCCTTTTTTGGACTGAACGTTCAGCACGGCGACATCAGGATAAAATCCGATTCCTGCTTCACTTGTGTAAGCGCTGAATTCCTTCATACCCTTTTTCCCGCCAATCACGCCGTCCACTTTGATGGAATCCGGTAATCTGTGGTGCAGTCCGTCGTTGAACCATCCAGCGTAGCGAAGCTGAATGTTAGATACGTTTTTCTCGGAGAGCTTGGATAGAATGGCTTTGCCCTCCTCAAATGTCGTGAGAGCCTCAGTAGAGTTATACGGTATGCCAAGCATATGCTGCCTGGTTGCCATTCCTCCGAACAGCTTCAGATAGAACGGGATACCTGTCTGTTCATTTCCAGCTTTCAGTTCAGGGAGTCCTCCTGTCTGCTGTAAATACTCCCGGTACACTGAAGCGAGACCCGAATATGAAGCCTGTTCCGCCCCCACAAATGCGTAACGGACAACGAAGTCGGATGACGTTGGTTTATTCTGGAATTTCGGCAGTGTACGAACCATGTCACTGGACTGAAGGGTTATATCACTTTTATTCACGACATAAAAGCTCGGATATACGTTATTGTAGCTGTTCAGTTTACCGCTAATATCGGCATTCACCACAGCCACCGCATCCCCTTCCTCGATGATGCCGAGGAACGCTCCCTCCGGACGAATGACTCCAAAGACCGGTAATCTTGCCTTACTTTCGTTCGAACCTGCTTCCCGAACCTTCATTGTCAGATCCGGGCCGTAAATATCCTGCTGGTAGGAAGGGTACTGTAATTTGCCGTTGTTAAAATGAATCAGCGCTCCTGACCCGTCCGGAACCAGCATAGCTCCCTCTTCCTTGGAACCTCCGGCTCCGAAATATTCCAGCACAGATATCGTGTTAATTGGATATTCTTCCGGGAAATGAATGCCGGACGCCGGAACCCTCACCCGCAGCTGATCGCCGTCCAGTTCATACTCCATCGTGAGCATAAACAGGCGCGGCCCGCTTCGTTCGTGCTCAATTCCATGTTCGGCATGATCCTTTGCAAGATCCTCTTCGGTATAACCTGCGTCTTCAAACGCTTTCAACGCGCGGGTCAGCTGGAGTCCCTGCATCGCCTTGTCAATCCGAACGTATACCCCTTCATCCTTATCTTCCGCATATCCAACTTTCAGCGCCCGTTCGCCTGATTTATCGAGCTTTGCCAGCAGGTTTTGTTCAAAACGTTCCTTGCTAATCTTCACGGGCAAATCTTCAATGGAACGCTCGGTGCTGCCGAATTGATAGTGAACCCGAACACCGCTTGGCAGTGCTTCATAGCTCACCTGCTTATGCCGAGTGCTGTCCGTGTACGAATTCACCATACTGCTCTGACCCGAACTGTTGAAGAAGCTGAGTCTGGATTGGGAGGACAAAAGATCCTTGTTAATTCCGGCTGCAGCGCCATCCTTCTCGCGGTCTGCTGGATTACTGCGCCAGATTTGTCCGCTCTGGCTGTGAACTATGGCAATCTCGGCAGTCTCTTCGTTGATGAAAAGCTGCAGTGCGTCATTTCGGGCGATGCCGATCATGCCGGGAATGCGTGTATCGCTAAAAGCAGATTTCAGTTTTTCTCCGGGAGGCAGGGAAGGAGTCTCCACTTGACTAACATCTGCTGCCGTCTCGCGAGTCGCCGTTGATGGCGAGAACTGACAACCGCTTAGAAGTAAACTGCTCACCAGCAGTATTCCGGTTATTTTTTTGGCTGCGGCATATTTCATTGTGATTTCCTCCTTCCTAGCCCCGAAGCACTAATTCCTGATAGATGGTATAAACAAAAGATACAATCTGCTGCACGAGGCTGAAGAACAACAAGCATAAAAATGCCATAAATGCCATAGCTACAAGCGTGAGCAGCATCGTGAGAATCGTTTTGGCTGGTGTGTACTGATGGACAGTCATATTGCCTACAAACAGCAGATAGATGGTCCAGCAAACCGCAATAGCGTTGGAAAAGTAATAAAATGCCGTTTCCTGTTCAGAAATAGCAAGACTCAGCCAAATCCACGGAAAATGTACCAAAAACATCGGTACCAGCGCAAAACAGGTAGACATGAAGATTTCCGAGAACTTGCCTTCCCCATCCATCAGTGTTGTGAGCGACCAGTTGGCAACACACCAAAACAGTACAGGTACGATCACATACACCATCTCAAGCAGGCTGTTCAGATACTTGGGATTGTTATAATTAATTAGAAAGCCGCTGTACTGCGCCTGCAAAATTTTAGTGACAATCAGCAGCACCATAATCATCAAGGCGATCAGCAGTGTTGTTTTTTGGTTCCGTTCATATTTCAATTCCCAATATCCGTCGAATGGGTGGAAAATCAGATGCAGCGGATATTGGTACAATTGTTTACTTGATGCCTGCATTCGTTGTCCTCCTTTTCTGTCTGCGAACGATGATGACGGTGACGAACGCCGCTGCAGCCAGGAATATACCGGACATCACCCATGAAAAATGCTCACGCATCAATTCTTTACGGTACAGAAGAAAAGCTTTGGAATACCCTTTACGCTCCATACTTTGTTTGAAGTATTCTGCAGACTCGGCGTACTCCTTCTGGCGCAGCAGCGCTTTGCCGATACCTGCATAGGCATACTCCAGATTAGCGTTCATCTCGGCTGCCTTCGCAAATAGCTGCGAAGACTGATCTTCCTCCCCGTTATAATAACTGCGAACTGCATCATGCAGAATACGTCCGTACTCTGTCGTCTCGAATACGGTAATCTCGCCAAGCGCTTTGTCCAGCACGAGCATCCGGTCTCCCGCTCGTTCAAGCGCGACTGGGGTATTGAACATACCCGTTCGGTTCCCGATGCCGCCAAAAATATGAAGCAGATAACCGTCGCCATTATAAGTGAAAATACGGCCTTTGTTCGAGTCCAGCACAGAATACATATCGCTGTCACCCACGTCCACATCAATCAACCGGGATGCTCCGCCTTCGGTTGAATAGCGCAGATCACCTTGAGGAGCTGCATAACCTTCTCTACGCAAAATGTCCGTTCCCTGGGCATTTAATTTTTTGATCGGGTCTTTGCCGCGATCGCCGCTAGTTGCATAGATGAAACCTTCTTCGTCCATATCCAGATTGGTGAATTCGGTAGGAGTGAACATCACCATTTGGCTTCGCTGTTCCCGGGTAGCAAATCGTTTCCAGAGATACTCTACCGGATCAACCTGAACCCGGTTCGCGCCGATAAAAGATGAGAATTCGCCATCTGCGCTGAATTCCATAAATCCATCAAATACCCCTGCGGCCATGACGTAGATTCGTTCCCCTTTATCCATCACAATCCGAATAGGTTTGAATTGAAAGTCTTCATTCAATAAGTCGGACTTCGGTTCGGATACGATCTTGACGAGCTGTCCCTTGTCATCCAGATGCACGACCCGGTGATTCTCCGAATCGGCGACCAGCAAATCGCCTTTTTCCGTTACAAACAACCCCTGAGGGTTTTTGAACTGATCTTGTTTACCGGCGTTTTTGAAGGAATCAATGGTCCGCACGAGCTTGAAGTTACGGTCGAGCTCCACAATCCGGCCATTGCCCGAATCAAGTACGTAGACACGCTCGTCTGGTGTAACATGCATATCACTAGGTTCCTTGAACGAGCTGATATTCAGCGTCCTGCCTGTAATAATCATCGACGCTTCATAAGCAGCCGGAGCCGGAACGGCATCTCCATAGTAGGAATAATGATAGGCATCTGCTTCACCGTCTGCGCTTGCAGGCAGTGCTGCTGAACTGAACAGCAGGAGGCAGACCATGCCCATGATGACCCATTTCCGATGTTTCCATGTGCTTTTCCGTGTGCTTTGCTGCACTTTGCTGCCTCCTTTCTATTCTTTCATGCCCGAAGTAGCCATCGTCTGCATGACACTGCTCTGAGAGATCACAAACAGTGTAATCGGAACGATCATAAGCAGCAGTGCTACTGCAGCACCGACCCCTGCCCTGGCAATCCCGCCCTGCACAATCTGACTGAGCGCATAATGCAGCGTTTTAAGGTTTTCACTATAGATGAAACTTCCACCATCTGTTCCCCACAGCGCCGGGAACTGCAGGATCATAAGCGTAAGCCACGCGGGCTTCACATTTGGCATGACGATGCTCCAGAAAATGCGATATTCGTTCGCACCATCAATCTTCGCTGCCTCCAGCAGTGCATCAGGAATCTGTTCCATGAACTGTTTCATCAGGAACAACCCAAGTGAGAAGGCCAGCGAAGGCACGATAATGGATGCATGTGTATTGATCCAGCCAAGCCAAGACATGACCATGTAGTTCGGAATCGCCGTCACGTGCGGCGAGAACATCAGGGACAGAATAACAATGGTGAACAAGATTTTGGAACCTGGAAAACGATATTTCGCCAGCGGGTACGCCGCTGCAGAAGCAAGCAGGATATGACCTGCTGTACCCACGAGTGTAATGAGCAGCGTGTTGGCGATATAGCGGGATAATGGTACCCAGGAATTACCCATCAGGTTAATCAAATCTGCAAAGTTTTCCGTTGTCGGATTGTTCACCCAGAAGCGTGGCGGGAAAATAAACAGCTCATCCAGCGGCTTAAAGGCATTGTTTACCGCATAAATCAGCGGAAGTACCATAAATGATCCGAACACAGCCAGCAGCGCAAACAGCATGAAACTGACGGTAAATGACCGATTAAGTCTCTTTGGCATGCCGAACATGGCACGTACTTTGCTGGTCATGGTCATTCACCTATCTTTCTCAGCATTTTTTGCGTAAACACGTTTGTTCCAAGCATCAGAGCAAACAGGACCGTTGCGATCGCTGAAGCATATCCCATTTCAAAGCGGATCGTACCAAAGTCCATCAGATGCGTGACTACCGTATGTGCTGCATAGTTAACACTCGGGAATCCGGCCAGCGCAATCGAGATTTCAGCTACAGCAAACGACGCTGTAATCTGCATGACTGCCCCAAACATCAGCTGCGGCCGCATGGATGGCAGTGTGATGTACCAGAGCTCCTGCCAGCGGTTTTTAATTCCGTCTACGGTTCCTGCTTCCACAAGTGAACGGTCAATCGTCTGCAGACCCGCAATAAAGGCCAGAAAGCTGGTACCGAGGCTAAGCCACAGCTGCACCAGAATGACGATGCCGAGTACATACTTCTCATTGGCAAGCCATTGAATCGGCTCCAGAATTACACCGAGGCGCATCAGAAAACCATTCATATAACCGTAGCTGTCTCCAGAGAAGATGATCAGCCAGATAAAAAACACATTGCCTGATATGGATGGTGCATAGAACACCAGTGTCATGACTGCCCGGACTTTAGGAGACAGTTCATTAATGATCCAGGCAAACAGGAAACAGGCGATGTAACTGACCGGACCGGTGATCACGGCAAACAGCAGTGTGTTTTTAAGTGCGATCAGGAATACATCATCGTTCAGGAACAACCGTGAGTAGTTCTGCCAACCGACAAAACGAGGCAGTTCCAGCATATTGAAGTGAAAAAAGCTTAGGCCCAACGAAATGCCGACCGGAATGACTGTAAACATGAAAAAGATCAGCATAAATGGTGCCATCAATACGTAATAATGCCTGCTGAGATACAGATTCCTTTTCAATAGGGACCACCAGCCGACCTCGCGTGTATGCATGACAGGAGCGGCGGCTGTCTTGGATGTTTTGGCTTGCAACCGTTACCCTCCCTTTCCTTTATTCCAGATTAAATTCCTTGCGCTTCAGTTCAATCTCATCGTCAATATAAAGTACATAGTCTGACAGGGCTTCACGCGGATTTTCACTCGCGTTAACCACTTTACGGAAGGCATTATCCAGATGTCGGCCTGTAAAATAACCCCCTGGCATCTGCGGGATGCCCTGTACCCATTCCCACTGCTTCTTCAGGTTTTGATAATCCTTCACCGGCCAAGGTAACTGCTCTAACGCTTCAATGTTAGCTGTCGGGTAACGGGCAGCCGCTCCCATCAGACCTTCCATTTCCCGTCCGTACTCAATCTGGGTGGATTCATCTGTCCACCATTTCATGAACTTCCATGCCGCTTCCTTATTGCCAGCATTCTCAAGCATCATTACAGCACTGGTTGCACTGGCTACCTCATGTCTGATGGAACCGTCCGGAAGCTGCGTGCCGGGTACAATGGTAAAGTCCCACAAGTTGCGAATTTCCGGTGCTAATACCGTCAGCATGTTGTAGGTCGTGTAATCGGCAATCCCGATGGGCATCTCCCCTGTACGGAAACGGTTCGGGAAGTCTGCTTTGAGCGGAAATTTATAATTGGTATAAAACTGCGTCCATCGTTTGAATGCTTCCATCGATATTTCTGAATCAAGTGCACTTTTTTTACCGTCTTCCGCATAGAATCTGCCGTCATTCTGATACAAAAGCATCGCAAAGGTTGCATTAGGAACCATGTTTGCGTTGTTCAATGTGTCCTCAATAGGCAGGTAGAACTCCATATTATGCTTTTGCAGAACTGCGATCGCATTATACACGTCCTGCCATGTTTTTGGCGGCTCCAGACCTAATTCATTCAGAATATCTTTCCGGTAAAAGAGCATTGGAAAATGCTGCTGCTCCGGGAGTGCGTATACTCCCTCGTTATACTCATACGGCGTTAATCCGCTTGCACGGAATCGGGATGCCACATCTTTGAAATCCGGAAATTTGCTCAAATCCGCTGCTGCATTTCTCATCGCGTAGTTAACAGGAATATCTTCGCCCATCTGCATGGCCACATCCGGTCCTTCCCCGGCAAGTGTCGCAGGCAGCAGAATATTCGGCGGCACCAGACGCAGCTGAACGGATACGTCCGTATCCGGTGTAAACGTATCGTCAATCATGCCCTTGAGCACCTGAGCCTGATCTCGTCCTGTTGTGATCCAGACGGTAATGGCGTCCTTCTTTTTCTCCACATTTCCGATGCTGTCATAATCTTCTGTGTACGATGCGACATAGGCACCCAGTTCGTGCTTCACCTGCTGTACGGCAGATGCCGCTGCTTTCGGCAGCTCCTGCCCTGGTGGAGCAACGATCAGGTAATCCATCGTAATCGGCTGCTCACGTACGGTCAGAATCCATGTACCGAGACCGCCGACGTTGATTTTAAATGTATCCAGCCGTTTCGGAACCGTTTCCGGCCTTGCTGCCATATCTTTCAGCTGCACGACCATCGCATGCAGAATGGCTACCTTATCACTCTGTTCTCCAGTTGCCTTTTCCAGATACTCGGCTACAGAAGTAAGAATCACGGCTTGTTTTTCAAAAACCTCCGTCATCTCGGGTATACGTTTCTCCAGTTGATAATCCCGAAGTGGATCAGGTTTATTGGAGGTAATCATCAAAATTTTGCGGTACATCTCATTCAATTCAAGTACGCTTGATTCAACGGTACGCAGTAACGGGGCGATATCGCCCAGTGTGACTGTCATCCGTAAGCGATGCTTGCCTTTCTCAAGATGAAACAGATATGGTTCTTCTCCACCATTTCCAAGTACCTGTGTCTGCCAGGCCGGACTGTAGTTGAACCGAATGCGTTTCATTTCTTCGAACGGAGCTTTGCCATTAATTGTGAGACTGCGCGTGGCATAAATGCCGCGAAGCTGATCCTGCTTCACTTTAAGAGCAATCTGATATAGTCCATCCTCCGGAACATCAACCTCCCACTCCACCCACTCGCCCGGAAGCTTCCAGTTCATGCCTCCGATCGCGTTGACCCTGATTTTGGATACATCGTAGGGTTCAAGTGATGGACTGGACCGATCCGAGATTGGCGCAAGTGTGGGAGAGGATTTGGTTACCGCTTCTTCCCCTTGTACTTTAAGCATCACGGGACTCGCTGGCTTTAAACCTAATGAATCATAGGTTTTCTTCAGTTCCGCATACGCAGGAACAGCCTCTTCCTGATACAATTCAATATAATCAATCGCCATACTCTCTCTCAGAGAGGTCAGAGATAATTGCTGGGTGCCCTTTTCAAAATAAAACTGGAACGGTTCCTCGAAATACCCGGCACTGTCTCGAAACGAAGCAAGCTGCCATTCAGGTTTTTCTACCTGTCTTGGCCTGAGATCATTACCTCGATCGTCCTGACGCACATGATCTTCGCGATTCCCCCATACCCTGTCGAATAGAAGTACATCTGCTTCTCTGAAAGGAACCTCCCCGTTTAACTCCAGCTTGCGCTCGATACCCGAGCTTTTTCCTTCGACAGGAAAATAATGAACGCGAACGTTATATAAACCACTCACTTGAACGGGGACATCCCAACGAATGGTTCCGGATTCGGGTGTAATGACAGCACTGCCATCCAGCCCCGCATATCCCTTTACGACCTCGAACTCTCCATTTTCCGCCTGGGTGTAAGCTTCACCTTCAACCCTCACGGTTGTATCCGGTTTGGCAGTGCTTGCATACTTATCCTGATAATTTTCATAGCTTCGTGAATCCCTGGTGCCCGATACAGCTTCAAAATCCTCAAGTGCATGTACTATCCCGGGGCTCTGATTCTTTGATGGATAGATCACGATGATCGAGAACACCAAAGCCAGAACAAGTACCAGAATCAGTCCCTTTTTCTTACGTGACCGCATGTTTGAAAGTATCCCCTTTCCTGTAAGCGTATCGACAAATGAACGATTGACTAGGGCGTGTCTTAAAACTCGCTGAAGTGCATCTTTTACCGTCTTTTCGCCCCCTGCTGCGTCACTTTCCCTTGACGTGCCCCGGCACGCCTGCGGAAAACTTCCTTGCTTGGAACGAAAATCCGACAAAACCTGCTTCCTTCGGATTTTTCAGACACGCCCTACCCGGGCAGACCGCACCAACTGCTCGCGCGTTCTGCCCGTATGAAGTAGTGCTTATTTGTATACCTCATCGATTGCGGCCTGGAAAGGAGCCTTGTATTTCTCGATCAGCGTAGATACGGAAACGCCTTCTTTCAGCTCTCCATCAAAATCCCAATAAGGCAGTGACGGGAAGGTGTTGTGATCGAGCACAAGCATTCCAGCTGCCACCTCTCTGGCGTTGTTGATATCTGCTTCATCCGTCAAGTGTCTCTCCAAAGTGGATTGTTCCGGATAATCATAAATCGAATCGATTTCATTGATTTTTTCCCAGATATACATCAGCTGCTCCGGATTTTCTACCGCTTTAGGAATTGTGATTGCCTGGTAGCGGGATTCACCAGAGTGATATGCTGAAGCGCTCGGCCCTTTTGGATACGGCAGGAAGCCGATATCGTAGTCCGGCATATCTGTTTTGATGCCTTCGATTTCATACATCGCGCCAGAATACATCAGTGTATTTCCTTGACGGAAGAAAGTAGCTGGTTCAGTCCAGTCACCGCCTTCTGTCGGTCTGCCCACTTTCTCTGTAGCCAATTTGTTCAAGAAGTTGAGTGCTTCTTTTGTTTTTGGGTCTTCGAGGTTCTGTTTATCCTCTTTCGTCAGGGAAGCTTCGTTAGAATACAGGATCGGTTCGAGGAGGCCCGTTTGAGCAAGTCCCCATGTATCCAGCTTGCCATCATTATTACGATCCTTGTTGGCCTGTTTGGCAACAGCCAGGAAATTATCCCAATTCCATTCATCAGCATCCACGTATTCCTGCAGCGGCTTCAGTCCAAGCTCCTGCATAAGTGTACGGTTGTAGAATATGCCATTAATGAAGGAAGATTTATCTTCTGTGAAACCATAACCTTTGCCCTCATACTGCATGTATTCTTTGGTTGTTTTTTGGTTGAATACCTTGTCGTTCTTGATATAATCATCTACTGGCCACAACAGATCCTGTTTGGTCAGTGCTGGTATCGCGTAGTTTTTACCCAGTCTTACAAAGTCGCCCAGCGGTTCACCTGCCATCAGGGAGGCAACAACTTTCTCCTGATACTCACCAAAATCAATGGATACGTATTCAATGTTGAAGTTATGTTTTTTCTTCAGAGCTTCCAGGTTTTCGATACGTTTAATATTGTCCGGGTTGTTATCTGTAATCTGCATATCCCACCAAGCTACCACTTTAATCGTTCTGCCGCCCATGTCGAAATCCATCTCAGGCGTAGAATTTTCATTCTTTGGCTCCGTTTCAGCCGGTGCCTGCTCTTCCTGTGGTGCGGGTTTTTCCGGTGCAGGCTCGGCAGCAGGTGCAGAGCTGCAGGCGTTGATCAACAACATGGCTGCAAATATCAGACTGAGCAGCATAAACTTGTTTTTCTTCATTGTCTTCCCCCCTGATTGTCGTGTGCCCTCAAAGTGTATCCTCCAAATGTAAGCGCAAACAACCTGCTTAAATACAGGTGTTTACCCCGACAAATTATAGATCGTGCCGGTTTGAACAGGAATATAGATGATTTCACAAACAATTGGTAAAGAAATGCACTCTCTGCAAAATAATGCACATTGTATGCGCTTTCTTTTCTTCCCATAATGAAATTAAGCCTTATTTCAGTTGAACAGTTGATCGGAATATCAGGAGAAGGTGAGGTCATGTTTCGTGTACAATATTTTACTTGTAGATTACAGCCGCCGTCTGTGTAAAGAGCTAAGACAGCTGCTCGAAGACAACAAATTCCCTCTTACAATCACAGATTCAGTCTCTACTTCAAGCGATGCTCTCCATGCATTGTCTAATCGAGACTTCAGCGTTGTCGTTGTGCACACGGAGCGATACGATACTGCTGGATTATGGTTGTGTCACCACATTCGAAAAACGAGTGATATCCCCATCCTCCTGCTCGGTGGAAGAGATCAATTCAGACTGGTTCGCAAAGCCATGACGTATCAGGTGAATGATTATCTACCCTCCCCTGTCAGACCTGCTGCACTGCTGCAAAGTCTGCGTGGACTTCAGAACAAACTCGGGCCCGTGTCTATGAAAAAAAGCCCTGCCATTAAGCCAACAATTCAGCTTAATGGCAAAGCTTTGGATTCCAGCCATGTGATCCGGATTGTAAAAGCGTATGTAAGAGATCACTTAAATGAAGAGATTACTCTGAAAAAAATTGCCGATATGCTGCACTTTAACTGTGCCTATTTGGGACAAAAATTTAAAATGGAAGAGAACATTTCTTTTAATGACTACATGCTTCAAGAGCGAATGAAAAAAGCAAAACAGCTCCTCCTGTCCACCAACCTGCGAATATACGAAATCGCGTTGGAAGTGGGGTACCGTGATATCGATTGGTTTTACAAGAAATTCAAAGCTTACGCCGGGTCTAGTCCTAACGCCTATCGTCGGCAAAAAGCTCATACTGCCTAAACCGGCCCCAGCTTCTAAATCTTCCCGCAGTGTATTTCATTAATAGATAACAAACAAAAAGCAAAGAAACGCAGAAGCAGCCCTCTGCGTTTTTTTTGCCGATTACCGCTGTGCGGAACGGGTAAGTAAGGACTCACGATACTCCTGAGGCGTCATACCGGTCAGTTTCTTGAACAGCCGCGTAAATGAATGGGCGGATTCATAACCGACTTGAAGCGCAACTTCCCGAACCATCAATTCGTTGTTTAACAGCAGCTCCTTAGCTCTGCGTATTCGGCTGTCATCAATAAACTCTGATAAATTTATGCCCATTTCCTGTTTGAAAAATCTGGACAGATAAGAAGGGTTAAAATGATGCAGTTCTGCCAGGCGAACCAGCGTAAGATCCTTTTCAAGATTGCTTTTAATGTAATTGCATAAGCTTTGCACGACTAGATTGGCTCGTTCCTCTTCATTTGAGCGTTTGAAATTGACCAGTTCATCGGCCGCGGCATACAGATACTGAACGGCATCTTTCATGCTGGGGAAATTGCTTAAATGAAGCAGGCTGCGCTGATCCGGCGTTTTCTGCTTCAGCCCCCACCGATTAAAGGCAGCATACAGAGATAGGGCCAGGTGATAATACATCTCCATCGCCCGTTCCATCGCCATATCCTGCTGCATAAGCTCACCAGTAAGCTCTTCGAAAATATCGTAAAAGGATTGAAACCGTCCTGTCTCTAAAAAGCCCGACATAACCTCCACGCGACTTGAGATGCGCGCAGTTTCTTTTGGAATGCCCGCTTGTAGTTCCTCGTAATTGTCCGTCAGCACCATCGACACACCGTCACCAATCTTCATCCACTGCAGTAAGCGCAAACGCTCATATTGCTGTGGAATTCGGGACCATTCACACCCTCGACCGCTGAATGTAAACGCAACGGACACACCGAGTGAAGCAAGACACGATTCCTGCACAAGCTCTAATGTGCCTTCAATATATCTGGCAAAGTGCTGATCTTCGTCTCCTTGTTCTTCTTTGGGCTGCAGCAGCCATACCGCATCACCGTAGTGATCGGCAGCGCTGGCGCAGGCTGCATGTTCGCCTAATAATGATGTTCCGATGATGCGCACAGAACTTTGAGTACATCCTGATCCGGCTTCTGCCGGTTCGTGCAGTTTTCGCCCCAGCACCAAATATACTGGGGAATCAGCCTTCAACCCCATCTCCTTGATCAACGGCTCGGACTGAATCTGTGCAGATGACCCAGCAGGTAAACCTTCCTGCAAAAGCTTCCGGACGTATTCATCCTGTTTAAAAGCCGTCAGGCGAGAGGTAATCTCACGCTGCTGTTCTACCAGATTGTTCATATCATGACTCTGTCTGATCTCCTCCATGACCTGCTCCACCATGTGCATTACTTTATCGTACCCTTCCGTTTTGAGCAGATAACGTACATTGTTCATCTGAAAAGCTTTGTACGCATATTCAAAATCACTGTGTCCTGTCAGAAAAATGACACGGCACTGCGGCCAGCGGCTCTGAATCTCTTCCGTCAGCTCCAGCCCGCTTATCCCGGGCATGCGAATGTCAGTCAGCACAATATCAATTCTGGATCTTCGCATCCAGGTAAGTGCCTCTGCGGCGGAGTATGCTTTACATACATCCAAACGATCGGGCATGTGTCTCGCAAATGTTTCATACAAACTATCCGTAATGATCTCCTCATCATCAACAATCAGCAGTCGATACATTCGTGTTCCCCTTCCTTCCACTGGATTCGAATGACAACTTTTAACCCCTGCAGCTCACTTCGTGAAAGATAAAGCCCGCTGCCCGCTCCATATGTCAGAACGAGACGCCTATGGATATTCATTAATCCGGTTATGTCTTCCGTCGCTGCATCATTGTACAGAAGATGCTGCAGCTTCTCAATATCTTCTGTCTGAAGATCCTGCCCGTTATCTTCCACGATGATTTCTGCACAGGATGATGTCCTTTGGAATTGAACTCGCAGCAGACCGGCAGCCGTATTCTTTTCCAGACTGTGCTCGTACGCATTTTCAATGACCGGTTGAATGATAAGCCGTGGAACCTGCATTTGCTCCATTTCAGGTGGAACCTCTCCAAATTCAACTGTGATTCGCCTGGAAAATCGCAGCTGCTGGATTTCAGTATAAATACGGGAATGATGCACTTCTTCCTTGAGCGGTACATGATCTGTTCCATTGCGTGTAATGAAGCGAAAATATTCCCCAAGCATATTGGTGAATTGTTCAATTCTCTCTGTCTCTCCTGTCCTCGCTAACGAGTTCAGAATAAAGAAACTGTTGTACAGAAAGTGTGGATTAATCTGCGATTGAAGCTGTTTTAGTTCAGCTCGCTGCATCATCATCGTTTTTTTGAAATCACGGTCAATGAGCATCTGCAGATTCTCAATCATATGGTTAAAACGGGAGTACAGAAATCCGAATTCATCTTTACGATGATGTACGATCGGAATATCCAGCACACCACCTTCCATCTTTTTGAACCTCTTGACCAGCAGCAGCAGGGGAATGTGAATCAGTTTATACGTTGAGTAGAGATACGCTGTAATCGCAATGAAGGATGTAATTGCAAAAATCCAAGCCCATTTATAAAATTTGCTCAGAGGTTTGGTAACCATCTTTTCAGGCAGATATGTAGCAATGGATAAACCGAGCGGCGCCATATGATGCTGATTCACATGGTACGTCGTATCCTCCACGCCTACCCGAAAGCTGTCGAGCGAGTTCTTTTGACTATATTCACGATAGTTAGCAAGAATGATTTTACGTTCGTTCTGATCTAAAATAGCAAACCCCGTTCTCTCCTCAACAAGAAGAGAGGCACTCTCAGGATAGAGATTAAGCTGTGACAGCTCATTCTGAAAAGCAGCGTTATCCAGCTCCACCTGAACGACAAACAGCGGTGTGTCTCCTAGTTTGCCTGTTACACGTACAGCACTCAGATTCAACGCATCGTCTTTTACTGTAAATCGAATGCCATCTTCCTGCATGGACGAACTGAAATATTCGTAAGAAGCTTGATCGTACTCATCAATGCCCTGCACTGCTGAAATACTCTTGTTGACTGAAGGAATATGTACATAAACGTTCTTAATATAAGCACTGCTGTTTTTAAAAGCGGCTAACCGCTCGGATAAATAATTTAATATTTCACGTTTTTCAATTTGGTCCATGTTGTTCCAGAGGATCGCCAGCCGATTCAGCTTGCGGTCCTCTGCAATATCAAACTGCTGCAGCTCCATCCACTCAATCTCCCTGTTGAGTTCTGTGGCATATTGACTCAGACGCCTTTCTGTAGACAAGGAAATTTCCTCGCTTGCCGTATCATAGCTCCAGTGGTACAGATATACCCCCAGAAGAATCAGAGGTATGACAAAAACCAGGTAGGTCATTATCAGCCGTGCAAAAATGCTGTTGAACCACGACTGTGCCGGTATCTTGAACAACGCTCTCCCCTCCTGATTTCAGATCAAAGATACCTGCCTAATAGGACAAGGCAAACGCCTGGTGATTCCGTGATGCATTGGTTCTATACCATGCGTTCACCTCCGATGTGATCTCGGCCCCGCCCAATTGAAGCCAATCCTTTACAAATTGATCAAAGTCTTCTATAGGCGATCCATGGATAATATTCATATACGCTTCAAGCTGAAGATCCCGAAGGATGATCTGTCGATCCACCATCGTTTCTGTGATCCCGCCTGTGAATTGATCATAAAGCAGCTGCCCGTTCACCTCATAACGATCCGCAATGCTGAATGCTCCTGTCGGACCATAGGTTTGTTTCCACCCCCATCCGCTCTGCAAACCTTCGGATTCATAGGCTGCAATTCGTTTGTGAATGGCAAGTGCTTCGTTCTCCAGTACGGAGAAATCCCCCGTCTCCCTTGCGTCCCGAATGTCTCTATACGCATCCATATTTTTCGTTCCAGGAAAAGGCGTGACCGGAGACAGCATCCACACAGCGCGAGAGTCATCATTATAATACGTTTCATATTCAGCGTTCTGTCCCCAGTTCTTGTCCAGATGCAAGTTCATCAGCTTGACGACAACTTCAGGGTGGGCGAATCCTTTTCTCACCGCAAAATAATGTCCCGTATTGGAACGAAGCGGGACAGCAAGGCTCCGTCCTGCCTCAACTGCAATAGGGAAAGCCTGCCATTCGGCTTCAGGATCCTGTTCACGGGTGGATTGTATAACAAAAGGAGTCCACTGCTCGCCATAGAGCATTCCAATTTTCCCCTGCTGAATGAGACGATACTCCTTGCTTCCATTTTTGTATGCAAAGTCCGGATCAAGCTGCCCTTCCAAGTACATCGTCTGCAGCACCTGCAGCGCTTTGCGCACTTCCGGCTGTATCCCTCCGTAAATGAGCTCTCCCTCTTGATTTTTGATCCAGATGTTCGGGAAAGCACCATATCCGGCCATAAATCCCGAAACACCCATAACGGGGTCCCAAAGATAACTCGTCAGTGCCAAGCCATAGGTGTCCTGTTTACCATTTCCGTCAGGGTCCATCGATGTAAACGCTTCCGATAATTTCAACACATCTTCGATCGTCTCAGGTGCCTGCATCCCCAGTTTATCCAGCCAATCCGTTCTGATCCACAAGTACTGTGCTGTCTCAATAGAGGAAGAGGATTCGGGAATTGCCATCAGCTTACCGTTAATCGTAGCGGCATCAAATGCCCCTTTGCCTTCGGCCTCCAAAATTTTCTTGGTCAGCGGTGAGGCAAAATCCCGGTATACTTCGGTCAAATCTTCAATCAAATTGGCATTACTCAGCTGCCTAAGCTGATATGGGTTGACCTTGACCACATCGGGAAAGCGTCCTGCAGCAAGGGAAACCCCGAGCTTTTGATTGTATACGTCGCCCGTCGCGATCCAGTCATAACGAATCTGAATGCCCAGTTCTCTTTCATAGAGCCGAGTCCAGCGATTATCCACTAATGTCTCATCCGGCAGCTGCTCTATCATTCGCTGCAGATCTTCTCCTGTTTCCCTGACAAAAGAGACTTTAATGGGTGGGTCATAAGCCTCGGAGGAAAGGCCCGGCTGTTCATTGTTGGAGCTGTTCAACTGCCCCGAGTTCCCTTGCGTCAGTCCGACAGGCATACAGACTGTAAGAAAAATAATAATGGTCCATCTTGTTTTGTACATCCATCTCTTATGCATGGTGACCTGCCCCCATTTTGATTGAATGAACGCATCCTTTTTCTTTTCTATTTACCAGAATTGTTATCATTGTACAACATCTAATCTGTGATGAGTACGAAAAAGCTGCCGCTCGGCAGCTTTTATTTACAGCTCTGAAGAGAAAATTACCGCTTAATATGATAATCGAAATTAGAAAAGTCAGCTGAACCTCCGATTGTTTCTGTAGAAAACAGAAACAATCCAATTCTGCACCCCATAAAGTGATCCAGCTTGTAAACCATATGATGAGGAACCCCGAGACTCTTCCACTCCACCCCGTCCTTATAGGCAAAGCGGCATTCATCCTGATTATTTGCAAAATTTGCGGAAGCCTGCAGTGTCACCATCGGCCCTGACACGGGTATCCGAGCGTGCTCTACGGCAGGCTCCTGATCGATAAAATTGCCAAAAATACTGGAATCTTGACTTTCTCTGGCCTGCATAACCAGAAAGTATTGGCCTTCATCTTTGGTCAATGCAATCAGACCGTAGGTCCCTATCAGAAAACAAAGACCCGCATAATCCCCGTTATTCAGGCGGCTGCCATCAAGCGTTACTGAAGCTTCACAAGCCGGACCCATCGCACGCTGTGTCAGTGTGTTTACTGCAAACGTCAGGTTCGGGCTGAGCTGACCGGTTCGAATCCGGTACACCCCCGGTTTTTCAGTTACAGACCACAGATCATCATGCGGCGTATGATTCCACTGCCAAACATCTCGCAGGCGCACCTTACCCTGGTCGTCAAGCATGTATTCAAAACGGTCGCTTGCAGCGAGCGGGTTATATTGGTGTCCAGGCTTCGTACTGGCAATGTCGATTTGTTTCGGAGCTTCTTTCGCAAATACCGGTAACCCTTCCTCAAAACGCATCGGTACCAGCACCGGAATCCGACCCACAGCCCCATGATCCTGGAAAAGCACTGCGTACCAGTTCCCCTCAGGCGTATCCACGATACCGCCCTGAGCGACTCCTGAATTAAAATATCCCATATCATCGTTGAATACTTCTCCACCGACAAATGTACTATCCAGCGTATCCGCTCTGTAACATGCTTGTGTTCTTCGCCCTGCTTGCTTCGTCATGTGAATCAGGAAGACATAATAAATTCCTTCAATTTTGTAAAAATGTGCACCTTCATATCCAAGATAATGCGGCTGATGATCTGTTACTATGATCCGATGTCTGCCATCCGGCCTAGGCCCCGAAAGATCCGGTTTCAATTCAGTTAGGTGAATCTCTCGATTACCATGCACTAGATAAACCCGTTCGTCGTCATCAAAAAACAGCGAGCAGTCGTGGTAGAATCCCTCTACAATCTGTTTGCTCCAGGGCCCTGTTATCGTTTCAGATGTGTACAGATAGGTTTTACGGGTATCATTGGCCACGAAGATGACATAAAATTTCCCCTGATGATAACGCAGTGAAGCAGCCCACATCCCCTTACCATAGATCTGTTCACCATTCTCCAGCCGCTGTGCCGGAGTATTATCCAGAATGTCATACACATACGCAGCCGTTTCCCACTGCATCAGATCATACGAACGTAGAATGACACAACCAGGCATCATATGCATTGTTGTGCTCACCATATAATACGTATCTTCTACCCGAATGACGTCCACATCAGGGTAATCAGCCCATATAATCGGGTTGGAATGCATGTTTGAAAGCACCTCTTTTTTCCGCTTTTGCGGGATATCAGTTCATATAGATTCGGTTCGTGGTCTTGTGTAAAAAACACTTATCATTCTAAGCTTTTTCAAACGCCCACTGCTGCAGCAGAATACACGGACTGCTGCTCGAATTGCTGTCTGGTGACTGCAGCACAAGATACAAATCATGCACACGCTCCGCACCTGTAATCGAAGTCCACCCTTCCATCCATTCCCTACCTTCGGCTGCTGCCGGAATATGCACAGTTCCGATCAATTCTCCGTCTTCACGATCCAGTCGAAGTTCAAGTATCCCTGCACCACCTTGACTGCATAGCAATGAGGTAAAACTGGCCGCTCCTTGTTCACCAAAATCCACAGAAGAGAGAGCAATCCAGCTTCCGTCACGCATGAGACTGACAACTTCATCCTGCTCTGAAGACTGTCCATGCTCGGCCGGGCTTAGTTGGCGTGTGCTTACTCCTGCACTCCAGCCCATCGCTGCACCGCTAACGGTTTGATACGGGTAAAATGACTTTAATTGATCTACGCCTGCATAGTCGGCATGAATTTCCTTCATCCTTCCACTTGTCTCCTCATACTCTACGCGGTTCAGATGTGTAGAACGATACCCTTCAGGAATATCCATAGCTTGACAGAGCGTCTGCGCATGATAGGCAATATACCACTGATTATGCAGTGGAAAAATGGCATGATGATTGTTACCACCGATACCAAAGAAGTGACCCGGATTCTTCAGGATCGTTCCCTGATACGTCCATGGACCCATCGGCTGCGAACTTGTCATGTATGCGATCTCTCCAGGCGGCGGGCTGTCTTCATCACGTTCCACTTGGAAGAAATTTGAGCAATAGGTGTAGTAGTACGTATTATCATATTTATGTATCCCTGAATTTTCAAACATAAAAGGTGCAGGAATTACTTTGGCCCTGCCTTCAACGCTGACCATATCCTCCCCAAGCCGCATCACTCGTGCCGTATCCGGTCTTTCCGGTTTGCCTTCAGGCACGCCTCCTCCGAAGTAGAGATAAGCCTGATCGTCATCATCCACTAGAACGGCTGGATCAAATAACCAGGTTACATCTTCTACCCCCGGTGTTTCTCTAGTGACCAACGCTTTACCAATCGGATCAATCCAAGGTCCTGTCGGTGTTGGCGCACTCAAGACACCAATGCCGCTGGCATTATTCGCAAAATACAGATAAAAACGGTCCTCTCCGTTGATGCTGCGATGGGCAGCTGCCGGAGCCCAGGATTGAGAAGCCCATGTTGCCGCTCCTTCCGGACCGGCAACCTTGATCTCCCCGTGATCCGTCCAGTTGATCAAATCCTCTGAAGAGATCACCGTTATTTTATTAATGGACTGATAGCTGTTTTTCTGAGGAATCTTGTTCGCATCGTATTCCAGTTTGTCACTGGTCATGTAGAGATAAACACGGTTATTATACACCAGCGCATAAGGATCGGCCCCGAATTTGTGAGCCATTAAAGGATTAGCATTTGGACGAATCTTGCCAACTTCCTTTGATGTACATTCCCGAGGAACGGTCAAACCGTTCTCATCCTTTTGCTTGTTGGTCTGCGGCATCGTATCGTTATTCATTTCATTTCCTCCTGAAAATAGAATTGAACTACCTAATATCTTCAACTTCACCTGAGATATCATAACAATTGAACACACCAAATAGAAAGCGTTTGCAAAACAAACGTTTTCATGATAGGATGATTACATTTTAAGTGAATCTAAGTCCAATTTCATTGCGTTGTTTGCTTGATTTATTGCGCGAAATGACAGGAGGTACTTACGCCAGATGTCTTCTGACTACTTTTATGACCCCATTCAGCCAGAGCTGCTGTACCGTCATCCTTTAACGACATACCAACTCGAAACCAGTTATCATCGTCATAATGCGTACGAAATCTATCTGTTCCTGAAAGGCAGCGTACATTTCTATGTGGATCACCGTTGTTATCCCATGCAGTGCGGAGACTTACTTGTCATCTCTCCCGAAGAGATGCACCGGACGCTGATTCTGGATGAGACTGAATATGAACGGATCACAATAAACCTCAAAAAATCATATCTATGCCAGCTGTCTACTGTACGGACGAATCTGTTGTCCTGTTTTGATCAAAGGCCTGAAGGAATAAGCAGCATTATTCATCTGCATAACGATCAGTTAAACCAGCTGCTGTTCTGGACCAGCCAGATTGAAGAAGCAGCGGATTGTAATATGTACGGAGCAGACGTGCGCACGAATGCGGCAATGGCTCAGCTGCTTGTTCTCATCAACCAGTGGTTCCAGCAGAATTCCTTTGTACCTCAAGATATCATGCCGGAATTGGTTCGCAGAACGATGGAATATATCGAACTGAACATTACACAAGAGATTACACTGGGCCAACTGGCTGAGGAGTTCTATCTGAACAGCACCTCCATCAGTCGACAGTTCAAAAAACATACAGGACTTACTCTTCGTTCCTACATTTTAGGTCGGCGCATCGAACTGGCGAAACAGCATCTGACAGAAGGAATGAGCATTACGGATGCCTGCTTCCAGTCAGGATTCAGTGACTATGCCAACTTCATTCGAAGTTTCACTAAAATTGTAGGAATCTCACCGGGGAAATATAGGAAGCATCGGCGGGAAACCTCAGATTCGCCATCTCTCCAGCAGATTGTAACCAATTTCGAGCCATAATAAGACTTGATGTTTAATGGCGAACATTGATTTACAACCAGAAACAGATTAACATTAAATGCATTGTCATCATTAAAAGGAGATCAGAACATGCATTTAAGAAAATGGTTATACCCCCTGTTCATCCTGCTTTCTGCATTGCTTTTTGCAGGCTGCACCACGCCAATCACGACCGATACCGGCTCTCATGCGGGCCAAGTTTCGAAGGAGATGGGTTTTCAGGAAGTTGCCGACTATATCAAGGAGCATCACGAACTTCCACCCCATTATATTACCAAAAAAGAAGCGCGTGCTCTTGGCTGGGAACCGAGTGAGGGCAACCTGCATAAGGTGGCCCCTGGCAAGAGCATTGGCGGTGATATATTCAGAAATCGCGAAGGTCTTCTTCCAAGCAAAAAAGGACGCACCTGGTATGAAGCAGACATTCATTATACCGGCGGCAAACGGGGAAGTGACCGAATTTTATATTCGAGTGACGGCCTAATCTATCAAACAACAGATCATTATAAGACGTTTTATCAGATCAAATAACGGAGGAAAGCATGAATATCATTCTGATTGACGGTCGTGATCCTCATAACCGCGAAGAACTTCATCAGCTGCTGCAGGACAAGCTTCGACTGCACGAACATTATGGACGCAATCTGGATGCTTTATGGGATGCCTTGACAGGCGAAGTGATGATGCCGCTGACCATCCGCTGGAGTTTTTTCGATGCATGCAGAGAAACGCTTGGTGATTATGCAGACCAAGTGGTCGAAGTGATGCGCGAAGCAGAACAGGAGATCGATGGATTTATACTCGAGCTGCTGCCATGACAAACAGGCTGCCCTTAGGCAGCCTGTTTATTTTAATACTCTTTTCTTCTTTTCAAGCATTTGTTCTTTAGTTCTTTAGTTCTTTAGTTCTTTAGTTCTATCTTCTATTGTACTTTTGTTTTATTGTAGTTCTTCTATTCTTATCTAATTCTTTTTCTTCATTTCATAAGTTCTTACGGCTGCACGACAAATGTTGTGACACTTTGGGCCGGAAGATCTGCCGTAAATCCGCTGCCGGAAATCTGCAGTGGAGAACCAGCCGCCAGGTTATGCGTGCTGTCTGTTACCCAGGAGGATACGGCTGAAGCTGTTCCATTCTGCACAGTGAATCGCTGATTCACAGCTGAAGTATTTTTGTTAATCGCCACAATGGTAACCTTGTTGTTCTCTCCTTTGTAAGCTGACACATATACTCCGTTTGCCGGATTTTTGGTTGCGTCTACTCTGACATCACCCGGACGAACAAACTTCGAGTAATGCGCCATACTGTAACCCCGTTTACTAATCGTCCCGTCCTCTTTAATTGGACCATAATGTCTGCGGATGTACCACCAAACATAGGTCTGAAAATTACCTTCAACCATCGCATTATACATATGTTCCGCTACCCCGAGCGCTTCTGGCCAGCGATCTGCCGAATTGGTTTCGCTATTTGGATAATACACTTCTGTCATCCAAAGCTCTTTCCCCGCTCCCTTTTGTTCAAATAAAGGATACGGAAAATCGCTGTACTGCGTACCATACGTATGTGCACCGAGAATATCGAGATTCGCAAGCGCTTGCGGGTCATTGAGAAGCGGGTCTGACATCGTTTTCACATAAGAGAAGGATTCAGGAGCAATTACACGATTATGGATGGAACCTGCATTTTCTTTCATAAAACGCAGCATTTCCTCTGGAGACCACCAGGTCCAGTCATGTGCATAGTCCGGTTCGTTCTGTACGGAAATCGCGTAAAGGTTAACCCCATTATTTTTCATAAATGCATCAAATTCATTCAAATATTCAGCGTAGGCTTCATACTTGTCATATTTAAGACGTTTGGCCTGGGTAACCTGCGTATATGCAGTGACGTTGATATTGTCGATGTTCGGGCCACCCGTTCCCGTAGTAACCAGCTTTAACGTGCTTGTACCGTTCACCATCGGCACCTGAATCGACTTATCCTTCCATGTGTTTCCACTTCCAGTCGCTTCAAATGGTACGCCGCTAAGTGCTAATGAACCGTTCACGTAGACATCCAGATTACTGGTTCCTGATGGGAGTGAATATCGAATCTTGATGTTTTTGGTACCTGTGCTGCCAATCAGGATCGTATTCCATTGGACTGCCGAACCGCTTGCATTCTGGAAGGAAGCATAACCCGATCCGGTATAACCGGTAAACGTACTGCCCACTGCAGCATCCGTCAGCGTTGTTGAGGTTTCTGCTTCATAGGTTGAACCACCGCCTGAAGTGATCCCCAGTGTAACCAATTCCGTCATGTCCGCTGGCGGATTCCAAGGAGATGCAAATACAATCGCTCCGTGTTCAATAGCTTTTTTGGCCGTATCCACTTCCCGCTGCCAATTGTTCTTGTTCTCGTCAATCGGAATTCGCAGCACGGAGAACCCAAGCTGATTATCCCCATTGCCAAAAGCCGTCTCACGCTCAGCCGGTGTAAGATCGCCAATCCAGCCGGAATGAGTCATGCCGCCAAAACCACGAATCACTTGTTTGGGCGAAGTTACATTAATAACAGCATCGTTTGCTGCCATCACTTTGGATGAGGCAGGAACATACAACAAGGGTAGTGCTGTCAACGCTGCAAGCATCGTACATAGTGATTTTTTGATCAAAGAATTCACGATTGCTCATCTCCCAACATGTATGATTCGAATGAAGCCTTATCCCTTTACGCCTCCAATAGTCATACCTTGTACAAAATATTTCTGCAGGAACGGATAGACCATCAGGATTGGCACACTCGCTATTATGGTCATCGTTGCTCGAATGGAAGTCGGCGTCACGGATACGCCGCTGTTCTCGGCAGCCTGATACACATCACTTGCTGATGAAGTTGCCGCTGTCGTAGAAGTTTGCAGAATCTTCATCAATTCATACTGCAGCGTGCTGAGTTCCTTATTGGAAGAGTTGTACAGGAAGACGTCAAACCAGGAGTTCCACTGACCGACTGCCACGAAAAGTGAAACGGTAGCCATGGCTGGAATCGTTAATGGCAGCACTACTCGAATAAACGTCGTAAATTCCCCGGCTCCGTCAATCCGGGCTGACTCCAGGATGCCTTCAGGCAAACCTTCTATAAAGGAACGAATGACAATCATATTGAACACACCGATGACACCCGGAATGATATAGACCCAGAAAGAGCCAATCATGCCGAGATCACGGATCAACAGATAACCCGGAATCAATCCTCCGCTGAAGTACATCGTGAAGACAAAAAACATCGTCACGAACTTGCGAAGCACAAATTCCTGCCTGCTGAGAGTATAGGCAAGCATCGCCGTACAGAATACAGACACGATCGTTCCGATAATCGTACGGAGCGCCGAGATCAGCGTGGCATGGTAAATGTCGGATTCCCCAAAGATGTATTTGTAGTTATCCAGTGTCCACTCTCGCGGCCACAGATATATACCTCCGCGAATCGCATCATTCGCATTATTCAGCGAAACGGCAATCATATTAATAAACGGATAAATCGTAACAATCATCAAACAGATCATGAAAGTGATATTGATGGCATCAAACGCCCGGTCCCCGGCACTGCTGTTCCGCAAGCGGGATGATTTTGCTTTTGGCATGGCCTAGGCCTCCTCTTAGAATAGTCTGCTTTCTCCCATTTTTTTGGCGATATAGTTGGCGGTGAAGAGGAAGATGAAGCTGACCACAGTTTTGAAAATCCCTGCCGCTGTACCTAAAGAGAAGTTCCCCATTCCCAAACCATACTTCAATACAAAGATATCCAGGTTCTCTGAATAATCCATATTCATTCCGTTGCCCAGCAAATATTGAGGTTCGAATCCTGATTCGAGGATGCTTCCCATGTTCATAATCAGCAAAATCACGATAACCGGTTTCAAACCTGGCAGTGTAATGTACAGCATGCGTTTGAAACGACTGGCTCCGTCGATCTCAGCTGCCTCATACTGAGCAGGATCGATGGCTGTAATAGCCGCCAGATAGATGATCGTGTTCCAGCCGACATCTTTCCATACTTCGGTGGCTCCCAGTATGCCCCAGAAATACTCCCCTTTTCCCATCCACAGCACTGGACTGTCGATCAAGTGCAGCTTCATAAGGATGAGGTTGATGATACCATCAGGTGAAAGTACGGTAAGCACAATACTTGATGCAACAACCCAAGAGATAAAGTGAGGCAGGTAACTTACCGTTTGTACAAAACGTTTAAAAACGATATTTTTCAGCTCGTTTAACAGAAGTGCCAGCGTAATAGCTGTAACAAACCCGAGTACCAGCTTAATGGAACTCATCACCAGCGTATTTCGCAGCACCCGATAGAACGTATTATCTTCAAACAGGGTTTGGAAATGCTTCATTCCTACCCACTGCTGATCCGCGAAAGCTCTTGCCGGTTTGAAGTTCTGGAACGCCATCGTCCAGCCCCATAACGGCAAATATTTAAATACAAACGCCCAAATTACAAAAGGAATACACATAAATGCCAAGCTGCGCTGCTGCAGCAGTCGTCTGTAGAAGCTGTTTCCTCGATCACCTTTTGGACGGGAAGCCCGCGGAATCGATTGAAGGGGTACATTAGGTTCCTCCACGATGCAGATACTCCTTTCCCTTTTCTGTTATTCGTGCGCGGAGAAAGGTAGTTATAGAGGGCTGTTCCCCTTTTTCTCCAGCGCACGTAACAGTTTGTTTTATATTTTTATATTTTATATTTTTTGGATCTCATCACCACTTGCCAGCAACCCGATTTTGAATGACTTCAGTCATTTTTTTCTCGTAACCTGCTTTATCCAGCTTGCTGAATTCGGCCATGTAAGCATTCCAAATATTGTCGAAGTTGGATGGCGCGCTCAGAATCATCTCAGGCAAATATTTGCGCTGTATATCATCTGATTTGGTGGTGAATACCTGTTCAGGTGAACCCTGCTCAAGAGCAATGGACCATGCCGGGAACCATGGACGCTCTTCCGGCTTGTTGAACAGTTCGCTGAATGTTTTGACGCCATAAGCATCGAGGAGTTTTTTATCTCCTTCGGTATAGGTTGCTGCGACAACTTCCGGCTGATTACCTGGACTGTATGCGTTCCCATCCGACAGCGTGGATTCTGTACCATAACGCGGCCAGTCATTGGCGAAATAAGCAAAGCCGAATTTGCGGCTCAGTTCTACATCGTCATGCATCTTCCGCTGCTCATCATTGGCGTAATAGAAGCGGCCCTTTTCATCTACGCTGTATGTTTGATCCTTGATCCCCCATTGCACGAGGATCTGATTCTCTTCTTTGAGCAAATTATCAAAATACTTAATGATCCGTTCCGGATCTTTCGCATTCACGCTGATTCCGGTTGCATAGTTGTTTACGAAGCCGGGAGGATCAATGTATTGATCCTTGATGTTTTTGTCAAAGACGATTGGCAGAGGTGCGTAACGCTTCTCGTCAATGCCTGCCGCTAGGAGGTTATTGGTTGCATCTCCAACCTGCCATGCGTAGTTAAAATAACCGAGAACCCGACCCGAGGTCAGTTTGGCCAAATACTGATCCTTGTTCATCGTGAATGATTCCGGATCTAGTAAACCTTTTGCGTTAATTTCATTCAGTTTTTTGATCCAGCGTTTCTGTTCCTCTGTGCCCGAAACCGTTCTTGCGACATGGGTTTTCATATCTACCATAACGCCGCCGTCGTTAGGATATCCTGCAAGGTGCATGGCCGGATTCTGCAGGGTGAAGAAGTTATTGGCTACACCAGCAAGGGACACAAAACCGATGGTCTCTGCTCCGTCAACCTTCGGGTGCTTCTCTTTGTAATCCTCGATCAGATCAAAATATTCATCCAGCGTCGTAATTTTAGGATAGTTAAATTCCTTCAGTACAGAACGTTGAATCCAGAAAGCTCCTCCGCCAATGTTAGGGCTGCCTGAATATTCGCCCTGATTGGCCGTATACGGGAGTGCATAGATTTTTCCGTCTTCCGGGTTTCTCATTTTGTCAAAGTAAGGTCCGTATACTTTTTTGATATTCGGACCATATTTTTCAATCAGATCATCCAGTGCAATGTAAGCTCCGGCATCGAGCAGCTTGGACATTTCTCCGCTGGAAGCGATAACATCTGGATAGTCGCCGCTGGCAATCATAACCCCTGCCTTAGTGGCGCTATCGCCAACCAGATATTCCATTTTAAAGTCCACACCCGTCTGCTTCTGCAGCTCTTTACCAATCGCTGTTTCACTTGCCAAAATGTCCTTCTTGCCAGAAGAAAACATATAATACGAGAATGTGACAGGGCTGTTATCATCTTCTTTTGCTGCAGAGTCCCCTGGAGATGAGCTGCCTGAAGTACATCCAGCAAGAAGGGATGCCAGTAATACAGCTAGTCCTGTCGTTTTCAAAAGCGGTTTTAACATGTGTTCTATTTCCCCCTTTTTAATTAAGCGGTGTCTGTAAGCACTCTCAATATATCAAGATAACGCTTTCATAGTTACCCACGAAACTGTACATTGTTCTTTAAAAAGTATATCGGACCATCATTTCCCTTCCATCATTTCGTCTTCATCCAGCGGCAGCCGAATCTGTATACAAGTCCCCCTGCCTTCTGCTGTCTGGATCGAAAAAGAAAAGCGGTCCTTGTAACATAGTTTCAAACGGCTGTAGGCATTCTTCATTCCTACATGCTCGCCCATGTCCGTATTTTGATCCATATATTGCAGTAATTCCTGCAGCTTGGCATCCGACATGCCGATCCCGTTATCCTCCAGCCGGATTTGAAGCTCCTGACCATCTTTTATCACGACCAGTCGAATGATGCCTTCACCTGGCGTGGATTCAATGCCATGAATGCTGGCATTTTCCACAAATGGCAGGATGACCATTTTGGGAATCCGGTAGTTTAAAGCGGTCGGGTCTGCTTCAATATGCACCTGCAGCTTTTCACCAAAGCGGTATTTCTGGATCTGCAAAAAGCTCTCAATCAGCTCCAGTTCCTCTTTCACGGTTACATCGTGCTGGTTCCAGCTGATGGACTTGCGAAACATTTTAGCCATGTGGTGTACAATTTTGGCGGTTTCCTTCTCGCCTTTGATCAGGCTGCGCATCCGAACGGATTCAAGCGTGTTAAACAGAAAATGCGGATTAATCTGACTATGTAATGCATGAAGCTGAGCCTGCTGCTGTTTAAGCTCCAGGTCTTTTTTCTGAATATCTGCCAGGTATACCTCATCAATCAGGCTGCGAATGGTCTCGGTCATCCGGTTGAATTCGGTCGTTAATTGGCCTATTTCATCCCTTGCATCTTCAGGAGGAATGGTCTGAAAATTTTGAGTTTTTACTTTTTTCATATGTTTCAGAATGCGTACCAGCCTGACATGGATCGATCTGGACATCGCCGCGATAATGATTGAAGGCAGCACAAAGTTGATACACGCCAGCCAGACGACAAAGGATCGTGATTTACGCACCTCTTGAAGCACAATCTCTTCATCCATCACCCCTTGCAGCGACCAGCCTTCCAAATAGTTGATGCCGGAATAGACACGTTCAAACCGAATCGTTTTGTTCGGAAATTCTAAATTGCTGTACACCTCTCCGATCGGCGCATCTGCTGACTTCGGATCATTCGAAAACCGGATGTGTCCTCCCGGATCGACCAGATACACTTTGCCATCAAACCCGCTGTTGCGAAATTGTTCTTTGAGCAGATCCATATTAAAGTCAATCTTGAGCAGCTGTTCAACTCCGCCGGTATCCATATTGTTTAATCGCTGTACAAGACTTAACATCTGATCTGTCGCGATCAGCGTCGGGTAAGGTACCGATGTATCCTGCAGCTGCTTGTACCAGCTGGACATGCGAACGGCCTCGGTTAAATGCTCGATGTATCCCGAGGACAAAATGGTTGGATTATCCGTATATACTTGGTACCAACGAATTCCCTGGCTAAGCTGGCCGGAGAACTCTCCTCTGAGATATGAATTGTACGCACGAATGTACTCCGAATGACTGGCGAACGAACGGGATAACGTATCATTAAATACGGGGTCAACATAGAGCGAATAAGATAACCCGACGCCCTGATCAATCGTGACGCGCAGCTCGTTCTTCAAGTTTTGTAAAGCTACACCCGCGTCCCGTGTTTTCTGGCTTCGGATGTTAGCGGTTGTCACTTGATAAAAAACGACGTTTGTCACAACAATCGGAATAAACACCGATAAAACGTACATCAGCAGCAGCTTGTCCCGAAGTTTCATGTAATTCAGATTCCACCTTATCATTGGGCACCCCGCTGTCCATCCTCTTTCAGAAGATTACGATAGGCAGTCGGGCTCATGTTCACGATTTTCTCAAACTGCGTCACGAAATAGTCCGCATTCTGAAAACCGATCCGGGCGGCTACCTCATACATTCGCAGATCCGTCTGGCGGAGCAGCTTCTGTGCCTCTTGAATCCGAAGATTGAGCAGGTACTCATTAAAATACTGGTTGTAACTTTTGCGGAATAGTCGACCAAGATAGACCGGATTCATATAGAACTGGGCCGCTATACTTTTGAGACTGATATTCTCCATGTAATGGGAATCGATATACCGTTTGATTTTGTTAATATCCCCTTTGGACTGCTCCGTCCGCAGCTGCGCAATATATTCCTCGGCTTCCTCCAGTGCTTCCAAAAATGCTCCTTTCAGCAGTCGCAGATTCCAGCCATCCTGATCTTGTTCGGCCAACAGTTTAAGCTGCTGCAGTCCTGCATCTGTACCTCCCATCTCATGAACAACAGACAATATCCCCGTAATACAGCGCAGCAGAGAACCCGTGACAGCCTGAGGCGAAAAACGTCGGGAATGGAACGTATTGAACATTTCGTCCACAATGGTATGACAAGCCGCTCGATTTCGTTCTTCCAGGCTGAGAATCAATGGGTCAACCTCTTCTTGATTAATGTTGAATACGTATAAAGGTCGATCCCTCACTTCGACATAACGTACGATACTTCCCGGTTCAGCAAATTTATGTCTCGAGGCCTCATCCGCTTCTGCATAAGACCGAGGCGCATCGAACAAGTTATTTACCACTGTACCTGCATACAGCCCTATATCTGCATCCAGCTTTTCCATTAGTATTTTCTGAATTGATTGAATTTTGTCTTCGATCTGGCGCTGCGGATAGGGTTCCTTCCATAGAAGAATCAAGGCAAATCTGCTCAACTGTTCCTCAATAACGTATACATCAAAACGATCATCCTTTATGGTTTGAAGCGTATGACTAACCTGCTGCACAGTAACTTTTCTCCGCTCCGAGCCTGTCTGCAGTTCAAACAGCACAATCTTCAACGCCGTCTCGCGGTCAATACCGAGCATTTCGGCATAACGGATCTCATCCTCTGTTCGCACTTGACCCTTAATCATGTCTTTGAGCATAATACGGTTTGCTTGTTCCTCTGCCAGAAAGGCATGTTTTCGCTTGTTTCGAATCGAATGAGCAGCTTTCTGCAGCGTAGCAGTCATTTCCTCGTCATCAATCGGCTTGAGTATATAATCCTGAACACCGTACCTTATCGCCTGCTGCGCATATTTGAAATCATGGTAACCGCTGATGATAATAAAAACAGGCTCCAGAGTAGGAGACTTTTCTACAGCACGGATTAAATCTAAGCCATCCAGAATAGGCATTCGGATATCCGTAATAATAATATCAGGATTCATACATTCCGCCTTGTTCAGCGCTTCCAGTCCATTCTCGGCCTCCCCTGCAATCTCCATGCCCAGGCTCTGCCAATCAATCAGCTCGTACATCCCTTTGCGGATATACATCTCGTCATCGACCAGCAATACTTTTAACATGTTATCTTCCCCTTTCCTTATAACGAAAAATATCCCGCCCGCAGTTGATCAGCTTCAGGCAGAATCCGTTTAAACTACAGTCATATGCTGTGCTGTACTGTTGTTGAACAAATCAACAAATAAACGGTATGCTCTAATTATAATTAGAAACCGCTTACAAATCTGCAGCTGTTTTCACCAGGATTCTTTCCATTCTAAAGTCTGCAGTTTGCAAATTCATTGCACGAATCGCCAAATTTATTGCGCGAAAATACAGCCGGCATGATGGAGATATAAAAAAAGCGAAAGCGTACCGAGTCTAAACCCGGACGTTTCGCTAATGAGATCATTATGAATCAAGTACAGTCTGACGTGTCGTTTGATCCTGATTATGTTTTACAAAAGCATGATTTTCAGCTTAGTTGGCTGCAGATGCTGCTGTCCAGTCCTTCCCTTCTAAAACAATCGAGTTGTGAACATTATGGAACTCCAGTTCCATCTGCTGCTCCTGATAAGAAACACTGATTTTACCCGCCTCACCTGCACGTATGCTGGCATGAAGCAGCTTCCCTCCGGACCACTCCATATCAATCTCGAACCCGCCGCGGGCACGCAAGCCCCGGACCGAACCTTTCGGCCATGCTTTGGGCAGCGCAGGGAGTAAACGAATCTCCCCGCCATGACTCTGAAGCAGCATTTCAGCTATGCCCGCAGTACCTCCAAAGTTACCATCGATCTGAAACGGGGGATGATCACAGAATAAATTAGGCAGTGTTGAGGAACGCAGCAGCTCTATTACGTTATCATAAGCCAGTTCAGATTGTTCCAATCTTGCCCACATATTTAGAATCCAGGCCCGGCTCCAACCCGTATGACCGCCGCCATGCTGAAGTCTGCGATCCAGCGTGATCCGGGCGGCCTTGGCCAGGTCGGGAGTCGATTTCGGGGTGATCTGTGATCCAGGATGAAGTGCAAACAGGTGTGAGATGTGCCTGTGGCCTGGTTCAAGCTCAGCATAATCTCTGCTCCACTCTTGAATCTGTCCATGCTTTCCCACAGCGATGTCTGGAATACGAGTTAACGCTTCGCGCAGCTGTGATGCAAATAATTGATCCTGCTGCAGAATTTGTGAACTTTCGATACAACGTGTGAACAGCTCTCGAATAATCTGGTTATCCATCGATGCTCCATAACAGAGTGCTCCTGACTCGCCATTATCCAAAATGTAAATATTCTCTGGTGAAGAAGAAGGACAAATGGCAAGGTTCCCTTCCGGGTCTTCCACTAGAAAGTCCAGAATAAACAAGGCTGCCTCTTTCATCGTTTCATACACTTTTCTCAAAAAAACCTTGTCCCTGCCGTATTCATAATGGTCCCACAAGTGAAGTGACAACCATGCGCCTCCCATGGTCCAGAAAGTGGACGTCAGACATACATCCTGAGGTGCAGAATCAGCCCATATATCCGAATTATGATGCGCCACGAATCCGCTGCACCCATACATCCTGCTCGCAGTTTCCCTTCCGCGCGCCTGCAGTCTTTCGATAAAATCAAATAGCGGAATATGACACTCCGGTAGATTACAGCTCTCTGCAGGCCAATAGTTCATCTCCGTATTGATATTAATGGTGTACTTGCTGTCCCATACCGGAAGCATATCTTTGTTCCATATGCCCTGCAGATTGGCAGGAAGCGAACCTGGACGACTGCTGGAGATAAGCAGATATCGTCCAAATTGGAAATACAGACTAACCAGTTCAGGATCATCACCGCCTGCCTGAAGCTCTGCCAAACGCTTATTCATCGGTAGATCGATGCAGCTTGTATCGTTATCTTTGCCCTCCAGGTGAAGCTCCACTCTCTTGAACAGTGTTTGATAATCTAATATGTGATTCTGCAGCAGATCGTCATATGACTTGGTTGAAGCTGCATCTAATCTCCGCACGCATTCCGTCTCCAGCTCTTCCATGGCATAGCGAAAATCCGTACATGCAGCAATCAGTACCGTGGCCGCATCCCCCTGAGACAGGGACAGTTGACCACTCGAATACTGCAGCTCTCCTGCTTCATGCATGATCCGGATCGCACAGCAGAAACGGACTCCTTCTTCTCCTCCGCTTCTTCCCCGGATAATCACATCTCCATTGCTGTGCTGCTCGATTCGATCGATCAAAGATTGAAAACCAACCGGATGCCGCAGTGCACCGGTTAACGGAGACCAGTTCAGCACCGAACCTCTCCCGAATAAGGCAGTAAATGATAATTCGCCAGGCTTGCTGGTAGATAAACGAACAGTCAATACCTGATCGACATAACTTGAGAAATATTGACGAGTATATGTAGTCTTGCCTGATGTATACTGGACTTCAACTATTCCCTGTTCAAGGTCAAGATTTCTCCGGTATGCCGCTGTTTCCTCTTCTGAATGATGCATGGCGAGATAAAAATCACCAAGCGGTTCATAGTGCCTCTGCCCATCGGGAACACCTACCAACGACGCAAGTGCAAGCTCCTCTGCTTGACGAATCTGTCCGTTAAACAGCAGTTCACGGATCGTATCCAATGATTGGATAGCCATAGGGTTGTTTCGCTCCATCGGTCCACCGTACCACAAGCTGTCTTCATTTAACTGTACTCTCTCCAAATGAGTTCTCCCAAAAATCATGCCTCCAAGGGTGCCGTTTCCAATCGGAAATGCTTCTTCCCACTGCGATGCAGCGCAATCAAACCAGATTTGATTCGAATTCATCTTATACCTCCAACCGAAATATGTTAAGGTTTGCTGCAGCACCATTAAGATCGACGGTATTACCAAAAGGACAGTATATTACAAAAGTGCAGGCTGCACTATCAGTCTAGCGTGTTCACAGGATGCGCTGAATGCAGAATACTAACCTAAAACTTCACAATTCTAACCACTTGCTCACATCCTGAAGTAAACGCTTGCATTCCTCAAATTAACATGCTAGGATAATACCATTTTATGCCCAAATCTACGATAAGAACACCTAAGTATGATCAGAATCAGGGGGACATCTATGGATATTTCAAAAGGCACCTACGGGTTCCGATTTGCTGAAGATCGTGCACTGGAACTGTGCAAGCTATACGCCGTAGGGTGTGATGTGATCACCGATTCGTCATATCACTGGGACGGAATGGAACGTACCGACGGCCCTCTTCTGTTATTTCAGTATACCTTTTCAGGCGAAGGCATTTATGAAATCAAGGAACGTAAATACCGCATTCATTCGGGACAGGCTTTTCTTGCGGAGATTCCGGGACCCCATCGATATTATTATCCTCCTGCCGCTTCCGAACCGTGGCATTTCATTTTCCTGTTATTCAGGCCCGACCTCATTATGGCCCATTGGCAGCAGTTCATCAGAGAGGCAGGCGAAATCCCTTTTCTTCCTATGGACTCCGCTCCCATTCGACTGCTTCGGATGATTGTAACGGATGCCGCTGCTGGACGAATTACGGACTCGCTGATCGCTTCATCCAGTGTATATCAGTTCATGACTGAGCTGGTCCGGCTGCAGTCCACGACAAGGAATAATCGTGAGAACTGGTCTGAACAGATTCGACTGGCCGCCGCGTACATAGAGAACGATTATGCCAGCATGATCAGCATGGACCAGCTTGCAGAGCATGTTTCCTTGTCCAAATATCACTTCATTCGCAGATTTTCGTCATCCACAGGCCTCACACCAGGAGCTTATCTTACAAGGGTTCGGATCGAGAAAGCGATGGAATTGCTGCGTGGAACGACACGAAGCATTGAACAAATTGCCGCGCAGGTCGGATATTCGAGCGGCAGCTATTTTATCAAAGCTTTCCGGGGCTTAACCGGACTTACACCCGGAGAATTCCGAAGCGGCGGTGAGAGTCTTGTATATCGCAGGTTGTTTTTTGATTGACTTACCGCAATATATTGCTATTGAAGGTTCAACATTACTGTAGATTATTATATTTCTCCTGCTTATGATGAATATAATTGGAGCAATAATTTAAATCAATTACAGTAAAGGAGCATTCAAATGAACCATACCCATGCGGCACCAACGCCCCCTCTCGGCTGGAACAGTTGGGACTGTTACGGCGCTGCCGTTACTGAAGAAGAGATTCGCGGGAATGCCGAGTACATGGCTTCACATCTGAAAGAATACGGCTGGAACTACATCACCGTTGACATTCAATGGTATGAACCTCTAGCCGTATCCTCTCAATACCGTCCCTTTGTTCCGCTTATTATGGATGAATACTCTCGCCTCATGCCTGCCGAGAATCGTTTTCCCTCAGCTGCAGGGGGCCGCGGATTTAAACCTCTAGCTGACTATGTACACAGCCTTGGACTGAAATTCGGCATTCACATTATGCGCGGAGTTCCAAGGCAGGCGGTCCATGCAGGTACAGATCTGCTGGGTTCCAAGGCGACCGCTCGCGAGATCGCTCATACCAACTCCATCTGCCCGTGGAATACGGATATGTATGGCGTGGATCACAACAAAGAAGGGGCACAGGCCTATTATGATTCGCTCTTTGATCTATATGCCTCATGGGGCGTTGACCTGGTTAAAGTGGATGATATCGCAGCCTCCAGATTATATGATACACATCAGCCGGAGATCGAGATGATCTCGAAGGCGATCAAGCGTGCAGGGCGGCCCATGGTTCTTAGTCTTTCCCCGGGTCCTGCTCCGGTAGAATATGCTGAATTCTTCGCCGAACAAGCTAACATGTGGCGTGTCACCGATGATTTCTGGGATCAATGGCCGCTGCTGCGGGACATGTTCGAAAGGTGCCGCACTTGGCAGGGGATTCCTAAAGAAGGATGCTGGCCGGATTGCGATATGCTGCCGCTCGGCCATATTGGCATTCGCTCTGTCGATGGGGACGGAGCCGACCGCTGGACAAGGTTCACTAAGGATGAGCAGTTGACAATGATGTCGTTGTGGAGTATTTTCCGTTCTCCTCTGATCTTTGGCGGCGAGCTGCGAGATAATGATGACTGGACGCTGTCTTTACTGACGAACCGTGAGGTTCTGCGCATGCATCGTGAAAGTTACGGAGCAAAAGAACTACTGCGTCAGGGAGATCTCATCGTATGGACCGCAGCACATGCGGATGGATCAACTTATGCGGCAGTGTTTAATGTAGGCGAGCAGCAGATGCTTCCTGTGGAACTTAATCTTGAACTTGTCGGTTCAAGCACTTCAGTTGTAAAACAGGGTACTGAATTATGGAGCGGTCAAGCGGCAGTAGTGGACGGGAACACATTACGTACAGATGTCCCCTCTCATGGTGTTCGTCTGTACCGTTTCAGCTGAACCCATTCATGTAAAAGAGGCCTGTCATTGAAGACAGACCTCTTCTTTTTTATTTTTGCAATTCTACGGATGTAAATGATTGGATGGAGAATGCACTTTGGGCTTCATCAGACCCAAGTGCCCGGTTCATTCACCTGCGCATGGGATTTACGATCAAACTGCCACCGATACAGAAAAGTCATCAATACAATCAATACAGCAAGCAAAATAAACAGATTACTATATACAAATGCAGATGACAGGCTGATAAAAGGATTGAAATGCAGCTGCGGCGCTCCCCCGTCGATGACCTTGCTAAGAACGGTTGTAGATACTGAAGCCGCGATGAAATTGAACATGGATAGCAGCCCCATGCCAACGCCAACCTGTTCTTTGGAAAGCGTCTGTGCGATCGTATTAGAAAGCGCAATTTGCATATAGGATTGACCAAGAACCGCCAAGATTAGAAAAGATGAAATATAAAACAGAGCCAAGCCGGCTGCAAACGATAGACTTATAAAGCCGATAACAAGCATCGTCGAAGCCGTATATATCAAATATGCATTTCCTTTCTTATCAGCCAATCTTCCTCCACGCCTTCCCAGTAGTGCTGCAGTCAGCGCAGACGGCAGCATGGTTAGACCTGCCAGAGCCGGATAAGCATCATACACATGGGTTAACAGCTGCGGGATAATAAATGGAATGCTGAATCCACACGCCACCAATATAAATGAGATTAACATTCCCCACGTATAAGATCGGTTGCGAAATACAGCCGGCTCTACAAACGGTGATGCTGCATGGAGAATCCGAAGGATAAACAGGATCAACACGGCAATGCCCATAAGCAAGTACCACCAATTCAAATTCGTCAGTGCAAGCAGCATGGCTCCAATGCTTCCCGCGAGCAGCAATCCTCCGAGATAGTCCATCTTATCGTAGACTCCCTCTTCATGATTTAGATACTTTCGATAGAAGGGCAGAGTCAACAGTGACAGCAGCGGTATCGCAAATAAAAACTTCCAGTCAAGTGCACTGGAGATTAGTCCGGCAGCGATGGGACCTAGAGCAGATCCCAGGGCAATGCCGATCGCAGAAGTACCCAGTGCCTGACCACGCTTGTTCGGTGGAAAATATCGAACCGGTATAATCATTGCAAGAGCTGGAATAACAGCAGCTCCGGCGGCTTGAATGAGCCGTGCCAGAATAATCATAAAGTAGGACGTCGAAATAATGCCCACAATGGAACCTAAACCTAACAATAGGAGTCCAAAAGTGATTAGATTTTTAATGCTGTATCGATCGGTTAGTTTTCCGTATGTGACTGTAGCGACGGCGTATACGATTAAATATCCGGTGACGATCCAACTCGTCTCCGAAGCGGATCGTTCAAATTGTTCCCCTATGACCGGTAAAACAACATTAAACATCATCCCGTTCATTACAGAAATGATAAGTGTAAAGACCAGCACGCGAAGCAGTGCCGTTTCTTTACCTGTTGAAGGTGTATCGTGGGTATCCACGCTCTTTGTAAGCTTCATGTTTTTTCCTCTTTTCAAGTGAACTGTCATTTTGTCTGTCAGTACTTACTGACATCCATTTGCTTAAAAAAACTAGGGCGTTAGAGCCCTAGTAAAGGTCCATACACTTTCGGCAATCACATCTTCCAAAGAAATCCACGGAAAATGTACATGATCCTCCATATGATTAATAAACAATCCATAATTTAATGCCATGAAGGAAAAAGCCTGTATTTCAGCGTTGATCTGAACCACCTTTCCCTGCTCGTACATCGTCTGTAAATATCCGGTTAAAAGCTCAAGCAACTGCTGCGGATGTCGTACCGTTCGTGTTCTTAAATCCGGCAAATGATTCATTTCCTTCAGACTGATCATAAACAATTTGCGATTTTTATGCATAATTTCATGATAGGTTCTGCTAACCAGCAATAAATCTGAATGCAGATTCCACACCAGTTTTTCTTCGAAAAGACGTGTCATTTCTGCTGCATAATGATATTCATCGAATGCGCTCTCAAGCAAATTTTGTTTCGTACCAAAGTGGCGAAATAGAGTTTTCTCACTTACGCCCGCGGTTAAGGCAATCTCCTGCGTTGTAACACTTTTATATCCTTTTACCGAGATCAGATCAATCGCCGTTAACATCAGCTTTTCTTTTGTGCTCCGTTTAATTGAATTGGACATGAAGCTCTCCTTTTACCAATGTCAGTGACCACTGTCATAAATGAAGACTACCTTTTGAATCAGTCCTTGTCAAGTATAAATTTGAAAGTTCGTAATTGGGGGGTATGCGTTTTAGAGAATGCGCCCAACTTCATCCATCGCCTGCACGGCGAGCTGAAACGCTCGAATTCTTCTCTCGAGCAGGGTGCGCTGAGGTGTTCCTGCTGCAGTCTTTTCTATCATTTTCTCCACCGATGCCAGAAGTTTGTTCATCACCTGACGTGCCTCGGTAATCTCCAGCCTACTGTATACTTGTTCAGGTATCCTGTTCCAGATATATTCCAGAACATGCAGACTCACGCATAGAGCATGAAGTCTTTTCTCAAGAACAGACGTATTTGCCCCTTTCTCGGTCATATTCTGCAGCGCGTTCTCCGATTTGCGAATCACCGATTGGAAGGCTTCAATGGATTGCATTTGTTCCGTTTCAGATACCGTTTCCATCATGGATACACTCTCCTTCTGTTCAAATAAGTATACTGCATGTTCATGCCTGCGCCGCGTTCCGAAAACCTATTATAGTGTCTTCAGCTTAAATGTACCAAACAAAAAAACCGCAGTTCGCGGCTTTTTGTGCTGCACCAAATATTTGCTTGTCGTTAAAGTACCTTTTCCAAAAAACTGATCGTCCGTTCATGCCGAGGTTGGCCGAATATTTGCTCAGGATTACCTTCTTCCACGATATATCCGCCATCCATAAAAATAACCCGATCCGCAACTTCGCGGGCAAAGCCCATCTCATGCGTAACAATAATCATCGTCATACCTTCGCGGGCGAGGTCCTTCATAACACCAAGCACCTCTCCAACCATCTCCGGGTCAAGGGCCGATGTCGGCTCATCGAACAGCATGACATCCGGGTTCATCGCGAGTGCACGTGCAATGGCTACACGCTGCTTCTGTCCGCCGGAGAGCTGGCTTGGGAAACTGTCTGCTTTATCTGCCAGACCGACGCGATCCAGCAGACGAAGAGCGGTCTCTCGTGCCTGTGCTTGATTTAATTTGCCAAGTTCCATTGGCGCAAACATTATATTTTTAAGTACGCTAAAATGCGGAAACAGATTGAAATGCTGAAATACCATGCCGATGTTTTCACGGGCTTTGTTAATATTGGTATCTCTGCTGTTCAAGTCCTGATTATCGACAATCACGTGACCTGCCGTAATCTCCTCCAGACAATTGATGCAGCGCAGAAATGTACTTTTCCCCGACCCGGACGGGCCTATGACACATACGACTTCTCCTTCGTTTACCGCAACGTCGATGCCTTTCAGTACCTCATTCGATCCAAAGCTTTTTTTAAGACCTTCTACTTTAATTTTACCCACGGCGCAACTTCACCTCCAGATAATCAGCAATTCTTGTCAGTATAATAATGACGATAAAATACATTGCCGCAACCGTTAACCAAATGTCAAATGAAGCAAATGTTCTGGCAATAATGATTTTACCCGACTGTGTAAGCTCAACCAGCCCGATGACAGAGAGGATTGACGTATCCTTCAGCGTAATCACCATCTGATTAATAAATGACGGGATCATTACACGGATCGCCTGTGGCACGACAATTTTCATCATGGCTTTACGATATGGAAGACCCAGTGAACGAGCTGCTTCCATCTGTCCTCGGTCAATCGATTGAATCCCTCCGCGGATAATCTCGGTGACATATGCTCCGGCATTTAAACTCAGCGTCAGAATTGCTGCAAGGAACAGCGGCATCGTAAAGCCAAACGCTTGAGGAACACCGAAGTATATGAAATAGGCGAGAACCAGCAGCGGAATGCCTCGGAAAAAATCGACGAAAACCATAGCGATGCCGCGCAGTATTTTATTACGTCCCACTTTCATGAAGGCAAAGATCAACCCGAGAATAAAGGCAAAGAACAGCGACACAAGGGTATACCAAAGCGTCTTGCCCAACCCTTTCAGCAGTGCTGGTAGAGATTTGACTATAAGTTCGAAGCGTCCCAGACTTTCAGCAGTCTCCGCATTTTCATCCAGATATTTGTCTCGAATGCTCTGGTACTCGCCACTTGCCTTGATGTTGGCAAGTCCTGCATTAAACTTCTGCAGCAGCTCCTCATTTTTACCTTTGCTGACGGCAAAACCGTAGGGTGCACCTTCTTCTGGTTCAGTTACAACTTTCAGTCCGTTGTTCTGCTTCTCCCCATATCTCAACACAGGATAATCATCGAAACATGCGGCGGAATTCCCCGTTTTTACATCATCATACATCTGCACGGATTCATCAAAAGGTACGATGGTGAACCCGTATTTGGACGCGTTCGCTTCAGCAAAACGGTATCCTTCCGTCCCCGTTTTCACAGCTACTTTTTTGCCGCGAAGATCCTCGTAACTTTTAACGGAATCATTGTTCGCTTTGACGCCCATAACGACACCTGATTCAAAATAAGTATCCGAAAAGTCGAATTTGGCCTTCCGCTCATCGGTGATACTCATGCCCGCTATAACGCCATCCACTTGGTTCGATTCCAGCGCCTGGACGGCAGCATTAAATCCTAAAGCTTTGATTTCATATTTAAAATTTTGATCCTTCGCGATGGCTGCCAGAATATCCATATCGATGCCGACAAAATCACCGTTTATATCCTCAAATTCAAACGGCGCAAAGGTAATGTCGGTACCGATCACATAGGTTTTGCCCGAGTCCGATTGTGCCTGCACACTTCCCGTCCAACCTGTAAAACCGGACACCAGAAGCAGCAGCATGGTAAGTATAAGTAATGTAATCCTGTTATTCTTCATATGTCCTCCTCGTCTTGACGTCATGCCATACTTAAGTTTCCAAACTTGCTCCAGTTATTATTCTCAGCACTTAAACAATCAATGCTCTTTCTACCCACCTTCATCTTTTGTTTCCATGGCATTTCTTCAATGAACTTGTAAAAGTCCTCTTATACTTACCCTGGAGGCCAAGCTCGCGAAACCTGAATTTAAAATTTGAAATATTATACGCAAAAAAAGCCGCAAAATGCGACCTTTGAGCGATCTCGTTAATGAGCTGTGTTTATGTTTCATAAAAATTCTGTTTCTTTTTTGAAAAGTTCCTATCGTTTTTGAATGAAATTTAAGCGTTTATTTTAACGTAATTTCAAAGGTGGATCCCGCTTCACCAGCAAATACGATACTGCCTTTCTCCGGGAGTATCATTGTCGTTTGACCACTGACTAGGCTGTGATTCAGGCTGACACCGTACTGGTCGTAGACAACAAATGAGGCATTTGACGGCACGTTCACGTTCATTTCTTTCCCTCCAGCAGAAGACGGGATGGAGTACCATTTGGCGTAACCATTCGACTGAATCGTCGTCTTCGATTGCTGACCTGCATAGATCGGTTTAATGATGTCCTGGCTGGCATATACATTGCCTCCTTGAGACACATACTCCACACCATCTTGTTCATAAAAGTTGAATTCCATCGTGTCCCGTCCTGCGACACCAGGGATTTGCAGGTGATTCACAGCCTGGTCCGCATCCGTGATGGCATTTGTGTAAATATAACCTGGCAGCTCACTGGGCAATTGAATTGGAATAAGCGGCATGGCCGTATTATATAGAGTCGAGGTATGTTTCTCATTCACGAGCACATACGCTTTGCCCACTCTTGCCTGCCACGCAGCTGCGGTCTCTTCCGACAAAGGATTAGCTTCCAGCTTCTCTGCCTTGTATTCCGAGGAAGCCAGCTGCCCGAGTCCAGGCACCGATTGATATGAACGTGTCCAAAGATACGTATTTCCGTTACTCTCTTGAACAAACTTCACTTTCTCCGTACCTGCTTCATTCACAAACGAACCATCCGCAGTGTAGATGTACGTCTGTTTCGGGCTGTTTGGAACGCCCAACATCGTCGTCGTGAGCTGTCCGTTCTCCTGCACATCCAGTTTCAGCAGCATGTTGGCACCGCCGCCATAAATTCCCGAATGATCCATCTCTTCCTTCGGCATTTCCGCTTTCACGGGAATCCCGTGTGACTTCTCCGGTTTACGCTCAGGAATCAGCTTCTTTTCTTCCAGCGCACGGAGTAACAGCTCTGATGCAATCAGTTGATTCGTTGAACTGGAACCTCCAGAAGAAGTAACGGCTGCGGCCATGTTATGCTCAGGCAGTACAATTAGAGAAGAATGATAAGCAATCGTATTGCCTCCTTTGGCCCATGCCTTGATCCCGTATTGATTGAAAGGGAACAGATTCACGCTGTCCCATCCAAGTCCGTAAGCAATAGAGGAATCTCCATCCTCCGGCCACATTCCCCGCTTGTATTCTTCCTGTCCGGCAGCTTCCGCTGATTCTTTGGATAGAACACCATTCTTCTCGTTCGTAAATACTTGTGACAGCTTCACCAAATCTTCGGCTGTGGAATAGATGCCGCCCGAAGCAATCATATTGGTTGTCTCCAAAGGCTGCTGTTCCTTCTTGGCGGAGTACGTCGCTGCCATTTGTTGAAGATTTAACGGATCTTGTGGCGTTTTGGTATGATTCATGCCAAGAGGTGTTGTAATATTACGGTGCATAAACGCTGTAAAACTCAAGCCGCTGACTCGCTCCACCAGAATCTCGGCTAAAGAGAACCCGTCATTGCTGTAGACCGAATAAGCTCCCGGGTCTGCTTTCAGATGCTGTGATGCCAGTTGTTCCAATAAAGTATCATGTGCGTATGTATCCGGGTCTTCAAATAGAATCGCACTGTTACTGGATGTGCCCAGCAGTCCGGATGAATGATTCAGCAGCATGCGTACTGTAATCTGAGTATAGCGATTGTCCTTCATTTTAAATTCAGGAATATAGCCCACTACAGGATCGTCCAGTTTCACTTTGCCCTCGTCGACCAGTTTCATAACTGCGGTTGTCAGGAACATTTTACTGGTTGAACCGATGCCATACATGGTGTCTGACGTGAGAGGCACGTTCTCCGCAGGATCATTCATACCCGTTTGTCCGGAAAGAACAATATTTCCTCCATCGATAAGCGCGTATTGAACACTGGTAACACCGTAATTTTCGGTCAATGTTTTCGTTTTTGCAGTGACGGCTTTTTGAGTTATTGCCAAACTTGATTTACTCGGAATCTCGGCTGCATATACAGCCGTGGGAGTTAACATCGCCAGCACCAAGGTCATAGCGATTATAGACGTTCTTTTTTTTCTCATCTTCATCTTCTCCTATTCTGCTGTGTGATCGTCATGTTGTGCTGTTTCCTAACTCAGTATAGAAAATGAAAATGAACTACCCACGAACTTCATATGAACTTAAGATGAACAGTCAAATTAATATATTAATCGCGATTTATCGTTGCAGTTTGAACCGTTGTCATGATAACATTCCCTACAATGGAACGCCCGAAATTTTATCATGTTCAAGTATTATGCAATCCATAATTTCAACAACAACGGAGTTGTTATGATGTTAAAAGTGAACCGAAATGATGACCGTCCGATCTGGCAGCAGCTGCTCGACCAGGCTATTCACAACATTACAACCGGGAACTGGCCACCAGGTGAACTGCTTCTTCCGTCACGTGAGTTAGCCGGACGGATCGGTGTTTCACGGTCTACAATTCAGATCGTTTATGAGGAATTATTCAGCCGGGGTTATACGGTAACCTCACGTCGCGGTGGAACAAGAGTCAGCAGCTCGATCCAGGTGCTCCGTTCTTTAGAAGAGGAGCCGCCGTCCGGGCCTGTACCTCCCGCACTGCCCGTAGTAAACGAATCCATTGCCAAACTACAGAGCTGGTTTGGAGATCAAGATGCACCGCAGGTGGACATAGATTTCAACCCGCACGAGCCTTATATCGATGAGACGTTCACCCAATCCTGGAGAAAATCATTTTTGCAGGTGTCTGCTGAACCCGACCTTGATATCTGGTCGTATGGGGATGCCAGAGGTTTCCTGCCGCTGCGAGAACAGATTCAGCGTTACCTGTCCCTAGAACGAGGAATTCATATTGAAGCTGATCAGATTTTGTTAACTTCAGGCGCACAGCACAGCATTGATTTAATTACTCAGGCACTTCTGAGCGAAGGGGACAGAGTATCCGTGGAGGACCCGGGCTTTCCTGCTGCCTGGACCACCATGAAATACCGCAAAATGCAGATCGATGCCGTACCTGTTGATGAGCAGGGACTATGTGTTGATCGCATCCACCCCGAATCCAGGCTCGTATTTGTGACTCCTTCGCACCAATGCGCCACGGGAATCATCATGTCAGAGCCGCGCAGACAGCAATTCATGCAGTTAGCCGGAAAACATGGAATGTGGATTATCGAGGACGATTACGATAGCGAATTCAGATACCGTGGAGACCCGATTCCTACCCTGTTCAGCCAGCTGCCTCAGAATACGCTTTATATGATGAGTTTCTCCAAAATGATTGCGCCCGGTATACGTTTATCCGCAATTATAGGACCTCAGGCAGCGATTGAGCGGCTTACCCAGATTCATGAACTGACTTATCGCCATTTACCCATCATGGAGCAGTTAACGCTGAATCATTTTATTGAGCGGGGGCAATTTATGCGCCATATGAGAAGGGTTCGTAACATTTATCGCCGCAGACACGAGGTCATGACCAAAGCGATCCATTCTTCCGGTCTTAGTTCACGTTATAGATTAAGCGGAGTAGAAACCGGCTTACATATTCTTCTTGAAGCAGATGCGTCATGTGATGAAACAGCAATAACCTCTGCCGCCCGCAGGCAGGGGGTCTGTGTTTATCCGCTGAGCAGATACTGTCTGGAGAGTGATCGTAAGGGGTGGGTGTTAGGTTTTGCAAAAGTAGATGAGGAACGAATCGAAGAAGGCATCTCCCGATTTGCCCGGACCGTATTATAACAATTGAACAGAGCCCGTCAGCATTGCAAAATCGATAAGAAGATTGCAATGCTGACGGGCTGTATCTATTTATGAGGTGAACGAGGCCCCTGCTTCGTACAGAGGAAATCGTGATGTGATCTCGCGCACACAACCGGATATGTGCTGCTTTACTTTAGTATTCGCTGGATTTTTAAATGCAAGTGCGATCAGCTCGGCAATTTCTTTCATCTCCCCGGCGCCAAGTCCTCTGGTTGTCATGGCCGGAGTGCCGAACCGAATACCGCTTGTAACTAACGGACCTGCTGTATCATGAGGAATCGAATTTTTGTTTGCCGTGATGCCTGCTTCATCCAGCATGATTTGTGCGTCTTTACCCGTAAGGCCAACACTGCGCAGATCAACGAGAATGAGATGATTATCGGTACCTCCAGAAACAAGAGAAAGTCCTTCATTAATTAGCGTTTCCGCCATTACTTTGGCATTATTCAGAACGTTTCTCATATAAACAGTGAAATCAGATTGCATGGCTTCCCCAAAAGAGACCGCCTTTCCCGCAATAATATGCATAAATGGACCACCCTGCGTTCCCGGAAAAACGGCTTTATCGATGGCCCTTGCCCAGGATTCTTTACACAAAATAGCACCTCCGCGCGGACCACGCAGCGTCTTATGTGTCGTCGTGGATACAATATGTGCGTGCGGTACAGGGTTAGGGTGTAATCCTGCTGCAACAATGCCCGCGATGTGTGCCATATCTACAAAAAGTAAGGCTCCCACCTCGGAAGCAATTTCAGCAAAAAGTTCAAAATCAATACGCCTCGGGTATGCACTTCCGCCTGCAACGATCATTCGCGGACGATGTTTGTGAGCCAGTTTTCGAACTTCGTCAAAATCAATAAGACCTGTTTCTGGATCAACACCATAGGGAACAAAGTGATAAAATCTTCCTGAAAAATTAACAAGATTTCCATGTGTCAGATGACCGCCATGAGAAAGATTCATTCCAAGAATCGTATCACCCATCTCTACTGAGGCAAGATATACAGCCATATTCGCCTGTGAACCGGAATGCGGCTGCACATTCGCATGTTCAGCACCGAATAGTTGTTTCAGGCGATGATTAGCAATATCCTCTACCGTATCAACATGCTCGCATCCACCATAATATCTTCTGCCCGAATAACCCTCAGCGTATTTATTGGTTAATACGCTGGCTGTGGCCTCCATTACGGCTTGGCTCACAAAATTCTCCGAAGCAATGAGTTCTATCGTATCCCGCTGTCTCGCAAGCTCGTGACGGGCTGCTGCTGCCAAAGCTTTATCTTGACTCTCTATATGTTTTAACATCCTGATCATCATCCCTTCCGGTTTCTTAACCATTCGTTCCAAGTTGTTTTTTTGCAAATTTATGATGAATGAGAAGATGCGCCATAACTCCAGCCACAAGTCCCCAAAATGCACCGCCGATGCCAAACAAAGTTACATTAGCCGCTGTTGCTAAAAATGTAATCAATGCCGTTTCCCGTCCGTTCGGGTCCGCCAGAGCGTTAGCCAGGCTGCCGCCGATCGTTCCAAGCAAAGCCAGCCCTGCTAGTGTGGCGATAAAAGCTGCTGGAAGAATTAAAAATAACGCTGCTAAGGTTACCCCAAAGATTCCGACAGTTATGTAGAAGACTCCGCAGGCAATGCCTGCTATATAACGCTTGGATGCATCTTCATGCGCATCTTTCCCCGTGCATATGGCTGCGGTAATGGCTGCCACGTTAAATGCATGTGAGCCGAATGGTGCAGCGATAAGTGAACCCAGGCCGGTTACCGTTAATATAGGGTTGGCACTCGTTCGAAAACCATCATTGCGAAGAACCAGCATACCTGGCATGTACTGTCCCGTCAGCGTAATAATAAATAACGGCAGAGCCACACCGAGCAGGGCCTGAATTGAAAATTCGGGAGCTGTGAATACGGGTAAAGCGACCGCGAGCTGAATGGAGCTGAAATCGGTTTTCCCCATAATCACCAGGTAGATCAGGCCGAGAACCAATATACCAACGATGGCATAGCGAGATGTAAACCGCTTTAACACGATATAGGCGGTGAACAATAGAATAACCAGTGCAGGTTCGACCTTGGCCCCTTCAAACGCGGAGATACCAAACTGAAGTAAAATTCCTGCAAGTAAACCAGAAGCGATCCCTGGCGGAATTAATCGGACGAACCGTTCAAACAAGCCAGACATGCCCAAAATGACAAAACCAACGGCGGATATCATATAAGCACCTATGGCTTCAGAATAAGGAGTTACAGCCAGCATGGAGACAAGGAAGGCTGCAGCTGGAGTAGACCACGCTGTAATGATAGGTTCTTTATAGCGGTAACTAAGCCAAATCCCCGTGATCCCGACCCCTATCGATATGGACCATATCCAGGAAGCGGTCATTTCCGGGCTTAACCCTGCTGCTTTAGCCGCTTGAAACACAAGAATGAAGGTCCCTCCATAATTGACAATGACAGAAATTAAAGCCGCAGTCACTGGCGATATCAAATCGCGCCCACGAATCCTATAAGATGCTTTTTTCAATGTAAACCCCTGCCCCTCAACTAATCTTCTATCTTTGTATGTTCGTTCCAGTAGTATTCATCGGGCAGATAACGTGGGCCAAATACATTGGTTCCCACACGAACGATGGTCGCTCCCTCTTCAATCGCCATACTGAAATCACCCGACATGCCCATCGATAACATTCCCATGTCGACACGCGGGATGTTTCTCTCTCTAATCTGTATACTGAGCTGTTTCAACAACCGAAAACATTGACGGGTCTCTTCAGCTGATGCATGGAGTTTCCCAATCGTCATTAACCCTTTTACATGCAGCGTTTCAAATTGAGACAATTGTTCAACGAGCTCCACTGCTTGCTCTGGAGAAGCACCGAATTTACTTTCTTCATAGGACGTATTGATTTGTACTAGAATGTCCATTGTGCGCTGTTCTTTGACAAGCTGGTCATGTAAGACCTGCCCGAGCTTCAGACGATCCACCGAATGGATCATGGTCACATACTTAATAACCTCCTTTACTTTATTCGTCTGCAGATGTCCGATAAAATGCCATTCCACCGCTTTGGACTGCTCCATAAGAGGATATTTATCTCGCAGTTCCTGCACCTTGTTTTCTCCAAACAGCTGTTCACCTGCCTGCACAGCGATCTGTAACTTCTCAAGCGGCACCGTTTTCGTCGCTAAAAGCAGCTGCACATCGGTAACGTTTCTCCCAGAAGCCTTGCAGGCCAGAGCCATTTGTTTTCTAACCATTTTCAAATTTTCTTCAACCGGATAATCCAAGCAAGATACCCCTTTCTACTCGCCATTTGAATGACAGTATAACAACCTATGGACTGAATATGTATATCCAAAGATATTGTTTTTGTCCAATCCAAAACGTTGTGATGTGCAATTGGATTCAGGTACGAGTCTGGTTCGAGCTCAATCAACTATGATTTCCACGAAAAAAAAATCCCGTTCCGGCTTTTTCGCCAGAGCGGGATTCATATATTACTTATTAAATATTGAATTTATTGATTTACGTTTTCCTTGGTAACCAGCTTCAATTCAGCCGGGATGGATTTCTCAACCTGTTTACCGCTCAGCACATCCAATGCCGCCTGCAGCGCAAGCTGTCCGATTAGTTCGGGCTGCTGAGCTACGGTCGCTGTAAGTTTGCCATCCTGAATCGATTTAATGGCATCATCGTTACCGTCAAATCCGATTACCGGGATATCTTTACCTGAGCTTTGAATCGCTTCGATGGCACCCAGAGCCATCTCGTCATTGTGTGCAAATACGGCTTGTACTCCCGGATTCCCCTGCAGCAAGTTCTCCATAACATTCAGACCTTTGGAACGGTCAAAGTCAGCAGATTGTTTGGCAACCACATCCAGCTTCTGATCTGCAATCTCATGGAATCCTTTGCCCCGCTCCCGGGTAGCAGATGCACCTGGCACACCTTCAAGTTCAATAACTTTGGCCCCCTCACCCAGCTGCTTCACGATATATTCGGCTGCCATACGTCCACCCTTCGCATTATCGGATGCAACGAGAGCTGCAACTTCACCTTTATCTGCCGAACGATCCAGCGTAATTACCGGAATGCCAACACTATTAGCGGATTGAACCGCTGTAGAGATCGCTGCGGAATCTGCCGGGTTGATGAGTAAGGCGTCTACACCCTGCTGAATCAGATCGTCCACATCATTCGTCTGTTTCGCGGAGTCATTCTGAGCATCCACCACGACAACCTGAATGCCTTGTTTCTGAGCTTCTGCAACGACACCATCTTTCAAGGACACAAAGAACGGATTATTTAGTGTCGAGATCGACAAACCAATCTTTTTCTGCTCTTTGCCTCCCGCCGTCTTCGGTTTCGCCCATCCTGGTGGTTCCAGCGAGCATCCGGCGAGAACAACAATCAGCATCATACTTACCAGCGTTAATATCCATTTTTTCATGTTGAATTCTCTCCCTTACGCAGTTTTCTTGCGGTCCAGCAGGACAGCGATAGCAATAACGACACCCTTCACAACCATCTGATAAAAGGAGTTCACACCGAGCAGGTTCAGACCGTTATTCAGTACTCCGATAATCAACACACCAATCAATGTACCTACAATGCGTCCCCGACCGCCGGAAAGACTTGTTCCGCCGAGTACAACTGCGGCGATAGCGTCCAGTTCGTATGATGTACCTGCCGTAGGTTGAGCAGAATTCAGACGGGATGTCAGAATTGCACCAGCAAGCGCTGCAAGCATACCTGCGAGGGAATAGATCATAATTTTCACACGGGATACCTTGATACCCGAGATAATGGAAGCTTTCTCATTACCGCCGATAGCGTACGTTTTGCGGCCGAAGGCCGTTTTATGCAAAATGGTCCACAGAATGACAAAGGTAATCAGCATCGTAATCGCTGGTACCGGAATGCCAAGCAGGTAACCGCGTCCAAACAACTGGAACAGCAGACTGTCACCCAGACCTGTTATCGGGTTACCGTTGGTGTATACCAGCGTCAAACCTCGGAAAATAGTCATTGTAGCAAGGGTTGCGATAAATGGCGCCATGTTCCCCTTGGTAATCATCAGTCCATTCACCATACCCATGACTCCACCAAGGGCAACCCCGATGATAATAGAGAGAATCGGATCAAGACCGGATAACATCATATTGGCTACGAACGCACTGGATAGTGCAAGTATAGAACCAACCGACAGGTCAATCCCGCCAGTGAGAATAACAAACGTCATCCCAAACGCAATCAGTGCATTAATGGAAACCTGACGGAGCAGATTCAAAATGTTAAGCGGTTCCAAAAAACTTGGATTAAGCACGGAAACGATAACAATCAGGATGATTAATCCGAGTAATGGTCCGAGTTTCTGCGTTACGCCTGACAAGCGGAAACCACTTTTGGCTGTTTTATTGTTCTGCATCGTTGTCATGTTACTGTCCCCCTGTAGCTAGAGTCATAATGTGTTCCTGTGTCGCTTGTTCCTTCGGCAGCACGCCGGTAATACGCCCTTCATGCACAACCGCAATGCGGTCACTCATGCCCAGCACTTCAGGCAGTTCGGACGAAACCATGATAATCGCTACCCCGCGGTCCGTCAGTTCGTTCATGAGCTGATATATCTCACGTTTTGCACCAACATCCACCCCGCGAGTAGGCTCGTCCAGAATGAGAACACTCGGACCAATACCTACCCATTTGGCAATAACGACCTTCTGCTGGTTCCCTCCCGACAAGTTACGAGCCGCGGTTTCCGAGGATTGCGTTTTGATCTGCAGCCGTTTAATCAGTGTGTCCACAAACTCCTGCTCTTTGGAGGTCGAGATGAAACCTTTGCTTGAAAAGCTGAACAGATTCGTCAGTGCCATATTCTCACGGATGGAAAAATCGAGCACCAGCCCTTCATCCTTCCGGTCTTCCGTAATAAAACCGATGCCATGCTTCACCGCATCGGATGGTTTGCGAATGTTCACCTTTTTACCGCGAATATGGATCTCTCCACTGTCTAGACGGTCCAGACCAAAGATCGCTCTCATGATCTCTGTTCGCCCCGAACCCATCAGACCAGAGAAACCTAATACTTCGCCAGCTTTCACATCAAAGCTGACATTTTCGAACAATTCTTTGCGATTCGCGTTTCGAACTTCCAATATCACTTCACCATATTTCGGTTTACGGGAAGGATAACGCTCGGTCAGCTCACGACCAACCATCTTGCGCACAACTTCATCGAAGTTTGTATCAGGAATCGCTTTGGTATCAACGGTACGTCCGTCACGCATAATCGTGATGCGATCACAGATGGTGAAAATCTCCTCCATCCGGTGTGAAATGTAGACAATCGATACACCGTTCTTACGTAAAGACCTGATGACCTCAAACAGCTTCTGAATCTCACGTTCCGTTAAGGCTGCTGTAGGTTCATCCATAATAATGACTTTGGCATTGGTCATCAGCGCTTTGGCAATCTCAATCATCTGCTGCTGTCCAACAGAGCACTCTCCGGCAGGACGTTCCAGAGGAATATCGACCGACAGTTTGGCAAACTGCTCACTGGCAAGCGCTTTCATTTGTCTTGTATTCAGCAGACCCATGGAGGACGATATCTCCTTACCGATAAACAGGTTATCCAGCACCGTCATCTCCGGCCAGACATTCAGCTCTTGGTGAATGAACGTAATACCGAGCTGCTCCGCTTCTTTCGGACTGCCAAAATACGTTTCCTTCCCATCTATCTTGATCGTTCCCTGATCACGCTGGTGCAGGCCAATCAAAATGTTCATCAGTGTTGACTTACCAGCGCCGTTTTCTCCCATCAGGGCATGAACCTCACCGTCTTTTAATTCGAAATCCACGCCGCTCAGCACTTGATTGGTGCCAAACGCTTTGTGAATGTTATGCATCTGAATGTGCATAGTGCAGCCTCCCTTTAACCAAAATAAACCCCCGATTGTAAAATGCAATTGGCATACGGCGCAGCCTCGCCAGTGCGTATAACCGCCTTTACCTGCCGGGTTAAGGCTTTGAATTGTTCATGATTCACGCTGTCATCGATAACTTCTGTCCCAAACTTCTCTTTCAGGTAGGTGAGTGTCTGGGGATTGCCTTCTTGAATCTCACTGGCTATGATGACCTTCTCAATCACCATGTCGTCCGCAATGACGTCCAGCACTTCGCGGAAGCTCGGTGTACCATACTTAAGTGCAAGGTCAATCTTGAGTACACCATCCGGAACGGGCAGGCCCGCATCCGCAATGGCAATCTGATCGGTGTGACCCAGGTCAGACAAGATTTTAGAAATGTGACTGTTCAAGATGCCGTTTCTTTTCATATCAAGTTCCCCTTTATTTCATTTGCAGACTTCTCTTTAGTTGGTTTATAGAGTCTCCTCTACTTCGTCCCGAGTTGGCATACCGCCCTGAGCACCAAACTTGGTTACGGATAGAGACGCTGCCCGATTGGCAAAACGTACACTGTCCTGAATCGATTTGCCTTCAGCCAGAGCGACTGCAAATGCTGCATTAAACGTATCACCTGCTCCGGTTGTATCTACAGCTTCGACTTTGTAGGTTGGCACAAGCACTTCTTCATGACCATCAAAATATCGAACCCCTCTGCTGCCTTCTGTGATAAACAGCTTGTTCGGATGCTGACGGAGTGCTTCTGCAGGCTTCATATCTCGAAATAAAATTTCGGCCTCATGTTCATTCGGCGTAATATAGGCTGCGTTATCAATTACTTCTTGCGGTACTTCACGGGCCGGAGCGGGGTTCAACAGTAATGGTGTTTTGTATTCCGCACACAACCGGCTAACATGAAGCACCGTTTCCTCCGGGATTTCCTGCTGGATGAGTACAATGTCCGCGTTACGGATCGCTTCGGCTGCTTGATCCACGTAAGCAGGGGTCACTTCGCGATTGGCTGCTTCAACAACAATAATGCTATTATCTCCTTCGGCCAGGATGATATGAGCAGTGCCGCTTTCTGAATGTGTAACCGGTTTCACATTATCCGTATTTACACGATTAGCTTTAAAATTCTCTAAAATTTCTGTACCGAATGCATCATCGCCAACGCGGCCGATCATGATAACTTCAGCTCCCAAACGAGCTGCTGCAACGGCTTGGTTAGCACCTTTCCCGCCGGGTACGGTTTTGAAGCTCTCGCCAAGCACGGTTTCACCCGCGCCTGGTCTTCTGGAGGATGTCACGACCAAATCCATTGAACTGCTGCCAATTACACATATGTTAGCCATCTTTTCTCACCTTTCTCGTTGTTCCCCGTTCAATGAACGACACGGGAAGCTGTATGTTTTTGTTCTCCATGTTATTTTGCTCTACTAATTGAATAAGTAATCCTGCTGCTTCTCTGCCCATCTCATATGCTGGCTGACGAATCGTAGATAAGGCCGGTGACAATAACCCGCTCATCGGAATATCGTCAAACCCGATAACCTGCACATCATGCGGGACACTCTTTCCGATTCGATAGGCTTCATGCAGTACCGCCATCGCGGCTATGTCATTACTGGCAATAACGCCATCCGTGTCCGGATATTTACTGAACAGCTCTTCTGCCCATACCCCCGCCTCATTGAATGAGAAAGAGGTCGTTTGAATGACCTCATAACCGAGCCCCGCTTCACGGATGACTTCAACTGCGCCTTCAAAACGATCTTGAGCTGGCCGAATATGGGAAGGTCCCTGCATCACAGTAATACGCCTGCTGCCGCGCTCAATCATTTCCTTGGCAGCGAGTCTTCCGCCTTCTCTGCCATCGGCATAGACCGAAGGTCGATCCAATGAAGTTCGATCTAGAAATACGACAGGAATCTTTAGTTTTTCATATATTGAAGAGTGAGGATAATTGGTGGAAGAGATCACACCCACCACGTTATTCTGGATAAACGTCTGGATGTAATCCTGCTCCTTCCGTTCATCCTCATCGCTGTTTCCAAATATTAATCTGTAATCCTGTTCCTGCATGCGATCCTCCACACCTCTTGCAAGCTGCGGAAAATAAGGATTCGCGATGTCTGGAAGCAGTAACCCAATCAATTTTGACTTGCGTGTGTATAGTGAGCGAGCCACTTCATTTGGCGAAAAGTGAAGTGCTTTCACTGCTTCTTCCACTTTCTTGCGTGTATCCGCATGAACATAACCCCTGTCATTAATCACTCTGGATACTGTGGCTACCGATACACCCGCCAGATTCGCTACGTCTCTAATGGTTGTCATGAAAAGTTCTCCTTATGTGTAACCGGTTACACACATAAATTATCACATTCTTTTCGGTTTGGCAAGTCATCGCTTGCTGGAAATATAAACCACACGTTTTTTTCCCAATGCTCTTTAGTCTCTCTCTCATTTGCAGACATAACGGCGGATACCTGATTCAACCTTTTTTTCTTCCAACACAAACTCTCGGATTTATGATATGGTCTATATGGCATGACAATAATTATACATAAAGATGTGCACAACAAGCGAGGAGAAGATTAAGCGTGATTCAAAGAGAAACAAAATCCAAAAGTTCAACGAATGCAGAATATACAGAAAGTGACACAATAGCAAAAGGAAACAAAAATCATGACGCACAGGAACATCGCAGCAGATTTAGTGATCCATTCATCGTCATGCTCGTTGCGGGTCTATGCTGCCTGTTGTGGGGAAGTGCCTATCCCTCAATCAAACTTGGCTATGCTGCTTTTCATATTTTGCCTGAAGATATTGCTTCAAAATACGTTTTTGCAGGTTATCGCTTCAGCTTGGCCGGCATACTGCTGCTGCTTCTATACCGTGTCGGTTTCAGACGCAAGCTGAAGCTGCGTGGACGTGAATGGGCCAGTTTAGGTGTACTTGGTGTTCTGCAGACAGGCCTGCAATATATGTTTTTTTATGTCGGCGTTGCGAACACAACGGGTGTTAAAGGTTCGATCATGAATGCAACAACGACGTTTTTCAGCGTGGTGCTGGCTCATTTCATTTATAAAAATGACAAGCTGAGCCGTAACAAAATCATCGGCTGTGTGCTCGGATTCATCGGTGTTATTATTGTAAACTTTCATGCAGACCTGCTCACGTTTTCCTTCTCTTTTACAGGTGAAGGCTTTATCATCATCGCAGCACTCGTTTTCTCCATAACAGCCATTTATGCTAAACGCTTAACTGCATCCATTGATGTTATGATGATTACAGGTGTGAGCTTACTGGTTGGCGGACTTGCCCTCACGCTGCTGGGTCTGTCATTCGGCGGCAGGGTAACTCATTTCACTTGGGAATCAACGATGAATCTGGTCTACCTCGCCCTGCTGTCATCCGCCGCCTTCTGCTTGTGGAATGTGCTGCTGAAATACAACAAAGTGGGTAAGGTATCGGTATATAATTTTTTGATCCCGATCTTCGGTGCATTATTATCCGCACTGTTCCTTGGTGAGACAATCTGGGAATTGAAAAATCTGGCTGCGCTGCTACTGGTGTCGATGGGCATTTATTTGGTGAACCGGGTAAACGCTTTTCGAATGACAAAAAGCCGCTAATTAGCGGCTTTTCTTGCTGTCATGATGACAAGATCATATCAAATTAGAGTAAGATCCTTTGCTACCTTTCACCTTATCTTATCATCTGCTACCGAGTTCATATACCATCTCATATCCGCCAACGGATTTATTGTAATATTCCGAAGAAGGTTTTCCAAGCCACAACTTCGCCTGTTCAAAAAACAAATAAACCCTACTGTTCTTACACAGCAGGGTTTGAGAATCAGCTAATCGTTATCACACCAGCTTACAAACAAGAATAGACCGCATTACGAAGACGACGCTGCACATAATGCTCCTGACTGTTCAGCAGATGCTGCGCATACATTACCGTTAGACCGGAATCCGGATCCATGATCGCCATGCAGCCAGCCGCACCGCTCCAGCCAAATTCGCCAAGTGGACTCAATGATCCGCTGCCCGCCTTCGAGATATGTGTACGCACCCCCAGACCATATCCATAACCATACATATGGTCCCATGAAAAGTCCGGTCTTGTCATGTCATTAAGGTGATCCGTTCTCATTAGGTTTACAGAAGCTGGCGATAGAATACGTACCCCCTCTGGACTTGTTCCAAGTCCGGTCAGTGCGTTCAAGAACTTGGCATAATCATTTACGGTAGAGAGCAAACCTGCACCGCCGCTATCCAGTTCTGTACCCACACGGAAACCATTGCCATCCATCCGTACCGCTTTATTTTGTTCTTCGTCAAAAATGTACTGCGGGATCAAACGCGACTGCTGTTCTTCATTCAGATCAAAGGCCGTATCGTGCATACCGAGCGGTTTAATAATCTCATCCTGAAGGTATGTACCGAACCGCTTCCCGCTCACCACTTCGATGAGAGCGCCCAGCACATCATGACACATGCTGTAATTCCAGTGTGTACCTGGTTCAAACATCAACGGTTCTTTCGCGAATGCTTTTGCAAATTCCCGTGTTGGCAGCGCACCATTCGTGCATTCTACTGCCTCCTTGATACTGGGAGCGTTCACATTGTATGAAAAACCAGCCGTCATCGTAAAGAGATCTCTTACTGTAATCGGTCTTGTCGCTTTCTCGTAGTACACCTCTCCATTCGGAAGTGTTTTTCTCACCTGCATATCTCCATACTCCGGCAAATACTGAGACAAGGGATCAAGCAGCAGGATATCTCCCTTTTCAACCAACTGCAGTGCAGCAGCACAGGTCATAATCTTGGTCATGGAGTACAGATTCATGATCGCGCCATCCCGAATCGGCGTTTTCTCTTCCAGGTTTTCATATCCGTTACGGTATTGGAAAACGATTTCGTTATGATGCATAACGAGCACTTCTGCCCATGGAATTCTCCAAGAGGTTAGACGATCAATTAATGAAGCAACCGGTTTAAAGTCCATATTTCCCCATCCTTTTATGCGCATCGTTTTGTTGTTGATCTTAAGACCAGTTCGCGCAATTAATTTCTTCCATTTCACATATACTACTATACGACCTTTTAAACGCATTGACCAGTTCGATGAAAAATCAAAAAAAGCCGATCCCTCTTCGGATCAGCTTGTATCCTGCCGCAGCAGGATGAGAGAAAGGCTTGGGGTTGAATCACGCTCTCTTATTCTCAACCGATTTCATTCGGTTCTGGTCGTCTGGCACGCGATCTTCACTGAATTCCTGTCCTGCTTCCATCTCACCGTGGCCGGATACATTGCGGGAGAAATTCGTGAATTGTCTTTTGTGCTCGTCCTGTTCGTGCTTCTGCTTCAAAAGCTCCTGTGGGTCCTGTTTCGTCATCATACTAACCTCCTTTATACAAAATCCTATATTCTTCACACTACACAAGTTTTCCTTAAGGAAGCAGCACTTATGCATGAAAAGGAGATGCAGCACGTAAACCACTTAAACCCATGCTGCGGTTATCTCAATAAAATGAAGATCAATTACGTTATTTCATAGAAAAGGAGCAATTCGAATATGAAGCGACTTCTTTTGTCTTATCCCCTCGGTGTTCACACACCGGTCTACAAAGACAACCCTCCAGTTGTCATCGAGCAGCAGTCAAGTATTGATCAAGGTGACCCTTATAACCAGTTTATTATTTCCAGTCTTAATCATAATGGGACGCATATCGATGCTCCCTGGCACTTTAACCCTAAAGGCAGGAAGATCAGTGAGATTCCGATTGACGAGTTTATTTTTACACACCCTGTCATTATTGATATCCCTAAACGTGATGATGAGTTAATCACCAAAGCGGATCTCGTACCTTATGAACATCAGATCGCTGGAGCTGACCTGCTGCTGATTCGCACGGGATTTGGCAGCATTCGCTCATCTGATCCTGAAAGATACGCTAACCATAACCCGGGTTTATCCGCCTCGGCAGCACAGTACCTGATGATTTTTGACTCCCTGCGTGCCATTGGTATCGATATGATTTCCGCTGGTGCAGCGAATCATCCAGAGGAAGCCGTGGCTTTTCATCAAACGATTCTTGGCAAAGGCCGCGTGGACGGCAGGTACGTTATGGTCATTGAAGACCTGAATCTGAATCAGGATTTGTCTAATATTCACAAGGTATACGCGATACCATTGTATATTGAAGGTGTTGACAGCAGTTTTGCTACTGTTTTTACGGAAGATTAATTGCTGGCTGATTAAAAGAGCGGGTTGATTGATTTTGTTTGCCAAAAAGAGATAAGAAAAAGCGCTGACAAGAGGGCTGCTCTTATCAACGCTTGTTCTTAGTGAATGTCCTTCTTCTTGAAATTTCCGCCCTTCACTTCGGCTACGTCGTAGACAACAACAAAGGCTGCAGGATCAATCTCGTTAATGATATCCTTGATTTTACTTTCTTCCATCCGGTTGATGACACAAGTAATTTCCTTGAACTGCTCGTTGGAATAACCGCCATACGCATCCGTATACGTTGCTCCACGTCCAAGTCTGTCACGAATGGTCTCCACCATAACTTCCGGCTGTGTGGTAATAATTTTAAACGTTTTGGAACCGCTGAGACCTTCTTCGACAATATGTATCACTTTAGAAGCAATGAAATAGGCGAGTCCGGACAAAATAGCTCCCTGCAGGCCAAATACAGTCGAAACAACGATGAATACAAACATGTTCAGAAAAAGGATTAAGTCACTCGTTCCGAAAGGCAGCTTACGTGATAACAGCACAGCAAGCATATCAATTCCGTCCAATGCTCCGCCGTTACGCAGTGCAAGACCCATACCAAAACCGATAATGATACCACCCACTACCGTAACCAGCAGGGTATCTCCTTCAATAATCGTTGGCACATGATGCATTAGACTTGCACTAATAGCAAGTGAGGCAATGCCTATTACGGAGTATAACGCAAAACTTTTACCAATCTGCTTGTAACCAAGCCATACAAACGGGATGTTTAACAATCCGATCAGTAAGCCCAGCGGCAGTCCGAACAGATTCGAACCTACGATGCTGAGTCCGGTTACCCCTCCGTCCGATACCTTGTTTGGAATCAATATGGCCTCCAGGCCATATGCCGTGATGAATCCTCCAATAATGATCAGCAGCACTTTGGAGAGGATTTTAAGCTGGTTTGACTTGTGCACTTTTGGTTGATGCATTCCATTTCCCCCTTGATGAACGATGAACAGCATAAATTTTAACAAACATAAAAAATAGTCTATAACAAAAATCGCACATTTGGCAATAGAATGTGATATATAACTGCCATTATATGCTGTTCATCATGTCGACTTCATACCATTATCTCCCGATTAATGACCGATATGCCTTAATTTTAAGTTCAAGCATCTCGCTTGCGGCATAAAGGGTGTTCATCTGGTGTTCAACGGATTGTTTATGATCTTCCAGCAGCTTAAGTCGTTCTGCAGCCGTATGCTCACCCTCCTGAAACAAGGAAGCATACTGTTTGATCACTGCAATCGGCATTTGGGTTTCCTTTAATTTGATAACAAACTGCAGCCATTTCAGGTGTGACTCATTATAACGTCTGTCACCGCTGGAGTCTCGCAGGGGTATGATGATCTGTTCCTTTTCGTAATAACGAAGTGTATGCGCACTGATACCCAGCATCTGGGCCACTTCTCCGATGGTATGCATTATGGTCTTCACCTCCTTCATCCAAGTACTTGACTTAGAGTAAACTCTAATCAGTATAATCAATTCGTGGTCACCCCACAATAAGAATAGAACTGATCCGGGAGGAATTCACATGAAATATACCGTCATCACAGGGGCTAGCTCAGGAATAGGTTACGAAGCCGCTTTGGCCTTTGCAGCCAGAGGCAAACATCTGGTTCTCGCCGCCCGCAGAACAGAAGCACTGGAACAGCTGAAAAATAAAATCGCTGAACTTAATCCGACACTCGATGTTGTTATTCGCACAGTAGATCTGTCCATTACCGCAGATGTATATGCGTTCTATGAAGGTTTGAAAGGTTACTCCATTGAAACGTGGATCAACAACGCAGGCTTTGGCAATTTTGCTTCAGTCGGTGAACAGCACCTGCCCAAGATTGAACAGATGCTGCATCTTAATATTGAAGCACTTACGATTCTCTCCACTCTCTATGTTCGGGATTATGCGAATACTCCGGGTACGCAGATCATCAACATCTCATCAGGAGGCGGCTACACCATCGTTCCTGACGCGGTGACGTACTGTGCCACCAAGTTTTATGTCAGCGCCTTTACCGAAGGGCTGGCACAGGAACTCCGGAGCAAAAACGCTCCAATGCAGGCCAAAGTACTCGCACCAGCAGCCACGGAGACCGAGTTCGCTGAACGTGCCTTTGATCTGGATCAGTTCGAATATGAAGGCCGAGTGGCCAAATTTCATACTGCCGACCAGATGGCCGGATTTTTACTTGATCTATATGACAGCGAGAATGTCGTAGGGATTGTAAATGGGCTGACGTATGAATTTGAACTGAAAGACCCGATCTTTCCCTATGCTGCAAGAGCGGCCTCCAAGCCAGTGGATTCTCCAGAATAAATAGGAACTGTATGCCAAAAAAAGCTGTCCCCGATCACATGAATAGTGAGAAGGGACAGCTCTTTTTTACTTGTATCTACATTATAATAAAATATTAAGCCAGACGCATTTTGAAATCCTGATATCCGAATTCACGAACAATTTCGCAATCGCCGTCTTTGCGTTTAACCGCAATGGCAGGCAGAGGCATGCCGTTGAACGTATTGGTTTTCACCATGGAGTAGATTGCCATGTCTTCAAATACAAGACGGTCGCCCTCTTTTAAAGGTTCATCGAATGAGTAATCACCAATCACGTCACCAGACAGGCACGTTTGGCCGCCCAGACGATACAGATGTGGTTTTTCACCCGCTTCTCCTGATCCGATCAGTGGCGGACGATAAGGCATCTCCAGCACATCCGGCATGTGGCATGTCGCGGAGGTATCCAAAATGGCAATATCCATACCGTTTTTGTGGAAGTCCAGAACGGAAGTCACCAGATACCCTGCATTGAGAGCAACCGCTTCTCCCGGTTCCAGATACACTTCCAAATTGTAATCGTTCTGCATCCGTTTAATGCATGCTTCCAGTTTTGGAATGTCGTAATCTTCGCGGGTAATGTGATGCCCCCCGCCAAAGTTGATCCATTCCATCTGCGGCAGCCACTGTCCGAACTTCTCTACAACGGCGTTCAGCGTCGTTTCCAGATCGTCCGAGTTTTGCTGGCACAATGTATGGAAGTGAAGTCCTGACACACCTTCAAGCAGTTCTGCACGGAAGTCTTCCTGCTTGGCACCAAAGCGCGAACCTGGAGAACACGGATCATAGATCTCGTGTCCTTCCTGCGTAGAGCATTCCGGATTTACCCGCAAGCCAACCTTACAGCCGGCCTGCAGTGCTTTATCTTTGAATTTGGCCAGCTGCGAAAAGGAGTTGAAAATGATGTGATCACAGATCGAAACGATCTCATCTATCTCTTCCTCGCGAAAAGCCGGAGCAAACACATGATTTTCTTTACCCATCTCTTCATATCCGAGACGAGCTTCATACAAACCACTCGCCGTCGCACCATTCAGGTATTCTCCAATAAGCGGATACATCGCCGTCATGGAGAACGCCTTCTGAGCAAGAACAATTTTGGCACCTGTACGCTGCATTACACCGTTCAGGATTTTCAAGTTTTTCTCAATCAAAGCTTCGTCAACAACAAAACAAGGCGTAGGCAGCTGTTCGAACTGCATATCAGCGAACAAGTTCCGATTCTTTAGCTTTGGACTCTTCTGGCAGTTCATCCACGAGAACCGGGTTGAAATCTTCTACCCAAGGAAGTCCCCATTTGTTCAGTTCTTCCATGAACGGATCCGGGTTGAACTCTTCTACATTGTATACGCCTGGTTTGTTCCATTTGCCTGTCATCACCATAGCTGCACCGATCATTGCCGGAACACCCGTTGTGTAAGAAATTGCTTGGGAACCTACTTCTTTATAGCACTCTTGGTGGTCACAGATGTTATATACATAATATGTTTTGTCTTGACCATCTTTTTTACCTTTGAAGATACAGCCGATATTTGTTTTACCTACAGTACGAGGTCCAAGGGACGCCGGATCAGGCAGAACTGCTTTCAGGAACTGCAGAGGAATGATTTGTTTTCCTTCGAACTCAATAGGCTCGATCGAAGTCATGCCCACGTTTTCCAGAGCTTTCAGGTGAGTCAGGTAGCTTTGACCAAATGTCATGAAGAAACGGATACGTTTCAAGCCAGGGATGTTTTTCGCCAGGGACTCCAGCTCTTCGTGGTACAGCAGGTACATATCTTTCTCGCCAACTTCTTTGAAGTCGTACACACGTTTGATTTCCATCGGTTTCGTTTCGATCCATTCACCGTTCTCCCAGTATCTGCCGTTTGCAGAAACTTCGCGAATGTTGATCTCAGGGTTGAAGTTGGTAGCAAATGGGTAACCATGGTCGCCGCCATTGCAGTCGAGGATATCGATATATTCGATTTCGTCAAAATAGTGCTTCAATGCGTATGCAGAGAATACGCCAGTTACACCCGGGTCAAAGCCGCTGCCCAGCAGTGCCGTAATACCTGCTTTTTCGAAGCGTTCTTTGTAATCCCACTGCCAGCTGTATTCGAATTTCGCCGTATCTTCCGGCTCATAGTTAGCTGTGTCCATGTAGTTTGTTTTCGTTGCAAGGCACGCATCCATGATTGTCAGATCCTGATAAGGCAGCGCCAAGTTCATTACGATATCCGGTTGGAACTCGTTGATCAATGCGATCAGTTCTTCCACATTGTCCGCGTCGACTTGTGCAGTTGTAATTTTTGTTTTGCCGCCATCCAATTTTGCTTTCAGTTCATCGCATTTGGATTTTGTGCGGCTTGCGATACAAATTTCTTCAAAAACCTCGCTGTTTTGAACGCATTTGTGTACCGCTACAGAAGCCACGCCGCCGGCGCCGATGATTAGTGCTTTTCCCATTTTCTCATTCTCCTATCCCCGTAATTAGGTTTTTTTGTTTTAGTTTTTTTCGTAAAATTCCGAGACGTTCGCAGTTATACTGTTTCATTATGCAGCGTCCACCCGCTCCTGATACAATAAAAAAAGCAAGGTGAAAAATGTCGCGTTTGCGCACACCATCACACTTGCTTGTCGATATACATCATAAAAAAGACGTGAAGACTCTATGACCAAAAAAGTCCAAAAGAACCCCTTCGGCGGAAAGCTTCTTCATGTATATCAATATTGGATCAGAGTCTATATAGCAAATAATTCGCCTTTACCACTCTTATTGACCGTTTCACAAGTTGATGTGCAGATGCACTGGTTGTAAAGTAACCAACTTATAAAATTTGAGCTTTGAACTCAATCAATAAGGCAACAGAAGTTGCCAATCGGCATTTGACCCGGCTGTCCGTATGGCCTTAACTCCTCGGTAGAAGTGGTCAAAAATTATCTGCTGGAAAGCTCTAATTCATATTGATAAATCAACTTTCCAAAATCACAGGTATTACACTATCAGACGTTTCCCGAAAAATCAAGGGATATTTCAAAATTTATTTTTCAACTTTATTTTAATCTTGAATGAAGACACCCCCACGATCTATCCAAACGATATATCTTCTCCTTCCTTAAGCAGCATTTATCCTGCCTCCTTCTAAAAATTAAAAGCTGTACCCCAACGCAGCGCCCCTCATCATATCCATACTATTCCTGCATAATTATGCTTTCGAATTTGGTTAAGTACAATCTTGAGATTGTGCACTTTGTGAATTGCTCCGTAATTTCAATTAGCCTTATATGATCGGTGCCCGAGACATTGTGTATAGATTTAATCGATGCCTTTTTCCATTCGTATTATCTTTTTGGGAAAAGGTTATTTTTTCACTCTCGTTTATCTTTTTGTTCGGTTCAAGCATAAATCCCGTGCACTCGTTTGCAGCTGGGCATAATATCCAGATACTCCGTCAGCTGCAATTACAAGCTGCATATCCACTTGTTTATAGTGTATATTCATAAGTTCAATTTGGATATTCATTCACAAAATTAAAATGCGCAATGAGTAAATTTGCACAATGAGCAAGTTATTGATATGATGATTTCATTCCTTATAATTCCCTTTGTTTTTTCATTTAATCCACCAAAAGGAAGTGAACGCATAGGCGGTAAAACCATGAAACGAACACTGCGGCACCTTAAAAAAGAAGCTACGGAGAAAGCACTCGCCCGAGTCGCTTTTGACCTTACGATGGAGCATGGACTTGACGGATTCACGGTAGAAGAACTCGTACAGCAGGTTGGATGCTCGCGCAGAACATTTGCTAACTACTTTACATGTAAAGAAGAAGCGGTTGCCCTGGGAGCCATTTCTGTTACAAATACAGCTGAACTTGAACGGCTGCTTACCCAACTTCCGGAGAATGCTTCGTTACTGGACCTGCTGTACGAGCTGGTAAAAATGCAGCTCACGTCGGAATTGATTGGCAGACTGCATCAGCTCGTTATCTTATCCCGGACCTATCCCGTGCTTGAACCTCATTATTTAGCTGCCATGCACCGACTGCAGACGCAGGCTCAAGAAACGCTGCTCGACTTGTCGAATGGACAATACGACGAGATTTATACGTACCTGCTGATCAGCGCGATCTACGGTACCGTGCTTCCCTTAATTGAAGGAAGACTTCACGTTCTGCTGCCTGGGCAGCATATCGCTTCCCATGATCGATCCGATGCAGTTTCCTTTGATCATTTTATGGAAACGGTGTTTGATCATTTGCGAAAAGGGTTTTAGCCTTTCCACTCATTCTGCATCATCACAACTCACATACTTATAATAGAAGGAGTGCAAACTAGAGAAATGTCTACCTTATTATACAAAATAGGAAAAACCGCTTTTCGCAAACCCGGTTATTTTATTATTGGCTGGGTTCTCATTCTAGGAATAGTGATCTCTATGATCAGCATGAACGGTATTCACATCAGTTCGGAAATGAAGATTGAGGGCACCGAATCACAGAAGGTTCTGGATCAGCTCGCAAAAGAACTGCCTGCCGCCTCCGGCGGTCAAGGAAGCGTTGTGTTCAAAGCGCCGGATAACGAGCGGCTGGATACACCTGAACGACTAGCTGCCATTATGAAAGGCGTCAGCGAAGTATATGGGCTGGACAAGGTCATTAACCCTGCCGACTATGCGGCAGCACAAGCAAGCGGTTCAGGTTCATCTGCCGAAGCAGCTCAATCCATGAACATGGCGCAGCAGGGAGCGGCTTCTCCGCCTCCATACGGTCCTCTAATTGTAAACAACGTGCCTGTTCCAGGGGTATTGATTGCATCCGATGGAAGTACCGCCTTGTTTCAGTTCCAGTTCACGATTGAACAGTCTGCCATAACTCAAGATGTGTTCGATTCCGTCATTCAATCGGTGATGAAGGTTGAACAAGGAACACAGATCAAAGTACTGCCTGGTGAAACGCTTAAATCGGTATCCATCGGTGTGGGTTCAGCCGAGATTGTCGGACTGGTCATTGCTGTAATCGTATTGCTGATTACTCTCGGGTCCGTTGTTGCAGCGGGTCTGCCCCTGGTTACAGCGCTGCTCGGTGTGGCCATCGGAGTTGGGGGAGCATTCTCGATCTCCAAATTTGTTGACATGCCAAGTGTTACCTCCGTTCTGGCTCTGATGGTGGGTCTGGCTGTCGGCATTGACTATGCGCTCTTTATCGTCAATCGCCAGCGCCGGATGATTATCGATCAGCGCCTGAGCGCACAAGAAGCTGCTGCACGTGCAATCGGCACATCAGGGAGCGCCGTGTTCTTTGCAGGTTTAACCGTTATTATTGCCCTCTGCGGTATGCTTGTCATCGGACTGGCCTTCTTGTCGACGATGGCTTTAGTCGCAGCGGCCACAGTGCTCATTAATGTATTTGTAGCACTAACGCTGCTGCCTGCCCTGCTTGGTCTTGTAGGTGAACGAATCTGCTCCAAAAAAGCCCGTGCCAAGGTGGTCAGCTCATCGGAATCGTCAAGTCATGGTGTGGCTGATCGATGGGTGAAATTCGTTATCAAAAACCGCTGGGCTGCTGTTATTGCGATTGTTCTCATTCTTGGATTTGCCGCTATCCCCATTACCAAGATGGATATGGGTATTCCGGGAGCTTCCTCGGCAAATCTGGATACGGATGCAAGACAGAGTTATGATGCGATCTCGAAAAGTTTTGGCGAAGGTTTCAACGGACCACTAATCCTTGCAGCCGAACCGCGTAATCCTTCTGCAAAAATGACGCCAGAGCTTCTGGGCGGACTCGCCATGGAGCTGCAGGGCCAGAATAATGTGGCACAAGTTTCACCTTTAGGCATGACAGAGGATCTAGCTATTTTCAGTCTCATACCCAAAACAGGTCCTAACGATAACTTGACGAAAACACTGGTGAACGATCTTCGTTCGAAAGATTCAAGTATGGCCAAAACGTATGACGTCAAACTCGGGGTTACTGGTCTGACCGCCGTAAATATTGATATGTCCGCGAAACTGGCTCAGGTTTTCCCGATTTATGTAGGCATTATCATCCTGCTTTCATTAATTATCCTGCTGCTTGTGTTCCGTTCCATCATCGTTCCTATTAAAGCAACCATTGGGTTCCTGCTCAGCATCCTGGCTACATTCGGGATCACGACAGCTGTGTTCCAATGGGGCTGGCTGCATTCCCTCTTCGGTTTCGATACAGGCGGCCCCCTGCTTAGCTTCATGCCGATTATCGTCACGGGGATTCTCTACGGTCTTGCCATGGATTATCAGGTCTTTCTGGTGAGCTCCATGCGTGAATCGTATGTGCATGGTCACCGCGGCACCGAGTCCGTTGTGCATGGCTATAATCAGGTCAGCCGCGTCGTCGTTGCTGCAGCAGTTATCATGGTCTCGGTATTTGCCGGTTTCATCTTTACCGATGATGTGATGATTAAACAGATTGGGTTCACGCTTGCTGTCGGCATTCTCATTGATGCTTTTGTCATCCGAATGGCGCTCGTACCTGCAATTATGGCGATGTTTGGCGACAAGGCTTGGTCACTTCCGAAATGGCTTGATCGCCTGCTGCCTAATCTGGACGTTGAAGGTGAAAAGTTAATTGAGACTCTTAATGCTAAAAACGAAGTGAACATCAAGTCTGATATGAAGTCATAACCTATGCTCAACAAAAGACCTCCTCATGAACTGAGGAGGTCTTCACATTTTGCAAAAGGTACGACATAGCTTTCCCCTTCTGAATTCGTGCTTTTACATACATGCTATAGCATCTTTTATGTGTTCTCGAATCACTATCTCAAATTCACTTAATCCTCTCGCACATTCATATATAGTTTCTCTAAAATTGCTTTTAGCTGTTCCAGTTCCTCTGGCGGTATACCGCGTGTAACATAATTATGGGCCTCTTGGACCGTTAACAACAACTTTTGTTTCACTTCTTCTCCTTTGGGAGACAAATATAAATGATGCGAACGTTTATCTTGATCATTTACTATACGTCGAACCATTTCCTTACGCTCTAATGAATGAATCATTCGAACGACAGTGGTCTGATCCCGATCAATAGCCTCTGCGAGTTCTTTTTGAGTCGTAGCTTTATCGATATCCATATACGAAATAATACTCCACTGTTCAGGGGTGACTTTGTATGGCTTCAATTGTTTGATAAAATAATTGGTTAGTTTCAGGTCCGTCCGGTGAATCAAAAAACCAGTCACATTGTATAAGTCCATTGCTGTACCCTCATTCATCATTTTCTTATACCCAATTATAGGTGATCTGAACGAATGTTACAAACGGCACGCTTTAAGAAATGAGGCGGCTAAAAGTGATTATTTTAATCGAGTTCTCAGCTAATGAATCTGCAATTTATATCCCAATCCCCATACGGTATTGATCATGGAGGAGGAATCAGGAGAAATCTCATCCAGCTTTTCCCGAATTCGTTTGATGTGCGTGTCTCCTGTGACAGCTTCTTCAACAAGGAAACCTTCCTTCTCTAAATACAACCTTAGAAGATTACGAATTCGCAGCTCATCTTCAACAATTAAAATTTGTTGTGAATGCAGTAGTTCCATCTTCGTCTCCTCCCTATGCAGCGCTTAGAAGAAAGGGTACAGGGATACCATCAAGCTGAGAACAAACAAAACGATTGCAGGAATGGCCTTCTGTATTGGATCTTTGGCCAAAACAATCAATGTGAATGCACCAGCAAACATCGTACCGCCCAGAAGCAGACCTGCCCAAAATGCAAGATCAGGGATCCATATTCCAGCAATCATCCCCATGGCTCCAACGATCTCAAACGATCCTGTCAAGACATTAAAAAAAGAGGGCAGGCCAAAACGTTTGAATTCATCGGCCATCTTACCCGAAATAATTTTGCTTCCTGTAACCAGGAAAAACAGACCTAATAGAACCTGTAAAACCGTAATAAAAGTAAACACAGCAATCCTTCCCTTCCATCTTACATTGGCTTATACATATAGGTCGCAGATCATATACATGCTGTACCATGTATTCGGCCCATGAGTCTGTAATTACACTGGATTTGTTTCATTCTCTGGCCGATCACATATTCACACCGTGTCATCACCATCTATATGCTATAGCATATATTTTATTTTAAATTTTACATATTGTCAACCTTCAAATAAAACTCTTTATACTGCCGCCATATTATATCTCTTTATTTCTAAAAAAAAAGGATTTGAAATTTCACGAATTAAGTTATATGCTAATGCATGTTCATTTTAATATAAGGAGTTTGATATTACATGATTATTGATTGGTCAGCAACTTCAATGTATAACACATTGATGTCTGTTGCTGCAGGAGCTGCATTGTTAATGATTCTTAAATTCAGTGCAGATGTGTTTCGATCCAAGGTAACTCACTTGGAAGGCTGGGCTGTCGGGTTCGGGATTACGGGTTTCATTTTAATCCTGACGGGTGCGCACATGACATTGACATGGCCTTTATCCAAGGTCGGGTTCCCTTTCGACGATATTATTTTCGGTGAACCCGTTTTAGCTTTTGGTGCTTTATTATGGGGGGCGACGATCATTCTTTGGAGAAAATCCAATCAATATCACAGAGCCGGTTTGAACTTAGAAGATTCAACGTTAATATCCGGAAAACTTCGGGCTGAACTGCCATACCTTCTCCGACCGCTTTCCTATTTTGCTGCTGCTATGGGTATGGCTCTCATCTCCATCAGCTTCGCAGGTGTTGGTTTTCAATTATTCGCAGCTCCTCCGGAAGAACCCATTTCAGGCTGGTTTGCTGATTATCCGATGATCGAAGCATCATTCATGTCTTTATTATTTGCCATTACAGGGGTTGGAGCATGTATTTTCCCCTTTCTTCTTAAAGATAATCCTAATCCGAAGCTCATGCGCACTGTGAAGTATTTGTGGCTTATTGCAGGTATTATTTTTGTTGGTTTTGGGGTACTCAACTACTTCACTCATATTGGTTTGATTGTTCACACGATGAAATAATGCATACCCTGTGATCGTTCAGAGAAAATGTGAACCACTTTCAAGTACATGCTATAACATATACTTGAAAGTGGTTTTTAATGATCTATCCCCTTTTTGTGTATTAGATTCAGGCTGTAATATCCTTAATATCCTGTTTAAGACTCTTGAATCGAGCTGGGCTGCAGGCGCTCACGAAAGCAGCAAACAGCTGCTGACTGTACCCATCCACTGCATAACTGTACTCCGGATGCCACTGAACAGCGAGTACAAATGAACTGCCCTGCATAACGACGGATTCAACCAATCCATCCTCCGCAATTGCTGCAGCTGTTAATTGATCGGATAACGTTTTGATGCCCTGATGGTGATAACTGTTCACCTGAATCTGCTCGGTCTGAAGGATATGATGAAGTATCGTATTCTTTTCAATATGTACTGAATGTACAAGATGGCTATAGGGTGGCCTTTGTTGATGATTAACCTGCGGATCCGTATTAAGCGCTGTAGGAATGTCCTGATATAAAGTTCCACCTAATAACGCGTTAAACAGCTGCAGCCCGCGGCATATGCCGAAGGCGGGTTTATCCAGTGTAATCACTTTTTTAAATAGAAAAGCCTCCATCATATCCCGCTCCGTACACAACTCGCCACAAACACTCAGCATCTGCTCCTTGTACAGTTCCGGGTTAACATCATGTCCGCCGGTAAACAGAAATCCGTCAAAGGTGTTCGCCAGCGTTGTGATGATATCCTCGTCCGTCGTTAACGGCAGCATGACCGGTATCCCACCTGAATCTTCAATAGCTTTCATATAGTCAGGGAGCATCCAATAACTACTTTTGTCCGTATCATATAAAGGCAGTACGCCAATCATCGGTTTGTTCATCCCAAGCCGCCTCCTGTTTCACATTGGTTTTAACGCTTATGCATCCTTTATATTATCCCTGAATTTATATTCAAGTTTGCTTTATTTTACCAGACTTCCAGTTGTACTACATGCACAAAATCTTGCATTCTTCTACCTATTACATCGTTTGTTTAACACGAAAACTCATTGAACAACTCCAAAAAAAACATACATACGCCCAATCAAATGTTGAGCATATGCATGCACGGTATTCCGGTTCCCATTCAGTAGAGTTGATTTATACATCTTTCAATTCATACAGATGTGCAGGCATGGCCTGAACAAATGGAGACCAGTCCAACACCGTATATAGATGCAGCCGATGCATGGCGCGAGTACAAGCCGTGTAGAGGAGTTTGCGGTCATACTCTTCTCCATATCGATTCGCTGAGGCATCATATACAAGCACCGCATCGAATTCAACACCCTTGGCAAGGTAAACGGGAATAACCATCAATCCTTTTTCAAACTGTTCGGTCTGTCTTGTAATCAGCAGTAGGTCTTTCATGCCCTGTTTTTGTAAACGCTCATAGGCCATACGGCTCTCGGCTGCCGTTTTGGTTATGATCGCAATCGACCGATATCCATCCGCTTGAAGCGCTGCGATATCCGCTTGGATGAACTCGTCACGATGCCGCTCACCAGCTTCTGCATGGATCAGAAGCGGCTTCTTATCCCTTCTGTCAAAAGCAATAATCTCATGACCGCCTGGCAGCATCTCCCGCGTAAATTCAACAATCTCTCGTGTCGAGCGATAACTCTGCACCAGTCTGATCAGTGTTGTATCCTTGGCTCCGTACAGCTTGGTTAGAGGAGAATCCGCAGCGGCAAGTTCCGTAGCCTGCATGTAGATGGCCTGCCCAAAATCTCCCAGTACCGTCATGCGGGCACGTGGAAACAGTTTTTTGAGATATTCATACTGAAAAGCAGAATAATCCTGCCCCTCATCCACAAACACATAACGGATATCCGAGTTGATGCGCAGACCTTCAATCATTTCTTTTACATATAAATACGGAGCGGCATCTTCATGGAACAGTTTATTCTGCTGCAGCATGTCTCTCGTTTGGCGGCAGATTTCATTCCAGTGAGGTGGAACAGCAGCACCGTTGGTTCGCTCTTTATATTCAGTCTCGTCTACAAATAACTGCTCATACGCCGCCTGCACATTCACAAATTTAAATTTACGCACACGCCGTCTCATCGGCTTAAACTTCTCTTTCGCAATTTTACGGCGAAGCAGTTCTTCCTCCCGCTCCATATAATCATGTGCTCCTTCATCCAGACCAGGATGTTTACCTGCATTTTCACGGGCTGCATACTGCTCCGCTACTTCGAATACAGGCTTTTCCTTGTGCAGTTTGCGGTAAACATCCGCATAGTCATCCATATCCAGATAATTCATTTCCTCTTCAACCCAATCAGCAGCCTGCTCGCGATGTTCCAATAGAGCCAGTTCTTTCAGCATCCATTCCTGTAACAACAGAATCCGATTCGGTAAAGACAAACGGTCATCATAACTTGAAAATTGCCTTTTCATTTCTTTCGAAGTGATTAACTCCCGTTCCCGAAATCGGATGCCAATAAATTGGATGCCTTCCCTGCCCAGCCATTCCCCGTAACTTTTAAGTGCCTCCAGAAATGGTGTAGATGCCTTATATCGAATCCCTTCCATTCGTGCGGCATATCCAGCTTCTTTCTCTGCGGTTAACACATATTCCATTTGGTCAAGGGGGTCCTCCAGATCCAAAGCGGAACCAAGCCAATAGTTTAAATATTCCTGGAACGTTGTCTGCTGTATATTCTCTTCACCTAATTCAGGCAGCACTGTCGAGATGTAACTTGCAAACATTGGATTAGGTGAGAACAGAACCATCTGATCGGCCTTAACAGTCTGGCGATATTTATATAACAAATAGGCCACTCGCTGCAGCGCTGCAGACGTTTTACCGCTGCCCGCTGCTCCCTGTACAATCAGCATTCGGCTCCGATCATCCCGGATAATGGCGTTTTGTTCTTTTTGAATCGTCGCTACAATACTTTTCATCTGGGAACTTGCACCTTTGGAAAGCACCTCCTGAAGAAGCGCATCTCCAATCGTCTCACCCGCGTCAAACATGCCTTTCAGCTGACCATCCTGAATTTGAAACTGGCGTTTCAACTCAACGGTTCCTTCAATTTGCCCCATGGGTGTTTCGTAATTCGCAGGGCCGGAACCATGATCATAATAGAGGCTAGCGATTGGCGTTCGCCAATCATAGATGAGGAAATTCAAACCCTGCTCATCCGTAAAAGAAGATACTCCAATGTATATTTGCTCTGTATATCCCTGCCCCTTCTCTCTAAAGTCAATGCGCCCAAAATAGGGCAGCGGAAGTAAGCGGTTTACGTTTTTCCACTGCTGCAGCAAGAGCTTGTGACCCCGCTCCCGCTCAGCCAAAACCCGTGATTGCTGATTAATCGTATAATAAGCTTCTTCAAAGTCCGTATACGAACCAGTATTTATCGTCACTTCTTCCCAGAAACGCTTGCGAATCTCGGCGGCCTGATCTGCCAGTCCTGAAACCTTGGGTTCAAGTGCCTCAAGTCTTGTCTGCAGTTCTTTCCGGACATGAGCCAATCTTTCTTTTTCAATCAACCACTCATCTGCTTCTGCCATAAGCTCAACCACCCCTAAACCCATATATTGGAATAAAAAAGCGCGTTGACAAATCGAAGAATTCCTTGTATCATTATTGTAGGAGAAAAATGATTCAACATTTGAATTACATTCAATTTACAACTGCGCTCATGATTATATCACGGCGAATTTTTACGTTCAATCTTTTTCTTTTATACTTTTCATGTAATCTCAATTTCAAATATAGTTATACACAAGTCCCTTATTAGTAAGGGGCTTTTTTTAGTACCTCCTCCTTTATATTTACGATCCCTTTCACGTTTGGATTGACTCAGGCCAACTTTTGATCGAAATAAACTGCAGTTTCATTCGGAGAATATGACATAATAGAGAAGACAGTACTCCGATCTCTATTTTTGAAACCATCTGCAAATGGAAGGAAACGTGAATATGATGGAATACGTCAAACTTGGCAGCACAGGAATGGATGTATCCCGGTTTTGTCTGGGAAAGCTGTCCGCAGAGGACATCGCCTTTCTGGAAGAACCTTATATTCCTCACGCGGTTGTAGGTGCCCTATAAACTCGTATATGGCCGAAAAATAAAAGCATACAGGAAAAAAAAGCCCCTCTCTCCGTCATGGAAATAGGGGCTTATAGCTGCTGTTTTAACTATTGAACGCCTGAATAACGTTTTCCCTTCTTATATCGTGCTGGTATCAATAACAAACCGATACTTCACATCTGACGCAAGCACCCGTTTGTATGCTTCATCAATCTGATCGGCCGAGATGACTTCAATGCTGGGTGCAATCTCATGCTTCGCACAGAAATCAAGCATTTCCTGTGTCTCCCGAATCCCGCCAATCATTGAACCGGCGAATGAACGGCGATGACCGATCAGCGAGAACACATTTACGGCAAGCGGCTCTGGCGGAGCCCCTACATTGACAAGTGTACCGTCCAGTGTGAGCAGCGAGAAATAGGCATTGATGTCGATGCTGGCACTGACCGTATTAATGATCAGGTCGAATGTTCCTGCCAGTTTCTCAAACGTTTCCGGTTCACTCGTTGCATAGTAGTGGTCTGCACCAAACTGTAAGCCGTCCTGCTTTTTACTGAGAGTTTGAGAAAGTACCGTCACTTCGGCTCCCATGGCATGTGCAATTTTAACCGCCATATGACCGAGGCCGCCCATCCCTACCACAGCAACCTTCTTACCCGGACCAGCGCCCCAGTGATGCAGTGGAGAATAGGTGGTAATTCCGGCACACAGCAGCGGTGCCGCTGCATCCAGCTCGATATTATCGGGGATCCGCACGACAAACTCCTCGGTTACCACGATATGTGTGGAATAACCACCTTGGGTTGGCTCACCGTATTTGTCTACTCCTGCATACGTTGGAATGTTACCCTTCAGGCAGTACTGCTCTTCTCCTTTACGGCAATTCTCACATTCACCGCAAGAGTCGACCATACATCCAACACCTACACGATCGCCTACTTTATATTTTGTTACACCACTACCAACTTCGGTTACAATACCGGCAATTTCGTGGCCCGGTACGAGTGGATAATTGACTGGACCCCACTCCCCATGAGCAGTATGAATATCCGAGTGGCAGATGCCGGCAAATTTAATCTCAATCAATACATCCGTGGTGTCCAGATCACGGCGGTTAATCTCTGCGGAACGAAAGGCTTGATCGGGTCCGTCCACGGCTCTAGCTTTAGCTGTAATCAATGTAATAACCTCCTCATGATTTTGGATACCACTTGATCTTAAGCCCTATAGTTAACTCTAAGTCAAATGTTTTAGCCCACTTTATTAAAAAGTTCATGTTTTGACAGCGATCCTGACCGCATGATAGAATTCACTGCGCTGTAGAATTCATACCTATAACGGTTGTTTATTACAATCTGATCCCGAAGCGAAAGGAACATCTGAGCCATGACCTATTCGATTGGTGAAGTCGCCAAAAAATTGAACCTGACCGTATATACACTTCGCTACTATGACAAAGAAGGTCTGATGCCTTTCGTCGAACGTAATTCGACCGGAACAAGGCAGTTCAAAGACTCGGATATCGATTTTCTAAAGATTATTCAGTGTCTGAAGGCAACCGGTATGCCAATTAAGGATATCAGAGACTTCATTGCCTGGTGCTCCGAAGGTGACGCAACACTGAAACAAAGATACGACATGTTTACTGAGCGCAAAGCCAGCGTTGAAGCACAGATGGAGGAACTCCGGAGAACGATGGAGGTTATCGAACATAAGCGCAGCTATTATCAGCAGGCCATTGAAGCCGGAACGGAAAACATTCATAAATTCGCATTGGCTCCTAACGCTGAGCACGCGGTAAGCTCCCAGAACAAGAGAAAGGACTCCTCATCTGTCTGTTGATGATCCCTTTCCACGCAAAGAGGCTCCACCATAGACGGTGAGAGCCTCTTCCCTTTTTTCAATGATCTATATTTCTATCATCGAAGTCTGCTTTCAGAAAAACTACTTGGATGCCGAAAGCAAGCTATCCGTAATGAATTTAAGCTGTCCTTCCAGCGATACAGGATCATTATAGGTGTCAGACGATGGATCTAGCTGAAACACATGATTGGCTTTGACTGCCGGAAGGTTCTTCCATAGTGTATTCTCGTATACCTTTTTGGAATCACTCGTATCCCCGGACCACGGGCTGGTAAAAATAATGTCCCCTGCATAGTCCGGCAGCACTTCAACCGAAATGGAAGCCCAGCCTGTTCCGCTGTCAATTGCTTCTGCCTGAGCCTTGGCTGGGGCTTTTAGTCCAAACTCGCCATAAATAATCTCTCCCCCGCGGCCATAGTTATGACCGAAGACATACAACCCTTTATCATACGGATTCAGGATCGATACGGTACGATTACCTACAGCTGCTTCTACCTTTGGTTTCAATTCGTTAATCTGAGTTTCCCACTTGCTTATCCAGGCTTTAGCTGCATCTTCTCTGTTTGTAAGTTTGCCCATCTCCAGCATCAAGTCTTTGTAATTGCGCTTACCATACTCGATCTGAACCACAGGTGCAATCTGTGACAGCTTGTCGATGCCTTCTGTACCAGTGTACACAATAATCAGATCCGGTTTAAGAGCCAGCAGCTGCTCTGGTGTTGGCGGCTGATCACCTAAATCTGCTGTTCCTTGTGCAGCAAGCTGCTCTTTGATGTATTTGTTGTTCATTGCACCTGCAGCTGCCCCCACCACTGGAGCATCCAGTGCGACAAAGTATCCCGTAGAGAAGGCCGTCAGATCCACAATCCGTTTAGGATCTTTCGGCACTTTCACTTCACCGGCATCAGACTGGAATGAAACCATCTCATCTTCTGCACCTGCTCCTGTGTCTGTCGTACCATCTGAATTGTTACTGGTTTTGCTTCCCGCATCGGATGATACAGTAGTCTTCCCCGCCCCATCTTTAGCTGTATTTGAAGCAGACTGACCACATGCACTCAAGATCAGCATGAAAACAAGCGCCATCATGATCCATATTGAACTTCTTTTTGTACTACGCAAAAATAACCCCACCTTTAATGTATTGGATTCTATAAATCAAATGATATTGATAATCGTTATCAACGATATCACGACTCTAGCCTTTTGACAATACAAGTTTAATATATTCATTCCAAACTTCGTCTATTAAGTGAGAAAAGAGAATATACATCCCATTTCCACTGACAATTTCATTCCAAACTTGCCATCTGGTAAGTTAAAAGGCTATCATCATTAGAGTGGATAGAGAGATTTAACAAAGAGAATGATTTTAGAACATGATTTTTGAGAATGTAGAGAAATGTTTCAAGGAGGACAAGATGGATCAGATTATACTGTGGTTAAAGTACTTTTTTTTGGGTATTGTTCAAGGGGCAACGGAGCCGATTCCGGTCTCCTCCAGCGGCCATTTAATTATTGCCCAGCGGCTAATGGGACTGAAGCAAAATGGCCTTTCATTTGAAATTTTGACGAACACCGCCTCATTAATTTCCATTGTTTTTATTTTTCGGAAAGACATCATGAAGCTGATTACCGGTGGATGGGGTTACTTAACAACTCGTAAACCGGAATATCGGGCTGACTTTATGTTTTGCTTATATATCGTCATCGGTACGATTCCAGCTGCCGTTGCTGCTGTGCTGTTCAAGGATCAGATTGAGAGCATCTTCTCATCTGTTTATACGGTTGCGGTGGCCCTGCTAATTACGGGTGCAGCGCTCTGGCTTATTCGTAATCTGCGCGGTCGCAAACAGGACGGTGATTTAAAAACAAAGGATGCCGTGCTGGTTGGACTCGCTCAGGCCGTTGCTCTTATTCCGGGCATCAGCCGTTCGGGGGCTACCGTCATTTCGTCTATTGCAGTCGGCATGAAGCAGGAAACGGCGTTAAAGTTCTCCTTTATGCTCTACATCCCGATCAGTATCGGCGGCGTGATTATGGGTGCTTCAGATATAGCGCATGATCCTAATCGTGCTCAGCTCGCTATTCCTTACCTGATCGCGTTTATTACGACGCTGGTCGTTACCTATTTCTCGATGAGATGGTTTATGGGCATTATGGCCCGAGGCAATCTGAAGTATTTTTCTTATTACTGCTTTGCGGCAGGAACATTGTTACTTATCTTTTTATAAAAGAGATTCTCTATACACAGCAAAGGGACAACCATGGCGGTTGTCCCTTTTATTCTATAACTTCAACGCCCCACATTGAAGATGGGATTATGACTTAGCATATTGCAAAATCGCGGCTGCCGCTTGGACTCGCAATTGTTCATCTTTGCTCTGCAGTGCTTCTTGAAGTACATCCAGTGCGGCCTCAATCATGGATTGCTCCACTCGTGGAGTTGTATGTTCATGTGTTAGCGTTTTGAATGATTCTGGTGCTGCGGGCTGAGTTTCTTGGTTTAATGCTGTCCCAATAGTCTCCGCTGCAGCGCTATTCCCCTTAAGAACCTGATCCAGCCTCGCCTGCGTTACAGGCAACCTGAATTGGGCAGCTCCGTTTGGTTCTTGAAGCAAATTTTGCATATGTTCATTAATATCCTCCAGCGGTACCCTACCAAGCCAGGTTACGCCCCTGCGGTGGCAAATGAAGTCGTCGCTGGTGCCAATGGAGTCGTCATAATAATAATCACCAAGGTCTCCGACATACATCCAATCCTCATCCTTCATAACGACATAGTCGCCGTCGTTCATTACGTCTGCAAACAGCTTAATCGTCTGCGCAGCTTCACTCCGCTCATCACCAGCAAGTCCATAGCGCTGCTCCAACAGCTCGTGCACCTGCTCCAACGATATCTGCTCCAGATCTCCCAGTGCTGACCACGGGATGCCCACATAGTTGTCTTCCAGAAAACTTTTCACTTTACTGACTCCACCTACAATCGACTGAACGTAAAACAGATTCACAGATGCCGCCTTCCCTTCCTTCTTGCCATAAGCCTAGTTAACCATTGGAACGCTCCTATGTCTACTTCCACAGCAGATTATCTTCTTTCAATGGTGGCATCTACTGCTTTAAATCACCTTCGCTATCAAACCTTCCCTTTTAACTTCCTTGTCCCCACTCCTCTATCTTTTAGTCCTCTCTTGTTATAGCACAAAGCTATAGCTGGATATAATTTAATGGAATTACTTAATAACCATGCTTCTGTGATACCTTGTTGTTAACACATTGCAGAGGGGTAATGGCAAATGACAAAAAGCAGCGTATTGGGGTATCCGCGGATCGGAGCCGATCGGGAATGGAAAAAAGCACTGGAGGCGTTCTGGTCAGGAAAATTAGAAGAGAATGAACTTCATGCGAAGTTGCAAGAGATTCGTTTAGACCACCTGCGCAAGCAGCAAGCCAAAGGTATCGACCTGATTCCGGTAAACGACTTCAGCTATTATGATCATATTCTGGACACAGCCGTGATGTTTGGTATTGTGCCAAAACGCTTCGCTTATAACGGAGGTACAGTACCTCTCTCCGTCTACTACGGCATCGCCCGAGGAACGAAAGATGCCGCCGCTAGTGAAATGACCAAATGGTTCAATACGAACTATCACTATATTGTACCTGAACTTAACGAGGCTGCGCCGGTTCTAACCGAGAATAAACCGCTAATCGCCTATCTCGAGGCCAAAGAGAAACTAGGCATTGAGGGCAAACCGGTTATCGTTGGACCGCTGACCTTCCTGAAGCTCTCGAAAGGCTACAGTGAATCCGAAACGGACGCTTGGCTTGATCAGCTGCTTCCTCTCTACACTCAAGTACTGCAAGAACTTGCAGACGCTGGCGTACAGTGGGTACAGATTGATGAGCCGGTCCTCGTCACCAAACTGAAGGATGCAGATATCCAGCGTCTGAACAGAATCTATGCAGCCTTTGCATCCGCTGTTCCGGGTTTGAATATTGTACTGCAAACGTACTTCGAATCTGTGGAAAACTATACGCAGATCATCACATTACCGGTTCAAGGCATCGGTCTTGATTTCGTACATGGTCTTGAAGGCAATCTGCAATCCATTCAAACTCATGGTTTTCCGGCAGACAAAGTGCTTGGAGCAGGCATCATTGATGGTCGCGGCATCTGGAAAGCATCCCTTCAGGACAAGCTGACACTGCTGGGCACCCTGACTTCACTCGTTACCCCTGAAAGGTTAATTGTGCAGTCATCCTGCAGCCTGCTGCATGTGCCTGTGACAACCGAGCGGGAAGCAAAACTGGCTCCCGAGCTGAAAAACGCCCTTGCTTTTGCAGATGAAAAGCTGGATGAGATCGTTATTCTGACAAAAGCACTGTCACACAGTGATGCTGCCATTACCGCTAAAATTAACGAAGCGGAGCTGGAACTGCAGGCGCTGCAGCGTTCTGAAGATCGCAATCGCAAAGCGGTACACGAAGCTGTTGCTTCCATCCGTGTACAAGAGCCTAAACGCTCACGCCCATTTGCTGAGCGTCATGCTGCCCAACAGGAGAAATGGCAGCTGCCGCTCTTCCCGACTACAACGATCGGAAGCTTCCCGCAAACGTCTGAAGTACGGAAAGCACGCCAGCAATGGCGTAAAAACGAACTGAGCAATGAACAGTATGCTTCCTTTATCCGTGATCAGATTGACAGCTGGATTAACATCCAAGAAGAAATCGGCATTGACGTGTTGGTTCATGGTGAGTTCGAGCGTACCGACATGGTTGAGTTTTTCGGAGAGAAGCTCGCAGGGTTTGCCTTTACGCAATATGGCTGGGTGCAGTCCTATGGATCACGCTGCGTGAAACCGCCGGTTATTTTCGGGGATGTCGAATTTATAGGTGAAATGACGGTGGAGGAAACCAAATATGCACAGTCGAAAACAGATCGTCCTGTAAAAGGCATGCTGACCGGACCGATCACCATCATGAACTGGTCTTTTGTACGGGAAGATGTTGAACGGGAGACGATCGCTTATCAGCTGGCTTATGCACTTAGACAAGAGGTTGAAGCTCTTGAAAAAGCAGGCATCGGCATGATTCAAGTCGATGAACCTGCCGTTCGGGAAGGCCTGCCGCTTAAGGAGCATAAACAAGCTGATTATCTGGATTGGGCTGTCAAAGCATTCCGCATCTCGACATGCACCGTACAGGAAACAACCCAAATTCATACGCATATGTGCTATTGCGAATTCCACGATATGATTGATTCCATTGAAGCGATGGATGCAGACGTTATCTCGATCGAAACATCCCGCAGCCACGGTGAGCTGATTCACAGCTTCGAGGAGAATACCTATGAGCTCGGTATTGGACTTGGCGTATATGACATCCACAGCCCGCGTGTGCCAAGCGTGGAAGAAATGAGCAGCATGATCGACCGTGCGCTGCGTGTGCTTGATCCGAAACTGTTCTGGATCAATCCGGACTGCGGTTTGAAAACCCGTGGACAGGAAGAAACCGTTGCTTCCCTGAAAAATATGGTCGAGGCTGCACGGATTGCGCGAGCAAAGAATGCTGCGGCTCCGGTACTGAAATAACCTGGAGAATCACCTGTCATACATTAAGCAGAATTGTTTTAAAAAGCCGGAATCCTGGTATCATGCAGGATTCCGGCCTTTTTGTTCACTTTATTTTATAAGCGATCCCATCACATGCTCTCTTTCAGCCATTGCTGCAGGGGAATGTCCTCTGTCAGTTCACCGAGCAAAATATGGCGGAACTGCCCCGAGCGATCAATGACCATTGTGGCTGGCAGACCCGTAATACGATACAGACTCGATACCTTACCCGCTGCATCAATGATTACCGGGAAATCGAACTGATGGCTTTTCATAAACTCGTTGATGGTACCTTTGCTCTCCCCCACATTGACAAATAGTGTCTCTACGTTATTTGCGTTCTGCTGTGCTAAATCATGAACTAGCGGCATTTCTCTTACACAAGGTGTGCACCAGGATGCCCAGAAGTTGATCATCACGGCTCGGCCCCGGTAATCGGATAACCGTACCTGCTCTCCTTTGGAATTCACCGCTGTAAAATCAGGAGCTTCGGCTCCTGTCCGGATGGGATTGCTGCGTTTCGACTCGGAATCGGACCAATTCGTCGTAACGGCCCATATGCCAGCCGACAATGCTGCAATTATAGTCACAATCGTTAATATACGTTTGACTTGAAATCCACGCTTTTTCCTGATCACTGGCTCATTCTGCTGCGATTTGTTTTCCATAACTTCACCTTCACTTTATTCCGAGACTCTGATGAAAAGCAGCATGAAGCGAACCATACTGCTCCCGAATGGCATCCGCAGTACCTTCCCCGACATTCCGTCCCTGATTCATAAACAGCACCTGATCTGCGATGTCATTGGCCACTTCCAACTGATGTGTGGAGAACACGACCATGTGCCCTTCCTGCTTGATATCTCGCAGCAAATGCACAAACTCCTGCATCCAGAAGGGATCTAACCCATTGGTAGGCTCGTCCATGATCAGCAGCGCAGGCCTCGCAAGCATCGCCTGAGCAAACAGCACACGCTGCCGCATCCCTTTGGAGAAAGTCGTAACGCGTTTATGTTTTTGCTGGTCGAGTCCAACCATAACTAACACTTCCCGCACCCTCTCTCGAGGAAGTTTGCGCAGAGAAGCCCAAAATAATAAAGCTTCCTCGGCTGTCAGTCCTTGGCTGAATTGATAATCATCCGGCATATAACCGATCTGGTTCGCATACCGTTTTCGATCCTGTGACCAGCTCACGTTATTCACCATAATCTCCCCTGAGGTTGGCCTCAGAATGCCTGCAAGCATACGCAGCAGGGTACTTTTGCCTGCACCGTTCCCGCCGCATACGGCGAGCACATGACCAGATCCCAGACGAAAGGTGATATCATCCACAATGGTTTGATTTTTAATTCGTTTGCCCAGTTCGTTCACGCTTACTTCCGGTTTATGCACGAGAGCGCCCCCTTTCCCATATTGCGTAAACCACGAGGATGGAGAGGCTTATCCATAACAGACATATCCCGATAAATATGACGCTGCCGCTCGGCTGCTGCACCCAGGTCACCCATTGATAATACTCCGGTCCCAGGATAGAACCTCCGCCAAGCTTGATTACAACATACAGACGCACAAGTTCCGCCGGGTTCAGAAAGGTCAGTACGACAAGAAGCGGTTTGATCCACAGATAAGGCATGAGTCCTAATACCGCAAGTAATAATGCAGGCCAGCCAATAATGGCGAAGAACCAGATCGATACGGAAATCGTCAAAGCCTGCCAGCGATTGCGTGATAACGAGCCAACGAGCAGCGCTATACTTAGAAATAACAGGACAAGTCCGCAGGAAAAAGCCAGGAACAGAACATAGGTCAGCAGATCCATCGGATTGCCAAGCAGCCCGCTGATCAATCCCATCAGTCCGTACCCAAAGGCCACAATCGTCAGCAGTACGGCTGCCAGTCCAACATATTTACCTGTAATGAAGGATAACGTACCTATGGAATAAGTCGATAGAAGCTGCCAGCTGCCGTCTTCCTTCTCAGAGGTCAAAGAGAATGAACCCAGGAACAGCGTCATCAGCGGTAAAAGATAAAGAATGAGATTCAGCATGGAACCCGTTGCACCCGAATAACCTTCAACCGGATTCTGTGCATTGAGGAGCAATAAACTTAGACTGAATGTGCAAAAAAGAACTAAAAATGAATACGCCCAAGGATTGCGAAATCCCATTTTCAACTCTCTTCTGGCGATGTGTATCATATCAGACATTGGCTTCACCATTCCTTATCCGCATCAGTGGCTGCCTGATCCTTCTTCCGATTCACCTTCTTGATGCATGCCTTCGCCCATATCATGATCCGAACCTTGATCCGCCTCATCTTGATCGTGGCCATGCCCATGTCCTTCCATATTCATGTTATCCATATTCTGAGTCCACTCATGAGAGGCAAGTTCATCTGCGTTCATCATTTTGCCTACTCCCTGCTCCGTCACGAATGCTTCAGCAGATGCCTTATCCTTGAAGTTCACTATGCCGTAGGCCATAGGTGTTCTCAGCGAAGAATCGTACACATAGGTTGCTTTGTTAAATTCGATCCATTCTTTATCGTTATAATCACGCACATAATCCATACCAATATTGTCGGTGCCATTTTCTTTTTTCCATTGGTTCATACAGCCGAGGTCATCGAATTTGAGCGTTTTACCGTCCTTCGTTATGAGCTGTGTGGCAAACGCATCATCCTTCACCTGCATGTTACAAACAGCACAGATATCCACGTCCTCGTTAATCGGCACCGCCGCATACTTTTGGCCGCAAGCCGTTAACATTACTGTACCTAACAGAAGTATCATCGCCAAAATCCATCGTTTATTCCTCATTTTCTCCATACCCCCATATAAATCATCGTACCTGCAGATAAACCGAGTAAAAGTACACCGATCATTGAAACCAGACTTGAACCGTTTGTCCCGGCTGATCCAGATGATGCAGGCTGCTCCTGCCCGAGATTCATCTGCGGTGATTCATCCGTTGTCCAGCTGCTCTTCCCTTCCGAATGCAGATCACTCAGAAAAACCATGCCTGGTGATTGAAAAAACAGCTGATATGCAGCGTTGCGGCTCACCAGTTGTTCATAAAACGGATTGATCGCATAGGAAATATCGCTTACACCATCCCGATTCAGATCCAGTCCCTGAAACGAATCCCAGTAGTTTTGCTTCAACCTGTTATCCTTACTGTCCACGGCAGAAGCATCAATGACGTTAGAAATAAAGCGATTATGCGTAAATTCATTTCCCTCTGCCAGCACCATCTGGATTCCAACGAAATTACGAAGCAATTCGTTATCAGCGATCTCGTTGTCCGAGGATTCGGCGATATTCATGCCCACACGGTTGCCTTCAACCGTATTGCTGTGAATCCTGGACTCATGCACGTCATATAACAACATACCTTGGGAATGAACATTCGTGCTTTGTTTGCGAAAGGTATTGCCGGATACTGTGGTCTTTTTGACCCCCATGATCATGGCACCTGTCATATTCTCTTCCCCCGTGTTATTCAACACTGACGATCCATCAATATACATACAGTGAATGCCGTACCTTGTCCGAATCATGCGGTTATCGTTCACCGCAGCATTGCGGCTGTTCTCCAGATAAATTCCGTCGAGTACTCCCTGAATTCTATTGCCTTCAATTCGGCTGTTATCGGAATTGTAGAGATCGATGCCATTGCCTTTCTGACTGCTGGAGGCGGTGCTGGCTCCTGCCCACTCAACCGTGTTACGACGAATCACTGCGGCGGCTGCTTCACGCAGGAGCAATCCGGCTCCTTTGGTGTGAATGGTAAGCCCCGATATTTCGTTATCCCTTCCTGTGACCTGCACGGCTGCACTTGGCTGGCTGCCGTTATGCTCAATTGTAAATCCGCTCAGCTTCACATTTTCGCTCTGGATCGATACTGCAGCTTGATCCTGCTCATTCACAATCGTCACTGACTTATCCCCAACCAATGTTAACGGCTGCGTAATCACAACAGGACCTGAGTAGCTTCCAGCTTCTAGATCAATGACCGCTCCAGCAGGCGCCTGGTCTATAATCGGCTGCAGCGGTACATTCTCCCGAATTCCAGCTGCGGCCCCGGCGGTATGAAGCGCAGTCAGCAGTCCCAGTATGAACGTAAACAAACCGACGAGCGCAAGCCAGATATTTTTTATTTGCTTGGTTTCACTACCATGTTGGTTGGGATTGCTCTCCCTCCCATGACTTACATTCAGAATGTGTACGCCCCCAATTCCTGTACATTTTTCGTCCATATTCTTTTCATTTCCCTCCTTTCCTGCTCTATGGCGTTACAGGAAAGCGTTATCCCAGTCCTTCACACAGTGTATCGAAAATGAACAATTTCCCATATAGCCCCATCAGGCTATAGCTTGATTGCTTTTGTGTCCAATTTGTGATTGAATCAAAAAAACCGCCAATTTGGCGGTTTTAAGAACACGCGTGCCGGGAACGGCAAACGGTGCGAAAATTCAGTATGTGAAAATCGTTATGCCAACGGATAGGTCCAGAACCGCTCACGGCCAAAACGAGACTGAAGCTCTTCATCGTTCAGTTTGCGATTACCAAGCAGCTCAGCTGCCTGGAACTGCGAACGATGAGCGCGAATGGAAGCCAGCTTTTGCTCCAAAAACTCGCTTACGTCTACGGTTACATCTGGCTTGCCAATATGCTGCTCATGATTATTAGAAAAAGCTACGCAGTGAACGACAGGACGCTCTTCCAGCGGAAGACGACTGACCGCTCTGATCACGGCAGCTCCAGTCGCATCATGATCAGGGTGTACGCTGAATCCAGGATAGAACGTAAAGACCAGTGAAGGCTTAATCTCTTCCAGAAGAGCCATAATGCTGCCATCCAGCAATTGAGGATCTTCAAACTCTACCATTTTATCATGAAAACCCAGCATCCTTAGATCCTGAATACCTATTGCACTAGCTGCTTCAATAAGCTCTTCTTTGCGGATCGATGGCAGGGTCACACGGTTTGCAAATGGCGGAATACCCATGTTGCGTCCCATCTCACCCAAGGTCAGACAAGCATATGTAACATGTGCTCCACCATTAATGTATTTGGCTAACGTGCCTGATACCGAGAATGCTTCGTCGTCCGGATGGGGATAAACCACCAGGATGCGCTGATGCTCATCATGTGCATTCTTTGTCATATGTTGTTCCTCCACTTCCATTAGAACTTCTCCCGGCTCAGCTGCAGCGCAACAACCAGTTTGCCTTGGCTGTCATGGCCGGCCATAATCAGTCTTTCTTGTTCCTGCTCATCAATATGGGTAAGCCCTTCTGCATATACCCAGCCATCTGTCGTCTTCAGACCGACTCGGTATGGTCCTTCACCTGAAATGGAGCCTTGTGTATATCGAATGGCCGCATTGGTGATAAATGCCGAAGCCGGATGCCGTGAACTATCGTAATGTTGAGCATAAGCGCCCGTCGTCATTTCAAGATGCATATATATATCCTGATTGACAAGGCGATCGAGCCGAAGCTGGATATCTTGTGGTTGTATCAGTTGCATGACGGCCTCCCTGTTTCTTGTAAAGTGTGAACTCTATTTTAGCATATGCAAGAAAGAATATACATTCAAAGCTCTGCAGTGCGTCGAATGAGGGCAATAACAGGAACTTTCTTCGGCGATTTTTTCTCTTTTTCAATGTAGAGCTGATATATTACATTATATATCATACCGCATAATCAAACTTACTTATGAATCGTTGTCTTAAAGGAGATGCTCTCGATGAAACCGATCATCCAACTATTACACTTCGGCTATCACCAAGCCATGAGCTGCATCTTTCCTGTGGCCATATTTGGTACACTGGCTCTTTCAAGTGTCTTCCAATTCCCTTATATCTATCGTTATGATGCGATCCTGTTCATCCTGCTCGCCATCCAATGTATAATGCTGCGCAGCGGACTGGAGACATGGGACGAAATCAAGGTGATCTGCCTGTTTCACTTGATCGGTCTGATGTTGGAAATCTACAAAGTACATATGGGATCTTGGTCTTACCCTGAACCGGGATATACTAAAATACTTGGCGTCCCGCTCTACAGCGGATTTATGTATGCCAGTGTAGCGAGCTTCATGTGTCAAATCTGGCGCAGGCTGCGTATGGATATGACCGGCTGGCCTGGCATGGTTCCGTCTTTTCTGCTCGGCGGAGCCATCTATCTTAATTTTTTCACTCATCACTTTATTCCGGATTTTCGCTGGTGGCTGACAGCGCTCGTATTTATTGTCTTCTGGAAAACATGGATTATCTACCGGGTACGCTCTGCGACATACCGGATGCCGCTGTCCCTTGCTTTCATTATAGTCGGTTTCTTTATCTGGCTGGCGGAGAACATCGCCACCTTCTTTAATGGCTGGAAATATCCGGATCAGCATGACAGCTGGCAGCTCGTGAGCTTCAGCAAGATCAGTTCCTGGTTCTTGCTGGTCATTATCAGTGTGATTATCGTGGCTCAGCTCAAATATGTGAAAGCGAACCGCGCAGTGAAATAGCTTGGCGTTATCGAGTTGGGGCATACCGAGTATACACGGATCACATGGAGGCTGGTCTTTTTCCCAGCGTTAGTGATCCGGTATCACTCGCCATTTCAACTCGTTTCCTGCCCACCTGTTTACCTTCTTCATCATATACTTTGATTGTGTAGGGTGCATCCTCCGAGACCGGCAGCATCGCAAACCAGATATACTCTTCGATATCCACTTTAATCAGCTTGGCTTCCGCTGCATTGATAGAGCCATTCTGTTCTGTTTCAGCGATGACACGCTGGATTGCCGGGTGTTCAATCGTACCAAACACCATTGGAAACGGGGTCTTGATCTCCTCCAGCTTAGGCATGTTCATATAATACAAAGCAAACTCCGACGGATCAATTTCATCAGTTCCGTAACCTCCGCCCCATACCCATTTCCAGCCAAACCAATTTTTACGTACATACTCCAGCTGCAGATTACTGGATGTTTCACTGTTTGTTCGTTGTGCAAATAAGATCATTCCGCCATCAACAGGCTCTTGATGAACAATTTGGGTCGCCTCGGATGGGCCTCTGAACTGCTCAAGGGCTTCCTCAGGTGTGCTGGCGTTAGGAATACGTAATATGCTGTCCTGCATGCCTAATGCTTTCGACATCATGCGATCAGCAAGACCGCCAGGGCTTTCTTTTACATAGATATATGCAAAAAATGTTAAGACAGCGAGTGTTAAGAATATTACCGACATAGTCATAATCTTGAGCATGTTCCTTTTTTTCTTATGCATCTGTCGACTCCCCCTCTTGAAGATAGATGAACTGCATAAACGAAGTTCACAAACACATCTAATATTACCATAATTATGGTATTCGTTCTTTTGTTTCAGTAATTCGTTATTCCACTTCGATAATTCATCGCCAAAAAAGCCGCCATACGGCGGCTTCATCTTGTTTGCGGTGACTGGTCATGCTCTATGCATGCACCATGCTCCACTGTTATATATCCTATTCAACATTAATATTCTCCAAGGAATATTACTTCGGTTTCCAATTCAACCTGGAACGTGTCCCACACTTTTTTCTGAATAAACTGAATCAGGTCCTCGTAGTCTTTGGCTGTGGCATGGTCCACATTAACGATAAACCCTGCATGCTTCATGGAGATTTCAGCTCCTCCGATACGCGTGCCCTGCAGCTGACAGTCCTGAATCAGTTTACCGGCAAAATATCCTTCCGGACGTTTGAACACACTACCGCAAGAAGGGTATTCCAGCGGCTGTTTCGATTCTCTAAGGAAAGTTAGCTCCTTCATCTTGCTGGAGATCTGCTCCTTGTCACCGATGTTAAGCGTAAATTCGGCATCCAGAATAATATAATGATCCATCTTGAAGAGACTGTTGCGATAGCTCAGCTTCATCTCTTCACGAGGGATCACTGCAATGCTGCCATCACGCGTAATGACCGTTGCTTTTTCGATAACATCAGCGATCTGCCCGCCATAGGCACCGGCATTCATATATAGAGCGCCTCCCGTGCTGCCAGGGATGCCGCAGGCGAACTCCAGCCCGGTCAAACTGTAATCCAAAGCAGTTCTGGATACGTCAATAATATCGGAACCGCTCTGAGCCATGATGCGGGTACCATCAACCTTGATTTGGTCAAAACGACTGAGCGATATCGTTACCCCCCGGATGCCTCCATCTTTGATAATGACGTTAGAGCCTTTGCCAATGACAGTCAGCGGAAGCTGATGGCTGTTTGCAATTTCAACGACTTTGGTGATCTCCTCCACCGTGGTCGGATGAACGAGAATATCCGCTTTGCCTCCAATTTGAATAAACGTATGGTTTTTTAGCGGTTCATTAAATTTCACTTTTTCCTCAGGTATGTGGTTCTCAAAAATGTTCATGATTTTCTCTCCCTGCGTTCTTCAAAAAGAACATGATTCCTACATTGTAAATCGAAACACACTCCAATGACAATCTATCCTCATAATTCCCTCTATAGATCGATGAAATTCACCCTATACTCCATGATATTCGCCTGTTTGCCGAATAGGCACTCGGGTACAAGCCAAAATCAATCCATCAGCATATTTATACTCTGTTTAGAAGAGCAAAACGAAAAAACACTGCGGAGGCAGTGTCCGCAGCGCTGAATTTACATTGAGTATATTTTGCAATTTTCCCGATTCCATAAAATAAGTTTCAACTTACTCCCGCCCGCTTACCGGAATATCCGTGTTAGTCAGTTCGGCAGATAATGCCCATAGGCGCTCCGCCTGCTCTGCATCAATAGCGTAAGGTTTCACACCGTAAAATCCACCGTCTTCGGGAGCCATTTCACTGATGTTACAGTCTTCACAGTACACACCGCCGAAGCCTTCAAGCTCGGGAGATGCGGCAGCCCAGACTTGGGTTGCCGCACCCTGCTCAGGTGATTTGAATGCCGGATTCGCCACGCTGCCCGATTCATCAATCCATCCGAGAGCAACCATCTCCTCCTTGGGCATATGGCGCTGCAGCGGAGTCATAATTCCGCCCGGATGTACGGCAAACGCACGAACTCCATACGGCTTGCCAAGTCTGTCGAGTTCCACCGTAAACAAGCTGACCGCTGTTTTGGACTGACCGTAGGCGGGGAACTTCTCGTATCCCTGTTCAAAATGAATATCATGCCAGCGGATCGGTGAGAAATGATGCCCTGCCGAGGAAAGGGAAACGACACGAGCGCCGCCTTCGTGAACCAAAGCAGGCCATAACAGATTCGTGAGTGCAAAATGTCCAAGATGGTTTACAGCAAATTGGGCTTCCCATCCCGGACCGACACGAGTTTCTGGACAAGCCATAATGCCTGCATTCAAGATTAACATGTCGATACTGCGACCGGCTGCCAGAAAACGTGCAGCAAAGGCACGAATACTGGATAGATCAGCAAGGTCCAGCTCGTCCACTTCGACATGTTCAAGATCGGCCAAAGCTTCACGCGCTGCGTCTGGTCTGCGTGCAGTGACGACAACATGTGCTCCTGCACGAACCAGAGCACGCGTGGTCTCGAGTCCCAGACCGGAATAACCACCTGTCACGACAGCGAGACGCCCGGACAAATCTAATCCATGCAGGACCTCATCCGCCGTACTGTTCTTATCAAAACCTGAATCAATCCCATGCTGCTGCGTTCTTGTTTCATGATCAATGTTCATATGATTCAGCTCCTTCGTACTCTCACTGTAACTGCTTATACTATTAAGCCCTGATGGGACTCTTATAATCAGTCTACACCTTAGAGCAAACTCGAAGTCAAATCATTTCGGCTTGACCGGACCTTCCAATAAATATTTTTTCACAGCAGTCTGCCAGGTCCAGCGATAACTGATCTAAGTTTATTCAGATGCACAAAAAGCCGCCATGCGGCAGCCCTTTGCTTTGGAACGCTATACCCAAACCGTGTCTCTTTATTTTAGATGAATTTGAAAAATGTCACCAGCGCTGCCGCCAAACACGATAAACCCGTTCTTCGGAAGTTTGGTCGTCTGCTCGCCAGTTGCGATGGAGAAATGCAATACTTCACCTTTGTCACTATATACCGCATACCCTCCTTGCGCAGGAGAATCCACTGTGATCGTCTTTTCAGCCGATTTTCCGCCAACAGCATACCAGCGCGCTTGGCCACTCGCCGGGATGGTTGCAATTCCTGATTTTCCGCCAAATATAGGCTTGATATTCTTTTCAGAGATGTATTCCAGTCCGTTCTGGGTGAGAATTTCAGCCCCTTGTTTCTTCATCAATTGCAAATCAAAAGCGTCTCGGCCGTTCATAATCGGGATTTCGGCCACATTAACGGCATGATTCTCGTCTGTAATTTTCGTCCCGTTCACATAACCGTGCTCTGTGCTGACGTTAAAGTTTTTAATCAGCTGCGATGGAACCAGATAGAAAATGGATGTGATTTTTTCGTCCAGTGCAAAATAATTCACGCCGTTCCGTGCAGACCACTTCTCCTGGGTAACCGCATCCAGCTTGTTATGTTCCAGCTTCTGATAATCATACGTGCTCATCCCCATCTGTCCAAGTCCCGGCAGGTTAAGATATCCTTGAACTTTCACATAGGTCTTGGCATTGCGTTCCTTCACAAAACTCACTTTCACGCTTCCGTCCTTGCTTGTGAAGTACCCGTCACCTGTATACACATAAGGTTGTTCAGCGATCAGTCCGCCCAGCATAGCTGGCAGTGTGAATACTCCATTCTGAATATCAATTTTTGTAACTGCACCAACGGTTCCATACAATCCGGAGTAATTTTTCATCTCAGCAGGCATCTTGGTCTGGACTGGTGCGGAGAAGGTGCGATCCGGTTTAATGCTGTCAATAATGCCCTGCTCCTTCAATACCTCCAGCAATACTTTAGCGGCAAACATCTGGTCAAAAACGGAAGATCCGCCTGAAGATAACACTGCCATGGATATGTCGTGCTCCGGGATTGCGATCAACGAGGCGTGATACATCATGGTATCTCCGCCTTTGGTCAGTGCCTTGATCCCATATTCGCTGAACGGAGCAAGCTCTACGGCATCCCAGCCGAGTCCATAGTTAAATGAATTGATCTCATCAGTCACCCATATACCTTTGCGATACTCTGGACGCTGCATAGCCTGGACGGAAGCTTCCGACAGGATATCCGGATGATTGCCCATCAGCACTTCGGCAAATGCAGCTAACTCCTCGGAAGTGGAATAAATGCCGCCAGTACCGATAATATTCGCATTTTCAACAGGCATCTTCGGTTTAAACGTTGGCCAATAGGTCTCAGCTAACCTGTCTCTATCAAAAGAATCCATTGGCGTCTTCGTTGAATTCAGCTGCAGCGGCTTGCTGATGAATTGTTCCACATATTTGCTGTAACTTTGTCCGCTCATGCGTTCCACCAAAATCTCCAGCAGTTGAAACCCATCGTTACAATAAACGGAGTATTCACCAGGCTCAGACTTAAGACGTTCAGCCTGGAGTTTGATCAGCAGTTCATCATGATTGCGTGTGTCGTTATCATCAAACAGCATGCTGTTTCCGTACTGCGAACCATACAAGCCGGATGAATGATTCATTAACATGCGCGGCGTGATTTGCTTATAGCGGGGATCTGCCATTTTGAAATCGGTAATATATGTGGTAAGCGGCTGATCCAGATCAACCTTACCCTTATCCACGAGCATCATCACTGCAGATGTCACCACCATTTTGCTTACGGAGCCTATGCCGTACATGGTGTCTTTATCCACGGCTTTCTGGCTTGCTTTGTCGTGGAATCCTGCACCGTCCGATATAACCACTTTTCCTTTGTCCATAACGGCATACTGCACACTCGTAACACCATAATTTTGAACCAGCATTTCAGCTAATTGTTTGGCTTTTCCTTCGATCGTCTGCTTCTCATTCGCCTGGGCTTTAACATCTGTTACAGGCATAATAACAAGCATGAGGGCACATAGAACGGTGATTATTCTTTTCATTCAGACTTCCTCCTTGTGATGGATATACATGAATGCATTCATCATATCCGGTAAAGGCGCTGCCTGCGGTAAAGAACCCTGAGTGGAAAAAAACAACCCCTGAACGACAGTTCAGACGTTGTCTGTATTGAATGGAAGAACAACCATGTTATTAAACGAGCCCTGTCCCTGCTCAATCGTCATATGTCCTCCATATTTGCTGCAGATCCTCGATATGTTGGTTAGACCAAAGCCATGAAATTCCGAATCCGACTTATCACTCCTCAAGCCCGGTGCGGGTTGTACTGCGTGATTCATAACCTGAATTACCAGAGCTGAAGCTGTAGAATGGATAGATATTAACATATAGCGATCTTCGGCAATTCGCACTTTCTTGGATGCTTCAACAGCATTGTCCAGGATGTTTCCAAGCACAACACACAGGTCGTATCGTTCAATGCCTACATGCTGGGAATGGAGCTGAATGCGCGTATCGACTCGAATTCCGTTTGCCTGTCCAACAGCCAGTGTATTGGTAACCAAAGCATCAATAACCAGATTACCACTATTCACGCGTTGGTAAGCATGCTCGATGGTGTTCAAGGTAACGTGCATATGCTCTGTTGCTGCTGCCAATTCATTACGCTGCACACATTCTTCAATATATAGAAACTGCTGATTGATATCGTGAATAATGCTTTTAATACTCTTGAAACTGTGTACGGTCTTCTCATAATTGGCATCCTGATAATCCATCTGCCGCTGCAGTTGTTCATTCTCGTGCGCAAGCTGGGCTTTCTCTACGATATTATCGAATACATAGACAATGAATACATTGAGAAAGAGCGAGCCCAACACTGAAAAAATGTAATAAATATTTTTCTCGCTGTAGATCGAAATGACATTAATCTGGTACACCGTAATCGCCGTTACGATTAGAAACAACAAATATGACCGATAATGCACCGCAAAGCTCATGCGTTTGGCAATCAGATGAACAATGGGAATAACAATAAACATGATACTGCATCCGAGCAGTAGAACTTTGGAGAACAGCCATATAGCTTCCGTGCCATAGACAGCCTCTTTCAGGTAATCAATGCCGTCAATCACGCTGAAAACATAAATTGAAATGATATTCACCGTGGTCAGCAGTGCTGCATACATCACCGTAAACATGATCTTCAATTTTAATTCTGCCCGGTAGGATTGCGCCAAAGTAAAGATAAAGATCAATGCTATTACAGTCGAAAAAACAGAAGGTAATCGCACAGCCAAATAAAAGAAATCCAGCAGCATAAACACAGTGAAATAGATCGTTCTGCGAGGTTTGCGCCGGGACTTCCCCAGTACAGAATCAAAATAATAATTCGCTTGAAAGGTCATGAGCAGCGTCAACAAAAGGACGGGCACCAGATGCAGGAAGTTCATCTTACTGCACCCTCATAATCATATATTTGGTGTACGTATCCTTAACTTCTTTGATTTTGGAACGACCTATGGGTAATGAGGTCCCATCCAGCATCGTGACTTGTGTACCCGTGAACTTGTGTACATGCATCAGATTGATCAGGACGGATCGGTGAATCTGCATAAAACCGTGCTCTTTCAGCGCTGCAGCGTAGGCCGATATAATACCTTTTGTTTCATAAGAGTTATCATGAGTGATCACCTTTAGCTTATTTTTAACCGTAAGGCTTTTGATGACCTCAATCCATAAAATATCTTCATATTTCAGCATCAAATCATCGTAATCCGATTTAATTACCATATACTTTTTATCCATAGCTTGAAAATACTGATGGAGCTTGATCAGCTTCTCTTCCAGGATGCTTGTCTGGATCGGCTTAATCAAATATTGAAACGTCATGACATCAAAACTTTGAACCATATACTCGGGATAACTAGTTAGAAACATGATCTGTACATCCAAGATCTTTAATTTTCTGATTTCATTGGCCGTCTGTATCCCATTTAACCCACCCATCTCTACATCCAGAATGATGAGGTGAAACGCCTCTCTCTGATCCTCATAGTGTGCCAAAAGTTGTTCTCCTGAACTGAACATGGTGATCTGAAACTCGATATTGGTTTTGAGCGAGAACGAAGTCAGCATATGCCTTACCAATTCTCGCTGCTGCTCGTCGTCATCACATATCGCTGCATGATACATCCCATCCCGCCTTTCCTGCGCGCAAGCCTTTATTTATTTTTCTAATATACTATCTTATCAAGTAAAGCTGTATAGAAATGGGTTGAAATGCTCTTACAGCGCCTTGAAATGCATCCAAATCTGTTATCCTATCCACTGGATGTTTTGAATGGACCCAACTTTCTGGAAATGTGAAGACCGATTGATGCTGATTCAAGCATCTCCTGTAATTCAAAAAAACGACTGACCAAGAATGGTCAGTCGTTTCATAAGTGTAGATTCTCTACAGCTATTCTATTAGTGCCGCTTTGATCAACGCATTTACTCTGGAGTTAAACAGCAGCCCAATATGCGTTACCAGATTAACAGAAATATTGTTTGCCCCGTCTAAACGGGACAAAACCGGTAAGACAATGGTATCACTTGTTGAATAGATCGAAGTAACTGTAACGCCGCTCGGCGCTCTGCTTGTTGTCAAGCGATTAGCCCCACCCAGCGTAATGAGCTTATCTACTTTGTCAGCGCCTCCACGGTTCAATATGTAATACAGGCTGTTCGCACCGCCCATACTGTGTGCGACGATATGGACTTTGGAATGACCCGTTTGGCGAAGTACATCATCCACAAAGCGACTGATCGCTGCGGAATTCAACAGTTGATTCCCTGCCTTGCTTGGAAGATCGATGGCGAACAACTCTTCCCTTGACCATCCCTCACCGCGCAGATATCTCTCAATGGCCAAAAAATTGCTGTCCGAACCTGTTAATCCATGAACAAATACGATTGGAGTGCGTGCCGTTGCAGCAGAAGCCTTCATATTCTGCCCAATGCCAGGTAAAGTAAAAGCAAGGATCATACTCATGAAAACCATCAGCAGCAGCCTAGACTTTCTCAAATCAAATCATCCTCCTGTAAAATGAGATATCCATATTCTACAAGGTATAATTTGGAAATAAAATGGAGCTTTAGTCTCATTTTCCCAGAAGAATCATTTGGAGTAATTATTATTATTGTGACAGTCTAAATCGATTCCGCCTTCTTTTCTTCATGCCTTCTGAAGGCTGCCTATCCCTCCACGATATCGCCATGCAGGTGAGAAGCTGCTTCCATCATCACTGGAACGATGGCCTCATTTGAAATCGCAGCGTATAACTCTCCCATATATAAACGAAACGGAAATTGCTGTCCTTCATGCTCCCACATAAAGAAATCTCCTTGAATGGTCATCGTACTCTCCGCTCTAACGATATGAAGTTCCGTGGAATACGTAAAATCTGGTCTGGATGTAAAATAAGCTTTGCATTCCTCTAATGAAATGCTCTGTTCGGGGTTATTCTCCTGCATGGATCTGGTAATTTTGAAGCGCTGATTCATTTTTCAAACCTCCAACATCGATTGTTTAGTACTCTTCATGCTGCGACAACATATTTTCTCATTCCATCCCCCTCATGTCAAAGGACTGAAACTCAACCTGCTCTCTGATGCAGTCTCTTAATTTTTTCTGTGCTAAGCGCTCGTCCATGCGAACCAGTGAATGTTGAATATAGTATCCTATCTGATCGCTTAGGAGGGATTTATATGACCAAGCTTCTTGATGCAAGGGTATCGCTGAATGCCGCTCTGTTCAATTCCATTGCTATCCCTATTCCAGTCATTAATACACCTCAATTATTTGCTCAGATCGGGTTAATCACTGCGGGTGCAGGCCCTAATCCGAGAGTGTCTTTGAAAGGCACAATTACGGTGCAGCTTCCACTGGCTCTTTTCCAAGTCAGAATTACGATTGTAAGAGGTACACTCCCGACTGATCCACTCGTTTATTCCGCCAACCATACTTATGGTCTGGGCGGATTGCTTGTACCGGAAGTCATCATGTTTTCTGCCAATGATTATAATCCGCCTGTAACTCCGCAGATAACCTATACTGCATTTATCACCACCAATCTGCTGGGTACCGTCCGGGTCGGTCCTGAAAGTTTCGACGGATTTATCGTTTCGGATTAAACAAATGCGTACACGGCCTAATCCCCATACCTGTGACCCGTACTTTGAACAAGAACAGGTATGGGGTTAGTTCGTTAGTAGGGATGATGTTAATTCCCGAAATAAACATCCAGCTTGCCCGTCGGTGGCGTGGTTGCCATCCATACCGCAGCCAGATTATCCGGAGCATATGTAGCGGCTGTAATGTAATCGCCAATGAGAACGGTCGGCACTGGAGATATACCGTTAGGATTGAAGGACGTCGTTGTTAGACGCCGGTTGCTGAAGCTCGCCCCTCCATCAAAGGACTCTGCAGCGAATACATCCAACAGAAACCCGTCAATTCGATTGCTGTAATAGATTACCCGAATCGTTCCCGCGAATGGAGAAACGGTGATGGCCGGAAAAAAGTTCTGCGTACCTGGCGGTGCTGCCGTAATGCTTATCGGATCAGACCACAGAAGCCCATCGGGAGATTCACACAGAAGTACGTCGGTATACCCAGCGCGAGCGTCATTCCACACCGCATACAAAGTTCCGCTGTTTGGACCAATGGATATATCGGCAGCCAAACTCAGATTGGTCTGCACTCGGAAATTATAATTAGGCACAGGCAGAGGTGATGGCGAAGGCACAACGGAGCTAATAAAGGTGGACTGTCGTTCGATCGGCGGCTGATAATTGATTCCTCCATCGTAAGATATACGCAGTAATGCTGAAGGGCTGGCTGGTCCTGTAATGATATAACCCGCATAGACCTCGCCAGAGAAACCAACCGCCAAGGCTGCGCGATCATGGATACCTCGGGGATTCGATTGTCGATCGGGGGGTTCCCACGTGATTCCTTGATCTACAGATCTTTGAGTGAAAATAGCAGAAGAAGTTGTAGCAAGCGGGGTATAGCCTACATACGCATGACCCCGATATGGACTGCCAGGGGAGCGGTCTACAGCAATGAAAGGTTCATCATTATGCACGATGGTTCCAAACCCCAGCTGCACAATGACCGGAGGCTGAAACGTAGCCCCATCATCGAAGGAAGTATAGCTCACAATCGTTCCGTCATTGATTCCGTTAAATGCATGGACTGTAACGATAAATGTACTTGGAAACGTATAGTCGATGGTAGGAGCTTCCGCTCCTGAATAGCCTGCGGGTTGAGGAAGAACAGTAGTTGACCAGCTATTCCCCCCGTCGATAGAACGATAAAAACCTGTTAATGTTGGTCCGGTGCTTGTATCCACAGCAACAACACACATGATATTCGGATTTAAAATATTGACTGCGATAGAAGGTTCGAATTGATTGCCACCCAAAGCACCGGTAATATTCACAACGACCAAACGACTTCACCTCTATTCTTTTATGGAATGTTTGTGAAACGGTCTATTAATGTCATCTCTGATTGAAGAACTCGCTGTATAATCTGGCCTGTAGAATCCACGCCATAAACATGAATCACGGTACTGGTCGCACTGAAATAATCACTCTGCACCTCGAAAAATGCAGCATTAACCAGTGGATAGATGAGCGTTCTCGTGGCTTGCGGTAAAATCTCAAATAAATCATGACCTATTGGAACTCGAGTCAATTGGGTTGTATCCCACCTGAAAACCTCCAACTCTACACTGACAGGAGCATTGAGCGAATCGTTAATGCAGGTGACAATAAGCTGCGTAGATTGTGTCGGACCCGAAGTCGGGTTGTAAATAAAACCGGTGGAGTTCGGCAAAAAGACACACTCCTTTCGCACAATATACTCCACTATATTTAAGATTAAGCTTGTGTTATGCCTACTCTCTGCTTTCTCGTATTGGAACAATATGAAAATTTTGTTATGATAGATTTGCTTTATTTTGAATGATAGATTACTAGATTTCTGGAGGTAACTTACGATGTTCATACAGCGTACTGGAAAAATCGCGGCAGCGGCCGTCATGGCATTGTCCATGATGAGCAGCATGCCTGCAGCCCAAACAAGCAGTCTATATGCAGCGCCTGCCATCTCCGTGCAGTTGGATCATGTTCCCCTAAAGTTTGATGCAGAACCGCGAATCGATCAGGGCGTCACCTATGTTCCCTTCCGTACCGTCGGAGAAGCACTTGGCATTGATATCAGCTGGAACAGCAAGACACAGACCGTAACCGCAGTTCATACGTCCATGGGAAAAACAACGAAAGTAACGCTTCAGGTGGGGAGTACAACAGCGACTGTCAATGGTGCCAAAGTAAAGCTTGCTGCGGCTCCGGTACAGCGGGAAGGACGTGTGCTCATTCCTCTCAGTTCGTTCAGCAGCCAGTTTGGTGTACGCACCGGATGGGATCAAAACTCCAAGACAGTCTCCATGGTGTCACCACAACGGGAGATGCATCTCCGTGCATTCTATGCGGTAAAAGCCTATCACGAGATTGATCTGCTGCCCTCGATGAATTCCGTTGCTTTTGGCTGGAGCCGGATTGATCGGGACGGTCGATTCACGCTTGAAGGAAAAGAATACCAGGTTCCAGCTGCCGCTGGTGAAGTAACGCCCAAATCCATCGTGGCTGACGCGGCCAGTCAGCACATCCAGCCCAGTCTGATGGTGTATGCTCTGGATGGCAATGGCGAATTAACCAAAGTGCTTAGTGACGGCAGTTTACGACAACAATCCATAGAGGGGATTAAAGCGGCCGTTCAGGATTACGGTTTTGGCGGTGTGGTGCTTGACTTTGAAGGACTCGGTTTCAAACTGGATGCGGCACAGCAGCAGCAGCAGCTGAATCAGTATGTGAGACAGCTTCGGGAATCACTGCCTCAACAGATTCAAATCTCACTAGCGGTTCCTCCGCTCAACAGCGCATACAAAGGATATGATTACAAAACACTTTCTTCCATAGCGGACGATCTTATTATTATGGCCTACCAGTATAATCCGGCAGGAACGAAAGCGCAGAATGCCGAACCAAACAGCTTGGTTGATCAGGCTGTTCAGCTTGCGCTGCAGACAGGTGCACCCAAAGAGAAATTACTGCTTGGCATCAGCATAAATAGTGAGACCCCTGCATCAGTCGGGGACAAGCTCGGACTTGCTAAACGATACGATCTGAAGGGAGCAGCCTTCTGGCGGCTGGGTCTGTTCCGTACGTACACCAACGAAATGGAGTCCGCTGTACGTGCATCGGTAGTGAAGGAATAAGAGGCAGGTTCATCTCTGTTCGCTTTTTCTGAGTCTTGAATATGTATGCGGCAGGTGAATATGTATTCGGCCAATAGACATGTAATGAACATGTGTAGATGAAAATCAAGCACGTGCCCTTAACCATATGGGGTACGTGCTTGTTTGGTCCTGCCAGGATTTATATCATCCTCTTCATCTGTCTATTGTCTAATGTAACGTTACGATATCTACTGTAACTCCTCGTATTTTCTTACGTTTTCTTCACGATTTGTATTTCTACTCCTTGGTCTTCTTTCCCCTGCTGCCCTGATTCTCGCTACTTCATGACTTTATCGACACTGCCAAACAGAAGCTTGATCAGCTCACTTGGTCCTGGCAAACTGGGATCAATCAGCAGTAAGATGCCGATGACTGCACTTGCTGCGGTAATTCCGGCCAAGATGATCCGAGTTTTCTTCTCTCTGTACTGCTTCCATTCTACATATATGATCGCTGCAGCAAGCATCAGAATCCCCAGCATAGACGCTATTTTCACGACTTATGACCTTCCTTCTATTCATCATTCCATCTCTGTTCTCCCCAGACTATAAAATGGAATTTGCATCCTGACCTTTCACTTCATCCGGTGATGGGTTACTTCCCCTGCTCATCCGGGATTCCTTGAGGTCCCGCCGACTTGCCTGTACGCACAACCTGCGCATGAACCTGAACGTCCACGTCCAGTTCCGAATACAGCTGCTCCCAATTTTTTTCTTGTGCCTTCCACTGTTTCGGATAGTATCTGCGAAACTCCACGCCAAACTTAAACAAGTCTGTACGCATCTCTTGTTGGGACAGGTGAAGTGCTGATTTTGCCATATGCAGCAGCTGTGCTGCCCAGGCCTCCTCCAGCTTTTTCATCACAACCGGGTCGGTGAGATCTAGGTCTGTTGTATTTAACATGACCTCCCCCCGAGTCTGTACATCCACCTTCATTCTCCAATGTCCTCCCGAAATATTCGGCTTCAGATTCGTCTTCACCTCAAGCGGCTGAATGGAGAATGAACCTTTTTCCGGCTCCACATCGACAGGCATAATAATGTTATTCAGCTCGTTGGCGAGCATCAAAATACCCACAGTTAACGGTTCCTGCACACTACGAATGTAAGTATCGCCTTTATAGAGACTCAACCCTTTCACATAAGGTGTCGTGGTCAATTGGTCCTGACCTTCATCCGGCGGAAGTGTCAGCATGCGGGACAGAATCACCGACTGGTTAGGCCCTTCAATAGATTGCGCGAGTTCCAGGACGGTAGTCCGTGTTCCGAGCTTCATATTGGCCATCTCACGCAAAGACTCGGCAGAGCTTCTTTCCAATGGATCAAGCAGGTCAAGAATGTTTTTGGCAGGCTCAGGCGTGGAGAAAATGTAGGCATGTTCCCTGATCTGAGGATATCGGAGGAAAAAATCGATATATTCACGTATGCCTTTTTTTCCGGCATCTTCACTTATTACAATCACTTCACAGTGTCCCCAGAACATGTTCCGCGGAACTTTGCGCTGCAAACGATTAAGAGCCTCTGCGATGGTACGCCCTTCTGCTGATCGTGTCAGTGTTACTCCGCTCGGGCTGCCTCCACTGCCAGCGCTGTCGCCTCCTCCTGCCTTACGAGGAACAAATATTTGCGATGTCAGTTCGACTTGATCATTGTGGTAGTCCACTCCGGTAGCCAGCACGATGGCGAGATCATTAATCTCGATTCGATCCCAGCATCCACTGAGCAGTATGCAGCATAAGAAACTCAGGAGTAATGTTCTGCATCCTGAAGTCCTTTTTGTTTTCATGGAATCAGGCATCCGCACGTTTTTTCCGCACATAAGCCCACCCCTTCTTCGCCCACGCAATGCCATAGGTTAACCCTGGGAGAATGAGCAAAATGGTAATCGTATAAAAGTTAGCCGAAGGACTCACAAGGCTGGATAACCCCGACCCGCCCGAGGCTACCCAGAACGAAAAGACCATGCATAGAAAGGAAAGCGGACTAACCAGAGGTTTGTAGTCGTTCAAGCCGCACCATTCTGCTGTAGAAGTCACAAATATATAGAAAAACACTGAAATCTTCACAAAAATCCCGAAGATCCACACGGCAATGATAATGGCTTCAATATGCTGTAAAAAGTCCGCGATTGTTATATACCTTGCCGCAATCATGACCGGAAATACAAACGTGTCTGTCAAATCTCCGATTAAAAACAAACAAACGACGTTAATCACGGTCATGACAATCGTAGTCGTAAACAAGGAACCCAGCATCACACGTGCGGTACGCCTCTTCCGATTCACATAAGGCAGCAGAAATGCAATCACGATATATTCACTGAACCACGCCGCAGGCGCGAGTGCTCCTTTGACGGCAGGCATCGGGCCATCTTCCATAAAAGGAAACAGCTCGGGCGGATGCAGATCCCCAATAAGCAGCACAAAGACGAGACCCAGCATAACCATCACTAGTGTCACAAAAATCTGAGCGGTTCTTCCGACGACTTCAATGCCAAGTCTGACATTAATCGCACACACCAGCATCATCGTACCCATGATTATGAACATCGGTGTACGAGGCAGCGCGTTGTTCGCAATAAATTCTCCATATTCTCGAATAACCAGCCCGGTGAGATGAGGCATGAAAAAAATATAGACAAGTCCCAATATTTTGCCCGGTATACGGCCAGTAACGAGGACACTGGATTGGATGAGTGATTTCCCCGGGTACATACGCCCCAGTCCAAGTGATATACCAATCGTCGCAAGTCCAATCACCGATCCAATAATTGGAGATAACCACATGTCATGACCGGCATAATGCATCGTAATTCCAGGTACAGACAGGATCGCAGTGGCAATGACGGCCGGGAAGATCATGAACGCCAGCTGTGTCTCGGATATTCGTCCTTGGTCAGTTAACATGAATTGCGACTCCCCTTTCCCGGATCATGAATGCATTGACTTCTTAACGCGGCTTATTCCAAGGTGCTGGACGCCACCATAAATCTTTGAGACCTTTGGCATTGGTTGGTGCAGCTGGAGACAGATATGGCGCCCCGAAGGAGCGAAGACTGCTTAGATGAATGACGATCAGGATGACGCCAAGCATGACCCCGATCAACCCCAACGTTCCAGCCAGAATCATAATGGGAAAACGGAGCAGGCGCGTTGCAATGCTGGCGGAGTAACGCGGAATCATAAAAGACGCGATCCCTGTAATCGCAACGATAATAATCATCGGCGCAGAGACGATGCCGGCAGTCGTAGCAGCTTGTCCTATGATCAGCGCACCGACGATGCTGACAGCGGAACCCACCTGCTTGGGCAGGCGAACACCGGCTTCCCGAAGTGCTTCAAACGCAATCTCCATAATCAGTGCTTCGACGAGTGCAGGAAAAGGAATTTCCTCTCTTGCTCTGGCTATGCTCAGAAGCAGCACCGTAGGAATCATCTCCTGGTGATACGTTGTGATAGCGACATAGGCAGACGGCAGGAGCAGGGACAGCACATAGAACACGTATCGCAGCCAGCGCAGAAATACGCTCATAAACACATATTGATAATAATCCTCTGGAGACTGCAGCATTGAAACCAGCGTTACAGGTGCCACCAGCGTGAATGGTGTACCATCGACCAGTATGGCAAATCGTCCTTCCATCAGATTGGAAGCCACAACGTCTGGGCGTTCTGTCGCAATCATCTGTGGAAAAGGAGAGAAACGCTGATCAATGATATCCTCCTCAATGTATTGACTTTCCAGAATGTCACGAACTCTTAGCCGATCGAGCCGCTGTTCAACTTCTTTCAGCAGTGAAGCATCCGTGATACCTTCCATATAAGCAAGTACAATACTGGTATTCGAGCTTTCACCAACGGTGCGTGTACGAAACTTCAGCGCTGGTGTTTTGAGACGTTTGCGGACTAAAGAAAGATTAGTTGCGAGCGACTCGGTGAAGCCGTCTCTTGCGCCGCGCACAGTGGATTCTGCCAAAGGTTCTTCCGTTGAACGGTTGGCGGCTTTGTAGAGCGGATACGCTGTCGCAACATTAGATCCTTCTAGGAACAGAAGGGCTTCGCCTTCAAGTATGGCTTCTGCCGCCTGTTTGGACGTTTCCACCGTTTTCACAGAAGATAAGGGAACTTGAGCCGCTTCGATCCCAATCTCCTGAACAGGCGTTAATACCTGGCGTTCGAGCCGTTCTGTGTCACATAAACCAAGACAGTATATACAAAGAGCCGAAGTGAAGCCCGCTGTCTCAAAGGAATGAAACACTACATCAGAGCAGTCGGTAAATACGGCACGCAGCGTCGCTTCATCCGTGACCAGGCTGCCTGTCAACGGCAGATCTTGATGTTCTCCAGCTGAGTCCTGACCGGATTGCTTCGGGTCTTCTTTCTTTTTTGAATCCTGTTTTGTACTTTTTTTCACATCTTGATCTTTCTGATCTTGTTTTGTGTCTTGTTTTGTGTCCTGTTCAGTATCCTGTTTCGCAATTGACTCCGCTGCATGTTCTGTACTCTGCTTCGATTCCTGCTTCTCCGCTGCGCTTGAATCGGCGTTCTCATTGCTCTCTTTCACGGGCTTCGCCTCCCCTCTTCCGCGGTGTCCAAGTATTCTCAGTAAAAGATATCATTTGCTTGCTTCACCTGAAATATGCAGCAGAAACGACAAAAAGAGCCGCTTTGCGAGCGGCTCTGCTCAAGCGGCATATATGCGTCAAACTATCCTTTGACTGCCCCCAAAGCGACACTTCCGATGATCTGTTTGGAAAACACAGCGAACACAACAATAATCGGCAAAATCGAAATAGCGACTCCTAAATAAAGCAGTCCGTAGTCCATGCCGTAATAACCCTGAACTAGAGCGACCAGCACGGGAAGCGGATATTTATCCAGGGAGAAGAACAGCACGAGCGGTGTCAGGAAGTTATTCCATGATCCGATGAAAGTAAAGATCCCTAGTGCAGAGATGGCTGGCCCAAGAATCGGCAGTACAATCTGATTAAACGTCCTGAACTCATTTGCACCGTCCACGCGGGACGATTCAATAATCTCATCCGGGATACTGCTCTCCATAAATTGTTTGATAAAAAAGACGTTAAAGGCATTGGCCGCTGCAGGTAAAATAATTGCCGCATAACTGTCAAGCAGACCAAGTGTACTGAACAGCCGATAAACCCCGATCAATGCAAGCTGGCCCGGAACCATCATGGTCGCAAGCAGAAACAGAAAGAGTCCGGTGCGGCCTTTAAAATTAAACTTGGCAAAGCCATAGGCCGTTAAAGCCCCAATATAAAGTGAGAGCACTGTAGAGCTTCCGGCGATAAAGAAACTGTTGGCGAAACCTCGCCAGATATTGATTTTGGAAGCCATATTCACGTAATTGTCCACCAGAAACGTTCCTGGAAGAAACGTAAAGCTGGATGCAATCGACGCATTGTTATGTGTGGAATAGATCAGCATCAGGTAGAACGGAATGACACACAAGACAGCGAGGGCGATCAGAAACAGATAAATGAGGATTTTCCCCAATGTCAGCCGCTGGCGGAGCGCATGATGTTGGAGCACGGCATCTCGCTGAACGGCAGCCTTAGCAGTTTGCATACAATCTCTCCCTCCCTATGAACGGCTCTTCCGTTTGGTCATGATGAAGGATGCCACGGATAACAAAATAATGATGATGAACAGGCAGAACGCAATCGCTGCTCCGTAACCAAAACGTGTACTCTGGAACGCCACATTATACAGGTACATAATGCTGGTCATTGCCGCACGGTCCGGACCGCCATTACCATTGGTCAATGTAAACGGCTGGTCGAAAATCTGAATGCCGCCAATGATGGACGTAATGATCTGGAACAAAATAATAGGTTTAAGCATCGGTACGATAATGTGCAGGAAGATATGTTTTTTCTTGGCGCCATCAATCTGGGCGGCTTCCTGCAGTGCGGGATCAATTCCCTGCAGACCGGCCAGATATATAACCATCGAGTAACCAAAGTACTGAAAGAACAGGATAGATGAGACGATCAGCCTCATAAACCAAGGGTCGTTTTTCCAGTTGATTGGATCTTGAATCAAACCTACCTGCATGAGGAAATGGTTCAGTCCCCCCGACTGCCAATCAAATATCAGACTAACCAGCAAACCGAGCGAAGCTGCTGTGACGATATTCGGGAAAAAGTAAACCGCCCGGAATATATCCCGCCCTTTTAACAATTTGTCGTTCAGAATAAAAGCCAGCACAAGGGATACGGTCAGCTGGGGTACAACTGACACGCCCCAGATAAAGAGTGTATTAAACAGTGTTTTGTAGAACAGCGGGTCCTGCAGCACGGCGACGTAGTTACCGATCCCCACAAACTCCGGCGTCGTAATCCCGTCAAAATTCGTGAAGCTGATATACAGCGAGTACAGGATGGGATACAGTCCAAAGATGGCGAACACGATAAAAAAAGGAGCGATAAAGTAGTAGCCGTAATGGTCCTTGCGAATCGTTTTGGCAAACATGCGCTGTCCTCCATTCATCAATATGACCTAAAGTAAACCACGAGGGTTACACAAGCACTCCGATGACAGAACAACCTTTCAATCGCTGTTATCCCCGGATTTCTCTGATTCCCTTTTTAAAAGGGAGAATCCGGTGATAAAGGCGCAGCGTATGCTTTCGATGCAGCTTTCTTTCAGAAAACGTTTAGCTCCGCTTTTCTAGGTTTTTTCTGTCCTCTTCGTTTTTGGTGTAAACGCTTAGTTAACTTCGTAGATTGTTGAGCAATAAACTTACTCCTGCTCAACATCTAGTTCGGGGAATCTTAGGCGCACATCACGTTTGATGCGTTTCACTACATCCTCTTTTGTTTCGATATCACCGTTTAGATACAGCTGCAGCAGATTTCGGTAGATATCCGTGTTGATAATGCCGTCATATTTGGTGCGTTCGTACACGGGAACCTGCTTCGCGGCCTCCGAGAAAAATTCAAAATGCTTCTGTCCGCCTAGATAGGCCGAAGTGAGCGAATCTGCAAGCTGATCATTCACCACCATGTTGCTCGTAAAATAATCCTGATCTTTGGCCAGGCCCGTTAGAAACTCATGATTAAAGTTATAAAATTCAATGAACTTCCAGGCTGCATCTTTCCGGTCACTTTGATTATACATCGCAATGTAAGTTCCCCCTGAACTGAAGGATGAAGGTCCGTGGGCCAAGCCCCATAATCCCTCGGTATCAGGTGCATTCGCTTTGAATGTAAACTGCAGTCCCCAAGTTGCAGCCGGGTAAAACATCACTTCACCTTTTTGCATCGATGCTGCATAACCCGCACTTCCGTCCTCGTATTCAGCCAGCACACGCCGCTGCCTTGCCTCACGCACCAGATCAAGCACCTTCATATAAGTAGGATCAATAACCAGCTTCCCGTCCTTCACCCAGGGAATGCCATCGTACGAGTTGGCGATTCCATTCCAGTTCGCCAGAGCATGCACCTTGTTACCGCTTTGCTCCTGCACCTTCTCTCCTATTGCGAAAATTTTCTCCCATGTATCAATCTGGGCACTCACTTTCTCCGGATCGTCTGTGCCCAGATATTCCTTCGCCAGATCGCGGCGATAATAGATACCGCCCGGCGTACCTTGATAACCGATTGCCCTGACGTTCCCCTCGCTATCCTTCTCATTGGCCTGTACAAACGGATACTGCTCCTTAATTAACTCGTCGGCGTTATACGGCGGAGGTGACAGATTTTCCAGATAGGGCACATCAATCATTTCCCTGATATTTGCGTTCTCGATCATGAACACATCGGGTGCTTTCGAACGGGTCTGAAGTGCTGATTTGAGCTTGGTGAGGTAGAAGTTACCCGGAATATTAACGAAATTCACCTTGATATCCGGATACTTCTCTTCGAATTTCTCAATGGCGTAGCCTGCCTCATCCGTGAAACTCCAGACTGTAATTTCCTGCTGTTTGGACCCATTGGACGTTCCTGTCTGGCAACCTGTCAACAGCATGACTGAGCTTGCAAGCACCATCATTGGTACAGCACATCGCTTAAACCATTTCTTCATAAGTACCCTCCCCAAAAAGGAAACGCTTACAATTTATTTGAGTATATGAATTTGAGCGATCGCTTTCTCCACAAATATTGTCAATCATCCTTGATATTTTGCGATATTGGAACGATGACGTTTGCGAAATTCAGACGGCGTGCAGTTGTTATACTTCTTAAAAAGACGATTATAAGAGTTCACATTGTTGAATCCGTGACTGATGGCAATCTCCAGAATGGAGTCCTGACGAAACAGCAGCGCCCACTCGGACTTGATAATGCGAAAGTGATTCAGGTATTCCATCAGCGTGATGCCTTTGACCTCTTTAAAGAGCTTGCAGATATGGAATTTGCTGAATTTCATATGCTCTGCGACCTGCTCCAGCTTGATCGGCTCGGCATAGTGTTCTTCCAGATATTCGCAGACCGATTCAAGAAATTCGAACTTTTTGGAAGATACGCAGGGCCAGCAGGGTGACATTTTCTCGGATCGTGGTGGTGCGGTGCGCAGCAGCAGAACGATCAGATCATATAACCGGGATACCATCAACCAGCGGTAACCGGGTTTCTGATTTTTTTTCTCAGCAGCAATAGCCTCAATGTAAGGACCGGGATTGTAATCACTGCTGGACGGAATGATTGTTGTTTGATTAAAAAGTGCGCCCAGTTCCTGCATCTCTGCTTCATTCGTGAAGCTTCCGGTAAGCAATTCGAGCCGAAACAGCAGAATCGTCAAACGTTCGGTCCCCGGCATAAAATAATGAACATCCCCTGGCTTGATCAGAATGATATCCCCCTGATTCAGATCAAAAATCTGATCGTTGATACCAATCCGTGCCTGCTTTCCATTCACAACAACAAGTTCTACCTCGTCATGCCAATGTGCGGCATAATTGAATTGTGCACCTGTATAAATCAACCGAATGGGAAACCCGTCGGCCATGTGACCTGTTTCCAGAAAAGTAGGTACGCCCATATCATTCGCCTCCTCTTTTTTCCACACACATCTGCCTCTTGTTTCTATATCTTATGCCTGAATGGACTCACCCTTTTCTCATATTCTAACTAAAATTGGACCAAACATCCAAATAACCGACTCTCTTCAATTAGGGATATCTGAGGCGGACGTGTTAATATAAGCTGTGGACATTCAATGAATCGGAGTGGGATGATATGAAATTCAGCGATTTTGAAGTAGGACAGCGTTATGAAACGAAGTCAGTCATTTTAACGAAGGATGATATCATTCGTTTTGCCGAAATGTATGATCCGCAATATATGCATCTGGACGAGGAAAAAGCCAAGCAGGGGCGTTTCGGAAGCCTGATCGCATCAGGAATGCAGACATTGAACGTCTCATTCAAACTGTGGATCGATGTTGGCGTGTACGGGGACCATATCATCGCTGGAACAGGCATGAACCAGCTTCAATTTCTCAAACCTGTGTATCCGGAGGATGAGCTGCATGTGATAGCCGAGGTTATTGAACTACGGCCCAGACGAGTAGGCAACGGTACGGTAACCGTGCTGCTGAGCACCTACAATCAGAAGGGACAGAATGTATTTCGGGCAGAGCTGAGTGCACTGGTGGGTAATTAAGCCTATAAGTAAAGAAGATAATTAAAGAAGTTTACATGAGGAAACAACGAAAAAGGCCGCCCGAGGGCGGCTTTCGCTAACTTAGATATGAACTATATGATAAAAGCCTTTTAGGAAAACGAAGTCCGTAACACTTGTCCGAGAACCTCTACACCTTTGACAATCTGCTCGTCGGACGGAGTCGAGAAATTCAGCCTAATCGCGTTACATGGGTCCTGCTCATTCACAAGGAACGCATTGCCTGGTACCACAGCTACACCCTGCGCAGCTGCCGTTTTGGCATAATCCATCATCGGTACATGAGCGGGAAGATCACACCACAGAAATAATCCGCCATCCGGCCGGGTATAGGTTACAGCATCGCCCAGATGTTCCTGCAGCTTGTCCATCATCAGTGTGGCCTTTCGGAGGTAAACCTCGCGAATATGGTTAATATGACCTTCATAATCATACTGTGTCATAAACCGATGGGCCAAAATCTGTGGAAGCATTGCCGTATGCACGTCTTCCCCCTGCTTCGCAACAACCATCTTCTCTACCACTTCATGCGGAGCCTGTACAAAGCCAACGCGCAGACCGGCTGACAAAATTTTGGAGAAAGAACCAACATAGATGACCAAGCCTTCCTCGTCCATGGATTTAATCGTTGGCACGTCCTCGCCATTAAATCGAAGCTCCCCGTACGGATTGTCCTCCAAAATCATAACATTATACTTCTTAGCAAGTGTATAGATCGCTTTGCGTTTCTCCAGACTGGTAGTTACACCTGTCGGATTTTGGAAACTAGGAATCACATAGATCATCTTTACATTCTGTTCCGTCTGCAGCGTATGTTCTAACTTATCAATGTCCATGCCATCCATCTCCATCGGCACACCAGCCAGCTTCGCACCGGAAGCACGGAATGAATTCAGGGAACCGATAAAGCTTGGACTCTCGCAAATAATCGTGTCTCCTTCGTTGCACAGCACTTTACATGCAAGCTCAATCCCCTGTTGTGCACCAGACACAATAAAGAGCTGGTCGGATGGCCTGCCTGTGTTGAAATTTTGCTCCAGATGCTGCTGAAGTGCTTCACGCAGCGGAACATAACCTTCCGTAATCCCGTACTGCAGCGCCGTAACCGGGTCCTGTTCCAGGATCGCTTGTGTGAATGTGCGAATAGCTTCAATCGGGAACGTTTCCGGCGCGGGATTACCCGCAGCGAACGGAATGACATTTTGACCTGAGGAAGCCTTCAGAATTTCGCGGATAATGGACGGCTGCAGTGATGCAATCCGGTTGGAAAAGGTATAATTCATCTCTAATACATCCTCTCGGCATCTGATCTCACATCTATCTTTAATCATACAGTAGACTCTATTATACGGACATTTCTTTATTTGCCAAAGAGTCCTGTGAAAATTTGCATTCCGAATGTTATAAACATTCTGTCATACCGGCCCTGAAATCACAAAAAAGCTGCCGTTGGCAGCCTTTTTCTTATCTTATTTCATCTCCGACAGTCTCGTAGCTTTCACCACATATGCCGCCAACCCGGGAAACATTCGAACCAGAGCCGGATAAAAGCGATTTGTTTTGGCAAAAGCGAGATTCTGAATCGTTCTGGCTCTTCGAAGCAGCTGCGCGAACTCGCGATTGGCTTCCAGCGTATACTCGCTCTGCCACGCGGCATAGTCAATCTCGTCTTTCAAGTAAGCACCGCTCCACCGGGCGCACAGGATTGAAGATCGAAGGGCAATAGACATTCCGTCTCCGCACAGAGGCGGGATCATCATCATCGCATCGCCAATATGCGGATAGTCCGACCAGGGTTCGGGGATATTGGACAGCTGCAGCGGAGCAGCAGATACCTGAGTTCCCTCAACAGGCTCACCTGATGCCAGAATGGCTGCAAGACCCGTATTTGTCGCAGCTGCCGCCTTCAAAATCTCCGGTACGGATTTCCCGCTTCCCTGTACCGAATCCAGTGTCAACAATGCCGCCACGTTAACCGTATCCTTTTCAATCGGAGAGATTCCGACGTAGCCGCCATGACAAAAGTACAATTCTACTCTCGCTGGTACGCTGATCCCCTTGTAATGAGATTTGACACCGACATAGATCGTCTCATCTCGAAGCCCTTCTGCACTGCTGGTTCCTCGCAGTTTTTTGGTGCCGTGGGCCGCAATGAGCACCTTGGCCTGATAACGCATCTCCTCATTTTCCCGCTTAATCTCGACATCATAACGATGGTTATCAAGCTGCTGGATGTTCGTTATATTCACCTTGGTCATGATTTCGGCACCGGCAGTCTGCGCCTGCCGATGGAGCAGTTGATCCAGTTCGTATCGACTTATACCGTACGCCGATCCAGGTAGAGGTGCTTCAATCTCCCCCCCGTCCGACATCGTAATTCTGGCATGATCCATGGTGCTTGGTTCCACCTCATGATCAAGCAGATGAATACCCAGATGCTCCAGCATCTCCCTTGTTTCGGGTGACATGAACTCCCCGCATGTTTTGTGCCGCGGAAACTGCTGACGATCCAGCAGCAGCGTTCGATAGCCCTGCCGAGCCAGCTCAATTGCACAGGCGCTTCCTGCAATTCCTGCTCCAATGATGATGACATCCATTGATATTGTCACCTTACTGCACCTCCCATCTGTGGAATTACCACAGAGTAGCGGAATAACGGTTTCCATTCATATGTCATGGTGTCATGATTGAGCTGCCGTTTGAGTTCCTGCCAATCTTGATCCGTAAATCCCTTGGCAACCGACAGCGGCCCATCATGACGAATATAGCGGTTGCGTGAAATTAATCTTGTTGTAATCCACACTGCCTTATAAGACACCGTATGACGATGAATATCATTAATTACGACGCCGTATCGGGAAACTCGAAGCATATGAGTAACCATATCCACAAGCTGCTCGCCTTCAAAATGGTGAATGAACTGTGAGCCCGTCACAATATCCGCAGACGCATCGGGCAGTGAAGTGAGATCCGCTCGCACCACCTGTACACGCGGCTCGTTCCGAAACAGCTGTCTGGCCTCTTCGCAAGCTTCTTCGGTCAGATCTACCAGTGTAATCTGCATCTCAATCCCCTGCTTCGCCGCCCACTGCAGCAGTTTCTGATTTACATCTCCAGATCCGGCGCCGACATCCAAAAGTGAAAGCACAGACGGTCTGCCGATGGAATGCCATAATTTCGCTACACCTGATACGGTAGGACCCGGCGCAGCAAATATTTTGTTCAGCCGCCGCAGATGCCGCAGCGCTTCACGCAATTCCTCCCCGCCCATCGAGAAGTCATCCATCAGCTCATCTTCCTTCGCTCGGCTGCCCAGCGTTCTAAAGAAGGACATGATCCTGATCCTCCGTTACTGGTGTTAAAGCCGGAACATACGTGAATTTCATAAGTTCGGCAGTAAGTCCGGGACCAAAGGCCATCGCTACACCTGATGCGGATGATTCTTCACGTTTTTTCATATCCTGCCGTATCGCCTGAAGCACGAACAGAATGGTATTGGAAGACAAATTACCGTAATCTCTCAAAATATCCCGGCTGTACTTGGTCTGTTCCTGTTTCAGATTCATCACTTCCTGAACAGAGTCTACAATTCCTCTGCCGCCCGGGTGTATCGCCCACAGTTCGGGGAACGGATCACCCTGCAGCAGAAGTCGTAATTCTTCCTCCAAATGTACACCAAGCAGCTTCGGAATTCGGGGAGACAGATACAGATCATAACCGTAATCGGCTACTTCCCAAGTCATATCCTCCGTCGAATCCGGCAGGAGCACGGAATATCCGGTTCCCAGACTCAAGTAGTCTCTATGCTTCGCTTCAGGGGTACCTACTATGGATGCGGATGCCGCATCCCCAAAGAAAGATGCGGCAAACAACGCCTCCCGATCCTGAACCGGCTGGAAATGGAGTGTACATAATTCAACGCAGACGATTAAGACCTGAGATCCCGGAGCACCCTGAACGACATCCCGCGCCATCTGGATTGCTTTCAGTCCTGCTGCACAGCCTTGAAAAATCAGCGGCAGTCGGTTCACTCGTGCAGGTAATCCTAAATGACGAATCAGCTGCACATCCAGTCCCGGCAAGTATTGTCCGGTACAGCTGACGGTAATCATATGTGTGATCCCTTCCGGCGATATTCCCGCATCCTGTATCGCCTGCTCCGCAGCCTTGACCGCCAGCGGAAATGCTTCCCGCTGATATGTATCCATCCGTTCACGGGTTGTCGGAATATTCGTATGTTCAGCGGAGGGCAGATAACGGCATTCCTCCAGTGTACCAAGGTAACTCGGCTCTACCGTGTAACGTGTCTCTACGCCGCAGGATCTGAAAATACGCTTGGCAAAGCGGGCCAAGTCCGGGCGGTCCTGCAGTGAAGCAGCTATAAGCTCTGCGATATCAGGCTGATTGACTGCATGTGCAGGCAGCGCTGTTCCCATGCCAAGAATGGCGATATCACTCGAAAGGTTGTTTGAATTCATATGAACCTCCTGATTTTTGGTTAGGATTTCCTCTAATTAACACCTCTTACCCTTTATGAAAAGGTTGTAATCCTCAAAATGATATTGGTCCATATAAAAAATTCACGTCCTGTTTCTTGATAACGAGCTCTCTCACTGGATTGTATATTTTATTATATTTTATTAAGACGGCTGCGTACTCAGAAGCCCCGTTTGAGGAACTTTTTATAACTTCATAGAAAAAAACACCTTAGGAGATGAATCATTCCGCTGCATGCTGGCGGCTTTCATCCTCCGAAGGTGTTTCATTATATCTTCTATATTTCTGCTGATTGAGCGTACTAAAAATCGATGCTGACCTGATTAATGCTAACTCGATGATGTGAAAACGGTCTGCTAGCGGCTTTCACATGATCGTTCCATGTCAGATACCTGCACGACTAAAAGCGTCCTTCAGCTTGTCGCTCATCAGATACCATGCGTCCTCAGCGATCTGAATATCGCCCTGATGTGTAAAACCGTGTGCTGCACCTTCGTACTCTTTGTGGGTTACCTTCACCCCGCTCGCCTCCAGCTTCGCAGCATATGTACGTGCTTCTTGAGCAAGCGAATCCCTGCCTGCAGTTATAATCAAGGCTTCTGGCAGTCCCGAGAAAGTCTCAGCAAGGATTGGCGAAGCTAGCGGATTCCGGGCATCCTCCGGTTGGTTCAGATACATCGCGTTAAATGTTCTGGCAACCTCTGCTGGAATCGCTTCTGGAAAATCAGGTTTCTCCGCCGGGTCTGAAGCCAGATCGAGCACGGCGTAATCAATAATTTGAAGCCGGATTGGAAGCTGATCTCCACGATCCCGGTTAAGCAAACATACCGCTGCAGCCAGATTTCCTCCCGCACTGTGGCCCCCAACTGCAAACAGATCAGCATTTGCGGAGAACTGACCTGCATGGGTGTGAACCCATTTCACCACGTCATAACACTCATGGACTGCCGTCGGGAATTTGTGCTCAGGAGCCAGCTTATAATCAATATTCACAACCAGACATCCTGCGCGATCTGCAATCAAACGGCACCACGAGTCGTCCCCGTCAGCTTGTCCCAGTACGAATCCGCCCCCATGCATGTTAAAAAAAACAGGCAGCGCTGAAGCTTGTTCCTGCTTCCGGTTAGGCTGATAAATCAGTATCCGCGTCTCTCCAGCGGAGGTAGTGATGTACTGCTCGTTAACGGTCACATCATATGTACTGCTTGGTTGAAGGGATTGATTTCCCCCTGAACTGTGCTGTCGCATTTGTTGAACCATGGCGATCTGCTGCTGTTGGTCCATTCCGAATCACTCCTTTGTCGTTGTTTCCACATGGTAGAAAGCAGCGCTGCTCCATATGCTGCAGGTCTCCCTTATCTTTATTCGCTCAGCGTCTCCTGAATCCTCTTCGGCAGCTTCTGTACGACAAGGTTGTAGGAATGGTCAATCATCGCATAGATATCCTCGCTTGACAGCGTATCGTCCAGCATCACGGTATTCCAGTGCTTTTTGTTCATATGGTAACCCGGCTTAACCGCCTCATGCTGTTCTCTCAGATTTTCGGCTATCACCGGATCACACTTCAGATTCAAGCGGCTGTTCTCTCCATTTCCTTCAAACAGAAGAGCAAACATCTTGTCTGCTACCTTGATGACCGTCGTTTCTGGTCCGAACGGATATTCTTTAACGGCACCTTTTTTGGCAAGGCAGTAGTTCATCATCGTTTCTACCAACTTCTCTCCCCCTTTCAGCCTTTCTCCTCTATCCTCTATATTATCGAATGTATGTTTGTATGTAAATGCAGTTCATTACATAGCAAAAAAACCTTCCCCAAAGATTGGGGAAGGCAGGTTTTTGAAGTACCCATCTGCTTCGCTATATTCATATTACAGCTCTATTGGTCTCTGTAGTTATTGTGATTTTATTAAAATGTATTGAAAATGTTGTCGTCTGACTCCTCTGTTAATTGGCTTGATCACGCTGCGATTTTGCACGGCGCTGCTGGCCCTGATACGAAGAGCGATTGCTGGTTTGGCTGTGATCCGATGTACGCGCTGTACCAGATAAAGGTCGATTTTTGGCATGAGACTGCTCACTTCGTGCCCGGCTTGAACCATTCGTATGGCGATCTCCAGATTTACCAGCAGATGCCGGTTTGTCCCGCTTAGTGAACCACTCCGACTTTGGCTTGCGCGCCGGGTTTTTCTTGGATTTGCCCGGTTTGTCCGCAGCAGGACGATTAAATCCTGAATTTCCGCCGGATGCCGACTTCGAACTCATCTGCGCATACACGGGAGTATTGGTCATCGGGTAAGGATGATCCTTCACTTCAGGAATCGATTTCTTGATAACTTTCTCGATATCTTTCAAGAATGGAAGCTCGTCCTTTTCACAGAACGAAATCGCCATCCCGCTTTTCCCGGCCCGCCCCGTGCGGCCAATACGGTGAACATACGTCTCCGGAATGTTAGGCAGATTGAAGTTAATGACGTGTGTCAGTTCCTCAACATCAATGCCTCTCGCCGCTATATCGGTTGCTACCAGTACACGAGTCACACCACTTTTAAAATTGTTCAGTGCCCGCTGGCGTTCATTTTGCGATTTGTTACCATGGATGGCCTGTGCCGTTACGTTTATTTTCGCCAAATCCCGCGTAACCCGATCAGCTCCACGTTTCGTACGTGTGAACACCAGTGCAGTAGCAATTGAGGTATCCTGCAAAATGTGATTCAGCATGCTCTGTTTCTTGCCCTTCTCCAGCAAATATACCGATTGTTTGATGCGATCCACGGTTGAAGATACTGGCGTAATCTCTACTTTGACAGGGTTCACCAGCAGCGTCTGCACCATCTTGACAATTTCCGGCGGCATCGTTGCCGAGAAAAACAAGGTCTGCTTTTTGTTGGGCATCTTGGCAATAATCCGTTTCACATCGTGGATAAAGCCCATATCCAGCATACGGTCGGCTTCATCGAGCACAAGAATCTCCACATTGCTCAGATTAATCTGCTTCTGATTCACAAGGTCCATCAAGCGTCCAGGCGTAGCAATGACAATATCCGCCCCCTGCTGCAGTGCACGCTCCTGTACTCTCTGAGATACGCCGCCCACAATGGCTGTGGAACGAATATCGGTGTACTTGCTGTACATTTTTATGTTATCTGATATTTGAATGGCAAGCTCTCGGGTCGGGGACAAGATAAGCGAGCGAATCGTACGAACGGATTTGGCCTTTTTATCGAGTGGTGTCCCTTGTTTGCGCTGGCTGCCTTCGCTCAATAACTGAATGATCGGTACTGAAAATGCCGCTGTCTTGCCTGTTCCGGTCTGCGCGCAACCAAGTAAATCCCGGCCCGCAAGCACAGCCGGTATGGACTGCTCCTGAATCGGAGTTGGTTTACTGTAATTTGCTTTTTTCAATCCTTCCAGAATCGGAGGGATGATGTTTAATTCCTGAAATGTCATGTTATCTCCTTCATTTACGCTCATCTATACATAAAACGAATATTTATGTCACACGTAACAGTTAAGGATAACATTAAATAAAGGTTCTGTATACGTCTCTGAAATTCATTTGATTATAAGACCCATTAATCCGACAAAAGATGCTGCTTGGTGGGGTGCAATGGCACAACCGGCCAGATCTTCAAGCGTAAGAAGAAGCGCATCGAAATCACAGTCACTCAAGTCCATGCCCTTCATCGCTGTTCCGGTAAAAATTACCTGATCCATCTTGCACAAGCTCAGTGCGATTTTCTGCAATTTCAGATAGGCGAAATCCGCACCAGCCAAGCTGCACTCGGCATATTCCACCTGCTTGAGATGGGCAAACCTAAAGCTGCTGTAGTCACATATGCTCTGCAAAACGCTGACATTCTGCCATCGACTGCCGGAGAAGTCCGTACCCACGAGTTTGCAATTTAACCACTGGGTGCGATGCATAAACGAATCCTGCAAATTTACATTGGAAAAGTCACAGTGTTCAAACCGAACGTCCGTAAATTCACAATGTTCAAGTGTCGACTCCAGTATAGTCACATGCCGGAATAAGACGTTTTCAAACGATACTTTGCTCACTTCCTGCAGGTCCAGTGCAATATTCTCAATCAACCTGTCCTTGTATTCTGTTTTTGATTCCAAGGCATAGACCGGTTCAGCTTCAAGCAGCTGCTGCTGCAGCTTGGGCTTCTCTATTTTCATGATCTTCTCCTTCGTGCTTGTTTCTGACTTGTTTATGAGTTATTTCAGATTCAAATCGGGACCTTTATCGTCCTTATCTGATTGAGGCGTGTGCAGTCATGCGGCAGCGTCGATCTTTTTTATCATTTGTTATCTATCCTATGAACCCTCTGTAGATTAAACCTTAATCGCAACTGCTCGTAGTCTGGAAATGTCCAAATTCCACTGCCCTCCATGGAAAAGCTGCGGCGCTGCTTTATTTTCGACAACCTCCATGATCGACTCCTGCTCATTTGCTTCAATATCTCGGAGAAGATACGGAGCAAAGCCGCGGAGCCATTGACGGACCCCTTGTTTCAACGGCCTAAGCGAGTCGGTATGCTGTATAAATAACACTCGGAATCCATGCTGCTCCAGCAAACTGGAGAATTCACCCACACTGGGATGATACCACGGGCTCCGACCTTCCCATGTGTATCCCCGAGTAAGCAGCTCATCCCGAAGCGCATGAAGAATGATGGATGTATTACCGTTACCGGCAAATTCGGTGACTAAACGTCCTCCTTGTCTTAATGCCAATTGTATCGTTTTCATGACAGCTGGGGCATCCGCCATCCAATGCAGTGAAGCATGAGAAAAAACAGCATCATAACGCTGCTGCGGGCGATAATGAGCGGCATCTGCTGTCTGAAAATCCAGCTCCGGATATTTTTCTACAGCTTGCACGATGCTTTCTTTTGAAATATCAATTCCGGTGGTCATCGCTCCGGCTGCTGCAATTTTAGCCGTTAGTACGCCATTCCCACATCCCAAATCCAGAATACGTTCTCCTGGAGATGGCTGCAGCAGGGATAAGAGCGGTATGGATGGTGAGGGGAGCATCGCTTGTATGGAATAAATAGATTGTGCGGATTGGATCGTTTGTGAAGTTTTCTTCGGGAAGGGTTGTTCTTCCGTGCTCATAACATCTCTCCTTTATATTAGAGACATAAAGTGTCTATAATAACTTAAATTACTTTGAGCATGATGTCAATCCATGATCTAATAGCCCATTCCGACAACCGCTATTAAGGGACATTTGCTGCTTACTTTTGACGCAAAAATAAAAGGCGTGCCCTACAGGCCGGATATCCCCTGCAAAACACACCTAGATTCTAACCGCATACATCTTCCAGCACGCAGTGCGCTCCTCTTCAATCAGAATTATCGCGAAAGCTGTCATACTCTCCTGCGCTGATCTTGGATAGGATTAGTACTTTTAGCATTTAAACCATCGCCGCTGTCTGTAACTCCGCAAACGGTTCAGCAGCTTCAGCGATTTGAACCTGATTATCATTTTTTTGCAGCAGCTTCACGATATCATGAGTCAGGGCATCCACATTTTCTTGACGGGTCGCCCAACTGGTGCAAAAACGAACTGCACTGCGGGAGTCATCCACCTTTTCCCAGAATGTAAACGTATAGTGCTCGCGAAGCTGTTCCAGCAAGCCGTTAGGCAGGACAGGGAACTGCTGATTCGTTGGAGAAGCGTACAGGAATTCCACCCCTTGCTGCTCAAGGGTATCGTGAATTCTTAAAGCCATATCCACAGCATGACGCGAAATATCCAGATACAGACCATCTTCAAATAACGTCTCAAACTGAATACCAAGCAATCTGCCTTTAGCCAGCAGACCGCCCTTTTGCTTGATAATATAACGGAAATCACGCTTCAGCGCATCTTTCAAAATGACAACCGCCTCGCCCATTAACGCACCAATCTTGGTCCCGCCAATGTAGAACACATCGCACAGGCGTGCGAGATCAGCCATCGTCATATCACAATCTCTAGATGCAAGGGCATAACCCAGGCGTGCTCCATCGATAAAAAATGGCAAATCACATGCTTGACTCACCGCATACAGCGCTTCAAGTTCAGCTTTGCTGTACATCGTACCATTTTCGGTGGGTTGAGATATGTAAACCATGCCGGGTTGAACACTGTGCTCTGGTGATGATTCCTGCGCATGTGCATCATAGACCGCTCTAACCTGTGTTGCGGTGATTTTGCCGTCCAGGCTTGGAACCGTAAGCACTTTATGCCCCGCTGCTTCAATCGCGCCTGTCTCATGAACAGCAATGTGACCGGATACCGCTGCAATGACCCCTTGATGAGGCCGGAGAATGGATGCAATAACCGTTGTATTGGTCTGCGTACCTCCAACGAGAAAATGTACATCCGCCTCTTCATGATCACAAGCCTGTCGAATCAGCATTCGTGCACGCTCGCAATGAGCATCCGTGCCATAACCGCTGGTCTGCTCCAGATTTGTCTCCATCAAACGCTGCAAAATTCGTTCGTGTGCACCTTCATTATAATCACATTCAAATCGTATCATCGTGTTGTCTCTCCTGCCTTCTTGTTCAGCTTCTCTTGGATGTTCATCATGGAGGTATAGACCTCATGAATCTCTTCTTCACTCAGGTTCTGCATTAATTTCAATATCTGCTGATCGGATCGATCATTCAGTTCGGCAAACAGCACCTGTCCTTTGTCCGTCAGACGAATCAGACTAGCCCGGCTGTCCTCAGCAGAATCAGATTTGATCAGCAGCCCTTCTTTGGTCAATTTGTTTACAATTCGGCTCATATAGCTGCGGTCAATCGTGAGTGTATCAACCAGATTGTTCGCGATACTCTCTCCGCGCATGCCAATCTCGATAATGACCCGTGCTTCGGCAAAAGAATACCCTGTCCCGAGAATATGCTTATCAAGCACACCAAGAATATTCGTATAAAAACGGTTAAACCGCCGCATGTCAGCCAATACTTCCGGTTGAATATGCTGAGAGTTCATCGCAAGACCTCCCCTTTAGTGGACATTGTCAACATTATATTAATCAGGATTGTGGACACTGTCAACATTATTTACCTCACAACCTGGAATGCAAAAAAAGCCGCGCAGCTGCGCGGCTCTATACCTTTAATAAAAAAAACCGGAACGAATGAAGTGAAACATTCATCTGACCCATTTCATAGAAGCTTTATCAGACTGAAAGTCAACCTTCTTCCATCACCTGATGTGTCCTGATCACTCAACCATGAATCTTTCCCGCTTGACCTACGAGTGATTATACTGCACTTGATGCAGGCGGCTGTAGATACCTCCGGCAGCAACCAGTTCCTCGTGGTTACCTTGTTCCGCGATTCCATCGGCGTTCACCACAATAATGCGATCCGCATTTTTAATTGTGGTCAGCCGGTGAGCAATCACCAAAGTTGTTCTGCCAACAGACAATTCAGCGAGAGATTGTTGAATCAGCGCTTCGGTCTCGGTATCCAGCGCAGAAGTCGCTTCATCCAGAATCAGAATTGGTGGGTTTTTGAGGAACATACGGGCGATGGACAGCCGCTGCTTTTGCCCACCAGACAGCTTCACTCCTCGTTCCCCAATGATCGTATCCATGCCGTCCGGCAGGCTCAGAATCAGCTCTTCCAACGAAGCGCGGCGGGCCGCTTCCCAGATCTGGTCCTCGGTTGCGGTCAGGTCACCATATGCGATATTTTCTTTAATCGTCCCCGAGAACAGGAACACATCCTGCTGTACGATTCCGATCTGCTTACGCAGCGAATGCAGCTTAATGTCGCGGATGTCCACACCATCTACCGTGATTCTTCCTTCCTGCACCTCATAAAAGCGCGGCAGCAGGCTGCAAATGGTTGTTTTCCCTGCACCGGAAGGCCCCACAAAAGCTACCGTTTCCCCCGGACGAACCGACAAACTGATCTGATTCAGGATGCGCCGACTTGATTCGTAACCAAACGAAACATTTTCGAAGCGGATATCTCCCTTCACCTCATGCAGTTCAACCGCATCTTTGCGGTCCGCAATCTCAGGTTCTGTGTCAATAATCTCCAGATAACGTTTGAAGCCGGCGATGCCCTTCGGGTAGCTCTCAATCACGGCGTTAATTTTCTCGATGGGACGGAAGAAGATATTTGACAGGAGCAGGAACGCCATGAAATCGCCCATGTTGATTCTGCCGTCAATGTAGAACCATGCCCCGCTGATCATCACAAATACGGTTACCAGGCGCATCATCATATAACTGACCGAGATGCTTTTCGCCATCGTTTTGTAAGCGAGCAGCTTGGTAAGACGGAAATTGGCGTTATCTACAGCAAACAGCTTTTTCTCATGTTCTTCGTTGGCAAAAGACTGCACGACACGCATGCCGCCTACGTTGTCTTCAATACGAGCATTGAAGTTACCCACGTCGCCGAAAAGCCTCCGGTACGTCTTGGTCATCCGGCCCCCGAACACAATAATAACCCAGGCCATAATCGGAATGATGATAAAGGTCAGTAAAGCCAGCTCCAGATTAATATTGGCCATCAGCCAGAACGATCCGATCAGTGTCATTACGGCAATGAACACATCCTCGGGTCCATGGTGAGCCACCTCGCCAATATCGTTAAGGTCATTCGTGAGATGACCGATCAGATGCCCTGTTTTGCGGTTATCAAAGAACCGGAAGGAAAGTTTCTGCAGGTGGGCGAACATTTTCTCCCGCATATTCGTTTCGATGTTGATTCCCAGCATATGTCCCCAGTAGGTAACGACATAGTTTAATACCGTATTCAGCGCATAGATGGACAGCAGCACGATACATGCGAGCAGAATCAGCGGCCAATCTTGTCCTGGCAGCAGTTCATTAATAAATTTACTTACGGCGAGCGGGAATGCGAGCTCCAGCAGACCTGCGAATACAGCGCAGCCAAAGTCGATCAGAAACAATTTTTTGTAAGGTCGATAATACGAAAAAAAACGACGAAGCATTCCTATTCACTCTCTCTCTACATTCATATTTAGTTGTGTATGTTCGCTCTGCAGCGTATAGGACATCAATGTTTACAATTGTATACATCCTTCCAAAAGATGTAAACCTGTTATTTCCTTCTTATCAAGAAGAACATTTGCAGCAGCAGCATATCGAATTTGATCATTCTACAGCATCGCGAGAATAAATTTTCAAAATAAATACCCCAAAAGCCTTCTCTAATAATATAGAGAAAGCTTTGAGGTATTTTTTTCAATCTGACTCAATGGCCTCGAGTTAACATTGGCTGAGGTTCTTTTTGAATAACGTTGGTTGAGGATCTATCGTTCAGCGTTTGTTAAAAAAATTTCAAATGCAGCGCCAGAATCTCCTGCAAATGTCACGTGTCCGTTTTCAGGCAAGACCACCTCATTTTTACCACTAACCACCGTATGATTTATACAAACCCCTGTCTGGTCATATACCGCAAAGGCAGCGTTTGCAGGCATCTTTACCGTCATAACTTTACCTTTGGCTGCTGCGGGTACCGAAAACCACCGAGCATAACCATCAGGCTGCACCGTGACCCTCGATTGTTTGCCGCCATACATCGCTTGAACTGTCTCTTCGCTGGCGTATACATGACCTCCTGCTTCGATATACTCGATTCCGTTCTGCCTGGAGAAATGCATATCCATCGTGTCTCTACCTGCCAGACCAGGGATTTGGACTTGGTTCACTGCACGACTGGCTCCAACTATCCGGCTGCTTCCCACATATCCAGGAACCTCCTTGTCTATATGGAAAGGAATGATGGTTGAGGCATGCAGGTATGCTGTGGAAGTATACTTCTCATTGATCAAGTAATACCTATTCCCTTCGCGCTGATCCCACACCGCCTGAATCTCGCTGGACAACTCGTTGTTTTCAAGCTTCTGTGCCGTATATTCGGAGAAAGCGAGCTGTCCTACCTCAGGTATAGACAGATACGATCGAGACCATAAGTAGACATGTCCGTTTGATTCTTCAACAAACTTTAATTTTTTCGTGCCTTCCTTGTTTACAAATGTTCCATCCGATGTGTAGATGTACTCATCAGAAGAACGACCGGAATCGGAAGAAATCAGCAATTGTCCGGCTGCATTCATCTCCACCTTCATTACAGGTTTATTACCACCATAATTCCCGTGTATTTCAATGTCCGCCTTCACGGGTGTGCCAAAGGATTTTGCCGGCTTGCGTTCTTTAATGATATCTTTGGCTTCAAATGCGCTGAGTAATAACTCGCTGGCTATAGTCTGATCGAGTACACTCGTGCCTCCCGAAGAAGTGACAGCTGCGGCCAGATTATATTCTGGAAGAATAACCAAGGAAGAATGGTATGATACCGTATCTCCACCTTTTGTAACCGCCTTGACGCCGTAATCACTGAATGGGTACAGGCTCACACTATCCCATCCTAATCCATAAGATATTGAGGTATCGCTATCCTCCGGCCACAAGACTCGTTTGTATTCGTTTTGCTCCATGGCTTGTGCGGATTGGCTTGAAAGAATCCCCTTAACTTCTCCTGTAAAGATTTGCGAAAATTTCACAAGATCCTCAGCGGTAGAATAGATGCCTCCTGAGGCAATAATATTATAATTCTCTTGTGGAAGCTGCCCTTCAAACAGCGGTGAATAGGTTCCCGCCATGTCTGCCGGGCTGACCCTATCCTGTGGTGTTCTCGTATGCTCCATTTTCAACGGCTCTGTAAAGTGTTTATGGATAAATGCTGTAAAACTCATGCCGCTGACTCTTTCTACCAGAAGTTCAGCTAAAGTAAACCCATCGTTAGTGTACACAGAATAATCACCTGGTTCCGCCTTCAGATGCTGCCCAGCCAATTGTTCCAGAAAGGTATCCTGTGCAAATGTATCATTATCCCGATACAGGGTTGCATTGTGACCTGAAGTACCCAGAAGACCAGCAGAATGATTAAGCAGCATGCGTGGTGTAATTTGCTGGTAACGATGATCTTTCATCTTAAACTCGGGAATATAGTTCGTCACAGGCAGATCCAGATTCACCCTCCCTTCATCAACCAGTTTCATTACTGAAGCTGTAACAACCATTTTGCTGGTCGTCCCGATGCCATAGATTGTATCCGATGTCAGCGGGACCTCTCCCTTCTGATCATTCCTGCCTGTCTGACCCGAAACTACTATTTCCCCATGATCAATGAGACCATACTGCATACTTGTTATCCCATATGTATCGGTAAGCAGACGAGCCTTCTCCATCACCGTTTTCTTGGTTGGTTCATACATCCGCTCACTGCTATTAAGAACAGCTGGTGCGGCGATGGCTGTCCAAGGTGTTAACAAGGTGATCACCAGACTCAACGTTGCGATTGATTCATGACCTTGTTCATGTTCATTCTCAGCTTCTTTTGTGGTCCCATTCACATCTTCTCCTGATTGGTTGTTAGACCCATACCTTTGGATCTTAAGCAAACATAATCAATCAGGATGTACTGTTCATGACGTCTATATGAACAGTACATGAACAAGTAAAATATATTTCGGTGTTAACGATCCGTCAGACAGACTTGATTACAGATCCCCTGGTTCCACAAATTTCACCTCAGGATACATATCACTCGGACCTTGAACAAGGTTTCCACCCGTTCCTTTCAGATGCTTATTGAAAAAATCAAGTACATATTGATCTACGATCCATGAGCCTCTTTTTCCATCGATATCTCCCGTGATTCCCGTCAGTTTAATCAATGGAGAATAGAATTGAAGATCTGTGAAATTGAAATGCTCAGTTCCTTCTACATAAATCACATTTCCCTGATGATGGATTACATTTTTCAGTATGTGCAGCTCATCTGTAAGTTGTTTAATCACTTCGTTATCCGAATCTGTATTGCTTTTAAAGTCTTCCAACCATCCCTTGAAAACTCCTGATCTTATGAACATAAACGGCTTGTTGATAACGTCTCGATTCTCCACTTCATACAGTGACCCATCCATATTAATTCCAGCCTTAATTCTATTGTCTAAATAAGCTGTATTAAACGCTGCAGCACCCCCAAAGGAATGTCCCATTACGCCTAAATGATTTAAATCTATTTTTCCTTTGAATTGACTCTCGATTGCACCTGAATTCAACTTTTCTATCTGATCGATTACAAACTCAACGTCTTGTGTCCATATCTTCCCGATTTCTCTGCGCTCGTCAATTGTTGTCATCTTGGTTTTATAATCCGTCACACGTCCATCTGGAAAAATAGTAGCAAAGGTGCTGTACGTATGATCGATGGTTACCACGATATAACCATGACTGGCCAGATTCTCGGCCTGTGATGCATGTAAAACCCTGCTGGTTCCCATTCCATGTGATAACAGGATTACGGGATAAGGACTTGTTGAGGGTAATATCGCTGTATTTTCATATGTGTTGGTTTTACTATACTTCCAATAATCAAACACAAAGTCAGGCAGGTTCAAAGAATTAGAGTATGTCTGAATATACTTCTTGAACATCTCTTTATCTTTAGGGAAAAGAAGTTCACTCTTGTTGTTATTTTTATTTTCAGTTGGATACCAAATCTGAATCATAAGCTCTCTTTTATCACTCTGTTCCTCAGTTAAAACTTCATCTCTGCCTAGATCTGTCAAATGAAAGGTTTGAGTACCCACTTTCTCTGGTCCATCAGGTTTAGGCAGGTGAAAGACAGGCATATATACTAACAAAAAAAGTGATACAACCATGATCACAACGGTGACGGCGGCCAAACTATATTTCAGCGGCTTCCCTAATTTTGTTTCCATATTCTTTTGTAAATGCTTGGATGAAACGATGATGATGAACAGACCTGTCATGATATATACCAAAAGCATCTGCCACCTATAACCTTCGATTAGCAAGTGAATTACCAAGATTACAATGCTTCCAATGCTTAGAGCCATGCCTGTTTTCACTGCAGCTCTTTTAACAAACAATACATCTGCAAGTAAAGAAAAACAGGATAAAACTAAAAGTACTTCAAATAATCTCATCTTGAACCCTCTCTTTTCTTATATAGAGCCCACTTGATCGAGTGTTAGATCTGTATATTGATCTGGCTGCTAAAAAAATTATAATCACTAAACATGTACTGCCCGTGACATCTACATGAACACCATATGAACAACGCAAAAAAGCTGCATTCACATACAAGCGAACTTGTACACGAACACAGTTATAGGGAACGTCATAATCATTAATCCATAGTCTTACCAAGAGGAACTGACGATCCTGCCGAGGATGAACTGATGGAAGAAATGATGGGAAGCGTAATGATAAACGTCGTTCCTTGATCTATTTTACTTTCCACCTGGATATCCCCTTGATGCAGCGACACAATCTGTTTGGTGATCGCAAGACCCATTCCGCTGCCGTCATATTTACGGCTGTGGGAACGATCGGCCTTAAAGAAGCGCTCAAATATACGTTTCTGATCCTCCAAAGGAATGCCAATGCCATGATCCGATATCCGTACGGTTACATTTCTACTATCCCGTTCCATCCTGACGAGAATCGACCCTTTATCCTCTGAAAACTTGATACCATTGCTGATTATATTGGTCCACACCTGGTTCAATTGATCATGGTCTGCGAGGACCTGCACCTTCTGCAATTCCAGCTCAAACCGAATATCCCGGGCAGACCATTGAGGTTGTAACGCAACGATAACCCGCCTAATCTGCTCATCCAGATCACGTGTGACAAGCTGCAGTTGATGTGACTGTGATTCGAGCAAGCTAAGCTTGAGCAGGCTGTCGCTCATTTTAGACAACCGTTTCGCCTCTGAAATAATAATGTCAAGATACCGTCCTCGTTCCTGATCCGGCAGTTCTACATTTTTCAAGGCTTGGGCATATCCTGAGATAGATGTGAGCGGTGATTGGACTTCGTGCGAGACATTGGCTACAAACTCTCTTCTCATGTGCTCGAGCTGCTGCAAATCATTCATCATCTCTTCAAAGCTCCGGGCGAGTGTGCCCAGTTCACTGGTTTGCTTGATATTCAGCTTGACATTGAAATCACCTGCTGCGATACGTTTTGTTGCCTGAGTCAATTTTTTGATCGGTCTTACCAGAAACATGGAAGCAATCAGAATGATCAGACTTCCGGCAGCCAAGGATGAGGAGGCAAAAATCGTGCCCCACTGTATTACAGCCGCCGCCGCGGGCGGAGACAGGGTTTCAAGAAACATGGCTCGAGTCCCGCTCGCAGTCTGAACCGGCAATCCCAGCAGCACCGTACCGAGACCATTCGGTGTCAATTCCAATACGGTTCCTTCCAACACCTTCTGAACCTGCTCCTGCGTTACTGAAATTGGCTCGTGGCCTTTATCTTTTCCGAACGTGTGGATCTGTCCTGAAGGCTCGACCATTCGAATGTAATACAAATCGAGCTGCTTCATCTTGTTGACGAATTCATCCGCTTCGGATAACGGCAGCGTTTTATACATCTCTACAACATCCTGACCAAAATTACGGATGTTGATATGGGCATTATCGTTAAGCTGATCTTTAAATATCCAGGTGGACAAAAAAAATGCGATCACAGTCCCTGCAATGACAGATACCAGAAAAGTCACAACGACCCGGATATACAGAGATTTAATCATGCTTGACCTCTAGCCGGTACCCCAACCCCCGAACGGTTTCAATCTGAAAATCGGGAGTCGCCGCAAAACGTTCACGCAGACGTTTGATATGTACATCCACCGTTCGATCATCCCCCGTATAATCCAGCCCCCAGATCTGATCGATTAACTGCTCCCGCGTATAGACCTGTCCCGGCGTTCCGGCCAGCTTGTACAGCAATTCGAATTCCTTGAGCGGCAGTGTCAGCGACTCTTCGCCAAGCATGACCTTGTAGCTCTGCCGGTCCAGCGTGACATTGCCAAACTGAATCATATGGGTGGAGCCAATCTTGTATCGTTTCAGCAGAGCTTTCACACGAACAGTCAGTTCCAGAGGGTCAAACGGTTTCGTCAAATAATCATCCGTTCCCAGTTCAAATCCTTTTACTTTCTCCCAAGTTTCACCTCTTGCAGTCAGCATCAGAAGAGGCAGCTCGGCGTTCAGCCGCCTTAATTCCCTGCACAAGGCCCAGCCATCCATAACAGGCATCATAATATCCAGCACAACCAGGTCAACAGGAGTTTCCTGATAGACAGCGAGTGCTTGCTTGCCGTCCACGGCCTCAACTGTGGTGAAACCGTCATTTCTGAGAAACAGGCAGACCAGTTCGCGAATATTCGCATCATCGTCTGCGACTAATATAGTAGGCATATGGTTCTCCTTCTAGGATAATATTCTAATCTACAAGTTCATCCAAGGCAGCCTCCAGCTCTTCAAGCCGTGTCGTCAGCGAATTCACTTGAGTTCGTGCGTCTGCAAGCTTTGCTTGTAAAACCTGGGCTTCGCCAATCTCTGCTGCCTCTACCTCTTGCTGTTCCCTCTCATTTCGAATGCATTCTTGTTCGTATCGCTTCAGCCTGTTGGCCGCTTCTACTCGCTCTTGCTTTACTTTTTCGATCTCATACTCCAGATGCAGCACATCAGACAGGCTTGCTCCGCCTGATAGACGCTGTGAATATGTCACAAAATCACCTCTTTGCTCAGTTCTTATCCCGCCTATGTCTCCATCTGCATCGCTTTACTTACATCATAGGCTTCCACATTTATTTCCGATACCCCATCGATCGCTAATTTGGCCAGCTGACTGCCAATATAAGGACCCATGGTCAAACCGGAGGCACCGAGTCCATTCGCTGTAATCAGACCTGACCATCCAGGGACATGCCCCATAACGGGCAGAAAACCAGGCGTAAACGGACGAAAGCCAACACGAACCTCTTCAAGTGTACTATTGGAGAGGTCAGGTGCAAGTTCAAGTCCTTTGTTCAGCACTTCCTGCATACCCCCTGCAGTAATTCGTGTGTCGTAACCTGCCGCATCATTTTCATGTGTAGCCCCAATAACGATTTTCTGTTCTGCAAACGCCAGCAAATACTGGTCGGAAGGAGGCATAATCACAGGCCAGCTGTCTGTATCTTCTTCACTTGATGTGCGCAAATGCACAATCTGAGCCTTTTGATAATGGACTTTAAAATGAATCCCCAGCGGCTTCATCAATTCATTCGCCCATGCTCCGGCACAAACGACGACCGTATCCGCGGAATACCGCTCGGTCTGCACTTCTATTCCAGTCACTTGTTCGTGGTTATAGATTATCCGGGCCTCCCCCTGAATAAAGCGAGCACCATGCCGCTGTGCAGAGCGAATCAGTGCATCACGCAGTGCTCTGCCATCAACCCGGGCTGCTCCGCTGATGTGTACAGATGCATAACCTTCCCCTAGTAAAGGGAACTGTTCACGGGTTTCTTTTTCATCCAGGCATGTAATCGTTCCAATCTCTGGAGCATCCACTCTGCGCAGCTTGGCTCGTTCCACCATCTTATTGATTTTGTCCACATCCGTATGGATGCTTAGTGCACCTGTTTGCGCATATCCTGTCTCCGTTTCTCCATCACGTTCCAGCTCGGCAATAAGCGCAGGGTAATAACGCGCACCCGCCTTGGCAAGCTGATACCAGTCCTGATTCCGCCGCTGGGATAACCAAGGACAGATGATGCCGGCTGCCGCATCAGTGGCCTGTCCGGCATCTTTTCGATCGATAAGCAGCACCTTCGCTCCTGATTTCGCTAAATGATAAGCGGTTGATGCGCCCAATATGCCCGCCCCGATGACAATAACTTTTTTCATGCCAGCATCCCTTTCTTCTCTATCTCTCTCTTTCATACTTTCACCGTTTACATTTCCGCCCGCGCAGGCAGCCAATCGGATTCTCTGGCACCCAGATTCGTGATAAACTGCTGCAGTGCATGAGATATCCATTTTCGCGTATGAATCACCAGTTGAATCTCCATGGTAAATTCGGTATGAACCAGCGGCAGCACTGTGAGCTTCTGTCTCTCAATCTCATCCAGAGCAATCATCTGCGGCAAAAGTGAAATGCCTGGTCCAGCCATAATACTCCGTTTAATCGCCTCAGGACTTCCAAGCTCCAGACCCACTTTGTATGGAATTCCGTTCGTTCTCAGCACTCTCTCCAGAAGCTGCCTGTAGTTGCAGGAATCCTCCGGCATAATCCATTCTTCATCTGCCAAATCACTCAATGCAACCTTGGATCTGGCCGTGAGTGGATGGTCCGAGTTCACGATGAGCACCAGCGGCTCCTCGCGGATTGTAATCCATTGCAAACCCGATTCGGGCGAGGCATTCGCCAGAATGAGACCGACATCCGCCTCTCCTTCTCTTACCTTTTGCAGAATCAGATCTTCTCGATCTGTCTGAAGCCGAATGCCAAGCTCAGGATATTGTTTCCGTGTCGTTTGAATGGGCTCAGGCAGATAATAGGAAGCAAGCGAGTCCATTGTTGCGATGGTAAGCGAACCCCCGCCCTGCTTGGTCAATTTCTCCTGAGAATGCTCGAATATCTCCAGCAGCTGTCCTGACAGTTTAAATAACTCTTCGCCAGCTGATGTCAGCCGAATTTTATTGTTATTATATCGTTCAAACAGTTTGACCTGATAGATTTTCTCCAGCTTTTGAATCTGGGTTGTGACACTCGACTGTGCATACCCAAGTTCTTCAGCTGCTTTGGTGAAGCTCTGCCGCAGTGCAACCTCCCGAAAGGTTTGAAAATAATTCAAATCCATCTTATGTTCCCTCTCATCATCAAAATTATTGATAACACCCATCATCTATTATAGCTAACTATGATACCTTTTCCCATGGTAAAGTGAATGAAATGGAATTCCAACATACATTTGGGGGTCATACGATGTTAACCGAACAACAGATTCAAGGTATTTATATACCTGTGATCACACCTTTTACCAAAGAACGCGAACTCGATCTTCCTTCGTTCCAAAACTACATCAAAGTTATGGCAAGCAGCGGTATTCATGGCTTGGTGATCAATGGTACGACAGGAGAATCACCTACCGTGACTTGGGATGAAGTGGAACAGCTTGTGAAGGCCGCGAAGGAAACACTGAGCAGCATCAACTCGTCCGTACCCATTATGGTTGGAACGGGAACCAATAACACGGCTTCGACGGTGGCGAGAACGAAGAAAGCCGCAGCACTCGGAGCTGACGCTGTTCTTGTTGTTACGCCATATTATAATAGACCAACCGAAGAAGGCATTTATGAGCACTTCCGCATGGCAGCCGGCGTAGGCATCCCTGTGATGGTATACGAAATCCCGGCCCGTACAGGTGTTAGAGTTTCTATCGATATGATGAAGAAAATTATGAACATCGATGGCGTTATTGGCCTTAAGGATAGCACAAATAACCTCGACCTCATGACTGAACTGGTACGCTGCGGCTCCAAGCCCATTTTGTGCGGAGATGATACATTCTTCTACGAAATGTTAACGAAAGGCGCAGCCGGCGGCATGATGGCATCGGCCAGTATTAATCCAGAGCGTTTCCTGGAAGTATACAACCGTTTTGCAGCCGGTGAAAAAGAAGAGGCTTACCGTCTCTATACGCAGCTGCTTCCATTCATTAAAAATCTCTTTGAAGAGCCTGCTCCCGCTATGCTGAAACATCTGCTTGCCAAGCAGGGCATTATTGCTTCCGATCAGCTGCGTCTGCCTTTGATGCCAGCATCAGAGCAGTTGAAAGCAAAGATTGCACTATAAAGTAAAGCCGCAGATTCTTCTGCGGCTTTACCTGTGCAAATCTGTTTCACGTGCAGCTTCTATTTTGCAGCAAAACCGTGATAGAACGTATCCACCACAAGAGCAGGTGCTGCATTTCTGGCGATATTACCGGTGATCACCTGCTGCCATGTCAGGAAGAGAATAGAATACAGCACTTCAACCATCCACATTTTATCCATATCCGAACGGAAAAACCCTTTCTCTTGAAGCACCCCGATGGCGTGCAGCACCGGCTCTCTGAGCTTCAGATAAGCCTCTTCAATGTCCGCGCTGTAGTTAACAGCGGCATCATGTCCCAGAAAATAAATCTTGTCCCCCAGCGGTATTAGCGCTTCAATCAGCTCGGGGATATATTGTTCTACACGATCCTCATCCAGCTTAACCTGCTGCAGCGTCTCGTTCACAACATCAATTGCACGCATCGCCAGATGGATCATCAGCTGTTCACGGCTTTCGACATATCTATGTAATGTGGCAATTCCGATGTTCGCTGCCTCAGCAATATCATTCATCGATGCATTCGGCTTCACGATAAGAAGCTTGGTTGCTTCATCCAATATGGTATACATTCGATTTTGCTTGAATGTTAACTTCTCTTTTTTCATAGCGAACTGCACCTCTACTTAGGTATTTGTTTTAGTATCACTTTCTCTATTTGATCAGAATATATATCATATGATCTTCTTTGTATCATCTAACTATATCATATTTCTTCACAAAACCAATGTGAGAGCTGCATAATGTTAAGTCCTTGTCTATTTCATAGTAAAAAGCCGCCCAAAGGCGGCTTCAGATTGCTGAGAACCCAGTCTTCCAAACCCGAAAGACTGGGTTTCTTACTTATCTCGTGCTGTGTTACAGTTCGATCACTTTGGTGGCTATATTTGTGCAGAACTCACTGTCATGCTCCACAAAAAGCAGGGTTGGTGCAAAGTTCAGAAGCAATTCTTCGATCTGCATCCGTGAAATAACGTCGATATAATTCAGCGGTTCATCCCAGATGTACAGATGAGCCTGCTCGCTGAGACTTTTGGCTATGAGTACTTTCTTCTTTTGTCCTGCGCTGAAGGTCAAGATATCTTTCTCCAGCTGCAGTCCGGATAGATCCAACTTTCTCAAAATTGATTTGAACAAAGTCTCGTCTATCCCCTCGCTGACAGCATAGTCAGACAGATTACCGCTGAGATTCGATGTATCCTGTGATACATATGATATTTTCAGCTGTTGATCCTTGAGAACAGCACCCGTATGGGAAATATCTTCATCACAGATTAATTTAAGCAGACTTGATTTGCCTGATCCGTTTGCACCATAAAGTGCAATACGATCGCCCTTTTCCAACTTGAAATTTATATCCTTGCACACCAGATTGGAATCATAATAGATCGATACATGGTCACATTCGACCAGCTCATTTTTGTGATAAGACAGTGGATGAATTTGTAAACGATCGGCGATTTCGATGTTTTTCAGGAGTTTGGATTTCTCCTGAATGGCAGACTGCTGCCTCTGCTCGATATTTTTGGAACGCTTCATCATCTTTGCAGCCTTGTGCCCAATGTAACCTTTATCCACTTTGGACCCGGAATTTCGGGTTCCATTTTTGCTTGTCTCGACCAAATCAGACCATCTCCCGGTCCGCTTAGCCGAGTCTGATAGTCGTTTGATATCCTTAATCAGCTTTTCATTGCTTGCGAGTTGATACTGATCCTGTCTTCTTTTGTTTTCCCACCAAGCTGAAAAATTACCTTTCTGAATCTCAATGTTTGTTTTGTTAATAGACAGAATGTGGTCTACACAATGATCCAGAAAAGAGCGATCGTGAGAAACCAGTATGAATCCGCTCTTGCTGCGGAGATACTCACTAACCAGCTTTCTCGCATGCAGATCCAGATGGTTGGTGGGCTCATCGATGAGCAAAAATTGATTATCCTTCAGGAACAACGCAGCCAGCATCACTTTGGTTTGTTCTCCATTCGATAGTGAATCGAATGGTCGGTAAAGGACCTCTTCAGACAGTTGAAGCAGGTTACATTCTTTTATCAATTGCCATTGGAGAAAATCAGGAACAATCTGGGCAACGATATCAACCGTCACAGCTCCCTTATCCTGCACATGAAAGGGAAAATAATCAAAGCTGACATTGGCCGAAATATGACCACTGTATTCATATTTGCCCAACAATAGATTTAGAAATGTCGTTTTTCCGCGACCATTCCTCCCGGTAAACCCTAATTTCCAATCCGAGTCGAGCTGAAAACTTACATTCTCGAATATATTATCGTAACTGCCTTCATAAGCAAAGGTCAGATTGGTAACGTTGATTATAGACATATTGATCATCCTTTTTATGTGAAATATAAAAGTTGTCGGGCAGTGTACAACCTGACATGGTCTGAATCACTTTCATATTTGAACATAATCAGGACAACGCAAAAAATTTCATTACAATGTTTATCGCGCACTAACATGTCCGGATTCTGTTTTATTATGTTTTGTGAACCATGCCATAATTTGCGTTTAATGACAGGTTCACAATTACATCCACAATCTCCAGTTCATTCAACACTTTCTCACCTCCTTTTTAGATTAGCCCTGTTCATGCTGAAGCATAATTCGGAAGCCTATGTACAAATTGGTTAGAAGCAAACACGGCTAGTCCACTTTTGCTCCGAGCGAGCGGGCAATCAGAACGGACTGTTCACGATCGATACGTACTCCCTTGAAATCCAGTGATTTCAGATCTATTCCATCCAGAATGGCACCTCGCAGATCAGCTCCCTGCAGTTTCACTTTGCTCATAGATACTCTCGTCAGATCACAATCACGCAGGTCCGCTTTGCTCAGATCGCTCTCAGCAAGGTCTGCTTCCAAGAAACGAATCCCCCGCAGATCCTGTTTTCCGAGCCGTGTATATCTCAGATTCGTATAAGACCAGTCCCCTTTAAAAAGGGTTATACCGTCCATTTGGGCACCGGAAAAATCCGACCCCGTCATTTTGCATGCTGTGAATTTGGACGCAAACAGGTTCGCCCCACCAAATAAACAATTCTCAAATGCAGACTCCGTATGCATCGATCCATTCATCAACGCGCCCTTGAAATCACATTCGATAAAACGGCAGTGGCTGGTTTCAATCTCTTCCATAGAAGCATTCATGAACGTACAGTGTTTGAACACGCAGCTGATCAGCTCGCCATATCGCAGATCACGTCCTTCAAAATGAACGCCCTCGTATTCCTGGTCTTTATACTGATACATATATTACACCTCATTTGGTATAGTGTTAACGTCAACTTTGTTATTCAAAACGACTTATTCTACTATACCATATGAATATCAACGTCATTTATATAAGTGTCTTTGACATCCTGAACATGGATACGGCGGGTTTGTTAATCTCTCCAACCGTTTTGTACCCCAGCCGCTCGTACAATTTGATCGCACCCGCATTTTCCTGCTTGACGGTTAATGAAGATTTCGCAAAACCGTTCAGAACTGCCTGCTTTTCCGCATGATAGATCAACTCCGTGCCGACTCCAAGTCCTCTGCTCTCTGGAAGTGTCGCAATCGTACCGATATGATATTCATCATCCTCGGCTTCCTTCAGCGTTACCATGGTATAGAACTCTTTCCAGTTGCGCAGGTTGTATCCAATCAGTTTCCAACTGTTTAGATTGAACAGCTGTGTAAAAGTAGGCAGTGCAAGTTTGTTCATCAAAGGGGTTGGATAACACATTATCATACCGAGTGTTTTGCCACCCCGCACGGCTTCATAAGCATACTCGTGACTAAAACGATTGTTGCGGGCTTTCCAAAGCTTTTGAAATGTTTGATCTACAACTGCGGGCTCTCTTGAGCCCGCCAGGGAAAACTTCATATAATCCAGCGCCATTTCTGTTAATTTCCCGCCAACGACGGTATGCGGCCTTGCTTTTACAATCGATACTTTGCTCATAACGGTCACTCCTCAAATATACGTATTATTGCGGATTGTGAATTTTTTACTACTGCGCTGGCAGCGGGACAGGAGCGATGCCTTCCACGGTGACATTCACCGCATGAATGGATAACCCGGTAAGATGCTCTACCTGCTCAATGACTTTATGCTGCAATTCTCTGCAAACTTCATGTACTTTACTGCCGTAATGCACGATGATTTTAACGTTAATCTCCAAATGATGATCTTCTCTATGGATAGTAACTCCCTGCTGCAGGCTGCGGCCGCTCCATATTTTGCCGATACGTTCTGCCAATCCCGCTGACATTGAGGCAATTCCACGGGTGGCTGTTGTTATTTTACCGACCATTTTGGAGATGACATCATCCGATATTTCGATAAGACCTGTCGTTTTTTGAATCAGCATATGAATCGCCTCCGTAATTTTGATAGATAATTATATCATTTGATTAAAATATATATCACCTTGAAATGAAATTCAACTTTTTCAGTATAAAACAAAAAAACCGCAAATTTTTGCGGTTTCCGGCTTTCATTTATGTGTGAAGAAGGATGTTTCATGATAAGTACCGTGTCCACTACAACGTCTTCATCTCAATGTAGTCTACAGATAATGATTAAACCAAGCAATCACCTGTTCAAAACAGTCAACGCGAAGCGAAGGTTTGCCGCTTTTTAACAAAGAATGATTTGAACCCGGATAACGAATCAGCTTGGTGGTTTTGCCGTAACGCTTCAAGGTTGTATACAGCTCCTCTGCCTGAGCAATAGGCGTACGGTAATCCTCTTCCCCATGCATAATCAGCAGTGGCGTTTCGATGTTATGAGCATGAGCGAGCGGGGAACGGGACCACAGATAAGCAGCATGCTCCGCAGGATTGCCTCCAATTACGCCTTCTACATAGGAAATTCCAATATCGCTTGTGCCATACATGGACAGCCAATTAGAGATGCATCGCTGTGTCACAGCGGCTTTAAAACGGTTGGAATGAGCAGCGATCCAGTTGGTCATAACACCTCCGTAACTCCCACCTGCAGCGCCCAAACGGAATTCATCCAATATTTCGTAAGATGACAAGACATGATCCACAGCTTCCATCAAATCCCGATAATCACCACCGGCGAAATCACCCCTACAGGCTCTGGCGAACTCCTGTCCATAGCCCATACTGCCGCGAGGATTAACCCATAAGACAGCATATCCTTCGGCGAGAAGGGTCTGCATTTCATGACTGAACGCTCCCGTATACATCGCGTGAGGGCCGCCATGAATCTGCAAAATCAAAGGAAGCTTCTTCTTGAGTCCGATTTCTCCTCTTCGGTTTACGGATGCTGCTTCATCTGAATTCACAGCTGCAGTCGATTCCATTTCTGCCAAGTCAGGCACTGCCAGCCACCCTTGGATTAACCAGCCGTCTGATGATGGGAATTCGATCCGCACGGGAGGATTTACGATCCGTTTAGCCATAAACTCATCATTGCGGCGGGTGAGTCTGGTCATGGTACCGCTCCCCATCTCTACAGTGTACAGCTCTCCGGGATGTGTATCCGTTAAGACTGCAGCCACCAGCGTTTTCTCATCAGCAGCAATTGTATATTGATATACATCCTTCTCTCCCGGAGGCGTGATCGTTTCGCAGCTGCCATCTGGCTGAATCCGGTATACATCCACACTGCCTTGACAGGTGCCCAGTACATAAAACCCCTGCTTTGGAAACGAGCGGCTGATGATCGGCGAAGGGGAAGCAGCTGCCGACTTCATATCTCCCAGTGCAGCATTACCGATCTGCATGTCTAAATCGGGTGCGACCAGCCTGGGTACACCTCGCTGCACCGGAATGGTAAACAGTTGATGATGACTTCCACTCCCATATTTGCGATCACTGGCGATCAAAATAAGCTGTTTACCATCCGGTGTGAAGGAGAACTGGGTAATCTGCAGACTGGAATCTGTTATTTTATAAGGCGCTGCTTCCTCCCCCGCTTCTACAGTAATCATGAAGACGTCCGTATGGTGAAGCAGGTCCGGGTCAGCTTCCTCTTCTTGTACTTGTTTCGAGATAAATGCAAGCTTCTGGCTGTCCGGTGACCAGACCGGTGTAGTGATGTTCCACAATCCCGATGTCAACTGTGTGATGTGTCCGCTTATCATCTCGTACACAAACAAGTGACTGTATTGACCATCCCACCACCCTGCGCCTTCGGCCTTTGGCGTGGTTCGCTCATAAACGCTTCCGCGCAATGCAGATGAGAGCTGGACAGCCGGTTCAGCGTTTTCGTCTTTCGGGTTCTCGTCGTCTCTGGGTTGAACTTGAACCAAATGAACTTTACTGGTAAAAGCGATATATTTCCCATCTGGTGACCAGATGTAACTCGATATTTTACGTTCAGGAGATATAAGCATAACCGGTTCTGATCCCTCCGGATCAAGAGACCACAATCCTTTCCCCCCCTGAGTCGAGCGGAGAAAAGTCAGCCTGCTGCCATCAGGTGACCATGCAGGCGATGAATCATGCATTCCGTGAGTCAATGCTACATCTTCTGTTCCATCCAGTGAAATCCCCCGAATCTGTGTGCTGTATTCGTTCTTCGCCTGATCAATGGTTTGTTCGACGTATGCAACCTGCCCGCTTGCGCTAATTACAGGCTGACTGATCCAGCGGTAGTGATACAGATCCTCCGGTGTAATCGGGCTTTTATTCATAGCCATATCTCCCTTCTGTTTTATTTATGAGTTGACTCTGTACGCGGATCAAGGACATCCCGCAACCAATCACCGAGGAAAATGACACCCAGCACGGTAAACGTAATCGCAAGACCCGGGAATGCTGCAACCCACCAGCTTGTTGCCACGTACTGCCGACCATCACTTAACATGCCGCCCCACGATACATCCGGCGGTTTAATCCCCAGCCCGAGGAAGCTGAGCGAAGCTTCCATGATGATCGTTGTACCCACATTCATGCCGCAGATGACAATAAACGAGGAGAGAATATTAGGCAAAATATGCTTTATAATCAAACGTCCGTTCTTGGCCCCAATGGATCGGGCTGCAAATACGAAATCACGCTCTTTAATGCTGAGCACTTCACTTCTCACGACTCGTGTGAATGGAACCCAGTTCGTTACACCGATAACCAAGATCAGTGTTGTCATCCCCGGACCAACAATTGCCATCACAACAAGCATAAACAGAATTGTCGGGATGGCCATGAAGGCATCACCCACACGCATAATCAGAGCATCCAGCCATTTTCCATAGAATCCGGATATCAAACCCAAGATCGCTCCGAGGATTCCGGAGACAATCACAGCGCCCATACCCACAATCAAAGATACGCGAGCGCCATACACGATTCGGCTCCACATATCTCTGCCCAGGTTGTCGGTTCCCAGCCAGTATTCGGCTGTTCCGCCTTCAAGCCATACAGGTGGTTTGAGACGGTTCAGCGGACTAACTGCTGCCGGGTCATGACTGGTAAGCAGAGGTGCGGCTATGGCAATCAGGACAACAACCAATACAAGCACCGCACCGAATGATCCGGTCCTGCTGATGATGAGCTGATGCCAGATGGAGCGAATTCCGTTGGATATAGGCTGGTTATGATTGTTCTGTGCTGTACCCGGAACTGAAACTTCATTATTGTCTCTCATCAATCGCACCTCCCTCTAGTCATATTTGATACGCGGGTCCAGCAGCCTGTACGACACATCGGTCATAATATTGACAATCACGACGATAAAAGCGATGACAAACACGGCAGCTTGTACAATAGCCATGTCATGGGTATTTACTGCCACAACAAGCAGCTGTCCCAAACCAGGCCAGGAGAATACCGTTTCCGTAATCAGAGTGCCCCCGATCAAACTGGTAAACTGCAGGCTCATAATGGTCACAACCGGAATTAAGCCGTTGCGGAACGCATGTTTTGCAATCACCGTCATTCGTCCGAGTCCTTTGCTGCGTGCAGTCCGAATGTAGTCCTGATTCAAAATTTCCAGCATGCTGGATCGAATCAGCCTTGTCATCTGAGCCGCCAATCCAACTCCCAGCGTAAAAGCGGGCAGAATCAGATGAGACAAGCCGCCGCGACCCGAAACCGGCAAAACTCCCAGCATGACAGAAAACAGCAGAATCAGCATAATACCCATCCAGAAGTTGGGCATCGCTTTCCCGATGACCGAAATGCCCGAAATCAGAAGATCGGTGAACGTGTTTCTTTTTACGGCCGAGATTACCCCCAAAGGCACAGCCATTAATACGGCAAAAAACATGGCGGCGGCAGCCAATTCAAAGCTGGCTGGCAATCGCTCCAGCACAAGTTCGAGCGCAGGCTGCCCATAACGGAAGGATTGGCCGAAATCCCCTTGGACTGCACTGCCAAGAAACTTCACATACTGCGTATATAAAGGCTGATCCAGCCCCAATGCCTGGGTTAACACAGCCCGATCTTCCGCCGTTGCGGTTTCAGGCAGCATTAACGCAACCGGATCACCGGTTACCCGGACCAGTATAAATACGATTAAAGACACGATAAACAACACCGGAATAACCTGAAGTAACGATTTGACTATGTATTTGCCCACTTCCGGCTCACCTCCCCTTTTCAAAAAAGAACGGCAGGAACTTGTTCATCCAGTCCCTGCCGTTCACGGCTTACTCATGCAATGACAGGTGTTATAGCCTGATCTTACTTTGCAGCAGGTGTAATCTCGTCAGCATAGAACATCTCATCACTGCGCGGTGCAAAGTTCACTTTGTCATTGGTTCCATACACGCCTTCCATTTGATACAAATATACAGCGGGACGCTCTTCTGCGAAAATCTGCTGTACTTGCTGATATTCCTTCTCACGAGATTCCGGGTTCATGTTCACAAGAGCAGATTGAAGCAGCTTTTCCACTTCCGGATTGTTGTAATCGGATTCGCCTTTGGCTTCTTCCACCATGTAACGGTTGTAGTTATTGGAAGCGTCAAACAGCGAGTTCCCGATGCCAATCATGAACATTTCCTTGAATGATTTGGAACTATAGCGCTCACTGAAGGCACTTGGCTCAAGTACATCCAGATTGATTTTGAATCCGGCCTGTTCCAGCATGGCAGCAGTAACTTCAGCTTGCTCCTTGTACTGGGAAGAAACGGAGATTGTCATCTCGGCTTTTCCTTCCTCGTAGCCTGCTTCTTTCAGAAGCTGTTTGGCTTTGTCCAAATCATACAGCGATGTTTTGTACAGTGAGGGTTCAGCACCGAAGTTGCCTGGTGTTACGGATGTACGTGTAACAATGCCTGCTCCGCCAGCAATGCTGTCGACAATACCTTGTTTGTCAATGGCGAGATCAATCGCCTCACGTACCTTGGGATCAGCTGTGATACTGCCTTCGGTTTGACGGAAAATCAGTTGAAGAACACGCTGAATCGGCGCTTTCACAATTTTTTTATCCGCTTCCCCTTCGATTCGTGCAATGTCTGTCGACGGAATCGATGCAGCCACATCAACGCCGCCAGCAAGCAGCTCAGATACACGTGTGGAGGCTTCAGGGATCACTCGGAACACCACTTCATTCCACTTCGGCTCACCGCCGAAATAATTTTCATTTTTCACAAGCACGACACGGTCGTCTTTGGTCCATTTGCTGAACTTGTACGCTCCTGTACCTACAGGCTCTTTCAGGAACGTGTCCATTCCTTTGTCCTCAATATATTTTGCAGGCAGCATGCCGGCGCCCATTTTGGACAGGCGGTTAAGCAGCAGCGGGTCCGGTCCATCGGTAACGATGTCTACCGTATGCTCATCCACCGCTTTAACTTCAACGATGTTTTTGAAATAACTGTTTTGTTTCAGCGTATTATCCTTGGCGACACGCTCCAGCGTGTATTTCACATCAGCGGATGTGAATGGATCACCATTGTGGAATGTTACGCCTTCACGCAGTTTGAATCTCCATGTTGTATCATTGACCTGTTCCCAGGATTCGGCAAGTGCAGGTACTTTTTTCTGCTGACTATCGTTTTTCACCAAATAATCAAACACGTTTACAAGCACAGCTTCACTGGCTGTATTGTTATTGTTGTGCGGATCAAAGCTTTCGATATCGGTTGCCGCAGCAATCGTTAATGTGCTGCTGGCAGATGACCCTTCGGTCCCGCTTCCCTCAGCTGTCGTATTGTTCGCCGTATCCTTGCCGCCTCCGCCGCATGCACTCAATACCATAACGATTGCCAGCAATGTAATCCACAAACCTGTCCATTGTCTCTTTTTCATTGTGCTTCTTCCCCCTTGGAAGTTGTATTCCTTGCCAAAAATTCAAGTGCTATTGCGGACAGCAGGCCTACACCATAAGGCATAACCGTCTCGTCAAGATCAAACTTCGGATGATGAAGCGGGTAACGTGTGCGCTCCTCTTCACTGCCGGACCCTAACCGGAAAAACACTCCTGGAACATGTTCGCAGTAAAACGCAAAGTCTTCACCGCCAGTTGACGGTTTGATGTAACTCCACCCCTTCTGCGCATTAACCTCTTCACAGACTTCGGTCAGCAGATCAACCATGCCAAGATCATTCACAACAACTGGATAACCGTCGCCATAGATCACTTCACATTCGGCTCCAAACGAACTGCATATGCCGCCTACCACTTGTTGAATCATAGCCGGCATGCGTTCACGCACTGCTGGAGATAACGTACGAACCGTTCCGATCATCTCCACTTCTGGCGCAATGGCAGTCCCCATGTAACCTCCGGTAATTTTGCCAATGGTGACGACGACAGGTTCGAGCGGGTCAACCATACGGCTGGCTACGTTCTGCAGTGCGGTGATGACTTGGGCTGATACGGCAATGGCATCGATGCCTTCATGCGGACGGGCCGCGTGACCTCCCTGACCAACAATCTTGATAACAAGCGGATCAGCTGATGCAAAGGCAACCCCCTGGCTCACCCCCACTGTTCCCGTATCCTGACTTGGTGTCATGTGGAGGCCAGCAATCGCATCCACCTTAGGATTCTCAAGCACCCCATCCTGAATCATGGATCTTGCACCGGCAAGTCCCTCTTCCGCAGGCTGAAAAATAAATTTGATATTTCCTGATTTGGGCCTTCCAAGACTCGTGAGCAGCTCGGCTGCCCCCATCAGAATCGAGGTATGTGCATCATGACCACAGAGATGAGCCTTGCCGCTTACTGTCGAACGATACTCAACTGTCTTTTGATCTTCAATAGGCAGAGCATCCATATCAGCTCGAAGGGCGAAGGTCGGGCCATCTGTCTCTCCGCGAAGCAGACCCGTTACTCCGGTTTTTCCAACATGACGTGTGACCTCCAGTCCAAGCTGCTCCAGGTGCTCAGCAACAATCGCAGAGGTGCGATGTTCTTCGTAACCAATCTCGGGATGGCGGTGTAAATCTCTGCGCCAGGCACTTAATTTGGTCTGCAGCGGCTGTGCCAGCCGGATGAATTCGGATTGTTTCATTAGGTGTCATTCCTTTCCTGTTCCTTCGATTCAGACACAAGCCGGGCATAGATCGCATCAGCCGAAAACTCGATATGCCTTTTCATCGTATCCCGGGATCTGATGCTGTCACGTGACTTCAGTGCTTCAAGAATCTCCATATGTACCTCATAGTTTACCGAGCGGATTCGCTCGTCGTATGGCATTAAATCCAGTGCCGGATTAATCTTGGTTCGAATCTGTCTGACCGCTGTTTCGCAGTATGGATTACCAGATGCTTTAGCAATGGTCAGATGAAATTTTACATCCAGTGCCCTGAACCATTCCCTTGTGCAATCGGGTTCGACGCTTTGCTCCACATAGTTCTGCAGCTGTTCCAGTTCGCCTGCGGTGATCCGCTCAGCAGCCAGAAAAGCTGCCTCTGGCTCAATAATCGTTCGGTATTCAAACACCTTGAGCATCTGAGCCCAGCCCTTTTTGATCTCTTCCCGCGTACGTTTATGAGAATTGACCGTTAGCGGCAGCACAAATGTTCCGCCTTTTGCGCCTACTCTTTTCTCGATCAGTCCCTTGTCTTCCAGCGCGGAGAGCGCCTCGCGAACCGTAATGCGGCTCACATCAAACATCTCGGCCAAATCCCGTTCAGCGGGTAACTGCTCCTCACTCATCAGCTCTTTTAAAATAATAGCTTCCTCCAGCTGCTCCCGAATAAATTCGCTAACCTTTTTAGTCGATACTTTTTCGAAACGAAAGGAGAATGGATTAGACATCTGAACACTCCGATCTGTTTATGGTCTAGACCTTATACCATTAATATAATTCCGACTAAACTTATATGCAATACTTTTTTTTGATAAAATTCAACATTTATTTTTAATGATGAACTCAGCGTACACCTTCCCATATCAAGGAACATTGGAAAATAAAGAAAAAGACGCTCTGTCTCTGGCCAGAACCTCTTTTGATCAGAATAGCTTTTTTATCTTCTATCGTTCTTTAGCCGCAATCATTTTTTATCTGCAAAAGGTCTGAAATGACCAGTCACAGCGAGACGCTCGCTTCCTTCGAGATAGAACTGATCCTCTGCTCTCCAGGTATGGCTCGCTTTATTCTGTCTGCGTAGATATACATAGTTGTAAGGTGAGGTCGCATACGTCTTGTATCCTCTCTTCCTGCACTGTCTGAGAAACGTTACATCCTCTCCGACAGATCGATCGGTGAAGCGGACTCGTTTTAAAACCTTTTTTCTAAATAACAGCGTACCTCCCTGCACAAATTCTACTGGTTTGTTGTTCTCGCCAGGCGATCTCATTAATAAACTTCGAGAAGCTTCCAGATAGACCAGACAAGAGTGTTTGCCCACAATATCACTTTCGGTTCGGCGGAGTGCACCTACTTGTTCTTGCAGATAGTAAGGAGAGTAATAATCGTCATCATCCATCTTCGCAATGAGTGAACAGCGAGCCCGCGTGATCCCGGCATTCAGACACTGCCCAAGCGATATGCGCTCCGGCACCCGGTATACGTGGACATGCTTGTATTTCTGTATCTTTTTCTGTACCAAACGCATGTTCATGCGGTCCAAATTCAGAATAAGGATGAGTTCTTTACTTTTGTAGCGTTGACGCCGGTAATTCTGCAGAATGTTATTAAGAAATTGCGGCCGATTGGTGCAAACAATAATGGATACTCCCGGATACGTATGGACTCTGGCCATAACCCCCCCCCTTTCAGCTCATTTTCTGTCATCCTATGTGCCTGATTCATATCAGGTATAGACTGCTCCCTCTGGTTACTGAAAAATAACGCAAAAAACCTCTGTCCTCAAGAAGGACAAAGGTCTACTCTAAACCACATAGAAAAATACGTTAATCTTTCCCGTTATTATCGAAGTAAACGGCCTTGCCCGTACGCGCAGACTCATAGATCGCCTCTAAAATCTGCGATACTACCAGCGCCTGCTTTGGTGTTACCACTGGCTCCACATCGTTATCGATCGCTTCGATCCACTTGCGCATCTCGACATCCGGGGCTTGTTCCGACTGTCCTTCGTAGAAGTCCACGCCGCCTGAACTGAGTTCTATTTCATTGGTATACAGACGGCTGAATTTCTCGCCATTGATTCGAAGCCCGTTTTTCATATCCGCGCCTGCCTCGGTGCCGCTCAGACTGCACTTGGCCTCATCCACATCAAGCGAGTTCAGTGCCCAGCTGGATTCAAGCATGATGGTTGCCCCGTTTTCCATTACAATCATACCAAAAGCCGAATCTTCAACCGTGAATTTCTGAGGGTCCCACGGCCCCCACGCATTTGCAGCATTTTCTCTCTGTGAAAGTTCGTGATGCGTGGTGCCAAGAACAACTTTGGGCTGGTAATTATTCATCATCCACAATGTCAGATCGAGTGCATGTGTTCCGATATCAATCAGCGGTCCGCCGCCTTGTTTCTCTTCATCCAGAAATACACCCCAAGTCGGCACGGCTCTTCTGCGAATGGCATGGGCTTTGGCAAAATAAATCGAACCAAGCTCTCCTGCTTCGCACAGCTGCTTCAGAACCATGCTGTCCTGACGGAAGCGGTTATTGTAGCCAATGGTCAATTTCTTACCCGTACGTTCTGCAGTCTCCAGCATAAGCTGGGCTTCAGCCGCCGTCTTCGCCATCGGTTTCTCACACATAACATGTTTTCCTGCCTCAAGTGCCGCAATCGAAATCTCCGCATGGGAGATGTTCGGTGTCAGCACATGCACGATATCCAGTGATTCGTCCTTCAGCAGCTCCAGGTAATCCGTGTATACCTCTGCATCAGCTGATCCATACTGCTTCTTCGCCTCTGCAGCGCGCTCTTCTTCAATATCACAGAAAGCAGCCAGTTCAACATTCACCAGTTTACTCAGACTTGGCAGATGTTTGCCGTTTGCGATCCCGCCGCAGCCAATAATGCCAATACGATACACTTTGCTCATATATGTCACTCGCTCTCACTTTAGTATAGGTTGTTTCATTTTGCGAAAGGCCGACGGAGTCATCCCGAGGCGCTTGCGAAACACGGCATGTAAATAGTTAGCATTGTTAAAACCGGAGGCCAGCGCGATCTGTTCGATCGACACCGAACTCTCCTGCAGATTACGGCACACTGCACGCAGGCGAATGTCCTCCAGCACACGGCTGAACGGCATATCCGGCTTCACCTGATAGAAAATACGCTGCAGCTGACGGCTGCTGATATGCAGTTTCTCGGCCACATGCTCCAGCGTTACAGCAGAAGCGTGGTTGGCCTCCATATACTGGACGGCATAATCATACCTGTACAGCGTCATATCCCGTACCGGTACTTCTGCACGGATACCGCCGGTATCATAAGCTCGAACCGTTTTAAGCAGAATGCTGACGACCAGCTGTTTAATTGAAGTATAATATCCGACCATTTTGTGGTCACAAGCCTCATACGCTTCGAGAAAACAAAGCATGGCCCGGTGGTAATCCTGAACCGGGATGTGTGGTAGAGTGCGCAGCTTTTCCATCGTCTCCTCCGATTCCGCCGCCTCCCATGGATCGACATGTTCTCGTGGTCTATGAACAATGTCGACATGAAGACATAGTTCATCCATGGCTTGATCGGCAGCTGCCTCCTGATAATGAACAACACCAGGTCCTGTCAGATAGAGCATGCCTTCAGAGAGTGCATGAGACTGATCATCGATAATCACCCTGCCTCTGCCTCTGGGAATCAGATGGAACTCATACTCCGCATGGTTATGGAAATCCACAATCCTCCCTGCGGGGAACGTCGTCAGATGAAAACGCAGCACCCGAATTTCGTAGTGTCCCCATACCACAGTGATATCAAGCCGCTCCAGAAGATCCTGCCTATCGAGCATTTTCTCATACGGATACAGACTCAAGATGTCTTCCTCCTTACGCCTTTTGCAGTTCGGTCAGCGCAATCCGCCGTCCTTCCTTGGCTGATCGGTTCGCTGCTTCCATCAGACGGGTCAATTCCGCAGCCATGTCCAAGTTGGCCTGGTCTTCCGTATTATTTTGGATATGTGATACCCATTGATTGAATGCGCTTACTACATTTTCAGCAGGCGCAAGCTCTGTCCAATCGGTATACTGTCCCTCCGCTGCTTTCGTGCGGATCAACAATGTGGATTCTGGCGTGCCGTACAGCAGCGTTCCCTCTGTTCCATGCACTTCTATTGTAAAAGGCGAGTGACTGTTCACAAATCCAGCCTCCACCACCCCGATCGCTCCTGATGCGGTGGAGAGAGCTGCCACTGCGTTATCCTCAACTTCCCTGCCCGTGACATAACCGAAGCTGGCGCTCACATCGGTAATTTCCTCGTTCAGGAACAATCGGGTCAAATACATCGGGTGGCATCCCAGATCAATTAACGCCCCGCCCTGACAGTCATGGAGACTATAGAAATGCTGCGGCAGCCAGTCTGCAATCGCTCCATCATGGGATAATCGCGCTCTGACGTATGTAATTTGCCCGAGTAATCCTTGCTGAAGCACATCTTGAATTGCGGCCGTGTATCCAGCATAGAGACGTGGAAGAGAAACGGTCATTTTGACCCCGCTCGCCTGAACTTCTTTCAGAATCGCATTGGATGCTGCTTGGGTGGCAGCGATGACTTTTTCGGTAAAAATATGCTTGCCTGCTCTGGCCGCAGCCGTAATGACCTCCTGATGAAGACGTGTAGGTGCATCTACAATGACAGCATCGATGTCGTCTTGAGCAAGCATTTCTTCAAGCGAAGCATAGAAAGGAACGTTCAAACGGTCCGCAGCTTCCTGCCCGCGCTCCGTATTTTCATCCCATACGGCAGCAATCTCCGTATCGTCATGTTCCTGTGCCTCAGTGATGTAATCCCATGCGTGAACATGCCACAAGCTGATTTTGCCAATTCGAATAGTCACGGATGTCTTCCCTCCATAGTATATAATATTCTGACATTTATCTATAAGGTATCACATGATCTATCTATTTATAATCGAAACTCACGACAATTGATGTATAAAATGACGACACAATAAGAAAACCGGCAGGCCTTTTCAGGCGTGCCGGCAAACCAATTTGCTGATACATACTGCAGCCTTGATCCATTGCTGGACCGATTAAGATTCCAAACCTTCAGAAGGGCTGGCATCCCCTGCTGTTTCATCCGGTTTTGCGCCCGTGTCTGCCTCTCCATCCTTGTCTGATGCAGGCTGTCCTTCAACTTGTTCCTGTTCGTTTTCTTGTCCGGCACTTACAAACAATCGTCCGGCAGCTTGAGCCTCGGCTTTGTTCCCTGCAGCATCCTGTGCTCGGATTACAATAACTCCGCCTTCAAGCACAAGTGAAGCAGGCGTGGTGTACGTGCCTGTATAAAGACCCGGCTCCGTTTCCACCAGAGGGATCTCACCTTCACTGCCGCTGTTCAGATTCAGAGGCAGCTGAATGCGGAAAGAGGCTTGCAATCCAGGTTTGCTCTTAACTGAAACCGTGACACTCTCGCCTGATGTAATGTGTACATCTTCCGCAGGAGTAATATCGGTCAATTCCGGTGCTCCCGTTTCCACGTAAACTTTACGTGTAACTGTTGTTTGGTTTCCGGCAAGATCACCTGCTGTTATTGTAATGATGTTCTCACCCTCGTTAACCAGCACACGATGACTGAACTTTCTGTCCCGGTCCACTTGAACGGTCACGCCGTTCACAGTGACCTTATCAAGGAACTGTTCGACCACATTACCCGTTACATGTACCACTTCCGTGTTAATCCGGCTTCCTTCCGCCGGGCTGACAATGTTCAACTGCGGTTTGGTCTGATCAAGAATAATGATCACCGGAAGCGAACGATCTGTCGTTTTGCCATCAATAATCGCTTCTGCCGTAATCACATTAACACCTGCGCGCAGCTTCACGTCGTGCGAGAATGTTCCATTGTTTACGGTTGTTGTCCCGGCAGCGTCCTTGCCATTGTAAAACTTGATCTGTGCTCCGGAAGCAGGAGAAGTACCGGATATCGCATAGGTTGACTGATTGGTATACGTATTTGCCGGCGTTGTAAGCACCGGAGCATTCACCGGATATTTAACGACTGCTCGAATCATGTAATTCCCTTCTTCAGCAGGTGATGCGCTCCACGCCCCACTTACACGCTGCCAACTTCGCGCTGCATAAGTACCGTTCTCATCCGTCGCCAGACCAGGAGCACTCGTTCCCGCCGCGGTCTGGATATACACGATGTAGAAATCACCTGTGACGATAACCGGTTCAGGGAACTCGACTGAAGTCCACTGATCGTTCCGCAGGGCGGTACCCTCGAACGGCCCAGCGAGCATTTTGCCTGGTGCGCCCCCAGCGCCTGATGCATCATAAACTGCGTATTTGAATGCCGTTCCTCCAGGAACAGGCCATTCCGTATTCCAGAATCGGAAAGAGGCACCTGTTACTTGCGCTGTTTCCAGCTCCGGAGTCATTCGAACGGCCCATGCGTTGTCCGCAGCATTAAATGATCTTGCGTTCTCGGCTGAGCCGTCATCATAAGCAATTTCACCCGGGAAACCGATGAAGGGTTTCAAAGCGATGCTGCTCTCCACCGTACCATTACCAGGCACAGTCACCGTAACTTTTGTGCTGTAATAGTCCGCTGCACGAACGGACAATGTGTAGGTGCCTTCAAGCACCTGCAGCGTAAAGCTTCCATCGCTTCCTGTCCGAACCTCTGCAACTTTGGCATCTTCGACAACGAGCACCGAAGCATCGGCCAGAGGCTGGCCTGTGCGTTCATCTTTCACAACCCCTTTAATCTGCCCATAAGGGATTGTTTCGAGATTGAAGTTTGCTTTTGCCCCGCTTCCATCCGAGATCGTTACCGATTTCGTCTGCGGATAATAGCCATAAGCCTCCGCTTTTAACGTGTACTCTCCTGCAATATGCGTGAAACTGTACTTGCCTGTGGACGAATCTGTTTTCACAGAACGCCCGGTTTCAAGCACCGTAACGGTTGCACTTGCTGGCAGACTCTGCGGCTGCACCGAACTTGTTCCCGGCTTTTCAGCTGCAGGCTCTTGTGGTTTGATTTTGTTAAACTCTGCCTTGTCAGTACGTGTAATTTTGTACCAAGGATTATCATAAGACGGTTTAGGTTTGTCACCCGTCAGCACTACAGCGTTATCCTCCGTCTCGGTCTCGGCCGTTACGCCAAGCACACGGAAATCATCAATGAACCAGCCTGTTCTCACCACACTGTTATCCGAGGTTAACCGGAAGCGGAACTGAACTTCATTCCCCGTCAGCGCGTTCAGCCCATAGAAGACCGGGGTCCACTGTTTCCCGTTTGTGTTGTGCGAGAACTTGCCAAGCTCCGTCCAGGTGGTTCCTCCGTCTTTGGTTGCTTCAACATAGCCGAAGTCGTATCCGCCCTCAATCTCGTACCAATGATTAAACGTAAGGGTTGCTTCGGATACATCCGTCAAATCAATTACTGGAGATATCAAAGAATAATTGGAACCATTTTCATATGTGTTGTCAAGATCGGTTGCCCACACATTAGGCGGTGACACTGCACTCATCGGACCGGTTTTCGGAATGCCCCGCTCCCACTCGTCCTTGGTCCCGGCATGTGTCCAGCCGTTATCATCATTTCCATCAAATTGATCGATATAGATGTCTTCCGGCACCTCAACCTTAATGGAAACTTCATTGGATTTCTCACTTTCATTACCGCTGTAATCAAGAGCTGCGACCGTGTAATAATACGTCGTGTTCGTTTCAGTAGTTGTGTCCGTAAACGATGTGCTTCTTACTGTACCGATGGGCTCATCATATGAATCTGCAGTTTCAGAACGATATACGGCATATGACTCCAGGTCTTCATCATCGGACCCCGTCCAGTTCAGCGTTACGTTACCCAGAATATCTGCCGCTGCCGTCAGCGCGGAAGGAGCTTCCGGAGCGATATCGTCCAGTTCCAGCACTGCAAAATCATCAATGTACCAGCCCGCTTTTTGCACAGTGGCATCACTGTTCAGATTAAACTGGATGAACACCTGCTGCCCGGCATAATCACGCAGGTCCACGTACTGTGTCTTCCATTCACCGCTTGCGCCTGTGTAGCTGAGCAGTTCCTCAAATACATAGTCGCTATCTTCAGAAGCAATGTATACCTTGCCAAAATCGAGATTATTCTCAAGATCGTACCAGTGTTTGAATGTTAACAGCGCCCCTTCGGGACTTTCAGTCAGATCGATTGGCGGAGCAAGCAAGTAGGCATTGCTGTTAGGCAGATACGTGCCCTGCAGATTGGTCGCAATTACTTTTTCACCGGAGTAAGCAGCCTTCGGTCCGCTTACAGGTGCCCCCCAAACCCAGGTGCTTCCGGTGCCGCCAGTCGTAAATCCGAGCTGATCTGCTTCAAAATCCTGCAAATATCCAGGTTTGACACCGTTTGAAACGGCAACGCTGTAGACCTTGCTATCAAATCCGTTATTGCCGTAATCATTCACACGAATGTAATACTCCACGCCTTCTGGCTCAATCAAGAAAGCCGGAATCGTCGCAGTATAAGTCCCTGCTTTAGTATCTCCTTCAATCCGATTCATTGGCAGATAGACGTACTGCTTTGTGCCTTTGGTTCTGGCAAAAGCTTCAACGGAAACCACCGCCACATTATCCGTCACATGTGCCGTCAAAGGAATATCCAGACCCGTAAAAGCTGTATTTACTGGCGTGTGCTCCAGCACCGGCTCTTCCAGATCATCTCCGGCCGTGACAACTCTTCCGGAGACTGTGCCAATGCCTTCGAGAACAGACCCCACCGCATCCAGCGCGTTAATGATCCCGTGACCGTAACCGTTGTTCGGGGAAACCGGATAACTGCTATCGGTTCGCGGTGTCGCCGTATCCATGATGATCTGTTCCAGCTGATCCACGTTAAGAGAGTGGTTCGCTTGAAGCAGCAGGGCAGCGAGCGCCGTCGTATGCGGACCTGCCATGGATGTGCCGTTCCATCCACCTTCATATGTACCTCCAGGCACGGCTGATCGAATGTTCACACCAGGGGCGGATACTTCCGGTTTGATCTCATTATACGGAGAAGGTCCCAACAATGAGAATGAACCCAAATTACCGTTAATATCGGTTGCTCCTGTAGCAAAGCTCTCAGGATAGTTGGCCGGGTTCGCAACGGAACCGGGACCGCCCGGATTCCCCAAGCGTACATTCCCTGCAGAGAATTCAGGGAAAATCTGAGCATCACGCCAAGCCTGAACCATCGGTCTAAACCATTCGTCGAGCCCTGCTCCTCCGCCCCATGAATTGTTTACAACGTCCGGTGCGAGCTCAGGATGCAGATTTCCCTCGGCATCCACGGGAGCAAGGAGCCATTGTCCTCCATCGAGAATAATCGCATCCGTTGTTTCCGGATTAAAGATACGCACTCCGATCCATTTCGCACCTGGTGCGACACCAATACGATTCGTTCCGTCCGCTTCGGAACCCACCATCGTTCCCATCGTGTGGGTGCCGTGTCCGTCTGCATCCGCAGGAAGAGCTGCTCCGCTGTGCGGATCGTACCAACTCAGCTCAGGATCAACAACACTGCCTGAAGCGTCCAGACCACGCCATTTACTGCGAAGTGCAGGATGCGTGTAGTCCACGCCGCTGTCCAGATTGGCAACCACGATGCCTGTGCCATCAATGCCTCGCTCCCAGACTGCGGGTGCATTGATATAGTCTATATTCCATTCCACATTTTCAGTCTGTTTCTTCACCTTGGAATCTGCTTCTTTGGCTGCAGCTCCTTGTGACGCTGAATCGTTCACTGCTGGTTGCTCTTTGACTGCTGGCTCTTTGGCAGATGACTGGACGGCTTCCTTCGCTGGCGAGACACCCGCTGCCTGCTTGCTTACTTCCGCCTTATCCAGATATCGCGTTTCATTCGGCAGAATTTTCTCTACCTCTGGCAGCAGCGCAATCTGCTCCATCACTTCTTTGGTACTGGTTACTGCAAGGGAGTTCACGATAAAATAACTTTTATATTCTTTGACCTTACCCAAGTCAATTTCCTTTTCAAGATAATTTTCAATCGAATACTGCGTTCTTGATGCTGTTTCTCGTAGTGAACTCACCACAGAGTTCCGTACAGACAGTTTCGATGCCGAAGGCGTTTCCTTAGCAATCGATGCCTTCTGCATCGCTTGTTTGGAGACCGCTGCGGTGTCTACCTGTTCCTTCATTTTGACCAGATAGGTGACATATTCGCTGCCTTCAAACGCTTTGGTCAGTTTGGTACTCACTTTGGACGTTGAAACCTCAGCCAAGCTGGACTTCATATCGATTTTTGATGAGGATGAGTTCTGCGCAGAAACCGGATGAACGATTGAAAATGCAAGGAGAAGCGATAGTCCCATGGAGACGGGCTTGCGTAACTGCTTTAATTTAATCAAACTTTTCCACTCCTTTTACCCTGCTTTATAGTTTGGTTTGGTACACATGCCCTTCTCAGTGAATAAAACCATTCGCTATTGCTGCCCTGATGAAATTAGAATGAGGTGTTTCGCTCCCTTTTCATTTCACATCGGCCTCACCTCCTTTACAGGTTTGGTTAGAGAATACAGATACAGCACCATCAGGAATTGTCCAATGGTCAAAATGGGTGCGCAAAATGATATAAAATCGAAATTACTTGGCTGATGTCGTCATGGATTGGAGTGGGGGTCAATAAAAGAGCAGCTGGAATGTCTGTAAGCATTCATGTGGAGGATATTCAGGAGCGTTAGCAGAACGCTTGCCATAAAGTGGTCAGTAAATCCGGATCGTCCTTACGGGTTGAATCGCAGAGTAGATGTTAAATTACATATAAAAGTTAAATATAGGGTTTAATTGGATTTTATTGGTATAGTATAGATTCAAAGCAGGATACGCACAAGAGTTTTATTTCAAAAAAATAGAAAATAAGTCTATATCATGCTTTTATATGCCTATCGTCTCTAACCTCCAGGTGTGAAATTTTCGCATTCGCGCATTTCGCGCGTAACACAAGCCAAAATATAAGGTCCTTATACCCCCTTCCATCAGATGTCATCCTTATTTAATAAAATGTAGAATCAGGACCACCCGTCCAACGGGTGGTTTGCTCTTGGGGTATAACCCCCTGTTGCCAAACTGCGCCTAAAGACGCTAGCCTGACAGCAGGGCTGTTCAGGCTCAGTGTAATTTGTCTCTTTCACTTACCAGTAAACTGGTTTTACTTCTTTTTGCTTCGATTACTGCTGAATGGATCTTCGTATTCTTTTACACTCAGCTTATCTACCGCCTGATCATGTGCTTCTTGCTCACGAATATACTTTCTTACGGTTGCTTCATTTAGACCCACTGTGCTCACATAGTACCCTTCGGCCCAAAATTTTCGATTTCCGTATTTATACTTAAGCTGGGCATGTTTTTCGAAGATCATGAGCGAACTTTTTCCCTTTAGATATCCCATAAACGTGGAGACCGCAATTTTTGGAGGGATGGCTACTAACATATGGACATGATCGGGCATCATGTGACCTTCTATGATTTCGACTCCTTTGTACTTGCACAAACGTTTAAAGATTTCGATTAAATCTCTTCTCACTTGATTATAGATTTCTTTCCGTCTATACTTCGGGGTGAACACAATGTGGTACTTACACATCCACTTTGTGTGAGCTAGGCTGTAGCTCTTGGTTGCCATGAATGACCATTCCTTTCTTTTTGAGCCTGAACATCTCAATTGTATTGGAATGGTCATAATGGTCAAACCCTTCATCCCTCCACCCGCATAGCGGGTGGTTTTTTGTTTCGCGCGTTTCACGCACTCAACTGGCTAAAGCCATAACAAAAAGAACCAGCGAAAAATCGCTGGTCCTCATCAAGCTAACACTCAATCCAGTTCGAGTTTAAATACAACAGGTGTGCTGCTTTTCATCCCCGCTGCAGTAATCGTCAAAGCCTCTTCGCTTCTCTCCCAGTGCGGCTGGTCCTCATATCCCAGAATCCGGACGTTCTTAATGATACCGTGAAAATGTGGAGATCCTTCTCTCAACGCCTTGATATGAACGCTCCCATTGTCAGGGAAAACCATGACCGCGGCGTACAAACTGCTGTCTTTTACCGTAAACCGGATGTCCTCACTTGTAAAAACCTTCGCTTCTCCATCTGTGAACTGCCCTTCTTTTACCTCCGTAGGTCCTTCACCAAATATGCGCCAGAACGAGGTATCGTAGATTGCCTCTCCGTTGACCTGCAGCCACTCGCCGATGCGCAGCAGAATATCCCGATCCTCGTCTGGAACCGTTCCGTCGGCTCTCGGCCCGATATTCAGCAGCAGGCTGCCATTCTTACTGACGATATCCACAAGATCCCGGATAATCTCTTCCGCTGTTTTATAATCGTTATTTTCCGTATAACACCAGGAATTTTTCGCAACGGCTGTATCTGTCTGCCAAAAATAAGGCTTCAGCTCCGCGAATTGTCCACGCTCTACATCGGGAACCGCTGCACCGAACATAAATGCATCATGCTTGTAATTGATGGCAACCGGGAAGCCCCATTCCACCCCTTTGTTGTAATAGTAGGCTGCGAACTTTTTGAGATACGGTTTGAATGCAGCGTTATGAATCCACCAGTCGAAATAGAAGACGCTTGGCTGATACTCATCCACCAGCTCACAGCATCGGATGAGCCAGTCTTCCAGGTATTCGGCAGTCGGCGGCGAACCGTACAGGTCTTGATGGTCCGGCTCCGGCATGGCAGGCCAGTAGAAATCCCCGCACTGCATCGGCTCTTGAATATCCGACTCGAACTCTTTCCCGTGAGACATGAAGAACCAATGCTCGGCACGATGAGACGATACGCAGAAGGTTAATCCCCGCTTCTCATATGCGGCTTTCATCTCTCCGAGCAGATCACGTTTGGGTCCCATTTCATATGTGTTATAGTGGGAGATAGAGCTCTTGTACATCTGGAAACCATCATGATGCTCAGCAACAGGCATAACGTATCTCGCACCTGCCTGTTTGAATAGATCCGCCCATTCATCTGCATCAAAGTTCTCTGCCGTAAACATGGGGATGAAGTCCTTGTAACCAAATTCATTCTGATTTCCATATACTTTCAGGTGATGTTCATACGCCTTGGAGCCTTGAATGTACATATTACGTGAGTACCACTCACTATCATAAGCCGGAACGGAATAAACGCCCCAATGGATGAAAATGCCGAATTTCGCCTTTTGATACCATTCGGGAACATTGAATTCACGAAGGGAAGCCCAGTTATCTTTGAATTTCCCGGCGGCAATATTGGCATCGATCTGCTGTAAATATTCACTCTTGTTCATATGCTGTTCCATCCTCCCCTTATTGGCTGCATCTGCATCTGATTGTAGTGCAGTACTGCAGCTGTGCACATGCAGAACATTAACTATTAGATGGACGATAATAACCTTCAGGAGGATATGCTATGGATCATCAAACGCTGCTTACCAACTATTTGTCCAACCTGCAGGTGGATCTGTACATGGTCAACTTCAACCGCTGCGGTTCGGATTGGCGGGATCTGGACTACACCCCGGATTACAGCAAATTGTACTGGATCTGCGAGGGAGAAGGCTGGCTAAAAATCGGTGACCAGGAATACTACCCGAAGCCGGGGCAGCTTTTTTTGATGCCGGAGGGGGTGCAGCAGTCCTATTCCTCCATCAGTGACACGCCTTTTCTGAAGTACTGGTGTCACTTTTCCGCCAAAGTCGGGGGCGTTAATTTATTTCAGATCCTCCGGTTTCCCCATTTTATTAACGCGGCGCAGCCAGAACTCATCGAGGAAATCTTCAAAAGTGTGCTTGCCTATGCCAACTCCGGTGAAGTTTATGCCCATATGATGGCAAAGAGTAAACTGACAGAGCTGCTGTCTTGTTACATTATGAATCTGGAATTGAACCAAATTACATACTTGAATGTACCCGTTGTCGAAAAACTGTCTACCCTGCTGACTTATATCGATGTACATATCGAAGAGAACATGTCCGTCCAGGATCTGGCTCAGATGCTGCATATGCATCCCAATTATTTTATTCGTTTTTTCAAACAGCAGATGGGGATGCCGCCCATTCATTACATTACCAGCAGAAAAATTGATAAGGCCAAAGAAATGCTCAGCTGCACCTCACTCACAATGACCCAAATTGCTGACAATCTCGGATTCAGCGATTCGTATTATTTTTCAAGACAGTTCAAGAAACATACCGGGCTGAATCCGACCGAATATCGTAAGCAAACGACGGTAACCACCTAAATTTCAAAATATAGTTCAAATCCAAAAAAATATTCCCACAAGTTTAATTTTTGAAAAAAAATGGATGTGCGGCTCATTTCCGAAAAAGGAGGTTCGTATATGACGAAGAAGACAATCCTGCTCCCTGCCGCCCTGTTTGTTGTCTACTCATTCGCTGCTTTCGCCTTGGCAGCACCATCAGACAATGGGTACAGCGTGTTATCTGATCCACAAACAGGAACCGTTAAACCAAAATAACGATTCATCGTTCCATGCTGGACATCTGGTTATACATAACTGATGCAATTCAAAATATGCAAACGCCTATACAAAAACAACCTCCTGATTTCTGTTCAGGAGGTTGTTCGTTCGCGTTACCTTGCAATATGCGCCATGCATTATGAGCGCTATGTTACTGCCAATCTCTTTTTCTAAGATAAGACTCAAACACAAATGTTCCAAAAGGAAGCAGCCCTGCCAGCAGACCCATAACCCAAAGCGATATCTTCCACTTTTTGACCAATCCCAGATGCACCATTGCAATGAGATATAGAGGAAATAAAATGCCATGAATCATGCCTAGTATAGCTACAGCTAAAGAGATATCCGCAAAATATTTGAGCGGCATTGCAATAAATACGAGCAGCAGAAGTGATATCCCCTCCCAAATACCTGCAATTCTGAAGCGACCTGTGACCGTGTTCATTCCGTATACTCTCACCTTTCCCCAAAATCATTTGTGAAATATGTAACTTATAGCATGACGCTTTACAACGCTGTTTTCGATTCTCACACAACGTACGTAAGCTCCTTTTCAGTATTATAAAACATCAATCCGATCCGGATTTACTTTAAATTTGAATAATTATTGAATAGAATAGATTTGATTCACTCCTTGCGAACACGAACTCCATTCAGCAGCTCTCGCTCCGCTCAAGTCGTTGCTCGTTCCATCAAACGGTATGCTAATGATGCGGCCTTATGTTCCTCGTGTCCGAGTACTCTCCACAAATGATAAAAAGCCTGTTTCGCCTGCTCCGCAATTGGATTATGGATGGTTGTTAAATCGAGCACACGCGACAACTCAATGTCATCAAATCCCACAATGGCAAGCTGATCTGGAACCTGTATGTTCCGTCTGCGCGCCTCACTCAAAATGCCTATTGCGGCATAGTCGTTGGAACAAAGCACCGCCTGCGGCAGCTCGCCCTCTTCGACCATTCGGCACAGGGCTGCTTCCCCGTCCGATGAAGTGAATACGGAATATTGATATGCTTCACGCCACACAGGAAGTCCTTTCGAAATCATAAATGTCTCATAAGCTTCACGGCGGCTTTGTGTATTGAGGCTGCTGCTGCGGCCAAAAACGTTAGCAATGCGTGTGTAACCTTTCGATACCAGATGTTCCAGTGCCAGCCTGTATCCCTGGGCCTGATCCATCGCAACTGAAGGAATTTCATCGTTCCCCATGCGCTGCCAGGACACCATAGGTCCGTACTGCATATATGCTTTTAATTCGCCTGGATCATTAACGCACGTAACGATCAGCAGACCATCCACTCGTTTACTCCGCAAATCCTCAAACGCGTGCAGCTCAATTTGTTTATCACCGCGTGACATATAGACAATGGTCTGAAATCCGTAGTCCATCGCGGTATCCATAAATTGGTTGATAAAGGTCAAACTAAGCTCATCAATCATCGCGGTGACGATGCCGATCTGTTTGGTCTGCCCCGTGGACAACGAAACTGCGTTGCGATTCGGAATATAGTCCAGCTCGTTCATGATTTCGGTAATAATCCGTCTTGCTTCATCACTAACATGCGGCGAACGGTTGATCACCCGGGATACAGTGGCCCGTGAATAACCGGAACGTTTCATAATTTCATCAAATTTGGACATCCCGATGCTCCTTTCCTGCGAACAAACGCCACATTTATTATGCCTTATCTTCTCTGCAAAAGTAAAACTTGACGTGTAACCCGTTACAACGTTTAAGCTTTTGGGGAGACAATAAAGTGAACGCTGACGTTCACAATGAATTGACTGAATGGAGCGATATATATGAACCAATCTTTGAACTATATGTACTCATTCCCTGAAAACTTTCTGTGGGGCGGCGCTATTGCGGCGAACCAGGCTGAAGGTGCATACAATCAAGGCGGCAAAGGGTTGTCCACCCAAGACATCGCACCCAAAGGTGTGCTGGGGCCTATTACAGAAGAACCTACCGCTGACAACATGAAACTGATCGGTATCGATCTGTATCATCGCTACAAGGAAGATGTGAAGCTGTTTGCGGAGATGGGCTTCAAAGTATTCCGTACATCTATTGCATGGTCACGCATCTTCCCCAAAGGGGACGAACTTGAGCCGAATGAAGAAGGCCTGCAATTTTACGATGATCTATTTGATGAATGCCGCAAATACGGTATTGAGCCGCTGGTCACGTTATCCCATTATGAAACACCGCTGCATCTTGCCAAAGAATACGACGGCTGGGTGAACCGGAAAATGATCGGCTTCTATGAACGCTATGCGACAACCGTCTTTAATCGGTACAAAAACAAAGTTAAATACTGGCTCACATTCAACGAGATCAACTCGATTCTTGAATTCCCGTTCATGAGCGGAGGTATCTTCACTCCTAAAGAGAAACTGAGCAAACAGGATCTGTACCAAGCCATCCATCATGAACTGGTGGCAAGTGCATCAGCCGTGAAATTGTGTCATGAGATCATGCCTGATGCTCAGATCGGATGTATGATTTTAAGCATGCCGACGTACCCGTTAACTCCGAACCCGGATGATGTCATCAAAGTGATGGAGTATGAACACAGCAACTACTTCTTCGGTGATATGCATGTACGCGGTCGTTACCCTGGATATATGAAACGTTACTTCCGCGAGAACGGAATTGAGATTCATATGGAAGACGGCGATCAGGAAATGCTGCTTAATACCGTAGATTTCATCTCCTTCAGTTATTACATGAGCACATGTCAGACGGCTGATCCAGCCAAACAAGTCGCTGGTGAAGGAAATCTGATCGGGGGTGTGCCTAACCCGTATTTGGCCGCAAGTGAGTGGGGCTGGCAGATTGACCCGCAAGGACTGCGTTATGTGCTGAATATGTTCTACGACCGCTACCAAAAACCGCTCTTTATCGTTGAGAATGGACTTGGGGCAGTAGACGAGTTAATTACAGGTCCTGACGGCGAGAAAACCGTTGAAGATGACTATCGCATCCAGTATTTGAATGACCATCTGGTTCAGGTTGGTGAAGCGTTGGAAGATGGAGTAGACATTATGGGATACACGTCTTGGGGCTGTATCGATGTCGTAAGTGCCTCCTCTGCGCAGCTGAAAAAACGGTACGGATTCATCTATGTAGACCGTCATGACGATGGTTCAGGAACGTTAGAGCGTTACCGCAAAAAATCGTTCCACTGGTACAAGGAGATTATTAGTACCAACGGCAGAAGCCTGAAACGCTAAGTTTCAACGCATGAAATTGAGATCTTCCTTACGGCAGAAGCGTCAAAAAAGCTGCGACAGTGCAGCTTTTTTGACGCTTCTGCCGAGGAAGGTCTTTTTTCAGTCCATACACGACTTTAATCTTCTATCTTCCTGATTATTTTTGCGGGATTCCCGCCTACGATCATGTTATCCGGCACATCCTTCGTCACCACCGCCCCGGATGCAATCACAACATTATCCCCAATCGTAACGCCCGGATTGATGACTGCCCTGCCGCCGATCCAAACATTGTTACCGATCGTTACAGCTTTGCCGTATTCCGCCCCGGTATTGCGTTCATGTGGTTTGAGTGGATGCGATGCTGTATAGATATGTACATCAGGTCCTAACAAGCAGTTTTCACCGATTCGAACTTCGCATACGTCGAGGATTGTACAGTTGAAATTAGCATAAAAATGATTGCCTACGTGGATGTTATACCCATAATCGACATGGATATTCGGTTCCATGCTCAGATGTTCTCCTGTCGTTCCAAATAATTCCTTAAGCAGTGTGACGCGTGTTTCATGTTCAGTCTCCGTTGTTTGATTATACAACCGTGTCATCTTCCTAGCATGTTCCCTGTCCTGAGACAGTTCCCCATCATTAGCCATATAGAGTTCGCCAAGCAGCATCTTCTGTTTCTCTGATTTCATTGTTATGCAATTCTCCTTTGTGCTGTAAAGAACATATTATTATACTTTTTAAAACTATTTTAATTATATAGACTGACTTCGAAAAATCAATACTCCAAGCGGGAATGCTCACCGATGCTGCTTATCAAAATGCAAAAATGCATCAAAAAACCTCTGCATTTCCCCAATAGCGGGAGCTGCAGAGGTTTATTCAGAATCTCATGCTGCCGCATGAACATGCTTTTCTTTGAGATTAACGGCAAGAACCGCGAAACCAAGTCCCCCAAACACTAGAATCGAGCCAACCCAGCCCGTATTCATAATCGATGAATGGTCAATGACAACCCCGCCGATATAAGTTCCCAGTGCGATACCCGCGTGGGTCACACCTGAGTTGGTACTAATCAGAATCTCGGATGTCTCAGGTGAGGTCCTGATAATCAGACTGTTCTGCACCGGTGTAACGGTCCAGCTAAGTGCTCCCCATAAACTGAGCAGCAGGAGAAACGCGATTAAAGGCAGTCCCGTGCTGAAAGGAATAACAGCCATACTGATCATGAACGGAACCAGCACGATCATAATGGCTTTGGCAGGATGAAGACGATCAGATAACATTCCGCCAATGCCCCCGCCGGCAACTGCCGCAAGCCCGAACATCATATATATCAAAGTGACTGCTGCCGCACTAGCCCCAATCGTCTCCTGCAGAAAAGGCGTAAAATAGGCATACAAGGTTAAATGCCCTGCAAGGACAAGCAGTGTTGTTGTATGAATCGCCAGCATCTTCGGATTCCAAAGTGCCTTCAACTGGTTTTTCAGACTCACGGCTGGAGAAGGCTGTACACGATCCATCGCCAAACCGATAGCCACCATTACCAGTACCGTCAGGATCGCGATCAGCATAAACACCTCACGCCATCCCAGCGCATTACCTATAAAGATACCGATGGGCACTCCGAGAATAAGTGAAGCACTTCCTCCCATCGTAATGATACCCACAGCACGCCCTTTGTACTCCGAAGATACGATGCGGGATGCCAGTGTCAGAGACAGCACAAAAATAAGTGAACCTGCTGCAGCTCCCAGCATGCGTCCTGCCATTAACATGTAAAAGTTCACACTAAAAGCAGAGATCAGATTACTGATAAAAAATACAAACAGCGTAACCATATATACTTTTTTACGCTCGAATCGGGCCGTTACATTTAACAGTATCGGCGCAGACACCGCATATACCAGCGAAAAGATGGAGATGAGATACCCGGCTTTCGCCAAAGACAAATGAAGATCGGCTGCTATAAGGTCCAGAATGCCGCCCAGAATCAGTTCAACGGTTCCCACAACAAAGGCCGCAATCGCCAAAACATATACTTTTTTATTCATGATTTCAAATCCCCCTTACAAGTTACAACTACGATAGTAACCCATAAGTGATAAAAGTTCAATGCATAGTTTAACTCTTATTTCCGTCCTATTTTCAAATTTTATAAAAACAAAAAAACTATTCTCTGAAAGAATAGTTTTTAATAAATCAACCGAGTGAGCAGTCGTGCGACTTCTTCATCCTGCAGCAGCTGCTCTCCATATTTTTTGGTAATCTGGGTCAAAGCTACATCATGATAAAAATAGTCTGTCATCGCTTTCACAACCGGTTTGGACATCGTCTTGATCGCTTTCCACGATTCATTCTCCACGCCAGCGAACAGCAAATAGGCATGGTCTACAATCAGCAGCTGCGAAGGTTCGGGAGCATCCAGCAGTGGAATAAGTGAATATTTGCGAGTCAGCGAACTTTCCAGACCCCCAACTGCCAGCACTTCAACATACACACCCTGCTTCTCCTTCTGCTCCAGCAGCTCACGGTATCTTTCCATCCTTTCGTTCCAGGCGAGAAAAAGAATCGACGAATCCGCCTCCTCAATCAGCTGTTCAATATTAGAAGCGATTGAAGACTCATCCTTTAGGGTCCAGATGTGCTCATCGGTAAAGGTGCGTTTCATTTTGTATTGTTTCAAAGCCTCAAGATCGTTCTCGAAATCAAGCTTGATTTTGTGAATCACGGTCTGGAGATCAACGGCCATATACAGTTTTTTCTTGCCCTCCATCGTGGTTAGCACGATTCCTTTATCAATTAATCGATTGAGCACTTCATAAATTTTGGCCTTGGGTACATTGGAGGCACCTACAATCGTCGTCGCATCCAGCGGCTCATCCTGCGCAAGTACAGCCTCGTAAACCTGACTTTCATATTGGGTAAAACCGAATTTTTGCAGCATGTTTCGTCCAAAACACCCTTCTCTCTTATTGTATTGAACTTTAGGTGCAAAAATAGTTCAACTTGTATCCAGTTTAAATATATGTGCTGTGCCTGTCCAGCGAGCCTGTGATTCTAATAAAAACGCATGCTGGCGGGTATATTAAGCTTGATTTACAATAACCTATTCCCCGTTTGGAAAGGAGCATGGCCCAAGTGGAAAGCACAAAGGATTTTGTGAAAAAAGTTAACGAAAATGCCGAAAAGACACGTCATAACAAGAACAACGGTAAAGGTACGCCCGGTGACAAGCTTCCGAATAAGCAGCATTCCACAAACAAGTGAATTGAGGAGAACTTGTAAAAATGGTGCCTTCTCTTGAAGAGCACCGTTTTTACAATATCGTTTTATTTTGCTTTGAAACAGTCCTTGTTATGGAGGGCTTTCCATTTTAATTATTTTTTAGATAGATTTTTATGATCAAACCTATTTACTTCCCAGTTCTGCTGTTCTTCATCTGAAACTTATTATACAATGAAACGTAATATTTACCTGGTCATTTATGTAAATAATTCTATTAATCCTGATAACAAATGAGGGAAATCATGAAAAAACAGTTTATGGTTCTTGGACTCGGACGTTTCGGTTCAAGTTTAACACGCACACTAATCGAAAACGGACACGAGGTGCTTGCGGTAGACAAGAATGAGACTCTTGTGCAAGAAATATCATCGATTGCTACCCATGTGGTACAGGCGGATTGTACTGATAAATCAGTCCTCCAAGAACTTGGAGCCAGCAATTTTTCACATGCCATAGTAGCCATTGGTGAAGACCTTCAAGCCAGTATATTAGCAACACTCTTACTTAAGGAACTTAACGTTCCCAAAGTTACAGCAAAAGCTAAAAACGAAAACCACGGCAGTGTACTCGCCAAGATCGGGGCAGATCAGGTTGTGTACCCGGAACGGGATATGGCAACCAGATTGGGGAATCAGCTCAGTTCTGACAATATGATCGATTCCATTGAATTATCACCTGATTACAATTTAGTAGAGTTTAAATCCCCGTTGAGTATGCACCAGCAAACGCTGCTCGAACTCAACATTAGAGCAAACTTCGGTTGTACAATCATTGCAATCAAAACGGGAAACGCGATCAATATCTCACCGCTGGCTGAGGATCGAGTGCACTCAGGAGACACACTTTTGTTGATTGGCAGTAACGAAAACATTCGAAATCTGGAGAGTGATTATGAACGGAATACATAAAAGAAACGCACAATCTACACTTTTATCCAAACTTGAATGGGTTGTAAATATTCTGAAAAATAAGACAAGTCCTCCTCAGCTTATTATGATGATTTTTTTCGCTTTAATCTGGGTGGGTGCTGTACTGCTTGCTTTACCGATCTCCTCGAAGAGCGGACACTCCATTGGAATGCTAGATGCCTTATTCACTGCAACTTCGGCGATATGTGTTAATGGATTGGTTGTGCTTGATACAGGAAGTGTATTTTCTACGTTTGGGCAGGTCATTATTATGATTTTAATACAAGTGGGCGGGTTGGGCTTTATGACTTTCGGTGTTATGGTCGCCATCATACTCGGTAAACGAATTGGCTTAAAGCAGCGGCTCCTTATACAACAAGCAGCGAACGCTTCATCTGCTCAAGGTTTGGTCAAACTCTCATTGTATATCGTTCTGATTGCCTTTGCTTTTGAAGCTCTTGCCACCATAATATTAACACTGCGCTGGCATAGTGAACTGGGATTCGGGCAGGGTCTTTATTATGCCCTGTTTCATTCAGTATCTGCATTCAACAATGCAGGGTTCTCCTTGTGGTCAGATAGTCTTTCACCGTTTGTAGGTGATCCGGTCGTCAATCTAACGGTTATCCTCCTCTTCATTATTGGAGGATTGGGTTACATGGTGGTTGTGGACATCTTCCGAAAACGATCATGGCGTAAGCTGTCCCTACACTCCAAAATTGTGTTGGTTGGCAGCTCCTTGTTATATATTATCGGGTTCATCATTATTTTTTTGCTGGAGAACTGGAATCCCGCTACGTTTGCGGACTTGTCGTGGGGTGAACGCGTCTGGGCTGCGTTGTTTCAAGGCACCGCACCACGCAGCTCCGGATTTAATACCATAGAGATCGGAAGCATGCTTGCAACTTCGCAGTTCTTTATCATTATCCTGATGTTTATCGGCGCTTCCTCTGGCGGAACAGGTGGCGGAATTAAAATCAACACCTTCGTCGTGCTTGTTCTGGCAACGATCCAAACCTTTCGGGGTGGTGGGCAAGTCCATGCATTTGAGCGGAAAATCGCAGAAGAAACCGTTATGCGGGCTCTCGCAGTTGTTATGAGTTCATTGGCGTTTGTATTAGGCATATCGATCATACTATCGATAACGGAAGGCATATTAGAGAATCATTTTCTTGATGTTCTGTTTGAAGCCACCTCAGCGTTTAGTACAACTGGACTTTCAATGGGCTTAACAAGCGAACTGAGTGCGCCAGGCAAATTGATTGTTATTTTCACAATGTTTGCTGGCCGATTAGGACCGTTAACGCTGGCATTCGCGTTAGCACAGAAAAAACATAAGTCCAAAATTGGTTATGCTGAAGATCATGTACTTATTGGTTAAAACTTCAAAAAAATCAGCTGCCGCCAGCATGGACTGCTATTTATGCAGACCAATGCTGGCGTTTGAATAATATACACATGTGAGTCAAGCTACACGTGTGAATAATATATCACCAAGCTGAATTTGTTACTGCCTGCTCCCGAATGATAATAAGCATGCGGTTGATCCGCCTTAAAACGAATTGAATCTCCCTGCCTCAACGTATATGAGGCTCCCCCTGCCTTAATGGCAAGTTCACCTTCAACAACCGTTATAAATTCCTCAGACCCTTCAATATGGGGTTCAGCATGCAGGGATGACTGCTCATCCATCTCCATCATGTACATCTCGAAGTGACGCCCCTCTTCAAAAGAAAAATGTGGATAAATACGAATGCGTCCCCCATCCTCCAGCAGCACTTTGGTGTTCTCCCTCAGATGAATAGTCGTGTCTGACTTCGGTTCATGAATCAATGCGGTGAACGATATTTTTAAACCGTTCGCAATTTTCCATACGGTTGCAATAGACGGATTGGATTCTCCGCGTTCAATCTGGCCCAGCATCGTTTTACTAATCCCCGACATGTCCGCAACCTTGTCCAAACTAAGTTTTTTTTGTTCCCTTAACTGCTTCAGGTTCCGGGCCAGAATCAAATTAATATTTTCCATCCAAAATACACCTCGCTCCTTTACATCCCTCTTGTGCGTTATACAGTACATGTTGTACAATCATAACAACCATACGTTATAGCGATCATTTTGTTCATTATAACACACATCATGCACATATATGGAGGACACATGAACATTCTTTCTTTAGTGGCTTATGCAGTGATTGCTTCTTTCACACCTGGACCCAACAATATTATCTCCATGACGCATGCAGGCAAGCAGGGATTCAGAAGCACGTTCCCTTTTATCAGCGGTGTTGCGGCCGGCTGTCTTCTAATCATGATGATGTCCGGTTACTTCAATCTTGTTCTCTACGAGTACATTCCGGTCATCACTCCAGCCTTAAACGTATTGGGATGTATTTATATGCTGTACCTGGCTTTTAAAATCATGAGAAGCACGTCTCACGCGAGCGAGGCTGAGGAAAATCCGAAGCATACCTATTCCTTTTGGTTCGGATTCACGCTGCAGCTGATTAATCCCAAGGTCATCCTGTATGGTCTTACTGCCATGTCGGTGTTCGTCCTGCCTCACACGCAGTCCCATCAACTGCTTCTGCTGTACTCGCTGCTGCTCACCTTGATCGGGATCAGTGCGAATCTGACCTGGGCATTTGGCGGAAGTCTATTTCAACCGTTCCTGCTGAAGTACGAACGCCCGTTTAATATCATCATGGGTATTTTGTTAATCTGCACCGCTATTTCTATGATCAAATAAAACAAAAGCGTCCACACTCCGCCGAGTCGAACGCTTGGATCTCAGCAGCATTACGGTTTTCACAAGTTATTCCTTCTCGCTTCTCCACCATGGCCGGAATGTATATTCCTCGTCTTTCAGCTTAACTGTCTCGCCTATCATGGGAGTAATGACCGGGACGTTCATAGTACGCGCGGCCCGGGTTACTCGCTCTGCCGGTTCGTTCCAGGCATGATAAGCGAGCGTAAATGCCCCCCAATGAATGGGGATTAATGCATATCCACCTACATCCAGATGGGCCTGTACTGTCTCCTCAGGCATCATATGAATGTTGGACCAACGTTCGTCATATTGGCCGCATTCCATCAAAGTCAGATCAAAGGGACCATACCTGCTTCCTATCTCCTTGAAATGCGGACCATATCCGCTGTCACCGCTAAAAAACACTTTCGTTTCCCGGCCTGCAATAACCCATGAGCACCATAACGTGGAATTTCGATCCAATAGACCTCTGCCTGAAAAATGACGTGCAGGCGTACAGGCGAGTGTTAATCCCGCGAAAGAAAATTCATCGCCCCACCGATGCTCCGTGATCTGAGCGGCAGGTATCCCCCATTGGATTAATCGTTTACGTACACCTAGGGGCACGATGAAACGATTGGTTTTATGTTTTAATTTACGAATGGATGAAACATCAAGGTGATCATAATGGTCATGGGATATCACGATGGCATGCAGATCAGGGAGTTCTTCGGGCTGTACAGGCAGCTCTTTGCTGAACCGTTTCGTTCCAGCCCAGGATACAGGTGAAGGTCGATCGCCAAACATCGGATCAAAGAGCAGCCTGTGACCTTCAATTTCAAGCAAAAAAGCGGAGTGCCCGAACCACGTCACCTGTGGTTGATCAGACGCCTCCAACACTGAAGCCGTCTGATATCGCTTCATTGGTATGTTCTCTGACGGTCTTCGCTCCGCATGTCTGCGCATGGAATCCCTCAATATACTTGTCAAAGACTTTATGTCCATTCCGGCGGACGTTGGAATCTGATTTTCGTATTTCGTCATCGTTCACCCTTCTATTCTTCGCGTGCTATCTTTCTCAAGGCGAAGTTAATCTTTCTATTTTCATATTAATTCATCGTTTATCGATATTCAATTTTGCTGTAAATCAGAGGGCCTGCCGAGTCGTTAAGCTGGAATTAAGATCTCGTTTACACTCATATAAGACTGGGCATTTATGATATAGAAAAACAAATAGAGAGTGTGTGAGCATCCATGAGCAAAAAATGGCGCAAAAGACTTGTTAAATTTCTGATATTCGATCTGTCACTGATTATTATTCTGTTAAGTTCCGGTCTGATCTATCAGCAGATCAGTTCTTCACAAGATGAAAAAACATTTACACCTCCGGGCAAACTGTATGAAGTACATGGAGATAAAATGCACCTGTATACAGGGGGAGAAGGCGATGTGACAGTCGTTCTTGCCTCAGGCTGGGGAACAGCTGATCCTTATGTAGACTATTATCCTTTATATGAAAAGCTTGCCCCTTATACGAAATTCGCTGTATACGACCGCTTCGGCTATGGATACAGTGACAGAACCGATAAAAAACGGGATGTGGACACGGTCGCTGACGAACTGCATGAACTGCTTCAGGTATCTGGGCAAAAACCGCCTTACGTGCTCGTCGCTCACTCCCTTGGCTCATTAGAGACACTGCGGTTCGCACAGAAATATCCTGATCTGGTCAAAGGGATTGTGATGATTGATGGTGGAAGTCCTGAGTACTACGAGAAGGACGAGGATAACCTGGCGGACACCATTGCTGGTTTCGGGAATCAATTCCGCATCAAAACCGGACTTTTCCGGCTCAGTATGCAGGTCCCGGCAGTTGTTGATGCTTCTAATGCCAATCGCAATGCGTTAAAGCTGGTACCAGAGGATTTGAGAAAAGTAGATAAAACAGCCCTGCTTCTGAACTATGGCAATGCTAATACGATTGATGAGTTGCGTGAAATGCAAGCCAATGCCAAGGTAGTTGTTGATCACAAACAGCCTTTACCATTCCCGCTTACGATTGTGACCGCCGATTACTTTGGTAAGGCCGAGCCGGATTGGACAAAAACACAGAGTGAATTCCAATCCTGGTCAACTTTATCCAAACAAGTTACCGTCAAAGATACGGAGCATTACATTCATCAATACCACCCGGATATTGCAGCAGATGAAATCTTGAAGATCGTTAAGAAATAACCGATCTGCCGACACAACGGCATTGACTCGAAACGAGATGATTTATGAAACGAAGCAAAAGAGCGATGTACCCTTCAACAAAGGGTCATCGCTCTTCTTCCATTCTTCGTTTTAGTGCATCGAGCTTTTCTGTTTCTCGGCCGATCCAACCTTCACTCTTTTCACAAATAATGCAATGACGAAACCAACGAGGGCCAGAACAAGTGCAAAGACAAACGCATTCTGTACACCTGATGTGAACCCCGCGAGGATATTCTCAGGGTTTTGCGGATTATCTACGCTTTTCAGGAATCGAGTCTGTCCGGCACTCAGAATACTAACAGCAACAGCTGTACCAATGGCACCCGACACCTGCTGAAGTGTATTCATAATTGCCGTACCATGAGGGTAGTACTCACGCGGCAGTTGATTCAATCCGTTCGTCTGTGCAGGCATCATCACCATTGAAATTCCGATCATCATGAAGACATGAAGCATAATAATCTGGATCAGAGGTGTCGTCGCTTCGATGCCTGTGTATAGGAACAGCACAACTGCTACGACCGCCATTCCGATGATCACGAGCCACTTCGGTCCAAACTTGTCGAATAATCGGCCCATGACTGGAGACAAAAATCCATTGAGCAGGCTTCCCGGCAGCAGAACCAGTCCTGCGGTAAGTGCCGTAACCGCCATCCCCTGCTGCAGATACATAGGCAGAATGAGCATGGAGGATAGAATCATCATCATACAAATAAAGACGAGCAGCAGACCAATCGTAAACATCGGATATTTGAACGCTCTAAGATCCATTACAGGTTGTTTCATCCTTAACTGACGGATACTGAACAATAGCAGTGCGACGATACCGATGACAAGCGTGGCAATCACGATCGGGCTCGTCCAGCCTCCGCCAGACTCACCATGCCCACCTGCGCTGCTGAAGCCATACACGATCCCGCCAAAGCCGAGTGTAGACAAAACTATCGACAGCACATCGATTTTAGGCTTGGTCAGCTTGGAGATGTTCGGCAGGAACAGCAGTCCGCACACCAGGGAGATCAGGAAAAAGGGCAGCGAAATCCAGAAAATCCAGTGCCAGCTTAAGTTTGCCAGAATCAGACCGGAAATACTCGGACCGCTCGCTGGTGCAAACATAATGACAAGACCAATCAAACCCATTGCCGCTCCCCGCTTTTCAATGGGGAAGATGACCAAAATGGTGTTAAACATCAGCGGCAGCAGCAGTGCTGTGCCGACTGCTTGCAGCACACGCGCTGTCAACAAAATTTCAAAGCCCGGTGCAAGTGCAGCAACCAATGTTCCTGCAATAGAAAATATTAATGATGTGGTAAATAACTGTCTGGTCGTAAACCACTGCAGCAGCAGGCCTGAAACAGGCACCAGAACACCAAGTACAAGCAGATATCCTGTAGTTAACCATTGAATGGTTGTTGGTCCGACCTCAAGCAGACCCATTAGCGGTGTCAGAGCGACATTTAGCGCCGTTTCACCAAATAAACCTATAAACCCGCTCAGCAGCATGGCGAACAAAATCGGGAAAACCTTGTACTGCTGTGTTTCTTGCTGATCTTTTGCTGTATCAGCCTTCATGGAAGCCTCCACGATCCCATCCTCCTCAAACGTATCCTGCGATTTCTTTTTTCTCTCTCTCTTGGTACAACCTATTGATTCTGCTGGACATTCTTCGCTACAACTGACAAATAATCGGCAGCCGTCAGCAGGGGCTGTTTATCCTGATTGGTCAGAGTAATGATCAATGCGCCTTCCATCAGAGAAATAACCAGCAGCGCTGTCTCCCGAGCCTTCTCTTCACTCATACCATCCAGCATAAGATGCCTGGCTATGATTTCCTGCCATCCTGCAAACACGTTCTGTGATGCCGTACGCAGCTGTTGACTGATACAGGAAGTCTCCACCGCAGCCCAGAAACTGAATGGCAGAAATCCCGTGTAATCTGAGGCTTCGGCTTCATATGCCATATCATAAATGAATTGCCGGATTCCTTCTGCAGTCGTCTCATGGGCCGTGAAGGTTTCCTCAAACTTTTGCATAATGTGTGCATTAGCTGATTGAATGCATTCGAGAGCCAGTTCTTCTTTTCCCTGTGGAAAATAATGATATAACGAACCTTTCGGCGTGTTACTCTCCTTAATGATCTGATTCAGACCGGTCGCATGATACCCTTGTGAAAAAAACAGTCTCGCCGCTGTGCCAACGATAAGATCTCTGGCATTGGACTTTTCACTCAAAGAAAGCCACTTCCTTCAATAAATTATAACAATCGGTCTATATAATTAAAATCGCTCATAGGCATCATGTCAATGCTTTTATTTTAAATTTTACGAAAAAATGACACTTCCGAACAAAGTACGGCCAATAGTAAAACCGCCAGCTCGTCGATATTTCCCTCCAACTTAGGCTGACGGTTATGCTTTGTATGTTTACTTCATATGCTTACGTCCTATCTCCATTCCACACTTCAAAATTCAACTCATTGTTAATACTTACGGCAGTTAATGCTCCTAATGAGGCTGCCGTGATCGCTTGATACAATTCAGATGCCGCATCACCGGCACTAAACACACCAGGTACAGATGTTTTTCCTTGCGGATCTACAACGATGGTCCCCGTCTCCGTCACATTGCATCCCAGCATTTTGGGCAAATCGGAGCCTGTCTGGAGTTTGGGCTGAAAGAAGATTCCCGTGCAAGGAATTCGGGTTCCATCCGTAAGTTCAACTGCGCTGACCATCCCCTCTTCAGATATAATGTTTTGTATCGGGCCTTCATATACTTGGATGCCGTGACGTGTCATCTCCTGCAGTTCTTCTTCTTGTAACGAATCGTTTCCATTAATGCAAAGCGTGTACTGACTTGTCCAACCAGAGATTACTTTGGCCATATGTAATGCATGGGCTGCACTGATAATGATAACAAGCTGCTGATCCCGTAGTTCCCAGCCATCACAATAGGGACATACAAAAGCACTTTTCCCATAAACTTCGGATAAACCCGTAATATCCAATGGCAGGTCTCTTTTACCTACGGCAAATAAAATCTTTTTGGCCTCATACTGCCTTCCCTCGGCTGTTACAATAACAAACTCACCGTCATGTCCTGTTATGTCCGTCACTGTATCTGATGCAAACTGCACCGTAGGATACGCAGAGATTTCTTCTTTCGCAATCCTGCGGAATTCGCGAGGGCTCACTCCATCCCTGGTTAGAAAACCATGTGTTTCCTGCGTAACCCAGTTCCGGGGTTTCTGATTATCGATGACCATCACATGTTTTCTGGCTCTGCCAAGCACCAGCGAAGCATTAAGCCCCGCTGGCCCTCCCCCTATAATAACGACATCCAATTGATGCTGCTCTTTATGCATACATAACACCCTTTCCAGATATTTAATATCTCTAAATGTGAAAAAATTTTCTCTTCCCTATATAGTAAGAAACATTAGAGAAGTGAACCTGTGAGATATCTAATAGCATCCGATTTAACATTTAATGGAGTACACTTATAATGTCGAATTATAACATCTATTAAGGATATCTTATATCTACAATACTGTTAAAGAATGAAATATGCAATATTTTTATTTCATTTCTACAATGAAAGCATGACAATCTCATGAAAAATAACCTTGTAGCACAGAAGTGTCGTTTTAACAATTAAAAAAGTTCTTGTTTTTAAATTGTTCACAATCAAATGACATTATTATAAATACTCGAATGTTATCTAAATCACAGCGTGAATTGAATGATATAATAGGCTCATATTATATTAAGTATATATATAGGAAGTGAGCACTTGAAAACATTGAATAATGAATCACAACCCAATATCAGCCTGGAGTACAGCTCGATTCCAAAAGTATTTTTCGATACGATCAAAATTGGAATCATCAAGTCCAACTTGATCGCCATGTTCGCAGGTTTAAGTCTAGCTTTATATGTGTTTGAGGCATCGGTTACCGCTAATATCATTCCGATTTTGCTTTCGTTCCTCGGCTCTTCTTTTATTATTGGAGCTGCCGGCGTGTTCAACAATCTGTATGATCGGGACATTGATGCGATTATGGAACGTACGAAGAAACGCCCTACAGTTACAGGTCGTGTGGACACCAAGGCAGGTCTGATTCTCGGGATCACGATTACGTTGATTGGTGCTGTCATGCTGTACATTGCATCGCCGTCAGCTGCTGTTTTTGGCCTGCTTGGCCTGCTGCTCTATGTGTTCCCTTACACTATGTGGACCAAACGCACAACGATCTATAACACCGAGGTAGGCAGCCTGTCGGGTGCTGTTCCACCGCTGATTGGATGGGCAGCCATCTCACCGGAACTGGGCCATTTCGAAATCTGGGCATTGGTTGTAACGATGCTCTTATGGCAGATGCCCCACTTCTACGGTATCGCCATTCGTCGCTTTGACGAATACAAGGCGGCGGGCGTGCCTATGCTGCCTGTTGTTAAAGGGATTGGGCGCACATATGTACAGACCAACGTTTATCTGGTACTGCTGCTGCTTTCCAGCTTCCTCTTCTGGCCGATGAGTCCATTTATCGCTATTGTTGCCTTTTTGGTAAGTCTGGCTTGGCTCATTCTTAGTGTGGCTACTTTTGATAAAAAAGAAACAAAAAAATGGTCACAGCGCATGTTCATTTTTTCCATTAACCACATCACCATCATCTTCCTGGTCATCATTGCGTATTCATTGATTGCCCAAATGATGAGATAATCGTCTTTAAACTCAGTATGGAACAAAGCCCTGAAGAAAACTCGTCACGAGTTTTCTTCAGGGCTTTTTGGTCCGCTGAAATCCTTATTTTCTTTCTCGTCTTTATCCCATACAAATCATGTTATCCTACTTTCACAGGCATCTGCTCACCCTGCCATAACAGCTGCATCTCTTCATTCGTTTCCAGCAGATCCGCGAGTCTGCCTTCAGCTTCAATGCGCCCATCTTTCATGACAATAATGTGGTCTGCTTTGGTGAGCGCAGCCTTGCGGTGAGATACGGCAATACAGGTGACATCCTGCTCCTGAAACAGTCCGTCCCACACCTGCTGCTCTGTCTCCACATCGAGTGCGCTGGACAGATCATCAAAGATAAACAAATCAGCCTCGGTCATCAGCATTCGCGCGGTAGCCGACCGCTGGATCTGGCCGCCGGATAACATCACGCCTCTTGGGCCTACAGGCGTCTCAAGTCCTTGATCCAGCTGCTTGATGTCCTGATCCAGAACAGCAAGTCGAATTGCTTTTTCCAGCGCCTGATCTGCACGTATTTTCCTGCCCTGAACGATATTCTCTCGCAGCGTATCACTGAACAACCTTGGAACCTGCGGAGTATATGCGGCTCTAGGCGGCATAAGAAATGCTGCCGGATTCACCTTCTCTCCGTTCCAGAGAATTTCCCCCTGCTGCTTCGGCAGCAGTCCCAGAAGTGTACGAACAAGCGTTGATTTACCAGAGCCAATCCTGCCTGTAATGACAAGAAATTGGCCTCGCTTCAGTTTGAAACTTACATCATGTATGCCGTTAGAAGATTGCCCATACTGATAGCTGAGCCCTTTTACTTCCAGCTCATGCAGTTTCTCCTTCGAATCTCTATCCTCATGAGTCGGTTCCGGTGGATCTTCATATAGATAGATTTCCCTTTTCTCCATAATCTGATCCTCTTCACCGGGACGGAACAGCGTACGCATCCGGTCATAGGATACCTTGAGCCTTTTATGCTGAAACACCATATATCCGAATAGTGAAATGCTGAACCCGATATTGACGAGATAACTGGTAAACAAGGCGAAATCGCCAACAGTAAAGTGACCCGCCTTCATTTCGGCGGCGCACATCAACAGAATAAGTCCGGTGCATATACTCAATACATTCTGATTGAGCGACTTCATCCATTGTTTGAACATATTATCCCGCAGCGCTGCCTGCCTGCGTTCCTCATTCAGCCGATTAAAACGCGCAGAGACATGTTCCACCGCCTGCCCAAGCTTCAGTGCCTGCACAGCCCCGAATGTCTCTGCAATAAAACTGGTAATTCTTCCTGTCGCTTCACGATTAACCTGTGCATACTTTCGTGCACGATTACCCGACAAGTTATTCAGCAGTGTCACGATCAACAGCGGTAAAACGGCAACTAGCGTAATCTGCCAGTTAATGTTCGCCATAATAACAATCGATACCACCGCGAAAACCAGACGCCCCCAAAAATCAACCCAGGATTCTATATATTCGACCACTTCATCCACGTCATCCCGAAAACGGCTCATCGCTTCACCGGGTGAAGCGGGTAGATTACGCCCCGGCCAGCGCATGATACCAGCCAGCATATTGGTTCGCAAAATCGTTTGAATATGATACATGTACGTGACCCAGGCATGAAAAGCAGCAAAGAATGTACCGACCCGCGTCAGACGAAACAGCGCAATCACAATCAGCGGCACGGCAAGCCACATATAATCAGCATTTCCAGTCGCTGTCCGGTCAAAAAACCACTGCATCCCAAGCCCCATTGCCAGAGGGAGCGAATGAAATACACACCATAACACGCCGTTAATCAGAAACAGGTAGGGCTTAAAGCGAAATAACCGCCCTATAAATCCGGTTATATTCATGCCAATTCCTCCTCTCGTCCGGTAATCAGAAGTCGTGCATAATGGGAGGACGGATCACGTGCGAGTTCTTCTCTTGCTCCAAATTCCAGCAGTTTGCCCCCGCCCAAAACCATAATTTTATCTACCTTCTCCAGTGTGGCCAGCCGGTGTGCGATAATAATGCCTGTGGATCGCTTCATTAATTCATCAATGGCAGATTGAAGCATGCTTTCGGTTGCGGCATCAAGCCGCGAAGAAGGCTCATCCAGAATCACCAGACTGGGCTCTGTCAGAAACACACGGGTTAGTGCAAACAGCTGGGCTTCCCCCGCAGATAACGAAGCACCGCCGGCAGTCAGATGTGTATCCAGCCCTTCAGGCTGTGTTTCGATCCACTGATGCAGGCCCAGCCGTTCAGTCGTTTGATGGATCATCGCATCCGACACCTCCGGATTGAACAAGGTTAGATTATCACGCAGTGTACCATCAAACAGCTGCACATCCTGCGTAACCATACCCACTCTGCGATAGAGAGCCTGCATCGAAAGCTTCGTGATATCTGTGCCGCCTATGCGGATGGTACCGCGATCCAGATTGTACAGACGCAGGAGCACACGGCTAAGACTGGATTTACCGCTCCCCGTACGTCCGATGATCCCGAGACGTTCCCCCGGTTTCACCGCAAACGTGATGTCCTGCAGCACAGGTTTATCCTGATTGTAACTGAAGTGCACCTGATTAAACTCAAGTCCGAGCGGACCATCAGGCAGTTCCTCCTCTGTACCGTCCTGAATCTCGCTTTGTAAAGACAGCAGTTCACGGGAACGAAGCATACCGGATTTAGCCTTTTGAAATTCCTGCACCTGATCGCCAAGCAGTTCAATCGGTTCATTCAGCATCTGGCTGTATTGATAGATCAAAAACAAGGTTCCGATGCTGATCATGCCCTCAATATAGTAGTGCACACCAAGCAGCAGAACAACCGTCACGGAAATAATAAACATGACAACCGTGGTGTTCCAAGGAATCACTCGAAGCATCCACGCCTTCCGCCCTTTTTGAAAAACCTTACGCATCGTGCGATAGAAGCGGTTCATCACATAAGGTACATGTCCATTCGCCTGCACATCCTCAATTCCCGCAATTCGCTCCTCAATCAAGCTGAACAAAGATGCGCTGGCGGCTCGCTCATTTTTGGAAGACTCGACCCCAAGGTTGCGTATAATCACCATAAACAGAATGGATAACAGCGTAAATACCGTCATGACTAGAGCAATCGGGACATTAATCGAAAACATAAATCCCAGAATACCCGCCAGCAGGACAAAACTCCCGATCACCTGCACGATAAACATGGCGAAAAAATTGGAGATGCTGGTCACATCGCCATCTACCCGTTCGATCATCTCTCCCGGGGTTTTAACATTATGAAAACGCATATCCAGCCGCAGACAATGCTTCAGCAGATCTCCGCGCATCCGGTTCGTCGCGCGCCAGGCCACATCATTGCCAAGGTAACTGACAGCTATCGTAATAAGCTGATTGGTTACAGCCACCAGCAGGAAAAGCCCCGCCAGCCGCATCAAATCCATAAGTACACCGCCGCCTGCTGCTGTATCTATGAATCGTTGAATGATCTGTGGATTGAGAAGCTGCAGTCCTGTCGATGTCAGCAGCATAATCAGCAGCACAGCCAGCTTTCCTTTCACCGGCTTTAAATATCGCAGAAGCCAAGACATGGAGTGTTTCTCTATTTTGGACATCAGCCCCGCTCCTTTAACTTTTCGTTGGTTTTCTTTTTAAAGCAGCCCGGAAACCAGGCTACTGTATGTGTGAATGACTTGTCATCCGAGTTTATATGTTCGCTATGATGAATCGTGCAGCAGTTTGATGTAATTAAAAAAACCTCCAGATGAAACGTTTGCATTACGATGGTTAATCATGGTTCATTCTCCTTTTCTGTTTAAAATCATGTCATCAACACCAGCTAATCATTCCAACAGATTCGACTTCCCTTGCTCCTTTCCATGTGAACAGATGAACGGAATGAAAAAAAGCCATAGATGAATGAAGTTCATCTACAGCTTGATCGGATTGAAAAGCCAGCCAGAGAAAAATAATCCAGCTTCTTCTCTGATTCGCAGTATGAATGAGCGTCCAGACGGGGTTGCAGTAAGCTGGACTGTTCAAACGTGGTCAATACGCTACCAGAATAATGTCACTATGCTCATGCATATTCAATTATTGTTTTCGGTACCTGCATTGGCTGACCAATCATTTTTATCCCACCCGTTTCACATATTTGTTGTTTATTGTATTCGCTCATTCTTTATACGTCAACATAATTATTAACTGAATTGTTATTTACTTCATCCATCAGGCCCCAACATGAAGCGGATCGGCGGACTGTTTTTCCCGAAGGACGAGGCGTTTGTGTGCAGTATACAAGAAGGGAACGCCGAGTGCCGTTGTCAATGCAATCGGGATAAACACAGACGGTCCATTCGCTGCGCCAAACTGACTTAACAGAAGCCCACCAATCACCGGAGCTGCTACATTCCCGATATTATTAAAGCCGATGGTACCAAAGTACGTGCCTTTCCATTCGGGTTTTGCGATCCGGTCAATCAGCATATCCATCATGGTAAACAGCAGTACTTCGCCTACGGTAAACACAATGACACTGACCATCATCAGCAGGATGCCTTGGGCCAAACCAAACAGCAGCAGACTCGCAGCAACGAGCAGATTTCCCAGAATAAGCGGCACCAGGGGCGGTGCGTTGCGGAAGGCACGAACCAGCGGATATTGAATCACAAGTACCGTAACCGCATTAAGCGAAAGCATATACGAGAACATCTGACTTCCATTTTCAAAAATGGGACTTCTCGCCAAATACTGCGCCAATGTAGAGCTAAAGTGTCCGTAACCCAGCACACAAAAGGTGGTACCAATCAATACGGGCAGGAATACCGGGTCTCGTCCGGTTGTCATGAACGCTTCTCGCAGCCGAGGTGCAGCCGTTTCAACACGTCCCGGCAGATTCGCGTGCTGCAGTCTGAACTGCACATACAAAATCAGGCCGTAAGCGATATAAACAAGCCCTGAAATGACAAAAGGGAATGTCGATTCGGATGATCCCAGCTGAAAACCGATGATCGGTCCGAACACAACCCCGAGATTAATAGCAGCATATCTCAGATTAAAAACCAGCAGCTTGTTCTGTGGTGAAGTAATATCCGACAAAAGAGCCCTTGAGGTTGGCTCGAATACAGCTCGGCATAAACCATTTAACGTATTCGCGACAAAGAAAACCCACAGATGCTCTGCTGCTGCGAAAATAAAAAATACGGCAGCCCAGCTGAACACCGAAACCATCATCACGATTTTCCGGCCAATCCGGTCCGATATATACCCCCCGTAAAAGCTGACCAGCACTCCTGCGAGCGAGCTTACAGCAACGGTGACCCCGGTTTGAGTCGGAGTCGCTTCAAGCACACGCGTCAGATAGATCGACAGAAACGGGATGCTCATCGAGGTCACGAGGCGTCCGAACATCGTTCCGATAATAATAGTCCATGCCAACGGGTGAATCTGTTTTAGATAATGGTTCATCTTTCATTTCTCCTATCATGCTGCTTTTCTCTATCTATCGCGCTGTATCAAAAATGGATGAATTCCGTCATCCTGATATGTATAATTGTATGGATAAAAGGGGGAAGTAAAAGTGTAATAATTCATTGTCCCTTTTCACCTTTTTAGAGGAGAGCCGCATATGGATACAATACACACCCATTTTCTAAGACTGGCAGACACGCCGCATCTCTCGTTTAAGTTGAATGAACCTGCGCGCGTCACGATCGACCACCTTTCTTCTATTCTCTGCTGCACCCCGCGGAATGTGAAATTCATTCTGCGCAAGCTGGAGGAACAGCACTTTATCCATTGGAAAGCTGGGCGGGGACGCGGACATCACTCGGAGCTGACGCTGCTGCGAAGTCTGAACGATGCCATGGAATTTCACTTCACGGACCTATTATCCAAAGGCAAAGTAAAAGAAGCCATCGAACTGATCGGAAGCGTCAGAATCGATGACGTGCTGCGGGAAAAACTCATGCTCTCTCTTCATCAGCAGATGGGATTCCGCAGTTACAACGAAACAGCTTCGGGCCAAGATACCCTCCGCATGCTGCGCTCTCGTCAGCTTGGTAATCTGGACCCGGCTTCCGTGTATACCGCCTTTGAAACGTATTTGCTGGGACAAGTATGCAGTACGCTGATTACCTATGATGCGCACGCGAATACCTTCCTGCCCTCACTCGCACATACATGGGAATGCAGCAGCGATCATCGGGAATGGATATTTTATTTACGTAAAGGAGTTCGGTTCCATGACGGCCGCATCATGACCTCGCACGATGTCCAGGCTTCTTTGAACCGGCTGTTTGCCACGAACTGTCCATCTCTTTGGCTGTACCGGGATATCGAGCGCACAGAAGTGAGTAGTGATTACTGCATCAAGTTTGTCCTGTATCGCGCCAACCGTTTCTTTCTGCATTTATTCAGCTGTATTCGGATGACGATCCTGCCCGCAGATCATGACTCCCATTCGATGTTAGTCGGCACAGGACCATTTCAGATCACGGAGATGAGCGAAGACGTCATTAAACTCGCCGCGTTTGATGCCTACTACGGCATCCGTCCTCATCTGGATCAGGTTCATATCTGGTTTCTGCCCGAGACAGCTTCGAATGACGGTTATTATCATCTGCCCGGCACGGATCGACTCAGCCTCTCTGGAAGCAGCCATGAACTTTCGCATTATATTGATTATCCTGCACTTGGATGTCAGTATATGCTTTTTAATTTTCATGTCCCCGGCTGTCATCATACACCGTCTTTTCGTGAGGCTGTGCGCATCATTTATGATCCGGTCACACTGGTGCATGATCTGGGTGAGAACCGGATTACACCTGCCAGCAGTTTTCTGCCATGGAAAAGCGCCGTTCAGAACTGGAAGGCTGCTGCGCTGGATGAGGCTCGCACACTGCTTGAACAATCCGGTTATCAAGGGGAACCGTTCCGGCTGTCTTACAAAAAGAACAAAGACTCCGATGTGGCGGAATGGCTGCAGCAGCGTGCACGTAAGATCGGGCTGCAGATTGAACTGGAACCTTTTGATGACTATCTGGATGTGGTGAAGACCTCAGATGCACCTTTGATTTTGAGAGAAGAAATTCTAGAAGACGACTGGCAGTATGGCATGATTCATTTTTTTAAAAACGAAACCAACTGTCTGCATGATTACCTGACACCCGAACTTCAATCTGTATTAGACGACTTGCTGGACCCTTTCCCGCAGCTTGCTCATAACGGGCGTACTGAACTTCTGGAACAGGCCGAGAGTGTCCTTCGCCAAAATCGCTGGCTGCTGCATGGATGTCATATGAACAAAAAGGCCGAGCTGCATCAGAGCATCTACGGCATGCAGACTTCAGAGTTTGGCTTTCTGGATATCTCGAAGCTGTGGATCAAAAATACATCATTTTAGTGCAGCCTCGAACATCACATCATGATGTACAAACCGAAACGCGAAAGAACCCTCGCTCGTCTTCAAGCGGAGCGGAGGGTTCTTCATATTTATAAGTTCGGCTTTATAAGTTCAGCAGCAAACGGAAGTATTAACGCTCACGGCCAACCAGATAATCCAGCAGATGTTTCAAAAAAGGAATCGGTCTCGGCATCTGACGTAATGCATCTGAAGCAAGGCAGTAATGCTCCCACATCGCTTTGGCTGCATCTTTCTCCCCCAGAACGGATACAAAAGTCGAATTGTTATTTCGTTCGTCCTGACCGGCAGGTTTGCCAAGGGTACGGTCATCTCCTGCATAATCCAGCAGGTCATCCCTGATTTGAAAAGCAATGCCTGCATGATAAGCGAATGTCTTCAGCGTACCGATCTCCTCTTCCTTCACTTCTGCCAAAATAGCCGGCATGACCAGTGCTGCCTCGAAGGCAATGCCCGTTTTGTAAAAACATATCTCATTCAGTTCCTCCAGCGACAGCTTTTTTCCTTTGGAACCAAGATCCAAAGCCTGCCCCATGCACATGTCCTCTGCTTTTACAGCCGAATACTGCATCAGCTTCAGCACCGTCTGCGAATCAAAGCGATGCAGTGAAGACTGCTCCCGGATCGCTCGCTGAATCAGGAACAGTCCGGTTAACTCTGCTGTCGCGCTGTTGTGCAGCTGATGAAGCGTAGAACGTCCTCGCCTTGTTGAAGCATTATCCTGTGTAGGCAGGTCATCAAAAATAAGCGAGGCTGTATGCATATACTCCATGGATCGCAGCAGCGGCATAATGGCTGACTCCGCGAGACCATACTCTTGTACGCCCATTACCCAAGTCAGGATTGGACGCAGACGTTTGCCATCCCCCTGCAGGCTGTAATTCGCAGCGTCTGTAAGCGTGCCCTTCATCTTGGGTCCTTCGCCAGGTTTGCTGATCTGCAGCTCGACATTAATCTGTTCGCGAACAGTCCGAATCGTCTGCTGGAAAGATTCCTTTTCCTTTTTATCATTGCCGAGCTGCACGACAACCTGATCCCGCAGCAGTTTGTCTAGAAAATCTACGTCATCCGCTTTCCGCACCATCTGCTGCACGATACGATTAAGTTCAGGCTGCCCTGATGCAAATATGCTCATGACTTCGTCATACTTCGCTTGTCCAAGCCGTTCTCTACAGCGCTTCAGTCCGTTAATAGCACGATCCAGGATAACCTCCCGCGCCTTGGAGTTTGAACCGTAAACGTCATGGATCAGATACGAGATGACCGCCCAATATAACTCGTAAGGGTTAATCAGGTCAGGACGCAAGTCTCGATATTTCAGATAATAGGTGTAGGGTGTCACAGCCTCGTCCTGCATATCGTCAAACATATCTGCAAAATCATCTGCCAGCTGATTATAGATGCCGTAATAAAACGTGCGCAGATCAAACCCTTCATCTTCCGGAGCACTGAGAACGGAACGAACGATTAACCGGGATGATGCCGACTTGATAATGATCGGAATGTACAGCTGCTCATTCGTGTAATGAGCATTCGAACATTTTTTGTCACGATCCATCTCCTGGGAATGAAAGAACACATAGGATTGTTCAAAAAAAGTGCGCTGCATCTCTTCACGCTGATAATCCCGAATATACTCAAAGGCTTCTCGAAGCTCGGAATGAACATACCGGATGACTTCAAGCTGCGGCCCCTTCCACTCTCCAAGATCAGGCACGATGCCTGTAAGAAGTGCTTTTCGGATCATAGCTGCATATTGTTCCTTCTCTTGAGCGGTCAGCGCTTGAGAGTCCAGAAGATCGTCGACAAAAGGATAAGTCAAGCCGTAGGAATAGCCAAGCCGGATCGCAGCATCCAGTCTCTCTATTCGTTCTTGACGCGGGGTCTCATCCGTCAATTCGTCATATACGTGCAGCACGACACCCAAAATGATTTTGATCAGTTTTCGCTGAGCCTGCGCGGCATCGAGTTCTTCAGGAAGGTTTGCTGCCGTTTGCTTTAATTTGTGCATCACCCAGATGACAGCCTCTTCGATCTGTTCTCGCTGCCCCCAGCGGTATAACGCGGCCGGACTGATGTAATCGGGCTGACGCTGGTCTTCACCCGCAGCACGTGTAAAGTACTTTTTGGTGTCCTCGACTATACGCCGAACGCTGTCTATGGTTTTCGGGGTATCCAGAGCCTGCCCCAGATCCCGCATGTAAATATATGAGATGCTTCGGTCCAGATAATCATCCAGCTTGCCCGTCATATTCATCCAGTGCATATACTGCTGCATATCCTTGGAATCCGGTTTTCTTTTGCCAGCGAGCCATGACAGCCAGCCAAACCGATGAATGTGGTTTTTCCGCCATATGCTGAAATCTTCTTGAAGTGCATCTATATGTGTGTTGTTTATCAGCTGCTTAGATAGAGTTGTAAAATACTGAGATGCTTTTTGCTCGGCGAGACGGTATGCCAAGTCAGCATTAACTTCAGATGCAGTCTGGTCCATAAGTATGTTGTTCATCGGTTGGATCCCTCAACTTCGGTTAAAAGTTAAACATGTTCCGGTCATGTTCATATCCTATATACGGAGGTTCAGCCTTTTGGTTACGTTAATTGTTTCCCGAATCGGATTGATTGACAAGATGAATAACCTAAAACATCGAGCTCCAGACTTTCACGGCTGTTACAGCAACCAGGAGAAGCAGTGCGTATCGAAGAAACCGGACATTGATCATGGAACTTACTCTGGAGCCAAGGGACGCACCGATCAAACTTCCGAGCACCGTATAAATAATCGGCTCGACAGGAATGTGTCCAACAAAAATTTTACCGATAACACCACCAATCGCAGAGATGAACACAATCGCAAGCGAGGAGGCAATGGTTGTCCGGACAGGAATCTTCAGAATGGTAAGCATCACAGGAATGAGTACAAAAGCGCCTCCAGCCCCGACGATGCCCGACACAATGCCAACGGCAAGCGAGGTGCTTGAAGCAATTATTTTATTAAACGTTAGCGGTTCGGTTGTATCCAGCCGCCCCCTGCTTGGAATAAGCATGAGTACAATAGCAAGCACAGCAAGAATGCCGTATACCAGATGAATCATCCGTTCATCCAGCAGGCCCGAGATCAAACCGCCAATCAAACTGCCCACTAAAATGCTGCTTCCCATATACAGCACCAGTCCGGGGTCAATGACAGCACCTCCCGCCTTCCCGGCTTTCGCCCTGCTGCGGAATGCAAGAACCCCTGCAAGGGACGCAAAAAATACCTGAAACATACTGATAGCAGACACTTGATGAGCTGTAAAAGGCTGCAGCCCGGCCATTTCCGGGACATACAGCAGGAGCGGGAAATTAATAATAGCCCCGCCAATGCCGAGCAGCCCGGAGAAGAACGAACCGATTAGACCCAGTATAAACATGATGAAAAACAGGAGTAGATCCATCGGTTATACGCTTCCTTTCAGAGAATAATGAGACGAATAAAAATGTACTAATTGCTTCATGAAATGATCATAAAACCACATAAAAAGCGTATACAGAGGACATGATTTCGGTTATAATACTTTAAAACCAAGTAAATTAATCAGAAATGAGTGATTAAGCATGTTCAACGTGTTGAAGACGCTTTTTGTGAATACATGTCCTCGCTGTAACGAAAAATTACAAGCACATCACGATGCATTATGCTCCATCAAAACCTGCACTCATTGTCAATATAAAGAAGAAAGCTATGGTTCCCTTGGGGTTCGCATTGTGTACGACACCACAAATGGATAAAAAGAGACACATAGTGACATTGTATCACGAACCGGGAAATTTCGGGACGATTCGACATTTTCAGAGGCTTGTGATGTATTTCTTTTCTTGTATGTAATTAAGATTCAATACCGTTATATGGTCCACGCCGGGCACTCCTCCGTTCTGTACCACTCACTTGCAGACGTTTCTGAGGTTATCTCCTCTGGGCATTCGTTCTAGCAAGCGCTTCATCCTAGAGATGACACCCATGCTGGGGTACTAGAAAAAACGCCATCACAAGACGTGATGACGTTTTTCTTCATGGAGCCCAGGGGGATCGAACCCCCGACCTCATCGCTGTGAGCGATGCGCTCTGGCGAGATGGTCAGGGGTACTGCCCTAAGAATTCATTAACATTTTCAAGATCAAACCAACTGCATTCACTCATTTATTCACGAAAGGCATATTTTCAATAGAATAAGTAAGAACTACATCTCAAGGGAAGTATATTAGGTATAGCCCGAATTTTTTTCTTCATCTTAACTGCACCTAAAAGGATCTAAAGCCATGCCTCATGGATTAGCATATCCTCAAGAGGTCCTCCCGAAGCGGTGTAAAGGTATCGAGCAACGCTCCTTCTTCAAGAGCAATGGTACCGTGGACCACCCCACCCGGTATGTTGAGAGCTTCGCCCTGGCGGAGCCAATGCTTCTCTCCATTAATCCGAAACTCAAAGCTCCCTTTCAGACAATACGTCATTTGCTCGTGGGGATGGGAATGCTCATAACCCTGCGAGCCTTTTTCAAAATGTACTTCCATCATCATTAGCGATTGACCTGGTTTGAAAATACGACGCTTCACTCCAGGCTCGGCCTGTTCCCAAACCGTGTCATCCTTCGCCATATATTATACCTCCCCTTCTATTCATACGTTTCGTTTAACTGCTTTTCTTAAGACTTGGTCAGTTCTATGCCTTTTGACGCGTTCTACTTATTGTATGATTGCCAAAACGGGACAGGCAGAAGCCAACATCTGTTCCTTGGAGCCATAAACCACGTCTCCGTTGTTTCCTGTACTGGAAGGATTGTATACCGTGAGCGACAGCGAGTCGCCGGCTGTGATCGCAGCATTTACCTGCGCAGTCACATTAATCTCCACCGGAACACCCACAGCCATTCCGGTCCAATCGCCAATTACCGTGCCTGTAGAAGGCTTGTTATTCCAGACAATATCCGTCTCTGTCCAATTCCCGGTGGCTACAGCTATAGCATTTACATTACTGGCCGCCCCAACGTAGGTCGGCACCAGCCTGATCTTGGCCTCCGAGACTGGGGAGCTGAAAGCGGACACATCAAACTGTAAATACGATGTGCGCGTATATCCGCTGGAGCTGTTCTTGACCACCAGGGAATTCACTGTACCGTAATTGGTAGCAGCATACGTACCGTCGCGTACGTAAGCATCCGCAGCCGGCAGAGCACTTAACAGATGGACAGCTGCCGAAGGCTCGCCCTCTCCCACTGTATTATACGCGGCAACCACATAATAATAGGTTGTGCCATTCAACAGTTCTGTAACTGTACCTGTTGTGGCTGTTCCTACATCCAGCGTGGAGGAATAGACTCCCGGTGTAGTGCCATATTTAATGTGATATCCGCTCGCTCCGCTGACAGGTGCCCAGCTCAGAGTCGCCTGACCCTTCCCGCCAGACAGGGCGCTAATCACTGGCGCCGCCAGATCCCCGGCATTTCCGGGCGTAAGGCCAAACCTCACATGCAGAGAACCTCCCTTTTGGCCATTCACATTAACCGAGAGCTTAATCGTTGGGCTTAATTGAGTGACGGTAATCCCCGGATCGGCCGAGAGTACACCCGAAGCGCTGCTGTTGATCTCCAGCTGAATGCTTCCGGTATTGGCCTGGGTAGGATCGGATACCGTCACCTCCGCCTCTGCCTCAGACAGCTTTAACATCACAGAAGCTTTGCTGTCACTGGTAATACCGCCGACGGTTTTGCTAACCGAATTCCAGAAGTTCACCGCTGTCAGATTCAGATGGTTCTCTTTCACTGCTTGTGCCTCTGTTGAATTCTCAAGCACTGTGTAATCCGGATTGGCCGCGTAATCCGCCGTCTGCGATGTGCTTAGATTAGGAAGCAGGGCGTACTGATAGCCCGTGTCCCCGGATGCTGTCCCGTGGTCGAACCATATCGTCTGGAACCGGTTCGTCAGCGTATCAGTAGCCAGAGAGCTGGAGTGGATATCCGTCCACTTGCCGGTGCGCGTCTCGCGCAGCGTCTTCACCGTCGGTGCTTCGGGGAAATAGTACCCCATATCCGATCCGCTGGCCGTATTGCCTGTAAGGTGCATCCAATTCACACTGGTATTCGTCTGTGTTCCTTGCGTAAGGGAGGTGGATTGCGCCGTTCCATTCACCTCGAAGGCATTGCTTCCTGTCCCATTCAGCTTGCGGTTATCGACAATCGTCTCGATCTTTCTGCCCGAAGTGCTTGTAATTCCTGCTCCAAGGGCGACAATCTCATCGTCGAACATGAACCAGGACTTCTTGCCGGTCAGCGTTCCACCGTATGGATCGAGCTGCATGCCAGCAATGCCATACGTTCCATCACTTGCGCCGCCTACCCAATTCACCCTGGTCGTAGCACTCTGTCCGACCGCATTGGCGAGTGTTCCCGTATCCACCGTCGTGCCTGCCAGCCTGTACGGATTGACCGTTGGCCAGTAGTTATCATCGTACTGACTGAGATCCTGATTGTAGATATAGGTCATGCCGTCGCCCATATGCCAGCCATGCAGATTATCCCCGTTGATCGATTCGTACCGGGCAATCCGGCTGGAGGACATCGCAAGCCCAAAGCCAATACCCGGACGAAGGTGTATGAACCGATCGGACTCAGGGAAAGCAATATTTCCGATGAGTTCTCCCCGGGCGGCAGTCGAAGTATCACTCATCAGTTCCTTGGCCAGCTTGATGTAGAAAATCGAGTTACCTCCGCTGATAAAGCTTCGGTACGTATCCTTCTCAATCCATTCCTTAACCATACTCCGATAATCGTTAGCATTGGATGCAGGCACGAAGGAGCTTAAGAGTAGGATCGATTGCATTGCAGCAAAACCATAGTAGTGATCATCTGCGGTGGAATAGGCGATGGTTCGCCCACGCAGCATGGACATCAGCGAGCCGTTGTAGATCCCCGGTTCATAGGTGTCATATACCCACTCATACAGATTGTCGCTTTCCGGGTCTGTTATTTCCCAAATGGAGCCATTCAGCAGGTAGACGAAATTGACAATGTACTGTAAGTATGTCGTCCCATAATTGCCGAAGTAAGGATGCTTGGTATGCTGAATGAACGAGCCGTCAGTATGCATGCCGTCTCCTGTACTCACATAGGAAAATACGTTATTCACTCCACTTGTGGAGGTTGAGAGTGTGGTAGCGTCGCTGAGTCCATCTCTGCCAAGCGCGACCGCCGCGCTATCTTTGATCAGAATGCCACGAAGTGTAACCACCCAGCTTTTCTCCACACGATTTGCCCCGGTAGCGGTAGCGCTGTTTTGGGGAGCCCGGTTTGGATCAGGGGTGAATTTGTTGATTGCATTCATATAGTTGGTAATTCGCGCTTCGGTTAAGTCGTCATACATCAGCACGACAGCATCCAGCAGTCCCCTTGGACCGGACAGCTCCCAGTGATACCAGTTATTGTAGATGGTTAGATCGGGGTTGTAACGGTTCGCGTACATCCAGTCCAAGGCTCCAATGATATCGTCGCGCAGCGCGGTGTTCTCATAGAGCGGATTGTAGGCCGGTGAATCGGGATCACTGCTTCCGACTGTCGCATAGGCCAGCGCCATTGACCGGATCCGGTTATATTGATAGACGATTTCCGCAGAGACTGTTGTGCTGGTCAGATCCGTCCATAGACAACCGCAGCTCGTCTGGTTCGAGCCCGTTTGGAGCGTATCCCAGAAGCCGGTCCCTTCGTCATTTTGTACCACGCTAACAGTGAGTCCAATTTGGTTGGCAATGTCGGGATCCTCAATGTCTGCAAACGAATCGCCTGTGAGCACAGTCTTCCACTTTTCTCTGAGCGTATCGAATTCATCAGCGGCCATCACTCGGGGTAAAGCGCTTCCTATGGTACCGAACAGCGAAAAAATAAGAACAAACAAGCTTATATATGAAATCGTTCTTCTCACCTCACATCAGCCTCCCGGTTTCGAATTCTAACTAGCTGTACGTTTAGACTGCCACGGCCTGGCATAGCTTGCTTCCAGATTACAGAACCGCAGCATTGTCCGCCTGTGGACGCTCATACCAGTAACCCGGTATACCATTCCAGATCCGCATCAACGCTTCCAGATAATAATAGTCGCCCCATATCATATAGCCGTCGAGTCCCAGATCACCTCTTACATAATAGGAGCCGTGGTCGATCAGTCCTTCCGCCTCCGGATGTCCAATGGTCGAAAATGCTCCCGTCAGAGCTTCCATCGTCCGGTATAAAGCGGCTTGCAACTGTGGCCGCAGCTCGTCATCCGGTTCCAGTAGGGACAGCAGCTCCAGCAAGCCGCATGCCGCAATGGCCGAGGCGGAGCTGTCCCGGATGGTATCCTTGTCAACGGGGACGTCGAAATCCCAATAGACCACTCCATCTTCGGGGATGCGCTCGATAAAATAGCGGGCCATTCGCTTCGACGTTTCCAGATAATCCGGATCGCCGGTATAGCGATAGGAAAGAGCGAAACCATAGATACCCCATGCCTGACCCCGCGTCCATGTCGAGCCGTCCCGGAAGCCCTGATGGGTCCCCCCACGAATGGCCCCTCCGTCGTGTGGGTCAAAATAGAACGTATGATACGACGAATCATCCCCTCTTACGAGAAAACGGCGAGCCTTTTCCGCATGTGCCTTTGCAATAACCGCATATCTGTCATTCCCCGTCATGGACCCCGCCCAATACAGCAAGGGTAGGTTCATCAGACAATCGATGATGATCCGTCCTCCATTCTCCGGATCACCCTCCGGTCCCCAGGCCTGAATGACTCCCGCAGTCTCTCTCCATCTGCCAAGCAGATGATCGGCCGCACGCAGCGTGAGTGACTTGAAAGCCTCATTACCTGTAACTACCCAACCGGCAAAGGCGGAAGGACCATACAGGAATCCAATATCATGATGATCCAGCAGCACCTTCGCCTCAAGCCGTGCTGCAAAGTCGTTCACCTGCAGCTCGGCTTGCTGCCTGAAGTAAGGATCACCGTCATACTCATAACAGAGCCATACAAGTCCGGTGTAGAAACCTTCGATCCAGTCCTCATTCGAACCCCAGTCATACTCTTTATTCCTTCCCATTCCGATATGGGGAAAATCTCCGCCGTGCCGCTGCAAATTCGCCTTCACTTTGGCTACGGCGTCTTCGATAGCGCTTTTGATTCGCCGCTTGTCCGGCAGCGCCGGAATTGGTTCTGTGACCATGTAAAATCCATCCTTTCACGACATCGTCTTATAAGTCTGGAAATCAAGTAATGCATATCCTATTATCCTAATTCGTTAGCTCAACAACCGCTGCCTGGTCAGACCACAGCAGTCTCCATACCTGTTTCTTGCCCCTCGTGCCTAATCGAATCAGAAATTCTCCTGCGCCGCAGTCAGTTACCTCAAAGGACAACCTTTTCATCGTCCTTAAGCCCTCGTTTTCGGAAGATAGATTTAATTCGTCCTCCGTATGATATCTGAAAGCGCTCACAAATACGACCTCTCGAGCACCTCCGCTCTGCACCCGCTGGCAGAGCGTCTGGCGGCTGCCGCTCATTGGAATATCGGGCGTCCGGGCCAGAAATGGTTCGATCACCTCTGAGCACCAACTCGCCTGGAGCAGCTCTCCGTCTCCCACCTTCCAGCGATACGACGCTTCCGAATAGCGATCCCCGTGCTGCATATCATCCATCCATTCGGTTGACAATGCACAGAGCCTGCCAGGCCAGGATCGCCACTGCGCTCCGGACTCCTCCAGAGTCCCGCTGATATGGTACAGCAGGTCTATGTCCCGGCTTGCGGAAACGCTGACTTTCACAATATCCAGCAAGGTCTCTTCCGTGAGGATATTGATCCGCCGAATACAGGTGCCACGGTATGCGCCGGCATCCCATGTGCACATTTCTTTGGGAAGCAAGATGAAGTCCTTCATTCGGTAAGATACGGGTTCACCGATCCAACTAACCCGGCTCTCGATGAGGCTCCCCCAGGATTCCCGGAGGTATTGAACCCATTCTCCGTCAGCCGGAGGCTGATCCTGACCGTTCAACGCAACCGTATTATGCGCGTAAGTGTGTTTGAACCAGCCGTAGTGGGCAGGCACCCCGTAAGCCGTCGTTCCCGGATCAACAAACATCGGCACCCGGCCTGTGCCGAACGAGAGGCCAAGACGGTCCATATGGTCATGTTCCCCGCCGAACGTGCTGTGCTTGACCAGTACATGCCATCCTCTGCGGTTGACCAGTTTCGTCAACCCACTGGCTGCCGATGACCTGTCGGATACAAGCATTTGCGTCAGATCTCTCCCTCCCTTCGTTCTTATCAGCGACTGGCCGAACGCCAGTGCTTCGAACGAATCACGCCGGGTTTGGGCAAATGAAAGCCCAAGTGTCGTTTCATAACCATAGGCAAGCCGCAGTAGTTCGGCGTAACGCTCTGATCCATACCAGGCATATGCCACCTCGTAATAAGGAGCGAGATCCGCCAATTTTTTGTCAAAGCTGGCATCGTTGATATTGGGCAGTGTGCCGTCTGGGAGCAGATACCCCAGCGGAAAATCGAACAAACGCTTCATTGCAGGGTGCTTACACAGATCCCACTGGGTGCCTTCGACCAGAATGGCGTATTTCAGCAGCGAGTCGAAGGCGTAATAATGGTAGTGGAAATTCCCCTCATACCAAAGGCCGTCCTCCAGCACGCCGTAAGCCAATTGATCATATAAGCCAAAAGGATCGTACAAACTGCTGTTCAGAAGCACTTCATCTCCAAGCAGAAATCCCACAATGCCTATGGCCGAGGTAATCAGAATAGCATGATTGTGAATTTGCCGCTCCCTGTACATGGTGAGAAATTCGACGCATGGCCGCAGCAGTCTCTCCCGGATGGACTCACGATCTTCAGGCTCTAGCCTGTTATGAACGAAAGCATAGGCGTAGCTCAGATCGATGATCCAATGGGCCTCATCCAGTGTCTGTGCGAACAGCTTGCCCGGACCATTATAGGGGATGTTTCCGTGAATCTCGTAGCCCGTATAGTACCGGGCATACCGCAGCAGAACCTCCCTGACCTGGCTGAATGCGTCATCCTCTCCATGAATCAGACTGTGTAGTGCCACATCCCGCATCATCCTCCCGATCTTGGCATTCGCCAGCGTGACCCATGCACCATCATAAGGTTCGCCCTGCCATACTGTGCCGCAGGCCAGGCACTTATGGGCATCGGGAAGAGACCAATCAAAGCCAAGCTTCGTCCCGTCAAGGGGACAGTAGTAATAATGAGACCATTGCCCCCGTTCCCCAGCACTTATTTCATAACCGATCAGCCCTGTCTCCTTGACTCGTGCTCCAAGCTGTTCCATCGCGTCCCGGAAGGCGGGGTCCGCTGCGCTCTTGAGAAGCTGATTCAGCCGAATATGGTTCATCGTATTCTCCATCGGCCTCTAGCCCTTAATCGAGCCGGCCGTCATCTGCATGAACGACTTGTTTGCCACCACGTAAGCAACCAGCATAGGCAGCATAGACAGGACGGCCCCCGCCATCATGTAGTGGGTCTGGGAAGCTGCGGATATTCCGTAACGCAGGCTGGCCAGGCCGACAGTGAGCACTTGAAGATTCGGCTGGCTCATCGTGAAGACGAGCGGTAGGATATACTCGTTCCAGGCATGCCGGAAGGTGAACAACCCGGCTACCCCAAGACCCGGAGCCAGCAGAGGTAGGACAATCCGCGAATAGATCCACAGCCGGGAACAGCCGTCAATCATGGCCGCTTCATCCAATTCTCTCGGGATACCCCGCATGAAGCTGACCAGTATAAAGTAGGTTGAAGCGTGCCCGCTGACAAGGATGATGATTACTGCCCACAGCGACGTTTGTAAATTCAGGCCCACCATGAGCTCAAATTGCGGACGCAGTACCACGGCGCCGATGGAAATGAACATCGTGGAGGCTTGCAGGCCCACGTAGAACTTTTTGCCGATAAAATCCATTCGGTCAACCGCATAGGCCGAAAGCGATGCGACAAGAAGTGTGCCAATTGTTGCGAAGACCGAAACGAACACACTGTTCCAGGTATATCTGGAGAAGTTCGCCAGCTTCCAAACATCCGCATAGTTTGAGGGATGCCACGCCTTCGGCAGAAATGTCGCGCCAGCGGTTAATTCGGCATTCGATTTAAACGATCCAAGAAAGGCAATCACAATCGGAAACAGAATCAATACCGCCATGATTACCAGGAACCCCCATAATGCGACTTGGGCCAGTATCGAGACCAGGGAACGGGAAGTTACGGCAGACGTTTCCGATTGTCGAAGCTTTATGGTTTTAGTAGTCATTTGTATACCTCCAATTACACCGCGCACTGTTATAGTAGCTAGCAGCCAAATACATTAATGGACTCGATTCAAGCTTTTCGATAACCTGAAGTAAAACAGAGTTACTGCACCGACGATTAGAGCCGTTGTGAATCCTACCGCACTTCCGTAACCAAGCTGTTGCTCCACAGAATTGCTCGACGTAGAGATCGGGAAAAAGAGCTTGTAGACATACATGAACATAACCTCAGTTTTTCCGATCGGGCCACCTTCAGTAAGTACCATAATACTCTCATAGCCCTTCAAGGAGTTGATAATGGCAAGCATAATGACCATCTGAAGCACTGGACCCAGCATCGGAATCGTCATATAGATGAACTTCTGCCAAGCATTTGCACCATCCAGCGAAGCACTCTCATATATGTCATCCGGGATGCTCTGCAATCCGGCGATTAACAGCAGCATATAGTTGCCTATCGCGCCCCAGGCCGCAATCAGGATCACGGTCAGCATGGCTTTATCGACGCCGAGCCAATCGATATTCCGTTCCACAATTCCGAAACGTACGAGTAATTGATTAAGCACACCGTTGTACGAGTTGAAAACAGTAAAAAATACGACTGACATAACCGAAGCACTTATGATGGTTGGCAGAAAATAAACCGACCTCAAAAAGCCTTTACCTCGAATCCCCCGGTTCAAAATAACCGCCAGGATTAGCGCAAGCGGCAGCGTAATTACCAGTTTGCCGCCCGCATAGACGAATGTATTGACAACTGAGTTCCAATACGCTTCGTCCGACAACAGCCGGACGAAGTTATCGAGCCCGACGAAACGCTCCGTACCGTAACCTTTGTAATCGTAAAACATATATCGCATAGCCCAGACGATCGGATACACGCTAAATATCAACGTAAGCACCAGACTGGGCAGCGAGAACCAGAAACCCGGGAGCTTCTGCTGCAGCTTTCTCACAGGCTTTGCCTCCTAACACGATTCATTTTCGCCATGGCGTTAGCTTTGAACAAATTGGAGCCGCCTGCTTTCCCCCGACCGGCCCCGCATCAATTATTGAGCGAAAGCGCCACCAAGTTTCGCCGGATCAAAGTCCGGATCAGCTTCAATCTTCACGTCCCCAGTCTCGATCGCTTTATCTAGCGCCGCATTGTAGCGCTTATTCAAAGATTCGACGTCCTTGTCCAGATCGCCGCCCTGGAGCATGTACTTAAAGAATGTTTCCTGATAGCCAGATCCCTCTACATTTACCGTTGGCTTGATGGGCCATACGCCGTCATTCTTGTTAGGCAAGAAGCCTTCAATACCTTTGAGATCCGGCTGCTTCGCCTTGTCGATAATGCTGGACACCATCGAGATGCCATAGCCCTGTTCATGATAGTCCTGCAGGATCTGATCTCCGTACATATAATTGATAAATTTCCAGGCAGCGTCTTTTTTGTCGGAAGCCGCGCTAATCGCCAGCCACTGTCCGCCCAGGAAGCCCGAGGCCCCTTTCACTGTGCCGTCGATCGTCGGAGCAGGTGCCGCAGCCCAATCGATCTTGGCAGGGAATTGTGTCTTGTAAACGCCCGGTTCGGAAGAGTAGGATAGATACATGCCGATCTTGCCTTCCGCGAATTGTGCACGCAGCGGGTCAATATCCAGTGCTTCCATTCCCGGGATAGTGCTTCCGTCGTCGTACATCTGCTTGAAAGCCTTGGCGATTTCCTTAAAGCCGGCGAAATCGTAGCGGGCTGTCTTGAAGTCGAAACCGAAGCCGCCGAAGCCGCTCATTTCTGCGATCACTCTCGCCGAACGATCCCAGGCACTGTTTGGACTCTTAAAAGGCAGCGCAAAACCATATGCACCAATATCCTTCCCGGCTTCCGTCAGCAGCTTTGCGTCTTCTACCATCTCCGCGAGCGATGTCGGCGGGTTCTGAATACCCGCCTTTTCAAAGAGATCCTTGTTATAGATAAGGCGCATCGTATTTCCGTAGTTTGGAAGACTGTACATTTTGCCGTCAAATTGATTCAAGTCGGCCATGGCCATAAACTCCTGTTTCTGTTCTTCCGTCAAATACTTGTCGATCGGGGCCATGTAGCCTTTTTTGTAGTACATCTGAATCGTGCCTTCTTTGACCCGGAATACATCGGGAGCCTGATTAGCCGTAAAGGATAAATCGAGCGCTTGCGCGTAATCATCCGCTTTCACCACATACTCAACTTCGATATTGTCCTTATTGGTGGCATTGAATTCATCGATCTTTTGCTTGATATAATCCGAGTCATGACGATCAACTGTCCAATACGAAATCTTCGTCTTCTCCTCGGACCCAGCTCCCGCACTCTGAGATGGCTGATCTGAACTCGCCCCATTGGAAGCGCTGCTGCTGCAGGCGGTAAGGCCAACCAATAATACCAACCCCAGGAACATTGCCATACTTTTCTTCATATGAGATAACCTCCTCTTATTCTTGCGCCCCTATGTGATTTCTAGGTGTCTGCTATTATTGTAAATAAATAAAGGGACGCTCAACATGGGGCAAAACAAAGATAAAGGGCAGAAATTCGCCCTTTATCTCTGTCCCATGTAAACATCCCTAAATTCGGAGGGGGTCTGCCCCGTCACTCGTTTGAACACGTCGCTGAAGTAACGCCTATGCTCATAGCCAAGCGACAGCGCAATTTCCTGCACTTGATAATTCTCGATCAGCAGCAGCTTGGCCCGCTCAATCCGCTCATTCGTCACAAATTGGTTGAAGGTTAGACCTGTATGCTTTTTGAACTGACTGGCAAAGTAGCCCCCGCTCAGACTCACCTGTCTGGCGCAATACTCGACCGTAAGGTCCAGATGCAGATGGGCCCGGATATACTCCGTCGACCGATAGATCAGCCTCTCGGTATCGCTCGTCCGCTCCCGTTCGATCCAGTCGCAGCCTGCGCTGCACATGTCCTTAAGCAGCTGTTGAAAATACTTAATGGTTAACTCTCCCTGGCCGTCCCGGCCTCGAATCGCCTGATGGAATGGCTGCATGACTGTTTGCGGTACCCACTCGTACAGGGCACGCAGAACAACAAACGCCAGTTCAAAATACAAGCTTCTGAGGTACATGGGACCCGGCAGCGGGTGGATCCGGTGCATATCGTTAAAGATGTGCTCCAGCACACTCAAAGACTGCTCTATGTTTCCCGAGCGCAATGCAAGGAGCAGCTTCTGCTCCAGTTCTACCGCGTATCGCGGATAAACCTCCCCCTGCTGTGGGGTATTCAGATCATCAAAGACCGTGTTTCCCTCCTCATGAATATGACTAGCAAGCGCTCTCATCGCCGACTTGTATGACTCAGGAAGCTCATGAAGCTCGCTAACAGCCTTCCCGATACCAATCGAAATTGAGAACTTGGTGCCGGACGCGATGTTGGCACAGCATTCCTCGGCAAGCTGCCTTAGCTCCATCAGCTCCGCACAGCGTATAATACCTGCATAGCAGTTCGGGCCATCTCGGCAGACAAGTCCTTGATTTCCCTGGCCGATGGTATCCATGAGAATCTGCTGCAACGTATATCGGGAAACTTCGATATCATGGTGAGGCTGCGACAGGTACTGGAAGCTATCGCTCTCGATGAGGAAAACGGTGAGCAGTTCCGGCTTGTCTCCCGCCTGCATTTCCTCCCAATACCGCTTGGCATCCTCCGGCTTAGTCTCATGTCTGAGCAGTCTGCCCATATATTCCTGACGGAGCAGCGGTAGGCTCTCATCCACCTTGCGTTCCATACACTGAATCTGCAGCTTCCGTTCAATTTCTCGCTCAAGCAACGCCTTGGCGTCGAGCACAGCCTTCGTAATATCCTGAATGGAGAAAGGCTTCTTCACGAAGTCGAACGCCCCAAGCCGAATAGCCTGTTTGGCATATTCAAAGTCCGTATAAGCGCTCAGAATGATAATCTTGCAATGCGGGTGAATCTCCAGAATCCTGCGCGTCATCTCCAAGCCATCCATTTTGGGCATCCGGATATCGGTAATGATAATATCCGGACGTGTCTGTTCGATGAGCCTGATGCCTTCGTCCCCATTTTTCGCAGTACCTGTGACCTTAATGCTGTAACGATCCCATGGAATCTTTGCGGCGATCACCTCTACGGTACTTGGGATGTCATCAATCACACACAGCTCATACAGCGCGGGTACCGTCCGGTCCAATGTAGCCATCAGTCATCTCCTCCTTGTGCATCGAGATCATTAATTCCACTCTGCAGCCCTGGCCCTGCTTGCTGACGAATTGAACGGATGCAACCTGTCCATAATACAGCCGAAGCCTGTCCTTGATGTTGCGTAATGCGTACCCTTTATGAGACATCGGCGGCTCCGGCAGCAATGGCCTCTGTCTCTCCGAATCCATACCGACCCCATTGTCCTCTACCGCGATGCGCAGCATATCTCTATCACTAGAATGACCTAACTCGATCAGAATGAATCCACCCTCCTCGATATCCCGGAAGCCGTGCAGAATCGTGTTCTCCACTAACGGCTGCAGCGTCAGCTTCGGGATGGAGTACGACAGGATTGTCTCATCCTCCACATCAATCCGGAATTCAAAGCGTCCCTCGTAGCATTGTTGCTGCAGCATCAGATAGTAGCGGACATGAGACAATTCATCCTCTATCCGTACAATATCCCGGCCCTGGCTGAGTCCAAGCTGGAACATCGAGGACAACGCCAGAATCATCTCATTCACATCATCGTTATTTCCAAGAATCGACTTGCAGTAGATCGTATTTAGCGTATTGTACAGGAAATGCGGCTCCATCTGGGCTGACAAGGCCTTGATCTCTGCCCTACGCTTCTCCTCTTCGCGATCCTTGACTTCCTTGATCAGCTTTTTAATCTCGTCCAGCATGAAATTGAACCGCATGCCGACCTGCGACACCTCATCCTTGTATTTACTGTGAAACCTTACATTCAGATCGTTGTTCTCTACCCGTGCCATCAGCTTCTGCAGACGGCCGAGCGGACGCAACAGGAGCTTGGTGATTACATTTGAAGTTAAAAGAACGAGAAACATAGAACCAAGGATGAGGAGAAGCGTCGTCCACTTGATCCATTCAACCTGTTTTAGCACCTCCCGCTTCGATTGCATATCGTACAACAGCCAATTCTTGCCCATCTCAAGCCGGGCGTAATTGACCAAATATTCATCACGGTTCAACTCGCTGACGAAGTTCCCCTTCTTGTCAGCAGTGAATTGGGTAAGAAAATCCGAGGAATTCCCTGTAGAACCCGAGGTATATGAAGCGCTTCCAAATACCGAATTGCCCCTGTCATCAATTAAGGAGAATCCTGTAGGGCGGCTAATCTCGCTGACAATTAAATTCAGCAAATCCTTCACCTTGATATTGACCACGATGTACACGTTATCCAGCGGTGAAGAGCCGGAACCATCCAGCACCAAAGAAATGACCTGATCATTACCGTAAAATAAACGATCTTCATGTCCTGTAACCCAGATATCGCGATTGCTCGCCTGGATCTGCCTGTATATATCAGATTCATAAAAAGAGTATTCGCTATGCCGCATGTAATTAGTGGGATAAAAATCGCCGATTGGCGTAACCAGGAGGATCGACTGAATAAAGTTGTCATTGAACTTGAGTTGTGCCAAAATCGGCTGGAGGGCAGTAAGACGGGCATAGTAGCGTCTTGAATCATTGGAAGATACATCTCGAAGGATGGCTTGATAGGCATCGCTCATCTTTAGCGACAAGATCGACAGGACGATCTTCTTCAGTTTCTCGTCAAGAACCTGAGCCGACTTGTTGATCGTATCCTGGCGCAGCTGAAGCGCATTCTGTTCAACAACCCGGGAGGAAATAGTATACGAAATCCATCCGGTCGCGGCAATAGCCATAGTCATAAGTGTTACGAAAGAGTACCATATCCGTTGCTTGAAGGATAACCGATGAAGCAACCTGTTCATATCCCATTCCCCCGTATTTGATTTCTGATGTCGCTATGAACGAGCCAGCTTGTTACGAATTATAGCATTATTATAGTTGACATAAAAAAACCTGTATAGAACGAAATATTCAAGCGTCAGACCCGTGAAGTATATTAAAGAGACCGGTCAGTCGGTGGGGGTAGGTTGAGTTAAAACTTACCCTATTAAATCCATTAATCCCCCCCATTCATCGCCCCGCAAATCGGGCTGTAGGCCCGGTCTTCAATTGATACATCTTTGAATGCTGACTTGGCATGCACTCCCTCAGCTCGTCCTGTAACATTAAAACCGAAAAAACAATTAACACACCAGCATCAACTAAGTTCTGACGATATAATTATCTATAAGAGTGAGGGGTTGAGTTGTTGAATTATAGATGTGCGACGACTACTGAATACATAATCACCGTCTACAACTTTTTCATATGACGGATCGTCAAACGAAAGCGGAAGTTCCTCTACTCACTAACAGATAAAAAAGTTGACGAAAAAAGTTCTTCCGTCCAACTTGCAGCCAGTGCCCACTGAAAGCCACATGCACCAAGGCAAAAGGCGACCGGGAGATTGCGATCAGCCTGACCTGCATGCGGCAAAAAAAGGAGATGAGGGAACACCAGTGCAGTGAGGAAGGATATATGCTTTCCGTTCGGCGCATGATCGAGCCTGAAATCGTGTTTGGACAGATCAAAAAAATCGGGGATTTCGAAGATTCCTGATTCGTGGCTTGCAAAAAGTAAGCCTGGAGGTCGGGTGGCTTTGTCTTGCCCACAATCCGCTCAAAAAAGCAACAATGGCAGAAAAACGTAAACGGGACCAAGCAGGATAAACCTCTGCTTGGTCCCGTTTGGACGGATCGGTGTTAATTCTCTGCACCTATGTTCGTTTTTAAAGGCTTTTGAGACAGCCCCTTTTTATATTTTGACGCATTTATTTTGTTTTGAAGCTGAGAAAACCATCATCAACCGCCACCGTTGTGCCATTCATTGCGCTCGCAGCATCACTGAACAAAAACGTAACTACACTTGCCACTTTTTCCGGCTGGATCAACTCTCCGCGCATATGTTGAGTGGCCAATGCATCCTTCATGGCTTTGTCATTCCCCAGAATCGGAGTTTCAATGAAGCCAGGCGCAACCCCGAGAACACGAATGCCGTGCTCAGCCAATTCGAGTGCACCCGATTTGGACATCATCACTACTGCTGCTTTCGCCGCATTGTAGTTGAAGCTGCCGACAGCTGCCACGCTTCCATAGATCGAAGCTGTATTAACAATCGTGCCTTGCACGTTTAATTCAACCATTTTCTTCGCACCGTAATACATGCCGTAGTATACGCTATGTTGATCCACATCAATAACCTTGTGATAGGATTCCGGGTCCATTTCCAGAAACGGCTTTACAAGACCGATACCGGCATTGTTGAAAATACCGCTGAATGTTCCATATTTTTCGACAGTCCAGTCAATCAAAGCTTTAATCTCATCCCCTTTGGACACATCGACTTTATAAGCTCCGGCTTTGCCACCCGCTGCTTCAATCTCAGTCGCAACCTGGTTGGCTCCCTCTTCGTTAAAATCCGCGACAACGATCGCTGCTCCCTGTGCGGACAGCTGCAGTGCTGTTTCTTTTCCGATTCCGCTTGCTCCACCTGTGATAACAATGACTTTTCCCGCATGCTCGGACATAACGCAGATCTCCTTCGCTGAATAGATTTGGTGCTAGGTAAATAAAAGTTAGTTACTATAATTTAAACACAACATAATCATACTAATCTGGTACTCTTTTGTCAAACCGGTGGGATTAGCAGATGTCTGCATGAAATGTTATTGAATCGTTACAGCAGCCTGCCATCCATTTGAGGAGTAATCTATTGAATGAATGAACGTAACAATTCAATTAAATGCGTGTAACGCACGATATGTAGTTTTTCTTATTTAGGATTAAATATGCAAAAAGACGAGCAGTCTTGTCAAAGAGTACCCGTCTTATGAATCCCTTGCTTTTTAATTCTTCAATTCTTCTCAAGGAAACGGAAGGCTGCACTTATTATATAAATTAAACGATTATTCCTGCTGCAAACCACTCAGCGGGTCCTTCAAACTGTTGATGTTGTTGATCAATTCAGGAATTCCGGTTTGCTCCCAATTCTCTGCAGTAATGCCCTGCTCAGCAATCGTTGTCTCGAATTGATTAACGACCTCTGTCAGCTGGTTGTTATAACCAACCAGATTCTCATGGATATTTTCTCCGATCGCAGGTGCACTCATCTCGGAAAACGCTGCAGCTTCCGCCTGAATCTGATCGATTTTCTCTTGAATCTGACCCGTCAGATCCGGGTTATTGACTGCGTCCGCTGCGAGCTGCTGCAGCTCGTTTCCAGCACTCGATACTTGTTCGATATAATCCGTCGCACCGCTTACGTAATTCAAACTTTGATTCGCCTGCTCTACAATAGAACAAGCCGACAACAGCAGCAGACTGGATGCCATCATTACTGGCAGCATAATCTTGTGAGTTCTTTTTCGCCTGGGCATGATCATCTCCCTTTCTTCATTCAGAATAATGATTCATTATTTTATGATACTTGTTCTTAAAGCGAGATTGCAAATCAGCCTGCATGCCCGCGCATTACGATGTATAATAGGAGAATCACACAATAAAGGGATGTCACCATTATGCTTCAGGCCTTAAATCAACGCTTGAACCGCATTATGCCACTGATCACCCCCGTCAGTATTATCATTGGTGTTTTATGCGGCAGTTTTTTATCATCTTACACGTACTTGTCGCCTTGGCTATTTGCCTTCATGACTTTTGCGGGCAGTATTAGTCTGAGCGTACGAGACTTTGTTAATGTCTTAAAAAAGCCTTTTCCGCTGTTTGTTTGCCTTCTGATCTTACATTTGGCAATGCCTCTTATTGCGCTGGGCATGGGTCATCTCGTGTTTCCAACCGATTCTTATACCATCACAGGACTTGTTCTCGCTGCGGTGATTCCAACAGGCATTAGCAGTTTTATATGGGTAAGTATCTACCGGGGGAATATTGCGCTTACGCTTTCCATTATTTTAATCGATACCTTGCTGGCTCCTTTTGTTGTGCCAGGCGTGTTATCCCTGCTTGTTGGCACAAGCGTCACACTCGATACGGCAGCTATGATGAGCAGTCTGTTCTGGATGATTGTTTTCCCTTCTCTGCTGGGTATGCTCCTTAATGAATGGACTAAAGGCGGCATCGTGCCTGTATGGGGGCCTCGGCTTAATCCCTTGTCCAAACTGTTTATGGCTTCGGTTGTTGCCATTAATGGTTCAGTTGTCGCCCCTTATCTAGCCGATTTCAATTGGCGACTGGCTGGGCTGGCGGTCATTATTGTATTTCTGGCCTCCTTCGGCTACGCACTCAGTTATTTCATTGCAAAATGGCTAGGCTGGAATGAAGCCGATCAGGTGGCTCTTGTCTTTAACGGGGGCATGCGTAACATTAGCGCAGGTGCCGTTCTTGCGGTTACCTATTTTCCACCGCCTGTTGCGGTTCCGGTTGTCCTAGGTATGGTATTTCAGCAAATGCTCGCGTCCCTCTCAGGGTACTTGCTCGGCAAGCGTTCACAGCTCCTGCGTAATTCAGATAAAACATCGGCAGCATGACAACTGGGTGCAGATTTCCGAGCAGCTTGGCCACTTCCTGATCATCCAAGTTCATAAACAAACTCCCGCCCGTATCCAGTGCAGCCAACCCACTAACAGGCAAAAAACGCCGACAAAATGTCGGCGTTTCTCATGCTGATGCTTCACTGCAGCTGTAATATACGTTTAAATTTATTTCGGTTATTTCGGTTATTTCGGTTGAATGTACCCTTCGGCTTTGAGCAGTTCGGCAATCAGGACAGCTCCACCTGCTGCTCCGCGCAGTGTATTGTGGGACAGTCCCACGAATTTGTAGTCATACAGGGTGTCTTCACGCAAACGACCAGTGGATACGCCCATGCCGCGCTCGATATCACGATCCAGCTTCGTCTGTGGTCTGTTCTCTTCTTCAAAGTACGTAATAAACTGTTTCGGAGCACTAGGCAGCGCCAGCTCCTGCGGACGGCCTTTGAACTGCAGCCAGCGTTCAAGAATTTCATCTTTGCTCGGTTTTTTCTCAAAATTCACAAATACCGTTGCCAGATGTCCATCCGTAACCGGTACACGGATACATTGCGTCGTAATGAGTGGTGCGGATGCTTTAACGATCTGGTTGTTCTCTACACTCCCCCAGATGCGAAGCGGTTCCTGCTCACTTTTTTCTTCCTCTCCGCCAATGTACGGGATAACGTTATCGAGCATCTCTGGCCAGTCCGTGAAGTTTTTACCTGCTCCAGAGATCGCTTGATATGTTGAGGCAACAACCTGTGTCGGGTTAAACTCACGCAGAGCATGCAGTGCTGGCACATAACTCTGAATGGAGCAGTTTGGTTTGACAGCGATGAATCCTGTCGCTGTACCCAGACGTTTTCTCTGAGCTTCGATGACAGCCAGGTGACCCGGATTAATCTCAGGCACTACCATCGGCACGTCAGCGGTCCAGCGGTGAGCGGAGTTGTTCGATACGACAGGTGTACCCGTTTTGGCGTAAGCCTCTTCAAGTGCCTGAATTTCATTCTTTTTCATATCTACAGCACAGAAAATAAAATCAACCTGACTCGCAAAAGCTTCAACCTGAGATGCATCCTGCACTACAATGTTTTTCACCGGCTCAGGAATCGGAACTGCCAGCTTCCATCGTCCCTGCACGGATTCTTCGTACGTTTTGCCTGCCGAATTGGCACTTGCTGAAATTGCTGTTACTTCAAACCAAGGATGCTGATCCAGCAGGTCTACAAAGCGCTGACCCACCATTCCTGTTCCTCCGACAATACCGACTTTTAATTTTGCTGACATGGAATCATCATTTCCTTTCGATTTAAGTTAGATCATCTGTTTTGTGTCTTGGTTCTGTCTTTGTTTTGTCATCGTACATGGGATTCTGGAAGCTTACATTCCCCTTATCATTCACACTATTCAAGCTGTTTCAAAGCGTGTAAGTCACAGCTCTGAAAAAACCAAAAAATCCCATCCCCAAGACATTGTCTCAGGGACGAGATTGAACACTCGTGGTACCACCCAGATTCGCAAATATGTCACCATATTCACCTCTTCGAGTATGTGAAGGATGACCAAGCTGTCTTGTATAAGTTGAGATCATTATCATTTACACGAGTACTCCGTGGTTGTGTAAAATAAAAGTTCAACTAATCGAGATGCTGTCTTCATCCGTTTTATACTCCAGCTCTATAACAGGAGCTCCTGTCACAACATCCTCCAGCGTAGCCGGATTCCGATGTGCTGCTCAGAGTCTTTCTTCGATAAAAGTTTCTCTGCCCTTTTTCAGCTACCGGGGCTCTCTGATGAAAGAATGATTTTTATCTACTCGTCTCGTCAATGCATTTGATATTGCGACTATAATATCAAAATTTCGGTACGGAAGTAAACAACTTTTTTCAAAATTGCTGTGCCAGCGAACGCATTCATCCATTATTTGTCCATCCAATGATAACCAATACGCTTCAAAACTAAACAGCCCCTGTCCGAGAGGATCTCGTCAGAGGCTTTATTAAGGCGGAAGTAAAGAAACTTCATTACATTTTGCCAGGGTACTGGGGCTCGTGCACGTCATCGGGTATCGTTTCATCAAAGACATCCTGTCCAGGGTAGTCCCGAACCTCACCCTCATGCAGCTCATGATTCTCATAATCAAAACGGTGCGCAGTCCTCTGATCCACCCGCCACGGGGAGCTTTTCCCAAGTGACTCGGACAGCAAAGACGAACCGTAAGGGCCTTCCGGAAACTCTTCAAGCGTAATGTCATTTCGCTGCGACTCTACGGTGGACACGTCGGTATACTCCCGTCTGTCTTCCTGCAAAAACTTTTCCTCCATCACTCGTCCCTCCTGATCGTCATGAGATGATCAATGCATCATTAAGGTGAGCGTTTCAGGATGATTTTATGCATTTTCCTTGGAAAACACTGCGTTTCATCTGCCGATTCTTCCTTGAATCTGCACCTTTATCAGCGCGATCCCCACCAGCGCACCGATACAAGCAGAGCAAAAACAAATAGGCCCATGATGCCAATCCGGGTATCCCGCCTGCTCCATGCCAGAAGAGAGGAACGAACACCAAATGCGGCGTTCTCTCTTACTTTTCGCATCTCCATCGCAATCGTCATATCTTCCGCACGCTGGAACAGAGCCATGAGCAGCGGAATAACCATCGGTCCCAGATCGCGTATACGTACTGAATTAGGTTTCAAAGCCGCTTTTCCCCGAGCCCGGACGATCAGTGAGAATCGCTGCCATTCGCTCCAGAGCAGCGGGATAAACCGGAAAATGAGTGATACAGCAAGGGCAAACGAGGTGATCGGCAGCCTGATTTTCTGACCATAAGACAGCACCCAGTTCAGCCCTTCGACCATACGCCCGTATGGGGTCGTGAGCGAGAACCACAAACTTGCAAGAGTTACAATGAACAAGCGATAAAGGTTCAGTATAGTTCCCTCAGCCTGAGTCAGGGAAAATCCCAATTGGAAACCTGCTTCCCCCGTAGTTAAAGTACTGCCCGATAACAAGGTAGACAGAACAAAAAACAGGAGAAGTGGTTTCATCAGTTTGATACACCCCATCAGCTTCTGACGGGGAAGTACACCCAAAGCAATGGTCACCGGGATCAAAGTTAATGTTAAGCCGCCCCAATGCTGCTGCAGCATCGCCGCTGTAACGAGAAGCATATACAGAACCCATTTTAGACGAGGGTCCATTACACTTTCATTCGAACTTTTGTGTTTGCTGTCTTTACGTGCTTGCAGAGCAGGGTCTGATACTAATGGTAACGGGACATCTCCAAATGATGTTGTTGAAGCAGCGTTGGCGGGTCCTGATAATAATGACCTGTCTATTTCTGTAGTAATTGTATCTTTATCTTTATTTTTATTTTTTTCTGAATCATGATCTGCATCTGGCTTATTAACATCCTCCACTTCGGCGGGAACAAACGTCCGTTCCTCTCCGCAGCTTTGACTGCTTATAACAGCTTCTGCCATATCTTCCGGTGTCATTGCTGTAGAAATGAAGTTTATTCCCGCTCCCCGGAGCTGTTCGGCAAGCTGCATCGATGGAGGCAGACCAATCCCGGCCTGCATCAGCAGCTTCGGCTGGTTATGCAGCTGATGCGGAGTAAGGTCGGCGGCGACACGACCCAGTCGTAACAGGAGTACCCGGTCTGCGTGCGGCAGAAATGTATCCAGATCATGCGCGGCAATAACCGCCCCGCCGCCCGCCTCACGATGGTCAAGCAGCGCATCCAGCAGCAGCCTGCCGCTCTGAGCCTCAAGACCTGCGCTGGGCTCATCCAGCAGCAGCCAGTTTGGCTGGGTGACAGTGCCAAGCGCAAGCCCCAGCCTGCGCTTTTCTCCGCCGCTGAGAGCAAAAGGTGAGCTGTCCAGTTGAAAACGCCGCTCTTTCCCCTCTCCCCGATCCGGGTCCCAATGTGCCAGGGTTTCTGCGATCTGCTGCTGCTGCTCAGCCTCATTCAAACGATAAGGACGAAGGGAATACAGCAGTTCCCTCCTGATATTACGTGCAAACAGCTGCTGCTCAGGAAACTGAAATACAAGTCCCGCCTGGAGCAGCATGGATTTAGGTACCCTGCCATTACGCCACATCGACTCGCCTGCAAGCCGGATATCACCGGAATCTGGCGGCCTGAGCCCGGCAATCGTCTGGAGCAGTGTCGTTTTGCCAGAACCGGTACAGCCCAGAAGCAGCGTAATCTCGCCGCGGTTCAGCGTTAGAGAAATGTCGTCAAGTAAAATCCGCTTGCTCTCATCTGAAGCCCGGATGCAGATGTTATTCAATTCAATCACCAGCGCGCAGCCTCCTTTGCAAGCTGTTCAGGCCGAAGCGGCATAACATGCTGCAGCTTCCCCCGCTGCTTCAGGATCCGGCTGGTCTGCACTGTAAAAGGAGGTTCCAGACCCAACTGCTCGCAAGGAGATTGAAGATGCTGTTCTTCTTCTGCATTTGAAGCTGCCTTTGTTCCAGCTGTCGACGGATAATAAAAAGACTGCGGTATTCCATCATATACACATCGTCCATGATTCATCGCCATAATACGATCACATAATGTGGCTTCCTCAAGATGATGGGTGATCCAGACCACTGCCGTACCCTTCCTTGTAACAGACTGAACAATATCTTCTATGCGCCCTCTCGCATCAGGGTCGAGCATCGCTGTAGGTTCGTCCATAATCAGAACATCCGGCTTCGCTGCAAGAGCTGTCGCAATGTTAAGCAGCTGCTTCTGTCCCCCGGATAACTGCGCAATCACAGTACCCGGAGAGTGATGAAGTCCCACAAGCTGCAGCGCCTCCTGAGTGCGCTTCTTTTTTTCAAGATTTGATATATGTAAATGCGACAGCGCAAAATGAAATTCTTCTTCAATGGTATCGCCCAGCACCTGAGCATCTGGCTGCTGCAGCACACCTCGAATGGTCAGATTCGCAGGGATATTCCGTTCTCCGCCGGATATAGGAATGAAGCCCAGCAGGACTCCGGCAAGAGTACTTTTACCGCTGCCGTTGGGACCTGCAACGCTTAACCACTCACCTGCCTGGAGTGTAAGTGACACGCCATTGACTGCTTTTTTCACTACGCTTCCTTCTCCAGCGTAGTGTACATGAATATCTGTTAAAGAAATGATAGGCAGCTTGTTTCGCATGATAAAAATAAGTCCTTTCACATTTTGCGATTATATGATAACATGCTAATCGTTAACCTAAATAATAAATATGGTTAACAATAATTCTACCAAAATCGAAAGGATTGTACAAACATGAAATTATCTCTACGCGGCATCGTGTTCAGTGCACTGATGGCTGCCATTCTCGTACTTTTTGGATACATAAGCATTCCTATTGGTTTCTCACCTGTGCCCATTACTTTGCAAACGTTAGCCGTGATGTTAGCTGGCGGATTGCTGGGTCCCCTCTACGGTTTCTTAAGTATTGCCCTTGTCGTTGTACTTACTGCGCTTGGTTTCCCACTGCTGCATGGTACTGGCGGCCTCGCCGTACTGCTTGGGCCTACCGGGGGGTACGTTATCATGTGGCCATTCGCCGCACTGCTCATGGGCCTGCTGCTCTCCAAAGTTAAAATTCGGGGCGTTAAAGGTTATGTTCTGGCTTTTATTGTTCTCGAAATATTCGGGTCTCTGTTAATCTATGTCACAGGGGTGCCCTGGCTCGCTTACCAATACAGCATGACTTTATCCAATGCGATGATTCAGGGATTCTATCCTTATATTATCGGAGATCTGATCAAAGCTGTGTTTGCCGCAATCATCATTGCCCCGGTCCGCGCAGTGTACCCGCCTCAGCGCCTGACGAGCAGTACGCATTCCAACGTAGTGAAGGCAGACATATAACAATGCATCTCAAAGAATCATCTAATGATGGTTCCTCTCAACAACAAACAACCGCCAAATCTTTCTTCGCGGTTGTTTGTTTTATTATGAAATGAATAATACCATGAATCCTATAACCTTAAGCTTTGCCTGCTTCAGTTCCTACAATTTTCAGCAGCATATCCTTACTGCTTACCTGACCTGCAGCTTGCGGAATGACATCCGTGTAGTCTGCTGAATTGGTTACGATAATTGGTGTTACCGTGTGATAACCCGCAGCTTTAATCTGCTCAATATCAAATTCCAGAAGCAGATCGCCTGCCTTCACTCTGTCCCCTTCCTCAATGTAAGAGATAAAATGCTGCCCATCCAGTTTGACTGTATCCACACCTACATGTACCAGAATCTCAGCACCTGAATCCGATACAACAGCAAGTGCATGCTTCTTTTTGAAGGCTACCGTTACTGTACCATCAAAAGGAGCCACTACCCGTCCTGTCGTTGGTTCAATCGCGATCCCTTTACCCATAGCACCGGAAGCAAATGCCGGATCGGGAACTTCAGCTAAATCGACAATTTTACCTTCGATCGGACTGTATACCTCTTGGCTGGCAGCAGCTGTAACATGAGCAGAAGGGTTAGATGAAGCATCTTTGCCTTTTGCATTAGCATTAGCAGCAGCTCCAGCAGACTGTTCTGCTTCCGTCTTGATCTGTTCATCTTCAACAGGATCTTTAAAGCCCATAATGTACGTTAATACTGCGGAAACAACAAACGATGCGGCAATACCCATGATCAATCCCGGGAAACCTTGACCACCTGGTCCATAGAAAATCGGCAGTGTCAGCAGGCCTGGTGCACCCGAAGCGAACGCCTGAGTTCCCGCTTGACCAATGATCGCTCCGCCAACTGCGCCGCCGATAACACCGGCGATAAATGGACGTTTGAGCGGGAGTGTTACGCCGTAAATGGCGGGTTCAGTAATCCCGAACAGCGCTGTAAGTGTAGATGATCCAGCAAGTGTTTTTAATTTTCTGTTTTTGGTTTTGAGCATGACACCGAATGCCGCACCCGTTTGAGCAAATACAGAAGCCGTTGCTGCCGGTTTCACACCGTCTTTGCCGTATACAGCAATGTTATTGATGAATACAGGCACCAAGCCCCAGTGTACACCGAATATAACGAGCAGCTGCCAGCTTGCGCCCATGACCGCTCCGGCAAGCAGCGGGCTGAATCCAAAGGCAGCAACCATCGCCGACGCAATACCATTACCAACGTATACACCGAATGGTCCAAAGACAAGCAGCGTAAGCGGAACCATAATAACAAGCAGAAATAGAGGTGTGACAAAGTTTTTGATACTTTCGTGAAGAAGCTTGTTGAACAATTTCTCCAGTTTGCTCATCACAATGACGGCTAGAATAATCGGAATTACAGTAGAGGAATAGTTCATCAGAACAACGGGAATACCGAAGAAATCTGCTTGAACGCCATCTGTTTTCAACTGAATAATGGTTGGATAGATTAGCGCTCCAGCAACCGTTAATGCAACAAACATATTTGCTTGGAATTTACGTGCTGTTGTAACCGCTAACAGCAGTGGCAGGAAATAGAACAGACTGTCGGCAGCTGCATACAGAATGATATATGTGGATTCTGTCTTTTCCAGCCAGCCCACATTGTTTGCAATGAGCAGCAAACCTTTTAAAATACCAGCCCCCGCCATAACGCCCAGTAGTGGTGCGAAAATACTGGAGATGACGTCAATGATACCGCCCAACCCTTTTATTTTTTTGCCGCTTTTTTCTTTGCTGGATGAATCGTCCAGAATACTGCTGATCTGACCGATGGCTTGATAGACCTCGGGAACCTTATTGCCCACAACAACCTGGAATTGGCCGCCGTTTTCCTTAACGGCAATAACACCTTCTGTTTTCTCCAGGGCCGTTTTGTCAGCCTTGGAATCATCCTTCAATACAAATCGTAACCGTGTTGCACAGTGAACCAGGGATTCTACGTTTTTCTCACCGCCGACCCGTTCTACGATCTCTCTGGCCAGTTTCTCTTGACTCATGATATGCCCTCCTACGTTTTGTCAATAAAATTGAATTAATAATCGTGTACACGGACACTCCGATGATAATTCAATTTATATAACAGGCTCTCTACCGATTTTTTTGCACACAAAAAACCTAAGCCTTGCGTAAGTGGACATAAATTCCGAAATACACATGACTTAGGTTTTGCCTGCATAACCAGTAACAATCCCAGTTAAATCGTATTTAATTCCTGTTACAAACATAATATTATAATATAACCATTTATGTCAATAATTAAATTTTAGCGATTAACGACACGTTCAATGTGAACGGTAAGATATAACTTTTCCTCATTGGTCAGCTCATGATCGTATTCCTTCTTCACAAACAAGGCGATCTTCTCAACGCACGCTGCCGCTTCGGGATGCTTCTCCTTAATCATGTCGTAGAAATGATCATAATTGTTATCATAGTGCGTCCCGCTCAGCACGCGCTGCGAGAAGAATTTCAGATGTGTAATGAAGCGGAAGTAACTGAGTGACTCCTCGTCAAACTCCATTTTAAAATGGTACTTGGCGATATTAATAATCTGCTGGATAAACTTCGTAATATTCATCGTTGTAATGACTTCTTCGTTCATTTCGGCATTCACAATATGCAGCGCAATAAACGCGGCTTCATCCGGTGGAAGCTCAATATTCATTCGGCTGTTAATCTGCTCCAGCGTGCGCAGTCCCAGCCCGAATTCAACTTTGTATAACTGCTTGATCTCCCACATTAAGGCGTTTTTGATCTCAATCCCCTCATGATAACGCTCGATGGCAAAATGAATATGATCTGTAAGCGAAACATAAATGTTCTCGTTCAGTTTACGTCCCAGATTGTCACGTGCATGAGCAATCATCTCCTCCACAATTTCAACAAGTTCCATCGGAACTTCACGCAGCAGTGTTTTGAAATTATCGGATGTCTGTTTGTTTTTCAAGGCAAATACTTTCTGGATGCGGGTCTCGTCTACTTTATCTCCCGGCTTTTTCTTAAAGGCAATCCCACGTCCCATCACCACAAGCTCTTCTCCGTCGGCCTGATAGATGCTGATCACGTTATTGTTGATAACCTTTGCTATTTTCACTTCAATCCCCCCGTCACGTTCCACTCTCTAGTCGCAGTGATATATCCAATTATGGGCATACAAAAAAAACCTGGAGCATCACAAAATAAACGAGACGTGGCAGTCTGCTTTTTTGGTGCTCAGGTTTTGCCTACGTGTGATGTAGTAACAATCCCAGAAATGATATATTTGCGTCAAGTATAGCGTGAACTGCGTTATATGTCAACGCTTTCAAGGCGAAGACATTCGGAAGTTACATGAATTCATGCAGCTTCCGATGTTTGGAGGTGATTCGTTTTCAGCTTATCACGAAACTACTTGTCTCCCAGATCCGTTCCGCCGGATGCAATAACATTTTTATACCATTCGAAGCTTTTCTTTTTGATACGAGTCAATTCGCCTCTGCCTTCATTGTCCCGATCCACATAGATGTAACCGTAACGTTTTCTCATTTCGCCCGAGGATGCACTAACGATGTCGATCGGCCCCCAGCTGGTATAACCGATGATATTGCAGCCATCCTGGATGGCTTCACCCATCTCCGCCACATGGCGTTTCAAATAATCGATTCGGTACGAATCATCGATTTCACCCTCAGCGTTAACCTCATCGTGCGCACCAAAGCCGTTTTCCACCACAAACAGCGGTTTCTGATACCGGTCATGCAGCTGGTTGGCGGTAATGCGGAAACCTTTGGGATCAACGGTCCATCCCCATTCCGACTTCGCCAGATATGGATTGGCAATGGAGCCAAACACGTTACCACTCGTCATATTTTTGTTCACTTCAGGGTCTGTACTGGTTGTCCGACTGGAATAGTAGCTGAAGCCAATATAATCCACCGTGTGGTTACGCAAAATGTCTGCATCCTGCGGCTCCATTACAATGTTCAGGTTGTGATCCCTGAAGAAACGTTTGGCGTAACCCGGGTATTCCCCGCGTGACTGTACATCGATAAAGAAGTAGGATTCTCTGTCCTTCTCCATTCCCTGAAACACATCTTCCGGATTGCATGTGTACGGGTAGAAACTGCCCGCTGCCAGCATACAGCCAATCATGGCGTCAGGGATGATCTCATGGCAGGCTTTAACGGCAAGCGCACTTGCAACGAGTTGGTGATGTGCCGCTTGATATTGAATTTCTTTGACGTTGTCACCTTCGTTAAACGCCAGTCCTGCTCCGAGGAAAGGAAGATGAAGCAGCATGTTGATCTCGTTGAACGTCATCCAGTATTTCACTTTATCTTTGTAACGAGTAAATACCGTTTTGGCATAAGTCTCAAACAAATCAACAAGTTTGCGGCTTCTCCAGCTGCCATATTTCTCAATCAGATGTACAGGCACATCGAAGTGAGCCAGCGTAACCACCGGCTGGATGCCATGTTTCAAGAGTTCATCAAACAGATCATCATAAAACTGCAGCCCAGCTTCATTCGGCTCCGCGTCCTCTCCTGTTGGGAAGATGCGTGCCCAGGCAATCGAAACTCGCAGCGCTTTGAAACCCATTTCCGCAAAAAGGGCAATATCCTGCGGGTATCTATGATAGAAATCAATGGCTTCATGGGAAGGGTAAAACTCACTCGCGAGTGGTGTATATGCCGGGACATTTCCTTTCATAATGCTTCTCCGATTTTCTCCGGTTGGAAGTAAATCCACAATACTTAATCCTTTGCCATCTTCCAGATAAGCTCCCTCTGCCTGATTGGCAGCAATCGCTCCACCCCATAGAAAGTTTTCAGGAAATTTAAATGCTGTCATTCGTATTCTCCTTTCAAATATGCAGTTCAATGATCCGCCCCGTTTCTGCTTCCAGGCTTGCCGCGAGGCAAATAGAAAAAACCCGAACCAGCCTGTATACACAATAACGTGTATCCCAAGCCAGCTCAGGTTATGCCCTTATTCGGTAACATTCCCAGAAAACATTATGCGGATTAGATAAAAGATTACCAAGAAACAGGAAATATGTCAACGAGCGCGAGTCGTTGATATGCACCTCATGCAGATTTACAGGCCTTTGTTGTCCAGCGAAGCGCTAATTTACCAATGATCACAAGTTGTAAAATGCGGCACAGTTATCGCCAAAAATCAGCTGCTGTTCTGCTTCTGGTAAGCGCTTTACATGCGTTTGCAGCAAATTAATCACCTCGGCATATGTACCCGCTACGGTGCATACAGGCCAGTCCGAACCATACATCACCCGCTCTGATCCAAACGCTTGAAGCACCGTATCCAGATAAAAGGTGAAATCTTCCTGTTTCCAATGGTTCCAGTCTGCTTCGGTGACCATCCCAGACAATTTGCAATAAACATTGGGATATGCCGCAATCGCTTCCATTGTTTCCTTCCAGGGAGAACCGACTCCTGCCTTAATATCCGGTTTGGCCAGATGGTCAATGACAAAACGCTGCTTAGGAAACTTCTGAACCAACTCCACGGCATGAGGCAGCTGCTCCTTGGATACAAGCAAATCATAGGCCAGATTATACTGCTCCAGCAAAGCAATACCTCGTTGGAAGTCCTCCCGCAGCACAAACTTTACATCCGGTTCATCCTGTATGACATGACGGACACCTTTCAGCCATGGGTTAGCGGCATATCCCGCCAGTTGTGAGGCAGCTTCCTCAGAGCACAGATCTACCCAGCCAACAACGCCTTTGATGAATTCGTGCTTGTCCGCAAGTTCGAGCAGCCACTCGGTTTCTTCAAGGCTTTGCCGGGCCTGTACAGCTACACAGCCTGATATGCCGGAATCCGTGAGGATTGGCTGCAGGTCTTCCGGTAGAAAGGAACGCCGAATCACGCTCATCTCTTCACCGATCCATCCGTAATCACGGGTGTTATAATTCCAGAAATGTTGATGTGCATCGAGTTTCATAATAAGTGTCCCCCTGTGTTGTCCATGTTAAATCAATGTACTACGATTCATTTAAATATAAATCAAATCGATCAGATAAGCACTAGGCACTGACCACCAGTTTCACGCAAATGATTGAATAACGTACAAGTCAGCGTTCATACCTTTATTGTAATGAGAATCGAGGAGGAATTGACATGTTTAAACGTGTAGATCGTCTTGCCATTGAACTGCCCATGTCCAAAAATCCGGACCCCAATGGAGCCAGTGCGGTGCAGGAGCTGCTGGGCGGAAAATATGGCGAGATGTCCACGCTGAACAATTACATGTATCAGTCATTTAACTTTAGAGGCAAATCCAAGTTGCGTCCCTTCTATGATATTGTCGCCAGTATTACGGCTGAAGAATTTGGCCATGTGGAACTCGTCGCCAATACGATTAACCTGATGCTTGAAGGCACGACATCCCCGGGCGCACCTGACTCCACACCGCTTCGTGCAGGCAAGGATGCACGCATGACTTCACATTTTATTGAATCCGCGCAAACGGCACTGCCTTATGACTCCATGGGCAGGCCTTGGAACGGCTCGTATGTCTTCAGCAGCGGTAATCTGATATTGGATTTGCTGCATAACTTTTTTCTCGAATGCGGAGCAAGAACCCACAAGATGCGGGTTTACGAGATGACCGACAACAATACAGCTCGTGAGATGACAGGTTATCTGCTTGTACGGGGTGGTGTGCATATTCTCGCTTATGCCAAAGCGTTGGAGATTGCAACAGGCGTGGATGTGACCAAGCTGATTCCGATCCCTTCTCTGGATAACAAAGCGTTTGAAACCACACGCAAATGGGAAGCCATGGGTGAGCAGCGCCGCTTGTACACGTTCAGTGACAAGGATTATCAGCAGATTGCCCAGATCTGGAAAGGCGTACACCCGGACGGCGGCAAACTGGAAGCCTTTGCGGGTTTGCCGGGATACGGAGGGCCGATCCCCGAACTTCCCGACCTGCCGGAGGAATTCGCTCCAGGAATATCCCCGGAAGACTTTTTACAGATTGCTGAACGGCTGAAACGCAATGCCGGATTATAACAGAAGAAAATGATGACAAAAAAATCATGACAAAGAAAAAGGAAAGCGGGTGGGCAGTATTCCCGTCCGTTTTCCTATATTTTTTGATGATGTTTTATTTATATTGGTTTTATTTCGATGCATTCCTGTGTTCTTATTGTTTGATTGAATTTCTCGTGATGATCGTGATGATCTGAATCGCTCCGATATTGCTGGCGTATGCTCTTATGCATGGGTTACTGAGGCTGCGTAAACTCTATTCTCAGCACCTTTTCCGCATTCGCCTGCACATGTCCGCGTTCTATCGTTTTTACAGAAGCAATTGTTTCGTTACCGCTTGGGATCAGTACAGGTGTAATTACCGGTAAACCAGCGGCCTCAATTGTATTCCTATCAAATTCAATGAGCAGCTGTCCGGCACGCACGGTATCTCCGCTTTTGACATGAGTGACAAAACCACTGCCTTTCAAGCCGACCGTATTAATACCGATATGAACGAGCAGTTGAAGCCCTGTTTCATGCTCCAAAATGACAGCATGTTTACTCTTATCCATCACATGAGCAGCGACACCGTCAAATGGAGCATACACTTTACCCTCGGAAGGCTCAATCGCGATGCCCTCACCCATATGTTTTCCCGAAAACGCCGGGTCAGGCACCTGGTCCAGTTCAACAACTGTACCCTGGATCGGAGATGCGATCTCAAGCAGCTTCACTTGTGGACGAGCCGCTGCGCTGCCCGATGCCGAAACCGAAACGGCTGTTTTCGAACCGGATGTCGTATTCGCTGTATCCACAGACGAATCGCTGCCGGATACGACTTCAAAAGGCTGATCTTTATAACCAAAGAACCAGGTCAGCGCAAAGGCAATGGCCATGGCCGTTACGTTGGACAGGATATACAATGGCAGCTGACTATTCAGATACAGAAGCGTTCCCGGGATAACCGTAACTGCCATTCCAGTACCCTGCAGGTGGAAGAGCGATGCGATGAAACCTCCAACTGCACCCCCGATCAGCCCCATAACAAACGGCTTCATGTAACGCAGGTTCACACCAAAGATCGCTGGTTCAGTAATACCCAGGAATGCGGACAGAGATGAAGGAAGCGCGAGTGCTTTGAGCTTCATATTTTTGGTTTTCAATCCAACGGCAAGACAGGCCGCACCCTGGGCAGCCATTGCACATGTAATGATAGCGTTAAACGGATTAAATCCGGTTTTCTCCAGCAGTTGAATCTCCAGAAAGTTGAAGATGTGATGCACACCCGTAACCACAATAATCTGATGAAAGAACCCGATAATCATACCTGCGATACCAAAAGGCAGATCCAGCACAGCTGTAGTTCCGTGCAGTACCCACTCTTCAAGCGAGTGAAATACCGGACCGATGGCGAATAGTCCAAGCGTGATCATAACCGTTAGCGTAATAAATGGAGTGAGAATCAAATCCAGCGCTTCTGGCACACGTCTGCGCAGCACTTTTTCAAATTTGGCACCGATTAAACCTACAAAAAACGCGGGTAACACCGAGCCCTGATAACCCACAACCGGAATAAAACCAAACATATGCAGAGGCTGCGCCGATCCATCCGCTACAGCGTAAGCATTCGGCAGTGCTGGATTCACCAGCATCAGCCCGAGCACAATCCCGAGAACCGGACTGCCGCCAAATACGCGGAATGCCGACCAGGCTACAAGAGCAGGCAGGAATGCAAAAGCCGTATCCGTTAGAATTTGTGTGAACAGCAAGAAGTTTGGCGATATGTCGTCAGGCGCCGCACCGAACCATGCCAGAATTTCATTTTGTGTAAGCAGTCCGCGCAGCCCCATGAACAGCCCTGTTGCCACAAGCACAGGAATAATGGGAACAAAGACGTCACCAAACGTGCGAACAGCCCGCTGGAATGCATTGCCTTCCTTTTTTCCCTGATTTTTCACATCTTCCTTCGATGATCCTTCAATGCCAAGCTTCTCGACCTCTTCAAAAATTCGATTAACCGTACCTGTGCCGAAAATGATCTGATACTGACCTGAGTTAAAAAAGGCACCTTTGACTTTGTCGATACTCTCGACCTGCTTCTGATCAATCTGCTCCTTATCCTTGACCATAATGCGAAGTCGTGTTGCACAGTGTGCAAAAGAGGTGATATTGTCTTTTCCCCCAATGGCCCGAATAACCTCTTGAGCGATACGCTGATTGTCGGACATGCTGTCTCATTCCTCTCTCATTCAAACTAATAGTTCCACAGCACTGCTTGGAAATCTGCCCTGCCTCCATGTGCAAAAAAACGGATATCTATACTGTCACGGCTTGGGAATATACGGCTGGTGAACACTTCCAGCCCCTCATTGACAAAAATCTCAACAGACGACGAATCCACAAACATCCGTAATTGGATTACATCCGTATCCAGACTGCACTGACGGATTGTGCCATTGATTTCTGGTAATGCCGCACCCGATTGGCTGCGATCCAGTATCAGTTTGCGCTGCAGCCGATCATACTGAATGACCGTTTTCTCTGTATCATTCGCACGGAATTCAATGCCTGCAAAGTGTGCATCATCCAGGCTGATTTCACATTCCAATTCGTAAGCAGTGCCTTGGAAACCGGCAAAAGATCGGCATTCGCTGCTCAGCGTACCCTGAGCCCGGAGTCCTTTTTCTACCCGGCGCAGCTGTGCCATTTCCGAAACTGGCTGCTGTATAACTCTGCTGCCTTGAATCGATAATTGCCTTGGAATCGTTAAACAATGAGCCCAGCCGCTGTCATCTGTGGGATACGCCAAGTCAGGAAGTCCCATCCACGCAACCAGTATTCTTCTTCCGTCCGGTGAATCCATCGTCTGCGGCGCATAGAAATCAAAGCCCCGATCCAGTTCATGAAAGCCGCCATGGTCGAACTGCCTCGTTTCCAGATCCAGAAGCTTACCCAAGAGATAACCACATTGAAAGATGTTTTGATACCGATCTTCCTCAGCCTGAATTCCTTGCGGTGAGAACATCAGCACACCCTGACCATCCAGTTCGAAATAGTCCGGGCATTCCCACATATAACCAAACGTGGGCAAGCCAGTCCCGATCTCACCTAGAAACTGCCAGTGCAGGAGGTCGCTCGACTGGTACAGCACTGCACATCCGGTCTCATCCGTGCGTTGGGCTCCAATGACACAATAATACAGTTCCTGATGCTTCCACACCTTGGGGTCCCGAAAATGCTCGGTATATCCTGGGGGTACATCCGAAATAACAGGATGTTCGTACTTCGTTACTTTATGATGCTTATCCATAACCGCCAGGCACTGATAAGGATGTCTGATCCAGTTCTCGTCCCGCGTATTTCCCGTGTAGATCAGGTATAACTGCCCTTCCTTCTCCAGCGCACTTCCTGAATAAGCTCCATGCGAGTCATACGGGCTTCCGGGTTCAATCGCTATGCCAACATTCTCCCAATCCACGAGATTGTCCGAGCGAGTGTGGTACCAGTACTTCATACCATGCTCTGTCCCCAGAGGAAACCATTGATAAAACAGATGATAATAGCCTTGATAAAAGGAAAAACCGTTCGGATCATTAAGCAGTCCGGTTACGGGTTGAATATGATAAGTTTGTCTCCATGGACACACCGTAATTTTTGCTTCCAGCTTGGCCATCTCGCCAGGTTCAGCCTGCTGAATCCGCCGATAGAGCTGTTCTCTTGTCATTTTCATAGCTGTCTCCATCTCCATTCTGCTGCAGCAATCAGAAACTCCCTCTAAGAGGAACCGGTTCCATTCCAAGCAAAAAAATAATTCCATACAGCCATACGCTGCCTGACTGCCTTCCCATTTCCAAAAAAGACCTCGGAATGGAACCGGTTCGATGGAATTATCATAAAGGAACAGTTTATATTTTGTCAACGCTTTCTCGGGGAATTAATTCGACATCAAGGATCGTCTGCTGCTTCACTTTTTGTCCTTCGACCAGTCGGCTAATGTGATTTGCCGCAAGCCTTCCTGCCTGCAGATAATGATATTTCACTGTCGTCAGCGTGGGGTGAATCATCTCTGTAATATCGTAACCGCCGAATCCCGATACCGATAAATCCTGTGGAATCTGAATCTTTTGAGAAAAAGCCGTTTTCATCACTCCCATCGCAATATTATCTGTTGCTGCTACAATAAGCGATGGGCTGTGTTCTTCCAGAATTGCTTTGGCGGTAACCACTGCCTCAGACATCTTGAAGCTGGTCTCATAATACTTGACATGACAATCGCTGCATTCGGCAGCCGCGCGTCTAAATCCTTGTTTGCGCTGTATCCCTACAGCCCGGTCCTTCTCGTTAACTCCCAAGTAAACGATGTTTCGATGTCCCTGTTCCACAACGTATTTACCCATGATATATCCAGCCTGATCGTCGTTGTGAATCAGACTGTGAAGCTGCTCATGCTGCTGTCCCACCAGCAGCACAGGAATCCGAATTTCTTCAATGGCTTTCAGATGGGCATCCGTAACCTCAGCAGCCAGCAGAATGATCCCCGACACCTTTTGTCTCGCGAAGTCGTATATCGCATCGATCTCGCGCTGCAGATCCTGACTCGTATTGGCAATCAGCATCTGATAGTGAAGCCCTCTTAACTCTTCGTCGATACCGATTAGCGTCTGTGATGACGCATAGGAATCCAGCCGTGGAACAACCGTGCCGATAATACTCGTTTTTTTCGCTTTCAAACTCTGTGCAAAGGTATTCGGAACATAATTATATTGTTTAATAATACGCTCAATTTTCTGACGCGTATCCTCACTGACCGAACCGCCGTTCAGGTAACGGGACACGGTGCTCTTCGCTACACCTGCCATTTGAGCAATATCTGCAATGGTTTTATTCATAAAGAAACTCCTTCTGGTCTGTATGTAACGGATTAGTCCAACATATCTGTAAAATTGTCATTATATTATTATAACGCGATTAGCTGGGCTCAGCGAATACAAACCAGAATGACATATCAAAAAGCCCGATGCACGCAGCGACTCACACCGAAGTGTGTGTCCTATCAGCACCGAGCCGGTTTGATTATTTCAGGAAAGGATATGTCCATTAAGGACTCAGACATAGTTGGTCATGAGCGCATTATGCTTTCATACCATGTGTTTACACCTCAATTATGATTGGCAAAATCATCGGTCTGCGCTTGGTCTGGGCATAGATATAGTGACCGATCTCGTCTTTCAGCTTACGTTTGATTACATTCCACTGATTCACACCGGCCCCTGTCAGTTCATCCATCCGGCTGACAACCCGTTCATGAAGTTCCTTCATAAATTGTTCTGAATCCTTCACAAAGACAAAACCTCTCGAAATAATTTCCGGGGAAGCCGCCAATTGTTTCTCGGTTTTACTTAGTGTTGTCACAATGACCAGCATACCATCAGAAGACAGCTGCCTGCGATCACGCAGTACAATGTTACCCACATCTCCGACAATCAATCCATCCACAAGGCTGTTGCCCGAAGCAATTTTAGGCCCTAATGATGCAGCTCCGTCCTTATATTCCACCATATCGCCGTTATTTACGATGAACACATGACTCTGTTCAATGCCAACCGATTCGGCAAGCAGCCTGTGCTGATACAGCATACGAAATTCCCCGTGAATCGGGATCAAGTAATCGGGTTTCATCAGCGTGAGCATCAGTTTCAGTTCTTCCTGACTGCCGTGCCCGGATACATGCATACCCGCTGCCCCGCTGGAACCGTAAATCACACGCGCACCCAGAACATACAGATTATCAATCACATGGGCCAGATTTCTTTCGTTCCCAGGTATCGCACCGGCTGCGATGATCACGGTATCACCGGATTCTATGCTGACTTGAGGATGTTTACCCGAAGCAAGGCGGGATAACGCGGCCATCGCTTCCCCTTGGCTTCCTGTACATAACACCACGATCTGCTCGCGCGGGAACTGTCCTGAATCCGCTGCCTCGATCAGCAGCCCGTCTGGGATATCAAGATATCCAAGTTCGCTTGCAACGTTCACCACGTTGATCATGCTTCGGCCAAGCAGGGCCAGTTTACGTCCGGTCTGAAACGCAGCATTCACAATCTGCTGTACTCTGCTGATATTGGATGCAAAGGTCGAGATGAACACTTTTTGTTTAGCCCGAATAAAAGCATCAAGAATGTGATCCCCAACCACACGTTCCGAAGGAGTGAATCCGGGTCTTTCGGCATTGGTACTCTCGGAGAGAAGTACGTGAACCCCCTGCTTGCCGATCTCTGCCATACGATGTAAGTCAGGGAACGGACCATTCACAGGAGACATGTCAAATTTGAAATCTCCCGTATGTACAACATTGCCGGCTGGTGTTTGAAAAAAAATCCCCAGACAGTCTGGAATACTGTGACTCGTTGCAAAAAAAGAGACTTCAATACTTCCCAGCGTGATTCGGGAATTTGCATCAATCGTGTGGAGATCGGATTGGCGCAGCAATTGGTGCTCTCTCAGTTTCAATTCAATCAGTCCGCGTGTCAGACGGGAAGCGTAGACAGGAATGTTCATCTGTTTAAGAAGATAAGGTATGCCGCCAATATGATCTTCATGTCCGTGCGTGACAACCAAAGCTTTAACAAGATCGAGATTGTCGAGCAGATACGTTACATCCGGAACAATAAGATCGATACCCGGCATAGTCTCATCCGGGAACTTGGAACCACAATCAATGACAACGATATCCTGATCATATTGAATAAAATACATGTTCTTCCCGATTTCGTTCACGCCGCCAAGTGCAGCAATGTACAGTTTGTTATGGGCCAGCTTCAAAATGCATCCATCCTCCTCGGCACTTTCATCCTTTGTGCTTCTTCTAGTCCTAGTATGGAATGAATCGCCTTGGTTATGCATACATGAGGTTGTACGCCAAAAAACCACATACGGAACTTTCATTCCGCAGTGGTTTACCGACACTCCAATATAACAGAATAACCTTCCAATCGGCTGTTATCCTTAGATTTTTTGGATTTACCTTTTCCAAAGGGGAAGATCCCGTGATAAAGGCGAAGCCTATGCTTCCGATGCAGCTTTCTTTCAGAAAGCTTTTAGCTCCGCTTTTTCAGGTTTTTTCAACCTATAACAATATCTATGATCGCTGCAGAAGAACGTCTTGTTCATAGGACTTGACTTCCTTAATCCACTGTTCACGGACAGGCACACCCTGCTGGGCACAATAGTAATCCCAGACCGCACCAAACGGATAGGATTTGAACTCCTCCGTCAGCGCAAGGCGTGTCGTATAATCGCCTTCCAGTTCTGCCTGCTTTAATGCATCCACCGGCTCAAGCATCGCTCGCAGAAGGGCTTTAATCGTGTTACGTGTCCCAACAACCCATGCTGCAACCCGATTAATGCTGGCATCGAAGAAATCCAGTCCGATATGTGTTGTGCCGAGCAGCTCATGACGCACCAATTCGCGGGCAATCTCAAGCAGTTCATCGTCCATAATCACGACGTGATCACTGTCCCAGCGCATTGGACGGCTGACATGAAGCAGAATACCGCTTGTGAACAAGGCCAGGGAGGACAGCTTGCCCGAAATCACTTCCGTAGGATGAAAATGCCCTGCATCCAGGCAGATGAGCGTATCGTTTTGCAAACCATACCCCATATAGAATTCATGTGAACCTACGACGTATGCCTCCGAACCCAGACCAAACAGCTTGCTCTCTACTGCATCAAGGTTATGCAGGGGATTCAGCGGTTCCGCAAATACTTCATCCAGCGACTCCTTCAGACGTTTGCGCGGGGACATCCGGTCCACCGGGTTATCCTTGAATCCGTCCGGGATCCATACATTGGTTACGCAGGTTTGCCCGAGCTGTTCACCGAAGTAAGCACCAATTCGCCGTGAGGCTTTGCAGTGATCGATCCAGAACTTGCGTATCTCCGGGTCTGGATGACTGAGAGTGAAGCCATCGCTTGATTTTTCATGGGAAAAACAAGTCGGATTGAAGTCCAGTCCAAGTCCCTGCTCTCTGGCCCACTTCACCCAATTTTCGTAATGCCTTGGTTCTAGCTGATCCAGTTCTACCTGTTCGTCTGTATCGGTGTAAATCGCGTGCAGATTGACTTTGTGTTTGCCCGGAATCAGCGCAAAAGCCTGTTCCAGATCCGCTCGAAGCTCCGCAGGTGTTGAGGCTGCTCCAGGATATTGACCTGTAACGGATATACCGCCTGTCAGCTCGCCTTCTTGGTTCAGGAAACCTCTCACATCGTCTCCCTGCCAGCAGTGCACGGAGACTTTAATATCAGCCAGCTTGGTCAGTACTTCATCTGTATCCAGACCATGCTGCGCGTATAAAACCTTCGCTGCCTCATATGCTTGTTTTACCTGATTCTCCATTCGCTAAACCTCCCTTAACGTGTGAATGCGGCAGGTACACCACCATCAATGGTCATCATGCAGCCCGTCGTTTTTTCTGATTTCGATGAAGCGAAAAAAGCGATCCCTTCCGCAATATCTTTGGGATAGATATTGACAAGCAGCGTTGTACGTTTGCGATAATGTTCTTCCAGCTGATCCGGCTCAATACCATATGCCGCGGCACGTTCATTTCTCCACGAACCGTTCCAGATCGCAGAACCCTGCAGAATCGCATCCGGCAGAATCGTATTGACACGAATACCGAATTCTCCACCTTCTGCTGCAATGCAGCGGGCCAGATGTGCTTCGAGCGCCTTGGCGGAACTGTACGCAGAAGCACTTTTACCGGCATACACCGAATTTTTGGAACCGATGAAGACCATGCTTCCACCGATGCCCTGTTCTTTCATTAATTTGAATGCTTCACGTGCAACGAGGAAATAACCTGTGCCAAGCACGCTGATGTTCAGATTCCATTCTTTCAATGATGTTTCGTCAAACGGACTGGAAGTTGCCAGCCCCGCATTGTTCACGATGATGTCCACGCCGCCGTATTGCAAAGCTGACTCTGCATAGGCTGCCTGTACCGCTTCTTCATCTGTTACGTCCATCTTAAGTGCATACGCACGATTAGCACCATATTGATCGTTAATCTCCTGTGCGACCTTCTGCGCACCCTCCAGATTAAGATCTGCAAGCACGACATGTGCACCTTCCGATACCAGTCTGCGTGCCGTTTCACTGCCGATCCCGCCTGCGCCGCCTGTAATAAACGCCACTTTGCGGGAAAATTCGGTTTCCGCAGGCGCCAGCGACAATTTGTACAGCTCCAGCGGCCAGTATTCAACATTGTAAGATTCATTCGCACTAAGCGAAACAAATTGACCAAGGCTCGTCGCTCCGCGCATGACAGCAATGGCCCGGTGATACAAAGCACCGCTTACTTGGGACAGCGCCCAGCTTTTTCCGGTATTGATCATCCCTACGCCTGGAATAAGAATAACGCGAGGAGCCGCTTCGAACATGACATCGCCTTCGTTTTTATTGTCCTCAAAATACTGTTTATACTGGTCTTTATACGCAGCAATGCCTTCCGTCAGCTTTGCCTTTAGTCCATCCAAATCATCCGCATTTGGCGTCCAGTCAATAAACAGCGGCACTACTTTGGTATGCACCAGATGGTCTGGGCAAGCCGCTCCAACCTGGGACAGCTGCTTGGAATCTGCTCCGCCTGCAAAAGTAAGTACATCGTCCTGATCGTCAAAGGACAAAATCATTTTTTTGCTGTCCGACACCGCCCCGCGAATGACAGGCATCACGCGAGATGCGATCTGACGACGAACTTCAGGAGGAAGTGCAGCATGTTTAACACCACCGAACAGCTCGGCTTCATTTACCCGTGCTTCAATGAAGGCTTCGGCTTCATTAATAATTTTGATTGTCTGTGCGTAACATTCCTCGGAGGTTTCACCCCAAGTAACCAGACCATGCTTCTCCATAAGCACGAGTTCGGCGTTCGGATTCGCGAATACGCTTTCAGCAATCATTTTGGAGAGTGTAAAACCCGGACGCACATAAGGAACCCATACGAAACGATCGCCATATATTTCACGAGCGAGCTCTTTCCCATTATCCGCGCAGCAGAGGCTGATGATGGCATCCGGATGAGTGTGATCCACGTGTTTGTACGGAAGGAAAGCGTGCAGCAGCGTTTCAATGGAAGCACGCGGATGTCTGGCATCAATCATACAGTGTCCCAAGTATTCCACCATTTCTTCATCGGACATGGTGTCACGTTCCATAAGAGGTCCAATCGGCTCAAGTGCCAAACCCGTAAAATGTTTTGCTTCCATCGATCCTAGATCCGAACCGCTTCCCTTCACATACATCACTTCGATATCACGCCCGCGAAAATCCTTTACAATAGTTTTGGCTGACGTATTGCCGCCGTAAATATTGCATACCCGGCGATCGGTTCCGATCAGATTGGAGCGGTAAACCAACTGCTCAAGTCCTGTTGTTTTCTCTGATGCCTGCGCTGCATTCCATAAACTCTGTACCATTCGTTTCCCTCCGATAATGTTTGTTTTCTTCCTTATTCGAGTTTAACATCTTTGTTTTGTTTTGAAAACAAAAATTTTTAAAAACAAACAAATAAATTCAAAAGAAGAATATACCCGTTAAACAACATGACAAAAAGAGCACCTGATCACTTCTGAATTCAGTGACCTGATACTCTTTTGGTTGGCCCGCTTCATTTCAATATTTCACTTATTTACGTCTTGCAAAATCCACAAATATAAACTTGTCCGGTCGATGGCGAGATTCCGTATACTGGAACTGGCTGGTGTCCTCCAGATATACCTGGCTTCTTACAACCACGACATTGTGAAAACCTTCAAGGTCCAGCAGCTCGCGATCCTCTGCCGTAGGCTCTTCCACCAAAATTTCTTTTCTCGCATAGGAAATGGACAGCCCCAATGACTGTTCAACATACTCATAGATGGAGTCGTTACAAATTTCCTTGGTTAGCCCCGGAATCAACCGCCGACTGATATAGTCTTTATCGAGAATGACATGCTCCTCATCCACTTTACGGACACGATTGATCTGCCAGACTTCTTCATTCAACGCAAAGCTGGTTTTTTGGCTTAATGCCTGATCCACCACACGTTCCTCAAACCGTTTAACTACGGTTTGTGCACGATGTCCCATTTTTTGTGCCAATTCTTTAAAGCTGACCAATCCCGAGACAGGGAAGTCAATTTTGCGTATATCCAGCACAATGGAACCTTTGCCTTGAATTTTCTGGATATAACCTTCTTCATACAGCATCTTCAGTGCTTTTCGTATCGTTTCTCTGGATGTTTGATACCGTTCCGACAGATCCAGTTCAGATTGAAGCATCGTGCCTGCCTCAATGTTCCCATTCCGAATACGCCCAGCAATATCTTCATATATTCGGATAAACTTATTGTTCATTTTTCATCACCATAGCTCATTACCCTTTTTGTCATATTGGCAACCTGTTATTATCTAACCCATAATACCATCAAAGCAATTCAGAGGGAATCTCACAGATGGACCTGTCTTTTTTCCAGCAAAAAAAGAGGCCCCGAACCAAGGCAAGCTGTCCTAGGTTGGAACCTTCAGATGAAAATTTAAATTCTTCGTCATGCCTTACTTTTCATCTCTGACTTTGACTAACGCTTCGTCCAAAACACGTATAACTTTGTCACACCACTGATCAAATTCGGGGTCTTCGATCTGTAATTCGGGATGCTTCAGGATGTGCTCAATGGTGCTGCGAATTCCCTGATCCGCCCGGGTCACCGCTGTAAATTCAGGCACCAGCCGCTTTACCTTGCTGTTATCAAAGACAACCGTATTGGCTTTATCTCCAAGCAAACCTCCCCGCAAATCCAGATCACTGCTGGCTGCCAGAAAATCCGAAGGTACATGAACCGCTTTAAGCTGAACCCCAAGCACATCTGCAATAATCTCATGAATCTGGTTCCATGTGACAGATTCATCCGAGGTGATATGTACGGCTTCACCAATCGCATGAATATTGCCCATTAATCCAATAAAACCTTTGGCAAAATCACTATTGTGCGTGATTGTCCATAACGAAGTTCCGTCACCGTGAATGATTACCGGTTTATTTTCTATCATACGCTTCAGAACCTGCCAGCTTCCTTTCGCACCGTGCACACCAAGGGGTACCGATTTATGACCATAGGTATGACTTGGCCTAACGATCGTTACAGGGAAACCTTCGTCCCGATATAATTTCATCAGATAGTCTTCACATGCAATTTTGTTACGGGAATACTCCCAAAATGGATTGGATAAAGGCGTTCCTTCCGTAATTCTGTAGTCGGACAGTGGTGTCTGATATGCGGATGCAGAACTGATGAAGATGAACTGCTTGGTTTTCCCTTTAAATAAACGATAATCTCTCTCCAGCTGGGATGGGACAAAAGCAATAAAGTCTGCCACAACATCAAATTCCAGATCGGCAATCAGCTCAGCAACCCGCTTCTCATCATTAATGTCAGCTTGAAGCACCTGTACTTCTGCAGGCAGTTCATCGTTATGGTTCCCTCGATTAATCAAGTAGAGTTCACAGCCCTGTTTCGCAAGCATCTCGGTAATCGCCGTACTAATCGTGCCTGTCCCTCCAATAAATAGCGCTTTCATGACTGCACCTCCAGATCGATTTGCTTCCCCGTCCATGATATCATGCAGCTGAAAAAGGAGCAAAGTTCGAATAATCGAACCCTGCCCCTTCCACGTATGTCTCCAAGTTAAAATTGTATATTAACGCTTCGCGGAACGATCAGACCACCTTGATGGTACCGTAGATCATGTACATACCGCAGTGAATTTCGTATTCACCCGGTGCCAGGTCTTGATCAACCGTGTAATAGTTGTCTCCCTTTTGCATATACAGATCCATGCCGAGCTGCTGAGAACCGACCGATTTAACGTGTGTCACGCTCCGGGTCAAGATAAAATTAATTTTCGTTGGAACCCCCGCTTTCACTTCAATGACATTAGGCTCGAATCCGTCATTGCTCACGTTGACATCAACGACCTCATATCCTTTCAAATCCTCCGGTGTCTGGGCTTGAGCAGTTGCTGCACTTTCTGATCCCGGGGATACGTCTTTGCCCATGAAATATACATAAAATCCTCCAAGCAGTGCAATCACGGCCACACCAAGCGTTAAGAAAGGCCATGCTTTTTTAAACCAGCTATTCATGTGAACACTCCTTATTCCGTTGTCCCATCATCATATTGTTGTGGATGGATGTACTTTACAAGCATACCCGATTCTAAGTCCTATGAAAATGACCCCTCTGGGCTATTCCTGACTAACCTGTGAACGCTATGAAAAAAAGCCTGATTTCTCAGGCTTAATATGATTCCAATTAGAATACATCACGGGTAATACATAAGTTCAAAATCATTCAGGAATATAAAGGTCCGCTCTGACTTCGCCGCACCCGCATTTTATACAGTTCCGGCAGGGCGACACCAATCAATACGATGATTACGCCTATCCACTGTAAACCGCTAACATGCTCATGCAGTACGATGGAGGATAGCAGTACGGCAACCGGCAGCTCCACCGCACCCAGAATACCTGCCATATCTCCACCGATATGAGGCACTCCGATTGCAAACAGCACCGGAGGGATAAATGCACCGAAGAATCCAAGCAGCAGTCCAAACACAAGCAGCTGACTCCAGATCAGTCCGTTAAACAGGAATGTCGGCGGAAACAGAATGCAGAGCAGAATCAGTCCGCCTGTAACCATCCATGCACTGCGAAAGGCCGGATGCGCGGAAGGAACCGCTTTGCCGCTGAATAGTACAAACAAGGAATAACTGACCGCTGCCATCAAACCAAAAGCAATGCCCAGACCGCTGATTTCACTAAGCCCCTGTTCCAGGAAACCCGCTGCAAGCAGTGTGCCGCCAAAAAGAATAATAAGCGTCAGGAACGTAACTTTATTCGGACGCTGGCGTTTGCTGATCGCCTGAATCAGCACACTGATCCACGTGAATTGAAAGAGCAGAATAATGGCAAGTGATGCCGGAATGTAGCGCAGCGATTGATAATAAACAAGCCCCGTAATGACAGTTGGCGTTCCAGCCGCCATCAGCAGCAGACGTTGTTTCCAGCTTAAACGTGAGAACACCTTGGAAGCCGCTGCGGTTACCTGTTTTCCATTAGGCTGCATTCTCCGTTTAGATCTGAAACGAGTGTATAATGCCAGCATCCAGGTCAGGATAAAGCCGGTAATCAGCTGTGTTCCTACAACCTCGCCAAGCTGATATCCCTGACCATATGCCAATACAACAATGGTGGATAGAATACCGTAACTCATCGCTCCTGCAAGGACAGATAGATAATATTTCATGTAATAAACCTCCTGTTGATCCATATGCGCCCCTGATTCGGGTCCATGTAAGGTCACAACCGCGTATTTAAATGCAAAAAATCCTAACTCCGAGCAGAGAATACGTTGATTCCCTGGCATCGTAGTTAGGAAGTATAGGCTTCCCGTAGAGACCCTCGCCCTGTGTACACTTTCGGCCTGCGAGGTTATACGAATTAAAGTATGCATTTTAAAATATCGCTCATGTGTGACGACTTTTCATATATTACATCGGGGGTGAGGTGGTGTCAACCCATTTTATTTTTTAAGTTAAATTTTAAGTTTTTTACTTCGTTACGTTGTCCCACTCCAGCGTTTGCTGCAGCCCGGATTTCAACCCTTCCAGATCCAGTCCGTCCATGGCAAAGGCTTCCCGAATTAAAGGCGGCGCCACGAACTCATCGTATTTACCGAGATAGGGCGCTTCATCTTCTGCAAGCAGTGCAGATGCATCCTGTGCCATCCGACATTCACTCATCATCTCGGCTAACAGTGTCCGTTCATCGACTTTGCCTGAAACTACAAAATAATACGGCTCCATCGGCACGACAGAACGTAAAGCCAGCCTTTTGGACAGATTGTGTTTCATCAACCGCTCCAGCGTACGAAAAGCTTTGCTTCCCACCCAGGGCAGTACGTACATGGAATCCCCTCCAGCAGGAATAACAACCTGCTTCAGCAGCCCACTCTCACGGACCAGCCGGCGTGCACGCTCCAGACGGTTAACGGCTTGGGGTGACAAATACGGGTAGATGACCGATTCGGACAGAACCTCGCGCATCTTCTGCACTACAGCGGTATGGATATCCCCGCCTGCTCCAAGCCATAATGTATCGACTTTGCCTTTTGCCGACTTCACGTATACGGCCTTGTGTTTGTGATCGACCTCTTCCACTTTCCACAGCTTGCCTGCGAGCGAGAAACAATAACCCGGCGGCGGCACGGTTGTTATAGATCCGATCTCTTCCGAGCCATGCAGCACTTTATGCTCTTCATCGTCCTTGAACACAGCATAGAAGCGATAGTTATTCACAATTTTCTCACCCGTAAGTCCGATCAGCAGCGTCTGCTCTTCGGTCCACTGCAGATGATCCGTCTCGATCAGATAATTGAGAAAGGTTTGATACTGATCTGGTGTAATCTCTGAAAAAGGCGCCAGTGAGAGAATTGCGGCGGCAAGCTCTCTCGGCTCCGCCTCCCCCATACTTTTCAGCATGCTCATCGTCTGATGATAAAGTACACCGATAGGCATTTTACGGGCCTCCAGCGGTTCCACCCATTTGGTTCTGACATACAGCTCAATAACGGCTATAGCGCGCATTAACGTCCACGGCATTCGGGCTGGCAGTTGAGCTTCTTCATCCTCTTCCTCTGGACATACAAAAAGCATCTCTGATGCCATGTCATCCCGGCGCCCTGAGCGGCCGAGCCGCTGCACAAAGCTTGAAGCGCTGTATGGCGCTCCAAGCTGAACGACCCTCTCCAACTCTCCCAGGTCAATGCCAAGTTCAAGAGTAACCGTGGCCGCCGCCACAGCAGGTCCTGTACCTGTTCGGAGGGCAGCTTCTGTCTCCTCTCTAAGCATGGCCGAGATGCTTCCATGATGCACATGGAACACATCGCGCTCCTCTCTGCGCGCCGCGACACGGCGCATCTCCAGAATCGTAACTTCCGCATCCGTGCGGCTGTTGGTGAAGATGAGCGCTTTTTTGCGATGTGTGCTTTCGTAAATAAAGTCGTAATAGGCTTTACGCGCATGATGGAGCTGCTCGGCCTGCTCTTCGTTCTGTGCATCTGGAAACGAAAAATGCTCCACTCGAAGCCGCAGCTTGCGCCCGCCCGGGGAAGATACCACATCTACTCCTTGCCGTGTTCCCGCAGCAAGCCAGGCTGTAGCTGCATCATAATCACTGAGTGTAGCTGATAACCCGACTCTTCGAGGAATACAGCCTGCCATCCGTTCAATACGAGCCAGCTGACTCAGTACTTGAATCCCCCGGTCTGCACCCATAAATGCATGCACCTCATCAATAATGATGTAACGCAGATCGTGGAACAGAGCAGGGATGGCATTCGGTCGATTCATCAGCAGACCTTCCAGCGACTCGGGTGTAATCTGCAGCACGCCTGAAGGGTTTTTCATCAGCTTGGTTTTCTCCGCCTGCGGTACATCTCCGTGCCAATGCCAAACGGGAATATGACCTTCGGACAGCAGGTCTTTGAGGCGTTCAAACTGGTCGTTAATCAGTGCTTTTAAAGGTCCTATATAGAGAATGCCTACCGATTTGGAAGGCTGGTCGTACAGCTCGGTCAGTGCAGGGAAAAAGGCAGCCTCCGTCTTGCCAGAGGCTGTCCCTGCCGCAATCAGCATGTGATGTGACGTGTTAAAACAGATACTGCATGCTTCAATCTGCGCTGGTCGCAGCGATTCCCATCTTTTTTTGTAGATAAATTCCTGTACAAACGGAGTCAGCTTGTAGAAAGGATTGTCACTCATAGCTCTAACTCCGCCAGGAAATCATCCAGCTCATCGGCCTCCGTTGATCCAGCCGTACCCTGGACCGCTGCTTTCGCTTGTGCAGCACGGTCACCAAGCAGCTGCTCAAAAGTCACTTCGGGATTCTGATGCAGCGTATGCAGCACATCCATAAAATCGCGCACTACCTCCCGTGTGGTCAGCAGCTCATCAGCACCAAGCCGGTTCACCGCCATTTGCATAAAATCAACTAATTGTTCATCCGTTAACTTCACTGTATATGCGAAATGAAGGGCATGAATCTGACGCAGCTTCTGCAGTAAGATTAGAATTTCTTCATGTGACAGCATCGCCAGCTTCAGAATAGGCCCCGTGTAATTCGCATACGCTCTTGCAGCGTATCGACCGTCAATTAGCCTAGAGCGCAGCGCTTCATAGCTGTATAGTCCACGACGTTCATCCTCCACAAACTGCGGGGTTCCTCCCACAAAAATACCCAAGTGCTCTGCCTTGCCCTGCATCGTATCATTGAACATGGTCAGCAGCTTTTCGTAATTGCTTTGGCGAGAGATGCTGTTTGTAATTTTATACAGATTCACCGCCTCATCAATAAAAAGCAGCAGCCCTTTGTAACCGATACGAGCCATAAATTCAGACCACAATTTGAAATAATCATACCAGTTATCATCGTCAATAATTACACCAACGGACAGCTCCTTCTTCGCCTCCGTTTTGGTGGCATATTCTCCTCGAAGCCATCGTAATGCGGCCTGCTTCCGGTCATCATCCGCATGTTTATATCCATTCCAGTAGGCTGCCAGTACTTTCGCAAAATCAAACCCGTGAACCAGATTCTGCATCTCTCCTGTCACCATGTAGATCTGATTCTCTACTTCCAGCGGCAGTGCAGGATCATCCGGGCGAATATTCAGATTATTCATCGCCGTTTGCTGCAGCCCTGCGATCCATTTTTGCAAAATAGGTTCCAATGCACCGCCATCCGGGCGTGTACGTGTAGACAGTCGTGTCATGAGTTCACGATATGCCGCCAGCCCTTGTCCTTTCGTACCGACAAGTCTGCGCTCGGGGGATAAATCCGCATCGGCAGTAACAAAGTCACGATCCATCGCATAATTACGAATCATCTGCAGGAGAAAGCTTTTACCACTGCCATACCGGCCCGTAATCAGCTTGAATGCGGCCCCCCCTTCAGCAATGTTGTCCAGATCTCGCAGGATGGCCTCTACTTCCGGCTTCCGTCCTACGGCAATCTGCTCCAGACCAATGCGCGGAACAACTCCTGCCGTTAAAGAATTCACAAGTGCGGTCGTTAAACGTTTTGGAATTTTAAGCTCATTTCTTTTAGATTCACTTGGTTTCTGTTCCGTCATGCTATCACCTCTTCACATGTTCAAATATATCGATATAATCTGGAGAGATTCGGTCCCCGTCAATCAGCAGGTCTCCGATAGTCTCCACAGCAGCATTATTAATCTCATCCAGCAAAAGTGCAGGCATCGTGCCCGTCTCTTCCGCCAGACGCATGAGTTCATCATCCGGATGATCTCCAAGCAGGGCATAAATGGCACTTACGTGCCTGGATTCCAGACGCTCGGCGAACTCGTACCATTCCTCCTGCACATCGGCTGCCGCAGCCTCGTCCCACTGTAATTTCACTTCAGCTGGGACACATTCTTCCCGTATCGAATCAACCAGCGCCGGTTCTTCATGCTCGTCCTTTTCTTCAACATTATGTCCGCATGTCACATTGCTCTGAGAGCGTTCCAGCGGACTAAAAACAGCCGTATCAGCTGGAGATTGTCCATTCTCATCAATAGTCAGTGCTTGGCGCACATACTCGCTGTCCTTCTGCAGGGAAGCCAGTTTGGACGCATCAATATGAATGACTGGCGCAGTTACGGCCTCCTCTTGTTCAAAAGCATAAGCTTTGTCTACATACCGCTCAATCACACGGGCAAGCTCAGGCTCCAGCATTTTGCCGCGCAGACGGCCTCGGAAACCTAATCGTTCTCGAAGCTTATTTTCCGTACAGCGATATATTCGGGTTAACCTCTGTACAAACTCCGCCTGCATGCCAATAGGAAAATACGTAAAGGAAACGGACCGCCCATAGATGGATTCGTCGTAAACCGCTTTGTGAAACAGCGTGCGTTCCACGGTCTGCTCAGCGTCCGGTCCGAGCTCTGGCAGCAGACCCGTTCCATGGGTCCGCTTGAGATATGAATCTGCCACAGCCATCACTTTAGGAATGTACCGTTCCAGCATTTCTTTGCCGCCATCCCGGTAAAAAGTATTCAGCGTAACATCATAGTCATAATATCTTCGCAGCATATCCAAGGTAAGTTCAGCAGGATTTTCCTGCAGTATCCGCTTTAGTTCCCTGTCCATCAAAGGCGCAGGCAGATAACCACCAGACAGCATCATGACTTCAGGCAGACATGAATGCAGTTCATGAACAAGGGTGTAATCAACCATCCACTCCTGCATATATACATGAAGTTGAGGCAGCCTCTCCCCGTAGTTCAACCATAATTGTTTTAATTGATTGTACCCTTCCTCGGCACTCTTCCAGCCAATGCCATTAATCAATTCATAGATATGGACGAACAGATACGAGAGATCGACATCCAGGTATCTCCCCTGCCGCGCCTCCGTTCTCCAGTACAGATACCACTTCAGCTGCGCGTCATTCATCACGCCATACGTTGGCCAGTAGCTCATAAATGGAACAGGGGATACTTCTTCCCCGGTCATTGCTGTAAGCCTTTCGGCCTCCTCCACAAATCGCTTCTCTGAAGACAATACTGCTCCCTGCTGCATATGCCGGTGCCGATTCTGGTTCATCACAGATGAACGATCGGGTATTTCAATTGAAGCCGTCTCTGTATCTTCACTCATATCAATCTCCATAAATTCCAGCTGTTCGGAATGATCCCTCATCGTAATGGACCCCCTCTTCCCAAACAAAATACGAACACGTGTATCCATACGCACCATTATAACACTTGTACAGCCTCTGTGGGCGGCAAAATAACACTTTCTTTGAACACAAAAAAGAAGGCATGATTGCCCTCTTTTCCGTTGTATATTCGATCTCTGATTATACAGTCCATCAATCTGCTTTTCTTGATATTCCGTGCGGACCTGCCTTCCCATTAAATGACCCGCGTGCGGTTTCTGCCTTCCTCCTTAGCCTGGAACAGAGCTTGAGTGGCCAGTTCAATCAAATCACCGGCAGCCGATTGTTCATCAGGCGTCAGAACCGCGCCACCGACGCTTACCGTAACGACACCGCTCTGACCCGTGAGCTCACGCTGAATCTGGAGAGCCAGCACATGCTGCCTGATCTCTTCAGCCAATGCCGATAAATATGCCGACGTCGTTCCTTTTAATTTCAGCATGAACGTACCGCCCCGCAGACGGGAAATAACAGCATCATGCTGTCCGCTGACCACTGTCAGCACCTCGCCAATCCACTGCAGACACAAGTCGCCACCCTGCAGTCCATAAGCTGTGTTGTAAGAACGAAAATCATCAATATCGATGATGAGAAGCCCCAGGCTGCATTTTTCCTCTAGGCAATCATTCCAGTTCCCTTCCAGCTGCTGCTTAAACACCGTTTGAATCGGCATATCTGTCAACGGATCAGTGGTCAGGTAATTGTGAAGCTGGGTTGTTGTCTCACTGTAGTCATCCTGCTCCTGATGGGATGTTCTGCTGCGAAGCAGCAGCATGACCGAAGGTTTGCCTGCATGGATGACAGAAGCCATCGTAATTTCAAGCAGCAGAGACATGCCCGAAGCAGTTGTAAAGTATAACTGATTGTTCATCAAACTTGTCGTATCCAGCCGCAGTTTTTCGAATTCCAGCTGCAGCACATCCCTTGTATTGTCGGGCATGAATTCTCTAAAATTTTTCCCGATGAGACTGCCCGCGTTCTCGTACCCAAGCAGTGCTGCAGCCATCGTATTACAATAGATGATTCGACCTTCAGTGAGTGTAAAGAAGGCAACGGGTGAGAAATCCATCAACTGTAAATAACGCTGCTCGTTCCGCTTCAAAATGCGAGCGTTCTGGAAAGCATGCTCCTCCGCCTGAGCGAGTTGATTTTCAGTCTGACTGCGTACAATAGACTTTAGCAAAGGCAGAATGCTCAGCTCTCTCGTTGTCCAAGGATACGAAGTGGACTGTACAACTTCTCTCCATTTTTCGAATGATTTTCGCGGAGACAGCCGCATACCATCATCCGTCTTCAGCACAGCTTTCGCCGGATCCCCAGCCCAATCCACAACCTGAATCACCTCCGGACGAAACCACAGCATATAGTTATGATGACCCGGTGAGATCGCAACATAAATTACTCCGGAAGCGGTGTCCTTATAACGTTTGGCTGTTTCATATTCGAGACTCAGCCTGGACGTATGATAACTGTGATCCTCCGCTTGACCGGCGAGCCACCCCGCCAGTTCACGAATCTGCCCATTCGTTGGAGTATCCCCGAACAGCAGCAGCTTGTCCTGATAACAAACAGCCGCGCCGGATGCATTCATCAGCTGGAGAACAGTCTCCTGCTCCCCCTGCAGCTCTTCCATCACCCGTGCCGGACTTGTATTCCCGATAAAAATGTTAACAATGCGGGCAGCAGCCTCGCGCGACTTAATCTCGGCCTGATATTCATCAAGCTGCTGACGCTGGAACAATTCATTGGAGAAAAAGGCACCCAAAAAATTGCACAGATTACGCACACGATGAGGAACATATCTCGCAGCATAATGATGGCATGTGATTAGTCCCCATAACTGATTATCGTGGATCAGTGAGATCGTAACCGTCGCTCCAACCCCCATGTTTTGCAGATATTCAATATGAAGTGGAGACACACTCCGAAGCACAGACAGACTTAGATTCAGCGGTTTGCCTGTCAGAGGCTGCAGGAGAGGTACAATTTCAACAGGAGTATAATCAACGTTTACAATGGTTCGCAGCCAGTTGCGAAGATAAAGCTCTCTGGCCTGCTTGGGAATGTCCGAGGCCGGGTAGTGGTGCCCGAGAAAAGGTTCAAGCCCGGGTTCACACGCTTCTGCGATTACCTTTCCGTTCCACTGCTCGTCAAATTCATAGATCATGACTCTGTCATATCCAAGCATCTCTTTCACCTGTTCAGCGGCGATCTGGCTTGCCTCCACGCGGCTGTCCGTGCTCTTGATTCTTCCGAAGAAACGGGATATCCATTCAAAATCGTTGGATTCGATGTTCTCTTTTTCATAATAAGGCTCCATTTCGAGAATAAGCAGACCTTCACTCTCGTGCAGGACTGACGAAAATACTTTCTCTTGCCCTCCGACAGATAGAATCAAATCCATGTAATGTAAATCGGATGTCACCGCTGCGTTCGAACGGTGGTTCAGGAGCTTGTCTGCATCTTGTTCTGTTATCAGCTCATGCAAAGGCATACCTAAAATATCTGAACAGTGGATGCCCAGATGATCATACGTATTCTGACTGCACTGTACGATCGTTGGTGCACCTGCCGGATCAATGGCCAGAAGCACACCATGCGGCTGGATAAAACCCGGAATATGAATGGGCTCCTTATCACAGTTATTCAGGTCGACAGGATCATTCGTGTAACTACCTTGCGGGAGCAAAGTACGGTTAAGCATACTCAATTCTTGCCTCGACCTAGGTTCAGCCATGGACCTTAATATCCCCTTCCAGCGGGTATCGTTTTTCTTAGCAGCATTTACGTCGGGAAACGAATCGTGCTTATATTATTCGACTGTATTTATTAGCAATAGCGTCTTATGATTGTATTTATCAGATCGTTTAACAGGCACCCTTTTTACGCATTGATCCATTGATCCAGCAGCCTGAAGGTCTCCGAGGCCGTATACACGATGATATCATGATCTTCCGATGTATGGATGGACTCCTGCAGCAGCTGCATAAACTCGCTCCATCTTGTTCGCGTCTCCGTGCCATAGGCATTGAAATACTGCAGTCCATGGTCCGCATCAATGGGCAAAAATTGTGACAAACGTTTAGTGATCATCTGCCCGCCATTAGTCGAGCCCTCAATAACATAGAGATATCCGAACAACCGCGCCGGTGTAGAAATATCCGGAAGCGCCGTGCAGCGGGGAATTTGTTTCATCTGTTCTTGGGTCATACCCAGATTTTTCAAATCCTGCTCCAGCAAGTCGGCCTTGCCTCTTACACCCATATCCAGTCCTGTAGTTTCCCAGAAAGGCAGTTCTACAGCTTGATCTTCCAGCGGCTTCAGGAATCCATAAAATTTCTCCAAGTACGCTCTGTATTGGTCCATCGTAACGGTCTTATCCATGATTGCTTTGGCGTAGGGATTCTGTTCTACTTGTCTGTGGTAATGTGCTGTCTCACTCTTCAGGCGTTCCATAATATTTACTGCCGTCATGTAGATAACCCCTTTCATCTGATGATGTTTATATTTGTTCCTCTATCGTGTCTGTCCATGAAATATACCTCAAGGGAACGTGAACCGAAGTTCGGAAGCAGCATCCGAATCTATATTGAATATAGAAAATGTTCCTAACTCAGAAAAGACCCTATGTAAGTATACTTTTTCTTGTACCAGAAAACTACTTGATTTCAATGAGCCTAATCATGGGTTATCGAGTTTCGTTGTTAAGATAACTAGAGGGCCTCCCGTACTCGTCATCTTAGGTAGGTTCATAACTTCTGTCTTTCAGTTGATACCCATATCGTGTATTTATTTAGGACAAGCCGTGTGATGAACTTTGTCCAGGTTTGCTGCATTCTTATATAGAACCAGCGGTGATAGAGTATAGGGTGCATGGCTGGTTTTTAAACTTAAAGATGGTACACTAACACTATATCCTTATACTGGGGGAATGAATCCGATGGAACTTACAGACTTGACGAAACCAAAAGAACTGAAGGTACAAGATATCGTGCACCATCTTAGCCATGGTATAGAACTGCCGGACAACACTGTGGATCAGCTGATTACCGGATCAATGGACCAGACCGTCACGGGCATTGTCGTTTCTTTCATGCCTACACAGCAGGTCATTGAACAGGCTGTCCAGCTGGGAGCGAGCATGATCATTGCCCATGAATCTCCTTTTTACAACCATCATAGTACCACCGATTGGCTTAAAAACGACTCCGTCTATACATACAAAAGAAACTTGATTGATCAATCTGGCATTGCCTTATTTCGCTGCCATGATATTATTCATCGCTTTGAGCCGGATGGTATAACCGACGGACTCATCCAGGATCTCGCATGGGACACATACGTCAGTCACCAAACAGCTGAATTCGATATCATTACATTTCCGGAGGGTGTTACGGTTCGTTCCATTACCCAGCAGTTGAAAGAGCGCCTTGGTATGGAATATGTCCGTATTGCGGGAGACACAGAAACTCTTTGCAGACGCGCTGCCATTCTGGTTGGATTCCGTGGTAACGGTCATACGACGATTCCTCTTGTGCAGAACGAGCAGGTTGATCTGATTATCGCCGGGGAAGGATTTGAATGGGAGACACCTGAATACATCCGTGACGCGGTGCAGCAGGGTAAATCCAAAGCGCTCATTATGATTGGACATGCCGAGAGTGAGGCTCCAGGCATGAAACTTTTGACGCACAAGCTGGCCGAGTCCTTTCCACAGATTCAAGTTACTTATGTGAAGGAGCAGCCCGTGTTTAAAATATTCTGAGGCTTCATATGATGGCTGTCTTCAAACTTCAGGAGTATATAAGTATACGTGTGTGATGTATGGTTTAGTTTGGATAGTGAGTCAGAGTTACGGGGCGAGATTGCTGGAATTAAAGAGATAATCAAATAGAAAAACTAAATTGATCATAAGTGTATTGTATGTTTGGCAATCTCGGTCTCCGCAACTAAAACACGCACTCTTTCGGCTAACGATCTCCAGAGACGCTATTTTACAAGTTTTGAAGCCTTCAAAAATGTAACGATCCCCACAAAGCTTATTTTGGTAAAAACACAAGCTTAACGCCCATTTTCACATCGATTACCCTGAATAAGGTTTCCTGAGATCGTTAGGAATTAAAAACATGAAATCTGGGCCAAATAGCGTTTCTGGGGATCGTTTGAGAAATATCCAGTCAAATTAGGATGCTTTGCAGTTAAAACTACTGCACTGCTGTCTCTTTCAGTCCACTCCCCTCACTTTTTCTCATATGTATCCTCTCTTCACTCCGTTCTACACTCGCCTACTGCCTAATTGCCACTTGCTCACATACATACATTCCTGATCCCTTGTTCACTTACTTACTTACTTACTTACTTACACACATAGCCGCCTGCTTACCTCCTCACTTACTTACTGATTCACACACACTTACGTCCGTACTTTACATGCCTATCGACTTCCCTACTTAGCTGCCTGCTTAATCACTACTCACTTACTATTTCCACATTCACTCACTAATTCCATACTTACTCACGACTTACTTGCCCACTACTCGCTCGCTTGCTTCAATTCTATTTACAGTTCCCCCTCCTCTCTCTTGCAATCTGTTCATCACTTTCCCACATCTTTTTTGCTTATTCAAATTCCTTTTCCTGCCCTCGTTCTGGCTCTTACTATGCCGCCCCTGCCATGTTTTACCTTCTTATCTCGCCATTCTCTACCTATCAATGTGAAAAGCGGTCATCTTGTGCTTATATATGAAGCTGATTAACTTCTCTCGATGCAGGATACTGTGTGCTGAAATCCACCTGCAGGAACTGCATGCGGTACAATACCACGCTCCATATCTGGATTTAGCCGAGCCTGTGTTATACACTAAATGCTGTGAATTTCAGGCTCAGGACATTTGTCCTTGGCGAAAATGATCCATTTATCATTTAATAGAAGTCGAAGTCATGCAGTAAAGGAGCTATGAAGAAAGATGAGAGGAATTATTTTTGCTCTGCTGGGCGGAGCCTGCATTACCCTGCAGGGGGTTGCCAATGCCCGAATCAGTACGGATATGGGCACATGGCAGGCCGCTGCGATCACGCAATTGACGGGATTTATACTCGCGGCGCTTATTCTCGCGTTTGTACGGGATGCGAATCTTCAGGGGATTAAACAAGTAAAACCGATGTATCTTGCTGGAGGGGCATTTGGTGCAGTTATTATTTTCAGCGAAGTTACAGCGATTCAACAGATCGGTATAACTTTTACAATCTCGGCTCTTCTGATTGCACAATTGTTTTTAACCTTTTTGATCGACAGCAATGGTTGGTTTGGCGTGCTGAAACAAAAAATGAAACTACCGCAGTTTTTAGGCATTGCCATAATGATCAGCGGCGTTATCATTATGAAGCTGTAACTTCGTTATCTACTACAGCAGCAATATCCAGCTGATTAATATCTGAAATGATTAGATTTTCCGAAATCCGAATGAACGCAGGGGTGGGAACCATATGGAAGAAATTCATAATGCACAGCAAATGATGAACTATTTGGAGCAGTATCAATTGGAAACGATCTTTCACGAGCACCTGCGTCCACATATGACCCTATGTCAATTCGAAAAATGTGAGCTGATCTGCCGCGAAGGCGAGGCTTCTGAATACTTATACGTACTGGTTGAGGGAAAGATCAAAATCTTTACCACCTCCCCGCAGGACAAAACACTGGTGCTGTGCTTCAAAACTCCGCTCGAAGTGGTTGGAGACATCGAATATGTTCGTGAGAGTAAAACCGTAAATACCGTTCAAGCGGTATCTTCGGTTGTGATGATTCGTGTCCATTACCGCTGGCTTAAGGAGCTTGCCAGTGATTACGCACCTTTACTGAAGTTTTTGCTGAAAATTATCTCACACAAATTCTACATTGATTCGAACTTTTCCAATTTTAATCTGATGTATCCCGTAGAGGTCCGTTTAGCCAGTTATCTGCTCTCCATCTCTACGGATGAAGGCGGTACCGTTATGCATGAGGAACTCGACGCATTTAATCTCACCGACATAGCTAACCTGATCGGTACAAGTTATCGCCATTTGAATCGGGTTATTCAGAAGCTTTGTGCCGACGGTTTCATTGAACGACATCAAGGATTAATCCGAATTACGAATCGTGTCGGCCTGCGAAATATTGCCGGTCATAACATTTATGAATAAGGAGTCAGGATACGCATGATAATTACAGGTGTTTTGCTTGCGCTGCTGGCCGGTTCACTGGTGAGCCTGCAGACGATTTTTAACAGTAAAGTGAATGAACGCACCGGTTCATGGTCTACAACAACGATGGTGCTTTTTACCGGATTTATCGCTTCATTTCTAATCTCCCTGCTTGTTGAAGGTCAAAATACATTCAGCTTCCAGCATATGCAGCCGTGGTATTGGCTGAGCGGTGCGATTGGTGTTGGTGTAGTCTTCTGTCTTGTTCAAGGGATGAGGCTGCTTGGCCCCACTTATGCGATTTCGATCGTGCTGACCTCTCAGCTGAGCTTTGCTTTATTATTCGATTCCATGGGCTGGCTCGGTCTGGAGCAGATTCCGTTCTCATGGAACCAGCTGATTGGTGTGCTGGTCATTGTAGGCGGAATTGTGGTGTTTAAGTTTGGCGGATTGAATAAAGAGACGTCCGACTCATCGGATAAATCGCCTAGCACCGCGCCGAACAATTCTTAACGATAACAAAAAGAGTGTCCATTCCATCCTTTCGGATGGGATCGACACTCTTTTTCTATTCAAACTCTTTCAAACATACATACGTAAGTTAATGAAACTGCTTGAAATACGTTCTGATATTCAAAGTACAGCTTGAATTCATATCTGCTCGCTTACACAAACTCCACGTTATGATATACCTGCTGCACATCTTCCAAATCTTCGAGCGCATCAATCAGCTTCTCGAACTGAACTTGGGCATCCGCAGGCAGTTCAATGTGGTTTTGCGCCAGCATCGTCAGCTCGGCTACCGTGAACTCGGTAACACCAGCGGCTTTGAATGCTTCCTGTACCGCGTGGAATTGATCCGGTTCTGCATATACGATAACAGCTTCGTCTTCATCCACGATATCCCGTACGTCTACATCTGCTTCCAGCATAATCTCCAGCACTTCTTCCGCATTTTTGCCTTCTACGCCAATGACTGCTGTTGGATCAAACATATACGCAACGGAACCGCTGACACCCATATTGCCGCCGTTTTTGTTAAACGCCGAACGCACTTCAGGTGCTGTACGGTTTACGTTATTCGTGAGCGCGTCTACAATCACCATTGCACCGTTCGGCCCGAAGCCTTCGTAACGCAGCTCTTCGTAGTTCTCGTCCCCGCTGCCTTTTGCTTTTTCCATCGCACGGTCAATAATGGCTTTGGGTACGTTATACGTTTTGGCACGTTCCAGAACAACCTTCAACGCACGGTTCGCTTCCGGGTCCGGTTCGCCCTTCTTCGCTGCTACATAGATCTCAACGCCGAATTTGGCATAGACCCGGCTTGTATTTGCGTCTTTTGAAGCTTTCTTTTCCTTAATATTATTCCATTTACGACCCATATCGTTTCCGCTCACTTTCAACATGTAATCTGCATTCTACTAAGTCATTATATCGTGTTGCGTCTGGTTCAACAAGTTTATAACCACGAAATAATAGGCGCCGTCACTATAATTCCCTCGTCCTTTACGCGTTCTGTCGAGACAAAAAGCACTCCTTAAAGGAATGCTTTTAGAAAATTTCGAATTATGCGTGGAATTGTCTTCCGTCCAGCACTTCAGGTACGTAACCCGCACGGATTACGAAGTCTCCGAAATGCTCGCCTTCATTACGTTCTTTTGCATATTGGTTAATCATCGGTGTCAGTGTATTCAAAATCTCATCTTCCCCGATATTTTCACGGTACAGCTTGTTCAGACGATGTCCTGTGAAGCTGCCGCCGAGGTAGAAATTGTACTTGCCTGGAGCTTTCCCGATAAAAGCAATCTCTGCCAGCATCGGTCTGGCACATCCATTTGGACAGCCCGTCATGCGAATGACGATCTCTTCATCCCTCAACCCGGCTTCATCCAATACAGGCTCCAGTTTGTCAATCAAGGATGGCAGGTAGCGTTCAGACTCGGCCATAGCCAGACCACAGGTTGGGAGTGCAACACAAGCCATGGAGCTTCTGCGGAGAGCAGAATAATGAGCCCCATCCGTCAGATTATACTGCTGCATCAATGCTTCAATCTTTTTCTTTTTCTGACTGCTGATATTACCAATAATCAGGTTTTGGTTCGCCGTCAGGCGGAAATCTCCGGTATGAACTTTGGCAATTTCACGAAGCCCTGTCATCAGCGGATAACCGTCTACATCCTTTACCCGTCCGTTCTGAATAAACAGCGTGTAATGCCATTTCCCGTTACTGCCTTTCACCCAGCCATAACGATCTCCGTTATGATCGAAATGATAAGAACGCGCTGCTTCCAGGCTCCAGCCAAGACGCTGGGTCAGCTCATTTACGAACCATTCCAGACCGTGATCATCGATCGTGTATTTAAAACGCGCATGTTTACGAACCGCACGATCTCCATAGTCACGCTGAATCATGACCGTTTTTTCTGCCACATCAATCATCTGCTCCGGCGTACAGAAACCAATCACTTTGGACACTTGAGGATACGTCTTCGAATCTCCGTGAGACATCCCCATACCTCCGCCGACAGATACGTTAAAACCCTGCAGTTTGCCATTCTCAACGATTGCGATAAAGCCCAAATCCTGTGAAAATACATCTACATCATTGGATGGAGGCACCGCAATACCGATTTTGAACTTACGCGGCAAGTAAACCTTGCCATAGATTGGTTCAACCTCTTCATCCGATTCCTGGGAGTCAATCACTTTCTCCCCATCCAGCCACAGCTCATGGTAAGCACGAGTGCGCGGGTCCAGATGATTACTCACCTGACAAGCCCACTCATATACTTCTGCATGTACTTCAGACTGATTCGGATTCGGGTTGCACATCACGTTGCGGTTAACGTCCCCACATGCAGCCAAGGTGCTGAGCAAAGAGTCATTGACTTCACGGATCGTATTTTTGAGATCCCATTTCAATACTCCGTGCAGCTGAAACGATTGGCGAGTCGTCAGACGGATCGTCTGATTCGCATATTTATGAGCAACACGGTCCATCATCAGCCACTGCTCCGGCGTTACAATCCCCCCGGAGGCACGTACGCGCAGCATGAACTGATATGCAGGCTCCAACTTGGATTTGTTACGCTCGTTGCGCAGGTCACGGTCATCCTGCATGTAGCTGCCGTGATGTTTCATTAGACGGTTGTCGTCTTCAGGAATAGCACCAGTAATCCGATCTGCCAGTGTCTCGGTGAGACTTCCGCGTAAATAATTGCTCTTGATCTTGATATCTTCCACATCACTGTTGGTGCGCTGCGGATTAAGTAAATTGTTATAAGCCATGCCGCTTTCTCCTCTCGTCTCTGCGGAATATAACCCTTCGGCTCAGCCTTGGATTAATACACATCCCGCTGATAACGTTTCTCCTGCTGCAGCCGTGTCATATATTCTGCAGCCTGTTCAGGCGACAAGCCGCCTTCCTGCTGTAGAATGGTAATCAGCGCAGCATGCACATCATGAGCCATTTTTTTCTCATCGCCGCAGATATATACGCTTGCTCCCTCCTGGAGCCATTGGTACAATTCCTTACTGTGTTCCAGCATACGATGCTGCACGTAAACTTTCTGTTCCGTATCCCGGGAGAAGGCAACATCCATCTTCGTAAGGACTCCGTCTTTGAGCCAACGCTGCCACTCGGTCTGGTATAAGAAGTCTGTAGAGAAGTGCTGATCTCCGTAGAAAAGCCATGTTTTGCCTTCCGCACCCGTTTCTTCCCGTTCGCCAAGGAATGAGCGGAATGGGGCCACCCCCGTTCCAGGTCCAACCATAATGATCGGTGTATCCGGATTTTCGGGTAATTTGAAATTGGGATTATGCTGAATATATATTGGCAAAGCGTCACCCGGCTCGATTCGTTCGGCGAGATGTACAGAACATACACCGTAACGCTGTCTGCCGCGTGCTTCATAACGCACCGTTCGAACCGTCAGATGAACCTCGTCCGGGTAAGACTTGGAACTGCTCGCAATGGAATACAGACGTGCCGGTATTTTACGAAGAACCGTCAGAAATTGCGCTGCCGGAATACCTTTCAGTCCATAGTCCTGAACCAGATCCAGCAGATCGCAGCTGTTCATAACGTTCCGAAATTCAGAGCCGTCTGCCAGCAGTGCCGCTAACCCGCTCCCTTCATTTAGCTTCGCAAGCTGTTCCACCACGGGTTTCGTTACCGCTGTAATTTCGTAATGACGCAGCAGTGCTTCATAAACGGATACCTGATCTCCATTCTTGTTCACCGTAACTTGTTCGTCCGCATTCCAACCCATCGCAGCAATCAGCTCATCGACAAGACGCGGGTGATTCTCTGGAAAAACACCCAGGCTGTCACCCGGCTCATAATCTAGATTGGAACCTTCCAAAGACAGCTCAATATGACGTGTCTCACGGTCTGATCCGCGACCATTCAGATTGAGATTTTCGAGGACCTCTGCCTTGAAAGGATTGGTGCGGTTGAATTCGGATTCTCCGCTGCTAACTGCAGCCGTGATCGCTTCACTAGTTACTGTACCCGCATGAGCGGTACTGCTGCTGAGCGAAGTCAGAACATCGTTCATCCACGCTGCTGCCGGTTCATCAAAATCAACATCACAGTCTACGCGTGGAACCAGCGCTGTGCCGCCTAATTCCTGGAGCCTCTTGTCAAAATCTTTACCGGTCTGACAGAAAAATTCATAAGAGGTATCGCCCAGGGCCAATACGGAATAACGAAGTCCGTCCAGCTTAGGAGCTCGTTTACTGTTCAGAAACTGATGGAACGGAATGGCATTATCCGGCGGTTCACCTTCTCCATGTGTGCTGACCACGATCAGGAGATTTTCAATTTTTTTCAGCCCGTTCGGTTTAAAATCTCCCATGGATGACAAGGTTACCTGCAGTCCCTGCTCTTCCAGCTTTTTAGCAAGTTTTTTGGACAATCCAATCGAATTGCCTGTCTGTGAACCGTACAGTACCGTGACCTCACGAGACACAGGAGCAGCACTTACGGGTAACGCAGCCGCATTTTGTCCATTCTGTTGGGTCACCCCCGGCTGAACTGCCTGCGCAGTTCCCGCCTGAAGCGCTGTAATGTATCCGCTGAGCCAAAGTCTCTGTCCGTCCGTTAATGTAGGAATAAGACGATTGAGCAAATCTACCTGCTCTTGATTAAAAGGACTATTTGTCACTTGAAGTTCCACCATCTGCCACCTCACGCATTGCTTCGATTTTAATTCCTACTAAAGTGATCATATTAATTTCTTCTCTCTAGAACCTAACACACCGCGGGTTGAGGGTCAATTTCAATGATTTTATACCATTTATCAGTTTCTCTAATAAAGGAATAAAACGTCCCAATATGTAGATTTTCAAGCATCGCTATTTTCTGATAATTGAAGCATCACAGAACACAGCAAAAAAGCCTGCTTAACCTGAAGTTCAGGTCAAACAAGCCTTTTTTTAGAAATGGATCAGCGTTCTTGTTATGCAAAAGAGAGGCAAGATGTATCACTTTTCCCGGACAGTCTAACTCGTCACAGCCTAGGTCACGATAGCAGATTCAGCACGATTGGCCTAAACCGCAGGTTTCACTTTAGCATTACAGCGGCTGTACAAGCTTAGCTTACAAACTGTAACGGGTTACTTGTCACGGAGCAATCTCCCATTGCCGTGCACAGGAGACGTTTCACTTGATTTTACAATCATAATCCAGCTGATTAACGGGTCCTGAGATGCCGTATTACGTACCGTAAGATCCAGCTTACCACTCGAAACCTCTACGCCTTTATGGGCCCTGATACTTGCTGGTGTATACGTAACCGCCCCCGTATTCGTGCCGTTAATTAGAAAATCGGCACGGCGTGAAGTATTTGTCCACGGATCATGGAATCCAGCATACACATCGTACTCACCGTTTGGCACATCAAAGCTGTACGTCAGATCCCTGCCTTTGGGTGAGCCGCTGATATTTCCGGCATTCAGATATCGCACGGTTGAGAATATATCTCCGCCGTCCGTACCGGAAGGCAGTGCATCCGCGCTGACATATCCCCATGAACGCCCTGCAGCCGGAGCGTACATCTGATCCACGACTCCCGGATGCAGCAGCGAATCCTGCATATAATTACTCATCAGCTCGTAATCCGCCGTCTGGTATCCACCGCTGTTCACAAAATATAATGTATTCTCGGGAATGACAAACACACGTACTGCTTGTGTTTTATTGTGATACTCCGGTGTCGTGACCTGCAGCGTGAGCGGCCCGGGTTTGGCAAAATCAGCTGCGGTCAGCGCCCGATGATCAATCGTCCACACCGCTGTCGTAGATACCAGCTGATCACCATCACGCACGCTCACTGTCGAAGGCAGCGCTGGCACTTCTCCCAGCTTCACCGCTTCCGGCAGCTGATCCGCTATATCTACCCTGCCCATCGAATCCAGCAGATCAGGTGTCCAGCTGTTATACCACTTGATCGCAATATCTGATCCTATGCCAAATTCGATCGGCAAAAACACGTACTTGGCCCCATCGTTAGCAAAGTTTCCTCCGGTCCAGGTATCGCCCACGTATATAAACTTGCCCTTTTCCGGATCAACCGGAATAACTGCAGTCGTCTGTGTACCAAAAGCTTTGCCAGGATCAGGATCACTCGGCAGCGTGCGCACAAACGGATTCGTCATGGTCGACCAAGGCCCAAAAATATGGTCCGCAACCGTAACTTTATTCTCGTTGGGAGCCCAGCCAGAAGCCCCTGAAGTTAAGATGTAGTATTTACCCTGGTATTTGAACATGGCCGGTGCTTCACGCTGTCCACCTGGAAATACCCGAACATAGTCTACACCGTATTCTGCCTGATACACCGTATCACGAACCGGGTTTCCTTTATCGTCCGTACGCCCTTCCTTGTGCCAGCCTGTAACGTCACTGTAATCCTCGGTGAGCCTCGAAATGTACAGCGTCAGATTTTCCTCGCTGGAGTAGATCAGATAAGCGGTTCCGTCTTCGTCCTTGAATAGTGTCATGTCACGGGCCATACCCCGGTCATTCGGGAAATAATCCTTCTCCCCTTCGGGGGCCAGGTCCATCCGATAACTTTTCTGATACACAAATGGTCCTGTTGGTGAGTCACTGATGGCATAACCTGCCTTGGCTTTACCATAGTTGGCATTATTGTTATAAGGGTCTTTATCTCCGTCCATATGGGCCCACATGACATACTTTTTTGTTATGTCGTTGTAGATGACCTTCGGGCGCTCGATGATCCGTCCTTTGCGAATATCTGCCCAGATGTCCACACGATCCTCACGTCCAGCATACAGCTCTTGAATGAGCGGATCATGATCAAAATCGTCCATCGACTGCAGCATCGTCAGTGCCATGCCTTCGTCCGTCCAGTTGAGCAGGTCTTTGGAAGAATACACGCGTATGCCGACCGCAGGCCAGCCGCCTGTATGATGCTCCCCGTACCAGTAGTACTTTTCTGTCTGTTCATCGTAAAAGAAACCTGCGCCATGAGCATCAATCGGTTTGCCGTTCTGATCCGGCCACAACTGTCCAGGCGTAAAGCTTGTGCGCACCGTGGATATCCCCAGCGGTGCGGAGACAGGGGTATCCTTTCCGTCTACGCTGGCCTGAATGGTATAAAAATATCCCGTGCCCATCGTCAGCCCCGTGTCGTCTAAGGCAGCTGCACTTCCTGTGTAGATCTGCTGATAAGTACCTGAGGTACCTGCTGCCCTTGACACCTTATAGGTGACATCCGATCCGGGCAGCGCATCCCATTTCAAGGAAATCGTGGTATCCATCACAGCGGCAGCTGTAAATCCGGAGGGGGCGTCTGCGTCATACGTCTGTACTTCCGCCGTACGATATGGGGATTCCCCGGCGGCATTGTACGCGGTCACTCGATAGCTGTAGCTCTTCCCAGGTTCAAGTGACTGATCCGTGAAAGATACATCGCTGCCGTCGTAAACTAATTCATAGTCTTCTGTGCCTTGTTCGGCACGAACAATACGATAACCGCTCGCCTTATCTACTGCTTTCCAGGACAATTGAACACTTTTCGATGTTAGTGCCGCTGCCTGAACATCACCCGGAGCTTCCGGAGCTTGTGCTGTCGTTCTTGCTTCCAGCGGTATAGACCACTGGGACTCGGTTAATCCTCCATAGGCATAGGCAAGTCTGTAATAATAAACGGTGTCCGAGCTTAATCCTTCGTCCACATAATGGGCTGATGTCGGTTGACTAACAAGAGAGTAACCTCCTTCAAGCGTACTTGATCGATACAGATGATACCCCGCTGCCCCTTCGATATCAGGCCACTGCAGTGATATTGAAGATGACGTCTCCCCGTCAGCTGTAAGCAAAACTTCATTCGTCCGCGGTGGTTCCGCAATCACGACATCATCAATATGTACGGTCTGCCATTTGTTCCGAATGCCGACTTTACCTGTGGGAATCGAAGAATCGCTCAGATCAAAAACCAGCCGGTTCATTCCATTCTCCACAATGTAACCGCGAATTGAAGTGCCAGAAAGCACCACTTTAAGCGTATACCAAGTATTTTTACTAAACGAATAGTCCACCGTTTTCAGTGCTGTATCTGCGCCATTGACCTTTTTGCTGAAAACCAGTTTGTTATTGGGCACATGCATTTGAAAATAGTAGTAGTTATTTCGGTCCTGGAATCGCGGTAAAATGCCTGGAAACCCCTCACCCGCTCCTGTGTAAAAACGCATGGATACTGTCTTGTCTGCGGCAGGTTCTCCCGTCGTTATGAATCCTTCATCTGTATTGGTTTGGAAAAGAACCTGATTGCCTCCATCCGCAGGATCGGGTACTACCTCCCAAGTCCCTGAGATGACCTGCCATCCAGGTGAGGACGTATAATCGCCATCGGAAAAGTCATCTTGTATCCACGAGCCGGGCACAAGAGCTTCATCTGCGTGAACCTTGTCTTGATACATGAGTGGTCCTGAAGAGAATACAAGCACAGCGGATAACAGAATTGCAATCGGTTTTCTCAGTTTATCCAATATCGATTCGCTCCTTTACACTAAGAAATACATCATACCAATGAACCTTAAAAATACGATTCCAATGAAATCGGTTTCATTTTTGGATAAAAAAGAACCTGTCTTCTCTGCCAAGTGCAAACATCAACGTCACGAAGTACCGTTCTTAGCTGCCCATGTCATATAACAGGTTTTCTGGATAAAATATGTAACCGCTTTCTAAAATAGAATATCGTTTGTCTATCAGACTGTCAACCATCCTTTTTTCCTATTTCCCGCTTTCGCAATTTTGTGGCAAAAAACGCGTATCCAACCGCTAATGCAGGTCAAATACGCGTCATATCAATATTCGAACGGTCTCTCGAGTTTATACAAACAATCTGTTTTGCGGGCGTGTCTTGAAACACGCTGAAGTGCATCTTTTACCCCTTTTTCGCCCCCTGCAGCGTTACTTTCCCTTGACGTGCCCCTGCACGCCTGCGGTAACTTCCTGGCGTGGAACAAAAATTCGGTAAAATTGGCTTCCTTCAGCGTTTAAGGCATACATTAGAATACTTTGGTTGTCCAGGATTCACAGTTCCATGTCTCCGTCACAACATCACGGTAGAATTCCGGTTCGTGCGAGATCAGCAGAATGCTGCCTTTGTACGCTTGAAGCGCACGTTTCAGTTCGTCCTTTGCATCCACATCCAAGTGGTTCGTCGGCTCGTCGAGTACAAGCAGATTGGTTTCGTTGTTAATCAGCTTGCAAAGACGCACTTTTGCTTTTTCCCCACCGCTGAGGACAGCGACTTTACTCTCAATGTGTTTGGTCGTAAGTCCGCACTTCGCAAGGGCTGCGCGTACTTCAAACTGGGTGTAGGAAGGGAACTCCTGCCAAATTTCTTCGATACATGTATTGTAATTGGCATCCTTCATTTCCTGCTGGAAATAACCGATTTCCAGATGTTCTCCGCGCTGAACGTTTCCTTCCAAAGGCTGAATCTCTCCCAGAATACTGCGCATCAGCGTCGTTTTACCGATACCGTTAGCACCGACAAGCGCAATTTTCTGGCCGCGCTCCATACGAAGGTCAAGGGGTCTCGACAACGGTTCGTTGTACCCGATCACAAGCCCTTTTGTTTCAAAAATAAGCTTGCCGGACGTTCTTGCATCACGGAAATTGAACTGCGGCTTCGGTTTTTCCTTGGCCAGTTCGATCACGTCCATTTTGTCGAGCTTTTTCTGTCTGGACATCGCCATGTTCCGTGTAGCTACACTGGCTTTGTTACGCGCTACGAAGTCTTTCAGGTCCGCGATCTCCTGCTGCTGACGCTTGTACGCCGACTCCAGCTGCTGTTTCTTCATCTCGTAAACTTCCTGGAAGTGATCGTAGTCACCCACATAACGAGTCAGGTCCTGATTTTCCATATGGTAAATGAGGTTAATTACGCTGTTTAAGAACGGAATATCGTGTGAGATCAGAATGAAGGCATTCTCGTATTCCTGCAAATAACGCTTCAACCATTCAATATGCTGCTCATCCAGATAGTTTGTCGGCTCGTCAAGGAGCAGAATGTCCGGTTTTTCAAGCAAAAGCTTGGCAAGCAGCACTTTTGTCCGCTGTCCTCCGCTCAAGTCGTTAACGTCTTTGTCCAGACCGATATCGGTCAAACCCAAACCACGCGCGGTTTCATCTACCTTGGCATCAATCATGTAAAAATCCTGGTTCGTGAGCGTATCCTGAATTGTACCTACATCCTCAAGCAGCTGCTCGAGTTCTTCAGGTGTAACGTCTCCCATCTTGCCATACATTTCGTTCATTTCCTGCTCCATGTCGAACAGGTACTGGAATGCGCTGCGCAGCACGTCGCGGATCGATTGTCCCTTGCTCAGCACCGCATGCTGGTCGAGGTAACCTACACGCATCCGTTTGGACCATTCAACTTTACCTTCGTCCGGCTGCAGCTTGCCTGTAATAATGTTCATGAAGGTTGATTTACCTTCCCCATTCGCCCCGATCAGACCAATGTGCTCGCCCTTAAGCAGGCGGAATGAAACGTCGTTAAAGATAGCACGGTCACCAAAACCGTGACTTAATTTTTCTACATTTAATATACTCATTCATGGCACCTTTTCTATATAGACTTAATTCTTTGTATATTATAAGCGTTATCTTCCCTACAACTCAACGTCCTATTTTAAAATTAATGCATATTCACCTGTGTGTCTTCAAACTCATGCTCTAATATGCTGCAGCTGCATACGGCAGGCGAATGAAAGTGATGTTATAGTTGCCTTATCGCTGCGTATGAGTTAAAATTTTGCCTTAAACGAAATATAACCATTATATAGAACGGAGCTCTCCGAGAGAGCATCAGGTGAATGTCATGATTGAAGTAAAACAGTCCAAACTGGGTGATGGCGGCGAGTTTAATCGCGGAGTATTTGCATCAGTGGATATTGCCAAAGGTCAACTGATCCATCAGGCGCCCGTTGTGCCTTATCCGAATGAGGACCACGAACACATTGAAAAAACGATTCTGGAAGATTACGTCTTCGAATACGGAGCTAATCATACCGCCATCCTGCTGGGATACGGCAGTCTGATTAATCATTCTTATGAACCCAACGCCACATACGATATTAACTTTGAGAATCACACCTTTGATTTCTACGCATACAAAGACATCAAAGCTGGCGAGGAAATCCTCATTAACTATAATGGCGAGGAAGACAACATGGACCCGCTGTGGTTCCTCGATGATTATGAAGAGCGGATGCGCGAGATGCAGGAGAATGAAGAGAACCGGACCGAAGAGACAACCGATAAAGAAGATACCGAGACTAAATGACAGGCTGCAGTGAAAATGGTATTCGAAGGTTCATTCATTTAGATGCTGAACAGAAGCCAAACTAATAACATCTTCATAGTTAGTTACCCCGATCGCGCTGCAGGTTGGAATTACACATAATACTTTCACGCGTTAGATAGTGAATATCCATGGAAACGCACGTAAATATCTATGGTCTCGCAAGCAAATATCTATGAAAATGAACTTGTGAGCTTAAAAGATTGTTTCTGATGTTGATACTTACGAGCAGCTTATACGAAGAAGAAAAAAACAGAAGAAGCAGATTCCTCTTAGGAAGTCTGCTTCTTCTGTTATACATACCGTTAAGTTTTCAAACATGGTGTATACCTATCTGCTGATATTCTTCAAAATCAAGAATGCTCGTCCAGTCTTTAATCGTTAATGGGTGGATCGGTATGCAGGTCCACATCCGGAGCGGTATAGGCCCATTTTGTAAAAGCAACCTCAAACCCTGACCGCTTGGGAGCACACAGGAACGGGCCTGCGTGTTTGTCGGAAGGATAAGCGAATCTGGCTACCCGGATGGTCCGCCATGGATGCTCGTCAGTACGCGCACGAATGACAACGGACTCTTCATGGTATGACGCACGAATTGTAACCATTCGTCCTCCCCACTCCGGCACAGGTGAAAGCGACCAATCCGAGTACTGATCGGTTACAACAGCACCGACATGTACAACGCCATCATTGACTTCAACCCCGGCTTTGATCCACTGATTCTCTCCATGCCACAGCATTAACCCTGCTTGATCGTACAATTCCGTAAATGAACTCAGATCAAACGACACTTCAACCGCTTCCCTACCGTCCCAAGGAGCAAGCATGGCATGTCCATTTCGATGGCAGAAGCCATAGAACGTTTCCTCCCAGAAATCGCTGCCCTCCTGCGCTTGTACAATGAATCGTTCCCCGTCAAGCTTGGTATGAACAGGCTCAGTTGTCCATTTTCCTTCGTGAAGCTGCACGAAATTCGATGACATGGTGTTCTTCAACCCTTTCTTCTATAGCATAATTACCTATTCGACATCTGCTGTATATTTACCTCGTGTCTTTTAACTGCGGCTCCTTACCGGAATCATCCCTTGTTCAAGCATCCTGATAAGCATCAATCGAGAATCGTGAAGCCTATGTATATGTACATTCATAAGTATAAGACATGATTTAATTTTCGACAAAGTGGTATAATGGCATAAGAAGCACAGTACATTTTTTTCATTCGCCAAGAGTTTATTTAATAGAGGAGTGTAGCCCTATGCATATTCAAATTACTGATCTGGCAGCACAACGTTTGACGAAAAGTCTGAACGATCAGCCCGGTTATTTCAAAGTATTTTATGATATGGAAGGCTGCGGCTGTAACGGTGTTGTCGTGTTACTCATTGCAGACGAACCTGCCGCGCTCGATGAACAGATTGAAACCAACCTTGTTCCATTCTATGTAGATCCCAAACACCAGCTCAATCTGGAACCCAACATGAAGCTCGACGCACAAGAAAACTACCCTGCTTTCGTGCTGAGCAGTGATTCCGGTGTAATCAGCAGCAACCTCCGCCTCCGTGATGCACGCAAGGCAGCCGTCGGGACCCCGAGTGCATCCAACGCTTGTAACTTGTAAGCCCTTTGTAAGTCCACTCTTGTCATGAAACAGGCACCGCGTGCCGGGAGCTGCACGCGGTGAGAAATTACACTGCGACTTTACTCTTTGTGCTTCACTCCCACTTTCTTTTTGGCTTCTACTCCGGCCCAGTTGAACAGCGCCGCTATATGAGAAAAAGAGATTCTCGCTAACTTTGTTTACAAGTCGGAAACATTTGGAGAACCTATGGATATATTCCTCAAGTATACTTGGTTTATAGATTCATATATTCCAAGGAGGAACTTCCATAATGCCATCCTTTACTCGCAAATCGATTATATCAACACTTCTTCTCAGTTCGGTGCTTGCAGGCACAGCCTTTACTGGGCTGCCTATTAGCCAAGTGCTCAACCCACCCGCTTCTGCGGCAAGCTCAAGTTTCTCCCGTTTCCTGCAGGATAATGCACCAAGCCGTACCATAACGACCCCGAGCAAAGGCTTAGCGACGGTGACAAATCTCTCCAGCACGGTTGTGCTCGTCAATAAAAAGCGGAACCTGCCATCCACATATGAACCGAAAGATCTGGTTGTTCCTAACATCCCGTTCAGCTTCTCCGGCTCCAGCCCGAAAAAGCAAATGCGCAAAGTGGCAGCATCCGCCATTGAGAAATTGTTTGCTGCAGCCAAAAAAGACGGTATCGATATCAAAGCCGTCTCCGGCTATCGTTCGTACGCAACCCAAAAATCGATCTTTGACCGGAATGCGAGCATCAAAGGCGAAGCAGCTGCTAACAAAACGAGTGCCCGCCCGGGACAGAGCGAACATCAGACCGGACTTGCTATGGATATTTCCAGCGCTTCGGCTGGTTATGATCTGCAGCAAAGCTTTGGAAACACCAAGGAAGGCAAATGGCTGAAAGCCAATGCCCACAAATACGGTTTTATTATCCGTTACGGCAAAGACCAGGAGAAACTAACCGGCTATTCTTATGAACCGTGGCATGTTCGTTACGTGGGTGTATATATTGCTGGTGAGATCACCAACCAGAAGCTCACCTTAGAACAATATCTGGAGCGTGCTAAATAAACATTTAACGGTATTGATGCTTTGTTCAAATCTATGTTTTTTCTGTAAGCCATTTGGGCTGCACTTGAAGCTGATGCACTTTGTATCGGTAAAAGGAACCACGAGAAGGGGCATGTTTTGCTCCTTCTCATATCAAGTGCTTCAATGACTCCGCGAGTCTACTCGATATAAAGTCTGTTTGCACTCTTACGCTGCAAATGTATTCCAGACATGTCTTTCCTGGATCGCAGTTGAAAGCTTATACACCGTTACTCTACTCAAACTCCCACAATACGCCGAAACAAAAGCGGCAGCCGTTTCACACCTTCAGTACCTGCCCAAGAGCTTGCTCCTGCCAATAAATCATTGTGACACAGATAAAGGGCTATTTCGTATACAAGATACCCCAGTATGATTTCCACCACTACAAACCTTTTGAGCGAAGAGGATTCAAAGACATATACTCGAAATTCATGATGGTGGCGTGCTGATTTTAATCTGCGGATGAATGATATCATAGCTCACCTCTGCTGTTTTCTACTAGCGTATGGCGAGCATATCTTGTCTTATTCAAAAATAATACTTACATAAAGTAACCAAGTATGCTATATTCACTTTATAAGCAGGCAAACTATACATAAGTGAGGTACACATCCATGAGCGAATTAGACCATTTGATTAAGAACCGCAGATCGGCTGTTATTTTTGAAGAAGGAATTGAAATTTCGGAATCAGAACTGGAAGAGATGTTTGCCTTAAACAAATTTGCCCCGTCCGCATTTAATCTGCAGCATACCCATTATCTTGTTTTAACCGATGACACGCAAAAAGAGAAGATATATGAAGCTTCGCAGCAGTATAAAGTGAAAACAGCATCCGCAGTCATCGTAGTGCTGGGTGATGTTCACGCACACCATCATATTCGGACCATTAACGAGGGACTGCTTAACCTGGGAGCACTGACGCCTTTTCAATATGAGCAGGAATCACAGAGTGTTGCTGAATTTTACGAAACTCGCGGCCGCTTTTTCCAACGCGAGGATGCGATTCGTAACGCCAGCCTGTCAGCGATGCAGTTCATGCTGATTGCACAGGACCGCGGCTGGGATACGTGCCCGATGATCGGATTTGATGCGGAAGAGCTGCAGCAGAGCCTCAACATTCCAGACCACTACGTACCTGCCATGCTGATTACAATCGGCAAAAAGTCTGAATCCAAACAGCGCCCTCGCGGATATCGCAAGCCTATTCACGAATATGTCAGCTTTAATAAAATGAACGCCGAATAATTTATTATCGCATCATCTTCAATAAGACAGTTCTTAAAAAGCCACGAATCCGTGGCTTTTTGTCATTAACAGCAGCAGGTTGCCCACGGAATGGTCCCGAATGCTCTTCATGAATAAACCGTCTGCATAATTCGGTTTATTTATCATGAATTCTCTCTGCGCATTCTCAGCTGCTTAATCACGTCTTCTCAATCATGCATCACTGCATGCACTTCAATACATTTCATAGATCAATTCATCCGAAATGTGAAGATTGTTATCAAATGCAGCGTAGATATAGAGCTGTCCGGCTGGCGTGTCCCCTGCATCAAACCCGAGCTTTAGGCTGCCATCGGCTTCAAATGCCGCATCAGCCAAGAGCAATTCACTTACATCCTCCTCAGGATTAGCCTCGGCAATAACATGAAGTGCACGTTCACATAAATGGTCCCACTGTGTCCAGGCAGCTTCAAGGTAAGGAGATACAGCCTGCATGCCTGACTTCGTTGAGATCTGAACGTTGATCCGCAGCTCTCTCTTCTCATGCTGCAGGTTCATGTTCATGTAATAAAGTGTCGTTTCACTGTCATATTCAAACGTTCCCATACCCGGAACTTCATGAGCGGGTTCAACGATTAGATTATCTCCATACTGGATGTGCTTCAGCTTGGCATTCCGGCTTACATCCAGCGACTTCAGTTTATTTTCGGAACAATACAGCTCCACCAGCTCCGTAAGGGGATGAAGATGCAGTTCACGGATATGATTATGGAAACAGCGCACACTCTCCAGCCTAATATTGGACTGAAGGTCCAAGCTTTTGAGATGGTTGTGATGACAGCGAAGTTCGATCAGAGCCGGGCAGCCTGTCACATCCAGCTGGATAAGGTCATTGTTGGCACAGTCCAGATGAAACAGCTGGTTATGATCAGCCGTATCCAGCGAGAAAAGCGTATTGTAACTGCAGGCAAGTTTCTCTAAATAGGTTAGATGACCGACTTTCAGTTCGGATAACAGATTCCACTGGCATTCAATCGATACAAGCCTGTGATTATGGGATACGTCAAGTTTGCGCAGGCGATTGAAGCTGCAATCAAGTGTCTCCAGCTCCGTATTCGCATGAAGCTGCAGCTCAAGAAGCTGATTTTCTCTGCATAATAACGTTCTCAACTTCAGATTATGTTCAATCTGCAGGTTGGTCAGCGCGTTATATGCACAATCCAGCAGCCGAAGCTCCCTGAAATATTCAATCCCTTGAAGGCTCTTTATGCCGATTTTTGGGAGCTGCAGTGTCTCTACTCCACCTACATCCTGTTCCAGAATATATCCTCGTTGATCACAAAAATGCTCTACTATGTATTGTCTGAAAAGTTCGTCCGTAAAAGCATTCGTTATATCTATACTCATGTCCGAATCTCCTCTCTTAATGCTTACTTGTGAGTTTCCAGCATATGCAATCTATCCATATTATTCTATGAGTTCCAGCGAAGCTTTTCAATGAGACCGCGCTATCATTTCGGTGCTGCGACTGCATAATGCAGCGGGGTTACCACCTTTTCATGAAAAAGATTATGCAATTTTTTTTATAACATGTTAGCATGCTTGAGGTAGGCATTATACTTGAAAAGGATGATGATCATGGATAAGAAAAATGTATATCTGGAGCAGATTCAACCCGCTAGAATGGCTTATGTTCGCCAAACTGGACCTTATGGACCCTCCAACATTCAGACCATGGAAAAGCTGAAACAATGGGCGGACCAGAACAAGCTGCTGAATGAAGATGCTGTTTTGTTCGGTATTCCTCAGGATCATCCAGCAGCAGTCCTGCCCCAGCTCTGCAGATACGATGCGTGTATCGTGATTGAGGATCATTTTCATCTAGATAAGGATAACAGCAAGGATACTGGCTTTGAGATTAACGTCGGCAGGTTTCGGGGAGGAAGCTATCTCATTTTCACAGTTCCGCATACGGCCGAGGGCATACAAAATGCCTGGAACGATATGATTCCGCGATTACAGGCAGAAGGCTATCGCATGGATGATAAACCGGTTATTGAAAGATATCGTCCGCGGCTCCTGAATCAGCATTTATGCGAGCTTTGTGTTCCTGTAACAACCCAATAAAGCGATTTTTCAAACTCTGAAAATGGCCTTTATCCCCAAAAACAGAATGATCTCATCCAATGCCCCTGCTTCTGGATTGAGAAAAAAAGTGACTTCGAGATCGAAGTCACTTTTCGTCGGTTCAAATCATAGGTTCATATCATACCTTTTTAACAGGTACCATTCAACTTTATAATTTATCGTTCGTGTCTTTCTTACCAACTTCAATTTCTTCATAAACTCAATTAAAATGCCCAGTTTCCTTTACGGAATACAGGTTCAATCGTACCGTCCTGCAACTCTCCGTCGATGTCCAATTCAGCGGAACCGATCATAAAATCAACATGTGTAAGACTGACATTGCATTCATGTTTCAACAGCTCTTCATTCGACATCGTTGTGCCATTTTTCATATTGAACGGATATGCACTTCCAACCGCCAGATGGCAGGATGCATTTTCATCAATGCCGGTATTGTAGAAAATACGGTTCAGATTCGAGATTGGGGAATTATGGGGTACAAGCGCCACTTCTCCCAGATAACGAGCACCTTCATCTGTCGCAAAAAGATTTTTCAAGTGCTCCTCGCCAGAAGCCGCTGTATACGCAACAACCTGACCCTCTTTAAATGTGATACGCATCTGGTCTACCAACTGTCCATTCAGGTTCAGCGGCATCGTACTGCTCACATACCCGTTCACACCGCTGCGCTTAGGCATCGTGAACACTTCTTCTGTCGGCATATTGGCTACGGTGTAGACCCCTTGTTTGTTTTCGCTGCCACCGCCGCCCCAGATATGATCATTAACCAGTTCAATCTTCAGATCGGTACCAGGTGCACGATAGTGCAGGCTCTTGTAATTTTTCTCATTCAGCACTTCACTCATCTTATTCAGCGTCTCAAGATGATCTCTCCAGTTCTGTACGGCATCGCCGCCATCCACACGATTCATCTTGAAGATCGTATCCCACATAACGTTAATACGATCCTTCTCAGGAATATCGGCAAATACTTTATTTGCCCATGCTTTCGTTGGGGCCTTGATCAGACACCAGCTAATTTCATGGTTACGGGTGTACTTGGAATATCCTTTACGCGCTTCCGCCGCTGCTTTCGTTGCACGCGATACCTTAGCCGCTTCAATCCCGTTATACAGATCCGGGTCTGGTACTTTAATGGTCAGTGTCGCTCCCCCGGCTTCAGCGAACCGTTCCATCATGTCCCCTTTCCATGCCGGATAATAGTCAAAACTATCGTCCGATCCATGCTCAAACCGGCTGCGTGTAATGTGATCGTCCTCGAAATCCACTTGTACATAATGGGCCCCGGCTGCATAAGCTTTTTCAACGATCAGACGGGTAAACTCCAGCGTTTCGATTGGGGCTGTCACCAGCAGGTCTTGTCCCTTTTGAATGTTTACTCCGACTTTAACTACCAGTTCAGCATATTGTTCCAACGATTTTGCAAAAGACTGCTCAAATGAACTCATGTGAATATCAACTCCTGCTTCGATTAGATTTAGTTTGGCTGTACTCCAGAGATCCACACGATGTGAACTACCTGCTGCGTTTTTCCTGCTCACGCAGTTCGATCCGGCGAATTTTGCCCGAATTCGTTTTTGGCAGATCCGTCACAAATTCAATTTTGCGCGGGTATTTATAAGGGGCTGTCCATTCCTTTACATGTCTCTGCAGCTCATGCGCCAGTTCGGTGGAAGCCTGCGATGCATCTCGCAGCACCACAAACGCTTTGACCACATTACCCCGAATTTCATCCGGGCTTGCAACGACAGCACATTCCTTCACACTGGCATGTTTCATGAGTGCTTCCTCTACCTCAAACGGACCAATTGTATATCCCGAGCTGATGATGATATCGTCACTCCGCCCTTCAAACCAGAAGTAACCTTCCTCATCTTTGCTCGCCCGGTCACCTGTGACAAAATATTCTCCACGCTGATTCGCTTCCTTACGTCCTTCATCTTCATAATACGCACGGAACAAGGCCGGCATATCCTGATGCACAGCAATGTCACCCACTTCGCCGGTAGGCAGCGGTTGTCCATCTTCACCGATGATCTCGATGAGTCCCGGAGTAATGGACTGTCCCATGGAACCAATGCGTACAGGTGCATCCTTCAAACTGCCGATCAGCAGTGTGCTTTCCGTCTGACCGTATCCATCCCGGATGGTCAGATCGAAATGGCGCTGGAAGATCTCGATGACTTCCTGATTCAGCGGTTCGCCGGCAGATACTGCGCTGCGCAGACGGGATAAATCATAGCGGCCAAGATCATCCGTTTTGGCCATCAGGCGGTATTCGGTTGGCGTGCAGCAGAGCACGTTAATGTGATGCTCCTGCATCAACTCCAGATAACGTCTAGGCTGGAATGAGCCGTTGTATACGAGGCCTGTTGCGCCTCTTCCGAGTACGGACAGGAACGGACTCCAGATCCATTTTTGCCACCCAGGCGCTGCGGTTGCCCAAACCGTATCCGAAGGCTGAATATCCAGCCATAACGACGATGCAATGCGCAGATGAGCATAGCCCCAGCCGTGGCTGTGTACGACTCCTTTGGGATTTCCCGTTGTTCCGGAGGTATAAGCCAAAATCGCCATATCATCGCGATGCGTCTGTACGGCGGCCATTTCTTCCGGCTGATTCTGCATCAATTGATGTACGTTAACCCAGCCTTCACCCGGCACGGTATGGTCACCGTCAGGTGATGCCACGATACGATAAGCAAGCGCTGGTAAGTCGGCATTCATTTTTTCCACTTCGGATGTTGTCTCGGACCATACGATTACAGCCTTTGCTGAGGAATGCCGCAGACGATACTCCAAATCTTTTGCACGCAGCATCTCCGAAGATGGGATCACCGAGATGCCAAGTTTCAGACAAGCAATGTATATGACATAGGCAATAATTCGGCGTGGTACCATGACCAGCACCCGATCACCTTTCACCAGTCCAAGCTCACGCAGGCCTCCGGCCAGACGGTTGGCCTGCTTCAATAAATCACCATACGTAATCTCTTCCACTTCCTGTTGATCGCTGAGCCATCTAAGTGCAATCCGATCTGACGGGTGATTCTCCATCTCGGATGTCAAGTTATAGGTTTCAGGCGCAATCCACTGTTCAAAATTCACATGGAGCCTCTCCTTTATCATTCAAATATATACAAATTGAACCAAAGATGGTTTACACGGACACTTCGCTTTTTTTAGAAAGCTTTCAGGCGAACGCTTTGCTTTTTCAGCTTTTTTCTGTCCTCGTCGTTTCTTTGTCTAAAAATAGTTCAACTTATACAGCGTCATTATATTATACATCAAATCCTAGGACCAGGTACTATGAACAGCGCACTTTTTTGTAAAGAATATAAGAGAACGCTTTATTCACACACCGCTTCTCCGTTTTGGTCATTCACGTCTTTTTAGAAGTATCCTCCAAAATCGAACACCAAAACCCTCCGCTCATTCAGAAATTGGTTCTCTCACAGGCATGTGTACCGCAGGCGTTAATTCATCGCTCTCTATCACAATCGCCGTCAAGCCAGCTGCCGTTTTGGTTTCATGCCATTCTCCTTTTGCCCAGAAAACAGCCTCTCCCGCTTTCACACGAACCTCATTTCCGTTCCCGCTTCTGACTTGACCCTCCCCTGACATAATGATCATGAGCTGCGGTGAAACTGCCTGATGATACCCGACAACACCATTAGCCGGTAAATGCATGCAGCCTATATGTGCATCTTTGCTGGTTTGAATGAGGCGGGACATCACAAAGTTGGAGTCAAATTTCGTAATCTGCATGCCAACCTCTTGATCAAATCGATAAAATTCCATAAGACATTCCCCTTTCTCTTCCTGCTGCTCCCATAACGAATTATTCCAGTATAAACGTTAGACTGACGCTTATGCCAGTTTCCTCCCCCCGCACCATACAAAAAGCACCTCTTCTCCATAGAGAAAAGGTACTCGTTATACTTGTTATGACATTCACCAAGGATAATTTCCAATTCCATCCAAGATGGAATCGATCTCACTCAGCTCTGCCGCTGTGAGTTCAGGAGCTTTAAGCGCAGCAGCATTCTCTTCGATCTGGGATACCCTGCTGGCTCCGATTAATGCAGACGTAACCCGGTTACCGCGTAATACCCAGTTGAGTGCAAGCTGGGAAAGGGTCTGGTTTCTCCGCTCCGCTATCGCTTGCAGCGCTTCAAATTTAGCAATGCGTTCATCGGTATAAGACTCTTTTTTCAGCGTTCCGGTTGGATTGCTGCGTTCCGCTTTAATTTTGTCCACATATTTATTGGTTAATTGACCGCGACCGAGTGGGCAAAAGGCGATGGAGCCCACACCCTGCTCATCCAGTACATCCTGCAGCCCATCCTCAATCCAGCGGTTTAACATCGAGTAGTTTGGCTGATGAACCAGACAAGGTGTTCCGAGTCGACGCAAAATAGTCACTGCTTCCTGGGTCTGTTGTGCATTATAGTTGGACAAGCCCACATAGAGCGCTTTTCCTTGACGTACGATGTGATCAAGCGCCATCATCGTCTCTTCCAGCGGTGTATCGGGGTCTGGGCGGTGATGATAGAAAATGTCCACATAGTCCAGTCCCATTCGGCGCAGGCTTTGATCAAGACTGGCGATCAGGTTTTTGCGGGAACCCCACTCCCCGTATGGACCGTTCCACATATGATATCCCGCCTTGGAGGAGATCAGCAGCTCATCCCGGTAGGGACGCAGATGTTTGTGATAGATCACACCAAAGTTCTCTTCTGCCGATCCCGGGGGTGGTCCGTAATTATTGGCAAGATCAAAATGGGTGATTCCAAGATCGAACGCACGTAAAATCATCTCTTCCTGTACATCCTGCGTCCGGTTGCCGCCAAAATTCTGCCATAACCCGAGTGCAATCTGCGGCAGTTTAATGCCGGATTTACCGGAACGTACATAGTTCATGTCATCATATCGTTGTTCATTCGCAATATAAGGCATTCTTATTCACTCTTTTCTGTAAGGTTGGTCAAGCCATAACTCCCTTTCATCTTAGTCATTATCCTGTCAGAACGGTATGGTTTATCACTATAATGATATGGAACAATGATTGTTATGATCTCATTCACATTTGAAATAAAGTACCATTTCAAACCTTAGATATGTTAAAATGCAAGAATTGACCAACTAACACAGAGGTGAACGCCGTGATTACGTATATGTTCAAAAACAATCATTCTCAGGAGCTGCAGCTCCTTCATTATGGCACAGAGGCCTGTACACCTGGACACCATTTTGGCCCGGCGATGAGAGACTACTATAAAATTCATTATGTGCTGCAGGGCAAGGGTACTTTTGAAGTTTCGGGCAGGACGTATCATCTGCACAAAGGTCAAGGCTTCCTCATCGTTCCTCACTCCGTTGTACATTACAAAGCAGATCTGCATGATCCCTGGGAATACAGCTGGGTTGCATTTCAGGGTACCCACAGTGCTTCCTTTTTACAGCAGGCCGGTATGTCTGAGCTGCATCCTGTCTTTGATCTCGGTGATGAAGACGATGAGATGCGCTCATGTCTGCACCGGATTGTTCATTCCCGAACTGCACACAAAGGCTGGGAGATCAGTATGACGGGGTGGCTGTATCAATTTTTCGCGATTCTGATTGATCATGCTCATGCCGAGAACCTGCAGCCTGCCGTAGATTATGGTAAAGAAACGTATGTTACGCAGGTCATTGATTTTATCGAAATGAATTATGCTAACGCCGTTACCGTTCAGTCCATTGCTTCCCATGTCGGGCTGCAGCGCAGCTATCTGTGCTCACTCTTCAAAGAGCAGATCGGAAGCAGCATCCAATCTTATCTCGTCCATTACCGTATGCGCAGGGCAGCCGAACTGACGATGGATCTTAACCTGAGCATCGGCGATATCGCGCGTTCCGTCGGTTATTCAGACCAGCTTCTTTTCTCCAAAATGTTCAAAAAAGTAATGGGTGAGGCTCCAACCTATTATCGTAAAAACAAAACAGCACCTTCTCCGTAAACGCTATACAGGAAGATGCTGTCTATCATGATATGAAATTGGATAGAATCTCGGTGAAAATTACACGTTTTCAGGCATGGCAATGCCTACAACCTGCACTTTAACTTCTTTTACGATTACGCCTGCCATCTGCTCCACCGCCTGCTGTACATTATGCTGCAGTTCCTGGCAGACCTCGTGCATTTTGCGTCCGTACTGCACATTAATGCGCAGCTGAATCGACGCTTCATCATTTTGAATATGAACGTCGATTCCTTTTTGCAGACTTTTGCCGCTAATGCTCTTGGCAAGCCCTTCCGTCAATCCGACCGACATGGACGACACACCTTGAGTCGTTTGTGCTGCCATACCTACAAGTTTAGACACGACGTCATTGGAAATATGGATTGTCCCTAACTGAACCGCTGGAGGTGCAATATATTCTGCTTCCGGTACTTTTTTCTCAATCATTTCAGACATAAGTTCCTCTCCTTATGATCTTTTTTTGGGGATGTTCTAAGTATGGATGTTATCCCTTCTATTCTACCACGGTTTACGCACAGTTACATTTCTGCACTCTAAGTGCGTTAGCGAAGGGAGTTAGGCGTTCTGCCACTTCTCTTTGAAGAACATCTGATAGATTCGAACCAGCAATATTTTTACAATCATATACACTGGAATAATAACGAGAATACCGATAATTCCGCCCAGATCCCCGGCACCGAGGACAAGTATAATGGTCGTCAGCGGGTGGATATCCAGCTTTTTTCCGAATACGTACGGCGCAACGAGATTATCTTGAATCTGCTGGGATACGAGAATGATAACCAGTGACCAGATGGCAACCGATGGTGATACGACCAGCCCCATAATCACGATAGGAATGGAAGACACAATGGCTCCGATGAAAGGTACAAAGTTCATGACCACCGCCACCACGGTCAACAGCAGCGCATACGGAAGGCCAATGAGCAGAAAACCAATATACATCAGCACTCCAAGAGCAAGATTGACTAATACTCTACCTACAATAAATCCACTTAAAGCCTGATCGATCTCAAGCACCACTTCACGGCTGTCCTTCTGGAAACGTTTAGGGGCAATGTTCACCAGTTTACGTCCAAACAGCTTGTCCTGTTTCAGCATATAAAAGAGAATGATCGGAAATGTAAACAGGATGATTGCAAAACCGGAAATGAGCGAGATCAGTCCGCTCACATAATTGGTTACAAACGTAAAACCTTTATTGATGTACTCTGTAACCTGTGATAATGGTGTCGTATCGTTCGGGAACAGCGCCTGAATCGCTCCGTTCTGCTCCAGTTCTCTTAGCTGCAGACTGAGTGAGTTCAGCAGATTGGGGGCATTCTCTACCAGATTAACCAGCTGCTCACGCAGCGATGGCCACAACCCTACAATAAACAGGACGCCCAGTGCAAGAGCCACGACGTAAATCAGCAAAATGCTCAGTGTGCGATTCAAATATTTTAACTGCTCCATCGTTTTCACGAGCGGCCGCAGCAGGTAATAAAAGAATACGGACAGCATCATCGGCACGGTAATCACCGTAACCATTGTGACAAGCGGCTGAAAGATAAAGCTCACACGTGATAATAAATAGATATTAACCAAAATTAGGGCCAGTGCAATACTAAACCGGACAAACGAGCTGCCTTTAAACAATAATTTCCCCTCCACATCGCCATTCTTTATTCTGCTTCTATCTTGTGTCTATTTATTATTACTATATAACAACTCCCTTCATTCCTACTATTCCTTCTATCTTATGTGCTGCTTATATCTTCCTTATTTCGATCTTACCTAAAAAAGAAAAAGCCCTGACCTCCCGGCCAAGGCTGATAAAAGCGGTGAAGTATATTATGTGCACTGCTCATTTACACCAGCTTTGAATACATATGACGCAGATAACGCCAACGTACCAGTGCAAAGAATACAATCTGCATCGAGACAAACACCATGAAGATACGAAGGCTGTGCTCCAGAACGGAGAACTGAACCAACTGATAGAGCGCCGTAAATGCCACCGTGCTGTGAATTAATGCTACCAGAAGCGGCAGGAAAAACATAAGCAGCAGCTGTCTTGTTACGATTTTGCGAAGTTCCGGGCGGCTGAGTCCCATTTTCCCAATCATGCGATACTGTGCCTCATCTCGCTCCAAATCTGCATACAGCCTGAAATAGGTGAAACTCGCCGCGAAGGTGAAGAATACGATACCGATCAATCCACTTACGATGAGAATAATGCCATTGGTTTGTTTATTATTCAGCCAGTCCACGACAAGAGAATTGAACTGAACATATCCCTTCTCCGGGCGGTCTTTCTCAATCGTCTCCAGCAATTCCGGAGCAAAACTGCGCGTCGACATCCAGTCTTTTACCACAAAAAACGTCGTCTGATCGGAGTAAAAATCAATATCCATCTTAATCTCTGCAATGTATGCTTCTCGAATCTTGGAATACAGGTCATCAGAAACAACGTAGACGCCCGCCTCACCATCCATCGGAAACACGATATCGGCTGCCGGTGGCAGCATTTGCACTTGTATATGCTGCTGTTCACCAACATACAAGTCAGCGGAGTATGGGTAACTGTCCTCTTTCGTATCTAACAGTTTATTGCGTGCTGTAATATTGGGTGCTGTATTAAACGCCAGATCATTGCGATCCAGTACCCGTTCTTCATAACCAAGTGCTTTGGCGAGTCGGTTATATTCACTGAGTTTTACGATATAGTTGTTATTGTTCTCATAGAGTGGCTGATAACTACCTTTCACATATGGAACTTCGCGATTAACCAGGGTCTCTTCAATTTTTCGGATCTGACGATCAATGACCGCTGAATCCGTAAAGCCTGAGTTCGTATAAGTAAAAGCATATGGATTCGTCATGGAAGACAGCCTTGGATCACCTATAGTCAGCATGCTGCCAATGCCTGTAAACGCGGAAGCAGAGATAACACTGACCATAAAAAACATCACGGCATTATCTTTCATGCGATAGGTAAGCTCGGACAGGAAGAGCAGATTGGTTTTACGTAAAAATAACCCTTCATTCTTTTTCAGTGCCCGAATGACATACACGCTAAGCTGCGTAAACAGTAGATACGTACCTGCAATAACACTAAGCACACTGCCAAAAAGCAAAGGGAAAATATACGAACCCCAAGCAAAAATAAATACGCCGGTATATCCTCCACCAATCAACACTACTGAGAGAAACGAAAGCAAACGCGATGCTTTAGGTTCAGGCTTTGGTTTTTCCTCTGATTTAACGAGATCAATCAGCGTTCCCTTACGGATCAACAATGACGATGATAGAGCAATGACCACAAAGAGCAGCAGAAACGCTCCAGCTGTTAAGAGGATTCCTTTGAGAGGAAAATAAAATTTCAGACTATTCTCCACCGCAAGCATGGAACCGCAAATGAGCAAAACTAATTTACCAAATATGAGTCCAAGTCCGATACCTGCCACGATGGAGGCTAAGCCAATACACATATTTTCCATAAACAAAAGCCGGTTCATCTGTTTCCGAGTCATGCCGAGGATCAGGAAGATACCAAATTCCTTCTTCCGAGTCTTCAGAAATGAACCGACCGAATACAGCAGAAACAGGAAAGAGAATATGAAAATAATGATTTCGGCAATCATCAGTCCCTGGTTGGCAAGCACCGTCACCGTCTGTGACGAACCTTTCAAACCATCTTTTAAGTCTGGATGAAACAGCAGCAGGGCATAGATAAAAAAGATCATGACCGAGAATGTGCTGCTTAGAAAATGAGCCAGATAAATCCGTTTGTTTCGAACAACGTTATTAATGGCGAACTGGCGAAAATTCATGTCCGGAGCCTCCCATCAGGGATAATACATTAATAATTTTCTGATAGAAGGCCGCCCGATTATCACCGTAATGAATTTCGTTATATAACTGACCATCCTTAATGAAGACCACTCGGCTGCAGAAACTGGCTGCCACAGCATCATGGGTTACGAGCAGCATCGTCGCTTGATCCTCTCGATTGCGCTTTTCGAGAATCTCCATCACATCCTTGGCTGCCTTGGAATCCAGATTGCCTGTCGGCTCATCCGCTAGAATCAGCTTGGGAGAATGGATCAAAGCCCGGGCAATCGCTGTTCGCTGCGCCTGACCTCCCGAAATTTCATACGTGCGTTTGTTCAGAATACTTTCAATGCCCAGCTTGCCTGCCAGATCTGCTGCTCGTTCGTTCATCTCTTGAACTGAAACGCCATCCAGAGTCAAAGGCAGCACAATATTTTCCTTTACCGTCAATGTATTGAGCAGGTTGAACGATTGAAAGACAAAGCCCAGCTCTCTGCGACGGAACAAAGCCAGCTGATCCGAATCCAGCTCAAACGGGTTCTGACCTGCGATTTGCAGTTCCCCTGAAGTGGGATGATCAATCGTTGAAATCATGTTCAGCAGCGTTGTTTTGCCGCTGCCGGATGGCCCCATGATACCGACAAATTCTCCTTTTTGAATACTGAGGTCAATGCCTGATAAGGCTTCATAGGATACAATCCCTTTATAAATTTTGCTGATCTGTTTGACGGAACATATCTCCATACGTACAACTCCTTTAACGATTAACGTCTCATTTTAACTACTTCGTATTTATCTTCTAGCTAACCTTCTGACTTCAGTCTACCTGAAACCCCACTCATTCTCCTATGGGTTAACCTTTCACCAACGTGACAATATTGTAAGGTTCCGCACCTCTCAGAAATCACGAGAAAAAGACGCCTTCCTCGCATCTAGGCAAAAGGCGTCGTGATCATTCACATGCAGCTCATATTCAACTCATTTATAATTCTTCAGGATGACATTCATGATTTCTTCCGTTCATGTCGGAAATGTGATTCGCACGGTTGTTCCTTCCCCATACACCGATTCAAGCTCAATCTGATGATTCATACGTGTCAGCACTTCTTTCGCGATGTACAGCCCCATGCCTGTAGATTCCTTAAAATGCCTTCCGTTCTCCCCGGTGAAAAAAGGTCTGAACACCCGATTGAGGTCCGATTTGGGGATGCCAATCCCATGATCCTGAACTTCCAGTACAATGTTGTACTCCGCTCTGTAGGCGCGAAGATGCACTTTCTGTTCACTGCCTGCTGCATATTTAATAGCATTGGATAACACTTGTACCAGCACAAATCGAAGCCATTTTGCATCAGACTGCACCGCCAGCGAAGCATCAATCTGCATCTCGGGATACACATGGTTGCGAATGAAAAATCGTTTCAACTCATGGATCGCTTCTTCACCTACCGCCCGGAGTTCAACCGGCTCAACGCTGAAGTCCTGCTCGAAGGTATCCAGCCTTGCGACATATAGAACCGTTTCCAATCCCCGGCGCATCTGATCTGCTTCCTCACGAATACTGCGAAAACGAGCATCATCGTCCTCCTGCTCTTCCACCGTCAGCTCAATGACAGATAACGGTGTTTTCATCTGGTGTACCCACTGGTTCATAAACGTAAGATATTCCTGCTGCTTCTGTTCCAGACGGCTCAAATGTGCGTGATACTGCCCATACTGGGAATCCAGCAGTTTCTCCAAGGAGGCTGATAGCGGCGCTGTTTCATGTAACGCTACCAATTCATTTAGCGAATTCACCGGCTGTGTCATCCGGCTGTAAAAAGCTCGGTGTGACATGTAGCGATACACCAGATACCCGGCATACAGAAACAATCCTAGTCCCACAGCGTACAGGGCCGTCTTCCAATGATCGTATCCATCGTACCAGAAGACCGCTACCACAGTCAGCATCATCGCTACCACCCAGCACGTCAAAGCGAGATGTTCTCGGATAAACAGCTTCATAACGATGATGCTGCTTTCCAGTTATTAATCAGCCTGTATCCGGAGCCTCTCACCGTTTCCAGCGCATCGGTAATACCCAGTTCGGCAAGACGTTTGCGTACCCGAGTAATATTGACGCTAAGTGTATTATCATCCACAAACGAGTCATCCCAGAGCTTCTCCAGGATCGTTTCCCGACTGACCAGCTTTGGACTGCGGCGCATCAGCGTCTCTAGTAAAATTGTTTCCTTCTTGGTTAGCTGCACTTTCTGATCGCCGAGTTCAATTTCGAGCCTCTCCAAATACACCACAAGTCCGTTCAGTTCGACCTTACGCTCTTCATCATGGACAGCATAATCTCCATACACCCGGCGCAGCTGACTGCGAATTTTAGCCATAACAATCTCATGTTCGAACGGCTTGGTAATATAATCATCGGCCCCGTTCTCCAGTGCCATAACCTGATCCATCTTGCCGCTCCTTGCAGAAATAAACAAAATGGGACATGTCGATATCGTGCGGATCTGTCTGCACCAGTAAAACCCGTCATAGCTCGGTAAGTTGATATCCAGTAAAACGACATGAGGCTGGATCTGCTTGAATTGTTCCGCCACCTGCTCAAAGTCCTCAACTAATACAGCTCGGTCACCGTAACGTTCAATATGTGATTTTAGTAGTCCCGCGATCTTGGGATCATCCTCGATAATCATAATGGTATACATGAAAAACTCTCTCCTCTAACCTGTTATGATAGCACATTCCCCTCTACTCATAGCCAAATCATAACACAGGATAGATCAGCGGGCATCGACCTGCTTGCGCCAGCTTCGAATATCTGCGTTTAACTGTTTCACATCTCCGGCGGCCTGTTGATCGTCCGATAACTTGTAATGCTGCTTCAATGCCAAAATACGATATACACTCTGATCAATACGGGATTCCTTAATTTCGCCTGACTTCACGGCACTGATTAATGTGTCGAAAATCGTTCTGGCACTTTCATAACTGTGAGCCACCAGCAAAATATCACTTCCCGCTTGAACGGTTGCAACTGCAGCCTTGTTCAATGGGTAGTTTTTGGAGATCGCTCCCATGCTTAAGTCGTCTGTGATCACTACACCATCATACTTAAGCTTTTCGCGCAGATGATCCCCAATAATTATTTTAGATAAGGAAGCCGGATATTCCGAATCCAGCTTGGGAAATAAAATATGGGCAACCATTACCGCCTCGGCATTCTCTTTCACCGCCGCCTGAAATGGAATCCACTCCAGTTCCGCAAGCTGCTTTTCCGATTTATTCACCACGGGCAGGTCCAGATGGGAGTCTACTGAAGTATCACCGTGACCAGGGAAATGTTTCACTACCGGGATAACGCCTTCACTACGCAGGCCCTTCATCTCGGCAATCCCCATACGTGTAACAAGGTCAGCCGTAGTGCCGAAGGATCGATCCCCGATGACTGGATTCTTCGGATTACTGTTAATATCCAGTACAGGAGCAAAATCAACATTAAAACCCGCAAGTTTGATCTGTCTCGCCAGCAGTGTGCCCATCTCCTCAGCAAGTGCTGTATCATTCGTTTTGCCTACTTTTCGATTAGATGGAATGGACTCGACCGTGTCTGGCATTCGGCTTACCTTGCCGCCCTCTTGATCGACACTCATCAGGATGGGAACCGGATTATGCCCATTCGTCTGTTTGATCGATTGTACAAAAGCAGCCGTTCCCTGAAGCGTTGTTACGTTGCTCGCGTAGAAAATAATGCCGCCAATCTTCTGGTCAGCAATCATTTGTTTCGCCTGCTCATCCAGCGCCGTTCCCTGCACACCAGCAAGAATCATCTGACCCACTTTTTCTTCCAGCGTTAGCTGCTGCAGCTTCTTCTTTACCGGGTCTGTTTCGTCCTGGCTTGCTTCCTGCTGAGCTTCTTCTTCCCCCTCATCCTCAGAGGGAGCCGTATTCTCATCACGATTCTCTGAGGCTGTATTCGGACTCGTGTTAGACCCGTTACTAGAGCCTGCTTCAGGTACTGGTTTGGAGGCCTGTCCACATGCCGCCAATACGAGAATGACCGCTGTAAGCAGCACCAGCACCGGTAATAATTTGCTCTGTCGTTTAAAGCGTACATTTCTATATCCGTTCAAAGGATATTCCGCCTCCTCATCTATTGTGCATTATAGCGATTTTTCAGTTTTCCGTTTGTTTGGCCTAACCTTACCATAAGGTTAGTGATTTTCAAAATAAGTCTCAGGATCCAAACTTTTTCTGTCACTTCGTATTGAGGTGTGGTAGATATATTCGTTTTAACGTGAGCGAGTGCAGCTGTAGCACAATATCAAAATGATGCGCGGCATGGAAGTTTATTATTGTGAATTTTTCATATGTTGAAATAATCATCTATAGGTAGAATCAGCAGCAGTTACGCAAGTTACAAATTTAAAAATCAATTAAAAAAGCCGCCTTGCGGCGGCTTCATTGTGACATCTTACAAATTACTTTATTTACCATTTCAATAACTTTTATTAAGGTTTTGATACGTTTGTTTTGTGATTTTTATACGTTTGCTTTAAAATTTTCGTTGTGGCTGGTTATGGATTAAAGTAATCTTTTTGAATTTTCTTTTATGAATTTTTCATATGTTGAATTTTTAGGGTGTGTCTGAAAACGCTGAGGAAGCCAATTTTGCCGAATTTTCGTTCCCAGCCAGGAAGTTTACTGCAGGCGTGCCGGGGCACGTCAAGGGAAATTGACGCCGCAGGGGGCGAAAAGGGGGTAAAAGATGCACTTCAGCGGGCTTCAAGACACGCCCTAGTATAATTTCGATAACACTTCATTGGAGAACGGAATGATATCCGAGGTCCGCCCCTCCTGAACCTTGAGCGGCCATTCGGGATCACTAAGGAGTACACGTCCAAGCGCAATCAGATCAAATTCCCCACGCTCCAGCTTCTCATTCAACAAATCGAGATGTGCATCACCTGTTCCCTTGTTTTCAGCCGATCGCTCCACAAACTCCGACTCAAGGCCTACGGAGCCAACTGAAATAGCTGGTTTACCGGTGATTTTCCGGGTCCAGCCAGCAAGGTTAAGATCAGATCCTTCGAATTCCGGAAGCCAGAATCGGCGTGTGGAACAGTGGAATATGTCTACACCAGCAGCACTGAGCGGCTGCAGGAACTGTTTCAGCTCCTCTGGCGATTCGGCTAACTTAGCCTCGTAACTTCCCATTTTCCATTGTGAGAAACGAAGAATAATCGGGAAATCGGGTCCTACAGCAGCTCGGCAGGCTTCAATGACATCCACTGCAAACTGTGTTCGGCGTACCAGATCACCGCCATATTTGTCAGACCTGCGATTCGTCTGTGCCCAGAAAAATTGGTCAATCAAATATCCGTGAGCACCGTGAAGCTCAATGCCGTCAAATCCAATTCGTTTGGCATCAGCCGCCGCATGGGCGTACGCTTGTATTAGCTCTTGAATCTCCGCTTCAGTTAACGGTTCATATGCCGCTTCACCAGCCATGCTGATTCCGGATGGACTTACCGGCTGAGCATCTGCATTAGGCAGGTCTCCTGAGCGCCGCGCGGTGCCGACATGCCAGAGCTGAGGCATAATTTTTCCGCCTGCATCGTGGACAGCCTTGACAACTTCACTCCACCCCTGCAGTGCCTGCTCTCCATAGAAAAGCGGAATGCTCTCGCCACTTACCGAGGACGGATGGTTTATGCCCGTGCCTTCCGTAATAATAAGTCCCACGCCGCCAGCCGCTCTCCGGCGGTAATATTCAGCCACATCGGGCCCGGGTACACCGTTCGGTGAGAATCCACGTGTCATCGGTGCCATAACAATTCGGTTCGGCAAGGTAAGCTTGTCGGAAGTGAACGGTTCGAATAAAGATAAAGGTATGTTCATGATTTAGTCTCCTTTGCATTGGAAAGTAGATATTTCGCACTTACCTTGAGATGCAGCATGCTGTAATGAATCCGGCAAATCTCGGCCGCCTAGGACTGTCATGAGTCGTTTCTTTATCCATTTTATAGATTATTATTTTTATTTTCAAACAAATTTCTCACATGAACTTAGGCAAAAAAAAGAACAGCCTTGTAAAAGCCGCTGTCCATTGACCTCGATACTGCAAACTGCTCTGCATTTTATGCATATCGTCTGCATCTCTCCTGGTCACCAACAATGTGGATGCAGCATATAATATAATCCATAATCTTCCTGAATATTTAATTTGATTTTGCGGGAATATCATACCGATTGACCCGCAGCAGCTTTCCAGAAGAAGCAGAACCTACATCGGGGTCCGTTCCCAGACCAAAGTAAAAATCACCATCATGCTCTTCAAATGATTTCGCATAGGTATCCTGTGTAAAACGTAAGATTTCATCCCATGCTGTTAGATCGCTTGTTTGATAAACCCGGTTCACATAAACATTCGCCTGCTTCCGTGTATACGTCAGCACATACACCTTGTCGCTGCGCACGAGAAGATCCGTCGGCAGTGCATTGGCATCTGGCAGATTGACCCTTTTTGCCTGATTGATATCTGTCATCACATTTAATGATTTGGGCAGCAGCTGGCTGTCATTAAAGACACCACCCGCAATATACACCAGCTTATTATTGAAATTAATATTTTTGCCGATTTTATTGTACGGCACCGTACCTTGCTGATACGTCAACCCAGGGAGCATTTTACTGCCATAGATGACCACGTCTCTTTTTTCCAAGCGTTCATTAATCTCCAGAATATTCGTCTTGTCATTCCACAGTTTATTGGCAGGATACATCATGGCAGAAGCATACAATTTGCCTTGGATTTCAAAAAGCGTGTACGCTCTGAACCCAAATGTGTTGATCGTGGCAAAATGCTGCCAGCTCTCCCCTTCATTATGCGAGATTAGAACGGTTGGTTTCGTTTCCGTACCAAGTGCGGCAAACATTTTCCCTTTATAATATGCGAGATCATAGACGTGCACTCCTTTAGGCAGGTTGCGATACTTGGTCCACACTTCCCCATCCAGCCGGTAAAAGTTTCCCCAGTCCCAGCTCTCGCCATCGGAGTCATGGCCGGGAATATAGAGCTTTCCATTCATTACTTTAAAGAGATCAATCTGTTCTTCATCCACATACTTTCTCGTTGAAGGTACTATACTCGGGTTACTGTTAGTCACCGCCTGTGTCTCAAACTGGGCATTCGCAGTATCAAAATAGATGACAGGAATTGGCCCTGCGTTTTGTGCGGGTCCTACATTACTGCTGTTCCCATGACCCAGATAGATTTTACCGTTGTAGAGCTGCATGTCCCAGACGTTGTTGGCGTAAGGCGATTTCTTAAAAGGTTTTCCGAGCAGCTCCAGTCTATGGGTTACATCCACCGATTGGAACGGGGCGTTAGACACCTGGACAGTCCCTCGATCCGCTGTCTCAGGTCTTGCTGCCGGTGTGTTCGTTTTAGGCTTCGAGTTCCCCGTAAACATCCAGCCAGCACCAGCGACAAGAGCCAGTAAGATCGCTGTCCATGTAACTTTCCTTTGCATGTCCACATCCTCCTTTAACATGTTAGCCTGAAATCATTTGAAAACGATACAAATTGTATCTTTTTATAGTATGTAAAAGGTGCTTACACTGCAACAAATTTCGCCCTCTTTAAGCAAAAAAAGTAGACTCTCACATCCGAAGATATGATGTCTACTATAATAATGAAGATCTACTCTGCTTTAACCAGGATTTTCACCTGATTTTTCTCTTTCAACAGCGCTTCGAATCCATGTTCTACGACCTCATCCAGCACAATTCGTTTGGTCACCAGCTTGTCCGCAGGGAAAAATCCTTTTTCCATCAACCGAATGACAGCCGGGAACACATCACGATAACCGATGATACCATTCACAGTACGTTCTTTCATTACGATCGAGTTCGGCTGAATCGGAGCTTCCTGTTCGAAAATACTTACAATCATCAGCTCGCCGCCGATGCATGTTGAGTCAATAGCCTGCTGCAGCACACGTGGAACTCCGGTTACTTCATAAGCCACATTCACACCGCCATGGGTACGCTTGTGAATCTCCTCAACCACATTACATTCGGTTGGGTCAATCACAACTGCACCCAGCTCTTCTGCTTTAGCTTTGCGTTCCGGTGACAGTTCGACAACATAAATATCTGAAGCACCGGATGCTTTAAGCGCCTCGATCACCAGCAGTCCAATTGGTCCTGCACCGAATACCGCTGCAGTATCGCCAACGTTCAGCTTGCTTTGGCGTACTGCGTGAAGGGCTACTGCAGAAGGTTCAACGAGAGCACCCTGCTCGTAAGAAATTGAATCCGGAATCGCATGAACCATGTTCTCATCGGCTGTCACGTACTCGGAGAAACCGCCTCCGCCTCCGGCCAGACCCAAAAATCCCATCTTGTCACAGAGATTGTATCTGCCCTGTTTACAAGCCTCACAATGACCACATGCATAAATTGGCTCCACAACTACACGGTCCCCCGCTTGAAAACGACTTACCCCTTCACCCACTTCAACAATTTGCCCGGAGAATTCATGCCCCATCACAATCGGTGCTTTCTCCCCTGTTAGCGGATGCGGATCTTGAGCAGGGATAAAAATAGGTCCAGCTGTATATTCGTGCAGATCGCTGCCGCAGATGCCGCACCATTCCACTTTTATTTTCACCTTGCCCTGTTCAGGTTGAGGTTCAGTAATATGTTCCAGACGAAGATCTTTAACACCATGCCAACGCAATGCTTTCATTTCATTCATCTCCCAAATGATTATTACGTGTATATTCGGAAACGTTTCCGTAAATTAAATATGTCACATTTGAGATACCCTGTCAAACATATTTCTCCAGAAATATGTCGATCAAGTGAGTATTATTGCGCTGCAGCCTATTGTTAAATCAAAATTTAAACAGTATATAACAAAAATCTTGCATATAATCGTTCATTTTTAATGATTTATTAGGAAATTAAACATAAAAATGCATAAAATTACATGAATTTCAGTCCGTTGACGAGCTGCAGGCCTGCTCCAATGGTATAATCAAGTTATATGCCTACCTTACAAAACATACATCAGTCGAAAATACGGAATCGTTTCCGATGAAGTGAGGTCAACTATAACGTGAGTAAAGATCAGAAAATCACAATTAAAGATGTCGCTGAACGTGCTGGGGTGGGAATTGCGACGGTATCACGAGCGATTAATAATTCGGACGGGATCAGCAGCGCAACACGGGAAAAGGTGATGCAGGCTATCGAAGAGCTGGGATTTGTGCCAAACACTTCAGCCCAGAGTCTGAAGATCCGCCAAACACACCAAATTGCACTTGTTGTTCCAGACATCCGAAATGCAATCATTCCCGAAATCTCTTGGTCTGTTGAACAGACCGCGAAACAGCATGGATACCATGTTGTACAGATTAATACGGCAGGCAATGCCAGGACTGAGCTTGAAACGATACGTAACGTCAAGAAATTACACGTAGACGGTCTCATTTTTATGCCACTAGCATATCCCAAAACGCTGCCTGGATTAATCGACAAGGCTCCCCTCCCCATCTCCATCATTAACTACGGGAAAAAACTGGAGCCGGGCATCAAAGCGGATATCGTCTCCTTATCACAGCCTGAAGGGAAACTGGTCATGGATCATCTGTTCAAAATCGGAAGAACTCGGATCGCTTATGCCGGAGCCCCGAAAGATATCATCGAAGAACGTTATCGCGCTTATGAACAGGCTGTTGGACATGTGGATATTTCGCTTGTGTATTTCGGCGAAGATTTCTCACTCGCGACAGGAGCAAGTGCGGCGGACTATTTCTACGGACTCACACATATGCCGGATGCTGTTTATGCGATTAATGACATGGTCGCGATTGGACTTGTAAACCGCTTCAAAGCACTGGGTGTGCGCGTTCCCGAAGACGTCGCTGTGGTGGGGGTGGATAACAATCAGTGGACGACCGTTTCATCGCCTCAGATCAGCTCTGTATCAATCATGGGGGAGGAGGTTGCCCGGCTCGCGACTGAACTGCTGCTCAAGCGAATTCGCGAGATGAGCACTGTGGATTATGAACATATCCAGTTTGAGCCGCGCCTGATTGTGCGTGAGTCCAGCGTAGCCATGATCCGCTCTTCTTCAAGCTAGACAATCCAGCTTATACTGCTAAAAGGTGCTCACCAGGTCTTACCTGTGCGAGCACCTTCTTTGGTTTAACTCTATATTTTCATCATTGTTTCATTCTTGCTTCAATTTCTCTATGAATCTTTGTTTCTCACACACTGTTCCAGCATCACTTTGAGTTTAGCATTACGACTTTCCAGAAAAGCCTTCATGTATCTTTTTAATACAAGCCGTTCTGCTGCCCAGCCAAGAAATCCGAGCGGTGCTTCAAAGCGGAGTGTATCTGTCATACAGGTCCCCTTCTCCCCACAACTGCTGAAATGATGTTCATGCCGCATGCTTTTAAACGCTCCACGCTTCATCTCATCAACAAACAGAAAAGGCCGCTCGTAGGCAGTAATCCGTGATGTCAATCTCTGTCTTATGCCAAAATGCACGGCTTCGAACGTTACCGTATCTCCTGACCCAATTCGTCCGCTGGTTACCCCGGCAACAGCTCGTTCTCTTGTATGCTTCCATACCGTCTGTGTATGAACCTCAATGTCACGAGCCAGATCAAAACAATCTTCAATGGGAGCATAAATTTTCGTCACAGTAGTCACTTCGACCATCAGCTGTTACGCCTCCGCTCTTTACGAGTTGAATGGTTAAATTCGCGTTAGCCGTTAAAACGGGCCCATCACGGCTAATGATGCTTGGATGCTCTGCTCAATAAACGAACGCTCCGGCCCTGACTTCATCAACACCGTTAACCCAATCATGGAAACTACCAACGATTGGGCCATAAGCCCCGTGTCTGCATTACCTGCCAACTCTCCGCTCCGCTGGCCTTTTTCAAGAGCCTCTCTGAAAATAACCGCTAAATACATCTGATGCTCACGTGTTAAAACAGCAAATTTGGGATCATGTGGAGCGAGTTCAACCATCGTGTTGATACAAAAACAACCGTGACTGGGTCTGTTTCCATTACCTTCTGATGCAATCTGTTCAAATATTCCCCTAAAAGCCTTCTTTACAGAGTCACCCTGAGTAAGCTTTGCTCTTATTTGTGCTGCATGTGCAGACGTATACCTTCGCAGCACACGTTCAAACAAATCTTTTTTATCGCCAAAAGCTGCATACAAGCTGGGCCGTTGAATCCCCATTGCCGTCGTTAAATCCGTTAAGGACGCTGCCTCAAACCCTTTGATCCAGAATACGTGCATAGCAGCATCAAGTGCTTCATCTGTATTGAACTCCCTTTTCCTAACCATAACACCGCCCCTTTATTTATCGAACAGTATAGATTTATTCTAACTCAACAATGTAAAAAAGTCCAAACGGAAAGGCTCTTTTTTAATATCAGTCTAAAAGATAAAATTATATTTATAGTAAATTTCCATGCTACAAGCGCCTTGATCTTACATACGATCCTTCTTCCGAATTGTCCATCAAGTTCAAACTTTCGAGACTATTGACAATCCATTTCAAAAAATATATTGTTAATCCCGATTATATTATACTGATCAGTACATTAAAGAGAGGAGATACCAATGCACACATCACATCAACATTTACAAGCATCCAATCAAAAGAAAGAGGGCATGACCAGCGCACTCGCTTGGGTTATTGCCGTATGCAGCGGTTTATCTGTCGCAAATATCTATTACGCGCAGCCCTTGCTGGATTCCATTGCCCTTGAATTCGGACTGTCTACTGCTTCAATCGGTTCTGTGATCACGGTTACTCAGATTTGCTACGCCCTAGGTTTGCTGCTGCTTGTTCCGCTAGGAGATATCGTCGATCGTCGAAAACTGATCATTATACAGATGCTTTTCTCGGCTTTGGCTTTAATCTTTGCTGCAGCTTCTGATTCGTATCCCATACTGCTAATAGGGCTTGCAATCGTTGGATTGTTAGCTGTAATCACACAAACATTTGTTGCTTATGCCGCCCATTTATCGGCCGATTCCGAGCGAGGTACGATGGTCGGCCGAGTCACCAGCGGTATTGTGATTGGCATTCTGCTCGCGCGAACTGTGGCAGGTTCCATGAATGACTGGCTGGGCTGGAGATCGGTTTATCTATTATCTGCGAGCCTTACTTTGATAAGCATACTGGTATTAATACGCATACTCCCTCACCGACCCGTCACAGACAACAAAATAAGCTATTTTCAATTACTTGGCTCCACCCTGCGGCTGTATACATCGTTACGCGTGCTTCGCGTTCGCGGTTTACTTGCCATGCTGATATTTATGGCATTCAGTATCCTTTGGACTGCCATGGTGCTGCCGCTCAGTGCCCCTCCATTATCTTTGTCACACACATTCATAGGTGCCTTTGGACTTGCAGGCGCTGCGGGCGCCTTGGCTGCGGCTAAAGCAGGCAAACAAGCAGACCGAGGTTACGGGCAGGTGACTACCGGAGTTTCCCTTGTCATTTTGATATTATCCTGGATACCGATCGGATTGTTACATACGTCTCTATGGTTTCTAATCCTCGGTGTTATCCTGCTTGACCTTGCTGTGCAGGCAGTACATGTCACGAATCAGAGTTTGATCTATCAAGTCCGTCCCGAAGCTCAGAGCCGATTGACGGCATCGTATATGATCTTTTATTCGATTGGGAGTGCGGTTGGTTCTATCACTTCTACCCATGTCTACGCCTGGTCAGGCTGGACAGGTGTTTGCTGGTTGGGTGCGGCTGTTAGTACAGCAGCTCTACTGTTATGGATTGTCGATCGTCAGTTCGATCGCTCCCTTCAATCCAGGGTTAACCATAATCACCGTAACAACATGTGATTCCACTAAAAAACGAACCCCTTATCGAATGACGAGAGGTTCGTTTCCTATGACTTTTTTGCGGTTCAAATGAGCAGTTCATTAATGGAGAGGGTGCGCTCTTTGGACAGATCCCGATATTCTTCCGACTCGACTTTAATCAGCGGTTTGAAGATATCTGATGCATTGTTCATCACAATAACACCTTTTTCTCCATTGCTGAGCAGCACTTGTTTGCCAATAAAGTTAGGCAGCAGATGCTGCATTAACGCCTGAACCGGTTTCTCATTTAATTTGCCAAATCCCATGCTGTAGATATCTCTGAGGTTGTTAATCAGATTCGGATTGCTCGCGCCATGATTACCGGATCGCATACCTATGTATATATCTGCCACGGACACAATTTGGGTATACGGATGAATCTCGCCTTTTCCAAGCTGCATCGGAAAGCCTGAACCGTCTTCCCGTTCATGATGCTGCAGAGCGACCAGAGCTGTGGCCTCATCAGTCATCGAGTTTTTAATGATCTCGTGCCCATAGATGGTGTGACGCTGCAGTTCAAGCTGTTCATCCGCCGTCAAAGGTTCTGTTTTATTGCGAATCCGGTGTGAAACTTTACACTTTCCGATATCGTGCAGGTAACCTCCGCGGCTGATCAAGTAACTTTCTGACTGGGAATATCCCATCCAACTTGCGATATAAAAGGATAAAAGACCTACCTGAATGGAATGGGTGTAATTATTAACGTCATCCCGTTCCAGCATCATCAGGAGATGCACAACATCCTTCTGCTCATCAAGACCTTCGACCATAGGCTGCAGGGCATCATCCACCATTGTGGCATTAAACTTGCCTACCGTCAGCGCTTCCAGAAATGCATTTTGATAATTATGTACAGTTTGAAGGAATTGAGATTTCATCTCTTCTTCAGGAGGTTGTTCTTTACTGCTTGTGCCGTTTGTACTGCTGCTTGATCCCTGTGTCTGTTTCATTGAAGCAGCAAAAAATTCGGCTTCTGTAATGCCTTCGTCACGCAGTTCAATATCTACGTAATCTACACGATGCTGCATAAGCAGGGTGATATCATCGCTTCGAATGACAGTCCCCTTTCCGAGAATGTGCAGCCCTGCATCACTAAACGTATCCGCTGTCAGACGGTCTCCGTCCTGCAGGTTCATAATATGGATTCTCAATCGGAACTCCCCCTGGACAATTGTTTATAGTTAACAGCCCCGGATGGATCGGAGCCAAGACATACTTCTACTTCTTATATCGTTTGAATTCCAACTATTTTACATAGTCCAAATGACCTTAATCATTTAGGCAAATATGAACATCTAAGACTTTATTCTTATAATAAAAATGTTTGTTTGTCCCGGTTTCTGTACGGAATACATTATTTCAACCTACTTCAACATCTTCTATATACCGTTTTCTATAAAAAAGGAAGCCCATGCTGCTGATGGACTTCCTTGTCTTCATGTTCCATTTATACTCGTTCTTCATCTGTCTTATCCACCATGTAAAAAACGACATCCTATCGACGAGATGCTCTCCCTCGACAACAAAATACCGCTAGAGTTTAATGGATTCCAGACTTGCACCCTTCGCGAAAAAGCGTTCGATAGCCTTCTCAACAGATGCATCGGGAACAAGCGGCGGTGCCTGATGTGGTTTGACCCGCGCGTCAATAATGATCTGATCACAGCCCCAGTGTTTGTGATGATAACTGCTGTTCACACCATACATGTCGTGTGACGGGTTACTGCGCGTAAACGCAGCCCACAAGAAATTGCTCAGGTTGGCGCTCAGGAACGAACTGTCGTCACATACAATAATCATCGGACAACTTTCCAGTCCTCCACGTTCCTGCAACAGCTCCGTGAAGTCTTTCATTTCCTGTGCCGTATTTGCATAATTCGTAAAGGCAGCTGTCTGAATCGAAACCATACCCGGCATGATCAGCTGCGGATTGTCATAACCTTGAATACTTTTCAGCGCTTCCGGCACTTCCGTACACAGTTCACGAATTTTGTCACCATAAGCCGCCATAACAACCTTACTGCCGCTGTTCAGTCCGGTTCCCGAGTAATCCAGTGTATCTATCGTCGTATTCGTATAGAAATGAATGTCCCGCTGCAGGTTCATTCGCTCCAGAATATAAGTGAGGAATTCAACTTCTTTATGAGTGTCAAGCGGCTGCTTGTCTTCAGCAGTGATAAACAGATACTTCGCCAAACTGAGCTGTCCGGTTCCCAAAATACGGTTTGCAATGGTCAGCAGCTCGGTTGGCTGTTTCACATCCGTGTAAGGTGTATAACGCTCGCTGCCGATCGCAAACAGCAGTGGATGAACTCCGGCAGCATCAACGGCATGGACTTCCTTTACACCTGGAATTTCCTGTTTGATGGCGTCTCCCGTTATCTCATGAATCAGATCCCCGAATGCCGTGTCCTCTTGCGGCGGACGTCCCACAACCGTAAACGGCCAGATCGCATTGGGCTTGGCATACACTTTATGCACACGCATCAACGGGAATTCATGAGTCAGGCTGTAATACCCCAAATGGTCGCCAAACGGACCTTCCGGCTTCGTTTCGCCGGGATAGATCTCACCCGTTATAACAAAATCAGCATCATTGCTGATACAGTATCCATCCTTATAGCTGTATCTGAAGCGTCGGCCAGCGAGCAGACCTGCAAAGGTCATCTCGCTCAGACCTTCCGGGAGCGGCATCACGGCGGACAGCGTGTGTGCCGGCGGTCCGCCGATGAAAATGCTGACTTTCAGGGGTTCTCCTTTTTTCACCGCTTTGGCTTGATGGATGCCAATACCGCGATGAATCTGATAATGAAGCCCGATTTCTTTGTTCATCTCATAGTCGTTGCCGCTGAGCTGCACACGATACATTCCCAGATTGGAATTCATAATACCGGGTTTGTCGGGGTCTTCTGAATACACCTGTGGAAGCGTTATAAATGCTCCGCCATCCATCGGCCAGTGTTTAATCAGCGGCAGGTCAGAAATCCGGATCTCCTGTGCCGTTACAGGCAGGCTGATGGATTCCTGCTTAGGCAGCGCCTGCCACGCCGCAAGACCTGTACGAATATGTTTGAATGGCGTCTTGAGTGCCTTCATCGGGTCGTCTCGTACAGCCATAACCCGCTGCACACCTTCCAGTGTCTCGCGGAACATGAACTTGCTTCGTTCAACCGTGCCGAACAGATTGGAAACGGCTTTGAACCTGGAACCTTTTACATTCTCAAATAACAGCGCCGGTCCCTTCGCCGCGTGCACTTTCATATGAATCGCCGCCATCTCCAGATTGGGATCAACCTCTTCCTTGACCCTGATCAGATGACCATGCTGCTCCAGATCGTTAATGCAATCTTCCATATTTGAATATTTCATCGGATGGCTCCATTCTGTGTATACTAAATTCAAAGGATTATGTTCATATATTCACATAGACGCTTGACATGAAATACAGCAAAAACATATGTAATCCACTGCTGAACCTTGTCTGTAAAAAATCATCGGGGCGCCTCTTCTATTTTATCAAATGATCTGTCATGAAACAAAGCATTAGTTTAAACTCGAAGCTGCACGCCATCGCAAATATAAAAAACACCTGTCTTCCGTTTAACGATTAGGTTAAACGAAAGGCAGGTGTTTCATTTGGTCTAGATCAATCCGGCTTTGGCTAACAAACGTTTAACTATAGCTGCGGTCTGCGCGCGGCTAACGTCGGCGTCCGCCATCAGTTTGCCGTCTGCACCCTGCACCAGACCTTGTTTAATAGCCGATGCTGCCGGCTCTGCAGCCCACGCCTGAACTTTACTGCCGTCACTGTACGCACCAAGCAGTGCTGCCGTTTCGGAAGCATCCGCTTTGGCCAAGTCTACCAGCTTCATTGCACGTGAAACGATGGTCATCGCTTCAGCACGGGAAATCTCGCTGTTTGGACGGAAGCTGTTATCCGTGTAACCGGAGATCAGTCCGTACGAAACTGCCGTTTGAACTTCATTTTCATACCAGCTGTCGGAACTCACGTCTGTAAATGTTGTCGTTACGTCATTTTCCGGGGAATGCAGGCCCAGACCTCTCAGCAGTACAGCTGTGAATTCTGCACGGGTAATGCTGCGATCCGGTGCAAATGTATGATCCCCTTGCCCTTCTACGACCAGACGGGAAGCCAGATCTTCAACATCGGTACGGCTCCAGTGGCTGGAAATATCACTGAATGTGGTTGGATGGTAGATCAAAGCGTAGGTGCTGTTCGTCAAACTGTTGATGACTGCAGCATCGTTCACTTCACCTTTGATTACTTTGGTCGGCACATGCAGCATCGTTCCATCCGCCTGAAGCACAACTCCCGTTGTAATCTTGGAGCCATCTGTATCTTTAGGCAGCGTAATGGAACGTTCAACATACGCATTGAAACGATTTACGTCAACCTGCTGTCCGTTGTATACGGCTTTGACTTCGAAGTCTACGGGAGCGCCAACTACAGTGGTATTGCTCATTTTACTCGCTGCCGCTTCAAGTACCGCTTTCTTCGTATCACTGCTTGGAGCAATCGTAATCTGAATGGTTACGTCTTCCAAGGGAGCCGAGCCGCCAAGCTGTTTTACAACTTGATCAACTTTGATCTGGCTTGCTGGCAGGGTATATGTTCCTGTATCTGTCTGGATAATAACTTCAGCGTTACTGTCTTCCATAGTTTTAATTAATTTACCGTTCAATTCCCCTACGACTGCGTTAGTGCCAGTCCCCGTAACCGGGAGCAAGACGCTGCGCAGTCCACTGCCCACCTGATTGATCACTTTGTTATTATCCACATGAATCGTGGTCGTCACCTTATTCCCTGATGTGGAAGTAGAAGCGGTTGCGGACTGTTCCTTTTTCTGGCCATTCACATAAATATCTACTCCTTTGGCTGCCGCCGGAGTGGAAGATGTGGTTGGTGCAGAAGACGACACGGGTGAGGACACAGAAGATCCCCCGCCAGAAGAACTGCCCGTGTCAGGTGTCGAAGGTGAACCGGAATTGCCGCCACCCGAGCTTGCTGCTGTAATCGTGATTGTTCCTCCTAACATTTCAGAAGGTGGACTCTCATCTATCGTGTTAACACGCCAGTGCTCGCTGTCCGCTTGGTTAACGGTAAGCTTTGTTTTGCCTGGCACAGCACTGCTTTTCGCCTGAATCTCCAGATCAAACATTTGCTCGCCCGTATCAATGAGATGATTGTTTCCTGTTAAATCAACCCAGATAATGCGCACCCAGCCTTCTTCGTTATTAATATAGTATTGGAATTCAGGCGTCGTTTCTTCCTCAGGAGAAGATGCGATGGTGCTGTACGTTCTAGGTGTAATGCGTACAACTTCTAAAGCAGCTTTATCAAAATCAATCTGCATATTATATGCTTTTACCGGATATTCCGCATCTTTCAGCGTTACTGGCAAATGGACCGTTTTCCCCGCTTGTACGCTTACATCGGAAAATTCAACTTGAGAGTTCTTGGCAGTATAAGCACCAGCTAAACCAGGCGCAACAAGCGATGATAATAACGTCAGCATGATCAGACCTGACATTGTTTTTCTCATTTTTGGACGTTTCTTTTGGGGTTGAAGCATGTAATAACCTCCATATCTAAATTCGGGTGACTGACAAATTTAATGAGTAATTATAAACAGTGACATAAATATGTTCAGATCATGGCGGAGGTGGTGGACCCTCCACAGCTTGTGTTCCACGAATTACTAAAGTTTTCCCCTCTAACTGCTGATTCAAGTACGAGCGTGGTGTTACCTTGAGAATGAGATATTGATGTTCGTCTATGTCTCTTATCGTGTACTTATCCGAGGTTGCTCCTTGAATGATTTCTTCCCCATTACCAAGCTCATCTGTGGCTGTGTACCATTGGTACTTCGTATTAGGTGGGTAATTAATAGGATTGTATCCATCAATGTCCAGATGTGTATATGTGCCAGAAATGGTCTGCTGGGTTTGCATAGTGCCTTCTAATTTGCCGTTGAACGCATAAGGAGCATCATATACCTGCTGGAAAGTCAGCACATAGCTGTTATCCTTCGCTCCAAGGGCCCCGCTGGCATATCCTTTCAGTAACGCATTCATATCTTCCGCCGCAGGTTGACCGTTCCGATCGATGTCTGCCTGATTCATTTCAACATATGAATAACCACGACGGGACGTCATATCACGCAGATATCTGAACAGCAGCGCTGCATCGGCAGAATCAACCTTGTCGTCCCCGTTTAAATCCCCTTTTTTACTGATATAGAGTTCGATGTTATCTGTAACGGGTTCGAAAACCGGATCTAATGCCTCAGACAACCGATACTGCGCTTTTAACTCGATCTTGATATGACCACTGCGGAAGGGAACAACAACCAGTTTATTTTCATCATTTACATATGCTCGAGCCACTGTAGTATCATTTGAAATGGCGCTAAGTTGAGTAAACTGATCGGTCGGGAAATGAGTGCTCAAATCAATCATGACTGTGTTATCTCCTGCTTCAATGGCTGCAGAAGGTACCAGAGATGGATCCGATGTATAACTTAACCATTCGATACCATCATTAAGTACCGGGCGGGAAATTTTGATTAAGGGTTCAATTTCTCCTGCTTGAACCTGAGGAAGCGCGCCGACTGCGGGCAGGGCAATGCCAAGACTGAGTGCGGCCAGCATGCTTTTTTTCAATATCGGCTTTAATTGCTTATGTTTATTTTTTTTCCCCTTCAATTCATGTTCCTCCTCGTGTATATCTCATATTTGAACAATTACAGACTGAGTATAACGTTCTATTCTGAACCGATTCTGAACAGGTCTTACGAACTACTTCCAGTTGTAAATCGACAAAAAACGCCATAGGATAAGCTCCCACGGCGTTTTGATCCTTAAAAAATTCCCATTTTATATTAAATTCAAGAAAAAAATATTTTCAAATGCCTTCAACAATGCGTTTTGCACGCACATTTACCTCACGATACAGCTCATCCTCATCAATCGTCAGCAGCTTTCTGTCCTTCATCAGCACCTGTCCATCAACAATTGTCGTGTGCACATCTGCCCCGTTAACACTATAGGCCAGCAGCGCCTCTACATCATGTATTGGCTGCAGATGAGGTTTGGCGAGATCAATCAGAATCAGATCAGCTTTGTATCCGGGAGCCAGCATACCTGCTTCATCCTGAAGTGCCAGCAGTTCTGCACTGCCCCGGGTTGCCATCCGGAGCGCCCGAGCAGCAGGCATTCGTGTCGGATCACCGTAGTCCAGCTTTTGCAGCCAGCTTGCCGCCTTAATCTCTTCAAACATATCGAGTGTTGTCGCACTGCCTGCGCCATCTGTCCCGATTCCTACCGTAATCCCTTCGGCCAGCAGCGCTTCAACCGGTGCAGTGCCGCATCCAAGTTTCAGGTTGCTGACCGGATTATGAGCTGCACCGCCGCGCATACCTTTCAGTCTGCTAATGTCAGCGGCATTCAGATGAACCGCGTGAGCCAGCAGCACGTGCGACTGTTGAAACATGCCTGCCTCCTCCAAGTATTCTGTCGGAGTCATGCCATAACGGCTGCGTATTTTCTCCACTTCTTCTTTCGTTTCCGCCAGATGGATGTGGAGCGGTACATTCTGCTGCACGGCCATAGCAATCACTTCACGCAGCGGTTCGATTGGACACGTATAAGGGGAGTGCGGCCCGTACATCGTTGTAATTCGTCCATTCGCCGCACCGGACCAGCGCTGCACCAGATCGATCGCTTCCTGCAGCCTGCGTCCTCCGTCATCCTCCATAAAAACCATGCCGCGTGTCAGTGATGCACGGATTCCCGTCTCGGTGACCGCTTCGGCAATTTCATTCATATGAATGTACATATCCGCAAATGATGTCGTTCCTGAACGGATCATCTCCGCAATGGATAATTTTGCTCCCCAATAGATATCTTCGGGTGTCATTCGGGCTTCAGCAGGCAGCATTTTACGCTCCAGCCAGTCCATCAGCTTCAGGTCATCGGAAAAACCTCGCAGCAGGCTCATGGGCGAATGCTGGTGGGCATTAATCAGACCAGGCATCGCGAGTTTGTTCCGACCATCCATCACATCATCCCCCGGCTGGGGTCGGATATGGGCAGCAATCTGCACAATCCGATTTCCTTCAATACGAATATCACCCGTAAAGGGGGCTTCGGTTTCCTGCATTGTTAGAATCGTTGCTTGTTGAATTAAAATACTCATAATTATACACAGCTCCTCTGGATTGGATGTAGTTCTTCCAATACCAGCGTAAGCCTTTACGCAGCGGCAAGGTCAATCATTTTAATCGACCGGCAATCGCCACTTGGTGAAAGGTTTGGATGAACGGTCCGGGATCAATCTCCACCATATACGGATATACTCCTGTACTCGTATGCAGATAGAAAAATCCACCCTTCTCCCCCATTCGGCGGAAAGACATATCGAACACTTCTGTGATCAGAAACTCCCTGTACCTTGTCACGATCCGATCTGCATAAAGGGTCATGGTTCGGGCATTCCTCTCGACTTCCTGTGCAAGACCAGTCACCTCTCGCTGTACTCTGTAATAAGGCAGTACGGCGATCGCGTCCATGTTATCCCTCCAATCATGCATTGATTACTAGTTTCATCATAGCAGATTGCAGTCTCAAGACAAAAATGACTTTAGGTAATCTTGGTCATCACCTTTAACGGCTCGGAAAGTTCCTCCTGAATTTCCTGCAGGGAAAAACACTGCTCCACATGGTATACACCCGGTGCCTGGGAATGGCGGTATATACGCTTCGCCACAGCTGCAGCCACCTCTGCTGTCACAGCGGCTTCCTTTTCCCCAACCACGAGCTGTTCCACGCTCATTCGCTCTCCGTTTTTCCAGCCCGCCGCATCTACTTTCACTGCAAACATCGGCTCGCCACCCGGAACCAGCATAAAAGCCTTCACCACAGCGTTACGAATCCAGCCGAAACGCAGCAGCTTCAACAGCCCTGCTCGTCTGGCAATCGACAGTGTACGGGTTATCCAGCGAGAATCCAGACATAGCCGGGTTGACACCGTGGGAATGTGAAGCGTCTGAGCAGCCGCCAATTGATCCGAAAAAGCAAATCGATAGGCAGCCCGCCGCCCTAATTCCCCACCAAAATCAATCCATTTCCCATCGCTCAGGCTCTGTACTCTCGTCAGCTGCCCCTGCTGCATAACGTCATATGAAGTGTTCATCTGATCCACGGTCCATTCTACGGCGGCTTTGCCGTGTTTCTCCCCGAGTCCCAGCATCACCGTAATGTTCGCTTCTTCCGTCTTATCCATATGCATGGATGCTTCTCGTACGAGCAGGTTCGTTATACCAGGAGACAATCCGACACTAAGAATTGCTGTTGATCCGGAAGATTGCATTGTTGAATGCAGCCGTTCAACCTGCTTCAAAAAATCACCCTTGGCCGAAATATCGATATAATCTGTTCCAGCCTTCGCACAGCTTTCGACGAACCGTGTGTCGTTCTGGTCCACACACATAATGACAAGTTTCACGTTTCGCAGCACTGCAGGGTCTACTGCTTTCATGATATCCAGCCGCATTGGCTTCACAGCTCCACCTGTCTGGCGGCTGAACTTCTCGGCTCGCTCCAAGCGTGTACCCGCTGCCCACACTTTGCCGGGAAATACCTGTGCAAGCTGCGTGCAGACCATCTGTCCCACCTGACCATATCCACCAATGACCCAGATCTGATCCTTCATGCTGCCTTGTTTCATCTCAGTCTCTGATCGCATAATAAGCCTCCACCCATAAAGCTCCGAAATATCGGGTGATCTGAGAAAAACCACACTCCGCAAGCAGCAGCTCCAAGGTTTCAGATGACACCGGATCGGATTGCTGACCAAGAGAAGCGGCAAACCACTCCCATTCTTCAGCAAGCACACCCGCCTGCAGCATATAATCCTTCCACGCCTGCATCATGACCGCATAGGCTGGAGAAGCAGGGTTTGCATTTACCGCTGCAATAATTAGAGGTGAACCGGGTTTGAGCCTTTTGGCCAGATGCCTGAGAAACGTTTTTTTCGCTTCCAGTCCATGAATAAAATGCAGCATCAACATGCTCGTCGCCCCATCGTACATCAAGTCCACTGGCAGTTGTTCCATCGTTACGGGGAGTAGTTTGACTTTGTTCGTAATACCGGCTTCTTCTGCCCGTTTCTCTGCCAGCGTTAACATCCGGGGAGAAGTATCCATGCCTGTCAGCTGCCAATCGGGATGTCTCGTGCCAAGCAGACTAACCTCTTTGCCCCCTCCAGCTCCTGTTATAAGTATATTAATACTGTTGTTATGGGCTATGGATGCTGTAAGAAGCTTTTCCATCAGATCGTGCATGTGGGCATAACCTGGGATTTTAAGAGCTATGGATTGTTCGTATCGATCGACATCTGCAGTATCCCAGCTGTTTACGGCCGAATTCACCTGATTTCCCGTCTCGATTCGATCCGCTGCTGCACTCTCTTTATGTTTTGGCGTACCATTCCATCTATTGTCCAAGCTGTCGCTCATTGTTACTGCACCCCTCTGTTATGAAGTAAGACTTGACTGTCTATTCGTCTAATTTCATTATAGAAGGATACACACAGGCGACCATCCCACAAGTTTGGGATATAGAGCACTTGGAGAGGAGTTAACTCGTTTGGCTGGTTTATACGGACAACAACATGTACATCGAATAACTTCACTTGAAAAGGGAACCTGGACGTCCCGCTCTTACAGGGAAGCTGTGCTCAGGCACCTGCAGCCCGTCATTCCTTATGATGCATACTGTTTTACCACAGTGGACCCCTCCACACTGCTCTCTACAGGCGCGGTGACGGAAGATGGCGTCGAGGCCATTCATGATCAACTATTTATTAACGAATACATGGAAGAGGATATTCATAAATACGCAGATCTGGTCCAATCCGATCAGCATACAGCCATCTTATATGCCGCCGTTCACAGCAATCCCGAATCCAGTGTGCGTTATAAAAACATTCTGCTTCCGGCAGGGTTCGGTGATGAAATGCGCACGGTTTTTATCAGTAACGACTCCTGCTGGGGATACCTGACACTATACCGCAAAGCCGATCAGCCGGCATTTACAGAGCAGGAACGTTCCCAACTAGAAGAATGGACCTATTCTATTGCGAAAATGCTGAGAATAACCAGTTTGACGTTGATTGAAGAAATGAAGCGTGAAAGCCCTGCGGAACCAGGTATCCTGCTCGCATCGAATGCATTGAAACTCGTGTCCCTCAATACGTCTGCCGAATATTGGATTTCGCAGCTGCGTTTGATGGAGGGCATCTCACCGAATACTTTGCCGCGTCCCGTGCGAGCCGTTGCCTCCCATTTGTTGAGTCAGCTGCAGCTTGAACAGTCTGCAGCTTGCAAATCGTTATGTGCGTCCCCTTCTAAAGTGTGCATCCAGCTTCCGGATGGCCGGTATTTGATGCTGCAGGCAAGCCATCTGAAGCAGCTTGACGGATCTGATCAGATCGCGGTTATGCTTAACCAGGCGATGCCTCAGGAACTGCTCTCCGTCCTTGCAGAATGTCACGGTTTATCCCCACGGGAACGGGAAGTGTTAGGATATGTACTGCGCAGCTATTCTTCGAAGGAAATTGCCGCAGCCATGTATATATCCGCCTATACCGTACAGGATCATCTAAAATCGATTTTTGACAAGACGGGTGTATCCTCACGCCGGGAGCTTATATGGTATTTTGTATCTCGATTTCAGTTGACGGATGAACTAACGATAGGCTAGCGATGGTTTTAACCTTTAAATCCCCTTCGTTTTATGTACTTGCAGCCCAAAAATCCTCTTCACGCAAAACGCAGTGTGCTGCATGGACTGCGTTTTATGTAAGAGGATTTTGACTGAACGGTGCTGAGCTTCTAGTGCTGAATGTATTATGAACCTTGAATAGAGAACATAGATACAATATGTTTGCTCGTATATCACGCCCCCCTTTTTTTCAGACAAAACTTTTGGCGTCAGGCTGATTTTTTCTCATACGAAAAGCCACGAACTGTTCTTCATCAAAAATATTAAAATAGATGTTTCTTTCCAGAACAAGATAGAGTTTCTGCCCGGGTTCAACTCCAAACGAATGTGCCGGGTATACATGTACAGATGGATGGACTCGATTCCGTATGGTTTGCAAACTGTGATACATAAGTGCCGGGTCACCTCCGCGTTCAGAGCATATGCCGCATCCTTCTGCAAACAATGTATCTCCTGTAAAAATACAATTTTTCAATGAAAAACAGATAGAACCTGGTGTATGACCAGGCGTGTGTATGCAGGAAATCAGCGTGCTGCCTAATAAAATGGTATCCTGATCCTTTACAGCATGTAAATTCGCACACTGGTAATTGAAAAATTCAATTTCTGCAGCACCCATATACACTTTAGGATCAAAGCGATCCAATAAAGCCTGTACAAGATGTACATGATCAGGATGGGAGTGAGTCAGCAAAATGTGTGTAAGCTCCGCGCTTTCCGCTTCAAGAATATTGAGAATAGACGCCAGATCCCACGAGGGATCAATAACGGCCGCCTCTTGAGTTAATGCATCAATAACAATGTAACTATAATTAATAAAGACTCCATAACTTGATTTAATAGGATACACTTTGTATTCACTGGTTGTCATATGCAGTTCTCCTTAGTAGGTAAATGGGATAATTATATAGAGACACGGATAACCAACCCTCAGTGTCAGGCGTATCTGGTGAAAACAACTCTGCCAGTGCTGCTGTTATGTACATGAATAGAAAAAACTGAGATTGGATCAGCCTACCGATTAACAGTTAAATGATTGAGATGTGAAGAATTCGTTTTCAGAACAAGAAAATGATCGCTATATTCCTAAAACATTTCTACCAAAAACTTCTAAATGAAATGGTAATTGATGCATAAAATTTTGTCAACAAAACCCAAAAAATAATTTTTTTCATTTTTCTTTTATTATCTCATTCTCAGGATCAGGACAAAAGAAAACACCCTGTAAGCAGACGTTATATCCGCTTCACAGGGTGTGATATTTAATTCATGCAGAACAATCGGTATCGCCAGTCTTAAGACTTGACAGGTTTGACAGACTTGACCTTCATCGCTTCTGAAGAAGCAGTATCCTGCGGATGTTCTACGGGATACATTTTACGGAACAACAGCGTCTGTAATACCAGAAATGATCCCCCAACCGTCCAATACAGCGGCATCGCTGCCGGCGCCGATAAAGAGAAAAATGCCATCATGAGCGGGGAAATGTATCCCATAATCGCAAACTGTTTGCGCTGTTCAGGAGCCATATTAGCTTGTGACACCTTAGCCTGAATCAGATAAATAATCGCAACGACAATGGCCAGCACATAATCAGGCGCACCGAGCTTAAACCACAAAAAGGAATGAGATGACAGTTCAGGCGTCAGCCGGATGGCTGTGTATATGCCCGACAATATCGGGAGTTGTATAAGCAGCGGCAGACAGCCGATATTCAGCGGGTTGAATTTATGCTTTTTATACAGCGCCATCGTTTCTTCGGACTGTTTCTGCCGATTAGCCGCATCATTCTTACCCTCGTATTTTTTCTTGAGTGCATCCAGTTCAGGTTTCATTGCGTTCATGATCACGCGCGTTCCCTGCTGGGATTTGGCCTGGCGCATCATCAGCGGCAGTAGAGAGAGACGAATGGCTAATGTAATCATGATAATCGCAGTACCATAGCTTCCGTGAAATAGAGCGGCAATATGCTGAATCAGATATGACAGTGGGAAAACGATGTAGTGATTAAAGAATCCCGGCGTCGAAGAATTAATCTCCGATACATTGTTACTGCACCCGGCAAGCAGCATGACTGCGAAGAAGATTGCAATCAGGCCATAGATCCGTCCCCTGCCAGATGTAAGTGTGAACCCCTTGTTTGTCTTATGTTCCATATAGATCCTCCTCGTTGATTGGTTGATTCCAGTCTCAACGAGGAATGACAATCTGGTTCGTCTTCATCCGGTGCTTCTTTTCGTCTGACCATGCGGCTCCCATTATCCGTCCTGTACTGCCTGTGCAGGTCTACAGCCGGGAATACGGGTTCAATTCCGTTTCCAGCGCCGCTCCCCATCCAATACTCCGTCATACCGCAGTGAAGATGCGCAATATAAGCGTAACTGACGGTAAAGATCAAACCAATGGAGAAGATATACGGAAGCAGCTCATGTAATTCAAACAAGAGATTCACCCCCTTCATACGTTTATTTTTACATTATAGCACTTACATATTCGGTTTGCACAAAGGAACTCACTGCAAATCAAAACTTCCGTTAATTCCCTTCTTCATTCGGACAATTCCAGCCGGGCCCTATATCTCGCTGCATTAAAAGAAAACCAAGCTGCACCATCCGCATGCAGATCCAGATACTTTTTACGCTCCACTAGATTTGTTTTCAATTCCGGGTAATCATTTTCCGCAAAATCCTGCAGTAAAGGCAGGGCATCAGCAGATAAACTTGCCAGATAAGCAGCATCAATACTTCCGGTTTGATGATACCGTTCGATGTTCAGCTCCGCTATTCGGATATCCATCCCGATATAGTTGATGACTGTATACGCTGTCAGCCCAAGCACAATATAACAGCGAATCAGGGGCAGCTTGGTGCAGCGAATTCGCAGTGCAGCAATGACTAACAAAAGAGCCAGAAAAATCATAAATGCATGTACAAGGAATCGGATGTACGTATATCCGTAAGCCTGTTCGTACAAGTTCAGACGCACAAAGGCGGAACTTAACATCACGGCAGAGCAGCAGACCAGAATCAGGAGCAGCGCCTGCTGTACGATTACACCTTTTTTGCCTTTTGCATGTGTATACTGCAGTACAACGACCAGCATAAGAAAGTTTAGACTCGTAACCAGAATCAGTTCAGTAAAGCCGTTTCTTGCATACTCGGCGTAAGACAAATCCACCGGAAGATGTCCTTCCCCCGTCCCGAACAAGTATGAAAACTGTACGAGTACAAACAAAATATAAACACTGTTCATGACGGTTAATATCGTTCCCGTAATTACCGGATCGAGCCGGAACGGCTCACCGTCCGGCGAAGTCTGAATCCGAGAATCCACCGGCGTAAAGGCTGGTGTAATTTTCCTCTCCGTATCAGGGTTCGATGTCAACGGCTCGGCAGCGGGATGAAGCGGCGTTAACGGGGAGCCTGTACTATCTTTCCAATGCGCATTCTCCCGCTTCTCGGCTTCATACTGCATCGGATGCACATATCCCCACACGTAACTGAAAAATAAAACTCCTGCGACAATAATCCAGATAATTCTTGGCAGCATGGGAGTAACCGCAATTTGATCCAGCCACTCCGGAAAGCCTGATAAATACTCATTGAAGATACCGTCCGCAGAAGACAATAAAGTAAGTACTACGAGAAGCATAGGTACAGAGGCAAGCAGACCGATCAGCACTTTGAGTACAACCGCTTTTTGGGTTTTATCCATTTTACGGCCCCCGGCCTGCACCATCATCGACCCGATCGTTCCCCAGTGCCGGATGGTTTGCGGAAGGGCATGGTCTATCGCTGTACCGATCAAACCAATCTCCCACCATGCTCTCTTCTTCCTGCCCATTACATACGTTAGATGCGTCATAATCAGCCCCGGAATAACCATGAAGTTAAGCACTTGAAACAGAACATTATCGAACAGAAGATATGTCAGCGATAACAGCAGAATAACAGCTGCGATCCAGGCATCAAAAATCGTCAAAGCTCTCATGCGGTCTTTGGCAAACGTGTACATGAAGCAGTAAAACAAGATGACAAAGATCGGGTACGATACGCCGATATGGAAGTCGTAAAACAAATACTGATGCAGGATTGCAAGCAAAAAAGCACTGGTTAAGGTGATGAACGCACGATGCGGGGAAGACATTATTTTATCAATCATGGGAAATACCTCCATTAATCTATCTACGTTTTATTCTAGGTGATAAAATAGGAATATAAATAGAAAGATTGATCGATAAACTTTCTTATTTTAGATCGTGTACCGGATTCGGTCATCAAGGAGGAAGCTTTTAGATGAAACTTCATCAGCAGTATCTGCAGCTGCACAGTCAGTTGGGAGATACATCAGCACATACAATTACACTGGCGGAGCTTGCTGTACTGCTTGACTGTACCCACCGCAACACCCTCACTATAATTAAAAAAATGGCTGCTCTTGGCTGGATCCATTGGCATTCCCAGCGGGGACGCGGACGGCGTTCGACCTTGTCCCTGCTTGTTCCGGCAGATCAAATCGCCGCTGAATATATGATGGGGGCCATGAATCGCCGCGAGTTACAGGAAGCTGCCGATCAAGTTCGGGCTTTTTCTAATTCTACGTCGATGCATCATGCTCTGAACCAGTGGCTGCTTGGATACTCAGGTCATCATACTGAAGCTGGAGCCAACAATGAGCCAATTGACACGCTGCGTTTACCTGTACGTCAGCAGCTTCATGCGCTTGACCCGCTTTATATTAATCTGCTTGCTGAATCTTTTGTAACAAGCCATGTGTTTGATGGACTTGTTCAGCGGGATGAACACGGACAGATTATGCCCGCCCTGGCGCATACATGGGATGTTTCACATGACCGTCAAACATGGATTTTCCATTTGCGTAAGGGGGTTTATTTTCACGATGGGAAGCCTCTTACGGCTTCAGATGTCGTTCATACGTTTGAGCGTCTGCAGTCCACGAAACGACGAACACTGTACCGTGAGGTTGTTCAACAGATTCACTTGGTCGAAGTGTTAGGTCCCTTGGCTGTACGTTTCCGTTTAGAAAAACCTCAGGAATTGTTTTTGTCTTTTCTCTCGACAAGTCGGGCAGTCATCGTGGCTTCCCCCAATGGCGCTGACATGGCTGTAAAACAGGTTGATCTGATCCAGCCAATGACCAAACCCGTCGGTACAGGGCCTTTTAAAGTAAGTGTATGGGATAATCATCTGTGCAGGCTCGAAGCCTATCCAAGTTACTTTCAAGGCAGAGCTCTCATTGACCGAGTAGATATTTTGCAAATCCCTTGGGGAACGCCAGAGATAGAACGTCGTAAGGATCAACCTCCGGAAGCGGAGGAACATGTGGAATCCCCCTTCTTCCATCTCGTTCATAATCCGTCCAAAAAAGCAGGCACAGACTGGACACAAGCAAGTTCGGGGGTAACCGTTACGAAACTGCTTACGTGTAATACACGAAAAACCGGACCGTTAAACGATCCGGGAGTACGAGCGTATTTGCAGCAGTGCATCCAGCTGGCGAAAGAAAATGTTTCGAAGACAAGTAACGAAGAGAGCGATTCAGATATGGACTCCAATGTACTTGTTCGTGCAATCCCAATTTATGAAGGGGGCATTCCGTTAGACATCGCTACGATTCCACAGTATCGGCTGGACGCGGAGCAGCTGGCACTGGCTCTGGATCAAGCCGGTTTCTCCTGCACCATACGCACAGGCGGCATGGAGCAGTTCAAAGGAGATTGGCGTCTTGATTCTGATCTGATCCTCTTCTCTCTGATTCAGGATCGGGATGTGGAACTTCGCAGATATGATCTGTACGCCACACTGTCCGAACATCTGCAAACCCAGTCTAAGAAACAGGTACGACTCATGCTGCAAACCGCCGCTGTGACTGCACATGCCGCAGACCGAAAGCAAACGCTTGACGACATTCAACGCTATCTGATCCGAGAACATCTCATGTTCAGCTTGTCTCAAAAGCCTGTCGAAACAGCATATCTGCCTTCCGTGCGCGGACTATCGTTCAACAGCCAGGGGTGGGTTAACCTGCGTCACATCTGGTTCCCTTCTGAGAATGTCCAAATGTGGTAATCGATCGTGAACTTTCAGTTTATTTGTTCGATTATCATCTAGGTAAAATCATGCGCTCTCCAGTGTGATTACGTGTGCGACTGCCGCTTAACAATACTGTATCCTTGCGGCGGTAAACACCGAGAAGCAATCCGATCATGGCGTATTCAAGTATCACATGAGACGAGTATCCAATAAGAGGGAATCTAATACTCAAAATGGGCATGATTCCAGTAACGGCAGCAGCGGAATAGATGAGTTGAAGCGCAAGGACTGTCGTTACAGAAACGACGATAATTGAACCAAACGTTTCTTGGATGCGCGGCAGCATTTTAATCATCGTTCTAACAAGCCAGACGATGCCTACAATGAGCAGCACGCATGCTGACCAGCCAAACACTTCAACCAGCATTACGCCTGGAAAATCGAGATAATAATACCTAAAAGGAGAATTTTGTGGAATCGTTATGCCATTTCCCCACCAGCCTGCTGTTCTGACAATATCAATAATCGCGTTATTCGCGTAACCTTCTCCCTTCGAGGCATTATCCAGATTAAATAGAACAGATAACCTTTCGAATCGTCGGTACTCGTCTGTTAACAGGAATATAAGAACTGCCGCGACTCCGCAAGAACATGCAGCGATTACAGTGTACAGCCACTTTCTCGTAACCCAACCAAACAGCAGTAAAGCTGTGAAGCCGAATAAAGATAATCGAACCCAATCTGAGATTTGATAGATGAGCACCATAGGTAAAGCTGCTAGTGCAGTATAAGTACATATCATTTGCTTACTCGGAACCAGACGAAATCGATCCATCATGATTGCGCCGATTGCCAGCGGAAGTATCCAAAGGGCAGATGTAGTCACATCAATGGAAATGCCAAACGGTAAAAATAAGAATCGATTCGATCCGCCGTAAGCCTCTGCTAACATCGGGGTAATCCATAACATGACATTGATCAGAATATAAATCGGCCATGCCCATTTAATCCATTTACGATAATCAAAAAAGATGAAGAACAGCATGGTCATTATCCCCACACTTGTGTACATTAAATGAGTAGATGAATAATCAAACCCCAAGCCTAATGAGCTGTTGGTATAAATCCAGGTCAAAACCATGCCAATGACACCCATCATAATCACTGCAGCCAGCAATCTCCAGTGCATCCGGTGACGGTGAAGCTTATTCATCCTTTTGCCTAACTCGGCCGGATCACCCATCTGTTGAACAGCATAAGCTGCTGCTTCGTCGGGTTTATATCCTTCCTGCTTCTTATCACGTATCATCTCTTCCAAATGGCTGCCCAGCTCTTCACGAAGATCGTTATGTACTTCCTTCACCTTCACCTGACCGCAGATTTGATCCAGATATTCCTTAATCTGACTGTGTTTCTCATTCTGTTCTTCATGCTTGTTCTGGTTCATCAGGTTAAACCTCCTTCCCCGATCACACGATCTACAGCGCGGCGAAATAGAGACCACTCAGCTTTTTTGTGCTGCAGTGCCTGTATCCCCTGTTCCCGAATAGCGTAATATTTTCGTTTTCTGCCCTCCACTTCAGCCCAATAGGCCTCTACCCATCCTTCGATCTCCATCGCATGCAGTATAGGATACAATGTGCCTTCCTTCAAACTGAATACGCCTTCCGACTGGCGGTGCAGCTCTTTAATCAATTCATAGCCGTACATGGGCTGTGCTTGCAGCAGGGTCAGGATTAGCGTCTCTGTACTGCCTTTGATCATTTGTTTATTGATCTGCAAAAGTTTACCTCCTTTAAACTGCATGTAAGTATCTACATCAGATTTCACGTTTATATACCTTGGAAACCTATGCATAGTTAATCTAGGTATGATACTACCTTATTCATCCTTTTATGTCCAGCCTTTGGTTAATTAATTATGTTAAAATAATACTATCTTCGTTTGCTTCTCACGCGTATGAACCGTATTCATCTCGACAATCTTGGCAGTGTACAGATCGTTATCACGAATTAAAGGAGAACTACAAGTATGAGCAAAAGTAAACTTATTTTCTTTCTCGGCGGAGCGGGAAGCGGCAAAACTACGCTTGCCAAAGCGCTCTCCCGCAAATATAAAGCAGCCTTTCTAGACATGGATATCCTGCTTCGTCCTGCCGCGGAGGCCATTATGACGTTACAGGGACTTGATCCGTCAGATCGGGATTCGCCCGAGTATAAACGTTTGTGCCGTGATCTTGGATATCGCATCACCATGGATGCAGCGCTGGATAATGTGGATCTTGGTGTGGATACGATCGTCGTTGGGCCCTTCACCAAGGAGATTGAAACACCCGAGTGGATCGAGCAGGAGCTGTCTCGGATCGGGCGTTCACTTGGTAACACCGACGTTCGAGTGGCATATATTTATTTGCAGGACGAAGCGCAGTATTATAAGCGTATCACAGCCAGACATTCTCCATTAGATGAATGGAAACTTGCAAACTGGGACACCTTTATTACTTCTCTTGCTCGAAAAAAAGTAACCTGGCCGCTCCCGGCGTCATCCATTGCGTATATTGACAACTCTAGTGACAATCCTGCCGTGGCATTTGCTGAACTGGAACGACGAATATATGAGTGAAAGAACGATTCCTTTTATGATCATCTTGGTGCGTTTGCGGCAGTTCGTGTGAAGATACAGCGGGAAGGATGTCAGGTGCGCGGCGTCCAAACTCTAACGATTCAGAGAAGCCTTGTTTAGGCTTTTTTAGAGGATTTAAAGCTCTAACGATTTCACATAACGCTATTTTCCAAAAAACGGCCTAAATACCACTCAAAAGTCACTGTAACAGTGAAATAAGGTATCTGGAGATCGTTAGATTTTTATGTCATTTAATATGGAGGAAATAACGCTTCTGGGAATCGTTAGTGATTCGCCCCCTTGATATTGGACACCAGCTAGCTCGTTCTCAGATTGATTGGCGCAATATAACGCAAGCGATTTGGGATCAGAGGCTTCGCTCTGTATACTACCTCCCGTTTTCAATGTTACGGGGTACGAGGATGAAAAACTACAAAAAGAAAAGGATCGGTCTCATCCAACCTGTGAGGCTGACGATATCGATCCTGTTAGGCCCTGCTCTGCACCTCTGCCATTTTGTATTTAACATAACTTCATATCACTTTTCTTTGCTTTACTTTACTTTACTTCATTTCACTTAACATCAATTTATTTTCTTGCAGCAAATCACTTCCCGCACTTCCATGATCATTCTAGTCGCTGATTCCCAGTTCAAATCTCATCCGATTCTCGGACTTACCCGGGACATAACGGTAAATAATTTCAGCATAATCGGTATACATCAGCATGGTTGGTTCCGGTGCTTCTGTCTTCACCGTACAAGTCAGTCCCGGCAGCTCCCAGCGCTCTGGTTGTATATCCTGATGACGAATAGATGGTCCTTTGATTTCGAAATATACCTCAATCTCTTCCGCTGTATCCAGCTGCACATCAATGTTCAATGAGTCCGGTGTTACCTCTGCTTCAAATGTAATTCCACGCAAATGACTGTTCCAATCCCCGCCAGTTTCGCGCCGAATAAGACGCAGATAATAACGCTCTCCCGTCTCTGTCTGCCAATGAATGGTCGCCGGATGCATCTGACCGTTCGTATTACGGCTGCCTGACATCGCACCCATCATTCGATTTTCGCCAATCCAGGCCGAAGCCGTGCACAGATTTCGATTTGCTTTTGGATCATCGCGTTCACATAATTCCAGGAACTGTTTCTGCACAAGGCGATCTCCTTGATGAGCTTGGAAATACGGCACAGCCTCGGCAGGAACATCAATGCCAAGCAGCGCGATCATCGGGTCATGCCCCGATTCGCAATTCATCCCGGTTAAATGTTCGTACCCTTTTCCCAGCAAAAGATAGAGAAACACACCGATCGAACTGTGCTCCCGCATCTCCATATCATATGCCCGTGCGAATGGACCTGATAAATTCTCCAGCTTCGCATTGTAATACAGCGCGATATTATTCCACAATCCATGCTCAAGCCGATTAGCGATTTCAGTCATGCGCTCCGTGAATGCATACCTCCTGAACATGCCAAGTACAGCTAAATCAACCCCGTAGTAGGTCGTTGTATTAAATTCGGCAAACGTGCCGCCATACTGCTCGAATTCATGCAGCAAACCTTCGGCCTGTTCATCCGCATGCTGCATCCAGTCGGCACGCTTCAATCGATGTCCATAGTAATGGGTGATGAAGATATGCATCAGTTCAATGTTCGTGTTCATCGGGATTGCATCGGATAATCTGCGGTCCACGGAGCCTTGAACGGCACGTTCCATCGCTTCATCCATTCGCTGAATAAGTGCATCCGGCAGAAGCTCCGAAAATGCTGCGGAAGCAATGGCACACACACATGCGATGAACTCGCGCCAGTTTGGATCATAGCTAATCCAGACCGGAGGCAAAACCCCATGGACGGACGCATAAAACAGCTGTCTTAATTGTTTGACATCTGCTTCTTCCTTCAACAAATTATTTTCTTCCTGCAGCTTATGAATGAACGCTTCCGACACCTTCTCAAAGGTGCGTTCCAGGAAATATGCTGTTCCTGGGGCAAATGATTTCCACGCATAATGACCGGCGGGCGGATGCTCGTCAGTCGACTGGGTTGCGAAAGTTCCGTGATAGATTTCTTCGGGAGCATCATATTGGTAGTCAAGTACTTTATGAAGCACACGGACAGCTCGTTCGACATCACCAGACTTTTGACGAATCAGCAGTCCGAGCGCATAATGTGCGCTGCCTCGTGTGCCGTGTGCCGATGATTCCTCCCCAGAACTGCGGAGCAGGCCAAACTCTTCATCATAAAATCGGTCCATCATGTCCATCGACTGCATGACCAGATGCTGCTGTTCTTCCGACATCTTCTTGACCATGGGTTGTGTCATATTCTGAGACCTCCTGTAACGTTACCTTTTAGAGTATGATTGCCTGCCGTTACAACTGCCGTTATTTTTTTGTTGAAATCCAGCATTCATGCATAATATCTCTACTATCTTCCCGTTTACCCTGCTCTTCTCTCTGAACATTAGTTCTTGCCATGACTAAAGGAGTGGGTAAACCCTCCGCTGTTCTTTGGCCTGTCTGCTGACCATATACAAAATAACTGCACCCATCGCGGCACTAATGGTACAAGCCAAATACATGACCGACGGTCCCCCTGTGTCCAGTAAATAACCGTTAAGCATGCTGCCCACGATACCGCCAAGTCCTGCAAACACCATATTAAACAAACTTTGCCCCGTTGCCTGCATTTCACGTCCGGTGACGGAAGCCACATATTCTACAGCCGCGATATAGAAAAATCCAAAGGATAACCCGTGCAGCACCTGAACGCCGATCATCACTTCCGGACTAGGCCACAGCCATTGAATTCCCCAGCGCAGCACATAGGCACCAGCCGCAAGCAGCATGGTTCGCTCATGCCCCCACTTGCGAAGCACATACGCGGCTGCCAGCATCGATGGAACATTCGTGATGGACGCAATTAGAAGAGCTGTCCCCGTCCAAGCAGCCGACCCGCCAGCCATCTGAAATGAAATAACAAAAAACGAGTTAAACGCCGTCAGCGTTTGATTTACCAGGAAACAACCGGTAAGAAAGAGAAGGAACGTACGATTACGAAGCAGTCCTGCCAAACCTACAGAGAACGTTACAGAAGACGAGGAGATGCTCGTCTGTTTGGGGAGAGTGCCCGCCAATAAAGCACTTAAAATATTGAAAAAAAGAAAAGGAAGCCATAACATATGGATTGAAAACTGGGACAGATACATTCCTGCAGCAAATCCGCCAAGCCCTGTCCCCAGGCTTCCAAACAACCGGATCATCCCGTAAGAGGTATTTGCCGCTCTTGCTGCCGTTACCGCATAGGAATCCGCTGCAGGGATTTGTGTGACTTGAAATACAGTGCATAATGTATAAATCAGAATCAATATAATATACACCTGAATATTATAAAAGTAGGCTAGTGCCGCCGGAACAAGCAGGCTGATTACGAGTACAAGACGCGTCTTTTGGAATTTATCCACCAAAACCCCCCAGATTGGCTGGAGAATGACGGATATTAATGTTCCAAAAGCCATAATAAAACCGGTATCTTTACTGGAAAAGCCCTGTGAAACCAAAATCGGATTGATTTAAGGGTTAAAGATGCCTCCAGCAAGTCCCATGAACAGATACAGGCCCTGCAATTTAATTAATACGGCTTTTGCTTCATTATCATCGGCTTTTCTTTTTTTAGTATCAGCCTTCATATGTCTATCTCTCATCCGAATCTCCATCCTTCTATTTCGGTGTCTCTGCGTTCGGACCCTACCTCTATCTATCCGTCTGCTTCAGGCTGCGTCTAATGGACGCCAGTGCTCCGATTGCCCCTGCCCTATTACCAAGCTCAGCAATGACAATTTGCACCGGAAGTACAATATAACGTTTCAGTCTGGACTGAACTTCATTTAGATAAAAGCTCGGATTGGACGCAGCGACACCTCCGCCCAGCACAATAATCGACGGGTTCAGCAGCGCCGTAATATTGGCAAGTCCTCTTGCCATGTAGCGCATAGGAAGTTCCAGAATCTCAAGGGCTGTCACATCACCTGCTTCAGCTGCCTTAAAGACATGTCTTGCTTCAATTTGATCCGCCTGTCCTCCGGCGAGGCTCCATATCAGAGATAACGGGTTTCCTTTGCCTGATGTAAAATAACTCCTCGCGTGCTCCGTAATTCCCGTACCAGACGTAACTTGCTCAAACACTCCGAACGCATCGCCATCTGCTGCATATTCGGAAGTCAATCCTTCGTCTCCTGCAATGAAGTGTCCGATCTCACCCGCAGCTCCGTTCTGTCCGCTGTATAACGCTCCATTCAGAACCAGCGCAGCACCAATCCCTGTACCCACAGTTACCATTACACTATGACGATGCCCTTTCGCCGCACCCTGATCCACCTCTCCCATAGCTGCCATGTTTACATCGTTATCCAACACGATACCGCCGCTGTAATACTTTGCAATAACAGGACGGATGTCTTCTTCCGGCCATTGAAAAGCAGGTGCATTGCGCATCACACCTTCATCCTGCAGTACGACACCCGGGAATCCCAGTCCTACGCCAGCCAGCTGTTCCCACGGACATCCAATGTCTTCGCAGAATGTTTTTAATTCAGCAAACAGCCAGCGAAAAAACGATTCCGGTTGATCGGCGGCCTGGGTTTGCAGTTTGCGTTCGTGAATTTCTCCCCCCTCCTTCTGAGTGGACAGCAGCATCAGCGTTTTGGTACCGCCGATGTCCACACCTGCAGTCCATGAAGTCTGCAGCTCCATCCTTTCAACCTGCGCGTTTTCAGTGATGTTTGCGTCTAACTGCTGACCAGCTGCACTTCCATGATCTTTATTTGTCATTCCGATTCCTCCTTGGAGAATATCTTTTTTGGCCCACCTTTTAAAACGCTTTGAGAATGCTCGCTTTGTTCGATATAACCTGGAGAGTGGACGTAAAAGAGCTTATTGGCGTCTATTAAAACCATCTAAGGCACCTACCACATACAGTACCAGTGGTGACTACGGGGTTACTACGAATTAATTTGGACTTGCTTCTTACCTCTATTTCTTACTTTCTACCTCTTACCTTTTACCTCGATTCTACAAGCGCTTCCTGCTGCAGATTCTGCAATGTCTGCTGCAGTGCCACCTGCACAGCACCTGTGACAACTGCCCGTTCTCCAAGAGCGGAACAGATCAACTTCGGCTGCACTGGAAATTGCTCCCCAGCCATTTGCCTTAACAAAGGCAGCAATACATCCCCGTTCCCGCCAATTCCGCCGCCCAGCACGATCAGTTCAGGAGCAAGCACCGTGCTGATCTGTCGCAGTGCCGAAGCAATCGTCCGACTGTACTGCTTCATTACTTCCACGGCCTGAACTTCTCCACTGCGCGCGGCTTCAAAGATCACTTCCGGCGTCAGCAGGGTATCCGAAGTGTCCGATGTATCCAGATTATCTGGCGTCTCAAAACCTGCAGCTGACGAGTTCTCTATATCTGATCTAACAAATGTCTCCAGCCCATAATGCTTCGCCAGATGCATCAGTCCGTCTGCTGACAATACATCTTCCAGGCGTCGGCCATCCTCCAGCAGCATCTCGGCTACTTCACCCGTTAATCCGCTTAGACCATGAAGCAGTTGGCCCCGAACCATGATACCCGCACCTGTTCCCGCCCCAATCGAGAAAAAAACAAACAGTGGCGAGTCTGTCGCCGCGCCGCTCCTGTACTCACCAAGCGCAGCAAGATTGACGTCATTATCCAGAATGACATCGCATGGAAAAGCTTGAGCCAACGCATCGCGCGAGAAACTCTGTTCCAAGCCTGCAAGCGGGTCTACAATCCGGCTAATTTGTCCCGATCCCGGCAGGACAACACCAGGAATCCCAAACCCGATACAGCGAAGATCACCCCACTGCAGATCATTCTCCTGCAGCAGCTGCCCCACATAGCTGTACAGCAGGTGAAGTACAGACTTTTCACACGTTTGAGATGATTCTGACGTTTGGTACATCTCCTCCGCTGCTGCCTCTCCATTGAACTGATTTAATCCAGGTTCTGGACTTGGATATCGTTTCGACTTCGATTCTAACTCTCGTTCTGACTCTGATTCCGGCTCTTCCTTCTTTTCCGGAACAATCGGCGGGTAGACTGCATACGCCGTAATCTGTCCGCTCAGGTCTGATAGAGCAATCCGAATCCGTGTGGCTCCAATATCAACACCGCAGACATAATAAGCTTTTTCATTGAATTGAATAAGCGTAGCCTTGCGGCCTTGGGCATTATCAGCCCTGCCCGTCTCTTTCACCAGATTCCGCTCGATCAGATGTTCGACCGCGGATGACACCGTTGGTTTGCTGAGTCCTGTCTGACGGCTGATGTCCGCTCTTGACATGCTGCCTTGAGTAATCAGGGCATCCATAATCAGATTTTCGTTCAAATTGCGGATATATTGCGGCGTGCCAGCCATTGGATCACCTCCATTTTATAGTTTTTATAGTTAGTTAAGTTTCTTAACGAATTAAATTCAATATATCATTCACTTCGGAGTGTGTACAGCTTCTTTTCTGCCAAAACCTATCTTCATCCTGCCATCTGCAGCCGCGACCTATGAGATACGATAATCACTGAAGATCACTTTCATGGTGTAATGAAAAAACGACATACTTCATAAAAGCAAAGGACGAAGCAGTAATCTTGCTCTGCTTCGTCCCTGAACCGCGGCTCTATGGAAATGTTAAGACTTCGAAAGCTCGATAAAGCCTTCTCCGAATACGTCACGTACATCATGGATCGTGATAAATGCGATCTCATCTTCTGCCCGCACAATTTTTTTCAGCATCGGTACCTCTTGTTTACTGATAACAATATACAAAATCTCTTTTGGATTCTTAGTATAGTAACCATGCCCCGATAGAACGGTTACTCCGCGGTCCATCTTTTCAATAACCTGCTTCGCAATCTGATCCTGTTTGGATGAGATAATCATCACGGCTTTTTTGGGATTCAGTCCTTCAATAATAAACTCCATCATTTTTGTACCGACAAAGAGCAGCACAATTGTACACATCAAACCCTGTGGTCCAATAATAAAGTACGACGAGAATGCCACAATTAGGTCAAAAAACAGCAATCCATAGCTGATATTCCAGTCCAGATATTTGTTCGCAAGCCGCGCCAAAATAACCGTGCCTGCTGTGGTCCCTCCCACTCTGACAATCAAACCAATGCCCAGACCGGCGAACACCCCTGCAAAGATTGTATTAACCCACAGCTCATCTGAAGCAATGCTCCAGCTTTCTGTCAGGTGCAGGAACAGGGAATTAAAGATAACCGCTATAATTGTGTACACCGTCGTTGTTCGATCAAGAAACTTGTAACCTACAATTAACAAAAGACCATTAAGAATCAGGTTCATAAGCCCCGGGGACCAGTGGAACAAGTAATACAGAATGATGGTAATTCCTGTTACGCCGCCCTCTGCGAGATCATTCGGGATGACAAACAAGTTAACCGCCAGTGCAAACAGAAAGGCACCAGCCATAAGAAATAAAATATCCGTAATTCTTTTTTTCATGCAGCGCTCCACCCTATTCATCCAGAATTAAACTCTTACTTATCTAACCTTCGAATAAAATATTTGTGATCTAACTTCATTTAAATAAATCTGTTACTCAGCTTCATCTAAACGCACTGTCATATACACTCAAGGTTAGATTCTACCACGCTCTTCGCAAAATTTGTATACATAATACAAATTGTTGCATCATTTGTACAAAGGAAATTTGTAACCTCCCTCTTTTCGCAGCTCCGTATCATGAATTCTAAGCTATTAACCATGACAAATGTCATGGTCCATTATTGATATTTATCATTACAACAGGCTGACGTTTATGACTTACGATCAAGAACGCTTTCTTTTACAATGATAAAAACGCTTCCCAAAAGGAGAGTCCTGCCGGGAATCGCAAGATACATCTATTACCGTTGTATCGAATTAAGGAGGAACATACATGAGCAGAAGCAAAGAAATGGCTCTGAAAAAAGAAGTCACCCCTTTTGAAAAAAATGATCTCAAACTAAGCATTCGTCAACTAATCAATACATTGCTCCCGCTCTTCTTATTGTGGGCAGCCGCCTACTACAGCTTATCGATATCCTACTGGCTTACGTTTCCGATCGCACTTGTGGCCTCAGGATTTGTCCTGCGCACGTTTATTATTTTCCATGACTGCTGTCACGGATCATTCTTCAAGAGCAAACGGGCCAACGATATTCTCGGCACCATTACCGGTGTGCTAACTCTAACTCCCTACCAGCAGTGGAAGGCTGAACATTCCATTCACCATGCGACAAGCGGCAATCTGGACAAACGCGGTGTAGGTGACATCTGGGTCATGACCGTGGATGAATATAAGTCTGCCACACCATGGATGCGTCTCTTCTATCGTGTATACCGGAATCCGGTTATCATGTTTGGCATCGGGCCGATCTATGTATTCCTGCTTGCTTACCGCTTTAACCGCAAAGCGGCAAGACGTAAAGAACGAATCAATACCCATTTAACAACCGTTTTAATTATTGCGCTGTATGGCTTCATGTGCTGGCTGATTGGCTGGCAGGCCTTTGTTATGGTGCAGGCACCTGTATTTTTCTTCTCCGGTTTCTTCGGCATCTGGCTGTTCTATGTCCAGCATCAATTTGAAGAGACGTATTTCGAACACGAAGATGAGTGGAGCTATGTGAAAGCAGCCGTAGAGGGCAGCTCCTATTACAAACTGCCCAAACTGCTGCAGTGGGTCAGCGGAAATATCGGATTCCATCATGTGCATCACTTGAGTCCGCGTGTACCCAATTACTATCTGGAGGAAGCACATAATGCAACACCGCCTCTGCAGAAGGCAACAACGATTACGCTTCGTTCCAGCCTGGTTGCGCTTCGTTTCCGTCTGTGGGATGAGGACAGCAAACAGTTTATCAGTTTCAAAGACCTGCGTCGTAATACACGCAAAAGCTACGTTCCGAACCCAATTCGTGTAACTAATCAAGCGAGTCTGACAGAGAAGCCTTAGGCTCTGTCAGATTCGTTTTCTTGTATTCAGACGATAGTCATGCTACAGTCAGGCTAAAAGCTTATTACTATTGTAATGATTCAAGGAGGAGAATAATATCCAGAAGTGGTCACAGCTTTTTTATAAAAATACAGGCTTGAATCCGTACGTATGGCTCGTCTTTTTTATTCTGCCCTTCTATTACATCTCTCAATATTCTCAATTATGGACAATGGTGACCGGCATTATTATCATCCTTGTATTCTTTGTCTGTTATCTGCTGGCCTTCATCACCAAAGGATGGCAGGTCTACATGTGGATCGGACTGCTGATCGCTATATCCATAACGATGACGATTGCATATGATTATGCTTATTTCTCATTATTCCTAGCTTTTTTTATTGGCAATATAAAAAATAAAGCCGGTTTCTTCACACTCTATTCGGTGAATCTTGGTGCAAGCTTCCTGACGGTCAATTTTGGTTTTATCAATCAAAATTCCATGCTGCTTAGTCAGTTTCCATTTGTCTTTATCAGTCTGATGGCTTCTATCCTACTTCCGATCAGCACGTACAACAAAAACAAACGGGAACAGCTGGAAGGCCAGCTGGAAAGTGCCAATAAAAGACTGGATGATCTGGTCAAAATGGAAGAAAGGCAGCGGATCGCAAGGGATCTTCACGACACACTCGGACAGAAACTCTCTCTGATCGGGCTCAAAACCGATCTTGCCAAACGCCTGCTTCGCAAAAATCCGGACCAAGCCATCGTTGAACTGAACGAACTTCGACAAACAGCAAGTACAGCTCTCAAAGAAGTTCGCGAGATGGTTACGACGATGCGTGGAACGCAGCTGGTCGATGAGCTGTTCCGGGCGGAACAAATTCTGAAAGCTGCTTCCATTGAATTTATTTTAAAGGGCAGCTCGAAGCTGCAGGACACCTCTCAGTTGAATGAAAATGTGCTTGGTATGTGTCTGAAAGAAGCGGTCACCAATGTAGTGAAACACAGTCAGGCCTCGGTATGCACCATTACAATAGAAGAAACCCCTTCCCATAATGTTTTAACGGTCCATGATAACGGGATAGGTATCGAAGGTACGCGCAAGCAGGACCGCCGGGGAACCGGAATTCTCGGTATGAAAGAACGACTGGAATTCGTAAACGGATGTATGGACATTCGAACAGGTGCACAGCTGGAAGGCACAGCAGTAGTCATTCATGTACCCAAGCTGGTACGCAAACCTATGAAGGAGGCCGAAGAATGATCAGAATCGTCATTGCCGAAGATCAGCGTATGATGTTAGGCGCATTATCATCCCTGCTGAATCTGGAGGAGGATATGGAGGTTGTCGGACAAGCCAGCAATGGCCAGGAAGCCCTTGCACTTGTGCAGCAGCATGCCCCTGACATCTGTTTAATGGATATTGAAATGCCTGTGAAGAGCGGGCTGGAAGCTGCTGAGGAACTTAAGGGCATGAACTGTAAAGTCATTATCCTTACCACGTTTGCCAGAACCGGATATTTCGAAAGGGCACTCAAAGGGGGAGTTCGGGGATATCTGCTGAAAGACAGCCCGATTGAAGAACTGGCTGAGGCAATCCGCCAAGTGATGAATGGAAGACGTATCTTCGCTCCCGATCTGGTGGATGAAGCTTATGTGGAGGAAAACCCGTTAACTGAACGGGAACATGCCGTGCTCGGTCTCATGGCTGATGGAAAAAACACAAAAGAAATCGCTGGTCATTTGTTCATTACTACAGGGACTGTGCGGAATTACATTTCCATCATCCTGAATAAGTTAAACGCGAGCAACCGCATAGAAGCGATCACCCGATCTAAGGAAAAGGGATGGTTTAAGTAAGCGGAACGGAAAGATGCTGTAACGAATAGTAAGCTGAGCAGCAGCGATACCCGTTATAGATAACAAAAAAGCTTGGTCCAGGAGTCACTCCCCTGTGCCAAGCTTTTTGTGTTACTCACCTGAATTATTTTACCGACACAACCATCTGCAGTGCATCCAGCGGTACCTGCTCCGTTTTCAGCTGATGAATTTGCTTGCCGTCCTGCCATGAGATGGTCACGCGAACCGTTTTGCCCCCACTGGCATACTCCACGTTAACATATCCTTTGTCTTTAGGAGCAGGCAGCATATGTGTCTCCAGGTAGTCGACCATTTTCTTCGCGATCCCCGGGTTATTCATCTGATCTTCGGAGACGGAGCGAATTTGCATCGTCCACCGACCTTCCTGCCACGTCAGGTACTGACTTCCAGCGGCCCCTTCAACCATACCTTTAATACCGTGTCCAAGATCAACCGTCATATCCTCTGGAAAGTTGTCCAGATTCGTTTCCGGAAAGATATCCGTTTGATTCGGATTGGAATATGTTTTCACCTCGTAGCTGGCGAGCCAAGGCACTTTACTATTTGATTTGGTTAGTGATGGATCATTTAACCCAGCAGGTTTGGAAGCCTTGTAGAAGTTCACAAGAAATGCATCGGATGTGTTTGTCGTAATCACCGCGCCCAAATATCGGTCTTTGGGTAGTGGAAAAGAAGTTGGCAGCACAGCGCCGGACATCTTCAACTCACTGCGTACCGACTTAACAACGTCATTGACATCGGATAACTCTGGATGGGAATTACTTCCGTTTGAGTTCGATCCGGCTGTCTCTGTGCTCCCTGACGCGCCCGAATCCCCTGAATCAGAAGCAGCGGTATTCCCTTTTTCGGCCTGAGTAGAATCTCCGGCTGCTGCTGGGGGTGTGCTTCCGGCGGCAGATGTCTGATTCGAGTTTGTTCCTCCGCAGCCAGCCAGAGCAAGCAGAACAGCCGTCGTCACCGGAATCGTCATCCATAATGTGTGTTTTTTCATGATGTGCACCTCCTGAGTTAGAACTGAACTCGTTGTAACGTTAATACAATGTTACCGCTTGTCATTCCAGAAATTCACCGGCTGTACACTCTTCGTTAAAATCTCGAATTGATATCCTTCAGCCTTCAGTGTTTTCAACACTTGAGGCAGTACTTTCAATGTCGCTTCCTGATCATGCATCAGCACGATCGGAGTAATCCCGTTTTTGTTCACCTTGTGAACCTGCGACATCACGTTGTTGTACACTTTCTGATGATCTTTTTTGTATTTCCAATCCAGGGAATCGACGTTCCAGTCCCACAAATGGAATCCGCCTTGACCGAGAAGCGCATTGCGATAGGCCGTCTTGAGATATGGCTTGCTGCCATATGGCGTACGCACAAGACTCGTTTTAACTCCCGCAGCTTTGTTCAGGCTCTCATTAGCCTGCTGCATTTCTTTTAATCCACTATAAGCTGTTTTGTAAAATTTACTAACCTCATGTGTTACACCGTGCAGGCCAAGACCATGTCCTTCCTTTACAATACGCTGCGTGCTTTTTTTATATTGTTCCATATGAGGTCCGAGCATAAAAAATGTAGCTTTGACTTTATATTGATCCAAAATATCGAGAAGCTCTCCGGTATGAGCTGAAGGACCGTCATCAAATGTCAAGTAGATGATCTTGGCGTTAGCCTTGCTGACCGCTTTCTCCTTGGATGATGCAGCCGAGGCAGAATGCGGCATGAATAACAGTGGAAACAAAAGTAAGATGGCAAGTGTGGTAAGTAATGATTTACGAATGTGCAGCATAATAATAGTCTCCCTTATGTGTGTTTTTCCCCGGGTGTGTGTAATCGTTTCTACTCGTATCCCATGGCGATTAATTTTAATAGTATCAGAGACACGACCAGCTCTTCTCGCTTCAAAGGCTACGGTAGAGTTACACTTTTGTCAGATAAACTTAAAAATTAAAACGATTTTGATAGATTTGATCTTGTGTATGCGCCCGTAAGAATAGATCAATTCTGACATATACTCTATTACCCTATTTTAGCATTTTGATAGACTTCTATTTATTTTCATTCAGCACAGCAAAAAAAGCCTGCACGTATGCAGGCTTTCTTCCGTGAAGCCGCGACCTGAAGGGACGATGACCATTTTCTCAAACGCCCTCGCTGCTCTTCTTTAAATATTGCAGCTGGTATACGGTATGTACTGTTAATGAAGCATCCGGTTATCGAGTTATTAAGCTGTGCCAAAACCGTAACAGCCATGATATTCGGAAGTTCTGCTCTCCTTACTCCGCAGGAGCCGTAAATGAACGTTTGCCGAACTCTGCATCCAGCATGTAGAAAGCGTTGCTGTCATTTTCGATACGGCGGAGCTTTTGAATGATATTATCAAACAGAGCTTCCTCTTCGACCTGCTCATCAATGAACCACTTCAAGAAATACATTGTAGCGTGTTCACGCTCATTCAATGCGATATCCGCCAGGGCGTAGAACTTCTTCGTGTTCTGCTGCTCATGCGCATAACCGTGTTCAAATACATCCAGCATGGAGCTGTATTCGTTCTTCGGTTCAGGCATCGCCGCAAGGGTAGCGCGGTGTCCGCGATCATTCAGGAACTTATAAATTTTCATACCATGGAAACGCTCTTCTTCCGCCTGCACGATGAAGAAGTTGGCAAATCCATCCAGACTTTTGCTGGAACAATATGCAGCCATCGCCATGTAGACATGAGCGGAATAAAACTCAAAGTTCATCTGCTCGTTCAACGACGCAGTCAGTTCTTGACTCATGAAAAGCACCTCTTTCTTTCTGTGGGAATGCTTTTATTTTAACATAATATGAAAGCCGCTTGCACCCGCTTTTCTACATCATTCGTCAAGGATTGACGAGAACACGCTGGAATAAAAAAAGCTCTGCCGTGACGGCAGAGCTTCTTTTCATCATTTCGGGTAGAAATGATTATACCAAGAACGCTTTGGAGATGATTACCAACAGGATGAACAGAACCAGAATCGCGCCTACGGAAGTAAAACCACCATAGCCGTAACCTCTTGTTTCTCCACCTACAACTTCGCTCATTGACTGTACCTCCTCTGCAACAGGTATGGGTTATCTTATGCAGAGAAGGATACTTTGACAGGGCGAATGCCCTATTGTTTAAATCCTGTTTACCTATTTTTTAATCAGTAACGCGGCGACTGCACCTGCATAATATCCATAAATGGCACTTTCGCCGTGAATTCTTCTTCCGTATGCTCTACATGAACAAGACGCGTGCGGGAATCCATCTTTACAATAATCCCCTGCACCTGCTCTTCTTTGCCCCAGACCGTGAGCAGCACTTCTGAGCGTTCATGAAAAGCCTCTACTAATTGGTTCCCCAGTTCCTCCAGTTCAAACTCATCCCGTGTGGGTCTTTTTGCAACTTTTGCTTTCGCCAATGCGGCTGCCTCCTCTACTACGACGTCCCGATTCCACGGTTGTGTGCCGAGTGCATATTCAATCAGTATACCATTCATTTACGTTTGTGTAATGTCATGACACCTTTTTTCGGTAAAAACATTCGTATGTTTCCACTTGTATTCGCTCTCCATCCCCTACTCATCCTGGTCTTCTACCAGAATGCTGTATTCATTGGACCTGGTCTCTCCAGAACGCTTTTGTTCGTTCCACTCATACGTGTAGAGAGCCGTCAAATATCCCTGCTGTATACCGGTTTGTTCAGGGGCCAGCTGCACAAGGTAAGCAAGCTCCTTTTCCGAATTCGGACCCAGCTCGCCGATGTGAAGATACCTTGGTGTGGAATATTCCGGAACGTTCAGCTGCATCTGACCGTCCTCCTGTCCCACCCATTTGGCACCCTGAGGCAGAATATTCCCTACCTGCACGCGTGCAGGCAGCGAACCCGTGTTGCTGACCCTTACATTGAAAGTGACTGTTCCTCCCTGCTCTACAATGGCAGGAAAAACCTCCACATAAACGTGAATAACAGGTGCTCTGAATTCCAGAACAGCTTCATTCGAAACAAGTCTTCTCTGAACTACGCGAGAGTCCGGCAGGCGGAATGTATAGAGCAGTACCGCCCGATTCACGTAACTGCGCTGAAAATTATTAACTTCACCCTCTGTACCCGCTGCCCCTGCAAGTTGGGCTTCAAATTGAATATGCAGCTCCGAGCGGGCAGTTAATGTACCCAGATCTATCACTGTGTTCGGGTTTGTGCCTGGACGTTTAACTCCGTTCCAGCTGAGGCTTCCTTCAACAAAGAGCAGCGAGCTGGGAAGGACATCCTGAAGTTTTGCATCCACCGCATAATGACTTTGATTAGACAGAGTAATATGATATCGTACCCGTTCTCCAGGTGCCGCCGCTGCAGGCGCCACCGTTTTGACAATCGATATCCGAGGTTCAACAATAACCAATGTGACTTCGTTCGAATCAACCGTTTCCTGGGCGCCGGCTGTAGCTGTAAAATATCTCAACACAGCCGTACTTGTTAATTGATCCCCCACCTGACCACCTGTGACCTGTACCCGATACTGTACGCGAATAACACGACCTGGTCCAATGTCTCCAAGATCAATTCCAGCATCCGGTGTGACCTGCGGTGCGAACATATCGTTAATCGTCACACTCGCCGGAATAAAAATAACACCTGCTGGCAAAGCCACGATCAACACAGCATCTGCTGCCGCAGCAAAACCCGGATTATTCACAAGAACCGTGTACATTAATATATCTCCGGCAAATGTGTGAGTTCGGTCTACTTGAAGACTCACTTCGAGCCGCGATGTTTCGATGTGCACTTCAACCATGTTGGATCTCTCTGAGCCGCTAACCGTTCTGCCTTCTGTAGTAACAAACTCATAATTCACCTCTGCCTGGTTCAGCAGCTTGAGTGCAGATGGAACCCGCACAATAACGACCTGAAAGTGATAGTTCAGCACCGCACCCGGTGCAACTTCTGCAGGAGGCAGCCCCTGTACTGGAGAGACTCCCGGCAGGGGAATGCCGTCACGAAGTACACTGTTCGGTAGAAGTGATGTCTCCGAGGAGATCGGGTCCACTACACGGACAACGGCCGTGCGGTTTCCCGTATTTATAATTTCAATCTGGTACGTCAGAGATTGACCCAGAACGGCTGTTGTTACACTGCATCTTTTGCTTACTTTAATTCGAGGGCCAATCCATGGCGTGACGACCGTGTTGGAATATGCCACCTGTTCCAGTTCAGTCGTACCCGAGCTGAATCGAACCAGTGACTGATTCTTTAACCAGTGGGACAACGTACCTGGAATCTCGCTCATATCACCACAACCTCTACATTAAATGTAACGGTGGTTGAAGCTCCGGCAGCAATGGAACCCAGCGTAATTCCCGTATTCGGATTACCTGTGGGTCTCGCCACGCCGTTAACTACGACACTTCCCGGTACAAATACAGTACCCGCTGGCACAGGGTCAACCATGACCACATTGTTTACCGTTTCTATACCGCTGTTGGTCACCACTACGGTATATGTGATTACATCGCCCACGACAGCATCGATGGCACTGGTGCTTTTGACAACAACCACATTTGGAGCAGATACAGGAATGATCAGTACGTTGGACGATACCGTTCCCGTCAATACGCGTCCGTCTGGCGGACTGAATGTATAGTTCGCGACAGCCTGGTTGCTCAGCTGCTGGTTTTGAGGCAGTGAATCGACAGTAACGCCCAGAGTGACGGTTACATTCACAGAACCACCAGGAGGAATGCTGCCTACAACGATACCGGCTTCGGGATTGGCACCCGGCTGCGGTATACCATCAATCAGTACACTGTTCGGGAGCAGTACAGCACCAGCTGGGATGTTATCGGTTAAGGTAAGATCCGCAACCAGATTGCCGCTGTTATTGATCGTAAAGGAGTACACAATGTCGTCACCGATGGTCGCATTCGATGTGCTGGCTGTTTTGGCTACCGTAATAATCGGCTGGTAGATCGGAGTAACAATCGTATTGGAATACGCTGCACCAGAAAACACACCCGATGTAAAGCTTACAGAAGATTGACTGCTGACTTGCGGCGGCGATGGAAGTGAGTTGACACGTACAGCATATGAAACGGCGATGGACTCTCCAGGAGCCAGTGTACCGAGTGCAATACCTAGTGCAGGGTTCGCCGAAGCACGCGGTGTACCGTTAACCAATACACTTCCTGTAACAAAGGTGGTTGCAGGGTCGATTGGATCGGTCAGGACAATGTTGTTCACCGGGTCAATACCGCTGTTGGTCACCACCATCTCATAAACAATCGTATCGCCTACGACCGCATCTGTAGATGTTGTTGTTTTTACAACAGTCACATTCGGTGCAGAGACCTGAATAATCAGTGCATTCGATGTAATGCTCCCCCCAAGTGTTCTTCCGTCCGGCAGCGTATACGTATACGCAGCTGATGCCTGATTGGTAATGGACTGGCTTACTGGGAGTGTTGTGATAACAATGGAAAATGTCACGATTGTCGTGGTGGATACCACGCCAAGTGAAATACCTGAAGCAGGATCAACGCCTGGTGCTGATGCTCCATTAATAATGACACTATTAGGCACAAACTCTGTACCCGCAGGAATGGTATCGGTCAGTGTTACAGAAGCACCATAGTTTCCGGTATTCGTTACAGCAATACTGTAAATGACGGTATCCCCCACCGTGGCAATAGCTTGATCTCCTGTTTTGACTGCTGCCAGAATAGGTTGATATACCGGGGTCGAGACCGTGTTAGAGAACGTAGTGGCAGAAAACGCTCCGGATGTAAAACTCACTGTCGATTGATTGTTTAACACAGCACTCGACGGCAGACTTGTAACTCTTACGCTGAATACAACCGTAACTGTCGCCCCAGGTGCAATGGAGCCCAGTGTAATCCCCGTAGAAGGGTTGGCATTAGGACGCAGCACGCCATCCACAAAAACACCGCTTGGCGCGAGTACTGTACTTGCTGGCAAAGCATCCGTAAATATGACATTGCTGACATTCGCAATGCCATTGTTCGATACTGCAATGCTGTACGTTACGATATCCCCTACAGATGCTGCTGTAGAAGTGGTTGACTTGACAACAGCCACGTCAGGTGCGGATACAGGGATCGTCAGCACATTGGAAAGTACGGATCGAGTGATACTTCTTCCATCCGGCAGAGTGAACGATAGCGCAACTGAAGCCTGATTGACAAGCTGCTGCGGACTAGGGAGTGTCTCAATCACAACGGAAAAAGTGATGGTTGTGGTTGCTCCGGCTGCAGCTGTTCCGGCAGGAATTCCCGCCGCAGGACTTGCGGCTGGCAGGGGCTGACCGTTAACAATGACGCTGTTCGGCACAAGTGCGGTACCCGCTGGCAGATTGTCTGTCAGATTAATCTGTGCTCCGAAATTCCCCTGATTGCTCACACTGATCGTATAACTGACCGTATCCCCAACGGTAGCATTCTGTGTGCTGGCTGTTTTCTGGGCTGTTAATACGGGCTGAAACACCGGAGTTAACACGGTATTAGAGAACGTTGTACCCGAAAATGTGCCGGAGGTGAATGTAATGGTTGAGCGATTGCTCAGCTGATTGTTCGGAGGAATGTCGTTAACAATGATGCTAAACGTAACGGCTGCCGTCCCGCCTGGTGCAAGCGTCCCCAGCGGTATTCCGCCCGATGGACTGGCCGCCGGTTGTGATACACCGTTCACCGACACACTACCTGAAACAAATGAAGCACCGGATGGGATGGGATCAGAAAACTGCACACTGTTCACAGGTGCGATACCGCTGTTAGTGACCAGTACGGAATAAACGACCGTGTCACCCACGGTTGCGGCTGTAGATGCTGTGCTTTTTACCACACTTACGTTAGGCGATGAAACAGGAAAAGTAAGTGTGTTTGAAGTCGCCGTGCCAGTCAACGTTCGACCGTCAGGCGGTGTAAAGGTAAAGGTGGATGATGCAAAATTACTGAGATGCTGTGGAGATGGCAGAGAATCCACAACTACGGCAAACGTGACAACCGCTGTGCCTCCCGCCGCTACAGTACCTACCGGAATGCCAGTGCCGGGCGTAACTCCCGGCTGCGGCACACCCGAAACCACCACACTGTTGGGCACAAAGGTCGTCGCAGCCGGGATCGTATCCGTGACAGTAACATTCGCCTGAAGGTTACCCGCATTACTCACCGTTATGGTATACACGACAGTATCACCGACAGTCGCATTTATCGTGTTTGCTGTTTTAACAAGAGCAATCTGCGGCTGTATGACAGGGGTCTGGGTTGTATTCGAAGATGATGATCCCGAAAATGAACCGGAAGTAAAGCTGACCGTCGACTGATTGTTAATCTGGGAAGGAATCGGCATAGTTATCCTCACCTCAAAAGTTACGGTTACTTCAGCTCCCGGGGCCAAAGTACCGATTGGAATGCCGGCGGTCGGATTGGAGAGCGGTGATGCAGTGCCGTTCACCAGGACACTTCCGGGTATAAATGGGGTGTTCGAAGGCAGTGAATCAATAAATATGACATTGTTGACCGCGACTGTTCCGTTATTTCGAATCAAAGAAGTATAACGGATTACATCCCCGACCACGCCATAATCAGCGTTATCACTTTTAACGATGCTGACATTGGGCAGGGACACAGGGATCGCGACCGTATTGGATGAAGCAAAACCTGCAATGACCCTTCCGCTTGGCAGTGTGCAGCTGTATGAGGCAGCAGCTTGGTTAATCAATTGTCTTGGATCTGGCAGACTTGCAGCAGTTGCAAGGAAAGACACCGTCACAGATGCTCCGGCAGCCAAGGAGCCGAGACTGATTCCCGAATTGGGACTTACCCCCGGAGCCGGGTTTCCATTAATCAAGACACTGTTTGTAACAAATACAGCTCCGGCAGGAACCGGATCGGTCAATGTAACCAATGCCGGAATATTACCTGTGTTGGTGATTTGAACATTGTAATTAAATGTGTCTCCGACAGTCAGACTCGACGTACTCGCGGACTTCAATGCTTGAATGACCGGTTGGTAGATGGGGGTGTTCACCGTCACCGATGAAGACACACCGTTGAAACTGCCGGAAGTAAAAGCAGCGCTTGCCCTATTGCTCACTACACCTGATGCGGGAACAGCAGTGACCCGCGTCTGATAAGTTACCGTGACACTGGAGGAATTGCTTAAGGTCCCCAGGGCGATGCCTGCGACCGGACTGGCATTACTCTGCACCACTCCGCCCACTGTGACCGTCCCCGCTATGAATTCAGATCCTGATGATGGTGTGTCGGAGAGCACCAGATTTTGCACAGCACCCCCACCGGCATTTGTGATGACTACCCTGTACGTGAGTGCATCTCCGACTGTGCCATCTGTCGTGTTGACCGTTTTGGATACAGTAATATTGGGCGCGGAAGCAGGGATGCGAATGACATTGGAAACCGAGCTGCCGGATAAATTCCTCCCACTTGGAAGCTGATAGGTGTATGCGGCAGTCCCCTGATTCTCTAATACAGGTGGAGAAGGAATTGTAGTCAGAGTGGCTCGGAATATAACGCTTGCGCTTCCTCCGGGCGCAATACTTCCCAGTGTAATCCCGGTCAAAGGACTCGTTCCCGGTCTTGGAGTGCCATTAACGGTTACCGAATCAGGTACAAAAGTCAGACCCGCAGGAATGGTATCTGTTACATTGACTTGTGCAGCAAGATTTCCGGTATTGCTGACCACGAGTGTGTAGGCAAGCTGATCCCCCTGTGTTGTATTGGTTTGGCTTGCCGATTTCACAATGTTAATCACAGGCTGGTACACAGGTGTTGTTACTGCGTTTGAGTTCGAAATGCCCGTGAATGCTCCGGAACTGTACGAGACCGTGGCTCGGTTAAGCAGCGAGCCGCCCGCTGGTAGAGACTGCACACTGACCTGAAACGTCACCGCTGCGGAGGTCCCGGCATTGATGGTTCCCAGCGCAATTCCACTTGCCGGATTGGCTGAGGGTACACTTGTACCCCGAACCGTTACACTTCCAGGCACAAAAATCAGCCCTGACGGAAGACTATCCGTCAGAATTACACTGCTGATCGGTTGTATGCCTCCGTTCGTTGTGACCACCGAATACGTAAATGTCTCTCCAACTGCGACATCCATAACTGTGGCTGTCTTCAGAACAGTAACATTAGGCAGCGTTACCGGAATGGTCAATGTATTCGATGCCGCAGTCCCCGTAATCGTCCGTCCGTCTGGCGAGTTAAACGAGTAAGTCGCGGAAGCCTGGTCAACCAATGTCGGCGGTGTAGGCAGGCTGGTCACCAGTACCTGAAACGTAATTGTGGTTACACTTCCCGCAGCCAGTGTACCCAAATTCACCCCTGCAGCCGGGTTAGCTCCTGCAATAACCGTTCCATTGACACGAAAGCTGCCAGCGACATACGTACTTCCAGCGGGAATATTATCACTAATAGTGACATTTGCTCCTACATTTCCTCCGTTAGTCACCTGAAGCGTATAGGTCACCTGATCGCCCACTGTAGCATTCGTTGAGTTGGCAGATTTCACAATGGACAGGTTGGGTGAGTATACAGTAAGTGCTGCGTTATTCGAAGGAATAACACCACTAATGACGGGACCCCCGGCAACACTTTGAAACGTAAATGCTGCATTCGCGGAATTGAAGAGCTGCAGAATACCTGCATCATTTGCAATCTGGGCACGGTAGGTGACGACCACACTGCTGTTCAGATTCAAAGAACCTAAGGGTATACCTGATGTCACATCCAGCGTGGGCCTAGACACCCCGCCTACCGTAATACTGCCAGGCACAAACGTTAGGCCTGTCGGCAGCGTATCCGACAGCACTACACTGGCCGCACTTGCCGAGCCGCCATTGGTAATTGTTGCTGTGTACGTCACAATATCCCCGGCCACAGCCCCCGCAGCCGTAAAAGATTTCGCAACAGTAATTCGTGGTGCATTAATGTCCACTTGTATGGCGTTGGCATTGACGATATATGCATCACCGGATGTAGTAAGAGTTAACACTGCCGAAGACTGGTTGTTGATCAACCTGGCAGACACATCCACATTGGTGATATCCCAGCCCTGACGCCCTCCGACAATATTTGTTCCGGGTGCTCCATTGATCTGATTGCGGGTTCCAAACGTACCTGTAGTATTGAGCGCGCCTGTATCGCCATTAATTTGTGACGCAAAAAAGTTAGCCGCCAGATTATTCGGTCCGGAGAGTGCGACTGAGGCAGCTGAAGTCGGCCCAAACAACGCCTGATCCCCTGTCCGATTCGCATCCCCCTCCTGCGCACTGAACAGGGCTCTGCCACCCAGCGCTCCGGATATAGGTGTAGCAAAACCTGTAAGCGTAGTTACTACGGGCGCCGAAGAGGCTTGAACCAGTACCCCGCCCGCACGCAGGGACATATTCCGAAAAGGCAGATTTCCATTTTGGTAGATCACGCCCAATGTCCAGCCTGCATGATTGGCTGTTGAATCATTAGTGATGACGATCGTGCCTACGACTCCACCTGTGATATATGTACCTGCTCCTCCATTTTGTACAAGGGTGGTGACGTTAGCCGACCGCACATATCCTGCTGCGTTGCTGCCAAGATCGAACTGATTATATGTGGCTGGGTCTGGCGTAACACTGAATGTTCCCGCAGGGGTCGTAAACGAAACCGGATTGTTGATTGCCGAACTGAGGTTAACCGTTCCATTAATATAACTTCCGCCCCAGATCAGCTCCGCATACAGAACTGTAGTGCCTGCTGGCAGAACCAGAATTGCTGCTGAACTATTGCTCTGGTAAAGACTGGTTGTTCCCGCAGGATACGTCCCGTATGTCAAAGCTGTATTCGTGGTTGTAAATCCTCCGATACTGTCCAGAGTTCCTGGTACTCCTGCCGTATCGGAACGGCTTAGTCCAAGTGTGTTACCCGTAAACGTAATTGCCCCTGTAGCGTTGACGGTGGAACGAACGACAAGAGGAATGAAATTCACCTGCCCTTCAGCAAAATAATACTCCGGCACGGCAGTAGAGCTTGTTGTTAGTCTATGAAGCATCGCCCATAAATTTGTATGTCCACATCCGAAAGTTTGGTTGTCCTGTGGGTTTGGGTAACCTGTGGATGATTATGTAAGGTTAATTATCATACTTCACATTTTATCGCTTGCGTTTTGCCGATTGTATCTTATAATCAACTTATACGAGAGTTGTCTGTCGTATCATTTTGATGCAGTCAGCGGTGATATATGAACAATACATCAGAACAAAACAACTATATTCCAAGTGAGTATGAGATCAAACATTCCAAATGGATACGTAAAATGCTTCATGCGTACTGGGTTGTTATCGTTTCTCATTTTTTAATTCAGATTGGTTGTTATCTTTTTCTTAAATATGATCTCGCCCCCCTGGATTTTATAGTAAACGTCCTATTTTGGCCCACGGCTATAGCTGCGTTTTGCATCTTGTTTGCCAGCTATGTGGATCGAAAATTTCCTTCCTACTCGTTCTATACCATGTCAATAACCAGTACAGTGATCGCCTGGACCACTATCCATGTCAATTACGACATTCGGATTATGCTCGCCATATGCCTGCTGCCGATCTTTGCCTCTGTGCTGTTTTTTGACCGAAAGCGTCTGTGGTTTGTTTTCGGGCTGCAGATGGCAGGATATGGTCTGCTTTTGTTCGATTCGGCCTACCGAGCCTATCTGAACTCGTTCGACATGGTTTCAATTCCGGCCTTTTTGGTTATTGCAACGTATGTTGCACAGATCATTGTGACCAGCGGCGTCGAAGTGCTGGAAGATCTGCAGGCCAGTATGAATGCCGAAAATGACCTTATTGTCAAGAATGCGATTATCGCCAAACAGTCAAAAACAGACGGACTAACCAACCTATATAATCAAAGCTCCTTCAAAGATTATTATGAGAAGGCACTTGAATATGCGCATAATGGGATGAGCCTGCATCTGGCACTGATTGATATTGATGATTTCAAAATAATCAATGATACGTATGGTCACCGCGTTGGTGACATTATATTGGAGAAGGTGTCTTTGATTATTCAGGAGAGTATTACAGCGAGTGACATTGCTGCACGGTATGGCGGAGAAGAATTCGCTTTGTTAATGTTTGAACAATCCTTTGAGGAGGCCTATGGTCTGGTCGAACACATCCGGCAAAAGATTGCACTTATCAGGCATCTTGAACTCGGTGGATCTTCCATAACAGTAAGTATTGGTCTCAAAGGCTACCGTCTTAATCTGAGCAAAGACAAGTTGTTTGAAGAGGTAGATGCCTGCTTGTATGCGGCCAAACGTACGGGTAAAAATAAAACCGTAACATCAATGGTTTCAGCTTGATTCGATCCATCATCATTCCAGGAAATAAAGTTGTGCTGTATCCGATTTACCCGGGTCTACAGCACAACTTTTCTGTTTGCAGCGATCCGCTTTTTCCTCTGGATTCGCCTTTTTCCACTAATCTGCCCACTCCCAGCGGTGACGATATTGTTCCAACCTTGGGTGCATCTCTCCGGGTTGACCGTCAATGATAAGCCGCAGCTCCTTAATCCAGTCTGTGAAAGAGTCAAAGGAAGCCCATTGATTGGCCATCGCCGCAGTCATATATAGAAAAAGAGGTGCAGGGTATTCGGCTTGAATATGCCTAAGTGCTGTGTCCATGGGAGTATACTTTTTACGTTTCCCTTCCAGACCCTCTACACGGATCATGGAAGAGGACTGATCTCGCCGCCATTCATGAAGACGGTCCTCCCTTTTGTAATACGGCTGTACCGCATCTCGGCTCATTCGTCTCACTGTGCTCTCGTGTAACGGAAACAGCACCAGCTGTGCAAAAGCTCGCGCGTCCATGATCACCGCTGCTCGTTCAAGCTGCTCGTCCGTCACATGCTCAAACGAATCATAGAAGACCAGTGTGCCTTTACGGCTGGACGCAGCAGGTTCATAACCATAAGGTACATTCGTGTATTTTCCAGTCAATTGAAATCCCGCCCTCCGTTCAAACAGCGTTTGTACAAAATCTGAAGCTCGCTGAATTGAATAGTCACCGCTTTAGTATATGCTAAGGTGTCTCATCCAACTCGGAATAAAAGGTCACTCTGTTCTTGCCCGCACGTTTGGAACGGTAGAGTGCCTCATCGGCCATTCGTATAATATCACTTGGATTGGTACTATTGGTCGGATACTCGGCTCCGCCAATACTGCACCCGATGTGAACCCGTTCGTATTCGATAATAAAGGGTTTGTTCAGACTTTGAATCACGTCTTGGGCATACTGGATCGCTTCCTGCCGTGGATCATCTAAAGCAGAGCGAAATACGATCAGGAATTCGTCACCGCCAAGTCGGACCGTAATGCCATGCTCATGACTCAGAGCGGTAAGACGTTGAGCTACTTTTTGAAGCAGTATATCTCCGGTCTGATGCCCAAGCGTATCATTCACACTCTTGAAACCATCCAGATCCAGATAGAGAAAAGTAAGTGTGTGATCCTCACTTTCCATTTCAAGTGACTCCTCAAGATACACTTCAAGCGCTGTACGATTCTTCAATCCGGTAAGCTGATCATAATGTGCCAAATTTTGCATAACAACCAGTTCCGAGTCCTTATCCAGAATGGAAGATAACATGTTGCGCAGCGAACGTGACAATGCTTCAATCTCCGTTATGCCTTTATTCTCAGGGATATCTACATTCTCTCCAGCACCGAGACGGTCTGCAACTCTGGTCAGCCGAACCAGCGGGGCCGAGATCTTTCTGGATAGAAGCCAGCCAATCAGTGCAAACAGCAGTGTCACAATGAAACCTGAACATATGTTAAACCACATCAGATCCATAACAGAAGCAAATGCAGTCGATTGGACCTGTCGAATAACGATCGTCCACCCTAGTCCCGGATAATCTTTATACCCCTGACTATACGCAAATCCAGTAACATAATCTTTTCCATCCGGCCACTTCTCGCTTGACCAGCCGATTTTGCTCTTATGGCCTTCACCTATTCGATCCAATTCAAGGGGTTTACCTAACCAATCTTTGGGGCCGAGCAGAACCGTGTGCTCTTTCCTGCTAACGATAAAGAATTCAAGATCCTTCTCATCCCGTTCTAACGGAACGAGCACGGAGGACTCGACCTCCTTGGCCCATGCCCAGCTGAGATGTGCTGCTAATACACCACGAATCTGACCGCGGCTGTCCAATAGCGGAAAGCTGATATCCACGAACTGCAGCGGCTCGCCGGACGGGTTGGGCAGCAGTTTGGCCAGCAGCACCGCATTATGTACATCTCCAATAAATTTACCCTTGATTCCCTCCTGAAACACAGGCCGTTCGGACAAATTTTTCCCCAAAAGAATGCCATCGGTAGCTGCGAGCACTTTTCCTTTGGGGTCGATGAATCCAACCCAGGAGAATGAGGGAAAGCTATTCTGGAGCTGATCCAGCAGAATCTGGATATCTGCAGGTTTAAATTGATCATTCAAGGATGCCATGCTGCCCAGAAGATCCATTTCACCTGACCGGGCATACATGAAACGATCCAGCTTGTCTGCTGCCTGTGCGGCTGTACTCTCCAGTGAATGGCCGATTTCGGTTTCCACAGCGTCGAATGATTTTTGACTGAAAAGGGATCCGATTGTCAATATAACTAACAAGGATAATACTGCAAAAATGACGGTAAGCACCGTTCTAAGTTTGAATGACATACAACCTCCTGCATATACGGTGAACCGCTCTAACCATTTTACCAGTCAACTTCTGTTTGATGCAAAAAGGGAAAAACAGCTCTATCTTCTGTTGAACTAATATCGGTATTTTTCACTGCTTTATTAATATATGTATCCATACAATTTCGGGCCAAAACAGCACCGAGTTTCTTCCATTCAAAGAATAGTCACGATTCTGTATATACAAACTTGGGTTATGAATATAGAGAGCAAGCATATCCTTAGGGGATTGCGCCTGTATGTCACAGAGAGAACGACGAGAAAATAAACATTGGGGGTGTAATTATTTGAGCCTGCTTCACGCTGCTGTTATTTTGCCTTTTGCAGCTGGCATCCTTCTGTCCCTGCTGCACAGACTATTCAGTAAAATTCATCTGGGATGGCTGGTACTGCTTGTACCGGCATCGTTATTCGTTTATTTTGCAAATCTGATTCCTGCTGTATCCCAGCGCCAACCGGTATCCGGTCAGATCCCATGGATTCCTTCCTTGGACATCGGATTTAATCTATATCTGGACGGACTGAGCTTGCTGTTAACGCTTCTGATTAGCGGGATCGGTGTACTTGTCGTCTTTTACTCCATTTTTTATATGAGCAAAACAGAGGCACTGAACCGCTTCTACCTCTATCTGTTAATGTTCATGGGAGCGATGCTTGGCGTCGTATTGTCAGACAATATGATTGTACTGTATGCCTTCTGGGAGCTCACAAGTATTACTTCATTTTTGTTAATCGCCTTTCACTACAAGCGCAAAGCTTCAACATCCGGCGCACAAAAATCATTCCTGATTACCGTCTTTGGCGGGTTCGCCATGCTGGCCGGATTCATGCTGATGTATCTGATGACAGGCACCTTCAGCATCCGTGCAACCATTATGGAATGGGGACAGATTCAGGATAGTTCGTTGTTCCTGCCCGCCCTTGTTCTGATTCTGATTGGAGCGTTCACGAAATCGGCACAATTCCCGTTTCACATCTGGCTTCCCGATGCCATGGAAGCTCCAACACCTGTTAGTGCGTACCTGCACTCTGCCACCATGGTCAAAGCTGGACTGTACGTGGTTGCCCGCTTCACACCCATCTTTGGTGGTCAGGGATTATGGTTCTGGTTGGTAACCGGAGTGGGACTGCTCACATTGAGTTACGGATCATTTCTAGCTGTGAAGAAAAATGATCTCAAAGCCATTCTTGCCTATTCAACCATCTCTCAACTGGGTCTGATTATGTCCCTATTCGGGGTCGGATCTGCTGCTCTCTATTTCGGATATGGCGAATCCTCGGCATTGTATACCGCAGCAATCACGGCTGCGCTGCTCCATCTATTCAATCACGGGACATTCAAAGCCGCACTGTTTATGGTTGCCGGCATTGTCGATCACGAGACAGGCACAAGGGACATCCGCAAACTTGGCGGACTGGCAGCATTCATGCCGATCACGTTCAGCCTGGCTCTCATCGGCTCACTCGCCATGGCAGGTATCCCGCCTTTTAACGGATTTATCAGTAAGGAATTGTTCTTTCAAGCCATGGTACAAAGCACAGATCTCCGTATCTTTGGCTTAGGTTCATGGAGTATCCTGCTCCCTGTTATCGCGTGGCTGGCCAGTATATTTACCCTGATCTACGCTCTCATTTTCGTGTTCAAAACATTCCTCGGTCGTAGCCGAAATGAGCTTCCAGCCGAGAAATTACATGAAGCGCCTGCCGGTCTGCTCATTCCACCGATCATTCTGGGAACTCTCGTCATCACATTTGGACTCTTTCCAGACCTCCTGTCGGGGTCGCTGATCGAACCGGCGATGGCAGCCGTTCTTCCTTCCCTCGTGAATGGAGATGAACGCTTTGATGTACATTTCTCTTTATGGCATGGCTGGACTCCCGAATTGTTCATGACCATCGGTGTTGTTGTACTCGGTGTCATGCTTTACAAGCTGCTGCCACGATGGAGGAATATTTATGAGCACTATCCACAGGGATTGACGATCAACAACATGTACCATGTTGTTCTGGACAACGTACAGCACTTTGCACGCAGGTGGACCGAAGCTTATATGAATGGCTCCGTTCGTAATTACCTGGTTTATATTTTTTCCTTCACAGTCGCTTTGCTGGTCTACGCATTTTTCCGCTCTGGAGAAAATATTACCTGGAATGTACAGGATCATGCACCTTACTCGTTCTATGAAGTGGTGCTGCTGATTACATTGATTGCAGCTGCTGTCTCTATCCCTTTTGCCAAGAACCGGTTATCTGCCGTCATTATGACCGGCGCTGTCGGTTATCTGGTTACGTTGCTGTTCGTCCTGTTCCGTGCACCAGATTTGGCACTGACACAGATGATCGTAGAGACCGTCTCCGTAGCGCTGTTCCTGCTCTGTTTCTACCATCTGCCTGAGTTACAGCGTGGGAAGTCAAGTCCCCGTTATATAACGGTCAATATGATTGTAGCCATTTCTGTCGGAGTGGTGATGACCATGGTTGCTCTTGCTGCCAGCGGTACAGCTTCACTCGACAGCATATCCGCTTTCTTTCTTCAGGAAGCATACAGTTCAGCAGGCGGGAAAAACGTCGTGAATGTGCTCCTGGTTGACTTCCGCGGCTACGATACGATGCTGGAGATTATGGTTCTTGGTGTGGCCTCTCTATCCATCTATTCCATGATCAATCTGAACCTCGAAGCCAAAGATCTCGGAGCCAGACTGAAATTCCGTAAGAAAGAAGAAAAACAAGACGAAGAAGCCGAACTCGATGACGAGGCAGACAACACCAAAAAATACGGAAACCGCGAGCGCAGTACATTGTCTTGGGACACGGTACCCCTGCAGAGTAATGATGTGCTCCTGCAAACGACGACAAAAGTGGTTGTATTTATCATCCTGACCTTCGCGATGCATCTGTTCTTTGCCGGACACCATAATCCAGGCGGAGGATTTATTGGCGGCCTCGTCACAGCAGCAGCCCTTGTGCTTATCGCTCTTGCCTTCAGTACAGATACGATACGCAAAGCGCTGCCCATCGATTTCCGAAGTTTGACAGCCATCGGTTTGGGCATAGCCCTGCTCACTGGTGCAGGTTCATTCCTGTTCGGTGTTCCATTCCTCAGCCAGACATTCGGATATTTCGAACTTCCGCTGCTGGGTGAGACGGAACTTGCCACAGCGATGCTGTTCGATCTTGGCGTATATCTCGCTGTTCTGGGCGTCACCATGACTATCATTTTACAGATCGGGGAGGATCGTTGATATGGAAATTTTGATGTGTGTGGCCGTAGGCATTTTGTTCGCGGTTGCCGTCTTTCTCATCTTGTCACGGAGCCTGCTCCGCATCGTGCTTGGCATGTCCATTCTGACACACGGGGTGCATCTGCTGTTAATTACCATGTCTCGTCTCAAAACCGGTGCTCCTCCATTACTCGGAGAAATGGCTGAGAAATATGTTGATCCGCTGCCTCAGGCCCTAATTCTGACGTCAATTGTTATCAATTTTGGCCTGACTGCTTTCTTCTTTGTTCTGTCTTATCGTTCTTATCTGAAGCTGAAGACGGACGATATGGAAGAAGTAAGGAGGCGCCCATATGAATAATCTTGTCGTGCTGCCGATCCTGCTTCCACTGATCACCGGGGTTCTTGCCCTGCTGTTCTTCCGGAGAGTATATATACAGCGTTTCGTGAGTGTTGTCGGGCTGTTGGCTGCGGCTGCGGCCTCTACGATACTTATCATTCGTGTAGCTCAATCTGGCGTTCTGACGCTGAATATGGGCGGCTGGTCAGCTCCTTACGGCATCGTGCTTGTTGCCGACATGGTCGCAGCTCTGCTTGTGGTGGCTGCATCCATTATTGCGCTGGCCTGCCTGCTCTATGCGTTTCGAAGCATCAACAAGGAACGGGAGCAGCATCATTTTTATCCATTTTTTCATTTTCTGATTGCAGGTGTGAATGCCTCTTTTCTCACCGGTGACTTGTTCAACTTGTTTGTCAGCTTTGAACTGATGCTGATCTCCTCCTATGCACTTATCGTGCTTGGGGGAACGGAAAGACAGCTGCGCGAGACGATCAAATATGTATTGATTAATATAGTATCCTCCGCTTTATTTGTAGCTTCAATAGGCTTTCTCTATTCGATCACAGGTACGCTGAACATGGCCGACTTGTCGGTTCGAATTGCGGAAGTCGGTCAGAGCGGAGTTGTCACGCTGATTGCCGTCCTTTTCCTCATCGTATTCAGTATTAAAGCCGGTTTATTTCTATTCTTCTGGTTGTCCGGCTCTTATGCAGCACCGCCCGCTGTTGTTACTGCACTGTTCGCAGGTCTGCTCACCAAAGTTGGCCTGTATGCCATTGTGCGGACCTTTACTCTGATTTTCTATCATGATCCGGACTTCTTCCATGCCTTGATTGGCTGGATGGCTGGTGCAACGATGGTTCTGGGAGTGGTTGGTGCGATCTCGTATCGTGATGTGAACAAGATTCTGATCTATAACGTCGTGGCTGGTGTTGGATTCGTTGCATTCGGAATGGCCGCGGCCAGCCGTACTGCGCTGGAAGGGCTGCTGTTCTATATGCTGCATGATATGCTGATCAAAACGCTTCTTTTCCTGCTCGGGGGTGCTCTAATTGCCGTAGCGGGTACATCGAGACTCGACAACATGGGTGGACTGATCCAGCGTTATCCGGTGCTGGGGTGGATGTTTTTCATCAGCGCACTTGCACTTGCGGGCCTGCCTCCATTCAGTGGATTCCCCGGAAAACTGCTGCTTTTTGAAGGCGGCCTGGAGGCTGGATTATATGGTTTAACCGGTATAGCCGTGCTCTCAAGTCTGCTCATGCTGTATTCTGTACTCCGCATCTTCATTCAGGCATTTTGGGGTGAGCCTCCTGCGGGTATGGCCAGACGTCCTTACGCGGTGAACGGCCTGCTGATTCCTGCCGGAATTTTGTTTGCATTCATCATCGTCATGGGCCTGGGCGCTGAGGGCATGTTCCAGCTGACTTCCCGCGCTGGCGATATTCTGCTGCATCCCAATATTTATATTGATGCCGTATTGAAGGAGTAGATGTCTATGGCCTTTCAAATTGTACTCAATCTTATCATTGCCTTTGTCTGGATGTTTCTAAATAATGCCTGGAACGGTATTGGTTTTCTGATTGGATATATGCTCGGGCTGCTGTTGATCGGAGGTATGCGCCGTTTCTTCCCGCAGCGCTTTTACATTGTTCGGGTATGGGCGATCCTTAAGCTAATTATGCTGCTGTTTAAAGAACTCGTTCGAGCAAGCATCGGGGTTATTCGCGAGATTATCAAACCTAAGCTCGACATTCGTCCAGGCATTTTCACCTATCGAACCCAATTATCCTCAGATTGGGAAGTGACCCTGCTCTGTCTAATGATCTCATTGACACCAGGATCGCTGCCCCTCGAAATCTCGGGCAATCAGCGTAAGCTTTTTATACACGCACTGGACATCAAAGATGAAGAAAAACTGAGAAATGACATCCAGAATACCTTTGAAAAAGCAATCATGGAGGTGACACGTTAATGTTATCCTCACTGCTGTTTATCTCGCTGCTCATTCTATCTTTGGCGATTCTGGCCTGCTTGTACCGGGTTCTTCGCGGACCTTCCATGGCCGACCGCATTACCGCACTCGATACGATCGGTATCAATGTCATCGCCATTGTAGCCGTACTTTCCATGATGCTGCAGACACAAGCATATTTGGATATTATTTTGCTGATCGGCATTCTCGCTTTTCTAAGCACGGTGGCATTTGCACGCTATATCGAACGAGGGGCGGTGTTTAAAAATGAAGGAGATCGTTAGCGGAACGGCTGAAACAGCGATTGGTGTGCTTGTACTGCTTGGTGCCCTGCTCAGCGCTCTTAGTGCATTCGGACTCCTTCGCCTGCCTGACGTATACTTGCGTGCTCACGCTGCCACCAAAAGCATGACGCTTGGCGTGTTTTGTGTACTGAGTGGTGCATTTTTCTTCTTTTGGTACTTTGACAACTATATCAGTGCCCGCCTGCTGCTCGGTATTCTGTTTGTGTTCATCACAGCGCCTGTAGCCGGACATCTGAATGGCCGAGCTGCTTACCGAACCGATGTGCCTCTGTGGGAGCAAAGTGTGCAGGACGAACTCGAACCGCTGTTAAAAGGGAAAAAGATGAATCACGAAGCGAAGGACATGATGGAATAGCTTATATAAATTGATTAAACGGTTTACACGGAACACTCCGATGACAGAATAACCTTCCGACCGCTGTTATCCACAGATTTTTTTGATTCCCTTTCCAAAGGGGAAAATCCGGGGATAAAGGCGAAGTGTATGCTTCCGATGTTAGCTTTCTTTCAGAAAGCTTTTAGCTTCGCTTGTTCAGGTTTTTTCTGTCCTCTCCGTTAATTTGTAAAAAATAATTCAACTTATATCGTGGCAAATATAAAGTGAAACAACATACCCCGGAGGATGTATCGCTTCTTTAGCGACTTTCCTCCGGGGTATTTCTGATACCATTTCATTGGGTTAGTATACTCCGATTCAGCTCAAAAGTATCGACTCGTCATTCTTTTCTCAAAAGCCGTTTAAACCTTGGCGTTTCAAATCCGCAGCCACAATGCGAGCAAGCTGCGCAGCTCCCTGACGATTCGGGTGCAGGCTGTCGCCATTCATATACAGTGCCAGCGTTGCAGCCGGACCAATAGAAGTAAAGTATGCAGAGCTTAACTTGTTCAAGTCCATGAGAGTTACACCCTCTTCTTGTGCCAACGCACGTGTAGAGGCATTATACCAGCGGTTCTCCGCTTGATGCACATTTGCCGAGTTAAAGTCTGTGGCCCGGCCCTGAGGTGTAGAGAGAACCACCGTGGCTCCTTTACTCTTCGCCTGACGAACCATATCCCGCATAATTTCCTTGAATTGTGCTTCTGTTGTATTGTTTTTGGCATTGGTATCGTTAATTCCAAGCTGCAGTATGAAGTAATCACCCGGTTTGATATACTTCAGAATGGCTTCCATCTGTCCGTCATTACGGAATCCTCTGGCAATCTGCCCGCCTGTCGCCATATTACGAACCTGGAAGGTCGCATTATTCACATAAGATGGGAGCATCTGTCCCCAGCCTCCCTGCACGCTGCTGCCAAGCGGATAATAATTGCACACCGTCGAATCTCCGCCGATATAGATTGTGCGATTGGTCACGGGCTGGTTGGACAGTTTTCTTATTTCAAGTGCACTAAGCGTAAACGCGGTGCCCTCCTTGCCCTCGGTGATCAGCAGATTCAGCTGTCCGTCGGTCACCGGAATCTGAAATTGATCTGATGCTCCGTTTCCCGTCATATTCATGATCTGGTAGACCCCCTCTGCCGCTACACTGGCTCTGGAGGTATTACCCAGAATCACTTTGACCTCATACAACCCGTTCGGCAGATCAACATTAAAGGTGTTATCACTTTTTGTTCCAAACTTCAGGAATTGAACTGCATCACTACGAACACCACTGCCTGAAGCGGAAACATTCCTCATATTAGCAGGTGTGTTGAAACCAAAACCCTTTGAAGGGGTATAGGCGGTTGAGGCAGACACTCCGATATATCCGTTCTCTACTGCTCCAGCACCAAAATCAAATTTGTAGTGATCCGATGCAGCCTCGGCTATCTCTCCTTGATCACCGCCAAATCCAACTGCAAGCGTACATGCAGCAAGTACAGTACATAACATCATCCGTAAAGAAGTTGACCATTTCATCATCAAGCACTCCTCTCGAATTAAAATGACACGATTTGTACCCCTAAGGACCCTGATTGAGATAAAAATTATAAGACTTGCTGCAGCCAGTCATAGGCTCTTGCACCGCTAATCTCATGTCCTCCTGCAAAATAATCGGCATCCAGTGCCTGTCCAGCATCCGCATGTGTGTAGATCTTTTTCAAGCGTTCGTGAGCCTCCTGCGCCGAATGAAGTGGAAACACAAGGTCTTCACTCCCAATCTCCAGAAAAAGAGGTCTTGGAGCAATCAGACCGATGATATCCGGCAGCTCGGCTTCCTGTAAAATCCCCGGGATATAGTTATCAAGACAATGATTGCGATCCAGTATACTCCCGTGGAAAGTGCTTGCATAGCCGCTAACAACAGCAGCTTTACATCGTTCATCCAGAGCAGCCGTGAAAGCTGTAACCAATCCGCCGCCCGAAATACCCATACTTCCGATTCGCTCTGTGTCCACTTCCGGACGCGTCAGCAAATAATCCAGTACACGTCTGGTTTCATATACACGATGTCCTGCAAGAGTGTGACCTGACATAAGCAGATGCGCAGCGATCTTGGTGCATGAGCTTGTCCCTGGTGGCGCTTCACGGTCCTCCTCCAACCTTCGATCACCAAAACCCAGCAGTTCCGGCGCCGCAACGATGTAACCCCGCTTCACGAGAGCTAACGCGAAATCTTTGTGTAATCCTGGCTCTCCCTTACGCGGTGAACCATCCGGCTCCAAACCACAGATTTCCCGGCTTCCGTACCCATGGCCATGACAAGCAATAACAGCGGGTATCTCCTTGTAGGTAGCGCTTACATTTTGGGGTGTCAGAATATACACAGGCATACGCAACCCTGCATAGGTTGTAATTTCAATCCTTTCCCGGATGTACCCATCACATACGTTATGCTCCAGTACGACAGGATTTAATGCTGCTGTCACCGTCGGAGAACCACCTAGTCGCTCTTGTACATGTGTGCGCAATTCTTGCTGCCATAACGCCAAAGGCTGCTCCGCGTCATAGGCAGAACGACCCCGAAGATTGGTTTGCTGCTGCAGATAAGCTTCGATATCGGACATCGTCCAGTATCCCTCCTGTATGTGCTGGTATAATACAAATCTAGAATTGAAATATTTGGTAACCTCACTCTATTATAGTACTAGAAGTAAACTCCCCGCCACCTTTAGTTTATGACTTCAGACCACTTTTTCAACTTTAAAACATCGTGTCAGCAGGCTTGAAAGAAGTAAAGTTATGACCAGTACGCCGGCACTAAGTAAAGCATAGCGGAAGTCCAGGAAACTGAAATCCATCCGTAAATAGTTGACTGCTGGAAATGCGGCGACGATGCCAACCAAAATCATAACTCTATACATCTTCAGCACCATTTCACTCCCATTAGTGGCCCACACAACAGCATTGGCAAGGTAGAGAAATGCACCGATGCACAGTAATATGGTTAAACCGGAAGAAAAAAAATGGACTGATCCTATAGATCTGAACCCCAAAGCGGTAAATACAAACCAGATGAGAACACCATTAATCAATGCCATCGCGACCACACGAATGAATGCAAATAACCACACAGCAAGCATGATTTTATTAGGCTTCGACACTACTGCCAGCAGAAAACTCAGATTTTTTTCGGCCTTTTCTTTGGTAAAGAACTGCAGTACGTGTGGAATGCCTACATAAAGTGCAAACACTAGTGCAGACGATAGGAAACCGACCGCCATTATAGAATTTGTAAAGATCAAACGATGCTCCTGGCTTTTATTTAACTGATGCAGCAGCGGAATCATCCCATCGATAGACAGGCCCAGATCAGCTTCTATCTCCCCCAGCTGACCTAACGTAAACACAAAAAATATGCCGAACATCAACGCCTGCATCGTCAAAGATCTCTTCCAATTCAGGGTTTTTATATCTTTCCTTAATAATGCGAGCAAGAATAGCCCCTCCCTCTCCAGCAGATTACTTTAAACTTTAGTTTTGACGGCAGCTTGTTTGGTTTCCCTATAGAAATCCTCCAGCGAGCCTTTCTCCTTGAAAAACTCTTTTACTTCAATACCCTCCTGCAGGAGCAGCTGCAGCGGCTGTTTAATAAGCTCTGGCTGGATTACCAAGGTTACAGATTGCTCATCGTGACTCAGGACTTGGATTCCAACCATATTATGAAGAACATTTACCGCCTCATCTGGTCGACTGCATACAGCGATATAACGTTCGGTAACCCCGCTTATGGTCCCCAGTGTCTGATCTGCCACGATCCGGCCTTGATGAATCATCATAACGTGATCGGCAATTTTCTCTAAATCAAACAAATCATGAGAACTGATAAAAATTGAGGTTCCCTGCTTCAAACAGATTTCTTTCAGTTGATCCCGCAAAAATATTTTGGAATCCGGATCAAGTCCCGTAAATGGTTCATCAAGAACGAGCAGCTCGGGCTCATGCAGTAACTCACGTATAATCATCAATTTTTGTTTCATACCCTTGGAAAACCGTGCTGCCTTTAAAGTGGATTTCAGTTCAAAATGCTGAGCAAGGCTGCTGAATCGCTCTGCAATTGTCTCCTTGCGCATCCCGCGAAGACGTCCAAAAAACAACACATTCTCCCAAGCTGACATTTCCCCGTATAGTCCGCCCTCATCAAACACCACACCAAAACGGTTCCTGCTCTTCTGGGTCATATTATAGGCAGGTTCTCCGAACATACTGCACATTCCCTTTGTTGGAGGATAAAGGCCTGTAATGCATCGGATCGTTGACGTTTTGCCTGCTCCATTTTCTCCAATTAAGGCGCTAATCTGTGCCGGACGGATTGCCATGTCAACATGATCAAGTACAGGTCTGCCCTGCAGGCTCAGACTTAATCCACGTAATTCAACAACTGAAGATACCATGATTCCCCTCCTAACATTACAATAATAAGCAAATCATAGATTAAATAGGTTCGTGTTTTATGTAATATACATCACTTTTTTACTGAATAAGTTAAATATTGAAGTTAGTGATGTCTGTTTCAAAATGTCCGTTGAACTAAAAAGGATATTCCTGACCCGTGTACATGCAGCGGGCTGTGGAATATCCGTTCTTTTTAACATAAGCTTTGGAATGGATTCAATCTCAACATGTTTTTCCAGGTGAAGAACATTACTTCTGGCCTGGCAGCCACCAGTTCCACCTACCCATCAATTTCATTAAGGACGGGACAAGCACAAGACGGATTAAAGTAACATCAATGAACACGGCGGCCGTGATTCCGATCCCCAGCTGCCTCACTCCTTCAACTTCAGCAAAAGCAAAAGGGACGGTTACTGCGAGTAAAATACCTGCAGCAGATGTAATTAGACGGCCTGTTGAAGATAGGCCCTGCTGCACAGCCTTGTCACTGTCGCCAGTTCGTCTGTAAACTTCCTGAATTCGGCTTAACATAAATACGCCGTAATCCATCGATATGCCAAATACCAGTCCAGCAATGAACACAGGAATCATTACAGCTACAGGTGACGGTTCCACTCCCAAATGCCCTTCGTTAAATACCCATACCAGTATGCCAAAAGAAGCAGCGAGACTGAGCAGATTCATTACGATTGCTTTCACCGGAATCAGCATGGAACGGAATGCGAGCAGCAGCACCAGATAATTGCTCACGACTACAAATACAAGCACTTTAGGCAGCTGCTGATACATTTCATGCATGATCTCATCCTGATTGACCGCTTCCCCGCCATAACGGATCGGAATACCTTCGAGTCCGCCTGTTAAATCATTGGATCTCGTCTGCCGCAGCCAATCTCTCATCTCAGCCGAACCCGGTTCTCCGTATACGCCCACTGTTAATCGAATGAAAGAAGCAGCGTTAACCTGCGGCAAATGAATGCTAACGACTTTGGGGTCCTGTTGAAGCTCCTCTGCTTTGCGTTCAGCCTTTTTCCGGTGAACGGCCGTTAATGGTACTTCTTTTTCTCCAATGAGGATTTCGACCATAGAAACCCGATCCTGACCAAAACTGCGCTGCAGCTGCTCAGCTGCCTGACGTGACTCCATTCTGGATGGCAGCGAAGAAGCATCCGGAACAGATAGCTCCATCCGAGCCACCGGGGAGACACACCATAACAGAATCATCGTGCCTGTAAGTCCCATCCACACGGGACGTCTCATAATCATTGCGGACCAGCGATGCCAGAAACTTCGTTCAAGCCTATTATGATCTGCTGATTGTTCTGAAGCGCTGGCGTTTGTTAATTCCTCTCCAAATATTCGGCGCGCGCCCAGTGAAAGAACAGAAGGTAATAACGTCATGTTAAGCAGAAAAGCCAGCAGCAGCGCAATCATCGCACCAATAGATACACTGAGAAACATCGGCAGTCTGATCCAGAACAGCCCGAGCAGACCAAGGAACACACAGGCAGCCGAGAAGAGGACAGCCCGGCCAGCTGTGCGAAAGGTTTGGTCCAGAAGCTGACGCTGCTTAACTACACTCCTCGAGCCCCCTATCCCTGTCTGGCCTCCATTTCGCTTAAGTTCTTCTCTATACCTGCTCAAAATAATTAGTGCAAAATCGATGCTGAGTGCCATTCCCACCATCGGAATAACATTAATAATAAAATTGGACAACTCCAGGTAATGACCAAGAAAAGCCGTTACTCCCATCGCTGTAATTACTGAACCAATGCCCATCATCACTGCGATCCATGCTGCATACCAACCTCTGAATGCAAAGCACAGAACCATTAGAGCAATGGGAAGCCCAACAACCTCTGCACGTTCCAAATCCCGAAAGCTCAAGTCATTTACATCCTGCTGCACGACGGCTTTCCCTGTCAGGTGTATGGTTCCCGGAAGGTGAGCATGCTCGTCCCGTATAAGAAGTTCACGCAGCTGCTCCAGCGAAGGGCCTATTCGATAAGACTCGATATTCATATGAATCAGCGCGTAGGCCTGATCTTCACGCAGCATCATTCCCTGTGTATGAGCATCCAGTGGAGAAATAATCGACGATATGGCTGGCAGATTCTGAACTGCCGTGAGACGTTCTTTGATCCACTGCCTGAACGCCGTCAATGAAGTATCGGGATACTTCTGAAACAGCAGTATGACCGGATCAGACGGGGAATTAAATTCCTGCTCCAATATCCGCTCTACTGCTTGTGCCTGTCCCTGAGCAAGCTTTAGTCCGTGATCCTGTACAATGTCAGGCAGCTTCCATGCCCAGGCCCCTGCCACCCCAATGACAAACACCCAGAAGAGAATAATAAACCGCGAATATCGGCTGATAAAGGCAGCTAGGCTTCGGTACCCCATACCCCAAGCTCCTCTGCATATATATTGGAATTCTTGTTCCTTAAGCATAGAGCGACATGTTCATTGTGTAGTACAAGTCTATTCAGATCCGGACATGATTATGTTTACAACGAAACAAAGACGAGCCATCCATACCCTGTAGGCATGGGATGCTCGTCTTACTCGGTTGGCGGTCCTGATTTATTCTGGTCGGATTACGGTGAAGCGGTCTCCCAGTTTCGCATAATCGTTACCTGCCAGACGGCTGACCGGCTTCAGTTCATCCATCAGTATATAACCTTTGTCTGCGCGATAAACCTGTTTACTAAAATGATACTGCACAATGCGCACCAGCAGCAGATCGCTTACAGGGATACCTGCATCATTCGAGATCGGAATATGCTGATACAGTTTGCATTCCATTCGGATAAGAGCTTCCTGAACACCGGGTACAGAAACCATTGAACTAGGCACCGTAGTAAGTCTAGTTCGTTCCAGCTCACTTTCATGGGGCAGCAAAAGAGCTGCCGTTTCGTTTACCTCTTCAATAATACTCTCGTCACAGATGTGTACAACCAGTTCCTGGTGGGCAAGTACATTGCGAGCAGTATCTTTCATGACCCCATTTTTACGTCCAACCGAGATGGACAGCAGCGGGGGATCCGAGCTGACCACATTAAAGAAGCTGAACGGAGCTGCGTTAATGACACCATCATGATCTGACAGCGTAGTTACAAAGGCAATCGGACGCGGCACTATAGAACCGCTCATTAATTTATAATTATCTTTAGCCGAGAGTTCTTCCGGATTTAGTGAATACATATGTAAGTCCCCTTTTCTGCTCGCATGAAGTTCATTCCACTTTCCCTTATTTATATATTTCATCGTTATTATATCATCCCTTTTCGCTGAATCACACATAGGCGAATGCCATCATATGCTGTTTGCAGAATAAGATAAGATGACAGGAAGGATGTATCTGAACATGAATAACGTATATTCCCCTACAGGTTATTATGATGATCGCTATACAGGTTACGGAGATCAACGCTCTATTCAATTCCCTCCATTCTTTCCCGGTGGGGGCACTCTTCCGGGAGGGCAGACTCCGCCAGGCATCCCTGGAAGCCCCGGCTCGTATCCTCCTTTCATTCCAGGCGTGGGAACACCTCCGGGTCCTTATTTTCCGGGCGGTATTCCGGGCCCCGTTCCGGGTTCAACTCAAGGTGTACCTGCCCAGCTGGCTCAAGGGAATCTGCCATCCCTGCTCAGTGCCTACCCGCGCCCGGTTGGTCAGCCGCCAGCCGAAATGTTGTTCTTATATAACCTGATCAAAAGCAGCCCCGGCCTGCTGCCTCTTTTCCTTCAGCAGCAGCCTCAAAGCCTGACTCAAGCAGTTCAATTTGCGCAGACCGGCGCTGCCGCTCCACGTGACCAGGAGCAGCGTCTACTCCCCAATTTCTGTTATAACCGCTGGTCCCTCGTGTTTACGTATAATGATGTGTATTTGATGTGGCCTGCCATTAACCTCTTTGGTTTTGTCGTTGGCTACTTCTATCCATTCCAGACACCAGGAATTCTGTTGAATACCCAGATTTTATTTGCCCTCTGCTAGAGGCGACGCTCCACTTTTCCATGTTTTCTGTCCTGTTAAACAAAACACTGCCCGCACTCGGAAACTATGCTTCCATGCGGGCAGTTCGTGGTTATACCAAAAAACGTACTATGCAGATGTGTAGTTGTCCAGTTTGGACTTGCTTCTGCCAATCATGATGAAATATAGGAGTAAAGCCCCTAGGTCAGCACATGCGATCACAATTCCCATGGGTACAGCCGTATGATCGCCCCCAAGACCAACGAGGGGAGCGACAAGTCCGCCGAACAGAAAGGTCATGACACCAATGAGCGCTGATGCACTTCCTGCGGATTTGGCCTGATCCGCCATAGCTAATGCAAACGAAGCCGTATTAATCAGACCGACACTGGAAACCACCAAAAATAAGGGAATCAACACCGAAACCAGTCCGCCACCTGCCAGGATAGCAATAAGAAGGGATGTTCCTCCTGCAGCTGCTGTAATCAGTCCCGCAATTAACAGCCGGGTCTCCGACACTTTCCCAGCGAGGCGACCAGCGATCTGACTGGCGAGGATGATGCCAAGCCCATTAATCGCAAAACATATACTGAACAGTTGAGGTGAGACCCCGTATATTTTCTGAAGCACAAACGGTGATCCCGATATGTAGGCGAACATTCCTGCCGAAGCAAACCCTTGTGTGAGCGCATAACCCATAAACCGGCGATCCCTGGCCATTCTGCCAAATGTCAGTAAAGTCTGCTGCAGTCCCCCACTCGATCTTTTGGGTGCGGGAAGTGTCTCTCCCAGACCAAAGATAACCGCAAGAAGTGCCAGCACACCGATAAAGCCCAGTAAAATAAATACGCCCCGCCATGACGTATACGTAAGTATTTGTCCACCTATTATCGGTGCTGCGATGGGAGCCACTCCGTTAATAAGCATCAACAGAGAGAAGAAGCGGGTTAGTTCAGGTCCTTCGTACACGTCCCTGACCACCGCACGTGAGATGACAATGCCTGCTGCCCCTGCGAGTCCTTGAATGAAGCGCAGTACAACAAAGGAGCTCATGGATGGGCTGACAAGACATAATGCGGACGCGATCGTGTAGAGCAGCAGTCCAGCAATCAGCGGTGTTCTGCGGCCTCGTACGTCACTTAAAGGTCCTGCCAGCAGCTGTCCAAGCGCAAGGCCGATCATACATGCTGTCAAACTGAGCTGAGCATATGAAGCGGACGAGCCGAATTCATCCGCCAGCGTTGGCAGGGCGGGCAGATACATATCCAGAGACAGTGGTCCGAATGCCGAAAGTGTCCCTAGAATCAATGCCATCCTGATTCGGGGCGCAGCATGAGTGTGTAATGAAGCTGGTGTACTTTTCATTTAAAAAACATTTCCTTCATATTGCATACCGTTTCCGCTCCTTAATTCTCTCCATCTCCAAGCAGTCTCAGCAGATTGTTCGGCAGCGTAAACTGTTGATTATTAATAATAATCCGGCGCAGCTCCTCTTCATCCCGTTCGTTCTCGGCGTCCTTGATCTCCTGAATCTCGCGGTGAAGCCGTTCCATCTGGTGATCCAATGCATTAGCTGAGTCCGCCGCATTTTTCAATTCTCTTGTCAAATGTTCGGGAACATCTTTGTTGTATTTATAAAAAATTTTATGTTCCAAACTAGCCCAGAAATCCATGGCAATGGTCCGAATCTGAATCTCCACACAGGCACGTTCCTCGCCATTAGACATGTATACCGGAACTTCAACGAGCAGATGAAGGCTCTGATAACCGTTTGGCTTCGGATTTTGGATGTAATCTTTCACTTCAAGTACACGCAGATCGCTCTGATTGCACAGCATATCCTTGATCCGATAAATGTCGGAGATAAAAGAACAGGTAATTCGCACACCGGCGATATCCTTAATATTTTGTTTGATGCTTTCAAACGTCAGCTCGTGATTTTTGCGGAACATTTTGTTCATAATGCTCTCGGGGGACTTCAATCTCGACTTGGTATGCTCAATCGGACTGTAGTCGTGCAGGGACTGAAATTCCTCTTTCAGCACTTCTATTTTAGTTTCCATCTGATCCAGAGCAAATTTATAGATCATCATAAAGCGTGTGATTTCGTATTTGAATTTCTTGAACTGATCAATCGGATGCGGAGCATTCATCATTGGTTTCTTCCTTTCTTTTGACACGTCTTGAGTTTGTTCCTTGAAGTTCACTGCTGCATAAGGACACGGGCCTCAGCGCATCTCTTCTATCCCATTATAAAACATCTGAAACTAATAAACGAATTTTGGGCGTGAAGCGCACGGCTTCTTTTCATTTTCATTTTGATGAGAGCGTGACGATGGCTGTATACTGGAGGAGTTATGTTTGCCTGAAAGGACTGAAAAATATGAAGCAAAATCATCTGCAAAAATACGCTATGCTGCTGCTCTGTATGTCTGCCGGTATGGTCGATGTGATCGGATACCTCGGCCTTGGGCATGTACTCACAGCCAATATGACAGGGAACATCGTGCTGCTCGGGATCGCAATTGCCCGCGCTCAAGAATTTGTTGTACTGCGGGCCATGCTTGCACTTATTGGTTTTATAGCAGGAAATGCTATCGCGGCGCATATGATTGGACATGTCAAAACAAAAAATGGCTGGTCTTCCCGGGTCACCGCCGTCTTCACCGCAGAAAGCGTACTGCTTCTGCTGTTTGCTGTTATTATGGTCGGCCCGTTCTCCGGGCAATTATCTTATCTGTTAATTGTCATGCTGGCAATTGCTATGGGTATGCAGACAACAGCAGCTCGCCGAATCGGCATTGCGGGCATCTCCACTACCGTGCTGACTAATAATCTGGCAGCCGTTATTGAAGATATTACAAGCATTTTGCACCGTTTGAGGCATGCGGATATCCGCTCCCTGCTTAAAGCTTTGTCTCTGGATTCCTATCTTCGTGCAGGCGCAGTCGTGATATATCTTGGAGGTGTTATTTTGGCAGCCCTGCTGTTCCATCACATCCCGATGATCGCTGTCTGGGTGCCTGTTCTGGTCACTGCTGGTGTAACACTTCAGGCTCGCTTTGCTTCCCGGGCTACGACGGAGCACGCGCGTCACAATTCAGATGAGAAATAAGAGGCGCTGGGAAACGCTGAACATATGAATGTGCTCCTTCTGGCGAAGTCGTCCTTATTCATCGTGAATCGCAAGTGCCTCCTGTTTGATCCATTGAACCAGCTGCCCCGCTGCTGGCGACAGACTCTCTCCTGCCCGTGTACAGATCGCGATAACATTCTCCAGTCGAACATCTTGTACGAAGACACGGGCGAGTTTGCGCTGCTGAACGTCTTCTCTCACGACGAGAGAGGAGATGAAATTAGCTCCATATCCTGCCTTAACTGCACTAATTGTTTCATTCAATCCGTTAAACTGAAGCGCAATTCGCGGAGATGGCAGATTGCTGCTTGTGCACAAAGCAGCAAGCCGTTCACGCGTTGCGCTGCCTTTCTCTCGCATAATGAATGGTTCTGCTACCATCTCGCGCAGTTCGATTTTTTGATCTGCATATGGATGGTCTGGATGTACCACAAACCACATTTCATCCTCAAACAGCTTATCCCAATGCACGCCAGGATGGCTGATTCCGCTGCCTCCATAGATTGCAATTTCAGCCTCGTAAGACAGCAGTTGATCAAAAGCCGTCTGTGTATTGCTTGTGCTCACCACAAGCTCCACATCTTCATGGGCCTGTTTGAAACGGGCGATCCAGCTTGGCAGTAAAAAATTGGAGGGCAAATACGTCGCGGATAGACGAATCAGACCTTTCCTGCCCTCCCTCATATCCTCTACTGCTTGCTCTACTTCCTGCTCCAGCATAAACATACGCTCGGCATATTCCATTAATTGTTTACCGACATCGGTAAGGACCAGTTTTCGCCCTTCCGATCCAAACAGCTTCATATCAAGTTCACGTTCAAATCGCTTAACCTGTGAAGATACCGCGGGCTGGCTGATGTTCAGTTCCTCCGCAGCCCGGGTTACTCCGCCATACCTTACGATGGCATGAAACAATCGCAGACCGTGCAAATTCATATGTTCTCACCTCTTCTGCTTACTGAATACAGCTTACCAATTTTGACTTCCCATCAAGACACATAACTTAATTATATATTAACATAAAATATATATATTTTATTTATGCATTAGTTCCGTCTATAGTTGAATTACAAGAAAGCCCAATTCAGCTGATGGAAAGGAAGATGCTTGATGAGTCATTTGAACAACAGCAATACTGCACAATCCGCAATATGGGGGCAAGTCGATGATTATATGAATACACTGCTCATCCCGAATGACCCCATTTTTCAGGATGCCTTACAGGCCAATGCAGAGGCAGGATTACCGTCTCACGATGTCACACCGAATCAAGGAAAATTCCTTCAACTGCTGCTTCAGATCCAGGGAGCTTCCCGTGTACTTGAAATCGGAACATTAGGAGGATACAGTACGATCTGGATGGCCAGAGCCCTGCCGGAGCATGGACGAATCGTTTCCATTGAATCTGAACCCAAACACGCGGAGGTTGCACAAGCCAATCTAACCCGTGCGGGACTTATGCATAAGGTGGATCTGCGTACAGGTCCCGCACTTACGACCCTCCCCGATCTTCAAGAAGACTACCCTGAACTTTTTGATCTGATTTTCATTGATGCCGACAAACCCAGCAATCCGGATTACCTGAGATGGGCACTGCGCTTGACTCGCCCCGGCAGCTTGATTATCGGGGATAACATTGTAAGGGACGGTGAAGTGATCCGTTCGCACAGTGAGGATGCAAGAGTCCAAGGGGTTAGAACCTTTCTTGAATGTATCGGGAGTCACCCCAAGCTTGAAGCCACTGCACTGCAAACCGTGGGCAGCAAAGGATATGATGGATTTGTGATTGCTCGTGTAAAAGATATACCTGTAACAAAATAAACAGTGGTCAATTCTTCCGAAAATCTGCCTTTCCTGTTAAACTGGTATCACTGCAAAGGCAGACTGGAGGGAATCACTTGAGAGCTTTACGACAGATCCATGTTGAGATTCGCGGGTGGTCCCGCAATATTCAACTCTTCTTTCTGGCAAGTCTGCTGTATCAGATCGGAAACGGCATGTTCTCGGTTCTTTACAATCTTTACATTCAAGGCCTGGGGTACGATGACACCATGAATGGTCAGATTGTCAGTATCCAATCGCTAGCTACAGCAATCATGTTCATCCCTATTGGATTCAGCGGTGACAAATTCAGCCGCAAAAAGTTGTTGATTATAGGGGCATTATTCAGCGGCGCTTTTCTAATCGGGCGTTCCTTCGATTATGCCGCAAGCGGATTAATCTGGTTTGCCGTATTTTCCGGCCTGTTCGCTGGTGTATTTCAAGTGCTTGCCATCCCTTATCTGGCAGAGAACGTTAAAAAAAGCCAGCGCCTCAAAATGTTCAGCTATTATTCATCTCTCGTGCTGGCTTCACAAGTTCTTGGCAGTCTAGGCGGCGGCGTACTTGCAGACCTGCTTCATTCCGCCGGCATGGCCAAAGTCACCAGTCTGCAAACGGTTCTGTTTATGGGCGGCGCTGCGACACTTGCCGCATTTATTCCACTGCTGTTTGTAACCGAGAATCCGGTGTCTCAGACGGACGCAAATAAAGGGAGTACGGCAGAAGATGCATCGCTTCAAACCAGACATGCTGTACATGCACCATCCTCAGATCCTGACACGCTCCTAAAAAAAAGAGATACCAAGCTGATTGGTCAGTTTGTAATAACGCAGCTGCTCATCGGATTAGGCTCGGGCCTCGTTGTGCCTTATCTTAACCTGTATTTCACAAACCGCTTTGCGGTATCTTTGAGCGGCATGAGTCTGCTCATCGCACTCGGTCAAATTATGACTATTGTTTCGATGCTGATTGGTCCCACTTTAGCTGCCAAAGTTGGTAGTGTACGGGCTGTAGTCATTTTCCAAGTATTATCGCTTCCATTCCTGTTGTTAACCGGATTTACAAACCTGCTTATTATTGCATCCATCAGCTTTTTGTTCAGACAGGCACTCATGAATGCAGCCAACCCGATTCAATCCGCCATATTGGTGGACCGGATTTCGGATAGACGCCGAGGGATTGCCAACTCCATGATGCAGACCTCATTTATGATTGGCTGGGCCACGATGGGACCCGTGCAGTCTTATCTGGTTACCACATACGGCACGTATTGGGGATATGCTGTCACCTTCAGTATTACAGGCAGTCTTTACGTGATTTCTTCGTTAATGTACTTCTTCATGTTAAAGGAACCCCGGCCTGTGGCTGTACGGCAGTAAAATAAACATACAAAAAGAGCATCCTCCCATGCATGCATGGACTGGATGCTCTTTTTGTGCTCTATTTGTACTTTTATAAATTCGTTTTGCATATACCGTTGTTACCTAACCTCGCTTGGAGCGGTTTGCTCTTCCATTCGGGTCAAAATATCAAATGCTTCCTGATCGCTAAGGCCGCACATATCTTCAGCAGCCTGCAGTTCGCTGCATACAGCGGGGCGGTCTTCTCGCCCAAATATACCGCATCGGTTTTCCTCCGTCAGCTGTACACAGCGTATGCCTGCGGGTTTGCCTTCGGGCATGCCGGGAATGGGCGATGATATGGAAATGGCAATACAACATGCGGCGCATCCAGCTCTGCATTCCATGATGATCCTCCTCTGTGCGTTACATTGAACGGTTCACCCAAGTCCACGTCCTTGCCAGACCTTGTGCTATTCTACGATTCATGCTTTTACTGGTAAAGTAGCCTCCGTGACTCAGTGGATTCCAGCTGGTTACCGGACCGCCCACATGCACTTCAATATCTTCTTTTACCGCAGACGCATAGGCCGGGTCAATGGGACGCAGCGGATAACCTAAAATATCGTTACGTTCATAAAAGTTGATCCATTCCCCCTCCAATCCCGAGAAAGTTCGAGCCGCCTGAGAAGAGGGGACCTGAATTGGACTGCTGAAGTCATGATAACGCAGACTCCACAGCGGCAGGGTTGTACCAAAGGAGTAGAAGTTCGTCAGTGTATCCCCGCGCTCCAATGCCGAAGTGCTGTCAATAATGGCAGGTGTGCGGCTGGATGAAGGATACTGCAGGTCATAAAAGAAGTTGCTTGCGATGACAGCACCGAGACTGTGTGCGATGACACAAAGCGGCGTCTCTGGCCCATTGCGTCTGGAAAGCTCATGCATCGCCCGGTTTAACGTTTGATGCACCGCATCATATAGATGGCCCTGGTTCTCCACAGGCTGATAGGCAACGGCATCGGCGAGATAGTGTATGACAAAACGGCGCAGCGCCTGATAATTCAATCCCTGTGAACGTACCAGCTGTTGGAACAGAGCCTCTTCCCGCTCCTCGAACACATCGGCCCAGAACACGGGTTCTATATCCAGCATCTGTTTGGCGGCTCCCGGCAGCACCATTACACGATCCATTTCTCTGCTTAAACAAGTCATAAGCTTGTCAGCATAATTTTCTTTTTGCATACCCAGTCCATGAATGACCATCACCGCTACCCGAATCATGCCCTTCCTCCTTATCAATCGAATAGGAACGCTCCTTGTACAATTGCTATGGTTTACTTACAGCATGACAGATGTTTACATCAGGGCTGGCTGCCTCACAATGGGTGAATCGCATAAATTGCAATAACTTAGTTGATTTAACTATTTTATCTGATACGCCTGGAAAATAACACCTGCAAACAGCAAAAGAAGCTGCAGGTTGCGCAGCCTCTTGCTTGACATTCAATATATCCTTTAACCTTTCAAATGGATCTTCAGTACACCGTTCCGATTGGAAGTAACCTCTCCCGTCATCACTTCAACCCGTTCGACCATCTCTTGACCATCCGGGATAATAACGGGTGTGATGACTGGGAATCCTGCATCCTCAATCACTTTACGATCGAACTCAAGCAGCTTCTGTCCTGCTCTTACACGATCGCCCGTATTTACGAACATGGAGAAACCTTCGCCTTTAAGTGATACCGTATTAATGCCGACGTGAATTAATACTTGAAGTCCGCTCGCATGTTCCAGAATAACGGCGTGTTTGCTCTTGATAACATGGGCTACTTGTGCGTCAAATGGGGCGACGACCTGATTGCCGGAAGGTTCAATCGCTATACCTTCCCCCATCTGTTTTTCGGCAAAGGCCGGGTCGGGAACTTGTTCCAGCGGCACCGCCTCACCTGTTAATGGCGCCATGACTTCGAGTATATTAACACGAGAAGCCGATGACTTGGGGTTGGTAGAGCTGGCTGCAGACATGTCTTTGGATTTAGCGTCAGTAGAAGCAGCCTTCTGACTTTGGATTTCGGCGGACTCTCCGTTCGCCTCAAGCCGGTCTTCTTTTCTCAGCTTCGCCCGCCCAAAAACGACCGTCAGCAGAAATGGCACAACCAGGACAATGGCCATACCGATGAAGAAAACACCCCATTTATCCGGGAAAATAGACAGGAATCCAGGCACGCCGCCTACACCGATAGAGGTTGCTTGCACGTTATTCATCGTAAGCAGCACACCACCGATGGCAGAACCGATCATACCGAAGATAAACGGATATCGATAACGGATATTTACACCAAAGATCGCCGGCTCGGTTACCCCCAGAAAAGCGGATACGGAAGAGGTTGCCGCGAGCCCTCGCATTTTTTTCTCACGCAGCACCAGCATCATCGCAAGCGCCGCAGAACCCTGTGCAATGTTGGACAGAGCCAGCATCGGCCACAGGAATGTACCACCTTGACTGCCGATCAGCTGTACGTCTACCGCCAGGAATGTGTGGTGCATCCCCGTAATAACGAGCAGTGCATACAAACCACCATAGATCAAACCGCCCAGCGCAGCATAAGAATTATAGACATAGATCAGGCCGGAGGTGATGGCGTTTGCAATTGCAAATGTTACCGGACCGATAATCGTAAAGGCCAGAAAACCGGTAATCAATAATGTAACGGGAGCGACTACCAGCAGTTTGATGGAATCATGCACACGTTTGTTCAGGAAAATCTCCATCTTGGCCAGCAGATATGCCGATACCAGTACAGGCAGCACCTGACCCTGATAACCGATTTTCTCAATCTCCCAGCCAAACAGATTCCAGGTCGGAACCGTACCTTTGTTCACCGCATCAGCGTAACCATATGCACTCAGCAGATCGGGATGTACAAGAATCAGGCCCAGCACAATCCCGAGCAGCGGACTGCCTCCGAATCGTGTCACGGCTGACCAACCGATCAAAGCTGGCAGGAAGGTAAAGGCAGTGCTCGCAATCGTATTAATAATGGATGCGAGATCTTTCCAAGCCGGGTACACATCCACTAATGATTTTCCATCAAAGAAAATGCCTGGCCCAGTCAAAATATTGTTAATCCCGAGCAGCAAACCCGCTGTAATGATTGCCGGCAGAATCGGAATAAATATGTCCGAAAGTGTCTTGATTGCACGCTGCAGCGGGTTTTGCTTTTTGCCTGCAGCTGCTTTTACATCATCTTTGGAGGAACGCTCTCCTCCCGTAATCTGAATCATCTCATCGTATACTTTATCCACAAGCCCAGGGCCGATGACCACCTGAAATTGACCTTGAGAGGAGAATTGTCCTTTGACCAACTCGTTCTGATCAAGCAGCTCTGTATCCACTTTGTCCTCGTCATATAAAGCAAACCGCAGCCGTGTTACACAGTGTGTTGCTGCTTCAATATTCTCTTTGCCTCCGACCGCCCGGACGATCTCCTCAACCTGTTTTTTATCGATTGCCATAGTGTCACTTCCTATTTATAAAATGGAATTAGTCCTGCTGCTGTACCAGCCACATATAGGACGCGTACGGACTTAGCGAAATCTCCTGCGTCAATTCAGGCTTGGCATCGGTATTTCCAATAAGCAGTTCAGGTATTTTACCTGCAATATGATCATTCCAGACTGCATCAGGCAGCTGGAACACGGTATCCTGTTTACGGAAGTTTGATACGACAATTAACGTCTCGCTGCCGTTAGAACGTGCATATGCAAACACCTCCGGGTGAGCCTCATCCAGGCGTTCATACAAGCCGTCCGTCAGGACATCTACCTCTTTACGCAGAGCAATCAGCTTCCGGTAGTGATGATAGATCGAATTCGGATCGGCCATCTGTGCTTCCACATGAATGTACGGATACCTCTCATCCACCTTGAGCCATGGTGTTCCCGTCGTAAATCCGGCGCTCGCGCTTCCGTCCCACTGCATCGGTGTCCGTGAATTATCACGGGAACGCTCTTTTACGATCTGGAACGCTTCCTCAGCAGATTTACCACGCTCTTCCTGAAGCAGCCGATACATGTTCGTTGACTCAATATCGCGGAACTCGCTGATATCATGCCAAACCGGGTTTGGCATACCAATCTCCTCGCCCTGGTAGACATAAGGGGTACCCTGCAATCCATGCAGCGTTGTCGCCAGCATCTTGGCGCTCTCGGACCGATAATCGCCATCGTCAGCGAAACGGGATAACGCACGGGGCTGGTCATGGTTGTTTAAAAACAGTGCGTTCCATCCGCCCCCGGCCTGCATCCCCGTCTGCCAATCGCTGAACAGCTTCTTCATCTCTTCAAAATCGTACGGCATCAGTTCCCACTTCTGCCCGTTCGGATAATCTACCTTCAGGTGATGGAAGTTAAACGTCATCGAGAATTCTCGTGAAGCCGGATTCGAATACCGTATACAGTGCTCCAGCGTTGTCGATGACATTTCGCCTACAGTGACCATGTTGTAAGGTCCAAACACCTCTTCGTACATTTCAGTAATGTACTCATGCACGCGCGGTCCATCCGTGTAATACCTGCGCCCATCGCCCGGAGGCACGCTGCCGTCGTCGTTCGGAAAACGCTGGTCTTTGGAGATCAGGTTGATGACGTCCATACGGAAGCCATCCACTCCTTTTTCCGCCCAGAACTTGATCATATCTCGTACGGCCCTGCGAACCTCTTCATTTTCCCAGTTAAGGTCTGCTTGTGTTTTATCAAACAGCGTCAGAAAATACTGCCCGGTTTGTTCATCATACTGCCATGCCGGGCCGCCGAATTTGGATTGCCAGTTGTTTGGTACACCGCCGTCCGGCGCAGGGTCCCTCCAGATATAGTAATCCCGATACGGATTATCTTTCGACGATCGGGACTGCTTGAACCATTCATGCTCAGTGGAGGAATGATTGACAACGATATCAATCATGAGCTTCATATCACGCGCTTTTAATGCCGCAACCAATGCATCGAAATCTTCCATCGTGCCGTAGTCCGGATTAATTCGGTAGTAATCCGCCACGTCGTATCCGTTATCCCGCTGCGGCGAGACGTATACCGGCTGCAGCCACACGATGTCGATACCCAGATGCTGCAGATAATCCAGCTTCTCGGTTAGACCGCGAATGTCCCCCGTCCCCGATCCGGTTGTATCGTTGAAGCTCTTCGGATACACCTGATACACCGTAGACTTCTTCCACCACGATGACGGCTCTATATTGTTTAAATCCATGTTAACGCCTCCAATATGCTGTATTGCTCTAACCAGACTCCTCGGCTATTTTCATCATCTATATTACATAACTAAACATGTATATACAAGTTGAATCTAAAAAATGATTGTCCTATTTATTTTCTATGTACACACTGCACTTCGTTTCTTCTACTCATTCCCCATTAAAGGTTTCGCTGTAACATTTATTTTCGGAGTTCTATTTTGCAAACTCCATGATATCTGTATTAGATAGCCAAAAAAACCGTCTGTTCCTCCATACTGAGATGGGAAAACAAACGGTTATGTTTAAGGTCTTTCTTTATAATACCTCGGGCGCCAACAAGCTTTGGCCTTGTTTCTCCCGACCATTTAACTTTAATGCAGACTGTGCTGCCTTTTCTTCTGCTTCCAGTTCAGCGGCGCTAATCTCGCCGGAGAGCACAGCACGCATCCGTTTCTGATCCAGCAGACCTTCCCACTTCGCAACCACAAAAGCTGCCGCGCAGTTCCCCATCAGGTTAGTGAAAACACGCATCGTATCCATAAAGCGGTCTGCTCCAAGCAGCAGAGCCACTGCTGCTACCGGAAATGCATTCACTGCTGCCGCCGTAGCTGACAGAGCAAGAAAAGCTGAACCGGGAACACCCGCCATGCCTTTCGAGCTTAACATCAGCACCAGCAGAATGGTGATCTCCTGCCCCAAGGTCAGATCAATACCGACAGCCTGAGCAACAAAAACCGTCGCTAACGATAGATAGATGGAAGCTCCATCCAGATTAAATGAGTATCCCGTAGGCACCACCAGCCCAACTACTGCACGGTCACACCCCGCCTTAGTCAGCTTGTCCATCATGCGCGGCATCACAACTTCTGAAGAGCCTGTTCCAATCGCAAGCATCACTTCCGAACGAGTGTATCGGACAAACTGCATAAAGTTCAATCCCGTAATCCACCAGGCTGCCAGCGCTAACAGCAGCAGGAACAATAGAGCCGCACCGTAACAAGCCAATATTAGCAGTCCAAAGGACGAAAGGGTTGAAGCCCCGTACGCCCCTATGGTGTAGGCCATTGCACCAAAAGCGCCTACCGGGGCAAGCTTCATAATGTAACCGATCATCCGGAACACAATACCAAGCAGCTGCTCCACCAGATTCAGTACATTTTCCTTGGCCTTACTCTCCGTGGCTGCCAAGGCAACCCCGAACAGACAGGCAACAAGCAGCACTTGCAGCAGGGCATTCTGAGCAAAGGCATCCACGACACTTGTTGGAATAATGTTCATAATAAAATCAACCGTGTGCGGAAGCTCGGACCCCTTCGTTTTGGCTTCAATTCCGCTGGCGTCAATGCTGGCAGGGTCTACATTCATTCCCGCCCCTGGACGAAGCAGATTGGCTGTGCATAAACCAAGCACAAGTGCAACCGTTGTGGCAAGCTCGAACCACAGAATCGCTTTAAGCCCAATTCGACCTACAGACTTTAGATCGCCCATTTTGGCGATACCTGTAACAATGACCATAAAAATTAACGGTGCAATCAGCATCTTGATTAATTTGATAAAGCCTGTACCCAAGGGCTGCAAGAGACTCCCCAGATCGGGCCACAGAATACCTACTCCAATACCGATGATTACTGCTGCAATGATCTGAAAAAATAAAGATTTCACAAATGTCATGAACGCTCCCCCGTTTGCAATCGTTTCGGATGTCCGGTTGGTTTCCGTGTAACTTTTTATATCATTGCTGTCTTTGCAGCTACAATGTCATTCCATTCATTTTGTGATGATGACCAAAATTGCGCTCAAAATTGAATACTCAGCACAAAAAAAGCGAATGACGCATCATATTTCTTGACGCATCATTCGCCTTTTATATTTTTTATGATTATGAAACCTGCCTTAAATCCGCTTCCTTCTTACAGGGAGATGGAGTCGCCAGGTGCGAGCACGCGGCCCTCCAGTCCTTTCGCAGCCAGCTGCTGCACAAACTGCTCTGCATCCTGGCGAATCGCAGGGAAGGTATCATAATGTACGGGAATGGTCAGCTTGGCATTAAACCACTCTGCCGCCTGCAGTGCGTCTTCGGGTCCCATCGTATAGTGTCCGCCGATCGGCAGGAAAGCAACATCAATGTTATGACGATCCCCGATCATTTTCATATCACCGAAGAGACTGGTGTCTCCGGCATGCAGCACCGTTTTGCCACCAATATCAATGATGAATCCGGCAGGCAAACCTGCGTACATAATCCGCTGTTCCTCTTCCAGTACGATACCGGATGTGTGGAACGCCTGAATCATCTTTGCCTTGGCAAATTCAAGATCCACCGTACCGCCCATATTCATGCCAATGGTATCCAGTCCTTTCCACGACATATATGTGGCCAATTCCACGATTGCCACCACTTTGGCATCATTGGCTTTCGCAATCGGTTCGGCATCCAGAATGTGGTCCATATGTGCATGTGTTAGCAGAACCACATCTGTCTTGATCTCCTCCGGTTTGGTTACCGCAAGTTCATTGCCTCGCAGAAAAGGGTCAATAATAAGTGACTTTTCTTCCGTGCCCAGCTGTACACTGGAGTGTCCGTGGTACGTAATATTCAACAATTCGGGTCCCTCCTGACATCTGAATGATTTATTCCTGCTTTAAATTGATTATAATTCAGAACGCTCTGCGAGCGCAAAACTGTCACTTGCTGCTGCTCGAATGCCGATGAATAACCTGTCATCTCGCTGCAAACAGCCTACTCACCGCTCTCGCATTTCCTGCAGTATACCCTAGCTTCGTATGGCTGCAGCAAAATGGCACCTTCATCCGTAGAATAACGTCTGCTCACATTGCCAATCATTAATTTGGCTTGTTTTTCATTCCAACCTTCCGGCCAATTCATCTCGGGCTCATGACTGCTGAAATTCATCAGAATCAACCACTGCTCTTCCTCCAGTGTGCGTGTATAGGCGTAAATTTCCGGATCATCCGGCAAAAGCAGCTCGTACGCGCCATAGATCAGTGCCTGATTTTGTTTGCGCAGGGATATCAATTTACGATAATAATGGAGAATGGAATGTGGATCAACTTCGGCTTCAGCCACATTGATATCCGTATAATTGTGATTCACTTCGATCCAAGGCTCGCCATCGGTAAAACCGGCATGCTTTGAATCATCCCACTGCATAGGAGTGCGTGCATTATCCCGGCTCTTCAGCCAGATTGCCTCCATCACTTCATGCTTGGATTTCCCCTGACCAATATAGTGGTTGTAATAATTTTTGGTCTCAATATCCCTGTACTGGCCAATGTCAGGGAACGCCACGTTGGTCATGCCAATCTCTTCCCCCTGATAGATGTACGGCGTGCCTTCCAGCGTTAACATCCAGGTTGCCAGCATCTGTGCAGAACGCACTCTGTACTTACCGTCATCTCCAAAACGAGACACAGGACGCGGCTGATCATGATTCCCCATATAATTGGCGTTCCAGCCTCTGCCGTGAAGTACCGTCTGCCAGCGGCTCATAATCTCTTTCAGTTCTGTCAGCTTCCATGGCTTGTAATTCCACTTGCCAATGCCCGAAGACTCGGCATCGATAAACATATGCTCAAACTGGAACACCATGTTTAATTCATCCCGATCTGTACCTACATAAGCCAAGGCCTGCTCGGGTCCAAGTCCTGATGTTTCACCAACTGTCATCGGCCCATAAGGCTTGAGGATCATGTTATTCAGCTTGCGAAGGATGGAATGCACCTGCTCCAGATTTGAAAACAGCTCATACGCCTGCACGACAGGCAGGTTATTCGGATTATGGGCATTCGGCAGTCCATCAGCCTTGGCGATATGGGCTACTGCGTCAAAGCGGAAACCATCCACCCCTTTTTGCAGCCACCAATGCACCATCTCATACATCTCCTCCGCCATCTCCGGATTATTCCAGTTCAGATCGGGTTGATGCTCCGAGTATAAGTGCAGATAATATTCGTTCGTTTCGGGATCATGCTTCCACACTGAACCGCCAAAATAAGACTCCCAGTTGTTCGGTACCTGCCCGTTTTTACCCGTGCGCCAGATATAATAGTCACGCCTAGCATTCGTCTTGGAGGAACGAGATTCAGCAAACCAGGCATGTTCATCCGAAGTATGATTCAGCACAAGATCCATCATGATCTTGAGTCCACGTTTATGCGCTTCCGCAAGCAGGCGATCAAAATCCTCCATCGTGCCGTACTTTCGTAAAATAGCGTAATAATCACGGATATCATATCCGTTATCATGGCCGGGTGAATCATAGATCGGACACAGCCAGATCACATCCACGCCGAGGCTTTGCAAATAATCGAGCTTATCATAAATCCCCTGCAAATCACCGTATCCGTCTCCGTCAGCATCCTTGAAGCTGCTCGGATAGATCTGATAGACTACGCTTTCCTTCCACCAAACGATAACGTCCACCTCGCTTTCCTTTCTTGTGAAGCATTTCACCCGTTAATATGTTTTATCCGAAAAGAAACCCTTATAAACACCTGAGCCTGGGTTTTATGCAAAAACACAAAAAGACTCGTAAGCCTCAATCGCACCACGCGATCAGCTTCGAGTCTTTCCTCCCAAACCTGTAAATCGTCGAAATCCGCCAAATCCTATCCAGGCTCCAGCGGTATTGAGAATGATATCATCCACATCAAATGTTCCCACGCGTGTAATGAGCTGTAACGTTTCCACAAGCAGCAGGATGAGAACAACGATGGACGTCAACTTGGCCCAGGAACGATATCTGCGAAACAGCCACGGAATCCAGATGCCCAGCGGAATAAATAACACGATATTTCCAAACAGATTTTTGACCCAGGTATCCGTCGTGAAATGTTCTCTATGCCAGATCAGCGGGCCGATGGTCTCCATAGGTACGAGATTATACTGATAATTCAAGCCTTGTGACCTTCCCCTGAAAAAAAGAAGACTGCACATGATCAGCGCGTATATCACCGCTAATGTTATCATCACTGCACGCATCCGCTTGGAGTGAAGCCAGTCTCTTCTGCTCACGCATGATCCCTCCGACCTTATTTTCCGCCAAGTGAGCGGTAAGGTCTATTTTATAGGGATGTAGATCTTCATGTCCAGCCGCTCGGGCGTTGACTTCCACACATCGGTGACCTCAAAGTCCGGCCCTTCCCGGCGCTCGTATTTGGATGAAGGCAGCCAGCTGCCATAGATCATTTTGCGTACGTCCTGCTCGGAGCCTTCGGTTGTAAATTCCGCGTACAATCCGCCCGGAATCTCCAGACGAGTATATCCCGGCTCCAGCAAATCCCCATTTGCTGCGCTTTCTTCCCCGATAATAAACGAAAATACGCCATCGTCTTGGAAATGATCCGCGGCACCATAGGCCATATCCGGGCGAATCCGGTCTGGAATGCGCATGAACTTCTGTTCACGTCCAAACTCATCATAGAATCCAGGAACGTCCGCATAATGCTGATCATCATTGAGATTCGTCTTATATTCGTAACCGATAATTTGAATCGGCTCCAGCGTTACCATTCGCGGTGGGTTCATATGTAACGCTGTACCAAGCTGTGAACGGTATGCATTAAAGTCAATGCTCCGCTGCATCCGGGACTCGGCATCGGGCTGCTCTGTTTTACGAAACCGGGCGGGGGTGGTTCCAAAATGGATATCAAATGCCCGGGTAAATGCTTCCTGCGACTGATAACCATAGTTCAATGCAATCTCCAGTACACCCTTCGCTGTATTCCGCAAAGCAGAAGCTGCCTCCGTTAATCTCCGCCTGCGCACGTATTCCAATACAGTAAAGCCTGTAATCGCTTGAAACAAACGCTGGAAATGAAAAGCCGAGAAACTCGCTGCCGCTGACACATCGCTGATGTTGAAAGGCTCCTGCAGATGCTCTTCCAAGTGCTCAATCGCAAGTTGAATGCGTGAATAATGATCCATAATGGTCGTCTCCTGTTCATATGTAAGATACGTACTCTTTGCTTCTCTGTTTCTTCTCTTAGTATGACGGAGAAACGGCTTTGTTTTTTGATCTCGGGTGCGGACTTGATGTGTTAAAATGCTTTGGTTTCCTACGAAAACAAAAAAATCTTGTTCAAAGCCGCGCCCTGCAGCAATCCTAACTCACTGCAGGGCGCAGACATTGGAACAAGAGAGAAAATTTCTAAAGGTGCAGCGGGTCTTTGCGCGTACCGGCCTTCATGCTCACAACTTCTGTATACTAACCATTCCAGTGTCCGGACACGGGATGGATGCCCCAGATATCGGTGGCATACTCACTAATTGTTCGGTCACTAGAGAAGATACCTGAATGTGCCGTGTTGAGCACAGCTTTTCGGGTCCAGCCCGAGACATTACGGTATGCTTGATCAATTGCTGCATGTGCATCGGCATAGGCCGCAAAATCACGCAGTACAAAGTATTCGTCTCCATGGGCGAGCAGCGAATCATAAATATCCCAGAACTCCCCGTCTCGATCACAGAATGCCCCTGGATGTATTAACTGCTCCACTACCTGACGAATTCGTTCATCCTGATCGACGATTTCATTGGGTCTGTAGCTGCCGTTACGATAATATTCCATGACCTCATCCGCACGCAGACCATAGATGAACATATTTTCTTCACCTACCTGCTCCGCCATCTCGACGTTTGCTCCATCCATCGTACCAATCGTCAGCGCGCCATTCATCATGAATTTCATATTTCCCGTACCCGACGCCTCTTTACCCGCTGTTGAGATCTGCTCACTCACATCGGCTGCAGGGATAATCTTCTCTGCAAGGGAAACAGAATAGTTTTCCAGGAAAAAGACTTTCAATCGGTCATTTACCGCTGTATCCCGATTCACCGTGTCTGCCACCGTATTAATCAGTTTAATAATTTTTTTAGCAAAATAATAACTCGGGGCTGCTTTCGCTCCAAAGATGAACGTACGCGGTACCATATCAAACGAAGCGTCACTTTTCAGCCTGTTATACAGGTGCATGACATGTAAAATGTTCAGCAGCTGTCTTTTGTACCCATGCAGCCTTTTCACCTGTACGTCAAACACCGAATCAGGATCAATTGCCGTGCCGGTATGATCGAGAATGTAAGAAGCCAGACGGTTTTTATTATCCCGTTTGATCGCACGGAACTGTTCCTGGAATGCGGACTGATCGGCATACTCGGCCAGCTTCTCCAGCTTGCCAGGTTCCGTGATCCATTCATTCCCGATCGTTTCGGTAATGAGATCCGACAGTTTCGGGTTGGCATGCATTAACCACCGGCGATGGGTAATACCATTGGTTTTATTGTTAAAGCGTTCAGGATATAAAGCATAGAACGGCGCCATCTCCCGTTCTTTCAAAATCTCGGTATGCAGTGCGGCCACGCCGTTAACGCTGTGACTGCCTACGATAGCAAGATGGGCCATGCGGACCTGATCGTTTGCTACAATCGCCATATGCTCGATGCGATTCGAATCACCCGGGTAACGATCCAGCAGCAGCGCGCAGAAGCGTTTATTAATCTCTTCAATAATCATATAAATACGCGGCAGCAGCTTGCTGATCATGGCCACAGGCCACTTTTCCAGCGCCTCGCTCAGTGTAGTGTGATTCGTGTAAGATACGGTTCGCGTGGTAATGTCCCAAGCTTCATCCCAGCCGCAGCCCTTATCATCCATCAGAATACGCATGAGTTCGGGGATAACCAGCGTAGGGTGAGTGTCATTGATATGAAACGCCACTTTATCCGGCAGACGATCATACGGCAGCCCCAGCTTGTTAAATGTGCGCAAAGCACTCTGCACGCCGGCCGAGCACATAAAGTACTGCTGCTTCAAACGCAGCAGCTTACCTTCATACTGGGAGTCATCGGGATAAAGGAATTCAGAGATGGATTCAACCGAGCGGCTGTAATCCAGGTACCCGTAATAATTGGAAGGGGTATCCAATGACGTTTCACGTTTCGGCTCCGCACTCCACAGCCGCAGCGTATTAACATGAGGCTGACCATACCCGATAACCGGCACGTCATACGGTACGGCTACAACGGATTCTGCATCCTTCGTGACAAAATGGTAGTGTCCGTCCTGTTCATAGGCTTCGACGCGGCCCCAGAACTGCACTTCTACCTTTTTGTCGGGACGCCGCACTTCCCACTCATTGCCTTTTTCCAGCCAGTTATCCGGCAGCTCTACCTGATTGCCATTGATAATTTTCTGCTCGAACAGACCGTATTTGTAGCGGATACCGCAGCCATGTCCCGCATAACCGAGTGAGGCCAAAGAGTCCAGGAAACAGGCAGCAAGCCTTCCCAGTCCTCCATTACCCAGTCCAGCATCCGCTTCCTGTTCCTCAATACACTCCAGCGAAAAGCCAAGTTCCGCAAGACTGTCGCGAACCAGTTCCAGTTCGTTCACATTGAGCAAATTATTGCCGAGCAGACGTCCAATCAGAAACTCCAGCGAGAAGTAATACACCTGTTTATCCTGACGCTGCTTGAATCCCTGATTCGAGGCCGCCCAATCCTGACCCACATATTCACGAATCATACTGCCGAGTACATGGTACACGTCATCCTGCGTAGCTTCTTCAATTGGTTTGCCCAGTTTGCTGACGAGATTGCGTTGAAAGATCGACTTGAACGTTTCCTTGTTGTCAAACAAAAGTAGGTTCCTCCCGGTGAAACCCTGCGGGTTGAGGGCGGTTCGTGATGCTAAGAACTCAGTACTCAGGCGTTTCAGCAACGTGACCGTTTCGGTTACGAATCATTCTTTCGATCGCTGTTGTCTCTCCATTTCCTCATCACCCTTCACAAGGTAGAAATGGAGAGACAAAGGCGAGCGCTTCGCTTCTTCAGAATTGATTTCGTCCCCTGCACTACGCTGCACGTTAGCAAGAACGCGAGTCATGAGTTACTTCTAATGCATAAGAACCTGAAAACGAACCCGCAGGATTTTATTTTTTTATATCGTTATAGAAAATATCGGACGAATTTCTGCTTTAAATAATAGTGCTTTTCGCCAAAATATACGGATTGGACGGGTCGCCGATTAACGTCTGTCCGCCAGTCAGCTTCACGTCTTTATCCAAAATGACGTTCTCCAGCACCGTGCCTTCGCCAATATAACATTTCTGCATAATGATTGATCCCTTAATCTTAGCACCCTTCGCTACATGGACACCCCGGAACAGGATGCTGTCCTGTACCTCACCGCCTACGATGCAGCCGTTGGCAAGCAGCGAGTGTTTGACATCGGCCGATTCCAGGTACTTGGCAGGCGCTTCGTATTTAATCTTGGTCTGCACAGGATCTTCTTTGAACAGCTGTTCGTACTGTCCTGCATGGAGCAGGTCCATGCTGTTGCGATAGTAGCTGTCAACGGAATTGATCACCGCGTGATATCCTTCGTAAGCGTACGCTGCGATTTTCAAACCGCCCGGATTTCTCTGAATTGCGTCACGGAAGAAATGACTTTCCCCATGCTCAATGCATCGCTGCACCTGTTTGAGGAACAGTTCTTTTTCCATAATGAAAATCTCTGTATATATATTCGTGTGGTCCGCACATTGGTGAATTTCCACCACATTTCCATCCTCGTCATGGTCCACTTTAATGCAGGTGTCGTGTTCAGGCAGGAGTTGGTCTACCTTTTTGCAAACCAGTGTCACGTCGGCTCCTTTACTTATATGATACCGATAGACATCCTGAAGATCAGCTTTGGTCACATGCCGGCTGCCTGCGTGCACGACGTACTGCCCTGCGCCTCTATGGAAGAAGTCCAGATTGTTATGAAAATGCTGCAGGTCACCCTGTGACGTATCGGTCGGGTCGTTCCAGTCCGGTGGAAGGATAAACATGCCTCCGTGTCTGCGGTCCAGATCCCATGGCTTTCCATCTCCCAGATGGTCCATCAGTGAACGGTACTTACGGCGGACAAAGACGCCAATACTTTCAATACCCGCATTCATCATGTTGGACAGTACAAAATCAATCAGACGATAACGCCCGGCATACGGTACCGCGGCACCGCAGCGAAAGTACGTCAATTCCTTCAATTCTTCAAGCTCATGGTCAAGGTTAATTACTCCAATCAATGATTTCATCGCGCGCACCGTCCTTTTGAACCATATTGGAAAAACATAAAGTCGCATCTGCACAAAATGACTGAGGGACCTACGGATAACCTTAAATCAACCTTATTCCTTGAAAACACCATCTAATTCGTGATTCCTTGACGAAGCTGACGTTCCAATTCCTCCTGATCCACCAGTAAAATATCACTTTCGTCTCCCGGTGCAGGCGCAATCCGTGTTCCATCGGGAATCACTAAGCCTTCAGAGATGATCGATTTGTGAATAGATACGTTTTGGCCAATTTTGACCCTCGGCATCACAACCGAATCGATGACTGCACTGTTCTCTCCAACCTCGGTTCCATAGAACAGGACGGAATGATTGACTTCTCCATGTACGATGCTGCCCTCACTGATAATGCAGTTGCGCACCTTGGCGGATGGCGATATATATTGAGCGGGCTGGTTCGGATTGCGGGTAAAAATACGCCAGTTCGGATCATTAAGATTCAGGGGTGTCTCCTCGTCGAGCAAATCCATATTGGATTCCCACAGACTGCGAATCGTTCCAACGTCTTTCCAGTACCCCTCAAAAGGATAGGCGAATAATGATTTTTCATTTTCCAGCAGCAGGGGAATGATGTCTTTACCAAAATCGTAAGAGGTGGATGCCTGCTGTTCGTCCTGAATCAGGAATCGTTTCAGCACATCCCATTTGAAGAGATAGATGCCCATGGAAGCAAGCGTGCTTCGGGGCTGTGAAGGCTTTTCTTCGAATTCATAGATGCTGTAGTCCTCATGGGTATTCAGAATACCAAAGCGGCTTGCTTCTTCCAGGGTCACATCAATAACTGAAATGGTGCAGTCGGCATCTTTTTCCTTGTGATATTGAAGCATCTTGTCATAGTTCATCTTATAGATATGATCACCGGATAGAATCAGCACATGTTCGGGATCGAATTGTTCAATAAAATTCAGGTTGCGGTAAATGGCATCAGCTGTACCCCGGTACCAGTTACTTCCATCTTCCCGTTCATGAGGAGGAAGTACGTATACCCCGCCATTTTTGCGGTCCAGGTCCCAGTCACTGCCAATACCGATGTAAGAATGCAGAACAAGCGGTTCGTATTGCGTTAATACCCCAACGGTGTCGATCCCCGAGTTCGAGCAGTTGCTCAGCGGAAAATCAATAATACGGTATGTTCCTCCAAAATAAACAGCGGGTTTCGCCAGTGATTTCGTCAAACCCTTCAAGCGTTTACCCTGCCCCCCAGCGAGCAGCATTGCGACAACCTCTTTTTTTGCCATCATTACAGCCTCCTCCACGTGCATTCATTCTGATTCATCAGAGCCCATAATCGATATGCTGTTGTAAAACACGGCTGTCTTGATTAAGAGCATGCTGTACAGATGTGTAACGGAACAAGACATCACTCATATGTAACCGGACGTCTTTCGTAAGCAATAACTGGAATAGTGAGCTGGTCTTGCTGTCAAACCACGATGATGATTGTGTTGATGGACTGGATAATACAGATCATGCAGATGGTGTTGATGCTGTAATTCGCGTTGGTTATTCGGACTTCACTTGCATTGAAGACTGTTCAGTGGGTGCAAATAAACAATCCTATTACCCATTAAACAGGAATTCGATCGGGGAATCTTGCGGTAACGGCGACATCGAAATGTTTTAGGGCGCAGTACGTTTGAATCGTACTTTTTTTGCCCAGCCGCTGTTCTTTTAATCTATTCGATAAATAGGAATTAAAATCCTTTTGGTAATAATATGGTAAAATATTGCGGGAGGCAGGATCGGTTTATCCCATGCAAAAAGGCCGGATTTCTCCGGCTCCAAGCTTCATGCATTTATCAAGACAGGTTGGGAGCAGCTCCCGTAATTCAGTATGCATCCATTCCAAGTCATAAGCGATCATCTAGATAATTTTACGGAATAGCTCCATCACTTCATCCTTGGATGGCTGATGCGGATTGCCCGGTGCACAGGCATCCTTCATCGCATTGCTTGCAAGCAGCTCCACATCCGGATTTTGCACGCCGAGCTCGGACAGCTTCTCAGGAATACCTACTTCCTTCGTCAGTTCTCGAATCGCTGCGATAACATAATCAGCACATTCCTTGTCCGTGCGTTCCTTCACGTCCATACCAATCGCTTTGGCGATATGACGGAATTTGTCCGGCACATGTTTGGCGTTCATTTCTTCCACATAAGGCAGCAGCATCGCGTTGCATACTCCATGCGGCAGGTCGTACACCCCGCCCAGTTGATGCGCCATCGCATGAACATATCCGAGACCCGCATTATTGAAAGCGATGCCTCCCAAGAAGCACGCATATGTCATATATTCTCTGGCTTCCAGATCCGTGCCATCCTTCACCGCTCTTGGCAAATATTCAAAGATCAACTTGACCGCAGCTGCAGCTGTTGCACTTGTAACCGTAAAACCGCCAGGTGTAACCATCGCTTCCACCGCATGGGTTAACGCATCCATGCCCGTAGCCGCGGTCAGACTGGCAGGTTTGCTCAGCATCAGCTCGGGGTCATTCACCGACAGATCAACAAGACAATTTCGGTCTACCATTACCATCTTCACTCTTCGCTCCTCATCTGTAATGACGTAGTTCATCGTCACTTCGCTTGATGTCCCTGCAGTTGTATTGACAGCGACAAGCGGTACCGATTTAACCTTCGATTTATGCAGTCCTTCATATTCACGGATATGCCCACCGTTTGCAGCAACGATACCTATCGCCTTTGCTGCATCCTGCGGTGAACCTCCGCCTATCGATATAATGGCGTCACAGCCATGGTCTTGGAATACTTGTAATCCTTCATGCACATTAAGGCAAGTCGGATTCGGCTGTACCTCATCATATACGACATAATCTAACCCTGCTTTTCGCAGAGCAGACAATACACACTCAGCAGTGCCTGACGTAACCAGTGTCTGATCCGTAACAACAAGCGCCTTGCGTATACCCATCTGTTCAATCAATGGAGCTGCATCCTGCAAACATCCTCTGCCCATTAAATTCACGGGTGGAACATAATATGCATGTGTTGCCATCTGAACCAGCCTCCTGTAACCCTGATTTACTCCTTTTATTGTAACTGAATCCGTTTCCAGCTATAGTGAAATAAATCACAATTACTCTGATAAATGTTACAATGTTCCTTGGTGTTACAAAGATGTTCCGATTTCATCTGATTATTTTGCGTTTAATTTCGTGTGGATGCTGCTTCGTTAATCTGTTAACTTTCTGTACAAATAGCAAAAAGACGACTCGGATACCCGTAGGTACAAGCCGTCTCACATTTCTTGATTTTAATAGTGTTTACACCTCATAAGAGAATCATTCCGGACTGCGTTCCCTTGTCTTCCTGCTTACAAGGCTTTGTCGTTCACACCATCAAGCCATGCTTCAATCTCGCCAATTACGGACGACACACATCCGTCTTCAAACGGCGACTTCAAACCCGCAAGCTCTACCAGACCTGTGAAGGACAGGCTGCCGCCTGCTCTGCACAATGTCAGATAATCTGCCCATGCTGATTTCATATCTGCATTACTGCGTTTCCAGAACTGGAATGCACAGATTTGTGCCAGCGTGTAGTCGATGTAATAAAATGGTGATGAGAAGATATGGCCCTGTTTGTGCCAAAATCCGCCCTGCTCCAAATATGCATTGTCTTTGTAGTTGATGTGCGGCAGGTAGATCTTCTCAATGTTACGCCAAGCCTGTTTGCGTTCCGTCGGTGTCGCATCCGGATTCGCATAGACAAAATGCTGGAATTCATCCACAGCTACCCCGTATGGAATGAACAGCAGTGCTGAGGACAGATGATCGAACTTATATTTATCTGTATCTTCCTTGAAGAAAAGTTCCATCCACGGCCATGTGAAAAACTCCATGCTCATCGAATGAATCTCTGCAGACTCAAAGGTCGGCCAGTTGTATTCCGGCACAGCAAAATTACGGCTCTCATACACTTGGAAAGCATGTCCCGCTTCATGTGTCAACACGTCAATGTCACCCGACGTACCGTTAAAATTAGAGAAAATAAACGGCACTTTATAATCGTTCAGGAATGTGCAGTATCCGCCGCCCTGCTTGCCTTTTTTGCTAACCAGATCCATCAGCTCATTCTCGGTCATCATCTGGAAGAACTCATCGGTCTCTGGTGAAAGTTCGGCATACATCCGTTTCCCATTCTCAACAATCCAATCCGGATCACCTTTAGGTGTCGGGTTGCCTGTCTTGAAGCTGAAGCCCTGATCGTAAAAATAGAGCGTATCCACACCAATCCGGCTGCGCTGACGTTCTCTGAGTTTGGTAGCAGCAGGTACGATGTAATCGCGGACTTGAGCACGGAAATTAGCTACCATCTCCGCGTTATAATCTGTACGGTTCATACGGTCGTAACCCAGCTCTACATAGCTTGCATAACCCAGCTTCTTCGCAATCTGTGTACGCACCTTCACTAATTCATCGTAAATGCGGTCAAATTCTGCTTCGTGCTCAGCCATGAACGTGTAGCGTGCCTTCGAAGCGCGTTCCCGCATGGATCGGTCTGTGGACAGCTCAAACGGGTGGAGCTGAGGCAGTGTGCGCTCTTCCCCTTCAAACGGGATTTTGGCTGAAGCAATCAGCTGGTTGTATTCCGTCGAAAGTTTATTCTCCTTCTGGAGATCTTCAATGATCTCCGGGCTGAATGTTTTCAAAGAAAGGTCAGCGAGCTGGAACAGTTGGGTCCCCCACTTTTGCTCCAGTTCTTCACGAAACTTGGAGTTCACCAGTGCACGATAATAGTCGGTAATATATTCCTGAACAACAGGCTGACTTTCATCCAGGAACTCATTCTCTGCCTTATAGAACTCATCATTCGTATCAATCGAATGACGGATGTAGACCAGCTGTGCCTTCGTTTCAAAATCACTGCGCAGTGCATTGATCTTGTCCATGAATTCGCTCTGCTCTTCCACTGAATTCGCTGCTTCGAATCCCTTCAGCAGTTCACCGAAAGAGGTTTTGATATGTTCCAGATCGGGACGTGTATACGTATATTCGCTAAACTTCATTTATGTACACCCTTTCCTGTTTGACAAATTTCGGGCAATACCCGAGAAGCTATCCCCTATTATACAAAAGTAAAGCCTAAAAATCCCAACTTTACGAAAAATATTTGTCCATCGGTCAAATGGTTTCAAATAAGAACTGAACAGTTTACATCATTACGTGAGAGATCTAAATTTCCAAAAAAATAATAAAGCTGAACTAGACCAATACAAATAAGCCCGCTCCGCAGCAGCGAAGCCAGCTTATAGGCTTGTCTAATTTTCAAGTGTTTACAACAGGTTCGAAGATTAATGTTTATCCTCGTCAACGATCTTATAGAACCAGCCCATTCCAATCATACCCACAACCATAATAACAGCCAGAATAATAATATAAGTCATGAATGTACCCCCCTTGCCCGTATATTCATCTCTTTATCAGTTTACACGCCGAATAGCTGTTTGAATTGACCGAACATTGACAAAAATACGACATCTTTAATTTAAATCAAGGATATATGTCATATTGAATTGCTATTTTCAATTGTTTTTCACCAGATCATATGCTTGTTATGTCACCATCTGCCGTGCATTATACTTCATGTTAGCATCTGCAGATGTTCCGTTGTATACTATAATTCGGATTGGATGGATATGGGTAAACATAATTACAGCAGACATACACAGAAAGGCAGGAAACCATGTCAACTCGCATTCCTATACGTCAATTATTGCTCTCCTCTATGCTTGCCTTGATGCTCTTCATTTTATCCGCCTGTGCGGATGGAGAAGCTCATGTCACCGTAAATATGAACGGAACGGTAGACCTGAATCTCAATCTGAGTGTCACTGATGCAGCGCTTGGCAAGATTGGACAAGATAACCTTATGCCCCTGCTGGCTCAAAGTTTGGAACGAAATAACTTTAAAACGGAAGTTACGAAGCAGGGTGATCGAAACGTGCTGCAGGCAGCAAACCATTACGAAAAAGGCAGTATGACCGGATTTAACACTTCGAATATGCCTCCGGGAATCCGATTCGAACAATCCACGATTCCAGGGTTTTTCACCTCAAAAATGCATATTACTGCCGAGGCTGACCTTATGGAATCCATGCCGGATGGGGATATTAAAGAACAGATCAACAATGTCCCATCTTTTCTCAAACGGCTTTTGCTGAAGGATATGAATTTTGATTTCAAGTTGTCCCTCCCGATCAAAGCCGAAGATTCCAATGCAGATCAAGTACAGGACGGCGGTAAAACGCTGATCTGGAACATTGCTCCCCTGCAAAAAAATAAGATGGATCTCACGGTACAGATTCCGAATATCCGCAATATCCTGCTGGTCGCCGTCATCGGTCTTGTGCTGATCCTGGCACTGATCATCTGGTTCTTCGTTCGGCGCAGACGGACCAAAAAACAGCAACATCCGGGTTCGCATCGTAAAAATACATGACACTCCGCGGACAGTTGGATTTGTGACTTGCCAAACCGTGTTATGGATAGTAGAATACATCCGTACTGTGTGAACGGTTAACATGAAGATTGAGCAAAAGTTAAAGAGGTGAACAAGTTTCATGAATATTCGGGAATGCTCCCTGCCTGGTATCGGGGTAAAGTACCAATTTCATACAAAAGGCGGCAATCAGTTAGTCATCATCAAACATGAGGACGGACACCGGGAATTATATTCCGTGAATCCGCAGGATAACGAAGATCTCACGCTAATTGCCGAATTGGAAGATGATGAGTGTGTAACCCTCTCAGGGTTAATTGGTGGATGGTCTTAACTTCAAAAAAACCTTTATCTCGATGGAGATAAAGGTTTTTTTGAACAAATTTGTAATTCAACATAAACGCTCTACCCTGGTCAAGGGAGAAACCCCTGCTTTTTGTTCCGTTGTCATTTCACCCGCTGAGAATGAATGAAAGGTATCCACGTGTTCAAGACACGAATAATTTCTGCTGAATGGAAAGGTTTACTTATAAAGTCCTGCATTCCACACTGCAAACAAGCTTCCCGGTCACGATCCCCTGCAAAGGCAGTAATCGCAGCAATGACAGGAATCTCGGGATGCGTTTTTCTGATTTCACGAGTTGCTTCAATTCCGTCCATTACGGGCATCTGAACATCCATGAAGATCAGATCATACGGCGTGTTCGCCAGAGAATCTAGAGCCTGTGCCCCATTCCCCACGACATCGCATGCGCCTCCGAATCTGCGCAGCATCTCCTCCAGCAGATGACTGTTGACAGCTTGATCCTCGGCGATTAATATTCGAATCCCGCTTGCAAGATGGTTGCGATCCGGCAGCTCCCCTGCTGCGGCGACCTCATGTTCTGCATCTGTAGTTTCTTCGTTCCACTTCTCTAACACAAGGGTGAACTGAAATTCCGCTCCCTTGCCGATCTCACTCTGAACACCGATCGCTCCGCCCATTAATTCTACCAGTTTTTTGCTGATCGCTAGACCCAGCCCCGTCCCTCCGAATTTACGATTAATCGATGGATCCAGCTGCGAGAAGGACTGAAATAACTGATGCTGTTTATCCAGAGCAATGCCTATACCTGTATCCTTCACCTTGAACGACAGCATCAGATGATCTGGACCATGCTCTGGTGAATGATTCATTTCCGCACTGATCGTAACGCTTCCTTTTTCGGTGAATTTAACAGCGTTGCCGACCAGATTGATAAGAATCTGACGAATTCTTGTCTCATCTCCACCTACACGTTCAGGAATCTGCGATGAGATTTCGCTAAAAAGTTCAATGTTCTTCTCCGAGGCTTTAATGGAAAACAGCTCGATTACACTGTTCAGCAAGTCCCGGATATCTACAGGCCCCTGCTCCAGATCCATCCTGCCTGCTTCAATTTTACTGAAATCCAGAATTTCATTCAAAATGTAGAGCAGCGACTCTCCGCTATCAATCATGATTTCTGCGAATCCCCGCTGTTCCTCGTCCAGCTCTGTTTCCATTAACAGATGTGCCATTCCCATAATCCCGTTTAACGGTGTACGCAGTTCATGGCTCATAATGGCAAGAAACTCCGATTTCGCACGGTCTGCATGCTCTGCAGCTTCCTTCGCACGAATAATTTCTTTTACCGACGTCATATCGCGGAAAACCAGCACAGCCCCGCGTGTTTTCCCTTGATCCATAATCGGCTTGAGCTGGAATTCAGCAAGAAAGCTGGACCCGTCCTGACGCCAGAATACCGATTCTGTACGCGGCAGTGCTCTTCCTTCGCGAACGGCCTGCAGAATAGGTGTGCCTTTGGCAGGATAGGGTATGCCTTCACTCTGCATCTGAACCATCATTTTTTCCAAAAATTTGCCGTTCATCTCGTTTGGACAGATATTCATTATCTCTGCCGCCGCAGGGTTGGCGAAATTGACGTATCCATCCAGATTCAGTCCGATTACCCCTTCAGACATCCCATTCAAAATCAATGCTCTTTCATAACTCAGATTTTCAATTTCTTCTACATAACGTTTAGCTGCGGTTACATCACTTGTGATGCCGTAAACACCGACCACTTTGTCTTCCAGCAAAATGGGTACATTAATGACACTAGCCTCGATGCGCTGCCCGTTTTTGTGAATCATACCAATCTCGTAGCTCTGGGCTGCACCCTTTACCGACTCCTCAAAGTGGTACCGTGTCTTCTCCAGATCCACCGGATCAATCAGATGGTCAAAAGATCCGCTTAAAAGTTCATCCTTACTATGTCCTGTTAACTGTTCCTGTCCTATATTTGCTTTCAACAAATTCCCGTCCAAATCTAAAGAAGCTACTCCCAGCGGGTTGCAGTCGAACAAAGACTTGTACTCCTGTAAACTTAACTGCTGTTGTTTGCTTTCTGTAATATCACGCGTAACCGCAACCATCTCCTGCAGGCTGCCCGACTCATCACACACATAATGCGTCAATGTATCTGCCCATACTACAGACCCGTCTTTATGCAGCAGTCGATAACTGATTCGCTCGGGAGTGAGTCCTTCCGTCTGGCCGCGAATATAAGCCTGCACCATCGGGATATCTTCCGGATGAATACAGAACATTCCAGAGCGTCCAAGCATCTCTTCAGGTTCGTAACCGAGCATTTTTCTGCTGGCATCCGATACATATTTGAACGTGCGCTCGGCATCTGCTTCGTGAATGGCAATCAGATCCATGGAGGATTCCGCCAGAATGCGTGAAATACGACTGCTTTCTTCCAGCTGCTTACGCTGTTCAAGGAGTCGTTGTTCGGCTTCTTTTTGCTTGGTAATATCGGCGGCCTGTACAAGCAGGTACAGAGGCTCCCCTAATGTCTCATCCCTTACAATGCATGCTCTGATCGTAGCCCACAGCAGCGTGCCATCTTTTCGCTTCAGACGCACCTCCGTCTCATACATCGGCTGTTCGCCGTTTGTCATTTTCCAAAAATTGCTGCGAAATTCCTCGTACCTGAGATCTTCTTCATAAATCATATGTACAATTGAAGTGTGCAGCAGTTCTTCCTCTGTTGATCCAAGCATCTCGCAAAAGGCCGGATTCAACTGCACCCAAAGTCCATTAACGTGAGAAGCGACAGCAATGCCGATCGGCGCGTGTGTGTATAATTGTTCGAACAGAGACCGGCTCTGAGTGATGGAGTTCGACACTACATATCCTCCTTTATTAAAAGTATAAGATTACCCTAAAGAGAATGTAAAATTGCTCTAATGAGAATGTAAGATTTCTTTATTGAAAAAATGATGAATGCTGCTTTAATCATAATGTTACTCGTATGAACAGATCAACCTGAACATAACTTTATCTTATAGAGTAGTACCCCAAATGTCACGATAGTTAAACAATGCATCCATACTGCTTCTTACGAAACGAATACAAAATGTTGGACCGCAGTTGATGTGTTTGGATTTCACAGCGTTTTCATACGTAATGTTAATGATGAACGGAGGTTATGCCCCATGATTATTGTTGCGAATCAACCGATTCAGCTGTCGCCCTCCGAATGGTCTGCATTTGAATGGCACTGGTTACAGCAGCTTCAGAATCGCCCTACACCATATGTGTATCAATCCATGGAACACCTGCATTTTGAATGGAACTTACGTGAATCTCTCGTAGACGCTGCCGAAGGATTGAATCGAAGCGGAGTCAGCTTTGCCTCATTCGAAGACTCCAGGTGCAACCCTGCCTGCTGGAACCGTAATGCAGAAGGCGGATTTGAGCTGAGGCCAGATGTAACTCCCGCAGAGGGTATTCGAGATATATGGAGGAACGGGCGTTTATATGCATTTGAGTGCGCAACCGCTGCCGTCATTGTACTGTACGGTGGAGTACTTGGAAGTATCCGTGAAGAAGCTTTTAATTCATTATTTCGCAACCTGCTGCTGTTTGACTGGCATTACGATAGTGATCTTCGTTTGACCGAAAAGAACGGGAAGGAAACGGCACTGCCGGGGGACGTGCTTTATTTCAAAAATCCCGATGTCTCTCCGGAAACCCCCGAATGGCAGGGTGAGAATACAATTATGCTGCGTGAGAACGGGTACTACGGACATGGCATTGGCATTGCAAGTGCTCAGGAGATCATCCATACCTTAAACCAGTTTCGTTTTCCGGGAAGTCGGAACAGTGCGTATTTAATGGATATGGTTATATATCCGGACTTCCTCTACTTGTCCCGTTATGCCAAAGACCGACCTGACAGCAATCCAGACGTATCAACACCAGTGCTCCCTGGGCAGCTCTACGTCAGAGTGGGCGGAAGCCGTTATCTCCGTACTTGAATTGTACAGAAAAGCCCAATAGAAAGCAGCGATGAAGCTGTCTTGATATTGGGCTTGCTTCTATATGGAGGTAGGGACTGCTCTATGCCAAGTATCCATGTTGAATGTCGTCCCGACCACTCTGACTTCTCACCGCGTATGTTCGCAGCAAAAAAAACGGAGCTGCTCCATTTAAATCTCAGCAAGCGGGTCAAGCTGCACAACAACCTGCTTGCCGCTAACCTGTACTCCCGTTGATCTTCTGCCGTGTTCTTTCAGTGCGCTGCACAATGCTTCTGCCCAAGCTTTGCCTGCTTCTCCCTCTTTCGCTCCATGAACTTGAATGACAAACTTCACGGAGTCCCCCTTTTTCAGAATCCGCTCTGCCTGTGACTGCTTGACATCCCGATCATGATCTTCCATCTCCAGATGAAGCCGAATTTCCTTCACTTTTCGTTTCTCCGGGGCTTTGCCTGCTTTTTTCTTCGCCTGCTGTGCTTCTTCACGAGCGGCACCGGCACCGATCAATTTACATGGAGGGGGACTTGTCATAAGCGAAATGCAGACCAGATCCACATTGTGCTGCCTGGCCAGCGCCAATGCTTCCTTTGTTGGCATGACCCCCAAGTCTTCTCCATCCAGACCGGTGAGCTGCACCTCGGCTGCCTTAATTTTTTCATTTTTAATCATTTGAGCCATAACTTTTCCTCCTTGACATGAAAAGCCTGTCCTGATCACGCAAGATCAGAGCAGGCTTAAGTGAGGTACTCTATATTCATACATACGTTAAAACGTTAGATTACATTAAAGAAACGAGGCTTTCCTATAGATCATATCGGAGAACCTAATCCTAGAATTACAAAGTGTTAAATGCCTCTGTCAGAACCGGTACGATCTGCGATTTGCGGGATACAACGCCTTTGAGCAGTGCCTTGTTGTCTGCCAGTGTTACGTTATAGGCTTTCTCTACCGCTTTTGTAGAAGCACCATAAGCCAGTGCAACAGAATCGTTGTTCAAGATGTCGGTAACAACAAATACGAACAGATCAAGACCTTTACTGGAAATAATAGCTTCAATCGCTGCTTCAAGTTCTGGCTGTTTGACAAGCACATCATTGACGTCAACCGCATTTACCTGTGCAATTTCAACCTTCGCCGTACCCATAGCAAATTCCTTCGCATCCAGGGAGATCAGTTCAGCAATTGTTTTCTGACTTAGATCCGCCCCGGCTTTCAGCATATCCAGACCGTAACTGTCTGCATCTACGCCAGCAATGGCAGCCAGTTCACGAGCTGCAGCCACATCCTGCTCTGTGCACGTTGGAGATTTGAACAGCAAGGAATCCGAAATAATGGCGGACAGCATCAGACCTGCGATCGGTGCGCTGATTTCGATACCGTTCTCTTTGTACATTTTATTCAAAATGGTTGCTGTACAGCCTACCGGCTCGGCACGGAAATACAAAGGCTGGCTTGTCTCGAAATTGGCAATACGATGATGGTCAATAACTTCAACAACCGTCACGTCTTCAATATCACTTACGCTTTGCTGGCGTTCGTTGTGATCCACCAGAATGACTTTATTCACTTCGTTAGCCGCTGTTTTGATCAGACGCGGTGCTTCAACTTTGAATTGATCCAGTGCAAACTGCGTTTCGCCGTTCACTTCGCCCAGGCGCACCGCTTCCACTTCCTGGCCCAGCTTACTTTTCAGTTCTGCGTACGCGATTGCTGAACAGATCGTGTCTGTATCCGGGTTTTTGTGGCCGAAAATTAATGCTTTTTCCATATTCATAGCCCTCCGTCAATTCGAGTTTAAGTTCAATTCTACCCTTGTTTGAATCATACCTTACTGATTATAGCGCTTATACGTCTTAATTCCAATCCCTTTACAGCGAATTAATTATTCATCATGCAAAGAGCAGTTTTCTAAGCGGTAACCACCGCGAAGAGTATACGTCGTTCGCTGTATTCATCCATGTCTTGTCTATTCTAATTTGCAGTTGTATTAGCTACATTTGCAATTAGATGTTTGCCCAGTTTATCACCTTTACACAGCGCCTGAACAAGCTCGCGGCCTGATTCCGGGGTCATTTTACCGTACCAGTCTCCCTGCGGATACACAATCGTTACACATCCGTCATCACAGCGACCGTTGCATTTTGTACGTGTTGTATGAATGAATCCTCCAGCCTGTTGTTTTGCAATTTCGTCCCGCACCGCCTGAGTGACTTCTTCGCCCTCATTACGCATACATGTTCCACCGTTACATAGTAGAATGTGGTGCTGCAGTTGATCCAGATTATAGATAGCCAAACTCGCTTCATTCCTCTCACATCAATAGGATATGTATCTTCATATGATTGCACAGTGCTGCATTACAACTTTATAAATTAGCACATCGATCCAGGTTCGTGCAACGGATAACTTTAAACTACATCTCCGGGTTCAGGGTAACCTGTCCCCTTTTCACAAAAAACGTCTGCAAACAACCTTTATCATCGATCTCCAACAGGTTTAACTGCGCACCATAAGCACATCCGCCATCTATGCCAATCTTGTCTCCTCGCGGGTCCATCCAGACGCCAGACTCCTCATGCAGATGCTGCACAGGGGTATGTCCAAAAACAACCATTTCCTGAAGCGCTGTAGGTCTGCTGTAAAAAGGTTCACGAATCCAGATGAAATCCCGTTCAGATTGGTTTCTCCAATCCGCTTGGTCGGGGTTGATCCCGGCATGCACAAAGATATAGCCAGGAATTTCATAGTACAGCGGAAGCTCGTCCAGAAATTGAAGATGATTGTTATAATGTGAGCGCATCCATTGTTTGTCATGTGCATAAGCATGCCAGTTCATCTGGTCACCGTCATAGGAAACATCGAGATAGCTGGCTAGTGTCTGTAACCCTCCGTTGCGAATCCAGTGCAGGTCATACTCCTGCACATCATGAGTCAACGCTTTGACCATCATAGCATCATGATTGCCTTTGAGTATGATAATGCCGTGGTCCTGCTTTAACTTCATGATCTGCTCAATGACCTGCCTGCTTTTGGGGCCGCGATCCACATAGTCGCCCAGCAAAATCAACTCATCCTGCGCCGGGTTGTACTGAACCTGCTCCAGCAGTGCATTGAATTCATCATAACAGCCATGAATGTCACTCATAATACATCTGCGCAAGTGAATCTCCTCTCTTTCCGGGCGAGGCCCAACATATGGACCGGAACCGGAACCGACTGCAGCAGCTGCCCGCAAGCCAGGTTAAGTTCCAATCCCATCCATACTTATATTCCCGCTCCTATCGGCTCAGCCCTGCTGCAGTCCAAAAGCTTCTGCAATCAAACTAAAGGAACGAAGACGTGCCTCAAACGAATGAATCGCAGACGCAATAATCACTTCATCGGCTTCATGCCGTTCAGCCATCGTGATAATTTTGTCCTTTACCTGATCCGGCGTACCAATAATCGAGAAAGAGCGGCGCTGACGGATTTGTTCCATCTCCACAGCCGTGTACGGGTAGTTGTGAACCGTTTCCAGCGAAGGAAAGGAGCCCTGTTCCAACCCGCGTCCAAGCCGCAGGAAAAATAGTTCATTGCTGCGCGCCAGTTCAGCAGCTTCCTCTTCCGTATCTGCACAGAAAGCAGAGACTGCAATCATAGAATGCGGCTTGTCGTTTAGAATCGAAGGTTTGAAATGTCTGCGGTAATGCTTCATCGCTTCTTCGCCGCCCGGCGTTCCAAAAAACTGGGCAAATGCATAAGCTGTACCTTGTGCCGCAGCTATTCTGGCCCCTTCCGAGCTGGAACCGAGCAGCCAAACTTCGGGAACAGTAGGCACAGAAGGTCCGGCCACAAGTGAAGCAAAACGATGATCTTCAGGCAGCTGTTCGTGGAAATAACCACCAAGGTCCGCAATCTGCTGCGGGAAAAACTGTACATTCGACGATTTGCCCTCATTAAGCGCTCTGCTGGCAATAGGCATGCCTCCTGGGGCACGGCCGATCCCCAAATCAATACGTCCAGGATGCAGTGCCTCCAGCAGACGGAAATTCTCTGCCACTTTGTACGCACTGTAATGCGGCAGCATGACTCCTCCCGAACCTACCCGTATTCGTTCCGTATGCGCAGCCACATGAGCGATCATAATCTCCGGGCTTGAAAACGATAGTGCTCCCCCGCCGTGGTGCTCCGACATCCAAAAACGGGAAAACCCCAGCTGTTCGGCATGACGGGCTAACGTAACAGCCTCCTGCAGCGCATCCTGTACCTGGCGGCCCTCACTAATGTGTCCATGCTCCAGCACACTAAGTTTCATATATGTTCATTCCTCTCGTCCGTGAATTAAATATGCTTCAAACCGCTTTCTTCTCCATTGTAACATTATAAATTACAGTTTCAAACTTTACGCTAACCTTTCTTTATTACCCATACGTTTCGAAAACTATAAAGAAACACCGCCAGCATCCCTGCCAGCGGTGTTCCATTATAATGTTATTTCGTTAAATTCCATTATGGTGCTCGTTTGGGTAACAGCTTAACGTATTCGTCAGACAGTTTCATCAGGCTGAGCACATGTTCATAATCGGAACGGTAAGGTTCCAGATTGCTCACCGGTTCATAGGTTTTGAGCGAGTAGGCTGTTCCATCGTCAAAGCCCGCCCCAGGGATAAACATAATGTCATTGTTGACAAATGAACCTGTCGGCAAATAATAACGAATGCCGAACGCATTATGATCCATATTCAGCAGATCATGCCCAAATGCAGTGAACTTCTCCTGCTGCAGCGATACGCCCATCAGGTTCATGACTGTCGGCAGTATGTCCAGCTGACCTCCCGGCTGCTCAATCACCTGCCCCTTCGTTTGCTTTGGCGTATGAATCATCAGCGGAATATTGAACCGGCTCACTTTTCCATCATACGGAATGCCCAGATTGGCCTGAATCTGCTGTGTAATTTCCTCATCCTCAGGTAATCCGAAGTGATCTCCATAGAGCACAAGCGTGGTATTATCCCATAAACCATTTGCCTTCAGCTCATTAATAAGCTGACCGATCGCATAGTCTGTATAATTGATTGCCTGCAAATAATCATGCAGCAGTTGGTTTGTAATCGCCCCGGGAATCTCGATCCTCGCCCGGTCTGCAGGGACGGTGAAAGGCGAATGACTCGACGCTGTGATGAACTGAGCATAAAATAGCTGGTTCGCAGCGTGATGCGCAGTCATTTTTTCCATACCCACCCGATACAATTCTTCATCTGACGGCCCGAAATCATTAAATTTGTCATTCGTGAAGCTCGGCTTATCAAAGAATCTTGTGAAACCGAGGGCAGGATACATCTTGTTGCGGTTCCAGAAAGTCACATCGTTGACGTGGTATGTCTCGGACTCATATCCGTCTTTGGCCAGCAGCTTCGGCAGGCTTGGAAGGTCACGATCACTGTACCCCGCTGACATCGGCACAACCCCTGTAGGATATATAGACGTGTTCGACATAAACTCGGCATCCGACGTATTTCCTTGGCCGATTTGTTGGAAAAAACGAGTAAAATAATAGCTTTCTTTCGCAAGATTATTCAAAACGGGTGTTAATTCCTGTCCGTTCAGTGAAGCGTTAATCGGAAAATTTTGAAAGGACTCCAGCTGCAGCACAATCAAGTTACTGCCCTTGGCCTGACCAAAATATTTTGCTTTCACCGACGCACCATTCTTCGCTTTGTCCTGATAAGGATATTGACTGACCAATGCGTTGATCTTGGCAACCGTTTCGTTAATATTTCCATTCGCAATAGCTTCATTTTCCCTGCTTGTCAGAATAGCGGAAGACACTTGGTAGTTCAGAAAACCAAGATTTTCAGCCCGTACCAGTTCATTATCAATCGTTTCCCCTTTGACAATAAAACTGCCGGACAACACGATGCAGAACGCCGCTGTAAGCGCAACCCCCAGTTTGCCCCAGTAGCGGGAGCGGCTTTTGCCAAATGACAGGCTGTTATCGCTGAAGCTGCTGCGATATCCTGCCCGGCTGCGTCTGCTGCGCGCGATAAACCAGATGGGAACGGCAAGGATCATATCGGCAAAAAACAAAAAGTGCTGCGGCCGAATCAGCGGCCCGATACTTCCTCTGACCTGAGCTACCTGCCCCAGCTCACTCAGCGCGGTATACGTAGGAACCGAACTAAAATGTGCATTATAGAGCGCAGCTGCGAACAGAACCAGCGAGAAAAGCACATTAAATGCTCCGTATACCGTCCGCTTCCAGCTCATCGGCACAATAAGGTCAAGTACACATACAATCGTGAGCGCAGCGAGTGCATCGGTTAACAGCCCTACGCCAGATAATCCATTGAAAAAGAAATACCGCAGAAGAGATAACTTCAGCAGCATTAAAATAAATAAGACGGCAAATAAGACCCGTGAAGAAGTCTGCCTGCTTTTTGTAGTCGATGTAAACATGGCTGCGTTCAACCCTTATCTGAAATTTTTACGTTCATTTTACAAAACGCATATTTCAGTATAACAGTTTTCGGCTTTCTGTTCTATTGAGGTTATGCGGTTATCCCCGGATTTTTTGATCCATCTTCTCATTAAAAGGGAAATCCGGGGAAATACGCATGCTTCGGATGCACTTTATTTCAGAAAACTTTCAGGCAATCGTTGATACATCCTCATTTGCATCCTTCCTGTCATTGCGTAATGCTCGAATCACTGCCTGTGCTGCCGCAAGCCGGAACCCGGGAATCTGCTCCGGTCTGCAGCAAACAGCGTCCAGCCCGATATCATGTATAAATGCAATTGACCGACTGTCTTCGATAAGTTCACCGGATATGGATGTTTTCAGATGCGGCCTGCGGACTCGACCTTGAGCAGCAGCCGTCTTCACTAAGCTGCTGATTTCTTCTATATCAAGCTTGTGCAAAGCATGATATTCGGTGTGAGATATGTGGCCATAAAAATGTTCCTGCTCGTCTGCTTCTTCAAGGGTCCAGCCAAAGGTGGATTGTGTCATCTCATCCACAGCAAACGAGATGAAGTCCGCGCATCGTGCAAGCTGTGCTGCCATCAATGGCGATCTGGACGAAGCTATCGACACTCCCACTTTGTACACGCAGTGGCGTCTTTCTTCACCAAGCACTTGCTCTGCCACATGATCGACCAAATCCCTCATCTTCTGCATCTCATTCACATGTTCTACATGTGGAATCATGATCTCAGGACGCACCCACAGCCCTTCTCGGATGCTTTTGACAGCAGCCCGAAAGAGCGCCTCCAGCTGCATTTCATGGATTTCAGACAAAACCGCGTCCAGTTCTTCTTCATGTGCTTCCAGCGCATTTGGACCCGGAAACAACTCATGCAGCGGGAAATCAAATAATTGAATGGTCACCGGGCGTCCGTCCATCATTTCAAAGAGGCTTTCAATGTCCGACTGCTGCATCGGCAGCAACCGCTCCATCCCGCGTCTGCGGTCTGCTTCTGTATTCGCCATAATCATCTTTTGTACAAAGGGTTTTCTGGACGGACATAACAGCATCGTTTCTGTTGTGCAAAGACCGATTCCCTCCGCACCCCAGGCTCGTGCCTGCACAGCATCTGCTGCATGTTCCACCTTCGCCAAAATGGATAAGCCCTTCACTTCATCAGCCCATTCCAGCACAATTTTCAACTCTGGCATTTCCTGATTCATACACACTGCCAAATCTTCTGGTTTCAGCCGCAGAAGGGCATCTTCTTGATCTATCAGTCCCTCGTGTACCATGTCGACTGCACTCCTCACTGCAGCAATCGGACTTACATACGCCAGTTTCACAGAATGTATCCAGATTGAACCTGAGTCCACCGTATACATGATTTCCTGTACAGCTCCAGTACGCTTCTCCAGATCGATACAGATCTTCTCAAGATCTGTATAACGTGCTGGGTTATTTCTTTTTAAGTATGAGAGCGCATGCAGCATCCCCGAACGGCTTCTCGCGGGTAGGTAATCTCCAATTATGCCTTTTTGTCCCGTTTCGGGATTACGTGTATAAACGCTGCCTTTCCCCTTATAGTCAGTGTAATTACCATGTAAGAAGGACTGGATCAGCACTGGTGCTCCCGCTGTCTCGTTTTCTATATGTTTTTCTTTTTCTTTAGACCATTCCGTTCTATCACTCATCTTGTCAGGGGAAGCAAATACCGCCCGCACTGCTGCTTGAAGTTGAAGATTTACATCCTGGGGAAAAGCATAACCGCTTTTGACCTGGATCCGCTCTTTCCATTCAGCAATAAGCAGTTCAAGCTCGATCTCTGTAGAAACGAACCGTTTGGAATCAATGGAGTGCTCAGCGCTTAGATCAGGAATATCAAGGACCATTTGTCCATAATGCTGTAATGCAGCCAGATAACATTGAAGAGCATATAACCGATTGCCTGTCTGGCGAGCGAAACCTTCAACGGTACTGTCATTCAAACCTACATAAGGTATGCGGCACGCCTCAGCAGAAGAAGCAGTCACCGCCAGATCTGACTGGACCCCAAGCAGGAGCGGATCGTCTGGATCACCAAAATTCATACCGGTCTGCTGCTCAAGATACCGTACCGCGCTGCCCAGCTCTTCCATCATTTCACCGGAAAGAGGTCCTGAACGGGTACAGCATGCGCGGCAGCCATCCACTGTGACGACCATTCCCGCCGGAACAGACCATCCTGCTCGCTTCAGTTCTGCGAGAGCAGCTCCGATACTATGAGTCATTCCTTTCATCTCTGCTGTATCTTCCTCGATCAGCATTACCCGTTTAGTCATTACAGCTCTCCCATCTGCCGTCCATGGCTGTGTTCGAAAGTCAGCTTCGCTTGGAACCTATACTGCCTTCACTCTAATGTTATGTTGTAGGAGCGTATTCAAAGACTACAGGTTCAGCATTTTGTAATCGTTATTCCGCTTTTTTGTTATTGTTTAGATTTTTTTGCTGATCATTACTGCTTCGCTTCAAACTTATCAAGAAAAAAAGCCGTTCTTTTAAGAACGACTTTAATGAAATATGTAGATATAACCGCTGCTGCCCAAAAACATATGCTCCAAACCGCCTCAAAATCCCCTATACATTTTTGAATTAAGACATTCCAACATTTAAATTTCCCATAACGAATTGTATCACTTATGAATAAGCTGCAAAGGAAAATAGTAGCAGGAAAATAATACTAAAATATGTCTTCCCCATGACATACTTCCTGAAAACTTTAATTTTAATTAATAAATATTTACTATATCAACCCATTTTTAATTGTGTTAGCATAAAAACAGCACTAAATAAACCAGTTTTTAGGAGGTTAATATGAAAAGAAGAAATATACTGCTCAGCTTTTCGCTAACGACGCTTTTATTTTTAACTTCAGCTGCTGGCGCGTTTGCTTCATCTTCTGAAGTCGAGGTGCAGTCCATTCCTGATCGTCTCCCCGTGCCAGAAGGCTATGAAATAATTCAAGATTTCGAACCAAAGCAGGAAAGTGGTAAAAGCAATGTGCAAATTGAAGCTGCTGTCTCTGCTTCGCCAATGACCTTCGGAATTCAATCAACTGAAGCTGCTGATGAATCAGAACAGATTGATTATGAAGTCATCGAGAACACAACCAAGCATTATCAAGATTCGAAGAACGTTAAAACAAACGAAACTCTATCACAGTATAGAGCTGATGTTACTTTAGCAGCCGTTAATCGCCAAATGGGAGGCAACACTACGGACGCGAACCAATTAATAAAAGTAACGGTGACCGTCTTTTATCATGAAGTGACCAAGGGCTTACAGACTTTTGTAGGTCTAGATAAAGTGTATTACAGATACGATAAAGGAAGTAAATACAGCAGTTCTAAAGTGTTCTACGGGAATCGGTATGGTGGCGATCTGCTCCAAACTGGACCTGGAATTAATGGAACCGCCGTTCTTGAAAGAGAACCTCTCGTTTATATTATTGAAAAGATTACCTTGGGTAAGACTTATATGAGACAGCCATTCCCTAATGTAGATGAAGTTCTTGTAGGCGGACTGCTTACGGAGATGGGAGTGAAAACGCAATCCAGATGGTATGATCACAACTCCAAACTTTTGTTTAATCTTGATTTGAATGCCTTGATTCAAGGTAAAGTAACACCTTAGTTATTACGAGGCTGTTTCAAAACTCTTCAAACAAACCTTGGTGAAGAGCACTAACACGATACATCCAAACCGGACAAAGCAGAGGTTTATCCTCGTTTGTCCGGTTTGGATTTTTTTCTATTGCCGTTTCTTTGAATAGATTGTGAGCAGGGCAAAGCCACCCGACCTCTATGTTTTCTTTTTACAGGCCGCGAAGCAGGAATCTTCAGAAGCCCCGATTGTTATTAATTTGCCCAAACACACGTTCATGCTCAATCCTTATAGCCGGTTGAGCCTGGCTGGATTATTAGGGAAAGGCTCCACTCAGGCCTCCAGTTCCTCTTGGGTCCAGTGCAGCTGGACGCCAAGGGCAATCAGCTGCTGCTGATAGGCCTTAAGATGCGCGGCTGACTCCCTGACCTTAGCTGGCTCTACATGCTGCTTGATGGAATAGGCCGCGAGCGTTCCCGCCGCTTCGCCGATATTCCATTCGGTCGGATGCAGACGGTAGCAGCCGTTCGCAATCTGGGTCATGGATATGTTCTTGCAGGCCGGGAGCAGGTTCTTGACCCGCACCGGAATCAAAGCGCCCAGCGGAATCTCGTAAGGATGATTCGGAATATAGAAAGTCCGCTGGCTTACCGTGGTAGGATGAAGATCTAGATGATAGCTGCCTACGCCGACGCTGTCCTCATAACGCTTCGGTCCTTCCGGACCGCGCAGCTCCCTGCTCACATCCTGCTCGGCTATCGTGTACAGGCCGCGAATGCGCCGGGATTCCCGGATGTAAGGTGCCTTGGCCAATCCATCCTCTGTGCCGAGCACATCCCCGCGCAGCCGCACGCCCGGGTAGCCCTTCCCGCCGTCCAGGCGGGGCGCTTCGGTCTGAAGCCAGTACACGAGTGAGAGGGTGAGCTGCCGTGCTCCCTCCAGGTGCCGGTCCCGTTCCTCCGGCGATACGCCGATAATGGGTCCGGCATAATAATCGTTCAGCGCCCAGTTCAGCAGCGTGACTTCGCCATCATTTAACGGCTCGGTCCAGATGGCCGGGTCCACGATCCGGCGATAATCCCACAAAGAGACAATTCCCTGATCATTCGGGAACATCGTGAACTGCTTTAACTTGCTCGTATCATCAGCATCCGAAGCGAACCAGCTCAAGATCGGATACTGCGAAAACGATGGGACATATTCGCGCCAGTAATCATAATCTCTTGGGCGCGGAATCGTGTAGTCCCCGCCCGCCACATAGTCTACAGCCGCCACATGAGTGATAGACTGCATATCGAGCGGATCCGCTGCCTCCAATGCGTGAGGCTCCCCTGTCTCGCCGCGGGCTTCTGCGCCGCTGACATGCTCGACTCCAGCAAGCGGAAGCAGATCGCCGCATTCTGTGGCATCCAGATAGTAGTCTCCGCACAGCCGGATCAGGTTCCCCTCCATCCCCTGCCGGACAGTGACTCCAGTAATATGATCCCCTTCAGTATCAGCAGCCACTGGCACCGTATAATATAACACCTCGATCCGCCCGGTGTTCACATACGGAGCCAGCATCTCGTGGAGGACAGCCAGCGCCACCTTCGGTTCATGCGCCAACCGGCTGACCCAGCCGTTCCCGGGATTCAGCACGGGATTACTCCGAGCTTCATCCGTAAGCGGATAATTTCGCCTGTAATAGTCCCTGACCCTGCTTCGAAACTCCCGGTATGCGGCCGTGCTGCCCGATTGCTCAATCCAGCGGTGCTCATCCGGTGGTACAGCCTGCGAAGTTAACTGCCCGCCCAGCCAATCTGTCTCCTCCGTAACAAGCACGCGCAGCCCTGCCTTGGCAGCGGCCAGCGCAGCCGCCGTTCCGCCGAGGCCGCCACCGATAATAACAACATCCGAACGCTTCTCCTCTCCACTAGCCATGTTCCCTGTCCTCCTTGTCCCGGCAGGTATCCCCGCCTCTGCCTACCTCAATTCGGTGCAGCCGCTCCTGTGCCAGACGGACCGCGCCGAAGCATCCGGCCTGGCTGCCCAGCTTCGCCGGCACGATCCGGGCAGCCAGTTTTTCGCCTGCCTTAGCCACCAACAGCGGCCACCAGACGGCGCGGCTCTGGATAACGCCTCCGCCAATAATAATCGACTCGGGGTCTATAGCCGCCCCGATATTAGCTGTCACCTGCGCCAAATAAGCAGTAAATCGCTCCAGCACCGCCAGCGCAGCTGCATCGCCCTGCTCAGCTGCTGCCATAACCTCACGGCCGTGCGTATATTCCCGGCCGGTCTTCTCCTTTGCCAGCCGCAGCAGCGCCCGGCCGGACACATATTGCTCCACGCAGCCCCGCTTTCCGCAATTACAGGGGCAGCCATCCGGCACCAGCACCATGTGGCCCCAGTCGCCCCCGCTCCAAGCGGCCCCGCGCAGCAGCAGCCCGTCCGCCATATTGGCCCCACCGACCCCGGTGCCCAGAGTGAGCATGACCAGGTTCGGCCGTCCGCGGCCGGCGCCCAGCCAGGCCTCTCCCAGCAGCGCGGCGTTAGCATCATTATCGGCCGCCGCTGGACGGCCAGAGGCAGCTTCGGCCCACTGCGTAAGCTGCACTCCTTGCCAGCCGGGCAGATTATCGGTGGCGTAAACCACCTCGCCGGAGTCTGTGTTGATCCGGCCCGCCGAAGCAATCCCCACTGCCTTCACCCCAGGATGCCCCGCGAGCAGTTCCTCCACGAGGCTGTAGAGCTGGCCAAGAATCGAATCCCGGCCCAGCCGGGCCTCCGTATCGCGAACGGCTTCCGCTAGAACGGTCCCCTCTTCATCGGTCACAAGCCCCTTGATACTTGTCCCCCCGATATCCACACCTATGAATTGCTGCATTCGCACCGCCTCCACTACTGCGTCTGTATCCTGCAGAAACGGCTTTACAATCCTTTTGGGGATAGTACCGTTTCAGCTCTTAAGTGTCGTCATGAAGAGTAATGATACTCTTTATCCTATTTCTATTCAGTTTTCAGACTCTACGAACTCTAAATTTCTCACGCTGTTCCCTTAACCGGCCGGTATATTGGTGCATCATTTGTTATCGTTTCATTGCTCCCGCACTTTAATATATCCGGTCAATAACTGCCCGGGCAGTCAGCTCCTTCATCCGCTTGGTCTCTTCTCCATGCAGACGCTCCAGTCCCTGGCAGAGCAGGTCAATGATGAACAGTTGTGAGATCTTAGCCCCCACAGATCCGCCCTCCAGCGGCGACTCCTTCCCGGCGGTCAGCAGTACAATGTCGGCAATGGAAGCAATCGGCGACTTCGCATAATTGGTCATGGCAATGATCTTGGCCCCGTTCTGCTTCGCCTTCATCAGCATGTCATTCGTATCCAGCGTGCTGCCGGAGACACTGATCCCCACCGCAACGTCCCCCTCCCCCATCGTAACTGCCATCATCGACTGGATGTGGCTGTCGGAATTTGCTTCAACCCGCCGCCCGATACGCAGGAAGCGGTTCTTGGCTTCCAGTGCTGTAATTCCTGAAGAACCTACGCCGAAGAACTGGACAACCCGCGCCTGGTCCAGATCGTCTACGGCCTGCTGCAGCTGCTCCCGGTCAAGCATGCCCAGGCTGGATTGCAGCACACCAACCATCGAGGCATACAGATGGTCAGCATAGTCACCTTCGCCTGCCCCCTGCTCGCCATGATGCTGGGCCTGACGCTTTGGCAGTCCCTGGGCCAGCATAAGCTTGAAATCTTGATATCCTTTGAAGCCGATCTTGCGGCAGAAGCGCATCACCGTAGTCTCGCCCGTTCCGGCGAAGTCAGCCAACTCGGTGACTGACAGATAGATCAGATTGTCCGGGTGCTCCAGCACACAACGGGCAACCTTTTGTTCTGATTTGGTCATTGAAGGATAATACGTATTAATTCGGTCATTCATTTCCATTGCGGTTCATCCTCACTTTTCTCGCCGCTGCTGCGAACGGCTGGGTAATCAGCTGCGGCCGGGTAATGGCCGAGCCTACCACCACCGCGTAGGCTCCCAGGTCCAGCGCAGCTTCAACCTGGGCGGGCTGGCTGATCCGGCCTTCGGCAATGACCGGAATATTCAGCCGCCGGGCAGCCTGTTCCAGCAGCTCTAGATTCGGTTCCTTCTGCTGCCGCGAATACGGCGTATACCCCGACAAGGTGGTCGAGACACAGCTGACCCCCAGCTTTTCGGCATAGACCGCTTCCTCCAGCGTAGAAATATCCGCCATGGAAGCGGCCGGGCTTCTTCCCAGCAGGTCTATGATCTGCTCCAATGTACACCCCCCCGGACGCTTCTGCAGGGTTCCGTCAAAAGCAATAATATCAGCTCCGGCTTCCAACAGCTCTTCTATCTCCCGCAGTGTAGGCGTAATGTAGACAGCGGAACCAGGGTAATCACGCTTCACGATGCCGATCACCGGCAGCGAAACCGCCTGCTTGATCGCCCTTACGTCTGCCGCCCCGTTCGCCCGGATGGCGATAGCTCCTCCCTCCGCAGCCGCTGCGGCCATCCGGGCCATGATCTCCGACCCGTGCAGCGGCTCACCCGGCAGCGCCTGGCAGGAGACAACTAATCCGAGGTGCAGGCTTTCTATTATACTTTTGCTCAGGGTCCCCACCCTCTCTCTTATATTATAATCAGTCTGCTTCAACCGGACACATACTGTACAGATAAGCCCACCTCAAACATCCGGTTCCACGGCATATAGCAGTCGGTAATCTTTATGCTTCCCTCCGGACTGTCGATCCGCAGCGCCAATTCCTCGCTCAACCTTTCCTGTACACGGGCAGCCACACGGCCGCGCGGCCCGTCAAGCTCATATTTGCCGTAACCCATCTCCTGCACGGGGCCCTCACTAAGCTCTCCCCGCACAACCGAGCAGTAGCAGACATCCTCCGCGTATCGGAGTGCCAGAAAATCCAGATGCGCCTGTGTCCGACCGCATTGCAGATAGATCACCGCTTGGGAGATGACGGTTCCGAGTGAGTTCGAGCTTGTGTTCCAGCCAGCGTAACCGGCCAGGTCGAACAGTATGTTCTTCTGACGCAGCATTTTGACCAGCTTCTGGTCGCCTCCATTGGCATAGCCGACATCGGCTACAGCTACCGGAATCTTCTTGTGCCGCAGCAAGTATGCACCATATTCCACCAGTTCCATCAGGTTCCGGTGTATATCATAGCTGAAATAAGCATGATGCTGCGATACCGCCTCCGCCATCGTCTCGCCCGGTGTGCTGATCAGCAGGACCAGATCCGCCTCTGCAGCGCTGGACGCGATCAGCCCGCCTGCGGCCAGAATCTGATACTTCAGCGTCTCATAGAAGAAACGGTCCTCGAACAGCGGCGTCACGAATGCACCCTGCACAGCGGACAAACGCGGGTAGATCAGCGGCCTCCGCCCTTCGGCCATGTTCAACATCCGGGCAAGCAGCGTACAGCCCACCTCATCTGCTCCCGGATACATATACACCTTAAGCTCCAGATCAAGCGCCATGATCCGCGCCCGTACCTTCTCTTGATCTTTGGCGGTATGCCCGTATGGAGCCGAGTCATCTTGCGGCACAATCATGAAGTCAATCACTCCGTCCCGGACCAGTTCCAGCGCTTGCTTGTTGGCTTCAATATTAACGGCTCTGCGGCCGAGATAATCCTGCAGCACTGCGGCCGGGAGCCGCTGATCAATATCGGCCAGCTCACGGATTTCCTCGTCGGTGGCAATTCCAAGCTCCAGCCGGTGGCCGATAAAGCCTTTGCGGAAGATCTCCCGGCCCCAGTGGGCATAATAATCCGGCTCCTCGTCTGATAGAGAATACTGCGGACAGCGCATAATCAGCTGGAACGCATACAGCTTAAGCTGCGGATAGCGCCGCTTGATCTCCCGCAGCTGCTCCAGGCGGGCGTCCAGTTCATCGGGCTTCAGTCCATGCAGCCTTGACGGAATGATCCCGCCGTAGAGCAGCGTATCCAGCGCGACTACTGCGCTGTCCGCTCCTTCACAGGCAGCCTCGAACCAGGACCACAACTGTTCTACATCACCTGGTCGCTTCTTCAGCCCCATGATTACGGCAGGCGGGCGCTCCACTATATAATCTGTTCCCTGGGCCAGCAGATAAGGGAATTCATAATTGCAGGGCCGCTCATCCAGCGGGACCAAGATCAATTTCCTAGGCTTCGTCATGTCCGTTCTCCTCCTTTGTCTCCTCCGGCAGTTCGATCCCCAGCGCCTTAGCCGCGCGGACGGCCGGATCACTGCCAAGCCGTACGCCATAGCTGCGGCAGGCCTCCAGGCATTCATGGACTTCTGCTGCAGCCTGCGGCTCCAGCGGGTCCTCCAACTGCCTGCGGACCGCCCTCCAGAGCGCTGAATCTGCGATAGCCCGGCGCAGCCATGGCCCTGCTTCTTCGCCGAACCTGGCATTGTCTAATTCGCCAAGACGCATGACCGTCTGCTCCAGCCGGCTGAAATAAGCATCCAGCCGCTCGAGATCGCGCTCCGCCAGCGCATCGTCCAGCTCCGGGTAACCACCGGAGTACAGGCGGCTGTTCAGATTCTGGCGGCAGAAGAACAGCATTTCATCCGCCAGTTCCCCGGAGAATTCACGCACGGACAGCTCCCAGGACAGCTCCGGCATATAGCGCTCGCTGTTCCACATATAGTGGGACATGGTGGTGAGCGTAATTTTGGAGCATTCCCACTGGTTCATGGGATTAGCCACGACAGCTGTATGTCCGAGCTGGCCAAGCCGGGAGCTGCGCCCGCGCACCGGGTCAAGGAACAGCCGGTCCTTGTCGCAGTCATTTACCGGAATATTGTCCCACAGCCACAGCTCATGACCATAATAATTGAAGTTATCCGCCGCATGTTTGCGACCGATCTCCGGGGCGAAGACGAAGTAGCCGGTCCAGAAGACTTTGACTGCGGGATGAAGCTGCTCTCGGATATCCTTCTTGTACTCCGTATTCCAATACGACCAGTACTCTGAAGGACACATCGCCAGGGTGAAGTGCGGCAGACATCCGGCTAAGTAATTATAGACCCGGTTCGCCACATAGGCATGGGCTGCTCCGGAGCGCTCCAGGAACTGCTTGTTATCCCCCTTTAGCACATAATCAATGTCATCCATCAGAAGCGCGAAATGCCGCACCCCTATCGTGATCATCGCAGCAAGTTTCTCCTCCAGCTTCGCGAAGTCCTCCCGGCTGCGGAATTCCAGATCATTGCCCGGGCTGATACAATAGTAGAAATCTACCAGATGTTTGTCGCATTCCTGCTTCAGGTCATGAATCTTGTCGAACACATCGTCCGGGTACGGCTCACGCCACAGCTTCCGGTGATAGAGATCATCCTTCGGCGCGTACATGAAGGCGTTCATCCGGTGTTCACTGATGTATCTGACCGAATCCATACGGTCTGCGAAGCTCCATGGTACACCATAGAATCCTTCAATAATGCCCCTCACCGCAAAAGAAGGCTCATCCTCCACTGTAACCACCGGCAGGCGGCAGCAGTCCTCCTCCACAGTAAGCAGCCGCTTCAGCGCATCCAGACCGTATTTTAGCCCCCGTCGGTCCGATGCAGCAATGACTAGCTTCGCATCCTCTCCAATGACAAGGCGGTAGCCGTCTGCAGCAAGCCCGTCGTCGTACTCCAGCATCAGCTGTGCATTCCCCTTGTCGGCGGCAGCTGCACCCGGACCGGCAGGCTCCAGAATTACGATGCCGCCTTCCTCATGCAGCCCGTGGACGTCCTGATTCATCGCATACCGGGAAGCCAGCTCGCAGCGCAGCTGCGGACCCTCCACAATCAACTCTTTGCCTTGCGTATAATAGTCGCGGAACAGATACTGGCAGTCCCGTAACGAAATTCCCATTAAGTTGTTCCCCCTTAGTTACCCTTTAATTGCTCCGGCAATTCCTTCCATATAATACTTCTGTGTGAACAGGAACACGATGATGATCGGAAGCACCGAAATCATCGTCCCGGCGGCAATCCAGCCGAAGTTATAAGAGAATTGCCCGTTCAGATAAGTCAGCGCCGCGGCGAGCGGATACTTCTGCGGGTCGTCCAGGACAACAATCGGCCACAGGAAGTTGTTCCAGAACGCCATGACCTCCAGCAGCCCGATGACGGCAATCCCCGGCTTGACGAGCGGCATCACCAGTTGGATAAAGATCCGCAGCTCGGATGCCCCGTCCATTTTACCCGAATCCCGGATGTCGGCAGGAATGCCCAGGAACGTCTGCCGCATCAGGAAGATATTGAACACCGACACCGCTGCTGGAAGAACCACACCCAGGAAGGTATTGCCCAGCCCAAAAGCCTGAATCGTCAAATAATGCACAATCATAGCGGTAGCCGACGGAATAATCATGGTCGAGATCAGCAGCGTGAACACCAGATTCCGGCCCTTGAACCGAAAGACGGCCAGCGGGTATGCGGTCAGACAGGACAGCAAGATATTGAAGGCGACTCCGAGCAGCGTAATGACGACCGTATTCAGAATGTAACGCGGGAAATCCATGAAGTTCCACACCTGCACATAGTTCTCGAAATCGATGAAGGTCGGCAGAATGGCCGGCGGATTCGCAAACACGTTGCGCCCCGGCATTAGCGATACGCTGAGAAGCCATAAGAACGGCCCCATCATGAACAGGGCGAGCAGTATCAGCAAAACGTAATTAATCAGATAACGTAAACTGCGCGGCATCAATAGGAATTCACCCCGCCTCTTCGGTTGAGCCGGAATACGAGTAAGCTAAGCGCCCCCACCAGCACACTGACGATCAGCCCGAGCGCTGAGGCATAGCCGAAATTGAACTGCTCCAACCCTTTTTGAAAAATATAGACGCTTGAGGTCAGCGTGGACGTCCCCGGTCCGCCCTTGGTCAGTATGTAGACCTCATCAAATACCCGGATTGCCCCCATGACCGAGATCAGCGTGCAGAACAGAATATGCGGGCGCAGCAGCGGCAGCGTCACATGCACAATCAGCCTAACCGGCCCGGCTCCGTCTACTCTGGCAGCCTCATACAGGTCAGTTGGAATACCTTGAAGCCCGGCCAGGTAGAGCATCATGTAATAACCGAGGCCCTTCCACATCGTAATGAACATCAGGACATACAGCGCTGTGCTGCTGGTCGAGAGCCAGGAGACCTGCTCACTGAGAATTCCTACCTTCAACAGCAGATAATTGACCACTCCGTTATTGCCAAGCAGCCAGCTCCAGATCAGCGCCACTGCTACCATGGACGTTACAACCGGGATGTAGTAGGCGGCCCGGAACATTTTGACCCCCGGAATTTTACTGTTTACCAGAATCGCCATCAGGATTGAGAGGATCTGGATGACAGGTACAATCAGCACGTACACAAGTGAGTTCCATAGTGAAATCAGGAAATTAGAATCTTGGAAGGCCCGGGCGAAATTATCCAGACCCACGTAATGCGTCTCGGTAATGACCGAATAATCCGTTAATGAGAGCGGTATTCCGTATATAATCGGCCAAAAGGTAAACACCGCCAGAAACAGCAGGCCCGGTGCCATAAAAGCCCAAGCCGTAAACGTCTCGGACCGAATTCCTTTATACATCCGCTGCACCTCCCTCTCCTTCAAATAACCTCACAAAGTATGTCTTTAGCTTAGATGTTTACTCACACACTTTGCGGCGACCCCAAACGTATTATTTTTTTGAGGGGAATCCCTCATCCAGCTATGCTTAAGCAGCTTAGGAACCCTGACTTATGATGTTGTTAATTTCCTTCTCTACCTTGTTCAGCGTCTCTTTGATATCTGCGCCGTTCATCAGAATCTCCTGCAGTCCCCGCGTCAGCGCAGCGTTGATATCCGAAGCGCTTGGCACACCGACCATGTAATCAGTAGCCTTATCCAGACTCTGCGAGGATGCCACCTTCGCTTCAGCTTCCAGTGAGCCGTCCGAATCGGTGAAGAACGGGTCCTGAATTGAAGTCCGGCTTGACGGCAGTGTATTAGCGACTTTGGAGAAAGCCGTCTGGTTCTCGGCGTTCGTAATGAAGGCGGCGAACTCCACGGCTTCCTTCGGGTTCTTCGACTTCTGGGGCACGACCAGATTCATGGAGTTGGAGAGACGCAGATTTGCCTTGCCTGTCGGCAGCGGGACCGCAATGGTGTTCTTGTAGACATCCGGCGCGGAGGTTTTAATGAAGTTAATGAAGGTCGGTCCGGATAACTGGAAGGCTGTCTGCTCACCGGAGAAATATTGGATCTGCTTGCTGAAATCCGCGTCCTCCTTGAGCACCACGCCTTCCTTCATCAGATCACGCATCTGGGAAATCATCGCTTCGGCTTCCGGCGTATTGAACGCGGCGGCTGTCTTGTCTTCATTCAGAATCGGAATGCCATCGATCGGGAACAACTTGGAGACCAACTGCTGGGCATACCCGGCTGCTCCGGTCTTCTCATGAACCTGACGGGCCCACTCTACCAACTCCTCTCGGGTCTGCGGCGGGTTCGCGGGGTCGAGACCGGCTTTTTCCACCAGCTTCTTGTTCATGAACAGTACCTCGGTGCCTGTATACCAAGGAAGCGCATAAGCTTTGCCGCCGAGCACCGTAGAATTATAGATTCCCTCAAAATAACTCTTCGCTTGTTCATCCGTCAGATACTCACCCAGATTCAGCAGTGCCCCCTTGCTGCCTAACTGGCTGGCGAACTCGGTGTTCAGATTTACGACATCGGGACTCTTGTCGCTGGCCGTACTGGTCAACAGGCGCTGCGAGATGGCATCATACGGATAATCCTTCCACTCGACCTTCACTCCCGGGTGGTTCTCCTCATACTTGGCGATCAGATCATTGAAGTAATCATTGAACGTAGGCTGAAGTGCAATCGTCCAGAATTCGAGAGTCACGTCCTTCGCAGCAGCCGTTGACTGCCCGTTGCTTACTGTATCCGCTGCACCCTGGGTATTGCCGTTCCCTCCACAAGCCGCAAGCAGCATAAACATCGTCAGCAGCGCTGCCATAAAGCCCTTCCTGTTCGTTCTCACACAACATTCCCCCTTAGTATAAGTGTAAGGTGAGCGCTCTTCCCGCGTCAGTATTCCTGACTTGCTGCTCCTCTTCGCAATGAGTATAGCAGAATTTACATCAAAATAAAGTATTTTTTCTAAAATAAATTAAAAAGAGGAATATTTTTTCTTTATTGCGGTAGATTTTACCGCAGCAATTTCGCTAAAGGGTGAAAAATACAGAAAATAACGCAGCTTTCTTATGCCGCTTCTCAGCGTTGTCTCCCTTTTTCCCCGGATGCCTGCTTTCTGGCAGCATACATTCGGACCATGCGCACTCGCTCCCGCCGGCGCATTGTTTTCGATTTTTCGCATCTCGTTGATTCACCATATTGCTGATTTTCATCAGACGATTCAATGATTGAATGAACAGCAAAAAACTCCGTCTGCACCAGATACGTCTCCGGGCAAATCAGAGTTTTTAGATACGAGCCTCAGCATGTGCTTATTGAGCAGCAGCACCTGCTTGTTATCAAGAAATGAAAACTTACGTTCTTAATAAACGATAAAAAAACCATCAGCAATCAAATGCTGATGGTTCGTCATGCATACGTATGAATGGTAGATGAAGCTGAGGTGGAACGAGTCGGACATGACGACGCGAAAAGTACGCTTAATAAATTTGAACTCATGTGACCAACAAAATGAAAGAAACGATTAGATCGACTACAATTCTCAAGTGCATGTCGGTTGTGATTTTGCAGAGTATGTGTTTTTTCGGGACTTTCCAAAATCACATCCCCCAGTAATCTTGGCATAGTCTATCCGATAAACCGCAGGATATCGTCGATTTTCTTGCCATGAGAAATCACCCCGTAGTTCATCCAAGTCATAAAGTCAACCTCATACACGCAGCCGTACTTCACAGCAGAGAGCTGCTTCCATTCTTTTCTGTCCAGCAGTTGACGTTCTGCTCCAGCGGTTAAGGATTCACGGGTATCAAAAGTGATCAGCAGATGGTCCGCATCAAGCTGACTTAACTGCTCCAGTCCAATGCTGACTCTTCGCTCACGATGCGTCCACTTCTGTACATAGTGATGCGGGTTAAGACCGAGATCCCGGTAGATAACTGGCCCTACATAACCGCACTGATCGCCATAAAGCGTAATCCCCGAGGCTGAGATCCGAAGAAAAGCAACCGTTTGCTGCCGTACACGGCCATGCAGGTTCCTTCTGGCCTCGCCAGCTTTGTCTTCGTACATGTCAATCACTTCCTTCACCCGATTGGTTCTGCCAAGCACATCTGCGGCCGACTTCAAAATAGCACGCCAGTCTTCTCCGTTCTGCTTCACATAATATACGGGCGCAACCTGCTCAAACCGATCCAGATTCCATGTCTTGTATCCCATGTCCAGCATGATGAATTCAGGTACACGATCCGTCTGAAACTCGGCATCATGCTGACTGACATCGAATTCGGGGACATCGTCCAGCTGCAGGTAATGCTGTCTTCCCCAGGCATGATGTGAACCCTGCAGTACCGGCTTGACTCCCAGTGCCAGAAGGAAATCCTCCAGATAAGGAGCAAACACCCGGACCTCCTGTCGATGATGACGACGATACACGCCGGGTGTAATGCCAGCATATTGTTTGAAACGCCGGCTGAAATAATATTCATTGCTGAAACCTACATGACTCGCAATATCATGCAGACGGTCATCCGTTAATTGCAAAAGCTGCTTTGACCTCTCTAGTCGAACCGTGTTCACATAATCCAGTGGAAGCTGTCCTGTTAATCGCTTGAAATGCCTTGTGTAACTTGTTCTGGACAGGCCGGCTCTTAATGCCAACTCATCCACTGTAGACACTTGATCATAGTGAACATCAATATAATGTATAGATTGCCGAAGCCGAGTGCGGTCGTTGTGCAGCTGCAGCTCAGGATCATTTTGACGAATGATACTTTGAAACCACTGCTGGAATCGCATCTGTACATCCCATGTTTCATACAGGTCTGTGACATCCCGCTGCCGATACAGATGCTCCATACACTCCAAACATTCACTCCAAGGCGTATACGTAAATTCAAGTACCGACACAGCGTCCTCCAACTTAAGCTTACTTTCATTCATCTGCTGTTCCAAACGATCTGGTGTAGGCCTTGAACCCATCACCATGCGGTCAGACGCCATAGAAGCCCTATCCGCCATACTCATTGTGTAAAACTTCAACGCCTCTCCTTCCCCGCCATCAGCGGTTACAGAAAAAGAGACATCCGCCCGAACCAAACATATGGAACCGGGTTCCACACTTGTTTTGCCATTAGAATACTCCAATACACCCTTCCCCTTCACCACAATGATGAATGTATAAGCATTCTTCCGCTTGGCAGGATTCGTTGAACCTGTTTCCAACGGATCATCGACATATGTTATCCCTTGTAAGGAACAGAGCCACGGCTTGGTGATCATCTGCAGTATTGAAGCATACATTGTCCATCCATCTTCCTTATATGAGAATAGTTATCATTTAGATTCAGTGTAAACGAAAAAAGAAAGCTCTTCAAGCTGGGCTGAAGAACTTTCTCGATTTGAACAGCACCTTATGGCGTCATCTTTTCGAGCAAATCATCTATTTTCATTGAATTCGCGACGACTCCGCCGGACTGCCAGTGGGATCTTTCCATCATGTATACATGTTTATTTTTGACCGCAGGAAGTGACTGCCACAGTTTTCCGTCCAGCATCCGAACAGCCTCCTGATTTTCCTTGGAATCCCACGTTCCGTTGGATGGAAACACGATAATGTGGTCGGCATCCAGACTCGGAATGGCCTCTTCAGACAATATCTCTTGATATTCTTTCATATCACGTGCCAGGGGATGCGGTGTCAGCCCAAGTTCAGCGTAGATAAAACCCGTATATCGGTTGTTAAGCCCAAACAAAGCCAATCCTTTTTCAGCAACGTTTAACCTCACAACCGCCACCGTTTCATTCCCAATGGTCTGCTGTAATCTGGATTTTGCATCAGCAATTTTTTGTTTAAACTGTTCTTCAAACGCAGCACCCTTTTCCGGCTGACCTACAACATCGGCAACCGTAGTCAACACCTGATTGGAGTCCTGAAGAACGCTTTCCGGTAGACGGTAGGTTGGTGCCACTTTGCTGTATTGTTCGTACAGCGCAGCATCTACTCCACCATCCACAATAATCAGATCCGGATTGTACTGCAGGAGAGCCTCGGTGCTGCCCGTAATATCAAACTTCGGTACGTCGAGATTCAAATAGTCCTGTACTCCCCACGTGGGATGGTACCACTGCACAACGGGTTTAATATCCAGAGCTTTTAAATAATCCTCGACATATACACCCGCAATCCGCTGCGGATGAACAGGTATTGTCACTTCTCCATACTCATCCTGAACGACACGTGTCTCGGCTTTCGATGATCCCGTTTCGACATCGGTGTTCTTCTCCGCATCTCCCTGTTGTGCTGACGCTCCCGGTTTTGCACTGCAGCCCGATACCACCATGATAATGAGTAACAGCAGCACTAAGCACCCTTGAAACCCTTTACTCCGTCTTGCCATCATACGCTTCCCCCTATATGTAATCTGTAGATGTCATCATGAGAACACTTCAATTTATAATGATAATCATTCTCAAATAACTCTTTAGGTGAATTGTACATGATATGGACCTGGGCTCACAATACACATTTGAAGCCTCTTTTTTATACAAACGAAGCACCATGAACCAAACAACCCCCGCTATGAACGCAGGGGCAGTGTTCCTTGACGATAACTCTCCAGTAATTGATGCACAAAAGTGTCCTCTATTACTTCTTCCTGAAGCAAAAAATGGCCGATCAGTCCAAAATCATCGCTGACATAACCGGCTATCTCCGGGTCTCCTGTCAAGGATATCGTTTGTTTGAATGCAGTCTCCCTGATCTGCCGTAGCACTTCATCTTCGGCAGCTGCGGGTTCCCCGGCATATCGTTCATACGCCTGCATCCACTCATCTGCAAATGGAGCTTCATCACGCTTATCCAGATACGCCTCGATATCCAGTCCTTCGAAATGTTGATCATGAATCAGACGTCCATCCTGCAGCTCTTTCAGCCATGTGTTCACATCACTTCTGCTCATGATGTCACTCCTTCTTTGTCCTTCTTCAAATACATATCAGGGATTACAAAACGTTTCATCCGCTTGTTAGAAACGGCTGTGAAATGATCCAGTCCCCGTTCCTCGTATTCCTCAAGTACACATTCAAAAATTCGGGCAATGATGCCGCAATCGGCCAGAGCATCGTGTCTGTGGATCTCCATTCCCTCTATTTGCTATACCTCCTGCTCCGCCTCATTCCACAGTCTTGTAATCTGCAGCATATGGTTACCTGTATCCAAATCCATTCTGTATATATCGGGCATGGTGGTGCTCTCCCAGAACTCAAAACCGTATGCCGGATCATAATGCTGCAGAATCAGTGTCATCACATCCCCATGTGTGCCAATCACGATTTTTTCACCTGAGTGCTTGTGTAAAATTTGTTGAAGGATGTGAATGGCTCTGGCCTGAGCCTGATAACCAGACTCCCCACCTGGAAAAGCGAAAGAGGGGTCACGATAGAGCTGGCGTTTGGCTACATGAAAATGTTCATGTTGGACATGGGGGCCTGACAGGGCACGTTCACGTAAATCTTCCTCGGTCATGACAGGCTTTCCGCTTAGATCAGCCAAAGCTTGAATCGTATGCACAGCTCTGACATACGGGCTGGAGTAGAACACATCCATATCCTCCGAATATAACTGCTGGGCGATTTTCTCCGCATCCAGATATCCCTGCTCCGTTAGTCCACGCTCGCGTTCCCGTCCTTCGATGAACCTGGATTCCGCATGTCTTACCAAATACAAACTTGTATGAGCTGCTGTGCTCATTCCTCCACCCTTCCCTTCTTCTCAATCACAATCAGACAGGTACTGTCAGGCAGGGACACAGGTTCACCGTTTTCATCCATGAAAAGGACACGTTCTGCCAGCGCTTCGGTATAACCTTCCTGCAGGAAATGGCGCAGCATGATGATTTCCGCCTGCCGGCCCAGCGTTTCACGTATACACTGCTCATAGGCTTTCGGTGTAAATATGCCAAACTGCTCCTGAATCTCGTGCACATAGGCTTCTTCACCCCATGTATAGGTATAAAGAAACTCCATCGCGTCATTAATAGGCATCAGTACTTCCTGGTCCGAAAGACGTTCAAACGTAATCTCACGGCCTTTGAAATCTGCGGCATAACGTTCCAGCCAGCGCATACCGTCCGGCTCAAGGAACCGAATTCGACGCTTCTGCGTCTCCGGTTCGCTCATAATGCCATCCCGTATAAGGATTCGTCCGCCGGGGGAAAGCACCTGGAAAGCGCTCTGAAGCGCCGCCGCCACCGTATCTGTATTGAATCTGCGTCCATCCCGCTCGATATAAGAGTACAGCTCGTGCAGAATGGAGGAAAATATAACCGTATCCACGGAGCCCGGCTTTACCTCCTCTTTCAGCTGCAGCGCATCCCCTTTCATTACATGCCAGCGATGAGATTCCCGCTGTTTTTTGCGTTTCAGCGCTTCAATCACATTGGTCGAAATATCGATACCAATCGCTTCAACTTCCGGTTTCTCCTGCTCAATCAGATCCAGCAGCACACCGCCCCCCGGACCAATGTCAAGCACACGTCTGCCGACAATATAGTCCAGAAGCACTTTTTTATAATCCCCTGAACTGTTCATATCCGAGAGATATGTCTCTTCGTTGTGGAATCGGTCATAAGCATCCCGGCGCAGACCAAACAGATCAAATAACAGAAGTACAGCCTGCTCATATAGCGGAGATTTCTCTGCTTCAATACAAAAGGCAATCAGTTTCTCGGCCGCAGGCGAGAATTCAAAGGTTATAAATAACGTATCCGGCAGATCGGGATATCGCTCGATACGATGTTCAAGGTGGGGATAAGGCAGCCGTTCACCCGCAATAACCTGTTCCCAGCCATACTGTTCCAAATATTTTTCGATCATACGCTTCTTATAAATATTCAGTTTTTTGACACCCTTGTAGTCGTAATACATCGTGTTCATCAAAGGCTCGAAGCTGATATGACGTATATTCGTAAAGGAAGACATCCCAGCAGGATATTTATTTTCCACGCTCACTGCATTCCATCCTTCGCTGTGTAGGGCAAGCAAAAATACTTTCACCATCTCTTCCAGCGAAAAATCCTTCATGGCTGACTCAACATACCACAACGTGCGTGAAGCAAGAGGAGCCAGCTGCTGCTGCAACGGGAACTGCTGTTCAAGCTTGGCATATGTTTCATCCAGAGCCTCACCCTGCCGGATCGAACTGCTTCTCAGACGAGCTAATCGTTCTTTCACGCTCCAATCCGTATGTTCTACCCCTTCCACGATCCAATCTACAATCTGCTCCACTTCAAGCTGAATTTGTTTCCAAAGCCCGGGATCAACGGCTGAGATGATGCATTCATTCAAAGCCATCAGCAGGTTGCGAAGTTCGCTCCTGGTAATCCAGCCTTCGGTCATTAAAGACTGAAGCGGTGCATTCTCCGCAAACGGAATTTCCCCGCGAATATATTGTCCGATCAGTCCGTGTGTTGAAATTAAAATACGAGTGATCTCATGGCTTGGCGATACAATTTCAGCGGATGCGGTATCCTGTCCCTGAGAAGACACCTGCATCTCAGATGCTGCCTGCACCTGTGATTCCGGCACTCGCGCGAGTTCGTCTCCGCGTGTTTCGGCTGTATACAGGTCATACAGCTGCGCCGAGCCGATATTATGTACGAATAAATTAATGCCCTGATGCTGCCACGCTCTGCGCTGTTCTGGAGAACCCCCTTTTGCCGTTTCCGACCAGGCCAGTACAACTTCCAGCAGCTCACGCATCCAGAATGAAAGCTGAAGTCCATCCAGAACTTGAAGCGTACGCTCGGTGTAGTCCAATACCGCATTGGTATTCTGAAGCTCGGCGATCGAGTGAATGCGTTCCAGATTAATACGCGGCTTCTCAGCCGCCGCCAGGAGCTGAAGCCACTTCGGCTTGTTTTGTAACGACTGTTGTGAATCTCCTGATTGATAGCTTTGGATCGCTTTCAGCGCCTGCAGCATGGACCCTTCCCCCTCTTTATCTCATGATGTTATGGATATCGTTTCATTCAGCTGGCGGAGTCGGTCCCGCACATATTGAAGCAGCTCCTCCGCTTCCGCATCCGGCAGGCTTTCATCCAGCCGTGCTGCGGCTGCAGGCAGTACCCAAGACTCGATCTGTTCACGGGTGATGCCGGAAAGAGCGGTGTAATGCTCTATATAATGCTCCACCATCAGACTTCGAGCCCGTTCAAACCCTTCAAGGATCGCAGGTTCCGCATCGTCCGGGAGCTTGCCGCTCTTTAATATTACCCAGGTCCGGGCCACATCACCCGCAGGATCACCCGCCATTCCCGTCATCCAGTCGATAATACAATACTGCTCGCCATCCCTGCTCAACATCACATTATCAGGATGAAAGTCCCCGTGACAAACTGCTCGCTGCTCGGGCAAAACGGACAAGCAGTGCAGCAGGCGTTCCTGCTCCATATCAGAAAAGCTGCTTACACGTAGAATCGCATGCTCCAGAATCTTTTTCTGAGAAGGAAGTGTACTTCCTTCATCCTTTACAGAGTGCATCCTGTAATGATACGCCGCCATTCTGTGCGATAATAATTCCAGCTGTTCCGGCCGCTGCATCATCAGCGACAGCAGCGTTGTTCCTTCAAATCGTTCGAACACGATCCCTGATCGCTGCGCATCAACTATCCGTTTTACAGCACGAGGAACAGGCAGTCCCTTCGCATGTACCAGCTCACTGATGCAAAACTCATTCTGTACGGCCTCTTCCGAAAACCCTGCCCGGTATAATTTTAGAATCTGATCGTCTGCATAATGGTAGATTTCTGCCGTTCTTCCCTGTCCTATCCGTTCCATCGGTTTATCCCCCTGAGTAAAATCCCGTAATTAAGAACCCACGATTAAAATCCTGGCATCTTGTCATCTTGTATTTTTCTCACCATGTGCAGCTCACAGCACGCGTACACTGCTTTATAATATCTGCTTTATGACTAGAAAGGGCAGCTGTATGCAGCGATCATTCCGCTGACTTCAGATTTTTTCATGATATGAACTCGGTGCCCCTTACTTTGGAAAAAACCATCATATCCACCCCTGCCCCTGTGCGATCCTGCTTTATCCTGCGCAGTACCCCTTCTAGAGTGTATCCCGACCGTTCAGCCACCTTCACACTGCGTACGTTTCGGGCATCACAGCGAATTTCAAGCCGATTGGCCTGCAGGTGCTTGATGGCGAATTGTTCAATGCCGCGCACAGCTTCCGTGACCAAACCTTCGCCCGAACGGGAGGTCCTTATCCAGTAGCCGATTTCGAAGCAGCGCGCCTGCCAGTCAATCCGGTGCAGACCGCTGCTGCCGACAAACTCATCGGAAGCTCTATCACGCAGATGAAGCATCAGGTCACTGCGCTCCAGAAACTGCACTCTGGCTTTTCGAACATTGAATTCAGACTCTTCAATGGAAGGTATGTTCTCGGCAAAAGGAAGCCACGGCCGCAGCTGCTCGGCACTTTCCCGTATCGCTTCATTAACCTGTATGCCATCTCCGGGGCGTGGCGCACGGATCGTAAGACGTTCCGTGTGGAAACTTTCGGGGAAATCCAGCATAATCGGTCGAAATCCCGACGATAAGTCTGTCATGTAAACCTACTCCTCCACTTGAAAAATAGAATCGATAATCAGCGGCAGTTGATCTCTGACGGAAACGGCCCCAAAGACAGACCGGGCGTGCACTCCCTTTTCTCCAAAAACCTCTATCATTAGATCCGAAAATCCATTCAGCACCTTATGATGATTCTGATATGAAGCCGACGCGTTAATGAACCCCTGTACTTTCACTACTCGCTTGACCCGATCCAGTGAACCCAGCACATCCCGCACAGCAGCAAGCACCTCAATCCCCGTATTGCGGGCGAAGTCATACCCCTGTTCCGTCGTAAATTCCACGCCAAGTTTGCCGCGTTCATCCGTTTTTGGTCCTTTCCCTGACACATACATGATTCCGTTCACAATTACTGCATTCGCATATTTCCCAGCAGGAGCACTGGGCTGCGGAAGTTGGATTCCTAATTGCTGCAGCCTTGTTTCGATTGTATTCATAATCAGGACTCCCTCTCCATTTTCCAATAAAATGAAATGCTTCTCACTGTTATTATATAAAACTCTTCATTAAACAGGGAAGTTCTTCATTCTGTACAGGAAAGTTCTTCATTGAGTGAAGCTGGGTCCTGCAGCTCTTTCTTATATCATATTTTGTGAACTCCGTCCCGCTCATTGTACTCCTGTCTATATGTTCTTGGCGACATCTGCACCGTGCGTTTGAACATTTTGCCGAAATGCGAAAAATTGCCGAATCCCGCCAGCAGAGCAATATCCGTTATTGATGCCTCGCTTTCACGCAGCAGACGCTGCGCCTCCTTCACTCTTAGCAAATTCAGATAATCACTGAAGGTGAAACCTGTTGTCTGTTTGAAGAGCCGGCTTAAATAGTGTGGACTGATGCGAAATCTGCCTGCTGTTTCCGGCAGCGTCAGCGGATTTCGGTAGTTTTCATTCAGGTACCGGACAACAACTTGAATTTTGGGGTGCAGAACAGGGTCCGGATCATCCGTGTGGATCCGTCCCATGTGACGATGACGATACGTATGCAGCAGCAGCTCCAACGCCCGATGACGCAGCAGCATTCCGCTTCCCTCATCCGGCTGACGCATTTCTTTCACCATTTCGGCGACGATTGCCTCCGTCACCTTGGCGGCTTGGATTGGTAATCTCACAATCGGATTATCCCAGCAAAACGGCTCTATCAAACCTGCTGCTAAATCACTTGTAACCGCCATAGCTGCAAACAGCTCCGGCTGCAGATACAGCACAATTCGTTCATGGTCAGGCATACCGCTCTCCAGTGTTTTATGCACCGTATTGCGGTCTACGAATACCAAATCACCTGCTTTTACCCGATACGATCGATCCTTGATAAAATAAATACGTTCCCCAGAGAGCAGATAATACAGCTCATAATGATCATGAAAATGGTCAGCCGCCATAGAGTAGTACCCTATTCGTCGATCATATTCAATATGTAATAATTCCGCTGCATCATGGTACTCCGTACGAAGTGCTTCCGTCATATCCCTCTCTCCTTTTCACAATTATAGCAAAATATGCGGTATTTGAAAGCGGTTACGCATAAAACGCGGCGAAAGAAGTGCTTCCTTGTTATAGGCTGGATCTATATTCAAGGAGGCGATATACGTGGGTAACAAGAAACGTTATGTATTGGTCGGAACGGGCGGTCGTGCCGAATTTTTCTATGGTGCTTTGACCCGGGATTTCAGTGAAACTTCCGAGCTTGTCGGCTTTTGTGATATCAATCAGGTGCGTATGGATTATGCCAATAAGCTGCTGCAGGAAAAATATAACTATGCTGAGGTGCCTACCTACCTGGCAGACCAGTTTGACCAGATGATTGAGAACGAGAAGCCGGACTATGTTATTGTTACCAGCGTGGACCGGACTCACCATAAGTATATTATTCGTGCCATGGAACTGGGCTGTGATGTCGTTACTGAGAAACCGATGACCACAAATGAGGAGAAATGTCAGGACATTCTGGACGCCGTGAAGCGCACCGGACGGAACGTACGGGTAACATTTAATTATCGCTATGCACCGCATCACACCAAAATACGCGAGCTTATTCTGAATGATACTATTGGCAAAGTCACTTCCGTGCACTTCGAATGGCTGCTGAACACACGTCACGGCGCGGATTATTTCCGCCGCTGGCATCGGGACAAGCGCAACAGCGGCGGTTTGCTGGTACACAAATCCACGCATCACTTCGATCTGGTGAACTTCTGGATTGGATCACAACCAGACACCGTATTCGCTTTTGGGGATCTGATGTTTTACGGTAGGGAAAATGCCGAGGATCGCGGCGTTACTCAATTTTACAACCGCGCTACAGGCAATCCGCTCGCACAGGAAGATCCGTTTGCCCTGCACCTGGATTCAGATCCGCATCTAAAATCGATGTACCTGGATGCCGAGACCGAAGACGGATACCAGCGTGATCAGAGTGTGTTCGGGGACGGCATCAATATCGAAGATACAATGGGTGTACTTGTGAAGTACCGGAACAAAGCCATCCTGACCTATTCCCTGGTCGCTTATCAGCCTTGGGAGGGGTATCGCATCGCGATCAACGGTACCAAAGGCCGCATCGAGATGAATATTATCGAGCAGTCTTACGTGAACTCACTGGGTGACAAGAGCAAGGAAGGCGCCCTTATTGGCAAAACGCTGCGTGTACTTCCCATGTTTGGCGCACCTTATGAAGTGGAAGTGGAAGAAAAGGAAGGTGGTCACGGCGGAGGCGACCCGGTGCTGCTGAACGATCTGTTTGGCGAACCAGCTGAGGACCCCTTCCATCGTGCAGCGGATCATGTGGACGGAGCCCGTTCTATTCTGACAGGTATTGCAGCCAATCGTGCCATTGCAACCGGTCTTCCGGTTAAGGTAGATACGCTGGTCCAGTTCTAAATTTTGCTTTTCACCTTCTCAATTCGGTAGATGGATTCTGTTCTGAATTCGCTGCACGCCGCAAAGCACGACATAAAAAAGGCATAAGCTCTGAGACCTGAAATCTCTGATCTTATGCCTTTCCTGGTTTTCTGTCGATTGTACGTTTCTTTCTGTCGATTGTACGTTTCATATCGTTTCAAACTCGCGTAACATGGGCGGCCAAGTATTCACCTTCCGCCCTGCCCCGTTCATATACTAGGTATAAATGACGAACGGAGGATGACTTATGAGCTGGCAGCATCTTCGCACAGGTAAAACACTCCAGCAGCGCTTGGCCCAATTCCAGGGACATCTCGCTGAGCTTAACACCCCGCGTACCGGTTTGGAGCCAGGACGCATCCGAAAGGTGTTCCCCCGTAATTTTGTTAAAATCAATCATCAATTATTCATTCCACTCAGCCTGAATTCCATTAGAGTATTCAACGTTCCACGAACACAGCGGGGCATCCGGGTCGGCATTCGCACAACATTCCCTTCCCGAAATGCATTCAAGAGTATCAGACTGGTTGGTGTTGGAATTGATTATATTGAACTGCAGGGCAAAGGTAGAGTTCCCTCGCGAATTCTGTTTCCACTCTCCAGTGTGGAGTCGATCTACCGGCCTCGCAAGAAAAGTTACAAGCTGAAACGTCGCTGTGCCCGCCGCTATTAGTTGAAGCCAAAGTGAAAGCGGTGAGAAACGATGGTCTCTGCTTCTCACCGCGAGCCTGCCCCTGCTCCCCGTACAATCTGCCGATGAAGAGGCCTAAGCGCCTGCTTCATGATGCTTTACTTTAAGTTCGGCAGAATACAGTGCAGATATCCCAGCAGCGATCACAAGAACTGTCCGAGTTAAACGCCTGTCCAGACATCTTTGGCATAACGTCCCTGCTCCTGAAGCTGGTTAAGCCAAACATCCGCTTCTTGGGCAGTTTTACTCTGAATATCTGCATAAGCCTGCTTCAGTACGGCTTCTACATCCGGTGCCATTTTACTTCCATCTCCGCAAATGTACAGATGTGCCCCGTTTTCCAGCAGAGGAATCAACAGCTGCGCATCTTCTTTTATCCGATGCTGAACATAACACTTCTCTTTCCCTTGAATTCGGGAGAACGCCGTATGAAGCTGTACAAGCCCCTCCTCTTGGGCGGCTTCAAGCTCGTTTTTGTACAGATAATCATGCTCGGGATTGCGGCATCCAAAGTACAGATGAGCTTCGCCAACCTGTTCGCCCTGCTGCTTCATCACATGTCTCGCCTGCAGGAAACCGCGGAACGGCGCCACGCCTGTTCCGGGACCCACCATAATGATCGGCACTTCTGGACGATCGGGCAGCTGGAAACCGGATTCCGGTGTGCGAACAAACATCACGACTTCGTTACCAGGTTTCAGCCCGGACAGATAATTGGATGCAATACCTTTGTAGATTCCGTGTCCGCTCCATGCAGGCGCCTCTACTACACTTACCGTAATGCTCGCTTGTGCTGCCTGCACCCTAGGTGAACTGGAGATGGAGTAGTATCTCGCCTTCAATGAAGGCAGCAGTTCAAGGAAACGTTCAAATGGCAGTTCACATGCTTCGTATTTCTCCAGGTAGTCCAGCATGGATATCCGTTTACTGCGCACTTCCTTCATATATACCGCTTCATCCAGAAGCGCCTCAAGTTCCTTCTTATGCGGAGGGCATACCGTATATGCAGCAAGCTCTCTCAGCTGCGCACGGGTCGCAGCTTCCTGCAGCTCCACGCTGTGGCTGAGCAGGTCATACAGATTAACAGGCCGCTGCAGCGGAAGGTGAGCCGCACTTCGGCCTGATGTATCCAGTACCAGATGCTCCGTCCCGGTGAATCCATAGCGGTGAAGTACACGCTCCACAAGCTCTGGCGGATTTTGCGGCAGTACGCCCAGATGGTCGCCTTCCCGGTACGTGATACCATCAGGCAGTTTGATCTCCAGATGCCTTGTACTGCGTTCACTGCCTTCGTCATGAAGCTCCCGATTCTCCAGCACTTCAGCAGCATGCGCATCGTACGTTTCGACTAGCGGAGTCACAGCCATTCCGCTCACAAACTGTACAGACAAGGCGCTGCGTTCATTCGTTGAGCCCGTATGCAGCTTCAGTTCCAGCGTCCGCGCCAGATCCGGCCACAGCTGTTCGGTCCAATCCTCCACCTGCTTCTCGAAATCACCACTGGCATCCGATTCACCGAGGGATGACAGCCGCTCTGCCCCCCTTGAGGAGAGCTGTTCATCAATTAAACGCGGAATGCGCTGATACGTGCTGGCCCAGTTGTGATCACCACATCCAAGTACGGTGTATTTCACTCCATTAAACTCGTCTGCATCTGCATGCTGAATCCATTCCACGAATGCTTTGGCGTTGCTTGGCGGCTGACCATTATAGGATGCACTGACAATGACGACAGCTCCCTCCTTGGGCAGCCTGCCTACGCGGTCATCCAGTGCAGCAACTTCACTGCGAAAACCTTGGGCTCTTGCTGTATCCGCAATTTCACGGGCGATGCCTTCTGCCGTGCCCAGATTGGAGCCATACAGAACAAGCATCGGTGTATCATGTGCATCTACACTTTCCTGCTCACTCTTCTTCACGGCAGCAGGCGGCTCCTGAACGGCGATACCAGGCACAGCCATCACAGGCTGACCTCCGCGTGCGCGTACTCGGATGATAAATTGATCAGGTTTGAGTGTCAGGGTTTCCTTCACCTTCAACTGATAATTCGTATGGTCCATAAAATCAAAGTGTTTCAAAACCATGCCCAGCACCAGAGTGGCCTCCTGAAGAGCAAACTGCTGACCGATACATGCACGCTGACCGTTACCGAACGGTTTATAAGCGTTATGCGGTACTTTGCTTGGATCTTCGAATCGTTCAGGCCGGAATTCCTCAACGTCCTCGCCCCATGCCTCGCGGTCACGGTGAAGCTTGGGAATGAGCACGCTGACACTATCCCCTTTCTGAAGCGGATACTGACCACCAAGCATCGTATCTTCTTTCGCATATAAGGAGAATGCTGGCGCTGTAGGCCATAAACGCAGCGCTTCATTCAGCACCATACGTATATATTTCAAACGGCGAACCTGATTGTACGATGGCACCGGATCTTTCAGAATCTCATCGGCTTCCGCTTGAGCCTTTGCGAGTTTATCCGGATTTTTCATCAGATAGTATACCGCGAACGATAATAAACCACTTGTCGTCTCATGCCCGGCAATCAGGAATGTAATAATCTGATATCGGATGTTCTCGTCATCAAGAGTTTCGCCCGTTTCCGGATCTTTGCCGGTGAGCATATGAGAGAGCAGATCATCTGCCCCTTCCTGAGGCTGGGCTTTACGCTCTGCAATAATATGATCAACCAGGGAGAACATCGAACGAATGTCCTGCTCAAATTGTTTCTTTTTGCTGATCATCAATTTGTCCTGCAGCCGCAGGCGCTGTAAGGAACTCATCGATTCATCCAGCGCCCGGACCATGCTCGTAATAAACGGATGCGGTTCTTCCCGATAGAAGCTGTTAAAACGGTAGTTGAATCCGCATAGACCAATGGTATCCAGCGTCAGACGAGTCATATCGTCCGGTACATTTACTGTTTCGTCGGGATTAAGTCTGGACCATTTCTGAACGAGCTGCACCGCAAGGTCCACCATCTTGTTATGATACCCCTGCATCGCACGCTGGCTGAAGCTTGGGAGCAGCACATTATGCGCCTTTTTCCAGTTCGGCTCATCGGTCCAACTCGTAAAGAGACCATCCCCGGCAAAAGCACGTACCTTCGCAAGTGGTGCCCATACTCTTTTATCAAATTTAGACTCGTCTGTAACTTCGGCAACATACTTTTCATTTGAGATATAAAGCTCGCTTCTTCCCGGGTAATCCATTCGGAAAATAGGTCCATATTCGTCGGCCAACTTCACAAGGGATTGGGTCGGTTCATCAAAATTCAAATGCGGCAGATTGCCTAATGGACCGTACGTTTTGGGCTGAGGTACTGAAACAGGTGGCATGGTTCCTCACTCCTTCTTTTTTCTCAAAATGTAAAAATGTAAATCATGACTTCTGCAGCATGTCAGCTGGTTCGCATCTAAGCTCGCTTGCAAATTCCCCTTCGGCTCGCTTCATCGTGTGTTGACTCGGGCTTCATCCAACCCCGGCTTCAGCGATGTGTGTACATATGCCATACCCAAAACCGACTGACCACAATCGTAATCCGGTCAATCTTAAGCAAAAAAAATGGGTTTTTCTCTTTGTCTATCTTTACCATATCATTTCCAGTTCCAATCTTCAACTGTCCTAAAGTCATAGGACCTCGCACCGGGTGTCCCCACCACCTAACCAAATAAAACTGCCCTCAGCGAAAAACGACGCTTAAAGGACAGTTCCGTGTTTACCGTTTTTCTCTTAGCTTGAGACGGGTAACCTAACCTACAATTACACCGTAGACCACGCCCGGGCCATGGACTCCAATCGTGAGATCATTCTCAATATCGGAGGAACGGCTGGGACCTGAAATAAAATGAATACCGGCTGGGAGCTGTTCTCTTCCCGCTTCGTCAAAACGGTGCAGCGTTTCACCCAATCGGGTGTACAGCCGCTGCACCGGGATAATCAGGACCAGCACGGTTGGCAGCAGACTGACCGAACGTCCTTTCTCCGGGGAAGAAAGGACAGTCACCGAGCCTGTATATGCTGTGGCATAATCCGCCATCACAATCCCGATATCCGCTTCAGCTGCTCGTGCTTTCCAGTCCACTTCGGGAGCACTATTCCAGACGGAAATCTGTACATCAGGAAGCTGTTCCTCAAGTCCCAGATCGTTTAAAACCTGCTCATTCTGGCGTATCAGATATTTGGCACTTAATTCATGCGCTTTATTGGTAATGAACTGAGCGGCTTCTCCCAAATCCTGCACCCTTACAATATGAGCACCTACACTGACAAAGTTATCGGTAAAGGCCTGAATTCGCTGCTCTTCGTCCCATTCCAGCTCATGCCAGAAATCAGGGGCACCGCGAAAAACATGAGTTGGAGCATGGCGCAGTCTAGGTCGCTGCAGTTTGGCAGCGATATCGTCCATGAACTTCTCCTGTCTGCGCCGTGACTTCTCTTCCATGGCTTCAAGCCACTGCTGATGTTCACTTCCCATGCTTCAAGCCTCCCTTCTTGCGGTTACGAATAAGCTGCTGCATACGCTCACGTACTGCAGCATCCATCACGGTATGCTGCCCATTCAACTCCTGATCCAGACCGTCCCACTGCTGACGGAACGATTTTTTGGCAAGACTTGGAGCGACTCTGTACGAATTCCAGCCTTTTAGCGGGCCGAGCTTTAACGAGATGCCATTGTTCCTCACAACGGCCTTCTGTCCAATCTGTCCAAGCCGAATGGCAGCAGCAAAACGCCTGGAGTTTGCCGCAACCGCTGCAAAACCTTTCATACCAATCGTTTCTAGTTTACTCCCATGCCCTTCTTCCACTTTACGCCTGCGCAAATATACAAGCATGTCATGCAGTGGAATTTTGACAGGACACGCTTCATAACAGGCACCGCAGAGACTCGAAGCGCTTGCGATATCATTCCATTCATCAATATTGCCGTTTAATGCAGGTGTCAGCACCGCTCCGATCGGACCACTGTAAGTTCCGCCGTACGCGTGACCCCCGATATGCCGGTATACTGGACACGCATTGAGGCATGCTCCGCAGCGAATACAGTTCAGCAGTTCCTGGAACTCGGGATCACCGAGCTGTAGTGACCTGCCATTGTCTACGATTATGATGTGCATCTCATCCGGTCCATCCGCGTCTGCCGAGCGGCGAGGACCTGTAATACCCGACATGTACATCGTGAGTTTTTGTCCGGTGGCTGAACGGGGCAGCAGCGTTGCCATGACTTCGAGGTCAGACCAGGATGGAATGATGCGCTCCATACCCATCAAGGTAATCTGCGTTCTCGGCACGGTAGATACCATACGGGCATTGCCTTCATTTTCAAATAAAACCATCGAACCCGTCTCGGCAATGGCAAAATTGCAGCCGGTCAAACCAATATCAGCCTCCAGAAATTTCTCACGCAGCTTCCTGCGCACAAATCCGGCCAGCACAGTCGTATCGGGCTCCAGCATCTCTCCGGCTTCCTTGGATAACAGTTCGGCAATCTGATATCTGTTCTTGTGAATCGCCGGAATAACGATATGGGATGGTGCTTCACCCGCAAGCTGTATGATATATTCACCAAGATCCGTCTCTATCGTTTCAATACCTGCCGTTTCCAGCACATGGTTCAGATGCACCTCTTCCGACACCATAGATTTGGATTTGACTACGCTTGAAGCCTGTTTATGCACAGCGATATCAAGCGCAATCGACGCCGCTTCCGCTGAAGTATCAGCGAAATGAATGTGTACACCGTTTGCACGGGCATGGTTTACAAATTCATTCAAATAATAATCCAGATGTGCAATCGTGTGCAGCCGAATCTGTCGCCCACGCTCCCGCCACTCTTCCCAATTCCCATGCTCTTCCGAGGCTGTCTTCTTGCCATTCCGCAGACGTTCTGTCGTGAATTTCACAGCTTTACGCAAAAAATCATCATTTAGTGCCAAACCCGCTCGGGATTTGACCGTTTCATTCATAACTCCAGGTTGACTCATCCTGTCTGCACCCCCTCATATAACAGTTCGGCCAGATGCATCACCCGCACAGGTTCGTTTCTATACCGCAGATTACCTGCAATATTCATCAGACAGGCCATATCCAGCCCAACGAGCACCTCGGCCTGCGTTTCTTTGACATGATCTACCTTCTCAGTCACCATGGCTCCGGAGATTTCGGACATTTTGATGGCGAATGTTCCTCCAAACCCGCAGCAGTCCTCGGCATGAGGCAGCGGAACCAGTTCCAGCCCTTTGACTTGGGACAGCAAAGCCAGCGGTTCATCCTTAACCCCAAGCAGACGGCTGCCGTGGCAGGAAGGGTGGTACGTTACTTTATGTGGAAAATGTGCACCAACGTCGGTTACTCCGAGCACCTGCACCAGAAATTGCGTGAATTCGTAAGCTTTGGCTTCCAGCTGTTTCGCTTTTTCCAACCATTCCGGCTCATCTGCAAACAGTTCGGGATAATGATGAATCATATACGTGCAAGAGCCTGATGGACAGACCACAAAATCACTGTCATCAAACGCCTGCAATATCGTTTTGGCTGCTGTTCGCGTCTCATCCCAGTACCCGCTGTTGTAGGAAGGCTGACCACAGCAGGTCTGCACCTGCGGAAATTCCAAACGGACCCCGTGAGCGGCCAGCAATCGGACCATCGCCTCCCCCACTCGGGGATAGATCGCATCACTCAGGCAGGTTATAAACAAGGAGACTTTCATGATTACACGCTCCCTCAATTTGACATTGTATTTCTTCATATTCTTCTCATGTAAAAATCTGTTCACTGCTCCATGAATATCTGCACATTCATCACTTTTCTTATCTCCAATGGCTCGCTGCAGGCCGGCCTCCACTCTTTATCAAACCGGATGAACCCGCAGACCATACGTTCCGCATAACGAACGCTGCTCTTCATTCAATGACTGATCCGTAATCATGGTGTGCACGGCATCCAGCCCCGTCACACGAGCGAAAGCCCGAATGCCGAATTTGCTCGCATCCGCCAGCAGGATAACCTGATCCGATATCCCGACCATCTTCTGTTTCAATCTTGCCTGCAGTTCATTCGATTCACTGATACCGCCGCTTTCCAGATGTACACCTTTGCACGACAAGAACAGTTTGTCGACATGGTACGTCTCCAGAGATCGCTCCGCCAGCGGGCCCACAAAGGATAACGAACGGGCTGCCAGCAGCCCTCCGGTGGAGATGACCTCGATTTTGTCCCGACTGCTCAGCTGTGCAGCGACCTGAATGGAGTTGGTTAATACGGTAAGAGGGACATCCGGCATGTTTGCCGCCATATAACCTGCTGTCGTGCTGGCATCCAGCAAAATACGGTCTCCTGCTTCGATCAGCGCCAAGGCCGCATCAGCAATTCGTTTCTTCTCTAATGTCTGCGCTGTCTCCCTAATCTGGTAGGGGATCTCCGGCTGATCTTCCTTCACACTGACGGCTCCGCCGTGTGATCTGCGCAGCCGTCCAGCCTGCTCCAGTCGATCCAGATCCCGGCGGATCGTCTCCTCGGTTACCCGGCAGCGCTCACTAAGCTCGGATACACGCATGCTGCCTTTGATATTCACCAGTTCTACAATCCGGTCATATCGTTCTGCCGCGAGCATGTTTACACCCCGCTTCCGGTTTCTGAATCTGGAGGCACAGCCGTTATCTGCATAAATCGTTCATAAGCTTCTGTCCAGTCTGCTCGAAACTGCGGCTCATATTCCGTAATCGGAAAGGATGAGCGTATGGCGCTGCGTGCCTCCCAGATATCTTTGAACGCACCGCTCGCGATCCACTGCACAGCCATATTTCCGATGGCACTTCCTTCCGCAGGTCCAGCCCATACCGGCTTACCAATTGAATTGGCTGTCCATTGACATAAAAGCTGGTTCTGAATGCCCCCTCCTACCATATGCAGACCGCTGAATGACTGGCCTGACAGTTCTTCTGTCCACTCCAGAACGCTGCGATATTTCAAGGCAAGACTCTCCAGAATTGCACGGGCCGCACTGCCCTGGTCATCAGGTTCACGCTGTCCTGTCCTGCGGCAGTATTGGCGGATACGTTCTGTCATATCGCCCGCAGGCAGAAACAACTCATCATCCGGATCGAACAGGCTGGCAAACGGCGGCGCCGTCTCAACCTTCGCCAGCAAAGCTGCATAGCTGATCCCTTGTCCTTCGCGCTCCCACTGCCGCATGCATTCCTGCAGAATCCAGAGGCCCATAATGTTCTTGAGCAGACGATACGTGCCTCCTGCACCGCCTTCATTAGTAAAGTTCAGCGCCAGGCTCTTCGCATTGATAACAGGCTGATCCAGCTCGGTTCCCATCAGGGACCATGTTCCGCAGCTTAGATAAGCAAACGATCGCTCCGCTGCCGGAACCGCTACCACAGCCGATGCGGTGTCATGCTCCGCTACAGCAATCACCGGAATGGGTGCAAGACCGAATTCATTACGTATGCTGCTGCGCAGCTGCCCTGCAGTCGTTCCCGGCATCACGACTTCTCCGAACCATTGGTCAGAGATACCGATATGCGCGAGCAGCTCATGATCCCAATGCCCCAACACCGGATTGTATAATTGTGTGGTTGTCGCATTTGTGAACTCATTCACTGCTTCTCCAGTTAGAAAATAACGAAGCAGATCGGGAATCATAAGGAATCGCTGAGCCTCACGCAGTAACGGAAAAGCACTGCGCTTAAGCGCAGCCAGCTGATACAGCGTGTTAAACGGGAGAAATTGGATGCCTGTACGTTCAAAGATATGTTTTGCAGATAACTCCCGTAAGATCGTATCCATCATGCCGCTGAACTGTGTATCGCGATAATGATATGGATTGCCAAGCAGTTCACCGTGGCCGCTCAGCAGACCAAAATCAACACCCCAAGAATCAATTCCCAGACTCTCCGGCACTTCTCCCTGTTGTTTTACGAGGACTAATCCCTGAAGCACTTCATGATGCAGCCGCAAAATATCCCAGTGCATCCGCTCACCGATCTTCACCGGCTCGTTCTTAAACCGATGAATTTCACGGGTTTCTATCCCCCGATCATTCAGATGTCCAAGGATGGCTCTTCCGCTCCCCGCACCCAAATCATAAGCCAGCACACTCACTGCTTTCCCCACCTTTTCCACAAGTTATCGTGTTTCAACCTCATCCAAAACCAACCCAACCGGGATCTTAACGTGCAGCTTCACTTTTATCTTCACTTGGATGTTTACTTGGATGTTTACTTTTATCTTTATTTCATCCCCAATATTCTCTTTGTTTTCATTTGTTTAATACTGTTTGTTTTTATTTTTAAAGTATATCACTATTGTAAGCGTTTGAATACCTATAAATTCGGAATCTCATCCCACAGCAAAAAAACGGCTCTCTCCCTTTTGGGGAGGAGCCGCTGCATCCGTTTTATCTGTAGAATTGTTCGCCTTCCGCTCCGGTATATCCGGATTGAGGCTGAATAGCCCGCTCGAAGTGTTTGAAGCGTGTCCCTTGATAGGTCAGCATGCCCCGATCTTGTTCCACCAGCATGCCGTACATTTGGCCGCCCACGTTTAATTCCAGACGCTCTCCGTTATCGAATTCAAACGTCGCATAATAACTCGTTCGGGTTCTGCTATCTCCGCTTCCACCTCTAACCTCTGTTCGCTTCGCAACCACGCTGCAGTGCAGCGTCAATACGGCTGATGCGTTATTGGAGGACCAGGTTCGCACACCCGAGAAGATTGCGTATACGATGCCGCCTGCCACAATCAGAAATATGATGCCGATAAACATAGGGACGAACGTACCCATCGCACCGAACTCATTCAATCCGGAAAAAAAACCGCTCTGGTTTCCTTCAAATCCCGGCACGCTGCTCAAATCATCCACTCCACCGAATCCGTCCACACTCAGTCGGTTCGCAATTGTGAAGATGCCCGTTAGCGCCATAACTCATCGTTCCTTTCCCACATGCAAAATAACAGTTCACCCTCCCCGTCTAAGGGACGGGGCATGCACTCAGCCCGTCTGCCTTGTCCGTATACTATATGAACCCGTTTACGAATACAGACGTTCAAGTTCGTCGACAAGACTGCCGACGTAAGCGACTGCTGTCCGAATCGGCTCAGGTCCCGACATGTCTACTCCGGCAAGCTTCATCAGTTCCTGCGGTGCAAGACTGCCGCCGGACTTGAGTGCTTCAAGCCAGCGATCTACCGCAGGCTGTCCTTCCTCCCGGATTTTCTGTGCCGCTGCCGTTGAGGCCGTTAAACCTGCTGCATAAGTATACGGGTACAGTCCCATATAATAATGGGGCTGCCGCATCCACGTCAGCTTGGCACCTTCATCTACAACCAGCTCAGGCCCCCAGAATTCCGAGAGAATGGTACCCTTCAGCTCGCTTAACGTCTTAGCCGTGATTGGCTTATCTTCCGAAGCTAGTGTATAAACCCTCCGCTGCAGTTCACCCTCCAGCAGATGTGTTACGAAGTTATGATAATACGTATTCAGCAGCTGCAGAATGACCCAGCGCCGCATTCTTGGATGATCGGAACGCTTCAGCAAATGATCCGCCAGCAGCATCTCATTCATTGTCGAAGGCGCTTCAATAAAGTAGAGGGATGGCCGTGTATTCGTCAGCCGCTGATATTGACCAGCCAGCATAAAGTGGCCTGCATGTCCCACTTCATGGGCCAGCGTAAATGCTCCACGCATGTTATTGGCCCACGAAATCAGAATATAAGAGTGTGCTCCATAGATCGAGGAACAGAATGCGCCGGTGGATTTGCCTGCATTGTCCGCATAATCAACCCAGCGCTCACTAAAGGCACGCTCAACGATCTCTCCATATTCAGGTCCCAGTACTTCCAATGCCTCACGAATCAGCGTGCATGCTTCATCGTATGTAATGGCCGGACTGAACTCGGGATCAAGCGGGGCCTTGAGATCACAGAACATCAGCTTATCGAGTCCAAGCTCACGCTTTTTCAGCGCTGCCAGCCTGCGCATGTGCGGGGCAAGTTCCTTTTGAATAATATCGAGCACGTGATTGTACATCTCTTTACTGACCTGCTGCGGAGCCAGCAGCATATCTGTTACATCGTCATATCCCCGCAGACGTGACAGCACGACTTGTTTTTTCACTTCAGCAGCGTACCCTTCGGCAAACGTGTTCTTGTACTTATGCAGCGCTGTATTAAATGAAGCGTAAGCGGAACGGCGCAGTTTGGTGTCGGAAGACATCTCGTAGTTATTCTCGTAAAATGACCAAGATAACGGCCGGGATTGATCCTCCCCATCCAGCGCCTCATCAAAAGTCATATCCGCCAGTTTGCCGCGCTGATAGATTCGGTATGGAGAATCCAGCACTTCACTCAGTGAAGCAAGCACTTTCTCGGTTTCAGGCGAGAGCCGATGTGCTTTTTCCTCTAACAGCCTGTTCAGACTGCGTTTGTAGGGTTCCAGACCCGGAAGTTCTTCCAAATACCGCTCGATGGTGCCATCCGGCAGCGAAACGATCTCGGAGTTGACAAAAGACAGACGTGAAGACAGGCTGGACAGAATGTCACCAGCTTTAGCTGCATTTTCAATATTGACGGGGTTCGTGCTGTCCTCGGACTGTTTTAAACGTGCATAAGCGGCCGTCCTGCCGATCCGCTCCTGCAGAGCTTCACGGGCATCCAGACAAGCGAGCAATTGCTCGGCATTTTGACCCAGGGTGCCTTTGAATGTCTCGATATCTGCCGCAGCGTCCGGCAAGGATGTCAGTTCCTGTTCCCATTCAGTGTCTGATGCAAACAAATCCCTCAGATCCCAGGTTGCTTCCTCCATGACTTCGGCACGAGTACGTATCTTATCCATCTTAAACGTCATCCTCCCTGCGTTTCCAATTTCTCTCATCGTATCATAATCCACCACTCTATACATGACATCTTCTAATTATGAGACTTTTGGTTTACAAATGCAGAATTCAATCCGGCTTGAAACTAAAAAACGCCAAGCTCTGGCGTGTCCAGTTCACTTGACGTTTCGTTAGATGATTCATTTCGTCTCTTTCCAGATTACATTTTCTGCGTAGTTTTTGCCCCAGTTGTACATTGCGTGCAGCACAGGCATCAGACTCTGACCATGATCTGTCAGCGAATATTCGACCCGGGGCGGCACTTCGGCGTACACCTTGCGCTCCACCAGTTTGTCTTCTTCCAGCTCCCGCAGCTGGTTCGTCAGCATCTTTTGTGTAATATGCGGGATCAGACGTTTCAACTCACTAAATCGTTTCGTGCCTTCAAGACCAAGGTGCCACAGTATAATGAGCTTCCACTTGCCTCCAATCACCGCGAGAGTTAATTCCTTTTCACAGTTGATTTCTTTCAAATTAATACGTTCCTTGACTTCGGACGCCATGGCTCCAAGCCCCCTTTATCTCGCAACTATAGAAGTTGAACTAAAGAGTTACACAGTCCACTCCGCAGACGCAATAACGTGTAAAAGAATCGTTCAACTTCCTAACGTTTATTTTTATTTTTATTTCTATCTTGAGCCTGATTCCCCATCGGCCAACGCGTGCATGTGATCAAACCCTAATGCATCATTTTACTACAGCATGGACGGAATGCAAAGTTCCTTTACCTTTTTCACAGAAAAGACCGCAATCCCTGCTCACAGCAGAGGACTCCGGTCTACTTCTTCTTATATATAGAGAGGCTTGGTCAGCTCCACGGAGCTACTCCAGGTTCGCATGACGGCTAAACATGTCGGCTCCGGTCATGCCTTTTATCTCCATCATGGTCAGGATCAGAGCATCCATGCTCAGCAGCAAACTCTGCTCAAACAGTGAACCCATGGGCTGTATTGTCACATCTGCTCCGGCATCCGCTGTATCTTCTTTGGCTGAGGCAGGCAGACGAACGACTGCCTGTGCCAGCTGCGCAATCGTAGACTCCGGCTTAATTGTCATTAAGCCTACAGGAGCACCTGCTTGGTTGGCTTTTCGTGCCATCGCCGCAAGGCTGCCTGTCTCCCCCGACCCCGAGCATAACAGCAGGAAATCCGCCGAGCTGATGCCCGGGGTCACGGTTTCACCCACGACGTAGACAGCTAGTCCCATCTGCATCAACCGCATCGCAAATGCTTTTCCCATCAGTCCCGAACGACCCGCTCCAGCTACAAAAATACGTTCTGCTGCCAGCAGTCGCTCTGCCAAGACCTGCATCTCGGCATCGTCGATCTGGCTTAGTGTGCGTTCCAGCTCCTTCAGGATGGCTGCGGTGTATCGTGTGCCGCTCATAAGCTTACCCTTGTTTTACAAGGCGCTGCATTTCAGATGCCACAGCTGCTTTATCTGCTTGTCCTGTGATGCCACCGCCAACAATAACAAGATCAGGCTGTGCTTTGATTACTTCTGGCAGTGTGTCCAATTTGATGCCGCCAGCGACAGCGGTTTTTGCATTTTTCACCGCGCCTTTGATGGTTTGCAGGTCTTCGAACGGGCTCTGTCCCACAGCCTGAAGGTCATAACCGGTATGAACACAGATGTAGTCTACGCCCAGAGCGTCAACTTCACGCGCACGCTGTTCCAGGTTTGGCACGTTGATCATGTCCACGAGAACTTCTTTGTTTTGTTTTTTCGCTTCCTCGACTGCACCTTTGATTGTCATATCGTTGCTTGCACCCAGAACGGTAATCAAGTCTGCGCCGGCTTCAGCTGCTTTCATGATTTCATAACCGCCAGCGTCCATAATTTTCAGGTCCGCAAGCACCTGCAGGTTAGGGTAGGCTTCTTTCATTGCTTTTACGGCATGCAGACCTTCATTAATGATAATTGGCGTGCCAATCTCTACGATATCAATGTATGACTCAACCTCTTTAACCAATGCGATACCGTCAGGGATGTTAACCAAATCAAGTGCGAGCTGTAATTTCATGTTTTATGTCTCCTTTGTTATTCAAGTATAAGTAAATGATTTTGAATTAAAATATTTCTGCTGCTGCAGCCAATCCTCTGCGTTTTGGATGGTACGACGCTGTATTGCGGCTGCTAGTTCATTGTAGAGCCTGACTATCTATTCAGGAAGTACGCACTTTCAAGTGAGGTAGTTACTTGGGAGAAACTAATGATACTTATTCGTTGTTAGGTGAATTTTATTTCGATTTTATATATTCAATACAAATTCATTCTAACTTAGCCTTTTCGAGTAAAAACCGTTAACCTTTTTTCACATTAACGGTTTTACTCGAACATGATATATTCAAACTTCTTCTGCTACAGCAGTCTCTCCAAAGAAATTGACATCGTAATCGCTAGCAACGAAAGAAACTTTTCTATTAATACATAATTGTTTATAAATTTGAGAAAGGGCATTCTTAAATTCAAATAAAATTGAATCTTGATCTTCTGTTGCCAATACATTAGTTTCTTCTACTCTATCGCCCGAGTCGTTATAATAATAGTACCCAGATGAAACCATTTTAGTTTCGCATTTTTCAGGCCTGCTCATAAACTCTATAGCAATATCGATAAAATCTGCATTCTCTCTGCTATCAAATCTCATTTGAGCCATAGAAAAGTAAAAACCGTTATCTAAGGTTCCTTTTACAAATCTATTTTCGATAAGATTTACACCATCTATTAACGCGGAATTTATACCCTGCAACTGATCTTCTTCTACAGTGCTTTCTTCAGAATTATCTCCACGTTCGTCTCGTTTTACTTTCAATTTTTTTATTTCTGCAAACATCCACGATTGATGTTCATATTGAAAAAATTGATTGAATAATTGAATACGATTTTCACAAGATAACGCTTTTAAGCTAATTTCAGAGAAGTTCACTTCAATATCCTCGTTAGTACGTCTGAGATATTCTATAACTTGAGTTACTTTTTTATAATCATTACTTAAAATTGTATCAAAATCCAAACTGAATGTTTCTATTTGATCGTTCACTTTAACCTCGACTCTTCTAGCAGTTTGATCCAATAAATCAATCATGCCTGGTCTATAATCTGTATAATCAATCCTAAATTCCCAACCGTCATTTGGAGTCTCTAATACAGTTACTACTGTATTGTCATCATCGCCTAAAGGGCTACCGTTAATTTCTAACAAAGCATTTTTAAAATCTTCAATCTCTTCTTTCGGTATCTCAAGCCTACTCGTTTTTTTATAATTATGCTCTGCCTCTACCTTTTCTTTAAGTTTTATAAAGTTGTTTCTGGAAAAATAATGATCTGCAGCAATTTTTGCAACATCTTTTTTTCTGTAAGCTTGTACTAGTATTCCTTGCTCTTTAAAAACACTAATTGCATCCTTGCTGCTCATAAATTGTTCAATTACTTTTCTAACATGAAATCTATTTGGGTATTTCCTTAATTGCATATTTCACACCTCATTAATACTATTTAGAATACTGTTCTGGTACATCTGCAAGTCTTAGCATATATTCAATACTTAATTTTAGTTTTGAACCCTCAGTTCTCAAACCTTCACTCTTTGACCTTTTGAATTCTTCAATAGGAACTCTATATCGAGAATCATTATTATATAGATGAATTACGAGGTTATCTGCGTCTTCCAATTGAAAGGGTTGAATACATGAATACATAAAATTCAGTTCATCTAAAGTTGGTTCGGAAAAGAAAAATACATGACTCGTTTCTTCTGTATATGTTCCATTTCTATGTTCTATTGTCTCTTTACTTTTCCCAAAAACATAGCTTGAAAAAAGATGAATGATGTTGACATGATCTCTTCTAGAAGGCGAACTTTTTCCCCCACTGTAAGTATCACTTGGATAAAAATACTTAAACTCTTTTACTGAATGTTTAGCCTTAATTTCATTTACCTTTTGTATTAATGAACACCATTTAAGTATTTCAGTGTTGGAAGCAATATACAATGTAATCGGATTTTTCTTTGTTGTAAACCTTAATTGTTTAAGATAGTCTCTATACTTTAACTCATCAAAATTATGAGGTTCGTTACACCATAACATTAATAATCCTGTCTTTACAGATCTACAATTCATATTATGAAATAGCTCGTTAGTGTCTGAGCATTCAATAGACATCTGAAGCTGATTGATGAAACTCTCAATTTCAGCTTTATTAATTCCACTCCATTTCCTTTGTTTGGATTCAACTATAATTCCTGTATCCTTTTTCTTGTATGGATCATAGTACGAAAAGACCGTATCAATTCCATGTGGGTTAATTCGATCTCTATCTCGGGTTTTATGTGCTACTTTATTAACACAAATTATATCAAAATTTGCATCACCTTTCTGAATCCATCCTAAATTATGTAAAATATTCCGAGTTTGATTTGTCCATCTGTCTCCTTGATATTGCTGTTCTTCTGACAATGTTATTCCTCCTCAAAATAATCAATAATTATTTCTTTAACCAGTTCTATATTAGTAATTTCCAGCGTGTCATATTCTACCTTAATAGAACTATTCACTAAGTCAATATTGAAAGTACATTCTTTTTTATCAAAGAAAAGTTCTAAACTTGCTTTAGAAGGATTAGTAGGTATTCTTTTCAATATACGTTCAGCATCATGGTTTGTCTTAAAATCTAGTGATAACGAATTTAAAACTGTTCCTAAAAACTCAACATCTATATAATCTAATTTTTTCAAACGACATCCCTGTTCTGAAAGTTTATTTAATAAGCCACCTAATTCTATGAAGTTGGAGAAAAGATTAATTTGTGCTTTATTCTTTAAATATCTTTCAAAATTATTGCAGGCTACTCTGTTACCATAAATTAAAGCAATATTTCGTTTTTTAGAGATTATGCAACTGGCTTTATGAGCTTTATTAACAATTTCTGGAACTTCTACTTCTGATATAAAATCATAGAATAACTCTACAGATCGGATCGTACGATAGTAATCCATTGTTATGCCTTCTTCAGTTATTGATAGCTCAGTAATACGTTCAGAAGCTTCAGTAGGGGATGCCTGTAACAATTCACTTAGTAAGTCCATAGAAAAATCATCAAATTTTCTAAAAAGAGCGGTCAACATTATATATCCCCCTTTAATAATACATCCTCATTTGTAAATTAAAGAAAATGAGATCATATGTTCTGTATTATTATAACAAGGATTTTATTCGAACTGAACATTTATCTTAGATGATTATGATGCTTAGAAGCATATCATACATACTGAATAAAGTTTGTCGAATATTGTAGAACTAGTTAAAATGTAACTTATAATAGTTAGGTACAAAATAATATATTAAAAAAATATATTATAACTGAATGCCAAAAGACCTAGCCGTATGACTAGGTCTCACTCTTTGCTAATTTCAACTTAGGTTACAGATATACTGGTTTCACACATACCGGCTTGGATACACCTGTACTGTGACCTGTGTATTTCAAGCGTCCGCTTTCCTGATCTACGGTGAAGGTAACCATGTTGTTCGTATCACGGTTAGCTGCGATCAGCATTTTACCATTCGGTGTCAATGCAAAATGACGCGGGTGCTGTCCCTCTGCGGAGACATGCTCCACCAGTGACAGCGTACCTTTGTCAGCATCTACAGCAAATACTACGATGCTGTCGTGTCCACGGTTGGAACCATACACAAAGCGACCATCATTGGAAACGGTAATCTCCGCAGTTGTGTTCTCGCTGCCTTCATAACCGTCAGGCAGAGTTGATACATTCGAGATTTCAGTGAGCGTGCCCGCTGCCGCATCGTATTTGTACGTTGTGATGGACGAATCTACTTCGTTAATCACGTATGCAAATTGACCATTCGGATGGAATGTCAAATGACGCGGGCCTGCGCCTGGATGAGTCTTCGTTTCACTATGAAGCACCAATTCATTTTTGTCTGTGTTAAGGGTGTAAATCGCAATTTTGTCTGCACCGAGATCCTGTACCATCATATATTTGCCGTCCGGGCTGAAGAAGGCAGAGTGCACATGCGGCTTGTCCTGACGTTCAGGATGCGCCCCGTGACCTTCATGCTTCTTCTCGTCCAGCAGCGCTCCGACCTCACCATTGTCCGTGAGAGCCTGAAGTCCTACCAATCCACCGTGATAACTGGACAGGATCAAATATTTACCGGAAGGGTCGCGCTGAATGTGACATGGCGGAGCAGAGATCGAATCCTTGCGGTTAAGCAGTGTCAATTTTCCTGTGGAAGGGTCCACGCTCAGAGCCACCGCTTCCGACATTTTACTGCCTTCGGCAGACGCCGTTTCACCAATCGCATACAGTTTGTTTGCTTCTGCGTCCACATTCACAAACGTCGGGTTTTTCACTCCTGCAATGCCGTCCAGCTTCGCCAGACTGCCTGTATCCTCATTTAATTCATATGCGTAAATGCCCTCATTTTCAGCTTCGGCATAAGAGCCGACCAAGACGAGCAAGCGTTTTGATTCACTCATTACAGTTTCCTCCTCTATGTGTATGTAGTCTCGCTGTACCTCTTCTATAATAAATCTGTCATATCAAAATAGCAATCCAGCACCAGCTTACTCCCTTAGAGCCTAGCCATGTTGTAAGCAGCCTGTACGAAGCCTCACATCGAATTACACTATTAGCATTCAACTGCATAACTTTTCCTGCTATGATAAGATAGGTTTTTCATCCAGAAAGGACTGAACAGATTGTTGACCTCGTTTTTAGTTACACTCTACCATGTATTTCTGCCTATATCCCTGCCAGTGATCGGAGGAATACTGTTAAAACATTTCAGGGACTGGGATACTCGTCCGCTTTCGGCGTTTTCACTCTATATTCTAAGCCCTGCACTCATCTTCCATACGCTGCTGCATGCAGATATCACATGGACCGACGTCACAGGCACCTTTTGGTTCTCGATTCTGAACCTGATTGCTCTCTGGGCCCTTGCCGAGCTGCTGAGCCGGATTTTTGGTCTGGGTGCACCGGAAAAAGCAGGCCTTACCCTCGTCTCCACGTTTACCAACTGTGTGAATTACGGGCTCCCGCTTGTGCTGCTTGCCTTCGACCAGCTCGGCTTGGACAAGGCTTCTGTCTATGTCATCGGACAGATGATTATTGTGAATACGGTAGGTATTTTCTTTGCCGCAAGATCGGAATTCACCGTAAAACAGGCAATCCTGTCCGTATTTCGCATGCCTACTATATATGCAACGGTTATCGCAATCATCCTGCGGGCCTCTAGTATTCAGCTGCCTGAAGCACTCGATGGGGGCATCTCTATGATGGCTGCCGGTTATTCTCCCATTGTTCTCGCGATCCTGGGCGCACAGATGCTCCGCTCCAAAGGGGATGCAGCGCCTTGGAAGTCCAACGTTCGCCGTGCTTTCTGGGCCGGACTTGTCGTACGCCTGGTCGCAGCACCGGTCTTGTCCTGGCTTATTCTGAAGGCACTTCAGGTCGAGGGCATATTGTTCTCTGTACTGCTCATCCTTGCTTCGATGCCGACCGCAGTCAACGCGGTTATTTTGGCTGAACAGTTCGGCGCTTCCCCGCGGTTTGTTTCCCGCTGCATTCTTTGGACCACCGCTGCATCGATGGTCTTCCTACCGATTATGATTGTGATGTCTTCCTGATCAGTACAGGCGCTGTACCGGCACTGGAGGCGTTCGCCGCTTGGCGGCGCTTCTCCAGCCGGCGTTCATGCCGCCGATAAAGGGCTCTGACGTAGAAAAATTTGACGACGAAGTACGAAATGAAGCCGAGGATCAGACCAAGCACACTCATGCCTGCCAAAATATCGAGCCCGCCAAGCAGCAGCTCACTCACAGCAGACCAGTTCCCGTGAAACAATTCCATCCATGCACTCTCATGCATAGGTCCCTGACCCATACTGTGGGAAGGCAGCATCCATGATCCAATCTGCTTCGCAAGCGGCATTAGAATAATCGGCAGAAACGTTAACTTGCCCACAACGTTACCAACGATGGCCGCTGGCATAGAACCTCCCGAAAGGCGCACAATCGGGTAGAATACGAGATAAATCAAAGATGCAGTCGAGATCACGATCAATTCAAGACCGAACCCTATGGCAAATCCGGTAGATACTTTGTGAGCACCGCCCGGAGCACGTAAAAGTTTGAGAAAATTCAGTTTTATCGCACGAGTCAAACGTGCCATTCGATTGGGTTTGCGCTTCTGGTTCTTCATCCTGAATTTCTCCTTATTTTGCACAAATGACGAATAATGTCGTCTGCACCCATTATATCACACTGCGCCAGCTCCATTGGTTACAATCACAGGATGAGTTTCGATCGCCACATTGCCTGCCACAGCACGGGATATCATACAGGATTGCTCCGCCTTATGTGCCAGCCGCTCAGCCTTGGCCGCATCCGACTCGGACGCATCGACAGCAAGCACAATTCGCGGCCGGTGTACAATCCGCTCATACGTAAATACGTTATTCGTCACATCCACCGCAGCCTCCGATTCCAGCGTCAGCTCGTCAGGTGTGATATCTGAACGCTCCAGCATCGCGGCGAGGGTGATCAGGTAACAGGTTGCTGCTGCCCCCAGCAGCATCTCGTCGGGGTTTGTTCCTGTACCCGGACCGCCCATCTCCTGCGGGATGGAGATAACCGTTTTTAACCCCCCTGCATCAATCGTGCCCTCGCTGTTTCGACCGCCATTCCATACTGCTTTTAAGTGAAACGGATGTTTCATTGCCATCGATCCTTCCTATGATAAGTTGAACTAAATACTTTTACACGGAGACTCCAATGACAGAATAAACTTCCAATCGCTGTTATCCCCAGATGTTTTTTGATTCCCTTTTCCAAAGGGAAAAATCCGGTGATAAAGGCGAAGCGTATGCTTCCGATGTTAGCTTTCTTTTCAGAAGCTTTTAGCTCCGCTTTTTCAGTTTTTCTCTGTCCTCTCCGTTAAAGTGTAAATAAAGAGTTTATCTTATAAATATTCATTTGTAATATTCTGACGTCTGTTACGCTCACACACGTATACACGGAATTTGAAGTTCGTTCAATGCGTCGACATGCTCATCCTGTGCACCCAGATCGGTAATCACTTTACTAACACTTTCCATCGCTGCCACTCTTGTAAAAGCTTGAATGTTAAACTTGCTCGAATCAGCAAGCAGGATCACTTCATCGGCAATATGAATCATCTTCTGCTTCACGAGCGCCTGTAATTCATTCGACTCGCTGATGCCCTTGGTCAGATGCACCCCTTTACAAGATAGAAACACTTTATCCACATGGTACGCATCCAGCGAACGTTCTGCGAGCGGACCGACAAAAGACAAGGATTTGGGCGCAAGCTGTCCGCCTGCAGCAATGACACGAATCTGTTCTTTCGTGCTCAGCTCTGCCGCAACCTTCATCGAGTTGGTCAGCACCGTGAGCGGAATATTCGGCAGTCCAGCCGCCATGTACCACGCGGTTGTACTCGCATCGAGTGCAATCCGGTCGCCCGGCTCCACCAGCTTCACCGCCTCACCAGCAATGCGGCGTTTCTCGTCTGCATGCGCTACAGCCCGCTCGGGATAAGGGATCTCGGACTGCAGCTCGTCTTTGTATTTCACACTTACCGCTCCACCATGCGAGCGTCTGAGCCTGCCTGCCTGCTCCAGCTTGTCCAGGTCACGGCGGATCGTCTCCTCCGTTACTCCGCAGCGCTCACTAAGCTCGGTGACACGCATGCTTCCATGCGCATCGACCCATTCCACTATTTTTTCATATCGTTCCGCAACGAGCATCATCATTCACTCCAAACCGTTATTGTTCCAGCTAAATCTGTCATCCCATCATACCATAGAGCGGCTGTCAGGAGAATTTCACCATACGGAAACAGCATTCGTACATTTATGTAAAAAAGGAGGCTTTCGCCCCCTTCATTCAGTCATTTCCACTTTTTATTTGTCGTCTGCCATAGGGAACCAACCCGGTGTATGGATAATCGCATTCCACAATCCGTCAGGGATGACCAGACGCTCCTGATCCGCTTTCGTCAGAATTGTCTCAATGTCCTCTTCCCGTCCGCTTTCAATCTTCTCGACCCAGTCCGGCTCGATAATTAGCTCACGTCCAATAGCCAGCAGCGGGACCCCCGTCTCCAGAGCTGCTGCCGCCTCGTCTGCGGTGTGGATCGCGCCTACACCGATCACAGGCACTTTGCCGCCCACACGATCCAGAATATATTCGATCCGGGAACGTGTATCTTCTTCACCCCGTCTTGGCTTCGACCAGAACTCATTCAAGGAAACGTGCAGGTAATCGAGGTTTTTATCTTTTAAAGCATCGACAAGTGCATACGTATCCTCCATCGTCAGACCCGGCGTTTCAGGCTCTTCCGGGGAGAAGCGGTATCCCACAATAAACGGAAGCTTCGTATGCTCGGCAGCGACACGCTGTACTTCGTCTACCACCGCAAGCGGGAATGCCAGACGTTTCTCTACACTGCCGCCCCAGCGGTCTTCGCGACGGTTGGAGTGCGGAGAGAAAAACTGCTGGATCAGGTACCCGTTTGCGCCATGGATCTCAACACCGTCGAAACCGGCTTCAATCGCACGGCGAGTCGCTTCACCGAAATCACGAATGACGGATGTAATCTCTTCATCCGTCATTTCTCTAGGCTCCGGAGAGCCGGGACGTTCACTTGCAACGGCACTAGGTGCGACCACCTCACCTGCTGGAACGGCTTGTTCCGGTGTCAGACGGCCTGCATGAAACATTTGCAGTACAGCAGCAGAGCCTTGCTGTTTGATCGTTTCAGCCAGACGTTTCAGTCCGGGGATAAAACTGTCGTCGTAAGAACCAAATTGGGCAGGGAATCCAATTCCGTTAGGCGTAACATGAGTTACTGCTGTAACCGACATCCCCGCTCCCCCAGTGCGGCGTGCATAATATGCAAGCTCAGCATCGGATACCGTGCCATCTGAATTAGAGGACATATGAGTCATAGGAGCAAGCACGATCCGGTTTTTCAGCGTAATGCCGCTTGGCAGTGAAACTTGTTCAAACATTTTGGAATACTTTGGATTCATTCGTGGTTTCCTCCCGGTTATATATCTCTTTAAATAGATATATGGATATATGCATTCTTTTACTGTAATTATTATAGTTACGTTTTAATTCAATTGCAACTTTTGCTTTTTCAATGCTCCTGCCTGCACGCGGGAAAAATGACAAACATTGAAAAGGACAGAGCGTCCATCGGACTCCCCATCCTGTTCTTTTAACCATTTCGAAATCTCAGAAACAAGAAATACCACAAGCAGCCTCTGCATTACAATCCTCAGTAGCTCCGAACATATGCCAGCTTCTGTTCCATCTCTTCCACACATTCATAACAATCATGTTCATCATTAGCCACCATCGGTGTGACCGGATATAGATTCATATCTGTGCGATTGTAGGTTTTGAGCAGCGGCAGCAGCTGCGTTACCCGTGTATTGGCTGGATCAAGCCAAGTATTAATCTCGTCCTCTGCAAGAATCGCCGGCATTTTACTGCCGAACTCGCGGGTTACGAGATTAGCACCAGCCATAAGCATCGTGCAGGTACGCAGCGGCTGCTTACGGGTGTCTTTCCAAATCTCATACAGCCCCGCAATGCCAAATAGACCGCGATCCGGCATCACAACACGCACGGCATAACGCTTTTTCCCTTCTTGGCGCCAGTAATACAGCCCGTTGCATGGGATAACGCATCGTTTGGTTTCAACCAATTTGTAATACGCCGGATTTTCATGCACGGTCATCAAGTTCGCATTCACTGCATCCCGCCCCCAGAACGGTATAAACCCCCAACGGAACTCATCCAGAACCCGTTCTCCATCCTGATGCAGAATGATCGGCGTATGCTGCGTTGGACTGATGTTATAACGATTTTTATAGTAATACATGACCCGCTGTACCTTGAAATGATCCCGGACTTCATCCAGGTCCGCTGCGAGTGAAAAGCGTTCGCACATCATCATACACTCCTTTTTTCGTTCAGGGTTGAGTGTATTGTTTGTAAGTAAAGGGAATTTATGCATACTCCCTGGACAGAAAACGACTTGTTGTGACAAGCCTTCCGCTGCGGCACAAGCATTTCCTTTTTTTCACGACAAAAACAACGACTTGAGACTCATTCCAGGTTCGCTTTTCCTTGTTACTATAATAGAGAAAATATACATTTATTGGAGGTTTTAAGTATGAAAAGGAAGTTTTTGATGACCCTGATGCTGTTTTCTGCGCTTGCAATGTTTGGCAGCACGATCTACGCCGCAACCTTTTTGAATTACGGTTACCCAAGCTCCACCATTCCGATCCGTCCTTATACTTACGCCGCTGCATGGCAGGGTCCAATGGACACTTCTCTTGCCAACTGGAACAACGCAGGAGCCAAAGTACAGTTTGTCAAATCAAGCAGCTCTTCCAACACGATTACCGTCGGCAGCTTCAACAATACCGCATATGGTGTCAACTACGCTTCCGTCTCCGGCAATCAGGTCGTTAACTTCCGCATTGAGCTTAACACCTCCACGATCACCACCGATGCCTCCAACCTGACCAACTTCATTCAAAGCGTGTTCGTCCATGAACTCGGCCACTCCATCTGGCTCGGTGACAATCCAACAACCAGCAGCCCTTCGATCATGTCTTATACCCGTAACCGGAATTCTATGACCAAACCGCAAACCTTCGATATTAACAATGTCAAATCCAGATATTAATCCGCGTGACCTGTAATCTTACTTAAGCTGTACAGCCTATTACCAAGGAGGATTCCAATCTATGAAAAAGAACCGAGTATTCACCCTGCTCGTCTCGTCCCTTTTTGTTCTGTCTGTCGTGGGCTGCTCTTCAACATCACCTGCCGCTTCTCCCTCTGATGCGCCGATCACTGTCATTGCTTCCGAAGATTACCCGAATTACAGCAGTATAGATGCTCTAACTGACCGGGCCGATACCATCGTGAAGGGCCGTGTGATCCAGACCCGAATTGAAGCTTTGAATGACAAAGCTAAGACGGACTCTCTGGAACAAAATGAGCTGGGCACTGCTGAAAGCGCGGCGGATGAACAGATTTCTTTTGACAAAATCTATACCATCTATACGGTTCAGGTGGCAGAACCCTATAAGGGCCGTTACACAGCAGGAGATCAGCTTGAAGTCAAGCAGCTTGGCGGCCAACTGGGCAGTACCAAAGTGATTAATGACGATAATCTTCAGCTGTTGCCAACCAAAGACTACGTTCTGTTCCTTGAAACGTATGCAGACACGCCTGCAAGTCTGCTGAACAGCGTCCAGAGCCTTTACGTGGTGAAGCCCGCTCCCGAATCAAACCAGCCAAGTGAACTTTCCGAGACGGAAGTCATCGTCAGTGCACATCCGGAGAATAATCTGACGCTGAGCCTCAATGATCTGCAGCAGATTAAGGACGAGCAGTCGACTCCGTAACCCTTCCATGTTTTCATGCTTCTATATCTGTTCCATGTCCTGCCGCAGCATACTGCTCTACATAAAATAAAAAAACGTGCTGCCCGGGGAACCGATCAGTACGTTTTTTTGCCGCTCGAAAGATATCTGAATAAAGTTAGCGGCTGACATACACCGGAAGGGTAAACCAGAAGCAGCTGCCTGCACCCTTTGTACTCTGCACCCCGATCTCACCCCCATGCCGTTCCACAATCGATTGAGCAATGGCGAGCCCAAGTCCCGCACCTCCATTATTTTTACTGCGAGATTTATCAATGCGATAAAAACGGTCGAAAATACGTTTCGTTTCCTGCACTTCAATTCCCTCACCTTCATCCATCACCGCAATTCGTAAAAATGCTCCCTGCTCAGCTGCAGTAAGCATAATTGTGCCTTCGACAGGAGAGTATTGAATGGCATTTTGCAGTAAATTAGAGAGTACACGCTTCATCTGTGCAGGCACCATCATAACCGCCGGCAATCGATCAGGCAGCTTAATCTCCACGCGCAGCTGTCTCTCGGCAAGATGAAACGAAAAGCTCTCCAGTGTGCTGAGCACTAACTCATCAACATGGCTGGGCTGAGGATCGAACTGATCCCCCTTCGCTTCCAGACTGGATAGGTCAAAAAGGTCCTGAATCAGGCCTCCCAACCGTTTCGTTTCCAGACGAATCGTGTTCAAGTATCGTTGAAAGGTGACTTCATCCTTGATTACATCATCCTCCAGCGCTTCAACAAAAGCCTGAATCGAGGCCAGAGGTGTACGCAAGTCATGGGAAACATTTGCAATTAACTCTCGTCTGGCTGATTCGGAATGATGCAGATCGTCAAAGCTCTCCTTCAGCCTGGAGCTCATTTCATTAAATTGCTGTGCGAGCATCTTGAATTCCTGTGGACCGACGAGAGGGACTTCCGTCTGGAAATCCCCTTCGGCCAGTCGCTTTGTGCGCTCTGTAATACGTGCGATGGACTTCTCTAATGGCTTCGTTAATAAATACTGAAGAACAAAAGAAAGTAAACCTACTCCGCCCGTTACTGCCGACAATAGATAAAACTGTTCGATGGTAAGCAGCATTTTTGAATAACTGATCAATAAACAGATCAGCAGTACGCCAATGCCTGTAAGACTGGACAATACCAAATACGTACGCAGCTTCATGACGAGCCACCTGCAAACTTGTAACCAATGCCCCATACGGTTTTGATATATTTCGGATCCGAAGCATTCTGTTCAATCTTCTCCCTCAATCTCCGAATATGCACGGTCACTGTAGTTGTATCTCCCTCATAGCTGAAGTCCCAAATTTTGCTCATCATCTGGCTGCGTGAAAATACCTGCCCGGGGTGACTTGCCAGCAAATACAGCATCTCAAACTCGGTAACCGTTAAGTCAATGAGCCGTTCGCCGATCTTTACTTCACGTCTCGCAAAATCAATCATCATCCCCTCATAACTAATCGTATGTGTGGAGGCAGCAGATGAGGCCTGTGCTGTTCGCGTCCTCCGCAATACTGCTTTGATACGCAGGACCAGTTCTCTCGGACTAAAGGGTTTGGTCAAATAATCATCGGCTCCCATAGTCAGCCCCATTAGTCGATCCTGCTCTTCCCCGCGAGCAGTCAGCATGATAATCGGTACATCTTCCGTTTGCCGAATCTCATTACAGACTTCCCAGCCATTTTTATGCGGCATCATCAGATCAAGCACAATCAAATGCGGAGTCTGACTGCGCCACATCTCAATCGCCTCCAAGCCATCCCTAGCTGTTACAACCGTATAACCTTCCCGCTCCAGATACCTGCGGCATACGTCTGTAATATTGCTGTCATCATCGGCCACCATAATACGCTCATTCAATGAACTCACCCCATATTCAAAACAAGCATTTTGCAATATCATATCACAGGGTGATGGTCATGCATTGTCACGTTTATCTTCTTACTTCATTTATCTTCTTTTTATGCTTCCTCTATCTTCCTAATCTTACTTCATCGTATTCATAGGCATCATGTATTTGGAAACGACCATATGACTCACATACGTACTCCCCTCATGTATAGAAGGCATTGAATTCAGACTAACCTGCATGCCGTCGACCATCATTTTTTTAGAACCCACCCACACTTTAATGGTTTTAGCCGCAGGCATCATCATTTCTTCCTTCATTATCTTATCGTCCGTCATCATCATGTCATCGTCCATCATCTTGCTATCTGTATTCATCAAATCGTTATGCATCTTCATGTCGCTGCTCATTGTCATCTCGTCTTTCATCTTCATATCGTCCATCCCGCCATTGTACATCAATGTGACCGAACGATCTTGGCTGTCCCACATAATGCTGTAACCATACATATTTGCAGCCTGCCTCAACTGCACAAGTTCCATGCCATCCTTTTTGATCATTTTCATCTCTGCCGCGCTTGCGCTCGTTAATCCTGAGAACGTTAACGACATCACCAACATCGCTGCTGCAATCATCTTTTTGCTTGTGCCTGTTTTCATCATTTTTTATCACACTCCATCGTTTAGTTGCTTGCATGGACTACGATATAGCGAACAACTTACGATTCTCTAAGTAAAACATTACGAAACCATTACAATGTAAACATTTGGATCATACTGATATAAAAAAGGTTGAAATCCCCCTTTATGAGAGACTTCAACCGTTTAATTAATTTAACCCAAACTTGTTCTTCCCTTAACTTACCCTTTGTCTACTTGAATAAAATCAATCATGGATCGTACCTCAACGGGACCTGGATTCGAGATCACATCCTCACGCTGCAGAGCTTCTCTTGAAGTAAATTTCACCTTTACCGGAATACCAGGGATCAGATCGAAGAAATTGTCCGTGAATATTCCTTCGCTCTCCGAAGACATCCATACCTGCTTGGCAAGCTGATCACTCTCCAGCACCAGATATTTTCCCTCTTCATCAGTCACTTCACTGACTTTAATGTTTGCTTGCTGCAGTGCAAGATCTTTGGCGGGCACAAAATAATGCTCCTGCACGATATCAGCCGCACCGTCCTGATGCAGGTCCAAACGCAGCAGCACAGCTGCCGGATCAAGCCCTTTGAGCCAATCAGCATGCTGCAGCGAACCTAGTTTCTCACCTGAATTCGGTGCCAAGCTGACTTCAAGTGTTTCATCCCGATGCACCTGGCCATCGAATCCGATCAGGCGAAGCTGAAGCTGCCCTTTCACCGGATTCAATTGGTCCGAGATCACATAAATATCCGTGAAGTCTTTCTGTGTACCATCCGCAGATACCAGCACATCGCTGAAACTGCGTTTGGCATAATACTGCAGTGCTTTCCAGCGGCCAAGATAATCCATCCCTGCCCACGAAGCGACAGGCCAGCAGTCATTCATCTGCCAGTACAGCGTACCCATGCAGTACGGCTTGCGGCGTCGATGAGCTTCAATTGCCGTTTTCATCGCTTCTGCTTGAAGCACCTGGCTCATATAGAGGAAGGAAGGGAAGTCCTTCGATGCAGGCAAATACATATCCATGTACTGCTTGATCAGCCGATTGCCCGCTCCGTTCTTTTGATGTGCCAGCATGACCTCTGATTCCAGCGCCAGATCTGCTTCCTCCGCATACGTTCGCACCGACTTGTATTCCGGGAACGATTGGAATCCATATTCACTCATGAAACGACCGACATACACATTGTAATTCTCAAAAGGTTCAACGTTGTGCCATACACCCCAGTAATGGATGTCCCCTTCCGATGTCGACGGATGGGCATGCTGCTTCTCGTCTCCTGACAGCGATACAAGCGGTGACGAAGGCCAGTAATCCATACCTGGTGCGTAGGCTTCCACAACTTCCGGCAGCAGGTCATGGAAGATGGCCTCATAGTCTGCCCAGATGCGATCACGCTGCTCGGCGTTATAATCCTTTTTCCAGCCCCAGCCTCCGTTCTCAATATAATGCGCCCAAGCCGAATCAATCTCATTGTTTCCGCACCACAGCACAATACTCGGATGGTTGCGCAGTCGTTTCACGTTGTCGATGGCCTCATGCCGGACACTTTCCAGAAATGCTTCATCCCCCGGATACATGCTGCAGGCAAACATAAAATCCTGCCACACCATGATCCCATACTCATCGCAAAGATCATAGAACACGTCCTCTTCATAGAAGCCCCCGCCCCATACACGCAGCATATTCATGTTGGACTCGGCTGCCGAGATGATCTCATGCAGATATCGTTCACGCGTCATTTCTGTAATGAAGCTGTCATTTGGAATGTGGTTGGCTCCTTTGGCAAACACCGCGACTCCATTCAATTCAAAATAAAAAGTTGCACCGGCTTCGTCCGGATCACGAACGAGACGGACAGAACGAAGTCCTGTCTGGACTTCATAATACGCGACTGCCCGCTCGCCCTGAAGCACCTCGGCTGCAAAAGTATATCGGTAAGGTTCACCCAGTCCACGGCTCCACCAAAGCCTCGGATCTGGAATGGACACGGGCACTTCCACTGTGTGTGAACCAGGCTGCAGAGATACTGCTGTCTCCCAGCGCTGACCATCCGCACCAATGCGAATAACAGTATCTATAGGCTGCGAAGTTTCAACTTCGACCACGGCAGTCACTTGAGCCGATGCGGCAGTCACTTCGTTTTGCCGGATAAACAAGTCTTTAATGGTTACGTCTGTCCAGCCTTCAAGCCTGACTTCTCGCCAGATACCGCTGGTGACAAAACGCGGGCCCCAATCCCAGCCATAGTGATATGGCGCTTTGCGGGCAAAAATACTGACACGTTTATCCCCAAGACCGCCCACATCGGATTGATCATTCGAAGCAGGCAGAGCGTACCCCAGCTTCTCCAGCTTCGGCAAGTCCTCCTGGATGGGAGATCGAAAACGAATACGAAGCACGTTGTCTTGTTCTTTCACGAGTGCTTTTATATCTGCCTTCCATACCCGGAACATGTTGTCCGCAGACAGCACATGAGTGTCATTCACGTATACATCGGCATACGTATCCAACCCGTCAAAAACCAGTTCCAGCTGTTCCTGTGCATAGAGTGAAGCCTCAACATCAAAAGCCGTTTGGTACTCCCAATCCTTCTTGTCGATCCACTGCACTTCCTTCTCGTTCGTGCCGTAGAACGGATCGGGAATTTTGCCCAGCCGCAGCAGATCCGTATGTACACATCCAGGCACTTGAGCCGGCATCCATTCCTGATCTTCACAAGCCTTAAACGTCCAGTTCTCTAAAAGTTGCGATTGTATTACGCTCATGACAGCCTCCCATGTGTTTACATTAGTCAATTCATTTGTTAGGTTTTGTTAGTATAATAGAAAACAATTCACAAAACAAAATTAACATGTTAGCTGCTCGCCAGTCAATGAATTTTGTTAAAAAAAGAACTGTGCACTTAATTCGCAAAAAAAAGACACAGAGAACGGCTTCTCCATGTCTTTCCACTGCATTCCTTTTTCCATTACACACGAACTCGGATAAAGGTGAGCCGCCCCTCATTAAGTTTGTATGGAGTGATACTCATCCCTCATCATTAATGCCGCGTGAATTAACTTTCGTTCATGGGGGGCTTCCGGATTGTTCATCCGCCACAGCAGCTGATCTACAGCCCGCGCCCCGAGATGTTCTTTGGGAATATAAGCTGTAGCCAAAATAGGATCATCCGTCCGGGTATTATCAAACCCCGTGACTGCGCAGCGCTCGGGCACCTCAACCGCACGGTTCCGCAAAGCCTCCATAATGATAAACGCTGTATGATCGTTCGCACATATGACCACTTCTGGAATGTCTTCATGCTTCATGTCTTTGATCGTCTGCTGCATTTCGATATACTCCTGTACCAGCAGTCCCGGATGCTGCTCTGCCTTCAGATTCATCTCCTCCAGTCCCATCCGATATCCCAGCCAGCGTTCCCGGAAGCTGACCGCATCCGGCAGCTGACCGGCAAACTGGAACCGCTTGTATCCCTTCGCTGCAAGCATAAGCACCATCTCTTTCATACACTTTACGTTGTCGGCAAACACGGTATCGGCATGAATGGCCGAATCCTCGTGATCGACCATGACAAGCGGGATGCGCAGACGGTATATTTCGAGCAGTACCGATGTCGAGATCGTACCGACCGTAATTACTCCCCGAATCGCCTCGGGATTCAGAACTGAAAACATATGATCCGAAGAAGGTTCTGTCAGCGTTAAGATGTCCATCCCCATTTCATTCAACCGGGCTGAGATGCCGTCGAATACAGGGCCCCAATACAAAGAAGAACGATTTTGTGAGCGTATGTTAGGAAATAGAACCAGTATGGTGCCCTCACACTTCTTCCTTGGTTTTGCACTGACAGAAAGAGGGTCTGACACTGGATAACGCTTCGGGTCTGTTTTAAAATAACCCAGCTGCCCTGCAGTCCTCACAATCATTTCTCGCGTGTACTCACTAACCCCCGGCTTTCCCGTCAGCGCACGAGAAACAGCGAACTTGGATACCCCCGCTGCATCTGCAATCTGCTGCATCGTCACTCTTTTGCCCATCTGCTCACCCGATTTTCCTGATTTTCCATCCAGTGTAGCATAAAAACCCGGATGAACAAAACAAGTTTTGTTCATCCGGGTTTTGTTAGGCTTCATAATAAGCATCTATTGTATCCCGATCATGGATCGGATTAACATCCACATCCATATCCTTTTTCATAAACTCTGAATTTCAAAAAAATTCATGGAAGCAGGTACATGTTACAGTACCGGGCGTTTGCTGCGTCTGAAGATAGGCAGAGACACTTTGATCTCTGTGATCAGAACGCCTGCCAGCATCAGCGCTGCTCCAACGTATCCTTGAAGTGTAAGTGACTCTCCTTGAAAAATAAAGGCAAACGCTGCCGCAAACAGCGGCTCCAGCGAAAAGATCAGGCTGGTTCTCGTCGGCGATGCATGACGCTGCGCGAAAGTCTGCAGCATGTAACCAAGCCCGCTGCATAATATGCCAAGTCCCAAGATTGATGCCCATGATTCCGGGGTATCCGGCAGCTGCGGCGTTTCGAACAAAAATGCGGCTGCGGTTCCCCATAGTGCCGCAGTCCCCAGCTGAACAACGCCAAGAGTAAGCGGATCATGCTTTGGCGTGTATTTACCTGCAAGCATGATATAAACGGCATACGCCAGTGCTGCGAGAATACACAACAGATCCCCGAGGTGCAGACTCATTTCATGCTGCAGCGTCAATAATCCAAGTCCTGCTACAGCGACCGTAATGCTGATAGTCAGTCGTTTATCCGGCAGCCGCCAACGCAGGATCGTCGTTAATATCGGCACGAAAATGACAGCCAGACTGATCAGAAATCCCGCCTGGGACGCCGTTGTCCGCTGCACACCATAAGTAATGAAGACAAAAGCAGCAAATAAAGCTGTACCGAGAATACCTCCCGCTGCCAGTGTCCCACGATCCACTTTCCACAAACGCCTGTGGAACAGCAGCCCTGCCGCTGCAAAAGCTATGCCGAATCGCAAAGCAATTAGATTAAGTTCCTGAATAGAGGCTAGTCCTGATTTCATAAACAGATAGGAAGACCCCCATATAACGGTTGCGAGCAGCATCTGCACATCTGCTCTTCGTGATGCTTGAATTTGTTTTCCCTTTACCCCGTCCATCCTGCTTCTACCTTCATTCTTCTATATAGTCTGAGCTGTATTGTATGTAATACCAACTAACTCACCTTGGAAAGTATATACGATCTCTTTGCATTATAAAAATGAATATTTATAATAGTTAATATGAAATAAACTCATGTATAACAATGCATGCCGACACAGAAAGGAAGTCTCCCTTCAATGTCTCTGATCAAATATGAGATTCTGAATACTGTCGTCGAATACGGCAGTCTGACCAAAGCATCCGAAGTCCTGAACATTACACAATCTGCCGTAAGCCACGCTATCACAAGTCTGGAGAGTGACTGCGGCTTTTCTCTGCTGCATCGAAGCCGCGCCGGTGTAAGGGTCACTGCTGAGGGGGAACGTATTCTCGGTTATACACGGGAGATTATACGCTGGGCGGAGCTGATGAATCAGGAGATTTCCTTGATCCGCGGCGCCGAGATCGGTACAGTACGCATCGGTACATTTGCCAGTGTCTCCACCCAGTGGCTTCCCGGTATTCTCAAGCAGTTCCGGCTTCACCATCCCGGGATTGAGATCAAGCTGTGGGAAGGTGACTATGCCGAGATTGAGAACTGGCTGGCCAGCGGTGCCATCGACCTTGGTTTTTTATCTCTTGGCGAATCAACACCATTCGAAACCATCACATTGCAAAAAGACAGGATGATGTGCATCCTGCCTCTTGATCATGATCTCGCTTCAGAGGAATCGGTATCATTCGAGCTTTTACTGGAACAGCCCTTCATCCTTCCCAAGTGGGGCGGTGACAACGAGATTGAACGTTTGATCCGGCAGCACGCCGCCAAGTTGAACGTTGTGTACGAAGTTGCCGAGGATCAGGCGATTATGGCCATGGTCCAGAGCGGACTTGGTATCAGTCTGCTTCCGGAGATGGTGCTGCAAAATCATACGCATTCCCTCGCTATTGTACCGCTTGCGGGAGATCCCTATCGAATGATTGGTCTAGCGTGCGCTTCGCTTCGCAATCTGTCACCGGCAGCACGTCGTTATATCGAGGAAGTACAGCAATGGCTAGGCTCTGATCGAGGAATATCACATTCATAAGAGGACTGAGAGGAAAGCGAAGACACGTCCATACTTTTGATTTTGCTTCTTCGTTAATCCCAGACCCGATCCAGCTGATCGGCATAATAACGTATCGCCCGGTTGTAGTCTTTGATTCGCTGATCTCCAGAAGTATCCGCAAGTTGAACGAGCAGCCGCTGCATCGCTTCCGTATGCTCTCCAAGGTTGTAGAGCACCATGGCATAGAACACTTCGAATTCACGGTGCTCTGGAAACTCCGTAATCCCCGTAAGCAACCATGTTCTGGCCTGCTCATATTGTCCGAGCGTACGATAGGTGCTCCCTAGACCTAAAATAGCCCCAGCCCGATCTTCCGCGGAAAGTTTCAGCTGTAGTGCTTGTTCATAATAGGGTACTGCTTCCCGTTCCAAACCGAGTGAATCATGGGCCCAAGCGAGTTGATACCAACCTTCTCCATTTTCCGGCTCCCGTTCCGTAATCTTGTGCAGAAGCTCGATGGCTTCCTGCATTCTCCCTTCCTGACGCCAGTGTAAGGCCTGCTGCAGATCATTCATGCTGTCACATCCTATATCAAAAATGGGTATTCATATACATCCCTTACAATTTTTCAACCAAACGCCGCCTAAAGCCACGCAGAAAAGCACACGTTGAAATGACAGCAGCGCTGCGTTTGAGCAGCCGCACTCCAACATGTGCTTCCTGAAGAGCGTCCCCGCTCTTTTCTGTTAAGTCCAAGTTGTATTTACGACCATGACGATAAATATAAGCATCAAATAATTGACCGAGATCAAAAAGTTCACCTTCGCCCACTTCTCGTCATCCTGTGTGTTTAAACCGCTGAGTGTATGTACAAACCAGATTATGCTGCTGATCAGAGATATGATGAGGAAGATCAGCCCGACGTAATCAAAATAATACAGCAGGAATACCGCAGGAATGAGCAGAAACACATAAGGTATCATCTGGAGCTTGGTTCGTTTCACCCCTTTGACCACGGGTAGAAGCGGAAATCCCGCAGCTCGATATTCTTCAACGCGACGAATACCCAGAGACCAGAAGTGTGGTGGCTGCCACAAAAATAAAAATGCAAACAGCAGCCATGCACCTGCATCAATTTCGTCCGTAACCGCCGTATAACCAATTACCGGCGGCATCGCTCCTGCAATCCCCCCCAGGGATGTACTCCACGTTGAACTGCGTTTCAGCCACATCGTATAAATCACGATATAAGCAAACCAACCAAGCAGCGCCATCCAGCCTGACAGCGGATTCACCAGCAGAAACAATACGGCTAAACCAGCCGCGCCGAGTACCAAACCGTACCCAAGAACGAATCCAGGCTTCAGATGGTTAATGTAGTCCATTCTTTTTTTCGTTCGTTCCATCTTCTGATCCAGCTCACGGTCCCAATAGTTGTTGATGACACAGGCCGAAGCAATGACCAAAGTTGAACCAATTAGAACCATAAGCAGCAATCCCCATGCGATATTCCATTGTGAAGCGACCCAGAAACCGACGGCAACTGCAAATACATTCAGCCTTAACAGTCCGGGCTTGGTTAGTGCAATCATGTCTTTAAGCATCAGAAGCCTCCTGAACGATGTAAAAACGCCATTCCTATAATGATACATGTACCAACAACGAATTACAATCGCTTTCAAGCATTTGTCATAACAAAAAGCATTCTTCCCCTTCTTAGAGAGGAAGAATGCTTTAACTGGTTGGATTAATCTTAATCTATGATTTATTTAAGGGATATACTGCTGTACAATCTTGATGACTTTACCATCTTGAATTGTAAGGTGATATGGGAATACGGAAAGATCCATAATCTGCTTGTTTCCGTATAATGATTCGAATTTGGACAGTGTCACCGGCTCGTTCCACTGGATTTCTGTTCCTTGTACTGTACCATCGCGATCATACAGCTGCATGAGCACTTTGGCGTCAGCATTGACCTCAACCTGTTCCTGCTCTTTATTATCATTAATAATATAGTAACCGTCCGGCGCTCCATCTATGCCCGCATCGGGATTACGCTGTTTGAAAATCTCATCTGCTTCTTCGCCTTGATACCAGCCAATTTTGTCTATAGTCAGCATTAATTTTCCGTCTTCAACACGCATTCCGTCAATATAAGCTGTATACACTTCGGAATTTGCGGGCTGTGCTTTATTCGCAGCTGGTGACTGAACATTCGTACGCTCCTCTGCATTCGCAGGGGTAAGCAAATATGTAGTCAGCACGATGATGCCAAGCAGAGCTGCTGCTGCACCGATCATCCGTAATCTCCATTGTTTCGCCGCGTTCTTCATGCCCATCTCTCCTTCATTTACGTGACTTTCAATAACCTTTAATAAATTTCACTTTCACTAACCAACATTTCTCTTCTCCAATTATTAAACGAAAGCTTTCCTTCTCAAACGAACAACCTGTATTTTTACGAGTTCATGTGCTATGTACTCATCATACGTCATACCGTTTCTTCAAAAGTATCAGCCAGATTAAAAATAGTTACAATCCACGTCATCACTACCGCACCTGTTTACCTGTTAAGATTAGAGAAACCCCAAATGAGATGCATTCGGGGTTTCTGCTTCATCTATCTTAATGTATGCTTGTCCGGTCAGCTTATGCCTGAATATTTCTAGTGACTTGTTCTGGTATCTTGGGCCAAACGAACCAGCATATGAGCCAGCATATGGCGCTCCTGTTCTTTCCCTACATTCCACAGTTCCTGCAGCAGCTTCTCTTCACGATTGCGAGGTTCTTCGTTAGCCGCCAAGTGATCTGCTACTTTTTGTGCGATTTTAGCCATCTGCTCTTCACTTAAACCGATGGATTCACCCATGGCAATCCGTTTGCCGAGGTATTCTTTGAATGCATCAAAATTTTGTAAAATCTGATCTCTTTCTTCGGGTGCAATCTTTTCAATTGCGCTGTCTACCTGATCTGTCGAAACCTGTCCGTTTTTGTGGATCACATGATTTTGTTCATTCATTGGTGTTACCTCCTCAGTTTAATTGCTTATTTATATTGACTGTTTATAACGAGCTTGCTAAAAGCTTCACAAGCAAGAGTCATTTATAATATAAACGTACTGCTGAAGTTTAATCAGTATACGTCAATTTCGTTTTTTTTGAGAATTATATGCGAAAACAGCCGTTTCAAAAATGATCATGGGGTTAATCGTTTTACATATACCATCTGATGTCTGGTTATGTTAGTTAATATGGATAACGACGGAGTTTAAGGAGGAAATCATATGAATGACAAGCCCAAACATGAGAAAACAAAAGATGAACTGAAGCCTGGTGTGAACACCGTTATCGAACCCGATCCAAGAAATCCAGGACCAACGGACATGATTGAAGGTGTTGTCGGTGATATCGTGGATAATATTCGCAAGGATTTTACCCATGACAAACCTGATCGTTCTGCGGAAAAGAACAAAACAGACCATCCCGAAAAATAAATATACCTTTATATTCCGTTAAACATGAGAAAGAGTCCTCCTTTTGCCTGCTGTCCGGCTTTGGAGGACTCTTTTTTACTTGTTTTTATGATGGCGTAACGCTTAACCTTTGGCGATCTGCTGCAGCGTTTTATGAATCCAGATCGCGGCAATAGCGCCTTCACCCATAGCAACCGTTGCCTGCTCTGCATGAACACCAAGGTCCCCTGCAATCCACACCTGTGGTGCGGCCTGCATGCTGCGAGGGTTTGCTTCCACATGTTTATTGTCTGCTATGACAGCACCCAGCTGTTCGGCAAGTTCGTAATGAACCCGGTTACCGCCAAAAGCAATAAATCCACGTTCCGATTCGAAAATCTGCCCATCTTCGGTGAGTACACCAGTGATATGCCCATCCTCCATCTGCTGTACTTCCTGCACAGCCGCTTCCAGATAACGGACTCCCGCCTGCTTCATCTGACGATGAAGCTCGGCAGAGATCTCTGTCTGTTCATGATTGATATATAACAGATCCTCTGTGCGTTCAATCAGAGTCATCGCCATATTTGCTCCAGCTTCACCTGCTCCCAGCAGAATGGTCCGTTTCCCCTGTATTTCATATCCGTCACAATCGGGGCATACGTAGACGGTTCTGCCAAGGGTTGGCTTCAATCCGGGTATATCCGGCACGCGGTCCGTTAACCCGGTGGCCAGCAGCACCGTTTTGGCCTCATATAAGGTTCCCGAAGAACCTTTAAGCCTGATTTTTTCGTCCTTCACACGTACAGCTTCTATAATTCGATCCCGTTCAATAGACACACCTGTTCGTTCGGCCTGCATTCTGCCAAGGTCTCGAAGTTCTTGTCCCGAGATACCATCCGGGTATCCAAGAATATTATGGTACGTTCTACACAGCGTTGACCGTCCTTCTCCGGCATCCACAACCAGTACTTGATGCGCTGAATAACGTCCAAGCTGGATGGCAGCTTGAAGCCCTGCGAGCCCCCCACCCACAATAATGCAATCCATCTCTCGCATGCTTCTTCTCCTCCTGTATATCCAATACTTGATTTTATAGGGTATAACCTACAGGACCATCGTTGTCCTTCTATACATTAAACCGTACAAACAGGCTTAAACGCCCTGACTTATCCCATAGCTTATACCAAAAATAAAAGACCCAAACCTCCGGTTTCAGCCAACGAAGGTTCGGGTTCACTGCTCCATAAGAGCTTGAGCTTGGTCAGAACGTATACGATTCAAACTGCAAGGCGTTAGTAATCGCATTCCATACATCGGAAGTCTCTCCGCCCATGTACCAGTATGCGAGACCTGCAATGTTCTGTTTACGGCTCATCAGTACTTTGGCTGACAGCGATCGGCTATCTTCTGCCCAGATTGCTCTTGCCGTTTGGTTGGAAATATAGTTGATGATGTACTGGTTCAATCGGGTATCCCAGTGTTTGAAAGAACCCGATGCGGCTGCCCGCACCCCCTGCTCGCCCAGCGTAATATCCCAAGAAGCTCCCGCCGGATTTACAGCGGACCAGTCCCTCGTATACAACGGCAGTGCCATTATCGTTTTCGCCCGATCCACTTCAGACACCATCTTTGCCAGCGCGCTTTCCACCCACGGAAGCGATGCCACGGAACCTGCTTTAGGGTCACCATTCCAATGCTCCTCATAATTCATAAGCACCATGTAGTCCGATACCGCGCCCAGTTTAACGTAATCAAAGGCTGCCGTCCAATCTGAACCCAGATTAGGTGAAACATCGACCGATACGACAGCACCGAGAGTATGCAGCGAAGCCGTTAACGAGGTCACGAAGGAGGTGAAACCTTCCCGGTCGGCAGGGTCCACATTTTCAAAATCCACATTGATGCCGCCAAGTTTATATTTTTTAACCAAAGCACTTATCTCGCGAACAACCGCTTCCCGGTTCACGGAGCTGGATAACATCTGATGGGTCACGGCTGCGTTGGAACGATTACCGAGCATGGGCCAGAGCTGTCTGCCCGAAGCAGCTGCCCAGGAGATCAAAGTCGAATTGGCATGATTCGAAACACTCATATCCTTGTTCAGGAAAAACCAGCGCGGCACTACGGTGTTCACCGGGGACTGCTCTACTTGGTTGATAAACGCTGCCGCCGAAGAATTGTACTGCCACCCCAGTTGAATTCCAACGTCCGGTTTGCGCTTGATTTGCGCTGCCCAAGAAGGATTTTGTAATACGGAATCCAGCATAACCGCTGCTTCTTCACGAGTGACTTGGTCACCCGGTCGGAAAAGTTCACTGCTTCCGCGCATCAATCCAAGCTGGTGCACCTTCTGTACATATGGACGAGCCCAGTCTGAGATATCCGCTGCGTCCTTATATGTATAGAATAAAAGATTATTTTCTACAGGACGCTGTTTCAGCATACGAACAAGCAGAGCCGCCGCCTCTTCACGGGTAATGGAGGCATTAGGCTTGAACATATTCTGACCTTTCCCTTCTAGGATAGATAGATTGGTCATCGCCCCGACATTACCGTAATACCAGGCTTTCACAGGAGTATCCATGTAAGGAGAGATATTGTTCGAAACCGGTTTTAATCCGAGCAAACGTACGGCAAATGATGCAAATTCTGCCCGTGTGACCGCTTTTTTGGGTTCAAATGTATGCTGTGTCGTTCCCGCAACAATCCCTTTGTACACCAGGCGGTCGATGGCTTCTCTTGCATAACTTGTACGTGCATCTTGGAAAACAGGCTTCAAGCTCGTTTCTGCGCTTAGGGTGCTTCCACAACCCATCATCGAACCTAACACGATGGCGCCGCATAAAACAATCTTCCACATTGGACGATATGTTCTATTAACATCTATTATTTTCACAGTAAAAAGCCTCACTTCAATAGTTTACGATCTTCATCATCGTATCAAATTGAAGCGAGGCCGTATGTGGTTAAATGTTGGTAATGAAGGATTTACTTGTGTAATTTTAACTTGGTCTCGTGTACTTTCTTACTTGTGTATTTTAACACGCTCTTCGATCGGCTGGAATTCTTTTTCGCCTGGTGTCGCTGTTGGCTTACCAAATGGCATCTGAGCAATAAGTCTCCAGTTCTCCGGAATGCCCCATTCCTGCTTCACTTTCTCATCAATCAATGGATTGTAGTGCTGCAGGGAAGCCCCGAGTCCCTCTTGTTCCAAAGCTGTCCAGATGACCAGCTGCAGCATACCGTTGGATTGATTGGCCCAGATCGGGAAGTTGTCTGCATAGGCAGCAAAATTCTGCTGCAGCTGTGCAATCACATTGTTGTCTTCAAAAAACAGAACGGTACCGTATCCGTTACGGAAACCGGCCATCTTCTCCGCTGTAGATTGGAACGCCTCTTCATTTCCTACAACTTCACGCAAAATGTCTTCCGTGTGATTCCATAATTGATCATGCTGTTCACCGAGCAGTACAACTGCGCGGGAGGTTTGTGAGTTGAATGAAGTCGGTGTATACTTTACCGCTTCTTCGACGATTTCCTGAATCTTTGCATCCGAGATTGTAGATTCCTTACTGATTCCGTAATAGGATCTTCTGTTCTTTAACGCCTCAAAAAAAGTAGACATTCGCATACGCCTCCTAAATGATTTATAGTTCACTGCCAATACAGTAACTATAATATAGTAACCTACATTAGTCAATAAACTATTTTATTTTCACTCTTATCAACTTAATAGGTTTACACTTTCCTCTTTTTATGTTTCCACAGCCTGCTCATCTCATTCATCTCTCTTACGGTAATCTGCCCGGTACTTCTCTTCTGTAGAGGAATTACTTTTGGTCTGATCTTTATTTTTCTCTTCTTGCGCTTCCATATTCAGATCCTGCATCGGAATGGGATCTACGGTTTGTTCCTGCTCATATCGGTCCAGCATGCTTTCTTTTTCCGTCTTGTATTGATCTGGGCGGTCATGCATTTTGTCCTGCGTGCCATCATTTCGCTGCTGTGCTGGTGTCTGCTTTTCCATGATTCTTCGCCTCCTGCAGTTGATTTCTCATAATTCGGATGGTTAATGATCATTTCATCGCATCCATTCTTTACCTTTCTTTACCTGTTCGCCTGGATTTCTAAACATTTGCAGCTGCTGTAAAATAAAATCTAAAAAGCCGACCCCATCATTTGCTGGTCGACTTCTGAATAACATATTTACCTTCGCTGTCAAACTTCGTTTGGAAACCTGCCCGGTCCCTACAGCTGCCGATGTAGCTGACTTCGATACAAGTCGGGCGAGCAGCCCACACTTTGTTTAAAAATCCGGCTGAAATGAGACAGGCGCTTGAAACCGGACAATCGGCTGGCTTCCGTCACACTCATCTCAGGCTGAAACTGAAACAGCAGCTTCGCCTGATTGATGCGTCGATCATATAGATATTTGAATATGGTCAGTCCGGTCATTTCCTTAAACATGCCTGCCAAATAGGGCTTCGACAAATGCAGCTCCTGTGCGAGATCATCCAGTCCGATGTCATGCATGTAATGGGTATCGACATACCGGATGATATGCTGCACATGTCTCTCTTTTTCCGATGATAGACGCTGTTCCTGTACATGACCCTGACAGATTTCTGCCACACAATATAACAGATCACAGACCCGGACATGCATGCGTTCCTGCCTGAACTTGGAGGAATGGCTGGATAAGTGATGTAAATCGTGCAGCAGCGCCTCGAATTCCCTACGAATATCACCGGCAAGGTTTACCCGGCAGTTACCCAATTCATCAAACGGCTTCAGCACCTCTTGAATGCGGTCCGGGTGCAGACTGCTGCGAATAGCAGATGGGTCAAAATGAAGGGTTGTACGCACGTAGGGTTTGCCGACTTTGGGATGCGGCCGGTGCAGCGTCAGTCCATGCATTAATACCAGATCACCCGGTTCCAGGTTATATACCCGATCCCCAATAATATAATTACATTCTCCGTCATGAAAATAATAGATTTCATAGTGCGGATGCGAATGAAATCCGTCTGACTTCCCGGGATCAAACTGACTCGTGGCTTTATAGGTATACGCCAGTGGAGCGTTAAACTGCATCATGCTGGGCACGTCATCACCTCCTGTCCGTAAGAAAAGCAGGACTGCTCTTTCATAAGGTGCTGTCCTGCTCCTATTCCTCTTATTTTATAACAGTTCTCGGATGCTTGCTTTGATCTCGTCCATGGAATCAATCGGTTCAAAACGGCGAACGACCTGTCCTTCGGCATTAATCAGAAACTTGGTGAAATTCCATTTAATTGCGTCTCCATGCAGCCACTCTGGTGCTTTGTCCGCCACCATCAGCTTCAGCAGTTTGGCCTGAATATCGCTCTCATCAAAACCCGCAAATGGACCTGACTTTTTCAGAAAGTCGTACAGCGGATGCGCCGCTTCACCATTAACGTCCAGTTTGGCAAACATCGAAAATTTCACACCGTAGTTAATCTGGCAGAAAGATTCCGCTTCCGCACTGCTGCCCGGCTCCTGCTCAGCAAACTGGTTGCATGGAAAACCGATAATCTGCAAACCCTGGTCTTTGTATTCATAGTACAGTTTCTGAATATCATCGAATTGGTGGGTGTACTTGCACTTGCTGGCCGTGTTCACAATCAGTACAGGCTTTCCTTCATATTGATACAGCGGGAAGCGCTCTCCACTCGTTCTGGTCACAGTAAAATCATAGATAGTTGGCATAAGTTGAAGTGCACCTCGCAATGGTTATGTAACTGCTTATTTTCGTAGAATCACTTCTCATTATATACGAAGCATAGAGCCTAAGCTATGACCATTCCTGCCAGTGCTGTTCCAAAAAAATGACCTCTTTCTCATAATGAGCCAAATGACCTTCTTCAACCATCATTACAAACGCCGCGTCACCTGCAGCGGCACGATCTTTCAGTGTTTGGCACATAAAGCGGATGCGCGACACGACCCACTGCTGCAGATCGGGCGGAACATCCAGCCCGTAAGCTTCCATAAACAATTCAATCCGTCTCTTCCGAGCGACTGCATGCGATGCACAATCATATGGGATCACTGATTTCTCCCATCCCTCATCCAACTGAGGCGAAAAAGTCGCAAGTGGAACACAGGTATATAAGGTGTAGGCGATATCCCATAAACGCGGACCTGGACAAGCCAGATCAAAATCGATGATCCCCTTCGGTAAGCCATCCTTGAATACCAAATTGTACAGCGCAAAGTCATTATGACATATGACTTCTGCTTCCTCGTTTACAGCCTGTACGGATTCCATTTCTTCTTCCTTTTTCTTTACTCCTATCCCCGGATAGCTATTGCCGGGACGGGCCGTCGCGCTGAAATTCAGGGTGGCATCGTGATAATCTCTTAACAGGCGTGCGATTGCTGTTAATGCATCATCTGACCACATGTAACTTGCTATCTCTGGATAATCGTTACCCGAGACGTCTCCGTCAAGGTAAGAGAGGATTTCCCTGCCCGCTGCATCAATGCCGAGATACCGCGGCGCCTGATGGAAGCCCTCTTTTTCCAAATGCAGCAGCAGTTCATGTACATACCGATCCGGACGATTACTCCGGCGAACCGTATCTCCAACACGCACCACCTCATTCACATTACCGCCTGTTAACTTCTCCTCCTGCTGCTCGGACACTGGACTCCCTCCTTGTTACAGCTCTTTGGCCGTACCCTATTTGCGTTTATCTTTATTCTTGTAAGTTCCCGGGAAACCGGAAACCAGCAGCACAAATCCGACAAAAAACATGAAATATACGAGCAAACCTGTAGGCACATCCACCTTTCGGCTTACCTCCCTGAGAGCTTGTTCCGAACCGCTGCCCGCCTCCACCAGTGCCGCCGAAAACCGGATGGACATTCGCTCCAGCGTGGATATCAATACACTCGCAATCATTAATACGACACCCAAAATCTTGTTCATCTGATCCAAAACGTAAACCTCCTTCATAAATGTCCAAACGTGCTGTGCACATCAATTTAACAAGCACTCACGACGTAACTGACACACCGCCTTTATTCAAAAAGAACCTCACTGTACACTCCGGTTAACCATGTTTTGAGTGTTTGAGCGAGTGCATAATGGTTGGGCAGGTCTTTAGGAATGACTCCTCCGATATTTCCCGCCTCACCCTGCGTTAAGCAGGTTAGCTGCAGAGCATCCGAATGGCCATAGATGTACGAAAGCAAGTATTCGGTGTACTGACCTGTATGCTGTTCTGTATGCTGTTCTGTATGCTGTACCGTGTGATGTTCTGTCTCTTTCGTTCGTTCTGTCCGTTCCATCGGCTCAGTCTGCTCCATTGATGGCATGGGCATATTCGGCGAAATCTCAGCCATTCGAATTCGGGTCCCTGCCCAAATGGGCTGCTGATCCTTTATTTGATCCATGGGTATCCAGATCTCTTTTGTCAACAGCATGTACTCCTCTCTTTCATGTGCTTAACTTCTAGTATAATCCATGTTCTTCCATTAGGGAATTTCTACAGGACCTTAAATAATCGGTATACGCGCACATCAAACAGCGTCGTCATTACGGACGGCGCTGAGGCGTATTGTATTTTTGAGATGAAACTTGGAATTGAACCTTTAACTTAAAATAATAACCCGGATTAGCTGCTTCCAGCTTATCATGTAACCGCGGCAGGATGCAGCTCTGCACGGCTTTCGAGAAAAGCAGACCGCTCGACATGATATAGATCGTATATCGGATGCTTCACATTAATCGCCTCGGCAACCTGTGGATAAAGGTCATTCGCCAGTCTGACGTAAGATAGTTTTTCCACGGCTTTGCGGGAGCGCACATTTTGCCTGCGTATTTTCATAAAAACGGTCTGTATGCTTTGTTCAAGAAATAACTCTGTTAAGAAGACCGACTTTGCTTGTTGACTGTATCCACGGCCGAAGTATGGTGCACCGATCCAGGTTGCCAGGAATCCGGTGTTGTTCACGATGTGATACAGATCAATGGTACCGATGGCGGTTCCCGTTTCATCCATAATGGTACGCGAGATCACAGTTCCCTGCTCTTCCTCGGCGATCAGTTGCCGGGTTAAAAACAGCAATTCCTCTTGTGACTGACATGCATAACGAACATAAGGAGCAACCGCGGGGTCCATCATCAAGCTGTACAGTGATTGGCATTCATGCAGCTCACGCTTCTTCAACATTCTGTCTACCACCCAATCCTTAAAGTTCGCTAGATCAAAGCAAAATTAAGTATAACCAAGGATGTGCGGCATATTATGAATTCTGCTTGCTGCTTATGTAAAATTCGCAAACCAAACGTGAAAACTGTTCTCATTAGATGCGATACGCGTGAAACATATTGAAAACGGCATGTTCCTCATAGAGAAACATGCCGTCTGACCTTATGACTGATGATGTTATTACTGCATACCCTGCATAATCGCATTGATAATATTTTGCTGTGTCACCGTATTGTTAAACCGGTTAAACAAAGCAAACCCATGCTGACCGTTAAACCCGTTGTCCCAGTATACCGGAACCAGCTTGTACTTTTTCGCGGCTGCTGTAACAGCCTTGGCGTATACGGCACGATACGTGCTGCTGCTCGAATCATATGAGGATTTATCAATGGAACCGAACTCTCCCATCACGACGGGATAACCTTGTGTCACGAATTTATCGTGCATAGACTTAAACTGGGAATCCAGATAGTCCTCCTGTCCCCATGTTGACTTTTTGGCAGGATTGGTCGCTGTCGCTCCCCACTGCGTAATGTTTCCATTCTCTTCACCAGCAAAATCCCAAGGAGAATAATAGTGTGCCGAGATCATAATTCGTTTCTGCGAACTTGGGATCGCAGCGGATCTGAAATTATCACTTGGAACGACAAAGCCGTAATTTCCAACCGTGTAATCAATGTTTGTATTCCAGCCCGGAACAAGCAGCCATCTGGCATTGTTGTTACCGCCCGTCTTCCGAACCGTATCCACGAAAATCTGATTATACGCGTTCAAATTGCTGTAGTACGATGTATTCGGGTTGTTATAGTTACCATCGAATACTTCATTCATGGATTCAAATACAAGACGTTCGTTATAACCGCTGAACTTGGCAGCAACCTGCTGCCATACCTTTTGATACTTGTCCCGAATCACATTCTGATTGCCGCTGTTTACATGCAGCCACGAGCCGGGAATGGAGTGAAATCCATCTCCATGCATATTGATAATCACGTACAGGCCTTCGTTATACGCATAGTCTACAACTTGCTGTATGCGATTCAGCCATGCCGCGTTTACCGTGTAATTGGGAGCGCTTCCAATATAATTGAGATAAGAAACCGGAATACGAATCGTTTTGAATCCTGAGGCTTTTACCTTTTTGATCAGCTCTGGGGTAATCGTTGGATTGCCCCATGACGTTTCATTAGGTGTACCGTTTACCGTAGCTTCCAGCTGATTACCCAGATTCCAGCCTGCTCCCATCTCCGCAGTGATCTGGGCAGCGGTTAATGATCTCATGTCTGCCGCCGATGCTTTGGCGCTCCACCCAGTGAACGCTGCTGCAGCCATAAAGAGCAGGGCTAAACTCCCAATACCAAGTTTCTTCCATTTTTTCATCATCACTTAACCTCCGCTTATTTGATTTTGAACAAGCAGTTGCAGTTCCTTCAGATTAGTGATTCATCTGGATGAATTCGAATGATAGTATCATGGAATCGAAAAAGGCAATCCTCCCTTCTCTACGCTATGGATCCTGAAGCGAAAAAGCAGTCTAACAACAACATAATAACACATTTATGGAAAATAAAGTTCATTTTCTCGTTTGTTTTGACATGTTTCTGCATCTTTTTTTAATGCGATTTCAAATGTTCAACCAGCCAAGCCGCGAATTTTTCCTTCTCTTCAAATTGGGGGTAATGCGCAGATTGCTCAAAGATCACGAGTCCTTTCTCTGGTGCCTTCAATCTTTCCAGATAATCGCTGGCTGCCTTCAGGGTTGTCATATAATCATACTTCCCCATCAGAAAATACACCGGAATGTGAACCTGTTCTACAAGTTCGGGCAAAGGATGATCTAACGACTCTCGCACAAGACGATCTTGTGATCGGAGAATTCCAGTATAAAACCGGATCACATCCAGTCCATTGTATTCCGGACTTAACAGAAATCCGGCAGCATAATCGATATTTTCATGAATCATCCTGGCTGATCCACCATACTTTTGCACATAAGTTCGAGGTGTTAGCCCTTCACCCTGCTGGACGGAATCACGCAAAAGCTCCAATTGCTTCACATCTTTCCTGTTTCCTGCTTTCTCTGCCTGCTGTATTGTATAATCCAACGTTACCATTTCGCTCTGAATGGTGTCGGCTGTCTGTCCGATTCCAATGTATGCCTGAAATTGTTCCGGCGCTTTGGCAGCTGCTTTCATCCCGATATATGTACCAAACGAATGACCGACCAAGATCACCTGCTCCTGATCCAGTTCCTTTGTAATATGCTTAGTTAAAGCTATGAGATCATCGACGAGCGTATCTGTTGTCAGATCCGAATAATCTTCTGTAAAATGATACGACTTCCCGCTTCCGCGTTGATCATAATGCACAATTGTAAAATACTGCTCCAACTCACGCTGGTACTTTCTCACGTAAGGAATTTCAGAATATCCCGGCCCACCATGTACAAAAAGCAGCACCGGATTCGCTCGATCCGCTCCTCGAATCATCACTTCATGGCCTGTGCCATTAACAACAACCTGCTCCAGTCGGCTAATACTGTTCTCCCCTTGAATATTCGGAGTCCATGTAGGAAAGATGAGAGATAGCAGTATCATACCAATGATGATGAACATCGTGTACTTGCAAGCCTTGGCTATCTTCTTTCTCATATGCTCTCCTTTTACTTTAACGGATAAATCCAGTCAACCGCTTCATCCTGAAATTCATCATGAAAGATATAATTGTGGTCCGCCCCTACGATACAGAGGATTCGCTTACCTGTGTGATCCTTAATCGCGTTCTTCACTCGCTGCATCATAATTTGGTTGCGAACGAGCCAGCGAACCGTTTGCGATGTGGGGTTGATCTCATATAACCATTCGTATTTCATTCTGGTGATTTGGTCAAACTCATTGGAATTAAACGGGATGTTCCCATAGGTGCTCGTTTCCATCTGCTTCGCAAACCATGCATCATCCTGCTGCTCCAGTGCTTTTCGTGCTTCGGCATCATATCCGTTAAATGGATCAAAATCATTCCACACATCGAGTTCAAACCAATCGATCGGTACAAAGGGAATGCGCTGTTCTTCACACAGTGGAAAGATCATATCCCAATACTCACTTGCAGGTTCTCCCCAGTACCCCTTGTCCTCTGGATCATTCCTATACTTCAGCCAGCTCTGTGGATGCACTTCACCACAAATTACGTCTGGTTGGAAGTCGTTAATGATCCGCTTATATAAAGACAGGGAACAGCTGTACCGTTCCCTGAGTGCTTCATTATGAATCGTTCCTAATAATCCAACGGTTGTCATCAGTCAAGCTCCCTTTTTGCCAGATACTCATCCTTCGTTAATCCGAACAGAATAAAATCCATATATCTCCCATTAATGTACGCCACCTGACGACGAATTCCCTCCTGCACACACCCCAGTTTCTGCATCATTCTTGCTGATCCTTCGTTACCTTCCAGCACATAATCATTGAACTTGTGGAGTCTGCGCTCCAAAAAAGCATAGCTCAGCAAAATATTCATTGCACTTGTGCCGTATCCCCTGCCGCGATAAGGCTTATCAATGACAATGCCGATACTAAACGTTCCGTTACGCTCATCGATGCTGTTCAGATTAATTCCGCCTATGATATCCCCATCAAGATTTTCAACGGTAAACATGATCCGGCCATTCGTTGATGAGAACGCTGCATTCTGTTCCACGAATTGTTTAGCCCCAGATATGGTTGGCGGGAGCTCGACAGCACACTCAAGCAAAATGCGCGCAGGAGAATCAAAGCCTTCCGCATACACGCTCTCCCAATCCTCTTCCTCAATAGCTCGCAGCCGGACCTTGTCATCCTGCCAGTAATACTGACTGTAATCGATCGTTCTCATATGGATCGCCCTCCCTGTAAGCAGGTTTTGTATAACTCTGATTCAATTTACTTTCAGTCGATAAATAACCTCATCATCGGCATTCGTCTGATTCTCACTCACAAATGACACACTTGTATATAGGTGCTGAGCGATGTGATTATCTCGTTCAACAGTCAATGAAATGATACGGCAGGACGGATGCTTCCGGATGATGAAGTCGATCACGGCGCTCAAAGCCCGTTTCCCCATTCCTTGACCTTGAAACGACTTGTCAATCTGGAAGCCGCCGATCCAGTAGTTATCTGTGCTCCCAGGTGTATAACTCAAATAAAAGAAGCCGAAGACTCGGCCCTCCATCTCCAAAACGTAAGGATCAAACGCTTCATCCCACGGTTTGACATAAGCATAGGCGAGGCCCTCTATCACACTTGGAACCAGATGGGTCTGGTTTTCATACAGCGAAATCTGCAGTGCCTCTTCCCAATTATCTCGTGTAACAGGGTGAATCTGGATTATATTTGTTCTCATGTGATCTCCTCATTCAGCGTTCAATACTTTCCTGCTGTAAGCACCGATAATGCGGATTTTCACGGCTTACACCTCAATTGAAAATACCGCCACTTGTTTCCCGTTGATACCCACATTTTTCTCATGAATCATGCCATTCTTTTGCGCGATTCGCATAGAACCCGCATTCCCGTGTTGAATCAAAGATATGAGACGTTTATGACCCAGCCGCAGACCGTGTTCTTTCCACGCTTTAGCCTGCTCATATCCGTATCCCTGCCCCCAAAATGGCTCTCTGACCCAGTAACCTACTTCCAACTCTTTCATACCTTCAATGACCTGCGGGATTAATCCCGAAGTACCGATAAGCTGGCCATCTTCTTTGTTAAACGCCAGAAAAAGCCCTTGGCCGCTCTTATTCCACTGCACAAATTTCTCCAGCGACTGCATCGTCTCTTCCTTCGTCCAAGGACCACCATGCCGGATATATTTCATGACATTGGGCTCGCTTGTCATCGTATACAGATGTTCAAAATCATCTTTGGTATATTCACGGAACGTAAGCCGTTTGGTCTCCAGCATTCAGAACACTCCTTGCGGTAATAGTTTAACGTAAAATCGTCCGTTCTCGATCCACCGTTGAAGTGAAAAATTGCTGCCTTATCTCCTGACGAAACACTTCAGAGGATCGATGTCTTCCAAGCTGATCATATCGTTCCTGTACTCGCCGTATATGGTCTTGATCTGCCTTAATCTTTTGTTCAATCTCTTCATACTGTTCCATCGTATCGTATTCCCACATTGCAAAGATTTCACTGTTCTCTTCGTCCAGCTGCGTATGCCATCGGCCTATCAGTCTGGCTCCGTATTTCAGCTGCGCAGGAAGCAGAATATCATTAAAGAGCGCGTTAAATTCATCGACAAAACTAGAAGCAACAACATACGTTTTCCTGCGGTAAATCACCGGTATAACCTCCTCTCATCGAACGATGATTCCACTTTTGACACTCCCACCCCTAAAGGGGCAAGGTCACTAAGGTGACTGGGATTCTTAGCTATCTTAACGTCCTCATTTCATTTCTGCTTTGAACAGATGCTAAGACCAGGGTAAGCCATTACCCCTCCTAAGACAGTGCATATAGCATCTTAGGCTGATTGACTGTTACCGCCAATCACAGTTGCGCAGCGAATATTCATCGCCCCAACGATATCACGATGTTTCTTGAATCCACATGGGCACTTATATCTTCGATCTTGTGCCTTGTTCTTTTTTGAACATTCCGGGCAGGTTTGACTTGTATAGGCAGGGTTCACATATTCTACTTTAATCCCTGCCATATTGGCTTTGTATTCAATGAATTGTGCCAAACGGTTGAATGACCAGGTGTGTAGATTCTTTTCGTTTTTACGACTTGTTCTTGTCGTCTGCCTAATATTTGTTAGCTGCTCTAAGCGAATGACAGAAGCCTTATTCTCGACTGCGAAATGAACAATTTCACGACTAACTTTGTGGTCTTTGTCTTTCATCCATCGTTGTTCTTTATCATCTAACTTGCGAATAGCGTTCACTTTCTTTTGTTTTCCCAGCTTTTGACGAGCACTACGAAACTTCCGTTTCTTGTATTTGTTTTCTCGTCCATTCCCAAAAAAGCGAACTTGATCATCATCTGTGATGGCTACGGCAGGAACTTTTAGCCCTAAATCAACACCTAAAATCCGCACACCCGTTTTTTCAGTTGTTGGCATGGTGACAGCAATTTGGGCTACCCACTTCCCTGAGCTTTTCGTGACACGGAGCGTACCAAGTTTATGCTTCAAAAGGTCAGCGTTTCGATGGTCCCTGCCTATAAACAATGCACAAATTTTTACACGCTTGGATTTTCCCTCTACCAGGAATGGAATAGAAATGTGCTTGAAGTCAAAAGAATAGTTTTGGTTATTCCATACGCAAATCGGTTTCTTTAGGATCGGTATGATTGCGTATTTACTTTTCTTAACTTTGGTAGAGAACACACTATTCGCATCTTTAATCGCTTGATTTTTTACTGCACTTGGTAGATTACCAGGAACGTCTTTTGTTGTCTTCTTCAATCTTTTCTTTTCTTCTGCCATCTCGGCCACGAGTGTATTAACAACTCGGATATATTCATGACTGCTTTGTTGCAATAATCGGATCTGCTCTTTTGTCGGCAGCAGCTTTACCTTAACCGTTATGGTCTGAGACATAGGCTTCACCCCCTTGTCTTTTGTTGTTCAACATAACGCTTGATGGTCTCACTTGATACATTTCCAGCAGTAGAGACAAAATAAGAACGTGTCCACAAACTGGGCAAATGCAGAAGGTGTGGAAACTCCTCTCGTAGTTTTTTTGATGTGACTCCTTTTATTTTTGCCATGATTTCGGCAGGGCTTAAAGTTGGAAGTGCATTGAGAAACATATGTATATGGTCTTTGCCGCACTCCATGGCAACAATCACAATTTCAAGCTCTGTACATACCTCATGCACCAATTCCTTGAAGCGCTGTTCTACATCTGATTTGAGAAATAACTTTCTCCTGTATCGAGGGCAGAACACAAATGATAGTTCAACAAAGATACGGTTGTGTTTGTTATTCCATATTATTCCATATCTATATTATATCAGTTTACATAGATGAATTGAAACAAGCTTGCAAAAATTAAAAACACAGACATTTCGGATACTTGAAGCATCACAATAGTGATACTCCGTATCCGACCTCACTTTCATCCCACCTCTAAAGAATTGGGCTTTCTCGTTCGGGGATTCTGTAATAGAGCCATCGCGTCTTTCGCCGATACTCTATCTGGTTATTCCAATAATAATTAGACAACATTTATGCACCCCTTGATTTGTAACCGTATACATACCTACTAAAAATCCCCCTCAACTCCAGCTTTTCGCCTGCGCAGCATTCCAATTCCTTACATTCAATTGTACTCCTAAACTAAATATTGGTCTATCCATCTTCAGGATAATCGCGTCCCATACGGTCTGCTGCGTTTACCAGACAGATATCCGGGTTCGATTGTCGTTCTCATCGGTAATATAATCGAGCCTTTCACAGCCCAGTCGCTGCACATGATTGTATAATTCTTCTCGTATCTCAGCATCTTTCATGTAAACCGCAGTGTAACAACTGTCGATGACAAGAAGTGCGATCTGACAATCACTCTCTGCGTAATCTTTATAGGTCTGTACATCCGGTACTGCATCCCCTCTCGGGAAGGCCTTCAAATCCGCAAAGATCAAATAATACTTCTGATCTTCCACAATGCGCTGCAGCTCTTCTCCCGTCATGCAGGGAGCATGATTTGGGAAAAGACTTTCTCCCAGCGTATCATCAACTACAACATACGACTCTCCCCCGCCAACAAACCAGTCATAATTCGATATCCCGATCGGTTTAAGAATTTCTCCCAAAAAGCTGCCATAAGCATTAGGAATGTGGAATTGTATACCTCTCTTCATATTCAGATTGCCTCCTCAGCTCTTCAGCCTTTGACTTTCTGCAAAATCAGATCTACCACTCCACCCGTATCCAGATGATCCGTGGCAATGCGAGTTTCAAACTGATCCGCTTTGAATGCCTCAACACACTTGGGGGCCTGCTGATACTGCCAGCCGCCGAATGGATCTCCCCGTTTAGCCAAGCGCTCGTAGATTGTATCCAAAGACGCTGTCAGACAAAAATGATGCAGGTCATGGTCGATTTCTTTCAGCCCACTATAGATGTAATCAAAGTTTACATTTTTATAGATCGTCATGGGGATAATGAGATGTTTATTATATTTCTGCTTAATCTCTCTGGCCGTCTTCACTGTCAAAACTCTCCACAGTTCGATATCTTGAAAATCGTCTGTACACTCTTCCTCCTGTCGATGTTCCTCTGGAAGAAGCTTTCTCAGCATATAACCAATCTCTTCCGGATCATAGATCATGCTGTTTTCGATTTTTGGCTGCAGTGCCGCTGCAGCTGAAGTTTTACCGGAACCAAATGCGCCATTGATCATGATGATCATACGATCACTCCTCTATAACGATTATTATTAACTGCGTACTGCGTTACCTTCAATAATCATGCAAAATCCCGTCGGATTTGTCCAACAGGATTTCAACAGTTAAAATTTTCGATTATTCATCTCACGTTTGGCACTTTCTTTAGTAAATATATCCTCCCGGGGCACCATACGTTTGGGCAGCGTGCGTCCGGCAATGATCTCCTTGGTCGCCTGCATAAGCTGCGGCCCCAGCAGAGGGTTGCATTCCACCACTGCGTTAATCTGTCCATTCGCCAGAATGCCCAGCGCTTTTCGCGAGCCGTCTACCGAAACAATGACAATGTCCTCTCCGGGTTTCAATCCAGCCTCCTGGATCGCACGAATCGCACCGAAGGCCATTTCATCATTATGAGCAAAAAGAACCTGCGGCCTTTCCTTTTCCGACACTTGAAGAAAACCGTTCATAACCTGCCTGCCCTTGTCCTCTGTAAAATCAGCAGGAGCACTTTGTGAAAATAAAATATTTCCTTTGGAACCCAATACACTTCTAAAACCCTCTCCACGCTGGATCGACGGAGTTGATCCACTTGTACCCTGCAGTTCTGCAATGCGAATCGTTCCCGGCACATTTCGCAATCGGTCTTGAATATATTTCCCGGCCTTTACACCTTCTTCATAGAAGTTCGAACCAATCGTGGTTACAAATAGAGAGGTATCCTTAACATCTACAGACCGGTCGACGATAATTACCGGAATTCCCGCCTGCTTTGCCTCCTGAAGAATATCATTCCAGCCGGATTCCACGACCGGTGCAATAGCAATAACATCCACCTTTTGCTTAATAAAAGAACGAACAGCCTCGAATTGTTTCTTCTGAGACTGTTCTGCATTTTTCAAAATTAGTGTAATCCCGGATTCCTTAGCGGCATCCTGAATAGAAGTTGTATTGGCCATGCGCCAGGCACTCTCTGTACCCAGCTGTGAAAAACCCAGTATAATCGACTCTCTTGAAGGTGCACTGTACTCCCGCGACTGCATCCACTCCTCGACGGATGGCAGCGCATCAACGTTGGATGGAACAGGAAGGGGCTTTGGCTCAGGCTCGTATGCAGTGCAGCCCGCAATACACAATAGAAGCAGCACACACAACCAGCTCACAATATTCTTCATGTGTTGTTCCTTCCTCCATCCTGGTTGACGCCCCTCTTCAGTGCAGCGACTTGGCAGATACACGCCGCTCGCTCAGAAGGCGCTGAAATAAAATAAAGACAAACAGCATCAAACCGATCACAATCTTGGTCCACCACGAGCTGAGCGTGCCTTCGAAACTAATTATAGTTTGGATAACGCCCTGGATCAATACACCGAGGAACGTGCCTACCACATAACCGACACCGCCAGTCAGCAGTGTACCGCCAATGACAACCGCCGCAATCGTATCCAGTTCAAGACCCATCGCATGTAATCCGTAACCGGATAACATATAAAATGTAAAGACAACACCTGCAAGCGCGGAACAAAAACCGCTGAACGTATATACCAAGATTTTGGTACGGGCTACCGGCAGTCCCATCAGCACAGCCGATTGCTCGCTACCGCCAATCGCATATACATTACGTCCGAAACGAGTATAGTGAGCAAGGAAAATGGCGAGCAGCAGTACAATCACGGCTATGACCACATTAATAGAAAGGAAGCTGCCGCCCGGCAGCGGGATTTTGGCCTGGGCAGCATTCGTATAGAACGAGTTTGTAATGGTAATGGTGTCTGTACTGATAACATAACACAGCCCCCTTGCCAGAAACATTCCTGCCAGTGTGACAATGAAAGGTTGAATTTTAAAATAATGAATGATCGCTCCCATCAATGTGCCAAACACCGCACCCATAACGAGCACCATAGGAATGACCACGGCGGGCGACCAGCCCTGCTTCTCAACCAAGCTTGCACTAATAATTGTTGTCAGCGCAATGACCGAACCAACGGACAGATCGATTCCTCCGGATACAATTACGAAGGTCATGCCAATCGCCGTAATGATCAGAAAGGCATTATCGATCAGCAGATTGAACAGAACTTGCGTGGAGAAGAAACCGGTGTAACGGAACGAGCCAATGGCAATCATGACGGCCAGCAAGCCAAAGGTGACCAGGACCGGGAGAAGTTTTCGATTAAGATACATGACGATTCACCCCTTGTTCAGCTGGAAACTTCCGCTTTTTCAGTCGGTCTGCCATGGACTTGCGGAAAGCATCGGATTGAATTAAACATACGGCGAGTACAACAAAAGCTTTGACAACCAGCGTAACCTCAGGCGGTACGCCAATCATATAAATCGTTGTGGTTAAGGTTTGGATAATCAGTGCGCCAACCACCGTGCCCATCAAGTAGAAACGTCCCCCATTCAGCGAAGTCCAGCCGATCACGACAGCCAGAATGGCGTCCAGCTCATACCAGAGTCCCGCGTTGTTCCCGTCTGCACTCGAAACGTTGGAACTGAGGATAAGTCCTGCAATACCGGCGCAGAGACCGCAGAACACATAAACGGCGAGAATGACCGTTTTGGAACGAATGCCTGCCAACTGGCTGGCACGTGCGTTATTCCCGACCGACTCAATAAACAGCCCAAGCGCTGTTTTCCGAGTCAGCAGCACGGCAATGAGCAGCACAGTCAGTACGATGAAAATGGAAAACGGCAGGGCAGCAAGTGAACCTGCGCCAATATACCTGTACTGTTCATTGGACACTGTAATAATCTGTCCGCTTGTGATCAATTGGGCTATACCGCGTCCAGCTACCATCAGAATCAGCGTGGCGATAATGGGCTGAATCCGGGCAGCCGATACCAGTGCCCCGTTCCATACTCCCAAAACAATGGAAAGACCAATAGATAAAGCAAGAGCACTCAGGACGAGCCAGAACGAGCTTTGATCTGTTCCTTTGCTGATCGTCATACAAGCCATGGCACCCGAGATGGCAACAATGGAACCTACGGACAGATCAATGCCGCCAGTTGCAATCACCAAGGTCATTCCGATCGATACCAGGATCAGCGGTGCTCCAAAATTAAGAATATCGATTAAACTGCCGTACAGATTGCCTTCACGCATCACAAGCGAGAAAAAATCGGGCGAATAGATCAAGTTAAACAATAAAAGTAAACCAAGCATACACAGCGGCCAAAACAAATGATGTTTTCGCATTCTGCTGATCATTACGTCAACCTCCTGCCATCGCTTTCATAATTTGCTGCTGATGGATCTGTTCTCCGGTGAGTTCCTTTACTTTCTTCCGGTCTCGCAGTACAGCTACCCGATCACTGACCCGGATCACTTCCTCCAGCTCCGAGGAGATGAACAGTACACCCATCCCCTGCTTTGATAGTGAAAGCACCAGCTTCTGTATTTCCGCCTTCGCTCCGATATCAATGCCGCGTGTGGGCTCATCAAGAATCAACAGATCAGGGTTCATCAATAACCAACGTGCAAGCAGTACTTTTTGCTGGTTGCCGCCACTCAGGTTTTTGATCAGCTGTTCCGGGTTCTTAGGATGAATCTGCAGCAGGTTGATATATTTCTCAGCCAATTCATCCTGCTTTTTACGAGAAATCGGTTTGGACCAGCCCCGTGTCGCCTGATACGCAAGAATAATGTTTTCCCTGATCGTCAAGTCGTCGATAATGCCTTCCGTTTTGCGATTCTCCGAGCAGAAAGCAATGTGCTGATCAATGGCATGCCGCGGCGACTTTACTGTATTTCCGGTCTCGGCGACGAGCAGCCTGCCTTCATCCGCACGATCTGCGCCAAAGATAAGACGAGCGATTTCCGTTCGACCGGAACCGAGCAAACCTGCCAGTCCCACAACTTCACCCTTACGAATTGTCAGATCAAACGGCTCTATGGCACCTTTTCGTCCCAGTCCAGTCGCCGTGATCATGACTTCACCCGCGTCTGTGCCCTCCTCTGTCTCCGGTTTCCCTTCACCCGACTGTTTGGGGAGTTCCTCCAGAATCTCAAGCTCTTTGCCGATCATCTTGAGCACGAGCTCCATACGCGGCAGCGCTGCGGCAGTGTACTCGCCTTCAAGCTCCCCATTGCGAAGTACGGTCAGACGGTCGGACATTTCGTATACCTGATCGAGAAAGTGAGTCACAAACAGAATAGCCAGCCCTTCACTCTTCAGCTTGCGCATAATGTGGAACAGCTGCTGCACTTCATTTTTATCCAGACTGGATGTCGGTTCATCCAGTATAAGTACTTTGGCGGATATACTCAGCGCTCTTGCAATCGCGATGAGCTGCTGTACTGCTACCGAATACGTCTGCAGAGGCGCCTTCACATCAATTACGAGATTTAATCTTTCCCGCAAAAGTTTCTCCGCATCGTGGTTCATCTGTTTCCAGTTGATTCTGCCGAACTTCATCGGCTCGCGCCCGATAAAAATATTCTCTGCCACCGTCAAGTTCGGACAGAGATTCACCTCTTGATACACCGTGCTGATTCCCGCTCTTTGAGCTTCAAGCGGCCCGGATATCACAAGGACATGATTGTCCATGGTCACCGAGCCTTCGTCTATCGAGTACACGCCTGTAAGCACTTTGATCAGCGTTGACTTTCCAGCTCCATTTTCGCCCATCAGCGCATGAATCTCTCCTGGAAACAGACGAAAGCTGACGTTCGAGAGTGCCTTGACTCCTGGAAAACGCTTGGTGATGCCTGTCATTTGCAGTATGGGTGCATGCACAGCATCCATGTAATCCTCCCCTTTATATCAAAATCGCACAGCGAAGCACTCATCAGATGAAAAAGTCATGCCGGAAAAATGATACCGGATAGAAAAAAGTCATTTACGACAGTCAGGTCGAAAAATGACTTTTCGGTGTTAACCGCTTGTACTTATTAATATTCGCGTGTCGGGAGCGCTTCTTTGGCCTGCTCGGATGTGAAGGTCGTTTCATCCGTAACGATGCGGGCTTCGATCTCTTTACCGTCCACCACGGCCTGAACAGCTTCCATTAATTGAGGTCCGAGAAGTGGATTACATTCCACGATAAAATTGATTTTGCCATCGGCAGCTGCCTGCATGCCATCTTTCACAGCATCGACGGAGATAATGGTAATGTCTACGCCCGGCTTCAATCCTGCAGCTTCAATTGCTTGAATTGCACCCAGCGCCATATCGTCATTATGTGCATAAAGCACATCGATTTTTTTATGGGCTTTAAGGAAGGCCTGCATGACCTCTTTACCTTTTGCACGGGTAAAGTCACCCGTTTGTGAGGCAATGACTTTCAGTTTAGGGTTGGAACCGATGACCTCCATAAAACCTTCCTGCCGATCGTTCGCAGGTGCAGAACCCGTTGTCCCCTGCAGTTCAACGATATTGATCTCTTCCTGTGTATCCTTATATTGATCGCTCAGCCACTGTCCCGCTTTGCGTCCTTCTTCTACAAAGTCAGAACCGATAAACGTCTTGTACAGCGATTTATCCGGTGAATCCACAGCCCGGTCTGTCAGAATGACAGGGATACCTGCATCCTTAGCTTCTTTTAAGACCGTATCCCAACCAGACTCGACCACAGGAGAGAACGCAATAACCGTCACTTTCTGCTGAATAAAGGAACGCAGTGCTTTAATCTGATTTTCCTGCTTCTGCTGCGCGTCCGAGAACTTCAGATCATAACCGGCTTCTTTGGCTGAATCCTGAATCGATTTGGTGTTCGCTGAACGCCAGCCGCTCTCCGCACCAACCTGGCTGAAACCGAGTGTGATCGTTTTGGCGCTGGCCGGCGCACTTCCGTTTTCCCCTGCCGGTTTACCTGGATCTGTGCCGGCTGCCCCATTACCGCTGTTACAAGCTGTGCTGACCATCATAACCATCGCCAGTGCGATGGTGAGTCCCCACTTTTTTTTGCTTCGCATCATGTGATCCTCCCTTGTTATGTTCACCTTATGTGGTGTGACCACATTATAAAACGCTTACAACGTTCACGGACATGGAATGTCATGCGGAATTTATGTAATAATTTAGTAATTGTGGAGGACATGTTATGAAAATGTGTAATTTTTTTCGTTTATCGTGTACTATTTTGCGATGAGCTTCCATCGTTCAAATTCATGTTATAATAATGCTACCTTTTGATCCTGATCCCTTCAGATGGAGTGGAATATGTTGAAAATTGTTCAATGGATTGCTTCAAGCCTCAGGCTTAAATTACTCAGCATGTTCATCATCCTCAGCTCTGTACCGCTAATCATCGTTGGATTGATATCTTACCAAAAGTCCTATACTGTCGTTTCAAATCATAACAAAGCCTCCACACAGCTGGCTGCGGATCAGCTTGCCAGAAACATTGACATCATGTTCGAAGATACCGAGCGGCTGCTGGAATTGGGTAAAAATCCACAAGTTCTTCAGTATTTGTACTCCCAATCCGAGTCATATACCGAAGCCAAAGCCATCCTGCAGACCTACAATCTCTACCGGGAAACCTACAAATATGACAAAGTGCTCAATATTTCATTTGTTAACTTCTATGGCAAAGGGCTCAGTGAACGAAAAGGAGTATTCAAGCTGGAGCGCAACCCGCTTCGAAATCCCTATTTTCAGTATCTGGTCCAGTACCCTGATGCCATTTTGCGGATACCTCATGCAGCACCCTATGCCGAGCACAACCGGTTGGATGGATTCGCATACCCTAAACAGAATGCGCTTTCAATTATATCTACGGTCAAAGAACGCATTACTCACGAAGTGATCGGCTTTATTGTGATTGATATGAATGATGCATTCATTGATGATTTTTTGAGAACAACGACTATCAAAGATTCGGGTTTCTTTTATATTAATGATCAATATGGACAAACACTTTTTAAACCAGCTGCTGACCAGGCTTCTCTGGCTATCATCAACCAGATCAACTCATTTCCTCTCCACGCACAGCAGGACAGCTTTAATCTGTCTGCAGGGTCCAAACCTCAGTTTGTCGTATACAGCACGTCCAAGCAGACCGGGTGGAAAATTATCGGGGCTGCGCCCTTTCAAGAGATTATTGCCGAGGCCAACAGCATTCGCCAGTTAATTATTATCAGTGTTTCATTAAGCGCATTCTTTGCTATTTCTTTGTACTTTTTCCTGAACAACCGGCTTATTCATCCGATTCAGATTCTGATGAATAAAATGCGAAAGGCGGCGAACGGTTACCTTGAGGTGAAGGTTGCTCCCACGGGATCGGACGAAATTGCGGACTTAGGGCAAAGTTTCAACATCATGCTGGAGAAAATTAAAACGCTGATTGACCAAAGCATCAAAGAAAATGAACAAGTCAAAATAGCTGAACTGCGAACGCTGCAGGCTCAGATTAATCCGCATTTTCTATACAATACGCTGGAGTCGATTATCTGGATGGCCGAAGCCGAAAAAAAAGAAAGTGTGATCCAACTGGTTCAAGCCCTCTCCAGGTTCTTTCGTTTGAGTCTAAACAAAGGCTTTGACTGGGTATCCATCCAGACCGAGCTGGAGCATGCCCGAAATTATCTGGTTATTCAGCAGATGAGATATCACGACATTTTAACATACGAAATCAAAGTAGATCTTGAACTTCAGGAGTATCCGATTCTGAAAATGACGCTGCAGCCCCTGATTGAAAACGCCATCTACCATGGCATTAAGAACAAACGTGGTCAAGGGCTTGTGTCTATAGGAGGTTACGCTGACGATACGAGCATCGTGCTTACCGTTCAGGACAACGGCGCCGGCATGACCCCTGAACGATTGGCCCAATTGAGAGAAGAACTGGAACAGCCTGCAGGCTCTCGTTCGCTTCTGGGAAATGAACAGGAAGGCGGATTCGGTCTGCTCAATGTGCATCACCGGATTCGACTCTATTTTGGCCCGTCCTACGGTGTTGAGATGGACAGCACCTATATGGAAGGCAGTACATTTAAGATTCGCATTCCAAAAAGCAAGGAGGTTCGGCATTGAAAAAGGTGATGATTGTCGATGACGAAATCGGTATTCGTGAAAACATACGTAACGGCGTGGATTGGGAAAAGGAAGGTTTTCACTATTGCGGAGATGCACCGGATGGGGAACTTGCCCTGCCTTTAATCGAAGAATGGGCACCTGATATTCTCATTACCGACATCAAAATGCCGTTTATGAACGGGTTAGAGCTGGCCTCCATCGTCCGGGGGCAGAAGCCAGGGATCAAGATTATTATTATGAGCGGTCATGATGAATTCAGTTATGCTCAAGAGGCCATCCGCCTGGGGGTCACCGAATATTGTCTAAAACCCGTCAGCGGGGCAGATCTTCTTCACATTTTGCATCAAGTCAGCCAAAAAATCGATGAAGAGCAGCAGCAGCTGACAAGCCTCACGATGACCAAAGAAAGGCTGCTTGCCGATCTATGCGGCGGACTTATCGGTACAACCGATGCCATCGATTCAGCCAAGCGGCTTTCGCTCCCTCTTTCAGCCAAAGTCTACACCATCGCTATTGTGGATATCAGAACACAGGATGATGCTCAGCATCCGGAGCTGTTATTGAATAAAGTACGGCGTGTCCTTGAGGACATCTGCGGCACTCATGTCGAACTTCTTCCTTACATTCGGAGCCGAACCGAGCTGGTGCTGCTGCTCAAATCCAATGCGGAGGATCGGATCACGGCTTATCTGGAACAGCTTCGAGGGCAGGTACGCGTGGAACTGGAACAGCAGTTCCACTGCAGCATCACTATCGGTATTGGCAGTAATCAGGAGCGTCTGCAGGGGATTCATGTTTCGTACCTGGAGGCGGATGAAGACAAGTATTTTGCCCGTCTGACCCAGCAGAACAAAGCTTCGCTCCGTGAACTTCATCTGGATGAGAAAACCCATATTTTGCTTGATCGCAGTCGATTTCTTGATTTTCTGAAGATTGGCGACCCGCATTTGGTGCACAGCTTTATACAAGAATTCGCTGCTCCATTACAGTCGATTGACTGGAATTCCTCATCCTATGGCTTCTATCTGTTAAATGATCTAACCCTTGAGTCTTTTCGACTCGCAAATCAGCTGTTTCGAACGAGTGCCAACCCAGACGAAAATATCCGGAATCTGCAGCAGATCATTCAGAGGATTTCAAACTGGGAAAGCTGTACGCAGTATCTATGCTCACTGTTGAATCTATTATGGCAGTGGAGAGCCGAATCCTCTGGTAAATACAGTGATGTCATTGATCAAGTCAAAGCATATGTCTCGCAGCATTATAATAACGAGCAGGTGTCGTTAAAGATGATTTCTGCACATGTACGCATCAGCCCTAGTCATCTCAGTAAAATTTTCAGCCAGGAAACCAGTCAGACAATCACAGAGTACTTAACTCAGGTAAGAATCGGCAGGGCCAAGGAACTGCTGAAAACAACGAACAACAAGACCTTTGAGATTGCTTATCAGGTTGGCTATAATGATCCGCACTATTTCTCGAATATATTCAAAAAAACAACGGGATTTACGCCGAAAGAATACCGCACGCAGGGGGCAACCGTATTCAAGGAACCACAATCAGATCAGAGAAAAGAGTCCGTGTTATGAATAAAGTCAAACAGACCTGCTTGTTCATGCTTGTGATGCTGCTTCCATTAACCATAACTTCTTGTTCAATGGCAGCTTCCGGTTCAGTTGATCTGCATTCCAGGACCAAAGAGATTAATCTTCATGCGGCTTCTCCCGCTGAAAGGCCTGCAGAAAACAAAACATTTGGAATGATCTACCCGATGACACATAGGGCTTACGAGATGATCACGATGGATGCTGCGCAGTCTGCTGAGAAACATCAGATCACGCTGGCCGTGAATGCCCCCGATGAAGCGAGTACGGAGCAGCAGATTCGCATTTTGGAGAACATGATCAAGCAGCGGGTTGACGGCATCGCCATTTCACCTGTAGATGCCGCCGCGCTCACTCCTGCAATTAACAAAGCCAGAGAAGCCGGTATTCCTGTTGTCACGTTTGAATCCGATGCGCCTTCCAGCAAGCGGACTGCCTATATCGGAGCAGACAACTATCGTACAGGGCAGCAGTTCGCGATGACCACAACAAGACTGCTCCATGATGAAGGCATGATTCTGGTCGAAAGCGGTCTGGAAGAGATGCAGGGTCTGCAGCAGCGGCTGAACGGATTCGTTGATTATATTCGCAGTGAAACCGACATTGAAATTTTGGAGGTCAAGTACAATCAGGGCAGCGAAGATCGAGCCGTGAATGATATCGAATCCATGATTGACGCCCACCCCCATTTTAATGCCGTCGTTGGGCTGGATTTTATATCCGTCTCAGCCTCTGCCCTCGTCTGGAAAGCAAAAGGTCTGAATCGGCATCTTATTGCTTTTGGTGACAGCCCGATCAGTGAAAAAGGACTGCTGAATGGGCAGCTGTCAGCCGTCATTTCGCAAAATGAGCGGGTGTGGGGAACAGAAATCATCGAAGCACTACTCCGTGCAGCTGAAGGAATTCAAATCGAGGAATTCACGGATACAGGAATAACGGAAATTACAGAGGCAAACCAGAACCAATAGATCAATAGAAAAACCCCATAGAGCGACCTTAAAGAGTCCACTCTATGGGGTACCGTTTCATCCTTTACTTCATCATTTCCTGACACAAGATTCATCCATTATCGATTTCTGGAGCACGCAGTCCCTCAATCAGGATAAAAAGCGTAAGTGCTTGTCCATAACCCATTGGACTGATCGGTATTTCTTTATAAAACGCAGCATCCTGCCCTACAGGAGTTCCGTATGATACCTGCTGTACAACTCCAGTCGTATCGATCTGCCGCAGCACGGCTTCAAGTGCTCTCATACCGGTATTCCGATAGGACTCATCCAGGTAGCCATAACGGATTCCCTTCAGAATACCGTACCCGAATGCAGCCGTTGCCGAGGTTTCTTTATACGAATCAGGATCATCCAGCACCGTGTGCCACATCCCGTCCTCATGCTGCAGTTTGCTAAGTGCTCTGACCTGCGCCGTCGCTGTATCCAGAAGATAAGCCTTCAGTCCGTCTTCGATGGGAATGATATGGAGGAAATCCATAACTCCAGCCGTATACCACGCATTACCTCTTCCCCAATGAACCGCACCATAGTTATGATGCTCATTGAAATCCCAGCCGTGATAGAACAGCCCTGTTTTTTTATTGTATAGGTATTTAATATGCACAAGGAACTGCCGCTTGGCCTCTTCTACATACGATGCTTTCTTGAAGTGCACCCCTGCTTTGGCCAAAAACAGCACTGTCATAAAAAGCGTATCAATCAGAATCTGACCGTCATTGGCATCCCCCGTAATCATATGCTGAAACGCACCATCTCCGGTTCGCAGCAGTTCCTCCATAATCCAGCTGCTCCATTCTTCACAGACACGTTCGTATTCCTTGTTCCCGGTCAGCTGGCTTAGCGACATTAAAGTGAGAAGCGGAGCGCAGGTATTTACATTTTTTTCGGGCAGCCCTTCCTTCAGTCTTGCATCGTACCAAGATTCAAGAAAACGCAGCACCTCAGCATCTTGGGTCGTTTCATAGAGCTGAAGAAGGCCGTAAAGTCCAACCCCTTGCGGCCATTCCCATAGATGGATGTCGATTAGTCCAATGGGAAATTGTTCATTGATACTTGTGTTTTTCATCGATTTCATCGCATCGGATACTTTGCTTATTTTCTCCAGAAGCAGTTCTTGATTCAGCATGTTAGCCCTCACTCCCTAGATTTATTACGCAGACTTCAACGCGTCATGTTCTGGATCTGCAGCTGTCCCCTTACTCCGTAACCGCCATGTATGATTTCCTCTCCTTGAATAAGAAAAGGCTTGTTCATTCCCCACTCTATCGAACCATATACAGGATCAGTCAAGCTGAGCGTCAGAGAAGTACTGTCGAATTGTGGGCCTGCCGAACGAACTTGGTTGATAAAAGCATGAAATGATCCGAATTGCTGTTCGTTTCCTGCTCTTATGATCCAGGCATTACGCAATCCATGAGAAATAAGCTCACGCTCTCTCGTTACACCGTTCTTCTCCATACTCATCCCGTTAGCTGAATAGAGAGCCGCATATCCTTTATTCAGACGGGCAAAAACCCAGTTCTCATGCTTCACCCACTCTGTGAAAAAGCTCGTCGGAAAATAAGCATGTGTCCAATCCGCAGTCTGATCTGCCGGAATATCAAACATCATCAGAGCTATGCCCTCATGCTGCACAACATTGGGAAGGATGCCATTCCCGGCCCAGAAGCAAGGGCGGCCATCTCCATGCTTGTATATTTCGGCGGGATGATTCACCCAGACCTGCGCTTCAGGCGATAGAGACAGGTGGTTGACATGCTCCTGATACCCCGGCTTGCCTGCTCGAAAGCCTACAATGGAAGACAGGGCATATTCCGCTGTTCGATAATGATAGAGCTTGGCGTACCCTCCCTTACCCTGCTGATTGGTGAACGTCAGCTGCTGATTTTCCCCAAGCGTCAGATGCTCTTGATATGCCGCTGGAGGAATATAATCGGATAAACTTAGCGCCACATTGCTGATCGAATAATTATTGACATGACCGACTCCATAACCGATCCAGCACATGGAAGTTGTTCCCGCAGCATAACTTCCCAGCAGTTCCTTCTCATAGCTGCGGCCGAACGTTGTAGACATCACACCCTGATGCATCTGCACCGTTATATAATAAAATAACAAATCCATTGCCTTTTTCGCCTGCTGCCGGAGCTGTTCATTGTGTGCAAATTCATAGATATGCAGCAGTCCGACGGCATCAATCGGAATGTATGCGCTGGAGTTCCATTCTGCCAAGCCTTCATCCATGAAGCGCTCAAACCATAAGGCAAGCCTCTGTTCTGCTTTTTGACGGTGTACTTCACCGGATTCACCACTGTTCGTGAACACTTCTTCCCCGAACAGCTGTCCCGCTAACAGCTCATTCGTGTGGAACAACAGCGCATGGTTTTCGCTGAAGAACCACATGACATCATCGCCGGGTTCGTCAATCCAGTATCGATAGTTCAAAATACTCGCTTTTACCCGATTCCAGAACGACTCGCTGAACAAACCGCTGTTTCGTTCATCTCTCCATAGGCGAAACAACCCGACCAGATAAAAATCACTGCAATCCTTCCGCTGCTCAATGCCTTCTACACCTTCAAGCAGCATCTTCTCCGCTTCCTGCCTATTACCATTGGTTTTTAACATGGCAATCGCCGTATGAATGTTAGGACTGCCCTTCTCGGCAATACATCGCAGAGCCAGAGATTTGCGAGCTTCAATATCCGCAGCTTCCAGAGCAGCCTCATCATAACCGGTATCGTAGGATTGACAGCCGAACTTCTTCGTCAGTGTTACGTTTGAAACTGAAATGGTCAGCGTGAAGTACACGTAATGATGGCCTATTTCATTGGTATGGCCCAGAACCAGATCTTTCTCCTTCTCAGCGATCTGTATCGTCTTGTTTTCAGTGCCATCAAAGAAGTTCCCATACTGGATATCTATCTCTCTAACGGTATCTGGCAGAGGACGCGGAAGTCTAAGCTTAATCTGCTCGCCCCGAAAGAGATCTGAGGGAAAATGAGCCTGTTCCAAGGCACGCTCTGCGGATTGCACAGGCTCCACTAAATGAGAAGCAATAGGCAGCGAAATATGCAGTTCTTCATTGCCAAGATAATCGAGCGCAAAGGCATACATCGTATCTCGCTCGGCCAGGTCCTCCCAGCAGGCATAGATTTCATTGATTCCTGCGGAAAGCTCAGCATCTATAATAATCTCCTGCTCCTGGTTGCGAACGAGCGGCGCAAAGTCAGTCACCTGTTCTCCATTGATCCACAAGGAGAGACTTCCGTACGTTTTGATCCGGAATGAAGCCTTATGGCCGGTCGGAGAGACGAGACGTGTCGCCGCATAACTGCGCAGATGGGTGGGTACAAACCAGAATCCTGATTTCTCTACTCGCGGATTGCCCCAGGGAGAATAAATCTCCCATGGCATCTTAGCTTTCACTCCATTGAATGGGTCTCCCGGGCTCGGAAACTCACTCCATTGTTCAAAAAACCGGGGCGCAGCCTGCGATCTCCTCATTTCAACAAATTCCTGCCTGCACGGGTTCTCATGAATGGCAAAACCATCGATAAGCCAATCATTAATATCTCCCTCCATTGTAGTTGGAACAAAGGCTACAGGCTCTGTATAGATCCCGCTGGTTATCCAGTGATTAATGACCTGACTGCTGCCTATTTTCATTGGCTTGTAATTCAAAGTGTGCATCCCGCTGCGGGTAGATTCTAACATTCAACTCATCCTTTCATTCCTGAAGTAATCATGCCGCTGACAAAATAACGCTGGAAAACCATAAAAACAATCAATACCGGAAGCATCGTGATGACGGACATTGCAAGCAGGCTTCCCCAATCCACGTTGTATTCACCAATAAAATTAGAGAGCGCAAGCTGGATCGTATATTTGGATGGATCGCTAATAGCGATTAACGGCCATACAAAGTCATCCCATCTCCACATAAAAGAAAAGATGGCGAGTACGGCAAGGATCGGTTTGGCTATAGGCAGAATAATGCTCCAATAAATTTTCCATTCTCCTGCTCCATCCATGCGTGCCGCTTCCAGCAGCTCATCGGGTACGGTCAGCAAATATTGGCGCATAAGGAACACACCTGTCGGTGTGGCTGCAGGCGGGATAATGATTGCAAGCAGACTGTTATATAAACCAAGTGCACTCAGCACTTTGAAGATGGGAATCATGATAACCTCAATCGGAATCATAAGTGTTGAGATGAATGCAATTAATATAATCGAGCTTCCCCGGAATCGATACTTCGCGAGTGCAAAACCAGCCATGGAATTGATCAGGAGCAGCAGCAGCGTTGAGGACAGCGTTACGATGGTACTATTCATAAAATACAAACCGAAATCGCCTTTTTTGAAAGCCTCCTTGAAATGTTCGAAGGTGACTGGATCCGGCCATAACTTGGGAGGAAAACTGTACAGATCGCTATTCGTCTTCAGGGCAGAGATCACCACCCACAGCACAGGCAGGAGCCACAATACTGCGGCCGCACTTAACAAACTGTAGATTGTAATTTTGGCTATAGGTTTCATGACCATCAGACAGCTCCTCCTTTCGATAAACGGAATTGAAGTGCCGAGAACCCACCAATGAGAATAAACAGAATCACGGACATCGCGCTGGCCAGACCCAATTCCTGCCTGTTGAAACCAATCTCATAAATGTATTGAACAATGAACGTTGTCTCTTTGCCTGGCCCACCGCCTGTAAGCGCAAACATAAGTGGAAATGCCTTGAACGCATCAATGAGACAAAGCATAACAACAAGTAAACTCGTAGGCTTCAGAAGCGGGAGCGTAATGTAACGAAACACTTTCGAACCTGTCGCTCCATCCAAGCGGGCAGCCTCATAATAATCTGTAGGGATTGCCTGCAGGCCTGCGATGAAAATGACCATGAAAAAGCCCGCGCGTGACCATACTGTCGCAATAATTACAGCTGTGTTGGCCCAAAACGATGACGTTAAGAAACCTACCGGCTCCGCACCTGCCATCGTGAGCAGATGATTCAGAATGCCAAATGAATCTCCGAAAATCCACTTCCAGGTCAAACCTACGATGATGTAAGAAATCATCGTTGGCCAGTAAAATATGGCTCTGAAGAATCCGCGCATTCGAATCTCGCGCGCAAGCAGCAGGGCAATGCCTAGAGCCGCCGCATAAATGAGCGGAACAACTATGACGGCATAGACGCCAGTTCGTCCGATCGTTGACCAAAATTCCCGATCTGTCAATATCTTGAGATAGTTGTCCAGTCCATTGAACTTCATCGGATTCAGTCCATCATAGACATGAAAAGAATAGTACAAGCCCAATAACGATGGAAATACGATAAAGGTGCTGAAGATCAAGAGATTGGGAAGTATAAACAGATATGGAGCGATGACGAGCTTCCTGTTCTGTCCTGCCAATGTTTTATGATTGGATCGTTGTCTTTCACTCATCTGCGTGCTCCTTCCTTATGACTTCATTATGAGAGGGAGGCTTAACTGGAACTGTCAAGCCTCCTTATGTGATTCCGATGTGACTTTATGTTTTGTATGTGGCTTTATGTTTGGCTTGAGTCCGGCCTAGCATTTTATTGACTGCCAATGGCTTCATTAATCTGCTTAGCCATCTGATCCAGTGCTTCCTGTGGAGCTGCTTTATCGGATAACACGTCCATAATATGATTTTTCAAATCCGTTGAAATTTTGGAGATCAGCGTCTGTCTGGACCAGTCGTTCGCTGCAAGCGGCGAACTGTTTTTCAACTCGTCCGAGAACATTTCAAACATGTCCTTCCCAAATTCATAATTCAAAGCAGCACTGTCCTTCCGCGGACTCATGAAGAGCGACTCCTGATTATATTTGGAATTTACTTCTTTGGACGTTAAATATTCGATAAATTCGGCAGCCTGCTGCTCCTGTCCGCTTCCCTTAAAAGCCATAAGAAACTTTCCGCCCGGAACGGAAGAACGCTGTGTTCCTTTGGGCATGTAGGTCACGCCCCACTCGAAGTCGGTAATATCCTTGTAATTGCTGATCATCCAGTTGCCAGCCCAGTGAGCTGCTACCGTACCGGAACGGAACAAGTTATTCGGATTCTCTCCACCCAGCCATACCGAATCAGGCATGATCCCCTCTTGATGAAGCTGCTTGAACATCTCCATGGAACGGATTCCTGCCTCACTGTTAATCGCTGCCGCACTGCCATCCTCCGTTAAGATGCTTCCGCCATGCTGGTACAGCAGCGTGGACCACCGATGTGGAGTGACATCCCAAACCATTCCATATCGTGCTCCACCTTTGTCCATCACCTGTTTTAATGCAGCGATATATTCATCCCACGTCCATACCTCTTCCGGAGAAGTGGGTACTTTGACACCGGCTTTATCAAATAACGTTTTGTTATATATCAATCCATTTGCCGTGACATCCATCGGCGCTGCTGCCAATTTGCCATCCATAACATAATAAGGTTTGAGAGAGTCAATAAATTGATCCTGGAATTGTTCCACGTTCTCCACGTAAGGGGTGAGATCAACTGCCTGATTTGCAAAAGATCCCGTATCCGTCACCCGGGCCAGGGCAGGCGGCTTGCCACCTGATAACATCGTTTTCAATTTGGTCTGGACATCCTTGAAGCCGACTTCAATCAGATTGATTTTCACATTGCTGCCGCTCTGCTCGTATTCTTTAATGATTTCTTTGATCACTTCTCCTTCTTTTCCATCAGAGAACCATAAGAAATCGAGAGCAGCCCCTTTTCCATTTGCGTTGTTACCTGCATTACCGCAAGCAGTCAGCATCATGAGCACTACAGTTAATAGAACACTGATGCGTATTTTAAACTTCATTTTTCTATTCATATCAACATCTCCTTGAGAGGAATTAGTGGTTTTTCACTGCGCTAAGCAGTTCGTTTTTACGAAACAACTGTGGTGAAACCCCCACATATTGTTTAAAAGCTCTGCTGAAATACACAGGGGTATTAAAGCCCAATGTCTCGGAGATCGCCAAAATCGATGCATCCGTCGACAGCAGCAGCTTTTTGGCTTCTGCCACCCTTTTGCGTATGACATAATTGCTGATGGTATATCCCGTCGTCTCTTTAAAAGAATGACAAATGTAGTATTTATTCAAATGCAGTGTTTTGGACAGCTCATCGAGTGAAACATTCTCCGCATAGTTCTGGTTTAGATAATGCAGAACCCGGCTTACACTGGTCTGTTTCTGTGATGAGAGTAAGATGGGATCAACGGACTGCTCGCTGTTCATTTTCCGGTAAATCCGCAGCAGCAGCTGCGTAAGGATCAGTTTCACCATAGTTTTACATCCCGCGCTGCGGGCATCCATTTCCTCTTTAATTCCCTTAAATGTATTGGTAATGTACTCGCGCTCTTCAAGGGACCAGTGCACCAATAGTCCGTTTGGATGGTGAAATATGGATATCAGATTATCCAATTGACTAAGTTCAAGCAGGTCGAGCAGCAGCAGTTCCGTAAAATTAACAAAGCTCCGCTTGTATACAATCTCTCTAGAAGGGTTAATCCGGTGGGGTACGCCTCCTTTAAATATGAACATGTCTCCGGGCTTCGGCTTGTAGATTCGATCACCGATTAGAAAGGTCGCATCCCCTTGGATAAAATAGTGAATCTCATACCCGTTATGCGTGTGAACAGGCCATTCATCCTGAAAATTGTCTGCTTCCGAGCGCACATAAACTTCATTTTCCTGCAGTGCCATATTCGTCGGGGTGTGTATGGTTAACATTCATAAAGATCTCCCTTCTCAGAATATAAATAGCAATATAGTTTAATAATTTAAAATGATAGCGCTTTACAATGAATTGTATCACAGTTATTTCGAACTAATCTGAACAATATTGCTGTATTGTTGATCACAATTGTTGCAAATGAAAGAAAGAATTTCATATGGCGGCATGCCGGAAACAAAAAAACCGCTTTGCAGCCCTAAGGCTGTCAAGCGGTACTAAACTAATATGGACACAGATATTGAGATGGATACTGAGATTTAAGTTTTAGGTTGATATTCGATGCTGATCCAGATTAAGACAGAGCTTCTGTATGCAGTCGATGTTCATATTCGTGCTTCAAAATACTCATCACGATGCTGTCCCGATATGTTCCACTCTTATATATTTTGTTCCGATAGCGGCCTTCTTCTTGAAATCCGCATTGAACATAACACTTATGAGCCGACTGATTATACTCATACGCTTCAAGTTCCAAGCGATTCAGATTGAGTTCTTCGAAAGCGAACTTCTGGAGCATGCGGATCGCTTCGCTGCCGTATCCTTTGCCCAAATACTCTTTTCTTCCAATCACGATAGCTAACGAAGCAAAACGATTTTTCCAATCTATTTTATACAGGTCAATCTGACCTATATATTCAAGTGATTCTCTCGCTCCGATAACAAAACTTTTATTAGCGGCCTTCCCCTGAGCCATCGTTTGAAAAAAGGACTCGGTCTCATAACTCGAATGAGGGTACAAGAAATTGTCTGATAAATTTGCAGTAATGTCCGGGTCGTTGACCCATTGTCTCATATACTGCAGATCGTCATCCTGGTATTCTCTGAGTACGATTCGTTCTCCATATATACGAGCCATCGTCGTTACCTCCCCGATTGTCTTCTCGCCTTATCCTTCTTTATTAACGTATCGATGACCAGACCCAGTCCGGTCCAAAAAAGCAGATGCAATCCACAAATGAGCGGCTTAAACAAGTACGTTGTTTCCGGGTTCGTATTGATGTGAGTCAGCCATCCGTTTAGCAGGGAATTCATTGGATTCGTCAAATAAATCAAAATATTTTTATCATCATTACCGGATAGATTGTTGAAACACACCAGCAGCGAGAAAAGCACAAACCAGAAGGTCAGCTTTTTGAACAATTTCATCTTCGCCTGACTCTCCTTTCTAAAAACCTATCCCATGTGATATCATCAGCCTCAGAACTGTTATTCAGCTGTTTATATACGACAGCGGAAGGCTCGAACCACCTCACCATCGATAAGCTCTTCACTTACACGTTGGAAGCCAAAGGATTCATACAACGCACCTGCAGCCCGATTCTCAGGTCTATGTCCAATGATAATGCGTTCGCAGTTCAATGTCCTCTGCATCCACTGCACCAAAGCAAGGAGGCTTTCTTTTCCATATCCTCTGCCCTGATACTTGCTGTCGATCATCAAAGCTGGAAGCCAGTAGTCTCCCGCGTCATGCACCTGATCAGAGTACACTGCAAAACCGACCAGATTCGAGTCCTTATAGATTGCCATGGGATGAAAGTCTGTAACAAATCTGGATTCAGCCATCCAGTAAACAACCGGTGCCGGGAACCATTTTTTCTGTTCTTCACTTACCTCCAGCCGGGTACAAGCAAACCAATCATCCGTCGAAACAGGTCTTACCTGAATAGTCATTTGAAATTCCTCCTGAATGTTTTCTTATGCACGTATTCAACTGCCGTCTCATACCACATCACTCCTTTCAGGGAATTCAAACCATTTCAACGTCTCAAATCAAAGCATGTTTGCCATTAGTTCAAGCCAAAGCTGGTCTGCAGGGTCCATTTTAATCTTCGCAGCCATTCCTTCTTTCTTACTTCCTCATATTGACAGAAGTTCGCTTCTGGTTAGACTCCCAGCTGATCTTTAAGCTCAGAGAGTACAGGGCTGTGCTGCATAAGCTCAGAGATTTTATGATCATTGGCAGCTAACGTTTTTTGAACCGCTCTCGTCCCTTCCGCCTTCCAGACTCCATATATATACTTGGAAAAAGCATATCCATTCAAGGCATACCCGCTGTCCTGCAGCTGTCTAAACAATTTCACACTTTGCCCGGTCTTATTAATATCTGCCAGAATACATGCCAGATTATTTAAAGCAATATGGATATCTCTCTCTGAGTTTCTTGCAGTGTTAAGGTCTTCCCAGCTGCCTATAATATGATTGTCTTTGACCGGCTTTAATAAAGACCAGTCGATCTTGTCTACCAAATGCATTGTCTCATCCAGAAGCAGATCCGCTTCAGCTCTTTCATCATCACTTGAATGATACAGATAAGCCAGACGCTGTTTGTAATATGTAATCCGGGCAAAAAGAATATTGGACCACAGCTCATCTTCTTCAATGAGCTGTTTCATGTTTTCCAGTGCATCGGCCATCGCACTGTACCTCTCTAATACCCAGAAGGTCCCGCATAATGCCCGGTGGCTCTCAAATCGAACACCCCGGTTACATTCCAGCTTTGGTGCATGAGTACAAGCATACTGATACCAGTCAATCCAATAATCAAAATAATGACCTAGAGACAATGATAGCGCTTGCGTTGAATCGGAAACGATCCAGTGCAGCTGTTCGGGGGCAAGGTATTCTTTGCCCCATTCGAAAAAGGCCCGGTGATTAGCGTACAGCGGCTCCGGCTCTCTTAACAAGGCATAGCCGTCTGAAACATTCCAATATACCCATCCGCGTTCATTAACAGACAGTTTGCTGGATTGTTCATATTTTTTCAATAAGTCGATCATGCCCCTATGATCCCCTCGAACTACTGTATCTTGAAAAGCATGAATGATATTCATCCTGATCCTCCTTTTTATAGCGGCTTCATGCCGCAGGCGGTTATGAAATTCATCATGGCATAGGCTTCAGGCGAGTGATTGATTGCTTCGGAGGCCTGCTGCAGCTGGGCGAACTCCTCCGCGCTGATGATCCCTTTGTCAGCAAAATGTATAAAACGATCGAGATTAAACTGATGTTTGAAACCTTCAATGCCCAGTACATCACTGTGCTGCAGCACAGCATCGATGTCAACATCGACGTAACCATTCTCGGAAAGCAGCCGCGGCAGGCTTCTGCCAATTAAACGATTCCCGCCATGCTGTGAAACATAGTCCGAAATTTTCATTAATACCGTGTGGAGAGCCGGTACATCCGGATTTACCGCTCCAAAAATGCCATCATCCACATCAATAATGGCAAGGCGGCCGCCAGGCTTCAGTACGCGCAGTATCTCCTGTGCAGCTTCGGCAGGATTGTTCAAGTGAAGGAAGATAAGTCTTGCCACGACAAAATCGAAAGAATGATCAGGCAGCTCCATCTCATAGATGGAAGATTCCACAAACTGCAATCGCTCAGTGGGGACATCTTTCAGTCGTTCTTTGGCCTCCGCTTGTAAAGAACGATCAATCTCCAGCGAAGTAATTGCGCTGTGCGGCAGGCTGTTCAACAATTGCTCTGTGATGTAACCAGGTCCGCTTCCAACCTCTAATACGCGCATCCCATTTTTCAAACCATACCACTCTAAGTTCCGGAATTCTTTGGACCATCCCATGACTGCCTGCATCCTTAACCTTTCCAATTCCTCCTCAAAACCTAATACGGCTGTTTGAATATTATATGTTGAACGCTGATCACTCATAATATTTCTCTCTCCTTCTTCATTTGGAATGGTACAGAAATTAATATATCTATACTTTCTTCTTTCCCAGGAAAAGAGCAACCTTGTGCTGTTTATCTATCGTCCCACCTGCATGATCAATCGAATTTTTGATTCGCTCCAGTAGTGAACCCCGAACTTCCTCAGAAAGCTGCTGATGCTTAGAATTAGTATTTAACAGCGCAGCGTACTCCTCACTTGAACAAGACTGAGTCCAGTTGTACTCCTTAACGACAATATCCGTGAACCAACCGGATTGCTCTGTCATTTGTCTGCGCTCCTGAATGACTTCATCAGGTGATGGATACCGGGCATCATCGAGATGAGGAGCCAGTGCTGCGTAATGGGAACGAATTTCGTTGTGCAGCTGATCAAAGCCAGGTACATGAATCGTCCAAAAAAGGCCAATCCCCCCTGTATTCTCAAGCAGTTCCCAAGCACGACGATAACCTATTTCAGGATCAATGAAGTGAAAGGCTGTTCCTGATACGATTAGTTGAAATTGCTTTCCTTCGTTATTCCAGTCCTCAAAAGAAGTGTTAATCACTTGGATCGAGGGATATGCCTTGAATTTGTCTGCGGTGAACTTTGCGAGGTTACTGCCGAGTTCAATACAGGTAATGTTCGTATAATTCTTGCTCACTAATCCGCCTGTCGCTTGTCCCGTTCCACATCCGATTTCAAGTATAGGATCTTCTTTGTTCATCTGCAGGTATGTAAAAATGTCATCAAACATCGCACTTGGATAAACGGGTCTGTACCGATCATATTCACCTGCTACAAAATTAAACGTTTCCTTGTTTTCCATTCCAGCAGCCTCCCATGACTATCAGCTTTGTTTTATTTTATATTGACTAAACTTACCATATCTTATTATTCTTGAACATAAGAGAATAAATCTATTAATAATGGAATCAATCCGGTTAGCAGCATCATTTCGTGAAGAATAGGGGTGCTCCTGTGAAAAGTATTTTTAATCCCGTGCATGCAGCTGCAATTACTGCGCGTATTGATCAGCTTAAGGAAGATGCCGCACCTGAATGGGGAACGATGCAGGTTTCTCAAATGCTGGCTCACTGCTCCGCTTTTCATGATATTCCCTTAGGGAACACGTTTCCGCCTAGAGGACTGCTTGGAAGACTTGTTGGGCGGTTTGCCAAGCCGATGTTCTATAATGAAAAGCCATTACCGCATAATATGTCGACAATTCCGACGATCGTTGTGGATGATGATCGAGTGTTTGGGACAGAGAAAGAAAAACTGAAACAGCAGATTACCACTTTTCAAGTAAACGGCCGGGCACAATGCTCCCGCCACCCCCATCCTTTCTTCGGGAAATTAACCGCCGAGCAGTGGGGTCAAGGAATCTACAAACATTTGGATCATCACCTGCAGCAATTCGGGGTTTAACTGTTATCCCTTCTCCGTAGTCCTTTTCCAGATGCTCATCATCCCCTCCTATACTGTACCAACTTCACTATCTAAAAATAGGATAAGCTTCCTATTTTTTATTTTTATCGTTTATAGCATAAGAAGGCCTGCCTCGCTCCCTTCGTATCATTCCTGTTTACAAAATGATCATTCCGTTCCGCTTGACATTGATAATGATTATCAATAATGTGGAAGCAGTATCACACCATTACTCCAGAAGTAAACGCTAAGCACATTTGAAACGGGGCAGGTCATGTGAACATAGACGTTAATCAACTAGCAGAGCATTTTGCTCATACTCCTTTTCAGGTTAAAGGAATCTATCGGTATGCCCGAATCCCTGGCGTGCCGCACGCTGACTACACAGATTCTTATCCCGGATTTGTGTTTCCTCTCACAGGAAAGATCCAATTCCAATTTAATGAGATGCCTTATATTCTTTCGCCGGGAAAAGTCGTTCACGGTGGTGCCAGAATGAAACTGGCTAAAAAAACATTCCACAACACCCACTGGGAATACATTCTTGTTTTATACGAGACGTATGGTTCAGCGCTTGAAGGATCAAGCTTTTCCAACCAGCATTTTGAATTACCAACGGGGCAATCCCCTCGCCTTACAGAACTGATTATGCAGCTCTGGCAAGTGTATAATCAGCGTGGAGGTCTTTCGAAGTTTCAAACGGAAATGTTATTTCGTGATGTACTGAATGAAACCCTCGTGTCTGCTGTACATCGACAAACCAAATCTGACTCTTCTACCTTGTTTGAGCAGATCTCCCGTTACATCCATGAAAACTATTATTTAAATCATACCACTTCATCACTGGCAGAACAGTTTGGTGTTAATCGCAACCGGATCTCGTACGTCTTCACCAAACATTCGGGTATGGGTCCGGCAGCATATCTGTCCCAATACCGTATCAAGATGGCCAAAAAGATACTGCTTACGAGCCAAGAAGCGATACATCATATTGCACAAGCTGTTGGTATTCATGATGCATATTATTTCAGCAGAGTGTTCAAGAAACTTGTGGGCTGTTCTCCTGCCGTATATCGTCAAAGATTCATCAATAATCCATCCTGACTTCAGCAGCCGTCCATTTGAAATGAAGGAAGAGCTTCGTATACTTATAGACAAGCTTAGAGAACTTCAATGAACAGACAGAAAGTCTAGATAACAGAAGGAGGAATGATGATGCAGTATCAAATTATAAAACCGATGGAGGAACGAACTAAAATTACGGAATATTGGTCTCCAAAATATATTGGTGAGATGAATGACTATCAATTTAAACTCGTCAAAATGATCGGAGAATACGAATGGCATGCTCATGAAGAAACAGATAAATTATTCGTTGTGCTTGATGGAGTAATGATCATTGATCTGCGTGAGGGTCAAGTGAAAATTGCCAAGGGCGAAATGTTTGTGGTTCCAAAGGGACTTGAAATCAAACCTTCTGCCGAGAGCGAATGTCATATCATGCTGATGGAGCCTAAACAGGCATAACATAGAAAGGAGCTCACCATGCTCCTTTCTTTTTTTACTGGACATAACGTCTATATAAACACTCTAATCATTAATCATTTAGAAAACCATGACAAATACGGTTCAATACGCAGTGCTGCTTCTACCCAGCTTCATGATGTGACGATTGGTGTTAAACTTTAACTTTTACTTATACTTTTACTCTTTACTCTTTACTCTCTATTTTTTATGCACAGCCAGTGAGGGTCACAACGGATTTCCCCGGAATATTGACAATAAAAGACTGCTCTTCTTCCGCAGCTGTAATCCTCTCCTGACAATTTAGATCCAATTCTGCATTCGTCACATAGGACTCCATCGTGATAATGGGGCCTCTCAAACCCAGCTGATGAAGGTTAACCTGAATACACTTGTCCTGTTCACCGTGATTCACAAAAACAGCTGTGACTGTCTGTTCTCCCTCATGGATATAGGCCGAGCCGAGCAATCCGCTGTCCGCTTCTTCACCAAGCCCAGTTAAGTCTACTCGCTTCGCGCCAGGCCGAATGAATCTGCTGTAATTGCCGAGCACCCACAGCATTTTAGAAGTCAGTATATTTTGCTCGTCGCCAGTTTCCTTATAGTTCGTATAGATCAATCCATCCTTGTAATCTACTTTGGAAACTGCAGTCCACCACTGCCAAGCAGCTGCACTCGCTTCCACAAGATCAAAATGAATCGTTCTCGCAACATGCAGCGCAGGCTCGATACCCAAATCACGTCCAGGACCATAATCGCCCAGAATGCAGTATTCCGTTACCCAGTACTTGCTCTCTTCATCATAATGTTTCAGGTTGGTGTACAGCAGCTTCCTCAGTCTAACCAACCGATCGTCCCCGGGATTGCTGTAGTCAGACCAGTATGAGTGGGAAGCGATCTTATTTCCTATGGCTTCTTTCACCCGGGGATCACCGATCATGTCCTTTATGTATTCACGATACTTCCCTGTCCCGAGCTTGTTAGCTCCGCTGGAATACGTGCCGCTGCCCGCGAATTGACGATAATATTCATCGTCCAGCAGCGACGTGATTTCCACACCGTCTGGTGCACTGATCCGCGTCTGCAGCTCCGTCTGCTGCAGCTGGCGGTACAGTTCGAGAATCACCTGCTTCAGGTCATCGTTATTGTAACGATTCCCCTCCTGCCAAGCCTGATTCCAATCCCAGGTCGGCTCATTAATGGGACTGATGTAGTCGAAGGCAACCCCATTTTGCTTGAAGTGCTCTAACACATCAATGAGATAAGCGGCGAACTTCCCTTCATAACCTGGCTTCAGATTGGTTGAACCAACTTCAGGATCAGGCTGCGCATGACCATTTTTGGTCATCCAAACCGGAGGGCTGTTGACAAAAGCAATGAGTGTTTCGACGCCCCGCTCACGGGCAGCCTGAAGAAACCACTGCTGACCCGATTGTTTACTCCAATCATATTCATCTTCCTCCGACATTTTGAAAGCCTCTACCCGTCTCCACGGGTCAGGAATCTGATCCTGATCCGATTCTGTTGAGCCTGCGCCTATGTTGAAGCGCCAAGCGGACAACCCGATTCCTTTTTCTCTGGAAAATAACAGATCGGCAATCTGTACTTTGTTCTCCTCGCTCCAGTGTTTCCCGAGCGGTTCCATCGACCACGCATCCGACGCACCAAAATTGTCTACACTCTGATAACATGTCTCCCCATTGATCCTGACTTGTGCATCCAGCTTCACTTCGGATACATGCTTATCTCCCTGCATCTCTCATCCTCCTCTTTTCGAATCTACTTATTTAACATCTGTACCAGCGAGCCGCTGCATTGTAGTGAAATAGAAACCGATTAGAGACTGCCATATACTACTCAGACAGCCTCCTCTCAATTCAATGACCTTACAAATTAACAAGTAAAATCAGCAGTTCGTGACCTGTTCCGTCTGCTCTTATCCTACAAGCCCTGAACGTTCCACACTCTCAACAAAGTGACGCTGCACGAACAGATAGATGATAATAAGCGGCAGAATCGCCATCAGTACACTTGTATTCATCATCATGGACATGAAAAATGGATCCTGCGTATAGGATGCCGCGGCCTGCCCCCCGCCTGTCAGATACGTAGCAATCGTAAATCCGGAGGACGACATCATCGACGACATGACTTTCGGTTCGTTCAGGTACATGTTGGTGAAGAATGAGTCATTCCACTGCCATACGAACGAGAACAGCATGACCGTAACCATGGAAGGTATCGCATTCGGCAAAATAATACGTCCAAACGTTTTGAAATATCCTGCGCCATCCACGTATGCCGCCTCTTCAATCTCACGCGGAATACCTCTGAAGAACTGGCGGAAAATGTAAACATACAAACCTGTTTTCACGCCCATTCCGAGTGCTGCAGAGATCAGAAACGGCCAATACGTATTAATCAGATTAGCCGGACTGCCGCGAAACAGTTCGATCAAGCCCATGACGTCAAAATTTTTAAAATTCAGATAGAGCGGAATCATGATCGTCTGGGAAGGCACCAAAATGGTGAAGATTACGGCAGCAAACAGAAAACCGCTGCCTCTGAACTTGATTCTTGCAAACCCGTAACCTGCCAGCACACAGGTTATCGTCTGAAGCAGCATCACCGCAGAAGACAACCATAGCGTGTTCATCAGCACGCTGGGATAATTCATCGCCGTAAAGACCAGTTTAAAGTTTTCCAATGTAAACGTGCGCGGAATCCAGATCACCGTGGGATCATACAGATCGGACATGCTTTTAAAGGAAATCGATATTTTCAGCAAAATCGGATATAGAATGACAAATGATATGCCAAAGATCAGGACAAACCGAACCAGAATCCACGCCCACTTTTTAATCGCTTCAAACCAGTAGGCCGTGGAACCCAGGCGCTCCAGCCATTCCTTCTTCGCAGGCGGCTGTCCTGCTGCGGTTTCAGTCTTCATGTCAGGCCTCCTTTTTCTTGTTCAGACATCGCTAATTTTGATAAAAGACCTTGCGGGACACAAGAGCAGTCGTTACCCACAGGATCAGGGCAATCACGCCAAAATACATCCAGGACATCGCCGCACTGAGTCCAAAGTTAAAGCTCTTGAAGGCCGTATCCACCACCAGCCGACTCGTCTGATCACTGATGAAGCTGTCCACAATGGTGTAGACCAGATTCGTCAGAATTAATGGGCTCAGCATCGGGAACGTTATTTTCCAAAAGGCTTCATAGCCTGTTGATCCCTCAATTTTGGCCGCTTCATACAGTGATGGAGAGATCGACTGCAGACCCGCAAGGAAAATCAGAATCTGAACGCCGGACTGACTGACAATTTCGTAAATTCGGCTTACCGCACCTGTGAGATATTCTACAATAATGGGACTCATGCCGGATTCAAGCAGCATAATGGTCAGATCCAGATTTTTCATCACGGAAAGTCCACCGCCCGTCATGTCGTTGGCACTGCGCACAACGGATTGCATCAAATCCCCGTTTTCAATACTCGCAATAATTCCCGAGGCCAGAATGACCGGAAGGAAAAAAATCGCTCTCGCCAGCACTCTGCCATGAAACTTCTGGTTCAGAATCACGGCAAAAAACAGGCTGAAAATAATAATTAACGGGGTATTCACGACAATATTGATCACGGATTCCGTTAACATCCTCACATAGGATTCATGAGAGAACAGCGCCTCACGGAAATTAGCCAAACCGATATACTCGAGCGTAAACCCTTCATTGGACACCTGCAGATTGCTGAGACTGTATCGGAACGAAGAGATCAGCGGCACCATGAACAGAAGCAGAAAACCGATGAACCAAGGCAGGATAAAATACAAACCGTAATATCTGTTTTTTTGCTCTAGAGATAGTTTCTTCAGTTTCATTCCGGCATGTCACCTCCTACCTGGTAGCTCTTCGCTGCCACACGTATGCCGTTTAGATCCACAGCGGTGTCATTGTAATTCACAATGACTGTTTTGCCTTTTTCAAAAGTCGTTTGATAAACGCCCTTGCTCAGCTTCTCATGTTTAACGATGCTTTGATTCTGTACATCCTGCAGTACGCTGCTGAGTTCCTGATAGCGGGCAGCAGATTCCTGAATCCAGCGCCGATAATCGGCTGAAAATAACGCATCAAAACTTGTCAGTTTGATCGCGGATGGATCTGCATAAAACCACGTGTAATACGGTGCCGATCCGGTTTCGATGGCCCGCAGCATCTGCATATGGGAGTCCTGATCATCGGCCATGTTCCATGCTTTTCCTGTGTACTGTACATAGCCGTGATATACCATTTGGAAAAAAGGCACCGCTTCATCCGTGATGTTAAACCCACTGCTGCTCACAGGTGCATCCACAATATGTCTGGCATACGGACCTGCATAACTATTGCCGCCTTCCACAAGAAGGGCTGCCCCCGAACTCTGTATCTGCTCAAGCTGCTGCTTCACAACTTCTTTGGCCTGCTCGCGATTGATCACGTTAGCGCGGTTAAAATCGGAATTCAGCTGCTCACCTAAATCCCGAAGGGATAGACCCGAAAGCCCCATTTGCTTGTAATCCTGCAAAAATCCGCTCACAATGCCTGGCACCGCCTCCGGACTGATGACATATCCCGGAGAAACTTCATCATCCCGCGTAAAGGTGGAGATCCGGTAAGGAAACAACTGCGCAAGTTTGCCCGTAATTTGGCGTGAAGCATATGATTTTTTGAATCCTTTTGCTTCCGGGAACGCCTCCAGGAAGGATACATCCGGGTAGAATCCAAAACCATGCTGCTGTGCATAGGCCTGCAGGCTGTGCAAACCTTTAGTGCCACCAAGCTTCTTGTCAACATCGATAGACTTCGGCATATCGTGATGGATGCCTCCGCCAAACCATCCCGAGTAGCGAAGCTGGATGTCCTTCACACCAAGGCTCTGCATTTCTTTCAAAATATCCTGTGCCTCTTCAAACGTCGTCAGTGGTTCATAGGCATTGTACGGGATGCCGAGGAAAAATTTTTTCTTCGGAATACCCCCGATTAGTTCCACGTAGAAAGGCAGTTTAGTGTCATCAGCCAAACGGGTGAGTTTCTTTTGCTCCGTCAGATATTCCCGATAGGCAGCGGCCATGCCGGAATAGCTCGCATGATCTGCGCCCAGAAATTGATAGACCACGGCCATCTCGTTATGAAAAGGCTGCGCCTGAAACCGTTTGACTGTGCTGGAACGCCAGCCATTCGTAAGGGTAACCTCTTCCATGCTGCTCAGCGCAAAGCTTGAATGCACGGTGTTGTACTGATTCAATCTGCCGCTGACATCCGCCTCGACCGATGCGACCGCATCGCCTTTATCGATGACCGCAAGATACCCTTTATCTCCATAACTCATGCCAAACACTGGTATTCTCGCTATCTGTTCCTTCTGAATCTGGGTAAGCTGGTTCACGGCATGATCGCTGCCATACAGGGCTGTGCTGTATGGGGATACCGATGTTTTTTTATTATTAAAATAAATCAGCGATCCCGATCCGTCCGGTACCAGACTATATCCTTTGTCCTTTGGTCCGCTGGCTCCAAAAAACGGAAGTAGAGACAACGATTGAATCTTCATCGTATCCGGGTACTGGATACCGTTCTCCGGGATGGATACACGCAAACGTCCTTCCTCCAGCCGATAGTGGACAGGCACAACGACACTTTCGCTCCCGTTTTCCTCTTCACCGTAGGCCGCTTTGTCTATTGCGATCTGTGCCTCGTCATAGTTGATGGACTCAAAAATTTTGGTTACTTTGGATAAACCTACACCTTTCAGGGAAGAGTCCCGTCTTTCGTAGCGCTTATTCTGTTCATCATACTTAAAGCGCTTCTCGATCTCCTTCTGATCCTTCTCCTCCAGTTTCGCGAGAATCAACGTGTTAAATCGTTCCTCGCTAATATATTTAGGGATGGCTTCAATATCACTTTTGACTTCACCCAGCGTGTAAACGATGTTGAAGCCGTCCTCTACTTTTTCAACTTCAAACTGACCGCTTTCTACACTGTGCGTAAAATTATCGTATTTGAGCGCATTGCCCGTATTATCGTAATACGTCAATTCAAACTGCACATTCAGCTGGGACTTGTTATAACCGGTAGCGATGGCATCCTGTTCACGATCCTGCGGGTTGGAAAACCACATGGCTCCGTTCTGCTTATCCTTGATCGCAATCTCTGTCGTTTCCGGCTTTAAATACAGAATCAGACCGTCATTCTCTGCCGCAGCTTCCATCCCTTCAGGAACAGCTGCGGCTCCGTTCTTCTGTTGATTCGCAGACGCTGTATTCCCTCCCGAGTTGCTTGCAGCAGACTGCTCCTTTCCCTCGTGTTCAGGATTCGCCGCCGTAGACTCCTGCTCCGATGAAGCTTGTTGTGTTTCAGACGACTCAACAGATGTATTCTTACTCGTCTCTTGTGAATCGCCAGATGTGGCTGCCACCCGTTCCGATACGGATTCCGCATAGTTAACATTTTGAGACATGAACAAGCTTGCAGCGAGGATAGCCGCAGCCAATGCAGTACGCTTTTTTTTCATATCAGGCACCTCCTTTCTTCTCCTATTCGCGCAGTGTAATCTCCTGAAAGAGGGTATAACCGAAACTGATAATTTGCTGGATCAGGCTAAAGAAAAGCAGGCCCAGGAAGATGACAACACCCATCACAACCAGCGTAAGCAGCATGGTCATCATCGTTTTCATGACCGAATACTGATGTACCGTCTTGGTTCCGATAAAAAGCAGCCACACAAACCAGATGACACCGAACGAATCAAGCAGGTAATAAAAAGAAGATTCACGCAGCGTGATCACATTACTCAGCAAAATATTGGGAATGTTGACCAGTATAAGCGGAAGCATCGCATATCCCGCTGCAATGACGATGTCTTTGAATTTGCCTTCCCCGTCCATCAGTGTGGTCAGCGACCAATTGGAAATGCACCAGAGAAGGAATGGGAGCACGATATATTTGAACTCGTTAACACTGTTGAGCGAAAGCGGGTAGTTGTCATTGACAACATATCCGGCAAACTGCCGCTTCAGGATCATCGTTACGGTCACAGCAAGCAGCACCAGCAGTGCAACACGAAGTCTTCCTTTATTTTCATATTTCAAATCCCAGTATCCGTCGAAAGGACGCACCGCAACATGCAGCGAGTATTTGAGTTCTTTAATTAACGACATCTCCGATCCCCCTCTCGTTTCTTGCTCTCCATATTCGGCGCCAGAGGATCACACCGACCAGCAGCCCGATGGCTATCGTCATGTACATTCCGAAATATTCCCGCATGTACTCTCTCCGATATTTCGCCAATGCTTTGGAATAATATTCACGGTCATTCCCCAGCTTCAGATAGGTCATCGCTTCCTTGTATTTTCCTTCTCGCAGCATGGATTTGCCGATACCGACGTAAGCCATCTCATAGTTGGCATCAAGGCGCAGTACCTCCTGCCACAACTTGGCGGCTTCTGTATGTTTGCCCGAGCTGTAGAGCCGATTGGCTTCGTTAACCAAACTTCCAAAGGTGGTCGCCTTGAATTCCGTAATCCGGCCGAGATCCCGATCCAGCACATAGACCGCATCACCATAGCTTTCAATGGCAACCGGATTTTTAAACGTACCGATCTGATTGCCAAGCTGACCAATGACATACAGCAGATTGCCATCCTCGTTATACGTGAACACCCGTCCTCTTGTTGAATCCAGCGCGCGATAGACGCCGTTACTGGACACCTTGATATCTACGAAGGAAGAGCGATTGAAGGTCAAGTCTCCGACTGGTGCAAATTCACCGTTGACCCGAAGTACGTCAATACCGGACGGATTCAACCTTTTGACTGCTGAAGCTGTATTTTTGTCCGCTGTTGTGGTGTAGATAAACCCGCCATCATCCACGTCTGCGTTGTTGAACTCGAGCGGGATAAACCGAATCATTTTCTCGCGCTGCTCCTTGGTGGATACGGTTTTCCAGAACAGATCAACCGGATCAAACTGCACACGGTTCGTGCCCATAAATCCCGTAAATCGCCCGTCACTATCAAATTCAATCAGTCCTTCGAAGACACCCCGACCAACGACATAGATTCGTCCGGCTTTGTCCACGATGACCTTTCTAGGGAAATACTCAAACGTATCACTAAGCACTTCCGACTCTGGCGCACCGATGGCACGGACAAATGTACCATCCTGCTTCAGCTCTACAATGCGTCTGTTATCCGTATCGGCTACGTAAATTCGCCCCGCCTCCGTCACAAAGAGCCCTTCAGGATTGTTAAAGTTGTCCTGCTTCCCGTCATGTTTAAAATTCTGGATGACCCGAACCGTTTCCCATTTCTCATTTAAGACAACGATCCGCCCATTTCCAGAATCCAGAACATAGAGCAGGCCATCTTTCGCAGCATATAAATCCAGCGGAGACTGCCAAGCTCCTGTTCCGGCCTCATCACCTGTGATGACTCTAGAGGGAAGAAAAGCAATCGGTGACTTCACCGCATCTCCCCAATAGTTGTAGGTATACCCCTCATACGGTGCCGCATGAGCCTGGTTATGTCCGAGTCCGGCAATCAGCAGGGAAGCTGCCAGAACGATTAGCCATGATTTCACTCTCATCTCTAACACCCTCTCCCTTAATCCTTCATGCCGGATGAAGCCATCGTTTGAATGACATTGCTCTGCGACAATACAAACGTCACGATCGGCACCGTCATCATGATGACAGCAACGGCAGCTCCTACCCCTGCACGAGCAATTCCCCCTTGAACAATCTGTCCCATGGCGTAATGCATCGTTTTGAGCTGCTCACTGTAGATAAAGCTGCCGCCATCCGTTCCCCACAGCATCTGCATCATCAGGATGAGCAGGGTTAACCAGGCCGGTTTAACAAGCGGCATAACCACCTGGAGGAAAATCCGGTATTCGCTCGCACCATCCATTTTGGCCGCCTCCAGCAGTGCATCCGGAATCTGCTCCATAAACTGCTTCATCAGATATAAGCCGAGTGGATAAGCAAAAGCCGGAATAATGATCGCTTGATACGAATCAAGCCAGCCGAGCGTCGACATGATCATATAGTTGGGAATGGCCGTGACATGCGGTGAGAACATCAGGGACAATACAATCACGGTGAACAAAACCTTGTGTCCGCGAAACTTGTGTTTCGCCAGCGGGTATGCTGCCGCAGAGGCCAGAATGATATGACCGAATGTACCGGCTGCCGTAATGAACACCGTATTAAAAATGTATCTCGAAAAAGGAACCCATGAATTTTTCATTACCTGAAATAAATCAGAAAAGTTCTCAAACGTTGGATTCCGAACAAACAAAGTTGGCGGGAATATGAACAGCTCATCCAGTGGTTTAAACGCATTATTGATGACATAGATGAGTGGAACTGCCATAAATGCACCAAATCCGCCAAGCAGCAGGAACAGCAGGATATCGACCTGCCAAGATCGGTTGATTTTTCGTTTCATACGCAGGGCTATCTTCATCTGCTATTCCCCCACTCTCTTCAGAAGCTTTTGTACAAGCAGGTTGGAACCCAGCATCAGACCGAATAACACCGTTGCGATGGCAGACGCATAACCCATTTCGAAGCGGATCGTTCCGTAATCCATCAAGTGAGTGACGATCGTATGCGCACCATACTGCACACTTGGGAAACCGGCCAGCGCCGTAGCGACTTCGGCAACCGCCAAGGACGCGGTAATCTGAATCACCGCACCAAACATCAGCTGAGGCCGCATCGAAGGCAGCGTAATGTACCACAGCTCCTGCCAGCGATTCTGCACTCCATCGATGGCGCCTGCTTCATACAGCGTACGATCCACGGTCTGCAAACCGGCGATGAATGCCAGAAAACTGGTTCCCAAACTGAGCCACAGCTGCACAAGCATAATAATCGCCAGCATATATTTCGGATCCTGCAGCCATAGAATCGGCTCATAGAGAATGCCTGTTTTCATCAAGAAGCCATTCATAATACCGTACGAATCCCCGGAGAAAATAATTTGCCAAATAAAAAACACATTACCCGAAATCGAAGGCGCAAAAAAAATCAGGGTCATAAAGGCTCTCACCTTGGGATTCAGCTCATTGATCAGCCAAGCAAATACGAAACAGGCGATATAGCTGACAGGGCCGGTGACTACCGAGAAAATAATCGTATTTTTGAGACCAATTAAGAACACATCATCATTCCAGAGCAGCTTGGAATAATTCTCCCAGCCGACCCATTGTGGAAACTCCAGCATATTGAAATTGGTAAAACTGAAGAAAATGGAGATGATGACGGGAAACACCGTAAATAATAAAAATAACAACATATACGGAGATAGCAGCACATACAGATGCTTATCCCGCTTCATATCTCTGACAAAGAGTTCCCATTTCCCCGGCATGCCGGCAGGCGTGCGCTTGGGCTGAGAACTAGTTTTGGTCACCATGTCTGCCTTTTGCAAAAGAGTCCCTCCCTAGCGCATTCCGTCCAATTTAAACTCTTTTCGTTTCTGCTGAATTTCATAGTTGATTTCCTGCACGTAATCGTAGATTGCATCGGTCGAATTGGTACCGTTATTCACGACTTCACGCAGTGCATTGTCCAGATGGCGACCTGTAAAGTAACCTCCAGGAACCTCCGGAACACCCTGTACCCAATCCCACTGTTCTTCCAGACTGCGGTAATCGCGAATTGGCCAAGGTAACTCCTGCAGTGCTTCAATGTTGGCCGTCGGATAGCGCGCAGCAGCTCCCATCAGACCTTCCATTTCCCGTCCGAATCGAACCTGCGCATCCTTGCTGACCCACCATTTCATGAATTCCCATGCCGCATCCTTATGCTTGGATTGTTTCAGCATGACCGTCGCCGTGCCGCCGCTCGCCACATCGCGTTTGATGCTTCCATCCTGCTGCTTGATGCCTGGAACCGGGATGAACTCCCACAGCCCCTTGATCTCTGGAGCAGATACGGACAAATAGTTGTAGAAGGTATAATCCATAATGCCTACTGGCATTTCACCTGTTCTAAAACGCATCGGGAAATCAAAGGTGAGCGGAAGCTTATAACTCGTATAAAAATTCGTCCACTCTTTGAACGCCTCCAGTCCCGTTTCGGTATCCATACCACTTCGGGCACCCTGGTCTAAATAGAATGAACCGCCCATCTGATAGAGCAGCATTGCGTATGCCCGGTTCACTTCAAGCACCGGTACCCCTGTCGTTTGGGCAAGCGGCAGTGCCATTTCCATGTTGTGCTTCTGCAGCACCGGAATCATGGCGTACACGTCTTCCCACGTCTGCGGGGGCTCCAGATCAAGCTGCTCCAGAATATCTTTTCGGTAAAATAACATGTTGAAGATTTGCTGTTCCGGCAGCGCGAATACTTGGTCTTCAAATTGATAAGGTACCATGGCACTATCTCTGAACTGTTTAATCAACTCGTGATACCCCGGATAGGTGGACAAATCTTCTGCCGCATGACGCATCCCGAAGTTAACCGGCACATCATTGCCTACCTGCATCGCCACATCCGGGCCTTCTCCCGCAAGCGAAGCACGAAGCAGCACGTCCGCATTGACCAGTTTGAGATTTACACTTATGCCCGTTAGCGGGGTAAATGTGTCATCAATCATCGCTTTTAATACCTGCGCCTGGTCGCGACCTGTACCAATCCAGACGGTAACGGATTTATCCTCATCTGCTGTGCTGCCAATCGTATCGTAATCCTCGAAGAAGGAATGGAAGAAAGACGACACCTCATGTCCTGCTTTCCTGAACGCCGAATCATTTGCTTTTGGCAGCTTTTCATCAGGGGAAGCCAAGAGCAGATAGTCAATCTCCAGCGGCTGCTCCCGAACTTCCAGAAGCCAGGAACCGACGCTGCCGACGTTGATTTTGAACTGGGACAACCGTTTCTGAACGGTTTCCGGCTTGTTAGCGAGATCGGCCAGCTGATAAGCGGTTTTATTCAAAATCGCGGTTTTATCACTTTTTTCACCTGTTAGACGAATCAATTCTTCAGATACAGCATTCAGAATATCACTCTGCTCGTGAAACACATCCACCATATCTGGAATCTGCTTCTCTAATTGATAATCACGATACGGGTCGGGTACATTACCTGTGATCATCAGAATTTTTCGATACATCGCATTAATCTCAAGCACACTGGCTTCAACCTGACGGATCAGAGGCGCAATCGCTCCCAGACTGACCTCAAGCTGCAGGTCATGTTTTCCTTTGGTTAAGTAAAATAGATACGGCTCTTCTTCGCTGCCTAGGACGTTCATCTGCCAATCCGAATCATAGAAAAATGGAATCTGTGTCATCTCTTTGAATGGAATCTTGTTATCAATCTGCAGGGACCGGGTCGAGTAGATCCCCCTCAGCAGTTCCTGTCTGCCTTTGATCGCAATTTTATATAAACCATCCTCTGGTACCTCCATTTCCCATGCAATCCACTGCCCCGGCACACGCCAGTTGTTTCCGCCAATCGTGTTCATTCTAATCTTGGAAACATCGTACGGCTCCGTCGATGTGCTGGATCGATCTGTAATCGGGTACAGTGTCGGTGATGACTTGTAAGCGGCCTGCTCCCCTTGAACTTTGATCAAATGTCCGCTGGTTGCCGCGTATCCCTTCTGCTCGTACTCCTGCTTCAGTTCGGCATAGGATGGCGGTTCCTCATAATGATGAAGTTTGATCGAATCAATGACCATCGGTTCCCTCGTCGAGACGAGCTTTATGGAGTGTTTCCCTGCTGAAAAATAAAACTGGTACGGCTCTTCATAATAGCCTTCTTTATCTCTCAGGATGGACTCCTGCCACATGGGTGCTTCAATCTGACGCGGACGTAAGTCATTGCCTCTGTTGTCCTGTTCAATTTCGTCTTTTTCATTGACCCATACCCGGTGAAAGCTCATATTCCGCGCTGTCGCGAAGGGCAGATTCCCGTCGATCCATAATTCACGTTCGATGGCAGAGCTCTTGCCCTGAATCGGGTAATAGCGCAAAGTCATGTGATACATTCCTGATTCAGGAACATCCACTTCCCAGGCGACGGAACCACTCTCCTCTGTTCTTATGAACCTGCCCGTTTCGCCGCCGAGCTCCGTAATCATCTCGGGCTTCATCCCTTCGGCAGCTGTGTAATCAGCTCCCTTAATGATAATTTCCCTTGAAGGCCGCTTCTCGTTCCGATACTGCTGCAGGTAATAATCGTAACTGCCCTCAGCAGCCGATTCCGATATCGGCATCACACGGCTCAGATCTGATGTTCGATTTCCGGTTTTGGAATTACCACTTGCCCCGGAACTGGATATCGCATACACCACGACGAGCATTACCATGACGACAACAATCGTCACTCGGGATAATGTGAATTTCACCCAATGCCCCTCCTTTAACTGACTCTCGTAAACGTAATCAGATGGACGGCCCGCAAATTTGTTTCCCGGCTAACCGAGAACAGATATGAGGCCGTCAATTTTTTCAATCGCCTCAATTGATAAAAATTGCTGTATAAATTGAACTCAAAATGTTTACACGGAGCACTACGATGACAAGCGAATGCTTCCGATGCAGCTTTCTTTCAGAAAGTTCTCAGGCGACCGCTTCGTTTTTTCATAGTTCAACTTATACAAATTATTTTTTCTTGTCCTGCTCTCCGCTCAGCACTTTTTTCACTGCAGCCTGCGCAGGGGCAATGACTTGTGCAACACCTGTCGAAGGTGTAATTTCGCCTTTAACAAACTTCTCAGTTACACTGTCCAGCTGCTCCTTGATGCCCAGACCACCGAAACGTCCGCCATACAAGCGCTGCACTTTCCCATCATCGTTCATCGCATTCGCAATCGAAGTCTCATCCGGCAAAATATTTTCAAGGGATAGTCTGCGGTTATCCTGCCAGTTATCAAAGTCCTGGAGATCCTCCCAGATCTTCACGATGACATCCGCATCTTTCACACCCTTGGGAATCACATAAGCTGCCGTCTGACCAAATGGTTCATGATAGGTTTTCGCCTGCGGACCTTTCGGCATGTAGACATAACCCCACTCGTCCTTCATCTTATCGACAATCCGTCCTTCAATCTCCCAGAGCCCGCCTGGATACATCGCAATGGTACCTTCTCCGAAATATTTGGCCGGATCTTCCCAGTCGTTACCTCCATTGGCTTTGATCACTTTATGCTCGTTATACAGACTGTGCAGGAAGTTAAGCGCTTCCATCGCTTCGGGTGAATTAAACGTCACTTTACCTGTCTGTTCATCGTATAATTTAGCGCCGTTGCTTGCGATCAGCATCTCTGAAAGGACATAATGTGCTCCCGCCAAACCGTACTGATCCATTTTGCCGTCCCCGTTGCGGTCAACGGTTAGCTTTTTGGCGGCATCCAGCATCGTATTCCAGTTCCAGTTATCTTCATCCATCAACTGCTGCGGGTCTTTCAAACCTGCTTCTTTAAAAATCCGTTTGTTATAGAACATGCCGCTCTCATTCGGGGTATACCAGCTCTCCAGGCCATATACCTTATCGCCTCCAAAGCGCATGGAATCAATAACATCCTTCTCCACCCGGGTGTCTTTGAGATAATCATCCAGAGGTGTCAGGAATCCGCCCTGCATAAGTCCCCAGATGAAACCATCGGGAATACGGACTATTTCTGCAAAAGGCTCGTTAGCCAGTACCGAGGAAGACAGCTTTTCAGAAGTAGACCAGTATTCGGTGTTCAAATACTTGATCTTCACGTTATACTTTTCTTCCACCATTTTAATCCGCTCACGCGCAAGTTCATCGGACTCCGCATCCCCTTTTGGTGTGGCATCCCACCAGTGAGATATTCGAATGACCCGTCCATTTAAATCAGGTGCTGGCGCAGCCTCTTCCTTTTCTTCCTCTTTCGCTGGCGTTGTGCTCGTTTCCGTTTCAGCTGGTTTGGCAGTTGGCTCGGCTGGCTTGTCAGAACCGCTGCATGCAGACAAAATCGTGATCAATGCGGCAAATAAAACAAACATCATCATTTGGTTAGAAATCATTTTTTTCAACACGGGCTGCCTCCCTTAAATAAATGATTTTTTTACTTGCTCTTTTCTCCCTTGAGCACCTTCTGGATTCCAGCCTGTGCAGGTCCAATGATCTGAGCTACACCTGTTGAGGGCGTCACTTCACCTTTTACAAACTTTTCAGTCACACTACCCAGCGCTTCCTTGACACCTAATCCACCAGCACGAGCACCGTATACACGTTCAACCTGACCATTGTCATTCATCGCGTTAGCAATTGAAGCTTCATCAGGCAAAATGTTTTCTAACCACAGACGGTGATTATCCTGCCAGTTGTCAAAGTCCTGAAGCTCCTCCCAAATTTTCACGATGATATCGGCATCCTTTACACCCTTGGGAATTACAAAACTTTCTGTACTGTTGACTGTATCCAGATAGGTTTTGGCTTTTGAACCTTTGGGCATGTAAACATAACCCCATTCGTCCTTTAACTTATCCAGAATACGGCCTTCGACTTCCCATAATCCGCCAGGGTACATCGCAATGTTACCTTCAGAGAAAAACTTGGATGGGTCTTCCCAATCATTACCGGCGTTAGCCTTTACGACTTTATGATCGTTATACAGGCTGTACAAGAAGTTAAGCGCTTCCAAAGATTCGGGTGAATCAAACGCTGCCTTTTGCGCTGCCTCGTCATACATTTTGCCGCCGTTACTTCCAATCAACGTTTCATGAAGTACGTAGTACGCACCCGACAGACCGTACTGATCCATCTTGCCATCTCCGTTTTTGTCCACGGTCAGCTTCTTGGCTGCATCCAGCATCGTATCCCAGTTCCAGTTATCCTCTTCCAACAGCTGCTGCGGGTCTTTCAAACCAGCTTCCTTGAATATTCGTTTGTTGTAAAACATTCCGCTGTCATTCGGGGTATACCATCCTGTCAGACCATATACTTTATCCGTCCCGAATCGCATGGAATCGATGACATCCGGCTTGATCTGCGTATCTTTCAGATAGTCATCCAGTGGTGTAAGAAATCCGCCCTGCATGAGCCCCCAGATATACCCGTCAGGCACCCGGACAATCTCTGCAAAAGGTTCATTTGCCATCACCGATGAAGAAATTTTCTCGGACGTTGATCCGTAATCTGTATTCAAATAGGAAATTTTAACGTTGTATTTCTCTTCTACATTTTTGATTCGCTCACGAGCGCGTTCGTCTGCTTCCGAGTCTCCTTTGGGAGAAGCATCCCACCAGTTTGATATGCGGACAGCTCTACCTTTCAAATCCACTGCCGGCTCCTGTTTCTCCTGAACGGGTTCGACCGTCGCTTCTTTGTTTTCCTCCGCAGGTGCCTGTGCTGCTGTATCAGGTGGCGCTCCCCCGCTGCAGCCAGCCATGATGGTTACCAGTAAAGTGAGCATCACCAGCGGGCTAAACCTTTTCTTCCTCACAAACTTCATCTTACACACGCTCCCCCTCAAAGTTAGATAAAGATGAATCAAGCTTGCAGAACGCTTGGATGACTTCCTCGAATGACTTAACTCATCACAAGGCTGTCACGTATGGGAACTTGAAAACCTGCAGTCACTCCTTCAGCAGAAAGCGCTTACTAAGTTATCGGGAGTTAATGAAACGGATTTCATGAAACCCATTTCATTATAGTATCATGAAAAGCATCGGGTCAATACATATTCTGTTATTATTTAGAATATTTTGATCGCTGTCGTTTCATTCCGCACAATTTCAGGAAAACATAACACTTAAAGGGGGTAAATCAACAAAACCCTCTAACGTCAGATGAAATGACATCATAGAGGGTTTCATAACAGGTATAGAAAACCGGATTCAGGATGTGATGAACGCTTCCACTTCTTGAGTCCAATCCTCCTTTTCATAAGCCAATAACGTCTTCCAGCCAAGCTGCCGGGCAGCATGCAGATTTTTTTCCTGATCATCAATAAATAAAACTTTTTCCCCATCACCAAGATAGGTTCCGACCAGCTGGTATATCTCCATCTCCGGTTTGCATAAGCCCACTTGATTAGAGATGGTTACACTTTTGGTAAATGGTCTCAAACTTCGCAGATTCGGTTCAATCCATTCCTGACAATGATTGCTCAGCAGATGAATATCCGCAGACTCGCTCCATCGCTCTAGATATTGTGCAGCAGGTAAAGGAACGATCGAATCAAACAAAATGTCCCTCGCTCGGCTGATCGGTAACTCAGGATAACTTTCCCGTAATGTGTCCCAAAACTCTTCTTCTTTCATTGCTCCTGTCCAGAGCTGCCTTTTGACTCCTCCAAAATGCCCTTTTAATTGTTCTGCTGACAGGTTCGATTCCTGAATCATCTCTTTCCAGCACCTTAAAGATATATTACTTAACAGTACACCAGCGATATCGAACACGAGCTGTGGTCTATTCTGCATGGTATCCATCCTCCAAAACTATTTGTTTAATTTGTACTAAAGACCGTTTACGCCCTTATACGCGCACACGATTCAATTGCCCATTTCCTTTTCTCTGGCACCACAGATCTCCATTTATATAAAAGCATCATGCGGCAGAAAAGCATGCACACCTTTCACACCATTGACAATTTGCGTGATGCGCAGATCGATAACCGCACTCCCCAGCGCAATCGCCTCCACGCGCTGCAGGCCGTATAATTCTCCCATCAGGTTTAACATGCCATCCAATGCTTGAACCGTCGCCTCATTCAGATCCTCATGAAAACCAAAGGTAATCCAGCCAGTTGGCGTATGTGCACGAGGATTATCCAATTTCATATTGTCGATGACATTAACCGTGATATCTACAACCTCCATAGCACATTCGATAGCTTGACAGCTGACTTCCCCATCACCTTGTCGTGCATGACCGTCACCAAGTGCAAGGTAACCGCCATCTACTGGAACCGGTAAATACAGTTTACTCCCCTGAACCAATTCCTTGCAGTCGATGTTCCCTCCACAATAGCGCGGCGGCCAAGTGGTATGAATGCCTCCTGACTCCGGAGGCATCCCTATTACACCCATGAACGGGTTTAACGATACGGTATAGGATTTACCCTGCACTTCACAGGTACCTCTCATCGCTTGGCGATCAAGCACCCAATCCAGAGACAGTTCCTCCACCTGTGTTAGATGCAGCTTCTGATTCTGCCAGTTTGGATATCCACCAGCGGAAGTAAACCCGTAACTCCCGGGTACGATTTCATTGAAAATAATCTCCAGCGTCTTTCCCTGCTCCGCTTCTTCAATATGAATTGGACCGATTAAGGCGTGACCTCCATCTTTTTCACCTTGTCGCGGGAACGGTCTCAAACGTTCCGTATACCTTACGCCCATGCCCCAACCGGCATCCAGTGTCTGAAATCGGACTGAATCCCCCGACCGTATGTTCAATATGGGCTTGACCTCATTTGTAAACGAACCGATCAGATTTTCTTGCGTTAATTCAATGATATGTGTACTCACAGCCATTCCTCCCGGGCTTAGATCCATATTGTACGCAGCGCAGAGCAGCATTCCATTCCACAGCCTGCCTGACGCACCATTCCATCTACGTTTGAAGACGATCAAGATATTGTTTTAACGGTTTCATATGATGCTGATCATGCCATATAAAATCTTTGAGGTATTGAGGAATATAGAAGGGGTTACCTTCTGCGTCCAAATACGTTTGATGAAGCTGTTCATCCGTCAACGCTCGAATATCATTCATAATTTTATGGCGGTATGTGATCGCTTTGTCCACGATTTCCGCTGTTTCGGTGCGGCTGCCATACTCCACAGCTTTGCGATTAAACTCATCAAAATCCAGATGTCTCAATGTTACAGGCTGATGCAGCGCAATCTTTTCAATCGCTTCCTTGTAAAAATAACGATCCCATAACATCATATGACTTACGATGGATTTGATCGTCCACTTTCCTTTCTCCAGACTTGAATTCCAGATCTTTTCTTCGAGATGAGTCAACGTTTTGACAAACAGCGTCCATTCTTCAAATGTTTGAAGCAAATGTTCCATTTCTTTATTCACACCAAACTTCCCCCTTCTCTTTTTCGAAGATCCTTTACTATATCTCTATATTCCCTTCGGTTCCGATTCATCCACATCCCAAAGCATAATCCACCATCTCTCTTTGGGGTATCAAATAACTCACAGCCTCTCCTATTTCGATTGTTCATCATCTTGAATCATCACGATTCGCCTTTCTAGTAAGCAGCTGTTCAAGCGATTCTCTCGTCTTTGGATGCAAAATAACATCTTCCGAGTTCATCATGCGTTCTGCCAGATTGGAGTCTTTGACTCTACGGCCCCATTTTCTCGTAAAAGATCTCCAGTCACATACCATCTCTATAATATATTTTTGCGGCATAGGCAGAGCTTCTTTTGTATTTCTGTTTACAATCCAGTACTCCCAATGATGTTTATTATGATTCTGGTGATGCAGCCATGCGTTCTTCCATCTTTGTTCTGTCACTTCATTCTTATGTCCCGAATAAAATTTGACTGCATAAGGGAAAAATTCTTCGGGAGCAAACTTGGACAAATCATGAAGCAGCCCCTGTACATATAAACCTTCATGCCAGCACTCGATTAAAACATTCAGCTTATGTTCCGTTACATATAAGAAATACCTCCAATAGGCAGAAAGCATCTTCCTCTCCCCTAACCTTCTATTTTAATTTTCGGATCTCAACAGTTTCTTGGCATGATTAAAACGATGTATCCCAAATTCCTTGAAATCGGATTGTAATACCGCATCCCTCAAAGGATATAGATTGCTTGTCAGCCGCAGCTCAACACCTCTCGTCAAAAGCCTCTCTACCAGGTGATCTATTTTCTCTACGCAGCTTGGTGTAATCACCTGATCGGAAATGTAATATCCCGCTGTTTCATCAAAAAGTTGAAAAGAGGCTTCATCCAGATGATATCGATACAACGATTGGCCTGCGATCTTGGTGTACCACTCACGCTCAACCGTGACAATAATATCAGCTTCCGTATGTTTGAAAAATAATTCCTGATGTTCATTACTGATTTCGTTGGTTCTCTGAATAACAATACGGGGACAATTTCTCGGAAAATAATAGGTAAATTCATGCTGCTCATCAATCGCCCACACTACAGCCGGAAAATCAGGCCGATTCTGCTTCAATCTAGGAATAAAAATATCAATATCTGCATCTTCACTGAAATGATAGAGCACCCGATACACCTCTGTTCTGTTATGGCTTAAGCAAAGTGGACAACCCTTGTCTGATCTCGTACGTTAGATTGCCGTTATCTAACAGGCTGTTGAGGAGATGTTGATTCACGATTTCATTGTTGGTTTGTAAATATTCTAGGATCAAATCAGATTTTTCTTTTCTACCCATCATGTGATAGGCAGTGTACCATAACTCGGGGCTTGAAATATTCATCCCGTGCCATGTTCGATCAGGAATATGCGACAAAGGTAACTTTAATATGTTTGCTTCAACGCGAAAAGCAAATCCACCAATCACATCCACATTGCACGAACGGATCTCAATTCGGTATTCACTCGCAAAAAGCCCATCGCCACTTTCTTGCTCTGTCCATTCATATCCGTCTATCGCTTCAATAAATGTGGACTTCGGGCAATCTACCATCAGATCCCAATCATTCACGGATTGGGCAAGATTCAAGTAATACAGCATTCCGCTTCCACCCAGTGTAAATGAAATTCCCTTCTGTTCTAATTGTTTGACAAGCGGCATAATGACTTGAGGATTATTCATGGTTTACTCCTTCTGCAGTCGCTATTTGTGTTTGGATCAGTATAGAATTTCAATCTGTTTGTAAACAGCAGCTGGCTCATGATCGATCAGCATATTTACGCGGTTTTGCTCGGTAAGCAGCATATTCACAATATGTATCTCGTAGTACCACTCTCCCGTATCCTGATAGATATGCCTGCCATTGTAAAGGATTCTTCTATATTCGTTCGAAGTCAGTCCAAACGCCTGCTCGGTTAAGGCATGATTTCTTTTGTCATAGCGGACGGGTTTGCCGCATTCTTGGGAGTAAGAGAAGGTCACCTCATATTCGGATTCGAAACCCTTTTTAGCTATTTCAACGCATCCGACTTTCCACTTTTCTGCTCCTGGGTCCAAAATCACAATCTGATCCTGAACCGTCTCCAGACCCTTCTTATTTTGCACGATGACCACCTTGTGGTATGGCTGTCCATAGGACGTGTCATAACTGAACAGATTTTCCGGCAAACTTAGCGCTTTCTCCATGTGGTTTCGTACACCGGCAAAAGGAGCACCTCTCACTTCCTTCTCCCACCGCAAGGTAATGAATTGAAGAAGTAATCGTTCTTTATTCAAGTGCCCGTTCCTCCATTCCCATCAATAGTCAAGAAGCTGGAACATCCTGCATAGACGTCCCAGCTTCACTTTTTCATCATCTGAATCCATACATGGAGTGAACTATCACTCACTTTTTAAAAAGCGTGTTGATGATCCTGTCGGCACATTCTTTAGGCGTGTGCCTGCTCGTATCGATAGTATAACTGTATTGAATATCGGAAGCCATCATTCGGTGCTGCTCTTCCGACTGATCTTCTCTTCGGTCACCACGTTCAATATTGCGCTGACGACAGATCTCCAGAGGACAATACAGCTCCACAATATCCAGTGGATATCCTTCAAAAATCGTTTTGACTTGTTCATAATGCGGCGCAAGCTCCGGTCGTTCCACCAGAATTCCATCGATCAATACATGCTTGCCGTGGTCTGAAAACAGCTTGGCTGTATGATACATCAGCACTATGGCTTCGCTTAAATACTTCCAGTAATCGGTCTGGAGATGTTTGTCTCCGATTGTGTTCTCAAATAAATCATTCGCCACAACGTAGAAGAATGGATCATCGTAAGACTGCATCTCTTCTACGATAGACGTTTTTCCCGAGCTTGTTACGCCATTCAAAAAAATAATTCTGCCTTTGCCTTTTTCCATTATGTTATCTTCCTTTGCTAAAGTCTCATTTCCAAAACATTTCACAACCTACATTTTGCAGCAAACCCATTCTGTTTGGGTTCACTATAGTGAGTAGGTCAAGCGGCGCCAACCCATGGATTGTTCTCCATGATTTCTACGCAAGCGGCCTCATACTTTGATTAACCTGCTGCACAGTCGAGTACGAAGAATCTTGATAAATCAAACCATTCAGCTGCATTCCAAAAGCACATCCACCATCGATGCCAATCTTGTCTGCGGCAAACCAAACATCCGCTTTTCCATGAATATCGATCGTTTTGGTATGTCCAAAGACCACTTTTTTGTATAAATCTGTAAACGTATGCTGGATAAATTTATGTTTGATATACATAAAATCATGCTCCGGCTGCTGCTTCCAATCACTATAATCCGGGTTCAATCCAGCATGAACATAAATATGGTTTTCATCTTCATGGAATAGCGGCAGGCTGCTCAAAAAATGAATATGGTGGCTGTAGTCCGATTGAATAGATTTCCTCGCCTGCTGCAGCCGTGTATCCGAAATTTCATCTTTCAGCTGACAGTAACTTTCAAGCGTTGGAAGCCCTCCATGTTCCATAAATCTGGATTGAATAGCGGAACTCCCCTCTTGTATAAAATCTACGAACCGCTGGTCGTGGTTGCCTTTTAATGCGACCGCATGATGTTCGTGTACTAATTTCATCACCTTATCCACAACTTCTTTACTGCTGGGACCTCGATCTACATAGTCCCCTAGCAGCATTAACTGATCATAGGTCGAATTGTAATCGACATCATGTAATAACTGGTTAAACGTATCAATACAACCATGAATATCACTAACCATGAGCGTTCGATGCATCGAAAACCACCTCCATTTCATCTCTTTGAAGAAGCAAGGAATACCTGAAAGCCGCTGCATCTGCTCTATTAAATTAACTTTCTGATCTTCATACAATAAAAGCTGGCATTCGGGTACCGATTGAACTCTTCGATATGTACTAACTCCAACTTTAACTCATGTAATATTTCAAATAATTCTTCTTTTTTATGATATTTATCAAAATCCATGTACATCCATTGACCATTTGGTTTTAATACATCGGATATTTTTTGCAAAGCTTTACGGTATGCGCCTGTCTCATGAAGAGCTGAACCGATCATCGTGACGAGATCATAATGATGTTGAGGCAGCTTGCTTACTAAAAAGTCTTCACATATTACTGTAGAGGCATTGGGATGCCCCTCCCTATGCTGCCGGTATTTGAATATGTTACAAATATAAGAATCGATATCGATACTCGTCAAACAACCTGATCCGTTTATAAGATATCCGATATAATCATCCCATTCGCCTACGCCAATCCCTACATTAAGCGCATTCATCCCGCTGAACACATCAAAGTGTTTGGCTAAAAACTCCCTCGTCCCCAGTTCCAAATACAAGCCTGCAGGCGAGAGATTCCACTGATAGGCTTCCTTTTCTCTCATATTTAAATAAAAATTCAATAGATCTTGATCATTCATCCCTATCACCCGATCTCCAAATATAATAAAATACCCTCAGCGTACGAATGACTACTGCTGCTTGTACTTTTCATCAAACTCCTTATCTCTCATTTTTATTTCACTGATCGAATTGCGCAGGAAGGCCGACTGACAAATAAAGTAGACAGTACCCGTCAGAATGCAGATGCCTCCAACCCAATAATTCAGATTCAGATCCATCTCATAATCCGTCGGACTATAGCTCCCGGCTCCTGCAAACTGAAATACGGCGTATCCCAATTTCGGAATGACCTCTTCGACCGTTTTGGTAAGCGTGATCACAATAATTCCTACTATGATCAAAATGAACGAAAAAACCATCGGCATGCGTTTCAACTTTGGGCATCTCCTTCCCAAATGAATCTCGGATTGTTTTGAATATCTTCAATAATTTCAGTTAACTGTTCTGTGCTATAATGCTGCGTATAGAGTTTGGTTTGCTCTTTTAAGGTCGGACATGTTTCAAATTCCTCTAGTAAAACCAGACTGCGCTCGCCCATCCTCACTTCTTCGGCTCTCGATTGATCCCTACTCACCAAGGTATTCTGATCAACCAATAAAACGACATAAACGAGTCGGAATTCCAGATCAGTCAGCTGCTGTACAAGCCGCTTTACTTCTGAAGGAAAGGCAACATAGTCAATAACCACATCATAATCCTGTTCTAACAGATTCCGAGTTAAGCTGTATATATTTTTCCATGTTAAATCATACGTCTCTTTACACACCCAGGGTTTCCCTCGTCCATTCACTGGAATATGACTGATTGTATCCCCAGAAATGTATGCACTTTTACTTAATACTTGAACCAGTTGTTGTGAAGTTGTAGACTTCCCGACACCAGGAGGCCCCGAGATCACATATAATGTTCTGTTCATTTGGTTATCACCTTCTATTTATACATCTGGATGTACCACATATGAAATCCTAGTTCCTCGTAAAATGCCGCCGTATCTTTCCATCTTCGATTGGATGATCCAACCAAAGCCCTCTCCACTTGGTGCTCACACGCTTTATCGATTAGACATGTGACAAGCTGCCGGCCGATCCCTTGACTCCGATGTTGAGGGTGAATATAGACTTCATGAATCTCCAAATAAGCGTCTGACTGAGGAATGACCGGCACTGCATTACCCTGCCTGATCTCCCCAAAGGCATAACCAACAATCGCATCCTGCAGTTCGACGACGTAGAAGTAATCATTCAGCTTCTTTTCTAGTTTTTCTGGAGTCCAAGCCACATTCTCGTATCCCAAAGTGAGGTCCTCTTCTGTCCAACTGATCGTGAGATCGGTGACTTGAGCAAGATCTTTCTTCTGGCCCATCCGGTAGTGGTACATATCGCAGTCTCCTAACTATATGTCTCAAGCTTTACCAAAGATAAAACGATCATCGGGGTTCCACACATGCAGATCATCCGCAGCGTACCCACGCAACCACAGCTCGTCGTTTATACGTCTGAGATAAAAACCTTCTGGAAAATAATCATCTTCACTAATAGGCTGTGATGCAATGGTAACCGCCCCTGGAGGGGCCTGATTCCCTTTCGAGGCAGCTGCCGCATTTACTTCGAATTGATGCCAATACTGCATTCCAAGATAGGGGCCTAACTCCAATGGACATAATCTCAGTCCGAGGTCATCCGCTCTTTGAAAGAGCGGCAGCGTCGCAGCTCCCTCCCTAAATCCCAGATGTTTAACGGCTAATTCAACCGTAACCAATCTTTTCTTTGTATGAGATGTAATGAATTCCTCGCTACCTAACAATGTTTTTCCGTATTCATTTATTTGAATTGAGCACTGCCGCAGTTTGATTTGAAGCTCCGATGGGGTTAGGCCTCCAACTTCAACTACCCTTATTTTCACGGGACAGTTAGGGTATATTTCTTCCTGTTCAGGCACTTTCAGTCCCCCTAAAGGTTGATTTCTAAAAATTCAACTCACTATATTGCTTTATTCTAATTGACTCCCTTGTGACGCTTGAAAAGATGTAATTTGAGCAATATGATGCTGTCCATGCCATACAAAACGTTGTAGAGCAGTATCTAGTGAAATTGTACCCAATACTTCTGTCTGGAGTTTCCGACGAAACTGATCAGGATCTAACCCGCACAGCAGCGTATAAAATCGCTTATGGAGTATCTCCAGCAGCATAATCGAGTCCTCCAAAGGTAGGTCTGCATAGTCATGCAATGATGCCCAAGCATCTTCACGATAAGAGCCTGCCAGCGACTCCTCTTCAGTCAATGCTCTTTTGAATCGGATATAAGCGTTCATATCATTATCAGCAAGGTGATGGATAATCTGTGAGATCGTCCAGCCGCCTTTGCGATAAGGAATATGCAGCTGCTCATCATCGATATACTGTACACTCTCTCTTAATGACTTCGCGATTCCGGGAACTTGATCGATGATGTGCTTTCGACTCTTATCAGTGAACTTGCGAATAGGCTCAAAGTTCCCTATTGGATAACGGACCTTATCATTCAAGTTTCAGCACCTCACCATTCCTCTACTAGAGAACCAAATCATATCCAATATAACCCACAATGTTCCATTTGCGAAGGGTAAAAACAAAAAAAGAAGCAGGCTTCTCCTAAAGCCGCTTCTGCTGAAATTCAGTCCCCATTGTAATACTAACCATCAGAAAGCATCAGGCATAGTATCCTCCTTCTTTTATATACGTGCTTGTATTTACATAATGTTTATAGATTTTACTGAAAGCCCGGTTGGCTTTATGTTGATTTTCCCCATCACTTAAACACGGTTTGGTTACCCTGACAATTTCCTTTATATCTGTATCCATACTGACTTCACCTGATATAAGACGTTCAAGATTCAACTCAAACCGTCCCTCCAGATGCTCGGAGCAGTCTCCATATGCATATACTGCTGTACCAGCATTCACACCAATTAATTGAAAGTCTATACAAAATGCCATTGATCCGACCTCTTTAGTTTAAAGTTTAATGCAGCACTTATATCAAGCTGTTCTAACTGCCCGCTGAGCGGCTCTTTTTGAAATGGATCAGACAAGAGTGCCCCTGCTCGTTTTGTCCTCAATTTGACCTGATTATCGGGCTTCCGTGGTGATAAACCTTCCATCTTCGATGAGATTTTGTATCTCTGCACTCTTTTTTAGGATAATCATTTTCTTCTCGTACGGTTTCAAAAACATAAGGATATCCTGCTTAAATTGGTTCTCAAATTCGTGATTCCATTTTAGCATCTTCAATAAACCTGTAAACGTTTGTTTGTATACTGCTCTTTCCATTTTCAGCTTTTGTCTGATGAAACGCAGTACAATTCTTGCATCTCTCCGAAAAACAGGGATATCCAAAAATATAATTTGTTCAGCCCGCTCAAAACTACTTGCTAACCATTTATAATAGACACCCTCCACAATCCAGCATTCCCGATCAATGATGTCATGGAGTAACTGGTCCCTTTTCTCCGGCGAGTTCTTACCTGCCAATTCAGTCGGTCCGCTCCACATCACCGTATCCAGTTCCCCGTAATATAAGTTAAACTGCCTTGATAACTTCTCGGCTAAATATGTTTTTCCACTACCTGTAGAGCCAACAATATGAATTCGTTTAGGGATGGACATAACTCTCTCCGTTTCTTAAGTTAGAACGACTAACAGCTGGTGCAGTTGATTCGAGGCTGCTGATCTTATTTTTTCTCATTCGTCTTTCAGTATTTTCTCCATGATCAGATTTTCATCATTATTCTCAACGATTTGATAATTGAGTTTCGTATACAGCTTATTAGCAGGTTCATTGAATCTAAATACACTAAGTCTGAGCTTACTCATTCCTTTTGCTTTGGCATCCTTCTCAATCCATTTCATCGTTTCTGATCCATATCCCTTATTGCCTCTTCCTGATTGCTGCTCACTATGTTGGAAAACGCCTTCATAATCTACTCACAAATTGTATCTGCAGCATAGATTTTTGATTCTCTGTTCCAAGTATGATATCCATTAGTGATATGGGCCCAGCCATATTTCTCATAGTAATTTTCATGATCTGTGCATAAATACAGCTTTTGAAACCCGAGTTTATGTGCCTCTTTCCGAGCGTGATTTAACAGTATTTCTCCTAATTTTTTTCCTCTTTCTTCTTCCTCAACGTAAAGGTTAGATAAATACGGTCCTAAATCTTGTCTGCTCACAAAATCATTTGTCATTAGTGAAAAGCTGCCGATGATTTCATTCGATTTCATCATAAAATACCATCTAGGCAGCGAATGGTTTGTATTCATACTCGAAGTTATGCAATCCTCAAATATTTTTCTGTTTAATCCCCATCTTTGAGAAACATAATTAATACATTCTTCTAGCAAATTCGGATAATCCCTGAGATTAATGATCATATATTCCAATACATCACCTGATTTTTTTATTGTTTTAGGGTAAGATGATTCTTTATTCATTCAATGAGCCGCTGAAACGGTCCACTCTTTCTCCAACTTTACTACAGTTTCAAAATTCTCGATCATTCCCTCTAATTCATTAGTGAATATTAATATTTTGCTTGATTTCCTATCATCTAATGGTTTCATAAAAACAGCCATACTCTTCTCTTTGCCATTCATGTTGTAATCGGCTGCATCCATGATCGTTGTAAACGCAGCGTCTTTAATCGCTGCACGATCCATTCTTTCATCTGTACTCCATAAACTCACTTCTATTTTCCGATATGTTTTCACTTGTTCATTTGTATCCATTATTTTATCGTGATGCTCCGTCATAAAAAGGGTGTATGCTTCCCGAGATTCCCATAACCCTATAATTACAGCATCTTCTTTGTTCAGAAGATTCCATCCACCCCATTGGACAGCAAATCCACTTATGAATTCAAGCTCTTTCCATTTCGTTTGAGCCGCATGAAAAATCTCTTTGGAATCTTCATTCACTTCGCATTTAATCATTTTTATAAGCATTAGTTTTTCTCCCACTATGGCGCCATCGTATCACTTTAAGGACTGGTTATCATTAAGCGGTTAAGATGATCACTAATTTTGTTTGATGTATTTTTCGTAGAATACAATGGTCATACTATCATTAATCACTTTCCTCCTGCCGCCCCGCTTATAACCTAACTTCTCATATAAATAACAATTCCTCTGCTCCTGAAGGACGGTATCCAGTTCCCACTTCTTTGCATCATCATAAAGTTCTTCAATTATGGAAAAAACTTTCTGTGCAATCCCTCGGCCCTGGAATTCGGGTAAAATGAAGATTGGACTTACACGATATACTTTATTCTCTTTTCTGACAATTCTGATGGCGCCTACGTTTACTTCTGAATATTTAATTATGTAATAATCCGTAAATGATTGACTCAAACGAGCTGCGATTTGAGCAACAGTTTCGTTCGCAGGACTTGTCTCATAATCCTGATACTTATTTAATAAAGGTGTAAAAGACTTCACCTGCATCTCATGAACAGCAGCAGCTGCATCTACACCTGACTTCACTAAAGTAATGTCCATAAATAACCTCCTTCAATGAACCTAGCGATATAACAGGTTCCAGCAATCACACATGAAGTAAATATATGCACAAGATTGCACTTTGTTTCTATTCTTGGCTTCAAATCTCTTCTTAATATAACCTAAAATGTTCCATGTGCGAAGGCACGAATTGAAAAAACAGCCCCTGAACTGACCCTATGTTAGAATTCACTAACAATATGCATTCTTAGTACATCAGTGTTCAGTTCAGATATCGTGAATTTCGTTTCATTTGTATTTGTTCATACCAGCAAGTACCGCTGCAGCCAGCCCTGCGCAAAATAGTAAACTAATGCAGCTAAGTATGACCTGCGTTGTTGATGCGTCATAATAGCCAGATATCGTAAATACAGCTGTAATAGGATATAAAGCTTTTAGAGTATTTGATGTACTAGCAAATAATCCAATAAAAGAATAAAATTCAGTGATAACTAATGCAATCCAATACCCTTTTTTCATATAGGATACCAGAGCGATAATAGGGGAAATTGCAATAAATATACATACTCCATCCAGAAAATAAGCTTTCAAATAATTTATAATCATCCCCAGCGATAGATCAGAAAAATGTAAAGCTGCTTCGATTAAAAATGTTAGAACAAAGAGGAACAAGTAAAAAAGAACACTATAAACAAGAGTTATGATCATTTTTGCAGTCGTCAACTTCGCTTCGTTCACGGGGACTAGTCGAAGTGAATCGATTGTACGCTCCTGATCTTCACGACAAATCATATAACTTCCTAGAAGAGCTATAACCGCAGGAAGAACGAAAAATGTTGCCAGTGGTTGAGCCACAGCCATATACCAACCTGCAGTATCTATATCTCGAGTACCGTTATTTTCTTGTAATCCGGATAAAAAAACAATAACGGTAACCATAATCGTTGCGAAAATGGCGATCCAGACAAAACTTAGTCGGCGGATCTTTTGGCGCTCCGCCCAAAGTAGTGTTCCCATTCTTAATACCTCACTTTCTTCTTGCTAATACAGCGTTTGCCAGGAGTACAGAAGCAATCCCCCAGACCAAAATGCTAAAAATCGCCATAGGTATGTTGACTACCTGCGTATTGTTCAGTCCTGGAATATCTCCATTTCGAGCAACGATTACTGCCATGCTGGATAACGGGTGTATATACGTATTGATTGACACGATAATTGAACCAAGAAAAGCATAAACTAGTGTTACAGCAACTGGAAGAATATATCCGTTTTGCGCTGCAGCAATAGCCAGAATCGGAAGCATAGCAAAAGCGGTAATAACACCAATCTCCAAACACTTTCTTATCAAAAATAATACGTGTTGCCAATCAAATGCGATGTCTCCGAGAAGTATACTAAAGATAACGGAACCTATTGCTGTAACGATCATGAAGCAAACGGAATAAATCAAAACCACTAAAAATTTACTGAAGAAATAGCTCATTTTGCTAACGGGTACAATCCAGAGTTGTTTAAGCATGTCGTATTGATTTTCATTGTACATAAGCATCGTGCTTAATATCCCTAAAACAACAGGTAAAATAATAAAAAGTGTAAATCCGAACGCCGACCATTTATAAAACTGTACAGGATCGCCACCAGTATCCCATGCATATTTAAATAATAAGTAGGCCAGAAACGGCATGATAAGCGCTGAAAACATCATCATCCATACAAATGTTCTGCGCCGCAACTTCAGAAATTCAATCTGGAGAAGTTTAAGCAATGCCATCTCCTCCCGTAATTTTCTTAAAATAGTCCTCTAACGTATCATTACAAAGCTGAGAACTAATAACCGATACATCTCCCAATATTAGTGCCTTATTCATTGACCCCATATCCAGAGAATGATTAAAGATTTGCAGCGTATGATCGTCTTTCACAGAATAATTTTTCAGATCGAATTGACGTTCCAGGATCACACTTGCCTTAGCAGCATCAGATACTTGAAGTAAAATGTACTTGCCATTTCTTTGCTTGAGTTCCTGCATACTACTTTCTTCGAGCAGAATCCCATTGTCGATTATTCCAATGTCATCCGCAAGCAGAGAAATCTCAGACAGAATATGGCTGGAAATAAGTATGGTTTTCCCACGTTCAACACTAAGCTTTTTAATGAACTCCCTAACTTCTGATATCCCTATAGGGTCCAGACCGTTTGTAGGTTCATCTAAAATGAGAAGTTCTGGGTCATGCAGAATTGCATTAGCAATGCCCAGACGCTGTTTCATACCGAGAGAATACTCACAGAACAGCTTCTTATCCTTAAACGGTAAACCTACAACTTCCAATGCATTCTGCACAGCGTTAGGCGCAGCCGTACCACGCAGTTTGGAAAAAATAGTTAAATTTTCTGTTCCAGTTAAGTTTGGATAGAATCCGGGTGTTTCGATAATCGCTCCAATTCTGGGATATACCTTCTTTTCTCTACCTTTAATGGGCTCACCAAATACATTTATCTCACCAGAAGAAGTAGATGTTAACCCTAAAATCATTTTCATAATCGTCGTTTTTCCGGCTCCATTGCGGCCGAGCAAACCGTAAATACGTCCTTTTTCCACATGGATATTTACACTATTTACAGCTTTCTGATCTCTATAGTTTTTAGTCAGTTGTTTCGTTTCTATTATATACGTTGTCATATAAATACCTCCTTTATATAAAGGTTATCAAACAAATCTTGCCAGAACCTTGCCGAAATCTTGTTTATTTCTTGCAATTGAAAAAAAGCTCTTATAAATTAAAGAGCTTTCGAAAGTTTCACTATAAATGCTGCACCACCAGAAACTGATTTTTCAGCATGGATTGTTCCTTTATGCAGTTGAACAAGTTCTCGAGCAATTGCAAGTCCTAAACCATTTCCGTTCGTTGAACGTGATTCATCACTTTGATAAAGTCTATCGAATATATGGGGTAGGTCATTCGGACAAATCCCTTTTCCATTATCACTTACCTGAACCATCACGTTTTGTTCATTTTCACTTATTTGTAGATCGATTCTCGTTCCTTCACTGTGTGCAATAACATTTTGAATTAAATTATTAATAATTCTTATATAGGCATTAGAATCTAATCGAATAAAGCATTCTTTTTCGGAAATATCAATTTTATACTCTAAATGCTTTTCCTCAAATGTTGGTATCCAATTGGCTAATATATCACGAGTACATTCGTTTATATCCTGTTGTTCGAGTTTAAACACCTGCTCTTTTGCGTCAAGTTTAACCCAATCAAATAAAACTTCAACAAAGCTCTTCAAATGATGTGCTTTATTTAAAGCAATTTCAAGATATTCTTCTTTTTCTTTGCCTACAACAAATTTCTTTTGAACTGCTTCTAAATAACCAACTAAAGAAGTTAAAGGTGTTCTTACATCATGCGATAAACTCGTCATAAGTCGTTTATAAGCCTGCTCGGATTGCTTTAACTGTATAAGTTGAGTTTGACTTTTCATGGCGATATCATTTATGGAATAACATATGCTTTTAGTGATATCATCTTCATCCACCAAAATACGGCGATTCCAATTCCCCTTTTTTATATCCTCTAAACAGTCCTCAATGATTGAAATTTGTTTAGAAACCTTATTCTGTTTCGTGATCAAATAAGTAATGATCATAACAGAGAAAGCCAACGTCACAAGTAGAATATAGACCCATTCCATAATCAGGCCTCCTTATTAAAACGATAACCTACCCCATGTACCGTTAAAATATAAAATGGCTGTTCTGAACTCGGTTCTATTTTCTTTCTTAACTTACTTATAAAGGACATAATATTGTTATCATCAAATGAATAATCATCGTTCCAAACTTGTGTATAGATTTGTTTCTTCGTAAACACACGCCCCTTATTCGAAGCCAGAAATACTAATAAATCAAATTCCTTTCCTGTTAAATCAATTAGTCTGTCCTCGACCTGAACAGTTCTTGTTTCTTTATCGATAACCATGCCTTTAAGTACAAGAACGCTTACAGCATTCCCGGAATTAAAAGTGGTATATCTTCGAATCAGAGATTGCACTCTAGCAATAAGTTCATTGATACTGAAAGGTTTTGTTAAGTAGTCGTCTGCTCCAAGACCAAGGCCTGTGACTTTATCCGGCTCACTTCCTTTAGCCGTCAGCATAAGTACGGGGATATGGCTATACTTTCTTATCTCAGATAATACTTGAAAACCATCCATCTGCGGTAACATCACATCTAAAATAATAAGTGAATATGAGTCGTTTTTATTCATGATTTGAATTAAACCTGATTGCCCATTATATGCTGTATCGGCTTCCAGGTTAACTTGGGAAACACATTTTTTTACTAGTGAGCACAACTCCACATCATCATCTATGATGAGTATTTTATTTGACATGAGGTTTCTCCACCCCTTTTTTCAATCAACGTGTTGTTAATTTCAGCGGCCTTATTATTTCTGACCCATTCAACTAATCTGTCATAAAGCTCCAGGTCTGATATTGCTTTGGACTTTTTCTCCTCCAAACTCTTTACTATGATTTCAATATTATTACTTCGTGACTCTGCATGAATGAACGTTACTAATGATGGTTCTAACTGATTCATATATTTAAAATAAGCTCTTTGAGGCTTAATAAAATGCAAATGTCTTTCAAAATTATTTCGTTTACTACTTTTGTCGTTCTCCTTGCGTTTACGCAGCTCTTCTTCAGTCGTATACAGGTAAAAATATCGATCTGGAAATTGAATTTGTCCTTCAATGATCATTGCTCGATAAAACTCATCGATTGACTTCAATGAATCCCATCCTTCGAAATCATAGCACCAGTTGTACCAGAGAGGTTGAAATGGGTCTCCATCCAAAATTGTGATTTTATGATTATTATGCTTTGTTTTTGCAATCATCGTCCGCTCAACCTGTTTTTCCAAATACCAAGTACTGGCGGTTCCTTCAGCCTGTTCAAATAATTTATTTACTTCTTGAATGATATAAGCATTTAATCTCTCCTGCCTCCACATCGAAGTACTTGATTTACCTACTGCACTTGCTCCTTCTAAACAAATTATAGACATTTTATCTCCTTTAATGAAAAAGTTGTTGAATTATCACGTGCTTCGTCCTTTCCTCACCTTTCTGAACTCATGAAAGATCTCAACGATCAAAATAGCTTCTTCTTTGTACCTTTCAAGATCATTTAATTGAATCCATTCGGGTTCATCATTTCTATATTGATAGAATCTCAGTACGACATTTTCACCATCTGTTGTAGAACTTAAAATCAAAATAAATTCTCGCTTAGGATATGTAAATCTTAAACACTCCTCCCAATTCGAGATGAGCTTTAATCCGGTTTCCAAACTGTCGATATGATAATGATTAATCGAAGCCTCTAAATCCGTGCGATCCTGATAACCAGTCTCATCGATTGAACTTGTATTTTTTAAACTTGAGGCATCCACCAAGATGCAGCGGTCCCATTCATAAAATTCGGGATTAAACAAATTGAAATCCATTGGTTCATTCGACTGAATAGACTTATTCAATAAATTTCTCATCGCCATGTTTGTCTTCATTCTTATCATGCAACCAGCTTTCCAGCATAATAGTCATGTTTTGATATTCTTCAAGTGCATTAAGGGTGTGCATCACTTGTACGGTTCCCATCTCTTGTTCAATTGCATCTGTACATTCAATCCACAGTGAACGCTTAAGGCTGTATTCCAACCAGTTCAGTTTGCTTGAATACCCAAGTACCAAGACCGTTTTCCAATCTGCTTCCAGATCCCCGTATAGCTGCTGATATCCGCTTAAGAAAGCGTCGAACTTGCATTTGTTTACTTTACCCGATTCATCGATCGACCAATAAATGGCCGTTTCAATCAAATCATGTTTGGGATTGATCTCTCCAGCTGACTCCCAGTCAATCACAATGGGGTTATCTTGGACCCACATGACATTCTTAGGTTCCAGATCGCGATGGCTGAATACTTGTTCATCCTCCAACAGCATAACTGATCGGTTGATTTGTTCGGTCCAGAATGACAGCTGTTCGATGCGATTGGATAAGTGGTTTGCCCAAACAGCCCCCTCTGCTATCCCTTTGTGTAAATAGAACTTCCAAGGAATTTGATTTTCGTCGTTCCGAGTTCTCCGAATGCTATCGACCTGTGCAAACTTTGTTTGATGAATCTCAGCAAGGATAAAACCGACCTTCCTGCAGTGTACATCTGTAATTTCGAAAGGCTTTAAACTTCTCCCTTCAATCCAATCAAATACCATATAAAATTGATGATCAATCTCCTGCAAAAATGTATCTCCGTATACATTAGCCGGTTGAGCTGATATACGCTTAGATAAAATACTTACGACTCGTTCTGCTTCTATATAATTGTTCAGTGCAGCAGGTCTTGCCATAATTTTTGGGTTTAAAGCTTTAACTGCGTATCTCCCTGTAGTGGTCTTGATTGCAAAGACCCTATGTAAAAGCCCGCCTGATATCGGTTTCGGAGTTGTCGTCAATTCACCAAGCCCTAATTTCTCACACAATTTTTCAAACTGTAAATGATAAGAATCATTCATTTTAGGAGTCCTTTCCTACATGAATTTTGTTTTTCTAATTTCACAGCATGTTCGTTTCTGTATTACGAATTCACCATCTGGTGGCTCTTTAATAATTCTAGTACATCATTATATCTTCAACTTCTCTAAGCTTCAAAATGTCCTGAGATTCCTTTGTATTAATGGAACCCATTTCTTCATGTGCAGTTGTTATTAACCATTCTTCTCCATTCTTATAAAAACACAAATCTTCCAACAATTCAGGCTGCATCCAAGCATACAATCGATCTGCTCTGGTTAACAAGATTTCTTGCAGTTCATTCTTACAGTCCAAATAATAAACATCTGCATTGTGCCCAAACAGTTGTGTCCCTGGCCAATTATCCTGTTTTTTAATTTCTTTTATGTATGGTTTTATTTCTTTAAGAAACTCCTCTCCTTTCCCACTTAATTCAATTTGATCTCTTTTAACTAATATAAACTCATCACAAATGCTAAAAGCCAAAGATATTAATTGTTGATATGTTACTCCTCTTGGTTCTTCTAGTAATTGTATCATTTCATTCTCCTTTGTTAGATCTTGTATCCTTACTCTGGAATCATCTATCAAATACATCTTGAAAATACTTATCCATTAATCTTTTAGAATTAAATCTGTCTTGAATACATTCTTTAGCTCTTAAACAAGCATCCTCATATCCTTCACTTCTCATGTTGTCCGCAAGAAAAATCATCTCAATTATTGGATCACTTGGTTCCAACTCGTATGCTTTAGACAGCATGTTTTTCCCAACGCTTTCCCAATGCTCGTAGTCTCCAAAATGATGGGGAAACAATGTGATCATATAACCGAAAATCAATAAAAACTTCGTATCTCTCGAGAATTTACGTATCCCTTCCTCTGATACTTCTTTTAATGTCGATTCAATCATTTCATAATCGTTCTCGTTAAGCCCCTGAGTAATGAAGGGATTTCCGGATTCGACACTCAAATACCAAGATAAAAAACCTAAATTCAAACATGTATCCAAGTCACGCTTCCCTTGGTCCCAGTCACTTTTCGTTGAAATAAAGACTTCTTGATATTGTTTGGCAGTTTCAAATTCATCTCTTCGATCTCCATCAACCATGCTTTAGCTTCCTTTCAGTTTTGTCTCTGCGGCTTCAGGAGCCGCACATGGAATATGCGCTGGTGACGACTTCTTTGGCTTATTACTCAAGGTTCCTTATAGTAGTCTAATAATGTCTTATCGATTTCATTTATGTTATGAAAATCATCTTTTCCATTCCAGTATGCTATTTCAAGGGCTGCATCATTTTTGGTGAGTTCTCCAGTTTCCAAAATTCCAGCACTATATAAAGCACCATATTCGGTCTTTCCATTAAGTAAATTGAACTTCATGAGTCCATTAAAACAGATTCTCTCGGCCTTTTGGTTCGTTTCTTCAAACAGCTCTCTTACAGCACATTCTCTGCAGGACTCCCCTTCATCGATCATTCCGCCAGGAATTTCCCACTCCTTACTTTCCAGAAATATTTCATCTTGACCGAAGAGCGAATACCCGAACTCACAATCGAGTTTTTAAATCATTTATTGTATTTAACCAGTTCGGATATTCTTCTGATTCTTCCCATAACTCTTTTAGTTCTGAATCTTTCCTAATTTTCTTAACTGCTCGTTTAGCTTTTGAAATGAGTTTTTTTCCTTTACCTTTATGTTTATCGATCCAATCATATAGATCTTCTGTACTGCTTTGATTATTCAATATCTCTTTCCCGGGATTACCTTGTAGTGCCGCAAGGATCTCAATTGCGCCCAGAGCATTGGAAGCTAGATCAGACTCAATATATTCTTCTTCTAATACTTCTTCAATCGTCTCTTCAATCAAATCAATGCCATCAGAATCAAGTAAATCTGCCTTCCAATCTAATACATCATCGTTCTCGAAAATTCCAGTTCCCCATGCTCCCATCAACTAACCTCCTAGTTCTAATAAAAAACCATGAACTTACGACTTTCATTGTGCCTGATTCATTAAAAGATTGAGATGCATTCTTCATCTTTAAGCCTTGTCACCTTACAGTTCTCATTGCATTCAAATTCTACTATTCTCTCTTCAATTGTTTTATTACTCCTATCTTTAAATATGTCCTCTCGATCATAGTGAGGAAAGATAAGCTTGTCGGTTACACCTAATGCCCCAAAATCCGTTAAATTCATTGTATTCATCTCTGGCGTAAAGAAATTGACAATGTTAATATTTGGCCCCAGTAATAACGCTCCCGCACTTACTCCGACTATAATTACATTTTGTGCGGCCAGTGCTTTAATTATTTTATCAGCACCACTTTTCTTAGCGTAATACAGCAATGTAAATGGATTTCCACCATTAATATATATAACATCTCTATGTATAAGAACTTGCGGGTCATCAAATTCTATATCTACAAAATTAATATGCTGAAACCCCATGTCCTTGAAATCCTGCACAGCCCTTTGTGCATATCTATTATTTTCTTTCATAGGGGAACCTGTTGTAATGATAGAGACCTTTAATTGAGAAATATCTCTATCCATAAAATTCAGAAATTGATTTTTAATATGTTCAGTAATAAACCCACAAGAGGTTAGCAGCACGCTGCTCATTGAGATCCCCGTCCTTTAATGATGATTTATCTAATCTTTATCATTTTATTAACCATTTCCTGATTTCCGCTATTGTTACTGTATCTAAATATGTCCCACCGACTTAAGCGACCATTGGAAGTGTAGATACTCAATAAATAAGATCTTCACGTACTTCTATTCCCCTCTCATGGCAGTAATCCCTATACTTCTTCAATACAGTATAGATATCATCCTGACCAATCACGGAATCATTATTATCGAAATATAGGTTTGCGTTATTTCAGACGTCTTCTTGAATTAACTGACAAACGTTTGTATTTTTCTTCCTTTCTCGATCCGCTCTTCAAATTGACCTTTCGTATATTCATTAATTACTCTTTTCCAAAATATTTGTGCTCCTTGATTACTCTCAATTTGGTGCACTTCCCACGGTCCTTGATGTCGGTTAAATACATCGATTGCTGCTGACTTTCCTAGTCCTTCTCGTCTGTACTTCTTTAATATGAAAAATTCTGAAATTGAATAATGTGGAAGTTCAAGTTCTTCTATGAAGCGAACTAAAACAAAGCCTACATACTTTTCTTCTCGTTTAATCAAATAAGCAAATTGCTGGTTTCCTTCTTTAAAATAATCATCTAAAGGGTAAGGTCGATACTTTCCGTTCTCTTCTACATTAAAGTCAAGAAATTCAGAAAAATCATAAATATAAAATTGCATAAGATTATCTAACACTTCTCTATACGTTTGATTGACTTGAACGATAGCAACATTCATTTTATATCCCCCGCTCTAATTCTGATCTGCATGATACTATATTAACGGATGTAACCTACTTCTTGAATCACTCTACTAATAATTCTAGTTGTTTTTCTATTTTTTCAATTACATCCTTTTTTAATACAATATTATGGCCTGATATCCATGTTTCCATATCTAAATTTTTGTATATATTTATTGTTTCTCTATAGTGTTTTTTATCACAATTCAGAGCTAATTTCTTGGAGTCCATTACAAATTGACAGGAAAATATAATCGCATCAGGACTTATTACTATTGGAATTCCACATATGAAGCATACGAAATTGCAAATACGTTGTTTGGTTAGCTGGGCTGTAAAACTTGACCTAAACTGATCAGATTATACTTAAAGCAAAAGCGTGATTAATATCTAATCTTAAAATATACTTTACTTCTTTTAAAGTAAGGAATATTTTGGTTTAAAAGGTGATTAAAAATATAATATAAAAAAATCACAGGAGGAATCATGAACACTTCACATTGGATTACAATATGTATACTAATAGTACTCCTTTTACTTGCCTTAAACCTGATAATTAATTACATTAGCCGTAAAGATCAGGAAAAAGCACCTCCCATTATAGTTAAGATATGGCTTATCCCCGTACTTGCTGCACTAATTATTATCCCTGTGGCCGTTTTCACAATGGTATACAATCTGTTTTTTTATAGCATTGGGGAGATAAGCAATTTCCTGCATTTTGAGAATTTTGGGGATATCACTGTTTTTTCCATTCTCATCATTACCGGGTTCATCTTGTTCGAAACCTTGGTTCATCCAATCATCGTAACCCTACTAAATTACGGTATGAAGAAACAAGTTTCAATCTATACTCGTAACGCTATTACGATATTGGCTGATAGCGTCATTATTTACATTTTGGCTTCAAGTTTTGTCAGCATTTATATTGCCGATTTCTGGTCTGCCCTGTCTATATCAGTTTTTTATCATATAATTGAATGGGTATTAACACTCTGTTATAAATTATTTAAGAAGAAGAGTAAAAATAATTCCAACTGGATATAAAAACATGATCATATTGCTTTACAAGTTGACAGAATTGGCGGCCTATCTGCCTCATTCCTTTGTTTTAATGATTTATAAAAATCCGAAGAGTCTTATCAACTGATTGGTCAGTTTTTTCTTAGCCATTTACATCGAATTTCTCATAACGTTCTTGTATTCACGACCCAGCATATGCTGGGTGTCCGGCAACCTGCCGGATCAAGGGCGCATGCCCGCAGCCTGAAGACTGTTATTGATGTATCCGCCTTTCCTGGTTCAGCTTTCAAGTAATCTTTTAATTCGCAGTATTTGACTTATATGTCTCGCTTCATGTATATAAAGTAGTTCAATCCATTGTTTTAATGATAATTCTTCAAAGAACGGATGCTTTGCGGCCTTCCTATTAAATATAGTAAGGTCTTCTTCTCCTTCAATTACGTTCAACAAACTTCTTCTTGTTTCGGTCAATTTCTTATTCATGATCTCGTATGTTAATACTTCATCCTTCTGAGGTTTAGCAAAATCAGGTGATTCAAACTTCCTTTTCTCATTAGCTAGTAAATCAATTCGTCTTGAAGGAGCGTTCAGATCATCCGCAGCCAAACCTTGTTTTATAGCCTTTGTAAATAATAATTCAGTCATAACTAAATGCTGACAAACTTGACCTATACTCCATGCTCCTTCTCTCTCCGGAAGATTAAATAAATGAACCGGTACTTGTTCAATGATCTGAGTTAACTCATTTCGTGTCTGTTCTAGTCTTTTTAGAATATCCTGCATTATTGTTTCACCAGCCTTAAATAAGTTTTTTGCGGATATTTCTTATAACGTTGTTGTTTTCCTGACGTTTATGTGTCTGCCTGAATCCGCTTCCTTGAAATGCCACTGTCAGACCGAGCCGATAGCCGTGAAGCTGCAACATGTTGTTATACGATGTATGACACTTCTTTTAGTTACAATCCAAAATCAATTAAGCCTTGATCTTAACGTTTCAATAAATTCATATTCATTCTGTTCTATCCATTGCTTTCTAATAACCAATTGATGAAGTATGAATCGAAAATATTCTTCTATCTCCCGTCCTGAATAATATTGACCTATGTAAATACATAGCAATGATACATAGTACATCTGCATCAAAAAGGGAATCCATTTAATTTCTTCATCTGTTAATGTCATATGTTGAGAATACTCATCCAAAAAAAATTCTAGATTTAAAAGTGAACCATCATCAAATTGAAGAAGATGGTTCATACAAATAGCTAATTCTAATGCACGAACATCATATGAAGCAAAGTCAAAATCTAATACCCCACTCATCTTCCTTGTTTGGTTATCAATAAGCAAATTAAAAATTAATATATCATGATGAACAATCTGCTTTGGTAAATCGTCTACAATAGATTCATTTCTTTGAACAGCTTGTAATGAATGTAGTAATATAGATAATTGATTACTTTCAATCTCAAAAGGTGGCTGATCAAAAAAACGGTTTACAGATCTTTCGTTAGCTAATTGATGAAGATTGTATATTTTATAAAACTTAAATTCCTCCATTAATAAGTCACTTTTAAATTTCTTAAATGCAACCGATAGTTCACCAACGGTTTTTCCATATTCCTTAACATCTGATACCCGTGTTAGGTCAGGAACTTCTCCTTCAATAAAACGCATAACTGAACCTAATTGACCATTTGATAGCTGCACAAACCTCCCTCCTGTCTTGGCAATTAAAAATCCAGGAAGCTTAAATGAAAGATTAATATGTTGTTCAAGGAATGTCGTTAATTCAATTTCGAATTTTAATTTCTCTAGATTTTTTGAGTGGTTGTCATATATTCTTGCAACATATTTCTTATTGTTAACGGTTAATACTTGAGAGTAATTAGTAAGACCGAATGGCACTGATTCAATTTTTTCAACTGCCTCATTAAAATAATATGTAATCAGCTCTTTGAGTAAATGTTCCAATATAGTTTCCTACTCTCTTTGTCAAATATCGTATAACGTTCTGATATTCGCGACATCCATTCCCCTTAGATAGCTCTTATCCTAGGGAAATGGATGTGTTCAGGTGCTTCCTCTTCTTCGAAAAACCTCTGCCTGACCGGGGGGCGAATATATTGTTATCCGATGTTCATGCCTTCGTGAATAGCTTACAAATACTACTTGTTAGATTTCTTTTCTATAACTTTTAATATATTACCCACACTTCTATCATCCCAAATAATTACATGACACTTTTCTTTATTTAACTTTTGAAGAGCGCCAAGTCGATGATTACCATCCCTCACACTTAAAGAGCCTTCTCTATTTTCAGCAATTAATGGGGGCATATCCCATCCACTTTCTATACGATTAGAGATTTGATTAATGTTATAATTCCACCAATCTTCATCTTCTACATATTCCATATTTAATTCAGGACCAAGTGCTCTATTTAAATAACTAATATCAATTTCAATTGGCCCTAACCAAAATCGTCTTTTCATTTTTAGTCCTTCTGATAATCCAACATTGTTTCCTTCGCCATTTAAAAAAAGATGAATCCATGTTTCTATATCGTCATTTGCAGCGTACCCCATTGCAGTATCTAATGTGAATCTCGTCATAGCTACGTCCCGCCCCTAACTTAAATATTGTCTTCTTTTTTTTAAAAATACACTGCATGAATTTCGTATAACGTTCTTGTATTCATGAACCCCAGAGGGGTTGTCTGTTGAAATGCCTCTTCGAAATCCTTTTCGCAGACCAAGGCTCCATCGGAGCCGCAGCGTGAAGATATTGTTATCTGATTTCAGGATAATCTATGAATAACTTTCAACAATGTTTCAACTATGATCTTCAATCAGTATCAACTTCTTATCTTTCATTTGAAATATTGATTTCCCTTGAAGTTTTAATGTTTCTCCTGCCTTCATTCCATTAGGGAGATCACTGGATAATATTCCCTCATAATCAATGTCAACCTCTGCTTTATCTCCTGTGAAAGTAATGTTCTTTATTACTTGACGCCTTTGAGAAAATACCTGAATTGACTGCTCTGCTAATGTGCGAAATTCCTGAATCCCCTTTGTTTCCGAATTCACTTCACCTTTAGAAATGTTTCGAAAATGAATATTCTCATTCAAAACTCCTATCATTCCATCAATGTTAAACGTGTTATATGCGCTCAGGTATTTTTCAATAAGATCTTTTAAATTTGAGTTCTCCAAGTCGAATCACACTCCTAGATTTTGATATTACATATTTGTCCTGATTTCAGATAACGTTCCTGTATTCACGAACCCCAGAGGGGTTGTCTGCCGAAATACCTCTCCGAAATCCATCCCGCAGAACAAGGCTCCGCAAGGAGCCACAGCGTGAATATTATGTTATCCGATTTTAACCACCTCTTGACTTACTTTCACATTCTTTATAACCTTCAGGTTCTATACATCTTTATTGTTCTATTTTATTTATATTTTCTTTTGTAGTATTTGCTCTTCTTTCTTTATATAATTTGATTTTTCATATGTTTTTATCGCTGTTTCATTCCTTTTACCTGTCAGCACTTTCACCGATCTAACACCTTTTAATATAAGTTCTTTCTCAATAAAGTCTAATACCTTTGTAGCAATTCCCTTCCTTCTAGCGTCACCCATAATATACAATTCAGTTACTTCTGCATACAGTTCTGAATAACAGATTGATTTAAAATACTGAGCACATGCGAATCCAACTGGTAGATCATTGATTAAGGCTATTACAACAATCTCATTTGAATCAGACAAGCTTACAATAATTTCTTCTTCAGAAATTCCTACTCCATTAAATTCAACATTAAGTTTAGCGAGATATTTTGCATCTTTTGCTTCTGCTCTTCGAATTTGGATATTGGTTTCAATCAAAGATTTCACTCCAATAATAGAATTTTGTTTTTAATAGTTCTTTGTTAAGTTCGGATAACGTTCCTGTATTCATGAACCCCAAGGGGGTTGTCTGCTGAAATACTTCTTTGAAATACCTCCTGTAGACCAAGGCTCCAACGGAGCCGCCGCTTGAATATATTGTTATATGATGGAAAATGCTTCTTCGAGATTGCTTACCAACATGTTTTTACTCACTTCAATTATTATTTTAGCTTTGATTCATCTTTTCTCATGTGTTATCATATCTTTAAAGAAAGACCAAGTGCGGTCAACACTTGGTCAATACAATTGGCTTGGATGGTCTATCCCTTCTAAAGTCAAGTCAGGATAAAAACCCACCTTCGGCGGTCAACCTTGGGGTGGGTTTTTACTTTCTCTTGTTGTTATTGATATACGTCAAAAGTGCAAGAATGAATGTACCGAATAATAGCATTAGAGTCATCGCATCTTTCACTTCCATGGTTTCACCTCCTTTCGAAGGGAAACCATACCCACCCAAGATTCAATTGTATCTATATTTTACCTGTGTTTACATCTCCGTACAAGTGTTCTTATCTACTTTTTTTGTATTATTCCTTTATTCTATTTTCAGCCCATCATTTCTATCATATAACGTTCCCGTATTCACGACCCGACGCATGTCGGGTATCCGGCGTATGCCGGATCAAGGACGAATGTCCGCAGCGTGAATATTATGTTATAGGATGTCCATATCTTCTATGAATCACCCTAATAGGTTTTCAATTTGTTTCTTATGATGTTCATCATGGTGTACGAATATTTTTAGATATCTTTCATAGGTATAAGGTCGTTTATCATTGCCTATAAAAAAGTGAATTTCTGAATCATCTATCTCACGGAATTGGTTGACTAAATGGGTTCGGGTTTCAATAAAGGTTTTAATCATACTTTCTCTCTCTGTAAATTCTTTAGCCTTCTCTATTGCTTTTAAGTTATGGGTATCATGGTCGACGAACCCTGGGAGTTTCACTTGATCTTTTATGTGTGGAAGCATTGTATTTAAAGTATATGTATCCCAATTCCATAGATGGGTCACGACTTCCTTCACCGTCCACTTTTCAGGAGCAATCGGTTTTTCCCAAGTCACATCATCAATTGATTTTACAAATTCATTGAAATGTTCAAACTGGTCTACTAGTTTCTTGTTCATCTTCTTTAGTCCCTCCTGAATTGACTTCTCATGGATTTCCTATAACGTTCCTGTATTCATGAACCCCAAAGGGGTTGTCTGCTGATATTCCTCTTCGAAATCCTTCCCGCAGACCAAGGCTCCAACGGAGCCGCTGCTTGAATATATTGTTAAACGAATTCATTGCTTTGAGTATCCGCATTGCTAAATTCTCGTTGTAATATAATCCATTTTTTTGATAAAGTTTTCTCTCAGTTCATGATTACTCTCGTTACTTAGTCTCTCTAAGTACTCTTGGTATTCGTTAAGTAATTCATCTTTAAATTTAATTACATCTAAACTAATTCCGTTTTCAATTCCAATAATCATGTTTTCTTGTTCAAAAGTAAGCTGAGTATTTCTTTTTGTCTGCGCTTGATGCAATATTCCATTTCTAATATCTGAATAAAAAAAACTGGCTGTTCTTCGTGTAAAATAGCTCCCGAAATAATTACTTCTAGTCAAAAACTGTACAAATGCTTCTTTATGTCCTCTGAAAACTGTAACATCAAGCCCATTATAAAACTGATGAAGCGTTTCAATAAGCAAACTACATAATGCCATTGTGCTAAAACTATAATCAATATATCTATAATTTGCTGTTATGTTATCAGAATATTCTTGTATCAGAAGTAGAAACCTTCCTTCAATTCGATCTGAAAATATGTTTATCGCTCGCTGCCAAGTTTGCTCATCACTTGTCAAAGATAAATTCAATGCTAAGTAATCTTCACGATAGTATCTTGGTGAAATATATACTCTGTCCTTAAACATTTTTAATCCCTTTCCGTCTTTGATGATTTCGTTTAACGTTCCTGTATTCACGACTCGATGCATGTCGAGTGTCCGGCGAATGCCGGGCCAAGGACGAATGTCCGTAGCGTGAATATTATGTTATGTGCTGTTGCCTTCTTCATGAATATGCAATTTTAATTTTCCTTTATTATTTCATCAGCTATATATTCTACTTCTCTCATCATTGCATGTAATTCATCAAAGTTTAAAAAGGTTTGATTAGATTTAATTCCTTGATTGGTTATCCATATAGGTACGGTATTTAATTCTTCTAAGCTACCGCTACTTATAGAACTATCGTAGTGCTTGGCTACGTTATAAAGCTTGTTTAACCTCTCAATCGAAGAACCATCATTTTTCTCAAACAATTTAGTACCCCCACCGGCCATTTTGCTTCCTAACATGTATGCTTGATACAAATGAGAAATTGAAGTCTCAATGCAAACAACCGCTGAAAAATATTTAGATATGCTTTCCTTATCGTGATTTAAAAAGTCATCTAATAAAGCACTTCCAGCGTTATATTGATAAAATATAGATTCTATTCTTCTTAAAATATTCATTAAGTATATCCTTTGTTTTTCTTCATATTTATATTTAAGGGTAGAGTTTAATATAAATGCGCCGACCCAATGTCTTTCTTTATCAAATAAAATAGTGTTATTTTCAGTTAAGCTAGACAAATCAGCAGAAATAAAATTATCTATTAAGTAATTCGAAGGTTTAAAATCCATTATCATTATCCTTCTCTTTGTTTTGGCAATTGCACATAACGTTCCTGTATTCACGACTCGGCGCTTGCCGAGTGTCTGGCGAATGCCAGACCAAGGACGAATGTCCGCAGCGTGAATATTATGTTATAGGATGTCAACTTTTTTAGAATTCAATTTCGTATGTAGCAATTTTATCTTTACCTTGTTTAATTTTTTTGATTTTGATCTCTGATATTATTGAAGTTTCCGTATGTAAACGTCTTGGGTGTCTTGGCTGTTTCTTTCTGGTCAATCCCTTGTTTTTCTTATCCTCAAAAGCATAAATGCTTGATCTTTTTTGCATCTTGTATAACTCAGCTAATATTTTGTTAGTTTCACATTTATGAAGATTAACACATAAGTTTTCAGGACAGTTCCCCCAGCCTAAGATAATCCATTCACTATTTTCGGCCTCTTTTATAATTTCTGTTTGGTTACTATAAAGTACGTGATCAAGCTTATTTGTTTTTTGTAATCCCTCTATGATTGTTCCTAAAAAAGTTGATCTCGTCTCGTAAGTTGGGAAGAGATTCACAACAACAACTTCTCCAATATTTTCAAATTTGCTATTCTCTTTATTCATTAATTTTTCAATGAATTTCAGCACAATATTTACGGTATCATCTGAATTCTGCTTATCAGCCTTGCTGGGATTCATTAAACAAAAACAAATTTTTTTTGAGCCAGTAGCTTTCTTTAGGGGAAGTCTTAAAACCTTTCTTATAAAGAGTTCATTTTCAGCTATTTTTTCACTTTTATTTTTTTCAAAAGATAGAAAAGTTTTTACCTTTGCTATCTTTTCTTTATCTGAAAAAATATTTTCACGATCAATAAAATCAGGATACTGTTTATTAGTCATAATAATAACCTCATTCTAAATAAATTTTTCTGTAAACCATATTTAAACTCTGAGTTGATTTCCTATAACGTTCCTGTATTCACGAACCCCAACGGGGTTGTCTGCTGAAATTCCTCTTCGAAATCCTTCCAGCAGACCAAGGCTCCATCGGAGCCGCTGCTTGAATATTATGTTATTGGACGGTCTTGCCATCTTCGAATCTACTGCACATTTCTCTTCAATGTTTCTTCATGTATGTGTTTTTTGTTCTTTCATGGTTCTCATTTTTTATGTCATTTCATTTTCACTGGTCTTCGTTCTCAATATGTCCTTGATCCTCAATCTCTTTTGATCTTTTGAATGTTACTTGACCTTTTTTTAATCCGATTTTTAAAATCGCTTTTGTCCTTCAATGTCATTTTATCTCTTCTTTGATCCTTTTTTGTTAATCGATTTTTGACCTTTCAATTCTTTCATCCGATCCATTCAAGGCTTTAATCCATTGCAAGTCTGTTCCAATAACGTTTCTGTATTCACGAACCCCGAAGGGGTTGTCTGCTGAAATTCCTCTTCGAAATCCTTCCAGCAGACCAAGGGCCGAACTGCCCGCAGCGTGAATATTATGTTAGGTGGAGTTATTGCCTTCCTCGAATAATTGCATCAATTTTTCTGTTTAATCCATTCGTTTACTAATAAACAAATTAAAGATTTTGCTTCTGTTATATACATCGGTTCTTTAGGAGGTTCATAATCTAATGCATGTCTTGCTTCCATTCCAATTGCTTTATAGCTATTAGCAGTCCTAGTAAATCTCTTAAGGTTCTCTGAAGAAATTGAAGAAAAAGATTTTACATCAGCATCTTTAGCTATTACTTCAAAAATTTTATATAATCCTACCCAACTTTCATCATCGTACGATATCAATTTTATTACTTTATCAATTACCTCATGTTTTTCACACAGCTCTAACAAATCAGGTACAGAATCAGCAGGGTTAGAAATTTCAATTGTTCCATCAGCTTTTATTATTTGCGGAATTGCCGTCATACTTGAAGTACCAGAAAGCACCGCACTCATAAAGAAAGTTCGTCCTCCATTATCATTTAGAAGATAAATATCCGATACGGTAATTCTCCTGTGTGCTCCCAATACCAACTTTGTCAAACCATCGATTAGCTTCACTAGATTTTCTACTTTTTTTGAAACCTCTTTATAGTCGTCAGTAGAGGAGATATCTATTGATTTTAATCGATATTCACCTTCTTCTTTGAAAATTGTTAGCTTTGGGGTATTGAGTGACTTTGAAAGTTCATAAAGCTCTTTTTCATCTCCAGCTAAACATATAACCCACTTCATAGTCCACCTCATTTCATTTTCACAATAATTACACCTAACGTTCCTGTATTCATGAACCCCAAAGGGGTTGTCTGCTGAAATTCCTCTCCGAAATCCATCTAGCAGACCAAGGCTCCGAAAGAGCCGCTGCTTGAATATTATGTTAGCTGAAGATCTTGCCATCAATGATATTGCTAAACCGAATCAGTTTTCTTACTTATATATTTTGCAAGTCCTTCGAGGTCAGGATATATTGAAAAGGGATGAACACCTGAAAGTTCTAAAAACGAATAAACATCTTCTCTATATTTGATTTCAATGTCTATTCTTTCCAAGATTCCTGTAGTAATTAGTTCGCCATTAAACTCTTTATCTAAGGGTTCCAAGGTGTTTCCTTGAATTGTAAATACCCCTTGTTGTGCAACTATCCGTGAATTATTTCTTAGTGGATGAAGAGCTATTGAATTGTTTGGAAATCTATTATCACTACCTTTTTTTAATTTTTCTCGATATATCTGATCGTGAGTCGTAAAAAAATGAGCAGAGCCCAACGTCTTATGATTCAACTTTAATGGATTAAGCATCCAGATTGTAATTGGATTATCATTCTCCCAGTTACTTGAAGCAAAAAAAAGTGCAGTAGCAAATGATTCCGACCAATCAAGTAATCTTGTTTTCACTCCATGATGTTGCATGGTATACAAAAGACTCCAATCATCTTCATTATGATACATATGCCCTAAGTTTTTGAATAAATTATACTTTGTTCTTTCATTATTTAAGTACTGTTCAAGTGTCGAGAAAGATTGCCTAAATAGCGATGATTTTAATTGCCAATTTGAATCGCCTTGACCTCGAAACCAAACATTACGATTACTTTTTTTAAATTTTTTTGCCTTATCGAGAATGATCTCCCACGTCATAACAGTATCTCGCTTTCTATGTTTTTGATTTGCAAGAATTTCAGCTAACGTTCCTGTATTCATGAACCCCGAAGGGGTTGTCTGCTGTAATGCCGCTTCGAAATCCCTCCCGCAGACCAAGACTCCAAAGGAGACGCTGCTTGAATATGTTGTTATTTGATGTCGAAGCCATCTAGGAATATGCTTTGGAGTATTCATTTAGTTCTCACAAAATATGATGTTCTTTCTTTATAATGATTAAAATATGAACCTGTTGCTTCATCAACAAATTGTATTAAAGCTACCATATATTCTGAAAGTTTATTTATCATTACTTTATATTGTTCTTCTGTATAATCTCTAAAATCGAGATTAATTGAAATCTCATCTGCAAAAATAAGACTCAAATCTTTCCTTGAAGATCCATTTGACGATACCCTAGAATAAAAATCCTTCATTTCTTTGAAGTCCTTACAGAATGAATCGCTTGAATAGTGAAAAAAATTATCACGTATTGGTTTTACGATATCCTTTACAAAAGACCCTTCCCAAGGTGTACAAGATTCTAGTAACTTTTTATAGTTTTCAATACTCTTTGAATCAAGTAAATCAATAAAACTTTGAATTTTCCTTTCTTTTTTATGATCATCTATAAACTTAACGGCCTCTCTGTAGTGTGAAGCTGCAAGTCTAAAAAAATAATTCATTTCTCCATTTTGAAGTTGTTTATTAGCTTCGGCAATAGAAGTCAAGCTCTTGTGAACGTAATATAAATCATTCCGAATCATTGATATTTTTATTATCCATAGAGACAATATGTCATTCGGGCTAAACATATTTTTGATTTTAAAAACTGCTTCATTGACCATACTTTAATTCTCCTTATTAATAATTCGCCTCGATTTCAGTTAACATGATATCTACGAACTTCGTATATACCTATCATTTCAACTTCATATCCCAACTACATCTAATATAACCCAACTTGTTCCATCTGCGAAGTCACTAGTCGACAAAAAGCAGTCCCACAACTGCGTCGTTTGTTAGTAACGTACTAACAAGTGTACCTACAGTTACAATGAGACTGCTTTGGCTTATTTGAAACTGTACTCGTCACACCTAGAATCTTGCTTCCTGTAACTAAATCCTTACTTCCCGCCTACACTCCACACCACACGCTCGCTCATCGCTTTATGCTGTGCGATCAGGCAGAGCTCTGCCGCTTTGAATGCATGCTCCTGCGTCATTGCGGTCTCGGTACGATCCAGACAGTCGCGGATGAGCTGACCGAAGAACGGATAACCGACTTTGCCTTTTACATTGTAGCGGTACTCTCCCTCATGATTGACCAGGTACACCTGATCGCCCTGCGGCTCTCTTGCGATGTCGATGTACTTGCGCAGCTCGATGTATCCATCTGTACCGAGGATTACCGTGCGTCCATCTCCCCATGTGCCAAGGCCGTCCGGCGTGAACCAGTCTACACGGAAGTAACCGGAAGCGCCGTTATCACCGATCAGAGACGCTTCGCCGAAGTCCTCCAGCTCAGGGAACTGTGGATGATTGAAGTTGTTGACCCGGCTGAAGGCTACCTGCGCATCACTGCAGGACGCAAAAGTCAGGAACTGCTCAATCTGGTGACTGCCAATATCACAGAGAATGCCGCCATACTGCTCATGTTTGAAGAACCAGTCCGGACGCCCCCCGGCGTTCAAGCGATGCGGCCCGGTGCCCATCACCTGTACAACTTTGCCGATTGCTCCTTGTTCAATAAGCTGCCCCGCATAAATTGCACTTTCTACATGCAGGCGCTCGCTGTAGTACACCATATACTTTTTACCTGTGCGTTTCACTTCTTCACGTGCCAGATCTAATTGCTCCATCGTGGTGAACGGCGCTTTGTCCGTAAAATAATCCTTACCCGCTGCCATGACTCTCATGCCAAGCGGTGCACGTTCTGACGTAATGGCTGCACTTGCTACAAGCAGTACTTCGTCATCGGCGAGCACTTCTGCTTCCGATACGGCGATCTGTGCCTGCGGGAACTGCTTGCGGAATGCTTCCACTTTGGCCGGGTCCGGGTCATATACCCATTTAAGCGAGGCTCCAGCATCCAGCAAACCGCCAACCATACCGTAGATATGTCCGTGATCCAAAGCTACAGCCGCGATCGTGAACTCTCCCGGTTCACACACGACCTCTTTAGTCACACTTTTGGGTGCGTAGAACATTCCGTCTTTAGCCATGTCATCCCATCCTTTTTTATTGTATTTAATGTATTTCGATCAAGCCTTTTGATTATCCAAGAACCCATTTACACGGAAACGGAGAGGACAGAACCAATCTGGAAAAGCAAACGTTCGTCTAAAAGCTTTCTTACAGAAGCTGCATCGGAAGCATACGCTCTCACCGGATTTCCCCCTTCATAATGGGAATTCAAAAATCTGGGATCACAGCGAATGAAAAATTATTCTGTCATCGGAGTGTTCCGTGTAAATCCCTAGTCCAACCTTATATACATATCATTTAAATGTCTGGCTCAGATCGGCAGGCTGACCGCCCGTATACGCTTTGTCTTTCTTCGTCGTTGAATTCGCAATGCGCTCCTGCAGATGTTCATAAAACAGTTCTTCATCGATCGGCAGATTCACCCAATTATCTGTCCAGGTGGACAGCAGCATCGCGTTGGATAATGTTAAGCCATGAATGCCATCCTGACCGGGAGCGATAAGCGGTGCACCCGTGCGAATTGCATCCACCCAGTTGCGGATTAAACCCGGGTGGCCTGTCTCAATGCCTGTAATTGGCACATCGCATTTCCAGCATTCGGGCTGTCCGAAGCCTCCCGTAAAACGCTGATTGAACTCCGGCTCGGATTCGCGCAGCCGCCAGAAGGTGAGCTGTCCGTCTTCGATGACGATTTTACCGCGGTCGCCGCTGACCTCAAAGCGGTTTGTTCCTGGTGCTTCACCTGTAGTGGTTACAAACACACCAGTCGCTCCATTTTCATATTCCACATAGGCGGTCACGTCATCTTCCACTTCAATGTTCCGGTATTTACCGAAGGAGCAGAAGGCACGCATACGCACAGGCATCATGCCAATCGTCCACTGCCATAAGTCCAGCTGGTGCGGGTCTTGGTTAATCAATACACCGCCGCCTTCGCCTGCCCATGTTGCACGCCAACCGCCGGAATCATAATAGCTCTGGGAACGATACCAGTTGGTAATGATCCAGTTGGTACGCCTTACTTCACCAAGCTCGCCTGATGCAATCAGATCCCGCAGCTTGATGTACAGCGGATTGGTCCGCTGATTGTACATGATGGAGAATACTTTGCCGCTTGCCTCGGCTGCTTCGTTCATTTCCCGTACCTGCTTTGTATATACACCTGCCGGTTTCTCGATCATCACATGCAAGCCATGACGAAATGCCTGGATTGCTTGTTCGGGATGATCATAGTGCGGTGTAGCCACAATGACAGCATCAACCGTTCCCGAACTCATCATCTGCTCTGCATCCTGCCAATAGGTTACTGTGGACGGAAGATTACTCGTTACCCAGCTCCCCATCTCTTCTCTTACATCACACACGGCCACCAGTTCAGCACCCGGCACTTCTCCGGCTGTCAATGTTCTGGCATGCGCCGCGCCCATATTTCCTATACCGATAACCGCTACTCGAACGATACTCATGCCTGCTCCTCCTCATTTACACGACGCTCGATTTCATTAAATACATCTGCAAAATGCTGCAGCATTATCGTGGATTCCAAAACGCCGCTAAAATCTTCGATGCCGTAATAACCGTCATATCCAACTGCTCTCAGATCACGTACCATCTGCACCCAATCCACCATGCCTTCCGTCAGCGGAGCCCAGTTACAAGTCCATGATGTACTCAAAGATTGTCCAGGATGAATAGTTGAAAATTCTCCCTTCCGCTCAAGTGCCTCTCCCGTTTTCTCCTTGAACCATCCGGCATTTTTCACATGCACATGGGCGAGATAGGGTCCAAGCAGCTCAAGTCCCATGCGATGGTTCTCATACCCTTCATGCACCATATTGCCCGGATCGTAGAGCACCCCAACGTGCTCGGGGTCTAGAGATTGTACGAGGCGGTACGCAAGTGAAGCCGTTGGTGCAATCGTTTGATGATGCGTTTCAATGATGGCCTTGATGTTATACTGTTTTGCCATATCCTGAATTTCGTTTAAATAACGAAGGGCCTTCTCATATAACTCTGGATAAGCCGTACTCCGGTCATAACCCGGAACTCCCACTCGCATCATGGAAGCGCCAAGTTGGGCTGCAGCCTGGAAGGCTTGCTCGGATGCAGCCATGTCCCCACAATTCAGATACGGCACAAGGGCAATAGACTGTCTGCCTTGAGCAGCCGCTGCTTCCCGAAAAACAGGAACTTGTTCCTGCCACCTGCCCGGATCAATGGAGCAGCGATTATTTCTCCAGTATGAAGGCTGTTCAGACAACGCATCCTCCGGTATGCCGCGAAATCTCCATTCGATTCCGGCAATACCCGCCGCAGCTGCAGCAGAGGCCAGTTCGGCAGCACTCAGATCCGGAACAGCGACCGTGAATATAGACAGTTTCATGTTCAATAACCCCCTATATGTAAACGCATTCAATTCATGTCGTAAACGCATTGTATCACTCTCCCGCTCACATCCATAGAGCATAACGCAAACAGATGAATGACAGATAACATTCCGTGCATATTCCCCATCCAGAGATAACGTTTCCAGGCAAAATGAGAAGCTCCACACAAAAAAGCATCTCCAAATCAGATATCCATTCTGATCAGAGATGCTTTTCATACCAGCGATATACAAGTAGTATGCAGGCGGTGTTCAAACTGCTTGTTCATAAAAATCATTCTAGTCCCGGTCAAAAAACACATGCTCTGCCTGCAGTTTCCCTTCCGACACAGTCATAATTCCAAAGGAATATCGTTTCTGAAACCGGCGGTCCGTGGGTGAACCTGGATTAAATACAAGCAGGTTATCTACCGTATGCATCACCGGAATATGCGAATGTCCGTAGACCACCGCATCCAGCTGCTCATCTGCAAATGTCTGAATGGCATTCTGCTCTGTGCCCTTGGTTCCGCGGTGACCATGCACAAGTCCCAGCCGCATCCCTTCCGCCTCAACGATACGTGAAAAACCCAGCTTCTCACCAATTTCGGATGGATCCGTGTTGCCTGCAACGCCCTCGACCGGAGCATACTGGCTGAGCAGCTCGTACACGCTCCAGTCCGACCAGTCACCCGCATGAATAATGAGATCTGCACCTGATAATGCTTCAACCAGAGGTGCTGGCAAAGTGCGTGCTTTCTTTGGTAAATGCGTGTCGGAGATGACTATGATTTTCATGTGACAACCGCCTTCCCTTAATTTGGCTTTTGCTCCGCCTCTAACTGTGCTGCCTCCATCTGCTGCGAGCAGGAACGTTCCATATCTTCAAGTGTAATTGATGCAAAAAACTGCTCCACTTTGGACTCCGCAATCTGATATAGATTGGTCAGCAGTCCGTCCATCTGGATGCCAACCTCACAATTGGGATTGCAGTTGCCATGAATCGGAAACAAAGGGCCTTCATCTTTGGCTGCCTGATAGACCATATCCAGTGTGATTTCACTGGATGGTTTCGCCAGATAAAACCCTCTTGTGCCTGGTGAAGAATTGACCAGCCCCGCCTTTTTTAGTCCTCCCAGTATACGTCTGACTACGACAGGATTGGTATTTACGCTGCCTGCAATTTCAGCAGACGTGATTCGTTCAGGCGCGCTGAGAGACAATAACAACAAACAATGCACACTGACCGAAAAATGAGTACTCATGGTTAACCACCTTTATTTAATATAATCCCGAATGTACCATCGTTATTCTGTAAACAGATCCTTTTCAGGACGTGCTCTGGCTTTGAGCTGCCGTACGGTATATTCCAGCTGCTTCACGATGTCATCCAGTTGTTTGCGATCAATCTTGGTCGGATCATCGACAGGTTTGACCGAATTCTTCAGATCGCGAATGGTCAGTTGCTGTTCCTGCCATTTGTCCATTAAATCTGCAATATTGGCATAAAATCGCTCGTAATCCTTAATTACCAGATCAAGGTACGCGTCTACCTCGTCCGGGTCATAACCACGAAGTTTATAATTGAACTGTTTCTCATGAATTGATAGAGCATCCAGCTGTACACCCAGTTGTTTGAACAATTGTCTCTGTTTGTCCAATCTTCGTTTCATATGTTCATCCATCTTGACAACCCTCCATTATAGCCGAGCAGCGGTTCTTTTCATTCGAAGAGAACACACGGCAATTCTCTCTCTATTTTTTTATAACACATAATTCATCAGATATAAAACGAAACAGCCCGTTCCCGTGCAAAATGATTGCTTCGCTTCCTTTTCGGGTAAGAGAACACTACAAACCCCTCAAGCGGGAAAGGAGCATGCCCCTATGAGTACATTAACCGAAGATCAACGCAAAGAATTAGAGCAGGCGCTGCTGGAACAGCGTGAGGATCTACAGCGTCATTTCGAATCCAGCATGGAAGACGGTGCACCAGCAGAGTCGTTAAAAGATTCCACAGGGGAGCTTTCCTCTTATGATAATCACCCGGCAGACGCAGGAACAGAGACATTTGAGAGAAGCCGTGATCTCGCAATCGACGATACATTAACCGATGAATTCAATCAGGTTAATGATGCCCTCGAACGCATGGAAGAGGGTACATATGGAACCTGCATCACATGCGGTAAAGAGATTCCTTTTGAACGACTGCAGGCTATTCCTTACACAGCCTACTGTATCGACGATACACCAAACCGGGACGTAAGCAGTGACCGCCCTGTCGAAGAAGAGGTCATGACGATGCCGCCAACTGGCGCAGGAGAAGTGAGACAGCGCAATGCTGGCAAGTTCGACGATGCCGAGGCCTGGGAAGCAGTCGAAGAATATGGTACGTCCAACTCGCCTGCCATGGCGGCCAAACGTGATGTACAAGATTACGACGAAAATATGTAGAGCAGCAGATGACTGACTGTGTAAGTTATTCGGCTGCTCCAGCTGCCAAGCAGTTCAGGCGCTCCGAACTGCCTGCTCATTCAACAGTCGGGTAAACTTGGGCATTCGGCCTGATGGACATAGTCCATTCGTGATCTAACAACAAAAGCCGCCATTGGCGGCTTTTTCTCATGTCACAGGATGCTGCCTTATTGTACTTTTATTACTGGAAAATGAAATGATATCTCTTACTGTACATTCGTCCGTCCAGCAGCTTCATACTCTATTTTATTTCACAGAACGTTTAGAGGTCTTGACTGTATCCGATGTCTTGGCTGTACTTGATATTTTCGGTGTTTTCGGTGTTTCGCGGATCTCGGAAGCAGATGGATTCTTCTGCTCGACCTTTTTGTTTTTTATTGTCCCGGCTGCAGCTCGCGATTCAGCCTGTACCTCTTTGGACAGTGCCGTGAACAGCTGAAACACCTGCTGATCGGACTTCTGTCCGTCTTTCGTTAGATAAGGTTTGCAGAGCTCCACAATACGCTGATACAGCTCTTCTACCTCCTCTGCTGTGGCGTACAGCCTCAAATCGGAGATAAAACGCTTTTCCTCATCATCCTGCTCTGCATGATTCATAAAGCGCTGACGGCTCTGCTCAAACATTTCATTCAGCAGTTTTAATGTCTCTGAACGAAACACCTGCTTCAGCGGTGAATTCCCATTCTCTTCATCCTTGTGACGCAGGTGAATTTCACCTGCGAAGGGTTCGTAATATTTGGCAATAATGCCGTTGATCTCACGTGTGGATACTATGCTTAGAAGGCCGATTTTCTCCAGCTTTTTCACATGGTAATGCACCTTCGCCGGCACCTCCCCCATGAGATCCGCAATTTCTTTAACGGTAGAGGGTCTGCCCTGACGGTGAAACATATTCATAATCTGTATCCGGTACGGATCAGAATAAATTTTAATCTCTTCAATCGTTGAAAGCACTTTATGCTGCTGCATACTGGGTTCCTCATTTCCGGGAGACCTGCCTGCCCTTCGTTCCTTATATTATACCGTTCAGACAGGACTGCGGTCAAAACTGCATACACTCACATCTCCTGACGAAAACTTCTGCTGGCAAGCAGTAAAACCGCTGACAATCCAAGCAGTACACCAAAAACAATAAACAGGATCGGCATCGATAACCAGTCTGCAAACATCCCCGATAGGAAGCTGCCAAGCGGCGAAACACTTAATACCAGCATACTCTGCAGCGCAGATACTCTCCCCAGCATATGCGAAGGGGTAACCTCCATCAGGTATGATACCAGCGGAGTAGTCGCAAGCGGTATGCCAATCCCAATAAGCAGACAGAACAAACCAGCGGCCGGGACTTGGAATGACGTCATATAAGCCGGAAGTGCGGTCATTGCATAGCTGCAGCCAAGCATGACAATGCCGGTGATGATCAGCACGCTTTTACGATAACGTGTCCCTTGTTGTGACATCCACAGACCCCCAAGCACGATTCCTCCCACTAAAAGCCCACTAAGCAGACTTAAACCCCAAGCTCCTGCTTGCAATGTTTCCATCACGTAAGGTGTACGCAGCACGTTAAATGGCATCAGGCAGAAGTTAACCCAGGCAAAGAGTACAGAAGAAACCAGTAACAAAGTATGTTTACGCAGAAAATGAAAAGCTTCCGCCATCTCGGAGATCAGACTCCTAGCGCCAGATGACACTGCTTGCGGTGACATCCATTCTGGATAGTCCACCCGGCTCATAAAGATTGCGCTCAGTGCAAACAACGCGGCGTCAATCCAGATGGTCCACGCGATACCCACGGTTGCAATTAAAGCACCTGCCGCAGCCAACCCCGCCAGTTCGGCCAATCGAGTCGCTGAAGAGGTCATTGCGTTACCGGAGAGCAGCATGGACTGAGGCAGCAGCCTGGGAACACTGGATACCTCTGCAGGTGATGTGAAGCATTCCAGCAGGGAGTTCAAGATCGTGAATACGAACAAATGCCAAACTTCCAGCTGATCAAGGGCGAATAAAAGGGCAGTGATCCCCACGATAACGCCGCGTCCGGTGTTGGTCATTACAATCACTTTTTTCGGGGATAACCGATCAACCAATGTACCGGCAAACAGGCCAAAAACAATATTCGGCAGAAAATTAACGGCCAGCAGTGTGCCCATTAAAACCTTCGAACCCGTCAGGATGTATACCATCCAGCTGTACGCAATTGAATCCATCGAATCCCCGAATCGGGATACCATCTTGCTTAACATAAACTGCATATAAGGCCTGATTCGAACTAACTCAACAAGCCCTTGTTTCCCTGCCACAGCACCTTCACTCATGATTTCTCGACTCCTTAACGTTAAAATATTTTTAATGTTAATATTATTTTAACGTGGATCTTGGAAAAATCAATACATACGTGAAAATATTTTTATCGTTGAGATCCTGTAATGGGTTCTATCATATTGAGGTAGTGCTCAATGATCGACTTTTCAGAAAAATGTCCTGTTCGGGCCTTGTCTCCCCTGTGCCTTCATGAAATAATCTGGATAGGCCCTCCAGAGGCTGCTTTGCTGACCTGAACATACCAAAAAAGACTCTCATCAACATCGATGGAGTCTTTATAAGTAATAATTGGATAACTTCGGTTCCATGCTGCACCACTGCCGTTTTAGCCGTTATTCAATCGGACTGCGGTCTACCAGCACGCGCTGCCGGGTGCGGGCAGATTCGAGACAAGCATCAATAACGCGCATGTTCAAGATGGTATTGTCGGGACTGAAGGGTAGGGTTTCTCCCTCAAGAGCAGCCGCTGCAAATGTTTCTACCTGAAGAACATACGAATTGGAAACAGATACCCGTTCTTCCCGGCTGACAGAATCCGTATGAATGATGATCTGCGGCGGTATGTCACTGTTCTCCCAACCGAACACTTTGGGCAACTCAATTCGCCCTTCGGTTCCGAGAATCTCCATCTCGGCCCTTCCGGAAGCCCACATGCCGCAGTCGAAGGTAAGGGCTACCGAATTGGGAAACTCGATTAACCCCGATGCCATCATATCGACGCCATCATGTTCCTCCGAGAATAGGGCATGTACGGTAACGGCCTCCGGCTCCTGCCCCAGATACATCCTGGCAGCAGAGATCGGATATACACCGAGGTCAAAAATGGAACCACCGCCCATATCTTTTTTAAACCTCACATTTTCTCTGTCATCTGCGGTATTACACGTAAAGTTGCCATGGATCGCTCTGACCGTACCTATCTCGCCGCTCTCGATAATTTCCTGCACACGTCTGTGCTTCGGATGATATCGATACATAATCGCTTCGGCAAACAGTACACGATGACGCTCACAAACCTCGATCATCTCGGCGGATTCCTTGGCATTTAATGCAGCGGGCTTTTCACATAACACATGCTTTCCCGCTTCGGCTGCTTTAATCGTCCATTCCCTGTGCAGATGGTTTGGTAAAGGAATATAAACAGCCTGGATATCCGGGTCACCGATAAGTTCCTCGTAACTGCCATATGATCTGGCAATATTCATCTCCTCAGCCAGTGCTTCCGCCTTCTCCTTTGAGCGGCTGGCAATCGCCAGCACTTCACCACGTTCGGACTGCTGAATCGCAGGAATAATCGCATTTTTGGCAATCGTCGACGTTCCCAGTACACCCCACTGCAGAGGTCTGTTCATGCTCATCTTCCTTTCGTCCCGTAATTATCCGCTTCCGCCTTGTGTAAAATGCCAAGACAGCGATCCAGATCGGCTTTCACCTGCTTCTTGTATAATTCGGCTTTGGCCGCACCGTCATCCGTGAAGTGATAGAGAACAATCTCCTGAAAGTCCACCTTCGGATCATTGCCCTTTAATTTTTTCGTTCGATAAAAAATACCCTGCTGAACCAGCTCGTGTAAAGCCCGGTATACTTCGCTTTGCGGCGGCACGTAACCGTAATCTTTGAATTCCTGCTTCATCGCCTCCAGCATCTCGTAGCCATAGCCTCTGTGCTGCTCAACCATCGTTATAAGATAAACCTTGATAAATGCCCGCTGTGCAATCATAAAAGCCATGCTCGTTCCCCTCCTGTCAGAACCTGTCTACTTCTCATTATAAAACTTATGTTCGGGTTCTGCCATCTTGCTCCTGATCCCTCCTTTATAACATGCTCGCAGGAGGGCAAGCAGGATTAGCGATGGTTGGAAGCAGAATGAAGGAAGAAAATTAATATTTTAAACTATTGTGAATTTTTCATATGATGATATATTCACTCTTAAAGTGCAGCAGCATTAGTGACTCTACTAGTTGGATGCTGGCTTAATGACTTTACTGGCTTGAGTGTGCTTGGGCACTGCGCCTACAATCCATTTCCCCCATTTTAGACGAGAGATCAGCCAGGTCAGTACACACGACACCAGAAGTGCAGTGATCCAGGTGACAATCATACGCACGACCGGATTCCAGCCCCATGCCGCGTAAAACCATTCATCTGGAATGTAACTGTAACGGAGCACCAGCATATGCATCAGATAGCCTCCATACGACATCCCGCCGATCCAACCCAGCCAGTAAAGTGCCGAAGAATGCTGGAGCTTGCTGGCTAACTGATACATCACCATGATGGAGGCAACCAGGAAGAGGATCATATCGGGCCGAATCAGGCTGACCGTATAAAAACGGATCTGAATGCCTTCCGGTTTCTGAAATTCCAGCATTAATAGATAAATAAACCGCAGACCCAGTGTCATAAACACCAGCCAGTATATCCAGTGCAAACGAACAACCCATTCCTTCCAGCGCTGGACGGACAGTCCTGCTGCTGCACCAAGTACAAAATAAAAAAAGAAATAGATAAAATTGCGGTCTGCATAGGTTGTAAAGGCATCCGTCAGCACCGGGATTTGAAGCCGTTCCATCCAGGCAGCAATGCTTCTAAGCTGATTGGCCAGAATAAGGAATAACCCGCCTGAAAGCAGCAGTGCAATCATCTGTCCCTTCGCTTGGTAACGATGAAAGACGTAACGAACGACGCGCAGAAACAACGGGAAAAACAAGTAGAACTGAATCAGCATAATGATATACCAGAAATGCGAAGCCATTTTCCCCGTAATCAGCTTCAATCCCAGGTCAGGAATCTGCTGCCAGCCGAAACCCGTCCAGTTCTGCGGGGTAAGCATAAAATAGAGGAGTGACCACACCACATAGGGTACGATTACGTCCATCACTCTTTTACGCATAAACGATCCGTAATGAAATGATTCTCCTGTGTTGTAGAACAGGACCATCCCGGTTATAAATATAAACAGCGGTACGGCAAACTTGGCAAGCATCAGCAATATGGCCAGCACTACACCATCCTGAAGTCCAGCCTGCGGGACCAATGAATAATGAGCGATGGAATGCTGCAGCACTACGGCTGCAAACGCGATTCCCCTAAGGGTTTCAATTTCGATAATTCGTTCTTTGCGAGGCAAATGGACCAGCCTTCCTTTCTTTATTCATCTCTGCACTATGAAAACAAACCCTTTTACAAACTTCGATTGGAGGTGCACTATACTCATGTCCGACAAAGCATCCCGTATCCCCGAATCCAAATATGTCCAGCAGCATCTGGCGAACGAACGCACGTTTCTCGCATGGGTGCGTACAGGTATTGCCATGGCAGGAATCGGTTTTCTAGCTGCCGGATTCGGTTTTAATTCCTCCGCATATGATCGTATTGCTCACCTTGCTGCAATCATTACCGGAATAACCTCTCTGCTCGGCGGTATCTCTATCATTCTGTTTTCAGCCGCGGCTTATCACCGAAAACGCTCACAGATTAATGAGCAGACCTTTCAGGCGACCACCGGACTTATTACGTTTATCAGTCTGATGCTGCTCGTCATTGGGCTTGCACTTGCCGTGCTGTTGTATGTATTGTTATTCCCTGCCTGACAGGGGAACAAACGAAGCCTTCAGGATCATCCGGCAATCCGCTATTAAAATGGTTAGACTTTATGTTATGGGCAAAAACCGGCCTCCTCTGCGGAGACCGGTTAAAGTCCATCCTATCGAATATGATGCATTACAAGCAATCAATTACATAACAAGTACTCCAACACCCTATCACTTAACACCTATCATTCAACCCTGAACCAAGACCTAACCAATCCTGTCTTACTTTCCTCCATGTGCTGATTTTGCGATCTGCATGTTTGAAAAGCAGTTCGATATATCGGATCGGCTCGTTCTGTTTTTGGTTCGAGGGTATATGGATCACATTTACAAGAAAGTATTGTTACCGAACCGGGCGGCTTTGGTCTGGGCTTCCATTCTGCGTTCTTCCATATCCAGATCCGGACGTGCAGCATTCACATCTTCACCGTGTACTGCTTCCCGACTGGAATAAGCCTGACTGTTCAGGTTAAACACATCATATACGGCGCTGTCCCGATCGGTCGAATCCACGAGCAGCAGAATTTTGCCGTTCTGCACATATTCCTCATACTGTCTGGCATCCTCTTCAGGAATACCCAGTCCAACAAGTCCGCCTACCAGTCCGCCGGCTCCTGCACCTACGGCCGCTCCTGTAAACGCTGCGGCAATAGGTCCTGCAGCCAGAATCGGACCGATTCCCGGAATTGCCAGCGCACCGATCCCCGCAAGTAATCCCGCTACCCCGCCAAGTACACCGCCAGTGGCGGCTCCTGCTGCTACACCTTCCGGTGCTTTCGTACCCGTCTCTTCACGAATGGCTTTCAGTTCATCCCGATCCTGAGTAACGACGGATATTTCATCTGATGAGAATCCTTCCGCTTTCAAACTCTCAATAGCCTGTGATGCCTCACGCTCTGTATTAAACACACCAACGATTTTTTTCTTCATAGTGAATACCTCCTCATGGTTTTGAGTGGTTCGCTATGTTATTACCCGTGAACGCTTCTTTCAAACGGTCGGGGGGCGATAATCAGCCGATAATCATATGCAGTAATGCTAATTTGGGTCAAAAGAACGAGCAGCCCGAGGCTGGAAACGGAATAAACAAAATGGACAAGACAGAGCATTCTGATACGGGAAGATGAGCTGTTCCTATTCTTCCAAATGGAGAATACGAAAGCACCTCCCTTATCATGAAGCAGAACACCCGAAGCTGTACAGGACGCGACTGCTTGTTCAGCTATTCCGCGGTTTTGCCCGATGGGTTGCTGCAGCTTCAAGGGGGTTATCCGGCCAGTAATGCTTCGGATAACGTCCTTTCAGATCTTTTTTCACCTCGAAATATGTCTCTCGCCAGAAATTGGCCAAATCCCGCGTGACCTGAACAGGCCGGTGCGCCGGCGATAATAGATGCAGCGTGACCGGAACGCGCCCACCGCCAATGCGCGGAGTCTCCTGCTGTCCAAACATTTCCTGTAAACGAACAGCCAGGACGGGGGTCTCTGGATGACTGTAATCCACCGGAATGCGAGAACCACTTGGAACCTGAATATGAGTGGGTGCCTCCTCGTCCAGCTGCTGGCGCTGCATCCAGCTGATTCCGCCCAAGAGCACATCCTGCATCGACAGCTTTTTCAAGTCTGCTGCCGAACGCATGCCCGTCAGATAGGGTTCAAGCCGTTCAGCCAGTTCATCTGTGAGATGATCCTCAATCAGATCAGGCCATTCAGGCAGGTGCAGATGCAGAAAACGCATGCGGTCCGCAAGCTGCCGGGAAGATTTGGTCCAAGGCAGGCTGTCCAGCCCTTCCATTCGTATTCCTGATAGAAGGGCTTCCCGCACCTGATCTTCCGGCGGCTGCGCAATCGTACTTTCCTTAAGCACCAGCGCTCCGATTCGCTGCCGCTTGTGTGCCCGCACACTTTTGGTCGTGCGGTCCCAGGCGACCTGCACCTCTTCGTGCAGCAGATGCTGCGCGGCACGCAGCAGCGTTTCCTCCCGCAGCGGCGCAGCCAGCAGGATTCGCGCGTCAGCGCCCTGGTCGTCTGCCTCGGCTGCGACCAGATAAGCGGAACGGCTCAGCGACTCTGCCGCCGCGAGCCGAACACCCCGGCCGCTGCTCAGCAGATAGCGTCCATCCTCCCGGCGCTGCCCGATCCGATCCGGATAAGCAAAGGCCAGCAGCATGCCGCAGCTGTCCTCATCCGGCTGCACCGGATCGGGCGCCGGGCTGCCGAGCGCCGAGCGCAGCTGGCGGCTCTCCTGCAGCATGCGCCGCACGGCAGCGCCGTCTGCGCCTGCCGCTGGCGGCCTGGCGGCCGCCGCCTGCGGCCAGCGCATCTACGCGCGGGCGGAGATCCGTGCCCGCGCCGCCAGCACCTGCACTGCTGCCGCGGAGGCCTGCAGGCTCCTGCAGCAGTGCCGCCAGCGTGCTGGCGAAGCTGGCCAGCCCAAGCTCCGCCGCGCGGAGCAGCATGCTGGCCAGCCGCGGATGAACGCCAAGCGTGTTCATCCGCGGCCCAAAGGGCGTAATGCGGCCTGCGTCATCCAGGCCGCCCAGCTGGCGCAGCAGCGCCTGTGCCTGAGCGTAAGCCGCATCAGGCGGGATGTCCAGCCAGCGCAGCTCGGCAGGGGACTGGACACCCCAGGCGGCAAGCTCCAGCGCCAGCGGCGCGAGGTCCGCGGAGATGATCTCCGGACGCGCTGTTTCAGGCAGCGCCCCGTGAGCTTCCTCGCTCCACAGCCGGTAACACACACCCGGGGCCAGCCGCCCTGCACGTCCTCGCCGCTGATCAGCGGACGCCTTAGATACCGGCAGCGTAACCAGCCGGCTCATGCCCGTCCTTGGCGAGAAAGACGACGCCCGGCTCAGCCCGGCATCCACTACAACTTTCACACCCGGAAGGGTCAGACTCGACTCCGCAATGGAAGTGGACAGCACGACCTTGCGCCAGCCATCGGCAGCTGGACGAATCGCTTCATCCTGCTTCTCTGCGGGCATGCTTCCGTACAGCGTATGTATATTCACCTTTTCAGGAAGTATGGACTGTATCAGCTCTCGTTCAGTGCGGTGAATCTCTCGCGCCCCGGGAAGAAACACCAGAATATCTCCCTGTTCCTCATCCAAAGCACGAATGATCGTACGGGCAGTCCAGCTCTCCAGTTCGGCCGCGGCAGGTTTAGGTACATATCGGGTCTCCACCGGAAATGTGCGCCCGGCACAGTTCACGACGCGTGTATTTTCACCGAGCAGCGCAGAGACCGGAGCCGCGTCCAGCGTAGCTGACATGACAAGAAGCTTCAAATCCGGACGCAGCATCTCCCTGGATTCCAATGCCAGTGCCAGCCCCAGATCACCATGCAGATGACGTTCATGGAATTCATCAAAGATAATCATGGCTGTATCTTCAAGTCCCTGGTCCTGCTGCAGCATCCGGGTCAGCACACCCTCGGTGACCACTTCAATGCGTGTAGCCGGACTTACCCGGGTATCCATCCGGACCCGGTATCCGATCGTCTCTCCTGCTTTTTCTCCCAATGATGCAGCCATTCTCGATGCTGCGGAACGGGCTGCAAGTCTGCGCGGCTCCAGCATAATAATCTTTTTCCCATCAAGCCACGGCTCCTCCAGCATCGCCAGCGGTACAACCGTTGTCTTACCGGCTCCCGGCTCAGCAATCAGGATACCTGCATCCTGATCGCGAAACAACTGCCGTATTTCCGGAATCATCGCTTTTATCGGTAAATCATTGTACATATCATCGCTCCTATAACAAAGACTTCCGCATTCTTTCTCCAGCAGATATCCATGAAACCCCTAGATTCTGTATTCGAACGTTAGCATTATAACAAAAAAAGCCGTCCCGAAGGAACGACTATACGGCATCCATAGTTTTTTAATTGAGCGCGGTTCATCTTCATGCACGCGTCAAACCTTTATCGAGTTCTGTCTTATACGGTCTGCTGCTGTCTTTCATTTCAGATCAGCTCAATAGAGACTCTGCACCATCAATAACGATTTCTGCACCGGTAATGTGTCGCGATGCTCCAGAAGCGAGGAAGCTGACGAGGTCGGCAACATGTTCCGGTTGTCCAGGTCCGTCCGCAAGCGGCTGCTGACCTTCCGGGAATTCCATCGGAATGATAATGTCCTGAAGATCGTCGGTCTTGATCGTGCTTTGATCAATATTGGTTGCAATCGCACCCGGACAGATCACGTTGACTCTAATCTTGAACTTCGCCAGCTCCAGAGCGGCCATCTTGGCAAAAGCAACCTGTCCGGCTTTCGATGTACTATATGCCGACATACCGAAACTGGAGAAGCGCTGATTACCATTAATGGAGCTGGTAATGATGATACTGCCTCCACCGCGCTTTTTCAGATGCGGCAGTGCATACTTCACTGTAAAAAACGTACCGTCAAGGTTCGTTGTTATAATCTGCTGCCAGTCCTGCACCTGGATTTCCTCAATCGGCGCAGACACTCCGTTAATGCCCGCATTGGCAAACACGATATCCAGTCCACCGAACAATTCCACCGTTTCCAGTACAGCCTTCTCTACCCTTGCAGGATCGGATATATCTACATCGAATGCTCGGGCAGCCCCTTCATGTTTCGCATTAATCTCCGCTTCCGTTTGTGAAATTCGATCATTTACCAGATCAAACAGCGCAACATGCGCTCCTTCGTTCGCCAGCTTGAGGGCAGTCGCTTTACCGATTCCGGAACCTGCTCCTGTAATGATGGCCACCTTGCCTTGAAACTGTGGTTTGCTGCTGTGTTGTGTCATCGCCCATTCACTCCTTCGATTTGGAAATTATGTAGGAAGATTCGATCCAACTTGAAGTTCAATCAATTCTTCACAAGATTACCCAAAACGAGCGGCTTTTAAATCAACACCCGCAACTTTTTTCATTTTCTGGACCATTCTGGACGAAGGCCCAACGGAATGGACATTTTTCTCCAATGGTCCGATTTTACCATTCCAGCTCAATGAAAGCGGCATCATCCTCAAGCCCCCCTGTATGAGCGGCATCCAGCAGCACTTGTATGTGCTCATCTGGTATATACGTACCTATGGCATCCAGATCATTCAGTCCATCCGTATACAATTGAAGGCGAAAAGAATCACTGGCCGAACCTTTCATTTCAAAAACATGCGGTTTGCCGCCTACAGGACCTTCACGTGTAGACCAGCGTTCATTGGTTCTGCAATTTTGCTGAAAGCGCTCCGACTGCTCCTGACCGCTGCGCCAAAACCGGATCCGGGAATCCCCCTGCCAAGCCAGCCACATCCGGCTCTTACGTCCTCCGGAAGTAAGCTCAACGCGGCCGCATACATACATGGCTTGACTGCCCCGATTTCGCTTCTCCATCAGCACTTCGCGGAGCAAAAGGGGAGCATTATCCAAGGGCTGAAACTTATCCAGCTGTTCGGATGCAGTCCCCGTTAACTCATGAAGAAATTGTTCAACACCTTCAGCTGTTAAGGTTGAGGTCGTTTCAAGCCATTCCAGCAAGGAACTGCCGAGAAAGCGCGCAGCAAAGTCACCCAGATAACTCATACCGACTCCATCGCACAATACAAAATGACATACGTTGCCCTGCATGCGAATGGCAACGAAGTCTTGTCCTGCATCGCCTTGAGTCACTGATTCCGCTGCACGCCCATAGCCGTACCTGCATTTCAATTTCCCCTGATATCGAGTCAGCGGCTGTTCTCCAGTCTGCACGCTTACATAGCGAAAATTGTCATGCCGCTGTTTCGCATGACCTCCCCGATCACTGGCAGACAATGTCGCCATACGCATCGCTCGCATGATTCCCCTCCTATCTAACAGGTGTCGCGGCAGACATCTGGAATCCGATGGATACCAGTTCTGCACAGGTGCCAGGCAGCATCATGAGCGCACCAGGTGCAAGCAAATAATCCGCCTCCACCAACATCTCCCGATAGCTCTCAGGCAGCACAGATGACATATTACGCAGCTTCTCTCCATGCTCATCCTGCAGGTTGGTTTCTGGAGAGATGCCCTTCCATCGTCTAGGTTCTGTTATCGGCCCTTCCAGCAGATGATCACTAATAAATATATTTTCAACCAAAACGTTGCCGTCAGGCACACTCATGCCCATAATACGCTTAGCTATAGGCTCCGGGTCCTCTCCGGTTGCTACTCCATCGGTCATATGACATACAAGCGGAGCAGGACAGTCCTGCATATTCGGAATTTCCGCCTGCAAAATTTTTTCGGCCTGCAAAAACGCTTTTGCCGAATCTGAAAAACGTCTTGGTGTCAGATCAGGAAGCGAGCCTACAGCAGCGATTTCATCGATTCCTTTAATTCCGTTTAATACGTCATATACATCGTCACTGTATGCCAGAATGGCAATACGGTAACGCGGCGTCAGCCGATTTCCTTTCGTTGAACGAAACACCATCTGGCGAATCGCCAACGATAAAGCATCATAAACGATGTCAATTCGGCGGCGATTGTCCAAAACCATATTCATGGAAGCGCTGATATCAATTAAATAAATAATAAGTGCAGGTGTCCGCTGTGATGCTTGAATTGTGTAGTTCATCTAGAGTGTGTCACCTCTATTATTCATTATTAAGTTACAGATCGGGCAGAGAATACTTTGAATTGCCCAAAAATTTGTTAATTGCACTCATACGTGCTGCCACTTTCCCTACGCCTTTGAAGTACGAGGCATCGGTATTGTAGAGACTTTTGAAGTCTCGGGCATACGAAAGAGCATTATCCGTTTTTCTTCCTTTTTGTGCGTTGTACGCCTTGTTATAATGTGCGATCAATGTTACTACATTCTGCGCACGCTTTTTCTTGAGAGCTTCCTTCTGCGCCAGCTCCTGTTTACGTTTGGCTTCCGCCGCAGCTTTTTCTCTTGCAATCTTGGCGTCATTTTCTTTCTTCCAGGCTACGTAAGCTTCATATTTTGCCTGCTGGTCATATTTTGCCTGCAGCGCTTTTCGAGCTGCTTCTTTTTTCTGCTGTTCCTGTTTTGCCAGAAAAGCTTCATATTTTGCCTGCTTCTCATACTTGGCCTGCAGTGCTTTTCGCTCTTCTTCCTTTTTCTTTGCTTCCGCTTCCTTTTTCTTGGCTTCAGCGAGTTTTTTCTTCTCCTCCGCCTTAAGCTTTGCCGCTTCTGCCGCTTTTTGCTTTTCAGCTTCTTCCTGCTTGAGTTTGGCTGCTGCCGCATCCTCAGCAGCTTTAGCCTGAGCCAGGCGAGCTTCTTCCTGCTGTTTAACCTCCGCCTGATCAGCCAAAATCTTGACTGTAGGCACGCCGCCGGCAAGCAGCACAATAAGTACAGCCGAGGAAATCATAAACTTTTTGGAACGGTAAAATGGAACGGGCACCGGCTCTGTACTTTCTGTTTTGGCATTCATTTTGGCATCGAGTTCCTTGATTGCCGCCTCTACTTCCATCTGCATCGCACTGTTATTAGGAATGAAGTGATACAGAGAACGGTAGACCTCCAGTGCAGCAGCAGGTTTGTCTTCATCCTCAAGCGCTCTTGCCTGTAAAAACAAACGGTTCACAACGGCTTCCTGATCCGGGGCCTGCTTTGTACCCGATGTGCTGCCTGTGTCCGTATTTCCCTTTATGTCTGCATGTGCAGCGGCACTTTCTGTCACTGCACCCGGCTCGGATTCTGACGAAGCTGACGCATCCTCTTCCGGTTCAGCCTGGGCAGCCAGATAGGCTTCAGCCAGTCCAGTATCTGCAGCGGCCAGGGCAATGTACCATTCGCCAAAGGTTGGACAGCTGCTCAGATCATGACTTTCCCAAGCACGGATGAACAGATCCGATAATTTGGAACCCCATCGTTTTTCCAGAGAACTCCGCATGGCAAAATAACGCTCGCTCGCGGTCTGCATCTCATGCTGATCAAAATAGCTTTCACCCCAGGCTTTTTCTACAATGACGGGGTCCGACCAGCATAACATCTCTGCGATAATAACAGCCCCGGCAAAACGATCTGCATAAGAACTCCACAGGCCGCTGTGCACCGTTCGATGGGCAGCATATCCAGGCGAACCGGCAAGGAGTGCATCCGGCCGATCCATTTTCGAGCCGTACATCTGCTCCACATCTACCAGCTCAACCGCTGAAGTCTGGGCCGAGTTCTGCACTTCGGAAAAAAACGGAATCATTACATTGGGCGCGGACATATCACAATGTGCCAGTCCACGCTGCTCCATTGCAGAACCTGTACCGGCAAGTGCTCTGGCCAGCTTCAGACTTTCCTCCGCTGTCAGCTGCTTTTGATCACTGATTACATCGAACCAGGTTAGACCCTGTACCCATGGCATCAGTACCGCATATAACAGATCAGGATGTTCTCCAATTAGCGCTCCGTTTCTTTCCGGAGTGAGCACTTCACGCTTGCATACCTGAAGACCTGGAAGTTCACTATATGGCTCCATATGCTCAGATTGATACACCATCGCCGGGATACGGAATTTTGGAAAGAATACCTTTAGTGCTTTTGCCCCATGAACGGAGCCGTCGCGGGGTATTAATTGATACACAATCCCCTGCCTTCCGGCTTGGGCATAAGCAAGACCGGGCGCAGCCGGATGCTGACCAATTGTATAGGCCGTATCATTAATCACCACTTCATCCCCGGGATTCGGTTGAAAAGACATGCTCATCCCTCTCTCTGTCTTTGTGTCATAGTTGCAGCAAAAACCGGGTGTTAATACACCCGGTTTTTACTGTAATTGTGCAATCTTCAGCTTGCTGCCCGCATATATTCAGGGCGATCCCAAACATCCTATCGTCCTGAGCTATGTAAAGCAGATTAACGAGCTTGGTCTGCTGTGCGGAATTTATTCGCGATTGCTGAAAGTTCCACGCTAATGCTGTTCAGCGTTTGAACGAATGATTGCATTTGTTTGCTTGCTTCCTGGAACTCTTGGAAGAAACGCTGCTTCGTCATACCTTCCCATTGCCCTTCCATGCTTGTGATGGATTGTGTCAATGTAGATACGATTTGCTGACTTTGCTCTCCGCTTTGCTTGAACTGATTGGATACCTGATCGAGTTGTTCTGGGGTAACTAAAATACGTCCTGCCATTGTTAAATTCCTCCTTGATGTGTGCAATTGTTTTGGTTTGTTCAAATTGTACTATACAAGGATCAATCGGACAAAAGCCGAAGGACCTAATCCTATTTACCCCATTTTCAGCCATTGAAACTTCAACTAACAGACTATTTACAAATGATTTCACGTTCAGCTGTACTATCTGTAACTGGCACTTTTATGAAACTACAGGTTCAGTTCCTCTTCTATCCCGAAACGAGGGGTCTCTGAATCTCCAAGCCACAGGTTCAGGCTGCATAGCCTGAATGAGTGTAGCCGGAGAACCACCTGGCGGAGCAGTATCCTGTATCCGGTAAACAGCTGCCATAGCGGAAAGGGGGTCGGATACCACGGCTGCATCAGCCGCATGTGTAGGAAGAATCTCGTCCCCACGGCTGCTCTGAAGAACATTCAGCATATTGACCGCATTACCATAGGCCGCATTAACATGACTCAGCACGGAACGGTATTCCATATCTGCCTGTTGGAATAACAATGCCTTGCGACCCAGCTGTACACTTAAGTCCATCAAACGGCGAAGAGCTTCTTCACCCAGCCGTTTGCTGCGATTCCATTCGCTCATCACCGCTGCACGGGACTCCACTTCCCAATCCAGCGAATGAATCGCCTGATCCAACACTGTCATTTTTTGCTGTATTTGCTCCGCTGCATACTGAATCTGCCTGCTCAGTGCCCGAAGCACATCCGGTTCCACACGAATGCGCATTTACCATCACCTTTCCTCTTCCCCTGCAGGCTGTTTAAGCCAGTCCAGCAGCATTTCGTGAAACTGTTCTTTTGTTGTCAGCGCTGCAACAAGCCAGTCATCTGAAGCCTTTGTACTCATTCGGAATAACCAGTTTGAGGCTGCACTAGCGGTAAATGCCGCCGATTGTGACTGCCACCCTTCCTGCCCCCATACGAGTAATCTGAGCTCTCCATCCGATTGTTTGCTTACAAGGCAGCGTGCTAATGCGAGTGAGCCCTCAGGATCATTGGTTTCCTGTGAGAGCTCGTCGGCCACGGCCTGTACTTCACAGTCTTCCAGTCCATTCATGACATCATAAAACTTTTTCTTGGAACACATCAGTGCCGGTTTTTCCACCGGAGAATGCCCGCTCCACTTCATCCGCTCAATCAGGATATCAATGGCTTCACGAACATTCCCCAGATCACTTAAACGGAATGAATCAGGAACATCTGCAGTGCGGGTTACTTCAACAACCCGTTCATCCGTGCAGTGTATATAACTTTCATACGACTTGCCGCTAATCGTATAGCGGAGCCAGCATGCTCTGTCGGATAATCCGGCAATGGCTACTCTGGAAAAAACGGTTGGTGTCATGATCAGCTCATTGGTATCTTGATCCTGAATCAAGTAGCCCTTTTCCAGCAATGTGGTCTTAACGCACTCCCACTCCATAGCGATATCTTCAGCCATATAACCACGGAAGGGGTCTTCTACGCCGAGCAGCCGATCCGAACCTAGAATACCGGCAAGGAAAAATAGTTCCTTTTTCTGCAGCGTGACCACCTTTTGCTTAGAATCATGAACCGTCAACATTATGAGCCACCTCCCCTCAAACTACAACATGCCATCGGTCACGAATTTCTGAAATCCAATTATTCATTTTCCAGGTGCTATCGCATGGAACTGCACCTTTAACCCTGGAATATTTGCGTTTTATATAATAACCCTGACCCGGTGGCAGTACCTTAAGCCCACCTGCGGTGCCTCCAGATTCCGAATAAGGTATACGGAAGAACGAGAGATCGTTAGGGTCCAAAGTCCCGAGCAGCAATCCGCTCTGGGAAGCTTTCACGTCACTTACCCAATCGGAACCAAACGTTGGAAAGTCTGCAGGCACACCGGAGATAATAACATGAATCCCCCGGTCTCTCCCCTGGCGAACAATAACACCAAGTTGGTCTTTCACATTAAAATCAGTAAGCTGCTTGGACAGCGTGTCCGCATCATCAATGGCAAGCACGATTTCCGGTCCTCCCGTAATCTCGGCACGTTTCAGAACTTCATCGTACAACTCCTGAACGACAGACGCAAGCTGATCTTCACGGGATACATGTCCGCGGACATGGGGCAAACTGCTGATTTCACCCAAACCGCCTGAGCCGTATCTCATATCTACCGTGTATATTTGCACATCTTCTGGCGAAGCATGATAAGCCAGAGAAAGCATCCAGGTTTGCAGGAAGGTCGTTTTTCCACCTTCCATTGGACTTGTCACCATAAAATGCGGTCCTTCGCGCAGATTAAGCTCAAACGGTTCCAGATCATCGGTAAGCAGCCCCACAGGCACGCTGACCGTCGATGTTTCCCATGCTTTACCAAAGGAACCTGTTCGAACAAGCAGATCTTTAAGGCTGATTTCTTCCGGAAGTGGTGCAATCTGCGGTGCTTCCTCGCCAGTCCATTCTTGACGAATGGCTGCAATAGTCCGCCGAAGTGCGGAAGAGCGTTCTCCTTCATCCGCTCCGGAGGACGGCAGCGCAGCCTGGAACATCAGCGGAGGCACCTGGCCTTTCACCAAACCTCTGCCAGGCGGAAGCTGGCTTGGAGACTTGGAAGGGCGGCCTACAGCATAATAATAATCACTCGGGTCAGACAGTTCAAATGAGACTGCATTCGGAATGTTGCTTCTGAATTTCTCAAATACATCCGTTACGCGGTTGGCGGTGAGCACAAAGGTAATACCTAAACTTCCGCCTTCACGCAAAATAGTCTCCAGCGATTCATTCTCATCAGGATAAGCATTACGAAATGATAAATAACCGTCAATAATGACAATAATCTGTGGAACAGCGGCATGAGCAGTCCGGCGATATGCCGAGATCGTTTTAACCCCTGCCTCCGATATCAAATCTTTGCGCTGCGCTGAAATTTTGAGAATATAGCGGAACAACCGTTTGACCCGGTCTTCCTCCTCAGCCATCATCACACCGCCGATTTGCGGCAGTCCTGCAAAATCTTTCATCATTCGGCCCATATCAATAATGTATCCGTTCCATGGCTCCGTGCGCTCACTACATGCAAGTGACATCAAGAGCGTCTGAACAAAGGTTGTTTTACCAAGCCCAGGCATACCATATACTACGAGATGCCCTTGATCCATAGGCAGTGCCAACGGCAGCTGACGCTGATTTGGCAGATCATCCAGCATACCTACCAGAGGTTTGAGTCCGGCAGCGCCGCCATCAATCAGGTTCTCTTTTTTCCCTTCCTGCTTCCAGTCCTGAAGACTTTCCAGTTCAAGCGTTTCTGGCAGTGGAGGCAGCCAAGGGCCGGGTAAACGCTCGATTCCTGCTTCTGCAGCAGCCTTTGCCACATAATCAATAAACACCTGCAGCTGCTTCGGTACGTCCTCTCCTTTGAGAACAGCTCTTCGTTCTCCTGTCAGCAGCGGCTCACGCTTGCCGTTCAGGCGAACCTCCATCACAGGCAGCACCGTCGTGGTATCCTCCTGCTGGTTATAAGGTGCACCGCTCCAGGCAAACTGCATTTCTTCAAACACTTCGTCGCTGCCGACCTGAAAATAACCTCGCCCAGGCTTGGTAATCCAGGCTGCATTCGGAATTTTAATCATATCTCTGCTGTCTCCCTCGCTCTGTACACGAAGACAGATTCGGAAACGCGAGTTACTCCATATTTTATCATCCACAACGCCGGCAGGCTTTTGGGTTGCCAGGATAAGGTGAACTCCCAGCGTACGACCAATCGCTGCTATACTGATGAGTTCGTCCATGAATTCCGGCTGGTCCCGTTTCAGTTGAGCAAACTCATCGATGATAATAACGAGATGCGGCAGCGGCTGCTCATGTCTCGAACGCAGAATTTTATAATACTCATCGATATGCTGCAGATTCCCTGCATCATTCAAAATTTTCTGTCTTCTGACCAGTTCAGCCCGAAGCGAAATATTCGCCCGTTCAATCAGGTTGCCATCGAGATTCGTAATGGTACCTACAACATGCGGAAGATCAACAAAGGTATTCGACATGCCGCCGCCCTTGTAATCGATCAGCATGAAGGCCAGATCATGTGGATGGAACTCGGCCGCCAGTGAAGCAACGATCGACTGAATAACCTCACTTTTACCTGAACCGGTTGTACCTGCAATCAAGCCATGCGGACCATGGCCCTGTCGTTCGATTTTGTCGTGCAGATTTATCGCAATTTTTTTACCGCCCGCTCTTACACCCATAGGTACCGGAAGTGTATCCGGGTATCTGGTCTGCCCCCAGCGGGAGACCACATCCAGATCTTCCACACGTGAAGTGCTGAGCATATCAAATAACGGGAGTACTTGCGGAATTTCCGATGCAGATGAACGCTTTAGACGAATCGGTGACATGTAGCGGGACAAAGCTTCCGCTGTCTCTTTGGAAATGACATCCGGTTTATATGCCTGCTGGATAACATCCGCATCTTCCGTTTTTTTGAAGTACACCCCTTTACCCTTGGAGGCCTCCATAATTAACTGACAATGCATAGGCAGTGATTGTTTACGATTAGCCAGCACAATCGTGCATACATCAATTTCTTGTGCGGCTTCCAGCAGCAGTGGAAGTAACGGTTCTTCTTCAATCAGCTGCGTATCCGACAGAATCACAACATAACAAGGGGTTTGTACCGCTTTTTTGTAGCGATCTTCCTTATTGTTGCGGCGTCGGTTCAACACGGAAAACAAGCTGTCCGCCAATTGATGCGCACTGCTGTGCCTGTCAGCCATGAATCGCTGTCCCTGATCCTCATCCCAGATGTGAGGCAGCCAGCGGAGCCACTCCCACTCCTTGTTATCTCTCTCTTCATAAAATGCAGCCAGTTTCAACTCATCCGGAGAGTGCCTAACCGCAAGCTGTGAGACGATAACCCGAAGTGACGCCATCACTTCTTCCCGATCACCGACAAGCCCCATCACCTTGGATTCAAATAAAGGCAGGGTTATTGAGGCATCCGGCACGGTCTGAAACTCAGCGGCGAGTCCATGAGCTGCCTCAATTAATTCATCTTTTTCATAACCATCGATGCGCGGAACCTGAAGTTTGATCCGAAACGGAACCTCTCCTGTCCCGATGCGCACCTGCAGAAAATCGTCATCTTCCGGGGATCGCTCCCAGAGGGAACTGTTTCGATTTTTCACAATCTGCAGGCATACCGATGGCTCACCATGAATCTCATACAAGCTTTTCACCTGCTCGGCCTGCGCTTCCTTCAGCTCTTCACGATGTTTATCCAGCTGCGCTAGATACATCGCTTTACGTTCTTCAATCTTTTTGCGATAGGTTTTTTTGTTGCTGAGGTATACAAAGAACGGAATCGTATACGAGGTAAGCATCATCATGACCGTCATCATCTGAAACATCATATAACTGCTGTTGTTCATTTTGCCGGTCATGTTGATATATACGTAAAAACCGATGCTGACCATCGTCATCATAACGGGGACAACGATTGAAATCATAGAAAATGTAGGTTTGTTCGGTTCAGAAGGCGGCCTGAGAATTTCGAGGCTCTCTTCCTTCAGAACCGGTGTCATTCTTGGAGAACGCTGATATAACACATTCACGAAGAAAAGACCTCCTTTAGTCGTTCGATTAATGAATGATACGCCTCAAAGCGCTATTCGTTGCTCTCCTGCTGAAATAAGGATCGTCTTCCATAGATCGGCGCTTCTTCAGATGTTGTTGAAAATGCACGCTGCACACGTACACAGCTTCCCTGACGAAGGCCTGTTTCCATTAACTGCTGCGTGTTTTGCGGGGTAAACCACAGTCCCTCCGGAAATTTGGCCTCCAGTATATACTGTATGCCGTCTCCTGGCGCCTGCCCGAATATTCGTACACCGAGCAGTGTCTTCAGGTGTTCAATGGTACATTCATCCGGAACATCGATGTCGAACCATTCGCCTTCCTCACGGCCGGAATACACGGTTAATATCATGTGAATCCCTCCCAAGGTCTCATATGTAAATTGTCCTAATGTCAGATTAAATCAAAAAAAGGCGGGTGAAACGGTATTCCCCCCTATTTTCTTATATAAAACCCTTGTTGGCAACGTACCCGCTGTAATTTTGTTACATATGACCCACGTATATATTAAAATATCGTCCATTCGACTCAGAACTTTTGTGTCATTGTTCCATTTAAATTTTGCAACGATGCGAAAATCACACTCCTTTTCCCATTTTTTAGAAAAATAAAACAAGAAATATGGGACCTCGATTGCTTTGGACGCAATTGAATTGTGAACACTTTTCAAACTTTATCCACCTTTATGTTTTCATAAGCTGATTTTAAGGTAATTTTAAGCATTGGTATTTATTATTACCTGTATGAAATAACTCTCGTGAGGTGATTTCAAGTGAGAACTCTAATAACATTTCAAAACAAATCAATCCCTGTATATTTTAATCAAGAAAACAAACAACCTGTGCAAAAAACATTAAGACTGCTTAGCAGTGCCCTTGAGCATAAGATCAGCAACGGTAAACGTGCTCTGCAAAAATGTCTGCACTCTTTGATTAGTATTGAAATTGTTGGCGGCGAAGCTATTCTTCACAGCCGCAGTGAGAATGACTCTCTTGCTCTATCTTTATACTAAAGAAGAGTTCATTCTCCTTTGCTTATATGGGACATAAAAAAGGAAGCTTCCCTTCAGGGACAAGCTTCCTTTTTTGACGTGATCCAGCGCCTGGTTCCACACGGGAAGTCAACAGCTTTGCAGTGAGCACCACTTGTCATGCGGCCCAGCCCTATTCACAGCACACGCATACACTTCTTTACATTACTACAGCTTCTCCAGCACATAGGACACATCATGTTCTTCCGCAATCTCTGCTTTCCGGATCCGAATGACAAATAATCGGACCAGATTAGCTCGTGTATGTTCTTCCTGACAGGTATTTAATTTCCTTAGAATAAAACGGTCAATGGACATGAGTTCCAAGCCCCTTTGCCATAATATTTACGGAGCACTTCCTTCCGTGTATCCATAAATAACCAGAACCGGACCTGCCCAAACAGCTTTTTTTACTGTATTCAGCAGGTAACTTAAAATACCAGTGAAAAGATGCAAAAGCCCGTCTCAACAGTGTTAAGACAGGCTTTTGCATCTTTTGCCGTTTTATCACGAACCTGCTCGGATAAACACCTCACTGCATGACAGGATACACGTCTTTCCGACTTATTTCACGCCCGGATACTCCCTGAATCGATGCTGCAGACTGATCCAGCGGGTACGTGTGAATTTGTCAATCGCCCAGTCTCCTCCAAACCGGCCGATGCCAGACGATTTCTCCCCACCAAACATAACATGAGCTTCATCATTCACCGATTGATCGTTCACATGCACCATACCGGATTCAATCTGCTGTGCCACCTGGTATCCCCGCTCCAGATTGCCTGTAAATACAGAACCACTGAGCCCATAAGGTGTGCCGTTAGCCAATTGTACGGCGTGCTGCTCATCACTGGCTTTCATAATAATTGCCACTGGGCCAAACAATTCCTGCTGCACAATATCCTGTTCAGGCTTTACGTCTGCAAGCACCGTTAGCATGAGCACACTTTCCTGATGTGTTCCGCCAAGCATTAATCGTGCACCTTCATCTTTGGCTTGTTTCACCAATTCAAGCAGCCGCTCAACTTCCTTCTTGCGGATCAGCGGTCCCACTAAGGTTTTCTCTTCAGCCGGATCACCTGCTTGTATGTTTTTCGTTTTGCTCACAAAGGATTGAACAAATTGGTCGTAAATATCTTCGTGCACAATAATACGGTTCAGTGCCATGCAGATCTGACCCTGATGCAGGAACTTTCCGAAAACGGCAGCCTGTGCCGCATGCTCGATATCCGCATCGCCCAGAACGATCATCGCATTGTTGCCACCGAGTTCCAGTGCAGTTTCTTTGAGATGTTCACCGGCGAGTTTACCAATGCCCTTACCCACTTCTGTAGAACCCGTAAATGAAATCACCTTGGGAATAGGATGTGTGACAAAATAATCCCCGATCTCGCTGCCACTTCCGGCGACTACATTCAATACACCCTCTGGCAGACCCGCTTGTTCAAACAAATCCGCAATCAGCCAGCCTGCTGTGATTGGAGTATCTGAAGCTGGTTTGATCACCACACCGTTGCCGAGAGCAATCGCGGGTGCGGCGGAACGCAGACATAGATGCAGCGGAAAATTCCATGGTCCAATGACACCGATCACACCTTTAGGTTCACGGACTACCCGATTTTCTTTGCCGGGTGTGTTGGACGGAAGCAGTTCCCCTTTCATTCGGTAAGGAAACGAAGCCGATTCGTCCACAATCCGTTGGGCTGCAGCAAATTCTGCTTCAGCTTTGATTCGTGTACTGCCCGATTCCGTAATGAGAAGCTGGATAATCTCTTCTTTTCGTTCATCCATTAGGGAGGATACTTTACGGAGCACAGCTTCTTTAATGGAAGGCAGCGATGCTTTCCATTCCACTGCACTCTTTTTTGCAGACTCATAAGCTTGATCTATATCTTCATGACTGGAAGAACGCCAAGTTGCGATAACTTCACCCGTATACGGATTGATGTTCTCTATCATTTTCTCACCTGAACCGTCTACCCATTTGCCTGAAATATATTGTTTAGTCCATACTGCCCTTTTATGCTGGTTGTCCACTAAAGTCATTACGCACGCCTCCGATTCTTCAGATTAGAATGCACATAAAAAAACGATGTCTCATTCATTAACCTTGTTCGAAGTTAGGCAAACGAACAGAACAACCTACCCATACGCAGCAAGATCAGACCAGCCATAAGCAATCTCTTCCAGTTCCTCATTCCCAATACGAATCCACTGTGTATGAACAGGGCTGCCACCCATTTTTTCATAAAAACGGCACGCCGGATTTCGCTCCAACGCCCAAATGAGCATACTGCGCATCTGGCATTTCCGGAGGTGTTGAACCACACGCTTGACAAGCTCGCTGCCTATTCCGGACTGCTGATAAAACTGCAGCAGATAAATGGCGTACAGTTCGCCATCATAGGGCAGTTTTCCTTCTCGTTCCTTACCTCCGCAGGCAAAACCGACAATTTCCCCCTCCTCGTTCTCAGCGACGATCAAAATCTGATCTTCTTCGCTAGAACGTAACTGCTGCTCCCACTGAGGTAATCTGGATTCTGTAGTCAAATGATGCAAAACATGATCTGGCACAATTCCTCGATATGTTGTCTTCCAGCTCTCTGTATGTACATAAGCGATACCTTCTGCATCTTCTTCACGCGCCAGTCTAATTCGCATAAGACTCTACTCCTTTTCTCAGTTAGGATGAAATCTCCTTACATATAAAGAAGCACAATCCGGCCTATGGCCGGATTGTAACTCGGGTTCCCACGGATACCTTGGAGGACAAATCAAGCACGTCTGAATTGTACATCCGAATGCAGCCATGGGATACGGACTTACCAATCGACGAAGGATCATTCGTCCCATGAATACCATAATGCGGCTTAGAAAGGCCCATCCAGAGCACACCGAAGGGTCCTCCAGGATTCTCTTGTTTATTTACAATGGTAAACTCTCCACTTGGAGTACTGGTAAGCATTTTACCTATGGCTACCGGATAGCCCTTCACGACTTGATCTCCATCCAGCAGGTACAGCATGTGGTCGGACAAGTCTACGATGATTCTGTAATTTGGCATCAAGACATCCCTCCTGCCTTATCGTATGCAAGACAAACACGGATGGCCCGCTTTATATCAGTCCTGTTCCCAATCTTTGACCCGATGGACATGCTTGGCCTTGCGTGTTTTGACCGGTTTGCTTGAAGCTGTTCGTTTTCTCAAGGCCGATTCTTCCTTGCGCCGCTGATACTGCAGTTCCTTCTGCATTTTGAGGAAATTGCTCAGCCTTTTCTCGTCCAGCTTACCGTTTTCAACAGCCGCTTTAACCGCACAGCCTTCTTCCCTCGTATGGCTGCAGTCCATAAATCTGCACGTACCGGCCAGCTCTTCTATTTCACCAAAAGCTTGGGAAAGTCCGTCTTCCCCTTCGTCCCAAAGATGCAGTTCGCGCATCCCCGGCGTATCAATCAATACAGCCCCTTGCGGCAGCACAAACATCTCCCGGTGTGTCGTTGTATGTCTGCCGCGGCTGTCCCCCTCGCGAACCGATTGTGTGATCTGTACTTCTTTACCCATCATCCAGTTGACCAGTGTGGATTTGCCGCTCCCGGAAGAACCTGTGAGCGCCACGGTTACTCCTGGTTTCAAATAAGTTTCCAGCATGTCCTTCCCTTGTCCCTCTATCGCAGAGATCGCCAGCACTTCAACTCCTGGAGCAATCCCTTCAACCTTACTGACTTTTTCCTGTACGTCTTCACACAGATCGCTTTTACTTAGAACAATAACCGGTCTTACTCCCCCATTCCAGGCCATCAACACATATCTTTCAAGCCTTCTAAGGTTAAAATCATGATTAAGCGCTGCAACGATCAGAAGAGTGTCTACATTAGCAGCAATGAGCTGCTCCTTCGTTACTGGACCAGCTGCCTGTCTCGACACACGGCTCTGGCGAGGCAGCAGCTGATGGATAATCGCTTCATCACCCTGCTCGCGCGTCACCGCCACCCAATCGCCAACGGCTGGTGCAGCACCTGTCTCCAAACTATGATGACGAAGTTTTCCTGACACTTTGCCCCAACATTCTCCATGGGCAGTAATTAGACGCTGCATATGCCCATGATCTGCAATAATTCGGGCAGGCTGTCTCGTTCCCGCTTCAAATTCACCCTCCGCCCAACACTTCTCCCATGCCGCAGACCATCCGTAACTTTCAATTCCAACCTTTTCAATATGCTGATTTAAAATAAAAATTCCTCCCAAATTGGTTTGTTTGCATTTGTCCAATTCCCAAAATTAAATGTTACGTCTAAACATCTCGTTTCACGCTTTACATTTCCATCCTGCATTTCATGCTGCATCTCCGATTACAGACCTGAACAAAAAAAGCCGCGAGCATATACAGGCCCGCGGCAATATAGAGTTATCCGAATGAAAAGAAGATTCAGCAGTACACGGCATAACGGTTTTTATACTCCTGTCCGTTGTCCAAGCCCTGAATCTCCCGATCGGCACAACAAAAAAAAGCCGCGGGTGCGTCACCCGTGACTTTGTCTGAAGGTATAGTCACCACTCACCATGATTGGATATCTCTATCCAACTACAGCAAGAATGATCATCCTTGATCCGTTCCGGAGACGCTGTTCCTATTCAAGTCCACGTATACTGCCGTTAGATTTGTCATTAACATCGCCTCCCTTGTAGAATATGCCATCATGTTACACAGTCTGCTGCACAGTTGTCAAGCGATTTTTTTAATTTACTGCTGTCATTCCCTTTATTTCACTTGATCCCATCTGGTCCACATCTCGCGTGGGTTCAACTCATATTCCCCGTCTTCACGGTACATGAACTGATGCATAATAAACTCCCTGCGAAGGGTAGCGAAATCTTCGTGATAATTCTGAATAAACGTATTGATTTCTTTCTCGCTGTACTTGCGTCCGAACTCCAACTGCTCCACCAAATATTCAAGCACGACCAGCTTTTTCTTATACTGCGCAGGAATCTGACGAAGCCGGCCATCTTTGGAGAAAAAGTTTCGCATAATGGACGCTTTAAGGCTCTCGTTAATATCTGTCATATCGGACTGCTCCTTTCTGTTAAAAATAAAATCAACCGAAGCTTGAGCGTGTTCACGGATAAAATAAGGGTTCAGGGTAAAATAAACTGTATTTTTTTCTCGCCGTTCCTGAATTAACGCAGCTTCTCTCAGCTTGGCAGCATGATGTGTCACTGTAGGCTGCGACAGGTTCAGACGCTCCGCCAGCGCTTGGCCGTGCAGCTCCCCTTCAGACAGCAGCAGCAGCATACGAAGCCGGGTGGGGTCAGCCAAAGCTTTGTGATAGGCCACGATTTTCTCCAGCTGCATCACTTTTACACCTCACAATAAATTAGATGATCATCTAATTTGATAGTAATCTTTCTTCGTTGTGAAGTCAATTGATATTTAATGTTTGAACTTTTATCACATTGACGTTATGTCAGAACTGGCATTGAAGTGTTATTTACGGTAGGATTATATTGCCTGAAATGAAGGAGGATTAAGAACATGGAAGATGTCATTATTATTGGCGGAGGCCCATGCGGCCTGTCCGCGGCTATTGAATGTGAGCGGGTGGGATTGTCCGCTGTCATTATTGAGAAACACAATATCGTACAATCCATCTATCTCTATCCGACTCATATGCAGTTTTTCAGTACGGCTGAGCTGCTTGAAATCGGAAATGTGCCGTTCAGTACCCCGAATGACAAGCCGTTTCGTTACGAAGCACTTGCCTATTATCGCAAAGTAGCCGAACACTTCGGCCTGCGTGTTCATAATTATGAGGAAGCCCGTGAAATCCAGCGTAAGGAAGACGGCACATTCGAGGTACATACGGTTAATCGGCGCGGAGAAGCTGTTCGTCATCAAGGCCGTCATGTCATCGTCGCTACCGGCTACTTCGATCATCCGAATTACCTTGGAATTCCTGGTGAAGACAAAGATAAGGTAACTCATTACTTCCGTGAGGCACATCCTTACACCCGCACTCGCGTAGCCATCATTGGAGGGAGCAATTCGGCAGTCGATGCCGCCCTGGAGCTTCTCCGGGTTGGAGCTCATATCGATATGGTTTACCGTGGTACCGGTCTGTCAGAGCATATTAAACCCTGGGTTCGTCCGTTATTCGAAAGTATGGTGCAGAAAAATCACATTACGCTGCACCTCGGCTCACGTGTGAATGAAATTCTGGATGATTCGATCCGCATTGTTCATACCGATGGTTCAGAGAGCGTATTGGAAAATGACTTCGTGCTTGCCATGACCGGATTCAGACCAGACCGTCAGCTGCTGACTTCCATCGGGGCTGAGATGTCGGAGGATATGGATAAGCCGTTATACAATCCACAGACGATGGAAAGCAGCATACCTGGTATATACGTGGGCGGTGTTATCGCTTCCGGGCGGAATGCAAATGAAGTGTTTATCGAATCAGGCCGGTGGCATGGACGATACATTGCTGAACACATTATCAGCAAAGCACCATACCATAACGGCAAAAAACGCGCTCAGTCTGAGGAGCAATGAAGTCCATGGACATGACATCCCTCCTGCTGCTTGTGTTTGCAGCGCTCGGCATCATCAGCAGCAACACTCCTGTAACGGTTGCGATGGTATTTCTGCTGCTGCTTCGTGTACTGAACGTAACCCAAGCCTTTCCCTGGCTTGAAAAATACGGACTTACCGTTGGCATCATTATACTGACGATCGGGGTTATGGCTCCTCTCGCCAGCGGCAAAATGAGCCTGCAAACGATCGGTGAGTCGTTTCTGCACTGGAAGTCACTGCTCGCCATCGGCGTTGGTCTGCTTGTCGCTTATCTGGGGGGGCGCGGAGCTTCACTTATGAGCACTCAACCAACGGTTGTGGCAGGACTGTTGATCGGGACGGTTCTTGGTGTCGCTTTGTTTAAAGGGGTCCCTGTCGGACCGCTGATTGCTGCAGGTATCCTGTCTCTGCTGCTAGGCAAATCCTGAACTGTTCTGTCAGCATGTAAGCTTTTGCAAACCGGCTGTATTTCCCACCGTTGTGTGCTATACTTCTATTCATGCAAACAGATACATGCATCGGCACCAGAGAATGAGCATCTTTCTCTCATTGTCAGATGAACTCATCAAGCACTTCACGACGTTTATCGTCCTCAGGAGGATTCAGGAACCATGTCACGTCCCTTTGTAACCGAAGCCGTGATGGTGGCCATCTACGGTCAATTGCTTGCGCCGCCGGCGCCTGTGGAATATATCGTGCCTTATACCACCATCCTTGAACTATATGAATTTCAGAGCAGCGCTGATCCTATGATGGATAACCCGGCAGATGACCAGCACGTTAAATCCAAAATTAATGAATTGATCTCGTATTTCGAGGAACCGTTGAACAAGAAAAAAATCGAGCGTGCCCTTTCCGTCCCATGGACAAAAAGTCCCTCCATTCTGTTTGGAGATCAAGTATCGATTACAATTGTCAACGCAATGGATACAGCCCAGTATGGGGAGTATTTCGATCCGATTGAGACAGAGCTGATTTTAACATCCCAGCGACTTGGCATTCCTATCCTTACGGATCAAGTGGAGCTGATTGCCCGAATCATCGAGGCAGCATCACCTGTGCAGGTGTTTGATATTGATGATTTTGATTTTGCAATGGACGATGAGCCGCTGGATCAGGTGTAACTTGGAGAAACCCATGCGCAAAAGACCTCAACCTTCGCTTGGCAGCGGTGGTCGAGGTCTTTTGCGCATTCATGCGAGGCACTTGTTTCCTTCTGTGTCAGCATGACTTCAAACCGGATTGTGCCAGCAATGTCTGGCTGATCCTATTCATCGGAGGAAGCGTATCCGGATCGAAAAAGTTTAAACCGGCATCGCTGTTTACCCGTGCTTCTATAAGGGAATCCTGAATAATTTCTGCCTTGAACAAAGCAATAACATAATATTCTTCATCCCCGTTTCCGTGCACATGTCTAAGCTCTGGTCCAGAATACAGCGCCTCGAAGCTCATCGATGCTGCAGTCCATCCGGTCTCTTCCCATAGTTCTCGATGCGCAGCCCCTTCAATAGTCTCCCCAGGACGCATCTCTCCGAACGGCAATCGCCAGTGTCCCTGTTCGGCATGCTGGATGAGCAGCAGCTTACCCTGTTCGTTCGCAGCCATTACGGCCGCTTTGACCACAATATGTGCACGTTTGGCAATATATTGGCCTATATCTCTCGCCGGCAGATCCACTCCTCATCCCTCCTTCTTTAACAAAGACGGTGTCCCTTCCATTCGCAGTTCTGGACTTGGCTGTGTTTCATCCTTACATTGATGAATGGATATTCGGTTAGTATTTACTGTACTTCTGTGTATCGGTATTCAATATCCCGGCCTTCATCTACAACATCGACATGAAGTTGATGTCCTTTCAGATACCAGTAATCGTGATCTTCCATAAAAAACTGAATGCCGGACACTTCTGTTTGATCGGCAGGATGTCTCGGTTTTTCCACCGCAATACCTAATGAAAAACCAGGATGAAGACCTCCGCCAGAGCTGTAGCGGGCAAAAAAGCGGATGCTGTCCCCTTCATTCAGGTTTAATTCTTCTTTGTACCAGCGAGCAGCTTGATCGGTTACATGTATGGTACTCATCTGTTGTCAGCTCCTTTTGTATATATATGTTACATCATATCGCTCCAGGGGCCTGAATACAAACCCTGTTAATCCTAGAAGATCATATGATCTTGTGAAAAATGTTTGACAGATTACAAAATCGGGTGGTAAGATGCAAACATACGAGGTCTACATTGCATTTATTTCCATTAACAAGAAAGGGTGATTACGGTGTTTAACAGACATAAGTTGGTTCATATTCACGCACAATTAAATACCGGAGTATCCCCGAAATCATTTTTCCGTTCATAAGACAGCACTTGAGGTGTCTCTTTTTTAACAGACCCCTGCCAAGTTCGCTTACAACACCTTATGTACGGCGGTGGCTCTGCTCTCAGAGTCATGCTGCCGTATGAAGATATAAGACATACCGCCTGCGTGCGGTGTGTCTTTTTTTGTGAGCAATAACAGCCAAACTGAGCGAAAATCTGCATTTCTTGAACATCGAAAGGAAGGGATAACACGTGTTCTCTGTACTTAAAAACCTAGCCTGGTTCTTCAGGCTGGAACGCAAAAGATACCTGGTTGGTGTCATTTTGCTCATCCTTGTAGGCATTGCTGAACTGCTGCCTCCTCGCCTATTGGGGAACGCCATCGACGAAATCGTGCGCGGCTCCATTACCGGCACCTCATTAACGTTTTACATTTTACTGATTCTCGGAACAGTCATTATCATCTATCTGATTACGTACATATGGATGCACAAATTGTTTGGCGGAGCCAATCTCGTAGAACGGCTGCTGCGCTCCCGCTTCATGGACCACCTGCTGCGGATGACACCGCCCTTTTTCGAGAAAAACAGAACCGGTGACCTCATGGCCCGGGCAACCAATGATCTTCGTTCCATAGCAACAACCGCAGGCTTTGGTATGCTCACCTTGACCGATTCTACTGCATTTCTCTTAACCGTACTGTTTGCCATGGGTTTCCTGGTAAGCTGGAAGCTGACACTGGCTGCAGTCCTGCCCCTGCCTTTTATCGCGATCGCCATGATGATCTATGGTAAAGCCGTGCATCAGCGATACACTTTAGCACAGGATGCCTTCGGCGACATGAACGACCAGGTGCTGGAGTCGATTGCGGGCATCCGTGTTGTACGCGCGTACGTTCAGGAACGTCTGGATGAGAAACGTTTTGCCGATGTAACGGAAGACGTATATCGCAAAAATCTCGCGGTTGCCCGGATGGATGCCCTGTTTGAACCCACGATTCGGCTGTTTGTAGGACTCAGTTACGTTATTGCCCTGGCCTACGGCATTTATCTTGTATTCCATAATGAAATCACCCTGGGCGACCTCGTATCGTTCAACATGTATCTGGGGATGATGATCTGGCCGATGTTTGCCATTGGTGAATTAATTAATCTGATGCAGCGCGGCAGCGCTTCCCTCGACCGTGTCAACGAAACGTTATCGGTTGAACCGGCCGTGCAGGACAAAGAACATCCTGTTCATATTTCACAGCCGGATAAAATTGTAATGAAAGATCTCACCTTCCGTTATCCAACCTCCACGGTAGATAACCTCAGTCATATCAACATTACCCTGCAGCGTGGGCAGACGCTTGGGGTTGTAGGACGTACGGGAAGTGGGAAATCCACACTGCTTAAGCAGCTGCTTCACGAATACCCTGCGGGATCGGGTACACTAAGCATTTCGGGGCATTCAATCGAGGATATTGCCAAGGATGACCTGCACAGCTGGATTGGATATGTGCCGCAGGAGCAGGTGTTATTCTCCAAATCCGTTCGTCAGAACATTCAGTTTGGTAAGCCTGGTGCATCGGATGATGTCATTATGGAAGCCATTCGTACTGCTGCATTCGACGGGGATCTGGGGACACTGTCTGACGGTCTGGATACACTTGTGGGTGAAAAAGGTATTGCGCTGTCCGGCGGACAGAAACAGCGGGTTTCTCTGGCCCGGGCCTTTATCGCTGATCCCGACATTCTCATTCTCGACGATGCCTTGTCCGCGGTCGATGCACGGACAGAAGCCAAAATTATTGAAAATATACGCAGCAAACGTGCGGGCAAAACAACGCTGATCTCGACTCATCGCCTGTCCGCCATTGAACACGCAGATCGGATCATCGTGCTGGAGCACGGTAAAATTACGGAAGAAGGCACTCACCAGGAACTGCTCGCCAAGAATGGCTGGTACCGTGAACAATATGAACGGCAGCAGGTGGAGTCCAATCTGTCCACGTAGGAGGTCAACGAATTGAAGTCGAATACAGGTAAAAGGCTGCTGCAGTATGCCTTGAAAGCCAAAGGCACCTTTATTGCTGCCTTAATCATGCTGACGATTGGTGTCGCGGCTGAACTTGCCGGACCCTTTATCGCCAAATCTATGATTGATAACCATCTGCTCGCCATTGAGCAGCCATTTTACGAGACTGCTGCTTCGAAGGAAGCCGCAGTCTATCAAGGAAAAAATTATAAGCGTGAAGGGTTACTCGCACCAGACGAACCCAAAGGCGCCGAGGTTCGAGTGCTGCAGGCCGGCAAAAGCTTTTATTTTGTAAACGAGCCGGTCAGTGCCCCGGACGGCGACCGTTCCTACTCGAACGGAACCTTGACCGTGACTCGTGCGGGTGAAGTCACAGGACAGTACGCGGCAGTGCCGCTGTCTGCAGGCGAACTTTTTGCCTTTTACAAACCCGAGATGCCGAGCATCTATCAATTAATTGTGTATTATCTGATCTTCCTTGTCATCTCCGTTATTATGGAGTTCGGTAAAACCTTCTGGCTGCAGTCCTCTGCCAACAAGGTCATTCAGCGGCTTCGCAATGATGTATATGCGCACATTCAGCGGCTGCCGGTGCACTTTTTTGATAATCTGCCCGCAGGTAAGGTCGTCTCCCGGGTCACCAATGATACCGAGGCCGTTAAAGATCTTTTTGTAGCCGTGCTGTCCAACTTTTTCTCAGGTATCATTACAATAACGGGAGTGTATATTGCGCTCTTCCTGCTCGATGTACGTCTGGGTCTGATCTCCCTGTTCGTTGTACCGATGCTTATTGCGTGGATCGTATTGTATCGAAAATTTGCTACCCGTTACAACACCATCATCCGCTCACGGCTGAGTGAGATCAATGCGATTATTAACGAATCCATCCAAGGAATGTCCATCATTCGTGTATTCCGCCGCCAGAAACAGACCCGGCAGGAGTTCGAAGAATTGAACGAAGACTATATGAAACATCAGAACAAAATGCTGAACCTGAACGCATTTACCTCTCATAACCTGGTGAATGTGCTGCGGAATATCGCCTTTGCCGTGGTTCTGTGGTACTTCGGGGCAGGCGCAATCACCGGCACGAGCATTATTTCACTTGGTGTGCTGTATGCCTTTGTCGATGTTCTCGGTCGCTTGTTCCAGCCAATCATCGGTATGGTGAATCAGCTTGCGAATCTGGATTCCTCTCTGGTTTCCGCCGGGCGTGTATTTGAACTTATGGATGAAAAAGGAGAACCGGTTACGGACGGTTCCATGCCAAGATACAAAGGCAATGTTGTCTTTGACGATGTATCCTTTGCTTATAAAAAAGATTACGTGCTGAACAATATCTCGTTCAAAGCATCACAGGGTCAGACGGTGGCTCTAGTGGGTCACACCGGTTCAGGCAAAAGCTCCATCATTAACCTGCTTTTCCGGTTCTATGATCCGCAAAAAGGTAAAATTACAATCGACGGACAGAATGTCAAAGAGATACCCAAACAGTGGATTCGGGAGCATATGGGGATCGTACTGCAGGACCCTTATCTTTTCACAGGCACGATTGCTTCCAATGTCAGTCTGGGTGATGAAAAAATTTCCCGGGCACGTATTGAGCAGGCGCTGCGTGATGTGGGTGCAGAACGTATTTTGGCGCATCTGCCCCAGGGCTTTGACGAGCCTGTCGTAGAGAAAGGCAGCACGCTGTCTGCGGGACAGCGCCAGCTGATTTCGTTTGCCAGGGCACTCGCGTTTGATCCGGCGATTCTCATTCTGGACGAAGCGACCGCCAATATTGATACAGAGACGGAAGCACTGATTCAGAATGCTCTGGAGGTCCTGAAAAAAGGACGTACCACCTTCATCATTGCCCACCGCCTTTCAACCATTCGCTCCGCTGATCAGATTCTCGTTCTGCACCGCGGAAGAATCGTGGAGCAGGGTGCGCATGACGAACTGATGGAGCTGAAAGGTCGTTACTATCAGATGTATCAGCTGCAGCAGGGTGCTCAGGGCGAAGTCATCACCGATAAGTCTGCTCGTGAGGCGGATTCTTTCAGTACAGCTTCGGCATCGCTCGCAGGAGGGAATGTGTAAGAGAACTCGCACCTCTCTGGCCTGCTCCTGTACTGCTATGCTGTGCACTGACAGGAGTCTTCAAAACCCAAAAAAAACGCTCTGTGCAGCAGCCTTCCGGCTGCTGTCAGAGCGTTTTTTTATGATCCTAGAGACAGATTATGAAGGGTATCTCTTCCTTATTAATTCCAGCCTTTCAGAGTATATCCCATATACATTACCGTCTCTCTGACCAGAAAAGGGATCTTGCTGCGCCAGCTGCGGTATGCTGTCGTTTCTGTCGGTGATGGAACAGCATCCATGCCAAGTTCGCTCGCCATTTTCATCGATCTCTTCATATGCAGCGGGTCGCTGACAATCGTATAAGTTCGATATCCTTCCTTCTTTCCTATTTCAAGCGAGTACAGCAGATTCTCCCGGGTTATGACTGACTTCGTTTCGATAAGAATGTGCTCTGGTCTCACGCCATGTGAGACAGCATACTGGCGTCCTACCCATGCTTCCGTGGGTGTACTGCTGTCTCTGGAGCCTCCTGTAAAGATCAGATGACGCACCATACCGTCCTTATAGAGCCGAACAGCTTGTTCAATTCGCTCACGAAATACCGGTGACGGATTCTCCCCTTGTACCGCCGCACCCAGAACAACAGCTGCGTCCGATGGGCGGTGTGAACCTTCGTTCATGTAGGCAAGGATGCCTCCGGCTGTAAACCCTGCCCAGAAAATGATGGATAACAGGACAGCGCCTATTCCCCAATATAAGATTCGCTGCATTGGATGTTTAAGATCAGGTCTGATCAAAGGGCGGCTGCTCATTATTCCTCATCCAGTCTCTGTTCCTGAAAACTAGCGGCATGCATCCGTTCCAGAGCAGCCCATGCTGCGGCAGATTCATCCTTTAGTCCCAGTGCTGCAATCCAGGCGCTTGTATATTGCTGGAGTGTAATCTCCAGTTCCTGAGCACGCTCCTTGAAATCTTCCAGTTCCTTAATCATTCGTGTCCGTCCCTCGGGACTGAATGTTTCATGAATGCGTTCCTTGAAGTAATGATGCACGATTCGGTTTCGCTGCTGCCATAATTCATTCAATCTGGTCGTTTCTTCTTCCGAAAAAGTAAAATGGTGGCGCGCCTCATGGATAAGCTGTCCCAATGAACTGCTCATTTTCCGTTCGTACAGCTCCTCCAGTTCTTCCTCGGATACCACTTTGCCCTGAGACATCTTGGTTAACAAAATGAGATTAACCAGCTGCTGTTCCAGCGCCTGTCCATAATATACGGCCAAGCCGTAGTAGGCAAACAGTTCCTTGGAGTGTTCGCTGTCCAGCATGAAACCATCCTGGAAATCCGTGTTCTGCATATGCGAGCGCTCCTTTCATCCGTGCGTCTTGGCTGTTTCATATGACTCTATCGTAACCAAACCGCAAACAACATTCAAGCTGCCGGACAGGACAGCGCCTAACTTCGTTATTCCATGGATTTTCTTCAGGATCTGAACAAGGTCACATCCGCTCTGGAGCCTGCACGCCAAGCAAAGACAAGCTGTAAGCCAGACGTTCGGCAGTACGCGCTGCCAGTTTTACCCGAAAAGCTTTCGTGCCGGGAGGCGCGTCTGCAATTCGCTCGGCATGATAGAAGCGGTTAAACGCTTGAGCGACATCGATCGTATATTTGGCAATGACCGAAGGTTCACTGCGAAGCACTGCTTTTTCCAGATAGGATGGGTATTCAGCAAGCAGCTTCAGCAGCGCCCACGACGTATCTCCCACAGCATCCGCAGCAAGGTGATCCCTAAGATGCCTATCCAAATGTGATCCTTCAGCCTCAAGCTCTGCATTTACCTCAATGTTCTCCGCAGCAGACCCTTTCAACGGATCTGTCACCTTCTCCCGTTCATCACGCGACACATTCGCGGCTTTGGCAAGCACACTTTGAATCCGGGCATAGGTATACTGCACATAAGGCCCCGTCTCTCCTTCGAAACTCACCGCATCATCCAGCGAGAAATCGATATCATTCATGCGATTGCTGCGCAGGTCACCGAAAATAATCGCTCCCACACCAACGGCTTCAGCTACCTGTTCAGACTGTTCCAGATTCGGATTTTTATCCTGAATGATCTGCTGGGCACGCGCAACGGCTTCATCCAGCACTTCCTGCAAAAAGACAACCTTCCCCCGGCGTGTAGACATCTTCCGCCCTTCAAAGCGCATCAAGCCGAACGGAATATGTTCACAGTTGTCTGCCCATTCGTAACCCATCTTGGACAGCACCGTAAACACCTGACGGAAATGAAGTTTTTGCTCGCCGCCAACGACGTATAACAAGCGATCTGCCTGCATAATGTTCCGACGATAGATGGCTGTCGCCAAATCCCGGGTTGGATATATGGTTGTTCCATCCTTTTTTATGATCAGACATGGCGGCATATTTTCTTCATCCAACCTTACCACGAGAGCACCGTCGCTCTCCTCCAGCAGCCCTTTATCCTGCAGTTCTTCAACGACTGCACCCATCTTGTCATTATAGAAGCTTTCGCCCAGTGTATAGTCAAAATCAACATTTAATCGTTCATACATCCGGTTGAACTCCTGCATACTTACTTTTACAAAGAATGCCCATAACCGCTGAGCTTCATCATCTCCCTGTTCCAGTTTGCGGAACCATTCCCGGGCCTCCGTCTCCAGTGTCGGGTCCTGCTCCGCCTCGTCATGGAAACGAACGTACAGCTCCAGGGAATTGCGAATAGGGTCAGCCTGCAGCGCTTCTTCATTCCCCCACCGCTTATAAGCCGTAATTTGTTTGCCAAACTGAGTGCCCCAGTCCCCCAAGTGATTTACACTTATTGAGGTGTAACCCGCTTCTTGATAGAGACGATACAGCGCTGCACCAATTACAGTTGAACGCAGATGCCCGATGCCGAAAGGTTTCGCAATGTTAGGCGAGGACATGTCGATTAGTACACGCGCTCCTTGACCCAGCTGCAGTTTGCCAAATGTTTCGCTGCCCAGTTCCTGCAGCAGCTCAGGTGCCAGCACCTTCCTGTCAAAACGAATGTTCACATACGGTCCGGCAGCTGCGGCATCTGTTCCGGCAGCCTGCAGTGCAGCAGCAATCTCACCAGCAATAACAACCGGTGCCTTCTTGAGCGACTTGGCCAGTGTAAAGCAAGGAAATGCTGCGTCTCCCATCTGCTCCTGCGGCGGGATTTCCAACAATTTTAATACTTCTTCCTCTGTGAGCCCTGTGAGCGGGGCAATCTGAACTGCAGCCTGCTTCATTAACACGTGAAACACTCCTTCTCCGAATCGTATATAGTTAAAATAAAATGCAAAAAAGCTCTCGTCTCTAAAAATCAAGAGACGAGAGCTGTGTTTACAGTTCCCGCGGTACCACTCTAAGTGAATTGTCAGATGAAATGCTTAAGATGCATGTCAAAACTTACGATTCCGCTCGGTGCAAATAACGGCTGCAGGCCGGATTACCCTCAAATCCAAGATATACAATCCTGCAGGACTATATATATAGCTTCGGATAACCATCTCACGGGTGCGCTTCACTCAGGACATTCCATGCCGGCTTACACCTGCCCCGGCTCGCTGTTATGGTTGAATCTGAGCTACTCTCCCGATCATTGATACTGCTGTATTTTATTCATTGCAGATTATTATACATATCCTGGTATGCCTTGGCAACCTGATAATCTACCTGCCTGCTTGAACATGCACTTTTTCATAAAGGACATCCATAGCAAAAACCCCCTGAATGAACGAATGCAGGCGTCCGAATTCCTGCATTTCTGCTTATTCAAGGGGATCATTACTAACACCATATGTTATTTACATCTATATCCTACATGGTTAAACATGATTTCAATAACGTACAGATTAGGCCACGGCTGCCATTAAACGGCAGGCTTCAGCACATGCACGGCAGGCTTCTGCGCAGGCTTGGCAGTGGTCATGTTCGTGTTTGCCGCATTCCGCCGCACAAGCTTCACATGCTTTGACGCACAATTCACAGATTTCGCCGATAAAGTCACTTCCACGAGTCATCGCTTGTGCAGCAAATGCACATATGTCAGCACATTCGCGGTTAAGACGAATACAATCACGCAGCATAGCCAGATCATATTCTTTCAGACTTGATATGTAACATACATTGCAAGCATTCATGCACTCCAGGCAAGCATCGATACATTGTTGGTATTGTTGTTGTGTCATTTAAAGTTACCTCCCAGGCAAAGTTTGCTATGCTTCTTAATACCCATCCGGAAGGAACTTTGAACCATTACTCTTGTTTTATTGCTTCCAGTTCCAGTAACTGTTCACGAATGACAGTCTGATCAAAATGTTCACCAATGAACACGGCAACATTCGGTACTTCACCTTGCGGTGTGATCTTCATATAATCCGATTCACGATAGGCATATTGAAACCAGAACCGGCTTGCCGTATCACTAAAAGAGAGAATACCTTTTGCCCGGTAGATATCACGCGGCAAACCAGCCACAAACCGTTCAAACGCTTCGCTGTTCACCGGCTGGCTGAAATAATGCGTATATACCATCACATGTTCATGTGACGTATGAGGCCTGGAGGCAAGCTTGTGCTGAGAATCCGAAGAATTACTGTGATGTCCATGTTTATACTCATGTCCATGACTGCATCCATGTGTACGACAGGCATCTGTATGCACATGATGCTCAGCTTCATCGTTTGATTTTCCAATATCTGCACCAGACTGCTGCAGGTGAATCTCATTGCCGCTGTGAAGCAAATGTTCCATCTGCACTTCACATTTGACCGTAGGAATCACCGGGGCAAAGCCGTTCCACTTGTTCAACAGCTGTTCCAGTTCCCGCAGCTGCTCTGTTTGAACGCGATCCGTTTTATTCAAAAGAAGCACGGATGCACAGCGAATCTGTTCCTGCATCAGCTTGAATGTTTTACCCTTCTGCTCCTGATACAGACCCGACAGATGAGCTGCGTCGACCACGGTGATCAGACTTTTCAACTCCAGCCGCATATACAGCGAAGTCTCCGTTACGGCATCCAGTATTTCCATCGGATTGGCCGCACCGGTTGCCTCAATTACGATTACATCGGGCGACTCTTCCTGAACGAGGTCTGCAAGCTGCAGTCCAAGATCACCACGAACAGTGCAGCAGATGCATCCGCCTAACATTTCCGTCATAGGTACTTCCTCATCTACAATCTGCCCATCCAGATTCACTTCTCCCAGCTCATTCATCACGACAGCTGGACGAAGTCCCTGCTGCTTCCAGTATTCGATCAGTTTAACGAGCAGTGTCGTTTTGCCGCTTCCCAAAAAACCGGACAGGATATATACAGGAATGCTTTGTTTTTGCTCCTTAGCCATACTCATCTTACACACACCTTTCTGCCAATCATGCGGCCTAGCCTCAGTCTATTTAGCGAGTGTACACTATCCTGTAATTGTTGTGCAATACGCTCCCTCTGTTCCTCGATCGCAGTCGAAAACTTCATTGCCTCATTCCCATGAATGGTCTATGCTATGAGAACAAGTTATTCAAGGAGGATTTCCCCATGACCAATTCAGTTGAACAGCACCGGCAGGAGGCGCCGCAAACGACTGCCTGTATGATAGTCACGGTCTCTGACACACGTACCAAAGAAACGGACACCAGCGGTCAGCTTATACACGAGCTGCTGCATCAAGCCGGTTATAAAGTCGTGGAGTATCTCATTACACCTGACGAGACAGAACGGATTCAGAGCATCCTGCAGGAAGCTGCTGTACGGGATGATATCGAAGCCGTGCTGCTGAGCGGCGGTACGGGGATCGCTCCCCGGGACAACACGTACGAAGCTGTATCCTCTCTACTGGACAAAGAATTGCCGGGCTTCGGTGAAATATTCCGCTATCTCAGCTATACCGAGGATATTGGTTCGGCTGCCATATTAAGCCGAGCGGTTGCCGGGACAATCGGAAGAACTGCTGTGTTTTCCATGCCAGGGTCACGCGGAGCGGTCAAACTGGCCATGGAGCGTATTATTTTACCTGAGCTGCGCCATGTGATGCGTGAAATATACAAACCCGTCTGAACGATTCAGACGGGTTTGTCGCTTCCTTTTTTGCTTCCTTATTCTCGCTTACTTCCTTTATTTAACTTAACTGCGTGCCCCTCCTCTTTTATTTCGTCCAGTACATGCTGAAATACCTGAAGCACATCCTGTTCATACATATCTTTTTCCCCGCCGGACGCTGTGTAGACGAACGATACATGCCCCTTGCTGCGAATTGTCGTTCTGCCCATTACGTTTTCCAGCACCGCATTGTCTTTACGCTCGCCGTACATCTCTTCCATCTGAGCAGTCCGGGTGTCCGCATCACGGTAGATGTGTACTTTGACGATATGCCGTGCACTGCCATTTAATAAATACATGTAAGACATGCCGCCCTCGCGGTCATCCTCAAACATGTTATTCATTAGTTTAATGTTTTTGGCGGCAAAACCTGCGGTCAGCTCTCTGGCTAACGTTCCATTTAAACCGTGTCCCTGCTGTTTCGCCCTGAAGTTTCCTTCAGCCGCAGCTTCGCGTGTATAAACCTTTCGCTCCTGCTCTATGGATGCTGCCGTACAAGCTGTCAGAGACCCTACCATCACCAGCAGTACTCCACCTAATATCACGCTGCGTCTCGCTTTCCGAACAGCCGGACTCCGTTCCTTTTCATTCAAAAACATACCTATCCTTCCTTTCCATGAGCCCCAATATGGTAACTCTCTCAGGTAGAATTAGGATGTCTTGGAGGTAAACCTTTTATTCCATACACTATTCGGTCAGCATACGTACAACGCTGCGCCCTACCGCACCGCCCTGCAGTATGTTGGTTAAAGTGTGCGGCAGCTGTTTCAGCGTAATTTCCTGAACACCCAGCGCAAGAGCACGATCGGGTTTCCACTCACTCCCCAGCTTGTTCCAGATGCGTTCCCGACGTTCCATGGGACAATACACGGAGTCAATGCCAATCAGCTGAATTCCGCGCAAAATAAATGGATACACCGTCGATTCAAAATTATTTCCTCCGGTTAAGCCCGATACGGCAGCAGCTCCTCCATACTGTATCTGCTTCAAACGCTCCCCAAGTGCCGGTCCCGCTGTCGGATCGATGATTCCAGCCCACTTCTGTTTGCCCATGACCCCCTTAAGCGGAGCATCCGCTTCTTCGCGCGAGATCACTTCGGCGGCTCCCAAACTGCGAAGCAGTGCCTCTTCCTGCTGCTTTTTACCTGTGCTCGCCGTTACTTCAAAGCCCAGCTTCGCAAGAATAGCAATCGCCATGCTGCCCACCCCTCCAGTGGCACCTGTAACGAGAATTTTGCCCATTTGCGGCGTAATGCCAGCATGTAACAAAGCATCAACCGAAAGCGCCGCAGTGAATCCTGCTGTTCCAATCGCCATCGCTTCCTTCTCACTCAGTCCTTGCGGCAGAGGCACCAACCACTCACTCCGCAGACGAGCATACTCACTGTATCCACCGTAATGGGACACGCCTGGTTCAAATCCGGTACTAATTACTCGGTCACCAGGTGCAAAACGTCCGCTCACGGATTCTTCCACCGTTCCTGCCAGATCAATTCCAGGCACGATCGGGTATTCGCGAACGACACCTCCGTTTTCTTTTGACGCAAGCCCATCCTTATAATTCACACTGGAATAATGTACCTGTATGGTCACGTCACCGTTAGGCAGATCCTCCTTTTTCAACTGCTCTATATTAGCGGTTACTCTTTCTTGATCATCCTTACGTATTACATAAGCTTGAAATGGTTCTTTCATCCGGATCATCTCCTTTATTTTCGTTCGGTAAGCAGATAAAGTATCGGTCCTGCAAGCGGCAGCAGCCCTGCCCAAGCCCAGTTTGATGCTCGTCCATTCACTTTGGCATCCCGGAAGGTTGCAATCGTGGACAGCAAAGTTAGTACAACAAAATCAATCGTCATAATATGGACAAACGAAGATTCATTGAATGTTTGCTCGAAACGCTCCGGGTTCCCTAGAAGCAGCGCATAGAGCGCCGCTCCCAGTGTTAGTAACAGCAGGATCAGATGGGTCAGCCTATGTGAAGCCACTCGCGAAATGCCAGATTTGGACTGTTTCAGAGACGACAAAGAATCTGCTGATATCCCTTTTCCTAAAGGGGAGCTTAACGCAAAATAGGGCAGCAGCGCAAACGCCCCCAGACCAAAGGAAAACAAGACGAATGGCCAAGCAGGTATATGCCGGCCCTCACGCGTTTTCACCGGTTTGCGAAGTAACATGCAGGCATACACCGCCGGGAAAATACCCAGCCACGAAAAAACAGTCAGCACCCATGGTTCCTCGCTGCGCATTCTAAGCAGCTCTTTGAAAATCGGATCATTAGCGGGAGAATTTCCCGGTGCAAAAAACAATGCGTAAGCTGTGAAAGCGATCCAAATCAACCCTAGTATGTACCTCATATTGGCAGCCCCCTCTACCTTTCATCCCCTGCTGACAGGTTATTGAAACAACTCTTCTTCGCAGTCTGAATCAAAACGCTTCCTCCTCTCTCTCTTGATTTAAAGTACAGATCAGAACGTGGCGGGATTTGACGTTTCCTGCGGTTTCCCGAGAAATAATCGTTTGAATGCTGCAGCTGAGAAGTTTGGAGAAAAACATGTAAAATGAGGAGGAAGCTGCACTGCAAGCGCAAGTATATCTTAACAAACGAAGTGTACGCCTTCCTTCAGTCATTTTCTATGAAGCTGCACACATCTTGATTCGCATCGAAAGTCGTACCATATCAAAAAGGCACAAGCCCGGACTGACTGTCGGGTTATGCCTTCGTTGATTCGATATCCATTAAAGATGTTACTCTTCTGTTGATTTCACATGTTCAGCAATCAGCTTCTGTTTCATATTCCAAGCTGCCGGGCTGATGTTCACACGATAAATCTCCGGATTCAGCTTCCGCTGGTACTCAGGCCAGAAGAGATTCAGCTGCTCCTTATGGTATGCACGTATCTCATCCAGAGTAGGCAGATCATACACTTTACGTCCATTTACAAATATCGGTTCCAGCATGTTGACTGCCTCATAGCGGGTGACCGTCTTTTTCAGATATGGATGAAGCGGGTTGAACAGCTTGAGCGGACCGCCCTGAAGCGGCTGTTCCTCTTCCGGATAACAGATATAATCTGCAATGGCCTTGCCGTGCTTCGGATCAATGATGCGGAATACTTCTTTTTTACCCGGCGTAGATACCTTTTCGGGATTGGCTGATATTTTAAGCGTCGGAAGCATTTCTCCGTTCACTTCACGCTCTACCAGTTTGTATACACCGCCCAGTGAAGGCTGATCCGAAGCGGTAATCAACTGCGTACCAACACCCCATGTGTCGATCCGAGCACCTTGAGCTTTGAGGTTAAAAATGGTGTTTTCATCCAAATCATTCGAAGCTACGATTTTCACATAATGAAGTCCGGCTTCATCCAGCATCTGGCGCGCCTGAATCGATAGATACGCAAGGTCGCCGCTATCGAGACGAATCGCATTCATTTTTTTGCCCTGACTTTCCAGCCACTTGCCTGTTTTGATCGCATGAGGAACGCCGCTATTCAGCGTATCAAACGTATCTACGAGCAGTGTCACCTGATCCGGCAGTACTCTTGCGTAGGCATCGAAAGCCTCCTGCTCGCTCATGAAGCTCTGCACCCAAGAATGTGCGTGGGTACCCGCTGTGGGAATGCCGAATTGTTCACCTGCCAGCATATTAGATGTCGCATGAAAACCGGAAATATACGAAGCACGTGCACCCCAGATTGCCGCATCAGCTTCTTGTGCCCGGCGTGTTCCGAACTCAAGCAGGGTATCCCCCTGTGCTACCTGTTTAATGCGGGATGCCTTTGTCGCAATGAGGGTCTGATAATTCATGAAGTTCAGAATTGCTGTTTCCACCAGCTGCGTTTCCATAATGGTGCCTTCAACCCGAATGAGCGGTTCGTCAGGAAAAACAACTGCACCTTCCTTCATGGAATGAATCGTTCCCTGAAATGAGAACTGAAGCAATTCCTCTAGAAAGACCGGATCATAGTTCTCTGGTTGTTTGGATAAAAATTTGATGTCCTCCATGGTGAAGCGAAGCTGGCTGATATAATTTACAATGCGCTCCAATCCGGCAAATACGGCATAACCGTTGCCAAAAGGAAGCTTGCGGAAGTAGGCTTCGAAGACTGCCTTCCGTTTGTGTGTACCATTCACCCAGTGCGCATACATCATGTTGATCTGATATTTATCCGTATGTAAAGCCAGGCTTGTTGTCTGCATTTGTCTCATCCTCTCTGACTTCCGCTCGTTTTTCAGGCCACGCCTGAAAATACGGGCTTAAAGCTGATTACACCGCATTCACTGGTGACGAATCAGGCCAAAATCGTTTCGCTTGCCTTAACCACCTGCGCACCCATGCTTGAGCGAAAGTGTGAAAGTGCCCAATCATGTCCCGCGGGGTTAAAGCTCGCTACAGCATCCTCATAAATGGTAATATGAAATCCTTTGTTATAGGCATCAACCGCAGTGTGAAGTACACATATGTCCGTACATACCCCAATCAGAGCGATATCCGTTATGCCCCGTTCGCGCAGCTTTAACTCCAGGTCTGTTCCGCAGAACGCACTGTATCTGGTTTTATCCATCCAGCGAATCTCGTCCTTTCGCTTTTCCATAACCTCAGCCAGACGGCCGTACAGATGTCTTCCTTCTGTCCCCCGGATGTTGTGAGGCGGAAAAAGAACAGTCTCCGGATGGTACGGATCATTTCCTTCATGCAGGTCTACCGCCATAATCACTTCGTCTTTATTGCTGCAGTAAGCCTCTGTAATTGCCGCTACCGTCTCGTCAATCTCCACAGCGGGCTGGCCTACAGGCAGCGCACCTGTGACAAAGTCCCGTGTAAAATCAATAACAATCAATGCTTTCATCGTCCACACTCCCTCTTTTGAATGGGTTGAATGCATTAGCCAGAAATTTGCTTCTCACGCAGCGGATTGGAAATCATAAACCCTGATTTTACAAATTTCGCGTTCAACGATTGTGCGTATTACGTATAGATTGATAATCGAGGTACAAGCTCAGTGAACCGATACAGCTGTGCCGGTCGCTGGGAATATTGATTCGAGCTGACCAGATTGCCCTCATCATCGCGTACTTCCTCAACGATCCCTTTGCGACTGCGTGTGGATGTAATTTTACGAATAAAATTAGGTTCTTCAAAATCGGGTACGACGCTCTGGATCACCTGATATAATTCACTTAACGTGAAATCACGCGGCAGAAACTGTCTGGCAATCGTCGTCTCCAGCATCTGCTGTTGAATCCGTCTGTACGCATCTTCAATGATCGTTCGATGATCAAAAGCAAGTTCCAGTTCCTCCAGCGCTTCCTGGATTGTAAACAGCCCCACATCTTCAGCATCATCTGCTGCCTGACGATGTTCCAGCATCCATTCCTCTACAAGAGCAAAGAAGGCATGAGAGATAATCCATCCTCTCGGATCACGTCCCGGCTGACTGTAAACGTTCAGATATTCCAGATGTCCGCCGTCCACACCCGTTTCTTCCATCAATTCGCGCTTTGCCGCCCCGTAAATGGACTCATTCTCCTGACAGAATCCACCCGGCAAAGCCCATCTTCCTGCAAACGGCCAGCCCTTGCGTTTAATTAACATGACCTTCAACTCCCGAATCGGGAGGGTTTTGGTTACTGTCTTGCGTTCCCTCTTCGTCAGTGTGAACATGACGATATCAGCAGGAACCCCGTCCGGGGTGCGATATTTTTTGGAACTATAGTTACGTGCTTCAAGTTCATCATTCGCTGGTTCAGTATTAACGTATTTGTTATTTTCGCTCATGGGCACCACCGACTATTTTCATTTTGATAATCTCATTATGACATAATAATATCTTTTGTCAACCGTGGATTACAATGCCGCTCTTCAGACTCTCGGTTTCGCCACTCGAAATGTAGCTGTAGCCATACATCCCAAGGTTCCTGACGCGTCTCGAACCTCAGATTGAGTCGTGATGCTGCGTCCCGCCTGATGAAGCACGGTAGACGTTACCCGTAATTCACCCTGTCTCATTGGTGCAAGAAAATGTACATTGAGGTTTGTTGTAACACATCCGTCAACCTCCATGGCTGCTGCCGCGACCATGCCCATCCCCTGATCCATAAGTGAGGTCAGCACACCGCCATGAATGATCCCCATCGAGTTGGTATGCTGCTCACCTGCTGTTAGCGCGATCTGAACTTCCTGTTTGCTGCCCTTGATGTAACGGCATCCAAGGAATCCCCAAAACCGACCATCCCCGTCTTCCACCATTTTGTCCAAAATACTCATGTTTCATTTCTCCTTTGTTTCACATGTTGTCTCACGAACTCTAGATGTGATTATCAATTATTGAGTTGTCCACCGTTTTCAATTATTATGATATGCCCGCACGCTTATCCAGCGAACCCAAACCAAATAACTCCACAGCGTGGAGCCTCGCTTAAAGTACGTTCCCCATATGCCTGCGATTGCCGCTCCACTCCCTGTGTCCCATCATGTCAAAAAGGCGCGGACTGCGTCCGCACCCTTCCGTTCTTTTAACCGCAGCTGGTCGGAGGTGAATCCGTTCCCGCTTCGACGTTGACTTTTTCGGATACTGTATCTCGAATGACGGAGATGACAAGCTGAAGCAGATAATTGATGTCGCTCTGACTCTGCTGGAACTCGGTTACAAGTGGAATGCTGTCCAGTTCATTTTGCAATTCATCAATTTCCTGTTCTATCTTGCTCACCATTCCGCTGTTGTTAAAACTCTCAAAAGCAACAATTTCCTTTTGCTTCTTTTTAATTGTTGCGATCAATTGCTGAATACGCTCATGATCCCGAATTTTGGCTTCGGCCTGCTGGAACTGTTTTACTTCTTCGCTCGTACCGAGCATATCTGCCAATTCTTTGGCCTTTCCCATAATGTCGTCGCGTATGATCAGATTGCGCGTATCGTAGGTAGGCATTCCATAATGGTTGTACTGCACTTCTTCCTGCGCCACTGTGATCGCTCCATTCGTATGAGATGATTATAAGATGAGATTGCGGTTCAATAGATGTTAGGACATCTGCTCGAGCGGACGCTCCGGGTTCGGATCGTTCTTTCGATCGCTGTTATTCCCGGATTTTTTTGATCCTTTTTTCGAAAAAGGGGAAAATCCGGCGACAAAGGCGAACGCTAACGCTTCTTCAGAATCGATTCCGTTCCCTTCGCTGCTTGAGCAGCATGTCCAAACTTCACATTGAACCTTAGGAGATCTCATCTTAATAATGAGTGTTAGTCTATTACTGATTCGCAGCAACGGGCTCGGTGAGCAGGTTACCGCGAATATAAAACGTCATCGGATCGGTAATTTCCACCTGCACAAACGAACCGATCAGTTCCTTAGGCCCTTCAAAATGCACCAGCTTGTTGCTGCGCGTACGTCCAGCTAGGACGGTTGAGTTTCGTTTACTCTCGCCTTCTACAAGCACTTCAACAATCCTGCCACGCTGCTGCTCATTGCTGCGATGACTGTACTCGTTAACCGTTTCATTCAGGCGTTTCAAACGTTCTTTTTTCACTTCCATCGGTACATTATCTTCCATCACTGCTGCAGGCGTGCCTTCACGCGGAGAGTAGATGTACGTATAAGCAAAATCATAACCGACTTCGCGCACCAGCGAAAGCGTATCTTCAAACTGCTCATCTGTTTCACCAGGGAATCCTACAATAAAATCGGTTGTTAGAACCACATCTGGAATCGCAGCTTTGATTTTCGCTGCCAGATTGAGATAGTGTTCCCGGGTGTACTTACGGCTCATACGTTTGAGCACTTCTGTACTGCCCGACTGCACTGGCAGGTGAATATGCTCCACCAGATTGCCGCCTTTCGCAAGCACCTCGATCAAATGGTCATCGAAGTCGCGTGGATGGCTTGTAGTGAAACGCACACGTGGTATATCTATTTTGCGAATATCGTCCATCAAGTCTCCGAACGTATACTTCAGATCGGTAAAGTCTTTACCGTACGCATTTACATTCTGACCCAGGAGCGTGATTTCTTTGAATCCCTGTCTAGCCAGCTCTCTTACTTCTGCAATAACATCCTCTGGACGACGGCTGCGTTCTTTACCCCGAGTAAACGGTACGATGCAATATGTACAGAACTTGTCGCAACCATACATAATGTTTACCCAGCCGCGCATACCTTCCCGTTTCTTCGGCAGGTTCTCAATGATGTCGCCTTCCTTCGACCACACCTCAACAACCATCTCTTTACTGAAGAGCGCTTCCTGAATCAGATGCGGCAGACGGTGTACATTATGGGTCCCAAAGATCATGTCGACAAAACCATGTTTCTGCATGATCCGGTTAACGACGCCCTCTTCCTGAGACATACAACCACAGACGCCAAGCAATAAACCTGGATTTTCGAGTTTCAGCGCTTTGAGATGACCGAGTTCACCAAAAACCTTGTCTTCTGCATTTTCGCGAATCGCACAAGTGTTAAGCAGAATGATATCGGCCGCTTTGCGATCTTCTGTAGCTTGATATCCCATCGTCTCGAGCAGACCTTTAATCGTCTCGGAGTCATGTTCATTCATCTGACATCCATAGGTATATACGATATAATGCTTGCCTTTTCCGATCGTTTTCAATTCTTCAGGAACAGCCGTCTCATACAGAACCTGAATATCTTCCTTACCCCTTTGTTTCTCCTGACGATGGTTCGGTTCCGCTTTGATATTGATCTCACGGCCGCGAATTCTAATTTTTTTGCTGAATTCATCTTGCGAAATTACTTTGGCATCGGAGAAATCAAAATATTGGGAGTAATCCTTTTTTGAGTCTTTAGCCATTTCCTTCGGTCACTCCTTACAGCCTCTATTTCATTAAAAGCGTTCATTTCATCACAAAATACGTCCATTTCATTCTTCATACATCAAAAGAGCATTACAGCAAATTATAACATGAATTGGGCTGTAGTTCCACATGCAAACGGGGTCGCTTTCCGAATGGCCCTCGCCGCTTATATCCGCCCTCTATACAAAAAAACCTGAGCACGCTGATGGGCAGTTTAAACGAACTGCTGCTCTCAGTGTACTCAGGTGTTTTCTTACATATTGCCTTCAAGCACAGCAAACGAATACTGTACTTGAAGACGGCCTAGAGTCATTAGTCGATGATTTCAGCTGTATCGCCGTTACGGGCGCCTGCAGCATTTGCTTCATCTGTGTCGATGTGCATATCCAGCGCAAAGGAGTCGGATACACGCGCCAATACATTTTCCAATACCAGACCACGCGCTCCACCCAAACGGACTTTCAGCATTTGTTTGTCCTCAATGCCCCATTTTGCGGCATCAGACGTGTGGAAGTGAATGTGACGAGCCGCAACGATTACACCTTTGTCGATGGTAACTTCGCCAGCTGGTCCTTTAATCGTGATGCCTGGTGTGCCTTCGATGCTTCCGGATTCACGGACTGGTGCTTTTACACCGATCGCAAAAGAATCCGTCATGGAGATTTCCAGTTGTGTTTCCGGACGAACAGGTCCGAGGATACGCACTTTATCAAACTGTCCTTTGGAACCGATCACCGCAACAGTTTCGTTCGCAGCATACTGTCCGGGTTGGGACAGAGGTTTAAATTCAGTCAGTTCATAACCTTTGCCGAACAAAATGTCAACGTGCTCTTGGGATACATGAATGTGACGGGCGGATACGCCCACAGGTACTGTTTTACTCATCGTAAATTCACTCCTTGTTTATCTATGGCCTGTAGACAGGCTCTTAACAATCCAAGTGGTATTATACTCCTTTTTACTGTGAAATGAAAATAAACTTCCTGAAAATTCATGAAATACACTTATTTCAGCTAAATCATTTCCACTTTCAGGTACTCAACTTAAAAAAAGTGAGATTTATCACATCTTTCATCCTGCTTTATTTTACTTGTCTTCTCTTTCTCTTCTCTCATATTTCAAACTCATTCGTATCCACCCGCGTCCCCTCTGGCAAGTGTTCCCCGAGATAACGCATGGCATTCCCCCATAACCAGCCGCGCACCAATGTTTCGTCATAATGCTTCAGCAATATTTCTGTCAGCTTCGGATAACATCCAGCATGCTCCAGACCTTGGATTTTAGTCGAAATCCCGTCAAAATCAGATCCCATCATCAGATGATGAGCCCCGCCAAGGGAACAGATCTGCTCAATATGCGGCAGCAAATCCGTTATCCTTACCATGTTCTCTTCTTTGACAAACCAAGGCACAAACGTCAAGCCAATGCGCCCGTCCCTCGCAATGATGGCCTGAATCTGATCATCCTTTAGATTGCGTACATGCGGACATACGCTGTAGCTGTTTGAATGAGAGGCGATGAACGGGCGCTCGCTAAGATCGGCCAGTTCCCAGAAACCCTTTTCCGACAAATGAGATACGTCCAGCAGCATGCCGATCCGATTGCACAGGCTCACCAGTTCCCTGCCTTTCTCTGTCAACCCCGCACCGCGCTTCTCCATGATACCATCTGCAGCCCAGTTCGCATGATTCCACGTAAGACCAACAATCCGAACTCCCATCTGAAAGCACAATTCCAGATAGAACAGGCTGCCCTCCAGCCCGTCCACGCCCTCCAGCGTAAGCAGCCCCCATGGAGAGCCTTTTGGCTCCGTCTGCATCTTAAGTGCCTGTTCACGCCAGAGCAGTGTCTTAACCCCACTGGAGCGCTGTGCGCTGTGCGCTGCCTTATTACGATACAGTTCCAACTGCCCCACCACATGTTCAAACTTTCCTCGGCCCAGCACCTCTGGAAGATAGATCGCAAACGCCTGCAGACCCACTCCGCCCTCCTGCACACGCTGTAGGTTAACATCCAGCTCAGGAGCATCCTCAAAGGAAAGCTCAGGCCGCAGAAGCAGTTTGCTCAATGCATCACAATGAAAATCAGCTATAACCCAGTCCGTTCTCGACATACCTAACCCTCCCGCCATGTTTAATTACCCATATCTCTTATCATTCTTCGGAAAATAACGCAAAAAAACCTGTCTACTTCATTCGTAAACAGGCTCATACATACGTTTAATTCATGTATTATCTGGGCTCCACAATCAGCTTGATGGCCGTTCGGTCCTCACCGTCGATCACTATGTCTGTAAAAGCTGGAATACAAATCAGGTCAACTCCGCTTGGTGCTACAAATCCCCGGGCAATCGCTACCGCTTTAATAGCTTGGTTCAGTGCTCCCGCTCCAATTGCCTGCAGTTCAGCATTGCCGCGTTCACGAAGAACTCCTGCAAGAGCGCCGGCTACAGAGTTAGGGTTGGACTTTGCTGAAACTTTTAATACATCCATGGTAAGTACCTCCCTGGGAATGTTGAAAGTTTGTTTCCACTTACTAGATGTTATTCGCGGGAGGCAAAAAAATTCCTTCTTTTTAGCAGGGTATCCCGGCAAAATGGGACAATACCCCTATTCCATACGCCACTCGTCTTCCATTAACCGAATCTTCTCAATCTTTGTGGCCGCCCCGGTCGCTTCGTCAATATCAACGATTACGCCGTGAAAATGCCACTTGCCATCGTCTACCACAAACCGCACCGGAAGCTGGGTGTAAAATTTACGCAGCACCGCTTCACGCTCCATGCCTAGAATACCGTCACGAGGTCCAACCATGCCTGCATCAGTCAAGTATGCTGTACCTCCAGGCAAAATCCGTTCGTCGTTGCTCTGCACATGGGTATGTGTACCTACAACAAAGGATGCGCGTCCATCCAGGTGCCAGCCCATGGCAATCTTTTCGGACGTTGCTTCCGCATGCATATCTACGAGAATGCACTTGTAGTCCCTGCGCAGCTCATCCACAATTTCATCCGCTGCGCGAAAAGGACAATCAATTGCAGGCAAAAATGTTCTGCCCTGCAGATTAACGATCGCAAGTTCCCTGCCTTCGCCCTTAACCACGGTATAGCCGCGTCCAGGTGTACCTGGCGGAAAATTCGCCGGTCTGATCATACGTGGTTCATCATCTATAAAATCAAAAATATCCTTATTGTCCCATGTATGATTGCCAAGTGTGATACCATGCACACCCCAGTTAAAAAATTCATTGGCAATCGCGCCCGTTATACCGCGTCCTGCTGCTGCATTTTCACCATTTACGATGATCACATGTGGTTTATATTTTGATTTCAGGTATGGCAAATTTTCTTTGAGTGCTTTACGTCCTACATTACCTACAATATCACCAATAAACAAAACTTTCATGAACTGCTGCCTCCTCAATGCCTGCATGGCTTATGAACAGGAAAAGTGGCCCACTGAAGCGGCCACTTTTCCAAAATACTCTATTTTGCGTATTCAACTGCCCGGGTCTCCCGGATTACAGTGACTTTGATATGACCTGGATAATCAAGTTCATTCTCAATCATCTTGGTGATGTCACGTGCGAGGCGGAAGGCTTCAGCATCATCGATCTTCTCAGGCTGTACCATAACGCGAACCTCGCGTCCTGCCTGAATGGCGTACGATTTCTCGACGCCTTCGAAAGATTCCGAAATCTCTTCCAGCTTCTCCAGTCGTTTGATATACGTCTCCAGTGTTTCGCGACGAGCGCCTGGACGTGCTGCCGACAGCGCATCCGCTGCACCAACCAGCATCGCAATAACCGAAGTTGCCTCGCAGTCCCCGTGATGGGAAGCGATACTGTTGATAACCACTGGGTGTTCTTTGTATTTCTTCGCCAGCTCCACGCCGATTTCGACGTGTGATCCTTCCACTTCGTGATCCAGCGCTTTACCGATGTCATGCAGCAGCCCTGCACGTCTTGCCAAAGTTACGTCTTCTCCAAGTTCTCCAGCCATCAGTCCTGCCAGATAAGCGACTTCCATCGAATGTTTCAAGACGTTCTGACCGTAACTTGTACGGAACTTCAGGCGGCCCAGAATCTTGATGAGATCCGGGTGCAGACCATGCACGCCCACTTCAAAGGTAGCTTGTTCACCGTATTCACGGATACGCTCGTCCACTTCTTTACGGGATTTCTCCACCATTTCTTCAATACGCGCCGGGTGAATCCGTCCATCCGCCACCAGTTTCTCCAGTGCGGTACGGGCAATCTCACGACGAATCGGGTCAAAGCCCGACAGAATAACAGCTTCTGGCGTATCATCAATAATGAGGTCAATCCCTGTAAGGGTTTCAAGCGCACGGATGTTACGTCCTTCACGACCGATGATCCGGCCTTTCATTTCTTCATTAGGCAGCGTGACAACAGATACGGTTGTCTCCGCTACATGGTCAGCCGCACAGCGCTGGATTGCGAGAGTAATGATCTCGCGGGACTTTTTGTCCGCTTCTTCCTTCGCCTGCTGTTCAATGTCCTTGATCATTTGAGCCGTCTCATGACGGACTTCCTGTTCTACGTTGGACAGTATGATACTGCGTGCGTCTTCCATCGTGAGATTGGAGATTCGTTCAAGCTCCGTCACCTGGTTTTTGTAGATCATTTCGATCTGCTGCTGTGTTTCATCAATACGTTTCTCTTTGTTAGCCACTTGCTCTTCTTTACGTTCGAGTGATTCCAATTTTTTATCCAGCGACTCTTCTTTTTGCAGCAATCGTCTCTCTTGTCGTTGAATTTCGTTCCGACGTTCACGAGTGTCTTTTTCAGCTTCAGCGCGAATACGATGGATTTCATCCTTCGCTTCCAGCACTGTTTCTTTCTTCAGTGCCTCTGCCTCTTTCTTCGCGTTCTCCACGATTTGTACGGCAGCTTGTTCCGCACTTGAGATCTTAGCCTCTGCAAGAGATTTGCGAATAAAATATCCGACTCCGAACCCAATAACGAGCGCGGCCACAACGAGAACGATCGTGATAAAGATGTCCATACTGTTCACCTCCTCGTTGGTTCCTCCAAGGCACGCCTTGGGTCATTTGCTGTTTTCATACCTTACATATGTTTGGGAATAACGAATACTCACGGCGATCCCCCGCCGATTTTCATTTCACATGTACATGACTACATGTACTATTCACTGTTTCCAGTGAACCCATAATCAGGAATGGTATAAATCCGCAGAAACCGAAACCGCTTTTTTGGAAGGAAAAAGGGTTGTCCTTTTCTTACAGACTCATGTCCATTTTAGTATTTGACGAAAGAAATTGTCAAGAGAATGCAGTATGTTAGTCTTCTCGTCTAGTCCCATAACAAGGCTTCGTCATCTTCAGCGTCTTCCGCTCCATCTTCTTCTATTAAACGATTTACAACCCGGCGCACCAGTTCCATGCTAAAACCGCGCCGCATCAAGTAAGGGAACGTTTTACGTTTCTTCTCCTGCACGTCTCCCCGGACCTGTTTCCATTTTTTACGGCCCGCTGTTAATGCAGTGTCCAATTCTGCATCTGCACTCACATCGTCCAGCACCTCTGCAATGAGATCATTAGCGATGCCCTTTTGACGCAGTTCCTGCCTTATCCACAGTTTTCCCTTCCGCTGGCCCTCCATACGCTGTCTCGTCCATTCCTTAGCAAACAGATCATCATCTATGAGTTTTTCCTGTTCAAGCCTGTCCAAAACCTCTTCAATGATCGGTGCCGCGAATTCCTTTTGCTTGAGCTTCTGGCTCAATTCATGCCGGGTACGCTGCTTAAACTCCAAAAAACGTAAGGACTGCACGTACGTTCGCTGACGCTCATCAGCAACAACGATTTCCTCAAGGTCCTTCTTAAGAAAAACCGTGCCGCGTGTCATCCTGTACTTAATCATTACATCTTCCAGAACTGTAATGGAATAAATGCCAAATGAAATGCGGTACCGGGCTTCTCTGCTCTTGGTACGCTCTACCCGGGTAATTACAAGTTCTTCATCATCCGGAAATTGCGAGATGCCGTCTGATGCTGCGTGCTCATGAAGTTCTTCGTCGTGTTCATCATATTCTTGCTGACTTTGGTGAGGCCTCATTACAAACTTCACGCTCCCCGTTATATTTTGATCTTTACAGCTTACTATGGCATAGATGCTAACAGCCTCTGTCCGGAATGGACAGAGGCTGTTTAATTCGCTTCGCGAGAAACCGATCCTATTCAGCTAGATAAGCTTCAACACCTGTTTATTACAAGCGTAAGGACAGGCCAGAAGGCAGGAATCTGCCTCCGGACAGAAGATTACTCATTGATTTCAAATAATTCCTGTTCCTCAGCCGCTTCTTTTTCTTGTTCTTCACTAGTCGGTGCAGGAACAGCAGTTGTCAAATTGCTGGCCTCACGAATTTTCTGTTCAATGATATCAGCAATCTCTTTATGTTCTTTCATGAACTGCTTCGCATTCTCACGGCCTTGACCTAAACGTTCACCTTCGTATGAATACCAAGCACCACTTTTGTTTACGATGTCCAGATCTGTACCGATATCAATGATACTTCCCTCTTTGGAAATACCTTCACCATACATAATATCAACTTCCGCTTGTTTAAACGGAGGTGCAACTTTGTTTTTAACAACTTTAATACGCGTACGGTTACCCGTAATGTCATTACCTGACTTAATGCTCTCAATACGGCGCACATCCAGTCGGACGGTAGAATAGAACTTCAATGCACGACCACCTGGTGTGGTTTCCGGGTTACCAAACATTACGCCAACTTTTTCACGAAGCTGGTTAATGAAGATGGCAATCGTTTTGGATTTGCTGATTGCACCGGACAATTTACGCAGCGCCTGAGACATCAGACGTGCCTGCAAACCTACGTGGGAATCGCCCATCTCTCCTTCAATCTCTGCTTTTGGTACGAGAGCAGCTACGGAGTCAATAACGATGATATCTACTGCACCACTGCGTACAAGAGCTTCGGCGATCTCCAGTCCCTGCTCGCCTGTATCTGGCTGAGACAAGAGCAATTCGTCAATATTAACGCCCAGTTTGCTTGCATAGTTCGGATCCAGTGCATGCTCGGCATCAATAAATGCAGCTTGTCCACCTACACGTTGAACTTCAGCAATGGCATGCAGTGCCACCGTAGTTTTACCTGAAGATTCAGGTCCATATATTTCAACAATACGGCCTTTTGGTAAGCCGCCTGTTCCTAATGCAATATCCAAAGCCAACGATCCGCTGGGAATAATTTCTACATTCATGTGAGTCGACTCACCCAGTTTCATGATGGAACCTTTACCAAATTGCTTCTCTATTTGACGGAGCGCCATATCAAGCGCAGCACGACGGTCTGACAATAAACTCACACCCTTTACTGTTTATAATGTAATGATACCTTGTTTTAACTCGTTTGCCAAGCTTTTTTTCGAACATACATTCGTTTTTTTGTCCAGGCAGAGGCGCCTCTTCCTCATTGAAATCGATAAAAAAATAGAAAAAGAACCGTAAACAGGGCTGTTAAGCCACATTTTACGGTTCTTCCGTCTTCGTTCATTATACTTCGTTAATTAATCAATTGCAATCTGCTTCACACCGCTTAATCGATAGCCACTAATTTTTGCCATAAACGATACAGAATCGCCTTTGCCGAACGAATACGAACCGTTTCCCGGTTACCGTTAATCCGCAGCTCATGAATTTCAGTATCCTTCCCGCGCTCAGCCAAAGCTATAAACACAAGACCCGGCGGTTTGCGCTCTGAATATCCTGGACCGGCTACCCCGGTTACTGCCAGCCCGAAGTCGGCATCGCCGATCATGCGGACCTGCTCAGCAAGCACTTTTGCCACTTCTGGACTAACCGCGCCCGGTGCATCTTCACCTTCAAGATAACTGTGCGGAACATTGAGCAGCTTTTCTTTGATCTCATTGGAGTAACAGACGATGCCGCCTTTCAGCATCGAGGCACTTCCAGGGACGGAAGTGAGGCTCTGCATCACGAGCCCTCCAGTACAGCTTTCCGCCGCACTCAAGGTCAGACCCATATCAGACATCATTGTCACAATCGTGTATTCAATCGGTACATCCTCGTTGGCGTAGAGGTGTTCAGACAACCGTTCGCGAATCTGGACTTCCATGGCATCGAGCTTCAGTTTCGCTTCTCCTTCGCTTGGAGCCTTTGTAGAGACGCGTACCGTCACTTCACCTTCACTCGCGTAAGGAGCAATCGTAGGGTCTGTCTGCCCGTCAATCAGGTCAAGCAGTCGATCCTCCAGAGCAGACTCCCCAATACCTGCGAATTTCAGCATACGAGAATAAATCGGCATCTCTTCTGTAAGAGCATGCTGGAACAGCCAAGGCTTGACTTCCTGCTCAAACATCGGAATAAGCTCTTTGGGCGGCCCAGGCATCACAACATAATATTTATCGTTATCCGCAATCGCGTTGCCTGCAGCAAGTCCGGTTTCATTCGCCAGAGGCGTTCCACCCTCAAGCACAATGGCTTGACGTCGATTATTCTCCGTCATTTCAACATTCCGATCCCGGAAGAAACCTTCTATTTTGTCCATAGCCATACGATCAATATGGAGCTTTCGATTCAATACAGCGGCCAGTGCATCTTTGGTCAGATCATCCTGGGTCGGGCCAATGCCTCCGGAAAATAAAATAATGTCTGCACGTCCCTGCGCGATGCGTATCGCTTCACTGAGCCGATTCAGATTATCCCCGACTACCGTCTGAAAATATACGTCAATCCCCATTGCAGCTAGTTCCCGGGAAAGATATCTGGCGTTCGTATTCACGATTTGTCCCAGCAGCAGCTCTGTCCCAACTGCGATAATCTCTGCTTTCATTTCAGCTTCCTCCTGTGCACTTGTTGAGTAGTCAAAGGGCAATAGGATAAGCTCCTATTGCCCTTTGACCCGATAAGTCTTTCATCATTACCCGTTTAAGCATAATTCATTACGCTTTTGATAAATGAAGCAAATTTTTGTTTTTGATAAAGTAGTCAATTCCCGACCAGATGGTGATCAGAGCCGCTGCCCATACTGCAATCTCGTCGACATGAACGCCTGTGTATGAAAACGGAAAATTGTTCAGCAGCAGCAAAACAATCGCTATAATCTGCACGAATGTCTTCAGTTTGCCCCAGGCACTTGCGGCAACAACCGAACCGTCCAGCAGAGCAATCTGACGCAGACCGGTCACGGCAAATTCACGGCTGATAATAACAACTGCAATCCATGAATCCAGCTTGCCCATCTGAACCAATGAAATCAGAACGGCGGTAACCAGCAGCTTGTCGGCGAGCGGGTCCAGCAGTTTGCCCAAATTGGTGACCATATTGTTTTTCCTTGCAAGATAGCCGTCTATTCCATCCGTGCTTGCAGCAACGATAAAAATAAGAGCAGCAATTAACTGATTATACGGAAGCACAAAGCTCCCAAGATGTAACGGCTCTGGATAAAACGGAAAATCCACAAGCAGGAACACCATCAAAAAAGGGATTAAGCAAATTCGTGCAAGCGTAATCCGGTTGGGTAAATTCACAAGACGCCCTCCCTTTGTATCTCCATTACTTCAAACCTTCATCTTAATCCCGTATTCATCATCTAAAGCAAGTGATGAACGTTTGAAACGTCGACTTGGATTTAAGATCAAACCCTATGTAAAAGCGCAAAAAATAAAGTCTACCGCCCAAACGAAAAACCGCTTTAAACGCTCCGGTGACTTCCAGAAGTGTACTGCTTTTCACAAAGTCAGCAAACGATAAAGACTGGACTTGATGCATGACTGCCAGCAATGCACATTCAGTATAATATACGTACCAATACAGTGTCAAAAATACATTGCTGCAGCGGTACCTTTATTTAAAATTGGTATATTGCAGGTCCAGCGGCAGGTTGGCCCCATTAAGCAGCTGCATAACAGCCTGCAGATCATTTTTACTTTTACCCGTTACCCTAAGCTGGTCACCTTGAATCTGACTCTTCACCTTGAGTTTGGAATCACGAATAAGGATATTGATTTTTTTGGCAGCATCCTGATCAATTCCCTGCTTGAAATTCAAACGCTGACGAACAGTACCCGATGAAGCCGGCTCCACTTTTCCATAATCCATATTTTTCAGCGGCAGCCCCCGCTTTGCCATTTTGGACTGCAGTACCTCAATAACCGCCTTTAACTTGCTCTCATCATCTGACACAATCGTTAGAGCGTCTTTATCCAATTTCAAGCTGCTTTTACTGCCCTTGAAATCATAACGATTGCCAATTTCCTTTTCCGTTTGTGTTACGGCATTAGTCAGTTCCTGCAAGTCCATTTTGGACACGATATCAAATGAATTTTCTGAACTCAAAGCGAGTCACCCTTTCAGTTAATCATATGTTCTGTAACATTATAGAGTAAACTCCAATCAAAAGTCTAATATTAGCTGTGTTTAATCATAGAAAAAAGCATTTTTGGTGTACCTTCCGGTCACCAAAAATGCTTGCAGGTTCAGCTGCCTCTAATATCGGCTGCGGTTAGGCTGTCTGAACATATCGAGCACACCAAGAACGATATGCGCAAGTCCAAAGCCCAGTATTCCGTAGCCCCAGGCATTAGGAGTCAGATAATAACCCAGGAGGCTGACAATGATACCTAAACCCGTTACGATCCAGCTGACTGTCATAGCCATCCACCTCACTTCACCATAAGTTAACTGCAATTGAAGACAAACTTATTGTCTCCTCCAGTCAACCAGGTTATTCGCTTGAAGTACCCGCTTCTGAGGAGTCCGTGGTATTCGTACCACTTGTGCCTTCTGACCCCATCGTGGAAGCTGCGCTGTCCGTATCCAATTTAAGTCGAATCCGGTTTGTCGCTTTCCCGTCCGTTACCACTTGACCTCCAACATCAATTGTCGTGGCAGCCGCATAACCGGACTTAATGTACATTCCTGTACTGTCCAGCGTAAATGTAAATGTGTCACCGTCGGCCGTATTGCCATACTCCAGTTTCTCTCCGCTGGAATTTTCCCCTTTGTACACTTCAAGCCAGCTGTTTCCTGTCGCTTTAATTGTTACAGTAACAGGCTGCCCCGCACTTCCGCTAACTTTGAAGTTTGTAATGTTGCCTGATTTTCCATCCTGTGAGACAGTAACTGAGCCAGGTGTAGCCGGATTCGTTCCCTCTTGATTCTCACCTGTTTGCCCATCGGGTTGCCCTTCGGTTTTCCCATCAGTCTGTCCATCGGTTTGACCATCATTTTGTCCATCGGTCTGACCGTTTGTTTCAGTACCGCCGCCGTTGCCGCCCGCATCACCTTTATTGGGATCCTTGGAACCTGAATCGGTCGCAGGAGGATTAGCCGTCTGTCCTTTATCCGTCGAAGGGTCCGGTTTGTCGTCAGCAGGCTTCTGACTATCCGTAATTTTTGTATCATCCAGCCCCTGCGGATTCGCGTCATCTCCCTTGTTGTATGCCATATATACATACAAAAGGACCAGAATCAATATAGGAAATGTCCACATCAGAGCAACAGACATCCATCGGTTACTGCGCTCCGCCGGCCGGTTTGAGCGTTTCTGAATTACCGGCTCCATCGTTGCCTCCGCGGTTTCTGCAGGTACATCTTTTTTATGTCCTTCCAGCAGCTCATCCGGATTGAGTCCTACCGTTTCCGCATAGGTTTTTATAAATGCACGCACATAGAAGCTGCCGGGGAGTACTTTGTAATCCCCTGCTTCTATAGCCTCCAGATACCTCTTGCGAATTTTAGTCATTTCCTGTACATCGTCGAGACTCATCCCTTTTTGCAGCCGGGCCTCTCTTAACTGCTGACCCAGTTCAGACATGCCATCTCCTCCTTATGTTTATCTCTTTAGTTGTTGCTGATCTATTCCATGATTCCGTACGGGGCTTTACAGTTCGTCGGTGTAGCTTGCCGTAAACGTATCATAAATAATTTCTTCGTTAGGATTGTTGCGCAGTTCGATAATAATATCAAAATGATTATAATCATATTCTGATTCCTGTACAAAAATATCCGGGTGCTCAATCACTTTGGTACTCGGCATCGTCATAATGTCCTGAAGCAGGTTATAATGTCTTTCACTGGACCGAATTGTGCTGACGATTCCATCAATAATAAAAACATTGTTCGGATTCAACTCGTCTTCAGACATTTGACTGCGGATCGTTTGACGAAGGAGTGTCGAGGATACAAAAGTCCACCGCTTCATGGCACATACGCTGCCTGCGATGATCGATTCTGTTTTGCCTACACGCGGCATTCCGCGCAAGCCAATAACCTGATTGCCTTCTCTTTTAAATACTTCACCCAGAAAATCAACAAGTAACCCAAGTTCGTCACGAGTGAAACGGAACGTTTTGCGATCATCCGAATCCCGGTCAATGTACCTGCCGTGACGCACAGCCAGAATGTCTACCAGTTTAGGCTGACGCAATGCGGATACGGTAATGCTGTTGACTTTGCCAAGCATCTCTCCGAGCAGACGAATTTTCTCGTCATCATCCGATTCGAGCAGCATGCCGCGTGTTTTGCCTTCCACACCGTTAATGGTCAATATATTGACTTCGAGCATCCCCAGCATAGAGGCAATGTCCCCCAAAAGACCAGGTCTGTTCTTATGTATTTTATATTCCATATACCATTGTTTAGTTTCCATTTATACACCCCGTAATGCATTATTCCACATTATTCGACAACAGCAAAACACGTCCACAGAACGCAATTCTGAGTCATCTTCTAAAAATGGGTCACGTTAATGATATATAAAATGAAAATGAATTACAAGAACAGCTCTGTAATCCGTTTGTAATCATTAGAGAAAAGCCCCCTTGCGGGAGCTCTTCACCTCTTGCCTTATGCGTTTTGTTTGGCCAATTTGACCATCAGGCACGCAATCGTACGACGCTCATCTGCATCGCCGACATCCCATAGTTCCTTCAATGCCCGGTTGGAATGGTTCGCTGGATCAACTTTCTCATCAAGAAAGTCCCCAATCTCGTATGCCAGTTTGTTGATGGTTTCTTCACTCATTCCCATCTTCTCTGCTTGCAGTACGCGATCACCCAGAAACTTCTTCCATGTGTCAAAGTTGGAAACGACTGTTTTTTCTGTTGACATGATAAATCCTCCTTGGCTGACGCATGAGATTTAAAATCAACAGTTGTAATATGTGCTTTACGGGCATTTTATATACGAACTTTTGAAATAAATCACGGCCGTATGGTCAAGAAGAACAGTCCAAGTTACTTTACACGTCTAAATCCCCATACTTTAATAAAAACTTGTCCGTTTCACACTAAGTCAGCCAGCCGCCATTAGGGCTGATAATCTGACCATTAATATAACCGGATTCAGGCAGCGCAAGAAAATAAACCAATGACGAAATTTCGTCCGGCTGCGCCAGTCGGCCAGCCGGGATTTCCTCCTCCAGCATCTTTAATTCACTCTGATCCAGATGCTCCAGCATGGTGGTCTGAACAGCTCCCGGAGCTACAGCATTTACTGTAACGCCTGATGGAGCCAGCTCTTTCGCAAGTGCTTTTGTAAAGGCATTTACTCCGCCCTTGGTTGTGGAATACAGCACTTCACAGGATGCCCCGGACAGCCCCCAGATCGACGAGACGTTGATAATCCGGCCGTATCGCTGGGAGATCATATGCGGCATCATCTCCTGTGTGCACAGAAAGGTACCTTTTAAATTGATGGCCATCACTTCATCCCAAATTTCCTCGGTTACATCAGACAGCAGGCCATAGTGAGATATGCCCGCGTTGTTTACGAGGATATCCGGCAGAAGCTCATGTGAAGCCAGTTTTTCCCGCATGCGCTGAATCTGCTCTCTGCTGCGGAGATCAGCCGACACGGTCATAATGCGTCCATTGCCCTGCTCCATACAGCGTCTGGCCGCTTCGTTTGCAGCTTCGTGCGATTTCATGTAATGGAGTACAACATTCATACCAACGCTGGCAAAGCGCTCTGCAATCGCGGCTCCGATGCCACCGCTTGCACCAGTAACCAGCACGGTCATTTCCCCAATAGCTTTCATTGATCGTTCCCCCCATAAGCTCTCAATGCTGCTCCTCAAACCTCTTAAACAGTCCCGATTCCTCTCCTGATCAAGGACTCACCACGAGCGATACCGCCAGCTGATCCCAGCGAATATGATCCCGCAATCGTTGATTTACATCGTTCAGTGTAATTGCTTCATATAGCGAAAGCATGTTGAAAAAGTCTGCGCCGCGCAGCTGCAGACGCGTGAATTCGCTCGCAATATTCTCAGGTGAGTTCAGCATACGCAAATAACCACCGATCTTCTTTTTACGCGCACGTTCGAAATCGGAAGCCTCAAACCCCTTTTGCACAATCAAATCCACTTCTTCACGTATCCGTTTCAACAGTTGGTCCGGATCTTTGGTATCCCCGCCAACTGCGGAAAAAGCGTATTGAGGTGAGCTGATATAATCATGTCCAAAGCTGTCCGAGATTAAATCCTCATCATAAAGCTTCTGAAACAAGCGTGTACTGGAACCAAATAAAAGATCCATCATGAGCTGTGTAGTTACATCCCGGCAAGCCAGCTCCTCTCCCGAAAGCCCCACATCCGTCTCTTTGAACCCAAACAGACATTTGGGCAGGGAAACCGATAATCTGGCTTCACGTCTTGCCTCTCCCACCTTCTCGGGTTCAGGATCAAAAAATCGCTGAATTTGACCCTGCGGTTCGTAATTTTTCTGTTCCTGATTCGATCGAACCATGCTGATGACCTGCTCAGGGTCAACGCCCCCTACAACAAATAAAAGCATGTTGCTCGGGTGATAAAAGGCTCTGTAGCAAGTGTAAAGCATTTCTTTCGTAATCGTATTAATGGACTCCACCGTACCTGCAATATCAATATGCACGGGATGTTTTTGATACATCGCTTCAATTAATCCGAAATATACCCGCCAGTCCGGATTATCGGCATACATATTAATTTCTTGTTCAATAATGCCTTTTTCCTTATTAACATTTTGGTCCGTGAAGTAAGGGTTTTGCACAAAATCGACTAATGTTTGTATATTTTCGTTTATATTTTCAGTCGCCGAAAACAAATATACAGTCTGATCAAAACTTGTAAATGCGTTGGCAGAAGCACCATGAGAGGCGAACGTTGCAAAAATATCACCCGTAGGTTCCTCAAACATTTTGTGCTCCAGAAAATGAGCAATGCCGTCGGGCACTTTCACTTCTGCCTGTCCCTCCACTTGAAAGTGGTTATCTACAGACCCGTATTGGGTTGTAAATGAAGCATATGTTTTTTGAAAACCTGGCTTGGGCAAAACATAGACGTGCAGTCCGTTATCCATCACTTCATGATATAACGTTTCCTGCAGATGTTCATACTGAATGCTCTCCACGACTATTCCTCCTTCTCGTCCCGCAAGAAATATATCGTATCCAGACGGAACTGCTCTGCTGCCTCTCGAACATCCTGCTTGCTGATCTGTTCGATTTGTGCAAGCAGCTCTTCGGATGTTCTCTCCTTGCCGGACAATTGACGGTTAAAATCGTAGGCAATCATCTCGAATGCCGCATCCTGCATTTCCTTCAACAGGTTGCGGATCATCGCTTTGGTCTGCGACATCTCCAAATCCGTGATATTACCCCTGTTCATTTCCTCAAGCTGCTGCTTGATAATCGTGACTGCTTTTTCGTAATTAGGGATTTCAATCCCGGATTGAATGGTCGCAATACCTTTGTGCCCATCATATCTGGAAGATGCATAATAGGCGAGGCTTTCTTTTTCGCGAACATTTACAAATAACTTGGAATGCGGGTAACCGCCAAGAATACCGTTATACAACAGGGCTGCTGCATAGTTATCATCTCCATACGTAATGGATGTACGAAGACCCATATTCAATTTGCCCTGACCAATATTCAATCGTTCAATGACCGTATTTGGCTCCTTGTCCCCACGCACCGCCTTCTGCGCCTGATAGTCAGCGGAAGCCGTACGTTCCAGATTAAAATGACGCTGCACCAGCTGCTCCACTTCTTCAAGTGTCGTATCCCCCACCACATACAGGTCCATACTCGCTTCCCTCAGCCACTTTTCATAAGCAGACGTCAGTTCAGGAGGTTCTATGGTTGGCAGTGCATCTCGTTCACCTAGCGGGTGAAGTCTGTACGGCTCATGCTTGCACATTTCTTCAATACAGCGTTCAGCCGCATAACGCATTTTATCATTGACAATGGACTCCAGCTTTTTGCGAACCGTCTCGCGTTCTGCCTGGACATACGCTGTTCTGAATTGTCCATTTTCCCTGGCCGGTTTGGTCAATACTTCGCCCAGAAACGCAAACGAACGATCCAGAAGCTGTTCTCCTCCCCCGACAAAAGAATCGTTAATGGTATCCATACGGAACTGCACAATCTGGTAATCGCCCCGTTTATAGACGTCAAACCCAAAGCCGGCTCCGTACAAATGTTCCAACTGCTCTCGAAACTGCGTTGTTTCCGGATATGCTTCTGTTCCTCGTCTTAATACAAAAGGTGTAAGAGCTGTATGCGTAACTGAGTCCTCACGCAGAAGAACTCCGGCATACAGGGAAATCGCGAACGTTTTGAAACGTTTGGTCGGAAGTACATGTATTCGAAGCTGTTTCCCGCTCCCCCGTTCAAATGCTGCAGTATTCAAATGTCAAAACCCCTTTACGGCGTCATATTGATAACAGTCTTCATCAAGCCTAAACGCAACCACCATTTTAAACCATTCAAAAGCCAAGAAGCAACCGAAGTCGCTTCTCCTGGTTGCTTCCCGTTCCGTTACATACAGAATATATGCTGCCCGATGGTTTTCACCTGCGGACGTGTCCAGATCCATTTGGATGTAGCCGTTTTAGGGTTGAAGTAGTACAAGCATCCGCCTGAAGGGTCCCATCCGTTTAACGCCTGTTCTACTGCTTTTTTCGCCTGCGCGTTTGGTTCCAGATAGATCTGCCCATCCGCTACAGCAGTGAATGCCCCTGGCTGAAAGATAACACCAGAAGGAGTTGACGGAAAACTTGGTGAGTTTACGCGGTTCAAAATAACAGCGGCTACGGCTACCTGACCTTCAAACGGTTCTCCCCTTGCTTCACCATATACAGCATTTGCCATAATTTTAAGTTCGTTCTCCGTAAGCCCCAGCGCATTGGCAGAACCCATATTGTCCTGCTCTTTGTTTGCTGTACCTCCACTGCCGCCCCCATCTCCGTCAGATCCTCCTTTGTGAAGAGGGGGTTCTGTAGGTGACCACTTGGTGCTGGCATTGTACAGCTTCAGCTTTGTTTTGGCCCCAACCACACCGTCAGCTTTCATGCCAAATTCGGATTGAAACCATTTCACCGATTTGAGAGTGCTGCTGCCAAAGCTGCTGTCGATCTTGCCATTGTAGAAACCCAGATACTTCAAGCGCCCCTGAAGTTCGTATACGTCCTGTCCGTAACTGCCATATTTCACGGTGCTGCTGCTGAACGTCGGCATCGCTTTTTCCTCTGCCGGTTTGTCGTTATGGGCGGCACTTGGGGCTGCTGTGTGCTCAGGAAGCAAATAACGGATTCCCAGCACGGATATCAGCAAAATAGCCGTGAAAAGCCAAAGGTTCATTTTTCGCATCACTATGCTCTACCTTTCTCTTGTGGAATTTAACAGAATCGCTAAAGTTATTATGACAAGCAAGCTGCCTTCCTATGCACCAAATCATCCGATCTCTGGAGCAATTGGCAAACCTCAATGACCTGATTACAGCTAAAAGCCTCCAACCATAATGGTTGAAGGCTTTCTAAGGCTTTACTATGAGCTTATTTTGCTCTGTTGATACTGCTCCAGCGACACCAGGACTTCACGCGGCTTGCTGCCTTCGTACGGCCCGATGACACCTCTGGCTTCCATGGAATCAATCAAACGTGCGGCACGGGTGTACCCCACCCGCATCCTCCGCTGCAGCAGCGATACTGAAGCCTGCTTCGCTTCAAGAATAATCTGCACAGCCTGTTCGTACAGCTCATCCTGCACTTCTTCCGCAGCCTGATTGGAGTCGTCCACCTCGGGAACAAGGGACTCGTCATACTGCGCTTCACCTTGACCACGAACGTAATTCACAATATTTTCAACCTCTTCATCACTCATAAACGCACCTTGTACACGAATTGGCTTCGATGCGCCCATAGGCATAAACAGCATATCTCCTCGGCCTAGCAGCTTCTCCGCACCGCCCATATCCAGAATGGTGCGTGAATCAACTTGTGAGGATACCCCGAACGCAATCCTTGAAGGAATGTTGGCTTTGATTACACCCGTAATAACATCGACGGAAGGACGCTGCGTGGCAATGATAAGATGAATACCGGCCGCACGAGCCATCTGCGCCAGACGAGCAATCGCATCCTCTACATCTCCAGCGGCTACCATCATCAGGTCGGCCAGCTCGTCCACAATAACCACAATATAAGGCAGAATCGCCGCCGGATTATCCTTCATCAGATTATTGTAACCTTCAACGTTTCGTGTTCCTGACTTGGAAAATAACTCATATCTTTTTTCCATCTCGACCACGATCTTTTTGAGTGCCAGCGATGCTCTCTTTGGATCAGTTACAACAGGCGCCATCAGATGCGGGATTCCATTATATACATTCAGTTCGACCATTTTCGGGTCAACCATCAAAAACTTGACCTCATCCGGCTTCGCTTTGTACAAAATGCTGGTAATAATGCCGTTGATACATACCGATTTACCTGAGCCGGTAGCACCCGCGACCAGCAAATGGGGCATACGAGCCAGATTACCTATGATCGTCTGACCCGATATATCCCGCCCAAATGCAATCGTTACTTTGGATTCTGCATCCTGGAACGTTGCCGTCTCCATGACTTCACGCATCGTGACAACAGATACTTCACCATTAGGAACTTCAATACCAATAGCCGATTTACCCGGAATAGGTGCTTCCATCCGAATATCCTTGGCAGCCAAGGCAAGAGCGATATCATCCGTCAAACTGACAATTCGGCTCACTTTCACCCCGATATCCGGCTGAATTTCATACCTCGTCACTGCTGGACCCCGAACAACCTCCAGAACTTTGGCACGTACACCGAAGCTTTCCAGTGTTGCTTCCAGCTTGCGTGCAGTCTGCATGTAATCCTTCTGATCTGCACCTTTACCACCGTTATGGGGCTTGGAAAGAAGACGGAAGGAAGGCAGTTTGTAAGGCTTCGGGGGGGGTGGCGGTAGTGCAGCAGATGGAACACCTTCTCCTCCCGCAGTGCCCTGCTCCGTTCCCCCATCCACTGTATCACCTGGAACAGCTTCCCCATTGGATGCATCATGCTCAGCATTGGTTTGAGATATGTTGGCTGCAGCACTTGCATTAGGCCATTCGTCTTCTACCAACTCATCTGTAAATTTAATATCTGCTCTGTGCGTTTGATCTGTAGTGCTGCCATTCCCACTCAGGTCGGCCGGGAACGGATAAGCATCGTCCAGATCATCATCTTTGTCCGGGCCCTCTGCTCTGACATGTTCAAAAAAGTCACGGATGATGGGTGCAGAATCAGCCCTGGTCTGTGCTGCATGTGCTGCCGCACCTACTGCTGCTGCACCAGTTCCTTGGCTAACAGATTCTGATTCGCCATGCCATGGCTCGGATGGCAGTTCCTGTCCCGCACGATAAACGATCTGTTCTGATTCCAGTGCATCCATCTCGTGTGAATTGTCAGCAGATTTGGATGTCTGACGATGGGCTCCCCATTTTCCGAACAGCTGAAAAAAAATAGGTGCTTTACGTTTGGGTAAATGCCCTTCTTCAGAATCGTAATCGTCGTCTTCCTCTTCATCGTCAACCGGTACTGGCGCCAATTTCCGTACACTGCTTTTCTTGGTCCCTGCTGTCTTGGAAACTGATCTTCTCGCCGGCCTCGACTCGAGCTTCTTGTACATGGAGCTGCCTGCGTCCCAGACCTTGGTTCTGAATATACGTATCAAATCCACATAGGACAGACTCGTAATAAGCATGAAACTGATCACAAACATGACAATCATAATCAGTCTTGCGCCAAGACTGCCAAACAGCCACAAAAATAACGCAAACTGTCCTGCACCAATATACCCGCCGCTAATATCCTTGCCCAGCATGGAATCGCGCTCACCTGGTGCAGCAGGCGTCAGTAATTCAGTTTGCATATCATTATGTACCTGAGTCAGAACCGCACCTGGTTCAAGCGCACCAACCGGAATCAGCTTTTGGTGCATGGCGGATATGGTACTCATCAGGGTGAGCGCAAAGACCAACAGGACCAACCCGGTCTTACGAGTAGTCCAGCCAGTCGGCCACTTCCGGTGAATCATCACCATCAGCCCATAGTAAATCCCCACCAGCGGGATCGCAAAATAAAACTTGCCAAGCATGAGTCCAAACATCTTGGAAAGCGAACGTCCCACGGTAGCTTCACCCGATAGCGCTATGACGGCCAATGTGATTAGCACAATGCCATAAATTTCATATTTTAAGACGCCGCTAAATCCGGCACCCTTCTTTTTCCTCTTTTTTCTTCTGGCCAAAATCAGGTCACCCCCAGAAGAATATTATACCATACAAATATATTCCGTACATATGTTCTTTTTCTGCACCATTTGTCTAAATTCGTCGCGTTATGTTGGGCTTGTGTTACCCGAAAGCGGAACCGTTGAACCCGGTTGATTGGCCGGGTCCAGATACGCTTCAAGCGGGCACTCAAGTAAACGCACAATAACAGCTTCGGTATCATTTACCGGTCTGACCTGCATTAACAGACCGTTCATTCGGATCTCTTTCGTATCGCCGGCCTCAGTCCACATCCCCGACCACAGCTGCTCCGGTGGCATTACGGTATACATCGTTGTCATTGCGTGTATCCCCCCGCCTGTATCGTCTGTCTCTTGTCTCCCATTAACTTGTTCAATTGTGCGATTGCTTGACCAATGCCACCTACTGCATCCATAAGACCATATTTCACCGCATCTGCACTCCCTACAGCCGTACCGATATCCCGATTCAGCTCTCCTGTCTTGAACATCAGTTCTTTAAACATATCTTCGGAAATATTGGAGTGGGATGTTACAAACCGCACAACACGCTCCTGCATTTTCTCCATATATTCAAATGTCTGCGGCACACCGATCACAAGTCCATTCATCCGAATCGGGTGAATCGTCATTGTGGCACTTCCCGCTATCAGCGAATACGTTGAAGCAACTGCAATCGGTACACCAATGCTGTGCCCTCCTCCAATGACAACCGTCACCGTTGGTTTGCTTAAAGAAGCAATCATCTCGGCAATAGCAAGTCCCGCCTCCACATCGCCACCTACCGTATTGAGAATGATCAAAATGCCTTCAATCTTCGGATTTTGCTCTGCCGCTACCAGCTGCGGGATAATATGCTCATACTTGGTTGTTTTGTTCTGTGGGGGTAAAATCAAATGTCCCTCTACCTGACCGATAATGGTCATGCAGAAAATATTGGATTCGCTGGCTGGTGACTGTGTCTGCCCAAACTGCTGAATGGATTCTGTGACTGGAGAGAGCTGCTTCTCCTCCTGCACCGGAATGTCTGGAGCCTCTGTCTCCGGCTGATTGGATCGTGGTATCTGCTTGTCGTTCATCTGATCATTCATATCACTGCTGTCCCCTTCTCCTGTAAGATGTATTGGTTTTCCATTTCCTTAGTATGGGGAATCTGCCAACAAGCTTATACTTTCCCGGGACAATCAATTCCATTAAGCAGCCCTTAAAACTCATGCTATCTCTGAAAAAAGCAAAAAAAGCCCCTTCTCTACGAGGAACCGTCCAATATTACTCGTAGAAAAGGGGCGACTGTGTGCCTTAATATATGTTTTTCATGAAGCTTATTTTAAACTTCCATAATGATTGGCAAAATCATCGGTCTGCGACGAGTTTGCTCATACAGGAAACGTCCAAGTGCGTCTTTAACATTCGTTTTGAGTGAAGCCCACTCATTTACATTCTCGCTCATCAGCTTCTGCAGTGTGCTGCTAACAATACGGTTAGCCTCATCCAGAAGTCCTTCCGATTCACGTACATATACGAATCCGCGGGAGATGATATCCGGACCGGAAACGATTTTGCCATCCTGCTTGCTGAGAGTCACAACTACAACAAGAATACCATCCTGAGACAGCAGCTTGCGATCACGCAGTACGATATTCCCTACGTCACCCACACCCAGACCGTCAATCAGTACATTACCTGCAGTTACTTTCCCTGCTTTACGCGCTGCCCCGCCTTGGATTTCAACAACCTCACCGATATCTGTAATGAAGATGTTGTCCGGATCGATGCCTACCGATTCAGCAAGAACTGCGTGACGACGCTGCATCCGGAATTCTCCGTGAATTGGCAGGAAGAATTTCGGTTTCATCAGGTTCAGCATCAACTTCAATTCTTCCTGGCTGCCGTGACCGGAAACGTGAACTCCACTGTTGGCGCCGCTGTAGTGAACATTTGCTCCCAAACGGAACAGTTCATCAATCGTACGGCCTACATATTTCTCATTCCCAGGTACTGGTGTTGCCGCAATGATAACGGTATCTCCAGGTAGGATGTCCACTTTGCGATGCGTCGAACGCGCCATGCGTGTCAATGCTGACATTGGCTCGCCTTGGCTTCCTGTGCACAAGATGACAACACGATCCGCTGCCATCTTACCAACTTCTTCCGGTTCGATAATCATGCCATCAGGGATGTCCAGATAACCGAGATCCGAAGCAATACCTACAACGTTAACCATGCTGCGTCCGATAACTGCGACTTTACGCCCAGTGACCTCTGCTGCATTGATAACCTGCTGAATGCGATGCACGTTGGAAGCAAAAGTTGCAACAACGACACGCTGGCTCGCTTTGCGGAAAATATCTTCCAGCACGATACCCACATTTTTCTCCGATGGTGTGAAACCAGGCTTCTCTGCATTAGTACTGTCAGACAGCAGCGCGAGAACGCCGTTGGTTCCGATCTGTGCCATGCGCTGCAGATCTGCATATTGTCCATTGACCGGTGTATGATCAAATTTGAAGTCACCTGTGTGAACAACAGCACCTTCCGGTGTTTCTACACATACCCCAACGGAATCTGGAATACTATGGTTAGTAGCAAAGAACGATGCTTTCAGCGTCGAACCCAGCTCAATCTCCGAATCCGCATTGATGAGAATACGCTTCGTCTCACCCAGCAAATTGGCTTCTTTCAGTTTGTTCTCAACGAGACCAAGGGTAAGCTTAGTTCCGTATACAGGAACATTCAAGTGTTTGAGGACATATGGCAGACCGCCGATGTGATCCTCGTGACCGTGAGTCAAAATAATGCCTCTTACTTTGTCACGGTTCTCAGTCAAATACGAAATGTCAGGAATGACAATATCAATACCAAGCATGTCTTCTTCCGGGAATTTAAGACCGGCGTCTACGACAACAATATCGTTCGCGTATTGGATAACATACATATTTTTACCAATCTCGCCTACGCCGCCCAATGCAAAAATCATCAGCTTTTCGTTATTATTATTTTTCTTAGACAAATGAATCTGAACCTCCTATGGTAGTTGGACGTCGTACCTTATTTATTTATTGTAAGTTAAGAAAAGTAGTTCATACATTACACCCTTGAATAGGGATGAATGCAAAAGAACACCTTTATTCACGATATTTGGAAGAAGTTCTTCGAAGTTATTCCCCATCCCCAACATATTGGTTCCGAATTGTCCCTCTTAGCCGTTCCTTCCTTTTTCACCGTAAAGCCACACCACTGAAACGATGTCGCTTTCAATTTCAAAAAAATACCGCACCCAGTCACTTGACATCATTATACATGATTAAAAACAGAAAAAACAAGTCACTCTCTCGTTAACCTGTAGGTTTCCCCTTCCTTCTAAAAAAGAAACCTTACAGCACTCGGCAAAAAAAGAACCGCTGCCTCGACTTGAGAGGCGCGGTTCTTTCGCTAAACAAAGCGTTCATGCTTATAATTAATAAACGATTGCAAAATGCATCTGTTTATTTACAAATGCAGCAGATTTTTAATGTAGTTCTGCTCCTCTATCGTTGGAGGAATCAAAGGCAGACGCACTGAACCTACGTCCAGTCCACGTAAAGTTAATGCATATTTCACCGCTACCGGATTGGGTAATGGCTGCGGGCATTCAAACAGACCCTTGAAGAGCGGGAACAGCTTTTGATGAATACGTGAGGCCTGCAGAGGATCTCCGCCATAGAAGGCATCAATCATTTTTTTCATCTCCGCACCCACCACATGACTTGCCACGCTGACGATCCCGTGAGCTCCAACCGCAATAGCTGGCAGACCCGATGCATCATCTCCGGTATAGACTCTGAAGTGTTCCGGTGCACCCGCAGCAATCAAGGTAACCTGCTCCATAGAGGCACATTCCTTCGTCGCCACAATATTCGGGATTTGTGCAAGCCGTAATGTGGTTGCAGCAGACAAGTTGGCAGCAGTACGTCCAGGCACGTTATACAGCATTACCGGCAGCTTCGCTGATGCAGCAATGGCTTCAAAGTGTCTGTACATCCCTTCTTGGCTTGGCTTGTTGTAATAAGGAACAACCAATAATACACCGTCTGCCCCGACACGCTCAGCTTCCTGAGTCAGATGGATGGAATGCGCTGTGTTATTGCTGCCTGTTCCAGCTATAATCCTGCACCGTCCGGCCGCATGTTTCACTGCAAATTCGAATAATTGAACTTTCTCCGTATCACTAAGTGTCGGTGACTCCCCTGTTGTTCCAGAAACCACGAGAGCATCCGACTTTTGATCAACGATTAGGTAATCGATGAGACGTGCCGTTTCCTCCCAATGAATCTCTCCCTGTGCATTGAACGGAGTGACCATTGCTGTAATCAATCTTCCAAAGTCCAATTCGATTTCCTCCCTCAAAACAGGTCTGGCTCAGCTGACTTCGGTCATTTACAAGTGAAGTTCAAATGAGGCGTGAAGCGCCCTCAGAGCCTGAACCATATCTTCTTTTTTGACAAGCACCCAGATGGTTGTGTTAGAATCCGCTGATTGCAGAATCTGAATGTCAGCCAGTGTTAAAGACTCGACAATACGGGCCATGATTCCAGGCACACCGTTGATGCCTCCGCCAATGACGGACACTTTGGCACAGCCAGACAAACTTTGCGGCTTGAGTCCAATCTCCTGCAGGACATGTATTGCTTTCTCGGAATCACTGTCAAAAACGGTATATACTACCCCGGTAGGGGTAACATTAATAAAATCGACACTGATCGAATTCTCTGCCATTGTTTTGAACACTTTCAGCTGCAGACGATCTGCACCACCAGGTACATCCACCGTGATCTGCGTAACATTGCTTACATAAGCAATACCGGTTACATAACGGTCAATAATACCTGTCTGCACATCCTTGAATCCTTCCGGATGCGTAACAAGTGTGCCTTCCGTATCTGCAAAAGTAGATCTTACCCGTACCGGTATCTGGGACTGCATTGCGATCTCAACTGCTCGCGGATGAATGACCTTCGCCCCATGGTGAGCCATATTGCAGATCTCGGCATAACTCACTACCGTTAAAGGACGGGCATCTTCTACAATCCGAGGGTCAGCAGTCAGAATCCCGTTGACGTCCGTATAGATATCCACCATTTCAGCATGCAGGGCTGCTCCTAATGCTGTAGCAGATGTATCACTTCCACCGCGTCCCAGTGTCGTGAAATCGCCCTTTTCCGTCTGTCCCTGGAATCCGGTTACAATGACTACACGCCCCAGCTGAAGCTGTTCCAGCACACGAACAGGACGGACATCCAATATCCGGGCATTCCCGAAATTGTCGTCCGTCACAAAGCCCGCTTGTGCACCGGTCAGCACTGAAGTTGGAATGCCTTCATGTTCAAGCAGACTGCTGAGCGTTGTTGCAGAGATGATTTCACCACAGCACAGCAGTAAATCCTTTTCACGCGGGGATAGTGCATTTCCATTCTGCGCTGCCCAGTCAAGCAGTGTATCCGTTGCATAAGGCTCGCCGCGGCGACCCATAGCTGATACGACAATGACCAGATTAAATCCTGTTTCAAGCTCACGTTTAACATGTCGGAGCACATGCTCTCTCGCCTGAACGGTAGAGAGAGATGTGCCCCCGAATTTTTGTACCATGATACGCATCTTTATTCCTCCATTTGTGTACGCAAGAAGACTGGACACGGGTTAAATCAACAAATCGATCACCCTTGGGAGCGTTCCGATGCGATAATCTCAGCAATGTATAGGGCATGGTATGACATGTATTTTCAATACACCTCTCCTGCCTGCTGCTGGTTGCTGCTGCAAACAGGAATGCCCTTATGAACAGGAACGTATTCAGAGGTAGCTGAACAAATCAACTATCGTCCCCCATGATTTCTTTGTCTCTCGAACCCTTCTTCATATCTCCCTACGCATAACCGTTATTGCCCTACTGCAAGCCTCAGCCCTGTGAAGCACGCTCCACAATCATCGGCTGCAGCTGCCTGCCTTCCAGTGCACTCCAGCAGGCTTCTGGAATCAACTCCATTTTGGCAACTAACGAATTTGGTTTTTTTATTGGATCATCTTGACCAAAAGGCACAAAATACAAATATTTCGCCACCAGCAATTTCGCAATATTCGCTGCATTCAAACCAAGACCGTCATTCGTGGAAATAGCCAGCACAAGCGGACGCTGATTGCGCATCTGCGCTTTTGCAGCCATAAGCACCGGACTGTCGGTCATCGCGTTAGCCAGCTTGCTCGTTGTGTTTCCCGTGCATGGAGCAATAACCAGCACATCAAGCAGCTTCGAGGGCCCTAAAGGCTCCGCCTCAACAATTGTAGAGATGATATCGTTACCCGTTATATCTTTCAACTGTTTTTGCCAATTCTGCGCCGTTCCGAAGCGTGTATCCGTCGTTAGTACCGAGTTCGAAATAATCGGAATGACATTTGCGCCTTCGGCCACAAAGCGGCTAATGACCGGCATAACCTCTTCAAACGTACAATGAGACCCCGTAATTGCGTAACCTACCGTTTTACCCTGCCAGTTCATGATTTAACCTCCCGTGCGTTCTGTTCTTCCAAAAGCAAACGGATTAACGCGTCGGCAATAATGCCGCCAGCCGTTTTGGGAGCAACGATGCCGGGGAGGCCTGGTGCAAGCAGTGCTTTGATGCCGCGCTTGTCGGCATATCTGAAATCACAGCCGCCAGGGGCGGATGCAAGGTCAATAATGACTGCTTTTTGAGGCATTCTGGACAGGATTTGTGCTGTGATAATCATAGTCGGTATCGTATTAAAAAGCAAGTCAACTTCCCCGGTTTGAGCGGCCAAATCCGTTATCCTGAAAGGCTTCCACCCCATAATCACTGCCCAGGCTTCATCCTCATCCCGCCTGATTCCAACCCGTACATTAGCTCCCAGTCCCTGCAGTGTTTTTGCCAGCGTGAACCCTGTTCGACCAATGCCAAGTACGATGCATTCTGAGCCGTGAATCGTGAAATCCGTCTCTTTGATTGCTATGGCGATGGCTCCCTCCGCTGTCGGAATAGAGTTGTACAGGGCGATATCATCGCGGTCAAGCACTTCAACAAGCCGAAGACCGTTCTCCTGGCAAAGTTCACGCAAAAACGGCTTTGCCATCCCTGTAAACACGGTGCAGTGCTCCGGCAAGGCAGCTATATGTTCTTTTTTCAAAACAATGAGATCGCTGCTAAACGAAGAATTTACTTTCCCTTGATCATCGCAGCTTACTACAGGCAGCACAAGCACATCTGCGGAAGCAAACACATCATCTTCAAGTCCGCAGTGTTCAATGCCCGGAATATGTTGTTCCAGTTGGTCAAAACCTACCACACTTACCGCCGCATCCAGCTCGGCACACTTTTTAATGACCTCAAGCTGCCTTGCATCTCCGCCCAGAACGACAATCCGGACTCCAGTCAGCATCGGGACGTCACTCCTTTCACCACATGTATGCCTTATCGTATGCAGCGGCCCACATAGGGGTGAAAACAATAAATGCATGAGTTATAGATTCAGCACAAAAAAAGCCGCCCTGTGAAGGACGGCTGTGATGCTCGATACGTTTACTATTTTCACTGCTGTATACGGGAACATGCCGCGTGCTTATTTCCCCGTGTGACCGAATCCGCCTTCACCGCGCACGGTGTCCGAAAGTTCCGCTACTTCCGTTAACTCGATTTCAGGTACTGTTTGGAACACGATTTGGGCAATTCGCTCTCCGCGTACAATGGTAAAAGGTTCCTGGCCCAGATTAATGAGCAGCACCTTCACCTCGCCACGATAATCGGCATCAATTGTTCCAGGTGTGTTCAGACAGGTAATACCGTGTTTGAACGCCAGTCCGCTGCGTGGTCGAATTTGAGCTTCCAGCCCCGCGGGCATTGCCATCGCAAGACCCGTCGGGATCAAAGTACGCTGCCCAGGCTGCAGCACAACTTCTTCTTCCAATGCGGCCACAACATCAAAGCCGGCAGCCAGCTCGGACATTTTTTGCGGCAATTTGATATCCTCGTTACCCGGTAATTTCTTTATTTGAACGTAATGCAACCAAATCATCCCTTCTAAGTCCGGCAATCGTCTTGTCTGAAGCACCTACCATGGCAAGCGCAAACGGCTCAGCAAACATCAGATCAAGCACGGCGTCAATATCATTCATCGTAACCTGTTCAATTTTGGCAATCATCTCATCCAGCGTATGATGTCTGCCAAGCATCAATTCATTTTTTCCGAGACGGTTCATACGGCTGCCCGTGCTCTCCAGACTGAGAATCAGACTGCCTTTCAGCTGTTCCTTGCCTTTACGCAGTTCATCCTCGGATAAGCCATTTACAGCCAGATCATGCAGTACCTCTTTGGTCAGATCCAGCACTTCCTTCGTCTGTTTCGGAGCAGTTCCAGCATAGATTGTGAACAAACCGCTGTCTGCATGTGAACTGTGATACGAATAGACGGAATAAGCCAGTCCCCGCTTTTCTCGAATTTCCTGGAACAGTCTGGAGCTCATGCCGCCGCCAATGGCATTGTTCAGAACAACCATGGCGAACTGCAGCGGATCCCCAATTTTGCAGCCCGGGAACGAGATACAGATGTGATTTTGCTCCGTTTTCTTTTTGTGAAAGAGCTGTCCACTTTGGAATGCGGGCAGTTTCACTTCCTCCGTTACCCCTTTAACATCAAACTCACCGAAGTGTTTCTCCATCAGTTCAATCACACTGTCGTCGATGTTGCCCGCAATGCTGATGACGGTGTTTTCGATGGTATAATGTTCCTTCATATATGCACGCAAATGACTGGAATCCATTACTTTGAGACGTTCTTCTGTACCCAGAATTGGATATGCGAGCGGATGCTCGCCGTATGCGGCCAAAGCCATCAGATCATGGACCATGTCGTCAGGTGTGTCCTCATACATTGAGATTTCTTCCAAAATGACGTTTTTCTCCTTCGCCAGTTCACCCTCGTCCATTTTGGAGCGGAAGAACATGTCAGATAACACATCCACTGCGATTGGCAGATGTTCATCCAGCACTTTTGCATAATAACAGGTATATTCCTTAGACGTAAATGCATTCACATTACCGCCAATGGCGTCAAACTGCTCCGCAATGGCTTTGGCATCGAAACGATCCGTTCCCTTAAAGAGCATATGTTCAATAAAATGGGATACTCCGTTATTTTCGGTCCGCTCATTGCGTGAACCTGTTTTGACCCATATTCCAAATGAAACGGAACGACAGGTCGGAATTTGCTCCATCACAACTCTGAGGCCATTGCCCAGCTGAATTTTTTTCACGGTGGCCCTCCTACATCTCTATAATTGTCATGATCTCAATCTACGCAGATTGATATCGACATTTGGTTCCAACTGTTTGATATTAACAAAAAAACGGCGTTCACTCAACCGCATGGCTCTTTACGCGTTCCGAAGACAGCGTCTCACTTACCGTTCCAAGCACCAGTCCCTTGGCGTGAATGGAATCGATCATGCCTTTCAATGCTCCTGCAGAAGATGCTGTAGGATGCATTAGAATTAATGAGCCTGCTTCGGTTTTATTCGCTATTTTGGCAATGACAGAATCAGGACTTGGTTTGCGCCAGTCGACCGTATCCACTGTCCATAGAACCGTTTGCAAACCCAAAGAAGCTGCAATATCCACCGTTTTCTGATTGAAATCTCCCGATGGCGGTGCGAACCAGCGATTCTTTACACCTAGCGTTTGCTGCAGCAGATCCTCCGTTTTGCTGATCTCGAGCCTTGCCCGCTCCGCACTTAAACGGCTCATATTCGGGTGGGAATACGCATGATTGGACAGCTCATGTCCACGCTTTTGGATTTCTTTGGCCAGTTCAGCATTTTTGCTCAGCCAGCTTCCATCCAGAAAAAAAGTAGCCTTTACCTTTTTGGCATCCAGCGTGTCCAGCATCGGAACGAGAAATTCGTTCCCCCAAGCCACATTGATCATAAACGAAACCATCGGTTTATTCGCGTTACCACGATAAATCGGATGTGCTCCCAAGTCTTTCAATTGAATCTCAGGCTCAATCTGGCGGTAGACATACGGAATCTTAGTATTCAGCATTCCTCCCAGAGCCCTGCGATAAGTCTCCTCCACATCGATCTCCAGGCCGTTATAACCAGGAATGGCTTTCCATATTCGATCGACTCTCGCATTCACCGGTGCAATTCGAGTCTCGGCTGCCTTATCCTTAATCGCTGATAACAGTGATTCTTCTCCGGTCGCTTCCTTAAACATATCAAATGCATTCTGCGTGCCCGGGCCATCACGGATCTCCGTAATGTATGTACGTACACTGCCGACTTGTCCGATTAGCATGACCGCTGCCACACCCGCGAGAACAACCGCCAGTTTTTTGGATTGGTTTCTCACAGCTCCATCCTCCTGCCGTCTTTGTCCCCATCTTATGAGGACAAGGGCAGAAATATGATTAATAACCGCAATCTCTTGGTCAATAATCTCTCCTTTAAACGTTAAAAAAAGAGCCAGAAATTCGCATTCTGTCTCTTCTTCAATCTTGCATATGTTATTCGAGCGTCAGCCGCCTAAGATTGTGCAGGAGCTTCCGCTGTTAATACAGCTTTACGGGACAGGTTGATTCGACCTTGCGGGTCAATCTCGGTTACTTTCACCGTGATGGAATCACCGATCGCCACAACATCTTCCACTTTGGCTACACGTTCTGTAGACAATTGAGAAATGTGTACCAGACCTTCTTTGTTTGGCAGCACTTCAACAAATGCACCGAACTTCTCGACACGTTTAACTTTGCCGACATAAATTTCGCCAACCAGTACTTCGCGAACGATCCCTTCGATGATCGCTTTGGCTTTATCATTCATCTCCTGATTAGAAGAAGCGATAAAGACACGTCCATCCTGTTCGATATCAATTTTAACACCGGTTTCTTCGATGATTTTGTTGATAATTTTACCACCAGCACCGATCACATCGCGAATTTTATCCGGATTGATGTGCATAGTCGTAATTTTAGGCGCATACTGGGACAATTGCTCACGAGGTGTTTTCATCACTTCGGTCATTTTACCCAAAATGTGCATGCGTCCTTCTTTTGCTTGAGCCAGCGCCTCGGACAAGATTTGACGGTCAATCCCATCAATTTTGATGTCCATTTGAATCGCTGTTACCCCTTCAGGTGTTCCTGCTACTTTGAAGTCCATATCGCCGAGATGATCTTCCATCCCTTGGATATCACTCAGAATGGATACGTGCTCTCCATCTTTGATCAGACCCATCGCCACACCAGCTACCGGAGCTTTAATTGGTACACCCGCATCCATCATCGCAAGCGTGCTCGCGCAAATACTTGCTTGGGATGTAGAACCGTTGGATTCCAATACTTCAGAGACCAAACGGATGGTGTACGGGAAGTCGGTTTCAGACGGAATGACTTTCGACAGCGCACGCTCACCCAGCGCACCATGTCCGATTTCACGGCGTCCCGGCGCACGAAGCGGACGAGCTTCACCTACGCTGAACGGCGGGAAATTATAGTGATGCATGAAACGTTTGGTTTCTTCCAGACTGATGCCGTCCAAAATTTGAACGTCACCCAGTGCACCGAGTGTACAGATGCTCAAAGCTTGTGTTTGTCCACGTGTGAACAGGCCTGAACCGTGTGTACGCGGAAGCAGGGAGGTATCACACTCAATTGGACGAATCTCAGCCAGTCCGCGTCCATCCGGACGAACTTTATCATGAGTGATCAGGCGGCGCACTTCTTCTTTGACGATATCGTGCAGCACTTCTTTCACGTCTTTGAGCAGTTCAGGTGTTTCAATATACTTCTCTTCGAAGTGAGCAACCGTTTCGTCATTAACTGCATCAATAGCATCCTGACGAGCATGTTTCTCTGCAATTTTAACAGCCTCCACCAGACGTGCGCTTGCAAACTCACGAACGCTGCTGTTCACTTCTGCATTGACAGCATGCAGCTTCACTTCCATTTTTTCTTTACCGGCAACTTGTACAAGCTGTTCAATGACAGTCACGATGTTTTTGATCTCGTCATGTCCGAACATGATTGCTTCAAGCATCACTTCTTCCGGTAATTCATTCGCTTCGGCTTCAACCATCATGATCGCATCTCTAGTTCCTGCAACCACGAGTTCAAGTTCGCTGATTTCAAGCTGTGCAATCGTTGGGTTAATGATGAACTCTCCATCAATACGGCCCACCTTCACACCGCCAATCGGCCCGCTGAAAGGCACATCGGAAATGCTCAATGCTGCTGAGGTACCAATCATGGCTGCAATTTGTGGTTCGCAGTCCTGATCCACACTCATAACAATGTTCAGAACTTGTACATCATTACGGAAACCTTCCGGGAACAATGGACGAATCGGGCGGTCCGTCAGACGGCTGGCCAGAATCGCTTTCTCGGACGGTCTACCTTCACGCTTGATAAATCCTCCCGGGATTTTACCTACAGCGTACAATCTTTCTTCATAGTTCACCGTCAGTGGGAAAAAATCCAGATCTTTCGGCTCACTTGATGCTGTCACGGTACACAACACTACGGTATCTCCGTATGTTACCTTAACGGCAGCATTCGCCTGTTTGGCCAAACGCCCGGTTTCAAGCGTAAGCTTTCTTCCACCAAGCTGCATTTCAACACGCTGTTCCATGAAATCCCTCCTTTAATTCGTTCCTATCAACAATGGATTCTGCATATTCACAGTATTTCCTGCTTGTCCGGCATTCATTAGCTATGATTGGACGGGAAGCAGGCTGACTTGCAAAACAAAAGCTCCTTGCGGAGCTCTCAGCTACAAATATATGGCAACATGTTCATCTACAAAACAACCCGGCTGTAAGCCCCGCTTGTCCTTTTAGACAAAAGAAAAGCGGATAACAGCCAGGTTGATTTTGAAAACATGTACGATAATTAACGACGCAATCCGAGTTTTTCGATCAGTGCGCTGTAACGTTTAACATCTTTGTTTTTCACGTAAGCCAAAAGCTTACGACGTTGACCTACCATTTTCAAAAGTCCACGACGTGAGTGGTGGTCTTTCTTATGCGTACGCAAGTGGTCTGTCAAACTTCTGATGTTTTCCGTAAGGATAGCAACTTGCACCTCAGGTGATCCAGTATCGGACTCATGAGTTTTGTGCTCGTCGATCAGTTGTTGTTTACGTTCTTGAGTCAATGCCATCCTATTCACCTCCTTCATTATAATCGCCGTTAGCCTCGTCACCGCCGGTGAGAGCGTGTAACCAAGCTAAGGTTAATGTCATCTTAATCGACAACGTAGTACATTATATCATAGTTGCCCAGACAAAGTAAATGTAAACATCAACTTTGATAAAGTTTTAGGACAACAGACGGGCAGCGGTCAGTGCATCTTCACGGATCTGAGCAATCAAAGCGTCGATTGAATCGAATTTCCGCTCGTTTCGAATGTAGTGCACCAGTTCCACTTTCAGTTCCTGATCATAAATTTGACCGTCAAAATCAAGCAGATGCACCTCATACGTTGGTTTCATACCATTCTCATGAAAGGTCGGTTTGACACCCAGGTTCATCACACCTGCCAGTTCTTGATCCCCAACATTCACACGAACAGCATATACACCTTTAGCTGGTGTAACATAATGGTCCGCAAGTTCGAGATTGGCGGTAGGAAAACCGATCGTTCTTCCCCGCTTCTCTCCGTGAATAACAGTACCTCTGACACTATAAGGACGTCCAAGCCACTGGCTCGCCTCATCCATCTCGCCCCGCTTCAACAGGGCACGAATCAGCGAGCTGCTTACCTTCTCTCCACCAAGCAAAAACGGAGGAACCGTTTCTACCGTCATTTCTTGACCGCCCAAGGTGCGCAGCATCTGCTCGTCACCTGCACCTTTGTGACCAAAGCGGAAATCAAATCCGACAACGGCTGTGCGAGTCTGAAGAGGAAGTAACAGTTCATGAACGAATTGCTCTGGGGAGAGCTGTGAAAATGATTCATTAAATTCAACAACGTAGAGCACATCAACACCCATACCCTCAAGGATCTCTTCCTTGTCTCTGAGAGGAGTCAGATATCCCTCGTAATCGCCCTTACGCATAACTTCTTTCGGGTGTGGATGGAAGGTCATAACAGCCGCCTTCATGCCCGATTCCTGCGCAATGCGAACAGCGGATAGAATGACACTTGCATGTCCGAGATGCAGTCCGTCAAATTGACCAATAGCCAGCACTTGGGGATGTGTACTCAGTTCCGCGGATTGTAAAGTCTGCGGATAAGTTAGCATTACGGTTTTCACAATCATTCACCTGCATTTCACTTGATGGGCCAAGCTTGAACCTCGTCATCGCTCCAAGCCCGGTACCTCTTTATTCCGGTAAGAAGACTTTAACAGCCCTCACGGTTGGTTTCAATTCATCCCGTTCAAAAATCCCCAGAAACGTTCCGTCCTGAGCATACAAACGCAGCAGTCCCGGCTTCTCCACGGGCGGCTCCAACAGACGTGCAGACAACTTCTGACCCTGAAGGGCCCCTTTTGTCTGCTCTTCAGCAACTTTATGAGCCGGAATGGAAGAGATCGCTTCATCTACAGGAATCAGCGCCTCCGCCAGTGTGCCTTCCGCCATACGCTGCTCCACTTCTTCAATACGAAGACAATGATCCGCAGCTATTCCTGCAGAGATAGTACGCTCCAGCTTCACCATGGTGGACGGGAAACCGAGCTCGCGACCGATGTCCACACACAACGTTCGAATATACGTGCCTTTCGAGCACAACGCACGGAATGATATATCTGTGGTTCCATCGCTGACTTCCATTCCGATAAGTTCCAGTTCATAGATCGTCACTTCCCGGCTCTTACGCTCAACGGTCTTGCCTTCACGAGCAAGTTCATACAATCGTTTCCCATCTACTTTGACCGCAGAATACATGGGCGGAACTTGTGAAATAGTACCTAGAAACTTCTCCAGCACCTGCTGCACCTGATCCTGCGTCACTTCAACAGCAGACTCGGAACGTTCAATGACTTCACCCGTCAGGTCTTCTGTGTCTGTAGCGAGTCCCAGTCTGAGCGTTGCCAGATATTCTTTCGGAAGTTCCTGCATGTACTCCACGACTCGTGTAGCCCGCCCGAGGCAGAGCGGAAGAACTCCGGTTACCTGTGGATCGAGAGTACCCGTATGGCCAATACGCTTCATTTTCAAAATTCGGCGCATTTTGGCTACGACATCATGCGAAGTGAATCCCGCCGGCTTATATACCGGAAGCACACCTTCAAACGGTTTTACCATTGTGAGTTCACCTGCTTCAGTACTTTTTCTACAATGTCTTCAAGCTTGCCTTCCATTCGGCATCCCGCTGCGAGAACATGTCCGCCCCCGCCAAAGGTTTGTGCCAGTGCGGCTACATCAACCCTGCCCGCTGAGCGCATAGACACTTTAACCGCATTCTCATTGATCACTTTGAAAAAGATGCCTACTTCGACCCCGCGAATGTTGCGCGCATAGTTAACGATGCCTTCCAAATCTTCATTAGCTGCCCCGCATACCTGCATATCCTCTGGTGTGATAACCACCCAGGCAATCCTGCCGTCTTCTGACATTTGCAAAGAGGAAAGCGCCTTGTTCAAAACACGGACTTGAGGAAGAGTCACCTCTTCGAGCAGCGTTTGAGCAAGATTAGGCCCATCTACGCCATGCTCCAACAGGCGGGAGGCGACAGCCATCACATTAGGGCTGGTATTCGCATAACGAAATCCACCGGTGTCTGTCAGCAGGCCTGTGTATACTGCCGTAGCGATCTCTTTATTCCATGTAATATTGAAAAGCTGCAGGAAATCAAACAAAATCTCGGCAGTAGCCGCTGCATCCGATTTGATAATGTTCACTGCACCGTATCCATTATTTGTGGGATGATGATCAATATTCAGAATGACTGCATCTTCTTCAAAATAATGACGGGTAAGTCCCACTCTGGCAAAGTCGGCGCAATCAACACAAATGATCGCTTTATACTTGCGCTCCGGGGGATATTCGGTCATGTTCACAATGGCATCCGCCTGCCATAAAAAATGCATGCGCTGCGGAATTTCACCTTCATTGATCATCGTGAATGTCTTTCCCAGACATGACAGCAGCCAGCCCACCGTTACCGTCGAGCTGACTGCGTCACCGTCCGGCTGTACATGCGACACGACCAGGTAATCGTCATGCTCCAGCAGGAATTGTTTCCCTGCCTGGAGCGCCTGTTCATAAGTGTGCATTGCCGTCTCCTCTATTCTGTTACTGGGATTCGTTTTTGTTGTTGTCGGAACCAATATCACCAAGCAGCTTTTCAATCCGGCTGCCGTATGCAATCGATTCGTCAATCTTGAATATCAATTCGGGAACATGACGGAAACGGATACGTTTGCCGAGTTCCGTACGCAAAAAACCGTTTGCTTTGGCAAGAGCCTTAAGCGAGTTATCTTTCTGCTCCTGTTCACCGAAGACACTCAGATAAACTTTGGCTTGCGACAAGTCGCCAGTCACTTCAACTCCCGTTACGGTAATAAAACCGATACGAGGATCTTTCAGTTCTGACTGGATAAGCAGACTCAGTTCTTTCTTGATCTGCTCGCCCACTCTACCTGTACGAATCTTAGCCATTGTTGTTCACCTCATACTTCCCTGCTTATCGTTGTACGCTCTCCATGATGAAGGCTTCAATTACATCGCCTTCCTTGAGATCGTTGTATTTGTCCAATGTGATACCGCACTCGTAACCTTGTGCCACTTCTTTGGCATCATCTTTAAACCGTTTCAGGGAATCCAGCTTGCCTTCGTAAAGGACGATACCGTCACGAATCAGGCGTGCTTCCGCAGAACGAGTGATTTTGCCCGAGGTAACCATACAACCTGCAATGGTACCCACTTTACTGATGGAGAAGGTATTACGAACTTCAGCATGACCAATAACTTTTTCTTTGTAGATTGGATCAAGCATGCCCTTCATTGCTTGTTCAATCTCTTCGATAACACTGTAGATGACGCGGTGCAGACGAATGTCTACCTGCTCTTGATCCGCAGTGATTTTTGCCTGATTCTCAGGACGAACGTTGAAGCCGATCACGATGGCATTGGAAGCCGCAGCCAAGATGATGTCGGATTCCGTGATCGCACCAGCACCGCTGTGAATGATTTTCACGCGCACACCTTCGACTTCGATCTTCGCAAGGGAACCTTTCAATGCTTCAACCGAACCCTGTACGTCACCTTTGATGATTACGTTCAAGTCTTTGATCTCGCCATCTTTAATGTGCTGGAACAGATCATCCAGTGTGACACGTGTATTCGTGCCCAGATCGGATTCACGCTGCGTAATTGCACGTTTATCAGCGATGGAACGAGCTTTACGCTCATCTTCAAAGACCATAAACGGATCTCCAGCGCCTGGAACTTCCGTCAGACCTGTAATCTCAACAGGTGTTGAAGGTCCAGCTTCTTTCAGGCGGCGGCCCTTGTCATTGACCATTGCACGCACACGGCCGAAGCAGTTACCTGCTACGAATGCATCGCCGACTTTGAGTGTACCATGCTGCACGAGGATACGCGCAACCGGACCACGGCCTTTATCCAGTTCGGCTTCAATAACCGTACCACGAGCACGTTTGTTCGGATTTGCTTTGTACTCGTTCACTTCAGCAACGAGCAAAATCATCTCAAGCAGTCCTTCAAGACCCATTCTTTGTTTCGCAGATACGTTTACAAAGATGGTATCTCCGCCCCATTCTTCCGGAACGAGTTCATAGTTGGTCAGTTCCTGTTTCACTTTGTCCGGATCAGCACCCGGTTTGTCAATTTTGTTGACTGCAACGATAATCGGCAGACCCGCAGCTTTGGCGTGGTTAATTGCCTCAACCGTCTGCGGCATAACACCATCATCTGCAGCGACAACAATAATGGTCATATCCGTAACTTGTGCTCCACGTGCACGCATCGCAGTAAATGCTTCGTGGCCAGGAGTATCAAGGAACGTGATTTTCTTATTGTTAATTTCAACCTGATAAGCACCGATATGCTGCGTAATTCCGCCTGCTTCGCCGCTAGATACATTCGTGGAACGGATTGCATCCAGCAATGTCGTTTTACCATGGTCGACGTGACCCATAATCGTTACAACTGGAGGACGGGATTGCAGATCTGCAGGATCATCATTCTCTTCCACATTTTCAAAACGATCATCTTCAAGAACAATCTTCACTTCAACTTCAACACCGAATTCACCTGCGAGCAGCAGAATGGTATCAATGTCAAGTTCTTGGTTAATGGTTGCCATGACACCCATGCCAATAAGCTTTTTGATTACTTCGGAAGCATCCTTATGAAGAAGTTTTGCCGTTTCACCAACAGTCATATCACCGCGAACGATGATTTTCTTAGGTGTGTTATCGATTTTTTCACGCTGTACGTACTGCTGTTGATTTCTGTTGCGATTGTTCTTGCCTCCGCGATTGTTGCGGAAATTACCACCACGGTTGTCATCGAAGCGGCGTCCGCCACCACCACCGCTGTTGGAACGATTGCCGTTATTGCCGCCTGAACTGCCTTGGCCGCCTCTACGCTGGCCGCCTTGGCCTTGTCCCTGACTTTGGCCACCGCTGCGGTTACCACTGTTTCCAGTGCTTCCACCGCTGTTAGGTCCTGAAGATCTGCTAGGACCGCCGCTGTTGTTCGGACGTTGACCCGATCCTTGCGGGCGGGACCCTGTATTTCCTTGACCACCTGAAGCTGGTCTTGGACGATTGCCTGATTGTCCTCCCTGACTTGAGCCTTGGGAAGTTGTTGTTCTGTTACGGCTATCTTGGCCGCTTGGTCTTTGAGTGCCATTGTTATTGTTGGAATTTGGTCTATTGTTCATACCTACCTGCTTTTCCTGTTGTATTTTTGTTTGTACGGGACTGCCGGTTGTACTGCTGCTCTTCGGCGTGTTCACTCCGCCGCCCGGCTTGCTGCTGTCCGCTGGTTTGTCACTGCGCACGGCCGAAGTCGCAACAGACTTGGCTTCGCTGCCTTGTTTCGACGCGGCAGTGGATTTAATATCTTTAAAAAATTGTTCCACCTTACCGACCGAACCATTCTCCATTACACTCATATGATTGTTAACGGGAATATCCAGTTTTTTAAGGATAGTAATAATTTCCTTACTGCTCATGTTAAGGGACTTCGCATATTCATAAACTCGCAATTTTTCCTTGTTTTCCTGTTTACTCAATATACTCCACCTCCGACATTATACCGACTTGCTTGGAGATCATTTTTGCAAACCCAAGGTCTGTTACCGCAAGAACCACCCGCGTATCTTTACCGATGCTTGACCCTATGCGGTCGCGATCCAATCCGATAAGAAGCGGAACCTTGTAAGTAGCACATTTGTCGCGAAATTTCTTTTGTGTGTTTGCAGAAGCATCACCTGCAACAATAACCATCTTAGCTTCACCTGAACGGACTGCTTTGTGCACAATCTCATCACCTGTGAGCAGCTTGCCAGCGCGCATCGAGAGCCCGAGATAAGACAGCACTTTCGTATCACTCATCCTCATCACGCTCCTGTGCAGCCATAAATTCATCCTCTACTGCAATAAAATCAGCGGCCAGCTGTTCATAGATTTCTGGTGAAACTTTCCCCTTCAACGCCCGATCCAAAGCCCGGTTTTTAAGCGCAAGCTTAAAGCAGGACTCTTTGCCGCATAGATATGCGCCGCGTCCGGACTTTTTGCCAGTCAAATCAATCAGCACTTCATCCTCAGGTGTTTTAACGATGCGAATGAGCTGCTTCTTGGGCATCATTTCCTGGCATGCCACACATTTGCGCAGCGGCACTTTTTTTGATTTCATACGTCAGCGCCCCCCGTGCTTTCCTTTAGTCGACGGAGACGGAATCCTGATGCATTTCCGAAGAAGAATCTTTTTCTCTGCCGAATTCCTGCTCCGCCTGGCTCTCGCTCTTAATGTCGATTTTCCAGCCTGTCAATTTGGCTGCCAATCTGGCATTTTGACCTTTGATGCCAATGGCAAGAGACAGTTGATAGTCAGGAACAATCACCCGAGCCATCTTCTCCTCTTCGAACACATGAACTTCCAACACTTTGGAAGGACTCAGTGCATTAGCCACATATTCATCCACTTGTTCGGAATAACGAACGATGTCAATTTTCTCACCGCGCAGCTCACCCACAATGGTCTGCACGCGCATTCCTTTTGGACCTACGCATGATCCAACCGGGTCCACTTCCTCATTGCGGGAATGAACTGCAATTTTGGAGCGGAACCCTGCCTCACGGGCAACGGAGCGAATTTCGACTACGCCGTCGAAAATTTCGGGTACTTCCAATTCAAAGAGACGTTTCAAAAGCCCAGGATGAGTACGGGACAAAATGATTTGCGGCCCTTTAGTCGTATTCTCGACCTTGGTGATATACGCCTTGATGCGGTCACCATGAACAAACTTCTCGTTCGGCATTAATTCGGTGAGCGGAAGAGCCGCTTCGATTTTGCCCAGATCGATGTAGATATTGCGCAAATCCTGACGCTGCACTACTCCCGTAACGATATCTTCTTCCTTATCTACGAAAGCATTGTAGATCAGGCCGCGTTCGGCTTCACGAATCCGCTGGGTAACAACCTGTTTGGCCGTCTGTGCGGCGATACGTCCAAAGTCGCGCGGCGTAACTTCAATCTCCGCAATATCTTCCAACTGGAAGTGTGGGTTAATTTCCCGTGCAGCAGGTAGTGAAATTTCGGTGCGCGAATCCAGAACTTCTTCCACGATCAGCTTGCGGGCATACACCCGAATAACCCCCGTATTGCGGTTCATGTCCACACGTACATTCTGTGCAGTGTTGAAATTACGCTTGTAGCTGGAGATAAGTGCAGCCTCAATCGCTTCAAAAAGCACATCCTTACTGATCCCTTTCTCCCGTTCCAATTCATTCATTGCTTCAATAAAATCCATACTCATGAATGTTGATCCCCCTTTCAAACATGGCATCTCATACGTAAAACGGCGAAAGGCTCGCAACTTGTGAGCACCTTGCCGTTAACGTGAGATGTGTCTTTTTCATTAATCAAGTGAACAAGGCACTTAGAACAAAATAGCCAAACGCGCGCTGGCAACCTTTTCATAAGAAATGGTATGCTGCTTTTTGCCTGCTTCGATGACAAGTTCCCCGTTATCAAAGGATATCAGCTTGCCTTCGAACTCCTTCATTCCATTCACCGGCTCGTAGGTTGTAACAAAAACATTTTTGCCTACAGCTTTGGCAACATCCTCCGCTTTTTTCAGTGGACGTTCCGCACCGGGAGAAGACACTTCAAGGAAATAGACAGATGGAATCGGATCGTTCTCATCCAGCTTGGCGCTCAGCTTTTCGCTGATCAAGACACAATCGTCGATGTCGATTCCACCTTCTTTGTCGACATACACCCGTAAAAACCAGCTGCTGCCTTCTTTGACGTATTCGATGTCAACCAGCTCGAAGCCTTGTTCATTCAAGTAGGGTTGGATCATTTCTTCCACGGTAGATTTAATATTCGTTGTGCTCAAAACCGATAACCTCCAACTTAGGTTACACCAGCTAGAATCGCTGGCAGATGATTAGATACCCAAGATTCATGTATACCAAAGACTAAAGAGTGGGTTTCCCCACTCTTCAGAAATTCGTACTATCTCGTTCACTTCAAAAATTATAACATAGTCTGGTAATAGTGACAAGTAAGCGATCCTCTGCACAGCGGCCCCACTAATGAAGGAAAAATCAGATCGACCCCGGAGCTGTCATTCAAAACACGTTGATCACAGCTCGTCTAGAACAGGGAAAGCTGGTTGCTCTCAGGCAGACCTCGGAAACATCCCATGTTCGTAAGCAGCTCCACAATCGTTTTGGTCGCTTTCGATTTCTGCTGGAAATCCTCAATCGACAAGAATTCACCATGTTCACGGGCAGCGGCAATATTACGTGCCGCGTTATCCCCGATCCCTGCAAGTGCGGAGAATGGAGGAATCAATGACTTTCCATCCACGATGAACTTTGTCGCTTCCGAACGGTACAGATCAATCGGTTTAAGCGAGAAACCGCGGGCGGACATCTCCAGTGCCATTTCAAGAACAGGCAGCATGTTTTTCTCTTTTGGCGGTGCCTGGAAGCCGAGCTGCTCAATCTCTACGATTTTGCGATAGATGGCGTCATAACCTTGGCACACCAACTCGATGTCCAACTCGTCTGCACGAACGGTAAAGTAAGTTGCATAATATTCAATCGGATGATACAGCTTGAAAAATGCTGTACGTACCGCCGAAATTACGTAAGCAGCCGCGTGGGCTTTCGGGAACATGTACTGGATTTTGAGACAGGAATCAATATACCACTGCGGCACTTTGCAGTTCTTCATCTCGTCAATCCATTCCTGCGGCAGTCCGCGCCCTTTACGAACACTCTCTGTAATCTTAAAGGCCAGACTCGCATCCATTCCCGCCTTGTAGATCAGGAACAGCATGATGTCATCCCGGCAGCCGATAACGGTTTTGATGTTACATGTGCCGTTTTTGATCAGGTCCTGGGCATTGCCCAGCCAAACTCCCGTACCGTGAGATAGTCCCGAAATCTGCAATAAATCGGCAAAAGATGACGGCTGAGATTCGACAAGCATCTGACGTACGAATTTGGTTCCCATCTCCGGCACACCAAAGGTCGCAACAGGAGAGCGAATCTGCTCCGGCGTTACACCAAGGGCATCCGTGGAGTTAAACATGCTCATTACTTTGGGATCATTCATCGGAATGGTTGTTGGATCAACACCTGTGAGATCCTGCAGCATACGCATCATCGTCGGATCATCGTGTCCCAGAATATCAAGCTTCAGCAGATTTTCTTCAAAAGCGTGATAGTCAAAGTGGGTTGTTTTCCACTCGGCTGTTACATCATCTGCCGGATACTGAACAGGAGTGACATCTTCCACTTCAATGTAATCCGGAACAACAACAATTCCGCCGGGGTGCTGTCCTGTACTTCGCTTCACTCCTGTACAACCGGAAGCCAGACGATTCAGCTCAGCCCCGCGCCATTTCTTATGATGTTCTTCCTCATATTTCTTCGCAAAACCAAATGCTGTTTTCTCCGCAACCGTACCGATCGTCCCTGCACGAAATACACTCTTCTCACTAAAAAGTACTTTCGTGTAGTTATGGGCATGCGGTTGATAATCCCCCGAGAAGTTCAAGTCGATATCGGGAACTTTGTCCCCTTTAAACCCAAGGAAGGTTTCAAACGGAATATCCTGCCCTTCCCCTTTGAGGCTGCCCCCACAATTAGGGCAAGGTTTCTCCGGAAGGTCGAACCCACTCGGTACACTGCCGTCCAGGAACCATTCACTGTGCTTGCACTCCGGATTCACACAGATATAATGAGCCGGAAGCGGATTAACCTCTGAAATTCCCAGAAAGGTCGCTACAACGGACGAACCTACCGAACCCCTTGAACCTACCAGGTAACCGTCCTGATTCGATTTTTTCACCAATCGTTCCGAAATCAGGTAGTTGGCAGAGAATCCATATTTGATGATTGGCTGCAGTTCTTTCTCCAGCCGCGCCACAATGACTTCAGGCAAATCTTCGCCATAGATCGACTTGGCCGTATTATAACAAGTGTTTCGGATCTCTTCGTCCGCACCTTCCAAAATGGGTGTGAACAGCTTGTCCGGGAACAGCTTGATTTCCTCGAAACGGTCAGCCAGCTCGATCGTGTTTGTGACCACAACCTCATACGCTTTATCTTGACCAAGGAACTGGAATTCCTCCAGCATTTCGGCTGTCGTTCTAAAATGGGCATCAGGTTTGCGCTGATCTTTAAGCGGACTGAATCCTGTTATACCATGAATCGTAATATCCCGATAAATTTTGTCTCTTGGTTCCAGGTAATGCACATTGCCTGTAGCAATAACCGGTTTATTCAGTTTTGCTCCGATATCGACCACTTTACGAACCGCCAGTTTCAGTTCTTCAGGCGTGGCGACAAGTCCTTTGTCCACCAAGTGCATATACATGGTCAGAGGTTGAATCTCCAGAATGTCGTAAAATTCGGCAATCTCCTCCGCCTCTTCCACCGATTTGTTTAATACAGCCTCAAAGAACTCGCCTTTTTCACAACCGGATATGACAACAAGCCCTTCACGCAGACTTACCAATTTGGACTTCGGGATACACGCAACACGCTTGAAATATTCTGTATGAGACAGGGATACCAGCTTGTACAGATTTTTCTTGCCTACATCATTCAAAGCATAAATTCCACAGTGGAAAGGACGTGTATTAGATAAGTCCACACCGACAAAATCGTTCAATCGGTCCAGCATCGTCAGACCTTTTAATTGAGCAGCATCATTGATAAGGCCATTCAGGATACCTGCGAGAGCAATCGTATCGTCAATCGCCCGGTGATGGCTTTCCAGCGCTACTTTGTACTTGTCCGCGAGCGTATTCAACCGGTGATTTTTCATTTTTGGATACAAAAGCCGCGCCAGCTCTAGTGTGTCAAGTACCGGGTTTGGCATCTCAGGCATGTTCAGATTTTTGAGCGAGGCCTGAATAAAGCCCATATCAAACCGTGCATTGTGCGCGACCAATACTCCATCTCCTGCAAAGGTAACAAAGTCACGAATAACCGGTTCAAGCTCTGGTGCATCTTTTACCATCTCATCCGTTATGTTTGTCAGCTGCTGAATGTTGTACGGAATCCGTTCATGCGGATTGACAAAAGTGGCAAATCGATCTATCTCTTTCCCTTCATGCACCTTAACTGCCGCAATCTCGATGATTTTGTTCTGAGTGACCGACAGACCGGTAGTCTCAATATCAAATACGATATACGTGGCCGTTTTCAAATCAATCGCCTGCGGATTCAGAACTACGGCTACGGAATCATTCACCACATTGGCTTCCAGACCATAGATCATTTTAATCCCATTTTTCTTCGCTGCCTTGGATGCTTCCGGGTAAACCTGCACACCGCCATGATCAGTAACGGCAATCGCTTTGTGTCCCCACTCCGCAGCTGTTTTCACATATTTATCAATAGATGTTACGGCATCCATCGTACTCATTGTGGAGTGCAGGTGGAATTCAACCCGTTTCTCCTCGGCTGTATCCTTACGGGACGGCGGTGCCTTGATCTCTGTCAGATCCGAAGGAATCATAGCCAGTTCCGGAATTTGCATGAACCGATCGTACTCTACACGTCCGCGAACTTTTACCCATTTTCCATTCGCAAGCAGGCTGAGAATTTTGACATCCTCTTTGGTTTTGGCAAACATCTTCATCTGCATCGAATCCGTAAAGTCCGTCAGGTAGAAGGTGAACAGCGTATTTCCATTCCGCAATTCCTTGCGGTCCAGACCAAATATCGTCCCTTGAAGTGTGATTTTTTTCTCTTCATCCTGGACTTCCTGCATAGGCACAGCTGGTTCTTTGATCTCATAACCCATCTGCAGCCGCACATCGCCCTGTTCTTCATCTTCCGGCATTTCAGTCTCGATGACTTCACTCATCATCTTCTCGATAACCTGCCGCTCTTCGACCTTCTTCTGAGCCTGGAACTGTTCCATGGCCTCTCTATTGCTTCCTGCTTCACCTACCTGCATTTTGATGCGCAAAGGCAGGTGGAAGTACTTTTCATAGAACCTCGTTATAGCCTGGTCAATCTGTTTCTTGCGTGCCAGTTCCATTGAAGTAGAATCACTCATCGTCAGCTGCAGCAGATCCGCTTCACATTCGATGGTTGCCCGGTTCATCCAGCCATTTACGGACGGAATTTCACGCGTAACCCACTCCAGAAAAAGGTTCCAGTATTCATTCACGATATCGCCCGCGAGTACCTTTTCCGAATACTTAAAGGCAAACGTTATTTTTGCAATATGATTCATTTTCTCTTGAATATGCAGACTGAACGTTCGATAGATTGGTGCAGGCACGAGCGTATCCTTACCAATCTGAATATGCCATTCGCGATTCGTGCGATTTGTCTCGACCTGTTCAATCCAGCCATCCAGGAAATAAGGGTCTGTCAAACCTGACGGAAGCTCTGCCTGTTTCATCAACAACTCAAACCGTTTTCTCTTCTCCTCGAATCCACTCATTGTGTTCCTCCTGTACCCCCTTAAAACATGAAAAGCCCCTGTATTCAAAAATGTCCCCGATCCGAACCCGCACCGATCCATTTTATCCGACAGAAGCTCTTCATTCATGACTTAAACCAGTGAATAAGCTTTCTTTGTCAAGCTCTTCTGACTAGTACGCTCTTGCAAACACAACGGTGTGTTTCGCCTGTTCGCCACAAGCCAGACATGTGTGCTTTTCCTCAGCAGGCTGGAACGGAATGTTCCGGCTGGTTGCACCCGTAACTTCTCTAACTTTATCTTCGCATGATTCCGAACCACACCATCCGGCGAGGGTGAAGCCGCGTTTGTTCTCCATCAGTTCTTTCATCTCATCCAGGGTATCTACCGAATAGAAGTTATCCGACATAAATGTACGTGCACGTTCAAGCATATCAGCCTGTACCTGTGTCAGCATAGATTGAATTTCTTCCAGCAGATTCGCCTGCTCGACCACTTTCTTCTCTCCGGTAATCCGTGAAACGAGCACACAAACGCCGTTTTCCATATCACGCGGACCAATCTCCAGACGAATCGGAACACCACGCATCTCGTATTCATTAAATTTCCATCCCGGACGAACGTCACTGCGATCATCCATCTTCACACGGATGCCCGCTTTTTTCAGCTCCGCGAAGAGCTCGTCTGCACGTCCTACAACGGCATCCCGGGTTTTCGGTGGTCCAATTGGAATCATAACCACTTGAGTAGGCGCAACTTTTGGTGGAAGCACAAGACCGCGGTCATCTCCGTGAACCATAATCAAAGCTCCGATCAAACGAGTGCTGGTCCCCCATGAAGTGGTATGTGCCAGTTCAAGCTCATTGTTACGGCTCAAATATTGAATTTCAAACGCTTTAGCAAAGTTCGTTCCCATGTAGTGAGAAGTACCAGCCTGTACCGCCCGTCCGTCCTTCATCATCGCTTCAATCGAGAAGGTATCCACCGCACCGGCAAACTTCTCGGATTTCGTTTTCTGGCCTGTAATGACCGGAATAGCAAGGTATTCTTCAACCACCTCACGATAAATCTCAAGCATTTTCATCGTTTCTTCGCGAGCTTCTTCTTCCGTTTCATGCGCTGTATGACCTTCCTGCCACAAAAATTCACTGGTACGTAGGAACGGCAGCGTTCTTTTTTCCCAGCGAACGACGTTAGCCCACTGGTTGATCAATACCGGCAGATCGCGATAGGACTGAATCCATTTGGAATACATATGCCCAATAATGGTTTCAGACGTTGGGCGAATAGCCAAACGTTCTTCCAGCTTTTCTCCGCCTGCTTCGGTTACCCAAGGCAGTTCAGGGTTAAAACCTTCCACATGCTCTTTTTCCTTTTGGAAAAAGCTCTCCGGAATAAACATCGGGAAGTATGCGTTGCGATGGCCCGTTTCGCGGAAGCGGCGATCCATCTCATCCTTGATGTGCTCCCAGATTTCAAATCCGTCCGGTTTGAACACAATACAACCGCGGACCGGTGAGTAGTCCATCAGATCTGCTTTTTTAATAACATCAATGTACCAGCGAGAGAAATCTTCCCCCTGCGGTGTAATTTCAGTTACGAACTGTTTATCATTTTCCTTTGACATAAGACTCCAGCGTCCTCCCATAACGACCAGCACTGATTCCTCAGTGCGCAGTCAAACCGTAATTATCCGTTAATTAAACGTAGTATATCATTATATGTTACAGCCAGCATCAGTACAAAAAGCATCGCGAATCCAACAAAATGCACCATACCTTCCCGATTGGGATCAATCGGCCGGCCGCGAAGGGCTTCAATGCCCAAGAAAATAAGACGGCTGCCGTCAAGTGCAGGGATTGGAAGCAGATTAAATATCCCCAGATTGATGCTGATCATTGCACTCCAGTACAACAGACGATCCAAACCTGATCTAGCGACTTCGCCTGTTAACTCAATGGTTCTGACAGGCCCACCAATATCATCCAGCGCAAAGTTCTGCACAAGGTGCTGCAGTCCTTTGAAAATCAGCTTAGAAGTTTCAACCGTATACTTGCCAGAAAGCGCAAAGGTTTCAAAAAAGCCAGCTTGTCTCGTAGGGAACCCGAGTGAAACACCGACCTTTCCGCCCTCCTGTCCTGGTAATCCGGTAGGAGTAACCGAAACATCAAGTTCCTTCCCGTCCCGAATGATTGTCCAACTCATCGGTTTATCCTTCGACTCGGAGATTGAAGCAATAACCTTCTGCTGGTCTACTCCAACTGAGACACCATTGATACTCTTAATGATATCTCCATCTTGAAATCCAGCCTTTTCTGCAGGAGTGTTTGCTGAAACATCTGCTATTTTTATGTAGGAAGGATTCTCAACAGGAACACCACTCACCTGCACAAATATCGCGAATAATACAAATGCAAGAATAAAATTCATCATAGGACCTGCAAAAATGGCTAAGGCGCGCTGCCCTACAGTTTTACTGTTGAACCAGCGATCTTTAGGCGCAATCTGCATGCTAGAGTTTTTACTTACAATGACAGCCTGAGGATCGACCGAATACAGCGTACGCTCTCCGTCAACATCAAGCTCAATAATCAGAGCCTGTTCAAGATCTGCCCGCAAAACTTCACCTTTGATAACATTTTTGTACTTCTCAAGATTGCTTGTAAAGATCTTTTCGACTTTATCGTCTTTAACTCTTACACATATGGTTTGACCTGCATCAATCCCTAAAGTTTCCGGATCTTCACCCGCCATTCTAGCATACCCGCCAAAAGGCAGTAGCCGAAACGTGAATTGCGTTTCACCCTTCTTATATGAGAACATTTTAGGACCAAATCCGATTGCAAATTCTCGAACCAAAATGCCAGCGCGCTTAGCGAAATAATAATGGCCCCATTCATGAATTGCTACAATAGCAAAAAACATGATGAATATATAGATCGCAATTTTAAGAGTCTCTAACAAACACTACACCTCCTTAACTTATTATGCATGCTCTAGAATAACATTATTCTTAATTAATTACCAAGAAGTTTTTCAGGCTCCTTCCTATACATTAAGTTCTGGAATTTCCAGCGACAGAATAGAAGGAATCTCAGGATTATTCAATCGCAGTAAACCATAACCGAAGCCTGCCATTCCAGTCATAAGCCCTAATGGAAAATCCTTTGCTGAGATTTTATTATACTTCAGGCAAATTTCAAAGCCAAGCTCCTGCGCTGTTTTGGAATCTCTTGCTGAACCGAGTATGTTCTCCATAGATAATAAGATATCTATATTACCCAGACTCCCGTGGCACATAAATGGAGGCAAATGCAGCCCATCTTCTATTATTTTGGATTTTGCCGCATCAATCTCAGCAAGCATATCGGAGTCATCTATTCTTTGTAACATATGGAGCCTTGAGAGCCCAATACCAGGTGCTCCGTGACACCAATAAACCGCTTGAAATTCATTTGGCTGTTCCGATCGTTTGTCACGCCAATTATTATTCGTTCGACTGTAGTCTCTTCGCTCCATCTCCAGTAACAGCTTAGCAAAGCTTTTATACTCTTGCAAACCAGTAATGGCCCATAGTTCAACGAATGCCCAAGCATATCCACTTAGTCCATGTGATAGTCCGTTAAGCAGCACTTTGTTATTTTCCTTACGATCCTCTAATTCACGTTTAAGATGCTCTCCACATTCACAAGCCAGTAGTTTGAATTCGGCATTGGAGGTTTGTGAGTACAGTTGAGTAAGCAGTATTACAGCTCCAGCACTGCCACCAACCACATCAAGCTGCTTGTCATCTTTAATTATGGACCTTATTTTATCTATATATGTTAAAGCTTCTTTATAATATTTCTGCTCTTTCCATAGAAACGAAACCTGAATCAGCGTATACGCGTATCCCAACAAGCCGCTAAAAAGAGAAAGATTCTTCTCCTGCACATCCGTTATCGTATCAAGACAGGTTTGAAGCGCTTCTTTGGCAAAAGCGCTGTATCTTGAATCTCCCGATTCATTGCCGAGATAAGCTAGAAACAGCACAATTCCAAGAGAACCATCATATAAAGAAGGCTCTAAAATCCCGATGTAATGTCCACCATCTGTGATCGGTTTACGATCAACCCATATGATCGTTTTTTTATCCTGATCCCATGCTGCATGTGCAATTAACTCATCGCCAATCCTCATGACCGCTTTCAAAAAATCCCCATGGCTGTCTACCTGCTGCTCAACAGCATTTGAGTTCATCCCATTTAGAGATTTTCCAAACGAGGTAAGTGACATCTTTAAATATCTTAATTGTTTCTCAAAATCCTGTTTACTAAGTCTGTCTAACTGCTCGTGAACTCTTTCCAGCCCTGCTGCTTTGAAACCAAGGTGTACAATCTCCTTGCTGGACTGAATCGTGATATGTCGAGATTCCATGTCAAAGTTAAATACAGGAATCTCCTGCTGCAGTAAACAATCCATTTCATAAGGGACAATTTTGCTGTAGTAAGGCGTGTATACTGAACTCCTTTGAAAGTGTTCAAACAATTGAATTCTTTTAGACAGCTTTTGGAGGTAATCCGGATGTAAACTTGATTTAAGAAATTCCCCGTAGTCATTAGTCGATCTAAATATCATTCTCACTGAAACATCTTCAAAATCCTTCAACGGTCCATGAACTGATGCGAATTCATCTTTACATGCGTTAATGAATTGATACATCTCCGCAAAACCTTCCTGGATTTGGGTAATATACATCTCAAAGCCTATATACTGTCCTTGAAATTGCGGTCTGTTACGTCCGGGTTCTTTCGTTATTTTCTTGTTTACTAATTTCATTTCATCTGTGAAAGGAGAATCAATCACTTCACTGATCAACTCATTGTTCTGATCTCCCCAATTACCAAGACCGCTCGTGTCCGTATCCTCCTGCGGCGTCCGCTTGAAGGGAATTAACATGCTGCTGAACACTGAACGATCCATCTCATCAAGAAACACTTTCCGCCAATCTTCATTCGTTTCGGACACAACTCGATTGGAAAATAAGGTTTCCATATCGATGAGGATTGGAAACTCTCCATCGGCAATAATATTCTCAAAATGAAAGTCTCTCGAGCCTAAAACATACAATAAGGCCACATATCCTCCATATCGATGGTAATAACGGGCAACCTCTTCTTTGGAAGAACAACTTGTGTATTCTACGTATGACTGCCAGCCATATGCGCCGCAATCCACTGATTTCGTTGTTTTGTAGTTCATCGTATGATTGGTTTCATGGACCCAGTTCATCAGCTTTTCAAAACCTGTATCAATCTTGAGAGAGCGAGGCTTATAGATCAATTTATTTCCATCACCAAAGTAGAGTATGCTTACAGAACGACCCTTAGAATGGGTATCTCCAACCCCTGTTGAAATTCTCTCCAAGAAAAGATATTCTCTATTAAATTCATTTTGTAATGTATTTAAATCCTTATTCAGATTGGTAATGATTTCTGTATGATATTCAATGAATCTTGTCGTTTCTTCAGTCATTAATTTAGCTAACACCGGATACATCATAAAAACCGATTCGACATATGCTTTATCATTCAATAGTACCGTATTATAGTACTGATAGCGGTCACCAGGTGTATCCCCCTGCAAAATTCCAGATAATCTTGCGATATGCAGCTCCTGAATTAATGTTCGAACACTCAAGTTAAACAATTTTGAATAGAGCTCTTCATACCAGCCGTGCATCAATGAATCTCTATTGCGTTGAAGTGATTCGTATTTTAACAGCAAAGCATCAAGACGCATCTGAGCAAACGTGAGAAAAGATTGAAAAAATGAACTGAACAGCTTCTGGGTCTGATTCGGGTAATCTTGAATACTAGACAGATTTAATATCTTGTCAATGGTTTCCACCCAATCCTGACTTGCTTTCGTTCCAGCCTTGGCATCGGAGCCATATGTCTCTATAAGCTTTTTTCTGAAATCTATATTATTTGCACTACTATTCAACAGTAACCCTCCTAATATAACGGACTTATTATACCTTCTAAGGAGCAGATCTTCACATCGAAAGTCAAGCCTGGTCTACAGTGCACTCTGTACATAAGTAAAAAGGTCACTTTTAGATCAATTATTGATCTGGAAAAGTGACCTTTTTCGTTAATATAATACATATAAAATCCTGCTATAATCTCTCAAAAAAATTAGGCCATACATCCTACCGTTTTACAAGAAAGAACGGACTCACAAAAAAGAGACGGGCATCTGTAAATCGTGATTGAAATAAATTCAGGATCGTTTTCTTGGTCAGATACCATGTTAACGAGATTGGCTTCACTCACCGAACCAGACGGATGTTCGAAATCAGCAAAAGCAGCTCTGAACTCAGGATTACGCATAGCCATAATTTGTTCTTGTACGCTCATAATTATAAAACCTCCTAAGAAAGATATAATACACCCATAATATACCACAGAAAAAGATTAATAGCCAGTTTATTCAAACCTGCTGCATACAGCTCAAATAAAACGCAAAGAACTCGCTGCGCTGCGACAAATTTCGTCTGAATGGATGATTTGCTCTACACTAGGATTTTGGATAGTGATATGTTTTTCAAGAATTTCTTCTAAAATATATTCAATCTGCAAAAATGAAATTTCCCCTTTTAAAAACCTCGCCACTGCAACCTCATTGGCCGCATTAAACGCCGTCGTTGCCGTCCCCCCCATTTGCCCACATTCATATGCCATTCTCAAACAAGGGAAACGATCCAGGTCCATCTCTCGAAAATGAAGCTGTCCCACTTGGGCAAGTGACAATCGGTTAGCCGGAGAAGAGATACGATCAGGGTAGGTCAGTGCATATTGAATCGGGACACGCATATCTGGAGTACCAAGCTGTGCAATGATACTTGTGTCTTCAAATTCCACATAGGAATGAATAATGCTCTCTGGGTGAAGCAGTACCGTAATCTGTTCGTAATCAAGCCCAAACAACCAATGAGCTTCAATAACCTCAAGGCCTTTGTTAACCATCGTTGCGGAATCAATCGTAATTTTGGAACCCATAGACCAGTTTGGATGCTTAAGCGCATCCTCAACGGTAACATGCTGCAGCTGCTCTCGTGTAAGATGACGGAATGAACCACCTGACGCCGTCAGTGTAATCCCCGCCACACTTGAGCGATGCTCTCCGTTCAAACATTGAAAGATGGCCGAATGTTCACTGTCTACAGGTAAAATGGAAACCCCTTTTTCCGCAGCTTTTGCTGTAACGATATGGCCCGCTGTAACCAGAGTCTCCTTATTCGCAAGCCCAATCTGTTTGCCAGACTCGATTGCCGCAAGAGTAGACTCCAGTCCTACACTTCCTACGACTGCTGTAACAACGGTTTCTGCTTCCGTTCCTGCCGCAATTTCAATGAGTCCTTCCGAACCGTAATACAGCTTCGTCCCCGCTGGCACATATGGAGCAACCTTGTCAGCCAGTTCCTTGGAGCCTACTGAAATCTTTTTGGGCTGATAACGTCTCGCTTGTTCAATGAGCAGGTCCGTATTACCTCCGGCCGCCAGGGCTTCCACTTGAAAGCGGTCTGGATGCATATCAACAACATCCAGAGTTTGCGTACCGATTGAGCCTGTCGAGCCAAGAATCGCTATTTTTTTCATTGCTGCACCTCACCTCTAATGAATCCCACGCCTGCTGTGCCCGCGCCTGTAAATCCAGACTACTTGTGCTCTTCTAATAAGGCAGTAACATCAGAATATGTACAAATGGAAACACCACGATCCAACTGTCACATCGATCCAGAATACCGCCATGTCCTGGTAGAAGATTACCTGAATCTTTAATGTTGTATACACGTTTGTAGGCCGATTGGATCAAGTCACCCATCTGGCCAACGACTGCACAGGCTATTCCGATCACAATGGCTCTCTCCCAAGAGAGCAAGCCATCAGAAGACAGAGCAAATACAACTGAAGTCATAGTGGAAATGACAATACCGCCAATGGCTCCCTCTACTGTTTTATTCGGACTGATTGAAGGCCAAAGCTTGTTTTTTCCGATCCATTTCCCTACAAAATAAGCTCCGGCATCACTCGCCCAGATCGAGCCAAGCAGCAGAAATGTCCAAAACAATCCATGAACTAAATGTCTGGATTCTGCAATATAATAGAACCCTGTGCCAATATACAGCACCCCTATAAAAAGCATAGCGATTGTATTAATCGGTAGTCTGTTCTTGGTCACCACCGAAGCGGTCATCAGAACCAGCATGACAATCCACAATATTTGAAACAAGGATAACGGTCTTTCATCCCATACCATTTCCCAAGGAAATACGATAGAGATAATTCCAGCATATCCAATCAGGGCTGAACCAGAAAAAGGCCTCACCCCGGTCATTTTTACAAATTCATAATAACCGATGAGAGCCATAAGCAAGACCAACCCGTGATACCAAGGGCCGCCAAGCATACAAAACCCCAAAAACAACACACCTGCTATAATTCCAGTCGTTAATCGCTGTTTCAACGGCTTCATCCTCCATCTATTTCAAACCGCCGTAACGCCTTGTTCTGCGCTGATATTCGGCTACTGCTTCAAGCAGATGCTGTTTGCCAAATTCGGGCCAGTATATATCCGTAAACCATAATTCACTATACGCAAGCTGCCATAACATAAAATTGCTTAGACGCAGTTCTCCGCTCGTTCGGATCAACAGATCCGGGTCGGGCATATCTGCGGTCAGCATATGTTTGTCAATAAGTTCAGGTGTGATATCTTCTGCAGCCAGTTCCCCCGACTTCACCTGCAGAGCGATTTCTTTCACACATTCCGTCATCTCCCGGCGGCTTCCATAGTTCATCGCAAAATTCAACACAAGACCTGTGTTATGTTCCGTAAGACGGATCGCTTCCCGCAAAGCATTAACCGTATGCGAAGGCAAATGCTCCTCATGCCCCATCATGCGGATGCGTACATTTTTTTCGATTAGTTCATCCAGTTCTATAGCCAAAAATTCTTGCGGAAGTCTCATCAGAAAATCCACTTCTTCTTTTGGACGCGTCCAGTTTTCTGTCGAAAAAGCGTACATCGTCAGATATTTGATGCCCAGTTCATCCGCCGCGATGGTTGCACGTTTAACTGCCTTCATACCGTTCTGGTGCCCTGCTATACGCGGGAGACCCAGACGTTTGGCCCATCGTCCATTGCCGTCCATGATGATGGCGACGTGCTGCGGGATATTATCCTCGGATATAGTCAGCGTTTCCTGCTTGTCAGCCCCATTCCACCACGACCGAACCCGTTTGATCATTCCTGTTCCTCCAAAATCCCTGAAGTTTCTTCATCTGAAGCTTGGAAAAAGAGACAAAACCCCACCGTAATGGAGGGGCTGCGCTTGTCTTACACTTCCATGATTTCTTTTTCTTTGGCAGCAAGTACCTTATCGACTTCAGCGATATATTTATCGGTCGATTTCTGGATATCGTCTTGGTGTCTCCGGGATTCGTCCTCGGAAATTTCAGACTTTTCCATTTTTTTAATATCATCATTCGCATCGCGGCGAATGTTACGAATGGCAACTTTGCCTTCTTCGCCAAACTTTTTAGTGAGTTTGACAAGCTCAGCTCTGCGCTCTTCCGTCAGCGGCGGAATCGCCAAGCGAATCATACTTCCATCATTAGCCGGGGTAAGCCCCAGATCAGATTTCATAATCGCTCGTTCGATATCACTCATTGCGGATTTATCCCAAGGCTGGATCATCAGCGTGCGGGAATCCGGTGTACTGATGTTCGCCAGCTGATTCAAAGGCGTCATAGCCCCATAGTATTCCACTTGTACACGGTCCAGCAGAGCCGGCGTTGCACGACCCGCACGCAGAGTAGCCAGGTCACGGCGTAGTGCCTGAATCGCTTTTTCCATACGCTCTTCAGCATGTTGTTTCACTGCTTGTGGCATTAATCTACACTCCCTTTAACGATTGTTCCGATGCGTTCGCCCAGAACAACGCGCTTGATGTTACCCTGTTCTGTAATGTTAAATACGATCAACGGAATGTTGTTATCCATGCAGAGCGAGGATGCCGTCGAATCCATTACACCAAGGTTTTTGTTAAGTACATCCAGGTAAGTCAACTGCTCAAACTTCTCAGCTGTGCTGTCTTTGAATGGATCTGCCGAATAAACACCATCCACTTTATTTTTGGCCATCAAGATCACTTCTGCCTCAATCTCCGCTGCGCGCAGTGCTGCTGTTGTATCCGTGGAGAAGAACGGATTACCTGTACCTGCTGCAAAAATAACGACACGGCCCTTTTCTAGATGACGAATAGCCTTACGACGAATATACGGTTCTGCAATTTGCTGCATAGCAATTGATGTCTGCACACGAGTTGGCACGTCGATCTGCTCAAGTGCGTCCTGCAGCGCCAGAGAGTTCATCACCGTCGCGAGCATCCCCATATAATCTGCAGTTGCACGATCAATGCCGTTCTCACTCCCAGCAATACCGCGCCAGATGTTTCCGCCGCCACATACGATTGCAACCTGCACACCAAGTGCGACTACATCTTTTACCTGCTGAGCAATGGATGAGATCGTTGCTGCATCAATGCCATAGCCGTTTTGACCGGAAAGAGACTCTCCGCTCACCTTTAAGACAACACGTTTAAATACTGGCTGTTCCAATTGTTCACCCTCCACTTTGAATTGAACACCTCCCAGTGTCCAACCAACAAAACTTCTCGCGCATGGACTCCTGCTTAAAAAGAAAGGAACACAGAAGTGTTCCGCTCTTTAGGAAAAACGATTAACCGATGAGTCATTGTTTTCCTGAGATATAAGGGAGTTTGCGCTTCGAAGTTTCATCATTCTTATATCTTCGAAAAATCAAGGTTTGACTTGCCGGTTTGATAACCGTCTTATTTGTTCACTTGGGACATAACTTCTTCTACGAAGTTATCCACTTTTTTCTCCAGACCTTCACCAAGTTCGTAACGAACGAAACGACGGATGGAGATGTTTTCACCGATTTGGCTGATTTTTTCGTTCAGCAATTGGGAAATGGTTTTGTCTGGATCTTTAACGAAAGTTTGCTCCATCAGGCAGTATTCTTCGTAGTATTTACCGATACGGCCTTCAACCATTTTTTCAACGATTTTTTCTGGTTTGCCTTCGTTGAGTGCTTGAGCTTTCAAAATTTCTTTCTCTTTCTCCAGCTCTTCTGTAGGGACTTCTTCGCGAGTAACGAATTTAGGGTTAGCAGCTGCGATTTGCATAGCTACATCTTTAACAAAATCTTTGAATTGGTCTGTTTTACCAACGAAGTCTGTTTCGCAGTTAACTTCAACCAATACTCCGATACGTCCGCCAGCGTGGATGTAGGATTCTACAACGCCTTCAGTAGCTGCGCGTCCTGCTTTGCTTGCAGCTGCGGAAAGACCTTTCTCACGCAGCAGCTCAGCTGCTTTCGTGATATCACCGTTCGCTTCTTCCAGTGCTTTTTTGCAATCGAGCATACCTGCGCCCGTTTTTTCGCGAAGTTCTTTTACTGCACTCGCATTAACTGCCATTATAAATTCCCTCCAGATTAAGTATTGTACGTACACTCTAAAAAAAGGGCAGTGAGAGGTTATCCACCTACCAACCACCCTTTTCATTTAATTCATGAATGATATGTTCGAAAACTATTAGGCGGAAGTTTCTTCGCCTTGATTAGCTTCGATAACAGCGTCAGCCATTTTACCTGTCAGCAATTTAACAGCGCGGATCGCGTCGTCATTACCTGGGATAACATAATCGATCTCGTCCGGATCGCAGTTCGTATCAACGATACCAACGATTGGGATACCCAATTTGCGAGCTTCAGCAACAGCGATACGCTCTTTGCGTGGATCGATGATGAACAGGGCGCTAGGCAGGCCTTTCATATTTTTAATACCGCCCAAGAATTTCTCGAGACGATCTTTTTCTTTGCGAAGCAAGATAACTTCTTTTTTAGGCAGAACAGCGAAAGTACCGTCTTCTTCCCAAGCTTCCAACTGTTTCAAACGATCAATACGTTTTTGAATAGTAGAGAAGTTAGTCAGGGTACCGCCGAGCCAGCGTTGGTTAATGTAGAATTGACCAGCGCGTTCAGCTTCTTCTTTAACGGAATCTTGAGCTTGCTTTTTAGTACCTACGAAAAGAATAGTACCATTCTCGCCTGCGATTCCTTTAACGAAGTTGTAAGCCTCTTCGACTTTTTTCACCGTTTTTTGCAAATCGATGATGTAAATTCCGTTTCTTTCAGTGAAGATATAACGATCCATTTTTGGGTTCCAACGACGAGTCTGGTGACCGAAGTGTACCCCAGCTTCGAGAAGCTGCTTCATGGAGATTACTGCCATCTTCACACACCTCCTAATATGGTTTTTTATTGTGTCCTCCGCCAGCATCATTTTCCGCCAAGACTCTCCATCAGGAAAGCACCCTCAACAAAATTAGCACAGCGTGTGTTTTAACACCGTTAACTAATATAGCATAAGTGACAACCTGTTGCAACACTAACTGAATCTAAATTTTCATGGACGTATGATATCAAAAAGAACCGTGCAGTCCGAGCATGCGTGCTCAGCTAGACGGTTCTTTTGTAATCTTGGCCATGATCGACTTGAAACTCTCACCCTTTTCAAGAGAAAAGGTACCCACTTGGAGCTTCCTGTTAATGCCTTCTGTTCTGCCAGCTTTGATGAACGCTTGTGCATCTTCAACAATTCCGGCCTGCTTTAGGTTTTCAGCAACCATAGACAGACTGTTCCCTGAACGTATCCTAAACGTTACAGCCGCCCCTTTAGGCTTGTTTGGAGTCTCGGGTTCTGCTGTCTTTGGCTGATTCACTTGTGATTGTCCTTTAACATTACCGGACTCAGGCTGCTGCGGCTGCTTTGGTGCATCTGGCTGGGTCGCATTGGCTGCTTGGTCGGGACTTACCGCGGTTTTCCCCTGCAATTTGCTGCTTTCCTGCTTTTTCTTCTGGATCCACTCCGATTCGGTATAGAGCTCATCTTTAGCCCCGACCACTTTCAGATCCAGACTCTTTGCCGCTGTCTCCAGTTCTTCCTTCGTCCACTTGGCAGTCTGTACCGGTTCCAAATTGCTGTCAGACAGGGCCTTTTGCCCGACTGTGGCCAGTTGAAGCAGAACTGCCCCAACAATCATGCCGCTGCCAATACCAATCCACAATGATCGCTTGTCCATGGTCAGCTCTCCTCCCGCTCTGCAAGCTGCAGTATTAACTGCACTTCACCAAGCTGTATGCCTGTTTGTTTAGAAATAGCGTCCATAGACTTTCCTTCATCATGAAGTCTGAAAAGTTCTGTGTAACGATCTTTGATCGAGTCACGCTTTGACTCTTCTGCATCTTCTGTGACTTGTAACGCTGCTGATTCATGCTGCTGACTCGCTTCTGCTCTTACGCTGTCCAGAAGTCTTTGTGCCTGAAGCCCTTCAGATGCCTGTCCGGTCGTTCTAACAGGTCCTGGTGGTGAACCGACTTCAAAATCAGCCGTTCTTCCTTTTTGCTGCTCTAATTGATCGAGTCGCTCCTGCAGCTGCTGGAGCTGTGACTGCATACGCTGGTCTGCCGCTGCGGATTCCCCTTTTAGTTCAGCTACACGTTGAATCAGAGCGTCATTATCTTGTTCAATCTCTGTCATATAATGTTCGAGTGTTGACTCCATCTCCTGCACCAGTTGATGCGACGGCTGCTGCGGCTTGTCTTTTCGGGGCATAATGAATGCATAAGCGATTGCACAAGCTCCCAATATGACAATAATGATCCATGGTGACAAATTGCTTCTCTCCTTTTATTACGACCACCGGGGGGGCGCAATTTTCCAGCCAGTCTGAACTCTTTCACATTGACAGATCAATATGTTTCCCTTTGTAGGGATGCTCTGCAGGTTTGAGGTTCTCCTGTTCTTCCGCCGCATCCCCTGTATCCGTCCCACTGTGGTAGTGATCCCCTTCTGCATGACCGTCACGCACCGAAGTATGCGATGTCTCAGCCATAGCCTCACTGCGCTGCCCTGCCTCTTTTGCTTCTTTTGTTGTCTGTTCTGCGAGCAAATTCTGGTCAGAAATCGGCCTTTGCTGCGCCTCACTTTGATAACGTCCCGCTTCGCTGGTCCGCGGCACTGCAATCTGCAGCTCTACTGCTTTGAAACTCATACGCTCACCTCACGGTTTCGAATGGATTTCCTCAAAAGTCTGCTGCTGGTTTTATACGTACGGCACCATCGTGATATCTCCGTCTTGATAACAAAATGACATTCGACTGACCGGATCTTTAATAAATTTCGTGTATCTGCCGATAACTATTTTAGAGCCTCCATAAATCATCTTCAAAATATCAACACGAGCTCTACTTGTATCTTCAAGTACCTTTTCAATTTCTAAGATACGTGTTTTCATTTCTTCACTCTGACGAAGAGCTGATTTTTGAGTGGAGTTTAGTTTGATTCTCATCGCCATCTTATCTGGCGTCAGCTGTCCAGCTGCAGCCAGCTGGTCAAGCAGGGTCAGCGCTTTCTTCGTTTTGTCCAAAGAATCCATCTGCTCTCTGAGATCCTTGCGCAAATCGTTCATTTCGTTTCGAAGCCTTGGCAGCACGCCCACTTCAATTGAAGTTACTGTAGACATCGTGTTGCCCACAACACGTGCAGATACAAGCTCTCCGGCCTGCGTTGAACCTCCGACAATAAGTCCTTTGGTTCCTGCACAAATGACAGCACGGCCAGCACGAACGTTGGAGTGCATAATACTTTGCGTTACGAGCACATCTTCACCTGCATCAACGTTTCCTTCTTGGATAAATGTGCATTTCACATGATGACCAGCAAGAATCAATCCTTTATTGTAACCAATGATCCCGCCGGTAATCTCGATAGAGCCGCCTGCTTCCAGTTCTGCTCCTTCGACACCTCCGGCCACACGAATATCACCTGCCGCTTTTACTTTAAAGCCGGTTAGTACATTGCCGCGAATGACCACGTTGCCTACAAAGTCAATATTTCCATGCTTGTAATCGACGTCGCCATTGACTTCATATACTGGAAATACGTTTAATTTGTTACCTTCTGTTCTGCTAACCAGACCATCCAGTGCAGCATACATCGCAGATCCGTCAGGGCTGACAACGACATTTTTGCCGACTTTAAATCGGGCTTCCTTTCCTGGACGAAAAGGAATCTCCTCGCCGGTCACCGCCTTACCTGGCAGACCATCAACAGGATCAATGCGTTCCGCAATAATCTGTCCGCTTCGTACATTGTCTAAACGTATCAGCTCTTTGTAATCGACTCTTCCATCTTCCGCTTCCAGCGGCCGCTGCTCGCTGTCATCTTCCCCGCCAATCAAAACATGAATATATCCATCGATTCCCTGTACAGGAGCAAGCCCTTCAGCTATCTTGCATTTCTCTTTCAGATAGGCTGACGGATTATTCACAAAAACCAATAACGCTTCTCGCAGCAGACCATGTTTAATGCCCTTGCTCTCAACAAATTGTTCAAGCTCTTCCGTAGTAAAGGAATAACCTTCTTCTTCGCTGTAATATTCAAGGTAAGCCGTGCATTTATCGTCGGATAAAACAACGTTTAAACATTTTTCCATACTAGTCCGTTGTGTCAACGCGGATCTTCCTCCTTATTTGCCTGTCCACTCCCTGTACATTTGGTTAACTTCTGCTCTCTAGTCTTTACGCATCAGTAAATCTTTTTGTTTATCCAGTGTGCCGCGAAGCCGCAAAATGGCTTTGGAATGTAATTGGGAAATACGAGACGGCGAAAGGGACATGACCTCTGCGATTTCACTGAGAGAAAGGTCTTCGTAATACAAAAGTGAAACCACCGTTCGTTCTTTGACGGTCAGCTTTTCAAGCCCCTGCACCAGTGCTTCTTTCAAATAAAACTCATTAACTTTATAATCCGGATTTTTGGCTTTTTCATCTACCATCAGAGACAGACGCGTTTCCGACTCTTCTTCCCGGATCGGATCTTCCAGCGAGCAGAGCGACATCACGGCCACCTCCTGAAGCATATGTTGAAAATCCTTCGTTGACACGTCCAGGTACTGACTCATTTCTTCATCACTGACAGAACGCAAATAGGTCTGTTCCAATTGCTGGTATGCATCCTCAATCCGCTTCGCTTTCTCGCGAACCGATCGGGGCACCCAGTCCCCTTGACGCAATCCATCCAATATGGCTCCTCGTACCCGCCATGACGCGTACGTCTCGAACTGCAGCCCTCGTTCATAGTCAAATTTCTCCAATGCATCAATGAGACCCATTACGCCGTTACTCTCCAGATCATCTTTGGGAACGTTTTTGGGTAATCCCACGGCCAGACGGCCAGACACGTAGTTAACAATATGAAGATATTTTTCGATCAACATCTTTTTTGCTTCAAGATCTCCGTGTTCTTTCCACTTTTCCCACAGATCAGAATGGTTCAAATGTGAAGCTTTACGCTCGTTCAATTGCTTTCACCCTCCTTATTTGTCTGTCAGGTGACGAACGGCCTGCGCCAATTCCTCCGGGTCTTTGGTCCGGACGAGTTTAGGCGGATCCAAAGGGGCAAATCCCGTTGGAGCTTTCGTCTCAGATGGCGGAAGATCAGCCCCGGCGGAGCTGCTCTCTCCATTCTTGAGCAAATCACTCAGCTCTAGTCCATCGTCTTCGAGTTTGATGTCCACCTGTGAACCTCTTAGATCTTGAGCACCCTCTGAATCATAACCGAATCCATTCTCTCCACGAGGGCTTAACAATATCCCCAATCCCCAACGCAGACCATATGCAAGGACATACCAGGCTGCGAATCCTATTAATCCGCGTATTAAACTGGTCATCAACACATTGCTGCTGAATGCTACAAAAAAAGTCAGAACGAATCCGACTATGCCTGCTCCAAGATTAATGCGGTAGTTTCCTATCATTATATTATAATTCCTTTACACCCATTTGTACGCTGCGAATAGTTAACAGTCCTGTTTCACAATTCATTTCGATAGTCCGTCCGTAATTTCCTCCTGTATCTTCGGCAAGCAGAGGAATTCTGAGCTGCTGCAGCATTTCTCGGCAGGAATCGGCATTCCGAGGTCCAATTCGCATCGTATCTCCTGCACCCGAGAAAGCAAACATCTGCGAGCCTCCAGCCATTTTAGATACAATTCTAGCTTGAGATGCACCCATCTTCAGCATTTTTTCGAGCAGTTCCGGCAGTGCTGTATCCGCATATTTAGCCGTGTTCAGTTTGCCCTCCCGGGCAATCTCAGAACTTGGGAGCATGACGTGGGCCATTCCAGCCAGTTTTAACTGTGGGTCATACATCGTTAGTCCCACACATGACCCTAAGCCAGTTGTACGGATTACGCCAGGAAGTTGAGCGATATTCAGATCCGCCATACCGACTTTAACGATGCTTTTGTCCTCAATCATGGTCCAGCGGCACCCCTAGCGATTCGAAAATCTTGGCAAAAGAAGATGGATCGGGAATCAAGAAAAACTGCCCCTCTACCTGATCTTCACCCTCAAAGAAAGAAGTATCAATTAATAACGCAGCATCGCCCATCTCTCCGAACTGCAGCAGCCCGTAACTCAGGATTGCTCCGGCCATGTCAATGGCAAGTCCCGGAACTGTTGGATACATCGACAGCTTTGTGAAATCCGCCAGAGAAGACAGGTAAGATCCAGCTAGGATGTTGCCAATCTCAGACAGTGCGGAATATTCCATATCGGAAAAGATCAAACCTTCTTTTAATTCAAAACCGGCAAGGCGGTTTAACAACAACTTGGCTGCTTCCGGGGTCATCATAAAAAAGAGATTACCAGGGGCTTCACCTTCTACACGAAGAAATACAGTGACTACGATTCGTTCATCACCGCCCACTTTCTCAGCAATCTCCTCGAATGGGAGCATCTGAACGGTGGGTACACCCATATCAATCGGTCTGTTAAGGAGTTGAGACAACGCCGTAGCGGCGTTGCCTGCTCCAATATTACCGACCTCTTTGAGTACATCCATCTGGAAACCCTCAAATCGGTTAAACATCTCCACAGTGTTAGCCCTCAACACTTTCCAGCTGCACAATCTCGCTTTTGTTTAATACTTCGTTAAGATTGAGCATAATCAACAAACGGCCATCTTCCAATTTTGCAACACCACGCAGATATCTTGCTTTAACGCCCCCAACCACCTCCGGTGGGGTATCAATGGAGCTGCTTTTGATGTCGATGACGTCATTGGCTGAATCAACGATAAAACCAACCTGCATATCATCCACACCGACAATCACGATCCGCGTTTGATCAGTGTACTCCGTTTCCGGAAGGGAGAAGCGTCCGCGGAGATCAATGACCGGAATAACAACACCACGCAGGTTGATCACACCTTTTACAAAGGAAAGTGTTTTGGGAACGCGGGTAATCGGCATCATACGCTCAATCGTTTGAACCTTGTCTACCTCAATACCGTACTCTTCGGACCCCAATTTAAAGACGATGACTTTCAACTCTTCTTCCATGTAAAAAACCTCCCTATTCAATGTAAGACTCAAACAATATGCTTATTTGATAAAAGCGTTAGGATCAAGAATCAGAGCTACCTGTCCATCTCCGAGTATCGTCGCGCCAGAGATTCCTTCTATAGCTGGAAGATACGTTCCCATCGATTTGAGTACAATCTCGCTTTGACCAATGAATTCTTCAACCGCAACGGCTGCGAGACGGTCCCCTTTTCGAATTACAACGATCTCGGTTTCTTTCTCATCTGCATCGTTGAAATCGGGTACGCCGAAAACTTCGCTTAATGACAGATATGGAATCAAGGACTCACGGAACGTGATCATTTTATTTCCATGGATATTACGAACCTGCTCACGCTGCACGATTGCTGTTTCTACGATGGAAGAGAGCGGAACGGCATATTTCTCGGAACCGAGCCGCACAAGCATCGCTGCAATGATGGACAGGGTCAAAGGAAGCTGTACAGAGAAGTTTGTGCCTTTGCCCGGCGTAGAAGTGATGGTCACATTACCGCCAAGCGAAGTGATTTTCGATTTTACAACGTCCAAACCTACACCACGGCCGGAAATATCCGAAATTTTGTCAGCCGTACTGAAACCAGGAGCGAACAGCAGCTGATTCACTTCATCGTCACTCATTTTTGCACCCTGCTCCTCGGTCACAACGCCGCGTTTAATCGCCGTTTGCAGGAGCTTATCACGATAAATCCCTTTTCCATCGTCTTCGATCTCAATAAATACATGGTTGCCGCTGTGGAAAGCTCGCAGATTGACTGTACCCATTTCCGGTTTACCAGCAGCTGTACGCTCCGAGATGGATTCTACGCCATGGTCAACTGCGTTGCGCAGCAGATGCACAAGCGGATCACCAATTTCGTCAATAACGGTTCGATCCAGTTCGGTTTCAGCGCCTGTAATGACGAGATCAATCTTTTTATCCAATGTTTTGGCAAGGTCCCGAATCATGCGTGGGAAACGATTAAATACCGTATCTACCGGAACCATCCGCAGCTTCAGTACAATGTTCTGCAAATCCGTACTCACTCGGCTGAGGTGGGCAACCGTATCGGACAGATCATTGCTGCCTGTCTCGCTTGCCAATTGTTCCAGACGCGAACGGTCGATCAGCAATTCGCTGAACAAGTTCATCAGCACATCCAGTCGTTCGATATCGACACGGATGGTCCGTGAAGGAGCCGCCGCCTGTTTTGGTGCTGCAGCCTTTACCGGAACTGCTTTAACTTCATCTTGAGGCGCAGCTTCCAGAGCAGGTGCATCCTGGACAACCTCAGGGGCTGGCGCTGGTGCATCCTCTACTGCAGCCGCCGCGGCTGTCTGATTCGTCATCTGCTGCAATGTCTCCTGATCCAGCTGAATCAATTTTGCACTCTCAATTTCGGAGATGCTCAGAATGCCCTTTTCCAGTTCTTGCGCCTCTTTGGTTGTTATGTAATACAACGAGAAACTGCGCTCAAACTTTTCCTGCTCGATATCCTGAACCGAAGGATACGCTTTAACGACCTCACCTGAACGCTCAAGCATGTCAAACACCATATATGCCCGAACGCCTTTTAATTGACTATGCTCACTTACAAGAACGTCAACATAGAATACACGGTGTCCTTCTGCTATGGACTGATCAAGCACCGAATATTGAAACTCGTCCAATTCCACAGCATTAGAAGTTGTCGAACTCGTTTGTTTCTCCGCCTTAACCGCAGGAGCGCTGCCTCCGGTCCATTCACCGCTTTCAATAGCCTGGAGCGAAGCAACGATGGAGGTGACATCCGCTTTACCTTCTCCGCCCCCGGTAATATCCTGAACCATATTCTCCAAAGCATCCAAACTCTTGAACATGGTATCAAAAATGTAATCCTGCATTTTCAGCTTCTCGTTACGCACCATGTCCAGTACATTTTCCATTTTGTGTGTCAGTGAAGCCAAATCCTCGAATCCCATAGTCGCCGCCATACCTTTGAGAGTATGCGCAGAACGGAAGATAACCTGCACGATGCCCAGATCTTCCGGATTAGCTTCAAGTTGTAGCATGTTTTCGTTAAGGGATTGCAGATGATCATTAGACTCATCAATAAACATGGATAAATATTGGTTCATGTCCATTGTGAGGCACCTCCTCCGTAAGTTACACTCCGTTATTTCACTGCTTGAACAAGTCTTGGCGCAATCTCCTGCAGAGGCAGAAGATGACGCACGCATTGCAGCTCTACAGCTGAACGCGGCATACCGTAGACAACACAAGTTTCTTCATTTTCGGCAAACGTTGATGTGACTCCGGTATCGTACAATTTTTTCATCATACGTGCTCCGTCGCTTCCCATGCCTGTCAGAAGAACAAGATGTCGCTGTAAAGATGTAAACGGCAGAAGGGACTCAAACATCGTATCCACTGAAGGTCTGTGACCATTAACCTGTTGATCCTCACTCAGTTTCAAGATGAATCTTCCATCTGCTGCCTTGTGGACTCTCAAATGGAAACCACCCGGCGCAATATAAGCTGTTCCTTTTCGAAGTGCCATACCGTCTTCTGCCTCCACCACATGCAGGGGACTGAACGTATTCAATCGCTGCGCCAGTGAACGAGTAAAATTGGGCGGCATATGCTGCACAATAATTACCGGTGCCGGCAGATCTGCAGGCAGCTGTTCAAGCAGGGTCTTGAGAGCTCTTGGTCCGCCAGTCGAAGAACCGACAGCAACAAGTTTGTTAAACGATCCTTCCAAGCTCCCTGAACCTTTGTAAGCCGTGTTAAGCTTCGCAGGCTCTTTCACAGGTGCAGGCGATGGTACAGGCACTGAAGTGGCTGCTGTCTGTTTTGCCGCGGGCTTGGTTGGGTCCGATGTTCTGGCTTCTCTGCGGGCCTGCAGTGGACTCGCAGACGGCTTGACGGTTTTATCCGTACTTGCGGTGCGAGCCGGCTGATCCGGCTTAACTGTGCTTTCCTTTTTGTTAAACGTTCGATCTGTTTTCGGAAGAGATGGCGGTGCACTTGGCTTCTTCTTAATCTGAACAGCCTCAGTATGCTCTTTAACTGCAGGCTCACTGTTCGGGAGCGCAGACGGAGCCGCTTTATGAATGGATTCATTCATATCTCTTGCCGGAAGCTCTTTCTTCACCGGCTGCATGGGAGGAATCACAGCATTGCGGGAGGCCTCCATTTTTTTGATCGATTCTTTGCGTTCGGCTTTTCGCTTCACTTCGTGCATGGCCGCACGCATGCGTTCAACCAGCGCCTTGCCAACCTGAGCAATATCCTGATCATGCACGACAGAAGGTTTACGGATAAAATCGAACGCGCCGGCTTCCAGCGCCATAATCGTCTCTTTCATGCCTTGTTCATTAATACCAGATAGCATAATTACAGGAATGAAGGAATCTTCCATGATTGTTTTTAGCGCATCCAGTCCATTCATTTCAGGCATTTCGACATCCATCGTGATAATATCAGGCTTCAGCTCTAACGTTTTTTGAATGGCTTCTTTGCCATTCGATGCGGTAGCCGTAACCTTAAACTCTGGGTCCGTTTCAATGAAATCCGTCACAATTTTGCGCATAAAAGCGGAATCATCGACAACTAAAACTTGATAGACCGCCATATTGTGTCACCTCTGTTTCCTTTATTCAGAAATCATGTTGTTCGTTTAAGCCACTTTTTCATAAATCCCCTGATTCCTGACAAGGTTCCGGATTCCGGAGCTGCAGGTACAGCCAGATATCGAAGAGCAAGTTTTTGAATATCCTTGGAAGCTTTGCAATTCGGATAGGCCAGACGGTAGGGCATCTGCTTCTTGACTGCTGTAACGACCTGGGCATCCTCAGAGATATACCCCAAAAGCGGGATATCCGTTTGCAAAAACTTCCTTGCGACTCCAGCTATCTTATCCGCTACACGTTCCGCCTCCCTTTCGTCTTCGACCCGGTTTACGATCATTCGAAAAGGGGTAGCGTGCTCCTGGCTGTGCATCACTTTGACTAAGGCATACGCATCAGTTATTGAAGTCGGTTCAGGTGTAGTTACGATCAGGCACTCATCAGCAGCACTGATGAATCTCATATTTTCTCTGGAAAGGCCAGCCCCGGTATCGAAAATGACATAATCCATCTCCTGCGCAATGTCTTCTACTTGACTGGCGAAAAACTCCAAATCTCGATCAGACAATGAGAATAGTTCTTTCATTCCCGACCCCCCTGCAATATACGGCAGGCCATCAGCACCGAGTTGTATGATTTCCCTTATAGTTTTATGTCGGTATAATAGATGATACAGATTATAGGAAGACGAAGTTCCCATTAAAACATCGATATTGGCCATACCGATATCTGCATCAAACACCAGTACTTTTTTACCCATGGAATGCAGCGTCAGTGCAAAATTCAATGTAAAATTGGACTTGCCTACCCCGCCTTTACCACTGGCCACGGTGATAATTTGGGAGGAACGGTTACTCGCCCTGCTTTCATCGCTCCCCAAAGGTGCACCAGCCAAACTTCGGAGCGAAGCTGCCTGGTCCATCATTCTGCTCCTTCTCCCAACAATACTTTGCATAACCAATCTGCATCAGGCTTCAACAGATCATCAGGAACGTTCTGGCCGTTGGCCACGTAAGCCAGTTTTAGCGGGAAACGATGAAGCAGATTAAATAATGGACCACAGGTCCCTGTCTCGTCCATTTTGGTAAAAATCACTTTGTCCAGCCCGTATTTGCTGAAATGTTCTGTAATCTGTACCATATCCGCACTTTTCCCCGTCATACTCATCACCAGAAAGGTTTCACTGTTCTCCACTGGAGCAAGCAGACTCTGCAGCTCAGAGACAAGCAGTTCGTTTCTGTAGTTTCTGCCTGCTGTATCCATAAAGATCAGATCACAGTGTTCTAACCGGGAAATGGCACGCTGCGTATCTCCAGGCGACTGCACAACTTCCAGCGGCACATTCAAGATGGAGGCATACGTTCTGAGCTGTTCAACCGCAGAGATTCGATACGTATCTGAAGTAATGAAACCAACTTTACGCTGCTTTTTGAACATCTGTTCAGCGGCCAGCTTGGCAATCGTCGTTGTTTTGCCCACTCCCGTTGGTCCAGCCACGTACACGATCCGGGTGTCTGGTAAAATCCCTTCCTGGATACGATCGTTCAGAAAAGTTGTAACCTCTGACCGAAGAGCCTCTGCCGCATCAGGTTCGTGCAGCTCTCCTTCGGATAAACTCCGTTGAATCGGCGCGAGCCAGGACTCCCATACTTCCGGCCATATCTCCTGTTCTGCCATTCGCTCCTGAAACTTGACCAATGGTTCAGGAAGCATCTCCGCAGCCGTACCCTGCTTGGAAAGCTTGGTCATCATCTGCTTCAAATCCTGAATTTCATTCAACAGCATATCCTGCTGCTGATGGGGAGCGCGATCACCCATACTAGAGGTTGAACCCGAAAAATCCGCCCCTTGCGGTCGCGGTTTATGCTCACTGACAACGGGATCCGAGCTGTATTCCATCTTCTCATCTCGATCACTTGATTGGGATACAGATGGAACAGCCGCTGCATTCTCCTGTCCTTTTGGATCAACCGCAGCTGCAGCACCTTCTTCATTGGAAGCTGTTGCAAATGAACGAGCGGTTTGAGCATAAGCTTCGGGAACATACGCACGAGGCACGGGCGTAAACGGTTTTTGCACCTGCTTTGCAGCAGATTCCTTCGCCTGATTGGTCTGTTCCTTATCTACAGCCGCAACCACTTCGATCCGTTTCTTGCGGAACATCCCCAGCACTCCGCCCACCTTGATTTCTTTGGTGGACAGAATGACGGCGTCACTTCCCAGGTCTTTCCGAATCTGAAGCATAGCTTCGGGCATGGTCTCAACAACGTATTGTTTTACTCTCATAAGTTCACCACCCCGATACTTTGAATTTCAACATTCGGCTCCAACTCGCTATAGGAAAGCACCGGAATGTCCTGCATCGTTCGTTCAATCACCTGACGCAGATACATTCGAATGGTTGGAGAAGTCAGCACGATCGGCTGTTGTCCCGATTGTATTAACCGATTAACTTGTTCACTCAGCTTCTGATACACACTCTGAGTTGAGATCGGGTCTAAGGCCAGGTAACTGCCCTGCTCCGATTGCTGCACACTTTCTGCAATTTTCTTCTCAAGCCCTGGTCCAACTGTAATTACGCGAAGCGTTTCGCCTTTTTGGGAGAACTGCTGCGTAATCTGACGTGATAAGGATTGTCTGACATACTCCGTCAACACATCAGGGTCCTTCGTGTAGGTACCGTAATCTGCAAGCGTCTCAAAGATCGTTACCATATCTCGTATGGAGACTTTCTCACGCAGCAGCTTGGCAAGAACCTTTTGCACATCACCAATCGAGAGTACGGAAGGAATCAGTTCATCCACCAATGCAGCATAATTTTCTCTGAGGTTGTCCACAAGCGCTTTTGTTTCTTGTCTACCCAGCAGCTCGTGTGCATGTTTCTTGATCAGTTCTGTCAGATGCGTGGCAACAACAGAAGGCGGATCAACGACTGTATATCCAGCGAGCTCAGCCCGATCTTTCGTCACTTCGTCAATCCACAGCGCAGGCAGTCCAAAAGCCGGCTCTGTTGTTTCAATTCCTGTAACGGACTCTTCATCGTACCCAGGACTCATGGCAAGATAATGATTCAGAAGCAGTTCTCCGCCACCCACTGCATTACCCTTGATTTTGATTACATACTCATTAGGTCTTAACTGAATATTGTCCCGAATTCGAATGACAGGTACAACCAAACCCAGCTCAAGGGCACATTGTCTTCGAATCATGATGATCCGGTCGAGCAGGTCTCCGCCCTGCTGATTATCAGCCAGTGGAATCAAGCCATAACCAAACTCGAACTCGATCGGATCTACCTGAAGCAGGTTAATCACACTTTCAGGACTTCTCACCTCTTCAATCTGCTGCTCTTCTTCCAATTGCTCTTCCGCTTCCTGTTTTAAATTCAGATTATTCTGCATTCGCCAGGCGGCAAAGGCAAGCGCACCTGCCAGCGGGAGCGTTGTAATCACATGAATCGGTGTAAAAAATCCCAGCATCGCAATAACAAAAGCTACGATATAGATGAGTATCGGATATGTAAACAACTGGCCGGTGATATCTTCTGCCAAGTTTCCTTCCGATGAAGCTCTGGTCACAATCAGTCCTGCTGCTGTTGAAATCAGAAGAGCAGGTATCTGGCTAACCAATCCATCCCCGATGGTCAATACCGAGTATGTAGAGAGTGATGTTGCAAAATCGAGACCATGCACCGTCATACCGATGATAAAACCACCGATCAGGTTGATCAGGAGAATGATAATACTTGCTATGGCATCCCCTTTTACGAATTTGCTGGCACCATCCATCGCACCATAAAAGTCGGCTTCGCGTTCAATTTTGGAGCGGCGCTCACGCGCCTGCTGTTCATTGATCAAACCTGCATTCAGGTCTGCATCAATACTCATTTGTTTACCAGGCATGGCATCGAGGGTAAATCTTGCTGCTACTTCAGCTACACGCTCAGATCCTTTAGTGATAACGATGAACTGAACCACAACGAGGATCAAAAACACGATGAAACCTATAGCAATTTCACCTCCGGCAATCCAGCTTCCGAAGGTTGCAACTACCGCTCCCGCATCTCCCTTACCCAATATCAATTTGGTAGTCGAGATATTCAGTGCGAGTCGGAACAAGGTCGTAATGAGCAGCAAAGCCGGAAATATGGAAAACTGCAAAGCTTCTTTGCTGTTCATGGCAACAAGCAGGATCATCAAGGCAATAGAGATGTTGATAACAAGCAGCATATCGAGCAGCCAAATCGGGATCGGGAGAATCATCATCAACACGATGCCGATAATCCCCGCAAGTATAGCTAAATCTTTTGTTTTCAATGAATGTACGGCCTCCGATCCCTTTTATTTCGTTCTGCCCTTTAGTTTATATACATAAGCCAGCACTTCGGCTACAGCTTGGAACAAATCGGCTGGTATAGCGTCACCAATCTCAGCTCTCTGGAACAAAGCCCGTGCCAGTGGTTTGTTTTCCATCGTAATCACACCGTGTTCTTTGGCAATTTCTTTAATGCGCAGAGCGACATAATCCTGCCCTTTAGCAATAATCTGCGGAGCCTCCATCTCAGACCCCTCATACTTCAGCGCTACGGCAAAGTGAGTCGGGTTCGTGATTATCACATCTGCATTAGGTACTTCCTGCATCATACGCTGCATAGCCATTCGACGCTGACGCTCTCGAATTTTGCCCTTGATCAGCGGATCGCCTTCCATTTTCTTGTACTCATCCTTGATATCCTGTTTGGACATCCGTATATTCTTTTCATAATCGTACTTCTGGTACATGTAGTCGAATACGGCAAGCACCAGCAGTGCAACTGCAATTTTGACACCAAGATTCAAAGTAATCGAAGCAGCAAACTGTAAAATAGCATCCATTGAAAAATGGGATAATGAAGCAATATCAGCTTGATAACTGGTAATGGTGCTGTATACCAAATATCCGATAATGGACATTTTCAAAATGGACTTTGCAAATTCAACTAACGAACGAAGGGAGAAGATGTTTTTAAAACCTTTAATTGGATTTAATTTCTCAAGCTTCGGTTTTAAACCCTCACCAATAAGAAGGAACCCCACCTGCATGTAATTTACAATTAATGCAATCAAAGCTGCGCCAAGCAAAACAGGAGCGAGTAAAAGCATCACTTCAATCCCGTAACGTATCATCAGTGCCATCACATTTTCTTCGGTAATCTCCAGGCTGAGCCGATTAATGAAAATATCCGTAAACAACCTGACCATACGTTCTTTATAGAACGTACTGAAGATCATCATGATGAGAAATGTGAACAGGAGAATCGAAGCACCCGATAACTCCATACTTTTGACGACCTGGCCCTTTTTCCGTGTATCCTGTCGCTTTTTCGGGGTCGCTTTCTCCGTCTTCTCCCCTGAAAATAACTGGAGGTCGAGTTGAAGTTTCATCTGAATCCTGTCCTCCATTTCACTCATCCCGGCCGTTGTCCGATCGTTCCAAGCAGTTTTTCCATCGACCGGAACATCACCTCGAACAATTGGCCAAACACAAAGGCAAAACTGGGCACCAGCAGAAGCAAAATAGCAATTCCAACGAGCACCTTGAGCGGCATACCTACAGCAAATACGTTAAACTGTGGAGCCGTTTTTGCTAAAAAGCCCAATCCTACATCTGTCAGAAACAGCGCGACCACGATCGGAGCTGCCATCTGGAAAGCCAGCATGAACGATTCTCCTAATGTTCGTACAAGAAACTCTGCAACACTTCCATCTGCCATCTTCAAAAAGAACACGTTGGAGAGCGGAATCCATCGATAACTGTATACAATCCCGTCCAGCAGGTAGTGATGTCCGTTCATAGTCAGAAATAAAAGCACAGCAAAAGCATATTTAAAGTTACCTGTTAGCGGCGCAGAAGCACCTGTCATCGGGTCATACACATTCGCTATACCGAAACCAATCTGGATATCAATAAACGCCCCCGCTGTCTGGACTGCCGTCATCAAAAGATAGGCAACAAAACCCAGAAGCAGGCCTATCAGAATTTCTCTGATAATCAATAAGATGTAGCTCAAGTCGGTTGGAACGGTCTGATGAATGCCAAACGACATATATACCGTAAGCGTAACAAAGGCAGAGATCCCTACCTTAAACGAAGCAGGTACATTTCGAGCTGAAAAGACTGGTGCAGTTACAAAAAATGAGGCTATTCGACAAAACATAAGCAGAGCGACAGGGAAACTTTGCAGCAATGTCTCCATCGGCTAAAGCCTACCCTATGTATCTATATAGATTGTCGAGTATGTTATACGTAAAATCGATGAGTATATTCAAAATCCAGGGCCCAAATAAAAGTACCGCTAAGAGTACAGCAATAATTTTAGGCACAAAGGCCAGAGTCTGCTCCTGAATTTGAGTCGTTGCTTGGAAAATACTAATTAAAAGTCCTACAACCAGAGCTAGAATAAGCATAGGTGCACTGGCCAGCAATGACGTGTATACCGCTTTTCCGGCCAGACCGATAATAAACTCCGAAGTCATGACCGTCCTCCTTTAACTCTCCGGTTCAAGTGTTAAAACTCAGCAACAGTGACTTGACTACCAGATACCACCCGTCTACCAGCACAAAGAGCAGTATTTTAAAAGGTAATGAGATCATAACCGGGGGAAGCATCATCATACCCATGGCCATGAGCGTACTCGCCACAACAATGTCGATCACCAGGAAAGGAATAAAAATCATGAATCCCATCTGGAAAGCTGTTTTAAGCTCACTGATTGCATACGCCGGTACCATCACTGTAATCGGAATATCCTGATACGATTTGGGCTGTTCCGACTGATTGTATTTCATGAACAGCATAATATCCTTCTCACGCGTGTGCGTAAACATAAATTTCTTGATCGGATCTGCTGCCTTTTCAAGCGCCTGCGTTTGTGTTAAATCTCCCTTAAGATAAGGCTGCAGTGCAACCTGATTAATAGAAGACAGCGTTGGCGACATAATAAAAAGTGTCAGAAAAAGTGCAAGACCAACCAATACCTGATTCGGAGGCATTTGCTGCGTTCCGAGTGAGGTCCGGACAAAACCAAGCACGATAACGATGCGGGTAAAACTGGTCATCAGTACCAGCAATGCTGGCGCTATACTGAGCACTGTAATTAATAAAATGATGGACAATGAACTTGTACTTGGCGTGCTGCCGTCACCGTTTCCTATTTGAATATCAATGTTAGGAATCGGCTCGGCAAAAGCCACCGTAACGGATGCCAGGCTGATAAGTCCTATGAAACAACACGCTAACCAAATCTTTTTCTTCATGAATCCCTCGACCGATCTGTAGTATTGTCTTGATCCAGGAGCTTCTCCATCTTCTCTTTACGGTTTGGCATCTGCCGAAGTTTGGATTCGAACATCTCATGAAAAGAAGCGGTGTCCTCAATTTCCATTTCCCGAGGCGGTTCATCTTTGCGAAGCCGCTGAGTGAGCTTGGCAATGATAGGTGAAAGGCTGCCCTGCTGCGCAGCAGCGTCTCGTTCAAAAGAATCTATAATTTTCTGCGCTTCTTCCAAATCCGAGACCTTATCCAGCAGCTGTATATTCTCGCCCACACCAATCAAATAAACGTTTCCGCCAATCTCCAGAATTTGCAAAGACTTGTTTTGTCCTAATCCGACCCCGCCCAAAATGCGAACGGTTCCGCTTCGAAACCACTGCTGATTCCGTTTGTTCAAAAATCGAATCAGATAGACGATAAGAACCAGGATGACGGCCAGGACAACAATCACCCATACAAGCTGTAAATAATAATTGATTCCCGCGCCAGCTGGTTCTGGAGTATCACCCTGAGCCATCAACATGTTTCTTAAGCTCCCAGTGTTTTGCTGATTGCTTCGATAACCCGATCAGATTGGAAAGGTTTAACGATGAAATCTTTGGCACCCGCTTGAATGGCGTCAATTACCATCGCCTGCTGTCCCATTGCAGAACACATAATTACTTTTGCGTTTGCATCGATTTTTTTGATTTCTTTCAATGCAGCAATACCGTCCATCTCAGGCATTGTAATATCCATTGTAATCAGATCTGGACGAAGTTCCTTGAACTTCTCAACTGCCTGTGCCCCATCTGGTGCTTCTCCTACGACTTCATACCCATTTTTGGACAAAATGTCCCGGATCATCATTCTCATAAATGCAGCGTCGTCTACGACTAAAATTCGGTTTGCCATGTTGGTTCAAATCCTCCCTAGATTGTGCTTATTGTAATTTCTGAATTCGGTCCCATTGGCTTACGATATCTATAACACGAACACCAAAGTTCTCATCAATGACCACAACTTCTCCTTTGGCAATCAGCTTGTTATTAACTAGGATATCGACAGGTTCACCAGCCAACTTATCCAGTTCGACAATCGAACCTTGTGATAACTCCAATATATCTTTAATTTGCTTCTGGGTCCTTCCTAATTCTACGGTGACCTTAAGGGGAATGTCCATCAATAAATTCAAATTGTTCTCGTCTACCTGGCCATAAGTCCCATTTTGCAAATTGGCAAACTGAACAGGCTGTACATTCACATTCCTATTAGGTACACCACCGTAGTGCTGCGGCTCACCGTAAGCTGGCTGCGGCGGCATACTGTACGGCTGCTGCGGCGGCATGCCATATGGCTGCTGTGGAGGCATTCCGTATGGCTGCTGTGGAGGCGCCCCCATCGGAGCTTGTCCGTATCCACTATAGTCCTGAGCAGGCTGCTGTGGAGCTTGTGGAGGCATCTGCTGCTCCATAACCGGTGGCGGCGCTGGTGCGGCGGCTGGAGGTGTTGGTACTGGTGTCGGCTCAGGCTCAGGCGCTGCAGCTGCAGGTGCACTGGATGTTGACTCCTGAGCTCCTCCTATTAACATATCCACCATGTTTTTGGCGAAAGGTACTGGAAGCAGCTGCATCAGATTCGAATCAATCAGATCGCCCACTAATAGACGGAACGAAACTTGTATGAGCGTTTCATCTGGTGGCAGATTAGTAACGCCCTCTCCGCTTTCCAAGTTGAGAATATCAATCCCCGGAGGAGAGATATTGACAAAACGGTTGAAAATCGTCGACATGGATGTAGCAGAAGAACCCATCATTTGGTTCATTGCTTCCTGCACTGCACTGATATGAATTTCGTTCAGCTCTTCATCAGCCGGATTACCTTCACCGCCGAGCATCAAGTCCGCAATAATCTGTGCGTCTCTCTTTTTAATAACCAGTGAGTTAATGCCCTCGAATCCATCGACGTAATTCACATGAACAGCAACATGCGGTTTAGGAAATGCCTCCTCGAACTGCGTCCGGCTTATGATCGATACTTTAGGTGTAGTAATATCCACTTTAAGGCCCAGCAGCGTGGACAACGCCGTTGCCGCACTGCCAAATGTAATGTTGCCAATCTCCCCCAAGGCATCCTGTTCCAGTTCGGTCAGAAAGTCATCTACCGTTTTCTGAGCGGGTTCTGAACTCGCTATCGATTCCGATTGCCGAAGCAAAGCATCGATCTCTTCCTGGGATAAATAATCCTTACTCGTCAAATTCTTCAACTCCTTCGGTGACAACTTGATCTATTTGCACAGCCACACGGTCCTTAATGGTTCCCGGACTGCCGATATACTTCAGCCTGTCACCAACTTTAATGGAAAGCCCCTCTTCCACCGGTTTATTGAGCGTAATGACATCGCCAACCGATAATCCCAAAAACTCGGCTATCGAAATTCTGGATTCACCAAGTTCGGCTACTACAGGTAATTTGGCTTTGTTCACACGAGTTCTCAGCACTTCGTACTCTTCCGGAGCTCTCGTTTTCTTCTCCGAAACAAACCACTGATGCGTTGATAACCGGGACATTATAGGCTCAAGAACGACATGCGGTATACACAAGTTGATCATGCCCGTCGTATCGCCGATTTTGGTGCTGAGCGAGATCAAGGCAATGGTCTCATTGGGAGAAACAATCTGCATAAACTGCGGATTCGTCTCCAGTGCTTCCATTCTTGGCGAGATATCCAGTACCGTCTTCCACGCTTCCTGCAAACTTTCGAATGCACGGCTGAATATCCGCTCCATAATTGTTGTTTCAATCTCCGTCATGCTTGCAATTTTGGTCGGAGCACTACCGGTACCTCCAAGCAGACGGTCAAGCATCGCATATCCCACGTTGGGGTGAACCTCCATTACCATTCGTCCCTGTAATGGCTCTGCTTCGAAAATGTTCAAAATCGTCATCTTGGGAATAGAACGGATAAATTCGTCATAAGGCAACTGTTCTACCTGCACGACATTAATCTGAACGAACGTCCGCAGCTGGGCCGAAAAATAAGTGGTGAGAAAACGCGCAAAGTTTTCGTGAATACGAGTCAGACTGCGAATATGATCCTTAGAGAAACGAACTGCCCGCTTAAAATCATATGCTCTGATTTTTTTCTGAGTTTCTTCCTTTTTCAATTCCTCGGCGTCCATTTCGCCTGAAGAAAGGGCTGCTAATAGGGCGTCAATCTCATTCTGTGATAATACATCCACCATGTTCTCACCCCCTTACAGGTCTACAGCTTGTTCTGTTCACTACAATGGTGTCATTACAAAAGATGAAAAACTCGTGCTGCTCAATTTTCCTTCAGGTAAAGTTTCATTGATCAACCCTGTTAATCTCTCGTTGAATTGGATCCGGCCTTTTGCCGTAGACAATTCCTCAGGCTTGGTGTCGACAAGCGTCTGAATAATAATTGGCTTCACAATAATGTCTTTAATTTTCTCAAAATCTTCTTTGGCTTTCTTATCCGATAACTTGAAGGAGAAACTTACCATTACGATCCGATCTGTATCGGCCAGATTCGTTTTAATGTCTCCCAGCTCTGATGAAACCTCTACAATTTCATCCGCAGTCATCTTCTTTTCTTCAGCAGCCGCCGCTGTATGTGTATTGTCGTTCTTGTTCTGTCCCTGCAAAAATACAAAAACTACGACCACAATGAGTGTGATTGCAAGCAGTATCGTTGCAACCCAGGGCATCATCTTTTTCATCAGGACTCCTCCGTTTGCTGCACTTTGATCGTGGCTGCCTGAACTCCAATTTCACGGTTGTATTCTTTGATTTTGGAAATCACTTCATCGGCCTTTTCAAGAACGATCAGTCTTTTTCCCGTTACCAGAGTAATATACGTGTCCGGCGTCTCTTCCACGATCTCGACCATCAGCGCATTTAACCACATGGGAGAACCATTTAACCGCGTAACTGAAATCATGCTAAGCCCCCTCAATCAGAGTGGAGGAGCAAGCTCCCCCACCATTTCAAAATTACTAATCAGTTATTAACGTTTCAGGTTAACGACCTCTTGAAGCACTTCGTCTGATGTTGTAATGATCCGGGAGTTCGCTTGGAAACCACGCTGTGCCACAATCATTTCGGTAAACTCGTTTGTCAAGTCTACATTGGACATTTCCAGCTGACCGGGGATAATAGCTCCTGTACCTTCTTCTGCATTATTTGCCGTCACAGGCTCAAGCGCACCATCCGGATTGGCGTTCGTTGTCATGCGATACAAGTTGCCGCCAACCTTCTCCAGACCCGACGGATTCACAACCTTACCGATGCCAATCTGTACGCCAGCCTCATTTGTTCCGTCAGCCATCGTTTGGTTGATCGTTCCATCCTGACCAATCGTGAATGAAACGACATCATCTCCAATCTGGATGTTTCCTCCACCGCTATCCACTACAAACAAACCATCAGAAGTAACCAAGTTGCGATCTGCATCAAGCGTAAAGTTACCTGCACGTGTCAAGTATGGCACCTCTTGGTCCTCACTCAGACGAACCAGAAAAAATCCATCTCCATTAATGCGAAGGTCAGTAGGTCTATTTGTAGTCATAGGACTGCCTGCCAAGTGTAACGTGTCAATGGAACCTACCGACACACCTAGGCCAATCTGCTGCGCGTTAACACCACCCGATGGAGTATCCGTTGGAGCAGTGACGCCTGAAGTCGTTTGGCTCATAATATCCTTGAACATCACTCGGCTTCCTTTAAATCCAACCGTATTTACGTTCGCAATATTATTACCAATGACATCCAGCTTGGTTTGAAAACCCCGCATCCCGGAAACGCCTGAGTACATCGATTTCAACATTTTATTAAATCCTCCCAGCCTTAAATTGGTTGCCGCATCAGTCGGTCAGCGGCATTCCGGCTCCCGAGAAGGGCCAGCCGGCTAAGAAATAATGACAGCACTATCGATCTGAGTGAAGACATTGTCTTTCATACTTTCGCTATCCATCGCAGTAACAACAGTGCGATTTTTAACATTAACGATAAAGGCCATATCCTGCATCAAAATCAGAGACTCTTTAGCTCCCTTGGCGGCAGCTTTATCGAGTGCCGAACCAATCTGCTTCATCTGCTCTGTTTTCAACTCAATCCCACGCTGTTCCAGTCGCTTGGCCGCATGGTTGCTGAGTTTCAAAAGATTATCTTCAAGCACCTGCGCAAAAGGTTTAGCGGGGGCACTGGAGACTTCTCCCTGTTGGGGTTTGCGAAGCATATTTGGAGTAACGGGTCCAGTATACAATTGTCCAACCGTTATACGATCACTCATACCGTCTGCTCACGATCTTCAGACTCACTTGCCTCGTCTTTTACATCCGATGGCTCGCTTACATTAGAACCCGCAGCACCATCCTGTACGTTTTGCACATCCTGCACAGGCGTTTTCTCTTCTTCATCCTGCTTCGCACGGTTCACTTGAATAATTTCATCCAGCTTGATTTCGTCCTTGCCTACTTTCGCGTACTGCACACCGTCGCGCACAACAATAGAGTCAACAATACCTTGACGAAGTGCACCACTGTCTGCTTTATCAGAAGAGAGCCAACTGATCTCCATGCCAATCATGCCTGATACGGCCCCAAGTGACTGATTCAATGTTTTAAGCTGTGAAGAAATGTTTACCAGCTGCTCCACTGAACTGAATTGAGCCATCTGAGCAATAAATTCTTTATCTTCCATTGGCTGCATCGGGTCCTGATTCTGCAGCTGGGTGATCAAGATTTTGAGAAACTGATCCTTACCAAGCTCTTTGGTTGCAGCGCTGGTTGTCGCTTTATTCGCAGCCGAGTAGTTTGGCCAAACATTATTAGTAGAAACAATTTCGTTTGCCATATATTCACCTCATTCCTCTTTAAGCCTCTGCACTGAATGAATCGCGCTGCATTTCGCCGCCTTCTACTTGTTCACTGCGCCAGCTGCGCAGCTCTTCCTGAAGTCCGGCTGCGGTTACGGCTTCATCCGTATGTTCTCCCCGCTCACGTGAACGCCTCTGCTGCTGCGATTGATTACCTTGCTGACGACCGCCATCCTGATACATCTCGGACCCTAGCGAGCTGTTCTGAGTTACTTCCAGACGTTCTACCTGAATGCCTTGAGACTGCAGCGAGGAACGCAGCTGCATCATCTGCTGTTCAAGCATGTCTTTCGCCATGACATGTTCTGTCATGAACCTGGCGACCAACTGCCCGTTTTGTAACGTAATCTGCACATCCAATTTCCCCAAATGTTCAGGACGAAGTGAGATTGTTGCCTCGGAGAACCCTTTCTGCTGCACGATATCGAGTTTATCCACCACAAATTGCGTCATTTCCTTAGCAAAAAGCGAGGCCTGCATCACAGGCTGGGCCGGTTTGCCTGCGGTTGTGCCCGAGCTTCGTAAGGAAAGTTCTCCTGCAGTTACAATTCCGCCTTGTTGAATCTCTACATCTGCACTGGAAACTGGCGCTGCATCCGCTTTAGCTGTATTCGGCCCTGCTTTGGCTTCTACTAGAACAGTCTGGTCCTTCATGACAGAGATCGTATCCAGTATCGATTTCAGTTCAGACCAGCCTTTCTTGTCTTCCGTTTCAACTCCAGCTTTTTGCAGCTGAGTTTGAAGGTCCTGAAGCAGCTGTTTGAATTCAGGTGCAAGCTCCACTACAGCACGATTCGGATGTTGAACTTTCGCTGCCAATTGAGTCAACACATCCTGTAGAACAAAACGAATTGCAGCAGGATGTTGAGACAAATCAGCGGCAGAAGCAGCGTTAACGGTATCATCCGAATTGGAAACAGTTTCGCCTGCAGATGCTTGCTGATTGCTGTCAGCCCCTTTACCCAACAAAGCATACACTTGCTGGATCAACGTTTGGAGACCTGCAAGCAGTGATGGATCATTTTCCAAAGCTTCATCCAGAGCATCAAGATCACCGAACAGCTTTTTCAGCTTATCACTTAAACCCAACGCATCACCATCAGCAAAGAGTGAGGTTAACGTGTCAGTTAAAGATGTGTTTTCTCCTTCTTGTTCTGAAGCAAATGTAAACATAAACGGAGAAGCGGATTTGGCTGCTGTACTATTCGCTGTCTCACCTTCACCAGTTCCTCCAGCCATGGACTGTGCCAGTGTCTGCAGAAACTCACCACCTGTTTCCGTAACGGGACCGCTTGATTGTGATCCAGATGACGAAGCTGAACCGGAAGTTTTAGCCGGAGCTGTAGAGTTCATTTGATATACGAGTGACATTTTTTCACCTCCCCTCTATGCATTCACGTCCGTATCCTTACTTATTGCCCATCAGCCGATTCAAAACTTTGGCTGTTTCAACCGAGTCTTCCTTCGACATATTCTCAAGAAGTTGTGAACGAGTGGCATCATTTACTGAATTCAGTATAGTCAGTGTTTTATCCGGACTTATTTTATACGTTTCGAGCAGCAATTTAGCACCGCTGGATGCAGACATAGAGGCAAAAGTCTGACTCAACTGGGTTTTATCCAAATTCTTGCTGTTCGTTCCTGTAGTCGTTGAAGCTGCTGCTGTTTCCTTCTTTAATCTGGATTGGAGCGCATCCAGGGCAAGATCGCCTGAAGGTTTCGCATCCTTCATTAACATGGTTACATCCGCTGCCGTCTTGGGGTCCATCTTCTCCAGCACTTTCGTCCGGGCAGTCGACTGCATCGCATTTAACATGAGCACCATTTCTTCATTCGTCATATTTTGCAAAATCGGTGCAGCTTTACTCGGACTCATATCCGCATACATCTTAGCCAAACTTTTAATCTGCTTCTGATAGTCACTTTCGCTTTCAGGTTGTGCAGCTGCAGCGGTTTCAGCTGTTTGTTTGGCTTCATCCAATTTCTTCTGCAAATCAGCTGTTTTCTGCGTCTCTGCAGCTGCAGCTTCTTTGGCTGCTTTGAGCTCTGTTTCTTTAGCTGTAACTTGAGATTTCAGCTTTTCAATCGTTGCTTCAGCGCTCTCTACCTGCTTCTCGGAGTTTTTCAGTTTCTCCTTCTCAGGGTCCAGAACCGGTTCAGGCACCCAGTTCTTGACAAAAGGGATTTTATTGGCAAGTTCGAGAGCATTATTCCGAATATCCACGTTAAACAGTGTAAGCAGTACACCAAGCAGCACTACGGTAAATACGATCGGGATTGAAATCATGAGAAACTTTTCCCATCCGCTCCCGGATTCTTTTTCGATATCAGTGTCTTTTACAGCCACCGTTCATTCCTCCTTCACGAGACAACTTCGCGCCCGGCTCACATCAATTCGCTCGTCCGGCTTTGGCAGCGAAGCGTACAGTAGCCATCTCGTCCAGATCATTCTGTTCCCGGAGGAGCATCTCCTGTTGAAATCTGATTTTGGCCTTATCTCTCGCTCCAAGCCACACTTTTTCATCAATGACTTTGCCATTTAAAAAGCTCTGATTCCGCTGCACATTGACCCGAGCATGCTTGACATCACTGTTCTTACGCGATATGCACTCGTCAAGGTGATAAGCATATCGCTGCATTTCCTGCAAACTGGATACGGAAGCACAGTTCTCCGTGGCAGATTGGATAATATCCATCAGATTATTTCGATCATTAATCAACTGCAGCAGATGTTCTTCTTCTGTCTGAAGTTTGCCAATGGCTGTAGATAACATCCATTCTGCCTGTGTCTTCTCATTGCTTTTCAGGTCAACAACCTTCTGGAAATGATATCGAAATTTCATCGTTTACCCATTCATCTCCTTGCGAATTCAAGAATCAAACGCTCCTGCACTTCACTTAGCGTCACTTTTTCATCCACTTTTTGCTTTGTAAAATTCCAGATATGGTCAATCTGATCCATCGCTTCATCGATGGCTGCGTTTGATCCTCGCTGGTAAGCACCGATATTGATCAAATCTTCCGATTCTTTGTACACCGCCATCAACCGTTTCATATTGTTAACCGCATCAATCTGCTCTTCAGGAGCGATGTCCTTCATCACACGGCTGATACTTGCAAGCACATCGATCGCAGGGAAATGGCCCTTATTAGCTATGGCGCGATTCAGCACAATGTGACCGTCCAAGATCCCCCTGACTGCGTCTGCAATCGGCTCGTTCATGTCGTCTCCATCAACCAGTACAGTGTAAAAGGCTGTAATGGACCCTGTGGGACCAGTCCCCGCACGCTCAAGCAGTTTCGGCAGGCTTGCAAAAACAGAAGGTGTATAACCTCTCATCGCCGGTGGTTCACCTACAGCCAAACCCACTTCCCTCTGAGCCATAGCGTAACGAGTAACGGAATCCATCATTAACATGACGTTCATGCCCCGGTCACGGAAATACTCCGCAATCGTCGTTGCAATAACCGCTCCCTTGATTCGAATCAAGGCGGGCTGATCTGATGTTGCCACGATGACTACAGATCGTTCCAATCCTTCCGGGCCTAAATCTCGCTCGATAAAGTCACGAACCTCGCGTCCACGTTCACCCACCAGAGCGATCACATTCACATCCGCTGCGGTATTGCGAGCAATCATGCCCATTAACGTACTTTTACCAACACCTGAACCAGCAAATATGCCGACCCGCTGTCCTTTTCCTACTGTGAGTAAACCGTCGATCGCTCTTACACCAACGCTCATCGTTTCAAGCACACGCGGTCTGTCCATCGGATTTACAGGTGTGTTAGAAGTAGAATACGTCGGCATTCTGGATGGCAGCAGTGAACCGTCAAGCGGCTGCCCCAGTCCATCGAGTACTTTCCCCAGCAGCTCTGACCCGACCTGAACACCTAACGGTTTGCCTGTTCCCACTACGTCGCACCCAGGACCGATGGATTGAAGTTCTCCCAGCGGCATAAGCAGCACTTTGTTATCTCGAAACCCTACGACTTCAGCCTGCAGGGGCTTGGCAGATTTGCCCGGATAGATGTAACATACATCGCCGATACTGGCATCAGGTCCCTCTGACTCCACCATCAAACCGATGACCTGCGTCACTTTGCCGTTTATACGCACAGGGTCAAACTGCCGCAGATGTTCCATATAACGCTGTGAACTAAGAACCTTCATGTTGATTTCTTCGCTCCTCATCCTCAAGTGCTATGCGGATCAGTTCTTTTTTAATCTCGGCGAGCTGCGTATCAATTCTTGCATCCACACTTCCAAATGAAGAACGGATAACACAGCCTTTATCTTTAACCGTAGCATCTGGCAAAATTTGCAGATCTGCTTGCGAATCAATGGAAAGCGCCAGTTCTTCCCTAGCAGCTTGTACAAATGAAAACTGTTCCGGCGCGACACAGAGTGTGATCTGGCCTTGTTCTCTTTTCCTGGACAAGCTCTGACGGATCAGTTCCAGTGTATGTTCAGGCTCTACAGTAAGCTGTTTATCTATAACTTTCTCTGCAATACCGCACGCAAGATCAACAAGAAAAGGCTCTGCTTCCTGAATAATCTGGTCTTTGGCAGTATACGCTTCCTGAAGCACTAATTGCGCTTCTTTCATCATCTCTTCGATCCTCACCTGGAGATCCAGTTCAGCTTGTGCTTGTCCTTCTTCGAACCCTTGTTGAAAACCTTGGGCACGGAGAGCTTCTGTCAGATGTTCATCCTGCTCTCGCTGCTCCTGCCACCAGCGATCAATCTGTTCTCGGGCCTCCTGAAGCATTCGTTCCGCTTCTTCCGAAGCTTCGCGCACCTGCTTTTCCGCAAACTCCTTGGCATCTTCCAGCATTTCAGCAGTGAGACGTTCCGTCTCTTCATCCACACGTGCCCGAAGTACTTCTGCTTCGGAGATGGCCTCGCCATCCCCATGCATCCCCGTCTCTTCTTCACCCGCATAATGATGATGATTCTCGAGCTTTTTATGATCTTCAACCGGGACATACTGGAAAGATTTAATCAAATTAGACAATGATATCATCTCCTCCACCACGTGCGATAATGATCTCACCGGACTCTTCCAGTCTGCGGATCGTACCTACGATACGTGTCTGAGCTTCCTCCACATCACGAAGCCGCACAGGGCCCATGAATTCCATCTCTTCTTTGAATGTTTCAGACATCCGTTTCGACATATTACGGAATACAGCTTCACGCACTTCTTCGCTCGCCACTTTGAGTGCCAGCTGCAGGTCGGCATTGTCGATATCCCGGATAATACGTTGAATGGAACGATCGTCCACATTGACAATATCTTCGAAAACAAACATCCGTTTTTTGATTTCTTCTGCAAGTTCCGGGTCCTGAATCTCGAGGGAATCCAGAATCGTACGCTCCGTCCCTCGGTCGACACCATTCAATATCTGAACGATGGATTCGATGCCGCCTGCATTCGTATAATCCTGGGTCACGGTAGATGACAATTTCTGCTCCAGCACTCGCTCTACCTGTGAAATGACTTCTGGTGAAGTGCTGTCCATTACCGCAACTCTGCGAGCCACATCTGCCTGCTTTTCCTGCGGGAGGGAAGACAAAATAGCCGCGGCCTGCTCGAATTGCAGATAAGATAGTACGAGCGCGATCGTTTGCGGGCTTTCGTTCTGAATAAAGTTCAAAATCTGATTCGGATCTGCTTTACGGGCAAAATCGAAAGGTCTGACCTGGAGCGTAGCTGTCAAACGATTGATAACTTCAAGCGCTTTGGTGGAACCGAGTGCTTTCTCCAAAATTTCTTTGGCGTAGGTAATCCCCCCTTGAGAGATGTACTCCTGTGCCAAACAAATCTGATGAAACTCGGACATAATCATGTCTTTTTCGGATGCATCAACCTTGCGCACGTTGGCAATTTCCAACGTGAGCTGCTCAATTTCCTCGTCACGCAGATGTTTGAAGATTTGAGCAGACACTTCCGGACCTAGTGTAATCAACAATATTGCTGCTTTTTGTCTGCCAGTCAATCCTGCACTGCCTGCTTTTGCCAATGTGTTCACCTCTATTCGTCAGCCAGCCACGTACGCAGCAGATTGACGAATTCGTCCGGCTTTTTCTTAGCCAAACTCTCCAATTGTTTGCGCACCTGACTTTCGTTCGTCACACTGTCCAGTGTTATGGACGGGAACTCTGTTGCTACTGGAAGCGGAATATCTTCCTCTTCTTCAAATTCATTTTGTTTACGACGACGACGTACTAACAAAATAACGACCGCAGCGATCAGTACTGCTATCAAAGCACCGCCACCCCACATCATTGCAGGTGTTAGCTGGAAGCCTGTGTTCGTATCTGCAGCTGTCGCAAAACCTTGTGACATAACTGAAACTTTCTTTGTCAGGTCTGCGTCAGTTATTGTAGTGCCTGAATCTGCCAATGAAGCTCGAACGATGTTAACCAGAATATTTTCAATCGCATCTTTAACCGGCTGCTGCAGTTCCGTTTGTCCTGCAGGTGGTTCAACAGCCACATTGATGGTTAAGTCTTTTACAGTATATGGGCTTGAAATGATATCTTTGGCAATCCGATTCACTTCATAGTTAATTGTGCTTGATGATTCTTCTGAGTTTGCATTGCTGTTGGAATCCGAAGACGGATAACCTGGAACGTCCTGTTGGCCGGTTCCTGCAACACCACCTGTTGGGCTTCCCCCGCCGGTGTAACTCTTCTGAATCTGCTGCACACTGATTTCGATTCCCTTCATGTTCTCTTGATCAACAGGTGTAACGAGATTTTCTTTACTGGTCACTTTATCAAAGTTTAGTTTGGAAGCAACAAGTACGTTAACTTTATCCTCGCCTACGATGTTGGAAAGGAACTGCTTTACGTTGTTTCTTACATCACTCTCGAACTTTTTCTGTAGAGCCATGTTTTCCTGCACTTCAGATGACAAGCCGCCACTGCCACCGCGAGCCGTCGGAATGAGTTCAGCTTCATCCGTATTCGTGATGGTAATATTCTCGATCGGAAGATTTGGAACAGCTGTTTTAACTAAGTTAAAGTATCCGTCTACAGCCGCCTGATTCGGATGATACCCCGGTTTGAACTGCAGTGCGACGGAAGCTGAGGCTTTATCCTGCTCTTCCAGACCGGCAAAGATATTATCTTTAGGCATGTTAACAAGGACTTTGGCATCCTGGATGCCCTGCATACGCTGAAGCAGTTTCTCAACTTCTCCATTTAAAGCATTGTTATATTTCACATCAAACTCTTTGTCTGTCATACCGATCGGAGATGATGAACTCTCAAATGCTTTATAACCAAGTGAACCATTTTGAATGATACCTTGTGAACCGATATTTACTTTGGTCAGTGCAACATCCGTACTGGGCACAGAAATACTTTTTCCGTCCGCGCTCAGTTTGTATGGAATATTGGAAGAGTTCAGATAATTGATTACACCAGCCGAATCACTTGCATTTAAGTCAGTGAACGCAACCTCATATTCCGTTTTGGATAACTGCATGGTGAGAACCACTGCGGCCAAAATCAGAAATAGGAAGGTAGAAATAAATAATGTTTTCTGCTTCTTGCTAAAGCTATTCCAGTACTGTGATGCCTTATCCCTGTACTGGGCAATTCTCTCATTCACTCTGTCACCCCATCCGAAACTTTGCTTAGTCCGTCCTTGCACAAGCGTTAGCGTTCCATTGGCCTGTGTCAAGAGCAGCTTCGCAGCTGCTTGTCATTATGATCAGCGCTGCTGTCTGCGCAAACGATCCTTTACAACTGCGTACGCATAATCTCCTGATAAGCCTCAACCACTTTGTTTCGCACTTGAGTGGTAAGCTGCAGACCCAGCAGAGCTTGTTCCGAAGCGATCATCACCTGATCTACATTCGCTTTGCCTACCAAAAATTGATTTGACATTTCATGTGCTTGGGTCTCCTGTGCGGCGACAGACCCCAAAGCATTTTGTAAGTATGTACCGAAGCTCTGAATGCTTTCGGCTGGTGTAGATGGTTTATTTTCGGCAGTGCTCTTCATCTGCAGCGGCTGCACTCCTTGTGTGCTGAACATATTGTTCTGAATCATGAATGTCCCTCCCCTTATCTCCCGTTTTGTTTATTTGTCGAAGGATGCTGCAGTTTAAGCTCTTCCAATCTCCAATGCTTTAGAAATCATGGCTTTGGTTGAATTCAGTGCAGTTACGTTAGCCTCATAGGAACGCGAAGCGGAGATCATATCGACCATCTCTTTTGCAATATCCACATTAGGCATAAACACATAACCTTCTGCGTTCGCATCAGGGTGTGTTGGATCATAGACCGGTTTGAGTGGTGACTGATCCTCTCGAATTTCGGTTACTCTGACACCATCACCTGAGCCACCGCCCCGCATCTGGTTCTGCAGCATCGTACCAAAGGACGTTTTGTTCGGTTCAAGCACCACCATTTTCCTTTTGTACGGAACTGCAACCCCGTTTGACATGCTCGCGCGTGTAGTCTCTGCATTGGCAATGTTGGAAGAAATCACGTCCATCCTCAAACGCTGCGCAGTTAGAGCCGAAGCACTGATTCCAAAACTGCTGCTAATATTCAACGCTGTTATCTCCCTTCTACGCCAACTCGCATCATTTTGATCTGTTCGTTCACTTGCTGGATATAAGCACTGTAACGCAATTGATTATCCGCCAGAAGGCTCATCTCTCTATCGATGTCCACATTATTCTGGTTGTTATTCATGGAAGTGGACTGGTCCATATTAACTACTGGTGTCGGTACAGAAGAGGAAGGACCTATGACAAAATGCCTTGGATCCGTTACTTTGCCTTTAAGAACAGGCTGATCACCGTTCATCTGTCCCTGTAACATTTCTTCGAAAGAAACGTCCGAGCGCTTAAAATACGGGGTATCGGCATTCGCAATGTTGTCCGCTATCGTTCGTTGTCTGATGTTCGACGCATCGAGTGCACCTTGTAATCTTTTAAAGCTGATATCATTCAAAAGATTCACAATATCCCTCCTCTCTTTAGTATTTATGGAAAAAGATTGAATCTTTTCACGCGAAAATGATAATGTTTTTTCGACAAAAACATTCGTCTTTACACGGTTTTCTAGGACTTAAGTAGAATTAACTCTGATGTTGTCGTATAACATAAGTTTCTTCGAGTTTGGGATATATTACAATAAGAAAAAAGCCCTATCTTTTCTGAAAGAGAGAGCTTTTTGTGTATTTTCTGCAAATTTTGATTTTTTTCGTAAATATTCAGTCCCAAATCAAAAATGTGTTAATATTGCTGCAGTGCACCCTTACACATTCTTAAAATAAAACTCATTTTTACAGTCTGCGTTTCATTATTAATTGATTCAATTTCACACTGTTGTAAAAGCAATATCGGTTGTTAACTTTAGCATTTTTTACCGTCACATTAAGGTTTCAAGCCATCAATCAGCTGTAATTACTCGAAGTCATTTCTGTTTATCTCGCCATTTTATGTACAGGAAAAGACAGATTCTAAAATTTATTTCTCAACACTTTCTTAACAATTACACAGATGAATACTCATTTCGCTGTCTAAAACAATTGATCTCCGCTTCCAATTCCACCAAACAGCATTTTGCGCAAATGCGCAAGTTTTTCCAATCTCTATATTGAATGAAGATTAAGATTTAAATAATTAAAATTCTTTTAATGGAAATAGATGGATGGATAAAATGGGAATACCCACTAATCCGCTACCCTTTATAACGATGTTTATGCGGCACAAGTCCTATTTTCCGGTCTAATTTGCATCTCCCCTCTTTATCGGTCTATTCACAAGAAACTGTTATACCACTATAAAAATAAAAGGGCTGTACCGAAAAACACAGCATCTAACACAGCATGATCTGCAGGTTAATACAGAATCATGTTTGATAGATGCTCACTGTTCTTCAGTCCATACCCTTCGTTTTGCTGCTAGTAACTACTGTAGATGATACCGCAGCTCGTATTGAACACAATAATCTGCAGTTTAAAGAATATACTGGCTTAAATCACGATCTGTTGCAATATCGTTTAACTTCTCACGTACGTACTCCGGTGTAATGATCATATGCTCCAGCGTAAGTTCAGGTGCTTCAAAAGACAAGTCTTCCAAAAGCTTCTCCAGAATGGTATGCAGCCTGCGGGCCCCAATATTTTCTGTATTCTGGTTAACCGACTCAGCCAACTTGGCGATCTCCCGAATGGCTTCATCCGAGAATTCGATCTCGATATTCTCGGTACGCAGCAGATCGACATACTGCTTCGTCAGTGCATTCTGCGGTTCTGTCAAGATCGATACAAACTCATCCAGGCTGAGGCTGTTTAACTCAACACGAATCGGGAAGCGTCCCTGAAGCTCTGGAATCAGATCCGAAGGTTTGGCCACATGGAACGCCCCTGCCGCCATAAACAAAATATAATCCGTTTTAACGGGGCCGTACTTAGTCATAACCGTGGAACCTTCCACAATGGGTAGAATGTCACGCTGAACGCCCTCACGCGACACATCCGGACCGCTTCCACGGCCTTGACTGGCGACCTTGTCAATCTCATCAATAAAAATAATGCCTGTTTGCTCTGCACGCCGTATGGATTCCTGAGTTACATCATCCATATCAATCAATTTACCCGCTTCTTCCTGGGTAAGCACTTTACGCGCTTCCTTAATTGCCAGTTTACGTTTCTTTGTGCGGCGCGGCAGCAGACTGCCAAACATCTCCTGCATGTTCATGCCCATTTGATCATTGCCTTGACCCGCAAACATATCCATCATGTTAGGCGTATGATCCTCTACATCAATCTCAATGATGTCTTCCTCCAGCTTGCCTGAGAGCAGATCAAATCGGATTTTGCGGCGACGCTCCATCACACCTGTGTCCGGTTCAGGCTCCTCCTGTTCCTGGGCGGCATTTCCACTGCCGTTGTTGCCAAAGATCATTTCAAACGGATTACGCTGGTTTTTGGATTTGGACTGAGAAGGAGCCAGAATATGTACAATCCGTTCATTCGCCGCTTCTTCCGCCTTATCCTTCACTTTTTCTGTGCGCTCCAGTTTGACCATACGCAGGGATGTTTCAATCAAATCACGAACCATGGATTCGACATCACGTCCGACATATCCGACTTCGGTAAACTTCGTTGCTTCCACTTTGACAAATGGAGCCCCTACCAGTTTGGCAAGACGACGGGCGATTTCCGTTTTACCGACACCCGTAGGTCCAATCATCAATATGTTTTTAGGTACAATATCATCCTGTGTATGTTCTGGCAAAAGACTGCGTCGATAACGATTCCGAAGAGCAACTGCTACTGATTTTTTCGCTTGTTTCTGACCTACGATATACTTATCCAGTTCCGCAACAATCTGTCTTGGTGTTAAGGCTTGAGTATTCATATGCTTCCCTCCTGCACGTATGTTGGTGTCTGTTCACACAAGAACAAAGAATCTCCATAACGTAAACCGGAGCAGATGCAGCATCATGCCCCTTTACGGGAGATTTCCTTGTGATTACAACTCTTCCACGATAATATTACTATTTGTATATACACACAGCTCCGAGGCAACTTGAAGAGATTCGCGCGCGATGTCTTTAGCTTCCATTTGTACAGCGTGGCGTTTCAGTGCCCGCGCAGCAGACAAGGCAAAATTACCACCTGAACCGATGGCAATAATATCATCATCGGGCTCAATAATTTCCCCGCCGCCTGAAATAAGAAGCATGCCCGTTTTATCCATTACAATGAGAAGAGCCTCGAGTTTGCGCAAAATGCGGTCCTGCCGCCAGTCTTTGGCCAGCTCTACCGCAGCCCGCTGCAAATTGCCATGATGCTCTTCCAGCTTACCTTCGAATTTTTCAAACAGTGTGATCGCATCAGCTACAGAACCTGCAAATCCGGCAACAACCTGTCCACGATACAAACGTCTTACTTTTTTGGCTGTATTCTTCATTACAACGCTCTGTCCCATCGTTACCTGACCATCACCAGCAATAGCTGCCTTGCCATTATGACGAACAGCACAGATCGTTGTAGCATGAAATGACATATCCATAAAATCAGCCTCCCCCCACGAATAATTTATACGCGTTCCGGAACGGTTAGACCTTCTGAAGCAGCAAATTTGGCGATGCCGTCCAAGGCACGGTTCGCAAGTGCTTCATTTTTTTCTTTTTTATTGCGAATTTTCGTTTCCAGCTTCGGAAGCAGACCAAAGTTTGCATTCATCGGTTGGAAGTGTTTAAAGTCCGCAGTGGTAATATATTGAGCCATGCTGCCTAATGTCGTTTCTACCGGCAGTACAACCAGTTCCTGTCCCAGTGCTGCTTTGGCCGCGTTCATGCCAGCAATCAGACCAGATGCTGCAGACTCAACGTACCCTTCCACCCCTGTCATCTGACCGGCAAAGAACAGGTTTGGACGCTCTTTGAACTGGTAAGTCGGACGAAGCAGCTTTGGCGAGTTAATAAATGTATTCCGGTGCATAACACCGTAACGCACAAACTCGGCATTCTCAAGTCCAGGGATTAGAGAGAAGACACGTTTCTGCTCTCCCCATTTCAGATGGGTTTGGAATCCAACCAGGTTATACAGCGTTCCCGCTGCATTGTCCTGTCTAAGCTGCACTACCGCGTGCGGCAGTTCTCCTGTATGTGGATTAACCAAACCTACCGGCTTCATTGGACCGAACAATGCCGTTTGTTTACCACGTTTCATCATCACTTCAATCGGCATGCAGCCTTCGAAATAGATTTCTTTCTCAAATTCTTTGAGCTGAGCAACCTCGGCTGTAATCAGAGCTTCATAGAAAACATCAAACTCTTCTTCGGTCATCGGGCAGTTCAGATAGGCTGCTTCCCCTTTATCATAACGAGATGCAAGATATACTTTATTCATATCAATGGAATCTTTTTCAATAATCGGTGCGGCTGCATCATAAAAATAGAAGTATTCCTCACCCATCAACGCCTTGATCTGCTCGGACAATGCTGGTGAAGTGAGCGGGCCGGTTGCTACAACTACGATGCCATCCTCTGGCAATGAAGTAAGTTCCTCGTTCACCACTTCAATCAGTGGATGCTGATGCAGTGTCGATGTGATCTCGCCAGAGAATCCGTCCCGGTCAACAGCCAAAGCTCCGCCCGCAGGAACAGCATGCCGATCAGCCGCACCGAGAACGAGCGAATTCAGCATTCTCATTTCTTCTTTCAAAACACCTACAGCATTGGCCAGTCCATTGGCACGAAGTGAGTTGCTGCAGACGAGTTCCGCAAATTTATCCGTATGATGAGCCGGCGTTTTAACAACCGGTCTCATTTCAACTAATTTCACACGTACACCGCGGCTGGCGATCTGCCACGCCGCTTCAGACCCAGCCAGTCCTGCACCAATAACCGTTACTTGTTGTTCACTTGTCAAAATCATTTACCCCCATCGTATGCTAATCCGTTGATTCATCTTCCGGCTCTTCCACCGGCTCCTGATGATCACATGAAGTACACTGCAGTCTTGTTCCTTTTTTATTTCGCTTCTCAATCATTAAAGATCCGCAGCTAGGGCAGGGCTTCGCTGAAGGTTTATCCCATGATACAAAATCACATTCCGGATATTTGTCACAGCCATAGAATATACGTCCTTTTTTACTGCGGCGCTCCACGACATGCCCTTCCTTACACTTTGGACAAGTGACGCCGATATCTTTGATGATCGGTTTTGTATTACGGCAATCAGGGAATCCTGAACATGCGAGAAACTTTCCAAAACGGCCGAGTTTGTATACGAGCGGTTTGCCGCATTTCTCGCAAATCTCGTCCGAAACCTCATCTTCAATCTCGATCTCTTTCATTTCTTCTTCGGCAAACTCCAGCCGCTTCTCGAAAGATTCATAGAATTCAGCCAGAACTTTAACCCAGTCTTCCGAGCCTTCCTCCACATGGTCGAGGTCACCTTCCATGTTAGCCGTAAATTCAACATTCAGAATTTCCGGGAAAAACTCTTCCATCTGTTCGATGACCAGTTCTCCGAGTTCTGTAGGCATAAATTTCTTTTCTTCGATCGCCACATATCCGCGCTTCTGGATCGTCTCCAGTGTTGGCGCATATGTACTCGGTCTACCTATGCCCAGTTCTTCCAACGTTTTGACAAGACGTGCTTCCGTATAACGCGGCGGCGGCTGCGTAAAGTGCTGTTTCGGCTCAATCTCCTGCTTCTCAAGCACATCTCCGCTCTTCAGCGGAGGCAGTAAACGATCTTCTTCAGTGGTACCATCGTCATTGCCTTCAACATAAACTTTCATAAATCCATGGAAACGTACTTTCGAACCTGCCGCACGGAAAATCGTATCTCCAGCAGCTATGTCCACCGAAAGTGTATCCAGAATAGCTGAAGACATCTGGCTTGCTACAAAACGTTCCCAAATCAGTTTGTATAAACGGAATTGATCTCGGCTCATGAATGATTTGATCGAATCCGGTTCACGCAGGATGGAGGTTGGTCTGATCGCTTCATGTGCATCCTGAGCGTTGGAAGCCTTCTTGGAATAATTCCGCGGACTCTCCGGTGCATACGTTTCGCCATATTTGCCGATGATGTATTCTTTGGCTTCTTCTTGAGCAGAAGCTGCGATACGTGTCGAGTCTGTACGCATATAGGTGATCAGACCGACTGTACCTTCTTTTCCAAGGTCCACACCTTCATACAGCTGCTGTGCAACCGACATCGTTTTGGAAGCCCGGAAATTAAGTTTACGTGCCGCTTCCTGCTGCAGTGAACTTGTCGTAAACGGCGCAGAAGGGTTGCGAGTACGTTCCTTCTCTTTAACTTCCTTAATCGTAAAGTCCGCGCCTTCGATCTGTTTTAGAATCGCCTGCACTTCCGCTTCGCTGCCAAGTTCCGTTTTGGTACCGTTCAACTTATGAAATTTCGCTTCAAACGGGTTTCCATCTGCACTAAGCTTGGCCGTAATGCTCCAGTACTCTTCCGGTTCGAATTCATCGATTTCATTTTCACGATCCAGAATAATTTTGACTGCTACGGACTGAACCCTCCCCGCAGACAAACCCTTCTTTACTTTCTTCCATAGTAACGGACTGATCTTGTATCCAACGAGCCGATCCAAAATACGTCTTGCTTGCTGAGCATTGACCAGATCCATATTAATTTTACGCGGCGTTTTGAAAGCATCTTTAACCGCCTGTTTCGTGATTTCATTGAATACAACCCGGCAATCTGCCGTGTCATCCAGTTCAAGCGCATGCGCTAAATGCCAGGCAATGGCTTCACCCTCACGATCCGGGTCAGCTGCGAGATACACTTTTTTCACTTTCTTCCGTGCATCCTTAAGTTCTTTCAGTACTGAACCTTTACCGCGGATCGTAATATATTTCGGATTAAAATCGTTCTCGACCTCAACACCAATCTGACTCTTTGGCAAATCGCGCACATGTCCCATCGATGCCTTCACGATGAACTTGCTGCCTAAATATTTGCCAATGGTCTTTGCCTTTGAGGGCGACTCCACGATTACGAGTGCATCCGCCATAGGTTCATCCTCCTCTCAGTCATGAAACTGTTTCCTGCTATATAAGCTCTTGTTGTGTAAATCATCGTTCGACTTATATAGTTAAATGCTTCATATCATTCTTCTTATTTTATATTCTCCACATACTGCACAGACTGCAGCATCGTCATACCCTCGCATACTTGGTTCCTGGTAATTGGCTAATCTGCTTTTTTATGATTAAAGATAACAGAACTGAATGTAAATGTCCAAAATCCCAACCTAAACGGTCAATCAGCTGATCCAAAGATTGCTCTTCCTGCTCAAGTAAAACGATAATATGCTGTTCATCTGAAGAGAGTTTAATATCCGGAAACAAACCTGGCTCTGCAGATCCTGCTGTTTCTGCCGAACGTCCTCTATTGTAAGGAAGTTGTTCTGCATTTGGCAAGTCCAAACGATACTCTTCCAATAAATCAGCTGCACAAGTGACCAATTTTGCCCCTTGGCGAATCAAATTATGGGCCCCGCGACTTTTTGGAGACGTAATCGGCCCCGGAACTGCAAATACATCCCTGCCTGCTTCCAGTGCTGCATCTGCAGTAATAAGTGAACCACTTCGTATATCTGCTTCCACGACAAGCGTACCGAGTGTTAATCCCGCAATAATCCGGTTTCGCTCTGGAAAAAGACCTTGACGTGCTCTAGTTCCCAATGGATATTCTGACAAAAGAAGACCCGTTTCAGCAATCTGTTCTGCAAGGCTTGTATTTTCAGATGGATACACATGATCAATGCCTGTGCCAAAAACGGCAATCGTCTTCCCACCTGCCCGGATTACGGCTTCATGACAGACGCGATCTATGCCCCTGGCGAGTCCACTTACAATGGTTAACCCGGCATTGCTCAATTGCTCTGCAAGTTTTTCACCAACCTTACGTCCATATACTGTAGGCATCCGTGTCCCCACCATAGCAATCGAAGGCTGATGTAATAAACGACGATCTCCCCGAGCATACATAATCCAGGGCGGCTGAACGGTTTCCTTCATTAATATAGGATAATTCGAATCCAGATAAGTAATAACCTCAATGCCGCGATTATAAACCTGTTCTCTTCTGCTCTCAATCCAGCTGGTATCAAAACCTCTCGCCAAACGAGCTGCCTGATCTTTTCTGAGTCCCGCCGCCATCCAATCTGCTTCCTTATAATACAGAAGCTCCTGCAGTGAGGGCTGCGCTGCCATTAATTTCGCAATACTCTTCTTTCCAATCCCTTCCATCTCATGCAGTCCAAACAAAATCCAACGTTCTTCCATACGACCTGCCTCCCGTAAAAGAGGGGAAAAACTCCCCTCATATTGTGTGATAAGATACGATAAATTGCAAGCGTTTGCACCGTTTGTCCACTTAAACTCTTCTGCATTTTGTTAAAAAAACGCAAAAAAGCAACCCTTCGTCCTGTAAGGACAAAAGGTTGCTTACCTTTACCGTTTCCCTGAAGAAACCGCTCCAAAAATGAATGATTCAGGAGCAGTTTCTTCTATTATAACGGAATAGATTAATGCGTTGTGCACAAATTCAAAATACCGCGTTCTTCAAGCACGCTTACCAAAGTAGAGCCCATTTCGGCTGGTGTTGGAGCAACTTTGATACCGCAAGATTCCAGCTTCGCAATTTTCTCTTTGGCAGTACCTTTACCGCCAGAGATAATCGCACCCGCATGACCCATACGTTTGCCTGGAGGCGCCGTAACTCCGCCGATGAAACCTACCACCGGTTTAGTCATGTTAGCTGCCACCCATTCTGCTGCATCTTCTTCCGCAGTACCACCGATCTCACCGATCATGATCACGGCGTGCGTCTGTGGATCTTCATTGAAGCGTTTCAGGATATCGATAAACTCGGAGCCTTTAACCGGGTCTCCCCCGATCCCTACAGCAGAAGATTGACCAATGCCGCGTGTTGTAAGCTGATGAACAGCCTCATACGTCAGTGTTCCGCTGCGGGAAACGACGCCGACATGTCCTGGCATATGAATGTATCCTGGCATAATACCGATCTTGCATTCTCCCGGTGTGATAACACCTGGACAGTTAGGACCGATCAATACCGTATTTTTGCCGTCCATGAAACGGTCTACTTTGACCATATCAAGAACAGGGATACCTTCCGTAATACAGATAACAAGATCCAGCTCTGCATCGACAGCTTCCATGATGGAATCTGCAGCGAATGCAGGAGGAACATAGATGACGCTCGCTGTTGCGCCAGTCGCTTCCTTCGCTTCCTGCACCGTGTTGAATACCGGCAGGCTGACGACTGAACCGTCTTCCAGCGTGATGTCAACATTGGTTCCGCCTTTACCTGGCGTAACACCGCCTACCATCTGGGTTCCGTAGTCCAATGCGCCCTTCGTGTGGAACATTCCCGTTGAACCCGTAATGCCTTGCGTAATGACTTTTGTATTTTTATCAATCAAAATACTCACGTTGCTTCACATCCTTACGGTTATTTTTCAATTCCCGGACAGCTCCGGTACGAAGGAATGAACTTATTTTACGAGGGCCACAATTTTCTGTGCTCCGTCGGCCATGGAATCCGCAGGAACGATATTCAGGCCAGATTCGCCCAGAATGCGTTTACCCAGTTCCACGTTAGTTCCTTCAAGACGAACAACCAGCGGTTTGGTCAGGCCAAGCTGCTTCGCTGCTTCAACAACACCGTTGGCAATGACATCACAACGCATGATCCCACCGAAGATGTTAACAAAGATTCCGGCTACTTTGGCATCAGACAGAATGATCTTGAATGCTTCCGTAACTTTCTCTGTTGTTGCACCGCCCCCAACATCAAGGAAGTTGGCCGGGTCTCCACCGTAATATTTGATGATGTCCATCGTTGCCATCGCAAGTCCCGCACCGTTAACCATACAGCCAATGTTGCCGTCAAGCGCTATGTAGCTGAGGTCGTATTTGGAAGCTTCGATTTCTTTTTCATCTTCCTCATCCAGGTCACGCAGTTCTTGAATATCCTTGTGACGGAAGAGTGCATTGGAGTCGAAGTTCAGCTTCGCATCCAGCGCGATAACGTTTCCATCTCCGGTAACAACCAGCGGGTTGATCTCGGCGATAGAGCAATCTTTTTCGACAAATGCCTTGTACAAGGCGAGCATGAACTTCACAGCTTTGTTCACGAGTTCATTCGGAATATTAATGCTGTAAGCCAGCTTGCGTGCCTGGAACACTTGAAGCCCGATTGCAGGGTCAACAATCTCTTTGAAAATTTTCTCAGGTGTTGCTTCTGCGACTTCTTCGATCTCTGTACCGCCTTCTTCAGAAGCCATCATAACCACACGGCCTGTGGCACGATCCACAACTACACCCACATAATACTCTTTGCGGATATCGCATCCTTCTTCAATCAGAAGACGTTTCACTTCTTTACCTTCTGGTCCTGTCTGATGGGTCACTAATACTTTGCCCAAAATTTCGGAGGCATAGGCACGAACTTCCTCTGTGCTCTTTGCTACTTTCACACCGCCGGCTTTACCCCGGCCTCCTGCGTGAATTTGCGCTTTAACTACAGTCACCGGACTGCCCAGTGCCTCTGCGGCCGCAACCGCTTCATCGACTGTATAAGCAACCTTCCCATTAGGAACGGTAACTCCATACTGTTTCAGTACTTCTTTTCCTTGATATTCATGGATATTCATTCTCGAATCCTCCTATCAACATGACTGCAACAAGGCGGGCTGGTAGACGAACAAAAGACATATGTTGACTATTTTCACTTAAACCCAATTCATTGTAACACGTTTTTAAAACGCTTTCCTTAAAAAAGTAATGGTTAATAGACAGCTTTTTGATATGGGTATGATCCCTTTTTGTGAATGCTTGGATATATATGGAAAAAACCTCAGCCGAATTGGCTAAGGTTCTGTATGCGAGAATGCTGAAATTATTTTTTAGCAGTGTTTAGATTGGTTTCGTGAACCTTTGCCAGTAGACCTTTGAATTGACCAAGCAGTGCTTCAAACTCTGTACTGTTCAAGCAGGCATCTCCCTGAATGGCATCAGGTATAGATAATGCTTTATTTTTGAGCTCGCGTCCCGACTCAGTCAGTGTAATCATCACTTTACGCTCGTCTTGTGCAGAACGCTCCCGATGAATAAACCCGGCTGCCTGCAAACGTTTCAGCAGCGGAGTCAGGGTACCTGAATCAAGGTACAGTGCCTCTCCGATCTCCTTAACCGTACATTCTTGTCGCTCCCACAATACCATGAGAACCAGGTACTGAGAGTACGTTACACCAAGAACTTCCAAGTAGGGTTGATATAACTTTGTAATTTCACGTGAACAAGCGTATATGGCGAAGCATAATTGATTATCCAGCTTTAATCGATCTGTTTGCATATTATCTTTCTCACCTGCCTAATGTACGTTAAATTGCCTATTCCAGCTTTGCGGGAATCTGTATAGGCATTTCACCTAGCTTCCAGTGAAGTGATTCCCCCCTATTCCTATCTTATCACAAAATACATTAAAAAAAGAATAATTGAGCACAAATTATTTTACTTTATCATTTAATCACGTTAAATTAAGTTGTATAAAATATAATCATGATTTATCCAAGTGAGACGTGCGGATATATCTAGACGAATTCATCTAAAATAGATAACTCAGGATCGAAAAAACTGCTGCAGCGAAGATAACATAGGTTTAAAGTCAAAGATAACGAAGGTTTAATAATAAATATGATGACGTTTTAACACTAAAGGTAACAACGGGTTGACGCTCTGATTCCTTTTATATAAAATGCTAGTAGAAGCTGAGGAAGCACCTTAATTCGAGACTGGCTCGCCCTGTGCGAAGCTGATTACCCGAGTGAGGTGTTTCTTTGTTATGTACGGAAAATTGTATAGCTCATGTCTCTACGGAATTGACGGTGTATTGATTGAGGTGGAAACGGATTTATCCAACGGTTTACCCCTCACTTCCATTATCGGACTGCCTGACTCCGCTATCCGGGAAGCCGTGGAACGGGTTCGTGCGGCGATTAAAAACTGCGGATATCAATATCCGCTGCAGCGCATTACTATTAATCTGGCGCCAGCCGACCTGCGGAAAGAAGGTTCTTCCTTTGATCTTGCCATTGCAATCGCGCTGCTTACGACCAGCGGCCAGCTGATGCTTCCCCTACAGGAACGAACTTTGGTGCTCGGGGAATTGGCACTGGATGGTTCAATCCGGTCCGTGCCCGGTATTTTATCAATGGTTGACTTGGCCAAAAGACAGGGCTTTACTTCTGTTCTACTGCCTTACGATAATGTAGAAGAGGCTTGTCTGATTCGCGGAATCGAAATATGCGGAATTCGCCACTTGAAGGATTTGGTTCCTGATATGACGAGCCTATCAGATGCTTCCCGAGGTTCCTTGACCAGCACAGCTGGAACTATAACAAGTGCGGGGCCGATTACCTTGAAGGATTACAGCCATCTGCGAATCTCCGGACCGTCCAGTAGTGAAGCATGGAGTAAAAGAAAGAAAGACTCCTCCTCTTCCTCTGAAGACTACAGAGACGTACTTGGGCAGCACCACGTCAAAAGAGCACTGATGATTGCCGCTGCCGGAATGCACAACATTATGCTGGTCGGCCCGCCCGGTACTGGTAAAACGATGCTGATCAAACGTCTGCCTACGATACTGCCGCCTTTGTCGGAAGACGAAGCGCTTGAAGTAACCAAAGTGTTAAGTGCAGCAGGTCAGTTAAAAGAAGCTCCGCTAGGCTTAATTGCAGACAGACCTTTTCGCTCACCTCATCATACGATATCCACTTCCGGTCTGATTGGAGGCGGAGGAATTCCTAAACCCGGTGAGGTCAGTCTCGCTCATCGCGGAATATTGTTTCTGGATGAACTGCCTGAGTTTCAGCGTCAGGTTCTTGAAGTGCTCAGACAGCCGATGGAGGATCAGACGGTAACGATCAGCCGGGCAAGGGCTGCGTTCACCTTCCCGGCACAGTTCATGCTTGCCTGTTCCATGAACCCATGCCCCTGTGGGTATTTGTCGGCTCAAGCCGAAGAACAGCGATGCATCTGCAGTCCCGCGCGCGTCGCTGCGTACCGGGCAAAAATATCAGGACCGCTGCTTGATCGTATCGATCTGCAGGTCGAGGTACCTCCGCCAGGCGACTGGCGTAAGTCAGGAGCTTCCCCTTCTTCTGCCGAGATGCAGGTCAAAGTAATGGCGGCCCATTCCATTCAGGCCAAACGTTATGCAGCGCATTCCGTCCGATGGAACAGTCAGCTCTCCGGCACATTTTTACGAAAAACCATTCGGCTGCCCACTGACGCAGAACAGTTGTTGAACCAGACCCTGCAGACACTGCATCTGAGCATGCGTGCTCATGACCGAATAATGAAGATGGCGCAAACGATCGCTGATCTGGATCATGAAGGAGAGATACTGACCGCGCATGTGGCAGAAGCGATTCAGTATCGCCAGTTAGACTTGAATTTATTTTAATGCCGATATGCAGCTGCCTAAATAAAAAGCCGTATAACAGCTTTCTTTACATGCGTAAAGAAGAGCAAATATACGGCTTGGTTGTCGTTAGAAATACATTCACAAGTGGTGAAGCAGAATGAGGTTCCAAATAAACTTGAACTCCAAAGGAGGGGATATGAATGGTAACATCGAATCGTGAAGGTTTGACCTAACAGTTGATAGACCATTTAAAAGGGTTGGATTTTATAACCCGAATCGATGTAATTGGAAGTCTTGCTGAACAAACCTCAGACGTATACTCAGCTGGGCAAACTCAGTACTTCCCCTCTGAAGGCGCTTTTAATAACCAGATTTTACCGAAAAATTAAAAGACCACATGGATGTGGTCTTGAATAAAGTTTTTATTCAAATAAAGTCAGCTTGTCCTTGGCCGGCGTACGCTCTTTCGCTGATGGAATGACATCGGGGTATCCCATGTAGATCATGCCGACAATTTTCTCCCCGGCCTTGATGCCGAGCGGCTTCCGAAACTTGGGTGCATATAAAAATGGTTTGGTTACCCAAAATGTACCGATCTGTTCACTCCATGCTGCGAGCATAAAGTTCTGAACCATCGCACTGACTGCGGCAAAATCTTCATCCCAGATCGCTTGTCTCGGATCTTCCTCCAGAACTACAAGCAAAATGGCAGGTACCTGCTGCACACTCGCCGAAAATTTGTTATCCTCGCCCATCTCGGCTTCAATGGCCTCTGCCAGCTTTTTGCGCCCTTTGCCGTTGAACAATACAAATCTCCACGGCTCACGCAATTTATGGTTAGGTGCCCATACAGCTGTATCCAACAAATCGATGATCCGCTCCGTTGGTACAGGATCTTTTTTAAATTTTTTGACGGTGCGGCGATTCTGGATCGCATGGCGGACTTCGTTGGTTGTCTCCGTCGTTCTACTCATAGGTCATGCCTCCCAATCAACATATTACACGCCAAGTTACAGCTTTTATTATACACTCTTCCAATACACGGATTCAAAGGAATGGAGCATCCAGGACTGCTTAAACAAAGAAGATGGGCTTTAGACAAAGGGTATCTAAAGTCCATCTTCTTTCCAAATCATCAGCTAAAATGCATTTTCCACATGATGTACGGAACCAATATTCCCGGCATTGTCGATCATAACCCCAATGACATCAAATCGTATCTGACGATCATGCTCTCCGTTCAGCTGTATGTAAACCGCAGCCGTCGCGCGTACCTGCTGCATTTTACGCTGATTGACGGACTCTTGAGGCGTGCCAAATGCTGCTGCTGAACTTCGGCTCCGCACCTCAACAAAGATTAACAACTCTTCACGGGCTGCGATAACATCCACTTCCCCGCTGCGGCAGCGCCAGTTTCGCTGGAGGATGCGATACTCATTTTCTTCTAACCAGCGGCAGGCCTCCGCTTCCCCAATCCGACCTTTCTGCTGGCGGCTCAACCTCCCGTTTGGCTTCTGGCCTGAACCTGAATTTACCATGATTCGCTCTCATCACGGCCTGAGGCAAGCCGATCAGCCCGATACACATAGGTGAGCACCTCGGCCACCAACTGATACAATTCCGCCGGAATCTGTTCATCCAGATCCAACTTGGAAAGCACTTCTACTAATGCAGCATCCTCCTGCACGGGTACTCCATTTTCTTTGGCTTTCTCCAGAATGGCTTCAGCTACTTTGCCGCGGCCTTTGGCAGCAACGATCGGCGCCTCGGTCTCTCCAGGAACATATTTTAGCGCAACTGCTTTTTTGGATAACAGATCCGGCTGTGGTGATCCCTCTTTCATACTTTGAAATCCACCCCTTTATACCGCTCAGGACTGTAATCCGCTGCGGTCATTTTGCGATCCGTTCCGGCCTCCTGACCTGCAGGCCAAGGCTCTGCCCTGAAAGTTAACAGCTGATACCCCAATTTATCCAACGATTGGTGAATCATCTCACGTCCGCTCTCCAGCAAGGTTCCCATGCCCTCACGGTCATTCAACACGCGCAGACTAACAATGTTATTCACCACATGCACATCCACAAGGGTATGCCCCAAACTTTTCATGTCCAGATCAAACAGCAGGCGGCAGTTGGACGCATCCAACTCTCCGCGCTGGCCGCGTCGTGACTGAATCTGCACCGAAGCAGTCTGTTCTCCGTCTGGACCGGTGATGGGGATAAACCAGTGCATCTGTGCAAACGCAGCACTGCGATCCGTAGTAAGCAGCAGCTGCTGACCTGTCAGGTACTGCACCGCTTGAGCGGCAGCCTCTTTCAGCGCCGCCGGGGCACTGTCGCTGCTGGCAAGCTGCAGCAGCAGGCCCTTGAGCGTGTCCGCATTCGCCGGACTCGCTGCTTCCCCCACACGCGGCTGCATCGCCGCGCCGTGAACGGCCTGCTGCTCGTGCTCCGCACCGAGCAGCTTCAGCACGCGCCCCACCCACGGGTCTCCTCCGTGGGTGACAGGCGCGTGCGCCGCTGCTGCTCCCGCAGGTGCAGCGGCACTACCGCCAGCCGGCAGCATATCTGCGCCGGCTGACAAGGGCTGCGGCGAGCCTGCGGCAGCCGCAGCCCTCTGGCCGCCCTCCTGCGCGGCAGGGGCGGCTTGGCCTGCCGCACCCGGCTGTGCCGGTGCGGCCGGTGACGCGCCGCGCGCGCGTCCAGCGGCCGCCAGCGGACTTCGGCGCCAGCCGCGCTGGCGTTGGCGCCGCTGGCGCGGCCTGGCCTGCTGCGGACTGCGTCCCGGCAGCAGCAGGCGTGTCTGCGCGGCCGTCTGCATTCACGGCCGCACCTTCAAGCTGGCCCGCACCAGCACGGCCAGCCGCAGCCTCTGCCGCCCCTGGTGCACCCGGGCGGCTCACAGCCTGGCCCGCATCAGCACCGCGCGGGCCTTCCGCAGGTATTCCGTTGCCTGCCGGAATACCTGCGCTGCTTCTGCCAGCAGCCTCTGCACTGCTGGCAGAGCCCTTCGCTCCGGCCTCAGTTCCGGTCTGTCCGCCACTTGTCTGGCCTGCATCTGAAGGAATACTGACCTTCACCTGCTGCCCCGTAACACCTGCTCCATCTGGTGAGCCAGCTGTCGTTAATGGCACAGCTGTTCCCGGTATGTTCTGCTGCAGTGCAGCAGGAGATGATACCAACGTTCCAGCTCCTGGCCTAATCGTATGTGCGGCCGCTGCTTCACCGCCCGAAGCCGGTTTGCCTGAGGTCTGTGACAGCATGGACTCGAGCTGATCCGCAAGACTGCTTAACAGCTGATGAAGAGGTGGTCCAAACACCGTCTGATGTAATCCTTTGACTGTTTCCGCCGTAACGGGCAGGCCCCGCTGAAAAGCTATCCCTGCCGCCTGCACCCATTCCTCCACTGGGACCTGCGCAGGTTTGGCTGCCATCATATGCTGCACCATAGTTACGTTATCCTTGGTCAGCGGAAGGCCGCTGCGCTGCATTGCCAGAAGCAGATCCCGGTTGTCTTTTGTATCGGTCAGCCCTACCTCCTGCAGCAGCTGGTTCATCGAAGCCTGCGGCAGTTCTGCCAGAGAACCGGCCAAAGGTTTCATTACCGTCATTCCGTTCTCTCCTGGAGGCTGGACCTGCAGAAGAGTTGTCTCGCCGGGGCGGAGCGGAGTCTCCAGTTTGGCGCGCACCTGCACTCCTTGTATCTGCAGTACTGCCTCTCCGCCGTCGTCGGATACACTAACAACGGAGCCCCGGACAACCTGACCTTCCTTTAATTCAAGCTGCTTCGCATTTCCCGGTTTGCTGTCCCCCATAAGACCACGAATCATGGAGCTGATGTTCAATCGTTTTCCCTCCTTCCCATATCCGGTCCACTAAAACAATGTTTGCTGTTCTCCAAGCAAATTACCGAGAAAACTTCGCCGGTGCATCGGTGTTGCTCCCAGCGCCATGATCTGCTCCCGGTGAAATTGAGTAGCATAGCCTTTATGTACCGACAAACCATATTCCGGGTATAACGCGTCCCACTCTTCCCTGCACAGCCGATCTCTCGTTACCTTGGCAACAATCGAAGCCGCAGCAATGGATTGACTGTTCGCATCCCCTTTAATGATAGACAGCTGCGGGATATTCACATCGACCTTCTCTGCATCCACCAGCATATAGTGAGGTGTTTCTTCAAGCGCCTCTACAGCACGTTTCATCGCCAATCTGGCGGCTTGTTTAATATTCAGACGATCAATCGTTTCCGCATCTGCATAACCTACACCTACGGCCAGTGCGTTCTCCATAATGATGTCATACAAAGCTTCCCGCTTTTTCTCGGACAGCTTTTTGGAATCATTTACTCCTTCCAAAATAAGTCCTTGGGGCAGAATTACAGCGGCCGCAACAACATCTCCAAACAAACACCCACGCCCTACTTCGTCAATCCCTGCAATATATTCAAACCCGCTCCCCCAGTACTCCCGCTCATATGCTAAAAGATCCCGAGGTTCAATCGTTTCTTTTTTTCTTTTTTTCGGCTTGCCTGCCTGATTTGATAATTCCAACTCTGGAATTGCATCGTTTGCTGTCATTCTATTCCTCTCCCTCACACGTGTGTGTTATGCACCTGTGTAATCCCATCTCGTCGTATATACATTAGACGTAAATACTGCATTTTTTGTTCTGCTTAACCATATTCCTATACACCGTTTCATGTTAAAACGTTGATTAAAAAAGATCTTATGTCTTCATTTATCGGTCGAAATGCAGCTTAATTGAATACATCCAAACTTATGTTCTGCAAATTTACACCGTCATTTATCATATCATGATTTCAATACCCCTTATATACAGAACACATAATTCCACCAAGCGCCCTTTAATTTAATTATTTTCCAAACAAATTACCATTCCTATATTCCCTTCCGCCTGCAAAACACAAAAAAGACCGCTCCCGGTCACCCGGTAACGGCCGCTTCTTTCGGCTCTTGCCATACTTTTTGGGATTAATAAGGAGCTTCCATTGAGAAACGTCCCATCTTGCCCGCACGTAATTCCCGCAGAAACGCTCGAGATGCCTTCTCCAGATCGATCCGTCCACCGCTGATTACACACCCGCGGATTCGGCCGACCTGCTCCATAATGGCGATAACGCTGTCTGAATCGTCTGCGTCTCTGGAAAATTCCTGAAGACCATATCTCTCTTCCAGCGCGTCCCAATAATAACGCATCAGATAACTGATTCCAAAAAATGCAATATCTTCTGCATTCAGAATTTCCTCTTTGATCGCACCCGTTACAGCCAGGCGGTAACCTACGTTTTGATCTTCAAATTTCGGCCACAGAATACCTGGAGTGTCCAGCAGTTCCATTTCCTTGCCTACTTTGATCCACTGTTGACCCTTGGTTACACCTGGACGATCACCCGTCGCTGCGATGCTGCGTCCAGCCAGACGGTTGATCAACGTGGATTTACCTACGTTAGGAATACCGACGATCAATCCTCGGACAGCCCGGGGATTAATCCCTTTTGCCAGCTGCCGATCAATCTTCTCCTTCAGCAGCAGTCTGGCCTGAGCAGGAATATCTTTTACATTCGTACCTGTCGAAGCATCCACAGGAAAAGCGGTGATGCCTTCTTTTTTAAAATATTCGATCCACTCTTGCGTCACTTTGGCATCCGCCAAATCCGATTTATTCAGCAAAATCATACGGGGTTTATCCATCAAAATCTCGTCGATCATCGGATTACGGCTGGAGACAGGCAGACGGGCATCCAATAGTTCGATGACCACGTCAATGAGCTTCAACTTGTCCTGAATCTGGCGTCTGGCTCGGGTCATATGACCTGGAAACCATTGTATCGTCACCTTGTCTTCACCTCATTTAATACTTTCTTTGAATCTTAGTGGTTGATCCACTTAATTTCTCCAATTGGCCAGAAAATAACATCTGCGCGGCCAATAATATCTTTCAGCGAGACATAACCGATCATCCGGCTGTCCGTACTGTTCGGCCGATTATCCCCCATGACAAACACGTGCCCCGGCGGCACCTTACCATCAGGGAATTGTTCATTCGGGAAATCCTTCACGTTATACGTTCCGCCATTGGCCTCTGCAGCATCTATAGCGCCCTGAATATACGTTTCATTCACCTTTTGTCCATTCACCGTTACCGTGTCACCTTGAACCTGAACCGTATCTCCGGCTACTGCAATCACACGTTTAATGAAATCCCGTCCTTCGGAAGGTACATGGAAGACAATCACTTCGCCGCGTTTCGGCTCACGAATATCGTACAGAATTTCATTGACAATGACACGTTCTCCTGTCGAGAAATTCGGCTGCATGGACGGCCCGTCCACAACAAATGGTTTAAAGAGCAGCCAGCGAATCAGAATGACCAGCACGAGTGCAATGACAATGGCTTTCAGCCACTCTACAATTTCATTTTTCGCTTTTTTGGATCGGTTATTTTTTTCTTCGGCAGGTATGCCCTGGTCCTGTTGAACTTCTTGTTCCATTCAAGATCTTCCTCTCTTCACAGTACATGTTTACAGCAGTATACATTCAGCTTTTTGCATCTTCCCTGCACAAGGCCGAGAAAGCAAAATACCTAACTCAGTTATGTAATTCTTGCAGCCAAGCATTACAGTACATTTAACCACAAATCAAATGCCTTTAATAACTGATGTCACAATCCTCCCGGACTTTACGCCGCATATCCGCCATACCATTTTACTCGGAAGTGTACCTCCGGTTCAACTTTTCCCGGACAAAAACGAAAAGGGCTTGTCTCCAAGCCCTTCCGGTATCCGTTATATTAACGAATTTCTTTAATTCTCGCTGCTTTACCGCGTAGTTCACGAAGATAATAAAGCTTCGCACGACGCACTTTACCACGGCGAGCCACTTCGATTCTATCGATTTTAGGGGAATGAAGCGGGAAAGCTCTTTCCACACCTACACCGTAAGAAATTTTACGAACTGTAAAAGTCTCACTAATTCCACCACCACGGCGTTTAATCACAACACCTTCGAACAATTGGATACGCTCACGAGTTCCCTCGATTACCTTAACGTGCACTTTCAAAGTGTCACCAGGACGAAAACTCGGAATATCTTTGCGAAGTTGTTCTTGTGTAATCGCTTGAACGATATTCATCTATGACTCCCTCCTTCCGTACAGGCGTTCATACTTCTTCCAGAGATCACCTTGTCTCTTTCATTATCCATAGAGGACCGCCGTATTCCACACAACAGACTTATTGTATCATGCGGTATATCAAAACACAAGCATAATAAACAAATTCCGAACTTCAGCATAATTAAAATGTAAAATATTTCTTTTTAGTCCAATTTAAAAAATCAACCTCTTCTGTGGATAAAATACTGTAACTTTCCATAACCGAAGATCGTCTATCATGTAGTTATATGCCCATTTTCTTAGGCAGTTCATATTTTTAGGAACATCAATTAAGAAATAAGTGAATGTTAAAGGAGAACCAAGAGAAACATGAAGTATTCAAAAAAAATCATACTAGCAGCACTTGCACTGCTCACATGCACCATTACATTATACGCTTACGCTGTAAATCACCCCACCAATGCTTTATCCCACAAGGCTTGTACGTCCTGGAATATCGTACAGCGAAAAATGTTTACATTATCGCATCCTGACTTCTCCATGTATTCCAAGGTGGATCGCTCAAAGATTGTAATTAAAGAAGGCACAGCCGCCGAAGTTCCTGTACTTATGTATCATTATGTTACGCCTAAGCAGGACAATCGCGAGCCTAACAATAAATCTATTATTGACTTAGAAGTTTTTGAGCAGAACATGAAATATCTATACGAGAACGGGTACCGGACTGTTACTCTCGCCCAGCTTGAACAATATGTTAACGGCGAAATTTCGCTGCCTGAGAAATCTATTGTAATTACCTTTGATGATGGATACCAGAACAATTATACCCTGGCTTATCCTGTACTTAAGAAATATCATTTCCATGCTTCCCTTTTTGTAATCGGAAGTCGCATTCAGCCTACTCCAGTCGTCTTTGATCCCGCCAAAAAAAGCGATATCTCCAAGCCCGAGATGCAGGCCGGAAGCGACGTATTTGAATATAACAGCCACACCTTCAACCTGCATCACAAAGGTTATACGGTATGCGGAGACGATCTGCCCGTTACGCTGGATACCAATCTGCTGGATCACGATATTGAACAGATCAAACAGATCGGTATTGATACACCATATATCGCCTATCCTTATGGTTATTTCAGCGTACAGATGATCTATAAACTGCAGCAGCATGGGTATCGAATGGGTTTCACGGTTATGCCCGGATTTGTTCGTCCAGGTGATTCACCCATGGTTCTGCCCCGCTTGACTGTTACGAATGATACCGACCTGCCAACGCTGCTGCGAACGGGAACCAACACACACAGCAGCAGTGAAGGTTTGTAAAAGAACTGTTTCTAATTAAGGATAAGACCTCTTATCATACAGAAAGCCGATGGGTACAGCCTAAGCTGTCCTCTCGGCTTTTTTACATTTAGGTGATAACCTCATTTTGTATGACGAAAAAAACCAGCCTCAGGCGGCTGGCTTAATGATGAATCATATCACGGTAGTTCATTATTTATTAAAAAAAGCGCAGATGCGGCCTCAATCAGAGCTGCTGCGGTTGAATGAAACTTACTGCAGCTCTATTTGCTATTTACTGCGGTCTGGATCAATGCTGTATATCGCAGAGAGAACATCCCTATTTCTTTTCCTGCTCAGCACGGTACTGCTCCAGCCACTTGCGTTCTTTCTCTGTCAGGTCAGCCGTCTCCAGCAGTTCCGGCCTGCGCTCTAGTGTACGAATCAATGACTGTTCTCTGCGCCAAGCTTCAATATTCAAATGATGCCCGGATAAAAGCATATCCGGTACCTTCATGCCTCTAAATTCAGGCGGACGGGTATAATGGGGATATTCAAGCAGGCCTGTACTGAATGAATCCGTCACTGCACTTGTCTCATTGCCAAGCACGCCAGGAATCAGCCGCACAATACTATCGATAGCCACCATGGCAGGCAGTTCGCCGCCGGTCAGAACATAGTCCCCAATGGACAGTTCATCCGTTACCAGAAACTCACGGATTCGTTCATCATACCCCTCATAATGACCACAGATAAAGATCAGATGGTCTTCTTGAACCAGCTCTTCAGCTTTCTTCTGTGTAAAGGTCTCGCCTTGCGGGCACATCAGAATAATCCGTGGAGCTTTCATCGCTGCTGCAGCTTCACCACGCTGCTCCAATACATCTTCTACCGCAGCAAAGATGGGATCAGGCTTGAGAACCATGCCCCCACCGCCACCATATGGAGCATCATCGACAGTGTTATGTTTATTGGTCGCGTAATTACGGAAATTGACTGCCCTGAGCGACACAATCCCTTTGGCCTGTGCTTTGCCTAGAATGCTCGTTCCAAACACACCGTCGAACATTTCCGGAAATAATGTTAATACATCAACCTTCATGTTACAGCAGTCCTTCCATCAGGTGAATCTTGACCTGCTTCTGCTGCACATCAACATCCAGGACGACATCATCAATGACAGGGATCAGCACTTCTTTTCCTGCTGATGTTTTGACTACCCACACGTCATTAGCTCCTGGTGTCAAGATTTCCGAGATCGTTCCCAGTTGTTCTCCGTCTTCTGTGATGACTGTACATCCTACGATCTGGTGGAAGTAATACTCGCCTTCCTCTAGTTCAGCCAGGTTTTCCTTCGATACTTTAGCCATACCGCCCTTAAACTTTTCCACTTCATTAATGTTACCGTATTCTTTCAGACGAACAATATACATATTTTTATGCAAACGCGCAGATTCCACCGTAACAAGAACGGGATGGTTATCCGGTGTAAACAAAAACAGCTCGGCATCCTTAGCAAAACGCACTTCCGGGAAATCCGTCAAAGGCATGATCTTCAACTCGCCACGAATACCGTGAGTATTCACAACTTTACCTACATTCATAAACTCTGCCATACAATCCTCCTACGAAATTCAATCAAACTAACAGGTACTTCGACTCTCGCACAGCCGTTCCGGCGACGGTTCGTTCTTCCGATCGCTGTTACCCCTCATTTTATGAACTATTTTGAAAAGGTTAAAATGAGGTGATAAAGGCGAACGCTGACGCTTCTCCAGAATCGATTCCGTCCCCTCCACTGCTCCAAAGTCACTCATACCCCAAAATATTTTAATTTAATATCTAATCCAACATATTAAGTTCAGCATGCACGAAAAGGGGCTAGGACATGCATCCTAACCCCCTTTCGTATATCTTCAAGATATGATATCAACGGTAACCCGTTTATCCATCTTAACTGCTGCTGATGTGACGACCGTACGAAGAGATTTTGCGATTCGTCCCTGTTTTCCGATCACCTTTCCGACATCGTCGGGATGCACCGTTAACTCATAAACGACAAGCCGGTCTTTCTCAACCGTCCGAACCGCCACATCTTCCGGATGATCGACCAAAGCCTTAGCAATTATGCTTACTAATTCTTCCATAGATGACCCTCCGAATCAGCACCTTATTTAGATAATTTAGACTCGTGGAATTTCTTCATCACGCCCGCTTTGCTCAGCAAGTTGCGGACAGTGTCGGATGCTTGCGCACCGTTTTGAAGCCATTGCAATGCTTTATCTTCATCGATCTTAACAACAGCCGGTTGTTCAACCGGGTTGTAGTAACCGATCTCCTCGATAAAACGACCGTCACGTGGGGAACGGGAATCCGATACCACTACGCGGTAGAAAGGAGCTTTGTGAGCACCCATACGTTTCAGACGAATACGAACTGCCATTTGAAAATTCACCTCCTTCAATGAAATCTGATTCTGATACAGCTTCATATCCAATCAACGGAAAGGAAACTTCATTCCTTTGCCGAGACCTTTCAGCTGCTTCATCGCTTTGTTCTTGCCGCCTTTAGGACCCATCATATCCGAGAACTGCTTCATCATACGGCGCATTTCGTCAAACTGCTTGATCAGACGATTCACCTCTGCGAGAGACGTTCCGCTTCCGGTCGCAATACGTTTCCGGCGGCTGTGATTAATCATATCCGGGTTACGTTTCTCTTCCGTTGTCATTGAATAGACAATCGCTTCGATCCGGCCCATCTGTTTGTCATCTACTTTCAGGTCTTTCGCTTGTTTCATCTTGCCCATACCCGGAATCATATCCATGATCTGGTCAATTGGTCCAAGCTTCTTCACCTGATCCATCTGCTCCAAGAAATCTTCAAACGTGAATTCTGCATTGCGCATCTTCCGTTCCATTTCCTTCGCCTTCTCGGTATCGATATTCGACTGTGCCTTCTCAATCAAAGACAGCATATCACCCATGCCGAGAATCCGTGAAGCCATACGTTCCGGATGGAACGGTTCAAGAGCATCCAGCTTCTCTCCAAGAGAAGCAAACTTGATCGGACAGCCTGTGACTGCTTTAACAGACAGTGCCGCACCGCCACGTGTATCGCCGTCGAGTTTGGTCAATACAACCCCTGTAAGATCAAGCTGCTGATTAAAGTGTTCCGCCACGTTAACCGCATCTTGTCCTGTCATACTGTCGACAACGAGCAGTACTTCATCCGGATTCACTGCGCTGTGTATCTGGCGAAGCTCTTCCATCAGTTCTTCGTCGACATGCAGACGTCCAGCAGTATCAACGATCACATAATCATTTCCGTTGTCTTTCGCATGCTGCAGACCTTGGCGAGCAATCTCCACCGGGCTTGTCTGATCACCAAGTGTAAATACAGGCGCTTTAATCTGCTCACCCAGTACCTGCAGCTGCTTGATCGCAGCTGGACGATAAATGTCACCGGCAATCAGCAAAGGTCTGCTGTTTTGCTTTTGCAGCATTTTCGCCAGTTTACCGGAAGTCGTCGTTTTACCTGCGCCCTGCAGACCAACCATCATAATCACCGTAGGTGGTTTGTTAGCCTTGGCCAGTTTGGCCTGACTTCCGCCCATCAGATCCGTTAACTCTTTGTTAACAATGTCGATGATGACCATTCCGGGTGTAAAGCTGTCCATTACTTCTTTGCCGACTGCCTTCTCTTTCACTTTGGCGATGAATTCCTTGACCACTTTGAAGTTTACATCCGCTTCAAGCAATGCCAGACGTACTTCGCGCATCGCTTCGGCTACGTCTTCATCAGACACCTTGCCTTTGCCGCGCAGCTTGCTGAACACATTCTGCAATCGGGTCGTTAATCCTTCAAATGCCATGATCCCACCTCCTTTTAAACTTGATTACGCCTTTCAGACCGATTCGTCCCACTTCACTGAACAATAATTATTCAGCGAGCTGTGCAACGAGATCGTGTATTGGTTTGTTGTTATCCACAGTAACGCCAGCGCGTTCCAGTGCTTGTTGTAGATGTTCAAGACAGCGGCTGCGTCTCTCATACTTCTCCAGCAAGCCGAGCTTGCTTTCGTAGTTTTCAAGCACTTGCTCAGCACGCTTGATATGTTCGTATACCGCCTGGCGGCTGATCTCAAACTCGGCTGCAATTTCACCAAGTGAGAAATCATCATGAAAGTAATATTTCAGAAATGTCTGCTGTTTCTCTGTCAGCAGTGATTCATAAAAGGCAAACAGCAAGTTAATCCGGTTTGTCTTCTCAAGCCGGTTTTCTTGACTCATATCGGGGCACTCCCTTCGTCAAGGAAAAACACTTTACACTCTTGCAACGTTCCTAATAATACCTAAAACAAATCAGGTTGTCAAGCAAAAATACTTGTCACAATAAAAAGAGATGCACAGCCCGATCATTAGAGTTTGAAATCGCCATATTTAAGGCTGCGTGCGTCCTTACCTCCATGCTGTTCCCTGCGCTATTCTTCAAGTCTAACATCAACGTTTTGTGACCATAGTCCACTCAAAAACAAAAAAAAACGAAACGTCTCCGGTGAAGAGCCGCTTCGTTTAGCGCTTCTAACGAAGCGGAGTCAGATAAACTATGACGGCAAAGAAATGCAAAATGCTTCCTGCCAGTACGAACAGATGCCAAATCGCATGGTGAAAAGGAAAACCTCTCCATACATAGAACAATGTACCCAGCGTATACATCAGGCCTCCCGCAACCAGCAGTACAATTCCACCTGTCGGAATAGCCACCACAAGAGGCTGCCAGGCCGTAACGATCAGCCAGCCCATCGCAATGTAGAAGATCGTAGACATAAACAGAAACTTTTTCGTGAAAAAGGCTTTGAAGATCACTCCGGCCAGGGCAATGCCCCAGATAATTCCGAACAGCGTCCAGCCCAGCGTCCCTCGCACAGCGACAAATAAAAATGGCGTATATGTGCCTGCGATAAACAGATATATGGAAGAATGATCAAAAAACTCAAACAAATCTTTCGCTTTTCCCTCTTTGAGGGCATGCACCAGTGTTGAATTGGTATACAGCATCAGCATCGTTATTCCATAGATCGTAAAACTAACCACATGCCAGGCCGTTCCTTTCATACTGGAAAATACAATGAGCAGCACCAGCGCAGCTGCACTAAGCACAGCGCCAATTCCATGTGTTACTGCGTTTGCGACCTCTTCACGGCGGGAGTAGGTATAGGTATTGGCCATATCAACCGTCCTTTCTAACCCAATATCATTTGGGTCCATTTACTCTCCATTATACACGTATTGCCGATGACATTACACGTGAGCTCTCACATGATGCAGCGGCAATACAACGAATCATTCTATTTTGGTTCACACATTGGTGACGAGGTTATTTATTCTCGGTTTCGGTGTCCTCTGTCTGCTGTTCCTGGATTAGTCCGGCGAACAGGGCATGTACAAACTGCTCGGAATCAAACTCCTGCAGATCATCGATTTTCTCCCCAAGCCCAACAAGCTTCACGGGCAAGTCCAGCTCCTGACGAATCGCAACCACGATTCCGCCCTTGGCTGTTCCATCCAGCTTGGTTAGCACAAGTCCTGTCACACCGCTCTTCTCGCCGAACAGTTTCGCCTGATTCAAAGCATTCTGTCCTGTCGTTGCATCCAGCACCATGAGTACTTCATGCGGTGCACTCGGAATCTCACGCTGAATGACGCGGTAGATTTTATTCAATTCATCCATCAGGTTGGTTTTGTTCTGCAGGCGGCCTGCCGTGTCGCACAGCAGCACGTCGGCTCCGCGCTGTTTGGCAGCCTGAACCGCATCATACATAACCGCGGCCGGATCAGAACCCGACTGCTGCTTGATTACATCTACACCTGCACGCTGTCCCCATACTTCAAGCTGCTCAATGGCTCCAGCACGGAATGTATCCCCTGCAGCCATAATCACCTTTTTCCCCTGCTGCTTGAAGCGATGTGCAAGCTTGCCAATCGTTGTTGTTTTGCCGACTCCGTTTACACCAACAAACAAAATAACCGTGATGCCATCCGGATTCATTTTGAGTTCATTATTTTGCTCACCGCGAAGCAGATCTGTCAGTTTCTCTGACAGCACAGGCTGCAGCTCAGCCGCATCTTCAATTTTGCGTTTTTTCACTTCTGCACGCAGGTCTTCAATCAGGTTCATAACCGTGTTGACGCCTACGTCTGCTCCAATCAGAATTTCCTCAAGTTCTTCGTAAAATTCCTCATCTATTTTTTTGCGGCGGATGACCAGATCGGTTACTTTCTCTACGAGCCCTTTACGGGTTTTCTCCAATCCATCCTTGAACTGTTTGGTTACCGACTCCGTTTTACTTGCAATGCTGTCTCTAAGCTTTTTAAAGAAACTCATAAAGCCCCTCCATCGTGTACATAATCAATCGTGAGTGATTGTTGTAAAAATGATATGAGTGTTGTTCTGCTGCTCAGCAGTTGATTCGATCAGGCAATTTCGGCTTCCTCGTCCTCCAGTTTTACCGAAACAAGTTTGGATACGCCGCCCTCTTCCATCGTAACCCCGTACAGAACATCTGCTTCTTCCATGGTGCCCTTGCGGTGGGTAACTACAATAAATTGTGTTTGTTCAGAGAACTCGCGCAGGTACTGAGCAAAACGAACAACGTTGGCCTCATCCAGTGCAGCCTCGACTTCGTCCAGCACACAGAAAGGTACAGGTTTCACATGCAGAATTGCAAAGAGCAGAGCCATAGCCGTCAAGGCTCGCTCTCCACCGGACAACAGCTGCAGATTTTGCAGTTTTTTGCCTGGAGGCTGAGCTACAATATCAATACCTGTTTCAAGGAGCCGCTCAGGGTCCATCAGAACCAGGTCAGCACGTCCTCCGCCAAACAGTTTCGTAAATACGGTGCCGAATTCACGGCGGATCGCATCAAACGTAAATTTGAAGCGCTTTGCCATTTCATCTTCCATTTCCCGAATGACCTGATACAGTGTCGTTTTGGCTTCCACTAGATCATTTTTCTGTTCATTCAGGAATTCATACCGCTCATTCACGCGCTGGAACTCTTCGATTGCACCCAGATTCACATCGCCAAGTGCCGATATCGCACGTTTCAACTTCTGCACTTCTGCCTGAGTACTCTCCACATCCTCCGGCACCGGATAACGCTCTTTGGCAAGCTCATAACCTAACTCATATTCATCCATTAGCTTCCGCAGTATGTTTTCCAGCTCAACATCCAGCCGGTTCACGGAAATTTCGGTTTGACGCATCTGCTCTTCTACCGCTTTGAGCTGTGTGCGCTGCTCCTTCGTTTCACTCTCGGCCAGCTCCAGCTTCTTCGACAGTTCACTGCGGGCTGCACGTTTAAAGTCCAGTTCCTGAGATGCCTTAGTCTTTCTGAGCCTGTACTCGTTCAGATCTTCGATCTGCTTTACACTTTCAGTCTGTGTTTTCTTGAAATCAGCTTCCATGGAAGCAAGCAGCGTGCGATTCTGGCGAAGATCTTTAACAAGTGAATCCACCTCGCGTTCCAACCTGCGCAGCTGCTCCTCATTAGAGAAACGTTCCTGATCCAACTTGCCTTCCCGCACTTTAAGTTCAGTCAGCTGGCTCTGGAGTTCTTCTTTTGCAGACTCATTGGCCTTCCGGGCAAATTCGGCCGCATGAATCGCACGGTGTGTCGCTTTCTCTTCTTCTTCAAGCTGCTCCAGCTTTTTCTCCGCTTCCATCCGGGACTTGTCCAGTTCCTTGATCTCTTCGGTAAATCCGCTTTTCTCCTGGCCTGCTGCAGCAACCTGCTCCGACACATGACGCAGTTCATGTTCAATCTGCTTCATCTCCATGGAGGCCTGCTGTTCTGCATTCCGGGTATCATCGCCAGACTGGCGAAGCTGATCCAGGTTGTCCTGACACTGCTCTAACTGAGCCTTCACATCGTCCACACCGCGGTGCAGTTTCACAATCTGCTGCTCGGTATCCAGAATATCCTGATCCAGCTGATCCAGCTGACGCTTGCGGCTGAGCAGACTGCCATTTTTTTTGTGCTGACTGCCTCCTGTCATGGAACCGCCAGCATTGACGACATCCCCTTCAAGAGTTACTACACGGAAACGATACTGACAGCGTGCCGCGATTTTATTCGCGTATTCGAGGGATTCGGCAATAATGACATTGCCAAGCAGGCTGCCGATGATCGAGGCATATCTTGAATCATACTGCACAAGTTCTGCACCAATACCGACAAAGCCGTCCATACCCTCAACCATCGAACGTTCACCCGCACCGATTGAACGAGGACGAATAACGTCCAGCGGAAGAAATGTTGCACGTCCTAATTGACGCTGCTTCAAGAAAGCAATTGCCTGCCTTGATACTGCCTCATTCTCCATAACGATATGCTGCAGCGCGGCACCCATTGCCGTCTCTACAGCAAGCTCAATCTTCTCGGGTACTTTGACGAGTTCTGCCACAGCGCCATGTACCCCGTTCAGGGTACCTTTACGCGACGCTTTGAGTACTTCTTTTACCCCCAGCATAAAGCCGTCAAAATCATCCTGCATCTCTTTCATCGTATCTCTACGAGAAACCTGCGCTTCACGCTTTTGTTCCCATTTTCGAACTGTGCTGCGGCTTTCCTCCAAGAGCTTTTGCAAAGACTGCAGACGTTCACTTTCCGAAATATATCCGCCGCGAAGTTCACTGATTTCCTTACCTAACTGAACGACTTTTTTCTGAATTTCAGCTTTTCGGCTTTCCAGCATTTGTTTCTGTTCTTCCCATTTGCCGGATTCCTCGGATGCGCGGTTCATTCTGCGCTCAAGGGTTTCCTTTTGCTGATCCACGTAACGAATTTCATTACGTGCCTGGGCCATCTGATTCATCAGCTCCAGCAGATTTCCTTTCAGACTTTCCTCCTGCTGCTGACTTATCCCACCGGTAACACCAACAAGCTTGGCTTCTTCTTCGGACAAACGATTCTTGACGTCAGCCAGTTCCAGCTCAATTTTGCCAAACTTCTCCCGCAGGGCAAGCAGCTCGGATTCACGTTCGCGATGTCTCTCTTCACTTACTGCGAGCGTTTCCTTCAGCTGCTCCTGATTCGTCTGCAAATGACGCGCGCGTTCCCTCAGCAATTCCCCGAGCCCTTCACTTTTCTCCGTTGCCTCACTGAATTGCAGTAAAGCAGATTGCAGTTCCTCTATTTCAGTTTCCAGCTGCCGCAGTGCGTTTCGATCGTTCTCGAGCTTTGCGTCATGGGTCGATACAACTGCAGCCAGACCCACCTCTTCCTGTTTGAGCGATTCCAGACGTTCACTTGCTTTACTCCAAGAGGCATGAATCTGTTCAATCTGATACACATACATCGAAATTTCTTGCGATTTAAGCTCAGAACGAAGCTGTTTATAATGCATGGCTCTCTCCGATTGTTCTTTCAGCGGAGCAATCTGGTCCTCAAGCTCGGTCACCAGATCGTGGATGCGCAGCAGATTCTGCTCCGTCTCATCCAGTTTGCGTCCTGCATCCCTTTTACGAGATTTGTATTTAACGATCCCCGAAGCCTCTTCAAAAATTCCACGACGATCCTCGGAGCGAGTACTCAGAATCTCTTCAATTCGTCCTTGTCCAATGATCGAGTATGCCTCTTTACCGATACCGGTATCCATAAATAATTCCGTAATATCTTTCAGACGGCAGGATTGTTTATTGATAAAATACTCGCTATCCCCGCTGCGATGGACACGACGAGTTACCGTCACTTCTCCAAAATCCAGCGCTAATGCATGGTCTTCATTGTCCAGCGTAAGTGACACCTCACCGTAATTGACCGCTTTACGAGCATCACTGCCTGCAAAAATGACATCTTCCATCTTACCACCGCGAAGTGACTTGGCACTCTGCTCTCCCAGTACCCAGCGAATACCATCGGATATATTACTTTTACCACTTCCGTTCGGGCCCACCACAGCTGTAATGCCGCGAACGAACTCCATTTCCGTTTTGTCGGCGAATGACTTGAATCCACCCAATTCAATTCGTTTTAGAAACATAGGGCTTCTCGTCACCTCCTCTTGCAAATTTCAAAATAATGCATGCTGCACCTAGTTAAAAATCCAGGATTCCCCCCGAGTCTCTTTACAAAAAAAAGAGCAAAAAGCAGTCCGGCCGATTACTTCCGCCGGGGCGGGCCCGCGGGCTGCTCTTTGCTCTTCGTTTGTCTAAGCGCTGCCTTGGTACGATCAGGCTTCCGGAAGCTTCAAACGTTCAAGCGCCGCAGATGCCGCTTGTTGTTCCGCCTCTTTTTTGGAACGTCCTGTACCACGGCCAAGCCGTTCTTGACCCATATGGACCTCTGAGACAAACTCACGTTCATGGGCTGGTCCCCGCTCTTCTACGATTCGGTATTCCAGAGCCCCCATATTGTGATGCTGTGTGAGTTCCTGCAGCTCTGTTTTGTAATCACTCATTTGCAGCTTGCTGCCAACAACAATTAACGGAAACACATGCTGTTTCAGAAATGCCCGCACAGGCTCAAGACCCTGATCAAGATATAAAGCACCAATGAATGACTCGAACACATCCGCCAGAAGAGCTGGACGTGTACGTCCTCCAGTTAATTCCTCACCTTTTCCAAGAAGTACATACTGTCCAAAATTAAGTGCTTCAGCAAATTTGACGAGGGAAGGTTCACAAACAATGGATGCCCGCATCTTTGTCAGCTCGCCCTCCGGACGGTTAGGATACAAATGATACAAGTACTCCGATACAGTCAGCTCCAGCACAGCGTCGCCCAGAAACTCCAAACGTTCGTTATCCTGATGCTGACTGAACCGGTGTTCGTTTACATAAGAAGCATGGGTAAACGCTTGTTTTAGAAGCTGCCTGTTGTCAAATTTGATTTGAAGTTTTTGTTGTAATTGCTTCAGATCTTCACTCAAACGAACTAGCCCCTTATGCTTCAAATTTTTTGAGAATAATGGTGGCGTTGTGACCCCCGAATCCAAACGAATTGGACATGGCTATATTGACTTTGGTTTGACGTGGAACGTTAGGCACGTAGTCCAGATCACATTCCGGGTCCTGATCTTCCAGGTTGATTGTCGGAGCTAGTGTCTGATTTGTCAGAGACAAACTGCAGATCACAGCCTCCACCCCACCTGCAGCACCAAGCATATGGCCTGTCATGGATTTCGTTGAGCTGACGGCAAGCTTGTACGCATGATCGCCAAACGCCTTTTTGATGGCCAGCGTTTCGGAACGGTCACCTACCGGTGTCGAAGTCCCGTGCGCATTGATGTAATCCACTTCTTCAGGCTGGATGCCAGCATTACGAAGTGCCATTGTCATGCACCGTGCTGCTCCATCTGGATCTGGTTCTGTCATATGGTGAGCATCACCTGTCAGACCATAACCGATGACTTCACCGTAGATTCGTGCGCCGCGAGCCTGAGCATGCTCCAGAGATTCCAGAATCAGAATTCCGGCACCTTCACCCATAACAAATCCGTCACGACCTGTATCAAAAGGACGGCTTGCTTTCGTAGGGTCATCATTGCGTGTAGACATCGCGCGCATCGCACAGAAACCTGCAAGCCCTGTTGGTCTGATGGTTGCTTCAGCACCACCGCAGATCATCGCATCTGCATCACCATTTGCAATGAGTTTAAACGAATCCCCAATGGAGTGTGTTCCTGTTGCACAAGCGGTAACGACGTTAATGTTCGGACCTTTGGCACCAAGTGAAATCGACATCTGTCCAGATGCCATATTGGAAATCATCATCGGAATGAAGAATGGGCTGACCCGTTTAGGACCTTTTTGCAGCAGTGCATTGTGCTGATCCTCCCAAGTTCCCAATCCGCCAATACCAGAACCAATCGATACGCCAAAACGCTCTGCATCAATATTCTCGTTAATTTTCAGACCACTATCTTCAACGGCTTTGAAACCGGCTGCCACAGCAAACTGTACAAAACGGTCCATCTTCCGTGCATCTTTTCGATCCATGTACTCTTCCGGGTTGAAATCTTTGATCTCGGCTGCAATCTGTGTCGTGTATTCACTAACATCAAATGCCTCAATCTGAGAAATTCCGGACTTTCCTGCCATTAAACTGCCCCAGAATGTCTCTAAATCTTTTCCGAGCGATGTCATTACGCCCATTCCGGTAATTACGACTCTTTGTTTCAACCGACTCACCTCTATATCGACTGCATTACGCAATTATTTTGTGGGAATATCCGCAAACCCGGATGCATGACGCAGTTCCAAAGATCAGCGCAGCACCCCTGTCTGCGGGATGTGAAAAACCAATGAATGATGAGAAGTCCCGCCTGTTCGAAAACAGGAGCGGGACTGAATTGACTTTAGGTATGAGATTGTATGTAGTTTACAACTTCACCTACGGTCGTAATTTTTTCTGCATCTTCATCAGAGATTTCCAAATCGAATTCATCTTCCAATTCCATGACCAATTCCACTACATCCAAAGAATCAGCACCCAAATCTTCTTTGAAAGATGCTTCAAGTGTAACTTCAGCTTCGTCTGCGCCCAAGCGGTCGACGACGATGCGTTTTACACGCTCCAATACATCGGACATCCGGTTCACCTCCTCCTAGGTATTATACGAGAATCGCAGGCAAAATGCCATAGAAGACATATGCGGCTCCCGGCCGGGGAATCCGGCCTTTTTCCGGCATTTCGGATCGTCCAGCGCCTGTTCCCCGACTTTGACTCAAGTCCAGGAAATTTACATATACATGCCGCCATCGACATGCAGTGTTTGACCTGTCATATAAGATGAAGCTTCTGATGCAAGGAATGTGACCACACCAGCAATTTCATCAGGCTGTCCCAGACGGGATAACGGAATGCCGCTAAGCATACCATCAACCAGTTCTTGTGACAATTCCTTGGTCATATCGGTTTCGATAAAACCTGGCGCAACACAGTTCACGGTGATCCCGCGAGAAGCAAGCTCACGCGCAGAAGACTTTGTTAAACCAATCACACCAGCCTTAGCTGCAACGTAGTTCGCTTGTCCAGGATTACCCAGTACTCCTACAACAGAAGAGATGTTGATAATTCTTCCTGAACGCTGCTTCATCATCGGACGGGTTACTGCTTTTAGACAGTTAAATACCCCCTTGAGATTGGTTTCGATCACCTGATCGAACTCTTCTTCTTTCATACGCATGATCAGATTGTCCCGGGTAATTCCTGCATTGTTCACCAGAATATCAACGTTCCCCCACGCTTCAAGCGTCGTTTTCACCATCTGCTCCGCTTCATCCATCCGGCCTACATTGGCCTGAATGGTTATGGCCTGGACACCCTTTGCACGAATCTCTTCCGCTACTGCTTCTGCCGAAGCCTGGCTCCCCGCATAGTTTACGGCCACGTTTGCTCCCGCCTCAGCCAGTGCAAGCGCAATGCTGCGGCCAATTCCACGGGATGCTCCGGTTACCAATGCATTTTTACCTTCCAACGGTTTAGACATAACCATTCCTCCTCTCCCTGAATCTACACAAGTTGAACTTAAGTTATTTAAACAAGCATTTAGGTGACAGAATAACCTTTCAATCGCTGTTATTCCCGGATTTTTCGATTTCCTCTTATAAGGAAAAATCCGGTGATAAAGGGCGAAGGTTATGCTTCGGATGCAGCTTTCTCTTTCAGAAAGCTTTTAACTTCGCTTTTCCGGTTTTTTCTGTCCTCTCCGTTAAATTGTAAATAAATCGTTCTACTTATGTGATTTAATGCTTTTTCAGATCAGCAGCAGCTGCTTCTAATGTTTCGAGACTGTTTACATTGTATAATTTTACGGTTTTATCTGTTTTTTTAATCAAACCGGTTAATACACTGCCTGGACCAATCTCGATAAATATATCCACACCCTGCTCAATCAGCCATGTCACACTGTCTTCCCATAAAACCGGAGAATAGACCTGGGTTGTAAGTAAATTCTGAAATTCCCCATCTTCAGCAGCTCTTGCAGTCACGTTAGCTGCTACAGGAATCTTTGCAGGTGAGAACGTAACCGTGCTCAGCTTATCGTCAAGTTTCGCCGCAGCACCTTTCATCAAAGAGGAGTGGAACGGTCCACTTACCTCAAGTGCTATAGCGCGTTTGCCGCCCGCTTCCTTCACACGTTCCGAAACGGCAGCCACGCCTTCCTTTACACCTGAAATAACGATTTGTCCCGGACAATTCATGTTAGCCAGTTCAACCACATGACCGCTCTCAGACACTTCACGGCAAAGCACCCCCAGCGCTTCCCGATCCGCACCCAGCACAGCAGCCATCGCTCCCTCACCGCCTGGAACAGCTTCTTCCATATATTGGCCACGTGCCCGAACAATTTGCACAGCATCATGAAAGGAGAGAACTCCAGCAGCCACCAGTGCGCTGTACTCACCCAGACTGTGCCCTGCAGTGTAGTCTGCCTCGATCCCTTTTTCCTTGAATGCCTCCAGCAGTGCGATACTTGCTGTAAGCAGAGCCGGCTGCGTATTGGATGTCTGTTTCAACTCGGTCTCTGGTCCTTCAAAGATCAGGCTGCTCAGCGAGAAACCCAAAGCTTTATCTGCTGTGCGAAAAATTTCCGCGGCTGCAGGCACGGACTCATATGCATCCTTGGCCATGCCTACCTTCTGTGATCCCTGTCCAGGGAATACAAAAGCGATTTTACTCATTTCATTCATCCTCCAGCTGTCTAGATTACCATACGAGTACGGATGCGCCCCATGTCAAACCGCCACCAAAACCAACCATCAGTACTGTGTCTCCAGCTTTCATACGACCTTCTTCTGCAGCTTCGACCAGTGCAAGTGGAATGGATGCTGCCGACGTATTCGCATATTTGTCTACATTGACAACAACTTTCTCTTCAGGCAGCTCCAGCCGCTGCATTGCCGATTGAATAATTCGTACATTCGCCTGATGCGGAACGAACAAATCTACATCGGTACGATCCAAGCCAGCTTTGCGAAGCACTTCAATCGTTGCTGTACCCATGACACGAACGGCAAACTTAAATACTTCACGACCGTTCATATAGATATAATGCTTTTTATTCTCAATCGTCTCCGCACTTGCCGGCAGGCGCGAACCGCCACCTTCGATATGCAGAAGACTGCCTCCCGCACCTTCTGCACCAAGATCAAATGCTTTGAAACCGCGACCTTCCGGCACTTCACCAACAACGACAGCACCCGCTCCGTCACCAAAGAGGACACAGGTATTGCGGTCTGTATAATCTGTAATGCGTGACAAGCAATCTGCACCAATAACAAGCGCATTATTGTACATGCCGCTTTGAATGAAACTGGTTGCCGTTGCAAGACCGTATACAAACCCGGAACAAGCTGCGGACAAATCAAATGCGGCAGCACCCTTGGCTCCCAGCTTATCCTGCAAAATGCAGGCCGTTGAAGGGAAAGAGGAGTCCGGTGTAATCGTTGCAACAATGATCAGATCCAGATCGCTGCCTGTCATGCCAGCAGATTCAAGTGCTTTCAACGCTGCCTCATAAGCCAAATCAGAAGTGGCTTGATCCGGTGCAGCAATGTGCCGCTCCCTAATTCCTGTACGGCTGACAATCCACTCGTCATTCGTATCAACCATTTTTTCCAGATCACTGTTTGTCAAAATTTTCTCTGGCACATATTTGCCTGTACCTATAATCCCTACCGGGCGTAAATTATTCATATCGTCACTCACTTCCCGCGAATTTCCTTAGATATGCTGTCCACCAGCTGGTTTTGTACTGCAATCCGTGCCTGACGCACCGCGTTTTTGATCGCATTGCCATCCGCCGAACCATGACTTTTAACGACCAAACCACTCAAACCTAACAGAGGGGCTCCACCGTGCTCTGTATAATCAAGCTTGCTCTTTAACCCTCGTAATTCCGGCATCAGCACAGCCGCGGCCAGTTTATTTTTGAAGGATGAAGTAAATTTCTCTTTGAGCAGACCAAAAATAGCGCCTGCCGCGCCTTCCAGTGATTTAAGCAAAATGTTGCCGGCAAATCCGTCACATACCAGCACATCACAGGCGCCAGTAAGCACATCACGCGCCTCCACATTCCCGACAAAACGAATCGGAAGCTGTTCCAGAAGTGGATAGGCATGTTTGGTCAGCTCATTCCCTTTGCCTGCCTCTGTACCCACGTTGAGCAATCCCACTCTTGGAGAAGCAATGCCCTGCACTTTTTGTCGATACAAACTGCCCATCAGCGCGTATTGTGCCAAATGTTCAGGTTTAGCATCCATGTTGGCACCCAGGTCAAGAGCAAGCACGCCCACATCATCCATTGTGGGAATCATCGGCGCAAGCGCAGGACGTTCAATCCCTTCCATCCGGCCTACAACAAGCAATCCAGCCGTCATTAACGCTCCCGTATTCCCTGCCGAAATCATGGCATCGGCTTCTTGCTCTTTGACCATACGTCCAGCTACAACCATGGAGGAATCTTTTTTGCGACGCACCGCTTTTACCGGCTCATCATCCGAACCAATCACTTCGGAAGCGTGCCGAATGCTCAAGTTGGCCGGTTTTGCTCCAGACTGACTTAAAAGAGGTTCAAGCTTGGCTTCGTCGCCAACCAGGACGATTTGTGTGTCCGCCCATTCCGCAGCAGCGGCAGCGGCCCCTTCTACGGTTGACGCAGGGGCATGATCGCCTCCCATGGCATCAATGACGATTCTCATTCCAAATGCCCTCCTTCTTTGCTGTCTTCTCCACCTGAATGATAGATTACAAAATTGCCTTGGAACACCATTTCTTCACCAACATAAGTGAAAACTTCAACTTTTGCTTTGCCCTTCTGGCCCGGAATTGATTTCACATAAGCTTTCGCAATGCATTTCTCCCCGAGACGCACGGAACGGACAAAACGTATATCCGCAGAAGCCGTTAGTGCAATCTCATCATTAATGACAGCGACTGCCAGCGAATTGGCTTGTGCGAAGACGTAGTGTCCACGAGCAATACCTGTTCTTGAAAAAACATGTTCTTCTTTGATCTCAAATAAGGATATCCCGCTCTTGTCCAGCTGTAAATCTACGATATCACCGATAATTTCATGCAGGGGAAGTGAGCGCACCTGATCATACGAGCGCTCTGCCATCAATTTCATCCGTTCCCGAAGCTCTGGTATTCCAAGTTCCAGCCTGTCAAGACGGATTGTCTGAATACTTACCTTTAATTGACGTGTAAGCTCCTGATCGGTCACAAACGGATTCTCATCTATCATTTTGGTTAACTGCTGCTGCCTCTGTCTTTTCGGTAAACGCTCGATGCCTGACACCCCCCGCTGTTCATTCCAGGACTGCCCCTACAGTCAGTTCAGTCCTGCAAGTCTTACTTCTCTATATAGCGCAATCCCCGTTCACCCAAGGGCGTTTCTCATAAAAGTGTATGTTCATCTGTATGTAACGTCAAATCTTAGAACCTGGTACTAAACTATAGTATATCTCATCCCGTGTCAAAAAGAAAGGCTGGACTAACAAAAACACCTCACTTCAGCAAAGTGCCGATTAGCGATCCTATTCCTCTTAACAGCTCCAGCATTCGCATGTTATCGACTTGGGTTCACACAAAAAAAGCAGCACCTCATCGAAATGAAGTGCTGCTTAATGTCCAGCTATTATTGAGAGATGATCTCTCTTGCTTTGTACGTTCCGCACACTTTGCACACGTGGTGAGCAAGCTTCAATTCGCCGCATTGTTCACATTTCACCATGCCCGGTACAGCCAATTTAAAGTGAGTGCGACGTTTGTCGCGACGCGTCTTGGACGTTCTCCGTTGAGGTACTGCCATTATTCCCACCTCCTTATCAAAATCAACCTTTGCAGGTAGTTGTTACGTTCGATTTTCAATCATGCTCATTTAAAAAAATCCTTGAGTCCTGCAAGCCGCGGATCAATAACCTGGTTATCACAACCGCAGTCACCTTCGTTCAGCTCATGACCACACTTGGGACAGAGTCCCTTACATGTCTCATTGCAGAGCGGTACGAACGGAAGATCCAGCAGAAAAGCTTCCTCGGCATAACCTTTCAGATCAACGCTATCCTCATCCACATAGAGCGTATCGTCATCCTCAGATAATTCCTCAGGCTGTTTTCCCTGCTTGAATTGCTCATGAAAATCAATATGAAAATGTTCACTTAGCGGCTTGAGACAACGGGAGCACAACATGTCCACCCCTACTGTCAGTTTGCCGTGAACATCCACAACGTTTCCCTCTCTGATCTCTGCAGCTAAATCCGCAGTCAGCGGGGTAACGGCTGTGATATCTTGTCGGTTAGAAACCAGATGTTTGATATCCCACTGTTCGTTAAAGCGCAGGGGGCGATCACTGGTTGCCACTTTGCGAAATGGCATTAACATGTTCATCACTCCAAACGAAACCAATTTCATAAATAGTTGTCTAACGAATGGCGGCAGTATACAGTTCAAGACGATCCTAATATGTGCGTTCATTCCTGACTGTATGTACTCTGACTGTCACACGCAAAAGATATTATGAAATTGACTTAACAAACAAAAATCATTATACCGATTTTTCAAGAGGTTTGTCAACACTTTTAACTTTACACCCTATCAGGAAAATAGAAAATCCGATGAAGCCGTCACATCTGATCTATTATAGACCTGCTGCAGCATAACTACAAGTCATCTCTCCTATCTGAATTCTATGCTTTTTCCCATATCTGCATCAGTCACCAATCGTTAACGAATGGTGTGATCTATGTCACACAGGCCGTATTAGCGCGTGCCTATACTTGCTTTATAGCAGAGAATCCCCAGCATAAAGAAGCATTTTGAGGATGATTTTCACAAGACCCTGCAGGCGCTATCATAACTATGATCGGGAGGGAATTTATATGTTAAGCCAACAAACGATTGACGTTATCAAATCCACTGTACCTGTACTTGAAGTTCATGGTGAGGCCATTACACGCCATTTCTATCAAACGATGTTTACAGCTCACCCGGAGCTGCTGAACATTTTTAACCATGCTAATCAGAAACAGGGTCGACAGCAGGCGGCACTGGCAAACATGGTTTATACCGCAGCCATGCACATCGATAACCTCGGGGCCATCTTGCCGGCCGTTCGTCAGGTTGCTCATAAACACCGCAGTCTGGGCATAGTGCCTGAACAGTATAGAATTGTTGGAACTTATCTGCTTCAAGCTATCAAAGATGTGCTTGGTGATGCCGCAACAGAAGAAATTTTGACTGCATGGGGCGATGCCTACCAGGTAATTGCAGATGCTTTTATAGGCATTGAGCAGGAAATGTACAGCGAAGCCGCCAATCAAACCGGCGGATGGGATGGCTTCCGATTGTTCCAGGTTGCAAAGAAAGTGCAGGAAAGCGAAGTCATCACTTCATTTTATCTGCTGCCTGAAGATGGCAAATCCATTTCTTCTTACCAACCTGGACAATATATCAGTATCAGAATGCAGGTTCCAGGACAGCAATTCACCCAGATTCGTCAGTATACCCTATCCGATGCACCGGGCAAACCATATTACCGCATATCCGTCAAACGTGAATCGGGTGCTCCCGATCGTCCTGACGGGGTGATCTCTAATTATCTTCATGATCACATAACCGAAGGCAGTCTAGTCGAACTTTCTGCTCCGGCGGGTGATTTCACGCTGGATATGGAAGATCAACGTCCAATTGTTCTCGTGAGCGGCGGTGTGGGCCTAACGCCAATGATCAGCATGCTGAATGCATTGACGGAGTCTGGGGATCAGCGCCCGGTTACATTTTTGCATGCCAGTCCGAACGGGCAGGCCCATGCTTTTCGAGATCATGTAAACCGCCTGGCTCAAGAGCACACCCATCTGATGGTTCACTTTTGTTACACAGCTCCGAGTGATGCGGACCTGCAAAACGAGTTTGTTTACAGACAGGGATATATGGATGCGGCATGGCTTCGTCAGGTCATTCAAGAACCGGATGCCAACTATTATCTATGCGGCTCTGCAGCATTTATGCGTTCCGTCTATGCAGAACTTCTGTCCATTGGCGCCGCATCCGATCGCATTCATTATGAATTTTTCGGGCCAAAGGCAAGCCTGTCTCCTGCTGCCGAGAATGTTTGAGTACGAAATAATGTAAAAGTGTGGAAAACCGCTTAAGTGCATATGGTAAAGAATCCGATTGAATGTGATCGCTCTCTTTGGCTCATCAGTTGATATGTACTTACTGCATATGATTCGTTGTGTATAATCCACCAGACATGGATGTCAGCTGGTTCCTTCAAGGAGTGCTGATGGATGTGCTTCGCAATTCCTCGGGAGATTCAGTTTCGCATGAATAATTCTTTTGACTTAAGGTACAGACAGCATCTGCAGATGCTGTCTGTACCTTTTTTTCATCATTTGCTCTAATTCAAGCTCTCCTCTATGATGAAAGAGAATTGGACAATACGTCGAATAGACTAAGTGCTGCCCTACATTTTGAAAAATGTCTTTACATACAAGAAAAACAGATGGACAGAAGTTTCGAAAGCGAAGTGTGCACCTGAATATTTCTAATAAAAAGGCTGCTGCCTTTAAAATAAGAAAGGGGAAACCTGCATGAAAGCTGTAGGCATAATTGTAGAATATAATCCGCTGCACAACGGACATGTGCATCATCTGAATGAGTCCCGGCGGCTTAGCGGAGCAGACGCCGTTGTTGCTGTAATGAGCGGCCCTTTTCTCCAGCGCGGCGAACCCGCCATCGCCGGTAAAAGGGCGCGCACAGAGATGGCGCTCCATGCTGGCGCCGATCTCGTGCTTGAGCTGCCGGTCGCGTATGCGGTCCAACCGGCAGAATGGTTCGCCTTCGGTGCGGTATCGCTGCTGCACCGCACCGGGGTCGTGGACTCGCTCTGCTTTGGCAGCGAGTCCGGCGACATCCACAGCCTGCAGCGCATTGCGCGCGTGCTGGCTGTAGAGCCCGCAGGGCTGCGCGAGGATATCGCGCGCCGCCTGCGGGAGGGCGCCAGCTACCCCGCCGCGTACGCAGGCGCGGCGGCAGCGCTGGCGCCCGGCGGCGTCGATGCTGACGACGCCGCGGCACTGCTGGAGCAGCCCAACAATTCGCTTGGGCTGCACTACCTCATCGCGCTGCAGCGGCTGGGCAGCGCGATCCAGCCCTTGACGGCGGCACGTACCGGTGCCGCCTACCACGAGGCGACGCCCGGACCGGGGGCGATCGCCAGTGCCACAGCCGTCCGCCGCCTGCTTCTGGCGGACGGGCCCGCTGCCGCGGCACCATACGTGCCGGCGGCGACCCTTGCCATTCTGCATCGCGAATGGCAGGAGGGGCGCGCTCCCATGCACTGGGAGCGCTTTGCACAGCCGCTGCTGCACATTGCGGCTACCCGCCGTGCCGGCGAGCTGGAGCGCATCGCCGAAGTTACGGAAGGGCTGGAGCATCGGCTCATTCGCGCACTCGCCCAGCTCCCGGAGCCTTCCATCGAAGCACTACTGAATGCGCTCAAAACCCGGCGATACACACGCACCAAACTGCAGCGCATGCTCGCCCATCTGCTGCTGAACCACACCAAAACCGAATGTTCAGCTGAAGCATTGGCCCCAGGTCCCGGATATCTGCGTGTCCTCGGCTTTACTTCGAAAGGACAGAGCCTGCTCAAACAAATGAAAAAAACGGCCTCTCTGCCCGTTGTGCTGAAGCCGTCGACGTTTGACCACCCTCAACTGGAGCTGGATATTCAGGCCCAAGCCGCCTATGCACTCGCACATGATCCGCATGATGCACACGGCATATCACGCATTATGTACAGCGACTACTATGATTCGCCCGTGAGAATCTGATTCTCATCGGGAATGACGAACAGCTATTAATATGTCAAAATACGATATTAACTGCATAACAGCCACACAAAAAATCCCTTGTTCACAGCGCATCGGGCTGTCATAACAAGGGATTTATCTATTCAATTATTTTCATACATTTATTAAACATTGCTCTCTGACTCGCTCTTCTGCCTGTTGTATCCAGCCTTATGACTTCACAGACAAGGTATTGAGATAAGCCAATGCATCGTCAAGTGTACTTACAGGTACAAGCTTCATTGGGGTTTTGATTTCTTTTGCTTTAGCTGCAGCTTCCTTGTAATTATCTTTGGGTACAAAGAAAATTTCAGCTTGTTTACGATTAGCAGCCACAATTTTATGCTGGACCCCGCCGATCGGGCCCACAACGCCCTCTTTGGTTATTGTACCGGTCCCGGCAATGCGATGTCCTTTGGTCAAGTCACCCGGAGTCAGCTGATTGTAAATCTCCAGCGTAAACATTAGCCCGGCAGAGGGACCACCCACTTGAGTGCTTGAAAATGTGATCTGTTTGTTCGGGTCTTCCGGCTTCACCTTCTGTACCGCACCGATCATGACGCCCAGACCCGGTCGTGTTTTACCCGTCTTGCTGTCTTTAACCTGAACCAGCGTCACATCCCGGCTGATGGTCTCACCGCCCCGCTCCAGCTGCATCTCCACCGTATCTCCAGCCTTTTTCCCTTTGAGCTGATCAGCCAGTACGGAATTATCGGGTGTCGCTGTACCGTTCACACCCAGAATAATATCTCCGGGTTCAATATCTCCATCCGGCTTCGGATTTTGCGAGAGTCCAAACACAAAGATATGCTCAGGTACGATGGAATACGCTATTCCCGCTTTCTCATACGCTGCCTCCATGGCGGAAGACTGCGAGTCACTCATGAACCAGACTTGTTCTGCCGAGTATTCTGCCTCGCTTTTACCGCGCAGCCGATCTTCCTTTTTATCCACCTGCGCATTCTTGTCAAACCACGAGGTTCCCAGCAAAAACAAATTGGCGTATGTCGCCGACACGGTTGTCATCATGAATACGCCCTTCTCATCCTTGTCACCGTCCTTCACGGTAACCATTGGTTTAACTTCATCCGCGCTGCCAGGCGTATATATAATATACGGCGTTGGCATATACACCGTAAGATAGACGATCAGAGCTACTGCGATTACATAGATCGAAGCTCTGAAAGCACCTGATTTCCGGAACTGTCTCATCCCGTGAGCCTCCGTTCTTTGTATCTCTATACAAGCTTATCCAGGCTCTGTACTAATTCAACACTGCTCGCGCAGGACCATGACATGAAAAGGCCCGAGCCGTCTCTAAAAGGATATACGATTGGTTCAATATTTAACTCATCTTGTTTCAAGTTTGATGTGGTTTCCATTCTAACACTCTGCCATCCCTGCATACAATGGTACAGGCCGGATAGGCCGCTGCATCCCAACTGTCTTTCCGGTCAAGGCCGAACCGTCATGGGACGTGATTCGGCCGTCCACTTGATTCAAATGCCGTGCAGGCGTTATATGATAGGAGGTGAAACCATGGCCGTATCCAGCGAGGTTCGAAGTCCAGGTCTGCTGCGAACTATATTTCTGAGCAGCAGTGCATTATTGCTCGTGATTACCGTAGTGGCCTCTCCAAAAGAAGCGTTTGATGCCTCGATTCAAGGACTGGACATCTGGTGGAAAATTGTTTTCCCAGCCCTGCTGCCATTCCTGATGTTATCCCAAATGCTGACAGCGTTTGGTTTCACCCACGCCATCGGCGTGCTGCTGGAACCTTTAATGCGGCGCTTGTTTAAATTACCCGGCAATACCGGATTTGCGCTTGCCGTAGGCATGTGTGGAGGTTTCCCAGCCGCCGCTGACGCCGTATCCCGCTTAATTCAGGATAAACAAATAACCACCAGACAGGCGGTTATCGCTGCTGCTGCAGCTCATTTTGCCAATCCGATGATGATTCTGCTCGTTGTGGGAGCGGCTTTCCTTCATCAGCCAGCCGCCGGATATTTTCTGCTGATCATACACTGGACCAGCGGTTGGATTGCTGCCGCTGCTGCCATTCGTCTGCTTCCAGCACTACGCAAAGAACAATCCCTTTCGTCTGACATCACATCACCAAACAAAATCGTCCGTTCACAAACCCAAAGTCAAGCTTCGAAAATGGAGAATGATCCATCCTCTTCGATCCTGTCATCTCCGAATGTTCGTCTAGGGTCCCGTATGCTGCATGCGGCCAGAGAGGCCCATAATCGGGATGCACGAAGCTTTGGCAAACTGCTGGGTGACACCGTATCCCAAGCAGTACAGACGTTGATGTTAACCGGGGGATATATGATCGTATTCGCTGTATTTATCCGGCTGCTCTCCCTCTACCTTACACCAGGGATCTCAACCGGATTCTGGCCGTCGATACTGGAGCTTCACTTGGGTGCATATCACCTCAGCAAGACGCTGCTCGCTCCCGCCATATTGATGGCGCTTCTGGCAGCCCTTCTCGGCTGGGGAGGCGTCTGCTCCCATTTGCAAGTTTTCTCTATATTGAAAACGGCCCTCCCGAAAGGGCAGTCCATGCTGTATTTTGTGATCGTACGATTAGGACATGGATTGACAGCCTTTTGCCTTACCCTGCTGCTGTGGAAGCCATTCAGCCATTACAGCACCGAAGCTTGGGCTGCATGGGCGGCTGATACTGCTGCTCCAACAGCCCCTTTACTATTGCGGCCAATTCTCCATCTACCAGACACAGCAAATACACTTCATGTTACCTGGGTTATATTTCCAGTGGCAGTTATCGGTCTTGCTGTGCTGCTTGGCGTGATGATTAGTCTGTCAGGTCTTACTTTGTGGATGAACCGCCTTTTTTCTCGCTGATTTTCTGACGGAGCGCGGCTTCGACTTCAGGGGATACCAGATCCGTTACAACACCTTCATAGTTAGCAATCTCTTTGACAATACTGGAACTGAGATAGGAGTACTTCGGATTCGTCATCATAAAAATCGTTTCCGCGTCCGGATTCAGCTTGCTGTTGGTGGAAGCCAGCTGCAGCTCATACTCAAAATCCGTTACGGAGCGGATGCCGCGGACGATAACCTGCGCTTCCTTTTGCCGCACATAATTAGCAGTCAGATCACGGAAACTGTCCACCTCTACATTTGGCAGATGGCGGGTTACCGTAAGGATGAGGTCCTTGCGTTCCTCTACCGTAAACAGCGGATTTTTACTCATATTATTCAAAACAGCAACGATAACACGGTCAAACTGCTTGGACGCTCTCGCAATAATGTCAAGATGCCCCATCGTTACAGGATCAAAGCTTCCTGGATATACGGCAATGCGTTCCTGCCGCTGAATCATTTCAGTCATGAGGAGCCTCCCCTTCTGTGATGCTGTTTTCTTCATTCTCTTCTGCACCAGGTACATAATCGTAAATGGATACAGCGGTCTCCCCATACACGGCTTTGCGCGTTTGTTCAAATGGGCCGAACCGCTCAGGGTATTCGTGTTTCGATTCGTATTCCAGCACGATGACTGCACCCTGTGCAAGCAGTTCCAGTTCGTGCATCGTTAACATTAACTCATGCCCATCTTTCATTCGATAAGGAGGATCAAGAAACACCAGATCAAACGTTGTGTTCCGCTTGGCCAGCGCTTTGAGCGCACGACCTGCATCGTTACGATATACGGCCGCCCGATCCTCCAGCTTCGCTGCTTTCAGATTCGCGCGGATCACTTCAATACTTTTCGGTTCCAGATCAACAAAAACAGCCTTGTCCATGCCGCGGCTCAGCGCCTCGATGCCGAGACCTCCACTACCTGCAAACAGATCCAATGCTGCCCCGCCCTCGAAATAAGGGCCAATCATACTAAACAACGCTTCCTTCACCTTATCGGTAGTCGGTCGCGTACCTGTGCCGGGAACAGCCTTCAGCGGCCTGCCCTTCGCACTTCCAGATACCACTCTCACGAATGTGTCACCTTTTCTCTCTATGTAAGATTATTGATAAAGCTATCCTACCATACTCCGGTTCGGTTTGAAAAACACTGCTTCTGCCTATACAAAAAATTGTTGACGGATATGTATAAAAAGGAAACCCTTGGGCCATTCTATAATTATCGACATCACAAGTGTCGTAGACAACCGCGGAGAAGACTTACGTTTCCCCATAAGCTCTTCGTCCGGTTTCTCCTCTCCCATGAAAAGTAGACCCTCGAAAGAGGGTCTACTTTTGTTGTAGGAATGCTGAAAAAAATATCTTCCATTCGGTTATTTGATCTAAAACAAAGGTGAATTTCGTTATTGAGTGCAAATTGGTCTTATCAAGCATTCGTGTTGGAGGTTCCAATCAATTAAACCATCCTTTTATGATATCAAGCAAATTATATCCATACTCTTCAAGCATTAAACTTACCACGTGTAATCCTAGAAATAAAAAGAGTAATCCGCAAAAAAGGCAAACGAGAATAGAATCAAATGCACTAGAAGTACCATAATGCTGCCCGCAGTGCGGACATACATAAGCACTTGTTGAAATCGTTTTTCCGCATGATTCACAACTCATTAATTTACTAGTCGGTTTAAACTTATCAACAATATTCATAACCGCCATATAAAGGAACATAAAAGCTAAAAAAAACATTGCCAAGAGACATAATATACCGATCCCAGCCCCAAATACATCACTCAAGCTATCCATATTTCCCCCTAAACTCTTTATGTACTCTTTATGTAATTGTATAAAACTATTTTATTGTTTATCAAAGAAAATAGTAGATTTATGCATTTAAACTCAATGAGCGCTGTTGAAGTAGCAAGAATGAGACTTATGAATAGTCCTAGAATAAGTCCGGCTACACAATGAAAAATGTCTTTCGATTATAGAAATATCTTTTGATCTATTCTAAAAAGAAGCTCTCAAAAGAGAGCTCTTTTCGTGTTGTATTTCATTTCACATCCGTATACTTCTCTTCAAATCCTCCCAGCTCTGCTTGCTCTTCCGTCTGCAGCCACCCAATCTCTTTAAGCCACATCCCCATATCAGCAATAAATCCATCGGTATCCAGACCATCAATCTCATACTTCTTTATCTTTTCACATAGAAATGTATAAAACGCATGGCTTAATGCATATCGCTGTTTGCTTACGCTCCATGTCTTATAACGGTCTTCACTGACCGTCAGATCGAAGTAGATTACCCCTTCCGCCTTTACGTGCCTGACGGTGGATTTACGTCCATATTCATCAGGCAGGCAGCGGAATACAAAGTACAGTTCAATATCACATGAAGCATACTTTTCAGCGGCTTTGTCAAATACAATCTGCAACTCATCGACTAGCTCAGCAGCTTGGGTCAGCCCTGACGTATCGGTTGTTTTGTCCAGAATCAAAGCGCACCCTCCTTGTCTCGACCATTCAAGATTCTTGTTTAATGCGTTCTCTTTGTTTTCGATTCGAAATGCGCATATTGATTAATGGTGCGATCAGCAATACAGACGGTAAGATCGTAGAAGATGATCCCCATCGAATGCCTTGGAAGATGATAAATATCAAAGTAAGCCAAGTTATGATTTCCATAATCTCTAATTTGGTTAACGTCACTTTAAATGCTTTTTTTGAAATGATACGAATCAAGACATAAGCAATCACGCTATAAAAAGCAACCATACCTAATATAGCGAGAAAAACGAGCATCAGCATTTGTATCACCCCATTCTTCTTTTTTTCTAGACTTTACCATACATGCAGACGGATGTCTTCCAAACTTGGCTGCTGTATGCAGTTCGGATGCTCATCTTCACTTCTCTTCCGTCACAATCGTTGCATTATAGATCACAACACGTTTGCCGTTTAAGTCAAACAATACTTTGTTGCCATACTCTGTATCCTCTACATCAATCTTGCCCTCGTAGGTCTGAATCAGCTCACCCGAATTGCTGTACACCTTCACTACACGTTCCAACCCGCCAGCATTATTCGATCTCATCGTTTTAAGTGCGCGCTCACCGGAAGCCGTATTAAAATACCAGATAAATGATCCAACAATGATGCCTAGAACAGCCAGCACCGTCACCCATACCCCTGTTTTTGCTTTTCTGCTCATCCTGTCCCCTCCTCAGTCTCTTTGTCCAGTACTCTACGTGAATGGAGCGAGAACGGTTTCAACAAGGGAAATCTCAGGGCTCGTTAATGAGACTACTCTTGTATGCTAAACAAAAAACAGAGGCCCCTATCCAAGGGAACCTCTGTTTATAATAATGAAGCTTCAAGTCAAGTTACCGCTGCAATGACACCAATGGCATCAGCACCTGTTGTTCCAGCCATTTAAGCTTTCTGCTTACAGTGAACGAATAACGAATTCAAAGTTCAGCTCACCATTGGAAGGAATTTGATATTCCGGATGCACCGGAGCGCCCCAGCTGTCGTCACCGCCAACACCCATTTGTTTACCGGCTACCGTAACAACCGTGTAATGTACTGGTGGTAACTCATACACATGCTGAGCATTCTCCAGTTCGAACGCTGTATATGGGGATACATTCAACTCTACCGGTGTACCGGAAGCTTCGATTTTGAAACCGCGTCCTGCATTATCAGTCAGCTTAGCCCAGCGTACACCTGTGCGGTTACCCGACTCCTGCGGTACAAGATATGGAGCCATGGTATCTGCAACCTTACTGCCATGGATGCCCAGACGGGCGCCAAATGCACGGTCCGAATAGTTTTCCTCCGGTCCCATCGCCAGCCATTCTACGTTCTCATAATCCGGAGACGTTCTGAAGGAAAGCGCGTGGATTGGCAGGTTCGGCAGGCCTTCTGTGCCTTTGTATGTGTTGTGCACATGTACACTTCCATCGGCAAGCACCGTATAGGTTACTTTCACCTGTACGTCGGACGAGATATTCAGTTTATATGTGAACTCGATCCGGTATTGATCTGGCTTCTGTTCATGTTTCCACTCTACGCAGCGCGGCATCAGGCTGGCAGCATACCATGCGCCAAGTTCAAAGCCCATCGCTGTACCTTTATCATTGTCTGTCGCCGCACGCCAGAACAGAGGTGCTGGCGGGACGGCAATTGTCTCACGTCCAGAGAACTTCAGGGAAACCAATGTTCCGAACTGCTTGGAGAACAACGCATGGGTTTGACCAACGCGGACACCGATGTTCACGTCACCTTCAACCACCTGAATATCGCCCACAACGTTTTTATCCGCTGCAACAGCTCCCTGACTTCCTTCCTGCGTGAAAATAAACTGCCCAAACGCTACTTCGTCACCTTTGTCGGCCCACAGCGCTGCTTCTTTCAGCACAAACGCCACGTTTACAGCGTATTCGCCGGACTTCAGGGCGTTTGCATTTAAAGGAAGCTCTACTACAGTTTCACTTTCCGCAGGGACATTTACATCCAGTGTGCCGTGCAATACTTCATGTCCCTCACGTTCCAGGCTGTACACCAGTTCATACGCGGAAGTATCTGCGAACAGATTCTGGTTCACAATTTTAACGCCGTCACGGCTTGGGAACAGTTTAATGTTCTGATACAGGAACTTAACCTCCTGCATTTTAGCTGTCACTTTACGATCTGCATGTACAATACCGTTGCCGCAGAACGAATAGTCTGATGGACGATCCCCAAAGTCCCCGCCATAAGCCAGGTATTCTTTACCGTAACGATCCTTTTTATAGATCGATTGGTCGATGTAATCCCAGATGAAGCCACCTTGATACATCGGGTACTTGTCTTCCAGTTCCGTGTATTTATGCATACCGCCAATGGAATTGCCCATCGCATGCATATATTCACAGCTAATATATGGTTTGGTCGGGTTATCGTTCAGGAACTCTTCGATGTCAGCCGGTTTTGCATACATCCGGGATTCCATGTCACTTGTATCATTGAAACGGCGGTCGTGGAACACACCTTCGTAATGAACCATACGTGTTGGATCTGCCTTTTTGAAATATTGTGACACTTTATAGATTACTTCACCACCATGGGATTCGTTGCCGCAGGACCAGATCAGAATGGACGGATGGTTTTTGTCACGCTCCACCATTGAAACTGCACGATCCATCACGATGTCATGCCATTCCGGCTTATCGCCAGGGATTACCCATGAAGGCTCAACTGCGCCAAGCTTTTGCCAGGAACCGTGGGTTTCCAGGTTCATCTCATCAATCACATAAAGTCCGTACTCGTCGCACAGTTCGTACCACAAGCTCTGGTTCGGATAATGTGATGTACGAACCGCATTCATATTGTTTTGTTTGATCGTACGCACATCCCACAGCATGTCTTCCTTCGTGATCGCACGACCGCGACGCGGGTTGAACTCATGACGGTTTACGCCTTTAAATACAATACGCTTGCCATTAATGTGCATCACTTTGTCGATCATTTCGAATTTGCGGAAACCAACGGCTTGAGGAACAACTTCCACAAGGCTGCCTGCTGCATCATATACACGGATGTATAAACGATACAGATACGGAATCTCTGCGCTCCAAAGGTTTACTTTACCGATTTCTTCACGAATCTGCACCAGACCATTGCCCACTTCATTAGGGCCAAAGGTTTTCACCACACTGCCTTCTTTGTCTCGAAGCTCCGCTTCGATCCGCGCACCTGCTGCCGCTCTTCCTTCCAGTTTCAGATCGAGTTCCAATGTACCATTCGTATATGAAGCATCCAAATCGGTACGGACATGAACATCACGAATGTGAGCGGCTGGTACTGTATACAGATAAACATCTCTGAAGATACCGGAGAAACGCCAGAAGTCCTGATCCTCCAACCAGCTGCCTGTGCTTCGTTGGTAAACTTCAACCGCCAGTTTGTTCTCTCCATCCTGCAGGAACGGTGACAGGTCAAAGTCAGATGGTGTGAAGCTGTCTTCCCCGTAACCTACGAACTGCCCGTTGAGCCATACATAAAATGCGGATTCCACACCTTGGAACGAAATGTATACCGGATTCGCTTCCCAGCCTTTAGGCAGATGGAATGTGCGAATGTAGCTGCCTACCGCGTTTTTATCCTGCGGCAGAGCCGGCGGACGAAGTTCATTCAATCCATCCCACGGATACTGCGTATTTACATATTGAATCTGTCCGTAACCCTGCAGCTGGATATGTCCCGGTACTTCGATATCATCCCAGCCTTCGCTGGAGTACTCGGACGTATAAAATAGTTCAGGACGGCAGTCCGGACGAATTGAATAGTTGAACTTCCATGTTCCATTCAGATCGTAACGAAGTGCCATCTCAGCAGAAGCCACAGCCTCTTCCATCGTTTGATAATAGCGGTGATCGGAATAGGCATGAAGACGGTTTACCTCAAATACACTTACGTCACCTAACCAGTTGATATCTGCCTTTGCTGCTTTCATCGGCTCTCTCTCCCTCTATAGTACGAATTTCGTTATGAGTTTTCGCTGCGAATTCATTGAAGCAATGCTTAGTGTTTAATCTGCATCTATACAAAAAAGATAGAGGTACGCCTGTACAGGCGTCCTCCCTTCTTTCCTGCATTCGTCCAGTTGGACGTGATATGCAATTATGCTTATTTTACGGAACCAACCATACCTGCAACAAAGTGTTTCTGCATAATGAAGAACACCAATGCTGTTGGAAGTGTTGCAATAACAACTGCGGTCATGATCACGCCGTAATCCGGAGCATAACCTGCGCCCAGGTTGGAGATCAACAGCGGAATCGTCTGCTGATCCGGCGTTTGCAATACGATGAGCGGCCATAGATAGTTGTTCCAGCTGCTCATGAATGTAATGATCGCTGCTGCCGCGTATGTTGTTTTCATCGTAGGCATATAGATTTTCAAGAAAATTCCCAGTTCGCTCAGACCGTCAATACGTCCTGCTTCCAGCAAGTCTTTCGGGAACATTTTGGTGTTCTGACGGAAGAAGAAGATCAGGAACGCTGTTGTGATGGTCGGGATAATAACCGAAGCCATCGTATTAATACCGATTGCCGGCGCTGCACTGGAAATGGTTGCAAACATTCGATAAAGCGGAATCATAATCGCTGCAAACGGAATCATCATCGACATGAGCAGGATGTTAAACACGACGTCGCGGGATTTTGTCCGAAATACTTCAAACCCGTAACCTGCCATGGAACCAATCAACAGAGCAAGAATGGTTGACACGATGGAGATAATCGCTGAATTGCCCAGTGCCTGAATCAGATTCGTGGTGTCGAGCAGTTTGTTGATGTTTTCGATCAAAGCAGAGCCCGGCAGCAAAGTGCCTCTAGTTACGTCTACCGATTTGTTTGTAGCGCTGACGATCATCCAGAAAAACGGGAAGATGGAAATAAAAGCGACGATGGACAGGAAAACATATGTGAAAATGCGTTTTGCTCTTGATTTAGCCATTTTTATTATCACCTGCCACTTTGAACTGGATGATGGACAAAATAATGATCAGAATTACGATGGAATACGAAACGGTTGCTGCATAACCGAAGTCCGGTGAATATTTAAACGAAAGGTTGTAGATATATTGAGAAATCGACATGGTCGCGTTACCTGGACCACCTTTGGTAATATTCATAATTTCATCAAAGATTTGCAGTGTACCAATCGTTGATGTAATGGACGTGAAGAGAATGATCGGTTTAAGCAATGGTACAGTGATTTTGAAAAATTGAGTGAACGCATTCGCTCCGTCAATCTTCGCTGCTTCATAGATCGATTGGTCGATGTTTTGCAAGGATGACAGATAGAAAATCATGTTATATCCGGTCCAACGCCAAGTAACGGCGATTATGATCGTAATTTTAGCCCAGAACGGGTCAGTAATCCATTGAATGGGTGTGCCGATAATGTGTAAACCCATCAAAGCCTGGTTTACCATACCATCCGGTGCAAACAAATACTTGAATACAACCGAGTAAGCAACAAGTGAAGTTACACAAGGCAGGAAAATTGCAGTACGGAAAAAGCTCCGGAAACGCAGTGTGCTGTCATTCAGCAATACGGAAATGAACAAACCGAGAATGATCATTAAAGGTACTTGAATGATTAAGTAAATGAATGTGTTCGATAAAGCCGTCCGGAATGTGGTATCCACGAGCAATCTTTTGTAGTTCGCGAGGCCCGAAAACTCAAGGTTGGCACCTTTGCCTGACTTGAATGATAAGAGCAGCGCTTGAATCATCGGATAGAAGTAGAATGCTACAATTCCGACAACAGCCAGCAAAACAAAAGCCCATCCAGTCAAATTATTTTTCTTTTGGAGACTGTCTCCTGTATTTATGGCTTTCACAGTATGGCTCCTCTCTCTCCATGCAACAAGGGTAGAACCTACAGAGCCTCTCGCCATGTCCAGCTCGACTTGCGCCAGACAAGGGAGACGGCTCCGATGTTTCCTAGGTTCTATAAGTTACCTTGGGATTAGTTTAATTGTGCCTCAGCTTGTTTTTGTGCATCATTCAGAACGTCATCGATGGATTTACCGTTCAGGTATGCCTGCATTTCAACAACCAAGATATCTTCGATTGCATAAGTGTTGCTGCCATAGTTTACTTTTGGAATTTCTTTTGTCCAGTTAGCGAAATCAGCGAAGATTTTTTGACCACCGAAGAACTCGTCTGGTTTGTTGTATGCATCACCGTCAACAGCCGGTGTGTACGTACCGATTGCACCGATTTTAGTCAACAATTCTTGATACAACTCTTTGTCGGAACCAAACGTTTTAGCCATGAAGTCAGCCGCTTGGTCTGCACCAGGAACATCGTTCATGATGTACCATGAGCTGCCGCCCAAGTTGGATGCGTGTACAGAGTTTGCTTGACCAGCCAATTTCGGCATTGGAGCTACAGCCCATTTACCGGATTGGGAAGCTTCTTGACGAACGGATGGTGAGAACCAGTTACCTGTAGGAATTGTTGCTACCGCACCATTATTCGCGTTTGCAACGAATTGGCTCCAGTCGGAGTGCAGTTTAACAATGTTAGCATCCATCATTTTTTTGTATGTTTCAAACGCTTCTTTCAATGCAGGGTTGTTGTTCAGATCAGGTGTTTTACCATCTTCAGCTGTGTACCATTTACCTGCAGTTTGAATCATCATACGGATGATACCCAGGTCGTTCGGGTCAAGAGACAAAAGCTCTTTACCTGTTTTTGCTTTTACAGCTTCACCGATTTTGATGTAATCATCCCACGTGATGTCCTGCAGGTCAGCAGCTTTGTAGCCTGCTTCCTCAAGCAAGTCTGTTCTGTAGTACAAACCAGCTACGCCGGAGTCAAACGGAATACCGTATTGTTTACCTTCATAAGAAGTGGGTCCAATTTTATACTCTGCAAAGTCGGATGCTTTGATTGTGGAAGACAAATCTTTGAACGCATCTGGATAAGCGCTCAGGAAGCTTTGTGCACGGTAGTCTTCGATCAGAACTACGTTTGGCAGACCGCTGCTTGTTCCGGAGTTCAAGCCTGTGTTCAGCTTCTGAATGATCGCATCTTGAGCATTTTCAATGATGTTGATTTTCAGATCAGGGTTTTCTTTTTGATAAATGGCTTTAGCTTGCTCCAGAGCAGCGACGTTAAATGCTTTATCCCAAGCCCAAATTGTAATTTCGTTGGCTTTCTCGCTACCACCGCTGGCAGCTTCTTTACCTCCACCGCCGGATGAACATGCGGACAGCAGCAGTACGGTTGCGAGCATCAATACCCATATTTTTTTCAAAACATTCAACTCCCCTTCGACCTCTTTGTTTGTAAATTTGTTTGCGTTTTCTGAAAGCGGTTGCTTTCGATGTATTCATCTTATCATTCCCATTTCTCCATTCGTTAGTAAAAATTTTGTGCAGATTTGTCTTCTTATTGCCACAATGAAAACCTTTACAGAAAACGGTTGCACTAAATTTGGCTTTTTGTAATATCTTTTGATTTTGTACTATTTTGAGCTGAATATTTCACAACTATGCAGGCTGCTTATACGTTTGCAACCGAAAAACCCCTCATTTCCAAACATCAGGAATGAGGGGTTCAATATCATGCGACGAATATTTCTTGTTTAACCTGTAATCAACGGCAGCGTTACGGTGACTCTTGTACCCTCACCAACCGTGCTCGTAATCGTCACACCATATGGTGATCCGTACAAAAGCTCGATTCGATCATGTACATTCCGAATCCCTATGCCGCTGAACAGCTGCCGATTATTTTGGGGATTGGGCAGCGTTCCTCCCGTATTCAAACCTTCAATGCCATCCCCGTTATCCATAATCTCACAAATTAACGATTCCCCTGCACGGGACACCATGACATGGATCGTACCGGTTTCCTTTTTAATAAATCCATGGAAAAAGGCATTTTCGATAAATGGCTGGATCACCAGCTTGGGAACATGATAATGTGTGCAGTCTGGAGCCACGTAAAAGGCCGCTTTAATTCGTCCGCCATAACGTACATGATTAATGAAGACATAGTTTTTCAGATTCTCAATCTCCTGCTCCACCGTCACCGTTTCCCTGACATCACTAATCGTATTTTGCAGCAGCCCAATCAGCGCATTAATGGTCTCGGCAGCCCGATCTTTATTGCCCTGCTGTACGAGAACTTTGACAGAGGCCAGTGTGTTATACAGGAAATGAGGATTAATCTGGCTCTGCAGTGCTGCAAGTTCCGCATTACGCTGTTCCCGCTGCGTCTGCACGAGTTGATCCACGTAATCGTGCAGCTCATCGAGCATGTAGTTGTAAGCATGGCCAAGCTGCCTGCTTTCATAACTTCCGCTGACCGGAATGTAGTTGTCAAGATCAGACTTTGTAATGTTCGACATCTGTTTGACCAGTCTGCGCAGTGATTTGGTCATCTGACTTGTAATCAGGAATACCAGCAGCAGGGCCCCAAACACAATCGCTGCACAGATTAAGGCGACCGTTTTCAGATCGATAAGCTGTTCCATTGCAGATTCTTTATCAACGATGTTCACCAGATAGAATCGGTAGAATGGCAGATACTCCGATAATATAATGCTTTCCTGACCCATTACCCGTGCCGTGATGTTTTTGGGTGCGGTTTCCTTAATCTTCTCCGCGTAAGATAACAGTTCCGGTTGGATCGTACCCATCCAGTCTTCCCGGTTAGAGGATACGATCTCTCCTTGTTCGTTCATGACGACGACATCATTGCCTCGGCTTGTAAAATTAGCGTAGAACTGACGGAAAGCCTCTTCTCTCATCGTAATATAAACCATGCCATAGATCCGGCTTCTTGTTCGATCCGTTAAGGCCTTGGTCGCAGATATCATCTGCAGTTTGCCTTCCTTGGTCTGACTGTAGTAGTCATCAAAGATCAGCCGGCTCGGTGACTGGACCGCGGCTTTCGTAATAGGTTCCTGCTTCAATTCCTCACCCGTCTTCTGAATGTAAGAGGGATTGGTCGAGAAACTTCGCCCATTCACACCCGCTATCGTAATACCTACCTCGTAAAAGTCAATGATGGTTTGAACACGTTTCATCGTTTCCCGCATATTATAGTATGATTTGGACAAAGCGACGGAGTCTCCGTCCCCCTCCGACAAAAAAGTGCGGATCGCACCACTTTGAGCTACGTTGTTGGTTACTGCGGCGATCGAGTCGTTAAATGCATCAAAATTAGTCTTGATCTGGCTGAGCACCTTCGAGTTTGTAATACTGAAGGTTTCCGTAAACAGGTTGGTAGACATATGAATCGTTGTCCATAATATGAGTACAGATACCAGAACAATACTGACGACCATAACCAAAATCAGCTTGGGAAATAATCCGAGACGAGACAAGCCGTTATTGATCCACTTTTTCATGAAATAATCTCATCCATTTCTTTATGCTTCTATCCATACACTCTTGGCTGCTCAACTTGATAGATCTTATGCCCAGAATTTACGCCGGTAACGGCTGGGTGATAATCCTGTGAATTTTTTAAACACCTTACAGAAGTAACTGTGATCAGAATACCCGACCATACTGCTGATTTCTGATATCGTAACATCATCGGATCGCAGCAGTTCTTCCGCTTTTTCAATACGAATCTTGTTTAGATATTCATTAAAGCCTTCTTTTTTATGGGATGAGAAATAGCTGGACAAATACGACGGATTAAAATGGAAATGCTTGGCCACTTCGGATAGTCCTAGAGGCTGATCATAGTGTTCATGCATGTAATCCAGCAGCATCTTCATATTCGGATCACTTCGCCTGCCTCCTGCACCCGTGACACACTCCTGAACCTCATTCATAAATTGATCCAGCACCTGCATAACTTCATTCAGACTTGAAGCACTGTCGACATTTTTGAAATACGTATATTTGCTTTCTTCCAATCCAGAAGATTGAACATCCATATCCGCCAGCGTAATCGTAACATTGAAGATCAGGTTGCCCAGAAACGACTTGATCTCAAATACATCCGCAACGTAGTCTTTCCCCAGTGATGCTGCATGATCATGCAGATACTCTCTGGCTGCCTCCACCCGGTTACGTTTCACATGCTGCAAAAACATATTGACATTGAATTGGTATCCTGCAGGATGCATCGGTGGAAGTTCACCATCAATCAGAATGGAACGCTTCGTATAATAGAAGCAAAATTCCATTAATTTAATCAGGCGCTCGCGGTAAACCTCACCCATCTTTTCAAATGAATTAAATTTTTCGCTAAGCACCCATACCGGACCATGCTGCCCAGCTCCCACTTCACCAGCCCACGCTCTGATTTGCTCAACCATATTTTCATCCTGCTCAGGACTAACATTCAGCAGCATAACAGGTAAACGGCTTTCGCCAGGTAAAACGGCACATTCAATCTCAGGCATCCGCTTTCGAACCTCAGTTTCAATCTGTTCATGATCCTGATTTTTCATACTGCGGTCAGCGGGCTGGAAGGCAAGTAAACGAAAAGCGCCTAACGGGAAGCTTTCCCGAATGGTTGGCATTTCCTCGTCTTCGTCCAGCGTGAATCCGGACAGCATCTTCTCCATCAGCTGCCCAAGCCGCCAGCCTTCATGTGAAGGCTCGTACTTGAGCTCAGGTATTTTGCCGGCGGTACGTCTCAATACTTCCAGCAGTTCATTAGTGTCCAGTTTAGGTTTGAGAATATAATCCGCGGCCCCGTGCTGCAGTGTGGATCGAACATACTCGAATTCACTGAAGCTGCTCAGTACGATGACCTCAATATGCGGATAACCTGCCTTGAGTGTGCGGACGAATGTTTCACCATCCATAACCGGCATCACGATGTCAGTTATGACAATATCCGGTTTTAACAGCTCCACCTGCTGCAAACCCTCTTCACCATTGGACGCTTCTCCTACAATATTAAATCCTTCAGCTTCCCAGTTCATGTGGTGTTTGATACCCTGTCTAACCAGAAATTCATCGTCAACAATCAGCACCTTGCACAGCCGGTTCATGATCGCGACCCCCCTGTCTCATCTATCACTCTATTTCTCTACAGTCTCACCCTTTATATGTCTGTAAATGAAGTCTGCCCTTGTTAGCGGTTACATTAGTATTAAAATAATCGTACATCTTGTTATATCTTAAATCCTATGTTTAAGCAATAGTAACTCCCCATAGTTTACACTATAATTCGACAAAACAAGAAGTCCCAAAACGCCGCTTCCTATTCCGGCGTCTTGAGACCTCTTAATCTTTTCTACTGCAATAAGTTCATCAAAAACCTGGAGCCTGACGTTACGGCTCCATACCCCATTGAAGCTGATCCGCAACATATCCGGTTACTTTGGACCAGTCCGCATAGGATGTGAGGGAATCCGCGAAGGAATAATCATCCGTTTGAGTATAGCTCGTCCAGTTCTCTTTGGAAAAACGAGTCTGTATTTCCGTGTTCTGTCCCGGGTTCAGTGTTCCAGCCGAGGTCTTGAATCCAATCTCAAGCATATGATCGGCTCCAGGAAGACCGGGGCTTAATGAACGAAATGTACCGATAATATTGTCGTTACCGACAGCTGCCCAGTCACAGAAAAACTGTTGAGGCTGACTGCCATCTATCGTGTAATAATACCGAATCTTCACATCCGACAGATTCAGTGGATCCGTACCTGTATTGGTCAATCTGAACTTGGGATTAATAGAGCTGCTGGATGCGGATGTTGTTCCGTTGTACATTTCGATACGGATGGTTCCATCCGGCACAACCACCGTTGTATCTTTAACCGTCAGGTTCAGCACTGCAGGGCTGCCTGCGCTGAATTGGAATGTGAACACGGCAGCTCCTTTTGGCAGTGAGGCTAGATAGGTTTTATTTAATACAACCTGATTGCCTGTCACAGTATAGTCCGTACCGGAAGCAAGTACCGTATTCCCGTTACGAATGGATGTCAGGGTGTTGCCATTGAGTGTTAACGTCACTGGAACGTCGGCCTGATGCTCCGTATTCAAATCAAACTGTGCCGTTACAGGGGTAATGGTAGAATTCGGTATCGTCGGTGTACCGCCATTGCCGTTAACCGGATCTGCATACAAGATTCCGCGTCCATTTGTACCCAGATACACTCTGCCATAAATACGTGGGTCTCCTGTAATCGTCGTTACTCGAGCATATTGGTGCTGGTCATCATTGATCCGTACCCAGCTTGCTCCACCGTCATCCGAGCGGAAAAATCCACGGGTTCCATCGATTTGTGCCACCGTATACAAGGCGACAACACTCTGCCCAGGTGCTGCCTTACCAAAACCGATGCTGTCAGCTTCCTCTACATTGGCAAGCTTCGTGAATGTGGCTCCCGAATCAGTCGAATGCCACAAGCCATAAGGCCCTTCTTCTTCATCTCCTCCTGCAAACCACAGTTCACCTTCTACCCCCGGTACAGCATCAAGATCCGAATTTCCTGAGACTGGAAGCCCGGCAGCCGGAGATATGCTGAACGACGCTCCGCCATTAACACTAACGTAAATTTTCCCTGCTGCGAAGCCATAGAACTTGTTCGGGTTGACCCGGTCGGAAATCACTTTAGCCCCTGCTGGTATACCTGTACTTGCTGTCCATGAATTACCACCATCAGAGTGGAATACCCCGCGATCCGATGTGCTCCAGACCAGACGGCTGCCTGTCGCCGAGATGGCAACGGTTCCGCCTCCGGCAGTGCCTGACGGCTCTGCGCTTGCTTTGTACCACGTTTTTCCTCCATCACTGGATAAGCCAATAGACTTCGCGTTGGGATCAACGGTGTAATCTGCTTTACCCACACGTACCATCGTGTTTGGATTCAATTCCGCAAAGTCAATGCTCTCCGTTGAAGGATAGTTTGGATTCGTGAACATCGTTTCCGGAGCTTTGGTCAGATCGTCATGACGGAACCCGGCAACGTCACCCAGAGCACTCAGCAGATTCGCTCCGCTTGGTGGGCTGATCAGATCCATGACGTTGGTTTCTTCAATGCCTTTAGCCATAACGGAGAGGTTAATCTTCTTATCTGCATCCCAATCCGTAAGATTGTTTGTTCCGTAGATGGTGGCCCCCGTTCCATACATCAAACGATCGGAATCAAAGGGGTCAATCTCCAGCGCGTCAATCATCCAGCCCAGTTTCGGTGTGATCTCAGGCGGCGCAGGATTCACACCAAACGTTAACCAAGGGGCTGCCGAAATATCCTGCGTATATCTGAATTTGCGATCAGGATATCCTTCAAAATCCCATATACGTGTCCAGGTGTCTCCACCGTCTTTACTTCGGAACAGAATGGCATCCGGCCACCAGGAATTCAGTGTGGCAACCATTATTGTACCAGGTTCCTGTGCGTCAATGGCCAACCCCCCGTAACCATAGTAGTTATCTGAACTGCTGCTCGGTACGGGGCTAATATTCTTCCATACGCCTGTCGCTGTGTTCAGCTTCCAGACATCCCCCTTCGTTCCGTCATAGGGTCCAGCACCGTTGCTGTAAGTAATATACAAACTTCCATCGACATCCATTTTCCCATGATGAGGCAGGTAACCTGTCGGCTGCCCAGAAACCGCATCCCAAGTCAAACCACCGTCTGTACTGCGGTATATGCTTTCACTTTTGTCCGCCACCCCGACATAAATCGTCTGGGATGCCTGTCCGGCGGTGCCGCTCGTTTCATCAAAGGTGATCCAGGCCAAGCCTATAATGTCACTCGTATACTCGTTGGCTGGGTTTTCAACATAATTACCTGGATTCGGAAAACTGGTGACTTTACTCCAGGTTACTCCATAATCCGTACTTTTCCATAGTCCGTTACCGCTGCGAGCTCCAAAGTATAAAATCCGGTGATCGTTCGGATCAATGGCCAGACGCTCTCCCATGGAACGTCCAGGCATGTTGCCGCCTACCTTGAAGGGCAGCTCTGTTTTTTCCCACGTATCTCCCCGGTCTGTGGAACGAAAAATATAACCGTTATCCTTCACCCATGAGTTGGTATACGTTCCTACCGCCATATACACCCGGTCGGGATCGACAGGGTCGGAGGCAAGTGCGTCTACTCCGTTATTGTTCCAGTCATCCCATCCTACAAAATCCGTCAGCGGAGTCCAGCTGCTGTCTGCCGGATTCCAGCGATAGGCCCCTCCGATATCTGTTCGTGCGTAGATTAAATCCTTCTCGGACTCATTAAAAATGATACCTGGAATAAAACCTCCGCCTCCGCCAGTGACAACGTTTTTCCATTCATAAGCTTCACTCGGCGCTGCCGCGGAAGTTCCAGCCATCCCCATGCCGCCCAGTGAAGCCGCCACAATCGCTGCACTCAAACTTATCATTCGCAGCTTGCTCATCCATGATCTCATCTCAATATACCTCCCTTTCCTGTTTGAACGTTTCAGGCAACCCGGTCTATCCCCGCTGTCTCATCCTGCTGATGATGGCGTTTCAGACGAAATCACAGCTGCTTCTTATAAGGAAAATCCACCTCCCTTCATTTATGGTTAAGCGCTTACAAAATCACTCATTCAAAAACCATAAAATGTATTATTACTTCAATAATTAACATTCGATGGAAAACGTTTTTTTCCTTTGTTTGAAAACTCTTTTTTTAAAAAGTTTTCTAGCGATAGTTCTAACAGAGATGACATACCAGGCGTGCACGACAAAACAAGGGGAAATGAGCTCAAAGAAAAAGATGCTGTTCTCACAGCATCTCTGATCCATTCATATTTTGTCGGTACACTTTGCTTACGCTTTCCGTCCATAGACATGTGTTTCCTGCCCTTTTACGCCAGGCTTCACCACAAATAATGAGCCTGCTAGCGGCGTTTCCTGTAATCGTTCTTCCTTGATTCCGATCCGTGCGGTAGTAATATACAGATCTTCGAGGTCAGGCCCGCCAAAACAGCAGGACGTTACCTGATCTGCTGGCACGTCTATCTGCTGCAGCAGTTCCGATGTATCGGGATTCCAGCGGGTAACTCTCCCGCCGCCCCAATGTGCAACCCACAGCATGCCTTCAGCATCTACAGTCATCCCGTCCGGGAATCCCATGTCTTCCGGAACCGAGACGACGCTGGTCCGATTGGAGATCGTGCCGGAAGCCAGATCAAAATCAAAACGGTCAACGGAACGTGTCGGCGTATCAATGTAATACATGAACTTGCGATCCGGGCTCCAGCCGAGACCATTGGATGTAGATACGTGCTGCACCATGGTCCGTACGGTCTTCCCTTCTTCCAGACAATAGAGTGATCCAGCCTTTTCCTCATTGTTCAGACTCATCGTGCCAGCCCAGAAACGGCCATAAGCATCGCATTTTCCATCGTTGAATCGATTCGTTGATTTGTCCTGCTCCGGGTCTGCAATGGCCTCCCGTTCACCCGTGAGCAGATGGTATGTATAGAATCCGCTGCGAAGAGCAGCGATGACCTCATCTCCGCGATAGGGAACGACTGCTCCGACATGCTCACCCACGTCATAGGCTCGATCCTCACCTGTGAGCGGATTGTATGCGTGTATTTTAAAACCTTCAATATCTACCCATAACAAACGGTTATTTTCTGCATCCCAGCTTGGTCCTTCTCCCAATTGTGCCGGCGTATCCACAACTACAGTTACATTACTCATATCCTCGTTCCTCCTCAGGATTTTGGTTTCCCGGACCACTCAAAGCCAATCGCATCCAGGAAAGCCTTGCTTAGTACCATGTGACCTGCTGCATCCGGGTGTACTCTGTCATGTGTAAGTACGGATGTATAAAAATGTTCCCACAGCGGCTCGAATGCTGCCTGTGTATCTACAAACAGAGCATCATATTCAGACGCCACTCTGCGAACAGCCTCACCATAGATATCCATCGTGGCCCGCATCGGATCTTCCGGGTTCGCTTCAAGATAATACGGAGTCATCAGCACAAGCCCTTTTAGATTAGGGCGAACAGATGCGACCAGTTCCCTGAGTGTTGTCTCGTATTCTTCCAGAAACACATGTGAATCTGCCAGCGGATGATCAAACTGACGCCATACATCGTTAATACCGATCATCACTGTCAGCCAATCGGGCTTCAATTCGAGCACGTCTCGTTCCCAGCGCTGCTTCAAATCACGGACGGTATTCCCGCTATTACCCACATTCTGTACACGAAGCAACAATTCAGGATAAATCGAACGTAACAGTGCATTAACCTGGCCCACAAACCCATGACCAAGCCCCGAGCTTCCTTCCCCGACAGGATGTGCACGTCCGCAATCCGTAATGGAATCCCCGATAAAAAGAAGCTTGTCATTCTTTTGCAATTTCATAGTTCTGTTCTCCTTTGCAGATAAGAAGTACGATATGGTTATTTGCAGAACGGAATACGTACTGTTATTACCAGCCTTGATTTTTAAGCCATGTGAGGCACAGATCAGACCATACACGCACGGCATTATCGTTCTCCGCCAGCCCCAAGCCGTGTGGACCTTTTTCAAATACATGCAGATCATATGGAATTCCATGTATCCCTAAAGCCAGAGCATATCGCAAACTATTCTCTACGGGTACAGCCTGATCATTACTGGTGTGCCAGATGAATGCTTCCGGAGCATCTGCTTTAACCCGCTGCTCTGCACTAAAAGCCCGAATCTGTTCGTCCGATGCATCCTCGCCCAGCAAATTGATACGTGAGCCCTCATGTCCGTAAGATCCCATCGTAATGACCGGATAGCAGAGAATGACACGGTCTGGACGAGAGCTGTACCGTTCAATCCAATCTTCATGGTCCGGTTGTCCATCATCATACTGTGTTCCCAACGTTGCTGTTAAATGGCCGCCCGCCGAAAAACCAAGCACAGCGATCTTGGACGGGTTGATTCCGTATTGTTCTGCATGGGCACGAACATAGCGGATGGCTCGCTGTCCGTCAGCCTTAGGCGCTGGATGACGATGCGGCGCTACCCGATACTTGAGTACAAAAGCACTAATCCCGGCACGGTTTAACAACGCTGCTATTGGTGCACCCTCGTGATCAGCGAGACCACCATAACCGCCTCCTGGACATACAATGACAGCGCTCTCGGAACCAGGTTGAATAAAAGGGATCAGATGCGGCATTTCGTCTTCACGACCTGCAGCCGCATAGGGGGCCGCCTGCTCCCACAAAGGAATAATTGAACTCATCATATGGCTCATCCTCTCTCGTTGGCACGGATTACATCCGTTTAATCGTTTTCGATTCTAGGATTCGATACCATCATAACGGCAACAGGAAGAAGCATCAATACCCTTCTGTATATCTTTTTGTTCAACTTGGTCCTAATTAGTACAAGTTACGGAACTGCTCCGGTGTGACCCCTTCAGTTCGCCGGAAAGTTGCAACAAAATGACTGGCATCCCGAAATCCGGCCCGTGCCGCGGTCTCCTTAATCGTAAGGTCTGTACTTCCGGTCAGCATTTCTTTGGCTTTACGTAGGCGAAGCAGGATGAAATAACTATAGGCGGTTATGCCGAAGGACTGTTTAAACAGCGTATTCAGATACCTGGACGAGATTCCGGTAATGGATGCCATCTGCTCCAGCCCAATGCCAGGGTCACTATAATGCTGCTCCATGAACGCAAGGAGCGGAGCAAGTCTGGTTACAGCATGTGAGATGGAGAAACGATTGCCGGTCATGCCGTGTTTTTTGAGCAGAATTAAAAAACGGTACATATCGGCCGAAGCCTCCAGTCCGGATAAATCCTGGTCGCTCCCGATTGAATCCAGCACCTGCTGCGCATAGTCGCCCAGCGGACTATTCCCATCCCACTGGCGCAGAGCGGTCTCATTTAAACCAAGTGAGTCGACAATGGCGGCACATTGAGAACCACCGAATGTAATATAGATCGTCTCCCATTCACTTTGAGCACGAACATATTCATGCGGCAGGTTTGGCGGAAGCAAAATGCCCGAGGCCGCTCCTATCGTTATGGAAGCGCCGGACAGCTTAAATTCCCCTGCTCCTTTTACCGTCTGGAGCCAGTGATAACACGGGTAACCTGCAGGTCTGGAGACTTTCTCCTGACTGCCGTTATAACCTATGCTCTCAATGTACAGCGGCAGCGGCTGATCCCGCGGTGTCATAAAATAACGTTGATGCCCGGGTGAAATGAGCATAAAAACCTCCTTGCGTACCGTAATATTAAGTTCCGTATTCTTATATACCTCATTACTTTTATTATATTTTAAATGTCATAGGTATCATATAGTATTGGATTATTCTTATACAAGAGGTGAGCGCGGTGATCAGCAGCAAACTACCCAAAATGTTTTATGGAGGCGATTACAACCCTGAACAATGGGATCATGAGACCCACTTGGAAGACCTCCGTATGTTCAAACTGGCAGGCATTGATATGGCAACCATTAACGTCTTTTCCTGGGCACTGATTCAGCCTGATGAAGTGACTTATCGTTTTGAAGATCTGGATCAGCTGATTGATCGTTTGTACCAGAATGGTGTGTACATCTGTCTTGCTACGAGTACCGCTGCACATCCAGCCTGGATGGCCAAAAATTATCCGGACGTGCTGCGCGTGGACACGGACGGGCGCAAACGAAAATTCGGCGGACGACATAACTCTTGTCCGAACAGTCCCACCTACCGCAAGTATTCCGAGATCATCGCGGATAAACTCGCGGAACGATATCAAGATCATCCGGCTGTTCTCGTCTGGCACGTATCCAACGAATACGGCGGCGAGTGTTATTGTGAAAACTGCGAAAAGGCATTTCGTGTCTATCTGAAAAAACGCTACAAGACTATTGAACAGGTGAATAAAGCCTGGAACACAAACTTCTGGGGGCATACGTTCTATGATTGGGACGAAATTGTGCTTCCGAGTAATCTGAGTGAACATTGGGGACATAACAGCTCTTCTTTTCAGGGGATCTCGCTCGACTACTCCCGCTTCAACTCGGACAGTATGCTGGAGTGTTATCTGCTTGAGTATCATGCCATTAAAAAGCATATTCCCGATTCGGTGGTCACAACCAATCTGATGGGCTTTTTCAAACAGTTGGACTACTTCAAATGGGCAAAATATATGGACATTGTCTCCTGGGACAGCTATCCCGGTCTCTCCACACCGATCAGTTATACCGCAATGGCCCATGATCTTATGCGCGGACTCAAAGACGGTCAGCCGTTTATGCTGATGGAGCAGACACCAAGCCAGCAGAACTGGCAGCCTTATAATTCGCTCAAGCGCCCTGGTGTCATGCGTCTGTGGAGTTATCAATCCATCGCACACGGCGCGGACACCGTCATGTTCTTCCAGCTCCGCCGATCAATCGGTGCATGCGAGAAATACCATGGTGCCGTCATTGAACATGCAGGACACGAAAACACACGGGTATTCCGAGAGGTCGCGCAGCTTGGCAGGGAGCTGCAGCAGCTTGGTAATACCACACTAGATGCCGCAGTTCAATCCAAGGTGGCGATTGTATTCGATTGGGATAACTGGTGGGCTATCGAGAAATCAAGCGGGCCAACAGTGGCGCTAAAATATGTCGATCAAATCCATAAATACTACGCGGCCTTCTTTCACCGCAATATTCAAGTGGATATTGTTAGTGTTGACAGCGATATCAGCTCATATGATCTGGTCCTTGCCCCTGTTCTTTACATGGTCAAACCGGGCTTTGCGGCGAAGCTGGAGCAGTTTACAGCTGCAGGCGGTACATTCCTGACCACTTTCTTCAGCGGGATAGTTAATGAACAGGATCTCGTGACCACCGGCGGTTATCCGGGCGAGCTTCGCAGCCTGCTTGGCATCTGGGTCGAAGAGATTGATGCCCTGCTGCCCGATCAGAAAAACAGCATCGTTCTGAAGGAAAAGTTTGGCTCACTTGATGGCGTGTATGAATGCGGAATGCTGTGTGACCTCCTGCACAGCGAAGGTGCGGAAGTGATTGCTGAATATGGCGAGGATTTCTATCAAGGAATGCCTGTGCTTACTCGTAATCCTTTTGGTCTAGGGGAAGCCTGGTATGTCGCCTCCGATCCGGATGACATTTTCCTGGACGGTTTGCTTGCTGAACTGGCAGCAGCCAAAAACATAGAACCTCTGCTTGAAACTCCCCGGGGTGTAGAAGTCTGTGCGCGAACTAAAGACGGGGTAGACTATCTCTTCGTTATGAATCACCACGATTCCGCACAGTCCTATGATCTGGGGGATACAGAAGCTCGTGAACTGTTAACGGGAAAATCGTGTGCAGGACTTATCGAGATTGAAGCACGCGGAGTGCAGATCTTTGAATTCACAGCATAGCGATTCTTCCTGTGCCGAGCGGCTCATCCATGCGTAAGGCATTAAACCTGAATAAGGCAGCAATTCGGCTGTCTGCTGCAAGCAGAGCCGGATTGCTGCCTTATTTTATTTTGCAGCAGGTACGTTTAGTTTAGAAGTTTAGAGAATAACCCCATCTTTGAAGATGGCGATCTCTCGAAAACCGTGCTGCTCACTCAATGTCTGCGCACGTCCTGAAGCAATATCAATGATCTGACTGAATAATTGCTCTTTGACTTGATCCATCGTCTGTCCTTCAAGCAGCTGACCTGCGTTAAAGTCAATCCAGTGCTTTTTACGATTCGCCAAATCCGATTGCGTAGCAATTTTGACCGTAGGGACCGGTCCGCCAAAAGGTGTACCGCGCCCTGTCGTAAACAGCACAATGTGAGCGCCTGCCGCAGATAGAGCCGTCACGGAAACCAGGTCATTGCCGGGTGCCTCGACAATGTTGAGCCCGGTTTTGGTCACTCGTTTACCATACCGCAGCACATCGACGACCGGGGAACGACCTCCCTTTTGCGTACATCCGAGTGATTTCTCTTCAAGTGTAGTGATGCCGCCTGCCTTATTACCCGGTGAAGGATTTTCATAGATATTTTGACCATGATTCACGAAGTACTGCTTGAAGCCGTTCACCAGATCGACCAGATCGTTAAATACATGCTTATCCGCAGCCCGATTCATCAGAATCGTTTCCGCACCAAACATCTCCGGAACCTCCGTCAGAATTGCTGTCCCCCCCGCAGCAACGAGCATGTCGGCAGCAGCACCTACGAGCGGATTCGCAGTAATGCCGGATAAGCCATCCGAACCTCCGCATTTCAAACCAATTTTCAATTTGCTCAGCGGCAGCGGCTGACGTTTCTCCTGCTCCGCAGCCTCAACCAGCTCCTCCATCAAACGCAGTCCTTCTTCAAGCTCATCATCGGTCTCCTGTGCTTTAAGAAAACGTACCTTCTCCCAATATTCCGGTGCGATGCACTCACGGAATTCATCCACTTGGTTGTTCTCACATCCCAGACCGATGACGAGCACACCACCCGCGTTTGGATGTTCCACGAGCGAAGCCAGCAGCTGCTGCGTATATATCAGATCATCCCCAAGCTGTGAGCATCCGAAAGGGTGCGGAAAATGGTATACCCCGTCAACCCGGCTGCCAAATTGGGACTGTCCCATACGTGCAAGGGCTTCACACACCTTGTTAATACATCCTACCGTATTCACAATCCAGATTTCATTACGGATTCCCGCTTCACCATTCGGACGCAGGTAACCATCGAAAGAGCGTAAATGTTCCGGCGGCATGTCTACAGCCATTGGCTGCCCAGGCTGATATTCATATTCAAGCAGTCCATGCAGACCCGTCTTCAAATTATGGCTGTGAATCCAGCTTCCTTGGGCGATCGGTTCCTGTGCAGTACCGATGGAGAAGCCGTATTTCATAACATCTGCTCCTTGTGCGAGATCGTGCACAGCGATTTTGTGTCCTTTCGGCACATCATCCCGCAGTGTAAACCCCGCCCCGTCCGGCAGATCAATACGCTCTCCCTTTACATAATCCCGAAGGGCGATGATGACATCGTCCTGAGGCTGGATCGCAATCCATTCACTCACTGTACTAGTTGTATTCATTTCCCTTCACCTTCCAGTTTACCGATTTCATGGACAAGGGCTGCTCGCAGTCCTTCTTTTTCATCCAGATTCTCTCCCCAGATCCTTTCATCAGAGAGCACGGCAGCAGCTCTTTTCTCCAGCTCAGCTGCCTTATTATTCGAATCTTGGTAACCATCCCAATGTGCCGCCAAAGCCTCCAGCACGTCCGGGTCGTCTCTTAGAGCTATGGATTCACCGTTTAAAAGGTAGGCCTTGTACCCCTCCTCCGTATGCACAGGGCGATATAGGTACAGAAATCCTGCAAAACCTTGGATTAACCGCTCAGGCCAGCTCCCCTGACTCTGTTCGTAAGCGAGAAGAGTAGGCAGTACACGTACTTTGAATTTGCCAGCCGTATTCAGCGCAATGTCCTGCAGCTTGTGATCAATGTAAGGATTCAGGAAGCGTTCAAACACTTCTTCCGCATAGCGCTCCAGTTCAAGCTCAGGCATATCCATCGCAGGCACAATCTCTTCCAGTACGGCTTCCCTGATCCATGAGCTGAACTGCGGGTCCTCCATTGTTTCCCTTACATGCTGTTTACCGCGAAGCAGGCCCAAAGAGGACATCAGCGTATGTGAACCGTTCAGGATGCGAACTTTCCGCAGCTGATAGGGTTTCAGATCTTTTACCCAATGCACATTCAGTCCGGCCTGCTTGAGCGGAAGGCGCTTGTCCAGTGACTCCTCGCCTTGGATCGCCCAGAAATGATAAGGCTCCGCCGTATTGATTAACTGATCTTCATATCCCCAGCGCGCTGTGAGTGCATCCGCTTCTTCCCGAGAAGGTGCACCCGTTACAATGCGATCCACCAGGTTATTCAAGAACAGATTGTGATGCTCAATCCACAAGCGGAAATCATCGGAATATCCGAAGTCTTCGCTATGACGCAGTACACAGCTGCGCAGGACGTCACCATTCCCCTCCAGCAGCTCACATGGAAGATGAACCAATCCTCTGGAAGGATCTCCGTCAAAGCGTACATACCTTTGATGCAGGAAAACGGTTAATTTGCCTGGAAACGATTGAACCGGTTCACCCGGGATATAGTCTGATTGTATATATTTCAAGCCCGATTCCGTTGTGTTCGAGATGACAAACTCAAGCGATGGCAGTTCCGCAAGCTCCAGAAATGTCTGCCATTCCTCATATGGATTAATAAACCGTGAAAAAACAGAAACCATTTCCGTTCGCTCCACACGCTTTCCTTCAAACAGACCTCGCGTAATCATCGTATACAGTCCGTCCTGATCCCGAATCTGCTCAAGCTTGGCCTTTCCCCCAGGCCGAGGCTGTGTAACAGCTACACTGCCATGAAACTTGCCCTGCCGGGCACTTTCATGAAGCATCCAGTCTGCGAATCCCCGTAAAAAATTACCTTCTCCGATCTGCAGTACTTTGACGGGACGTTCAATCATTTCTTTGCATTTGCGCTGACTATCATTACCGAGCAGATGCATCTTTAATCTTGGCCGCTTAGTGCTTGCAGACATGGACACTCACCTCACCGATTATTTGGGAACTCAGAATGCAGCTGCAGAAGCAGCATCCTATTATTGTAAACGCTTTAAATTCATTGTATCATCAATAAAAGGAAATTAAATTGCTTATTTTGTGTTAAATATACTCTTTCATGACTTTATCACATTCAGCGAATCTCGTCTCCAAAGGAGCCCTTATGGAACAATCACCTGTGCGCACGACCATTCATACCGAATCCGGCATTCCATTTCGCCTTGTCTATAGTGATACCAAATCTCCGCAAAATGAGCTGCCGGATCATCTGCATGACTGGCATGAGATTATCTATGTCTATCGGGGACAAGGAAGTATTTTTATCGATACGGGTCTTGAAGATATGCAGGAGGGAGATCTGTTTCTTATTCCTGGCAGCACCGTGCACCGTGCTCTGCCGGATGCCGGCAACCCCGTTACTTCTTCGGCTCTCTTTTTCAGTCCAGGGCTGCTTGCCTCCACGGCCGGAGGAATGTCCTCCTCCCTACTGCATCCGTTCGAACGCTGCCGTCAAAGGCGTGTATACAAAAGACATCTGAACAGCAGCGATCGTATGCAGGTATCTGCACTGATCGACGATATTCATACCGAATTTCGGTCAGATCATCATCTAAGCGCTCACGCTGCACTGCTCCGCCTGCAGCTGCTGCTTATCTTCCTGGAACGACTGGAATCTGCTGCGGGACCCGCTCGCACCGCACCTTCACTTCCTGCTCCGACCTGGCTCTCCTCAACACTGACTGACATCGATCATAAACTGCGAAGCGGGTTATCCTTACCAGATCTCGCACAGCAAGCTGCGGTGTCTCCCGCACACTTCAGCCGCGCTTTCAAGCGATATACAGGTATGACACTGACTGATTATGCCTTGGCCCGCAGAGTCATTATGGCCAAAGAACATCTCGTACAGGGGGATGAAACGATGGCTGCTGTCGCAGATGCTTGCGGTTTTGAGAGCCTGCCCCATTTTTATAGACAGTTCAAAAAACTGACGGGTACTACACCCGCTGCTTACCGGAGAACCATGGTGCGTAATCGCTGAACTATATAGACACACATATTCTTCCAAGAGGGGATATGCTATGATATTCAGGGCGTACGCAGCGTACCGGATACGATTAAAAAGGTACTGGAGTTGAATCTGTGATTATTAAATTCCTCATTTTTGGTCTGCTGTGGCAGATCATTGGCAATCCATTCCTTGCCATTCTGATCCTGCTTGTCATTCTATACTTTCTGGATCGGCGGTTTGTCGGCGTGTTCCCCAGCTTCACCAAACCGTTCAAACGAATGCGCAGCATGTCCCGGCTCAAGCAGCAGCTTGCACTGAATCCGAACGAAGTCTCTTCCAAGCTGGAACTGGCCAGACTGCTGATCGAACGCAAACGTTACGGTGAGGCTCATGCTCTCCTGCTTGAACTGGAACGTCCGTACGAACAATCCGCGGACTATTGGGAAGCTTTGGGTACCGCTGAACTGCACTTGGGCAGCGTCGCAGATGGCGAACGTCATATTTTACATGCGCTTGAGATTAATCCTAGAGTAAAGTACGGCGAGCCTTACCTGAGCCTTGCCGCAGCCTTCAAAGATACGGACCGTGACAAGGCGCTTCATTATGTGCAGCAGTTTCAGGAGATCCACTCCTCCTCCAGTGAAGCCTTCTATCTGCTTGGCTCCGTATATCGTTCGCTGGGCCGCAGCGAAGATGCCAAACAAGCTTTTGAGCAATCCATCCATGTATATCGGACGCTGCCAAAATATAAAAAGCGCCAGGAGCGACGCTGGGCTGTTCGAAGCTGGTTCCGTAAAAGGGGCTTGTAGAGCTGTATTCATGTATGCTGGGTGTGAAAATGAAAAGTGCACGGTCTCTACTTAACCAAAGCAGAGATCGTGCACTTTGTTTACATTAGTCACAAGTTATTCCATTAACAATTGGCGTAACCGATCCTCATGCTGCCTCATCCAGTCGATTCGCTGCTTCAGCTTCACAATCTGCTGTACCGCTACCCCTGGCTCATCTGTTCCTTCCATCATTCGGCTGATAAAATGCATCACCACATCCAGACTGCGAAGCAGGATTAACTGAGGAATGGCCTTCAGTTCCTCACCTGCGAGTCCAACTTTTTCCCGGAATCCCCGAATCAAGCTCGCCTGCGCCTGCCACATCCAATCTTCACTCTTGTCCATGGTCAGCATATCAGACATCGGAACAGCCAGTTCCATAACCCGCAGATCCCAGGTAGCAAACTCAAAATCAAGAATCGCACTTGGATTCCCTTCACGATCAAACAGCACATTCGATGCGTTCACATCGCCATGTACGAGCTGATGCGGAAGCTGTTCCATTCCACGCAAAGCTTCGAACAAACCTGGCAGCTCATGCCGCAGCTGCTCCAGTTCTCCCGAACAAGCTGCAAGCATCTGCGGCGGCGAAGCACACAGCTCCAGCAGATGAACGGGCGTACAGAGCGGATAAGCTTCGTCAATCCGATAATATGGCGGATAAACCGGTTCAAGTGCCAATTCAAGTCTTGCGAGGGCTGAGGATAACTGGCCTGCCGCCCGGCCTAATTGAAGAAGCTGACCCGGAGAATCCCATACGGGATTGACTCCCTCCAGATAACGAAACAACGTTACGATTTTTGTGGCGCCCGTATTATGATCTCGAATGACTTGGTACGTCTTCTTATTTTCTTTGTACATTTCTTGGTTTCCCGTAGGGACCTGATCGGTTGTCTCACTCCCATTAGATAATGAGATGACAGGTTTCGGTACATCAAGTTCAAACGCTGTATCCGACAGTGCGGTCAGCACGCCGTGTTCAAAAGCTATTTTCACTTGGTCATTATGTGTTTCGTATTGTCTCATAATATAATCTGCATCACTAGTGTGCAGCACAAAGGTGGTGTTGTTCATACCGCCCTTGCTGCGTTCGGCCTGCCACTTTGATGTGAATCCGTATAAATCGAGCACGTTAGATATCAGCTGCTGCTCGGACGGAAGAAGAGAATGCTGCTGGTTGTTAGACACCGGTTTATAACTCCTCTGTTACGATAGTTTGAACGAACTCTTTCATCATATCCAAAGTTGTCTGACCGGTCCAGTCATGTTCAGCATTTAGGCAAAAGGAACATAGCCCGTTCGATTCAACTGCTCGGCGATCACCCGATATCCCCTTGCATTCGGATGGACTCTGTCCCAGAACAGCAGCTCCCGCTCCCGCCCTTCAAACTTGTCGTATACCTGTGCACAGGCGTAGTTACCTGAGCCGGCACTATTCAGATAAGCATTGTACTGACGTACCCAATATGCTGCTTCTGTCGATTGTGGATACGGGTTGTACAATCCGATAGACCGAACAAAATACTTATGATCCCCTTTTAACTGCCGAATTTGTCTCATCACCTGGGATACGTGCTGCCGCGTTTCACCCAGTACCTGTGTCATTTTCCCGGCACTTGGAATCCCGCCGCTGGCCTTAAACGTACGGATGAGGTCGTTGCCACCAATGGATAATGTGATGATATCTGCTTCACGCAGTGCCTGACGCACCCGCGGATGGGCATTGATCATCTGCAGCAGTTCCCCGGATGTCAGTCCGTTCACTCCTAAATTGTCCATGGAAACAAACGTACGCAGATTCATCTCTGCCATACGACGATAGATTGGAACAAAACCGGTCCCGAGGAGCGCTCCTGTACCCACGGTCAAGGAATCTCCTACAGCCACATAACGATATACCATCCCGCCACCCCTCTCTCTGCTGATCTTCCTGATTATTCATTAACTGCCATATATCATATGAAAGCCAATCAGCCAGAGCGCGGGATAGTGTCCTTAGGCAGAAACCTTTCTTTGATTAAGTGGATTGTCACGAAAAAGAAGCCCCACCGCATCATGCGGCAGAGCCTCTTTCCCGTATTACATATCGATGATGATTACATGCCTACAGTATGATTCGAATCATTGGATTCTGACTGTTCCTTGTTACGGAACGGCCACCAGTTCGCCCGGCCGAACATCTTCACCATTACAGGTACGAAGAATGGCAGGAATAACAGGGAATATAAAACCAGGCCGCTGAGCACAACAGTCGCAATTTGCATCATCGAGAGCACCCCTGAAGGGTACATCGCGGCAAAAGTTCCACTTAGAATAACCGCTGCTGACAAAATGACGGTTCCCATGTTTTTCATCGCATACAATATCGCATCCTGGACTCTCATGCCTTTGTTTTCATTGAAACGATCCATGAGGAAGATGCTGTAATCCACGCCTAGAGCAATCAGCATCACGAAACCAAAGAAAGGAGTAACCCAGCTGATTCCTGCATAACCCATAATATTTACAAAGACGACCTCCGTGAGTGCCATAGCTGTAAAGTATGCAAGAAGCAGTGAAATAATCAGGTAGATCGGCATGATCACAGAACGCAGCAGGATAACCAGAATGATAAATGTTCCTGCCAGCATCAGCATAACCGTCCGTGTATAGTCTTTATTTGAAATCGACTGTAAATCTGCAAACGTACTGGTTACACCACCTACGGCAATGTCAGCTTTCTCAAGCGCGCTGCCCTGAACGGCACGATTTACTGCCGCTTCAATATCGGGCACACGGTCAATCGCTTCTTTACCGTACGGATTCTCTGCAAAAATAACATCCAGCGTCATCGTCTTGCGATCCTTGGACAGATACGTATCAAATACCTTCTTGAAGTCCTTGTTATTCAAGGCTTCTTCAGGGACATACCAGCCTGCAAGATCGGAATCCGGTGAATTTTGCAGTTGTGTCAGATAATCCTGAGCGGAATCGAGACCACCCGACACCTTCTTGATTCCATCGACACTTTGATTCAATCCATCCGTCAGCTGCGTCAATTGACCACTCAGATCCGAGAAGCCCTGCTGGATCTTCTCCTGTCCCCCCTGAAGCTGACCGAGACCATTCTGGATAGAAGGGATTTCCTTAATCACTTTACCCTGACCGTCCGCAGCCTGCTTCAAGCCTGATTCCAGTTGTCCAATACCTGCTACAATCTGGCCCAAACCGTCAGTCAGCGCCTTCTGCCCGGATGCTGCAGAAGCAAAACCTTCATTCGCTTTATTGATCCCGGCCGCAGCCGCACTCAGGTTCGTCTGAATTTGGGACAGTCCCTGTGCAAGCTGTGCTGTGCCTGAACCTGTTTGACCGATCGTGCCTTTGATCCGTTGATAGTCGGCGTCCTGCTGCAGCTCTGGATAACGCTCTTCAAGCGTGGAGAAGGATTGGGACAAACTCGTCAATGCCGTTGAAACACCAGTCAACTGCTGCTCCAGCTCCTTCGTTCCATCACCCAGCGCAGCCACACCAGCTCCAGCCTGGCGATAGGCCTGCAGTAACTGATCATTCGCTTTGGCAAGCTGGTCTGCGCTGGTTTTTGCCTGCTGCAGTCCCGCTTTCAGATCCCCCGCCCCGGAAGAACCATCGCGAATGCCTTTTTCGATCCGTTTCAGTCCATCGCTGAGCTGTGAAATACCGGATTGCAGCTGGCTTGTGCCCTTGGTCAGCGCACCAGCTCCATTCGCAGCTTCTTTGAGCTGAGGTTCGTTTTTACTCAGTTCACTGCTGGCTTTGCTCAGACCGTCGCTGATTTTGTCCAGACCTGTCTTCCCTTCGCCTAAGCCATCAGATAAAGTACCTACTTGTTTAGTCACTTCAAAATCTTTGATCTCGTCCCCTGTAGGACGTGTCATACTGCGCACACCCGCAACCCCGGGAACCTTTTCTACTTCGCGGCTGATCTTCTCGGCTGCAGCCATATATTTGGCGTTATCCATCGTTTCGTCGTTTTGAATGACGATCTGCCCCGGCAGGGATTCACCCGGCCCAAAACTGTCCGAGATAATGTTAAACGCTTTAACCGAATCGTATTTGTCACCAATTTCATCAAGACTGTTAAATGATAACTTCCCATCATATGTTATGAGAAGAGGAACCGTCACTGCGGCAGCAATCAGCAGGGCTGCCCACGGTCGTTTAAGTGAAAATTTGCCTGCTGCGCCATAGATTTTACTCTCGGCATGTTCCAGGGAGCCTTTCGATGGCCAGAATAACTTCCTGCCCAGCACGGCCATAAAGAACGGCACAATGGTTACAAGTGCAAGCATCATCACGGCGATTCCCACAGCTACAGCTACCGCAGAGCGATACAGCATAAACTGCGCGAAACCGATCGCCACGAATCCTACCAATACCGCCAGAGCTGAGAAAAACACCGTTTTACCTGCCGTACGATATGTAGCAATAATCGCATCCCACGTGCTCTCATGGTGTGCCAGCTCTTCCTTGAACCGGCTGATGAGCAGGATACAGTAGTCTGTTCCAATCCCGAACATAACGGCCACCATAAAGATTTGTGTGAACGTGGAGAGCGGGAAATTAACTCCGTCTACCAGGAATGCAACAATCTGCTGAGATACGATATAACTGATGCCCACTGTCAGCAGCGGTACAAACGGAGCTACAAACGAACGGAACACCAGGAAAAGAATTAGCAAAATGAAGACTACCGTAATGTACTCGGATTTCTTGAGTCCTTCCTGAGAACTCTCAATCGTATCTTCATCAATCAAACCTTTACCTGTAATATAATGCTCAACATTGACTGATTTCAGTGCACCATTCAGGTCATTTCGCATTTCCTTGACGGTGCGATCACCCATTTCAATCGAGAGCGAAGTCAGAATAGTTTTACCATCTGCCGAAATCATTTTGTCTGACAATTCCGGCTGTGAGAACGGCTCTAAAACAGACAAAATGCCGAGCTTTTCTTTATCGGCTTCAAGCAGTTTGACCGCTTTTTCGGCCTCCTGTCTGCCCGTTGTGCCAAGACCATCCGGATTATGAAATACCAGTGCAATGGAGGTCCCTTTTTGTTCCCCATTTTGGGCTGCCGCTTCATCCAGAATCTCCGCAGCTTTCGTGGAAGAATACCCATCCGGGACAGAAAACTGCCCCTTTTCGCGAATCAACTCACTCATGTTTGGCGCGGTAAACATCAATACGGCGGCTGCGGCAATCCACAGCCCCATGATCCACCAGCGCCCTTTTAATATCGCTCTCATTACTTCTCCAGCCCTTCTTCTTGTGTTAGGAGTGCTGCCAGCTTCTCGAATGAATCAATAAAATTCTGGACCGCTTCCGGCGTAAAATGTTCCAAATAAGGTTCCAAAACCTTCCGAATCTCTAATTCTGTCTCCCTGTACAGCTCATGACCAGCATCCGTCAGCGTCAGATAGATTACACGGCGGTCGCGTTCGTCCCCTGTACGATGTACCAGATTTCGGTCAGCCAGTTTGTTGACCAGAGCCGTGATGCTGCTCTTGCCTACACACAGAAGCTCTGCCAGATCCGAAGGCGTGCATTCCGGTTTCTCGTGAATCAGACGCAGTGCACAGAACTGATCTGTCGTAACGGTCTGACCTACCTTTTCACGTATCCGCGTATCAAAACGCTTGTTGACCAGAAACGAAGCATCCAGATAACGATTCACTAAGCTTTTGGCGTCCGGAGTATTCATATCCTTTCCTCCTCTCAAAATTAGTTCACATAACGAACTATTCATGAACAAAACTATTCTATAATGAAACTATGTTGTAGGGCAATACTTTTTTCCTATGTTTAAAACAAAAAAACAGGACATTCAGCTCAGCACATATGCCAAGCCAAACATCCTATCTGATTCATCTGAATATAATGTTACGCTGTACTCGTCACACACTTCAGCTTTACAAGTCTTCCTCGTCTTCCTTCTCAAGTACACAGCGAAAACGTTCAATACCCGGATATAATTCGCCGAGACTGTATACAACAAATCCGCTGTTACGGTAAAACTCTACCGCTTCCTGATCCGTCTCAGCAATCAATGTGTCGGGATTGTGTGCTGCAAGCAGCTGGGAGATCATGCCCCGACCGTAATTTTTGAACCGGTTCTCTGGAAGCACTGCAATATGGCGAATCGTAATTTCACTCGCTCCTGTATGTTCATATCCAATCAGACCGACCAGCTGATCTTCGTCCTCATAACCGGACAGGAACAGAGCATCCTGTTCTGCATACTGCTGGATCGCTTGATCCACCTGATCCGGGTCCGGAAAGACCGAGTAGGACAGCAGTTCCTGCACTTCCGGCTCCTGCAGGCGTGGTTTCAAATTTTTCAACAACACAATTCCTCCAATACTATTAACGCTCACTCCAACCTTCGCATTTATAAGACCTCATCGAATCTGCGAAGATTACCAATAATGAAACCCGTTATCGTATTGTAGATGTTAACTATGCAAAGTTCAAGACTTAGCGATCCATTCTTTGAACAGCAAACCGAAGCAGCTCACATCTAAACTCCGTTGGTTCATCATACTTTTCTTCTTCAATCGTCTGGGTCACGTGCTCCTGAAAAAGAATGTTCCATCCCTCATATGCCTGTTCCAGCAAGGTAATGGCTTCGGATGTAGGCAGATTCAACTCGATTAACGGTTCGATCTGACGCCCTGTTCGAATTTCCTTCTCCTCCACGCTGGTGCTCATCGTAATACAGTGGATGCCTCCCAGCCTGGTGCCTGCTTTTAACCGCTCCACCGTTTCAAGAAAAGCCTCTCTGCTCGATGTGTGTTCAAGACATGAACATGCCGCAATAAAATCAAAATCATCCGGTTGAACCGGATAGTGTTCGACATCTCCCTTTTCAGCCTGTACGATCTGTTCTACCTGATACTGCTTCGCATATTTACGGAGCCCATCGACAGCTTCATCCAGCAGGTCAACACCGATGACCTGACTGTTAGTCTGTGCCAGACGCTGGGCAATGGGGATCGTATGTCTGCCCACCCCGCATCCGAGATCAAGTACACGTAATTCCTGCTTGTGAACAAGCAGACGTTCCAGCATATCCATCACCATGGGCATCGGTCTGGACATCCATGTTCCTTCTTCAAACAGTTCATTGTTTTTATAAAAGTCAGAATGATAACCCGCTTCAGCTTGTCGTGCAGCCTCAAATTGTTGTTTTCCCATCCCTGGTACCTCCTGCAAATGGAATTAGACGTTCACAGTAACGTTCACCAGAAAGCGAAAAAAAGAATCACATAGACAACCATCATAATCAAACTGGCCGTAACCAGGATTTTCCCGGCGTCTCGTTTGCCTGCGTGGTCATTAAATAACAGCACTCCACCGACGGTCATGGCAATGGGAGCAAAAAACAGCGTCATAAGCACAAGCAGCACCATCGAGTACTGGTCCAGTACCGATTCGTCATACTCCGCCATGTAAGGCTGTTCCGGCTTAGCCGTCTTGGTCGTAACCATGTTGCCGCATGATTTACATTTGAATTCATCCGCTTCCATAGGTTCATGACAATAAGAACACTCTCTTGAGATGCGCGGCATGTTTATCTCCTTCCAAACAAAAACTTGATTCAATAATACATGAATACCCCGAATCCACTCTGGTAATTGAAATCAGCTCATCATTGGCTGGTGCTGTGAATATGTTTCTGCAAAAAAGCCCCCAGCACCGACTTGTATTTGTCTCGATCCACCTGAAAAGCCGTTCCGTGGCCCGCACGGGGAATCGTTAGTAATTCCTTATCCGTAGGACAGGCTTCGTACAAGCGATAGACCATTTCCGTGGGTACAAACATATCTGCCTCACCATGAACGAACAGAACTGGAACATTGACTTTGGCGAGCTGTTTTAGAGCCGATGCTTCTTGAAAAGAATAGCCCGCCTTCCATCTTGTAATCAGACTGGTAACCGGAATGAATGGAAAGGCCGGCAGCTTGTACAGCTGTTTCAATTGAAACGTCAATTCCTCCTCAACCGAGGTATAGGCACAATCCGATACGATGGCTCCGACCTGAGCCGGGAGTTCTTCCCCGCCTGTCATCAGCACAGTGGCGCCTCCCATCGATATGCCGTGCAGCACAATATCAGCAATTTTCCCTACACGTTCCAGCACCCAGTTCACCCACTGAACATAATCCTTCCGATCCAGCCAGCCGAATCCGATCACATCTCCTTCGCTCTGACCGTGGCCCCGATCATCCGGCATTAATACGTTGTAACCAAGGGTCTCTGCGTAAAATCTGGCGAACCCCGCCATTTCTCTGCCTTTTCCGGAATAACCGTGGGCGAGTATAACCGTTTGGTCAGACTCTTCCTTCGCAGGGAGCCAGATGCCATACAGCTTCAATCCATCGTGGGACTGAATCGTAACCGTCTCGACATGCTGACGATCAAGCCAGTTCAAATCAGAAGCACTGCTGATCAGCTCTTCATCCGCCTCCGTCTTCAGGTTCGGATTATCTGCCAAAAATGTTTTCGGGGTGCGGCGAATCGCCGTCTTGAAAAAATAAAGTCCTCCAGCCCACAGAAGAGCTGCAATGATTAGAACCAGAGCCGCAAGACCATACAATATCATGAAAAGAAATCCTCCCCTGCTCTCAGTAAGTTAAAGCGACTCTGTACATGACGTTGACGCAGCACTGCTGCTTCATACTTCAATCTTGGTTGGTTTGCTGCAGTGCTGCGCAGGCAGCCTGATATGCCGGAAGAAGCTGATCAAGCAGTGGTTCTGCCTGATGTGTCTGCTCTGCCTTGGCATAATCCTCAATCTGACTGAACAAGGTTGAGAGATGGCTGATCCCCAGACTCAGACTTCCTGATTTCAAATCATGAGCTGTCTCGGCTGCCGCACCATGATCGGCTGAAACGACATGTCTGCGCAAATCCTCGATTTTCCCCGGTGTTTCCGCACGATACATCTCCAGGAGCATACTCAGCAGTGTTTCGTTCCCGTCCGTATTTAATTCAGCAATTTCACGAACAACGTTCATATTCAGAATGTCAACAGGCTTCGAAGCCGAATGCCACTTTCGAATAGTCGTGCCCAGCACTTCCAACGTAAACGGTTTACCGATAAAGTCATTCATTCCGGCTTCATAACACTTGTCTTTCTCGCTCTGCATCACATTGCCAGTCATCGCAATGATCGGTGTCGGCTGACGCATTTCATTCCGCTCCATTGTGCGTATCTGACGGGCAGCCTCCATGCCGTCCATAACAGGCATCATGCTGTCCATCAAAATCAAACTGTATGTTTTATGACGAAACGCATTTACAGCCTCTTCGCCATTGTGTACACATTCGACTTCGGAAAACCCCAGCTTTCTGAGCTGCAGCAGCACAAGCTGGCGGTTAATGGCATTATCGTCAGCCAGCAGAATTGGCAGGGATTGATAGTCTTCTTCGGGTGTATCTGAATGCGTTGAAGATGCGCCTGCATCAGCCTGCTGCACAGCCTCTTCGTCCTCTTCCATACCTAGTCCAAATTCAAGCTCGAACCAAAAGGTGGAGCCCTCACCTTCTTTACTGTTGATTCCAATCTGTCCATTCATTAGAGTGACAAGTGACTTACAGATCGTTAGACCCAGTCCCGTGCCCTCATACTCTTTTGACCGTCCCTGTTCAGTCTGCATATAAGGCTGGAACAGATTTACCTGGTCCTCTTCTGAAATCCCTATTCCCGTATCCCGCACCTCAAACCGAACAATCTGGGTACTCACTTGATGCTTTACAAGTTTAACCTTCACTTCAACCGAGCCATCCGTCGTAAATTTGTTTGCATTTTGAATCAGATTGATCAGAATTTGTGTAATTCTGGTGGGATCGCCTTCAAGAACAGCAGCGATCTTTGAATCACAGTCAATAATGAGTTGATTTCTTTTCTTTTCAACCTGCGGTTTGAGCAGATGCATAATGTGGTCCAGAATGTCCTTGAGCTTCACTTCTCCCCGTTCAAGGCGCATCTGTCCCGCATTGAGTTTGGAGAAATCCAGCAGGTCCTGTATTAATTTCAGCAGGAGTCTGGCTGCATCCTGAATGACCGTAACAGAATTTTTTTGCTCCTCTGACAGAGGAGACAGCGCCAACAGCTCAGCCATTCCCAATATTCCGTTCAGCGGTGTACGAAAGTCGTGGCTGATGACTGCCATAAAAGCACTTTTTGATTCGTCAGATGCCACTGCCAGCTGCCGAGCTGATTCAAGGCCTGCATTGTTCTTGGCCAGTCGCCGCTGGAGTGTAGCCAACTCATTGTTCATTTCCGAGAATTCGGACAGTGTGCGCTCCTCCTGCTCCTTGCTTCGAATCAGCTGGTCGGATAACTGCTCGATTGTGCTTCGCAGCCTCTGTATCTCTTCATTGTCATTAGACATCACTTCATCCCTTTCCTATTCACTTGCCGTACTTACATTGTCAAGCGACACCGGATGAATAAGCAGACGCTCTGCAACTGCAACAGCCTCTTCCGCTCCCGGAGCAAAGCCATCAGCGCCGACTGTCCTCCATAATTCTGGGTCTATGTTAAACGGATAACCACCAACCATCACTTTGACGTGGGCCGTTTCTGGATGATTACGAATGCGTTCGATCAGATCTTTAGCCAAATGAAGATGATAAGTCATTGTCACTGAAATCGCCACCACATCACTCTCATGCCGTTCAATTGCCTCCACGATGCTTCCATTCGGAACGTTGGCACCGAGATAATACGTATCCCAACCCTCCATCTCGAATATATCCGTAAGCATACGCAGTCCAATCTCATGCTGTTCACTTCCGACACAGGCAGCGACCAGTCTTTTACCCTGATTCGGCTGAATCAGCCATCTGGAATACAGCCTGGAAATAAACGATTGCGTTGCCGCTGTGCAAAAATGTTCTTGTCCCACACTAATCTGCCCCTGCTGCCACAACCGGCCAATTTCATATTGGACGGGTTGAAAAATGTACCGGTACACATCACGAATAGATGCTCCATCATCCAGTTCCGCTTGGATCATTTCGAAAGCTTCCGTTCGTTTATTTTCAAGCAGATGCTGCAAATAAACCTGTGCCTCCAATCCATAGGGCATGGAGGTATGGATAAAACTGGCCTGGGACTGTGCATGCCTCGTTACATCAATGCCCATCTCCAAATATTCCAAAAGGAATTCACGGTGAGGATGCTCGTACTCTTTTTCTAGTGCCTCTTTGATCAGCAGAAGATTCGTTTCCAAATCTTCCGCCGATACCCGATATCCTGCAAGCAGCACTTTTAACCACGATATATAATGAGTGAACAAACTTGGACTTTTGACGAGTACACTTTCTGCCAGATAGCTGAGGCTGTACTGTGAGTCCTGCTTGGTTCTAATTTTTCCGATCGTACCGAAACGCTCCATTAAGTCGGGCTGCAGCCGATACTGCATTTCGGTTATTTTCTCAGCCAAGATCCCTGCATCTTGAAGTAGACGTTCTCCGGCCTCCCGATGGCTCATCGACGCATTCCTCCTTTGTCTGCAATCTACTGCACATCCATCTGCTTCATCTATAACTATATGAATTATGTCTTAGGCAGCACTACTGCTCTATTATACATGATGCGGTATATACATTTTCGGGCGCTGTAAAACAATCTTCCTATATTATGAAGCTGTACGCAAGTCATACAGCTAGGAGTAACGCCATTTAATAGGCACAAAAAAAACGGATCTACGTTAGGAACGCAGGTCCGTTTTGCCTTCTGCAGCAAGCCCCAATTTCTTCAGCAGGCGTATCGCATCCACTTTCTCGGAAGGCTCAAGTCCTTCCAGAATATCAATAATGACTTGATGATGCTGTGGAAATATTTGCGTGAATAACTGTTTACCTTCCTCCGTTAATTCGGCATAAATCACCCTGCGGTCCTCCTTGGAGGGGCGGCGAAACAGTAGATTCTTGTTTTGTAACTTGTCGACCACATACGTAATATTGCCACTGGACATCAGCACTTTTTCACCGATCTTTTGCAGCGCTTGCGGTCCTTTATGGTACAGCAGGTCAAGTACACCAAATTCCGTGGAATTGAGTCCATGGCTCTGGATGTCCCGATTGGAACGTGATGTCACCGAATTGTAAGCTCGAATTAGAACGACGAACAACTGCAGTGACAGTTCCCGGTTATCCTCCGTGTTCAGCATTTCTATAATCCTCCATCAGTTGTATACATTTCCGTCCGCTTCATTAGACGGCTGCTGCTCCCACTCTTCACGGAGCATCCCCATCCGAATTGAATCATAATATACGCCTTCAACGATCCTGCACTTCCGCAGCCTTCCCTCGATCTGCAGTCCAGCTTTGGCAGCAGCCCGCATCATTCGTTCATTGCCAGACCAGGTCGTCAATCCAACCCTCACAATAGGCATTTTTCTAAATAAATGGCTCGACCACAACTGAAGCGACCTTGTGCCAATTCCCTTCCCCCATCGGGATGGTTTATAGATTACAATACCCATCTCAAGCCACATGGATAACGGATCTTCAATATAATAACTTATCATTCCCACGATTTCTCCGTCTGCTTCAATGACCCGGATGGAACAGGGGCGCGCAGCTTTTTGATCCGTTTCCATGCGCCCAAGCGTCTGCTGCTCGAAATGCTCGTAACGTTCACGTTCAAGTGGATAATAAGGCGCATCCCATTTTTTCCATTCAGGATCTTCATCGCTATAGATCAGTTCATAGAGTTCGGACAGGTCTTCATGCTCCACCGAGCGTAGAACGAGTTCCTCATCTCTTAGCGGCAGTTCTTTCATATACAGCAGGGCACCCTCTTCCCTTTTAAAAATTCATTACGGACGGTGAAGCTCGTCAATACTGCCGTCTTCTTTGGCGATGACCACAATGTTGGCCATGTTCACAAACAGTCCATTGTCGACAACACCTGGCAGCATGTTCAGCTGCACATTGAGTTCTTCTGCATGATCGATCGCTTCCAGATGACAGTCTGCAATCAGATTTCCGTTATCCGTAAGATAGCGTTCCTGCCCGTCCATTCTCCACTGCGGCTGGCATCCCATGGTTTCAAGTGCCTGAAAAGTCCATTCGGATGCAAAAGGTACAACCTCAACCGGCAGCGGAAACCTGCCCAGCTTATGTACAGCCTTGCTTCCGTCAGCGACAATAATCAGTTTATCGCTGTTCGCTGCTACTATTTTTTCACGCAAAAGAGCCCCGCCGCCGCCTTTGATCAGGTTAAAATCAGGATCTACCTCATCCGCTCCGTCGATGGTCAGATCGAGACGTCCGATCTGGTCAAATGGAATGATCGGGATTCCCCATTCCCGTGCGAGCTTGTCCGAAGCCTCCGAAGTGGCTACGGCCTGAATGTTCAGCCCCTCGCGAACCCGTTCCCCGATCCGGCATATCGCATAATACGCGGTAGAGCCTGTGCCTAATCCAACTTTCATTCCATCTTCAACGTACGATGCCGCATGTTCTGCCGCTATCTGTTTCAGATTCATTATTTAACACCCGCCTGCTCGTAATTTGTAAACAACCATATGTAGTTATTATAGATAAAACCTCTTCCGATGTATATCCATGCTTATCAAGCTGAATGAAGACCTTTTATCTAGTAACTTATCTAGCAACAAATGAATGATAGATAGTGTATTTTTCCTCACTATGTTATAGAATACAGAATGAAGCTAAAAATTGGTAATTTTTAATAATAAACAGTACTAAATACCTATAAAAAGAATGATGTGTCCATAAATACGTAAAAAATTAAAAAACTTTTAACAAAACTATTCAATTTAACGACATATTGCACGACATAATAGGTATAGATGTGTTTTAATAATTAGACACATGAGGTTTCATAAGGTACATAAGTCTCTCACAGTGACTAAGAAACCAAGACCATTGTCGCATACTTTCCTTTGAAGGAGATGACCTAATGAAGTAGCTTTTGTACAAGAGCATACCTTAGAGTTTTTAATTTACAGAAGATCAGGAGTGGAATTTAAGTGAAATCATTAAGTTGGAAAAACATGTCGTTTTTCTCCAAAAACCTGCTGCTATCATTCACGAACATTATCATTATCGGCGTGGCTTTGATCGCAAGCAGTTACTACTTCCAAAGAACGATTCTGGTCGATCAGCTGCATGGACAGGTCGCACAGATTACGAAAAAATGGGCCCAGGATATTAACCCGGCAGAGGTACAAACCGCAATTACTGAACGCAGCTATGATGGTACAGCACAGACAAAGCTCAGAGCTTATTTTGACGAAATGCAAAAATATTATCCTAACATTGCACAAGCCTATATCTTTGGTGTGGAGCTTGGCGGAGACAACAAACGGTTAACTTCCCTTGTTGCGATGCCAACGAACCTGAGAGAGGCTTTTCAGAGTGATAAAGTAAATATTGGCGATATGTACGAACAACCGGTCGTTGTAGCTAATGCTCTGAAAGAAATGCTGAGTACAGATCGTCCGACGTTCACAACCTTCTACTCGGATGACTTCGGAACCTGGACAACCATCGCTTACCCGATTAAAGACAGCAACGGCAAAATTTTTGCTTATTTCGCGGTTGATGCAGATGCAAGTGCCGTTCCAGCCGGCCTGAATTCGTTGTTAGTCAATGGCATTATTATTCTCGTAGCCTTTCTGCTTCTGTTCCTGATTATTCAATACCTTGTCGTTAAAAATACCCTCTCACCTATCCGTCACCTGATCAAAGGGATTGATGAAGTCAGCAGAGGTAATTTGGATGTCACCATTCCGACGGGAAAAGACGATCTGGGACTTGTTAACGAGAAATTCAACGTCATGGTACGTAGAATCAACGATACAATCGTAAAAGTGCAAATGACTTCCCAGGAAGTGAATCAATCTGCGAAGGAACTCTACGAAGTGTCAGAACGCAACAGCGACAATGCAGATACGATTAACAATAACGTAACGCAGATCACTTCTAACATTCGTTCACAGGAACAGGCTACACGTGACAGTGCACGTGCCATGTCCGAGATGGCCACGGTGATTCAGACCATCGCAAGCAGCTCCGCAAGTGTTGCAGATGAAGCCTATGAGATGGAACGGCGTTCACAGCAAGGTAACAGTGTGGTTCGCCAGGTATCTCAACAAATGAATCTAATTACAGAATCCGTAAAAAACACAGCAGCTGCCATTGAAGTGCTGGAGAGCCGTTCGCAAGAAATTGGCGATATCCTGAATATTATCTCAGGCATATCCAGTCAAACCAATTTGCTTGCCCTGAATGCATCTATTGAAGCAGCGCGTGTAGGTGAAGAAGGAAGAGGGTTCGCCGTCGTTGCTGGAGAAGTACGTAAGCTCGCGGAACAGTCGGAACAGGCCACCAGCCAAGTCGGTGTATTGATTCAGGAAATTCAGACGGGCATTAAACAAGCAGTCCGGGCGATGGAGCAGGGCACTTCTGAGGTCGATACAGGTCTCTCCGCAGCAGATCAAACCGGGCAGTTATTCGATGAAATTCTGGAAGCGGCGAAAAAGGTTTCGCATCAAATTCAGGAAGTGTCCAGTGCAACCCAGGAAATTTCTGCAGGCACAGAAGAAATGACAGCTACAGCAGATGACTTGTCCGCAAGTGTAAGCAAGACAGCAGACAGCAGTGAACAGATCTCCGTATCGGTGGACGAACAGAAAGCATCCCTGATTACGCTCGTGGACTCCTCCACTAGGCTCAATGATATGTCTGAAGAACTGCAGGAACTGATTGCCCATTTCAATGTAAGCAAGCAGCAATAAACTAAACCGACATTCGGTTAAACCAAGGAGGAAAACTGAAGTGATTGAAAACCAATCATCATCCCGTGTGGAATCTGGCTTACCCGTTCTTCAGATTCCACTGGATTATGGGCGCCGCCAGCAAACTTTTTCTTATGAGTCTACTCATATAACATTGGAAGCGTCATTGAGTCGTGAACTTAAAAAGAAGTTTGGGGAGCAGATGGTCTACCCCGCATTCCTTTCAGCGTATGCAGCCTTGATATTCCGATTGTCTGCAGAACAGGAACTAGCGATCGGCGTACTCGCTCCGGATCAGGCCGCTTCTTATCTTTCATTACAGCTGGGGGGTACGACAACGTTCAGTGAACTCCTTGAACAAATTGTGCAGCAGCTGCAGATTCATTACACACAACAGACAGGTGGATATCCTGAGACCGTGTTTATGCTGAACAGCGTACAGCTGCCTCAGTCTCCTCAAGTGATGAACTGGAACGTTCGTTATGATCAGAATAAGACCATACTCGACCTGTTTTATGACTGTTCGTTATTAAAAGAATCTACTGTGCTGCGGTATGCAGCGTATTTCCAGACACTGCTGCTTGCACTCCTGCGTGATGAAAATAAAGCGATTGGCTCAGTGGATATACTGTCCGCTTCAGACCGTCTGCTCTATCGTGAGATGAATGACACCGCGGTACTCGAACCCGTCCATTCCACCATTCATGGCTGGTTTGAAGCCACTGCCGCAGCGTACCCGGATTCCCCGGCGATCACCTCCCTTGCAGCAAGTTATACATACAGGGAATTAAACGAGCGTGCAAACCAAGTGGCCCGTGTATTGATGTCGAACGGCCTGAAGCAGGGTGAATTCGTCAGTATTTTTATGGATCGAAGCCTCGACACGATCATTTCACTACTGGGTATTCTTAAGGCAGGTGGTGCATATGTACCGATTGACCCTGAACATCCGCAGGAACGCAACAGCTATATTGTCGAAGATACAGCTTCATCGTTTGTATTAACAACAGAAGCCTCGTATGATCAGGCGAAACAGTTGTTTTCCGGCATCTCTACAGTACGTCAAATTCTCTCGGTAGACGGCAAGCTCGCAGGGTTCGCAGCCAGCAATCCTAACCTGGATATTAAGCCTGATGATCTCGCCTATATTATCTACACTTCGGGTTCTACCGGCAAACCGAAAGGCGCTCTGATTGCGCACAGGGGCGTAACCAATCTGGGGAGCGTCGTGCAGCGTGACTGCGATATTCAACCGGGTGATGTATTAACACAGTTTGCAACGTACAGTTTCGATGCCTCTGTATGGGATACGATCGGCGCCTTGTTCTATGGTGCTGAGCTCTATCTGTTATCGGCAGAAGAACGCGTATCTATCGAAGAGTTTGCAACTGCAATTGAGCGAACCGGCACAACAGTTATTACGATTCTGCCTACGATTTTCTTTAATCAACTCGCCTCTTATCTATCTGATGAAGGCTTTCATAAGCTGGCCAAAGTACGGATCATCACCGTAGCGGGGGAAGCTCTCTATGGAGAACAGGTCCGGTCATTCCAGCGCAAGTTCGGCAATCAGATTGATATTGTTAATGTGTACGGTCCTACGGAATGTACTGTCGCTACCACTACGCACCGGATCAGTGAGCAGGTTCCGGAACACGTCGTCAATATTCCAATCGGGAGACCGATTCATAATTATAAAGTGTACATTGTCAACGAAGAGCAGCAGCTCTGTCCTGTAGGCGTTCCAGGCGAAGTGTATATTTCTACTCCGGCGCTCGCTAAAGGTTACTTGAACCAGCCAGAACGTACGGAACAGTCTTTTATTGAAAATCCGTTTGCAATCGGCGAAAAAATCTATAAGTCTGGTGATATTGCCAAACTGCTGGACACAGGATATTTGGAATATGTCGGACGAAGCGACTCTCAGCTCAAAATCCGCGGTCACCGGATAGAAATCGGGGAAATTGAGGATCATTTGGCCCGCCTGGAGCAGATCCAGGACGTTGCTGTTATCCCGAAAAAAGAAGCGGATGGTCAGAACATGCTGGTGGGATATTTCACATCCAAAGATGGAAGCACCCTTTCGGCAGCCGACATCAAAGCAGCACTCGCCGAGAAGCTTCCATCGTATTTTGTACCGAAGTGGATCTGCCAGCTGGATGAGATGCCAATTGCGCCGACTGGAAAAATCAACCGCAAAGCGATGGTATCCATGCCGCATGTGGAACGTCATACAGAGCAGCCTGATCGAGTGATGCCCGAGACAGAAACGGAACGAGTTCTCTATGACGCGTGGAAACAAATTCTGCAGCATGACGATTTTGGTGTCGAAGACAGCTTCTTCAGCATTGGAGGCGACTCCCTGCGTGTCATCCACGTGTTGGTTATTCTGAAGCCTCATTATCCGCAGCTCAAGATCGCCGATTTCTTTGCCGAAAAAACGATCTCTGCACTAGCTCGCCGGGTTGAGACTTTAGCGGAGCAGCGTTCAGCTGCTGCACATACTTCTGTCCATAAAGGCACTATTACCCAGTTATCCGAGCATCCAGTAGAACTGTCATCGCAGCTGGGCTACCCTGCTATCCTTAAACCTGAGCATGTGTTGGTAACCGGCGCAACTGGTTATCTCGGTTCCCATGTGCTGCAGCAGCTGATTGTGAAATCTGCGGCACGCCTCTATGCTCTTGTCAGACGTCCGAGCGATGGAACAACAGCCATGGAGCGTTTGACTTCAGTCATGCAGGGCTATTTCGGCAAACAACTGGCTGACCAGCTTGCTGATCGGGTTGTTATTGTCGAAGGTAATCTGGAGGAAAAAAACCTCGGTCTTTCCAGCGAGCAGCAAGCTTTAATTGAATCCAACGTGGATCGCATTATTCATTGTGCTGCCGATGTTCGGCATTTCGGGGAGGCATCGCAGTTTGCCAAAACCAATGTGGAGGGCACCGTTGCTCTGCTCAATCTGATCCGTAACAAATCAGGAGCTTCATTCCATCACGTATCCACCATGGGTATACCGGAAGACCTGGCACTTAGCGGACAGTGGGAGTCCACGCTGCAGTATGACCGTTTCCCGGCAGATCTGCATGTGGACAACCTCTACTCTGACAGTAAACTTGAAGCGGAGAAAGTACTCATGACTGCCGCAGCAGAAGGTGTACCTGTCAGCATCTACCGGGCAGGCAATCTGACGTGTGATTCTCGTACCGGCCGTTTTCAGACGAACATTGACAGTAATGCTATCTACCGCATGATCAAAGCGATGCTGCTGCTGGGCAGGGCTCCTGCTGCAGACTGGATGATGGATTTCACGCCGATCAATTATGCCAGCGAAGCCATCGTGCATCTGGCCCTGCGCGAAGATACTGCCGGACGTGTGTTCCACATCTGTAACCCGGAGCCGATTCGTTATGACGAATTAATCGAGGCCGTGAAACGTGCTGGTTATAACGTCGAAACGATGCCGTTTGAAGACTACAGCAGCTGGCTGTTCGATGCGAATATTCCTAAAGAGCCGGAAGCTTTACAGCTTGCGATCGCTCAGCTGGAGGGTGATGGAGCAAAGGATTCGGCATATGCTTATGCGTCGCCGGTTACAACGGCTTACGTCGAACCAGCCGGAATTACCTGCGCCAAAACCGACGATCGCTTCATTCAAAGTATGCTGGACTATGCTGTTCAAATCGGTTATTTCCCGGCGCCGATTCGTCCAAACTACGGCACAACCCGGATTGCCGATTAAACTGAAGCGAACAAATCTATAAATGGATATGAAGTTAAAAGCCACTCTCTCGCCAATCCCGGCGAAGAAGTGGCTTTTTTTTGCCATAAGCTGAGTTGAGTGACAAGCTCACATGCAATTAAGCTGCGCAGTGACTTAAACGACATACCGCTGCAGTATCTGACCTTCCACCGCACCGGCTAGATCCAGCGAATTACGGCAATGATTGCGAGATGAGCCGGGTAGAAATAACGCCATATCCAGCGTGGGCCTTTCAAGCGAAAATCTGCCTGATTGTATTGTGCAATGGCAATGCCGATCGATGCCAGCACGCTGAACATCTGTAGAGAGCTGTGGTGGAGCAGCACATAAAGTGCATTCAACACGACATGTGCCATGACCAGCACAGGCCCTTTGAAGTAACGGAACAGCAGCACGAGCAGCAGGCCGTACATCCCATAGTCCATATGTGTCCATTCCATCACCAAGCCTGCCCCGATCGCCAGCGGAATACTAATCAGCTTCGAAGGAATCTTGTCCAGAGCGAGCAGCACAAGCAGTGCAGACCATAGGGTCCAGACGACATTCAATGAGAAATGATTAAACGCTGCCATAAATGGCACTTGGGAAATGAGCGCAATCCAGAACAAGCGCCATATGTATTTCTGCACATTTCTTGTATGTTTATAGCCCATATATATGGAAAAAGCATAGATGGGAAAAGCGATGCGACCGATGATTCTCAGTTCTGTGATATGCGGATAAAACACCGCTCCAATATGATCAATCAGCATCGTTATCATGGCAATCCACTGCATCATAACGACTCCTCCTTTCTTCCCCGTTTCCGTACAGGTAACTTAGTGTATCATTCCATCCCACGCTTTACGCTGCATTCATAATACATGAAGCTCTGATCCTGGGCATATCCTTCAGATTCGTATAATGCTTGAGCCTGCTGATTACTTACAGCCGTAGAGAGTGTAATACGAAGGATTCCATGATCCGCCGCCTGCTTCATCACCGCCTGCATCAGCTTTCTTGCGATCCCCTGCTGACGGTAATTCGCATTCACGTACAAATCGTTCAAAATCCAGATCGGCCCCATCGAAACAGAGCTGTAGCTGGGATAAATCTGCACCAGCCCCGCGGCCTGTCCTTCCGCTTCATTATACTTCCCTTCATTGTCTGCCTGGGCTGCACCTGCTCTTTCTTTCCGGTCTTTGATACACTGCGCAATAAAAACAATCGATTCATTATTGTTCATCCGTTCTTCCATGAAACGGCTCGCACCTTCGACATCGGATGACTGTCCATAGAACATACGGTACTCGTTAAACAGCCTGGATACTTCAGTCATATCGTTTAAATTCGCTTGTCTGATTTCAATCTCCATCTTATCCCTCTTCTCCATGTGATCCACTTCGTGAATTTATTGTATAAGAAGTGATGCTGTTCTCCCATTCACCAAGCGGAGTAAAGTTTGCAGTAAATCTATCATTGATCGCTCGGATGAATGTAAAAAAGCGACGAAAGCCTCGCCAGCATCGTCGCCTTGACCGTATAACCTTAATTGGATTCTGAGTTCATGCGCATCTGAGCCGCGCTAGCTTCGGGGAAAATAACGCCTTTTTTCAAAATCAAATTCGCATATTGTGCCCGTTCCCCTGTTGCAATGATGACGTACGCCTTAGAAGCACGTTCATAGAAATCAAAACGCTCTTCGTATTCCAGTGCATCGCTCATGTCCTCGTACTCTTCCATTAACCGCCGGTAATCTTCCCAAATAATCGGTATGACCGGATCTCCCTTAACGACCTGCATCACGGCGGCTGGGTAGTCTGCATAAGTATCCAGCGGGAAAAGCTGTAATATCGCTTCCAGCAGCTCCACAGTGCCCAGGCCATCACAACGTATCAATCGCCGGGCATGACTTGCTGCCGGAAAATGGGCGTCAGAGAGCACAAGTTCATCACCATGTCCCATTTCGGACATCAGTTTGAGCAGTTCGGGTGGAAGTATGGCAGGAATATTTTTCAGCATCGTTAAACGCTCCTTACCTGGCAAATTTAATTACTTTGGAAGCCGTTTCATCCTTATTCTAGCAGGATTTCAGCTGCTTTGCACGGTCAGAGAACTTCCCTGTGTATCCATAATCGGCTTTGACAAAATTAGTTGTTTCACATATAGTTGTTATAACAATCAAATGAATTTGAGAGATATTCGAGTACGAAAGCGAGGTTCCCCACTCATGGATTATGATCTTGAGCAATCCGTTGGATTCATGCTCGGACTTACGCACCGCAAAACGGCTGCGCTGCTTGCAGCTCAGTTTAAGCCCTACGATATCACCACAGAGCAATTTTCAGTACTGTTTAATGTGGTACGTAAAGAAGGCGTTAATCAGAAAGAAATGGCAGGATACGTGTTCAAAGACCAGCCCACTACCGCACGCATCATCGATTTGCTGGAGAAGAAAGGCTGGGTCGAACGCCGAACAAGCGAACAGGACCGGAGAGCATATCTGCTGTACCCTACCAAAGAAGGTAGAGCATTAATCGATGTGCTTGTTCCAATCGAAAGAGAAATGAATAAAAAACTTGCTGAAGGTATACCGGAAGACCAGATGGAAGCATTTAAGCATACTCTTTCCCTCATTAATCACAATCTGTAACGATCAAAACTCAGGGGGAATGTATCACCATGAAAGAACAATCTGTACCTGTCCGATTATGGACGACCGATTTCATTTTGCTCATGTTATGTAACTTTTTGCTATTTCTGCAGCTGCACATGATCGTTTCGCCACTGCCTTCCTATGTACAGGATCGATTTCAGGCCAATGCATTTCAAGTCAGCCTGTTCACTTGTCTGTTTGCCTTAAGTGCTATTGCAGCACGGCTGTACTCTGCGAAAGCGCTGGAGAAGGGTCTGCGTAATGCGATGATCTATATCGGCTTGTCCGTAGCCCTGCTCGCCACGCTCGGCTATTATTTTGCTGCGGGCATTGCTGTGCTGCTGCTGCTCCGGATGGTATTTGGAGTTGGTTTTGGCATGAGCAGCACCGCTTTTCCAACGATGGCCTCCGATATTGTACCCGTAAAACGAATGGGAGAAGGCATGGGTTACTTTGGACTGTCTACAAGTCTGGCCATGTCTATGGGTCCTATTATTGGTGTAACACTGCTGCAGGGAGCCGGATTTGTCACTCTGATGCTCTGTACTGCTGGTGTGATCGCCGTGATCTATCCGCTCAGTTACAGTTTGACGCGCAGAAAGGCGGACCGCACTTCCAAGGGTGCCGCAAATGCTGCAAATCAGCCATTGCACCAAAGCGCGGGGATGACTGCATCTGTGTCGGGAGCCAATACCGGCTCCACGGTGAAAACACCATTTAACCGCAAGCTGATCCTGCCTAGTGTACTTAACGGTTTACTGTCCATCACCTATGGTGGATTGGTCGGGTTTATCGTTTTGTTCGGCAAGGAAGCACATTTGGCGAATCCAGCGCTGTTTTTCCTGTTTAACGCCTTGGCGGTTCTATTGGTTAGACCGTTTGCAGGCCGGATTTACGACAGTAAAGGACCCAAAGCCTTGTTGATCCCAGGCGCAGTATGTATCGCACTCGGACTTATTATGCTGTCATGGGCGACAACGATGCCCATTCTGTTTGCTGCTGCTTTTGTATACGGTATCGGTTATGGCTCCATGCAGTCTTCACTGCAGACCTGGATGATTCAGGTCGTCTCGCCTGCCCAGCGTGGGATGGCAAACGGAATGTTTCTGAACACACTTGATCTCGGCATTGCGACAGGGGCCCTTCTGCTCGGCTCCATCGCATCCCTGACCAGTTATACCGAAATGTATCGGTACTCCGTCCTATTTATGGTCCTTTTTCTGCTGATCTATCTGATCCAAGGCAAGCGAAGCGGCAGCTTCCAAATCGAAACGCATCCGCTGCTGGCTCATACCCATATTCCTGCGGCACAGGATGCTGCTTCAAAGGATTCAATGGATACGGAATCTGAACCGGAGAAAAAATGAATGAAACTTTAATCACCAGACACATGTCCCGCACCTTAAAAATCATGTGTTCCTGAACCTATTTTATCCTGATGGCATCAATATAAAATCATTGCAATTGTCATAAACACGCGTTTACACCCGGCAAGCAGTCTCCTGCTTGTGCGGGCGTAAACGCGTTTTTGATCTGAATGCTGCAAACCAGGACATCGATTCCGATGCCCTGGTTAGTATGGACTTTTTTTACGGCGCAGGGGAGTCGGTCGGTATCCTTGATCGGTTTCACTTTCCTGCACACGCCTCTTCTGCAGCTTATCCTGACTCTCCTGCTTCTTCTGATTTTCCTGATCCTCCTGCTTCGAACCACTCCCGGAAGAGGGCTTCTCGCCTTTCTCGGGTTTTACTGCGAGCAGGGTAAGCAGACCACCAACTGCACCTGATGCTGCCAGAACACCAAACAACAAAAAGTGTTGAGAACCGATCAGTAGAGACACCACAGGGGGACCGAGAGATACCCCGATGAATCGCATACTGCTGAACAAAGCTGTGATCGTGCCCCGCTGCTTCTTGTCTACCCCTTCTGTGATCAAGGTATCCAGACATGGCAGTGCTGCACCAATACCCGCACTACCCAGCGTAAACAGACCAACCACGACGTAGATATTATCAAACAAGCCGATAACAGCCAGCGCGACGGTCACCAAGGCAAGTCCGGCAAAACCGAGCCATTTCATGCGTGATTTATGTTTACCGATCCACTTTCCTGCCAGAAACGAAGCCAGACACAGTGAAGCAAGCGGAATGGCCAGAACGAGCCCTTTGACTACGCCCTTCAGAGCAAATTCACTCTCCAGCGTCTCGGAAAGATAATAAAGCACGCCAAAAATGAGAAACATGCAAATCCCACCGATTGCAAACAAAGCGTACAACCAGCGTCCTTTTTCTTTTAACACCTTACGGATGGAAGTAACGAATTCTGAAAATGTAGGTGGTTTTTCGTTCCTCTTCGGTGTTTTCACCAGAAATATAACCAGAATCAGCGAAATAAGGCAGAGAACCGGGATTGCGAGAAATGGCGAGTACCAAAACCATACCGCAAGCGCAGCGCCTAGAATGGGACTCAGCACTTTACCAAAGGTGTTCGAGGTTTCGATGATCCCCAGACTTTTGCTTACCTCATCTTCATTCTTAAACATATCTCCCACGAGAGGAATGACAATTGGAAATGCACCCGCAGCTCCGACTCCCTGCAAAAATCTGCCTGAAAGAATAGTCCAGTAAGCGACATTACCGTTCATCATCCATGCAGCAGCTCCTGCTACTGCTCCTCCAACGGCAGCAATGACAAGGCTGGGAATGATCACTGCTTTCCTGCCGAATCGATCCGATAAATATCCTGCCAGCGGAATCAGCAGAATGGCTACTACAGCATATACCGTGATCAGCATACTGACCCTGAATGCAGATACCTTAAGTTCCCGTTCAATCTGTGGCAGAATCGGTATAAGCATGGAGTTCCCTAAGGTCATGATCACAGGGATAGAAGCAAGTGCGACGAGGTCCCACTTTTTATCAGACATACCCTAACCACCTTCGCAGATTTTACACACAACAGCATTATTGTCGGTTGATCGGGGGTTGATTATGCAGCCTATGTCAAAATGGGAAGATCAGATTAGCGGAAACCAAGCTGTTTCCACTGAGCCAGCAAATCCATTGTCCGTTCAGCATATTTTTGGCCATCTTCTGGCTGATTCACCTGATGCTCATGCACGTATGCGTTAAAATAGGAGGATAACAACCGGTATGCCAGCCTGCGTGCTTGTCCCCCTGGAGACGCATCAAGCGGATGACCATAACCATCATGAAAAGCTTCTGATTCTGTCGAAAGAATCGCCTCATACTCCCGATCAGCATACATGGAGCGGTCTCCATCGATGATCGCAGCTATGCTCATACAACCTTGTTCGCCGTGCACCAGCACATTGGCTGCCCACAGATCATTATGGACAAGCACGGGCTGTTTGATTGAATCAAACAGCAATCTATGCTGTTCAAAAATGGCCGTGATCTTTTCTCCTACGCCAGGCATAAATGCTTTTTCATGTGCTTTTCGGGTTGTCTCGTCGGCAAACATGCGAAGCACCTCAGACCACTGACCTGATCCGCGAATGGACCCGTCAGCCTGCGGCCAGCCAAACGAAGCTCCTCTAATCTGATGCATAGCCGCAGTGTACGCACCAAGCTGTTTATACAAACGCTGCTTGTCCAGCTTGTTAATAGCTGCATGATCCAGCTGCACGCTTGGAATAAATGTCATAAACATATAGGTTCGCGGTACATCGAGACCGCTGTCATCACAGGCCAGCACTTCAGGCGCCGGGATTCCAGCCTTGCGGTATCGTTCATAGACAACAGGCTCTGCAGCCATCATCGTGCGTTCAAACGAAAATAACGGATCGCTCCAGGCAATCTCAGCGATCGTTTCGCTGCTCGGAATGTCTACCTGTTCAGGAGCAAGTCGTAGAATGACATCCGTTACAGATGTATGTTCCAATTGAATGCGGTAGGTCGTATTGAACAGACCACCCCGGAGCAGTCCAAACTGTTTAATGAAAACATGATTTCCAAAATGTTTGTGCACAAGTGCATGAAGTACCTCTGTTGATATTGGGCTGTGCAGGCCCGAATGTGGATGTGAATGCGGCATATTGTTCCCTCTTTCCTATACAAATAAACAAACAGACGGCGCCATCAGGCACCGTCCTTTCATCGTCTTATTGTAACATGTTACATCTCGATTGTAAGCGTACTTGCACCTGCATCCGCAGTGACGACAACTCCTTGTGCGCCTGCCGCCTGCAATCCGCCTTCCACACGGGATACGGAATCAACACCGCGAAGCACGAGATTCCAAGGCTTGCCTGCACCTTCGGCACGCACTTCGAGCTTCGATCCGCTGCGAGTGACGGTCACCTGCAGTTCACGTTCTGCTCCTTGGTTTACAACAACGGCTTGTGCGGTCTGTCCTTCTGCCAGTTCAAATAAATGCAGGGATACATTATCGGCAAAATCATAATCCGGTCTGCTGTCCACTGCACCTACCGCGATCAGACTGTTCGGTTTGACCATCATCGGCAGCGTTTTGAAGTCGTGATTTTCGCTAATCCAGCGTCCGCCTTCCACTTTGGTCCCTGTCAGATAATTCGTCCAGGTTCCTTCAGGCAGATAATAACGCACGTCGCCTTCCTTGTTGAAGATCGGCGCAACCAGAATCGAGTCACCAAACATATACTGCAGGTCAAGAGTCGCACAGGTCGGATCATCCGGGTATTCCAGTACCATCGCGCGCATCATCGGCAGCCCCTGCACTGAGGACTCTACCGCAGCATTGAACAGGTACGGCATTAAGCTTAGCTTCAGCTTCGTAAAGTCACGTACAACATCGACAGCCTCTTCATCAAATAACCAAGGCACACGATAAGACTCATTGCCATGCAGACGGCTGTGCGAAGAGAGCAGTCCGAACTGCACCCAGCGTTTGTATACGTCCGGCTCGGCTGTCGCTTCGAATCCGCTGATGTCATGGCTCCAGAAGCCAAACCCCGAAAGACCGAGAGATAATCCACCGCGCAGCGATTCGGCCATGGAGGAATAATTGGACGAGCAGTCTCCGCCCCAGTGTACAGGGAACTGCTGCCCACCTACGGTTGCAGAGCGTGCAAACAGAGCCGCTTCATTTTTACCGAGGTTCTCTTCGAGTACATCAAATACCGCTTTGTTATACAGGAACGTGTAGTAGTTGTGCATTTTCACCGGATCGGAGCCATCATAATACACCACATCAGTCGGAATTCTTTCGCCGAAATCCGTTTTGAAGCAGTCTACACCCTGATCGATCAGACCTTTCAGCTTGTCCTTGTACCATGCGGTTGCTTCTGGATTGGTGAAATCTACGAGCCCCATACCTGCCTGCCATTTATCCCACTGCCATACTCTGCCGTCAGCCGTTTTGACGAGGTACCCTTTTTCCATGCCTTCATCGAACAGAATCGATTTCTCTGCAATATAAGGGTTGATCCACGCACAGATTTTGAGTCCTTTATCCTTCAAACGCTGCAGCATGCCTTCCGGGTCCGGGAACATGTCTTTATCCCATTCAAAGTCACACCACTGATACTCCTTCATCCAGAAGCAGTCAAAGTGGAAAACGGAAAGCGGCAGATCACGCTCCGCCATGCCATCGACAAAATGATTCACCGTCGCTTCGTCATAGTCCGTTGTGAACGAAGTCGTCAGCCACAGACCAAATGTCCATGCGGGCGGCAAAGCCGGCTTACCTGTAAGCTTGGTGTAGTTATCCAGCACCTCTTTGGGATTCGCACCGCCGATAATAAAGTATTCCAGCGTTTCGCCCTGTACACTGAACTGTACTTTGGATACATTCTCGGAAGCAATCTCGTAAGATACTTTTTCAGGATGATTAACGAATACCCCGTATCCTTTGTTGGAGAGATAGAACGGAATGTTCTTATAGGCCTGTTCACTGCTTGTACCGCCATCCTCATTCCAGATATCCACGACCTGACCATTTTTCACAAACGGAGTAAAGCGTTCACCAAGGCCATAGACATACTCACCCACGCCCAGCTCCAACTGTTCTCGGAAGAACGTACCTTCGGACGCCGACTCGATATATGCCGGACCTCTCCAGCCGCTGCCAGTGAGACGTTTGTCATTATAGTCGAAGCCAATGTCCCAGCCTTTTGTTTTATTCACGGTGACACGCAGATTGCCGCTTTTCAGGGCTGCTCCGCTTTCATCCTGAGTAATCTGCACATCCGTATTCAACGTGTTCAGCGCAAACTCCGGGCCTGGATTGACTTTACCCTTGTGATGGTTCAGCTGCACACGAATGACATCAGGCATTGGTGAGCTGTAGGTTGCCTTGAGCAGCGTTCCGTTCAGGGTATCCCCTTTGCGCTCAATGCGTTTGGTTGCTGCGTATACAGTAAAGGAATCGCCCTTTTGTACAATATCTCGAATATCCGCCGGATTTTGAACATGATATCCATCACGGATCTGCCAGTAGCCATCGGTAAATTTCATCTTGGATTACCTCCTTCGGTTATACTATAATGATATTGATATAAATCATGAATTTCTTCTTTTATTTTGATCAATTATATAAGTATTTTGATATTTTTAGTGTTATGAGGGCTCATTTCAAATATATTTTGCAAACGATTACATCATTACTAAGCAGCATATTCAATAAGGAGGTTTTCTTGGATGGAGCGTGCACAATTAAGGGAAGACCGAATTCACGGCAATGCCATGTATCCGGTTAGTGTGTACCCTGACATACAGCAGTTAAACGGGGACAGCATTCTCGACTGCCATTGGCATGATGAGATGGAATTCACGATGGTGACGCAGGGCTCTGCGGTGTTTCAGATTGATATGAACCGATACGAGGTGAAGGCCGGAGAGGCTATCTTTGTTCACCGGGGGGAGATTCATGCGGGATACCTTAAGGGCGATGAGCCTTGTGTCTTCTCTTCCATTGTATTTCATTCCGATCTGCTCGGCAGCCAAAGTTTTGATGCAGTCCAGGAGAAGTTTATCGCACCTATACTTCGAAAAAACATACTGCTTCCTTCTCACATTACAGCCGATGGAGGCTGGGGCTCGGAAGTTCTGGCGTACCTGAGGCGTATCTTTGCAGATCACGATAGTGGAACTGACACCTGTGAAATAACAACAAAAGCACACCTCTACCTTATGCTTGCCCGCATGGTTGAACATCGGGCGGCACTGCCGCTCAAAGGCGCGGTAAACGGGGGAAGCCCGGACAAAGTGGAGCGCCTGAAGACGGTGCTGGGTTATATTCACAAGCGTTACCCTGAACCGCTTAAACTAAAGGATCTTGCGGATGCAGCGAATATGAGCGAGGGACATTTCTGTCGTTTTTTCAAACAGATGGTGCAGAAAAGTCCTGTGGACTACATTAATTATTATCGGGTGCAGCAGGCCTGCAGACAGCTGGAGAATACGGATCATAAAATTGTCGATATTGCCATGGATGTTGGATTTGAGCATCTCAGTTATTTCATTACCACCTTTAAGAAACATAAGAACACCACCCCGTCCCATTATCGCAAAATGTTCTCCAAAAATGTAACAATTGCGCCTGATGTCCTTACACAGGTACTCTAATTTAGAAAGAGTGATTATATCCTTATATCGCGATTAATTTTGACGGAATCCAGGGATAAAACGACAGAAGGTGCTTACAGCGCATTCGCTGCAGGCACCTTCTCATTTTATTTACGCGCTAGAACCATGCTTCTTTGCAGTTATTTTCGTAATGTCTTCCAGGATGAATACTCATGAACCGAAAATCCGTTAAAGGAAGCATGCACACTCGCCATCTGCTCCACCAGCTTCAGCTGCTGCTCCATATACGCATCCCCCTCTTCGAAGAACGTAATAAAATCGCCTTCTTTGCTCTGCTTGGTTTCCACCGCAATCGATATTTTTTTGCCAACGGAGGCTGCATCGATCAGTTCGTCCTTCGCCACGCTGTATATAGCGGCAGCTGTATCCCGATAAGCCATAATGGTAATGGAATCAAATTTGCGAATCATCCAGCTGCTTACCGCCATCGTCGAACCGGGAATTTTGTAATTGTCCAGCCAGAACGGCAGATCCGCGGCCACGGGCATCTTCATAGCGGAGGCACGCTCGACAATATAATCCACATTGCCCTGCCACTGTGTAATGACACTGGCCTGATTGGTTTTCCACTGCGGATGCACATGAGGTTCGATATCCAGATGAATCCCTGCGAATTTCTCGTTGGACAGCGCCTGTGCTTGATACGATTCGATCCAGTCCATAAAGGAGGCAATTTGTCCTCTGCTTTCGGTCAGCCCCCAAGCTGAACGTCCATCCATAATGTCAACAGCTATATGCTGCGCCCTTGCCAGACGGATAAAATTTTTGTATTCGGGTATTTTCACATCCCGGTTTATCTGCAGGTAGATCGTATTAATGCTGTTCTCCGCTGCAAAATTCAACACATCCTGAGCACCGTTTCGGATCTGCGTAGTATCCCACACCCATGTAGCCCGCACAGGACGATCCAGATTCCCGTGAATGGATGCGTAACTGTCTACAGGTTCGACGGAACCTACAGCAGCCGCTTTGGTGGAACAAGCAGTACTCAAACACAGGATCAGACAACTCATCAGCAGCAGGATACGGAATTCTTTTTTGATTTTCACATTTGTACACTCCCTTGAAGTTATAGCAGCTCTTACGTATAAATCCGGATGAAATATTGTCGTTTCTATTCATTTTTTGCACTCTGATGGAAGTGCTGTGAATTAAATCTTCTTCTATACGCAATATCATCTATAAGACTCACGACGAAAGAATCATATAACTATATTTCGGGAATTCACAGTTCCGAATACATAGTCCAAAAGTCTCAATATTTCATATTCCATGTAAACATGTATTAAACTTCACGACTTCTGTCTATATTTTGTTTTAACTCCCAGCTTCTGTAGACCTAGAGAGCGTTTTCTTTCTTTAAACCAAAAAGCCGCCCGAAGGCGGCTCAGAATGCAGTATTTATTTTCCTTTAGTTATCCGTTAACGTTTCTTTTCTCCGAAACACCCGCTTCATCCCTCATTAGGTTGGTCAAACAGCGAAACAAGTTCAATTCCCTCCGCAGAAATACGCACCAGGCCAATATCGGACAAACGAAGTTCTGGAATAACCACCAGTGCGAGCAGCGACAAGGTCATAAAGGCGTTGTTCAACGTACAACCTGCGGATTGCAGCGCTTCGCTGACTGCCGCAGATTGGGCCGCAACGACTTCAAAAGGTTCCACCGACATCAGCCCGGCTATCCGAAGCGGGAATTCCGTAACCCCCTTATCCGTAACAACGGCTACGCCGCCCTGCATACGAATAACACGATTACCAGCCTCCGCCATAAGTGCATCATCATTGCCGATAATCAGCAGGTTATGGCTGTCGTGAGCAACAGTCATCGCAATGGCTGCCGGTGAGGTGAACCCGATCCCGCCAACCAGTGCCACCGCACGATTTCCCGTTTGTTTATGACGCTCCAGCACGGCAATTTTGCATACTTCACCTGCCGCAGGTAGAACCACCCTGCCGCCCTGCACATTCACCTGCACTCGTTTCTCCTTCGTCTCAACGTGATTCTCCGTCACATCAATGATGCGCGCGCCTATGGCTCCATCTGTAATAGGTGCAGCCAGTTCCAGATCCTGCGGCTGGATGTTAGCTTCCAGCTTTACCGTATTCAGAGCCTCTTCAGGATAAGTAAACGTGTCCCAAACGGCTGTCATTTTTCCATTCTCGGCGACCACCTGTCCCGCCGCAATCGTCATCTCTACACGTACGTCTGCAAGGCGTCCGTCTAACAGAATAATATCAGCAAAGCTGCCGGGAATAACTGCACCTATATCTCGTGACACACCAAAACGTTCCGCCGTATTAATCGTAGCCATCTGGAATGCGGTTACCGGTTTCACGCCCTGCGAGATCGCCAATCGGACCACAAAGTCCATATGGCCTTCCTTCAGCAAAGATTCCGAGCTGCGGTCATCTGTCACCAGCATCATCCGGCGGGTATCCAGCCCAAGCTCTGTGCAGGCTTTGATTGTCTCCGCTACATCATGCCAGGCTGAGCCTTGGCGCATCTTCGCATACATGCCAAGCCGCAGCCGTTCCACCACATCTTCTTTAGTCACACATTCATGATCTCCAGTGACACCGCTCGCCGCATATGCAGGCAGACGCCAGTCATCCGATGCCCAAGTAAAATGTCCATCTGCCACTTTCCCCGCGCGAAGCGTCGCTTGAATCTCTCCGATCATCGTTTCATCTCCGTATACCACTCCCGGGAAGTTCATCACTTCGCCCAGACCAATCATGTCCGGTCCCCATGAAAGTGCCTCCGCGACTTCTTTGGGACCAATATAAGCTCCTGTCGTCTCCAGACCCGGGTGGGTGGAAGGCACACACGACGCCACCTGCATATAGGCAGCCATAGGCGTCGTGCGAGCTTCATCCAGCATAAGCCGCAGTCCTGGAAGTCCAAGCACATTCGAAATTTCATGCGGATCAAAGAATCCACCTGTCGTTCCGGATGGCAGTACAGCTCTTGCGAACTCCGACACCTTCATCTGCGTGCTCTCGATATGACAATGACCATCAAGCAATCCCGGCGCTATATACTTCCCTTGGGCCTCGATAATCCGGGTGTGTTCTCCGATGGTATGGCTCACGTCTCTGCCGACATATGCAATTCGTGACCCCTGCACGGCTACAGACATATCCGGCAAAATTTCGCCCGATATCACGTTCACCAGTGTCCCGCCCCGAATCACCAAAGTTGCCTTCATATCTCCCCGGGCTGTAGCGACCAGATCGGGAACGCAATCGGCCAAATGCGGCCGTTCAAAAGCTGTTTTGTTCAAATTAACTGCCTCCTCCATAGAGTCACCTGCTTTTCTCTCTTCAGGTTGTTTGTTTCCCCTTCATGTAACGCTCCTAAAAAATAGATAATGTAACGCTCCTAAAAAACAGATAATGTAACGCTCCAAAAAATTAGATTGTTACGATTATATGAGTCTGAGCTTCACGTGTAAAGAAAAATCACATTGATTGTATATGAAGACAATGAAATCAACCTGTTTTATCAATATTGACTAATTTGTGTATGCTTATTTCACAAACAGCTATATAAGACTTTTCTCTCTACAGCATGCACAAAAAAATAAGCCAGTCAGAAGTTTGAATTCTGACTGGCCATACAGCAGGCTTATTCCACGTGAGAGGCAGGTATGCTGCTCATCTCATACCACTCTCCTGATTGTGAAGTAATAAACGGACTTGGTGCACCCAAAGAGTACACATGCAGCAGATGCATCGCCCGGGTACAGGCCGTATAGAACAGCTTGCGCTCCTGCTCACGGGAGTAAGCTGCAGCTGACCCGTTATAGATCAAAACGGCATCAAACTCTACACCTTTAGCCAAATAGGCCGGAATTACATGAACGCCCTGTTCAAAAGCAAGTGTCGTTTTTTTGATAAGTTTGGGAGCGGTTTTCAGCTTTTGACTCAGCGCGGCATGTACTTCTCTGCTCTCCTCAGCCGTCTTGCAGATTACCGCTGCAGACTCGTATCCCTCTTCAATCAGATGATTGAGATCGGCGGTGATTTGGTCGAAATGCTGTTCCAGATCAGCGGTCACGATGACTTTGGGTTTCTCTCCATTGCGGTTGAACGGAATAATCTTCTCTCCACTGGGAACCATGCCGCGCGTAAACTCAACAATCTCCATCGTAGAGCGATAACTGCGCGTCAGTTCAATCACCTCGGTATTTTCCGGTCCATACAGATCACTTAACGGTCCGGTCCCGCTGAGAACAGAGGAATGCGCATAAATCGCCTGATTAAAATCACCAAGTGCCGTAATCTTCGCGTGTGGGAACAATCTCTTCATAAAGGCCAGCTGAAATGCAGAATAATCCTGCGCTTCATCGATAATGACATGACGGATGCTTGAATTAATATGGAAGCCCAGCAGCAGTTCGCGCAGATACAGATACGGTGTAATATCCTCATAGGCCAGCTCTTGAAGCTTTAGTCTGCGCAGCGTCATCGTCGAGATTTCTTCCCAATGCGCAGGCAGGGGCTCTCTGTCCAGCAGACGAACCATCTGCGTCTGATCTTCGAACAGGTTCGCGTACAACTGGCGGATATCCACAAACCGCAGGGATTTGATCCATTTACGCAAAGGCTTGAGGCGGTCACTGACCACCATCCGGGCCAAAATCTCTCTTTCCTGCTGGAAATCGTCAAACGTATGTGATTTCCCTTTTTGTTTGCGTTTTAACCGTTGGTACGCACGCTGTAGATCCTCGGGTTCCATCAGATCCAGCTGCTGGTCGACCCAAGGTGCGTTAAGTTCGCCTTTACCAAATGCGGACAGCTCCTTCAGCAGCCAATCCCGCAGCATTTCGAGTCGGCTCACCAGTTTGACAGATGATCCGAAACTGTAGAATTTCTCCGCCATCGCTTCCGCATCCACAATGGCCTTCCCCTGAAAGCGTACCGGCTTGAACTTCATGCCGCCGGAAAGCATGTTTTCCTTGTAGCGGGTAATAACCTTCAGAAAGGATGCAGAAGACTTGAATCGTATGCTGGACATACGTGCATCGTAACCAGGTTCTTCGGTCCCTGTCAGCACATATTCGAGCTGGATAAAGGGGTCCTCAAGCTGGTATTCTCGTCCCAATCGGCGTTCCAGATATTCCTGAAACGTCGTCTGCAGCATATTCTCTTCCCCAAGCTCGGGCAGTACCGTCGACACGTAGCTGTTAAACATCGGATTCGGTGAAAAAAGAACCATCTGATCCGCCTGCAGATGCTCGCGGTATTTATAGAGAAGATAAGCCACCCGCTGAAGAGCGGCAGAGGTTTTGCCGCTGCCAGCCGCGCCCTGCACAATCAGCATCCGTGTCCGGTCATTACGGATAATGCGATTCTGCTCCTTCTGAATGGTTGCCACAATACTTTTCATCTGTGCATCAGACGTACGGCTTAGCACAGCCTGCAGCAGCTGATCTCCAATCGTTACTCCTGTATCAAACATAAAACGGATACGGCCATCCCGAATGACGAACTGACGTTTCATCTCGATCTCGCCGCTGATTTCACCACTTGGTGTACGATAGGAGATGGGTCCTGGCGCACCGTCATAATAGAGGTTGGAGATGGGTGCGCGCCAGTCGTAGATCAGAAAGGACTCCTCTTTCTCATCCAGCAGGGACGCAATGCCCAGATAGATGCGTTCTGCATCCGGATACCCGTCCTCCTTAAAATCGATGCGGCCAAAATATGGCGAATGATGCAGTCGTTTCATTTTATCCAGAGCCGCGGCTGTATTCAGATGACTTCGTTCGCGGTCGGACAGCACCTGCGACTGCTGCCGCATACTCGTTGATGTCTCCCCGACATCATCTGCTTCACTGAAGTTCATCGTAACCTCATCCCAGAACTCTTTTCTCATCTCCACAACTTCGCCCCGGAAGGACCCTACTTCTTGTTCCAGTTCGGCGATTTTGCGCTCAATCTGATCCGTAACGGTATTAACCCGCTCCTGTTCCTTGTTCCACTGCTGATCTGTACTCATATGCTGTGTGCCCCTCTTTCCCCGGATTGTGTCCTCCAATATCCATTTGACAAGCCCGAAAAGGCAATGGTATAATTATTAGAAAGTAAACATTTTAATTTTATGTTAATTAATCCTAATTTTAAGAAAACCATTTTATATTCTACCAGTGACAGCGTCCCGATGCAAGCGGAGACGTTATTTGTTGTTTCCCCTAATGCCGCTTCTCTTGAAAAACATAAGCTGTAATACCAATTACTAATGATGTGCACAAAATATCCCCATGACTGATCAATCTTCTGCCCTCTCCAGTTCTCCGCAGCGCATGAGTTCAGCTAATGCAGTATTACCCCTTTTTTCATTTCCCGCTACTTCTTCAGATCCTCAATTGCTGCAGCCCAGCGTGCCGATGCTCCGTTTGTATCCTTCAATTGAAATGTAATACCTGACGTAATTTCCGCATAGGGTGCCTGATCGACACGAATATGAAGGATATTACATTCGTACCGATCCCGCGGGTGAACAGCGTCTGCTAACTCCGGCAGCAGACGGACCTCCAGCCGAACATGCAGTAAACGCTGTCCATGCACTGCAATTAACGCAGCCTTGCCCGTTTCCATCATGTTCATACTTGTCTGCGTACCCTGCCAGAGTGCCAATCGAAGGCGGCTCGGGCTCATGGCAACCACTTCGCCCATGCTGACCATGGCCAGATGCGGCCACTGCCCATCCGTTACCGTCAGCAGCTGCATCGCCTCATGCTGCTTGCTCTCCAGATTGCTTCCACTAAACCATTCCAACAGCGCTGCATCCAGCTGATCCATCTCCATCTCTTCTATCCCTCAATTCATTCAGAATTCAGTATCATTGTCATTTAGCATTGTGAAAATACATCATCGAGTCAAATATACGAACAGCCCGGACGCTGCTGTCCGGGCTTGGTTGTTCCTCTATTGTAGCTGATTTCAGAAGCTAAGGCCATTTGAGCCAGTTTAAAATATTGTCCTGGGACTCTTTGTCCTCACTCGAAGTGTGTACATGGTCTGCAAGCCGGTTCAGCCGTTCGAGCTGATAACCGTAATCGTATATTGCCGCGGCTACAATGGATAACCTTAACATGCCGTCCTTGTCAATATCAAACTGGGTAATGGCCTGTTCCATGAAAAAGTCATTTTCCGTTACAAACTGCGCAGCCTCTTCGCCATTCGGTTTTAACTTGTCTTCGAATTTGAGCAGTGCATGTTCATGAAACTTGATGACCCGTTCCAGATGGGTGTCAAAGAACATATCCATGTCCGGTGTCCGCTGTGCCTGAAAGTAATGACGTTCGACTGAATCCAGTACATCGTACCCCTTTTGCAGACTTAACAGCATCTGCTTATATACGACCATCTGACGGGTTTCACTGAATTTGGCACGTTTCATCTTCTTCTGCTCTTCTTCAAACAGGTGGTATTTGTCAGATAGAGACTTGATGGACCCGCCAAGATTGTTCTTCTCTTCCCGGAAAACAACCTCTTTGATCTCATCCGAGATCGACGTGCGGAGCAGCAGTGACATGCCGTTGAACACACTCTGGATCTGCTTCACGAACTGTACTTTGGGCTTGGGAGGAAACACAGAGATGTTGATCAGGAAAGCGGATATGATGCCTACAAGTGTAAGCAGGAAACGGTTAAGCGCAAAATGCCAATCCCCTGAAGCTTCCATAATCGATACCACCGTGACCAGTGTCAGACCCACCGTCTCACCCATATTTAATTTAAGACAGATCATAATAACCAGCACAATAATCAAGCCTACCGCGATGGGTTCATTGGACAATACCATGCCGCCCAGCAGAGCTACAATCGCGCCAAGCGTGGTCGTCTGCAGCTGATCGAGGAAATACTTCCAAGAACGATAGATGGAAGGCTGCATGGCAAATATCGCTGCGATGGCAGCAGGCACAGGAGATTGCGGATTCAAGAACAGACTGCTCAGATATAAAGCCAGCGTGACCGCTATACCTGTCTTAAGAACACGTGCTCCAAATGACACGGCATCTCCCTCCTTTTATGCGACCTGTTCGTTTACCTTTGATGATAATCATGTTCATTATTACCCCATATTTCTTTTTTTACCTGAATGAGTTCAGGAGAACGATTCATTGTACCATGAGAGCTTACGCCTTTGCTATCCCAGTTCCAAGATCCCACCCATATGCAGACAAATCTTGGGCCTAGGCCCATCTTCGCTGCTGCTCAAAAGCAGTAAGCGATTCAGTATTCGACATCTGCGGTATGTACAGCGGTTCTAAAAAAGCACCCCGCCCCGGTACAGGGGCGAAATGCTCCAAAATGATTTTAATTCAGGGATATTACGGAATACCGCGGTCTAACCATCCACGCTTTCCCATTCCCTCTTGAACTGCTCCACAAACTGCACCATATAATCATGACGCTGCTGAGCGAGCTGTTTGCCATAGGAAGTATTCATCAGATCTTTAAGTTTGAATAGCTTTTCGTAAAAATGATTGATCGTTGTGCTGCGCCCATTCCGATATTCCTCACGGGTCATCTGCTCCCGCGGCGGTAAGGAAGGATCATACATTTCACGCCCACGGGCCCCCGAAAATGCAAATGTACGGGCAATGCCGATGGCTCCCAGCGCATCCAGCCGATCCGCATCCTGCACCACCTGAGCTTCCAGCGAGCAAACTGCAGCACGTTGGCCGCCAGCATAGGAGATCGTGCTGATAATGTTCACTACCGCTTCCCGCATTTCAGGCGCCAGCGGCTGGGTATCCAGCCAGGCATGCAGCTTAGCCATACCGGCCTCCAGACTGTCATTCAGCTTCTCATCCGGCACGTCATGCAGCAGTGCAGCCAGTTCACAGATGAACAGGTCTGCGCCCATCTGATGAGCCAAGCGGACCGCTAGAGCAGTGACACGTTCAATATGGGACCAGTCATGCCCGTCGGAATGCCGGGATGCTTCTTGCTGCACAAAGGCACGAGCGGCGCATAGAACAGCTTCGTGAGTCGTGCTGCCGTCCCGGTTCACCTGCTCTTGTTCAGCTGGCGGGCCGTCAGCAGCTTGTGTGTCTTCGGCTTCCATAGATCGACGCGATGATTCCGATGACATCAGGACTCTCCGCCTTCACGTGGTTGTTCACGCGGTATACGTCTCGCCACACCTGTCCGGACTGCTGCTTCAATGACACGACTGCGCATTGATTTGACCACCTTATCGTTAAACACACTCGGGATAATGTAATAACGTGTACGCTCTTCATCCGAGATAGACGAGGCTATTGCCTGGGCTGCTGCCAGTTTCATCTCTTCGTTGATTTCGGATGCACGGCAGTCCAGCACAGCTCTGAACATGCCAGGGAAACAGAGCACGTTATTAATCTGGTTTGGATAATCCGAACGTCCCGTCGCCATAACGGCAACTATATCTTCAACCAGAGCCGGCATGACCTCGGGCACCGGATTAGCCATCGCAAATACAATCGGATTGTCCGCCATTGTCTGCACATCTTCACGGGTCAACAGATTGCCGCGCGACAGGCCGATAAATACATCTGCTCCCCGAATAACTTCGCGCAGTGAACCTGTCTCCAGATCGGGATTAGTGCGTGACGCATATTCCGTCCATACTTCATTGTCGTACGAATTCGTGCGTACGATGGCGCCCTCACGATCCACCCCGATGAGCCGCTTCGCACCTGCAGATAACAAAATATTGCTGCATGCCACACCCGCTGCACCGATACCGCACACAACAATCTTTACATTATCAATGGATTTGCCAACCAGCTTGAGGGCATTAATCAAACCCGCATATAATACGACGGCCGTCCCATGCTGATCATCATGAAATACCGGAATATCCAGTTCTTCATTTAACCTGCGTTCAATCTCGAAACAGCGCGGAGAAGAAATATCCTCCAGATTAATGCCGCCAAACGCAGGTGATATCGCTTTCACTGTTCGAATGATCTCTTCAGTATCCTGCGTATCCAGACAGATCGGGAACGCATCCACGCCAGCGAACTGCTTGAACAGCATCGCTTTACCTTCCATCACCGGCATCGCGGCACGCGGACCGATATTACCGAGTCCAAGCACTGCACTGCCATCAGAAATAACGGCTACTGTGTTTCTTTTGATCGTGAGTGAAAAAGCTTTGCCCGGCTCCTCTGAAATGGCCGAACATACCCGAGCCACATCCGGCGTGTACACACGCGAGAGGTCTTCCCGGTTATGAATCGGCGTCTTGGGTGTCACTTCGATCTTACCGCCGAGGTGAAGCAGAAATGTACGATCCGATACGTTAACGATGGATACACCTTTGAGCTGGCGCACCCCTTCTATAATTTTGCTGTTATCCTGTGAATCGGTGACTGCGACCGTCAAGTCGCGCACGCTGACATCCTGATTGGTCGAAATGACGTCGATGGCAATGATGTCTCCTCCAGCTTCCGAGATGGCTGAAGCCACTTCGCCAAACTTGATATCTTTCGTTGTCATTTCCAGCCGAATAATAATGCTGTTGCCGTCCAGATTTCTCTGATTCATCTCAATTCCTCCCAGACAATGAAAGTCTTAAGTTGACAAGTTACGTGTTTGTCTTCGCTGCGCGGACACGATTATCCTTTATCTTGTCCAAAAAAGGCTCTCAAGCCCCATGTAGAACAAAATAAAAAGACTGCCCCGGCACCCTTTCCAAGGCCCAGGACAATCTATTTTACGGTGTCTCTATGTGCAGCATTCGTTTGTTCATCGAAATCACGTTCAACCTCATGTTTCCAGAGAACTCAAGTGCCCCATTCATATCTCTAGTCTATACTTACTTGCGATTGGCAGCTCTGCGCAGCACACGAATATCGTATGGATGCAGGTTCAAGACCGATTCAACCGCCTCTCCGCTTAACACATCGGTGTATGAATGACCGTCCAGCTGCACCTGTTTTTCGTGCTCCGTATAGTTCTGTACGAATACATAGTCGGAATCACCGTCCGTACGTACATGTGCGGTAGTTCCTGCACTCAGTTCTGACTTGAGTCCACGTTCCAGATCCAGTTCTGCAATCAGCTTGCCATAAAAATCATTATAAAATGGTGCTTTCATCCGCGCTGCCATATAGTATGCTTTTCCTGAACCAAGTTCGTTCACGGTTAAAGCTGGACGTCCCGCATAGAAATCAGAACGATATACCGCAAGAGATTTAGCACCTTCCAAATGAATCAGGTCGCAGAGCTCAATGGCATCATATTCTGTAGTGAGTCCAAGTTCATTGCCCTGCGCTGGAATAATTCCGTTCAGTTCACGATCATGCAGACCGTCGATCTCCTCGGACCAGATGCCGAGCGTTTTGCGAAGCGGACCCGGGAATCCACCGAGGAAACACAGATCATTCTCGTTCACAATGCCAGACCAGTAGGTTGCCACAAATGTACCGCCCTGCTCGACAAACTTCTCGATCCGTTCGCCTACCCCTTCCCGAACGAGGTAAAGCATCGGCGCCACTAACACTTTGTACTTGGACAGATCAGCTTCCATATCGATGACATCGACCGCTACACCCTTTTTCCAGAACGCTTCGTAGTGAGCTTCTACGGTCTGCTCATATTTCACCCCGATGTTACGCGGTCCCTGGGAGTCGTTCACGGCCCAGCGGTTCTCCCAATCGAAGATGATAGCCACTTCAGCCGGAACGGAAGTACCCACGATATCCTCCATGCTCTGCAGCGCTGTGCCTACATCGGTCACATCCTGGAACACACGTGTATGTTCTGTTCCTACATGGTCAACCACTGCACCATGCAGCTTTTCACTGGAACCACGGCTCTTTCTCCATTGGAAGTACTGTACACTATCTGACCCATGGGCTACCGCCTGCAAGGAGGACAAGAGATGCATGCCCGGACGCTTCAGTTTGCTAACATCCTGCCAGTTGGTTGAGCTTGGTGTGCTCTCCATCAGCAGGAAGGGCTGACCGCCTTTGATGGAACGTACAATATCATGCATCATGGCAATGCGTGATGCCTGTTTCGCATCGTCCGCTGCATCATGCCACGTCGGATAACTGTCCCAAGAGAGGAAATCGAGAATGTCAGCAAACTTCCAATAGTTTAATCCGCCGTAGAACTCCATCAGATTGGTCGTTACAGGCAAATTCGGATTTTTGGCTTTAAGCGGTTTCGTCTCATGTACAATGAAGTCAGCGGTCTGATCGGTGACGAAACGACGCCAGTCCAGATTCATCGCATGCACTTGTGTTTCACCGTGTGGTGCCGGCGATTCAACCTGACTCCAGTCCGTTACCGTATGACTCCAGAAGGTCGTCCACCAAGCATGATTCAGCTCATCTAAAGTTTTGTACTTGTTTTGAACCCAGCCGCGGAAAGCTTCCTGACAATAATCACAGTGACAATCGCCGCCGAACTCATTCGAGATATGCCAGCCGATCACAGCCGGGTGATCGGAATAACGCTCTGCCAGTTTGCTGTTCATTGCGGTTACTTTCTCCCGGTAAACAGGTGAGGTGTAACAATGGTTGTGACGGAATCCATGAAGATTGCGGACCCGATTCTCGGAGACACGCAGCACTTCCGGATATTTTGCCGACATCCATGCAGGTCGCGCACCACTTGGTGTTGCCAGGAATGCATAGATTCCGTTTGCCGCAAAACGATCCAGCACCTGATCCAGCCATTCAAACGTATAAACCCCTTCTTCCGGCTCAAGGGATACCCAGGAGAAGATACCGATGGACATCACATTACATTTCGCCAGTTTCATCAAACGAATATCTTCTTCCAGCACTTCCGGGTAACGGAGCCACTGCTCCGGGTTGTAGTCAGCACCATGCAGCATGTGCGGGGCTTTGGAACTTACGGGTGGAAATTTAAATGTCATTTTGAGAACTCCCTTGCTGTTGAATTCCATTTATTTGTTTCATTCATTATTTATACGTATGTCTTGTTGTCCAGCTCTTGTACGGAAGCTAAGGCTTTAAATGACTCCAGCTTGCGTCCTTTAAAATCAAACATCGTCAGGTTACCCCAGTTATTCGGGTGTCCTACAGACCATTCTTCTTTACTCGGAATCCACGCAGGCTCCCAGTAATAGAAACCATGTCCCAGATCGCCGGGAACTTCACGAATAATCTGCAGCATATCCTTCAGGTACTTCGTCTGTCCTTCCACTGTTGCAGGATATCCTGGCAGCAGCATATCCTCCTGATTCATAATCCACTCGATACCTTCGGGCTGCTCCAGCGTCCATGGGTATGCCGTTTCCACCACATTGATCGGTTTGCCGTAGCGTTTGGCCAGATCATTCAGATTGTCACGCAGGGCGTCCAGTGTTCCATGCCACCAAGGGTAATAAGAAAGACCAATCACGTCAAACTCGACGCCAAGCGCTTCAAAGCGATCATAAAATTTACGACTTTCGACATTGTCACCGCCGCGATCAATATGAATCATAATCTGAATGGAAGGATCAACCGACTTGACTGCCGCAATGCCATACTTCACAAGTCCGGCAAAACGCTGCCACTGCTCGTCCGTATCATGCTCTTCACCGCCGACACGACCCTCGTCCCATAACATACCTGGTGTAATCTCATTCCCGACCTGAACCATATCCGGCAGCGCATCGTGTTCTTTCAGTGTTCGAAGTACGTCTGCGGTATATGTGCATACGGCCAGTTTGAGCTGTTCATAGGACAGATTCTCCCAAGCTTTTGGTTTCCACTGATTAGCCGGATCGGCCCAGCGGTCAGAGTAATGGAAATCGAGCAGGAACTGCAATCCCTGTGCCTTGATTCGTTTCGCCACTTCTACGGTGCGCTCCAGATTACAGTATCCGCCGACAGGATCATTCCAGATGCGAAGACGGATGGCGTTGGTATCATTCAGTTTGAGAATGGTGAGCAGATCTTCTTCCCTGCCGTCTGCATCACGATATGTTCCCCCATGCTGTTCAATCTCGTCCATAAATGAAACATCCATGCCAAGAATGAATGGTTGTTTGGTTGATTGATTCAAAAATATCAGCCTCCAGTTATTAGGGATTCAGGCTCAGCCTTTAACTGAGCCCAGTGTCATACCTTTTACAAAGAAGCGCTGCAGGAATGGATACACAATGAGGATCGGTGCACTTCCGATAAAGATTTGGGCTGCACGTACCGTCGTTTGCGAGATCGTTGCCACTTCCTGCGGATTCATCGCCATCGTACTCATGTCACGTTTGATAATAACCGTCTGCATGAACGTTGCAAGTGGATAATCCTTCGCATTGTTCATATACAGCAGTCCGTCAAACCAGGAATTCCAGTGGAACACCATGCTGAACAGTGCAATGGTTGCAATGGAAGGCATGGAGATTGGCAGGAAAATGCTGAACAGCGTTCTGAAGTGGTTAGCTCCGTCAATCAATGCCGCTTCCTCCAGCTCTTTCGGAATACCGCGGAAGAAGTTCAGCATCAGGATGACCAGGAACGTGTTGACTGCACCTGGAAGTACCAGCACCCAGAAGGAATCCATCAGACCGATCTTCTGAATGACCATGTAGAATGGAACCAAACCGCCGTTGAAAATCATGCTGAATACGAAAATCCAGGAATACACGGTTCTGCCTTTGAATTCACTGTTTTCCTTGGACAGCGGATATGCCGCCAGGAAAGTAATAAGAAGCGTAATGCCTGTACCAATGACGGTACGCAGCAGTGAAATCCAGAGTGAGTTCAAGAAGATCGGATTGTTCATCGTTTTTTTGTAAGCTTCAAGGGAGAAACCTACCGGCCAGAGACTGACCAGATTGGCATCGGCTGCAGCTTTATTACTGAACGATACAGCCAGGACGTGAATCATCGGTACAATACACATGATGGCAATCAGAATGAGAAAACTGATATTGATGACGTTAAATATGCGGTATGATGGTGATTTATGATACATCGTAGTCCCTTCCTTCTCTGTTCATTCGGTTAGAATATGCGGTATCCGGCGTATTTTTTGGCCAGGCTGTACGATACGAGGATCAGGACCATACTGATGACGGATTTGAATAATCCGATTGCGGTTGCAAAGCCCATCTCTCCATTTTCCAGCGCCGAGCGATATACGAATGTATCAATGATGTCTCCCGTTTGATATACGAGCGGGTTGTACAAGTTGAAAATCTGGTCGAATCCGGCATTCAGTACGTTACCCAGAGCCAGCGTTCCCACAACCATCAACATAGGTACAAGCGACGGAATCGTAATATGAAGCGTTTGCTTCCAGCGGTTGGCTCCATCAATCTCTGCAGCTTCATACAATGCCGGGTTAATGCCAGCAAGAGCTGCCAGGAAAACAATCATGTTATAGCCGAATTCCTTCCACACATCCGTCACAATGATCGTCTGTCGGAACAAGCTGTTATCCCCAAGGAAGAAGTAAGGTCCAAGGCCAAAAGTACCGAGCACCCGATTCACCAGACCTCCTGTTGAGAGCAGATCAAGCAAAATTCCGCCCAAGATAACCCAAGACAAGAAGTGAGGCAGATATACCAGTGTCTGGATCGTGCGCTGAATCGCCATCTTGCGAACCTCATTGAGCAGGATCGCAAACACAAACGGGACGAACAGATTAAAAATCAGTTTGAGCACAGCAATGATCAGGGTGTTCCAGATGACCTGCAGGCTGTCCTCACGTTCGAATAAATATCTAAAGTTATCAAGCCCGACCCAATCCGAGCCGCTGATGCCAAGCCATGGTTTATAGTCCTGGAATGCCATAACGATTCCGCCCATAGGCACATAACTGAAAATAATCAGGAAAATGATGGCTGGCAACAGCATTACGTGGAATGGCCAAGTTCGTTTTAAAGTTCTCATGATTGCTCCCCCTGTAATTCTTCCTACTCAAGTACTCCCTGAGCGGCTTATAAGCAAATTATATCAACCTTCCCGCACCTCCAAACAGCGCATAAAAGCAATATAAATGGCACAAAAGCAACTACTTTGAACATGCATTGGAAAGAGGCACACTCAGGGCATTCAAGCCGCTGTTCACTGCATTTTTTTTTCATTCTGTAACGTTAGAAAACACAAAAAACGCACAGACTTGTATCGTCTATGCGTCTCTCTTGCTTTACCCTTTTCACTTGCGTAAATCGATTATTTTTTCACGCCGTCATACCACTCGTTCACTTCCTGAGTGATCTGATCGCCGCCGCCGGATTTCCATGTTTGAACAAATGTATCAAACGCATCGACCGGACTCTTGCCATAGATAATTTCATTAAACGTTTGGTTCTCGATTTTGTTGAGATAATCCAGCTTGGATTTCATCGTTTTGGTCGTAGGACCTGTGAACATGTTTTTGAAAGAGATATCTTTCTGTTCAAGCAGCACTTTCGCTGCGGCAGGTGTCTCTTTACCATAATTCGCGGCAACATCTTTTTCCAGCTTGGTTTCTGGCTCTTTGCCATTGGCCAGATTCAGCAAGGCTTTCATCTGTGCGTCCGGAATACGGGCGCCATCACGCACAAGCAAATAACGTACTACGTTGACATACCCGCCCTCAATGTCTTCATACCGTTTTTGTTTTCCGTTTGCATCTAATTCATAGTCATAGCCTTCAAACAGACCGTTATCATATTCACTTCCTGGTTTCGGATCTGCATAATTATCAAACAGATAGTTTTGATACGTAAAGAATGCTTCTGGATGTTCCATGTCTTTCTTGATCAAAGTAACACCATTGACAAATGCTGTACCATGGCGCATCGCTTTACCATCAGGGCCACCCGGGATCTCAATCGGTTTCCAAACTGCACCTGGGACATTTTTCACCGTATCGTTCAGCGGCCATCCGCTCATCCAGTATGGACCTGGAATAATGCCGGCTGTACCTGCAACTGCTGGCTCAGCCGTTTTGTTTTCATCCCACAGTGCTGCTTCTTGTGGAATATAACCTTTGGTCAGCCATTCATTCAGCTTGCTCAAACCTTGTTTCATACCAGGATTGATGGAACCATACTCCAGCTTGCCGTCTTCACCTACGTTCCATTGCTGCGGTAAGGCACCATATGCGCCAAAGATCCACGATGGATCTCCCATCCATGTGTTCATGGATTTCTTGAAACCAATGCTGAGTGGTGTGACCTTGTCTGGAGCCAATCCATCCGGATTTTTATTTTTGAACGCTTCCATTACGGCTTCGAGCTCGTCAATGGTTTTAGGTGCTTTCAGATTCAGCTTGTCCAGCCAGTCCTGACGAATCCAGAGCAAATAATCGTTGTTGTACGCGTAATCCAGTACCGGAATACCCATTCTTTTGCCGTCACGGCTGTATTGATTCCAGACTTCAGGATCCTGCTCCATCGCTTTTTTCCATGTGTCTGAAGCATATTTGTCGAACAACGGTCCTACTTCCTGATACATGCCAGAGTCAATCAAGTCTTGAGCTACGAGATTGTCTGGTTGACCAATCGTAACGATGTCAGGCATTTCCTGACCGGAGGACATGGCCAAACGAATTTTGGTTGCAAATGCACTGTTTGTATCGGTAACAGACCAAAGGGATTTGATATCAATACCGAATTTGTCCTTCGCCCATTTGGTAGCGACGTTATTTTCCATAGATTCGCCATTTTTAAATTTCAGTTCCGGGTCAATCCCCCATGCTGTTGTAATCGTTACTGCCGGATCATACTTTTCCTTGTATTCATTTTGGGACCCGGATGCACTTGGTTCGGCACCCTCTTTGCTCCCACTACCTCCTGAACATCCTGCAAGAACGACGGTCAGACAGAGCGTCGTAGCGAGAAGCGACAAGAATCTCTTTTTCGTCGATTGCGCTCTCATGTTGTTCCCCCTTAAATCGTTTTGGTTACCCTTTCATTATAGGCCTGTCTGACACATCAGCCTATGATACGAAATCAAGATTTCTGCACCTTTACCAACCTAAATACTCGAATCATGCTGCATTTATGTCTGATCCCGGAATTCATTCGGTGTCATACCATAATGTTTTTTGAACATTTTGCTAAAATATTGCGGATTTTGATACCCCAGTTCGCTCGTAATCTCGTATATTTTTTTATTGGTATGTTTGAGCAGATACAGTGCGCGCTCCATACGCATCCGGATCATGTAGTCTCCCAGACCTTCTCCGGTCTCTGCTTTATAAATTTTAGACAGATACACCGGATGTAAATAAACTTTGTCTGCAATCATCTTTACGGAAAGGTCCTGCCCTGTGTCCCGGGTTACAAGTTCCTGCACCTGTTTGATTACATGTCTGCGACTTTGTACCCCCTCCTGATCCGACTGTTCCTCCTGCAGCTTCGCCAGCATGTCCATCGCCCAGCGCCGCAGCTTCTCTGGAGATTGAATCAGCTGATGCGCCAGCACCAGATCGAAACCCGCATGATCAATCTCATGCACCAGATGTCCTTGTTTGTGAGCAATATACATAAAAGCATTCGTAACTGACAAGTACATTTCATACGCATGCTCTCTGGACAAACATACCTTCTCCACCCCGTCAAAGACTGTATTTAACTTCAGTGCCGCAGCATCCCACTGTTTGGTCTCCAGTAATTGAGGTAAAACAGGTGGTTTATACAGCTCCTCAAGTGCACGTGCAGCATCATTATCGGGGCGTTTGCCGAGGGTCTGCTCCATATCGATGTATAGAATCTGGTGTTCGCCCGGTCCCGATAGAACAAGAGATCCCAGACTTTTACGATACACGGTAGTCAGGTCGCTGAATGGAAACGGGGGTGTAATCACCATAGACAGATCACCTTGTAGAAAACGGACCACATGCTCGCGGAATGTCTCTGCAGCACCTTTTAAAGTGACATGATCCATACGTGAGTCTTCAGCTGGCTCCTGATTTTGCAGAAACATAACGAGACAATCATGTGGTCCACGGCCGAACCAGACATTGTAATGCTCTCCGAGCACTTCCTCTGCAATATTGCCCACAGCAAAATCCATCAGATCCAGTGACTGCTGATCCATTCCCGAGAATCGTCCCGCCAGACGAATCAGCATCATCGCAGCTGGCCGTTCAGGTTCCATATGAAGCTCGTACTCCTTCAACTGTTCCCGAAGAGCTTTAGGCGTTATCTCCCGGCCAAGCAGTACATCATGCATCAGAATCTCCCGCAAAATTTTGTAATCGGACTTACGGCTGTACAAGAGCCGATGATACTTGTCAAACTCATCCCATTCATCACGCACGGAGGTAATCGCCGCAGATACCGAACTCATAAACTCATCATCGTTAACCGGCTTCAAAATATAATCTGCTGCATGCAGCTGAATCGCTTTTTTGGCATAATCAAAGTCACTGTGCCCGGTCAGCAAAATACATCGTACGTGCGGCCAGCGCCGATTCACCTCGGCAATCAGATCAAGGCCTGTCATTCCAGGCATACGAATATCTGTCACAACAATATCAACCGCATTCTCCTCCATAATTGCCAGAGCTTCCTTACCCGATGCAGCTCGCAATACAGTGGATACTCCAAGTTCCCCCCAAGGAATCGTTAGCTCTAGGCTTTCCGTTACATACGTTTCATCATCAACAAGCAGGATATCGATCAATTGAATCCCTCCCCATTTCCGCTTCGTAAAATTAAATTCTGCATGTACACAGGAACTTACATATGATTACTTTTCTTGTTCCGCAGAGCGCTCCTCTTCTACCGGCCACGACAGAACTACACGAACTCCGCCCAGTTCCGATTCGGTAATGTGAATGCCGCCCTTCTCCCCGTACTTCAGCTGAAGTCTCTGATTCACGTTCCACAATCCGCAGCCCATCTCCTGATCCATCGAACCTGTAAGTTTGATCATCAGCGCTTCACGTGCCGCTTGTGTCATCCCTTGACCATCATTTTCAACAATCAGAAGCATTTGTCCATCCCGTTTCTCCCCGGACACTCTGATCTCCCCAGCTTCTGCGTCCGCTTCGATTCCATGGATGACCGCATTTTCAACCAAAGGCTGTACGATCAGCGGCGGCACTTCAATGTGCAGCATCTCCTCTGGCAGATCAAGCGTATAATGGATACGCTCCATGCGCATTCGCTGAATCTCCAAATAGTTGGTTACAAATTCGATCTCCTCGGATAAAGGAACCAGATCCCGCTCCTGCCTTGTTGTATATCTGTAGTACCTTGACAGATTGTGGGACATAGCCACAACGGCATCCACTCGCTTCAACTTCGCCATACTCGTAATGAACGAGAAACAGTTATAGAAGAAATGCGGGTTAATCTGTGACTGCAGCTGCTTTAACCGGGCTTCCCGAACATGAATCTGCTCCAGATATACGTGCTCAAACAACTGCTGAATTTTTTCCACCATGGAATTGAAGCGCTCGGACAGGAAGCTGAACTCATTGCGCCCTTTCGGCTGAATTCGTACCGAGTAATCCTCCTGCTTCAACCGCTGGAAACCGCGAATCAACTGTTTTACAGGCACCTGAACCTGCACATATAACAGATACGCAGCAACACAGCTCATCAGCAGCAGACAGATCATGGCTGAATAAAACAGGATATTCGACTGATGGATCGGTTTCAGGATATCCGACAGCGGCATGTAATCTACGAGATACCAGCCGGTTGTACTGGATTTCACGGAATTGACCATGTATGGCTCTCCGTCGATGTTTACCGTGCGGTTTTCTACGTCCTGCAATTTACGGCTGGATAATTCTTTAATCAGTTGATCTGTCAAAGAATGGTCTGATGTCCGATTGTAAATCACACCTGTTTCTTCACGAAAATAGAACGGGTCATGCCTGCCGTCCCCTTTAAATTTATCCAGCATATCCCGGATATTATCACTGTCAAACTCAAGCTTGATAATCGTTTCCGCATTTTCGGCAGGGTTCTCGATTCCATACGGAGATACCGTAATCCAGCTGAACATAAAACGTTCCTGCTGCCTATCCTTGACTTTGTGAACATCCCAGCCTGAAATGATATTTTGTTTTAACGCCTGCTTGTCATACGTGCGGGCATCCCGTTCCGAGATCACTCTGCCCAGTGATGGGGAATACAGATATAACTTGGTTTCCCAATTGGATGAGCTTTCTTGAATACTCAGCTTATTCTGAATTCGTTTGACCAGATTGATCGCATCCAGATCGAAATAGCTGCTCTCCGCGAATATGCGCCGGAAGCTGGCAATATCGGGGTCATGGATCAGCAGATTGGGCCATGAGGATAACAGCTCGATATGGGTATTGACCTGGTTTTGAAAGAACTCAAGCTGATTACTGTTTGAACGGTTAAGCTCGGCCCGCAGTACAGCTGTTGTTTTATGATTAGAGTACCAGTATAGGAGCACTACGGGAATCAGCATGATTAGAATTAAAATGACCATTTTGGAAAACAGATTTGTCCGGTATGACATGGAAGTTCATCTCGCTTCATCTAGATTTTGTCGTGACATTAATTGTAGTCATGCCAGCTGTAAATACAATCTATTTCTTGAACATGAGCTGCACTGCCCACTTAGATGCTTTAAAAAGTCAGAACTCCCCACTATTTATCGTAAGCGTGATCAACGCTGCGGAAAAGGAGATAATAGCAAGTTTTCAGCACTAAATTCAACTTCTGCGCATGAAAAAAGCCGGGGGCAGCCGGCTCTGTTCGTATATACCAATTTGACCATTCATTGTTTCTTCCTACAGATGATTCACGATACTGCTCTATGTACTTGAATCTAAAGTCTGTATCCGCCTACTATGGAATATCATAATCAAATACGGTATTGGTTCCATCCACCGCCACATCAAGTACGATATCATTCAGATTCCCACTAACCTGCAGCGGACAAGCTGCCATACCGGAAAATTCAAGTTTTCCTGTGAATGTCTTCCGGGGTTCAATCCGGATCGGTATCGCCTGCAGCTCAACCGACTGTAAGGATGCAGAAAGCGGATCATCCTGTTTACGATAACTTCCGGCCAAATCAGGCTTAACCATGGCGGCGACCGCCGAACTGCTGTAATTTTTCAGCGTCAGTTTACAGGTTGCCAGTGCTTGTCCATTCGATGAAACATCGTAAGTACACGAGCTGTCATTCTGCATATAAGATATACTGCTCATGCCCGTAGATCCCCATTTCACCACGTACATCAGCTTGTCTGTCATATAAGAATAACTGAATATGATGATCAGAACAGCAATCCATAACGTTCTTGCCATAAGCGGGAACTTGTGCATCATCTCCTTGCGTGTAAGGTAATATCCACAGGCCAGCATGCCAAGTCCAAAGTAGATCGTGATATGTACACCGCTTAAATAGGATGTTGTATACGGCGAAATGCCAATGGATAACAGCAGCGAATCGCCTACTGAAAAACCGAGATGATGTTTAAAGGTAAAGATGATCGCAAACAGCAGTAAAGTCCCAGAGAATGCAAGTCTGATTCTCCTCACGCAAACACCTCCTAATCAGCCACCTGATTATATCATATTTTTCCTATTTTTGATTTACAATCCAAACACAAAAAAAAGACGTTACCGTTTTAACGGTAACGTCCTTTATGATCTAATGAATGCAGTCCATGTTATTTTTTCGCCAGGAATGCATCCAGCTGCTCCTGTTTGGCCGCGATAATTTTATCGATGCCTGCTGCTTTTAATTTTTCCAGATATTTCGGAATCATTTCATTCGGGTCAACAGCACCCGAGGTCATCCCCGGCTTGAACTGTTTATTGACGTTATTTACAGCCGCAATTTCATTTTTAACCGACTGGCTGTTGAAGGTGAAACCAAGGGCAGGCGATTTCACGCCTTTGGCATTAAACTCTTTGAACTTCTCCCATTTCTGCGGATCTTCGTTATCCCACAGATAGTTCAGGAACTGGTTACCGAGCTGCCACTGTGCACCCGGATTGTAGGTACGGCTGTTGGCATCGACACCATCAGGCAGTTTGATGATATTATCCTGTCCTTCAACCTTCACATAGTGTTTACCCTCAATACCAAAGTTCAGCAGATTGTTGATCTCTTTGTCAGAGTGAAGCAGATTAATGACCTGCATCGCTTTTTCTGGCTGTTCAGAAGAACGGGAGATCGCAAGCATTGCACCCGATGCATCTCCTGTTGTAATCGTTGGACTGGTCATCTCAATTTGCGTGAGTGGGTGTCCTACATACCCTTCTTCTTCCTTGTCTTTACCTGGCTTCATACCATCGGTCCACATAAAGGCTTTTCCGGCTTTCGCCTGGTCTTTCGGGAATACGTTGGATGTTGCTGCATCACTGTTAATATAACCTGCTTGATACCATTTACGCGCAAGCTCGGCCGCTTCTTTGAATTCCGGTGTTTCCACTTCATTCAGCACGGTTGTCTCACCTGCTGTCTTAGAGATCACACCCGGTACAGAGGCATCACCGAGATAATCCCAGTCCAGATTTTCAAGCAATCCGTTGCCATTTGTATTGGACATATAGAACGGAGTGACGGACGGCTCGTTTTCCTTAATCGTTTTGAGCAGCGGCTCAAGATCAGCCCACGTTTTTACTGCGGTCAGATCCAGTTTGTATTTGTCAGCCAGATCCTTGCGTACCAGCACGCCGCGAGTGGCAGCCAGTTCCTTGTTCGTTGGCACGCCATAATTTACGCCATCTACCTGAGAACCTTCCAGGAAGGCAGGGTCCAGATTTTTCTTGATATCCTGACCATGTGCATCCAGCAGATCGTTCAATGGCAGGAATGCGCCTTTAGCCACGTTTACCGTATAGTTCTGCCAAGCGGCCGTAAAGATAATGTCTGCTTTTTCCCCTGAGGAGATCATCAGGTTCAGCTTGTTATCCCACTGTCCCCAGTCCACCGCATTGATTTTGATCGTGGCTCCAATCTTGGGCTCCATCTTTTTGTTAATCTCCGCTTCCACAAGTGCAACATCCTTCTGAGGTGTGCCCGGGTAGAATAAGGAAACCTCGTAAGGTTTTTCAGTATTGCCTGCATTCGGTGTACTGCCTTCGGCCCCCGGCGATGCTGTGCCCCCCTTGTCGGACGAACAGCCAGCAAGTACCAGAGCTAATGTCATGGCTGCCGCTGTCATACGTGACCATACCTTTAACGATTGAACCAATTGAACCCCTCCTGTTCATATGATGGACCCTTTACCGTTTAACCCCAATTCCAAATAAACGGTAAGCATTTCTATATATGCCCTTTCGTCTACCTCGGGTTGACCTTCCCCGCTCCCTAACCGGCTGGGTTATCCCTTCACAGCACCTACGGTCAGACCTTTGATGAAGTAACGCTGGAAGAATGGATATGCCAGTACGATTGGCCCTATACCGACGACGGCCATTGCCATCTGCAGCGTTTTGTTCGGCAGATTAAGAATTCCGCCCTGTGATGAGATCTGTGAAGAAACGTTGGAGTTGGTTGTTAAATATTGAATATCGAGCAGCGTCCGGTACATAAGGTACTGAAGGCTGATCGTCCGGTTATCGGAAATAAAAATCATACTAAGATACCAGTCATTCCAATAGTTCAGCGTACTAAACAGGGCGACGGTTGCCATAACAGGCAGCGAGAGCGGTAATACAATCCGCAAAAACGTTTTCAACTCACCTGCTCCATCAATGCGTGCCGATTCCAGAATGGATACCGGAATAGAGTTGGCAAAGAAGGTACGCATGACCAGTACGAAGAACGGTGATAACAGCAGTGGTAATATAAGGGCAAAAATCGAGTTTTTCAAATCCAGCACGTTGACATAGACCAGATACCAGGGAACAAGTCCCCCGTTAAACAGCATCGTGAAGAAGATGAAAAAAGCGAACCAGCCGCGGTACGGCAAATCTCTCCGCGAAAGCGGATAGGCATAGAGCGCGGTCAGCGCAACACTCGTGATTGTACCTACGACAGTAACAATGATTGAGATTCCATACGAGTGAATGATCTGATCCATATCTTTGAACAGGAATTCATAGGCCGTGAGGCTGAATTTCTCCGGGATCAGCTTGTAACCATTCGCAATAACGGTTGTCTCGTCCGAGAAAGAGATGGCGAAGACCAGTATGATTGGCACGATACAGGCAATGGCGTAGAAGAGAAACATAAAGTGAATAACACCAGCGGAACGCCGGGATACAGCTAAGGGGTCACGTGTTTTCAAAACTGACTTGCCTCCTCTCAAAATAATGCATTATCTTTGTCAATCCGTCTGACGATGGTATTGGACACCAGCACCAGTACGAAGCCGACAATCGCTTGGTATAGACCTGCTGCAGATGACATCCCGATATCTCCACCGATAAGGAATGTTCGATATACATACGTATCAAGTACGTTGGTTACAGGGAACAGCGCGCCTGATTCCAGCGGGACCTGATAGAACAAGCTGAAGTCTGCATAGAAAATACGACCAATCTGAAGCAGTGTCATAATGACAATCAGCGGAATCAGAAACGGAATCGTAATAAAACGAATCTGATGCCACTTCGATGCACCATCCAGCACAGCTGCCTCATAGTACTCTTCGTCAATGCCCACAACAGCGGCCAGATAAATGACGGCATAATAACCGATATTTTTCCATGTATTTACGAGCGGCAGGATGTACGGCCAATACTTCGGTTCAGAGTACCAGTCAATTGGCTGACCTCCGAACATTTGCAGAATCGTTGAGTTCATAAATCCCGAATCCTTACCGAGGAAAGCGAGTACAAGATAACTAACCACGATCATCGATAAAAAATAAGGCAGGAGCATCAGCGACTGATACAGTTTGGACATCGCTTTGTTTTTGACTTCGTTGAGCAGAATAGCGAGACCCACACCGACAAGCAGATTGAGTGCAATAAACACGGTGTTGTATGCAAGCGTGTTTCGTGTAATCTCCCATGCATCGCTGGTGGAGAACAGGTACTTAAAGTTGTCCCACCCACTCCACGGGCTTCCCCATATTCCGTCCGCGTAGTTTACATTTTTGAATGCGATCAGAACGCCGAACATCGGCATATAATTGTTTACCAGCAGAAACAGAATGCCTGGCAGAAACATCAGGTAAAGCACCTTGTATTTGCCAAGATTGTGCAGCACGGACTTGCGTTTTCGAATTGTGCCTTCCGGTATCTCCGATATTCGTACGCCCTTACCCGCTTGGGGTTGTGTCTTCATAACGTGTTCTCCCTCACTCCTCTTGAATTCTTCCTCAGGATGAAGCTCCGTTGCGCCTCCTGTGGTTCAAGTATACGGCGGGGCGATCAAGTCCTCTATCTGCTGTGGTGACCTGTTCAATGATCAAATTATGACTTTTGTTCCATAAACAGCATACAAAAGGCGCAGCATGCTGCGCCTGATTACACGGTTCTGGATTGTTTGCGAAACTCCTGAGGGGTGATGCCGGTACATTTTTTGAACATTTTCGTAAAATGGGAGTAATTATAGTAACCGACCTTGCCTGCGATATCCGTCACCTTGACGGTGGATTGAGACAAAAGCGTTTTGGCCATGGCTACTCTGCGCTGCAGAATAAATTCGGATAAAGACATGCCTTTCTCCTTACGAAACAAACGGGACAGATAAGCAGGGTTAAATCCGGCAAACGCAGCCAGTTCCTCACGCATCAGCTCTTCGCCGATATGGTTTTCGATGTAAATACACAGCTGATCCACAATCGACATCGGATTCTGATCATTCGGGTACAGTACCGGAATGACACGATCAATGAGATCGAGTGTCCACTGCTTCAACTGCGGAAGCGATCTTGTAACCATGGCTTCTTCGGGCTCTCGCTCTCCCGGGTACAGGCTGCGGATCGACACATTATTCTGATGCAGCAGCGGATAGACTACGTGCAGCATCGCATGATAGTAAAGACGCAGCATCTCCGGGGACAGTCCTTCCTGGGCAGCAAGAAGCTCGAAGATTTCATGCACACGTTCGCGCAGATCATCTACTTTACCGGTCTCAAAAAGAACGGACAGTTCCGAGAACCACGGAATGGGTAAAAAGCGATCTTCATGATGCCGCTCACGCTCATCATAAACAAATACCTCTTCCAGTTCCTTAATGTTCCGCCGCTCCATGTCCATAAGGTCATTCAGCATGCCCTGCAGTTCGGTCACGGCTACCGGCGCCCCTACGTAACAGGACAAACGGCAGTAGAAGTAGGTGCCGCATTCCTGAATGTACCGTTCACAACGCTGCTCCGCCTCTCGGGCAGTGAGAATGACACCGTCCTGTTCGTAGGCCAGTACAATATTCAATCCGCTGTGGTCCTGAAACACTTCACCCGATTTGTCCCCCAGCAGTACTTCCTTGGCCGCATTACGGAGTGCGTATTCCAGCACCTCTTCGTCGCGCAGATTAAATTCACGGACCCATTCCTCCACCGATATGACGATAGGCAGTACGCGTGCCTTGGGATCAATCTCTGCACCATACAGTTCTGCAAGTTCCTGCAGCCGCTGCGGAGTTAGCGTGCTCCGCTGGGATACTGCATCCTTCCAGAATCGTTCGGTCAGCAGCGGTTTATGTGTTTTCCAACGTTTGTATACGATTTCGTAAACTTCATTCGTCCGTGTGCGCTGTTCCCCATCCCTGATCTTCTCCAAAGCTCGTGCAACTACTTTCAGCAGCTGGTCTGCAGGGGCCGGTTTCAACAAATAATCAAAACTGTTCAATTTGATAGCTGTCTGAGCATAATCGAACAGGGCGTGCCCCGTCAGAAAAATAGTCAGGATGGCTGGGTCATGCTTTAATACCCAGCTCTGCAGGTCCAACCCGGTCTCCCCAGGCATCTCGATGTCACAGATCAGAATGTCGATGGCATGTGTACGGATAACCTGTCTTGCCTCTTCGACATCACACGCACCAAACACCTGATCGATTCCGGCTGCCTTCCAGTCTACACCCTCCAGCATGGCCTGTAAGGCGTACACTTCATCATCCACGATCAACAGGTTCCGCATGAGTTCCTCCTTCTTGCTCTTCAGTCTGAGCAGGCAGATAAACGCTTACTGCAGCGCCTCCTTCTGGTCTATTCTCAAATATTAACCCGGCCTCATGACCATACTTTACGAGCAGGCGATGGGCAACATTCCATATTCCAATGTGCTGTCCCCCGGGGTCTTTGGCGTACTGCCCCTGCTGCAGCTGCTCCAGCATCCCGGGTTCGAATCCGACGCCGTTGTCCGTAATCTGAAGCCGAAGCACACCTTCACCCGTCAGGCCGCCCGAAGGTTCAGTGAGATGTGCGGTAATACGAATCACAAACGGCTGCATTCTGCGTTGAAAACCATGGATAATTGCATTTTCCACAAAAGGCTGAATCGTCAGCGGCGGCAGCACATAATGTCCGGCATTCGGACTGATATCCAGTTCGAAATCCAGCTTGCTCGGAAAACGAAGCTTCTGAATTTCCAGATAGTGCCGAATATGTTCCGTCTCTTCGTTCAGCGTAATCACACGTTTGCCGGCTCGTAAACTGGATCTGAAATAGTCAGCCAGATGACCTGCCATCTGCTGCACCAGTTCATGCTTTTGCAGAGAAGCCAAGCTGTGGATAATGTTCAGAGAATTAAGATAAAAGTGAGGGTTAATCTGCATCTGCAGCTGCTTGAACTCTGCCTCACGCGTACGCAGCTGCTCCTCATATACATCAATCTTCAGGTGCTGAATTTCCTGAATCATCTGATTGAAGCTGCGTGTTACAAACTCCAGTTCGGACGAGGATGGTGCCTCCAGCGTTACATCCAGTTCACCCCGACTAACTCTTCTCATCCCCCGAATCAAAGCATTCATCGGCCGAAACAGCAGCTGCCTCAGGAAGAACAGCGCCGTAATCAAGATGACAGCCGCCCCGATGGGAAGCAGCCTGATGATCTGCTGAAAAAACGGCAGGTTGCGCATCATATCTTCCTCTGGCAGTAATACGACGTAGTTCATCTCCGACATCGCAGAAGGAATGCCTACCATCAGATATTGACGAGCCTGCCTGCCAGGTTCAGAGATCACCTGATACGGGCTCTCCAACCCGGTCAAATGATCGGCCGCCAGCTTGATCTGCCCCGCGTTTAACGTAGAATCGGATAAAGCTCTGCCATCGGGTGTAACGATAACCGCTCCACCTCTGTCTCCCGATTCCGTAAACTGCTGTGAGTCATTCAGCGCATTCATATTGACCAGTGCACCGGCATAAAACTGCTGATTAATGCGCACCGTTTTCACAAGCGCATTAAACGATCCTCCGCGCACAATGCTCCATTCCGGCTTCTGAATATCTCCTTCCAGCTGACGCATCTGGGCAGGCATGTTGCGCTGTACCACGGATTTTTTAATATCATAATTGCCCGCGGTCGCCAGCAGCAGGTCATCATTCACAGCATCATACAAATAAAAAGAGTCGATAAGATTGTAGAAACCGATATCGGTCATAAATTTATTCATGATGCGCTGTTTGGCAATGATGTAGTCTCCGCTTCCGTATTGAAGAAAAAACAGAGAGATAATATCAGGGTCACGCTCGCCCAAACTGTATAAATATCGATTCGTTTCCTGTAATACTCGCTCATTTTGTTCCACGTTTTTGGCGAGATGATTCATATTGGTAAGGGATACCTTATCCCGGACAACCTTCATAGCGTACACATTGTTGTAGTACAGCAGCAAAAATAGAGGAAGCATGATCAGTGTAAGTCCCACAATAAATTTAAAACGCAATGAACGGATCAGGTTCATAGATTACCGTCCTTTTGATTCAGACTGAGCTGCATTTTCTAATTTCTCCCTGAAGATGGCATGTATATTGTAATCACCTCTGTTTGACGCTGTCTATCAGGTTCGGTGACTCCCGGATATGTGTTCTTGTGACTTGATGCAAATCATATGCTCCCGCGACGTGCATGCCAGCATTTAATCATAATAATTCTCCGAATGTAAAAAAAATCCTGCTGTATATGTTGAACCAAAGACAAAGACGCTCACACCAAGTATGCGAAAGACAGAATAAGAATAATCTTTCAATCGCTGCGGCTCCTTGAACACCCGGGCTTGACATGCATAGGATATATCACGCCCGGGTCGGTGACCAGGGATATAGGGAGGCTGTCATCATGATGAATATTCAACTCGTCCCGCTGCATTATGTATATCTGGCATTTATTGTCCTGATTATCGCTGTTATGGTGCGGCGCAGAGATACCACAATCATCTGTGTCGCAGGCATTATGACCGTTGGACTGCTGGCAGCGGAAACGTTAAGCGGGTCGGTCGCCGGAATCTTCAACAGTTTTATCTACGCAGCGAAAGAATTATTAAGTACAATCTTTATCATTTCAATTATTGTTGCGATGAGCCGCGTTCTGATCCGAACAGGAATTAATGAAGTCATGGTCGCACCCCTCACCCGATTTATTCGTACGCCCTCAGCCGCATTCTGGGGTATAGGACTGATTATGATGGTGGTATCCTTATTTTTCTGGCCTTCTCCGGCAGTTGCATTGATTGGAGCCGTGCTTTTGCCTGCAGCCGTTCGTGTGGGTTTACCTCCGATTGGAGCCGCTATCGCCATGAATCTGTTTGGACACGGCATTGCCCTGTCAGGGGATTACATCATTCAAGGTGCTCCGAAACTTACAGCCGATGCAGCAGGCCTTCCCGTTACGTCGGTGATGGCTGCCAGTGTTCCTCTCGTCATCGTCATGGGTACGGTATCTACCCTTACCGCATTCTGGATGCTTCGCAAAGAAATGAAATCCACCCAAGGGAAGGTACAGGATTCTGTGCAGCAGCAGTCAGCATCTGAGTCACAATCAGAAACAAATGAATCTGCACCCTTCCAAGCGATGCCTCTTCGTCTGAGAAAAACATTCGCTCTGCTCATTCCGTTGTTATTCGCACTGGACGTTGTACTGATGTTTGTGCTTGACCTGCAGGGCGGGGACGCTACCGCACTAATCGGGGGAACCGCGGTTGTTATTCTGATTGCCGTTTCTATTACTGCACACCTCCTCAGCGGATCAGAGGAAACGACCCATTATCTCATTGAGGGATTTCAATTCGGATTCAAAGTATTTGGTCCAGTCATTCCGATTGCCGCATTCTTTTATCTTGGAGACGCTGCCATTACCGAGTTATTTGTAAACCCGCTTCCTGAAGGATCCCATGGCATCGTCAATGATCTCGGAGTGGCGCTTGCGGGGCTTGTGCCTTTGAATGACACCGTGGGGGCTGTTACCATGACTGTTACCGGAGCCGTGACAGGTATGGACGGCTCCGGATTTTCAGGAATTTCACTGGTTGGCTCCACGGCTTCCATGTTTGCCGGAACAGCAGGCTCTGCCCCGATGCTTACCGCACTTGGCCAAGTAGCCGCAATCTGGGTCGGCGGCGGAACGTTAATTCCGTGGGCGTTGATTCCAGCGGCAGCCATCTGCGGGGTCAGCCCGTTTGAACTGGCACGGCGCAATCTGAAACCGGTGATTCTTGGATTAATCGTAACTACCATAGCGGCTATTTTTCTCCTCTAAATGTGACGCGTGATCGAGACCAATCTCGCAGCAGACGTTGGGCATCCTGCTGACGCGAATTAACCGTCGACACATGTGCCATCACCACTGCAGTGGTATCCAGCCTGCCGCTTAACCTCATTGCGGACTATGGCCTGCGGATACCACATGTTTCACTCGGCCGACTTGCCCGCTTGTTAATCTCACTTTAATCCCATGAGGATGTGTTGGCGAATTGGTTAACAAGTCCTTAACGATTCCTCTCGTCAGTTTACCAGAAGATTGATCCTGCTTCAGTACGATATCGACCTCCAAACCAGGTCTGATGTCTGCTCTCTTTTGTCCATTCAACTTATTCACCTTCTCTTTATAGAAATCTCAGCAATGCAGCATCTGCCATTACATGAACGGTATGCAGCATGTTCTACACCTACGGCATTATCTATTCTAGACGTTTGAGCTGCAAAACAAAAGACTGCATCATACATGCAGATGCCCTGCAGCGGATCATGCCAAACAACCGCAGTCCGGCATTGCATCAAGGACCTGCGGTTGGAAATGGCATGACGGCATACGAGCGACTACTGCGGATCGATCCAGCCATACTTCAATAATGAAGAGATTGAAACTTACCTCCCCAGTGTTAAGGATGGCATTACGGCAGTGAAGAGGATAAACCATCCTTCGCAGCTTCACGGGCTTTCACCGCAAGAAGTTCCGATACCGTCACAAACTGATATCCCTGCTCCTGTAGTTTGGGAAGGATTGTTTTTAGCGCTTCAATGGTATGAGATTTGCCATCTACTTTGTCATGAAACAGAACAATATCACCATTGCGTGCATTATGCAGCACCTTCTTCGTAATGGCAGACACACCAGGTAAAGCCCAGTCCCGAGTGTCCTGATGCCAAGACCATAAAACAATGGTGTATCCTTTTTGCTTGGCCGCCTGAATTACCATATCGTTATAGTACCCTCCAGGAGGTCTGAACAGCATCGGGCGATGTGCACCTGCAGCTTCGATTGAAGCTTCTGCCGCTTCCATATCTTTCATGTACTTGTCTGCTGCTGTTGAGCGAACGGCATACGTATGGGCATACGTATGATTGGCAATCTCATGTCCTTCGAGCTGCTCCTGTCTGACGAGATCAGGATACTTTTCTGCCCATTTGCCGAGCACAAAAAAAGTTCCCTTAGCGTGGTATTGTTTCAACACAGCCAAAATCTGGGGAGTCTGCACAGGGTCTGGCCCATCATCAAAGGTCAGGGCGATTAATTTGTCCTGTGTAGGGACTTCCCATACGATCTCTCCCCGCTCTTCATAATACTGGCGATTCTTCTGCACGGGCTTGGCATACGCTGAACTCGCTGCACTGCTCTGCAGCATCACAGCCAGTATAAATAATGCGATGAATCGGGTTGCTTTCAGGTTCATGTCGTATCCTCACTTTGATTTTCATACGTCAAACTCTCCATTAGCATTGCCCGATTCGTGCAAACTCATGAATGACCGAATTAATCGTTTTTCAAAGCCGTCGCCTCCACATCATTGATGTAACGACGCAGCTTTGCCGCCGTATCCCGGGTAATTTCGCCGTTCTCATATAATTGCTGTACCGTATTGCGCTGCTCTTGAATCGCAACCATCTGAAGCTCCAGTTTATCCTGATCAAACGGATCTTCCGTCTTGTCCTGATTCCAGGCACGCAGTTTTGCGATTACTCGCTCATATTTGGCGATAACGGCAAGGGCAGCGGCACGGTTGGTATCATTCATCTGTGCGCGGATGGCTTTGATCGCTGCCTGTGATGTGCGCAGCTTTACTTTACGGAACAGTTCTGCATTCTCAAGCATAAACGGCTGCTCTTGTTTCCTCGAGCCGTTCGTGAACAGCTGGCTCAGCATACGCATAATCTCTTTCAACGAGTCGAGAAGCTGTGTATTGGTTCGGTTGGACAGCATCATCTCCTTGCGGTCGAGCCAGTGATCACATTTAAAAGCCGCTTCAGGCCCAAGAGCATTTTCAGCCTGCATCGTTTCTATCTCTCTGCGCTCGGCTCGGGTGGCCATCAGATTTATGGCTGTTTCCTGTTTTTGCATCACTTTACGATTATCCGCAGTAAACTGTCCTGTCACTTGTTTGATGTATTTGGACAAGTCGGATACAACGGCCAATGCGGCAGCTTTATTTTCATCATTCATCTCGGATTTGACAGCTCGAATGGCAGCATTCAACATAATGTCCTGGGCTCTGCGTTCCGACTTCTTCGGTGTATTCTCATCTGAAGTTTTCCCGTCTCCTTTAGCCAACACGGGCAGCAGGACACTTGCAGCAATCAGAGAGAACAGAATAACACCCGCCGCCAAAAAAATAATTAGATCGCGCTCAGGAAACGGTGATCCGTCCTGAAGCACGTATGGAATTGAAAATGCCCCAGCCAGCGTTACCGCACCTCTCACTCCCGAAAGAGATAGAATTGTAATTTCCTTGAAGCGAGGTTTCCCGATAGCGGACTTGGCCCGCAGCCATTCATTACCCTGCCAGAACAAATAAATCCACAAAAAACGAAGCAGGACAAGCAGCAGTGAAATCAGCACAACATACCCAAGCACTTCAAAGTTATTAAATGACACATTGACAAAGATCGTACTCAGTACATCGGGTACCTGCACGCCAAGAATAACAAACACGAGACCGTTCAAAAGAAATAAAATTACGGACCAAGTGCTCGCAGACACCACCTGCATCTTGAGCTGGACCGATTCTGCACGGTCACGTTCAACCGCATGAATAATTCCGCCTGCAACTACCGCCAGGATGCCGGAAACTCCAATCTCTTCACTTACCAGATAGATTACGAATGGTGTCAGAATCTGCAGCAGCATATGAATGGTGACATCCTCCATACCAAGCCTGCGAATCCAGACTCCGAGACGGATAAAAAGGAAGGACATCAACGCACCCGCGAGCAGACCTCCTACAGCGATGATGATGAAACTAACCGATGCTTGAGCCAGTGAAAAAACGCCAGTCACCGCAGCAGCGATTGCAAATTTAAAAGCCACAAGGCCTGAAGCGTCATTCATCAATGCTTCGCCTTCCAGAAGTCTATGTATGCTTTTGGGCAGATGCACACGTCCGGCCATGGCTCCTACAGCCACTGCATCTGTCGGAGACAGGATAGCCGCGAGCGCAAATGCAGCAGGCAGCGGAATCGTCGGAATCAGCCAATGTATGGCATAACCAGCCACTGCAACGGTAACAAATACCAGCCCGAGCGCAAGCAGAAGAATGGGTGCACGCAGGTTCCACAGTTCATTTCTTGGCGTTCTTTTGCCATCGTTATACAGCAGAGGAGCAATGAATAACACAAAAAACAATTCGGGATTAAGCGGCAGATGGACGCCAGCAGGCAGCAGTGCAATGAGTACGCCTAATGCAATCTGTATAAGCGGAACGGGAATAAAAGGTACGAACCGGTTCAGCACGTTGGATAAACCGATCAGACCCAGCAAAACAAGTACGGTTATAAATAACTCCATGATGACATTCCTTTCCGCTGCTAAAGTTACGAATGCTTTTTCATGAACTTTATTCTATCAAAAACATACATGACTATAACAATGTTTTCATATTCATATTTATTCTCATTTACCCATTTCAACAGCACTGATACGCATGTGCCGAAACATTTTTGATTGATGTTATATATAAGATGTACAATATGTTGAGGACCATACTCTGTCAGAAAGGAACGTTCAATTATGGCTTTTGGAATTAAACGACAGGAACTCGCAGCGTGGAAGGAACAAGTCGCCCGCGGCGAGATCGCTTTTCTCACTCATTTCTGGATCGATTCCCGTTTTCCAGGCATGACCAGCGTTACCAAAGTAGGCTGTGCAGATCTGAATCGTTTGGAACAATGGTGCCGCGAACACGGACTTGACCCCCGTTATATTCATCGAAGACAACCCTTCCCTCATTTTGATTTAATGGGCAGCAGACAGAAAGACATCCTAATGCAGGAAGGCCTGAGCGACCATGTATCCCGTTTTCACCTGTAACGCTGCTGAACGCGCAAAACGCCAGTCTTCACGGTTCATACCCGGTATCGGGTTGAAACATGAGGACTGACGTCTTCAGATGTCATATCCAATTAATTTCTTATGCACTAACGATACGTCTGCTCTAGTGATCTCATTTTTTCCAGCAGCTTCATTTCTATTTTTTTGAGCATACCCAGCATTAACTGCTGCTCCTCCTCCGTAAGCGCTTGTAACAGCTCCCAAGTCATACGACCGCGGTTGGCATTTAGCGCCGTGGCTAACTGCTCGCCCTCTTCTGTTAAAGACAGCCACACAATTCTGCGATCTTCCTCGCTGCGTTCCCGCTGAATCAGATTTTCACTTTCAAGCTGATTAAGAACGATCGTTGTTGCCCCGGATGACAGACTAAGCTGACGCGCTACATCGACAGCCATGCAGCGCTTTTCACGCAGGATCATACCCAATATATGGCTTTTTGTTGGATTCAGCTTACAGTTGGTTTCCGATTTTTGCTGCTGGTCCAATACTTTATTTTTATATCTGAAGAAGGCCTCCAACAATTGATCGACGTTTGCCAATTGCGAGTTTCGCTCCGTATTCGGGCTCATATATGTTCCTCCTGCCTTTCATCGTAACCTGCCTTATATTGTAACATATTTACACACATTTGGTTGTGAAAAAAAGAGAGCTGCAGTTGGAAGCTGTTTCTCCGATCATTCACATTAAAAATTACATATCAGCCTATTGTATATGTACAGCTGTTTGATTATAATAACGTATATCCTTTTAAGTTACTTTTAGTTACTTAATTATTTAAATAAATCTGTTGTAATAAAGTAAACTTTTTTTCTATCGTTATAGCTTTACCACTATACTGCAGGGGAATAATGAACATGAACTCAATAAAATCTTATCAAGCATCGGACGCCAGCGATACAGATGTCTGTATCGTCGGGGCAGGCCCCGGAGGCGCATTGCTTTCATATTTACTAAACCGGAAAGGCATTTCCTCACTGCTCATCGAACGGCAGCCGCATCTTCATAAATCGTTCCGCGGTGAGCTGCTGAACGCAGACGGCGAAGCCATCTTGAACAAGCACGGCTTGTATGCTCCGATTCAACAGCGCGGGGTACTGCCGCTGGAGCAGATACAATATTGGGAAGAAGGCAGCATCATCCATACGATTCATCCTGATGTAAACAAAGGGGAGAATCATGTCGGTATACACGTCCCGCAGGACCACCTTCTTGAAGCTATTACAGCTCAAACCGAAGGCTTGAGTCCGCTGCATCAGGTCCGGTTTAATACGGTCATGACCGGTCTGCTTCGAGACAAAAGCGGCAGGGTTGCTGGTATTAATGTACGGCAGAAGGGTGTTCCTGCCTCCATTCGAGCATCAGTCGTTATTGGTGCAGATGGCAGATATTCAGCAGTTCGCAAACATGCGGGTCTTGTACCCGATATCCGCAAGCACGGTTACGATCTGTTATGGGCACGCATCCCTGCACCAGCGGGATGGGAACCCGCTGTACGCATGGCTGGTATGGATGGGCAGCAGCTGGCCCTGTTTTCGCAATACGGCGGTTATGTTCAGATCGGATGGAATATTCCCGAGGGCGGGTATGCCAAACTGCGTGAAATGCCCTTTGCTCCCTTCGTAGGCAAACTTGTATCTGCCTTCCCTTGTCTTGCCGACGCTGTCGCTGCGCATATTCAGAACTGGAGTGACTTTGTACTGCTGTCCGTAGAGAGCAGTTATAGTTCCCGATGGGCGGAGGATAACGTCGTGCTTATCGGCGATGCTGCTCATACGATGACCCCGACAGGTGCCTTTGGACTGAATGCTGCGCTTGAGGATGCCGATGTCCTCTCTGAACTGCTGCTTCAGATGGCAGAGGGCCGTTTCGAATCTGCCGAGGTGCTGCAGCAGCTGCAGGCCATCCGCGGCCCGAAAGTACAGCAGCAGTTGGCTCGGCAAGTTGAGATGGAATCTTCTTTTCGGCAGCGTTATGAATCCTTCCGTTAAAGAGATGGGTATTCTGATTTCCTTTTAAAGATTTCACGCGCTCCGGGTGCTCACTGACATAATGACATAAGAAAGCCATGCCCCTAACTGGTCAAGACCCCATTTAGTAGACATTATAAAAAGACCCTAGGCTGCAAACTGGCGTCGGTACTCTACCGGCGTCAGTTTTTTCAGTTTCCGTTGTGGCCGCTTTCGATTATAAAAACGAATATATTTTTCGATTTTGCTTTGTGCTTCGTTAAGCGTTCGGATATGATAAGGGTAGAGTCCTTCCGTTTTGAGATGCGAGAAGAAACTCTCCATCGAGGCATTGTCATAACAATTTCCTCGGCGAGACATGCTGATTCGGGCGCCAACCTTTGGCAGCATGTCGTGGTAAGCATGAGACGTGTACTGGAAACCCTGGTCGCTGTGAACGACGAGTCCGGTCACGTCTTTTTGCTTCGCAAACGCCTTACTGAATGTGCGGAGCACCAGTTCATTATCGTTGCGTTCGCCTATTTCGTAGGCCACAATTTCGTTATTAAACAGATCCTTTATAGCTGAAAGATATATCCAGCGCTCTCCCACACGATACTGGGTAATGTCCGTTACCCATTTCTGATTCGGTTTTTCTGCACTGAAGTCTCGCTTCAGGCAGTTCTCTGCTACTCGCTGCGCAGGTGCATACGGGCCACTGGAGCGTCGTTTACGACGAATCCTGGATTGAATACCGAGCATTTGCATCAGGCGGAGCACCTTTTTATGGTTCATCCAAGTCCCCTGATCTTGCCAAAGGAACAACTGGAGTTGTCGATAACCATATTTCCCTTCATATCGTTGATAGGTTTGAAGTACTTGGTTCATCGCCTTTGTATCGCGGTCAAATCGTTTACGTTTTATGTAGGCATAAAATCCACTCCGTGACACGCCAAATACATCACAAAGTTTCTGGATATCCCCGTATGCCGCTACTTTTTCTATGATCTGAAATCTTTCTTGTTTGCTTCCTCCTTCCAGATGACCAAGCACTTTTTTAGCAACGCATTCTCCCGTTTCAGTTTTTGGACATAACGGTCTTGGTCCAAGTATTCTTTACGTCGCCCTCGCTGATCCATCAGTCCAAACTCACCTTGTTCCCGATATTTTCTCATCCAGCGCTTCATTCGTCCTGGGTCATGAATTCCCAGATGCTCATTAATCTTTCGATAAGTCCAGCCCTCAACCGTGTGCAGACGAATAGCCTCATTTTTCAACGTCTCCGAATACGTTTTAAACTTTTGTCCCTTAATCGCCATAAAAAATACACCCCCTAGAATTTCATCGGTTAAACCCAGGGGTTTTTCCAATGTCTATTCTAAGGGGTGCACTTCAAACAGAGGCATGGCTTTCTTGCTGCTTGCGGTTACAAGTGATCTGTTCATACAGGGGATACACAGCATACATAGGCTTCATTCATGTTCAATCAGAATCACGACGCTGAATCTTCCTTCTTAAACGCCTGTTCCTGATGCATCTCATAAGAGGGGTCGGATGACCGATTAGCGTGCTCATATACAATTCTCTCCAGATTGCTGACCCTGCGAAACATTTGTCTGGTTTTATAAATAACGTAGGTTATACCGATGATGAACAGCACGGCAATCACAAGAAACACGATCATTCCAGGAAAAAACACAAAAGACATGAATGTACATCCTCCTCTCTATGGTCATGTTTCCTTGTCCCGAATACACAATCGTATATTACTCTACGTAAATAAAACACAGGGGTTTCAAGCTTCGCCGCCATTCATCGCACTTACGCGAAGCTGTGTGAACGGCAAAGCCTGCATCTCTGGATGACGGAGTGTTACCGTTCGGCTCTCTCCCGGGAGTAGATTAAAATAGTTATCACTGAAGCGAATTCGGCCCATAGGCAGTTCCAGCTTCACCATACGTGCAATGGCATCACACGCCGTGACGGTAACGGATTGTTCCTCTTCATTCACGTGAACACTGAGCTGAGTAGGCGGCAGCAGGACATCCTTAGGATCACGCAAAAAGTAACGATTCACGGGTGCAGCAAACCCCTCGGAAACCAGCTCCACCATTACCTCTTCGGGGCGTCTTACACCCAGAATATCCGCTTCATCCACTGATACAGCGCACAATGAAGACTGCGGCTGCACCTTAACCCCATGTGCGCTGGAGTGCAGCACTTCTCCATGCAGATCATATATATTCAGCCGAAGTTGGCCGCTAATTTCATCTTGTGTATCGTTAACGATCCATAAGTCCAAGGGTTCTCCCGGCTCATGGTCCAGCGACATCAGGACCGGATGGAAGAACGTCTTGGCATAATAATAGGAAGCTTTAGGCAGCAGTTCATAATCAATCATCGACCAGCTTGTCCCCGGCCAGCTGTCGTTCAGCTGCCACACAAGCGCACCACGGTTACGATGATTGATCCGCCTGAAATGTTCAATACCATAGCGTAGGCCCTCTGCCTGAGTCAGCATGGAGAAGTTCATGTATTCCTCTATATTTTGCGGGAGGCCCGTATAACCTTCCATCAGCAGCATGCCTTTCTGGTGATTCGTATCTTTGTTCCGATAAGCCATCTCGGGGCTGCCCCAGTAAAACTGGTCTGCAGGCATATTTTTCTCCAATGTATACCGGTTGGCCGAAGCATGCATACCAAACTCACTGCTGAACAGAGCTTCATCTTTTTTATAATTTTTAAATGTGACTCCTTCAATGCTGTAATCCAGAATCGGTACTTCTCCGTATTTTCTCGGGTATACCGACCCGTGCCACACCTGCCAGTTATGACGATCCCCGGTGTCCGGATCATTCGCATCCTGTCCGTGACTTTCGCCATAAGGCGAGGATGGCCAGTACGGACGGGACGGATCAAGCTGCTCCAGCAGCTCCGGGATCAGTTCGTGATAGATCAATTCCCCATAGAATGGGCTGGTGATATCACCGCTTGCGGTTTTCATGTCATACAGCCAGTCAATCTCATTGTTGCCGCACCAGAGGGCCAGGGAAGCCCGGCTCCGCAGTCGAAGTACATTATTTGTGACCTCCTGCCGCACCAGATCCATAAAATCACGGTTAAAATCCGGAAACAGTGCATTGGCAAACGCAAAATCCTGCCAAACGAGCACACCTTGACGATCACACTCATCGTAAAATACGTCCTTCTCATAGATGCCGCCTGCCCACACACGCAGCATGTTCATATGTGCCTCCACGGACAGCTCAACCAGCTCTCTGTACCGTGAATTCGGGATGGTGCCAATCAGTTGATCCGCAGGTATCCAGTTCGCCCCTTTAGCATATATTTGGACACCGTTCAGGATAAAAGCAAAACGGTTCTCCCCCTGCTCATTGTTAAGCGCCAGCTCCAGTGTCCGTATACCAAAGGGCTGACGGTATTGATCTAAAGCCTGCCCGTCCGCATAGAGCGTAACCTCCAGTGTGTACAAGTAAGGCTCGCCCAGATCATGAGTCCACCATAAGCGAGGTTCGGAAACATGTAACACCGCATCCGTTTCCCCATCGGCCACAGGCCATGAATCGGCTCCTGCCACGGTGTCACCACGGTCGTTCAAGAGTCGAATATCACAAGTCATAACGACAGGTTGTGTACGCTTTTGCCTGTCGCGATAAGACAGCACAGAGCGCACAGCAGCCGTTATATGGACTTGAGCCTGTTCCTTGCTTATCCGTTCGGTCCGGGCATAGACATTCTCCAGCTTCGCAACCGTGCTGCGCTCCAGGCGTACCGCCCCCCAAATCCCCACGGTAACCATGCGCGGCCCCCAATCCCAGCCAAAATTCATCGCGGCTTTGCGCAGCCACGGACGTTCTTTGGTATACGAGGACCAGTCAAACAGCTCTTTGTCGCGGTGATGTAGATGGAGTGGGTCGAACCGAACCGCAATCGCATTCCAGCCATTTCGCACGACACGAGTCACATCAAACGTATGCGACATCAGCATATTAGCCGTTGTACCGATCTCATGACCATTTACATAGATCGAAGCAAACGTGTCCAGCCCTTCAAATACCAGCTCAATATGTTCCTCCGATGAGGCGTCCACATCTGTAAGGTTAAAGGTAGTACGGTACCACCACTCCTTCTGCTCGATCCAGCGGCTCTTGGCATCGTTATGCCCGAAATAAGGCGGATCGATAATGCCGCGCGCTGCAAGTGCTCCATGAACATCTCCAGGCACGGCTGCCCCGATCCAAAACCGGTCATCCAGTGCGGCTGCTGCAGCATCCATCGCCCCCTTTTCCCCAACCTCGTAATGCTGTATCCTCCATTGTCCTGACAAATCCTGACTTGAACGTCGAACGTTCACCATATCCCCTCGCTCCTCTCACCTAGCTGCCTGAAGATTTAAATACGAGTGCCTGTTCCCGGTATTCACTGGGGGTCTTGCCTGTATGCTTTTTGAAAAGTCTGCTGAAGTATTTCACATCGTCGTATCCGCTGACGGCTGCAATCTCACTCACTTTGGCTGGTGACACGGCGAGCATATCCATCGCTCGTCGAATTCGCATATCCGTGACAAAGTCTCCAAAGGTCACGCCCATTTCTTTTTTAAACAGCTCACTGAGGTGTCCCGGATGCAGATGAATCTGCCCAGCTACCTGCTGCAGACTGATATCCTGTGTGAGTGAAGATTCAATATAACCAATCGCCTTTTGCACATGTGCAGCCTGCCCCTGTCCCAAGCGGCTGTGATACGTATGCATCAGATCGTATAAATGGTGAAAAAGCTCATCACCCAGCGCCGCAGCATCCTTATCCGGCTCCGGCGTCCATGGCTTAAGCCGTGCAGGCTGTTCACGTCCAATAGCCTGCAGCGTTCGAGCGAACCAGCGGTGCCCGGCGATGAGAGCTGAGTGCAGACAGGCCGTATACGATCCGGGTGTAACATCAGATTCGGCAATCAAACTTATAACGAGTTCACGAGTCCATACCGTCAGTGTGACGGGATCATTGTCCATCAGCAAACGGCCAAGTACCGTTTCCTCCTCCTGAGTCAGCACGGTCTTGCCGCCCTGCCGGTCGCTGATCTGCTCATACCGCCACACTTTGGCATTTGTGAGTCCGCGATAACGATAGGCCGCCAGCGCGGTCTGATAGCTGTGGTGAAGCTCAACAGATTTTTGAACAGGCTCACCCGCAGCAGCACGAAGGGAACATTTCAACCACTGTTCCACTCGGTTAATCCCATCCTCAAGCCTGTATCCACTTCTGTCCAGTGCTGCGGCATAAGGCAGTATACAGACAATATGCTGCTTCTCAACCTGTGCCACAGCGTCAGGCAGGACATCTTCGAGCATATTTTGCACAGCAAATCGCAGCAGCGCATCCGAGGCTCGGTTCCAACCTGATGCCTGAATCAGGACAACCTGTCTGCTTATGGATCGTTCACGGCAGCTCTCCTCCCGCATGGATGAGAAGATGTCCGCCTGATCTGTATCAAACTCCAAAAAAGCAGGACAGACACCAGACTCGGTATTGCCTTCAATTACCCAGCTCGCAAACAGCCTTTCCCGGTTCTCGCGTAACTGCTTTCCCTCTTGGGACTTCGCTGCCCAGCGTTCTGTAATTCTGCTCTTGGCCTGCAGCACGGTTTTGATAATCTCTTCCGGTTTACTCGTTTTGAGCAGATAGTCCGTAACCCCGTTACGAATAGCCTGCTGGGCGTAACTGAAATCATCATAACCTGATAAAATAATGACCTCCAGCTCCGGTAACAGATCCAGTGCTGCTTCTGCCAGTTCCAGCCCTGATCTGCCATTCATTCGAATATCCGTCATCAGGATATGTGGACGCTCTTCGCTTAAGCGTGACCAAGCTTCCTCTGCCGAAGCAGCAGGATGCAGCAGCTCGATACCAAGTTCGTGCCAGGCAATGACACTGGCGAGTCCTGTACGTATAATGACTTCGTCATCAACAATTAATAATCTCATGGCGATTCCTCCAGGATTGGTATGGAGAACGAAATCCGGGTGCCCTCGCCCTCTCTGCTGTGAACTTCAAGCAGCGCATCCCTTCCATAATGAAGCAGCAGCCGTTCATTCACATTGCGAAGACCATAGCCTCCTACAGACAGAGGGTGTTCCAGCCGCTCTCCGTGTAAAGGACGATCAGATGAAATTAAACCGCTCTCATCTTCAGGAATCAGGCCTGCCTGCAGCTGCTTCAGCTTGTCCGCCGTCATCCCTGCCCCGTCGTCCAGCACCAGTACGTTCATTCGCTTGTACACATGATCCTTCTGAATCATTATGGTGATCGTGCCCTGATTCCCCGCCTTCTGAATCCCGTGAATCATTGCATTCTCCACCAAGGGCTGCAGCAGCAGTTTCAGCATCATTTGCTGCTCCAATGCAGGGTCAACAATGTAATGAAGCACAAACTGATCCGGGAAACGGATGGACTGCACCCGTACATAATGACGGATATGCGCGATTTCCTGCGCAACCGGGCAGTAATCCTGTCCCTGGTTCAGACTGATTCGCAGAAAATCACTCAGTCCCTCCACCATATCTGCAATTCGGTTTTCTTTGGACATCAGTGCAATCCAATGAATGGAGGAGAGTGTGTTATACAGAAAATGAGGATTGATCTGTGCTTGAAGCACACGCAGGTCTGCTTCTTTTTTGCGTGCTTCACCACGAATGATCTCTTCCTTCAGCATATCGATATGCGCACCAAGCAGATTGTAGCTCTCGCCGAGCTTGCCAATCTCGTCATCACTTTCCGATCGAAATAAGGGCAGTGGACGCTTTGGGTCTATTCGTGAGAGATGCCTGGTTAACAAAAGCAGCGGTCTCGTGATTCTGCGAACCGTAAACCAGACCAGGCCGCCGCTGATCAGGGCAGACAGGGCAACTGCAATAACAGTCAAAATCAAAATATAGCTATTCTCAGACCGGTATTGTTCGTAAGGAACCGTGCCAACCAGCATCCAACCCGTCAATTTCTCGGGATAATACAGCACGGTACGCCGCTGCTCTCCCTCGCCATACGTTGTCGTGCCCCCGCTTCCCTTCTGAATACGTGTCAAAAGTCCAGGTTCGATGTCAGACATATGAAGTCCGAGTCTGGACTTGTTCATGGAGGATAATATCTCTCCGGCGGTTCCGATCAGTTCCAGTCTGCCTTCACCCTTGCCCAATCCCAGTGCGGGCCAACCTTTCGAGATTACTTTTTCATCCAGACTGATCGCCAGCCAGCCCAGCGTGCGATAATCGTGAATGCTGCGGATTGGCCGAATTAACGTAATCACATTTTGAATGCCCGCATAATTTCGAACGGAATACACTCCCGTCCACCGTTTATCTGTTTCTCTACCGGTACTTTGGCCGGAAAAAGGCCCATAAAAGAGATCTGCGCCATCCGGCTCATACCAGGCAGCCGTTGAAAGGGCAGCGTCAAAACGCCCGGGGTAAATCGCAATGTTGGCGATATATTTTTTGGATGCGGCCAAGTTGGTCATTCTGCCCAAAATGTCTATACGATCGAGTTCATGATCCTCATTACGGCTCAGATACTGCTGTATATCCCGTTCTCCGATCAGGAAGATTGATAAATTTTCGGCATCCTGGAGCATATAGCGAAGGTTCGCCTCGACCTGCTTTAGCGTATCCATCCCCGATAATTTTGTTTTCTCCTCGGTAATCCGTGAAGAGAATAGAAAAGCAAATACTCCAAGTGCCAGCAGCGGCACAATCATTGAAGCTGTCACAACAATGGACAGCTTACGCTGCAGTGAAGATGTAAGCCAGCGAACCAACTCGGTTCCTCCTTTGGATGCGCTTTCGCTTACCCTTTGACTGCACCTGCTGTCATCCCCTTCATGACCTGTTCCTGAAAAATCAGATATACAATAATCGTTGGAATGACAGACAAGGTCATGGCAGCAAGTGTTAAACCATAATCGGTCTGATATCCGTCTGCAAAATTTGCAATGGCAAGCGGTAACGTTTTCAATCCGGTTTTATTGATAAATACAAGGGCAAAAGAAAAGTCATTCCACGCATGCAGAAAACTTAATATGGTCACGGTTGAAAGTGCAGGCAGCGACATGGGAAGCATGATCCGGGTGAAGAGCCCCCATAGACCCGTTCCATCCATAAATGCCGCTTCTTCAATGTCACGGGGAATGCTGACCAGATAAGCTGTTAGCACAAAAATTGCCGTAGGCAGTGCAAACGCAGTATACGGCAGAATCAATGCCCAATACGTATTAAGCAGGGACATTTGTTTCATCAAAATAAATAACGGAACGAGCGTGCTGTGAATCGGAATAAGCATGCCTACAACGAAAAAGGTCATGATTAGTCCTTTCCAGCGAAACTGAAATCGTGCCAGTATGAACGAAGCCAGGGCTGCGATAAACAGTGTCAAGATTAGTGATCCAATCGATACCGTTAGCGAATTGCCAAAGGCAGTTCCAAGCTTCGAACTCTGCCAGGCATTCGTGAAATTGGCCGCATTCCAGTGAGCTGGTAGACCGAAGGGCCTGCTGTAGAAATCCTCATTTGTTTTGAAGGCACTGATGACGAGCCAATAAAACGGATACAATGTTAAAATACCATAGACCGTCAGCAGCGTCCAAACGAATCCGCTGCGAATCCGGCGAACGGTATGTCCTGTGCGGCCTCGTGGTGCTGGCATAGGTACTGGTGTTCCTCGCATGAGCTTACTCCTTTCTATCGGTTCTCTTTGCGTTTGCGGCTGGTCACCCACTGGCTTGTTCCGATGAGCAGCAGGGAAATCAGAACAATCGTTGTCGAGATTGCACTGCCGAACCCATATCGGTATGTTGTAAAAGTCGAATTGTACATATATGTTGCCAGCAGCTCTGTTGCATGGGCAGGACCGCCTTTGGTCATGATGTAAACCAGATCAAAGGACTTCAGACTGCCGGAAATACACAATATAATGGCGACCTGAACCGTGCCCCATATCATCGGAAGGGAGATGGAAACCAATTTGCGTATTCCCGATGCGCCGTCTATTTTGGCCGCGTCATGGATTTCACCCGGGATGTTCTGCAGCGCAGAGATGAAGATAATCAGATAAAGTCCTACAAAACTCCAGAGGAGCGGCGGTACGAGTGAAAATATAGCGATCTTTGCATCCGAGAGCCACTGCAGCTTCCAGCTCTCCAGTCCCAGCGCATCCAGCAGGAAGTTAAGAATGCCGATCTGCGGATGATAGATGTACTGCCAGATCATCCCGATCACAACCGTAGACAAGACCATCGGCAAAAATACAGCCGAGCGTAAAAATCGCTGCAGCGGGCTGCTTTTATGCAGCATTACCGCCAGCATGAGCGCAAGTGGAATCTGGCCAAAAACCGAAGCCAGCACAAAAATCACATTATTTTTCAGAGCGCGCCAGAAGATTGTATCGTTCCAGATTTCTACATAGTTGTTCAAACCGATATACGTGGATGCTCCAATGCCCGACCAGTTGAAGAAGCCGTAGTACGCGGACCATACAACCGGCACAAACACAAACAATGCATAGATGATCACGGCTGGGGCCAGCCCCAGCATAATAAAACGCCGACTTCGCAATGCGTTCAATCTGTTCACTTCCCCTCTATTAGAAAACCCCTCCCCTGCCGGGAAGGGGAACGAACCTGTATTCGCAATAAGCATCCAGCACCGTCTATTGTTTCATCGCACCAGCTTGCGCTGCCTGAATTCGGCCTGCAATGTCTTCCGCTTTGCCGCCCATCAGCAGCTCCTGCAGACCGTTATTAATCACCTCAACCGTGGCTGACCCTAATTTGGAATCGTATACCGGCGTGATTTTCACTTCCTGCATCAGATCATACAGTTCCACAAACAGTGGATGTGCTTTCGTTTTATCAAGTTCAATCTTGTAACTGACCAGTGTGCTGCTGTCCAGCGTAGCTTTCTGACCATCCGGCCCAGCCAGTGCATAGAACAGCTCCATTGCAGCCTCTTTCTGAGCACCGCTTAGCTTTTTACTTACGCCAAGACCTGTTCCAACGACGCCTGACGTTGTTCTTGGCTCACCCTTGCCGCCTTCGACAGGAGGCAGAATCGTAATATGCGTACTGTTCAGCACCTCTTCCGGCGCATTGTTGACAAGGTTCGCAAGGGCCCATCCGCCATTCATCACCATCGCTGTTTTTCCTTGAAAATACAGCTGCATCATCTGCGTTTCATCGATGCTGTTAAATCCGTCCTGGAAAGCCTTGATACTGCCAAGCTCCTGCATTTTCTTCAACGCTTCGATAAATTCCGGGTCTGTGAAGCTTGCCCCATCCTGAGCCGCCGCTTTCAAAAACCAGTCTGTACCCGTCACCCGGTCAGCCAGCGTACTGAAAATAGTAGACTGAGCGACCCAGTTCGTTTTGTTGCCGAGAGCCATCGGGATGATTCCTTTTTCGTTAAACGAAGCGACCGCCTTCTCCAGTTCAGCCCAGGTTCCAGGCACCTTCACATTATGCTCTTTGAACAATGCTTCGTTGTAATAAATAAAAGAACTCGGTGCGAGATTCATCGGAACGGAATAAATATTTCCATCTACCGTATATCCATCCAGCGCATTTGGAATAAAATTGTCTTTCCATTCCGGCTTCGCATCCAGTTCCGCATTGATTGGCTGTAACAGATCCCCTTTTACAAACTCTTTCGTCATCGCATCCGGCCACATCACAAAGAGATCCGGCATCTCATTTGCAGCAGCAACTGTACGCAGTCTTGTTTTCAGCCCATCCGTCGGCAGTCCTTCATCTACCACTTCGATGTCCGGATGCGCCGTGCGGAAATCTTCGATAATCTGGCGCATCGCCACTGCCTTGGCATCCTGCCCGGTCCAGTTATGCCAGATCGTCACCGCGACTTTGTCTCCACCGCCACCTGCTTCGGATGAATCACCACTTGTGCACCCTGCAAGAATTACAGTGAACAAGGTCAATGCCAGTACGCCTGCAAACCATCTTTTCAACATTTTTATACTCCCCCTTGAGCATCGGATACCTGTAATTGTAAATGGTAACGCTATCATGATGGAAGGTGACGATCCGCGGATACAGGGGTGAATAATATCGGCTTCCCGCCGCACATCACAAAAAAAGCCCCCACCAGGAACATGTCAACAAGTTAAAAATCTACTCGATAACATTGCCCCAGCAAGAGCTATTCTACAAATGAAAGTAAGCTTATGAATATAACCATGCCGCATGATTAATGGAAGAAGAGATAAATAATTAGATGAGTTCAAGAGTCAGCTCGTCTGCTTGGCAGATCAATCTGTTATTGAAGACTGCTCTTTACAAGTGCTGCAAAAGCTTCAGAACCTTCGGCGGTGAGATGCACCCCGTCTTTCTCAAAATATTCGTCATGACCTTCACTTGACTGATTCCAGTCGATCAAGGAAACGTTACTGTAGCTGGAGGCAGCATCGTTCAGTGCCTTGTTGACTACCCGTTCCCAAGGCCGCGGTACACGTACGGTGACCAGATATACCCGGGTTTTATCCTTCAATCCATCAAGTACAGCATTCAAATTTCTGGAATTAAACGAACCATTCGTTCCGAGCTCCAGTACTACCTGGCTGCCCATTCGGTGATTACGCTTCAGACCTTTCAGAACATCCCCGGCCTGCCACATCTGGCGGCCAACATGGCCATCGACATAGACCCGGGATATGTTCTGTTCCAAATAAGGTTTGGCGTCCAGTATAACCGAATCTCCGATAATCGTATATTCGACTTTTCCATCCTGTATGACAGGTACTGACGGCTCATCTTTTTTGCCTGAATCCGATGCATTACCTGCAGGATTACCTTGCTTGGAACCGGAGGAATCTTGTGAATTCGAATCCGGTTTGTTCCCGGCTGAGCCATCCTGATCTCCGTTATCGCTGGGTGAATCACCTGGCTCAGGTAATTTCGAACCTGCTGCAGAACCAGTTTCCGGCTTGCTGCCTGCATCTGTTTTACCCTCAGACCCTGATTGGGCTTCTCCTTGGGTATCGTTATTCTTTTCTCCAGAATCTGAAGATTGGGTTGTGATCGGCATCACATTCTGTCCCTGTTCCTCAGCCGTTTGATCTCCGTTTAATACGGTAGACATGGATACTGAATGGGAATCTGAATTAGCTGCTGCAGGAAGCACCGTCTGTGACACGGTATAACACAACAACAGAACTGTCATTAACAGACCTGTTCGTTTCCACCAGACATGACGGGGAATAAGGGAGGTCCGCCCTCTACCCCATAACTTGGAAAAGGAATGACGGAATCCGTTATGCCGAATTGGATTTTCAATATATTTCAGCGACATGGAGGCAAGTACGATTGTCGCAATCACCTGCAGCAGCATGCGCACAGGATGTGCACCCCCGGTATCTACAGCTGGGCTGGTCAGTACAATAACCGGATAATGCCATAGATACAGCCCGTACGAACGTTCACCGATCCAGCGCAGAGGTTTTGCACCAATCATACGTGCCAGCATGGATGAAGGGTGAGCAAGTACAGCTACGAGAACAGCAGCAGCTGCCGCCTGCAGCACCATCCCCCCCTGATACAGAAAGGAATCATACTCACTCGTGTTCAACATCATATAGATCAGCACTGCAAGAGCAGCAAGTCCAGTTCCATCCAGTACGAGCCGATTCAACCCGGACAGTGTGCTCGGCAGCTTACGGCTGGGCCAGACTACAGCTAATGCAGCACCCGCAAGCAGCGCGAATGCACGGGTGTCAGTTCCATAATATACTCGGCTTGGGTCCAGATCCGGATTATACATGATGGCCATTGCGCCAGCAGACAGTTCAGCCGCCACCACAATAAAGACGACCAGCCATCCTTTCCTCTTGAACAGCACAATGGCTGCAATCAGCAGCAGAGGCCAGACCAGATAAAACTGCTCCTCCACGGCCAGGGACCAGAAATGTCCAAAAGGAGATGGCGGACCGAAACTTTCAAAATAGGAAACATGGTGAAAGATATACCACCAATTGCTTATGTACGCAACACCGGACACGATATCCCCTCGCAGTGAAGCAAGCCGGGAGGAGTCTGTGCACAGCAGCCAGAGCATGACTACCGATGTCATGGTCAGCATACCAGGCAGCAGGCGTCTAAACCGCCTTAACCAAAAATCACCTAGTGCGATGCGCCCGTGCTCACGCCACTGAGATAATAAAATATCCGTAATCAGATAGCCGGACAGAACAAAAAATATACCTACACCGAGCAGACCGCCCGGAATAAAATCCAAGTTCAGATGATAAGCGATTACGCCGATTACCGCGATGGCCCGCAAGCCATCCAGCCCGTTCATATGTCTCTTCGTATTCACTGATTGTGACATGTGCGCCCCTCCTTGCTGCTGCGAGTCCACATCCATGGAGATCGGGGCATCCTGAATCTTTCAATCGTTCTGGTTGTTATTGACATACGTGCTGCACCTTCCATCTTTCATTTACAACATAAAGAAGACGAACTGCCTATAGATTTAGTTGTATAGATTATGAATTAACTATATTTATTCGCGTAATCACGATAACATTTAGCATTATACCCCTAAGAGTATCTCTACAATTTACAAGAATAGTTACAGACCCGTTTAAGGGATGTAACCTTTCCTGCCAGCATAACCAGCTGTAAAATCATACTCTATATTCAATGTTTAATATAGTGCTTTGGCTCGGCTGGACAAAATTACCTGAGGCCTGAAGGAATACAATATTGCCTGCACTCCGGCTCTCTTGAATAACCCGTTAAATCGAAAAAAGCTGCCGACTTGCTCAGCAGCCACTATCCATTATAAACCGATCCGGAACCGGATTGAAAGTTTTGCTCATAATTGCTTCTTCCAGCCTAGGACTCTGGAGGTGGAACGGATGAACCATTTCTTGTAAACGATTTTCAACATCAGGGCATGGAATCCAGCTTCCGCCTGTGAATCATAAAAAGAAATCCACCTGCTGCAGCAGCACCATATACGATTGGTGGAATGGTTACCCATAGCTTATAAAGTGCAGTCTGTGAATCATAATTAACCAGTACATTTATCGTATCATTTAGAGGAGGCAGCAGTACGATCAATGATTTGAATCCCTCTGGCAAAACATGTTCTATACCTTGAACTGAAAGTGTAATAACAATGAGAACGCTGAGCATTAAAAAAGACATAACACGAGAACGAATAAACTTGGAACTAAACCAGCAGGTCAAAGCGACTGCGAGCCACGATGAAACCATATGATAGATCAGGGACATGCCTAACTCTTCCATACTCGGGTTTCGATCAAACTTCTGAAACAGGGCTGGATAAAGAACGGCATAAACCGCCATAGGAATCGTAAAAAGCCAGCCATACAGCAATTTTGAAAGATAAAGTTTGACTAGACTGCCGCTGTGCAGTACAGTCACCGCTTCCTGATTTGTCGTTTCAATATCAATCAACGTATAACAAATCACAGCAGCAATAATAAATATAAATGTTGTGGAAAATGCATAACTAGCCATGACCGGGTTAGGAACGACACTATACACGAATAGGATACCCATAAAGAAAACAAAAACAGGCGGACCATAGCGATAAGAGCGCATGAAACAGGTATGTACATAGGATATGATTGAGATCATAAGCTCAGTTCCAGTTCCTTTCTTGTTAAGCTGACAATCTCTCCGCCTTTATTGATAAATTCGGGTAAAAATCCACGATAATCTTCATACATCAAGGTCAGGACCAGATGCCCGCTTTCACTGCTTTTATATGTAATGTCCGGGAAGAATTCAAGTAGGTGATCCATGATGTCCCGATCTATCATCCCTTCTAGTTCAAAATACACAGCCTTCTGTTCTGCAGCAATGCTTCTATTCTCCTCACTTAGTCTCCCTTGACGGATCCAATACGTGTTACTTTCCAATTGACCTGCTAATAAAGGATCATGAACAGCTGCCAAAATGGATGTCCCTTCTTCTTTAATTTTCTTCAGAGAATGAACCAAATGCCCGGTGGATTCTTTATCCAAGCCCGAGAAAGGTTCGTCCAATACGAGAATATCCGGCGTCTTCATCATCGCCTGCATTAGATTTGTTTTTTGCAGCATTCCTTTTGAAAATTGACTCATCTTTACATGCTCATTTTGTTCCAGATTAAAAAAAACATGCAGCTCCCTGATGCGATCTTTCAGCTCTCTTTTAGGAATGCCAGATATTCTTCCCATGTGAGTTAAATACTCCGTCGAAGTCATTCTTAGTTTTGATAATCGGTCAGGTGTATATCCAATCACGATATCGGAATGCTTAAGCAGTCTCTGTCCGGACGTTAATGGAATTAGTCCACTTACCATTCGGAGCATCGTACTTTTCCCGGATCCATTGCCTCCTCTTACAATATTACATTCCCCTTGACGAATCGTGAGCGAAATATCTGTTAAAATCTCTCGACTACCATATTTCTTAGAAGCTTCTTTTAATGTTAGCAGCGCCTCCATGTTTCTATTTCACCACCTTGCAAAAATGAATACAAATATAGATTAACACAATAATACAAAATAAGTTATATAATGTATTCGATAGATTCAATCATTCAGCCATTTCCTGCAAAAGAAAAAGACGGGAGCATGAACACATGCTGCCGCGTCTTGGTAAATGGTCATACTCTATTGTATTGTCGATGCGTTGTTCGATGTTTTGTCCGATGTTTTGTTCGATGCTTAATTTGATGTTAAATCAAGCTCAGTTACACCTGCTGTACCCGCAGGTACCGCAAGTTTTGCAGCCCTCAATATTGATCAGGGACGCCGACCCGCATGATGGACATAAGTCAATCGATTTGTTAAAAGTATGCTGCTCCTCACCCACCGTGTCGTTTGAATATGAACTTGGTGTCTTTGTGCTGTGCAGTACTTCCTTCATTTCGTCCTTTTTCTCGTGCGGCGTTTCGACTGCATCTTCCGTGCGCTGCGCCTCATTCGTCTGCACATGGCTTTCCAGCGCTTTGGCCACGGCATCTGCAATGGATTCCACCCGATTCGCTCCGAAGCCAATCGCTCCTGAACCGCCGATGCCCTTTAGATGTTTGATCAACAGTTCCACCTTATGACCGTGATCTCCATATCTCAGGAATAGAGAACATACCCGGCCCAACGCCTCAGCCATAGCAAACACGTCCGAGCCTGCCTTGCCCACGTTAAGGAAAATCTCACCTGGTGTTCCGTCCAGATCATTAATCGTAATATAAGCCATACCAAATGGCGTATTGATCTTATACGTTGCTCCGCGCAGCACCTGCGGACGACGTTTGTACTGTTTGTCGACGACACCTGCAGCTTGCTCTGGCGAGACGGACGTCCTTGTACTCTGATCCATTGGCACCGAACGGGCTGCCGAGATAAGCTCAGCTGCCCGGTTTCTAAAGTCCTCTTTGTCCATCCCGATTTGGCTTGTTTTCTCATCTGTGTTCATGGAGTCTATTTTCTCGGCAGCCTCCGCGTTCTGGTCCACCGCCAAGGTTTCTTCTTTTTTGGACGTGGACAACACCTGCACATCCCTGCTGCCATCCCGGTAGATTGTTACCCCTTTACAGCCTAATTCAAAGGCCAGCTCATACAGCTTTGCGGTATCTTCTACCGTAAAATCAGCCGGACAATTCGCCGTTTTCGAGATCGAACTATCTACCCACTTCTGGATGGCGGCCTGAACGCGAATATGATTTTCAGCCGAGAGGTCCATCGCTGTGACATAATAATCTGGGAGAGGTTCACCGGGATGCTGCTCCAGCCAGTTCTGGGCAATCGGTACAAACTGCTCATCGTAACCGAGGCGGCTCTGACGGAAATATTTAAAGGCAAAATACGGCTCAATGCCGGTGGACGTGCCCACCATCGTTCCGGTGCTGCCCGTAGGCGCCTGAGTAATCAGCGTCACGTTACGAATCCCTTTGTCACGGATCGCCTCTTCAACCTCAGGGTACACTGCGGTCATCTGTTTCATGAATCCGCTTTGCAAGTAAGGTTCAATCTCAAACGCAGGAAACGCTCCTTTCTCTGCAGCCATCTCCGCCGAGGCCAGGTAAGCCTCTTTAGCCATGAATCCGTACAGTTTATCGAGAAAATCAAGCGACTCTGGGCTGCCATAACGGATACGAAGCTTAATCATCAGCTCCGCCAGTCCCATCGTGCCGAGGCCCACGCGGCGTTCACGCTGTTGATTTAACCGGTTTTCTTCAAAATGATACGGCGTCGCATCAATGACATTGTCCAGGAACCTGGCCGAGATGCGTATTGTTTCCGCCAGCTCATCCCACGCCACATCTCGATTCATTTCATCATAAAATTTGGACAGGTTGATCGCCGACAAGTTACATACTCCCCAACCTGGAAGGCCCTGTTCTCCACAGTTATGAGCCACAATTCCACCAGCAAGCAGGGAATGTGTAACTGGCTCTGTAATATCATATACCGTGACGTATTCTCCTTTTTCCAACGTTTTAACTCTCGACATAAACTTTTCCGGCTTATTTGACGGTTTTGCAATTCGCTCCAGAGCCTGTTGTTTCCTCGCAGCATAGTTAAAACCTATTTTTTCTTTGAAGCAAAGAAGATTGTTACCCGAGATAATTAACTCACAGTCTCCTTTACTCCGGTAATTCCTACATTTCCCACCTTTTGTCGTGTAATCAAATAAAAATTGTGGAGATTCAGTTCGAGCATAAATAGAACTATTAATTCCATAATTCAATAGCAGCAGCTGAACACCCTGAAGCAGCTTCTTGGAAGTGGAAGTTAAGCTTACTGAATGATGCGCTTCATCTCTTTCATATACTGCAGCATCCGCGCTAAACAAAGCCTGTAAAAATGCTGTCACCGTTTTTTTCGAAGAAGTAAATATCAATTCGGGTACCTCTTTCTCCGGTCCTTCTGATAAAGTCACCCCGATATCTGCCAGTTGCGAAACCAAGTGTTTCCTCCGCCAGCAGACCTGCTTTGTTCCATTTGTTCTTTGACCAATCTCTGCCCTTATTCCTGAAATTTTCTCGCCGGCATCAACAAGATGTGCTATAACCTCTTCATCATCAGCTCCGAAAACCATACCTACTGTCCCACGGGCAGAAACCCATCCATTACCGACGTACCATCCTAGAAATAATCCCCCTTCTGCTCCTAGTCGATCGTCCTCTGCAAATCTGCCTTCTCCTGACTGAATATACACATCGTCTTCGGAATTGAGGTTTTTGGCTTGTTTCCATCCGGATTTGGTGTACAGCTGATGCTCGGGAGTCACACTGATTTCAATTCCATTTTGTAAATGTATGGTAAGGGTCTCTTTCTTTCCCGTTGGAAACACGACTGCTGGTGTCATATGCAATCCAGGTATTTCATATGAATGACCACCAACAACATCGGCCTGTTTAATAAGCCGATGATCCGTCCCTACCAAAAAGGACTCTCCTGCTGTTCTTTTATACAGATCTTCAATGGTTATAAGCCCATATTGAGTCGTTATTCTTGTCTTAGGGTGGAAACACGGATTCGTACATATGATTGGATTGAAATACCAGCTGTTGGACATCTGGTTGTAGTATTCCATGAATACTACGCCAGGCTCCGCTGATTTCCACGCCGATTCAATAATGGTATGCCATATTTTGCGTGCTTTCACTGTACGGTATGGGACGATCTCATGGCCTGTTTCCTTCCATTTAGACAGATCGCCATCCCACACCGTGTCATAATCCGGATCACGGGTATCGGGAAAAACTAGCTCCCAATCATCGTCCTGCTTCACGGCTTCCATAAATGCATTGCTCACGCAGACGGACAGGTTGGCATTGGTCACCTGCCCCATCGTTTGTTTAACTGTAATAAAATCAAGCACATCCGGGTGCCAGTCATTCATCATCAGCATGAGCGCACCGCGGCGACTGCCGCCCTGTTCAATCAGCCCTGTCGTATAGCTGAACAATCCACCCCAGGATACAGATCCGCTGGACGAGCCATTAACCCCTTTCACCACAGCCCGCCGAGGACGAAGTGAAGACAGATTAATACCTACACCTCCGCCGCGCGCCATAATCTCGGTCATTTCGGTTAATGTCTTCATAATGCCGCTGCGGCTGTCCTGTGGAGAAGGAATGACATAACAGTTAAAGAGCGTCAGCTCATCACTGGCCCCTGCACCAGCAGCAATACGGCCACCAGGAACCAGTTTCCAATCGTCCAGCACCGCACGAAACTTCATCTCCCAATATGTCCGCTTCTCAGGGGTTGATTCAACGGAAGCGATAGCTTTCGCCAATCGATCCCACATTTCTTCCGGTGTCTTCTCTATAGTAAGTGTCAGTTTCTCGACATCCGTTTCTACAATTACATCGCTTCGTGTCCGTACTTTGACATGCGGCCCCTGTCGTTCCACAATCTCCCCGACTTCCTTCATTGGAAACTTGGGATCATCCTTCGTTAAAACAAGCACAACATCCCCGACTTTTGCATGATGCGGATCAGCGTCTTTCCATGCGTAACGATCCAGAAATATCTTTTCGCTGAGTCCTTCCAGCTTGTGCAGCGGCTTCATGTTGTTTGTAACAGCATGCGGCTTATTCTCCTGATTATCTTCTGGATGAACCATTTGTGTGTTGGATGTCATGGTTACACGCAGCCTCCCCGGAATTAAATATTTCCACTGACAACGTTCTTCTCCTGCGAATAAAATATGCACAATCACTACATATAGTGATATTAATCCATTATAGTACACCATATATTGATTTTCCATCGAATTTCCATTATAAACTCTTTTGATCATGGTGCTGTACTCAACTAATTTCTCTAAATCATCACGTTATCTCTTACGAATGTTGTGCAATTTACAGGACGATCTGATCCGTCTGATCGATAACATTCTCCGCAGCAAACGGAATTCCAATATGAGTTATGAACTGCCTCTCCTTCGTCCATACTATTACCTACGAATAAAACGTCATCTATATTTTGAATGAGCTTTTCACACGAGCTGCTTCGACGGCTTATGTCAAAGTGAAGTTCAACATCCATAGAATGGCAGGGGAGGTCCGCATCATGAACCGGAAAAATCCGCAGCATACCAATCAACCTGCAGCCGAGTTACCTGTACCTCTTGAGTTTGATCGCAGCTGGCTGACGCAGCTGGAATCGCGATTAGATAAAGGCGGCCCTTGGGGAGACTATCGGCTCTTTCAACTGGGCATTCAGGCTGAAGAAACGAATCTGATTCCTAACTTTGACGAAATTCAATGTCTAAAGCACCTGCAGGGTCTTACTCCACTTCCTCACCAAATGGATACAGCACGTAAAGTATTATTTGAAATGTCTGGCCGAGCCATTCTCGCCGACGAAGTCGGTCTGGGCAAAACAATCGAAGCCGGTCTTATCCTGAAAGAATATATGGTCCGTGGTCTGGTATCCAAAGTATTAATCCTTGTGCCCGCCTCTCTCGTACTGCAGTGGGTACGTGAACTGAATTCAAAGTTTGGCATTCCTGCAGTTGCTCAGAAAAAGGCCTACTCCTGGCAAAACGAGGTCGTCGTTGCATCGATGGATACAGCCAAACGTGACCCGCATAAGGATATGCTGCTCAGTATCGACTACGACATGATCATCATTGATGAAGCTCATAAACTCAAAAATAAAAAGACAACCAACTATCAATTCATGCTGCAGTTACGCAAAAAATACTGCCTGCTGCTCACCGCTACGCCGGTGCAGAACGATATGAGTGAGCTCTTCAATCTGATCAACCTGCTGAAGCCTGGTCAACTGGGTCGTCAAGGCGATTTTGCAGCCAACTTTGTCGTCGATAAGCGGGTTCCCAAAAATCAGGAACAGCTCAAGGATGAGCTGTCCAAAGTCATTATTCGCAACAGACGCGGCGAAGGTCCGGTGCAGTTCACAAAGCGTAATGTTTCGAACGTGGATCTGCGCCTCTCCCCGGAAGAACAGGCACTCTATGACGGGGTCACCTCGTTTGTTAAAGACCAGTACCAGGAGGCGGGCGGCAATCTCAGCAGCATGCTCTCCCTCGTAACCCTGCAGCGTGAAGTCTGCAGCAGCCGGGATGCGGTGTTCGTGACACTGGTGAATCTATCGAAAAAGCTTCCGCTTGATTCTCCGCTCCGGGATAAAATCTGGGAGCTTGTAGCACATATCAAAGCGATAAAAGAAAATACAAAAGCCGAGAAAACGATGGAACTGATTCGTAATATGAATGAGAAAGTCATTATTTTCACGGAATACCGGGCAACGCAGGAGTATCTGTTGAACTATTTTCGCAATAACGGACTTACTGCCGTTCCTTATCGAGGCGGGATGAACCGTGGCAAAAAAGACTGGATGATGGACCTCTTCCGTGGTCGTGTACAAGCGATGATTGCCACGGAAGCAGGTGGCGAAGGGATTAACCTGCAGTTCTGTCATCACATGATTAACTTTGATCTGCCTTGGAACCCGATGCGGGTCGAGCAGCGAATTGGCCGGGTCCATCGCCTTGGGCAGCAGAATGACGTTAATATTTTCAACCTGTCCACCAAAGGTACCATTGAGGAACATATTCTGAACTTGCTGCATGAGAAAATTAATATGTTTGAGATGGTCATCGGCGGGCTGGATGTTATTCTTGAGCGGCTGGAGCAAAAGGAATCGATTGAAAAAAGCCTGTACAAGATCATGCTGGAATCCCAGAACGAAGAGGAACTTCGCAGCAAAATGGACTCACTGGGGCAGTCACTGCATACGATTCGGCGCGAGGTTGCGGATGAGGTACCTCTAATAACCAAACTTGATCTTGGAAAAGGAGGCCGCTGACACCATGACGATGTCACCACATGAGATTCAGGCTTATGTCCTGACCTATCTTGAAGCACTGGATTGTCAGATCATGGAGCGCTCACCTGCCCATGTGACCGTTAAGCTCTCTCCGGAAGCCGACAAGGCATTAACCAATCGCCCTTACTATTGGGGGTTTGTGGAACGTGTAGGCGTGGAGCCGGAGACGATGTCTTTTACGTTTGTTTTTGACCCGGAGGCCTATCAGCAGATGATGGAAGCTGCGGAAGCGAAGACCAAGGCCGCACAACCCGCCCCATCTGCAGCTGAGACCAATTCCAATGCTCCCAAAGAAACGATTCTCGGGCGTTATTTTGGCATCACACCCTCCATGCCGCAGCTCGGTCCCGGACGAATTTTACGGGAAGATGTCGTATATGGCAGCCGCAGGCTGCAGCAGATTTTTGCCGCGGCCCGTGAAGGCGGTGCCTTTGTCAATCTATTCGAACAGGCTGCAAAACGCCAAATTCGGGCCTCGGTTCCAGCCGTATATGAACCTTGGCTGGGCGTTTGTTTCAAAGTTGAGTTTGCCTGCGATCTGAAACGGGAAGAATTACACTTCCTCGGCATTTCATTACGCTCAGGTGAGATTATCGAGAACTTCGGCAGCAAGCTGAACCGGAGGGATCTCAGTCCAAGGCTGGCCGAGAACATGCATGCACAGGCACCCAAAATTTCGCTGGTCGATGCAGGCGCTGCACTTGAACTGCATCTGACCCGACACTTAAGCCAGCTGGACTATGGCTGGGCGGCCAAAGCCAAGGAACGGCTGCAGCTCGAACTGGATGTTGTCGATGCCTATTACGAAGCCGTACTGCGTGAGGATATGCCCGAGGTTGCTGAAGCTGAAACGGAGAAGGAGAAGGATCGTGCACCATCCTCTGCAAACCGTACAAGTGCCCGCCGATCCGCCAATGTCCAAGCAGCCCCCTCGCCTTCGGCCGTTCCCTCTGTGAATAATCGAGTGCGCAGTGTACTGAAACCGGTCACTGCTGATGCGGAACTGGCGGCCGAACCTGCTGTTGAACAGACAGATGAAAGTACTGACTCCGAGCAGGAAAAAGCAAAACAAGCCGTTATCGACCGTGAAGCAGTGAAACTGCAGTATGAAACACGGCGGACCGAGATGATCTGGCAGTACGAACCCAAAGTGAAGGTTACAGCCATCAGCAGCGGCATGTTTCACTTAAGATAGACGAAGACACTACTTTTCCTGCAAATGCTGGCAAAAGTAGTGTTTATTCATTATGGGCGGAACGACAGGTTGCAGCATCCTTTGCATGTTCTCTCCTCTACAATGAAATCAGGAAGAAGGTGTTCATGTTGAAAAAAAATTCTGCCAGAGAACGGACCAGCATGCAGAAACGCATGCACGTTTTCCTGAGCGTGCTCATTGTCTTCGCCACCTTTTCGTTCTGGCCAACAGCTCACGCAGCCGTACCGGCAAACACTGCAGCACCCCTCGCTGTAGAGCAGTATGCACAGCTGCAGGCCAATGCACTCGGCACGTCCGATCCGGACTGGCTTGCAGCCAAGCTGGAATATTTCCCTTTGGGGCCCGGAACCCACGGCTGGCTTGTGTATGCGAGCGTACAAAACAAGCAGATCGGATATATGATTATCTCCATAACTGAACAAGGACAGCTCATCCTCAGCGAATATGGCCATGGAGAACAATCCCTGTATAATAACGAATTGCTCGGACAAGCCTTGGAACGACAGCATATAAATCTGAAAACACTGCAGAACGGCGGCTGGAAAGTTACTCGTCATTATGCTCCTCCTTTGCTGGCGTATTGGAAGGTGGCACGAGCGAATCATATGGATATGTATATTGATGCTTCTAACGGGGATCTGCTGCCAAACGCTGCGTTGGAACATTTGGAGACAAGCAGTTTATCAGAGCACGACAGCCTGAACAAATATCCGAATTCGCCTATCTATGCTGCTAAATCAACGTTTACGACAAGTTCTGTGCATGTACGGGAGCCATTCGACCCATCGCTTCAGCTGACATGGCTGACTTCAGAACCGCTGCGGATCTCTCAAGTCCAAGCACAAATTGTGGGAAGCAGTTCAGGTGCACTCGTTTTCGCAGCAGAAGAACTCAATCTATTCTATGGTGGTCCTCTGCCGGTAAGTGGACACCAACTTTGGCACGCAGAAACTTCACCTGAAAAAGGGTCGGATAACCTCATTAGTCCCGGTTCGAACTCGAACTCAGGTTCAGACTCCGATTTGAACTCAGACTCAGGTGCTGCTTTTTATGTCGGTCTGGGTGGTTCTAACTCAATTGAGCGATATGTACCCCTTAGGCAGCTGCTGCGAGACGGTGGTTTTTATATGACCAGGCCGTAAATTGCAGCACCCAGCTTCTTTTGCGAAACCATGAACTCTAAAGAACTCTAATCTCCTGCCAAACACAATCCGATATACTTTTTCCTTGCTTACCCACCGTCAAACACAAACATCCACAAAAAGACGCGTTCCTTTCTTTAAGGAATGCGTCTTTTTGTATCTTTTAATAGACAATCCAGGTTTACACAGTTACCTTGATCTGTTTTTCTTTTTGCGGACCCACAGCGATACAGCAAAGGGAATCATGCCAAACCACTTCATCGTCCAGGGTTCTTTCTTTCTGCTCTGCTCTCTCCGTTCTTTCCGCTCATCTTTAGGGGTGTCAATATAATGCACCACACGCTGTGTAATGTATTTGACAAGCTCATCACTTTTAGCCATACTGCAGCCTCCTTTGTTCCGCACAAATTCAGATGAAGCAGCGTTACTACTATTGTGCGCTGGAGGGGATTAATCTAAACAATTTTTTTGTGCATTGGTGTATGAAATTAACAAAAATGCACAGTCTAATGCCAAAGGTATCCACCCCGTCCCTGATCTGCTTCAAATCCCTATTTCCATGAAGGAGTGTACATTTTCATGTATAATCTGCTTGTCTTGACAGCGGCTCTGTTAATCAACTTTCTTTGTGTTCCCGCTATGCCTTCTGCTTCAGCAGCCATTCACACAGATCCTTCTGTCTACCAGCCCTCGATTATGCCTATGACAGATGGGGATGCATATCGCTCCAGCCATCACGCTTTTGCAGCACCCGTCATTTTGCTTGACGTTGGACATGGAGGCATTGACGGCGGCACGACTGAAGCAGGCGTTCTGGAGAAAGACATCAATTTGGCGATCAGTCAAAAAATATATCTGCTGCTTCGCAGCAAAGGTTATGCCGTCATCATTAACCGTCTCGGCGACTACGCACTCAGTGATGAGAACAGGTGGTTGAACAGCCGCTCACGTCATGTCAGGGATCTCGCTCAGCGCAAAAGTCTCAGTGAAGAAGTGAGTACGGATATTGTCGTCAGCATTCATGCCAACTGGAGTCCACGTTCGGCCACGCACGGACCTGTCGTTCTTCATCAAAAAGAAGGCCGAAGCTATCTGCTGGCACAATCCATTCAGGATACCATGAACCGCTTATACGGCACGCATCGTGAAGTCGTGTGGGGTAAGCCCTTTTACATGCTGAATTACGTGAAGCAGCCGGCAGTTATTGTGGAAACCGGCTTTTTAAGCAATCCAGCAGATCGGGCCAAAATCAGTAATCCGTTAGAACAAAAACGAATTGCCCAGTCTATTGCTGATGGGATCATTTATTACCTGTCGGTAGTGTAGGCGCTGCCTGCCAGTGCCACACATCCCGTACCAGATCTCCAATACCCACGAACTGCACCTGATGCTGCAAACGTGAGACGGACTCACAAATAACGGCTGAGGTGTTCAACCCCGTATGACCGACGTGCCCAATGACAACACAGCTTTTCTTATCTACGGCGCGTTGAACAGCCAGATCGAACTGCTTCCGAATATGTGCTTTTGAATTATGATCATCCAGAAATATGTCGTTTCCAACGGGCGGCATATTTTTGGCTGCAGCAAGCTCGCCCGCAACAGATCGAAAGTTAGTGCGGCTGTCGACAAAGAACAACCCACGTTCCCGGCATACATCCAGCACAATGGACATGATGCGTTTATCCGAAGTGATTTTGGAACCCATATGATTGTTCATACCAATGGCGTAGGGCACATCATCAATCGCCTTCTCCACTCGTTCCCGAACCTGTTCGTCTGTCAGATTGGAAGTGATCGCCCCTGGACCAAGCCATTCCGGTCTTCCCTTTTTAGGTTCCATCGGCATGTGTACAATCACATCCATCCCTTTTTTATGCGCTGCGACCGCATCTTGTTTCGTTGTTTGCAAAAAAGGCATCACGGCTACGGTCAGCTTCACCGGCATATCCAGAATCTCCGCCGTCCCCTTCATATCATTGCCAACATCATCAATGATGATGGCTATTCGATTGGGCTGAGGTGCTGTACTTGTCTCCGGCTGGGCCAAAGCCCCCCTTTCCCCTAACGCTCCGGCAGCACTTAAAATACATAGGAAGACCAAACATCGAAATCCCATTCCAACTGAAAAACGGCGTCCTTTATTCTTACGCATCATCTTCTGATCCTCCTCCATACTTGGTGTTCTCATTGTTTGATTACTTGGGCACTTCTATGTAAGCTCGCACTCCCAATTCATTCTAAAAAAAATCTGAACAGAAAAAGTCTCCATCAGAGCTGAATCCAATACTTGTTAAACTCTTTTTACATATTCAACCCATCCAATAAGGGATGCTGCTTCTTTCATCTTCTCAGGTCACTTTAATGCAAAAAAAGCGATTTTTTTACAAATAACTGCAATTTGCAGGGTATTTTTTGTCCAAGCTATATGGTAAAATTTTCAAATCAAGACCAAGCACACAGTTTATGTGACGGAGGGGTGTGATGCGCGATACCATTTGCTGCCAAGCGGGCATTTTTATGTTTTTCTTGATCAGCTGTTGATGCAGTACTCAATCCGAGGGAGGGTAAAGTATGAAGATGAGATTGAAATGGAAAAAGTCAGTTAATATTTTGCTTGCCTGTTTAACCGCATTACCCCTGATGTTGACGCCGACGAACGTATCTGCAGCCAGTGATGCCAACATCAACTTGGCTTCAGAAAAGCAGCTCATCAAAGGTTTTGGCGGTATAAATCATCCAGTCTGGATTGGTGACCTTACACCGGCTCAACGTGAAACCGCTTTCGGAAATGATCAGAACCAGCTTGGGTTCTCTATTCTCCGAATCTCCGTCGATCCGAACCCCAATAACTGGGCTCTAGAAGTCCCAACAGCCAAGCGCGCAATCGAGAAAGGTGCGATTGTATTTGCATCACCTTGGAATCCTCCGAGCAGCATGGTGGAAACTTTCAATCGCAACGGCGATACCAATGCCAAGAGACTGAGATATGACAAATACGGTGCGTATGCTCAGCATTTGAATGACTTTGTAACCTTTATGAAAAATAACGGCGTGAACCTGTACGCGATCTCCGTGCAGAACGAGCCGGATTACGCTCACGACTGGACGTGGTGGACCCCGCAGGAAATCCTTCGTTTTATGAAGGAAAATGCAGGCAGTATTCAAGGTACCAAAGTTATGGCCCCTGAATCTTTCCAATACTTGAAAAATATATCTGACCCTATCCTGAATGATCCGCAGGCACTCGCCAATATGGACATCTTGGGAGCTCATACGTATGGAACGCAGTTCAAAGATTTCCCATACCCGCTCTTTAAGCAAAAAGGAGCCGGTAAAGAGCTGTGGATGACAGAAGTCTATTATCCAAACAGTGACAACAACTCCGCTGACCGCTGGCCAGAAGCGTTGGACGTATCGTACCATATGCACAATGCAATGGTTGAAGGCGACTTCCAAGCTTATGTATGGTGGTATATCCGCAGACAATATAGTCCGATGAAGGAAGATGGAACGATCAGCAAGCGTGGTTATAACATGGCTCATTTCTCCAAATTTGTTCGCCCTGGATATGTCAGAGTAGATGCTTCCAAAAACCCGGATACCAATACCTTTGTATCTGCCTATAAAGGCGATAACAAAGTCGTGATCGTAGCCATCAACCGCGGTACTTCGTCTGCAAACCAACGATTTGTACTGCAGAATGGTAATGCTTCCACCGTTTCTTCATATGTTACGGACAGCAGCCGTAATCTGGCGAGCCTTGCACCGATTAACGTTTCCAATGGCGCATTCACCGCGCAGCTTCCAGCACGGAGTGTGACTACATTTGTTGCTAACCTCACTGGTGGCGGCGGGAATGTAGGCACAGGTACCACTTATGAGGCTGAAACAGGAACAACGCTTACCGATGCAGTGATTGAGAACCTGTACCCAGGTTTCTCCGGTTCCGGTTACGTGAACTTTAACGCGTATACAGGTTCCGCAATTCAATGGAATGAAATCAACAACACGATTACCGGCACTAAAAATGTCAAGTTCCGTTATGCTCTGGAAAGTGGTACAAGAAACCTAGACATTTATGTTAACGGCACCAAAGTAATCAGCAACCAACCCTTTGAGGCAACAGGGAGCTGGTCAACCTGGGGTGAGAAAACCATTCAAGTGCCTATGAATTCAGGTACAAATACCCTTCGAATCGTAACCACAGGTTCAGAAGGACCCAATATTGATAACATCACGGTTACTGCTGCATTATAATCTTCATCCTAATATTGGTCTGCTTCATGCTCTACATCTTTCTATCATGGCAAAAAGTGGCCAAGCCCCGTTTCTGCAGCAGCTCGGATCGATGTGTGAACGAGCATCGCGCAGCTGCAGGACGGGCTCCCCTCATCGAATGACTGGCTTATGACCAAAAAGATTAAAAAAGCTCCTTCAGGACATGTCCTGAAGGAGCTTTTTTAATCTGATGCGGTCGAGAGGACTCGAACCTCCACGGGGGGTTAGCCCACACGGACCTGAACCGTGCGCGTCTGCCAATTCCGCCACGACCGCATATTCTAGTCTCACCAATTATTATCGGCGACAAGAAATAATATATCATGCGAGATCCATTATGTCAACACTTAAAACATCTAACAGGTTCGAACCAGATCTTAAGATCTGGTTCGAACCTGTTAGACTCTTCTTATACTCTTCCTTCAGAATGTAAATTCAATAAAACAAGCTTAAGAAGATTCCAAAAAACAGGTTACTACAGCTTGGAAGGCCAGCTGCCATACCAAGCATAACCTCCTCTTCTTTCCTTCTCGATCTCACTCAGCTTATATTTCACAATCCCGTCACGACCAACAAAAATAGGTCTGTCCGTACCAAGCTCATAGAAACGAGCCCAGATTGGTGAAGCGCTGGAATCCGCAATAATCCGGCTGTCTCCGTTCCCTCTCTCATATCGGTATCCTGTAATCTTCACTTTGTTAAACCAGGCTTCAGCGCCTTTAATGGATGCCGTTATTCTGGCATTGGGTGGTCTTGTCTTCAGAAACTTGACGATGTTTACACTCTCAGCAGCCGTTAGCGAAGGCACTTCGTAACTTCTTCCGCCTGCTGGTCTCAGCGTACTGGAATCATGCTGCTGACCCCAAACCGTCAATTTCCCGCCGGATGACACCTGCGTGTTCAAAATGGCGTCAACCCCTTTAGATACCGCATTCTTACTGCGATTCGCAAGTGAAGTATCGATAAAAGAAAAGTCCCCTTTCCGGCCTGCAACTTCATCGAGCATGAACATCACATTAATCATCGCGTCATCATTGTAAGTAATATGCTTATGATAGCCGGAGCTTTGATAGATTTGCGGCCAGCCGCCGTTGGAATACTGCATGTTAAGCAAAAAATTTATGCCCTTAATGGCTGCAGCCGAGTAACGCGGATCTTTATTTTTCTTGAATTCCTTCGCAAGTCTTCTAATCTCGGAGTATGTAGCTTTATTATCGATCGTTGATTTGGCCCATTCACCTGATGTCTGACCGTAATCTTTTCTCCAACCTCCGTCCGGGCGCTGATTTTTCAAAATATCAGACAAACTTGCGGTTGTGCCTGATGCATCAGCTGCGGATACGGATGCTGCAGGAAGAACGACCATTCCTGCTGTGGAAAAAACCATGGAACATGCGAGTACAAACGTCATCCACTTTTTGGCTTTCACAAAACATCACACTCCCAATTCATAAATTTTCCGTGCATTCTGGCTTACAACGGAATTATAAATCCCATTGTAAGCAATTTAAATACAAAATTTGTATGTATTTAATAAACTCATCATATGCAGCATCTCTTTCTTTGTCAATGTATGCGGCAGCATACGCTTATTAACTTCATTTCACCGGAACGGAATATTGCTTTTAACTCTTGACAAACTTGTTTATTATCCATTCTTACACCGATGAAACATTAATGACTATTTTGTAATCTTTAGTAGTCTGTTTTAAACATAATTCCGACTAAATTCGATAATTCCGCTAACATTGAGCCGGAAAGAAGACGTTAAAACAGGTTTGACAATTACGCATTTATGCAATATAGTTTCAAATAGTTACAAAAACTTAATTATTCATTTGCCGAGTTTCAGGATTGAAAACGGGGGAACCATTTTGGGTGAATTATTCTTATACATAGGAAATATAGGGAACCTTCTACCGAACCCTTAGCTAACTCCGTAGGCATCGAAGGGAGAACATTGATTTTGAAAAAACTGATTATCTCCATTTTTGGAGCTGCTGTACTATTTACATCTGGGGCAACAACCACTGAGGCAAGCACAATAAATACCGTAGTTAACAATATGACAGGCATCCCGTACAAATGGGGCGGCACAACGATGGCCGGTTTCGATTGTTCCGGGTTTATGAGATATCTTTTTAATAAATACAGCATTGAACTGCCGCGCACGTCACAGCAGCAGGCCAAAGCGGGGACACCTGTTTCCAAAGCAGGAATTCGCACAGGCGATCTGGTATTTTTTAACACAACCGGCAGAGGGATTTCACATACAGGGGTATACATTGGCGGAGGTCAATTCGCACATGCTTCCAGCAGCAAAGGTGTCAGCATCACCAAGCTCTCGAACCCTTATTTCAATGATCGTTATGTGACGGCAAGACGGGTAACAGGTCAGTTTATGTACAACAAAATGATCGGAAAATTATAAGATCACCCTATTCTGCAATACAAAAAAGGAGACACCGGTTCATTCCGGAGTCTCCTTTTCTTTTCCTTGTGAAGGGATCAAACGAACGAACTAATGCAGGGCCTTCTGCACCCGCATTGCTCCTTGTGACAAGGCATGACCGCCCCCTACAGCTCCAGCGACAGCTACAGTCTCCATAATCTCCTGATCCGTCGCTCCCTTGGAACGAGCCTCTTCTACATGATAGAACGTGCACACTTCATTATTGGCAAACAAACCGATGCCCAGTGCAATCAGCTGCTTTGTTTTGGCATCGAGCACACCGGGCTGAAAACACTCCCCCGTAAACTCGTGGTACGATTTCACCACGTCTGGGAGTACATCGCTTAAAGCGCCAATCTGATCCTTATAAGCATGAACTTTATCATTCATTAATGTCATGGCTTGCAGCACATCCTTTCGGCTGTAAATACAGCGAATTTTTCCACTGTACCTATGTTCTCTCGACTATGCCGCAATTATGCCATTCCACGATGGTAAATCCAAACATTTAATCATTCGCTCAGAACACTTTGGCGAGGTTCACTGAACAACTGGTAACGATAACGGCGATCCAGCTTCACCACACGGCGGTTCTGACGACGAATCAGCACCTGCTCATCATCCCAGGCAACGACGATGCCTGTCACATCATTCGACTCCAGTTCATCTCGCACAACTCTTACTTTCTCCCCTGATAAACGCAAGGCATCCAACTCTGTATCACTAATCATGTCCAGAACTCCTATATTCAAATTACCTTACAAAAAGAGACCTAAATGAAAAGTCATTTAGGTCTCACGTGACTGTATTGGACTGTCATGTCATTCGAAGAAAATGTCCCGACTGAGAGTTACCGCTGCGCGTGCTCTTTGCTGTCGTTCTTCTCGAACCAAAAATCTAGCACTTTGGCGGACATCACACGTTCTTCAAGGTACTCCACTTGGTGCGTTGTAAATTGTTCTTTCCAAGAGAAGGACAACTCTTCACACAAGCCTACAATCGTCAGTAATTCTGACCAGGCAACATAGCGTTTGTACCAGAAAAATTGAGGATGTTCAATCATATAGGGATAAAGGTCATCGAATTCCGTATGTTTACAATCCAGGGCACGTTCAAAATGAACTTTCGATTCCGCCAGCTTATCAATAAAAAATTGTTCCGTTGCCGGTTGGTTCCCCATGGTGCTGCCTCCTCTCCCTAACATACCCCCATTATAAAGGAAATCTACGGCCATGCAAAGCCATAGTTCAAAAATTAGGTCCTATTTTCTTCAAAAAGTCACATTTCATTATCGTCGAACTGCACCGTGCCATTGTTCAGCGAACGAATGCGTACAAGTGCTTCCACCGGAATGCCCTGCTCCCGAATCGTACGTGCACCAGCCTGGAAGCACTTCTCAACCACAACACCGAATCCAACCAGTTCCGCGCCAGAACGCTCGATAATCTTGATGACACCGCGGGCAGCGTCTCCATTGGCAATAATATCATCAATGAACAAAATACGGTCATTCTCATGAATGTATTCGCGAGATACCATGATGTCCGTTACGATTCCTTTCGTAAAGGATGGTACACGTTCGCAGTAGGCGTCAGGATCGGCCAGAAGCGTTTTTTTGCGGCGAGCAAATACCAAAGGAACCCCCAATTCATGCGCTGCGGCAAAGGCAACCGGAATCCCCGAAGATTCAACCGTAATTACCCGGGTTACCCCGCTTTCGCGAAACCGTGCAGCAAACTCCCGTCCCATTTCCATGGTTAATGCAGGATCGATTTGATGGTTCAAAAGCCCGTCCAGCTTCAAAACCTGATCCGATATGACGACACCTTCTTGTAAAATTCGTTGTTTTAATACGTCCATGATTTGACCTCCCAGCCTATCCTATGAGGTTTAAAGTATCATATATCCTGCTGCAAGTTCAAGCGAAATCAGGCACATGTCCATATCCCATCCATATTTTAGAATTGTAACTTATGCTGCTGTCATGACTTTAATAGGTCAAGCATAACTTGTACTATGGTACCCGCATGTCCAATCAATCAAGGGACCTGAAAGGGGTAACACATGAAACAGGCATTCCGGGTGCTGCAGATTGCATTTACTTACATCGGAACCGTTGTCGGAGCCGGCTTCGCCACAGGGCAGGAGATACTGCAGTTTTTTACCCAGTATGGCAAGTGGGCCACAATCACCATCGGTTTGTCCACCATGCTCTTTGTCTGGCTCGGCACTAAAATGATGCTTATTGCGCATGATACGGGTTCCCGGTCATATGAAGACCTGAACAAACATCTGTTTGGCCACAAAGCTGGTAAATGGGTTACGTGGATAACGCTTATCGTTCTGATCGGGGTCAATAGTGTCATGCTTGCCGGAGCAGGCTCTGTTTTTATGGAGCATCTTGGTTTGCATTATCAAACAGGGTTAATCATTACACTGGTTGGCACTTATCTGCTTCTGGGACGGGGCATGCAGGCTATTCTGCAAATGAACAGTATTGTCGTGCCCATGATGCTCCTGCTGTCCCTGCTTATGATTTTTAGTACGGTCCATCACCCTGGTGCACTGCGTTTTCTCACCCTGACAACCGACAGCAATCCCCTTCAGGTATGGATATCCCCACTGCTCTACACCGCATTTAACCTTGCTCTCGCTCAAGCGGTACTTGTTCCTGTTGGCAACCAGATCCGTCATCGCAATACATTAAAATGGGGCGGAATTGCAGGCGGAATCGGCGTAGGTTTTATGCTGATGGCAGCTCATTTTGCCATGTCGGCGCAGATGCCCGGCATCGTCCAGTTCGAGATCCCGATGGGCAGCCTTGCCTTTCAATTAGGATGGATTGTGCAGTCGGTATATGTCACGCTTATTTTTATGGAAATTTTCACGACGTTTGTGGCCGACATTTATGGTATGACCCTGCAGCTCAGACAGCATATTAACGTTCATCCCCGATTAATTACGCTCGTCATTATGATGCTGTGTTACTCCTTGAGCCAATTCGGCTTCAGTTCCCTTCTGTCCATCCTCTATCCGATTTTCGGATGTATGGCCCTCTTTTGGGCGGGCAAACTGATTATGGATCGCTGGGGCACATTACGTGGACGAAATACACCTAACTGATGGCGTCGAGGCCGTTTTAAGCCGATATGTTTATGTTATAATTACAATGATCCATGACTCTTGAAAAAGGACTGTTGTTATGAAAAAAACAGACAAGTTCGCCTCCTGAATTCGCTCTAACAAAAATTTAGGAGGCACATGAAAATGAAATTTAACAAAATCGATTTTGATGACTGGAATAGAACTGAGATCTTTCATCACTATATGAACCAAAATACGAGTTTTAGCTTAACGAAAGAAATGGATATCGGTGTATTATATCGGCTGATAAAACAAAAAAAATATCGATTCTATCCTGCTTTTATCTTCTTAGTCACCCAGGTTATTAATTCACACCAAGCTTTTCGGACGGGTTACAATAAGGAAGGATCTGTAGGGTATTGGGATAAACTAGAACCGCTTTATACGATTTTTGATCAGACATCCGAATCATTCTCTGCGATTTGCACTGAGGTAACCCATGATTTCAACACATTTCACCTGGCTTACCTTGATGATACGGAAAAGTATAGCGGTTCCGGCAAATTATTCCCCAAAACACCTATGCCTGAAAATATGTTTTCTCTTTCGATCCTTCCATGGACATCGTTTACTGGATTCAACTTGAATATTAACAACAACAACCGTTACCTTCTGCCCATTGTTACAGCAGGAAAATTTGAGAATAAAAACGATTCCATATACTTACCCTTATCATTACAAGTGCATCACTCCGTTTGTGATGGTTACCACGCAGCATTATTTATGAATGCTGTTCAGGAACTGGCGTTAAAACCGCATGATTGGATGCGGTAAAATTTCTTATATGTACAAAAAGCCGCTGTATCGCTACAGCGGCATGTTTCATAGTTCTGCTATACTCAGGCCTGTGCCTCAAATTGCAGATACATCTTTTTTAATTCATTCACTGATCTGCCGAGAGAGTAATGAGTCTTCGCTTTCTCACAAGCTGAACGAGCCAGTTCATAGCGGAATGCGGGGTCAAGCATCACTTTTTCAAGAGCATCAGCCAAGGCAGATGGATCTTCGGGTGGTACGAGCAGCCCGTTAATTCCATCTTCAATCTGTTCAGGGATTCCTCCCACATCTGTACCTATAAGAGCCAGGCAGCTCAATGCTGCTTCAGCAAACACTGAACCAAAGGCTTCTGCTCGTGATGGCAGTACAAACACATCAAAGAACGGCATAAATTCCTCAGGATGAAGCGTATATCCATAGAATATCGTCTCGTTGTAAATTCCCAGACGCTGTGCCAGCTCCTCCAAATCAGGTCGAATCGGGCCGTCACCGATAATATGAAGCACGTAATCATGACCTCTGTCCTTCAGTTCCGCACATGCCTTGAATAAAATATCCAAACCTTTAGCGGGAACAAGACGGCACACCGTGACCAGCTGCGGAACTGCATTTTCGTGAGGGATCGGCTTGAAGCGTTTCTCGTCAAAACCATTCGGGATAATTCCGATTTTGTCGGGATGTTTCACATAGGGACTCAAATATCGCCGGAATGAATCCGATACTGTCAACAGCCGTTCTGCGCGATGTTCCAGTTCCCCATAGATGGCAAGCAGGAACTGATGCTCCAATCCGTTTGGCTCAATCCGGCTGTTAAGAATAAGTTCTCGTTCGTAACTGGAGTGAATCGTTTGAATCAGCGGAGTTTCAGGAAAAACGGATTTCATTGCAAGTCCTGCAATAGGATGATGCGCATGAATCAGATCATAGGGCTTCTGAATACGAAGCTTGGTCCACCACAGGTAGTCGCGATACGTCTGTATATATTTCTGAACCACAGGACTATCTCCGTAGACGGTCCAATCAAACGTCTCAAAATGTACTTCCTCCCGGCCTTTATTACGAATACGTTTCGGCAAAGAAAACAGATCCATTTCCCATCTCGGGCTCGCAAACCTCTCCTGCAGGTATGGAATCATAGAGGATACACCTCCGGGCTGCTCCGGAGGAAAGAATAGAGCCTGTAACAATTTCAACGTCATTATCCCCCTCTCCAGCTTGATTTCTCTTCTTCTACATTCATTTATGATATATCAGAACATATGTTCAGTAAAGCGCGCTGGGTTTCCCACCTCAGTACTTCATAGGAAAAAATGTATTTTCATGCATTTTACTGTATACCATCACTGTTCATTATGACATAGAAAAGCTCGAACATCTACCATTTTGCTGTATGAATTACGAAGTCGTATATACAACATATTCAGCGAACGTTTCATGCAGAAGTCCATTATTTATATTACATACTCTTCTTGGCTGCAGGCAGATTATGGTCGTTATATCATTAAAGCCGGGCAAGCTTGTCAGCTTCCGGCTACTTGTTTATTACATTTTATAACTAAACATTCCATATTCTCTACAACTCAATCGATTTCTCGTAAATGCTGAATCCATCCTGCCCACCTGCATAACTGAAACCATTTCTTGCATAAAAGGCATTTAACGTCACGTTGTCAGCCCCGCAATCCAGTCGAACGAGAGACTTTTTTTCGAATTGTATCCCGCTGCTGGACCATTCCAAAATGGATTGCCCCAGACCTGTTCGAGCATACTTTCTTCGAATGGCCAGACGATGCAGATAAAGTGCTCCATCCTCGGCATGGGCCTTATCTCCCCACAGCTTGTGATCCCAAGGACTTGGCTTCTGCATAAGAATGACCATTCCCGCGATCTCCGCCTCCTTTTTAAAAACAAATACATCGCCCCGCCGAATGGCGGAAGGTGTATCATGGGAATCCTGCCCTTGAAGCAGAGCATTCCATTGGGAGGAGCCCTGACTTTTCAGCCATGAAGCAGTTTCAACAAGCAGAGAGCGCACCTCTTCTGTATCCTCCGGCTGTGCCTGCACAGCTTGGAATCCGTTATTTATGTATTGGCTGCGTATTGTGAATGAATGCGTCATCATGCCCCTCCTTGTTCCATACTAAAGTATACGAAATTAACTAATCGTACTATACCGGGAAATCCATTTTTCGTCAAAATCAAATGAATAATCTATTCATAAAGTATAAAAAAAGAAGGATAAAAGGCTGCCGCCTCTTACCCTTCCATTCTGGCTTCATCAATAATCTGATTGCGATACAGCATGGTGAGATGCAGCGAGTCAAATTCGATCTCTTTGTTCAACTCCCGCATCAGCACGTCCACCAGCGCTTTTCGCTGCACACTTGTACCAGGCACATCATAATCCATATAACCTGTCAAATCCGAGTATGACGTATCAATGGTCGCTGTACCTACCGGAAGTCCCCCACGCTCTTGAATGAACAGATCATATATTCTAAACTCCCTGTCCCTGCTGCTGAGCATGACATAACCCGCTTCTTCCGCATCTTCCAGTTCCGTATCTTCCAGATCCGTGAATGCAGCGTTTGGATCGAGCATTCTCTCATCTTCAACTTCTTCGTTGTCTTCATCACTGTCGTCCAGCAGCTCTTCGGAAAAATCACGATGCACCCACTCCAAAGTCTGCAGCTCATTCCCCTGATGCCACATTCGAATCGTGATTGTATCAATGATCTCCTCGTCCAGTTCTCTTACAAGCAGCTCTGCTGCAGCTTCCTGTATCGTTTCATCAGGTTCATCGTACCAGTGAATTTCTCCCCGTGCATCCGCTCCATACTGTTTTAGCGCGGCTTCTGCCAATTCTTCTCCCTCAGCATCATTGAACACATAGGTGGATATGTTACGACCGGCACTTACCATCTCCATCTCCAGCAGATGTTCGCGGTCTTCGTATGTAAAAGACTCATCCTGGAATGCAGGAATCACATTCGCACCTTCTGGCAGTGCATCATCGTAACGGATTTCGTCATACTCCCGATGGTCTTCAGCAGATGCTGTACTCTGGGAAGACCACGCAGCCTGTTCATCCATATCCGATGGCTGCAGGACAGAATGCAGCGTGCCGCAACTCACCAAAACTTCATAGTAAGATGAAGCTACCGCATCTGAAAGCGAACGGACATAAGCATGAACCTTGTCTATGATGATCTGTTCATCCGCATCTTCTATAGATTCCTGTTCCAACTGAAGGCTGCCCAAAAGACGTTCCCCTTCCCTGTATACAAGCAAGAGGGAACCTGCATATCGGTCATCCACCATAATATCCTGCACTTCACCATTTGCGGTGCGCAGATCCGTCATTATATCGATCTGTTTCATTGCCAGTCCTCCTCATTCCTAACGTATTCTCCTAGGATGTCCATGGAGACAATAGTTTATGAGGTGCTGTGCATTTTCGCAGGTCCAATACTTCGATATTCGTAGATCAGGCAGCAGGAAGAAGAAGGCGTTATACCGACAAAATATATTTATGAATAGCGTGCGCCACCCCTTCATCATTGTTGGACAAGGTCACTTCATCCGACGCTGCTTTCACCTCTTCAGGAGAGTTATCCATTGCGATTCCTTTTCCGGCAAACGTCAGCATCGTAATATCATTAAAATAGTTGCCAATCGCCATAATTTCGGAAGACGCAATACCTCTGGAATCTGCAAGCCTTTTGAGTGCTGCTCCTTTGGAAGCTTCAGGATGCATCAAATCAATGAAAAAATCACCACTGCGCGTCATATAATACGGCAGATTCCATGAAGACCATTCACGCTGAACCATATCCATCTGCTCGATTGGGCCAAACGCTGTAAACTTGGCAAGCGGTTCGTTCATATCTGCCCATCGCGGAAGCTTGAGCGGCTCGGCCAGAAAATTGTAGTACATCTGCCTTACCTGCAGCTCCAAACCTTCGGGTTGATCCACATAAAGTCCAAAGGCCGTATTAATATCAAAGTGCACACCATTCTCACGGCAGTACGTCATAATAGGGTCAAGCCCCTGGGTATCCAATGAAAATTGATGAATGACTTCCCGTGTCTCCACCTGCGCAGTAACTGCCCCGTTGTGAGTAATGACATAACCATCCAGCCCCATCTGTTTCATAAAAGGGATCGTATTTCCCGGGCCGCGGCCTGAACAGAGTACAATTTCGGCTCCTTGGCGCGAAGCCTGAATTAATGTTTCCTGTGTCCGTTCGGTCAGCTCGTGATGATCATTCAGTAATGTTCCGTCTACATCCAGCGCAATCAATTTGTACGTCATATGATATTCATTCCCATCTGTGTTTTTAGTTGGCTGCACCATGCTGCTGTAAACAAGTCAACTCAGCTGCAGTTAACTCGCGGTAGCTTCCCATCGCGAGATCAGAAGGCAGCTTTAATTCCCCCATCGCTGCACGTTTCAAGTAGATCACACGTTTATCGACAGCCTGGAACATGCGTTTCACTTGGTGAAATTTGCCTTCATGGATGACAAGCGATATCCGTGATACCGTGCCTGCTTCTGTTTCATCGTACCCAAGCACCGTCAATTCGGCCGGCATCGTCTCGTAACCATCATCAAGTCGTACTCCAGCCGCGAAACGCTTCACGTCCTCTTCATCCACTCTCCCCAGCACGTTTGCTTCATACGTTTTGGGGACATGCTTGCGAGGGGATAACAGGTCATGGGCAAGGGAACCGTCATTTGTCAAAATAAGAAGTCCCTCCGTATCCTTGTCCAGCCGCCCCACCGGAAACGGTTGAAAGATCCGGTCTTCCCTGCGCAGCAGATCCAGCACCGTTTTATCACGAGCATCTTCCGTGGCTGATACGACGCCCGGCGGCTTGTGCAGCATCAGATAGATCATTTCCCGGTAAATAATGCGCTCACCATCCGCTTCGATGATTTGATTTTCCGGATTAACCTGGATTCCACTGTCTTTTACCGCCCTGCCATCCACATAAATACGCCCCTGCTTCACCATTTTCTTGAGCTCGCTTCGTGTCCCTACACCCATATGGCTCAATATTTTGTCCAGGCGCTGCGTTTGTTTTCCTTTCCCACTCATATCGATGTCCACCTCCATCCCGCAGGATATTCATTCTTTAACACACCATCCAGCCATTTCCCCCAGCCAGCTGCATATCCATCAATACATACAAGAACATAACCCTTAGGGGCTGTTTCCGGGTGTACGTTAAGCCGCTGCTGCTCGATGTTCAGCGTTTCCCCTTTCAGGTATCTCACCGCTTCTCCGTCAGCAGAGGACAGATTTACGCTTCGCTGCGCCTCTGCTGCGTGCAGAGCGCAGGCCAGCGGATGAGAAGGCACAAATCGTCCATTCCTGATCGTGCCCATGAACCACCCGGGCCGAACAACCTTTAATCCTTCCAGACGATTAGCGCCTACTGCCGACTGGTACACCCGATCTCCATAGCATACCGTTTCCCCTTCAAGCTGCATATCCAGGTTATCTTTTATAAATTGACTGTACACCGTCAGCGGATCAGCTGCATTCGGATCAGCACCTCGTCCCTGTCCGCGTTCAGACCTTCGTCCTCCTGCCTCTTTTCCTTTCCTGCCAGGTTTACCCGCATGTTTGCCCGCACGAGTGCTTCTGTCACTGCCTTCTCTTGATTCTACTCGTAACAAACGTTCCTTTTTACGATCGGCTTTGGTTATGGGAAGCGAAGCCGATCGTAAAAAGGAACGATCCTCACTTGATTCATGCAGCAGCGCAGACTCATGCTCGTTTTGTCCAGCAGCATACCTTTCTTCATCACCTTCTTTATCGGACTCTTTCTTAAATTCATCAATACGTTTTTCGGAGCATCCTGTGCCAAGTTCAGTTACTTCACGATGTTTTAACACGGCAACGTAATGACCTTCTCCTTCTAACTTATGGGGCCACAATCGGGCTGTGCCGCGTGTCTGATCCAGTACTTCTTCTGTTTCGGCAGCCTTGATCGGCAGCATCTTGCGCACCCACTCCGGACGGCCCGCGGCAAAACCGGCTGTATTCGGAATATGCACCACCGCAAAGTCCCGATTCATCTTCAGAAACTCCGCAATCATCGCCTCATTTTCCTCCGGCGCAAAGGTGCAGGTCGAATAAACAATTGTACCTCCCGGAGCCAGAAGACGCGCTGCCGTTTCCAGAATATCCCGCTGCATCAGCACACATTTCTCCACGGAGTGATGTTCCCATGATTTCACCATGTCTTCGTCTTTGCGGAACATCCCTTCGCCTGAGCAGGGTGCATCAATTAGAATTTTATCAAAGTAATGGGGAAATGCATCCGCAATGCGCCCCGGAGACTCGTTCAGCACTACTGCATTTCTCACGCCATACAGCTCGACGTTTTTGGCAAGTGCTTTGGTCCGCTCGGCATGAATGTCGTTTGTGACAAGCACACCCCTGCCCTGCAGCTTGGCGGCGATTTGAGTGGATTTCCCCCCAGGAGCCGCACATAAGTCAAGCACGCGGTCTCCCGGTTGTACTTTCAACTGTTCAACGGGTGCCATCGCACTCGGTTCCTGAATGTAATACAAACCTGCATGATAATAAGGATGCAGACCAGGCTTCACCCCGTGAGATACATAAAATCCGGTTTCGCACCACGCAATGGGTCTCAATTCAAAAGGAGCAATGTCTTCAAATTGTTCCTTTGATATTTTCAGTGTATTTACTCGAAGTCCGGCATGCGGTGATTGTTCATACGATTTCATAAAAGATTCAAATTCTTCGCCAAGCAGACATTGCATCCGCTCTGCAAAACCCAAAGGCAGCTGTACAGCCATAGTTCCACTCATCCTATCCTGTTAAAATGACATATTGCTCTATGTTATCATATCCTGATTTTGCTTGCCTATCCTATCATGTGTATTCCACTACAGCGTGTAATGTAGTATAATGCTAATAGACTGTTTTATGAGCAAAAATTCGGTTGTTTATGCATATTACCCCAGCCTTGATTTTTGCCTCAACGATATCTTGATATGAATAATGGGGGATGAACAATGAATTCCAAGAAGAAAAAGAAGAGCGCCTCAATCCTAATATTTCTCGGTATTTTAGTCGTCTTGCTTGCTGCGCTTGTTCTCGTAAACCAACAGTCCAAAAAACAGATGGATAGTGTGAAAAACGCATATGGCATTGCCGCTTCCAAGCTTAATCCGGCTACACGGGAACTGCTTGATGATCCTAACTATCAACAAATTATTCTGCCAGCTGACTTGAAAGCCAGAATAGATAATAAGGACAGCTTCTTTGTTTATTTCTTCGCTTCCGACTGCTCGCACTGCCGTGCAACGACACCGCAGTTAATGCCGCTTGTGGACAGTGAGGGTATTAAGCTTCCGCAGTTTAACCTGCGTGAGTTTGAATCCGGCTGGACAGATTACAACATTGAATTCACACCAACATTGGTCTATTACCAGGACGGCGTGGAGAAAGACCGGATGGTTGGCGGTCTGAAAGAGAATGGAAGCGACAACGGTTATTCACTAGACGATTATAAGCAGTTTTTTGAAAAGTACAAAACCAGTGCGGCGCCTTCTAAAAGTTGAACCGCACTAACCAAAAACACCCCGATAATTCCTTCATTGGAATTGTCGGGGTGTTTTGTATACAAGACATAGGATACGTCATCCTAATTATTTGCATGTTTATTCGTATTCTCAGGGTCGTTCACTGAAGCAGCCTGCTGCAGCGCCTTCATTTTCTCTTCATATATCCGTCCTCTGGTCGGACTTCGCCGCTGCGGAACATTGGGCTTCAACTCCAGCGATCTGTTCTGCACCAATTGGGTAAGCGCACTATCCTCAATGGCGATGGACAAATCCCGATATTCGAGCAAACTCCATTCATTTTGCTGCAGCTCCCTAACGAGTTCTCGGACATCCTCTCTCAGCTCTCCGAGCCGGATTCCGAGAATAACGTCTGGAAACGAAGCCAGCAAGTCGAGTGAACTCTGCAGCATCATGAGACCTCCGCGATAATTACCGTTTCTGTAATGATAGAGTCCCACCGCAATCTGCAGCAGTCCTTTATACAGCGGGTCACGGTCACATTCGAGCCACAGCTCCTCGAGCACCTCATGGCACTCAAAATAGTCCTGATCCCGATTAAAATAAATCAAATAATCAATGTAGAGCGGTTCATAGCTGCTCATCGGGATTTTCGCCCTTTCTGGCGTTGTTCAGAAGTTTCTTCACATCATCCAGCAGCACCTTAAGACCCTCCATATCATTCCGTTCCCAGCAGTCATTGAATCGTCGCTGTGCTTCAATCGCCTCATGAACGAGATGATAGAAATACAGCTGTTGAATGATGCTGAGTGTTCTAGACACAATATTAGAGTCATCCTCGAACGCCTTTTGTGCCTCCAGAATCTGCAGGCGAATCGCTGACATCTCATTATCCAGAACGAATGCAGCCTCTGCCGTTTTCTTCAATCTTGCTCTCATATCATCCGGAAGGCTTTCCCGGTATTTATAGCTTAAGGAATGTTCAATCGTTGCCCAGAAATTCATCGCCAGCGTCCGAATCTGAATTTCGGCAAGCACCTTTTTCTGACCCAAGGCTGTTTGTACCGGATACTCAATAATCATATGGAAACTGCGATAACCACTCTCTTTGAAGTTAGTAATATAATCTTTTTCAATAAGGACTGTCAGATCCTTCCTTGCCCTGATATATTCGGCAACCCGGCGAATATCATCGACGAACTGACACATGATCCGAATACCAGCAATATCCTCGATGCCTGTTTCCACATCATCCAGCGCCACATTGAGGCGTCTTGATTTTTCCAGAATGCTGGAGATTTTTTTGACACGGCCAGTAACGAATTCTATCGGGGCATACTCTTCCCGTTTCTTTAGTTCGGCCCGCATCGTCTTGAACTTGACCTTCAATTCCTCTACCGCTTGTTCATAAGGAAGTAAAAATGTACCCCAGTCTCTACCGTCCATGGTTAAGCCTCCTGTCTCTATAGCATCCCCTGTTCTTATCCATTATACATGATGTTTGCCGGGGGGAAGAGTCCCGATCCATAATACACTCTTCCTTGCTTCTATCATTCCAGTTCTGGGGATTTTATCGCTGCTTAACGGTGATCGGCACCGACAGCCTCTGAAATATGACTGTAACCGTCCCTCCGCAGTAATTCGCGCAGTCCCGCGTGAATGCGGCGGTTGACCTCTGGCCCTTCATAGATCAGAGCAGTATAGATTTCCACCAGACTTGCCCCGGCTTTAATTTTCTCATAAGCATCTTCACTTGTAAAAATACCGCCTGAGCCAATAATGGGAAGCCTGCCCTCTGTCTGTTTGTAAACCTGGCGAATAATCTCGGTTGAACGCTCACGCAGCGGCCTGCCGCTCAGCCCGCCTGCTTCCTTCGCATGCTGGTGCGAAAGACCTTCACGGCTGATCGTTGTATTCGTTGCAATAATACCCGACACCCCGCTTGCAGCAATCGTACTAACCATATACTCAAGTTCCTGATCATTGACGTCAGGCGCTATTTTGACAAGTACAGATTTGGCTGTTCCGCCAGCCTGAGCCTGTTGACTGTTCATCTCGCTCATCACGGCAGCAAGCAGTTCCTTTAATTCATTCCCATGCTGCAGATTACGCAGATCCGGCGTATTTGGTGAACTGATGTTCACTACAAACAGGTCAGCATAATTATATAACGCCCGAATGCACTTCGCATAATCCAGATGAGCTTCCTCATTTGGAGTTACTTTGTTTTTGCCGATATTAACCGCGACGGGAATCGGTCTTTCCTGAAGACGCGCAAGCTCGCCTGCCATTGCTTCTGCCCCCAGATTATTGAAGCCCATTCGGTTCACCAGGGCCTCATCTGGCGGCAAACGGAACAGACGCGGCTGTTCATTACCGGACTGTGCCAGAGGTGTTACCGTGCCCACTTCCATAAATCCGAATCCGATGGAGGAAAAGCCGGTTACAGCCTGTCCGTTCTTGTCCAGACCTGCAGCAAGACCAACCGGTGTAGGAAAATGACAACCGAACATATCGACTGCCAGATCCGGGGTTTCACGGACACCGTAAATCACACGCAGCCCGGACGGAACCGGACGGACCCTGCCCACACCACTAAGACCACCGATGATCAGATGATGGGCCTGTTCCGGGTCCATTTTGAACAATAAAGGTTTAGCAAGACTTTTGTATAACAAATCACTCACTCCGTTCTAGTCCGGTACGCCATATAGCCGCTCCCCGTCTCTTATATGTAAAAAACCTACACATAAGTCTAGCCGTTTCTTACTCAAAAAGAAAGACATTTGCGCATAGACAAACAAATTTCAAATCAGGCCTTATATACATAAGAAATCAACCCACCTACTGGAAATAACGATCTGAATTCTTTACAATGAGAGCAGGGTTACCTAGACCAGTTCGATACATATTAAGGAGGAAAAAACATGGCTCAGAAACGTAAACCGCCTGCACTGCAGCAAAAGAAAGAAGAAGTTAATCGCAAAGCCATCATATGGACAGCAGCCAGTGTTGGCGGCTTGATCATTATTATTGGTGCTCTGATTATTATTGCCAATATGTAGATGATGCAGCAGGACTAACCGAAATCCCTGCACATCTGACCTCGGCAAAACGGAAAATGGATGGACATGCCGAAATGCGCAGGATGAATTGCAGAACTAGTTTAACCAGTGATATGTCTTGTTAGGATTGTTCTGCTGGGGAACCAGTTTGTACGTATACCGCTGTTCGGTTTTTGGCACAGACGTAAGCTCTGGCAGCAGATCCTTACCGATGCGCACCGGAGTCCCCTGCGGAGCGAGAGCGAACAGTTCCTCTACATCCGCTTTGCGCATTCTCACACATCCAAGGGACTCGTCCAGTCCGATGCTATCAGGCTCATTAGTCCCGTGGATGGCATAATTCGTATTCGAAAGCTGCATACCTCGACTGCCAAACTCTCCATTGGAACGGCCATTCGGATTCACAACCTTGTCCGTAATGACGTACGAACCCTCAGGCGTCCGCTCTCCCCCAAGACCGACTTCATACATTCGAACGATCGTATCACCGCTAATCAGAGCGAGCCTGTGTTTACTCTTGTCTATGACCATCTCAAATGGTTTATCCAAAAACGGTTGCCCGCCAAGTGTATCAGCAAACGGAGACTCTTTGGCTTCGGGCGAGTCGGAAGTTTGCGTTTTCCCTTTCCCCCCGGAACTTCCGTCTTTCACTTGAACCTTATTCTGATGCACTGCCAACAGCTGCGGAAACATCTCGCTCATCTCGGCTGAAGTTTCTCCTAGAATGTTGTTAGGAAAAGGCTGTGCAAGGGCTGTAACACTCTTCGGCCACGTTTTGTTCTGTTTATGATAAGAGATGATTGCACTCGATAAAGCCGCTGCAGCTTCTTGTCTGGCTGTCCAGGCAAGGGCCATTCGTTTGATTTTGGAAGATACTTCAGGAGGTTTGCAGCTGCATTGTTCAGCATCATAACTCTGAGCCGTAAGCCTGCCTTTGGGGTTTGTCTGCATAATGTATTTCACCGGCATGTCCCGCTTCCAGACAGACCATGCATCCGCTGTCTGCATGCCTAGTACAGCCGTGGTTGTAACGCCAGCACCCGAACCGGACCATGCGGCAGCAAGTGCTGCACCTCCATCATTGCCCCCACCTAAGGCCGCCGCAGTGAACACACTGCTCTCCAATGAACCTGCTTTTGCTTCCTGCTTCTCGTCTACAGACTGCGCCTCCGGTGTGTCATTCTCTGGCTCCAAAGCTTCGGACAGGGCGTGGGAAGCCTTCATATTCGCTCCAGGGGCATCCGCTGGCGGCAGACCCGCTAACAGCAGAAGCATCAGCAGCGTCAGCCCCATTTTACGCCTGCGCCTCTTTTTCTCCTTTTGCTCCGACATCTCTACCAGCTTCTCCTGGTAATCCATCCATATATCCGCAGGAGCTTTACTGCGTTCAAAGGCTTCATACACTTCGCCCGCTTGCTGGAAACAATAATTGGCCTTTGCTTCCTGTCCTTCGCCCAAATACTCTTTGCCAAGCAGGTACCATGCCATTTTATTATCCGGATGTTTTTTGACATATGACCTCAGATCCGTATTCTGCATCTAATCCTCCACTTTTCCGCCTTGAACTTATAGAATGTTATATCGGCATCCAAGGGCAAAAAATGCATAGGACTTCAGCACCTGGTACTAATCATCCAGATCAAAAGAAAAAGCACATCTCATGTCTCCAGGACAAAAATGTGCTTTAATGTATATTATTTAAGAAAAGATTAACCTTCTTTATTAAAAGGCTCGTCCGCTACTTTAATCGAATCTGTAGGGCATCCATCGCAAGCATCCTGCATATCGTCGAACAAATCGTCAGGAATAGCTTTGATCCCTTGGTTAGCATCACCATCAAAAATGACTTCTGCCAAACCTTCATCGTCATAATCATAGATATCTGGAGCTGTCGCTCCACAAGCGCCACATGCGATGCATGTGTCTTTTTCGACCCAAGTATATTTACTCATTATACAATCTCTCCTCCTAGGATTCACCACGAACCGTGTTTTTATCTAGAAACATATTAATACAAAGTTAGAATAATTACAAATCAAATTACAGCAACCACAAATTTATATTATCCCTATTTAGTCCAAACTTTGCAAGTTATCTTTTTGCAATGACGTTCCCCTTACCTTATGGTTGCGAAGTAATGTGGAAGGATCATCGCCCAGCATGCCTGCAGTCACGACAGCATTCTCACCAAACTTATCCCGCAACTGGTCCATAATTCGAATCAAACTTTCCTTTTTCGGCTTTTGCTCATACTCGAACAAATCCAGCTGCACAGCCGATTCCTCACGCGGAATTAAATTTTGCAGCGTGATTCCAAGCATTCGTACTGGTTTTCCATTTCCCCAGTGTTTTGCAAAGAGCTGACAGGACTCACGATATATCACCGCAGCATCCTCTGTGGGAATATCCATCATTCTTGACCTCGTGATCGTTTTCATGTCTGGAGTACGAATCGTAATCTGAATGCCTTGACTCAGCATTTCGTGCTTGCGCAATCTACGAGCGACCTGATCACTGATGTTCAAAAATACCCGGTGGATATCATTCATCTCAGAGACATCCGCTGGCAGTGTCGTCGTATGGCCAATGGATTTATTGGCTTCACGCTCAGCCACTACAGGAGAGTGATGAATGCCGTTCGCCGAATTTTTGAGCCATGTTCCATTAATGCCGAATAAGTCTGTCAGCATTTTCTCATCGGATTTCGCCAGCTGTCCGATTGTATCAATGCCCAGCTTTTTAAGCTTCTCAGCCGTTTTTTTACCAATACCAAACATCTCGTTACACGGTCTGTGCCATAAAATACGCGGTACATCTCTCATTCGTAAAATCGATATACCGTTGGGTTTTTTCAGATCCGAAGCCATTTTGGCAAGCAGTTTGTTCGGCGCAATCCCAATGGAACAAGGCAGGCCAAGCTCATCCCGGATTCTCCGCTGCATCTGTTCTGCAATCTCGATGGGTGTACCGAATTGTTTCGAACCCGTAATATCCAGATAACACTCATCAATCGAGGTCGCTTCCAGCTGAGGAGTATAACTATAGGCAATTTGCATAAAAGCTCTCGAGTACTGCCGATATAGGTGAAAGTCTGGACGGATGACGATGAGATCAGGACATTTTTTCATCGCCTGCTGCACAACCATGCCTGTCGATATGCCTCTGCTACGGGCTGTATACGAACATGTCACGATAACCCCTTTGCGAAGCTCACTGCTTCCGGCAACCGCCGTCGCCTTCCCTCTGTATAACTCCGGCTCTTCTGCTTCATGAACCGAACAGTAGAATGCATTCATGTCCACATGCAGAATCACTCGGCCAGCTGCCGGATAATACCCACTTACATCCATTGGAGGATTGCCGTCTGAAGACTTCACGCCCCCCACCCTTTCTACCCTCAAGATATTAAACCTGAGCGTTAACCCGCTGCATACATCGATATACTCATGTGTATCTTGGGCATTTCTCACTTCTCAAGTTATAAAGCCCCAAGTGTACAGCATCTATACATTATATCAAAATCGATATGTAAATTCATTGCAGATGGAGTTCTTACAATCGGGAATATCTTATTTTCATCTTCTACTGTTATTGCGAAAAATCGCCCTTAGAACCAGACCAATGCCCACAAGAAAGACAACTGCAATTAGAACATTCTCCCATACGATGGTCATCCGAATCCCCTTCCTTCCATATATATAACGTTTCATTCATAAAAAAATTTAACCTTTAATAAGGATATCATAAGAAGCCTGTTCAGCCTCCATCATGCTTCTCTTACACTTCATTCTGCAAATGTTTACGTTAACCTGCGAATTCGATGTAGCATTTGGCTATAATGGTGTTATAATAATTCATTATACAAATTCACGATTTTGGGACAAATCCATCATACCAGTTTAACACAGTGTAGCGGTGCTTCATCGAAGGGTTTATCCATTAACGTCCTTACCAGCTTCTCAACTACTCCATCAAAAACTGATAAAAAAGCGCTTTACCTTAAAGGAGGATCTTCATGTCAAAGGCCATTTCCATCTTCGACACGACTTTACGTGACGGCACACAGGGAGAGGGGGTCAGCTTGTCCGCAGATGACAAACTCAAAATTGCCAAAAAGCTGGATGATCTCGGTGCTCATTATATTGAAGGCGGAATTCCCGGCAGCAACACCAAGGATATTGAGTTTTTCAAAAGGGTCAAGGAACTGAATCTGAACGCCAAGGTTGCTGCATTCGGAAGCACTCGCCGTAAAGGAAGTATCGCCAGTGAAGATGCCAATCTGAAGCGAATAATTGAATCCGGGGCACAGGCTGCTACGCTGGTCGGAAAATCATGGGATTTCCATGTGCATACCGCACTGCAGACCACACTTGAAGAAAACCTATCCATGATCTATGATTCGATCGCCTACCTGAAGCAGAACGGCATGGAAGTCATCTTTGATGCCGAGCACTTCTTCGATGGATTCAAGCATAATCCCGAGTATGCACAAGCTGTCATGACTAAGGCCCATGAAGCCGGAGCGGATTGGCTTGTCATGTGTGACACCAACGGCGGAACGATGCCGCACGAAGTTCATGAGATCGTATCCAGTCTGCATCGGACACTCCCTCATGCACATCTCGGTATTCATACCCATAATGACTGTGAACTGGCTGTCGCTAACACCCTTAGCGCTGTACAAGCCGGGGCTCGTCAGGTTCAAGGCACGATGAACGGTTATGGAGAACGCTGCGGCAACGCCAATCTTGCTTCCATTATTCCAAACCTGCAGCTGAAGCTTGGTTACGAATGTGTGTCTGAGGATTCCATGAAACAGCTCACCAATGTCGCCCGTTACATCAGCGAGATTGCGAATGTGAATATGCCAATAAACCAACCTTATGTCGGCAATGCTGCATTTGCTCACAAAGGGGGAATTCACGTATCCGCTATCCTGCGGGATGCGCGGACTTATGAACATATCGTACCTGAACTGGTCGGCAATAAACAGCGCGTGCTTGTCTCCGAGCTGGCGGGTCAGAGCAATATCGTGTCCAAAGCACAGGAACTGGGACTGGAGTTTGATCCAAGCAGTGCGAACTCACGTCAAATCATCGAAAAAATCAAGGATCTGGAGCATCAAGGTTATCAATTCGAAGGTGCTGACGCATCACTGGAATTGTTAATTCGTGAAGCTAACGGAGATATGAAAGAACTGTTCACATTCGAATCGTTCAAAATGCTAGTAGAAAAAACGGCTGGCAAATCCGTTGTATCTGAAGCTTTTGTCAAACTTAATGTTGCAGGTACAAGTGTATATACCGCAGCAGAAGGAAACGGCCCGGTCAATGCGCTGGATAACGCACTCCGGAAAGCACTAGTACAGTACTTCCCTTCGCTCGCTCATATGCATTTGTCAGACTACAAAGTACGTGTACTGGATGAGAAGGATGCCACAGCAGCCAAAGTTCGAGTATTGATTGAATCCAAAAATACGGAAAATACCTGGAATACGGTTGGCGTATCCGAGAACGTTATTGAAGCAAGCTGGGAAGCACTTGTTCACAGCTTCAGGTATGCCCTGCTTCAGGAAAATATACAGAACGCACCGGATTCCCTTTCAGTTCCCACTCACGGGTTAATCAATCACTAGAAATCCAGCCATGCTGCCTGTTATTTCCCGGAAAATACAAAAAGCTTCTGCAGCCATAATCCATGGGGCAGAAGCTTTTTATATTACATGAGAACGAACGAAATTATAGGGTGTGTCTTGAAACCTACTGCAGTGTAGTTTCTATCCTCTTTTTGCCAACCGCTGCGTCACTTTCCATTGATGTGCACCTGTACGCCTGCGGTAAACTTCCTTGAGCGGAACGAAAGTTCAGTAAATCGGGCTTCCTTCAGCGTTTTCAAACACATCCTAGTTTGCGATCAGCTTTTTGATTTTTTTCTCCAGCTCTTTTTCAGGCAGTATCCCCAGTACGACCTCTTGAATGACTCCGCGCGAATCAATCAGTACATTTGTGGGAAAGGCTACCCCGTTATATTGGGCATACACCGTTCCTTTTTCGTCCAGCGGGATTGGAAATGTCAGCTTGTACTTATCCACAAACGCTTTCGCATCCCTAAGCTTGTCATATGAGGTGACATTCACACCATACAGATCCAGCTTATCTTTATATTTTAGCGCCAAATGGTTTAGTTCAGGGGCTTCCTGCTTGCAGGGCTCACACCAAGACGCCCAGAAGCTCACAAAGGTCGCCTTCTCTTTTGCCCCACCCACACTGTAAGTTCTCCCATCCAATCCTGTCAGCGAGAATGGCGGAGCCAGCAAGCCTGCCTTAGGACCCGTTTCTGTAGGCAGGGGCTCCTCCTGCTTGAAAACAGCAGCAATACCATTGTCCGCATTTTGAGCCAAAGCAATCCCAACAAGCAGGACGACTCCAAGCAGTATGTATATGTTACGTTTCATCATTCGCCACCCTCTTTGTTCATTCATAATGTCTCCACTTGTTTTTCAGCATTTCTTTATCATATTGTACCCTTTTCCCTTAAAATTTTACAATCCGGATGGAACAAAATAAAATGAAAAAGGACTCCTGCATCAGCAGGAGCCAAAGAGAGAGGGGTGAATACATGTGGCAGCACTTCATGGGCAGCAAAATACCCTAATGCTTCCCCGCTCGGTGGAACAGGAAATGTTCAGGCACATGCATCTTTCACTGCCGCAGGAAGCCTGCGGGGTTGTGCTGGGTGAATCCGCAGCGGGCGGCATACGAATCAGTCGGTTTCAGCCCATTCGTAACGTAGCGCCTGACCCGCTGCATCACTTCTTCCTGGATCAAACGGAATGGATCCAATGTTTTTTCTCTGAACTCACTATCGTTGGCATTTTTCACACTCACCCGCGCACACTGCCCATTCCTTCGCAAGAGGACCTGCAGGACCTCCCCAACTTTGCCGGAATGTTACAGACCTATTTAATCGGCGCACCTGATCCTTCAATTACACCTACAGGCGAAGCGGCACTCCATATGGTACTGAACGCTTATGAAATTAAATCGCAGGGAAAAATACCAGGCAGCAGCGCTGCTTCTTCATCCTTCTACAGCTTGGTACCCATGCTCCTATGCGTGACTTAACCGCGCATAGAGATCACCCAATGTCTCAATGTTTTTACGCTGCATATCCTTGAGATAACAGGACCATAACTGCGCTGTCATCTTGGCATCTTCAAGCGCATGGTGCCGCCCATAGATCGGAATACCTCTGGATTCGAGCAGTTCATCCAGGCCATATCCCTGTCTCGTCGGTTCAAGCCAGCGGGCAAGCATCATCGTATCAATTAAACGATGAGTCAGCCTGACCTTGGATGTGCGCCATAACGCTGCGTTAAGGAAGGCCCGGTCATGCGCACTCGCATGGGCAACCAGCACATTTCCGCCAACAAAGGACATGAAATCGTGCAGCCCTTCAAGCAGCGTTGGAGCTTCTTCCGTCATCTGCTGTGTAATGCCTGTAAGTTCTGTAATATGCTCGGGTACTGCCGTTTTGGACTGCACCACCGTGTAAAACGATTCCTCTTCCAGTAGAGCACCGCCTCGAATACGTACCGCCCCAAAGGACAGAATCTCATCTCCATGCTGGGGAGAGAACCCCGTGGTTTCCAAGTCAAAAACAACTGCATCCAATTCGTTTAGAGGTGTATGCAGCACTTCTGGCCTGCGCTGCTCCCTCATCATGGAACGGATAAACGCCATATGCTGCGCCGTAGGGGCTCCCATAATGGAAGCGATAGCGGAAGGAACCCCTCCCTGTCGCAGCGAATTCCAAAATCCAGTACTGCCCCTTGCCGGCTCTCTCATGGACGTCTCCTTTCTGCAAAACGCAGCTGTCGCTGCAGAGCACGATGCACTCGCTTGACTAGTCCCAGTGTCTCTCTCAGATCATAATGGATCCGTTTCTGCTTCATCTGTTTCTCATCCAGAAAACCACTGCTCTGCTGCAGGTCCTGCCGGATGACAACAGGCGTGCTGCGGCGAAGCTTCAAAGCAGACATAAACGCGCGCTGGCACGCATCCATTAACGGGAATGGCACTGCTTCAAGCGAAGACAGTCTCTCCATTCGTTTTATCGTTGATGATTCCTGAACTCCGTGCTGCAGCGCCAAAAACCTGACACTGTTGACCAGCGGAATATAGAGACCGTATTTTATATCAAATCCCCCGGCATGTTCACCAAACCGTTCTGTAACAACACGACCCAGTATGTTCAACGTCGCTTTATGTTTCACCGTATTACGAAGCACCGCATCGGAGAGCCCCGGCATCCGGCGGAACTGTTCGTAGAAACTCGCAAACCATTCTTCTGCCAGATCAGCCTCCCCTGCAATACAGCGCATATCGGAAGCAATGATCAGGTTGCGCACTGGCTCCCAGTTCAGATCAGAGCTCCACTCAAACAGCTGCTCTTTCCAGGATGCCAGCGTTTTACGCCAGAGCGGCTCCGAGCACATCACCTTGCCTTCACACTTGGCATAACCCAGTTCTTCCAAAAGATCAGTTATACGTTTTCCCAGTTCAGCAAAATACTCCTCTTTTCCTTCGTGCGGAGCATCACTGATAATCATGCCATTATCCTGATCACTCCATAATGTCGCCTCTTCCCTGCCGGAGCTTCCGAATACGATAAAGGCATAGGGGACGGGAGGCTGGCCAAAGCCCTCCTCTACCATCCCCTGAATGCATAACTCTACTGCTTTCCGTGCAATGCGGTCATGCAGTTCATTTACCGTCTCGTACCATTCTACCAGCGACAAGGAAGCGGACAGTGATTTCTGGAGCTCTCTCTGGAGGATGACGCGTGTCTGGCGCAGTTCATATGCAGAAGCCGCACCATCGATCCCTTGATAAGACCAGGAATGGTTTGTTATGGAGATAGGTTCCATCATATCCAGCCTCCTTGAAGCAATTTCAATCATGATTCACCTCAGGAGCTGAACGTACCGCCCGATTTGGATTCTGCATGCTTCATTTGCTCAGGATATCCATACGTACCGTGTTCACTAAGGTCGAGACCCATCGTTTCTTCTTCTTCAGTAACTCGAATGCCCATGACAGCTTTCATGCCCCCGAGAATAATGAAGGACATCACAAGAACGAAAGCAAATGCACCTACAAGACCTAACAACTGCACGCCCAGTTGGTGGAACCCACCGCCATAGAACAGTCCCGCTTGACCAACGCCTACTTTCTCGGCAAGTTCAGGTGTAGCGAACAAACCTGTGGAGATGGCCCCCCACATACCAGCGATACCGTGTACAGAGAACGCATAGATCGGATCATCAATGCCTTTACGATCAAAATATTGAGCCGTGAAGAATGTAATGATACCTGCAAGTGCACCGATAACCAGAGCTGCCCAAGGTTCTACAAAAGCACATGCCCCAGTAATCGCTACGAGTGCCGCAAGCACCCCGTTCAGCATGCTCGGGATATCTGATTTTCCAAGAACTGCCCAGGAGATCAACAGAGCAGCAACACCACCCGCCGCAGCAGCCACGTTGGTAGTCAGCGCCACATAACCGAAGAATCCTTCGCCCATGGCAGACAGCGTACTACCTGGATTGAAACCGAACCAGCCGATCCAGAGGATAATGACCCCGAGTACGGAATATACTTGGTTGTGACCTGGAATGATGTTAGGTTTACCGTCTTTGTTGTATTTGCCGATCCGAGGTTTCAGCAGGATAGTAGCTACCAGCGCAGCCGTTGCACCTGTCAAGTGGACAACGGTGGAACCTGCGAAGTCCTGCATACCCAGTTCTGCAAGCCAGCCGCCGCCCCATACCCAGTGAGCAACTACCGGATACATAATAATGGTGTACAGTGTACCAAACACAATATATACGCTCATCTTTGCACGTTCTGCCATACCCCCGCAGGCAATAGCCAGGGAAACAGCCGCAAATGCAAGGTGGAATACAAATTTAATCGTTAGCGGAACATCGGAGAAAGCGAGTGATTCGAAGGAAGCTGCCATGTTGTCTCCACTCATGAAGAAACCGGTTGTTCCAAAGAATCCGTTCCCGTTACCGAAACCTAGGCCGAAACCAAGCGCCCAGAATGCAATGACTGAAATGCCCAATGTCAAAATCGTCTTACCCGCAATGTGACCTGCATTTTTCATTCGTGTTGAGCCCGCTTCAAGGAGTGCAAACCCACCCTGCATAAAGAACACCAGCACTACAGCCAGGAACGTAAAAGCCGAGTTCAGGCCGCTTTGAAGTTCAATATTACTTGGACCCTCCGCAGCTGCGAATGCACTTACCGGAAAAGCTAATAAAGTAAGCATTGCTAACATTGAAACCAACCATTTCTTTCTCATGTACCCCACTCCCTCTTATGTTATGTTTATTAACATATCGTGAAACTCTTAATGTCATTATAAGCAGAAGTGAGGAAAGTTGACAAGAGTATTTTCATCATTTTCCTAAATATTTTATGGGAATAAAGTCTTACGTCTTTTTCTTGCACTTAAGTACATAATCACATGCTTTGAGCACATAGATATAGAAAAGAAGCAAGCTGCCCATCAAAGCATAACGTTTGACTGTACGGTTCATGATCATGTATCATACTTATTAGTAAGAATAATTGAGCGCGTTCCGTGTGAAGCGCTTGAGGAAACCACATTTCCCTACATTTGAACTTGCAAGCGAGGTGAATATCATTGGGGATATGAAACTTTTTCGAATTGGCGAACTCGCCAAAACAGCTGGTGTAAGCGAACGGACCATTGACTACTACACAAAACTCGGGTTAATTGCTCCCGAAGAGCGCACACAGAAAAATTATCGCCTCTATAGTCATGAAACCTTAACCAGACTCGAACGTATTGTACAGATGAAACAAGAGAAGTATAGTCTCGAAGAGATCAAACAATCTCTTGAAAAGTGGCGTCTGGTCAGCACAGAAGAACAAGTAGCAAGCAAACTGACATCACTTGAACTTCATGTGCAGCAGCTTGAGCGAGAAGTCAATGAACTGAAACCGCTGCTTGGAGAGATGAAACCTGTACAAGCACGCAAGATGATGGCAGGACTGCTCACCAAAAGCGCCGGTACGATGGAGGCATTAAAAATCTTGCTTGAGAACACCATGATGTAGCTTATTAAGAAAGCGGAGGAATGGATATGAGTTTTAATAACGGTATGTTCGTATTGATTATCATCGCCTTTTTGCTCTCTCTATGGGCGCAATTTCGCGTTAAAGGTACGTTTAGACGCTGGTCAGAAGTACCCAATCAGAATGGGATGACAGGTTACGATGCAGCCCGCCATATGCTTGATGCCAACGGCCTGCATGATGTGCCGATTGAACCCGTTCGCGGTTCCCTCTCCGACCATTACGATCCAATTAACCGGGTTGTACGTTTGTCAGAGCCTGTATATTACGAAAGGTCCATCTCAGCCCTATCCGTTGCCTGTCACGAAGTAGGCCATGCCATTCAACATAAGGAAAGTTACCCTATGCTGGCTTTGCGTCACCGGATTTTTCCCATCGTCAACTTCGCTTCCGGGCTCGCACCATTCTTGTTGATCGCAGGTTTTCTCTTTAACGCCATGAACCTGGTTGGAATCGGTATTATCTTCTTCTCGGTTACCGTTGCTTTCCAACTGATCACTCTGCCAGTCGAGTTCAACGCCAGCAATCGGGCAAGAGAGATTATGGTATCAGAAGGTTATATTCGTAATGATGAAGAAAAAGGGGTAGCCAAAGTATTGAACGCAGCAGCTTTGACTTATGTTGCCGCTGCATTGATCTCCCTTCTTGAACTGATTCGTTACATCGGAATCTTTAACAGCCGCGATTAATCATCCCGACTTTTTGAATCACTGCATAAATAAAGAAACAATACCCCCTCCATTATTTGGAGGGGGTATTGTTTTGCTGTAAACCAAAGTAATGAAGCAAAAACGAGCGGAAGGACTGAGCAACGAGAGGAAGTTTATCATCAGCTCGATGGATCAGTCCAATCGTTCTGGTTACTTTAGGATGCGAAATCGCCACATGAGCCGGCTGCAGCGGATTCGTCTGAAATAAGGCCATCTCCGGCAGCAGGCTGACCCCCATGCCCGCGGCAACCAAACCACGGATCGTGTCCGTCTCTTCGCCTTCAAACGCAATTTTCGGCGTAAATCCAGCCTCCAGACAGGCGTGCCATACAATCGGACGCAGCGAATAACCTTTGCTGAAGAGCACAAACTTATCATCCTTTAACTGCTCCAGCGCGATCTTTTCTTCTCCTGCTAGGGGATGATTCGGCGGTAAGATAGCATGCAGTTCCTCGGTAAGCACAACATCACCGGCTACCTGATCATGCTTTTCCGGAAAAGGGGAAATAAACGCTAAATCCACCTCAGCTGATAATACATCTCTGATCAGTGTCGGATACATCCCCTGCTTGAATCTGAATTTCACATTGGGATACTTTTGACGAAAAGCAGCTACTACCGATGGAATCAGATGAATGCCCAGACTATGCGGAAAACCGATCCGAATTTCCCCATGTTCCGGGTCAAGAAACTCATGTACCTCACCAACGGCTTTATCGAGATCCTTCAGAATGCCTTCAACCCGCTTGCAAAAGAGCTGCCCTACCGCAGTTAACTGCAGATTCCGTCCTTTTTGCATAAAAAGATCGACACCCAGTTCCTCTTCCAGCTGATGGATCTGCCTGCTGACCGCAGATTGTGCCACGTGCAGCTCTTCAGCCGCCTGTGTGACATGCTCCTTCTGGGCCACCTTAAGAAAATAATGCAACTGTCTTAATTCCACTTGCTCTGATCGCTCCAATCTGTTATACCCTACTATATCTTTGCCCGAACTCCATCTTGAGAACGCTCCAACTATTTCTTAAGCATTCGGGGTTTCCACAAGCGAATGATCAAACCATAAATAAAGAATCCCCCGATCAAACCGCCCAAATGGGCCATCCAGTTTACGTTTGACACTGCGAAGGAGAAAATAATCCCGAACAGCAGCAGTGTGTACAGCGTTTTGCGAGAGGTTTCATCCATAATCGTACGCTGGAACAAGGCTACGTAGAGAAATGCCCCATACACTGCATAGATTGCACCTGATGCTCCTACAGAAATCGTAATCTCGCCAGCCGAATTGTACCAAGCCACAGCAAGAAGGTTACCTACCACGCCTCCCCCGAGATAAAGAACACCGTACCTCAACGATCCAAGAAGCCGCTCCATCGGCGGAGCAAATACAATAAGCGCAAAACTGTTAAACAGGAGATGGCCAAAGCCAGCATGCAGAAAGATGGAAGTCACGTAACGCCACCAATCCTGAGCGAACAATTCATAGTTCGTCAGCGCGCCATACTTGAGCAGCACCAAACTGTTTGTCGAACCGCCATTGAAAGTTAACACGAAAAACATAACAACATTTGCAATCAAAAGAATCGACGTCAAAGGGAAGTACTTCAAATAACTTTTCCAATTTTCATAACGGATAAATATCATAGACTTTTTGCTTTCACTCCACCCTGTTAAGATCAAACCTTCTTTTCGAAACCAAGGAATGGTACATGTCCAGATTGGACAATGCCTTTCATAAAAGATTATAATGGATTTTGGCACGGATCACCAATTTATAAGGAGGAACATTATTTATGGCACAAGAACGCAAAGGCGCAGCCACGTTTAAAGGCAACCCTATCACATTGATCGGACCCGAACTGAAAGCGGGCGATCAAGCACCTGACTTCACTGTGAGCAAAAACTTGATTGAAGATGCATCCTTGAAAGACTTCGCAGGCAAAATCAAATTAATCAGCGTTGTTCCTTCTCTGGACACTGGCGTATGTGATGCACAGACTCGCCGCTTCAATGTTGAAGCTGCTGATCTCGGAGAGAACGTCGTTGTTCTGACCGTCAGCGTAGACCTTCCATTCGCACAAGAACGTTGGTGCGGTGCAGCAGGTGTCGACCGCGTGATCACGCTATCCGACTACAAAACACGCTCCTTTGGCGAGAACTATGGCGTTCTGATCAAAGAGTTCCAACTTGATATGCGTTCTATTTTTGTTTTGGATGCCGAAGACAAAATTACATATGTGGAGTATCTGCCTGAAATGACGGACTCCCCTAACTTCGAGCAGGCCATTGCTGCCGTAAAAGCTTTGCTCTAAAACAAGTTTTATATGCGCAGAATAAAAGCGAGGAAGGTCATCCTTCTCTCGCTTTTTTATCCTATCCGTTATTTCACTCGTTCACCTTATACTTGCTCAGTTTCTTATCCAGTACGGAGAATAAGTTCATAATTGTACGGTAGTTTGAACCAAGATCCCCCAGCGATCCGCGGGAAGCAGAATACATATCCACTGCGCTCCGCACAGGACTTACTGAAATGATAGAAACGGTGATATCCATTGTGCGTCCAAACGTTGTGCGTTTCTCCAGTATAATCTCACCCACCGAATGCACTTCGTGCAGCACTTTATAACCCGGAATTTTTTTTAGTGTTGAAGACACTTCTTCCCAGGCTTTATCTTTTGATAAATTGTAATACCGTGTTTTTAATTTGGGATCCTTGGCTCGATCGCTGGTTCCCTCCATACTTCGGATGATACCGACGAGCGTTCTCTTTAAGGTCAAGACCCTTCCTCCTTTGAGTGTAACCGTTCCATTTATGTATTCTAGTGTAACATTGTTCAAGTAGTAACAAAAGGGTAAGCATCATATTTAACAAAAATACATCTGTTCAACTGAACGTCAACACTGCTGCTTCAACGCCCTTTCTCGGAACTGTCCATAAATCAACATAAAAACACCCTAACTTCCTTGGTAAGAAGGAAAAGTCAGGGTGCTGTACATCATAAAAATTTAGAAACCCGCCTATGCCGTCCGGCTACATTGTCTTATGAACCTGCTTGGCAGGTGGGTGACTGCAAAAATGCGTTTGAAGTCCCCATGTCGTATAGACAGGGCTTTTCAGCAACACTTTGTGTTAATCTCCCGAAGACATCATCATTGGTTCAAAACAACGAATAACCGAAACGTACATCGCAGGATGTACAATTATTATATCCCTAACTGTGTAAAAAGTAAATGCCATACAGCCATGTTTTATTTATGCTGTGTAAATTCTTTATTGCCAGCAGGTTCAGAAACTTTCGCCTCTTCCTCATCATCAGCTGATTTCTCAGCCTGCGCTGCCGCCTCTTCTTCTTCCTTCTGCAGCTGCATCTTTTGCATCTGCTCCTGCATCTTGTTGTAAGTTGCATAGAAGTTAAAGAACGCAAACCAGGCCACAATACTCATAATGAAAAAGATGAACAATACCGGGTACCGCAATCCGAAATAGAACAGCAGCCCGCTGCCCAGCAGTGTGGAAAACACACGGAAAGGTCGAATCAGCGTCAGCAAAACTGCATTTTTGATAATGAGTCCGATCGACATGTGATAGTGCACGACCATCGAGAAGAAGTTAAACAAGGACACAAACAGCAGCAGGAGCAGCACGAGCATAATAATTCCGACAAGCTGCATGTTGCGGAACTGCGTCATATATACCGTATAATCCAGATACATAATAGCGAACAGCAGTGTGTAAAAAATACCCCCGATTAAACTTTGTTTGTAGTTTTCCTTGTAACCTGTGAAGAACGTACGGAAAATGGGTACATCTGTATCTCCCATATTCCATTTACGAACAACCGTGAACAAAGCTGACGTCGCCGGAAACAGTGTAAGCGGTGCCACAATGGCTATAGCCCAGTTCATTTGTAATGATTCGTTGGCGAGGTTCTGCTGCATCACGAGCAGTTTCATGATCATGAAAAACAAGAACGGCGACGAACAGATCGCCCACAAGAGATTGCTTGCGGCCAGTCTCGTAATCCATTCTGTCAGCCGGTAAAGCCCGCCCATAGCTCCTTTAAATTCCAAACATTTCTCCTCCTCCGTACCTTGCGTGTAACCTGAAGTCTAATATTAATATACCTTATTATATAGAGGAAAAGCCAGCACTTCCCGAAAGAAGATCACTCGAAACAACCCGGGTGAATCTAATAAATGGAAAGTCTATGAACATTTACAAAGTAAAAAAGATGGAGCAGCTTCCTGCCCCATCCTTATTACATGTTAGCCTTATTCGAAAGAGTTGTCTCTTGCCGGACGACGTCCTTCATTGCTGCTCGGACGCGGTTTGCGGTCACGATTGTAGCCGCCTTCTCTGCTTCCGCTTCCGCCGCTGTTGCGGTCACGGTTATAACCGCCACGTCCGCCTCCGCCGCTGTTGCGATCACGGTTGTAACCACCTCCGCCTCCGCCACTGCGGTTGCCGCTGTAACCTGATGGTTTACGTCCGCCGGAGCGAACATCTGGTCTGCGGCGTTTAGCACGGATTGGATCTTCAGGAGTCAGATCAACCTGAGCGTCTTTTTTGTCGCCTGTCAGAAGTTTCAGAGCTGCGGACAGCAATTGTACGGAATCGTACTGCTCCAGCATCTGAATGGCAATTCCTTTGTATTCATTGAGCTCACCGGATTGAACGATCTCGAGGAGACGTTCAGCTGTAACACGTTGTTTTCCTTCAACCGCTTCTGCCATTGTTGGCAGTGGTTTACGCGGAATACGGTGACGTGTTACACGCTCGATGAAGTGCAGGTGATCAATCTCACGCGGTGTTACGAAAGACCATGCAGCACCCTCTTTACCCGCACGACCTGTACGGCCAATACGGTGAACATAACTTTCAGGATCTTGCGGAAGGTCAAAGTTCACAACGTGGGTTACGCCGGATACGTCGAGACCACGAGCTGCTACGTCTGTTGCAACGAGTACATCAATGCTGCCGTCACGGAACTTACGCATTACCGTATCACGTTGATTTTGAGACAAGTCACCATGCAGACCGTCAGCTGAATATCCACGTTTTTGCAAAGCTTCAGCCAATTCATCAACACGACGCTTTGTACGTCCAAATACGATAGCCAGTTCTGGGGATTCCATATCCAGCAAACGGCTGAGAGCTTCGAATTTTTGACGCTCAGGAACTTCGATATAAGCCTGATCGATCAACGGAGCGCTGACTTGTTTAGGGATAACAGAAACGTGTTCTGGATTAGTCAAGAATTGTTGAGCCAATTTTTGAATGTTAGGAGGCATTGTTGCAGAGAACAGCATCGTTTGACGTTCGTCCGGAACTTGTTTCAGGATGGATTGAATATCCTCCATGAATCCCATGTCGAGCATTTCATCTGCTTCGTCCAATACAACAGTTTGTACATCATCAAGTTTGATTGTTTTGCGGTTGATGTGGTCAAGGAGACGTCCTGGCGTACCGATGATAATCTGTGGTTTTCTTTTCAATGCACGAATCTGGCGTACGATATCTTGTCCGCCGTAGATTGGCAGGGAGCGCAGACCTTTGAAGCGAGTAAGTTTTTCGATCTCTTCAGCGACTTGGATCGCAAGTTCACGTGTAGGTGCCATAATGAGGGCGCGGATTTTATCATCCGTCTTGGAGATTTTGCTGATCAACGGAATACCGAATGCTGCTGTTTTACCTGTACCTGTCTGAGCTTGACCGATCAAATCTCTTCCTTCGAGTGCAAAAGGGATTGATTTGGATTGAATCGGTGTTGCTTCTTCAAACCCGAGCTCAGTGATGGCCTGCAGCACCAGTGGTTCAAGATTGAAATCTGAGAAATTTAAATTTGTCAAAATTATTCATACTCCTTTTATATGGTGGACATGGTGGACAATCCACTTTGTTGTCTGTATTCTTAAGTAGCGTTAATATTTATAGGGTATCCCAATGGGACGAATTATTTTCACGAACGAACATAATTCCATGAATGGGTCCCCAACATAAGACTAAAACTACAATCATGCGTTTGAAACATTTCAAATTTTAGCTTTCGATTTGGGAAAAGTTTCCTACTCAAGAATATCCACAAATCATTATATCATAAAACTATTCTAGATTACCAGCAATCTGGTTTTAAATAAAAATGAGGTGATTAAATTGCCCAAAATAATTTGGCACTCTTTAGTGATCATTTTGGGTGCTGCAGCGATTGCCTGCGGCTTTAACTGGTTTTTGGTTCCCCATCAGCTTCTGAGCGGCGGAGTATCCGGAATTTCCATGCTATTAGGATACTTTACCAATCTGAATCTTAGTATAATGTATTTTGTTCTTAACATTCCTCTGCTCATTGCAGGTTGGTTTATTCTTGGACGACGTTTCATTATATTGAGCATTGTATCGGTAGCAGCCACATCCTGGTTTATTGGCCTGCTGCCTGTTTCTGTTGTCGCAACCGACCCATTGTTAAGCTGTGTGTTCGGCGGTGTACTGGTCGGGATCGGTACAGGCGTGTCTTTCCGGGTTGGCGGCTCTACGGGAGGGTTGGATATTGTCGGTTCTATATTCACAAGGAATCGTGACTTCCCGATCGGTACGGTTATGGCAGGGATGAATGGAGCCATCATCCTCCTTGCCGGTTATCTTAATAATAACTGGAACATCGCGCTCGCTTCCATGGTTTCAATCTATGTCACAGGGAAAGTGCTGGATCTTATTCACATCAGTCACGTTAAGGTCACCTTGTACATCATTACGAATGAGACTGAAGCGATGCTCAAAAAACTGCTCAGCCGCCCTCGCGGGGTTACTAAAATTAAAACCCAAGGGGCATACACCGACATAGAAAAGGATATGTTAATGACTGTGACAACACGTTATGAACTGGTTGAGATTAAACGAATCATCAAAGAAACCGATCCAAAGGCATTTGTTAACATTGTGGAAACCGTTGGAGTTATGGGCTCCTTCCGCCGCAGCTAGACACATGCCCGTTAACAATTCACAAGTTTGTGGTATAATAATGGTGCACCGCTCTTAAATATGTTGTATAGCAGGTTCATGACCTTTACTTTTCACAAGCCATATGCTTTCCCGATTCGCGCCGAATGACTTACCATTTTGGAATTCGAGTAGGAAAGGGTGATTATTGTGGATATGGAAACGGTAAAACTGTTTGAAATTGTCAACAAATGGTGCCCGGAAATGCTCCCTTTCTTGAAACCGAATGAACTCGACTCGCTGATTGTGCTCCGGGATGGGCTGGGCATCCTGGAACAGGGAGATGCAATGGAAATCGTTCAGTACAGTATTTGCGAGCATCAGAATGATGTGTATATTCAATAATTTTTTCAGATTGATCACGCCGCTTCTAGACGAGGATTCCCTTCGTCGGGAAGCGGTTTTTTATTTTTTCCACATGTTTCATAAAAGGAGGATTATGGTTAAAAGCCCAGAGGCTTTGCTGTATAATTTTATCAAAGAATTCACATGAAGGAGTGGTAAATATATGAATATACTGTGGGCTCTATTCGCTTTTGCCTTTGGCAGCTTCGGTGCTCCATCTGCAGTACAGGATCAGGCCGGTCATCCCCCTCCGGGTTCGCTCAGCAGCAGTTTAAACACGGCTATCATTCAATCGCAGCAGGATCAGGTCATCGTCGACGCTGACAACCCTCCCGCCAAAGTGGATCCCCAGCCCGATGCACCGGTTGTTAAAGGAATATACGTCACAGCGTACAGCGCGGGTGGCGCACGAATGAAGCAGCTCCTTGAGCTGACCGATCAGACTGAGCTGAATGCAATGGTCATTGATATCAAAGACGATCTTGGATACATAACCTACCCTTCTGAAAATAAAGCGCTGAACACAATGGGCGAAACCAAATCCTTCATCCGTGACATGGATGCTTTGATGAAAAGGCTGGAGAAACACGACGTTTATCCCATTGCACGCATCGTGGTGTTTAAAGATACGATTCTAGCCAAAAAGAATCCTGAGCTCTCCTTCCAAAACAAGGACGGCTCCGTTTGGGCCAACGGCAAAGGAGACAGCTTCGTGAACCCATACAGCAAGGAAGTTTGGGATTATAACGTTGAAATCGCCAAGGAAGCTGCGAAGCTTGGTTTCAAAGAAATTCAGTTTGACTACGTTCGATTTCCCGAGGGTTTCGAGACACGTGCGGACAAACTGAAATATACCCAGACCGACCAATCACGAGTGGACGTAGTCGCCGAATTTGTGCAGTATGCACGTAAAGAACTTGCACCACTTGGCGTTCGCGTCTCGGTAGATATCTTTGGTTATGCAGCCTCCGTACCGGCAGCCGAAGGAATCGGGCAGGACTTTGTGAAAATTTCGGAGAACGTCGATGTCATCTCGCCTATGGTATATCCCAGTCATTATTCAACCGGCTGGTATGGCGTGAAGGACCCTGACAAAGATCCCTACACTACCATTAAAGGTTCTATGAAGGACACTCATAAGAAACTGGACCCTACGAAAGAACTCAAACCGGTTATTCGCCCATGGATTCAAGACTTCACTGCAAGCTGGCTGGGCAGCGGACATTATATAAAATACGGCAAAAAGCAGATAGAGGAACAGATTCGAGCCATGAAAGAAATGGATGTGGACGAGTATCTGCTGTGGAATGCATCTAACCGTTACACGCCCGGAGTACAGTACAAATAATCGCACTTATAATTATGGTTACTATTATAGTAGAGTTCATTTCACTTCAAGCATCAAACCCAGGATAATATTACTGCTGCAGCCTCGTCCCGTTTGTAACGGAACGAGGTTTTTTAACCGCTCGACATCCTTCCATCCCTTAGGTGGAACCCTCTCCTTCCAACTGGACTATTCAAAACCGTAAAAATCCTCTACAATTAATAGCTGTCTGATGTGACATCAGCATGATAACGATATAGATCGCGAGGCAGTTTCTGTGAATATGACCACAACGAGTTTTGCGCAAAAAATCAAACAGTTTTTGATTATATTTTTGCCTATCTTCACCACTCAGATTGCCCTTTCGGCCATGTCTTTTTTCGATACGAATATGTCCGGAAAGTTCTCCCCCGCTGACCTTGCAGGCGTGGCAATCGGAACAAGTCTGTGGATGCCTGTGCAAACCGGTCTAAGCGGAATTTTGATGGGGATCACACCTGTCGTCTCTCATCTGCTCGGCTCCCGTCGCCACGATCAGATTGGACACAGCGTGATTCAGGCTCTTTATCTTGGTTTTGCCGTCGGCTTGATCGTGCTTGGTGCTGGCGCGCTTCTCCTGGGCCCTATTTTAAAAGGAATGCCGCTGGAGCCGCATGTTGCAAATGTTGCTTTTTACTTTTTGTGCGCACTCGCTTTCGGCATTATGCCGCTGTTCGGCTACACGGTGCTGCGCAGCTTCATGGACTCGCTTGGCCAGACACGAACCACTATGCTGATCACGCTGGTTTCCCTGCCCGTTAATATTTTACTGAATTATCTGCTGATCTTTGGACGCTGGGGCTTTCCTCAACTAGGAGGGGTTGGCGCAGGTGCAGCCACAGCTTTTACATACTGGCTTATTTTTCTGATCAGCCTCTTTTTCGCCCATCGAATGGAGCCTTTTGCCCAGTACGGGATTTTCCGCCAATGGTCACGGATCTCTTTTAGCAAATGGAAGGAACTGCTGGTCATCGGGGTTCCCATCGGGTTTGCAACCTTCTTTGAAACGTCCATCTTCGCCGCAGTTACTTTGCTGATGAGCCGATTCGATACAGTTACAATTGCCGCACATCAGGCAGCACTGAACTTTGCCTCGACGCTCTATATGTTACCTGTGAGCATCTGCATGGCACTCACTATTCTGGTCGGTTTTGAAAATGGGGCCGGACGACTCAAAGATGCCAAACAGTATAGTCTGATAGGCATCGGCGGCGCTGCCTTACTTTCTCTACTTACAGCCGTTGTCCTGCTCGTGTTCGGAGAACAGATTGCAGGTGTTTACTCTAATGAACAGGAAGTCATTACGCTGACGCAGCATTTCCTGATCTATGCGATTTTCTTCCAGATCTCAGATGCAATTGCTACTCCGACACAGGGAGCACTGCGCGGATATAAGGATGTGAATCCAGCGCTTCTGATTACTTTTATTGCGTACTGGATTATTGGTCTTCCCGTTGGATACTTCACAGCAACCTACACGTCACTGGGGGCCTTTGGATACTGGGTTGGTCTTATTGCCGGACTTGCCGTTGGAGCCACTGCGCTCCTGTGGAGGCTTTTCAGGGTACAGAAAAAAGCTGCAGCTCATACGTAAGCTTTCTCTATCCTGACTTCTCATTTTTGATTATGCTGGGAAGGTACATCCTGTCAAAACCAAAAAAGCACACCCCGTTTGATGCGGGGTTGTGCTTTTTTGGTTAGAAGAATTATTGAGACAAGCGCTGCGCAAGCTCGTACGTTTCCATATCGAACACTTTTTTCGTATTTACGACTTTATCAATGTCCGTTAGAACGAGCTCGCCTTTAATGATGCCGCACCCTTTGTCCGTTTCGCCAGCAATCAGGCTTCGAACAGCAAAGTCGCCCAAGCGGCTTGCCAGGTTGCGGTCAAACGGTGTTGGTGTACCCCCACGCTGAATGTGTCCAAGAACGGTAACACGCGGTTCATACGTCGGGCAGCGTTCCATTAATTCTTTTGCTACATCTTCCCCTTTACCAACACCTTCAGCAACGATGATGATACTGTGACGCTTGCCATGTGCAAAGTTAGCTTTCATCCGCTCAGCTACCTCATCCATGTCAAATGGTACTTCCGGCACCAAAATCGTTTCCGCTCCCGAAGCAAGTCCGGCATGCAGCGCAATATCACCGCAGTGACGACCCATAACCTCGACGATGGAAGAACGTTCATGCGAAGACATCGTGTCACGCAGTTTGTTTACTGCATCAACCACGACGCTTACCGATGTATCAAAGCCGATGGTGTAATCAGTGAATGAGATGTCATTGTCAATCGTCCCTGGCAGACCCATGGTATTAATGCCAAGCTTGCTCAGTTTGTTCGCTCCGTGATAAGAACCGTCTCCGCCGATGACAATGAGACCATCAATACCGCGCGCCCGCAAAATATCTGCTCCTTTTTGCTGGCCTTCAGCGGTATAAAACTCTTTACAACGTGCAGATTGCAGAACGGTTCCCCCGCGCTGGATAATATCCCCTACACTCCGCAAATCCATTGGAAAAATGTCATTGTTCAAAAGCCCTTGATATCCGCGCTGAATACCAAACACCTCTAATCCGTGAAATAGTCCGCTGCGAACAACCGCACGAACGGCTGCGTTCATCCCCTGGGAATCACCACCGCTTGTTAAAACTGCGATTTTTTTTACTGCTGTCATGATGTTTCTTCCTCCTCTAGTTTCACTTCAGGCACCGCAATTACACGCCTGACTTACATATGCTTTCGTATCCAGCGGCTGAAAATGAAGAAAAACACGCGTGTAACCGGACTGTTCTTCATCAGACGTTTGGACACAATGCGAACTTCCTGCTGTTCGCTGACTTTGGGATCAGACAGGTAAATGGCTATTAGTCCTTCAATGATCATCCGGTGAAACGCAGTTCCCGGAATCTTCTGCACATCACTGCGAGCCATTTCCACAATAAAAGCAATTCGGTCCAGCATCATCTCTTCATTCTCGTAGTAATTGCAGAAATTGAGATCCCCTCCAACACGATCCTCATCCTGATCGATTAAATAATCGAGCATGATATGTAATGCGCATACGTGCGGGAAATAGGCAGTGTGAATTGAAACCGCCTGCTCTTCGGTCAGCTGATCATCACTTGCAGCGAGGAACAGCATAAATACACCCAGTGTAGAGCCAGTAGCAGCGGCAAATTCGTTCCAACGAAACTGAGGTGTGCGGTGACGATGCTCCGACCACCATTCGAGCAAGGCCGTTTCTCTCAGTTCCGGTTTGATGTGCTTATATACCTGCAGGTCCGTGTATAGGCCTGCCAGATCCTGTATTTGGGGCTTGGCTGACGCATATCCCGGCAGCTGACGGGTCAACTCCTGACATGTCGTCACCAGATTCCGCAGATATCCACCGTCATCCTGATCCTCACGGAGTTCATAGTAATTGACGGGCACAGCTTCGGGATCTACCGCATCAAGCATAGATTGATGAAGCAGACGAAAATCATCCGGGTCCATCGAAGTGCTGCGGTCACACAGATTGTCCAAATAATCACTTATGGTTTGATATGAAACGATCAGCGGAATAAGAATGTGCCTGTTCGGCATATCTGCCAAAGCATAGACAGTTCCACCCTCACAGTGGAATTGTTTATCTCTTAGACTGGCAAGGGCTTGCGTACGCAATTCCTCATTGGGAATCGTCTCGGCCTGAGCACGCCACGCATCCAATGCCTTACGCGTTTCCGGAATGGTGTATTTGTACACCCCTCTCATCAATGCCAGCGGTCCTCGCGGGTACTGATGACGTTTTCGATTTGATTGGCTCAAAATAAATGTGCCTCCACTTTGGTTGAATACGTATTAGAGCGATTTTAACCATTCCTATTATAATATGATCCCCTTAATTGTACAAATGATATGCCGCATAAACCGCGTAAAAAATCGCATCGCCACCTAAAGCTTTATGTTATACTATGCATATTTCTATCCATCAAAGGAGTCGTTGACATGTCGTCAGGTGAACCACTTTCGTGGAGACGGTTATTTTCTTTTTTTGTGCCGCTTGGCATCTCCGCCTCTCTCGTAACAATATCGCACGTGATTATCAACAGCACCCTGGCACGTTCTGCCCATCCCGAGACTGTTATTGCAAGTTATGCCATAGCCGGAAGTCTGCTGACCCTCACGGAGCGTCCCTCCACCCTGCTGCGCCAAACCTGTTCTGCGCTGGTTCGTGACCGCCTCTCTTTTCAGGCTTTGACATTTGTGACCAAAATATTTTTGGCCTGTGTGCTTCTGATCGGATTCCTTATTGTTTACTCTCCCGTTGGTACCGGGGTGTTTAAATATTTATTTGGCGTAAGCCCGGACCTGCTCGGTAAAGTCATCGACGTATATGAGATTCTGATGTATGTCAGTATTTTTTCAGTCATCCGTAATATCTATCAGGGCATTATTATCACAAATAACCGAACCAAATGGCTCACCATCGGGATGATATTTCGCTTGGCAGGTATGTATGGTCTATCCCTGTATTTCATCTATACAGACAGCATTAACAGCGGTCGTGTAGGCGCTATCATCTTTGCTGCAGGAATGATGATTGAAGCGCTTGTCAGCTATTTGGAGGGCAGCAGCATTATGCGCAAAATGCCAGCCAAACTCGAAGAACATCCTGTGGAGAACAAAAGCGATGTATACCGTTTTTATAAACCACTGCTGCTATCGAGCTTTGTAGCCCTTTTTATCGGACCTGTGATTAACATCGTGCTCGGCAAAACAACCGGGATTGCACTCGCAATCTCTTCCTTTGCTGTAGCCAGCAGTCTGATGCAGCTCATGCTGAGCTTTTTCACCTATATTCATCAGATCGTGCTCAACTTCTATCTAATTGATGCCAAACTCGTTAAAAAGTTCGCGCTTGTTACAGGTTTTATTCCGTTCGCTATGACTGTAACTATTGCGTACACGCCACTGGGGCCATGGGTATTCGAAAATATCATGAGCGTTCAAGGCCAGCTGCTGGAGCAAAGTCTCTGGACCCTCCGCGCGTTTGTGCTCTTCCCGCTGATCTCTCCTTTTCTGGATTTCAGTAATGGTCTAATTCTGCTCCGTGGTCAGACCAAGACGATGTTTCGTTCGCAAAGCGCGAATGCCATCTGCACCATTATTGTGCTGCTTATTCTGGTCAGCATTTTCCCGGCATGGAACGGCATAATCGGGGCAGCCGCCCAATCGCTGGGTCTGCTCGCAGAGCTGGTTATTGTATGGCTCGTGATCCGGCGCACGCAAAAAGAACCAACGATGTCTGTACCGCCTTCTCGCGGTTCTTCATCCCTGAAAGGCTAATCGTTCTCTGAATACCTGAATCGAATTCAAGATTGGAGTCTCTCATCATGAAATCAAGTTATACCGCCCGGCCAGATCAGAACTGGCTTCGGGCACTGATGTTTACCATCTTCGGCTCAACCGCATTGGTGGTATCCTACTTCCAGCTCTACTTCAGTCACCTTGGCTTTAGTGCCGCCGAGATTGGTTATCTGTACGGCATTGGTCCACTCATCTCCGTGTTCTCCAATATGTTCTGGAGTATGGCCAGCGACAAATACAAAACGGTACGAAAAGTAATGATCATACTGCTTGGCGGTCAATTCATTACCGGTGTCCTGCTTGCCAATGCATCATCGTTTGGCGAAGTATTTGTTCTGGTGACCCTATTTTACTTTTTCTATTATCCAGTCTATCCGCTTTCCGATACGATGGCGATTACAACGGCAAACAAATACGGCCGCAACTTCACCTCTATTCGGGTGTTCGGTTCGATTGGGTACGCTTTTTTCGCACTCAGCATTGGTTATGTTCTTGGCTCGTTTGGCTCCCAATGGACGATGTGGATCTGCATCAGTCTTGCCGCTGTAACTTTACTGATCAGCTTCCAATTGCGGGATCAGCCGTCGGGAGGCGGCAGCAGAATGGAATTATCGGGATTGTGGGCCATTCTGAAGCGAAGAGATGTTCTTACCTTCTTCGCCTGTGTGTTTCTGCTCGCCATGGGACATCGAATGAACGAAGCATTTCTGACGATTACCCTGAAAGACTTGGGCGCCAGTGAAGGATTGATCGGCTGGTCCCTGCTCATCTCCTCTGTGAGTGAAATCCCGATATTTTTGCTCCTTAGCAAGTATGGAAACAAGTATAAAGAGCTTCCGCTTCTGGCTTTTGCAGCCCTTATGTATACGATTCGTTTACTGTTTATGTCCGTCTCGCATACCCCCACTGCGGTTGTTCTTATACAGACGATGCACAGCGTAACCTTCGGTATCTTCTACGTCACCGCAGTTCGTTATATCACCCGGCTGGTCCCGGACGATTACCGTGCAACAGGCATGGCTCTGTTCACCATTGTCTGGTCGAGCGCATCCGGACTTCTGAGCGGAACCTTGGGTGGATTACTGCTGGAGCATACTGGACGTCAGACGTTTTATCTTACAGCAATGGCTTTTGCCATGGCAGCCCTGATCGGGTTTGGTATCAAACTGCTGCGTACACTAACCCATCGTTCGTCCTAGGTTTGGAAAGCCAAAAAAAGCACAGTCTCCGTTATGGGGACTGTGCTTGTGTTTGTTATATTCAGCTATAATCGATCATTTATAAGAAGTCCGTGCAAAACGGAAAAATCTTACAATTTAGTTACGTTAGCTGCTTGAGGACCACGGTTTCCATCAGTGATTTCGAATTCTACCGCTTGACCTTCTTCCAATGTTTTGAAGCCGTCGCCTTGGATTGCGGAGAAATGTACGAATACGTCCTCGCCGCCTTCAACTGAAATAAAGCCATAGCCTTTTTCTGCGTTAAACCATTTAACTGTACCTTTCAAATGAACAACCTCCTAAAAATATCGCCATCTATGGCGAATAACCTCATTATACTGTATGGGCTTCCATTTTGCAATTTATCTTTTCCGTAAATGATGAAAAAATTTGCTTTGCATCACAGGGTACGGTATCATTTTACCAAAACCGTTAGTTTGGAGACTACCTATGATAAAAAAACACGAAATATACAAAACAGACAAGTGGAATATGATGACTGTAGAAGTGCAAGGAAAGTATCTCGTTCTGCGGGAAATTTCCGAAGAATGGGGCGAAGAATGCCACACCTTCCTCAGCCGCCCTGCGTTAATGCACTGGGCTGAGCGTCGCTTTCCAAAGGAGGATTTCGAGAATCGCGAAGAGGAATGGCGTGCGCTGATGGCAGCCTTCAAGGGAGTTTAATCGATGCAGCTTGATTCAGGCAATGTTGTTATCTTTATTATCCTTGCCTTCGCACTCGGTTTTTCGCTCATTCTGGGACGTAATTCTGTCCCGGATCGTCTAAGAAGGGGAATGGCTCTGATCGCTACGCTGCTCGTCTGCTTCGCCTTTTTTCTAATCGTATATTACCTTTATAACATGGGAGCCTGATACAAACACTGGACGTGTCTGTAAGCAAATCAAGGCACTCAAATATTTCGGCTGTGCCCAGGTCATACTATACGGAGTTATTGGGAATGAATTGTTCTGAGTTACTCGTATGGTAAGGAGGAAGGCCGTTGAAATATGTGAAATCGTTGTCCGTTCTACTGGCTATTAGTCTGATCCCTTCGTCTCCTGCCGCACAAGCACGGGAGACGAAGGCGGCTATGCCCATATTTTCTGCACATAATCAAAGGAGGATTCCCATGAGTAAACTATTAAAACGTTCCGAAGTGCCTGCCGAGCATACTTGGAAACTGGAAGATTTATTTGCCGATCAGAAGGCTTGGGATCAGGAATATGAAGAAGTATCTTCTATGACGAAAAAAGCCTCCGAGTTTCAAGGCAAACTTCATCAGCCCGAGGCCCTTAGAGCATGCTTTGAATACGAAGACGAGATCAGTCTGAAGCTTGAACGACTTTTTGTATATGCCCGTATGCATCAAGATGAAGACACAGCTAACCCTACATATCAAAGCCTGTCCCAAAAAGCCCAGAAACTGGGTGTACGGGTAGGTGAAGCCCTTTCCTTTGTAACACCCGAGATTCTTTCTTTGCCAGATGCAGAACTTGACACACTTATCCAAAATGAAAAGCTCGCCGCTTATACCTTCACGCTGGAAGAGATGAAACGGGAAAAAGCCCATGTGTTAAGTCAGGCTGAAGAAGCCCTGCTTGCACAGGTCGGGAATCTGTCCCAAGCTCCTCAGACGATCTTCAGTATGCTGAACAATGCAGATCTCAAGTTTCCTCGTATCCAGGATGAACATGGTAATGAAGTCGAACTGACACACGGCAGCTACATTCAGTTTTTGGAAAATCCAAACCGCGAGGTTCGCGAACGTGCGTTCAAAGCCGTATACGAAACCTACGCGAAGCAGAAAAACACCATTGCAGCAGCATTAAATGCCAATGTGACTAAAAACATGTTTTACGCTAACGTACGGAAATACCCTTCCGTGATGGAGATGTCCCTCTACGGTGACAATATCCCGACCGATGTATATACCAACTTGGTAGACACGATTCATGAGAGTCTCCCGCTTCTTCACCGTTATATGGATCTTCGCAAAAAGCTGCTCGGTGTAGATCAGCTGCATATGTATGATTTGTTCGCTCCACTTGTGGATGAATATAAAATGGACATCACATATGACGAGGCTAAAAAGACGGTGAAGGAAGGTTTGGCACCGCTCGGCAAAGATTACGCAGACGCACTTCAGTCCGGCTACGATAATCGCTGGATCGACGTGTACGAAAATGAAAATAAACGCTCCGGCGCATATGCCTGGGGTGCTTACGGCACTCACCCTTATGTGCTGCTTAACCATAAGGACAATCTGAACAGCATGTTTACCCTCGCACATGAGATGGGACACGCGCTCCATTCCTATTATTCAGATACAACACTTCCGTATCGGGATGCGCAGTACACCATTTTCCTGGCTGAAGTTGCTTCAACTACAAATGAGGCACTGCTTATGGATTACATGCTGAATAAGTCCACTGATCCGAAGGAAAAACTGTACCTGCTTACGTATTACGCAGACCAGTTCCGGACTACGGTATTCCGTCAGACCATGTTTGCCGAGTTCGAGAAAATTATTCATGAGCGCGCAGAACAGGGCGAAGCTCTTACACCGCAGCTCCTGTCTGAAATTTACTATGATTTGAATGTGCAGTACCATGGCAAAAATATGGTCGTGGACAAAGATATCGAGATGGAATGGGCGCGTATTCCCCACTTCTACAACAGCTTCTATGTGTACAAATATGCTACAGGTTTCTCGGCAGCAACCAGCTTCTCCAAACAGATTCTAGAGGAGGGGCAGCCGGCGGTGGATCGCTATCTCGGATTCCTGAAAAGCGGCGGCAGTGACTACTCGATCAACATTTTGAAAAAAGCAGGTGTGGATATGTCTACGCCGCAGCCTATTCGTGAAGCGATGAGTGTATTCAAGGAATTAATCGAGCAGATGGAACAGCTAACCAAATAGGGCTGTGATCTCCTGTAATTAAAATCCCTTGCCCCGGGCGGGCAGGGGATTTTATAATCAAGCAAGATGCAGTCTGCCTGAAAGAGGGTAATGCATCCTAGTTCGCAATTGTTCAACAACAAGGAGGCAGCATCATGAAAATGCAATGGGCGCTGATTGCAGGTCTTGTTTTTGCACTGCTCACAGGTATTTTCGCAGTCATTAATGTAGATTCTGTTCAGGTTAATCTGCTGTTTAATACCGTTCGGGTTCCCTTAATTTTGCTCATTCTGGGCTGTACATTAATTGGCGGAATTATCGTAGGCTCATACGGTATTTTCCGTCAGTACCGACTGCAGCGTGAGAATAAACGCCTGCATCTGCGTGTATCTGAACTTGAAGCTGCTGCAGCCAGCGCGGCCGCACCTGTTTCGTACACCGATATGGATGCTGTTGGTTCAAACGAACCTGGACACGACAACGAGCTGCACAATGACTCCATTCAGAGTCAACCCAAAGGAAACACTACAGGTACGTTGTAGAGAAATTGGACAGAGCCTGCTGGCGGATCAGAATGGACATGCATTCTTCCCCAGGCAGGCTGTATTCTTTTGGAAAACGGCGCCTGCAGGACCAAGGAGGAATATAACGATGAGTTTTACCATTAATGAATCTTACGTTCTATCATTTTTGAAAACACTACTTGATACACCAAGTCCCAGCGGGTACACGCACCGCATCATTGAGATGATCCGCAAAGAAGCCGAAGCCCTGAACATCTCCTGTGAACTGAACAACAAAGGCGGAGCTGTACTCACCCTGCCCGGCGAAGACCCTTCCAAGACCATTGCACTAAGTGCGCATGTAGACACGCTCGGTGCCATGGTACGGTCCATTACCTCTTCCGGTACGTTAAAGCTGACCTCTGTCGGTGGTTTTACGATGCACAGCATCGAGAATGAATACTGCTCCATTCACACGAGAGACGGCAAGGTGTACACGGGAACGATTCTTTCCCTGCATCCGTCCGTACACGTATATCCTGATGCTCGTACGTTTGAGCGCTCTGAAAATCACATGGAAGTTCGCATCGATGAAATGGTCGCTTCCAAAGAGGATGTGCTGAAGCTGGGCATCCGTGTCGGTGACTTTATCTCTTTTGATGCCCGGGCTGTCATTACACCATGCGGGTATATCAAATCTCGCCATCTGGATGATAAAGCAAGCGTGGCTGCCCTGTTTGGTATTCTTGAATCCGCACATCGCGAAGGCTGGAAGCCTGTACATAACGTTTCACTGCTGATCTCAAACTATGAAGAAGTTGGACATGGGGCTGCCTATATTCCGGCAGAAATCAGTGAGATGATCGCCGTGGACATGGGTGCTATGGGAGATGACCTCAGCTGTAAAGAAACCGATGTATCCATATGTGCCAAAGACTCTTCCGGTCCTTATGATTACGATATGACCAGCCGACTTATTGAGCTGGCTGAGCAGGCTGGTATGGATTACGCTGTCGATATTTACCCTCAATATGGCTCAGACGGCAGTGCAGCTTTGCGTGGTGGTAACAACATTCGCGCGGCTTTGATTGGCCCTGGAGTCCATGCCTCCCATTCTATGGAGCGAACTCATCAAAATGCGGTCATGAATACAGCACGACTACTTGCCGCATACATTACTACAAAGTAGGGTACTCAATTCAAAGGATAAAAGGACACATCTTCTTTGCACACGAACACCGTGTGTAAAAGGATGTGTCCTTTATTGTTGAGTCAGGAACGAAGCGGATGATCATCCGTCAGGCATGCTCAACATACTCATGATATTGACGTTCCTGAATTTCAAGACGTTTTTCGTGATCTGAAATTTCACGTCGAAGTACGTGTATCGTTTGACGAACCATACTAAGTCCATGTTTCACCTGTTTTTCGGCACTGCGAATTTTGTCCTGAACCATCCAATCCACGAAAAAGTTATCGAAGAAATAGTCGGCAAACGACAATAAACCACCCAGATTCAAATCCGCGCTGACTGCCATCTCTACATCTTCCAGCTCCTTCTGAAAACGCCGCAGACGTTTGCCCGCATCCATAATCGCTGCTTGAGCATCATCCATACGACTGCGCTTGATATGCGTCGATATTGCTCCTCCGCCCATCATGTCATAAATGCCCCAATTGCCTGCCGATTCCAAAGCTTTCTCTGCACGTTCAAGTGCGTACAGCAGATACTCGCCTTCTCGGAGAGCTTCATGAAGCTCCTGCAGCTCACTCGCCAGATGTTCCCGTTCTTCGGCCAGATGCTGCAGTTCCAGATCCTGCTTAAGCAAGAGCTGCTCTTTCCTGCCCCATAATACCTTATAGTCACTCTCCCAGAACTGATAATTGCGCTGTCTCTGAAGTTCCATCTCCACTTGTACCCGCTGTTCCTGTACATCCTGCAGCATACGGTAAGCCGTATCATACGCCGCCTTGCTCTCCAGCAGTTCGAGCTCTTCTTTCTCCAGTCGTTCGCTCTTTCTGCCGATCAGATCATAGAAAAAGGAGGCAAGACTCATGCCGTTCAGCCGATCAACATCATTCTGTTCCTTTTGCAGAGCAGCCCTGCACTGCTCCACTTTCTCTTCCCACTGCTTATCCTCTTCTTGAAGCTTATGAAGACGCTTCTTCCACTTCTCATAAATTCTGCCTTTCTCTTTAAGGACAGCAAGCTGCTCATTCATTTCTTTATTCATCAATACGGCGTTTCTCTCCCTTCGGTGGAACCGTTTATTAATACAACGTATCGAGTTTTGATTACGTTTCATATTTATTCCCTAATCCAGATGACTCTTCCATATCTGAAACAAAATCGCCCTCTCTTCAAAGCAGCAGGCTGCCGCTTTGAAGAGAGGGCGATGTTATGGATTTCGTCTATATTCGAGTCAGGATTTACTCTGCTCAATCTGTTCTGCAAGCTCGTTCAGTATGGTCCAGCGCTCCATCAATTCATCCAGATGACGCTCAGCCTCAGCCTGCTCCGCCATTAATTCCTGCAGTCGTGCCGAATCACTGAAGGCTTCTTCCATCTCCTTGTTGATTCGGGACAGATTCGCTTCGGCCTTCTCGATGTTTTCATCGATCTGATCATATTCACGCTGCTCCTTGAAGCTGAACTTCAATTTGGGTTTTGCTGGAACTGCTGCGGGAGCTTCAGAACTTTTCACGATGGACGATTTCTTGACAGATCCAGCACTGCTTTCCTGATTTCCAGCGGCATTTTTCAGCATCCATTCTGCGTATTCGCTGTAATCTCCGACATGTACACGGATCGCACCGTTCCCCTCAAATGCCAATACTTTGTCTACTGTCCGGTCCAGGAAGTACCGATCATGGGATACAACAAACACTACACCCGGAAAATCATCCAGATAGTCTTCAAGTACAGCAAGCGTCTGAATATCCAGATCATTCGTAGGCTCATCCAGCAGCAGCACATTCGGAGCCGCCATCAGGATTCGAAGCAGATACAGACGGCGTTTTTCTCCGCCAGACAGCCGGGCAATCGGCGTCCATTGTGCTGTCGGATTAAATAAAAAACGTTCAAGCATCTGCGATGCCGTAATGAGTGAACCATCTGCCGTTTTGACATTCTCAGCCACTTCCTTGATGTACTCGATTACACGCATCGTCTCATCCATCTCCTGATGCTCTTGTGTGAAGTAACCGAGGTTTACCGTTGGCCCCAACACAACCTCACCAGCGTCGGGCTGCAATCGTCCCGAAATCATCTGCAGTAAGGTAGACTTACCGCTGCCATTCGGGCCCACGATGCCCACCCGGTCGCCAGGGACTGCAATATAGCTGAGATCGTCGATCAGCTTGCGACCCTCGATCGATTTGGAGAGATTTTCAATCTCCAATATCTTCTTACCTAAACGTGTGGAACCAACAGACACTTCCAGCGAGCCAGAACGCTGAACCCCCTGCTGATCTCTGAGTTGTTCAAAGCGATCGATTCTCGCTTTTTGTTTGGTTGTCCGCGCTTTGGCGCCCCGGCGAATCCACGCAAGTTCGGTCCGAAGCAGGTTTTGGCGCTTTTGTTCCGACGCCGACTCCCGTTCTTCACGTTCAGCCTTTAGTTCCAGGAAACGCGTATAATTCGCTTCATACCGGAACAATCGTCCGTGATCCAGTTCCAGCATGACATTGGCAACCCGATCCAGGAAGTACCGGTCATGCGTAATCATCAGCAGTGCACCGCGGCGCTTCTGCAGGTACTGCTCCAGCCAAACAACGGAATCATTATCGATATGGTTCGTCGGCTCATCCAGAATGAGCAGTTCACAAGGATGAATCAACGCCGAAGCAAGTGCAACCCTTTTTCGCTGTCCACCTGACAAAGTGCCCATAAGCGCATCGAATTGCTGTATGCCCAGCTTGGATAATATACTCTTCGCTTCACTTTCCATCTGCCAGAGCTGGAGATGCTCCATCTGTTGGTTCAGATGCATCAGGCGTTCATTCAGCGAGTTGTCCGAAGGGTGTAATTCCAGCAGCTCCATCGTTTCCGTGTATTCGCGTACCGTTTTCATCTCGGCACTATCACCCTCAAACACCTGCTGCAGCACCGTATTGTTCGGATTGAATTCCGGATTCTGCGCCAAAAACTGCACTCGCACATCATTACCAATCGAGATTTGTCCCTCATCTGCGGGCTCCAAACCTGCTATAACTCGCAAAAACGTGGATTTCCCGGTACCGTTCACACCCACTACGCCGATTTTATCCTGATCCGCCATACCAAAGGAAGCATCCTTAAACAGGATTTTCTCGCCATAACTTTTTGCAATCTGTTCTACCGTCATTATATTCATTGCCCGTTACCCACACTTCTCTATTATTTGAAATGCTCTGTCTCGCGTCTCCTAACTGCTTATACTCGCAGAAAGGAACGACATCCGTCTAAAAACAACGCCGCCGCAAAAGCGATTCGTTTGTTCAGATCCTGCTCATTAAAATCCGGATTCAGCATGATATCCATCTTCAGCCGATCCAGAATACCGATATACGCTTCTGCCAGCAGCACAGGCTCTGGGACGCCTGCACTTTCAAGAACCTTACATACCATGCTCATATAGTCGTTCATAAAAGCTTTCATAAACTTCATCAAATCCGGATCATTGTTGGGTGCCATAAAAAACAACTTGGTATGATTGCGGCGTTCATAATAATAAGTAAGATGTGTCTTTGCTATGGCGCCAAGTTTGTCGCCCGTATTCTCATGTGATTGCAGCGCATAGTCCAGACGGCTGATAAAGCTGTTGCAGTCCCGTTTGGATACCGCGACAAACAATTGTTCCTTGCTTTTAAAATATAAATAAATCGTGCCCTTTGCAATGCCAGCCTCATCGGCAATATCGGACATTTTGGTTTCGTAAAAACCTTTCGACCCGAAAATGCCATAAGCCGCATCCAAAATAGCCTCCGATTTGTCTCCCTGTACCATATTCAACCTGTATTCCCTCCCTATAGCGCGAAAATGATGCCTAACCCTATGGCCGTACATCCGCCGATCACAGAACTCAGTACGTTGACCAGATCATTACTCATCCAGGACCAGCCTCGAACCTGTTTTGTTGGCTCACCACAGTGTTCATGAACTTCGACCTCTCGTCCGCATACGGTGCAGCGATACATCTTCTGCACGGATGCACCAAGATAGGAATCCGCGAAAGCACCTGCCAGCCCGCTGATCAATCCAACCAGAATCCAGCCGAACCAGCCTGATTGTTCTATTCCGCTAAACCATGTGAAGACAAACGCCCCCGTACCAATCACAGCACCACCCAAGGCCGCTGCGAAGCTCCCTAACAGTGAAACTCCACCCGAGGCTCCCGGAGTCAACACTTTCCATGTAAGTACAGAACGAGGCGGCTTGCGGCTGAGACTTCCAATCTCCGTTGCCCAGGTGTCTGAGGTGACCGTTCCCATTACTCCGATAAAAGCATACAACCACGCCGGATGTGGAATAAACCAGTTAGCCAAACATAACAGCATCCCTATGCCGCCATTAGCCATAACTTGACCGGCATCCCGATTACCTGTCTTGGCATAAGACTTTTCCATCTCCTGCTTCCGATCTTTGCGAAACCGGGAAAGCAGCGTTGACGTGATGAAAAATAACAAAAGCGTGCCAAACCAGAGCAGATTGCCTGCCCCGTAATATATCGTACCCATCAAGATGGCTGCGGCGCATCCAGACAGGGTTAGCGATTTTTTTGCATAAGCGGCCCCGGCCACCAGCGAAGCGCATACAGCGCCAGTAATCCAATCCATAAACTCTCCTCCATGTGACACTCATACCGTGCACATGACGTTTTATATTTTTGAAAGTTAATTATACCACGGTTTGAGGCCAATGCCGAAACTGAACATGCAGCCAGGCCAAACCTTATATACTTTTAAGCTTCGCTTCAGGTTCACGGGTTACAATAAAGTTAGCTCATACAACCAGAACAGCTGCGATTCAGTTCGTACACAACGATAGAAACGAGGAACATGACGATGAATATGAAGAGAGTTTTTATACTGGGCACAATGATGATTACGATGTCTTTTGCCGGGTCTGCGTGGAGCAAAACAACCATCTCTCCCATTCCCGAGCCCAAATGGTCCATTGTTGATCTGAATAACAGCAGAGAGAATGAGGGCGACGAACTGCTTGCTGCACTGAACCAAGCTTCAGAGGAGGAACTGAAGGAGAAACTGTATCAAGGACACTCACTGCGAACGATTGCGGAGAGCAGCGGCGGGAATTACGCCAAAGCCATTGCCATTCAGATCAAACAGCTCCAGGCACAGCTGGATGAACGTCTTGCCAGCGGAAGCATCAGTTTCGAGCAGCACGCCCTTCAGTCCATGGAAATCGCAGGACTCATTACAGCCAGTGCAGATAAAGCCTATATCTAAGCAAGCCTTGGCTGGAATTATTTTTGAAATTGAGATTTTTCAAGGCAGCGCAATGCAAAAAGGAGCGTATATCACGCCCCCTCCGCTCACGTTAATCGATCCTGATATGAGTTTTTGCTTAACCCCTTGCAGGCGCTCTCGTTAATGGGTTACTCCGCTGCCTTGATTGTACATGCCCCTATCGGTTCTGAGCCCCATGACAGTTCAAGCACATCTCCAACCTGTGCGGCACCCACACCCTCGGGCGTACCCGTGAAAATAATATCTCCCGGCCCCAGGCCATAATGATGACCTACATAATCCACGATGTCCTGAAGGCTGAAAATCATATTAACTATATTGCCACGCTGAACCTGAACACCGTTCTTCGTCAGAGTAAAGTCCTTTTCGAGCAGCGCTGCTGCTCCGGGAAATGTCTGAAAAGATGTGACGGGCGCAGCGTTTTTAAATCCTTTCGCAGCCGTCCACGGGTGCCCTTTTTTCTTAATCACCGTCTGTACATCTCGCAGCGTAAAATCAATACCGAACGCATACGCATCCACCAGCTCATCTACCTGCACTCCGGACTCATAGTCCCGACCAATACGAATCACCAATTCAGTCTCATAATGAACCTCACCCTTGTCAGCTGGCAGTTCCAATGCTTCTCCGTTCAGAGGCACAACAGCATGAGAAGGTTTCATAAAAATCATCGGTTCTTCCGGTACTGCATTGCCAAGCTCCTCGGCATGAAGTTTATAATTGCGTCCTACACAATATACATTGCGAATATTAGTCAACATAGATCTGCAACCACCTTTACTGGATTCAATGTTTCGTCTTGTGCTGCGCTTGGGTTAAGGTCTGAAAAAGCGGCTGCTCGTCTCCTGGAATGCCTCTTCCCAAACATCAGGCCGATTCGTACAGATCATTACGTCTGGATCAATGGCAGCCAGCTTCTTCATAACTGCTTTGTCATCCACTGTCCAGGCCATCACTCGAATGCCTGCAGCATTCATTTCGCTCATGAGCGCTTTGTCCACATTGGTGTACCCGAGTGAGAGGAATGTGCAGTGCATTTGTTTCAGTGCTGCAAGCAGATCAGCAGGTTTAGCATCAATGATGAGGCCCGTTTGCAATTCCGGGGCAAGCTTCTTCACCTCAACCAGCGCTGATGGTTCAAAGGAAGTAATAACGACATCATGCTGCATATGTCTTTTGCGGAGCTCATGAATTACGGCCGCAGGCAGGCCTGGATACATGTCCCCTTGTGTTTTCAGTTCAATATTTAACCGAACTTTGCCGCATGTACGATCCAGAACTTCGCTGAGGGAAGGAATACGCTCACCTGTGTAGTTCTTGCCTTTCCATGATCCTGCATCCAGCAGTTTCAGCGCAGCCCAGTCCGTATCCTTCACTCGTCCCTTGCCATTCGTCGTACGTTCCAACGTGAAATCGTGGATGACTACAGGCACACCGTCTCGTGATAACTGCACATCCAGCTCCAGCCATTGAACTTCCGGTCTTTCCATCGCCATACTAAATGCCGCCATCGTGTTCTCCGGTGCAGTGGAAGAAAACCCACGATGGGCTACACACAGATTGTTCATGATCATCTCTCCTCAGCAGTGTTTTCTTAGTTAGGTACCGCAGTTCCATCCGCGTTAACCCGAACGCCTGGCGACAGCTTCGCCATCTGTTCGAGCAGAAGCCGGTTTGCATCATCAAGCATGGGCACAGCCTGCCCAAGTGCAGCCTCGTACGGAATTACTTTCATGCTGCATGCTGCATCCCGGCTGCAGCTCGCCTGAAATACAGCTGTTTTCCAGGTTTCTTCATTCGTTGATCTCGTGAAAATAAAATTCCCTGTACTATAGGCAATCCATTTTCCCTTGTAGTACTCAAGCCCTTGCAAAACATGAGGGTGACCGCCGATGACCAGATCAGCACCGGCATCCACAAACGCATGGGCAAGCCGCGTTTGATCCGCATTCGGCGTACTTACACGTTCCACTCCCCAATGGGCAGCAACGATGACCAGGTCAGCTTTCTTCTTTGCCTCCTGTATCGCTGCTGCTGCTCTCGTTGGATCATAAGCTTCCGCCACACCAGCCCGATTACCGTCTGCCTTCCAGCTCGCTACCGGAACAACCCGACTGAAACCAAGCAGCGCGATCTTCATGCCTTTACGTTCGAAATAAGCAGGCTCGTAGGCTTCTTCAGCATTCATTCCTGCACCGGTATGAGCAATCCCATAATCCTTGAGATAACTCAGGGTATCCACCAGACCCTCTACACCTTGGTCCAGAATGTGATTGTTAGCCAAGTTAACGGCATCAAATCCTGCGGCCGCCATAGCTTGCAAAGCTTTGGGCGAGGATTTATAGACGTACGTTTTGTCCGCCGCGCTCGTACCGCCATGGGTTACAGGGGTCTCCAGATTACCGATTGTCAGATCATCATCCTGAAACATGCTGCCCAGCTTGGCAAACGGATAGTTATAGCCGTTCTTCTCCAGCAGCTCTGCCACTTTACCGGAAAATTGAATATCACCTACAAAATGAATCGTGACGTTCTTGGACGGATCCGATGTTGGAGTTGTTCCTTTGTGATCCGCCTTCCCCGAGTTCCCTTGTTCCGAGTTCGCAGGTTTGGTTCCCGCAGCGGGTTTTTCGGCGCCTGTCCCCGGTGTTTCTCCTGCACCTTCTTCAGTACGATCTTCGGTATTATTGTCCGATGCTGCATCCGTCTTCTCATCAGCCGGGACGGAATTCTCATCCGACTTGTCGGCTGGTTCATCCTCTGGCATGGTTAAAGCATCCCCGCCCTGATTATCGATTTTCGATGGCGGCTCCTGCTGCACAACCTCTTGACTGGCAGGCTGTTCAGGCTGCTGGACACGTGTGTTTAGCATATAAAATACGCCGATAAGACCAATCGATGCAATCAATATGACATTGATGATTCTGATCTTTATATTACGGGTCCGCCTTACTTTTTTCTTCACTGAGCTTCGCTGTGATCTTGGGGGATACATAAGCAACTCCTCTTCTGTACAAAAGTTCCATATGCATACCATTATATCAAGCATATTCTGGATGTACACTTTTCCTTTTAAACTGCTTATCAGGATAAAAAAACAGCCGCCGCATCATTCAACACCAAAAAAGAAGCCGTCTCTTCTGTACATCCTGCTACAGTGAAGACGGCGAATATATACGATCTATGATTCACTTCGCGGTGAGCTGCGCAGCGGCCTGCACGGACATTTCTTTTGCTTGTCTGATACAATCCGGCAGCCCTACCCCTTCATATCCGGCTCCCGCGATGTAAACACCCGGAATTTTATCTCCAAGCTCTTGGCGAAGGTTGGCAAGCTGCTGCAGATGGCCGACAGGATACTGCGGCATTGATTTTCGCAATCTTGTAATCTCGGAGAAAATCGGTGCGGCTTGAATGCCCATCGTTTCTCTCAGATCTTTCATCACCAGCTCCGTAAGCGCCTCATCGGGAAGCTCCACATTCTGCTCATCCCCTGAACGGCCAACGTAACAGCGAAGCAGGACTTTGTCGTCCGGGCTGGTATGAAGCCATTTGGTCGATGTCCACGTGCAGGCCGTAATGTTGCGGCCTTCTTTTCGCGGCACCAGGAACCCTGAACCGTCGAAGACATGTTCCACTTCTTTTTTCTCAAAAGCCAGTACGACATTAGCAACAGATACATAATTGATTGCATCCAGCGCTGATGTATCCACATGTGGTTTCAACAGCCCAGAAGCCACATAGGTCGGCACGGTGATTACAACGTCATCTGCCTCCAAAAGTTGTCCGTTATCGAGTTCAACATGATATCTCGCATCCTGAGAGTTCAGGCGCTGTAATGATACGGCTGCCGTATTCAGGCGCTGGTCCACATCATGCAGCTCGTGAACAAGTGCATGCACAAGACTCTGCAGCCCCTGGCGGAAGTTCAAAAACGCGCTGCGTTTGGTCCCCGTATGCGTTTCGGTTGGCTTGCGCCCAGTCATCATGCCCCGGATCAGACTGCCGTAATCCCGCTCTACCTCTCCAAACTGCGGAAAGGTCGCCTGCAGGCTAAGTCTCCGCATGTCGCCTGCATAAATACCCGCAAGAAGCGGTTCGGTTAGATTCTCCAGCACTTCCGTGCCCAGCCTGCGCTCGATCATATAACCAAGAGATTCATCCTCGGTAGTACGCTTCGGCGGAATAACAAAATCCATCAGCGCCCGCAGCTTGCCTGCCGGCGAGACAAGCCCGCTTTTCAGAAAAGGCTTCAGCTCTGTCGGAATACCAAGCACCAGACCAGCTGGCATTGGGTGAAGCTTGCCGCGCTGCATAATGTATGTTTTCTTGGACTCCGGGTTCTGGCTGACCAGTTCATGATCCATCTCCAGTTCCTTCGCCAGGTCAATCATCGCCGTTTTGCGAGCAAGGAAGGAATCCGGTCCCTTCTCGATTACAAATCCGTCCCGGTGCAGCGTTTCAATCATACCGCCCATGGACGAGCTTTTCTCAAGCAGCGTGATTGCAGGTTCAACTCCAGCTTCCCTGTAATGCTTGCGAATATAAAATGCTGCGCTGAGGCCCGTCAGGCCCCCGCCAACAATAACAATACGGCGTTTCTTGTCTTCCATTAGTTATCAGACCCTTGCTGCCATTGGCTTATGATAGAGTCACTCAACGTCTCCATATACAAAGGATCACTATTAAGCGAGTCGATACGCATCAAACGCATATCCATTTCTTTCGCGATCGCTTTGGCTTCAATGTCGAGATCATACAGCACTTCCAGATGATCCGATACAAAGCCGATCGGTGCCACGAGTACATCCTCCACCTGTTCACGCGAAAGCTCCTGAAGTGTGTCCAGAATATCCGGGCCGAGCCACGGCTCAGCTGTTCGTCCCGCACTCTGCCAAGTAAACTGCCAGTTGGTAATCCCTACACGCGAAGCGATAGCTTCAGAAGTCTCCAGCAGTTGGTTCGGGTACGGGTCACCCATATCCACAATGCGTGCCGGCAGACTGTGAGCACTGAACAGCACCTTCACATCCCCGCGTTTCGCTCCCGCTTCCTCGAAAGCGTCCAGCTTCGCACTCACACGTGCAGAAAGAGCCTGAATCAGCTTCGGATGCAGATGATAGCTTTCGATAAAGGACATCTGAATGCCAAGTTCTTCGGCTTTCTCCCGTGCACGCTTGATGTAACTGCCCACACTCATCGTTGAGAAATGGGGGGCAAGCACTATGCCAATGGCGGTCTGGATACCGTCCTTTGCCATCTGCTCCACGCCATCCTCAATAAAAGGATATGCATGCTTCAATCCCTGGTAACAGCGGAACTCAGTGCCATTCCGGCGCTGATCCTGCTGCAGCGTCTCCTGAAGAGTTTTCACCTGGTTGTCCGTGTTTTCCCGCAGCGGGAAAACACCGCCAACAATCGCTTCGTACCGATCCGTCAGCTCTTTTAGCTGTTCAGGCTCCGGCGGACGGCCTCTACGGATATGTGTGTAATACGCTTCAACACTTTCCATATTCTCAGGTGTGCCATACGACATCACCAAAACACCTACAGTATTAGTCATTGCTTACCGTCACTCCCGTCTTCAAGGCTTCTGCTGAATACTCATGAATATAAGCGGTTAACTCTTTTAATTTATCAAGAGAAGCTTCGGGGAACAAGCCATGTCCCAGATTGAAAATATACCCCGGCTCCTTGATCCCATCATTAATAATCGCTTTTGCCTGTTCTTTGATTAAATCCATTGGCCCAGTCAGGATATACGGATCAAGGTTGCCCTGCACGGCGAATTTACCGCCCAGACGTCTGCGTCCTTCTGAAATGGAAACTCTCCAATCCAGCCCAATGACATTCGCCTGCAGATCCTGCAGGGTTGGCAGCAGTTCACCTGAAGCCACGCCGGGGAAATATATTTTCGGTACATTCAAATCGGACAATTCGGTAAAGATACGAGTAATCGTTGGCAGCACATACGTTTTGAAGTCTTTGGGAGAGAGAGCACCCACCCAGCTGTCAAACAGTTGAAATGCCTTACCGCCATTTGCGATATGGGCACGGATATATGTAATGACCATATCACCAAGCTTCTGCATCAGTTTGTGCCATAATTCCGGCTCACTGTACATCATCGTTTTAGTCCGGATATACCCTTTTGAAGGCTGACCTTCAATGAGGTAGCTCGCAATCGTGAACGGAGCACCTGCAAATGTAATCAGAGGCACGTCAAGTTCTTTGTCCAGAATACGAATCGTTTCCAAAATATGCGAAAGGTCTCCCTCCACGTCAATGGGACGAAGACGTTCCACATCTGCTGCCGAACGTATCGGATTATCAATAACCGGACCTATATTTTTCACAATGTCAAAATCAATACCCAGCGAAGCAACCGGATTCATAATATCGGAATACAAAATAGCCGCATCCACACCCAGTTTGCGCACAGGCATTAGTGTAACTTCAGCCGCCAGTTCAGGCTGCTGGCATATTTCAAGCAAGGAATACTTTTCTTTAATTTTGCGGTATTCGGGATCGTAACGTCCAGCCTGGCGCATATACCATACCGGCACACGGTCTACCTGCTGTTTAAAACTTGCCCGAATCAGACGATCGTTATAGCTCATGTAAGAAGCCTCCAATAGTTTTTGGACTCATAACTACCATTATGCCCTTTTTAAACAGCCGTAACAACCTTATGGAGATGTGTTCCAAGTGACAATACTATGACATTCGTTACACCCTCCGTCCATATGCCATTTGTGATATAATGAAAGAATCGACTTTTTTGAGAATTACAGAAAATCTTCGAAAGGAAGTGAAAGCACTTTGAAAACGTGGAAAGTCAACCTCATTGTGCTTTGGTTCGGACAGTTTCTGGTCAACGCGGGAATGACCATGATTACCCCGTTTCTATCTCTATTTCTTGCCAGGGATCTGGGTGTTGTGGGAGAACATGAGATTGGCATTTGGGCCGGATTCATTTTTGCCGCCAATTTCCTTACCTCTTTTTTATTTCAGCCGCTCTGGGGCAAGCTGTCCGATAAATACGGACGAAAAATTATGCTGCTTCGCTCCGGGTTCGGGATGGCTGTTGTCATTGCGCTGATGGGTCTTGCACAGAACCCTTGGCAGCTGCTGCTGCTGCGTCTGCTTAACGGGACCATCTCCGGTTTTAACCCGGCTGCCGTCGCCCTGATCTCAGGCACAACACCGAAGGACCGTATGGGTTTTGCCATGGGAATCAGTCAGTCCGGTCAAGTGGCAGGCACCATTCTGGGGCCGCTCATTGGCGGACTGCTTGCGGATGCCGTAGGATTCCGTCCCATTTTCTATATCACAGGCGGACTCATCTTTGCAGCTTCCATGCTGGCGATGTTCTTGGTTCGAGAGCAGTTCGACCGGCAAAAAGCCGCAAAACTTCCGGATCAATCGGTCTTGTCGGGGTTGAAGGAGCTCAGCAAATCACCTCAGCTTCCCGCACTCTTCGCTGTGACGTTCCTGCTGCAGTTTGCGATGATCAGCCCAATGTCTCTCCTGCCTCTCTATGTGCAGAAACTGCACGGGACGGCAGTAAATGTCGCTTTCTGGGCGGGGATGGTTGGCGCTGTCACAGGTTTATCCAATATGGCGATGTCGCCGGTGCTTGGAAAACTTAGCGATCGGATCGGCTCACACAGAGTGCTGACCTTTTCCCTGATCGGAACCGGAATTATGCTTATACCGCAGGCTTTTGTTCAAACCGTATGGCAGCTCATTCTCGTCCGTTTTGTCATGGGAGTATTTATGGGCGGACTGCTCCCGAGTGTGAATGCTTTGATTCGCGGTTATACACCTGATAGCATGATCAGCCGGGCCTTCAGCTTTAACACAAGCACACTGGCGCTCGGCAACATGCTCGGCGCAGTCATCGGCGGCTTCATGGCCGGGTTCATCGGCATTGAGGGACTGTTTATCGTTTCGGGCGGATTACTGCTGCTGAATATGGTTTGGGTTCGATTCAAGCTGTACAAAAAACCCGTTCGTGCAGGAGAACCATGAGGCTGACATTTGTCTGATCAAGAGACACTGCAGGAAAGTGTAAGGATTCAAATAAAGATGCAATAAAGGCATGATACGCAGCAAAAGCCGCTCAGCCCCATCCGGGGTTGAAGCGGCTTTTCTTATACATAAGCTTCGATATTTATTTCATGAAACAAAATACAGCATCGGGAAACGGGAAACGGAGCCGCCTCTAATGTCGTTCGCGAAACTGTATCGGGTATTCCTTCACTCCAAAAACAAAAGCGCTTTGAATCGGCTCCAAACCGGTTTCGGGAACCAGCTGTATATGTTCCATACGTTGAAGAAGCGTGTGCAGGGCAGCTCTTGCTTCCAGACGAGCCAATGGTGCACCGAGACAGAAATGGATGCCAAACCCGAATCCCATATGTCGATTCGGTTTGCGTTCCGGCACAAACGTATCAGCCTGGTCAAACTGTGCAGGGTCACGATTCGCTGCCCCAACCCAGGATATAACCTGATCTCCCGCCTGAATCGTTTGTCCGTGCAGTTCCACCGTTTCCCGTGCCACACGCCCAATCGCTACAATTGGCGGATAATACCTCAATGTTTCTTCTACGGCGCCAGCCACGCGATCCGGGTGCTCCCGCAGCTCCTTTTGCAATTCAGGTTGTTCAGAGAGGACACGCACTGCATTGGCGATCAGATTGGTTGTGGTTTCGTTTCCCGCAACCAGCAGGAGAATACAGAAATTAATCACTTCTTCTTCTGTTAACTTCTGCCCCTCGATCTCGGCTGCCAGCAGCAGGGAGATCAGATCATCCTGTGGCTCTACCCGGCGCTGTTCCATGATATCTGTAAAATAGGCATATAACTCCTGTATGTTCTGCTGCTTCTCTCTGGCCATCTCCTGAAAGGCCTCTTCGCTATCATCGCGTGCGCCTTGCACCAGTACATCAGACCAAAGCTTGAAATCTCGGCGGTCTGCAGCGGGAACCCCAATCAGTTCGGCAATAACAATGACAGGCAGCGGAGCTGCGAGGTCATCAATCAGATTCATCCTTGAACTTGATAGGTGATCAGCCAGCAGTTCATCGGTAATTTGCTGAATGCGCGGCGCCAAAGCTTCAATAGCTTTGGGAGTAAACGCCTGATTGACCAGATCGCGGAGCTGCTTGTGCTTTGGAGGATCTGTCGTTAGAATGCTGGTGTTCGCCCGGTTGCGCTCGGATGAGAACAGCTTGGGATTTTTCAACACATACTGCACATCTTCATACCGAAACACATCCCAGCATTCGCGGTGCTCGTCATATCGGACTGGAGTGTTCTCACGAAGTTCTGCATACACCTGGAAGGGAGATAATTGCCGCTCCTTGCTGTGCAGTTCCCGAATTGGAATATAATTGGCGTACTTTCGGGGTGCTTGTTTCATCGTGCTTCCTCCAATCAATAATATATATTTTTTTACATATAAGTTCTTCTTCATTATATACACAACTGGATTGTAATTCCAATAAAAACAGCATAAATAAGTCCCATGGCCCAACCTCTGCTCCAAACTACCCTGAATTTGTCGAATAAACATAAATGTTATATTTAATGACACAAAAAATGATTTTAGAGTATTAAAACAATATTAACCTTTTGTATACCTCTCCAAAACAAACGGATTTTTCTAAAAAGATCTCTCAAATTTCTTATAAAACAGCGTTTTTTCTCTGTAAGACTTCGAATGTAACCGCTATTTCTATTAAAATTTAAATTTGTAAAGTTATCTAACATATAATACACTCATTTCAATCTACATACATAAAAAAGAGATTACCTCACACAAAACTCACTTGAAGGAGCGTGTCAGCATGACAAAACTATCTAACCTTCGTCCTTGGGCCGTTTGGAGCACGGCAGCACTCGCACTCACACTCTCTCTCTCACCTATCGGAACCTATACCGCTCAAGCCGCAGCCGTAGAGGTGAAAGGCACTACAGGCGCTGTTCAGAACGCACCCACCACGCCTGCACGGAACACAGCGATCCCTCCCTTACCGGAAACTTCCAAACTTTCCTCCCTTCCTAATGTACTTGTCATTGGTACGGGCGGAACGATTGCCGGGCAATCCGAGGATGCTACCAGCTTCCAAAATTACAAGGCAGGCACGCTGCTCATTGCTGACATGGTTAAAGATTTACCGGACAAGCAAAAAATTGCAGATGTAAGCACACTGCAGTTCGGCAATTCCGGATCAGGCTCCTATACGATGGCCGACCTCTACGACCTATCTCGAACGGTAGATCAAGCGCTCGCCCAGTATGACAGTGTCGTGGTAACGACAGGTACTGACACGATGGAGGAGATTGCCTATTTCCTCGACTTGACGGTTCAAAGCGATAAACCTGTTGTCATCACAGGCTCAATGCGGCCATGGACGGTAATCGGTTCCGATGCTCAGGCCAATCTGTACAACGCCATCAAACTGGCAGGCAGCGGCCGGACTAAATCATTCGGTACCGTATTGATGCTCAATGATACAATCCAGCTCGCTCGAGGTGTAACGAAAACGAATGATTACCGAACGGACACCTTTGAAACGCCTATGCTCGGTGCTGTCGGTTATATCGACGAAGAAAACATCCGGATCTACCGCGCCCCTGCACGCGCCATGAAACCCGGCGGTACAATGAAACCTGCATTCGATCTTGGCAAAATCTCCAAAACCGACTTGGCGAAAGTAGAGATTGTAATCTCCTACCAAGAAGCAGGTGGCGGAGCGATTGAAGGCTTTGTGAAAAACGGAGTGAAGGGGATCGTCACCTCCGGCACAGGCGCAGGCGGCATCTCCAGAGCGATGGGTCAAGCCCGTACTAAAGCGATTGAAGAAGGCGTTATTTTCGTAACGACAACCCGGACAGGTTCTGGGAGTGTATATGGCGGGGGTAAGGGCATCATTGCCGGGGATAACCTCAGTCCGCAGCAAGCACGCATTCTATTAATGCTCGGATTATCCTTCAGTAGTGATTTTAATACGATCAAACAATGGTTTGAGACCTATGGCACACCAGAGGTATAAGCACTTATTTATTGTTAAATCCGCTTTATAAACAAAGAGATGAACCTTTTCCACCAAGAAAGGGTTCATCTCTTTTTCAAATTCAATTTAAAATATTTAATCAATGAATAGACAATCAAACAAAACAGAAAGGTAACTAATACGATATACACCGGCATAATTAAAATCGGAGTGTAAACATTCAGAAAATGAAATGCAAAACCCAACATGAGCAGCAGAGAAACAAATACAAAGAATGATCTCAAAGCAGCACCTCCATATATTAAAATTATAAGTTATAAAACGTAATATTTCATGTATCACTCCCCGTTGTTTAAGAGGTCAAATTTTCAGGAAAATCAAGTCGATTAAAAAAACTTCGCTCAGCGTCTCATCGCCTTCCAAAAAAAGATCGGCAAATCAGACTCCTGCGAAGTTTTCACATTCTTATTACTTATTTCACCCAAGCGAGTGCAAGTCCGTCATAGTCCGGCAGCATGGTCGTGATGAGACGCGGGTCACTCGCCATCTGTTCATTGAAACGACGAACAGCAAGCACGGCTGGACCCTGCTTGTCCGGGTTAAGCGTACGCCCTCGCAGAAAACAGTTGTCTCCTACAATGACTGCCCCTGGACGCGCAAGGCGAATTGCATAATCCAAATAGACTGGATAATTTTCTTTATCTGCGTCAATAAAGAAGAAATCGAAGGTCCGCCCTTCCTGCGCCAGCTGCTCAAGGCTGTCTGCTGCAGGTCCGATCCGGTACTGCACTTGGCTGCCAAAGCCACCTTCCTCCAGATGTCCGCGAGCCATTGCTGCGTACTCTTCTTTCAATTCAAGGGAAGTCAACGTTCCCCCTTCGCTTAAACCACGGGCCAGGCAGATGCCGCTGTATCCGCCAAGCACACCGATTTCGAGCACCGCCTCAGCCTTCGAGGTTTTGGCGAGGAAGGTCAGCAGACGGCCGTATGCCGCCGCCACTGAAACCTCAGGCATTCCGTTCGCTCGAATGGCTTCTTTTACTTTTAACAAGAGCTCATCCTCTTGAAACAATTGATTTACATATTCGTCAGGGGTGAGATTCACCACGTAGTTCCTCCTTGCACACTTGGACTGCGTTCCATAGAAATGCTTTTAGACAGCTTTCCGCATAAATGCTCCTGGATCGCTTTTCTTATGGATGCCAATGTTTTATAATGAATGTTTGTTATCCAACACAAAGCAGCAATGAATACTGTATTCCCTGCATTGAATTCTTTGCAGTATCGACCGCATTACTCATTGTAAGTTTTTTCACGGAATGCGGCAAGGCCGCACCGTTACAATATCGCTGTCAGAGGGAGATCCCGCTGCAGCCCGAAATGGAGTTGAATGTATTCACATGGCTCGATTGCAATTGATTGCAACCTCTGCGATGGGACTTGAGGCCGTTGTTGCCCGGGAACTGAAACAGCTGGGGTATGACGACGTCAAGGTCGATAACGGCCGGGTATTTTTCACAGGAGATTATATTGACATTTGCCGCTGTAACCTGTGGCTGAGAAGTTCTGACCGCGTGCTGGTTAATATGGGCGAGTTCCCTGCAACCACCTTTGATGAATTGTTTGAAGGCACCAAAGCACTGCCTTGGGAAGAGTGGATTCCTGCAGACGGTGAATTTCCTGTAGAAGGCCGTTCCCAGAAGTCCCAGCTCAGCAGCGTGCCTGCATCTCAAGGGATCGTCAAAAAGGCGATTGTCGAAAAGCTGAAGCTGACACACCACACCGAATGGTTCCCCGAAAACGGTGCACGTTATGTCGTCGAAGTCATTCTTTTGAATGACCGCGCGCTTATTACACTCGATACGACAGGACCAGGGCTTCACAAACGCGGATACCGCAAACTCGTTACCGAGGCACCGCTCAAAGAAACACTGGCAGCTGCCCTGATTCAGCTCAGCCGCTGGAATGTATCCCGCCCGTTCTACGATCCCTGCTGCGGTTCAGGCACCATGCTGATTGAAGCAGCCATGATCGGCTGGAATATCGCGCCGGGGCTTCGCCGCACGTTTAACTCCGAGAATTGGGATGTGATCCCTGCCGAGCTGTGGGAACAAGCGCGCGAGGAAGCATTCGATGCTGTACGTGACGATGTGCCGCTGCAGATTTCGGGCAGTGACATCGATCCCGAAGCGATTGAAGTTGCGCAGGCAGCAATCAAAAGTGCAGGCTTCGCCAAAGATATTGAAGTCAGCGTACTGCCAGCCCACCGGGCCAGACCCCAAGGGGAGTATGGCGTTATTATTACCAATCCGCCGTACGGCGAGCGCCTGAGTGAAGAAAAAGAAGTGCAGAAGCTGCTCCGTTCCCTCGGACGCTCTTATCTGGAAATGCCGACATGGTCGTTTTTTGCAATCACTTCTACCAAAGCATTTGAAGAGTATTTCGGGCATAAAGCGGACAAGCGCCGCAAGCTGTTCAACGGACGGATTGAAACTCAGTATTATCAATACTTAGGGCCGCTGCCTCCGCGCAGCAAAACACCGCAAGCTTAATAGACTTATGGGAAAGAAACGCTCTGACCTTTATGGTGGAGCGTTTTTTGGTTTTATTTGAGATCGTCAATTTTTATGCAGCGCAGCTTATCTCTATGAACACAGATTTTAGTAGACAGAATGACATGATGAGCATAGTTGAAATGCCAAGCGGTCACGCTATAATATATGAAGCCCTGTTTTACATGCCGTTAACAAAACATTTTCAGTCGATTTTATTATTACATTACGAAGTAAGGGGGAATCTCCATGGTTGTTACTCAGCCTATGCGCAGCTCCAGAACACGCGGGCTTCTGCATCATCCACTGATGCTCTATATCATTTTCACCATACTTATTCTGCTCAAACTAATGCTGCTGCATCATAATCTGCATGCGTACAACATTACAATGGGCCTACTCGACAAAGTCATTGCTGTGGGCTCACTGCTGCTCTTGTCCTTCTGGGTCTGGTGGCTGCCGCGCCGAGGTATGATTGCAGCACTTGCAATCCTTCACCTGTTCCTCACTGCACTCATCTATTCAGATATGGTCTATTATCGTTACTTTCAAGATTTCCTTACGGTCCCGGTGCTGTTACAGGCAGGACAGGTAGACGCACTTGGTGACAGCATTGCCTCCTTGATCTATGCACGTGATTTTTGGTTTTTTGCCGATTTACTGATCGTAATTCCATTCGCAGCCATCATGCTGTTCAGCAGACGTTACCGTTCGGGTCAAACATCAGGCATGTACACAAGCACGTATAACGGAAGTTATGGAAGGTACAGCTCCGTTTCTTCCTCCAATCGTAAAAAACGCCTTCGCCGCCGCCTGCTCGCAGGCGTCACAGCCCTTGTTCTCGGACTGGGTATCGGTGCGGGCCCGATCTATTTTTACAGCAAAACCTGGGCCAAAGGTCTGTTTGATAACAACTGGTGGAATGTATCCATGTACAACGTAACCGGCCTGCTCGCTTTTCACGGCTATGATGTGTACTCTTATGTTAAAGACAATATCGGTTCTGGCCCCGTGGCCGATCCAGCCGATGTACAGCAGGTTAAAGCTTATTTTGAAGAGCGACAGCAGTCGAATGCAGCACAGCACGATCAAGCCTTATATGGAAAATACAAAGGCAGCAATGTCATTATCGTGCAGGGCGAAGCCTTTATGAATTTTATGATCGGACAGAGCATTGGTGGGCAGGAGATTACACCGCATTTTAACGAATTGATGAAGGAAAGCCAGTATTACAGCCACTTCTATCACCAGACCGGGCAGGGCAGAACATCCGATGCGGATTTTGGCGCCAATATCTCGCTTCACCCTCTTTCTGCAGGATCGGCGTTTGTACGTTATGCGGACCATACATATGACTCACTGCCTTCCATTTTGAAGGATCAGGGTTACAGCACCAGCGTATTTCACGCCTACGAGAGCGGCTTCTGGAACCGGTATACAATGTATCAGAATATGAAATATGACAAGTTCTACAGTAAAAACGATTTTGTAGAGGATGACCCGCTTGGTTGGTCTTTGTCTGATGCATCCTTTTTCCGGCAGTCCGTCGAGAAAATGAGCAGTGAGGCGAAGGAGCCTTTTTATTCATTCCTTATCACTCTCAGCAGCCATCACCCCTACTCTCTGCCTAAAGACAAGCAACAGCTGGATGTGGGTGAGTTTCAAGGTACGATGTTCGGAAACTACCTTCAGTCTGTTCATTATGTAGATGCCGCACTGGGCGGTATGGTGGAGGATTTAAAAAATCGGGGATTATGGGAAAACACCATCTTTATGTTCTATGGGGACCATGACAGCTCCATTAAAGACCAACCCCTATATGAAAAATTTCTCGGCCGTTCCCTGAACGATCTGGATATGGCACAAATCATGAATGAAGTCCCACTGCTGGTACATTTACCAGACGGAGCTGAAGCAGGCGTATTTGAAAAACCATCCGGGCAGCTGGATATTACACCGTCGGTGCTGCATTTGCTGGGGATATCGGATGACTCCTACTATCATATGGGAAACAACGTGTATGGTGGGTTGGAGCGCATGGTCGTACTGCGTAACGGATCATTCACTGATGGAAGGATGTTCTATATTCCGTCGGATGATTACATTTACGCGAACGGAACTTGTTATGACCTGTCTGCTCACGAAAAAACGGAAATAAACGCCTGCAAAGCCGGTTACGAAACGGCCTCGAAGCGCCTGCATGTTTCCGATACGCTGATTACCTATGATTTGATTCGTCAATTCCGGGAAGACAAATGACGATTAACATAAGCCTCATCATACAAACCATTTATTAAAAAGGGGAAGATCTTAACATGTCATCCAGTATCCATTCACATGAAATAGAACAACAATTATTTGATGCTGCAGCCGCGTTCGTCAAACAGCGTTACCCTCAAGGATGGGGCGGGGCCGGTGCAGTCTACACGGATGCCGGTTCTCTGCTGATCAGTGTCGCTCCAGAGGTCATTAACGACGCCGTGCATCTATGTATGGAGACCGGGGCCTATCTGGAGGCGCATAAATTAAACGAGCGCGTAACCCACTCCCTCTGCATCGCACGTGATGATGAGAACTCCGCATTTAAAGTGCTCACGCCTTGCGGAATCTGTCAAGAGCGCCTCTTTTATTGGGGCGAGCAAGTTAAAGCGGCGGTATATGACCCGTCGGGACAGCTTATTTTCAAAACGTTGAATGAACTCCAGCCTGATCATTGGTCCAAAGCTTATCGAGATCAACAGGATTAACTTGCGATTATTTGAAAGTGGCTTTATAATTGTAACTAAAATAGTTTCAATTTAGAACTTATGGAGGTTTTATAACCAATGAATATTGAAGTATGGTCAGACTACATGTGCCCCTTCTGTTATATTGGCAAACGCCGTCTGGAAAATGTATTGGAAAAATTCCCTCACCGGGACGAAGTGCAGCTGCAGTTCAAAAGCTTTGAGCTCGATCCCAATGCCGAAGTAAACAGCGGTAAGAGCAATACGGACTATCTTTCTTCCAAGTACAACATCAGCGAGGAACAGGCTCGGGGCATGAACGCACAGATGAATGCCAATGCTCGTACGGCAGGACTTGAATATAACATTGATGCGATGATTCCTACGAATTCCTTCGCCGCTCACCGTTTGACTCACTGGGCAGATACTCAGGGTAAAGCACTTGAACTCAGTGAACGTTTGTTCCAAGCCATTTTTATTGAGGGCAAGCACGCAGGAGACCCTCAAGTACTTGCTGATCTTGCGCAGGAAGTTGGCCTGGATCGTGAAGCCGCGGCTGCCGTTCTGTCCAGTGACCAATTCACCGAGAACGTACGTGCTGACCAGGCAGAAGGTGCACAGCTCGGAATCCGGGGCGTGCCATTCTTCGTACTGGATCGCAAATTCGCTGTTTCCGGCGCACAGCCTGACGATGTGTTTCTGGACGCCCTGCAAAAAGCGTGGGATGATCGTTCTCCGTTTACCATCGTTGAATCCAGTGATACAGAAGCTGATGACAGTGGTATATGCACAGACGAAGGCTGCGAGGTTCCGCAAAATAAACCAAAGCAATAACAACAATTCCAAAAAAGCAGAGGATTATGGCGATGCCCATGACCCTCTGCTTTTTTCTTGTTTTCAATTATCATTTCAACTATCTCTTTGTTTTCCTTTAGCTGCTGCTTCCAATAACCTTTTAATTGCCTTCAGGTTACCCTTCATTCCGTTTGACTTGTCTTCCAGATACCTTTTTTAATGACTTTTGCTTTATCGTGTCACATTCATCCGCAGAAGTTATCCTCACTTCGCACTTGGAAAATCACCAAATCAGAACAAAACGGAGAAGCGAAGCCCTCCGTTTTGCTGCTGCCCCTCATCTTTCGAAGCTCTTTGTCCAAGTGCCTCTCCGATAAAACGCTGCTGCGGAGGGGACGAAATCGATTCTGCAGAAGCGGAGCGTTCGCCTTTGTCTTCGGATTTCAAACCTCTAAGAACTTCAATCGAGGAAATCCGAAGACAACAGCGATCGAAAGAACGATTCGTCACTGGAGCCTTCGCCAACGTCCCTACTTAAAAACGATTCGTCACCGGAGCCTTCGCTAACGCTCAACGTCAATACTTATCGGATTCGGAAAATAGCTTCGCCTCTTAATCCCAAAATAACTGGTCCGGATGCGGCCCTGTCCGTTTGTCTGCATCGAGCGCGTCAATCTGTCTCAACTCGTCCGGGGTCAGCTCAAAATCAAAAATATCCGCATTTTCGCGAATTCGTTCAGGAGTTACCGATTTCGGAATCGTAACAATCTGATTCTGGATATCCCAGCGCAGAATGACCTGTGCTGGCGTTTTGCCATACTTCTGGGCTAGACCCTTCAGGGTGGAATCCTGATTCAGCTTACCTTTCATAATCGGGCTCCATGCCTCCAGCTGAATGCCCTGTGCACCGCAAAAATCCTGCAGCTCCTGTTGAATCAGACCTGGATGCAGCTCCACCTGATTCACCGCGGGCACGGTGCCGCCTTCATCTATAATATCGCGCAAATGGTGCACCTGAAAGTTACTCACACCGATCGCACGTACACTTCCCTCGCTATAAAGTCGTTCAAACGCTCTCCACGTCTCTTTGTATTGGTCACGGCCAGGCCAGTGAATCAAGTATAGATCGATAACATTCAAACCAAGTGCCTTCTGACTGGCTTCAAAAGCTCTAAGTGCTGCATCATAACCTTGATCATCATTCCAGAGTTTCGTCGTTACAAACAATTCATTACGAGCTACACCACTGCTGGCAATCGCTTGTCCAACTTCCTCCTCATTTCCATAGATTGACGCAGTATCTATGCTTCGATAACCTACTTCCAAAGCAGTCTCTACCGCCTGCTGCACTTCTTTCCCCTTCGCTTTATAAGTCCCGAGTCCAAGCCATGGCATCGTCACTCCGTTGTTCAGAATTGTACAATCGGTAATATGTTTTGTCATCCTGTACCTCCCGTATTGATTTTTGCCTGCTCACTGGTCTATTAACCTTCTGACAAATTTTAAAGCGTGATTCAAGTATAAATCTACCCATTCACTCCTATCGAACCGCATCAGACGCTTTGAAAACAAACCAAAAAACCTGCAGGCAATCACTGCCTGCAGGTTCATGTGTAACAGGAACGCTTTACCGCTTCCCCTGCCTGTGCTGATTCTGGACCGAACTCAATCTCTTCTTCTCCTCAATGAACATTTCCTGTGCCAGTTCAAAACCCTGGCCTCCCAAAGACAGCTCTGCCTGCTTCATAGCCTGCTCGGTATGTGCGAGCCGCTGTTCTGCCTGTACAATGGTCTGCAGATTCGGATGAGACATCGCCTGGGAAACAGCATAATGGAGCTTGTTCACCGCATTTTGCGCCTGAGATACAGTTGTACCTGCTTGCAAACTGGAATCATAACGCTTTGGCATGAGTTATTCCTCCTCGGAATCATATTCCTGTTACCTTGTTAGCATGGGTTCTACAAGTCAGCCTTATTCTATTTTTGAAAATTTGTTCAAACTTTCTTCACTGCCAATACGTTAACAACAGTGATGGGTTTAATAAAAGGAGGAATGCCGCCATGACCACAAAGGGAGTTCGTCTGAGCTTGATAACCGTGTCAGTTCTGTTCATTGTACTGCTCTCATTTTTCATATTCTGGGCACTGCGCCCCTCAAACTCCACATACGCGATTACAGGGTATACCTCATCCGCTCTGTACCAAGATATTCCCGTCCCCGCCAACGCCGAACTCATTGAATCCAAAGCATACTCCGATCACCCCACACTCGCCTTTAGCGAAACCTATGAATTAAAACATATCGGTGGTGAACAGGGACTCTATCCGCCCGTTGATTATTTTCAAAAGCTGCATGACTCCGGTTGGGTAGAACAGAATGAAGAACGAATGGGCCATGTGCATATGCTGAACAAAGGTGACGTCAAGATTGCCATCGAAATCCGAGAGAACACTTTCCAAATCTACTTGCTCCATTCGGATGAAGATATCAATCAAATTAGAGGCTGAAAAATAGAAGCACAACGCAAAAAGAGCGGCCTAAGCCCCTCCTTCGCCCGATAAGAACACTTCACCTACTGCTGTAGTTCCAGTAATTCCAGCAAATCCTGTTGATTTGTTTAATTGAAGTTTATTTGATAAACTTCGAAACCTTCGCCAGCACTTCTTCTTCCGAAGGTGCACTGATATAGCGGCCGTTAACGAAAACAAAAGCACGCTTTGCACAAGGGCCGCAGTAAGATTTACAACCGATCTTCACCTCTGTGCCTGGAGCCATCTTCTCAAGCTTAGGCACAATCGACTTCAATCGGATATGATTACATTTTTCGCATACACGGATATCGTTAGCCATGATTTCCCCTTCTTCGCTCCCTTAGTGGTCGCCGTGGTTGCCTTTGGAGGGATTTGTAATGACAAATCCTTCTTGCGGCAAGTAGAGGTAATCAATTTTCACGCCATCCAGCATAGGCTGTCCGTTTTCCAAAATGACATCAATGTCTTTATCCGTAGAAACAACCGTGTCATTATCTCCAGGTGTATCCAGATCAAGTCCGTAGTGGGCATGATCTCCATGTGCATGGGTAATCACAACACGCAGTTTTTTGCCTTCGTTCTCCGGCTTGTCCAGTTCAAGCTTCAGCACTTTCGCTGCATTACGAGTAATTTTGCAGTTCATTCGATTCATCTCCTATATTGTCATTGCTGGTTCCAACAATTTCAGCATTCAATTAGACTTCAGCATCTATTGTAAAGAAAGTTGCAGCTAATCGCAATAACATTGATGCGAAAACGACATGAAGTCATATTTTCGACACGACCTCAGGATCCGGCCTTTTCCGTCAGCACTGGATATTTGCGTTCAGCTCGGCCGACAAACCAATTCATCAGAATCAGAGTGACCCCGATATCATCAACAGGCATAAATGGCATCGCATCAGGAAGCACCCAGTACAGCAGTGCCGGAATAATGAACAACAGTTTTTCTCCTATAGGAATCTGCGGGGCTTTAAGCAGACGTGGAAGTCTCTTGAACACGTGAGCCCACCGCTGAAACGACAACAGTTTTCTCCATTTCATCACATGAACCCCCTTGAGACTCAGCTTTGACCTAAAATGATACGAAACGAGCGCCGCTCCAGCGCCCGTTCCAGTTATACGTCCGAAATCCAGATTCGTTTCACGCCTGGCCCGAAACTCCACCTTCACGTTCCTTATGAGATAACAATGCTGCCAACAGCATGCCCACTTCTACGCAGATATCATTAAACTGCTCTACGGGCAGCGGATTTACTCCCAGACCTACCTCGACGGTGAAACCCGGCCTGCCAAACGTTTCAATGAACCAATCTTTATACCCTGCATCACTGCCCCCAAGTTTCACTGCTTTATATCCCGACGCTTTGGCCAATTTGCGCGACAACGGTGCACTCTCTCTCGGCTCCAGGTCCCGGTAGTTCCAATAGATTTCTTGACCTTGGCTGTGTAGGGATACAACCGCGGCGAAAGCATGCTCCTGCGTCCAACTCGCCAGCGCCTGCGCCTCCGGTTCCGTCAGCGGAGCCGTTCCGGCATAATCCCGCGGACCGGGTGACAGAATTCCTCTGCGCGCTGCCTCTTCGTCCCAATGCGCGGGAAATTGATCGTTGAGGTCAACACCTCTGATATTCGCTTTCCAGTGTGTAAAGTGTGAACGACCGCCATTCCACTCCAGCAATTGAGAAGCATAGATGTGATGATTCACTACACCTTCTTGGACTAACTCTACACCGTCAGGATTCACCATAGGCACTGCCCACAAGGTCGTCTCCTCCATCCAGCGTTCCGGATCAAAATTGTGCCAAAGCGAATGCGAGTGATACGCTTCGGCGTATTCTTCAATAAATCTCATCAGAACAGGAGTGGTAAGCCATTCATTCGCGTGAACCGATGCATTAACGTGAATATGCCGTGCCCCCTGCCCAATCCGCACGTATGGCAGCGTTTTCCCCATCACACTCGTACCAATGGACCCCGACTCAACACAAGAATAACGCGTTTCTAATCGCTGTATATCCCTCAATAATTCACGGTATCCATATTCACCTTCGATGTTCACCATCGATTTTACGTCAGCGTCAGGAATATCAATGCAGCATCCGCCCCAGTCCGTCATCTTGGCGATTTCGGGATTTTTCTCGCGAAGCTGGTTTTCCGTTAAACCGAAACGCTGCGCTGTTTCCCGCACCGTCTCTCCCGGCGGCACGGCATATCTTCGTCCTGTCCCCGGCATCACACGCAGCATCTGACCCTTGAGCAGATATGGTTGTGCCGCGGCTTCCGGATTCAGTGCACAGAGAAGCTCTTTGGTCATCCGATATGCCGAAGCAATCCGCGGCAGCGTGTCTCCTGTTTTCACGATAATCCACTGCAGTTCCATGTTGTTCTCCCTTCCACAGAGCCTAATCTCCCCGCTCGGTTCTCATCTGATGATCGTGTCTGTAATATACGTATGCTGGCCCGGTTGTCCGTCATGTGACATGGTTCGCAGACTTCTTTATTTCGATGGTCTGATCGCCAAGACAGAACACAAACTGCACCGTCTATCGGGGAAATAAGAAAAACCCGGACCTGTACAGATCCGGGAAAACCAATGCGAATGGGAAAATAACATTCATATCACTTTAGCATAAGAATACCTACATCTTAGGAATTACTACATCATAACAGTCATTACTGTTATTAAGGGTGCAGCAGCTGCCGTTATTTACGATTATTCCGGTAACTGTGTAACCTGCCAGACGACAGGTGTTTTGGAGATTTGTTCTCCCAACCACTGCTTCGTAATATTTTGAAACATACGCGGATCACCAGTACAGAAAAATTGATGTACAGGCGTTTCATCCCCACTTGCCAGCTTGCGTTTATCATATAATATGGTGCTGATTTCCCTCGCCGTTTCATCGGCTGAGCTGATAAGCTTCACGTCCTGCCCCATCACGTCCTGAATCGTCTCCATCAGAAACGGATAATGCGTGCATCCAAGAATCAGGCAGTCAATAGGCTGTCCTTTAATATCTCCCAGCGCCTGATCCACCGTATGTGTTGTATGTTCGGACCGAAATTCCCCCTGCTCCACCAGCGGTACAAGCGCAGGACATGCCTGACTGACCACATCCACATATGGAGACAGCTGCTTGAGCGCCGACGTATAAGCACCACTCCCAATCGTGCCTACCGTGCCAATCACACCAATTCTGCCGGTGCGCGTCGCCATAATGGCTGCCCTTGCCCCCGGATGGATAACACCGATGACAGGGACATTCACCTTGGCACGAATATATTCCAGCGCAGCGGCTGTCGCGGTATTGCAGGCAATCACGATCACTTTCGGATTGAACTGGATCAAAAAATCAACGATTTGCTCCGTAAATTGTTTCACTTGTTCGGACGAACGGGGTCCGTACGGTGTCCGGGCAGTGTCCCCAAAATAAATGATCTTTTCCCGCGGGAGCTGACGCATCACTTCCTTCGCAACCGTCAATCCCCCTACACCGGAGTCTAATATAGCAATAGCTTGCTGCACGAACACACCGCTTCCTTCTTCATTAAATTCATTCTGATGATCATATATCAAAAGAGCTTTCTACCTACCCTATGAAATTTCCGGCAAAAAGGTACCTACATCTTACCCGATTTCATCGCTGTGTTCAAATTTAAATCCGCGAACCCACGCTGTCATGCAGGACATAGGCACACAACAAAGCAGGCTTTCCACCGCATAGGGGAAAGCCTGCTGATAAGCCTGGCTGCTTATTTATCGTCTTTGGACTCATCCGCAGCAAGCTTTATAATGCTGCCAGGAGCCTGCCCTTCAGGCAGTGGAGCAGCAGCTTCATGCCGCACTTCATGCTGCACTTGATCCTGATTCAGCTCTTTTGCTTGATTTGTATCCGTAACAGCAGCGGAAATTCGAATCTCTTTGCCATCGGAGGAGCAGCGCCAGGACTGAATATCCTTAAAGACTACATCCGCGGTTTCCTTTACTTTGGATACGATCTGTGAGCTCTGCTCTCCTACTTTCAAGGCGAGTTCCTGCCCTTTGTCTGACACCTGACGAGCCCCTTCGGAAATATCCTGACGCAGTTCACGTCCTGATTTTGGCGCAAGCAGCAGTGCAGTGACCGAACCAACTACCGAGCCAATTAAAGCACCCCATAACAAGCCTTTGTTCGAATCTTTCATGATCCATCTCTCCCTTGAATTGAATTAGACATCGGTTTATGAATCAGTGGTATTGTCTGCTCATCTGGGCCAATGCCTACGCTGTTGATGCATTATAAGCATGATGGGCTTGACCTGACACACTTGATTGAAAAAAAACGGAACAAAGTTAGCGTTGTCTTAGGATGCCCACCACAAGCCCGATTCACCGAGTCGTCTGAGGTACAGGCACAGCATGTTCTTCCCCCGGATTCAGGTCTACAACATATCGCCCTGGTGCAATTAAAGCAGCCTGATGCTCACAGCGCCAGCGCCGTCCGCCGGATGAGCCTAATGTCTGACCATCCTGCAGTATATCTCCCTGATCAAATATGTAATACGCGGCTCCCAGCAGCGTCTGAGCCACCGTATCGGGGTCAAGTCCGGTAAAGTGACACTGCACATCAGGCACGCCAAGCGCAGATAAACCTACCGTGTCCATGAGAAGTCCCCGCTGCTGCTCCGTACCGCCAGCTTGGTACATCCGCACATTCATCGCTGCGTACAGATGCTCCTCACGCTCTTGGGATTGGATATAAGCATCAGGTTCAACCAGCTTGTCACTGCCATACCAGTAAAGGGCGTCACATTGTACAGCGTCCAATACAGCGAGCACTGTTTTTTGGAACAAATCCAGACGCTGTTTACGCGGCATAGCGGCAGTAAACATATCATGAATACGAATGGAATAACGAGCTGAAGCGACAGCTTGTCCTGCCTCAGGCCAATGCCACGCCTGCTGCACAGCTCCTGCAAAACGTGTACGCTCCTTCATTTCATGGACCGGAAGAAAACAAGTCTGGGCAGGAATGCTGCCTTCCTGAAAAGCAACCTTATGCTCCATATGGTAGAAAACAAACATATCCTGAGCTCCCTGCTCCTGCTCATCCTTCTTCACATCAAGCCGTCCCTGTCCCGTCCTTTTGACGAGAGCCTCCTGCAGCACATACTGATTCACATCGGGCCGTTCGTTGAACAGAAACTCCACCATATACACCGGGTGGAAACCCGAAACAGCCTCACCACTTTCGTGATTTCCTTGATCTATTCCTTTTGAATCTGATTCTTTTTCCATACATCTTCCCTCATTCCTTACTCTGTCCCTTGGCCTTCATTTCCTTGAAAAGGACCAAGTTCTTGTTCCACATAAATGCTCACTTGTCCAGCAAAATGCTCCAGTATATCCGGCAAAGTCTCGCTCAGTGGATGCAGTGCTGTCCGCTGCCAGCTGTAATAATCCTGGACAAGCGGTTTGCGCAAAGTGACAAGCTGACGCAATGTTTCATATGTGGAGTCATCAAACACTTTTTCTTCATAGTTAATTTGAATGATATCATCATAACTGCTTGCATCTCTCATAATGAAACCGTCAATGAGATAACTCCCCACATCGGTTACAATTTCGATCGCAAGATGCAGGCAGCGCTCCTGTACCATCCCTAACACCAGACCGCCATCCCAGTCCTGCACAGCCCGGCGAAGCCCTTCGGCCACCTCTGGTACGGCGTCAAGCCGGCGAGCGATCTGCTCCCTGTTCACGTAATACATTGATTCACTTCCCGTTCAGTGAGTTATCGATTTCGTTTGCCTCTGCGCTTAAGCCAGAAGATCATGACAGGGCAGGCGATCAGAAACACGACAAAAATATATAAAAATTCCATAACGTCTCTTAAATCGCTCATGAAGACTCCCCTTCAATCTCTAATAAAATGTGTAACGGATCAGATCACATAATCAACCGCAATGGATTGTTCTCTGACTTCATTCATATACTTGATGACATCCTGATGGAGCGGATGAACTTGATACGCCTGAAGATCCTCCAGTGAAGCAAACTCCGCCGTCAGTGAAATGTCGAAAGATCTGTCCGAACGCAGCACATCGATACCTACCTCAAGCGAAATCAGAACATCGATTTTGCCTTCCAGATTACGAAGAACCTGGGCAGCGGCCTCAATGCTTTCTGCGGAACGATCTTTCATTTTGAACAGAACAATATGCTTAATCATCTGGGCTAACACCTCGTTTAGATTAATAACTGCAGTCAATTACAATGTTTCGTGTATCCAAAATATATCATATCGCCGTCTATTACGAAAGGATGGTTGTATGCGTTTCCTGAACAGGAATAGATAAAGAAGGTATTCGGCTAATCTTTCTTTGTTTCAGGCAGCGGATCGGGCGTCTTTTTTTCCTTGGCCATGCTCTCCCCTTCATCCTGCCCCGTCTGCACATCTTCTGCCTGTGGAATCGTGCTGGCAGCTGTCTGCTGAGGCTTGGTCCATTCCCGGTCAGGCAGACTGCCCTGTTCCTCCTGTTTCTTAAGCACCGCTATTGCCTGTCTGAGTTTGTCGGGCAGCGGGAGCCCGATTTTGGCGTAATTCTCTGTGATGGAGATTAATTCATTCACCAGATAAAAGTAGATCGCCCCGCCTTTAATGATATCCGTTCCCATAATCAGATCAATTCGGTGAGCAAGCAGCACCACGGTCAGCATCAGCCCTTTACGCGCAAGCCCCCAGAAACCGATATTGCTGTTCAATCCCGTTCCCGTTCTAACAGCCGCCGCCAAACCCGTAACATAATCAACAGCCATAGCGATAGCAAGCAGACTTAGCAGCTGATCCCATCCGCCAAAAGCAAACGTCACAACTGCTCCCGAAATGGCAGTAAATGAACTCACCGCTGGACTCATGCTTCTCACCTCTCCCATATTTTTTAAAATTTGAACACCCTACAATATATGTGAGAATGAGAGATTGTGACAGGCCACCTGCCTTGCTGAACCTGCGGATTTATCATTTCAGATTTGTGCACGTTTCAGAATAAAATCCAATGGGGAAATTCACCAAAATCGGCTGAATTTCTAGACAGAAACAGCATGATACCAGCAAAAATCACACAAAAGTTCTAAAGACCTATAATTGGGTAATTAGAACCAAATAAATTGTGATTCCGTACAAATCATTCCATCATTTTTAGTGAATCATTGTAATCTAGGAATATACTAGGATGCGAATAGCGCGAGGTCTAGTTCATAGTTCCCTCTTTGATGTAGAATGACGCACAACCGGTTTTCAAACCAGTCATTGCGGCACTTGAAAGTACCCCTTTATTTATTGTAGTATTTGGTTAAAAAAATCGGAGGAAATATGCCTAATCAACCAGAACAACATTCCATCCAGGCGTGGTCTCTGATCAACCGTAAATATTTGGGAAAAGGTGTCCGTGTTAAACGGTTCCGTAAACCGACACGCTGTCAAATCCGCAATCGTGTTCTTCTTGCCGTGCTGATGGCCAACGATATTAAATTGTCTCAGCTCGCCGAAGACCTCTCGATCTCCTCACGCAGCGTAAGCGCGTGGGTGTACGAAGGGCGAATACCCGGCAGTACCAATCTGGACAAGACCTGCCAGCTGCTTGGCTACCCGCGGCACATTCTTTTCAATGAAGAGGTCGTGCGCAGCAGTCCGGTGATCTGTCAACCCGAGCCTTCCCGCTTTATGAAGCGGACGGTAACCCGCTCACCCGTGAGTAACCGTATTCTAACCGGCTTGTGTATGGTCCATGATTTGTCGGTGACAGATGTCAGCCACTGGATCGGGGTTCATCCCGGCACTTTCCGCAAATGGCTGCATCAGGGAACGCTGCCTTCTGCCGCGTTTCAGGAACAAGCGGAGCAATTTTTCCGCATTCCGAAGACGATTCTGTTCGCAGATGTCATTCTTAAAGATCGTCGGAATCCCTAACAAAGCGAACAGTCAAAAGGCTCTGCGCTCCTTAATCGGAGGCAGAGCCTATTTTAGTTTTAATGCTTTTTTATGAATAATTCACCTGCATTCTCGGCAAAATGAAAGAACAAAACGAGCGGAAGCTGACGTGTAACAATACCCACAGATGAAAAACCACTTAACCGCTCCATACCCTACTTTATAAGTGCAGGTGAAAAGATGAAATCCTCTACCCAATTGGGAGCTGCCCTCGGCTTTCTCGCGGGAACAACCTTCGGCAGCGGCATTGCTTTTTTACTTCGTTTCGAGCCGGTACCGTTAATGCTCTGCGTTACATTATGCGGTCTGACCGGCATGCTGACGGGTCTGCTGACCGTCACTGTACGGAATAGGCGCAGCCGCCTCCAAGAGCGCTAGGCACTGCTGTATGAGCTGGGAATCAGCTGCATGGGAAGTCCTCTTGTTCTGCTTGCATCCGTTGTTATGTTGAGAAAAGAAAAAGGTTTGTACGCCGTCTATTGGACGGTGTACAAACCTTTTTCTTTAGATGCGGTCGAGAGGACTCGAACCTCCACGGGGGGTTAGCCCACACGGACCTGAACCGTGCGCGTCTGCCAATTCCGCCACGACCGCGTATTATGTATCTTCTCATCCTGGATGAAAAGCACCTACGGTGAATCAATTCCTTGTTTTACCGTAATTCAGAGTATACATGTTTCTAATATATTATGCAACAACTTTTTTCTGATGTTAACAGATACGTTATGTAAACCGATGCCGCTCTCGTTCAATTCAAACAGACAGAAGCAGACCCTTCTGTCCCTTGGGTCTGCCTCTGCGCTTTCTATTTTTCCACTGTCTGTATGACAACCGTTCGGTTACGGCCCTCTTCCTTGGCCAGATAAAGCGCATTATCCGCCAAATGAAACAACTCGGCTTCAGATCGGGCATGCATTGGAAACTCTGCAATACCTGCCGATAGGGTAACTGAACGCTCAACAGCAAGCACACTTTCCTCGACGGAAATCCGGATTCGCTCTGCCGCCTCATATGCCATCTTTGAATCGTAATCTCGAAGCAGCACGACAAACTCTTCCCCGCCAAAGCGGAAAGAGACATCTTCAGGCCGGACGGATATCTGGATCAGCTTGGCGATCTGTTTCAGGACCTCATCCCCCGTAGAATGACCATATGTATCATTAATTAACTTAAAGCGGTCAATATCGAGAACAACAATGGAAAAAGGAGTCTCATCCTGAATCCATTCCTGTATAACAGTCTCAAATGTTCTGCGGTTATTCAAGCCGGTTAACACGTCTGTTCTTGCATCATATACTAATTGATCTGTCTTGTTCCTGAAACTTGCCATTGCCCCGATCATTGTCCGTGTAAGCAGATCAGCTTCCCTGTTCCAGTGCGGTTTCACAATCGGCAGCTCTACTCTTCCTTTATCCACCTGCTGCACGAGATCAGCCAGAAACACAAAAGGCTGCACAAGCTTGCGGGCCACCCGCAGTACAATCAGGGTTAACAGGATGAACGGTACGGCAATGTACAGCAGAAGCAGACCAATCTGACGGTTCAACTGATCATACACCATTTGTGTCGGTGATACGACGACAACTCCCCAATCGGTTGCCGGAACCTTGTAATATCCTGCAAGCGTGCTTGTCCCTTCCAGATTGGTATACTTCTCTTGTCCTGTCTGGTTATTCATCAATTTCTGGACCACTATGTTTTTACTAATATTCTCGCCGATCCGGCTGACATTGGGGTGAAACAGCAGTGCTCCCTTATGGTCAACGATAAAAAAGTACGATCCATTACTGGTCTTCAGTTGACTTCCAAAGGACAAATCCAGTATATTATTCTCCTGCAAATAGATACTTCCGCTTATTAGACCTTTGTAGTCTCCCTTGTTATCAACAATCGGTTCACTCAGAAAAACGATTCTGCGATTCGTTCGCGGAGTCAGGTACGCATCCGATAAGTATGTAGATTTTGCTTTGATCGCCGCTTTGGCTGCTTCAGAGCTGACATGTTTACCGACGCTCACCTGGGAATACGGTGACCTCGATAGGACAAGCCCTGTCTTATCAGCCAGAACTACAGCATTGAAATAATCACTGCTGTTGTGGATCAAATCCAGTGTGGTATTCAGTTTGTCTTTGTCATTGTAATCGACATCTTTAAAATACGCAGCCCCGTACCTCAAGCTCCTCTGCATCGATTCAAAAAGGGAGTCCAGCGTTTGGCTCATCTGTACCGCATTTGCATAATTAAGCTTGAGCGAGTTGTTAATAAGAGCCTGTTTCTGGGTAGTATATGAGGTAATCACCATAATGGTCAGTGTCATCAGGACCGAAATCGTGACTAACCCTCCAAGTAATGCGGTAAGGCTAATTTTTTTAAATGTTCTGACTTTTCTGCGTAATCTGGATAACTTTTTATTTGCGATCATTTTGCTTCCCCCGGATTTTCATAAAAAGGCATATCCATATCATCATATATTAAAGTTGTTAAGAAACAATGAAGAGAACAAGATATCTTAACAATAATTTATAGGATTGACGAAATCATGACAAAATATCGCCTATGGAAATGCCTTGTTTATTTATCCCCCTCCCCACTCATCCTTCAATGATATAACCTTCCTCCAGAATCTGCTCTACAAAACCTGCCATATACCTCAGCTGAACATCAATGGGGCGCTGACTGCCCATCAAAATCCGGTTCTGGACTTCATTGGCCTCGGCTGGAAGCGCAAAAGCGCGTGTATTGGGAAATTCCCTGGCAAGGGTTGTATAGATAGCATTCACCAATGTATCCTTCCCTGAACGTCCAAACACATTAAGCAGCACCGCACCGCCTGCACGCAGTTTGTCTTTTACCATACGGAAGAAGGAAGCATTCGTAAACTGCTCCGGCGTTCCGGCTGCTGTGAATGCATCAATAATGATATAATCGTATACCCCCGCCTGCTCCCGTTCCAACAGTTCCCGACCATCACCAACCAGCACCGGTGAGCCCTGATATCCAAAGAAGTGCTGGCTGATATCCACAACCTCCGCATCCAGTTCCGCCACCTTGACTTGTCGATCTGACAGGTAAGAAGAAATCGTACCAATGCCCTGTCCCACCACAAATACTCGATTAAAATGCGGATCATTTCGTTCCATTAGATGCAGCATAGCTCGCGGATACTCCAGTACAATTCTGGAAGGCTGCTCCAGATCGATCGCCCCCTGAACCGCATCATCCGAGAACTGCAGCACACGGAAGTGTCCGATTTCCCCATAAAGTCTTTTGGTTTCGTAAACGGTCAACTCATGCTGTTCACTTTTATTCCGGTATAATACTTTCAATTTCCTGCTCCTTTCGGGTAAATCATCAGAACTGCGAATCAATGCTGCAGGCCAATAGCCTCGTGTAATGCCTGGACATAAGCAACGCCGAGATTCGACAGGGACGTGCTCTTATGACAGATCCATCCTACATTTATCGATTCTTCACATTCGAGCGGAACCGGAATAATCTCGTTGCCGTTCAGATCGGCGCTGAGTACACCTGTAGATATGGTATACCCGTTTAGACCAATCAGCAGATTAAACAGCGTTGCCCTGTCATTCACCTGAATGCTTTTCGGATGTGATAACGTACTCAGAATCTCTTCCGAAAAATGAAAGGAATTATACTCCCCCTGGTCAAAGGACAGATAAGGGTAATCTTGGAGCTGTTCGATAGCTACAGATTCCTGTTTGGCGAGCGGATTATTCACACTGATGAAGATATGTGGTTTGGCAGTAAACAAACTTGTAAATACAAGTCCAGCATCTTTCAACAGCTTGTTGATGACCTTGGCGTTGAACTCGTTCAAATAGAGAATGCCGATCTCACTGCGAAGGCTTTTCACATCTTGAATAATCTCATACGTTTTGGTTTCCCGAAGTGCAAGTTCATATTCATCATGGCCATACTGCTGAACAAGCCGCACAAAAGCATTCACTGCAAAAGCATAGTGCTGGGTTGATACCGAGAAATGCTGCGGAGACGGCTTTGCATTCAGATACCGATTTTCCAGTAATTCGGCCTGCTCTACGACCTGACGTGCATAGCTCAGAAACTCCACACCTTCCTTGGAGAGCGTGATGCCTTTGTTGGTACGTTCAAAAATGGTAATGCGCAGCTCCTGCTCCAAATCGCGGATTGCGTTGGACAAGCTCGGTTGGGAGATAAAAAGCCGTTTGGCTGCTTCATTCATCGATCCGTGTGTGGCAACCTCGATTACATATTTAAGCTGTTGTAATGTCATAACTCTGTCCCCTTTTTCCTCATCCATTGTACTTGAGACATCTCTTCCTTTTATCCAGAAAATGTGTTTTGTTTCTCTAATCCTGTCAGCTTGTTCTGTCCCGATAACTGACATCTTTCCGGAAACATACTGCGCTGCGCAAGTTTATCCTCAATAAAATCAACAACCTGCTGCAGCGAACGGATCTGCACCTGTACCTTTTTCTGATAATTGATCAGCATCTCCCGCTCTTCCGGGTAATCATTCAAATCCGACTCCAAAGACATCTGCAGAAATGGCTTCATCTCCTCCAGCGACATGCCCGTTTTCTTCAGGCAGGTGATCAGAAGCATCGTCTGGATATCCTGCTCGGAATAGATCCGGTGCTGGCTGGCTTTGCGCTCCGCCCGAGGCAGCAGTCCTATTTTCTCATAATAACGAATCGTATCTTTGGATAGTCCCGACCGTTCAGATGTTTCATGAATGGAGAACATGGTTTGTCCGCTCATCATTACGCCTCCCGATACATACTTCTCATTATCATACAACTTGGAGCTGGCTCCAAGTCAAGCCAAAAATCCAACCCTTGACTTGGAGTCGACTCCAAATTGTAGAATGGCGTCTCCTGCAGATCGATCGGCAATAACGATATGTTCTACTCATGCATAACCGATCGATTTTGACATGCATGAATATATTAGGAGGTCATGATGATGAACCATGTTAACCCGCTTCGTACTGCCGTAATTACAGGCTGCACTTCAGGAATCGGCCTGGAGCTTACAAGAAAGCTTCTAACAGACCAATGGCGGATTATCGGTCTTAACCGCTCGCCATTTCCTGCAGATGATCCCGAAATTCAGACCGCATTAAACTCGGGGCAGCTACTATCCGTTCAGGCCCGTCTGACGAATTATGCCAGTCTCCGCACTGCACTTGAACAGATTCGGGCCCAGACAGATACCATTGATATTCTCTTCAACAATGCGGGAGGCAGCACACCCACTCTTCAATATTCGGATCAGGGACTGGAGCTGCACTTCGAGCTTCAAACCGTGGTGCCTTATATTATTTACCGGGAGCTTTACGATCTGCTCCGCCATGGGGGGATGAAAACCGTAGTAAACACCTCGACAACCTCTTTTCGTATGATGAGGGCGTTTGACCTTGGCATCTTGGAGCGGCCTGTCTCATTCAGAAAGCTATTTGGTCCATACGCAGCATCCAAGCTCGCCCTCTCATTATGGACTCGCGAGGCTGCTTCCACTACTGCGGCAGATGGGATTCGGCTTCTTAGTGCAGATCCGGGTGGAAACAATACGCTAAAAAGCAGCAAGGCTTCTGGTCTGCCCTTCTATATCAGACCTGTGATGAAATTATTCTTTGCTCATCCAAGTCGCGGCGCATCACTGCTCCATGACGCAGCACTTGGGACAGTAAGGCATGAATCTGGTGTATTTCTTGTTAAAAACAAGGAAGCTTCTCTTCCATTCATGGAACAGGGTGCTTCTGTGCTTCAACGGGTGCATGAAATCTATGAGCAGAAGTATTTAGGTACTCAAGATGATCTATAAAAAGGCTGTAAATCCCGATCATTAGAATCGTAATTCCGGTTCCAGACTTGACCCTAATCGGTCAGGTCTGTTGGTCTTTGTCCTTCATATTTTCCAAGCCTGCGCTCATAGGAGTTAAACATAAGAAAAAAGCCGTGTCACATGGACGCAGCGAAAATCGGAAGGAGACATAACAGGATGAGTAAACCAAAACAACCCAGTGGTCAGCCATTCATTATACCACAGCCTATTCGCAGTGACGGCGCAGGCGGTCCGGATTACGGACCAAGAGATGTAATGAGAGACAAGCAAAATCCCGACATGCTTGTACCGCCCAAGACAGATAACGGACTGCTGCCCAACCTGAGAATGTCTTTCTCGGATACACATATGCAGCTCAATCATGGCGGCTGGTCACGTGAGATTACGGTGCGTGATCTGCCCATCGCCACTACGCTTGCAGGAGTCAACATGAGTCTTACTCCGGGCGGTGTCCGTGAACTGCACTGGCATCAGCAATCCGAATGGGCCTATATGATCTGGGGAACGGCCAGAATCACTGCAGTAGATCAGAATGGGAGAAATTTCATCGCCGATGTTGGCCCGGGCGATCTCTGGTTTTTCCCCAAAGGTCTGCCTCATTCGATCCAAGGTTTGGAGAACGGGTGTGAATTTTTGTTGGTATTTGATGACGGCAGCTTCTCGGATCTGAACACCCTATCGATCTCTGATTGGTTTGCTCACACACCGCCTGAAGTATTATCCATGAATTTCGGTGTGCCAGAATCAGCCTTTCAGTCCATGCCGAAGGAACAGGTATATATTTTTCAAGATAACGTACCTGGTTCACTTGAGAGTCAGGAGATTCAATCTCCCTACGGAACGGTTCCACTTCCTTTTTCCTATCGTTTATTAGCACAGGAGCCCTTAATTACACCTGGGGGGAGTGTGCGCATCGTAGATTCCACCAACTTTCCCATCTCCACAACTGTCGCAGCAGCCCTCGTCGAGATCAAACCCGGAGCAATGCGTGAACTTCACTGGCATCCGAATGCCGATGAATGGCAGTACTATTTGACAGGGGAAGGCAGAATGACCGTCTTTGGTGGCAATGGCAGCGCACGTACCTTCGATTATCGGGCTGGAGATGTCGGGTATGTTCCTATAGCCATGGGGCACTATATACAAAATACCGGTGAGAACACGTTATGGTTTTTGGAAATCTTCCGAAGTGATCGTTTTGAGGACGTCTCACTCAATCAGTGGATGGCTTTAACGCCCCGTGACCTCGTGCGAGACAATCTGAATGCACCACCGGAACTGCTGGATGCACTGCGTAAAGTGAAATGGCCTGTCGTATAAAATAGTATAAACCTATATCATCCACTCCGAATTGGGGTAAAGGTGAGAGAACCCACAATAACGAAGGAGGAATATGAAGATGAAAGCCGTAACGTTCCAGGGCATCAAGGATATTCAAGTGAAACAGGTCGAGGATCCGGCACTGCAGCAGAAGGATGATATTATCGTTCGTATTACTTCAACCGCAATCTGTGGATCGGATTTGCATATTTATCAGGGAGCGCTGCCTGCCGCCAAAGACTATGTCATCGGTCATGAACCGATGGGCATTGTGGAAGAGGTTGGACCTGAGGTTACACGGGTGAAAAAAGGAGACCGGGTCGTACTGCCTTTTAATATTGCCTGCGGGCAGTGCTTCTATTGTAATCATGATATGGAGAGCCAGTGTGACCATTCCAATAGAAATCCTGATATTCACACTGGAGGCTATTTTGGTTTCACCGAGCGATACGGTGGCCACCCCGGCGGACAGGCCGAACTGCTGCGTGTGCCTTACGGCAACTTCACCCCCTTTGTCATTCCGGAGTCCTGCGAGCTGCAGGATGAGGCACTGCTGTTTCTATCCGACGTACTGCCAACGGCATACTGGAGCGTCGAAAATGCTGGCGTGAAGCCAGGAGATACGGTCACTGTGCTTGGGAGCGGCCCGATTGGGCTGATGACGCAGAAGTTCGCCTGGATGAAGGGTGCCAAACGGGTGATCGCCGTTGATCGTCTGCCCTATCGACTGGAGAAGGCCAAGCGAATGAATGATGCAGAGGTCTTTAACTTTGAAGAGTACGACGATATGGGCGAGCACATCCGCGAGATGACCCAGGGTGGAACAGATATTGTCATTGACTGTGTAGGCATGGATGGCAAAAAAACGATGCTGGAAGAGATCGGCCAGAAGCTGAAACTGCATGGCGGGGCGCTGAGTGCCATCGAAATCGGCATGAAAGCAGTACGCAAGTTTGGAACGATCCAGCTTACAGGGGTGTACGGCTCTTCCTACAATATGTTCCCTCTGGGAAATCTGTTTGAACGCAATATCAACATCAAAATGGGACAAGCTCCTGTTATTCATTACATGCCTGAACTGTTCCGCAAAATTACAGCAGGAGAATTTGACCCAACCGAAATTATTTCACACCGCTTATCCCTGGATAACGCAAGCGAAGCTTACCGAATCTTTAACGATCACGAAGATGAATGCACCAAGGTAATTTTAAAACCTTGATTCTTAAAGGCAGTCTTACCTTTGACAGGGTAGGCCTGCCTTTTTTGCACCGTTTGAGTACCTGAATATTGCCCCGTTTCCCCTTCAAAGCCAAAAAAAGCATCCCTCCAATCATTTTCGCTGGAGAGATGCTGCAGGCGGATTACCAAACCCGTGCTGATGTTATACGATCATTTGATAATCCAATTGTATATTTTATTATTTAACAAGCTCAGGTGACTTCTTCCACAATCCCAGAATGAGACCCGAGATCACAGAACCAATAACAACCGCGAGCAGGAACAGCAGGGTGTGGTTAGCCAGAAGTGCTACAAAGACCCCACCGTGCGGAGCTGGTACGTTGATATTCCAGAGCTGCGTAAGACCACCGGCTGCTGCAGAACCAATAATACAAGAAGTCAGTACACGAAGCGGATCAGCCGCTGCAAAAGGAATCGCACCTTCTGTGATGAACGACAGCCCCAGTACATAGTTAGTCAAACCGGATTTGCGTTCCTGCTCCGTGAATTTGGATTTAAAGAACGTTGTTGCAAGCGCAATTGCCAGAGGCGGTGCCATACCGCCTGCCATAACTGCCGCCATCCATGCTCCGTCTGTGTTGCCGCTGGATGTAAATACGCCAATCGCAAATGTATAGGCAGCTTTGTTGAACGGACCGCCCATATCGATGGCCATCATGCCGCCGAGCAGCACGCCGAGCAGTACTTTATTACCTGTTCCCAGATTGCCGAGTGCATCCACAAGCCATGTGTTCAGGGAACCGAAGATTGGATCGAAAATGTAATAACTGATTGTACCGACGATCAGCAGACCCAGTACCGGATAGAGCAGGATCGGTTTCAAACCGTCAATTGCTTTTGGCAGCCCCTTCAGTGCCTTACGCAGACCAATAACGACATAACCTGCGAGGAAACCGGCAGCGAGACCACCAAGGAAACCGGCATTAGAGCTTACAGCCATCAAACCACCGACCATACCCGGCATCAGGGCTGGACGATCACCGATACTCATCGCAATAAATCCGGCAAGTACTGGAATCAGGAAATGGAACGCACCTGTTCCTCCGCCAATGGTTTGCAGCAACTGTACAATCGGATTGTCAGGACTCGCAAGCTGTTCAATCAAGAAGGAGATGGCGAGCAGGATACCCCCACCAACAACGAATGGCAGCATATGTGAAATACCGTTCATCAAATCTTTGTAAATTTTACTTCCGACGCTTATTTTATGATCGCTGGTGCCTTCATGCTTCGCAATTCCACCTTGGCTGCGATAGATTGGGGCATCCCCGTTAACCGCCTTGCGGATCAGTTCTTCGGATTTGCGGATACCGTCACTTACCGGTCTTTGCAGCACAGGCTTGCCGTCAAAGCGGGCCATTTCGACATTTTTGTCTGCAGCAATGATAACCCCTTTAGCGCGAGCAATCTCGTCAGCTGTCAATACATTCTGTGCGCCTTCGGAACCGTTCGTTTCCACACGAATATTAATTCCCATTTCCTGTGCTTTTTTCTTGAGCGCATCCTCAGCCATAAATGTATGCGCAATACCTGTCGGACAGGCGGTAACAGCAACAACAAAATCTTCAGAATTGGCATTACCCACAAGGACACCTGCGCTGTTTTTCACGTTGTCAGCACCATTTGCAGCCGAAGATGCCTGCGCTTCTCTCTCCAGCTTTGCTTTTTCTTTGGCTGCTTCCTTGGCTGCAGCTTCCTCCTGCTTGGCGTCGAACAAGGCACTCACTTCTTGAGGCGTATTTGTGTTCATCAATTCAGCGATGAAATCGCTATCAACCAGCAGCCTTGAAAGAGCCGCAAGTGTGCGAAGATGTGTATTCCCGGCGCCTTCCGGAGCCGCAATCATGAAGAAAATATGGGCAGGCTGATCATCCAGCGCTTCAAAATCCAGACCTTTTTTGCTTTTGGCGAAGACAACCGTTGGTTCGTTTACCGCTTTCGTCTTCGCGTGAGGCATAGCAATCCCGCCGCCAATACCTGTGCTGGATTCCGCTTCTCTTTTGTAAATCATTTCTTTGAACAGCACCGGATCGTTGATGCGTCCACTCCGATTCAAACTTGCAATCAGTTCGTCGATCGCCTCATCTTTGGTCGTCGCTTGCAGATCCATAATCATCGTTTCCTGGATCATCAAGTCAGTGATTTTCATCTTGGAACACTCCCTTAAGTTCGGTCGGCCTGCGCAGCAGGCCTCATATAAATTCATATCCATACAGATGCTGTTAAACTTTCCCAACCCAAAACAGGCATGCCGCTTTTAAAGTGTTGTAATTGTAACCTGATCACGCAATGCTTCAATAAGCTCTCGTGCGGCAAGGTCATCCGAGAAGGCGGTTGCGCTGCCCGATGCTACTCCGGTGCGGAATGCTTCCAGCAGGTCTCCGTGCAGTACATACGTGCCTACAAACCCGCCAATCATCGAATCGCCAGCACCAACTGAATTTTTCACCTTGCCTTTAGGTACGGTTGCATGATAGACATTAGTCTTCGTGATAAACAATGCTCCTTCTCCAGCCATGGAGATCAATACATGTTTGGCACCTGCTTCAAGCAGTTTACGTCCGTAGGACACCAATTCCTCACGTGTCTCAATGGTTACGCCAAACAATTCGGCTAGTTCATGATGGTTTGGTTTGACCAACAGCGGCTTGTGAACGAGTGCTTCCATTAGTGCAGACCCTGTGGTATCAATGACGAACTCGGCTTCCGTCTGCTTGCAGACTTGAATGAGACGATCATAGAAATCTGAACCAAGTGACGGTGGAACACTGCCAGATAGAATGACAATATCTCCTTTTTGCAAAGAAGACAGTTTAAGCAGCAGCTGTTCTGCCTCATCCGCACGGATTGCCGGCCCCAAGCCGTTAATTTCGGTTTCGTCCCCATGCTTGAGCTTGATGTTAATGCGGGTATCGTCTGCAATGGTGACAAAATCGGTCTGGATCGCATCTTCCTGCAGCTTGTCGTTAATAAAACGTCCGGTGAATCCACCCAAAAATCCGATAGCCGTATTGGCCGCTCCAAGTTGATTCAAAATCCGGGAAACGTTAATGCCTTTACCTCCAGGCAGTTTCAAGTCCCGGTTCATGCGGTTTAATCCGCCCAGTTTCAGATCGTCCACTTCTACGATGTAATCGATGGACGGGTTGAGTGTTATCGTATATATCATCGCTATCCCTCAATTATTTTAGTTTTCCGGGTGACTACCGCTCGCCAATGTTCTGGCATTCGCTCCGTAATCAGATCTGCCTCCTCCAAATCAAACAATTTGGCAAAAGTAATATCCCCGATTTTGCTGGAATCAGCCAGCACATAGGATTTCCCCGACAATTGATGTGCACGCCTCTTAATCAAGGCTTCCTCCGGATCAGGCGTTGTATACCCCATCTCGGGGTCCACACCGTTACTTCCGAGAAAACATTTATCAAATCGAAAATTGTCCATGTTCTGCAGCGCAATGCTGCCAATGACTGCTTTGGTATGAATTTTCATCATGCCGCCTAATAAATAACTGCGAATTCGCTTGCTTACAAGCGCCTCGACATGGGAGAGTCCATTGGTGACCACCGTTACATCTTTAGCTTCGATAAAAGGGATCATGGCCAGTGTTGTCGTGCCGGCATCTAGGTAAATACATTCACCATTCTGAATTTCCTGTGCGGCCAACCGGGCGATAACGGTTTTCTGTTGAATGTTTTTGAACGTTTTTTCTTCCATACCTGGCTCTAACGTTTTTTCATTCACCAGTGAAGCGCCACCATGGATACGTTTGAGCATCTGACGGCTTTCCAGATCAATCAAATCTCTTCTAATCGTGGATTCAGAAACTCCAAGCACATCAACAAGCTCCTGCAGTTTCACAATCCCCTGTAAATGTAAGCGCTCTACAATTGCAGCATATCGTTCTTCAGTCAGCATATTCATTCCTCCAACTGCTTCTATAGTATCATAAATCCCGCAAAAAACAATCATTTTCATTCAAAATAATTTAAAAACCTTCAAATTCTTTCACTTTTCGTCTAAATTTCTTGTCCGAATGTCCCGATCACCCGTTTCTCTACACGCATCTGATAATCTAGTTCCTATTGTGGAGAGGTGAATCTTCTATGTCAGTCCTGACGAACAAAAGGCGGAAACCGTGTGAGCCCTATCGATCGAAGACAAGGGCAGTTCAACGTTACGGCTGGATTTCATCCAACTGGAGTGGTTACGTAAAGAGAAAATCCCGTCAAGCCTACCGGCGAATTTCCGCAGAGTGGACTGTTCCTTATGTTTTTCCTAGCTCGCGCACCTCATATTCATCTGCATGGATAGGTATTGACGGTTTTACAAACAACGATCTTATTCAAACAGGCACAGCTCATGATTGGATTCAGGGCAGACCCGTATATTATGCCTGGTGGGAAATCCTGCCGGATACAGAAACGATCATTCATCAACCGGTAAATGCCGGTGACTGCATGCGCGGTATCATTACCAAAATAACCCGCCACACCTGGTGCATCCACCTGAGCAATCTCACCAAAGGCTGGACTTTTCGCACCGTTCAGCGTTATTCAGGTCCTCAATCCTCCGCCGAATGGATTGTTGAAGCTCCTTCCATTGGCGGTTCCCCTGCCCTGATACCTAGACTCAGTCCGATTTCTTTTCGAATGTGCCGTCTTAATGGCCGCCCTCCGGCCTTCAGCACCAAAGATAAAGGCATTATGGTCCAGAACCAGCGTGTCTTGTCAGTTCCCTGGCCTCCCAATTCGTGCAGAGACGGGTTTATTGTGCGGCGTGTTCGCTAAGTCTTGTTTGGATCATATGACTGAAAAATCCTGCAGCCGCCGACGTTTCTGACGCCGGTGCTGCAGGATTTTGGCCATGCCGGGACGGCGTCCTGCTGTAGTAACTCAGTGCTTCCTACGATAATAGCCCGATGCTTTCTTTTATAGTGACTCAGGCCCAATTATCTAAGCTCTGTATTCCCGATATCCGGTTTAGGTTTGAGCCATCTACCTTCTTCGTTAATAAAGGCTCCCTTGAACCTTCCCATCTCCAGCTGTTCGATCAGCTTTTCTTCATCCGTTGTCAAAATCTCAGCTAACTGTTCAACGGTATAATAATCCGCCGGATTGTAATCAAGCAGAATAGGCACAGCAGTATCGTATAATTCGCGGATCATATTCTCGAAAGAATGGCGTCCCAGATTCGTCATCTTCTGATAAACCTGCAGCGGCTGGGAAACCAAAGTACGAAACGATTTGTCCTCCAGATTCATCCACAATGTGCTGCATGCCTGAACACTCATATAATTCTGGTCTACATCGTAAAACTGCATTTCCTCAATCTTCATGTATTTCTCTTGAAAAGCCACAATTTTAATTAAGGGCACATCACGTAATCGTGATGCTTTTTTCAGGTGGGCCCTGAACTGCTCATAATTCATCTCTTTATTTTGTTTCGCCTGCTCCATTTATAGATCCCTGCCTTTAACATGTTCCAAACGACATCTTACAACAAATCCTCATAGAACGAAAGAAGCATTGGTAAAAAACAAAGACGCACAGCATAATCTGCTGCACGAAGGACAATACCATGATTATATTTTTTCGCGTTTCGACCAAGCGGCCGTGAACTCTGGTTCATTGTACTCATAGAACTCGCGCAGGATTTGCTCCCGGTCGTCGAGGAACAGTTGATCGGCTATTCCTGTGACCAGTTTGGGTACAGCCCCTTTAGTTCCCGATATGGCCGAGGCAGATAAACCGCAGCTTGCCAGCGCTGAATAATTAAATACGAATAGTCCATGCAGCAGCGCCTTTCCCTGCTCGCTTTTACTAGTCATAGCAAATCCGGGACTTAAATACGGATGTGCATCAATCTGTTCGTTTCGGAGTTCGGGCGGCGCTTCATAACAATCCTTCCAGCGGGCAATATGCTCTTCCACAAGTCGAAGTTCAGGACGGAGCGCAGGATCACTGACCAGACCTGTACTAATGATCAGAAAATCAAATGTGTACACACCATGTGCGGTTCGTATCTTCGCAGCCTGACCCGCGGCTTCTGCACCAAGCCATGGAGAGTTCAGGTGAAGCTCAAATCCCGGCCAGGAGGCCGCGCGGATAAACGTGTCATTGGTTGGCGGCTGATTGAATTGAAAAAAGTGGGAAATCACCTGATACTTATCCGCAGCAGGCAGTGCATGAAACCGCTCGATCATGCCAGACTGTTCCATCTGGCGAATCGGATTCACCTGCGGCAGCTGTGCACGCCGCACAAAAACGTGAGCCTCGGCCACTCCCGAGACAAGCGCGTGATTTGCATTGTCAAAAGCCGACGCCCCGCCGCCGAGCACAGCAACCTTTTTCCCTTTTAACCGTTCAAAATCAATCTCTTCCGACGTATGTGCATACAGCTGTCGCGGCAGATGGTCAGCGATGAGCGATGGAATATGCCACCGCCCGCCTCCTTGAATGCCAGTTGCAAGCACCACTTTCCGAGCAAGGATGACGTTCCCGCGATGCCCCTTCCCGGTTACATGCAGCCGATAAATTCCATCCTGGGCAGGTTCGATCAGGTCTAACTTCACTTCATTTCGTACAGGCAAACCCAACACTTCACGATACCAACGCAAATAGTTCATCCAATCCCCGCGCCGTATTTTGTCTATTTCCTTCCATCCCTCTATTCCTGCCTGAGCCTCCCACCACGAACGAAACGTCAGTGAGGGAATCCCCAGGTCAATGGAAGTGAGATGTTTCGGTGTACGCAGCGTAACCATTCGCGCATACGTGTCCCACGGTCCTTCTTGTCCAGCAGCATTTTCGTCAATGATGAGAATATTGGAGATCCGTTCACGAAGAAGCCCGAATGCAGCCCCAAGCCCGCTCTGTCCTCCGCCTGCAATAACGACATCATACACATGTCCTTCTGCATGCTCTCTTGCACGAACCCAGTTGGCACCGCCAAAACATAAATACGCCAAATCATGCTTCACACGTTCATTTAATGCTTCGAGGCCCATACTTCATCAACCCTTTCATGATCTATCCAGAAAACAGGCTTCGGTGCATCGTGCATTTAGCATCCGGGTGTTCTTCTGCAGTACCCGGATCGAATTAGCGCTATTATATGAGTTCAGAGCAGGCATTGGAAGCAGGCGTACACTTTATTGTTACGCATGCTAAAAAACATAAATGTACTTGTTCATTTACACGAAAGTGAAGTGAACATAGTCGATAATTCAGCACGATCTAATGTACATAGAAGAAACAAATGTGTTGAACCACTGATCTGTACTATTTCAGCAGCATACGCAGTCGCTCTGCTGTATCCAGCTTTGGACAACTGCTGCAGTAACCATGGGCAGCGGTGTCCCCCTTACCAACCTGATAAGCTAAACAGCAGTACGGACGAATTAGAAACGTCGGTCCCTGCCACTCCGGATGTTCAAAACACTGGAGCCGAGCAGCAAAAGAATTTTCTTTCGTCGGAGCCAGCCATACGCCTGCATCATGGTGTATGAGAGCTAATCGCTCATCCGTTTTCCATATGGCTTGATCTCCGATCATTCGTAAAATCAGCTGCTGCACATTATGGGCGACCAGTGCATTCATTACCCTGATGTTTGCACCCGTGGCCGCAGCAGCGGATTGGAAAATCCGGATCAAATGCTGCTGCAAACGGTCTCGAATCCAACGGATCTCTGTGCTGCGCTGCACTAAAAAATGACCAGATGGGCCCATGTCTCCCCCACTCTTCAGTTCCAAACCCAAATGCAGCCTTCTCTCCACGCAGGTCTCATAGCGCATACCGCCTGTGCCGTTTAATTCAAATCGGATGACATCCTCTCCGGTGTTCAGGAGAGTATCATACAGACTGCAGGCCGAAATTACAGCCATTACCCAGACGGAATATCGTTTGGCGAAAAGGGTGCCTACAGCGATACTTCCGGCCCCTCCAAGCTCCAGTCCTTGTTGTCTCGCTTGTTCACTCAAGATCAGGTCTCTCTTCTCCTCGTGCAGCAGATCACTTACACTGAAAGCATATTCCGAAGCTTCATCTGCTTCTATAATGCTCGTTACGAAAAAAGATTCCAGTACGGCCAGCATCTCTGAACGCTCTTTCCCTGAATAATGAGTCATCTATTGAATCATACCTTTAATTTCACGGATGATTTCGGTTCGTCCGATGGCTCCCCATCCTTTAAACAGCCAGAAGGAATCTGTCTGATAAACCTGATTTGTCCGAACTGCCGGGACATTTTTCCAAAGGGAGCTATCATGCATTTTGCTTAAATAATCCTGGGCGTTGGGGTCCACTTCAAGCACAATAAAATCCGCATCAATATCGGATATTTTTTCCATAGACAAATCTTCACGTTGTTCCGCAGGTGTCACGGCAGCAGGTACAAAGCCAAGATCATGATATAAAAGTGTATTGGTTGGATGGCCTTTTTCGGCATAAATCTGCAGATTCTTCTCCCTCACTCGCAGGTAAGCCAGTTTTTTCTGATTCAGCTGTTCCATTTTTGCTTTGAGTTGATCTGCCTGCTTCTCTACTTCGGCAATCTTTTCCTTAGCCAGCTCTACCTTGTTATACATCCCGGCAATGGTCAGTAAATCCCGAGTCCAATATGTCGTACCGTCTTCATACTCCATCCAATCTGTACCCAATACAATAGTCGGGGCGATTTTCTCCAACTGGTCATATGAATTTTCGGCTGTTCGACTCTCAATAACGATGACATCCGGATCAATCTGAACAATCGCTTCTAGGTTAGGACTATCTGCCGAGCCTACCGTTGGAACACCCTGCAGCTGATCTGCAAGATAAGGCAGGTAATCTCCGCCATAACGAACCTCTACATTAACACCTGCAGGTTTCTCCCCGATGGTAAGCATATGATCGATATAAGCGGCAGATAACACAACCATTCGCTCAATTTTTTGCGGCAAAACCGCAGTCCCTTTTAGATGCTTTACCGTCTGCACTTCTTTTTCTTCTACTGCGGTGTTTTGTTTCACAGAGGTGCCATTTGCTGATTCTGTCGTAGTCCTGCCGCATGCCGCCAGAACAAGCATGAACAGGAACAACAGGACCATATAAGCTGTTTTCTTTCTTATCATTTATCGTCATTCTCCTTTTCACTTAATAATAATAATCATTATCATTATGGTAGAAAAAAAGGAACGAGCTTTCCATGGATCATTTCACTCTCTTTCCTTGTAAAATATCAACGTACACGAACGCCAAGTTGATCTGCTGCATAACGCATCGCCATTAAACGCCCGGTTGGGCCTAACGTTCTAAAGAAAATATCTCCTGCATTATAAATATGCCCTTCCTGCACAGCCTTAGATGACAACCACCCTGCTGAATGCTGCAGTCGCTCGAATTGAATGCGTGCTTCTTCCGTCGGGTCCACCATAATAAAAACATGATCCACATTGAACAGCTGTACGTTGTCGTTGTTCATCTCTACCGCCCACTGCTCTTTCGGGTAATGCTCAGGCATCTGAAATCCCAAATCTTCATACAGCAGTGCACCAGTCTGGTTATGGAGACCGTACATTCGGCAAAACCCGGAGGACACCCGGATAAACATGGCCGTCTGCTTCCCCCATTTGGATTGAATGCCTGCTTGAAGAATCCGGCTTAATTCCGCATGCTGTTCAATCCAGCGGACAGCGTGTTCACTGCGGCCCATGATGTCAGCCATATACAGCAGACTGTCTCCAACTTGGTTGCTGTGTTTAAGAACAGCTGTTGGAGCAATATGATGCATCCATTCATTCGGCTGCATCCGGTCACTCGTTATGATCAGATCTGGCTGCAATCTCTTCAGCTTGTCATAGTTTTGACCGAAACTGTCCAGAATAAGGACTTGCGAATAATCGGCTGCGCCTGCAGTCATACGGATAGGATGAGCCACTCTCTGAACATAAGATAAAGCAGATACAGGCTTTAACCCCAGTGTTGCAACAACATCATCCAGCCCATAGTACAGAGCTGCAATACGGCTGACTTTATTCTTCATATACAATGTAGGAGCAACACCTTCATTTTTCTTAAACACCCTGCTGAAGTAGTGCTCGTCCCTGTACCCAACCTGCTCCGCAATTCTCTTGATTTTGTCTGTAGAAAACAAAAGCTGTTTGGCCTTCGCCATCCGCTGCTGCAAAATATAATCCATCGGTGTCATTTCGAATTGTCGTTTGAACGTTCTTATAAAGTGATTCACACTAAGTCCCGCCAGGCGGGCCATCTCTTCGATTCGAATTTCCTTCATATAATGCTGTGTCATATAATCCACTGCCAAATCTATGCCAGCTTGAGGTTTGGAAGCCTGTCTCACACAGGTCAGCAAGCGAATCAGCAGCTGATGTAAAAGATACTTCCTGTCCAGATTGCCGGATTCCGCTGCAGCATAATTTTTATAGAAGAATCGATCCATCATTTCCCGAAGTTCACGAGTATTCGAAGAAAATTGGAGCCTGCCTGTAACAGGAAAATCAAAACCTTTCGCCTGCCAAACATTACGTATTCGAACAAGCTCCACACCGGAAAATAAAATGATCTGATATCGAAGAGGGCCGTCCATATTCACCTGTAATTCCACATGCATGCCTGGGCTCAGCATAAACCAATCGTCAGGGGACAGCGTATGCATAACGTTATCGATGGTTAAAGTCCCTGTACCACGCATTACTCGACATAGGGCGAATCTTTTCCATACCCTGTATTGGACTTCCCCTGAAATGCCATCGTAATCGCAGATGTGCACAGAAGAAAGGTACAGCTGTTCCAGTCTTTTAATCCATTCATTACTTCTTCCCATAGTAACTCCCTTTCCTTAGCCGTAAGCCCTAATTCTCACCAATATAACAACTGCCTTGTACAGTTAATGGGATTCTGATGCATTTTTGATTTTTATTATAGATTAAATGATAATAATTCTCAATTAAATACTAACCGAGTTAAATCCCCCCTCTACGGATAACCTATAATAATAAGCACTTCATCAGAATTACTTCGTGATCAGAACATGCAAAAAAAAGATTTGTTACTTTCTGTCATCCTGTTGCATTATCATAAACAGCATGTTATATTAGTTGAGCCATCAATGATTGAGGCATCAAATATTGATCCATCAACGATTGAGAGCAGCCACAAAATCATGAGGCAATGGCATTGTATACTGGCAACTTTAATTATTTGTTAACATACGCCGTTGTTGATTCAGATTCACCCGGGAGGTCTAGTCATGACACGTATGGTTTCCAAAGAAGAGCAGATCATTAATCTGCTGAACATGCTGGGGAACAGAATCAGTCCCAAGTTTGAACGCTGTACCGGGATCAGTTCCTCTCGCTTTGAGATTCTGCATGAGCTGGATCAGGTTGACGAGATCAATCAGTCCATGCTTCAGAAAATCATTAATATCGACAGTGCTGCAATTACCCGCCACCTGAAACAGCTTGAAGCTGACCAGATGGTTACGAGACGCAAAAATCCCGAGGATAATCGGGTGACCTTTGTTCGTCTGACGGATCATGGGCGGAAACAGATCGAAGGATATAAAGCGGAGAAAACGAATTATATCCATCAGATTCTGGACGGTTTCAGTGAAGATGAGATTCATGCGCTCGCCGATTTTTTGGAACGTATGCAAAACAATTTTTAAACCATATATAGAGGAGAGATTTCCATGACTACAACACAAAGCAAATTCCAAAAAACAAATGATTTTAACGAAATTACTTACGGTCGTCGTTCGGTTAAATTGTATGATGCTGATGTAAAAATCAGCCGTGAAGAAATGACTGAAATTCTGGCAGAAGCTTCCCGCGCTCCATCTTCTGTGAACATGCAGCCTTGGCGTTTCCTGGTTGTAGATACACCTGAAGGCAAAGAAAAGCTCGCACCTCTTGCACGCTTCAACCAAAATCAAGTGCTGACTTCTGCTGCGGTGATTGGTGTATTTATCGACATGAACAATGGCGAGTACCTGGAGGAAATTTTTGGTAAAGCAGTTGAGCATGGATTTATGCCTAAAGAAGTTGCAGAGCAGCAGGTAAAAGTGGTTAAACCTTATTACGACAATATGCCTGCTTCCGATCTGCGTGATGTTAACCTGATCGACGCTGGACTGGTATCCATGCAGTTAATGCTTGCTGCTCGTGCTCACGGCTATGATACCAACCCGATTGGCGGTTACGAAAAAGCTCAAATCGCTGAAACGTTCGGTATGGACAAAGATCGTTATCAACCCGTTATGCTGATCTCGATTGGTAAATCCGCTAAAGAAGGACACCCGTCTTACCGTCTGCCGGTTGATACCATTACTACTTGGGCTTAAGTATAAAAGGCTAGGTTATACCGTTATAAATATCAGACATTACGTGTGTCATTTTTACACCCACTACTTACAAATACGGAGGTTTTCACTATGATTATCATTCATGCTCATCTGCAAGTACAAGCCGCTCAAGAAGAAGCTTTTTTGGCTGCTGCCAAAGAATTGATTGCAGCTACACGTGAGGAAGAAGGCAGCATCAGCTATGATCTCGTGAAAAGCACAGAACGTGAGCAAAGCTACACGATGATCGAGCTGTGGAAAGACGAAGCAGCAACGGCTGCTCACAACTCAAGTGCTCATTTCCAAGCGTTTGTTCAACAGGCTGCAGCATTCATGGCTGCTCCGATGAACGTTGAAGTTTTCGCTGGAGAAGCTGTTAAACAATAACAGCAGCAGCGAATCAATATCCAGGAACCGTTCGGGGATCATCTAACGATGATTCTCAAACGGTTTTTTTCGTTTCCCTTGGTCACAATGAAAATGGTACAATGTTTGAGGCTGCATACATAACACGTTTGGAGGTATATGCTGATGAATATGAAAAAAGGACTGCTTTCAGGTTTCCTGGCTCTCGCCTTAACTTCCTCTCTTCTCGTCTCCACCAATGTAAGCGCAAACAATACCGCCGAAACAAGTTCTCCTCTCTCCTACTCTCTCGTAACGAAAGGGTATGATTGGGGCCCAGGGGTGTACAAAATCATCTTAGACACAGGCACAGCCATTCAAAGTAATACCCTTAACAAAGACACGTTTAAAGTTCTTGCTGAACGAAGTTATCCTGCGATTCATTTGCAAACGCAGCAAAAGTATGTTGGATCGGACAGCAGCAGCAGGACCATCGAAGATGCTTACATTTCAGACAAAGATGGTCATAAAAATTCCATGTCCACAGGGCAGTATATTACGCTCGAGATGAAAGTGCATCCTGATCTGGTGACAGCGAGCCCATTTACGTTTGATCTTCAGACGTTCACCAACCGTTATGCGGACCTGCAGTATACTATTATTCAGCAAAAATCCCTTCAGGATCATACGGGCAGCAGCGTTGACCATTTGACTACACGGCCAGATACGCCGCATACCGTCATTGAACAAGGTGTAGACAGGTTTGATACAACTGGTAAATTCAGTTACAAGGACCCCAAGTTTGGTCAGATCAATCTGACCTATGCCTCTTATTTGCCCGAAACCAGCAAGAAAAAACCGCTGATCATCTGGCTGCATGGTGCCGGTGAAGGGGGAACCGATCCAAGGATTGCCCTGCTGGGTAATAAAGTAACGGCCTTGGCCGATAAATCCATTCAGAACTATTTCGGTGATGCTGCTGTATTGGTTCCACAGACACCAACATTCTGGATGAACGACGGAACCGGACAGTATACCAAAGACGGAAAAAGTATGTATACCCAGTCTTTAACCGCATTGATCAAACAGTATGTAAAGCAGTATTCATCTGATATTGATACGGACCGCATTTACATCGGAGGCTGCTCTAATGGCGGATTTATGACCCTGAACATGCTGCTCGCGAATCCGGATTATTTCGCAGCCGCATATCCTTCCGCAGAAGCATACGAGGATTCCTTGTTATCCAAACAGGATATCGCCAAGCTGAAGAATATCCCCATCTGGTTCACAGCTGCAGGGGCTGATCAGACGGTAGATACCTCCAGAACTTCAACAGCTACCTACAAACGATTGATTGCGGCAGGAGCCAAAAATGTTCATTATTCCTATTTCGATAAGGTGTTGGATATGAGCGGTCTATATACCAAAGGGAACGGTGATCATGCTCCATACGAATACAATGGGCACTGGTCCTGGATTCCGGTTCTAAATAATGACATTTCCAAAGACTTCAACGGTAAACCTGTGAAAATCAAGGGGAAAGCCGTAACGCTTATGGAGTGGCTCGCGAACCAAAAGAAATAATTTATAGGGAGAGTCAGTCCGGGAGCCGCAGTTAGCGGCTCCTTTTCTATGAATTCCATTTTTCAACTGCATCATTTTCATGCATCTTATTTCAGACCGCGTGCCGGCGGAATGCTCTGCGGATTGTTAAACACGTTTTGGGGATCGTACTTCGCTTTGACTCTGCGTAATCTGGCGTAGTTTGCCCCGTAATATACAGGTCCTGAACGTTTAATCCCTTGATCCGGTACGTTAATGTATGACCCAACAATATAAGGTTGTAATTTTTTGCGGGTGTTACGCACGATCGCTATATTTTTAGCGGCCTGAGACGGTTTGGTCCATGAGCTGTTCCATTCGACGTAGAACTTCGCTTTGCGCCAGTAAAATGCGGTTGACTTAGGAGATTTACGGCTGACGGCACCACCCCAGTTCAGGAAAAAGAATCCGGCAGTCTCTCCTTCTACATGTTCCAGAAACTCTCGCATGGATTTGATTGCCTGATCCGGGAACGGTTTTCGGCCAAAGCCAGAGGAGAACTGGTTGCTGTATCTTTGGGTCAGCACGGGGTCAGGAGGCAGCAGAAACGTAACGGCTTCCGTGTACGGGACGGAGCGGATGATCGTCTGTGAAGGTGTTCCCGTACTCGTGAGCGGCCTTAACAGCCGGAGCGCTTCTGTTTTGGACCCCAGAAAAAGTCCTTCCATGCTTACATTGCCGCCCTTTTTAGGCCCAATGGACAGTTCGCTCCCCAGACGGGTATCCACTGATGGAGCCCATTTTTGCCACACTTTCAGCACCTTCTCGAATTGAGCCCATGGCCACGTAATCCGATATACCGTCGCTCTCGCTGGCGCACGACGAACTTTGAATTTGTAGCGGGTATACACGCCAAAGTTACCTCCGCCCCCGCCCTGCGATGCCCAGAAGAGATCTGCGCTGCTTTTTTTGCTCGCACGAATGACCTTTCCGTTCGCATCGACCATCTCAAATTCCAGCAGATTATCACTGATCAAACCAATGGTCCGCTGAAGTGGTCCGATGCCGCCTCCTAGAGTAATACCTCCTATTCCAACCGTAGGGCTGTCACCAAATGGCGCGATAAATCCCTGACGTGCAAGTGTATGCGCAATTCTCCCCACCCGGTTCCCTGCCCCAACAACTACCGTGCCTGCTGCTTTGTTGAGCTTGATGGTGTTCAGATCACTTACATCAATGACGATACCCCCGTTCACCTGTGACAGGTTAACCTCAAGCGCGTGTCTCCCGCTTCGCGGCCGGATCGGTACATTGTTTTCACGAGCCCATTTGATGGCATTGGAGACATCCTTCGTTTTTTGAGCAAAAACGAAAACTTTGGGATACCTGTCGGTATGAGGGTCCCAGTTTTTACGTGCCGCTTCATAGCCCGGGTCTCCTTTAAAGATTACACGTCCGGTAAGTTTGGTCGTTTGTTTTGGTTTAGTTTTTGTTGTCACACGTCCCACTCCCTGCATTATGGATGGTTTTACAGCTCTTTTGCATTAGGCATTGTATACTGTATGACCGACATGCGCGGAGGGAATGGGCTGTAGGCTGTCCGGTAAGCAAAAAAATCCCCCAAGCTGATAGACAACCTGGAGGAAAAAACTATTCATTGTAATAACGAGGCATTCGGAACTTTTAAAGCGATTGAACATTCGCCAAAACCAGCTGCCTCCCTGTAAACTACTCGCTGACCGGCTCAATTTTGATGAGCCTGCGCGGTTCTTGTTCCTTTTCACCATACCAGACGAGCACATCTGCAAACAGATCCATGATGCGAATAAAGCTTTTTTTGTCCGCCTCCGTAATCTGATCGGCCAGCTTAAAGATATCATCGAAACACAGCTCGCGGACAAATGCCGTATATTTCGTGTATACCTCGCGGCCTTTGGTAGAAGGTTTGACGTAAATATCTTTGCGATTCCCGCTCAAATGATATTTTTCAAGCAGCCCTTTTTCGGTCAAATTTTTCACGTTTTTGGAAAATGTACTTCGGCTTACGCCCAAACGGGCGGCCATCTCGGACATCTTCTCTTCCTGATCTTCTGCTTCCAGAATATACTCAAGCGTCTGAATCTGGGAAGCAGAGAACGTCATATCGGTTCCATAGCTTCGCTGCAGTTTGTAGGTGTTGGAATAAGCATTGCCATACTTGATAATCTTCTCGACAAGCTCCCGATGGTCACCCATCCAATCTAATTTCATGCGTAATCCCTTTCGTCTTCGAATTCTCTCTCTATTACTCTACTGAAATCAGATTCGTTTTTCAATCCATGAGATCGCTTCTTCAATCACTTCGTCCCGTGCCGTTTCATTAAAGATTTCATGCATGAGATGTGCATAGATTTTCAGCGTTTTATCCGTCGAAGCGATATCGCCGTAAAAATCACGGGAATCCTTTTCACTGACCAGCCCATCATTCGCTCCATGCAGTACAAGCACCGGATCGACAAACTGCTTCGCATGTTCTTTAAGCCATTCCACTCCATAACCCAGGCTGTTAAATAAATCTACAGAAATCTGTTTCTCTACCAACGGGTCATTCGCGTAAGCGGATACAACTTCAGGATCGCTGCAAACTCCGCTGCCAAGTTCATTTGGAAAATACGTGCCTGAAGGCAGAGCCATCGGCAGCTCTCCAACCACCTTTGTATTAAAACGGGTAAGTGCACCCGATAAAACGATGCCCTTCACTTTACCCGGGTATTTCGTGCCGAACGATGAAGAAGCAAAGCCGCCCATACTATGTCCGATAATATACAGCGGTGTATCGCCGCTCTCCTGCAGTGCCGTCTCCACGACAGCGTTCACATCATCGATCAGATGATGAAAGTCACTGTAAAATGTGCGCGGTCCTTCCGATCTGGCATGACCTCGATGGTCAAAACGGTATACGTTAAATCCACGATGATTCAGCTTCTCTGTCAAATAATCATAGCGGCTGGCATGCTCAGCCAATCCATGCACGATAACTACAGCTGCCTTCGCATGTTCTACCGTATCCTTACTGAAATAAAGCTGTGTACCATCAAAGGATTTGATCGTTGTCTCCATTTTAGTCATCTTTATCCCGTCCTTTTTGTGGTGTCCAGGCGCAAGCCCGAAAGATCATTTCCTTAAGGCTTTACCAAGAACACGTGATATAATGTCCATCAAAAATAATATTGTTTCTTACAGAAACAATATACCATCCGATCTATGCTCTTGTCCACAAAAAAATCAAGCGCTTTCAAAAGCTTTAATTAGCTCTTATAAGACTTCACAAAATATAAAAAAACCGCCAAACACTTGAAACACATTGTGCTTAGCGGTTTAGTGCTTATAAACCTTTCATTTCTTCAACAGCCGTTTTACCAGCAATCCGTCCAAATGTGAAGATATCGGTCAAGGCGTTACCCCCTAAACGATTGCCTGCATGTATACCTCCCGCTACTTCGCCGGCAGCATACAGATGGGCAATAGGTTGACCGTTCTCATCCAGAACACGAGTTTTCGTGTCAATCTTGATACCGCCCATCGTGTGGTGAACTGCAGGCTTCCTAGGTGTAGCATAAAACGGAGCCTTCTCGACTTTCAAGCTAAATGTATCTTTATGGAACTCTGGGTCAAAGCCCGCATCCACATAAGAGTTATACTTATCAATGGTCGTTCTGAGAACTTGAGGGTCCATATTTACTTTCACTGCCAGTTCTTCAATCGTATCCGCTCTAAACAGAGTACCCGCTTCTACCTGGCGATCAATCTTCTCCTGGCTTGTATTCGCTGCGGTTTTCTTGATCTCATCATCAGCAATCAGGTAAAATAAACTGCCCTGCTCAATAGCCGCTTTGGTTAAAACATCTCGACCCGAAAATTCATTTACAAATCGTTCTCCCTGTTTGTTAACAATTACAAAGTTCTCAGGAGGTACCTGCAACCCGCTGAAGAGTTCGCCCGTTTCCGGGTCAGCGACTGGCATCATTTGAGTGAAACCCATGCCTGTCAGTGCTGCTCCTGCACTCTTGCCAAGCGATATGCCGTCACCCGTCATCGCGTAGGAATTCGTCGTTTTGATATCATCGTCAATGTGGCTCCAGTATGTGTTATATTCCTTAAGCATTTGTGTATTTGCACCAAAACCGCCGCTTGCAAGTACAACTGCTTTGGCATGCACGGTGATTTTTTGACCATTAACACCCGCAGCGATTACACCTGTAATTTTCCCATCTTCAATGATCAGCTGTTTGACAGGCGTATCTGTAATAATGTTTCCGCCATTCTCTTCTACATATTGGCTGAGTGCGATGATAAATGCAGAACCATAACTTTTCACCGGTTTATGACCGCGCCGCCAAAGGGCACCCACTGGAGCAAATACAATACTTTTATCATATTCAACCCCGATATCCTCAAGCCAATGTACACTTTCCAGAGCGTTGTCCGTAAGGACTTTGACCAGATCGTATTGTCCGTAGATTGTGCTGCCATTCAAGTCGGTTCGTTTGCCGCCAAAATAGGTCTGCATTCTGTGAAGCAGTGGTGAATCAAACAAATGTGCCTTTTGTGTGCCGAACTTTTCCTGATACGCTGTGAACTCCGCTTTCAGAGCATGGAAATCATCTATATATTCGGGATGGATCAAGCTCTCGTCCGTACTTAATAAATTCTCAATCGTCTGTCTTTCTCCCGGATTCTCGTTAAACTGCTGCTGCCACTCGGGATCTGCCGCATTGACAGGCCCGCCTGAACGGATCGTGTTTCCGCCCACAGCCGGATATTTCTCAAGAACAATCGCGCTCGCGCCTTGCTGTAAAGCTACGGCAGCAGCACTTAAACCGGCACCGCCCCCTCCTACAACCACCACATCACAAGTGTATTCCTCGTCTTCTCTCATCTGGCTGCTGGCAGGTTTTGGACGTCTTTTCAGAATGTCAGGGTTCACTCCGGCAAGCTTAACCGCCTTGGCTACACCATCAATGACAGCATTACTGGTTTCAGAAGCACCTGAAAGTGCATCCACATTCAGCGTCTGGCCTTCAATGATTTTATTCGGAATTCGTACAAAAACGACATCGGCGATGCCTTCGGTTTCTCCCTTCGCATCAATATCAATGCTTTCGATACGAGTTTCACTAAAGGATACTTTCATGGGAAGCTTGCCGCTGTGGCCAATGGCATTGACCTCATATACACCCGGATTATAGGTGAACTCCTCTTCCTCATTGAGCTGATTGGAAATTTTGGCAAAACGAAGGAAGCGCAGGAAACATACCTCCAGGAAATCGATTGTTCCTTCTTGATTCAGATTGCCTGACTCATCAAACGCTTTATGTGCACTTCCAAGCAAAAACTCATACCCTGGCATCACGTTAGCTTCAACACCCGGAGCATCCAGAATTTGACGAAGATGCAGCTGCGCACGCGAGGAGCCTTGTGTTCCCTGTGAAGCACCAATAATCATCACGGGTTTACCCGCAAGCGGATGCAGTTCAAAGCTCAACCATTCAAGCACACTCTTAAGGGATGAAGGAATGGAATGGTTATATTCAGGAGTTGCAATAATAACTCCGTCACTTGCGATAATTTTCTCATTAAATGTTTGTATGATTTCACTGTTCGTTTGGTTATCGGATTGATTAAACATTGGTACGTCCGCGATTTCAAGAATTTCAATGGCTGCTCTGGACTCAAAATGTTTTTTCATAAACTGAAGCAGCATGCGATTATACGATTTCTTTGCATTTGTGCCTACGATCGCTATGATTTTCATTGTAGTTAGCCCCCTACTCCTGCCAGGAGAATTTTTTCGTTTTTTTCTTCAACGTCCTTTTGGAAAGCAGCTCCGTAGTGATCTCTGTAAACAGAACAAACTCCCTGAAAATCTCCTCAAGCTCCGCTACTTTCTCAGCACTGATCAGACTGCCGCTGTTATCAAATGCACTCTGTGATTTCCCCAGAAGGAATTCGCTGCTGGGCATTAATCTTGCACCAAGCTCAGGTGAATCCAGAATTTGTCTGAGATGTGCCTGGGCTCTGGAAGAACCCAGTGAGCCGTGTGAAGCACCTACGATCATAACAGGTTTGTTTTTCAAGGTTTGAGTTGTGTAACTGATCCATTCCAGCGCACTTTTCAGAACGGCAGGGATGGCATGATCATACTCCGGAGTGGCAATAATCACGCCTTCAGCTTTGGTGATTCGATCCGAAAGGTCTTTTACCTGCTCGGGAATGTCAACCTCAGCATCCTCTATATCCTCTTTTTCAATGAATGCGGGCAAATCCTTAATTTCATATAAATCAATTTTGGCTTCATTCGAGAAATGTTTTTGCATAAATTGGAGCAGCATGCGGTTCGTGGATACATCCGAATTCGTGCCTACGATAGCTAAATAATTCATCATAATCCCCCTTCTGTCATTCAGAAATGATGTTCGTACATGTCAGACTCGTTCTTTCGGCATAACTCTATCATATCAGAGGTGAAATGATCTAATAGTTATTCATTGCAGTTTGATAACCAATTTGTTATAATCAGCTCAAATTCAAAGTTTGTTATTTTTTTCACAAAGGATGAGGGACATGTCTAAGTTAGAATCTCAGGATATCTTATGTTACATCGACAGCCTCCTGAAATACAGTAATTACAGCAAAGCCGCCCAGTCACTTTATATTTCGCAGCCCTACCTGACAAAGGTGATTAAAAAAGTGGAAAGTCAGTTGAATTGTGAACTGATCACTCGCAGCAGGCTGCCCTATCGACTAACCGAGCAGGGAAAAATATATTATCAGTATTTGACTTCACTTGAGCACAGCTACGCGAAACTGGTGAGAGAAATCTCATATGTATCGGATATCGGCAGCAGGATACTGCGAATCGGGATTCTTCCGAGCCTCGGTTCTTATTTAACGCCTCTTTTTTTACCTGATTTTTTAAAGCTTCATCCTGCTTATAAAATAAACCTTGTAGAGGATATACCTGAAAAAAATGAGAAGCGTCTCCAAAATCATGAGCTCGACTTCTGGATCGGACAAAATTCGAGCAGCATATCTCCGAACCTGAACTCCGTTAGTTGGGGCAGACACCGTTACCGGGCTGTTATTCCGCGCTGCTCTGAACTATACCGGAACAATGCTGCAGTCATTCCAGAGGGGACTTTTGATATCAGCACCATTTTGCGTCAAAAGCTCATTCTAACGTCTAAAGGTTCTGCCATCCGTAAACAGATCGATCAATTGTTAAGTGTGTACAAAATCCAGCCCAGCATCGTGATGGAAAGCAATGAGATTCGCACCGTATTAAAGCTTGCAAAGCATAATATGGGCGTAACGATTGTTCCTGAAAGTGTGCATATCGATGAGTGTGCCTCGGAATACAACATCTATCCGATCCCGATCGATAAGATGAGTCTGGATTATTTTATAGCACATCATGGGGAAAGAAAGCTGTCCAGTGATGATCATGATCTCATCCATACTTTTCTCAATCATGGGCAGCAATGTGCGGTATAGGAGGCTGTCATGAATACTTTTACGAAAACAATCCCGCTTATGGGAACTAAAATATCCCTTTATATCAAAGGGGCAGAAGCTGAAGAGCTTGCCAGGGAAGCAGCGAATATGCTGTTCCGTTATGAGAAGGTCTTCAGTGCCAACAGTGATCACTCACAGCTTGCCAGGCTAAAACAAGAAGCCGCAGCACATCCGCTCAGAGTGGACAAGGAACTGTATGATCTCATCAAAATAGGCAAAGAACACAGCCTGAATGAAGATTCCTTTTTAAATATTGCCATAGGTCCCTTGATTAAATTATGGAGAATTGGTTTTCGCGAAGCACATGTGCCAGAGGATGCCGCGATCAAGAAGGTTCTGGAGCTGTTGAATCCTGAAAACATTCAGCTTGATGATGAGCAGCAAACCGTGCATTTATTAAAAAAAGGCATGGAGATCGACCTTGGAGCTATCGCTAAAGGTTATTTCGCGGATCAGGTTATGGCATTTTTCAAGAAAAATGGAGCTGATGCCGCAATGGTCGATATGGGCGGGAACGTACTCGTTCATGGCGATTCCCCTTCCGGGTCCAGTCACTGGAATGTTGGCATACAGAACCCCTTTTTGCCCAGAGGAAACGCAGCAGCACTCGTCAGCATCAGAGAACAATCTGTCGTAACCTCAGGCATATATGAGCGCGTTTTAGAAAAGAATGGACAACAGTACCATCATATATTCAGCAGTACAACGGGCTACCCCATCGAATGTAATGTCGCTTCATTAACCATTATTGCGGATAAATCGCTGGACTGCGACATCTATACGACAGAATTATTCGGGTTTGATGCGGCCTCCATTATTCATAAAGTAAATCAAATGAAGCATATTGAGGCTGCCGTCATCACGACCGATGGAAATCTGGCCTTCACCGACAATCTAAAGGGGAGAATCCATCCCTTATCAAGTTAAGATGATCAGAAAATTTTCAGGCGAACGCTTCGCTTTCTCAGGTTTTTTCTATCCTTTCCGTTTCTGAATCTTAGATTCGGAGATTACATATACAGGACCTAAAATATCTATTTTGCCGTCCTTTACACGAATAGCACTTTCCTGTTCTGCCGCATAAACATCCATCTCTTTAGATAGCGGAAACAGGTAACCTTCAACAAACGTATCGCAGCTGCGTCCAGCATGAGATTCATAGGCAAAATGATCAAAGCCCAACCCCTCATATATCGTAGTTGTTTCACCCTTAGGGGTATCGTCATTCGAAGATAACCATTTTGCAGCCATGTTTAATGAACCCGCGCTCGCACCAAGGATAACGGCCTTGCTGTTTTTAATCACATTGGATAGTTCATATTCCGCCAAAAACTCATGCTGCTGCACAGGATCTCCCCCACACAGAAAAATGACAGAGGCTTTCTGAATAAGCTGCTGAGCCTTTTCTTTTGGCATACGGTAATCAATGAAATGATATTCAACAAAATGGAGGTTTGCCTGAGTTAACCATGTCCATTCTGTAATATCCTCAAAGTTCACCTGCTCATCTTCATCATCAGACGGCTGAGCGCTAATCATCACAAGCGATTTCCTATCTGCAATATCCTCTTGCAATCGTTCGACCAGTTTCTCTGGAAAAAAATCATTAAACCAACTGAAATAGTAGTGAGTACTCAAACTGTATTACCTCCATATGTATAAATTTATGAACTTTTATTCTCTATCTAAAGATAGAACTTGAGGACATCATTTAAACGTAAATCAATATCGTTTACAGTTAGCTTAACGTTTTAGTGAAAGTGACTCTATGGTAATCCGTTCTAAAAAAATCCCTTTCGTAAGCTGTCAATTCAAATCCGATATTGTTATAAAATTGGATTGTATCTTCATTTCCAACATGACCTAGTGTGTAAAGAATAATTTCTTTCTCATTCATTTTTTTTATTGTTTCTAAAATCGTATTGATCAAAGCCACTCCAATACCTTGCCGCTGAACCCCCTTCTTTACCACTACACCCACGATCTCGTATAGACGTAACTGTTCATTATATAAATAACCTGCATGACCAATGGTTTCATTATTATCACCAATCGCTACGTAGTATCCTTCTGCATCGTTTTCTTCCCTCGGAACTAAAAACTTTGACCAACGTACAGGATATTGATCAATGATAAACGTAGGAAATTGTAGAGGATATTCACTCATTATTTTTTCTATGTTAATTTGGTCTTTATGTTCCAGCAGACGAATATGCACATGGATCCCCCCGTTTCAAGCCTTCTTCCAATCATATTCCATAAGATTTGCAGTTTTTACAGCTCTATCTTCGCCTAATAATTTTTCTATAACATACAGCGCAGCATCCATACCGGCAGATATGCCCGCGGATAATACAATTTTCCCATTATCGACATAGCGGGCCTCTTCCATGATTTCAGTAGAAGCAGGTACAATATGCCTTAATTCGTCCATAGCTAAGCGATTGGTTGTCACTTTTAAACCATCTAATAATTGGGCTTTTGCTAAAATCAAGGCTCCAGTACAGACAGACAAAATGACCTCTACATCATTTGATATCTCTCGAATCCAATTCGTAACCGTTTCATTATTCATTTCTTTTCTTGAACCCCAACCTCCAGGAATCACCAATATATCGGGATTAGGGCAATTATCAATAGTATACGCTGGATTGATGCTTAGACCTCCCAAGGTTTGGATCGGACCGTTATTTTCCGCGACAGTGTAAACATTGAAATCCTGCCCCCTGTTACTTCCTGAGATAAAGACTTCGTACGGTCCTGCAAAATCCAAAGGTTCAACCTGTTCAAAAATGAATATAGCTGCATTTCTTGCTCGTTTTATCTGTTCCATCGTCTTCATCTCCCATAAAATAAATAAAAGTATCCGGTCTAAGACCAGATACTTCGCCCAGGCGTACGGCATATGAAATATGTGCTTCCTCGTGGTTCTCCACGTTACGTCAGTTACACATACCAAATATTTACTTCATTATAATCTGAACATTTAGACGACTACAAGTATTTTCTGTACTGATCATATAACAGCTTTACACAAAGGATAATTATCTTGTAACGGATGGAATAATAAAGTCACGAATGATTGATCTTGGATTCTTCCAATTTCGTGCAGCAACCTTTGCCGTGATAACAACGACTATATCCAGTTCAGGAACACAACAAATGTATTGGCCTCCCGCACCTGCTGCAAAAAAAACCTTATGACCTCTTTCCTCGCTTATCCACCAATGATATCCGTACGTTCCGATTGACTCCGACCCACCACTTTTTTCACTGGTAGAATCTTTAACCCAAGAAGAAGAAATGATCTGTTTATTATCCCAAACTCCGTTATTCAGATATAAATATCCTAGCTTCGCCATATCCCGTGATAATAACTTTAAGTCACATGCTCCATATGGAATTCCCTTAGGGTCAGTGAGCCAAGTTCTCTTTCGAATACCAAGAGGAGAAAAAAGGTGTTTGTCAGCAAATTGTTCAACTTCTTGATTCGTTACTTTAGCTACTATGGCAGATAATAAATGTGAATCCGGACTTTTATACTGAAAGCTCCCCTTTAAGGCAGGGTTAACAGGTAGTCTTAAGATAAAATCGACCCAGTCATTACTGCGAATCAATCGATCTGTCATTCTTTCAACTAACCAACGATCGGTTTGCCAATAAAAACCTGAACACATTGTCAACAATTGCTCAATAGAGGTTTGTCCCGCTAAAGAAGTTCGATCAGAAATGTATTCAGTGAATATATCTCCTAATTTCTCATCAACACCAGATAGATATTTTTCATGAATTGCAATTCCAACTAATGTCGAAGTGAAACTTTTGGTCACAGACCTCATATCCATTAAGTCTTTCTCATTAAATCCATTAAAGTACCGTTCATTAACAATAAAACCATCTCTAATTACAAGCAAACTGTTTACATTACTAAAGTTCTCGAGAATGTAATTATTAGCTTTTGCAAGAATATCTTCATTCATTTCTTTCTCTTCTGGGGCGGAAGTCTGCCAATCATCCGTTGGCCAATAGCTTCGTGGTATTGATTTGTATTCTTTAGAATCTTGCATGATCTCTCCCTAATTCATAATTTTAGATATTTCGAGATTATCGATTCCTTATTATTCATTAGATCCCAGGGTGATCCTTGAGCAATTACATATCCCCCCTTGTCTCCACCTCCGGGTCCCAGTTCAATAATCCAATCACAGAATGACAGGAACTCTGGATCATGTTCTATAACGATGACCGTGTTCCCTTTTTGAGTTAAATCTTCTACTAATAACATTAATTTAGAAATATCTGAATAACCTAGGCCAGTAGTTGGTTCGTCAAGAACATAGAGCATATTTGATTTTCGAATATGACCCAGTTCTTTCGCCAGTTTTACTCTCTGAGCTTCACCGCCACTTAGAGAAGGAGTTGGCTGCCCTAACTTCAAATAGCCCATTCCTACACGCTCAAGAGTATGTAACATATGCACAATCGATCGATCATTTTTAAATATTTTTGCAGCATCCGTTATTGAAGAATTTAGAATATCGAATATATTGTTATCTTCATATTTCACTTCCAGAATTTCAGTTTTGTATCTTCTGCCATTGCATTCAGAACATTCGCGAGTAACCTCGCCTATTAATTGTACGGTTCCCTCACCCTTACATTTTTCACATTGTCCATCAGAAGAATTAAATGAAAAGTGTCCGGGACTGTAACCTCTCTCCGCAGCCAAAGGCTGTGAAGCAAATACCAAACGTATTTTATCCCATATTCCAATATAGCTTGCAGGGATAGATGTTTTATGTCTTCCAATTGGGGACTGAGATACGGCAATACAGCCTTTCAACTCCCCATATCCCTCTAGTTCACAGCTTATTAATTCACTACAACCTTCAGAGTCGTTTTCATCATCATTAATATCTGTTGACTTTTTAAAACGCTGTTTTAAAAGGGGAACCAATGTATCTGATATCAAGGAACTCTTTCCACTGCCAGACACCCCCGTAACACCTATTAGCAAACCTAAGGGGATATTAACCGTAAAATTTTTAAGATTATGAACACTTACATTCTTAAGCGTAAGTTTTGGCGTAATATCGGTAACTCTCCGATAGTGGTTCTCTTCTTTTCTTGGCAAATCATATTGCTTTGATAAATATTTTCCTGTAATCGATTGTGTTGCTTGTAACATATCTTCGACGGAGCCTTGAAAAACAACTCCCCCCCCTTTTTCACCAGCTTGTGGTCCAAGTTCCAACACATAATCCGCAGCCTTAATCATCATAGGATCATGTTCTACTACAATAACGGTGTTCCCCGCTTGTTGTATTCCCCTTAATTTATGAATAATCAATTCCTTCTCAATTTCATGAAGACCAGAAGTGGGTTCATCGAAAATATAGGTTAACGAATCAAAGGCAGACTCGATGTGATACATGAGAAAAAGTCGCTGAATCTCCCCTCCGCTTAAAGATGGTAAACTTCTATTTATCGATAGATGAGACAAGCCCAGTTCAATAAGAAGATGAAGTCGTCTAATAATTAGGTTTATAATCGCTTTACCGTTCGAAGATATCTGTCCTGATTGTATAGTATCGCTTAAAAAAGCTTTAAGCTCATGGATACTTATGTTCCCTAAATGACCGATATGCTTGGCATTTATAGTCACTCTGCGAGCTTCTTCTCCAATTCGAAACCCCATACAAATTGGGCAAGTTACTCTTGAACAAAATTGAGTTTCTCCTACGCTTCGTGCTCGAACCGTAGAACTCATTCTTCTTTGTATACAAGGTAACAGACCTTCAAATACATCATGCATTCCATAATAAATGAATTGTTGAGCTTCATCAGAAAGACGACAAAATGGCAGTGTAAGGTCTATATTATTGATGTTTGCAAAGTTACTAAGTTGAGCTAGTAGTGACTTCCCAAAAAAACCTAAACCTCTGCATATTTCTAGTACATTTTTATTTTTATTTGGTACAATCTTATCTCTCATTAATTCGAAACTATATCCTCGACCTCGACAATCTAAACACATTCCGAGTCCTGTATTAAAAGAAAAATAGGGAGGAGTTAGTCTGCTTTCCTGAATCCCACACTTCTCACAATATAGATTGTAATCAAGTGTAGTATTGCATCTTGAGCAAGTCATTTGCCCTTCAAGTGAGAAGAGTTGTCCCAATAATTGACTGATATATGTACGTGTTCCTACTACGCTACGTGGATTCGATTGCCGAATAATTCTTTGTTCAACTGAAATCGTTGGTGACAGACCCGTAATCTCGTCAAAGTGGTCTTCTTGATTGGTTTGTCCAAAAAAGCCGATCGATTGAAGGTAACGATTACGTCCTTCCTCATAGAGGATATCAAAAGCAAATGTCGATTTCCCTGACCCACTGACTCCTGTCACTACAGTGAGCTTCCCTTTTGGAATGGTTACGTTTATATTTTTCAGATTATGTTTTCGGGCATTCCTAACCTCTATAAATTTCATTTTTAATCAGTCCTAGTATAGAGTATTTTTCATTCATTGTACTGCTCTTTTGATGAATAATACAACCCGCCAAACACTCTGAAATCCTTGTGTTTAGCGGGTTGTTTAGTATGGAGCCTTTAATCAAATTCAATTCATAGCCACTGACCTATTTTTAACAAGCCTACATCAAACTCCATAAATTATAGATCATCATTGCTGCTTCGTCACGGTTAGCCGTTTTCTTCGGTGCAAACTCATCGTTACCTACACCGTTTATGATGCCTGCTCCCCGCATTGCCTCTACCGCTTGCTTCGCATAGTTTGCGATGTTTGCTTTATCCTTGAAAGCTATAGCTTCATGATCTGGTAATTTTAGTTGCTTCATTTGGATCGCTTTGTATACCATAACGGCCATATCTTCTCGCGTAATGTTCTCATGAACTCCGAAACGACCATCTGGTTTCCCGTTCACAATCCCCAGCTTCTGCGCGATTGCGATATTTCGATAGTACCATTCTCCTTGCTCCACATCACTAAAGCTTGCTGCTGCGCTCTCATCCGATAACTCCAGCACATTCATCAGCATGGTGATGAATGCTGCTCTTGTCACCTGACCTTTCGGGTTAAACTCGCCGTCGCCTATACCCTTTACAACGCCTCTTGCTCCCAATGCCGAGATCGCATCTTTCGCCCAGCCTTGGGTCACATCCTGAAAGCTCGCTGTAACATACGCTGCCGTATATTTACTTAGAATCGTTGGTTTGAACTCTACTTGACCTGTCCCTGCATTGTATCTACCATTCATCACGACTCTCAGCTCTCCGTTGCCCTTTACATCGTATACGATGATGTTGTTTGGATTCTCAGAAGCCTTCAGCGTATATGGCAATGCAATCACGAGATCATCTCTACCATCAAAAGCCGTAAGCTTCGTACCATCTATCTTTAGCTTGATATCATATACGACCTCACCATTCATCCTAGCTTCTGTGCCAGCTGGCAGTTGATTAGACGATATTTTCTTGATCGACAATCCTAACGTTTTCCCTGCGCTTATTTCTGTTCCAAGCCGTTCGGTAGCCAACGTTACGACTGCTGATCCTGTGTTAATCTCGATGTGACCTACCTTAGAAGCTGCACTTGTTAAGCGGGGATCTACCGCTAGCTCAACGATTAGCTCGTTCAAGCTTTGATCTCCTTCAAGTTGTACCTGTAGCTTATCACCTGTCGTTTGATCAAGTGCACGCTTCACCGTATCAGGACTTAGCTTCACTATAGAAGCACCGTTCTCATTAACAACTGGCTTAATGTTTATCTGACCGTTGTCCATCACCACTGGTTCACTTCCACCTGTAGAAGCTGGCGGTACTGTATGTGCAGGGATGTTACCGCCACTACCACCGCCACCATCTCCATTACCACTGCTTGGTGCTTGTGGTGTTCCCGATACCACAACCCCTGCCGATTCTTGCCCCGCTAAGTTTACCGTAGTAATACGGAATTCATAACGCGTGCCATTTGCAAGTTCTGTGATTTCATAACTGCTAGCCACATGATTCAGCGTTACCGTCTTAAACTCTGTATTTCCATGACCTGTAATCTTAATTGCGACTAGATCGCTTGCAGGATTACTCCATTTCAAAGTCAGCTTCTGATTACCCGCTATTACGCTTGTTCCGGTCACTTCTCCTGGCGCAGTCGGTTCAACCAGTGGTGTCACCGTTACTGTAGCGTTGGATGATATACCACCATCTACTGTAGTTACTGTAATGCTTGCTGTTCCTGGTGCCACCGCTGTTACTCGACCTGTCGCACTTACAGTCGCTACAGCTGGATTACTTGAGCTCCATTTTACTTCCTTTTTCGTTGCATTTGCCGGTGTGATCGTAGCTGTCAATTGCCCTGATTGTCCTTCTACGATGGACAGTGTCGTTTTGTTCAGACTCACTCCGTTAACGGGTACCCTCTTCCCACTGAGTGCATCATACTCACGTTGTGTAATCGGAATGACCGTTCCGTGACGTGGACTAGCGGGTAAGTTGTAGTTCGAAGATAATGTCCACTCGCCTGATGCAAGATTGGTTGTCTCGAATGGAATATAACCTCTTCCACCAAACTCATCTACGAATAAATACCACTTCTCTTCTGTATTCGATTTGAAGATCGTTGGACCCTCAACCCATTTCATGTTACCCACGCCTTGATTAAGCATTTTGAAGGTTGGATCTAAGATCGAGTCACCCATCTCTTGGAAAATCATCTTGCCAAATGGAGCAATAGCTCCGTTGTCTCGTTCATCCTTCGTAAAACGAAACACTTTACCATCATGTTCAATCATTGTGGTGTCAATGATGGAATACCCATAATCCAAATATACTTTCGGTTCAGTAAACGTATAGAAATCTCTTGTCTTGCTGTACATCATTTGTTGATAAGCGTTACCGGTATGGGATGCATCATCAAACATTCTTGATGCCCAAAATACGATATATTCACCTGTTGTCTTGTCGTACATGATTTCTGGTGCCCAGGTATTACCCGCTTCTTCCGGTGCAACCTCTACCATGCGTTGATCTGTCCAGTTGACGAGATCATTCGATTCCCACACCATAATGGAACGGCTGCCCCATGTCTGTGCTTTGCCCCAGTCACCATTGCCGTTAATTTTCAGATCGGTGGCGATCATGTAGAACTTGTCGCCTTCAGGCGAACGAATAATGAATGGATCACGTACTCCCTTCTCCCCTAAGGCAGAGGTCAGTACCGATTTACCCTCATTCAATTCTCGCCAGTTTAACGGATCATTACCTTCACTTAGTGCAAAGTAAATTTGCTCCCCCGTTGAAGTACCTTCCCCAGTGAAATATGTGAAGAAGTATCCTGCGTATTTTTCATCGGCAGGCCGTTCCTTCACCTTCGCAATAAATTCCTTCGTAGTAGATGCTGAATTTAATGTAATCGCAGCTGTGAGCTTCACGTCTACATCTCCACGACCATGTGCAGGACGCTGCACTTCACCAGTCACTGAAACGACGTTTGGTTGAACGGAAGACCAAGTAATCGTTGTTCCATATAATCCTGATGTCGGTAAGGAGAGATGACCTCTTACATCCTGAATGTTATGCACAACTAGTGCCGCTTTTGCTTCATCTACAGCATTGGCATCACTCGGCAATGCTTTAACCATCATCGTAAAGGTTTTGTTAATTGTCTCTTTACCATCTGTAAATACCGCTGTTAACGTTACAACTTGATCGCCAGCTGCGCTATCTGGTCTAGTCACGACACCTGTAGTTGAGATCACATTGCTCTTATCCGTTGTCCAGCTTATTGTTGTGCCATAGGCACCTGAAGTTGGCAAAGTTACATTGCTTGTAATCGAATCTTTGGATGTATTCGAAGCAAGCAGATCTTGAATTGTTAATTTCTCATTTGCAGCGGAGACAAGCATTCCCTTCATTGCAGTAATCTTTTGATCTGCGCGAACCTTCAGTGATTTAATATCTGTCGGAGTCATAGCACCATCATAGATTTGGAAGTCTGCGATCATGCCGCCGAAATAAGGATCAGCTGTATAAAATGACTTCCCGATCGTTCCACTGCTGCCTGAAGTATTTTTTATTTGTTCCAGCGTCATTCCATTCGTTGAGCCTGATGCAACAGCAACACCATCAATATAAATGGTTAGTGTACCATCCTTGCCTGAAACAACAGTCGTCACTACTTTCCATTCATTATTCTTTAAGCCCGTGGTCGAAGTTGAGGACTCATTATTCCAGGCATTCGTCGCGATGCCTAAACGCGCTAGACCGTTAGCGTTATAACGTGGTGTGAAATACGTATAGTGCGTGTTATTATTCGGTCTTCCTAGTGCATACAACCATTCCGCAGCGTTTTTACCGCTCCAGTTCACAATCGATGAAACGGTGATATCCGTTAATCCATCGAGAATTCCTGGTGGCAGCTCTACATAGGAGTCCGTTCTTCCTCCATTAAAGCTCAGCACACCAGCATCTTCCGTACGAATCCATTCTGCCTTAGAGGGATTCACCCATTTTCCGTTGAATTTTCCGGTTTGGTCAATAACCGTTTCTTCATCTATATCATTCATATCGTAGTGAAGAATGAGCTCAGCCCCGGATGGCTGCTCTACTGGAGGAATGACGTCTTCATCTGCTAATGCTGCAATCTCTTGACCAGATAATGCACGATTATAAATACGGAAGTCATCCAATTTACCATCAAACAAAAGATCAGAACTATTTCTTGATTTACCAATATAATTCATCGTTGTTTCCAGTAACATTCTGGGCTCAACATTAAATGTCGAGCTGCGTTTAACCTCATGCCCATTCAGATAGAGTACTGCCTCAAATTCATCCATAGTAACGGCAATATGCTGCCAAGTCTTCGTTGGTAATAGTCCGGCATTTCGCATTGCATATTTATAATCTGATCCGAGTTTCGTGCTGTCATTGCTAAATTTCTCTGTAAAAGGGGTTACGACAGCGAACTCCAGACTACCTGTATCACCTTGTGTACTCAGGTACATGGTATTGCGGTTAACCTGTCTGCCTGTTTCGGAAGCAAAATCAAATATTCTCTGATTGGCTTGATTTTTGTCCATTTGAACCCATGTGGAGAACGTAGCCTTCTCCAGATTCAAAGATTGAATCAGGTTATCGGGCAGTTTCACATATCCTGTAGACCCATTAAGCTCCAGCGAAGCGCCCTTTTTACCGATGTGATCCTCTTCATTAATCGTTGCTCCACCTACCAGTGTTGCGTGATGGCCGTTCCCCGAAATGTCGTTCAACGTTGTACCATTCACTGTATTTGCATCGAATGAGTAATGTACAACCGGGTCTGTTGATGGTGCGGGTCCCTTCGAAGCATATTTCTCTTGCAAAGCATTATACTCCGCACGTGAGATTGGAATCACCGTTCCGTGCCTTGGTCCTGGCGGAAGTGCATATTGATCACTGCTTAATACATTGTTCATATATTGCGTGCTGCTATCCAGATCCGTTGTATATCGTACATGATAGGGCCATGAATCCAGGAACAGATACCACTTGTCTTGATGAATATCCTTAAATATCGTTTGTCCTTCGTTGTTTCCATTTTTTCCGATCAAGCCAAGTTTGTTATCACGTGTACCCGGAACAGCGTCGTATTGAAGGCCATTGGCAGCAAAACCGTCCTTGTCATAGTAGAAATTTGGTGCTTTCTCCACATACACTTTGGTATTGACTTCTGATTTGGTAAATCGATACAACATATCGTTATGCTCAATAAACGTCGTATCAATGGTTGGAAGTGACTCATCAATCATGACCTTTGGCTCTGAAAAGTTATAGAAATCTCGTGTTGCTGCATAATACATCACATTATACTGACCTGCGGGTCTCCCGTTATAATCACCGTATGTCTCTGTATTTTTCATTGATGAAGCCCAAAATACGATATACTCTCCGGTTGCAGGATCATAGATCGCTTCTGGCGCCCACGTATTTCCTCCTGTCTTGGGAGCAACCTTGACCATTCGCTGCTCGCTCCAGTTAACGAGATCCTCCGACTCCCAGATCATCATGTAATGGCTACCCGTAATTTGAGCCTGGTCGAAATTGGTGCTCTCACCCATTTTCAAATCGGTTGCCAGCATATAAAATTTATCACCTTCTGCTGAACGAATAACGAATGGATCACGAAGTCCCTTTTCACCCATATTCGATTGAAGGATCGATTTACCATTATTGAGCGCTTTCCAGTACAATGGATCTTCAGCCGTAGCGAAGGAAATCTCTTCACCACCCTCATATTCACCTGTAAAGTACGCAAAGAAGTACGCATCAAGCTGTACTGGCGCAGCTGCTTTTTTAACGGTAAGATCAAACTTACGCTCTTTGGAAGCTGAGCCATTTGTAATTGTGGCTGTTAACTTAACGGGTACCTCCGTAGCTTGGCGGCTTACCCACCCTAGCTGTGCAGCATTACTAGCCGCTTCAGCCGTGCCTTTAACAACGGTAGGTCTGCTAGACGTCCACGTAATGGTGGAGCCTTGTTCACCCTTAGTCACAAGACGTAAATTTCCTTTAACATTGTCTGCATTGTAGATCTCTAATTGTTCAGCATCCAGATCGACCTTCTGCTGGTCATCGAATTGCTTCAAGATCGTAACAGGGAATACAGCCGATGTAGATACGCCTTGATACATTAAAGTAGCCGTAAGCTCCGCTTGAACATCACTTGCTTGAGCCTGTGGACGTTGTACAGCACCTGTATTGGAGATGACTGCAGGCTGACTGGAACTCCAGGTGATACTTACGCCGTTTTTACCGCTTGTCGGTAAGGTAACATTTTTCGTTATTTTATCCGCACTCTGATCTGCCTCGTCCAAGTAACGATCCATGCTAAGTTGATTCGCTGCATCATCAACAGTAAGCTGACGTATTTTCGATATGTGAGTTACGGCTTCTTGTTGATATAACTCTCCCACTTCCTGCTCCGTCAACGCACGATTATATACTCGGAAATCAGCTACGCTTCCCTGAAGATACGGATCGTTCGCGAAGATGGACTTGCCGATAAATCCAGAGAACGTAGAATCTGGATTAATGATGTCTGACAGCTTGAGTCCCTTCGCATTACCTGAAGCAACCTTAACTCCATCCACGAATAATGTGATCGTGCTGCTGGCTTCGGAGAAGGACACCGTTACATGCTTCCACTGTCCAGCGATTAGGTTGGAGTTTGCACTGCCTGTAACTAACGCTTCGTTCGGCCAGCCATTTTTAGATATACCCGCAGCAATCATATTGCCCGATCCACTTCCGTGACGTGGGGTTACAAAAAAATATTTGTTCGTTTCCGGTGTTAACACCGTACCCAAACCGAAAATCCAGCGATTCGTACCATCATTCGTCCAGTTCACGATGGAAGATACGGTAATCTCATTCAGGCCTTGTAATAGATCCCTTCCATTTGAGCCCTTAGGAATCTCAACATATCCACTATTCGATGTAGAACTCCCTCCATTGAAGGATATAAATCCAACCTCACTGTTAGAAATAAATTGTCCGTTGTTTGCATTTTTAAATATCCCATCAAACGTAACTTGCTTGTTGGCGATATCCTTCAGTACGAGTTGACCATCTACCGCTGCAGTTGTTTTCATGTTGTAATGAAGAATCAGATCATCATTTTCCGACTTTTCTTGAACGTTAATAGCGGATACAGCTACGTGATCTCCATCTTTCGTTCGTACCGTAATGGTGGCTGTCCCTTCACTAACCGCTGTAACGTTACCCGCCAAATCGACATTCGCTACACTGGAATCACTCGATGTCCAGGTAACTCTTTTATTCGTTGCATTCGCAGGTGAAATAGTAGCCACGAGTGTCTCGCTGTCCCCCACGGATAAACGAAGTGCAGATTCATTAAGCGAAACACCCTTAACGGCAATCTGCTCAATAGAGCTATCCTCGGGTAATAAGGTGACGATAAACTCCTTCGCTGCTTGATTCCCACCCATAGAAATGGCTGCCGTTAACGTCACTTGCTGCTCCGTTTCTCGTAAGAATACTTCCCCCGTTGGACTAATCGCACTCTCATCGCTGGAAGTCCACGAGATCACTGCACCATACTTATCGGCAGAAGGAAGTTCAAGCGATTCTGTAACGGCGGATAGGTCCCCTAACGTCAGTTCTTTTTTACTTTGTTGTATTTGCTTTTCATCGAGCGATTGTTCATATACTCCAGCGATATCTTCACTACGTAGTGCCTCTCCGTAAATTCTTAAATCCTGAAAGCTGCCCGCAAAAGCAGCATCCGCTAAATAATTGGAGCGACCGATATAAGCTTGCAAATCCGTGCCAAAGCTTGCTGTTGTTTTCTCTTTTGGGACGGTTCCTATACTTACTCCGTTAATATAACCTGTAATAGAGCTTTCTGTGATAACCGTTGTATAGTGAACCCATTGACCTTCATACTGTGTCGTAGAAGGGCCTGATACGCCTACCTCCGTCGTCCAAGGCTGGTCCACATTATCGTGATCTGTAAATACGGACTTAAAATCCCCACTGGGATTCGATGGATTAAACAGCCAGTAATTCGTTGGCAGTTGATTTTCAGCTGCTGGCGTACCGTAAAATAATGCTGCGTGGTTCCCGCGTCCAGCGTTACTCTTCATCCATACAGAAATCGTTGTATTTTCTTGATGATCAAACAAGCCCGTAGGAAGCTGCACATAGTTCGCATTGCTATCTGTCCCTCCAGGCAGAGTAAGACCATCGGCATACGTAATGTCGCCTACAGCCGCTCCATGCTTGCCATTACCTGATGTATCCAATACATCTTCAAGCAATGGATAATGCGCCAACATCGTTGGTGTAATTGGGTCAGCTGAAGCTTGATTACTAAATGGCATATCCAAACTAAAACAGCAGCTGAAGGTCAACAGTAAAACCAAAGTGATGTTTGTCATTCGCTTTCGCATAGCATTCTTCCCCTCATTGAATATTAGAAGCACACAAAACCATAGCTCGCTTTCAAACCAAGACCCCTTCACTCAAGAAACTAGAGGACCACCCTGAAATGAATACGCTTACATTTCTCCTCATATTACGTGTTCAGATATCTCAATTCAATGTACTATCTTGTTAATAACGTGGACTTTTTTATTTCAATTTGAAATTTTGATGTGGACTGAAGCGCTGTCCCTATAGCTCGAAGTAATCGTTTTATCCCAAAATATACTCTACATTCAAATTAAAGGATTTAACTCCAGATAAACATAATATATATAGTTGGGCGCTTGTCAATTTGATAACGCTTCCAAATACGGACGCGAGTAAACCATGAGCGCACCGGATCAAAAAATAAGGAGGTTTGCATCTATGCCAAAACGATTTAGAAAAATGCTCGGGTTTCTTTGCTGCTTGGTCATGGTGGTCACGCTAATGCCTACGAGCTACGCTGCCGACAATGACAACATCGAGGACGCAGCCGCAGCGAATGAAACAAAGGCCGCCATGTTTGGAACCCCTGAACTCGGGTCAAACGACCCCCTCTGGAGCCAAACCATGGAACATCACATCAACAAAAGCACTGTCCCCACCGACCCAAGACCTCATGCCACAGGTACAGCCAGAATCCTTTGGGACCATGACTACCTGTATGCCCGCGTAGTTGTGAATGACAGTAATCTATATCAGGGAGCTGGCGGAGACCACCGATACGACAGTCTGGAGTTTTATGTTGGTGATGGAAGCAACGGCTCGAACCAATGGCGTGTCAGCGCGACGGGAGTGTTTTCAGGGCAGGCCGCTCCAGGCAGAGCTGCATGGACCCAGATTACAGATACCGGATACATTGTGGAAATGAGAATACCCAAAAGAGATTTGATCTTACAGGAGGGAAATCTTACCTTCGAGGTGTACATCAATAACTCGACAGAAAATGGCGCTGACCGCTATGAAGTCGTTTCCTGCTTTGGAATTCCGGACGCGGCTTATACCAGCTCTGATTCATTTACAGACAGCCTGCAGCTCATCTCAGCCACCGAATTGGACACCAGATTTTCAATCACTGCCACAGCGGGACCGGGCGGCCGAATAACGTCGAGCCCACCCGGCGATGTGCTGAGAGTAGATCGGGGCTCTAACAAAGAAATTACGTTTGCTCCCGACTCCGGTAAAGTTGTGGATACCGTAACGGTAGACGGCGTGGTCGTGACTCAATCTTCCAGCTCCTATACCTTTACAGATATTGTGGCCGACCATACCATTCATGTGACATTCAAAAACGATCCGGACGCAAACATACTTCCTTTTATCGTATGGAATGACAACTTCGCCAGCGGCGAGTACACAACGGCTGTCATCATTGACTTAGGCGAGGGGAAGGCGGCGTTAGGCTCCGCGCTTCATCCGGACTTGTTCGCCTTATCGGCTAGGAACACCACCCTGAATGGTGAAGCGGTGACCCTTGAAGGACCACGCAAGATCACAAGGGTATACGCTAATGATGAACCGAAGGTACGCGGCTATGTGGGGCCGGTAAGCAATTCACCAGATTATCGGGACGGACTGGCAAGCGGCCGTTACATCGTCGTTGAGTCTGAGTTTTATTCAGAGAGCGGCGGCAATACAACACTGGATGGCAGCAGTAACTCGACAAAGCAGGTTTACACCCTCAGCCAAAAGGGTCAGATCGTACTGACAGAGGGGAATCCACTTCACAACGTGGTTTTTGAGCAGGAAAAGGTTGTGAATCCAATCCTTGATAAGTTCGCAACATTCACAGATCATTCGGTCAATCGCTCGCTCTACCTTCATAAGGATGAGGACGGTAACGTGATGAAGGGATTGCCGCTATATGTGTACACCCACGGCATGTCACGCGGCGGCACAAACGCTGCGGCAGACCAAAAAGCGGCCATGAAATCCGCCAATGGATCGGTCGCCCTAATGAAAAAAATGGCACAGAATCCTGAAAAGTATGCCAGCCATGTACTAAACATTTCCTATAATGGCGTTTCTGTTCCCTCCACACAGAATGTGAAGAAGGTCATCGACGCCCTGATCGCCAGCGGCGAAGTAGATCCGAACCGTGTTTACGCAGCAGGCTTCTCCTGGGGCGGCCAGTATACGAACAACTTAGTTAACAGCCACCCTGGCTTCTTCGCTGCCGCCGCACCGATGGCCCCGGTAAGTGGTTCACCGAACGCTGCGGCTAACGACGCTCACAATACCCTGGCCTATTGGATGTTTTTAAATGCTCATAATGTTGGAGGCTACCAGACTAACCTCAATAATTTCATCAATACCAATATGCCGAAAATGATTAACGCGAGAGCTTCACGCTTCGAAAGTAATGAGGTACTTACGTGGCCTTACAATCAATTTGATCAGCCGAATCTAAGACCGAATCCTGCCAACACACCGGTTCTGGCGGATTATATAGCGCATGAAGTCGAAGCGGCTGTTCTCTACAATGAGATAACGATGGGGACTTGGAGCATCGCTCCCACGGCGCAGTCCTCCAACTTGCCGGCTTGGAACAACGATTACACCGATGTCTTTGATTGGATGTTCGCGCAGCGAAAACCGGTCGTACCCGTTGCGCCGAGCGGATTCAAAGCGACAGCGGGTGACGGACAGGTCACATTGAGCTGGACTGCTCCTGCTGACGACGGCGGCAGCGCGGTATTGGGCTACAAGGTATGGTATGGGAGCGTACAGCCAGTCACATTGGATGCGGCGGAGACGAAATATACCTTCAAGAAGCTGACAAATGGCCAAAGCTACACCTTCACGATCCTCGCGTTGAACGCGAAGGGCGACGGCGCTGAGATCAGTGTGACGGCCATGCCGAAGGCAGCGACAACTCCTACTGTGCCTGATTCTGGTGGCACTACGGGCAGTACGGGCAGCACCGGTAATACAAGCAGCGTCGATCATAAAAGCAGCGTTGGCAATACGAACACCGGGACAGACGCGGGAATATCCAAGGCGACCTACACACTACATACACCGAAGGATAAACCTGCAGTCACAGACAAAAATGGCAGCACCACCCTTCCCGGTGGCGGCAAGATTTCGACCAAGGACGGGACGCAGATCACGGTACCTGAAGGCACATCGATAGACTCCAACGGTAAGGTGACCATTCCGGCGGACAAGAGCGCCCAAGTGACACTCCCCAGCAGCAAAAGCACAGTGACCATTCTTGGCGGCTCGACGATTGCGAGCGACGGTACGGTTATTGTAGGCGGCAAAGCAGCGCACGTGAACCTGCCAAACGGCAATTCAATGGATATCCATGAAGGATCGAAGATACGAAGCGACGGTAAGGTTGTGGTAGGACCGGATGATACAAGAATCGGTTTAAACACCGGCATGTCGCTGAACATCCGTGAGGGTACGGAGCTGGCATTCGATGACGCGACCTCACTAGGTTTCCTCGTGTGGTCGGGCAATCCTTTCAGGGATACCATCACGGATGACTGGTTCTACAGCTGCGTAAATTCAGTCTACACATACAATCTTTTCAATGGTACGACGTCTGCGACGTTCGCACCGGGCAGCCCCATGACGCGCGCAATGTTCGTGCAGGTGCTGGCCAATCTGGACAACATAAAACAAGCCGACTACATGACTTCCCGTTATAGAGACGTGACGGACGGACAGTGGTACGCGGCGGCAGTCGAGTGGGCGGCCGAAAAAGGCATAGTCCATGGTTTAAGCGAAGACCAGTTTGATCCCAATTCACCGATCACCCGCGAGCAGATGGTAATGATGCTTTACAATTACATGAAGTACAAGGGCTATGAAATACCTGAAAGTCAATCTAAATCCTTCGAGGACGAGAATGAGATCAGTTCATGGGCGTTAGAGGCTGTTCAAGCGCTGCGGGGCATCGGTATTGTTTTAGGCAATCCGTATAATCATTTTGCTCCCGTATCCACTGCTGCACGTGCCGAAGCAGCCGCAATCGTTGTAAGGTTCATCGAATACCCGGGTAAATGAAAGCGTGTACAGGACAATGGGCCCCCTTGTTGGTTAAACAATAAAACCTAAATCCACTCTAGCAGAGGACCATTTTAATAAACGTCCTTACCTTCACTCCCGTTGAGCAGACTGACCTGCAAAGCAATCCAGCAAAAAACGCCATCACATTTAAGTGATGGCGTTTCTCTTTGGAATGGAGCTGTCACTGAATTGAACTCATTAACTCGTAGAAATATTGAGGTTCATTCGTTTTGTTAAGATGATACCATGCATCTAATGTTTCTGGAGCAAATACATCCAGTGCTCTAAAAATATGAACAGAAAACTCAAGTGGAGCTGCTCCGGAAGCAGTAATCAGTTTTCCATCGGTAACAGCCGATTCCGATATGTAATACTTTTCGCCCGTGTAAGACGGACAAATCATTTTAAGATACGTCAGATCATTGCTTGTATGCGAGCGGGAATCTAACAAGCCTGCTTGAGCAAGTCCTATGGAGGCCCCGCAAATCGCCCCGAGTACAATCCCTTCCTGTAAACACATCTCGGCAATTTGTAATATGGGCTTATGAACAGCCTCTGCCCATGTATTTCCGCCAGGTAGTATCAGTGCATCTGCGCTTGTAATGCTGCACTCATCCACTTGAATGTCGGGTGTTATTTTCAATCCGCCCATTGTAGTTACTGGAGCTTTATCTATCCCAACGGTGACTATTTGTGCCGAAGCCAGCCCCTTTCTAAAGTATCTTCCTGAGTTAAGCTCGGCCGTCAAATAACCGATTTCCCAATCGGACATGGTGTCAAAAACATAAAGATATACTGTTCTTTTCATTTTAATTTCTCCCCTTTTTTTATCTATCAAGGACTACGGTCCATCGGTAATCAATGACTATCTCATTATAAAACAGCTTCACTGACATCCGCTGTCAGTGAAGCTGTTATTGTTGATAATATTCCATTAACTCTGATGCAATTGCAGCAAGTCTGTCTTTCACACTTTTGGGTTCAAGTATTCGAATGGATTTACCATAGGATAGAAGAAAATACGGGACAGCATTATGAATGGATTTTTCCTCGAATAAAAAGACGGCTTGATTGGACGTCCGCTCTTGCAGATGATGTCCTAAAAACCAGTGCATGGTTAGTTCATCCAACGCCTCCGGCCTGCCTTCGATCCTTAAAGAAATTAACCCTTCCTTCCCCACAAGATCAGGTAACAGATTTTTCATAAAAAAGTCACGGCTAGAAAAAGCTTCAGGACGCTTAAAAATGAGTTGAGTACGCTTGATTCGTAAAATCCGATCTACCCGAAAACTTCGTATTTCATTCCTTAGATGGCAGAAGGCAACCGTATACCATCTATTATTCCAGTAAACGATTCCATACGGATCTATCATCCTGTTCTTTGGCTTCTTTTCATGGTTTGTACGGTAATCCATCTCTACAGTGATTTCGTTTTCTACAGCATGCTCCAATTCCGCTAATATGAGCTGACTCGAAGGGCTGAGCATGCGGTTTATCACTTCAAATCCAGCTAACCCTTGGTTTAGCATGCTCTCCTGCTGCTCATTCGAATACATTTTCAACTTGGATGTCGCATTCTCTAATGTCTCACTCAACGGGTATCCAGCTTCTTTTGCAAAAACAGCAGCATGAAGGAGTGTCTTCTTTTCTTCCATATCAAACAGCAGCGGTGATCTGATAAAATGATGCAGCAGACTGTAGCCACCATGATGACCTGAGTCAGATATGATAGGCACGCCGCTAGAACATAATGCATCAATATAGCGATAAACGGTTCTTATATTTACTTCTAACTTTTCGGATATTTGTTTTGCAGTTAACTTCTCTCCCGAGTTCAACATCCATAGAATGGCTAACATATTATCATTTTTCGGCATATAACGGCCCTCCTCCAACTCACCTTATTTGGAATTCCACCGTGTGATTGATTTTCACCAAAAAACAAAAGAACGGCATCTCTGCCGTTCTTCGTTAAACATTAACGAAGTATAGGAATCGAACCCCTGACCGCATCGCTGCCAGTGGAGCAATAGCGTTCTGAGCGTTAAGGAGTAGACGGGGGTAAGCCTTGTGAGACAAGGCTTTTTTGAGTTTTTGGTTTCTACGTCCGAGTGCGCCGAAACACTAAGAAAAGTAAGAGTGTGACCAAAAATGTGTCCAAGTAACCTTGGTCTAGACTTGCTGTTTTGTATATTTTTTTGACATTTCTAATGTTCTTTTAAACCGATTACACATATCATCCATTTTTCGAACTATATCTCTAGCGAAATTTTTTCTACTTTCTCTTGAATCAACATCTACTGCTTTACGTATCTCTTCTAATTCCGCAACACTAACTTTAAGGCGGTAGTTTCGAAGACGTCTAATGAGATCATTTAATCTATCGCTAAAGTTATACCTTAAATCACCGTCTATTTTCATATTATAAAATGGAGCTAAAAGATCGTCCATACCATTTAAAAACGAAACTGTTGATTTAAGCTGTTGATTTGTTACGCCAAGTTCAATATACATGAGTAAAGAATTTACTATACTAGCAGACTTATTAGCTTCTTGATCATCCAAGTTTACTATTACTTTATCAATAATATTCAAGGCTTGCTCTAGCAAGTGATCAAATTGCTCTGTATCCACAATTTTATTTATTAACAAATTACAATAATCCTCAACTTTTTTTGAATTTAATTGAGGCTTCTTTTCACCCTTCCATACTATTTTAGAAATTATATACAATAAATGATACCTAAATTTCGAATACTTATCATCAATACCGTCATTATTGAAATAGTTATCAATTATATGCAAAAGTAAAGCAGAAGTATAATAAATAATTGGTTGTTGTCCAGTTACAAAAATCCCCTTGCTTATATCCTTACCGTCATCTTTTTCTATGTCATCTTTTAAGCTTCCGTAAAATCTACTTGCTCTATGCGGAGAGTCCAAAAAGACAGATGCAAAAGCTCGCATTTGCATTTCAGGATTAATTATTTTTGATTTATCAATATTCCCATTATAGTTATATTGACCTGACCTTCTTTCATAAAATAAATTGTATGAACCACCGTAATTACTAAAATAACTCTCCAACAATTCCTGATACTCTGTCATTGATAGAAGCTGGATTTCTTGAACTTCGGTTTGATTATTTGTTGCTTTTACAATATTTTTTATAATTGTGTCATCATCTGTAATTACTATTTAATAGCAATCCACATACTGTCATCCAGATGTTCTGAAGTTAAGTGAAGTATATTAGAGGTTTGGCAACCATTTACAACATAAAAATTTTTAATTGTATACAAGCCCTTCCCCTTACTAAAAGATTTTCCAACTATTGTAATTCCATTATTCATTAATCCAAAGTAATTTTTCTCATCAGAGTTGATTGTATTAATTATTTCTTGATTTACACGATTATTTTGAACACCGTTAAAATCTCGAACATTAAGCTCAAAAATTCCTTTCGTAATCTTACCTTGTTCATCAACTATTAGCTTAAGATATTCTTTAACTGGCAAAGTAGCCAAATACGATTCCTTTACACCTTCCATATATGGTAACTCTATTTTTTCTTTCAACTCGAATGTTGCACTATTTTGCAATTTTGTTAGTTCATAATGTTTTCTAATATCTTTTGAACCGTACGTATAAAATTCGATATTTTTATCAAACAATTCTAAATTTTTGATATCGAGTATTATTTTTTCTTTGTCACTTAATAAATTCTGATCATTAATCCATGTCCCGGTTGTTACATAGTATAAATAACATCGAGGAGTAGCGCTAAAAGAATCGTAATTATCTAGCAACATTTGGATCATTTTGCATTTCTCTTTAATTTTCTCATTTCTTACTTTAGTTACACTATCACCAACTTTAAAAACATCCAGTACTCCATTACCAAATTGAAGCATTTCTTTCCCATCAAATCTGTCTGAAGTCTTCGATTGGATAAAGTATAATTCCACAGAAAACTCCATACCTGATCCCAGAATGTCTTCGAGCTCGCCAAGGGTAGAAATATACTTATTATTCAACACTATGGCTAGTCCGTCGATCGCGCAATCTCCACCATCTCCAGTAGAAACCGATGAAAGATTAAAGTTGGAGATGTTTTTTGGGAAAAGGATTGAATAATTGATAAACTTCTCGAAATTCCTGTCCGTTAAACCGCCACTTATCCCGAATTCGGACAAAAATTTCTCAAAATATCTATTTGTTATTAAATCCACAGTATTACCACCTATTCTTTAAAGTACAATTCGTAATTTAATCTCTTTCCGGCCAGCCAATAGGTATTAACCCATCAATACCTTTTTTCCACCGTTTTTTAACTGCTTTCATATACTCCGTATGGTTCTTAAAATAAGCATGTTCAATCACAATTATCTGCAAAGACTCTCCACGTCTGACCTCATTAAATAGCATGTTAAAATACTGCAACAATGCTTTTGTATCATTATCCCTTTCTTCCCCAATCTCGACCATTTCTGTAACGTCCTCAGAAGGAAAATAGGGACGACTTATCTGATCAAATAGTAAAACACCAGGTACTGGACGATTTAGTTCTGCGAAATGTCTATGCATGGCAAGCATCATTGATATATGAAGACTTAAATAGTTTTCATCTGAGCCAACATCTCTCATGTATTCGATGCGAGTAGGTAAAGATACTCCTACTTTGAAGTCACGCAAATTTAAGTACAGTGGATTATTTTTATACCTATCCTCAAAAGGTAGGTCCGAAATAATCTCCTTAGCCATAGCAGCTATTCGTCTCTCTACATTTTCAAGCGCTTCTTTTTTTGATTCTACATCAATTTCTAAACTAAGATTCTTAATACGCTCACTTAGTACTGAAAGGTCTGATGAGAATGATGAGGTGGATTTCGAAGCCACCTTTCCTACAGAATCTAAATAAAAATTAACTACTCCAACCAACCTATTCCTTCTATCTTTTAAATCCAGACCGGACTCTAATTTTTCATTATCTTTAATAAGGGCTCCTATCTGGACATTAATAGAAGAAATCTTCTCTTCTGCTGAAGCAAGTAACTCGGTTAGATAAGTGATATAACTGTCTAGGCTTGGTCGCTCTTTTTCAACATTATCAAGATCAAATTGGACTTTCTTGACAGTCTCACTGATCTGTTTAATGGGTTCGTTAACTTCTTCAAGATTTTGTTGACAAAGTGGGCATGAAACTGGATTAACCGGATTTTTGAAAATATCAATCACAGAAAGACGTCTTTGTTGAGTAGTTGCTGTGCTCTTGAAATCCCGCGCAAATTGTATAGATTTCTTGGCATAATTAATTCTTTTCTTAATTGAAATAACCTCATTTTGCTGAGCATTTAATTGCTCATACAAATCACCGAGTCGTTCCTCGACTAATGAAGAATCCGAATATGGATTCCATTGAGCAACCTTATGTAACATACTATTTACAACCGTTTCAGTTGCCCCGAAAGGTAACGCTTCACACAATCCCAATTGTGTTGCTTGATGCAAAAGAGTATGGGCATTGGTACTCATCGTAATTTGCTCGTCTTCTGAACTGTTTTTTTCTAACCTCTTCAACTGTTTTTTTAAATTTTTAAGTTCAATCTCCTTTTCAATTGTAGCCTCATCAGTTATTCCAAAGTAATAGGGCAAAGCATCTATAATTGTCTGAAGCCTCTGGTAATCATCAAGCCCTCTTATCAACGTATTTTTATTAGTAATAATATTATCATCCTGTAATAAATACGGCATTGCACTTCTTATTGAAATCGTATGTCGATCTCTTTGTGAGCCAAAAACTTCACTTTGTACGTCTCCAATTCCAATTAATCTCTCAAATTTTTTTAATGCCCCAGCAATATTCGTCGACGATGGAATTTCATCGGCTTGATTAGGAATAGTAATATTTCGTCCATTAATAAAATGCATATCAGAACTCGATTTGTATGGGGCGCGTGGTACTCTTCTAAACATTGCAAATTCAGTTTCATTTTTCTTCCAAACAAGACCCACCCATGAGACACATCGTCTGACATATGTGGGTATGTGACATTCGCTTGATCCTAAAACATAATCAATGATTTCAGGGAGAGCCGACTTTCCAGTCTGAGAGTCGCCAGTAATAATATTTACTTGCTCTACTTCAAAAGTAATCTCATGTCTACGATCATCGTGACTGTATAATAGAATTTGACGAATATTCCATCTTTTCATAACGTTAACCCCAAACTATTTAATATGCTGGATGTCGAGTTAATCTGGGTAAACCATACACCCAATTTGTTTGCTGCACCAATCATTTCTCTAATCTCATCAGAATTATTTTTTAACCGACTCTTCATTATTCCTTTGCTACCAGATTTTAAAGTCCCATTTGCTTCAAATATTATAATTCCATTCGAAGCACCAAAAATAATAGCATTTCTAGTTAAACTCGCCGTTTTATTGATTCTTGTGTCAAGGTTAATTAGTATTTTTTGGCGACGAGTAATCCAACTGTATAGTCCAGTTGCTGCATTAGTGCCTTTAAAATCATCCCTAATTGATTGGGAGAGCACCAAGGGTAATGGTAAAAAAATTAAAGGGTACGGGCAACCGCTTCTTTTCCCAGTCTCAAAACCTTCTAAAAATGACCACAATAAAAGTGATGTTAAGGCAGGGTTTGTTATGGAAAAAACATCCGATGAAGTCATTGGTTATCACCCAGCATTTCAATAAAATTTGGGTGCCAACCTACTTTTAATTCTTCAGATAATTGTTGATACGATCCTTGAATTAAAAAATGTTGTTTCCACTCATCTCGTATTGGATTTATATAAAGATGTGCGTCATTATGCGTCCAGTCAAGCAACTCTAAACCTTTCTTTTTACAGAGATTATCTTCTTCACCTTCTAAATCTTCTTTCATTGGCTCATGACGATCAGCCCAGGTCTCGATTAATAGTTGATCGTAGTCATTAAGCTCTAACGCATTCAATATGTCATCTGTTATCCATTTTTCACGTTGATTTCTTGCTCGCCATCTTGTTACCGCTGCTCTTTTCTTTCTGCTATAGCCTCCATCAACTAGATCGATTTGCTTTTCCATAAAACCGCCTAGCTCACCAGAAATTGATACTGGGGATAATTTAGAAAAATCATCTGGGAGGTTATTATCCTGAATTTGCGCAATCAAACTTTGTAGCTGAACTAAAAGTTCAGTCTTAGTAATTTTTGATGAAGAAAGTGTTCTTCTGTCCCACCACTCCAATAGTCTTTTTGCAATTATAGGTCGAATTTTTCTCACTACCATTTGATCCAATTGATCAATGACCTTATTCTCAATCTGTAAAATATTAAAGTTGTCTATACGAACCGTTATCTTTTCTAATAGTTTCAACCGCTGATTTGAACTAAGTTGTAAAAAGGTACTACAACCCGGATACTTATTCGCAAATGGTAACTTGTTAGAATTTATAGCAACTGCTCGTTCTCTAGCTTCAGTTACGAATTTGGCTTCTTTTGTCAATAAAGCTACTATGTCATGTCGATCTAAGTCTCCACTTACTAACTTATATAATGGATTGGTTTGAGTAATGGTATCTCCTGTAACGAAATACATCTTGTGTTTATCAGACTCGGCGTAAGGAGACCAAATTCTAAGAGTTTTCCATAAACCATCGTTTTTTATTGTAAGTTCATGTGCATCTCCCGTACTATGCTTCAGTTGATATAGCCTTGTATAGTTACCTTTCAAAACTATATCATCTTCGGCCTCAATGCTAACCTCATTAGAGTCGTCATCCGCTTCTTTCCAAAGTACAATCAATGCATAAAGAGGCTGAAAACGATATCCTAACATTGATGCTTGTGCAGAATGTATATTTCTGGACATAACTCACCCCTTCTCTAATAATGACATTTGATCTACTCTTTCTTACAAAATTCGTCATAGATTGTACCACATCCTTCCAAACAAACGTTCTATTTTGTCGCATTATAGACCTAAAGAATTATATATTATACCCCTGATACCTATACAGATAGGTAGTCCTCGCGAGAGGCGATCAATACGCCAGAGACGTTCAAACGTGCCCGGCCTTTTTTACCCCCATCACAATATAAGGAGGAAGATTTTATGAACACCAATCGCAATGAAGAACTTAAACGACTGATTTCAGAATGTTTGCCGGAACGTCCTGACAGCTACCCGATCCAACAGCTATTTGATCAATTTCCGACAACTGTTGAATTAATGACGTATCAGAGCAGCAGCTAATGAGTATTAAAGGACTCGGCATGGGCAAGGCGCGGCTGTTAAAGCTAGCTAAATCCCTTACTATCCCTACTTACGAGCAAACAACTATACGCCCCCCTAAAGACGCATTTAACTTGATTGAACCGAACTTCGGATTTTCGACTAAAGAAAATTACACTTGTTTGTTTCTCAATACTAGAAACAAAGTCCTCCACTTTGACAATATTTCTATTGGCTCTCTCAAGACTGCTATCGTTCACCCTAGAGAAGTTTTTCGTGCCGCGATTAAACATTGTAGCGCTTCTCTTATATCTGCTCATAACCATCCGAGCGGTGACTCTACTCTGTCTCCAGAAGACTGCCGAAAAAGCCGAAATGCCACAAAAAAATATCTTAGTTTGACCAAATGTGTGACCACGCCTTCAAATCATCACTATTTAGGCAAAGAAAAAAGCCTTCAAACACTCTGAAGTGCACCCCTTAGAATAGACATTGGAAAAACCCCTGGGTTTAGCCGATGAAATTCTAGGGGGTGTATTTTTATGGCGATTCAGGGACAGAAGTTTAAAACGTATTTGGAGACGTTGAAAAATGAGGCTATTCGTCTGCACACGGTTGAGGGTTGGACTTATCGAAAGATTAATGAGCATTTGGGGATTCATGACCCAGGACGAATGAAACGCTGGATGCGAAAATATCGGGAACAAGGTGAGTTTGGACTGATGGATCAGCGAGGGCGACGTAAAGAATACTTGGACCAAGACCGTTATGTCCAAAAACTGAAACGGGAGAATGAGTTGCTAAAAAAGTGCTTGGTCATCTGGAAGGAGGAAGCAAACAAGAAAGATTTCAAATCATAGAAAAGGTTGCAGCATGCGGTGAGATCCAGAAACTCTGCCATGTGTTTGGTGTGTCTCGAAGTGAATATTATGCTTATATACAACGTAAAAGAATCGATCGTGCTGCCACAGCGAAAAAACAGGTGCTTCAAACGTATCATCGCTATGAAGGAAAATATGGTTATCGACAGCTCCAATTGTTCCTTTGGCAAGATCAAGGAATTTGGATGAACCACAAAAAGGTGCTCCGCCTGATGCAAATGCTCGGTATTCAATCCAGGATTCGTCGTAAACGGCGCCCCAACAGTTCGTATGCACCTGCGCAGCGTGTAGCAGAGAACCGCTTAAAGCGAGACTTTAGCGCTAAACAACCGAATCAGAAATGGGTCACAGACATTACCCAATATCGTGTGGGGGAGCGCTGGATCTATCTTTCAGCCATTAAGGACCTGTTTAATAACGAGATTGTGTCTTACGAAATAGGTGAACGTAACGACAATGAACTCGTGCTGCGTACATTCAGAAAGGCGTTTGCAAAGCAAAAAGACGTGACCGGACTCGTCGTTCACAGCGACCAGGGATGTAAGTAACACGTCTCAAGCTTACCACGACATGCTGCCAAAGGTTGGCGCCCGAATCAGCATGTCTCGACGAGGAATTTGTTATGACTATGCCTCGATGGAGAGTTCTTCTCGCATCTCAAAACGGAAGGACTCTATCCTTATCATATCCGAACCGTTGCCGAAGCACAAAGAAAAATTGAAACATATATCCACTTTTACAATCGAAAACGGCCACAACGGAAACTGAAAAAACTGACGCCGGTAGAGTACCGACGCCAGTTTGCAACCTAGGGTCTTTTTTTAATGTCTACTAAATGGGGGTCTTGACCACTCGGAAATCCTTGTGTTTAAAGGCTTTTTTAATTATGGAGCCTAGGGGGATCGAACCCCTGACCTCATCGCTGCCAGCGATGCGCTCTCCCAGCTGAGCTAAGGCCCCAGGATATGTAATGATGAACTTGTTCAGCTCTGCTAAAATTAATTTTTACAGGCGACTTCTATATCATATAAAATCCCTTCTGGACTGTCAATACCCTTTTCAACCGCCGAAATCATATGGAGAAGAACATTCATGTTACAGGCTGAATGAGCCCCGGATTGTTCTTCTCCCTTTCCCCACGGCTCTAGTCCTCCAGATCTTCTTTGGACAGCAGTGATTTCAGTTCTTTCATAAACATGTTGATGTCTTTGAATTGACGATACACCGAAGCGAAGCGCACATAAGCTACTTCATCCACCGGAAACAGCTGCTCCATTAACAGCTCACCAATCTGGCGGCTCTCTACCTCAGCTTCGGCTGTGTTCCGCAGCGATTTCTCCACTTCAGATACCATCATCTCCAGCGTTTCCACGGATACCGGACGCTTCTCACAAGCACGAATCAATCCACGGAGGATTTTGTCGCGACTGAACTCTTCACGGCTGCCATCCTTTTTAATGACAATCAACGGTGTTTCTTCGATCATTTCAAAGGTTGTAAATCTTCTCGCGCACTGCTCGCATTCGCGGCGGCGGCGAATGGATTTGGATTCATTCGCTGGTCTGGAGTCCAGCACTTTGGTACCCAGATAACCACAATAAGGACATTTCAACTTCAATCACTTCCCACATTTTCTTTTTTCCACATATTCCCTGAGCATATCTTGTTATGAAAATCGCACTCGCGACACATAATACTTTTACCAACCCGCGAGGAGGTGAACAGCAATGGCACAAAGCAACGGTAACTCCAATAACTTGGTTGTAACTAAAGCTTCCGCAGCTCTGGAGCAAATGAAATATGAAGTAGCTCAAGAACTCGGAATCAGCATCCCACAAGATGGATACCAAGGTAACATGACTTCTTACGAGAACGGTTCGATCGGTGGATACATCACGAAGCGTCTGGTAACAATTGCAGAACAGCAATTGGCAGGTCAATACCAATAATTATCTGCATCGTAATACGTTACACAGAGGAGCATGGGGCGGCCGGTACACCACCGGTCTGCTCCGTGCTTCTCCTTATCTTTTGACTAGCCATCGCTCTAGAACGTATCGTAGATCTTCACATACTGATTATAATAGTAAATAACCCGTTGTACATAGTGGCGTGTTTCGCCAAAAGGAATATCTTTCACCGTTTCGATTGTGCCATCCCATACACCATTTTTCAACCAGCTGCTGACCTTCCCTGGTCCGGCATTATAGGCTGCAATCATCACAATTTCGTTGCCGTTAAACTGGTCTGACAGGTTTCGAAGGTACCATGTGCCCAGCTGAATATTCCGCTCAGGTTCATGTTTTAATTCTTCCAGCGAAGTGGGTGGAATTTTCGCCTGTTCCAAAATCCAATTTGCCGTATCCGGCATGAGCTGCATTAATCCGATTGCACCGCGCTTGGATTCTTTGCTCGTTTTGAAATTGGTCTCCACCCTGATAATGGAAGCAACCAGAAACGGATCAACCTCATAGCTTTGAGACTGTGCCCGGATCTCTTCCTTATATTCAATGGGATAAAACCATGCCATCCAGTTCGTATTTAGAAATAACACAAGTACAAAGGAAACAAACATAATCAGCAGTACACGTTTTTTACGCAATATTCTCATAACAGACCCTTACGCGTTAAAAATGATTCAAGCTGCTTCTCTGTCTCGGACCATGAACCGCTGTTATCAATGACAATATCCGCACGCTCTCTTTTGCGTTCAATATCCATCTGTGCGGCAATTCGTGCTTCTGCATCAGCCTTGCTCATCTGATCGCGGTTCATCAGCCGTTCCAGCTGTACAGCTCGGGGTACATACACGACCATAATTTCCGTAAAACCATCCTCAAGCCCCGACTCGTACAGCAGCGGAATATCCGACACCACCAGCTTGTCCGGATGTTTCAATTCGTATGCAGCCGCTCTCTCACGCATTTCCTTCCGGATCGCCGGATGAGTAATGGCCTCAAGCGCTTTTCGTTCCTCAGGGTGCTGAAAAACGATACTCCCCAACTTTTTCCGATCCAGCGTTCCATCCTCATGCAGTATGGCTTGTCCAAACCGCTGAACAGCGGCAGCCAAAACGGGATGCCCAGGCTCCATGACTTCCCGGGCGATAACATCTGCATCGATGAGCAGTGCTCCCTTACTGGCGAGATAGGCGGAAACACTGCTTTTGCCTGTCGCGATTCCGCCCGTTAAGCCTATATTCATCGTCTCACCTCATAACAGCTTTATTACTCCTCAAAACAACTTGAATATTCCCATAATCATTAACAGCAGGGCCGGCAGAATCGAAAGCTTCTGCATCCAGCGCTGTGCTGCGAACCGAAGTCCTACATGCATACCGAGCGACAGAAACGCACCGCTGAACAACGCAATGACCAGAGCCGTCCACAGCGTAGGAAAACCGAGCAATGCCGCTCCAAGCCCAGCACCGAACGCATCTAGTGACAGCGCAATCCCCAGCCACATCGCTTCCTGCGCAGAGATACTTCCTGAGTTATCGATATCCGCCTTCGAAGGGCTGCGCAGAATCTGTATGACCACGCCAAGTTTACGCAATTCCAATGTAAATACCATGCGCTCCACCGATCCATCCGTTGGAGAAGGCTGCACTTCCAGAACCATTAATTGATTCCTGCCTCTGGCTGCAAGCCCAGGATCCGCTGCTGCATTTTCCTGAAGCAGTCTCTCCTTCGACACCGCACTCTCCGCTTCCTCACGTTCTTTGCCCCGTCTAAGAATCAGCTGCAGTAGAGACCACGCACCGATCACAATCAGAATGACAGCTCCAACAACGGAAGCTGCGCCCGGTGTCACGACATGGGACAATAACACCCCCACCTGCATGGACAAAGCGATAACCAATCCCGAACACAGTGAAATAATAGCAATAGATAAGAGCGGAATCTTGGTCCTCCGAAGCCCGTATGTAATTCCAACTCCGAAACCATCTAAACTCACTGCAAAAGCAAGCGCCAGTAATGAAATAAAATGATGCAGCACCCCGGATTCCTCCCCTGTGCGGTACGTGCCAACTGATGATGTCAGTATGGGTATATGCCCGCTTATTTCTGCCATATCAGTATATGGAGGGAGGAATCCAAGGGTGCTATGATTTCATCATTTCATTCATTCAGTTGAAGTTGGAGAGTGGAGATGGCTGACATTTCGGGCAAAAATGCGTCCCGCGTCCACCTACGACACTTTTTTCAATCAACGTGCCGCAGGTGTGGCATGGCTCCGCTTTGCGGCCATAGATTTTCAGCTGATGCTGGAACATGCCCATCTCGCCCTGCCCGTTAACATATGACTTGATGGAAGAGCCTCCTGCATTCACAGCATCCTGCAGCGTAGCCACGATCGCTTCATGAAGCACCGTTAACTGTGCTTCGGTTAATGTCTTTGCAATCGTCTCGGGATGAATACCTGCGCGGAAGAGAGCCTCGTCCACATAAATATTCCCGATGCCTACAACATATGCCTGATTCAGCAGGACCGCTTTGATTTTGGTTGTGCGTTGGCCCACCGCAGCACGGAACGCATCCACGGTAAAAGCCTCATCCAGCGGCTCAAGCCCAAGCTTCATTAGAGGTTTGGATACCAGTTCCTCCCCTGCGGTGAACAGATGCATCGTTCCAAACTGACGTACATCCTTGTAACGCAATTCGGTGCCATCAGTGAAGTGGAAGATGACATGGGTATGTTTCTCCACCTCTTCATTCTGATGGTACACACCGTAACGTCCTTCCATCCGCAGATGGGAGACCAGCACAAGCCCGTCCAGCAAAATACGTAAAAACTTGCCCCGGCGCTCAACACCAATCACGGTGTGTCCTGCCAGTTCCAATGCAAATGCTTCTATATCGTCAGGCCGCTGAATAATCCGCGGCAAATGAACGGTAACATGATCAATCGTTTTGCCTACAATAAGCTGATTCAAAGTTCTTCTGACTGTTTCGACTTCCGGTAGTTCCGGCATGATGTTCTCACCTCCATTATATTATAACGGAAGATGACGCTCAGCGGGACCCCTTCTTATCTATTTTGCCTCGTACCAGTTCTCACCAAAGCTAACTTCTGCTTTCAGAGGTACCGACAGCGGAAGCGCCTTTTCCATCACCGAAGGCACAAGTTCCTTCATCAGCTCCAGTTCATCCGCCGGCACTTCAAACACAAGCTCATCGTGTACCTGAAGCAGCATGCGGCTCTGAAGCTTGCGTTCACGCAGCGCCTCGTCCATCTGGACCATGGCCAGCTTGATGATATCGGCTGCCGTTCCCTGGATCGGTGTGTTCATCGCTGTGCGTTCCGCGAAGGATCGCAGATTAAAGTTGCTTGCGTTGATCTCAGGCAAATAACGACGGCGTTCCAGCATCGTTTTCACATAACCGTCCCGGCGTGCATCCTTCACGATTTCATCCATATAACGGCGTACACCTTGGAAGATATCAAAATACTGATCGATGAACTGTGCCGCTTCTTTCCGCGTAATATTCAAGTTTTGGGAAAGACCGTAATCACTAATTCCGTATACGATCCCGAAGTTAACCGCCTTGGCGGAACGGCGCATGTCGCTATCCACTTCCTCCGGCTTGACGCCAAATACATCGGAAGCAGTTTTCGTATGGATATCCATATCATGTACAAAAGCTTCCTTGAGACGTTCATCATCTGAAATATGAGCCAGCACACGCAGCTCAATCTGGGAGTAGTCGGCTGCCAGAATAGACCAGCCCGGCTCGGACGGTACAAATACCTTCCGAATTTTGCGTCCTTCCTCCATACGGATCGGTATATTCTGCAAGTTCGGGAACTGACTGCTCAGGCGTCCAGTTGCAGCAATCGTCTGGCGATAGAACGTATGCACCTTGCCGTCCCGGTCCGATATCTCTTTGAGCAGACCTTCCACATATGTCGACTGCAGCTTGGCGAGCTGACGATACTGCAGAATATGCTGCACCACATCATTATAAGGAGCCAGCTTCTCAAGTACTTCAGCATCGGTGGAGTAGCCGGTTTTCGTTTTCTTCACCACAGGCAGCCCCAGCTTATCAAACAAAATCTCACCCAGCTGTCTCGGTGAATTCAGATTAAACTCGGTACCAGACAGCTTGTAGATTTCAGCCATCAGTCTGCCAATCTGTTCTTCAAACTCGCTGCCGAGGGCCTGCAGGTCAGCAGTATTGGCCTTGATTCCCTGCTTCTCCATGTCAGCGAGAATACGGGACAACGGCATCTCCAGCTCGTGAAATAGAGAATTCATCTCGTCGCTTTCCAGTGCCTGCTCCTGAAGCGGGATAATTGCGGCCAGCGCAGCAGCTTTCCGGCACAGGAAATCGCCTAGAACATCGGCCTCCGGAACTTTGTATTTGGCTCCTTTACCCAGAACGGTATCGTCTTCCGCCAGGGAAGGTAACCCATACTTGGACGTCAGCCCGCTGATCGTCTGATTGGACTCCGTTGGGTCAAGCAGATAGGCGGCCAGCTGCACATCAAAAGCCGCACCAGCAAATTCAATGCCATGCGCATGCAGAGCCAAATCTACGCGATGCAGATCATATCCACGCTTCGGCTGGTCTGCACTTGCGAGCCACTGCCGTACAGGGGCGGCTGCATTGGACTGCAGCAGTTCTGGCGATATAAATGTATATTGCTCCCCAGCACCTACAGCAAGCCCAACTAATTTCGCCTGATGCGGATTGTCCCCATGTGTTTCCACATGAAGTACATCGATCGAACCCAGTATATCAATCAGTTCAGCTATGTTTTCTTCTGTCGCAATTGTGGATTCAACTGCTGCAGCCGGAACAGCCTCCTGCTCGGAGGCAATGCTGCCGCTGAAAGACAAACGCTCCAGCAAAGATTTAAATTCCAGCTTAGCGAGCGCCGGTCCCGCACTTGCTTCCTTCAGTCCATCAAACTGCATATCTTCCCATGTCTGTTCCAGCGGAACCTCGCGATGAATCGTCGCCAGCTGTTTGCTCATGCGAGCATCCTCCGCGTGAGCTTCAATCTTCTCCTTCATCTTGCCTTTCAGCTCGCCTGTGCCGTTCAGCACCTCTTCCACCGATCCGAACTGGTGCAGCAGCTTTAAGGCAGTCTTCTCTCCCACACCCGGAATGCCCGGGATATTATCGGAAGCATCGCCCATCAGACCTTTCAGATCAATAATCTGCAGTGGCGTCAGGCCGTAACGTTCCTTGATCTGGGCAGGATCATACAGCTCAATCTCGGTAACCCCTTTGCGCGTTAATCCGATATGCACATGCTCGGAAGCAAGCTGCAGCATATCTTTGTCACCCGATACAACGAGCACCTGTCTGCCTGCTTCATCCGCACGTTTCGTCAGCGTTCCGATGATATCATCTGCTTCGTAACCTGCCAGTTCAAACTGTGCAATCCCCATTCCCTGCAGCAGTTCTTTGAGCAGTGGAAACTGTTCGGACAGCTCAGGTGGTGTTTTCTCCCGTCCACCTTTGTATTCCTGATATCCTTCATGACGGAACGTCACTTTGCCCGCATCAAACGCCACCATCACATGTGTAGGCTTGTGTTCCTCCAGCAATCGCAGCAGCATCGTCGTAAAGCCGTATACCGCGTTGGTGTGCAGACCTTTCGAATTCGTCAGGGGTGGCATTGCAAAAAATGCCCGATAAATAATGCTATTTCCATCTATAAGAATAAACTTGTCCATTCCAGCACCTCGCGTATCATATGGTCAGACTGTACTTATCATACCTACTCCCATGATACCATACCCGCCACTTACATCAAAAAACTGCACACCCCTTTTCCACCACTTTTCTTCCGCAAAAAAAGAACTTCCTTCCCAGTCAGCCTGTGCACAGGCCAGCCGGAAGAAAGTTCTCCTCATTTCGATCAATATGATCTTATCTGATATGTCTGTTATTCCTTGCTTGTGCAGCAGGGCCTGCCCAGAACAACTTATTGGTTCAGGTCCGGACGCTGACCCGTAACCAGATACACCGTGCTCTCGCCAATGTTCGTCGCATGGTCACCAATACGCTCAATGTAACGTCCTACCATCATCAGCAGCATAGCCTGTGACGCCTGTGTCGGATGATCGCTCATCAGCGTATAGAGATCCCGAATCATATTGCTGTACAGCTGATCGACCTGGTCATCGGTTTGTGCCATTTTATAAGCCAGATCCGTGTTTTCCTTGAGATACGATTCAATGGACTCATCAATCATGGATTTCACAACTTCGGCCATCCGCGGAATATCCACGAGCGGCTTAATCAGCTCTTGTCCTTCCATCCGAAGAGTCACTTTAGCCACATCCAGGGCCAGATCGCCCATACGTTCCAAGTCGCTGGAGATTTTGAAGGCTACAATAATGCGTCTTAAATCCTTAGCCACCGGCTGCTGCGTAATGATCAGCTTTGAACCCAGCTCCATAATTTTGTCTTCAAGGGCATTGAGATTCGCGTCATTTTTGATGATGACTTGAGCTTTCTCCGCATCCATTGTCTGTAAACTCTCAATCGCACCATCCAGGGCCTCTCCTACATGTTCACCCATCTGTTTAAGCAGGGTGCGCAGCTCTTCCAGCTCCTGATCAAATTCTTTTCTGCGAATCATAGGTTTCAAGTCCTCCTTCTCCATCATCTCCGGGTAAGCCGGGATCGTTCCTGTTCAGCTCGCCTTAACCGAACCTGCCGGAGATATAATCCTCGGTCCGGGAATCTTGCGGTGTGGAGAATAACGTCTCCGTATCAGCTGCCTCCACCACTTCACCATTCAGAAAAAACACGGTACGTCCAGATACACGCGCAGCCTGGTGCATGTTATGTGTAACCATCACGATGGTATATTTATGATGCAGCTCTTTGACCAATTCCTCGATTTTCAGCGTGGAGATCGGGTCCAGCGCCGAAGTCGCCTCGTCCATCAGCAGCACATCCGGCTGTACAGCGAGTGCACGTGCAATGCACAGACGCTGTTGCTGTCCGCCAGACAGACTTAATGCCGATTTTTTCAGGACATCCTTCACCTCATCCCACAGTGCCGCATGAACCAGACTCTGTTCTACGAGTTTATCCAGTTCTGCCTTTTGGGTTACACCGTGCAGACGCGGTCCGTACGCTACGTTATCATAGATGGATTTGGGAAACGGATTCGGCTGCTGAAATACCATGCCTACCCGTTTGCGCAGCGTCTCCACTTCAATCTCGTTACTATAGATATCCGAACCGTTCAGCATAACTTGTCCTTCCACACGAACACCCGGAATCATGTCATTCATCCGGTTCAATGTGCGGAGCAGTGTAGATTTACCGCAGCCTGAAGGTCCGATAAACGCCGTAACGGTTTTCTCCGGCAGATCCATCGATATATTTTTAAGCGCGTGATGCGTGTCGTAGTATAGATTAAGCCGATCAATGTGAATGAGGTCTTTCATAGATGCTCACTTCTCCTTCGCTGCAGGGATCATTGGATTCCCTTTACGTTGAGACCGGCAGCCATCCGGCATGCGAATCGGCTCGGTCATCTTTAATATCCTACCTTAACATTGTAAAAACAGTACCACCTTCATGTTAACGGAATGTAAAAACACCTGAAGAAGACCCAGGCCGCCGTAAGTCCCAGGTCTACTTGCTGTTTGACATTGTTATGCTGCTGCACCAGTCTGCCATTTCCTCTGGACGTGCTGCAAATCATGTTCATAATCATTGCGCAGTCATCGCCTGCAGCTTCAGGCGAATATTCTCCGCGATGTTCCCAGCTTCCCCGCCTTCAGCAGCGATAGTTTCGACGATACAGGATAATGCATGTACCGCATGATTCAGCGTACCGAAAGCAGCTGCTCCTTCCTGCACATACACCGCACTCTCATCGATCTCGGTCCCGCTTGCCTGGATCAGAGATACCGTCTGCTGGGTTAAGCTTTCAATCTCCTGAAGCAGGGAGGACATGTTCTCAGCGACTTCGCGCGTTTGTTTTGCAAGCGCCCGGATTTCTCCGGCAACGATCTGGAATCCCCGTCCATATTCTCCGGCGTGAGCAGCCTCAATCGACGCATTTAGTGCCAGCAGCCCGCTCTGATCGGCCAACGTCCGAATGGAACGTGCCATTCCTGCACCCGTTTTGATGGATTCAAGCATCTGACTGGCATGTCTGCCCTGATCCCCCATATGTTCATGAACCCGACGATAGGATGACTCGACCTGATGGAGACGGCTTTCTCCTTCATTGGATAATACAATAACCTGTCCGGCTTCCCGTACGGTCTCATTAGCCGCCTGAATCAGCTTGGTTACGGCTTGGTGAATACGGGAAATCTCCTGTCCGCTCTCTGTCACTGTACGTATGCGATCTGTGGATGCGGCCTGCTGCAGCTTCCGGGAGATGGACATCACATCACGCATGGTCAGTACCCCGAGCAAGCGATCCTGCTCCGTTACGAGCAGGCAGTCATAGAAGTGCTCCTCATCCCGCCGGAGCGCGGCATCAATAATGGCTGCTGGTTCCGTATGTATATCCACAATAACTGGTGACGCGTTGGCAGCATTCGTAATCGGTTTACGATAAAATAAATCTGCGGCAAATCTTCCGTTAAGCAAACGATATAAAGTTTCCCGCATCAATAATCCTGTCGGCTTCATATATTCATCACACAATACAATGCACGGATGCTCCCGGCCGTCACTCAGCATAGCTGCTGCTTCTCCACAGGTCGTATCCGCTCTGGCCGCTGGTACCTCGCGGCAGTATTCATATAAAGAAACGATGTTCTCATCCCTGATATCATTTGTCGATGTCTCCCATTGCATTTCAGATACAATAGAGCATTGTTCCTGCTCCTGCTCTTGATCTTTATTTTGTATATCATCCAGAATTTCAGGTCTTTCCTCTAACAGCATGGGCATAATTACGTATTCTCCTTTACGTGTTAACTCCGCCCTAAGGTGGGATTATAGGTACAAAGTATCACTTGGATAGTTTCATCCTACTCCCTATTGATAAAGAAAAATCTCCCTTTATGTAAAATGAACGTAAAAATAAAACTCCCCGATCATTTAGCTAGAATGATGGGGAGTTTTTCTTTTGACAACCAATTTATAACCTACACCGCGAATCGAATCAATGTGGACCGATTCGGGATCAAGCTCCAGCTTCTTGCGTAATGAACTGACGTGTACATCTACGGTCCGCTGACCTCCAATATAATCAAAACCCCAGACGGCGTTCATCAAGTCATCCCGGGTCAGTACAACTCCTGGTTTCTTGGCGAGATATAACAGAACCTCGAACTCTTTCGGACGCAGGCTGATCGATTGTCCGCCCAAAGTCACTTCATATTTCAAAGGATAAATTTCAAGTTCACCTAGAATAATGCGCGAACCGTCTTTATCCTCAGGCTGCGGCAGATCTTCACCATTGGAATAACGTCTGAGTACCGCATCTACCCTTGCCAGAAGCTCGGATACCCCAAAAGGTTTCGTAATGTAATCATCCGCACCCGATTTCAGCCCCTGCACAACCTCGGCTTCACCGTTCTTGGCCGTAAGGATAATTACAGGTGTACTCACCCCTTGAACGCGCAGTTTGTTCAGAATATCCAGACCATTCATACCCGGGAGCATCAGATCCAGTAAAATCAAATCGAAATCCTGGGACAACGCCCGGTCATATCCTGCTGACCCATGGTCCTCTGCCGTTACGTCATACCCTTCCTGTGTCAGGTTGTACGTAAGTAATCTCGATAATGTCGGTTCATCTTCTATAACCAGCAAACGCTGCGCCATGATACCCCTTCTCTCTTCATAGGTTGTCTGTTGCCACAACACTTTTTCTATCATAGCACTTATTTGTTAACGCTGTGTAAAGCTAATGACTCATTTTACATTTTGCTCCTATACGCCTACATTTTTTTCTTATTGAAGTAAACTATAATTCTTTTTTGACCGGAGTAAACTAGATTTCTTCCTCCTGGATCAATGGCAGCATGACCCGGAATGTGCTTCCCATGCCCAGCTCACTTTCAACTGACAATTTGCCATGATGCAGCTCGACCAGGTGTTTTACAATGGAAAGTCCCAGACCTGTGCCTCCGGAATTACGGGATCTGCCTTTATCTACCCGGTAGAATCGTTCGAAGATGCGCGGCAAATCTTTTTTCGGTATACCAATCCCGGTATCGGACACCGCAAAAATAACCTGTTCTTCCTCACTCGTCTGATCCATCTTCACCTGAAGTTTTACTCTTCCGCCCTCCGGTGTATAGTTGATGCCATTGGATAACAAATTAATGAAAATTTGCTTCATCTTATCCTCATCCGCTTCGATATACAGTTCCTCCGGCACGTTCATTTCCAGGCGAATCTGCTTTTTCTCTGCAACCTTGGACAGAGTTCCCAGCACCATTTCAAAAAAGGACTGCACATGCACCGGCGAACATTCCAAAGGTGCACGTTTCGATTCAATCTTGGACAGCTCCAGAATATCTCCAATCAACCGGTTTAACCGATCACCTTCGTCATAGATAATCTGCAGGAAAGAACGTTCCGTTTCTTTATCCTGCACACCGCCACTGAGCAGCGTTTCAGCAAACCCCTTCACCGCTGCCACAGGTGTTTTCAGCTCATGAGAGACGTTAGCCACAAACTCGCTGCGCATCGACTCCAATCTGCGAATCGCTGTGACATCCTGCAGCAGAAATAACATCCCGCGATATCCGCCATTGTCTTCCGACATGGGTACACCATCCAGACGAATTAACCGTTCTTCGGGATTAAATATACTTACTTCTTCATGCATACGCTCCTGAACAGCAACACTCTCTTCAATCGTACGTGTCAGCTCGTAATGCCGTTTGAGTTCCGTATAAGGTTTGCCAGTGACTTTCATCGCCTGTATGCCAAGCATGCGCTCTGCTTCCCGATTGACCAAAGCAATCGATTGTGCGGCATCAATCATGACGATCCCGCCGGTCATATTCGCCAAGACACTTTGAAGCAGTGCTTCATTGTCTCGAATCGTTTTGAGCTGGGACTGCAGACTGTCTGCCATGCCGTTAATCGCCAGACCGAGCTGGCCGATCTCATCCCTGCGCGTCACCTTCACTCGGGCATCGTACTCCAGTTTCGTAATCCGGTGTGCAACTTTGGTGATATGCTCAATCGGTGAAGTTAATCCCCGTGCTACCCGGTAACTGACAAATGCCACAATCAGGAAAAGCAGTCCGAGTGCGGCAAACATAATCATCCAACCGCGTTGAAGTCCTTGATCCACCGCCTGCAGACTCATGGACAGCCGAATATATCCGTCGAATTTGCCGCTTGGCATTTCAATCATGTCACTTTGGTCGGAATTTACAGGCAGCGCTACATACAGCATGTCCTGTCCCAACGTCTCGCTGTATCGGATGGACTGCCCAAAGCTCCCCTCCACAGCCGTCCGGATCTCTTCACGATTCAGGTGATTATCCATCGCTGCCGGGTCACTTTCGGAATCACCGATGACGATCCCATCTTTGTTGATAAACGTTACCCGCGAGTCTGTCAGACGGTCCAGTTCCAAAGCCCGATCCGAGTAATACTTGCGCGTCTCTGCAGATGTCGGATCGGAAGCATCATGAAATGGAAACGTTGCTTTCAGCAAGTTAATCTCGCGCACCATCGTCTGCTCCAATGCGGCAATGTGCGTCGTTTTGAAAACTCTGCCCATCGTATATCCGGCCACAATAACGGACAGGCCAATCAGCACCATCATAATCAGGGCCAGGCGAATGCGAAACGGTCTCATTAATCTCTTCCTTCTGGTATATTTTAATAAAGGTGGACACTTCGTTTTTTCAGGTTTTTTCTGTCCTCTCCGTTCATATGTAATGAATAAAATTCATTCAAATGATGAAAAAACAATGATTTATTAATTTAGTTCAGTGCGGTCACCGCGTGTTGTTGGATGTGAAATGACCAGGAATTCTACGTCTTGTTCACTTTGATTTTGCATTTGATGCGGCGCTCCCGGCGGAATTTCTATGCCTTCATGTGCTTCCAGCACATATGTTTCTCCGTCAAGCTCCATACACGCCTCACCACTGAGGATAAAAAAGAATTGGCGGCTCTTTGTATGTACATGTCTTGTCTCTGACGTGCCTGCAGGCATGCGCTCATGAATGACACTGAGAGTCTCACCTTGAACCAGATGCCAGCCATCACACTGAGCTCCCCATATATAGTGCGGTGCTTCTTGTTTGCTTATTTTCATATGAGTGCCTCCCGAATATGTTATCGGGTCTATCATATCACATATGTTCAGATATCTTCCCATGGACAACAGCAAACACCAGCGCTGCCTTCAACCTGATTCCATGCCTTTAAAGATCATACTTTGTATAAAATATCACAGATGTATCAACGCTGATACAGACTTTTGTAAATCATCTATTATCCTGCTTCCAGCTCTTCTCTCAACTCCGCCTCCTATTTTTTAAAAAAAAGGGAATGACAAAAAGACAGAACGCTGCTGCATGTAAGCGTTCTGTCTTCTGCATCAGCCCAGTCACTGCATATGTTCAGCAGTTTCTTTGGACTTACGGCCTAACCGTTCACCACTTCGCCGCCGTTCACATGCATAACCTGTCCGCTGACATAGGACGAGTCATCGGAAGCAAGATATACATAGGCTGGTGCCAATTCATCCGGCTGACCTGGGCGTTTCATTGGCTGTGACGCACCAAATTCACTAACTTTCTTCTCATCAAATGTTGAAGGAATTAACGGTGTCCAGATTGGGCCGGGAGCTACGGCATTTACACGGATACCTTTCTCGATCAGATTCATGGATAGTGAGCGGGTGAATGAGGTAATTGCCCCTTTGGTAGACGAATAATCCAGCAGGGTCGGGCTTCCACGATAAGCGGTAATGGATGTTGTATTAATAATCGTACTGCCCTGTTTTAAGTGAGGCAGTGCTGCCTGTGTCACGTAAAACATGCCGAAAATATTCGTACGGAACGTTTTTTCCAGCTGCTCTGGCGTAATATCCTCCAGATGCTGCTGCGGATGCTGTTCTGCCGCATTGTTTACAATGATGTCGAGTTTACCAAGTTCATCCACCGTCTGCTGCACACTTTTCTTGGCAAAGTTCACATCGCCGATGTCACCTGCGATCAGAATACATTTGCGGCCTTCCTGCTCCACCTGACGTTTCGTTTCTTTCGCATCCTCATGCTCACTCAAATATACAATCGCCACATCGGCGCCTTCTTTCGCATACGTAACGGCAACAGCTCGTCCAATCCCGCTGTCCCCTCCTGTAATTAAGGCCACCTTGTCCAGCAATTTGCCAGCCGCCTTGTACTGCGGTTTCTCAAATTCCGGTTTAGGGGTCATTTCGGACTCGATCCCTGGACGCTGATCCTGATGCTGTGCAGGCATCGTTTTTTGATTTTGCTGGGTTGTGCTCGACATTATACATTCTCCTTTCGAAATGAACATGCTGAAATGAAAAAGACTCGGACCTGAGCAGCATTCTTCCTTATCTTTCGTTCGTCATAAGTCTCATTCTGTAGGATGGCAAGAACCGACTAGAATATTCTTCTGCGGTTTGAAAACCAGATCATCCATAAGCTGCTTCTAATCGTTATTTACCACTTTAATGGAAAACTAAACGATAGAATCTTTACAAGGTTAAATCATGGTCAAAATCATAAATGTTCCGTTTTTTTTCAATTCCACCTTTTTCATGCTTCAAAGTGTATTCCTAAGCAGGTGGGGCTGATGTACAATGGAAAATATACTTGACGATTATATTCTAAATTGACATGGAGATCTGAACATGGAATCGCATATTAATTCATACATTACACTCGTGACCACTTCAGCAGTATTGAATCTGTTCCTGTGTATGTATACCTATTTCAGAAGAGCTCATTTTCCAAATGCCAGCATTTTTATACTGTACACCGCCTCCTTGTCGGTCTATACCTTCGGCTACGCCATTGGTCTTGCCAGCAATACGCTGGAACAGATGAAGTTCTGGAATATCGTACAGTACATCGGCATGCCGGTCTCTGCCCCGCTCGGTCTGATTTTGATGATTCGATACACTGGAAGGAAATTATCCAAATGGCTGACGTCAGCGCTGTTCATCATTCCTTCCATAACCGTTCTCCTGGTTACTACGAATGATTGGCATCACCTTTATTACAAAAGAGTGTGGCTGCGTGAGGACAGCACAATTCCTGTCATGGCAATGGATATCGGGCAGTGGTATGTCGTGCATGGTGCATTTACATTTTCTTGTCTGTTATGTGCTGGCCTTATTTTAATTGCACAATGGCGGCACACCAAAAAAATGTATCGTCGGCAGCTGCTTACATTAATTGTTTCACAGATTATTCCGATGGTTGCGGCATTTGTATACTTAATCGGCGTGACTCCGCTTGGTCTGGACCCTGTGCCTGTACTGATGTGTGTTACATCGTCTATGTATATTTGGGCTATTCTTTCCTCCAGGCTTCTGACCATTGTGCCCATCGCCAAAGAGAGCATTTTCGAAAGCATGCGTGAAGGAGTTATTGTGCTGGACAGCTCGTATCGTCTCGTGGACTTCAATAAGTCCCTGCGGCTGATGCTGCCTGAGATCGAAACAACGATGATTGGACAACCTCTGAATGACATCTGGCTTAAGCTCGCAGGAGGAACTTTTCCTGTTGAATACGGACGGGAAGGACTGCAGACCGACCTTTACTGGCAGCTGGATGGTGAAACGGTCTGTTACCAAGTCAGGACGTCGTATGTGTTCAATCACAATGCTGAAGTTGTAGGCATTCTTATTATGGTCATTGATATTACCGAACAGCGCTTTTTACAAGAACAGCTGAAGCAGCTTGCTTATTTCGACGGTTTGACCAAGATATACAATCGGACTCAATTTTTGAACAAAGGAAGGGAACTGCTTCAGGAGGCACAGCTCAGCCTTAAACCCATCTCATTTATACTCTTCGATATCGATCACTTCAAACGGATCAACGACACCTACGGACATGATGCGGGGGACCAAGCCTTGATTCACGTCGTATCTGTGTGCAATCGCTATTTGAGCAGCGATATGTTGTTTGCCCGTTACGGTGGAGAAGAGTTTGTGATCGCCCTGCCAAACATGCCTCTTGTGGAAGCTCATGGTCTCGCAGAACAGCTGCGAATCGCATTACTGCATCAACCGCTGGATCTGCAAAATCAGTCCATTACACTGACATCCAGCTTCGGGGTGGCTCAGTGCAGTCATGAAACGGATACATTGGAATCTTTGCTGCGTAATGCCGACCATGCCCTGTATGAGTCCAAACGGGATGGGCGAAATGCGGTGCGGGTTCATGCCGAGACTGTCAGTCAGCGTTGATTCTGTGAGGTGCAGGCGGTTTAGGCAGGTTCAAAGAGTCAAAGAGATATTCTCCACTGCAGCAAGGTTTGGAAAGCATAACAAACAGACAGCCCCTTCAGGCTGTCTGTTTGTTACGCTTTCTGTTTCGTTGTTTGATTAGGAACTGCTGGTACGCCTGCTCCGTAAAATATTGAACTAACTTCATATTTGCGGAGCTGCACACTTATCTGCTTCATAGACTAGGCTGTCCACTTATCCTTAAGAGTGCAAACGCTTCAGCTTAAATTAACAATGAAGCAGCCTACGCACAAACAACCTCACTGCTTCACTTTGGAAACTGCTCTTAAGCTTGCTTTCAGTCAGCTTCTTAGAAAATTTGTCTTTCCACCATCAGATACACCATAATAAGCAGGAATACCGCAAGCAGCGTGCTGAACATACGGATTTTGCTTTGATATGGAGTTACATCCTTATTATTTTTCACACCTTCTGCGGCAAGACGCAGCGGTTTCCCCATAATTCCGCCAATCGCTGCAATAGCCAGAAGCAGTACCACAACAACAGCCATCCAGATATGGGAGTAATCACCCTTGGTCATCAGATAACCACCTGTAAGAAGCTGGATAACAAGTGCATACTGCGCAATTTTGTTCAACGAACGAAGTGACGCAAATGCTCCCTCCTGTGCTGGCAAGCTTAATGTGCGAATTTTGCCGACCACGAAAGGCAGGATCAGATAGAATCCCATGGCCAGTGCTCCGACGATATGGAGCAGATACATAATCATTGTCAAAATTTTCAACCTCCTCAACATTTTCGCTGTGCTGTATATCACATTTTATTATACTGGGGAACTTATCCAAAGAAAAGAAAACCTCCGCGTTTACGGAGGTTTTCTTAATTTACTTGTTCAAAAAGTCTTCAAACTTAAATATTGACGATCGAAATGACATTTCGTACCGAGTCTGCAGAGGTATCAAGCGCTGCTTTCTCTTCGGCAGTCAGCTCCAGTTCGAAGATCTTCTCGATGCCGCTGCCCCCCAAGATGGTCGGCACACCCAGAAACAAATCATTATATCCGTACTCGCCTTCAAGATAAGCGATAACTGGAATAATGCGTTTCTTGTCTTTCAAGATGGCCTCGGTCATCTGAACCAGTGAAGCCGCGGGAGCGTAATAAGCACTGCCGTTACCCAGCAGGTTCACAATCTCACCACCGCCTATGCGGGTACGCTGCACAATCGCTTCAATGCGATCCGCCGGGATCAGAGTATCGATTGGAATACCGCCTACACTCGAATAACGAACGAGCGGTACCATATCGTCACCGTGACCACCAAGTACAAAGCCGCGTACATCCTCTACCGATACATTCAACTCCTGCGCAATAAACGTGCAGTAACGAGCCGTATCAAGCACACCCGACTGTCCAATCACGCGGTTTTTCGGAAAACCGAGCGTCTGATACGCTGCATACGTCATGGCATCCACCGGGTTGCTTAGAATAATGACAATAGAATCAGGGCAATATGTTTTCACATTTTCACACACGGACTTCACGATACCTGCATTCGTATTCACCAGATCATCACGGCTCATGCCCGGCTTGCGGGCAATGCCGGCGGTAATGATCACAATGTCCGAACCGGCTGTATCCTCGTAGTTGGAAGTTCCGACGATATGACTGTCGAACCCTTGCACAGGACTTGCCTCCAGCAGATCGAGTGCTTTACCCTTGGTCGGATTCTCCAGTTGAGGAATATCTACCAGTACAACATCCCCGAGTTCCTTCTGGGCAAGCATCAGTGCAGTTGTAGCACCAGTAAAGCCGGCACCAACGACTGTGATTTTTTTGCGCTGAATAGTCACGATTCACATCTCCCCTTACAGGTTTTTGTTACAGGTTGCTAATGATTTGATCTGCGAATTCGGAACATTTCACTTCCGTTGCGCCGTCCATCAGACGTGCAAAGTCATAGGTTACCGTTTTATTGTTGATGGATGTTTCCATGCCTTTATAGATCAGGTTAGCCGCTTCCTGCCAGCCCAGGTGCTCAAGCAGCATTACGCCGGAGAGGATTACCGAACCAGGGTTCACGACATCTTTATCTGCGTATTTAGGTGCAGTACCGTGTGTTGCTTCGAAGATAGCATGTCCAGTTACATAGTTGATGTTCGCACCAGGTGCGATACCAATTCCGCCAACTTGTGCTGCGAGAGCATCGGACAGATAGTCACCGTTCAGGTTCAATGTAGCGATAACATCAAATTCACCCGGACGAGTCAATACTTGCTGCAAAGCGATATCAGCAATAGCATCTTTAACGATGATTTTGCCAGCATCCTCAGCTGCTTTTTGAGCCGCATTAGCTGCATCTGTACCGTCTTTTTCTTTGATTACATCGTATTGTGCCCAAGTGAATACTTTGTCGCCAAATTCTGCTTCAGCCACTTCGTAACCCCAGTTTTTGAAGGCACCTTCAGTGAATTTCATGATATTACCTTTGTGTACCAAAGTAACGGTTTTGCGGTTATGGTCAACAGCATATTGTACCGCTGCACGAACCAAACGTTTCGAACCTTCCTCAGATACAGGTTTGATACCGATACCGGAAGTTTCAGGGAAACGAATTTTGTTAACACCCATCTCCTGCTGCAGGAACTGGATCACTTTTTTCACTTCCGCAGAACCTTCAGCGTACTCGATACCTGCATAGATGTCCTCTGTGTTTTCACGGAAAATAACCATGTCAACCAGCTCAGGACGTTTAACCGGAGAAGGTACACCATTGAAATAACGTACAGGACGCAGGCAAGTGTACAGGTCAAGTTCTTGACGCAGTGCCACGTTCAGGGAACGGATACCGCCGCCGATTGGCGTAGTCAGAGGTCCTTTGATGGCTACGATGTACTCACGAATCGCTTCGAGCGTATCGTTCGGCAGCCACTCTCCGTATGTATTGAATGCTTTTTCACCAGCAAACACTTCATACCAAGCAATTTTTTTAGTACCGTTATATGCTTTCTCTACCGCTGCATCCAGAACGCGTACAGATGCTTTCCAGATGTCACGGCCTGTACCGTCACCTTCGATAAATGGAATGATTGGATTATTAGGTACTTGAAGCGTACCGTTGTCAATTTGAATTTTTTCGCCTTCAGTTGGGAGTGCAAATTTTTCCAATTTCATAATTACAATTCCTCCTAAGTTTTGGTTTCACAGTATGAAGCATACCACATTTTTGCAGGAAGGAAGGGCTGTCTCTACTCGGCAGTACAGCCTCATATTCACAAGCCCCTCACCTCATCTATATGATTATACTGTTTTTGCTGTCGTTTAGCGAAGATCGATAGAAACATACTTTTGATCCGTTGGACCTGTGTACTCGGCACGCGGACGAATGATGCGGTTATCTGCAAGCTGCTCCAGAATGTGCGCTGTCCAACCGGACACACGGCTGATCGCAAAGATCGGTGTGAACAATTCCTGATCAATCTTCAGCTGCGTATATACTGAAGCGGAATAGAAGTCGACATTGGGCTTCAATCCTTTTTGACCTGTCACGATTTCCTCAATCTTCACGGACATCTCATACAAACGGGTATCGTTGTTCATCTCACCCAGTTCTTTGGACATCTTCTGCAAATGCTTCGCACGCGGGTCACCGTTCTTGTACACGCGGTGTCCGAAGCCCATGATTTTCTCACGGTTATTCAATTTCTCCTGAATAGCCGCTTCCAGACGATCCGGTGTACCGATCTCGTCCAGCATTTTCATAACAGCTTCGTTTGCGCCACCATGCAGCGGCCCTTTAAGTGCACCGATCGCAGAAGTTACGCCTGAGTAAATATCAGATAGGGTCGCTACCGTAACGCGGGCAGCAAATGTTGAAGCATTCAGCTCGTGATCCGCATGCAGAACAAGTGCCTGATCAAGTGCTTTTACCGCCGTTTCGGAAGGTTCTTCTCCTGTCATCATGTATAAAAAGTTCTCAGCGATGGAAGCGCCTTCTTTTGGAGCGACAGGCTCCTGCCCCTTACGAATACGTGAGATCGCCGCTACAATTGTTGGCAATTGCGCCTGCAGCTTCACTGCTTTGTTTTCGTTCGCGGCTTCTGTCATCTCGTCGGCTTGCTCATCATAGAGCGCAAGTGCGGAGACTGCAGAGCGTAGAGCTGCCATCGTGCTGATGTTTTTTGGATACAACTTGATTTGGGCGATCAATTCGCTTGGAATCGGCGCGTAATCGCTCAGACTTTTACGAAGTGACTTCAATTCATCTGCTGTCGGCAACTTGCCAAACCAGAGCAGATAAGCAACTTCTTCAAAACTCGCATGTTCAGCCAAATCATCGATATCGTATCCACGGTATGTAAGCACACCGTCTACAATAGAGCTGATCGAAGAGGTTGTTGCAACGATGCCTTCCAGACCTTTGGTAGCTGTCATATTACATCTCTCCTTTAATAAGCGAAATCAGGAATCATTCTAAGTCATATCAGTGCCGAAATGCACCTAACCTCTTTTGTAAACCGTTTCATTTTAAAAATGACCTAAGTTGTCAAAATTCGGTTTTCTTATCTGTCAATCGGTATTTACTTATATCATCATACTGGATTTTGTCGTTTATGTGAACATGATGAGAGTTCATTCGCACATCAAACATATTTATCGGAGTGATAAAGCATTTTTGAAAACCTTTACACAAGCAGGGTTTACATTTAATGTGTATTCAACAATTCATTCGGCAGCCGTAGTGGATTGCTATAATTAGGCAGCTTCAGGCATACGCTAGGCAGACGATCCTCCATAAACCATACGGTGTACTGCTGCAGCAAGTTCGTTTTGCGTTTCAAAAGCTTATGATTGCTCTATATTAATTAAGATAAGCTCTTGACTGAATAAAGGAGAGTTGATAATTGGATCGAATCATTCTCAAACGTCTGCTTCGCGGTCTATGGGTTATTATCGCTGCCCTTCTGATCGCCGCAGCCATATATCTGCTGTTCCCGCTGTTATATCCTTTTGTCATTGCCTGGATTATTGCTTATGCCATGAATCCGCTCGTGAAGCTGCTCCAGAACAGACTACGTTTCCCGCGCTGGCTTGCAGTCACCTTGTCACTGATATTATATTTTGGTGCAATTGCTGTCATCTTGTCTGCTGCCGTCACCCGCATGGTTAAGGAAGTCATCTCGCTAACCACCAGCTTCGATCTGCATGTAGACGAAATCAAAGAAACGTTTGTACGCTGGACACAGAACGATACCATTCAAAGTTTGATTACGCAGATTAACGATTTCTACAAAGAAAACCCGAACTATCAAGAAACCATTAACAGCAATATCAGCAAAACAACGGAGACCGTCGGAACAGCGGTAAGCGACCTTGTCACTGGTTTTTTCAACCTGATTCTAAACCTGCTGACCTCCCTGCCTAATATGGGTGCAGTTCTCATCGTGGTGCTGTTATCTACATTCTTCATTAGCAAAAGCTGGACACGGCACAGCATAACGGTCTCCGGCTGGGTTCCGTCCGCTGTTCGCAAACCGATCTCTGATATCTGGAATGATCTCCAAAAAGCACTCTTTGGTTATGCACGCGCACAGCTTATCATGATCTCGATTACAGCTCTTTTCGTCATGATTGGACTGCTGATCCTGCAGGTCAACTCCGCCTTCACAATCGCGCTGCTCATCGGTCTGGTCGATCTGCTTCCTTATCTCGGGGTTGGGCTGATTATGGTGCCTTGGGCTGCATATTTGTTCATGAACGGAGATCTCTACCTCGGCATCGGCATTAGTGTCATCTATCTCATCCTGCTCATTGCCCGGCAGATCATTGAACCGAAGGTCCTTGCCAGCAGTGTTGGCCTTGACCCCCTTGCTACGTTAGTGGGTATGTTTGTTGGTTTGAAGCTGTTTGGAGTGCTCGGGCTGATTATCGGTCCGGTGAGTCTGGTTATCCTAGACGCTTTTAACCGCGCTAATGTGCTGCGCGATTTGAGAACCTACATCATCAACGGCAGAGTCCGATGAGGGCCAATGAGCCTGATTCAGGGGTTAGACATGTTCGGTAATACGCAGACTGCGCCAAAAAAGCTCCGTTCCGGCAAAACAGATCTGCGGAACGGAGCTTTTGGTGTGAAGATGCATGTTTTCTAATACCAGAGATTCATGCTTGGAGTTCGTGCATGACTTCTAAACATGCATTTTATAGATGCATCAATGTTCACTTCGGACGCCGGTAAAACGTAATGCTGCCATTTCTCATCTTTTTTTCCAACCAGCCCAGGAAGAACAGCCGGTATACCGGACGTGTTAACGGAAAAACCAATGTAAAACCAATCAGATCGGTCACAAAACCAGGTATTAACAGCAGGAAACCACCGACAAATACAAAAAGACCATCGACCATTTTACGGCCAGGCACCTTACCACGTTCCATCTCCATCTTGGCATCCATTAATACCTTTCGCCCTTCAAACTGCAGCATGGCTATACCAATCAAGGACGTGAGTATCATGAGAAGCAGTGTTTTTCCGGCCCCGATCCAGTCACTCATCAGAATGAAACCAAACAACTCAATGACCGGAATAATTAATAGTAATGCCCACATCCATTTTCGCATTGCTAGGTTACTCCTTTCCTGAAAGCCACACTTTTGCGAGCACGCTGTAAAGCTCAGGAGCTGTTTTATCCAGCCTGACTGGCTTCCAGTCTGTATTCACCCATACATGCTGGGTAGAACCGGTCACCAATCGTTCACCCGGAAGGGATTCGTTATGAGACCATACCCGCTCCCCGGCGTCGAGCGGAACATCAGGTGCTTCAGCCATACGTCTTATGTCATACTCGTAACTCAAACGCAGGCCGCTAAAGGCGGCAATTCGAGTAAAGATGATAATCTCGTCATCATACCGTGCAGGTTTGTGATACTTCACATCCAACCCGGTTACAGGAAGCAGTAATCCCTGTTCCTCCATTTTACGATATGTATACCCCATTTGGCGAATCATCTCCGTACGGCCGATCTCAAACCAGTTCAGGTAGTTCGCATGGTAGACAACTCCCATCTGATCGCTTTCCTGATAACGCACACGTAGACGGGCCGTATACCAATCACCACTGCTCTCTTTTTGCACCTAATCCGCCTCCTTAGCTCTACCATTCATACGCATGAAGTCGCAGAATCGTGTCATGAAGATGGAAAAAAAGCAACGGGACATCTAGCCCCATTGCTTCTCTCCTGTTACTTTCCAAAACACTCGAACTTAAGCGTTGTTCGGGATTTGGCTTACTTTGATCAGGTTCGTAGAACCCGAACGGCCCAGAGGTACACCCGCTGTAATCACAACCAGGTCTCCTTCTTTGACCAGACCGGATTTCACGCCGCCTTCAATTGCATTTTCAAACAAAGCATCCGTAGAATCAACCAGTCTACCTTTAACTGGTGTTACACCCCAAGCAAGTGCCAGACGACGGGACGTTCTGTCTTCTGTCGTCACGGCAATGATCGGTGCTTCTGGACGGTATTTAGAGATCATACGTGCCGTATGTCCGGATTCCGTGGAAGTAATGATCGCTTTTGCGTTTAAATCTTGAGCGGAAAGAGCAACGGATTGGCTGATCGCTTCGGTTACAGTCGTTTGCTGTGCAACACGTTGTTTCAAGTACAGCTCTTGGTAAGGCAGAGCGGATTCCGCTTTTTCAGCAATACGGGACATGGTCAGTACAGATTCCACCGGGTATTTACCAGCAGCTGTCTCACCAGACAGCATGATTGCGTCAGTGCCGTCAAAGATCGCATTTGCTACGTCACTTGCTTCTGCACGAGTCGGACGCGGGTTGCGCTGCATGGAATCCAGCATTTGTGTAGCTGTAATAACCGGTTTACCTGCAACGTTACATTTTTCGATCATGCGTTTCTGTACCAGAGGTACTTCTTCAGCAGGAATCTCTACACCCAGGTCTCCACGAGCAACCATCAGGCCGTCAGACACTTCAAGGATTTCGTCCAGGTTGTCAACACCTTGCTGGTTTTCAATTTTGGAGATAATTTGAATGTGACCTGCGTTGTGTTTCTCAAGCAATTCACGAATTTCAAGAACGTCGCTGGCTTTACGTACAAAAGAAGCCGCGATGAAATCGATTCCCTGCTCAATACCAAACACGATATCGTTAGCGTCTTTTTCAGTGATACCCGGCAGCGAGATCGCAACACCCGGTACGTTAACACCTTTTTTGCTTTTGATTGTACCGCCGTTAACGATACGGCATTTGATTTCAGTGCCCTGAACTTCTACCACAGTCAGTCCGATCAGACCGTCGTCGATCAAAATGGTCGATCCAGCTTCAACATCCTTAGGAAGGTCTGCATACGTAATGGAAAGACGATCTTTGGTTCCCAGAATTTCTTCTGTAGTCAAAGTGATGTACTCATCCTGTACCAGTTCAATCGGCTCCACTTCGAGTTTACCTGTCCGAATTTCCGGTCCTTTGGTGTCCAGCAGGATTGCTACGGTTTTGTTCAGCTCTTCACATGCTTGGCGAATCGCTACGATCCGTCCGCCGTGCTCATCGAAATCACCGTGGGAGAAGTTCAGACGGGCTACGTTCATGCCAGCCATAATCAGTTTCTTGGTATTCTCCAGGGATTCACTGGATGGACCAATCGTACATACAATTTTCGTTTTGCGCATTTTGGGTTTCCTCCGATTTTAAAGGTCTATCTTTATATCTCTATTTTTCTTTTTCCAACTATTTAATTTACTATACTTTCGATCATTTGTATAGGAAATTCGTCACATTATTCTGCATTTCCCGACAAATTTCTCACAGGCTCTGCTTGGAGCGGCTGTTCTGATGCTTCTACCTGAATGGAATCTGACCCCGTTTGTGAGGCTGCTTCGTCCATAGACTCGCTCTCTACCGCAGATTCTGCCGCAGGGGCTGGTGCTTCAAACGTCACGGAACCGATTTTGCGGAATTTCTCATAACGATCCTGTTTCAGCTGTTCTGCACTCCATCCCTGCATCTCATGCAGATGTCGAACGAGAGCTTCGAAAATTGCTGATGCAGCTCCATCATAGTCCCGGTGGGCCCCGCCGCGCGGTTCGGGAATAATCTCTTCGATGACTTCCATCTCCAGCAGGTCTTTCGCCGTAATTTTCATCGCTTCCGCTGCCTGATCTGCCTTGGATGCATCTTTCCAAAGAATCGAAGCCGCGCCATTAGGAGAAATCGCCGAATAAATGGCATGTTCAAGCATGAGCACACGGTTACCTACAGCCATAGCCAGTGCACCGCCGCTTCCACCTTCGCCGATGACAACAACGATGACAGGAACCGAGAGTTTGGCCATCTCCATCAGGTTCCGGGCAATCGCTTCCGATTGTCCTCTCTCTTCTGCAGTATTACCCGGATACGCTCCTTTAGTATCAACAAACGTAATAATCGGACGTCCAAATTTGTCTGCCTGTTTCATCAGACGCAGCCCTTTACGGAAACCTTCGGGATGAGCACTCCCAAAGAAGCGAGCGATGTTATCCTTCGTATCTTTTCCGCGCTGCTGTCCGATAACCGTTACGGTTTGTCCATTCAGCTTGGCAAGTCCGCCAATAACCGCGAGATCGTCGCCAAACATACGATCACCGTGCAGTTCGATAAAGTCAGTGAAGATCAGCTGGATCAGATCCAGGGCGGTTGGACGCTGCTGGTGACGAGCCAAATGCATTTTTTGAGCTGCCGTAATCCCTGTGTAAATCTCTTCTTCCAGTCTATGATAACGTTCCTCCAGACGGGCGATCTCTTCGGTAAAATCGATCCCTTTTTCCTGTCCGAACTGAACGAGTTCTTCAATTTTTTTGCGCATCTCAATCAGAGGCGCTTCATATGGCAAACCACCCGCCATTTAGACCCCTCCCTTTTCACTGTGCATATCGAGAAGCTTGCCAAGGGTTGTCCGAAGTTCTTTCCGGTGAACAACCATATCCAGCTGGCCATGCTGGAGGTTGAATTCTGCGGTTTGGAAATCATCCGGCAGCTTCTGACGAATGGTCTGTTCAATAACAATTCTGCCTGCAAAACCGAATACAGCGCCAGGTTCAGCGATAATAATATCGCCAAGGCTCGCGAAACTAGCCGAGACTCCGCCTGTCGTCGGATCGGTAATAACGGAAATGTAAAGCCCGCCCTGTTCGTCCAAACGGGCCAAAGCTGCACTTGTTTTCGCCATCTGCATCAGACTCAGGATGCTCTCCTGCATCCGAGCGCCGCCAGAAGTAGAGAAAATAATCAAAGGAAGTTTCTTCTCTATGGCATGTTCAACCGCACGGGTAATCTTCTCCCCTACAACGGAGCCCATGCTGCCTGTGAAGAAATCAAAGCTCATCACAGCGACAACGACAGGCAGCCCTTCAATCGTGCCTTCTCCTGTAATTACGGCTTCCTTTAAACCCGATTTCAGGCGCTGCTGCTCCAGTTTGTTACTGTATCCCGGAAAGCCGAGCGGGTCTACCGATACCATATCGGCATCATGCTCAACAAAACCGTCTTCGTCCAAAACCATCGCAATACGTTCCATCGCATTGAGGCGCATATGGTATCCGCACGCAGGACATACCTTCAGGTTTTTCTCCAATTCCTTGCTATATTGAATCGTGCCGCATTTGCTGCACTTGTTCATCAGCCCTTCGGGAATTTCACGTTTTGGGCGCTCCACGGCTTCCTGACGTTCACCTGGAACCGCACGCTCGGAAGGTATGGTAGCGTACTTCCGTTTCTTTTGAAATATATCTTTGAACACAACTACACCTCTCCAGCCATTGATTTGATGGCCGCAGTTTGCAGTCGGCTGCATACAACAGCCTGATCTGCATGCTGCGGTGAACCGCTTACGCTTATAACTCATGCAATGCCGTAGAACCTGCCCGACATCCACAACTAAAAAAGCCGTCGGCACAAGGCAAAAATCAGCGGTTTCTCTCCGCACAATTGATGCAGCCTGCAATAACCGATTAACAAAAAAAGAAGGAAGGACAGCAGCATACACACATGCAAGTCGATTCCTCTCTCCGCTTCCGCGGTCAGTCCCTTATGTACCGATGGTACTTTTTTGTCATCTGCCAAGGCACTTCAATATCGAGTGAATCAGGAATGCAAAATAGAATTTAACACTTCCTGAACCTCTTCCAACTCCCCAGAAGGGACGCGAATCTCATATTGCTGCTTGGATAAACTGATGGGACGGGTCTGTACCAGAAAACCTTCTTCCGAAAGCTTGGTCTTGATCTTGTCCGCAACCTTTGCTGTCGGCGCAATGTAAATCACCGTCCACATGCCATGTCCGCCCCCTAAGCTAATGTTCAGAGCCCGTATATTGGACTAATGATACCATACCTCCGTTTTTTTCTGCAAGGAAGGGTTGGGGACCTTTAGGGAGAAAATCGGATTATTCGAGACATTGGTCCGTATCCGGCAGGCTAGATGGTTATAGGAATGTGATTTAATTCGCAGACATAATTAAAAGGGAAGGAACCCTGCGGGGCAGCCACGGCCGCCCCTGATTCTCTTGGGCAGGTTGATAGGATAACCGCTAAATACTGAGCTTAATTACTGTATTTTACAGGTCGGAGGGGTATTTCTTGGCTTTAATATTTTTGTGAGCAATCCGGGCAGAGGCTGCAGCCGCAAGACCTGCGACCAGATCATCCAGAAAGACGTGAACAGCCGAATGGTGTTCATTCAGATCATGAATAACGCCTATTTTTTCTTTGTCAAGGTAACCAAAACTGGTTAAACCAATCATGCCATACACATGGGTTATCCCCAAAGCCAGAGTCTCGTCCACTCCGTACAGGGACTCATCTGCTTCCATAATAGCCTGCAGCGGCTGAGGCAGAAGCTTTTTTTCAGCCAGTTCGTCAAGTGCAATGCCGGTATACAGCGTATACTGTACCTCTCTTTTTTGCAAAACGGATTTTACGCTGGTTACACAGTCGTCCATGGTCAGTTCCGGGTGGTACCCCTTTTGCAGACGATATACAATTGCTGCGATGGCATCAATCTGTACACCCCGCCGAGCCAGCATGGCTTCCACGATCTCATATGACATATCTCGACCTCCCGCATCAATCCCCCGAGGACCTCAAGGTCCTACGGTGTTCTCAAGTGTATGCAGCAGTCTCCCAAAATGTTCATAAAATGTGTGAATGTACACCTTCAAGCCGAAACAACTGGTTCTGTTACCATATCTATTCCATCAAGTGCAGGTAAAAAAAGAATGTCCGTCGTTCCAGATCTTGAACGGCGGACATCCGGGCTGAAGGCGGGGGCATCACCTGCTTCAGCTCTTATTTGATTTTGACTGTCCCTTCACCGAGCATCTTCTCCATTTCGGAGAACAGTGCTGGTGAAGGTTTGATCCGGTAGGCGTCGCTCAGGGCGAGCAGCTTCTGATGCTGCTCGTAGAAGAGCACGGTCGCCACCGGGCCGGGATGCTGCTGAAGCAGCTCTTTGAGACGCACCAGCAGCTCGGGTTTTTCGGCCTGCGGGGTGAGCTTCACGAACACCCGCTGCTCGGCCCCGCGCGGCGTGCTGCCCGGCCCCGCGCTGCCAGCCGCAGGCGCTGCACTGCGCGTGCGTGCGCCAGCTGCGGCGGTGCCTGTACCTGCCCCGCTGCGCTGCGCTGCGGTTCCCGCGCCCACCGGCCGCTGCGGCGAAGCCGCCTGCGCCGGGCGCGAAGCGCCGCCGTCGCCGGGCCTGCCGCGGCGCTCGCGGCGCGCGCACGCTGCTGTTCCAGTGCCGCCGGTGTCAGCGGCGCCACTTCCTCAGCCAGCAGCTTGAACCCTTCGTCCTGCTGCTGCACCTTGGCCCGCACGACAAGCAGTTCACCTTTCCCGACATGCTGTTGGCTTCGCCGCCATACCTCGGGAAAGAGAACCACTTCACAGCGTTCGACTTGGTCTTCCAGCTCCATGAACGCCATAGATTTGCCCTGTTTCGTCGTAATCGACTTCACGGACACCACCATCCCTGCGGCGACGGCCATCGTATCGTCAGCCGCCTCCGTCAATTCCATGATCCGGTCAGCTCCACTCGATCCTAGTAGATCTTCGTAATCATCCAGTGGATGACCGGACAGATACAGACCGAGCAGTTCACGTTCCAGCTCCAACTGCTGGCTCGCCGAGAACGGCGGGATTTCAGGATATTCAATCTCCCAGTTGGGCGTCTCAACAAAATCAAACAGCTGAATCTGCAGATCCTCACGTTCCTTGCGCCATTTCAGGGCTGCTTCTACCGTCTCATCCAGCATAGCCAGCAGCTGCGCACGGTGACCGGGCAGACTGTCAAACGCACCTGCCTGAATCAGCGATTCAATAACACGTTTGTTGCACACCCTCAGATCTACTCGCCGACAAAAATCGAGCAAGCTGTCGAAAGGTTTTTCCTGCCTTACAGCCATAATGCTTTCCATAGCCTGCGTACCCACATTTTTCACGGCAGCGAGCCCAAAACGAATTGCTCCGGAAGACAATAAGATATCGGCCTGATCTCCGCCTCCTGCTGCATTCGCAGCAGCGGCATCCTGACCATTTTCAGAAAGTAATTCAGTTTCCTCATGCTGCTTCTGTCCATGGGTCTGATCGTGGTTCTGCTTATGCACGTCATCCTGCTCCTGATGGGCCTGCACTTTGTCGGAGGCAGAAACGCTTACCAGACCCGGGTCTGACGGGTGCTTCGACGCTTTGGAGTCAGGCAAAGTCGACGACGCCTGCCAACCGTCCCCGTTCCCTTCATTTACGCTGACAAATACATCATCCCGCATAAATTCGCCATCATTCGGCATGGGTCCAGGATCATCCGGTAAAGGTGCCTCACCATACTCAGCATGTTCATCATCATTAAGATTGGAGACACCGTAACTCGTTTCATGCCCTTCCGCGGACCTTTCTCCAGTCCCTGTTTCCACACCCTCAGCGCCGTTCTGGTTATCTTTCTCCGTCTTACCTGATCTGCTGCTTTCACCCATCTCCTTCACAGCAGACAAGCCAAAAACAGGTGTAAATAAAATGCCGCTCTCATTCACATCCGGCGGAAGCACATCAATCTGCATGTGACGGCATTCGACAACATATTCTGCAACCTTCCGATGGCTGCCCATAACAGCGGTAAGCATAGAGGCCATGAAATGAACGGGATAATGCGCCTTCAGATATGCAGTTTGGAATGCAAGCACACCATATGCCGCTGCGTGAGCACGCGGAAAGCCGTAATTGGCAAATTTGACGATCATATCGTAAACAAGATCTGCTTCAGCTTCGCTGTATCCCTGTTTCAGACTGCCCTGAACAAAGTGGCCTCGTTCCAGATCGAGTACTTCTCTTTTTTTCTTGGAAACGGCTCGACGAAGCAAATCCGCTTCTCCCAGAGAAAAACCTGCCATACGGGATGCGATCTGCATGATCTGCTCCTGATAGACGATAATACCGTACGTATCTTTCAGAATTGGCTCCAAATCACCGTGTGGATAATCCACTTCAATCTGCCCGTGTTTGCCTTGAATATACTTCGAAATAAACTCCATCGGACCTGGACGATACAGCGCCAGTACGGAAATAATATCTTCAAACACACTTGGCTTCATTTCCTTCAACACCCGGCGCATACCTGCTGACTCCAACTGGAATACACCCATCGTATCGCCGCGTCCCAGCATCTCATAAGTGAGTGAGTCATCGTCAGCAATTCGTGCGAAGTCGGGGATTGCTTCACGCTCCCCTATCCAGCGCAGACAGCGTTCTATAATGGAGAGGGTGCGTAGGCCGAGAAAGTCCATCTTAAGCAGCCCGATCGATTCCAGATTTTCCATGGAGTACTGCGTCAAAGCTGTTCCTTCGCTGCCTTCCTGCAGTGGAACGGCATCCGTCAGCGGATCTCGTGAAATGACGACACCCGCAGCATGCGTGGAAGCATGACGAGGCATGCCTTCCACCTTCATTGCCATATCGAGAAGCTCACGTGTCTTGGGTTTGGTCTCATACAGCGCCTTCAGCTCCGGCGCAGCTTCCATTGCTCGTTCAATGTTAATGCCCAGCTGTGCAGGAATCAGTTTCGCAGCCTTGTCCACTTCCCCATAAGGCACATTCAGCGCCCGCCCAACATCTCGGACTGCAGCCCGGGCTGCCATTGTTCCAAACGTAATAATCTGGGCAACATGGGCTTTGCCGTATTTATCTGCCACGTAATCAATAACCTCGTCACGCCGCTCATCACTGAAGTCGATATCAATATCGGGCATCGATATCCGCTCAGGATTCAGAAATCGTTCGAAGAGCAGATTATATTTCATCGGGTCAACATCCGTGATACGCAGTGTATACGCAACGAGACTGCCTGCAGATGAGCCCCGTCCGGGGCCCGTCACAATGCCCTGACTATGGGCATAAGCGATAAAATCCCACACGATCAGGAAATAATCCGAGAACCCCATACTGTCGATAACGCGCAGCTCATAGTCCAGCCGCTGCTCCAGCTCTGCTCGAAGCGCTGCGTCATTCCAGCGGTCCGTCTCTGCGTAACGTGCGGTCATGCCCTCTTGACACAGCTGACGCAAATATGCGGATGGTGTCAAGCCATCAGGCATCGGTCGGTATTCGGGCAAAATGGATTTGCCGAATTCCAGCTTCAGCTCGCAGGCATCCGCAATACGCACCGTATTAGCAACAGCTTCCGGCACATGAGGGAACAGACGGGCCATTTGTTCTCCGCTCTTCAAATACAGCTGGTTCGTTCCGATCCGCAAACGCGTTTCATCATCTACTGTTTTGCCTGTACCGATACAGATCAGCACATCCTGCAGTTCTGCATCCTCTTCAGACAGATAATGGGCGTCATTTGTCGCCACAAGCGGGATTTCCAGCTCCGCTGCCAGCTTGATCAGCTGGGGGTTGACTCTTTTTTGCTCCGCCAGCCCGTGATCCTGCAGTTCCAGATAAAAGTCGGGTCCAAAAATATGTTTGTAACGCATCGCTGCACGGCGCGCCTCTTCTTCACGTCCATGCAGCAGATGCTGAGGTACTTCCCCACCCAGGCAGGCGCTCAAGCAGATGATGCCCTCGTGATGCGCAGCCAGACTTTCCATATCAATACGCGGTTTGTAATGAAAGCCCTCCAGATGCCCTATCGAGCTCAGCTTCATTAAATTCCGGTAACCTGTCATATTCTTTGCCAGCAAAATCAAATGGTAGATTGGCTGGTCTTTGCGGCTTCCCCGCTCTTTCCGGGAACCTGCCGTCATGTATGCCTCGCAGCCGATAATCGGTTTAATTCCACGTTCCATGCAGGCTTTATAAAATGGGATTGCACCGTACATCACGCCATGATCGGTCAGCGCAAGTGTCGTCATTCCCAGATCAGCGGCTTTATCCACGAGATCCGGAATACGCGCAGCGCCGTCCAGCAAACTGTATTCACTGTGAACATGCAAATGCACAAAAGAACTCATGTTTTAACTTCCTTTCCCCGCTTACAGTGGCAGCACGCTGCACCTCAGCAGTGTGCTGCCCTAATGTACGTATAACGAATAATTCGAAATAAGACTAACATGCGTCTATATGAATGATTTCAGCTCGAATTTAAATCTCTCACATTATAAAAAGAGTTTATTATTCTATTTTATCATAACGCCAGGGGGCTCGCCCATACAATAGAAGTACAAGCTGCTCTCCCTGCTGCTCATCCAAGACAGGAGGTGTGCGGCTGGGTCTGAAAGGGGTGTTTCCAGTGAGCACTTTTTTGTCCAAAGCCATCCTTGATTTTTTTATTGCATTTGGAATTGTGTTGGGCGGTGCAATGCTCGGAGGTATAGGTGCGGTCATTTCTCTCCAGCCTCCCACACAAACCATGCTCGATATTTCCGGCAAGATCAAAATATGGGCTCTTGCTGCCGCTGTGGGTGGTACGATCGATCCGATGCGTGTGATTGAGAGCAATTTTCTGGATGGCAATCTGTCACCGGCAGTCAAACAAATCCTGTATCTGATCTCGGCCTTTATGGGGGCACATATGGGAACGGAACTGGTGAAATGGGTGTGCGGAGGGGGCCGGAGTTAATATGATCCGTGATGACCCTGCATGAGGCTGCCTCCCTTCTCCCGTTACCGTCCCCTGATGCGCATGACTGCCGTATTTGTGCTCGGAATAATCACTGGATGTGTCGTGTACAATGGTGTATTTCACCTCAGTTACAACAAGCTGTGGCTGAACAATCAGGAGCTGCAGCTGCAGCTGCACCAGAACGAGGAGGATATCAAAACACTGAAAAAATACAGCAAACGCCAAACGGTCATCAAGGAAATCAAAGTCCGTGCAGAAGAGTCTGATCGAGGTCCGGACGAGGCCTCTCTGAAACTGATGCTGCAGAAACTCGGGGATGAACTCGAGGTTCTGCGGGGAAGAGATGTATTCAACATTGACGAATACAGCAAAATGACACGCATCATGCTTAACCAAAAAATTTATAAGGTCAGGGAAAAAGAGTATTCCGTGCAGGTCAAGACGATGCTTGTCATGGAAGGTGTCCTGCAGGTTTGGGTACAGATTCGGATGCACGTTCCGGCATAGACCTGGGAAAACTATAAAAAAACTGCCCTTGTCTGCATGTGCACATGCTACAATAAGGGCAGTATATGTTTCTCAGAAAAGGAGCTGCTTCTGCGTGTTGATTGAAGTATTCAAGTATGTTCTCATCGCCCTCTTCGCGATTGCGATGATCTGTTCTGCAGTGAACAGCATCCGTTCACGCCGGACCTCTGACAAAAATGATGCAGGCTTATATCGTTCCTGGACAAATATCTGGATGGGGTGCATGCTCGTCATTCTCTCCTTGATCCTGATGTTTGTGTTCACAGGCTCTACACTTTCGGTCGTTGTGGAAGCGCTTTTCCTGGTGATGGGGGCCTACAACGTGTTTGCCGGAATTCGGAACCGCAGTTATTACGCCAGGCTCAGACAGCATTCCGGAGATATCCCTGCATAGCGTCTTCCCATTCAGGTGATCTGGATAATCCAAATCCAACCAAAAAGAGAGCGCCTCCGAATTATAGGGTGGATAAGACAAGCCGTGTGCATTCAACATTTTAACGATGAATGCGTATGCTGCGCTGTGGATTTCTCACAGCAGATCAACGGTCCGTCTGACACCAGATCGGGATGCTCTCTTTTTCTATGCGCTCTGTACTTCACCATATTCGCCTTATATGTGAAGTATTATTATTAACCTATGCATGATCTATGGACTGAAGGGTCATGACTGCTTTACATACCACACTGCCCTCGCGAGAGATGACAATATCCATTTTGCATGTCCGTCGGCTCATCTCCAGAATCATGGGGCGCACCATAATCTGATCCTCAATCTGCACCGGACGGACAAAATAAGTCGTTACATTATCAACCACATGGTCGTTGCCGGTGACGTCCCAAGCTGCTCTTCTTGCTGCTTGTGTCATGACATTCAGCAGCACACCTTCCGAGATCGTACCGAGATCCGTAGCCATCTGGGGGATGATAAAACCATGGAACAGCAGTTCATTCTGCTCTCCGCGTTCCTCGGCAAATCCATTCCAGATCAAATGATCAAACGTCTCGCCAAGCTGGGGCTGCTTCTGAGCATCCCGCATAGCCTGCAGCACTTCCTTGCGTGTGACGGAAGCAATCAGCTTGCGGTTGCGGTCCACAATCGGCAGAAAATCGATCCCTTCCCAGGTCATGATCTGCGCAGCAGAAGCAAGAGACGTTTGCAGGGAAGCGGTGACCGGGCGGCGGATTACACATTTTTCAATGCTTTGATCAGCCTGCAGCTCACTAACATCCTTCAAACTTACGATCCCGATGACCCGGTTCCACTCATCTACAACTGGGAAACGATGCTCTCCGGTCTCCGACACCAGCGTATGAAAGTCTGCGGCAGAACTCGTTACTTTGAGTACCTGCAGCCGAGGTTTTTGCCCGATGATATCCTCTACGAGCATGATTTTTTTCTTAATCAGCCGGTCAAAAATGGCTCGGTTAATCATCGAAGCTACGGTAAACGTATCATGTCTGGAAGATATAATAGGCAGTCCAAGCTCATCAGCCTTCAGCCTCACGTCTCTGCTTGTGCCAAAGCCGCCGGTAATCAACACACCAGCCCCCTGCTCCAGTGCGAGTGAATGTGCATCCTCCCTGTTACCAACAATCAGCAGACTTCCAGCATCAATGTAACGAGCCATCGCCTGTTCTTTCATCGCCCCGATCACATACTTGTGCAGCGGCTTCGGCAGCCCCTCGTTCCCTCCCAGCACATGCCCTTCTACAATGGTGACAACATCGGCAAAAGTCAGCTGCTCCGACATGCCTCGAGGTCTTTTTTCAATTCGCACGGTTCCAATTCTCTCTTTGGTTACAACCAGTCCGAAATTCTCCGCCTCTTTGACCGCGCGATAAGCAGTTCCTTCACTTACGCCCAATTCACGCGCGAGTCCGCGCACCGAAATTTTGCTGCCTACCTTCAACTGTTCAATATGCTGGAGAAGCTGTTCATGCTTCGTGACGTTTTCTTCCTGTCCGTCCATCTGTACCACCCCCAAGGTTGCATCTGTACTATACTGTATCTATTATAACACGATTATAGGAAATTAACCCCATCCCTGCCCCAGACCTGAATCTTCAGAAAACACAATGCGCCTGCTTACAAATAAAGACCGAAATCCTTATTGATCCAGGATTTCGGTCTTATTCCGGTGCAGTCCATGACTCATATTACGCTGGACTCATTCCGTTCCTGCTTGTCCAGCAGTTTCATCTCCCACTGCCGCAGCTTCGCCCGGCGCACAGCTTCCAGCGCACGTTTCTTCTCTTCATCCACACCAAGAATGAAATGCAGATGAGCACCTACGATTAACAGGGAAAACAGCACCCATACGATGCCAAAAATATTAACCCAGTCCATTCCGCCCGCAAAGGATATGCGTGGAAGTGCAATCACCAACATTGACAGTGCAATCAGCAGATAGATCACATGTTTTGTTTTTTTCAACCTCTTCACTATTCACAGCTCCTTCGTTCCATATATAGCTAGTCTATGAACGATTCAGAGGGAATATGAGAGGATCAGAGAAAAAAACCGGACAGATTAGTGCTTATCGAGCTAATCCCTTAGGCTTCAGCTCCGCCGTACAAATGAGCCAGGCTGTCAGCGATAATTTTGTTTACATCCTCGATAATTACACTAAGGCGGCGCTCTGCATCAAACAGGCGGCGGATGTTCAGGTTCAGACTCAATACCTCGAAGAGCTTCTCCATTTTTTCCATCTCGTCCGGTGCCGGCATATCTCCGCTCATCATGCGCTGCTGCAGTTCCATCTGCTGGTTGCGGAAGTTATCCAGCATCGCTTTGGCCTCTGGATCAGCCTCAATCAATTTCATCGCAGAGGTAATCTCTTCCACCTCTCCGCTTTCTCTCAGTGCTTTTGCCAGATCATTGGCTTTGTCATAAATATTCACTATAATTCCTCCTCTAATTGTTGTTCTTCCGTGCCGGAACACGCAGTGTATGTTCTCAAACAAAAGGTTCTGGATCAGGCCGCCCAAAAACGCCCTGAATCAAACACATTTAATTCCGGTTGGGTCAATCACCAAGGGGTATATGTCCTCATATGATGAAGCACATGCCATGTTCAGATGCCGTTCAACTTCAAGATCAGACATCAAGCTGCCGCCCGGAAGGAGATCCGTGATGTCCACTAAAAAAGTAACGATACAGGTTACCGGCTCGGGCATCCTGCAGGACGACGTCATCATGCTGGGCGAAGGGGTCCTCAAGGCTCTAAAGATTCCTTCGGGAAGACCTCTTCAGCTGCAATTCGGTTCTTACCGCCGCGAAGTTACTGTTATTCCGGTTCCCCGGTATGACGGATTACGACTCAATCAGACGGTAGCCAGCAAAACCGGCCTTGTCCCTCGTTCGGTCCTGAGGGTATCTTACCGTGCTTCCAGCCATACGCTTCGCCTGGGACCTTACATCAGCGTTATGGTAAGCCGGGATTACCCCGAACAGCCCGATCGGCCCTTTGGCTCGATTACGATGTTCTGCCAGGAATTAGTGCACGCCTGCAGGAAGCAGGGCGCCTATGTATCCTTTTTCACACCGGAGGACATCGGAGCAGTAACCGGCTATATGAAAGGCTGGGTGTATAGTGACGGCTGGAAAAAGACCGTTCTGCCTGTAGCAGATGTGGTCAATAATCGGCTGACGTCCCGTAAACTCGAGAACAAACCTAGCGTACAGCATTTTATGAAAGAAGTAAAATCGCTTTACGGCACACACACCTTCAATGAAAAGTTTCTGGACAAAAACGAGGTGTTTGACGCACTCAAGTCCATCCCGACACTCAAACGGGTGCTGCCCGAGTCTCATCTGCTCAAATCATCAGCGACCCTTAAGACGATGTGCCAGCGTTATCCGGTTATTTTTCTGAAGCCGGTGCGCGGCTCACTGGGTAAAGGCATTATCCGGGTCTCCCGTCAGCCAGAAGGAGGATATCTGACTCTGGCGACAAGTGTCGGAGGTACCCGCAGACAATCGTATGCTTCTCTGGATAAACTGTATGCCAGCATGTCTGGAAAAATGAAAACAACGCGTTATCAGATCCAGCAAGGACTGACCCTGATTGATCACAGCGGCAGACCCGTTGATTTCCGTGCGCTCGTGCAGAAAAACAAGACAGGTAAATGGAGCGTAACCTCTATCGTTGCCCGGATTGCCGGAGGCAGTCACTATGTCTCCAATCTGGCGCGAGGCGGAAGCCTCAGCACTGTTAAAGATGCCGTAGCCAAAACACAGCTGTCCAGTTCCGCCAAAGCTTCGGCATATGCAGGACTTCATACGGCTGCGCTGGAAATCGCCAAAGGCATTGAGAGTGCCATCCCTGCCCACTTTGGTGAACTCGGTATTGATCTGGCCCTGGATACAAGTGGCCGTGTATGGCTGCTTGAGGTGAATTCCAAACCATCCAAAAATGATAATACACCGCTGAGCGAGAGCAAAATTCGCCCTTCGGTCAAAGCTATGCTTGAATACTCCACCTATCTGGCCGGTTTCTAAACATTCATTCCCTAACGGAGGTGCAGCTTGATGTACACATCATCACCAAAGAAGGACACGATGGCGGTTCTGGTACGCGAAGCGGAAGGCTCACCTCTCTTCACGGATGAACGATTCTGCCGTCAGCTCTGTGTGGAAAGCCCACGATACGGGATACGAGTTGTCGTTATTCCGATTCCGGCCGACCTCGCCGTAAGCAGCATTCGCAGAGGATACGTATATCACCAGAAGCAGTGGAAGAACATTCGTATTCCTTCCCTCGATCTGGTGATGAATCGCTGCCTGCGTCCTCTCTCCAGAGGTGCAAGGCAGCAGTTAGAGATGTATTTACCTCTTGGCTGCAGCCTTTATCAGCGATCCTGGTCATCGGCTCTTCCCGGCAAATGGGAAGTTCATCGCGTTCTATCCAGGTCAACCACGCTTCGAGGACTGCTTGCTCCAACTTCCAGGGCCAGGCGGCCTGTTCCCTGGGAAATATGGCTTGCACGCTGGCCCAAAGGTTTGTTTTTCAAACCCGCTTCAGGAACTCATGGCAGGAATACCTTTCGCCTATCTAGGGGAGAAACGCCATCTGCCTGGATTGTGGAAGGTCGTACTGCGAGCAACGAAAACTTTTGCATCACATTTCATCAAGCGGAAGACGTATCTTCCTGGCTGGAATCACATCAGGCTGTACAAAAGATGATTGTGCAGCCTTATCTGGAGCTTAGCCATCAAGGAAGGGCTTTTGATATACGGGCGCTGGTTCAAAAAAATGGGCAGGGCCGCTGGGCACTGACGGGATGCATGGTTCGGGAAGGTGCTGAAGGCTCTCTCACCTCCAATCTTCATGGTGGCGGTAACGCCTATCCCGCAGAAGCATATCTTATCGAACGGTACGGAAAGGTCCGGACTGCATCGCTGCTGCTGCAGATCAGACATTACGCCGCTCTCATCCCTCCGCTGCTGGAGAGCCGCTTCGGCAGACTTGCGGAACTCGGACTTGATTTTGGAGCCGATGCAGACGGACAGCTGTGGCTGATTGAAGTAAACTCAAAACCAGGCCGCACCTCATTTGCAGAAGCACAAGATGAACACATGCATGCCCTGACATATACACAACCGCTTGCTTATGCCCGTTATCTGCTGCAGCAGTATGTTCTCGCGGACGTTTCGCGTCCAATGAAAATGCCGAATTCATCCAGCAAAGCTGGCCTGAAACGTATCCCGATTCCAGGCGGCTGAGGTTTGTAATGCCCGCTTGCCATGGAGCACAAGGATGTTTTTCAGGATAGGAGGATAAATCATGAGTTTGACCTTTTGTAATCTGCATTTCACCCAAAAACCCGAAAAAGTGGTGTACGTATCCAATGCTTTAATGAAAAGCCTCAATCTGTCCGGCAAAAAGACGATACACCTGCGTTTTGGACGTGATCGCGTGCCCGCCACGATCAAGCCCATTCGCAAAGCCGGTAAGCATCTGTATCTGGCATCAGGCATCCGTAACTTGATGAACGTTCCCAAACGCGGAAGCATCTATCTTCGCAACCTCCAGAATGATGAAGTGCAGCTTGGCCCACTCATCGGGGTGCTGTCGGACGGTTCTTCTTCAAGCTCTAATCCGTTTGGTTCGCGAACAGGTTTTATCAAGCAGCTGCTTCGTGAAGGAAGCCGCAAATCGTATATCTATGCTTTCACCCCGAGAGATATCAACTGGCAGAACGAGACGGTCTCCGGTTACTTTCTCAATGAGAGCGGCACTTTTTTCCGCAGAACCGTACCCCTGCCAGATGTTGTCTACAATCGTTTACCGAGCCGCCGCTCCGATTTTTCACCAGCGATCAATCAGCTGCGGGAACGGTTTATCCGCCGCAAAATCCCTTTTTTCAACTGGAGTTTCTTCAATAAATCGGATATTTACAAACTGCTGGAGAACGAACCGACCGCAGGGCGTTATATCCCGGAATCCATCACCAACCCAACGGTCGAACAGATGAAGGAGATGCTGGAGCGGCATCAGTTCGTTTATTATAAACCAACCGCAGGCAGTCTCGGAAACGGAATCTATCGTTTAACCTATTCGCCCAAACGTGGATATTTTGCACGTTATCGCAAGAAAGGCGGCAATGCCCTGCTGCGCTTTGGCTCGTTTAACAGTCTGATGCGCATGCTTCAAGGCAGACATGGCAAACAGCTGCGCGGTTATGTCGTGCAGCAGGGAATACGGCTGATCGAGATTGACGAGTGCCCTATTGATTTTCGTTTCCATATGCATAAAAACGGAAACAATCAGTGGGTTGTAGTCGGCATCGGCGCCAAGAAAGCAGGACGAGGAAGTGTCACCACACACATCAAAAACGGCGGCTCTCTGATGACGCCTGAACAGGCGCTCAGCCGCAACTTCGGGGACCGTGCGGGCGAGGTTCTGCAGCAGGCCAAATCCGTCGCTATTACACTGGCCCAGGCGATTGAATCCCAGCACCAGCATCTGATTGGTGAGATTGGCTTTGATCTGGGCATTGATCAGGAGGAACATGTATGGATGTTCGAAGCGAACGCCAAACCCGGGCGCTCCATCTTCCGTCACCCTTCACTCCGGCTGGAGGGAAAATCTTCGGTGGAGCACATTTTGGAGCACTGCCTGTATTTGAGCAAATTCCGGAAGAAGGAAGACATTTGATGAGCCTCCATGATGATTTCAAACCTGTGATCGCCGTGCTCACCATGCATGATCAACGGCGCATGTTCAGAGGAAATCATCAAAACTTTCAGGATATTCTGCAAACAGGTGAAAGCATGGGATATGTCGTTTATATCGTGACCGTTCGGGATCTTGATGTGACCGGACCTACCGTGAAAGGATATACGTACAACAAAGGGAGCGGCAAATGGACTTCACAGCCGTTTCCCCTCCCTCATGTTTTGTATAATCGTATCCCTAACCGGGAAGACGAACGCAAGCCTTCAGTACAGCGAAAAATTGAAGAGTGCCGACAGTCCGGTATCGAGCTGTATAATCCGTTTTTTTTCAACAAATGGAACCTGTTCGAGTGGCTGAAAAAATCCAAGTCCACCCAGCAGCTGATTCCGCATACCCGGCGGATGCGCAGCGCTTCTTCACTCGGTACCGTGCTGCGCGCCTATCCGTATCTGTATCTCAAACCCGAGAGCGGCAAAGCAGGCAAAGGCATCATGATGCTCAAATTCCAGGAAAAAGAAAAGCTGCCTTACCGACTTAAAATACAGAATACCCGGAGAAGTATGACCTACAAGGCGGCCACGTTAAGCAAGTTATGGGCACGAATTCGCAAAGAAACCGGACATACGCCTTATATCATGCAGCAGGGAATTGAGCTGGCTTCCTCGCACAAGCGCCCTTTTGATCTTCGTGTACTTGTGCAGAAAAATGGCAAGGGACAGTGGAGCGTTACCGGAATCGGAGCAAGGCTCGCAGGCTCCCGCAGCATTACAACTCACGTGCCTCGCGGCGGAAGTGTCGAAGATCCGGAGGAACTGCTCACAGAGTTGTTCGGAGAGGAGATGACAGCGGCTTTAATGAAGCGGGTCAAGTCCACCTCATTAATGATCGCAAGACAGGTTGAACGCGGATCAGGACATACACTTGGTGAAATGTCCATGGATCTGGGCGTCGATGACCTGGGCGAGATCTGGTTCTTTGAAGCCAATGCCAAACCGATGAAATTCGATGAACCACAGATCAGACGGCGTTCACTGGAACGCATTTTCCAGTACAGCGCTTATCTTGCCCGTCAGTCTGTGCAATGACGGACAGGAATACTGTATATAAAGAAGGTGATTGTTTGTGTCCTCACCTGTTCTGGGCATTATGACGTTGTATCTGAATGAACACCGCGCTCTGGAAGAACGAAGCATCTATCGCCGAATGATTCTCGAAGGGCGCAAACGGGGACTCGATATTTATGTGTTTACACCTGCTGATGTGCATTCCAGCGGCAAACGAATTGAAGCGATGGTATACGACGAAAAAAAGGGCTGGTCCAGGGAATGGCGCGCATTCCCGGATCTGATCTTTGACCGATGCCGCATTCAGCGCAACCATCGTTTCCAGCAGCTGCTGGTATTTCGTCAAAAATATGGACATCTGCTCTTCCTGAACCGCCCGCTGCGCAATAAGTGGACCATTCATCAGACCCTTTCCGAGAAAGCCGTCTTCCGGCAGCATCTGCCGGAAACGATATTGTTTCAGGACATGTCCGATGTAAACCGTATGCTCAAGACTTCTTCACTGATCTATCTAAAACCGATCAACGGTACGGGCGGGCGCGGCATTCTGCGCGTAGAGCGCAGCAGCAAGGAACCCAGTACGGTGCTTGTACAGGGACGGGATCAGAAAAGGCGCATAATTACACCGCGCAGGGTCCATCTGTCCAGGCTTGGTCCACTGCTTGAGCATTGGAACATGAAAGACAAATATCTCGTGCAAAAAGGAATCCAGCTCCAGCTCCCGAACGGAAGAGTCCATGACTACCGCATGCTGGTGCAGAAAAATGGAGAAGGCGAGTGGGAACTTACAGGCTGTGCAGGGCGCATGGGCGCAGAGAAAAGTGTAACCTCGAACCTCCATGGCGGCGGTCAGGCGGTTGCCATGCAGCGATTAATGAAGCAGTGGATTCCTGAAGAGGAGCTTCGGCAAGAAGTGACTGCAGCTGCCGAGAAATTCGGGATTGATGTAGCTGCATTTCTGGAGGATACGTATGGGGATCTGTGCGAGCTTGCGCTGGATCTGGCGATTGACAAGAGCGGACATATCTATCTGCTGGAGGTCAACCCCAAACCGGCTCGCGAGGTCTTTGCCCGAATTGGTGAACGAAGCATCTATTATAAAGCGATCACACAACCGCTGGAATATGCCTTGTGGGTGTACCGCAACCGACCTGCCGAAACAGTCAAAAAACCTGTTTCTCCCAGGCCCGCTGCTTCTAAACCAGCGCGGGTGAAGCGAAAACGGAGAATCAAATAAGTCAGCTGTTCAGACGGGTTGGGACATACAGGCCAAAAAAACAGGATAGAAGGTTGAGTATCTGAACCTTCTATCCTGTTTTCATCAATTCAAGACCCATCCCCTGTTTTCATCAATTCAAGACCCATCCTGTTTTCATCAATTCACGTCCTTTGGAGCGCTAAGTCCAGGTTACCGTGTGCTCATCCATCACGATCCGGGCTTCCCTACCTTGGTACACATACGACAGCGTAAACCTCATATGATCTGGCTCCAGCATATATTTTGTCACGTTCACAGTCTCTTCTGATTCGTCAGCCGGCAGGCATACTGCCGCAACTCCCACTTTGCCTGAGAATTCGGCTTTGCCCTGAATGACAGCCGTTTCAGACTTTGCGCCGTACACTTCAGATACCCAGCCCGACTGTTCTGTCACCTCGAACGATTCACTGCCATCTCCTTCCATCAGAAATCGAATGCACAGCTTGACGGAGGACTGGTCAAATCGGATGCCTGCCCGCTGTTTGGCGTAATCGTCTTTGTTCAGTACAAGCCTTGCTTCCGGATGCAGATGAAACCGCTGCTCCAGTGTATGGAACTTCTCGGCTTCCAGCCAGTCCACGATCAGAAATAAAGGTACACTTTTGCCTGCAAGCACCCAGCGGCGATGGCTGACCGGATCAGGCAGGTGCGTATATCCATCTTGGGAAGCATCCATAAAGTGATAGTTTGCGTGACTTTCATAGCGATGTGTTGTCGCTTCTGCCTCAGGTTTACCCCATTGTTGAGTAGACAAATAGGGTGTCTGATCTGTCCCGTCTACAGTAACTGTATTATGTGCCCTTGTGCTTTTGAAATAATGGCGCCACTGCCCTTCTTCATACGTATAACGTCCGGTATCCGTGAAGAACAATCGGTTATTCCACATCCATTCGATGTTTAAGGCATCAGCATGACCATGAGCACCGCCCATGGATGCTGCATCAAAGAACAGGTATTGACGCTCATCCCTCATCACATAATATCCGGTCTGTGGAAAAGTCCGGCTTGTCAATGAACGTGAAGTTCCAGACTGCAGCCGAACGCACCGCTCATATTTTGCCACACCCACTAACCAGAGGCACTCGGAACTGTCGGTACCGCGGGCCATGAGATCCTCGTCTCCCAGAATTGCCCCCAGCAGCGTCAACCGCTGACGCCCGTCACTAAGCCAGTCTGAATCTCCAATGCCCGTCGATTGATGATCCGGTCTGATCATAGCTTCAGTGAATGAAGCCATCCTGCGCAGACATTCTCCATACCATGCTGAAAACGGGTGTCCCGAAATTCCCGCCAGCAGATACGGTGTACCAAACATCTCAATGCTGGCATTATGATAATGCGTATTTAACTCTACCTGAATGCCCTCTTCGTTCAATTGATGCAGCAGACACAGCTCCAGCCGCTCCGCAGCCACTTGACGCCAATATGGACTGCGCGGATGCTCCTTATAGAAAGCAGCAATCATAAACAACCCCTGCATATGCATAATAGCGTGATTAATCTCTGTGCTGCCGAGATAATGCGTCAGGAACTCTGCATGCTCCTCAAGCCCTTGCAGAAATTCGGTTCGAAATGCTTCGTCCAGCTGCGGGCTTGATTCCATATATTTGTACGCGGTAATCCAAGACTGCACACGCAGACCTGTTTCAAGCAAACGCCAAGGACCCGGTTTCTGAAAATAAACGGCCTCATTATACGGAAGGCCAGCTGGCACTGGATTTTGTTCTCTCCAGGTACGGAAATGATCTATAAATGCAGTCACATATAACGGATTGCCTTTCATTAAGTAAGCTTTGCCCAAATCCAGCATATGCCAGTGCCTGTTAATCCCCCAAGTGAACTCCAGATCATTGGTCGGATTATGAAGCCAGTCCACTGGCGTCCCGAGTGGAATCCAGTTGGTCAGATCATTCGTATATGGCACCATAAATTCATTCAGAACAGCCCGGTTGGCAATCGTCACTGAATTCCGGGCTTCATCCGGAAAGTGTTCCCGGTAATATCGAGCCGCCTGTTCCAGTTCATCCGCAGAAAGGTAAAAATCGCTCATTGCTCTTCCTCAAGAAAATCCTGACGGAATGGCGTGAACACATCCAGTATGACTGCATCTTCCAGCGCCTTTACCCCATGCGGCACATTTAAGCCAGCATAGAAGCTGTCCCCCGCTTTTAGAATACGTGTTTCATCACCTACCTGAACCTCAAAGCTTCCCTTCACAATATAACTGACCTGCTCGTGCGCATCATGGGAGTGGACTTCGCCAACTCCACCTTTGCTGAACGTCACCTCGACCATCATCAGTGTGCCGCCCATACCCAAAATTTTACGCGAACTTGTCTCATTAATAACATGCGCTTCTACGGATTGCTGGTTAATGATCATTTGATTTTCCCCTCTCACACTAAACTGATCTTTCAACAAATATGCACGGCTCTCTCATTAAATATAAACGGCCGCAGTATTTAAACAACGGCCTCCCTGTAAGGTTTTACTCTTCTTTGGACAGTTTACCTTGAAGCTCCGATGAATCAAACGAAGGATCGGCCGCAATTTTAGTCAGACCTGCTGCTTTGCTTTTCTCAAGTGCTGCATTATAACGTGTGTTCAGATCCTTGATTACGCCATCCAGATCACCGCCAGTGAATACATAAGCGGAGAAGGCCTCAGCCCATTTCATGCCTTCAAGCGAGCTCTCTGTAATGACACTTGGATTGGCAGGGAAGATCGCGTCAACTTTTTTCGGCAGGAAACCTTCAATGCCTGGAATGCTCGGTTTCTTATCAGAACTGAGTACCGCAGGAATCAGGGAGATACCGTACCCTTTTTCGTAATACTCACCCTGCAGATCGGTACTGTATACATACTCCATGAATTTCCATGCTGCTTCCTTGTTCTTTGAGTCTGCATTGATGCCGATATAGGAACCACCAATAACTTGCGAAGCCCCTTTAATCGTACCATCCTCTGTTGGCACAGGAGCTGCACCCCAGTTTTCTTTGGTTGGGAATTGATCTTTGTAAACACCTGGCTCACCGGAGTGATTGATGTACATCCCGATTTTGCCTTGGGCAAACTGCGCTCTCAATGGATCGATATCCAGGCTCTCCACACCCGGAAGCATACTGCCATCTTGATTCATCTGACGAAGGGCCTCGGCAATCGACTTGTACATGTTGAAGTCAAATTGACCTGTCTTGTAGTTAAAACCGTCGATACCTTCGTTCGTACTTGCACCAGCAATCGTGTTTGCCGCTCTCCAGAAACCGCTGCCACTTTTGAATGGGCTGGCAAAGCCATAGATGCCTTCACTTTTACCTACTTCGGTAATTTTCTTCGCGTCTGCTACCATTTCGGCAATGGTTTTAGGCGGTGAAGCAATGCCTGCTTTTTGGAAAATATCTTTATTGTACACCAGTCTCCAGATCTGGCCTGTGTTCGGAAGGGTATAGACTTTTCCATCAATTGTATTTTTATTTTCGATCAGGCTGTCCTTGAATGTTTCCTTCATGGCATCACTCATATACCCGTCGATTGGAGCTAGATACCCCTTTTGATAGTACGTTTGGAAATCGTCGATCTGAAACACATCAGGAGCTTGTTTACTCGCAAAAGCGATATCAACGGCCTGCGGATAATTGTCACCCATGACGGTCATTTCCACTTCAATGTTATCTTTGTTAGTCTGGTTGAACTGCTCAATCTTGGATTTCATAAAATCAGCATCGTGCCGATCCGGAGTCCAATAGACCACTTTCGTTTTGCCGTTACTCTGTTTTCCGCCGCCAGCTGCAGCCCCGCTGCCCGTTGTCATTCCACTGTCTGTCGAACAACCGGCTACCGTTAATGCAAGCACAGCACTTAGTGCAGTCATCATCCACTTCTTAACCATTGAAATGCCCCCTTATGCTTGTCTGGACAACCTGTTTGGTTCCCCGTTAACGTAATGATAAACGTTCCACTTCTATCAAAGTGAGGGACATTCTGACTATGCAAGGTGGGAAAAATGACGATCTCTGTCTTATCCGTTCTCGTACATCTGCCGGAAGTGTGTCGGGGTCATACCGCAGTATTTCTTGAAAAGACCGCTGAAATAGGGCCTGTCCTCATAACCCAGCATCTGGCATATTTCCTGTACCTGCACTCCCGCAACCAGCAGCTCCTTGGCCTTTTCCATTCTTAACTTTGTAATATATTGAATAAGCGTCATACCCGTCTCCTTCTTGAACGCATTCGCAAAGTAACTTGGACTTAAGTGAACCGACTGGGCACAAGTCTGCAATGTGAGATTTTCGGACAGATTCATACTGATAAACTCTTGCGATTTGCTGATGGCCTGTTTGACATCAGTAAGCCTTTTCTTATCCATAATCTCACAGCCCATACTGCTGAAATGCTTGATGTAATCTCCCCAGCCGTCAAACGTCAACGACCGCATCGCTTCCAGCACGGTCAGATCTGCTTCCAGACGAAGCCGTTCTTCTTCCGTGATTTCATCACAGAACGCACGGTAGATCGCAAATGCAAGTCCTGACAACAGACGGATCATCGTCAGCGGCTCGGGTAAACCTTTGGCGTTCTGCCAGACTTTCAAAATATCATCGATAATTCGGTGACAAGAACTTTCATTCCCACATTTCAATGCGTAAAATAGCTCCTTTTCCTTTTCCAATGGATAGACGGGAACCACCGTATCCTGATTTTCCAGCTCTGCATACTGAAAAATGCAGTTCCCTTCACTGTAAAAACGATAGGATATCGCTTTATCCGCATTGGCATAGGATATCCAGATTTCTTGGGGTCTGCGGGCGATCGTGCCGACTCCAATAGATATGGTCTTTTTGCTGTACTGCTTCACATTGTGACGGCATTGCTCCATAAGCTCGAATACCTCAATCTGGTCGGATATATTAAATATAGCTGCCAGCCGGTAACGATTTTCACGCAGTACTACGCTTCTCGTATACCGGTTCAATGTTTCACTGACAATATTCTGAACCGCAAATGGAACGATCTCTGCATCCAGATGCATCGTCGATCCGTAACGTGTATAGCCATCAACCTCAATGACCATGACATTGAGGTTGGAAGAATCCAGCTCAATGTCAAGCTCATCCCACCGGCCTTCATTCAGAAACCCACCAATCTCATGCCGAAGCAAACCTAGGAGATAACTGTGACGTTCATACTCGCTGCTGCTAACCGCTTTCTGTTTCAGCTTTTGAAGCTGCTGCGACTTCGCCTGTTCATTCTCAATAACTTGTCTCACTTTCGTTACAGCACCCAAGATTTCTTCAGGGGTAAACGGTTTGAGCAGATAATCGAAGGCTCCGAGTTTGATCGCTTCCTGAGCATATTGAAAATCAGAGTAGCCGCTAATAAAAATAAACTTGGATCGCAGTCCAACATCCATTGCCCGTTTCATGAGTTCAAGTCCGCTGAGCCGAGGCATTTTGATATCCGTAATGACAATGTCTGGATGCTGTTCAACCAGAAGTGACCAGCCTTGCTCTCCATTGTTCGCTGTGCCAACGATTTGAACCTCATGTTCCTCCCAGGGGATGGTGGAAACGATGCCCTTGACCACAGCCTGAATATCATCCATCACACACATCGTCAGTTGCTTCATACGTACGTCCCCTCCTAGCTGATCGGAATGGTGATAACCACTGTAGTCCCCACGTTTATTTCACTATGAAACACAAGCGAAGCTTGTTCACCGTACTGCAGATGTAATCGGTCAACCAGATTGGATATGGCATATCCTTTCCGATGACCCTCTGCTGCTTCTTCTGCATTCATTTTCGCTGCATCCATACCGCACCCATTGTCCGTGACCTCCAAACGAAGTGTATCTTCATGGCGATCCATTCGAATAAGAATAAGCCCGAGATCTTCCTTATCATTAAAACCATGCAGGATCGAATTTTCCACCAGAGGCTGGAGCAAAATTTTTAAAATTTCGATCCCCTTGCAGGACGCCTCTGCCTCAATCCGGTATTCAAACAAGTCCTCGTAGCACTGCTGCTGCAGCTGCATATATTGCTCGACATGTTTGATCTCCTGCTCCACGGTCGTGATGTCTTTCCCATCATTCAAACCAAGTCTGAAGAGAAGGGACAGAGAGACAATCATGGCGCTGACATCCTTCTTCTCTCCACTCTCGCTCTTCCAGAACATCGTATTTAATGTGTTATACAGAAAATGGGGATCTACCTGAGCTTGAAGCGCCTTAACTTCCAGCCGCCGCTTGTCCTGTTCCGTGTCACGTATTTCTTCAAACAAAATCTGAATCTGGTCCAACATCCGGTTAAACCGATGGCCCACGGCACTCACTTCATCGTCATATTTGCTGCGAAACCGCACGTCCAGGTCATTGTACTCCACCTCAACCATAAGACGGCGCAGCTTGTTCAGCGGTTTCAGAAGCGCAGAAGACAGCAGGTCGGACAACCCGAGCGCAAGTAAAATACAGAACATCATAATCAGGATGACCAGCCAGCGGATCTTCTTCAGTGGAGATAATAAATCGGACTTGGACTGAACGCTGACCATAACCCAGTCCTCATTCATAGTTAGAGCCGAGTAGTTCACCAGCATGTCTTCTCCATGTTCATTGGCATAGGTGAAATCACCCGCACCACGATTCAAGCGCTGTGCAAAGCCAGACTCCGTTACAAGACCAAATGTCCACGATCCTGGACGAATGACTTCACCTCCGTTTTTATGGAGCAAAAACAACTGTATCTGGCTGTTCATCAAATCCTGATTCAGAATGTCCCTCATCGCGGCTTCCTTCATATTGACAACCATATACACTTCCGAAAAAGTATGATTATCAATGACGATGGGTTTAAGCAGCAGGGATAACACATTGCCGCGGGACTGGAACAACGCGCTGGAATGTGAACCAAACCACATCGTGTTCCAGCCAGGCTGCTTTACAACCTCTCCATACTCCTTGTCAAATGCGCTGCTTTGATTCGGAAAATCTTTCGTCGAGAAAAAGCTGCCAATGGGTGTCTTCAAATAGGCCGTATCAATTAGCGGCTCTACCAGTTTCAACTGAGCAAACGCGGTTTGAAGCAGAGATAAATTTTGATAATAACGTTTATCATTGTGATTACGCACATCCTGCATCACCTGTGTGAATGTGTCACTCAGCATGAACGAATAGGACGAAACGACGATGTGACGCAGATGTTCATCCATGACCTGAACAGACTTGTTCAGAATGCTTTGTTTTAATTCAAGAGCATTCCGTTCTATGCTCCTTGCAGCAAATAGATAAGAGCAGATGCCCGTCACACTGATACACAAAACAACGAGAAAAATATAGATAAGCTGTATCCGTTTTTTCAGAGACATTTTGTAGAAATATGACATCATAGGCGGTCGCTCCTTGAACAAGGGCTGGCCCTGTCCGCTGTAATTAAAAAGAGTATAGCACAGCGGAATCTGCACGGAATACCGTTCCCCGAAATCTCTTCCTAGCTTTACCGCCCTAGCCTTTGACAGCCCCCAGCGTCACCTGCATAAATGATTTATTCGCAAAGATATAGACGACTAACAGCGGCAAAATGGACAAACAAGCTCCAGCCATCATTAACTGCACCTCGGCTGCAGCTCCGATGCCGTAGCGCAGGTTGGCCAGACCAACCGGCAGTGTCTGCAGTTTGGGATTGCTCATCGTGAATACAAAAGGAAGAATATACTCATTCCATGAGTTCTGGAACACACCCAATCCGGCAACAGCCAGGCCCGGACGCAGCAGCGGCAGAATAATACGCCAGTAGGTCGTGAAGAAATTACAGCCGTCAATCATCGCAGCCTCATCCAGTTCCCGGGGGATGCTCTTGAAGAAACCAACCAGAATAAAATAGGTGGCTGCATGGGCACTAATTAATATAATAATGACACCCCACAGTGAATTATTCAGACCCAGCTTGACCATAAGATCAAATTGAGGTCGGAGTACAACGGCACCAATTGAAATAAACAGCGTGGATGCCATGAGAAGGGTATAAGCTTTTTTGCCTTTAAAATTCACCCGATCCACTGCATAGGCTGCCATGGAGGATACGAGCAGTGTACCGATCGTTGCTGCGATACTCACAAAGATGCTGTTCATCGTAAAACCGGAAAAATTCGCAGTTTTCCACGCCTGAGCGTAGTTCGTGAATTGCCATATTTTCGGCCAGATCGTTGCTCCTCCGGTAAGTTCCTGGTTCGTTTTGAACGATCCTAACAGCACCAAAATAATCGGGAACAGAGACAAGAGAGCAATGATCAGGAGAAATATAAAGAGAATGGTACGCTTAGTCCAGCGAGCCCAGCGGAATGAATTCAATTTCGAAACTGCAGGTGCAAGCACAGTTTGAGTCATCTTGGTTTCCTCCTGTTCGTAATTAGTATTAGTAAACATCATTAAGCTTTTTGGAAATCTGGAAGTAAATGAGCGTCACTGCCCCTACAATGAGAGCTGTCGTGAAGCCGACTGCACTTCCGTAGCCGAGCTGCTGCAGAGACTGTGTATCGGCTGAAACAGGGAACAGCAGTTTGAACAGATACAAATACATGACCTCTGTTTTGCCATAAGGTCCGCCCTCAGTCAATACCATAATGCTCTCATATCCTTTAAGTGCCGTGGTGATGGCGAGCATAATAATCATCTGCATCACCGGTCCGAGCAGCGGAATCGTTACATTACGCAGTTTCTGGAACTCGCTCGCTCCATCCAGCGATGCTGCCTCGTACAGTTCCTCCGGAATGCTCTGCAGACCCGCAATGAACAACAACATATAGTTCCCCACAGCACCCCAGATGGCAATAATGATCGTTGTGAGCATCGCGTGATTCGCATCAAGCCAGCCAATCGGCGCGGAAATGATGTGATACTTGAGCAGCAGCTGGTTCAGGATACCGTTATATGAATTGAAAATGATGAAAAAGACAATCGCCATAACAGATGCACTAAAAATCGTTGGAAGATAAAAAACAGCTCTGAACAAGGAGCGTCCACGCCATTTGCGATTCAGAATAATGGCCAGAATCAGGGACAGCGGAATCGTGATGACGAGTTTACCCAGTGCGTATACACCAGTATTTTTGACAGAATCCCAAAATTGTCCGTCACGGATTACCCGTCCAAAGTTATCAAGCCCAATAAATACCGGTTTGCCGATGCCTTGATAATCATAGAACATGTAGCGCAGCGCCCATAACAACGGATAGATTCCGAATACCAGTGTGAGAAAGAGACTCGGGATGATGAAGATGTAGGCGTTCAGTTTGGATGGTTTCATCAGAATCAGACCCCCTATAGCTTTTGAATGAAAGTATAGAGGGATTTACATCACATGCGGGATAGGGAAATCAACTTTCTAAAGGGGAGGATGTGACTGCGTGAGCAGAGCAAAAAAACCCGCACAGGTGCGAAAAACACCCATGCAGGTTTATGATAAAGGGATACTATATCCAGGTTTAAGCCGAGTTAACAACTTATTCTGCTTCTTCATACAGGCGGAGCAGGTCGGTGAAATCCGAGATCAGCGCATCGGATCCGGCAAGTTCTTCATCACGGCCAAATCCTGCATAAGCACAACCGATAACGGTCTGGTTGTTCATTTTACCTGCTTCGACGTCGGACGATCGATCGCCTACCATCCAGGCATCCTGAATCCGGTGTTTCTGCAGCAGAATCTGTACCAAATCAATTTTGGAAGGTGTCTTGTACTGACCCGCACTATACACTCCTTCAAACAGCGGCATGATTTCATGTGCGAATGCTACGCCTTTGACATAATCCTCAAGACCGTTGCTGGCAACAAACAGGCGGATACCTTGGGCTTTCAGCGCTGTCAGCGTTTCCTTCACGCCAGGATACAGTTTGGAGTCGCCTCCATCAAGTCCTTCAATCTCCAGTTGGAGCAGCAGTTCGTCTGCCCGACGGTGAGCCGCTTCGGATGCCTCAGGCATAACCACTTTCCAGATATCCTCAAGCAGCATACCCAGACTTCCCAGCATCCGCTCTTCCGGCGGCGTTTCTCCTTCAAAATGTCCCTCGGCACGCAGTGTATCAAACAGCTGCTGATAGGCAGGCAGAAGCAGGGTTTCTGTCTGGAACAGCGTACCATCCATGTCAAAAATCATCGCTTCCGGTTTACGTAAACCGTTATTTGTCGTCATATTTAAACTTCCTTTCTGAGTGAGATTCGTCTAGTGGCTGCCCCGAAGTGCTTCGAGTACTTGTTGTGCCTCATACCCGTCATGGAATGTATATATTCTGCCAGGCTTACCTTGAATCCGTGCAATCACATGTTTGAGAACAGGCAGCTCGCTGGATGAGTCCAGTACTTCCACTGGAGACAGCGGTTGTCCGATGGGTCCGCTCAACAGTTCCTCCCAGTTTTCAAGTGCAATGGTGCCTTCGGTTCCATACACAACCATGGATACGCGCTCCTCACCGGCAAAATGAGAGATTCCCTGTACATGAACGCGGGTTCCATCCTGTACTTCAAGCACAGCTTGTACTTCCTGTTCGCATGAATCCGGCTTATCGTCCGGATAAGTTACTTGAGCGTTCAGCAGGCTCAGCCGTCCGAATACCGTCTGGATCATATGAATCCAGTGAATGCCCACCTCTAAAATAAAGCCACCTTGATCGCGACTCATAATCCAGTCATTCTGCTGCCATGAGCGCGGCCACTGCGGGAATTGCAGAATCAGGTCCATTTTTCGAATGTCACCCACTGCATGTTGATTAACCATCTCCTGCAGCTTCAACACAGCAGGCTCATGCGGCATCGAAAAATGAACAGCATGAACAACACCAGCCTGTTCTGCGGCTTCCACCATCCTGCGCGCTTCGTCCAGACTGTTTGCCAGCGGCTTTTCACAGAATACATGAATACGGCGTTTAAGCACCTCCATCACGACCGGATAATGATACTTGGGCGGCACGGCAATGTAAACGAGGTCAATCTGCTGCTCATTCAGCAGCTCTTGGTAAGTAAGATATGTTTTCACTGATGGATGGGATGCGGCAAAATCCTGTAAACCCTGCTCATTCGCATCACACACCGCCGTAATTTCCACAGGCGTGTCCATCGGTGTATTCTCCACTTGATCAATCATATGTAAACCCATCTTGCCCAGGCCGATCACAGCCATTTTCAATACTTTCATACCCTTCCCTCCAATTCAACTTTCAGTATAGCAGAAATTCCGGGTTAGTTACGCTGTCTGTTTATCACATCATTTCATTATTGCATCATTGCGTTAATATATGTAGGTAATTAGTTGCATCATTTATTTCTATTTTATGAAATCGGATTCATAAAATTTGAAATGTTCACAACTTAAGCCGCAGGAAGTTTGGATCAGGAAAAACGTTGACAAAAAACCACAAAAAAAGATACGATTCCTAATGCAAAGGAATTCTTCCTTTTACAACCTTAGACAAATACTCGCATGTACGATTGCACAAGCCGCCTGGTTCTAAAAACCTATTACTTGAAGCGAGGTGTCCACGCGTGAGAACTGTTGCGGACTATTTAGCAGAAACGCTGCGTAATTTGGGTGTCACTCATGTATTTGGTATTATCGGAAAATCAATCTGTCCTGCCCTTCTGAAAATGGTAGATTACGGTCTGGAATTTATTCCCGGCCGCCATGAGGCCAGTTCAGGCTTTGCTGCATCCGGCTACGCATTGCAGACTGGTCGTCTGGGTGTAGCATTTGCCACCTCCGGTCCGGGAGGAACCAACCTGCTTACTGCAGCGGCCCATGCCAAAGCAAATAATCTTCCCGTTCTATTCCTTACCGGCCATCAATCCATTCAGGAATTGGGCATTCCCCAGTGTCAGGATTCCTCTTCTTATCTGGCTGATCTGTCTGAAATGTTCAGACCGGCCACGCTGTTCAGTAAACTTGTAGAGCGCGGGGATCACTTCGGAACGATTCTGAATCATGCCATTTCGATTGCACTAGGCCCCAACAAAGGCCCGGTCCACCTCTGCCTACCTTTTGATGTACAGACTGAGCAGCTTCCGCACTTCCGTATGGCTATTCCTGAACCTGAGCCACTGCTCAGCATCTCTAATTTGAAACGAATACTGCCTTTAACCCAGCAAGCTCAGCGTCCCTTGATTATTGCAGGGAAAGGTGTAACTCGTTCGGGAGCACACGAGGAGCTGCGCCAGCTGGCTGAGGCATTGAATATCCCAGTAGTGACAACCCCCGGCGGGAAAGGAGCTATTGCTTGGGATCACCCCCTGTATCACGGCCCTTGCGGCGTAGGTGGTTTCCCGCATGGAGACGAAATGCTGAATCAAAGTGATCTATACCTTGTTCTCGGATCGAGGCTAAGCGATATGACTCTCTGTAACCTCAAACCGGATAACCATCCGGCACAGCTGATTCAAATGGATACGGACCCAACATTCGTCGGAAAAATTCTTTCTTCTCAGACTTTACATATTACAGGAGACATCAAGGACAACCTGCAGTACCTGCTGAGCATCCTGCCGTCCGTTCCTGCTTCCTCACCTTATGAAGGTGCCCTCGAACCGTTCCCGTATCAAGTCCCGCTGCCGGATCTGCCGCATTTGTCACTCGCTTCCGTACTGGATCAGCTGAGCGATCTGCTGCCTTACCATCACAAATTGTTTGTGGACGATGGAAGCCATGGCTTTCACGCCGTGCAGCGCTACAAAGTGAAGAAACCCGGCAGTTTTATATTTGATGCCTATTTTGCCTGCATGGGCAATGCGATTGGCATGGCTATCGGTGCCAAAGCAGCCGCGCCCGAAGAGACGGTTGTATGCATCACCGGAGACGGATGTTTTATGATGCTGGGTACGGAAATTAACACAGCCGTTTGTAAAAATCTTCCGGTCATTTTTATCGTAGTCAACAATAAACAGCTGGATATGGCACTGAAAGGTATGGAAAAAACAACGGGACGTATCGACGGTACCTTGTTCGAAGTTCCGATGGATGCGGTTAAATTTGCCGAGTCACTTGGAGCGGCAGCTTTCCGTGCAGAGACTTTAGCGCAGTTTTCCGCTGCACTGGAAGCGGCTTTGAAACTGAAACAAACGGCTGTTATCGAGCTGCTGACGGATCGGGACGAGATCCCGCCAACAGCCCATCGAGTTGTTAATTTGGATTAGGAGGCAGGAATGATGAGTGAACAGATAACACAGGGGTTAGATCGCTTCGCCAAACGTTCCGGGGAATATGGTGCAAGAGCTCTGGCACCAATCAAAGAGCATTTTCCGGAACTGTCCGAGTTTATTATGGGAACAGCATATGGTGATATTTTTCAGCGGACAACTATTACCGATCAGTGGAAAGAAGTTGCTATTATTTCGTCATTAATTACGCAGGGACAGTTCGAGCAGCTCGGAGTTCATTATGCCATGGCTCTAAGCGTTGGCGTTACGGTTGAAGAGCTTAAGGGTATACTTCTTCATCTGGCACCATGTGTAGGCGCTCCGCGTATTATCAGCGCATTTAATGTACTGCTTGCCACACTTGAGGAAATCCAATAATTCATCGTTCTACATTTTTATACAAAATTCGACCTGATTATTGATCTTTTTACATTATTACCTTTATAATATGGGTAAATTATCCTTCCGACCTGTCACAATCTGGTCCCCCTCTTTTTAGGGTCCAATGGACGGTATCATTCCATAGAGGATAGCTTTTACTCATCTTACAAAGGAGCGAGAACATGTAATGGGAAAATTTATATTAAATACGGATGCTTCAAAGAAAGTGCTGCACATTGAACTGGAAGGTTCTTTTTCTCAAGAAGACGGTCTTCGTTCAATCTCGGCATACCAAGATACGATTGCTTCAATCAACACCAAGGATTATGACCTGGATATCGATTGCAAAAGACTGAACGTGACTGCCCCCGAGATTGTACCTCTCCTTGAGGGATGTCTTGCCATGTTTAAGAAGGATGAATACAAAAAGGTGGTATTGACGCTGGAGAACAATGCCATACTGAAAATGCAGCTTGCCAGACTTGGACGGACCGTAGGATTGGACAATCTGGAAATTGTTTCAACGTAACAGCCCAGCTCACCTAACATTTTTGCTGCAGCTCTGCCTTTCCACTTAAAAGGAGGATGACGATGGCTGGAATTCGTATTGTAGATATCGATATATATCACCCCGAAACCAAGGTGCACAACGACTTTTATATTGAACACTTTGATGCAAGAGGGGTAGATATTCGTGGTTTGTTAAAAGCACTCGGGCGTGATTCACGTTACAAAATTGATCGTGATGACGAAAATTCACTGACAATGGCCTTCGAGGCTGCCCGAAACCTGCTGGCTAAAACCGGATTATCCGGACAAGATATCGACTTGATTGCGTATGCAAGCCAAACACCGGAATATATTTTTCCTACGAATTCCTTAATGATTCATCATCTGATTAGCGGAGCATCTCACGCCATCTGTATTGACAGTAATGCCAACTGTGCGGGGATGACCGCAGCTTTTGAACAGGTCAGCCGGCAGATGCTTGGTAACCCGCGGATTAAACGGGCTTTGATTATCGGCTCGGATTATATTGCTCCTCACGCAAGTCCGGATGATCCGGTCTATTATGCGAATTTCGGGGATGCTGCTGCAGCCGTTATTGTCGAACGAGATGAACATTCCATTGGTTTTATTGATTCCATCTATCAAACAGATACCTGTGTGTATGAAAATTCATTATTTCCTGCGGAAGGGCTGGCCAAGCTTGGAAGCACAGGTGTAGATGCCGGAGCTTTTCACGTGAAATTTACACCCTTTGATGACTCGATCTGTGTCGATGCCGCTTCTGAATCCATTCGAACTTTGCTGGCACGGAATGAAATACAGCCGGACGAGATTAAAGCCGCCTGTTTCTCCCAGCTTTCCATTGCCAACATCCGCGCAGTTTCGGAAAATATCGGCATAGCTGATGATATTGCGGTCTATGTGGGAGATGAATTTGGATACACCTCCACCAGCAGTCCGTTTATCGCACTGCACCGAGCCATTACTTCCGGTAAAATACAGCGCGGCGACAAAGTATTATTCTGGACCGTTGGCGCCGGGTGGCAAAATGTTGCCATGGTCGTTGAATACTAGAGCACTTATTCTGTACTTATTTTAAATCTGCAGGACGATTTTTAGGGTAAACGCCCTTTCATTCGTCCTTTTTTTGATTTTATTTTCCCAGTAACATTTCGTTCGGGTTACGGTTGATTACGAATCAAAAAGCAGCCCTTTTTCGGACTGCCTGTTCTTCATCTCTGGTTTCATACTTTTTTAGGTCAGGTCAAAATATTTTTTTCGTCTCCCGGTCATCCTTGAGAATTTCAACGGCTTCCCGGAACCGCAGCGAATGCACAATTTCGCGTTCCCGCAAAAACTTCAGACTGTCCTGCAAATCCACGTCATCCGTTAAATCGATTAACCACTGATATGTAGCCCTAGCCTTTTCCTCGGCTGCGATATCCTCGTACAGGTCGGCGATGGGATCGCCCTTAGCTTGAATATAGGCAGCAGTGAAAGGTACACCTGCAGCATTGTTGTAGAAAAGGGCCTTATCATGTGCGGCGTAATGAGCATCCAGCCCGGCCTGTTCCAGCTGCTCAATCGTGGCATCCTTCGTGAGCTTGTAGATCATTGTTGCAATCATCTCTAGATGCGAAAATTCCTCCGTCGCAATGTCATTGAGCAGACCGATAATTTTGTCAGGTATGGTATAGCGCTGATTCAGATATCGTAAGGCTGCCGCGAGTTCTCCATCCGCACCGCCATACTGTTCCATCAACAGCTTCGCCATATGAGGATCACATTTACTCACCCGAACCGGATACTGCAATTTTTTTTCATATACCCACATGTACAGGACGCCTCCTTTGATTTTATACCTGCCAAGGCCAAGGTGTCTGGGACCACTCCCACGGATATTTGGAAAAGGCGTGGCCAAAATTCGTCAACGGACCATACAGCTGCTGAAATTCATGGGCAACGCGCATACGTTCCTGACTGAATTTGTTGTACTGTTCAATGCTTTGAAAATCCCCCGGGTGGGTGTCCAGATACAGATTCAGCTCAACAAGGACAAAGTCCAAGGCCTGCAGCTCTTCCAGCAGCTCGTAATACTTAGCATCACAGGCTTTCGGCTGTTCCTTATCCATCGTTCTCCACCGCCCTTTCTTTCGTTTTTTTCGATGTATACGGACTATACAGCGCAGGCCACAGTGTCCCCAGTCTCAAAGCTTCAGCCGGACTGTACTGCGGCCAGCCCATCGGCTGAAAGGGGATAAACAACTGTGGTGGAACCAGGTACGTTCGAATACCTATCGGCTTACATGGATCAAACGGACCCACGAACGGCATATAGGCGCGAACCTGAGGATCTTTCATTCAAAACGCCTCCTTTATCGTACAGATGACCTGCATTCTGGTATTCCTTCACAGCATGCAGTACGATCCCATCATTTCCTGTCCTTATAACCATATGTCAGGCTGAGCCAATATCATTCCTCTTTACCGAAACTGTACAAAAAAAAAGACCTTCAAAAGCCGCCTGAGCTGCTTCCAAAGGTCCTCTATATTTAATTTACGATCTCTGGCTCCGGATGTTAAAATCACAGATCTAAACGACACCTGAGAAATAATCATCATTCTGAGACTGAAGCAGCTCACTGCTCCTCTTGTGAATCAGCATTTGATTCTTTCGGCTGTCTATACACTCTAACCCGGGTAATTCGTAATCGTGTGGATTCTTCTACTTCAAAAACATATCCGTTCTGTTCACGTGTTTTTCCCTTGACCGGACTGCCTTCCAGCTCTTTGAACAGCCACCCGCCGATCGTATCTACTTCTTCGTCCTCAATAATCGCCCCGGTCCATTCATGAACTTCTTCAATCAGCGAACGTCCGTCGATCGAAAAGGCTTCACCGATGCGTTCCATATGTGGACGCTCATCTTCAAACTCATCATAGAGATCGCCAACGATCTCTTCCAAAATCTCTTCAGCGGTCAACAATCCCGCAGTCCCCCCGTATTCATCGACTACAAGGGTCATCTGAGAATGCTTTTTCTGCATCAGGCGAAGCACATGACTGATCTCCATCGACTCCGGTACGTTCAGAATCGGGCGTACAAGTGAAGCCAGATCCTGCTGCTGCTCCGGTTCAGCCAAGAGCAGATCCGTAATATGGATAAATCCGATAATCTCATCTTTATCCTCCACAGCTACCGGATATCTGGAATGTTTCGTTGCGTTAATAATCTTTAAGTTTTCTTCCAGGGGCAGATGGGTGTACAAGCAGTCCATATCTGTACGAGGCAGCATAACCTCACGAGCCAGCATGTCAGAGAAATCGAAAATGTTGTCCATCAGCTTGATCTCATCCTTGTCGATGACTCCGCTTTTGGCACTTTGTTTCATCAAAATGCGAAGCTCATCCTCGGAATGGGCCTCACTTTCACTCGCGGGTTCAATACCAGCCAGACGCAGCAAAGCATTGGCTGATGCGTTCAGAACCCAGATAAACGGGAAGAAAATTTTATAAAACAACAGCAGCGGGGCGGATAAAAGCAGCGCGACACCATCTGTTTTTTGAATCGCCAGAGATTTGGGCGCCAGCTCACCAAGTACGATATGCAGGAACGTAATGATACAAAAACCAATAATGACAGATACGGTTGTAATCAGACTTGTATCCGACACGCCCAGCTTAAACATCAGTGGTTCCACAAGCAGCTTGGAGATTGCAGGTTCTCCTAACCATCCCAGTCCGAGAGAAGTCAGTGTAATTCCGAACTGAGTTGCTGACAGGTAGGCATCCAGTTTACCATTCACCTTCAAAGCATAACCAGCCAGACGGTTTCCTTCACTCTGCAGTTGTGTCAGGCGCGTCTGTCTTACTTTGACAAGAGAAAACTCTGCTGCCACAAATACGCCATTCAAAAATACGAGCAAAAAGACACAGACCAGATTAAATACCAGCTGTCCAAGATGAAATTCGGTATGAATCTCCAAGATGTAACTCCCCTTCTCTGTCTATTTCAGGAATGCACCTGGAATATTAACGTGTAATGGCCTTTCTGGATTTAAAGTCCACGCCTTTATAATACATATCGGCCACAAGCAGGTTTGGCCCGCAGCATGATGCTGCATCACAATGGCAGTTTACCGTCTGATTCAGCGGATGCTCCGCAGACCATTCGTGGAACACGTCATCCAGTTTCCGGTCATGAATGTTACCGAATGCAGGGATATCGGCAAAATCGGTCACATATACGTTACCGGTGAACATGTTGACATTAACACGGTTGCGTCCATCCGGATCGTTGCGAACGGTCACATTCGGTTCGCTGTACAAGCGCTGAATCAATTCACGATCCTGCTCGGCCGTACTGCACGCGAAGAACGGCAGTGTTCCGAAGAGCATCCACATCTCTTTATCACGTACATCAAGCAGCCGATGAATGGCAGCTCTCATGTGATCGAGCGACAGCACGGGCAGCGCGGATGCAAAGTTGGAATTGTACATCGGATGGACTTCGTGCCGAACGCAGCCCATTTCCCGAATTAATTGATGAATGCCATCCAGCTTATCGTGCGTACGATAATTAATCATCGACTCTGCAGAGATAAACATGCCGGCTTCACTCAGCTTCCGAGAGTTCTCCATCATCTTCTCATACATTTTCACGGCAACCTCACGCTTCACCGCTCTGCCGCTGTTGGCAAATCCAACCTGATGGAAGTCATCTGCATTCAGATAATTGAAAGAAATGTGCATCACATCCAGGTAGGGAAGCAGCTTTTCGTATCGGCTGATATCCAGCGTCAGATTAGAGTTGATCTGACTGCGAATACCGCGTTCTTTGGCATATTTAAGCAGCGGAATGATCATTTCATCCACCGTCTTCTGGCTGAAGCTTGGTTCGCCGCCTGTCAGACTGATCGTCTGAAGGTGCTCCACCTCGTCCAGTCGTTTCAACATCAGTGAGAGCGGAAGTGCAGGCGCCTCCTGCATCGTAAGCATATCCCCTACGGCACAATGTTCACACCGCATATTGCACAGATGTGTCACCGTCATTTCTACACTGGTCAGCACATGCCGTCCATATGTACGCAGAGAGCCAATCGGATCCCACGGATCATTCGTTGGCGATAAAGGCATCGGCTGTACCGATCCTGAGTTTAGCATGGTCATAGTTCTTCACCTTATTCCTTTTATTAACCGAAAAAGTTTTATTTACATCATATCCGAGATTACTTTTTTGGAAGCTGTCTTTTATCATAGCACAATTACAATTCTTCCGGCACATCCAAACCCTGTCCATTACATGACAAAAAACGCTCATGCATCTTCGAAAACTTGTCTTCAAGTCTCCGATAAGACGATTGAGCGCCTGCACCATATTCTGTTTGCTCAGCTTTTCAGAGGTTCACCTGTCAGGAGTGAAGAAGCATCTTCCACGCCCTCCACACCTGTAATCATTACTGAAAGTTCAGTGGCAAGGTTTATTTCATATGGTGCAGCGAGCATCTGCCCTTCTGCATCCTTGAGAACACGAATCAGCGGCCGCTGCGGCACGCGCGGTTGAATCGCAGCAACAACGCCGACTTCCCCGGTGCTCAGCGTTACGGATAGACCTACGGGATAGATCGCGACGCAGTCCCTGAACTTTTCAAGCATTCGCTGCTCATAAAGGGTCCCGGAACCTGTGTACAGCACTTCCACAGCTTGATGCGGCAATAAGGCTTGACGATAGACGCGGTTCGTCGTCATTGCATCGTAAGAATCTGCCAAAGCAATCCACTTTGCATATTCATGGATTTCACTGCCTTTCAAGCCGAAAGGATAACCGCTGCCATCAATTCGTTCATGATGCTGCAGTGCACAGTGTGCTGCAAGCAGAGGGATGCCGGGTTCATCCTTCAGAATCCGGTGCCCGTATGTCGTATGCTGCTGTATAATCTTGAATTCTTCATCACTGAGGCGTGAAGGCTTATGTAGAATGTCGGAAGCAATCTGTGTTTTACCAATGTCGTGCAGCAGTGCACCCAAACCAATCTCCATAAGCTGCTGACGTGTATAACCTGAGGCTACTCCAAGCACAAGGGTATATACGCAAACATTCAGCGAGTGATTGTACAGGTCAAAATCGCTGGAGTTCATGTCCATTAACATGATCATCGCTTCCTTTTGACTGCCGATGTCCTCCAGAATGCTGTTCATTACACCACTAAGCGCTTTACCGAAGTGAGGGATCCGGTTTTTACTTTTCAGGCCGGACATATGTTGGAACTGCTGTTTGATCTCTACAAGCGCCCTTCGCTTCGTTTCTTCCTGGAGCATGTCAGGCACGACGATATCCTCTGTCGCCGCATCCTGAATATAGACATATCCAATCCCGAGTTCTTTCAATCGTCCGATCAATCTGCTTGTTAATTCTACATCCTCACTGAGTAAGACCAGACCTTCTTCACTAAAAATTCGTTTCCCCAGCTTCATGCCAGGCTGCAATAAGTTTATATGTACTAAACGCACAGCCTATCCTCTCCCGCTCCGTAGATGTAATGAACACTAGCCGCCGCATCAGCAGAAGGCAGTCCTGTTCTAGCTTTGAAACCAGCGAGCATGCTGGCTCTCCTCCAGTGCACCTGGTCGTTTTAATTCCCGTTCCAGCAAATCACGTATAAATTCAGGAAGATAATATTGTATACTGTTTCCTTGGGCCAAGGAAGGATATCCCACATTAAACGTAAACATGTCAAGTGTTCCAACAACATATTCACGCTGTTCATCCATAGGAATTCCGTTTACGTAAATGGACTGTATTTTGTTATCCGCTGCCGCCAAGGGATCATAATGAACCTCCATTCCGTCCATACAGATCGTCCCGAGAATTCGCCCCCGAAACCCGAATCCTGTAATCGGTTTATGAATAAATTCTTCAAGTAATGACTGCTCCAGTGCTTCACGAATCTGCTGACCATTCAAGCATATTGTACAAGCATTTATCGGAGATGGACATAGGGAATGTAACATTCCTTTGGTAATGTCTCCCTGCGGGAGGCCGCCAAGAAGCTGCCCCGCATTCACAAGTGCCAGTTCAGCCCCTGTAAACTGCCGGACTGCTTGTGCAAGCAGGTTGGCAAAAGGCGACTCCTGTTCGTAGTTGATGGGCAGCGTCCGATCCGTAATTACGGCTGTCTGATCCAGCGTTCTCTCCGCTTCTTTAAAATTTGTGGCAATCGCCAGGGACACCTGTTCTTCCAATAGGGTCTGCTGTACGGGCACACATCCACTGCTCACCAGCTTCACGGGTTCGGCTTCGCCTGCTCGTTCCAGCACTACTTTACCAAGCCATTGTCCGAACTTACCTGCTGCTCCAAGCACAGCTTGACCTATAACCAGAGGTTCCTCCAAAACATGATGGGTATGTCCGCCCAGAATAACATCAATACCGGCAATTTGTTCCGCCAGTCTTTTATCCATTGATAGACCAAGATGAGATAAAATGACAATCACGTCCACTTGCTCACGCAGCATGTTAACCTGTTCTTTTAACGTTTCTACAGGGTCAGTCACTTCCCACCCCAGAAGTTCATAGAACGTATTAAATGGAGCGGTGGCTCCCAGGAGACCAATGCGGAAAGGACCTTTTTCGATAATAATCGACGGTTTCATCCAGGCAGGAGGGCATCCTGTATCCTGTTCTATTACGTTGCCGCATACAATCGGACAGAGCAGTCCGGAATAGGACTGTGCAAGCTGGGCCGGTGTAAACGTCAGCCCTTCATTATTGCCGATCGTAACGGCGTCATAACCTGTCAGATTCATCACATCCACGTTGGCCATGCCGAGTGTACCTTCCGTCTCAACAGCCATTCGGTCCATATGGTCCCCGATATCAAGGACAAGCAGATGCCTTCCTTCAGCGCGTTCCTCATGAATCATGGCAGCGATGGCGCTCATGGAGCTGAAATGACTATGAATATCATTGGTGTGCAAAATGGTTAATGTTTGCTTCTCGCTGCTGTGCATAACACTGCCTCCCTGCCGTTCATTAAACGTACATTCTTCTAATGGATAAGCATAACATTTTCTACGGCGTTATGATATATTTATAGGGTTTAGAGATCAAAAAGGAGAGATCCATTCCATGAAATTTACAATTCAACTATTTGCAGGCATTGCCGAGCGTTTAAATACATCCCAACTGGATTTTGAGTGCAATGGCGAGATGATTACGGCTTCTGTGCTGAAAGAACAATTAGGACAGGCATATCCCGAGGCTGCTTCGCAGATTCGTTCCTCCTTCCTGGCAGTAAATCAAAAATACGCTCCTGCCGATACTATACTTAAGGCCGATGATGAACTCGCCTTGATTCCTCCTGTATCCGGAGGAGATGGTACTTCTAACCAGAATCAAGATCAGCAGCCGCATACGCAGGAACACCGCACGGAAGACGGCCTGTTTATGATTACGAATGCGCCTCTGTCTGTTGAAGAAGTTACCAATCAGGTGATTACTGCCAACCATGGCGCCGCACTCACTTTTGTAGGGACGACTCGTGAAATGACGGGCGAGCAGCGCACTGTACATCTGGAATACGAAGCATATGTGCCCATGGCTCTTTCCCATATGGCAGCGATTGGTACGGAAATTGCAGCACGCTGGCCAGGTGTAATCTGTGCGATCAGTCATCGTATTGGCAAAGTTGACGTGGCAGAGATCAGCGTGGTGATCGCCGTATCCTCCCCTCACCGCAGCGACTGTTACGATGCAAGCCGTTATGCTATTGAAAGACTTAAACAAACGGTACCGATCTGGAAAAAAGAAATTTGGGAAGACGGTTCAGAATGGAAGGGACATCAATTAGGACCCTGGAACCCCATGGAATAGAAAAAAATGAGTCTATACGCTGTTTACATGAACCTTTAAACAGTAAATAAGTCGTTGTCAACCCATTTTTTTCTTGTTATTATAATGATATGTGTCGATATTAGTCGAGGAAAAGGTGGTTTATACGTGAGAGTGCATGTTACAGATCTTAGACCCGGCGACCTGCTAAAAAACGATATCTACAATTCTTCAGGTCTCCACATGCTGATGAAAGGTTCCGTTCTCAGTGAAGATGACATATCCAAACTGCTGCAGCATGGAATTGATTTCGCAGATGTAGAACATACATCTAACCTTCACTCTGATGAACAAAACTTGCCTTCCGATCAGACCCGTCTGTTAACCAATCTGTTTAACGACACGATCAAAGGCACGGAATCCCTGTTCCAACAAGCCATTGAGAAGGGATTTATTGATGAATCACAGGTTGATGAAATTTTAGGCACCCTGACGGGTCAGCTTGAAAAACAAAAAGATGTTGTCTCTCTCCTGCTTATGCTTGATGGAGATAGCGACTATACGTACAATCATTCTTTACAAGTCGGCATGCTCGCTTTTTATATTGCTGGCTGGATGGGCTATGACCCGGAAGAGTGTCTTACGGTAGCCAAAGCGGGGTATCTTCATGATATCGGAAAGTCCAAGATTCCTTCTGAAATCTTACATAAACCAGGCAAACTAACGACCGAAGAATTCGCAGAAATGAAAAAACATACCTTTTACGGTTATGATATTATCAAAGCTTCTACACAGGACGAAATTTTGGCATTGGTTGCCCTCCAGCATCATGAACGCGAGGATGGGAGTGGTTATCCGCATGGATTGAAGAGGGAAGAAATTCATCCCTATGCTCGCATCACTGCCGTAGCTGACGTGTACAGTGCCATGACAACGAATCGGGTCTACCAAACCAAGCAGGAGCTGATCTCTGTACTGTGCGAGCTCTACAGTCTCAGTTTTGGTCAATTGAATGGTGAAGCAACTCAGGAGCTGATCAAACATATGCTTCCGAATTTTATCGGCAAAAGGGTACTTCTCACAACAGGACAGACGGGTGTCATTGTTATGAATAACCCCGCCGACTATTTCCGCCCACTCGTTCAGACCTCTACAGCCTTTATCGATTTAGCGAAAGAAAGAGACGTGGCTATTGTTGAAATCTACGTTCAATAAGCCGCAGCATCCGATTAAATTACCATTATTAAAAGGGAAGCTCACCGGAGCTTCCCTTCGTTTTTTAAGTGTTATTTTGTCGGTCGTGTTATACGCAGAATGCTTTTGTGATGATTACCAACAGGATGAACAGTACCAAGATCGCGCCAACGGATGTACATGGATTGTATCCACCTACACCGCCTACGTTACCAACATTGCCCCCACAGCCATATCCTACTTCGCTCATGTGATTGCCTCCTCTTTATCAGGTATACCCTAACATATGATGCTTCTCCCCTCGGTGAACCGGGCGAAACGGCAATCTTCCGGATTTGGTTCACAGCCCATCTAACTTTTTCCCCGTTTCCTTCCGATGCATGATTACAAGTATTCTCCAAAAGTCATAACTCCCTGTGTCATCCTCAATAAAGGGACGATAATAGGCCAGTGCCTCCTGAGCCCACACAGGGCAGCTCATATTAGTCAAACGCTTCTGTTCCTGAATCCATTTTCCTTGAAGCTGCAGTGTTTTCTGCATCAGCGTAAACAGCTCTTTTTCCTCATTTGTCATCGGCGTTCCCTCCTCTTCCTGAGAGATCATTCCGTATTCTTTTAACAAGTATGCTCCTGGTTCAACAACTCCATGTTCACTTGCCGTGTATCCATAGGAAGGTGAACTTGTTTTGCGAATCTCATAATGTACATGCGGACCTGTGCTCTGCCCAGTACTGCCCTGGTAACCGATAAGGTCGCCTCGCTTCACCTTCTGACCAATGCGAACAGCAATACGAGAAAGATGACCATAACAATGCAGGTATCCACGATGATCTTCCATAGCGACGGTAAGCCCATATCCTCCAAAACCGGAGCCTGTGCGTCCTTCTGCCGCAAAACGTACCGTTCCTTCAAGAAATGCGTATACGGGACCATTCCAAGGCTCTGTGACCAGGTCTACACCTCGATGAAACGTTTGGCCTCCATGTATAGGATGGATTCGATAACCGAATGAACTTGTAATCCGATACCCTTCGAAAGGGTTTGCATTCATAGCATCACATCCTTTTTCTATTATAAAATGCTCAACTCTATGAATTGGCTTGTGCGTTTCGTCAGATTGGAGCAAAAAGAGCACCCCTCGGAATACGATCGTACGATAACCTTTCGGTTTCAATAATCGTTTCAAGCGGTGCGGCTGATTATATGATTTATGCTCTATTTGAAAAAATACAGAATGAAAATACGTAAAACTACATTACCTACTTACTCAGCATGGATTGGCTTATACACGACACCAAGCTGATCTAATTCCTGTCCTGCTCTTCCGTAAAAACCGGCAATGTACCAGCCCGCAGGCGCTTCCAGCTGCATCTGGTCTGATGTCCTCTGACCACCTGCAATTTGTTGACCCAGGTTGGTCGTTAACTCTACATAGAAGATGCGTTTATCTCCATTTCTCGTCCCCTGAGCAATCGTCATGTGTGTCAGGTATTCCCCATGAGCCAGGTTTAAGGCAGCCGCACTGGCACTGCCTCCGTGGCTCAAGGTTGTGCCGTCTCTATATGCCACTGTGATACCGTCCACGCGGTTACCTGTATTGATTACGATGGAACTAGGCTCGGCATCAGGAATATGATTCAAATCGTTAAAGCCTGTACCTCCAGACCCGCCTATCGACGAACTCAGCTGATATTGCGAAGATGTGCTGTACACTAGTGATGCTGTAATCGGATAATGATCCGATAACTGATTTCCTTTAGAATCAACAAAGACTTGGTCTTCCAGACGATAGCTCTGAGCATGAAGGGAAAGTGCACTGCTTCCGCGATACAAAATTTTATCTACAACCTCGTAATTCGGGCCGTTTTTATTCGTACCATCCATAAGAGCGTCTCCGTCAGCAGGGATATTTCCCCCACGAATAAGGTCAATCCATGGATCTCTCAATCCATTTTCAGACATAAGCAGCTCAATATTGTCGGAAGCACGGGTGTACCTTGTATTTGTATCCCCCATAACGATGACCGCATTACCGTCCGAATGCTCTTTGATGTAGTTGGAGAGCTGCCGGATGTTATCGCGTCTTGCCTCAAGCGAATTAGCATCACCGCCAGCATCTGCATGCAGGTTGTATACATCGACTTTTACGCCTGGTGCAATCTCGTACACTGACGCTGTAAAACCCTTTGGTGTCAATTCATCATTACCATTATCAAAGAAACCCGAACGCTTATTCCAGGTCACACGTTTCAAATCACGGAAGGGATACCGGGATAAACTGTTGAGTCCGCTTCCAAAACCTGCAGGCCCACTGGTTTGGGTCAGGTAGGGCAGCGATACCTGCGAGATCAGTTCATTATGATAATTAAAATCTTCCTGTACGTTAATAATGTCATAGTTATTGAGTTTGGGAGAAATCTGAACGGTGTATTCTTGAGGTTTGGAACTGGATACAAGGCTCGGAAGACCACCCACATTATAACTTAGTACCTTGAATGAACCCGTTACTACTCCACTTTCTTCTGCCTGTACCTTTGGTGATCCTGCCTGAAAACCCGTCAAGATTACAGCAGCAGTTAAAAGCAGGGCTGCCCCCTGTTTTATCCAATTCCTTTTCAATCATCTCACTCCTTCTATGCATATTCCTTTGCATTTAGTATAACTTTTGTTTAGATGGGTATAAAAAAACACCTCATAGACAGACATTGTTCTAAAGTCTGTTCTAAGAGGTGTTTTAGTGAAAAGGCTGGGTCTGTCACAGAGCTTCTGCTGCAGTACCCAGCTTATTGTAGAAGGCTGTATCGCTTAACCGATGGAGCCTTCCATTTCGAATTTAATCAATCTATTCATCTCAACTGCGTACTCCATTGGCAATTCTTTTGTGAACGGCTCGATGAAGCCCATGATGATCATCTGTGTTGCTTCCGCTTCGGTCAGACCACGGCTCATCAGGTAGAAGAGCTGATCCTCGGATACTTTGGATACCGTTGCCTCATGCTCCAGCATGATGTTATCATTCATGATTTCGTTGTATGGGATTGTATCCGATGTGGACTCATTATCGAGAATGAGTGTGTCACATTTGATGTTGGATTTCGCGCCCTCAGCTTGACGTCCAAAGGAAGCCAGACCACGGTACGTTACTTTCCCTCCATGTTTACTGATCGACTTGGATACAATCGTGGAAGTTGTATCCGGAGCAAGGTGAATCATTTTGGCGCCTGCATCCTGGTGCTGGTTTTTACCTGCAACAGCGATCGACAGAACGGAACCTTTAGCTCCACGGCCTTTCAGTACAACCGCAGGATATTTCATCGTCAGTTTGGAACCGATGTTACCATCAACCCATTCCATCGTTGCGTTCTCTTCAGCAACCGCACGTTTGGTAACGAGGTTGTAGATGTTCGGTGCCCAGTTTTGGATCGTTGTGTAACGAACGCGCGCATTTTTCTTACAGATGATCTCAACTACCGCACTGTGCAGGGAGTTTGTGCTGTAAATCGGTGCAGTACAGCCCTCTACATAGTGAACGAAGCTGTCTTCGTCTGCAATAATCAATGTACGTTCGAATTGACCCATGTTTTCAGAGTTAATCCGGAAGTAAGCTTGCAGAGGCACTTCACATTTTACGCCTTTTGGTACGTAGATGAAGCTTCCTCCAGACCATACCGCACTGTTCAGCGCAGCAAATTTGTTATCTGCTGGCGGAATAACGGTAGCGAAATATTCACGCAGGATTTCCGGATGCTCTCTCAGTGCCGTATCGGTATCCATAAAGATTACGCCTTGGTCTTCCAGTTCCTTTTGCATGTTGTGATATACAACCTCGGACTCATACTGAGCCGATACCCCTGCCAGGAACTTTTGTTCTGCTTCCGGAATACCCAGTTTATCAAATGTTTCTTTAATTTCGGAAGGAACCTCTTCCCATGTTTTCCCCTGCTTTTCGGAAGGACGAACATAGTACTGAATATCGTTGAAATCCAGCTCATCCAGGTCGCCGCCCCATTTAGGCATAGCCATCTTCTCAAACTGTTTCAAAGATTTCAAACGGAATTCCAACATCCACTCCGGTTCGTTCTTAATCCGGGAAATTTCAGTAACAACTTCTGCCGTCAGACCTTTACCGGTTTGAAAGATGGATTTATGCTCATCGCGAAAACCATATTTATACTCTTCCATTTCTGGTGCTTTTTTAGCCATCTTACTCGACCTCCCTATCGTTATTGTACATTGTCCTCTTCGTCAATTCCTTTGCGTAGTGCATTCCAGGCCAGAGTGGCACATTTGATGCGTGCAGGGAACTTGTTCACACCGGATAGGGCTTCGAGATCTTCATAATCGTCGAAATCGACTTCTTCCCCTTGCATCAATGAGGAGAAACGGTTAGCCAAATCGAGTGCCTGCTCAATCGTCTTGCCTTTGACAGCTTCGGTCATCATCGATGCCGAAGACATGCTGATCGAGCAGCCTTCTCCCGTATACTTGGCTTCCTGAACGATTCCGTCATTCAGCATCAGCTGCAGTGAAATCCGGTCGCCGCACGTTGGATTGTTTAAATTCACCGTGACGACATCATTGTCAAACGTTCCGCGATTACGCGGGTTTTTGTAATGGTCCATTATAACACGTCGGTACAGATCATCAAGTTGCATCGCCAAAATACTCCTTCGTCTGGATTAAGGCGCTCACAAGCCGATCCACATCTTGTTCGTTATTGTATAGATAAAAGCTCGCACGAGCCGTTGAACTTACTTCAAGCCAGCGCATAAGCGGCTGACAGCAGTGATGTCCTGCACGAATCGCTATACCGCTCGCATCCAGCACAGTCGCCACATCATGGGGATGGACATCTCCCAAATTAAAGGTGACTACGCCAACGTGACGTTTAGCCGGACCATATATCGTTAGTCCATCAATCTCGGACAGGCGTTCGGCTGCATATGCGGCCAGTACACCTTCATGATGCGCGATTTCATCCATGCCGATCTGCTCCAGGAAATCAATGGCAGCGCCCAATCCTACTGCTCCAGCAATAATCGGGGTTCCACCTTCGAATTTCCACGGCAGCTCTTTCCAGTTGGAATCGTACAATCCAACATCATTAATCATCTCACCGCCGAATTCAATCGGTTCCATGGACTCCAGCAGCGCCTTTTTGCCGTAGAGTGCACCGATACCGGTTGGGCCGCACATCTTGTGACCAGACAGTGCGTAGAAATCACAGTCCAAATCCTGCACGTCTACCTTCATATGCGGTGTGCTTTGTGCTCCATCTACAACGATAACTGCTCCGTTGCGATGGGCAATTTCAGCGATTTCTTTCACGGGATGCACAAGACCCATCACATTGGATACATAAGCAATCGCAACAATTTTAGTCCTGCTCGTGATCGTCTGCTCCACGTCTGCCAGTTCAATATGACCGTCGGACTGCAGCGGAATGTACTTCAATGTGGCCCCTGTCTCCTTGGCGACCTGCTGCCAAGGAATCAGGTTGCTGTGATGCTCCATCTGCGTAAGGACAATTTCATCGCCTTCTTTGCAGTTGGCACGGGCATAAGACGAAGCCACCAGATTCAGGGCTGTCGTTGTGCCGCGCGTGAAGATGATTTCCTGTGTACGGCGAGCGTTAATAAACTTCGCCACCTTCTCGCGAGCGCCTTCGTAAGCATCCGTTGCACGGCTGCCAAGCGTATGAACACCGCGATGCACATTGGAGTTTTCATATTCATAATAATGTTTAACCGCATCGATTACAGCACGAGGCTTTTGTGATGTTGCGGCACTATCTAGATATACGAGCGGGTGTCCGTTGATTTCCTGGTGGAGGATCGGGAACTGCTCGCGAATGGATGGGTTCATTGTCCCAGCTTTTTCTCAATCAAGGACTGCAATTGGGTACGCAGTGCTTCCAAAGGAATATCCGCCACCACCGGTGCGAGGAAGCCATAAATAATGAGGCGTTCCGCATCCGTACGGTTAATCCCGCGAGACATCAAGTAATGGATCTGCTCCGCATTCACTTGACCGACAGAAGCCGCGTGACCTGCTGTTACATCATCCTCGTCAATCAGAAGGATCGGGTTGGCATCTCCACGTGCTTTAGGACTAAGCATCAACACTTTCTCGGTTTGCTGTCCATCGGCTCTTGTAGCGCCTTTCTCGATTTTCGTAATGCCGTTAATGATTGCCGAAGCCTCTTCACGCATAACCGCACGTGTAATCATTTGGCTTGGCGTATTTTTACCGAAGTGACGCGCTTCGGTTGTATAGTTGATTTTTTGGGAACCGGAACCGACTGCGATCACTTTCGAGTCCGAAGTGGAACCGTTGCCTTTCAGAACACTCATCGTGTTGCTTGCTGTATCCCCATTATTCATTTCACCAACGATCCATTCAATGGAGCCGTCATTCTCCAGCACAGCACGGCGGAAAGATACATCCGTTACGTTGACGTTCAACTGGTGTACGGTAGCGAAGCGTACTTTTGCACCCGATTTAACGAATACTTCCACCGCACCGTTATGGAATACCGGTGCAGACAGATCGCCAGACACATAGTTGTCTACGTAAGTCACCGAGCTGTTCGCTTCAGCAACAACGAGCACGTGAGGTGCAAACGTTGCAGAAGCATCGTCAGTAAGCAGCACCGCTTGCAGCGGAACTTCAATGTTAACGTTTCTCGGAACGTAGAGGAACACCCCGCCGTTCCACAAAGCTGCATGTAATGCGGCAATGGAATGCTCGTCGGCTTTGACCGCTGTGTTCAGGTAAGGTTTTACCAAATCAGCATGTTCACGAACAGCTGTTGCCAGATCTGTGAAGATGACACCTTGCGCTGCAAGATCAGCAGACAACTTGGAATATACGGCTCCAGAGTTGCGCTGGATAACCAGACTTCCTTCTGCCTGGTCCTGAACCAGTTCTTTGATTGATGCAGGTACTTCTTCCAGAGAAGAGATCGCTGCGCCTGTTTTATATGTGCCGTACTCGCTGATATTCCAGCGTTCGATTTTTTGTTTTTCCAGTTTAGGAAGCGCCAGCTCACTCGCAAGCTTCAAAGCTTCGAGACGCTGTTCAGTCAACCAGCCGGGTTCATTATTGCTTTCCGACAAGGCGCGAAGCGCTTCAGATTCAACCGGAAGAATTGTTTGTGTAGTCATCTATTACCCTCCTCCGTTTTGTCTTTACGCTTCTTGACCTACAGTTTCATCTGTAATTCCCAGTTCTGCTTTTACCCAGTCATAACCTTCTGCTTCCAGACGTTGAGCCAGTTCAGGGCCACCGGACTTCACGATACGACCCTGCATCATCACGTGAACGTAGTCAGGTGTGATGTAGTTAAGCAGGCGCTGGTAGTGGGTAATAATCAGGAAACCACGATCTTCGCTCTTCATTGCATTTACACCTTCTGCAACAATTTTCAGAGCATCGATGTCCAGACCGGAGTCGATCTCGTCAAGAACTACGATTTTCGGGTCAAGCAGCATCATCTGCAGAATTTCATTCCGTTTTTTCTCACCACCGGAGAAACCTTCGTTCAGGTAACGATGAGCAAACTCAGGGTTCATATCGAGTTCTTTCATTTTGGATTCCATTTGACGAATGAACTTGATCAAGGAGATCTCGTTGCCTTCGCCGCGGCGGGCATTAATTGCACTGCGCAGGAAGTCGGAGTTCGTTACACCCGCGATTTCGCTCGGGTACTGCATAGCCAGGAATAGACCTGCACGTGCACGCTCGTCTACAGCCATGTCGAGTACATCTTCACCGTCAAGTGTTACTGTACCGTCTGTTACTTCATATTTCGGATGTCCCATCAGGGCAGAAGCCAAAGTGGATTTACCTGTTCCGTTCGGTCCCATGATCGCGTGGATTTCTCCACCTTTCATCTCCAGGTTAATGCCTTTCAGGATTTCTTTACCTTCAATGGTCGCTTTCAGACCTTCAATGACGAAATTCGTAGTCATGTGTAATGTTTCCCTCCATTGATTAAATTGATGTTTACTGTCGAAAAAGAAAAAGCGCCTATTATATCTGAACAGGGCTTCCCCTGACTTTCTCTGTGATCATACATCTGTGATGCCATTTCTTCATACACCCTAGAGCAATTCCTTCAAACGCTGTAGAGCAGCAATCACTTTAGAATAATTCTAAACTGATTCTCAATGATTATCAAGTCATTTCCTATCAATTCTTGTCCTTCACAGGAAACTTCATTCCTATTGATTCTATAATAAATGACTGTTTGAATCAAATGAGAAAACAACTTCTCTGTGGTCGGACAGTGATATAAATCACAAAATTCACAGTTTGTTCAGCATAGGCACTGAATTAAAAAGGACTCATCCATTTCTGGATAAGCCCTTTTCAATTCCAGCTATTAACTTTTCACGCACAGCCGGATTACATTCTGAGTGTTTCGTTAATCTTCTGTACCTGTTCGGCAAAATCCGCAACGTCCAGCACCGGCGTCATTTCGCTCGTCGCCAAACCATTCGGAATGGAAATCCATGAACGGCAGCCGTTATATTCGGGTAATACGGGAATCTCCATCGGTTCCTGCAAACGGTACACACGTAAAATCAAAATGTGGAGCGGATCTTTCTTTTTCCACTTCAACCGGGATTCAGCAAAATCCGCTGTCCACATATGATATTCCAGAAGTCGATCCAGCATTTCCTGATCTCGAATCTCCAAATCCTGCGTTACTTCAGCATACGCTGTAATGCGGACGGTTGAAGCTTCAGGCACCCATTCGGCCAGCGACTCTTCAACATAGGATTGATCCAAGGACTTGATCAGTTCTTTACGCTGATGCTCATAAGTCGGATACAGGTAAAATGCCGGACTTTTCAACTCAAAATGTTTTGTTTCCTCCACAATGCCGCCTTTGCGCATCACCATAATCTGGCGTCCGCTTTCCAGCGCTTTGATCGCAGAGGCCCATTCCTTTAACGCCGGTTTTGCTGCCTTATCTACCATCGTGATCACCCTCCCTGTCGCTTTGTCAGCAGTATAGACGCTTAATGCTTTTCTGACAACTTACTGGCAGGAAGGACGGAATCACGATGAAAGAACCTTTACGAGAACAAAGTCAGGAATAGCTGTATGTCAGTCGTGGACGAATTAACCCAGGTATGCACGAAGCATCCACATATGTTTCTCCAGATCCGCTTTGAAGCCGGTCAGCATATCGGCAGTTGGTTGATCTTCAGCTTCATCAGCCAGATCAATACCTTCCTGATACTCACTGCACAGCGTCGCGAAGTCTTCAATCAGATTCTGCACCATGGCATTGGCATCTTCCTTACCGGAAGCCTCTTGAATGGAAGCCATCTCCAGATATTCTTTCATCGTTGCTGCAGGGCTGCCTTTCAGTGTGAGCAGACGCTCAGCAATTTCGTCCATTTGAACTGTAATTTCGTTATAGAATTCTTCAAACTTCACATGCAGCGTGAAGAAGTTCGGGCCTTTAACATACCAGTGATAGTTATGGACTTTGACATACAGTACGTTCAGGTTAGCCACCTGACGGTTAAGTACTTGTTCTACTGATTTTGCTTGATCTGTTTTGTTTTTTGTAGCCATATTCTATCCCATCCTTTATTTAAAATGTAGTCCGCCCGACGTGATATCAGGCTGCCCTGTACGAAGAACAGAGAGTAAATATTAGAAACCCGCCAACTCGGCAGATGTGCGCTGCGGCTCGGTTTTCTTAACCGTCCGCCCTATTCGTTTTTACCCTTCCGTCTGATCTTCGAATCACAGCAGGCGTGACTTGTCTCAAAAAAAAGTTCAAAAACCGCGCTGTATCCGATATACTGTCATAAACCAAGCAAAGAAGTGGGTTTTCCTGTTTCTTCATATATATGGAGGTGGCACCTTTTGACTCAATATCATCCTTTAAACCCCCAAGAAGCGATCGAATTAGCCAAAACCTTACCGGGTCCATTTGCGGCAGATACGAATCTGGAATGTCGTGAGATTGGGGACGGCAACCTGAATCTCGTTTTCCACATCACGGATCCGAACTCCGATAAAAGTATCATTATCAAACAAGCCCTTCCTTATGCGAAGGTGGTGGGCGAATCTTGGCCGCTTTCACTCGTACGTGCCCGGATTGAACGTGAGATTTTGCAGGAAGAATACCGCTTATGTCCAGGAATGGTGCCCCAAGTTTATCATTACGACGATGATCTTGCGTTAACCGTTATGGAGGATTTGAGTGACCACGTTATCATGCGAAAAGGTCTGATCGACGGAGCCTCCTACCCTCTTTTTGCCCAGCATATCGGGGAGTTTATGGCAAGAACCCTCTTCTTCACATCAGACCTCGGCATGAATCAACAGCAAAAGAAAGAACAGCAGGGACGTTTCGTTAACCCCGACCAATGCAAAATAACAGAAGACCTGATCTTTGATGAACCGTATCGGATTGCCCACAATAACAATTATGACGCAGCGATCGAGGATGAAGCCGAAGCACTTCGCACCGACGAAGAGCTGCATCTGGAAATTGCTTTGCTGCGAGCAAAGTTCCTGACCCAAGGACAGGCACTGCTTCATGGTGACCTGCATACCGGCAGTATTTTTGTGACACCAGAGTCGACCAAAGTGATTGACCCCGAGTTTGCTTTCTATGGACCGATGGGTTTTGACATTGGCGCGGTTCTAGCGAACCTGCTGCTTCATTATGTTTCACTGTCAGGTCGTATTCAGAATATGTCATCTCGCCAGGATCGCGAAGCAGAGCTGCTGCAGATGGTGCAGGATGTCTGGACCGAATTCGAAACTCGTTTCCGTGCTTTGTGGGTATCCGATCTTGTTGATCCGATGGCCAAAACCCCCGGATATCAGCATCTGTATGTACAGCAGCTGTTCAGGGACACGGTTGGTTTTGCTGGAGCCAAAATGGTTCGACGTATTGTGGGACTCGCCCATGTGGCTGACATCGATACGATTGCGGATGCTTCTGAGCGTGAACGCGCGCAGCGCAGGGCATTGGCTGTTGGCAAAACTCTGATTAAGAATAATCGCCAGGTAAACACAATCGGTGAGGTGCTCGATCTGATATCGTCCGCCTTCGCTGCCGTAAAAGCCTAAACAAAATGAACGGAGGAACATCCATGACAACCCCTGAACATCAGCCTCTGTCTTCTCTGAACTGGAAAAAGGACAAGCTTGAAATGCTCGATCAGCGTCTGCTGCCCGAAACCATTCTGATGCTGAAACTATACACCCCTGAGGAGGTGTGGGAATCCATCCACTCTATGAAAGTTCGCGGGGCACCTGCCATCGGTATTGCGGCCGCATTCGGCGTTGTGTTAGGTGCCAAAGCTTACGATGGCACTGCCATCCAAGGCTGGCTCGAGCACGTTAAATCGGTCTGCGCACATCTGGCCACATCCCGTCCAACCGCGGTGAACCTATTTTGGGCACTCGACCGCATGATGCAAAAAGCTAATCAGGCTGCCGAGGTCGGTTTAAGTTTGGAAGAAAGTACGGATGCTCTTGAAGCGGAAGCGCTGCTCATTCAGAAGGAAGACGAGGAAGTGTGCCGCATGATCGGTGAACATGCCCTTCCTTTGTTTGAAAACGGCATGGGAGTACTAACCCACTGCAACGCAGGCGGCCTGGCAACAGCCAAATACGGTACGGCAACGGCGCCAATGTATTTGGCTCAGGAACGCGGCATTCATCTCAAAGTATTTGCTGACGAGACACGCCCTGTTCTGCAGGGAGCTCGTCTGACAGCGTTTGAGCTGCAGCAGGCAGGAATTGACGTTACGCTGCTGTGCGACAATATGGCAGGGATGGTCATGTCCAAAGGCTGGGTTCAAGCTGTCATCGTAGGTACAGACCGGGTTGCGGCGAATGGCGATGTTGCCAATAAAATCGGCACGTACAGTCTGGCCGTTCTTGCTAAGGCGCACAACATCCCGTTTTATGTGGCCAGCCCATTATCAACCATTGACTTGTCTACGTCATCCGGCGATCTGATTCCAATTGAGGAGCGTGCTGCTGAGGAAGTTACTGAAGGGTTCGGCAAACGTACTGCACCGCAGGGGGTAAAGGTATTTAATCCCGCTTTTGACGTAACTCCTAACGAGTACGTTACAGCCATAATTACCGAAAAAGGCATCGTTCGTGCACCTTTCCAGGAAAACCTGGCCGCTCTGTTTGCGCAATAAAAAGACGGTGAACGTATAAAGCTTTGAAGAGTTTTGTATAAGCAGCTTTCGAGGATTTAGTTAAGATAGGAAATATATAAGACAAGTGCACCTAGAAGCAATTGCTGTGGGTCTGTAAGAAGAAGGGACAAGAAGGATATCCGACTTGGTCCCTTTTTTTCTGTTCTATTTCTATTTTGACAAATAGGAATCCAAAACTTGCTTCAAATCATTTTCAACAGTGCTTCTACACCTGTCATTCCTGCTGTAATACCCATAGCTTCTGCCTCGGTTGTCACTGATTCCATCGGCGCGTGAAGCAGCTGTTCAAGTGTGCGCACACCGACAGCCCGCGCTGCCACAATCTTGCGATCACCCAGTTTCTCATTCAATAAACCGACATCGAGTGCGCCGCACATGATATACCCTTTGGATGTATTAATCGTCAGCAGCGTCGTTTTGGGAAGCTTGACTTCTACCCCTACGAGTACATGCTCTCCTACTACAATAGGCTCCATCGTCACCATAGTTTCCCGGTCCACCTCCTCTTCAACAGATCACGATATTTGTATGCCTCTCGGTGATTCCTCGTGTGGACACCTGCCATGCATGAAGAAAAAGTGTATTCAAAATAAGATAATATAACCTTTATATTCGATGTTTTCTAAGTCTTCGGTACTATGATTTCAAGCATATTAATGCTATAGTATACTAGAGTGTCTTTTTTGCTCACACATTATTTTACGGGGCTGGGATGAATGAAACAAACCTTATCCAATCAAGATGAAATCGGCTATTTATTCAATGTCGATATACTTATTAAAAGCCGTTCAAATGCATTGGCACTGCAGTCCCTGATGGAGTTCATTAATAAACAAGAACAAATTGCGGACTTTCGGATTCATTCCGGAATAGAACTTGGCAAAATGATTGAAGCTATGCTTCAGGCCGAAACAAACTCCCCTGACTCCGATCAGCCGAAGCTGGAGTCATCACCATTACTTAGTCAGCAATTAACCTCTAGCAAGTCAGACAAGAAAGCCGAATCTGTTTCTTCCGGATTACATCAAGAATTAACGACCAGCGCTGCCAAAAAAGAAACTTCTGTCGACACTTCACATGTTGCTGACGCTAATTCGTTCGATGCCTGGATTGAATCTTTAATTAAAGAAAATCGCCTCACGCGAATTGTTGTAAACAACAAAAATGGCAAACATCAGAGCATACCTTGCCGAATTCTTAATTTTGACCGGGACAATAATGTGGTAACTATCTACCATGTGGATGAAAAACAAGTGTATACGTTCCGAACGAACGAGATTGATGAGTTTTTGCTGTAGACCTCATTACAAGCGCAGTACAGCTGAGCTCAAATTTTATTCAAACCAAAAAAGCAACCTGAGCTGGAATGCAGAACATTCGACACAGGTTGCTTTTATTATGCTGCTGTCTTTGCAATAGAAGAAGTTACAGACTCTTCTTGCCTCGCTGCCATACATCCATTGCAAACAGCAGCCAGCCGGCGATAAAAGCGACACCACCGATCGGTGTAATTGCTCCCAATATTTTGATACCCGATATACTGAGTATGTAGAGGCTGCCTGAAAAAATAATTATACCCGTGAACAGCAGACGTGCCGCCCATTTCAGCTTTGTTGATGATCCCAGCTGCCCGGCCGTTAATCCAACAATCAGCAGAGCGAGTGCATGTATCATGTGATACTGCACGCCTGTTTCGTATGTAGCTATAGCACCTGCACCAATTTTGTCCTTAAGCATATGTGCACCAAATGCACCAATGGCTACAGACAGCATGGTTAATATGGCCCCAATCATCATCCATTTTCGCTGCATATTCATTCTCTCCCTTAACTCGTTTCTAACTCCATTTATTGTAGCGAATTCGTGAGCTAAAGTAAAAGGAGCATGGTATGCCGAATAATCCCGGAATCACAGTCCGCTAAGCGGGGTAATAGATTACACTGATCATTAAAAGGAGGAGTCCTGCATCATGGACCATCAACATTCTCAGAACTCAGGCATGAATGACTCATCATCGCATGCCAGCAGCTCAGACCCCTATAATACGGGAAGAAGTGACACATATTCACCCGATTTCGCCGAGCCTCCTGCAGAACATCTGAAACACTCAGGCCCCGGTATATCCAGTTTCATTGTTGGGTTGGTCGGACTGATCGGGCACATTATGATCTTTCTACTGCTCTACCTTGCCCTGTACAGTTCTTTTGGAATTTTGGACTCATCCATCAGTCGTGAAGAACTTGCTCTGCATCCGGCAGTCATTCTCTCTTCGTTAGCTTTCCTTGTATGCCTGATCCTGAATCTGGCCGGGCTCGTCCTTGGTATCATCGGATTGGTGCAAAAAAACCGCAGAAAGGTTTTTGCGATCATAGGTACCATTATGAATGGACTGCTTATATTGCTGTTCGCGGGACTCGTACTTGGAGGGATATACATGGCGTAATACTTTGCATGAATCCTCAGGTTCATTATAATTAAACTCAGACGGCCTGTATCCGGTTCAGCCGCACTTTACTTATTGACTGACCAAATATATGTATTCTAAAGGAGAACGACATGTCACGAATCAAAATTTTTGCGGACAGCACCAGTGATCTGGCTCCTGAGTGGATCCAGCAGTATGATATTGGCATCATCCCTTTGTATGTGGTGTTTGGCCAAGAATCGCTGAAAGATGGAGAAGAGATCAAACCAGAGCAGCTGTATGACCGTGTGAGCCGTAATGGTTCTCTTCCAAAAACAGCTGCACCTTCACCTGCTGATTTCATAACCGCATTTCAACCTTACATAGAACAAGGCGATGATATTTTCTACATCTCCTTATCCTCTGAACTTTCTTCAACGTACCAGAATGCACTGCTTGCGAGTTCCGAATTTCCAGAAGGACGCATCTCCGTAGTAGATTCACAGAATCTTTCCTCAGGAATTGCTCTAATGGTCATGAAGGCCGTTCATGCTGCAGAGCAAGGACAAAGCCTGGCTCAGATTACCCAGCTGATTGAAGCCATGAAACCTACGGTGCGTACAGAGTTTGTTATTGATACACTGGAATACCTGTACAAAGGCGGACGCTGCTCGGGTATGCAGAACCTGATTGGAAGCCTGCTTAAGATCCGTCCCGTGATTCGAGTCACGGATGGTAAGATGTCTCCCGCCTACAAAGTACGCGGTAAACGGGAGAAAGCGCTGGAACAAATGCTTCAGAATACGCTCAGCAATAAAGATCAGATTGATCGGGATCTAATGATTGTCGTTCACACGATGGCGGAGGAAGATGCACTCAACCTGAAAAAAACACTTCAGGAGCAGACCGGAGCACGCGTAGAATTGACTACAGCAGGCTGCGTGATCTGCAGTCATTGTGGTCCAAAAACAACAGGAATTATATATAACACCCTTCACTAGGATCGAAGAATGCTGGGGGCAGGCAGCCTCAAACTCTGTCAGTTTCTTACCTCACTTCGCTAACAAAAACAAAAAAGGGCATGCTCAGCGAATTCGCTTGGCATGCCTTCTTTATCTTCATTAAAGTCTCCTAGATTCGTTCTAAGCATCGATACGTTCGTGACTTAATAACATTTGGTTTTCAAGTCATTCAAACTTTTGAACACATAACCCTGCTTCCTTGCATCATCGATAATAGAACCAAGTGCCTCGGTGTTGTCTTTGGATACCGAATGCAGCAAAATGACTGCTCCGGGGTGAAGCTGCTTCAGCACTTGCTGATGAGCATATTGTGACCCTCGCTGTACATTGGTATCCCAGTCCTTGTATGCTGCAGACCAGAACACGTTGATATATCCCTGCGCATAACTCTCGGCAAGCGTACGGTTGTTAAAAATGCCGCGAGGCGGACGCAAAAAAGTACCCTGCTGTCCCGTAAGACGCTGTACCTCCGATTTTACCTTCTCCAGTTCCTCTTTGATCTGAGCATTGGAGATTCGAGTCATGTCCGGGTGGCTCCAGGAATGGTTTCCGACAATATGTCCTTCCGCCGCCATACGTTTGACAAGTTCAGGCTGGTCCTTCAGATAATGTCCTGTAACAAAGAAAGCAGCAGGCACTTTCTTCGCTCGAAGCACATCCAGTATTGCAGGGGTAAATCCGTTCTCATAACCGTTATCAAAAGTCAGATACAGTTCTTTTTGTTTGGTATCCCCCAAAAAGATGGCATGATTGTGTTCCAAAATGGACTTAAAGCCTTCCTGATCAATCGAAGGCAGCTGACCATTCTGACTTTTTTTGAAACCAAAATGGTACGCTCCATTAATAGGAGATGCTTCTGCCTGTGATGCCAGCATGCTGATCGTTAACAAGCCGAGCAGCAGATATAGAACCGTTCGCCTCATGTTATACGCCCCTGTTCCTGAATATTTCGGTTTGTTTAATCATCTACAAACACCTTCAGGTAATATGCCTCAGGAACGTCTATATTATGTAATCTTAAAGGTTATATCCGTTTATTTGCTCGGGAATTCGAGGTTGGTTGGTGAAACAGCTCAAGTAAGGTCTGAGGTTTACCGCTGGCAGCCAGCCATTCTTTAACCGTTTGAATCGCACGAGTCTGACCATCTCCCTGATCACGCCAGGTCAGAAGTTCAATCACTTTGATAATTAGTGCCGACATATTATGATTGTCCTGTTCAGTGCGTTCAGCACGCAGCTTGTGATATAATGCCTCCTGCTCCCAGTCCAGCAAAATTTCATCTCCAATCGTCGGTTTCATGAGTGTATAGGCCCGATTGCATCCTCCGCAGCGAACGGTGTTAACCTGCTCCTGCATGAAATATATGTTTATTTCCTGCCCGCAATCAGGGCATTGGAACCCCACTTGTATATTTTGAATATGATCACTCATGATATGGCCTCCTGGTCTCTGTGTATAACATCTATACCCGATAAACAGACCCTTTACGCTTTTTTTGCAGAAAATTCTCATAGTCTATAATCTACTAAATATGTTAAAATATTATACATTCCAGTAGGCGAGAAGAGGCGGGATAACATGTCAAAGGACGAGCGCAATATTACCTGGCAGGCATCAAGTCTAACCAGGCAGGATCGGGAGGAAAACAATGGGCATCGCAGCCGCACCTTGTGGTTTACAGGTTTATCCGGTGCAGGTAAATCATCCATTGCGTTTGCACTGGAGCGATTTTTGCATGAGCAGGGTGTTCGCTGTTATGTGCTTGATGGCGATAACGTGCGGCATGGATTAAATCGGGATCTTGGTTTCACTGCAGCGGATCGGCAGGAAAATCTGCGGCGGATCGGAGAGGTGTGCAGGCTGATGGTAGACGCTGGACTGTTTGTGCTCTCGGCGTTTATTTCTCCCCACGCCCAGGATCGGGAGATGGTTCGGCAGCTGATCGAACCGGAAGATTTCATTGAAATCTACGTTCGCTGTTCCATTCAAGAGTGTGAGCGGCGTGATCCCAAAGGACTCTACCAAAAAGCCCGAAAAGGTGAAATCCCTCATTTTACAGGCATCTCTGCTCCTTATGACATCCCTGAATCCCCTTCATTCATCATTGATACCGAACTATGCACTATTGAAGAAGCCGTGCAGGAGATTGTGGGGCATCTGCAGCAGATCGGTGCATTACATCTTCCTCTGCAAACCAATTCAGCCCTGATCTATTAATCCAATTCCAAGCAGCTGCACAGCAGGATAGAAAAGGCGTCCCTTCGCGGGCACGCCTTTTTGATGCATCTCACTTAAAAATTCGGCAAAACCTGCTTCTTTACTTTTTTAGATCTTCACTGCCCTGCCGCACCAGCCTGCATATTAAGCAGCTTGCTGAACGTACCTGCCGAATCCGTAGAAAGCTGCTGATAGCCTCCCTCTTGAATGACACGCCCTTCTTCCAGAACAATTACACGATCCGCAGTCCGAATGGTCGACAATCGATGGGCAATGACGATAATGGTAACGCGGCCTTTCAATCGTTCAAGTGCTTCGTGAATGTGCTGTTCATTTTCGCTGTCCAGTGCACTTGTCGCCTCATCCAAGACGAGCACCGAAGGATTACGGAGCATAGTCCGGGCCAGCACAAGACGCTGACGTTCACCTCCTGACAGACGTATCCCGCGATCGCCAATAACCGTATCCAGACCTTGAGGCAGCCTGCGAACAAATGCGGCCGAGGAGGAAAATTGCAGTGCCCGCCACATCTGCTCTTCACTTGCATCAGGATCAACCAGACGTAAATTTTCACGAATGCTTGTATGAAACAAAAAAGGGTCCTGAGACACATAACCAATCGAACTCCGCCAGTTCAATAACCGTTCCTCTGTCAAGGGTTCCCCATCAATCAGAATGCGGCCGCTTTCTGGTTTTACTAAGCCCATAATGAGATCAATTAATGTGCTTTTGCCCGCACCGGATTTACCAACGATGGCAGTCATACCTTTAGCGGGAATGGAAGCATGCACACTCGCCAAAGAATAACTGTCACTCCCTTCGTAACGATAAAACACATCTTCACAGATGATTTCATCGTTCAGATCAATGGGAATGATCTGCTGCGCGGGAGCGGAAGATGTGCTTACCTCTCCTGCCTCTCGCTGTGCAGCGGTCTGTTCGCTAATTTCGCGGCTCCCCTCTGTCTGGACCTGCAGCTCTCTCACGATTCGAAACGCCGGAAGCATCGAGCTGATGTACTCCAGATTGGACTGAATAGCAGTAAACCTTGGCCATAATCGTGAAAAAATCAATATTATTAGCAGCAGACTGGCCGGGGGCACCGACATCACCTTTAACGATAGATAGATAAACGCCGCGATAATCATCGCCGCGGATACCCGGTGGATGAGCTGTGTACCCGTGTTAAGCTGGCTAAACTGCACCACGTTCTGCTCAATCTGTCTGCACATACGCTCGAACCAATGGATATGTGAACGTTCCAGCATGTTGCTCTTGATGTCCTTGATTCCGTTAAAATGCTCGGTAATTCCATAATAATAGCTTTGTGAGAATTCTGAAGTCTGATCCCCAATCTGTTTGGCACGTTTAACGAATTTTCTCAGGAGAACAAACAGCAGCAGACCACAGACAAACACAAGCGTCGTAAGCTTCGCGGACAACCAGAAAGCCAGACCAATCTGAACAGCAGTAAAAATCAGTGAAGCTGCCATCTGCAGTACCAGACTTGTTCCCTGACTTACACGGGCCAACTCTGTCGTTAATATATGGTTAAAATCGGATTTTCGTTTTTGGAGGAAAAAGGACCATTGTGCCTTAAGGACAGCACTGTAGGTTTCTATACGCAGCGTTCGTACGAACTGCTGCTGAATACGGGTATTACGGATCGTCTGGAGGCGCTGCATCCACGCCTGCCCGGAGACGATGAGTACAAAGGAGAACAGAACAAATATCAACTGACTACTTTCTGAAAATCGACCGAGTACTTCGGTTAACCAAGGGATGTGTATACCAGAGGACCCCATTTCAAAAACACCAATCAGACTCAGCATAGGAACGAGCATATAGATGCCGATTCCTTCCATTAACCCAATACAGACCATGCCCAGCAGATTCCAATATAGAACTGGCCCAGAGACTTGATGAAGTTTTCGCATAAAATAGTTTAATTCCGAGATCATACTTTTCCCCTCTCTGTCATCGTGCTTCGTTTCAAACGTCGCCAGAACCAGAGAAACGGGCGTAACGGAAAATACAGAAAGAACAGCCGACGCGGAAGAGGGAACTGCTGCACGTCCCAGGTACTTGGATATAAACGTTCAACAAAGAAAAACCATTTCTGTCTCGTACTCCGGAGAGAAAATAAATAGGAGCGGTAATGCTTCAACTGATCCGGACTGTCCAGCATATCATTCATAAACAGCGCACCTTCTCTTGCTAATCGCCGGCCTGCGCGCTCATTCATAGTCTGGATCGATGTGAAAGCATCATCCAGCGGTGTGTGCAGCAGATCTGAAGTCAAGTGCAGTGTTTGCGAACCAATAGATAAACGGCCCTCGGCTTTCAAACGCCGCTCAATCTTTTTCATGTCCAGCGGCATCGTTCGAATCATCTGATCAATGTCCAGCAGCCACCGCAGCCTGAACCAGCCATGCCTCGCTCCATGGGTCACCAGATAAACCCACAAATCTTCTCTTTCGAGCATACGCACAGGTGTCTGGGTATACGAGCTGAACCGGCTTCGTTTCCACAACACCTCAAAATCCGTTTCACGGCCAGAATCGGGATTAAGCCGCCAATGGATCTCCACCTGCGTGCGTTTGTCCGGATGAATATAACAAATATGGTGCTCCCGCCACTTCCAGCTGCGGACCGTAAGTGCCCTCTCGCCTTCTTTACACTGGTAACCAAGATCGATAAGTATACGTTCAGCTGCCTCGACGTCCTGTACGGGAATCAGAATATCCAGATCTTTGGACGTCCGCATCGATACTTCCCCGTATAGGTCATCGGCCAGAGCAGGTCCTTTAAGTGTTATCGTACGGATGCCTCGTTCGCGGAATGCACCACATACTTGCTCCATTTCTGCCGTTAACTGCAGCATACGAAAGGTATTGATCGTGTACTGCTGTTTCAGGCGTTCCATCACCGCTGCAGGAACAAACGGACTGTTCAGCTTTTTTAATTGGACATAAATGACCGAATACAGCCGATGGTGGTACGCAAGCTTTAGAAATAGCGGCCAATCTATATTATGCAGCCGGCTCTTGATCTCCTCCGAAGTCAGATCTGTCAGATCACCTCTAAGCATGCTCAAGATCAGCTTGAGCTCCTTTGGAAACCGTGTCCCATAAAGTTCAGTTTCATGTGTCATAGACAATCTCTCCAGATCCCTTCTCAGGACATCGTTTGCCAAACACGCCGACAACCGTATACTGGTCCATCGTATCTGCACCGGTTACGATCAGTTTTCCGCTTCGCAGCCAGGCGTGTGCCTTCAGTTGTCCTTGTTTATTCCGTGCAGTGCCCATGTACAATGTACTTGCAATTTTACGTCGTTCCAGCATTTTCATTGCAGCTATAGCCATCACGAGACATTGACTTTCCCATAACGTATACTTACTGGCGATCAATACGGCTTTGGAGATATTCCTTATTTCGAGCACTTGGCTGCGATCCAGCCCGGTCACAGGTGTTTCAACCATAGGCGCTCCAAGCCCTGGAGCAATTTTGGCAAAAGGTCTTGCCTTCTGGATTCGTGCCCAACCCAGCAGCACATAAGCTTCCCACACCAAACGCCTTATCGGACCCGGGAGAGAAAAGTATGACCTCGCTTTATGAAACATCTCGCTACACTCCGCGAGAAATGGCGATTAAACCTTCACGGGAAAGATGCTCCAAAAAAGGCACAACCTGCTCACGGCATTGATCAGGCTGAATATCGTATTCCGCAGCAAGTGTCTCGATCAATTCGTCCAGCGTATGTTCTTCGGCAATCAGTTCCCAGATTCGTCCGCCTGTGCTGCCCAGATTGTAATACTTGCCTGAACTGATGCTCATCATCACCTTTTCGCCGCCCATATCACTAACCAGATTGCCTTCCTTCCGGGTTACCACGTCATTGGCATAAATGGGTGTAACTGCTGTCATATGCTTGTATGCACTCCTTTGCTTATATGATTGATGATCCGCTCCACCATTTCAAATGCCGTAAAATCCGGCCCGGTTCTGCTTAATCTGCTGACTTCTACACTTGCTGAAAGTCTTGAAGACGTTTCAAACAGCCATTGAGCAAGCCCCTGACGTGTCACCAGTCCACCACGAAAAGTATGAGAGCAGAGCACGTGCAGACGTTCAAGACCGCTGATCGCTCTCAGCTGTACAGGTCCCGGTTCAAGATCAGGCTGGGGTACAAGCTCATATATACCCGCCAGCGGCACAGCGCTCTCGTGGAAGTAGTGCTGAACCGGTATGGCATACTTGGTAACTTCAGCATGGACTGTAGCATAATTTTCCTGGTTCATGCCGAAGCCTTCCAGACTGGGCTGCCATAATTTCTGCTGAGGATATCCTGGCGATACAATTGCCCTCCCTCCAGCATCCCATGTTAAAGCCACTACATCATCTGTGAGCAGCGGATACCCGCGTGATGCCAGCGCTGCTGACAGTGTTGATTTTCCTGCTCCAGAATGACCGACAAATGCATAAGCCCACCCATCAATAACAACTGCACTTCCATGCAGTGGAAGTATACCGCGCTGCATCATAATAACGGACATGCATGTCCCCAGGATAAATAATCGAATCTTCTTCTCATCCGCCCCGGGCACTGGAGAGACAGCGATCCTTTGACCGTATTCCATTAAAAACAAACCCGTATCTTCGATTTTGAAAAAAAGACATCCATCCCGTGCCACAAAATTGTCGCTGCCAACATCCCATTTCTCCCATAAATCGGTCAGATCGCAGGCATCGATATTCACATCCACTGTCTGCTGATCCGTCCCTGTATTCGGCACTGCAATCTGCAATTCAGGCATCGGAATCTGACTTAACCAGACCAAACCGTAAGCTTCATAATGCACAGGCAGCAATAAAAGATCCTCCTTCGTTAATAGATATGAAAAAAAGCCCTGATATTCATGTGCTCAATATTAGGGCGGAGGCGGAAAAGCTGGACTGGCTGCAGTTCCGCCCTTTAAGTATGGTGATTCTATGGGAAATTAGAATTAAGACGTTGTTGGGTCGTACAAGTCGGCATCATGAACCGTAATCCAGTCGATTTGTCTGTAGCCGGTACCTGCCATTGTTTCATTTACGTCCAACACTTCAAGTACGGGTGCTTGCCATTCCTTTTTTTCGTTTTGCATCGTATTCACCTCCTTTCAAGTGGATAAGATAGAGATCAAAATTGCTGCATAAAGCGGTATACAATCAGGCTGTGCATCATTAAACGCAAATCTGGATGGGACGCTAATTCAGGTCGTGGGCTTGGAAAATGAGCCAGAGCCGATTGAATACGATCCGTGTTTAATATGCCGGCAACCCGGCTGTCAGAACACAACGTTTGAAGCTCGGAGGTAAACCTCTCCCAGTCGGGCAGGATGCGGTGCAGCCAATCCGCAGGCTGTACTCCCCGTACACGCTGGTTTAGTCTCACTTTATCGGGCAGTTCGGGTGAAGCAGCCCGGCGAATCAGGGATCGGTCTGTCCCCTGCCGTACATACTGCTCAATGGGCACGGAAAGACAAAACCGGATTACTCTTGGATCACTGGTCGGATCACGCTCCCACACCCGGTAACGGAGGGAGCATTTGGTGGCAACAGCCCCATTTTTATTAGCAATAGCCAGATTGTTGAACTTGTCAGCTCGTACCTTAAGCGCATCAGCTTGTGCACTGCTCTGCAGCACAAGGATGGATTTAAGTCGATCAAGCACACCTGTTCTTCGGGCAAACTCTGGATGAATCAACTGCACGCCTGCAGGCTGAGCCGCCCCGTTGCGGTGTGACTTGAACAAATCAGGAAAAGCTTTACGGCCTGTAATTTTGGCGATGCGTGTGAAGGCCATCCCTGTCCGCTCGCTGTACTGCTGCATCTCGCGAAACCAGCGGAAATATCGACCGCTCTTCAGCAAACTGGCGTAGTAATCCAGTGCAGGTCCCCAGGAGATCGTAAAATTACCGCGTGCGCCTGTCAGCAAAATGCCGGCATCCTGCTCACTCGCTTTTTCATAAAAGCCGCGGATCCAGAATGAATTTTCAAAATATTTATATGGCATCTCCATCATATTGAGCCACGTATCTACTTCACTAAGTGGACTGCGTCCTTCGAAATCCAGATAGTTTTCCGAGATGTTACCGACATGATTAATGGTAGATCGAATAAACGGCCGCTCGTCAGCCAGTAATGTTTTCGACGTGTAATCTGTAAAATCCGGAACTGGCACATAACTGTATGCATGAAGCTGTTTACCCTGGCTCCGGAGCGTACCGGAAGCAAAACCGGCAACAGCCCCTGAATCCAGTCCTCCGCTTAAAGCTGCCGCCACCTGTCTGTGGGTCCGCAGCCGCGAACTGACAGCTTGACTGAACACTTCACGAAAAGCTTCTACATAGTCATCATCCGATTTGAGGCGAAGTGGTTCAACATCGTCCCAGTGATGATACTGCTTCAGTTCAATCTTCCCGTCTCGTAACGTCAACGTGTGCGCAGAGGGAAGCTGCTGGACGCCGCGATATACCGTAGAATGAATATCTGCCGAATCATGCATGTCAGGAATGGCCAGAAATTCGGATAACCAGGTTTCGTCGAGTGATTTCTGTACACCTCCAAGCTCAAGCAGTGGTTTCATCAGCGTACAGAAGGCAAACCGCATACCGTCATGACGATAATAAAATGCTCTCATACCTGTAATATCTCTCGCGGCAAACAGCATGCGGCGGCGTTCATCCCAGATTGTGAACACAAAATCCCCGAGTAAGTGCCTCGCCACGTCTTCTCCCCAGTGCTGATATGCACGTAAAATCACTTGACTGTCCGCCAGCACAGCCAGCTCTGCTCTTGAAATCTGGAGCTGGTCGGCCAGCTGCTCCCGGTTGTCCAGAATTGCATCGGCCGTAATAATCATTCGACTTTCTTCATCATATAGAGGTAATTTCTCGTTTACGGACTCTGGCGTAATCCACTGGGCATGACAGCTGAGAAACGCTTCATCCCCTTTCCATACTCCCGTTGTATCTGCCGGGATATGTCCTAGACTGGCGTATAACCGCCAGCTGTCCTCCCATAGCGCCTGCTGACCATCCATATGTACGATTCCGGCTATGGCACTCATGACTTTCCTCCCCGAACCATTCTGCGCTGGGATGCCCATGCGCTGATTTGACGACCAAATGGTATCCATGATTTGATTCGCTGCAGTTTACTATGGGCAGAAGCAAGCTGCTTCTTCAGACGTTCCCGTTCCGTATATCCGCGTTCCAGCCTCTGATCCGCTGCTCGAAGAGCTGCCTGCAGCTGTCTAATCGTGACCATGGCTTCCAGTGCCGGATCACGCTTGGCAGGTTCATCCTGCTCACTGCAGTTCTGCATCGGAGACGGATGCTGCCCATTGTTCTTCCATGCCTTCATTTGGTAATTTGGCTGCCACCGACATCCGGACGCCACCGACAGCTGCTGCTCAAGCCGATGTAACACTTCCTGATCGGGATTATCTTCCACCCGAACTCCTGTCCATTGTTCAGCTTCCCGCAGCTGTTCACTGTAACCCATCCGGTGGAACAGGTTTGCTCCCAGCACACGGCAGTACATTTCAACCTCCTGCCGATCAAGTATTTCTTTCCAGTTGTTAACAGAATTCTGATGAGCTTCCTGATGTGATGAGAGGAAAGGGTCCCCCACACCCATACTGTAAAACATGTCCGCTTTGGTACTATCAACAAATTGCCCATACTGTTCCATTCCCTGTTCATACGAGATGTCCAGAAAAGCACATAACTTTTCAAGTTCTTCCCGTGGTCTCATGACCAAGTGCTCATACTTCAATTCGTAAGCAAAGGAATGAGACTCGGCAAAGTAATCATTTAAACGAGTTAAACCAAGGGTCAGATCGACTGCCTTCATATCAAGCTTCGGACTATTTAAACTCTGGAGCAGATCAAAGCCTTCTCCGGTATGGCGGTTCACTTTTTTAAAGGATGCGGCTGTTGAAAGGGGGTTACGCTGAAGATGGATGCGCCTGGACTGTGGAAACAAACGATCCAGCCATTCCAGCATGTAATAATAACGCGGAGATTTATCAACGATGAAGTCTGCTCCGCTCCCTTCCAGGAATCCATTATATATTTCAAGAGCAAAGCTTCTGCATGCCTTTTCGAAAACATCTTCGGACACCATCGCTTGATAAAATTGGCGGATGATGGAGCTGCCGCCATATACCCGGGAGTCTGCCTTGGATAAATCGACAAGGTTCATCAGAAACCACATCTCCTGGGTGGCAAATATGCGGCTGTGATTCTGCAGCATGACGGTGGACAACGAACTTCCGCTGCGCGGGATGCATAGTAAAAAGACAAGTCCATTTCCCTGCGTATCTATCAATGGCAGCCTCTCCTCTGTATATTTATAAGAATATGCTGTGGGATGGGATCGACCGAATGATCATTACCTTACAATTGACAGGAATTTTCGACACTCTAAGATACACTATGTATTCATACCTTTACTCTATGATACAAAATGTATCATGTCAATCTTTTATTTTCACCTTTTCATAATTTCTTTATGTTCCCTTGTCCTGATTATGGAGCAGGACAAAAAAAAGCCCCAGACCTCTGTTCTGCTGTGAACTAGGTCTGGAAGCTGGGGCAAAAACGATACGGATCAATACACTACACTACTCACCCGGTAAAAGGAACTCCGTCCCCTTTTCCCTTCATACTTCTGCCTTGAATGCGTTCCCGTTCTTCCTGGTCAGCTAACTGTGCATCCTGCATCCCACGCTGCACCTTCACTGTCAGCAGCATCGCAATGCCCGCCGCGAAAAAGAAGATCAATGACAGAATGCCCCAGCGAGTCGAGCCCGTGATCTGCCCAACGTAACCAAATACAAATGGACCAAAGATGGAAGCAAATTTACCCGTAATGTTAACAAATCCAAAATACTCTCCCGTTCTGCCTGCAGGCATCAGATTACTGAACAACGAGCGCGACGTTGATTGGCTTATTCCCTGCACAACCCCCACAAGTCCGGCGAGCAGATAAAAATGAACAGCTTGAGTCATAAAGTAACCCAAAATAACAATACAGATATAGATGCTTAAACTGACCAATAGTACCTGCTTCGCTCCCCATCGCTGCGCCCATGCCCCCAGAAGCAGCGTACAAGGAAAACCGATAAATTGGGTCAGCAGCAGCGCCAGCATCAAATCAGTGGTGCCAATGCCAATGCTTGCCCCATAAATGGTTGCCATCAAAATAATCGTGTTGATCCCGTCATTAAAAAACCAGAACGCGATCAGCATGCGAAGCAGCTGCGGAAAACGCCGGATCTGCCCGAAGGTTTGCTGCAGTCTGCGTAAGCCAACCTTAGCATAATCGGTCCAGGATGCAGGCAGATCAGCCGATGCTGGCCGTCCCGGGGCATGGCGGAAGATGGGGAGAGAAAAAAGCAGCCACCACAGCGAAACGGAGATGAATGCCAGTCTCGTACCTGCAAGTGTACTCGGCATGCCAAACCAGCCCGGCTGCTGAATCATCAACAGATTGATTGCAAGCAGCAGTCCTCCGCCGATATAACCATAGGCATAACCTTTGGAGGACACCATATCTCTCCGCTCCGCAGGAACCAGATCGGGCAGCATTGCATCATAGAACGTATTTCCGCCAGCAAATCCAATCGTGGACAACACAAGCAGGATAGATGCAAGCAGCCAGTCTCCTTCACCAATGACACTGAATCCGAGTGTCGCCATAATTCCAACGATCGCAAATACACGTAGAAAGTCCCCTTTTCGTCCCGACAAATCAGCCAGTGTGCCGAGCAGCGGAGTTAACAGCGCCACACATAACATGCCAATCGAATGCGTATAAGCAAGGTAAGAGGCTGCGGTGTCCTTATCCACTGTTGCGGCAGCAACAGAAGCATAGAATACAGGCAGCACTGCTGCCAGTACGGTTGTTGCATAAGCCGAATTGGCCCAGTCATACATAATCCAGGCTTTTACTGCACGTTTATCCACATGTAATCCGTCCTTTACACGCATCAGGTGAGATGCTCAGAATCAGTCCATTTTCTCTATTGTAAAGGAAAGAACTCACATTAGATCATGATTTTTGTAAATTTTCGGCATATGCCTCTTCTCAGCCTATGGTTAGGCCAATCGAGTGGAATTCATTCATTTTAGTTGAGATCGCATCACATATCGTCCCCGCCCGTGAATATACTTAATTACCGACAGGCCAAACTGTGCCGCGTAATCAATGGGGGGTGCCTACATGTCAAATTCACACCAGCCTTACTCGTTCGTCGTATCCCGGGAAGATTGGTCGCTTCACCGCAAAGGGTACCAGGACCAGCAGCGCCATCAGCAAAAGGTGAAAGATGTCATTAAGCAGAATCTGCCTGATCTGATTACCGAAGAAAATATTATCATGTCCGATGGACAACAAATCATTAAGGTACCGATCCGCAGTCTGGATGAGTACCGTTTTGTGTATAACTACCAGAAACAAAAACATGTCGGTCAAGGAGACGGAGACAGCCAGGTAGGTGATGTTATTGGCCGCGATCCTGCTTCACAGAAGCCGGGCAAGGGTGAAAAAGCCGGTGATCAGCCGGGTCACGATATTGTAGAAGCCGAGATCAGCATCGAGGAATTGGAAGATATTTTGTTTGCCGAGCTTGAATTACCGGACTTGAAACAAAAAGATAAGGATCTGATCGAGACACATACGGTGGTCTTCAACGATATTCGCAAAAAAGGCATGCAGTCCAACATTGACAAGAAACGTACGATTTTGGAGAACCTTCGCCGCAATGCAACAACGGGTAATCCCGGCATACACCATATCAGTCCGGATGATCTCCGTTACAAGACGTGGGAAGATAAGATTATTCCCCAGTCCAATGCTGTCATTATTGCCATGATGGATACGTCAGGATCGATGGGCTCTTTTGAAAAATACTGTGCGCGAAGCTTTTTTTTCTGGATGACCCGTTTCCTGCGCCGCCAGTATGAGAAGGTCGAAATTGTGTTTCTCGCCCATCATACGGAAGCCAAAGAAGTCACGGAAGAGGAATTTTTCACTCGCGGCGAGAGCGGCGGCACGATCTGCTCCTCTGTATATATGAAGGCACTGGATATTATTGATCGCCGCTATCCGCCTTCCAGCTACAACATCTACCCATTTCATTTCTCGGATGGGGATAACCTGACATCGGATAATGAGCGCTGCGTGAAGCTGATCGGCGAATTAATGAAACGCAGCAATATGTTTGGGTACGGTGAAGTGAACCAGTACAACCGCAGCAGCACGCTTATGTCCGCCTATCGCCACATTAAGATGGATCAGTTTATGTATTACGTCATCAAGGAAAAAGGTGAAGTCTACAAAGCACTGCGCAGCTTTTTTCAAAAAAGAGAAGGAGGCAGCCTGGGATGACCGATGAAATCCGCGAACTGGAATATGCCATTGCTGAAATTATGGAGATTGCCGATGGATTCGGCCTCGACTATTACCCGATGCGCTACGAGATCTGCCCGTCGGATATCATTTACACCTTTGGTGCGTACGGCATGCCCACAAGGTTCAGTCACTGGAGTTTCGGCAAAACCTTTCACAAGATGAAAATGCAGTATGATTTCGGTCTGAGTAAAATTTATGAACTCGTCATCAACTCCAATCCCTGTTACGCCTTCCTGCTGGACGGCAACTCTCTGATCCAAAACAAATTAATCGTCGCCCACGTGCTGGCCCACTGCGATTTTTTCAAAAATAACGCTCGCTTCTCCAAGTCCAACCGCAACATGGTGGAAAGCATGGCTGCTACGGCGGACCGGATCAGCAACTATGAGATGGAGTATGGCACAGAGGCGGTCGAATCGTTTATTGATGCCGTGATCGCCATTCAGGAGAATGTTGACCCGCAGCTGATCAAACCCCGCCATCTGGATAAACAGCGTTATATGGAGATGAAAATCCGTGAGCAGCGCGGCGAAAAACCACCTAAACCGGAAGGTCAATATGACGATCTCTGGTCTCTCGACAATCTGCAGACCGAGGAGAAACCTGCGGACAGCGTGAAGGTGCATCATTTCCCACCCGAGCCGGAAAAAGACATTATGTGGTTTATTCAGGAGTTCTCCGAGGTGCTCACCGACTGGCAGCGGGATATTATGAGTATGATGCGGGAAGAGATGCTCTATTTCTGGCCGCAGATGGAAACCAAGATCATGAACGAAGGCTGGGCCTCCTACTGGCACCAGCGTATTATACGCGAATTGGACCTGAGCAGTGAGGATACGATCGAGTTTGCCAAGCTGAATTCTTCCGTTGTACAGCCGTCCAAACAGAGTCTGAATCCGTACTATCTGGGGCTAAAAATTTTCGAGGACATCGAACACCGCTGGGATCATCCGACACGCGAAGAGCAGGAACGATGGGGACGTCAGCCCGGACAGGGCCGCGCCAAAATGTTCGAGGTCCGCGAGTTCGACTCGGATACCTCCTTCATCCGCAACTACATGACCAAAAAGTTAACCGAGGACCTCGACCTCTATGTGTTCGAGAAAAAAGGGCCGGACTGGAAAATCACCGATAAGTCCTGGGAAAACATCCGCGATCAGCTTGTATTCTCCCGCATTAACGGCGGTTCTCCGTATCTGGTCGTACAGGACGCAGACTATCTGCGCACCGGAGAACTCGTGCTGAAGCACCAGTATGAAGGCATCGAGCTGGATCTGAAATACATGGAGCGCACGCTTCCGTATCTGTACCGCCTATGGGGACGTACGGTGCATGTTGAGACCCGTGTGGAGGATAAACCGATCTGGTTCACGTACGACGGCAAGAAACATCATCGCAAGTTTTTATAGACACAAGCAGTCATACTTTTATAATCAAAAAGAGGCAAGTTCCAGATACTACTCAGGAACTTGCCTCTTGGCCGTTTATACATGTTTTCCGAAGACTAGAATCTATATTTGCGATTCATCGCACCATGCTTAAAAGACGTAATTACATAGCGTTCACCGCTTTCCATTACTTTGTAAGACACAACGTAACGATCCACGATACAATAATATGTATTGTGGTACTCACGGGATGGCATTAATGTACCCATGGTAACCACCTTCTGTTCCACTCTACGAATCAAATTAACCTTATACTCCATCGTTTCTTGATCTGTAAAATGTTCACTCTTGATCTGACGAAGTCGGTTCATCGCCGTTGCGGTCCATTGAACCATCAATTACAGCTCACCACGCTTCACCAATTCAATCAGGTCATCTGTTGAATACAGCTTGCCTTGCTCGATGTCTTTCTCGGATGCTTCAATCATTTGTCTTATTTCCGGATCAAAATCCAACTCATCCACCGGGTTATACACTTCATATTCCAGGCCTGCAATACGAATAAATTCCTTATGATCTTTCTTATAGGATTCAATGACGGTGCCATCAGGAGCTTTCAGACTAAAGTTCATTCCTTGCAACCTCCTTTGATGAAATTACAACATCTTCTCGCGAAATATTTAATCTGATTATAGCATATAACCAAGTAAGAACTAATTCATACACTGTGATAATCCTGCATTTAATCATTTTTCATTTGTATCATAGAACAAAAAAGAGGCAAGTTCCAGATACAATCCGGAACTTGCCTCTTGACCGTTTAAACCGAATGAAACACCGTGTTACGTTCCCCCAGCAAACGCAGGGGTACAAAGAAATTGTTTTCCACTTCGCTTGCCGGTAGAGGCCTACTGAAATAATATCCTTGAATCTCCCTGCAGTCATTCTGCATTAGAATATCAAGCTGTCCTTTCGTTTCAATGCCTTCGGCGATCACTTCCATCTTGAGATTCTGGGCCATCGAGATAATTGTAGCTACAATGGCCTGATCACTGTGACTTTCGGTAATATCCGTGACAAAGGAACGATCAATCTTGAGTTTGTGAATCGGGAAGTGTTTGAGATAGCTCAGCGAGCTGTATCCCGTGCCGAAATCATCCAGACTGATCTTCACACCCAGAGCAGACAGCTCGTTCAGAATGGCCGTGGAGACCGCTGCATCCATCATCATGCTCTCCGTAATCTCCAGCTCCAGATATTTGGCTTCCAGCCCTGTCTCGCTTAACGCGTTCTGAACCTGCTCCACCAGGTTCGACTGGTGGAATTGCTGGCTGGACAAGTTCACAGACACCGGTATGAGTGGCCCGCCGCTGGCATGCCACAGCTTCATCTGCCTGCAGGCTTCACGAAGCGTCCAGTTGCCAATCTCATAGATCAAGCCTGTCTCCTCGGCCAGCGGGATAAATACATTCGGTGCAAGCAGTCCTTTAAGCGGGTGTCTCCAGCGAATCAGGGCTTCGACGCCAATCATTCGGCGGTCCTGCGTGCGAATCTGGGGTTGATAGTACAGCACCATCTCATTGCGCTCCAGTGCTTTCCGCAGATAGCCTTCCAGCTCAATTCGTTCATAGAGTTCCGAGTCAAGCTGTGCGGTATAGAACTGGTACCCGTTCTTGCCATTTTTCTTCACTTCATACATGGCAGAGTCCGCATGTTTAATCAGGGCATCTGTCCCCGCCCCATGTTCAGGATACATGGCAATACCGATGCTGGCTGTAACGTAAAAATCATTTTCCTTCAAACGATACGGCTGCTGTATCGATTCAACGATTTTTTCCGCAAGCTGAATGATTCGCTTCTCGTTCGCCTGGTCCCCGGTGACCACCATGGTGAACTCATCTCCGCCCATTCGAGCCAGTGTGACATTAGCAGCAGCCTGAGGATGGGAAGCTTCAATGGTGCTTACAATTCGGTCGCTGACTTCCTTCAAGAATACGTCTCCAATCGAATGACCGAGAGAATCATTAATCATCTTGAAACGGTCGATATCCATAACCATAACCGCAAATCTGGCTTGTTTTCTCCCGCAGACATGGATCGTTTCAGCCAGCACTTCATCCAGCTTGCGACGATTAGGCAGTCCGGTGAGCGGGTCGTGCAGCGCCTGATGACGTATCTTTTCCTGAGCCTGTGCCTCTTCCGTAATATCTTTAATCAGAATATGGCTTCCAACATGCGTTTCATCAATAATAACCGGAATGACGGCAATGCTTAGGTCGAGAAGTTCATTCTGTCCATTTTTCATTTTGGCCATATAAAGTCTCTGTTCCAGTTCCTGATTGTCCCACTCGTGAACGGTATGCTTATTCGCACACTGTACATTAATCTGCTCTACGATCTCGCCAACCGGACGGTTGATCATCTTTTTCTCGGAATATCCCGTTATGGTGGTGACTGCAGCGTTGATGCCTTTAATGATCCCATCTCTGTCCACAGAGATGATAGCATCCGAATGATTATGGTACAGCGCTTGATACCACTGTTCGTTCTCACGAATACGCTGATCCTTCTGAGACATCCGCTGATTGATGAAATTACCAAATATGGTGAGTCCAATCGCAATAAATGAACCTGCTGTAATCAGATAAGCAAGAACCTCTGCCTCCATTTGTCTGCTCAAGCTCTCAGGAATCACCGCAGTTTGATGGAAATCTGCGGCGGCCATCCCGGTATAGTGCATGCCTGTAATGCCCAGACCCATAATAAATCCGCTGCCAATTTTGTAAACCCAATCGCGCTTCGAGTCCCGGCGGTTAAAATAAAACATAAGCCACAGTGCGGCAAACGAAGCAGCGGCTGCAATAAGAATCGATAAAGATACAAGAGCAGGCTTGTACGTCACAGTAATTGACATCGCCGCCATTCCTACGTAATGCATGGAGGTAATGCCTGTTGTCATCAGCAGCCCCGCAATCACGAGCCTGCTGATTTTATTGGACTGACGGCCGGCGAAATCCAGTGCTACCCCCGATGCAGCAATTGCAAGCAAAACGGACAAAATGACTTGATCTGTGGAATAAGAAACGTGCATAGGCAGCACAAAAGCAAGCATGCCAACAAAGTGCATCGACCAGATGCCAAGCCCCATGGAGACTGCCCCGCATACGACCCACAGGTGACGTGCCTTTCCACTCGTCAAAGATACACGGCCTGCAAGATCAAGTGCCGCATAAGAGGCTAGCGATGCAATGATATAGGATAAAATAACAAGTTGTAGATTGTACGTGCCATGTATGTGCTCCACTCACTCTGTCCTTTCAGTCGGGCGATCTCCGTATGTATGTTAAAAGTAAAAAAGAAGCGAGTGCGCTGTCTGGATGACAGGCACTCCCTCCGTATCATTTGACTTTGCGACCAGCGACTTAGTCATAAACCATTCGGCATACATTAGAAACCCGCTTATGATGAATGTCTATAGTCTAAACGTCCCAGCCCTATAAATCAACACTTATTTCCAGAAACACAGCTTGTTTAAACCTGACTTCCTCATTTGAAGTGTTTCATTAAACGCCTGAACCCGGTGCATCGTCGGCCGCTTTATTTTTTCACCAGCAGCAGACTGCCAAACCCAGATGTGTCGCGATATGAATTGCCCGAAGGATCACTCCACATGAACACACTGCTGCGCTTGCCATCCCCTGCACCGTCATCATTCACCTGCAGATCAAAACCAATCCACCTGCTCTGCTTGGAGCTGACATTCTCGAGTGGAATAGCTGCCTCGATCACATACCCGTCCTTGGTCAGACGAGCACTCGATTTGAACTGCTCCTTGCGGGCATTGCCTCCATAGGAAATTTCATTGTCGAAGTTCACCCGGTATTGGGCGTCATCGTCCTCATAACTGCTCGTTTGGTTTTTGTTCAGATCAATGAACAACTCAATGGAGTCCTGTTCATGTGCATTCGCACTTTTTTTGCTGAGCAGCGGATCTGTGACTTGAGCAAGTACGTAGAGATATTTCTCATCCCAGAGCAGCTTCGCCTTGGCCTTAGCACCAGAATCTCCTGCGACCTTAACATCCGTTGAGATCGTTACAGCTTTTTTCCACTGCTTATCTTCTTTACCGTCCACTACCGGAGTTCCGTACGTAACTTTTACCTGTTTCAATACAGGGCCCAATTTGAGCTTGCCCCGGCTTTCCTTTTTCTGCGGCTGCTGATTATTTGTATCGTTCCAGACAATGATTGAAGTTTTACCGTCAGCTTGTTTATCCGTAATGCGGAAATCCAGAGACAGTACTTTGCCTTCGGTCAGATCAGCTGAGGAGAAGGGCAGGGATGCATACACAACATATCCCGATTTATTCTCTTTCACCTGATACAGCTTCTGATCTTTGCCTTTGCCGCCATCCCGGTTAAAGATATAATGCCCGTCCTTTGGCGTACTGGTTTTCTTGCCGGATGTCAGCTCTTCCGGACTGACAAAGACCTCTACCTGGTCACCCTTGAAACGTGTGGCATCTTTTACGTCAATACGCAGGTTCAGTTTTTTGCCATCCCATAACGTCTTCACTTCACCTGTAGTGCCTGCTGTGCCTTCAATGACATGCGAGAATGGCTGTGCCTTGACAGCTCCCCATAGAATATCCTCCTGTCCTTTGCGATCAGGCAGGGATACTTTCGACTGAGCTGCTGTCCACTCATTTCGATATACAGGCAGGGAGGCCGGGTCCACCAGTGCCCAGTAAGCCGGTTTGGCTTTCAGCTTGCGATCAAACAGAAGTGGTGCATCCTTTCTTCCTTTGACAGGGAAATCATCCAACCAAGTACCGTCGTCGGCAAGTCCCCATAACGTCACACTGTCCATAACACCACGATCGTCAAACTCTTTGAACAGGTCAAACAGCGCACGATAACGATACGCCTGCTCCAGCATCATCTCATCCGTTACAGGTTTCTCCTGCTCGGAGTTTCCGGAATAGATCGACATATCCAGCTCTGTCACTTGAATGTGAACGCCCAGAGCTGCAGCCCGGTTGAATGCTTCACGAATTTGTTTCACATCCGGTCCGTACATAGACACATGCATCTGAAATCCGATGGCATCAATCGGTGTACCTTTGGCCAGCAGCTTCTCTACAAGCTTGACCATATCGTTCATTTTGCTGACACTGCCCTCAATACCGTAATCATTGATCACCAATACCGCATCAGGATCAGCCTCGCGAGCGTAACGGAAAGCCAGTTCAATGTAATCACTGTCATCGCCGTCGCCATCTACATCACCAATAATATCCCGCCATTTCGAATTGCTCGCCTGATCACGCAGACCGCCGCCGTCCGAAATGACTTCATTGACAACATCCCACGTGTGCACTTTGCCTTTGTAGCGGCTCACAATCGTTTGGATATGTGTTTTCATGCGCTTCAGAAGCTGCTCACGCGTAGCAGGCTTCGATGGATCATTCGGATCCGTAAAGAACCAGTCCGGCACTTGACTGTGCCACAGCAGCGTATGACCTCTTACCTCCATATCGTTCGCCGCAGCAAAGTTAACCAGTCGATCCGCTTCAGACCAGACAAAGTTGCCTTCTGTTGGCTGCATTGCATCCATTTTCATAAAGTTGCCTGCAGTAATACTCTTGAAATGTTTCTTGAGCAGATCCGAGTGTGGGTCCTGTGGATCGAGAGCTGTCTGGTCAATCGCCGCACCCAGCGCATAAGACGTACCCAGCGTTTTAGCCAAGTCCGGAATATCCTGCTCAATCGCAATCGCTTCTGTCGCTGTAATCTGCACATCATCGATATAGAACGGAATGGTATCTGTTTCGGTCACTTCCGAAGACTGCTTCCAAGGTGTTTCGGCGTACATCCGCAATCCGCTTACACCTGTACTTTCTGCCGGCACGATGATATCTGCTTCGATTTTTTTCCACTGGCCTTTGTTCAGCGTAGTGGAAGCAAAAGTGGCATACTCCAGCTTAGCCGCATCACCGTTAAACTCCTTTTCCAGAGAGCCGTTGATCACCTGTGATGCTGGTCCTTCATCATACATTGCCCAGAAGGAGACATGAACTGTACTTCCCTTTTGCAAGTAAGGCAGCACCTCTACCAGCGGTCCGTGGTAAGTTTCCGTTCGGGAGGAGGTTTTCAAACTGCGGTTACTATTGTGTCCGATGCCGCTGACTACCTCCAGCTTCTCCGTACCGCGAGGCTTCCATTTTCCGATATTCCCATCTTCAAAATCAGCGTTAAACAAAGCTTTGCCCGGTTCTCCTGGTATACCCGGGTTCTCTGGGGCAGGCTTCACAAGCCGGATCTGGAACTCATCTAAAAAGTATGCAGCAGCTGCATCTGTGCTCTCCAGATACAGCTGCAGTCCGCTTCCCTGCTCATAGCTGTACTGACCCTGCAGCTTCACCCACTTTTGATCGGTTACCTGCTCGGCTGCGTTAACCTGATCGTACTGCGTATCCCCGCTGCCATCACGGCGTTCTACGGTGAATTTCAGATCAGCCGGTGCTGAACCTGCAGTCAGTTTCACATAACCGGAGATTTCTACAACTGCATTTTTGTTTACCACGTCTGTTAATGATAGGGAGGGTCCATTCCAGGCTTCCGTACGGCCTGTGGTTTGAAGGGAGTGTTTCCCTTGATAAGCCTGATCTCCATTCACTTCTACCTTCGCTGCCCCCCGGGCTGTCCAGCCTTGAGTCGTACCGTCTTCAAACGAATGAGACAACAGAATATCACCTGCATTTGCTGCGCTTGCCTTCCCTTCTCCTGCTCCGATTCCTGGAAGCAAGCTCAAGATCATCACGGCTGCCAAGCATAACCTCAACCATTTTCCCCGCACGTAAACTCCTCCTTGTCAATTTCATCATCCATCCTGTAACGCAGTCAAACATCAGGCATTTCACGACACACTTCTGCATGCATGGATTTCCTCTGCTGGTCTGTTCGCTGGCAGCTGCTCACGCTGCTGCACGGATGGGATCAGGAACATTCAATGCACGGTCCTTAACCTCCTCAAGTGAGCCTTATAGCGCCCTGGAGAACCTGCTTCACACCAAAAGTAAGCGGTTACATAATCAAATTTATGTCATTGTACCTTTAACTGTAAATATGGAAATTTAGTGTCCAACCCCCTCTTTTTATACTTCTGACTGTTAACGATGCCTTTTTCACTCCAACTTCACGTTATATTCTGGCACTAAAAAAAAGCACAGCCTAAGGCTGTGCAGGTACTTCCTGATCCGCTTCATTTACTGGCGCCGTTGTCTGGCGGATAATTAAATTTGATGGCTCCGTCACGACAGGCGGTGTATAAGATGGATTCTCAACCATAGCAATCAGATATTCAATGGCTCGAATACCAATATTGTAAATATTCTGATTCACCGTGGTCAAACCTGGCTTAAACACTTCTGCATAATACGTGTTGTCGAATCCGACCACAGAAATATCTTCCGGCACACGGAAGCCATGTTTCTCAATCTCATGGATTGCGCCAAAGGCAGACATGTCTGATGCACAGATTACTCCTGTAGGCTGTTCCCGCAGCGCCAGCAAACGACGCGCTGCCTTCGCGCCTCCATCAAAGGAATAGTCACAGACTTCCAGATAGATCGTTGCATACGGAATGCCGCATAGACGCAGCCCCTCCTTGTACCCATCCAGACGCAGATTGGCTACAGCAGGTCCCAGGGTACCTGAAATATAGGCAATCTTGCGATGCCCCAGCTCATAGAGATGTTTGACTGCCATCGCGACGCCGTTAACATTATCTGTTGTAATATATCCTGCACGTTTGCCGAACAGGTCAGTATCAATAAACATCGTCGGGATCTCTGCAGTGACCAATTCCTGAATACTTTTATTTTCCCGCCCTTCCCCGAAAACAACAACGCCATCCACATTTCGACTGCGGCAGTGCTTGATGAATGAATATGTAGGGTCATCAAATCGTGTTGATAATCGAACTAGATCATAACCGCTGTTTTCCAAAGCTGTTTTGATACCTTCAAGTAATTCCGATACAAACGGGTTCGTAAACGGAACGGTAAGCAGCACCCCCACTGTCCATGAACGGCGTTTAACCAGTCCACGTGCGACAACATTGGGTTGATATTTTAATAGTTCGATGGCTGTATTCACTTTTTTACGTGTTTTTTCGCTAACATCCGGGTAATCGTTTAACACTTTGGAAACGGTTGCAACCGATACGCCCGCCTCTTTGGCCACATCATGAATAGAAGCCATCTAATCACCTCAACCTCTTTATGAATCCCCTGTCTCCGGTTATATTGTCTATAACATCGGCAGGTTTGTCTACCATTATAGCTTATTACAGCCCGAAACGGTATGGAAGGTTCATGCGGGCTCGGAGCTTACTTATCCTGCTGCTGTTCGAGTTTTTTCAAGTCCGCTGCAAGCCTCTCCATAGCCGTCGCAAAAACGGCAAGCTCGGACGAACGTGAAGCCTGACTCCGTGCTCCGCTCGATGTGCGGGTAGATTCATGCTGTACTTTCCTTAATTTTTCCATGATTTGATCCAGGTTGGACTGGATTTTACTCTGCGCTTCTCTGGAGCTTGCCGCCAGTTTGCGCACCTCGCTTGCGACCACTTCAAATCCACGTCCAAACTCTCCAGCATGCGCTGCTTCAATGGCAGCGTTCAAGCCGACAAGATGACTTTGATCAGAAATTTCACGAATCAGCTCACCCATTTTTTCGATCTGCTGCATTTCTCCAGTCAATTCTTCCAGCAGCATATGCGCCTGATCCTGAGAAACGGCTGTTTCCTTCGCTACAGCGGAGATGGACACTGCATTTTCATTTAATTCTGTAATCATACCCGTAAGCTCCTGGGTAATCTTCGTGATGGCCTGCAGTGTATGATCCTGATCCGCAGCAAGCTCCTCAAGCTGCTCTTTTTCCTGCTTTTCATAAGCTTCCAAAACCAGCTGCGAGTCCAGGTTGAACATTTTGCTCAGTGCATGTATAACGGGATGCCACGAAGCCGGAATGAGCTGCTGAAATATGTTCGTGGCAATATCCAGATAAACCATGTAAGCGCCCAGATAATAGTTAGCCGTTAGTCCAATGCGTGAATGTACCAGCCCAATGGTAATCCGCTGTTCAATATAGGCATCGTCGACAATCCCGTCCGTCATGGATAACCAGTACATCCGCTGCGTTTCCTTCAGCCGGTCAATATTGGAGAAACGGTCTATCAGTTCCATTAACTCAGGATACCTGCCGATGTGTTCATAGAAGTGATCAACCACTTCCTCAACGACTTTCTTGAAGACAGGCCGATGATCAGCAAGCAGTCTTAAATCCCCTACATCCAGCCCCACGTAATCCAGTTGTTTCTGTCTTTCTGCTGAAATACTGCTCATATCAGATCAGATCAACTCCTTATCCACTTTTACTGCAAAATTAAAAAGATTTTAATTGATTATAGACTAAAATACCTAATCAAACATATACCCTAAGAACTATTTACCGTAGAACTAATCCTATTTTTGTTAATATTTGTTCATTTTTGATCTTTTCAATATAAAAAGGCCCTGAATATGCTGTGAAGGAGCCTCACAACAAATCTTCAGGACCTGATTCGGAATGGTGCGGCAGGTTAGCGGTTAAGCAAACTTCCCACGTATCTTAACAATTCATTGGCGCTTGCAGCTGTATATCCATGTTCTTCAATGAGACGTTTGATGACTTCATTCATTCGCTTCAATTGTGTAGCATCCGGTGTTTTCGTAGAGGTCGTAATCTTGACAATATCTTTGAGATCCGCAAACAATTTCTTCTCGATGGCTTCCCGCAGCCGATCATGGCTGCTGTATTCAAACTTGCGCTCCTTGCGGGAGTATGCCGAGATTCGAATCAAAATCTCTTCCCTGAACGCTTTTTTTGCATTCTCCGAGATGCCGATCTGCTCCTCAATGGAGCGCATCAGCCGCTCATCCGGGTCCATCTCCTCATCTGTAAGCGGATCACGGATTTTCGACCAGTTGCAGAAGGCTTCAATGTTATCCAGATAATTTTCGAACAGCGTTTTGGCGGATTCTTCAAATGAGTAAACAAAAGCTTTCTGTACTTCCTTCTTCGCCAGTTCATCATACTCTTTACGTGCAAGAGCGATAAAGTTTAAATACCGCTCGCGCTCTTCCTTCGTAATGGAAGCATGCTGATCCAGCCCATCCTTGATGGCACGCAGAATATCCAGCGCGTTAATGCATTGAAGGTTTTGCTTAATCAAAGCACTGGATATCCGGTTAATGACGTACCGAGGATCAATACCGGACATGCCCTCATCCAAATATTCATTTTGCATTTCGCGCAGATCGGCTTCCTTGTACCCCTCAACCTCTTCGCCGTCGTACATCCGCATTTTTTTCACCAGGTCCATGCCTTGTTTTTTTGTTTCCTTCAATCGGGTAAGTATGGAAAAAATAGCTGCTGTTCGCAGCGCATGCGGTGCGATGTGCACGTGTTTCATATCACTTTGCTGAATAAGCTTGGCGTAAATTTTCTCTTCTTCCGATACCTTCAGGTTATAAGGTATGGGCATGACAATCATCCGCGACTGCAAAGCCTCATTTTTCTTATTGGATATAAAAGACTTATACTCGGATTCATTTGTGTGTGCCACGATCATCTCATCCGCACTGATCAGCGCGAAGCGGCCCGCTTTAAAATTCCCTTCCTGCGTCAGGGATAACAGGTTCCACAGAAATTTCTCATCACATTTCAGCATCTCCTGGAATTCCATCAAACCACGGTTGGCCTTGTTCAGCTCCCCGTCAAAACGATACGCGCGCGGATCCGATTCCGATCCAAACTCGGTAATTGTTGAGAAATCGATGCTGCCTGTCAGGTCAGCGATATCCTGTGATTTCGGGTCTGACGGACTGAATGTACCAATCCCCACCCGGTTATCTTCAGAGATAATGACCCGTTCCACCGGAACTTTACTGATATCGCCACCGTACTCCGTGCGCAGTCTCATCTGGCAGGATGGGCACAGATTGCCTTCGATACGCACACCAATCTCTTTCTCCACCTCTGCTCGAAGCTCCAGTGGGATGAGATGAAGCGGCTCCTCATGCATCGGGCATCCTTCAATGGCGTAAACTGCCCCTTTCTCCGTTCGTGAAAATTGTTCCAGCCCACGCTTCAGCAGCGTCACCAGCGTAGACTTCCCTCCGCTGACAGGCCCCATCAGCAGCAAAATCCGCTTGCGTACATCCAGACGGCGTGCAGCCGAATGGAAATATTCTTCCACCAGCTTCTCAATGGAACGATCCAGTCCGAAGATCTCTTGCTCGAAAAATTTGTACCGCTTGTGCCCCCCGACCTCTTCTACCCCAAACGATTCAATCATCTGATACACTCGTGCGTGAGCCGTCATTGCTGGAGTCGGGTCCTCCCTCAGCAGGGCAATATAATCTTCAAATGTTCCGTTCCATGACAAACGGTCACTCTCTGCCCGATATTCCGCAACACGTTCAAAAATATTCATGCTTGGTACCTCCCATGGCTCCTTTAGTGTGATTGTCAACCATTCCGAATGGTATGAAGAAATCAATAGAATTGCAGCTCCTGCTTGAATACCCTTCTGCGGTCGGCTTCGTCCCGCCAGCCTTGTTCCAAATGTCTTGTATGGATGTGAAAAGTGTATTACATACCTATGCGGCAACTTGGATAAGTTGACCTCTTTTTTTCAAACCTTCGCGCTGAATTTTACGTACGCACTGTTCTATCAGACATCTTCTGGCCTCAGAAAAAAAAGCATGAATATGCTATAATAAAGGTTCTATCCAAGGAAACCGGACAACGCAATGAAAACAGACAAACAACTTCAAGAGAGGAGCGGAGAGCATGGCTGTACAGTATGAAACGGAGCTGTATTCCCCCGTCAAAACTTTTTTTGAACAGCGCGGATTCGATGTCAAGGCAGAGGTGAAGCACTGTGACCTAGTCGGAGTCAGCGCGGATCAGACTGAACCCCTTATTGTAGAGATGAAAAAAACGTTTAACCTGTCTCTGCTCCTGCAGGGCATGCAGCGCCTCAAGCTCAGCCCGCTCGTATACTTGGCGGTAGAGCGTAACCGAACCAAGCGCGGAGCCGTCAATCAGCGCTGGGGCGAACTAACCGCACTGTGCAGCCAGCTTGGTCTCGGGCTGCTGACGGTCACCTTTTACAAAACCAAACCACCTCTGATTGATGTACTTTGCGACCCTGCGGTGTACTCGGCTGCTGGCAAAGCCGTACCCTCCGCTCGAAAAAGCGGTATACGCCGGCAGCGTTTGCTTAAGGAGTTTGATGAACGGAGCGGAGATTACAATACAGGCGGCAGTACAGGCCGGCAGCTGATGACGGCTTATCGCGAAAAAGCGATACGTGTCGCAGCAGCCTTGAGGTCGAGCGGTGAATCTTCCCCGGCAGCACTTGCCCGGCAGACAGGTGTAGGCACAGCGGCATCCATTTTGCAAAAAAATTATTACGGCTGGTTTGAACGTGTCTCCCGCGGAAAGTACATGTTAACCGTTAAAGGGATTGAGGCATTATCCGAGCATGTATTTGTAATGCAGGATCAGGGTTTGATGACCGGGGAGGTTGACGAATGGACGGAACAGGATGGGGTCAACGGACAGGATATGAACTCGGATGAACTCGAGCATGCAGCGGATGAAGAGCTTGCCCTGGTCGCTGAAGTCACCGAACAATATCTCCTGAACACAACCAAAAACTAAATCGATATGATGAACTATAGGGAACTGCTCTGGAGTCACCATCCTCCAATGTGAACGTACAGCTTGATGCTCACAATGTCATACAGCACAATCAGGACCACCCGTCCAACGGGTGGTTTGCTCTTGGGGTATAACCCCCTGTTGCCAAACTGCGCCTAAAGACGCTAGCCTGACAGCAGGGCTGTTCAGGCTCAGTGTAATTTGTCTCTTTCACTTACCAGTAAACTGGTTTTACTTCTTTTTGCTTCGATTACTGCTGAATGGATCTTCGTATTCTTTTACACTCAGCTTATCTACCGCCTGATCATGTGCTTCTTGCTCACGAATATACTTTCTTACGGTTGCTTCATTTAGACCCACTGTGCTCACATAGTACCCTTCGGCCCAAAATTTTCGATTTCCGTATTTATACTTAAGCTGGGCATGTTTTTCGAAGATCATGAGCGAACTTTTTCCCTTTAGATATCCCATAAACGTGGAGACCGCAATTTTTGGAGGGATGGCTACTAACATATGGACATGATCGGGCATCATGTGACCTTCTATGATTTCGACTCCTTTGTACTTGCACAAACGTTTAAAGATTTCGATTAAATCTCTTCTCACTTGATTATAGATTTCTTTCCGTCTATACTTCGGGGTGAACACAATGTGGTACTTACACATCCACTTTGTGTGAGCTAGGCTGTAGCTCTTGGTTGCCATGAATGACCATTCCTTTCTTTTTGAGCCTGAACATCTCAATTGTATTGGAATGGTCATAATGGTCAAACCCTTCATCCCTCCACCCGCATAGCGGGTGGTTTTTTGTTTCGCGCGTTTCACGCACTCAACTGGCTAAAGCCATAAAAAAAACGCCTGTCATCTCCTGGGGAGACGACGGGCGTTCTCTTTAAATCGAAATGGAAAAGCTTAGAAGCTTGCTGCCACTTCTTTAGCCAATTTCAAACCAGCTTCTACGATCTCTTGGGAACGATCAGGTGAAGCATTGTGACCTTCAACTACAACAACTTCAGGGTTTTGAATGCCCCAGAAGCCAAGTACGTTCGTTACATAACGAACAGACATTTCAGCAGATGCCATAGGCTCTACGGAATATACGCTGCCGCGTGCGTTAAGCAGTGCAACTTTTTTGTCGCCTACCAGACCTACAGGGCCTTCAGCAGTGTATTTGAACATTTTGCCTGCTTGGCTCAGGTAAGAAATGTAGTTCACCAGTGGTGCTGGAACAGTGAAGTTCCACAGCGGGAATGCAAATACCACTTTATCAGCCGCCAGGAATTGATCCTGCAGTTGTGCAGCCAGTGCTGCTGCTTTTTGCTCTTCTGGTGTTGCTTCGATACCGTTAGCTGCTTTGTAACCACCAGTGATTACAGTGTTACCGTAGTAAGGAAGATCCGTATTGTAGAGATCCAGCTCAGTGATTGTATCGCCTGGGTGGGACTCTTTGTATGCGCTCAGGAATGCATCGTACAATTGAACACTAATTGCTTGATCCGCAGGACGGTCATTAGCTTTAATAAAAAGAACGTTAGACATGTTGAAATTTCCCCCAATAATTAAAATGTATGAGTGCGTATCCCGAACTCGCAACTGCTGCTGCCCAGTATAAAGAAACCAACAACTCATTAATACATATTATATATAAAAATGTTAGTGGATGCAATAAGGTAATCTAGGTTATCTATATATTTAAAATTCGAATCGAATAACTACGTATACAATCTTCTCTTCTTCTAGCTCCGTGCTGTAAATTCCGAGATAGCTTCGCTAATGAGATTCATGCCAAGCAGCAGCTCATCACGGCCCGGATGGCTGAAATTCAACCGAATGTATCGTTGATCCAGCGTGCCTGTAGAACATAGCGTTCCGGGCAGAAAAGATACCCCTTTTACTAAAGCTGCCTTGAGCAATGCCTCACTGTTCAATCCTTCAGGCAGCTGCACCCACAGATACATTCCCCCTTGAGGGATATGATAGCTGCACCCTTTCCAGCCAGGTCTTTTCAATAATTCTAACATCAATTTAAGTCTTATTTTGTACTCTTTGTTCAGCATGGACAAATGGTCACTCCACCGGAAAGGAGACTGTGCGAGCAGTTGATACAGCAGCCGTTGGTTCATCGGACTGGACTGTCCATCTGCAATTCGCTTAACGGATGTCATCGCCTGGATCAATGCCGGGTGGCCTGCCGCCCATCCCGTGCGGAGGGCGGGTGCAACCGTTTTGCTGAAAGAGCCAATATGCAGAACATGTCCACCCTGATCCGCGGTATCCAGTGCGAAGAGTGAAGGGTATTTTCGATAGAACGCAGACGGCTCCAAACCGTCAAAATGAAGCTCTCCATAGGAGTCATCCTCGACAAGCAGGACTCCATAACGAGAACACAAGTCAAGTACGGCTTCTCTCCGTTCCATGCTCCACAGAATGCCGGTAGGGTTAGAAAAGCTGGGTGCAGCAAAAAGCAGCTTCGGCCTCACCTGCTGCATGTGCTGTTCCAACAAATCCGGCAGAATGCCGTCCTGATCTCCCAAGACGGGTACAATGGCCGCTCCCTGCATTTCCAGTACTTCAAGACAGCCAGGAGAGGTAGGATGCTCTACAAGCACAGAGTCTCCCGGCTCCAGCAGCAGACGCATCACGAGATCAATGGCCTGCTGGGTACCTGTGGTCAGCAGAATCTGGTCGGACACAGTCCGTATACCTTTGCGAACATTCCAATCGTTGTTCAGCCATTCCCTTAGCGGGGCATATCCTGCGGGCTCACCATACTGCAGAGCAGAAGGACCTGAACTGAAAACAGACAGTGCCGCTTCCTCCAGCAATTGAAAAGGAAACAGTTCCTCCGCAGGCAGTTCTTCAGCGAGTGAAATGAAATACTCCTTGCCGGACATCTCACGGATATCCCTCAATGGTGAAGACAAAAGCCTGTTGGTTCGGGAAGCAAAGAAATATTTCATGGATAGATCCCCCTTCATCTCTATTCCGAAACTGTTCTCGCAGCCGCCCTACAACCTATTCCAGATGAACAACAAATATAACTGGAAGCATGCCTGATTTATGACCTGTCTGGACCAATCTGATTTCGACCTGTTAGGAACTATTTTAGTTCGACCTGCCAGCCAGGGCCGGTGGAAGCAATAATCAGGACACTGTCTTGGACTGCCTTGCATGCAGGGCATAACGTTCGATGGCCTGCGCTCTGCTGCTTACTTCCAGCTTCACATAGATTTTACGCAAATAATTATCAATTGAGCGTCTGCTCACATTGATCTCACTCGCTATTTTATCATAGGTTACCCCTTGAACAATTCTTTCCATAATAAAAGTTTCTGTTTCTGTTAATTCAATCAGACTTTCTTCTGCCTGCGAATCGGTAGGCTGGCCCCAATCTGTACTGTGCAGCCACGACATCGGGATGGAAACATAGCCCTCCCGCAGCCCGGAGATGAGATGAATCAGTTGACTTGGAGAAGCCTGTTTCGATAACATACCGCTTGCTCCAATGCTCATTAGATGGCGGAAGAGCTTGACGTTATCTTCATCTGTCAAAATAACAATATGTGTTTCATTCGACAGCTCTTTTATTTGAGCGATGTATTGATCTGCCTGTCCCTCTGGAAGACGATAATCCATGAGAATCAGATCGGGCTTGTGCATAGTCACAAGTTCGAGGCCTTCCGTTCCGGTTGAAGTCATACCACGCACCGTCAGATCCTTCTGCTCTTCCAAAATTAATTTTGTACCCAGCATGCTGGTGGGGTGGATATCTACGATGACCACCTGCCATACTTTTTTCATTGCGGTTCCCCCTGTTATGTATTGGGCAGTTGACTTCTGCTTCTCATCTACATTCTTTACGCAGTTTATGCGACAGTCCGAGTATAGATGAAGCAAGGGTCGGATTATGTCGAATAACAAAAGAATACAGGACCCAGACGCTCAAAAGCTCTGTTTTATAACTGTATCTCACGCTAACGACGGCAAAACGGCCCTCTTTCCATGCCTGAAATGATCAAAACCTAGTATAAATTTCCTGCATTTCTATCTAAAAAAGTCGAAAGACTCGCCCAAAGTTCCTACTTATTGCATCTATAAGAAATTGTATCCTAGGACTTCCTTCCGATGCAATCTCTTTTTAAGCTATTATTTAAAGAATTTCATTTTTGCGTAATGAATTGCAGCATGGTAGAATGAGGATTGGAATTTTTTTAACCATAATCTATCAAACCAGGAGTGATGTTATGAAACTATCCGACCCGTCTTCTGACATCCATCACACCCGGAGCGCCAAAGGCAGGATCAGATCATCGGTCAAGTGGTTTCTGGTCATGTGGATTGTTCTTATTGCATTAGGTGTTACAGGTACCTACTATTATAGTAACCACCTCCAGCAGCAGATGATCAACCAGCTTCAGGTTCATACACAGCAGCAGATAGACGCACTCAAAACCGATTATGAAAAGCAGCTGACAACGATATCATCGGAAGTCGAAGCACTGCAGGGACAAGTCCAGTCTTTCAATGAACTGTTGACGTTCACTAAGGATAATGCAAGCAGCAAAACGGATAACAGCAATAAATTGTATACGCAGCTGAGCGAAGTGAAAAAGCAGCTCGATGCTCTCCAGAAAAAGATGGACTTGCTCAAATGATTACACCCGTGAAACAGGTTAATCGTTTTTTTATGCTTGCACTGGCTCCTTTTATAGGATTAATTATATGCATGCTGCTGTTTCGTCCCGAGCTTGAGACCGGAAACGTGCTTCCCGCTGCTTTGCCTGAAGATCGGGTAACCGCTCAGACCCAAGCCATCAGCAGGGAACTTGCCGGAGCAAAAGATGCTGCGGTTCAAACTTCTTCTTCTATTAAAAGAACAACGCAGCTGTATAACAAAACCACCAGCACCATGTCAACCATAGTACAGAAGGCTGCGGTTCAGGCTTCACGTCCGGAAACCATCTACAACAAACGAATTACATCCAAACTCGGTATTCCTTTCGAGCGTGTGGATAGCGACCGGATCACCATTGAAATGTACCATGTTAATCCCGGTACCTACACAGGATATGCCATGAAGATAAAACTGAAGGATCCCAGCGCCATGCAGATGGCCATGAGCAGTGAGCCTGGACGTTCGGAGACAACGATGCAGGCCGTGAAACGGAGCGGAGCCATTGCCGGAATTAATGCCGGCGGATTCGCTGACAGCGGCGGTAAACGATATCCTCTCAGTACAACGGTCATGGACGGTAAGTACGTAAATGGTTTTCAAGCCAGTTTCAAAGACCTGTTCTTTGTTGGCCTTAATGATGCCGGCAAGCTGGTTGGAGGCAAATTTTTTGATAAAAGCACACTGGATCGTTTACGCCCCCAATTCGGAGCAACATTTGTACCGATCCTTATGAAAAATGGACAGAAAACGATTATTCCAGACAAATGGAAAGTATCACCGAAACGGGCACCAAGAACCGTCATTGGAAACTACAAAGACGATCAATTACTTATTATTGTTGTCGACGGATATAACGAAAGCGGAAGCTCTGGTGCCACGCTTGAAGAGCTGCAGGGCAGATTGCTCAAACTGGGCGTAATCGATGCCTATAACCTCGATGGCGGCGGTTCCTCATCGCTAATTCTGAATAACCGGGTAATGAATAGACCTTCGGATGGCAGCTTGAGACCGGTGCCCACCCACTTTTTATTTTACAAATGATGGGATGAGGCATTCCTTTTCTAGTTAATATGGTTATAATAGAAGTAAATGAGCTTGTGCAGGAGGTGCGAAGTGTATGTCGTTTTCACTGACATTCTGGATTATTGCTGTTGTATTAACACTGTTTATCACAGGCATTCTCACTTCATCCTACAACCATGACAAAACAAAAGGCCTGTAAAAAGCGAAGCCTCTCTCTGGAGAGGCTTTTTTTCATCTTCTCGCATACAGCAAAAGACAAGTCTCAAAAGAATGATTCATTCCTCCAAAGCTTGTCTCTTGCTGTAGCGTTTGATTTTGCAGATAAGCAGCAGGTAAGGTTGTGAAACATGTTAAATTGCTTCAATAGCTTGCTGCACGTTCATTTGGCATGGAAAGTATGGAGGCAGGATCAGCATGATTTGGTCCCTTCACCGACTCTCCTTCCACCAAAGTGACATATATCCGCTCATGATCGACCGGTTCTCCAGCGATAATTTTAATTAACTGCTCAGCCGCAAGCGCGCCCCACTTTCGTTTGGAGTAATCGATGCTTGCCAGCTTTGGCTGCACGTAGTTGCTCAGCTCAATATGATCGAAGCCAATGACATCGATCTGCTCTCCCACCTGAAGGTCACTATCTGCAAGACGGTCACATAAGCCGATAGCCATCTCATCATTAAGACAAAATACCGCTGCCGGTCCGTTATACGTCTGTATAATGTGATCCGCAGCTCGTTCTCCTCCGCTTTTCTCGAAATCTCCCGCGATTTCGATCCATTCGACATCCGCCTCACGCTCTGCAACCTGCCTTACCGCCTTCAAACGCTGTACGGAGTCAAACGATCCTTCCGGACCTGTAACTACATAGATTTTTTTGTGTCCCTGTTCAATCAAATATTCCATCGCCAGTGTAGCGCCAGCCTTGTTATCCAGCAGTACCTGATTAATGTTTGCATGTTTCAGCTCACGGTCGAGCACTACAATTTTATGTCCCCGATCGGCATACTGCATCAGTTCCTCACTAGCAAAGGTATGATCGAGAATAATGGCGCCATCGATCATTCTTTCGGGCAGCATCCGATGGGACTGTTTACCGCTGCATACAATGAGATCGTACCCTTGGGCATTGCACACCGCCTTCATCCCGCTTAACAAGTCGCCATACACATCACCGCTGAAATCCGTGAGAAACACACCCAAAATCCGTGACTCTCTCTTTTTTAATGTTCGTGCAGCTGCATTGGGAACATAGTTCAGCTCTTTGGCAATGGCCAAAATTTTGGAACTCGTCTCATCGGTCACTTTGCTGCTTCCATTCAGCGCGTATGATACGGTCGAGATGGAAACTCCCGCCTTTTTGGCGATATCCTTGATACTGACCATATTCTTCGCTCCTCTGTTATGTGGATCAGGCCTTTCCTTACGAAAGACCTGATTATATTAAGTAATGGTATCTGTTTGTAAACTAAGTTCTGTTTAAACCAGTCTGAATGTACGGCTTTGTGTGTCTCTGCTGTTGGGTCCAACCAAAACATGAAACTCTCCGCGATCACTCCGATGGCTCAGATCAGAATGATGATAGCGCAGCTGCTCTTCATGTAATGTAAACACTGCTGTGCCGGTCTCGCCTGGGGCCAGGGACAACCTCACATAATCTTTCAGCTCACGCATAGGACGAACCACTTCACCGCTTACATCCCGAACGTACAATTGCACAGTCTCCACACCAGCACGATCTCCTGTATTGGTTACACTCAACTGAACCGTCAGAGAATCATTCGCAGTCATCTCCTGACCCGACACTTCAATCTCTCCATAAGCGAATGTGGTATAGGAAAGACCGTATCCAAATGGGAATAACGGTTCATTCGGACTGTCGATATATTGGGAAACATAACGATTCTCGGTATTATCCGGGTTGATTGGGCGCCCCGTATTGAAATGATTGTAATATACCGGTACCTGCCCAACCGATTGCGGGAAGGACATCGTCAGTCTGGCAGATGGATTAACCGCACCCGTGAGTACATCCGCAATGGCTGCTCCGCCTTCGCTTCCCGGGAACCAGGCTTCAAGTACAGCATGCGATTCCGCAATAACTCCGTTCAGATCGAGCGGACGGCCATTGAAAATAACACTCGCAATCGGTTTACCTACGGCCTGCAGTGCCTGCACCAGCTGAAGCTGCGCGGCTGGCAGACGAATGTCAGTGCGTGAGCCGCCTTCACCGCTCATCTCTGAATCTTCGCCCAATGCAAGCACAATGACATCAGACTGACTTGCAGCTTCAAGCGCTTCGGCAATCTGTTCTTTCGTGATGGTGTGCACATAACTGCCCTGCGCCATACGAACCGTACCTTGCGGTAAACGTTCTTGAAGCGCTGTACCCAGCTTCACCGCATCTGCTTTAACGCCTTCACAGGACCACCATCCGAGAATATCCTCACTGTCGGCGAACGGTCCGATCAATGCCACGTTCGCATCAAGTCGGAGTGGAAGGACCTGATTTTCATTTTTCAGCAGCACTGCAGATTTCGCAGCAATTTCCCGCGATACTTCACGGTGCTCCTTGGAGAAGACAACTTCACGCTCGCGAACAGGATCAGCGGCGCGGAAGGGGTTATCAAACAGCCCCAGCTTGTCTTTGAGCTGCAGCACCCGCAGCACGGCTTCATCTACAAGATGTTCCTCCACTTCACCCTTTTGAACCAGTTCAGGCAGATGTTTAACATAGCATGGAGTCATCATCTCCATGTCCACACCCGCGCGGATCGCGCGATAAGCAGCTTCACGATCATCCTCAGCTGCACCATGCGCAATCATCTCCCGGATCGAAGCCCAGTCAGAGATCAATACGCCATCGAAGCCCCATTCATCACGCAAAATGCCGCGCATTAACTTCTCATTCCCGCTGGCTGGAATACCGTCTACCGTGTTGAATGAAGTCATCACCATCTCCACACCAGCATCCAGTGCTGCCTTATATGCCGGTAAATAATATTCACGCAGCTGCCGTTCTGACATATCTACCGTGTTGTAATCACGCCCGCCTTCCGCGGCACCATATGCCGCAAAATGTTTGACACAGGCTGCCAGACGATCCAGCTCTTCTGTCAGGTTATCCCCTTGATATCCACGTACAAAAGCAGCGGCAAACAGGCTGTTCAGATACGGATCTTCACCTGTCGTTTCCATGACTCGACCCCACCGCGGATCACGAACCAGGTCCACCATCGGTGCAAAGGTTACATGCAGACCGGATACAGCGGATTCACGCGCGGCAATCTCCGCACTTTTCTCCGCAAGCTCCAGATCCCACGAGCAGCCGATCGCCAGCGGAATGGGGAAAATGGTTTTGAAGCCATGAACCACGTCTGCCATGAACAGCAGCGGGATGCCAAGACGGCTGTTTTTCATATAGGCCTGCTGTACATCCATAATGGCCTGTGCACCGGATAAACCTAAAATCGATCCACTTGCACGTACAGATGATTCCGTGATGCCCATTTCTTCCATCGGACCTGTAATCTGGCCCTGTGTATCTGTTCCTTCATAGAAATTGGCCGTCAGCTGCAGCAGCTGGGCCACCTTCTCCTCCAGCGTCATTTGATTCACCAAATCCATCAACTGCTGATTGTTCACTTAACCATCCTCCACTTCTACTGCATTTGTATTGAAAGAAAGAACCCGGCTGCGTTCGGGGAGAGACCGCGCACCGGGTTCAAACGGACGGGAGACAGAACGCTCCTGCCATCCCCATTCTGTTCTTTAGTGTTTTACGTTTTTACTTGAACTTCTCGTTCAGTTCATCCAGGTATGGTTGAACCAGAGACATTTTGCTATTAACCCACTCTTTCCAGTTGGCTTCCAAATCTCCACCTTTGAGGATCAAGTTGGCGTATTCGTTTTGATAATCGAAAGAAGCTTGGCTCTTCGCTTTGGAATCGTACAGGTTCACATCCCAATCGTATGGTGCCAACGATTTTCCTTCTGTACCCAATTTCGCTTTCTCTTGGAACAATTCTACTGCTCTATCACGGTAATCTTTTTTGATTGCAGGGTTTACAACACTGAAGTCATCGCCAAGAAGATAAAGTCCTTCAAAACGTGCAGGATATTTGTCTTCCAGTACAGTTCCCTCTGGCAGCAAGCTTACCAGCTCTTTGTTGTCATCGTATTTCCAGTCCTTGCCTTCAAAGCCCATGTTGATAAGCAGTTGTCCTTCTTTAGTTGCAGAGTAATCGATCAGATCCATGATCCGTTCGAATTTCTCATCACTGATGTTCGGGTTGAAAATCAGTGCAGACCAGAAGTTCGCTTGCTCCATGTTGCGGTATTTACCATCATCACCAAGAACGATCGCTGTGTGAACGAGGTCATCACTGTTCACGCCAAGGTTCTTTTTCATATCGGAATCCAGACCTTGTCTGTAAGAAGCGAGTCCACCAAGACTTGTTACAGCCGCAGTACCTGTTACTTTGAAGTTGTTTTGTCCTTCATTGTTTTTCCAAGTGTAGAACTCAGGGTTAAGCAGTCCATCTTTGTACGCTTTTTGCATCAATTTCAGACCTGTCAGTGTTTCTGGATCTGCAGGACCCCAATGGAACTGACCATCTTCACCTTTGTAGAAAGGAACGTCTGTAATTGCATGAACATTGTTAGGCATGATGATGTTTGTCATCGCATCGGCAGCATTGTAAGACAATGGCACCAGTTTATTGCCCACTTTGCCTGGATCTTTTTCTTTTACCAGTTCAGCAAACTGATTCAATTCGGAAGTTGTGTAAGCATCCTTCAGTTCGAAACCAACGGCTTTTGCCCAGTCTTTACGAAGAGCGATAACACCGATTTGGTTCGTCAGCGGATCTGCCGGTTTGTTTTCAAAATAGATTGGTCTAGGAAGCACATACGTACCGCCTGTCAGTTCTTCCAACTTATCACCAAGTCCTGTCAGTTTGTAAGCCGCAGCAACGTTTGGCCAGCGCTCTTTCCAATCATCCGGGAATTTGTAGAACAAACCTTGATCGATGTTGTTGATTGCATCGCCATGTACATAGTTCCACACCGCTACATCCGGCAGGTCGCCAGAGTTGATCCACAGACGAAGCTTCTCGCCCCAAGAATCCCAGTCAATGTAGTTGTAGTCCCATTTTATGTTGAATTTGTCTTCCCAGAATTTATGGAACTCATTGTCCATATTTCCGTTCTTCACTTCGGTCAGATTCGCTACAGAAATGGTCAGGTTATCTTTGTAATTTCCTTCCGCATCCTTTTCGTTTCCACCATCTGAACCTTTGCTGCTGTTGGAACAAGCGGATACCACCAACATCAAGAGACAGAGTGTGATCGCAAATAACGATTTGACTGACAACTTTTTGCCCGTTTTCATGCTTTTACCCCCATGTTTTTTAGTCGAATTTCTTTTGCATTGAAATCCTATGTGTATATCAGGTCTTGATAGCCCCTGTTAATACCCCTTTGGCAAAGTGCTTTTGCAGCATTGGGAAGAAACACATAATTGGTACCATTGTTACAAAGACCGCAGCCATCTTCATACCCATGGAGAAGCTGCTCAGCTTGACTGCATCGACACTGGATGCATTGGAAGCATTGGTCGTTGATGTGACAATGATGTTGCGCAGCACGTTCTGCAGCGGTAACTGATCTGCTTTTCGCAGGAAGATCATCGCATCATACCAGCTGTTCCAGTAGGCTACCCCGTAGAAAAGTGTGATGGTTGCCATAATTGGTGTTGCCAGCGGAAGAACGACGGAGAACAAAATTCTCCACTCTCCTGCACCATCCAGCCGTGCTGATTCCATCAGCGATTCAGGCAGGGTGTAGAAGTAGTTCATCATCAGAATCATGTTAAAGGCACTGAAGCTTCCCGCCAGAATAACGGACCATAACGTTCCTGTAAGATGCAAAGATTTCATAATCAGGTACAGAGGAACGATCCCTCCGTTAAAGATCATGGTGAACAGCACCAGGAAAAAGAGAAACTTTTTGAACGGAAAATTGCTGCGGCTCAGACCGTAAGCCATACTTGTTGTCAGGAACAAGCTGAGCGGCAAACCAATAACCAGCAAAATCAATGTATTTTTGTAACCAGACATAATACTTCCGTTAGCGAACAGTGCTCGGTAGGAATCCAGCGTGAACTCTTTCGGGAACATCAGGAACGGATTTTCCGCATACTCTTTCTGCGTTGCAAACGAGATCATGACGACATTCCAGAACGGAATCAGGATCATCAGCGCAAGCACTAACAAAATAGCAAATATTACGTAATCGAGAATCGTCATTCGTTCGGTGCCGATTTTCGGTTTTCTTCCAGCTTTTTTGCTCATCTCATTTCTCCCCCTCTCTTATCGGAACAAACCGTCTCCGCCAAGCCACTTGGCAAATCTGTCAGCCAGAAGCAGCAGCACCATATTCACCAGGGAACGGAACAAGCTGACCGCTGTCGAGAATGAAAAGTCGGTTGAGGACTGGAACGTAATCCGATAAATATACACATCGAGTACTTCTGATACATTTTTCGTTGCCGCGTTCGCCAAGTTGAAAATCTGGTCGAAACCGGAGGACATCAATCCGCCTACGGACAAAATAAACATGACTGTAATCGTTGGAAGAATATTGGGCAGCGTAATACGAAACATCTGCTGCATCCGGGATGCACCGTCAATCTGTGCAGATTCGTATTGGTCCTGATCGATACCTGAGATCGCTGCCAGGAAGATAATCGCGCCCCAACCGCTTGATTTCCAGATATCCGTCAGCAGCAGCATGGGAACGAAGTTTGATTCAGATCCAAGGAAATTAATGGTTGGCAGTCCAAGCAATCCAAGTGCACTGTTCACCAAGCCGTCGTAGGCAAGCACGTTGATGACTACCCCGGATACGATGATCCAGGACAAAAAGTGCGGGAACGTCAGAACCGTTTGAAACCACTTTTTCCCTCTGCGCATCCGCAGCTCATTCAGCAGCAGTGCCAGAATAATCGGGAACGGGAACTGAATAATCAGTTTCAGAATGTTAATGTAAAGCGTCCGCCATACGGCATCAATAAAGGATGGATCACGGAAGACGTATTTGAAATTTTCAAATCCGCTCCATGGACTTCCCCAGATTCCAAGATTCGCTTTGTAATCTTTGAATGCCAGTGACAGGCCGCCCATTGGCATATAAGCAAACAGGATCAGCCAGACAAGACCCGGAACAAGCAGGGTATACGTCATTCGGTGCTTCCAGATTTCAGTCCAGAGCGACTTGCCTTTCATGTTTGCCTTCAGCTTTTTGCTAGGTCCTTCGGCTGCAGGTTTCAATTTGCATCTCCTCACTCTACTATGGTGTTGTCGTTGAAAAGAAAATCAAACATCGTTTTCAGATGCTGCTCCCAAAATCTCCATTCATGTGTGCCGGGCGTCTCTACATACCGAAAATCAAATGCAGTTCCCCGCATGTACTCGGCATAATCCCGATTCATCTCCACGAAAGGATCGTGGTCTCCGCAGCAGCTCAGTATGCTCGGCAGAGATTTTCCCTGCTCCAGCAGTCTGGCTGACAATGCGTAAATATCCTGATCAGCCGTTACCTGTAACCGTTCCCCAAAAACCGCTTTCATTTCCTTGACCATGCCTTCTGGCATATGAGGATCACGAAGACGAGCCTGAATATTGGTTACACCGGATAAAGACGCCACCTTACTATACTGCTCAGGATAAGTCAGCCCACATTTCAATGCTCCATATCCACCCATGGACAAACCAGCAACGTACGTTTTGGATGGATCGGAATTCAGCTGTAACAGCCGTCCGCATATGTCGGGTAGTTCCTTCGTGATGTAGTGGAAGTAATTCAGGCCGTATTCCATATCGGTGTAGTAACTGCGATTTGCTTCCGGCATGATGACGGTACAGCCGTACTGGGCTGCGTACATCTCAATCGTAGTCAGACGCTGCCAGGTACTCGCATTATCTCCTGCCCCGTGGAGCAGATATAGTGTACCGCCTGAAGTCTCTCCGGAGTCACTGGACACCACGTGTATGCTGGTGTTCATACATAATGTGGGCGATCCGGTTTCGATCGTTATGTGCGCCATTTTCGTAACCCCTTTCATCATGCTGCTTTTGTACTGCGGATTGCTTACTTTTCTTCTCTGTGTTCCGTTTCTTCTTCTCTCATGCTCCCCGTAACCAGCTCTGTTATCGAAACGATTCTCTCGAATCGTTTCAAAACTACCTAACGTTGATTTACTTAGAGTTGAAATATCAACATTTTACTTGGAAGCGATTTCTTCGAATCGTTTCGAATAAATCATAATCCCGATGAGTAAATCCTGTCAATAACCTTTTTACAATTTTCGCGTTATTTTATCAAAAAAGTGACCTGAGCGTTTCAATTTTGATCCAAAAGACACTTTTATTGTGAACATATTAAGGTTTAACCATTCGTTTTTGCACCCGAATTGACATCAAAACAAGATTATATTAGCATGAGTTCTAATTTTCCATTAAAATTACGGAAACGTTTCACCAGATTGAATTCTTTCAGGCGAACACCTGAAATTGGAGGGTTATCATGTCTGTTAAACTCAAAGGATTTATAGACACAATCACAGCGAAGCAGCTCAATGTGCATTCTGTGCGTGTACTGCAGCATGGACAGCTGCTGGACGAATGGCATCAGAATGGTGATTACCGCCGTGTACAGCATTCTATCAGCAAATCCTTTACCAGCATGGCCGTCGGACTGGCCGTTCAGGAAGGACTCATCCATCTCGACAACACATTGGGAGACTTCTTCCCTTATGATCAGTCACAGCCTGTCCAATCCCCGCTTCCTTCTCCGCGGGAACTTAAACTGCGAGATCTTCTTCGCATGTCTTCGGGCCACGACTCCCCGCCTCTCTGGGCTGACGAGCGGGAATCGCTGCAGGAAAAGGATTGGGCAAAGCATTACATGTCTTTATCACTGGACCGAATGCCCGGAGAACACTTTACTTACAGCAGCGGCGATACGTTTATGATTTCGGCTATGCTGCAAAAGGCCGTCGGCCAGACAGTTAAAGATTACCTCATTCCACGTCTTTTTGAACCACTGGGCATGCATCATATTGAATGGGAGACTTCTCCACTTGGCATTACACTTGGATGTGCAGGTCTTTGGCTGAACAATGAGGAATTAAGCCGTTTTGGACAATTTCTGCTTCAGGAGGGCCGGTGGAATGACCAACAGCTGGTCCCTTCAGAATGGATCGAAGCAGCTGTGCATGAGCAGATCAAAACAACAGGCGACGGGGATTGGGGACAAGGATACGGTTACCAATTCTGGATGTGCTCGCATGATGCTTATCGCGCAGATGGAGCTTTCGGTCAATTTTGCATCGTGCTGCCTTCCAGAGAAGCGGTCATCAGCATAAACAGCCAGGAGGAAAATATGCAGGGCATTCTCAACACCGTTTGGGATCAGATTTTGCCTGAGCTTGCTTAGTGATCACTAAAAGCAAAAAAACGCCATGAAGTTTAGAACTCCATGGCGTTTTTTTGCTTATTTTTTATGAAAGCTGAGTCATTTCTTCCAAGCATTGTGCGCATATGTAACGCTCTTTAAAGTCATTGACTTCTTCCATCGATCCGCAGAAAATACATTTCGGGCGGTATCTTTCCAAAATAATATGATCCCCTTGAACTAAAATTTCTACAGGATCTCCTTCATTCATTTGATACCTTTTGCGCAAAGATTTAGGCAATACGATCCTACCCAATTGGTCAACTTTGCGAACTACTCCAGCTGGCTTCATAGCTACGGCACACCTCTCCTATCTTACTCTGAATTTCTAGGTACATTAGTACTATATCTAATGATTCGCCAAAATTTTGTCGAATCCTGCTGGAAATAAACATTTTTTGTCCTTTTTTTTGAAAAATGTTTTTTTAGCGAATTCTAACCGTCTTTTTACGCGTATTTCATTAATCCAACCCTGGAAAATTTAGCTGTCGCAGCGCTTCATATACAATAATTGCTGCTGAATTGGAAAGATTTAATGAACGAACATCACCACTCATTGGCATTTTCATACACGTTTCGGGATTGGCAGCGATGAGTTCAGGCGGAAGTCCCTTTGTTTCTTTACCGAATACAAGAAAATCTCCATCTTGAAACTCGAAATCAGTATACTTGTTTTTGGCTTTCGTTGTTGCGTAGAAAAAACGTCCCTCCGGATACTTCTCTTGAACCTCAGCAAACGAATCGTGATATTCTATATGGACCGCATGCCAATAATCCAGCCCTGCGCGCTTCAGTGTGGCATCATCTGTACGGAATCCCAAGGGGCGCACGAGATGCAGATGGGTGCCTGTCGCAGCACAAGTCCGAGAAATGTTGCCTGTGTTAGCCGGGATCTCCGGCTCAACAAGAACGATGTGTAATGCCATATGTGTTTGATCTCCTTTTAATTACATGTCAGATGTACAGCAATCCTCTAATTCTAAAGAAAAGCCCTCCACACGTCAATGTGGAAGGCTTTGCCACAGCAGCAGTACAGCTCGTTACAACAGCTTCACTACTGCCCATCTGGTCAAATTTGTGAGATTAACCGTTCGTCTGTTGGAAGTGGTTCATAAAGTCAGTAAGCGCCTTAACACTATCGTAAGGAGCCGCGTTATAGATGGAAGCACGAAGTCCCCCCACACTGCGATGTCCCTTCAGACCTACAAAACCTTCCTGCTCAGAAGCTTTAATAAACTTCTTCTCCAGTTCCTCGGAAGCGAGCCGGAACGTAACATTCATTAAAGAGCGGTCTTCTGGTGCAACGCAGCCGCGGTAGAAATCTCCGGAGGAGTCGATTGTATTGTAGAGCAGCTCCGCTTTTTTAATATTCTTTTGTTCCACGCCAGTCAGGCCGCCTTGTTCTTCAATCCACTTCAACACTTCGTTTACCATATATACCGAGAAAGATGGCGGTGTATTATACAGGGAATTGTTATCCACATGTGTACTGTAACGCAGCATGGTCGGGATGGTTTTAGGGGATTCACTCACCAGCTCCTCCCGTGCGATCACAACGGTAATGCCCGAAGGTCCAAGGTTTTTCTGTGCACCTGCATAGATCATTCCGAACTGATTCAGATCAAACGGTTTGCAGAAAATATCACTCGACATGTCCGCAATCAGCGGTACTGATCCGGTATCGGGGAATGATTTGAACTGTGTACCTTCAATCGTTTCATTAGATGTCAAATGCACATAAGCCGTACGTTCGGACAAGCTGAGATTCGAAACATCCGGTAATTTCATGAATTTATCGGATTCCGATGAGGCAGAGATCTGTGTCTCACCAACGAGCTTCGCTTCAGACAGAGCCTTTTTGGCCCAGCTGCCTGTCATGATGTAACTCGCTGTCTGACCTGCCCCAAGCAGGTTCATCGGCACCATGGCAAACTGTGTGCTTGCACCGCCCTGCAGGAAAAGAACTTTATAGCCTTTTGGACTTCCCAGCAGCGACAGCAGGCGCTCCTGAGCTTCATTATGTACAGACTCGTACACGGCCCCGCGGTGGGACATCTCCATAATCGACATACCCGTATTACGAAAATCTACAAATTCCGCCTGAGCACGCTCCAGTACTTCTAGCGGCAGCGCCGCTGGTCCTGCATTAAAGTTATACGCTCTCTTTGTCAAAAAATCCCCCACCCTTTCCATCCTTAACTGACATATGAAGTAAATATTATCGCTATGATATCAGTATTCCCTCACTGCTTCAAGGGGAATATGCACTGAATTGTCATTCCAGGCCATCAAATTCCTTTATCACCCTAAAAAGTTAAAGCGATACACTGTTTCCTTCAAGGAAAAGCCTCCGAGAACGAATCCCGGAGGCTTGGTGCTGGAACCGCTTTGGTTCCGACTTCGACGGATTAGCAGTCGAAGTAGAGGCTGTATTCATGCGGATGAATGCGAATTGCAACGGCTTTAGCTTCATCACGTTTGAGGTTGATGTAGTTATCGATAAATTCTTTGGTGAACACGCCGCCTTCAGTCAAGAACTCGTGGTCAGCTGCAAGTGCATCCAGCGCTTCTTCGAGGGAAGCCGGTACACTGCGGATGTTTTCTTTGTCTGCATCAGACAGGTCGTAGATATTTTTATCGAGTGGACCATATCCAAGTTCAGTTGGGTTGATTTTGCGTTTGATTCCGTCCAGACCCGCCATCAACATTGCGGAGAATGCCAAGTAAGGGTTAGCTGTGGAGTCCGGTGTACGGAACTCGATCCGGCAGCCTTTAGGTGTTACAGCCGCTACCGGGATACGCACAGCTGCGGAACGGTTACCTTTGGAGTAAACCAAGTTAACAGGTGCTTCATAACCAGGAACCAGACGTTTGAACGAGTTCGTGCTTGGGTTCGTCAAAGCGATTAGTGCCGGAGCGTGGTAGAGAATACCTCCAATGTAGTGCAGAGCCATTTCGCTCAGGTTAGCATACCCACCTTTGTCATAGAACAATGGAGAATCGCCATCGAAGATGGATTGGTGAACGTGCATTCCGCTTCCGTTATCGCCAAACAATGGTTTTGGCATGAATGTTGCTACTTTGCCATATTGACGTGCCGTGTTGTGCACGATGTATTTATAAACAAGCAGGTTATCTGCTGTTTTCTTCAACGTATCAAAACGGAAGTTGATTTCAGCTTGACCGGCAGTCGCTACTTCATGGTGATGACGCTCGATGGACAAACCGGCTTCTTCCAACAAACGACACATTTCGCTGCGGATATCTTGTTGGGTATCCACTGGAGCTACTGGAACATATCCGCCTTTAGTGCGAACTTTGAAGCCCAGGTTGCCGCCTTCTTCTTTGCGGTTTGTGTTCCATGATGCTTCTTCGGAATCTACGAAGTAAGAAGAGCTGTTCGTGCCGCTCTCATAACGAACATCGTCAAAGATGAAGAACTCGGACTCTGGTGCGAAGAACGCTGCAGTACCTACGCCGCTTTCTTTCAGGAAAGCTTCGGCTTTAACTGCGATGCTGCGCGGGTCACGCTCATAACGCTCGCCATCCGGCGTGAAAATGTCACACATAACATTCAATGTAGGGTGTGCAGTGAACGGATCGACATAAGTCGCTTCAGGGTCAGGCATCATAACCATATCGGACTCTTCAATACCGCGGAAACCTTGGATAGAAGAACCATCAAACGCTACTCCATTTACGAACGTGTCTGCATCAACAGCCGAAGCTGGCAAAGAGATATGATGCGCACGACCAGCCAAATCTACAAAACGAAAATCTACCCACTCGATGTTGTTCTCTTGAATTGATTTCAATACGTTTTCAACCGACATGTATTCGTCCTCCCAAATATTCCGAACATTAAACAACCCCACGAAGAAAATGTCTATATATTCGAATTTTTTTCTGTCGTCATTATAAAATCTGAAATATGACATCGTCAATACTTATGTAAGGTATTTTTTGCGAGCATGTCAGATATACTTACATTTTATAATAACTATAAATGCATATAACAACGAACTTATTTAACATTTGATTGATTTAATGCGGTGAAGCGACCCCCGAAATAACCTAAATCATGGAAAAACATAACATCATAAATGTTTCTTATCACCTTTGATTAATAAATATGTTCATCTATGCAAAATAGACGAAAAACCGGACATCTCCTCCAATTGTTCACAAAGAACGAATCAGAGAAAATGTCCGGTTTTTAAAAAAAATCTCATTCTTATGCTGCGTCAATTTAAACGCCTGCACGTGCCGGGAAAAATGCCGCAGGCTGTTTAGCTGTGTTAAACGTTTTGCCAACGATTGGAGCTAACTTCTCCAAATCCTGCAGCAAATTCGCGAACTGGTCAGGGAACAGGGACTGCACACCGTCTCCAGTCATGGAGTTATCAGGATCTGTATGCATCTCAATGATCAAACCGTTTGCTCCTGCAGCTACTGAGGCTTTGGTCATCGGTTCTACCAATTCACGACGTCCTGTACCATGGCTCGGGTCGGAAATGACGGGCAGATGGCTCAGAGACTGCAGGACAGGGATCGCCGACAGGTCAAGTGTATTACGAGTGTATTGTTCAAATGTACGGATACCGCGTTCACACAGCATCACATTTGGATTCCCACCTGCCAGAATGTACTCCGCTGCGTTAAGCAGTTCATCATATGTGGCACTAAATCCGCGTTTCAAAAGTACCGGTTTACCGCACTCACCCAATTTGCGCAGCAAGTCGAAGTTCTGCATGTTGCGTGTACCTACCTGCAGAATGTCCGCGTATTCCGCACAAATATCTACGTATTCCGGCGTCATGACTTCTGTAATTGTGAGCAGGTTATGCTTCTGTCCCGCTTCCGCCATCATGATCAAACCTTCCACACCCGTACCCTGGAAACTGTAAGGTCCTGTGCGAGGCTTAAAGGCACCTCCACGAAGCACCTGCCCGCCAGCTGCTTTCACGAGGCCAGCAATTTCATCGATCTGTGCTGCAGATTCAACCGCGCAAGGACCGCCCATAACCACAAGCTCTTTTCCGCCGATGTCTACACCTTTGATCGAGATCACTGTATCTTCCGGATGGAAGTCACGACTTGCGAGCTTATAGGATTTCGAAATCTTCACAACATTCTCGACACCCTTCATCTGGCGCAGGTGTTCCTGCATTTTAGGTTCCACTTTACCAATCAAGCCAATGATCGTACGGTCCTCTCCGCGCGATACATGCGCCTGCAGCCCTTCCTTTGCAATAACGCTGACGATATCCTGAATCTGATCCTCCGAGGTATTCTTGCCTGCAATAACGATCATAATATTTCCCCATCCTTCCTTGTATAAGAGCACTCGTTTACTTCGTGCCTCTGAATGTTTAGTTATTGGTTGATTGTGCCGTCAAATCCTGTCGCACTTAAACGCTTGTTCGCTTTTAAGCTTTTAATCATTAAAGCAAATATATCACAGCTCCCTCCTTCCGTCAAGAAGCGCCGTCAATGATTCACGCTTTAGACAAAATAAAAATAAAAAAATCCCGCTGCGCAGTTATCCAAAAAGGGATCTGCACAGCAGGATATTTCCTGTTCATTTGTGAAATTAGGTTGTACGGGTCTTCTCTCTAACCGGAGGCAGCAGCTTGCTCATGTTAACGGTACGTTTGATTTCCCACGTTTCCGGCTGATCATGCTCATACTGCTCCAGATACTGGATAACTTCCTTCGTAATTGGTGTGGGTGTTGAAGCACCTGAAGTAACCGCTACCTTCTGTACACCTTTCAACCAGTCTTGTTGAATCTCGGATACGTCCGAAATACGATATGCCGTTACACCTGCAATCTCCTCCGACACTTGAGCCAGACGGTTCGAGTTATTGCTGCGCGGATCACCCACGACGATGACAAGATCCGATTGACCCGCCTGTTCAGCAACGGCCTCCTGACGTACCTGTGTAGCGAGACATATTTCATTATGAATTTCCGCACCCGGAAACTTCTCCAGCAGCCGGCTCATAATGTGTTTGATATCCCATTGACTCATCGTAGTCTGATTGGTAATCAAAATTTTGCCCGCAGGCACACGCAGGTCTTCGATCTCTTCTTCCTTCTCGATCAGATGCACATGGCCCGGCGCAACACCAATCGCCCCTTCAGGTTCAGGGTGATTTTTCTTACCGATATAGATGATCTCATATCCTTCGGCTGTTTTCTCCCGGATCAGATCATGGGTCTTGGTCACATCTGGACAAGTCGCGTCCACTGTAGTGAGACCTTTCTCCCGAGCCAGCTTGCGCACCTCTGGTGATACACCATGTGCTGTGAAAATAATTGTGCCGCTCTCCACCTGATTCAGAATCTCCATCCGATTCGGACCGTCCAGTGTAATAATGCCCTCATCTTCAAAAGAATCCGTCACATGTTTGTTATGCACAATCATTCCTAATATATAAATAGGCCGTGGTAGATCCAGGTTGCGTGCCGCCTGACGCGCAAGCACCATGGCGTCCACAACTCCGTAACAATATCCCCGCGGTGAAATTCGCAGTACTTCCACTTGGTTGCCACCCGCTTTCTTTTCGGCGTACAGCCGATGTAATTGCAGTCCTCATTTATTATACCTTTATTCGATAGGCGGGGCAAAGACAACCGGAAGCCAGATGATAAAAGTGGTTCCTTCTCCACGTCTCGTCACAACTTCTACAGAACCATTATGCTCCTCGATGATCCATTTCGCAATGGAAAGTCCCAGCCCAATACCCGGTGTCGCTCCGCGAGACTCATCTGCCCGGTAGAAACGGTCGAAAATAAACGGCACCTCGTCCCGTTCCATGCCAATTCCGGTATCACTGATCCGCAGTCCAACCTGTCCTTTGTAGAGCAATGCATCCAGTGTAACCGAGCCTTCCGGTGTGTACTTAAACGCATTCTCGATAAAAATAAACAGCATCTGCTGCAAATAATCTTTGCTCCCATTCACGTAGATGCCATTCAGGATCGAAAAATCACCAGGCAGCCAGTCAGCTTGGCGATCCAAAAACTGCGCTCTGCGCGCCACTTCCTGCACCAAAATCTGAAGCGGAGTGGGATTAAGCTCAATTTTCTGCCCTGTATCCGCTCTGGCTAGTGACAGCATATCACTAATGAGCCTGCTCATTCGCTTACCTTCATCTGCCATATCTTCGATCGCCTCCAAAGACATCTGTTTGACTGTTTCTTCATCCAGATTCGGGCGATCGCCACTCTCTTGATCCCACAGTTTCTTCAGGAAATCCACATTCCCTCGAATCGTGGTCAGCGGTGTCCGCAGCTCATGGGAAGCATCGGATACAAATCGGCGCTGCGCTGCATTGGTCTCCTCCAATCCGCGGAAAGACAGTTCCGTACGCTCCAGCATGCTGTTCACCGTTTCAATTAAACGGCCAATCTCATCTTTCGGACCGGTGTACTGAATCCGGACGCTGAGATCGTCCCCGGACTGTATTTTATTTGCCGCATCAATCACATTAACCAAAGGGCGCATGGACTTGCGGGCAAGAATCAAACCTGACGTTATCGCCAGAGCCATAGCGACAAGCCATCCAAACACAAGGATGTTCCGCAGCGCTTCCAGCAGACGCTCCTGTGAATTCACAACAGTCCCCACTTGAAGAACGCCTTTAACGCTAGTTACCCCATTGATTTTAATAATGATGGGGTCCTGATTCACCATGAACGGTGTTCCATTCACATAGAGCTTTGTCATTCCCGGTTCTCGAAGCAAACGTTCGGCATTCATAACCGGAAATTCCAAACCTACTTTTTCCATATTGTTGGATCGGTTGTTGTTTCCCGTCTCATAATCGAATAACTGAATGTAGATTTGGGAACCCTGCAGTTCAATCTCTGTAAATGGATCTAGGTTCAGATTCAGTTGGTTGAGAAAGTTCAGATTAATCTGACTCAGAATCTTGCTGCTTTTCTCTGCAAGTTGATGTTCAACTTCCTGATATGAATTAAAGTAAACAAAAGCATAAATGACAACACCCCAAAAAATCAGCACCGCTGCCAGAATTCCGGAATACCATGCGGTTAGCCTTAACCGAATGGACATGTTATGAGTCACCTCTTAAAATGTAGCCGGCTCCCCGGATCGTCTGAATCAAACGTTTGCCGCCATGCTCTTCCGTTTTCTGTCTCAGCATCGCAATATAGACCTCCAGCACGTTAGACTCTCCGCTGTAGTCATATCCCCAAATTTTATCCATAATCAGATCACGGGACAGCACCCGTCTTGGATTCTGCATAAACAGATTAAGCAGTTCGAACTCTTTCGCCGTCAGCTCCAGACGTTTACCATCACGCAGCACCTCACGTGAATCGTTGTCCAGAATGATGTCTTCATACACCAGTCGATTATCCGTCACAGTAGCGATATCCGCCTTGCGGCGCAGCAGCGCACGGACACGGGCGAGCAGTTCCTCCAGTGCAAACGGCTTCACCAAATAGTCGTCAGCGCCGGTATCCAGTCCGGTTACTCTGCTCTGAACCTCATCTTTGGCAGTCAGCATCAGTACAGGCACTTTGCTGCCCGCTTCTCTTAATCTGCGGCACACTTCAAAGCCGTCAATTTGCGGCATCATGACATCCAGAACTACAATATCCGGCTCCTTGTCCATCAGCTTGCTGAGGCCCTCTGCTCCGTTAGAAGCCGTCTGTACCTCGTATCCTTCAAATGCCAGGCCTCGGCGCAGCATAGACACAATTTTTTCGTCGTCATCTACAATTAAAATAGTTGAGCGCATGGTCTTTCTCCTTTACCCTAACGTTGTATTCCCATTGTAACAGGCCAAAGCCCGATTCGCATCTTCTCCATCTTGAGCAGCAAAGTCCGAATCATTGAGCAGCAAAGTCCCAACCAAAATATAGGGAGCAGCGTTCCAACTGCATCATAGAAATACAGTGCAAAAAACGGAAGGGCCTTCACCCTTCCGTTCTCAGCTTTTCGGCTGCATCGCGTCTTACAGCTTATTGCTGCTGTGTTTGTGTTGTATTGAAATCATTTTTGTTGCCAATCTTTACTTTTACATCCATTTTTTTACCGTCACGAACGACATTGAGCGTAATTTCACCGCCGACTTTCTGTGTCTTGATGAAATTAATGAGGTCCTGACTGGTTGCATACGGCGTGCCATTTACACCTGTAATAATGTCATAGGGTCTCAAATCAGCCAAATAAGCTGGTGATTGGTAGACCGTACTCGCTACAACTGAACCTTCCGTAATATTGGTTCCCATTTGTTTAGCAACTTCAGGTGTAAGATTCATAAGTGAAGCTCCAATAAACGGTACAGGTTCTTTAGGAACGTCCTTATTCTCTTTCAAATATTTCACGGCCTCAGAGATTACGCTGGACGGAATCGCAAAACCGATCCCCTGTGCGTCTGCGCTTACTGCAACGTTCATACCGATAACCTCACCGTTCAGGTTAAGAAGAGGGCCGCCAGAGTTACCCGGGTTAATGGAAGCATCGGTCTGCAGCAGGTGGCTGTATTCACGTGTTTTACGTGTTTCCTGATCCGGAATGCTGATCGAACGTTCTTTGGCACTGAGGACACCCGCAGTTACCGTATGTTCAAACCCTTCCGGGTTACCAATCGCTACGAGCCATTCACCAACCTGGGTGTTGTTGGAGTCGCCCAGCGGCGCTACAGGGAAATCTTTATCTCCGCTGTTTTTCTCAATTTTCAAAACGGCAAGGTCAAGGTCAAAACTGCTTCCCAGCAATTTGGCTTCATAAGGCTTGCTGTTATTCTCAAGTGTTACCTGAATGACGTCAGCTCCTTGAACAACGTGCTGGTTCGTGAGGATGTAACCTTCTTTATCGAAAATAAATCCGGAGCCAATCCCCATAGGTACGAGCTGATTGCCTGCTTGAGGCTGCTGACCTTGTCCTGGTTCCTGCTCTTCATTTCCACCAGGCCCGCCAAGCCCGCCGCCGAAGAAATATTGATACAGTGGATCACTTGTATTGGCTCCGCCCTGTCCTGCACCACTGCGCGAAGACTGTTTCGCCAAGGTTTCAATCTTGACTACGGCCGGACTTGCCTGTTTCACTACAGAGGATACATCCTCTTTACCCGTTGGCAGCAGAGATGCCGTTACGTTATTGCCGCCGCCTGTATTACTCGGAGTTTCCTGGGCAGCTGTTTCGGCTCCATTGTTCACTAACGCAGCCTGCGGCGTGAACATATTCGTTCGATCTGCTGTGTACATAAGCAGGGTGATAACCACCATACCAGCGATAAACGAGAATAAAAGGGATCTTACAGAAGACCGTGGTCTTTGATTGTTATAGTTCCAGTTTCCATTGTTTTTGCTGCCATTCCCCTGATCTCCGCCATGACCTGAACCACGACCGCCAGATACACCGCCTGCTGCATCAGAAGTTTCGCTGCTGTAGTACGCAGGCACTGGCTTCACGGGATCGGGTCTTGTGATTTCTACGTTTCCTTCTTGGCGTGCCCCGTTGGAGCCAGCTGTATCTTCCTGATTCACGGACTGAAAAGGTCCATAAGAATAATAATACGAGGAGTCTTCATTTCCGGCAGGATTGCGATTCTCAGCTGCGCTGGTTTCCTTTTCCTCATCTTGTCGGTTCGATCTATAATTACGTTCGTCCATGCCTCTCTACCTCCCAATCTCTTATTCGCAAGAGATATTCTTTAACTGTCTTTATTTTGTACTTTAAACCTTAACCGTACCTTAAAAACAATTAAAAAGGAGATAAAAGCATGAAATAATTGCTGTTTTTTCCCGGCACAGCAGTATTTTCAGCTCGGTTTCTTCACCCAGCCCTGACGATGGGCATAGATGGCCAGCTGCGTCCGATCGTCCATTTCACATTTCATCAGCAGGTTGCTTACATGGGTTTTCACCGTTTTGATACTGATATGTAATTCTTCTCCGATATCTTTGTTGTTTTTCCCCTCCGCAATGAGTAAAAGGACTTCCTTCTCGCGATCTGTTAGTCCCGATTCGCTTTCTCTCGCCGTCCGCTGCCGAATCCCTCGCGTTAACGCCTGTGACACATCTCCCGTCATCACCGGCATACCTCGGTTTGCTCCCTGAAGGGCATAGATTAGCTCTTCAGCGGATACGGTTTTCAGCACATAACTAACCGCTCCTGCCTCAATAGCTTGAACAACAAGATCATCCTCAAGAAAACTGGTCAGCATTACAATTTTCATGCCCGGAAATTCGGACATAATAGCTTGGGTCGCCTCAGCTCCATTCATCACCGGCATCATCAGATCCATGAGAATCAAGTCAGGCTTATCCGTGTCTTTCATCTGACGAAGCTGTTCCAGCGCTTGCTGTCCGTTGCCCGCTTCTGCCATCACATGAAAAGCAGGCTCCAGCATTAGATATGTCTTCAAGCCCATCCGTACCATATCATGGTCATCCACAATCATTACGTTTACTTTGCCGTTCATTCCGTTTCCTCCTCTGACACCTTCTGAAATTTCGGTATAAGCACCCGTACTGTCGTTCCCGCCCCGGGTTTGGAAATAATCTGCACTTGACCGCCAAGCTTCTCTGCACGCTCACGCATCGTCGACAATCCGTACGAACCCGGACGGTCTGCCTGCTGCAGGAAACCCTGTCCGTCATCACTGATGCTCATGCTGATCTGATGCTCCGATTCCCGAATGGACAGGCTGACCAGCCCGGCTTCGGCATGTTTGACTACGTTCGCCACCGCTTCCTGAATAATAAGAAACAGCTGGTGCTCAATGGCATCCGAGACTCCGCCATCCAGCTCCAGCTCTTTCACGCCTTTCAAACCATTTTGCCTGCAGTAATCCGGAAACCAGCTGTCCAGTGCACCGGCCAGATCACGTCCTTCCAGTTCCACTGGACGAAGCTGGGCAATTAACCCGCGCATTTGGCGCTGCGCCGTGTGTGACATCTGAATTAACTGATCCAGCACATTACGGCCATGTTCAGGATTCATCTCCAGCAGGCGTGGAAGGGACGAAGCTGACATATGCATGGCGAACAGCTGCTGACTTACTGTGTCATGCAGATCTCTTGCCATACGTTTGCGTTCTTCGATGACGGCACGTTCCGAAGCCTGCTCTTTCTCAATAACCTCCTGCTCGCCAAGCCGCTGAAGGAGCCTCATTTTTTTCTCAATCGACTCCATCATTACATTAAATTCCTGATAGACCCGACCGAATGAAGCATCATCAGCCTCCGGCATACGTACCGCCAAATTCCCCTTGGATACCTTAAGCATATTCAGATCCAGCAGATCAATCTTGCGCTGAATGCGCAGTGCAGCAATATAACCAGTGACAACGGTCCCCAGAACAACAATACCAATGTATGTCCATGCCTTATTACGATGAGAACCCGTAAGAACATCACCGTACAGCAGATAAAAACCACCCAGTGCAATCAGTCCGGTTAGCACAAAATACGTCATCAGTTCCCACTTGTTTGCTTTGAGAAGCGTTCGAATCATGCGTTAACCCACCTTATTGACTTTGATGTCACCGATAAACACACTGACGATAATTCGCACTTTCTTGCCTGCTTCGCGATAGTGTGGAGTCTCTTCCTGCGCGTTTCCTATAAAACCTCCGCGTTTAGTATCCAGAAGCTTCATATCGCCGATAAAAGAGGTTGTGCTTAACGAGACGCCCAGATCCATGTCCTCAGGAACAAACACTTTGACATCTCCGATAAAATGTGAAATGACAATTTTGGTCTCACCATACGGAATTTGTGCCTTGGTCAAATCAATGATCGTATCGCCAATAAACGAAGAGATATTCATCGGTTTCAGCGTAAACACTTCTTTACCCATATGAAAATCACCAATGAACGTCGATTTATTCAATGTTTTGCCATAGCCCTGCTCGTACCCGTTGTTGTTGAAATGACCATATCCTTCAAAGTTCTGATCATTGGAGTTTTTATTATACTTTGTATGAGGCTGACCATACGTTTCACCGTTTGCATTCTGATGAGATTGCTTCTCGGCGTGAAAAGACTGATGCTTGCCTGAGGATGGCTCCTGCTTCGGCTTGCCAAACGTTTTCTCAAACTCTTCATCGAACGAAGAAGGCATCTCCAGATCCTGAGGTGACAAAGGTTCGTATGGCTTCTCAGGTGGAGGCGGCGTTACGCTGTCTTGATGTTTCCGATTCCGGTGCCCTGGGCCAATTAATACATACAACCCTCCACCAATCAGCAGTACGGGAATCAGATAACGGATAAATTCACCCAGTGAGTAGTCGTACCCAATCACACCCAAGTTACGCGCCAGAAAGAATCCACCTATGGCAAGCGCGATGACCGGTCCAACAGCAGCATATCCTCCACTGCGCCGGATTTCCGTCAACCCTTTTACGCCCCACCAGATTAAAAACACCGGCCAATACGTTCTAAACACATATCCTATATCAATGTCATATCCCAATTGCCTGAGCAAGATCAGTGCACCGATAGCGATAAGAGGTATCCCAACCCACCAACGGTCCCGCGTAGATCGTTTCATCACTCATGTCTCCTTTGTCTTTATTGTATATCCAGTGTACATCAGACATGCCAAGGTTAACAGCGCCGACAGGTTGAATTCGACTCGGTCTCGAGACTGAGGCTTGAGGATAATTATGTAATTTATTATTTTGTAAAAAACATAAAAACACCCCGGAGGTCGCTCCGGGGTGTCTGGATCATCATTCTTTGCTTTCATTCTGCATGGTTTGTTTCTTCCATGCTGCTTGAACTTACTTTTTCATTTTTCCTGCACGGCCAGTTTGGCCTGTGTTTTCTACACCAAACTCGGCATTATATTTTTCATCAGGTGTTTGATAATTGTCCTGTACTTTGTTTTGACCGGATTGCTTCACTTTAGAAGCTGCACTTCCATTCTCCTGACCAAACTCAGCATCATACTTCTCGTTAGGCGTTTGATAACCTTGGGATTTCTTTGCCACAACGAATCACCTCTCTCTTCATATTTACACTGCTTGCTGCAGTGCGGGGTTCGTCCCCAGTCAATATTATGTGAAGAGAGGCTTTTTGTTATGCAGACATAACATTCCATCATTTAGATGGCTTTATCGAGCCAGGAGTCCGGCACTGTTTTATAGACATTGATCGCTTTAGACAGCTCAGCCAGCATCTTTTCGGTACATTTCCCTGCGCCCTGCTTGATTACCTGAACCTCAACGTCCTTCTTGCCCCATTCTTTATACACCTGCTTGGTTGTCGGAAAATACAGATCGATCTTGTTACCTTTGATGGCTGAGCCCGTGTCAGCGACGATACCGTAACCGTACCCCGGAATATACAAAATAGACCCCATCGGAAACAGCTTTGGATCCGCTGCAATCGTAGAAACCGTTTCTTTGTCACGCCGAACCTTTACTCCGGAATACGTAATACCGTACTGGGGATGCTTGGGCGTCTTGCCTGTAGACTCAATCCCTGCCGTATATCCTGTCGCAGTGACCTTCTGTGTCTCCAGAATCTGTTCCGATCGTGGAGCCAGTACGGGCATGGCAGGATCAGCAGACTTATTCACCCGTTTCTCGGGCAGTTCAGGTTTCGGCAGAACGATCGGCTGCGGAGACCACATAAATGCCATATAAACCAAAGTGGTCCATTGAGCCTCACCCGTGTATATAGGTGCAGCCGGGTTCAAGCCAGCTGTCTGCTCTGTTTTGACGATATCGGTCAGATCATTTTTATCATCTGCTTCTTCTTCGACATGCAGTATATTTCGTTCCTCTTCAAATATATAGGCCTTGGCCTCATTGGTACTCATTAGGATTCCGGCAAACATCAAGCAGCACATGATGATTAACTTTTGGTTTTCATTGAATTTTAAAAGATGCTTTTTCATAGTATAACCTCCCCCTCACTTGCAAAGGGTTACCAAAAAGCATTCGTTCTATACCTTGTATCAGGTAACGGACTGCAAAACAAGCAGTAAAAAACCGCCTGAAAACGATGGATTCCTCCAATGTTCCCAGACGGTTTCATTCAACTATTTTACAAACAGCGTTCTATATTAGACTTGTCTTGAAGCAATTTCCTCTTTCAATTGGGCAGTAATTTCATCAACGAGCTTCATGCCGAGATCACCTTCACCGCGTTTACGTACGGATACCGATGCCGCATTTTTCTCGTTTTCACCCACAACGAACATATAAGGCATTTTCTCAAGCTGTGCTTCACGGATTTTATAACCCAGTTTCTCGTTGCGAAGATCGGCTTCAGCCGCAATTCCTGCACGTTTCAGCTTTGCTTCCACCTCACGCGCATAATCGTCATAGTTGCCGGATACCGGAATAACTTTGGCTTGAACTGGAGACAGCCAGAGCGGGAATGCTCCTGCAAAGTTCTCGAGCAAAAATGCAGTAAAACGTTCCATTGTGCTGATTACACCGCGATGAATTACGACTGGGCGGTGCTTCTGTCCATCATCACCGACATATTCCAGCTCGAAGCGCTCAGGAAGCAGGAAGTCCAGCTGCACGGTAGACAATGTTTCTTCTTTGCCCAGTGCTGTTTTAATCTGTACGTCAAGCTTCGGACCGTAAAATGCAGCTTCCCCTTCAGCTTCATAGAACGGTAAATCCAGCTCTTCCACAACTTCACGCAGCATGCGCTGGGACATTTCCCACATCTCATCGTTCTGGAAGTATTTCTCCGTATCCTGCGGATCACGGTAAGACAGGCGGAACCGATATTCGTGGATACCGAAATCTTTATATACAGTCTGGATCAATTCGATAACCCGTGCAAATTCTTCTTTGATCTGATCCGGGCGTGCGAAGATATGCGAGTCATTCAGCGTCATCGCACGCACACGGTGAAGACCTGTCAAAGCGCCTGACATTTCGTAACGATGCATCATCCCCAGCTCGGCGATACGAATCGGCAGATCACGATAGCTGTGCATGCTGGATTTGTACACCATCATATGGTGAGGACAGTTCATCGGACGAAGAACCAACTCTTCGTTGTCCATAACCATTTTCGGGAACATATCTTCTTGGTAGTGCTCCCAGTGTCCGGATGTTTTGTACAGCTCCACATTGCCGAGAACCGGCGTATACACATGCTGGTAACCGAGACTTTCTTCAAGATCGACGATGTAACGTTCCAATGTACGGCGCAGTTTCGCACCGTTAGGCAGCCAGATCGGCAGACCTTGTCCTACCAGTTGGGAGAACGTGAACATTTCCAGCTCTTTACCAAGTTTGCGATGGTCACGTTTGCGTGCTTCCTCAAGGAAATGCAAGTGCTCGTCCAGCTGAGCTTTTTTCACAAATGCTGTACCGTATACACGCTGCAGCATTTTGTTTTTGCTGTCTCCACGCCAGTATGCACCCGCTACGTTCATCAGTTTGAATACTTTAATTTTGCTTGTAGATGGAACGTGCGGTCCACGGCACAAGTCGAAAAATTCGCCCTGTTCATAGATCGTGATCACGCTATCTTCCGGTAAAGCATTGATCAACTCAAGTTTGTATGGGTCGCCAACTTCGTTAAAAATGTTGATAGCCTCCTCGCGGCTGACTTCCTTGCGCACGATCGGCAGATTTTCATTGATGATGCGTTCCATTTCTTTCTCAATCTTCTGCAGATCCTCCGGGTTGAGCGGATGTTCGAGGTCCATATCATAGTAGAAACCATCCTCGATAACCGGCCCTACGCCCAGATGCACCTCTTTGTTTCCGTACAAACGTTTAACCGCCTGAGCCAGCAAGTGCGCTGTACTGTGACGCATCACCTCAAGACCTTCAGGAGAATCCAGCGTTACAATTTCGACCAAAGCTCCTTCATGAATTGGAGTAGATAGATCTACCACGATACCATCCAGCTTGCCTGCTGCGGCATTTTTGCGAAGTCCGCTGCTGATCGAAGCGGCTACATCCTCAATACTGCTGCCATCTGCATACTCACGCACCGAACCATCCGGTAGTTTAATGTTCACTGCCATTTGTCTCATTCCTCCTGTAAAATAAAACTGATCCATTCTCATCAACCGCACGGACTGATCATCTATTGCGCCTTCTGCTGCCTACGAGGTCAACAGAAACAACGCAAAAAACACCCGTCCCGGTAAAGGGACGAGTGTTATACTCGTGGTTCCACCCTAATTCAGCTGATTATTCCCAATCACAGGAATACAGCCCTCATTGGCATGTCGGTAACGGGCATGACCCGGCAGATCCTTACTCATAAAACCTTCCGTCATCTTAGATGGTGGGATTATGCGGCTTTATTTTCAAAATTGCAGCTACAAAGGGGTAAACCATACGTGATATCCGGAGGAAATTTCAGCCCAGGTTCCTCTCTCTGCACCGATCAAACGTGCGGTTCTTGTCTTTGTCATCGCTTTTGTTTCTCAATTTATTCATATCTTAGATCAACAGTTATTATAATTGCCCAAATCGCCTGCGTCAAGACCTGTCAGCAATCCTGAGCGCAGCACTTCGCATTCGGGACATTGGTGGCATATCTGTACCTTATCCTCAAAAATCTGGCATATTGTTGAAATGATAGGCAGCTCGGGTGTACTCGTGTGCAGCATCACTTTTTCAGGAGATATGGAGATGAGTGTACTCACGATCATATCTTCAATATCCATTTCCAGTTCCAATCCCGGCATCTCCACTACAACCTGTTCATCCTTCTGCACAGGCAGCAGATTCAGTCCCGCATCAAGCACCTGAAATTCATGCTTGCCTTTGTGAATCAGATGGATCAAAGGAACTTTTGCTTCCTGAAAGAAAACAAAGTACTTGAGAAGCCCCATAAACTCTTCATACTGGCGGTCCATCCAGAATTCATCCAGAGCGTATTCCACCAATTCCTGCAGTTCCTGTTTGTAGCTGCGCAGCCGGAAATTCAGGATGCCTTCCAGATGAAAAAAGTGAACTTCCTCCAAATCCTGCCGTAAACCTCTCGCTAAAGATGCACGTCGGCGTTCTCGAAGGCCCGGCTGACCCAAATCACCGTTGATCAGCAGCGGCATGCAGATTCGGTGAACCTTTTCAACCTCATGTTCGTCCATAACAGAACAAGTTTTGGCAATCATATCCTCTACCAGTCTGTGCTCCTGCGTCTCCATAATAAAATCGGCTATACCAAGCGATAACAGATCGCTGATGCGGGGAAGCCACTGCTGGAAATCTTCGTGATTCTCATTCCCTCTACACATCCAGCCTGCCCTGCCATCCTTATGTTTGAAGGTGAGCCGGAAGCCTCTTTTGCTTATATGTAAACCTTTGGTTTTTTCCTTGATGCATCGGTGAAAATGCGCTGCTTCCTCCTGTCCAGACACATCGGTCCATACTGCAAACAGTTCCATAAGAATCACTCCTTTCTTCCTCTTCAAAGTATATGGCAAGGCCAATGGGGATATACGAAGCGGTTTGATGGAAAGGGTGTCATGATTTCTCAGCATAAAAGGAAAGGGTTGGAAAATACTTTAAGGAATTGGAGGATACTTTGAAGAGGAATTGGAGGGTACTTTGAGGAAGGCTTTGGAGGATATTTTAATGAATGGTTTGCAAAGCTTCGAGCAGCATTTTTTTGCAGAACTCATAATAGAAGGTTTAGTGAACTTTGAATGAATGGTTTGGAGTTAAGACAAAAATGTGTTATTATTTTTATAACAGTATGTTCACGGAAGGGGGGAAGCCAACAATGAGACAACAACCGAGACTGCTTCATCACATGATTATTATCATTTTGTGCGTCTTTCAGGCGCTGTGCTTCCCGATCCCAATGCAGACGGAGTCTGCAGTTGGTGTATCCGTTGATGCCACTTCGAATAAAGAAGGGCTTGAAGTACTGTCCCAAATACCCGAGTCTCAGCAGAAACCTGTCATTCGCAAAAACACGCAAGTGATGTCTAAGCTGGCTGCAGTGAAGCAGACCAAGCCTGTATTTCTTGTCCTCGCATTGTTAATCGTGCTGCGAATACCCACAGCAGGTCTGTCTTTTAAACCGTGGTATTGTCTATTCAAACGCAGATTATTTCTGCTTCCAATTAAATTTACCAGTATGTATTTATCCCTCTCTCCGATGGCACCCAAATACGCCTGTGCTCGATAAGAGCTTGTTTGCTGTATTTGCAAGGCTGCCTGCGCATAGAGCTACCTCCTCGTTATGGACGGTGTTCTCATGCATAACTTATAACCCTTTACGTAAACGTTAGTTTTGAAATATCTTGGTTTGGGCGTTTTGTTTGCTGCACTTTATTTTGCTGTTTTTTATTTTGTTGTACTTTATTTTGCATACTTTTCTCTATTTCACATTATATATTTGGCTGTGTCAGGAATTACTGGCTCTGTTTCCCCGCACCATTTGATGTTCCGCCCTGAGCAGCAGATGACCTGATTACGGGAAGATAAGCCTCCCTTCTATGGCCAGCCTCAATCACTAAGGAGGCATACTATCCATGGATGTACGCGAAACAGACCTGCCGGGAATCGGCAAAAAATTTCAAATTGAAACGAGCAGCGGTGATAAAATCGTTATTATTATTCACGATGATGGCCGCCGGGAGATGTATCACTTTGAATATGATGATCCAGATCAAAGCATCTCCATGATTACACTGGATGACAATGAAGCAAGACAAATTGCCGCCATCGTTGGCGGATTAACTTACAAACCGAAACAGCTTGAAAATATTGAAGTCACTTTTGACGACCTGATTATCGAATGGTATAAAATCGAAACCTCGTTCGGATGCATCGGCAAATCCATTGGTGAATTGAATGTACGTCAAAACTCTGGCGCAACGGTCATTGCCGTTGTGGAGAAAAATCATAAAAAACACATCAGCCCAGGTCCGGAGGTTGTGATCAGCGCAGAATCTACCGTAGTTGCCGTTGGCGAACGCAACCAGCAGAAGCTTTTCAAGTCCCTCCTCCTGACAGGAAGGGGGTAACTCGATGGATCATTTGATTTTTGAAGTAGGTCTGGCCTTGGTGCTCATCGCAGCAGCCGGCCTTTTATCCGCAAAACTTAGATTTTCGGTTGTTCCGTTCTACATTCTGATCGGGATGGCCGTAGGACCACACGCCATGCAAATCTGGCATCTGGACTTCCGATTTATCGAAAGTCAGCCGTTCATCGACTTTATGGGTCGCATCGGTATTCTGTTTCTGTTGTTTTATCTGGGACTGGAGTTTTCAGTTGGCCGCTTGGTCAAATCCGGTCGCTCCATCGTTGTCGGCGGCTCAATCTACATCGGGATTAACTTTACACTTGGATTAGTGTTCGGTTTTGCCGCCGATTTTCCGGCAGCTGAAGCATTGGTCATCGCAGGGATTACGACAATCTCTTCCAGTGCCATTGTAGCCAAGGTGCTCGTTGATTTGAAACGTACAGCCAATCCGGAGACCGAGATGATTTTGGGTATTATCATGTTCGAGGATGTGTTCCTCGCTGTATATATCTCCATCCTGTCCGGACTGGTGCTCAGTGATTCCTCCTCCATCGGAGGCGTGATCATGTCCGCCCTGATTGCTCTCGGCTTCATGCTTGTAGTCATCATTGTCGGACGTAAAGCTACACCGCTGCTGAATAAACTGCTCAAAATTCGTTCCAACGAATTATTCTCACTTGTTGTTTTCGGGGCACTGTTCCTGGTAGCCGGCTTCTCTGAAACCATCCACGTTGCCGAAGCAATCGGAGCTTTGCTGGTTGGTCTTGTACTGGCGGAAACGGAGCATGCTAAACGGATTGAACATCTGATTCTGCCGTTCCGTGACTTCTTTGGAGCTGTCTTCTTCTTCAGCTTCGGACTATCGATTGATCCGTTGTCCCTCGGCGGGGATGCCGTATGGCTGGCATTGATTGCTGTGCTGATTACGCTGTTCGGTAACTTCCTGGCCGGTATGCTGGCTGGACGCAGCGCAGGACTTTCGCCAAAAGCATCTGCCAATATTGGATTAACCATAGTATCCCGCGGAGAATTTTCAATCATTATGGCCAACATGGGTAAAGCCGGCGGACTGTTACCACTGCTCCAGCCATTTGCCGCACTATATGTATTGATTCTGGCCATTCTTGGGCCGCTGTTAACCAAAGAGTCCAAGCACGTATTTAATATTCTGAACAAAATATTTAAGTTCAAAGATCCGCGTAAAAAGAAAGAGGAACCAAAGGTTCTGCAGAAAGAAGGATAAAACATGTCCGTGCAGAGCAGACATGTAATTGTATCAAGCCATTAAGCGGCTGCATGCTGAACTTTCTGTGAAGAACCCAGGGAGAATGGCTCGAAGCCGCACATAAGGAGGATGACCTGTGAAAGCACCTCTGATATCGGCTAATCCGGTGCCGCGTACTGCCAAGGGCAGCATATCGCCTTCCCGCCGCTGGTTGAATCTGATTCTGGTTATTATTGGCGGAGTACTGGCCTCCGTGGGACTAGAGTTATTTCTACACCCCAATAAAATTATTATTGGCGGGATGACGGGAATCTCTTCCCTTTTCGCACATTGGACTGAGCTTCGAATCGGTTTGTTCCTGTTTTTATTCAATGTTCCGTTTATATTTCTATCCTACAAGATTGTGAAGAAAAAGTTTGTACTGGTTACTGTTCTGGGTCTGGTTGTCTTTTCGATTAGTGCCATTGTGCTGCATCCCATGCCGCCGCTCGTCGAGCATCCTCTGGCTGCTGCCATGTTTGGTGGATTATGTCTGGGGCTCGGGATCGGGCTTGTCGTACGGTATGGTGGGACACTGGATACGCTGGAAATCGGTGATCCGTCCTCCCGGCCGCCTGAACGTGTTTTTAGCGGGAAACGGATGCTTATCGAAAAAATAATCATGCTACTTAACTTGATCATACTGACAGCTGCTGGTGTTGTTTTTGGCTGGGATCAGGCCATGTATTCTGTCATCGCTTATCTGATTGCCTACGAAATGGTGTATCTTGCCTTCCGGGGATTCTCTCCCAAACGCAAAATATGCATTCTGACTACTCAAAGCGCTCAAGTTGAAAAAGCTGTACGCAGCCGTCTGCGCAGGGAGCCGGGAAGGTTCGAAGGTGCTTTCGAACCTTCCCCAACCGCAGGATCTGAAACCTGGATCGGACAGATTCCAGGAACTCTTTATTACGAAGTGCATTTCCTGGAGATGATCTGGTTGAAGTCGATCGTTCGGCACATCGATCCGCATGCGGGCATTGTATCGAACCCAGAAAAATGAAATGGCTGGAATCTAAACGATACCAAAACGCTCTCTTCCCTGATGAATCTATGGATTAATCTCCATTGTTCATCGCTTCGGAAGAGAGCGTCTCTCATTTATACATGAAACTGTAATTGTACAAAAACTATAACTCTACAATCGCTTTGACCACTTGCGATTCAGGTAACAGCCACTTATCCATAGAGGTGGGCAGCTCACCGAATGCTGCTCGGTGTGTAACATAACCATCCATGCTTAATTTTTTGCTGCGCAGCGTAGACAGCACCTGTTCAAAATCTTCACGCGTTGCATTCCGGCTCCCGAGCATACTCATCTCACGTTTGTGAAATTCGGGATCATGAAATGTGATATCCGCTTTTACCAACCCAACAAAAATCAGCTGCCCACCGTGCGCTACATACGGGATGGCCCCGTTCATGGAATGCACATTACCTGTCGCATCAAATACAGCCGTCGCATAATCACCACCAGTGATCTCGGATACTCGCTGCAGCGCCGATTCATCTGCCTGTACCGTCTCGTCTGCTCCCGCCCACGTTCGACTGAGTTCCAGCCTGTCCACATTACGGTCTACTGCAATAACATAGGCTCCTGCTTCTTTAGCAAAAGCCATAACGCCAAGTCCAATCGGTCCGGCTCCAATCACAACAACACGCTCTCCTGGTTGAAGTGCTGCTCTGCGCACAGCGTGTGCTCCAATGCTGAGAGGTTCCACCATAGCTGTCTCATCTAACGTTAAACCTTCTGCTTTGAGCAGATGAGTGACAGGTACTGTGATCCGCTCCCTCATCCCACCGTCCACATGAACGCCCATCACCTGCATAGAAGCACAGCAGTTTGTCTTGCCTGAACGACAGGCGATGCAGTGGCCGCAGTGCAGATAAGGGATAACAGCCACTTGATCTCCTACCTGTAGGCCAGCCTCATTGGGACCAATCTCCTCGATGATGCCTGCAAGTTCATGACCCAACACACGGGGATACGTAAAGAACGGCTGATTGCCCTTGTAGGCATGCAGATCCGTACCACAGATGCCAATTCGCTGAATTGCAACCATTGCCTCTCCTTCAGCTCTTACCGGCTGTGGAAGTTCCTTCAGCACCAAACGATTAATTTCTTCACATACCACAGCTCTCATTATTGCTGTTCCCCCTTAGACGAATTTGGCGTTATACTGCTGTGCACATTATATTCAGCGCGTCCACTAGGCCAGGTTTCATTGTTTAGTGGAGCCAGAATGTGCAGCACCTCTTCCAGCAGCTTCTGATCTAATGGCTCTTCGACCCAGGCGGCATTATTCATAATATTTTGCTGACTTGCACTGCTCACCAGTGTTGTCGGGATTTGTTCATTTGCTGTGGAAAATTGTACTGCCAGCTTGGCAATATTACTGCCTTGTTCCTCGCAAAAACGAGCAGCTTTCAAACAAAGTTCCTTAACCCGATCACCCGCTGGGTGCCAGTCGGGCGTTCCCCGGGTACTTAATAATCCCATGGAGAGTGGGGAAGCGTTTACAAGACCAACCCCTTTTTCCTCAAGCAGCGGAAGAAGCGACAACAATGACGTATCGTTTAATGCGTAATGACAATAAGAAATAATAGCATCTGCATCAAGCTGGGGCAGCATTTTTTCAAACAAAGACAGCGGCAGCCCGCAAATGCCAGCATAACGGATCACGCCCTGCTCTTTCAGATCTAATAGCGTTGGAAAAGCTTCTTCAATGATAATTTCAGGTGCCACAAACTCGATATCATGCAGGAATAAAATATCAATGTAGTCCGTATGCAGCCTTCCCATGCTCTCCTGCACACTATCCAGAATACGCTTACGGGAAAAATCAAACTCGTTTTCGCCATAACGTCCCGCTTTGGTCGATAACGTATACGAGCTGCGCGGCAAAGTACGAACAGCCTCACCAAGTACCGTCTCTGCCTTAGTTAATCCGTAGTAAGGTGATACGTCTATATAATTCATGCCCGCATCTATCGCCGCATGAACGGTACGAATGCCTTCATCCCGGTCAATATCTCGAAATACAGAACCTAGCGAGGATGCGCCAAAACTTAAAACGGGTACGTCTAGTGCTGTCTTTCCAAGTTTTCTTGTCTTCATCGATTCGTTCCTCCCAACAGGTTTGACTGCACAACTGTCCCTCCATTGTATCAGTTAAAAATCTATATAACATATCGCCAAATGCGTAATATGTACTGTTTGATGATCTGAAACAAACTGCAGCTGCAGTTCAGTACAACATCAAAAAGGGATGAACCAGGTGTTTTCCTGATTCATCCCGATCTCATATCACGAACGCTCATTCATTCTCATAGAAAATAGAAAACATTCATCCTTAACGTGAACACTTAGATATCATAAGTAATATTAGTTCTGCATGACGAAATCTTTAGGTACACTGCTCTCTTCATCAAACATGCGCAGAATCTCATAACGTGTATTGCGCTGTGCCGGAATGTAACCAGACTCGCGTATCAGGCGAAGAATAGATTCGATGTTTACTTTGTACGTCGCTCCTGCGGAGGATACAACGTTCTCTTCAATCATCGTACTGCCGAAGTCATTACAGCCGAATTCGAGCGACTTCTTACCAATTTCAGGACCCATCGTTACCCACGAGGATTGGATGTTCTTGATATTATCCAGCACCAGGCGGCTGATCGCTACCGTTTTCAGATATTCTTCTGGCGTTTGACGCTCCAGCTTGAGATTCGTATTATCCGGCTGGAAAGTCCACGGAATAAATGCGAGGAAACCTTCGGAATCATATTTGTTCTCAATACATTCATCCTGAGCTTCACGCACACGCATCAGATGCAGCGCACGTTCTTCCATAGATTCACCCAGACCAATAACCATTGTCGCAGTGGTATTCATCCCGATCCGGTGAGCTGTCTGCATGACGTCCATCCAGTCGCGCCATGAACCTTTCAGACGGCTGATTTTGCGGCGTGTACGGTCATCAAGAATCTCGGCTCCGCCACCAGGGAGGGAGTCCAGTCCAGCTTCATGAATGGCACGTACAACCTCTTCGAGCGTAAGGCCGTCGGATACTTCAACCATTTTCATAATCTCGGCTGGTGAGAAGGAGTGCATCGTGATATTCGGAAAACGCTCCTTGATTGCTTTCAGCAGGTCCGTATAATAACTGAAAGGCAGGTTAGGATTTGTTCCACCCTGCATCAAAATCTCGGTTCCGTTGACATCTTCGGTTTCCTTGATCTTCTGGAAAATCACTTCATCCGGCAGCACATAACCTTCTTCAGAACCAGGTCTGCGGTAAAAAGCACAAAAACGGCAGTATACGTCGCACACGTTCGTGTAGTTAACGTTACGCCCAATGACAAAGGTTCTGTATGGTTCAGGGTGCATACGTTTCATAATTACATTGGCTGCTGCCCCGATTTTATCCACTTCATCAGATTCAAATAACTGAATCGTGTCTTCCAAGTCCAAACGTTCGCCCCGAAGGGCTTTATCTAAGATACGGTCTACCGTACTCATTGTAAAAAAGCCTCCCTCGTAAAGAGAAAATAATACGACATTCCGCCCGGCTTGATATAAAAGCAAGTCTTGGCTGCAGCATCGCATTTCTGTACTTTACATATCGTAACACAGGTTACATGTGAAAAAAAGCACCTTATGCAAAGGTGCTTCAAAAACGAATTAAAATTTTTACATATAAAATCAGTTATATTTAAAGCATTTGGGGATTGCCACCGCTCTCCAGGGTTATCTTGACGTCAGAATAACTCGTGTGAAAAATCGAGTTTAACTTTATAAAGTGGCCTGAAGCGCCTGCTCAAGATCAGCAATCAGATCATCAATATCCTCAAGTCCAACAGAGAAACGAAGCAGCCCGTCCGTGATTCCCCGCTCATGTCGAACCTCTGCCGGCATGGCAGCATGGGACATCATCGTCGGATACGAAAGAATGCTCTCAACGGCGCCCAAACTTACAGCAACAATTGGCAGTTTCACCTGATTCAAGACTGCTTTGGCTCGATCTCCCGAACCAACATCAAACGAAACCACAGCCCCGTAGCCCGTAGACTGACGCTCGTGTGCTTCACGCCCCGGATGATCCTCCAGTCCTGGGTAGTAGACAGCCGTTATATCAGAACGCTTCTTGAGCCAGCCAGCCAGTTTAGCCGTACTCTGCTCACTATGAGCCATACGTGCACCAAGTGTTTTCATACCGCGCATCAGAAGCCAGGATTCCTGTGCTCCGAGAACGGTACCGAGCCCGTTTTGCAGCTGTTTCAGCTGTCTTCCCAGTTCGTCTGTACGTGCAACAGCCAGACCCGCCAGCACATCGCTGTGACCACCTAGAAACTTCGTAGCACTATGTACAACGATATCTACACCAAGCTCAATCGGACGCTGATAGTACGGTGTCATGAACGTGTTATCCAAAATGGTAATCAGATCATGTTCCTTCGACCATGACGTTACCGCCACAATATCCGTAATTCTCAGGGTCGGGTTGGATGGTGTCTCCATATACACAGCTTTGGTGTTCGGCTTGATCGCTGCCTTGACTTCCTCAATGCTGGTCATATCCACAAAGGTAGTCTCAATCTGCATCCGGCTTAGTATCGTAGTCAGCAGACGATATGTACCGCCGTATACATCTTCCGTTACAATGATATGATCCCCTGCGGAGAACATCATGAACACACTGGATATGGCAGACATCCCTGTAGAATAGGCAAATCCGCGTACCCCGCCTTCAAGCAGTGCAATGTAATCTTCCAAAGCTTGACGGGTTGGATTACCTGAACGGCTGTAATCATGCTGCGGCGGATTAAAAATATCAAAGTGATGGAATGTAGAAGCCTGATAGATCGGCACACTCGACGCACCCGTCGTCTTGTCAATCTCATCTCCAAAGTGAAGCAGTTTGGTATCAAACTTCAGCTCCGACGTACTCGGCTTATGGTTGCTCGATTCACTCATGAGGTTACGCCTCCTTCAACTTCCTGCTGTGCGGCCAGCAGTGCAGCGTTCAGGTCTGCAATCAAATCTTCCGCATGTTCAATGCCTACCGAGAACCGAAGCAGGCGATCATCCACACCTACAGCATCACGAATTTCATGTGGAATATCCGCGTGGGTCTGCACCGCAGGATACGTCATGAGTGACTCTACACCCCCAAGACTTTCAGCAAATGCAATTAATTTGATATGGCGCAGCAGCGGCTCAACATAACGTGCGTCTTTCACTTTGAACGAGAAAATGCCTGTATTTCCCGAAGACTGCTTCTGCTGAATCTCATATCCCGGATGATCAGACAACCCCGGATGAAACACTTCGGCAACAGCCGGATGCTCCAGAAGGAACTTCGCAATGGTAAGCGCGTTATACTCATGACGTTCCATACGAAGGGCAAGTGTTTTCATGCCTTTCATCAATTGGTAGGAATCATTCGGTGATAACACGGCACCAATGGAGTTATGAAGGAAGGCCATCTCTTCAGACAAGGCTTCCCCTTTGGTAATAATCAATCCGGCAAGCACATCATTATGCCCACCCAGATATTTGGTCGCACTATGGATGATGATATCTGCGCCAAGTTCGATCGGACGCTGGAAGAATGGGGTCAGCAGCGTATTGTCCACGATGGTTAGCAAGTTGTGTGTTTTGGCCCAAGAAGCAACAGCTTGTATGTCCGTAATCATCATGAGCGGGTTCGTTGGTGTCTCGATAAATACCGCTTTTGTATTCGGCTGACGGATGTCTTCCAGCGCTGTAAGATCATTCGTATCTACATAGCTTGCAGTTACACCAAACCGGGACAAAATTCGTTCCAACAGGCGATATGTACCACCATACAGATCCAGGGAAACAATCAGGTGGTCCCCTTGGCTAAACATCGCAAAGATTGTTTGCAGCGCGGCCATACCCGAGCTGCAGGCAAAACCTGCATCACCGGACTCCAGAGCAGCAGCGGCTTCCTCAAGCACTTTGCGCGTCGGATTTGTTGTACGGATGTAATCAAATCCCGTGCTTTGTCCCAATTTTGGGTGACGGAACGCAGTGGATTGATAGATCGGAAAGTTCACGGCCCCGGTGACCGGTTCATTGATGGACCCGATTTGTGCTAAACGGCTTTCAATTTTCAACTTGTTATCTTCCATTACTGCATCCTCCTGTAATCTCGATTAGATTTGCGGTCCAATATCGTAAGGTGTTTCTTGATACACATAGTAATTGAGCCAGTTAGAGAATAATAAGTTAGCATGCGCACGCCATGTTGCCGGAGGAATCCGGCTAGGATCATCATTAGGGTAATAATACTTCGGCAGTGCGATATCCATTCCTTTGGCAGCATCACGGTCATACTCCCATTTCAATGAGAACGGGTCATACTCGGCATGTCCTGTAGCAAAAATTTGCTTGCCGTCTTTGGTCGCAACCAGGAATACGCCTGCTTCTTCCGATTCAGCTAAAATGTCGAGCTTATCGTTCTTCTCGATATCCTCTCTTCTTACCTCCGTGTGACGAGAGTGGGGAACGTTAAACACTTCATCAAATCCACGCAGCAGCGGAACATGGGGTTTGCTGATCGTGTGTGGAAATACGCCAAAACACTTTTCAGCCAAGGGAACTTTGGGTACATCAAAATGGTGGTATAAACCTGCTTGTGAGGCCCAACATATATGCATAGTCGAGGTCACGTTCGTTTTGGTCCATTCAAAAATCTCCTGAATTTCTTCCCAATAATTCACATCTTCAAAATCCAACTGCTCTACTGGCGCACCGGTAATAATCATCCCGTCAAAACGACGGTGCCGAATCTCGTCAAATGTTTTGTAGAACAGATCGAGATATTCCTGGGACGTGTTCTTGGAAGTGTGGGATTTGGGATGTACCAATACCACGTCAACCTGAATTGGAGTGTTACCCACCAAACGGAGCAATTGCGTTTCGGTTGTCTCTTTGGTAGGCATCAGGTTCAGAATCGCAATGCGGAGCGGTCGAATATCCTGCTTGTATGCAGATGATTCGTCCATGACGAATATATTCTCCCCTTCAAGCACTTCTTTGGCTGGTAGTGTGTCCGGAATTTTAATTGGCATGGTGAGTTGACTCCTCCTTGTTCATAGATTACATTGGCCGCGAAAATCACTGCTGAGAAGTTGGGCATATAACAAAGACCTTTCTCGGATTCCGAGAAAGGTCATATGTAAATAGATATGCGCCTCTCTCATCTCTCAGTTACAACAGCACTACGGGAGTGCTTGGTCGCTGCAAGAATTAGCACCGTGCAGTATATCGCCGGTTGCCGGGTTTCATCGGGCTGGTCCCTCCACCTACTCTTGATAAGATTTCGCTGTATTCAATTTTAATTCAAATTTATTAACTTTTACTTTAAAACATTACTGTCCTCACGTCAAGATGCAGTTGCTTGGTTTCGAGCCTGAAATTGTAACCGTTTATCGTCCCTTGTCATACACTGCCTCAGGGCGCGAAATAGACACATTTTTGCGCTTGAAAGCACTCTGGACCAGCGGTATACTAGACAAGTGTTTATAAGCCCTTATGTGAGAGGTGACATATTAAATGGATGGCGACCCGAGGCCCAACTGGCAGTCGAATTCCGAACAACTGCATAGAGAATTGACATCAGCATGTCGGCAGCGGGACGTTTCTTTCCGTTTGATTATAGATTGATGAACGCAAGCAAGCGGAGACCTATACATCAGGCTTCGCTGCCGACCGGCTGATCTGTTCTTTTGCGCCCATATTAATGATGATATCCGCCAAGACGGCGGGTGCAGAAGGAGTAGATAACATGAAAATCCGGTTGGTTAACAATGGTGTATTTATCCCGGTGGACGATATTCAGCAAGCGCTGACTCCGCCAGCGGAAGGATTCTACTGGATTGATGCGGATGTGGACGATCTGGCTGTACTGCAGCCTCTGTTCTCCATGCATGATCTGGCTGTGGAAGACTGCTTGAGTGATGAGGAGCAGCGCCCAAAGATCGAAATTTATGAAAATCATTATTTTATTGTTATTAACAGCATTCGTTTTGATGATGAAGAAATATTCCTGCGGGCAGTAAATCTCTTTCTCGGCAGACATTTCATCATCAGTGTAACCAAACAGAAGGTCAGTGAACTGCGTACATTGAAGCCGATCCTGTGGGAACAGGAGATCAGCAGTCCCGACCGTCTGCTCTATCTGCTGGTTGACTTGATCGTAGATAATTACTTTACTGTTGGTGACCGAATTGAAGCTCGCATTGAAAAGCTTGAGGAAGACATTCTAATGCATACCAAAAAGTCACATTTGAATGAAATTATCGGGCTGCGAAGCGAGATTTTATGGCTGAAGAAGGTACTGGGACCTCAAAAAGAGGTTATCAATACATTAAACAAAAAAGATCTGCGTCTCATTGATGACCAGCTGCAGAAATACTTCAGTGACATCTATGAGAACGCCGTAAAAATATCAGAAACGTTCGAAACCTACCGCGATCTGATGGGCAACTTGCGAGAAGCTTATCAATCCAGTATTGCGAACCGGGCGAACGAGATCATGCGGGTGTTTACAGCCATCACGACCGTGTTCATGCCGCTGACCGTTATTACCGGAATATACGGAATGAACTTTGATAACATGCCGGAGCTGCACTGGAAATACGGTTATTATGCGGTGATTGGCCTGATGATTACGCTCGGCCTGACGATGTTCTTTATTTTCCGCAAAAAAGACTGGATCTGAAATGACCGCAGTATCCGTCTTATGACACAAAATACATGTTGAAGACGAAGCGCTCCTTCCCGGAACGACTTCGTCTTTTTGGTCTTTACGGCTTTTGTGTATTTCTGAACGCTTTCCAACTAACCTGCATTGCGTTCGGTTTCGGCGTGTCGGCGGAAACGAATGCGAATCATACGTAATCGCTCATAGACCTGTTCCAGGCTCCCTCCTTCCGGACGCTCTCCTCCATACACTTTATGTAATACAGGCTTCAGAAACGCATCTCCCAGTTCCTCATAGGCATTCCATACTGCCTCTTGTTCCGTTTCAGGCATAACGGCCAGTTCGACGTCAAGCAGCGAATCTGTGTCGTACCCTTCCAGATCCAGTGCCTCCAGCAGTTCGATTAACTCCCTGCGGGATAGACCGGAGCGATTCACAATCTCTTCCAGAGTCTGTCCTTCTTTCATTCCTTCCAGCACATGTTTACGTGTAACGAATTTGTCCAGTTCCTGCTTGTATTTCTGCTCTTTCTGTTTGTACAACCAGCTTTCGTACTCGTCCTCTCTCAATACGGTATATACCCAGTCCAGCGGAAAAGATCTTGATCTTTCAATGCCACTTGTCATTTCCAGCCATTCCATTCCATATTCCGCAGCTTTGCTATCCCCTACGCCAGGAAGCTGTATCAACTCGTCCATCGTCTGCGGAACAAAAGCGCTGATCAGACGCAGCAGACGATTCGTTGCGACAAAATACGGAGCTTTCCGATCACTGGCGGCTTTCTGCCGTCGCCATGTACATAGATCATCATATAACTGTTCATTACCATACAGCTCGCTAAAACAATGCAATCGCTGGCCCGCATAACTGCGCTGCTTCAAATCATCTTTTTCATCATATAATCCATGCAGCAGCGGACGGTAGCCCTCGCTCATTCTCATGGCTAGCTGATGACGATATATATGCAGCAGTTCCACCCATGAATTCCCTTCGTACCAGATCGTATCCTCCCGGTCCCCTGCTTCATATCGGCTCCACCCCAAATGCCAGATGCTCTCCTCCTCGCCAATCCATAACTGGGCAATTTCCTCAGTGTGCTCTGACATTCTGGATAATTTGTTCATAAAAATAACTTCCATTACCATTCCCTCCTTTTTACATTTCAGCCTGTACGATTAATGAAATATTCTCTGTTTCCAAACAGCACGAAAAAGCACCCCTCCTGCAAAATGGCTGCAAGAGAGGTGCTTCCTCATTAATCGTACTATACTGCTACTCCTATCATACCACACTGGTAAAATTCGTCAATCCTAGAAGCGTTATTTGCACAAGGCCAATTTTGCCAGTGCCAATGAACCGCACAACCCCGCATTGTCTCCCAAACCGGGTGGAACAACATACTGATCTATTCCGGCATGAAGTGAAGGATGCTGCACATAACCTGCAAGCAGTTCCTGCAGTTTTCCGCGAACCATCGGGAACAGATGCTCCTGCTTCATTACGCCTCCGCCCATCACAATTTTCTGAGGGGACAGAATCAGCACGTAATTCATCAGAGCGTGTGCAAGATAATGGGCTTCAATCTCCCACGCTTTGTGATCTGCCGGCAGTTCATAGGCTGGCTGTTCCCAGCGTTTGTTAACAGCTGGACCGGCTGCAAGACCTTCAAGACAATCCCCATGAAACGGACAGAATCCTTCGTATGTATCTTCCGGATGCCTTCTTACCATGATATGACCCATCTCGGGATGGGACAATCCATGAACCATTTTCCCGCCGACCACAGCTCCGGCACCAATACCTGTACCTACTGTTATATACAGACAGCTGTCCAGTCCCTGTGCAGCTCCCCAAGTGGCTTCGCCCAGAGCAGCTCCGTTCACATCGGTGTCAAATGTCATGGGTACATCAAAGTGTTCCTTGAGTTTGCCAATCATGTTGTACTGTCCCCAATGCGGCTTCGGTGTGGTGGTAATGTAACCATATGTTGGGCTGCCTTCAATTGGATCAATCGGACCGAACGAACCTACACCCAGTGCTTCAACACCTTTACCTTCAAAGAAAGAAATAACCTGAGCCATCGTTTCTTCCGGTGTGGTTGTAGGAAAGCTTACTCGTTCCAGAACCTCTCCACTTTCTGTCCCAATGCCGCATACAAATTTGGTTCCGCCTGCTTCAATCGCACCTAAAACTGTCATGTTGGTCTCACTCCCCTGTTGATTTAGAAGAAGAAATGCCGCTGGCCCAATAGAACAGCAGCATTCCTGTAGAATGGTTTAGTTACGCTCAAGCTTGTTCAGCCGTTTCAGTAATGACTGCTTCCAGCTGTCCGATAGTGCAGGCACAGATAACAAAGCCCGCATTCCCTCCTCATCCTGTTTCCCTTGATGCATAATTCGATTAGCCTCTAGAATTGTCATCGATGCAGCATCCGTCTGGACTCGTTTGAAACGTGGTGCAGGGCCGACTTCTCCCTCCTGCAGCACTCTGAAATAAAATCCTGTATGACCGCTTTCCTGAAAATAGACAGGCAAGTCCTTATAATTATATCTTGCACTCAGCTTGAAGCACGGCTGCCTGGGCTGACTGACCTGGACCTGCGCATCTCCGATTTCAAATACATCACCAATGCGCACCTCTTCTTCCTTACAGCCAGTAACGGTCAGATTCTCTCCGAATGCTCCCCAATCCAGCTTACGGTCCATCAATCGCTCAAGGGCTGAATACCTGCTGTAGTCATATACACAAACAGCTTTATCAGGACCGCCATGATTCACAAGGTCTGCCTGCCCATCCCCGGTCATGCCAGTGAAGGATAGAAATACGGGGACAGAGACCGGATGTTTCACGATACCGCTCAACACTTCACGCTTCTGACCAGGCAGTGGTTTAGGCTGCCCTACATTAATCGCCAGGACGGCTGTACCGTCTTTTTCTGTTATCAGATCAGGTATAGATGTCATGCCGCGTCATACCTCCTGCTATCCGTTTTTATCGAACAGAACCACCGAATACGAGGGTATTGCTTAACAGTCTCCCTGGAGAGGTCAGCATCTTGCCGCCTGCATACATGCCTGATGATGCACCCCCATCCAGATTCATTGCCTGTTTAGCTCCCAGCTTCTGCATGATGGCTGCCCATTCTTTTATTGTAGCACCTGATACGGTAGCAAGCATCACTGAACCATCGGCCATGATTGCAATTCCACTTCTTGCACCGGACGCATTCAGAATCTTGGGATCTTTGAACCCTTCACCTGCGGGATTTACAGCAATCTTGCCGTCTTTAATCAAACGCGGACCAGCGCCAACAGCAGTCACGACATCCTGCCATGGAATCTCCTGACCAGATGCATTGGTATATCTGTAGTTCATCTCTACGGTAGAACCTACAGTGAAACGGTCTGCTGTGGATTTCTCTCCGCCTGTGAAGACAAGCACAGCACCATTTTTGGGAATGGCCGCATTTGTATTAGGAACTTTTTTGGTGACTTTGCCCTTTTCTATGACAACTGCGGTACCTCCCTTAAATCCAACGTTCGCTCCACGCTCCGGAGTGTACAGCATCGAGATGCTTGCATCTGCTGAAGGTGTGCGATTAATAAACGTCGCATACCAGCTGCGGGATTTTCCCTTCGTATCCGTAACCGTGCCCGTCAAACTCACTTGGAGCGAATCCATTACAGCTGATCCGTCGGATTTAAAGCCAATCGATGTTCCATATCTTCCTATATGTATAACTTTTCCGTTTGCTATTAACATCCCGTAAGGATCAGGTGCCCCGTGATAGGCTTCGAAAAAAGCCCCGTTAATTGCTGCCTGTGCACCGTACGCTTTTACAATGGATGGCAAAGTCGCGGTTTGACCCACCTGTTTCTTCGCAAGTCCTACGGTTACCGGTGTACCTTTGGGAATCGAAACGGTCTGCACGCTAAAACTGCGTCCTGCTGCTTTTACTTTCTGTACTTTCGCGCTAATGGCTGCCTTCGCCTCAACTGTCTGTGGAGCACTTATCGCCCCCGAAAGCAGTACCGGAAATGCCAGGACAAGGGCCAGCGCCCCGGTCCACCACTTTTTATTTGCTATTCTCGCTGTCATCCTGCTGCTCACCCGATCGCCACTCCCATCCAAGAGCCTAGGCTCTTCATCTCAAGTTGTTCAAACTTGTCCATCACCATATCCGGATCCAGACGCAACTCACAGCCATCCAGTGCACATGCCACCGGAACCGCACAGTGAATCTCTGCCAGTTTGCGGGACAGATGCAGCATATCGAGATCATTCTCGATTTTTTTGCGAACTGAAGGGGTCAGCTTGTCCAAATTGCTCAAAATCCCTTCAATCGAGCCATATTCCTGCACTAACTTCAAAGCCGTTTTCTCGCCAATCCCCCGTACTCCAGGATAATTGTCGCTGGCATCCCCCATCAAGCCTTTCATGTCAATCACCTGACGAGGCGTCAACTGTTTCTCAGCCATCAGCGTTTCAGGATTGTACACCATGTAGTTGCCATGACCTTTTTTCATAATAATAATACTTGTGCGGTCATTAATCAGCTGCAGCATATCATGGTCACCCGTCAGCACCATTACATTCATATCGGTTTCTTCGGTGTAATACTTGGCAAGCGTCCCGATACAATCATCGGCTTCGAATCCTTCAGCTCCAATATTCGGAATATTAAGGCTGTCCATCACTTCACGAATGAGTGCAAACTGGGGAATGAGGTCATCCGGAGCTTCGGCACGATTTCCTTTGTACGCTGCGTACTCCTCACCGCGAAACGTCTTGCCTCCCATATCCCAGCAGCAGATGACATGGCTTGGTCCAAATGTCTGAACCGCATCCCAAAAATAACGGATAAAGCCATAGACTGCATTAGTCGGAAGCCCTGCCTTTGTGCGTCTGATATATCCGCTTGCAGATGTTGCGTAGAATGCACGGAACAACACTGCCATACCATCTACCAGTAACAAAGTAGGTTCATTACGTTGATTCACTTGAATTTGTTCTCTCCTTGATCTATAAAAGTTGAACATTTAATTCAACCTCGATAGCGTATAAAATATCGAAACTCATTCTACCATTATAACATAGTTACGCCAACCCTCATTACAGCATAATTATGCCACCTGCGTAGTTAAGCCAAAAAAGCCCTGAATTGTGAACAATTCAAGGCTTAACTATAGCATTAGATTAGACAGCGCTCCATTCCTGCTCATATGTTTCTTCTTTAAAACCAACCGTCACTTTGTCACCATCCGTCACAATCGGCCGTTTGATTAGGCGGCCATTGGAAGCCAGTAAAGTAATCTGCTCCTCCTCTGACATGCCGGGCAGCTTATCCTTGAGCTGCTGCTCTTTGTACACTTCCCCGCTGGTATTAAAAAACTTTTTAACTTCCAGCCCGCTCTTCTGAATCAACTTCGTCAATTCGTCTTTGGATGGCGGTGTGTCGAAAATGGGGATCAGCTCCAGCTCATGTCCTTTCGCTTCAAGCCATTTCACGGCCTTGCGGCACGTACCACATTTAGCATATTGATATACTGTAAGTTTCATGGATGTTGCCTCCTCGGGGGACTCGGGGGCTCGGGTTTCGACCTCTCGCTTCCCTTGGTTTGCTCCGCAAATCCAAAAGTCGCTCCATCCCGATACCCTCGCCCTGCATCTTTTTTTAGTCGAATGCGGGCTTATCGCCCCTCACTACGACGTGATTTTTCAACATTTATTCCAACATCTACAAAGAGAAATGTTGGGAGATTCCGTACCTTAAGATCTTAGAGGATTATGGGAATCAGGCTTAAACTACCTTCAACCCTGAGAATCTTAAAAGCTTTAAAGTCTCTTTAGCCTTCGGCGTGCTGTTCAGGTGCTTTGCTCTCTGAACTTTAAGGCTCAAACACCTTAAAGCTACAAAACCTCTCTAGCCTTCGGCGTGCTGTTCAGGTGCTTTGCTCTCTGAACTTTAAGGCTCAAACACCTTAAAGCTACAAAACCTCTCTAGCCTTCGGCATATTGTTCAGGTGCTTTGCTCTCTGAACTTTAAGGCTCAAACACCTTAAAGCTACAAAACCTCTCTAGCCTTCGGCATGCTGTTCAGGTGCTTTGCTCTCTGAACTTTAAGGCTCAAACACCTTAAAGCTACAAAACCTCTCTAGCCTTCGGCGTGCTGTTCAGGTGCGCTGCTCTCTGAACTCTAAGGCTCAAAACCTTAAAACTCGAAAACATCTTTAGCCTTCGGCGTGCTGTTCAGGTGCTTTGCTCTCTGAACTTTAAAGCTCGAAAACCTTAAAGCTCAAAACCTCTCTAGCCTTCGGCGTGCTGTTCAGGTGCTTTGCTCGCTGAACTTTAAAGCTCGAAAACCTTAAAGCTCAAAACCTCTCTAGCCTTCGGCGTGCTGTTCAGGTGCTTTGCTCGCTGAACTTTAAAGCTCGAAAACCTTAAAGCTCAAAACCTCTCTAGCCTTCGGCATATTGTTCAGGCGCTTTGCTCTCTGAACTGTAGACACCTTTATTTACGAACATGCAGCTGCGTCCAAAATCATGGTTACTTTTCCGCTTGGGTATGTCCATCTGCGTCCTGCAGCACTTCTCTTGGCGCCGCCTCGGCATCTAAACGTTTCTCCAGTGTGGCCATATCAGCCGGAAATGGAGCCTGGAACGTCATACGTTTCCGGAGAATCGGATGTTCAAACGTGAGCTCACACGCATGCAGCGCTTGGCGTTCAATCCATGCATCCCGTTCTTGCCGAACTGTCAGTATCTTCTCATTCACGTCATGCATCGGCAGCGTTTTATACATACGATCACCAATCAAAGGACAGCCAATCGACGTCATATGTACACGAATCTGATGTGTTCGCCCGCTCTCCAGCTTCAAACTTACAGCACTGGCACTGCAGTCCGCCCAGCGTGATAATGTTCTATAAAGGGTTCTGGCTGCATACCCATCAGGTGTAACGATGCGGCGATGTGGTTCCTCAGGATCACGGTCAATCGGGCCGTCTACGGCTCCCTGTTCAGGCACAGGACTGCCGTGTACAAGTGCGATATACTTTTTGTCCACCGTACCTGCGATCATCTGCTCGGACACATGCTGGTGTACATACGGATTTTTGGCGATCGCCAGCACCCCTGAGGTTTCCTGATCCAATCGATGGATTGGCCGGAACCGAAACTTCTCGCCTTTCTTTTGCCAATAATGAACTACGCCGTTAGCCAGAGTGCCTGTATAATGCCCATGGGTTGGATGCACGATGATTCCGGCATCTTTGTTCACAATGAGCAGATGTTCATCTTCGTACAGCACGGTAAACGGGATATCCTCCGGCAGTATATCATCCGACTCCTCCTGCTCCATCCGCACTTCCACCAGATCACCTGCACTCACTTTGACACTGATATATACCCGTTCACCATTGAGCATTACACCCTGTTCGGTCAGTTTGATTTTGGACAAAAGTTTGCGCGAAACCAACAGCCGCTTCTGAAGCACGGTTTTCAACAGCCATCCTTCCTCCTGCTCCGTAACCGTGTAGGTGATTGGCGCATAATACGGGCTCATTCTTTGCGGCGGAATACTTTTTTGCTCCGCACATATTCAATATCAGCAACCTGCTGTCTAGCATTGGCTGTCCGTGCCACAACAAAGAAATAGTCCGATAGACGGTTTAAATACCGACGTACCGACGGATTGATATCCGCATGCTGCCCCAGCGTAACCGTGCGGCGCTCTGCCCGGCGGCATACCGTACGGCACACATGCAGTGCTGATGACAGCTGACTGCCTCCAGGAATGATAAAACGTTCAACCTTCGGATTTTCGGCATCATATTGATCGATCCACTGTTCCAACCGAGTAACCATTTCGTCCCGCACTTTGTACTTTGTCTCACTTATACGTACAAAAGCCAGATCTGAGCCGCAGTCGAACAGCTCCTGCTGCACTTCCAACAGATTTTCGCGCAAATCCTCGAACTCCCCATTGGCAGCGTCAATCAAGCTAATCGCTTGACCAACGAAGCAGTTTAATTCGTCAATCGTACCGTAAGCTTCTACCCGGTCATCATCTTTAATGACCCGGCCTCCGATCACCGAAGTTTGGCCTTCATCCCCGGTTCTTGTGTATATCCCCATCCTTAATCCCTCCAATTTACAATTTAAGCTGTATGGCCAAATGCCAGACATTTCAGCCTGATCATTTACCACTTATCCATCCAAATCCTCTAATCCTCATAGCGCACTTGTTGGGCCTTCATGTCCAGTGCAATGCCGGATACCAGCATGTACATCTGTTCCGCATGGGCGTGCAAAATCCGATTAACCGAAGCCATTCTCGCAGCAAAAACACGTTCCTCTTCCGATGGATGCAGGCTGCCGTGCATCTCGTTCGTAATCACCAGGATCTTCCCCTGATAAGACAGCAGTGCTTCAATCAGAAGCTGCGTTTCTCCACGCTGTTGGTGCAGATCCACTGCTGTCCTGAAACTGGCCGCCATCCAGGATGTCAGACTATCTACGACCACAATGCGTTGGTCCGCCAGAAACAGATTGGATTCCCGATTAATCTGGGTCACCACTTCTGCAAGTTTTGGACCGTTCCCCGCTTGAATGGCACGATAATGAGCGGATGGCAATTCGGGCATAACGGGATCATGATCACCAGTGGATAAATATACACCCTCCCGGCTGATTTGGGCTGCGTGTTTCAGCGCAAAACGCGTTTTACCACTGCCAATGCCGCCCGTGACCGTAATCAGCAATCCGCTCCCTCCTTCTATACTCTTCTAAAATGAATGTTACTCCGTCAACGCCTTAAGCACTTTTTTTGACTCGTCTGTGTTAGCTGCCGACAATGGGATCGTAGCGAACAAATTGCTTGGAGCATAGTTTACGTCTTTGAACATCTGCATATCCTCTACCGGAATTCCGTACAGATGCGTTTCCTTTTTCATGTCTGAACCGTCGTCGCCTTTCCCCTTTTCAACCAATACAGACCCTTCAAACACACCGCGTTCGTATTTTTTGACATCAAACGTATCATCCAGCGGCACATTCGAGCCGTTCTGACCATACTGCTTCATATCATTTTCAGGCAAAATGAAGATGTCGTGACTGCCTGCTGCATATTCAACCATTATTTTTTGAACATCATACATCGCACTTGTAATAATTTCGACTTTCGGCTCTTCACCGAGCTTTTTCTGCAAATTTGCCTGCAGTTGTTCCGAAATACCGGATGGATTGCCCTGATTATCAATGATAAACACCGTGAATCCGTCTTTGCCCCCACATCCGGCTAATAAAAAAATGAATGAAACCATAACTGCAAGCCCCAAAAATCTCTTCATTCCAGCTCCCCCTTTAGTATCCTAAGTCCAATATATCACAATTGTTCCACGCAAAAAAATAACTTGGTTATTCAAAAGCGCCTGTAGAGGCACAGCAAAAAAGAGATCCTCTCGGATCTCTTCTCCAATGTGTCATTCAGCATTTCTCTAACGTTATATCCAGCACGTATCCAGCATCCGTAATTATTTGGGCTTGACTGGGTTAGCCTTCATGTATTCGTTAATTTTGAGGTCCAGCAAACTGCTGATTTCAATAACAATATCAGAAGTAAATGATTTTTCTTCCAAAAAAATCTGTTCCATCCTGCGCCGAAGCATATGAATCTCATCTTCCAAGGAAATGTTATGCAAGGATGCGTGATCAGGGTTCACCGACCATCGGTCGCCATGATCGCCTTCTGCCAGAACGTGTCCACGATTCGTCGGTAAATCATATTCAACACAAAACAAAGCTAACCCCTCCTCGGAAAATGTCTTTTCCAAATATATGAAATCTCATTTCAAATTGAAATTATATCATAATATTTTGTAAAAGAAAGTATTTTTTTGGTAAAGTTCCAGATAAAATTATTTAAACCGACCTTCTTCTTTCTATTAACCCTCTTTTTGAACTTTATAAACAAAATTTCCGATTCGTTCCAATGCTTCATTCAATTGGGACACCGAAGTCGCATAAGAGCAGCGTAAAAATCCTTCTCCCTGCGGACCAAATACGTTACCGGGCACAGCAGCCACCTTGTTCTCCGTTAACAAACGTTCAGCAAACAGGTCAGAATTCAGGCCAGTCTTCTGAATACTTGGAAAAGCGTAGAACGCACCTTGAGGTTCATGGCAATCAAGCCCGATCTCACGGAATCCCTGTACAATCAAACGTCTGCGCTGATTATAAGATTCAACCATCCGGTCTTTCTCACCCAGTCCGTTAGTCAGCGCTTCAAGAGCCGCTACCTGTCCCATTGCCGGAGCACACATCACGGTATATTGATGAATTTTGAGCATCGCTGCAATAAGCTCGGGATGTCCGCACATATAACCAATCCGCCAGCCTGTCATTGCAAAAGCCTTCGAAAAACCGCTTACCAGAATTGTACGGTCTTTCATGTCAGGAATTGAAGCAAAGCTGACATGTTTTTGATTATACGTCAATTCAGCATAAATTTCGTCAGCAATCACAATCAAGTCATGCTTTTTGATAACTTCGGCAATCGGCAGCCAGTCTTCATAAGTCATAATGGCACCTGTAGGATTACTCGGATAGCATAAAATAACGACTTTTGACTTCGGTGTGATGCTGGCTTCCAGCGCTTCAGCCGTTACCTTGAACTGATCTTTCGCATATGTCTCCACGCCAACAGGGACGCCTCCGCCAATCGATGCAATTGGCGAGTATGCTACATAAGATGGTTCCGGAATCAGAATTTCGTCTCCCGGTACAATCAATGCACGCAGAGCGAGGTCAATCGCTTCACTACCGCCTACGGTAACAATGATCTCGTCTTTGGGATCGTATTTGGTATCAAACTGCGTATCCAGATAATGACTGATTGCTTCACGCAGCTTCGGCATACCCGCATTCGATGTGTAGCTGGTCATGCCTCTTTCGAGCGAATATACGCAAGCTTCGCGCATATGCCAGGGCGTTACGAAATCCGGCTCCCCTACACCCAGTGTGATGATATCCTTGTTGTCACCCACCAGATCAAAAAACTTGCGAATACCGGATGGCGGAATCTGCTTAACGAGCGGAGCCAGATATGAGGACATCGTTTTGCTGCTTCCGGTTGTCTGTTCATTCACTATCATGGCACATCTTCCTTTACGGCGAGATCATGAGACGGTTGTCTTCCTGATGGTCTTCAAAAATAATCCCGTCCTGCTTATATTTTTTAAGAATAAAATTCGTCTTGGTTGACAGTACTGAATCGATTGGAGACAGCTTCTCCGATACAAAGTTCGCGACTTCACGCAGATTGCCGCCCTCCACTTCAACGAGCAGATCGTATGCCCCTGACATGAGGTAAACGGACTTTACTTGTGGATAGAGATAGATGCGCTCGGCAATTCCTTCGAAACCCCGGCCGCGCTCGGGCGTAATCTGAACTTCGATCAGGGCCGTTACTTTCTCATCATCGATCTTGCTCCAGTTCACCACGGTTGCATATTTCACAATGACATGGTCCTGTTCAAGCTGTGCTACAGCAGCTTTAATATGATCTTCCGACTCCCCCAGCAGCGTTGACAGCAGTGCGGGAGTCCTTCTCGCGTCTTCTTTCAACAGATCCAGAACTTTAAGTTGCAGATCGTTCAACTCTTTCATCGTTTTCCCTCCAGCGTCATCCAGGTTCCTGAAAATGAATTAATACTTATATTACATGAATTTAACGTTGATGCATAGACAAAAGACCGCCTGCCCTGAATTCAGGCAAGCGGTGGTATGGTCCGGTTCTGGGTATGCTTCAAAACCCTTGTTCACAGGTTACATGTAATAAGGGTTACCGTAATTCGGCTGACGTGGAGACACATTCGGGATCTGGCTGTAAGTGCTGTTTTGAACCGTTTTCTCCTGCACGAACTGCTGGCACTTTTGCTGTGCCTGGTGTGCAGACTGAATCTGCTTATCCAGATCCTGACGGGGTGCTTTGGCGGAAGCCGAATACATGTTGTTCTGCTGCATCAGGTTGAACAGTTCACCCTGCAGCCGGAGTGTATCATTTGTCAGTTCATTAAACATGCTGCGCACCATCGGACATGATGACTCCGTCGTTGCTGTTGTATACTCGCGCGAAGTTCGTCTTAAATCGGCAAGAATCGTTTTAAGCAAATCCTGCTCCTGCATAAAATTACCGGTTTGATTGTACATGTATTTTCCTCCTATACGCTGATATTACTAAGACTGCCTGTGATTCATTGAGATTGAGAAGGCGCAAGGGACTGATGCTGATGCAGTGTCTGGATCAGCGTATTCATATGCTGCTCATGGGAGCGAACATATTGATTCAATGCCTGCTGAATTGCCGGTTGAGTGGAGATGGAAGCTGTCGCTGCACACTGCTTGATCAGCATCTCCTCATTGGAGATGGAATCGGCAATATAGTTCAGTTCCTTGGGGCTCAGTGCTTGCATCTGTGAATGCTGCATGTACGTCTTACCTCCTTGATCTAAAGTTTATGCGAGCTTATTGTTACCTCGAATTGCAAAACTATACCAATGTGATGACAAAGGAGCTGTTTCAGATGGATCTCGTGTATGGCACACCTTATTGGCCTTCGACTTATAAACCGGACTTTGAATATCCCTCTTTAAATACGGATATTTTATGTGACTGCCTGATTATAGGCGGTGGTATGGGAGGTGCACTTACTTCCAGACTGCTTGCACAGCGCGGCATAGATACCGTTGTCATTGATAAACGAAAAATCGCTCATGGGAGCAGTTCGGCCAATACCGGTCTGCTTCAGTATACTAATGACAAAACGTTGACATCCTGCATCAACACGTTTGGAGAAGAGAAAGGCGTACGATTTTATCAGCTGTGCCGTGAAGCCATGCAGCAGCTTGGCGAGATTGCCGGAAGTCTGAAGACCGATCCGTGGTTTATTCCGCGAACCAGCTTTTGCTTTGCCAGCTGTGAAGAAGATGTCGCTTTGCTGGAGGAAGAGTATCATACCCTGCAAAAGTATGGATTTGATGCAGAGCTGTGGAGTGAAGATCGGATCAAGAATCATTTCCCTTTTGCTAAGCCTGCGGCCCTTTATACCAAGGGAGATGCTGAAGTCAATCCATATCGCTTTGTCCAAGGTTTGTTTGAATCTGCACGGGAGCATGGTGCCCGGATTTACGAACAGACTGAAATGATACACTGTGATTATGATGGCGAAGGGGTATGGTGTTATACTCCTAATGGCAAAATTCGAGCAAAACAGGTGGTTTATGCCGCCGGATATGAAACTCAGGAGATCAAGAAGGATCGTGGAGCTTATTTGAAATCCACGTATGCAATTACTACCAAACCGCTGCCTGATATGAACAGCTGGCATGAGCAAGCCATGATCTGGGAAACGGCACGTCCGTATCTATATATGCGTACCACTCCGGACAATCGCATTATAGCGGGTGGTCTTGATGAAGAGACACCTGCCGAGGATCAGCGCGAGCTTCGTTCCAAAAACCAAGGTGCTGTTCTTCTGGAAGAGGTTAAATCGTATTTTCCACTTGAAGCTCTTGAAGTGGATTACGCCTGGGGTGCGGTGTTTGGCAATACGCATGATGGTCTTCCCCTCATCGGAACGCATCCTGATTACCCTCATTCTTTCTTCGTTGAAGGTTACGGAGGGAACGGAACGGTTTACAGCATGATTGCAGCCTCTCTGATCGCAGATGCGATCACCGGTAAGGACAATGAAGACATGAAGCTCTTTTCCTTAACCAGAACGAGTAAACCTTCTCCTCCCAAAACAGACGATCTACCCATGCTTTAATCCAATTCCTCCGTATCAACGTAAGCAGAGGAAAAGATCATAAAGGGTACTGCAGAGGAAATTCACATTTCCTTGTACAGTACCCTTTTCACGTTCATATTAGACAGCTGCATTCGAATCCTCAGATGCCGTTTGTATTAACAATTTCCGCATAAAAATCCACCCGATCAGCGGGAATGTACCTAACAAAATGATCAGCCAAATTAACACCTGCTGCGATGGAGCATTTATAACCGCAATTAAGAATATGATCAAACCAAAAAGCCGTCCAGTCATGAGACACAGCTCTCTTAATACGACAAGTTCAACTCTTTTCTCTACATTTTCGCCGCTTGTGCCCATCATGTCGAAACCTGCGGATATCATCGGCAAAATATAAAGCGGCATCGCTGCTGCACTACCGATCCCCATAAAGAGCAGCGTCCCGTAATTGACTTTCCAGAGCAAAGGCAGCAGAACCAAAAGCAGCAGTATAGAGCCCGTCAGCATGCCTTTAGATCTATAATTGGGCTTAAACCATTTTCCTGCGGCCCAGTAACAGACCAAAGCCACCGCTGAAGTAATCAGAGAAAATTGTCCAAGTTTGTACTCTTGAGCTGTTGCCAAATATACAAGCAGTGTAATCAAAAAGGCAAATACGCCTTCCCGTACCCCTTGGGCAAACAGCCCCATCGCCAAAGGACGCCATGGACTTTGCGATGCAGACAGCTGCCGAACTGGTTCTGACCAACGGTATGTACCGCTGACTTTCCGTTTTTTCAGAAAAAAACTGAAGACTACGGCGATGATATAAATGACAAGTGACACCGTAAAGATGAGCCGGTACCCCGTATTATCTGCCATGCGTGAAATAATGAATCCGGAAAACCACGGCCCGATAATTCCCGTCATAGAGCCCAGCAATCCAACCCAGCCATTAAACAAGTCTCTGTTATCGCGATCGGTGACTTCAAAATACACAACATTAAAAGCGAGCCAGAACAGTCCCAGTGCACAACCCAGCAGCAGTCCAAGCGGCCAGATCCAATCTACTGCACGCGCACCGGTCCACAGAACCAGCATATAGAAGACGCCAGATAACCCTGTTCCCAGTCTGAGCGCATTCATTTTGTTGTGTTCTTTGACCCACTTTCCGGCGAGCCAAAACGTCAGACCGATCGCCAGCTGCTGACTTATGGTGAACCAGCCGAGCATAGCGTAATCCGGGCGGCTCTTCCAGAGAAACACGTTCAAAAATGTACCGGATAATGCTCCGGCTAACGCAAACAATCCATTCACGCCCAAAAGCAGAATGGATTGTCTTCCTAAAGAAATCTTCATCTGCCCCCTCCTTGATCACCTGAAGCAAAAACATGAACAGGCTGCTCTTGGGTTTAACCTGCCCCAAGCGGAAGAAAAACATAATGATTCTTTAGGTTTGTATAAAATTAGCTCTCCGTAAACGATTGCTTACTGTGCACTCAGGTTCTGAATCAACCGCAGACGGTCATCCTCAGACAAACTGTATTGGACTTGGAAGCAACCTGAGCAAACATAGGTCAGGACCGTAAATGGAGGTGCCAATACGGATCCTTTACCTGAAGCAGCGTTCGCGATCGGCGTAAACGTATCCTGACTGGCTGCCTGTGATCCGGCAAGAATCATGAACTCCCGGCAATTCGGACACTCCGGTACTTCCTCCTGCTGGTCCAACTGCTTCTCCACACCCTGCTCATACTGAATGAGATCATTACCCTCGTCTGCGTATTTGTTCAATGTGCGCAGCTCCGGCAGTTTAAGTTCGACCTCGTCCCCCCATAATGAGGTCAGATCCGAGATTTGCTTTTGATCCTTCACTTCGACATCATAGAACTCTTCCTCGGTTTCATCGCTCTCTTCGTCGCCAATGTTAATATTCAGTGTACGGTAACCATTCAATTCATTGTGACAATACGGACATTCTTCTTCAGGTCCCAGCTCCTCGTCCCAAACAATTTCCGTCTGACACCAAGGACATACTGTTGTTTCCATCGTGTATCAACCTTTCTCTTTCATATAATTACGTGTTTATCACATAGATTACACCGATGGCAAAAAAAACAATCGATGCCGCAAACAAAATCCGTATCAATAGTTTCATCATCGATCCCCCTAGATAATGCTTGCGCCGATCACAAAGGACAGTGAGACAGAAATGATCATCGATATCAATCCGACTGCGCGATTATCTGCTTCAATCTCCCGGTCGATTGAAAACACTGGCGTCAGAAATTCAAACAAAAAATAAGCAGCAAGCAGCAGTACGAACCCGACTATGGACCATGTCATCGCTTCATAAACGGAAGATTTCGCTTGAATGCAAAAACGCAGCACGTTGCATATTCCGAAGATTTTACCTCCTGTAGCCATCGCTACAGCTACGTTTCCTTTCTTGATCTCCGTCCAGCATTTATATTTGGTCACCAGTTCAAAGCATGCCAGAAAGACGAGCAGCTCCATAATCGCTACTGAGAAGAAACCGAGGACCATCCCCAAAGGATGGGACAGCAGTCCGTCAATCGCTTCTTTCACTCCCCATTCTCCTTCCGAATCCGCTCTTCAGATCAACTGAACAGCAGATTTATTCATTCGTGTTCCGGCTATTCAAGCTCAGCAACAGTTACACCATTGCCGCCCTCCCCATAGTTGCCCAGACGATAACTTTTAATATGTTTATGCTTCCGCAGGTAATCCTGAATACCGGAACGCAAAATTCCTGTACCTTTACCATGAATAATATACACTTGACCCAAGTTCGCAAGGAAAGCCTCATCAATGAAACGGTCTGTCTCCATCAGCGCCTCTTCCAGATTCGTGCCGCGCAGGTCGAGCTCGCTCTTCACATTATCATCACGAGTTCGTTTCATGCCCGTAACCGGTTTTTGCTTCGTCTGCTTCGCTGCAGGTGCGGCCTGCTGCAGTTCCAGATCGTCCAGCGACACTTTCATTTTCATAATTCCGAGCTGTACAACGGCGTCTTTGCTGCCAGCCATCTCTACGACATGTCCCTTCTGATTAAGACTATACACAAGCACTTCGTCCCCAGGACCGATAGCACGGGCTTTCGGAACAGCTGCCTTTTTGACCGTTTTTCTTCGCTTCTCCGGCTCTGCTTCATCCAGCTGTTTGCGGGCTGCAATCAATTTGTGCTCCTTGACAGAAGCACCTTCTTCCATAGCCAGCTGACGAAGATCAGCAATAATTTTCTCTGCTTCTGCACGAGCCTTATCTACAATGCTGCGGGCATCTTCCTCTGCTTTTTCAATCCGGCGGTCACGCTGCTGTTCCAGTTTCTCCAGCTCCGCCTGATGACGGCTGCGTAATTTTTCCATATCTTGACGAAGCGTCTCCGCTTTCTCACGTTCCTGTTCGGCCGTAAGACGATTCTCTTCGAGGGAAGCGATCATGTGCTCGATCCGCTGATCTTCTTCTTTCACTTCACCGCGGGCATATTCCAGAATGTATCCTGGCAGGCCGAGTCGCTCGGCAATTGCAAATGCGTTACTGCGCCCAGGTACACCAACCAAGAGGCGGTATGTCGGACTAAGCGTATTAATATCAAACTCCATGCTCGCATTAATGACTCCTTTGCGCTCATACGCATAGGCTTTCAGCTCACTATAGTGAGTTGTTGCTACCATACGGCAGCCTGTCCGGTGCATATGCTCCAGCATGGAAATCGCAAGCGCAGAACCTTCTGCAGGATCTGTTCCTGCTCCAAGCTCATCCAGAAGGATGAGACTTTTGGGTGTCATATTTTTCAGAATACGAATGATGTTGGTCATATGGCTGGAGAACGTACTCAGATTCTGCTCAATGCTCTGCTCGTCCCCAATATCAGCGTAAATGGCATCAAATACGCACAGCTGACTGCCGTCCTCGGCTGGAACAAATAATCCTGACATAGCCATCAAACTCAACAGGCCTATTGTTTTCAGCGTTACCGTTTTACCACCTGTATTCGGTCCAGTCACAATAATAGAGGTATAGTCATTCCCAAGCTCCACGTCAATTGGGACAACATGCTCAATCGGAATCAGAGGATGACGTCCTTTTTTCAGCTTGAGGAATCCCCTGTCATTCATACGAGGCAGCGTTGCTTTCAGCTCACGGGCAAGGCGGGCTTTAGCAAAGATGAAGTCCAAGGATGCCAGCAAATCGACATCATACAGCAGCCATTCTCCCTGCTCACTGACATGTGCCGTCAATTTCTGCAAAATCACTTCAATTTCACGTTCTTCCCTGATCCGGGTTTCACGCAATTTATTGTTCATTGCAACGATCGCTTCCGGCTCGATGAACAGAGTCGCGCCTGAACCCGACTGGTCATGGACAATGCCGCCGAAATACGAACGGTATTCTGCCTTAACCGGAATAACAAATCGATCTCCGCGAATCGTTATGAGCTGGTCCTGCAGCATTTTGGAGACGGTAGACGAACGAATCATGGAATCCAGTTTTTCACGAATGCGAGCTTCTCCGCCCCGCAATTCACGACGGATCTGTGCCAGCGTCACACTTGCACTGTCTGCCACCTCCGCATTGTCATCGATACAGATCCGAATTGCGTCCTCCAGCTCCTTCTGCTCGGACAACTGATCACTTAAAAAGAATAGGGATTCAATGGGTTCATCCTCATGCAGTGCTGCAATCTGGCGTTTCAACCGTCTGGCCGCATTTGTCGTATTGGAGATGCCAAGCAGTTCATGCGGATTCAGGGTCCCGCCAATCTCGGCCCGTTTCACGGACGCTGTGATGTCTACAATCCCTCCAAAAGAAGGCGATCCTTTGAGTCGGTCAAAGGTGAACGCTTCATCTGTCTGCTGCAGCAGACGTTTTACTTCTTCAAGTTCACTAATCGGCTCAAGCTGCTCCGCTTTTTTCTTGCCCATTGACGTCTGGGCGAAGCCAAGCAATGTATTTAAAATTTTTCGATATTCGAGTGTGTGTAATATTTTCGTGTCCAAATGTACAACTCCTTCCAACCTATATCTGTATTATAACGAAAGAAACTTTGCCGCGCTATTTAACGAATCCTTCCACACATAACTTGAAGTACAACACCACAAACTACGAGAGTCAGGATTGTGCCATCCATTCCGCTCGCCTTCGAGCCTGTGCTGTGCCCAATCCAATCTGAACAAAGGAGGTAACCCCATGAATTTTCTGGGTCATGTCGTACGATTTATTATCGCAGCTATTGTATTAATGGTCGTTAGCTGGATCGTTCCCGGTTTTGCCGTTGGCGGTTTCTGGAGCGCATTGATGCTGGCTCTGGTCATCGCACTGCTGGGCTGGATCATTGAAGGCATCTTTGGCAGAAGAGTTAATCCGTTCGGCCGGGGAATCGTCGGTTTTATCGTGAGTGCACTGGTGATCTGGCTCGGTCAATATGTCGTTGATCACGTTGAAGTCAGCCTGCTCGGTGCTATTCTTGCTGCTTTGGTCATCGGGATTATCGATCTCTTCATCCCGGTATCCACACCGTTTGATGCTGGAAGAAACTCCAAAAGCTAAACGCAGGCCGCTTGTACAAGCTTGACTGTTTGCAAGAAATGTAACCTCGGAAGGCCTTTGGCCCGAAGAGGTTTTTTCGCCGTATTTCGAAAAACGGGCAGCTAATTTGTATTCTTAATCACTTTTCAAGAAAACGTCATACCTGACATGTACAGGCGTCTGCAGATTGAGGTATGATGACTTGAGAAATCATTCAAATTTTATCCATCTTACATGTTTAAGGAGGCACATGATGAAGAGAGGTATAGCATGGCTTGCCGCCTGTATGTTAATCCTTGTTCTCGCTGCATGCGGAAACCCCAAAGACTCAGGAGCATCATCCGAGCCTGAGGTTCAGGCCAGTGAACAACTGGTAATTAAGGCAAGCAACTACGAGTTTGACCAACCTGAATACCGACTCAAAAAAGGGGTTCCTGTTAAAATTGTCTATGAAAATGTAAACGGGAATCACGGTCTGCTTGTACCCGAGCTGAATCTTCGGCTGGACACCCAAAAAAGTTCCAAAGTGATTACCCCGGACAAAGCTGGTGAATTCGAGATGTCCTGTTCTGTTTTTTGCGGTCCCGGCCACAGCAGCATGATCTCCAAAATCATCGTAGAAGAATAACTTCATCACAAGGAGCCCCCGCAGCGACGGGAGCTCCTTGTGTATTATAACAAATTATGCAGGAGTTCGCTGTTCCTCGTCTGGACGAAAAAAGTCTGTCCGCTACGTCTGATCCTGCTCGATCAATTCAATCCATTCGTTATATTCCGTCTGTAATTTCGTATATTCATCATGCAGCTGGCGATATTCCGTATTTAACTGCTCAGCCTTCTCTTGTTCCATTTCCCGCTCGACCTGCAGCAGCCGCAGCTGGTTGGCTGCCAGTTCATAACGTTCTCCTATTTCTCGCAGTTCATTCTCCATAATCTGTTTTTCTTCATTCACTTCAGCCTGCAGCTGTTCGCGCTGTGCACGCTCTTTCAATAACTGATCTCGTTGCTGTTCCAGTTCTTCAAGCTTCTCGGAACTCACCGCACTTTCACGCTGCCATGCTGTCAACTCGTTCTCGAGTGCAGTCCAGCGTTCCTGCCAGGTCTGCTCCTGAACTGCCCATTCATCTGCGCGGAGCTGCCACACCTTTTCGTTCTGTTCTGCAGTCTCTGCTGCCTGTTTTAATTGAGAACGAAGCTCTTCTTCGGTTGTTGTCAACTGCTGTATGCGTGAAGACAGTGCAGCCTGATTGGCTGACAGATCCTCATGTTTAATTTGCCATTCGAGCGCTTCCTCTTCCGTCTGTGCAAGCTGATTAGCCTGCTCTGTGTACCGCTTCGCAAGCTGCTCAGCCGATTGTCTGGCTTCCAACAGGGCCTGCTCTAAGGTCTGCTTCTCTGCCTCAAGCTCACTCATTCTGGAGCCAGCATTTTCTTCTCGCTGCAGAGCATCACTATACTCATTACGGATTTGTTTGTACTGTTCCTGCAGACGGCTTAACTCCTCCTGAGCACCATGCAGTTCATCACGATTATCCTTCAGCTCCTCACGAATACCGCTGATTTCCTCCTGCAGCTGCTTGCGCTTTTGTTCCAGAATCTCTGTTTCCTTCTCATAACGAACGGCCTCTTCATTGTAGAGACGTGCTTCTTCCTTCACGACGGTTAGTTCATCATGCAGGGACTGCACACCAGATTCCAGGGTTTCATTTTGCTCGGCTGCCTCAAGTATTTGATTCTCCAGATCACCTATATCCGCCAGCCGCTGTTCGGCAAGTTCTTTCCAAGACCGTTCACTCTCTGTAAGTGAAGCAATCTCTTTTTGCAGCGTACGTACAGCAGCATGAGCCTGTTCAAGCACCTTATGCAGTCTGCGCTGTTCCTCTTCCGATTTGGTCTCAGCTTCGAGCAGATGCTGTGCATCCTGTTCAAGCTGTACGTGCTGTTCCTGAAGTTTGCGCAGCTGGGCTGTGAGCGCGGTTTCGCGGTCTACTGCTTCATTATACTGCTCCTGCCACTGCTGCTGGGACTCCCGTGTCTGCTTCAGTGACTGCTCTGTTTCGCGAAGCTTGTTCCGCAGCTCCGTGCTGTCTTCTTTCAGCTGCTCCAACTGCTGCTGAAGCTCAATAATCCGACGTGCCTGAGTCTCCTGCTCCTGAATACGAGTCTCATGCTCCTGACGCAGCGACTCCACTTGTGTCCGTTCCGCCTGAAGCAGGTGCTCCTGCTCAGAAACCACTTCCTGCGCATGCTTCAGTTCATTTCGAACCGAGGAAAGCTGTTGATTTATCTCGGATATGCGTGACTCAGCCTGTGTACGTTCTTCTTCAAGCTGACGCAGCAGCTTGCTCTGCTCCTGCTGATGCAATTTCTCCGCAGCAGCCGCGGCCTCAGCAGCACGGGAAGCCGCGGCTTCCTGTTCTTCTTTTAATTGCTCTTCATATAGTGCCTCTTTCTCCATCCATTCCAATTCGGACTGTTCAGTAAGAGCTTTGAACTCAGCCTGCATCTGTTCAACGGCAGCCCGGCGCTTCTGTTCAGCTTCAGCAAGCAGCGCTTCATGCTCTTGTTTCGCCTGTGCTTTGTAAGCATCCGCCTGTTTCTGAGCATTTTGTTCAGCCTGCTCCAGCCGCTGCTTCATCTGCTCCTGCAGCTCACTATATTGAAGGGCCGCTTCTTCCTGCACCTGCTTCAATTTAACCTCAGCCTGCTCCAGCTCGGACAGAATGGCGGATTCCGCCTCTTCTTTGGCAGCCTGCACCTGCTCTGCTGCCTGAGCCTGTACTTTCTGGCGTTCTGCTAAAGCCCGACTCTCGGCTTCTTTCAGCTGCGCTGCGGTTCGATCCTGCAGCTCTTTGTATTGGGCTGACGCTTTTGCCTGTACCTGCTGCAGCTCTGCTGCCGCACGGTTCTGCGCTTCCTTCAGCTGTGCAGCTGATTGTGCCTGCACCTGTTTGAGCTGGTTTGCCGCTTTTTCCTCTGCCTCCTTAACCCGTGCTGTCCCTCTTGCTTCGGCCTCTTTGAGCTGTGCCGAAGCTTGGGCCTGCAGCTTCTGAAGCTGCTCTTTCGTCTGACTGCGCTCCTTCTCCAGCAGGGCGTTCAACTTGGAGATTTCAGCCTGCTTCTCTGCAGTCAGTTTTTGTAAAGCCTGTTCCGCTTCAGCCTTCTGCTGCCGAACTTCGGCGAGAGACTGGTCCCGCTGCTGCAGTTCTTGTTGGTGCTCACTCTGTATGGCGTTTAACCGGTTGATTTCTTTGCGAAGCTCTGTACGTTCTCCCGTAAGCATCTTGAGCTCATTGCGGATTTCCTCCGTCTGAAGAGACTGCTCAGCCATATGTACGGCCGCAAGTACAGCAATCCGCGGCGTATCCAAACGGGAATGACTTTTGGAGATGGCGCTCATACGTTCATCTACCAGATTAGCTACTTGTTTCATATAATCGGCACTGCTGCCGACAAGTTTATAGGAAGTCCCGTAGATCTCTACGGTGACGCGTGTACGATCAGGTGTAGTCACAGTTGTGCCCTCCTTCAAGTCTGTATGTTGATTCTAAGCTGTAATGACAAAAAAGTCACATCGATCCTCTAATGCTAAGGATTCGATGTGACTTCAAGCAATTCCTGCTAATCTTTGTTCAAAAAATTGACTTCTGTCCTATTTGCGCAGTTCTGCGTTGAATTGCTCTTCCAGACGTGTTACGACACGGGTATGAACTTCGGTAACTTCCTCGTCTGTCAGCGTACGTTCACGATTTCGGTATACCAAAGCCATAGCTACACTTTTCTTGTCTTCACCAAGTTTGCTGCCCGTGAACACATCGAATACCTGTACCGTCTGCAGCAGCTCGCCTGCTGATTCACGGATGGTATGAAGCATGTCGCCAGCTTCAATATCTTTGCTTACCACCACGGCAATATCCCGCTCTACTGCCGGGAAACGTGGAAGCTCACGATAACGGATATCCGCATCGGCTTCCTTATAAATAGCTTCAAGTGCAATCTCAGCAGCATAAACATCGTTCAGATCATACTGCTGCTGCAGCTCTGGATGCAGCTGACCGATCGTACCGATCAGGGCGCCTTCGCTGCCATCTTTTCCATCCAGATAGATAGAGGCAGAACGACCAGGATGGAATCCTTCCGGACTATTCGCTGCGAAACGAATACGCTGCTCCAACCCCAAATAAGTAAACAGATTTTCAAGCGCACCTTTAATGTCAAAGAAATCCACTTTCTCTGCACCAGCATTCCACTGCTGCGCTGCACGGTTACCCGTGAGCAGTAGAGCCAAAACCGGAATTTCATGCGGCTGCTTGGTCAGCTTTTCTTCTTCCGTGAAGAAAATACTTCCTACTTCAAACACGGCAAGAGAATCCTGTTTCCGGTTCATGTTGTATACAGCAGCGTCCAGCATCTGCGGTAGAATGCTCGTACGCAGCACGCTGCGATCCTCACTCATCGGCATAGCCAGTTTAACAGCTTGGCTTCCTTGCGTCAGCGCAGGGAACAGAACGGTTTTGTCCGGATGCACAAAGGAATAACTGATCATTTCCTGCCACCCGCTTCCAGACATCACACCACGGATGGTACGGCGGATGGCTTGAGGACGTGTGTAAGCTCCCGGAGTAGTCGGCCCTTCGATCCAAGTTGTGGGAATGTTGTCGTAGCCGTATAGACGGGCAACCTCTTCAAACAGATCCACATCCAGCGTGATATCCCCTCTTCGCGTTGGGACTTCAACGTCCAGAACGCCCTGCTCCGCATCACCGCATGCAAAATGCAGACGGCCAAAGATCGTTTTCACCTCAAGCAGGGATAGGTCCGTGCCGAGATAACGATTGAGTCTGTCCAGAGACATTTGAATGACACGTTTCTCGGAAGCTTCCTCGCCAGCCTGAACAATCCCCTGATGTACTTGGCCTGATGCATAACGCTGAATGAGTTCAGCCGCACGATCCAGAGCCGTAATGACCGCACCCGGGTCTACTTCTTTTTCAAAACGCAGGCTTGCTTCAGAACGCAGCCCCAGTTGGCGCGACGTCTTCCGAACCGTTCCGCCGTCAAACTTGGCGGACTCCAGCAGCAGATTCACGGTGCCTTCCGATACCTCGGAATTCTCACCGCCCATAACACCAGCGATGGCGACCGGTTTCACGCCATCGGTAACGAGCAGCATATGCGGTTCAAGCTTGCGCTCCTGACCGTCCAGCGTCACAATTGTTTCGCCTTCATGTGCCATGCGCACCTCAATGCGTCCGTTCTCCAGCTTATCGGCATCAAAGGCATGCAGCGGCTGACCGTATTCCAGCATGACATAATTCGTAATATCCACGATATTGTTAATCGGACGAACACCGGCTGCCATGAGACGGTTCTGCATCCAGAGCGGGGAAGCACCCAGCTTGATGCCTGTCACATAACGAGCCGCATAATGGCTGCACTGCTCCTGAGCTTTGATCTCTACAGAAATGTGATCAGCCGCTTTATCACCAGCTTCGACCAGCTGATCCTTAGGGCTCGGCAGCGTCACTTCGCGGCCAAGAATCGCAGCCACTTCGTATGCTGCACCTCGCATGCTCAAGGCGTCGGAACGGTTCGGCGTCAGATCCAGCTCCAGCACGTGATCGTCCAGACCGAGCACCTGGCTGATTGGTGTGCCGATCTCTGTGTTTTCCGGCAGGACCAGAATACCTTCCTGTTGATCCTTCGGCAGCAATTTATCGTTCATGCCGAGCTCTTTGGCGGAGCAGATCATACCGAGCGACACAACGCCGCGCAGCTTCGCTTTTTTGATGTCCAGCCCGCCGGGAAGTTTCGCACCAACGAGGGCTACAGCTACCTTCTGACCGGCATCCACATTTTTCGCACCACACACGATCTGCAGCTCTTCTTCTTGGCCTGCGTCAATGACACATACATTCAGTTTGTCCGCGTCCGGGTGTTTTTCCTTACTTTTGACGTAACCGACGACAACCTTGTTTACGCCCTGATTACGGTTCTCCACTACATCAATTTCGATCCCTGCACGGGTGATTTTCTCTGCCAGCTCCTGCGGTGTGACACCTTCAAGGGCAATATAATCAGACAGCCAATCTGTCGATACTCTCATGCACGTTCACTTCCTTAATCTATTTATTAGTGGTGCTCAATATAATTACAACCGTCCGAATTGTTTCAGGAAAGTCTGATCACTATTATAGAAATGGCGAATATCATCAATGCCATACTTCAGCATCGCGATCCGCTCTACCCCCATACCAAAGGCAAAACCGCTGTATTTCTCCGGATCATAACCGCCCATCTCAAGCACTTTCGGGTGAACCATGCCGCCGCCCAGAATTTCAAGCCAGCCTGTTTGTTTGCAGACCCGGCAGCCGCTGCCGCCGCATTGTACACAGGTAACATCCACTTCCGCACTTGGCTCTGTGAATGGGAAGAAGCTTGGGCGCAGACGGATTTCGGTATGAGCCCCGAACATTTCGCGTACAAATTGCAGCAGCGTTCCTTTCAGGTCACTCATGCGAATGTTTTCACTGATCACAAGACCTTCGACCTGATGGAACTGGAAGGAGTGGGTCGCATCGTCATCATCACGGCGGTATACTTTACCCGGGCAGATGACCTTGACAGGCACTTCACCTTTCATGCTCTGCATCGTGCGAACCTGCACCGGAGATGTATGCGTACGCATCAGCAGATCCTCCGTCACATAGAAGGAATCCTGCATGTCGCGCGCCGGGTGATTCTTCGGCAGGTTTAGAGCTTCGAAATTGTAATAGTCCATCTCCACCTCAGGACCTTCCGCTACGCGATATCCCATACCGATGAAAATATCTTCGATCTCCTGCACCACTTTCGTTAGTGGATGCAGTCCGCCTTGACGTCCGCGACGTCCAGGCAAAGTCACATCAATCTTCTCGGATTGAAGACGCTTCGCAGTCTCTTCCTTCTGGAATTGCTCCTGTTTGCTGTTGATCACCTCTTCAATCGCTGCACGCACTTCGTTGCCCACCTGTCCAATGACAGGACGCTCCTCGGCACTAAGCGCTCCCATACCGCGCAGAATCTCAGTCAGTGCACCCTTTTTTCCCAAATACTTTACACGCAGATCACCAAGCGTCTGCGGATCGTTTACGCCGGACAACTGCTCCAGCGCTTCGATCTTTAATGCTTCCAAACGTTCTTTCATGTGTAATTGCCTCCTTTATGAGCTGTTATTGCAACAAAAAAAGGCCTTTTCTCCCCAAAAGGGACGAAAAGACCGTGGTACCACCCTTGTTAGACTAACGCTGTCACATCGCTACAAGCTCTGCAGCACGTTTTGCCTCACTTTGTACGGAATAACGACCGTTAACCGTTTGCCTCTACTTTTGCCTCTGTGTCTGCACACATCATCAAGTTCAAGGAACCGCTCCGGAGTGAATTTCGGCAGCCTGGTTCTACAGAAACGCTCTCAATCTACGGCGCTTCCTCCCTGTCCAGAGGCACTGCTTACTTGTCTCCATCATAACGTTTGTTTCATTAGACTAACCTTTATCGATACCAATGATCGATGATCGTTCATTATTATATGCAATATAAGGCGAAATAGCAAGCATGCCCAGCTGCTAATTTGCAGATGCACCCTGATTTCTCAGCTCTTTGAGCCGCTGCTGAATCATACGAATCTCAACTGCTTCCGCCTCTCTTGCGGTCTCATCTGCAGCTGTTGTCAATCGCTCTGTTCCTGCAGCACATACTGGAGTTAGCAGTTCAGATAGCCGCATCTCGAGCCGTAGACGCTCATCATCCGAATCCCGGGTATCCAGCGCCGCTTCTCTTAGCTGTACGGATTGCTCCCAATCCGCCACTCCACCTTCGAAGAGCGTGGCCGTTCCGTCAGGTTTCAGATCACATAGACGGTTTGCCAGAGAACGGATCAGCATCCTGTCATGTGACACGATAACCAGTGCGCCGGAGGCTTCTTTTAGCACATTCTCCATCACTTCCTGGGTGTCGATGTCCAGATAATTCGTTGGTTCATCCAGCACCAGCAGATTGGCACCACCGAAATACAACCGCAGGAATGCCACCCGGCATTTCTCCCCCATACTTAAATCTCCGATGCGTTTAAACACATCTTCTCTTGAAAACAAAAAGCATCCCAAGATGGTTCTTGCAGCACTTTGCGTCATAGAAGGGAGAACCAGTAAGCTGTCCAGCAGCGCTGCATCTTCAGGCAATCCTTCCAGCTCTTGTGAAAAGTAACCGATACGGAGCCGGGGATGCCGGCTAATTTTTCCCTGCGAGGGCTGCAGCTCTCCGATCATTAATTTCAGCAGTGTGCTTTTGCCCGTTCCATTGGCTCCACGTACAGCAAGCCGATCCCCGCGCTCGACTGCAATTCGCAAATCATGAAGAAACGACTGCCTGGCATCGTACGAAAAGCTTACTTCTTCCAGCGCAAGAAGCTGCCGGGTGCCCAGTGAAGTCATCTGCAGCTCCATATTCAGTTTCGCGGCTTCCCGTGGTTTATCCACCCGTTCATTTTCGAACCGCTCCAGCTGCTTCTGTTTGGCGTGGTAACGCGAGATATTTTTGTTGGCTCTGGCCTTGTAGAAGCTCTGGGTAATCTTCACTTCTTGGCCTCCTGCCGAGTTATGAGCTTTATGGAACCACTGCTGGTAATTACGAATGGTCTCCTCCAGTGCTTTACGTTCCAGCTGCTGCTTGCGATATATCGTCTCCTGTTCCTTCAGCTCCCGCTCTTTATAACCCTTGTAATCGGTGTAACCACCTTTATATTTCGTCAGTTTTTCTGCACTAAATTCAATCACACTGGTCGCTACCCGGTCAATAAATGTCCGGTCATGGGATACAAATAATACTGTTCCCTCATATGCGGACAACCAGGTTTCCAGCCAGCGCATGCTCTCTTCATCCAGATGGTTGGTTGGTTCATCCAAAATCAAAAAAGTGGGCTTGCTAACCAACAATCCAGCGAGGCGTGCTTTTGTTTTCTGACCACCGCTGAGTGAGTGATATGGCCTGCTCCAGTGTTCTGCAGTTAACCCGAGCCGGGTCAGTACCTTCTCTACCTCTGTTTCCCACATGTAGCCGTTCAGCTGCTCATATTCCTCCAAAGAACGGGCATAATCGTCCAGCAAAGAGATATCCTCGGCAGCATCGGCAGCACTCAATCGGTGCTCCAGTTCTTCGAGCTTCCGCTTGATGTCGTCAATCCGCCCGCTCTCCCGTCTTACTGCATCTAATACATTTATTCCGCTTGGGACCTCTGAACGCTGACGCATGAACCCCCACTCTGACAGCGGAAGTTGACGATCAATCCTTCCACCTCCATCCTCTTCGCCGAGTATAATCTGCAGCAGTGTGGTTTTGCCGCATCCATTACGACCTAGTATGGCAAGGCGTTCGCCTTCGTTAATTTCAAGGTTTAATCCGGAAAATAATTCGTTACCGTTCCATTCTTTTGATACTTCATGCAAGCGCACCAATGTCGTCATGAGTCCTCATCCTTTCCTGAACAAAAAAATTCAAAAAAACCGCTGGCATCAGCCAGCGGTTTAGCAATTTGTATGGAATCAGCATTCAAAATGCAGATATGAGGTCACATATAGCATGAACAAATACACCCTAATAAGGGTATACGCAAGCTAAAACGCCTGCTGGTTTCATACTTTTCCCATAGCTGAATTTGGACACACGAATCCCCTCATTGCTCAGCCGCTCGGCTGACTGCGTCATAATACAATCTGCAGTTAACTGGGGTTCATTTCATGTGTCTTACTTCATGGGACGTATGGTTACCTCTCATTCATGTGTAGTATCAATCCTCGTTATTGTACCAGATCATTGGAAAAAAGCAAAGATCAGGATGCAGCTGTCTGCAATAAATGTTCAGACAAAAAGAAAAACCCTTGATCATTCAAGGGTTTTCCAAGTAATGCTGTTAAGCGGGTGATGGGAATCGAACCCACGCTATTAGCTTGGAAGGCTAAAGTTCTACCATTGAACTACACCCGCAAGATAAGCAATCGGGACGACACGATTTGAACATGCGACCCCCTGGTCCCAAACCAGGTGCTCTACCAAGCTGAGCTACGTCCCGTTAAATTCCAATGGAAGTTAACAGTAATTTTACAAAAACTAATATACCACGATCCGCACTAACGTGCAAGGTGCATTTGCAATTTTTCCATTAAATTGAATAACCAAAAGGCAGGAACGCTCACGCGACCCTGCTGCTCTTTATCCCGCAGGTTTTTCTACGTCTCTCAAAAACCTCTTCTCAAAGTTTACCGCATCAATGGGTTTACTGAAAAAGTACCCTTGTGCCTCATGACAGTGCTGGTTGCGCAGGAACATCATCTGTTCTTCGTTCTCTACACCTTCAGCTGTAACTTTTAAATGCAAGTGGTGTGCCATCGAAGTGATGGTGGATACAATGGCAGCGTTATTACTATCTTCCTTGATCTCATTAACAAATGAGCGGTCAATCTTGAGCCGGTCAATGGGTAAATCTTTCAGATAATGTAATGAGCTGTACCCTGTACCAAAGTCATCAATACTGATGTGTACACCAATTTCCTTAATTTTGTGAAGCTGCTCAAAGGCACGGTCTTTATCAAATGTCATGCTCTCGGTGATCTCCAGTTCAAGCCATGCCGGTTCCAGCCCCGTTTCTCTCAGTATACTGTTAATACTATCGAGCAGGTGGGAATGTCTGAACTGTCTCATCGAAAGGTTAACGGATACACACAGCTTGCGATAACCGGCTTCCTGCCACAACTTGTTCTGTGCACATGCCTGACGCAGCACCCATTCCCCAAGAGGAACAATCAGTCCACTCTCTTCGGCCAGCGGAATAAATTCTGCTGGAGACACCGAACCTCGCTGCGGATGCTGCCATCTAACAAGAGCCTCCATACCTACGACCAACCCACTTTGCAGATTCACCTGAGGCTGGTATACCAGATAAAACTGCCCCCGAGCCAGCGCTTTGCGCAGGTCATTCTCGAGCTGCAGGCGTTCCTGGGCTTTCATCTGCATCGCATGTGCGTAGCGATTGAGCTCAATCCCCTGCTCCTTGGCACTGTGCAGTGCTGTATCCGCATTCTGTATCATCTCTTGTGGGGACTCTCCGTCATAAGGATAAATTGCCATACCTATGCCCAGGGTAAGATGGTACTCATTCCCGTCAACCATAACAGGTTTCTCGAACAGCTGCAGGATGGATCTTGTTCTGCCCAGCGCTGTATCTGTACTGTAAAAATCCGTCATGGTCAGCGCAAATTCATCTCTACCCAGTCCAAATACCTCTTCTCCCGGAAGTGAGGAGTGATTCAGACGCTGACCCACTTGTCGCAAAACCCGATTAGCCGCTTGCTGCCCAAGCGAGTCATTAATCGTTTTGAAGCGATTAATATTAAGCACGAGCACACCCACGAGTTTTTCTTCCCGGGCAGCATCCTTCATCATTAATTGAAGCCGCTGACTAAGACGGCGGCGGTTCGGAAGACCTGTAACATCATCATGATGTGCAATATAGTTCATTTTGGCCTCGGCAGCCTGCTGCTGCAGAAAAGGTGTATCCACTACGGATGCATAGAGCCCCTTTTGAATGAAAAAGTAGCCCATACAATTGCTGAGCATGCCAAGCAGCAGATTGAGATCATCCACTGCGGTGGCGGTCACGCAGTAGACCTGGCCCATCAGAAAACTGAGTATACCGCATAATACCGGCGGCAGATCGGCATTTCTGGTCTTTTTCCACTGCACATACAGAACGACAGCCCCAGCCAAATACAGTCCGCTTGTTATCAAATGCATACGAGTGAACAAAATACCAAGCAGGTGAACATCAAGCATTTCAGGCATCATACTCCACTCTTGAATGGCGAGTATGTACAAAATAAGAAAACTGCCGAGCGTTGCGCCAAACAAAAGAAATTTGCGCGGTAATGCAAATTCTTTCTCCCTTACGGTATATATGAATAATAGACCTGATGAACTTATTAGTGATCCCATCGTTGACATCATTAAGGAAAATTCGGATTCCATCATCGCTCCGCCGGGTGTTTCTTCAGCAAAAGAAACGACGTGTACCAACTCAAATAGACCTATCATCAAAAAGAGTGTTGTCAGCAGCACTCTGCGCAGTGTCAGCTTTTGAGTCTGGAACAACCAGCTTTGATTATAGATTCCAATACAGGCGGCAGCAGCAGCGAACCCACCCAGAAGCATTAGTACCGGGTAACCCGAAATGATCAAATCAGAGCCTGAGTAAGAACGAAACCATTGACTTACGAGGAAAAACAATAAGCCGCCGATGGCGACCCAAACTATTTGACTCTGACCTTGCATTTTAACCTTCATGCCATGTTTTCCTTCCCGGGATCACTATCCTGAAATACGTATAAAACTAAATTCTGCTTATCTAAGTTCATCATGTTTATTAAACAGTTCACCAAGTATATTACACATTTCGACAAAAAAATATATTGACCACTGTTTAATTTAATTCTACGAATGTTCTATCTGGTACATAATAACATTTAAATCCGTATTCGTGAACTAAAAATTAGGCATAAGTAGGAATATCTATTCATATAAATGAGTAAAAACAAGGCATAAAGAACTAAAAAACATGGACCTCTTCTCAGAGACCATGTTTTTTAGAATTTACATCCGCTTTTCAGACTATTTTTACTTATCGAAATTCACTTCAGGCGTTGTCAGCTTATCGTAGAAATCAACGACTTTGTCTTTGTTCTCCGATGAACGAAGTGCCATAGCCGAACGTGGATGCTCATCCAGTGCACCCGTAATCATGTAAGGCAAAATGTAACCCCATTCTTCTTTTTCTCTCAACGGAACCATCAGCTGTTCCAATACGTCAAGGACTGGACGCAGATTATACTTCGTTCCTTTCAGATGGGCCACCAGCAGCTCCGTAGGGCAGTTGCCTGCCGCACGTCCCATGCCGTATACGGATGCATCCAGCAATTCAACACCGAGTTCAGCAGCAACAAGTGTGTTGGAGAACGCCAGCTGCATATTGTTATGGGTATGCACACCAAGACGTTTGTTTGGCAGATGTGTTTTGAACTTTTCTACGAGATACTTCACATCGTTATGATCCAGACTGCCGTAAGAGTCTACGATGTATACCACATCAACCGAACTCTCTTTGATCAATTCAAAAGCTTCCAGCAATTCATTCTCCATGACATTGGAGAGCGCCATAATATTCAGTGTCGTTTCATAACCGCGATCGTGGAATGTCTGCACCAGTGCAAGTGCCTTGTCCACATCTTTGCTGTAACAAGCAACCCGAATCAGGTCGAGCATACTCTCGCTGCGCGGTAAAATATCATTCTCATCTACACGTCCTACATCAACAAGTGCGGATAATTTGGTATTCCCTTTTTGCGGAATCACTTTACGAAGAAAATCATCGTTCAGGAAGCGCCATGGTCCGGCATCCTCGGAGCCTTTGAGCAGCTTCGGCGAGTTTTTGTAGCCAATTTCCATATAATCAACGCCAGCTTCGTTCAGTCCTGCATACAACTTTTGAACAAAGTCCACGCTAAAATCCCAATTATTTACCAATCCACCATCACGGATGGTACAATCTACAATTTTACAATGATTTGTCTTCATTAATGTCTGCTCCTTTTCTGACCAACTTGTGTATTCCTCTCATGATACTTGAACGTGACAAGAAAAGTAAAGGGATTCCGCGCTTATTTACTGTAAGATTTCCAGATTCGGTCCATCTCAACCATATCGGTATTCTCCTCGGCTTTCTCCCCGTAACGTACAGCGTTATAGACTTCTGGGAGCCTCCGTGCGATCTCGTCCTCTGCCCCGTCTTTAGGCTTCGAATGGCTCATCTTGATCGTTTTCGCTGCTTCCAGCGGTGTATGAGACTTTTCAATCTGGGCGCCGCGCTCCACGGCCTGGCTCACCCACATTCGATAGTAATACCGGATACGATCTCCAGCCTGAACTGGAACAGGCTCCTTCTTACGAAACCAGCGCTTGCGGACTTTGGTCGGCGCTTCCAGCGTTTCGCTTATATCCACATATTCCGTTTTCGGTCCCTGTCTCTTCTGCACAGGCTGCAGCATTCCCTTAAACCGCTGCGCCAGTTTATCTAGGACCGTTCTACCCAGTCTGAATAAAAGCCAAGCAATTAATGCCGCTGCCGCTCCAAAAACGATCCAGCCGAGTATGTCCCAGAGCACCGACAGTTCCGAAGGCGGCCCGCTTAATTCATCAGGCAAATTCATGGGCTCATTAGGCATCTGAGGCGTATCAGGCAGCTGCGGCGGAGAAGGATTACCAAATAAACCTCTGATCCACGCCAGCAGACGATCACGAAGTGGTGCAAGCCAGGCAGCGAGACTTGGAAAAGCACCAATGCCTGCTGTTATAATCAGCATCCAGGTGATTCGGCGATGGTTCGCCCTCGTGAATTCCCTCAGTACCATTCTGCGTCTGCCATCGTTAAGCACCGCCCGATCCAGCTGCGCCCTGTACTGTCCCACAATCCAGAATCCAAAGCTGATAACTCCGGCAGCATAGACATACCCTGTATACAGCAGCATCGGCTGCAGGAATTCGATCTGAGCTGCCGCAATCGTAAGCACAATCGCACTGATGGTGCCGGTGATCTGCAGGCGCCACAGCGTAATGGAATGGTAAGCAGGATCGAAATTCAAACCTATATATACGGCAGTGAATATTCCTGCTCCAAGCGTAATGACCTCAGGAAGCGAGAGAGTTAATACGGTGCCCAAAGCCAGTGCTGACAAAATGCCTGCAGCAGATGCGATAACACCTCGAACGAATGAACTCTGTTCTGCTAATTTCGTATATCGATATCTCGTCCATTGAGCGGAACAGGCGGTCAGAGCAAACAAAATAAATAGCAGGTAAGGAAAATATGACTCCGTATAGAGCGATGTGACTGTGAAGAGCGGAAACAGGTAGATTGCAATCAAAAGGACAGACAGTACCGGGATGAGGGATGTTTGTTTTATTTCGACTTGATCACTCATGCGCCCACCGCCTCCGCTTTACGTTTCGACTGCTCGACAGGCAGAATTGTTACCCGGTGTCCCTGCTCATGCAGACGTCCGATCTCATGCTCCATCGCAGGAGATACATAGGACGTAATTAACAAATAGCTGCGGACCTGCTGTTCCTCTTCGTTTAACCTTACTTCATCCTGCAAAAACTGCTCCATCGGCACCAAACACTTCAACTCGGTTTCAGCCATTGCCTCCAGCAGCAATTCCAGATGAGGTGTTCCATAATCCGGTTTAATTCGAACCACATCGCGACCACCCCCAGCAGGATAGCCGTTATGGGCAAATCCGGCAGGCAGACCTCTGCCAACAGCATCGACAGCGGCAGTGGCTGCATAACGCAGTGCCTGCTCGATCAGCTCAGGCTTCGTAACAACACTCCACATCTCCGCCGAATCTTGGATATTCACGATAATCCACGACTGCGGGTCTGCCGTCCAACCCTGCTTGTACACTTGAAGTTCTCCTGTACGTGCACTCGCTTTCCAGTGAATACGATTCATAGGGTCACCAGCACCATACGGCCGTACCCCTAAGATCAGGAACGGATCTTCCACAATCCAGCGAGAAACTTCCACCTCACCCTGCCATACCTGATAGATTGCCGGCATATCTTCTATGCTGACTAAAGTAGGGTATACAACCATTGACATCTGCACAGAAATGGGCTTTGTGCTGCGCCATACACCAAACAGGTCCCCTCCGGTCATTGTCACTGTATCCATCGTATACACTCCGCGCCTCGAGCAGACGAACGGATGCGTACGCGTAATTCGATTGTACGGTTTTAATGTGAAGATGCTTTTATGGTTCTGATAAATATTGCCTTGACTGATGTCCATACCCGAACCTGAGCGAAAAACAAAAGAAGCCGGCATCATTGCCTCAAGTCTGAGCCACGGTACGGAAATTCGTTTTTCATTCGATATGGTTTCAACCATCTCCAGTTCATCGCCAGCGTAACAGCGCGTTTTGCTGAACTGTCTGCTGTACTTGAGATTCTGAAGCACAGGACGTCCAAACCATATGCCGTGCAGCACAATGACTAAACTCCCTACGACGACAAGCCATAGAAGTGCCATACGCCTATTGTCCGCCTGCAGCAAGTGTCTCGGTTGGCACCTCGGTCTGGCTCAAAATCTGCTGAATGATCTGTTCCGCAAGTCCATCCTGCTGTCTGATTCGATTACGAAAGACCAGTCGATGGGCCAGCACAGGTTCGGCCAATATCTTGATATCATCCGGTACCACGTAGTCTCTGCCATGCAGAGCAGCCCAGGCCTGACTAGCTTTCAAAAGCGCCTGTGCACCCCGCGGACTGACGCCAAGCGACAGTTCAGCATGTTTTCGGGTCGCCTCAGTGAGCTGTACGATGTAATGCATGAGATCTTCGTTTACGGTAACGGTTTTATACGCTTCCTGGGCTTCCATAAGCTGTTCACGCGGAATAATGGCGGACAGCTCATCTACAGAGCGGCTGGCCACGGTTCTTCGCAATATCTCTATACTTTCTTCCCCGGTTGGATACCCCATACGAATCTTCATCATAAAGCGGTCCATCTGGGCTTCCGGCAGTGGAAATGTCCCTTGATTATCAATGGGGTTCTGCGTAGCGATAACGATAAACGGTCTTTCGAGCTGTCTCGTTGAACCGTCTATACTGATCTGACGTTCTTCCATACATTCCAGCAAGCTGGACTGCGTCCGCGGCGTGGCCCGATTAATCTCGTCTGCCAGCACAAGATTTGCAAACAGCGGGCCAGGTCTGAATTCAAAGTCTCCTGATTTTTGATTGTAGAAATGAATGCCTGTCAGATCGGATGGCAGCAGATCAGGAGTAAATTGGATCCGCTGGAATGTGCAGTCCAGTGAAGAAGCAATGGATTTCGCGAGCATCGTTTTGCCCGTGCCGGGTACATCTTCAAGAAGCACATGGCCGGACGCAATGATCGCTGTCAAAATAAGTTCCATCGTATGAGCTTTACCCACAATCACTCTACCTGCATGTTCAATTAATTGTGCATTCATCTGTTCCATATCGTGTATATTCACTTCTAATCCCTTCCTTCCGTGATGCATATGTATTCGCATTCATTTCTAACTATAACCCTATTTGTTCCAACAAAAAACAAAGGAACCGGCAGGATACCGATCCCTTCTGACATCATTTGTGCCATTATACCAATGGAAGCTTGATCACAAAGCTGGTGCCTTCTCCCTTTTGGCTGTCTACTGAGATCGTGCCTCCATGATTTTTAATGATACGGTAGCTCACGGAGAGTCCCAGACCTGTTCCGCTCTCTTTCGTCGTAAAGAATGGATCGAACAGACGTACCAAGGTGTTGTGATCCATGCCGCGGCCATTATCAGCGATCGTGATCTGTACAAAATTGTTTTCCGTAGCTGTCGTGATCCGAATCCTGCCTGTATACTCTTCACCTACTTCTTCGATCGCGTCCATAGCATTTTTGACAATATTCAAGATGACCTGTTTGATCTGTTTCACATCGATGGACACATGCAGCGGAGTGTCATCCACCTCCAGCAGAATTTCGCACCCTTTCATCAGCCCTTCACTCTCGGTCAGCAGAACGACTTCTTTAAGCAAAGACTCTACGGTTATAACCGTTTTTTGCGGAGCCGAAGGTTTGGAGGAATTCAAAAACTCATAGATGATATCATTTGCCCTGTCAATCTCCGTTAGGATGATTCGTGCGTACTCATCCTTGCCAAGCTGCAGCAGATGGGGCCGGAGCAGCTGGATAAATCCGCGAATAGCTGTTAACGGATTACGAATTTCATGGGCAATTGACGCGGAGATGCGGCCAAGCATAGCAAGTTTGTCATTTTGATAGGCGGTTTGCTCAATCTGCTTGTAATCCGATACATCCTTGACGCTGAATAGAAAATCACCATCCATCTGATCGCCGTAAGTCACCGTTACCAGCCAGTGTCTTCCATACTCATCCGTCAATTCATGATAGCGCTTACGATGAAAGATCGTCTCCCGGTAAATCCTCAGAATTTTCTTTTTCTTAAACCGGCTCATCTGTGGCAGACGCAGCATCTGCATTAACGTACAGCCGCTTAACAGATCTCTCGGCAGTTCCAGCAGTTTGGCCATCTGAACATTAATAAACGTCAAGATACCGAGATTGTCAAACAGCATGATGCCGCTATCCATGTGTTCCAGCACATTTTCGTACTTATTGTTATCCAGATGCACTTGAGGAAGCACGTCCGTTGGTTGAGGCACTGTATCCTGAAATTCACTAATCACTTCAGGTTCCTCCTTTTCACGTAAATGATAAACTTTGCCGTTCGGACATCATATCATCACAGAAACAGGAAGGGCCGATTGGGTTGTTGATTACCGGGTCCCTTTCATCAGGGGGCTGAGCCGAAAATATGGATGGCATGTCCGGAACGTAAGCTGGTCTAATCCGGTTAATCCAAAGAAAGTCCGGAAAAATCATATACGTTTGTTCCTTTCTAACCTTTTCCAATTCCCAAACGAAAACCCTTTATTTTGCTCCGCCTCTTTTGCAAGTCTGTTTTTATCATAGACAAGTTTAGGGAATAGAGTCAATCGGAGAAAGTGTCGAATGGGAGTTATTTTGCAAATAATCCATGAATCTATTTAAAAAACACAAAAAACGAAGCCTCTTCACCTTAAAGGAAAACCAGCTTCGTTTCGTATTTTCTGACAATCGTTCACTGACATAACATCTCAACTGCAATCTATAGTCCGGTCTTGTTATGTTGAATTTTCAATTTCCGCTGACTCATGACAGCAAGGCGGCGTTTCAGTTCGCTCTCCCATTTCTCATCTTTCATTTCCTTGGCGAGCCGCAGCAGATCAAGTGACATATCAATCTGACGCTGAACGATGACCATCGCATCTTCACTTTCACGATTTACGCAATTCTCAAAGATTGCATCCTCATCTTCTGTCACATAGTCTTGAAAATCAATCTCAGAAGCTCCATCACCATGTGCATACTCAGCAAGAATCTCATACTCATTCTCAACCTTGTAGTGCACCTCAACCCGGTGACACACCGGACAGAACAGCAGGGGAACATTATGAACCTGGGTGCGGTAATGCTTCAGCGTGCCCTTCGTTCCAACCATACTTGCCCCACAACAGTAACTCATCTTTGTTCACCCTCCTTATTAGGTGCCGGGATTTTTGTGTAGACACAACCCGTGCACTTCAAAAACTTCCGAAAGGGAATCGTTCAAACAGTGTATCACATTCATATGCAAATTATAAATGCGGATTACCGGAATAATTACCGGGTTTCCATACCCTATTCGCTTTATAAGCCTTCAATTCCTCTTTCCTCTTATAAAAAAGAAATCATTCTTCTATTACATTATTAACACGCTTGGCAGCTTGTTCAAACACCTTGATAAAGTTAACGTTCTGCTGTGGAAAAAGGTTGCAAAAAGCCCTCAATCCCGAGTGGGATGAGGGCTTGAACATAAACCGTTCAAGTAAACCTGGCTTACAGGTTGCTGTCGCCTGGTTTCCAGTTCATTGCACACAATCCGCCGGATTGCAGTGCTTGCAGTACGCGAAGTGTTTCTTCAACACTACGGCCTACATCGTTGTGGTTAACCACTTGGTATTTCAGTTCGCCTTCTGGATCGATGATAAACAGACCGCGCAGTGCTACGCCTTCTTCTTCGATCAGAACACCATAATCTTTAGCTACTTGCTTCGTGATGTCGGAAGCAAGCGGGAAGTTCAATTGACCAAGACCATTGCTGTCTTTTGGTGTGTTGATCCATGCTTTGTGGCTGTGTACGGAGTCTACGCTCACGCCAAGAATTTCTGTATCCAAAGCTTTGAATTGCTCGGAAGCGTCGCTCAAAGCTGTAATCTCTGTTGGGCACACAAATGTGAAGTCCAAAGGATAAAAGAAGAATACAAGCCATTTACCGCGGTAATCGGACAGTTTAACGGAACCAAAATCTTGTCCGTCTCCTGATACTGTTTCCATTGCGAAATCTGGTGCCGGTCTACCTACCAAACGTTCTGCCATAACTAAAAATTCCTCCTTTGGGATTATGTAAGCATCCGTGCGGATTGCTCATCATCAGGATACACGCAAGCGCTTGTCCTGTCATTAATTGTTTTGATACTTGTTCTCAAGTACAAATAAAATGTTATCATCCGCACTTCTCAAAGTCAAGATTATAAACGTTATTTTTTTATAATAATTATAAATAAGAAATTTCCGTGCCGAATTTAAACGAAAAATGAGAAAGGAACAGCCCTCTGCATTTTCCGCTATTAGAAACCAAAAGACGTTCTACTAGGGTATCAAAGGGCTGTTTCTTATACGAAGCACAGGACTGTATCCTGAGATATGTTTAATGTTTCAATACGCGGACAGGCTGAAACGGAAATTTAAGCCTTTTTCTGAATAGCTGCGACAATCAGGTCGCCCATCTCGGTGGTGCTGATCGCTTTGCTCTTGTCGACGGCGATGTCACTTGTACGGTGACCTGCGTTCAGAACATTCGCTACAGCCTCTTCAATTGCATCAGCACCTTCTGCATATCCAAACGTTGTACGGAACATCAACGCCAGAGACAGGATGGTTGCAATCGGGTTAGCCAAGCCTTGGCCGGCAATATCCGGCGCAGAACCGTGTACCGGTTCGTAGAGTCCGAAGCTGCCTTCACCCAGCGATGCGGAAGCAAGCATACCGATGGAACCTGTAAGCATTGCCGCTTCATCACTCAAAATGTCGCCAAACATATTTTCCGTTACAATAACATCGAAGCTTGCCGGACGACGCAGCAGCTGCATCGCACAGTTATCTACAAGCACGTGTTCCAGTTCAACATCCGGGTAATCCGGAGCTACCCGGTTAACCACTTCACGCCAGAGGCGGGACGTTTCCAGCACGTTCGCTTTATCAACGGAAGCCAGCTTTTTACGGCGGCCCTGAGCAATCTCAAAGGCCTGACGAACGATGCGTTCTACTTCAGATACGTTGTAAGCACAAGTATCCACTGCCTCTTCGCCCTGTGCACTTTCACGTCTGAACTTCTCACCGAAATAAATTCCGCCTGTCAGTTCACGAACGACCATCAAGTCTGTGCCTTCAAGCACTTCCGGTTTTAGGGTGGAAGCGTCTTTCAAGCAGTCGAATACGACAGCCGGACGCAAATTAGAGAATAGACCGAGCGCTTTGCGAATGCCCAGCAGTCCTGTTTCAGGACGAAGCTCCTTGCTGTTATTGTCCCATTTCGGTCCGCCTACTGCTCCGAGCAGCACTGCATCTGCATTTTTACATACAGTCAGTGTTTCTTCCGGAAGCGGTGTACCTTTCTCATCGATGGCAATACCACCAAAGAGTGCATGCTCAGTTTCAAAGCGATAACCGAATACTTCCTCCGTACGTTTCAAAACTTTCTCCGCCTCGGCCACAACTTCAGGACCAATTCCGTCACCTGCGATTACTGCAATTTTTTTCACGTCTGCCATAGGTTGTCCACTCCCTCATCTTCATTCGTCACTTATCTGCCAATCGATTGTGACTGTGTAAAACATCGTCTCATAAATAACTCTCTTCTTTGTATCATATTCTGCGGTCATTTGACCAAGATATACAATCTATGACTTTAATAGTTTTTACCTATAAGGGGGCGAATCCTAGCTTTAAAGTTGTTCGTCAGGACAGGGTAAGTTAAAATATAGCTGAAATCAAATCAGGTATGCTGGAGGGATGTTCACCATGCATTATTCTTATTTAGGTAAATCAGGCCTTAAAGTCAGCCGCATCTGTCTGGGTACGATGAATTTCGGGCCGGCCACCGACGAGAAAGAAGCTTTCCGCATTATGGACGCAGCGCTGGATGCAGGTGTTAACTTTTTTGATACCGCTAACATTTATGGCTGGGGTGAAAATTCCGGTCTTACGGAAAAGATTATCGGGCGATGGTTCAAACAAGGCGGCGGCAGACGTGAAAAGGTTGTGCTTGCTACCAAAGTCTATGGTTCCATGCATGATGAAACAGATGGCCCCAACAACGAGGCGGGGCTCTCCGCATACAAAATCAGACGCCACCTCGAAGGTTCGCTGCAGCGTCTGCAAACCGATCATATTGAGCTGTACCAGATGCATCATGTCGATCCGGTTATTACGTGGGACGAGCTGTGGGGAGCATTTGAACATGCCGTATATCAGGGCAAAATTGGATATGTCGGCTCAAGTAACTTCGCCGCTTGGCAGATCGCGCTTGCCCAGAGTGAAGCGAAGAATCGTCACTTCCTCGGTCTTGTATCCGAGCAGCATAAATACAGCCTGAACTGCCGTCTGCCTGAACTGGAGGTATTACCGGCCGCTAAAGCGCTCGGGCTCGGCGTTATTCCATGGAGCCCGCTCGATGGCGGATTGCTTGGACGTAATGCGATGCAGAAGCTTGAAGGAACACGCAGCGGAGGCATTGCAGAACGCATTGAGCAGCATCAGACACAGCTTGAAGATTTTGCTGCGCTGTGCCGTGATCTGGGTGAGCCGCAGGATACGGTTGCCCTTGCTTGGGTAGCTGCCAATCCGGCTGTGACTGCACCAATTATTGGTCCCCGTACACTCGAGCAGTTCGAAAGCGCCCTGAAATGTCTCGACCTGACACTGGATGAATCCACCCTCAAACGTCTGGATGAGATCTTCCCTGGGCCTGGTGGGCACGCTCCTAACGCATACGCATGGTAAAATTGTAATAAAAAAAGTCTGCCCCCCGTTGAACTGTGCTCATAATAGATAGACTTCATCACGTCTATACTTTAGGATACAGTTGACTTCAGAGGGGGCAGACTTTTTAATATTTTCGGCTTTAGCTGTTGTACTGTACACGCCTAGTTAGCAGGCCTGAAATTGTGCTTTAAGCACGCGGTGCAGTATTCTTCTACAAATTAACGTTAACACGGTTCGTGTACGTTTTGCGCTTCTCAATCAATTGGTTCAAACCGTCTACGTACGCACGAGCACTAGCACCAAGAATATCTGTGCTCACCCCGCGTCCTTGAACAGAAACCTGATTTTGAGTCAGCACGACATGAACTTCACCAAGGGCATCCTTGCCATGTGTTACCGATTTGATGGAATAATCCGACAGCGTGACCTCTTCCCCACTCACTTGATCGATAGCGTTATAGATCGCATCCACTGAACCATTGCCTTCAGCCTGTTTCTCCACCGCTGCGCCATCCAGCATCGCAATGCGAACTTTAGCCGTAGGCACGGATTCATCACCATACGTAACAAAGATGGATTCCAGTTTGTACACCTCAGGAGCATCCTGCAATTTTTCCTCGATTACAGCAAGCAGGTCTTCATCGGTAACTTCTTTTTTCTTGTCTGCCAGATCTTTAAATTGTGCAAAAGCACGGTTCAACGCCTCTTCGTCCAGCTCATAGCCGAGGTCAATCAAGCGCTCGCGGAACGCGTGGCGACCGGAGTGTTTACCCAGCACCAGCTTGCTCTCTTTAAGCCCAATCGTTTCTGGCGTCATGATTTCATAGGTGGTTTTTTCCTTCAGCATGCCATCCTGGTGAATACCAGACTCGTGCGCAAAGGCGTTAGCGCCAACAATCGCTTTGTTCCCTGGAACAACCATACCCGTCAAACGGCTGACCAAACGGCTGGTACGTGCAATTTCTGACAACTGCAGCGTTGTTTTCGCCTGGAAAAACTCCTGACGTGTTTCCAGCGCCATTGCGATTTCTTCAATCGCCGTGTTACCTGCACGCTCTCCAATTCCGTTGATCGTTCCTTCGATTTGATCTGCGCCATTAAGGATGGCTGCAAGTGTATTGGCAGTGGCCATACCCAGATCGTTATGACAGTGGGCACTCAGCTGAACCTTATCGATATTGTGAACATTTTCCTTCAGATGTTTGAAAATATTTCCGTATTCGTACGGACTCAGATAACCGACCGTATCTGGAATATTGACGACCGAAGCACCCTCTTCAACCGCCATATTCACCATTTCCACGAGGAAATCATACTCGGTACGCCCTGCATCCTCCAAGGAAAATTCAATTTTCGAAAATGTCTTCTTCGCATAACGAATGGCAGAACGTGCTGTATCCAGCACCTGTCCTTTATCCATGCGCAGCTTGTGCTGGCGATGGATCGGCGAGGTCGCTAAAAACACGTGAATACAAGGGTCCTGTGCGCCTTTAAGCGCTTCCCTCACCGCATCAATGTCCTGCTCTCTCGAACGGGACAAGCCAATTACCGTAACATTTTTAACCGCTTTCGCTACGGCGTTAACTGCGGCAAGGTCACCTGGAGATGCTGCCGGGAAACCTGCCTCCATCCGGTCAATGCCAAGCCGCTCCAGTTGATGGGCAATCTCCACTTTCTCACGAGTGTTCAGATTGACTCCTGGAGATTGCTCTCCATCACGCAGCGTTGTGTCAAATACATAGATTTTACGCACGCTTCGCACCTCCTGCTTTATTTATAGCTTCCCGCAAACCAGAATAGCGGCTCACGCATAAGCACGGCCGCTATTCCCAGTTCACGCTCTAAGCTCCTTGGATCTTTTACAATGCTTGTTCAAAAAGCGAGCCAAATGACTGCTTATTTTTTGATCCAGTGCATCATTTCGCGCAATTGTCCGCCAACCACTTCGATTGGGTGTTCAGCTTCGTTGCGGCGTGTTGCCGTCAGGAATGCACGACCGGATTGGTTCTCCAGGATGAAGTCACGTGCGAATTTACCTTGTTGGATATCGGAAAGCACTTCTTTCATCGCTTTCTTCGTATCTTCTGTAACAACGCGAGGTCCAGTTACATAGTCACCGTACTCTGCTGTGTTGCTGATGGAATCACGCATGCTTGCAAGTCCACCTTCATACATCATGTCAACGATCAGTTTCAATTCGTGCAGACACTCGAAGTATGCCATTTCAGGAGCATATCCAGCTTCTGTCAACGTTTCGAATCCAGCTTTAACGAGGGCACTTACACCGCCACACAGAACCGCTTGCTCACCGAACAAGTCTGTTTCTGTTTCTTCACGGAAGGAAGTTTCGATTACGCCTGCACGTGTGCAGCCGATTCCTTTTGCATAAGCGAGACCGATGTCTTTCGCTTTACCTGTTGCATCTTTTTCGATCGCGATCAGACCAGGAACACCGAATCCTTCTACATAGGTACGACGTACCATGTGGCCAGGGGACTTAGGAGCTACCAGCAGTACATCGCTGTCTTTTGGAGCAACGATTTGGCCGAAGTGAACGTTGAAACCGTGAGAGAAGAGCAGTGCTGCGCCTTTTTTCAGGTTTGGTTCGATTTCGTTTTTGTATACAGAAGCTTGAGTTTCATCCGGCAGCAAGATTTGAACCACATCTGCACGGCTAGTTGCTTCAGCCGGAGACAACACTTCAAATCCATCATTTTTAGCAGCGTCAAAAGATTTACCTTCACGAAGTCCGATAACTACGTTCAATCCGCTGTCACGCAGGTTTTGTGCCTGAGCATGACCTTGGCTGCCATATCCGATCACCGCGATCGTTTTTCCTTTCAATACGCTAAGCTCTGCATCCTGTTCATAATAAGTAGTTACTGGCATGTTATAAGTCCTCCTTTGTATTGTAAAGAACCCTTCATTAATGAGCGGGTGTCTCAATGGACCGATAACCTTCGCATCTTGTAAAAAACTGCATGATTGATGCGGGTACCGCTGCACATGATCCGATCCGTTCAGACACCCGCTCGTTAATGCGGGGGTGTGGCTCTCTTTTCAAGCGTTACATCACTAAAATGTTACTTTACAGAAATGACGGGACTGACCCATCTCTATCACATAACGTTTATTTTACGCTAACTGTGCATTTTCACAAGTAAATCATTGTGTTCATGTATGAATCAACCCATCTTGATTGCATTATACCTCTAGACGTTACCCCGTACCAATGCCGTTACACCTGTACGCGATAGTTCACGAATGCCATAAGGCTTGAGCAGTTCAATCATGGCATCAATTTTGTCCGTATCCCCAACCGCCTGTACCATCAGGCTTGCTGGGCCTACATCGACAACCGATGCTCGGAATGTTTCCACTACACCCAAAATTTCCGGACGCTCAGAAGGCTCGGCTTTTACCTTGATCAGTGCAAGTTCACGGGCAACCATCGGTTTGAGGCTGAAGTCAACCACTTTGATAACATCGATAATTTTATAGAGCTGTTTCTCAATTTGCTCGATCGTTTTGTCGTCACCCATCGTAACAATGACCATCCGGGAAAGACCTGGCTCTTCAGATTGACCTACCGTAATACTTTCAATGTTATAGCCGCGTCGACCAAACAATCCGGATACACGCTGAAGGACACCTGGCTGGTCATTAACCAATATCGAAATCGTATGTCTTATCATTCCTCAGCATCTCCCATCAGCATTTGATCGATTGTTGCTCCCTGCGGAACCATTGGATAAACATTTTCATCCTTGCGTACTACAAATTCGACAACGACTGGCCCTGGTGTATCCAAAGCTTCCTGCCAAGCACGCTCTGCTTCTTCCTTGTTTGTTGCGCGCAGCCCCTTCACGCCGTAGGCCTCCGCCAGCTTCACAAAATCAGGGCTCCCTGCCAGGTCGATGTGACTGTATCGATTTTCGTAAATCAGTTCCTGCCACTGACGAACCATTCCAAGTACTTCGTTGTTAATAATTACAATTTTAACCGGAATGTTGTTAATTGCGCAGATAGCGAGTTCCTGAGAACACATCTGCATTCCGCCATCTCCGTTGATGGAAATAACCAATCGATCCGGATTGGCCATTTGAGCACCGATCGCAGAAGGGAAGCCGAAGCCCATGGTTCCGAGTCCACCTGACGTAACCCAAGACCGCGGTTGATTGAACTTGTAGTACTGAGCTGCCCACATCTGATGCTGCCCAACATCGGTGGTTACGATAGCTTCACCTTTGGTAGTGTCGTTCAACATTTCAATAACCCACTGTGGTTTCAATACTTCATCAGAATCTGTGTAGCTGTAAGGTTTTTCCTGCTTCCACTGTTTGATCTGGTCTCGCCATGCATCCGCACGCTCAGCACGCTGCACTTCCTTATTGGCAATCTCCAGTACCGTTTTCACATCACCTACGATCGGGATATCTGTCGCGATATTTTTACCGATCTCTGCAGGGTCGATATCGATATGAACAACTTTCGCATGCGGCGCGAACCCATCCAATTTCCCTGTAACCCGGTCATCGAAGCGTGCTCCAATATTAATCAGCAGATCGGATTGCTGTATCGCCAGATTCGAAGTGTACGTTCCGTGCATGCCCGGCATCCCTGTCCAAAGCTCATGACCACTAGGGAAAGCGCCAAGTCCAAGAAGGGTTGTCGTGATCGGAATGCCTGTCTTCTCTACAAACTCGAAAAGTGCTTCGTGTCCGCCAGAGTAAACTACACCGCCACCTGCAATAATCATTGGGCGTTCCGCTTCCTGAATGGCCTGCGCCAAGCGATCTACCTGTAATTTGTTTGGTACCGTCCGTGGATTGTACCCTCTGAGAACAACAGGTTCGGTGCTTGGTTCAAACAACGTTTTGTTCGCCGATACGTCTTTTGGAATATCGATTAATACAGGTCCTTTACGTCCGGTATTCGCAATATGGAATGCTTCATGGATGATACCCGGCAGGTCTTTTACGTCTTTGACCAGATAACTGTGTTTCGTGATCGGCATCGTGATTCCGGTAATATCGGCTTCCTGGAAAGCATCCGAACCGATGAGGCTTGATACGACATTACCTGTGATAACCACCAAAGGTACGGAATCCATATACGCCGTTGCAATGCCTGTAACAAGGTTCGTAGCACCCGGACCAGAGGTTGCGATGCAGACCCCCACTTTGCCGCTCGCACGGGCATAACCGTCAGCCGCGTGAATGGCACCTTGCTCGTGACGAGTCAAAACGTGTTTGAAATCTTCAAAACCATACATCGCATCGTAAATGTACAATACTGCTCCGCCTGGATAACCGAAGACACAATCCACACCTTCAAGCAGCAAACTTCTCAGCAGAATCTCGGAACCGCTAATGACCTCCGGCTTCATCCATTTTTCACGTAATTCATCTGTTGATCGTACTTCTGGAATTTGAGCTCCCATCAGTCATCCTCCCCTCGGAATTTACACCATTCTGACATTCAAAGTTACAAAAAAAACCTTCCATCCCTGCAAACAAGTTCATGCTTGCGAGGGACGAAAGGTTATCGCTTCCGTGGTACCACCCAACTTTGTCCGAAATTTCGCAATAACGGACCTTACCAGGTATAACAAAACGATGTTCAAACGAACACAGTCGTCTCCCATACCTGTTGTCTGTAACGCAGACTTACGATTCCCCCTAATACGCAAGGATTTGACGATCCAATGCTTTTCAGGAAAACAGCTCCGAGGTGAGCTCGTATATAAGGGATAATGGTGGTGGTTTCAGCAAATCCAGCCACTCTCTGAGCAAAAGAGCCCTTAAAACTTCGTCCTCTTCATAGCCGATAAAATATTCTCGTTAAATGTTAGGAACATTATATGATTCCTCCAACCGATAAGTCAATACCTGTTTTTGATAAAATTGTACAAACCTCTTTTTGCAGACTCTCTTCACCCTATTTTTACCCTGAGCCTCCGCCTTCATACAGTCACCTTTTATCTCGCCTCAGGCATAGGATATACAGGCTGCACAACTGGCCCTGAAAGGAGGCTCCGCATGATTATTCGTCAGCGTTCATCCAAACTGGATGACGGCGCCATTATGAAGCTGATTGACACGCAGCTTGTTCCTCTATCACATATGAGTGAGAAGGAGATCCATAAAATACGCAAAGAAATACCCCTGCGGATGAACAGGGGCATGACCTTTGTCATCTCGCCGGAGCCAAATCAAGCTGCTGTCGCATTCATTCATTTTCTCATGCATGGAGAACTGCTCTACGTCGATATGATGGCCGTGAGCACCAAAGAACAGCGCAAACGTTACGGACAGACGTTACTGCATAAAGCAGAGAGCTTTGCGGTATCTCGCGGCTGCCGAAAATCCAAAGTTATGGTGGACGAGGGCAACACAAAAGGATTTCAGTTTTACCAAAAAAACGGATATCAAAACCTAAGATATATTATGGTGAGCCGCTGTTACGAAATGGAAAAAAGACTCTAGTTTCTTCTAGAAAATGCCTGGTGGTCTAGGACCTGGACCATAAGGACCGTATCCTGGGCCCGGGCCATATCCCGGTCCCGGACCATAACCGGGTCCATAACCAGGACCGTATCCAGGTTTCGGACCCGAACCATACCCCGGACCGTAACCAGGACCTGGACCATAAGCGTAAGGCAGCGTTGCAATCGCCAGTAAATCAAACAATACCAGAGGTAAAATGGCCTTGGTACGTACTTTTTTTCCGCCGAGACGCTTGAGAACGAGTTTGCTGCCTGATACTTTTAGCAGTTTCCCTGTAACCCGAGTACCGTCTTTTTTGATCGCAACAATGTTTTTGCCTATGAGTTTCATCGCTTCAGTACGCATGACATGTTTTTTCATACTATCCCTCCTCCTCGGATCATTCAAAACAGTGTATTCGTCCAAGACTGGATTCGCCTGTTTCTTTGTCCATACCGAAAAAGTTGGGTGCTTAGAAACAAATACAAAAAAGGCCCGCTCGATTGCGGACCTCTTGTGTATAACGTATTCCTGATACAGCATTAAATCGTATATTTATTACCTCTTACCCGGATCATACGGTTCTCCCAGTGCAGATGGCGCCGAAGAACGTCCCACTGCTGCTACAAGCACAATAAGTGTCAGCAAGTAAGGCAGCATGTAGATAATTTCCTGGGGAATACTTTGGGTCCATTCAAAATTTTGCACATAGTTTCGAATGGCTTGAGAAAATCCGAAAAATGCCGCTGCTCCAAAAGCCCCGATCGGATTCCATTTACCAAAAATCATCGCTGCTATAGCAATAAAACCTTGTCCCGATACCGTATTGTGCGAAAAAGTCCCTGTCGTCGTCAGTGTAATGGCTGCGCCGCCGACGGCTGCAAGTGCTCCACTGATCATCACACCGATATAACGGTAACGACGCACTTTAATACCTACTGTATCGGCCGCACTTGGATGTTCACCCACTGCACGCAGACGAAGGCCAAAAGGTGTTTTGAACATAATGTAATAGGTCAAAAACACAAATAATATTGCCAAATACGTTGGTGGATAAACATTTTTGAAGAGCGCTTCTCCGAGCAAAGGAATATCCTCAAGAAAAGGCACATTGAATTTGTTAAATCCTTGAACCAGAGGTGAATCTCCAGAACCTTCAAACAGCAGTTTTACCATGTACAGCGTACTTCCTGCTGCCAAAAAGTTAATTACGATACCGCTGATAATTTGGTCAGCTTTAAACGTGATCGAGGCCACTGCATGAATAAGTGAAACGAGCACACCAATGACTATAGCAAGCAGGACTCCCATCCATGCTGCTGTCGTTCCGCCCATACCCGCTTCCTGAGCATAGTGAGCCCCAATACCGGCCGCAAAAGCACCGAACACCATAAAACCTTCAAGACCAAGGTTTGTTACTCCGGATTTTTCCGAAAAAATCCCCCCGAGGGAAGCAAAAATCAATGCCGTAGCAAAGACAAGCGTCGTATTAATAATTTGCCCGATTGTCAACAAGTCCATCTACAACACCTTCTCTTTCTTGCGCTTGGAATAGAACGGTTTAAGAATCCAGCGCACGATGCCTTGTGCTGCAATGAAAAAGATAATCGAACCGATGACAATCCGAATAATCTCCGGCGGTACATCCGCAGCAAAGCTCATTCCTGCTGAACCGTATGTGAGAGTTCCAAATAGAACTGCCCCCAGCAATACACCAAATGGATGATTCAAACCAATCAATGCTACGGCTATACCATCAAATCCTGTTCCAGGTGAACCCGTCATTAAGGATTGATAGTGGAATACACCCAAAATTTGAAAAGCGCCGCCCAAACCTGCAAGCATACCGCTAATAAACATCGCTTTTACAATATTTCGATTAACACTCATCCCTGCATATTCTGCTGCGTTCGAGTTGAGACCTACAGCGCGAATTTCAAAACCCTGCTTCGTTTTCCACATATAAATATAAAAGACTACAGCCATCACGATCGCAATCAACGTTCCCATATGAACGCGGGAGTCCCCCATTAATTCAGAAAGCCAAGTCAAACTAATGGATGCCGTGTCGCTGATATCTGCTGAACGATTGTCGCCTGGAAGCAGTAAGAACTGTCTTACGATAAGGTTGGCCAGATACAATCCGATCCAGTTGAGCATAATACTGCTGATTACTTCATTAACCCCGCGAGCAGCCTTCAAATAACCTGCAATGGCAGCCCAAAGTCCGCCAAACACCGCACCCGCAATCAACGCCAGAGGCGCGTGAATATAAATAGGCAGACCTGCGAACTTCACACCTACGAAGGTAGCAGCAGTCATACCTACGAGAAACTGTCCTTCGCCCCCAATATTAAACAGTCCGGCGCGAGCGGCAAAAGCAAACGCGAGCCCTGTCATGATGAGTGGTGTCATCTCACGAACAGCTTCACCGAAGTTGTACATATCGCCAAACACCTTTTTAAACAATGCACCATACGCTTCAAATGGGTTATATCCACCAATCATCATAACAATTCCCCCGAGAATGAGTCCCATCAGAATCGCCACGACTGGCATAATAAATGAATCCCGGGTAAACCATTTTAATACTTTATTCATGCACAGTACCTCTCTTTTGGGTGCTGCCCGCCATCATCAAGCCGAGCTCCCTGTCATTGGTTTCTTCCGGCAGCACCTCACCTACGATCTGTCCTTCGTAGATCACCGCAATGCGGTCCGAAACGTTCATGATCTCATCCAACTCGAACGAAATAAGCAGCACGGCCTTCCCCTGGTCTCGTTGTGCGATCAATTGCTTCTGTACAAACTCGATAGCTCCTACGTCCAGTCCACGAGTTGGCTGAGCCGCAATCAGCAATTCAGGGTTTTTATCGACCTCACGGGCGATAATGGCCTTCTGCTGGTTTCCTCCGGACAGCGAACGCGCTTTTGTCTCGATGCTCGGTGTACGCACGTCAAATGCTTCAACAAGCCGCTTGGCCTGCTTTTTGATTGCCTCAAAGTTAAGGAAACCTTTGCGCGTATACGGTTCCTTGTAATATGACTCCAGAACGATATTTTCGCTCACCGAAAAATCCAGAACAAGCCCATGCTTATGTCTGTCCTCTGGAATGTGTGCGACACCCGCCTCGGATATATGACGCGGAGAGTGGTTGGACAGTTCTTTCCCCTGCAGGCGGATTGATCCACTGTCGACTTTACGCAGGCCAGTAAGAGCTTCAATTAATTCACTCTGGCCATTACCGTCAACGCCGGCAATACCGACAATTTCTCCGGCACGCACATTCAGATTGAATTCGTTCAGTACTGCGATTCCTTCTTTGTTTTTGGACATCAACTTGCTGACCTCAAGCACATTGGCTCCAGGCGTGGCAGGCTTCTTGTCCACTTTGAACGTAACGTTGCGGCCAACCATTTTCTCTGCCAGTTCATTCGGATTCGTTTCCGATGTTTTGACGGAATCAATGACCTTGCCACGACGAATAATGGTTACTGTATCCGAAATCTCCATGATTTCTTTCAGCTTATGGGTAATGAGAATAATCGACTTGCCTTCTGCAACAAGTTTTTTCATGATAACCATCAGCTCTTTGATTTCCTGCGGTGTAAGTACCGCTGTAGGTTCATCGAAGATCAGAATGTCCGCACCGCGGTACAATGTTTTAACAATCTCAACACGCTGCTGCATACCGACAGAGATATCATGAATTTTGGCATGAGGGTTAACCTTAAGCCCATACTGCTCGGACAATCGCTGTACTTCTGCAGCAGCCTTTTTATAGTTAATATTGAGACCCTTCTTAGGCTCGGATCCCAAAATAATGTTCTCTGTTACCGTGAACGGCTGTACAAGCTTAAAATGCTGATGCACCATACCGATGCCAAGATCGATTGCCCGGTTAGGACTATCGATGATGACAGGTTTGCCATTCACTTCAATGGAACCTTCATCTGGCTGATAGAGACCAAAAACAATATTCATTAATGTTGACTTACCAGCGCCGTTTTCGCCCAGTAGAGCATGAATCTCGCCTTTCTGAAGCTGAAGGCTGATGGCGTCGTTGGCAACAATGCCTGGGAAACGCTTCGTTATCTGTTTCAACTCAACGACGGGGGTTGCTGCACCCATGTAATCACCCTTATAACTGATATAGTGTGGTTCCGCAAACGTAAAAAAAAACGTCTATCGACGTACTTTATGGAAGAAAGATCGCACTTTACTGAAATTTTTCTTGCGATAATACAGTTGTTCAGCTCCGCTGAAAATATCTTAAAACTCTATTATCTTAAGAAAAGCTCCGATCCGGAGCAGTGTTACAAATGTCACCTTGTACAAATGTTATGATGGCTTGATCAAATGTTCCTGTCTTTACAATCACAAGGCCGGTCAAGACCGGCCCTGATAATTATATTCAGCAATTTCAAACACCTGCATTATTACTCTTTAGGTACTTTGATTTCGCCGCTGATGATTTTTTCTTTGTATTCGTCAACTTTGGCCAAAACGTCAGGCTTCACGTTTTTACTGGAAGTATCTGCAATGCCTACGCCGTTATCTTTCAAAGTCAATGTTTCTGCTCCACCTTTGAATGTTCCGTCAATCACTTCTTTATTAACACGTTTAACTGCTTCATCCACTTTTTTAATCATGGAAGTCAGCGTTACTTCATCACCGAACTCCAGGGATTGGTCCTTATCGACACCGATTACCCATACATCCTGACCTTGTTTCTTACGAGCATCTGCTTCTTTAAACACACCGTTACCAGTTGCACCTGAAGCGTGGAAAATGATGTCTACGCCTTGGTTGTACAATGTAGCAGCTGCAGCTTTACCCAGGTCAGGCTTGTCAAAAGCACCTGTGTAGTTTGGAATAAATTGAGCGTCAGGGTTAACTGCTTTAACCCCTTCTCTGAAACCTACTTCAAACTTTTTAATCAGTGTGCTCTCTGCTCCGCCTACAAAACCAACTTTATTTGTTTTTGTTGTCAAACCAGCAACAACACCTACGAGGAAAGAACCTTCTTCTTCAGCGAATGTTACGGATTTCACGTTAGGTGCATCCACTACGCTGTCGATGATTGCAAGTTTGGCATCCGGATTTTGATCAGCTACTGCTTTGATCGCTTTTTCCAACTGATAACCGATACCCCAAGTCAGGTTATATCCACCTTTAACAAATTCGTTCAAGTTTGGAATATATTCTTCATCCGATTTACTTTGCAGGTATTTAACTTTTGCACCTGTTTCTGTATTGGTTGCTTGAAGAGCTTCCCAAGCGGATTGGTTAAAGGACTTGTCGTTTACGCCGCCTACGTCAGTAACCATACCGATTTGAATATCGGATTTGGCTTCGCTTGCAGCACCGCCGTTGTTTCCACCAGCGTTTGATTCTTCTTTCGGTTTGCTTCCGCATCCTGCGAGCATGACCGATACTGCCAGCAGCATCACCAGAGACAAGCTGAGCATTTTTTTCATTTCTCTTTTTCCCCCTTAATAATATGTCCCTTTCAAATCTTGTCTGCACTGCACGGACCAACAGATAGGGAAACAGGTTAGAAGCGGAATGTTTGGTTAATTGGAATGAAAAGCGCATTCTTATCTTCACAACATCTGCTCATCTGTCGAAAAACCGAACATTATGACCCGAAAAGAAAAATTTAGGACTGACCTACTAGAGGTGATTATACAATCAACCAGTGTTAAAATCCAGATGTATAATCACCAAAGTTCACTTATTTTTGTACTTTTTTTATTGAAAGCGCTTAATAATTTAACGTTTTAACACACTAACGTTACAGCGATGTGATGTTGTGTAACAAACACTTACCATCACTCCCCTTATGCATCGCAAAAGAGGCGTGTTTCTTTGCATTATTCCACCGTTCGTATTTTATGTAGTGTCATGTTGTGTTATTCACTAAGGAGCATCGCAATTTGTGCTCTTATCTCCTGATGCTGCGATGTATCTAGGTTGTTCTTCCTACGCTGTTCTTATTCTCCAATCCGTAAAAAAAGCCGCCGTAGTACGGCGGCTTACATTATACAGATTTAAGCGTTGATTTTACCTTTAGCTACAGTCGCCAAAGAGTTGAACGCATTGATGTCATTAACGGCCAGATCAGCCAACATTTTGCGGTTCATGTCTACTCCAGCAAGTTTCAATCCGTGGATCAGTTTGTTGTAAGACAAACCGTTCATACGTGCTGCAGCATTGATACGAACGATCCACAGTCTGCGGAAGTTACGTTTCGTGTTGCGACGGTCACGGTATGCGTATACCAAGGATTTCATTACTTGCTCATTAGCTGTTTTAAAGATACGGTGTTTGGAACCGAAATAACCTCTTGCCAGTTTCAAAACCTTTTTATGACGACGACGTACTACAAAACCGCCTTTTACTCTTGCCATATTAAAGAACCTCCCAAATAAATATAAATGTATCCGTGGTATGTGTATGGCCGAAGCCAATCCCCCGTACGGAATCTAGTATTTTGAATTAACCTTTCAGGTTAGCCAAACCTTGTTTCAAACGTCTCACGTCACCTGCAGCCATAACCGGGTTACCGTTCAGAACGCGCTTCGCACGTTTGGATTTGTGAGAAAGCAAGTGGTTTTTGTGAGCTTTGTAACGAAGGACTTTACCGGAACCGGTAATTTTGAAGCGTCCTTTCAAACTGCTGTGTGTTTTCATTTTAGGCATATTGTGTTTCCTCCTCCAATGTTATCAGGCTTTAGGAGCCAAGATCATGATCATACTGCGGCCTTCCAGTTTGGGTTGACGCTCAACGGTACAAAGTTCTGCAACTTCCACCTTAACGCGTTCCAAAATCTTTTGACCAATAGACGCATGTGCAATCTCACGTCCGCGATAACGAACGGAGCATTTCACTTTGTCGCCTTCTTTCAAAAACTTAATTACATTACGAAGCTTCGTCTGATAATCGTGCTCCTCAATATTGGAACGGAACCATACTTCTTTAATATCAACAATTTTCTGGTTCTTACGGGCTTCTTTTTCTTTCTTCTGCTGCTCATAGCGGAATTTGCCATAGTCCATGATGCGGCACACCGGCGGTTTAGCCTGTGGGGCCACATTGACCAGGTCCAAGTTCAGGTCAATTGCCATTTGAAGTGCTTCACGAATGGGTGTAATCCCGATTTGTTCTCCTTCAGCTCCGACAAGGCGTACTTCCTTCGCCCGAATCTCGTCATTAATCATGTGATCTTTACTAATAACCGTCCACCTCCAGGTCATTTTGAATATCCAGTTACACAAAAATAAAAGGGATGCCGGTCAAGCTACCGACATCCCTGTAATCAACACAATTCTTCATGAGTATACACTTCATAAATTATTGGGATCGTTGACCAGCCAACTGATGTTGGACAGGTGAGAAGTCGGACTTCTGCTTGTGATTCCATTTTGTTATTTGTTTAACGCACTTGAACACTATACCATTCGCCAAGCATCGTTGTCAACATATACAGCATATTTTTTTGAAACAGTATGACAAGACTCATAGCAGTGTACTGATTCTCACATTACTCTATCCGAAAGTTAACCTTGTTTGCTCTGCACTTCGTCCAGACGTACAACCCGTGTGTGCTGTGTGTGGCTCCACTGTTTGTTGTTCTGTGTGAAGAACGCATAGAAGGTAATCGGATACCACGACAGCAGATAAATCGGGAACAGGATCAGATACAGATACACTTTGGCAAAAGTAACTTTCTCCAGAGCCATCGATAACAGGAACGTCAGCACGTTCATACCGATAGCAATGAACCCAACCCATAGCGGGAAGTAGCCATAGATATTGGCAATATGCGGCCCATCCAGCACATAGATATCGATCGACATTACCGCCGTCAATAGAAAGGTAAGAAGCACTACATATACATTGGCACCATACACAGCAAGGTCAAACTTCACCAGACTTCTTTCTTTGATCGACTGCCAGAGCAGCGGGAAGAAGTATCTTCTGGCAACCGTAAAGTGACCCTGCATCCAGCGCAGGCGCTGTCTTGCAGACGCTTTGAATGTTAATGGTTTCTCATCAAATACTTTGGCATCATAGTTAAACACTGGATATACATTACGCTGCACGCTGCGCATGGTAAACTCCAGATCTTCTACCAGACTTGTAGCTCCCCAACCGATATCTTTTAGCAAATTCGTCTCGAAGCACATGCCCGTACCACCGAGGAAATTCGCCATGTTCAGATTATGACGGGACAACTGCCACAAACGGTTGATGTACCAATACGATACACCATAAGCAGCTGTAATCCATGAATCTTCAGGATTCTTTGTATCGATGTATCCTTGAATAACACGTGCTCCATTGCACAAGTCGTTGTTCATCTCGCGCAGGAAGTTCTGTTCCACCAGATTATCGGCGTCGAACATAACTACCGCATCATACTGGCGCGGCAAATCCCACAAGTATTTAAGCATCCATTCGATGGCATAACCTTTACCTCTCAGGTCAGGATTCGTGCGCACACAGGCATTCCAGCCATGCTCGCGAACGATATCTGCCGTACTATCTGTGCAGTTGTCACAGATAACAAATACATCGTACAGATCCCTAGGATAATCAAGCTGCTTCAGGTTTTCCATCAGCGCGCCAATAACTTGCTCCTCATTGTGCGCCGCAACGAGCACGGCAAATGATTTTGAAGCAGGATAATTTTTCTTTTTCTTTTTCTTATACAGACCGAACAGCGAAAACGTGAATTGGTACACGGCGAGCAGTGCCAGAATGACCTGCAGCGTGACAAATATAGCGTCCAACATCGTTCTCTGTTACCCCCTTTTAATAAAACCCAAATTACTTCGGCATTTCTCTTCCTGATTCTGCATTTTGTTTTTTTGTAATTGCAGAATATGACCCTGTGCTTTTGTTTACTACGTCAGTGATACAGGCAATGTTTCAAATCATGGCTGCGGCCCGTGGGCTGCTTTATCGATTCTGTATTCTTTTCAGCGATTTGTCAAAACCCCAATTCTACTGTCTGAAGCAGAAATGTGAACTTTAAACGCTGAATAGCCACTCCTTGATACCACAACCTCGCATTCATGCCTGTTATATCTTATTTTCAGCCGTTTTCTTGATTTTTATTTCTAAAGTCCCTTCTTTTTTCTGCGGCTTGCTGCAGATTAACTGCACCTCTACTTCAAATAACGTAAATGGGCACCAAAAAGTTTAATCTAAAACTCACATTTTTTTACCTCATTTCAGCCACGTTGAATCATTGTATCTTTTTTCAAGGATTGAAGTCAAAAAAATACACTGGTTTTTTACCCACTCTTTTACATGAATTTTACGTTCTTTACATGTGTTCTTCTTGAAAAGGACAACATTTAAAAATATGATAAACATATGTCTGAAATAACCTCAAGACTTCAAAAAACGGTTATATACTAATCAGGTGGAAACCGGACACCCGCAGCATCCCGGAAATACTGCCGCCCTTGGGGCGGCCTACTGGCAGGAGGCCAATATGAGCCGTTTTTTCTTAAAGTTCCAAGAGTATGATCGTAACGTATTTATGTGGATTAACGGCCGACTTCATAATCGGTTTATGAATTTCTGGCTGTACTATTTCACCCACCTTGGTGGAGCAACTTCTTCCATTGCTGTATCTCTTTTGATCTGGCTGCTCGCCCCGGCTCCATGGAGCACGATTGGACTTCAGGCCTGCATTGCTTTAGCCGTAAGTCACATCCCAGTAGCCATAGCCAAAAAATTGTATCCTCGCATTCGGCCCTATCTGGCCCTGCCTGATACAATCACTTTCCGCAACCCTCTGACGGATCATTCGTTTCCGTCCGGGCATACGACTGCTATTTTTTCGGTTACAGTGCCCTTCATGGCTGCTGAACCGTTTCTACTGCTAACACTGCTGCCTGTGGCTCTTATTGTCGGATTCTCCCGAATCTATCTGGGGCTCCACTATCCGTCCGATGTTTTGGCAGGAGCTGCAATCGGTACTTTAGTCGCACTTGCCGCAGTTGCATTCTGGCCTTAAAGCCGATATGTTAGACTCAGGAAAACCTAGCAGGAACAGGTGAAGCAAGCGTGGAGAAAAAAAGAATCTTACTATTATCTGAAGGGTTTGGTGCAGGACACACCCAAGCCGCTTATGCATTGTCCAGCCATTTACGAAAGCTCTCTCCCATGATTCAAACCAAAGTGCTTGAGCTGGGAAGCTTTCTCAATCCAAAAGTAGCGCCACTTATTATTAATGCGTACAAAAAAACGGTGACCAATCAACCGAAACTTGTTGGATACATGTACAAACAGCAGTATAAAAAACCTTTAAACCGGCTGACAACTCTTGCACTGCACAAATTGTTTTACACACATACCCGCAGTGTCGTTCGTCAGCTGCATCCGAGTGCCATTGTCTGCACTCATCCGATCCCAAGTGCTGTAATCTCTCGTTTAAAGCGGCTGGGAACGAATGTCCCGCTGTGCAACGTCTTAACTGATTATGACGCACACGGTACTTGGATTAGTCCTGAGGTTGATCTGTATCTCGTTTCCTCGGAAGAAGTAAAGTCAAAATTGATGTACCGAGGTGTAGCTGTAGACAAAATCAAAGTGACAGGTATTCCGGTTCACCCGAACTTCTGGGAACACCCTGGACATGAAGAGATTCGCAGCAGATTCAATCTGAAGAACATGCCCACTGTGCTGGTGATGGGCGGTGGTTGGGGAATGATTAGTGATAAGGTTGTCCACCAGCTGCTGGCACGCTGGCATGAGGATATCCAGATCATTTTCTGCCTCGGGCGTAACGACAAAATACGCACCCGTATGGAACAGGACCCGCTGTTTCAACAGGAAAATATCCATATCATCGGTTATACGACGGAGATTGACAAATTAATGGAAGTTTCCGACCTGCTGATTACCAAACCGGGTGGTATGACCTGCAGTGAAGGTTTAGCCAAAGGTATTCCGATGCTTTTTCATAATCCAATTCCCGGGCAGGAAGAAGAGAATGTGCATTACTTCACAGCCAGAGGTTTGGGCGAACCCCTAACCTCACTTGATGTGGTCGTACAATGGATGAATAAACTCCTCCACCATTATCCGGAAGTAGTCGAGAAAAGGAAACGGCATCTGGCCGAAATTGCCAAGGTGCATCCGATGGAAAGCGCCCACTGCATCATGAATTTGCTGCAGGATCTGCAGTCCTCCTCTTCCGAAGAAACACGAGTATAATCAGAACGATCCGAGCATCTCGCATTCATCATTTCTTTCAATTCATGAGTAAAGGTGCCTTCAAAACGAAGGCACCTTTTTTTGGTTTTTTAGAGCAGCGGCTTCATCGCCTTACTGTATACCCGCCGTTTTCAGATACTCCTGCCACTGCTTTGTATACTCGGATTGGATTTTCTCCAGACCTGCCTGCTTGGCTTTCTCCATAAACGTGTTCAGACCGCCTTCTACATCTGCGACAAGACCTACGTTAAGCGGATACAAGTACTGCTTCTCCACCTGCTCCAAAGCCGCTTTTTCTGCTTGATAAGGGGTCCAATCCTCGGCAAAACCGGTGAAAATATCCGGTTTTTTAATCTTGTCGAGGTCTTTAAACATGGTCAGCACATCATCAAAACTTTTGTCATACAGCATAAACTCCGGGTTACGCCATGCCCATCCATTCATACCTTCACGCGGGAAGCCGTTGCTTTGGGCATCGCCGATCATATGATAATAACCATCTTTCACTTCAAAGTTTTTGCCTTCCACACCATACTCCGTCAGCCAGTTATATCGTTTATCCGTCACAAGCTTCTCATAAAATGCCAGTGCTCTTTCCGGATTTTTGCTGCTGCGCGGAACAGCAAAACCGTTATGAATCGGATGCACCGGCTGTGCAAATCCTTTGGCATTCGGATAAGGAAAATATCCCAGCTTCCAGTCCGGGTGAGTGGATTGGACCTTAATTACGTCGGAATTGAATTTGTTCGGATTCTCCCCGGCAAGAACGACAGCCGCCTTACCATTCTGCAGCAGTGAATTGGATGTATCCTTGACGTTCAGCACGTTTTTCGGGAAAAAGCCTTTATCCATCCAGCGTTTATATGTTTTGAGATCCTCCAGATGCTGCGGTGAGCCCCAATAGGACGTTACCGTCGATGGTGAGTCATACATAATTTCCAGGCCGTATGGAAGCTGTCCTGCCGTATTTACCAGCTTGGAAGTTAATTGACGAACCCCATGAGTGTGGTTTGCACTGCTGTCTGCGATCGGAATCATATTGGGCTCGTTTGCCTTGATGCCTTCCAGATAAGCTTCGAGCGTTTCCATAGACTCAGGCTTCGGCAGATTATACTTCTCACGCAAGTCTTCGCGGTAAGCAATGCCTTCTGTTACGTATTCAATCCATGTGGATGGAACCGTGTAGATTTTGTCATTGATCTTAACCGCATTCCACATATCATCCGGGACATGAGATTTAAGCGCAGGTGTCTTTGCAAGAAGTTCATCCAGCGGCAGGAAAGCGCCTTTTTTGGCATAGGACTGATAATTCGTCCAGTCCGCTGTAAAGATTAAATCGATTGGCTGTCCGGAAGACAGCAGCAATTTATATTTTTGATCCCAGTCGGTCCAGGACGTGAAGTTAAATTTTACATTAACATTTAAATCCGCTTCAGCCAGCTTGTTAATCTCGGACTCAATTACAGGCAGATCTTTGGGCGCATCACCAAGCATGTAAAATTGCAGTGTTACTTTCTCGCCTTTATTGTCCGATGAGCCTCCCTGCGCATTCCCTCCTGACCCGCCGCCATTACAGGCAGCCAGTACCCCGGCAAACAACATCAGAGCAAGTACCATAGACAGGTGCCGAATCATTTTATTACGCATGTGCATCCTCCCTTTTTGTGTTAAATCTATATGTTAGCGCAGACCCGCCATGCATCAGACCCTGGATATCCAGCATCGGCCTGACGTCCCCAGCGTGGATACGTTCTAACCTTTAACTGCACCAATCGTGAGTCCTTTGACAAAATAGCGCTGCACAAACGGATACAAGAACAAAATGGGACCGGTAACGATAATAGCCATTGCCATCTTGGTGGACTCTGTTGGAACATCCTGACTGAGGGTAACCCCCGTACCAATCGCCATCTGGTCAATGAAGGTAATGGTATTCATCGTGTTGTAGAGATAAAACTGAAGCTGATACATATCCGGATTGTTAATAAATAAGGATGATGTAAACCAGTCGTTCCAGTACCCCAGAGCAAGAAACAGTCCAACGGTGGCGATGCCGGGCATTGCCAGTTTCAGCACAATGCTGAAATAGATGCGAAAATCGTTGGCTCCGTCGATCTTGGCCGATTCAATCAGCTCATCCGGCACAGCGGAGCGAATAAAGTTTTTCATCAGAATAATCAGAAACGGAGTCATAAGTCCCGGGAAAATCAGAACGGTATACGTGTCCGTCAGGTTAAAATAGTTCGCCAGCATGATGTACCAAGGCACAAGTCCCCCACCAAACAGTGTTGTAAAGTAGATGAAGAAGGAGAACGTGTTGCGGTATTTGAAATCCTTGCGCTGCAGCACAAATCCGGCCATGGTGATAAAAAACAAGCCCAGTGTCGTACCAACTACCGTGGTAAACACGGTTACCCCGTATGCTTTCAGGACCTGGGTTGGGAATTTGAACACCATTTTGTATCCTTCCAGAGAAAAGTGTGTTGGAAAGAGATGATAACCGTCCCGTACGATGGATTCGTTGCTGGTGAATGAGCCTGACAAAATGAGCAGAAACGGCAGCAGGCACATGATGGACAAAATAATGATGACAGTATAAGCGATCACCTGAAATGCCAGGTTGAATTCGGAATCCTTTGCATGAGTGCGGGTTCGAAGCCGTCTTTGGGTATGCGTTTGTGTGCTCATGATAGCTCTCCCTTCTGCCCTGCGGGCGTGTTTATTCTAGAACAAGGCGTAGTCTTCATTAATTTTGCGAATGATGTAGTTGACCGTCATAATCAGGATGAAACCGAATAACGACTGGTACAGCCCCGCTGCGGTTGCCATACCGATATCGAAGGTGACTTTTAATGATCGATATACATACGTATCAATAATATCCGTAGCATTGTAAAGTACGCCGTTATTTCCAATGAGTTGATAGAACAGATCAAACTGCCCCTTCATGATGCTGCCCAGTGAAAATAACAGGAGAATAACAAAAGTTGGTTTCAGCATCGGCACCGTAATGTACCAGATCCGCTGGAAGATATTTGCCCCATCAATGCGGGCCGCTTCATAGTACTCGTCACTAATTCCGGTGATCGCAGCCAGATAGATGACCATGCTGTACCCCAGATTTTTCCACAGATAAAAGATAATAATCAGAAACACCCAAATCCATGGAGTGTTGTAGATATCCACTGGTCCTGCCTCGAATCGTTTGAGCACAGTGTTCACGAACCCGGATTCATAATTAAACATGTTGTAAGCGATTACACTTAATAGAACAAAAGAAATAAAGTATGGCAGGAACATGACGGACTGGGTAATTTTTTTGAACAGTTTGCCCCTGATTTCACTAAGCATGATGGCACAAAAGATCGCCAGGCCATTCCCCAGTATAATAAAAGCCAGATTGTAACCTACCGTGTTCGTCGTAAGTTTCAGCAGCATTCCCGATTGCCAGAGGAACTTGAAGTTCTCCAGTCCAACAAATGGACTGCCGAATAACCCGCCTGCAAAATCATAACTGGTAAATGCGTAGTAAATACCGACCATCGGAAAATACGAGTTAATGAGAAAAAAGATCAGCGTGGGCAGCAGCATCAGAAACATGATTTTGTTTTTGTTCAATTCTTTGAGCATGGCTCGATCCCTCCCAATATGCAGCAGTGGTACGTGTGAAGCTCTGAATTTATTGTAGGCTGCCCTCTTCATCGCTGGATACTGAAGCTTCCTGCAAATTGATGAACGATGCTGCGAATGGAGCTGTGAACAATATGCACCAATCATGAAATGAACACACGTACGTTCACAAAAGTTGATATCGTGCACAGCATCATGGAGGTGAACAATCCAGCGATCGTTGAACTTTATCTAGGGAAAAGGAACCAAAACACTCGTCCAGCGTTGATGTAAACGCATACATAATATATAATATATAATTCAAGTTACCTTGCTCTTCTGTTCTACCGCATGTGAAATCAGATCTATGTTATGAAAAATACATAAGTTCACTCATATCAGAAGGTTCGAGGGGGAAAAAAAGGATGCGCAAACGTTCAGAGGACAGCCAGAAAGTATTCGCGCGGATTCTGATTGGCATTATTATCAGCACAGCAGCAACCCTGCTTGTAGCATCAGCCATCTTGTACGTTAACTATAATCGGATTGCACTTCGCCAAGTCTACCGTACAGATATGAACAGTCTCACTCAGACGAGTCGTGAGGTAGCCAAAATGACCGAAAGTGCCAAGTCGCTCTCCTATCAGATTTATCAGGACTACACCATTTCATCCCTGATGCTCTATTCGAAACCAAGCATCTATCAGATTACCTCCGCCATGGAGCAGCTCGACAATTACCGCATGTCTCTTCCATTCATTGAATCCATCTATGTATACAACTCCAAAAGCGATGAGTTTTTTATCAGTTCCGACGGGGTACGCAATGGCCAGCAGTCTGTAACCGAGATCGATGATCAGGGGATCAAGGACATCCTCGAACGTTTTCATGACTACAAACCCTTCGTGCCCATCCCGCGCACGTATAAGGTCGGCTCAACGGAAGCCAGTGAGGTGAACAGCTACACATACCTGTGTTATGACACCATTAATGATAATGCCAAGCTGAATTATGCCGTTATCGTTAACATTAAAGATGACTGGCTTAGTCCCAACATGAATGCCGCGGATCAACCAGGCACGACCTTTATCGTGAATGAAAAAGGAGACTTGTTGTCCGATTTCGGAGATCGGCCGCTGCTTCATAATCTCTCTGGCGAAACATTCATGCGTCCGATTATGCAGGATACGGAGCATTCTGCTTATTTTACCGAACAAGTGGACGGAGAAAATTCACTGATTACCTATACCGTACCAGACAGCCTGGGATGGCGTTACGTGCGAATTACGCCTTACGATGTTATCACTTCAGATATTCGCAGTATGCGAACTCACACGCTGCTTTTCTGCCTTGGGCTGCTGGCTGCAGGTCTCATTCTCTCTTATCTTGTATCCCGTAAGCTGTACCATCCGATTAATAATGTGCTTGTACGCATGCGTGTAATGGAAGCGGAACGCCGAGGCAGTCTGCACCTGTTGAGACAGGACTATTTACGGGGTGCGCTTCAGGGACGGGAAACGGTAACCTGCAGTATGCTGGAAGACCGGATGAAATTTTACGGTTCCTCTGTCGATGTGCATCGCTCATCCCGACTGGTGCTGCTGCGCATTGACCACTATACGGAGTTTTGCGAGACTTACCGTGATGATACCAAACTGGTGAAATATGCGATGATGAACATCTGCACCGAAACGGCCGACCTTCATTACCATGTAGAGGCTGTGGATATGGGAGGTGACCTGATCACACTTCTGTTTAACGAGAAATCGGGGGCGCATTCTTCTTCACTCTCAGAGAACGGGGAGCCGCATGAAATGGAAGAATTGCTGCGTATGATGCAGGCCGCAGTCATGACTCATTTGAAATGCTCCATCTCCTGTACGCTTGGTCCAGAAGAACAGTCGCTTGTGCAGTGTATTGAAGGTTATGCACGCTCTGCCGAAGCCTCTCTTCACCGTTTGTTCATGGGTCCAGGCTGTCTGATCTACACCTCGGAGATCATGGCGTATCAGACGAAGGAATACACCTTCCCTGCTGGCAAAGAGAGACAGCTCGTGGATTGTTTGATGACAGGCAAGACGGGGGAAGCAAAGATGATCTACGCCGATATTGTTAATGAAACAGCGGAATTCCCGTTTAATGTTTTTCAGCTCGCCCTGTCCCATCTCACAATGACACTTAATCATGTTCGCAACACGCTTAAGAAAAACAATCAGTTTAGACTGGATTCCGTCTCAGGCAGTTTAATGCTTCCGGTGAAAAATGCGGAGGATATCAGTGAGGTGCATGAACATTTTTACCACATGTTTGACGAGCTTGGCTCCAAAGTGGAAGAAAAGCGCACGCTCAAACACGAAGAACTTATTCGGAAAATCAATGACATTATTGAGCGAAACTATGCTGATCCGAATCTGTGCCTGACCTCGATTGCAGAAGAGCTGGCCATGTCCCCCATTTATGTCAGCAGGCTGTACAAACAGCTCACCTTAAAGGGATTAACCGATGTTATTAATGAGACACGTATTGCTAAAGCGCAGCATCTGCTTGTCAAAACCGAAAGTTCTGTCGCGGATATTGCCGAGAAAACCGGTTTTACCAACAGCTCTTACTTCTATCGGATGTTCAAAAAATTCAACGGGGTGACCCCCAACGATTATCGCCGCAAAGAACTCCACTCCGATCATCTTTAACGACAAAAAAGAGCGGTATCTGAGAGTAAAACATTAGCCCTCAGATGCCGCTCTATTGTATTAAGCTTCGTCTTGATCCTGACCGTCACCAGATTCGTCAGCCGCTTCACGTACTTTATACTTGTCCAGACGCATCTCGTTATACTCCCGCAGCGCCTCTTCGCCTACAATCACTTCAACCCTGTGAATGTTCATGCCTTTGCCCATAAATTTCTGTTCATACTCGGTCATCACATGCTCTTCATTCAGGCCGTCACGATGCAGGTTCAGAGACAGATTCGTCATCTGCAGTCCGAAATCAGCGATAGAGTTCAAAGAGAACTCAAACAGCGTCTCTGAATCGGTTTTAAAATGAATCTGTCCTTTCGGATTCAGCAGCTCAACGTATTTTTTCAGAAAGCGCGGGTGGGTTAACCTGCGGCGTGCATGTTTTGCTTTTGGCCACGGATCACTGAAATTCAAATAAATGCGTTCCAGTTCTTTCGGTTCAAACACCTCTTCAATCTGTTCGATGTTTGCGAGCGCCAACTTCAGGTTCGGTGGCGTCTCCACCTCAGCTTGACTCCAGGCGTTACGCGCTTTCTCACTGGCACGACGGACCAGTTCATCATACATATCAATCCCGATAAAATTGTACTGCGGATATTTATAACTCATTTGACTGATGAACTGACCTTTACCCATGCCAAACTCGACAAAGATCGGATGATCATTGCCAAACAGTTCAGCCCACTTACCTTTATGCTGCTTTGGCTCCAGTACAACCAGGTCCTCCTGCTGCTCCAGATTTTCTCTAATCCCTTTTCTGCCACGTAAACGCATCTTATTCCTCCGTTTGTCCATACTTGTCCTAGACTCATTTTGCCGAAGAACCGGCCAATTGTAAAGAGCAATGAAAAAGGAATCTCCGGACCTGCCACGTTGGGCAGATCTCAAAGATTCCCTTTTCGATTTATTTGGAATTGGGGTCCAACTACTTTAGTAGTTCATAGTCTACCTTATCTTGGTGTGAAAAATCAAATGTCTTTTCGAAAGCATCGCGAACTTTTTGTCTTGCAGCCGCTTTCACTTTTGGATTTCCATTAAAACGTACACCTGTCAAAGCCAGTGCCTCTTCTGCAGTCAGTTCAACGGATACATGCTGGAATTCTTTATTTTTAACTTGGGAATTCATTCGTATCACCTCACGGTATAGTATGAACCATAACGTCAGCATTCATTCAAATGCTGCAACGAAAACTGCTCACTGGATGGTGTCTGACGCTGATTTAAATATAACATAAGGTGTAAACTGTATCAAGTAAAAACCGTTGATTTGGCGGCCTTTTTTTTCGTTTGCATTCCCCTTTTTTTCGGATTTTTGATACAATAAGTGACGGAAACCGCACAGCGTCTGTATTCCCTATTCAGGTACGATAATACGGTATCAGAGATGTACCCAATACAAAGACATCGATCTCAAAGGAGTACCTTAAATGAATGCACCTGCTTTACAGCCTCCACGGATGTGGGGGGATAAACGTTTTCACACCTGGAATTACGAAATGCGTGATCAATTTCACAACAAAGTATTCAAAGTCATGCTGGATGCCGGGTTCACCTGCCCGAATCGGGACGGTTCTATCGCCAAAGGCGGCTGTACGTTCTGCAGCGCACGAGGTTCAGGCGATTTTGCGGGCAGCAGACGTGAAGACCTTGTCAGCCAGTTTAATACAATTCGGGACAGGCAGCATCTTAAATGGCCCTCTGCTCACTACATCGGCTACTTTCAGGCGTACACGAATACTTATGCGCCGGTCGAAGAACTGCGCGAATATTTCGAAGAAATACTGCAGCAGCCCGGCGTTGTGGGGCTATCAATCGCTACCCGCCCCGACTGTCTACCAGATGATGTCGTGGAATATTTGGCCGAGCTTAACGAGCGCACTTATTTATGGGTAGAGATGGGACTGCAGACGATTCATGATTCCACTTCAATTTTGATCAACCGTGCACACGACACCGCATGTTACGAAGAAGCTGTCGAGAAGCTTCGCAAACACAATATACGGGTTTGTACACATATCATTTATGGCCTGCCTCAGGAAACACACGAAATGATGCTGGACACCGGCCGTGCTGTTGCTCGTATGGATGTGCAGGGTATCAAAATCCATCTGCTGCATCTGATGCGCAAGACGCCGATGGTGAAACAGTACGAAGCAGGTCTGCTTCGATTCCTTGAGCAGGATGAGTACATCAAGCTGATTGTAGACACGCTTGAAATGCTTCCGCCCGAAATGATTGTACATCGTCTTACAGGCGATGCCCCTCGCGATTTGCTTATCGGACCCATGTGGTCTTTGAAAAAATGGGAAGTCTTGAACGCCATTGACCGGGAACTGCGTGAACGGGATACCTGGCAGGGTAAGTATTGGAGGGGAGCGTAAATGGGATTTCTATCGGTTCTAAGCTGTGCGCATCAATGGATTGCTTCCCGGCTCCAACCGGGAGATTTCGCGATTGACGCCACGGTAGGCACAGGTGCTGATACATTGTTTCTTGCACAGCAGGTAGGCGCGCGTGGTCAAGTTATCGGATTTGATATCCAGAGCGAAGCACTCACACTGGCTCAAGCCCGAATCCGTAAACAATCGGAAGGCAGCAAACTTGGATCAATTTCCATGCTGGAATTAAGTCATGCCCGGATGGCTGAAGCCGTACCTGATGTCTGGGTTGGCAGGGTAGGAGCCATCATGTTTAATCTGGGTTACCTGCCTGCCGAAGGTGCTGATGCTTCCATTATTACCGAGACAACCAGCACCATTGCAGCGCTCGAAGCCGCACTGACGTTACTGCGTCCTCGCGGCATCATTACAGCTGTGCTCTATCCAGGTCACGAAGGGGGCGCTCAGGAAGCTGAAGCCGTATCCGCATGGGCCTCTGGTCTGCCAGTAGAAAAGGCCCAGGTTGTACTGTACCGTCAGATGCAGCGTGATAATTCCCCGTATCTAATTGGCATTGAGAAAAAGTAACAACGAATTCCCTTCGGTCCCCAAATGAAATACACTAGACACAATCACAGGACAAGCCGCATCAGATTAATCCGATACGGCAGTGTGTCTGCATATGGACCTGCAAGCGCATCCACCTGTTCATGACACTTCACCATCGTGAAGTTAAAAGCTTAGCACCGGAACCGTTTAAAGGGATTCACCATTTCATATACTAGAGGAGAGATACCCATGTCTACGCCATACCCACTTCAATTCCAGCCCGAATTCAAAGAACGTGTATGGGGAGGTCGTGCGCTCGAGCAATTCGGCCTGACGCCCCCTGAAGGACACATCGGCGAGGGGTGGATGATCGCGGATCATGCCAACGGTACAACCAAAGTGTTAAACGGTCTATTGGCCGGTAAAGGACTTGATGAGATCCGCAAAGAGCTGGGAACAGCCTGGCTCGGAACTAAGGGTGTTTCGGAAAAAGGCGGACGCTTCCCTCTGCTGATCAAGCTGCTCGACTGTAACGATGACTTGTCGGTTCAGGTTCATCCTACAGATGATTACGAGGCTCTGCCTCCAGGTGAGCTGGGTAAAACGGAAATGTGGTACGTGCTTGATGCCAAGCCCGGTGCCCATATCATTTATGGTCTGAATGAAGGTGTAGATCGTGAGAGGTTGAAGCAGGCGCTTGAAAATGGCAGCGTGATGGATACTCTCCGTCAAGTCCCTGTGGAAGCCGGCGATACTTTCTTTATTCCTGCCGGAACCGTTCATGCCCTCTGTGCGGGTGTTGTCGTTGCCGAAATACAGCAAAACTCGGATACCACCTACCGGATTTATGATTACAATCGTCCCGGACTTGACGGTCAGCCGCGTGAACTTCATGTAGAAGATTCTCTGAACGTCACCGCATATGAAGGCGCAGGAGCCACCACAATGAAAACTAATCAGGCCGTACCTGGGGAATGGCTCCAGCTCGCAGCCTGTCCATACTTTGTTGTGGAAAAAGGCGTCGTTACCGACCGTTGGGAATTGTCCACCACACCGGACAGCTTTACGATTATTGTCGTCTGTGATGGTGAAGGCACACTTGAGTGGGCTGGCGCAGAAGAAGACGGACAGATGCCATTGAAATCAGGCCAATGTTACTTGCTTCCAGCCAATCTGGGTTCCTACACCTTAAGCGGGAACACCACCGTTCTTCGCTCCTATCTTCCTTAAGTAACGAGACGGACAACATACCTGTGAAGGAGGAATCACACGAGATGCAGGAGTCTACCTTTACGCTGATCAGCAATGAAGGTACCCGTATTCATGTGTACCGCTGGCTTCCCGATCCGAACCATCCCATCCAAGCCGTTGTGCAGATCGCACATGGAATGGGCGAGACGGCGGCGCGTTATGCCGAATTTGCGGGTTACCTTACCAAACACGGATATGCTGTGTATGCCAATGACCATCGGGGCCATGGCAAAACCGTGGAGAACACCGAATTACTGGGTGATGCAGGTGTTGATGCGTTTCGCTGGATGGCCAGCGATATGCTTAATCTGGGTGAGACGGCAGCCGAAGAAAATCCGGGCCTGCCTCTATTCCTAATGGGACACAGCATGGGGTCCTTTTTGGTACAGCACCTCATGTATGCCGGACATGAAAGATACTGTGCTTTTCTGCTGTCTGGTACAAACGGCAAACGAGGACTTCTGAGATTCGGAGAAAAGCTGGCCCTGCTGCAGTGCGGCATTCAGGGTGATCAGCATCGCAGTTTACTGCTGAATGCGATTGTATTCGGGGGGTTTAACCGCGCTTTCCGCCCTGCTGCAACACCCTTTGACTGGTTGTCCCGTGACCGCCAGGAGGTGCAGCGGTTCATCGACGACCCGATGTGTGGAGTCGTCTGTACAGCCGGTTTTTTCAGGGATTTCTTTAAACTGCTGCTTGAAATCCATAAGCCGCAGCATATGGAACGTATCCCCAAACACAAGCCGGTTTTCCTGTTTTCAGGTGAGCTGGATCCTGTCGGTCTTCGGGGCAAAGGTATACTTAACCTGTTCTCCCAGTATCAAAAACTCGGCTTGCAGGATGTAGAATATCGGCTTTATCCTGGAGGACGTCATGAAATGCTGCATGAGACGAATCGTAAAGAGGTGGCTCAGGATGTCCTTGACTGGCTGGAGCGGCATATGCCGGATCATGAACAGACCGATGAGCAGGATAGTCATGCGAATTAACAGTCTATCAAGTGCTTAGTGCAGTAAGCCGCTTAGCAGATGAGCGCTCTCTGATGATATCATCCAATGTCTCCAGCCCCTTATCTTAACTATTTCTCGGACGGTTTCATTCAATCTCAACAGTTATAAGCCAAAAAATCCCCTGACCAGCACAATCTGTACTGTGCCCAATCAGGGGATTTTGTTCTACTTCCATCTCATAGAGATCATATAAGTCCGATGCAGCTGCTGCACGTTTTGCAGGTATTAACCTTCGATCAGCAAGGATTCCGGATCTTCAAGCAATTCTTTCACCGTCACCAGGAATCGTACTGCTTCGCTTCCATCAATAATCCGGTGATCGTAAGAAAGTGCGATATACATCATTGGACGGTTCTCCATCCGTTCAGCATCAATCGCTACCGGGCGAAGCTGAATTTTGTGCATGCCGAGAATACCTACTTGCGGAGTATTCAAAATTGGCGTGGACAGCAGGGAACCAAATGTTCCGCCATTCGTAATTGTGAACGTGCCGCCCTGCAGATCAGACAGTGCCAGCGTGTTGGAACGCGCTTTGGATGCAAGGTCTGCAATGCTTTTTTCGATCTCGGCAAAGCCCAGACGATCAGCATCACGTACAACCGGAACAACCAAACCTTCTTTGGCAGATACGGCAATACCGATATCGTAGAATTTTTTCAATACAACATCTTCGCCATCAATCTCTGCGTTAATCGTCGGGAACTTCTTAAGCGCACCGACTACCGCTTTGGTAAAGAACGACATGAAACCAAGGTTGATATCATGCTTCTCTTTGAATTTGTCTTTACGGCGTTTACGAACGTCCATAATAGCTGTCATATCAACTTCATTAAACGTGGTCAGCATCGCTGCAGTCTGCTGCGCTTCGACCAAACGCTTCGCAATTGTCGCCCGGCGGCGGGACATACGCTGACGCTCTACCGGCTTGGCATAAGTAGAACCGCCGGAAGTCGGAGCAGCAGGCGCAGTTACCGGAGCTTTGGGAGCAGCAGGCGCCGCCGGAGCGGAAGGCTGACTGCCATGGCTTTTCACGTCATCCTGATACACGCGTCCAATCGGATCTTTGCTCTGCACTTGATCCAGTTCGATGCCGCGCTCGCGAGCCAGCTTGCGCGCAGACGGAGAAGCTGTTTTGCTGCTGTCGGATGCCTCTGGAGGTGCCGTAGCTGCCGGAGCCTCAGGAGCAGGGGCAGCAGGTTTCGATTCAGCTGCTGCTGGTTCGGAAGCGGCAGTACCGCTTCCTCCCCCTGCTCCAGCTGAAAGTGTACCGATCGTTTCACCGATTTCGACAGTCTCGCCTTCCTGACGAATGATTTTCTCAAGCACACCGCTTTCTTCCGCACTGATCTCAATGTTGACTTTGTCTGTTTCCAGTTCAAGCAGGACATCACCTTGGTTAACGGTGTCCCCTTCTTTGACCATCCATCTGGATACCGTTCCCTCAGTAATCGATTCACCCATTGCAGGTACTTTAATTTCACTCACAGCTGTTACCTCCCCAGTGGAATATTATTCTTCGCCGTTTGTTTTAGCGCTGCTGTAATGATTAATTGCTGCTCCATGCTGTGCACAAGCTGATAACCGCTGGAAGGACTTGCATGTTCCGGACGGCCTTCATATCTTACGGTTGTGCCTTCAGGCGCAATTTCGCGAAGACGAGGCTCCATATACGTCCAGGCTCCCATGTTTTTGTTCTCTTCCTGCACCCATACCAGCTCTTTTAATTGGCTGAAACGCGCAAGTACACGTTTGATCTCTTCCGCTGGGAACGGATAGAGCTGCTCAACACGGATGATGTGAAGCCAGGACCAGTCTCCTTTATCCTTTTCAATCGCATCTTCCAGGTCAATGGCAACTTTACCGCTGCACAGAATGATTCGTTCTACCCGATCCGGCTTCGTACCGAGACCTGGCTGCTCCAACACAAGTTCAAACTTGCCCTCACTGAATTCTACAGCCGGTGACGCCACACGCGGATTACGGATCAAACTTTTTGGTGACATCATCACAAGCGGACGTGCATCTTCCGTCTCCGTTAATGAAGCCTGACGACGCAGGAGATGGAAATACTGTGAAGCACTCGACAGATTCACCACCGTCATATTGTCTTCAGCACACAGCTGCAGGAAACGTTCCAGACGTGCACTTGTGTGTTCCGGTCCCTGACCTTCGTTTGCGTGAGGAAGAAGCATTACCAGACTTGATTTTTGAGACCATTTCGCCCGGCCTGCCGATACAAACTGGTCAAAGATCACTTGTGCACAGTTTGCAAAATCACCGAATTGAGCTTCCCAGATTACAAGTGTTTCTGGAGAATATACGTTGTATCCATACTCGAATCCAACAACAGATTCTTCAGACAGCGGGCTGTTGTAGATCGCAAACGATGCTTTTGCCTGCGGCAGATGATGCAGCGGACAGAATTTATCACCGTTCTTCGAATCATGCAGTACCAGGTTACGGTGAGCAAAGGTTGCCCGCTCTGCATCCTGACCGCTGATACGGATCGGCTTACCGTCTGCCAGAATAGTTGCAAATGCCAGCGTTTCCGCAAGGCTCCAGTCCACTTTTTCCCCTTCATTCAGAGCAGTACTCCGGCGCTGCAAAATCCGCTGCAGTTTTGGATATACATTAAACGTTTCAGGCCATTTCAGAAGATCCGCATTAATGCTGCGCAGTTGGTCCAGCGGTACTGCTGTTGGCGTAATTGTAACAGCCTCGGACTCGCTAATGTTGCGCTGGTAATATTCATGCACTTCATTTTTCTTCATCTGATCGTAGGCTTCTTTCAGGCGATTAGCTACGCCATCACGAACCTTGGTGATGAAGGCATCATCGATGACAGATTCCTTCTTGAGCATATCCTGATACAGATGGCTGACTGTCGGATGATTCTTCACCTTGTCATAAACAAGCGGCTGTGTCGTTTCAGGATCATCCGTCTCGTTGTGACCATAACGGCGGTATCCGATCAGGTCAATCAGGAAGTCCTTTTTGAACCGGTTGCGGTATTCCGCAGCCATGCGGACTGCTGCAATACATGCCTCAGGGTTGTCTGCGTTCACATGCACAATCGGAATTTCATAACCTTTGGCAAGGTCACTTGCATAGTAGGTTGAACGAGAATCGCTGCTGTCTGTAGTGAAGCCAAGGCGATTGTTCACGATAATATGAATGGTTCCGCCATTCTGGTATCCCGGCAGCGCCTTAAAGTTCAATGTCTCGGCTACAATGCCTTCTCCAGGGAATGCGGCATCCCCGTGCATCAAAATAGTTGCTGCCTTCGTTACATCCTGCTTCGGATAACCAGGTTCACGGCGATCATCCTGAGCTGCACGTGCGAAGCCCTGCACAACCGGATTCACATATTCCAGATGGCTCGGGTTGTTGGCGAGTGTCAGGCGAGCCTGCACAGTTTCCCCGTCTTTTACAAAACGGTTCGCGCCCATATGATATTTGACATCCCCCGTCCAGCCATAGTTGATTCCGGTAGAACCTTCAGATGGAACCAAATCTTTGTTCGGGGCATGGTGGAATTCAGAGAAAATTTTGCTGTATGGCTTGCCCAGAACATGAGCGAGAACGTTTAGACGTCCGCGGTGAGCCATACCCATCAGAATGTGGCTGGAACCTGCTTCTGTCATAAGACGAACCGCTTCGTCCAGCATCGGTACAAGCACATCGTTACCTTCAATAGAGAAGCGCTTCTGTCCTACAAATGTTTTGTGCAGGAAATCTTCAAACTGCTCGGCTTCAACCAAACGCTCCAGCAGTGCTGTACGTTCATTCTGGGTAAGCGGAGCCGGAGATGTACGGGATTCTGCACGGCGGTTCAGCCACTCACGTTCCTGTACTTCGTGCACATGACTGAATTCGTAAGCAATAGGTCCGGTATAGATTTGGCGAAGACGCTGAATCGCATCCCACCCCGTCGCTGTCTGACCATCTGCACCTTCCCAGATCAGGGAAGCAGGCAGTGCCTTCAAGTCTTCTTCATTTAATTGAAAATGCTTTGGTTCCAGCAGGGATGTATCGGTTGCTTCACTGATCCCGAGCGGATCAATATCTGCAGCCAGATGACCATACGTACGAATATTCCATACGAGCTTACCCGCTGTAACCGCTTTCTGCAATAATTGAATATCTACGCTTCCGGATGCAGTTTGGGCATTCCCGGAATTCGAAAGAGTCTCTGCACCTCTGCCAGACATCGGCGGTGCACCCCATTGTTCAAACAATTCACGATAAGCCGGTGTCACTGCACCCGGATCTTGGGTGTATAATTCATATTGTTCTTGTACGTATCCCATATTGGGACCATAATAACTCTCCCAGGGTTTCATGTTGCCTTTCTCGATCGTCATCGACGTTCCCTCCGTCTTGATTTTGTCATAGGGTTTGACGGAAATCATTGAATAAGCCGTAATTCGCGTTCGTTCAACATTTTAAGCGAAATTTTTCATGAAGTCCAATAGTCGTGCTGTTAGTGGTGATAACGTTGTTCCGACGCTCCCGTCAAAGGTTTGTCTGCGTTTTCAAAATCAAAGTAAAACAATGATTATCTTTACCATCGCACAGATGTCGAATAATGTCCTGATCCGTTCGAAGGTATACATCCTTCCACCATTTCGGCGAAGTACGTGTTCTAATATCTATTCTATAAACTTTTACGCTCAGGAGCATTTCCTATTTTTAGTTCAATTGATGCATAAATTAGATCAATCGAATAATCGGTGCAATTCCGGGCAGGCCTCGAACGCCGGATTCCGCCAAATCCAGATCTGATTCCGTATAACCTCCTTATAAGAATTGTGGTCCATTCTGTCTAAAAACAAACCGTCCATTTAAACATTAACCAATTGACATGTTATTCAACAAGAAATTGGTTTTTCTCAGACTGGCTTGATGAAAAATTCAATAGAATAAGCCGCTCGAATCGTATGACTCCGGCGGCTTCTCTATGATATGATTCATGGTTTCAGATCCAATTTATCATATATCGGGCAAAGGGAGTTAACTCGAGACCTTTCACCTGCTCCAGTGTAAACCACGCTGCTCCCAGCGAGTCTTCTCCATCAGGTTCTCTTCTGATATACTGCAGCTGATCATCCTGCAAAGCGGTAATATTGTAGAGTATACCAATATGGTGTACTTCCTCCGGTTCACCTTGATATTCCCACTCTATCCTGTTGGATTGTGAAGAATGAATGGTCAGCTGCAGCGGAGTGAGTCCCGTTTCTTCCTCAAATTCACGTTTCAATGCCGCTTCCGGCTGCTCCCCGAATTCCATTCTCCCGCCAGGCAGATCCCATTTCCCGCAGTAAGGTCCACGAGCCTTCTGAATTAAAAGACAGGATCGTTCCCGCACGGCCAGTCCATATACACCCACATGAGTGTGCCTGTTCATATCCCAGCCCCCCTTTTTTCGTGCTCTTGCGCCTCTCGAAGACTTATGCGTATTCTGCTCCAGCCTTACTTCTTGTCCTCCTCGGTTGCTGATTCCAGGTCGATGGCCAGGCGAATCATATCTACACAGCGTATGCCGTTCTCTATAATTTCTTCTTCATAATGCCTTACGAAATAATCGCGATCTACTCCCGTAATTCGAAAACCGCAGCGCTGGTACAGCTTCAATTGATGCAAACTGGAATTCCCCGTGCCAATCTCCAATATGCTGCACCCAAGCCTTCTCGCAGCTTCCATTGCTTCTTTAATCATGTGTTTACCAACACCTTGTCCCTGCAGCTCCTCCTGTACGGCGATGTTAACAATCTCTGCAGTCTCCGGGCGAGTCTTGAGCAGTACAAACTCTCCTACCATCTCTCCTTCATACTCCGCGATGAAACAAACGCCTCTGCTGAGGTATTCGTCCACAATGGCTTTTGAAGGATCTGCCATCAGCAGGAGTCCGTACGGTTTTTCTTCATCCCAGTCCAATATCCGGAACGACAAGTTCATGCCAATCCCCACCTTTTCTCATCATACAATTTTTTCTCCTCCATGCCTTTTGCAGAAGCCTATGTATGGCAGATCTACAAATTACTCATCCCACATTTTAGTGAGGTCCCTGATGCTGCTTATAACGCTGCTGCTGCACAATCTATGTTAGTCACTCTGTCTGCTGCTGATATTTCCCGCTTGATTGGAATAACGACGGATGGACATGCCCGTTGATCTCCGCATCCCATGTTTCTCATAAAATTGCTGTACTTCCGCATCACACAGAAGGTCAATCATATATAACCCCTCAAGCCGCTGGAGCATACGCTGGACAAGCCTACTTCCAATAAGCTGATTTTTGTACTCCGGCAGCACTTCCAGTAGAGGAATGTAGGCACTGAGTACCCCATCCGAGATGGCTTGAATGAATCCCACAACCCTGCCGGTATCTTCATCGACAGCCAGTTCAACAGCATAGGACTGCTCCAGCAATTTTAGAAACGTTGACGTAGAGGGCGGATTAGGCCACCCATCAAAGAAACCTCCACTAAGCTGCTCGCAGTCTAATCCCACAAGCGTATCCTGAAAAATGATTCCCAAGCACCTTCACCTCCGTAAAAAGACTAAACTTCATTATATCATAATATCTGGAACAAAATATATAGATATGGATACTATGCCGGTGTTCTATTCCCCCAGGCTCAAATGCTCATGAACCAGTTTCCAAGCACCTTCGTCATCTTTTACAAATACATTCGTTGCTCTACCCTGCCCTGAAGCATGCTTGCCCCGAACGTATCCTTCCCAGTGATAAGTGTAGGTACATACAGCCTGATGCTCGTCCACAGCAATCCAATGCACGTTCTCCGCACGATATACCTCTTCTTTTACTGTCTCCCAGGCATTTTCGAAGTAAGCCTGAATCTCATTCAGGGTTGTGCAGGAAGTACCTGTGAACCAATACAGTGCATTCGGGGCAAGCAGCCTGCTTACCTCGTCAAATTGATGTGTGTTTGTTGCTTCAATATACGCACGCAGCGCCTGTTCATGCCCCATAACCATAATGCTCATCCCTTCTGTTATCTGTGTATGTTTTGAAGGTCTCCTGCAGCGTTTGTCCGCTGGACTTCTCCCAGACGACACTTCGTTCAAATGTACCTGCATTGAAAAAACGTGGAAAACGCTCTGCAAACCAGTCCTGCATTGGCAGCTCCAATGCCTGTTTCAATGATATCCATAGAAGCTCTCCCTCCGGCGGATTGGCCATCAGTTCCCCCTCAAATGCAGTAACCAGGTAGTTAAAGACCATGTACCTCAAACCCTGCTCCGGATCACAGAACTCATCCAGCCCCTTGTACGTAATCTGCTTCACAATAAGCCCTGTTTCCTCGCGAACTTCACGAATGGCTCCATCCACGATACTTTCGGGGAATTCCACTTTCCCTCCAGGCGCAATGTATCCCGGAAACCCTTTATGATTCGGCCTGTTCATTAGTAAAACCTGATCGGAATCCGGGTTCCAGACCATACACATCGTATAGATCTCAACGTGATGATTCATGCCTGACCTCCCCCAATATATGTTTTTCTCACGGCTCATTATCATTTCTGGAAATCATGTGTTTATTCCTGCTGTATGAAATGTATATAGATTCCTTTTCTTAAACACACATCTAAAAGACGGACGTCCGTAACTCCAGATGCCCGCCTGAATGAACTCGTTTGTATGCTGTTCTGACTTGAATGTTCTGAACTGAAATCAATCAGGATATGCCTTAGTTCAGGATAATTCTGTGATCAGTACCCGGCGTTTCTTCCAACCGGCTCGACGATAAGCCTGTAACATTCCAAATTTGCGGATGCTTGCCTTGGGCAGCACCTTGGTTGACATACTTACTTCGAACTGCTCGTCAAATGGAAAAAAAGATAATCCTACTTTCTCGCCCGATACCCACTCGGCCTGGATGGTCTGGCTTGGACAGGCGTCAAAGCCGCAGCCAAGTCCTTCTGCAAAGAAATCATAACGCGCTGCAGGTGTACCCGGCTCTTCCATACATAAGAAGAGACTGAGCTGATCACAGAACAGCATTACGCCTACATCATTTTTCAGCTGCCCTTCCAGCGCTGCGGCATCCCCGCCAAGCTCTTTCTTCCAACTTTCCTGCTGCTGCTGTTCTTCCAGCAGATATTCTCTGATGTCATCATCATCCTCTGGGTTTGCTCCCAACGTTTTCTGAAACAGTTCTGTGTACATCAGACTGCACAGCAAACCGGCATACGGACTTTGCTGTCTCACTTCCTCGATTCCCTTGCGATAAAATACAAAGCGCGGGCGCAGCGGAAAATCCCGAAAGGAGTATGGAATCTGATTGTAGTCGTTCCACAATGGTGCAGCATCCAGCTCAATCCAGCCCCGGTCATGCTCCTTCGCAGCGAGAACCAGCTCGTCCCGGTGCGGACCATGGGGAAGCCACTCGGTTTTCCAGTGGGCAGCCATCTCCCCGGCAGCAAGTCCATGCTCATGCTGAGCGGTCAAAACAAAATCATGCTCTCTCTCATATACGATCATTTGCTGTCACCCTTCCGCATGGTATACGTTGACTTTAACATAAATTGGGTTACACTTTCTTATAAGCCGCTTTTACGCTGCATTTAAGCTGCCTTATCCTTTATATACATGACGTTGATTATTAAACAGAGCATGTAAAAGTGTTGTCAGTTGCCTGAAATTTGGTACACTAATGATTGTGTCTTCGATTACATTACATACAGAAAGCGGGATCTCATGAATTTATACTCACCTTACATCGAGTTTGACCGCAAAGAATGGGCCGAACTCAAACAACATCAGATCACTCTTCCGCTGACGGAAGCTGAACTGGAACAGTTAAAGGGCTTAAACGAAGAAGTATCCATTCAGGAAGTTGAGGATGTTTATCTGCCCCTTACCCACTTCATTGACTTATATGCAAGAGCTTCTCGAGATCTTGATCGGCTAACGGCCTCATTTATGAAAAAAGAAGCACTCCACACCCCCTATATAATTGGCATCGGGGGCAGCGTTGCTGTGGGAAAAAGTACGGCGGCCCGTCTGCTTCAAGCCCTGCTCGCCAGAGGCAGCAGTAAACCCAAGGTCGATCTGGTCACGACGGACGGCTTTTTATACCCGAATGCGGTCCTGGAGGAAAAAGGCATCATGAACCGTAAAGGTTTTCCCGAAAGCTATGATATCAAATCACTCATCAAATTCATGGGCGATGTGAAATCAGGCAAGCCTGAAGTGAAAGCACCCGTCTATTCACACCTGGCTTACGATGTGATCCCGGGCGAAGAGAAAACGATCTGCCAGCCGGACATTCTGATTATTGAAGGCATCAACGTACTGCAGGTGAAACGGGAGACGCCGTTACTGGTCAGTGATTTCTTTGACTTTTCAATCTACATTGATGCAGAGGAAGAGCACATAAGGCACTGGTATGTCGAGCGCTTTAAGCTGCTGCGGGAGACCGCTTTTCAAAACGTGAATTCCTTCTTCCATCAACGATTTGCCAATATTAATGAAGAGGAAACCATTGAAACAGCCAATCAGATCTGGCAGGACATTAACGCCAAAAATCTGCATGAGAACATTTTGCCAACCAAAGGACGCGCACGGTTAATTTTGAAAAAAGAAGCCGATCACTCCATTCAGCAGATTCAACTGCGCAAATTGTAATCAGATATCACAGCATCCTCTCTCGTCAAACGATGGATGTACTGCTTATTACCCGTTAGCTGAACGATAATTATCATATAAAGGAGAGAAAATGACATGCAAACTCTGATCGTTCTTGGCAGCATTATGATGTTTCTGGCCGTTGCATTGGGAGCCTTCGGGGCACACGCACTCAAACGCAAGCTGTCCGCTGATATGATCAAAATCTACGAAACCGGTGTTCAGTATCATATCGCTCACGGACTCGGCATCATCATGCTTGGACTGTTCGCAGACCGATTACCCTCCACATCCCTTGTCATGACCTCGGGTTGGCTCTTGTTTGCCGGAATCCTCCTGTTCTCCGGGAGCCTCTACACGTTGAGTATTACAGGCGTCCGCAAGTGGGGAGCCGTTACACCACTAGGCGGAGTGGCCTTTCTAGCAGGCTGGGTCACTTTGCTGATCGCAGCACTGTAAGCAACCAGCAGCTTCCATACCGTTTAATTACGTGTTCCGACTGAACGAAAGTGATGTCGGAACACTTTTTTATTTAATCCGGCCACAGTCTCGTCATACTGACCTTGTGTTCAGCCTCCTTGGTTATCCCCTCATCTGACGATGCCTGTTCGCGCCTCAGAACATATACATCCGGGTTGGACAGCTTGGCCCATTCGGTATAACCAAAAGAAGGATTGTAATGACGAATAATTAACGATAACAGGTTGCCATGTGTGACAACTGCTCCATTCGGCTCCGGTCTGCTCCAGCATTCCTCCAGCAGTTCCAAACCTCTGGCAGCCGCAGTTCTTGAGGACTCTCCGCCTTCTGCCGTCCAATCTTCATCATCATATGTACGTTTCAGCGCATCCATCCAGTCCGGCAGATCGCGAGTACTCAGCACCCGTTCCTGCAGACGTTCATCTATATGAACATGCTGTTTGACCGCTGCGCCCAGAGGCACCGCTGTCTGCACCGCCCTTTTCCACGGACTGGATACAATGTAGGAGATTCCGCGACTGGACAGCATATCGGCCAGTTTTTCGGCCTGTCTGTATCCCTCATCCGTCAGACTTGCGTAAGGCTCCTGTCCTCCGGCTCTCGCGTGACGAATCAGATAAATGGACTCCATCTCTGACACCTCCGTTGGTCTGGTCTAGAGTGATTTTTCTTTGAGATATTGAAGTGCAGTACGCATTTTATCCTGATCTTCCGTTCGGCCCGATGAACTTAGAAAAATTACTTTGTCTTCCCTTCGCCGTTCTCCGCTTCCAGCCTGCTGCTGCACATGAAGTCCCAGCCGCTGCTTCAGGTGATTCACGGTACCCGTGCTGCCGTCAACGATCTGGATATGCTCTGGCAGCACCTTACGCAGAATGGACGTATAGAACGGGTAATGAGTACAGCCCATCACCACCGTACCGTATTGGTCCAAATCCAGATTGGACAGCTTGGAGCGGAAGTAGGCTGCTGTTTGTACCGGGTCAAACTCAAGCTGTTCGCACCACTCCACGAGCTCCGGGAGCGCAAGTGAGTCAACGCGGTGCTCATCATCAACACGCGATACCAATTCGTTATACTTCGTTTGACTCAGGGTCAGAGCCGTAGCAAACACAAGCACCCGCTTGCCATTGTCCCGGTTCATCTCGACGGCGGGCTTGACGGCCGGCTCCATGCCAATAATAGGAATGTCATACATCGAGCGCAGCTCATTAACCGCCAAACTCGTTGCTGTATTGCAAGCAATGACAACCGCTTCTGCGTTTTCCCTTACAACCGCTTCTACGCAGGCAAAAATATAATTGCGGACTTCGTCCGCTGACTTGGTTCCATACGGAACATGCAGTGTATCTGCGTAATATATGTAGGATTCATCCGGAAACTGCTGCAGCGCTTTGTGCAGCACCGTTAATCCACCGATGCCTGAATCAAAAAATGCAATTTTTTTCGTCAAGGATGTCACCTCTATCACGTATTCTTTCGGCTGCAGGAACCGTTCATTACTGCTCATGCTGACTGGAGGTGAAAGTTAAATTAGAGATAGATCTGGAGTTAAACGTATTTATACAGTCCTCTATACTGACCAAGTTCTCTTCGTTAAAGTGCAAAAAAATCGTTCGACGAATACAGCCTAATCTATATTCATTTTATACTGCCTCAACCAATCTTTGCCACTGTTCCAGTCAAGCACCGGATTATCGTGTCCCAACATCTCAGCACTGGCCTGAGCCATAACCCACTCCTTCAGACCGTTGTCCTCACTGGATTCAAGCTGTTATTTCTCATGACAGCACCTCCATTAAACCAAATTTTCCTCAAATAGAGACCTGCCTTGCGACTTCCAATAACATTCTGTCTCCGGAACCCTCTCCAGAAAATTGGAGTAACTCCCCGTCCAGCCCTCAGGCATGTAATGCTCGTAAGAGGCAGGTTCAGGGAACATGGAGAAAAACAGCCTTTGATCAAAATCGACAAGAAAGGACGGTACATACTTGAGCCATTCATCGCCTTCACGGTGCTTTTCGCGAAAATGCTGCAGCTCACATCTCAGCTCCGCTGTGCTTACCTGTTCCTCCTGAATCGCTTCCAGAAAAACAGCCGCCGTCTCCTCATTTAACACATGAATGCCAAATCGTTCTTCCATCTCAACATTCAGAAACCAATATTCCCGCTCGGTAACGTACCAACGCCATATGCCCTGAAAGCACACACCTGCAATTGTATGTTCAGCATAAACAGGTTCTGTTTTCATCGTTACACCTTCCGGCGCAGGTCCTGCTCCTGCAATTGTTTGAGGTCTAAAGCAAGTTCCCAGCGCTCCTCCGTCAATTCCTGGCCCGACAGAATTTGCGTTCGAATCTCTTTCACTTCAAAACCATAAGACTCATACAACCTGCGAGCACCAAGCAAAGATTGATTGGTCCACAATAAAATCAATCGGTATCCCTGTTGGTTCGCATACGCAATCACGTGCTCAAGGAGCTTCCTTCCCCAACCTGCCCCCCGAGCTTCAGGTTCAAGCAGGAACCAGCGCAGCTGAGCGGTTGTCTCGTTTACACGTGTCAGCCCAATTGAGCCACAAGGCCTCTGAGAAAGCTCAACGATCCACAACATCTCACTTGTGAAGTCACCCGTTTGAGCGAATGTCTGGACTGTCTCGGAGATAAATGCAGCAAAGCTGTCATCATAATTATACTCGTCCCCATAAATACGGCTATGCGCTTCAATGACATATTGCAGGTCTTTTTGTATGAAATTGCGAATCATGGCTGCATGTTCTCCTGTCCTGTTCCTATCTCATCCATTGATGAAGCAGTCTCTCCCCTTCACTTCTTTGGCCAGCGGCCTGCTGTTCCAGAAATTCAGGTACCTCACGCAGATCAGCAGGACGATATCCTGCCCCGCATCCACAGTTATGAAAGGTCACACCATGACGATACAGCGTCATTACTTTGGTCCACTGCTTGACATCTGTTTGCTTCGGAGCCTGAAAATCATGACCCATATTCACCATGATCTCCGCACATTGCGGGCATTTATGTTCAAGCCCTGCTGCCGTTTGCGGATTCAAATCACGGGGGGATACTTGTTTAAAAGATTTACGGCAGTTAAAACAAGCATATATTTCTTTATACGGTCCAGACATAGCATATCGGCACACCATCATCAAACCTCCTTATCATTTTCCATTATACGGGATTTTTTGCATAGATACGAATCCGGTGATGCATCATTATGCATTCGCCTTATTCCAGGCCAGACCGAGCTCCGCCACAGATGTGTAACGGTGGGAACGGTCAGGATTGACCGCACGTATGACGACCTCATACAGCGCTTCACCGGCATCCCAACGCTCAAAGGAACGATCCAGCTCGCCACCAAGGAGAGCAAATGCCATCGCTCCCATGTTAAACACATTCGTCACCGCATCAATCGGTGCTCCAAGTTCAAATTCCTCTGGAGACATAAAGCGAGAGGAGCCCCACATCCGTCCCATTGTATTCGTGAAGGTACCTTATGAATAACTTCATCCATCATTGAACGGCTCCTCCTGCCTATTCTATCGGTTCAACCGGGCTCTCCATTGTAAAAATACGTCATGTGCGCCTCATCGTAAACCTGGCCTTCAACTTCCAGTGCATGGCGTTCGATCCCGTAGGTTTCAAACCCGTGCCGTTCATATAAACGTCTCGCCGCAGCGTTGGCCGTGACGACACTCAGGTTAATCTGCTTGAGGTTGTCCAGTTGGCTGCCCCGCTCCAGTACCTCGGTTAACATTAGAGATGCCAGTCCCTGCCCCCGATGCGCAGGCGATACATAGACACCCCAGATGAATCCCTTGTGCCTGAGCTTCAGGCCGTATTCTCTTTTAAAACCCATGATACCCGCAAGTGTGCCGTCAGGTGTGAACGCACCCAAAATATAGTCATCCGGCTCATTATGTATGCGATCCTGCACTTCACTCACAGACAGCTGGCTGGATATCTCATAAGAAGCCCCAAAAGCTTCGGGATGCGTTCGCAGGGCTTCAAGACGCAGGGGCCAATACAGCCCGTATTCTTCACGCTCCACACTGCGCAGGATGTACCTTTCTCGCCCAGCTTTCTTGTTCAACGTTCATCCACTCCCTGCATGTCATAAGGGTAATCCATCTGAAGTTTGACATTCGCCGTCGCTTCCATCTTCGTCTGAACACCCCCAAGATTTGGTTTTTTCTGCGCCTAAGAATAATTCAACTTATACAGCTATTTTTCGGGTACTCGTTCTAGTTAGTTCTTGTTGTGATTCGAATTATGGTTGTGGTCGTGGCTGTCTCTCTGGGCAAGATCACGGTCCAACGCTTCCCGTACCCGGTCACGGGCCGGGAGCTTGATGTTGATATGCAGGAGCAGACCAGTAATAATAAGAAGCAGGGCAATCACGATAACCTCAAACATGAACCAACCCCCAGTAGAAAAGTATACGGCTTCCATACATACATGTCACAGATTCACGCCCCTTCACGATCGAAGGGCACGGGCAATGATTCGCTCCAGCCACTTCCACGGCAGCAGCGCCTTTCCCATAATAAGCATCCTCGAGCCTTTACCAAGCGCATACCGCAGCCTTGGTGCTCGCATGCGTGCAATCCGCCCGATCAGTTCAGCAACCTCCTGTGGATCAGGTGCAGTCTCGCTCGCATGTCTGGAATATTGAAGGACTGCATCCAGCTTATGCTTATAAGGTGAATTCTCATTCCGATGAATCTCCCCCAATCCTTTTTTCCAGATGGGTGTGCGATACGCCCCTGGTTCCACGAGTACGACCCGAATGCCAAACGAAGACATCTCATGACGCAGGCTTTCTGTGAATCCTTCCACAGCAAATTTCGAAGCGGCATAAGGCGCATATCCGGGAAACCCCGACAGGCCACTTACACTTGAAAGATTAACAATCAGTCCCTGCTTCTGCTGACGCATAACAGGCAGGACGGCACGTGTGACCGCGATTAATCCAAACAGATTGGTCTCCATCTGCCGCCGCCAGTCCTCCATCGACACTTCTTCAATGAACCCGCCCACAGCGAAGCCGGCATTATTCACCAGTATATCAATGCGTCCATATTGCTGTATCACCGTGTCGACCGCGGTCTGTATAGACTCCGAATCCAGTCACATCCAGCTGCAGATAATGGAGCCCGTCCGTTACACCCGCTTCCTCGGCACGGTTCACAAGTTCTCCCTTGCGGCTCAGATCACGCATCGTTGCAGCAGCAAGATAACCCTGTTTGGCAAGCGTGATGGCAGTCAGCATACCAAAGCCGCTGGATGTGCCTGTAATTAAAGCAACAGGACGCTCGCTGCCGTGTTTGAGTGTTCTTGTTTCTTCTGCACCCGATGTCGGCACTGCTTCCGCTGTCTTGTTTTCCCGCGCTGCCTCTCTTCCATCTGCAGTATTTGGCGGTACATCTTCTCCTATTTTATAAGCCCATACCGTCATTTCATCACCTGCTCTCTGATCATTGGTTACCTGAACCTGCTTCTTCCCTTAGTCCTGGCGTCTCTCCACCCGCCGCAGCTTGGTTATTCCGGCTTCGAACGTGTACGGCACATAACGCACCTCTGGCAGCACACACTGCATCCGGTCTGCTAATCTTCCGAGCTCCCGCATGACTGCAGCCCGCACCTGGTTCTCATCTGCTTCTTCGCTGATCCGCATCGAAACTTCCAGTACTCCGCTCCCGCGCTGCACCACACGATAATGCTCGATGGCCGGCGAAGCTGCAATCACGGCACGACTGATAAAATCCGGGAAAACCGAAACAGCCTCACCCTCCGATACATGTGAAAAATAGAGCGTATCATCACTGCGGCCTTCTATCCGCTCAATGGGAGTAAACAATGAACCGCAGGGGCAAGGCGCTGCCGCTTCGGTTAGTATATCATTCAGCCGATATCGGATGATCGGCTGTGACGTTCTGGAAAAGTCCGTAATCACAGGCACGAACCGACGAGTCGCAGGATCAATGTATTCTTTTTCAATATGCACAATGTCTTCGTTAAGATGTAATGTACCATGAGAACAGGTCGCACCCAGAAAACCCTCTGTGCACTGATATACCTGATGAACGGTCTGCCCGAATACGCGCTCCAGCACGTTACGATCGAGTGGATCAAGCACCTCAGCGGCTGAAATGATCTTATGCGGCTCATAGGTCAGACGGCCCTGCAGATACGAATCGGCCAGTATACGAAGCATGGAAGGCGGAGCCACCCACACAGTGGGCTGGTATTGTTTCATACGTTCGATCAGAACATCCACATGTTCCAGCAGGTCAAAGTATTGAAACTGCAGTCTGCCGCGCTTCACAGATTCGTACAGCTTACTGTTTGCACGCAGGAAGAAAGCAATCTTGGCGGGTTTCCACAGCCCACCCGGCAGCAGTTTGGCCAATACTGTACCTGTCCAAGCATCCTGCTCCCGATCACTCACAAGAAACAGGCCCCGGTTACCAGATGTCCCCGAGGACAGCCCCACCGTTATTCCTTGAATAGAGGACTGCTTGAAATCACGAGTGTCTTCACTTTCCCCTGCCAGAATAAACGCCTCTTCCTTCGTGATACCTACGGTGTTCAGCGCATCGAAATGCTGCATCATAATGGACTTGTCGATCTGCGGAAAATGTCTCCACTGCGATGCGTTCCGTTCGCCCCACCACTCGCGGTAGAACAGTGATGCCGCTCGGACATGCTCGACGTGCCGCCGGATTCGTCGTTCCTGCCAGCGTTCAAGCTGCTCCCGATTGGCCCATCTTCGCATTCCTCGTGCAAGTGCATAATGAGTTACAATGCGAAACGGACTGCTCATAACTCGGTACCTCCCATGCCCCATGAACGCAGCACTTCTTGACAGTGGCTCGGTACAATCCGAAGATCAGGAAACTGCTGATGCAGCTGAACTAACTTATCAAAGTTCCGTCTGTACTCCCGCCGATCCGACATAATGATGCTCGCAAGCGCATGGGGTCTGCGCTGTTCACGAAACGCCCGACTTGACCACACCGCATCGGCACACAGAAAATAGGTATGCTGCTCTGTCCGCAGCAAGAGACCCATCATGCCTTCCGCATGACCGGATACATCGACACCCAGCACGCTGCCGTCCCCAAAAATATCGTACACCTCATCCCAAGGGAATCCATCCGGCACTACTACTCCCGCATGCTCTGTCACCTCCGCCCATCGTTTGGGCTGCGAGTTCACGGGCAGCGACCGAGGGACAAAATCATCGGGGAGCAGCCCTGCCAGAAATCCGGCCTTTACTGCCGCAATCGGACCAAGTGAGCGAACAGCATCATAGGCTCTTGGCAGATAAATAAAAGCGGCCTCCGAAAAATCACGCACACCAGCGATGTGATCCCCGTGAAAATGGGAAAGAATGACATAACGAATATCCGATGCAAGCAGCCCGATCCGCTTCAGAAAATGAACAGCGCTGTCCTCGTCCCGATATACCACGGGTGTGATATGACGATATAATGCATTAGGCAGACGTGCAGTCTCATCGAAAAAGCGGGAACTGTACCCCGTATCCAGCAGCACAGGACCATGTACCGGATGAATAATGCAGGCAAACCCTGCCGGAAAAGGAACAGGCTTTATGCTTCCGCCGCGAAGCGTCAGCCTTTCGGGATGTGTACAGTACCCTGCTGCACCCAAATATAACGTTACTGGCATTGTCGTCAGCATGATCCACCTCTCCACCAATCCGCAAATTGCTGCAGTCCCGCTTCAATAGACACCCGCGGTATATATCCCAACCGCTCTTTGGCATCGTTAATGTTCAGCGTCTGCGGCACACCCAGAGATCCAACCGTATATCTGGTAAGCATTGGTTCGCCAAGAGCCGGAATGATCCGATGCACACCTTCCAGCAAAGCTGCAGCACCATAAGCCGCCCGGTATGGAACATTCAAGCGCCGAAGCGGCATGTCTAACAGTTCAAACAGGCTGCTGACCAGTTCAGCAAACGGTTTGGGATCTCCATTGGAAATATTATAGGCTCTACCCAGCGCATCAGTAGAAGCACGCTGGCACAATAACAAGGCATCCACTACATTATCTACGCATGTCAGGTCAATCCATGCCTGCCCACCGTCAATCATAGGCACTCCCCGTTTGGCATTTGCCGCCACAATGCGGGGAAAGAGGGTCTGGTCATACGGACCGAAAATAGCTCGCGGACGAATCATGATTGAAGGCAGACCTCTACGGTGTGCATCCATAACCAATTGCTCGGCGAGCCGTTTGGTAGCCGCATAATGATTGGCAGGTTTGGCTGGCAGCGGATCATCTTCATGAACTTCGTAACGCGGTGTAAAGTTAAAATATATACTTGGAGTGGAAACATGCACGAAACGTTCCACCTGGCTGCGCCCAGCACTATCGACCAGGTTCTGCGTGCCCTGCACATTGCTGCTGTAAAAGTCTTCGTACTTTCCCCACGGCGCCGACAATGCCGCACAGTGAAAAACGACATCCTGACCCGCACATACCTCATCCACAATCCGCCGGTCCCGAATATCGCCTTGTACAAATTGAATGCCAGCGGGGCCCAGTAAAGTCCCAATCTCTTGCTGACGGCCTAGTCCCGTTACAACCCAGCCTTCTGCGGCAAGCCGTACAGCCAGGTGTCGTCCCAAACAGCCTGTAGCCCCTGTGACCAGTGCTTTCTTCATGATTGTTCACCGTTCCATTCTATGTCATGAGTCAACGCTTCTGTCAGTGAAATCTTCTGTGAACGCGCAAGACGCCATGCCGCGAGCACTACGCTGCACTGCATGAAGAAGGGCCTCCGATCCTGAGGCATATACACGACATCCCTCGCACCACGCCAAGCGGCCATCCATGCCCTCATACTCCCTCTGCTGCCTCGAATCTGTCTCATGCCGCTTCCCAGCATAGGCAGTGAAAGCATGGCCTTAGCTCCCGGCTGCGGCGTTACTTCTATACCTTCTTTCAAAAGGCCTGCGGGGTCAAGCAAAGCGCGAACCAAACCATCACCTGGATGAAACAGATGAATGCCGCTGGTTGCCCTCGGATTGCACTCGATTGCATATACTTGTCCGTTCGCGTCTTCAATAAAATCAAATCCGATCTGCCCGCTAAAACCCGCTGCCTGCACAAATCGCTTCACCCAAGCATGAGCCTCCTCATGCTGGACCTGTTCAAAAAACACACTCGCACCTACCTCACCTGTACGGTATCCGCTCTCGTAGGCAGCATGAGCAACCAACTGCCCTTCATGCACCACACTGTAGGTGCACAGCCCCCGTCCATCTATGTACCGCTGGGCCACCCAAGGAGTCCCGGGGGATAAAAGTATTTCGTCCGGTGGATCATGACGCAGCAGGGCAAACCGGGATGGCGTGGTCATCCGTTTATGATGAGACCGCGTCTGATGTGCTTTTGCGGTACTTCCACCTGAATCGGCGAGGTTATTCTTATGGATATGGGACAGCCTCTGTAACGGCATGCGCACTCTAGCAGCAAAACGGGAATACACCGGTTTCCAGACCCACTCCTCCGTTTCTCCGAGCACCTGCTGTGTTTCCAGCCACTCCTGAGGACTCTGTATCAGATGTGTCTCTGGAACCGGAAGCCCCGCAGACTTGGCATACTGGATAAAATCATACTTGTGATGGAGCATATGCAGCTTTTCCAAGCTGGAAACCAGCACTCGGCAGTGCTTCCTCAAACGATCAGCCCCATGAGCTGCATAAAATACTTCCTCGCACATCGGAATGACCAGATCAATCTGCCATATTCTGATCCAATGTTCCAAGGCTGACAGGTATGCCTCCGTATCATGGCGCGGCGATGGAACGATAACCGATTTCTCGACTGCTCTGGACGCACTGCACAAATGCCGCTTCATGCTCTCCGCAGCAAATACCCGATGGCCCGCACGATGAAGCATACGAGCCAGATCCAGCGTCACCGGAGCTCTTCCTCCTGTAAGCAGCACTCTGCATGCTTGGTCTGCTTGAAGCCTGCTTCGTTCGAGTTCAGGTTTAGTAGTCAAAGATAAGTCCTCCCAAGGATAAACCTGCCGCCGTCCCAATCATTAATACGCGATCCCCGCGCTGTAACCGATTTTGACGAATCGCTTCATGCAGTCCCATTGGAATGGAAGCTGCAATGGTATTGCCGTGACCTCTTGTAATATCCATGAAGCGTTCTTCAGGGATGCCAAGCTTCTTGCGAATGAGACGCATAGCCATTGCACTGCCCTGATGGGGAATAACCAGCTTGAAATCCTCCATCCGGTTACCCGAAGCTTGAAGCATCTCATCCATAAAACCTGGTAACAGCTTGGATGCCATACGAAAAATCGCCTGTCCATCCATGTGAAAGAGATAGGGAGCGGGCTGCTCACGATTATAGCTGGCTGCGTGCTGACGTGTACCCCCGCCTGCTATTTCCGAAAACCTCGCCCCGCGGCTGTAAGTGCGAAGCGAAGCGTGAATGATCTGCGAGCCTGACGTCTCAGGTGTACGCTCGATAATGACTGCGGCCGCTCCATCTCCAAACAAGGCTGTACTCTCCGGGTCTTTCCAGTTTAATCCGGCAGAAGCAATCTCAGTGGCAACAAGTAATACACGCTGGTAACGGCCGGCATCCACCATATAGGAGATCACATCAAGTCCGTTCAGGAAACTCAGGCAGGTTGCATCCATATCAAAAGCAGGTACACCCGAATCCTGCTGCCCCATCGCCTGCTGGATAAACACAGCTGTACTTGGCAGCGGCTGTTCCTTTGTTCCGCTTGTGCATACCAGACAATCGATCTCTTCAAAAGAAATCCCGGCATCCAGGAGAGCAGCTTCTGCGGCTCTTGCCCCCATATAGGAGGACGTTTCTTCGCCTGAGGCATAGAAACGAAAACCTACACCTGTCGCTTTACTGACCCAGCCCGCGGGTACATTCAGGCGTGCATCCAATTCCTCGTCCGTTACTTTCATCTGAGGCAGATATTTCCCTGATCCTGCGATTCTTACTTTTCTAAGCTGCATGTGTTCAACCTCTTCTCTTCCATACGTCTTATGTAGAATTGGTGCTATTACCCATTAACCGAATCTGCCTCATGCTGAATACCGGGAAATATTTCAATACAGCTAAACCTGCAGCATGATGAGATTTTAATCTGTATATCATCAGAATCTGTAGAAGGGCAGATTGCTCTGCCCCTCCCACATTTTACATTTATGATCATCTCTACCCAGTGAGCACAGTTCCGAAAAACGTGTATGTGCGGCCTTTCCTGCTTCGCACTACTTTGAAGTTTTGAGGATGTCGGCAAGTGCGGCATCCAGTGAAGCAAAGTGAAATGTGAAACCTTCCTTTTCCATTCTGTCAGGGATCACCCAGCGGCTTTTGAGCACCAATTCCGTCTCCGTGCGAATGAATATGGCTCCAAGCTCAAGCATCCAGCGCGGAGAAGGCAGCCCAATACGTACACCCATTTGTTTCCTCAGAGACGCCATCAGTTCCTGGTTGGTCACCGGATGGGGAGATGAGGCATTGAAGACACCTTCCAGACGCGGGTGCTCCTGTACAAACATGACCATACGGAATAGATCTTCGATATGAATCCAGCTGAACTGCTGGGTACCTGCACCCTGTGCCCCTCCAAGTCCAAACCGGACCAGGTTGGTCAGCGGCCCCATCACTCCGCCTTCGCCAAGCACAATCGCAATACGCAGTGCAATCTGGCGTGTAGACGGCAGCTTGAATTCAAAAAATGCCTGCTCCCATGCTTTTGCTACATCCACGGAGAACCCTGAGCCAATCTCACCCTCTTGTTCCGTCATTGGACGATCTTCCGCATGACGATATATGGTGGCTGTACTGGAGTTAATCCACAATTCGGGCGGCTGCGCACATGCCAGCACCGCTTCTCCAAGAATGTGCGTCGTCTCTGTTCTGGATTCCATAATCATGCTGCGGTTCTCTTCCGTATAGCGGCAGTTTACCGATTTGCCAGCCAGATTAATAAGCATCTCCGCGCCTTCAAGAGCTGCAGCGATGGCTGATCGATCTTCCCAGGCGATGTGTCCGGGTTGGCGTGAAATGATAAGCACATCATATCCCCGTTTTTTAAACCTGCGTGCAAAATCCTGACCAACAAATCCGGTTCCTCCAGCAAGTACAACCTTTTTCATGGTATTCCCTCATCTCTCCATATGGGTAATGCCCTGCATTCATAACAGCTTAAACACCGCAGCCGACCCTTTCGTTTGATGATGCCCCATTTTTTTGTTGAGCAGTGCTTGAAACGCTGCGTCTCGCTTGAACCGTTTCAATTTCAATCCGAGGTCACTTCACACCAAGAGACGCGTACAGACGGCTGCGCTCTTCACTAGCCCAGGCATCCGCACAATTTTGTTCAAGCCGGTATAGAAGCTCGTCATGAAAATCATGAATCATATAACCTTCTGGCAGTTCACCCAGCATTGCCGCAAAATCATACTCCGGCAGCCCCCGCTGTCTCTCAGCGATCTGCTTTAACCAGTACATCCAGTCCTGCAGTGTGAGCACTCCCTCCTGCCACAACTCCGCCTGCAGTCCAAGCACATCCTGCAGCTGCTCGTAGGCGTATGAATCCGTGAAACACCGGCAAGCCTTCACAGCCAATTCATACAGCTCAATCACGGCACGCCGGGTTTCTTGCGTCAGTTCAACCTCCAGTCCTTCCATATAATCCTCGACCTGAATGTGCTGACCATCATCGTATAGTAAAGGCGCATGTGCCAACATCCGTATAATGTCTTCCAATTCGTTTGCTGAAACGTTTTTCTGCTCCTGAAGAGCAGGTAATTGATATGCTGTAATGATCGTTCACTCCTGCCTTGTCCATCTATTTTGACCTTTATTATAACATGCTTTGTCCACTGCTTTTGAAGTGCCGAAAGGGCATAGGGAAGTGAATTACCTCACGACTAAAGGTTCCTGTGAAAGTCTCTACCCCTTATCTTGAAAAAATAAAAACAAACCCGCCTGAGATGTTCTCAGCGGGCTTACGAATGCAGTACGGCTATAGGAAGGCTTTGACTGTGCCAAAATACTCACGAATCATGTTGATCGGCTTCAAATATCCCGGTGAAGGAGCGGATATGCCGTATTCTGCGGCGTAGCCGTTTTTGGCAGCAATATATTTGGATCTGAACATATGGTAATCACTTGTGACAATCATAATTTCGGGATGTTCCACCCCGGATGCCTCAATGATTTTTTTTGAAAAAGCCAGATTTTCCTGCGTACTTGTCGAGCGGTCTTCCATAATGATCTGAGCAGGAGCGATGCCCTGATCTACCAGATAATTTTTCATCGCAAGAGCTTCGGGAATGGATTCACCCGGTCCTTGTCCCCCGGATACAATGACCGGGATCCGCGGGTGGTCGCGAACGTAATCCAGACTGGCATCCAGCCGCTGTTTCAAGGTCAGTGATAATTCGGTCCCCTTGATTCCCGAACCGAGAATGATAACATAATCCGCCTGCTCGGTATCCTTCGAACCAAGCTGGGTAAATACAAGCGCTTCAATAATAACAAAGGATACTGCGCCGATGCCGAACCCGATCAGAAGCACACGCTTCAACCAAATGTGCTTCTCGTAATTTATCCTTCTTAATATCATAAAGGTCGCTGTGATGAGCGCCAAAAATTGAACAGCAAAGTTCCAGCCCCAGAATACAAGAAAGAAAACAAGACACGCCAGCAGCATGAGATCGAGAATATATCCTTTTTCCCGTATAAACTTCTGTACCAGTACAGCAGCACTCCTTTCGGCACTTACGCCCTTACTATCGTTAATTTGGGCCAATGTTCCTGCCAATTCTTATTGCGAACACGCTCGTTATAGTAGGCCGCATCCTTAAACGCCGGGCTTTTCCGCACAACTAACGCATACAGATCCTCCAGTCCGTATGGTGCACATATGCTGATTTGATCGTCTGTATCCAACTGCACAGCCACTGCGGTTACTCGTTCAGGCCAGAAGCGAAGCGCATCCTCGGTAGATTGATAGGGCGCATCCCCGTTACGAAGATGCATTCTCGCCTGATTTTTAACCGACCACTTGCTGCTGCCTGAAGCAGCACGCAGCCCCTGTTCAAGCTCGATGTCCCGTTCCTCCTGAAGATGAACGGCATCAAAATAAACAACATCAATATCGCTATGCAGCTCTCGTCTGGCGTACCCATGAAGATCATCCCATATGTAATTGCGAATATAACCTGCACCGATGTAACAATCCGGCAGCCTAAGCTCACGCACACGGCGTAAATCCTGGATGATCTGCTCATCCTGCCAAAGCGCTCTGACAAACCTCTCTTCACACTGCATAACCATCTCTCCCTGCCTGCACGACTTCTGATATCTTAATTCATTTCCAATATAAGTCTTCTTGTGGGGGACAACTACCTTTCAATATAACATGATTCTAACCCCGGAATAAAATAAACAACTCCGCTCAAGGTCCTCATTTTTCAAGCACACCCTTAACAAATGTACGTTAAAAAACGGTTCCTGAGAGGAGTCGTTATGTTATTATGATAAAATCTCGTGACGGCTATAGAACTATATGCACCACTCTTCTTACTCTTATGATACCAGTCTGTCTATCTAATCGGAATCCAGATTTGAGGCAGTTGATGCATCCCAGGATAGACTTCCAGTTCGGGCAACCAGGCATGTTCGTACGAAGTGGAGGGAAACCACTCGCCAACAATCCGTTTCCACAGCTTCTGCATCCCTTGAGGCATCGGTTCCTCTACCTCAAATACCGCCCATTTGCTCGCCGGAAATGCTAACGTAGGCAGTCCTTCCGGTTCATCACCTTCATAGGCTGCTGCAATCCAGTACTCCATCTGTTTATCCTGAATCTCGGACTGGTCAACACACACCCCCAGTAAACCCGGGATCACCCCGTTATTCAATGCAAAAATCCGGTCCTCCGCTCCGCTCTTGTAAGCTTCCTGCCACATATTACCGATGCCCTGCAAGTGCTGTCCATCAATATACGAAAACCTCTGGCTGATGCCTGCAATCGAAAATGGCCCCTGCTCAACAATACGATGCTTCATCGGTTCTGCTCCTACTAAACTAATTTGAATAACAAACCGATTATATGACTGCACGGAGGTACCAGACTTGCGAATTTCACTCGGGGTTATTCCATGCTGTCTTCGAAAAGCTTTGGAAAAAGATTCGGGTGTGTCATAGCCATATTTGAAGGCCATGTCCATGATTTTACAATCCCCCTGCAGCAGTTCATGTGCAGCAAGTGTCAGCCTTCTGCGCCTTATGTACTCCGCAACGGTCACCTCGGTCATCAAAGCAAAAATACGTTGAAAATGAAATACCGACATGTGTGCCTGTGCCGCAATCTGCTCCACCATCATAGATTCCAGCAGATGTTCTTCCATATATTGAATAGACTTCTGAATTGAATTAACCCATTTCATGCAGCTCATCACTCCCTGTTCCCTATCATACAGGATGATGTGCACAGCAGCCTGTCATTTTGTGCTTTTCTCTGTCCGGTATACGTTTCGCGCTCTTAGATCACAGCTTCTGGTTCCCGCACTACCCCCACATACCAATCAGCAGAATGCCGCCAAAAATGACGAGGGAACAGAGAATACGTTTCATGCCCTGCTGCTCTTTCAATAACCAGATTCCAAGAAAAGCTGCAAATACGGTACCTACCTCCCGAAGCGGACCCAATCTGGCCATCGGAGCCTGTTCCAGTGCAAACAGAAAGAGCAGGTATGATCCCGGATTCAGCAGAGCTCCTAACATAATGGTTGAACGATTCATCTTCCATTCCAGGCGCAAACCACCTGAAGCGAGCAGGGCCGGGGTTAATCCAGCCACGAAGCCAATGTTCGTTACTTCAAGCAGCGCCAGTGGCGATATATGCTGCAGATTTAATTTGTCTACAAATACGTAACTCGTTGTGCACAGTCCAACACATAATGCCATCAGAACCGGCTTTGCTCCCTGCATCCCCGTGCCTGTTCCCTTCCTTCTGCCCACCACACCGCTAAGAATGGTAAACCCAACAATCATGCAGGCGATGCCCAGCCATCCGTATCCCGTCAATCTTTCGCCTAGAAAAGCAGCCCCGATCAAAGGCACCAGCAGTGTGCTCGTGCCCCGCATAATCGGATAGATCTGAGAGAGATCTCCAAGCTCATAGGTTTGAGACAACAGCCAGGAATACAGCGCCTGCAGCCCCATTGATACAAGCAGCAGCGCATAGGCTGACATCGTTAACGGCTCACGGGACAATTCCACGACCAGTACAGGGAGCAGCAGCACCGTAGGAATCATCATAATGGACCATAAAAAAACACTTTTGTTCAAACTTCGCTTCGTGAACATACTCCAGACCGCATGAGCCATTCCCGAAGCAAGTACCAGTATTAACGGTAAAATCATGCTGTCTACGTTCCTCTCTTTTTCCTTCGCTCACGATTACTCTACAGCTGCTGATTGCTGATCTCGTCGTGTATGTGTATCTTGGGTTGATTACAGCTAAACCACTTCACCGAGAGGTCTCAGGCTGATGCTCCGGCTGCTCCTTCACCAGCGATCCATCTTCCAGACGAAGCCAGGTATCAAACGCCCGCTCGCCAGCCCTTAGCTGAATCACACGTGCTCCGCGCAGCATCCCTTCCCTGCCGTATGTGCTGTGTCCGCTGGAACGCCCGTAGCAGAGACGTATCCCATGATACTGTCCGTGAAAATCATTCACATGATCATGCCCGCAGAACGTACCCATCACATCACCCATCTCCAGCAGCGCAGCGAATAACCCTGAATTGACCTGCGCACAGCAGACCGGTTCGTATTTGCTGCCCCAGCAGAGCTGCGTGTCCCACATCGTTTGATATTCCGGAATCGGGATATGAAAAAACGCCAGAGCTGGGAGCTTATCCCCGCGGCTGCGGCCGGGATTGACGCGTGTGGATTCATCCATCAGCCACCGCAGCTGACTCTGCTGAATCCAGCCATAACCCGGGATTGATTCCACGGTTGAATAACTTCCCGAATCGAGCAGATACAGCACAGCTGCCGGAAGGCCATCTGCCCCGGCAATCTCCAGCGTGTAATTGCCCACACCTGCGATGTCGCGAGGTCCCGCCTGCGTCACGCTGCAGGCATGTTCCTGAACCACACGCATAAGTTCCAATGGAGTGATTCGCTGTTCAGCATCATGATTACCGTATACAAAAGCCCACGGAATCCCGCATTCTTCCACAGCAGAAACCGCATCGCGAAAAGCCTGCTCCGGCTGCTCGCACGCTTGATTCCCCGGATCTACAGGGCCGGTGTAGATGACGTCTCCTGTGAAAACAACCAGATCAGGCTGCTCAAGCTCGATGATGGACTGCATCATCCGCCGGGTTCGAAGATCCTCAGGCCGCCCGTCTTTCCAATGCAGATCGGTAAATTGTACGATCGTAAAGGTTCCATTTTCGCGAAAAGCAAGCTGTCGTTTCAATGTTTGTCCCTCCCAAAAACCACATGAATATGCATTGGAACAGAGCATTAACCGTCACCAATGGCTTGATTTCATGCAGCGTGAATGATGTATTTTTCGATATGTATGATTGATTAATCTTCACAAATGACTAAACAGGTTAATCCATTCTCCTTATTTTAAATTGTGGTTTAATGTGGTTTTTAGTTGTTTTACATGATATTACTCTCGCTATTTGCACCTGTCAACACATTAAAACAGCGTCTGGACAAATGAAATTGACAAGGAGTTTGTACAAACTTACACTATTAGAAAACAACAACAATCCACAAAAACAGTAATCTCGGATCGCAAGGAGGCCGGATCAACATGTCTTTAACATACGAGGAACGAAAACATACCATTCTTGCTCAGCTTGCCACACAAGGCAAAGTCCAGGTACAGGCACTGGCTCAGCTCTTTGATGTCTCTACAGAGACTATTCGGCGGGACCTGGATCGTCTGGAGAAAGAAGGCGAGCTTCGCAAAGTTTACGGAGGTGCTGTACGTGTTCGCTCAGGTATGATTGAAGCGCCCTTTCAAAAGCGTTCACAGCTGCAGCTTCAGGAAAAAAAGGCGATTGGTGCAGCTGCGGCTTCATTGATTGAGGACGGTGAGACCATCATGCTGGATAATGGCACAACCACCCTCGAAATTATGCGTCAGCTGCAGCATCGTTCACTAGTGACGGTCATTACCAATTCGGTTCCCATTCTTACGACAGCTCTCGAGTCTTTTGCCGGCAAAATCATATTCGCCGGGGGTGAGATTCGTGCAGCTGTACAAGCCGCTACCGGACCTGCGGCACATGATATGCTTGAACAGTTCAAAGTCAACAAAGCGTTCATCTCGGCTGGCGGTGTTTCCTTCACGGATGGCATCACGGATTATATGCTGGAAGAAGCTTTGATCTCGCGCAAAATGATGGAACGGGCTGAAGAGGCCATTTTGGTGGCGGATCATACCAAGTTTGGACGCTCCACCTTTGCCAAGATTGCACCTGTAGAACATATTTCCATGGTCATCACAGACTCAGCATGTCCTGCGGAATGGATTGAGAGCCTTCATCGGCTGGAAATTGAAACGGTCATTCAAGTTTGACAACGGAAACCGCTTTCTATATTTTGGATAGATACAGCCATCATTCTGCTGCACCCGTGAAAATGTTTGAAAGGAGTGAGCCAGCATGAGCAGCAAAAAGGAAATGCTCCTGAATGTGTCAGAAGATCTTTTTTATCGGCATGGTTTTCATGCGATTGGTTTAAAACGGATCATTACCGATGCCGGAGTGGCCATTATGACCCTATATAATCACTTTAGTTCCAAGGATGATCTCATTGTCGAAGTACTTCTGCGCCGCGAACAGCGCTATTTGGAGCAGCTGCGTTTATATGCAGATAACAAGACACAGTCTGTCTTTCTAAATCTGGCTGAGGGACATGCCAAATGGCTGATGGAATATGAGGCCAGAGGATGCCTTTTTTTACGGGCAAAGGAAGAGTTCGGCGCTGATCCGGACCATATTGTCGTGCAAACGGTGAACGGACACAAAAAACATGTCATGACCCTGATAAAAAAATGTGATCCCCAAGCCAATGACCGGAACGTCATGCAGTTTATGCTTCTGCTGGAGGGTTCTACGGCGCTTGCCGAAACGGAAAATGTAAAAGTTGTGTGCCGGGAACTGATTCACATGACTCAAAATAGTTTCAAATCATTACACAAAGGGTGAGTTCATATTTCAACTCACTTTTTTTATTTCACAAGAAATATAATGATCGTTCTATCCAAAAAAGGCGGTGGAATTGTAAATGAAAAAAATAGTCCTTCCTGGCGTTGCCCTCATCGCCGTATGTTATGCTTTTGGGCGTTTCAGCTACGGACTGTTTATGCCGGAAATATCCGAGGCACTGCAATTATCTGAATCGGCATCCGGGGCCATTAACTCGGCAACCTATATCGCTTATTGTCTTGCACTTCTAACGGCTCCTCTGATTATTAATCACAAGGGGCACCATTACGTGATTCAGCTTGCAGGGATCAGTGCGATTCTCGGCTTGATTGGTATTGGCTTGGCCCATGACGCCTGGCTGCTTGCAGTCAGCGTTTTTCTCGCTGGACTCAGCACAGGCTGGGCATCGCCTGCTCTTGGTAATGCGGTCAGTGCGGAGCTCGAACCAAATCTGCATGCCAGAGCCAACAGCTGGATTAATACAGGAACCAGCTTCGGCATTATTGTGTCCGGTCCGCTCTATTTGCTGTTCACCGATTACTGGCGTATCAGTTATATCTTGTTCGCCCTCATCGGCGTGACTGTGCTGATCTGGAACAGACGGGTGATTCCGGCAACTAAAACCCTGCCCTGCACGAAATCAATCTGGGCCTGTATGAAACCGACCAGACCCGGCTCAGCTTTACTTATGGCTTGCCTGTTAACAGGTGCGAGCTCTGCGATTTATTGGACGTTTGCCCGAAATTTCCTTACGGAAGACAAAGGGGCCTCCGATTCGGAGGCCGTCCTGTTCTGGATTGTGATGGGTATTACGGGGATTCTGGGCGGATGTGCAGGACGAATCATTGAACGAATTGAGCTTGCCTGGTCTTATCGGTTAGGCATTCTATTATTATCCATCTCGCTCGGCGTTATTGTGCTGCCTTCCATGACAGCAAGTCTGGTCTCTGCCGTCCTGTTCGGAAGTACGTACATTTTTCTCACCAGCATATTTATTGTATGGGCGACTAGACTGTTTCAACCCAATGTATCCATTGGGATCAGCCTTGCCTTTCTTGCACTGGGTGCGGGTCAATTTCTGGGATCATTCATGGCAGGTTATACCATCGAAGTATTTTCCAATACAGCAGCCTTCATCGCTTTTGCAGCACTTGGTTTGCTGGGGTTATTCCTTCGTGTAAAAGCTTAAACAGGTGTGGTAGTCGTAAGGCAGCAGACGAGGATTACTGCACCTGCAGAATACTTCCCTCCAACCCTTGCTGCAGTCGTACGCCGCTGAACGCAACTTGGGTCCCCTGCCCAATGGGTGACTGGGCCACAAGACCAACCTGAATCTCTTCAGGACAATCCATGCCAAAATAACGAACCAGTTTCCATTTTTCACCATCCTGAGAATAATGGAAAGCAAAGCTGCAGCCAACCCGAGCCAAACGCAGATACGGTTTCGTGACGTGTATTGGAGCAGATACGCAGTCATCCGAGTGTCCACGGGTAACGACGCTCAGAATGGATGGCTGCTCTTCAAAATATTCAAAGCATACTTTTGCCCAGGTTGTCTCGTTTGCTCTGACCATTAGACATCCTGAATCATACTGCTCTTTCATCTCCACATGTACCTGAGCAGTTATACTGAAATCACCTGTAATCCGTGTATGTAAAAACGGTGCTGATGCCTTCACCGCCGCGCCCGCCGGATCAATGAAAAAATCACTTGCCGGCGGCACGGTCATACATACTTCTCCATTTTCAACAAACCATTCCTCCGGCTCATTCAACCACTCCAGATCCGCAGCTAATCTCTTACCTGAACTATGTTGGAACAGATTCATTACGCAGCGCTCCTTTTAACTGTAAAATAAATGTACATAGACTATACGAAATATTCCGTGTATATCACGAAGCGAATTCTGTTCAGGCACCAAAATCCTGCTCCCTTACTTCATACAATGGACTAGCAGAATGGTCTGACGACACGTTCGTCCCAAACCTGCACCTCAATATAACGCTCGGGCCCCTGTTCTCCCGTCTGATTCCATTCCTGCGGCAGGCCATAGGTCTGTATGAGTTCACCGATTTCGGATTTAGTATAGACCTGCCTGCGGTAAGGCTTGCCGTCTGCATAACGCATCGTTGGAAAGAGATCACCGTACGTGAAACTCACCACGTCTGAGGGAAGCTTCTCCCATGGTATGATGATATGCTCCGGCTCCCTATACCACGACTCCAGCCAGGGGCATGAACCAAGGGTCATATAATGGGGGTAGGATTGTGCCGGCCGGCCTCCTTTGGCTGCAAATTTCACATATGCTGTCTGCTCAAGCTCTCTGCGTATAGTCATATAATCAGCTGAGCGCTGACTGGCAAAGATTCGGCCTTCCTGCCGGATCTGCTGCAAAGCTGCTTCCGCCTCGCTTAACGAAAAGCTGGAAAGATTACAGAAGGGACCTCTCTTTTTCTCAAAGTAGTGGTATGCATTCAAGTTCATGCAGCTCAACTCCCTGATGGTATATGAATCCAATTATACTCAATCCATTCGATTACAACCCTGCACTCTGGATGACGGATTGTATAAAAGAAGCTTTGGCACTGGTATACCCCACCCGGTCATGACGGAATTGCTGCGCGAGTTCTCTTTTTAATCTATCATAAGTTTGCATCAGACGGGGATCATGCCGAAGCGCATTACGAAACCTCAGCTGATCTTCCCACGCTTTCCCCTGATATTTATACACATGCAGATGGTGAGTGCCTGCTCTCCACTGCCCTTTGCGGAAGAAAAGACGCTCCGGGAAATCCGGTTTGTGCATGTATTCATAACCGAGTACAGACAGCGAGTCAATGTGTTCCCGCTGCACTACTTGCAGATCAGAAACACCTGCCATCATATCGATTAAGGATTTGGCACCAAGCCCGGGTACAGCGGTACTGCCGATATGTTCCATACCCAGACAGATATCGTGCAGCGCTGCCATTATGTGTTCACGCTCGGTCAGGTAACTCTCGGCCCATTCAGGATTATATTCAGTAATCTCCACCAGCTCTTGGATAGCAATACACCTCTTTCCTCTGCAAAATAATATGACAGATCGTTTACTGCAGATAATGGCATCGTTTACTGTAGATGATATACATAGTTTACTTTAAAGGCGCAGCTCAGTGAAATATGCTGCAGCTCTAATCTATGATCTAATTCAAGTATATTAATTAGGAATTTTTAACCAAAAATGATAAACTGGAACTATCCTGCAATGACTACTATTTTAGTATCACAGAACAAGGAGGTCATCTTATGTTTGGTGTAAGCGCAAAACAAGTAGAGGATCAACTCGTCATTCGTTGGCAGTTTTCCAAAATTGAAATCCCTCTTGCAGAGATCACATCTGTTACGCTGGATGATTTTTATGGAGGCAGTGAACCTTCGGCTATTCGGATTGGACCTGTGAATGGGACAACCGAACGGATTGCCATCCGCACTACGCGTCAATCCTACATTTTATTTACGAACAGCGAGAATCTGTTTCCCGAAATTCAAGCCATGCTGACTCACGCGGCGGGTTAACGGTCCAAGATCAGTTCTTCATCTCTCCCGAAATCTTGATAACCTCAAAATTTACGCTTAATGAATATCGAAACGCCGGAGAGAATGTTCTCTGGCGTTTTCTATTCCCCTCACTAAATACCTTTCTATTACCGAGCATCTAAGACGAAACAGAATCCAGATAAACGTAACTCATACTCCGTCTATAAGACCTCTTGTTCAATCCATGTCACAATATCATGATCGGGAATTGTTACATAGATATCCGGATAATCATATGACACAGGAGGAAAGCATGAAAAATCAAGTTAATAAGAAGCTCTCATTAAGTAAAGTGGCTGTGGCTTGTTTTATGGCTGCGGCTGTAACAACGACAGGAACAGGAGTATTGTGGAACTTTTCGTCTACAGCAGAAGCAGCTCAAGCAAGTACGGCAAACTCTAAAAGTGTAACTCATGATGGGGTTATACTTACGTTGTCTGAGGTAGAGTATGACGGTTTGTTACTCAAAATAACGATAAAACGTGAAGGCAAGGGTCTGCCTGAGGGAATGATGGCTTCCTATAATCAAAAAAATACGGTAAAAGGCCATCTGAAGACACCTGAAATTCTAATCAATGGTCAAAAAGACAGTAAAGCCACGACTGGATTACGCAGTCATTTAAAAGAATCAAATACTGCTATTTTGGAATATAAATCCGAATCTCTTCCAGATCAATTTGAATTGACCCTTCGGATGCCTGTAAGCAGCATTAAGGAGAACTTCGAGTTTAAGATTCCGGTTAAGAAACAAAACGGACTCATTCAAATCAAACCGAATCAGACGAAGGAAAGCAAAGGATTCAGTTATACAGTACAAAAAATAAATATGACTTCTAGCCAGACTCAACTCGTACTGGACAGCAAAGGAAAAGTCCCTGCATCCTCCAAACAAACGGGAGTATATGCCCCAACCATGATGTATTACGATATTGTGGATGACCAGGGCAAGACGCTGAAGCAGAAACGATTAGCTTTCTATTCCAAAAAGCCAGGCACCAAGTATCATATTGACGAACTATATGATGCCGTCAGTCCGCAAACCAAGTCGATCACAATCAAACCTTACACCTTCACGGTAAAACCTTCGGATTGGAGCATTGTAGGAGAAAAAGTGGACAAAAAAGGACGAATCATCAGCTCAGGAACCAAGACATACATCAAAGAATTAGAAATGAAAGTTAATATCACAAAATAACTTCAATTAACAGCACAAGAAAACTTTTAATCGTGTCACAGATGAACTCTTTCAGATTGTTATATAAACATCAAGACAAGGAGGTGAGCCCATGCAGGCCGCCATCCCCGGGGACATGCAGGTTAAGAAAGAAAAAAATGAACGAATCGAACGAGCTGTACAGCGAGTGATCACTGGCGAAAAGGAAGCCTATGAGCTTGTTATTCAGGAATTTGAACGTCAGATGTACACCTATTGTTATTACATTCTTAAAGATCATCAAGAGACTGAGGATGCTGTGCAGGAGATTTTTATTCGGGCCTATGAAAATCTGAATAGTTATAAGAGAAAGGTCAGTTTCTCCTCGTGGCTGTATAAAGTAGCCTACAATCATTTGATGAACATGAAGAAAAAGCACAACCGCTGGTTGAAGCTGGTGGACGAGTATAAACACCACAAGCCTGTCGTACAGGAATCTTCTTATACTACAGTCATTGAAGAGCTCATGGAATATTTAACACCGGAAGAACGTCATATCCTGCTGCTCAAGGCTGTGGAGCAGTACACCTTTGAGGAGATTTCCATCATTATGAACATCAGGTCTGCTGCCTTACGCAAGAGATACGAACGTCTAAGACGTAAACTGATCGAACAGACAACCAAAGGAGGACAACTGCATGGACAAACAGCCCAACCCTTTTCCTGACCAGCGGCTTGAAGAACTGGAACAGCGGATTCGAAACACACCCATGCCTCGAAATAGTATGAGCAGTGAAATTATGAACCAAATCGGAGGAACGAACATGAACAAACAACGGAACGGATCTACAATACTGAAACGGACTATAACGGCAGCCTCCATCGCTGCAGTTATAGGTGCGGGTGCTGTAGGTGCAGGATTTGTATCACCAACCATGGCTAGTGCATTAAAACAGATTCCAGGAATCGGATCTATGTTCTACGGGCTGAATTCCGATGAAATTCAAAGGGCAGTTGATCAGGGTATCCTGACACAGCCGCTGAAACAGATCACAAAAGACGGAGTGACCTTAACACTGACAAACGTATTATATGATGGAACCCGTCTGAGCTACACCATCGAACGTTCCGGAGAGCATCTCCCGCAGAAAGTCACCAGCCCGTACATTCCTATGGACAGCGAGATTATTTCGGGAGATAAGGAATGGAAAAAATCTCGCCAGGTGCCGGAACAGGATCAGGAGAAGGGGTATGTCACCTTACCTAAAACCTTTATCAATAATGAAGCGTTGAAAGCCTTTAGTGGTTTTGGAGATGATATCGGGAACTCAAACGCAGTCTTTGTTGAATATACGAATCTAGGCTCGCTGCCTAATGAATTCGAGCTTACCGTTCGGACAAAAGTAACTCGGGTAGATGAACCTTTTGAGTTCAAAGTACCCGTGAAAATCAGTGACAGCAAACTTGTCGTCCAACCGAATGAGACAAAAAGCTACGAAAATTTCAGTTACACATTGCAAAAAATAGAATCTACCGTAACTAATACACGCCTTATCCTCGAAAGCAAAGGAAAGGTGCCCGCTGCCTCCGAGCAAACAGGAAAATATGCTCCGACCATGATGTACTATGAGATCATAGACGATCAAGGCAAAGTATTGAATCAACGGCAGCTTGGCTTCTTCCACCGGGCTCCCGATCTGGAGTATCAAGTGGATGAATTGTATGATGCGATCAGTCCGAACGCAAAATCAGTGACGATTAAACCGTACACATTCACAGTGAACACAGACAATTGGAGAGTTGTAGGGGAGAAACTGGACGAAAAAGGCAGAGTTATCAGCAGTGGCGACAAGACGTATATTAAAGAGTTGGAAATGAACGTCACACTTAAACCGTAACTCCTAAGGCATGATCTTCAAACTGCATCCATTCTTTACATTCACAGTGTACCTATAACATAAGAGCCATCGATCAGATTAAAAACATCTGCTTGATGGCTCTTTTTTAATAAGCTGGAGCTGAATTCCGATCCATCCCCCCCGATTAACCTACGATGCCTGAACGCTCAATGCTCTCCACGAAATAGCGCTGTACAAACAAATACAATATAATCAGCGGTGCAATGGCAAGTAATATACCCGTATCCACAATCATCGCCACATAGTTTGGATCAACTTTCATGCCCGAATTCGAGCCAAATCCCATCAGCTGCGGGATCAGCTGGTTCGTTTGGGCGGGCAGCGATGCCACTTTTAGCGAAATGAGCGGACTTTCACTCATGAATAAAGCTGAATAAAACGTGTCATTATACTGCCATACAAAAGAGAACAGAATAACGGTAATCAGCGGTGAGATCGCGTTTGGCAGCATAATGCGGGCAAAGGTCCGGAATCCTCCGGCGCCATCGATCAGCGCAGCCTCTTCTATTTCCTTCGGCATCCCCTTAAAAAACTGACGGAAAATGTAGATGAACAATCCTGCCTTGAGTCCACCCGCCGTAGCGGCCGTAATCATGGAGGGCCAGTAGGTATTCAGCAGATTAATCCCGTCCCGCCCAGTGAACAACCGAATGATTCCCAGAAAATCAAAGCTGCGAAAATGCAGATACATCGGCACCATCAGCGTACTGGTCGGTACCAGAATGGTCAGAATGACCAGAATAAACAGCAGGCTGCTGCCGGGAAACGTAAACCGTGCAAATCCATATCCCGCAAGCGCACAGGATGCGGCCGTCAGCAGCGTCGTCATGGCGACGAACAATAGTGTGTTTGCCAGCAAAGGCATATAATCCATCACTTGCGCGGCAATCCTGATATTATCCAGCGTAAAATGCCGGGGGATCATATAAATCGTTGGATTATAGATATCCTGCTTATCCTTGAATGCAACGGACAATTTGAGAAATAACGGATAGAGAATAATAAAAGAAATCCCGATAACCAGTGCATATCTAAATATGGAATACAGCAGGTCCGATGTCTTGTTTCGTACCCGCTGCATACGGTGGTCCGACTTGGGCATCACCACCATGCGATCTGTTCCTGACGCAGCCATAGCCTGCAGCCTCCCTTGACGTTAACCTTCAGTTGTAATGGACCCTCCGTGAAAGCACCCAGCCTACGATGAGCAGAACCAGCCCAATGACCAAAGTGTACAGCCAGGACATCGCCGAGCTTAGGCCAAAGTTCTGGGTTTTGAATGCGGTCTGATAGATGGCACGGGTAACCGGACTGCCGGCAAACGAATCAATGATGGTATAGATGACATTGGTCAGAATGAGTGGACTTACCATAGGAAATGTAATTTTCCAAAACGATTCATATGCTGTGGCTCCCTCGATCTTGGCAACCTCATACATCGAGCCGGGAACCGATTGCAGCGCGGCAAGAAAGATCAAAATCTGTACCCCGGAGCTGCTGATAATGTCATAGATTCGCATAATGGCTTCCACGATGTAATCCACGTAAGCCATCGGAAGTCCGACATCGGCCAGCATACGTACAATGGACACCACGTTAAATGAAGCTCCTCCATCAGCCGCTGCTTCCACTGCACTTGCATCGCCCATCAGATTAATCAGCCCCGCGGATTCAGCTGCCGCTACAGCACTGGACGCCAGAATGACGGGCAGAAAGAAGACAGCACGTGCCATCGTTCTGCCTTTGAATTGCTGATTAAGCAGTGCTGCCGTAAACAGGCTGAAAAACAAAATCATCGGCACGTTCAGCAGCATAGCCCAGACCGAATCCACCAGAATGCGGTTAAAAGCGGCATCGACCAGGAGCGCATCCTTAACATTTTTCAATCCCACAAATTCCAGTACATAGCCATTCGGTGCAACAGACAGATTGCTGAGGCTGAACCGGACCGATTGCAGCAGTGGTGTGGCAAAAAGAAAAATAAAACCGATCAGCCACGGAGAGATAAAGGCAAGCCCCAGCAGGGCTCTCCGTGATTTCAACGACAATCGCATGCTTCTCATCGGCTTGCTCCTTCCACCACATAATCCATTCCGCCAACCGTTGTTCCATTTATGGTGACTGGATCTGCGTTATAATTCACCAGAAGTGCTGTACCACCGCTGTAGGTAATCCGGACAACACCGATGTGAATGCGTTCATGCTTGAGCATCTGTTCGTTCCCCAGCTTACCCAGTACAGCATTGGCCTGATGATACAAGTCAATCGCCTCGTTCACCCAAAACCCGTATTCGGCAGCATAAACCGAATCATAGTTTGTCAGCTTCAGTTTTGAGGACGGCTCGTATGTCCATTGAAAATACGGGGCTGCCCCAAGCTCCAGACTGCGAAGCAGCTGTTTCCGCAGATTCTGATCTCCCGATGTATTCATTGGTGATGAAGCATAGTTCACATAACCATGAATAACCATCGCATAGAACGGCACCTCTTCATCTGTAATGCCGAAACGGCTCGAACTCGCCGGAATGTTCACGATATGCTGGGCACTCCCCCAAGCGTAACTGTTCGCTGCAGATAACATCAGATTCGGATAAGACTGCCGCAGCTGCTGAAGCTGTTCTTCCACGATGTGTTTTGCGGTCTCCCGGTGGATGACCCGGCTGTCGCGATAATCGGATGCCAGGATCTGACCCAGGTCTCGCAGCGACAAACTTTCAAGACCGATATCCCTATACTTTTCGGCAAATTCATTCACAACGTACGGAAGCTTGGCAGGGGAAAGCAGATAATAGCTGTCCTTGCTCCGATCCATGCGGTTCAATGCCGGATTGTAAGGATACAATGCTGCCGTCTCTCTGGTGACGAACCTTGCCGCATCCGCAGAAGGAGCAAAATTCATATCATCGTGGTAAATCTGTTGAAATGCCGCATCCGGGAACAATGCTCCACCGGACTGCTCCAGCTGCCCGGACAGCGCCTGAAGGTCGGTACGGCTGCCCACTTCACGATCCAGCTTCATTCGGGTTGGTGTGTGATGACTGAAGCCGCCACCGAACCACCCCTGGAACCGCATTTGTATCCGGTTCACACCGTCTCGCTGCAGCCTGGATGCCATCTCTGCAGCCTGTTCATACGTAGTCATTGCCAGAATGGTCCGGTAGGGCACACTCAGGAAGGACGACTTTTTGTCCACTGCCCCCAGCACATCCACATAAAACGGCAGATCCGTCTGTTTGGGCAGCGGTTTCAGCATATTCTGCTTCACCAGCTGTTGTTGATACAGACGAGCCATGCCCGAATAGTTGGCATCCTTTCCGTGCAGGAATCGGTATCTCACCTGAATATCCCCGCGATAGGGTTCTTCGCTCAGAAGCTGAATCTCCTGCATCTTCTGTGAGGTGTACATCTCCAGCTCATCCTCACCCCTAAGGGCAAAGGACGCATGCACGTGGTTATAGCTATTTTCTCTTCCGCCAACATCTGCGGTAATGCTGGCCATGCCGTCTCCTTTTTCAATGACAGCAAACCATGCGTTTTCACCCTTCTTCAAACCGAATACAGGCATTCGTACCGACTGACTCACTTGAGGACGACCGAGTGAATTATCATTCGGATCTGACCCGTATACACGCTGAACATACTGCTCTTCCTGCACCTTTCCGTTGTTCAGATAGATCAGACTGCCGGAACCGTCCGGAACCAGCATGTAACCCTCATCCTGCGTTCCCGCTGCACCGAAGTATGCCAGCAGATCCAGATGCCGAATGCGATACTGTCCGCTCTCTTTTACCTGACTTAACGGTACCTTCACAACCAGCGCACCCTGATCCAGTCGGTATTCAATTGGAATAACGAAGCTGGGTTTGTCAGATACTGTCCCGCCCTCAACTCCATTTTCCTGATTGTCAAAAGCCAGATCGTCCGCTGTATACCCCGCTGCCTCAAAAGCACCCAGCATCTTGTTTAACACCAGCTGCTTGGAGATCTGTCCATCCAGCCGCTCCAGCACCTCCGGATTATCTTTAACCGGGTAATAACGGGCAGACGTGTACTTTGCTGCAGAAGCGTCCAGTTTGGACAATACTTTCTCCTCCAGCCGCTCCTTGCTAATCAGCTTGGGCAGGGCTTCAATGCCCAGAGAAGTATCCCCAACCGTATAAGTCACCCGTACTCCCTGCTCAATCGGGCCGACAGTGAATTGTTTACTGCTGATGCTGGCACCGAAATTCGGGAAGTTCTCCAGCGTGCCAATCGCATCCCGGAACGATACGTTCAGCTGTGAGGAGAGCACTTCCTTTTCATAGGCGGAAGCCAGACTATCCTCATTTCGTTCCGGCGGATTGCTGTACCATATCTGACCGCTGTTCTCGTCCCGCACCGCAATTTCCGTAGTTTCCTCGTTGTAGTAGAGAGCCAGCCCCTGATCCTGCGCTGCCAATTTCATCCCTGGAACCCCCTGCGAAGCATCTGCCAGAAAGGATATAGGCTCCCCCGTGACAGGATAAACTTCTGTCGTTGTCTCCAGATAGCCCGAGACGTCAACGGCAGGAATGCCTCTGCTGCTCATATACAGCAGACTGCCTGCAATCAGGATTACAGCTGTACCAGCAGTCAGCACCGTATATAATCGCTGCCTCTTGTTCACGGATGCCGCCTCCTTTAGGTCCGAAAAATCAACTCGCGGTAAATGTTATAACCGAATTCATACAACTGCTGCAGCATGCTGAATACCAGTGCACCGAGAAAAATGATGATTCCCATCACAATGACGGTCAGCAGCATCGTCAACAAGGTTTTGAACACGGTATACTGATGCACAGTCATCATGCCGATGAAGAGCAGCAGCAGAAACCAGAGAAACGCAATGCTGTTGAACAGGTAATAAAAAGACGTTTCCTCTTGAACCATGAACCGGCTAACCACAATCATGGGAGCATAGATCAGAATGATCGGAATCAGCGAGTATCCTGTCGCCAGAAAAATTTCTCTGAATCTGCCCTCGCCTTCCATAAGGGTGGTTACTGCCCAGTTTGCAATGCACCATAAAAAGAAAGGCAGCGCTGCTGTCGCAATCTCTACAAAGCTATTAATGGTCCGGGGATCGATATCATTGACCAAAAAACCGGCGTACTCCTTTTGCAGAATCATCATCGTAATGGTCAGCGCCAGCGCCGTGTAAGCCACCACCATCCGGCCGCGATGATCCGACTTGAGATCCCAGAATGCATCGATGGGGTGAAAAATGAGATGCAGCGGAAACTTAATGTAATCCTGCTTCACGATCAATCTGCCTCCTCCGTCTCCATTTAACCGCCATTCGGGTTACAATCAGAATCACAATCAGCGCAATGGCAGCCGTCAGAAAAGTGCCCAGATGTTCCTTCATCATCTCCCGCCGATACCGTTTGAATGCGACTGAGTAATTTTTACGGTCCATACCAAGTTCAAAGTACTCCAATGCTTCCTTGTTTTTCTTCTTCATAAGCAGAGATTTCCCTATACCGATATAGGCAATATCATAGTTGGCGTTCAGCATCAGCACTTCTTTCCAGCGGCTGACGGCCTCCGTGTCTTCCCCCTGATAGTGAAGGGCCGACGCTTCATTCACAAGTGTTCCGAAACGGGTTGGTTCATACACGACCAGGTTATTCTTTCCCCGGTCGAGAATCAGCCGGTGACCGCCGGACCGTTCAATGGCGACTGGCGTCTTGAGGGTGCCGACCTGATTTCCTTTCCCCCCGTATATGTAGAGCAGATGGCCTTCATCGTCGTAAGTGAACACCCGATTCTGCGTGGCATCCAGAACGCTGTACATTCCGTTACCAAGCACCTTCACATCAACCAGTTTGGAAGGTCCTGTATTGCTGCGATATCGGATATCGCCCTTCACGTCATAGTATCCAAACCGCTTCAGTACATCCTCTCCCGATGGATTCAGGCGTTTGACCGGTTCATTGGAGCCTGGATCCATGTTGGCTGCATATACGAAGCCTTTGGAATCCATGTCCGCATTGGAAAACTCGGTCGGTACAAACAACACCATCTGAGCTCGCTGCGCCTTGGTAGAAAACATTCGCCAGATATACTCCCTGTAATCCCTTTCCACTTTGTTGGTGCCCACGTATCCGATAAACTCCCCCTGTTCATCAAACTGCATGATGCCCTCATATGCGCCCTGCGCCACGACATACACTCGACCTACTCCATCAACGGTCAATTTCAAAGGCTGGAACTGGAACGCTGCAGGAAGGATGTCCGATTCCGGCTTCGAGATGGTCTGAATCCATTTTCCTGTAGAATCAAGAACCACTACCCTGCTGCTGCCTGTATCTGCGACGTAAATTCGCTCTTTTTCATCAACAAACAGTCCTCCGGGCAGATGGAAACTCTCCTTGCTGCCATCCTTGATAAAACCGTCCAGCACCCGCACCAGTTGGTACGCTTTATCCAATACGACAATACGGTTATTCCCGCTGTCCAAAATATAAATCCACCCGCCTGGAGAGACGTTGACGTCACCCGGTTCCTTGAAGCTGCCGACGCCGAGATCTCCACCTGTAACGATGCGGCTGGGCAGGTAGGCATCTGGCGAGGGCACTGCCTCTTTCCAATAATTGTAGTTATAACTCTCATACGGCGCCGGGGAGCCCGCCGCAGGAACGGCATTGACCAGCAGAAGCGATACTGCCGCCAGAAGAACAAGCCATCTTTTCACCGTGCGTGCCATATCGTTCCTCCCTACTCCTTCATGCCCGAACTCGCCATCGTCTCAATAATCCGGCTTTGAGAGAAAATGAATAGCGTAATCGGCACACTCATTAGAATCAGCGCAACCGCAGCTCCCGCACCAGCCCGCGATATGCCGCCCTGAATAATCTGTCCGGCTGCATAGTGCAGCGTTTTGAGCTGCTCGCTGTAGATGTAGCCATTCCCGTCGCTCCCCCATAACATCTGAAACAGCAGAATGATCAGGGTCAGCCATGCAGGCTTTACATTCGGCATCACAATAGACCAGAAGATCCGGTACTCACTGGCTCCGTCAATCTTGGCCGCTTCCAGCAGCGCATCCGGGATCTGCTCCATAAACTGCTTCATTAGATAGAGTCCCAGAGAATAGGCAAATGCAGGAATAATAACGGCCCAGTACGTATCAATCCAGCCAAGCCATGACATGATCATGTAGTTGGGAATGGCGGTTACGGCTGGCGTGAACATCAGCGAAAGCACAACGACCTGGAACATGAATACCTTGCCCGGAAACTTGTGCTTCGCAAGCGGATAAGCCGCCGCCGAAGCCAGCAGCACATGACCGATAATACCGATGCCCGTGATGAATACGGTGTTGAAGATGTACCGTGAAAACGGCACCCACGAGTCACTTAACAGATTCAGCAGGTCTGTGAAGCTGCTGAACGTCGGATTTCTGACAAACAGCGTAGGTGGAAACATAAAAATTTCATCCAGCGGTTTGAAAGCATTATTGATGGCATAGATGAGCGGCAGCACCATAAAGGCACCGAAAACAAGCAGCAGGGCAAACAGGGAGAGACTTCCTGACAGCGAGCGGTTCACCCGCTTTTTACCAGTCGCAACAGCCGCCATAGCTATTCTCCCACCCTTCGAAGCAGTTTCTGTACCAGCAGGTTGGTGCCCACCATAATGATGAACAGCACGGCCGCAATTGCCGATGCGTATCCCATCTCAAATCTTGTTGTGCCAAAGTCGATCAAGTGCGTAACCACTGTCTCGGCCGCATAGTTTACACTCGGAAAACCGGCCAGCGCAATCGACACATCCGCCACGGCAAATGAAGTGGTCAGTTGAATAACCGCACCGAACATGAGCTGCGGACGCATCGAAGGCAGCGTAATATACCACAGCTCCTGCCAGCGGTTTTTGATCCCATCCACGGCTCCCGCTTCGTACAATGTTCGGTCCACGGTCTGCAGCCCCGCAATAAAAGCAAGGAATCCGGTCCCGAGACTCAGCCACAGCTGGACAAGAATGAGAATGGGCATAATATAGGCTTCCGTCTTCAGCCACTGAATCGGTTCGAGCAGCACTCCCCATTGGATCAACAGACCGTTGGCAATTCCATAGCGATCTCCCGAAAAGATCATCAGCCAGATAAAATACACATTGCCCGAGATGGATGGCGCATAGAAAATCAGTGTCATAAACGCTCTCCATTTCGGTGTCAGTTCATTGATGATCCATGCAAATACAAAGCAGGCAATGTAACTGATCGGTCCGGTAATAATGGCGAACAACAATGTATTTTTGATCGCGATCAGGAATACGTCGTCTTCCAGAAACAGGCGAGTGTAGTTCTGCCAGCCGATAAAACGTGGAAATTCCAGCATGTTAAAATATGTGAAGCTGAGTATGATCGAGATGACAACCGGAATCACGGTAAACATGGAGAACAAGATCATATAAGGTGCCAACAGCACATAGGAATGTTTGCTGGCCTTCATCTCCTGCAGCTTCCAGCTCCACCACCATTTCACGCCCATCCTGGTTGATTTCTCAGGAGTACGCTGCTGCCCGTCTTGAAGTGATATTTGCGGCACGGTTAACCCTCCCTCTGCTTACGGAAGACCAAATTCATGACGTTTGACCCGAATCTCGTCCTGAATATACTGGGTATAATCCATGATGGACTCCCTGGCTTCCATTTGGCCCACAACGGTTTTGTAAAATGCATTGAATAGATGGCGACCGGTAAAATAACCGCCTGGTATCTCGGGTATTCCCTTAACCGTTTCGAATTGTGCCTTGAGATTGGCGTAATCCTCCGCAGGCCATGGCAAGGAATCCAGTGCCTTGATATTCGCCGTCGGGTAACGAGCCGCAGCTCCCATCAGCCCTTCCATCTCTCGGCCAAATTCGGCCTGAACCGGGGTACTGGTCCACCATTTCATGAATTCCCACGCCGCCTCCTGATCCTTGGCGTTCTCCAGCATCATGACTGCACTGCCTCCACCCGGAACGTCACGGTTTATCGTTCCATCCGGCTGGATGGTTCCCGGAACAGGCACAAATCCCCACAGCCCGCGTATCTCTGGAGCAAATACGGATAGTTGGTTATACATGGTGTAATCACTTAAACCGATCGGCATCTGTCCGGTGCGAAACCGGTTGGCAAAATCATATTCACGCTCCAGCTTGTAGTCGGTGTAAAACTCCGTCCACTGTTTGAACGTCTCAATCCCGATTTTGGAATCCAGATCCGACTCTTTGCCATCATTCCGATAGAAGGCTCCCCCGTTCTGGAGAAGCATGGCTGCATACTGAGAGTTTGGCGGAATATTTACTCCCTGCATATTGGCCTGGGTTACCATCGGCATGCCAAATTCCATATGATTTTTGCTCAGGATGGCGAGCAGAGCTTCAACCTCATCCCAGGTTTGAGGCACCTCAAGTCCAAGCTCTTCAAGCACGTCTTTGCGATAAAAAAGCATATTAAAGGTTTGTGTCTCCGGCAGGGCATACACCCCTGCATCATAAACATACGGAACGATGGCACTATCTCTGAATTCCTGCTGCACCTCTCGGTAGTCACTGAACTGTGTCAGGTCCACAGCCGAGTTCCGCATCGCAAAGTTCACGGGCAGATCGTTACCAATCTGCATCGCGATATCCGGCCCTTCCCCGGATAACACTGCAGGCAGTAACGTTCCCATGTTCACCAGCTTCAGATTTACGTTGATGCCGCTGTCCGGAGTGAAGGTTTTGTCAATCATGGCCTTCATCGTGTTGGCCTGATCACGTCCGCTGCCAATCCAGACGGTAACCGTGCGTTGGTGCTCGGAATCCGCTATGTTGCCAATCTGGTTATAGTCAATAAAGAACGAGTTATAGAAGGTTCTTGCTTCATGACCCAGCTTGGCAAAGGGTCCCATACCTGCAGCCGGAATATCTTGGTCTAACGAAGCGATATGCAGTGCGTCAATTTCAAGCGGCTGCTCACGTGCCTGCTGCACCCAGGTTCCAAGGCCCCCGGTATTCGTTTTGTATGCTGCAAGCCGTCTTGGAATGGTGTCGGGTTTGTCGATCATTTCATCCAGCTGCAGTGCCATCGTTTGAAGCAGGGCTTCCTGATCGCTGGATTGACCTGATAACAGGCGAAGCTGCGCGGCAACTTCCTTCAATCGTTTGCTCTCCCCGGCAAATACATCCAGCAGATTCGTAATCTGCTCTTCCACTCGATAGTCCCTGAATTCGTCCGGCTTCGTGCCTGTAATCATCAGAATACGGCGATACATGGAGTTGAGGTTATAGAGACTATCCTCCACATTTCGAATCAGTGGAGCAAAGCCACCAAGACTATTCTCCAGGCGAAGCACATGTTTGCCCTTTTCGAGTTGGAAGCGATAGGCTTCCTCTTCCCTTCCCATGACATCAACTCGATAATTGCTCTGATATCGGAACGCTGTTTGGGCCATCTCGGCAAATGGCACTTTGCCATCAATGGTTAACCTGCGATTGGAGTAGATCCCTTTAACAAAATTCTGCTGCGCGGTAAATGCAATTTGATATAATCCGCTTTCTGGCACATCCACTTCCCACTCAATCCACTGTCCGGGCAGACGCCAGTTGTAGCCACCAATGGTGTTGATGCGAACCTGGGAAGCGCTGTAAGGAAATACGGCTGAACTTGATCTTTCGCTCGTTGGATATAACGTTGGAGAGGACTTGCGAACAGCATGTTCTCCTTCAATGCGAATAAGAACATCCTTCGGCTGCGCATTCATGTCCGTCTGCTTGGCTCCTTCTGTCTCTGCATAAGGAATCGCAGGCTGTTCATTAAACAGTCGGAGGGAATGAATGACCATCGGTTCGCGTGACGATTTCAACGTCAGTGAATGCTTTCCTTTCTCCAAAAAAAACTTGAACGGGGCCTGCTCATAGCCGTCCGGGTCCTGAAATATTTCCTCCAGCCAGCGCGGTTTCTCCACCTGTCTTGGACGCAAATCATTGCCTTGGTTATCCTGCTCTACCACATCTTTTTCATTGCCCCACACCCGGTCAAACTGCAAATAGGCGGCTTCCGCAAATGGGAGTTCACCATCAATGTATAAGGCGCGTTCTACAGCCGAGCTTTTGCCCTCCACCGGGTAATATAAGGCCGAAAGGTTGTACAGCCCGCTCTCCGGCACATCAATGATCCATTCAACTTCCCCGGTCTCCCCCGTGTGCAGGGATTCACCCTGCATCCCTTCGTAATCCTTCAGTTTGCGGACGCCCCCACCTTCGGCTCTTATGTAATTTCCCGCTTCAATGGTGATGTCCACTTCAGGCTGTCCCGCCTGCCCTACAGCTAAAAAATATTGTTCATATCCCTTCTTTTGCCGTGTCTGCTGCAGCAGTTCATCCACCTCTATGGCTGGCAGGCTGCCAGGCGCAACAATGGCTCGCTGCCCATCTACATCAGACGTCAGGTATAGAATCATGCCGGCCGCCGCAGTCATCATCACTGCGGACAATATCCATTTCTTGCGCTTAAGAATTCCAGCCATTCTACGAGTCCTCCTCATCAAGGCTGATGTCTATAATAAGGTTCAGGAAAAAGGGGCCCGGTGCGTTTGCGGACACGCGAACCCCTGCCTGAATGAACTGCAGGTGATTTAGCTATTGCTTGCCCAGTTTATCAATGGCAGCTTGGGCTTGGGCCTTGTATTTCTCTGCAGTCGCAGTCACCGAAGCATTATTTTTAATAATATCGTTCACGTAGTCGCCAATCGGATAACCGGTGTATGCATCATCCAGCAGAATGCGTCCTGTTCCCGCGATATGCTCGCGAATCATCTGGATGTCTCTTTCGTCTGTATAAAGACTTTCCAGGTAGTCTTGACCCGGATATTCTTCAATCTGCGGAATGTCAAACGTCTCTTCGTAGATTTGGTAGACTACCTTTGGGTCTTTAACTCCCTTGGCTATAAATTTGGCCGCAGCTGTGTTATTGGCATAAGTTACATTTTTGCTTCCCTGCGGTCCGTTTGGAATAGGCACTACACCAACGGAGAAGGTCAGATCGCCGAGCTGCCACTCCGCAGCCGTAAACAGAGCAACATCCCCATCCTTAAATGTGTTGGTTTCTTCCCAATTGGTTTTGTCTCCTGTTTTGACCTTCACTACATTTTCGACGTTATACAATCGTTTGACGAATTCAGCTGCTTCAATCGTTTTGGGATCAGATAATCCTTCCTTCCTGTTTACGTCATCTGCAATCGTCCCGCCATTGGCAGCCGTGAAGTGACGAATGACATCGATGGCCCAACCGGAAAAACCATATACGTCAATTTTGCCGTCGTTATCTGTGTCCTTGGCTGCCAGTTTGGCGATTTCCAAAAACTTATCCCAGTTCCATTCACCTTTCTCATACAATTCCTGCGGATCAGGCAAAGATAATTTCTTAAACAGGTCACGGTTATAGTGGAGGCCGAGCCCAATGCTGGTTGGTGATTCAAATGCGTATTCACTGCCTGCAATGGCAGGATATTTGGCGATCAGATTTCCCTCTTGGTTGATATTGTTGTCAGCTGTAGTGAACTCGGAGAGAGGCAGCAGTTGCCCTTTGAGGATAGCTGGAAGCGCGGATTTATACTCCATCTGCACGATATCGGCGAAAGGTTCACCAGCAAGTACAGAGGTAGTGAATTTGTTCATATATTCTTCAAAAGGTACGTTAACAAACTCAATCTTGACGTTATATTTTTTTTCGACTTCTGCAATCTTATCCAGCCTTGCTTTGTCAGAAGCGGTTTCTCCCGCTGGCTTCAGATCCCACCAGGCCGCAACTTTGATAACACGTCCACCCAAATCCGGTACATCTGCTGTTTTTTCTTCAGCACCGGCTTCCTTGTTAATCTCGGCAGCTTCAGTATTACTCCCCGGATTGGCTGCTGCCCCAGGGTCAACTCCGGTTTGCGCAGTGCCCCCACTGCAAGCGGATACAAAAAACAGTACTGCAAGCAGCATCAACGGCAGAACATTCCATCTTTTCATCATGTTCCTTACACCCTCCCCGAATGTGTTTATCACCATGACCCACTTTAAAACTTTCGTTATTATTAAAACCAATCAAAATAACAACACCACCACCTTTTGTTATTTTATAGTTTGTTTTTAACAAACAAAATTTAACACGTAAAAATGTAAGCGTCAACATTTTTATTGTTAAATTTTTCTATTTTTTCTTCTTAAATTGTTTGGAATCATGTTAATTCCCTGATATAACCTCCTGAAAATATATTCATACCTCTTTATCCTCTCGATAATCCATATCTAAAAAATTCAGATTTTATAATTTTGTTATTTTACAAAATAACAAAAACATAATAATAAAGACATGATTCGTCATCATTTGATAGATTTCTTCTATGAAATGCTGCGATATATGACGTATGATGCACACCTGTTTTTCATTAAGCACGAATCGTTATTAGATCAAGAGAAACACTGCATGCTATACTAGAATCTGTTAAAGTCGCTTATACACTATGGATGCGGCAGAATTACGAGTGTAAGGATGGTATGATGAAAACGAAGGTAACAATCCAGGAAATCGCACACTTTACGGGTTTGTCGAAATTCGCAGTTTCCCGTGCCCTGTCGGGAAAATCCGGGGTTAGTGACCAGACGCGGGACATTATTCTTAAAGCCGCTGGCAAACTCGGTTATTTTAAAGATAACAGCATGTTATCCGGAGAACTGCACACTCACGCAGACACACAAGAAGCAAAAGCGGCCAAAAGCAGCGGCACGATCCTGATTTTGTTCCCTAATGTGCGTTATCAGAATCAAGATTCTGTATATTGGGGACCTGTATTTAACGGGATCTCTTCCAAATTAAATCAAAAGGGCATTAACATTCTGACCCTGACCGAGCCATCTGCGGATCAATTGTTTACACTGCTTAATCCGGATGCCATTCGTGGTATCATTACGGTCGGCTCCATCTCGACTCCTATTCTGCTGGAAATCAAACGTTTGGGTATTCCTGTCGTTATGGTTGATCATCTGGATCCGGTTTTTCACAGTGACAGCATTTTCACGGATAACTTTGCATCCATGCGTGAAATCATGCTTTACTTGCTCCGTAAAGGGCACACCTCATTTCAGTTTGTCGGGAATATTAGTGATGCACAAAGCTTCTACGAGCGATGGATCGCATACAATACCGCCTTGGCGGAAAGCGGAATTGATATGCGTCAGATCCCTGAATTAACCAGCAAGGCTTTGGATCAATTCCGCGAAACGTTCACCTCCGTCATTCACCCAGATCATCTACCCGAGGTGTTCGTTTGTGCCAATGATTTCTATGCACTCTATACCATTGAAGCTTTGGAGAGCATGGGGATACGTGTACCTGATCAATGTGCAGTCACCGGATTCGACAATTTATATGATCATATTCCAGTGCTGGCAACCGTCCATGTAAAGAAGGAATTGCTCGGCTCCCGTGCAGTCGATCAGATGTTGTGGAGAATAGCCAATCCCGAGAGCAGCGTGGAGAAAAAGCTCATCCTTGCTGATGTCATTATTCGAGAACAGTTCGGAAGATACGGCGGATAACCATAGTATCTGGACAATATAAATACCCCCACACCGTCTTTCAACGGCTGGGGGTTTACATCTATCTTTTACAACAGCGTGCTTCATCATCTGATTTTACGTATCCGTACGTACCTCGTCCCACGCCTGATCCAGATAACAGGTCAGCCAGTTGAGTGCGCGATGCCGCTCATAAGCCACACCGTGACTAAGTCCCGCAGGCGGCGCCTCCCCCTTGATCCGACTGTTTACACACACCCAATTGTACCGATAGATCAGGTCAGCCTCATCCAAAATTTCGCTTTTGCTGCGCAGTGCGGCATCGGCCAGAAACGCTGCAAAGCTGTCCTTTTGCTGTAAATAACCAACATCCTTACTTACGTTACACAGCTCTGTCGGCGCACCCAATTCCTCCACATATCCCAGTGCCCACAGCATCACATGGTACCCTTCATAGCCCCATGAGAAGCGGATAATTTCCTGCTGGTCAGCTCCATCTTGTGCCAGAAACGCCTTTTCATCGGGAGAAAAAAAGGTGGATGCATCATACTTATCAATCACTTCCTGTACCAGCGCTGCGGTGTCAGCAGTACTTTCACCCGATCCCAAGCACTCCCCTTTCAGCGCAGCCAGGCAGAGAGCAGCCGCACGTTTCGCAACCTCCTCCTTGGTTCGAATCTTCGTATCTTCCTCCCCAGCTCTTGCTGGCAGATTTACGTTATATGGAATCCCAAGTGCCGCCAGCTGCTGCTCTGAACGCGCCTTGCGCTCTACTGCATCGGCAGCAGGAGGACGGGTATCATCCAGAAAACTGGTATGTGCTGTGACCGTATAATCCTCCACCTCCGATTCACCATTCACATCCAGAAGCAGCTGGCCTTGAGCATTCAGGAGGGAGCCGCCTCCCCAGAAAATGACACCATCCAGCGCATCAGCCAATTGTAATAACTCGTTAAAGAACTCTTCCGAGATATCTTCCTCAGTCTCGATGCCAATCACCATGTTCAAGGTGGAGCATTTAATCAGTACCTTTTCCTGAAGCGCAGCATTACGCCCCTCGATCTGGCTTAGAAAGCCAAGCATGCCCCCAATCATCGTGCTGAACTCCTCGGGATGGGTCTGGCTGGTCATGATGTTAAAACCTTTTGTTTTTTTGCTGAACCATTTCTTCTGTGTTACTTGAATGTGCGTCTGATCTTCTCTCCGCTGGATGGAAGCCTCAGGGTAAATGGATTGTATGATTTCATATAACTGATCCAGATCAAACTGGGAGCTGTATATCGCGCAATTTCTCATAGCATATGCCCTCTTCCTTATGTCAAAATTTTGGCTTAAATGACCTTGGGCCTATGATCAACCCTTAATCAACTTGCTGTTAATCCTTGATTAATCCTTGTACGGGTCAAATTCATTGCCACCAGCCATGGCTACACCTACCGGACGCAGCACATGATTGATCTGGAGTGTATTCGCATGTGCATGCAGCACGTCCTGCAGTTTCTTGTATACAAACGGGCTCTCGTCGGTCCCTGCTCCACGAAGCTCTACACCGTAGGCGCGCACAGCCGCCTGCATCTGTTCTTCACTAATCTCGCCGCCCATACGCGTGCGAAGTTTGTAGTTCATTTTACCTGCTGCCTGTGTACGGCTCATTACCCGCCCTGCGCCGTGAACCGTGCTGCGGAAGGATTCTGTATTTTCCTCACTCTCGATCCCTTCTACAATCACCGAAATATCGCCCATACTTCCGCCGACAAAACCAAGCTGGCCCGGCGACAGCGGTGTAGCTCCTTTACGAACTACAACGACCTCCTCGCCCATATGCTGCTCTTTCCACGCAAAGTTATGATGGTTATGTACGGCATATTCAGCGCTGGCTCCAAGGATACTCAGCACCTGCTCAATCACGTAATCCCGTCCGGCATAAGCATAACGACCCGCCAGCGTCAGCCCCGCCCAATACATATCACCCATTTCACTGTTCAGGTCAAACAGGGTCGGCGGCTGATCCATCGATTCACCTGGTGCTTTGCCACTGAATTCCCGTCCTGCCGCCAGATTCAGGAAACCACTTGCTACCTTATGCCCGAAGCCGCGGCTGCCAAAATGATTCGCAATCCATACCTTTCCCGTCTTCTCTTCCACGAAAATATCGACAAAATGATTGCCGCTGCCGACGGTTCCGAGTTGATTCCGCGCCAATGTCTTTAACTTCTGCTGCAATCCGCTTTCGATCGTATCAAAGAGCTTCCAGTTCGGATCGTCAAACAGCTCATGCTCCACTGGAGTCGGATTGTTCCGGCCTACGCCGAATGAGATGGCTGCGCTGATATCATCCATAATAACCGCAATCCGGTCACGAATATCATTCCACATCAGATTGGTGCGTACGGCTTTGTTGCCGCAGGCAATATCATACCCGACTCCTGACGGGCTGATCATATTGCGGTAAGCCACCACCCCGCCAATGGGCTGCGAGTATCCTTTGTGATGATCGGCCATCAGAGCCACGCCCAGCACATCCCCATATTTCGAACAAGTTACCGCCTGAGCGACGGCATTCTCCAGCGGTTCCCCCCAGACTTTAATGTTATCCACGATACGCATGTTCTGGTAACCTCCTATGTATTCTTTTCCTAAGTTTAACAAAGATCCGCTCTGCTCGAAACGATACAATTCTATAGGTCCGTTGTGAAAAATTGACCTTGCTGCAAACCAGCATGCGTACTTGTGAATTCATCAAAAAAAGAGAGCCGCAGCTCTCTTTGCCCCATCGCATCTAATCCCGTGTCTATCCCGTGTCCATCTGTATCACTCAACATGTATTCACTCACTGCCAATGGAGCTGTGCTCAACGCCGATTCAAATGCTTTCGGTAACCCTGAACAGGCTCGTCTTTGAAGCCCAGCTTCTCATAAAAAAGGTGCGCTTCCTTACGCTGATCCCCTGACACCAGAATGATGTACGCACACCCCAAATCTCTGGCGATATGTTCGATCTGAAGCATCAGCTTCTGACCAATTCCCTGCCTGCGCACACGATCCGAAACAATGACATTCTCCACGACCATAAACGGCTCGCAAGACCCCATCAGATCCATGCACTCAATCCCCATGACCGACCCAACAAGCTCATCACGATCATAGGCTCCAAGCACATAGTAACGCCCCTGCTTCTCCATATGCCGAAACGTCTTCTGCATCTGCTGCTCATTCTTCTGCCGATCATCGGGTGATGTGCCCATCAATTCATGATACAGCTGGTTTAACCCTGGCAAATCCTTCGATTCAATCGGTTTGATCGTAATCATCGTGATGAATCCGCTCCTTCTGAGGCGGTGAGATCCTTCTTGAAATAATAATGCTGGTGTCCTGTAGGCGCATTGTCAATCACCGTCATAAGCTCATATCCATGTCTTCTATAAAATTCAGGAGCCTGATACGAGAACGTATTCAGCATGATAAAATCACAGTTTTTCTCCCGGGCCAAACGCTCTACTTCCTGAAGCAGCTGCGTCCCGTATCCTTTGTGCCTTTCTTGGGCATCGACCCATAAAATATCCAACTCAACCCAATTCCAGCACAGCGTGCTGAGCACCCCGGCCACAATCTGTCCCGACTCGTTTCGAATGTGAAAATGAAGCTCCTCAAATCGGTCCTTCAACGCTTCGCCCACATGTGCGGCATTGTAGGCACTTAATTGTTGACGGACATATGCAGACTCTTCTGCCGTACTCACTGTTATGTTTGTATTTGACATCTCGTTCTCCTTTAGGCATTCCGATGTATACTTCTATCTTAACAACTTATAATTTACGATAATATAATTCAAACCGGATAACAAAGTAATACCTGCCGCCAGCCACATCAACATCATATCCAATCTGATGCCCGTAAACGCATGAAACAGGACATTATTCAACAGCACAGCCAGAATTGCCGCGACTTGAAGCACCATTTTGATTTTTCCATATCGATCAGCCGCAAGGGCAATCCCCTGTTCTGCAGCTGCCATTCGCAAGGCGGTTATCCCTATCTCACGTGCAATAATGATAACAGCAATCCACGAACTAATCATATTTACCTGAACCATCATAATAAGTGCTGTCCCAATTAGAAGCTTGTCTGCAAGCGGATCGAGCAGTTTACCCAATCTGGTTACCTGATTATATTTTCTGGCAATATACCCATCCAGTTTATCCGTCCCTGCGGCTAGTGCAAAAATAAATACCGCGACCATCAAACCCTGCTGGTTAAGAAAGAAGAACATAAACAGCGGAATTAATGCCATTCTTGCCAAGGTGATCCGATTGGCCAGATTCATTGATTTCCCTCTACTGATGCAGTCTTCTCCTCCAGCAGTTCCAGTAGGGCCTGTGCCGCCTCAACCGGGGATCTTAATTGCCCCGACTCATACACATCCTTGAATACGCTGGATAGTGCAAATTCATCTGCATCCTTCCCTCTCGCCACAGCCTGCAATTCCGTATCTACCATTCCCGGATCAAAAACGATGATCTCCACCGGATTGGGCCGTGAAGCTTGTTCCATCGTTACACACTGTGAGAACATGTTGATTCCTGCCTTCGAAGTACAGTAGGCCGCCATAGAAGGCGCGGGATAATTACCCGAAGCAGAACTTACATTGATTATTTTTCTTCGAGCCGTCATGTGATTGGTATAATGGATAAAAGATGACGTAAGAATCATTGGCGCAGCCAAACTGATATTCAGATGAACGCTAATCTCATCTATAAGGCACTCATCTATCGGTTTCAAAGGTTCAAGCATGGCCGCATTGTTAACAAGCCCGATACACTCCGTCTCGGTAAGCGGAATCTGCTCCAATATGCCCGAGATCAGATCGTCGATGCTGTGAAGGTCTTCCAGATCGAACTGAACATGCGTATATCGCTCATATCTATTCCCCAAGTCCGAACTTCCGCGTGCTATACCGTAGACAACATCCCCTCTTTCCAAACAAAGCTCCGCAAGCTGTCTGCCAATCCCTTTGGACGTACCTGTAATAATAAAATATCTGTTACTCATATGCTTCCCGCCCTTCTGTTCCTTGTTATGCTGCTCTGCTGCAGTGCCCAATAGTTAGCCCGCATGGTCTAAACCAGGATGTGTCCATCCCGTGCCTCCGGTTTCCTCCACAACGCTGCCCACAAAATAGGCAGGCCAAAATAAGCATCATTCTGCCCCATCGCCTTCATTGGACGCAGCTCTACACACTCGAATGTATCCTCCAGTAAATAACGAAGCTTCTCCTCCGTAAAAGCAAGACCGCCCCGCATCGACTTCTCGCGGTAAACTTCCCAATCGTCCATCACATGTTCTGGTCCGCCTTGGTCGCCAAATCCCGGAGCAAAACAGGTCAGACCAAAATAACCTCCAGGCTTCAGCGCTTGATCAATCATGGCTATGTAAGGGATTCGCTGATGCGGCAGCAGATGATGCAGACAGCCCGAATCGTAAACGAGATCATATTCCTGCTCCGGCGTTAGTCCAAACACCGATCGACACTCAAAATGCACATCCAGCTGTTCTTCGGCAGCCCGTTCCTTGGCCCATGCAATCGCAGTCTCTGACAGATCATAAGCCTCCACCTGATATCCCTGACGAGCCAAATACAGCGCATTCCGGCCCGGTCCACATCCCATTTCCAGTGCTCTGCCTCCTCTTAGCAGACCCTTTTCCATACCAGCAACGAGATTTTCATCAGGCTTGTTAGGAAAGAAGGGAATGGGTCTGTCCCGATTTTCATAGAAAGGCTCCCAAAAATGTTTGGCTGATCTGAAATCCGCATCGAGCATATCATAGAGATCCTGAACACTTTTTATCGTTTTTTCCAAAGGCCGAATCCTCCCGTTTCATCGCTATAGATGAATGTTTTTGACTGTCGTTTTTTAAGCCACTTTTCAAATCATCCAGCTTATTCAAGCTTACTCTATTATAACATTTTTACCCATTCATTCTCTATTTTTCATATGTATTTCCGCAAGGTTTTTATCCATTTCCCATAGAAAAAGCGGACGACATTTCATGTCGCCCGCTTGAGTCACAGCCGTAATATTACTGCTGCATAATTGAACCAATATTTATTTTCAGGCCTGCATTCAGGCCCTGCGTTCCATCACGGCAAAGTAGTTCTTCTCATTGTCTGCAAAGTTAAAAACACGGCCTGTTGGCATCTCTACGATCTCTCCAACCGTTACATGTTTAGCAGCCAAATCGGCATATAACCGATCGAGGTCATCTGTGAAAAACATTAGCGAAGGTGTGCCCAGATTTACCCCCTGTGACATCCGTGCCACAACCTCTTTATCATGCAAAATGATACTTGTCTGTGAATCTTTCGCAGGTGCGATCTCAATCCACCGCATGCCTTCATCCAGGATGACCTCATCGACGATATGAAATCCAGCCACTTCCGTCCAGAAAGCCAGTGATTCATCCTGGTTATTGACGTACAGCATAATCTGGCCTACTCTGCTAAACATGCTTTCACCACTCCTCTAATCAAGTCATCTCCGCATACATCTATTGTAGATTGCCACAGATTCCTGTTGAGTATAACACGCAGCCGCTGCTGCAGGACAAACATTTATTTTAGAGAAGTTGAATCGAACTATTATCCCTGCGTACCGTACTTTAAAGCTTGATGTTCTGCGCCTGCCCCAGCTTTTTGGTCAAATACAGGACAACATCATCGTCGATCACCGTCTCTTCACCCGGCTGAAGGTAATGATCGCTCTTGTAAACGCCCCGCCCGTCTGGAATATATCCACGTAGAGCATATAAAACTTGAGCATTTCCATAATCCGCATATATACCTACGCCAAGACCTGCCGTATCCGAGCGTTCCATCGCGACTGTCTCTGCATGATCCATCAGTCTGGAACCAATCCCCCGTCGCCGGAACTTCATCAGCACATTAAAGTCACTGATCTCGGGAATACCTTGTTCTTGAAACGAAGGGTAGTCCGATGTCCAGATCACATTGACGTAACCGGCAAACTGCCCGTCCAGTTCGGCAATCAAGGTTATGCGCGCTCCCTGCTGCTGTTCTTCCCAATAACGTTCATATAGTTCTGACGGTTTGTACCACCCCTGCTCCTGAAACGCCTGTGAGATGACCTGCGCGTCCTGCTTGTCCAAATGGCGAATATGTATCGTGTTCATAGTGTTCTCCTCTCAAATACCCAGTCGATTTCGAAGCGACATGATCTGCGCTGTATGATGCTGCCCGTGCCAGGCATACAGTCCCAAACAATGATCCAGTCTCATCGTTTCCTTCGAAGCAGGGTGATAGAACCGTCTGGCGTAATCACCATCCGATAAGGTGTGCAGCAGCGCCGTCCAGCGATGGTGCAGCGCGTCCAGCAGCTGCAGTGACACCTCGATATCCAGCGCTCTGGAGTCACTCAGCTCTGCCCAGCGTTCTTCGTAATAAGGCCGAATCTCAGGCGTATCCTCCGTCAGGGCAAGCTTAAAGCGAATGACACTGTTCATATGACTGTCTGCCATGTGGTGAATAACCTGCTGCAGCATCCATCCGCCTTCCCGGTATGGCAGGCGTAACTGCTCTTCACTCAGACCTTGAACTGCTTCCCTCGCTTGAGTCGGCAGTTCGGCAATATCCTGAATCCACTGCTTCCTGTGAGCCTGTGTCACCTCACCTGTATGTGCAAACTGTCCAATTGGATATCTCAAGTCCACTGCAAGCCCCCCTTTATAATCTCAGCATCGTGACCCGTTTGCATTTTATGCTGACGAGCACACTCCATACTCCATAAGCCAGCAATCTCTCATCTGCCCTTCGTGCAGCTCATGCTGCGGCAGTCGTTTAACTCGTCTGAAGCCGCACTTCTCATAACAGGCTAACGCACGTTCGTTCCAGGCTTGAGGGTCCATGACGATTTTCCGGGCGTGCCTCTCATAGGTTAAGTACGATTTCATGGACTGGACTAATTGTGTACCTATGCCTCTATTCCAGCAATCCGTCTCACCAATAAACTGATCGGTTCCATAGATGATTTCATCGCTGTCTGTGTAACCGTATGCAGCTCGTTCCTCCGGCTCCAGTTCATAGAATTGAATGTATCCGATCGGTCGTCCGCCATACTCCACGATACACCGCGAAGCTTCATCTTCCTGATGATAAAAATGTGCTCTTACCTGCTCCAGATCATGCGGCTGATCCCGTCCTTCGTAGTACTGCAGTACCTCCGGGTCAGACAACCATCTAACCAGGATTAACTCATCCTCCGGCTCCAGCAAACGAACTGTGATTTCTTCCGTCTGATATACGTTCTTCACCTCGTTCCCTCCTTCACGATATCCAGCTTCTGACCCGCTGCCCAGCTCAAATTTTTAACTGATAATTGTCTAACAAAATCAGCCATACTTCTACTATCCTCTGATATTAAGTCCACTCCAACCGTGTTTGACATCATCTTTTTTGCGTATTCTGTACTCCTGGCTGTTTATCAATACTCCTGCGCAGTATATCCTCTTGAGTTAAAGACTTGGTCAACTGATCTAACTCGGGAGAGGCTATCCAATCGCTGTAGGTTTCAGGTCCATGCTTGATCGTATGAATTACACTATGAGCTGACATATATATATTATGTTTAGTACCTGGCTCAACAACGACAAGCTCTCCTTCCTTCATGATCTCGATAGTCGGTAACTGCTTTTCTCCTAAACTGGCATAAGCAATCCATCCGCTTTGGACTACATAGAACTCTGTTACGTTGACATGCACATGGCTATTCTGCCAACCGCCATGAGATGATGCTGCTGTTCTGCAATAATAACTACCATCAGATGCTGTCATTTTTACTTTTGTATCACCATTGTCCATTTGTTCGATACTGGTTGTTATCTTCTCATCATTAAGGTCGATGGTATCATTTCTTCCATTCATCCTCTGAACCCCTTTACACTTTTACAGCTCTCCAGATAAATTTATGTTCTTGAACCGTTATTTTTCCGCCCAAAGTATGTTCTTTTGTTTTGGCCTGCAGCAGTTCGCGGTATTCAGGCTGTGTGTAGTCCGGGCTGCCCGGAATATCCGCAAGGAAGAGCGCAAACTCGGTCTCGTCAGGAAAAACCATGCATGCGTCGCGATACTCTTCAATCTCAATTTGCTCGTATCGGTTGCGCTCCAGTCGCTCCCGAACTTTGGTAACATCCGTATGAATCCCAAACAGTACGCCTCCCGGAGGAAGAAGTCTGCCGTACTCAATAATGGATGTGGGACCTCTTCGATTGTAGATCAAGTCAAACTGCTCATCCTGAAAAGGGAGTTCTTCTTTCGTCGCTGCACAGACGAAATTTACATTTTGTACTGTACTGGATTCGAGCCCCTGCTGCGCAATCCGGATCATCTCTTTGGAATTATCGAATCCAATAATATGAGAAGCGTATGCTGCCATTTTAAGCGTAAAATCACCATGACCACACCCAGCATCCATCACGGATGTATAAGCAGGAAGCATGCGGATCAACCGTTCTTCGAAGATCTCCTCCGCTGACTTCCCTTCCCATATATACCGCGCCCGACCTCTATATCCCCCATTGCGGCGTGCGATCATATCGTACCACTCCATGCTCATAGACATCCTCCTGACTGCTATTTTTATCTTCCGTATCAATATTCGACAAAATCCTGCTGTTCCCCCTTTTTTTTCAAAAATTGAAACGCATGGATTCCAACGTCCGTATTATGCTCGAAGTCGTTTCTCTTTTAATTAAAATCCATGGAATTCGGGGGTCACTAACATGTCATTTTTCAAGAAAATGTTAGCCAGTGTTGGTGTAGGTGCAGCGAAGGTAAATACGGAATTACATACGACAGAAGTCATGCCAGGTGGAACTCTTTCAGGAATGGTTTATATCGAGGGCGGAGATGTAGAGCAGCAGGTTGATCGGATCTATCTGCTGCTTAAAACGCATTACATTCGGGAGAGTAACGACCGCAAAGTGCAGGAGACGGCTGTTGTTGCCAAATATGTGCTGACGGATGGATTCGTCTTACAGCCTGGTGCCAAGCTGGAGAAAAGCTTTCAATTCGATCTGCCGCATAATCTGCCGATTACACTTCGCCGTGCGGAAGTCTGGGTTGAGACAGGGCTGGATATCTCCAGCGCAGTGGATCCTTCAGATCGGGACCGTTTACATGTCGTGCCTTCCAGAGAGATGAAAATCGTGCTGGATGCCATCGATTTGCTGGGCTTCAAGCTTCGTGAAGTGACTAATGACTATGCACCAAGGCTTGGAGGTAATCTGCCATTTGTACAGGAGTTTGAATTTGTGCCGACCAGCAAGTTCCGCGGATATCTGGACGAACTCGAAGTTCTCTTTTATCCCATGGGAGATTCCCTGGAGCTGCTGCTGCAGATCGACCGCCGTGCACGCGGACTTGGCGGAATGCTGTCTGAAGCCATGGGTACGGACGAAACCTATGTGCGCCTGCAGCTGCACGAGAGACATCTGGAGCGCGGTGTACGCTCTGTGGCGCAGGGTCTGGAAGAAGTTATTTCAGAGCATATTTAATAGAGGACTTAATACCAGTCTCTACTCATTACGTACTCAGAACTCATACACGTGGACCTGCGCGGATTAAGCAATACCCATAAAGAAACCCTTGTCAGCCGGATCTGATGACAAGGGTTTACTTTATTCGTATTCATAGTGCAGCAGTATTTATCGTCGCCATGAGAATCACTTTCTTTTCCCGATAAAATAAGAACGAATGACGTAGTATCCCGCAGTAAACAGCATGATCATGCCAATCCCTACAACAATCGTAGAACCACCGGCACTTGTCACACTTCCAAACTCTACTTTCGATGGTGCGCCAGAGGTATGCAGCTGCTGCAGCTCAGGAACATGCTTCATGGTTAGAAACATCCCCTCCACAACGTTCCAGCCCACCAGGATCAGTAAGAAAACAAGGGCAACAATCAGCGACTCCATCCCTACACGTTTGTTCATACGCATTCATTCTCCTCCTCAGCTTGTCTACGATAACAAATGCTCCAGCTGCTGCTTCAGTTGAGCTTTATGCTCATCTGCATATTGATACAGCAGGTCGAAACTTTCTTCATTGTCCGTTTGAAAACTAAGAGAATCCGCTTCCCGCTCCACCTGCTGCAGCACTTCATGAATCTGAGGTCCATGTGTCTGCAAGCTTGTCGTGATGTCATGTTCGGACAGGCGCTCCACATGCTCTCTTAATTGTCCTACGGTAACACCCTGATCTGACAGCAGCTGACCCACTTTTTGCAGAATCGCCGCATCCGCATTATCACCAATCCGTACCAATGCTTCAATCGTTTCGTCCATATATTGTCCGCTGGCATTTTCCAGAAATCCGGTCATTCCATTCATCGACAGCTCGGTATCCAGGTCAATAATCAGTATAATATCCCGTAATACTGCGGGCAGCTCGGTGACTCGTTCCCGAATGGAAGCAAATTCAGCACGGTACATATCCATTGCGATACTGCCCACAATCTCTTCACCAGACATTCCGTCTATGTGTGCTGGCGGCAGCAGCTCTGCCAGTTCTTTCTGTAACTTGTTCATTTCACTTGTCCTCCTGTATCTCTCTGTCCCAACCTATGCCGACACGCCCTCCTATCATAACAGAATAAGCTGTATAAGCTGAAATGCATTGGTATAGAAAGACGAAAAGATCACATCATTACAGAGCAGTTCTAACAACACCTTGAGGGATCCGATTTGCTGCCATCCTGTTCAGGCTATCCCGTTAGTAATTATGGATTATACTGTTTTTCTCGTTGGAAGCTTTCCTGTCTGAACAAGGGTTTCTATAATATATCTCTTAATTCACGGAGCTCCTGAATGGTATGTATCGGTGCTGCCTCAATCCCCTCGGGCCAAGGCTGATTTACCTTGATCCAGATCGTACTCATACCCGCCTTCGCAGCCCCCTGTATATCGTTCACTGGGTGATCACCAATGTAGAGGCACTGCTTAGGCTCCAGCCCAAAATAATCGAGAGCCATCTGAAATATGCGTGAATCTGGCTTTTTCACACCTGCTTCTTCCGATACAATGATATGATCGTAGTCCTCCCGAATCCCGAGCTGATCTATTTTCCCATGCTGGATATCCGTCTGACCATTCGTGATTAAACCGATTGAATATTTGCCTTTCAGATACTGGACTACTTCCCGCGCCTCGTCCATCAGCACCGAATTCAGTACATATTCCCTGCTGTAAAACGTCATGAGTTCCTCATGCGGCGGCTTCTCGTTCCAAGGCAATTCCTGCAGCAGTTCGTTGAACAGCATTGTTTTATACTTGTATCCATCTTCATCAAGCTCAATGATCCGCTGCTGTATATGTTCAGTAGACTCCAGGTGTCCAAAATACGTATCGATCAGACTTTGGGTAAAACCTTCAAACGTTTTGGTCCGATTCAAAATGGTATTGTCCAAGTCAAAAATGACTGCTTTAATATGATCCATATGACTCATGCTGATTGTCCCCCAATTCTGCAGTTCCCACCTTCTAATGGATATGAATGTTCAACGTTATTTTTTCTTTTTATGATAATGATAACCGGTGCAGAGACCTTTTTTAATCGATTTGGCGGAGCACTTGTGCCCGCCGCTCTTATCCAGACGACCAGGATGGGCATACGCTGCGGATGAAACACCAACGAGCATAATCAGAGACAGCAAAATAATAAAACCTTTTTTCTTCATACCATTCACCCTTCTTTCCCCCTATGCTTTAGGGTTTGTCACTACAACTCATTTTACATAAAACGCCACAATCTGGATATCCTTTATTTCCAACTTATGTCCCTTTATATAAGCTTAAAGTGCTTTAATGCATGACTTACCCCGTCTTCACTTGCTTTCAGCGTAACATAGTCCGCACATTGCTTGACTCGCTCACTTCCGTTCCCCATAGCAACACCGACTCCTGCATACGTCAAAAGGTCAATATCATTCTCTCCGTCACCAAAGGCCATCGTATCCTCTCTGCGGATTTGGAGATATGTCAGGACTGTCTGTGCTGCTGCAGATTTACTCACTTCACCTGCTTCAAGTACATTGCATACATAGGGATGGAATCTTACCAACCGCAAGGAAGGAAATTGTTCTTTATACCTGTCTGTTTCGGCTTCATTGGCGTAAAGGCACATACAGTATATATCTTCACCCAGCGTCATCGTCTGCTGCGGGTACTCCATTAACCCAAGTGTCTCCCGCAGGGCCTCCGTCACACGGTGATCGGTTCTACATGCTCCATTCATGCCAAAAGCTTCGGTAAAATAGGAAACCGCATGGCCCTGGGAGGCAGCGAAATCGCTAAACGCTCGGAGCGTCGATGGAGACAGAATGGATGAATGGATCTTCTCGCCTTTACAGGTTATAAGAGCCCCATTAGCCGAAATAATAGTTTCAATATCGAGATGACTGAACTCTTCACACAGCTGATGCGGTCTGCCCGTGACAAGAATACTATGAATTCCTTTTCGAGCCAGTTCGCGTATGCATGATTCCGTACCCCGGGAGAGGCTTCGATCTTTTTCACTGAGCAGCGTACCGTCCACATCAAAAAATACAGCTTTAATCACAACACACAACCTCCTTGGCTGCGAATCATTGGTTGGTCAAAATAAAGAATAAGCGAGCAAAGATAAACCTATGTCATTCGGCCTGTCTTCACTCGCTTTCGTTGTCTGCATCTATTGCCGATCATCTACCGGGTCTGCACCTCTCTGGAGCGTCCCATGTACCACATCTGGAACTCACCTGCAGCACTATCCGGGATATCATGAACGTGATGATGCATGACGGGTTTGGCACGGTTTACCGTATGGATCGAAGCCAGCCCGAGCCTGCGCTGCAGGGGGTGACGTGTAATTTTCACTTCGATAACCTTCTCCCGTTTGGATACAAAGAGTGTGGACGTCAGTGCACCTGAGCGAATCTGAATGAATTGATCGTTCAATCCATATCGCGTATGATAAAAATCGATTACTCGGTATGCAGCAATGCACACGAACAGTAACAGTGAGATGATCCACCAAGCCTGTGAAATCCCGAAGAGAACCGGTTTGAAATAGGCCAGGCCACCAGCAGCGATGATCCAAAACCAACTTGGTTTAAGCAGACGCAGTCCTAAGGCTGCACGCGGCAGTTTTGCCATCTCCTCTTTAACATGATACGAAGGCAGCATCTCCTCAATAATCCGATGGGCTTCTTTTACGGGAAGAAACGGGTACAGTGAATTCATCTCCTGCCCGGATTCACCTAAGCTGCCTGCTGTCGTAAGTTCTACCTCGGCCAGGCCCAGCATTCTTTTCATCGGGGACTGCGTAATTTTCACGGCCTGTACACGATCTTTCTGGATCGAAAAAGACGTTTTCTCCAGCATCCCCTTGGTAATATAAATCCGTATGTCATCGGATGTAATCTGGAAATCTCCATATTTTACGAAGGTCCGTACAATGCCAAGCCCAATAGAGATGAGGATCAGGAACAAAATAATCAGGCTGGTTACCCACCACGATTCAAGCCAGGACAAGACCAGGCTTTCCGTTACTGTTTCGTCCGGGAAAAAATCCTTCACTGTTGAATACAATGAACCCAGGATCGGAATCAGCACGAGAAAGCTGAGCGAAGTAAACGAAGCTTTGAGCACATCCTTGCGGGTAGAACGGTAGTGAATAACCCGTTGGTCTGCTGCAGCGGATCGTGGGAACATCTCCGCATCTTCAGAGTGACCTGTATCGTGCACTTCATGTGCAGCCTGATTCATGCTGTTCACTGTTTCATTGACATCCTCATTTTCCCTGCCATCCGCTGCTTCCTTACCGATAAATTCCGCATTGGATTGCTCCTCTTTCTTGGCATCCTGTTCATCCACTTCCACCGCAGCCTGCCCCTGTACTTCTGATCTATAACCCGCCACCAGCTTCTCAAGCTGCTCCGCTTCGGAGAGGGAAACCACCTGCAGTTGGAACGTCGCATCCTCACCCTTGATGCCTGTTTCGAAGCGTATGGAGGTTACACCGAACAAACGATGAAAGAAGCTGGTATGGCGGCTCACATTTTGCACCTTCGTATACGGGATTGTTCTGCGAGTGCGGCTGAATGCTCCTGTGTAGATATGAAATGACTGCTGATCCGCGGAGTAACGTGTGGTCAACCATTTCCAGACAATGGACACCAGCGCGATAGAAATACCGATATAAAAAATGTACCTTGCATAGAAAACCCATGTTGATTCTGAACCTGCTCGAAAAACGAATAAAAACAAAATAAAAGCAAATGTACTTTTGACCAAATTGCCCAGGCTCCACAACAAACTGAGTGCATGATGCCGTTTCAATTCCGTCATTCATCCACCTCATTAATCCGGGCATATGCCGCGATCTGATTCCGCAGTGCGAACGCCACTTCCTCCGGCAAAGCAGGTATATCATGCGACGAACCCATCGTGCCGATCGAAACGGAATACAGCCCATATTTTCTCATCAGCGGTCCCTGATTCGTCGTAACCGACTGCACTTTGGCCATGGGAATCACCTGATGGACCTTGTTCAGCGCACCATGCTTCAGCTGCAAAAACTCTGCGCTCACGCCATAGTACCAATGCCGATACAGCCATACAGGCTGCATAAAAATATCCCACACCGCATAACCAAGGGATATCGCCGCCACTCCCCACAAAATCCAGCCAATCCAGGGCCTCCAATCATATACCGAATCCAGAATAAGCAGCACAGCCAGCACGATAAAACCGATGAGGTTGGTTATAACAGCACTGACTCTCCACAGACTCACCGCGTGAGGGGAAAGCTTCTGCTGCGGTGTGCTCCATTCCTCTGTTCCAGATGTTTCTATTGTTTCTGCTGTTCCTGTCATCCTATTATCCATCTCCTTCCCTTCTCTCTCTGTCTATACACTGTACGATCATACGTGTGTAATCGATGCAGCTGGATAAGCGAAATTAAAAAAAGATGACACCTGTCCCTGTACAGGCGGTCATCTTTCGGTTCTGTTCATTTGAACTGCAAAATCCTGCACCGCACACAACCACACCATATTTTCACTGCCTTCGCCCCAGTAATCCTTCACCACGGCATACGGCTCTCCAAACTTCCGGCGCCACTTCTGCTGTGCAATGCGATAACCGCTGTCCAGACAAAATTGTTTGATGCCCCGCTCCTGCAGTTGTGTAACCAGAGCTGTAACGAGCGCAGAAGCAATTCCCTGCCCGTGCAGTTCAGGTAAAACATACAATGCTCCCAGCTCACCAACCTGGTCCAAACGATGATTTGTGCAATCTTGAATGACTTTACTGCAGGGGCCATATGAGATGGTACCCACGACTTTATTTTCTTTCTTGGCTGCGAGAAAGATCGGAGCCGTCGGTGCACCGAGAACAGATCCATGCTGCAAATAAGCTTGTGCCACAGCTTTCTTCAGCTCGATCTCATGCTGTATTTCCTCCAGAAGTGATCCGATTCCTTCCTGACTGTACGCCGCCGGAATGGTCGTCTCAAAAACATGGTATGCTCCATCCACATCTGCTGCCGTCAGTGTTCCGATTGTTATCAACTTGTCTACATCTCCATTTATTAGCTTGTAATTAACTGCCCGTCTGTCTGTTCCATTCACCTAATAAATCGATTAAGCGCCGGACCGTTCTGGCAGCAAAGGCTTGTACGATCTCTTCTGTAATGTAACACGGTACAATTCCAGGCTCTTTCCCATGCAGCAAAGTAAACGTTCGATCCCGCCAGCGTTCAATTTCATTTGCTGTCAAACGATCGGTCATGTCATAACCTGACGTGCCGTTTAGCGCCGACCATACCTCTTTGCTCCAGCCTGCGTTTTGATAGAGATTAACATCAATCTGATCCGTCTCTTGATAATATAAACAGGAGACTTCTTCCTTCGTTCGAACGATCCCCTCTCGCTGGTCATCCTCTCGAACTTGCTCCACGAACTGTGGATGTACACTTCGAAACCAGTAATAATCCGTCATCACATGCATGAAATATCCAATGACAAACGAATGCCATCCTTCATCCGAACCCTCACTTCTATAACCGCTGTATAGTTTCTGAAGACGTCCAGAATAATTATTCTCTTGTTCAGGGTAAAAATGAGTGTGCTGCTTGTCTTCTCTCGTTGTTCCCTCACGCATGTGAATGGAATCCGGGGCGATACTCCCGAGATAAAATGCTCCCCGATCCAGCGGCTCAGGCAGAGCATCAGCCAATGGATAAGCTATGCTGAGATGTACCATAGGCAGAGGCATAAACCATTCTCTCCTTTTTATACAAGAAGTGCACACAATCCATCGTTGATCAGCTGACGAAACCTGCCGCTCTCTCCATCTGCATTCGGTCAAACAACTGTTCCAAGTCCGTATGATATGCAGGGTGTTCCTTCACAAGCAAACGAATATATTGTGATCCGCATTCGTAAAATACGAGTCGGTTAAACGGCGCTGTATCGCCGTAATGATTAGGTTGTAGACCATATTTGGCCCGAATCAGATTCTCGACATACCTTGCAAACCCTTCGTTCCATTCCAGCCAGCTCCAATATTCAGCTTGTTCTTCCGTCAAAGATTCAAACAGTTCCTTGCGTGCAGCCTGAATCTGCTGGAGATTCTCACTTTTCAATGCGGATAAAAGAGAATCAATCCGCTTCGCGACACGCTCATCCTCGTACGGGAAATCATAATCGATCTCCCAGGTTACCCGTTTCAATTGAGTCATTTTATGTTTAATCTGCAGACGGTCCACGATCCGCTCCTTATATTTCCCATAGACAGAGCAGTGCACGTACTCGTGAAATAGAAAGACTTTCTGCTCTAGATTTTGGAAAACGGAAGCCGTGACGATCGCGCACATCCGATGGTTTATATGATGTACAGGCATCGCGCCAAGACAATCTTCTGGAATGTACAGGTCATCCGGCACAGTTTTGACCCACTCATACTGCCGGGTTCTGGATGAATAATCATAGATATGTAACAACGTTTCGTCCGCTACGACAACAGGATGATGCTCTGCAAAAAAAGGATGCAGGCTGACCAAGTCTCTCTGAAGCTCGTTTAACTCGTTGATCTGCTGCAAAAATGTATCCATTGTCTGACCCTCTCTCTTTGCAAATGATACATTCATCATACTAAAATAGCAGCCGTAAATCACTGAGAGAAAAATGATAATGTTGTGCGAGTATAGCCGAAAGGAATCTATGAACTAACTCTTGATATATCCTGCTTTCGTCAATACGTATTTGGTAAATGGATTGATATCAGGTATCGGCTGAGTCAAGTCAAAGTATCTGAGCTCTAACCCTTCATCGTCCATCACGGTTGGGCTGCCCGTAATGCCGTCTGCTTCATAGATGGCCATTACGTTATAGACTTCATCTCCATGCGGATACTGATAATACATATCCTGTCCCGAGAAAACGGTAATGAGCTTGTATCCTGCTGCGCGCAATCCGGCTTCTTCATATAATTCACGTGCAGCAGCTTCCTCTAGAGATTCACCCGGCTCAAGGGAACCGCCTATGGTTCCCCAGTCCAGACTGTCTGTTCGTCTCTGGAGCAGCAGATGACCTTGTTTATTAAACACCAATACACATGAACCTGCCATAACTATGGGCCGTGTCCCCACTAGTTTACGTAATTCCAAGATGTATCCCATACTGCTCCTCCTGTGTTCAGACATATATTCATAACATCGATGGTTTCATCTTATTTGGAATGCTTCAAGATACCCTGATCTACCGAATGCTGTACTCTTTCGACTCTAACTCCATCCACAGATTTAACTGCTTACAGACTATGAGATGGTGTACCAATACACCAGATAGTTAAAATCGAGAGACAAACCTATGTTTTGTGCTAAACGGATTGAACCTGTGTTATCAGGTGAGCAGTCCCAATATGGATGGATGCCTGCCTGATTGCACTGCTCCATATACGCTTGAGCCGCCAGCGCAGCATAATTCTGCTTTCGATAACCTTCCAAGGTTTCAATATCAACAGCATGTGTACTTCCCTCAACGAACGCAGAGAGGCATACACTTACGATATCTTCGTCATGAACTACAACACAGCCCAAACCATGTTCTAAAAAAGCATCCACCGTCGTCCAGAAGGAATTGATTTTATCGGTGACAAAGGACAGATGATTCAAGCGGCTATCTTTAAACAATGCTTCGTCTATTCGGATCACCCGTGTTTCACCATCTGCATGCAGCTTCATTCGGGCAGCGGGCTTAGGACCGTCACTCCCTGCGATGCTGTGCATCGGATTTAACATAAACACGTGCTGCACATCACAGTTAATCTCACTCGAACCCGCCATATGTTGGATTACATCTTCCCAGGGATCATCAGCAGCCCCGATCTCTATCGCGGAGATTTGTAAAGCTGCCCATTCGGACCTCACATATGTCTCCATGTATAACCGCAGCTCACGTCGAAAAGCTTCGGACTGCGCATCACCAATGAGTTGGTAACCGGACTGCCCCTGAATCCATAGAAGAGCTGCCTTGATGTCATCAGCATCATCCACATAGATTCGTCCGGGATTTACGCCCGAAGCGACTGCTTTGGCCTCAATATTGCGGCAGTCGTCCGTGAGATGTTTTATTTTGTAAAACTCAGATGAGTTAAGCTCCGTAATCATGTTCTCATTCCTTTTCACACGAGATAGAACTACCTTCTGTTCTGCTCTACTTTCATCTTCAGAATTTTCCACGTCCAAACCCCATACCAAATTCCAGCGGCCGGGAACAGAACTAAGGCGGTCAGTAAATTCACATAAAACTCACCATTCAGCGTGAGACTTTGCCCACTCCATGAGGTCATCACCAAGGTATACAGGAAAGCCAGAGGCAGTCCCCAGCCAAGAACGCCGCGCACCCAAATATGATACCGCTTACCTTGTTTCAATTGTTTCTCCCATTTGATCCGTTTTGACTCTTTCATTGTTGTTTTCTCCTTTAAGCCTGCATTGCCTCATAACCTTTGTCTGAGCATATACTCGGCATAATTCTTTAAGACGGCAGCAGACTTGAATGGTATACATCATTATCATCCTCTTTTAATGCACGGCAGCTGCCCCGCCAAACCGTTCAATTGAATCATCTTCAACAATGACAGCTCCGCCATCCGGACAACCATAAACCTCCGTTTGCTGCAGTTGCGCATATTCCTGAAGAGCGTGCAGTGTTTCTTCCGTACCATCCCAATGGGGTGCAAACTCAAAATGCACAAGTCCGAGCGCCTGCAGATCCGTTAACTGGATATAATTCTCGTCCGCATCTTCACCGTGTCCAGCCAAACGAATGGAAGGTGTCATCAGAATACTGCCTGCGCTGACTCCAATCAGAATACCGCCTTTATCGACATAGGAACGCAGCTGATCCAGCACATTTCGTTTCTGCAGCAAGCTTAGAAAATAAAATGTATTGCCGCCGGACAGATGGATCGCATCATGTTGGAAAAGAGAGTCCAGCATTCCTTCCTCGTACTCCGTATCGAGATCATAGTACTGTACATCTTCAATGCCAAGCTGGCGGTAGTAACGCCGGGTATGTTCGACATAGATCCGCTGCGGGTCGGAACAGGAAGGAATGTAACCGATGGAAGGCTGTTTCGGCTGAAAAAGGCTTCGAATTCTCTCATTCAATCTATCATTTGCATGAAAGTATACGTCACTCAGCAAAACCAGTTTGCGTCTTGTCATTGAGACACAGCCTCCTCATGTTCACTAATAACTTCCTTAAACTCTCTATCCAAAATAGAAAAAAAGTACTGATCTGTCCACTTGTTCTGCCACCATAACTCTTCCTTGAAAATCGCTTCCCTCGTCATGCCCGCATGCTGCATCAAAGCAGTGGAGCGTACATTTTCGGCATTACACATCCCGACAACCTTATGAGCCTTTAACTCATTAAATGCATATTGAAGTAATAACCGGGCCGCCTCGCTTCCGTACCCTTTGCCTGAATATTCGGGCAGTACAGCATATCCCAGTTCCCAGCTTTTGCGAAAGTCAACATAACTCCATATCTGAACAATTCCAATGGGTGTCTCGCTCGAATCATTCAAGCGGCGGATGACAAAATCATACGCATACGGTGTCTCACCTTCAACGGGAAAATGACTGCGGTACTTTTCCTTCACATCATCTTCCTTCGTTTCCACCGTTTCCTCAAAGGCCCACAAGTCTGCATCACATTCCAGTTTGCATATAAAATCCATATCCTGCTCGGTTAAGCTGCTGATTTTAATCTGTTGTCCGATCAACTCCATGTTCGCTAACTCCCTTATCCTTTACGTTACGAGATGAAATTTTTTGAATGCCTTGACTACTGCATCTCTCCATTGATATATCTTCGATGATTGTTGGAAGCATCCTGTATCCATGACTCCAGTTCAACCCGGCTTATGTAAAATTGATCCTGCACTTTAATAAACGGGAACATCTTGCCCTCAAAACGGTGAAACGCATTCAAACTACGCTGCTCAGCCTGAATAATACTCATCACCTGATCTTCTTTCATACCTAGATATACAGCCGTTTCCTGCAGGGTCAGCATGGCTTTCTGACTTAGAATCGACTGCTCTGCACTTAGAGCCGGTACTGTGTTAATCTGATTCTGACCTTTGTCTTGATTCACGAACAGCACACAGCCAATGATAAACGCAGCTCCCAGAACAGCACTGGCTAACAGAATCGAAAATGAAAGTGAAATTGACTTCATATAAGCCTCCTATGGATTTTATCATCAACCGTATGAGTTCAATGGTCTCCACCTACTCTTAAATACTGCGGACGGTGCAGTATCCAGCTTCACCTAGAAAATCATCTCTTGTTAATCCCTGTTCACCTAAAAGCACTCTATAATTCGTAATCGTACCATCATGTGAGACGATAAAGGTATGCCCGTTCTGTTTCCTGCACCAATCCAGAAGCTGTTCTGCTAATCTCGTAAAACGCTGTGCCGCCATCTGATTTATACTTTCTTTCCATTCATTCCGTCCAACATGAAGGACCTGCATCTCTGAATATAAAGTGCCAAGTTCTCTCCTCGTATAGATCTGGTCACATCTTAACGGAGCAAACGTTGGATCCTGAGGAAACATTCTTGGCCCGACCAAAGGACTGATCATCACCCTGCTGTGCTCACTCGTCGTTAACAGCTGTGCCGTTTCAAGCGTTCGTTTGGTCGGACTGACTATGACGGGATCACCCGTTTCCACCTTTATTGTTTTACGTAAGGCTGTAATCTGACGCTTCCCTTGTTCCGTCAGACCCGGGTGCACCCGGTTAAGCTCATTCGGATAATTCAGCAAATGCTCCGCGTGGCCATGACGGATAAATGTAATGTCCATTGACTGCCCCTCTATCTCTGGATGATGTGTCTGATATCGTTGGGATCACGATAGTTAACAAGTTCCCTTTTCAGAAAAACAGGATAAATCTCCATGTGCTCAAGCTCTCGCAACGGGAACCAGCGAAACGTCAGTTCGCCATCACGCTCCAAACCATTGAACTCAGCCTCATCATAGTACGCATGTCCTTCGGGTAACGAGATCACGTAATAGAACCCAATCTCGTGCATGTTCATGCCATCGTATTCATAAAAGTCTTCGCAAACACAGGCAAGCTTCCCGACCCGGACATGTACCCCAATCTCCTCCATCATCTCTCGCCGAACAGCATCCTCTGTTGATTCGTTCATTTCTACCCGCCCTCCGGGCAGGTTCCAGAAATCATCCTGTTTCGCCTGATGCAAAAGAACTCTGTCCGCATGCATTACGATCCCTGCCACGCGAAAGTTAAATCGGCCGCCGTTCTGCACATACGATATATTGCTGTTCAATGAATTCGTCACTTGGCTGCCCATCCATCAACAAACCCGTTCTGAAATCCATTCACAAACGAAGGAATGAATAGTACAAGCAGCAGAAGCAGGCTGGCAATCCCCCATCTAAAGAAAGATTTACGCCTGCTTACTGCACCCCTGATGAACAACAACACTGTAACCACGATCAGACCAATCTCTACATATTCCATCATTCATACCATCCTCCGTTATGTATAATTCCTCGATGCCTTAATTCCATCTACTATTCATAGATTTTGCCCATATACATGATCTGAGCAGAGCGTTTCCATGGATTATCCGGCTTCTCGTAGTGCGTTAATCCATTAACCGATTCCTGCCCCCACTCCGATGCAGCTTCCAGAAAGGATTCTATCGCATCATGCTGCCATTCATCTGGACAGGACTGCCGGTCTTGGCTTAGCGCACTCAGAAATGCAATAAAAGTCGCCTCATCCTTCACTTCATTGACAAGCTCGAATAATATCTTATTCATCGCTGCTCCTTCCTTCTTACGTGTCCATCCTATTGTTAATCGATGTCTGCAATGAACCATTGTGCTGCATCGCCGTCCGTTTTCTTTCGTTGAAAGACCATCATGGAGCTGTACTCATTCTCGTCTCCCGCCCTTAATTCTGTAACGTTTACGGTTGCTTCATAGATCTTCCGTTGTTCCGTAATCTTAATATCACTTAACGCAATCACTTTGCGGACCTTATATTCAGACATGCCGCTTACAGGAGCCCTAGGTGTAAACAAGCTCATATATCCCTCTTCATCTTGTTCATATAAATAACGCAAACGAGCGTTCATTTGTTTGACAATGGCCAGTTTATCCCCCGCATATATCCTCTCATCAATATATTCCGGCGGGGCATCCTCATCTTGTAATTGTGAAGGAGAAGCTGCCGACTCATCTCCGGTGACTTCTTCATGGTTCACACTGCTCGGCGAAGCTGTTTTCTGTGTATCCTCTGGCGCTTCTTTATTCTGGCAGGCCGTAACAAGCAAAATCATGCCCAATATAAAAGCTAACCTCTGGATCATGCTTCTTCACTCCCTACTCCTTTTCCACCAAATGAATTCCTGTTGTTGTCTAATTTTCTCTCAGGTACATCATAACCCATAATGTGGAATTTGCGAACGTATAAATGAAGTTAACTTCCATGCCTCCGTGCTCTCACATAAAAAAACACGCTGTCATGCATGGATTGAACCATACATTGAACAAGCGTGATAACCGGTTATTTACTGCCTCCAATTCCCCCACACTGAACATCAGCCGGGACTCAGCCCTGATACAGTTATCTGTTCAAAAGCCCCTCATCAAACCATACATCCTCGTAATCCTCGGCAATCAGGAATCTCCATCCCGGAGCAAGTCCAAGATACGGCTTGATTTTGGGGTCCCAATCATCGATATGTGCCGTATGCAGCGGTACGAAGAAATCATCGGCATCGGAGTACTCTTCAGCCCAAATGTACCAACCGGTCGTATCGCCCTCAGGCTGAATGCGCATCCCGTGAATCGGTTCGCGCTTTCCCTTAACGTTCCAGGCAATTCCCACCTTCAGGTGTAGTTCACTTGGAACGTAGTCTGCCTTGTATTTCCTGCACAGCTGTTTCTGCATCACTTCAGCAGTCTCTGGCTTCAATATCTATCCCTCCTTTTTTGGCATCAAACGCCATAGTACGCCTTGTATCCAGACAACCACTGATCTTTGGAGAAATCCACAAAGTCATAGAGCTCGCACTGTTTAAGATACAGCAGCAGCTCATCTTCGTTCATAGCTATTCACCCTACTTTAGAATATCGTTTAACTCTTCCGCTTTCTTCCTGCTGTCTATTCTAGCATAAAAATAAAACGCTATAACGTGCAGCACGATTGACAGCAGCCACATTCCCGGGAACCAAGGCGCGATTAACTCAAACATTTCCCTCGAAAAAAGCCAAACGATTACCATCCCCCCGGCGATATTACATGTAGAAGAAATGACGATATTCCACAGCGGTTTTAGCGTAAAATGATTCCACAGTGCGCTGTACATCACCCCGAACAGCACAGCGGCAGCGAACGAAATGCCTGCCACATTCCACAGAAACGTCATACGGATCGGCTGGTCGTGATAGAACAGTGTCAGCAGCAGCGTTACCCAGAGTGTCGTGACTGTGAATACTTGAAAAAAGGATTGTTTAAGTTGTTGTACCATCATAATTTCCTCCTAAAGTTTTTCATATAGAATCGACTTACATAATAGCTTGAACCATCAGTCAGGTTGACCTGAACTCTGGCATGTTCCGCAGCTGAGAAGCTGCCGATATGCCTGGTGTTAATGATCGTCTGATTGTTGATTCTGACAAGTGTAGTGTCCTGCTCCTGCAGCTCTTGCTCCACATACTTCAAACGCTGATTAAGCAGGTACCTTTCCCCTGTAATAACACTCACGCCGCACATCCGTTCTTCCGATACAATGGCAGCCACCGTGCTGAGCTTGATCCTTACGTTACGGTTGTTCCTTGCCTGGATGACAACGAGTTCATGTTCCATTTGACTCATCGCTTCCCGAATACGATCCCACTTTGATTGATCTTCAGGGTGAGTTATTATTTTCGCCTCATTCGGCTGCATCTCCTGACTTTCTTCAAAAAAGACTTTCACACGATGTCCTCCTCTCACCACTCATATTACATATCCGCCAACACAATTCCCACGATATTGCGTTTTGCTGCATGAATCTGCAGTTTCGCTGCACTCGTTTAGAAAAATGAAACAAAAAAACTACTCTTTTCAGAGTAGTCTCCCGCAGCTTCATACTTCTTCCTTCATCTCCACTACCGTGTCCTGATGATGCCGAACCCACTCATTCATCGCCATAATCCCTTTCTGTGAAACCTCCTGATATGCCGCGTATACCCGTTCAGTTCGCTCGCGCAGCTGCGGGTCATGATCCAGATCGGTTGGCGATACCTCCTGCCATGTTTCTCCTGATTTTTTAGCATCGGCTATCAAAGCCTCAATGTCATCCAGAATACGAACCATTCCATCTAACTGAAAGAACTGCATGCCTTTTCTGATCCCGTTCCAGCTCTGCAGATCCATGATATGATACGCCGAGAACCAGTAAAACTCAGCCAGACTCCGGGTATGATTATGATACGAGTAAAATAGGTACAGCGCCTGCTGCCCCTCATTCAGCTGCAGATACACCTCTCTTTTGGCCGCCAGATCCTGTCCGCGCACAGAGAGCAGCATCGGTTCAATGCACAGCCAGCTTAATTGGTGCGAATCCAAATCTTCTCTTTTAATCGCAGCTTTCATTATATGCTCCTCTCTATTCATCATTTGCACTATTCCTTGTTCCGCGGGTTCTCTGGTACCTCTACTGCCGGTTCGTTCTCCCCGCCCATTCTGCGCCTTGATGTTGCCCGTCTTCCTGATGCAGGTACATGATCGGATACTTTCGCCAGTCCAAACTTCGGCATGTTGGCATAGATGGTTTCGTGCGAGCCTGTTTGAGCTTTATATGTCTCATGGTAGATTCCCACAGATCCGTCGGAGCCGATCGACTTATTAAATCGTTTCCATGCCTCCAGATGTAATCCGCCACGCGCATAAGTCTCCAATTCGTCGTATGAACGCCAGTACTGCAGCAGGGTTACTCCGCGCCAGTTCACCAGAAATTCTGTACCTAAAAATCCGGTGTCCGGGTTCTGATATAATTCTTTAATCATCGGCCCCATGGAGTTGAACACAGGCAGCCACTTATGAATCGCCCACAGCCGATTAATTCTCATGCCAATAATAAAAACAACGAACTCTCCCTCGATCTGAGCGGTGTATCTTCCCTTATATATTTTCGCCACACGGCTGCCTCCCTGTCTGATGGATCGAATCCTTTAATTAATCTGTACTATTCGGCCAATTCGTTCATACGCATTACCATGACAACCTCCTCAGTTCCCTTATGGAGCGAAGCAAGTTGACGTGCCATATCCCCCAGCGCATCCGAAAGCCACGAAACCGGGAGCTCAACCCGTTCGTGCGTCTTATATTCAATTGATACATCCAGCCAGCCATGCGGCTCCAGCGTCAGTGTGATGTCCATTCTATCTCCCCGATCTCATCAAGCTGTAGTGCAAAATATACTGCATACCCTGCCTGCCCATTCTTCTGACCCCCAAGTCGAGGAAACCGGATTTCAAATACAGCTGCCGTGCAGCCTGGTTTGCTTCATTCACCGCGAGAATAATCTCGTTCATCTCAGGATGAAACTTGCGTACCCAGGCAGGCAATCTTTTCATCGCCTCCAATGCATACCCTTTCCCCTGCTGTTCCATCGATATGGACAGCGCACGAATGAGAATTTTGCAATCCGACTCTGCTGGCTCTACGTATTCTGAACCTTTGTGTAAAACAAAGAATCCTACAGGCACCGCCCCACATAAAATAACAACCGGATCTTTGTCCGGATTCGTCACAGCCTCTTCAATCACTGCAGCAGGCATCGCCGTAAAGTCCATCTGTTCCTTTTTCAGCATAAAATGGGTCAACGCTTGATAATACTGCTCTTCGTAAGATACCAAACGAATTTCCTTATCCACCCTGCAACCTCTCTTTCCGCCTCGCTAAGACTGCAGCTGCTCATAGATCTGCCATTCTTTGAATCTGGTTTTCAAGTCGGAAGCCGTTTTATGTATAAATTCCGTTACTGTCTCCATTGTCAGTATTTTTAGATCACCATCAGGTTCATTCTCAGAGTATGCGAAGAAATCAAACTTTTCTTCCCTATACGCGCATACCTCCTGCGCTTTCAAGCCGCCGAACTCATACCCTTTCGCTATCCTCAACTGATCTAACCATTCCGAAGCTCCAGCGTATTCACGCCGTATTCTGAACTCCAGCTTCTTGACGTCATGGGTGTAAATCTCTCTTCCATTCGGGTCCGCTTCATATGGAGGATAGATCTGAAAAGTCCACTCCCGGTCCGTATAGATATGGGCAATATAACCGCATAGATAATGCAAAAACTGGGGGTCACGCCGCATCCGAAGCACGTTCATTTCCGAAGCCATAACCTGCTGTAAATCGGTATCTGCGGCAAATTGGTGTTCTGTGGCCATAAGGTGAGTCTTCGCTTTTTCACTGCGTACATTGGTTCTCACATGAATGGAATCCGGAGCTAAGCTTCCCAGCAATAATGTCGGAGATGGATGCGGTACGATTTCGGATGCAATTGCAAAATGAACCATAGGCCAAGGCAATAGAAGCCCCCCTTATATTCAAGAAATGTTGTTATTTCAACTGCGAAGCAATGTGTTCTTACCTTCAATCAAGTCGATAAATACAGGCTGCTGCACCTTATTAATTACATTCAGATCAATCTCATCGAGACTGTGAAAAACGAGCTGCAGAGACTCATGATGTTCGTCTTGAAATACAAGGGTTCTAAGATCGGGAGCCATCCGCCCGGACAGCTCTGCAGTAACATTAAATAAAAACATAACAAATACGACTTTATTCCCGTCAGGGTATGTATATTTCATTCTTTCGCCGGTATATACGGCAGCCAGTTCATATGAGCTTACTTCCAATCCCGTCTCCTCTTTCACTTCCCTGATCATCGTCTCTTCGATCTGCTCGCCAGCATCCATTCCGCCGCCGGGTAGTCCCCAATCTCCATAATCCGATCTCCGTTGAAGCAAAATTCTCCCTGCATGGTCGCGAATAATCGCACCGCCAGTTACAATAATACGTCTGGTCATTCCAGTCCCTCTTTCACCAGATACTCATATGCCAAAATGTACGATACAAGCCTCATCCGCCTGAGCGTGTCTTGTCATTGCAACAAGTTTGTTTAACTCTTTTATTAAATCTGATTTGTTATAGACAAGTTTCTCGCTGTACCCCACTCCTTTTTCTCCGTCGATACAGTAATTCCCTGTAAGAACAACCGAATCAGGTGCGTTGCTGAATAACTCAGCCCAACACTTTAAAACCTGATGAAGCTTCGACAGCGTTTCCTGACCCGCAATAACGGTTACTCCATGTAAATTCAGCCCTTCGCTCTGTACCTCGGTACCCGGATTCCATGTGACTAACCAGTTAAGGGAATCATAAATATAAGCTATAAATTCATCTTCAAATACGGCCTGCTCTTCTAAATCCAGACCATGTTTACGCAGATTTCCATAAGAATCCCATGAATAAGAATCGATCAAATGTTCACTAAGATTCGCCTGGTTTTCAATAACGAATTGATGTTTTGGCAGCTGCATCCCCTCCTCATCATACTACAGATCTTTTCCAAAGCACACTTATTCACCCATCATAACCCATGTATGGGAAAAGGGGAATCCAAAAAGGCCCTTTTTCTTCTCCAATAAGAGAGGAAACAGAGCCTTGTTATCTGCCCCAAACACAGACCGCCCGAGGGCGATAGTTTCTTTAAGAAGTTCATCCATTATGCCTTGTTTCCTTCTTTCGGTACAAACAAAGCAGCAGCAAATGCAGCAGCACTTACAAGCGGTAACCAGGTCATCCAACCCATCATAATCAGTACAGGTGCCAGAATCAGAATGACACTGAAAAACACCATCAGCCTTAACTTTTTCCTGAATCCTTTGAGGGTCCAGATCACACCTGTGAACGAGAGAAGAAGTAAGAGAGCGTTGTAGTATACATCCATATCCTCCAGCCTCCTTTTAGAAAGTAAACGCTGTTCTTTGATCCATTTGGATATCTGCTTCCGTTACCAACTATCGAATCAAATAATCTACTACCGGATACGAGATTACATTACGGTCCCTGTATGTGGAGGATACCGCCTCAGTATGGGTGCTGAGAATGCCATTTTGCAGCATCACAGGCCTGAAACCGCGTTCCGCTGCACCATTGTATGTGAACAGCACACACTCTTCTGCCGCAAATCCTGCGATAATGAGCAGTTCGATGCCCTGATTTTTCAAGGACTGCTCCAGTCCCGTTTGCCAGAATGCGTTGGAACTCTCTTTTGTGATCGTCATATCCTTCTCATCCACGTCAATCTCGGGAATGACTCGATACAGTTCCGGCTCTGCTCCCTCCATCCCCTCGACATCCTGCACATGTACAACTGCGTGGTCATTGGAGCGGAGTACGTTCGCCACATGATTAATATATTCGCAGGCATGGTCGATGGCCTTCTGATCCATCTGTTTGCGTACAATACTCTCCTGCATATCAATAATTAACAATCCTGCTTTCATCCCATCTCTCCTTAACTCGTTTGTTTTCCGGCTGGTTCCTGCATCCTCAATTTATTCATCCTTAAATAATTCATGCAGCATACGATCCCGATTCTCCAGAAAGCTGCGGGTGATCAGGTAATGATCCGTATCCTCGTACATCATTTTATGAATATGACCGTCATCAAAACTCAAAATCTCGGCCCCCGGATACCCAAGCAGAATGGGTGAATGTGTTGCAATAATAAATTGCGAATGACCGGACAAATCATGGAGAATTCGCAGCAATGCGAGCTGCCGGGCTGGGGACAAAGCTGCTTCCGGCTCGTCAAGCAGATAAATGCCTTTGGAGCTGAAACGATTGATGAACAGATTAAGAAAAGACTCCCCATGGGACTGCTTATGCAGCGAACGCCCTCCATAGTATTGAAGTGATCCCGGCATCTCATCGATATGGGATGCAAATTGATAGAACGACTCCGAGCGCATAAAAAAACCATTGGTGATCTTGGGCATCCAGGCCAGTCTCAAGTAGTCTCCAAGCCCAGACTCTGACGCATGTGTCTCAAAATAGTTATTGCGCCCGCCCCCGGCAGTGTTGAACCCACACTGATGAGCGATGCCTTCGAGCAGCGTTGATTTTCCCGAACCATTCTCACCCACGAAAAAAGTAACGTTATGGCTGAACTCCAAACGATCCAGAGATTCAATCGAGGGAATATGAAACGGATACTGCCCCGGATGATCAATTTTGTCTGTCATCAATTCGACTCTTCGAAGATACATGATCGACCTCCTGCACTGAGTTGACTCACGTTCATCTTCCTCCATCGTACCCTATAACCGTTTAAATGGGAAAGCTCTTCCATCAAAAAAGAGCGAGCACATTGGCTCACTCCTTACGCAAACAAAGCATCATATGCTGGACAAGGCCGCTTATCCAGAAAGTCCGTCAAGGCAGCAGGCTGCTGCTTATAAATATCCTTTAATGACGTTCCGTCATAGATGTTCCCGATGACCACCGGATGACAGAGTTCACAGATCAGAATATCTCCATTGCCATGCAGGTGCAGCTGCTTCGTCCCATCCACACAGTTCGAGAAGTATACCCCGGGCTGTTCACGCAGATCCAATTGCTCAGCAAACCGATCCATGCATGTAAAATAAAGCGTCGTATCCGGCTTTTTATTTTCAATTAACGCCGTGACTGATTGAACCAGCGACGCTTTGGAGACAATCTGACTCCAGTCGGTGTGCGGCATCTTGATACTGTTCTGAATCTCATGGATGCGCACGCCCAAGTTGTAGACTTTATCGCTAATTGCCTGCATACTGTCCTGATTGCCTTGGAACAGCAGGGTTTCCAGCACCGTCTCCAGACCCAATTCCGTGCACAGGCGAATGTTACGCTCTAATCGCTCATACATGCTGGGATGCACACGGTAATAGGCAGCATACGAATCCGCATCGGTATAGTTATACGAGATATGAATGTTAGACAAACCCGCATCCCGCAGCGCGATAATTCGTTCCTCGGTTAGCAGACTCGCATTTGTATTCAGCTGTGTATCGATGCCTTGTGCCGCACAGTACGTTACGATCTCCAGACAGTCCTTATATTTCAGCGTCACTTCCCCGCCTGACAAGCGTACCCGTTTAAGGTGAGGCAGCTCACGAATGATGCGGATCGCCTCTGCGCTGCTGATGCACTCGCCATCATCTCGATTGTACGCACAGCAGTAGTCGCATTTATAATTGCAATTCGAGGTTACCCCTACCTCCAGCCCTTCCAGTTCATAAATACCGGGTGTCTCCAGTTCAAGTGCTTTATATTTATTTCGAATCGTCATACGCTCTGCCTCCTGCTTCCCTGCTTCATTTCAGTTCTATCGTCCTGGTAACCTGAAAATTATAGCGAAGGTCATTCTACAAGCGCTATGACATTACGTACAGTTGTCTTCGTCACTCCTGCTGCTGTGTGCCTGTACTTTCAAGGCCACAGCCTGTTCTTTTGCCAATGTTCATCCTGCAGCTTATATTGTACACGTAAATGTTTGCGCTCCGTACCCCCCTGCCAGAACTCTACTTCCTCTGCATGCACAGCATATAAACGCCAATGAGGCGCAGCAAAATCAGGGTCATCCTGAAGGCGTTTCCTCTGAGCTTCAATAGAACGTTCCAACTCGTCTTCACAATCCAGCAGCTGACTTTGACGCTCCGTCATGGCTGCCGCTTTGGCTCCAGGTTTGCGTTTCCGGAAGTCCGCTGCCCCTGCTTCGTCCCCCTCATCTTGAGCAATCCCCCGAATTCGAATCTGTCTTCCTAATGAAGGCCAGTACAGGGTAAGTGCGACCCTTGGGTTATCGTTCAACTGCCGGCCTTTTCGACTGTTCGAGCTGGATGCAAAATAGAAGGTATCCTCCATAATATTTTTTAAAATTAACACCCTCGCATCGGGATAACCATGCTGATCCACTGTAGAGAGAGTCATGGCATGAGGCTCTTTTACCTCCTTTTCGACAGCCAATCTCAACCAATCCAGAAATAACTCTCCCGGCTGATCCGGCAGCTGCTCCACATTCCACATGGGGAATGGTCCAGATAAAGATTTGAGATGATGCAGCAGTTCTTCTGATTTACCACTCATGTGTCGGCCTCCCTACTTCTCGGATTTGATGATGTGCATTGATGTTTCATATGGGCACTCTATAATTTCAGACGGATAAAACTGGCGACAGCAGTGATGCCGATGGTTTTTCTTATCTCAGGTGAGGAATCCTGTTAGGGTGTATTATGCTCCAGCCCTCTTTATGTTTCTCGATCGTATGAATGCTTGTATTGTCGATGGGATAGAAACTGGACTTGCTGCTCCACTCCCTCTTAGCCAAAAGATAATACAGAATATTGATTACTCCTCCGTGTGTGACCAAGAGAACGTTAGATTGAATCTGTTCCTTTTCGAGTTGAATACACAAATGTTCGAACGTGTTTCTAATTCTTGTATGAAAATGAATCGGACTCTCTCCGCCGGGAAAAGCAGTACTCATGTCTAACGTATTAAAATAAATACCGGGGTACTTTTCTTCCGCTTCCGCATGAGGCATACCTGCCAGCTCACCATTGTTCATCTCACGCCACTCAGGTGTGTACATGACCGGCATATCCAATGCGGCTTCGATTTCGCTGCTTGTCTGCACCGCACGGGGGAGATCACTGCTGATAATCGTTTGAATATCATACTGCTCCGCATGCTCCTGCAGATACGTCCCTAATCTTCTGGCCTGAAGAATTCCATGATCGGTAAGTCCCCGCTGACTCCAGCCACCGCGGTAACCTTCTTCATCTGCACCGTGCCGAACTAGATAAATCTTCACTGTTTCCGGTCGCCTCCCACTGTCAGATCTAATATGTATATAACCCCCTGAATAACCAATAAAAAAACCGATCTCAGATCACTTCGATCCAAACTCGGTCATTTCCTGCTCCGTCATTTAACGAACAAACGTATTCCGCACTCGTTCTGACTTGATAAAATACGGAATCCAGGTCTCACAAGCTATAGCGGATCTTGGCTTATTTACTTATTTTATCGCTCGTTATACTTTCGCCATGTTCCATCCAATCTGCTTATGGCATCATTCAAGGTAACTACAGCAGCCCAAAGTACTGCTTGCATTGGTTTATGATCATAAGGGAGGATTTAACGATGACTGATTCAAAATTAACATTATTACCTTTTGCCGACATCTCCTGTTACACCGAGGATTTCAACATAATCTCTGTGCAGTGGGGACATGATGGCCTTGCATATATCCTGCTCATCAACAATGTTCCTGAACGAAAACAGGGCATGTTTGTACAGACCAAACTCCACAAAACCTACACATACAAAGTGCTGATCGTATCGAGTCAGTATGTAGAGGAAATCATTATTCAGGGGCAGCAGTATCACTATCATTACGTGCAGCCGCTGCAGGAACATCTGCTGCTGGTTGGCGCTCGCAGTACCTATTACGGAAATGGTAAATTTGATCTGAATGCCAAAGTATGTGATCGGCAGGGTACAGCAATTCGTGAATTTCTGCTAGGCGATGGCATTCAGAGTGTGCAGGTGACGGAACAGGGGACCATCTGGACCAGTTACTTCGATGAAGGTGTGTTCGGTAATTACGGCTGGAATCCGCCTGTTGGGGAGAGTGGGCTGCTCGCTTGGGACGCATACGGGAAGATCATTTATAAAAATAACAGCGCAGACATTGCCGACTGTTACGCACTCAATGTCGTGAACGAACAGAAAGTCTGGTTCTACTATTACACTGATTTCAAACTCGGCTGTATTTCGGGAGAGGTCGGCACAGAGTCACCTCAAGTTACCTACTTGAATCCGAATATATCCGGTTCCTCGGGTTTCTGCACGGATGGATATCACTTCTTGTTTGATGCCGGGTATGGGAAACATGGAACATTTATTTTCAAGATAATGCAGAAGCCTGGCAGCCTCACCAAGGGAACGAAGTTCACATTGCTGAACGAAAAAAACAGCCCGTTCCAACAGGCACGACAGAATTTTCGACAGGATCGCCTGCTGCTGAGTGAGGGGGACTTACTGTATCAAGTAACGATGGAAGAGCTGTTATCGGTTATAGAATAGTTCTGAAAAGGTGGAGGAAGAGGAAGGCGAACAGCAAAAAGCTTAAGGCTGCGCCTTAAAACATAGCCCCTCTTCCTCCAGCGACTTACGCAGTATGGGCATGGAGGAAGGTCCGATCCCGTGCAGCTTTAAAATGTCTTTCTCCGTATACTCGGCAAGTTTCGGGAGGGTTGTGATTCCCTCTGATTCCAGTGCACGTCTTACCGGAGCAGACAGCAGGCTCATAAATCCCTCTTTCGGTTTCCGTTCTGCTTCGCATTTGGGGCAGGTAGAACAGTCACTTTTTTTATAAAATACATGCCCCTTCTCACAAGTCCGCCTTGTTCCTTTATTGGTTGTCATATGTGATTTCCTCCCCTATAACCTCTACGGATCCGATTTGTTTTAATTTTGGCAGCGTTTTCCCTAACATTCTTGCTTTATCTCGAATCTGGATATACAGCACCATGCCATCCGGATCTCCCGCTTCAAGACCGTGTTCTTCTGTATAGGACAGATAAGCATTGAAATGCTCCGGCGCAGTACCTTTACTAAGGATAGCACAACTGAACCAGAAATCCGTATATTCTAGAGCTTTGACGATCTCTTCTTTTGTCTGCAGTTCATACCACAACACACTTTTAAAATGCGGAGGTACATCAGCATGCTTCAGCCACAGCTTATTTTGGTATTTCACTCTTGGACGAATGAAATGCCGCACAGATTCAGGATACTCTTTTAATTCATAAGTCGTACACATGTCATATAACAACTCTTGAATTTCATTTTTCAATCCATTATCTATGTCGTCCAGTTCCTGCTTGCGAAACTCTTCGATCCATTGTTCATTGGTCACATTAACATCTTTCCTGAATGATTTACGTTTTAATACATCGACTACTCTGTTTGCCATTTCGTAATCTGGGTCCCATAACACACCCGCATGGAATTGTTCTAAATTCATTTTTGATATCAACGCTTTATGGGAATCTTTTGTTTTGTCGTATTCTATAAAATGAAATAATATCTCTTCGTTATCTTCCTTGAAGGCTAAGATGAGCTCAGCTAATTCGGCGCTCGGCCCGAAGCCTAGTTCATATCCGATCTCTAATTTGATGGGATCTAGATTTAAAAATAGTTTCAATGTTGATCTCTCCTGGTCTGCAATCAGAGTTATTTTTTCACCTACCGCACGAGGCAAAAATAGCTGCATACTTCTTCTCAAAGATTGCCCAGCGATTTTCGGCTCCGTATTTGGCCTGCAGCTGCTGCAGATATTTCTGAGCAGTCGTCGTATCACCATTTTGCAGCAGATAATGAAAGGTTTCTTCGCTTAAATGTAATGCTGTCATTCTCATATAATACTCCACAATATCTCTGGTGCTGGTTATGTTCCGCATATATTCCACAGCTTCTTCGAGATGAGACAACAATACTTTTGAAAAAGTGACCAGGTCGGCGTCAGATGTCAGCGAGTAGCGGTCTGGAGCAGATGGAACAATCTCTTCAATCCTGCAGTTTAGATGAGCCTGCTCCTGTATCGTTTTACCGCCTGATATCATAGACTGCAGCTGCGCCAGCTCCTTGGAATGAATCATGCAGTTCATATAGAAGCGAACGTGATTGGCTGTATTGGATTGAGACTTCTGAATGTTGAATGTGTAAATAAGATCGCCTTCGACTCTTCGAAAATTCAGACCTTTTTTGGTATAACCGTGACGGGCAAACAAAGGTTTTACTTCATTTTTAATCATCTCTTTAAAAAGCCCCTGCATCGAAACTCCCTCCCCTCAAATCCAGCAAATCCAGCATAGGTTAATTTCTTCCAGGACCATGCGGTGCTCTTCCCTAGTTCTGTCCACTACCTTCGTGTTTTTCTGCTTCCCGCAGCACATAGGCCAGTTCGTACATTTCAGCTATATCCTGCCGATTCTGCTCCCGGAAACGCTGGACCGCTTCATCGATATTAACCACCTCAACCGACACGACCTGCTCTCCATCCTCGGGATTGAGCGGATCACTGACCAATTCCACATCGCCATACCCAATCACTCTAACGAAATGTGGATGTGGTATGTACGGCCGATACGGCGAAGGTGCACTGGAGGTACAGTGGAATTGCCCGAAAATCTGATAAGAACACAGCTCCGCACCCAACTCTTCCATCAATTCACGTTCTAATCCGCCCATGTAAGGCTCGCCTGCTTCCAACGTTCCTCCGGGCAGCTCCCACAATCCGTTATCCAGTTGAAACACAACACACTGTTCCCCGACAAACGGAATGATGCTCACGTTGCTCACCAGTGTCTCGTCTACTTGCTTGCCCAGCCGGAATTCAGCCTCTACAATTCCCCAATGGATCGTCGTGCTCAGTGCAGGAAATTGTGCTGCATCTATGCCGCTCATCTATGTCCACTCCTCTCCAAGTTCAATTCCTGATAGCCTGATATTATGCAGTGATCCGGTTCAAGTGCATATGCTTCATACTCTTCCGATTATAATCGAAAACACAAAAAGAAGGCCAACTCCCCACACAGGGTATATGGACCTTCCGTTAACATGTTCAATATCAATAATGAGCCGTATATTTTCTCGAATCGTATTCCAAACGTCCTTAATGCTGAACCAGCTTACCCTTTTCCAAAAAAAGAACCCGGCTGCAGAGCGGCAAAATCCGCTCATCATGCGTAACCATCACTGCACTTTTGCCCTGCTCCTTGACGAGCCGTGCAATCGTGCCTACAATATCCAGCCCGCGCTCCGCATCCAGGCTGGCCGTCGGTTCATCCGCCAGCAGCACAGCCGGATCATTCATTAGCGCCCGCGCAATGGCAGCGCGCTGGCGTTCCCCGCCCGACAGCTTGTCGGTGTACGCTTTCCGGCGGTGAGACAGGCCCACCGTCTCCAGCAGCTCACCTGCACGGCGCTCGGCTTTGCTTTTATCCATACCTGCAAGCTTCGCCACCACCATCAATTGCTCCTCCACCTTCAGGTAAGGAATCAGATTGGCACTTTGAAAAATAAATCCGAGCTGGCGCAGCCGCACATCCGAGATATCCGTCCTGCTTTTGCCCATAATCGAAGTACCGTCCAGCAGTACATCGCCGTCCGTTGGTTGAAGCAGTGCACCTGCAATGGACAGGAATGTGCTTTTGCCTGAGCCCGAAGGGCCCATTACCGCGACAAGCTCTCCTTCTGCCACCTGCAGATCAAGCCGATCCAGAATCGTCCGCGGGCTGCCGCCGTCATCAAATGTCTGTGTAATGCCTTGCAATTCCAGTCGGTTTCTCATGCTGCCGTCCTCCCAATTGCATCAAGTGCATCAATTTTAGCGACCTTCCACACCGAGAATAACGAACCCGCCATCGACATGAGGATGAACAATACACACGTTAATGCAAGCGTGGATAATTCTAATTGAAAGGGCATTGATGCGGGCAGCACAGATTCAAACAGCCTTACAAGCAGGACGCTAATGGCCAAACTGCCCACGGATAACAGCAGGACCTGCAGTGATACACTGCCTGCCAGATAACCGTTTCGGGTCCCGATTGCTTTTAAAATGCCGAACTGACTGGTCTTCTGAATCGTTATCACATAGAAAAATACAGCAAGTACAAACGCCGAGATCACATATAGAAAAGCAATCATCATCATCAGCGAGCCCTGCTCCTCCTTGTAACCAGGGATAGCAGATACCGCCTCCGATTTGGTGATGATCTCTGTCTTGGGCAGTGCAGCACTCAGGCTGCTCATCTGATCATCTGCATCCTTGACCGCAATGGCATTGTATACTGGCGTAACCGATGCTGCAGATGCAGCACCAGCGCCAGTGCCGATTTCAGCTTCACTCCCCGCTGCCGATGGCATCTGTGCAGCTCGTGATCCAACCTGCAGTGCGAGCCATTCCTGCTCATTCAGGAATACCACTGGTGCGTGGCTGAACGATTCATTTTGTACAAAACCACTGACCGTCCACTCGGTTCCCGAAGCCTGATCTACCAAAACCGTGCCGATCGTTACGCCGGATTTCGCGAGCTTCTGATCTACCACAACTTGTCCCGCGGACTGATCATTGATCGCTCTGCCTTCGGTAACCGTTGGCGCAAGCCAGCTGCCCGGGTTCACCATAAAGAGGGCGACGTCGATTTTCTTGGTATCGTCCGCCGGACTGACGGTGGTCATTCGAACGCCAAGCGGCTCGGCATGATCCTGCCCAACGACAGCACGCGCCTCATCCAGCTCCTTCTGACCTACCTGTGAACGAGTGAAACGATGATTCGAATCCTGTTCGAGTACAAAGCGGGATGCTGCCATATTTTTAATCGAAGCCGCGTTATCATACGACAGCCCCTGTGCAAGTCCGGTTACAAACAGCACCAGAAACGAAACCAGCACCATGATCGTGGCAATCAAGGCATAACGTCCCTTTGCAAATCTCATTTCTCGTAAAGCCAAGTACATATGCTCTGACCTCCCTCTTGATAACCCAAGTATAAGAGGTGAAAATGAACGGAAAATGAATAACAGATTACATCTGCGGGAGCGTTACGGTGAAGACCGTGCCTTTGGCCGAACTGGACACCTCAATCGTGCCGTGATGGATGCGGATAATTTTCTGCACAATCGCAAGGCCCAGGCCCGTCCCACCGGAAGAACGTTCACGCGCATGATCCGCCCTGTAGAAACGATCGAACAGAAACGGCAGATGCTCCGCTGCAATTCCGTCTCCGTTATCCTGAATATAAACGACACATGCGGTATCCGTCTGTTCTGCCCGAACCTCAATGCTTCGGCCTTTCGGCAGATGCTGCACCGCATTACCCAGCAGATTCATCCAGACCTGCATCAGCAGCACTTCGTTGCCCTTAAGCGCTATGGAATCGGGTATGGACATGCGAAGCAGCAGCTCCTTATCCTCCAACTGCCACTGCAGTACCTGAACGGCCTGACGGAATTGATCTTTCAGAGAGAATGCGGTTTGGGTCTGAGTCATATCTTCATGTCCCTGTTCAAGGGAAGAGAGCAGCAGCAGCTGTTTACTCAGCGACGAAAGATGTCTGCTCTCCTCTTCAATAATGGATGCGTAATGCGCCCGTTCTTGCTCCGGTAATTCCCGATCCGCCACCAATTGGGCAAACCCCTGAATGGAGGTTAAAGGTGACTGGATCTCATGTGAGACATTGGATACGAACTGCTGCCGCGCCTGATCCACCCGTTCCAATTCGCTGCTCATCGTCATAAAATGCTGGGCGAGCTGGCCAATCTCGTCACGTCTTGCTGTATTTAATTTCAGGTTATAATTGCCCTGCGCAATGCGTTTCGTCGCTTCGGACAGCCGTTCAATCGGATTCACCAGATAACGCGTGCTGAACAGAAAGATCAGGACACTGATGCCCACCGTTAAAGCCCCAATAAGTGCAAAGAAAATGCGCAGTTCTCCAAACTGCAGGATCACATCGGGACGCATGAACATGGCATAGCGAGCATCGCCTACCTGCAGCGGAACACCCACCGTATTGCTTAATTGATTATCAAAAAATCCCGTAATAAATGGTTGGCTGGGAAACTCGGCCACGCCATGGTACACATCGCCCCCCAGCACCAGACGTACAGCCTGCCTGTCCAACTCTTTTTCGCGGAACTCCCGACCGTAAAACTGATCATGCCCTTGACCGTCTGTGACATAGATTTCGTATCCTAATGCCGCTGCGTTGTGAAGATATCGCTCTACCGTACCCGGCTCAGGCTGCTCTTCGGCAAACTTTTTCATGTCCATGGCGATACCGACCAACTTCTCATCATTAAAGTCTTTAAGTTTCGCATGATAATAGATGTTGGAGAAAAAGAACCCGAGAAGACTGCTGACGATAATCACAGCCACCGTAATGAGAAATATTCGAACGTACAGCGTTCTCAATGAGATTTCACCTCGATCTTGTATCCAATCCCCCGCACCGTATGGATTACAAAATCATTTGTATAATCCGCAAAGCGGTCACGCAGCCGTTTGATATGTACGTCTACCGTTCGGTCATCTCCTTCATAATCCGCCCCCCAGACCAATCGAATCAGTTCGTCCCGCGAAAAGAGGCGTCCGGGAAACTGCGCAAGCTGCGACAGCAGTTCAAATTCCTTCATTGGTAAAAAAAGAATCGACTGCCCGTCGCTCACTTCCACATTGCTGCGGTCAATCACAATCCGGTTCATACGAATTATATCGCTGGAAGTCCGGTGATATCGGCGAAAAAGAGCTTTAACCCGGTATACCAGTTCTTCCGGTTCGAATGGCTTCGTTACGTATTCATCCGTACCTCGCAGATACCCTTCTTTCTTGTCTGACAGCTGATCCCGTGCCGTCAGCAGCATAATGGGAATATCGTAATGCTGACGGATGTAGTCACACAGCTCAAGTCCATTCATACCCGGCATCATGACATCCAGAATCGCCAGATCGATCGGCGTCTCCTGTATGATTTTGACGGCTTCCGCACCGTCCTGTGCTTCATGTACCCGGTATCCTTCCTTCGTCATAACGTGGCGCAGCAGTGCGCGAATATGGCCATCATCGTCTGCCAGCAGCAGATGTTTCATCTTGTTGTCCGCCCTTCTATAGTGATCCTGCCCCGATGGTAGCACAAATGCGAAGCCATTAGCCAGTACAGCTGCCAGTAGATCTCCATTACAGCTGTCTGTGTCGATACATGTTTATATTTTCGCCAATCTGGTTGACACTACTATGAGGGAGATTTATAATAAATCCATAACATATGAGTGATTGTTCATATGTTCATATAATATATATAAGAATTCGTTATCCTTTTTACTATGAAAGGAAGAAGCACAACCACAGTCGCTGGAAATACACAGCATGTCGTTATCAGGTAACTTACATAATGGAGCAAGGCTCCCAAGGAGAGGATTTATAATGTCGGGACAACAACACAGTCATACCCATGGTCACGACCATGGACATCATCATGCTCACACCACCAATAACAAAAAGGTACTGCTCTTTTCCTTTATTATCATTACCTTGTACATGATCGTGGAAGCCTTCGGGGGATTCATCACCAACAGTCTCGCGCTCATCTCTGATGCAGGTCATATGCTCTCGGACTCCATTGCGCTCGGCATTGCTTTGCTGGCGTTCACGTTCGGGGAAAAAGCCGTCAATACAGGCAAAACCTACGGATATAGACGTTTTGAGATTCTGGCAGCTGCACTGAACGGCATCACGTTAATTGCTATTGCCCTTTATATTTTTTACGAGGCTGTAGGCCGTTTCATCAACCCGCCTGAAGTTGCAACGGTCGGCATGCTGATCATCAGTACAATCGGATTGCTCGTGAACATTCTCGTTGCATGGCTCATGATGCGAGGAAGCGATACGGAGAATAACCTGAATATGCGCGGGGCTTACCTTCATGTCATCAGTGACATGCTCGGTTCCATCGGCGCCATTGCTGCCGCACTGCTCATGATGTTTTTCGGGTGGGGCTGGGCTGACCCGCTGGCAAGTGTCATTGTAGCAGCGCTCGTACTGCGCAGTGGATTTCATGTCACCAAATCCTCGCTGCACATTTTGATGGAAGGTACGCCGGCTAATGTCGATGTCAACGATCTGGTGCAGACCATGCAGCAGGTAGAAGGTGTTAAAGGTGTGCATGATGTGCACGTATGGTCGATTACCAGCAACCTGAACGCGCTGACCGCCCATATCGTCGTGGATGGAACGATGGATGTATATGCATCCGAGATTCTTGTGCAGCAAATCGAACATCTGCTGGAGCACAAAGAGATCAAACATGTCACCCTGCAGGTCGAGTCCGAAAAGCATCTTCACGACACCTCGGTTCTCTGCACCGTGAAAGGCGACGCACCTGATGCCCATGCGCATCACCATCATTAAATCTATCGCAGGCGGACTGCCTGCTTATATCTAATAAGACAAAAACAGGACGATTCCAGTGAAGGGATCGCCCTGTTTTTTGATGCTGCATTGTTAACATCAACGCTGCGTTAGTACAACAGAGCATTAGCATAGCGTTGGTATCAGCTTAGCCTTAGCGTTCGCTATGGCATGGGCATTAAAGTTAGCTGTATGCTTTGCTGTTGTTTATGCTTTTGTTTATGCTGCAGTAAACTCCAGAAATTCCAGCCGATTCCCGAAGGGATCATTCAGATAAAAGCGCCGGACTCCCTCATCTGCTCTTGCCTCATCATCGATAACTTGAATACTGTGCATGTGCAGGTGTTCACGCAGCTGCTCCAGATTCTGTACATGGAATGCCGGATGGGCTTTGGAAGCGGGTACAAAATCATGCTGCACACCGATATGCACCTGATGATCTCCGCATTGAAACCACACACCGCCGCGTTTCTGCAATGCTTCAGGCTTAGGAATCTCTGTCCAGCCCAAGATTTGATTAAAAAAATGTCTGGCTTCCTTCTCGCACCCCGCAGGAGCTGCCAGCTGCACATGGTCAATGCCTTTGAAATGAAAGTTCATGTTATACACACCCTCTCTAAGTTTCATTTGATGAAACCTAGTTTTATTTTAACACTTCCATTTTATAGTTAAACGAGCAGTAAATCCAGTCTATTTTTTCAGCAAACTACGCGCTATGTACCTTCACATTAATATATGGGTCTAGATATCGATCTCGTCCCAGTTAAGAATGACATACCCCAGCTGACATAACAGAATAACCAGATAGCTAATGTTGATGATCATGCTTCTTTTCACATTTCTAATCTGCCTCGCATGTTCTTCTGCATCTATCGCTCCGCGTCTCACTCTGAAATTTATCCTCTGATTTTGCTTCCATATTAGGGCGAACTCCAATACTCCGAAAACTCCCCAGAACAGTGTAAATAATAAAGAAGCTGCATTGAATACCGACAGCAGCATGAGTATCCCTATACCCCAACCTTGTTCTATCCCCCATCTAAAACTGAAATGTACCATGATCGTCAAAGCTGCAAGCCCAAAACCAATGTAACTTAAATAAGGTATAAATCGGGTTCCACGCATTTTTCTTCCCCTCCTTAGGTGACATGTCATTCACCTGTAAAGCATCAGCTTTTGAGCTTCCGCCGTCAGTCCGAATGAAACAAGTCTGTCTTTCATCGCCCGGTACACATCAGGATCATCGAACCCTTGTGCCTGACTGTCGCGGATGAAACTAAACAGACCGATTGGATCTGCACTCGATACGTAAGACAGCAGCTGTTCCTCCTGATCATATGGAATCTCCTTGCCATACCACGGATGCGGAACGGCTGCCGCAGCACCATCACTCATCATGCCTTTCCCCAGCGCAGCACCAAGACCATCAAGCGTATCGACAATGACTTCGCTGCGTCTGATCTGCCGAGCTTCCTGCATATAAGAGTAACCGTCCGGGATCAGCTGCAGGTCAAATCGCTGCACAGCCCAGTTCCGAACCTTGTTTTTTTCAAGATGCCAACGTTTTCTATCAAAGTATTCACTTTCACTCATGTCCTCTGCCTGTTCTTTCACAAAGTTGAGATACTGCTGTTTTGATTCAAACTCATTGAGCAGTAAGTCCACGTGACCTGAGAAACCTAACGCAAAAAACTCTCGGATATTGCTGGCCACAATTCTGGCATAACGTCCAAAATCCGTTGGATCTACACGTATGATAGGTGCTGCGCTTAAGTCCGAAATATGGCTGAAGTCCGTCAAAAACGAAAAATGAATGCCGCCCATGCCCGTATTGGCAAATACGATGGCATCCGCGGGAGAACACAGATAACCGCCATGGTCATGGGGGTCGAACTGTAGAAAATACCCCGTTGGCGTCTCCAGATAAGGCACTTCATGCTTAATTTCCTGCTCCCATTCCATCATTTCCTGCAGCAGGTCAGGAATCTTATAACTGCTTCTCATTTTATTTCTCCTCCTCGGTATAGATTGCCTGAGAATCCAAGCGGCAAATGCATTAATTTTCATTGTATCATTGTTCAACTTCAGCGCTAACGATCCGGAGAAGCCTTATTCAGCCATATTTAAGCACTTCACATTTCTAACGATTCACAGCGACGCTATTTCGCTGATTTCGCCCCAATCGAGGATATTTTTCAGGTTTCTTGATGGAATAAGCTTCCTGGGAATCGTTAGAATGTTGAAACTCCCCATGGAGGGCAAATAAGGTTCGTGGAAATCGTTAGATTTTATTTCATCTCCATTATGAAGTTCGGCAGCGCCTATACTCAAGTCGTATGTCACGTAACGTTAAAGCAATAAAAAAGCCCCGGCTTTAAGCCAGGGCACAATTGGTATACAGTAAAATGTACAGCCACCGCTATCTTCTAATTGGACGGCAATTCAGCATCTAGAATCCGATCATTGACCAATGCTTTTAAGAAAAACAACTCATCCCCCACTGGAGCGCGCCCCTGTTCTCGTTCAAACGAATCCATCGCTTCTTCCAGAGATGTCGAGGTTACAGCTTGGCTGCATGCCGTCAATTGACCGAAGAACATATCCATTTCTTCTTGGTCACAGATCGACTCATGCCCCAGCAGGAAATGAACTGCATCGTAACGCTGTATATCCTCGATCATAGGCAGCAGCCGATGCTGCTTATAATGAAACAATGAACGCGTCGTCGTAGAATAAGGGCTATCCCCAAGGAATAACGTTCTCTCATCTGGAACATACACAATAGTTGAGTCATCGGTGTGTGTACTGCGAATCTGTTCCAGTGTACACACTTTGTTCCCCAGATCAAGCTCGAGAGAGCCTTCGAACACAATTCCCGACCTGCCTAGTGTAAACGATTCTCGATTCGGCACCTCATTCTGGATCATTTGCATGCCATGTGCACTCAGCCTGTTCCCCTCTACATACTTAAGGAGCGCAGCATCATCAAAGGTATATGCTCGCCACTCATTCAAGCGCTGCTCTGTTAGACGATTGACGATAATCACTGCATCTTCATATTGATTCATTCCCAGAAAATGATCCCAATGTGCATGAGTGATAACCACATACCGAACTGGGGGCACCTGCAATTGCCGAATCTCGGCCAGGAACTCTTCAGCATGCTGAACCGAATTGCCCGCATCGATCACAAGGCTGTATTTTTCTCCGCATACCAATCCAAGCACCGGTCTTTCTCGTTCATTATCATTAACCATATAATAAATGGACTCGCTTAATTGTTTTAACATGTCAATTCTCCTCTTATATGATGTTTGATGTCATAGGTAGAGAAAAACCACATGTATTTCGAGTGCATATCATGGGATTCTTCTCCGTTTATGCGTTTACCAATGGAATGACCTCCTTTACCCTGCTGATATCATCATTACAATCTTTCATTTTTTCAAAAATATGCATTAATGCTTCTCACACTGCCGTTTCCACAAATCCCACGCTTCTAGATACTCAGGCAGGTCCTGCGGATGATGTTTGTTACTGAGCCCAACCCGGCAGTATAGATGAACCAGGGCTTCTTCCATCAATCTGAATTTATCCATATGCACCTGTTCAAGGTGCTCAAATACCTCCCATAACAATGTCGGGTCGAGGTCATCGGGTGAGGAACAAAAAGCATAGAGAAAGTCATAGTGAACCGGGCCCACCATGGGAGACGGATCGATCACCCCGATCATTTTCTTTTCCTTGAATACCACATTATGTACACCTGCATCCCCATGCAAAAGAAACCTCGCCGCCTCATCCTCATGAAACAGACGATTTACTGTAGATAGAACTAGATTGTAATCTTCCAATCCAAGTACATCACCGAGATTCTCTCTCGCCTCTTCGATACTAATCTGATTGAATACCTTCCATGTCTCACGTGGATACTCCATTCTCCCCCATGAATCTGTATCCGGCAGACGAACATATGTATTAAACAGTTCTTTCACAAGCCGGGTTAACCAGACTTTCTTCGTCCCCCGATTGTAATGAGTCTCCCCCTCCCTATAGCTGTATACAAAGTAAGTGTTGTCCTCAGCTGTAAAGAGAACCTTCGGCAGCAGCATCGCATGACTGTACGCAGCCAAAAACTGCTGTGCAATCTGGATTTGTTCCGGATCATCCCATTTCAAAATATACTGCTGGCCCGAGCTTCCACGAAGTCTCAACACCCGTCCATCCGTCGTGCCTGACAACTGCTCTGCTTCTATAACCTGTTCGTGAATCATATGTTTGTGAAACAGCTCAGTAATCTCCTTGAGACCTTGATTGTTGTTCATGTACTTCACCTGTTTCTAATTTCATCTTATTTTTGCAAGCAATTTCTCTTTTTTTTGATCGAATTCATACTCCGAAATGATATTTTTGTCCCTTAATTCCCCTAACTGCAAAAGCTGTTCATGGACATTAACCACTGGTTTCTTCAACTTATTGACCATTACAAGCACAAAAATCGAATAAGGTATGGCAAACAACATAGATACAAGTGCTATAAATGCAGCAGCGCCCTCGTCTATGGGTCCCAAAATAAATATGAATAATAAAGTCAATGAGAATATTATAACTGCGATGATGGATAACGCCTTCAATTTCATTTCCCCTTCGATTTCGTTTAGTTCTATTTCAATCCTCGAACGGACTGTCGGCGCTGGTCACTTCCTGTATAATTACGATTGGGTCGGAGATTAAACCAAGCTCCTCATCCTTCGGATACGTTACCGCAATCGTAGGCTCAGGTCCTGCATAAGCCATCATCGACTCCATATCCTCCCACATGGTGCACAGGAAAAAGTGCGCGTATGCACCCTGATCAACGACCTTCAGATAGGCTCCGCAATTCCCTTGGATCGCCAATGTATCTTTCACACCTGTTTCATACTCGTATTCCAAAAAAGCTTCCTTATGCTCCAGCGGCACCGCCCCATGCCATGTTCTGGCGATCATCAAATCACTCCCACATTCTAACTTGTGTAATTTGTGTAATAAACCAGATTACACATCTAGCCATCACTTCTATTCATAATCCAATGCACGGCCTCCAAAATATCTGCCGCAACATAATCCGGTTCCGTCTGAGCCCACTTCTCTCTGAACTTCGTTAATGAAGATTCTCCCCAACCTGTTCTCACCATCACCTTGACGGCTCCTACCGCGTGAGCAGCAAGCATGTCCGTATCACCTACGTCGCCAATAACGATGCACTTGGTCAAGTCCAAGCCATGCTCCTCAGCGGCCTGAAGTAACATGCCGGGTTTTGGCTTTCGACAGCTGCATTCTTCTTCATGTGAACATATGTAGGCCTGATCGAACCCATACTCCTGAAACTGCTGCTCGAACTCCTGAACGGTTGCTTGTCCGCGTGAAATTCGGTATTGGTTCGTAAATGCAAATACCTTCGTTCCTGTCCCCTTTAGAAGCGTAATCGCCTCCTGTGCATTCGGATATAACTCAAAATCTCTCGGATGAATAAAATGCCCCGTGCCCCCGATCGTGCCATCTCTGTCGATGAATACAGCTTGAACGTCTTGAATGGAATACATCAAATGTGTTCACTCCCGATACAAGTTATTGGGTAAGCTCCATTTACATTCCAAATCACACACAGGTGCTCACCGCGGCTACACTTTCTCATCGATAAAATGTTTACTTTCCTGCTGCTTGGTGTGCCGAAGTGTTCTGACTTCCGCTCGCAGATCACGTACTTCTTTCATTAAAGAATCGAGTTTTCTTGATGTTCTGGATGAATCTACGGCATAGCGTACGATCGCTATGACGATCAGAACAACAATAATAAACACAAAAGCTGCGATTAACGCTGTAATCCATTCCATATTGTTGAACACCTCCCTGATGAATATGAACTGATGTGTCTGACAAAAGGATGGTCCAACCCAAGTCATACCTAAACTTTCAATTTAATTGTAACATTTTTCAACTCCATCCGTTGTCTTATTTGAAGGAGGATGAAATCTGGAATGAGGAGTGATTTATATGCCAAACTGTTCAAACAGTACCAATCCTCCCTGCAGCTCTATCTATACCGGATGTGTGGATCACAGGAGATCGCTGAGGAGTTAGTTCAAGAAACATTTTACAGAGCTATGGTATCGATGAAAACAAACCATGCAGCCTACGCCCGAGCGTGGCTGTACAAAGTAGCCAGACATTTATTTATCGACTGGTATCGAAAAAATCGCGGAGAATTGGAAATGAGCCGGGAATTGGAGAAACAAGGTGTAGAAAATACATATCGTACGCCTGAGGAAATGCTCGCTGCCCGTGAACGATCAAAGCTCATTCAGCAGGTGATGAAAAAGCTTCCCGAACAGTATCGGACTGTACTGCTGCTGCGAGAGTTGAATGAGCTGTCCTATAAGGAACTCTGTGAGGTTCTGGATATGAATATGAGCCAGGTCAAGGTAACCCTGTTCCGTGCCAGAGCACGGTTCAAAGAAGAGATGTTACAGATGAAAGGAGAGAATGAATAATGTCCAAACCAACAGGAACAGACGATCTGTATGTGCTGCATCAGGATGATTTTGAACCGCAGCGCCCGGAATGGAGTCATAAGCAGTTCAGACGCATGGTATGGAGAACACGCTGGAAATTTTTCCTCAATGCGGGGGGAACTCTTCTTGTCGTTGTTATACTCTATCACGTCTATGTGTCTGCACTGCATATCTATTTCGATCAATCGAAAGTGCGCAATGAGTTTATGCGTTCGATTGTATCTGTAGTTGAGATGAACGGTGACGGACTTCGAGTGGATAAGTCGAATAGGGGGCCGTTTGAAGTTACCCCTTTTCTGACACAGAAGGCTAATCTGAAAGTATATCGCCAGGTCGGCTCATGGGAAGTAATCACTGGCGAGGTTCAGGCCGAACTTAGTATTACCGGTAAATTCAGTTATAAGATTACCAAGACAGGAGCTTATCTGAATGGCAATGATACAGGTCCGTTCTACCTTCCGTATGATTTAGTCGATGGCAAACCTGAACAGGAAGGTTCTGAGCAAAACAGCAGCCTCAAGCGGCTTCGTCAAATAGATGACGGACATGTCGCCGAGATGTCGATGTCTTTGAAAAATCTGAAATCGCCTGAGCAGCTGATGCAGATTCTCTCTAAATACGATGTTGGAGTCACGGCTATGCCCATCTATTCAGGCGAGCTGCAGGAAAAGAATCTTTCCTATTCACGTGCAGGTATGTTCGACTACAATACGCCTCATCTGAGTCTCAAACCTCTGTATGAAATGGAGGAAGATGGATCCAGATGGTTTATTTACTTTCCCACAGAACCTGAAGATCAGAGGCAGGCACAGTCAGAAGGATCGATGAAGGAACAGGTCGAATTTATGATGTCTGATCTGGAATGGATGTCCGGTAATTTGAATTACAGTGGTCAGGAATTCGATCAGCGGCGACTGGCCTATTTGAAGAAAAATGGCGTACAAGTATATGGGGCGGTTGTAACCGGTCCTGTACGTGAACTGCAGAAAATTGCTCAAAATCCCGAATTTCATCATGTGCATCTGAATCGGGTAGAGATATGGAATTGGGATTAGATTTAGATTTGATTTGATTTGATTAGATTTGATTTGATTATGGTAGACAAAGAGATCCTGCCTTTCTATGAAGGGGCAGGATCTCTTAACTTGGATATTGGTCATCCGCAGCGGTTCAATGTTCTCTTCTGCAGACGGAGGTACAGATATTTCATTCATAATATCTTCTCCCTCCTTACTCGATCTCTGCGATAATATCAGCACACCGCACAATCAGTTCAGGCTTCGATCCCCCGTCCAAAAGAACATGCAGCTCATATCCGTTGTCGATTCGATACAGTTCCTCGTACAGCCAGTATGTTCCTACAATCTCGCCCTTCTGCTTGACTATTTCAGCTGCAGTTAGTGTAAGTTTATTCACCTCGGTGAAACCTCCGTCTGTATCAAAGCGAATGACAAGGTCATCGCCTGTCAGCAGTTCGGTCACGGTGCAATCATGGAACTGTATCCGGCGGCGCACGTCAACCGGAATTTGCTGCGCTGCCATAACTTCTCTGTACGCCTGCTGTACACGCTGCATCTCTTCTGTATTTTCTGCACTTTTTTTCTTCAGCTGCTCCATGACTTCTCTCGTGCAGTACCCCAGGGAGAACACGCGGATATCCGCAATCTGTTCCAATATTTCAGTGGGTAAACGCTCTGCATGGAACTCGTAATGCCCCCGCATGGATTGTTCGTAATCTTCTTTGCACTTCTTTGTATCAAACGCAGGACGGGCATCAAACTCGGCGATCATGTTCTCAATACGTTCGCGCTCTTCGGGAGGCATATGGTAAACGATCTGATCTGCTGGCGTGACCTCTTCACCGCTAAAAGCTTTGTCTGCTCTTGTCAGCACCTGACCATCATGCTCCAGCATGTAACGAGGGTCGGTGTCGTACATCTCTCGCTGAAACTTGACATACTCCTTTTCCTTCCGCTTATACAGCCTTTCGAAAAGGGCTTCATCCAGCGAAGCCGCTCCTCTATGTACTCGCATTCCAAAATGCAGTCCTGTCTGCTGACATAAATCGTACCACTCATTCGTTAAAAATTTCATAGGCATCTCTCCTGCTGCTCTTGCATTTTTAGACACACCCTAGATAGAAGCGTATAACTTTTTAATCTGCGAAGCGAATTTGGCTGCACCGGGAATATGTGTGCGTTTGAAAAAAGCGGTCAGCTGTTTCGGATGATTTTGGACCAGATCATATTCAATAACCGTGTTCGCGATGACCGATCTTGTAAAACCGAGCACCTCCACCACCTCGGAACGGTCCCCTTCCTCCAGTTCTTCACCCTCGGCAAATTCGCCGTCAGGATCATCCGTCAACTGCTCACTGAACGTTAGTCTGGCAGTCACATAAGCCATAACCTGTTCCTTGCCCTCTTCGATCTGTGCCATGATCCACTGCACACATTCCTCTTCAGTTGGAGCAGCGGCATCGAAACCTTCCAGAACATATTTCCGTTCTCGAAAAGATTCCATCAGCATAGGTGCTTCATAACCGGCATGCTCCACAAATTGAACCTGAGGTTTAAGCTGAACGACTTCAGCCGTCAAATTTTTATACCAATCGCCGGTTAGAAATTGTTCGATCGTTATCATGACTGCTCCTCCTGAATTTCCAAGTCCAACTATCGTTTACTTATACACAGACGTATCTGTTTACGCCAAAGTTTGAAAGAATTTATGTTTTATTTCTTTATGGTTCTGTTCGGCCCACTGCTGCACTGCTTCTACCCCTGCGGTTTCCTGACCTTTCTGAAAATAAAAGCATAGATCCATCGGCACAATTCGTTTGCCATAAAGCTTAATCCCGATCCGTCTGTAATTCATATAGATACACTCAATCTGGGAAGCCTCATATTTCTGCTTTTTGGTAGAGATCACATGATCATGTTCCAGCTTAACCCTAGGTTTGGGGGACAACAATCGACGAATAAGAAAGACAATATAAATTAGAACATAGAGAAATATCAATAACCCGAAGTACTCTAAAACACCATTTCCATCAAAAGAAACCGTTCTGAACAAAATCACCTCAAGAACTAACATACACATCAAGTTCAATACTGCTCTTGGATAAATCACCTGGAATGTGATAAGTTATCCCTCCTATTCAATCTCCTTCGGGATTCGCAGCCACTTGGAAGGAGTCTTTTTTGCGAAATGCTTTTCAACAAAATCTAAAATGTCATCAATTCCGGGCAGTGCGGCGTTATGTTTGGCATCGTAAAACGTCATCCATTGATACTCACGATGCTCATGATTTAACCGCACTGTCTGATCCTCGGGCACATAACCGACAAATACAGGAGCCATATAGATATAATCTCCGATTGGTGAATAGAACTGTTCGAACTGGTTCGGCAACCCCTTCACAGCGGATAGGCACTGCCGGTTTGGCCTATTCGGTATGCTCCATTCATTCAGCCTCCTGTTGTTCAGCTTTCGGTAGATTTGAATTTCTCCAGTACCTTCGACCGATCCCCGTATACCTTATCCAGATGTTCTTCTCCCCAGTAACATAAAAGGTCCAGAGCCGGTTTCAGCCCGAATGCATACTCCGTCAGCTCATACTCCACCTTGGGAGGGATTTCGGAGTATACCCTGCGCTGCACAATCTCGTCTTTTTCAAGCGCTCTGAGCTGTGTGGTCAGCATTTTCTGCGTAATGCCTTGAATCAACCGCCGCAGCTCCGATGTACGTTTACGTCCTGTAAACAAATGATAAATAATTAACGGCTTCCACTTCCCGCCCATCACCTCCAAAGCGGCTTCGACACCAACTCTATATTTCTTCGGGACAGCCACATCTACAACCGTCTCCGCATCCGTCTTCCCTTGTTCTGCCACCATCGATCCCTCCATAGTCCATGTACGTTAACCCCATATTCACACTGACACAGGCTCAGTAGAACAACCTTACTCAATCTCTCCATCTGCATTCCGGACCGCATATTCGCGTCACATCGCGGTCTGCTCATCAAGGTACATTCATGTTCTCAGGGTACTTTTTTCTCCCTATAGAACATCAAAGTGCGTACTTCCAGATGTTCTCAACCCTGTTTATAATAGCATCAGCAGAGGAGCTGTGGCTACCGAACCAAACTCCAGAAAGGTTGTGATTGATAATGAACGTACTCGTCGTTGTATCCCATTCACGCAAAGATTCCCTGACTTTCCAGGTTACCGATCGCTTTGTTCAAGGTCTGACAGAGGCAGGCCACCAAACAGAAATCGTGGATTTACATGAGATTGGTTTTGATCCGATTCTGCGAGCAGAAGATGAGCCTGACTATACGCAGGAGAATCAGCGCTTCTCCCCTCAGATTGAAACGGAGATCCAGCGGCTTAAGAAACACGATGCGATTGCTTTTGTATTCCCTTTGTGGTGGTGGCATCTGCCAGCCATGCTGAAAGGGTACATTGACCGTGTAATGAACAACAGCTTTGCCTACGGTACGAACAAGCTGCATCATCAGCAGATTTTATGGCTCGCTCTTGCCGGGGTAACGGAAGAACAGATGAACAAGCGCAGCTATGGTGATTCGATCCGCAATCTGCTTAATGTCGGTATCGCCGATTACTGCGGCGTGTCTAATTCAAAGGTTGAGTTCCTATACCATACCGTAGATGCCCCACCGGAACACTATGAGGAACTGCTGCATCAGGCGTATGCGTTGGGCGTTAACTATGCCGGCGTATCAACCGAGCAGCTAACAACATAAATGATGATGTACATGTACCGTTAACGATTGGACAAACAGAACCCCTATTGTGCTTCACATGCTTCGCCTTTGGAAAAATAAATCATCCGTTTCCGCGTTTCAAGAGCGGTATGGTAAGTAAGAACCCAAGCTTATATTAAAAAAGGTCGCTCCAATGAGCGACCTTTCTGGTCTGTAATGCTGCTTGTTTCGTAATATACGCTGTACGCAGCTCTCCAGCCTTATTTAACAGCTGCAAGCAGAAATCTCTCCAGCATGCTGATATCCGTGATGCTCTCGTTGCACGCCTTATCATCCATACACACATACTGACCGATGGAAGCAAAATGGTCCGCCGACGATCCCTTGGTCTTCACATTGAAAAATCCAAGCTCCTGATGACGATGACAGAACATACAGTACCCCTTCTTGTTCGTGGCGGTGATGCGTCCCTCAATCCCGAGGAACTTACCCTCGTGTGGATACACGATGAACAAGCGGCTTGTCGCAATGTCGACCCATCGCAGATAGGTAGTGTGTGCGTAATCGATCGATTCCAGATCGGGCAGCTTGAGCTTTTTGGCCTTCGGAAACAGCTTCTGAATCTGCTTGGCTGTGACCTGTGGATATGGAATCAGGTAGTCCTCAAGCTGATTCAAGTAGGTCTGCACGTCATGCGGCGTCGCGTACGTGGACAGCTGCTCCAGCAGGTGTGTCTGCTCTACCGTCGGATCCTCGAAGATGCCAGCGGCATTCGTACTGACGGTGTACCGGACCGTATCCAACACTTTGGGGTCCACGACCGAGCGCAGCGTTTTCACTAGAAATTCGGCTTGTTTATAAATATAGTTAAATTGATGGTTATGAATAAATGGTGTTTGCATGGCCTTCAGCCCCTTATTTATAGTGGTCGAGCAAATAAGGTGCAAAGCCTGCGGGTTGAACCATGATGTTAATGCTTCTTTCAGGGCACACGATCTCATTTTGTCGCGCCCTACACAAAGTCCGCCCCTATTCAGGCTTTGCGTAAGGCTTTCTAGCGAACGAGCAATCCGGCACAGTCCATATTGCCACGTCATAACCCCCAATGCAGTCGATATACGAAAATTATAGCAGGAATGGGGGAAAGGGGGCAATGCAGTTTATTGTCTTAGTTTCTTCCGCACTGGTGCATAAGACCATTTGTATACAGCCCCTGATACAAAAGCGACAAATACAACGACATGTTTAAATTTTAATTTCTAAATTCAAAAATTCAATTGTTGTCAGCACAATCTGAATTCATCCCAAATTAATTCCCTCAGCATCAATTAAAATTTATGTTGTCTGCACCATTTGGAAAAGTTAGTATTAAGAATACTTATATCTCTAACAAAATTACTTAATAAGGAGAATACTCTATGCATCCACATATAAAAGCTCTTATGGCAACCTTTAATAAATCAACATTAAAAGATTTTCAAGCATTTTTAAGGCCATTTAATGAAGCAGAAGTAACAAAATGGATAATATGTAGTGATTACTGTATAGAAGATAAAAGTAAATTTTATGACTCAATGACATTTACCTTAATCCCTTATGTTCTTTCCTTCGAAGAATTGCAAGAATTTATCAATGAAATCGCTCCTACAGATTTAAAGAAAACACAAAGCATCGATGAACGATTCACTACTTTTATAAAATCAGGGCTAACCTTCTCCTTCTCGTTTATATTTCAAAAAGGTAAGAGAAATTTTTTTTAAAAAGCAGATATGAATCAATACATAGAAGATATGAATCGTTTAAAAGATCAATACCAGAAATGGATTATAAATACACCTCAAAATAAAGTATATTATGAAAGTGTAATAAAAAAACTCAATAAATTAGAGCAAGAAATGAGAAGGGACAGTTTTAATAAGAAGTTATTTCATAACATAATAATAGTCCAAATGTTAGTTGCATTTATAATGGCTACGCTAAAAAAAGAAACAGATCATACTATAGAGATAATATCATGGTTATCTGATAGAGATAAAATTGTAGATTCATATGAGAGTTTAGCTTATGATATAGCCCACTCCTCATTTCATGAATTGTGTACACGGATGGGCCTTAATACTCAAAACACTACAGAAAGATTTCTTATTGCTTCGACTGACAAAAACACAAATCAGCTTTGGTTTGATGAAATGCTGCGCGTCCCAGATTTGATCACAGGTGCAACTGCTGGAAGAAATTATTTGCCTAAGAAAAAAGATAAATACGATCTTATATTCGAAAAAGTCTTTTCCGAAAACAAGTATTTGTCCATTATAGATTGCACTAGAAAAAATAATGTAGGTAGATTGAATGTATTGAAAAAGCAACAAAAAAGTAATACACAAGTTAAAGAACAGTCATAATATTCGATTTCTCTCTAAATTTATCTGAGTTATAATCCATGAACATTTTGTATACAAGTGAGCAATTTAATTGGTTATTGGAACTATAAATAATTCATATATATAGAGCTTGAAAATCTACTTTTAATCAAACTTTCTAAATCTAGGTGTTGCGTAACTACAGATGTCAAACACTCTCTTACCATCACGAATTTTAATAACTGGAACAACATATTGACTTTTTCAACTAGCTCAAAACCATTTAAACGTACTATAACACTAATATCGCCTGCACCTCACCACAAGCCAGTACGTCACCCGTAAGCTGAAAACCAAGCGAGTCATAGATTTTCTTGGCTGCCGCATTTTCCGGTTTATACGTCAGCTCTACCACTTTGGCTTTGCCGCGAGGGGCTGATTGTGCATACTCTATCGCTTTCTCTACCATTTCTCTGCCGTATCCCTGGCCCTGGTACCGATGATCGATCATCATTTTGAAAATACCATAGCTGCTGTAATCGAAATTCCCGTCCCCATCGTCATAATACATCGAAATAAATCCGATCATTCGTTCTTCCTTGTATACCGCAAATGTGATAATAATCTGCCCCTCATCCGAGGCTATGTACGCTTCTGCAAGTGCATGCTGGTTCGAAGAGATGAACTGCTGCTGTTCTGGAGAGACTTTAAGTTCGATACATTCAATAAAATTATCCCAAGTGATCTTTCTGAATTCCATTTGATTTCCCCCTGATTTAGTGTGAACTGCTCATGTTATCACTGCACCTTATCACTGGACTATGCCGAAATTGCCTATTTAGTACTTCTCTTGAAATCGCTCGCTCCACCAGTGCTGTTTCATTAAATAGTCGGTTCTGATCGGCATAATGACGTATTCGTCCGTAACCTCAATCGGCTTAGTTGGACCGTTATAGATTAAATCCACATTTAAATGAAACGGTTGAATTCGCCTACCCACTTCCATCTCAAACTCCTGTACATAGCGTATAATATCAGGTTTACCTTCCCAGTAATGCATGGCGGCTTGTCCTCCCGCAGGCATGTTCCACCACTGGATGAAGCACGGCCATTGTGCTGCCAAAGCTTCCCTTAATCCCTGATGTTCGATAGCTGCGAAATGCGGCGGTTCCAGAACAAAAGGAGATGCGCAGCTATGGTTAAGGTGTGCAAACAAGGTATGAGACACAGCTGGATCCGGTGTTTGGGATTTTGATGCAGCGTTTTGAAGGAACTTTGCTTCCGCTTTTCGTTGAATGCTGCCCTCCCAGAAATCATTCCACTGTGCCTCAAGCTCCTGATGAAGCTGCTCCGGTAATACGACCTGTCTATCAGGCCAAGCACCGTGCTTATCAAAGTATTCATCACAGATGCTGTACGCTCTCGCAACATAAACCAAAAAGTTTAATTTAACATCGCTTGATATACATACAGACCAGGAATCTGGATCTGAAATCATGCCGCGCTTCCCCCCTATCTTACTGCACTTGTAAAACTTGCTTAGAAAATATGATCATAGGTAATGGTAACTATGGAATAACAAGAATCAGAATTCCATTTTATTTTTCCTATCGTACCATTTTATTCAAGTAAAGGTAACAGGACAGATTCAAGTGTTTTTATGCAAAAAAAGAAGCGCCTCCCTAGCCTTCCCCAGTTTGGCAGCTTCCTCTATATCTACTTGCACACTCCGATGACACGTGTAAATACGTCGTTCAACTTATACAGCGATACTTTATACAACCGAACGCCCTATTCCTTCACAGCCCCAACTACAATCCCGCTTACAAAGTACCGCTGCAGGAACGGATACACCAGCAGGATCGGCAGTGCGCTGATGAAAATTTGCGATGCCCGGATGGTCCGCTGGGACAGGTTCGCAATCGTTTGCGGATCCATCTTGGTCATGTCCCCTTGCACGATGATCGTCTGCATAAATGTCGCCAGAGGCAGCTTCTCCGAATCACGGATGTAGATGATCCCGTCGAAATATGCGTTCCAGTGTCCCACCATCATGAACAAGGACACCGTAGCAATAACGGGCACGGACACGGGCAGATAGATTTTGATAAACGACTGGAAATGACCTGCACCATCGATAAATGCCGCTTCCTCCAGATCCTTCGGCACCGTGCGGAAGAAATTCAGCAGCAGAATAATGTTGAACACCGCCACCAAACCCGGCAGGATCAGTGCCCACAGCGTGTTCATCAGCCCAAGCTTCAGTATGAGGATATATCCCGGAATCAGACCTCCACTGAACAGCATCGTGATGACAAAGTACCACAGGTAGATATTCCGTGCGCGGAACACACGCGTTTCTTTGGAGAGCGCATACGCCGCAAGTGTATTGACGATCAGTGCAAGTCCCGTACCGAGCACCGTCCGCTCCACCGATACCCAGAGCGAGGACAAGAAGTTGGCGTTATCAAATGTCTTCGCATACGCTTCGAACGTAAATCCAATCGGCCAGAATGTCACGAGCCCTGCATTCGCAGGGGCGGACGAACTAAGCGATACCATCAGCAGGTGATACAGCGGCAGCAGGCAGAGCACCGAAAGGATGGTTAGAAACATATTGTTGAAGATGCTGAAAATGCGATAAGGCAGCGTTTTATGATACATGGTTCGTCATCATCCTTTCTTAGAAAATTCGGTATCCCGCAAAACGGTACGCCAGTCGGTACGAGATCACGATGAGGATCAGACTGATGACCGATTTGAACAGATTGACCGCCGTTGCAAAGCTGAACTGTCCGCTCAGCAGACCTTCGCGATACACAAACGTATCGATGATATCCGCCTGCTGATAGATTAATGGGCTGTACAGGTTGAAGATTTGGTCAAAGTTTGCGTTCAACACGTTGCCAAGCGCCAGCGTCGCAATAACGATTCCGATAGGAATGAGTGCCGGAATGGTGATATACATCGTCTGCTTCCAACGCCCAGCTCCATCCACTTCAGCTGCTTCATACAGAGACGGGTTGATGCCCGCCAGTGCCGCGAGGAAGATAATCGTGTTAAAACCAAACTCTTTCCAAACATCACTGACAATAACCGTGAAGCGGAACCAGCTGCCATCCCCGAGGAAGAAAATCGGTTTGATGCCAAACACCGACACCAGAAACTGATTCAATATGCCCGTCTGTGCCAAAATATCGATCAGAATACCGGACAGCGTAACCCAGGACAAAAAGTGTGGCAGATACACCAGTGTCTGGATCGTACGTTTCAGCGCCATCTTGCGTACCTCATTGAGCAGTAGCGCAAAGATAAACGGAATAATCAGGTTCATGACGATCTTCGAGCAGGCAAAGAATAATGTGTTCCACGTTATTTGCAGGAAATAATCATTTTTCCACATATACTCGAAATGCTTCAGCCCCACCCACTCCGAACCCGTGAACCCCCGCGCAGGTTTGTAATCCTGAAAGGCCATTAGAATACCCGACATCGGAATATATGAAAAAATAAAGACCATAATGGCCGCTGGCAGCACCATGAAATGCAGCACCCACGGCTGTTTGTAGCGTTTTTTTCTTTTCTGTTCCAGCTTGTTTCCCGCATTCGCCTGCGGGAGCCGTTGACCCTCCATTTTAGCCTCCATAATGACCTTCTCCTGTTCCCAAAAAAAGTTTTTTGTGTGTCTTGGGCTTCTCTGATATAAATAGTATCAAGCCATTCCGAGGTCTGACTATATAACATTGTTAGGGTCGATAGTGTTTTGTTAGTTTGATCTATATTGATAAGCATCCGTTCCTCACACGAGACACTCCGATGGCAGAATAAACCTCCAATCGCCGTTATCCCCGTATTTCTTTAATCTCCCTTTTTAAGGGAGAAATTCGGTGATAAATGCGAACACTTCGTTTTTCCGGTTTTTTTCTGCCCTCTCCGTTAACGTGTGAGAAAAAGGGCCATTAATATAGTTAGATGTGAATATAGAGGAGACTTTTTATGTATACATGGGGGCGCTTTAACGTTTTTCAAAAAGGAATCCGATCCCGCTTCAGCCTTTTCGCTAAAATCAATCTGTTAATCGTCATTCTGTTCATTCCGATTCTGATCATGTACACCTATTCGAACAACGTCACATATGACGTCGTCAGCAAAGAACTGCAGGTCTCGAACACCAAGCAGCTCACGTTCCTGTCCAGTCAGATCGATTCCCGCATCAACCAGATGATGGATTTCAGTCTTATTCTCTCGCGAGATCCGAATGTGCGGGCCTTCAACGGCCTGAACCTGTGGCAGGATAAGTACGACCAGATGCAGACGCGTTATATCATTCAGGAGAAAATGACGCTCCAGACCGGCGTAACCGATCTCTGGCCTACACGCTATGCGGTATACTCCCAGCAGAACAAAGAGGTTATTGCCAACTACAAACGGGATACCGGCTACGACGAGGCGTATTTGAAAAAAAACATGAGCGGACAATGGACCTACGGGGATCATTCCACCGATTCGAAAGACACACTGCAGTCCTTTTACTGGTTCTATACGGATTCCTTGTCACAATCAGGTGTGCTCACCGGGAGCAATCTGGTCATTGAAGCCAGCTTCAGCTACGAGAACATTCAGAATATGCTCGACACGTACAAAGCAGGCGGGCAGGGCGATCCGATCCTGTATCACAAAGGAAATGCTCCTATCTTGAACCGAACTGCAGACAAGCAATTATCCGGCGAACTGACCCGTTATCTCGACACTCATTCCCTTGAAGATACCACGCAGGATGTCGTAGAACTGGGCGGCAAAAACTATCTCGTCAGCACGGTCAAATCCACGTATTTGGACTGGCATCTGGTCGATGTCGTACCGCTGTATCAGATTCTGCAGCCGATCTCGCTGAGTCAGAACCTGTTCTATGTCTGTATGATTTTGCTGCTCGTTGTGGGCATATCCGCGTCCATCCTGCTCTATCGCAATGTGCAGTACCCGATCCAGAAGCTGATCAAAGGGCTGCGGCGCGTGCAGCAGGGCGATTACTCCGTGCGTTTGCACAGCAATAACCAGAATGAGTTTTCGTTCCTGTTCCACCGTTTCAACGACATGTCCCACCAGATCCAGGATCTGATCGAAAATGTCTTTCAGGAAAAAATCCGGGCCAGAGAAGCGACGTTGAAGCAGCTTCAGGCCCAGATTAACCCGCATTTTTTATATAACTGTCTCGGTTATATCATCAACATGGCTCAGATGAAGGACGAGCAGGCTGTCGTATCCATGGCGCATAACCTGAGTGCATACTATCGCTATACTACCCGAATGGAACGCGAGACCTCTTCGCTGCAGGAAGAGATCCAGCTGCTCGTTAACTATCTGGATATTCAGAAGCTGCGCAACGGCCGCATCGAATATCACATCGATATTCCGGAGCATATGCTTGCCCAATCAGTGCCGCGCTTAATGCTGCAGCCGATGGTCGAGAACTCGGTGATCCATGGTATCGGGAAATCGTACACTTCTGGAGAGATTCGAATTACCGGGGAAAGTGCGAATGGCTTTGGCAAAATATATATCGATGACGACGGCCCGGGCCTCACGCCGGAGCAGTACGAAGCGTTGAACCAGGAAATGCTGGAACCACTGCAAGAGGAGGTCGGCTGCGGTCTTTGGAACACGTATCAGCGCATGATCCACACCTTTGGCAGTCATTCCTACCTCCTGTTCGGTCCATCTCCACTCGGCGGCTTCCGAACCGAAATCGTCTGGGAGATCCCCAGCGAGGATGTGGACAAGGATCGGGGAGATTCGGGGAAGAGTTGATACGGATATAAAAATTTTTGAACAAAACTACGTACACGATAACGCAGAGGACAGAAAAAAAACCTGTAGAAACGAAGGGCCATCCGTAGTTGTCTAAAGCTTATTGAAGTGCTTCATCCATCTGTCGGAAGATTTATTAAGAAGACCTTACTTTAAGTAAAGTCTCCAGCCTTTATATAAGGCCCTATTTTAAAATAAATGTATACCTCATGTGAACTTTAGCGGAGGATTGAAGGAATTCTGGAGAAACGAAGTGTTCGCCTTTCAAGCACCATTTTGACATTCTAATAATCTTAATTCGGAAAATGGGGCTTGAACAGCGATCGAAAGAAACCTTCAACTCCGAAGCGGCCTGTTCACACTTGATCTGTCAATTAATTTTCGAATAAGACTACGTACACGGTAAATCCGAGGATAACAGCGATCGGAAGGTTATTCTGGCATCGGAGTGGCAAGTGTACAGATGTCTTTGTTCAACCAACGTTAAGGAGACAAAACAACTATGCAAATGATTATCGTAGACGACGAAGCACACTGGGTCGATAACCTGTCCATGACCAAACCCTGGCATACGCTCGGGATCGAACAGGTACACCGGGCATACTCTGCTCGCGAAGCCCTGCAGCTGATTGAAACCCATCCGATTGATATCGTGATCTCGGACATCCAGATGCCGGAAATGACAGGTATAGAGCTGATCGAACGCATCCGCATTCGGGACAAAAAAATAAAATGCATCCTCTTATCTGGCTACTCCGAATTCGAGTATGCCAAGAAAGCCATCCAGTACGAAGCCGTGGACTACCTGCTCAAACCGCCAACCGATGACGAACTGATCGGCGCCGTGCAGAAAGCCATCGATCAGTTGAACAATGAATGGGCGCTTGTCAGCTCCCTATCGCGTACACAGTTTACCCTGCGCGAGAATTTACCGCATTTACGGGGGCGCCTTCTTTTGGAAGCCTTACAGGGACATCGGTTGTCCGCCAGCGAATGGGAGCGGAAGCTTGCCAACTACGATCTACCCTTTCATACCGGGGATGCTGCGCTGATGCTGGTCCGCATGGATAATGAGTTCAGCAACTACGACAGCCATGATCAGACCCTGATCGAATATGCCATTATCAACATGGCGGAAGAGATTATGGGTGAGTTTATGCACGTGTGGGGTGTGAAGGAAGAGCACGGGTATGTTGTGTTTTTGCTGCAATTGAAAGAGGCGAACGGCGATATTGGAAAAGAAACCATTCTGGAGAAGCTGTCCATTCAGCTTCAATCCAAAGTAAAACAGTTTCTGAAAGGCTCCCTCTCCATTGTCATGACCGAGTGGTTCACCTTCCCGGAACAGATCTACGATCGCTTCCGTCAGGCTTCCGCCTATTTCCGTCAGATCGTCGGGGATGAGCGTGAATTCGTCATGCGGGTGACCGATGTCGAAGCACCTGCGACCCAAGGTCCGCTGGACGTGCTGTACACACCGCCCACCTTCATTCAGCTGTTAGAGAGCGGCCAATGGGATGCCGCCGAAGACAAAATCCGTGCCGTCTGCGCCGAACTGGACGAGAAATGGTCGGAATCATGGGAACACTGTATGGAGGCCGGATTTCTCATCACCGCTGCTTTCACGAATCTAGCTCATCGGAACAAGCTCACCTTGTCTGGTCTAATGGGCAGTGAGATCGAGCAGCTGCAAAGCGGCGAAGTTTTCTCCACCATCGGCAAACTGCGCAAATGGTCGCTCGGCGTACTCGCCAAACTCAAGGAAGGCACGTCCAACGAGGTCAAAGATACCCGGTCGGAATACGTGAAAAAGATTCAGGAGTTTACCGATAAAAACCTGCATCTGGATGTATCTTTGCGTGTGCTCGCAGATCATGTGAATCTGCATCCAACCCATCTGTCCAAGATTTATAAGATCGAGACTGGCGAAGGCATCAGTGAATATATCGCCCGCCTGCGCATGGATCGGGCCTGCCACAAGCTGGTCACGACCACCAAAAAAGTATATGAGATCAGCTTGGAGATTGGCTATATGGACCCGGCGTATTTTATCAAAGTGTTTAAACGTCAATTCGGCGTGACACCCCAAGAGTACCGCGACCAGCATTAATATGACTAGCGGTTTGCTTTGGATTACGTTACTTATAGATAAGTTAAACTATTCCTTTACACGAGAACGGAGAGGACAGAAAAAACCTGGAGAAGCGAAGCGGTCGCCTTTATCCCCGGATTTCCCCCTTTAAAAAAGGGAATCAAAGAAGTCTGGGGATAACAGCGATTGAAAGGTTCTTCTGTCATCGGAGTGGATTGTGTAAAATCTTTAGTTCAACTTATATAGATTGCGATAACCAAAGTTTTTACACTTTCACTAAGAGAGTCCTATCGAAACTAACAAACTCATATAGATGCCCTCCCGCTCTACTTGGTACAGTTACAGTGTAAAGATCATACATCGTAGGGGGATTGAACAATGATCAAATTCAAAACATGGTGGTCCTTGCTCATGGTTATCGCACTCATCACCATCACTGCATGCGGTAGCAGTGGCGGGTCAGCCAGTGAGAAAGGCACGAATGATACACAAGAGGCTGTCGGCTCTGCGGAAGCGGAAGCGGCGTTTGCCAAAGGAAAATACGACCCACCCATCGAATTCAGCTCCGTGCTGATGCCGAAAAAATACGTACACGGCGATACCAAAGAGAACAACGTACATGACCGCTGGATGCTCGAAACGCTGGGCATGAAGCACAAAGATACGTGGTATCCGGCCACTGACGATCAATACAGACAGAAGCTGCAACTCGCAATTGCGTCTGGCGAGAAGCTGCCTGATTTCGTAACCGTGCCAACGAACGCAGTACTGACGAATCAGCTGATCGACTCCGGTCAATTCATCGCCATTGATGATCTGTTCGAGAAGTATGCAAGCCCGATTCTGAAAGAGCACGCGGCAGCACATCCCGAGCTGTGGTACCCGTTCACCAAGGACGGCAAAAAGTACAACATGCCCATCATGGAGTATACAGATAACGACGATACCTTGCTCTGGCTCCGTGAGGACTGGATGGAAAAGCTGAACCTGGAAGCTCCGAAAACCATCGCAGACCTTGAGAACATCATGGACAAATTCAAAAACGAGAACCCGGACGGTCTGTCTCCAGACAAAGTATTCCCGCTGGCGATCTCGCTGAAAAATAACACCAACACCTGGATGGGTGGACTCGACTGGTTGTTCGGTGCATACGGCACGATTGAAGAGCAATGGAACAAAGACGCAAACGGCAATCTGGAGTACGGCTCCGTGAACCCAGGTGCAAAACAAGCCCTTGCCAAGCTGGCTGAATGGATGGAAAAAGGGTATATCCACGCCGACTCCGCCCTATGGGACGAAGGTAAATCCGCCGAAAGCTGGACCGCTGGCAAAGCCGGCATTCTGCCTGGCGCAAACTGGGTACCGGACTGGCCTGCTCCAGACCTGCTGAAGAACGTACCTGGCGCGAAATACAAAGCCTACCCTGTTCCGGCTGGTCCAGACGGCAAGATCGGTACGAAATGGCAGAACTCTGGCGTCAACGCAAGTATCATGATCAACAAAGATGCGGAGCACCCGGAAGCGATTTTCCTTTACTACAACTATCTGCTGGATAACCTGGCGAACCCGAAAGCGGGAAGCCCGTACGAGTACGGCTTTGCCAAAGGGTACGACTGGGATGTCGTAGACGGTAAACCGACCAGTGACAAAGAGAAGATCAAAGACTTCTCCAACGAATTCCCGTTCCTGACCGGCCCGGCGCGTATTCCGGATCTGTACATGAAAACACTCGTGAAACTCGCGAACGGCGAGAAAGCGGAGACACCTTACGAGAAACAAATGGCTGAATTCCGTAAACCTGAAAACTGGTATGCAGGTAAAGTCGTGATGTCCCAAATCGATATCCGCAAACAAAACTATTTCACAGGTGCAGCCACACCAACCATGGTATCCAAGTGGAACCTGCTCCGTCAGTCCGAACTCGAAACCTTCAACAAAATCATCTACGGCAAACTGCCCATCGAGGCATTCGATCAATTCGTAGCCAACTGGAAATCCAACGGCGGCGACCAGATCACCCAAGAGGTGAATGATTGGTTCAAGTCTGTGAGTGGTAAGTAAGGATTTGTTGTTGGGAAAGTAAAGCCTTAACACCCGAGCCGAAGCGAGTTATTCACGCTTCGGCTCGGGTTTTTAAGTGTAGATCGGGGTCGCTCCCCCATGACTTATGGGTGCGCTTAGTGGATCAAGCCCGCCCATCTCCTAGCTTTGATCCGATTCATGTCCTCTCTCCACCAATATCGACTGACCTAACAAGGAAACCGTTAGCTGAATACCATCTCGCAACCCCTGCATATACAACCGCTCATTCTCTATCCCTCTGCTAACAATGTAACGATTCTCCCATTCAGCATATTCAGGTGGTAGCTCAACATCCTTGCCAGCAAACAAAGCTTCGAACGCTTTGTCGGTTTCCCCACGTACACGACTCAGTTCAGGATCATGCTCGATCCGAGCAGTCACCTCATCCAGCCTTGCCTGAATCGCTTGTTGCAACCACGGTGGAAAATCCATTGCTTCTCCTCCCCTACGCATTATGTAATTCGCTCATTGCTGTACCACTCGACTATGGTTCGCCTTCGTTTCATTAACTCGTGCAACCAGTTCATCCACCCTCCGGCTCTGTTCCTGAACCGCAGGAATGTCCCACAACGACATCGCTTGCTTCAAGGATGCCTCACCAAGCTGATTAAGCTTGCGCCGTTCCTCTTCCAATAAGTCAATAAGTCAAGCAACCGGCTCATACATGCACCTCTCTGATGGGTTTAAACTGCTCCATGTCTTGTTAAGACTAGACATGAGCAGTCATTTTTAATGCAATTCATCCGTACCCGATGTTGTAAAACTAATACTTTCGTCTAATTCAAATTGTAATATAGAATATGAACACTTTAATGCCGAGATCGAATTAAAATAAAAAGAACACCGATAAAAACACCCGGTGTCAAAAAAATTATAAAATATTATTAAAAAGGGGATTCCTACCAAGAATGATAAACTACGTTTCAAAGTCTATTTTTATAAATCAGTAAAAATGTCATTATCATTTATTCTATTCTCAATTAGTTCCTTATAATTTTTCGCTTCGAAATAATTAATAGAGGCTAGGGCATTTTGGATACTAAATATATATTTGATAGCATTATTCATGTATTGCAAATCTTCTGTTTTCGGATTTTCATTTAAAAGTTTATTTGCATACACAAACATCTGTTCCTCTATGCCATTCTCTATAAATTCATCCAATTCATAAGTTTTCACTAATTTATTATTCTTTTTAATTAAAAGATTTAAAATTCTCACAATCCAATGATTCTCTACAAACATGAAACTCATTCCGATACTTCCAGCACTCCATGTTAATTCATAATTATTAAGTTCACTAAGAAAATCAATTTTCTTTTTTTCAAGCTCCTTTTTGATCTCCTCTTTGATTTCCACCTCGTTTCTCCAATCAACTTCGCTCTTATTACCTATCAAATAAATTTTATTGAAAGTTAATTCTAAATACTCTAGATGGACTGGTTGTTTCAATGAATCTATTCCAAATGATTCAATAAAATTTACAAACTTGCTTATTAAAGGATAGATGAAAACTTTATCAAATAATTCTCTATCAATCTCATAATAAAAATCAAGCATGTTCATGTACAAAGTAAAATTGTTACTTTTCAGAATCTTATTTAAAATTTCTTCTCGATTCTGTTGATTATCTATAAAATTTGCTGAAAAGTAATCCATAAAAGATTTGTGTATCCATTTGTAACTTAGTCCTACTTTACTGAATAATGGAACAGTTTCTAAAAAATCTTTCAAAATATTTTCTTCTTTTACATCTTGAAGATATGGACTATTTTTAGCTTGTCCAATTAACTTTAAAAGTTTTCCTTTATCATAATCATTTTCATTTTCCCTTAAACAAAGAAAGCCTAATTTCATAAGTACCTTTTGCATATCACCACTTGTTAATCCGCTATATTTTTCGCGCTTGTAACTATCTTTCGAAAGATCATGTACTTCATATAAAGCATCAAATACTTTTCTATATAAATCTGACTTTAAAGAGGGAATATCTTTTTTATACTTGAACGTAGTATATAAAAACGAAACAAGCATCGGATTTGCTAAAAATGACTTTAAAGTTTCGAAGTTTTCGATTTCTATAAGTTCCTCAATTTGAACTATTATTCTATTGGCTAGATTCAGTCCAGAAACTTTGTCACAATTCCTCAATAATTTATATGCTTCTCTATCTTCTAAATCTTTGATTTGGAATTTTTTAAACTGACCAAAACTCATTAATGAATCATCATGTCTAGAGGTTAAAAAAAACGTATTCTTGTTAGCTGATGATATGAATTTTTTTAAATTAAGTGTCACTTCTTGTTTTTGATGAAAAGGTATTTCATCATATCCATCGAAAAAGAAGATAAAATCTCCCCTCTCAATTAGAGCTAAGATAAGTTCCTTATTGTTTTCTTCTGTCAACTTACTCAAGCTTTCAAAAATATGGTTCAAAATATCTTTGTCTTTCGAAATATTTCTCAATTCAATAAAAATTGGAATTCCCAGATTTTTTGCAATAACAGATAGAAACATTTTCTTCATCAACGTTGATTTGCCCATACCTGCTGTATCTTCTATAACAATTCTTTTATATTTCCTTGCCAAATTACTTGGATATTGAGTAATCGTGTACTCTTCTTCTCTTTCTTCTGAAACTAAAGTCAATGGTACATATATTTGATCTACTTTAATTTGTTGAAGTCCTAAAGCAATAACACTGATAAAGCTTTGTTCTTCAAATGTCTTTTGAATATATTCTGAAAACAATTCATAAGCAAACAACTCTAACTTTTCATTGATCTCTTGCTTTTGTTTGATTTTTGCAAGTTTCGGTTTTAACCATGTATCTAATACATGTTTCACAGGCTCAACTATTAATGAAGATGCTGTTGTGGCGAGAGCTCTGCTCGTAATTTCATCCATTATAATTCTCCTTAATAAAAATTTGGCTTTACAAAAGTTGCGCTTAACGTTCCTGTATTCACGACCCAACGAATGTTGGGTGACCGGCGAATGCCGGGTCAAGGACGGATGTCCGCAGCGTGAATATATTGTTAAGCGATGCTTCTCCTTGTATCTTTTTTGCTTTATAGATACATTTTTAAGATTCAAACGCTTTATGATGGGTATTTGTTCATTTTTATTTCTATATCTTCATACTTCTTTTCGACATCAAAGCGCATCAAATCAATAAAATCCCAGTCACTAATTAATTGCTCTTCATTGCATTCAAGATGATTTTCCCATGCTTCAAGTAGAGTAAAATATAAATATTTGAATTCTCTGCTGTCATTCTCAATATACTCCAAGTCAGGCATAGTATTAATTACCGGAAACTGTTTTTGATGGAGTTTTAATTCATTTTTATTTGAAGCTAATTGTAATCGGCCATCAAAATCTATACATATACGATCATTTTTTGTGGCTATATTTAATAAGTCTAAAAGCTCTTTTTTCGAAAAAATATGAGCTGGTTGTTTTGTCCTAAAACAAGTTACTTCAAAATGCATATTAAATGGAATATCAAATTTATTATTTTTTAAAGGGGAAAAGTGATTCTCAATGATTTCAACATACTTTAGAACTAAATTAAAATCGTTTATTCCAAGGCAGTCCTCAAAAATCTCATCTGCTTTATTCATTGCCTCGTACCAACCTGTAGCATAGTGTACTAATTCGAAGTTTTTAGAAAAATAATAACGTTTTTCTATAAGGTCTTCTTCAAACTTAATATTATAAATTATTTTACTTTTATTAGATGTGAGAGATAATAAATTCGGTATATCCAAGGCAGCCTTTTTTTCTTCCCATAATTCTTTGAAATTTTGAAGCTTTAACTTAAATAATTCACTTTCCTTTTTTCTTTTTTCTTCTAATCTCTTCCGTGCCTCTTCCTTTCTTTTTTCTGCAATCTCTGGATGCTCTTGCTCAAACTTTAGCCTATCTATAAACATCTGAATATAATTTCTAAAATCTTCTGCAGTACCACGATTATGCCTAGCATCATAAGTTGAAGAAATTGAATTATAGTAAGATCCTTTTGCAAACAGAACAAACCCTCCGCTGAGATGTAAACATATTTGTCTTCCAACAGTTAACTTTTGGTCTTCATACTCTAAATATTCTCCTGGCGATATTTCAACCAGTTCTAAATCGTATAATTTTTCATCTGTGTATCTTTCAGGAAATGGTGACTCTATTTCTTCTGTTTCTAAATAAAAATAATTCCAATCGAAAGAGGCATCAAAAGTGTTTAAAGTTAATCTTTTAGGTTTTAGTTTCAACAAATATCCGACTTTTAGTTCTAAAAATCCATCTTCATTTGAAGGTCTAACCTCATCTAAATCCATGCCTCCTCCTCCAGGAAAAAACATATGATTTAAATTGGTATTTGAAATGATACTTAATACATTGCAGATATCTTCAAGCCTTGTCCACGATATTTTTTCAGGCAAAGTAAAAGGTATAATATCTCTTAAATAAAATTCCCACTCTAATATGTTACGTTTTTTATAATTCTGATTTAAAATAAACCATTCCTCTAACATTTTTTTGAATTCCATTGCTACAGGTCTTTCACTAGGTGTATTTGAAGTTGATTCTTTTAACAATGTATGAAGAGTAACTGTAAATTTCTTTTGATAAGCTTTAAAACATATTTTTGAATCTAAATTGAAATCATCAACTTTATGCGAATATTGACCGTCAAATCCGTCTTTTACATCTGTTAGAAGTATCCATAGTGTTTTAGCTAAAGAGTAAATATCTGCAGGTTTACCATCAGACTGTATTGCATTTCTTTTCATTTCAGGGGCGATAGTATTTCTCGGACCTACAGACTCGCCTTTTTCTGTCAATTCAGTTTTTTCAGGATATTCTACTAATCCAAAATCTCCAAAAGCCCATTTATCTTTATAGTAATAAATGTTACTTGGCTTTATATCTCTATGCACAATGTTCTTTTCGTGTAACGAAACTAATATTTTGCTTAAATCATAAACGCACGAAATGACATCTTCCATGCTTTTATTGTTTTTTTTACTTAATGGTATGGCTATCGGCATTGTATACCAAGGCCGATTATCTACAGCAGGTTTTTCTGGAAGGTAAATATCTATTATAGGTATTATTCCTGTTATTTTTTTTTGGTTTTCTTTTACTACGTAAATTTCATCTTTAAATCGACTATATTTTTTATTAAAACTCTTATTATCTGACACTACCAACATCTTCATTGCAAAATAATTATTATCTTTTTGAACTTTGAACACATCTGCATTTCCACCAGTACCCAAGTGACCGATTATTTTATAGCTATCAATAGTCCTACCAAACATTTTTTTTATTTGAAAATTTACCATATTGGATACTCCTTTAATGTCACCGTTTTAGCTTCTGTTATTATAGTATTGTCTCTTAGAAGTTTCGCTTAACATCTAATCTATGTACTTCGTAAATACAACACATTCTACCTGATATCTGAATTACGTATATGATAACCTATGCAGTGATTTTTGCGAAGAAAAATTTGGCGAAAAAGGGAGAATATTTGATTAGCATTCCCTCATATCCATGCAATCCAATGGACTTTTAACACGTCGAGTATTTGTTATGTCGAAACAAAAAGGAAGGCCCTTCTTCATCCCATAAGGAGTAGAGGACCTTCCGATACCTTCTTAATTCTTTCCCATGTTGCACTACTAATCAATTGGTTTGATGAATAATAATAAACAACTGAACCAGCTACTACTTCATCTGGCGATACCTCTTTACCCAAACATATACCAATATTCTTCTTACCAGCAATCGAATGATTGATCTGAGAAGAAACAACATTATATACCCGCTCTTCCCCATCCACTGTTCTAATCATAATCTGATCACCGATCATCTCTTGAATGGTCGAAGTAAGAAGATCATCCAACTCTTCATTCGCCCCCATCACGATGGATCCGTATCAGGTGTATCGAAGACCAAACCTACACCAAACAGCATTTTTGTTTCCATTCTCTGACCTCCTTATCTCTGATCTATGAATAGCTCACCTTTGAAATCTCGTACTCGAACATCGGGGTTATGTAATCTAACGATGGCATCTCTCAATAAAGCATATCGTTCAGTAGAATTAAAATTACTACCGTCAACATATATAAAAAAACTACAACTCTTTAATCAATTAATCAAAGTTGTAGCTCTTTGTCCTGATACACTTTTTTCGTTATCATGCCTGTGTATTTCAATCTCGTGATTTCGATCAGTTCATCTGGCTGCATCATATTCAGGATATGACTATCTTTTATTAAAATTTTACGATGACCTCGCCCCAGCCCTTTAACGATAATGATATTTTTATCCTTCTTCACATCTACAATTTGTCCAATCGTTACGAATTGCTCTTGGTTCTTGAGATCAAGGTAGGTTAGCAGCCCAAGTATACAAAATATAATAAAACAAGAAATGTATAGTCCAGTTGTCCATGCAGGGGGATGATTCACGAAGTAGTTTTTGACAATTAATTGCACGCCAATGATAAAAATAAATAATATGATGAAGCCAAATTGCATTTTCAATTTTCCTTTAGCTTTTTCGTTCATAGGTTCTCCCCGTCTAAATCTTTTGCTCCAGATCCGTTCAATATCCCGCCCTCATTAATGGATCTTTACGGAGATGAATCACAAAGTCTGGATTTGAAGTATGATATACAAAGTTACCAGGCTCTACTCGAAAAAACTCTTTATTTGCATCTTGTTCGGATACAGTACGAAATTGGCAGAACCTCTTCCACGACTTTTTTGTTATCTTCCTCATGATATTGAAGGATAGAAACCAGAACAAATTGGTCAGGGAGTAGCTCTCTCACTTTATTCATTTCATATGCTAAACCTCCTTTTATTTGTATTTTTAAAACTTTCTATCACTTTAACATATACATTCGAGACAAAGATGGAGGCGATCCATCTTCACCAATTTATACACCAAATTCGCTTGGAAAGAGGTCGGACTTTCTTTAGAAACAACTCATGGTGAAAAGACAGTCATTTGCCTTAAATGATATTATGTATTATATTAGGAAATGATTGGTTTGAAAACGTTTTAAAAGTATATTATTAAAAGGAGTGTTCGTATGAAAAAATTATTCACATCATTGTTGTCTTGCCTGCTAATTGTTGGTATTTTAAGTGTTCAAGTAGCAGGGGCTAGTGGATTTAGCACCACTACTAGTTCTACTAGTGAATCGGGTACATACGTTATCCCTACTGAGGATGGCAGTACATTGGAAGTTTCGATTGAAGAAACAGACAAAGAATACATTGTAACTTCTTATGTAAATGGCGAAAAAGAATCACAAACAATTAAAAACAAAGAAACAAGAGATATGAAGACAATTGATAATGATGGGAAAGTAGAATATGCTAATGAGAGTGACTATATTGAAAAAGTTGCTCCAGATCCGATGATTAGTAACCAAGACTCTTTTACTACTAGTGCTGCTAGTAATTGGACGTTTGTAGATTCAGCATACAATTCTAATCCAAATGTGAAGCAATGGGGTTATTTATATAAACAAGAAAAAATCACTTTTGGAGAAACTTATAATCTTAATTATGATAAAGGGACTAAAGTTTCAATTATAGTAGGCGTGATTGTCGGCCTGATCACAGTCGGCACAGGTGGTATAGTTGCAGCTATTCTCGTAGCGCTGGGCACAACTATTGTTGCTGATAAGATCACCAAAGCTATTACTGGTCAAGTTTATGGAAGATTTGCTGCACAAGACTTGGAAGTAAGATCTAACGGGAAGATTGGACTTCGCAGTAAGCGAACGATCGTAGATGCTAAAGTGATTAATACAAAGAACGGAAAAGTTGAATGGGTACCAATTAGAGTTGAAGGCGAAGGAAGAAGTAATACTGATCTTTGCATAATCGGAGCCTATAATGCTTGGCTTCTTAACTAAGGATATGTCGAAACAATCCACAAAATAAATATTTAAGATAAGTTGATGTCAATAATGTTGGCTTCAACTACTTAATCAAAGGAGATATGATGTATAGAAGACTAATAATTATTGCTTGTCTGATAGAAGTGGCTTTTTTAATTTTTTTACAATATCGATACAATAATATTTTAGATCTTTTTCCTTTCATTGGGGTGTTAGTTTTTTTCATGGTGCTGAGTTATTTCTTAAAAGTTCAATTAAGTAAAAAACGTAAAGAAATAGTGTTTTTTTTACAAACACTCTTTTTAATATTTATTCCAATTTATACGATAACCACACTTCCTCAATACACGTATGAAAGTGCGGTAGATAAGGTCACTCAGAATTTAGAAGAACCTTATGTGGTTAATAAACAGAAGAATACGTTAATTGAAGATGAATCTAATGAAATTAAAAAAGGTTATATGTTCTCAGTGGAAAAAAATTCAGAAGTAAATTCATACGTTTTTGATCCGTGGACTGGTAATTATCATGAAGTACAAGATTGAGATAAGCTTATCTACTCGGTTAAATTGATGTAGATTCTGCTATCATGTTAAAATTGTTTTTTAATGCTTTAAGAATGAGAATGAAACTCACTTTTAAGAATCGGTTCGCCGATTCTTTTTTTCTTGCAGATTCTTAGCCTTCCTATCATGCGTACCTGCAAATACAAGACCGCGCAACATGAATATGATGTTAAGAGATATTCCTTCAAATAATCAGGAAACTTAATCTCTCTAATCCATACATCCATTGGGCTTTGAATACTGAATATACGCAGTGTTACCTCCTATTTTTCTTAATGGATCAACTTTCTATCATTTTAACATATACCCCTTACTTCATATATCATTCCTGTATTCATAACACCCGACTTAGCCCAATGTATTCTCACTCGAGAATGTAAAATGTACAAAGAAACCGTCTCCTTTGGTATATGGTCGCTCTCGCTTCCATTTACTACGAAACGGTTTCTTTTGTTTCCCCTCATCAAAAACTGCCTCTCAAGTCTAGGTCTGTCCTAACACTGATTGGTTCCGCATCGCTGGAGATTCAGTCATACCCATGATTTTCAACCTTTTATACCACTAAATGTAATGCCGCTAATAAACGTCTTTTGAAGAAAAAAGAACAGAACAATAATAGGTAATGTCATCAAGGTGGATACGGCCATTAATAGACCCCATTCGGATCCCTTTTGACTCTGGAATTGCTGCAATCCGAGCGAAACCGTGTAAGATGGTTCATTGGTTAAATAGAGCAAGGGGCCCATGAAATCAGTCCAGCTCCCCATGAATTGAAACAATGCCACGGCTAAAACAGCGGATTTGGCTAGCGGAAACATGATCTGTAAATATATGCGGAACTCACTGGCACCGTCTAAGCGGGCCGCTTCGCGCAGGGCATCAGGCAGTCCCATGAAAAACTGCCGCAATAGAAAAATGTAAATGGGCACTCCAAAAAATTGGGGTACAATCAGTGGTAGAGCTGTTCCTACCCAACCTAATTTAGTAAACAACAAGAATAGCGGAATCATCGTCACCTGTCCGGGAATCATCATAACAGCAAGGGTTACAAAGAAAAGTATACCTCTCCCACGGTACTCTAACTTGGCAAAACTATACGCAACCAAGGGACAGGATATGATCACACCAAGCGTACTCGCGATGGTTATAATCGCTGTGTTTTTCAGATACGTCCAAAAAGGGATATACTCAACGGCACGGGAATAATTACTCCACAGAATGGGTTGCGGAATCCACTCGGGCGGGAATGTAAAGATTTGTGTGAGTGGTTTAAGAGAAGTCGAAAGCAGCCAAATGAACGGAGTAATGAAAAATGCAGAAGCAACAATGAGACATACATAGGCTAACGCACGATTGATTCTTTTGATCGCGATAGGACTCATCCCTTACTTCCCCCTCCTCATTTCCCTTGATAATGAACCCAGCGTTTAGACGTAATAAAAATAATTCCGGTTAATGCCATAACAATAATAAATAAGATCCAGGCCATGGCGGAGGCATAACCCATTTTGAAATACCTGAATCCGTTCTCATATAAATACATGACGTAAAAAGTCATGGAATTTGCAGGAGTTCCTTGCCCTTTGGTCAACGTATAGGGAAGAGTAAACTGCTGGAATGCACCGATCATTCCCATGACAAGGTTGTAGAAAATAACGGGAGTGAGCAAAGGCAGGGTTACCTTTCTCGTTTTTTGAAACCAGTTAGCTCCATCGATTTGGGCCGCTTCATAGTACTCATCAGGGATGTCTCCTAGTCCAGCAAGGTAGATCACGACCGCTTGCCCAATACCCCAAAGCGACATCAAGATGAGCGAAGGCTTGGACCACGACTCACCACCGAGCCAAGAAGGCCCATCGATACCGATATGCGCCAGCATCCCGTTAACCAATCCGAAGTTTGGATGTAACAGCCACATCCACAGAACAGCCAGAGCCACTTGCGGCACGAGCGTAGGTAAGAAAAAAATCGTTCTGAATACAGCCATACCCTTGACTTTCATATTCAACATCATAGCGAGTGCCACACCGAAGAATATACTTAATGGAACAAAAAATACGGTAAAATAAATCGTGTTGTATATGGATTTCCAAAACAGAGGATCCTGGAAAAGCTCTCGATAATTATTCATTCCGACAAATTCACCAGGCTGCAGAATGCTGTAAGTCGTGAAGCTGAAGTAGATGGACATGAACATCGGAATTGCATAAAAGCACAGCAGCCCTATAGCCCAAGGTGAAGCAAACAGCCACCCAATCACGTTAGTTCTGCGAAGTGCTCGTTTCCTTGCCGATGGAATTGCGCTTACTTGAACTGAATCGGCTGGTTTCGCCATGTGCATTCTCCCTCCAATTGTCATTCATGAAAGGCAAGGAGTAAGTTCGCTCCCTGCCTACCGAGCATCCTATTTGTCGTATTTTTCTAAAGCCTTATTAACCGTCTCCGTTACTCGATCCAGGTTCTCTTTCGGAGTACCGTTGCCGCGGGTTGCCTTTTCCGTAGCGGAAGCTAACTCATTCCACAGCAGCTGTCCTTCAGGGATAACCGGGCGGTTGTGTGAATTGGGCAAAATAGTAATAAATTCCTTCATGATCGGATCGTCCTTGTAACCGTATTTGTCGTTAACCGCATCGATAACGGAAATTTGAGAGTCAGCGTTTAATAATGTTTGCCCCTCTTCTTTCCCTAAAAATTCGAGGAATTTCCAAGCAGCAGCGACGTTCTTGGCACCTTTAGGAATAATAGCGGAGCCTCCTCCTGACCATGTCGTAAAATCCGTTCCCGTTGGAGTCGGTATCGGTGCAACGCCGTAATTTAGATCCGGCTTAAATTTTTCTATCCCCTTAACCGTGAAGTTTCCATTTATCTTCATGCTGATTTGACCGGAAATGAACGGATCCATTTCCTCCGTGCCAGCTGCGCTTGTGAATCCGGCAATGTCCTCGACATTGTATTTTTTGCCGAAGTCGGTCATCCATTGCAGCGCTTCAACGACTTTAGGATCATTTGCAGTAATTTTGCCGGTGGCAGCATCCTGGAATTCTCCTCCAAATGCCCATCCCCAAGTATACAGCCAGCCTTGCGAATACCATGGAATGAACCCGATCCGTTTGAATCGTTTACCTTCCTTGATGGTTAACTTTTCGGCGGCCGCTTCTAGCTCGGCGATTGTTTGTGGCGGTTTGTCGGGATCCAACCCTACTTCTTTGAAATGATCCTTATTGTAAAATAGCAGGCGTGAGTCCGTATCCATCGGCATTGCATAAAGCTTTCCTTGATAACTGGACTCCTCCCAAGCAAATGGATAATACATTTCCTTACGAATTCCGGATTCTGCTGCCATCGAGGATAAGTCAGTCAGCGAACCTTGCGCAGCCCAAGTACCGACCTTAAATCGGTCGAAAAGTGCAACGTCAGGAGGATTGCCGCCTGCTACTGCGGTCAGCAGCTTCTGATCTGATCCCTCGCTGGATTCCGTATAAACCAAATTCATTTTGATGGTAGGGTTTTTCTCTTCAAATGCCTTCACGACTTTATTCATATTATCTAAATCAATGGAGGTAAGGCCATGCCACATCGTAACCGTTGTATTCCCCTCTCCCGCCGGATCGCTGGAGCCTTCCGTTGAGCAAGCGGTTAGAAGTAGTAACATAGCCAGAAAGCAAACAAGAATTGGAAACGCGATTTTTTTGGATCTCCTCATTCAAAGTACCCCCTTAAGTTAAATGAATTCGTTTAACTTGAACTCCTATAGCATCCACTTCCTTTTCTGATCAATCCATAATATATGTAAGCGCTAACAAGATTGGTGATATGAACGATTTGAAATCAGAAAATGATGAACGAAGTGAATTGGTTATAAGAATCCTACTAGTTACACTAGATATACTAAGTATATTAATATGACATTACAAATTAAGTCAATTGCAATATTACGACATGAATAGGTATGACGTATGGCTATAATTAGATATGTGAATCGATGTTTTGAGGTTCGTTAATCTCCGTTCTCCCAGCCCATTCCCTGATATGAAACAAGCTTTACCATAAGAAAAACGGCTATCGACATACTTCACAGAAGACAGACGACATCTAGAAGAACTTTTTCCTGGGATATCAGGTCCGGAAGGTCCAAGCTTCGAAGTTCATATTTGTGTTATCAAAAAAAAGTGCCGAAAAGCCCCTGGGGACTTCTCGACACATTGAAAAATATCCTTGATTTTGTTGAGCTGCACTGAGCTTGTATTCACCCTATGTGTTATTTTTCACGACCATACGATGTTCAATAATGTTCAGCTCGGGAACTTCTGCTCCATGCAGCTGAGAGATTAGCCTATCCACTGCCAATTCACCCATCTGCTTCTCATCCTGCTTAATATGAGTGAAGATGGGTTGACCCAAGTAATCATTCAGGGAGTCGAAACAAACAATCTCGAATTCCTCCAGAGATTTCCCCATCGAGTGGATGACTTGAGCCAGCATGGTAGCTATTAGAAATTCCGACGCGACAAACGCCTTTACATCAGGGTGTTGTTTCAAAAAATGCTTTATTGTTTCTTTATCACTTTCAATCGCTGTTCCATTTATGTTCATAGGAAGGGTGCCCTTCAAGTTCGTCAATACATAATCTTTGTTCAAATTCATCCCTTCCTGGGTGAAGGCAAACGTATATCCGAGCAGCCTTTCCTCCAATGTGGAAGTGTTCTCTTCCGGCGGAGATAAAAAGGCAATTTTTTTATGGCCTTGGCTAATCAGATGTCGCGTAAGATCCATGGCTGCTTTCTTATTGTCTGTGTATACCGAACAAACCGGAATTCCTTTTAGATATCTATCGGCCAAAACAATCGGAAACCGATCTAATACAAGCCGAAGCAGTTCCGAATTATAGTGTTGACCATGAATGGGAGTCACGATTAATCCCTTGATGCCCAAACCAATAAATAAGTCGATCGCACGTTTTTCCTCATCCCGATCCCCGCAAGTTCGCTTGATAATGAGTTGATAATTGTGCTCAGCGCTCCGCTTTTCCATCGATCTAAGAAGCTGCAGACCAAACTCGTCAGAAAAATCCGGTATAATAAAACCGATCAACCGTTTATCATCCTCAGGAACCAAGGTCGTTTTTACCTCTGAATAGTGCTTCGGTTCTTGTCCCCCAATGATACTATCGGCCACAAATGAACCTTTTCCTTGTATTCGTTTGATCACCCCGGAATCGGCCAATTTCTCCAGAGCCTTTTTAGATGTAATACGACTGACGCCAAATTGTTCCGCCAACTCTTTTTCAGAAGAGACTCGGTCTCCTTCTTTTAATCGACCTTCTTTGATCTCTTGTACAATATAGACATATATCTGCTCGTATAAATGCAATTCCACAAGACCACCCTGACATCATAATATTAATATACTAAGTATATTACACAAGAAGTCATTCGCAAAGTTAATCAGATTACCGCCGAACTTCTGTGGGCATGCAACATCTTAGTGGATGCGATGGTGTCTATTAAAATGTTTAAGAGATCCGAACGAGCTGACATTGAGGCAAGGCTGATTCACGAGCCAGGATAATGCGCGTCCATATAACGACATAACATGGACAGGATCATCAGGCTAAATGTGTTGGAATTGTTCCAATCTCCTCGCACAAGCTGTGGGCAATCTGCAAGTACCCCACATTCCCATTCAACTGAATGGAGATATTTTCTCCGAACTTTCGTGCATCACTTTATGAATTATCAGTTAAATGTAATATAATTGTTAATTTTTATTAATTTTACTTATATAGACTTTATATGGTTATATTTGTATGTAATGCATATGCATCAAACAATCTCGATTTCAAAATTTTCAGCATTACCTAGCGTGAATAAGGCCTACACCGCCTTATTCACATTTTAGTTATTGGAGGCGACTATGCTGCAAAAGATATAGCACTGCTTTTCTTTTTCATGGGTTGGGACGTAAAGTTAGTGAAATCATACTATTATAAATGCACAAAAAAACCGTCTCCTGTGGTATGTGGCTGCGGAAACACTTCCACTTTACCAAGGAACGGTATCTTTTGATTTTATCATTTTAAATAATGGGGCAATGCCTAATTGTTTACGACTTATGGGACAGTCCCCACGAGTTAGACGTTTCTTATCATCATAAAGCTACTTCTTAAGCCAACAATGCCTGTGCGATCTGATCCACAATCCCATTGATCCCGATTAGCCCATAACAACCGATCCAGGTTGCTGCATCGACGGAGTGGACATATTGCTGCTCACTGGTATCAAGCATTGTCCACACACCTCATCACTAATGTAATCCTTCTGCTTAAATACCTCCTGAATTTGAACATTTCAATATGATTATGTAAACTAGTGACAATACAACTATATGTACATTTATTCCTTGTTTAAAGAAAGCAGAGGTGTCCCTTTTTGAGAAAACCTTTCTTCCTGTTTGTAATCTTAATTATCTCCTCTCTCATGCTTGGAGGCTGTGCCTCAGAAGAGGAAAAGACGATTGTATCCTCCGCCGAGAAGTTCGCTGCAAATTATGTTCTCGAAAAATACGGGGTAACCGTTCGTTTTACGGAATATAAATTTTCTCCTCCCGATCTAAGCAAGTCGTTAGGCCTCCACGGCTATATTGAAGGCGATAAGAAAAAGAAGGTATTTGTTTTCGTGAACTACGATCCTTTAAGTATTAAGACACTATCGCTCCCTGAAGGAATATCCGAGAAATCAGATTCCAAATAGAGCGTTGGATTATATTTTTACAACGATCCATCGAACTAAATGCTCTCCTGAAAATATACCTGGAATTATAATGATCCTCTTTTTTCATTTTTCTGGATAATTATTCCTTCGGCAGTCACATCTTGCAGCTCCACTTTCGCAAGTTCAAGCGCAGTTGCTATCGTAATCTGTGGAATCTGCCTAAGCCCTTTCCAATATGTATTGTCTAGCTTTCGTACAGATTATGTTTCGTTCTAATCCTTTCATACAACTTAAAATTCTTATTTCTATTTACAATCTCCCCGATTAACTCTCTCCATTTGTTTTCAATCCACTCAGGACTTTTCCCCTTCAGAAAATCCTCGTCAAATTGACTATCTAAATACTCAAAATCTTGTTTAAGCAATCCTATATCCTTAATCAATTGATCTCTCGATTCTCCTTCTAGTGATACCTTATTTGTTAAAATATCATCTTTGATATCTGCTCTTATATAACCATAAATATCTCTAAACACATTATAGATTAGATAGGTTGATGATCCTCCATCTTCCCTGAAATCAGAATCAAGAAATACAAATGACTCTTCCCCCACTTTCAAAGATTCTGTTAGATTGCCTAATGTGAATATAACTGTTTCCTTTGAAGAATTGTCTTCTAAACTTTTAATGACATAATCAAAATTCTGGATTGATAATTTAATCCCGATTTGAATTCCATGATTTAGTTTAACCGCATAATCAACTTCTTGATTTTCTTTGTACTCTTTGAATTGATAATTAAAATACATGCTTATGATCAATCCGGCCATAAGGATAATTATTGCGATATTTTTTCTCATTAAATCACCTCGTAATTGTCAACTGAATTCCTATAGTATCTATTATTTTGCATTACTCACTACAACATATTCTATCTCACTCGTGCCTGAACTTCGTAAAAGATAACCCATATTGTTACAATTGTGAAAGTGAATTGGTGAATAAAGGAGATTTATTAATATTATTAAGCCCTTATACAATCGATTCAATGAACTTTGAATACTAGATATACACTGTGTTATACAAGATGCAAGCAAAAGAACCTTCATTTAACACAAAGGCCCTTCTTCATCCTTAAGGGAATCCGACGGCCATGCGATACAATTGAAACCTATCAACTTTTCAAAAAATGAACGTACTATCTTTCGCTGCAAACGGGTAAAACCACCAACTCCCCTCATCCCAACAACGCCTGCTCAACCTGATCCACAATCCCATTGATCCCCACCGGCCCATAACAACCAATCCAGGTTGCCGCATCCACCGAATGAACTCGTTGCTCTTCGCCTTCACCGAGCATTCCCAAAACCCGCTCCTCTGTCGTAGATATCCCATCCTGCATAAGTTCATTACTCAGCAAAAAGTAGTGACTCGCCTGCACTGCGGGTAATCTCTCAACCGAGATGTGATAGGCCGTGTCGGAGGTATCTGCGACAAACAGCGGAACGGGCAGACCTAGATCGCGATACAGCACAGCACCTGTGCGATGAGCCGCAGAATGCACTCGAACGAGCGAATCCAGCGGACGGATCAGAGCCACACTTTTGCCTGCCAATACTGCAGCTAATTCCTCAGACAGCAAAGCCGTTCTGCGAAAATAGTCAGCAATAATCTGCTTGGCCTCTGCTCGTTTGCCTGTCAGTTCACCGAACAAGCTTAGAATCGTCTGCCAGTTTTCATTACGTTTGAACATGAGCACTGGAGCGATCCCACTTAATCGTTCAAGATACTGCTCATGTACCTCGGTACAGATAATCAGATCCGGGGCAAGTCGTTCTACCGCAGGCAGATCGGGATATTCATATGTACCTAGTAAATCGGTGTGCTGGAGTCCTGCCCGAAGGGACTGGGGGAAAGATAACACGCTGCTTCCTAGTCCGACACTTCCTACCGGAGACACGCCCAGCGCAAGCAAATGATCGGCATACTGCACATCAAGGACAGCGATACGCTGGGGCATTTCCGTGACGGTGTACTCTCCTTGCATATGACAGATGACCGGGCCTTGGGCTGATTCATAGGAAGAAGCGGTGCGGTTTTGCAATAAGGCATTCGCATAGTCTGACTCCGTTCTCGAAGCGGCGGCATGCCGGTAATGCAGCGGAGGAACGCCGTAATACTTTTTAAATGCTCTGCTGAAATAATACATATCCCGGTAGCCCAGCTTGTCCGCAATTTCACCGATCGAAGCATCCGTATGACGCAACATCCGCGAAGCACTTTCCATGCGCAGCTGAATGACATATTCCATCGGTCCGAGCTGCTTTTCTTGTTTGAAACGGCGCTGCAGCTGTCGTACGCTGCAGCCCGCAAGGGCAGCCAGCTCTTTCAACTCCAGGTTCTGACGATAGTGCGACGCAATATAGGAAGCGACCACATCCACCATGTCAGACTCCGCTCCCCCCTGACCACGTTCATACGCCATGATCAACTCGTAGATCATCCCTTGGAGCAACGCGTTGGCATAGAATCGTTCCAGTCCTTCGCCGCGGCGCCATTTGGCTACCATTTTTTCCGCGTTTTCGATCCATTCCGCGTGGGCTGCCGAGCTCTGCACAAAGGATCTGCGCAGCGGGTGTTTGCGGTATGAAGGCATAACAATAGAGGCTCCCTCCATGGAAGAAGCCTTGTACTTGATCACAATATAATGAATGTCCTCTGATCTGGCCGTCAGCGTGTAGGATGATCCCTTCACCGCATGACAGGCAAAAGAAGCTCCAATGTGGCAACCCTCGCCATCCATTGCAAGCTCCCCTTCCCCTCCGTATGCCAGCAGCAGCACATTAGAAGTTACATTTGTTTCGTGCAAAACGCTGCCTGTCTGCAGAGTACCGCTATATCCGTCCAGCATCTTGATTGCTGTATCACTCCAACCACTTGTCTGTTCCTGCAGCGGCATTTCTCTCATCTCCTGACAATCGCATCGGTATAATCATTGCTGTTGTCATTGTAGTTGAGATTCTTTCTCATTGTCAATTTTCGGACATTTGAGGCAATATTCCCCTGACATCTGATAATAGAAACAGCAGGTGATGCGCTCACTTTTGGCAGCATGTACATTGTCCTTACACTCGGTAAAACGGGTCAACGGATTCTTCCTCTCACCAAACACCTGCCCGGACGCTACCTGCGTCAGATAGGCGAAGTCCTCTCGAATGATCTTACGTTCCTGCTCCGTCTCACCTTCATCAGGAGCGAATAGTCGGCCGATCCGCACCATAATATTCTCCCAGAGAATACTCATCGAAAGGGGCGCAATTGCAGCCAGTGTCTTTAACAAAGGTGTGAGCTGTACCGCAAACATCTCATGGACTGCTTTTTCCCGCCAAACGTGTCTGTCTCCCGTCCATTCCTCAGCCCGAAGCTCGTTCACCGCTAGATAAGGAAATCGTGTCCCTTCCTCATGTTCTTCGAGTTTCGGATGATAGAGAAAGCTGTTCTCCAGCCGAAAGGTTACATGCTGATGATGAAACGTCATCGCAGTCACGAGCGGAGCCGTCCATAGATAGCCAAGTCGCTTGGCTAACATGGAAGCGGCAACCTTCATGTCTGGTGCATCGATATAATGTTGAAACCAGCTGATGTACTCTCGGCACGCCTCTTCGTCATGAAGCTCACTCAGCGCAATGCTGCGGACACTATGTTCAGGCGGCTCGCCAAGCAAAATCGAATGATCCTCCACCGTCTCTTTCCATACGTCTGTCGAGAGATATCGGCTCATGTTAGTTCGATCCGAGCAGGGCTTCCGATGCCTGATCTACAATCAGATTAATCGCAAGCGGTCCGTAATATGCAATCCAAAGTGTAGAGTTCACATCATAAGTACGGTTATTTTTCACAGCATCCAAAGACTTCCATACCGGATTGTTCACCATCGCCTCAGCTTCTGCCGCAAACAATTCGTCTGACAATACAAAGTAACGATCTGCCCCGATCTCAGGCACCTTTTCCATCGATATTTCAACGGAACCATCTTCATTAATCTCCTGAACCAAAGCAGGCATCTTCAGTCCCAAGTCATTATACAGAATACCGCCAATGCGGTGCTCAATCCCGTGTACACGAATGCCTTCTTTTCGTGGACGAATGATTGCCACCGTTTCATCGCCCAGCTTCTCTGACAATTGTGTTTTCAGCCCGGCGATTTTCTCTTCATACGCTGTACGCACTTTCTCTGCCTCGTCCTGCTTGTCTGTAATCTTAGCAACTGCAGCTAACGTATCCCGCCAGTCTTCGTAGAAATCAAGTACTAAGGTAGGAGCAATTTTGCTTACGCCCTCATACTGTTTTTCCTGAAAGTCGGTCATGATAATCAAATCCGGGTCGAGCGCTACAATCGCTTCCAGGTTAGGCTCGTCCCGTGTACCCAGAACTTCTACGCCATTCGGCTGGTCTCCCAGGTATTCAGGAAAATCGGTGTTTCCTCCAGCGATAACACTACCTGCCGGCTTTTCGCCAACCGCTAACATTTGATCCAAAAACTTAACATCGAGAATTGCAATTCTCTTCGGTTTTTCGTTTAGAGTGATATCACCCTTCATACCCTTGATTGTTACTGGAAAAGCGCCGTCGGTCTTCGTCTCCGTACTCGCAGGTGTCTCCGCTGATGTTCCGGAAGATGATTTACCGCTATCTGTACCCGTTCCGGTACCGCACGCCGTCAGGACTAGAATCAGGGCCAGCATCAAGCCCATGAGTAATCGTGATTTGTGAGCAGCATAACCTTTGCTTCCGGCCGCCTGCTCCTTTGTTCCTTGTTTCATTTGTAAATCCCCCTTATGCATACTAGTGATAATGATTTTCATTATCGAAACATAAAGAGAGTATAAACGATCTGTGTATCGTGTTACCATGTACTTTTGCGACATTTCAGTCGGACTAATGCGACATCATGATTCGTGTTTGTCTATCCACTATGCACCTTTTAATTTCTCAGCAATATAAGCCTGTAGACGGTAAATGTCTGCAAGAAGTTCTTCTTCCTCCGGTGTATTGCCATACTCCCCCAGCCAGCGTGGTGTGCGGAACTGCCAATCTTCTGTCAGGTATTGCTTCTCATCGCGATACTCTAGAATATGTCCCAGGAAATATTCCAGAGAGCCGAAGGATTGCTTCTGATTATCGTTGATGATGGATTGTGTGTTCTCAATGATAGTATGTAACATTTGTTGAATATGCTTTTCTGGATTCATCGTTGATCTCCTTCAAAGGAATATTTTTAAGGATTCGTATCCAGATTTCGTTCCAGCATGGCTCCTATACGTTCAGCCATCACGGAAGGTGGGAGAGGCTTTTCATGAGTAAACCACCATTCCACGACCCCAATGATTGCTCCCCCCACAAACTGAACCTCCACAAGTTGATCTTTCAATAATTCGGTGTTCTTAGCACCTGAAACGCTCTCGTTCCCATTTTTCCCATTCTGTAATTCATCGATAAAAAAGTCCAGAAACTGCTTACGAAAAAAAGAACCGCCTTTACTCGCCAGCAATGCGGAGAAAAATAAAAAATGCTTCTCAAAATACTCAAACCACATAAATACCATGTTGTTATAACCCGTGTCCATCTCCGTAGATTCACAGATTTCACGCAAATTCTCAATATGCTCTGTGATGAGTTTATTCAGAAGATCGAATTTATCCGTGTAATGAAGATAGATCGTTCTGCGGCTGACATCCGCTTTGTCGGAGATATCCTGGATCGTAATATGATCAAAATCTTTGTTCATCATCAGTTCAGTAACCGCCGTTTTGATCGCCTCTTGGGATTTTCGTATCCTTCGATCCACCTTAACCACTTCATATCACCCTTTTTTTCATTGTTAATACGCATTTCTAAAGCATCTGTGCACAATTGCACGCAATCCAGCTTTTTAGCCATTGTAAGATTTTTATTTATGTATACCATTATACATAAATGATAAATAATACACTACTGTGTACTAATGCGCAGTAAGGAATGGAGTTTAACCATATGAAAATTGCAGTCATTGGGGCTACCGGAGGAACGGGAAAAAAAGTGATCGAACGTGCCCTTGCATTAGGGCATGAAGTTATTGCCGTTGCTCGTCGTCCCGAAGCCATTGCTCCAACAGAAGGACTTACAGTTAGAAAAGGAGATGTGTTCGATTTACCTGTTATGATTCAAGCGATTTCAGGGGCAGAAGCTGTCATCAGTTGTATAGGCCCCCCTCTCAATGTATCAGCTGCTTCCGCCAAAAAGGGGATGGGTAATCTCAGCGCCTCTTTACTTACAATGAAGGCTAATCTCTCACCAGGTACGGTTATGTCTGAGGGAATTCCAAATATCATTGCAGCCTGTCAGCGTTCAGGGGTTCAACGTATTGTGATGCAGAGCGGCATTAATTTGAGCGATGGTAGAGAGCTTTCTTATATTCACAGTCTCGCCGTACGTCTGATGCGCCGTATTTTTTGGAAGGCCATTCAGGATAAACATATTGCGGAACAAGCGCTCATCCAAAGTGATCTCGAATGGGTCATCATGCGTGCATCCGTGCTTCAGTATGCGGAAGGGAAATTGGATTATACGGCCGGCCCACTCGCCCGCATCAATCCAATTGCTGCACTTCCTTTCACAGATTGTGCTGATGGGCTGGTACGTGCGGCAGTCAGCCAGTCCGATTGGACCGGGAAAGTCGTGAATATAGGGAGATAAGTCGTTCAGATTGGAGGTTCGTTCAACTTCTTATATACTCTATGTAGGCCTTTGTTTAAAACCAAAGAATCGATCCCCCCATAATGATAGAGACATCGATTCATATCATCTAACTCTGAGGTGAATCATAAGTATGCGGCTAAAAAGGAATTATATCGTTACAGTTTTCACCGCTGTCATTATTGCTTTTCCTATTGTCATTGGATTTTATATGTTAAACAAGGTTGTTGATCCAGAAGAGATTATGGTTACGAAAACGGAAGTTTCTTCTGAGCTCATTACGATCCAAGGTGGATTCGCAGACAGTATCAGCAGATATCACGGTTACAACATCTCACATCATAACCATTCATTATTCATTCAAATTAAAGGCAGCAAACTTCCGGTTAGAGGTCATAAGGACTTCAACATTTCACTCTCTAACACGTATGGGAATATTTCTGAAATCTATTTATTAGGACATGACAATGCTAAAAGAAAAATTTGGCCAAATCCCTGACGTTCATGTGCAGCCATATTAAACTCTTCCAGATCACTTCCTATTCAATTCCAGACCATGTCCTTCACCAGACATAACGGATACCTGTATTCCCAAAGCTCTCACTACCGCATTTCCCATTACTGCACCTGCTTTTCAACCGACTTTTGCTTGATTCTGCGAATCTGGCTGAGATGGTTCTGCACATGACAACGTATTAACTTATAGAACAATTCTATATCTCAATAAAATATTTAAATGGGTGCGATTACACCACATCTTAGCAGCACCGAGAATCCGCACTTGCAATAACACAGCCGACTTCTACGCTCCACCTGAGCATTGCCGTTATCTATCGGTTATCTAGGAGAGTTCAAAGCCACCCGTATAACGGGCGGTTTGTTCTGCAGCTGAAAGGTCACATGTTGATGATGAAACGTCATCACAGTCACCCGAAAAGCCGCTCAAAGGCAGCCAAGTCGCTTGGTTAGTATAAAAGCAGCAGCCTTCATATCTGATGCATCAATGAACTTGTTCCAAAAAGGAAGGTATGGATTCCCTCCCCCAGGGAATCCATACCTTCCGAACTGTTATCATCTTTTCTATTCTATATTACGGGTTGACTTTGCTGACTGGAAAGAGAATTTCGACTGGCTCTTCATCTGCTTCTTCATCGATATAATAAATTTCGATCTGACTTGAACCGTATAATTGAGGCTCATATCCATTTTGCCTGATCCATTCATGAAGTTTATCGTGACCTTCTCCAATGGTTTTATTTGTACACAGCACTTTGACATATGTGGTTTCTGGCAGTACAAAACCCAACATTCCCTCTGGGACATCCGCAATCTCCGTCACCTCAACACAGCCAAAATAGGTAGCTATAATGCCATTACACATAAAAGGGCTGAACAACACTTCGTAATCTGTTCCATGTTTGATTTCCTTTCTACGATCCCAGAATGCACGTTGAACCTTAACCGCGAGCTCAGGGAACGCATTTGGAAAATTCCCCGTCTCACACAGGCCTACGAGCTTAAGTTCCCTATTCAATACCTCAATGTCAAACGATCTTGAGAGTTCTTTACCCATCACCCTTCATCTCCTTTAGTCTCTTCGATTTATTTTCTTAAATGCCGAGTATTTCTGATCAGCCTGCATGTATTGCAGTATTATATCGGCACATGCAGCTGCACTGAGTTCTTCCGTGCTCACTTCCAGATCGTATTCATCATAGGCGTAGACGTAGTCGTATTGAGAATGAGCAAGTCCAGCTGCGCGATTAACCCTACTCTGCTCTCGTGTCATTGGAGATGACCGTATCCACGATGACATTCAAACCCATATCCGAAAACAGTTTAATGGTTGCTTCATTTCCTCCGCGATACTGGTCTTTCCCGAACTTGACACCTCCGTTCAAAAAAATAATGAGTCCTCGCTTCATATGATCATCCTTATGATTAGAACTGGTTTAGCTTTTTTAATATTCATGCATACCAAAAATCAACAATTTTCTGATTCACCAGATTCGCCTGTTCGTGGTTAATAGCGTGACCTGCATCTCGAATGATTTCGAAATTCAGGCCGTTACGTTCCAGCTTATGTATGGCTCTTGGATAGTTAGAGAGTATGTCGTATTCTCCGATTAGGAACTTGGCCTTGTCTCTCAAGATGGCGAGTTCTGAATCATCAACCATCTCAATCTTGTGCTTCATCATGGATTTGTTGTTGAAATACTTCAGCAGATAATACCAATGTCTCATTAATTCTTCATTCTCGGCAAAGACTGCATAGTTAGGTCCGCTCAATTTTCGAAGCAGCTTCTCACAATTTTTCTCTGATGGGAACAGTGCTTCAGGCATGAAGGCCTTCACCATTTTAGAGAATACCTCAAACGAACTTGAAGGAATTCCTCCCGCCAGGCACATCGCTTTTCGAATTCGATCAGGTCTCTTGAGTGTGTAAAAATAGGAAAGGTAAGCGCCATACGATACACCGCAAATATACGAATCGTGGAGCTGGAAAGCATCCATGATATCATCGATCCATTTCACCTGATCAAAACGTTGATAATACTCGGCGTTCGGTTCGCTTTTCCCCGATCCTCCAATCGAATCGACGGCAATCACGAAGAACTTCTTAGATAACTCATTCATATTGTAGATCCACATCATCGCCGCGTTATCAGCGGTGCCATGGAAGAGGAGCAGCGGAGGGTTTTGCGAATCTCCAGCAGTAAGCACATGTGTCTGTCCAAAGGTTGTTTCCATACGTTTCTCTTCAACACATACGCCATACGACTGCAGCAGCTTGTCATACGACTCGTATATGAGCTGTCTCCCTTGAGGCGTTTTATATCGCTCTATCATGCAGCATGTCCCCTTCTATGGTTTTGATGCTTCTCTTTCCTTCTGAATATATTGTTTGAAATACACCCGGAATACATCATAAATCTCCTGCACTTCATCAATCTCGATTCGAAACTTATCCTGAATTTCTTCTCTTTGTTTATGTTCCAGCTCGATATCGAATTCTTCTGCCTCATATTCCGTCAATAATTCATAAAAATATTCGCAAGGTTCCTTTACAGCTTCACAACCATCAGCATACTGACCTGCTTCCAGCAGCAAGCTCGCCCAGGATAACTCTCTTCTTGTATATTTGATGTACAAACAGGCAATATATTGATCGCAATGTTTACTATTATAATAAGTAATAAAAGGCTCAGAGCGGATATACTTATTCACGATTTCAATAGCGGTACCCTGATAACGCACCGTGGCTAATTCAATGATCCAGTATGGCGGCTTCGCGTATTCCAGGATAATGTCATCGCAAAAAAGCTGAAAGTGTTTGTACCAGATTAACTTACTACCAAGCATCACACCCAGCGTACAAGCAAACTCTTTCGTCGGTTCTATTTTCATAGCGAAAAACTCCTTATCTCCCGTCCTCTGCCTAACCTTCTAGGGAATTAAGCCAGTAATATCGGGCGAATCGGCGAACCCGATCCATTTTTAATTTTCAGAGGAAGTGCCATAAATATGCCAGCTGCTGGAGCCTGATCCATGCGGCTGAACCCTTCCATGATCAAGATCTGATTAGGCAAAAAATATTCCACATGACCTGGAGCGCTCAGAATTTCGCCATTCACCATGCAGATGTCTACTCCCGGTGTATCAGCTCCGATGGCTTTAATTCCCGATTCGTAAAAGTACTGGCATACCTCACGGGTTAGACCCGGTTCATTTTTTCCCCACCAGTCTCTTTCCTTGCCGCCTGCGTCCGGCTTGTAATATTGATCCCAGCCAAAGTCAATCAGCACAATATCCCCCGCCCGCAGTGTGAAGTTATCCCGCTCCTCTACCTCTTGGATCATACTCAATCCAACTGGTTTGCCTGCTTCCAAAGCATAGTTTGCCAGATCGTATTTCTTGTACGGACCAATGAGACAATCCGCCGGGAGCTGATCAATCGCTGCCTGCTCACCATTACAATGAATAGGAGCATCAACATGCGATCCCGTGTGCTCTGATATGATCAACGTCTGTGCATAGTACCCATGATGGCAGAAGTTGCGATGATTCTCCACAATGCCGAGTGACGGATGATGGTGAAACCCGGGCATATTGGTTTCGAATGTAGGTGAGATATCATATACATTCAATTGATTCAAACAATTCATAAATTGATGCGCAAGCTCCGAAGATTGCAAAACAAACGCCTCCATATTTGAGTGCTTACTACGCTACTCTAGTCTACTTTAATTATCTATCATACTTCTTTGTTGTTCTCTAATTCAGCTCATGCTCGTTTGACTGCTGCTTTTCAATCCCAACGTTCCTTAACGTTTGCCAATAAATAATTTCGTTTGAGTCCAATGCAGATTGTAACCATAGCGGTACAGCTCAAAGTATGGATACAGGCAGTTTTCCGCCTCTTGCAAACCTTGATAACGCGGCCACTGCAAGTAATAGGCAACCCAATAATCGCAAGCGATAGAATAGTAGGCTTCGCTTAATATTTCGATAGCTTCATCATAATCGCTGCGCGAGCTGAGAAGTTCACCAAGCGCTTCGTAAACGGCATCGCTATCTTCTTCATCTGTGCCTTGCATCGCTCTTTGCTCTAACGTGCCAATTTCACCAGGCGGCAGTACAACAACTTTCTTCACAGAATTCAAATCCTGTAATGCCTCCTTAGCAATGTCCGCCGCTTCGTCGTCCTCCGTCACCATGGAGAACAGGTCCTTCAATCCTCGAATTAACGCTTCTCCCAAACCACGCAGCTTTTCCTCGGAGACCTCCTCGTTTCCACCGTTGAAATACCCTGGCACATATTCACCGGCAAAGTCCTCGGGGTTCAACATCGTATAAATCGGTCGTATTCTGTCCAAGAACCGCCGGCCTTCTGGAATAGGCTCAAACACACGTTCAACACCTGCTCCCGTCGGCATAAACCACTGAAAAAATCCATACAGATGGTCTGCCTCAACCTGCTCATCCTCTTCTGGCATAAATTCTTCTCCGCCCATCGCTAAACAATAGCGGCCATATTCCTGTTGTTCCACTATACTGCCTCCTCTCCTCGTTCATCGCCCAATTCCAACTACCACTCTCTCCATTCTTCCGTAATATCTTCACCTTCTTGAGGAATTAATCCAGCCAGCCTTGCAGCCTTATCGATAAAACCAGCCAATTCCTCCCGTTCCATCGTCTCGATAAAATAATCGTTGTCCTCATTCATTTTATTAAAGGCAACCACAACTTCTTCTACAGCCTTCATAATTCGCTCGGAGGCTTTCGTATCTTGAACTGCAATTAACTGGTTTAAAAAGTGATCCAGGGCGCGATCCGACATCTGTAATCTCTCTTCTGTAAATATCTCATCTTTATATTTGACCATTCTTTCATTCCACAGTTTTGTAGGTTTTTCCTGAAACAAATCTTGTAATGTCATAGGGGTCTTCCTCTCTACATTCAATGATATCTATATTTTACCAACATCCACATTTGCGCACAAGCGTTCCCATTTCAATTCTCTTTTTACCTACGCTGCCTTATCCTTACCACAGTCTTGTCACTTTCTCTAGTTTCATTTCGTCAAATTGTAATTGGTAGATATCCGGTTTGCTGTTCTGATTCATGAAATGCAATCCATAACTCGAATCAAAGTAATTCATCATCAGCGTCATCACATGTCCGTGTGTGCCGATCGCTATTTTTTTCCCCGGGTACGCTTCTAAAATCTGCTTCAATACACCCACAGCTCTGTTCTGGCAGACCCTGTTCGACTCCCCTCCAGGTAAAGCATAATCGGGGTGTTCAAACATCTGCTGCTCAGCAGACGTAAAGTCTTCATCGGCAATAAACTCATCGGAAAAATGTCTCTCTCGTAAATCCTCTATGATCTGTATATCCAATTTCAAAGCTGCGGCCAGTCCCTCCAAAGTGAGGACAGCTCTGGCATAAGGACTGGAGATGATCGTATGTATCCCTTCATTCTTTAAAAGTTCGGTTACTTTGGCCGCATTCATCCTGCCCTTCAAGGTAAGTCCTCTTGTTCTTTCCGTTCCTTCGTTATACGGTGACTCCGCATGTCTGATCATGTACACGATGGTTTTCATTGGCTCCTCCTTAAGATTCCTTGTAGATTTTCATTTTTGAATCCGGTTGATCTATTACAATAATTTGTATTAAAGTATCACTAGAGTTTATTTCCATAAAAGGAGAATTAACGCCTATGAAAATAAAACCTTTGGCTCTGACCATACTTATTTCTTTATTCTTATTAGGGGGATGTTCTGGTATATCTACCTCAGATAAGCAAATTATTATAGATAAAGCCGCACCAATAAGTGTTCAGTACATAAAAAAATACTATAATGCGGACTTTATAGTAACAAGTCACGATATGGATGCCCCGTCCATCCATTCACGCCTATACCTATACGGTCACATAACGGGACATGAGGATGAGCGTATTACCGTTTCCTACAACTACGATACACAGGAGGTTCTCAATGTAGAAGGACCAGGCTGGTTTATAGATAGCCGAATTCCGAAAAAGGATGCACCTTCGACTTGAGAAAAATCTATATCGAGACAGACAGAATGTATATCTTTGATTAGGGATAATGAACTGAAATCAAACTTCGGGTATTTTTTACAGTAAATCTTACGTAGAGAGGATCATATCATGTCTCTTTTCAAAAAGAAGAGCGTTCTGCTCTCCGTACTATGTATACTGGTTATCTCTATTGGAGCAATCGGATATGTAAAGGGTCAATCCAATCCGGATCAAACCGTTTATAACATCGTCAATCTTCCAGCCAACTCCATCACCTTTAGTGAGATAGATAAACTGGATGCATTTGCTGAATTGATCGTGATCGGTTACGCAGCAGCAGAGTTTAAGGATCGCGAACATGTGATCACCGCATTCGATGATGGAGCCATGCAGTCCTTTCACACCAACACCAACATCAAAATTAAGCAGATATTGAAGAAGCCCGAGGATTTCCCTTCAGATCAGAAGGAATTGAAGATTATTGAACCTGTCAGCTTGAAAGAAGATGTCAAATATACCGTTAATCAGTATGTTGAACTGCAGAAGGGTGAACCAAGTGTACTATTTTTAATGAAAAACACCTATGGTGACTACGGATTAATCAATGATAATTTGGGAAAATTCAGCTTGGAAGGCCTCAGCCAGAGCAGCTTACCTGAAACCGCCACAGCACAGGAATGTTCAGAATACGAAGCATTTCGCGACTCGGTTATGAAGAAGTACCATTTAGGTCAGGATTCTTAATCTATTTTCATGGTCATAAAAATACGTTTGATCAGATCAGCCCCAGAATAGGGGCTTTTTTTATCGATCACATTGGTTCATACCGTGCTCTACAACTTTTTATCCCGATCATATGCAGCTAACTGCTGTTCAATGAACGCCCATGCACTGTTCAGATCTCGGTGAACCCAATCAATGTCGTCAATAGTCTCGTCACTATACACACCCCAAATCAGTGTCCGTATCGCTTCTTCCGATTGTTCTCCGACAATAAGGGCTGCTGGAAAAGGAATTCTCCCAGACTTGGCTTTACCGATATCAAAAACACGCTCGATCAGATCGCCCCATTCGTAGACCAGCTCACTAAAGTCCAAAATCAAACCGTCTGGTCCCCAGGCTTCCACTGCTGCTTCTCCGATGGCACACATATAAACAGCATCTGAATTCCCAGATGAACCAAAACCATACTCACCCATGAATTTCAAGATCATGATGCTGCAGTAATGCACGGCTTGGGAATCTCCGATACGCACTTCATATTTTAAATCGCTAAGCTCTTCCAGCTTCAACTGCTTGGTTACAATGTCCATAACACCCTCCATAAATATAGCTGCATATTACTATTTCTATCCGAACCAGAAAATCACGCGTACATCTTGAGGCTCTCCTAACGCGGAAAGCTTCGGGATCGTTTCATCAATAAAATCGAAACAGATCTGTTTAACCTGTCTATACTCCATAAACGTATCACAATAAAAGCGCTCGTCCCAATTGAACTGCATAAGCTCTTCTAATAAGAGCCAGCTGTGGTCATAGAAGTCGTCTTTACTCTCTAATGCCACTTGAAGCAATTCGGGAGAAAGATCGGTAGGCAGACCTCGCGGAGCAGCTATATACTTAAGATTACGGTCATTTCTGGTATTGGACAAAATACCAAACAGATCGTAGTTTCTCACTCCGCTGTAAAATTGATATGGATTGATCTGTATGAGTTGAGCAGCACGCTCTTCCGGGTACAGATGGTAGTTGGGATTGACCTTCCAGTGATCCTCGCTAACCCAACGGGCTGTGTCCTTCAATTCTTTTTCACTTTTCGGGATTTCGACCAGGGTGCCATTTATCCATTGATACTCTCTTCGGTAGTGTTTTTTCTCTACATAAAACCAAATATCTGTCCCCATAACTCCTCCTGAAACATACGGTGACTTGTCGAATGATTGACTTCTATCTCTTTTAAATACGTTGGTCTAATGCTGTGATTTCACCTTTCCAGTTCAAACTTATGATTTCTTTGTCTTTCATTGAGCACCAGTCGATGATTTCCCCAATCAATCGAGGTGTAACTACGCCATCGTTCCATGTGGGCGTTCGAACTCTTCGGTGACCCCTATAAGCTGCAGTCCACCCTTCAAACTCTTTACCGATAATCACTAACATTGGAGCCACGCGGTGACCTCTAGTGCACTGTCCCACCTCATAAGTGACGATAAACATTTTGTCCTCCGAAATGATATGTAATTTCATGGTCCCTTCATCGTCCAGATCGGGCTTTACATACCAATAAAATAATCGATTCGCACGAATAATGCTGCGTTTATATTTCTTCCTTACGCCCATCCACTCACCTCATAGCACGGCGCATCTGATCGCTTGTACCCAGTCATGATATGCTGCTATTTTTTCATATAATTATAAACATTAAAATCATCATACTTCACATAGAAGCCTTCCTTAATAAGCTTCTGCTTTTCCTCCTCAATTCCAAAGGAAAACGCTGCGCCTGGGCCAAGTCCTGTCTGACTTACTGTTATTTCTTTGCCGTGTTTATCGTACAATTTCACATTAGTATCCGTAGGTGTGCTAATCCCCTCATCAGTAAAGTATCCATTATATATAAATACTCCCGATGGATCGTGCATATTAAAGATCGTCCTAAACGAAAAATAAATATCGTTACCTCTGTTGACCACATCCAGCAGCAGATTCGAGTTGTGGATCTCGGCAGCTTTGATATCTTTTTTCATAGGTTCATCGACATTGAAGTTAATCCATTCCGGTTTCACAAAAATTTCAACAGGAATATGTTCTGATCTCAGCGTAACGGTATAGCCATCTTGGTTCAAAACCTTCTCTGTTATTGCCTCGCTTGTGGAGTTGGACAAGTAATACTGATAAATAAATACCGCAGCTGCGATCAGGATAACCGTTGAAAGTACTGCCCACCTTCTGTTATTCATCTCTGTTCCCTTCCTTCGCTGTGCTTAACTAAGACTATATGCTCATCCCTTCAGCGATTTGAATTAAAGCTGCCGCGGACTGCTGATCGCCCATCAGCTCATACTGCAGCGCCTTTCCGCTGCTTCCAGCCTCAATCCAGATCAACCGATCACTTCCGTGATTCGAGAAATAAAATGCTTCCGCGCCCCGAACGCGTAGTGGTTTCACCTGAGACAATTCATCCTCAGACAAGTAAATTCGGCTTTTGGTTGTGCCAAAAATATGAAGGGTCAGTGCACCTTCTTCTTTATAACGGATTCGGACACCTACAAGTTTGTTGTTTGGATGCAAATCGCGGACCACAACCTGCTGTCCCGTGCTTCTGCTCTCTTCAGCCATAGCTTCGATCTCATCCGGTGTCAGATTATCGAATCCATAATAAACCTGAATGCTCTCGATCTCCGTTTGAGCTGGGAACTGCGGCTGCCACTCCGCCAGCGCTGCCTTCAACTGCTCCAGTCCGTGCTCCCATTCAACGGCTGCATAATTCGTCTGCTGGGTGAACTGGTGCTCTGCAGCATTTGCAATATAAATCGCCTTTCCATCACCGGGTTTCAGCGTGCGTATAATCTGATCTACGACATAATCACTCTCCAGTGATTCCATCTGAATTCTACCAAGAAAATCACCACTCTGACTCTTCATATCCATGCGTGTTCACTCCTCAAATTAGCTGTTTTTGATCTATCCGATTTATCAGGCATTCTCCCAAACCCTGAACGCCATCTCACCTTTAATAGAATCAATCGATCTCTCATACTAAAACCATGACATTTTCTCTCAATCTTGTCAATTCAGCACACCAAATCGTATCTGTGCAGGGGTATCCTGTAAAAGGTGAAGCGGGGCGCGGCTGTTCAGCAGCAGGCCGCGTAAGGGTGAGGTGCTGCACGGGGATGCAGCACCTCACGAAGAAAGCCCCGCGACCCATAGTCACGAGGCTCATATTCCCACCAATGGCATATCACTGAGATGTCAACATATATGGCCGCTGCAGCAATAGCGATGCAGACACCATTATATTTTTCGATTATCCTGTAGTAATATGCCGCAGCTCTCACAGTATCTTTTTACTTCTTTATTTATTTCATCTCTTACAGAGTCTTTGGCGGAGCCTTTCACTGAAAATGATCGTTTTTTATTCTCATCGAACAGTAATACATGGACATGCCGATCCCCTATTCGTATTCCACGAATATGTTCAATCGAATAGATTATCTTATTTATGTATACTCCCTCAGGCGACAAAACCACAACATATTCTTTATATAGATCAATGCCCGTTTTGACAGCTAAAATGACAATAACTATACCATTCATGAAGATGAATGATATTCTGAATACCTCATTTATATACGAGCTGCTTAGATTAAGAAGGACATTTATAAAGATCGGAATAAAAATGTATACAACCGATGATGGAACCTTTCTTAATACAAATTCTGTATTCAACTTTGGATACTCCCTTCATCACTTTCCAGGTGTTCAAAACTGGCCTTCTGAATTTCTACAATTCCCCTCCAACATCTGGAATGCATGCTTTAAGCAGCTAAGGGGATTTAATTCCACTCCCGTCTTGTCTTTAAAAACGCTATAAATGACTCTCGCTAATTCAGATTCATTGATATCTGACGTGACTTGTTTACTTATCTCTTTTATCTCGAGATCGTATTCATTTCTCGGTGCCCCACCTGCCAGCAGTGCCAGCGGGTCCCAGTGGTTAATCACTTCTGCGATTCCTTCTTCTGTCTTCAATAAAATAATCACCCCTAAACCTTTAGAGATTAATCCCAATCCATGTATAAGTTCATTTCCAACGTTGTCTCCCCACACGCTGGGCAGTCCAGCTGCCCGCTCTCCACCTCATCTAAAGGAGGTTTTGTCGGCATTTGCGTGCTGCATCTGGGACAATCATACCGATTGGTATACATGTCATCTCCCGATTTCAACTCTAGAAATATACCGTTTAACAAGTACTTACATTGTTCACAGACGTAAATCCCATCATAACATTCAAAAATTGTATCTTCTCTGCTCATATATTCTCGAATGTGTCGTCGCCCTTCTGCCTGCTCGTACCATTCTAAAATGCTGTTCAAATCTATATATCTAAAACCAATACCCAAAAAAACATTTTGACTGTAAGCGCACTGCTTGCAGCTTAATGTACCCGCCACTCCCATTACTGTACCCCGCTTATCTTCTAATCTATTGCCTCCTAATACTCCCCATTATATTCACTGAATCGAGATTTTTTAAAAAGCGAAATATGATATGGGGCATAACAGTATTTAACTTGCGGGCTTAAATCTTCGATGAACTCAATGGCTGCATCTACCATATCATCTGATACAAAGACGTCTTCATCAAGATATCCACTTATAAGAGCCGCATCTCCTTTATATTTCACACATAGATAGCCATATCCAGGGTCAACAAAAACGAGATTGATGATGTCGCCTTCTTCTTGTTCTTTGGCTCTATCAAAAAAACGGACGATAAGGTCCTGATCTTTGTAATACATCTCCGCATCACAGGAAAAATGTTTATAACTGAATTTCATTTTTACTCCACTCGACTGGCTTCTATCCAATTTGCTCATTGTGCCTCATGTTCCTTACGTAATATCGAAAATACAACTGCATCAACAAATCTGCCCTTCTCATAGAAGCAATCCCGTAAAATTCCTTCTTCCGTAAATCCTGTTTTTTCAAGCAGCATTCTAGAGGCGATATGATCTGGATCAACAAAAGCTTCGATCCGGTGCAGCCCCAGTTCTTCGAATCCATATTGGACGACTCGTTCGACGACTTCAGCCATGATCCCCTTTCTCCAGTGTTCGGGGGCAAGTTCATATCCGATCTCTGCTTTGAAATGCTCCTTGGACCAATTATGAAAACCGCATGTTCCAATCACCTGATCTGCAGCAGAATATGTGATTCCCCATCGGATTCCCTCCAGCTTGGTATATCTGTCATTCCAGCTGCTGATCAGCTCTGCTGCCTGCTTTAATTCAATGAAACTTTCCAAGTCATAGTATTCGGTCACTTCATCTTTGGAAAAATAATTAAACACTTCTACAGCATCTTCCTGTCTTAATTGTCTCAGCGTGATTCGTTCAGTTTCAAGGACTGGGAATGGTTTCATTAACGCTTCTCCTTCGACTGATCATCCTTCTTTCCCGTGAGAAATAAAATGATCTTCTTGTTATTTTTCAATGATAGATTCGATCCTGCCTCTGGCAATAATCCTATTCGTCTTTAACGAAAACGTATTGCCGGGTTCCAGCAGATGATGAGGCACCTCTGTAGAGTCATGGAATAAATAATACAGCTCACCTTGAGCTTGTCTGAGTTCATTCGGTTTACAATGTAACTTCACGACGACACTCCAAAGTCCGAATCTCAAATCCTGATCTACATCAAAAACAACAGGGGTTGAAAAATCCTCTGTAATTAGCCCCTTCTGTCCTCCCTCGGCCTCGGTCAAAAAATACAAACTCACTCCTGCTATTTTTTTCACGCAGCACCACTTCCAATATGATTGATATAATTTGACGTATTAGAAGTCTTGATCGTTTTATCCGCAAATGGTGATGGTTCCGTTGTCCAAATCAGCGTATCGCTGTAATGTACGACATCAACTTCATATCCCCCACAACCGAATTCGGCCGAACACAGACAGATCAATGTCCGAAATCCCAGCTTAAATAGATTTCTTTAATCCCTTTGATCAGAAACTCCTGTAATAGATCATGAGTGGTTCTGGGGAAAGTATACGTTCTCAGTCTATGATCTGTCTGCATTAATGAACGTTTGATTTCATTTATGGACAGCCATTCTATTCCAATCTGCCCGATGTCGGCCTGCAAGTATTTTGGGTCCATATGTGAGTCAGGGATACATCTATAGATAAAATCTAAAGCGTGCACCTCTTTCATAATCAATGAATACTCATGATTTTTGGATATGTACTCTCTAATACACAACAGCTTACAATCTATCATTTTTAATCCTAGTTCTTCCAAGCACTCGCGTTGAAGAGATTGCTCTAGTGTTTCATCAGGCTCTTGAGCCCCACCGGGTAATACGTAATAAATTCCTGCATCCGGAAGACTTTTTTAATAAAAAGCATCTTATCGTCTTCAACAATCCATGCTCTAACTGCATTTCTAATCACCTGGATGCACCTCACTCACGAGATTAATACTATAAATGATGTTTCTTGGCTGGATTCCAAACTGTGTATTCCCTTATTTCTTGATATCTTCGTTCAAACTTCAATATAGACCTCCTGTTTTTCCTCTTCATCATTGCTTTTCCAAAATTCATACTGCTCCATTCCACGTTGAGTTTTCGCAAATTCCGAAACAAATTAATTATAAATACTTTTGTCAGTAATTCGCGCCGCTAGAATCAGGCAGCAGCATGTTTACTTGAAAATAAGCTCTTTCATATATTTCATGGATACATATATTAGATTTACACCTATGATTAAACATATAAAAATTAAAGCAATTAATATCCAATCCCATTTCATCAAAAAATAGTATAAATTTATCTCATTTTTATCATTTATTTTAATTGCAGCTGATTGCAGCGTGACAATATTCATTATTATAAATACACTATTTAACTTAATTACTCGATATAACGGCCATTTTGCCTTAGCAAACATCCTATTTTTTCTTTCCCACTTGTCGTGTACTCCTTCTTCTGTTAGTGCTTTACGGTAATGATCCCATCTAAAAGCCCCCATGCTGGCAACAAGCGCAGCGATTGAGAGAGAAGAAGTAATGTTAACTTGTACAAGATCTTTAATAAATTCCGGAAGATTCATTTCTCCTGAAATTTGGAGGTACAATAAGAGAACTATAATTAATATTGAAATAACTAGAAAACTATTCTCGAAAATATTACTCTTGATTTTAATTTTGTCGGATCTTTTCATAAGGCTTCCTCTTCTTGATGGATTTGAATTTCTAATTCGTTTTAGTTAATCTTGCTAATACCTCCTCAAGGTTATCCCACAATCGATGTCAACTCAATACTGCGGCAGTGACATCACAGGACACAAAAATATACCGGTTCTTTCGTCTTTTTGATGTGCTCCAGCCTATTATTCCCCATTTGTTTTATACCAAATCTGATATCTCTCCATGTTTGTTTCCGAATAGTCGCTGGCGTTGGATGTCTTGAAATATCTCGCGTAGTAGGTATGTTCAATCGTTTCTTTATCCTCATCCGTATTAATATCAAGATAGATTTTGGATATTTCCACACCCCATTTGACACTGCGAGCTATCTCATTGATGTTGTCTTCTGTTGAAAATGTCTTGATTTCCCCAAGAATCAATTCCAGTTCCTCTTTACTCGGTTCCTTGTTCATGTCTATTCTGTAAAAAAGGTTGGGACGAGTAAATGTACATTGGACCTTTTCGATCGACGAAGAAAGGGCCTTCAAGTTTTTTGTTAACTCTTTGGTCGAGTCTGTGTTAATACGATGTGTGGTACTGCAGCCTGTTAACAGTAGAAGGAAGCATATCAATGTAACCAACCATCTAATCATTTTATACTCCGATCCGTGTGTTTTATGTCAGTCTTTATTTCTATCCTACTCTAATTTTTCTAATGGAAAATGAGCAATAATATCTCCGTCTTCATTTGTTTTTTCCTGTATCTGCGACGTATTTAACTCTCCTTTGCCTGTATTTACGATCCAGGAGCATCTTTAATATAGCTGTAGAACTCATCTTTGCTTACTTGTGTTTCACTGTTCCGTGAAGGGACATGGGTTCCCAAATGATCTAATAATACTTCTAAGGCACCTTCAATATCGTTACTTGCGTTATGGATACGATATTCATTCGGCAGTTTGTTTCTCCGCCTTATGAGCGAATTCAATTGAATAGATTGTTCCCAATCCGAATAACTATTCCCATTATCCCTGTTCTCAATTCTTTCTCTAATCACTTCATCTTCGTCACAATAGAGAGTTAAAATAATATAGTTAAACCCTTCGAATTGAATAGGAATTTCCCGTATACGTGCGTCATCCAGATCAGTAATGATAATGTTCTTAAACCCATGCTGATTATAGTTCTTAACGACTAACATCAAATTTTCGAATGCTAACTGTTCTTCTTCTTTCTGAGTAATTTGTATGGAAGGGTTTAGAGAACGGAATTCAGGAATCCAACCAAATTCGAAATAAGGAGACGTTAGGTGCTCATGCAGTCTCTTAGACAATGTTGATTTCCCAGTTCCTGCTGCGCCATGGAGGATAATGAAGTCTGTATTCATCGCTTTCACCTGCTGCTGATTTTTTATATACATGCTTATATACTAGATCACTACGTTGTTATTTGATTGCTTTGGTGAAACAATAGGATAACCTATCAAATCCTTTAGATTCATAAAATGTATGGGCTTTTGTTCGTTGAAACCCACAATTTAATATGATGTAAGAAAGACCGCTCTTTGAAGCTAAATTTTCTGCATAATGAAGCAGTTTAGACCCTACTCCTTGATGTTGATAATCTGCCTGAACAACAAGACCGTTAATTTGTAAATATCCGACTTCGTATTCCAATGCCATGATTTGTGCCATCGAGATGCAGCCAATGACTTTGTCATCCAATACGGCAACTGCTATTTTGTAGTTCTCACTTGAATTTATTCTCTGAATCCGTGCCGCTGCGTTATCAGGAGTCAGTGTCGGACTTCCTAAATCATGATTCCATAACCGGACTAAATCAGAATGATCCGTATCCTGTATTTCTCGAATTAAAATATCCATAATGGCCTCCATATATCATTTCCTAACTATACTCGCTGCTGTTCTTCCATCCATTTCTCAAGCGTCTCTTGGATTAAAAAACGATCTCTGGAAGAAATACTTTTAATTTCGTTCCAGTTTCCATCAACAAGCTGCAAACAATACTGTCCATTAATATCTGAATCGGGATACCATCCTAGATCAAAAAGCATCGTATCTTCTCTTTCAGGAATGTACCAACTCCCCTTCTTTATTTTCATTTTGCTGATCTGTAATAAGTCTTCTGTGAAAAATGTCCAGTTCTCAATGAAGCAGCTGCCATCTCCACTAAGAATAGGTTCCACATCATAGAACTTGTTATACGTTACCGCATAACCTGCTGGAATCTTAAGCTGCATTAGATTCAATTTTCTCACCTGCTTACTGTGTAAAATTCCGACGGACACGAATTTGTTTCTTCAACAACATGATTTGTCCGACATGATATGCGTTATGTATACTTAGATTAGAAACGACTCCCCACCAAGGAGCATTAAAATATTCCGGGAGCTGTTTGGTAAGCTTGAACTCATCGGTTTCTTCCAAAACAACTCTCCAACTGCTAAACACATGTTCCAGTTTATTTAATGTTTCTTTCCATCCAAGCCCATTCAACTGATCTTGAGTCAAAGCAAATGTTTCATCATTGTTGATGGCGTTATTTAACATAAATTCTCCAGCCTTAAAACGTTCAAGCCACAGTTCATTCCAATAAATAAGATGATTCACTATGGACCATATGGTCTGTTTATTTTCGTCCTCCGTTAGTGCCTCTTCTAGAGTTACATCTTCCAGTATATCTGCAAGCGGAATAAACCAACTCTTATCGTTATAACATGCGGTTAATTGATCAATCAAAATGGATTTATAGGTCATCAGATCATCCTCATCTCTTCAATTTGTAGTGATTTTACTACCTTACTAACTCCCCTGATTATGATTGCAGCTTTAATATATTCAGAATAACAACTCATACACTTCTTTGGAAAACCAAAACCAAACCATTCCTAATGCGATCATAATCAGTCCTATACTTTTTAATATTCTTTCTATTATCATTGGGATTTCCCTTTTTTCCAAATTATCCTCAAAGTCCCCATTCGACTTTAACCCTCTATATCGAATTTCGAGAAACCATTTATACAGCATATCCGGAAAACTAAAAACAATAATTCCTAATACAAATATCGGTATGGATAAATAACCCAATGTATGTTCCGTCCACTCGAAGTCTATACCTTCAAAGTTTCCATTATATCCCATTCCTGCTGCCCTCTCTTTTTCCTTTAGCGCCATCTACCTACAAAATTCTATTTAGTATTTCCTCTACTTCTTCTATTAAATCACTTTGCAGCTCATCACTTGTTGGGTGGTCTCTTATTCTTTCTAGTTCTGGTTTAAGTAGTACTATAATATGATTTGGTAGTTTTCGCATTAATGAAGTTAATATCCAGTATTTCCATTCATCATCATCGGTCAGCAGTATAGTCCTTATATGCGGTATGAGATCTTCTTTAAAGTTCAATAAAATATTTTGTATTTCCAGTGCAATTGGCCAATTCATATCCTGCAGCCATGTTAGTAAATCATAGATTATCGGCTTCAACTCTTCGACTTTATAATTTTTTAGCATTTCGACTCTTTCAAAATCATTCTTATGTTCGGGAATTAAAGTTCGAATATCCATATCCATTCACCTATGTCCTTTATTCTTTGCAATTTTTCATAACGCCGTAATATTTACGAATGTCTTGATATGCTGCCATCCGATGTTCCATCTACCTGCGCTGCCTATAATTTTTTTTCACTTTCAGTAAGCACTCTGTTTACAAATTCGCTCTTCCCATCCGTATAAGACTGACGGTTTCCTCTATATTTAACAGCCAGCTCTTTCTTGAGATTGCCATACTCGACTGCATATCCGGGATTCCTGATCAATGCATCTCTGAAGGATATATGTCTTACTAGTTCCTTACTCTCTTTATTACAAACATATAAATGATGTTCGGTTTTTGGTATTTCCAATATACTATAGGGTACATTTGCATCTTTTCTGGCAAAAGCTTCTCTATCTTCAACACCTAAATTCCCTTCATGAACGTATCCTAAACTTTCTAACCCCTGAATTACATCTGGAAGCAAGTCCATAGAATCAATGACTACATCTATATCTAAAATAGGTTTTGCCGCGAGTCCAGGTACAGCAGTACTCCCAACGTGTTCAATTCTAAGTACTAGATCCCCGAGTCTACGTTCTATGATGGTTTTCAGGCCAAAAAACGTTTCAGGCCATTTATTGTTGTAATCTTCAATAATTATTGTTTTATCACCCATCTTTGAGATCCCCCATCCATTAAAGTATTTACGAAGATTCCTTATAACGTTCCTTGATCCATGGAGGACACTTCCCTCAGCCCCTAAAAATTTTGGAGCCAGTTTCACTTTTATTTTTATACCTTATCGTTTTCTTGCCTTTATTACAAAAGTTACGGGAAGCACTTTTGCTCTGTTTGCCATATCGCTGTTGTCATTCTTCGATTGTATAAGGTCTTGATCAGGTTCCTCAATCATAAACTCAATTACAAAACCCGCTTTTGCAAGCGCATTCACATAAGTGGACAGCATACGGTCTGCCAGCAGCAGCTCCCCTTCATCAACTGCTGCCGGAAACCATTCTTCGTTAAAGTAACTTTCCGAATTATATTATTTTATACGACACCAATTTCTTAGTACCTGTGTAATTCAAGTCTACATCCCTTTTCACCTTTGAACTTTCCCTCTTCAAAAACAAAGTCTTTTACTTTTTTAAATCCGTTCTTTTCCAGAACCTTTAACGAGCCTGTATTGCTCACCAAGCAGGCACTTCTGAGAACATGGAGATCTAATTCACTAAATGCAAATGCCGCTGCCTTTTGGGCTGCGGCTGTACCTATGCCCCGGTTCCAAAAAGGAACGGCAATCCAGTAATCCAATTCTGCTGTTCTCTATTCTAGGTCCACAGCGTTTAAAGACATAACACCCGCGAATCGGTCATCAACTAAAATACTAAATACATAAGATATTCCCTGTTCACGCCTGCCAATGACCATTTTTGCCCATGATTCTCCTGCCCCATCTGGATAAGGATACGGAACGTTACTTGTCTCTGAAATTAGAGGGTTACCTGCATACTCCTGTACAAATGCAGCATCGCTAGGTAATACAAATCGAAGCATAACCTCCATAAGATTAATCTCCTTTGTTATTTAACTTCTTTTAGACTTAAGATAATCAATAGCGTGCCAATGATCATTAAAAACAAATACTTTTTGACCTTCGAATTTTTCCATTTTACATTCATCGCTCTCAATAACATCTGCGATCTGAATGACGAACTCGTTCATATTATTTGCTATTACTAACTTTTCGTTTTCATCTCTTCCGAAATTAATAATTTGACCAACCTCACCCTGTTCATCCGGGTCCAGATCAATTCCAATGTAATTCCCGCCATGATCCTCTGCAATAGGTATCCATAACGGATTGTAACACTGACATTTAATTTTCTTCGGATCAATGGACGTGCATTGTGCATTCAAGTTCAGAACATCTGATTTTGAAAGAGAAGAAAGTAAATCGTTTTGCAGCTTCCACTGTTCATAAACTTTTTCAATAGTAAGAAATTTCATTCCTAATATAGATCCTGCTATAAACTTATCGTTATCTCCGTTACATATAGAATAGAGTTCTCTCAGATCCTCGGGCAGCTTGAACCCAAATTGTGCTTCGTATTGCTGCAGCTCGTTCTCCAAAACTCCTTTATTAAAATTTTTAGAGAATCCTTTGTATTTTTTCTCATAGTTAAGTATTAATCTATCCCAATTTCTTTTCATTTCACTCTTATTAAGCATTAATTAGCCCCCTTAGAAGGATCTTTTCTGCTTCCAGCGTTAACTCAATCCTTCTCTTACCGTTCTTAATAATTCTTCCATGTGGTCTGCGTGACATGCAATGAGATAAGGTTCTTCCTTCATGCCGTTAAAGGGATTTCCTTCAAAATCAATAACCAGTCCCCCCGCTTCCTTAACCATTAAGATTCCTGAATACAAGTCATCACCTTCAGAATTGTATACAATAATCCCATCGATATCTCCTTTGGCCAACATGCACCATTGAACCGTCGGAGCCCATAATCTTAACATGCGCTTGAATCTAATATCAATGTGTTGTCTTAGTTTTACGGCTTTGGGGTCGTTTTGTACGGCGTGACCTTGAATCCAGCCGATATTTCCTTTGAAAATATTCGGACTGCTCTTCATTTGTATTCGTTGATGATTACAGCTTGTCCCTTCACCGATAACCGATACAAATAAACGTTCTGTTAGCGGTTCGTAGACCACTCCAAGAACAGGCTCTCTTCTGTACATCAAGGTAATGGATATCGAAAAAACAGGTAATCCAATTGCAAAATTATTTGTTCCATCTAAAGGATCAATCAACCATAACCAATCGTCCTTCATTCCGATTAGCCCTGCCTCTTCGCTGTGTATCTGATGATTTGGAAATGTTTTTTGTATTTGTTTAATAATGATTTCTTCACACATATGATCTACTTCAGTAACCACATCCCCAAATTCATCTTTAGATCTCAGTTCGAGAACGTTATCAAACTTCTCTTTACAGATGAGACCTGCTTCTTGAATAACATTTATCGCAATCTCTTTTGCAGCTTGAATAATTTCACGATCCATAACGCACCTCATATCGATTTTGATTTTATCTGATGATTTCATCATTATCCGAAGCTGTCTTTATTGTTCATCTTTTTAACTCTAGATTGTTCATATTGTAGTCTTCTCCCGAGAAATTTAATACTCCTGAAAATCCACTGAATTTCCATTCGCCGTTTTCGTCAGGTATGAAAATATACTCTCTGTTCCATGACTTTAACTTTTCGTCATCACCGACATACTCTTCTTTGATGGTTAGTGTAGTTTCATTGAAAAACTCGTTCTCATATTCGGTCTTGTGAACCACCGCTTTTGTTATCTTGATTCCTTCATGGAAGATGGTTGGGTATAGAATGTTTTTATTGATGTATATATCTGCATTAGGCTCAGCATCCATATTATTGATACATAATATCCCTAAAATATCCTGTGCGCGGTTTCCAAATTCTTTCGTAAAAGACTGTTCCATTTCTTTATACTCCGGTTTGGTTAGCTTTTCTCTCAATGCTGCGTCGACAATCATTTTTTCTTTTGCTTTTACCATTTCCACTGCAGTGTTTATGTCAAAATCAATCGTTTCTTCCGTTATCAATTTGGATTGTTGTGAGGATTGACAAGCTGCCAGGAGAAAAATGACTGTAATACAAATGAATAGTTTTACTTTTTTCATAATCAGATTTCCTCCTTTCATGACGGCGTGTTCAAATTATAATGTGCTTCATATCCGCATCGATATTGGAACAAGTTTTATTCTTGTGTCGGATCTGCTGTGCATCTCATGATTACGTACTATCACGCGAATTTAAGATGTTGGTAAATAAGGTTAGTCACATTATTCGAAATGTCGTCTACGTCCGTGGTCGAAAGATTATTTAAAACGATAATAGAAACCTGATCATCAAGGTATCTTGTTATTTTGTTTTTAAAGCCAACAATTCCACCTCCATGGAAGACAGTTTTACTGGGTCTGTTATGAATCAACTCCTCTTTTACAAACCAACCATAACCGTAACCAAATCCATAATCCGTGAACAGCCGCTGCATTCCGTCACTTGTAACTAACTTGTTAAACGACAACGCACGATCCCATTTATATAAATCTTCTGTGGTAGACAGCAGATCCCCCCCACCAGCTGCAATAGACATATCAATAAAGGCGGAATTTACAAACCTTTTTGTATTGTCCATCTCATAACCGGATGCTCTTTGTGAGATAATCTCCCTATAATTATCCGGCCTTGTACTATTCATTAATAATGGCGAAAATATATTCTTCGTTAGGAATTCTTCATAAGTCTGTCCTGTTACAACCTGAATCAGTTGAGCTAATAGCAAATAACCCGAATTGGAATATTTAAATTGAGTTCCTGGCTGAAAATCTAATGGAAGTTTCATGATTAATGCTGTGGTCAAATTTAGTGGATTAAATTCCTTCATTAATGTATTGAAGTCTTGAAGTTGAGTAATATTAGGTATTCCTGACGTGTGAGTTAACAGATGATGGATGGTTATATGCTCACCATAGATATAGTTCGGGAAAAATTTTGTTAATGTATCCCGCTCATTCAGAATCTTTTGCTCGATCAGCATCATTACAGCCATTGAGGTGAACTGCTTTGTTATTGAACCAATTCGGAATTTAGTCTCGGGGGTGCATTGAATGGAATGCTCTCTGTTCGCTAATCCGACTCCTGCGCTGAATATGATTTCGTTGTTCTTTGTTACCAAGACAGAACCACTGAACTCTTCCTTCTGGAACTTATTCTCCAAGTAGTCTTGTAATGTAGTTGATAGACGATCCAATAGATCACCACTTTCATATATTGTATGTATTTTTATTATGCTCCAGGCGGTTTCGTTCAGCGTTCCCGCAGCATGAGAGCGTTATCAACTGATGCCATTGTTTCTATTGCATGTCACTCCGTCTATTGTGTGCTGAAATGTTTAATATGTCTTTCGTCTGCTCTGTCTTGAAGCAGCTCTAGCAACCCATCTGGTACCAACTTTACTTTCGAATTCCCTTTAAAGTAATTTAGCGGTTTCCATACTGCTTTAAAGGGTTTGATTCCCTCTATTCCATCGATCTCTTTCATATCGTAAAGGGACTTATTCATAAGTTCAGCCTCATAAATAAAATCATTTTCGTGTCCGATTTGATTCTGGTAGTTAAATATATTTTCAATGATACCAATCAACTTAGGTTCTGAAATATCTGCATCAATTTCTTCTTTTACTTCACGAATGACGGTAGTTTTGCTGGGTTCTCCATATTCAACTGTTCCCCCAATAGGTCGATAATACGTTAGGTTGCCAGTCTTATCAAAAAACTCTTCTAACAGTATCTCCTCTCCTCTTCGGATAACACAAAGTGAAACGGTTCTAATCATTAATAATGTCCTCCTTACTTACGGAATGGCACCATGCACTATTTTATGTGGTACGGACCGAGGATGAATGTCCGATGCGTGAATATTATGTTTTCTTATGCGCACTTCTTTAAAATATCCCAATACATTCTTTAATTCTTCTCTTTCAAAAGGGCTTCCCATTCTTCTATTGACAATTTATTGGATATATGCTTCAAATTTTCAGGGACATATACAAAACACATTAATTCTAAACTATTTCCATCTGGATCATTGAAGTAGACCGAGGCATTGCCCTGATTAGGCCTAACAAATGGATCTATTGACCCTCTCTTCCCAAATGGAACAGGCTCTATTTCATTTGTTCGAAGCCATTTCACACTCTCTCGAAGATTTTCATAACTCACTCGAAATGCGATATGCCTTAATGATGGATGATAAGAAGTTTTATGCTCTTCACCCTGCCATAGTCCCAGCCAACTTTTTTCTTTTTCAATCCAGAAGAAAGCTGTATCTTCATCTCTCCAAGCCAGTTCTAGTCCTAACTTAGAGTAAAATTCAATGGATTGATGTAAATTACTCACGGGTAAATGTGCTTCATATAATCCTCGTATCATTTTTTTCTCCTTTCACTTTTGCCAGTTTCAGATAACGCCACTATAGTCATGTACCCGGAAGAGGTTGTCAGTCAAGCTGTCTCTATGGAATCTTGGTCAATACAATAGGCTTGGATGGCCTATCCCTTCTTAAGTCATCGGAATCAAAACCACCTTTGGCGGTCAACCATTGGGTAGGTTGTTACTTTCTCTTGACATCAAAGTATCGCATCTTTTACTATGGCCTCACCTCCTTTCGAAGGAAAACCACGCCTACTTAATATTGAATTGTGTCAATATTTTACCTTTATTTACATCTACGTACAAGCGTTCTTAAGTTTAAACGTTGATTTTAGAAATCTTCTTTAAAATAATTCTCGCAATTTCTTCTATTTCTTTATTATCTGTGTCAATATGTTCTTGAAATTTTATATCTTTAAATGCGATTACACCTGCGTTTGTGTGCTTCCGATACAATTATCAAATTTGTCCCCACGTTTCTCAATTCGTTTTTTGATTGTTTCTTCTGTCGCTAATAAGCAAAAATGAAAAGTATCTTGATCAATACTTCTAAATCCATTGACTATGTAATCAAAATTTTCAGACTTATATATCGTCATTGGAACAATGAGATGTTTCTTATACCTATTCATTAATTCTTGAGCTGTCTGCACAACAAGTATTCTCCATAGTTCTATATCCTGAAAATCATCCGTTCGTTCTTCTTCAAAGTAGATGTCTTCTGTTATCATTTTTCTCAACATATACCCAATTTCTTCAGGATCATAAATCATACTATTAGGTATTAGAGGCTGCAGGTGCTGAGAAGTCGAGGTCTTGCCGGATCCAAATGACCCATTAATCATAATAATCAAGTGATCACTCCTTCTGGCTTAGATTCATATTAGGAACTTAGCCGATAATGCTGATATATTCGCGAATTGAGATGCTTAAAGGAACGTAGAAATTAGTTATTGAATCTAAACACAACACAGATAAGGATATGAAATGACTCGAGAATGGCTTACTTTGTAGTGTCTGACTTCAATAGTGAGTACATAACTAAATCAACAACACCTTTGCCCTTCCAGATATGCCCTTCACGGACTATTCCTTCTTGAGTAAATTTATTGCGCTGTAACACATTTTGGGATTTTATGTTTTCTGGTAATACGAATGCCTGTATACGATTAACACCCACACGGTTGAACAGATAATCTGTCATAGCGTTAACGGTTATTGTGGCTATACCTTGACCCCAAAACTGTTCGTGAAGTCTGTAACCTATAGTTATCATGTTGACATCACTATGATAATCAAACATTTCGGCTACTCCAACGATACTTTCAGGAGAATGTTGAAAAAGATTTTCATTGCTGTATATTTCAAACAGACGGTCTAAATCTGTTTCGACAATTTTTCTCAATGTTACTTCTGATGTTTTAATATGAGGAAATTCTTCATATGGGCTTCTATTCACGAAACTCCTCTCCGATCCTATAAATTTTCACATCCTGCAGTATTGAAATCATATTTCTTTGCGTTTTTGTATTCATGACTCAGTGCATGCTTAATAATCGCAATGTGAATATTATCTCAGATGATACAATGCGGTTCCTGAGTAACCTAGAAGATTATGGTTGTTCTTTTATCGGTCCTCCAATGTATACTGTCTTTCCATTCCAATAATCCATTAAATGGTTCCACCATCGTTTTGATTCTGGTTTTAATAATCTTTCGAATTCACTGTATTTTATATTTTTGTCCGGTAACTGGTTCTGAAATGTTTCTAGAATGCCGACTGCAGCAAATTCTCTAACATATGCATCCCCATTCGTATGGAACTGTTCGATCACTTCAAATAAATCATCAAATTCATCCGTCTGTTTACTTTGATAACATTCAATGACATGTTTAACGAAGTCACCTATATCTACATAGATCAATCTCTCTTCTCCAAGTTCATAATTCTCATTGATATACTGCTCATATCTACTCTTATAGGAAGGGACCGCTGTTAATAATTTTTCTAGGATTTGTTCTTTTTCAATCATTATAGTATTCACCTTCCGATTCAATATCCTTGTTCAAGCATCATTGAATATAGAAACGGAAATTCAGCAAAATCCGCTTCCTTCAGCGTTTTCAGACACGCCCTAATCTGATATTAATATTTCATTTATTAACTTTTTTTGTACTTCTGGCAAACCCTCTGGCCACTGATCCGTATCACAATAACAGATTTCAGAAACCTCAGTGCAGGATTTAAACGTCCCTCCGATGACCCGTCCGCGAAAAACAAGATCAACTCGATTGGGGTTCTTATTATAGATAGCCCTTGATACGCCAGTTAATTCTACAGATAATCCTGTCTCTTCAAATATTTCTCGAATTAGACCTTCTTCCGGTGATTCTAATTCCATCCAACCTCCAGGTATTCCCCATGGCTCATTACGGTACACATGTTTAAGTAATAAAACTTGATTTGATTCATTTGTGATCACTCCTAAGACTGCAACAAGAAACTTCTCCTGCGCTCTATAAACAAACCAATTTTTAAATCGTGTAAATGGAACATATTTATAACAAGCAACTAAGAAATCTCTTGGAAACAAATTGATAATTTTCTTTATCATATATGCACCGTCATTTTTTCTATTTTGATTTTGATACAATTATGTCTGTTTCGTCAGCCTCGGGCATAATTGCCCGAATTATTTAGGTTCTCATCTCTCTTATATATGGTGTAATTGAAAAACAATCTTCCAGATCGCTCTTATCTAGTGCCCAATAATGAATAGTATTGATATGTAATTCATAGTCTTGAAGTAGATTTTGTTTTATTCTATTCCATAGTTTGTTATTCTCTGTTCCAATTCCTTCGGAAAGGTAATCATCAAAAGAAGAAATAATAACGATCATCAGTGTGAATTTCTCATTTTTGTTTAATTGATTATTCTCATAATATGTAATGAATTCATCTACTCTCGATGAATCAGCTGACGTATATTCCCAATCCTGCGAATCTGGAGTCAGGGGCGGTAGGTTTAATTTCTTTATGAGACTTTCAATGGATTCTTTGTCAGTATACTTAGGAGCACTCTCCTTCATCTTTCCGCACCTCACAACTATATGTTAACTACAGCAATTTCATCCAACCCGTTTTAACATATCTTCTCTTCTCATTAGTTTTCTAATTGCTTTTCTGCTCCCTTTCTTCACCATATATTGAGCAGCTTTCAATTATCTTGTTCATATCTCATTGCTGAATCCTTAAGTGATTTATCTAGTGTTTTAGACTTCAATCCAAAGAATTGCGAATTGATCCCCTCAATTATAGGAGAATAGAAAGCAATCACTTTCATTTCTTTGTTCTCAATATTTAATCCTTCAGCTTTAAAAAACTTTTCTGAATATCTCTTATCCATTCTATAAGTGGAGTATTTTTCTCCATTCGTTTGCTCGCTCTCTTCAATAGTCACTCGGAAATGTTCTACAAATTCAATTCGATCCTTAATTAAAGTCCACTCGAAAAGGGTGATATCCTGACTATAAGGTGTCAAATAGGCATAACACCCTGTGCCGTCCGCATGAAATTCTAATTGTGTATCCTCAAAAGAATCATAAAAAAATATCTCAGATGACCATGATCCAACAAGATCATTAGCATGTAAAAAATGTATTGACTCACTCATATTTTGTACCTCATTTTATTTATTTCACCGATGCTGCTGACTTTTTATAGAACACGTTTCTTTTGCATTTCATTTAAGGCGTTCTCAAAATAGCTGTATACTTTATCTGCATTTCTCAAAAACTCTTCAACAGGTACATGACGACTATCCAAGTAACAAGCAAACAAATATTCAACTAAAGCGGGGTCAATCTCGCAAAAGTTTAATATCGCATTTTTCATCTTAGTTATGTCGTCTTCCCATACCCCTGTATTTTCTATAATCAATGAGTATAATGCACGAAGTAATCTCTTCGAGTAACCTTTAGTATATCTAGTTTTCAGCGCGTCATCACTAGCATTAGAAAGTGATTGATGTACACGATCCACTTCCTCCTTGGTGTCTGTATTTAAGTCTAAGATGAATTCTGGAGAGATGATGATCGGGGGTACTTTTTCACCAATGTCCTCCCCATGTATGCAAACACAAATGATCTTAACCCAAAAACCCCAATCATTCGGTCTACTTAATACATCATCCATCGAGCAAATGATCGTATCCACCTTCGTGACGAATGGATATTCTTCCAAAAGCCTGTCTTTAATATTTGATATTCTTTCGTAATCAATATCTTCGGGATTCGTGCATACAATCGTAAAGTCTGCATCTGACTTAAAAGGTTGAGCCGTTCCTTTTGGAATCGAGCCGCACATATAAATGCTATGAATCTTATCTTTAAATTCCGCAAGTAAACAATCTATGTACTTATTAACAAAATCCTTATATTCACTTTGTATGGTAATTTTCTTTATAACTTTTTCTAATATCATATAAATTCCTCCTAAACTTAAGAACCTCTTTCGGCTCACGTTCCTGTATTCGCGATGTTCAAGCAGCTTAGGTCACGGTTGTCTCTTTATGAATTGGATCATTCCTGCACCATAAGTTTCATTGGGTCTCTCCATGAATCCAAACCTCTTATAAAAATCCTCTTTGCCTTTTGCTGACATGAGTCCCACTGAACTTCCTGGCGGATAAGTACTTGTAATATACTCCATTAGTTCCGTCATTATTTTATGGCCTAACCCCATCCTCTGATAGGAAGGCAGCACGATAATGTCTTGTATGTAAAAAGTAAAACCACCGTCGCCCACGACTCTTCCATATCCGATCGTCTGCTCCTCAACCTCTAGACAGATGGAATATAACGTGTTCTTTAATCCAAGTTCAATGGCCTCTATATTTTCAGGATTCCCCCATCCCACAATCTCCCTTAGATTCATATAATCTTCTACACTAATTTGTTTTTTGAGTATGTTCACTTCCATTAATATCACCTACGCTACATTTATGTTGAGATTGCCTGCAATCCTCTACTGCACTTTAAATTCTTTGGATTCACTCGATAAGCTTATTTTCTTTTGTTTGCCATCATTATTCATCGTAAATTCAACATGCGTTTTAACTTTGTAATTGCCTGGCTGGTCGATAACGAATTCATAATATCCCTTACTTCGTTGATCTTGTCCATTGTTTCTATATTCTTCACCTGGCCCAATCTCAACCTGATAGCCAATAGCATGTTCTAACAGCACGGTTGCGTTTGGAAGGATTTTTTCGCCAGCTTCATTATAAATCTCATAACTGAACATGCCTGAACCATGAGATATCTCCACTGTTCGCATTGATGAATTTTTCAGATACCCTACGATTTGAAATTTTTCGTTGACCTTAACATCTTCAATCTCATCTACGTCAACCTGAAAGATGGAGTCAGAAGGATCTTTTTCATTATTGGGCGAACAGGCAGACAAAATTAAAAGTATGATCAAGGTTATGATTTTCATATTTAATTTTATCATTTCAAATGCATAACCTCCGTTAAATCAGCTAAAATCCCTGCAGCTATTACCAATTTACCATAATACTTTGTGATAAGATTCCCTCGCTCACTTCCGAAATTTCTTTACAAACTTTTTAAAGTTGTATTAACGGTTCTCATTCCGCTTTATTAATAGCTTTTCCATTGTATTAAAAATTGCCTTGGTTAAAGTACCGCCGGTTCCCTTATACTCAATACCACCCTCATCAAAAACTATAAATTTAAATCCAGAACCAATGTTCTTTACAAGCCTCATCCCATAACCATTCACATGGATCCAGTCAAATATCTCGTCAATAGTAAATAATTTAACTCCTTGGTTATAGACTTCCTGTGGTGCCAGCAGTAATTCACTACCTGTAATCTGCCCCCCAAGAGACCATTCTTCATCCTTGTGACTGTAAAATTGGTAAGCATAAACCTCCCCTGTTTCATAGGGAGGTCTAAAACCTAATTCTTTAAGTCGTAATACATCTTCTTTCTCCAGGTATATCATAGTCCTCCTGCTAAATAAGGTTTTTTAAAAAAATAGTCATTGCGAGGAACCTAGGCTCCAAGGGAGCCGCAGCTTGAATATGATGTTGATGATGTCAGATGTATGACCTTTCATGAATGACCTTTATGATTTTCTTAGGGATATTACCATTCTCATCGGGATATCCCAAAGAGGCATTTACAAGTCTACATCCTTCAATGATGTAATCTTCTCTTCGATGAACATGCCCAGAACACCAGACTTTTTTATTTAGTTTGGACAACAGCTCTCTCCCGTTAAAATAATAAAAGCTATTGCTAATATCATTGATATGACTAAGCGGAATTTTAGACCAATCGGGCGAAATATGAGTAACGATTACATCTGAACGATGAAGCACATTCTTAAGTTTTGTTAATTCTTCCGCATACATGGTTTCAACCAATCGTGGTAACCCTTCTATTAAGACAGAATCGTTAGATATTGATTTCCAATGATCATAGATTTTGTCCATGTCTAGATCCAACTGATTTATTCCATATTGAAAGTCGTACCACATTCCAGTGCCACCAAAAGTAATCTGTTCAATTTCAATAGTTTCTCCATCCAAAAATATTACGCCAGGTAATTGTTCAACCATCTTCTTCATCTCTTCTAATCTACGCATTGAATTATATCTGTATTTATTTTTTATTGATTTAGTGATTAAATAGTAGTCATGATTTCCTGCGACCAACAGCACATACCTATAATGTTCTTTAAGTTTTTCAAGAAAAATCAAATTTTGTTTGTTGTAATGACCTAGATCCCCAGCTATCACTAATACTTCTGAAGGCTCATTAGGAAGAATTAAATCTATGAACTTATCTACTTTTTGATTGTGCTTCCTAAGATTACTTGAGTACTCCACCCAAAAATCTAAATGTATATCAGATATGAGATCGAACTGGATTATGGTTTTCACCTCTGTTGTGATATTTCATCTAATGTTTCTGGATTCATGAACTTGTGCAGAGAAGTTGATCAGACAGTAATAACATCCTGACTTCCCTCTGCTGACCAAGGCGCAGCCACCAAGTGAATACTTTATTATGTAGTGCTGACTGCTTAGATTTGCTTTCCAAATCTGTGTTTTAAATAGTACTTTACCCCCGCGCGATCCACATCTGAAAACTGTTTTTGATCTTCTATCATCAATCTATAGACTTCTTCAACAGTTTCCCATCTGATATTTATAGTTTCATCTCCTGCTTCTAACAGATTGCCATCAACCTTACATATAAAATACATACCTATAGAATCAACTGGACCCTTTATTGTTTGGTATACACAATAAGGTTCTAAACACTCAACCTCAAACTCGGGGTTAATCCCACGTGTATCTATACGCTTATGACTACCTTCCACCTCTATAACAGTTAAACCTGTTTCTTCAAATACTTCTCGTCTCAGACCATCGAATATGGATTCAAATTCTTCTAATCTTCCACCTGGTAATTCTAATGATTCCTCATTCTTTTTATTTCGGGTCTGTATGATTATTTCGGTATCATCGCTTCCTTTACGTTCGACAATTGCTCTTGCATTAACATAAAACATCAAGCATTCTCCTTTAATTTTTATGTGGATTTCCAATTGTCTGCAGCAGTTTCGCCTAACGTTCCTGTATCAATAAACCGGGAAGGGTTATCTGCTGAAAGTCCTCCTCTTCATAAACATCATTGTGACCAAGGTATAGCTGCTGCTTGAATATTATGCTATAAGATCTCGAGGGCTTCATTGAGATATTTTCACAATCAACTTATGGTTTTTCCCTTAAAAAATCAGGCGTTCGCCCCATAAATCTACCATCATCTTTTACAATTGATATTCTTCATATAATTCATGAGCATCCTTCGTTCCGAGAATACCAAATAAATTCTTATACTTATCAGACGTCGTAATACTTTCGATTAATTTCTTTCCTATTCCTCTACCGCGATAATCTTCATCTACGTATACATCACATAACCAGTAAACCGTCTCATAATCAGTAACTAACCTCGCAAAGCCGACTTGTCTATTGTTATGATATACACCAACACATTCTGATGATTATGCCTCTTCGAATTCGCTCCGCTATAAATGAATAAGCCATTGCTCAAGTATTCTTAATGGTTTCAGCGAGTCTTCATACATTTCACTAGTTATGGCAATAACCATACTCAAACTAGGTACTATACATATATATTGACCACCAAAACCCAAAGCAAATATCATTTCTGTCCCGCTTACTTCTATATTGTTCATATTAAGGTGTCTTACCCACTAATGGTAAGCATAATAACCAATAGATTCATAAGTTAAATAATAGGGTTGTGTAGATTTTTTCAACCAGTCTGATGAAACAATACGAGTGTTTTTCCATTTCCCTTGCTGCAAGTATAAAGTACCAATCTTTAACATATCGATAGTGGTCATTGTCAAGCCGTCTCCACCCCGGTTAATCCCTTTACTATCTTCGTACCAATGTACATTCGTGATACCAAGAGGTTTAAACAGATGGAGGTGTGCAAACTCTACAGCTGTCATTCCTGTAGTCTTCTGCAAGATCGCTGTTAACACATGTGAACAACCAGAGTTGTAATTCATTTTTTCTCCTCTGTTACTTTCAAGATTTCGTTCAAAAACATACTGTATCATGTCTGAACTAAACAGCATTGGAGTGGAATAATTCCATTCACCGAATTCGGGCCATTCAAACCCCGCCGACATCGTAAGTAAATCTTCAATAGTGATGTCTCGTTTTCTAGGATCATCAAGGATATTCGTTAATTCCGGGAAAAAACTACACACTGGTTCTGCAATACTCTTTATGTATCCCTTATCAAGTATAATGCCAATAAGTAAGGATAAAATACTTTTAGTGCACGAATTGATTTTTTGAGGATTATTTTCTATTTTACGATTTTTATAGTATTCAAACACTAAACTGTCTTCCCTCATGATTAGACAGCTTTTGATCTTTGTCTTTTTTATCGCTCGTGCAAATTCATCAAGCGTCTTCGAATTCATTCTATCATCCTTATCTGCATATTATTTATTCTAACGTTCTCACGTTCCTGAACCCAAAAAGGCTGTCTGCCGAAAGACCTCTCCGAAATCCAGCCAGCCAGCCAGCAAGGGACAGAAAGGAGCCAAAATATGAATACTATCTAAGAGAGACCGCCCCCGCCCCTTCACAATTAAATTCTTGTCCATGCTGCTCGGGTATATCCGATTCTCATACCTACTCTTTCCATATTCCGATGGCTTTGCGAGCCATATGAGCACTGACTAACAACGAGATTACAATTTTTGTAGGCATCATGAATTCGTCTAAGTAATAAACTGGTTTGAAATCCTTTATTTCGATATTCCGGTAGTGTTGTCGCAAATGTTAATGAAGCAGCATTATCCTCTACATACATTACAGCTACTGCAGCTGGACGCCCCTGAGCCAACCCCAAATAATAGTGCCATCCCGGACGGGAAAACAGTACTCGGTTATTTGCAGCTACGTGTTCTTTCCCATCAAGAGATAATCCTGTACCTAAACAATGAATTTCTGCATATGTATCGAACTCATCTTCGTGCAGTTCACGAATTTCCAGGTTGTCATTATCGAACGAATCCTGATTTCTAGCTTCACAAAAAAGCGTTGTGTGAAATCCTGATTGATAAAATCCTTTATTATGGAGTTTTTTCATTACTTCTTGATTTATCTTACCGGGGATGACTTGAATCTCAAAATTCCTTTCCCGCTCATTATAAAAGTCTAAGATATCTTCAATCGCATCTTCAGAGATTCTTCCCTTTACATTATTAAAAAGACCCCAAGGCATGGTTTTACTATAAAACGCCGTGCTCTCCCCGAATCGTTTAATCTCAATTCCTTCAGGGTTTCCTTCTCGTTCTCTGATTGCAGCCATTCGATCAACCATATAATTAATTTCAGTTTTCTCTAGAATATCTGCTAGTTCCAAATTCAATATCATTAAATTTTATCCCCTTCCTTAAGTAGTATACAAATCACACTTTCTTTATTAACTGCTCTTTAATTTCATTTACTTTTATTTTCATTCATTTATATATTCCAAAACTTTTGGAAAGTAATCTGCGATTGGTTTCGATGAATCTACTACTATATACTTCTCTCCTTCTGGTTTTTTACTGTTTTTTATAGTCCTATAAAATCCTTCTTCTGATGATGGTCCTTCGATTTGACTCAGAAGTCTTTCTCGATTTTTTAATCGATTTCGTATTATTTCAATGTCTTCTATATAACACTCCACATACTTATATCTCTTTTGGTATTTTCTCGCTAATTCAAGTCCGGTTTCTAATACATTACTGTACAAACAAGGACTATCCATAATGACACTGTGTCCATTCGATAAATAAAAATCCACCAACGACCAATCTACATCATAGGATAGCTGTCCTATTGCTCTGCTCTCCATCGTGTTTCCTTGTAATGATAACGATTTCATAATTGCTGTTTTGGAAATGTCATGATCGACAATCACAGCTCCAGCTGCTTGGCTAATCTGTCTTGCCAATGTTGACTTTCCTGATCCCGGGAATCCTGACATCTGTAAAAAGAACATGCTTACACCTCCTATCTTCAAGGTATTGAATTTATATTTCTTTTGCCATTACGATGCTCGTTTCTTTATAACCTAGCTTTTCATATAAATTACGTGCTATTGGATTATGAGCAAAGACGTGAAGTTCTATACTCCTTATGCCAAATTCTCTACCCACTTTTTCTATCTCCTCCATCGCTTGCTTACCAAATCCACGTCCTCGGTAATCTTCCCTAATCTTTATATCGTAGATAACCCCCTTGTTGTTTGGTTTTAATGCCAGCCAAATCATTCCAACCTCTTTGCCATCAGAACGAATTGTAAATAATTTGTTATTAGCTGTTTTCTCGTCATCCGGCAAAAGTTGTGCGTATTGTTCTGCAGCCTTACTGACAGATTCCTGTTCACTCCAATTACCAGATTGAACGTTGCTTTCTGCATAGCTTTTAATTGCTGAATTTAGATACTCCTGGAATTCTGAAGAATTCATTAATTCTAATGTAATCATTTCTTTGTTCCCCCTCTTATAATATTTCGAAATATTTCGCAGTTCCATTGAAAATATCAATATCCTAGTTTACTTCGCAAGACTGCCCTTTAATTCAACAATGAATTTAAGTAGGTTTTGTTTAATAAAATCTTGCGCTGATTTCCTATAACATTCCTGTACTCACGACCCAGCGAATGCCAGACCCAAGGAGTTTGCCCGCTGCTTGAATATGTAGTTATACGGTATTGGTACCTTCTTGCTTACTCATAAGTACTATAAATTAAATTCATCTTTAATTAATCTTGCGACTTCATTTGCACTTAAATTTGTATTATTGATTCTCAGATAGTTTTGTCTAGTAATTTCTCCCTCTTTAGAATTAAGTCTATGTTTTTCCATCGTTTTGATTAAGTCCTTTTTAGAATTTTCAATATTTCTTTTTGTTGGTTTTCGATCAAGTCTAAACGCCGTTGTATTTCGTTTTAATCTTTCTTCTATAGTTGACTCTAATTCAACAAAATAAATATCTGCTCCTTTTGTTTCAAACATGTTACATGTTTGTTCGACAAATTCCCAGTCCTCTTTAAGATCAAACCCCCAAACGTAAGTAAAAATTAGTCCGTACTGGATGCTGCTTGCAAACGATTCAAAAAGTTCTCTTCTTACGATACTTGATAACCTCCAAGTTTCACTACCAAAACCAAAAAAGGGATGAAACAGCTCGATCGACATATGATTGTGAAACAATTTTAATTCCGTTATTTTCGTTAATTCATGACCAACCGTCATCTTTCCGACGGCCTGTGGGCCAAATATCATTATGAACTTAATAGTAATCACCCCTGTTCGTCCCCGTCGTGTTACTGTTTATATAGAGTACACTTCGTATTCTTTTTCCATTTTGTAACCTAATTTTTCTGCAAGAGCAACTGACTCTGAATTGGCTGCGTCCCAGTTTGGGTGGATATTTCGGCTCAGACACTCAAGAATCAATCTTGATGCGCAAGCTAGTGCCAAACCTTGGCGCCTGTACAAGGGATGTGTCCCAATTGTAACTTCAATTCCCCCTTCATGATAAGTATAAGAAGAAGCACCGGCAATAATCTGATTATCCTTGAGGATAACAAATCCAATTCCATGCTGCATAAATTCTTCTAAGGTAGAGAAGAAACAACAACAATCTGCCATAAAGGGATCCTGCAGTACCATTGGGTAAATATGTTCATCTATGGGTACGATTTTGAAAGCAGTATCTATCATTTTTATGTTCTCTTCTAACTGTTCTACTTGGAAATTCGATTCTTTCTTAAAGGAATACCGGTTAAACTTTTGGAATGAATCGGAGTAATGTTGAGATAAAAGGGATATCCAAGAAAACTCATTCGTAATTATGATTTTTCCCCTGCATTCTTCAAGAACAAACCGCAATGGAACATCTACTTTTTTCAAAGCATCGACACTTCCAAGTAAGAATGCGAAATCTCCTGCAATAATCACGGAGTACGTGGGCTTCTTATTATCAATCCATGTCCTTCCTATCTTTCCTTCTATATTTGCAAAAAGAACTGTATTACTTATACCGCTGCATAAAAACCGAACAGTCTCGAGCTCATTCTTCGCTAATTCTAACACCAATTATCCCTCCAGATCTAAGTAAGCTGCACTTAAAAAATACTTTTAATTTCAATGATTATGTCTTTAAATATATTTGAATTTCCATTACCTCATGTATCCTTGTTGTTGATTCTACTGATATACTTTTCTGCATCGTCAATAATTTCCAATAATTGTTTCATAGCATTTTCTTTACGCTGCCATATACCCTTCCACCCTAGTACATCAAAAAATGTTACTGCTCCTTCGGCCATTGTATTCATGAACCCTCACTGGCTTAAACACGTAAGCGCGGGTCCGACGGACTTGGCAGTGCAGGGTTGTGCGGCTGTCATCACTTCCCCGAAAATCCTTTGCCCACCGAGGGGCGGATGCCCGGATGTTGGGCCATCTTTGAGTTAACATAAATAAAGTCTGTCTCCAAATTCCTTCATCTGTGTTCCCATTCTCTGCAAGTCAAATCGGATTTGTAATGGAGTATCACCAATCCATGCACCCACATGAATATGTGGATTTCTGGAATATCCATTGTTCCCAGCTTTCGCAACTACTTGACCAGTCGTAACGATGTCACCTTCTTCAACGCTTATATCCATTACATGGGCATAAGTAACAAGAACACCATCTTCTCTTTCAAATACTATAGAACTTGCCCTTCCCGGTGTTAAAGTCCCTGGATCATTAGTTATCGGATTTATAAATATAGATTTCACAACTCCATCAAATGGAGCTAGTACATCAGCACCCCATGTATACCAATCCTCATTGAGCATACCGTCACCATCATACATTCGCATCCATCCATCTTTGAATCTGGTAATCATGCAATCTCTACCTAATGCATCACCTATGTACTGGTACTGCCCTTCAGGATGTTCAATTGTTAGAAATAAATGATTGAATACAGGATGTATAATCACTTCAGAGATATTCAAATCTTTCATCCTTTCTTCATTGATTTGCAAAAAACATTGCCCCAATTGTATATAGCGTTCCTGTATTCACGACCCAGCGTTTGCTGGGTGTCCGGCAACCTGCCGGATCAAGGGCGCATGCCCGCAGCGTGAATATTATTTTTAAGTGATGTCCTGCTTTTATTTGAATCTTCTCTCATCAGGTCTTAGCTACAAATGTATAAGTCAAAATCAATCTCTGCCCCTAAATCGTAAATGAACTTTATGATGTCTTTATTTAGATACATGGCAGGCTTTAGATTGTTCTCAATATTAATCACAACCTCGAACTTACATTCAAGATTGTTCTGTTCAATTAACTTTACAACTTGATCTTTTTGATCCTGAATCAAAGCTTTAACCTTATCGATTTGATCATTAATATCCAAAGACTCTTCGTAATCAGTCGCTATTTCCCAACACGTTTCTTTACGAACTAGATTTCTTCGTATAGGATCGCCTTTAAGCCAAGCTCTTGTAGGATTAATTAATAGTGTGTTTGTAATAATATTGGGGTCAAATTGATCTCCAAATATACTGAATTCGACTTTAACATTTGTTCTTTCCATCTTGAAATTCTCCTCAATTTGTATGTCCGGCAGGATTTCATCTAACGTTCCTGTATTCATGACCCAGCTTATGCGGGGTGTCCGACGACTGCCGGATCAAGGGCGTATGCCCGCAGCGTGAGTATTACGTTATGGGATGTTCTTGCCTTCTTCCAGCGACTAGACTAATTCCTTTAATTCACAGTAAGCATCTTTTAGCCATGGGTGAATAACTTTAAGATGGTCTCGCTGTTTCCATAAAAAATGAATGTATTCGAATGCTGCTTCATTTAAAGAATGATCAAGCTTTTCTAAGATTTGAGATAAGTATGGAGGGTTTCCCGCTTGATCCCATTCGATTTTATCTGCAACAAACAAAATCTTATCTAGGACTGTTGAATTTCTTCTTAATGTTGTATGGCACCCTACTGCATTAAGAACCTTTTCGTCTCTAATGTGGAATAGATCTTTAGCCATTTCTTTCGATATCTTTTGATGAATAATCATTGGAAAGATTTCTTCTTCAGGAATGACTTCAATGCCCAGATCATGAGAGACTTGAATCCTTACATCATTGGGATAAACTGCACTTATATCATGCAAAAATCCAGCGATTTCAGCCGAATTTGCATCTTCATGATACATTTCAGCTACCCTTCTTGCTTCTTGTCCTACCCTCATACAATGTTCTGCCGTTTTAGGGCAATGGTTGTTCACTAAGAATGTATAGATGTCATCCTGAAGATTTCCCGACAACTCACTTATAACGAGATCATTGTATGCCGAATTCATCAATCTACCTCCATCCTACGTTTTTATTCGTGCAAGAATTTCTGATAACGTTTCTGTATTCACGACGTCACAACGACTTAAGCGACCACCGGGAGTGTCAGCGATGCGGTTAGTCGGTACGGATGTATTTGCTGAGTTCACTCCCTTGCTAATCGCTTCTTGCGGACTAAGGGCTGTCAGGCCCCAAGTGTGGATATCATGTTATATGAAGGTGACAACTTCTCGAATTACTTACGATATCTTTTTAATAGTACTTCAATAATTCTTTATCGATTTCATCTATATATCCAATGTCTTTAATTCCATCCCAAAAGATAATCTTTTGGGCTTCCTCATTCATTTCAAATGGTCTTTTTTCTTCTATATCTGCGCTGAAGAGGCCCCCATATTCAATTTTTCCATTCCTTAATGTAAACTTCATTAATCCTTTAAATTCAATTTTTCCAGGAGTTTGATTCGTTTCTTCAAACATTTCTCTGATTACACATTCTCTTAATGTTTCCCCTGGCTCAAGCATTCCTCCAGCTAACTCCCAATTGTTCTTCCAGCCGTTAAATAATAGTAAAAATCCTTCATTATTCTTAGCAACGACTAATGCATGCGTGATTGGGTAATCTAAGTTAATTTCTTCTACTTGCTCCTCAGTAATATCTAACAGTTCTTCAAAAACATCACCTTTTTGGTTTATACAAATTGGTATCATTGTTCTCCCCCACAACATTAGAATTTCATCACTTTTTTATAACGTTCCTGTATTCACTACCCGACGACATTCGGATGTCCAGCGAATGCCGGGCCAAGGACGTATGTCCGCAGCGTGAATATTATGTTAGGCGAGGTTATTGCTATGAAATACTCTAAAAATATTATTGACTTCCTGTTGTTCCAAAAGCTCTATTAATTTCCTTCTCATAGTTATCCCACTTGAAATAAAAAGGACCTATATCAATACCTTGATTACTAGGCTCTATCTTAAAATCTTGCCATATTATCCTATCGTCTTCCCTCTCAATATAAACAGAAATAAATCCGCACTCTTCATCCCCGCACCATGGACAAACCAATAGGGGGTATCGATCATACAAATAATCATGTTTTCTCTTTAATAGAAAGTAATCAATCATATTTCTTTGATGTTCTTCAACTCCCCATCCTAGAGACGGAACCCTATCATGCTTTCTAAGCATTTGATATAACGATCTACCATCAATAATGAAATCTGCAAATTGGGTGTTTTTATTCCCGTCTTGATCCGGATCAAATTCATCATATCGACTTGAAAGTCTAGTTTCTAAGTAATTTATAGTTTTCATATGGCTCCTTATATGCATTACAGGAATTTCACCTAACGTTCCTGTATTCACACCCGACACATGTCGGGTGTCCGTCGAATGCCGGATCAAGGCCGTAAGCCCGCAGCGTGAATATATTGTTATGAGATGTCAAATTAACCTTCACTGTTTTCGCTTTCAAATTTCTTTTCTTGGTTCTGCTTAAATGTCCTTCCGTTAGCATCTACCCACTCTACTGGTCCAGCTGCTTGACGTCCTAGTACTACAGCAGTCGCTGCACTAATACTAGAGAAAATCGCATTCTCTTTGAATATATAAAATTCTCCACTATCGATTAGGACTCCGGTTTCTATCAACTTATTTCTCTGCTTGATCCACCCTTCAGAGATTGAACTTGACGTTTGTTTACAACTTTGAGATCCAGACAGAACTACATAGCCCTTTTCAGTTTCAATCAATTTAGCAGAAGCTCTTTTACTTTTAAGCGTGTATACAATATCGCTATTGACTTGTACTGGGGCAATCACAGTCTCACTTGATTGTTTGAGGGTAGAAGGAACCAAGAACATAAAATTAACTACTGGAAAAATTAATTTCATTTGTTCTAAAAAATACTCCATATCCGAAATATCAGCTTCCGGGAGAGTTGATAGTTCAGGCTGAACCGAATTATCAATCTCGGCTGTTTTCGCTTCTTTAGATAAAGAGATAATTCGAGATTCTAAATACTTTATATGAGACTTAGTGAGCATTTCGTCTTTGCTTATAAAAGCTACAATCTCAATGAAGTCCTTATCTGAATCCGCTAAATGTTGTTTTAATCTCTTTTTGAGATTCTCTGCTTCCCCTATGTATATGCGTTCATTATAGTTTTCACTGTTTGGTAAGGACTTTAAAATATATACTCCTGGTCTATCAAATTCAGAGCGCTCTATAATTTTGGGTAAAGAAGAACGTTGAGAATATACAGCCTTTCCTGACCAATTACCGATTTCAATTGTTCGAGGTCCTGTTTCCGAACCGTCCACAAGAAATATAGTTAATTTTTTCCCCATTTTATTTCTCCTTTAATTTGATTTCTCATAACGTTCTGGTATTCACGAACCCCAATGGGGTTGTCTGCTGAAATTACTCTTCGAAATCCACCCCGCAGACCGAGGCTCCAATGGAGCCGATGCTTGAATATTATGTTATATGATGGAAATACTTCTTCGAGATTGCTTACTAACCTGTTCATTTTATAGCTTTTTTATTTTGATTCATCTTTTTCGATGTGTTATCATATTCTTAAATAAAGACCAAGTGCAGCGAACACTTGGTCAGTACAATTGGCTTGGATGGTCTATTCCCTTCTAAGTATCAGGTAATAAAAACCCACCTTCGGCGGTCAACCTTTGGGTGGGTTTTTACTTTCTCTTGTTGTTATTGATGTAAGTTAAAAGTGCAAGAATGAATGTTCCAAATAATAACATCAGAGTCATCGCATCTTTCACTTCCATGGTCTACCTCCTTTCGAAGGGAAACCATGCCCACCCAAGATTCAATTGTATCTATATTTTACCTGTGTTTACATCTCCGTACAAGTGTTCTTATCTACTTTTTTGTATTATTCCTATATTCTATTTTCAGTTCATCATTTCTATCATATAACGTGTTTTGTTCACGAGCCCGAAAGACTTAAGCTGCCCATTAATCAAGCGCAGCGATCGATTCTTGCCGGGTGGCTCTGCCACTTAGCCTTGCAGGGTTGTCCGGCTGATTACGCTTCCTGGCTTCTCAGCTTCTGCCGGACCGAGGCGCGGATGCGACGATGCGACGATGCGACGATGCTTGAACATTATGTTATATGAAGTAGCATGACCTCTTGAGTTACTTTCAGTAAATCAACTCACAATCATGATGTTCCCATACATCAAATAAGTTACCATCAAGATCTTCTAGAACGAAAAACTTCCCATACTTTCCTTCATCAATCATATTTCCTACCTTTACATCTTCTGATTTTAAATAAGAGTGCAAAGAGCTAATATCGTTAGTAAAAAAGGTGATCACCCATCTCTTCTTATTATTTATTTCAAATACTGCCCTAGACTCATTATCGCTTTGGATTAAATCAAGGATTGGTCTATTACCCCTAAACAAACTCAAATAGCCTTCTCGTTGATTCCTAATATTAAATCCAAAATGTTTTACAAACCATTCTGCCGAGTTCTCGATATTTTTAACGGGAATTACGTTGTAGGCAATTCCAAGTATCTTTCCAATCTCCATGAACATTCCTCCTAAATAAGTTTTTTATTATTTCATGCTATTTTATATAACGTTCCTGTATTCACGACTCGGCGTACGTCGAGTGTCCGGCGAATTCCCGACCCAGGACGAATGTCCGCAGCGTGAATATTATGTTAGGCGAATTCTAGTTGAATAGCTTAAAAAACTCTTTCAAAATTACAACTGAATATTTAAGTTTATCTACAAAGTTATTCGTATTAGATAATAGCTCTTCACCTTTTTTCAAACTCTCATTGTATTCTGTAAATAGATTTTTACTTTCTATCTTATCTTCATTACTAGGTTCACCTTCAGGATCTTTGGGTTCTAGCATGCTTACATCAGTTCTATCTTCTTGTTTTTCATTTTCTAATTCTGAAAATAAATCTGTATTTATATAATAATCTCTATAAAAATTATGGTTTATCACAGGAAGCTTCTCATACTCGTGAAATATATCTTTTTCTAAAAACTGAATAGCAGTTTTCACTTCTGCATCTACTCTTTCAGCAATTGTTGCAAGCTTTTCAAATCTGTTTTTCTTCGAAAGAAAAATCCTAAAACTAAAGAAATCAACTTGGTTATTACAATGTAAGAATGTTTCAAAGTTTAACGTCAAAAGTCTGTTCCTTAACTCTTCAGGCATACTATAAAACTCAGCTTTCAATTGAATTGAAAGTTCAAAGAGGGTGGGATGTGAAAATTTATATTCATGCTCTTCTCCAAACTCGCCCATCATATACTCGGTTAAAGCTTTAAAGTACTTATCATAAACTGATTGAAAAGAGTTAATGGCATTTATAGATTTGTTTGTCTCCATAATATCACTCCTTGATTTCACCTAACGCTCCTGTATTCACGACTCAACGCATGTCGAGTGTCCGGCGAATGCCGGACCAAGGACGAACGTCCGCAGCGTGAATATATTGTTAAGTGATGTTCCAGTCTTCATCGAATCACTCAACTTCTTATCTTCTTCATCTCTTATGAACGAAGTAATTTAAACGCCTTTAAATCAATGTTAAATTCTCCTTTAGTCAGTACATCAAGTCCCAAAAGTCCGTTAATGTTGTGATATTTAAATGAAGTAAAGTCGATGTATACATCTTCTAAAATAAAATCTCCCACTTGTATACCCTCAATTTTCTTACTAAAGGCATGCTCTTTACCTCCAATCCCGTAGCTGGTTATGATTTCGTCGTCCATACTCACTTGTATCCCAATCTCGTCTACTTCATCTTGTGAAATTAAGCTGTGACTAGCCCCTGTATCGATCACGATGTTCGATATGACTTTCTTTTGCTTATTAAAATGGACTGTTATTTCCGTAAATAACAGTCCTTCTCGATATTCAATATTCATTTAAAGACTTCTCCTTAACCCTATATTTCTCCTTACCTTCACTACGACTTGATCTTTGGAAGTATGATAAACCAATGTTTTATCTCGGCTATTCAATAATTCGCGAGTCGCTTCTTCATCACTGATCGGACCAATTACGGCTACATCATCAATGACCTCTTGATTGTCAGTTTCTTCTGAATGAAGAACTTCAAATTTTACGAACTGATTCGGAAAAATCTGCTGAACTTCTTGCCATTTCATCTTTGTCCCTCCTCTGTTTTGATGGTTACATTATACCATCTCATAGATCTATAACTCTCATTGGAATTTCACTTAACTTTTCTGTATTCATGAACCCCAAAGGGGTTGTCTGCTGAAATACCTCTACGAAATTCATCCCGCAGACCAAGGCTCCCTAAGGAGCCACTGCTTGAATATTATGTTAACTGAAGTCAATAACTTCTTGGGGATCTCTCATAAATGTTTCTTTGTTCCAATCTCTGATCAGATTAGTAGGCCCTTTTCATTACTTCAAACGAATGCTTAATTCAAGCTTCTCCATATTTAATTTCACTGAAGACATTGAAATAAGTATTATCTGTATGTACTTGTAGACTTATTAATTTTGATCTCAGTAATATCATATCCATAATATCCCAATACCTGATCCAGATCGCTCTTTTGTATTTCTGATTTCGGCCCGATGGTTATTGAATCGATTATGCTTTCTTCAAATCCTTTGAATGATAAATCAAAATAAGAGACTATCTTGTTTTTTTGTGCTCTGAATTGCAATCCGTTTGGAAAAAGTTCAGCATGCTCCCCATAAAGTTTTGGTCTACCTTCTTTTGGATCGTACCAACAGTCCCAATCTGTGGATTTACTAAATTCACCATCAAATATTATTCTCCATTCATTCTCTTCCTTAAAAGCTGGGTTTTTAAAACTAATTGATTTTCTAATAAAAATTCTTGAAGAGAGTTCATGGAATATATCAATCGCTCCATATTCATTATTTAATAAAGTCTCTAATTTATTATTAGCTAACGCACGATGAATACTATCTAGAACTCTTTCAGAATAATCTTTAATTTCTTGTGAAACAGTATTAATATCTTCAGGATATAAGACCTTCATCAAATATAACTCTTTACACTTAGTAATTAATGTATTTAGGCTATGAAAATTAAACCCTATTGCTAAACCACTCCCATCATCTGCATAGCCTCTCCATTGGCTTAATTTATCATCATCTGCTGAGAGACATGACACATACATTAATTCTTCAGATCTATTTTTCATTTTCTCCATTACATTTCTAACAATTAATTTAACAGTTTCTATTTCACTCAAACCTCGAATATACTCACCACGAAAAAAGGGAGCCTCCTCAAATTGTTTTATAATTTCATCTTCTATGTACTCAAAAAGCCATTTCGTTTCCTTATAATCGTTTGATTTTGCAATATCAGACAACCTTAAAGTCTTATTAGCAATAATATTTAAAAATGTTTCTGTGCTGCAATAGTGAAATAGTGTTGTTTCAGACTGAATGTTATTATTTAGTTTAGTCAATTTTATTACCTCATTTCATTGATTTCAGTTAACGTTTCTGTATTCATGAACCCCAAGGGGATTGTCTGCTGATATACCTCTTTGAAATACCTCCTGTAGACCAAGGGTCCAACGGAGCCGCCGCTTGAATATATTGTTATATGATGGAAATGCTTCTTCGAGATTGCTTACCAACATGTCTTCACTCACTTCAATTATTATTTTAGCTTTGATTCATCTTTTCTCATGTGTTATCATATCTTTAAAGAAAGACCAAGTGCGGTCAACACTTGGTCAATACAATTGGCTTGGATGGTCTATCCCTTCTTAAGTCAAGTCAGGATAAAAACCCACCTTCGGCGGTCAACCTTGGGGTGGGTTTTTACTTTCTCTTGTTGTTATTGATATACGTCAAAAGTGCAAGAATGAATGTACCGAATAATAGCATTAGAGTCATCGCATCTTTCACTTCCATGGTTTCACCTCCTTTCGAAGGGAAACCATACCCACCCAAGATTCAATTGTATCTATATTTTACCTGTGTTTACATCTCCGTACAAGTGTTCTTATCTACTTTTTTGTATTATTCCTTTATTCTATTTTCAGCCTATCATTTCTATCATTTCTATCATATAACGTTCCTGTATTCACGATGTTCAACGTAGTTGAATGTGTCTGATGAATCCGCTTCCATTGATTGCTTCAAACAGACCAAGGCTCCCTAAGGAGCCGCAGCGTGAATATTATGTTATACGACGGAATTGCTTCTTGAATTGCCCTTCACAATATGATTTTCTTATTCTGTGTATTTTTTTAAATCATAACCGATCAAAGTAGATTCTATAATTTCATAATTCTCTAATTTTTCGATTGAATATCTAATTTCATCTTCAGAAAACTTTTCTCTCTTTTCCTTTGACCATTTATGAAACTCTATTATAATTTCATCAAGATCTATTCCAGGATTATTTTGGATGATAAATGTAACTGTCGATAGGCACTCCAGCTCATGATCAGTAGTAATCTCATTAACAAAACTTGTTGCTTTATTAATCGCATCTTCGAAAAAAGATAATTTATCTTCTACCTTTTTACTTACTAACTTATTCTTTAAGATAGTATAGGCTTCTTTAGTATTTTTCACCTCATAATAATCTTGGTACGCTTTTATATTTTTACTTATTATAGCTATTGAGTTATCATAGGGTCCAAACTTATATTTCTTGAACTTAAAATAATTTTGTCCACTAAATATGTTTAGAAAGTAAGCTGATTTTTGAAGTCTGATTGTATTGAATTTAGTTAAATGTAATTTTATATCCATTAATACTAACGCAGATGGATTTAAAATTGGTTCATTCGTTGGTTTGGTTTTATAGTTTTTTGATGGCTCATAAATAATAAAATCAACGCTGTTAGATAAGATGTTGATTTTATTCTCAATTATAAGCTTCACTTCTGACCACAGTAAACCACCGTTTCCACTCCCCAATGGAGGTATGGCTACACTTGAAATATTTAAAGTGGTAATCAAATTCAGCAACTCATCTAATCCACTTGTAATGTACTCAATTTTAGATTTTTCTCTCCATTTATCTTTTGTAGGAAAATTAATTATAATTTTTTCATTTTCCTTAAAATGGTGAAGCTTCCCTACAGTCAATTTACCTGTTTTGCAAGCTTTGATGTAATCTTTATTGTTATTTGGAAACTTCATCTTGAATTGATAAGCAATTCCTTTTCCCATATATCCTTCACAGTTAACTGTATTAACCAAAGCTTCAGCTTTGGATTCAAGCAAGTCACCTGTAGTATAGGTTATCATGGCGCTTCTCTCCTTATAACCACTTTCAATTTCACGCCTTGCACCAAGGCTGTACACTAACAAAAGGTGGTTTTTTTGTTATGCCTGCATCTTTTAATTTTTGCTCTACTATTTTTTTTGTATCTTTATCTTTCACGCAAATTTGAAGAAAATCTTTTGCTTCAATTCTTTGAACCGATAAACATTCAGCCATTTTTACGTGTTTCGTATAGTCAAGTTTACAGCCCTTTTTCTCCATTGTATCCCAATCTATCTTATTAAAACCTTCATTATAATCATCGTAAAGCTCAACGCCTTTAGCTAAAGGGTGCATTGTTAAGATTTTAAAATCATTCTTTTTAGCAAATTCCCTTTGTAGGGTTATGTATATAAATTCATCTTTGCTATAGGTCTTCTTCACTATAACATCAAAAGCCGAATGTGGGTGAAAGTGAAAAGGTACTAAAGAATCTAACTCCATTTCTTCTCTTTCTTTTATTATATCACTATCAGCTACATCACAAAAATCCTCTTGATCGCCTAATAGTTCCGCTCTTGATCTAAGTCCATTTTCCAGTATCGAATCCAAATTGTCTAATTTAGTAAGGTGATAAATTAGCTTTCCTAATTTAATTTTGTTATCGACCATCGTCTTCTCTCCTCACAAATCTTTTATGTGCAAATAATAATGAAATCACAGAGTCATACCCTAAAATTGATCTCTAGGACAAGCTTATTAAATCTAAAGCAGTGTTATTATCCCTCATCACTATCAATTTTCATAGGTTTATATTCAATTAAATCTGACAATTTACAATTGAATGTGTCACATAACTTGAATAATGTTTCCAGCTTTGTTGTTTCGATATTAATTTCCTTATACAACTTGTTGATTGAATTCCGACTTAAGCCGGATCTCACCATCAATTCTGTTATATCATCTATTCGATGTTCTGCCATGAGTTCTCGTATATTGCACTTGATTACTTTCATCTTTTCCCCTCCATAGTTCTATCTTATCTTCCACATTAGTAATCATCAATGAAAAGCGAATTTTTAACTCTACAAAGTCAAATATTCACCTTGTAATTAACTTTATGAGGTTATATAATGACTCTATAGAGTTAATCAAAGGAGGAATAGGATATGGTTAATACATTAGAATCGCTAACAGAACCACTTATAAGAATACGTCTAGAATTACTCTTTACTGAGCTTTTGGAGTGTCATGCGGAATACACTCAGCTTTCTTCTGAGGCAGATCAATACTTTAATACACTTCGTGATGCTTTGCCCGATCAACTTCAACATACGGTTTTTCTTTACGAAGACGCTCAAATTTCTCTTCAATCCATCTTAGAAAGAAGTATCTACATACAAGGTTTCAAAGACGCTCTACAACTCTTTAGTGAATTGCAAAACTCTAGCATTTAGAGGATCATATAATCCTTCTTTTCTATTGTTTTTGATTCTGTCTTTTAACGTCTCTTTATTCACGAGCCAGCCAGCGTAACTAGATGGCTGGCAGATGCCTGATCGAGGACTTATACCCATAGTGTGAATATAACTTTATACGACGTGATCGCTCCTTGTTGTATTTTCCACATTAAGATTCTATTTTCTCTTCTTGGACTTCTTTGTCCACCGTAGCTATACTATTCCCCATAGTATCAAAAATTTCATAGCTTTGATTTTGTAAAACCTTAGTAAAAAGTTCGACAGCTTCCTGTGAATAACGATGGTTTGCAGCCCTTCCGCGTCCCTGTTCTCTATCAACATGATATCTATTAGTTTCTTGTTTAATCTTGTATCCTGTTTCTCCTTCAATTCTCTTTATAATTGGGTCTAAATACTGCCATCTTTCTAAACCCATTTCAATCGCTACATCATTTAAAGAATACGGGTACTGCAAGAGCAACTGCTCTGGATTAGTTAAATTCCCTAAACCTGCTACATTTATTTTTTCAATATCTTTCATATCTTCAATGGCCTTAAAACCTAGTTGATTAGCAAGTTTATTAATATCAGTAATTGTCCTAAAATCGATTCTATCAACTGCCAAGTTAGTAACTGTTTTACTTTTAACAATATTATAAATGTTGTTTTCTAACTCTCTAATTATATCTACTGGTTCGTCTATATTTTGTTGCAAGCTTCTAAAAATCTCTGTAAAAGAGTTAACAACCAAATAATTTATTCTTATTGTTTTTCCATTTCCTAAATCAACAACTTTATCAGTTGATGGTTTCGAATGGCTTAGTATATTATTTTCTTGCCATTCTATAAACCAGATATTACTTACCGGCTCATCATCATCAGATCTGATAATTTCAGAAACATCGGAGAGAATAGATTTCACATTTTCGTCAGCAAGAGCATAGCCTAAAAAAATTATTGGGTACTCCATGAAGTATGTTAATAACTTAGCAATTAAGTATTTCTGTTTCTCCATAAATATACTGTAATCTTCGCTTGACACTACAATTTCGGACGGTTGTGTCACGCAGCCATGTATCTTTAGTAAGTGTCCATAGTTTGTAGACTCTCTGGCTCTAATGACTTGTTGTCCAATAATAGGGTTATGCTTAGGGAAAATTTCTTCCATTAGTAAATCGTAATTTGTGGTTATAACTGCATGTGGAGTAATTTTCATTAAAGCATCTAATTCATCACTATATTGATGTCCTACTGTAGAAAACCCTTTGACTAATGATGTTAAATGTTCAGCAATTCTATATTTTAAAAAGATACTTCTTGAATAATTCGTACCATATAATTCTCTCGGAAAAACACTTTCTGAGTATTTTTGCCAAGCATAGTCATAATATTCGTTAACAATTAGAGAACCAACCTGCGGCAGGTTATCCATCTTTTCTTGAGTGTAGTACCCAATGGGATATATTTTATTAGGATTTGCCTCAATAAGATACTCAAGCAAGCCAATCCAGTTAGGAGAATTTATATACCTTCTTGAGATTCCTGCACCAACAAAAAGTATAGGTCGACTATTACTATCATTAAGAAGTGTACTAATTTTATAAAGAGAATCCTTTAAATATTCATCATAGCTATTCAATCAAATGACCTTCTCTCAATTGATGATGTTTGATATAGATTTTTCATTTAGTTCTGTCGTATAACGTTCCTGTATTCACGAACCCCAACGGGGTTGTCTGCTGAAATTCCTCTTCGAAATCCTTCCAGCAGACCAAGGCTCCATCGGAGCCGCTGCTTGAATATTATGTTATTGGACGGTCTTGCCTTCTTCGAATCTACTGCACATTTCTCTTCAATGTTTCTTCATGTATGTGTTTTTTGTTCTTTCATGGTTCTCATTTTTTATGTCATTTCATTTTCACTGGTCTTCGTTCTCAATATGTCCTTGATCCTCAATCTCTTTTGATCTTTTGAATGTTACTTGACCTTTTTTTAATCCGATTTTTAAAATCGCTTTTGTCCTTCAATGTCATTTTATCTCTTCTTTGATCCTTTTTTGTTAATCGATTTTTGACCTTTCAATTCTTTCATCCGATCCATTCAAGGCTTTAATCCATTGCAAGTCTGTTCCAATAACATCTAATTTATGTACTTCGTAAATACCACACATTCAACGTAATATATGAACTACGTATATGATAACCTATGGGGCGATATATGCGAAGAAAAATATGGTGAATAAGGGAGAAGTTTAAGGTGTTCAATCTCCCATGTCCATCCGATCCAGTGGACTCTGAATACGCTGAATATTTTTCGTGCTCACATGCGTATATCGCTGCGTTGTTTGTGCACTGGTATGACCAAGAAGCTCTTGTATATAGCGCAGGTCTGTTCCGTTTTCCAGCAAATGAGTAGCGAATGAGTGTCGCAACGCATGGATGCTACACTTTTTTACAATACCGGCCTTTAGTCTGGCTTCTTCAAAAACCTTCTGCACGCTGCGCTCGGTAAGATGTCGATCCGAAGTTTGTCCCGGAAATAGCCAACGATCGGGTCGATACGCTGCAATGTATTTCTGCACCATGTTCCAGGCAAGATTAGAAAGAAGCGTTCTCCGATCCTTTTGACCTTTTCCCTGCCTTACGATAATGGTCTGACGCTCAATATCCAGATCGCTATAGCGTAGACGAACGACTTCACCGACACGAAGCCCTGCCGAATAGGTTAGATAAAGAATCGTCTTATGCTTGAGATTAGTCACAGCTTTCAGCAATTGGGTAACTTCTTTTTCGGACATGACATTGGGCAGCTTCGTCTGCTTTTTGGGGCGTATGTATTGAATTTCAGCAGGATGATGGAGTACATATTTACAATAAAATCGGATCGCACTAATCGTCTGATTCACACTGGAATGGGAAATTCCTCGCTCAAGCAAACTCAAACAATATGTCTGAACATGAGATGCACGGATTTCTGTATCGATCTGAGGAAGACTGGCAACAAATCTTTCCATCTGATTACAGTATGCTTTAATCGTTTTGCGACTGTATCCTCTTAATTTTAGAGCTTGCTGCAATTCATTTCTTTTCCATTGTTTTTGCTCTCCACTTAACTTCCAGTTCCTTAAAAATTCACTCTCCACCCACAACTCCGCGGAAATCTCTACATCTAGCGCATCAAAGTGCTTTGTAAATTCCTGAAGAGATGCCTCTGAGTAGGGGGTGATCCAGCGTTTTGCATCAGGCTCCCACCTTCTTCCTGTTATCTGACGAATGCACTGAATATGCACCGTATTATATGGAATTTGCACATACAATGTATTAGCGGAACCTTTGGTTAAAATGATGGCAGCTTCTGTTTTGTTGTTCATACGACATTCTCCTTCAGCTCCATTAATTATATGAGTTCTATTGAATTTGAAAAATAAAAAAAGGAAGATCGTCTTCATCCCGTAAGGGAATCCAATGATCTTCCGATGCTTTCGGAAATATGGCCGCTGCACCTACATGGCAGCGGCTTCTTCTCCCAGCGGCAGCGTGTAATACTGCGCCTGCTGCCCTTCGTGCTGCTGGTATACCACGACCAGCAGCGTTTGGCCTTTCGCGGCAAGCGGGCTGGCGCCAGCAAGCACACGCTCAAGCCGGAACGGAAGCACGTCCAGTACGGCGTGCTTCTGCAGTTCCTTTTCGCCGAGTCCCAGATCGGCGAAAGCACGTGCACCCATGACCGTCTGTGCGGTCATGGCCGAGGTCATCGGCAGCGCACGCGAAGCGCTGCCATCCCCCATGTCCGCCGCTCCATCCGCGGCGGACCCTACTGCGTCGCGCGCTGCAGGCGGCGCAGCATCCCCGGCATGGCTGCCGATCACACCCGCCGCATCTGCGGCAGTGTTCTCTTCGGCAGCCGCCGAAGTTCCCGCAGCGGCCGCTGCACTCGCGCCGCTGCTTTCCAGCCACGCCGAGCCAGAGGCACCGGCGATACGCGGCAATCGAACGTCTTCTGGACGTTCGGCCAGCATTTTCATATAACCCGCCCACTGGTCTTTCTGGAGCGCATCGTCCCACCAGATTTTACGCGGCTTGTACTTGTGGCCGAGGAAATAATCCAGCTTCATCAGACCAAGCACAATATCCATATGCGGCGTATTGCGCGATTCCAGAAAGCTGTGCAGACGAGTAAACAAATCTTCAAGCTGGTGACCAATCTTCTGCCACCCCTGACCTTCCCAGTAATCGCCAAAGGCCTGAAAGAAATCAAACGGTGAATCAAACTCCTGCTCCATCAAATACTTCAGCGTATGGTCCATCCGGTGTGCATTCCAATATTTCTCCAGCACATCTTCGAGACGCTTCAGACGTACGATGTCGCTGAACGGCAGCACGTCACTGCCCAAAATCTCATACGGCGCGTGATCCATGTACGTATAGTTGTACTTTTCCGCATCCAGACGAAGTCCCGTACCGCGAAGCATTTTGAGAAATCCGAGCTGCAGCTCTTCCGGTCCCAAAGCAAATACATCGTTAAACGTCTTGCGGAACGTATTGTAATCTTCCTCCGGCAAGCCTGCGATCAGATCCAAATGCTGATCGATCTTGCCGCTGGCTTTCACCTTGTTCACCGTACGGCTCAGCTTGGCAAAGTTCTGACGGCGTTTCACCAGTTCATTCGTCGGATCATTTGTGGACTGTACCCCGATTTCGAAACGGAACGTACCCGGCGGCGCGTTCTCTGCCAAATAGTCGAGCACCTCAGGACGCATAATGTCAGCCGTAATTTCAAACTGAAATACCGTTCCCTGATGATTCTCGATCAAAAATTTAAACATCTCCATCGCATAATCCCGTTTAATGTTAAACGTCCGGTCTACAAACTTAATCAGCTTCGCACCCTTCTCAATCAGGTACAGAATGTCCGACTTCGTCCGCTCGATATCGTAATACCGCACGCCGACCTCAATACTGGATAAACAGAACTGACAGCTAAACGGACACCCCCGGCTGGTCTCAAAATAAACAACCCGCTTCCCGAGATCCGGGATATCCTCTGCAAATCGATGCGGCGAAGGCAGATCATTCAAGTCCGCTTTCGGGCGTCCTGGCATGAGAATAACTTCTTCTCCTTTGCGATACGCCAGTCCATAGACAAAATGAAACTTCTTACTGCCTTCAAGCTCCGTCAAAAGCTGGTGCAGCGTCTCTTCTCCTTCACCCATGACGATAAAATCGACATTGGGAATCCGGTTCATCCAATACTCGGTGTCGTAGGACACCTCCGGCCCGCCCAGCAAAATTTTCACGTCAGGCATAACCTTTTTCAAATTATCAATGACCTTAATCGTCTCTTCAATGTTCCAGATGTAACACGAAAACCCGATCACATCCGCTCCGCGCTGGTACAGATCCGACACAATATTCATGACCGGGTCTTTGATCGTATACTCCGCCAGCTCAATATCAAAATCCTTCTCACTGTACGCCTTCAAGCACCGCAGCGCCAGCGAGGTATGGATGTACTTTGCATTCAAAGTCGATAAAATTACCTTCATGGTTCACAACCTTTGCCTGGACACCCAGACCATATATTTTTTTGGGAAAAGTAAAGCTCCACAGCCATCCTGCCCCGGATGCTGTTCAGACAAACCTCTAATTCAACTCCGAGCCATATCTTTGGCCACACTTGCACAAAACCACATGTATAAATCCACATCGACAACCGCACAAGTACACGCGCATCACGCACTAACACACGCGCAGGACCTATTAATAAGATTTATAAACAAGATCTATAACAAGATCTTTCAACTAGTCCGTATGCTAAATCGTCCGCACCTCATAAACAAATCCCTAATTTGTCTTTCAAAGAGTGGACACCTCTTTTAAAAATACATACACTCTCCACTCGACTAAAAACGTAATATATAGACTGAATAACATCAAATTAACTATATATTGTGCCAACACCCGTTATCCGTTTTTCAAGTCCATGTCCATCCTTTAAAAGACATTTTCGCCTATTTCGTCTACTGTGCAGAGACACATTTCATGAAATACATATCCTAATTTTCGATTACGTTTCTTTTCTGATCTTGGCTCTGATTCTGTTACTGATTCTAATTCTAGCTGCGCCTCTTGTTGTGATCCTTCTTCTAATTGTGCTTCCGATTCTACATCTGCTTCTATCTATATAAGTTAAAAAAGAATGTACACAATCCACTCCGATATGCTCATCAATTCAGGCACATTAGTCAAATATCACCCAGCCGCCATGCTAGTGCAAGTCTGCCACCCTCTACTGCGAGCGCTAACGATCAGGAGAAACCTTATTCCGGCACATTGGGGCTTTGGAAAATTCTAACGATTCACAGAGACGCTATTCTGCTGAAATCAGCTTGATCAGGCTCATTTTTCAGGATTTTGTGTGGAATAAGCTTCCTGGAGATCGTTAGATTTCAAATGTCCCCGATTCGGGGCAAATAAGCTCCTGGGGAATCGTTAGCGTTCCATCTTCTACTTGAGCAGCCTGCCGAGGCTGGCATTCCTGCCTCATTACAGGGCACTTTGACGATCATTGACCGTTAATCAGCATAACGTCGCTTCTTTAGTTCAATTTAAATAGTTTCTGTATCTGCATCTGTCCATATCTCTGTCTGTGTCTAATGACTAGCTCCTAAACTTTAGTCTAATATCTAATATCTAATATCTAGGTTTTAGGTTCTAGTCTTTAAAGGTAGTCTTTAGGCCCCAGTCACTGATCATAGATCAGATATCACTTTCCATTAACCCCATGACTTATCTCATACCACATATCACTCATACTCATAAAAAGCATCATCGTCCGTGTCCACTTCTTCGCCCGATTGTTTCTGGAAGAATTCCAGGAACGGCAGTCCGTACTTCCGGTACTTGACCTCACCGACCCCTTTGATACTCAGCATGTCACGTTCCGTCTTCGGACATACCACACTCATCTCACGCAGCGTAGCATCATTGAAGATGATGTAGGATGGCACATGTTCTTTCGCGGCCAGATCACGGCGGATCAAGCGCAGCTGTTCGAACACGGTTTCATTCACTGCCGATGGCATCGCGTCACGTCCGCGGCGTCCGCCGTAGTTCGTACCCGAAGCTGTGGCTGCTGTTTTGCGTACGACACGCTGCATGACTTCGCGCTGGCCCTTCAGTACTTCCACCGCCAGCGGCTGCAAACGAACCACTGGATATTGCCCTTCGGACAACATCAGGTAGCCTTCGGATACCATCACGTTGATGATCTCGGCAATTTCCCGCTCTGTACGATTGCCCATGACGCCGTAAGTTGGCAGGGAATCAAAGCCGTAGTCCAGCACCTTTTTGGCACGGGAGCCTTTGAGCACCGAAGCCACGAGAGATACCCCGTAGCGTTCACGCATGCGGTGAATGCAGCTGAATATTTTTTGCGCATCAATGGTCATATCTACCAGTTCGCGATCATCCGTGCAGGAGCTGCAGATACCGCACGGCTTGTCTTCATGTACTTCACCGAAGTAATCCAGCTGTGCACTGCGCAGACAGCGTGTAGTATAACAGTAATCGACCATCTGCTGCAGCTTGCGGTAATCGTTGGCTTTGCGGTCACCCTCCATCGGGTTCTGCTCGATCAGGAACTTTTGGGTGATGATGTCCTGCGCTCCAAACAGCAAAATGCACTGACTTGGCTCACCGTCCCGTCCCGCACGCCCGGCTTCCTGTACATATGCCTCCATGTTCTTCGGCATGCTGTAGTGCAGTACATAACGCACGTTGGACTTGTCGATCCCCATTCCAAAGGCATTGGTCGCTACCATAACGCGAATATCATCGTACAAAAACTGCTCCTGACTCTGGGCCCGTTCATCGTCCGTCATGCCTGCATGGTAGCGGCCCGCGGGCAAACCTGCCTGCATCAAACGCTGATGCAGATCGTCCACGTCCTTACGGGTCGCGGCGTATACAATACCCGGCTCGCTCGCATGCTCGCGTGCGTAGTTCAAGACAAAATCCTTTTTGCTCTCGCCGCGCAGCACGCTGAACGCGAGATTGTCCCGCCCAAGTCCGGTCACATACGTCTGCGGGTCCTGCAAACGCAGCAGCCGCAGAATATCGCCCATGACCTCGGGCGTCGCCGTTGCCGTAAAGGCCGCAACCACCGGCCGCTCCGGCAAACTGTCCACAAACGGCGCTACCGCCAGGTAGCTTGTCCGAAAATCATGGCCCCACTGTGACACACAGTGGGCCTCATCCACTGCCACGCACGAGATCGGCAGCTGCCCCATCTCATCGCGGAACCAATCCAGCTCCAGTCGCTCCGGCGCGACGTAGAGCAGCTTCAGCTCACCGCGCTGCGCCGCGCGGATGCGCTCATTCACTTCTCTGCCGCTTAACGTACTGTTAATATAAGCGGCGGCAATGCCGGCGGTCGTCAGCGCATCGACCTGGTCTTTCATCAATGAAATTAACGGGGAAACCACAAGCGTCAGCCCCGGATATAACAGAGCGGGAATCTGGTAACAGATTGACTTCCCGCCCCCGGTTGGCATAATGCCCAGCGTATCCTCATATTCGAGCAGGCTGGATACAATCTTTTTTTGGCCCTCACGAAAGTCGGGGTAACCGTAGTATTTCTGCAGGAGACCCTGCGCTTCTTCTAAAGTAGGTGCTTGCACACTCATGTAAAGACTCCTTACTTGTCACCGGTGCTGCTGCACCAGCTTGGTTCTATCCGATTCTGACATCCAAACGCAGGCATCGTCACCGCGTCCTCGACAACAAAATGGCGTTCTCATGACTTGTCCGTCAAGCAAAACGCCGCTCCCTTTAGTTTAACGGGCCAGCCCCAAATGAGCAACCGCGTTTTCCCGCAAATCATTGGAAGGGCATACACTTAGACAAAAAAAACAACCGTTCATCCAAAATAGGACAAACGGCTGCTTTCCGTTACTCTTCTGAGGCCGCACCTCTGGTATGCATGTGATAGTACAGCCCTTTTTGTGCCATCAGCTGCTCATGTGTACCATCCTCGGCAATACGTCCCCGCTCCATCACTACAATGCGAGAGCACTGCCGGGCAGTCTCCATTCGATGCGTAACCAGCAGTCCTGTTTTCCCCTCCATAAAGCGGCGCAGCTCTTTCATCACGTACTGCTCTGTCCGATTATCGAGCGAGGATGTCGGTTCGTCCAGAACATAAACATCCGATGACCTCATCAACAGCCGGGTTAAGGACAGCCGCTGCTTCTGCCCACCAGACAGGTTAGCCCCTTTTTCCTGCAGTATCGCATCGTACTGTCCCTCTTGGGCTTCAATAAACTCATGCAAACCTGCCCGCTGTGCTGCTCGCTTCATTTCATGCAGCGCAGCGTTCCTGCCCAGTCGGATATTCTCTCCAATCGTTCCTGTAAAAAAAGCAGGTGTCTGCGGCATATAGGTCACGCGGGATGGATGCCCCCCAGCCATAATCTGCGATGTGTCCTCGTTTCCCAGCATTACACGGCCATCATCGGGTTCAATCAGCCCCGCACACACCTGACATAATGTAGATTTACCTGCTCCACTGGTGCCCATCAGCGCAACCAGTTCACCCGGTGCCAAGTGCAGCGTAATCCGATCCAGAATGGTTCGGCCGCTGCTCTCATCCATTACTGTAACCTGTTCGAGTATCAGGATGGGTAATTTGTTTTCCATAATTTCAGCGGACTGCGGGCTGTCTTGTTTGAGATCATCCGCCGCTGCACGCTGCCTCAGGTTAAACCAGGCCGAAATCCTTGCAAATGCGCCAACACTCGCCTGCATTTGACTCCACTGACCGGACAGGCCCAGCACAGGCCATACGACAAGTTCAAACAGCAGACTGCTGGCTACAACTACCCCCGGCGACAAGGCTCCTCTCGCAGCAGCTAAACCGATTACAAACAGCGCCGCCAGCTGGGCCAGACCAAACACGGCCATCGCCACGTTATCTGACATGCTTAGAGTCATCTGCAGCTTTGCCTGAACACGATTCAGTGATTGCTGCTGCGTGCGAAAACGTGTGAGAAACCATGGTGAAGCATTGTACGCCTGAATCACAGCAGCGCCTTCAGCATATTGTTGAATCTGCTGCTGCGACTCTCCTTCCATGGATTCCACTTCATCCGATAATCGTATGATACGCTGATCATATAATCTGGCCGTAAACCAGATCGCTGCCGCGCTCACAAGTGCAATCACTGCTGCCCATGCATCTGCACGGTAAAGGTACACCAGCGACAAGGCAATAATAAATATAACCGTAACCCCTTCTGCCAAAGCTTCCACCACTTCTGCACCATGCTTGGTATCTTCCTTGATTCGAAGCATGATATCTCCTGATTTCTGTCTCCGAACCCAAGCGTAGGGCATCTGATGTAACCGTTTGAGCAGATCCATCGACATATCTCTGTTCATGGATTCTTTGAGCCGTACCAGTACATATCGATGCATGGCGAGTAAAATGATAAACCCGATCAGAACCGCGATCCAAGTTACCGCCGCTGCATTCAGTTTCTCCTGTCCTCCATCCTGGATGGCATCAACGAAAAATCCCTGCACAAAGGCCAGTCCCCAATCAAACACGGCATCCGCTGCTATAAAAAGAAACATAACGACTACCGCCCATCTATACGGCTTCATGTAGCGGAAAATAACGGGCCATACCATTTTTAAAGAGGGTGCCTCTGCAGCCTTATCCCCTTCCTTCTCTTTCTCCTGAACCTCGTCCTGATGCTCTGCCCGATGTTTCTTCAGTTTCTCAGACGGACTCTTCTCTAGATTCCTATCTTCTTCCGCTTCTATTTCCTCTCGTCCCTTTATTTTCTCTAATTCCTCTACTTCGTCATGCGCCTTACTGTTGTCATACTCCATTATGCTTTTATTTCCTGTACTTTTCTGATGACTCTGGGCTTCTTCAGTCATTTCTGTACCCGGTCTGTCTTTCTCTTCACGTCGCATTTCTTTCCCCCACTCTAACTAACTCCAGCTCCAGCTCGAACTTTACTTTTACCCATACTTTTCCTCAAACTCCTGCTCCGCAATATAGTCCCGATATCCAACCCGGCGCTCCAGCAGCTCATCGTGAGTGCCGATATCAACAACCTTTCCGTCCTGCATATAAATCACCTGATCCGCACACTCAATTAGAGACAAGCGATGGGTAACTGCAATGATCGTCGTACCATGCTCCGCAGCTAACCCGGTAAATAACATATTCAGCTGCTGCTCGTGCCACGGGTCCTGTGAAGATGTCGGTTCATCAAGCAGTAAAATATCCGGTTTTCTTACAACCGCTCTCGCAAGACTGATCCGTTGGAGTTCTCCGCCGGACATGGACCCGCCTTGCGGCTGGAGCTCCGTCCCGTATCCATTATTCTGGCGCATGATCGCATCATGTGCATGAGTCATATGAGCGGCAAGCTGTACTTCCTCGCTGGATATCCCTTCAGCACCGAACACAATATTGTCTTCTACGGTTCCTGAGAAAATAAACGGCTGCTGCGGAACATACACTTGGTTGATATCTACGTTTAATCTCTGGGCCTGGAATTTGGAATCAGCCGATTCCGACATATTCCACTGGATTGAACCACCTTCAGGTGTGTATAATCCGCTAATGATGTTCAATAAGGTAGTCTTTCCGCATCCGCTAGGTCCCGTAATTACCGTGAGTTCACCTTTCACTGCAGCGAAGGAAATATCTGATAATACTTCTTCCTGCCCAGTATATTTGTAGGATACCTGCACTGCATGGACACCTTCGGTTTTAAACTTGTACTGCGGTGAGGCAGCAGCTGTTTTCTTTTTTTCCAGATCCAACATTTCGAATACACGAGCGGCATGAGAGGCCGATCCAATGACCTCGTTCCATAAACCCGACAGTGCTTCAATCGGACGTGTCAGCTGACTGCTTGCCACCAGAAAAGCAGCCAAACCGCCCACATCCATCTGTCCCTGCAGCACCTGCTTTCCGCCGATATACAGGATCAGGATCATGCCACCATAAGTAGATACCCGTCCAGCCGCCTCCGATAGACGCTTCAGTACGGAAACCGACATCATACGTTTGAATACCTTGTCCATGCGTTTGCTGAATTGATGCTGCAGGTAACCCGAAAGCCCATAGCTGCGGATTTCTACAGGAGCTTGAATCATATCCGTAAGCAGTTCATCTCTTGACGCTTCATCTGCATGCAGCCGGTCATGTTCACGCTGCAGTCTTCTTCCAAGCCCTGCCGTCACTAGAGGATAGATTAACGTAAACGCAATGATGGCAAGGGAGAGCTGCAGGTTCACCCAACTGAAATAGGCAAAGGCCAGAACCAGTTGAATGATATTTTTGGCAAGCTCGATACCATGCCGATTGATCCCTTTCTGAGCCGCTGCCGCCGATGTCCACACTCTGGATGTGAGATCTCCTGTATGAACCTTCGCTAATTCCTGCGGGCTGGTGCTCCCAAGGGATTGCAGCAGTCTTGTTTGTAAAGACACGAGTGTCTTTTGCTGAAATAACGTCTCGGCCCATGTCGTGAATGCGGTCACAAAAATCCGAAGTACCACGATGGAAACACCGATGATAAGCCCTGAATAGATTAGTGAAAATTGGGACTCCGAAGCCCCTTTGACCAGTCTTCGAATGGATTCCAGATATCCTACCTCAACCAGCGAAGCGGCCAAGGCGGCCAAGAGCAGCACGATGATGAACATTCGATGCTTTCCGGTTAACGTCCATAATCGTTTCAGCATGGTTAAGGGGTTATACGTTTTTTGGTCTGTAATTCTTTGGGTGGCTAACATGAATGACTGCTCCAATCTTCTCATTAAATTGAGTACCTGGTTATGGTATCATCGTTTATAAGGAAAAAATGAACATTTCTTGCTGTACCCATTAAATCCGGACCAAACAAGGAGATTTTACATGCAACATGATCTGCTGCAGACATTAGACAGGCTGTTTGATTATATCGAAGATCATATTCACAAGAAGCTTACACTTGACCACCTCGCTTCAGTAACCCATATCTCCAAATTCCATCTGCACCGCATGTTCAAGCATGCCAGCGGTCAACTCCCTGGTGAATACATACGCTCTCGTAAATTGGCCCGCAGTCTGGAACAGCTGGTTGATCTGAACTGGAAGATTATCGATATTAGCGGGCATTACTCTTTTGAACATGAACAATCTTATATTCGTGCTTTTAAGCAGGCCTTTGGCATCACACCACTGCAGTATCGCAAACAGGGTGCTGGTGATTTGCAGTTTACGGCCCGTATGACCTCATCGATGATTACCATGCTCCCATTCGGATACATTTTCCAACCAGCCTATGTTCGGAAACCTGCAATGAAGCTCATTGGCCAGCAATCACAGATCCGTTACGAAGACAATGAGACATATTATGAAGCCAATTCGGCGGGCAACCATTTTTATGAAAAATACGTTCATCTCATTCCTAACGTGCTGCACCCCGACGTCTATATTGGACTTACGAATGAAATCAAGGATCACCACAGTACATATCAGCCATCCGTAGAAGTGACAAGCTTGGAACAAATCCCCGAGGGGCTGAGCGGTATTGAAATACCAGCCAATCAATATGCCGTGTTCAAATTTGTTTGTGACTTCCACCCGAGCCTGATCCATATTGACCACCTGGACAGCGTCTGGACATTTATTGACGAGTACTGGCAGAGTCATTCCGGATACGTCAAGAGTGATGCTTATTATTTTGAAAGAATAGACGGCAGTCTCGCGCAGGAGCATTACGGTGAGCTGGACATTTACATTCCGGCCAAACAAATTACACTTTAAGAAAGGTTTATTGTTATGGAAAAAGAGATCACTACGCGTTCGGCTTCATCGTCTGCAGGCAATTCACGTCAATCCTGGATACACAGACATCCGATCGCTTCGGTAATCATCATCCTGTTTGCCTTGTCCGCCGCAGCTTTGATTCTTTTCTTTACGCTTCGTCCCTATCTCTCCACGTTTGATCGTGCCGGTCAGGGCGATCTAAGCTCTTCGATGTCATCACCAAACGGTGAGCACACGGCAGAACTATACGGTGTTCCCTACGGCGGTGCTGCAGGCGGGGTTACGCTGTGGGTGGATGTGAAGAAAACAGGAGATACATCCCTTTCAGGCGCCAAAAGTATCTATCGCGCGGCATTCCACGGCAGCAACCACCTCGAATGGGAGAGTGAACACATGCTGCGCATCGAAAACAGGAACGAGTACAGCAATGAGACAATCACACTGAACATTAATGAGGAAATCTATGACGGGCGGGGCTGGGCCTGCAAAAGCCTGCTGACCAAAGACCAGTATGTACGCTGTCTCGCACCTGAAGGTGAAGGGGGAACAGCGGGAAAGGATGATTAATACCGCCTGCCTCTCGCCTCGGATAAGACTTTAGAAGTGGATGGGACTGAAGTGATTGGGATTGGTTGACTTGATTGGTTTGATTGGTTTGATTGGTTTGCTTGGTTTCGTTTGGCTTGGATTAAGTCGAATTGAATCGGGGAGTCATTCCATTTGGTCGAAGCATTATAACTTGTTCAGACAAAAAGAAATACCCCGTTTACCGTTGCTCACGGTTGAACGGGGTATTTCTGCATCCGTCTCTCTCAAAGAGACCCTGATCTAATACGGCAGGGCAGCCTGTCATGAAAATAGGGCACGAATGTCCGCCACACTGTACAAAATTTTGGCCGTGCTGTACGGTTTTTTCTTTCTGATCACTGCTGCAAACGGATGTAAGCTATCCGACTGTTCCTCTTTATGACAGTGCTTTTCCTTCCTGTTAACCGCGTTAGAGACTTTGGACTCCTGCGTAAGAGACTTTGGACTCCTGCGTAAGAGACTTCGAGTTCCTGCATTAGAAGCTTCGAGTTCCGAGAAGAGGCTCACTCTTCCCTCTATCTCCTCATCCCTCTTTCTCCGCTTTTCTCCTATCTTACTGCGCTTTCCGCTGCTTGCGAATTACAGCTTCGAGCTTATCCCGATTGCCCAGCAAACCTGGATCCTTCGGCAGATATTCCCGGGCCTTCGTGTTATGCAGCAGAGCCTGCTCCCAGCTGCCGAGGTGAGCATAACAGAGTGAGAGCCGGGCATGCGGCAGCCAGGTCCGGCAGGCTGCCGGGACGGGCCGCAGACCCGGATCGCGACTGCTCACGTCCACCGCCTGCATATACCAATAGATGGCGGTGATTACCTCCTGCCGCTCATGGAAGCAGGAAGCAATTGCGCAGCAGAAATCGGCATGCGGCAGGTCGTACTGGAACGACTGCAGCAGTGCGCCCAGTTTGCGGCCCGGCTCGCCAAGCCGCTCATAACATTCCGCCAGCCTTGCGCAGGCAATGAGCCGGTCCTCGCGGTAACCGCTGGGCTGCTCCAGCAGCTTGGCGTAACCGCGTGCCGCAGCCGCATAGCGCTGGCGGTCATAACATTCGCCTGCATAGTAGAACAGCAGGCGTCCCTGGGCTATGCCCTCTTCGGCGATCCATTTGCGCAGAATGCGCACGTTTCGCGCCGAATGATTGACCGCCTCGCGGCGATGGGTAACGGCAATATCTGCCGTAATGATCTCGCCTTGCGGGAAGTGCAGCTGCTCGTGCAGCCGGCCCTGCCAGCGGCACCCGGCATCCCGCTTGACCAGGCGGAGCCGGCGGTCCGCTACCAGCGGACTGCCTTCCGGTCCCTCGGCCAGCGTATAGCCCATAATCACACCGGCCGTCTTTCCGCCGGACGGCAGCTGCTTCTTCAATACCTCCAGCTTTGCACGTTCCGAAGGCAGCAGCACATCATCTGCATCGAGCCATAGGATGTACTCCTGCGTGGCCCGGGCAAACGACTCGTTGCGCGCTGCGGCGAAGTCCTCATTCCACATATACGTATAGACCTGGTCGGTATACTTCGCAGCGATATCCATCGTTCGATCCGACGACCCCGTATCGACGATGATGATCTCATCTGCAATACCAGCCACCGAGTCAAGACAACGTGCAAGTTTGCGTTCTTCGTTTTTCACAATCATACACAAACTGATGGTGATCACGTTTCAAGCCCCTTCCTGTCGTACCCGTACTAATTCACGCTTCTGCATCACTTTAACTTTAACTTTAACTTTAACTTTAACTTTACTTACTCGCCTACTTACTCATTCAGCACACAACTACTCATACACACTCTCTCTTACTCACTTACTACTCGCTCTGGTTTACTGACTGACTTATTCACTTACTCACTTACTCACTACTGGCTCACCTACTTACTCCACTTACGCCTGCTGCTGCGGCTAACGATTCCAGATGACGTTATTTTGTTCATTTCAAGCCTTTTAAAAATGTAACGATTCCGAGGAACGCTATTTTCGCGATTCGGGTGTAAATTCAAGGCATTTCGTCCGTTTTACGAGAAATAGCGTCGCTGGAGATCGTTACACTTCTCATCCTGCCTAAATAAACTAAATAAGGTTCCTGCAGATCGTTAGAGTCGTGCGGCGGAACTCACTGTCACAGCACACCGTCTATCTTTCCTCGTTCTCCTGACGGCGAAGGCGTTTCAACTGATCGACAGCACTGTCCAGTGCTTTTTTGCGCTGTTTCATGGACCGCAGATGCTGCTGCTCCACCTCGGTAAAATGCGTATGATCCAGCTTCATCCAGTCCAGTACCTGATTCAAGTCCGGCTTCATATGAAGCTGTGCTTTCTCTCGCTTACGCGCCGTACAACATAGATATTTATGATGCACTTCCAATTTCAGTACTTCAAAATACGGCATCAGACACATTGCCAAATTGCCCGCATAGAACGTCTGTTTATGATCATGGAATGGATGATAGCCATAGGGAACCGTCACAATCAGTGTGCCTTCCTCCTCCAGCAGGCGATGCAAATGCGTCAACAATGTCTCGGGATGTGCAAAATGCTCCAGCACTTCTCCCAGCAGGATTGTGTCAAACTTCGTTCTGGCCTTCCACTGCGTAATATCCAGCATGCGGAAATCCACATTGTTACGCACCGGCTTCGATTCTTTGGCCAGCTCCTGCTGCGCATAAGTGATACTGCCTTCCTCCAGATCGACCCCTGTCACGCGGAAGCCTTCCCTTCCCAGCAAAATGGACGTAATCCCCTGGCTGCATCCGACATCTAGAATACGTCTGCCCGTTGTCTCGCGGCACATCCAGTGCACGCGGGCTCTCGTCGCTTCGTGGGAATCCTCCGAATTGATCTCTCCATAGTAACGTTCGTTCACCCGGTCATGATTGGCCATAGTCATCTCCCGTTTTTCCGTGCGCATTTTCTCCGTCTGGATGAGCCCTGCGAGTCTGAGCGCGGTCACGGTTTTCGTTCGCTTTGTCATTCTCGTCATTTCGAACCGACGCAGTATCTTTGCGCGCTGCATCCGGTATTTTGCTCACTTCTCGCCGCGTTTGGCCTGCTGCCAGGTGTTTATCACCTTTTTCTTGATATTTATCATTTTTTACCGGATGTTCTTGTCTTACTTCTAGAAGTTCCTGCCCCGCTTCTAAACGTTTTCGATTTGCTTCTTTTCCTGTCGGCTGGCCCAGTACAACGATGTTTCCCCCGCGGCATGAAGCAGTCGCATTGCGTGTGTCAAAAATCAGCTGAGCATGATCCGCCATCTCCTGATAATTGAACGCAGAGTGGTCGGTTGTGATTATCACCAGATCAGCCCATGTCCACAATTCCGGCGAAGCGGTCCGAGATTGGAGCATCGTGCCGTCATCCTGCCGGAAGACCGGTACCATCGGGTCGGTGAAAACAACCTCGGCTCCCGCCTCGCGCAGCAGCCGGAATACGTCAAGCGCTGGCGATTCGCGCAGGTCGTCAATGTCTTTTTTGTACGCCATTCCCGCCAGTACAACGCGGGCGCCGCGAATAGAACGGCCGCGCTGCTCCAGCAGAGCTGCTGCACGCCGCACCACATGCTCCGGCATCTGCCTGTTGGTGGCATCTGCAAGCTGGATAAACTGCAGCTCCGATCCTTGACGGCTGGCCGCCCAGGACAGATAGATCGGATCAATCGGGATGCAGTGCCCGCCAATGCCTGGGCCGGGGTAGAACGGCATATAACCAAACGGCTTCGTTGCCGCTGCCTGAAGCACTTCCCAGATGTTAACACCCATCTGCTCACAGGCCGGGGTCAGTTCATTGACCAGCGCAATGTTTACGCTGCGAAACGTATTTTCGAACAGTTTAGCGGTCTCGGCTACAGTCGTTGAACTTACCGGAACCACTTCATTCAGAAACGAGCCGTAAAATTGTGCACCATAACTCAGACAGGCTGGAGTAGAGCCGCCAATGATTTTGGGGGTGTTTTTCACACCATAATGCACACTGCCCGGGTCCACGCGCTCAGGAGAGTAACAGACGTGGAAGTGCTCACCTGCTGTCCAGCCGCGTGCTTCCTCTACCGGCAGCTTCACATGTTCTTCCGTTGTACCCGGATACGTTGTGCTCTCCAGAATGACCAGGCAGCCTTCCTGAAGATGGGGAGTCATGGCGCCAACAGCTGATGATATATAGGATATATCCGGCTGGTGTGCATCCGTCAGCGGGGTTGGCACGCAGATCACGACCACATCTGCCTCAGCAGCTGCTTGGTAATCCGTACCTGCCGAGAACAGTTCTGCTTCGATCAGGGATTGAAGCACAGCATCTTCGATACCGATAATATAGGAACGGCCTGCACGAAGCTTGGCTGTTCTGTCCGCATCAATATCTATGCCGTGCACCCGATAACCGGCCTGTGCCATCTCGACCGCCATCGGCAGACCAACGTAGCCCAGACCAATGACCACAGCCTTGAGGGAGCGGTCATGAATGCGTGCTGCATGTCTCTCGTCTTTTTTCTGTCCTTGTTGTTCGGGATACGGGCTGTGTTCATTCATATCTTCCACCTCCAAACGTTCCGCCTCCCTTCCTTAGTTGATATAGCCTCCTGCCCGTAAAAACGCGGCGATAGCCGGTTTGTTCATCATTTCACTGTCCGAACGGTATTGGGCAAACTGCACACGCGGCAGATGATCATAATGCTTTGTCAATTCCTGGTCAGGATGCTCCGGCAAAATGACATAATACTGCGCATCGTACTGACGTGTACGCGGTGCTTCAAATGGCGAGATCAGCACTTCATGCAGTTTCTCCCCCGGCCGAATCCCTGTCACTTTGTAATCGCCAGACGGGCGGCCGGCCTGGTCCAGCATGACGGAAGCCAGATCGGTCATGCTGCAGGCTTTCATTTTCATCACAAAGGTCTCCCCGCCCACCGCTGCTTCCGCTGCTTTGAGCAGCAGGTGAATGGCCTCGGTACGTGTCAGGAAAAAGCGCGTCATGCCTTCATCTGTGATGGTCAGGTTTTTACCTTCATCAATCTGCCGCCGGAATAGAGGTACCACACTGCCGCTAGTACCCAGCACATTACCGCCGCGGATACATACAAAACGCGTTTTCTCGCTCAGCCAGTTGGCACGAATCATCATTTTTTCGCCCAGTGCCTTGGTCATGCCGTACACGTTAATCGGATCAACCGCCTTGTCAGTAGAAACATCGATCACTTTCGGAATCTGCATACGAATGGCTGCACGAATAATATTTTGTGTTCCGATAACATTTGTTTTGAACGCCTCATCGGGCTGGTCTTCACAGACGGGAACATGCTTCAAGGCAGCCAGATGGAAGAGCACATCTACGCCTTTACACGCATCCTCCACCGCCCGGTAATCCCGAATATCTCCAATGATGAAACGCAGGCGCGGATCATGATTGAATTCCCGCTGCATCGCAATCTGTGCATATTCGTTCCGGGAAAGCAGGCGAATCTCCGCCGGGTTCTGCGCCAGCAGCACCTCAGTCAGCTTTTGGCCCCAGGAGCCTGTTCCTCCGGTGACCAGAATCGTTTGTCCTTGAATCATGGATGAATCCCCTCCTGTTTAGTTCATGAATTCGCGTAAAACCTGAGCCATCTCTTCTTGGGTGAGTCGATCTTTAGGCGGTACCTTTTTAACCGATGTGTTGCTGGAATGCACAATGTTCACGTAGTTCCGCGGCGCCAGCAGCTCATGCGGCAGGTCGATAACATTGCCGTGCGTACCTCGGCCTGGAAGTTTGACACGGTATCCTGCGGCATATTCCGCCGTCTTGTAGAGATACACATAAAATTGCGGAGAGCGATGGAACGCCGGCGCCATCTCGTTGTTTACACTGTCCCAGAGATAGCCGTTCTGGTTAATCAAGGCCATCGTGCCAGGCTGCGGCTGCACATCGTAGAGCTGCTGTACGAATGTTTTATGATACAAATCGTCCGAATCCAGACGCGCAATATAGATGTCTTCAGCATCTTTGGCAAATTCCAGAATAGCTCTGACACTCTCAATGTGGGTTCCAAAACGAACATTGGATGGCAGCGGCTCCTGGCCCGCCAGTATCTCCTGCATTAACTCCCCGGATTCCTTCGAGAGCTTCACTACCGTAAGGAAATCCTGATTCGTCTGCGCCTTGAGACAGTGCAGTGTGAATGTGCGAAAAATCGTCATGCGGCGCTCCAGCCATTCACGTGTCAGACGCTGCGGGTCCAGCCCGTAATTATTAAAGTTAATTTCAATGACAACTTTCCTGGACATACCCTTCCTCCTCATAACGCTGTAAGCCGGTGTGGGCAAGTACAGACGTTTTCATAGTTTTTTAGCAGCCTCTGTCTACGAAACTCTTTTATTGCGCTGATCGCCTGCTCGTAGATTTCTTCACTGCCAGCACTATATAACGTATGAACTGCTTATCATTCCGGCACCGACATATGTACTGATTTTCCTATAAATAGATTGATATACATCCCAAGTTATCTTCTGCGGGTCGAACGCACAGATCACGGTTTCTCTCGCAACATAGAATAGAGGAGCTTGATTTTCAAAGGAGGCAGGTTTCGAATGAATTCGATTTATCTGGAAATGCAGGAAGTGCTGGACCAGCTCGAAACGGCTTTGCGGGAGCAGCGTCCCTTCTCACTGGTGCGTGTGGGGGATGGCGAGAATATCGTCATGTCACAAGAAACGGTGTGGCCGATGGAACAGGTGCTTCAGGAACGCTGGGCGGTAAAAGCCAATCTTGGTCAAAAGGGGCTGCGGCTGCCCAACCTGAAGATGCGGGACGAAGTGGCCTCTTCATTGAAGCGTGCCACTATTGTCGGTGTCCTTCCACGCGGAGACAGCATGATCAAAGCCCCGGATTATCTCAAGCGGCCGCTGACCGATATGATATTTGCTCACTACGGCATCTCACCTGCGCTGACCTGTCATGCTTGTGTGAATCGTGAACTTGTGCAGGTGCCGCGGTTCTGGCAGATGCTTGCTGGCAAACGAGTGCTGCTCGTGACACGTGAGCTGGAAGAGTTACAGGCCGCACTAATTAAGGAGCCTTACCATCTCAACCTTGTAAGCTCAATTCCGTTTGACAACTACGATCAGATGGATGAAACATTGGAATGGATTCAAGCCCACAAGGATGATTTTGATGTGGCACTTTTCTCCTGCGGCGTCAACGCTGTCATTCTAGCCGAGCGAACAGCAGCACTTACAGGTAAAGTTGCCATCGATTTTGGTAAAGCCAACAACATGATTTTGAAAGGACGCGCCAACTAATCTGCATTCATCCACTTCCCTTTTTCCTCTAACCTGATCCGCTCTCATACGGGACGTGCACAGAACAGCTGTATACGATAATGCAAAACCCCCGCCTGCCGAGGTCGGGGGTTTTGCATATCACCTTAATTGAAACGAAACATGCTGAAACATGAGCTGTGCGCTGGTCGGGTCAAAAGATTGTTTGGCAAAACACGTCGGGTGGTTGTACAATTCTTCCTCCCTCCGAGCTGTACCCGAAATCATGCATGCCTTTATTTGATTAGTTTGTCGCAGCAATGCCATAGAACATCTCCGGCCCAGTCCGCACGGCTGTAGACACACCCGAGATGAACGAAGTATATACACTTTCCAGCGCTGGTGGTGCAGCCAGATCCTGAGCTGTAAACGAATGGAACTCGGCACCACCATTCTGGCCGATTGTTCCTTGTGCACGATAGATGATGAAGAACGGATCGTACAGAAAACCGCGTACAATCTCTACAGTAAACGTATCGCCGAGTTCTCCTGTTACACCCACCGTACCGTTCAAGGTAATGATCGGATTAATGACCCCCTGCGTTTGAAGACCAATTGCGCCGAAGGCTTCAGGGGATTCGGATAAGGGAAGCCCTGGCGCTCCTACGTATCCCGAGTTCTCCGAGGTTCTCATATCGAGAAACACGCCCATGAAAGTAACACCTCCAATGCTGTGGGATAACATATTCTATGAAACTGAAAACTCTTCGGATTGGATGGGCTGCAGATTTGAGGAACCTATTTTTAATTCGGTGCGGTTAATGGTATATTGAACTGCATAACGAATTGAACGGATCGTATGCACACAAAGGGTACAGGCTGTTCAGAAGGAGATAGTATCTATGAATAAACGCAAACGCTCAACGGGCAGTACATCTGCCAAAGGAAAATCATACGGAGGTTCCTCCCAGCCGCGATCCGGCCGCTCCAATGCTTCCTCATCAAAACCTCCTTCCCCTCGCTCGGGGAACGCTGCCAAACAAGCTTCCGCCTCCCATTCGCCCGCGGGCGTTACCAAAAGCGGTAGTAAAGCGGCCAAGCCGGCCGCGGCATCCAAGCGTCCAGGCAGTGCACATTATCGCAAATCCGAACCGCCGCGCCAGTACAAAGTAACGGAGCCGGATGAACTGCTTCATTTCCTGCTGAAACATCTGAAGTCAGGACGCAATGCCGTTAAATCCATTTTGGGACGTGGGCAAGTATCCGTGGATGAGAAAGTCGTGACCAAGTTTAACGAGCCGCTGACGCCTGGACAGACTGTGTTCATCAGCAAAGAAGGTGCTGTCGCCGCTCCTTCCCTGACGGGCATCAACATTTTGCATGAAGACGACGATATCATTGTCATTCGCAAGGAAGCCGGCCTGCTGTCTATCGCAGCTGACAAGAGTGATGATCTGACCGCTTATCGCCAGCTGATGGCACATGTCCGTCGTACGAATCCGCTAAACCGGATTTTCGTTGTACATCGTCTGGACCGGGATACATCCGGTGTGATGATGTTTGCCAAAAGCGAAGAGGTGCAGCAGCAGCTGCAGAACAACTGGAAAGAAAACGTACAGGATCGTGTTTATGTCGCACTCGTTGAGGGCGCCGTAACTCAGGAAGAAGGCACCATCTCCTCCTGGCTCAAGGAAACCAAAACGCTGAAGATGTACTCCAGTCCTCGTCCGAACGATGGACAGCATGCCATTACTCACTATAAGCGTCTGAAGTCGAATCGAGAGTTCTCCCTGCTTGAAGTTCGTCTGGAAACGGGCCGCAAAAACCAGATTCGTGTGCATATGGAGGACCTTGGTCATCCGATTGCCGGGGACCGCAAATACGGTGCACGCACGAGAGATCTTGGACGTCTGGGGCTGCATGCACGTGTGCTGTCCTTTATTCATCCGACAACCGGCAAGTTAATGACGTTTGAGACGGATATTCCGAAGCCATTCCTGTATCCGTTCCGCGGAGAGACTGCACCTGAACAATAAGGAGCTCATATGAAGACGGACAGATGCTGCGTGACATCGTTCATACCGTCCGTCTGAAAGGAGGGCATCACGCTGCAAAACCTGTTCATCACCGGGTACCGTGCCCATGAACTGCAGATTTTTGGACAGAAGCACGAAGGCATTCCCTTTATTAAGAAAGCCATCGCTTCCCGCCTTACTCCGCTTGTGGAAGATGGACTCGAATGGGTGCTCACCCCCGGACAATACGGTGTGGACCTATGGGCATGCGAGGTAGTGCTTGAACTGAAACAGAACTATCCGCATCTGAAGCTGTCGATTATAACGGCCTTTCAGAACCCCGAGGAACAGTGGAAAGAAGACAAGCAGGAATACTACCGTTCCATTCTGTCCGGAGTGGATTATTATGGCGCCATCAGCAAACAGCCGTATATCGGACCGTGGCAGTTCACTGCCCGGGATGACCTGCTGCTTCGTAAAAGCGATGGTCTGCTGCTTGTCTATGACGAAGATGCCGGGGAAGGCAGTCCGCGTTTCGTGAAGGAAAAGGCGGTCAAAAAACAGCAGCAGGAGCACTACCCCATTATCACCGTAACCTCGGAAGACATTCAGTCTGTCGCAGAGGAAGAACGCATGAATGATTACGGCTATGATGAAGACCTGCCCTTTTAACGTTGGATGCCGTGCAGCTGATGCTGTGCGGCATTTTTTCAGCCACATGCCGGATTATGTGACCTGATGAGAAACCTGATTATGACGAATGATGAGCACCTTTTGGGTTTCGGATTACGCAATTTCATGTTTTTTTTCGGGCAAGGTTGGGTATAAGTAGTATTAAAACTGCGATTATTATGTCGTATGGGACAAAGGGGAACTGCAACCATGACTTTAACGCCAGAGCAGCGCATTCAGCTGCACGGGTTCAACAACCTCACCAAGTCGCTCAGTTTCAATATGTACGATATCTGCTACACCAAGACCAAAGAAGAACGTGAAGCTTACATTGAATATATCGATGAACAATATAACGCAGATCGGCTGACGCATATTTTGAAAAATGTGTCGGACATCATCGGAGCCCACGTCCTGAATGTCGCGCAGCAGGATTACGTGCCGCAGGGCGCCAGTGTAACGATGCTGGTATCCGAAGGTCCGATCGTCGAGATTCCCGAAGAATCCTTCGATGAATCGCCCGGCCCCCTGCCCGATAATGTCGTGATGCAGCTGGATAAAAGCCATATCACCGTGCACACCTATCCCGAATTTCACCCCAGCGAAGGCATCAGCACCTTCCGTGCAGATATCGATGTGTCAACCTGTGGCGAGATTTCACCGCTTAAAGCGCTGCATTACCTGATTCATTCTTTCGATACGGACATTATGATTATGGATTATCGGGTGCGTGGTTTTACGAGGGATACGAGCGGACGCAAGCTGTTTATTGATCACGAGATCAGCTCTATCCAGAACTATATCCCGGACGAGATCAAAAGCGGGTTCGACATGATTGACGTGAACGTATATCAGGAGAACATTTTCCACACCAAATGCAAGCTGAAGGAATTCGATCTGGATAATTATTTGTTCGGATACACCAAGGACAAGCTGAGCAAGGCCGAACAGCAGGAGATTACCGAGTGGCTGAAGCTGGAGATGGACGAAATTTATTACGGCAAAAATATTAACCGCTCTCCTGAATCGAATTGAAGAGAACTTACCAACGACAAAGACGAGTAATGAGGATAATCGGCTTCTTGAATCGGAGTCAGATCGATCATGTGCTTGTCTTTTTTTTGTATGAGAGGCGATGCTTGAATTTGTTCGTTACCTTGACAGTGTGTGGGCAAATTTCTTAAAATAGAGATAACTGCATTTCGATTGCGGTGAAGGAGGATCTCAGCATGATCGAAACCAATACTTCCAAACGGAATGAATCTCTTTTGCAAGCATTGAACGCGCGGCATCAGGCCATCACCAACAACATCGCTAACGCAGATACGCCGAATTACAAGAACACTACCGTTGAGTTTCAGGATGAGCTGCGGCGTATTATCGAGAATGGCAAAACAGGACAGCTTAGAATGCAGCGGACACACGAGAAACATTTCCCCGTGACCAATCCTAACGCATCCATTGTACAGTACCGAGTCATGCAGAACAATGAAACAGCCATGAACAATAACAACAACAACGTGGATATTGACCGGGAGATGGCCATGCTTTCCGAGAACCAACTGCTGTACAATTACATGGCGGATCGGGTTAGCGGACATTATAAAAAAATGAAGAATTTATTGAATAACTTAAAATAATTAGGAAGCAGCAGCCCTCGCGGCTGTTTTTTTGTGCAAAAATCTTTTCTGAATTTCATAAATATCTCGGACGCCAATCTCTTATTCTCGAAAACAAACAATTTAACGGGTATGTTCGGTATTCCTATCGGCTGTAGTATAATGGGATGAACGAAGGATGTTATATCAACCAAAAGAGGTGCGGCATGACTCGTCAATATAATGCTTTTCAAGGCTCCAAGGTCAAACTCACGGCACCCTGCCCTGAAGATCGCATGCAGATCGCATATTTCACGGATAACTATGAATACTTGCGTAACATGGATACAGATATTGCGACCCCACAAACATCGGATGAAGTCGGAACCTCGTCGGTTCGGAACGGTCAGGATTTCGAGTTTGCACTGCGCACTCTCGACGACAACCGATTTATCGGATTTGTAGCCATTTATCGGATTGAATGGAATAACCGCTCTGCACAGCTGGCCATTGGTATCGGTAATGAAAGTGATCGCGGCAGGGGTTACGGCAGTGACGCGCTTGCCTTGATTTTGCGATACGCATTCCATGAATTGAACCTGAATCGGATTGCTCTGGACGTGATTGAATACAACGAAGCTGCTAGACGGGCGTACTTGAAGGTTGGCTTCCGTGAAGAAGGACGCCATCGGGCTGCTGTACTGCGGGACGGCACACAATACGATCTGATCTCCATGAGCATTCTGGCAGCGGATTGGTCCGCCCAGACCGGACACCCGATTGCATTTCAGCCAGTACCTGCTTCTCTCGTCAGCTCCGATCCCCATCAATACCTGCTTTCCGGCAGTTACAATGAGTCAGCAGAAGCTGCCGAGGGCAGCAGTTCTACAGATGCTGCTCCACGAATCGGGGTAGGTGCGGTGATCCTCAACGAACACAGCGAGGTACTGCTTGTTTGGCGTAATCGTGCACCAGAGCAGCATACCTGGAGCATTCCCGGCGGAAAAGTAGATGCGTACGAAACACTGGAAAAGGCTGTGATCCGCGAGATTAAGGAAGAAGTTAATCTGGATATCATCATCGATGGGCTGCTCTGCACTGCGGAGACGATTCGTCCCGAGCTTCAGGAGCACTGGATATCTGTGCTCTACTCCACCAAAGTCCTTGGCGGAACAGCATGTAACCTGGAAGCAGGCGGAGCCATTGGTCAGATTGGCTGGTTCCCGCTGCATAAACTGCCCACTCCCCTTGCCCATTTTGCCATTCCGGCATTAGAAGCCGCGAAGCAGCGTCTCGCTGCAAAACATCTTGGCGAAGATCCGCAATGAACAAAGGGTCTGAACATAAAACGACGCAAAGATCCGTGCCGTTCATCCTGCATGAGTCCAGATCGCAGTTTGATTGGAAAGGACAAGGAGCTCTGTCTCTGAAAACGTTTCGTCATGGAACAACACTGTACGAAGCGGGTCACGGACATTTTACAGTCGGTCAGGAGCGATACCTGCTGCTGAATGCCAGTCAGGAATATCAGCTCCATATCGACTCTCCTGTACCCGTTGAATCTTTCTGTGTCTTCTTCCCTCCGGGATTCGTCGAAGAGGTTAACCGCAGTGTCAGCAGCAATGATCTGAATCTGCTGCATGAGCCTTATGCCTCGTCCACTCCCCTGACATTGGATTGGGTTGAACGCACATATCCTATGGGAGATCACCTGGGTACTGCGATTGAAAGGCTGCGTTCCTCCTATATTTCTCCATTAACAGATCCTTGGGAGCTGGAGGAACAGCTTCATCAGCTTGCACTGCATATGCTCGTTTTACGTCATGAAATCAGGTCCGAAATGCATGCCCTTGATGCGGCGAAATCTTCAACAAGAGAAGAGTTATATCGCAGAGTCTATATTGGACATGAATATATGGCTGCTTACTATGACCAAGCCATAACGCTGACAGAGACTGCCTCGGCGGCACATCTGTCTGTAAATCATTTTCTTCGAAGCTATAAAAAGCTGTTTGGCATTTCGCCGCATCAATTTCTGACAGAACGACGACTGCAAGCCGCGAGGAAGCTGTTAGTGGACACCGACCTGCCTGTCACCGATATCTGTTTAAGCGTCGGCTTCGAGAGTCCAGGCTCATTCAGCTCGCTGTTCACCAAAAGGTTTCATCTCCCTCCTTCTCTGTACCGGAAAAAAGGTGATTTTGAAGAAGCGCTGCCGAATTGAATGGCCTATAATTGCAATATCTCAGCAGGCATCATAACCATTCACAGGACGAGAAAGAGGAGGTTTTGTACAGATGAACGAAGCGAAGCATTATACAGAACAGGTGAATCAGCTGTTTCAAGCTGCACAAGATGGCGAGGCGGCAGGACTGAAGTCTCTGCTTGAGGCGCATCCGGAACTGGCGAATACGGAAAATCAGGACGGCTTAACTCCTCTGGGATATGCCGCACATTATGGACAAGCAGCGAGTGTGCAGCTGTTACTTGAGCATGGAGCAGATGTAAATGCCATCTCCCACTCCCTCATTTCCTTCATTCCCAGCAATACCGCTCTGCACGCCGCACTGGCTGGAGAACGTTCAGTCCAAGTCATCCGTCTACTGCTGGAACATGGCGCATCCACAAATATCGCTGATAGTGATGGACAGCATGCGCTTCATACCGCAGCCTTTCATACGGATCAGACAGCCAACGGCACTGGACATTGCACGGCAGCGAGGCAATGCATCTGCAGCAGCGCGCCTGCAGCAGGCAGTGGAGACGCTCCGCAAATAGAATGGATTCGAGATACGGCCACGAAGGATAAAGGATACACTTATAACCGTCAGACTCTCATGGAGCAGCATGCTTCTAGGAGGTTTGACGGTTATTCGCTGTATAATGCAGAGGAACTTTCTCCAAGCAGCATGAATAATTTTTTTTGAATACAAGAACCGTTTGACCGCTTTCCCTGTCTAATATGAAACAACATCAACAAAGGAGGAGCCTTGTGACCCCTACCGAACTTACGCGCGCTGCACAAAAGGGGGATGCTGCAGCTTTTGCAGCCTTAATGGAAATGCATCAGAGCCGCCTGTACCGGATCGCCTATGCGTATCTGCATAATGAGGGCGATGCTCTGGAAGCGATACAGGAAGCAACCTACCGGGCATACCGCAAACTCAAAAAACTGAAAGAACCCTCTTACTTCAGTACGTGGTTGATCCGCATTCTTCTAAATTACTGTGCAGACGAGCGGAAACGCATAATCCGGTTCAGCCCGGTCACGGAAATCCAGGAATCCGGCCGCTGGGATCGTCCCGAGGACCCGGATCTGGCTGCTGCAGTAGCAGCACTGGAACCGGAATATAAACAAATCATCATTCTAAGTTACTTCGAAGGTTTCTCGCTGACCGAAGTGGCTGATATTCTGGAAATCCCGGCAGGTACGGTAAAATCACGGCTGCACCGCGCCCTTGGAAAGCTCCGGGATCAACTTGAACCGAAAGGAGAACAATCATCATGACCAACGAACATCACCCGTTTGAAGCATTGGAAGAACGTCTGCAGGCTCGGAAGACCGAATATGATGCAATGAGCGTACCGGACGCTGCGGCATCGCGCGCTGTTCGGGCCGGAATCGAGCAAGCTTCCCGTAAACGAAAATCCAGACTGCGCTGGCTTACCAGTTCTATCTCGGCAGCTGCCATCATTTTGTTATTTACTGGCTGTATTCGCGTGTCTCCTGCATTTGCGTCCTTTGTGGAGCAGCTGCCTGGCATGGAAGGTGTCGTCAGTCTGATCCGGCAGGATAAAGGACTCATGATGGCTATTGATCAGTCCCTGCTGCAGAAGGTCGGCATCACCGACGAGCATGATGGGGGCTCTGTAACCGTGGAAGGCATTATTACAGACGAGTCACGAATGGTTATTTTTTATAAGATGAAGAATATGAAAGATACGGAAAAATTCGACTATGACATCGACTTGCTTGATGAAAATGGTAAACATCTTCCGGTTGCCTTTAGTTACTCTTCACCCAAACCTGTATCGGAATCGGAAAGTCCTACCTATGAGGATATTATTGACGTATCATTCAATGAATCTTTACCGCCAGATCAACTGACCGTTGTCTTTAAAAATCGTCTGGAGAAAACAAATAATACGTGGAAAATCACTTTTCCAGTAGATCACACTCTCACCAAAAACATGAAAAAGGTCATCCCCGTTAACCAAACTATCACTCTTGACGGGCAGCGATTTACTGTTGAACAGGCCACTTTATACCCGACAAGGCTTGTGCTGGATATCCAGTATGATGCAAACAATAGCAAAAAGATTTTTGGCATCCGTGATCTGCAGCTGGTCGATGAACAAGGCCGAGCTTGGCGAACGGACGGAGCTTCCATTGGGGGTTACGGGACTTCTGTATTTTTTGAGAGCATGTATTTCTCGATACCTAAGAAACTGACCCTGCAAGCATCTGGACTTTCAGCACTGGATAAGGATAAACTGATGATTAAAGTTGATCCATCTTCTAATAAAATCGAAGGCGGACCGCAAGAATTAACCCTTCTAGACTACAAGACCAAAGGTAAGGATACCATTATGCATTTTTCCGCTGCTGATGCCGAAAATGCGACCTCAGGGCTCTCCTTCACTAATATCAAGGACAGTACCGGAAAAGATTTTGATGTGAAAGAATCCGGTTGGAGTCCTTCCGGTGAACACGGCACAGCCGAAGCATGGGTTACCATTTCTAATGGGACAGCAGCAAAAGGAAAACTGAGCATGGAGATTTACTCTTACCCTGTTCAAAGCCGTTCTCCTTTCTCTTTAGAAATACCCGTAAACAAGTAATACAGTCGCACTTTAAATGAAAGGTGTGTTATGAATGAACCAGCGTTCCATCCGTTACCCAAAGCCACTCGTGAAGGGCGATACCATCGGACTAACCGCACCTTCCAGTGGTGTAAGCCCGTCCATGCATCACTATCTGGAGCACAGCAAAAATCATGTGGAGCGCCTTGGTTTCAAGGTTAAGGAAGGCTCTTCACTGCGCAGCAATTCCAAATGTGTGAGTGCTCCCAAAGAAATTCGCGCCGCAGAACTGAATGCGTTTATGCTTGATCCGGGAATTCAGGCTGTCATTCCTCCATGGGGAGGACAGTTTCTAATGGACATACTGCCCCTGCTGGACTGGGATGCGCTGAAAAAGTCACCTCCCAAATGGATTTTGGGTTACTCGGATACCAGTACGTTCCTGTTTGCTTATACGTTAATAACCGGATCAGCTTCAGCCCACGGCACTAACTTCATAGATCTTCGATTAAGTGAACAGGATTCCGTTACATCCCGCTGGTTGGATGTACTGCAGACCAGTGCTGGAGAAGAAGCTGCACAGATCTCCTCCACACATTATCAATCCGAATGGAATATGGAGCTGCCCGGCTTTAATCTGGATACGCCATCCCGCTGGAAGCAGCTTGGAGCTGCCGAAGATACAGATGCCCCGGTCCGTTTTGCCGGACGATTACTTGGAGGCTGTATGGACACGATCAGCTGCCTGATCGGCACTCCGTTTGCACCGGTAGAAACCTATTTGCAGCAGTACTGCACTGACGAAGGAACGATCTGGTATCTGGAAAGCTGCGAGATGGACGCAAGTGATATCTATCGCCGCCTGTGGCAGATGAGACAAGCCGGATGGTTTGCCGGTACGAATGGTTTCCTGTTTGGGCGACCTGACGGTTATTCCGACACAGATGATTTTACGTTTACCGATGCCCTGTCTTCCGCACTTGGTGATCTGAATGTGCCTATTTTATATGAAGTAGATCTGGGTCATATTCCACCTCAGATGACTTTTGTAAATGGCGCACTGGGTCAGGTTAGCTGCGAAAGCGGCCGTGGAGCGCTCAAGATGACCTATGTGTAATCACCTTTTGTAGGCGAATGCATACCTTGAAGTAAGAACGATTTTACTTTGAGGAAGGATTGAGCATCATGTCTGAATCACCATCCACAACATCCGCCCGTGTTGTATATCAGGCCAATCAACCCCTGCTGCAATCCGTGCAGCGTGTACGGGATATGCTTCATCATACCGTTCGGCAGCATGTCGGCAAAAAAGTACAAGTTCAGAACATCGACAGTCAGGTCTGGGAAGGTGTCATTATCAGCGCAGATCGCGGAATTCTGTACCTCCAGGTGACACCGATGCATGGTTATCCTGAACCACGTGCCTTGTTTGGTCCAACGATTCTGCCGTTAGTGCTGTATGAACTGCTTGTCATCACGCTGTTGATGTAAGCTGCAGGCTTCGCCTCTGTCCTTTCGGATTGGGCGAAGCTTTTTTAAATCCCATCCCAAGCTTCACCTGTGACTGCACGCAGCTCACTCCTTGCGGAAAGCCCTTATACCAACGTGTCCCGTGATTATTTGTCGGCGTATGAAATATGATACAATGGTGTCGATGCTGCGCCTTATCACATATGAAACGGAGCCTGATCCGGTTGGAATACATACGTCACGATACACCATCTCCAGTTGAACCCGAACCGGAGATGAATAATAAAGGTCAGCGTGCTGCTGAAACATCGGAGCAATCCCGTGTGATCGCCATCTGTCTGCTCGCTGGCAAAATCATGCTTCAAAGTGGCGGCGAAACCTACCGCGTCGAAGATACGATGAAACGTATGGCAGCTGCGCTGGGTCTGCCTCATTCCCACAGCTATGTTGTGCCCACAGGCATCTTTTTCTCGGTGGATGCTACCGAGCCCGCCAAGCTGATTCGAATCTCCGAACGCACAACAGATCTGGACAAAGTGTCTGAGGTTAATGCCGTCTCGCGCCGTATTGGAGAAGGCCAGCTGACCGTTCAGGAAGCGCACGAACTGCTGCTTGAGATTGAACGAAAACCTTCCGGTTATTCGTACGCTGTTCAGCTGGCCGCGGCCGCGATCTCCAGCGCCTGCTTTACTATTATGTTTGGTGGAGGCTGGGGTGATTTTCTCCCGGCATTGATCTGCGGCGGATGCGGTTATGCAGCGGTCATTCTCTTTCACCGCTGGGTACGTGTCAAATTTTTTGCGGAGCTTACCGCTTCCTTTGTCATCGGTATCCTTGCTTTTTTCCTGGTATATGTGGGGGCAGGATTTGAGCGGGACAAAATTATTATCGGATCTGTGATGCCGCTGGTGCCGGGGCTGCTGATTACGAATGCGGTACGCGACTTAATGGCCGGACATCTCGTGTCCGGCTTATCCAAGGGTGCCGAAGCTTTTCTGACTGCCTTTGCCATTGGCACGGGCATTGCAGTTGTATTTTCACTTTTTATGTAAGACGGAGGGTTGCAGAATAATGCTCCATTTTATTGGACAAGCCTTGACCAGCTTTATCGCGTCAGCTGCGTTTGGCATTATTTTTAATGCCCCAAGACGAATGCTGCTTCACGGTGGATTTGTCGGTATGATCGGCTGGATCATCTATATCGTGCTTGAATATGCAGCAGATGCCGTTCCGGCCACATTGGCGGCCACGATTGCGGTGGGTGTGATCAGTCAGCTGTTTTCCCGCATGTTTCGGGCACCTGTTATTATTTTCAGCGTGGCAGGTATCATTCCACTCGTACCGGGAGGACTTGCATATAATGCGATGCGCAGCTTTGTACAAAACAACTACAGTGCAGCCATGGAGATGGCCGCCAAAGCGCTCATGTTATCCGGTGCCATCGCTGTAGGACTTGTACTGTCGGAGGTATTAAACCAGATGATCCGCAGCTTATCCCGCTCAACCCGCGTCAAATCAGCTCCAAAATGAAACAAGCTTTCGAGAGCGTTGATCTTCTTGCAAAAAAAGCCCATTGTCTCCAAGCTGGAATGCTGCCAAGCACAGCTCTTGTAGACAATGGGTTTTTCATTTTATTTTGCATCCATTCAAACACATGTCTTCCTCATTACTTGATAAACGTATTTTTTACACGAACCGACTTGAGGAGATACGGAATAAAAATACAGCATGTCAGCAGAGAGCGAACGATGAGGTTAAACGCAGGTGTCGCATCCAGCACATGTTCATCTCTTCCCACTTCGCTTTGAGCGATGAGAACCCAAGTCATCACACCGATGATCACATTCACGATGTACTGCATAATCATAAACCGCGTGAACAGCCGCTTACGTCTATATAACAGAACAAGATTCACAATAACAATCGCCAGCAGCAGGATACTGCTGATAAAACCAAACCATAGCAGAGGACGAATGACCTCCGTATACAACTGTGGATCAACTCCGCGAATTGTTTCCCATCGTGCCGGATCCATAATAACCGTAACACTTGTGATATCCGAGAGTAAAAAAATCAATGAAGCCCAAAGACTAATTTGTATCAAAATTAACCATCCACCCAAACCAGAGATACCCGGAAGTTCAGGCCGCCCCCCTTTTTGGGCCAAAGACAGCTCTGCCTCTCTATCCAACTTGTCATCTCGACTATGCATAAATTCCTCCCTATACGATATGAAGCATCTATTATAACTTAACATCTGTGTGCTGTGGTATAAAAAGGAGAAATAGCCGCTGATCAGCAAATTCTAAGAAACTATTATTATTATCGCTTCGCCCGTTTCATTACCGCCGCGAACAACTCCGCAGCAGTACCGCTCCCCCTCTTCAAGTAATGTTCAGCATCCGTATGATCAAAACCCATCCACACAACACTTGTCCATTCCCGCGTATAACCGGCAAACCAGATATCCCGGTTCGCTCCTTTGGGGGCATTCGGTATCGCTGCCTGTGTTGTGCCTGTTTTACCAGCCACTTTATTCTGAGGCAGCTGGGCACGTTTGCCGGTCCCTTGGCTGACAACAAGCTGCAGCATCTGTGTCATCTCTTGTGCTGTTCGCTTCGTTATCACCTGTTTCTGTTCAGCACGATGCCTATATATCAAGCTGCCCTGCGCATCTGTGATTTCACGTATGAAATGTGCCTGATTGTACCTGCCTTCATTGGCAAAAACGGCATAGGCCTGCGCCAGTTTCATTGGCGAAACTCCCTGATGCAGGCCCCCAAGGGCTGTGGACAGGTTCATATCTTCATCACTTAATTCAATCCCTAACTGCTGAGCAAATGCTTTTGCCTGTTTTAATCCCGTTTCATGGAGCAGCCATACCGCCGGAGCATTGATGGACTGCTGCAGCGCCTGGGACAAAGTGACCGAGCCTCTATACCGCCCTCCCACATTGCCAGGCTGATAACTGCCGTAACGTTTGGGCTGGTCGGGCAGCATACTTTCCGGTTGAAATCGTCCTGATTCTAAAGCAGGCCCGTAAGCAATGATCGGTTTGAACACCGACCCTGGCTGCCTTGCATCCATCAGAGCCCGATTCATATCTCCCTTCACAGGATTCCGTCCGCCCATTACCGCCTTCACTTCGCCGTTATGCTGATCAAGGATAACCATACTGGCCTGAACCTGCTGATCCTCCCGATCATCCGGGAACCAAACAGACTCGGCAAATGTTTCTTCAATCGCTCGCTGAGCACCTGCATTTAACCCCGTTTGGATCGTCCAGCCAGCGGAGCGAATCTCGGCCTCACTTTTACCTGTAAGAAGGGAGGCTTCCTGTATTACAGCATCTACTGCCGATGCGTAATCGGGCCCATCGGGACGAGCCGATGTTTGGGCAGATGACAAGTTCCCCTTCTCAGCAAGAGGAGGTCTATACTCAACGGCAGCAGCCTCCTGCATCTGTTTGCTCGTAATCATCCCCTGTTCGTGCATCAGCGACAGGACTACACTGCGCCGTTCTGTGGAGAGAGCCTCGTCATCCACCGGATTGTAAATGGAAGGCCCTTTAGGAATTCCAGCAAGCGTAGCGATCTGCCACAGCTTCAGCTGATTCAGATCCTCCACCCCAAAGTAACGCCAGGCTGCCGCTTTGACTCCGTACTGCTGCCGTCCCATGTAAATATGATTCAGGTACATTTCCAGAATCTCGTCTTTGGAATATTTCTTTTCCATCTCCATTGCAATGGATAACTCATTGAATTTACGAGTGATGGTCTTACTGCCATTCAGGTACAGATTTCTGGCCAGCTGCTGTGTGATCGAACTGCCGCCTTGGCTCCAGTCCATATGGATCATGTTCTGCACTCCTGCCCTGCCAACACCAATAAGGTCAAGTCCGGCATGACGGTAGAAACGGCGATCCTCCACAGCCAAAAAAGCTTTTTTCAACATGTCCGGCATTTCATGCAGGCCTGCATACTCGGAATATCCTCGGTTCGGTGTAACCGTCCTCACAATTTCGCGGCCGGCTACATCCACAATTAATGTAGACGCAACCCGCTGCACGGCTTCCGGTTGATTCCGAATGACACTTTTGCCATACGAAAACAAATAGATATACATAATCACCAGCAGAACGGATGCAATGACAGCGACATCATAGAGTCGGTACATGGCGCGTTTTATTTTCAACCTCAACATTGCACTTCCTCTGACTTACCCTTGATCGAAGAGGTAACCTTATCTGCTTTTCTCTCGGATACCCCCAGCGCATGCTGGAGCAGGGCGGTCTGTTCATATGCTGCTCTCGCCCAGTGGCGCACTTCGGCGTCATGCCTGCCGGGTCCTTTCAGCAGCTCTTCCAAAGCTGACTGCACACCATATAGCGTCAGTTCAATCGGTAAGTCAATGCGTTCACTCCTGCTATGAGGCGGGGCATCCGTTATGTCTTCCACATCATGCTTTTGCAAACGAGATAAATGAACCGCTCTCCCTTCCCGATCCGTGCGAGCTGCAATAGCGTTAATCTGGTCACTTAGCTGCCGAAGCTCACCACTACTCAAAACGCAAATGGGAGAAAGGCTCTGACCACTTGCAACCTCATGGGTTCCCCGAACAAGTTGTTGAAGATCCTCGGCTATTTTCTGAGAGCGAATCCAGAAAAACAAAACAAACAAACCTCCACCTGCAGCTAAAAGAAGCGGCTTCTTCCCTATATGGTTGACGCACCAGTGTACCATCGCTGTAACCCAAACGACTTCATGAAACATCAGACGATAAGCCAAGCTCATGATCTGATAGACAACAAAAAGAAGCACCGTGCTGAGAACCGCACTTGCTCCGCAAATGTATATGTATTTCATTCTAACTGTGTTAAACCTTGAACTCATCATCGGTATCCTCCTCAACCTGCTGACAAAGTGATAGAGGTAGCATACCGAATAGTTCTTAAAGAAGCATTGTTAACTTCTTATCAAATTCTTAATTTATGCCCATGCTGGATGTGAAACATTCATTCTTCAAGAGCAGTAGGAGCAGGAGGAAGGATCATCGGAAAACGGGTAACAAAATCCGTTCGCCCGTTCTCGCTGTATGCAGCGATCCTGCCTTGATGCAGCTCAATCATCGATTTGGCAATTGCTAAACCAAGCCCTGTACCTCCGGTATCGCGGGAACGTGATTTATCCACACGATAGAAGCGCTCAAACAGATGCGGCAAATCCTGAGCCGGGATCGGATCTCCATAATTGCTAATACGTACAACAGCCTCTTCATCCTCAAACGTAAGGCCAATCTCCATGACTTTACCCTTTGCACCATAACGGATAGCGTTGCTGAACAGGTTCTCGTAAGCTCGGACCAGCTCTCCCGCTGCAGCCTGAATCCATAGAGGCTTCTCACCTCCAACAATTCTATAAGTCATACCTGCATCTTCAAGCATCGGAGCAAATTCTTCGGCGAGCTGCATCAGGAACGGGTTCAGATTCAGCGGCGTTAATGATAATGGCAAACCTCCACCACTCACTCGCGTATACTCAAACAAATCATCAATGAGTTTGCGGAGGGTCAAAGACTTCTCATAGGCGATGCTGACGTAATAACGCATTTCCAGTTCATCCTGATATCGATCCTTTTCAATGTATTCCAGAAATCCAAGAATGGAGGTTAGTGGTGTTCTTAGATCATGCGATATCCCGGTAATCAAATCATTCTTGGCAGCAACCGCACTGCGCTCTTCCTGAAGCGATCGCTGCAGCTTCTCGGCCATCTGATTGATGCTCGCAGCCACGACTCCGAACTCATCCGCAGTTTTCACTTCAATGCGATGTGACAATTCGCCTTTGGCTACTTCCTGAATACCCGCCGTGATCTCGTCCAGCACAACCATCACTTTGCGAGTGAACAGGAAAAAAAACAGCACAAAACAGATAATTCCTACAGCAATCATCAGAGGGACAGAGCCAATATGATTCACGAGCCAGCGAACCGCTTGTCCCGGAATAGTATAGTTTGGATAGGGCTGGTTGGCCAGAATTGTCTCGCCGAGCTTGCCTGCGCCATACAAAATCACCGCAGTCAAAACGCCGCTTAATAGGAATGCATAAATAAACTTCCACCGGACCGTATTAATCAGTTTCGAATTCATGGTAGAGACTCCCTGCTTATTTCATTCAATCCGCTATACTATTATCTTACATCGGTTTGATCATCTTGTACCCGACACCCCATACCGTCTGAATAAATTTGGGATGTTTACTATCCTGCTCAATCTTCTCACGAAGTTTGCGAATATGCACCATGACCGTATTGTTCGACTCCATGAAATCTTCTTTCCACACTTGGCGGTAGATCTGCTCCATACTCAGGACCGATCCTTGATGACGAGCCAGCAGCTCCAGTACAGCGAATTCGCGAGGAGTCAGATGAATCTTTTCGTTATCTACCCACACTTCATGTGTATCGGTATTAATAACCAGATCATCAATTACCCATTCATGCTCCTTGCTCTCTCTGCTTTCGTTAAATGTGTGGTACCTCCGAAGCTGGGACTTAGCCCGTGCTACTAATTCAAGCGGATTGAATGGCTTGGTTACATAATCATCGGCGCCAATGCTCAGTCCCGTTATTTTGTCAATGTCTGTACTTTTTGCGGACAGCATAATAATCGGCATTTTCTGCTGCTCACGTATTTTCATACAAGCTTCAATTCCGTCCATATTCGGCATCATTACGTCAAGAATGATGAGGTCAATCTTCTCCGTCTTAAGCAGCTGCAGCGCCTGCATCCCGTCATTCGCTGTAACAATTCGATATCCTTCATTAGCAAAATAAATCTCCATCAATTTAATAATGTCCTGCTCATCATCAACAAGCAGTATCGATGCTGGTTGTGCCACGGCTTATTTCCTTTCTTCTTCACAAGTACTGCATGAGCTTAAACATCCACTCCTGCAGCAATCTTATCTGTTCACAGTATACCATCTTGGGATCACACTGCGAAAATCATCATGATCTTCACGCACACGTTCAATCTTCGTCATCATCTGATCCGTCTCGTCCGGCTTCACATTCTGAATCCACACTACAGAGGATACCAGTGCCATAGCCGTGTATAGCGAATACAAGTTCCAGAATTCTTCATCCGGATCATATCCTTCAAAATAACCCTGTACCTGTCCAATCGAATAAGGAACACTGATCTCTGTGGCAAACAAACCCAGCTTCAGGAACTCATGTACAGGGTCCCCTTGATCTGCACGGTTGAAATCAATCACCCCGGACAATTCTCCCTGATTCACTACCAGATTAGCCGGATGGAAATCATCATGCTGAAAACAATCCGGCCGGCCCTTCATCCAGTCCAGATGATCGTCAATAAAATCCAGAATATACTGATCCTTTGCCATAACGACGGGGCATGCTTGGTATCGCTCCACATAACGCTGATGTTTCGTACTCTTGCGGGTGTACCAGGACTCATCCTGCTTCTGTACAGGCAGCTGGTGAATGCGTTTCAACTCCCTACCGGCTTTCATGCCAATATCCCACTGCTGCTGTTCACTCATTAGAGGCAGTACCTCAGAGGCATCTTCCCCTTCCAGATAGCTCAGGATCATATACCCGTTGTTATCGTCCAATCTGCCAATGCCAAGTGGGATTTGACACAGAACTCCCATCTGTCTCAGTTGTTCCAATACTTGAATTTCTTGCCGTTTGGACTCCATTTCAGTGTAAGAATAGATTCGCAGCAGGACATTTCCTTGATCTGGCAGCATAATCTTGAACTTGTGGTCCTTAGAATACCCTTTGGATATCCGTTGAATCTGTACCGCTCCTCGAAGTTCAGGAATCTCTCTCACCCGCTCGATCATTCCGCTCTCGCTTGCAAATGAATTCTGATTATATATATTCCCTTCCAACTTTATCCCTCCGTTGTTAGATGTATACGACGAGTCAGCGAAATTTAAAAGAATACACAGGCGCTGCCCAATCGTATGCCGTTCGATACACCTTATATATAATGTATGTATTATATGTATTATTTGGTTTGCATCAACATGTTTACATCAACACATTAGCTATACAAACATCACCGTTTTGGGTTCTCTGCCTGTCAGTGTTAACATCGTATACAGCTGACCTCTGTGATGATACATATGTCCCATCATCTCAAGCAGCCACTCCAAGCGGCTGTAAGAAGCGCCCCAGTAGGATTTCGTTACATGAAGCAGTTCTTCCGTTGTAAACTGCAGGTATCGCTGATACAGAAAGTTCCGGTTCTCGATGAGTGCCTGCTTAATCTGGTTCAAGGAGCACTCGCGGTTCTCTTGATAAAAGAAAGCCATCTCTTCTTCCGATGCACCTTCGGATATGTACAAATCTGCGCGGCAGATCAATGCCAGGTGCCCGAGCAGCTCTCCGACAGATCGTTTCCCCTCAATCGGGGTCAGCTCCAAATCTTCCTCACTTAATTGATTGCAAATATCGACCAAAGATGCAACCGCCGTATCAATATGTTTGAATGCCGACTGAATCAATATAACCACTTCCTTTTCATTCCATTATACAGAACGTATGATCCCTTTTCAAGCTAATAACTCCTCAAACTATATAAACATATGGGCAGCTCCATTTAACACAAACGCATAAAAAAAGTCCCTCCTCCCTCTTATAGACGGGACTTGGGCCAATTTGTTACAGCTTTTGAATATTTTTTGCCTAATTTATGGAATGAAGTTCTAATAGGAATAACAATAAATATGGCAATTAACTTGAATAAACCAGGCAGCACGTGTGTTCAAATTGCTCAGCTTCCAGATCAGCACCTCGAATGAAAAATTGCAGTTCACCGCAATCCAGCCACTGAAAACCGATGGCATCGTGTGTATCTATTTTTAAAAGCAGCAGCGTGTCGGACAGCTCTTCCCATGCGCGCTCTTCATCTCCACTATATTGGGCCGTCAGCTTCTTCACACATTCCTGCACATCCCCGCTGTACTCCTCACCCAGCTCAATATAACTTAATGCTTGATGTTCAGCATCGGGGTGCTGCCCTTCCGGGTAACCAAACATGCCTCCCCAGTTGAGCGGGCTGGGATGATTCCAATCCGATTCGAATTCCAGATAGCGGTCAAACAGACTTCCTTCATGAGCAGCCCCTCCTTCACTTTCTGCCGCTGCATCAAGTTCGTTCAACGCCGCGGCGTCTATATATGCATATGTAGGAACCTCAAGGTTAGGCAGAACCGTAACCGCATGAGCTGTCGTGGGTTCTCCGCCCAGTGCAGTAACTCCGTCAGGCTCGCGTTTTACAAGGTTATGTGAAGAGGGTTCATAGATCACTCGATGTTCAATCGGATAAGCAGCATCCACTCCGCCAACGAAAAAGTACAGCATGCCCCGCTCCGGCAGCGTCCCGCGCCCGTCATTGGGCGTATAAGGAGACAAGTCCACCATATTCAGCTGGGCCAGAAAAGTCATCGGCACCCCATCCTTTGTCAGAGGCCAGTCCAGTTCTTCCGGCAGATCAGGATGTCCGCCGACACGCGAATTGCCTGTTCTGCGATATTCATCGGTCGTGGATACATCCAGGCGAATACCCCAGCGTCCAGCATCCAGCACCAGATCGGCAGCAGCTCCGAGACCGTATTCTTCTTCGAGGGTTTTACGCGCTTTTCTAGTCAGACGTTCACATTGTTCCGGCTTAATCATATAGATCCTCCCTTTTTGACGTTACACCTATGCTGAGACTTATTCACGTTCACACCTGTATATTCTTCCGCCTTGTCTTTTTTCCCTGCTTGCTGTGTAAAAAAGAGGCTGACATTCGTCAGCCTTCATCTCTTCTTATCCTAATTTATAATCGATTTGAATCAGAGGACTTCTGTTGATATGCAATCATATGCTCCTCACCATCCAGAAATTCATGCGACTGGTGCGCAGCCATCACCCCATGATAACTGATATCCAGACCGAGGTCTTCTTCCTCTTCGGTTGAGCGCACAGGAACCATCCTGCCAATAAGCTTCAGTCCAAACCAGGTCATCGCGAACCCCCAGATGACTAATGCCGTCAGACCCAGCACCTGAACGCCAAGCAGCTTCCAGCCGCCGCCCATGAATAAACCTCCGTCTGTGGCAAACAATCCTACAGCGATGGTACCCCACATCCCCGAAACGGCATGAACCGGGAAAGCGCCTACCGGATCATCAATTCGCATACGATCCAGCCAGTTGGCTGCCGCCATCATCAGCAGACCGGATACTGCCCCGATGAATATGGCTGCCAGATCACCTACAAATGCACAGCCTGCCGTGATGCCTACCAGTCCCGCAAGTGAACCGTTAATCACGGAAGGGGCATCGGAACGATTAAAGCGGAACAAGGTGTACAGAAGCGTCGCTGCACCGCCAGATGCCGCTGATAACATCGTCACGATAGCGATGTGACCGATTCTGACATCTGTGGCACTCAATGTGCTGCCCGCGTTAAATCCAAACCAGCCGAACCACAGCAGGAAAGCACCTACCGACGCCAGCGGCAGATTGCTCGGCAGTGCAATCGCACTTACACCAAGCGGCGTGTACTTCCCTTTACGCGGCCCGATAATAATGGCTGCCGCGAGTGCAGAGAAACCGCCCAGCGCGTGGATGACTGCCGAGCCAGCAAAATCCTGCATGCCCAGCTGGCCGAGCCATCCGCCACCCCATGCCCAGTGTCCGCCAATCGGATAGATGATCGCCGTCATCAGGATGATATAGAGCAAATATGCACGAAAATTGATCCGCTCCGCTACCGCACCGGACACAATAGATATAACTGCAATCGTAAATGCAGCCTGGAACAGCCAGAATGTCTCTAAGGATACCGGCACGTCCAGATGAGAAAGATCACCATGAAGGAAAAATCCGGTTACTCCTATAAAGCCACCTGCATCCGACCCGTACATCAAGCCAAAACCGATGGCATAAAACAATAACGTACCTATAGTAATATCAGCAAACACCTTCATAATGATATTCACACTGTTTTTATAACGTACAAATCCGGCCTCCAGCAGGGCAAATCCGCCCTCCATCAACAAAATCATCGCTGCGCTGAGTACAACCCAGACGGTGTCGATTCCGGAGCTTAATGTTTCCAAAGTCATGCCTGTACATCCTCCGTTTCACTTAGCTGCCTGATTTCGCGAATCGTTTCAGGGGAAAGCACAATCTCTTCCTGCTGGTTATGATCAGCAATTTGTATATGTTCTATAATCAGATCGAGATCACGGATGCGCCTGCGAATCTGCTCCATTTTGCGGAATCGCTCCTTCACCTGCACCATATATTCCACCGCTTGGTGATGGGAAGCCGGACGCCCGGCAAACCATTTGCGAACAGGCGATAGCGACTGATATGCAACTTCCTCGGCTCGTCGTTTTTGTTCAAACTGTTCTATCTTTTGTTTGAGCATTTCGATCTCGTTTTCTTTTTTGACCTTCAACCGTTCAATAAGGTACAATAGATCGGACGATGATATTTGCAATGCTGTATGGTGATACACCTCGTTGATTACTAACATATCATGTCAGGACTCCTTACATATCAAGTGACTTGTTACCGATTATAGTTTGCCGGGGTGCACCCGTCAATCTTTTTTTCGTTTCCTATAGGTTTCTATATGACGCGATATACGATTATGCATACCTCATGAGCGGGTATGTTTTCTTATCCCGCACAAAACTTCTTCTAACAAGGATAATAATATCTGACATTCGCAATTACTCGTTTTATGTTCTATGCTGGTTGAACAAGGCCTCATATGTTCCATTGGACATACACAAACTAGAATAAAGCTAAATATAAACCTGCAGAGAGGATGTTAACAATGTTTGAACGTAATGATGAGATACGAAATCAAATCTGGGAAACCGTTTCGGGACTCGATGAGGAGCAGTTGAACCGAAAACCTTCCCCGGAACAATGGAGTATCATGCAGGTGCTGCGGCACTTGAATCTGATGGAAAATGTGATCACCAAGCAAGCTCGCCTTGCCCTTGAAAAAGAGCAGCAGGTTTCCACCGAAAAAAAACCTTATGAACTGTCTCTGGACCGCAGCAGATCCGTGGAAGCTCCTCCTCATGTGCAGCCCCCGGCTGAGCCGGAGACACTTGCGGAAATTCGCAGCGATCTCGCTGCGTCCCACCAAGCACTGGAACAGTTCGCACGTGAGCATGATGTTGCCCTGTTACAAAGCAAATCGTTCCCTCACCCGGCGTTTGGTGAGATGGACCTTGCGCAATGGATTGATTTTACCAGCTATCACGAGGAACGCCATCTAGCACAGATTCGCGAGATCAAGCAGCAGCTGGGACTGTGAATGGGTTCTTCCGGTTTGTAGAATAAGCAAAAAACCTCCGTATTCCACCTTAGTGGGTACGGAGGTTTATCTTTATTTAGAACTGCGCTTCTTTCATGCGGTGATCTGCTCCAATTTTTTTGCCCAAAATGACAAGGTCCCGGTTCACCCCATCCAGCACAGCTACCTCGGGATAGAACCCCCACTGTTCGAAACCGTGCTTGCGGAGCAGCCCCAGGCTCGGTTCGTTATGACCAAATACAAATCCAAGAATTGTCGTAATCCCCAGCGCGGGACAAGCCTCGAAAACCGTCTGCAGCAGCAGCCCGCCGGCCCCAATTCCACGACACTGCCGGTCAACGTATACACTGACTTCCACTGTCCCATTATACGCAGGACGTCCGTAGAACGAACTCAGACTGGCCCACGCCACAACCTGCCCGTTCTGCTTCATCACCCACAGAGGGCGACGATCCGGTGTATGCTCATGGAACCATGGCAGGCGCTGCTCCACCGTCACCGGTTCCAAATCTGCCGTTACCATCCGGCTTTCAATCGTCGAATTATAAATCTCAACAATCCTCGGCAAGTCTTCCAGACGTGCGTAATCGATCTGCACCTTTTCCAACGCCATCCCAATTCCTCCATTAACCTCTATAAGTTGAACTAAAGATTTCACACATTCCACTCCGATGACAAGGCTGTAATTATAGAGGCTATTATAATGGAAAACGGAAGCTGGCGTACAGCATGTAGAATATCCCGACATCCATACAACAAATTATTCTGTACAATGATACCGCATTGCCCTGCTTACTCAGGCAATCCCTGAACCGTATTTCCGCGTATCAACTCCTGACTCTGATCAGCCCAGCGAATATGAAGTGATTGTGATGTGAACAGATCCGGTCCATTCGATACCTGAAAGTGCAGGTGAGCTTCGCTGGAGTTGCCCGAATTACCCAGATCACCAATCCGATCACCCTGCTTGACCTTATCTCCCTTTTTCACCGCCACACTGCCTTTTTTGATATGTGCAGTAATGCTGTATTCCTTATTGCCATGGTCAATCACCACATAGTTCCCTGCCGCTTCATCCGGATTCATAACCCCCGGCACGTTATCCTCAATGTCGTTCTTTATATCAACAACCGTCCCGTCTGCAGCAGCATAGAGCGGTTCACCGAACGCATAATAGTTCGCATTGACCTTCGGGTCTCCCTGGTAACTTGCTCCGTCTTTCGTCCGAACGATGTCCAGGGCATAACGCTGCATTGCATGCTCATAATGGTAGTTCGCCATAACATTCTGACCTCCCCAGAAGACAAACATATCTCCCTTCATCGGAAAATGGAACTCCGTTTGGGTCAGCTTGCTGTCTGTATCGGGATGCGCCTCCAGTGGAACAACGCTCAGACCAGCAATCTGTTGATCTTTTGTATAATAGACGCGAATGCCCTTGGCCCCTGTATCATCCGTCCATGCATATTCGGTTAAACCGTTCATCTCGGCACGATAGGCCTGCTTCCACGACTTCACTCCTTTCAAGAAGCTGTCTGCAGTCGACTTCAAATTCTCCAAGGACACAGCCTGTTTCATTTCAGGAGTAAACTGATTATAGACTGCTTCCTTGGAACCGTTCGTCAAAGTATCAATAAGACGCTCTGGTGATACTTTCTCCTGATCCGCCGACCCAGTTTCCTGTCCATTGCTCGAAGTGTCACGGTTATCCTTTTGTCCAGATCCCTGCTCTGCTTCGGTTGACGTAATTTTGTTACTCGTGCAGGCAGACAATATTGTTAACGCTGCCAGTGTTAGTACGAGCAATTTCCATCCACTGCTCCTTTTTTCGTATCTCCTGCCGTTTTCTTTACCTGGTTTTTCGTTTGAACGATTCAAATGCAGCACCCTCTCTGTTTATCTTTACTTCCTTACGTTAAATCTACATCATGAGTCTTATGCTTCGTCTAACCCTTCCTTACATCCAGATAAACTTGTCGCGGTTCCTCAAGTTTCATAATTAAGGTTCTGTTAAGGCAGCATGCCTCCCAAGGGAGCCCAACAATGATATGATGAGCAATATATTTAAAAAGGTACCGCAAGGAGGTAAGTGGTGCACATGGATCATGTCTCACTGCTGCTTGTTGATGATGAACAAGCGATTCTGCATATGCTCAAAACCGTGCTGCTTAAAGAACAATTTCTCGATATCGACACCGTTACGACAGGTGAGGAAGCCCTCGAAGCATGCAGCAATAAAACGTATCACTGCATCGTGCTCGACATTATGCTTCCGGGTAAAAGCGGCTTGGAAATCTGCCCTTTTCTAAGGCAGGTTACAGACGCACCCATTCTGTTTCTGACTGCCAAAACTACAGATTACGATAAGCTTACCGGATTTGCCGTCGGTGGCGATGACTATGTAGTCAAACCGTTCAACCCACTGGAGGTGGTCGCCCGTATTAAATCACTGCTGAACCGATATCTCCCTTCCAAAACAACGACAATGCAGTTAAATACCTGTGAACACGTAAAAACGTCATCACTGCATACTGCGCAAGGAATATATGATTTCGGCAGATTTCAGGTGTCTGAGCTGGCTGGGGAGCTCCGTGTTGAAGGACAGGCCGTAACTTGTCCGGCACTGGTGTTTCAACTGCTGCTCTTTTTCTGCAAACACCCTAACCGGATCTTTACCAAATCGGAGCTGTATGAACGAGTGTGGGGCTCGGAAGCAATCAGTGACGACAACACGGTTATGGTGCATATTCATCGCATACGGGAGCGCATAGAAGCCGATCCTTCCAATCCGGTATTTCTCGTCAATGTGCGAGGCTTGGGATATAAACTGATTCCGCCCGGCAGCGTGCCGCAGATATGAGTATTCGCCGCAAATTATTGACCCGCTTCATCGGCATGCTCACCGGTACCGTCATTCTGATTATTCTGCTGGGGTCCATGGCTGCCTTCTGGGTACTGCATAAAATCAATGAAGTCGAATTGATAGATGACTTTGCAAACAATGGATTGGATCAGCTCATCAATACTGCCGAGATTATGCCGGATAACACGATACGATATGATCCCGATCTATTGAAACAGGTCGATAAAAATCAGGGCTGGCTGCAGGTTCTGGATGAAAAAGGGCATGTCATTGATGATTATCACGTCCCGTCCGATGTACCGAACCACTATAAACCAGGTGAACTGATAGCCTACTGGCAGGCCGATAAACCTTTTCCCTATCAGCTCGCCATGCTGATCCGGGAGAAGGACGGGAAACATTTTACGTTGTTATACGGAGAACGGAACGCGGCCAAGTCATTCCTTGACGAGGTCCGTCCAAAGATTACGTACGCCGGTGGTAAACTGACTGTAAAACCAGCTGAACAGGATGCTTTTCGTAAAACAGATGCCTATATCCAGGTATTGGACCCTTACGGAAAGGAAATAACCTCCTATAATAAACCGGCTGTGGGCGTGCCCGGTCAGTACACCGTTCAGGATCTTGTTCTGCAGGTCCGTTATCCTAACCGTTCGGGGATATCCGTGGCCACGTGGTACGATCTGCAAAATGAAACGACCTGGATGCTGAGTGTGCCGGTTGATCCAACCGCTGTCGAAAAGGACAATCCTTATGCCTTCATTCTTGAACCGGCACTGGTCGTCTTGATTTTGTCCATCATCGTGCTTCTGGTGCTGCTGGCTCTATGGTACGCGAATCGCTTTGGCTCCCCAATGCTGCATATGCTCCAGTGGCTGCAGCGTCTGGAACAGGGAAATTACGAGGAACCGACAGGGGCTCTTGGTCTTCCTCGAAGTCAGCGCCGCAATGGAAAATGGAAGCGTAAATATCAGGTGTATGGTGAAGTGCTTCATTCGATGCAGGCTTTGTCCCAAACACTCAAGCAGGATGAAGAGCAGCGGAAACAGACGGATTCACTGCGTGAGGAATGGATTGCGGGCATTACCCATGATCTCAAAACCCCCCTTTCCTCTATCCAGGGATATGCGCATATGCTGGAAGCCGACAAGTACAGCTGGACAGCAGAGGAAGTCCGGGAATTCGCAGGCATCATGGTTGACAAATCCATGTATATGGACAGGCTTGTAAATGATCTGGCCATGACCTATCGATTGAGAAGTGGAGGTTATCAGCCTGAAGTGGAGCGAACTGACGTAAATACGCTTCTCCGTGATCTCGTGCATCGGGCAGAGCGGAACCCTGCGTTTGGCGAAGGCCGTATCGTATTCCAACCCGCTGATACACCTGTATACGGGATGGTGCATATCCCTTCTTTTGAACGAATCATCGATAATCTTGCGGCTAATGCCCTGCTTCATAATCCGCCTGAATCGATACTCACGGTTCGTGTCCATGCGGGTAAACAGGAGGGTGACTTCACTATTGAGTTTGCCGATAATGGCCAAGGCATGAGCCCGGAAACGGTGTGGAAGCTGTTCGAACGTTATTATCGAGGTACGGACACAGGAACGAGTGACGTTGGATCAGGACTCGGGATGGCCGTAACGAAAGGGTTAATTGAGGCCATGAACGGCCGGATTGAAGTATTATCCACACCTGGGGAAGGGACGACGATTCGATTGATATGGATGCAGCACTCCAAAGAAACGAGCTGACCTGCATTGAAACATTCCGCTTGACCTTTCCATTTCCAGTCTATATAATCGACTCTCAAGTAACACCTGTTCCAACGATTGAATTAAATTGGCACATTACGGGAACAGCTGATCTGAATTGACCTATGTCATTCCGTTCGCTGTACCCATTCATATTTGGCGTTGACCAGAGACATGGCTTTGATTGCGTGCTGCCCAGAGAGAGAAGGGATTGGTGAAACCTTCTTCAGCGAACGGACCGAAGTTACCCCTCTGCAGCCGTGGCCTCGAACCTCCGACGCTGTACAGACAATGCACAGATTATACAACCGATGATCTCACAGCATATCTGCCAGTTCGGTCAGTAGAGTTCACCGCCTGATCCCCGATAACGGATTCCAATGAGGGTTATGATGGTTCCTGTTTGCGGCGGCTGGCCGAAATCGGAATGCAGCATAACCAAATTAGGGTGGAACCACGAGCCAAGCGCACTCGTCCCTTTTCCGGGACGGGTGTTTTTTGCGCTTCCATCACAAACACATTGGAGAGTGGTTCACATGAGTCAAGAGAACAAACACGGGCAGAAAAGTAACAATTCATCTTTGGGCGAGAAACGATCTGCAGCATCTGAATCTTCGATTGAAGTTCGTCTGCAGGGCGGAGCTGTACGCTCGTATAACGCAGGGATCACCGTTGGCGAAGCTGCCTCATCGATCAGCACAAGTCTGGGCAAACAGGCCGTCGGTGGTATCGTGAATGGCCGGAATGTCGACCTGAGCGAGAAACTGGAGCAGGATTGCGAATTGATCATCGTTACGCTGGACAGCGAGGAAGGTCTGCATAGGTATCGCCACAGCACAGCTCATGTGCTGGCTCAGGCACTGAAACGTTTGTACGGTGCAGACCATGTAAAGCTGGGGATTGGACCTGTCATTGAGGACGGATTTTACTATGATGTCGACCTGGATCAATCCCTTTCCATCAGTGACCTCGCAGCGATCGAGCGGGAAATGAACAAGATCATTCAGGAGAATATTCCTATCTGCCGTAAACTCGTCAGCCGTGAGCAGGCGCTTGGTCTCTTTGAAGCGGTTCAAGATCCTTACAAGCTTGAGCTTATCCATGATCTGCCTGAAGATGCTGAACTTTCGATCTATGAGCAGGGTGAGTTTTTCGACTTGTGCCGAGGTCCACACCTTCCTTCGACTGGCCGGATCAAAGCGTTTAAACTGCTGCAGGTTGCCGGCGCATACTGGCGCGGGAATTCAGACAATAAAATGATGCAGCGTATCTACGGCACAGCTTTTGCAAATAAAGCCCAGTTGGATGAACATCTACACATGCTCGAAGAAGCGAAAAAACGGGATCACCGCAAGCTTGGCAAAGAGCTGGAGCTGTTCATGTTCTCTGAAGAAGCCCCCGGCATGCCCTTCTATCTGCCTAAAGGCATGACTGTCCGGACAGAGCTGGAGCAGTTTTCACGGGAGCTGCAGCTGCAGGAGGGATATCAGGAGGTTCGCACTCCGCTGATGATGAACAACCGTCTATGGGAACAATCGGGTCACTGGGAGCATTACAAAGACAACATGTATTTTGCGGACGTGGACGATGCCACTTTTGCCTTAAAGCCGATGAACTGCCCGGGTCACATGCTGATTTTCAAAAATACACTGCATTCCTATCGCGAATTACCCATTCGCATGATGGAATTCGGCCAGGTGCACCGGCATGAATTTTCAGGTGCCCTGAATGGCATGATGCGCGTACGGACGTTCTGTCAGGATGATGCCCACCTCTATGTGATGCCTGAACAGATCGAAGACGAGATCAATCAGGCAATCTCTCTGATTGGACGGATGTACGACATCTTTGGGTTCGAGTATAAAATCGAGCTGTCCACACGCCCGGAAGATTCCATGGGTTCGGAAGAATTATGGGATCAGGCAGAGCAGGCACTGCGCAGTGTGCTGGATGCCCGCGGTGTGGAGTATCATGTTAACGAGGGAGACGGCGCCTTTTACGGACCGAAGATTGACTTCCATATCCTCGATGCACTGAAGCGCAGCTGGCAGTGCGGAACAATCCAGCTTGATTTTCAAATGCCCGAAAAATTCGATCTCACATACATTGGTGAAGACAGCCTGAAACACCGTCCGGTCGTTATTCATAGAGCAATCTACGGCTCAATCGACCGCTTTATCGGCATTTTGACTGAGCATTATGCAGGTGCGTTTCCGCTCTGGCTCGCTCCGGTGCAGGTGAAACTGCTTCCGGTTTCGGATCATTATGCAGACTATGCACTTCAGGTACAGAGCCAGCTGCGGGCAGCCGGCATACGGGTGGAAACAGATCTTCGCAGCGAGAAGCTAGGCTACAAGATTCGTGAAGCCCAGATGGAGAAAGTGCCCTATTCACTTGTACTTGGTGAACAAGAGAAAAATGCCTTGTCTGCCTCTGTCCGAATGTACGGTCAGGGAGATCAAGGCATGCAGCGGATTGATGATTTTATTGAAATCGTTCGGCAGGCTGTGAAGAGTAAAATTTGAGAAAGGCAGCATGGATGAAAATAGCACTTTGTTACGGGACATATGTTAGATGTCTAACATGTCGTTGGCTTACAAGCGATTCATAGACTCTAAGCTATTTCGAAAGGTTCTAACACGCTCGGATTTCTAACAAGTTATAATCTTTCGTCAGGCTGCAGACCAACCTGTTCTTCGCTCCATGTCCATAAACGCTCGGCTGCCTCATCATCCAGGGCATGGTCTTTCAGCCGCTGCTCCTTCTGCTGGTAGAAGTAACGCCCGGTCACTCCGGTGACATCTGGACTTGCTGCCAAGTATATCGCTGTCCGGGCCCCCTCTTCCGGTGTCAGGAAAAACGGGAGCTTGGCTGCAAGCGCCATGATTCGCGTACCAAATCCGGTACTGCGATCCACCCCGATGCTCGTCCCTACCGCACCCGGATGTAAGCAATTGACCGTAACGGAAGTACCGGCGAGTTTACGGGCAAGGGCCCGGGTGAAAAATACGTTTGCCAGTTTGGACTGGGCATAACTTTTGATTGGATTGTATCCTTTACGCAAATGCGGATCATCAAAATGAATTTTCCCGACCTTGTATGCTCCTGACGATACATTGACAATGCGCCCTTGTTTGGCAGTTTTCAGCGATTCAATCAGAAGCAGTGTGAGCAAAAAGTGTCCCAGATGGTTAATGCCAATGCTCTGCTCGAAACCATCTGACGTTTCTTTGCGCTTAACCATCACCACGCCAGCATTATTCACCAGTACGTCCAGATGATCATACCGTTCGCGAAAATGACGTGCAAACTGGCGAATGCTGTCCAGCGATCCGAGATCACACAGCATCAGCTCAATATGGGAAGAGCGCGACTCCCGCAGCGCCTGCTGAAGCGCCTCTTGTCCTCTCTTTTCGCTGCGGCAGGCCATAATGACGTGATAACCCTGCCTTGCAAGTTCAATGGTCGTGGCCAGCCCCATACCTGAGTTGGCTCCCGTAACGATTGCTGTCTGAATGGCCATGAAGTCCTTCCCTTCTGAACCGGAGGTTCTTTGAATTATTTTGACCGAAAGCGCGTGCGGCATTTTGTTCCAGATTATGAGATAATGAAGTGATCATCTGTATCTTCTGATTCAATCGTGTTCCATTCACATCTCGGTACCCATGGGAGGACAAGTCGTATGCTGACCCAAGAGGATTTCAAACACGTGAGAAAGCTTGCCAAGCTTGAGATTAAACTGCTCGAACAGGAATATCGCGATATTCTGAACCATGTCGATTCCTCTATGTACGAAGAATACGAATGGCTGGATGAAGAGCATGCCAATGAACTGACTCGCAAACGCAAAAACCGGAGATACGCTTCGCTAACCTTGGAGTTATGCTCTATTATGGAACAGATGCTGCTGCAGCTTTACAAACGTGCGTATCAGAAAAAGTTTAATTCGACCCAACTCATGAAAACTCCTGCCTACCGGGCACGTTCGAACATGGAGATCCTTGAAGCGGAGCTGGACAAGAAGCATATTACTTTGAAAACGGGCAGGGAACTTTGCAGCACCGCGCTTCATCAGGCTTTCCAGACCCGGAACAAACTGATCCACGAAAACTTCTCGTTCATCGCCATTGTTAAAGACGGCAGTAATGAGGAAGAGACATTTGAAACAATCCTGCATGCGGTGAAAAAATATAGAAAACATCTGACCTATGAGAGTTCAGAGTAAATAATGCATTTCACATGATGTCGAGTTCTTTAAATGAATGCAGAGCGCAGAGTACACGCTGCTTGTACTCACTGATTGAAAAATACAACCACTGCAAGGAGGTGCCCGGATACTCATCCGGATAATTATGAACCAACCTATATCATCCATCACGGTGTTGAACCTTCACATTCCAACGCCAACAGGCAGCAGCCCTATTCATCCGGTCCTGCTTCGTGATGAAGACGGGTACACGCTGGTAGACACAGGTATGATCGGTCAATTTGCCGAGCTTCAATCCGCACTCAAGCAGCTGGACGTAACGCTGGCCGATATCAAACGTGTTATTCTCACCCACCAGGATATTGACCATATCGGTAATCTTGGTGCACTGCTGGATGCGATTCCAGGTCTTGAAGTCTGGGCTCATGCAGCTGAAATCCCCTATCTGACTGGCGCACAACCTTTGATCAAATTCACACCAGAACGCCGGGCCCTGCTCCCCGCCCCTGTGCTGGATTTGGCAGATCAACTGCTCATGCAGCTGCCAGAAATCAACATCAGCAGAATACTCGCGGACGGAGACATCCTCCCGCTCCAGGGCGGTACACAAGTCATCCATACACCAGGACATACGCCTGGTCACCTATGCCTGTATTTTGGCGAGCAGCAGTTCCTGCTTGCCGCCGACGAGCTGCGCATCGTTGAGGATCAACTGGTCGGCCCGGCACCGCCCGCAACACCAGACATGCCCGAAGCACTGCGCAGTTTGAATAAACTGACAAGCTTGAACGTGAGTAAAGTGCTCTGCTACCATGGGGGAGAATATACGCAGGACCCCGAAAAACGCATTGCCGAGCTAGCTGCGAACCCGGAAGCTTGAGCGTTGCATCCTGTAGGGAAAGCACATGCATGCGGAACGCTTGCGTGCTCCAGTAATCAAGAAAGCTGTCCTTCGTCGAAACATTGGCGAGGACAGCTTTTTTTGAGTGTCAACGTAGGGCGGCGCTGTGCGTAAGTACAGCGATACCGAAGGCACGTCGGAAGCAGGCGGCCTATGGCATTGTATGTCAGACGGCTGCATTGGAGACAGCAGTGTCTTAGAAGCGATGCTTCGGAGGCAGTCACGTCCGAGGCAGCAGCATCCTGCATCGACGCTTCGGTAACTGCCACATCTGGGGGGTCTGCTGGATTCAGCTTGGTGAAATCTTAACGATCTCAAGAAGCCTTATTCGGCCTGATCTGACGTCTTTTATTTTCTAACGATCCCCAGACACCTTATTTACTCGAATTACTAATGATTTAGCTCTATTATGCGCATTTTGGATGAAATAGCGTTTCTGGAAATCGTTAGGTTTTCCGAAAGCCGATAAACCTCGAAATAAGGTTCCCTGAAATCGTTAGAATAATAAGGGGCCAGTTACCCTGTCCCAGAAGTGTACGCCCAGCCTTTCTACTCATCCCATACTACTTACTCCACTCTACTTCATGTACTTTTCTACATTTCACTTCATTTTCAGCATTCCATTCGGTCGCCTTCTTCTGTTCCTACTCCAGCCCCTACTCTTGCCCTCCCCTGTAATCCTTCAGACTACGTAACGCCTACTTCTTACTCCCGCGCTTGATCTATCCTTCGGGGGTAAGCACAATCAGCTGATCATCCCCGTCACGCGGTGATCCTCGGCCATCACGATTGTTGGTCAGCACATACAGCTTACCGTTCTCACCAGTGCTTACATTGCGAATACGCCCCCACTCATCTTCGAAAAAAGGGACAACCTGCTCGACCTGAGTACCGTCTTCAGACAAAATAACCCGCAGCAGCTGCTCCCCTCTCAAATTCGCAGCCACCAATGATCCGGCCCATGGTCCTTCTGTGATAAAGGCCGCACCCGAAGGAGCCCAAGTTTCATTACCGCTATGCGCAAGCGGAGCCTGATACCTGCCGTTATCATCGTCGTCGCCCTCTACTTCGGGCCAGCCGTAATTCTTGCCGGCAATAATCCGGTTAATCTCGTCATGATTGCGCTGACCATGCTCGGTCGCATAGAGATACCCGTTATCCGGGTTCCATGCCAGCCCTTGCGCGTTTCGATGTCCCAAGCTGTATACAGGGGAATTCGGCCAAGGGTTATCTGAAGGGATCGACCCGTCGAGACCTATCCGCAGTATTTTTCCACCAAGGCTATCCGGGTTCTGTGCCAGTTCCGGCTCATATCGCTCACCTGTAGTGATGTACAGCAGCTGATCCGGCCCGATTTTGATTCGTCCGCCGTTGTGGTTCACCCCGCCCGGGATGTTGGTCAACAGTTCTTTGTCGATTTTGGCTTTCCCGTCATTGACCTTCAGGCGCAGCACCCGATTTGCAATATCCTGCCCGTCACGATAGGAATGGTACACGTACAAATAGCCATTGCTCTCAAAGTCTGGATCAGCCGTAAGTCCCAGCAGCCCACCTTCTCCCTCTTCATTAAAGGGGGCTTCGAATTCCAGCAGCGGCTCAGCCTCCAGCTTGCCATCGGTAATCACTCGAATAGCTCCGGGACGTTCTGTAACGAACATCTGCCCGTCCTGAGCTGTCACCATCTCCCACGGCGCATTCAGTCCTTCCACCAGCACAGAAGCCCGATACGGAATAACCGCATTTCCCTGCTCCTCATTCTCTCCAGCTTCTGCTTCATTAGAACCTCCATTTGCGGTCTTTCCCTGACCAGCCCCCTCTCCTTGAGAAGACGTCTGCGGCTCGGATGCGGGACTGCCTGGCGCACAAGATGCGGTTAACAAAACCATGCTGAGCAAAGACGCATACAGCGGTACAGTTAATCGATTATTCATAATAGATCGAACTCCCCTTTCGGTCTGATTTCACTTCTTTGCGGCTTTGGTTTACGAATACTCTGTAGATGCGGTTACCCGGTGCTTTTTGAGGAGCTTGCGGCAGGGGGATATCAGCTGCTCTCTATAGTTCATATATATCTCAACTATTTATGTGTATATATCATGTCTAAACTGTATTCACCACCTACATCCTATGCTGTTAAGCGGTTTCGCACTGTATTACCCCTGCCGTTCTTTACTCAAACGGTAAAAAACGTCTTTTCAGGTTCTTTGCATACGGCCGCCAGTTTAGAATTCCTTCAACATCTTCTATAATAGATAGAGCAAACGTTATATTATTAAGATAACATGATGTATTCAAAGCGAGTACATATTGAAAGGTGGACATATACACTCATGAACCAAACTCCTTTATCCAGACTGGAAGCTGATTTGTCCAAACAAGGGCTCGATGCTGTGCTGATCACCGACCCAAAACATATCTATTACCTGACCGGATATGCGAGCAATCCGCATGAACGTTTTATGGGTTTGATGCTTGCACGCGGCGAAGATCCTTTGCTGATTGTACCTGCCCTGGACGCTGATGCGGCAGCAGCCGCTTCTTCCGTACCTAACATTGCAGCACATACCGACACAGATAACCCTTATGATTTGTTTGATCGCTATCAGGGACGTCTGGGCCGGGTCGGCTTGGAAAAAGAATATGTCACCGTCTCCCGCTTTGAGCAGCTCAGCTCCGCACTTGGCGGTGCAAAATTTGAAGATGTCGGTCCTTCGCTGCGTGCACTGCGCGTCAACAAAACACCGGATGAAGTCGCTCGCATCCGCCACGCCATCGGTCTCATTGAAGAGACGCTGCGTCAAGGTCTAACACATGTACGTGCAGGTGTTACGGAGATTGAACTGGTTGCCGAGATGGAGTATCAGATGAAAAAACTCGGAGCAGACGGCCCCTCCTTTGACACGATGGTACTGACCGGACCGAAAACCGGACTGCCGCACGGCACTCCTGGGGACCGCAAACTGCAGCATGGGGATCTGCTCATGTTTGATATGGGTGTGTACGCAGGGGGATATGCGTCCGATATTACGCGTACCTTTGCATTTGGAGATATTTCATCAGAACTGCGCACCATCTATAACACCGTGCTGGCGGCGAACGAAGCGGCCATTCAAGTCGTTAAACCCGGCATGACCTGTGCATCTGTGGACCATGCGGCGCGGCAGGTGACGATAGATGCCGGATACGGGGAGCGGTTTATGCACCGTGTTGGTCATGGACTCGGCATTGATGTGCACGAATATCCTTCTCTGCACGGGGAGAACATGGATCTGCTTCAAGCTGGAACAGTGTTTACCATTGAGCCGGGGATCTATACCGCATCTGGTGGCGTGCGTATTGAAGATGATGTGCTTGTAACAGAATCCGGTGTCGAAGTGCTCACGACATATCCAAAAGAACTGCAAATCCTGACGGACTAACGCTTACGCCGCCAGGTGAGGCAGCGCGCGGCGAACGCTAAAAATCCCGCAAGCCATGACAGCATGGCTTGCGGGATTTTTAATTAACTGCTGCATGTATCCTGCGTCGTTCTGTGCATATGCAGCGTGCGTGCTCCTGTTGCTGCAGCTCAGATGGCACACCACACCAGGCAGGTCGTCTGCCGAACTCATTTGGTATGCAGTAGATGCCGATGCTCCAGCTCTTCACACTGCCCCAGCCCTATACGTCACATCATCTCATTTCATGCGTAATATCCTGCCAGTCCTCCAGCTGCGGCAGCAGCTGCTTCCCCCAGTAATCCAGAAACCATTGAATGACCCTTGTCGTATCTGCTGTCTTATAGCTGTAGTGCCGGAAACCGCTTTCCCCTTCCTGCAAACGGATTTCTGCGACCATCTGTCCCGGTTCATCGAGCGCGGCCGCCTGCATATACATACTTCCCTCCACCAGCTCCGAGGGTTCCAGTACCACATATTCCTGCAATTCTAGATTCGTGAGCAAATCCACGAATACCGAGGCATTAATGCTCTCATTCTTATAGGTTGTGCCATTGCTTTCCAGTGTATAACGCAGTGCAGTATACATGCGCAGTCCCCCTTTTAGGTTGCAAAAAATGATTATTCATCGTTACCAGGAAATATATTCTATATAAATTATCCCCCTGCAGACTCCAAAATGCAAATGGGTTCACAGGGGGATTTCAATATCATTCTATTCTATTATGCCTCATCCTTGAACTTGAAGCTGCGCGCAGCATACAGGAACGGTGTCCCAACCGCAGTCAGCACAAATTTGATCAAATATGTTGTCAGGAAAATCTCCAGCCACACGTCCCATGGATAGATGAACACAAAGGCAACCGTGCAGAATACCAGAGTATCCACAAAAGAACTGATGATCGAGCTTCCGTTTGTCCGAATCCACAGCTGATTACGTCCGGGTGCTATTTTGCGCAGCCAGCTGAACAAACGCACATCCAGAAACTGACTGATAAAATACGCAGATAAACTACCCAGCGCAAGACGCGGCAGCAGACCAAACAATTTTTTCATCGATTCCTGAGCAAAATCTGTCGGTGCCGGATCAAATAAAAGCACCATCTGCATCAGAATGGTTGTCATAATCAATGTGAAAAAACCGAACCAGACGGCCTTCCGCGCTTCCCCCGCCCCATACTTTTCGTTGAGAAGGTCGCTCGTCAGATACATGCTGACATACATCGTGTTGCCCAGCGTCAGGACGATGCCCATAATATCTATCGTTTTGGTTACCTGAATGTTGGCGATCACCGTAGCCACACCGATCCAGGCATACAGACCTTTTTTGCCGAACAAGCGGTAACACAAGAGGAAAAATCCGTACGTCACAAGAACAAATACCGCTCCAAAACCCAAATTAAACATGAATACATACACTGCCTTCCTAGTTTTGATTACGCGGGATGGTTACGAACCGCGGTTTGGCGCAGGGCCAAAACATGAATACTCTATCATATTTCAGACCTCTTGAACAGAACTAATTCCCTCCAGTTTAGAAAAAAAGACCTCCACCGCCCATGCATGCCATGCACGCCCCGGTATAACTTCACACCAAAAAGCCGCCCTTCGAAGTTCTCCGAAGGACGGCTTTTGGAACATGTACTGGCGCAGGCAACTTCATGCCTGAACCGTTTGAACAGCTGATCCGGCTTAGGCGTGAGCGGCAGAATCCAGTTCACGGCTCTGATCGTTAAACGTATCACGATCATTTTCTTTCAAAATCTTGCTGGTCAGCAGTCCAGATGTCATCGAGCCGTTCACATTAAGTGCGGTCCGGCCCATGTCGATCAGCGGCTCAACGGAAATGAGCAGTCCCACCAAAGCCACGGGCAGATTCATCGTGGACAATACGATCAGGGAGGCGAAGGTTGCACCGCCGCCGACGCCAGCCACACCAAACGAACTGATCATGACCACGAGGATCAACGTTACGATAAAGTCCAAGCTCAGCGGGTCGATACCGACCGTAGGAGCAATCATCACCGCCAGCATGGCCGGATACACTCCGGCGCAGCCGTTTTGACCAATGGTAGCCCCAAAGCTTGCAGCCAAGTTTGCAATCCCGTCGGAGACACCCAGTTTCTTCGTCTGTGTCTCTACGTTCAGCGGAATCGCTGCAGCACTTGAACGGGAAGTAAAGGCAAATACCAGTGTAGGCAGCACCTTTTTCAAGTACGTCACCGGATTAAAACCGGATAGGGTAATGATGATCAGGTGAATGATAAACATCACGATAAGAGCGACGTAAGACGCAATAACGAATTTAATGAGTTTCAAAATCTCTTCCGCATTGGTTGTCGCCGCTACCTTCGTAATCAGTGCCAGAATTCCGTAAGGTGTAAGCCTGAGCACAAGCGTAACAATTCGCATCACAACGGCGTACACGGCATTCACCATACCGCGGAACGTTTCCGCCTGCTGTGGTTTTTTACGATCCAGACCCAGAACGGCCACTCCGATAAAGGCTGAGAAAATAACGACAGCGAGTGTAGATGTACGGCGTTCCCCGGTCATATCCGCAAATGGATTGGAAGGAATAAACTCCAGTACCTGCTGTGGAATCGTTTGATCTTTCACGTCAGCCAAACGTTCCTCCACCTTCTGAATCTGGGCGTTCTCCCGATCTCCCCCTTGAATTTCAATGGAAGTCAGGTTGAAGCCGAGGCTTGTAACAATGCTGACTCCGGCAGCGATTGCCGTCGTAATCAACAGAATGGCAATAATGGAAAAACTCATTTTTCCGAGATTTTGCTTGCCTTTCAGATTCATGATCGCCGAGATAATCGACACCATGATGAGTGGAATCACGACCATTTGCAGCAAACGAACATATCCTGAACCGACCAGATTAAACCAATCGACTGATTTTGCAATGACGTCCGAACCCGAAGTATAAATAAGCTGCAGTACAACACCGTACACAACCCCCATACCCAGACCCGCGAATACGCGTTTTGTAAACGAGATGTGCTTCTTCTGCATCCAGTAGAGAACACCGAGCAGTGCCAGCATGACCACTACATTCACAATGATTAGAAATGTATTCATTACTTTGTATCCTCCTCAGACATGTATAACCGGCTTGAACCGATTTTTCTATTTATATGCTGCCTCCAAGTGCGGCAATGAACAATATACCACATATCAAACTATTCTGGTAGGTATTAATTGATATTATGTAATATGCATGTTAACCTTTCAACATTTATGAAAATATTTATGCAGTTTTATGAAAATTTTTCTATTCAACCCGCGGTTAATTTTGTAAAATAGGTATATCCGCTTATTCAAAGGTTTGTTAAAGATAAAAATTAGGTCTTTCTTCGTTAGTAAATAGGCCATAAGAGAACAGAATAAGGGACCGTGTTCATGAAGATGACGTGAAAGGATGATTGTATGTTTCGCAAACGAACCGTTGCCGGTAAAATCAGGGGCACACTGTTCCTTGTGCTGCTGGTTGCTTCTCTGTTGTTCAGTATCAGTTTTTATGCAGTATCTATGAATATTATTCAAAGTTATGTGCTGCCTCAGTTCGACAAAGTTCTGAGTACATCCATTCAGGATATTTACAAAAATACATCCTCTTCCAAAATTTTGCAGGTCCAAAGCGGTGGAGCAGGCTCCGATGGAGCTGCCATGACCGTAGGATCTTACCTGACCGAAAAATCCAAAGAGCACAGCCTCGACGCCGCATATGTCATTGCTTTGCAGGATGGCAAGGCGAGTATCGTTGTGGCTAACACCACCTCGAGCTTAAAAGCTGGTGATCCGATGGACGTTGAACCAGCCATGACTGAAGCAAGCGAGAAAAAACAAGCGGTAATCAGTCCGGTTTTCTCTGATTCATTCGGTGTACATAAAGCCGCATTTATGCCGATTGCCGGAAGCAATATGCTCATGGCTGTCAGCATGGATGCCAAATTCATTCAGGATAAAATTGCCCAAATTTTCTGGCTGTGCCTGGGCATCACAGCATTGGTGTTTGTACTTGGCTGGCTCATTTCTACGAGTATGATCAGAAGAGTCACGAAACCGATCGTAAAACTTGTAGAACACAGCAAGCGAATCTCTCAAGGCGATCTGACAGCTGAGCTCCAGATAAAGGGCAGGGATGAAATCGCCCAACTGGCCGTAAGCTTCCAGACGATGACCCAAAATCTCAAGGGAATGATCAGCCATGCCCTGTCGACCTCTAATGAGGTCGTTAACGGCTCCAACGATTTGCTTGAACGTGTACAGTCCATGTCTGGCATGGTGCAGCACTCAAGCCAGGCTGCAGAAGAAGCTGGAAAAGGCAGTGTCAGCATTGAATCCAGTGCTTCGGAGAATGCAAGAGCTATGGAAGAGATCACCCAAGGCATCATGCATATTGCCTCTTCTGCAGCAGAAGTTTCCGAGCAGATCAGTGAAGCCGCAACCGAAGCCGTTAACGGTAATCAGCTCGCACAGAACGCAGTTGACCAGATGGAACGTGTTGGACAAACTGCCAGTGAATCACTGCGTTACATTGAGACGATGAACGAACGTTCCGTAGCGATCGGCACCATTGTAAATTCTATTTTTGAAATTACAAAACAGATTAATATGCTGTCGCTTAATGCTTCTATTGAAGCCGCACGTGCCGGTGAACACGGGCGCGGATTCGCAGTTGTGGCCGGTGAGGTCCGCAAGCTGGCGGAACAGTCCAAGACGGCGACAGAAGAAATTGCGGATTATCTCGGTACGATTCGAGAAGACGCCGAACGCTCCGTCAGTGCAATGAATCGGGTAACCCAGGAGATTGGCTCAGGAACATCGGTCGTACAGCAGGCTGGTTCAGCGTTCCAGCAGCTGAATGAACTGATTCAGAACGTTAATCTCACGATTCAGACTGTCTCTTCATCTACACAGCAGGTATCTGCGGGTGCAGAAGAAGTCAGCGCGTCGGTTGAAGAAACGGCACAGATTACGTCCAAGTCCCGTGAAAGCATGCAGCAGATTGCCGCTACCGCAGAACTGCAGCTGGACGAAATGGGCTCCCATACCAACACTGTGCGCCATCTGCATGAACAAGCTGTTGAACTGCAGACAGCCATGAAAAAATTTAAAATCAGCTAAATTGCTGGTTATAAGCACCAATCAAATTCAGCTCAATCGATATATAAACACAACGACGAACAAATATCCTTAACCCCTCATTCATCAGATTAAACAATTAAAAAAGATGGATTCAGAAACACCCCCATAACCGCTGCATTCGTTCAAGATTGAACGCGCTCCGGTCATGGGGGTGCTTTTTTAGATTAATATATATCACACCACACTTGCTCTATCACTATACTGCTGCAATCATTACCTTAGTCCACTTGGTCTGGCTGCTTCATGCCCATGATCTCATACACTCTCTTCATGTCCAGTGACGAACGAAGCGAAGCAGCAACCCGATCAAATTCCATGTCTTTGCGCGCCTGAGCACTGTACGTCTCCTCCAGCGGTGCAAGCCCTTTGGCTTCACGTAAACCGTTCAGCCAGGAACGGCGGAATTGATCGCTCTCAAACAAGCCGTGCAGATACGTTCCCCACACTTTGCCGTCTGCTGTGCCCCAGCCCTCTAGAAAAGTTTGTCCACCCGCGTGGGATATCTCAAACAAGGCTGTAACCTGTTCCGGTTCACGGCATTCCGTCACACCCATATGAATTTCGTATCCGTTAACAGGTACGGATAATCCCCCGTCCAGCTTCCCTTTATATAACCGGATAGGATGATTGGAGTGTACATAACCGGAGGCCCTGACCGTATGTTTATGCTGAAGAAAGGTTGTTGATAACGGCAGCCTGTCCAGGCCTACCGCTTCCTGAGCCTGATCAGCCTCGACAGCGTAGGGATCAGTCAAATGCTCGCCCAGCATCTGATATCCGCCGCATATGCCCACAAGCTGCACATGCTGGCGTTCTGCCTGATAAGCAATCGCTTGTTCCAATCCGGATTCCCGCACGAAATTCAGGTCGCCGATGGTATCCTTCGTGCCTGGTAAAATAACAACATCCGGGCTGCCCAGTTCCTCCGGCGAGGTTACGTAGCGCACATTTACGTCCGGTTCACGGGATAGCGCATCGAAATCCGTAAAATTGGAGATGCGCGGGTAACGGATTACCGCGATATCCAGTTCGCTCTGTTCCCTTTTGCCATGACGCAGGGAGTCCAGCACTACCGAATCCTCTGCCTCGATCTGAATATCTCTTATGTATGGCAGCACACCCAGGACAGGAATGCCCGTCCGCTCTTCAAGCCAGTCCAGACCCGGCTGCAGCAGAGATAGGTCTCCTCTGAACTTGTTGACAATAAATCCCTTAACACGCGCCGCTTCATGGGGTTCCAATAGTTCCAGCGTACCTACGATGGAAGCAAATACACCCCCGCGGTCAATGTCAGAGATCAGAATAACCGGTGCATCGGCCCAGCCTGCCAGATTCATGTTGACGATGTCCCTATCCTTCAGATTAATCTCGGCCGGACTGCCTGCTCCCTCCATTAGTATGATGTCATATGTATCACGCAAACGGTTCAAGGCATCCATGACCGTCTGCTTTGCTTCAGGCAGGAAGTGCTGACGATAATCCGAAGCACTCATCTGGGCAAAAGGTACGCCATGCACCACAATCTGTGAATGCATATCCCGTACGGGTTTGATTAAGATTGGATTCATATCGGTTGTTGCTTCTATACCGCAGGCTTCAGCCTGCGCCCCCTGCGCCCGGCCGATCTCCTTGCCGTCTTCGGTGACATAGGAATTCAGGGCCATGTTCTGTGATTTGAACGGGGCAGGTTGAAATCCATCCTGCTTGAAAATCCGGCAAAGCGCCGTTGTGATTACACTTTTACCAACATCGGAAGCCGTTCCCTGCAGCATAAGTACAGCTGCTGGTTGTTTCCCCTGATCTTTCACGCCTGCTCCCCCTGTCTTTCGTGCGATTAACCTGCTGCATAACAAGAATGCTTAATGAATCACAACTAGAGCCAGAAGAGTCCTTGAAGTACGCTTAACACCGTCAACAGGGCAGCTTCCAGCAGTTCATTCATCGCACCATATGTATCTCCGGTGAGGCCTCCGAGCCTTGCACTAATTCGTACCGCCACGAAACGCCCGATGTAATAACACGCCACAGGCACTAGAATCACCGATGTTACGGGATACAGCCACCATGGCAGTGATCCAAACCCGCTGATCGCAGCATCGGCAATAGCCGTATCGGGCTTGAACATCCATACGGCAGCAATCGTCAAGACCCCTGCAATCAGCGAAAGTCCGGCAGCAGCGCTTCGTGCACGCTGCACTTCTCTCCGCTCGCCAAGCCCTTTGAACAGAACGGCCAGTCCGTCATCCCCGCGTGCATTGGGCCAAGCCGACATGGCATAAACCATGAACCATCGGCTCCAAATCATGGGCAGCAGCAGCAGTGCGCCGTAATACCAGCTGCCGCGCGCAATAAAGTCCGCGATCAATGCGGCCTTCATCATAAGCAGCAGCACACAGGCAATGACACCCATAGCGCCAACCCGGCTGTCCTTCATAATCTCCAGCATTCGCTCACGGCTTCGATAACTGAGCAGCCCGTCTGCCGTATCCATCCATCCGTCAAGATGCAGTCCCCCGGTAAGCCAGACCCACACCGTTAAGGCGAGAACGGCTGCCGGGAAGGCGGGAAGAAGCAAACCGCTCAGCGCCGCTGCAAGCCAGACGCATAGACCGATTGCAGCGCCCACCAGCGGGTAGTACACTACACTTTCGCGCAGCAGCGGTGGTGCAAAATCAAGCTGCATTTTCACAGGAAAACGTGAGAGAAATTGAAAAGCGGCAGCGGCGGCATATTGCTGCTGCGGAACATCTGAGCGTCCTGTGCCTTCCTTCATAAGCGATACTCCTTGCTCTTTAATTCGATTGCGATGCCCACCGTTACAAGAAATACTTCACGGCAGATTGCCGCAATTCGCTGATTAAGTACACCTGCCAAATCACGATAAACCCGGCCCAATTTGTATTCTGGCACAATCCCGTCACCCACTTCATTGGTAACCAGCACAAGCAGACCTGGATACGTTCGAATCGCTTCAACCAGCGCATCCAGATGACCCTGCAGCACATGGCTATCGTCCTGCTCGTGTGCTAACAGAATATTCGTCAGCCATAGTGTCAGACAGTCCACCAGTATCGTAGGTGCAGAAGTACCGGTATGTCCTTCACCCATGCGGTTAATGAGCGCAGGCAGGGCCAGCGGCTCCTCCATCGTACGCCAGAGATAACCGGAGTCTTCACGCTGCTGCTGATGCATAGCAATACGTTCACGCATTTCGTCATCATACGCCTGAGCTGTTGCTACATACCATGCCTCTGAGGAACGCTGCATGCAGAGACGCTCGGCAAACGAACTTTTACCGCTGCGGGCCCCTCCTGTGACCAATACACTCATCGGGAGCCATCTCCCAGCACGGATGACGCCGATGAAACAGCCGGATCGGCAGCAGCTGCTGAAGCCTGATTTGCTCCATCCGAAACCCCTGCGCTGGTGAAGGTAGCCATCTCATTCAGAAGAAGGCATGCGGCATCAATCAGATGCAGGCTGAGCACGCCGCCAGTTCCCTCTCCAAGACGCATGTCCAGGTCCAGCATCGGTTTCAGTTCCAGTTCACGCAGCAGTGCCGCATGCCCATTCTCATGTGAAGTGTGCGACGCGATCATGTATGCCGTGCTCAGAGGAGCAAGCTGTCTCGCAATCAGCGCTGCAGCCGTAGAGATGAAACCATCCACTACAACCGGACAGCGGTGTGCCGCTGATGCAAGAATAACGCCGGTAAGTCCGGCAATCTCCAATCCGCCCACTTTACAGAGTACATCCAATGCATCATCAGGATTTGGTGTGTTTATGCTCAGAGCCTGACTTATAACGGCAGCTTTGCGCAGCACTCCCGCATCATCCAACCCTGTCCCTCTCCCTACAGCAGCAGCGGGTTCAGTCCCTGTGAGCGCACTCATCACTGCAGCGCTCGCAGTGGTATTGCCAATTCCCATCTCTCCAGTCACAAACAGCTGTGTGCCTTTTGCCACCTCTTCCGCAACCACATCCACGCCTGCAAGAATGGCCTGAATCGCCTCATCCCGGGTCATTGCTGCCTCTTGGGCCATATTGGCAGTGCCTTTACGAATTTTGCGAGAGAGCAGGTCTGCGTGTTCAAGGTCAGCATTTACACCAATATCGACACAGATGACTTCTGCTCTGGCGTGACGTGCAAGCACATTAACGGCAGCGCCTCCCGCCAGAAAGTTCATGACCATCTGAGGAGTAACTTCGGCTGGAAAAGCACTTATCCCTTCTGCCACCACACCGTGATCCGCAGCCATCACGACAACCGCTCTGCGATCAAAGCGCGGACGCACACTGCCTGTCATACCCGCCAGTCGAATGACAAGGTCCTCCAGTTTGCCAAGACTGCCTGGCGGTTTCGTCAGCACATCTACATGAGCAGACGTTTCCGCTGCAATGTTTTGGTCAGGAGGTGCAATTTTGTTCAATAGCTGTCCCAACACCTGTTCATTCTTCATACAACGAGCACTTCCTTTTTTAAAATAGAGGTTCTCCTGCCTTATTTAAAGCGTATCCCGCCGCAGCAGCAGTTGAGGTACGGCATGATCCGGATGGGACACCATCGCAGGTTTAACGCGAAAAATCTCTTCTATCTGCTCCCCCGTCATCAAGCTTCGAGGAGCACCCATCCCTGCTATTTCGCCTTCTCTCAAAGCCAGAATCTGATCGCAGAACAAGGCAGCCAGATTTAGATCATGCAGTACGGCAGCAATGGTAATACAGCTCTTCTGCCGCCATGCAGCTAATAACTCCATGAATTGTAATTGATATTTGATGTCCAGAAATGTGGTGGGTTCGTCCAGCAGCAGCAGACGCGGCTCTTGTGCCATAACCTTGGCCAGCGCTACCCGCTGCCTCTGCCCACCGCTTAGGGAATCCAGCGGCCGCTCCGCTAGTTCCATCAGTCCCAGTTCTTCAAGCACCCGGTCCACAACTCGGGCCCCATCTGCCGATTCCCTGCCCAGCCAGTTCTGGTAGGGGTATCGCCCCATCTCTACGACATCACGCACAGAATAGGAAATTGCCGGCAGACCATCCTGCTGCAGAACCGCGATCATACGTGACAGATCCTTGCGGCTGTACGAAGTGATATCTTGGCCGTCAATACGGATCTGACCTTCACTTAGCGATTCCGTTCCAGCTATAAGCTGGAGCAGTGTCGACTTTCCGCTTCCGTTCGGGCCGACAACTCCCCACCATTCTCCTTCTTTAATCTGCCAGTCTACATCATGTAAGGCCCGATGATCACCGTACTTTTTGCCAGCACCTGTAACCGATACCCATGTTTTTGTTTTACCGACAGTCTTTCCGTTATCCCCGGTTAAAGCACGCTGTGCATTACTGCTTAAATCCGATTGAGACAACAACCCCGGAGACGGTTGTTGGCCTTGTTGATTGTGCTTCCACCCTTTACTCACGGGACCATCCCCTTCCGCAGCTTCTTGTTCCGGTGCAGCAGATAAGCGAAGAACGGAGCACCTACAAAAGCCGTCACGACACCCAACGGTATCTCGGTTGGTGCCAGCAGAGAGCGGGCAATCGTGTCCGCCCATACCATAAAGATCGCACCGCCAATTGCAGATAGCGGCACCAGCAGTCGGTAGTCCGGCCCTACCAGCAGCCGAAGCATATGCGGAATGACCAGTCCAACGAAGCCAATGACGCCGGAGACGGAGACTGCCCCGGCTGTGAGCAGCGTACCCACAGCAAGTACAGACAGCTTGAGTCTGTCCACGCCAACCCCGATATGTGCCGCCTGACGTTCACCCAGCGCCAGTACATTTAGGGAACGTGCACGGCTCCACAGAAAGATCAGACCCAGCAGGAAATACGGGAAAAGGATGGCCGTATACGACCACCCGCGCAGTGCCAGACTTCCCATCGTCCAGTATATAATTTCATTGATTGTCTGCTTGGACATGGTCGACAGGAAGGAAACGACCGCACCCAGAAAGCTCTGCATAACAACACCTGCCAGAATCAGGCTGTGTGTCGGTATTTTGCGTCCTTCACGAGCCAGCGTCATGACGAACCACAGCGTCATGGCCCCGGTCAGAAAAGCAACCAGCGGCAGCGTCCAGATTCCGATCAGGGCATACTGCAGTCCGAAGAAAATCAGGAAAGCCGCCCCCACCGAAGCTCCTGAGGATACCCCTAGTGTAAAAGGATCTGCCAGCGGATTGCGCAGCACTCCTTGAAAGCCCGCGCCTGCAATGGCCAGCGAAGCTCCAACGAGCACCGCAAGCAGCACACGTGGAAAGCGCACCTTCCAGATAATCTGTTCGGCAGCCCTGCTCCAATCAGGTGTGATCCAGTCGCCCACCCACGGCATTTTGTGAATGAGAATACCGGCAATGTCCCGGATGGGCAGCGCCACCGAACCAATGCCCGTGCAGATGAGCACGGTAAGCATCAGCAGCCCTATACCTATCGTTCCGTACAGGATCAGCTTTTTGCTCATTTGAACAGATCAGGATAGATCGCTTTGGCTACTTCTTTTAATCCTTGAGTTACACGTGGGCCCGGACGGCTCAGCAAGTTGGCATCCAATCCGACCACATTATTGTTTTTTACGGCTGTGATTTGATCCCAGCCGCTGCGCGATTTGATAATCTGATCCAGCGTTTTGGAGTTTTCGTCAATTACATCGTTTGCGTATAGAATAACATCCGGATTAGCGGCGATTACATTTTCCTCGTTAATCTGATACCAGCTCTCTTTGTCCGCAGCAATATTGGTGCCTCCAGCTGTCGTGATCAGTTCATCCATGAACTCACCTTTACCTACGGTCCAGCCTGGAGAGAACTCAACATATACTTTCTTTTTCTCTTCCGGCTTCACGGCTTTGACCGCTTCTGTTACGTTCGTTACATCCTGCTTCATCTGTGTGATCAGTTTCTGAGCCTGCTCCTGATGATCTGTAATTTTACCAAACGTTTCGATATTGTTCATTACATCGTCGATGGATTTAGGATCGGTTTTGAAAATGGTGATCCCCAAATCACGCAGCTTTTTCACTGCATCTTCACTCAACGAAATACCTCCGAATACGATATCCGCATCAGCGGCAATAACCGACTCTTCATTGGGTTTGTTAATCCCGCCCATTTTCGCTTTTGCTTTCGCCGCTTCCGGGTAGTCATCGTAATCCGATACCCCTATAATCTGCTCGTCCAGGCCAAGCGCAAACAATGACTCCGTTTCAGCCGGAGATACCGAGACAATTTTGGATGGTGCCTTTTCAAAAGTAAAAGACTCACCTGTTGCATCGGTAACCGTCAGCGGATATTGTGTTTTCAAATCGGTTTGCGTTTGTTCCTGTGACTGCTCTTGTGCAGGCTGCTGTGTGCTGCCCGCTCCTTCTTTGGTTGCTGCATTACCGCATCCGGCGAGCGCCAGTGCCAGCATCGCTGCGCTCAACAGTGACGTGAGTGCTTTCCAGTTCTTAATCATTAATTTAAACTCCCCTTCTCTATCTGTACTATTGTTGTTACATAATACCTCAATCTTAATGCTCTACCCCATCTTGGTGTGTTCCGATGAAACGAAAATGAAGATGTGTACACGTTTAACGGAGAGTGCAGAACCAATTTGGAGAAACGAAGTGCTCGCCTGCAGCTTTCTGTAAGAAAGCTGCATCGAAAGCATACGCCTATCACCGGATTTTTCCCTTTGAATAAGGGAATCAAAAAAATCTAGGGATAATAACAATCGGAAAATGGTACTGCACTCGGAGTGGCCCCGTGTAACATACTATTTTTCATCACATCGTGTACAACAAGAAAAATCCCTAATCCTCACATAAGGATCAGGGATGACGTCTCGCATATGGCAGTCTGTATATGTGCAGCAGGAAGCGCTCACGCACAGAATGGCCCGAAACGTTGTCCTTTCCTCGAAGGAACACCGGCTTGTACGTCCAGGGCTGGTAATCTGACTTACAGGATGGCTCCTGTTTCACAGTGGCGGGACCGTGCTGGATTTACACCAGCTTCCCCATTTACCCTTGTGCACATCATGACTTGTCTTTGCTCATCATGAACATCTGCTTCACACGCGGGACCCTTGGTCGTTAATGATGGTTAATCCATGTGACCGATAGATGCAGTTAGCTCCGCACGAATCACATCAGCTCAGGCCTTGCAGCCTATCACACCAATATGCTCGTACCGAGTCACACTTCTGTTGTGATTATAGGGTATATTGCACCGCCTTACAAGCCGATAGACGGAAAATTCACACGGCTGCCAAGCCAGCGGTTCCCCTGCTTTTCAATGTATACCTGAATCGCCTGTCCCGGGATCACATGTGTATCCCAGAATCCAACACCTTCAATAAGACGGGACAGCATGTAACGGATGACTCCGCCATGTGTCACAATCAATGTTCTATGTGAAGTCCGGCCTGACCAGATATGTTCATGCAGAAAAGAATCTATTCGTCCCGCGAATGACGGCCATGCTTCCCCTTCAGGCGGCGCAACCTCCTGCGGTTGATCGATCCAGCGCCGGTAGAGCGGATTATGCTGCAGCTGCTCGTAGGTCAAACCTTCCCATTGTCCAAAATCATTCTCGCGCAGGCGCGCATCCAACTTTGCCTGTGCAGCAGCCTGAGGCGCGGTGTACGCCAAGGTCTGACGACAGCGAAGAAGGTCACTGCAGTATACGGCGTCCCATGTAAGATTGCGGCACTGCCGGCTTAGCAGAGCCAGCTCTTCTTGAGCACCCGGCAGCAGACCAATGTCGGTATGCCCCAGGTATCTTTTTTCCACATTCCACTGGGTTGTTCCATGACGGATCAGTACAATGCTCCGCTTTGACGAAGACTGTTTTGATCCAAACTGTTCTAACTCACCGTGCTGCGATCCATTCTGTTCTGATTCACTAGAGTCTGGATCACTTTGCTCCTGCCCTTCTTTAATTACCACAATAGCGCACCTCCTATTAACCACACACCCATGGTTGCTAAGAAACAAAGGCCCACAAAAGCGCCAGCTGACCAAAACATTAGCCTTGTCGTTCGTACAATATCTTCGGCCTCCATCGGCCGCGCAGCCTCGCCCATATAAGCACGAAACGAGGCAATACCGTGATACACGTTATGTCCGCCCAGCCGAATGCCAAGTGCTCCGGCCACTGCCGATTCGGGAAAACCGCTATTGGGACTGGGATGCAGCCTCGCATCACGGGCAACCATGCGTGCTGCACCTCGGGCATCCAGCCTGAGCACCCGTGCGCCTACAATTAACAGTGCGGCGGTTACGCGCGCAGGAATCCAGTTTGCCCAATCATCCAGACGGGCAGAGGCCCAGCCAAGATGCAGATATTTTTCGTTTTTATAACCAACCATGGAGTCCAGCGTATTGACAGCCCGGTAAGCCATAGCCAGCGGAGCGCCGCCAATGAGCGCATAGAACAGAGGGGACACGATGGCATCAACAATATTTTCCGCGACCGTCTCCACCGTTCCCCGGACCACCTCGGGCTCGTCCAGATGTGCGGTATCACGTCCAACAATCATGCTCAGGGAACGCCGTGCGGCAGGCCAATCCTGCTGTTTCAGATGACGATATACTTCCATTCCTGCGTCTCTTAAACCTTTGGAAGCAATCGTGGTGGCGATCAGAACGATTTCGGCTGCAGCCGCTAAAAGGGGATGAATCTTACCAAGCAGCAGCAAAAGACCCCAGGTGACGGCAAAAGAACCACCTGCAATCAAGATCGGGAACAAGATTCCGGCTTTTTTCAGACCTGCATCTGTGTTCACACGTAATCGAATTACACGCTCCAGAGCCGAGATGGCTTTCCCCATACCGATAACCGGATGCGGAATCCAGCGCGGGTCTCCAATGCATCGGTCTAGTATATACGCCAGAATGATAACCCAAGCCCCCCCCATGCCAATCCAGAACGAGGAAGCCCATAGATGTTCCAATTCCAATGTCATTGCCGTCCTACCCTCTCTTTCCACTGCAGTCCAGCCTGAAGACTTTCGGTCACTGTGTCATACACCAGTCTGCCGATGACCGCCCCCAAAGCCGTTGCTGTACCCGCGTAAGTGTGAAGCGGCTGGATATCGTCCCCGTTCTGACGAACAGCAAGCACAATGGCATCCGTTGTTGTACCTGTGGCAGGCAGTCCGTTCTCCGAATCGGCAATGCCTGCATCCGCAAGCGCTGCAGCTTTGGCCTCCACTGCCGTCTGAACCGCATTGACCATTGCTCCCGAAGTCATCCGGCCGTTGAACCAGAGCATGATATTAATTGTGCCAGGGATATATGGAGCTCTGTTTTGGGTTTGCCCATGGATATCAAAAACAGTTCTCTCCGAACCTGCACGTGCAGCATTCGATACTCCGGCAGTTGTACAGCACAGCAGCCCGAATTCCGAACTCGTAAATTCCTGAATGGAGGTATGCTCCAGCCTAACAGCTGTTAATAATCCGGCACATTGATCGGCCTGTTCCTGCCATTCACGCAGCGCCTGAGCGATATCACGGGGTGGATCATCACAGCGGTAGTGTTTGTCCACATAAATGTTAAAGACGCGATTCAATTCAAGCATCCCGCCGCCATATACTGCGCTGGACAGTGCAGAAGCAGAATGCGGAATCTGTGCTTTGATATGCCGTTCATGCGCAGAGATGTGCAGCCCAGGCCAGGAAGAGGATACATAGACGTTCTCGCCTATTTTTCCATGTGTAAAATAGTTATAAAACGGGAGTGTCATGACCGCTTTCCTCCCTTTCCTTTTTCGGAATGCTGCTTATGGCTCTGCTGACCTGCCTGATCAGAAGATGCCAGACACGCGTCCTGATCCTTGCTCCGCTCAAGCACACTTCCCAACACGTCAAGCAGTCTGTCATTGGCCTGGGCACCTTTGACCGCGAAGCGTACATGTCCTGCACCAAGCCCCGGATACATGGCACAGCTGCGAATCAAAATGCCTCGCTTCCCCAATGCTTCCTGGATGGAAGCCGCCGTCCATGGTTCTGGCACACGCGCCAGAATAAAATTTGCCTCACCCGGCGTTACGCTGCACCCATACATCTCCAGCGATGTAATTAATCGTGCCCGTTCACGCGTAATATGCGATATCGTTTCCTGTTCAAAACGTTCGCCGCTGCGCAGGCAGGCTTCTCCTGCAATTAATGCCAGTCCATTCACACTCCAAGTCACCTGTTTCTCCGTCATCGCCTGTATGTATGCTGCACTCCCCAAGGCATATCCGAGTCGCAGTCCGGGAATAGCGTAGAACTTGGTCATGGAGCGGATAATAATCACATTCGGGTATTTATCCAGATGCGGAGCAAGAGACTGCCGCCGGGAAACTGGAATAAAATCAATAAAGGCTTCGTCAATAACGAGTACCGTATCCTTCTCTTCAGCTTTGCGGGCAAGTCTGTGAAGCACTTCCACCGGATACTGCACACCGTTTGGATTGTTCGGCTGTCCAAGGAAAAGCAGGTCTACCTTCTCCATCAACTGTTCGATATCTTCGGTTCTCGCCTGCCAATTCAATTCTTCCCGGCCTGCTGCATGGATGACCTCCGCACCGAATTGCCGCGCCAAAGTGCTGTACTCCGAAAAGCCCGGTTCCACCGTTCCTACTCTGCGTGGAGCAAGTGCCAGCAGAATCAGAGCCATGCTTTCGGCAGCTCCATTGGCTACGGAAATCTGCTTCTTCGTTACCCCCAAACGCTCACTCAACAGTGCTTTGAATGCCCGATGGCCCGGATCAGGATAACGAAGCACGGAGTGCAGACCTTGCTGCAGTGCTTCGAGCACCTCTCTAGGCGGTCCTAGCGGGTTAATATTGGCGCTGTAATCGAGGAAATCTGCCGCACTGCCTCCAAATCGCGAAGCAGCCGTCTCCACATCTCCGCCATGTCCGAATACTTCGATATAACCGGTCATTCTTCCGTCATCCTCTCTGTCTGTTCTTTTTATTATGGATGGCACATGAGGGACGGGTCAATGCTGTATTACTTTTCAATATCATATACCTGGAAAGGGAGGCTTCAAAATAAAGGGCATCACGTGTTTTCTTTGTGTCCCAACGACAATTCGTTTACAATAGAAGAGGAATTTCAGGAACTTCGGTTTTCTGATTCATGGATACAAGCATCACTACATAAGGGGCTTCGCGCCTCTCACATACATTAATGGAGGAATGACCATGCTGTTTGTAGACAACCAGGGCATTACAGATCCTTCTGTAAACCTCGCGATTGAGGAATACATTCTGAAGCATCTGCCGATGGAGGATGACAGCTACCTGCTGTTTTACATCAACCGTCCGTCCATCATCATTGGCAAGCACCAAAATACGATTGAAGAAATTAATATCGAATACGTTCAGGATAACGGTGTGCAGGTGGTACGCCGTCTTTCCGGGGGCGGCGCAGTGTATCACGATCTGGGCAACCTGAACTTCAGTTTCATCACTGCGGATGACGGTCAATCCTTCCATAACTTCCGCAAGTTCACCCAGCCTGTGGTTGAAGCGCTGCACGAACTTGGCGTCAATGCCGAGTTGACCGGACGCAATGATCTGCAAGTCGGCGAAAAGAAAATTTCGGGCAACGCCCAATTTGCTACCCGCGGACGCATGTTCAGTCACGGCACGCTGATGTTTGATCTGAATCTGGAGCATGTTCAGGCATCCTTGAACGTCAATCCCGAGAAATTCAAATCCAAGAGCACCAAGTCGGTACGCAGCCGGGTTGCCAACATTCGTGATCTGATTGACACCAATCTGACGATTGAAGAGTTCCGTGATGAGCTGCTGCGTCATATTTTCCGCATGGAGCCGCAGGACGTTCCTCAGTACAAGCTGACCGAGAAGGACTGGGACAAAATCAAGGAAATCTCGGCCGAGCGTTATAACAACTGGGACTGGAACTACGGTCTGTCACCAGAAAGCAATGTGAAGCACACCCGCAAATTCCCGGTCGGCATCATTGATCTGCGCATGAACATCAAGGATGGACGCATCGAAGATATTAAAATTTTCGGCGATTTCTTCGGTGTTGGTGATGTGGCAGATATCGAGGACATGCTGCGCGGCAAGCGTTACGATGAGACTGAAGTGCGTTCAGCACTGGAAGGTCTGAATGTGAAGCATTACTTTGGCAACCTGGAGCTGGAAGACTTTATCGGCCTTGTTTTCCTGGAAGAATAACAAAGAAAATATGACATTTAGATGGGTATAGATGGTTTGAACGAATTTTCGATTACACATTTAACGGAAAAGGCAGAACTATTCGTTTACACAATAACGGAGAAGACAGAAAAAAACCGGAGAAGCAAAGCGTTCGCCTGAAAGCTTTCTGCAAGAAAGCTGCATCGGAAGCATACGCTTATCACCGGATTTTCCCCTTTAACAAAAGGGAATCAAAAAATCGGGGGATAACAGCGATCGGAAGGTTATTCTGTCTTCGGAGTGACCGCGTAAATCACCGGTGGTTCAACTTTTAAGTTCTAATAAAAATCCGGTGATGATTAGAGCGATCATAAGATGAATCTACATTTGGAGTGACTCGTGTAATCTATTTATTTCGTTCAATGATATAGAAGCAGATAAAAAAAGGAGAGAAACATCACATGACTTACAAACTCATTGCCATCGACATCGATGACACTCTGATTAACGACAACAAGGAAGTTACACCGGCTACACAAACAGCTCTGGAACAAGCGGTAGCCCATGGAGTTGTTGTTACCCTTGCTACAGGACGCGCTTATGCCTCCGCGCAGGCACTTGCACGTCAAACCAAGCTGAACGTACCGATCATTACGTATCAGGGCGCTTTGGTGAAAAACCTGCTTGATGAAAAAGTGCTTTATGAGCGCTATGTACCGCAGGAGGCTTCCCGCAAACTGTTTGACTACTGTCTGGAGAAAAATCTGCACCTGCAAACGTACATCGACGACAAGCTGTATGCTCGTGAAGAAAACCAGAAACTGCTTGACTATGCCAAGCTGAACGGCACGCAATATTACATCGAGTCTGACTTCATCAAAGTCATCGAACAACCAACACCTAAACTGCTGATCATCGACGAGCCGGACTATCTGGATCAAGTGGCTGTAGAGCTTCGTGAGCTGCTTGGACCAGAAGTGCACATTACCAAATCCAAGCCGTACTTCCTCGAAATTATGCATAAGGAAGGTACGAAAGGCCACGCCCTGACGTTCCTGGCTGAGCATTTCGGTCACGAGCTTAGCGAGTGCATTGCCATCGGTGACTCCTGGAACGATCATGAGATGCTGGAAGTGGCGGGTCTTGGTGTAGCGATGGGTAACGCCATCCCTGCGCTGAAAGATCTGGCAGACTACATTACGGCGAGCAACAACGAAGACGGCGTCAAAGAGGTTATCGAGAAATTTGTACTGAACGCAGAGTAAACAATACGCTGTGAATCAAAAAAACAGCCCGGATACCACGATCAATTGTGGTTCCGGGTTTTGTTTGTAGTTTTATTTTTTATTTTTGGCCAGCAATACTGCGGTTAAAAAAGAAATCTGTAACGACACAGTAATAGCAACCGAAACCATAATATTCGTTGAATCGGATATATGAACGAAAAATAAAACAAGAATGAATACCAGGATAGAAAGAATCACACTGGCTAAGAAATTCAGGAAAACTTTTTTCATCATTTCACACGACTCCTCAAAGTAACAACTCTTACTATCATACTATAGAGGAGATTCTCCCGGTATATTCTAGGAGCCTTGCACAATCACCTTCGTACGTTTCCCTTTCTTCAACCAGCTGCTCACCTTATCATTCATAGCCAGCAGGCCAGAGATCACCAGCACTACACCAACCCAGGTAATCCAGCTGACATGCTCTCCGTAAACAACTGCCCCAAGCCCAACCGCGATCGGTGGAGAGATGTACAGCCACGTTGCCGGGAACAATGGATTTGTGCGCGACATGATCCAGTAGAACAGACTGTGCCCGACCATCGAACCGATTACGGTCAGATATATCACAGATGATACCGCAGGCAGTACATCGAGTGCCGACATGTTCCACGACTCCGTCAACGCTGACAGGATAAATAACAACACGCCGCCATACATCATCTGCACCGCATTAATCGCAACAGGACTCATCGAACTGAATTGATGAATGACTTTTTTGGAATAAAGCGTACCTGCCGAATAACATACTTCCCCTATCAACACAGCGATGCATCCCCACAAAAATAAAGACCCTGCTCCCAGCGATACGCCTGGCAAAACAACAAGCACAACGCCTGTAAAACCAATCAGGCAGCCAACAAGCATGCGAGCCGATGTTTTCTGCCGCAGTAGCGCTGTCTGCATGAGCATAATCATCAGCGGGCCTGTAGCCGATAGGATGGCACCCACGCCAGAGCTGACATGCTGTTCAGCCCAATATAACGTGGCAAACGTGCCGAAGGTCAGACCTGCTCCGGTAATCAGCATTTCTTTGCGCCACAACAAGGACATTTTCACATGCCCCTTCATCCTCATCCATGTAAACATCAATGCTCCTGCTATCACAAACCGCAGTCCCGCTGAGAGGAAAGGCGGCATGCCTGCCTCAACTCCAACCTTAATCGCCAGAAACGTTGTCCCGAAAACAAGACACATTACGGTAAATGCAATCCCCACCATGTTAACCACTCCTTTATCTGTTCTCCATCATAGCTCATGGTCTATAGAACAGAATGAACAAAACAGAACAGTTCCTCCGCTTTAGCTGTTACAATGGAGTTCAAAAGGAGCGTGAATCGGGTGGGCAAAACGTTAATGATGACAGATAACAGCATGAAACGGTACGAGCAGGTCATCCATTATCTCATTGTGCGGATCGAGGCAGGTGAATGGGCTGAACAGGAAAAACTGCCTTCGGTGCGAAGCCTGTCCGAACTGCTCGGCGTACATCGGCTTACAGTATTCAAAGCGTATCAAGAGTTAAAGCAGCGCGGCATTGTTTATGTCAAAGATAAATCCGGTTATTATGTCAGTCCTGCCAAACCAATAGCGGATGCAGATCAGGCCGATGACCCGTCCGTATCTGCCTGGCTTCATTGGGATACGCTGGATCGCGTCCAATCGCTGGAAGCTGAGTATCAGTTCTCCAAATCCTTGATCGACCCTTCCCTGCTGCCCAACCGATATTGGGGGGAGCTGATGCGTGACTTGCTGGATCAGTATCCTCGCCTGCTGGGCACCTATTCGACGATCCAAGGTGATCTGGAGCTGCGCAGCAGTCTCGCAGATCACCTGACGACGAAGGAACGTTTCTATCTCTCGGCTGATGAGGTGCTGATTACTTCCGGTGCGCAGCAGGCGATTGATGTCATCGCTCGTGCACTGGTCAAGCCTGGGGATCGGGTGTTGATTGAGCGGCCGACTTATGGCCCTGCCATGGAAATTTTTCGTAAACAAGGGGCAAAGCTTGTCTTTACCGATATCCACCCGGAGGGTTACGATCTGGAGCAGATTGAGCATCTGATGAAAACGGAGAAACCTCGCCTCTTTTATATGACACCGACGTTTCAAAATCCAACGGGACTCAGCATTTCTGTGGAGCAGCGCAAACTGCTGCCGGAAATGGCTGAACAATATGGCTGTTATCTGGTGGAGGATGACAGCACCTATGATATTTATTTTAAAGAGAAACCTCCCGCACCCATTTTCACTTACGATACTTCCGGGCATACGTTGTACATCCGCAGCTACAGCAAATACGTAGTTCCCGGGTTGCGAATCGCAGCCATTATGTGCCGTCCACACCTCATGGCAGGGCTGCAGGCGATCAAGGCTCTGACCGACAACGGATCACCGCTGCTGAATCAGAAGCTGTTTCTTCGTTACTTTCAATCGGAACGCATGCAGCAGCATCTGTCCAAATTACGAACTGCGATTCAGCTTCGAATGGAAGTGATGGAGCAGTGTCTGCTGGAAACGAACTGGACTTGGACACGTCCCGAAGGTGGTTTGAACATCTGGGCCGAGCTGCCAGAAGGGATTGATACAGGCAGACTGCTGCACCAAAGCATGGAGAAGTCCGTTGCTTTCGTGCCAGGAACCGTATTTGATCCTTCCCACGATTCGGGGAGCCGCAAAATCCGTCTCTCCTTCTCCTATGCGCGGGAACAGCAGATTCGGGAAGGCATGCACAGATTAATCACAATAGCGGAGAAAAAGTAAAAACGAATAGGCAGCAGCTCCGAGCGCTGATAAAGGCGCGGAGTGCTGGCAATGCCGCGGAGTTCTGATAAAGGCGCAGAGCACTGCCAGAGGCTCGAACAAGATTTCGGGAACCGCAGGCTCGGAAAGCGAAGCAGTACCATTTCCCTGATTGCTGGCTGCTGGACCTAATGGTTTGGAGCGCTAACGATCACCAGAAACCTTATGCAGGCGTTTTTCTCCATCTGAGAAGTCTAACGATTCTCAGTGACGCTATTTTAACCAAACAGTGCGATTTACGCTCATTTTTTGTCCAAAATGCTGAAATAGCGTCTCCTGGAATCGTTACATTTTCAAATCGCTTGAAATGCATCAAATAGAGTCTTCTGGAATCGTTAGCGGTTAAAAACCCGCAGGAACATCAAGTCCACGAGTTCATGAGTCCATGCATCCATGAATCCGATCTGCCTATAGATCCTTTCTCTCGAACAGGCGGATCGTAACCATATACGATAAGAAAAACATTCCTATAACAGCAGTGGAAATCCCTATAATGACTGGTGCTGTAATCAGCCCTTCTTTACCAACCACCTTGAAAATAAATGCAGCAGGCTGAGCCAGAATAACCAGACAGACCAAAAAAATAATATTGATGATCATTGCCCCTTTTTTGCTAAGTGCATAGAAAAGCGGCATGTAAACGGACACCAGCACAAGTACTATACCCATCGAAATGAGGATGTCCAATGGGGAATGATTGGGTTTGTTCAGTTCAGGATAATTCAAATTAATCAGCTTGTGAATTCCGTAGGAAACAAGAACTCCGCACAGGGCAGTGAGAATGGAAGACAGAAATTTGGCCTGCACGATCTGTTTGCGGCTGACCGGAAGCGTGACTAGAAAGTTATGGTTGTGGTTGGTGATGTCAATCATCGTAATAAGCACAGTTGAACCAAAAGCCGTATATATCCCAACGATATACATGGACCATTCCATCTGCGGGATAAAAGCCCAACTGAAAACAACAATATACACAGCAAGAATCCACAAAGCACCTCTCAGCGCGATAAAGTCTTTGCGAAGCAGATTAAGCATGCTTACTTCCCCCTTTTACTGTAAAATAAATGAGGTCTTCCAAAGCGGGTCTATGCAAAAGAGCCTCGTTACCAAACAAGCGCTGTGCTTCTGCTTTGTTATCCGACAATGCCTCAAAGCCAATCGATGTTTCACGAATGCCAACGAATTGACGCCGGGTATCGGCATCCAGCAGCTCCAGATCTCCTTTGACAATAGTGTAGCGTTCCAGCACATCGTCTTTGGTTTCATTGAAAATGAGCCTGCCCCGGTTGACAAACGCGATATAGTCCGAGATACGCTCTAGATCTGTCGTAATGTGTGTCGAGAAAATGATTGATTTGGTCTCGTCCTGAATGATGCCAGCCAGCAGATCAAGCAGCTCCCTCCGAAAAACCGGATCAAGCCCGGATGTCGGTTCATCCATGACAAGCAGATCAGCATTATGTGACAAAGCTGCCGCAAGCGAAAATTTGATCTTCATTCCTTTGGATAAATCCCTAATTTTCTTTTTCGGGGACAATTCGAACTGCTCCAAATAACTCTTGAACAAGGCATGATCCCAGCGGCTGTAAAATGGAGCAACCAGACGTGCCATCTCCCGAATCGTCAGATGCTCATAATAGAAGCATTCATCGGACACAATACCGAGCCGCTGTTTGACAAACGCATCACTGCTGACTCTATCACTCCCCAGGGTCCGTAAAGTTCCCTGATCGGGATGAATGAGTCCCGTAATCATTTTAATCAGCGTGCTCTTTCCAGCCCCGTTCGGACCGATAAGTCCTGTGATATATCCCTGCTTCACATCCATCGATATATTATCCACCTTGAATAAAGGGTAGGCTTTTGAAACATTACGCAATTCTATAGCATTCATCTGTTTATTCCTCCTCCAGTAACAAAGTAAGATGATGGATCAAATCCTGCGATTTAATGCCCAGTTCCCTGCTCTCCTGAATGACTTCAAGCATCTTGGCTTCCAATTGTTTCATTCGCCTCTCCCGGATAAATTCCTGATTTGCTCCGGATACGAAGCTTCCCTTGCCAACAACGGAATCAATCAGCTGCTCTTTCTCCAGCTCTTCGTATACACGTTTCGTTGTAATAACGCTGACTTGCAAATCCTTCGCAAGCTGACGGATCGAAGGCAGACTATCTCCTGCTGCAAGTTTTCCGTTCAAAATATGCTGACGGATCTGGGATAAAATCTGGATATAGATGGGGTCGCTTGATGCATTGGATATCCGTATATTCACGTTCATTCACCTCACTGCCGCTGTATGATATAATCAACCAGGCATAGTGTATATATATAATATATACACTATGCCTGGTTGAAGTCAACGCTCTTATTTAACATTTTTACCCGACCTCCCAAAAAAAGAGATGACAGTCTCCTGTCATCCCTGAAAATCGGCTGCGTATCCTCACGCACCTGTAATAACCTTATCCACCAGACCATATTCTACTGCTTCAGCCGCAGTGAGGAAGTAATCCCGGTCGGAGTCTTTTTCAATTCGCTCAAGCGGCTGACCTGTGTGGTCTGCAAGCAGCTGATTCAAGCGCTGACGGTGCTGTATAATGCGATTGGCATGAATGAGCATGTCTGATGCCTGACCACGTGTACCGCCATGCGGCTGATGAATCATAATTTCACTGTTTGGCAGTGCCATTCGTTTCCCCTTGGTACCTCCTACCAGCAGTATGGTGCCGAAACTTGCCGCCATGCCTGTACAGATCGTCGAAACATCCGGCCGCACAAACTGCATCGTATCATAGATCGAGAACCCCGCCGTTACGGATCCCCCGGGACTATTAATGTACATTTGAATATCCTTATCCGGGTCCTCTGCGCTCAAAAACAACAATTGGGCTACGATCGCATTGGCCATCTGATCCTCAATCTCGCCCGATACCATAATGATCCGGTCTTTCAGCAAGCGTGAATAAATATCATAACTCCGCTCACCACGAGCGGTCTGTTCTACCACATAAGGTACTACGTTCATCTATGTCGCCTCCTTGTTATCAGGCAGCCATGTGTACCGAATATCCTTCTCTGTACGACATCCATTTCTTACGAGAAGAAGCATATCCGTATGTCACCGGCTGCACGGATGGAGACGGCAAAGTGTGCTGCAGGATCGTACCCGCTACAGCCATCGGATCATCGGTCCGATTCAGGCACAGGTCAATAAGGCCAGCGGTATCCCCGCGGCGGAAAGCCATCAGATAGCTGCGAAGCTGCTCTTGTTCCAGATGAACAAGCCCTTCGATCGCACTCTTTTCTAACGATGCATCCTTTCCCTCCTGCTCCAGCTCATGCCTCACCTTGCTCATGCCAGTACGGGCACGATTTAATGCTGCTTTTACAGCACCTTCCGTTGTGCCGAGCATCCCTGCAGTCTCTGCCGCCGTATAACCCATCATTTCACGTAATATATATATCACCCGCTGCCATGCGGGCAGTGCGCTGACCAGAAGCTGCACCGCAGACTCCAGCTCTTCAAACGACTCTTCCTCCGCATACCGAGATACGACAGGTTTCAGTCCGTCGAGCAGGGAGCGCAGCTTCTCCTGCTTGCGAATACTGTCAATCCACGTATTGCGTGCCGTACGAATCAGGTATGCCTCCCAGTTGAACTCTCCCGTTCTTCCCGAAGCCTGAACCGCGGCAGACGATAACACCTTGAGACAGGTTTCCTGAACCAGGTCCTCTGTCTCCGTCACCGATTTGGTTAGTGATAAGCCGTACGCATACAGCGAATCCATCAGGTCAGGCAGTATTTGATGCAGGGTCGTGAGCGCCGAGTCTGACAAACTTACCGCCGCAGCATTTCCTTTAACCTCAATATCCTGCGTTTGATCAGCTGCACGGGTTAGAGTCGCTCGATATACTTTATTGCCTTGAAACGTTTCTGCAGTTTTACTTGCTGCGTTCGCTTCATGGCCTCCAGCCGATCTATTTTCGCATGCCAAGCTGTCTCTGCTGCACTCATTTACTTCATCTACTGTATACTCGCTATGCGTGCTGCTCCATTCAAAAAGCATTCTGTTGACTTGATGATCTGCGGACTTCACAAAGGCCATCTTGGGGGCCCCCCTTTGCTGGTTCCTAATTGATGCTATATAAGTTAAACGAACGATTTTACACAGCCCACTCCGATGACAGAATACCCTGAAGAGCAGCTGCTATCCCCTGATTTGTTCAACTTATATAATTTTTAGATGTTCATTATGTAAACGAAGAACCTCCTCTAAAGGATACGCTCTTCTTATAAATTTTTTCTAACGCAGCTTCACCGTCATACCTGCACGTGCTGTTGTAATGCTTTGATCCAGTCCATAGTCCTTCCTTACATCTACATCATGTGACATATGTGTAAAAAAGGTGCGCCCCGGCTGCAGCTCTCGCAAAAGCTCCTGAGCCTCCTGCATATCATACACCGAACGCGTCGAGAACTCCGCCAATTCATGCACAAAGCTCGTGCCCAGTACTAACATATCCAATCCATAGAGCAGCTGCTTCTCATCTTCTTTCAAATCGATAGCATCCGAACAGTATGCCCACGCATACCCCTCACGATCCAGTCGATAAGCATACGAAAATCCGTTATGTCCATGACACACTTTCCAAGAGCGAATCTTCCATCCGCCGAGTTCAATTCCGTTATCCGTTTCGTGAAAATCCATATGACGAACGAGCCAAGGAAACTGTCCCTGAATCGTGACGATCACCTCACGCGGTGCATACAGCTTCCCCTTCACTCCTAACCAGCGGCACGCATCCGCCCACTCCGGCAGACCACCGATATGATCAAAATGCGCATGCGTAATCAGCAGCGTATGCACCATCCTCATTCCCAGATCTTCCATCTGAGAACGCCAGTCTGGTCCGCAGTCGATCATAAATACCTCATCATCTTGCCGATCTCGAACGCCACTCCCCCCGTGAATCAGGACAGATGAACGTTTCCGTCGATTATCACCCGTCAGCCTGGCCTCCGTACATATCTCGCAATCGCAATACACACGTGGAACGCCCATCGCATCTCCTGTGCCCAAAAATGTGAGCTGATTCATTCCGCATTCCCCTCCCGATCCCTGAAGCCGATTCAGCTCAGTCCAAATATTCTATGTAAATTTTAATCTCCTACCTCCGTTTTTGCAAAAAAAAGACTCCCCCGTCCCGGCTCATCACCGCCTTTCGGGAAAGTCTCTCGTCTGACCTGAACACCTCCAGGTCAGATATGATCTTGCCTGATGCACCCGCTCACACCAGCGCGCGCAGCTTCAAAGTCAGTTCCCGTCCTGCAGGAACTTCTTTGGAATCCGTAATAACCCAGTTCCAAGCCAGACGCTTCTCCAGCACCTCTGCCTGTGCTGCAGTCAGCTGCAAACCGGTGACGATACCTTCACCCACCGTAAAATCCTTCTCTGCTTGCAGATTAAATGCTTTCTCCAGCCAAATGCCGAGTCCGCCGCGGGTATTAAATGTGATTCGATACCCGTTCCGCAGCGCCCCTTCCAGATCTTCACCATGCTCATCCGCATAGGAGAAAAATGTATCATACCGATAGTGCTCTTCTGATACGGCATCAAATGCTGCCGCGTCTTTAGCTTGAATGGCCTTTAGAATATCCGCTTCCGGCATGCCCTTGCCCCGAGCCTGCTCCAGTCGAATTGCGGTACTTTGGGATAATTTGATCTCTGTACTCATTCCTGTCACGCCTTTCTCCAATTACGATTATGCCATGATGTGCATTAAGTATACTTCCTATTATACCCTTTTCGCAGTAAAAAACCTCCATCTCGCCATACCGCAAAATGAAGGCTCATATTCCTATATTAGCTGAGCTAATATCCCTTACACAGAACACCCCGATGACAGATTAACCTGGAGAGCAGCGGTTACAGCCCCGCCAGCACCTGATACCAGACTCCCCGTTTGGAGTAGAGTGTCTTACGCACCTCATCCCATCCGCCCAGATAGTTGATATCGAACAGACCTGCTGGTGTCGGAAAGGCATCTTTGGTCTCAGCGAACACATCGGGATCGACAGAACGAAAGCCGTGCTTAGCAAAAATGCGCTGCGCTTCGGGTGTTCGCAGATAAGCGATAAACGCTTCTGCCAGCTCCCGATTCCCATGTTTGTCCGCGTATTTGTCTACCACCACTGCGGGATTTTCGATCAGAATCGTATTTTTCGGCACCACAATGTCATAATCTACCCCTTTTGCAATCCGGGCAAGCAGTTCATTTTCATACGTTACGATGACGTCACCTACACCATACTCAAATGCAGCCATGGAAGAACGGCCGCTCTTATCGAGAGATTCGACGTTCTGGTGTACCTGTTCCAGAAATGCCTTGGCTGCGGCAGGGTCTTTCCTGCCCTCTTTCTCCTCCGACAGCTTCAATCCCGCACCGTAGATGGCATTAATATCCCACTGTGCGCCGCCGGATGTTTTCGGGTTAGGATATAATACCTTAACACCCGGTCTGGTTAAGTCCTCGAAATCCTTGATGCCCTTCGGATTGTCCGCTCTTGTACCCAAAACAACAATTGAACGGGTAATCATGCCCGCATTCGGGGTCTGTTTCCAATCCACAGTGACCAGCTTGGCCTTCACCAGCTTATCAATATCACTTTCCATCGCAAGCAGAGCTACATCCGCTTCAAACCCGCCAACAATCGCTCTGGCCTGTGTTCCTGAAGCCTCATAAGACTCTTGGAAGTTAATCGTCTGCCCCGTCTTTGCCTCCCACTCCTTCTGGAACCTCGGCAGCAGTTCACCTACCGCATCTTTGGCCACACTATACGCACCAATGACCAGTGTTTGGGAAGAATCGCCGGTCGTAACCGAGGCCGGGTCCGCCTGCTTGCTGCTGCATCCGGCAGTCACACAGACGAGCACAAGCATCAGGATCATGTATAAAGGGATCGTTTTCTTTTTAATTTTGCTCGTCTGCATGGCTGCTCCTTCTTTCGTTTCTGCTTTTTCCTTATATAGAATAGGCTCTAGATCATGACCGGCATCGGATCTTCCTTCAGCCGATTCTCCACAACCCAGCTCTCTGAATCGTTAAACAGATAAGCCCGGTGCACAAGCACACGAATCGTTTGACCAATTTCCAGCGTCGTCTTCTCCAGAGAACGATAGGTAATGAGCTTGTGGCCCTCCACCTCTACTTCAACCATCCATTCACTGCCGCGGAAATGAAGATGCTTCACGATCCCTTTTTCCGTAGCAGAGAGCATGGTAAATTCGTTTTTCAATCCGATCTCGATGTACTCCGGTCTGATCAGCGCACGTGTACTGCCACCCTGCACCGCATGTTCAAAGCCTTTCAGCTGAGAAGCATCCTCCACCACCGTAGACTCACCAATAAAGGTCGCTACAAATGGAGTCTGTGGATTTTTGTATATATCCCAAGGGGTTCCCTTCTGCTCTAGGCGACCTTGGCTGATAATCATAATCTCGTCTGCTACTTCAATCGCTTCATCCTGATCATGCGTAACAAAGATGGACGTAATGCCTACACGTTCGATCAGCTCACGCAGCCATGAACGCAGTTCCTGACGAATCTTCGCGTCAATGGCGGCAAATGGTTCATCCAGCAGCAGCAGCTGCGGCTCAGGCGCAAGCGCTCTGGCAAAGGCTACACGCTGGCGCTGGCCGCCTGATAGTTGGTGCGGATAACGCTGTTCAAAACCTTTCAGCCCGGTCAGTTCAACCAGTTCCATCACGCGGTCACGAATCTGGGCTTTGGGTGTTTTTTTTACCTTGAGACCAAACGCAATATTATCAAATACGCTCATATGTTTGAACAGCGCATAGTTTTGAAACACAAACCCGATGCCCCGCTCCTGCGGTGGCAGATGATTTACGACCTTTCCGTGGAAACGGATTTCGCCCGAGCCCGGGCTTTCCAATCCTGCGAGCATACGCAGAATCGACGTTTTCCCGCCCCCACTGGGTCCAAGCAGACCGATCAGATGACCTTTGGCAATATCGAATGAGACATCTTTTACCGCATGAAAATCACCGAAATGTTTGTTCAGATCACGGACTTCTACATGCATCTCAATGCACTTCCTTTCGCTTCTTGGCCCATTCCATCAGGAGCAGCAGTCCCACGGAGAAGGTTACCAGCACCAATGCCACACCGTTCGCTGCTGACACATTGAAGTTTTCTACGTCTTGATATACCAGTGTTGTTGCCGTCTGCGTTTTATTCATAATGTTACCCGATACAACCAATACGGCTCCGAATTCTCCCAGTGAGCGCGCGACCGTCAGTACCAGACCATAGACCACCGCCCAGCGGATGGAAGGCCACGTTACACTCCAGAACGTTCTCCAGCCATAGGCTCCGAGTGTAGAAGCCGCCTCTTCCTGCTGCGAACCCAGCTCCTGCAGGACAGGCATGACCTCCCTCACCATCAGCGGGAATGTAACGAATAACGTGGCAATGACCATGCCCGGGAAAGCATAGACCACATTAAATCCGATACCTTCAAAAAAACCTCCCATGATGCTGTTTGGTCCGAGCAGCAGTACGATCATCAAACCACCAATAACCGGCGATACCGCATAAGGCAGGTCCACAATGCTGTTCAGCAGTCCCTTCACCCGGTCACTCAGCCAGCCCGCACGAACCAGATAGATCGCCATCATGATGCCAAACAGCGTATTCAGAAGCGTAACCGCCAGAACGACCAGCCCTGTCATCATTAGGGCGTGCAGCGCCTCAGGACGCATAATGCCTTCCACAAAGCCTCCTGCGCCGTCCTCAAATGCTCCAATCAGAATACGACCGAGCGGAATAATGAGCAGCAGCGTAAACACTACAAACGTCAGTCCGATTAACCATTTCCTCATCGTTTTCTCCCCCGCATCTGTACCAGATTAATCAGCCAGAGGATCAGGAAGGAGAGTGTCAGCAGCAGTACGGATACCGCCGCCGCCCCGGTCGGGTTATCACTTTCAATCTCACCGTAGATAAAGACAGAAGCGGTCAGCGTTCTGCCCGGAATATTGCCTGCAACAAGTACCACAGCTCCGAATTCAGCAAGTGCCCTGGAAAATGCGAGCATCCCGCCGCTGATCATTCCTGGAGCCATAGAAGGCAGAATAACCTGCATGAAGGTACGAGCTCTGGAAGCTCCCATCGTGTACGATGCTTCTTCTTCGGAAGGATCAATTTCCTCAAGCAGAGGCTGGACGGCCCGAATGACAAAAGGAAACGTGACAAAGGTCATCGCGATGATAATGGCAGGCTGATGAAATACAATCTCGAAGCCCATCGATGCAGCCAGTTTCCCGACAGCACTCACGGGACCAAGCAGCAGCATAATCATCAGACCGCCAACGGCTGTTGGCAGTGCAAAAGGAAGATCAACCAGACTGTTGAGAAATGATCTGCCAAAGAAGCGATATCTCGTTAACACCCAAGCAATCATCGTACCCAGAATTACATTAATGAGCGCCGCCACTACAGCTAGACGGACCGTTAACAGTACTGCCTTCCATGCGATCGGGTCCATGATACTCTCGGCGAAATTGCTCCATCCTTCGGAGAAGGAATTGACGTACACCCCAATAATCGGAAGCACAATAAGTACGATAAAATATAACAATACGGTACTGCGAAATCCCCAAGTCCATCCTTTATGACGAAGAACGGTGTTCATTGCTGTGTTCCCTCCCAGCCTCCGGCTTCGGCTCCGGTCGGCAGTCTACCTGACATCATACGACATTTTCCTAAGTTGGATAAGTTTACTTTATTATTATTCCCATTAGTCTACTTGGTTTTTTGCTTATCTGATACTTTACCAGTTTACAGTGCTGATCGTCAATGCTTTTATTCGAACTATTTTATGTGCTGATCAAAAAGCCAGATGCATATCAGCAGGCGTATTCGCTGCATTCGATTCATCGAAAATCGGTTCAATCCAGTTAAACATTTGTCTGTCCTCTTCTTTCATTTGACCTGTTTATGCATGCCTGTAATTCACCCGGATTTGTTTCGTTTAATGAAGTTAAGTTACAATCTATAGAGTTAAAGCCGGGAAGCTATTACAACGCCAAGGAGTGAGTAAAGATGTTATTTAAACAAAGCCTGTCCACCTCAGCCAGAGACGAAATGAAAGAAATTACACGGGATGTCAAACAAGTTGTGCTGAGCAGCGGCGTGCAAAACGGTACCGTGCTCATCTACTGTCCCCATACGACAGCCGGAATTGCCATTAATGAAAATGCAGACCCTGATGTAAAACATGATGTATTGTTACGCCTGGACGAGGTCTACCCTAGGGAGCATCCTGAGTATCGTCATGCCGAAGGCAATACAGCTTCTCATCTCAAGTCGATTACCAGCGGCCCCTCACAGACTGTCATCATTCATGAAGGCAGACTGCTGCTGGGACGATGGCAGGGTATTTATTTCTGCGAGTTCGATGGACCGCGTGAACGGGAGTATTTTATCAAGATTATGCAGGGTTAGATGGGATTTAGATAAAACTTCCAAAAAAATGAAAACACAAACAGGCGATCCACCCTGTAACGGGGTTTGGAATCGCCTGTCTTCGTCTTCTGCGTGTAAAGTGAATAACTTTCGCAAGATAACGTTATAAAGAATTAATGTTATGACAAATCACCGCCCTGAAGTGTAGGGGCGCAAGCGAAAGCGGCAGTTACTGCACGCCAGGCTGCTGGCCCAAGTTACGGCACAACACTTTAACATGAGACAGCGCAGAGGATTCGATCTCCGCGAACGTTAAACGGTCTTGAATATAATACGATATGAATCCGTGCATAGCCAGAAACAAAGTGCGCGGCACATGCTGTATATCCTCTTCGGCACAGCCTTCTTCTTTCATGTACTGGCGGATAATTGACGCAAACAGTTCGAAACACCTTCCCTGCTCGGTACGGCAATAGGACAACAATTCCTCGTCCCGAATCATAAACATAATCTCATATTGATACGGGTTCTCCAGACCAAACCGAATAAACTCCATCAAAATATGCTCGACCTTGCTCACGCCGCCTGCAACCGGCCTGACCATAGCCTGCAGCAGCAGATGCCCCAAGTGGTTGAAGTCCTCTACCACAATTGCATAGAACAGCTCTGCTTTTTCCTTGAAATGATAATACAGCGACCCATGACTATAGCCCAGATGCTGGCCGATGCTTCGCATCGATATGGCACGGTATCCTTTGGTAATAAAAAGATGCCTCGCCGCCTCCAGTATCCGCTCCCTCGACAACTCCTGTTCGACTGCTCTTCTAGCCATATATTTTATTCCCCTTCAATAAAATAAAGCCGCTGTCCCTCCGTGATCCGGGATTGCCCTTGCGTCAAATCCGTGATCCAGGCAATAAATGCCTCGGTTTCACTATCCGGCGGAAGACAAGTTAACGTAACCTTATCGGTGAAAGCCGTTTCACCTGTACGCACTTCCCGGCTTCTTAACTCGTTTTCCACTTTCCCAAGCCATGTATAATCCAGCTCTACAAATACTTCACGATGCAGCAGCTTGGTAATGGCTTCTCCTGCTTCAATGGCTGCCACAGCTCCATCCGTATATGCACGGATAAGTCCGCCTGCCCCAAGCATGATTCCCCCAAAGTAACGTGTGACTACAATCGCTACATTCTTTAATTGCTGATTCTTGATCACTTCAAGAATGGGTTTACCCGCGGTACCGCTTGGTTCCCCGTCATCCGACTGCTTCTGAATCTCATCCCGCTCGCCAATCATATACGCAGAGCAGTTATGTGTCGCATTCCAATGTTTTTTCTTGATATCATCAATAAAAGCAATCGCTTCCTGCTCGGTTGTGACCGGCATAATATGACCGATAAAGCGTGACTTTTTGATCACGATCTCCAGCTGTCCCGATCCCCGAACCGTACGGTAACGTTCCATCATGTTTAATCCAACTTTCTGTACATCTTCTGACGCCAACCTTCGTTGTTTCCTTATTTTCCTGAAGCTCAACTATCCGTAAATCATCCATTTTACAAGAAAGCAGTTCCCCGCGTGAAGCGGATGAACTGCCCTGGTTAATGACATCCGGGAAACGAAATCCTGCACAGCAACGATTCCCGGATGGACTTAACAATCTTTATTTAACTATATGAGCAGAGCGTTGAATTATTCGGAAAGTCTCGCTTCAAGCGCTGCTTTCTCTTCTTCAAAGCCTGGTTTGCCCAGCAGTGCAAACATGTTTTTCTTGTATGCTTCCACGCCCGGCTGGTCAAATGGATTCACACCCAGCAGATATCCGCTGATGCCGCATGCTTTTTCAAAGAAGTATACCAGATATCCGAACGAATATGGAGTCATATCTGGAATGTTCACAATCAGATTTGGAACTTGGCCATCGGTATGTGCGAGGAGCGTTCCTTGGAATGCTTTTTTGTTAACAAAATCCATCGTTTTGCCTTCCAGGAAGTTCAGGCCATCCAGATCGTCTGCATCTGCTTCAATGGAGATATGCTCCGATACTTCAGCAACTTGAATAACGGTTTCGAAGATGTTCCGGCTGCCTTCCTGAATGAATTGACCCATAGAGTGCAGGTCTGTGGAGAAATCCACGGATGCAGGATAGATACCTTTGTAATCTTTACCTTCACTTTCACCAAAGAGCTGTTTCCACCACTCGGATACAAAGTGCAGGGACGGCTCGTAGTTTACAAGGATTTCTGTGCCTTTGCCTTTGCGATAAAGTGCGTTACGAACCGCAGCGTATTGATAAGCTTCGTTCTCAGCAACATTCGGGTTGCTGTACTCTTTGGAAGCGTCAGCCGCGCCCTGCATCATCTCTTCGATGTTAATGCCTGCTGTTGCGATTGGCAGCAAACCTACAGCTGTAAGTACGGAATAACGTCCGCCAACATCATCCGGAATGATGAACGATTCATAACCTTCTTCATTCGCCAGTTTTTTGAGTGCTCCGCGCTCTTTGTCTGTTGTTGCATAGATGCGTTTGCGAGCTTCCTCTTTACCGTATTTTTTCTCCAGAGCTGCACGGAAAATACGGAATGCAATAGCCGGTTCCGTTGTTGTACCGGATTTGGAGATGACATTTACGGAGAAGTCTTTTCCTTCTACCAGATCAAGCAAATGTGTTACGTACGTGGAGCTGATGTTGTTACCTGCAAAATAGATCTCAGGTGTTTTGCGTTTGTCTTTTGGCAAATTGTTGTAGAAGGAGTGTGTCAGCATTTCGATTGCGGCGCGTGCACCCAGGTAAGATCCGCCGATACCAATAACGATCAGCACTTCGGAATCGCTTTGGATTTTGGCAGCCGCTTTTTGAATTCGGGCAAATTCTTCTTTATCGTACGCTGTTGGCAGGTCGATCCATCCCAGATAGTCGGAACCTGTTCCTGTACCGTTGTGAAGCTGCTCGTGAGCCAAACGGATCGGTTCAGCGAAATAATCTACTTCGTGCTGATTCACAAATTGCAATGCTGTGCTATAGTCAAATGTCACTTTTTTTGCCATGATCTCAAAAACCTCCTGATATCGGTATAATATTTCCGGTTTCGATACTAAACAACTTAGCCTAAGGATACTTCAAATCCACCGGGCTGACAAGCTCGCAGCACGAACTTCGTCGTTAACAGTCAAGAAGCAAAAAGGGCAAACCGAATCCGCAGGGCCGCGGTTCAGGTTCCCCTTCTTGTGTTATTCCGCCGGGTACGAGCAGACGTAGTCGGTAACGCTGCGTATCTCCAGTTTGAATTTGGATTCGGCAGGCACGTGGAATGTCGCTTGGCCTTGAATCTCCTGCCACTCTTCTTTACCAGGAAGCAGTACTCTCAGGTCTCCAGATAGAATCTCCATGATTTCACGGGAGTCCGTACCGAATTCATAACTCCCTGGAAGCATGATGCCCAGCGTCACTTTGCTGCCATCTCCCAAAATAACTGTTCTGCTGGTTACCTGACCATCATAATAAATGTTGGCCTCTTTCACTACACTGACTTGATCAAATTGTGACATGCGTACCCGCTCCCCTGAAGTTAATGAAAACAATAGGCAATACAGCTTAGGGCGACATGCTGCCCTAATACTGCGGAAATAACAACTGTCATGAGCCTGAACCGCCGTAAGCCGTTCCGCCCATGACAGCATCTGTAAAGCTATACCTTATATGAACTCTTGAAGCACAGCTTTTACAGCAGTGCTTTTACGCGGCTAACTACGTTATCCACAGTAAAGCCATACTCCTGGATTACAAGGTCGCCAGGCGCGGAAGCACCAAATGTGCTGATTCCGAGAATGTCGCCTTGATCTCCAACATATTTTTCCCAGCCCATCGGGTGAGCCATTTCGATCGCAAGACGAGCTTTAACATCCGGAAGAAGAACGGACTCTTTGTAAGCTTTGTCTTGTTTCTCGAACAGATCCCAGCTTGGCATGCTGATAACGCGAACTTGAATGCCCTGCTCAGCAAGTGCTGCTTGAGCTTTAACAGCCAGCTGCACTTCAGAACCTGTAGCAATGATTTGTGCTGCCGGTTTGCCGTCTTTGGCATCGGACACCACGTAAGCACCACGTTTTACGTTCTCACGCGCACCTTCTACCGTCCCTTCAAGGATCGGCAAGTTTTGACGAGTCAGCACTAAGGCAACCGGGTTGCTCTTGTTCTCAAGCGCGTAAGCCCAAGCTGCTGAAGTCTCGTTACCGTCAGCCGGACGAATTACCGTCAGATTCGGGATGATGCGCAGGGATGCCAATTGCTCGATTGGTTCGTGCGTAGGTCCATCTTCACCAACAGCGATACTGTCGTGAGTCAGGACATACGTCACTGGCAGGCTCATCAGGGCAGCCAGACGAACAGCTGGGCGCAGGTAGTCGGTAAATACGAAGAACGTACCGCCGAATACTTTCACACCGCTGTGCAGCGCCATACCGTTCATCGCTCCAGCCATACCAAACTCACGGATACCGAAGTAGATGTTACGTCCGGCGTAGTCTTCTGGAGAGAAGTTGGTCAGGTTGTTCAAGTGAGTCATTGTGGAGCTTTCCAGGTCAGCTGAACCACCTGTCAAATGAGGCACGTTGTGCGCCAGACCGTTCAATGCGTTACCGGATGCTACACGCGTAGACAACGCTTTGTCCGCTGCTGCATATTTAGGCAGATCACGATCCCAGCCCTCTGGAAGGTCGCCGTTAATTGCTGTTTCGAACTGAGCAGCCAGTTCAGGGTATGCTTTTTTGTACTCAGCAAACTGCTCGTCCCAAGCTTTGTTTGCAGCGATACCTTTTTCTTTTACTTGAGCAAAGTGATCGCGTACTTCAGCCGGTACGTGGAAGTTTTCTTCGTATACCCATTTATAATATTCTTTGGTCAGTTTAGCTTCTTCTGCACCTAGTGGAGATCCGTGAGTACCGCCGTGGCCGCCTTTACCTTGTTTGTTCGGGCTGCCGTAACCAATAACGGTTTTCACTTCGATCAATGTAGGACGCGATGTGTCCGCTTGACCTTCTTTGATTGCTTTTTCAATTGCAGGCAGATCGTTACCGTCTTCAACGCGCAGCACCTGCCAGCCATATGCGTCAAAGCGTTTTGCAATGCTTTCGGAAGAAGACAGATCCAGTTTGCCATCCAGCGTAATGTCGTTGGAATCAAACAGCATGATCAGTTTGCCAAGGCCCAGACGTCCAGCCAGGGAAGCAGATTCATGGGATACGCCTTCCATCAGGTCTCCATCACCGCAGATTGCATATGTGTAGTGATCAACAACGTTGAATTGATCTTTGTTGTAAGTTGCGCCCAGCTGAGCTTCAGCCATCGCCATACCAACTGCCATTGCAATACCTTGCCCCAGTGGTCCGGTAGTTGCATCAACACCAGCTGTATGTCCGAATTCCGGGTGACCCGGAGTTTTGCTTCCCCATTGACGGAATTGCTTCAATTCTTCCATCGGAAGATCGTAGCCGCTCAGGTGCAGCAAGCTGTACAGAAGCATGGAGCCATGTCCTGCGGACAGCACAAAGCGGTCCCGGTTAATCCAAGTCGGGTGGTCCGGGTTATGAGTCATCGTTTTTGCAAAAAGCTGGTACCCCATTGGAGCAGAGCCCATCGGCATACCCGGGTGTCCGGAGTTTGCCTTCTCAATTGCATCAATCGCCAAAGTACGTACGGTTGTAATCGACAGGTTGTCGATTGTAGTGTTCTCGTCCTTTTGAATCGCTTCGTTCTTGTCAGTCATGGTTTGTCCTCCTCATGTCTTTAGATAAGTCGGGTGCGCAAGCGAGTCCCTCTCATCATACAAGCAAACCGCATAAACAATAAGTGAATCCGCTTGAATGTTTCATTTTGACTTATTCACTTTTGTATTGTATCACTTGGCGTGAAGCTTTTCCATAACCTTCTTTTAGAAAGTTACGGAAAATTGTGCTGATTCCTGGGTGAACCTTGCTAATCCATCGGATGAAGTATAACCTTTAACTCAAAATCCATACCCTTTGCAGCAGGAAAAGCGAAATTTGTACGTGATCCCCACTGCTCGATTCAGAAACAATGCAGGTGGTTTATTTTCAAATAGAATGAAACGCTCAGGGCTTCTTTACGGCTTCTTTCGATTTATAACAGTAAATCAGCCACAGCATGCTTTTAACGTTTATTCCCAGGGAGGGCCCCTATTATGTCAGATACAGCGCAGCACCCGTCGAATGCATCAAAATCATCATTACCCTGGTTATCCGGGATCGTAACCGGATTCGTCAGCGGATTTGTTCTGGGCTTCTTTCTCAAAGCTGTACAGGCATTAACCGGTGAAAACGTGTATACCCTGCTGCTTAATATTGATTTTATGCCGGGTCTTCCTCCCCGCCTGCCGGAATGGATCGAATTCGCCCTGCACCTTGCTGTTTCTGCTGCCATCGGTGTTTTTTATATGTGGTGGATTAAACGTTCCGGCCACCCCATCTGCCGGGGAATCATACTCGGTGGCGTTTCCTCCCTTCTGTACATTCCCTTGTCGCCGTTATCTCCGCGTGTTCCAGACCTGAATGACATGGGGGCCATCCTATACTGGGCAGCTGGTCATCTGCTGTTTGGTGCAGTGCTTGGTCTGTGCGGAAAATATGTGCAGGCCAAAAAGCGGCATCCGGTTCATCAGTGAACCAGCGCCGCTTTTTGGGCTTGATTGTTTATCATTCTCTTGCGAGGTTACGGATCAACCTTGCACAGTATTAAAGCGTCAATTTAAAACACAACCGTTTTATTTTCATGAACAAGTACACGGTCCTCTACATGCCATTTCACAGCACGTGCAAGAACAACACGCTCAATGGTACGTCCAATCCGTTTCAATTCCGTCACGTCATCCCCATGGCTTACACGCTGCACGTCCTGCTCGATAATTGGACCTCCATCCAGCTCTTCGGTTACATAATGCGCCGTTGCCCCAATGATCTTCACACCGCGGTTATAGGCCTGAGCGTACGGTTTACCGCCGACAAAAGCAGGCAGGAACGAATGATGAATATTGATAATACGGTTGCGATAATGTTCAATGAACATCGGAGAAATGATCTGCATATAACGTGCGAGAATAATCACATCAACATCACTGCCGATCACTTCAAGCTGACGCTGCTCCGCTTCTTTTTTCGTATCCGCCGTAACCGGAATATGATGGTACGGGATACCAAACGACTCCACATAATCCTTCATGTCCAGATGGTTGCTGACGACAAGCGCAATATCGGCATCCAGATCACCAGCCTGCCACTGCCACAGCAGCTCTACCAGACAGTGATCCTCTTTCGATACAAAGATAGCCAGTCTTTTTTTGCGGCTGACCGCCGAAAGCGACCATTCCATTTTGAATCGCGCTGCGACTTCAGCAAAGTCTGCTTCGAGCTCTGCCAGATTGCTCTCCAGCTGCGGAAGATCAAATTCGATCCGCATAAAGAACATGCCGCCTGCCGGGTCCATTGTATATTGGTCAGACTGTACAATGTTAGCACCGTGCTGGTGCAAAAAGTGCGATACCGCTGCAACAATTCCCGGGCCATCCGGACAGGAAATGAGCATACGTGCTCGATTGGCACGATTCAGATCTTCAGGTCGTTTTTGTTTAGCATGAATCTCCATCAGGTTAATCTTCCTCCTTCAATTTAGGCCAACCAGACTTGCAAGGTATATCAAGCCGGGCCTGCAGGGGTTACCCTGCAAGCCAAGCAATCAAACGGTGATTAATTTGTTCTTCATTCAGATTAGGGAACAGCTCCGCTTCAATGACCATGTCATACAAGCGTTCCAGCGGTTCACGCGGATCGGCTTTTTTGGCTTTGGCATCATTTTTGAGCAGTGTCCATACATCAAGCACATAAGCACGGGAATCCAGTTCCTTCCCTTTGAAGAAGTGCTGCAGCTGTTCCACCTCGTTCAGGAACTCCTGACCGAATCGGCCTTCTACATCCCCACGCAGCAGCGCAATTTCGATTTCATACATTGGACGCTGGGTTTTGGCATCCTTACCAATCCAAGGCGTCTCCAGAATGAATGGACGATCGCTTAATTTTTCATGATTTACAATGCGATTAATCGCTTCGAAACCGATCCAGCCAGAACCAATCGGTGTGTGACGGTCTTTGCGCGCACCTGCAGCGTTTTTACTGTCGTTAATATGCATGACGGCAATACGTTCAAGCCCGACTGTACGATCAAACTGATCCAGTACACCGTCCAGATCATTGACGATATCATAACCCGCATCATGAATGTGACATGTATCCATACACACAGTCAGACGCTCGTTATGTGTTACCTTCTCTATGATCTGTGCAATTTCTTCAAAACTGCGTCCCATTTCGGTCCCTTTACCTGCCATCGTTTCCAGCGCAATGTTCACATCTGTTTCCTGAATGCCATCCAGCACTTCATTTAACCCCTGCGCAATGCGCTCAATACCGTAATGTGCATCCTTGTCCGTAAATGCACCCGGATGCAGCACAATGTTTTTCACACCAATGGCATGTGTACGGCGAATTTCCTCCTGAAGGAAATCCACAGCCAGTCTGTAGGTGCTGTCCTTGTAAGAACCCAGATTAATGATGTAAGGCGCGTGGACGACAATTTCCTCGAATCCGCCTGCCTGCATGGCCAGCTTGCCTTCCTCGATAAACATCGATTCAATAGGCTTGCGGCGTGTATTCTGCGGTGCACCCGTATATATCATAAACGAAGTGGATCCGTACGAGGACGCTTCCTTCGCTGCACTCAATAATCCCTTGTCCGAAAAGGACACGTGGGAGCCAATTTTCAGCATCATTTATCCCCCTTTTTCTGAATTATCCCTTATCATAACGCGATTATCGAAATAAATCTAGAAATGAGCTATAATTCGGATGAGAGGCTTTTTTTGGCAGCTGATTGCCAAACATGGGACGGCATTTTCAGGATGCCGTAAAAATCAATAAACCGAGGTGACTCCGTAATGATTTCTAATGCCTACACCCAGCTTTTAACGAACAGTTCTCCCAGCAACTGGTTTATGAATACGATCGCTTTCTGGACCTTTGTGCTGCTTGGCAGCATGTGTATAGGTGGATTTTTTATGATGCGTAAATTCCTTAAGGTACTCCCTAAGGCCGATGGAAAGTCAAAACTGGATTGGCAGAACTATTGGGTGGAGACGAGCCGTCATCTGTGGACAGATGAAGCCAAGGCTTTCCTCGATCAGCTTGTTGAGCCTGTGCCGGGCCCTTTTCGCGACATTGCCAAACATTCCATTGCTGCCGAGATCGGGAAAATTGCAGTGGAGGATAATGCATCTGAAGTCTCCAGAGATCACTGCATTAAGGGGTATATCATTGCAACACCCAAGCGGGATAACAAATTCCTGGTGAAGTTCCTGGAGAAAAACAAAATCGACTACACTCCCTATCGCCACTTGATGAAATAATCATTCGATGTATTATACAGTATGAACTGGTTGGGAAATAAAACAGTCCAGCTTCGTTAGAAGGGCCACCATTTTGGTTAAATTAAACACATATTAGCTCCGCCTGGTAAGCCTTCTTCGCACATTCAACTTACCCTGCGGGGCTTTTTGACCCATTAGAGAGGATGTTCAATATGAAAATTGCCATTTGCGGAGGAACCGGATTTGTAGGGGGCGCTCTTGTCGATTACTGGCTGCAGGCCGGACATCATGTGAAAGTAATCACTCGTAAACTGCCTGACATGCATAATCCGAGTAAAAACCTTACATATATATCCTGGGAGCAGCTTGAAGAAATGCCGCATGAATTGGAAGGTTTTGATGCGCTGGTGAATCTTGCGGGTGAAACCCTGAATCAGCGCTGGACTACCAAAGCCAAGCTGGAGATTGTCGAATCCAGGGTTACAACAGTGGCGCGGGTTGCCCGGCTGGTGGAAACGCTGAAGCAAAAGCCCGAGGTGGTAGTTCAGGCATCAGCCATGGCGATCTACGGAACTTCCCCTGATGAAACCTTTGATGAGAGCAGTCCGCAAAAATCCATGAATTTCCCTTCCCGGGTTTCGGAACAATGGGAGATTGCCGCTGATGCCATTCAGGATGTAAGACTGGTCAAAATCCGTGTCAGTCTCGTTTTGGGTCATAAAAAAGGCGCATTCCCGTTAATGAAGCTTCCATACATGCTGGGATTCGGCGGTAAAATCGGCAGCGGCAAGCAGTGGACCAGCTGGATTCACATTATGGATATCGTCCGATTAATCGACTTTACCATTCATAACAAAGAAATCTCGGGTCCGGTAAACGCCTCTTCGCCCAATCCGGTAACCAATGATGAATTCGGTCGTACAGTAGGCAAAGTTTATCATCGTCCACACTGGTTCCCTGTACCCGGCTTCCTGATCAAGGCAGTCGTTGGTGAATTGTCGGTTGTCCTGCTTCAAGGGCAGCGCGTTATTCCTCAAAAAGCGCTGGACCACGGCTTTCAATTCACCTTTCCTACGTTGACTCAAGCGCTGGAAGACCTGAAACATCGCGGCTTGTCTGATTAAGCGATTGCACCATCGTGCCATTTTCAATGCCTTCACACCCACACCATTAACAGTGTGAGCGGCACAATACAGTTCATCCTGCTGCCCGATAAATGTAGACTGAATCAGCCAGGATGAACGTATCCCCATCCGTCAATGGATATTCTTTATAAGGTGCCAGCAGTTCGCCCTGAAGCATTGTTCCATTGACTGAGCCCAGATCTTTGATGACATAACCGGACTGGCTTTGGCTCAATTCCACATGAGCTCGGGACACACCTGTCGAGCTGTCTACACACTGAACCATATCTGATGCTCTCCCAATGACAAAGGATGCTCCCTTCACCTCTACACGTTCGCTCCGTTCTCCTTTTTTTAAAGTTCGTTCCAAATAATACTTTGGCTCATGAGCACGTTCATCCTCCAACCCCTTTGCAGCCAGCTGCTGCAGGTTGACTGTTGCTTCTGCAGCAGGACCTGTGTGATCCAGATCAGAAGTCATAACACTCTCCCCACCCTTTTTGCGGGTATGCATTGGATCAGCCCCCTCCTCGCGAGTTGTATTCAATGGCTTTAAGTTTCTAATACCACGGCTGCCAAAATGAGAAGGGGCTGAATCCTTGTATACGGAGCTAACTGTCAAAGACTCCTCGAAATTTTCAATGGTCTTACTCTTGCCTTCTTTAGACTTGCTGTCAGCAGCATTCCAACGCCAGCTCTCCTGATACATTTCCTCGTCAGCTTCAGTCTGCTTATCTCTTTTCCCACCCAAGACCGGTATAGAAAATAATTTATGAACGCCGGATTCATTACGATTACGCGGCCTGCCCGTCCTTTTCCATATCCAGCTCGCCACTGCAATCAGCCCCAGACTTAGCGATACGGACAGAATCAGTTCGTTCTGGCCTGGCTGTTCCATGTAGATGAATCGCCATATTAATGCGATGGCAACCATGCAGCCGAGCCAGACATATGTTGTATGGGAAGAACCGGATGCCGAAATATTTTCTTCTTCATTGCCACCATTTTCCTGCTCCGTATAAACAAACGTAGGGGGCTTTTCCTGTGCAGAGTTTTGTATCAGATTTGCATATCCGGGGCTGCCCAATAAAGATTGTCCCGCTGTTCTCTTTTGTAAAAAGGTATTCGCACGAAGGTCCGTCTCGTCGATCTCGGAATCCAGCTTGATCAATGGTTGACGCTGATTATACTGCAGCTGTTCCGGAACAGCTGTATTTAACTTCAAGCTGACTTCACCTCTCGTTTTCAAATGATCCCCGGCTCCTGAATATACTGCGTTTCCGGCAGATAGCTCCAGCAAAAGTTCATGCAGCTGCTTAATATCCCACTGCTCGTCATTACAAAGCTGCAGCAGACGTTGTATGCCCTCCCCCTGCAGTTCCTGAACATAGGCCATAAGCCTTGTCACCATATTACGGAATAATTGCGGAGTAAGATCCTCCTGCCGTTCATCCATCATGGGCACATAAACCAAACCAAGTTCTCCCTGCTCCATCGTCCCCTGAATGAAAATGTATTCCTCATGCATCCATACATTCCGCGATTCCAGCATGTACGGTCTGCACTCCACAAGAGCATCGACCAATTGGTATAAAAGGTGGTACAGTACCTGCAGACGGATCCGGCCCGACTTTAACGTCTGTGACAGCATCTTGTAACCGGAAATGTCATACTGCAGCGTTACATTCTGATCGATCTCCCTTATGTATAAAGGCAGCATACGAGGAATTGGATTCGAGGATAACATACCAAGCTGTACCCTGCTGAGTTCATCCATACGAAGCCCGTTCACTTTTTCCAAAGTCATAAATGTCCCGCCATTACGTACGAAGTCTCTCGTTAATCCATACATATTTGTTCTCTCCGTTTCTATGTGAACGAGTAATTCAATTAGAACCTCTTTCTGCAAGCCCATAGACAGTTTAAGAAGCCATATAGATCCATGAGCTGACGAATCCAGGCAGCACAGCCAGCATAAAAGGAAACTTTAGTGATTTTTCTTGACTTACGAGTTTAAGAGAACCCATTTTGAAGAAACGGATCAGATTCCATGCCACTGCCCGTATTCGCTTAGCAGCATCTCTGCGAAACAAGAGAATGACTAGTCCGATCACGCCAGCGTACAAGACTGAATACATCATCACATGCAGGCCAAATGTAAATCCAGTCCACGCACCAATCCCCCCGAACAATTTCACATCTCCCGCCCCAACCGCACCGACTGCATACATTAGGAACACCATGCCGAAACCGGCAGCGAATCCGCCTAATGAGAACAGCATGCCTTCCCACCCTCCCCATACAAGATGGGCTGTCACACCCGCACCCGTCACTGGCAGGGTCAACCGATTCGGAATTTTCATAGAGCGTACATCGGTCACGAATGCCGCCAGAAGATATACACCACAGGCCATATAAAACCATCCCACCTATATCATCTCTCCTTATTTTCTGGATGCTGCAGTAAACGAATCTTCCGTCTGAGCACCTTCCGCTGTCTCCACAACAAAAATCCATGACCCTTCCGTTGTTCGCGTACCGACAAACCAGGTCCACTCTATGATTCCCTGTTCATCAGCAACCGCCCAGCCGATGTGCTTCGCGGTACTCTCACCTGACTTGTAAAAAATCGTGAGATTCGCCGAAGCTCCCGGTTCTACCTGAACCTTAATCGATGCATAGTTGCCTATAAAAGCCGGGTCCGGCTTGGACAAAATGACTGCAGCCCTCGGGCTGCTGCCACTCCCGTCCTCACCGCCTGTTCCCTCGCCTGTGTCACCAATCCATATCCGTTCTGCCGCAGCAGCCTGAATCCGCAGAGCTTTCCCGAGAAAAGGAACCTTCACAGGCAGCTCGTAACTCAGCTCAAGTCTGAAATAAGGATTCGTTCTACTCTTCAGGTTGGGAACGGATACTCCGTTAACATGAGTCCGCTCTAAATCCAGCAGCGCCGATTCAACAAATGGCTGCAGCAGCGGCTTGACAACAGGATCAAGCACCGTCTCCACTGCTGAGGATTTAATGTTTTGCAGCGGCTCTTCTCCACTTTTCGCTGCCGCTCGTACCCAGTCACTTAACGGTTCTGGTAATAAAGAGGCGTAATCGTCCGCCCATTCCGTCAGAGATAGCTTGGGCCACTTCCATGCCTGCTCTGAACTCTCGCCTCCGGCAGCATCAGAAGGAGCAAATACAAGCGAGACCGGATATACTTTAGTTGACAGCTGTTTTACGGTTTCCCCTGCTGCACTTTGCAGAGCAGTTGAGATTAATGTCATCTGAACGATGAAGATCAGAAACAGAATAAAGAATAGGAAAACAGGCAGAACCAGCGAAGCCTCCAGCACCATGCTGCCCTGCTCTTTTTTAGCTTCCAACATCTGTTCTCGCATCAGCTTCAAGCGTTCCGCTCTACTGATTCGCAAGATTCGATGCTGTATCCGCACACTTGTCCTTTCATCCTCAACCTGAATTTGTTTATCTACCCTGCCTGCAATCAAATCTCTCCACCTGTTCAATAGGAATAATCCGCCTTCCGTTCAATGAACAACCGTCCATCCTCTACTTGATCCGCACTGCCCATGGCAGCACCTATACTTCGTACAACTCCGGGCAGGAACCACAGCTTGATGCTGCTCCGGATCTGCCCGGAAGCATACGTCTGCTTCTCATCCGGATTCACACCCGTATTCAACCGAATCAATGCCAGCATACGTGACATTTTACGTTCATTACTGCTGTGCATGAGCAGGAATAGTCGAAGATGATCCCTATACGTCAGCTCCACTTTAATATATTTGGATAACTCGACACTGCCGTCTTTAGCCAGTTTGACCATATCTTCTACAGCATGCGTAATTCCATATAGTATTGCCGCAGACAGCACAAGAAGCGGATTCCCCAGCTTACTGTTCTCAACTAAACCTTCGGCTGTACGAATGGCCAGACGTATGCCGAAAACCTCCGCATATGCAGCCGCGATGTTACCTGAAGGATTGTGAAAGCCATAAATGATATATTCCAGCTCCTGATTCTCCAGCTTAAACACATCATTAGCATCTCCACTGCCTTCGGTCCAAGAGAACAACTGACCAAAATCCATCGAGTTAAAGTAGGCGAGTGCATACTCATTCTGAAATAACTCATCTCCAAGATCATCCAGCAGCCCAGACATTCCGCCAAACAGATGATCCATCCCCCTCATAGCCTGACCTCCGGAATCGTAAGGATCACTCGCAACGTCAGCCGTTTCCACATTTCCTTTACTCTTCTCATTCAGCTCCAAATTGTCCTCATAGAATTGTTCCAGCTGCTTGAAGGCCTGCTTCGAACCGGAATTCCCTTTTTCAATTCGGGTAAGTATTCGCTTGACTGCTCTCAATTCCCCTTTGGACTGCTTGTCATTCTCTTTGCGCTGCGCATCCGATCCACGCCCGTTCTCAAGCTCCTGCTTACTTTGCGCAATGAGATTGGAAGGACCTTTTCTCCCGAAGGAATCCATGTATTGTTCCACAGTCTGACCAGCCCGTATAACAGCAGGTTTAATCGGAACCCCACTCCTATGTATTACATCACGAAGCTGTGCGTTTAGTTCAATACTGTCTTTTCGCATGTCAGAAAATGATTCATTTTGCGAATGGACACGGGAACTTAAACGATCAAACAAAACATCCTCCCTCACAAGCTCCGAAGCAAGTGAACGTGTACTTTTGACTTCACTGCCGGAACCGGTAGATGGAGCACTCGTTCCAGGCAGAGCAGCGCTTCCCACGTGCTCATAATCGGCATTCTCGGAACGACTTTCTCCTTCTGCAATGACTCGTTTCATCTCTTCATTTATTTGCCGTGCCTCTTCAATCTTGGCCTGTGCTTCCACAAGCTTGGTCTGATGGGTCTGAAGTGCTGGCTGCAGCAGCATGCTGATCTCTGTCACTACATGATTTACTCCTGTCCGGTAACGCCCCAATTCCAATATGTACTGCTGTTCGTTAAAAGGCAGCCCCTCATCTGCCTGCTTCTTGCTTAAGTAATCGGCATAACGTGCCGCAGTTTCTGCTGCGGTATCCGGGGTTTCTTCAAGCATTTCGTCATAGATCATCTGGGCAGGGGATTTCATAATCAAGACGGGGAGCCTCTTGACCTTCTCTGCAGACGCTGCCTGATTGGATATCGCTTCATCCAGCAGTTTCTCGCGTTTGTCATAGAGCTTTTGTAATTTCTTCAGCAGGTCTACCGTATGTGCCGCTTCTTTCATCTCATCCGAGATTGGCTTGAATCGATTAATCACTTCAATCACAAAGTCAACCGGAGCCCTATACTTCATGTCCTCCTGAATCTGACGATTAAAAATATGATACCTGCCCAGTTCACGCTCCATACGTAGTGATGTCGTATCCCATTGAATATCCAGAATCGGGAACCCATCTTTTACAGATGAAGGTTTTACACTATCATTCAATACCTTAGCCATAATCGCATCTCCGCTGCTGTCGCCATACGCAAACAAACCATACTCCCGAAGTGATGTATCATAAGCTGACATAACCGATCTCATTGCAGCATGTGCCATCCGCTCGGCCTGTACCTTGAAAGCTGCCATTCGTGCATAATCAATAAAGATCGCCACAAACATATACACTCCAGCCAAAATTAAGATTATAAACAGCGTGACAGCACCTGATTCACCATCTCTTTTTCGAAACAGCGCCTCCCTCCTCCTCTACTATTTTTTGCTTTTGCCAAAATACTGTATAACTTGTCCCGCTTCTGCAGATAAAGCCGCTGCCTTCCCGCCTTTACCTTTGAACTTCGCACCGTAATACCTTGCCAAATCGACCATTCGAATGAATTCGACTGGTTCCACAACTGCGGATGAGCCCTGTGTGAGCACACCGCTGCCTGAATTGAATAAAAATGAGGGCAGAGGCAGAAATATGACCTGCTCAAGCCTGGTTGTGACCTTCCGCTGGATCAATGTATTTTGATACATCATTGTGCCTTTCATGGCTGAAGGCATATGACTGGAGGCTTGAATTAACTTTTTTTCTGAAAGATTACCGTCTTCATATCCAGGTACAGGAACACTAATCTCATTATCCGCTCCTGCCCACCCAAACAATGCACCCAATAGCCGATCGTCTGTTATCCGCCAGTACAAAGGATCATGTTCTCCGGCAGTATACTCCCCAGTCAGTGCTTGTTTGCGGCTGTTATCCCAGCTGTAGGCTGCTCGTTCAGACGCTGCATAGGCGTGCTGGTTCAAAAATGTTTTTTGATACATATACATGGTAAAAAAAAGCAGCAGCACCAGAATAAACAGCAGGATCGGAAAGACCAGGGAAGCTTCAACGGTGAAGCTCCCTTCTTCCTTCCTGAGCTTATTTACCCGGGAAAAATTCATTGCTTTTTGTATCCACTTTGGAAAGCAGACTTGTAATCAATCGTGTAATCTGGTCTTTAAAGATGAGCGCAATAATGATAATTACACCGATGATCAGAATCAGTTCCAGCGTACCCAGACCCTCTTCGTCTTTCCACAATGCGGCTGTCTTGTTCTTCATCACTTCGATCGTGCTGCTTCTCGGTACAAACATCCCAATCCCTCCTACATATTCATCATCATAAAAGCAGGCGCACCGATCATGACCACAATTGTAAAAAAGATCAATACCATCGGAAACACCAGTTTGGAAGAAGCCTTCTCTCCCTTGGCCCGGCTGACCGCCTTGCGTTTCTCCCACAAAACATGTGACAGATCCCGCAGCGCCAATACAAAGTCACCTCCCCCACGCCTTAAATTCAGCAGCACGGTCGTTGTAAAAATCGTCACTTCCTGTACACCACAGCGGCGGCTGAACTGCTCGAAGGACTGCTGGAACGAATAACCGTTATTCCAATCCTCTGCTGCCCTTCGCAGCTCGTTATACAATGGATGTTCCCGTTCGCCCTGGTTGTTCACACAATGAACGATCGCACGCTGCACCGTTTCTCCCGCTCCAACCAGAAGCACAATCCGATTAAGCAGTTCAGGCAGCTCTAAGAGGATATCCTGGTCCCTTCGCTTTACTTTGGTGTCAAGATCTTTATACATTGCAAAGGGTACAGCCATTCCAAGAACAAATCCCCCGACTAATCCTCCTGTACCTACTTCCCCGACAAGTGCAAGCAGGCACCCTGCCAGCATCAGCAGCCATGAGTAGGTCAGCATCTCGGCACAATAGAGCAGCGTTTTCTCACCGCTATGCTGCACGCCGTGCATCTTCTGGATCGCATGCTGCATTCGGAACATGAGCACAGGTAGTCTGCGGCTCATCTCCAACTTGTCCATGATGAACAGAAACGGGCCATGCATTTTTTTAAAACGTATCCCTTCCATATGCAGCTTTCGCAAATGTCTATAGGTTTGCCCCCGGGTTCGATCAAGCATGATCCACCCCGTTCCGAGCACGCCTCCAATGATGAGGGACAGCAGCATCCTTTCATCTCCTCACACTTTGATATCCATAATGCGATGAATCCACAAGTAACAGCAGACCAGAACAGCAAGTGCACCTGTAGAGATGAGATATCCAAGCCCGCTGTATAGCGGCTTCATGAAATCACCCGCCGTCCAGTTGAGAAATAGCAGAAAGATAAACGGTGCTGCAAACATCACCTTGGATTCAAATCTTTTCTGGGCCACGGCGACCATAATATCCTGCTGTATATCCAGCTTCTCTCCTATCACTGCAGAGGTACGGCGGACCACTTCCACCAGATCACCCCCCGTTCGTTTGCAGGTAATAAACACGTCTGCAAAATTGGTGATATCTTCAATCTGTGCACGATCCGAAAAATCCTGGAGCGCCTCTTCAATCGGCTGTCCGTATTCCATCCGTGTCCGCAATATGGTGAATTCCCGAATCAAATCCGTATCTGCTTCCGGATTCAACATTCGCAGGTCTTCAACCGATTCCTTAAACCCGTTCTCTACTGATTTTCCGGCCGCCAGCGCGGAAGACAGTGCATAAAGGGCTTGTTTGAAATGCAGACTAAGCGTCATTCTTCTCCGTTCAAGAAGCACCTTTGTCCAAAACCTCGGTACCCATATACACCCTGCAGCCAGAACAGCTCCTGCAAGCCAGTGATGATAAAAAAGCAAACCAACACCAAAGAACAATAGACCGCTGACCAGCATGCACACCAGACGCTGTTTGGAACCAAGTGCATATACGGTATAATCCGTCAAAACCTGCCTCCCTCGCTCCACACTGCACCTCCTCCCCATGATGTCGTTTCGTAAGCGAGATACGGATAACACTATCAACGACTTCAGCCAACGATTTTTCACTCAATACTGTTGTTATAAGATTTCAATTTCATTTTCTTCAACCTCTTGTTCGTTCTGCTGCTTATTATACTGCTCATTCACCTGCGACTCTCGCCCGGCGATTTGTTCCAGATATCCATCAAGCCATTGTCCAAGTCCAGCCATCCGAACTTTATCCACGTTCATTAGTCTCCCCGTTCCGATTAGTCCACCGATAATGCGCCCTTCCCGCTCCTCGTCTTCTTGAAAACGAAACAAAGGGTTCAGCACCACTTCCCCATGCTGCATACCAATCACTTCACTGATTTCCGTCACTCGCCTTGATCGGTCACGAAGGCGGGAAAGATGTACAAAAATATCGATAGCTGAGCCGATCTGCTGCCTCACAACGGTAATTGGAAGTTCCGCACCACTGAGTACCATCGTTTCAAGTCTGCTCATCATGTCCTGGATCGTATTGGCGTGCCCCGTTGACAAGCTTCCATCATGGCCAGTATTCATCGCCTGCAGCATATCCAGTGCCTCAGATCCCCTCACTTCTCCAATAATAATCCGGTTCGGACGCATCCGCAGGGAAGTTCTGATCAAATCCCGGATAGAAATTTGTCCTTTCCCCTCCGTGTTGGCGTTTCGGGTTTCCAACGAGACAAGGTTAGGGACCGTCACAATCTGCAGCTCTGCCGAATCCTCAATCGTAATAATCCGTTCATCAACAGGTATGAATTGGGCTAGAGCATTCAGAAAGGTCGTTTTCCCTGACCCTGTTCCACCTCCGATAAAAATGTTATACCTGCTCCGTACTAACTGTTGCAACAACACGGCAGCTTCCTGGTGCAGAGCCCCTTTCTCAATCAGTTCCGACATGCTCATCGGTTCGTGCGGGAATTTCCGGATTGTCATGGTTGGACCTTTAAGCGCAATGGGCGGCAGGACAATGTTGACCCGCGAACCATCCTTCATGCGCGCATCGACAATAGGAGAAGATTCATTAACAATTCGGTTCACCTGAGATACGACCATCTGTATAATATCCTCCAGCCGTTCTCTGGACTCAAACTGCTGCGGAATCCGCCTGACTTCCCCTTCCTTCTCTACAAAAATTTCCTGATGACTGTTGATCATAATCTCTGTAATATCGGGGTCATCAACCAGAGGCTGCAGCATATCCAGTCCGCGAAAAGAATCAAATAATCGCTGTATCAAAGCATGACGTTCACCCGAAGTCATATCTTTTAGATTCGGATCACCAAGGACCTTCTTCTCGATTCCCTGCCACAGTTCCTCATCGCCAGCCGATGAAGTCAGATCCAGTGATGCACGTATTTCCCTGCGCATGGCTTGAAATTGCTGTTCGCGCTCTCTGATATGCCCGAAACGTGAATGTTCTGTCATAGAACCCACGATCCCTGTTGAGGAGTCTGCCCTGTCTGCCGCCGCTCTTCTCCCTCAGCTCGAAACAGCAGTGCACACAATTTCTTCACTTCACGCTGAAAGATGGGCGAACTCAGCATAACCTCCGCCTGATTGAGCTGCTTCCAGGAAGGAATATAAGGCAGGACTGCATCCACTTGCAGATCAGCCCTTGGTAAAGGATTAAGCACCTGCTCACGATGTTTATTGATTACGAAATACGTACGTTCCAGCATACCTGCCAGCATATCCGGATGGGTTCGTTCAGCATGCTGCAGCCACTGCCCCCATCGGTGCATTGCAGCAATATCATCCTCAATCAGCCAGACGAAGGAATCCGCCGCTTCCATTATGCCTTCACTTCGTCCATTCCAGCCCGAATCTCCGTCCACAATGACTACTTCATAATGTCCACAATCACTCAGGTATCGGATAAGACTCACAGTGTCGGCCTTAGACATCTGCAGCATTTCACTCCGGTTTGCTAACGGCCAGAATATATCCGACTTTAACGCCTCATGTGAAATAACATATTCACCCGGCCCTTTGATTTCCCCACCTTTCCCTGGTGTCGAACTGTGCTCCGGCTCAGGATGTTTCTTCTGAACCTGTCCGTTCGCCATCTCCCTTTTATGAGCCTTTAGTTCGTATAACAGCCGTGATAATCCCGTCTCCGCTTCCCCATGAGGCTGACTGCCCTGCCCCAGTCCGCTCTCCAAAAAAGGAAGCGAACTGTCCAGCGTCTCCAGATTAAGATACAGCACTGCATACCCCGCGAGTCCAAGCTGCTTCGCCATATGCAGGGCTGCGGCTGTTTTACCACTGCCACCTGATGCCGATAATAAACCAACTGTTAACGTCTCTTGACCCGGACGCCGATTTCGCTTGGTCCGCGGCTGCCGGCAGGCGTTCCTGACAGCTTCCAGCAGAACAGGTAGCGGCTGATACTTCATGAGCCGATTTATCTCGCTTCCTTCTTCACTCCCCTCACTAAGCATGAGCCATGGCACGCCTGATTCCCTCCCTCCATTCATCAGCCACGGGTTCAAAAACTCCGGCTCAGCAATGATCACATCAGGCACTTCGCGTTCAGTCTGTTTATCCATATAACTTCTGAAGGCATCCCACTGGGAAAAAGCAGTGAATCGCATGTGGAAGCTTGATGAATGGCCCTGTATATAATCAAGCCAGGCACGAATATAATCTTTATCCCTTGACACCAGTACCGCTTTAAGTACGATCACCTTCTCATTCCCTCCTTGCAAAGAAGCACAAAAAAGCACCGTCCATTACCTGCGTAAAGCTGCAGGATATGGACGGTGCTTCCGTCACGTGCTGTGAATTTATACATAATATAACATACAATTTCTGGACGAGCAAGATATTTATTCTATCCTGCTTATCTAGGAACCATATGGTGCACCAAACTCGATAATATTTCGATCAGGATCGAGAATAAAAATCTGGGCAAATCCAGCCACACTATCAGGTCTGGCCTCATAATCAATGCCCTGCTGCTCCAGCCAGGCAATCGTCTCCGAATAACTGACCACCCATAGTGCAAAGTGTCCGTCTGTCGTATCAATTCCTGCTTCCCGCAAGGTGTGACCATCTGGATGCTGCAGCAGATGAAGCTGCTGACTGCCGATGGCGTACCACGTACCCGTTGAACGAAAAGGTGGACGTTTAATCTCCTGCATACCTAACAAGCCGGAATAAAATTTTTTAGCCTTCTCCAAATCTCGAACAGCCAGACTTACGTGATGAATATGTGCATATCTAATCATCTCAGCGTCCCCTTCCCAGTATGACAATGATGCATAACCTTACACAGCGATGCGGAGCCCCGTGCTTATCATGCTGATTATGTCCATAGTTATAAATAAATCACATATGCCTATACTATACCATTTTGACAGGAGGCAAAAACCAAAAAACACCCTTGACCCTCATTCGGCTACCTGCAGGGTATACCGAAGTCAGATTCAAAGGTGTTTTGTTAGGCTGTCACTTACTTCGCGCTGTCCAGCGCCTCTTGAGGGATCTTGATTTCCGCTACCTTGTCATGGTTGGAGAATGAAGTGTCCATTTTCATGTCCATCGTCATTTTCTGATTGTTTTGCTCCATTTCCATCATCATTTCTACATCGATCTTCTCCATAAGAGACGTCTCTTTGTTAATCAAATATTTCATTTTCATGCTCTTAATATTCATTTGATCAAGCATAGCCTTCATTTGAGCATCTGAACCGTTTTGTTCCATAACGGATTTAGCCAATTCCTTGACATTGTCACCAGACACATCTGCGTTCAGGACATAGTTGTCGCCCTCTTCGGTGATCTTAACGTCTTCTTTTACTTTTTTGAATTGGTCCAGCTCTTTTTCCGGATTCATGCTAGCTTTCAATTGTTCGATGAGTGCCTTCGTTTGATCTTCTGGAATGGCTACCCACTGGTCACCTACTTGGGAGTAAATTTTGTCTGAAGTAATATACTGTTTTACATTTTGCTTCTGTCCAGACATATCCAGTTCCATCTCTTGATAGATCATCATCGGATCTTTAATGATATCCATTTTCAAAGACGTTTTCACCTGCTGATCCTGAGACTGCTCACCTGCATCCAGTTTGATCTTCTGATCGATGTTGGCTTCAGTCGTGAAGCTTTTCAGTGCTTTCGTTGCTTCACCTGTTTTGGCAAGCAATTCATCCAGTGTTGGAACAGCCGCAGTCTGCTCCGCCGTTTTACCGCTCTCGTTTGTTGTCGTTTCGTTTCCTGCTGATGGCGCTGCAGATTTATCTGTATCGTTCCCGCATGCTGCCAAGCTTACTGTTAGTAATGCCCCAATAATCATTGTCGTCCACTTCTTCAAGTTGTTATCCTCCCAATAATGTAAAAATAATTTGACTTATACTATTACCCAATAATTTCCGACATTAAACATCTTACAGGCAATTTCTTTCTTATGGAAGATTATCCTGAAAAACTGCTACTTATATACTTATAGAAATCGGTCTTTAGTCTCAGGTGTAGGCAGCATACATGCTTCTTCTTTCCCGAACCAGCGATATCGATTGCGTGCAACCCAGTTATACACCGCATTACGAATGAATTTGGGCACGATAATAAACATATAGAGCAGCGGATAGGGAAACTTTAAACCTTTAGCCAGCCTTAGCGCCGCAGTTGAACGTGTGTAGTATTTTCCATCTTCAATCAAGACAAACGTATCCATGCTGTCTGTCTTCAGGCCGCCCTTCTCCAGCAGTCCCTTCGCCACCTCAGACTGAAGTGAAGCAAAGTGATATTTCCCCTCCGGGTCACGCTTGATAATCCATTTTGTTAATCCCTGGCAGAAGCTGCATACGCCGTCGACAAGAACAATCGGGTGTCCCTCGTGCTTATCCTTATGAGCTGCTGTCATCGTATAGTGGCCTCCTATTATGGTGCTGTGACAATACTTACCCACTTTGAGCCAACATTTCTCGCCGAATCTGAACTTTATGTCATGCTTTCCGTACCAAAATAGAAAAAAAGCGCAGGCTCATTGCCTACGCTCATATCTGTCCAACAATTACTCAGCCAGTGCTTTTTCCATCCACTCGTCGTCCACCATCTGTTGGTGCAGGTCACCTGACCATTGATCCATACATTTGCAGATGAAATCTTTACGACATACAGGGCAGGGTGTTTTCTGCAGACGGCTGATCGCAGTCATTTTCCAATCCGGAGACTTGGAGTAGAATACACGGCACTGTGTACCATCCACGAGTTTCATCGTAAATTCGTACAATCCGTCTTTTTCGTTTTTGCTGGCTACTTGCAGTTGTGCAATACTTGGTCTATAAGACATGGATATCACCCTGTGAATTCAAATTTGGTTCATGCTGATGACACTGACATTTTTCAGTACTAAGTCATATTAAAGAAATTTCAGGTCAATGTCAACTTACCAATGCCTATCCGCCAAAGAGAATATCCAGAATCGTACCAACCTGTCCCTGTTTTTTACCTTTCAGCACATCCGGGTTAAAGACCTCTACATAACCGCAGGACGTACAGCTTACAAACAAATAATGGTTATGCTGAATATCAAATACTTTGCTGAGTCCCGCGCCTGACATGGAAACTTCTTTGATGCTGCAATCCGTCCCCCGGCATTTGGTGCATACAAATTTTCTCTCAATCATCTCTTCAATACTCATCGCCGTTCCCCCTTATGGAATATGTGGCATGAATGTCTGTACTGTTATGTAAAAAAGTACGCGCTAAGGTCAGGATATTCCTCCCTTCATGTTTAGATATGGAAAACAAAACCCTGCTGAATCGCCAGCAGGGCTTCGTGTTTGAACATGGGGTATCGCTGCATACCCTGCTCTCTATTTCACCAGTGACTCCGGCATAAAGAGCTCGGGTCCGTCTATTTATTAAACTACGTTCAGTACAACGTCGATATTGCCGCGTGTTGCTTTGGAGTAAGGGCAGAAGTCATGAGCCTTGCGGGCCAGATCCTCAGCCTGGCTGTGATCTACGCCCGGCATACTTACATCGAGACGTACTGCCAGTCTAAATCCATCATCTGCAGGATCTTTACCGATGGAGACGTTGCTGGTTACAACGACGTTTTCCAATTTCACTCCTGCTTTGCGGGCTACATTAGCCAAAGCACTTTCGTAACAAGCACCGTATCCGGCTGCAAAAAGCTGCTCAGGGTTGGTTCCTTCTCCTCCGGCTCCACCCAGCTCTTTCGGCATTTTCAGATCATGCTGCAGTACCCCGTCCGAAGAAGCTACCGAACCTGTACGTCCACCTTTTACCGTTGCTGTAGCTGTATATAAAGCTTCCATCAGAAATCTCTCCTTTGCTGCTGTAATTTTAACTGCCTACAATTCATTTTAAACTTCTGGCCCGATTTGAAACGCCAGATTGTCCTCTTTATCAGCATTTACAATTGACTCCATTTCATGCACTCCCTATGTGAGGCTGTTTTTTTCGGCATCATGGGTAAGATATTATAAGATATATTTTGGTATGACTCTTTTTTTGTCCAAGCACATAAAAGTTGCACTAGACAAAAATTATTGTAGGTGTACAATGTAAATGTGAACATAAAATTTTAGATATATCGCTGTCGTTTTTTCCTTTATTGTTAAGCCTATCTTTTTATAGGAAGTATACACTGTAGTATTCGTGCCAGAGCACATACAAAAATTGATCAATCCTCGGCTGCAGGCCGATCACATCTTATTGTAAAGTCAGGTGATCCAAGTATGAGTCATAAAAATCCATTTAATTCTCCAGCCAGCGAAACTGCATCTGCAGCATCAATGGCCCCTTCACTGGGTGAAGCACACAGTTCCATGAAAGTCCCTAAGAATGCAGCATGGTGGAAAAAATTTCTTGCTTTTGTTGGTCCGGGTTATCTCGTAGCTGTCGGTTATATGGACCCTGGGAACTGGGCCACTGATATCGCAGGCGGCTCCCAATTCGGATATACCTTACTATCCGTCATTCTTATTTCAAACATGATGGCCGTAGTGCTTCAGTCCCTCGCAGGCAAACTGGGTATTGCGACCGGGCGGGATTTGGCTCAAGCCTGTCGCGAACGTTTTAGCCCCCCTGTTGTCATGATGTTATGGATTCTATGTGAGCTGGCGATTGCTGCTACCGATCTGGCTGAAGTCATCGGCTCGGCAATTGCTCTCAAGCTTCTATTTAATATCCCTATGCTGTACGGGGTGATCATTACCGCTGTGGACGTGCTTCTCATTCTGGTACTGCAGAACAAAGGCTTCCGTGCACTGGAGACACTCGTCATTGTGCTGATGGCGACCATTGCGCTCTGTTTTGGCATCGACCTGTTTTTGGCAAAACCCGATATGGGCGGTGTTCTTCACGGATTTGTACCCAGCACCGAGATTTTGCAAAACCCGGCCATGCTGTATATTGCGATTGGCATCATCGGCGCTACCGTCATGCCCCATAATCTGTATCTGCACTCTTCCATTGTACAGACCCGCCAGATTGAGCAGACCACTCAGGGCAAAAGAGAAGCCATTCGCTATACTACGCTGGATTCAACCATTGCTTTAACACTCGCACTGTTCATCAACGCCGCCATTCTGATCGTATCTGCGGCTGTATTTCACAGTGCAGGCATGACACAGGTCGCCGAGATTTCAGATGCCTATCATCTGCTGACACCACTGCTCGGCACAACGATTGCCAGTATCCTGTTCGGCGTTGCTTTGCTCGCATCCGGTCAAAACTCCACCCTTACAGGCACACTGGCGGGCCAAATCGTCATGGAAGGTTTCCTGAATATCCGTATCCCGGCATGGCTGCGCAGACTGGTCACCCGTCTGATCGCAATTATCCCAGCTGTCATCGTCACCGCAATTGCGGGTGAACACGGCACAGAAGAACTGCTGATCTTAAGTCAGGTCGTTCTATCTCTGCAATTGCCTTTTGCTGTCATTCCACTTGTCATGTTTACAAGCGACAAAAAAAGCATGGGACCTTTTGTCAACAAACTTTGGCTCAAAATCGTTTCCTGGATCATTGCTGCCATCATCGTTGTGCTGAATGTATATCTCATTATCCAGACCATCATGCTGTTCTAACCTATATAAGGCGAACGCTTCGCTTTTCAGGTTGTTCCTTTCAATCAACGTTTCTGTGTAAAAAGGATTTAGGCTTATATCATTCCAAAATAAAAAAAGGCTGATGTGCCGCAGTACACGGGCGCATCAGCCTTTTGGTGTCTTTGCTTTGTTAAGCCACCCAGACACCTATACCTCGAATCCGATCTCATCGACCAGATCGTTATATAGGTTTACTTGCATCGTCATCAGGTATGAGCAGGGGCAGCAGTTCGTCCAGTGATTCAACAGTCCAGTCCGCCCGCTCATCTTCCGACGTTTCGGGCTGAAACCTTCCGTATCCCTGTAAAATACGGATGGTATGCAGGCCCAGGCTGCGTGCTGGTATGATATCATTATCGATTCGGTCTCCGACCATCACCGCTTCTTCTGGAGCACATCCAGCTTGTTTCAGCGCAACCGCATACAGCTCCGGGTCCGGCTTGGACACGCCTTCTTCCGCTGAACAGGCCAGAACATCGACATACTTCCGAAGTCCGTAACTCTCCAGCCGAGTCTCAGTTCCAGGACTCTGATTGGCTATGATGCCAATACGATAGTAATGTGAGAGCCGTTCCAGCACCTTGGCCGCCGAAGGGAAGGGCCGCTCCAGTTCTTTGCGGAATTTCAGCTTGTCCTGAATCTGCTTGCGGTGATCTTCATCATGAATATATGTACGTATTGCAGCTTTCATTGGCCACTGTTCATAATTACGATAACAGGATGCAAACAGCTCTCGTACCGCTTCAATTTTCACTGGATAGCCATAAGCACAAGCTTCACGAACGAATTGACCGATGATATCGTCTACCGGCTCCCATTCATCCACCAGCGTATCCCCCACATCAAAAAACAACCACTTCAATCCGGCAATATCCGGCACGCCGATTCCTCCTCATAAGCCGCAGGTCACCCCTAGCTTGCATACTGTATCCATAAAAAAAGAAGACCCACGACAAGCATGAGTCTCCTCAAATTCCGTTAGTCTATAGCTGCAATTATAGCAGGCGTCTTACATCGAATCAATCTCAATCATAAGCTGCTGACTTCAGCTTCCTGTTTGCTGCAGCTGTTGAGAAGGAAACCGACTTCTCCGTTCAATGAATACACGATTTTGTCAGCCCCCATCCCCCGATAAATCCCTTTAGGATGGCTCTGCTCTGTGATCACACACAGGGACTTGGATGTCCATGACCGGCAAATCTGCAGATAACGGCAGGTCAAGTTCAGACTATTTTCAAAAATAAATACATTCCCTACACTGCCCTGCGGCAAAAACCATTTTTCAGCCGCTGCCGTATTCATGCGGATCACATGTTCTACGCCAATCTGGCGAAGTTTGCGCTCCTCACCAGCACTATTCGTCAGAACGGCAAAAGGCATTTTTTTGTACATCAGCAATTTCACAAATTTACGTCCAGCTTCATTCGGAGCCGTCACCAAAATCATCTCTTTATCCATTGTTCGTTCCTCCCTTGGCGTGAAAAGACAACAAAAAAGAAGCGTGGGGGACCAAGGCCTCCGAAACGCTTCTTAAATAATCCATGACGAAAACGCCATGAACCAGCGTGCGGTTTGCTGCCTCTCCCTTTAACGCTTACGAGGTTAGCTGACGGATTCGGGCGCGAGAGTCGCCCTATTTCCGGCTGTCACCGGAAAATTCACCCCATGGATGTCTGCTGCTGTAATACAGCCCATCCTGTTGGTTCCCCCGTTTTCCACCCTTAATGAATGGAAACTCAGCGATTAAAACATCGTTCGTACATCTTGAATAAAGAACCGATCGATATTATCGTTTGTTTCGTTTTTCAGGTATAAATTTATTAAAATTCAAATTACGCTATGAATCATACACCTGTGCCATGATGATGTAAAGTGCGGCCAGATCACTGAATCGTCAGATTTCCGGCAATAATCTTCAATAATAACGCTTACAATGAGGTTATACGCTATCCAACTCTTCCAAGCTGTCTAATTCTCTGCCGCACAAAAATGGATCATCACATTTCACAACGATTTCAATCTTACGTCGATCTTACACACCAAGGATGGTCATAACAACGCAGAAGCCAAATAAGTTTTGCATTACTTAATTGCATAAAATATAATGAATGTATCTAGAACAAGATGATGGAGGCGATCCCTATGTCAGTTTATGATTACAAAGTAAACACCCTTCGCGGACAAGAGATTGAGATGTCCGAGTATCGCGGCAAAGTGTTGTTAATAGTAAATACAGCAAGTCAGTGTGGTCTCACACCTCAATTCAAGGGCCTGCAGGAGCTGCAGGATAAATTCCAGGATGCTCCGTTTGAAGTGCTTGGGTTCCCAAGCAATCAGTTTGCGCAGGAGAAAGGTTCCTCCGATGATATTGCCGAGTTCTGTCAGATGAATTACGGTGTCAGCTTCCCTATGTTTGAAAAAATTGACGTCAATGGCTCCAGCGCCCATCCACTTTTCCAACATATTACCAAAGAAGCACCCGGCCTGCTCGGCTCGAAAGCAATCAAATGGAACTTCACCAAATTCCTGGTTGACCAGAACGGGAAAGTAGTGAAACGATATGCTCCGCAGACGATACCAGACAAAATTCAAGAGGATATTGAGGCTTTGTTGAAATAAACTATATTTTATAAAATGAAAAAGCGATCCGAAACCAAAGAGCCAAGGCTCAGGCTTCAGGATGGCTTTTTTTCGCTGTACCCGCTTCAACTAGTTCAGAACGTTCCATTGAGCTGCGGAACTTCAGTTCTGATCAAAGAAAAGAAGCTTTCCATTATGGAAAGCTTCTCAGGTATCTCTTCATATAATGCGGTCGAGAGGACTCGAACCTCCACGGGCATACGCCCACTACCCCCTCAAGATAGCGTGTCTGCCATTCCACCACGACCGCATGTCGTAAATTATCGGCAACAGAATTGATTATACCGGAATCTTATTTAAAAGTAAAGCAATTATCTAGATTTTCTTGTGCAGCCTGAATATAACACTTCTTTTTATACAACTCAGCTTCCTTTCTCCTTTCATTTTTCATTTAACTGCTCAAATTCCATCTAACTGCGCAAATTTTTGTCATAACTCTGAAGTAAGCACATAACATTAATCTGATTGCGAAAAAGAGGCCACACGAAGACGGAGTAAATCCATCCGTTTTCGAAATAGGAACTTTAGAAGAATCAAATTATTTTATCACAAATAAGCTTGTGTAAGTTTATATAACACAAAATACTTACCAGGCCTATACAAACGTCTTTTTTTCTGTTAACTATTGACAAAACACCGATTATTATGTGAAAATATATATCATATAATTCGGATTTACACACAAATTTTCAAAAAAACCTTTATCAAGTTAGGAAAATTTACACAACTGTACACAGGAGGCGAAAGATCTTGAATCGTGGGAATAAGCTTCTCGATTACGCGAAACTGCTTGATCCCTCTGTGCAGGTTGGAGGGTTCTCCCATCTCTTCGGCATGAACACCCATATCAAGGAAGGCTCCATACGTACTGCCGAGGATATCGAATCGTTCATGCGATGCCAGCTTCACCCTAGTCTTGTGCGTCTTGAAGGCATGGCGATCAAAGGCATCTACACCGCAACAGATCATAAGGACACCTGGCGTGTCGCTTTGATCGACAAACTGGTCCATGTACAGCGCACACCCGCTGAACTTCGAGAACAAGCATCAGCTATAGGCAAACGTTTAATCAAACTCTCGCGCGCCCTGCATCCGTGGATTGACTTCAGCCCGCTTGAACAGATCTTCGCAAAATACAATTCCGTTGGCTGCCTCCCTACCGTTCACGCCTGGATTAACCACCACCTTGACATCCCCGTCGAAGAGGCGGTTCTCGGTTACCTGCATTCAGCCATGTATGCTTGTATATCCGAAGCCTCCAAAGTTATCCCTCTAACTGAAGAAGTCACCAAGGAACTGCTGGGTCGTCTGACCACAGACCTAGAGAAGGAATGGACGACCGTGAGCACCTCTTCTCCAGATGGACATATGCCCCCCGCATCCCTGTCTATGAAGCCCTTGTTCCCCAACTTTCACATGCTCGGGGCAGGCCTCCATGCTTACAGAGCATAACTCTCCCCGTTCCACCCTTCTATAAAAATGCATACAAAAAAACACGCCGCAATCCCCTTGCTGGCGTGTTTTTCACTTTTTTGCAAGCTTATAAAAACGTATTTACGTCATATTAATTCAAAAAATACACTTATTTCCGTATTTTTTAATTGTTAGATGACGTAAATACGTATATAATGGAAATCACAGCTCGCATTTCTATATATCTTACACCAATACAAGCTTGCTGAATACTATAATCCATTCAGGAGTGAACCATTTTGAACAAGAAAAAACCAGTCACTCCGTTCGGATGGGCTATCAAACGACGCCTAACCGAACTGCAGGTCGATCAGAAAACCTTCTGCGAACAGCATGGCATTCCACCCTATCGTCTGTCCAACCTTATCCACGGCACACGCAAAGCAACCAGATTCAGGCATTTGGTCGCTGATATTCTGGACATACCCGAGGAGCTGCGATAACCATTTTCATCAAAGGAGGATTTCTCTCGTGAGATATGTGACATCAGACCTCGAAAGCTTGTCTTTCCAATCGACCAACCATCAGCTGATTATCGTTGATCAGCATTGGATGATTCGGAGCTGCAACCGAGCCTGGGAACGCGGGTTTCATAGACCTTTTTCACACACAGCCCGCTGTCACAGGCATTACCTGCATTTGATGGAAGCCTGGGCGGCGCAGCAGAAAGATATCCTTCCGGCTACCACATTTGCACAAGATCTGAGACACAACGTCGTTCCGTTTAAGCAAACTCATACATACGACATCTCTGTGACCACCCCATATAATGAAGAGAGATGGTTTCGTGTAGAGCTCACTCCACTGTATGATGGACCCGCAATGGATACTGCCCTGGCTCTGGTAGCTCACACCGACATTACCGAACAGAAAAAAACAGAGCTTCAGCTAAGGCAAGCCCTGACTGAAGCACGCACATTATTCGGCCTATTGCCCATTTGCGCCGTCTGTAAACATATTAAAGACGAATCGGAGGAATGGAGCTCCGTCGAACATTATTTGGAGAAACACACCTCTGCCGAATTCACACATGATATCTGCCCTGAATGCATCCGCCGGCTGTATCCGAAATACTCCAACGTTCTCGATCAGCCTCATTAAACCTGTACAGCACAGGTCGCACCTCCTTACATTCAAAACCATTACAGCATGCGTACACTGGAGTCAGGCACGAAACAAACACGGATAGCCCGGACTGCATTATACAGACAGATGATATTCAAACTGCGATATATCCAGCTCATGCGGTGCTCCCTGCAGAGCCATAACCCCTCTGTCCATCACATAAATATAATCCGCCGCACTGCGCACAAAATCAATACTCTGCTCCACCAATAAAATTGAAATATCGCCCTGCATTTTCAGTTTGAGTATTACCTGTCTGATATCCTCAACGATGGAGGGCTGAATGCCTTCCGTCGGCTCATCCAGCAGCAGCAGGCCAGGACGGGACGCAAGCGCACGAGCAATGGCAAGCTGCTGCTGCTGCCCACCACTCAAGTCACCACCTTGACGTCCATACATGGAAGCAAGTACCGGAAACAGATCCAGCACATCCTCAGGGAACGATTGATTCCCGGAAGCATTCCTTTCCAGTCCAAGCAGCAGGTTCTCTTTCACCGTAAGCTGGGGGAAAATCTCCCTCCCTTGCGGCACATATCCTATTCCCGCCTTTGCCCGTTTAGCCGATTCGAGCGAAGCCAGTTCCTGATGGTTCCATTGAATACTGCCTTTACGTGTCCGAATCAGCCCCATCAAGGTTTTCATCAGCGTCGTTTTCCCCACGCCATTCCTTCCCATCAGACACGTCACTTGACCAGACTGCACTTCCAGATCCACACCACGCAGCACCCGGCTCTCCCCGTACCCTGACTCAACGTTCTGCAGCGTCAGCATTTGCCTTCCCCCTTTGGCCCAAATATACCTCAGCTACCCTTGGATCAGCCTGCACTTCAGCCATCGTGCCTTCCTTGAGCAGCTGTCCTTCGTGCATCACCGTCACCTTCGCTGCAAACTCCCTTACAAACTCCATGTCATGCTCCACAACAACGACCGAACGTTCGGCCGCAATATCCTGCAGCAGTCGTCCCGTCTTATAGGTTTCCTCATCCGTCATACCTGCGGCCGGTTCATCAAGCAGCAGCACCTGCGGCTCCTGAAGCAGCAGCATTCCGATCTCCAGCCACTGCTTCTCTCCATGAGACAGCGCACCTGCCCGCTCGTTGATTCGATCCTGCAGGCCCGTCTGAAGCATGACACGCTCGATTACCTCCCCCCTTTTGCCACGTCTATGGATTCCGATCGTTCGAAGGGGAGAACGCTTCGTCTCCGCCGCCAGCGTCAGATTCTCTTCCACCGTCAGGCTGGGGAATACGGAAGGCGCCTGAAACTTGCGACCCACTCCTTTACGAACAATCTGATGTTCTCTCAGCCTCGTCAGTTCTGTTCCGTCCACCAGCTTTACCGAACCGGATACCGGTTTGGTTTTGCCGCAAATCACATCCAGCATCGTCGTTTTCCCGGCACCATTAGGTCCGATCAAGAAATGCAGATCACGTTCAAACAGCTTCAGATTCATGCCTTTAACTGCAGTAAAACCACCAAAGGTCACCGTGACCTCCTCAGCGGCCAGTATCACCTGAGGCTCCAAAGATTTTTCGTTTTTCCGAAGCAGTCTGGACATGCGAACTCTCCCCTCTCCGACGTACCATATGGACGACATTTCGGTATACACCCACAATGCCATTCGGCATGAACAAAACAACGGTGACAAAAAGCCCACCAACCACGAACAGCCACCCCTCCGGATAAGCCTCACTTATCCCCGTTTTAGCCGCATTCAACATGAGAGTACCAATGACCGCGCCAATCAGGGTCCCGCGTCCCCCCAAGGCAACCCACAGCACCATCTCAATGGAAGGTACGATGCCCATCATGGATGGCGAGATAATGCCCACCTGCAGCACAAACAGCATGCCTGCTATTCCCGCAAGTGCACCCGACAAGGCAAAGGCAAGCGTTTTATAACCTGCGGGGTCAAACCCCAGAAATCGAACCCGATTTTCTCCATCACGCGCAGCTTCAAGCACCTGCCCAAAACGGCTGTTCACTATCCGGCGGCAGAACACATATGCGAGCACCAGAACAATAAGAGTGATATAGTACAGCACAATCGTGGTGCCCGCTGCATGAAGCTCAAACCCAAAAATCGTCTGGTAACCCGTTATCCCGTTTGTACCGCCCGTCCATTCCTGTTTGCCTACAAATAACGTCACCGTAATAAGAACAAGAGCTTGAGTCAGGATGGTAAAATACACCCCGGTAATTCGATTACGAAACGTGAACCACGCCAGCACAAAAGCAAGCATAGCGGGAATGGCAATGCCAAGGAAAATCGCTGCCGGGAATGAACGGAACGGCTCCCAGAACCACGGCAATCCACTGAGACCACTCCAGCCCATGAAATCCGGGATCGCTCCACCAGCTTGAAGCTTCAGATACATCGCCATAGCATAGCCGCCAAGACCAAAAAACACCCCGTGTCCAAGACTAAGCACGCCCCCGTATCCCCAGATCAGGTCAAGTCCAATTGCCAGAATGGCCAGCGCCAGAAACTTAGCTAACAAGCTGAGGCGAAATTCTGTAGAGACCAGTGGTGCAAGGCACATCAAAATCAGCACAATCGCCCAGATCACCCTCGTTTTCAAACTTCCCGCTCTAAGTAATGCCGGCATGGTCGAACCCCCTTCTCTTCTTCTGGTTAATCCAAGCTTCGCGTGCGAATAGCAACCAAGCCTCGAGGCTTCCATTGCAAAAATGCGACGATGCATACAAACACAAGCACTTTGCCGATTGATGCCGAAGTATATGTTTCGAAAAGCGTATTAAACATGCCGATGCCAAGTGCACCGCACACTGTACCCACTAATTTCCCCACTCCTCCAAGCACAACAACCATAAAGGCATCCACAATGTAGTATGTGCCCAGCGAAGGGCCAATCGGCCCGATCAGCGTTAAAGCACAGCCCGCAATGCCTGCAATACCTGAACCAATCGCAAACGTCATGCCATCCACCCGGCGCGTGGAGATCCCCAGACAGCCGGCCATGTTCCGATTCTGCATCACCGCCCTCATCCGTCTGCCGGAAGCCGTGCGATAGATGTAGAGGTACATGCACATCAGTACTGCGGCTACAAGCGCAAGGATAAACACTCGCTTATACGGAAAAATAATCCCCTCCGAAATCATCCATCCTCCATTCAGCCAGACAGGGCTGGATACACCCACATTTGGGGCCCCAAATATAGTGCGAGCCAACTGCTGCAGCATCATACCTACTCCCCAGGTGGCGAGCAAACTGTCCAGCGGCCTGCCATACAGATGCCTGATCAAAACCACTTCCAGCAGCCACCCGATCAAAGCGGCTGTACCAAATGCAAGAGGCAGCGCAGCCGCAAAATACATATCGAACCAGGACGCCGGAGCATATGACATAAACAGGTTTTGCGTCACATAAGTCGCATATGCGCCAATCATAATCAATTCGCCATGTGCCATATTGATAACATTCATCAAACCAAATGTGACCGCGAGTCCCAGAGCAATCAACAGCAGAATCGAGCTTATGCTGAGACCGTTGAATATTTGTAGAATAAACATCTCCACTGCAGACCCTCCCTTTGTCATTTTTTCGAATCAACGCTTTACTGTAATAGTGTGCAGGGGTGTACTATCTGCTCCCTTTCACCTCTAAGTCATGCATCCAGCCTTTCTCACACCCACCTACACCACTATTTATCACTCAGAGCAGCTCCCCACTCATATGTTTTCAAATATGGATCAGGCTTCACAGGCGAACCCGAATTCCATAATTCCTTGAATTGACCATCTTCCTGCACTTCACCGATACGCACCGTTTTGTAAATATGCTGATTTTCTCCATCCACCGTGACTTTGCCTTCCGGCGCATCCAGCTCAAGCCCTTTGGCAGCTTCCTTCACTTTCTCAACATCCGTTGATCCTGCCTTCTCTACAGCTGCTTTCCACAGGTAAACAGCCACATACCCAGCCTCAATCGGATCAGCCGTAACTCGGTCCGAACCATATTTCTCTTTATATTTCGCAACAAAATTGTTATTCTCAGGTGTTTCTGTTGTCTGGTAATAGTTCCACGAAGCAAGATGCCCCTTAAGCACGTCTGCTCCGATTCCGCGAATCTCTTCTTCAGCCACACTTACAGACAGCGTTGTAAGCTCATCTGAAGTGATCCCTGCATCCTTCAACTGCTTGAAGAAAGCAGCATTGCTATCCCCGTTTAACGTGTTATAGACGATATCCGGTTTGGCCGCTTTGATTTTACTGATGATTGTACTGTAGTCGGTATGTCCCAGCGGTGTATATTCCTCTCCCACAACTTCGCCACCCTCTGCTGCAAGCTGTGCTTTAATCACCTGATTCGCCGTCCTTGGGAAAACATAATCCGAACCGAGCAAATAAAACGTCCTGCCCCGGTTCTCCAGCAGCCAAGTTACCGACGGAACAATCTGCTGATTGGTCGCTGCACCGGTATAGAAAATATTAGGGGAGGATTCCAAACCTTCATACTGCACAGGGTAAAATAACAGACCCTTGTTTTGCTCAAACACCGGAAGCATCGCTTTTCTACTGGCTGAAGTCCATCCGCCAAATACAGCAGCCACCTTATCCTGCTGCAGCAGTTTCCCTGCCTTCTCGGCAAAAGTAGGCCAATCCGAGGCACCATCTTCAATGACCGGTTCAATGGGTTTGCCCAGAACACCACCCGCAGCGTTAATCTCTTCAATCGCGAGCATCTCTGCATCTTTGACCGAGACTTCACTAATGGCCATCGTACCGCTCAGGGAGTGAAGAATGCCAACCTTGATCGTTTCACCAGCCGCAGCTGCATTCCCCGCACCCTCAGAACCTTTAGCTCCAGGCGGAGCAGTACCTTCCACACATGCGGTTACCATCAGACATACACCGAGAAGCATACCCCATAATCGAAACGACCTCTTTTTCAATAGCCAACACTCCCTCTTTATCGTCTATTGACGAACATTAAGGCAAAAAATAATTAAAATGTTCGTTGAACCAAATTATGGAGTCAAGTGCTTTAAATGTCAATATACCTTACATAACTTTATCTTGAATATCTAAAACCTATACATACTTCTCTTGCAATCTAAAATAAATTGACTTATAGTCAATTTTTATGTAAGTATATATAACATAAATATGAATTATTTCTGCCTTCAGCACCTTCCTACGCAAAAAAAACCTCCATACTGTTTCCGAAGGGTCGGAACAGAAGAGGTTTTCATCTGCCTTATTTAAAGTAGGATCTCTGACAGTCTTAATAGGGCACCAACAAACAGGGAATTCCTGCTACCGTTCTTGTTGATCCGCATTCTTGTCACCACCATCATCACTGGGTTCAGATGGATAACGATATGCGCTGCCTTCTTTGCTTTCTTTCAATTTACGATAACGAGTGAACTCAATATATTCACTGATAAAAGCCTGTTCCGCAGCCGACAATTCACTTTCCTGGCAATCCAATTGCCGCAGCACGTTAAAAAAATAATCCTCCCGCTTTTCCCGCACAATCGCTTCTTTCGATAAACGCCCGATCATAAGCCAGTCCAGACTCACATCGAAAAACGAAGCAATTTCAATCAATTTATTCGTGCTTGGGATGGATTTCCCCCGCTTCCAGTCACCCAGATTACCTGTGCTGATCTTCAGCTGTTCACAGAATGCTTTCTTTGTCATTCCTTTTTCGGCAATCAGGTGTTCGATTCGCTCATAGATCGACTGCATGTATGAACCGCCTTCCAACCGTAATAATCAACTCATATGTCATATGATAGAATTATAGCATAATCTACACGTCAATAAATCTATCGGAAAATCTCCACTTTTCCCAGCGTATGAAGTGCAGATCGTCTCATGTTCACCTCTGGCCCACTCATGCTGCATCGCAAAAAAAACTCCGCTCTGTCATCGGAGGAATTCACTACAAATAGGGATCAATACCGTTATCCACAACCCAAACTATAAAACACATTACACGCTCTGCTGTTTCTCACCCTGTCTTATGGAGACATGAACAGAAGCGATGAATACGATCAGCTCTTGTTCCGTTCTGAATTATTCTGTTCTAACTCGTTCTCTTCACCCTGTTCGGATGGATAGCGAAAGCTGCCCTCTTTACTTTCCTTGAATCTGCGATAACGAGTGAACTCAATATATTCACTGATAAAAGACTGTTCTTCAGCCGACAATTCGTTTTCCTGGCAATCCAATTGCCGCAGCACGTCAAAAAAATAATCCTCCCGCTTTTCCCGCACAATCGCTTCTTTCGATAAACGCCCGATCATAAGCCAGTCCAGACTCACATCGAAAAACGAAGCAATTTCAATCAATTTGTTCGTGCTCGGGATGGATTTACCACGCTTCCAGTCACCCAGATTACCTGTGCTGATCTTCAGCTGTTCACAGAATGCTTTCTTTGTCATTCCTTTTTCGGCAATCAGGTGTTCAATTCGCTCATAGATTGACTGCATGCAGGAACCGCCTTCCATCCATAATAATCAACTCATATGTCATATGATAGAATTATAGCATAATATTCCTGAATGCTCAGCCTTTAAAATCCAGAACTCCCCAAGAGAAACCAACTCAGAACAGTCATATCTCAAGCCGAGCCGCGTGCTGTAATGATCGGCAGCTTCAAGACTGGAATCAAACCTTGCGTACTAAACCAGCCACGCTCCTTCCTAACCAACGCCTACCTTGTATATAACTTCAACATAAAAAGAAATATTTAAATTACATGCTCCGCTCTGGTACCTTTAACACCCAAAGATCCATACGTATAAAAAAAAAAATGAACATTCACAATTAATCATGAATGTCCACTTGCTGTTACTGCTGTGATGCGGTCGAGAGGACTCGAACCTCCACGGGTATACACCCACTACCCCCTCAAGATAGCGTGTCTGCCATTCCACCACGACCGCATATTAAATTGTAAATGGTGAGCCATGAAGGACTCGAACCTTCGACACCCTGATTAAAAGTCAGGTGCTCTACCAACTGAGCTAATGGCTCCTAATGTAACTCCACCTGATGTTATGCCATGCTTCATATTGATGTTACAGAGCAGTGACTTTTGAAGAAACTCTTATAAAAAGCGAATCTATACACAGTGAAGAAATAGGTATTGCTATGACCCGTAGGGGATTCGAACCCCTGTTACCTCCGTGAAAGGGAGGTGTCTTAACCCCTTGACCAACGGGCCTTGTAAACAAGTTGTCTTTCTTGGCGACAAGAATGAGTATACCATAGAAAAATAAAATAGTGCAACACTTTTTTTATTTTTTTATATTTCATTTTTTATGTTCCCATCTTTCTCATTTTATCAATCTAAATCACCTTGTCCTTATCCTGGCTTAGATCCAGCCTACACCGGCTTATTTCCCTCCTTTTACGATGTTCACTTTAATTCCAAAATCATAACCATGTTATCCCCATCCTCTGATTCTGTAAATTAAAGATTAAAAAACTTAAGAAAACTTATTTACACTTATAATATTGCAGATTACATTATGATTCCTTATAATTAAATGATAGTACAGCGCACGGTCATCCATAATAAAGGGAGGCTTTACGTTTGTTTCAAGAAGAACGCATGCAGCTCATTATAGAGCACCTACGCAAGCATAATCGCATTTCGGCTGAAGAGATCGTGTCTTTGTTCGATGTCTCGCGAGATACTGCACGCAGGGATCTGATTAAACTTGAAGAGCAGGAGGCCATCATTCGCACACGCGGCGGTGCTATTCTCCCCTCTCCACCACAAGAGTTCAAGACTTACCAAGACCGGCTCAAACATATTACTGAGGAAAAACGAGCCATAGGCAAATTGGCCGCTGCTCTCGTCCGTTCAGGTGAAACGATAATTTTGGATTCCTCCACGACAGTACAGAGCTGCGCAGAGAATCTGAACGGGAAATCCTGCACTGTCATTACCAATTCGTTATATTCTGCTGAACTGTTATCCAATCATACTGCAGTCCAGATTCGACTGCTCGGGGGCAAGCTGGATAAAGAGCAGCGTTATGTCTATGGAACACCTGTTATCGAGACACTGTCTCACTACTATGCAGATAAAGCCTTTATTGGGATCGGCGGCCTCACGATGGATGGATTCAGTGCATCCGAAGAGGAAGGCAAGATCAAACATCAAATGATGAAGTCTGCCAAAAATGTAATTGTACTTGCCGACCATTCCAAGATGGGCAAGCGATACGGTTTTCGTTTTGCAGACTGGTCACTCGTTAATGTGTTAATTACAGATCAATGGCCGGCTCAGGAGTGGCTGGATTTTTTGAAGGAACAAAAGGTTGAAATTCTGATTCCCGAACCAATACAAGACAAGGAGTTGTAAGAATATGAAATTGTTTGCTACCGATCTAGACGGAACATTGTTGAACCGAGACAGTCAGATCAGCCGGGAGAATGCGGAAGCTATTCAGAAGGCTCAAACGTCTGGAATGAAAGTAACGATTGCGACTGGACGTGTATATTCAGATGTTGTGGAGATCAGCCGCCAAGGTGGAATCAAAACCCCGATTATTGGCTCAAACGGCGCCACCATTCATGACGAGAACGGAGAACGGTTATTCCACCTTCCATTCGAACGCGAGACGGCTGCTTCTGTCATGAAGTGGCTGGAAGATCAGCATATTTACTATGAAGCTTCAACTCAGATGGGCATCTATGCCCCAATCAGCAGTCATGAAACTATGCTCGCGGAGTTGGAACGCGTACTTGGCTCAAGACCAGGGGAAGATGTAGAGCGCATGATCCGTTCGATCAAGAAACACTACAACAAAAAAGATTATCACCGCGTGACCAGCCATCTTGAAATTCCAGCCGATGCCTTCATCTATAACATTATGGCCTTCTCGATGAATCCCGACAAACTCCAACTGGGACGTGAATACTTCTCCTCCAGAACCGATGTCGCGATGGTTGTATCCTTCGAGCATAACTTCGAGATGCAGCACCCGGATGTCTCCAAAGGGAACGCACTCGCCAAACTGGCAGCACATTTCAATATTGCGATGAAAGACACCGCAGCGATCGGAGATAACTTTAATGACGTTTCCATGCTGCAAATGGCAGGGCTGAGTATCGCCATGGGTAATGCCGAACCTGAAATCCGCGCCCTGGCCAAAACGATAACACTTACGAATACGGAGCATGGCGTTGCTCATGCGATTCACAGCTTGCTGGAAGGCAAACCTATCGCTCCTGCGCAGGCCGAAACTACCGTTACCGAAGGGCTGTAAAAAGCCAATATAACGAAAACAAGTACAGTCTCTTCTACCGAGCCTGTGCTTGTTTTGTATACTGAACGAGTTGAACAGTATAATCCTCCATTGGATTCCTCTAACGCTCGGTCCGAAAATTTTCACCCCGTCTTTCCCCAAGTCCGTAATAATGCCGGAAATTATAAATTAACGGATGCCACCGCTCAGGATCAATCCTGTTGATCCCCGAGATCAGACGAGTATGGGCATGTACTTTTATGGCTTTCGCTTCTACAATCGCCATAAACGGGGTATGCTCCGGAATGCGTATATGCTGTACTGCAGCTTCGATCTGAAGCGGACATTCCGCGATTCTATCCGGTGCTGCGAGAACTGAACTTTGGGGCGTTAATCCAGCTGCGGCGAATTTATCACGGCAGAACGTGTAACCCACCTGTTTCTTAGCTTCCGGCACGGGAGAACTCCCCGTTGTCCGTCCTAGTGCCTCAACGTTCTCCCACAGCGAGACATCCGGCAGGTTAATAACACATTCGGAATGACGAAGGAGGTTTTCATAAGCTTTGCCCTGTGTGCCTATACCCAGCACGAGACAATCACCCAGTGCCCAGGATGATGATAGCGGAGAAAGATTCGTGGACCCGTCTTGATTTAATGTGCTGAGGATAATGACGGGTGTACCGTAGTATAAAATACTTGGATTAATCGTTTCGTGTTCATTCACCTGTGCCCATTCCGAAGTTCGTTTTGACTTGTTCTGCTGCTGTATATGGTTATTCATCTACATCGCCCCTGTTCGGATATTGAATTCCAAACCATTGTAATACATCATTAGTTCAGCTATCATCGAAGTATGAATGCATATCCGAATATCACTGTTATCGCTTCACTTATTGCCGACACAAGCCGCTCTATATTTCTCTCCTCCCTGCTGGATGGACGAGCGTTACCTGCAGGAGAGCTTGCCTATATGGCAGGGGTTAGTCCACAGACAGCAAGTAATCATCTCGCTAAACTCGTTAATGGAGGGCTTCTGCAGGTTGAACAGCAAGGTCGCCATCGCTATTACCGTCTTGCAAACCGGGACATTGCCGATCTGATTGAGAAAATGGCCGCCATTGCTCCACCGGTACAGATTCGCTCATTAAAACAATCCAATCAACTGCAGCAGTTAAGCTGTGCTCGTACCTGTTACGATCACCTGGCCGGAAAACTCGGAACTTCCCTCTGTGAAGCGCTGCTCAGAAAAGGGTATCTGGTTGAGCCGAAAGAAACCCATAATAAAGATTTTATAATGACAGAGAAAGGAAAGCAGTGGTTTGCCGAATTTGGTATTCAGTGTCAGTTAAAACCAGGATCACGCCGAGCCATTGCTCGTAAATGTCTGGATTGGAGCGAACGCCGTCACCACCTGTCCGGTTTGCTTGGTGAACAGTTTGTTCAGCGATTCCTTGCACTGGACTGGATTCGGCAAAAACCGGGTCATCGCTCTATCGAAATAACTGATGCCGGGAAGGCAGGTTTGTACGAAGTGTTGGATATTTCCATCTGAATGGAGTCCGCGCTGAAAAATCAAAAAAACCTCCATATAAAGATGATGAATTCATCCTTGTATGGAGGGTTTAACTGTGTTGTTAGAAACGCAAAGAGAGGGATACTCTCACTTCATTATGGACTGCGATGGATCGTTATCGAAGCTTACGCTCCGACGAACCTTTAGGGTTCTCATCCCTGGCATTGAAGTATTCTCAGAACGGAGAGAGAGGGATTCGAACCCTCGCACCGCTTACGCAGTCTAACCCCTTAGCAGAGGGTCCCCTTATAGCCACTTGGGTATCTCTCCAAGAAATGGCTCCCCGAACAGGACTCGAACCTGTGACAACTCGATTAACAGTCGAGTGCTCTACCAACTGAGCTATCAGGGAAAATTAACTTGAATAACATTAATTTATCATGATTAATAATTCAAGTCAACCTGCCTTTTATCACTTTCTACGACCGGACGTTTCGTATTTACCTTAGATGCTTTGAAGCGTCAATTTCCCCGAACATCGCCCACAGCGATAACGCTTCGGATCTATTTTCCGTTTACGCAGATACTCCATCCCGCAGCCCTTACATATCAGCTTGTACCGATACGGAAGCGGCTTCCTGCCTTTGTCCCCGGGAAGAGACTGACAGAACCTTGAGCCGCCTACCTTCTGCAAAAGTGCCTTGAATTCCGGGTCCCGATGCTGATATCCCCGTCCTCGAATATGCAGATGATAGTGGCACAGTTCATGTTTTATAATTTTCTCAACCTCATCCTTCCCGTACACTTCCAGCTGATGCGGATTAATTTCAATCCGATGGCTTTTGAGCATATACCGCCCGCCTGTTGTCGTTAAACGACGGTTAAATATCGCTTCATGGGTAAACGGAACTCCGAAATGCTCCAGTGAAACCTGCTCGATCCATTGCTGCAGTTCCTTGTTTTCCATCATTCTCCTCTCTCTCCACCCGCGCAGGTTCGCTATTTTTTGCCGTACAATACTTGAATTTTAACCGTTTCGTAGGCTACACTGTCAAGTAGAATGTATGAGGGGAGATTACTACTCGTTATGCCTACAATGCGCTATGTCATCCTGCAGCAGGAGCAGCAATTGCAGTTTGTGGAAATGCCTGCGGACTATGCTTATCAACTCAGTGCGCTCAATCTGCGTCTGCACAAAGAAATCGATAAACTCACGGCAGCAGATGTACCTGTTCTACCCTGGGCTGTTGCCGAATGCGACCGTCTCGATCTGCTGAACGAAAACTTGTCCATAATCGGCGGCCTTGATTATATCAACGCCCTTGAAGAGCGTTTCGCCGCGCTGCGTGAAAGTAATTATCCGCTGATATCCCTGCTCACCGAAATCCGGGCGCTGCAGGCTCAGTTGGAACAGTGGTATGAAGAAGAGATGGAGTCACTCTGATCCATAGAAACTTACTTCAGTTGAACTTGGTGAATCTCTGCTTGATTCACTTTTCCCAGCAGTATTGTACTTATTCTCCTTAAGATCGGCCGGCTAAAATGTAGAAATTCAAATGAAGAAGCGCGCCACCCGCAAGCCGGGTGATGCGCTTTTTTTTCTGACTTTACCCCTGTGCATGTGCCCCCCGCAATAACGCCCTTAATTCAGACCAGAAGCTTTGGTTTGCCGCCAAAAGAACAGCATCCAATTCGCTCTGGTTCAGCATCCCCTGACCATTTTCGGTTGACTTTGAGTAATCTCGCACAGTCCAGGCTGCTGCAACATATGCTAACGTACAGATGAAATATGCAAAAGGAGGAGATTTCTTTGCCTCAATGGCTCTGCAACCAGCTCATGCGAGCGTTTCACAAAAAGGACAGCCGTCAGATCAAACTGCTGAACGAATGCTGGTACTTTTATCGCAACAAACCTTCCAACGGTTCATCGCGCAGTATAGAGAACGAAATTTAGGCCGTGTATAACGGAATGCAGACGGCCTTCTCCCGATTGGCCTTACTTACCCAAAAATCACCAGCGTACTGCAAACAACAATACTTAACAGCAAACAGCCTTCCCGATCCGGGAAGGCTGTACCCACAACTGCAGTTCTAACCATACAGCCTTACACGTACGAATCTGCACATGCAGGCGCTGACAGCAGACTCTTTACAGATATATGCTCTACACAAGTCACTTTACAACAGTATGCTGTAACGCGCACATGCTCTACACAAGTTACTTTGTACTGTACATAAGCACGCCCTGTCAAACCTAAGCTTCACATCTGGTCATGCAGTCGAGCTGATAATTAGTTGGCAGAGGAAGGCTTTTTCATCGTCAGGCCGACACGGCCTTTTTTGGTATCTACATTCATCACCCATACGGTCACATTATCACCAACGGAGACAACATCCATCGGATGTTTGACATACCCGTTACTCAGTTGGGAAATGTGGACAAGCCCGTCACTCTTGATCCCGATGTCCACAAAGGCACCGAAGTCAATAACGTTACGAACCGTACCCTGCAGTTCCATTCCTTCCACCAGATCTTCAATCTTGAGTACATCTGTGCGGAAAATGGGCAGCGGCATCTCTTCGCGCGGGTCACGCCCTGGACGCTGCAAGCTGTCCAGAATGTCGCGCAGTGTCGGCACACCCACATCCAGTTTCACAGCCAGCTGCTCTGTCTGCTGCTCAGACAGAAGGACAGCCAGTTCTTTGCTTCCAAGCTTGTCCAGTTCAACCTGAAGTTCCTTGAACAGCTTATCTACAACCTTATACGATTCAGGGTGAATTGGCGTACGATCCAGCGGATTCTCGCCCTCGGAGATGCGCATAAAACCTACGCATTGTTCATACGTTTTGGCCCCCAGGCGAGGCACCTTCTGCAGCTGACGGCGATTCGTGAAACGCCCATTTTCTTCGCGATATTTAACGATGTTCTTGGCAATGGTGGCATTAACGCCGGCTACATAAGATAACAAGGAAGGCGAAGCCGTATTGACATCCACACCAACATGGTTAACTGCTGATTCCACGACAGCCTTCAGACTCTCTTCCAGTACCTTTTGCGATACGTCATGCTGATATTGGCCGACGCCAATCGCCTTGGGATCAATTTTAACAAGTTCAGCCAGCGGGTCCTGTACCCGGCGAGCTATGGAAGCCGCACTTCGCTCGGCGACATCCAGATCCGGAAACTCTTCCTGAGCAAGCTTGGATGCAGAGTACACACTCGCACCGGCCTCGTTAACAATCAGGTAGACCAGACTCTCGTCTCCATTCTCCTGAATAATTTCGGCTACAAACTGTTCTGTTTCACGTGAACCCGTTCCGTTACCGATAACGATCAATCCGATATCGTACTGCTTGATCATCCGGTGGAATACTTCAGCCGCTTCACGTTTCTTGTTATGTGGAGGTGTCGGGTAAGTTACAGCGACTTCGAGCAGCTTGCCTGTATCGTCGACAACGGCCAGTTTACAGCCTGTACGGTAGGCTGGATCGACACCCAGTACCCGTTTGCCATGAATCGGCGGCTGTAACAGCAGGTTGCGCAGATTCGCAGAGAATACCGAAATCGCCTGAGTTTCCCCTTTTTCCGTCAACTCGGCACGCACTTCACGTTCAATGGACGGGGCAATCAGTCGTTTGTACGCATCTTCAACGACAGAACGCAGAATCTCCTGCACTACAGAAGCGCCTCGAATAATCTGCCCTTCCATATGGCGGTGAGCAGGCTCGGCTTGAACGTCCAGTCCGACCTTGAGAATGCCTTCGCGTTCTCCGCGGTTAATCGCAAGAATACGGTGCGGCGGCATTTTTTTGGCCAACTCACGATAACTGTAATAATTCTCGTACACTGACTCCTGCTCGGTATCCTTGGCTTCTGAAGTCAGCATGCCGTGATCCAGTGTATATCTGCGAATCCAGGCACGAATGGCTGCATCATCAGCAATATTTTCAGCCAGAATATCCTTGGCACCCTGCAGGGCTGACTCTGCATCCTCTACTCCCAGTTCTGCATTAATGTAACGTGCAGCCTCCTGAAGTGCATCTCCCTGTTTCGGCTGTTCCCAGATCCATGCAGCAAGCGGCTCCAGACCTTTCTCCTTGGCCGCACTGGCACGCGTCTTCCGTTTCTGACGATAAGGACGATACAAGTCCTCGACTTCCTGCAGTTTAACCGCCTGGGTAATGGATTTTTCCAGCTCTTTCGTCAGCTTGCCCTGTTCCTCTATAATACGGATAACTTCCAGCTTGCGATCTTCCAGATTGCGCAAATACACAAGACGCTCTTCAATCTGGCGCAGCTGGTTCTCATCCAGTTCTCCAGTCATTTCTTTACGGTAGCGGGCGATAAATGGAATCGTATTGCCTTCGTCCAGAAGCTCCGATGTGGTGCGAATCTGCTTCAAGGACAGTGACAGTTCCTTGGCTACCTGTTTGATGATTCGTTCTTGGCGTTCCGCCTTTAATGTTTCTTCATTGGGTTCCAGAACCGTTTCCTGTTCAGACAAATAAATCCCTCTTTCCTTCCTGAATTGTTCGTGATACTCATTTCAGGGCAGCTGTGCTGCATAATAACAGTATGGTCGATCATCCGAAGTTGATCACTAGCTTTTCGAGCTTTCATAACACTCCACTCTATATTATCACAAAATCACGTTGAAATTTCTATCATTCCTCTGTCATGCTTGCCGCTTGCGTTTTTACACCCTAACATCCTTCCCAGCTGGGCGAAAAAAAAGACCAAGAACGTCATGATGACATCCTCGGTCTTCTTCATCATACAAATTTAATCCAATTCCTCTAAATAAGTTGAATGTTTCTTTTACACGTTAACGGAGAGGACAGAATAAACCTGGAAAAGCGAAGCATTTGCCTAAAAGCTTTCTGCAAGGAAGCTGCATCGGAAGCATACACTTATCACCGGATTTTCCCCTTTGGAAAAGGGAATCAAAAAATCTGGGGATAACAGCGAATGGAAGGTTATTCTGTCATCGGAGTGGATGGTGTAAAATCCTTAGTTCAACTTATTTACACCCGCTCAAACCGGAACATTTCGCTCAGATAGTCTCCGGACTCGCTGCCTACAGCAATTCCGCCGTACATCAGGGCATCACCTGTAAACGTCTCTGAACCGCCTTTCAGACGATAATCCGCATTGGGATCAAGCCCCTTCAGCTTCAGGCGCTGAAGCGGTGCGTTCGGTTCAGAGAGTACACGGAAGTAAAATACAATCACTTCACTGCCATCTGGCGCAGTGAACATCCATGCCGTCTCGTTGCCCTCGAATGGACTGAGCAGACGGCGGAATGTACCGTACTGCACGGTGCTCCGAATTTCCTTGTACAGCTCGACCTGTGCTTTTACAATCGCATTCTCTTCGTCTGTGAACTTGGTCAGATCCAGCTCATATCCGAAGTTGCCCGACATGGCAACATGGCCGCGGATCTCCAGAGAAGTAATACGGTTCACCTGGTGGTTAGGTACAGCCGAAATATGTGAACCCATTGAACTTACAGGGTACACAAGACTGGTACCATATTGAATACGCAAACGGGAAATCGCATCCGTGTTATCGCTGGTCCATGCCTGAGGCATGTAATACAGCATCCCTGGGTCAAAACGTCCGCCACCACCCGAGCAGCTTTCGAACAAAATATGTGGGAAGGAGGTAACGATGCGCTCCATCACTTCGTATAGTCCAAGCATATAGCGGTGCGCCGTTTCTCGCTGTCTGTCAGCCGGGAGCAGCGCAGAACCAACCTCTGTCATGTTTCGGTTCATATCCCACTTCACGTAAGTAATTGGTGCCGAGCTCAGAACATCAGACAGCATACGAACGATCTCATCACGTACATCCTGACGGGAGAAGTCCAGCACAAGCTGCTGTCTTCCTTCCGTTCGGCGGCGATCCGGTACATGCAGACACCAGTCTGGATGTGCACGATACAGTTCACTATCCGGGGAGATCATCTCCGGTTCGAACCATAATCCAAACTGCATGTCCAGACCTGTGACACGGTTAGCCAAGTCATCCAGTCCCTGCGGCAGTTTGTTTTTGTCCACAATCCAGTCACCCAGAGATGAATTGTCACTATCCCGATGACCGAACCAGCCGTCATCCAGCACAAACAATTCAATGCCCAGCTTCTGCCCGGCGCGAGCAATCTGCTCAATCTTGTCCGCGTTAAAGCCGAAATACGTCGCTTCCCAGTTGTTAACCAGCACAGGACGCTCCGCATTGCGGAATTGTCCGCGCGCCAGACGTTCACGGTACAGCTCATGGTAAGATTGAGACATGCCATCCAGACCTGCATCTGAGTAGACCATAACCGTCTCAGGTGTCTGGAATGACTCCTGCGGCTCCAGCTTCCAGCTGAATTCAAACGGATTGATACCTACCGATACACGCGTCGTATAGAATTGATCCACTTCAGCCTGTGCAGTAAAGCTGCCGCTGTATACCAGACTGAATCCATACACTTCTCCTTGATCTTCATCCGTTCCTGGTGTCATGAGCGCAATAAATGGATTCTGCTGGTGACTGCTGGAGCCGCGGCGGCTCTCGATGCCCTGCAATCCGGAAGCGAGTGGACGGCGAACGATGTCACGTTCACGTGTCCAGGCACCTGACAGCTGCAGCAGCTCGTAATCCGCATGCGGCAGATCTACTGAAGAGCTGAGGGCACGCAGCACATTTACAACGTTAGCGCTCTCATTAATGATCCGCATGGACCGTGTGATTGCATTAAAAGCTGCAAACGCGGTATAGGTAAGCTCGATTTTTACGCCGGATACCTTATCCTGCATTTCGATCACTAACGTGTCCGCTTCATCCTCGGATTCTACGTACGTTGCCGGGAGGCCAGCTAATCCTTCTTTCCCTTTGACCAATCGATGGCCTATATACGTAAACTCGGATACCGTTGAGCCATTCTCCAGTTCCAGCTGAATGGCGGGGTTGCGGAAATCACTCGTACCATAGACCGGAAGTTCCACTGGCAGAGTGTCGAAAGAGATCGTTCGATCCTCAGGCACCGGATTCGGGCTGAAAGATGCTCTTTCGGTCCGAACATGAAGCCAGCTCAGGTCGGTATCACGCAGTTTTTTGCCATAATACAAATGCACCAAATATCCCGAAGGCAGCACTTGAAACACATAACTCGCCTCGCGGGTCTGTAAATGAAATTGAAGTTTCTCTTGATTGATGTAAATGCTCATATGTCTCCTCCATCTATCTATATAGGTGTCTAGCGGGTAAACGGTTTCTCAGGTTTCATTATAGCGAAAAGATCAGCTTTGTTCTACGCTTTCACCAAGTCTTAATCAAAAGAGCGCACAATACCTTCAAAGGTATCGCACGCTCTCCTGATTACATTCTGAAATTGTGTGTTCCTTACAGGAACGACCGTTGTCAACGAACAGGCAGATAAACACAAACTTGCTGTTCCTGCTGCCTTAAAAATCGATTAAGCCCAGGCTGATCTGCAAGGCTTCGTTGACCAGTTTCATGGTCTCCTCATCCAAATGGGTAATCTTGTCTGTCAGCCTCTGCTTATCAATCGTCCGAATCTGTTCGAGCAAAATCACCGAGTCCCTGTCAAAGCCGTGCGCAGCCGCATCAATCTCGACATGCGTCGGCAGCTTTGCCTTCTGAATCTGGGCGGTAATGGCCGCCACAATACAGGTTGGACTGAACCGGTTGCCGATATCGTTCTGAATCACCAGAACCGGCCTGACTCCACCTTGCTCGGAACCGACAACGGGAGAAAGATCCGCAAAAAAAACGTCACCACGTTTTACGATCACTGTCTACACCCCGCTAACTAAGCGGTCCAGAGTGCTGTCCGCATCTTCCTCCGCGTGAAAGGCTTCGGATGCCATGGTCAGATTGATTTTCGCCATCTCCATGTACCCTCGCTGCATCGATTCACGGATATAACGTTTCTTCCGCTCCGTCAAGTACAGCTTCATCGCCTGCCTAATCAATTCGCTGCGGTTGGAATTCTCCAGCGCTACGATGCCATCCACTTCCTGCAAAAGATAATCAGGCAAACTGATCATAATCCGCTTGGTGTTCTGCAAGTTGGCCACCTTTCTTCCACCCCCACAAACCTTTCGCCATTGTGAACCAGTATTACGCTTTTCCAGAACTTTTATACAAAGGAATATATATGCCCCGCGTATATCAAGTATGCTGTACTCCATTATAAACACGGGAAACATTATTCGTACAGACCAAACATCGCATTTCAGGATTTAAATCCGAATATCGTACATATTTCGCGATGCGGCGACAGTTTTCCTTCTGTTCTGAAAAAAAGTTTACTGGAAGTCGTGTCCAAATTACGAATCAAGTTGTCAAAAGGGGATTGATCCTGGCGACTACCGTTCCTCCACGGGTATAAATCCGTGGAATACGATGTGCCATCATGCAGATCACTTCGTAGTCAATCGTACCTAACTGGTCTGCCACCTCTCTAGCGGTAATCACACCACCAGACTGATGGCCGATGAGAACAACCTCTTCGCCGGCTTGAATTTCTTCCGCCTCTTGTGCGAAAGATTGCAGCGACACCATACACTGGTCCATACAGATCGTGCCAACGACAGGGACGCGGCGGCCGCGCACAAGCACTTGTGCTTTACCTGTCAGCATTCTTGAGAAGCCGTCTGCATAACCGATAGGTAAGGTCGCTATTCGTTCATTTTCCTGCGTAAAATAGCGGGTTCCATAACTGACTCCCCAATGAGGAGGCAGTGTTTTCACAAGAACCGCTTCGGTCTTCAGTGTCAATACCGGGAGCAGCTTCACCACCTGATGATTCACCTCTGCAGAAGGATACAGTCCGTACAGGCTGATACCCACACGCACCATATCATAGGATAATTCAGGTGTATCAATGGCAGCGGCACTGTTCGCCGTATGTATAATCGGGATGACACATCCCTGATCCCGGAGTGCCTCAACAGCACTCTGGAACCGTCGATACTGCTCAAGTGTGTAGGTCTTGTCTCGTTCATCTGCTTTGGCATAATGCGTAAACATGCCTTCAAGCATCACCTGATCAAGCGAGGACACCTCTTGTATAAAATCAATGGCCTCCTTGCCGGGAAGCAGACCCAGTCTTCCCATACCGCTGTCAATTTTGATGTGAACTTTTAGCGGGTTCGCATAGGTGCCTGGCTTCACCTGTCTGATCGCCTCAAGCACTTCTCTGCTGAACAAGGTAATGGTCACATCGTGCTGCCATGCTGCAGCGACTCCTTCAGGCGGCGTATATCCCAATACCAGAATTGGACTTGTAATACCGTGCAGACGAAGTTCAAGAGCTTCATCAAGAAACGCTACACTTAAATAATCCACACCCAGTCGTTCCAGTTCTCTGGCAGTCTCCACTGCACCGTGCCCGTAGGCGTTAGCCTTGACGCAGGCGAGGAATCTCGTACCTTGAGGCAGTGCCTTACGAAAAGCGGTCACGTTGCTTCGCAGATGGTCCAGATTAATCTCCGCCTGAGTCGGCCTATATTGTCCTTGCACGTTAAGTCACCTTCTCCAATCTTCTTAATCCGGCTTATGTCAGACTCCATCGTAATGCTACAGCATGTCACTGTCAAATGAACGAAAGTTTTGCTTCTCAGATCTTATGCCGCAGGAGTCTGCAGTGTACCATAATCATGCACAGAAGAAGGACACTAAGCGATATTATTCCAGTAATACCTGCTTGCCCGGCGAATGGATATACCTGCTTACATCGACTTATTACCCGGTTCCCTCCGCATAGAAGCGTTTTTTGCTTTTTTGGAATGAACTTGGCATGATCTTCTGTACGATAAAATAAACAAAGCACCGGAGAAACGATATCTCCGATGCTCTATAGCATTCCTTACAACAAGACTGCTATGCGCTCCTATTCTATTTGCCTGACTCTTCCTGCATCGAAGTCGCAATACGTACCATTTCATTCTCAGGCAGATCGGCACTCGTAATTCGATACTCTACGCCGTCAGAAGTCCAAGTCAGTGTCTGGAGAGCATCTCCACTGATCATACCTGCTGTGAATCCAAGATCGACTAGTCGGGAAGGCGCTAGAGATACCGCACGATCCTGAGGCCTTGCTTCATAAATGGTGTAATTGTACGTTCCTTCATAACGGAGCAGGACGGAATAATCCCCGGCTTCCTCCAAAATCTGATCATCCTTCAACTTCACACCTTCCGGTGCATATGTCGGCTGAATGACACCAAAGCTTCCGGATTCTTTCGGTTCCGCGGAGGTCGGTTCTTCGCTGCCCGGCTCACCAGCAGCTCCTTCTGAACCAGACGTTCCTTCTGTTCCTTGCTGCTGTGCGCCCTCACTTACACCTGACTGCCCGTCACTTACAGCTCCGTCCGTCCCTGCAGCATTCGGAGTATTGGCCGATGATTGTTCGCCCGCATCATCCGTTTTCTCGGCTGGTGCTGCACCTGCGTCGGTCCCCGCCTTATTCCCCTCTTCTGCCGCAGCTGTCATGTTACGCTGCATATCAAAGGCATCTTTTCCAAAATCGGCACCGAACTTGAAGCTGTCAAACTTCACATCCACAACCACGTTGGCATTGGAATCCGATACCTCCACTTGTTTAGGAGCGTAATCACTTTTGTTCAGCCAGATTTTCTGTCTGACCAGCGCATGTGTATTGTAGTTGGCAGCAACATCGAACACATAGCTTTCTTTTTCATCCGCAAATTGACGGGTTGTATCCCCCGTAATGCTTCGAATCAACGTTTCATATAGGTAAACCTGACCCTGATTATCCGGCCAGTCGCTCTGGAAGCGGAAGCTTTTATTCTGACTCGGAGTAAGCACAAAAACCCCTTCATCATTACGAAGTACAATTTGCGTTACATCTTTTTTGGCATTGGTCAGTGCGATGCGATAATACGAAGGCTTCTGATGCCATACCTCAACCTTATAATGCTGCGGTGTTTCTCCGGTATGCAGCGTCATGACGCCTGCTCCTTGGTAACTTTCCATCTCTCCAACGACTTCGTTCAGATCTTTGACCACTGCAGCCGCATCCTTCTTCCCGCAGGCGGCAAGTAAGGCCGATAAGACCAATACCATGGCAAGCATCCATGATATTCGGCGCATGACATCATCCCCTTTAGCACATGTTTTCACTTCAGGATTGTGCGTACAGCAGAACCCCTACTTGATTAGTACATGTTTATGAGGGACTTGTTCGATATATGCGGACTAGTTTGACAAGCATTGATTGAAACTGTGAGAACATAAGGCAGCGAAGCAAATCTAAGGCGAATCCGTCTCGAGGAGGATGAAAATATATTCCACAAAAGGGATAATGAATGCAGCTGCATACCTGCCGAGTTCATCGGCCGTGCGCATCATAAATTTTATTTTTATCTGTTCGATGAATGGGGACTAAATCGACTTCGTTCTTTACTGAAATATCAATTTATAGTTAGGGAGAGATGGATATGACAACCACAAATACGACTGCCGCTGCAGCGGCATCACTTCAGACCAAACTGCTTGGATTGGATCAATTCATGACCGGACAGCTCGAACAATGGAAAGGTGTAGGTGCAGCCGTCGCAGTCGTTCACAAGGATCAGGTCATCTGGAGTAAAGGATACGGCTATCGTGATCTTGAAGCGGGATTGGAGGTCACACCGGACACTTTGTTCGCGATCGGTTCCAGTACCAAATCGTTCACGGCTGCCGCGGCGGCTCAACTTGTCGATGAAGGGCTCCTTGATTGGGATACTCCGGTTAAAACTTACCTGCCTGATTTTCAAATGTACGATCCGGTTGCAACCGAACGCCTTACCATCCGGGATATGTTATGCCACCGTTCAGGTCTGCCAAGACATGAGATGGTTTGGTACAATTCTCCGCGCTCGAGAGAAGAACTGCTGCTCAGCCTGCGTCATCTTGAACCGAATCGGGACTTCCGCAGCAAATGGCAGTATCAAAACCTGATGTACATGGCTGCCGGTTATTTGATTGGTCACCTCAAAGGGACCTCATGGGAGCAGGTTGTTCAGGAACGTTTGCTGAACCCGCTCGGAATGAACTCCAGTCTGTTTTCGGTGAAGGAGATGCAGCAGCTGTCCAACTACGCCAAACCATACATGGATCACGAGGGAGTGCACACGCAGATCCCTTTTCGCACCATCGATGCCATTGGTCCTGCCGGCTGCCTCAACAGCTGCTTGACAGATATGACAGCTTGGCTTCAGTTTCAACTGCAGCAGGGCGTGTGGAAGGAGAACAGTCTCATTTCCAAAGAACAAATGGCCGAAATGCATATTCCACAGATGGCCTCTGATTCTCCGTTCCACAGCAAAGAGCTGCCTGTAAGTACATACGGGCTTGGGTGGATGATTGAACCTTACCGCGGACACGCCATGATCCATCACGGCGGAGCTATTGACGGTTTTGCTTCCCAGGTGGCCTTCCTGCCGGATGAACAGATTGGAATCGTTGTGCTCAGCAATACCAACGGAAGTGTCATTCCGTATACTACTGCCTTTTACATTATGGACTGCCTACTGGGAATGGAGCCTGTCGACTGGACCTCAACCTTTTTGGGACTCATGGGACAAGTGGAGCTTACAGAAGAAGAAAAACCAAAACCTGAGGCTTCCCCCTCTGTCCAGCCCCTTGATTGTCCTGTCTCCGTATACACAGGAACTTACAACCATCCCGGATATGGAGAGATCCTTGTACATGAGACGGATGAAGGTTTGCAGATGAGATTAAATAACCTCGATATGCCACTGCAGTATAAGGGCAGTCACTCGTTCTCCGTCACATTGTCCCATTTTGGTTGGAGCCTGGATTGTACATTTGAGGTAAACGAGGGTCTGCCTGCTGCTTCGGTGTGTGTCCCTTTTGTACTCGAACCGAAAGCTCGGCCAATCCTATTCACCAGACTGCAGGACTAAAAAATTCTACAGTCGTTGTAAAGGAGTTACGTCCCGTTGTGGAAGATTACCATTGTCTACCACAACGGGATATACACCGGATAACTCGTCTCTGTCTCCGAGGATTCTTCTGCGGTCAACGATCCTGACTTTCTTCGTATCCAAAGCTGCCGCAGATCGGGTAACCCATAACCCGCAATTTTATAATTACGCAGAGAAGCATCATGGGCATGTTCTTCTTTGAAAGAGTATACTGGCAAAATCAATGCTTCTTCGATCAGCCGATCCTCCAGTTGAATTAATCTTTCCATCCGCAGAGCTGGTTCCCGGATCATGACGATATGCTCGCATTCATGCGCAAGTTCTGCTCTCCAGTAGTCATTCATTGCAAGCAGGAATAATGTATTGCCGAATGTATACATCGTGATCAAACTCCGCATCACATGCTCATCAAATACTTCTCCCGTGTAGATGATCTCATAAGGCTGCAGTTCATGATGATAGACCGCATGAACAGGATCACCGGGAACAATGGTTACATTTAATCCAATCGCTGCACAGCGCTCAGCAAACCATGCCATATCGGACTCCATCTGCTCCCCTTCCTCCACCCAGACCCGTAAATGCTCTCCTTGGTAAGAGCTTTGTTCCAGCAGCGCCGCTGCCTGTTCAAGTACAGACCTGCCCGATTCCGTTTGAACCGCATCCCTCTCAACAGAAGGAGCTATCGTTCGAACCTCTCGCATTGGACCACGAATCAAACTTTCAGCTTTCTTGATGTGAGGACTGGCGGACGCTGCAGTTAACTCATCCGACTGGAGAAGCAGCCTAACCGCTTGACGGAAATAAAGATCTTGATGCGGGCCGTCCTTTTGCATATTAAACGTCATAAATACACCTCCCTGAATCTCATGCTCGACAGCACGAGGTGTATCCTCTGGGAACAGACGCTGCTTAATTGCGTTTTCAGGCCAGTCAGAGTGCGGCAGCTGCCATACTTCAACCCGGTCAATATAGGCGCGTCCCCGGAAGTAAGAGGGGAATGCCTCCAGTACTAACAGATTAGCGTCATGACGTGTAATGCGATACGGTCCTGTTCCAATCGGACGAAGCGGCTCCATCTGTACATCCCTGGGTATAATCGAAGCATACAGACTGCTCAGCAGATCAGGGAACATGAAGTTGGGTTGACACAGTACAAAGTGCACCGTCAGGCTGTCCACTGCCTCAATGGATTGGATGGAGGCAAACATGGCTCTGCTGGGGTTCGCCGGATCTTCAATAATGCGATCAAAGGAAAATTTGACATCTGCTGCGTCCATAACGCGACCATGATGGAAAAGGATGCCTTTGTTCAGATGAAACGTCCACCGTCTTCCTTCCCGGTCACTCTCCCACGCTACAGCGAGACTTGGCTCGCACTGCTGTCGCTCCGCATTATACCGAACCAAACGGTCGAAAACTTCAGTAATGATAAAACCTTCTCCCCACATCGCCGTCTGCGTGGGGTCCAGCGTCTTGAAAGGCGTGTTCTGTGGAATCCGCAGCGTATCCGTTCTGCCTTCCATCCCCTCATTAGAGCGCAAACCGAATAGATGCTGCAGATTATGGACCAGCTGCTCTCTGATTAAGGGAGGCAGGGACGAGGCCATTTCGTAGGCATCTTCCATTCTGTTGGCATACAGAAGCTGGTCAAAACGTTCCGAAGCAGCCGCGGCCGCTGGTTTGCAAAAGACAAGTACCGACTTTTTGCCTCGTCCACGCTGCGGGCTCCAACTCACCCAACCGTTCTCTTTGAATTTGTTCATAATCAGATTCATGTTGCGCATCGTACAGCACAAATGCCCTGCAAGTTCGCCGATGGTAATATGCAGTTCCTGATCGTCCTGTATATGCTGAAACTTCAACCGCAGCTGCATGTAATGTTCCGAGATATCCATATGCCGCCCTTCACTCCCAACCCGTTCAATATTAGAGTTCATAAAATACGAAATACATGCGATTATGTATACAGTTTTTCTTCAGGTTTTCTTCCATTATACTCGGTAACATCAACTTGAACACTGGAAGGAAGAAGATGAAAGCTATGAAATTTACCGATCTGCATCCGAATATCAAGATTCGAATCGTGACTGATTTTTTTACCGATTTGACGCAAAAAACAATTCTTCCCTTTATGGCGATTTATCTGAGTTTGCAGATTGGTGCCGAATGGGCAGGGCTGCTGCTGACCGTTAATATTATTGCTTCCATGTTAGCCGGACTTGGCGCAGGATATTGGTCCGATCGAATCGGTCGTAAAAAACTGATGATCCTCGCTCAAAGTCTGCAGGTATTTTCCCTCTTCTGGCTGGCAGCTGCCAACTCACCCTGGATGAATTCCGTGACATTGACATGTCTCATGTTTCTTCTCAGCAGCATCAGTTCAGGAATAACGGCCCCGATTGCAGGTGCCATGATTGTGGATGTAAGCAGTGAACAGGAACGTCATTACATCTATGGACTGCAGTACTGGACAACCAACGCAGCCATCACTTTCGGTGCCCTGCTGGGTGGGCTTTTATTCGAATCCTTTCGTTTTCTGCTGTTCAGCCTGGTCTGTATGGAAAGTATCGCAACTTTGCTGATTCTGATTTTTTTTATTCATGAAACAATGGAGAACAGACATGATACAGTCCTCCCCCAAAACGCACTAAACACCTACAAAAGTATTGTCTACGACAAACGCTTCATGGTGTTTTTTACAGCAACCGTTCTTGCCGTGTCCCTAGAATTTCAGTTGGATAAATACATTGCAGTGCGGTTAAAAAATGAATTCGCCGGAGAGCTGCTGGGCTTCCATATATCAGGTCTTCACATGTTCAGCTTCGTCATGATCATCAATACCGTGCTGGTTGTCTTAATCGCGATTCCCTTCGGTAAATGCATCAGCCGCCTTAGTTCCAGAACGATTATAACAACAGGAATGATGCTCTATACAGCAGGATTTGTCGTCCTGGCTTTCAGTAACTGGGCATGGCTGCTTATCACTTCTGCTGTGCTGCTGACGATTGGGGAACTTATGTATGCACCTGTGCGTCAGGTTCTCCTGGCCGGGATCATTCCTGATTCAAATCGTGCTGCTTATCTGGCTGCCGATGGACTCAGCTATAATATCGCTGCTCTGCTGGGAAGTATCGGCTTGACCGTGGGTGCTCTCCTCCCTTCATACGTAATGGCTGGTTTATACCTGACCACCGGATTGGGTGCCCTTTACTTTTTTCGAATCTTGCTTCGAGCCAAGGCCTCACGGCAGCAGAACCACTCCTATGCAGATGCCTCTTAAGCCGTATAAAACCTGTGGCAAAACATGAATCTCAAGAGCCCTTCGAGGCTCTTTTTTTCTCCTATTGAACTCGAAGTACAAGTTTGAAAAGTAAATAATCATTATCATTTTGTATATTATTGTTTACATTTTGAAAATAATCATGTACATTATATCCATGGAGGTGAGTACGTGGAAGAATTGCACAATCATGTTCGGGAGCTGCGTGCCAGAGACCGTTTATCCCAGGCTGAGCTGGCCAAACTCATCGGTGCATCCCGTCAAACGATCGCTCTGATTGAACGCGGAGATTATTCTCCTTCGGTCGTTCTGGCACTGAAAATTGCCCATGTGTTCGGCGAATCTGTTGAAAAAATATTTGAATTGAAAGGTGGAGATGAAAATGAACCAAACCGCTAATACCTCATCGAAAAAGAAACGCATGCGTCTTCCGCTTTATGCCGCTGGCGGAGCTGTTGTCGGATTTCTGACCTCAGCTATGGTCACCAAAATCCCCTCTGATCTCAACTGGACCCTGTCCGTTTATTATGATTACGATCTGCTGTTTGCCCTCACTGCGCTTGTCGTGCTGGTTACGATGATCTGGAACAGCATCAGCCTAGCTCGTACACCATCTGTTCGTCCCGAGGAGGAAGATGACATGGATTCCATGGGTGACAACCATTCACTGGTTTCCCCCGCCGAGCGTTCACTGGGGAGTGCCATGATGCTCAGCACGTTCAGTGTCATTGCTTCGTTTGCCTGGGTCGCGCTTGCCCTTTCATTATATATGTCCAACAGGAAATTCCCCTTGTCCTCGTCTCCGGACCTGTATATGCTTGGAAACCTTGTAGTCTCATTTATTGCTGTGATCATCGTTGTTATACTGCAGACCCTGACCATTAAACGTTACAATCTGTATTTCCCTGACCGTGCACTCGACCTGAATTCCCGCAGCATGAAAAAAGATCACTTTGAAAAGCTGGATGAAGGAGAAAAATGGATTGTTTATCGTGCAGCGTATCGTTCCTTTCAGATGATGAATCTGCTTCTTGGCATAGGAATGGCGGCCATGGTGCTGTATTCCGTGTTATTTACCTTTGCCCCATTCCCCATCGTACTGCTGTCCATCATCTGGATTATCAACCTGGGCGTTTATTTTCGTGAAACCTATCGCAATCAGAAACAGTAATACAAGTGAGCTTCCTGCTTTGGTAAAAATGACTAAAGGAGTGATTACGTGCATTTGTTCAATTCAAATTCTCGCTTCAAATGGACAGCCGTTACCAGCGCATGTCTGGCGGTTGTCCTGTCTTTAAGTCTCTGGGTTCCTCAGGTTCAGGCGCAGTCCGCTGCAGCAGCTGGCGATTCAAAGCCTCCAGCTGCGCTGAATGCAGAGTCTGCCGCTGCATTTCTGGATGAATTCTTCGCATCATCTGAAACCAAACCTCATTACGTTGGCGCTTCCGTTATCGTTGTAAAGGACGGTCAGATTCTCGCTGAAAAAGGATACGGCTATGCCGATCTGGACAAAAAGACACCTGTCGATCCGAAAAATACAGCGTTTCGTGTCGCCTCCGTCTCCAAAACCTTTACAGCAGCTGCTGTAATGCAGCTTGCGGAGCAGGGCAAAGTTGATTTGAAAGCTGATTTTCAGACTTATGTAAAAGGCCTTGAATTCGAAAATCCGTTCGGCACTCCGGTAACCGTGGAAAACCTGCTGACACATACCACGGGATTTGAAATTCGTGATCCGCAGTTAGAAGATATCCACACCGATCCGGGCAAGCACATATCGATGGAAGATTACGCAATGAAGCACATGCCTCCTGTTGTGCGAAAGCCTGGGAGCGCATACATGTACGATAACTTCTCGTTTCTGCTGCTCGGCATGATTGTGGAAAACGTCAGCGGTGAGCCATTTGAATCTTATATGCAGGAGCATATCTTCAAGCCTCTTGGCATGAATAACAGCAGTTTTATGCTGAACGAAAAGTTCAAGTCTCAGCTCGCTACCGGCTACGATACCGTACATAAGCCGGTTGATCTATATATGCTCGAACCGACACCCATGCCGCAAGGCGGGATGCTGTCGACAGCGGATGACATCGGTAAGTTTATGATTGCCTTTCTGAATGACGGCAAAAAGGATGATCATCAGATTTTGAAAGCCGCAACCGTGAAAAGCATGGAACAATATCGTTCTTCCATTCACCCGCTGCTGCCGGATACCGCTTACGGATTTGAAGCACCATTTCAGCTTCCTGGGGCAGGAAGCAGTTCCAAAGTAATTACCAAAGCAGGCGACCTGTCAGGTTACAGCTCTTATCTATTTTTTATTCCTGAGCAGAACACAGGTGTCTTCCTGACCTATAATCAGAATGGAGCTCTCCGCAGCCTGCTCTACTCGGCCTTTATTCAGCATTTCTATCCGCAGTATGCTAAACCCGTACAATTCAAGGAGTACACACCACAATCTGCGGAAGAGCTGCAGCGCTTCAACGGTTTGTATGCCGACCTTCGGATCAGCACAATCATCAGCAAGCTTCAAGCTGGCGGTGAAACGTCCAGTCAATTAAGCATTAGTGATCCGTTTCTGGGCGAACGTAAGCTGATTCAAGTGGAGGACAATCTGTTCAAAGATGAATTAACAGGACAGTTTACAGCCTTCAAATCATACGAAGATGGAACGACCTACATGAGGGAACCTTACCTCAATCCTTTCGGGTATGCTAAAAAAGGGCAAAAAGCTGCCGGCTTCCGGGATGTTCCGAACAACAGTCCTTATGCTCAAGCAATCCATGGTTTGCAATCTCTGGGATACTTGGAGAATGAAGCTAACCAGTCTTTCAAACCCAAAACAACAGTAACCCGAGCTGAATTTATTGAGAATATCCTTAAATTAAGCGGGCTTAAACCGAGCAAGACCACACCACCTGCAGATACTGACTGGGCAGGCCATGCCGCAGCCGGCTATATTCAGCTTGGTTATGAAATGGGCATGATTACAGGTGCAGATGAGAAACAGTTCAAACCGGATCAAGCTATAGTTCGGCAGGAAGCAGCTGCGATGATGTGGCGAGCTTTGCAGCTGCAGTATCCAAGCGAACTGTTTAAGGACGTCAAACTTGCAGGTAGTACCGATACCTGGGCTGTGCCTGCGGTGCAAATGATGGTGAAGCTCGGCATCTATGGCCCTGAGGTTAAAATCCAGGAGGATGGTGCTGTGGACTTCCTTTCACGCAAACCACTGATTCGCCAGGAACAGGCTGCCATCATGTATGCATTAATCACGCAGCCAACAGACCGTATCGTCGCTGAATTGAGAGCTGAACAGCAGCAGGAGCCGCAACCTTCAGCGGAGGAGTCATCCGAAGAAGCTGGTACGCCAGAGAGCAAGCCAGAGGTTACCCCGCCGATTCCAACAACAGAGAGCGCTCCTGCCGCAGCATCCGTCCAATAAAAATGCAGTAACAGTAAACAACCAAAAGGCTTGTTCGAAAGGGAATCCCCTTCACGAACAAGCCTTTTGGTTATGCAATTAACGAAGATACATGATTATTTCCGTTACGTTGATCAAACTTCGCCGCGGTAGTCTGAGCATATTCCTCAAAATAATCTGCGAGCTTGAGCAGATCTCCCGGATCTCCCTCATACGGGAAGGAAGCTGGCAGACGCAGGCGATACCCTTCTGAGTCTTTTTCTTCAGTCCAGCGCCGCAATAATGAAGCTGCCTTCGCATAATACATCATTTTGGCATACACGTCTTCATGATCGGCTCCGAGCACCAGTGTTTCTTCGAGAATATCGATCCCTTTAGCCGGATTCGTAAGCGTGAGATACTCCATCTGCTCGGAAAAACTCTGCACAAAATCGTTCTCACCTTTGATCAAACGATATCCTTTAACCTGATGTTTATCTGCCTCATCCTTCCGTCCCAGACGATACAGCGGCATCAGAACTTCGGACAAGGTCAGGTGCGGGATCTCCGCACAGCTCATGCGTCCTTTGAGAATCGGCTGCGCCACTTCCAGCACCTTCTCGTCGTCTCCTTTTAACATAAAGTAACGCATAATCTCATCCTGCTCACACGCCTCGCAGTCACTCATGAAGTCGCGGTCTAACGTTCTGAACTTGTCATAGCTGCGTCCCGCTTCCTCCAGCTCTCCGAAATCCATAAAAATACGGAAACGGTAGTACCAGTAAGAACGCTCGCTGTACCCATAAGACTTAAACCTTGCACCGAAATCCTCCAGCAGCTCCATGATCTTTTCACGTGAGATTTCCGGAAAATCAGGCATTTTGCCAAGAATCCATTTATAAGACCACAATAACGTTTCTTCATCATAAAGCTCTGGCTGCTGATCAAACTTGCCCAGCTGCCAAGAGAAAGCAATCAAAGCTTTCATCGGATACCCACAGAAGGTAGCTGCATCCACAATCTCTGAGCGTGCTTCGTACGCCTCTTCGACCATACCATTGACATCGGCTACTCTCGCTGCTTCCTCCAATAGACCAAGCTTCGCCGCGCCATTAGGCAGCTGGTAGGCCTCTTCCATCAAATCTTCAAAATCCATCTCTGTCTTCATCAGGCATCTCCCTCATGATTCGTATTTGCGCTTAGACCCCAATCAATAAACCGTACAATGCCCTGGTTCAACACTTCAAGCTCCTGTTTATTCATTGCATAATGCCCCATCATCAGTGCGTTAACATACAACATCTCGATGGCAATCGGTGTCATCTGATTATCCGGTGAAGTCAGTACCCGTTTAATAATGGGATTGTTCACATTCAGATACAGCGTTGAATACCCTGCCGAATTAATGCCCGCTGACAATGAACCGAGAACAGAGGAGAATAAGTCTGTACTCTCTTCGCTGGCTTTTTCCAGTGCACGCAGTGTAGATGATTCCTGCGAAAGGGTAAACAGCACCGGCAGGTCGGCTGGCTTGAATCCCTTCACCTCAGCCCGGCAGCGGAAACGCTGCAGCGCCGAATCTGCCAGACGCAATGCATCATAATATTGGTTGCGCTCAGCTGGTGCAATATCTGTGAACGTCATCGATACTTCATCCGGCTCAAGCCGCTCGGTCTGTACATTGTTCATAATGACAGGCAGCATCGCCATCAGTTCCTTATCGTAGATATAACCTGCGTTCACGACCAGCATGGACTGTGCTGAGGCCACATGGTGAATCTGGCGGTATTCATCAATGGAGCCCGTGTAATACAGCGTCTCTCCTTCATCAATCAGTTCACCCAGTTCCCGATGTCCCCGTGTTGTCTCAAAGGGCAGCCAGCGGTGAATCATCGCGTAGAACTCCTGATCTTGTACAGCCAGTGCCTTCATCGAGAGGGCATGCAGACGAATCAGTTTCTGCAGACGTTCGGTCTGCTGTTCAGCCATCTCGGCCAGTCCCATCCGCAGGGCGTCTCCAAGTTCGGAGCGCACTTCTTCCAGCTTTTCATTCTCATAAAAATGCTCTCTTGAAGCTGTCGGCTGCAGCTCGTCGGTCCAGATCAGACATTTTACAAAGAAGGCCCATTCTGGCAAAATGTTCTCGGCTTTCTCCGAAATCAGCATGCGCTTCAGATACACCCGGTGAGAACGTTTGGCGTTCAAATTCACGGCATGCGGCAGCACGTAAGCAATGCCTCCCGTGCGTCCCGATGCTGTTGTCAGCGGGATAAAGTCCTGGAACTTCTCTCCAAGCAGACGTTCACCAAAGGCAAGTACTTCCGCGCGGCAGGAACGGGCAAGCTCCGGACGTGTAAGCCAGATGGGAGAATCGCTGTTTACAACCGACTGCCCCCCGTCATGAATCAACGTAACCGGATAAGGCAGCAGCGCACCATAATAAAATAAAGCCTCCTTCACATAATCGGCTTCAAAGTAGTGTGCTGCTTCAGGCATACAGCGCAGATATACTCTCGTTCCGGGAGACAACTGCGTGTCCAGCTGTCTGATCGTATATGTACCATCCGGTTTTCCGCGCCACTCCATCGAAGGGCCGCCCTTCACAGATTGAGTCAGCATGACGATCTCATGACTAACCATAAAACAGCTCAGCAGACCGATACCGAAACGCCCAATAAACGATGTCTCTCCATCGAGCAGCGCCTGCTGACCACGCTTCGAGGATTGCCCAATCATCGCCAGGAATTCGTGGATATCTGCCTCGGTCAGTCCGACTCCATTGTCCTCGACCATCATCGTCAATTGATCTCCGGTACCTGTCAGCTCAATACGTGCTTCTCCCTGATATCCGGGTTCCACTTCCTTGCGTGCCGTGATCGCATCCGTTGCATTCTGCATAAGCTCACGCAGAAATACTTTCGGACTACTGTATAGATGATTCGATAAAATCTGAATCATTCCGCTCAGGTTCACCTGAAAGCGATATTCGTTTGGTGTACTCATAAATCACTTCACCTTTCCTTTGGGTCCAAACACAACACTTAGAGCAGCTCAGTTCTACTGCATCCACACTGATAAACGAATGTGTTAGACGAACTCATTATGTATATAAGGGCCTATACTCTATTACTCCATTATCGATAGCAATGAAACGGCCATGATATCCTTCTTTTCTAGAATAACTCGTATAGCTCGTCAAAAAAACAAACCTTAGACCCGATTTGGTGAAATTTCCCGGGGAATTATGCACCAGAATTTCGGGACTATCGGAGCAAAAGTATATTTCTTTAGTCTTACATTGAACGATCTGACGATGCTGTACGTATAATCATCAAATTCAGAACGGACGGTGATTATAGATGATTGAAGTACGGAACATAACCAAGCAATTCGAGAAACAGCAAGCGCTGCAGGATGTCAGCTTCACCATTCAGCAGGGCAGCATTACCGGACTTATTGGTCCTAACGGCTCGGGTAAAACGACCCTCATTCGCATCATGAACGGAGTGCTGGGCGCAAACCACGGGCAGGTTACCATCCAAGGTATGGATACTTCGATAGAAACAGAAAAGGTGCTGGCGATCTGCGGTACACTGACTGAACAAAGCGGCTTGTACGAAAATATGAGCGGGCGGGATAATCTGCTATTTTTTGCGGATGCCTTTGGGCTAAAACGTGCAGCTGAACGCATTGATGAACTGGTACAGCTGCTTGAAGTTCAGGAGTACCAGCACCGTAAAGTCGGCACCTACAGCACAGGGATGAAGAAACGTTTAGGTCTTGCACGAGTGCTGCTGCACCGTCCTTCTATTCTGTTTCTCGATGAGCCAACCAATGGTCTTGATCCTGATGGAATCCAGATGGTGCTTCGTATCATTCGTCAGTTAAATACCGAGCTGAACTTTACGATTCTCATCTCCTCACACGTGCTTACTCAGCTTTCCGCCGTGTGTGATCATTATATTTTTATGGAAAAGGGCCGTGTTGTTGAGAAAGGGACAGAACAGGAGATTATTCATCGATATCAATCCGCACCGCGGCTAGAGGTCGAAGCAGATATGCCAAACGGGTGGAAGACCGGAATATATTCGCCTGAGACGGTTACAGCGCATACAGCAATCTACCAACTCTCGTCTCGTGAGCACATTCCGCTGCTGCTTCGACAGCTGACCGAGCATGGTCAAGTTTATCAGGCACGTATTGAAGGCAATGATCTGGAAAGCATCTATTTTGCGATAAGGGAGGCGAATGCACATGAATAATCGACAAGCCATACGTGCACTCATTCGTAAAGACATCCGTTCTGTCACATCCAGCGTGCAGCTGTGGCTGCCAATGCTGATTGTGCCATTGATTATTGGCATTATCATGCCTTCTGCTCTGATCTGGGCAGCATCCAGAATGAATCTGGATTCGATAAGCAATTTAAATGTCATTCTCGAAACGTTAGACAAGGTGATCCAAGGCGGACAGATGCCATCCCTTGCTTCCATGGCCACAGATAATCAACGCCTTGTCTATTATCTGGGATTGTATATGTTCGCCCCCTTGTTTCTCATCATTCCAGTGATGGCTTCCAGCATACTCACCGCGAACAGCTTCGCCGGCGAAAAAGAGCGTAAGACATTGGAAGCATTACTGTTTACACCAATGAGTATGAGCACACTGTTTAAAGGTAAAGTACTGGCTGCTCTCATTCCGTCACTATTGTTATCCTGGGTGACATTCATCATCTATGGCATCATTGCCAACGTCCTGATGTACCCAATCTTCGGCACACTGATGTTTCCGAACTGGAACTGGATCATTCTGATCCTTTGGGTGGTCCCTACATGCAGTTTAGCCGTTATTCTCCTCAATGTGCTGATCTCGGCTAAAGTAAGAGGATTTCAGGAAGCGTACCAGCTTGGTGGTCTTGTTGTCCTGCCCCTGATTGCCCTGATTGCTGGTCAGGCCACCGGCATGTTAATGATTGGGCCATGGATGCTGCTTGGCACCGGAGCCGTGCTGCTGTTCATAAGCTGGGTTCTGCTTCGCCTCGTAACGATCTGGAATCGCCGTCAGCAGCTCGCGGAGAGTCAGATCTGAGGGGCTTCTATGATAACCACAACATATAAAAGAGGAATCCTACGTGGATTCCTCTTTTATATGTTACGTGCTGAGTGGAATTATAATAATAAAGATTTGCTGCACTGCAGAATAGACATAATCAACCTTGAGCTGCAAGGTACATTCATATCCTGCCTCTTTACTTTCATTTCCGTATAAGAAACGACAAATAAAAAGACACTCGTCTGAGCGTCCATATACTATTCAAATTCGCTGTATGTATCCCATGGAGGATGACTTCACAGCCCTTTAGCTGCCGATAGTCATCCTTTTTTATATTCTCTTTTTCTTTCGAAACTATTTTTCAAAAACACCTTCCATTTGAGAATGATAATTGTTATCATTAAGAAAATAAGACAAAAGGATGGTCCGTATGAATGAATCGTTTCACGCATTAACCGAAACCTCTTCTCTGCCGCTGCTCTCTTCAATGTGCCTTGTACGCCGCGGGAGCAATTTTCGTCTACAAGGCATGACGGTAAACCGGCCCATACTTTGTCTTATTTTACAAGGCAAAGGCCTGTTGGCTCTGAACGACATTGTATATGAGGCACAAGCAGGAGAATTGTTCATGATCGAACCGGGTACCCCGGTTGACGCTTTGCCGAACTCAGAAACTACTGAATTTCTAATGGTTAGTATGGAATATATGAGTATGAAGCGAGAACGAGGCCAATGGAAAATGACGCCATCTCCTTCTCTTCCTCCGGGCTGGCAGTCGGGCAAATTGCGAATCCGGCATGAAGAACAAGCGGCATTACGAATGACCAAACTGCATGAATCGTATCGAGCCGGACAGTCAGACCATTTTGTCAGCATACATACCCAGCTGCACGAACTGCTGCAGTTTCTGTTAGAGAATCGGCTGGAAGCCAATCTTGAAAAGGTGGACCCCGCTTTGGAGCGCAGCATTATGTATATGAATCGTTTCATGCGTGAAGGCATCAGCATGGATCAACTTGCCAAAATCGCCGGACTTACACCAAGTTCGTATTCCCGAAGCTTCAAAAAAGCAAAAGGCATGTCACCTACCGATTATTTGAATCTTCTGCGGATCGAAGAAGCCAAAAAGCAGCTGTCCGAGGAGAATTGTGTTCTCAAAGACGTTGCCGCATCCGTAGGTTATGGTAATGAATATTATTTTAGCCGTAAATTCAAGCAAATGCTCGGCATTGCGCCAAGTATATATATGAAGAAGTATCGTTTACGTGCAGCTGCAGTTTCCAGCACCGGCTTTGATGAACATTTACGCTTCCTAGGGCTCCGGCCTATCGGATCACTGGACTTAACAAATCATTCGACAGATGCAGCAGACGATGAGCATGTATTAACGAACAAGCTTGATCAGCTTCGCCGGGCTAAGCCAGATTTAATCATAGGAGATCGCTCCTGCAAGCCGTATTACGATCGCCTGAAAAGCATTGCCCCCACCGTCATCGTCGAAGAGACGGACGACTGGAACGAAACTCATCTCCGCCTGGCAGAGCTTATCGGACGTGAGAAAGAAGCGAGGTCGCATATCAAGAAACTTGCATTTCAGCATCTGGAAACCAAGCGTTTACCTGCATCCAGTCGGAATCAGGAGCCGAATCGGTTCGCTTGGTCAAACTATACCAATACTCTACGTGCCGAAATACAGGTCAGCGGCTCCAAACTGCGAGTACCTGCAAAACCGATGCAAAAGATAAACCCGGAGCCGACTGCATTACCTTCTTCTATCCGTACGAAACGGACCATTTTCAGTGCCATTGGACAATGAAGTAAAGGGACCCTTCCTGCCGGAACGGGTCCTTGATTTTGATCCTATAATTGTTCTTTCATTTCTTCTCTAATCTCTTCTTTTGGAACAAGCTTGTAAATCTCTTCATCTTCCATCGTATCAATCAGCCTGTCGAGCCACCGATAATACGCCTCCGCCTGCAGTATTTTACGCTTGTCCTCATGCAGCACACGCAGCATGTCCGCATCAACCTGTTCATCAAGCTCATTGATTATCCGGTTCATCTCATCAACGGACTTACGAAGAATCTGAAGATTACTCTCCACCGCTTTTCTCCATTTAATGACGAAATAATCGGTAAATGTCTGGTGCCAGTCATACTCCACTTCATATAGATCTTTCCTAGAACCTTTATTCCACACCTTATTTACCATTTTAAGATCCAGCAGTGTTCGCACTCCAGTGCTCATGCTTGTTTTGCTCATTTCCATCTCCCGGCCCATATCATCAAGGGTCATCGGTTTGTCTGCGAAAAATAGCAATCCGTATAAATGTCCCGTGGACAACGTTACGCCGTATAGATCCATATTCCGTCCGATGGCTTCTATAACACGTTTACGGATCTTCATCACGGCAGCCTGCTGATCTTCTTGCAAATGGTCCAAGCTCATGCTTGCAACCTCCATTCTAAGCATTCCAGTCTTGGCAAAAAAATATCAGCATGTTCAAGCTCTGCTTACATTGGAAAGCATGCAGCTGGATATCCTATAGGTCAGGAAAACATCTCACACCCAATAACTAATATTGGGAACTTTACCATGCTTCATTTTGCCTACGATGATCTTTTAACCAAAAAAATAAGCTTTAATTCAGCTCATTTTCTATTGTAGGAAAAGCGATAATAAAAGTAAAGCTGCCTAATTAGCCAGAATAAGGAGATAGACAGAGTATACGAGAGGAAAACTTTATACAGTTTTTACTGTACAAACATTATGTACTGTTTATTCGGTTGATATACTGGTTAACTACTGTTAGAATACAAACCGTTACCCAGAAAGACGGGAAGCGAAGCAAAAATTACCGGATTTCGTGGCTGGGCGCACAAGTGTATGGGCTTGTGACTGCTGAAAGCCGTTCGAAGTGCACAACACATCAGAAGGGGTGAAAACATGACCATACTTGAAGTGAAAAACGTAAGTAAACTGTTTGGCCCCCAAACCGAGCAGGGTCTTGAACTGCTGGAACAGGGTTGGGGGAAAGAAAAGTTGGCCAAAGAAAAACAAATAACGGTTGGTGTCAATCGGGTCAACATGGAAATACAGGAAGGCGAAATCTTCGTTATTATGGGCCTGTCCGGTAGTGGTAAATCTACACTGGTTCGCATGTTCAATCGTTTGATTGAGCCGACATCTGGAGAAATTTTGGTCCATGGCAAGGATTTGCGCAAAATGAACAAAGAACAACTGCGTGAAGTGCGCCGTAAAACGATCAGCATGGTATTTCAGAAGTTTGCATTGTTTCCGCACAGAACGGTTCTTGATAATGTGGAATACGGCTTGGAGATTCAGAAGGTAGATAAAGAAGTACGCCGGGAGAAAGCGAAAACCTCGTTGGAACTGGTTGGCCTTAAAGGCTGGGAAGACAAAATGCCGGATGAGCTGAGCGGCGGGATGCAGCAGCGTGTCGGCCTCGCTCGTGCACTTGCGAATGACCCGGAAGTACTGCTGATGGACGAAGCTTTCAGTGCGCTTGATCCATTGATTCGTCGTGATATGCAGGATGAGTTGATTGAGCTTCAGGATAAGATGAAAAAGACCATTATTTTCATTACCCATGACTTGGACGAAGCGCTGCGCATTGGCGACCGGATTGCTCTTATGAAAGACGGCGCCGTTGTGCAGATCGGTACACCTGAGGAAATTATGATTCAACCGGCCAACTCATACGTGGCCCGCTTCGTCGAAGACGTGGACTTGTCCAAGGTCCTCACAGCATCACACGTTATGCGCCGACCTGAAACGATCACAACCGATCGCGGCCCTCGTGTCGCTCTCGAATTAATGCGTGAGCGCGGTATATCGAACCTGTTTGTCATTGACCGCTCCAAGAAACTGCTGGGTGTCATTACAGCAGAAGACGCAACCCGTGCAATGCGCGAAAATAAAGTATTAAATGACATTCTGATCACGGATGGGCCGACGGTATCGCCTGAGACCCTGATTCATGAATTGTTCGAGATTGTAAGTTCAGCGCATGTGCCGCTCGCTGTTGTAAGCGAAACTGGCCGTCTGCAAGGTGTTATCGTTCGCGGTGCCCTGCTCGGTGCACTAAGCGGTGAAGTTGCAGAAAAGGAGGACGCTCTGAATGATTCCCAAAATACCACTAGCATCGTGGATTGAATCCATCGTTGACTGGATGAGCTCCTCGCTCTCCGGATTGTTTAAAGTAATCTCTGTTGTTATTCAGGAAGTGGTTGGATTTTTCTCGGGGCTGTTCATGCTGCCTCACCCACTCCTGTTTATTGCCATACTAGGTGTGCTGGCATTCCTGGTAGGCAGATTGCCGCTTACCTTGTTTACCGTTATCGGGTTCCTGCTCGTAGATAACCTGGGCTACTGGTCCCAATCCATGGACACGCTTGGCCTCGTTATTACGTCAGGATTAATATCGATTCTTGTGGGTGTGCCTGTCGGTATCTGGCTTGCATACAGTAAAACAGCCGCACGGATTATCACGCCACTGCTGGACTTCATGCAGACGATGCCAGCATTCGTTTATCTGCTGCCAGCCGTTACGTTCTTTAGTCTCGGCGTTGTTCCCGGCGTTATCGCATCGGTAATCTTTGCCATTCCGCCAACCATTCGTCTGACTCACCTGGGAATCAAACAGGTTTCTGGTGAGCTGGTTGAAGCGGCGGATGCATTCGGATCAACTTCTGCACAGAAATTATTCAAGGTACAGCTTCCACTCGCGCTGCCTACCGTGATGTCCGGTATTAACCAGACCATCATGCTGTCCCTTTCTATGGTAGTTATCGCTTCCATGATCGGTGCACAGGGTATCGGAGCGGAAGTATATCGTGCGGTAACGCAGCTGCAGATTGGTAAAGGTTTTGAAGCCGGTCTGGCCGTAGTTGTACTTGCGATTGTACTTGACCGCTTTACGCAAAACCTGTTCATGCCAGGACGCAAAAAGACTTCCCGAGTTTCGGCGAAACAAAAGGCATGGATTACTGCTGCAGCGACACTGGTCGTATTAATCGCTGGATTCTCACAATACTTTACAGGCAGCACTAGCTCTGCTGGTGGCAGCAGCGGAGCAGCCAATGCTGTAGGTAAGGAAGTAAACTATCAAATTATTGGTATCGATCCAGGTGCCGGTATTATGAAGTCTGCAGCCAAAGCCATTGAAGATTACAAATTGTCTGACTGGAATCTGATCGAAGGTTCTGGTGCCGCTATGACCGCAACACTCGATAAAGCCATGAAAAACGAACAACCCATTATTATAACGGGATGGACACCTCACTGGATGTTCAATAAGTACGATCTTAAATATTTGGAAGACCCGAAAAAATCTTTTGGTGATTCCGAAGAAATTCATACCATTGCCCGTAAAGGTCTGAAGGAAGATCATCCGGTCGCTTACGAATTCCTGAAGCGTTTCAAATGGACTTCGGATGAAATGGGCGAGATGATGATTGCTATTCAGGATGGCACTTCCCCTGAACAAGCAGCTAAAGACTATGCCGAGAAGCATGCGGATCAGATCAATGAATGGACGAAAGATCTGACACCGGTTAACGGTGATACGTTCAAACTGAGCTATGTGGCATGGGATTCCGAGATTGCCAGTACGAATTTACTGAAATATGTGATGGAGAGCAAACTAGGATACAAAGTCAATGCGCTTCAGGTTGAAGCAGGACCAATGTGGACTGGTGTCGCTTCGGGTGACGTTGATGCTTCTCCGGCTGCATGGCTGCCGCTGACACACGCGGACTACTGGGATCGTTACAAAGATCAGGTTGAAGATCTCGGAGCCAACATGACAGGTGTGCGTACAGGTCTGGTTGTTCCAAAATACATGACAGACGTAAACTCGATTGAAGATTTGGAAACAGGGGCTTCCGCTTCCAGTTCTTCTTCCTCACCTGCGGCTAATGCGAACGTGGGAAATGAAGTTAATCACCAAATTATCGGCATCGATCCAGGTGCCGGTATCATGAAATCCACCGCCAGTGCCATTGAAAAATATGGTCTGGCAAACTGGAATCTGGTAGAAGGGTCCGGTGCAGCCATGACGGCTGCGCTGGACAAAGCTTACAAAAATGAAGAACCCATTATTATTACAGGCTGGACTCCGCACTGGATGTTTAACCAGTATGATCTGAAATATCTGGAAGACCCTGATAAGGTATATGGTGATGCAGAAGAGATACACACCATCGCTCGTAAAGGTCTGAAGGAAGATCATCCGACTGCTTATGAATTCCTGTCCCGTTTCAAGTGGACTTCAGATGAGATGGGCGAAATGATGATTGCTATTCAGGGCGGTACTTCCCCTGAACAAGCTGCCAAAGACTATGCGGAGAAACATGCGGACCAGATTAATGAATGGACCAAAGGTTTGAAGCCAGTCAACGGAGACACATTCCGTCTTGGTTATGTGGCTTGGGACTCGGAGATTGCGAGTACAAATCTCTTGAAATACGTAATGGAGAACAATCTGGGTTACAAAGTAAACGCACTGCAAGTGGAAGCCGGACCGATGTGGACTGGTGTTGCATCAGGAGACGTTGATGCTTCTCCGGCTGCATGGCTGCCGCTGACACATGCGGATTACTGGTCTAAATATAAAGATCAGTTGGATGATTTGGGACCTAATATGACTGGCGTGAAAACCGGCCTTGTCGTTCCTGCTTACATGGATGTTAAATCTATAGCTGATCTGAAGGATAATTAATCAGAAGTCAGAACAGTTTTACACTCATCATAAGATAAGTCATTATAACTGCTCTCATACTGTTATCATTGAATTTTTTTCTTTAACCCCCTTTCTCTACTACGGAGAAAGGGGATTTTGTCTAGATTAAACCAAAGAGACGAAGAGGCTTTGGCTGCCATCTTCGTCTCTTTGATTGTATATTTCGATTACACGGTCAAGAAGTGCATGCAGCTCCCGCACGCGCGCTCTGTATCAAAGCTTCTCTGATTCAAAACCCAACTGCAGATTCAGCTCATTTATTCCCTGCACCAAGAAATCCTTCTTTGAAAATATTTAATACATATTCCAACGTGGTCGGGTCGCTATACGTCACCGATTTGGTATCCAATTCGATCACATGTTTGTTCTGAACGGCCGGGATTTTACCCCAAATCCCCGATTTCATAATTTCGTTATCGCGGGCCATATCCCTACTTACCACAACGAAGTCACCCATGTATTCCGGAAGAACTTCAAGTGACAAGGAGTGATAACCTTCTTTTAACGTATCATTTTTCACTTTTTCCGGCATATTCAGCTTCATGGCTTGATACAGTACTTCTGTTCCGCGTGCCCAGTGATCTCCCATAGCGAAAACATCTTTATCAGCAATTTCAATCGTAGAAACTGTTACCTTATCACCATATTTGGCTTTGATCTCGTTACCAATTTCTTCTGCTCTTTTGGTGAAGTCATCCATCCACGCCTGCGCTTCGGACTCTTTGTTTAACACCTTGCCAATCTCCAGCTGCTGCTGCAGATAATCGAGTTTCCCCCAAGTGTATACAATGGTTGGAGCAATTTTGGACAGCTGCTCCAAATTTTTCATGTGCGAACCTGCAATGATCAGATCCGGATTAAGAGCCGAAACACTCTCGGGGTCTTCCTCGCTTACAATCGCGACATCCTTTAATTTATCCTTGAACAGCGGGTTTTCCGCCGTCCATTTATCCACGCCCACTGGTGTTACATCCATAGAAAGCACATTTGGACCGTTCGTTAGAGCAACGATGCGCTGCGGTTTGGCGGGAATCTCAACTGGCCCTGTTTCGGATGGATACGTGATTGTATCTGCCGTATTTGCTGATTCACCGCTTGTCCCTTCTTCTGCAGTTGTCTCTTGTTTGCCATTGTCTGATGTACCGTTTGCAGCTCCGTTACCACATGCGCTGGCAATGATCGTAAACATCATCAGTACAATGAGTGGCAGAATCCATTTCTTTTTCATCTGTATATTCTCTCCTAATCGTTAATGATAATCATTATCAATTTAATGAACGAGTTGATTATAAGATATGAGCCGATAGCATGTCAATCATTTATCCAGCGTCTTATATTTGTCCCCTTGAATTTTCGGGATAATAGTTTACATAAAAAGGGATACGTCTTCATGACAAAAAAACAGCTTGCAGAACAATTTCTGCAAGCTGTTTTTTTTGGATATAACAATCTATCCTTCCATACGGTTAACTCTGTCATCGCCATATTTACACCTGCGGCTCTACCCTATTGGAAATGTGTGCGACCAAGAGAGATATGGTGTCTGGCCTGCTGTTTTATAGATTCATTACTTCTTCACGGTACTGTTATATTGATTGATTTTCTCTGTAATCTGCTTCGCAGCTGCATCCAGTGCCTCCTGCGGTGCTCCTTGTCCATTCAACACGGTTTCAACAGCACCTTCGACAATTTGTCTTGCTTCTGGAAAAACACCCATAATGGCCCCGGATGTTGCTGTCGAATCAGCTGAAGCGTGCAGTTGGTCGACTGCTGTCTGGAACTGCGGATATTTCGCCATATTATCCTTTAATACCTGCTCGTCGTAAGCTGCTGTCGTAATCGGGAAGTATCCTGTCGCTACGCTCCAGTTAGCCTGTACCTCAGGTGTCGCCAGGTACTTAATGAATTCCCATGCAGCCTGCTGCTGCGCTTCCGACTTGTTGTTCATAATGTACAAGCTTGCGCCACCGACTACAACTCCGCCTTTGGCACCTTCAGGACGGGGCAGAAAACCTGTCCCCAGCTCGAACTTACCACCTGAGCCTTCGACAATTTTACGCAGTCCTGCAGTGGAATCCAGCGTCATGCCAATCTGCTGTGCTGTAAAAGCTGCGGTGGTATCATCTGTGCTGCGTCCCAGATTCGAGAGGGTCTTCTCATCGATCATCTTTTTCCACCACGTTAATGTTTTCACGCCAGCTTCAGAATTGAGCAGAGATTCCGTGGCCGTCTCACTTCTGCCGTTTCCATTGTTAACATAATCTGCATTCTGGTTGGCAAAAAACTGTTCTATAAACCAGCCGTAAATCGCCATTGATGCACCTGGTTTACCGTCCTTCGATAATGCTTTCGCTGCTTTCTCAAACTCTTCGTAGGTCTTTGGCGGACTCTCCGGATCAAGACCCGCAGCCTTGAACATATCTTTGTTATAGTACAAAATCGGGTTTGACGTGTTAAAAGGCATCGCGTTCAATTTGCCATCAATCGTATAGTATCGAATAATGTTCGGCTCCAGTTGGGACAGGTCAAACTTATCCTTGTCAATGAACTGCTGCACCGGTGTAATCATACCGGAGTCGATCATAAACTTGCTTCCAATCTCATAGACCTGGATCAGATCCGGGCCGCTGTCTGAACCGATCGATGCTTTAAGCTTATTCAAGCTCTCGTCATATTTCCCCTGATAGATTGCTTTAACCTGAATGTCCGGATGGCCTGCATTAAAATCGGAAGCGAGCTGATTAATCGCCTTCTCGCCTGCACCAGACATGGAGTGCCACCAGATCAATTGAACAGGTTCTGCTGCTGCAGCTTCAGCTTGAGCTCCACTTCCCGGGCTGCTTGTTTCTGCTTTCGTGCCGCAGGCAGATATAATAAGCATCAGCGCGACCAGCATTAGTGCAAAGGTTCCTCTTTTTTCATGTCGCTCTCCTTTTATATGGCTCGTGTTAAAAAAGATTCTTGTAAACTGCAAAGTGACCGTTACGGATATGAATCATTCTTACGATCGCTGTTGTCACCAAATTTAATTGAACTATTTTTAGTTGTGTAAATTCTAGAGACAAAGGCGAGCGCTTCGCTTCTTCAGAATTGATTCTTCTCCTCCACTACTCTTGCTGTTTCACAAAAACTTTGTTAAGAGGCGCGCCTCATTTTATTCGCTCCTGGCAGTTCATGCGTAACCTGCAAGCTCGGCCAGACATGTTAACGCAGATTGCTGCAAGTTATTTATCTATCTTTCATCCCTTAAGCGCACCTGCAGCCATGCCGCGTACCAGCTGTTTCAGTCCAAAGATCAGGAGCAGCAGGGATGGCACAATCACCATCGCCGTTCCGGCAAACACCAGATTCCACGCCGTCGATTCCTGGAACTCCAACATGGAGATGCCGATTTGAGCTGTCCTCATCTCAGGGGTATTGGTGACGAGCAGCGGCCACAGATATGAATTGTACATACTCAGGAATGAATAGATGGCTAACGTGCCAAGGGCTGGACGGGACAGTGGGAGCACATGTGAGATGAAATAACGAATGTGTCCACAGCCGTCGATTTTCGCTGCTTCGAACAGCTCCTTGGGAAGCTGCATAAAGAACTGCCGGAGCAGAAATGTACCGAATGCCGTTGCGAGAAACGGCACCGTCAGTCCCGGATAGCTGTCCAGCCAGCCCCAACTGCGAATCGTCAGGTAGTTAGGGATCATGGTGACTTCCCACGGAATCATCATGGTGGCAACAAACATGCTGAAGATAATGTTTTTGCCTCTGAACTGCATCTTGGCAAAAGCATAGGCAGCCATACTGGCTGTACTTAATTGACCGATCGTGGTCAAGCCCGCTACCAGAAAAGTGTTACCGATGAACCGTCCAATCGGTACAATGTCGAATACCTCCGCGAAATTGGACAAATCAACGGCAGTCGGGATAATATGCGGTGGATAAGCACTGGCATCCTCAGGAGTCATCACGGCCATGAAAAAGGTGTACATCACCGGGTATAACACCAGTGCAGCGCAGATCGTCAGCAGCATATAGAGCAGGGTCTGGGTCCATTTTGCACTCATTGGTAATGTACTTTCCTTTCTACCCATTTAAACTGAAGCAGGGTCAGCAGCATAATGACTGCAAACAGAATTAAAGCTTGTGCACTGCCTGTCCCAAAGCGGAAGTTAACAAAAGCTTCCTGATAGATGGAATACACAAACACATTGGTGCTGTCCATTGGGCCGCCCCGAGTCAGAATGTTGATCTGACCGAAGGATTGAAACGCTCCAATGATGGATACAACCGTCACAAAGAACAGGGTTGGCGACAGCAGCGGCATGGAGATTTTGCGAAACGTCAAGAGTGCACCTGCCCCATCCATCCTGGCACTTTCATAGATTTCATCCGGAATCCCCTGCAATCCGCTGGATAGAATGATGTAGTTGAAACCGAGATTCATCCAGATCGTCATGATGGAGATGGAAATCAGTGCCCAATCGGGACTGATTAACCAAGGAATGGGATCAATCCCTGCTCTGCCAAGCAGATAATTGAGCATGCCAAGCGTCGGATGGAATAGAAATTTCCAGATGACCGCCGACGAGCCAACCGATAACACGACAGGCAGCGAGAATACAAATTGGAACACACGCATCCCCCTGAAGCGGTTGTGGGTCAGAGCAGCTAGGATAAGAGCCCCGAATATACCCGTTGGTACGGTGAACAGGACAAATAATAATTCACTTTCATGCCCTGCATAAACAGCCCTGACTGAAATACCGCTTTGAAGTTTTCCAGCCCTACGTAAGCTGCAATCTGTCCTGTCGGATCGGTAGAATGCAGACTCAGATACACCGATTTGAACATGGGGTAAAACAAAAACACAGCAAACAAAAGCAGTGATGGTGCCAGAAAACCATAGGCCAGCAGGTTCTCCCTCACACGCTGCAGCCGAAGTGAGGCTGTTCGTTGTTCACGTGTACTTGAGGTTATACGCCGTTTGACGGCGGGCAGGCTGAACTGGTTATCAAGATCACTCATCTGACGTTTTTCCTCCTAAAATACATTTCTTGATTTACACTTCTCATTTAGCTTTTCAATTTTCGATTGAGTGTACAAGCTTCGCGATGGACTCAGCTCGGCACCACATGATCTAGTCTAAATTTTCAATGTCACAGCCAAATGAAATGTTCATCAAAATCAAGTTAATCCTCACCAAGTTGTTTTACACAAAACAGCATGGATCAGCTAGAGGGTACTGCGCTTTACAAATATACAAAAAACCGCAAGGAACCTCCTCTCCTGGAGAATTCCCTGCGGTAATATGTGTAAATACTATATTAAATATTAACGTTACAATGATAAACCTCATTTTACATTATACTTCCATTTTCAAAATGCAGATCATTAAGTTCGATACTTCATCAACTTCATTCAGCATCTCGCCCATCTGGTATTTCCGCTGCCTTCTTCAATTATCGATTGAGATGATACGGTACAGTGGTAACAATCACATCTTTATAATTAATCAGATAGGCACGGATCATAAAGCTGGTCTGGTTATGAAGTACATTTTGCCACCAGTGCTTCGTAATGAATTGCGGAATTAGTATGGTGATATGATCGGTCTCAGCTGTTTTCCACTCTACGGTATCAATGAATTTCTTCAGCGGCCCCATAATGCTGCGGTACCTTGATTTGATTACGACCAGACGCACGCCGGGATTCCATTCCTCCCACTTCTGTTCCATCTTGCGAATGGCCTCATCATCAAAGCCAATGTACAGCGCCACTACATGATCCGACATCGTCTGTGCGTAACTGATCGTATTCATGACGACCCGAGTAATGCCTGCCACCGGAATAACAATGGTGTTGCCTTTCTTGGCCGGTTTATCCACTTGAATATCGATACGCAGTTCGTCTGCAATGTTGCAATAATGGCTGCGAATGCGCATGAACACATAGACTACAAGCGGCAGGAAGATAAAGATAACCCATGTCTGCGTGAACTTGGTAAAAATAAAAATCAGCGTAATCGACAACGTGGTCAGCATACCGATCGTATTCACCAGAAGCTTTGTTCTCCACCCGGACGGCTTGATTTTGATCCAACGAATCATCATGCCCAGTTGGGACAGGGTGAACGGAATGAACACCCCAACCGCATAGAGCGGAATCAGGCTGCCGGTATCTCCTTTGAAACCTACCACCAGCAATGCAGACATCACACTGAGAAAAATAATGCCGTTCGAGAAGCCCAGACGGTCTCCTCGCACCATAAACATATGCGGCATATATTTATCTTTTGCCATCATGAAAGACAACAGCGGAAAGGCCGAGTATGCTGTATTGGCGGCCAGGAACAAGATCAAAGCCGTTACACCTTGGATGATAAAATACATCCACCCTCTGCCAAACGTCGCTTCGGCAATCTGGGAAATGACCGTTGCTTTCGGATCAGGCTTGATGCCGTACCCAAAGGCTAGCAGCGTGATGCCAATAAACATTGCTCCGAGGATACATCCCATGAGCAGCAAGGTTCCAGCGGCATTTTTCTCCGCAGGCTGCTTGAAGTTCGGGATTGCGTTACTTACCGCCTCTACCCCGGTCAGAGCCGAGCACCCAGAACTGAACGCTTTGAGCAGCAGGAAGATGCTGACATGTGACAGACTTGTTCCGAACTCTGGAGCCGCAGCATGCATTCCGCCAGCCAGAAACTTGATACCGCCCGAAATAATGAGAATGGCAATGGAGAAGATAAACAGATAAATGGGGATCGCCAGCACCGAAGCTGACTCCGTAACCCCCCGCAAATTCATAACCGTCAGAAACACAATCATAATAAGCGCAATAATGACACTATAGTCATGCAGTACAGGAAAAGCGGATGTGATCGCATCCGTGCCTGCGGACGAACTCACAGCCACCGTCAGGATATAATCGACCAGCAGTGAACCTCCGGCAATCAGACTCGGTGTGGTACCCAGGTTATCCTTAGCTACGATGTATGCGCCGCCCCCTGTAGGATAAGCAAATATCGTCTGGCGATACGAAAAAATTAAAATGACGAGCAATCCCAGCACGGCGATGGAAATCGGAACCGAGTACCACAGGGCGGCGAATCCGGCCGCAACCAGCACAAGCAAAATCTGTTCCGTACCGTAGGCCACGGATGACAAAGCATCGGAGGACAGAATGGCGAGCGCCTTCCATTTCCCCAATTTTTCTGCATCCAATTCAGCCGACTTCATTGGCTTGCCGATTAAGATTCTCTTCATTTTGCCAAGCATGATCATAACTTCCTTCCATCTCTCATCTGTAAGCTTATTTTCATCTCATCTGTAAAGCAATGTATGTTTTTATCTGTGAAGCATAGTTATTATGCAAAATCGCAGAGCCATTGACAATATGTCATTTCACCCGAAAATCGCCAGCGCGTGATAATGCATGCTGCGATTCAATATTCGATAACAAAGCCATTCTTACTGAACAAATTGAACGTTTTTGAACCAAAACGACGATTGTTTGCCTGAAAAAAAGAAAAAGACCTTCGATTCAGAGAATCGAAGGCTGCTGCTGTTCAATTATTTCGTTAGTTTGATATGACACCATTGTCATATTCGGATTGCTGCAAGTTAACTTTCAATGATACCGGGACGAGGCGTTACGCCGAATTGCTGCGCAAGTGCACGCAGCTGCTCATCCGTGATCCGCTGGCGGATGTCATGGCCTGCAACAAGCATGTATACTTGGGCGGCCTTCTCAATCGTTTCAATCAGTCCAAACGCTTCGTCGATCGTTGTGCCTGTTCCAAATATGCCATGCTGCGGCCAGATGACTGCGTGGTATTCCTTCATTTTCTCCGCGGTTGCGCGGCCGATCTCATTCGACCCAGGCATCATCCATGGGATAATGCCAACGCCATCTGGAAAGACCACCACACACTCGGTGCACATCTGCCAAAGAGTCTTCGTGAACTTGGCCTCATGCAGCTCATGAATGAAGGTCATCGCAAGTACATGTGTCGCATGGTTGTGCATCACAACCCGGTGATTCGGGTCTATTTTCAAACGTTCCATATGGCTCATAAAATGGGTTGGCAGTTCACTTGTCGGATTCGCTCCGCCATTCAGTCCCCACAGCACCTCCAGCTCCTGTCCATCTGACGATACACGAAGCACGCCCAGATTGCCCTCCGGGTCTGCCAGCACGTTTTTGAAATATTTGCCCGAAGCCGTAACGATAAAGTACTGACCTGCCAGCTCCTGCACGGAAAAGGCAGGTGTAATGGTCCGAATGACCCGATGAATATCGATGTACGGGGCAACCTCCTCTTCGCTCAGCAGATAACTGACATTGCCGCCGTTGCGCTCATCCCAGCCATTCTTCCACATATGCTGCGTAATCTCTGCCATCTCGCGTACAAATGGAATATCGAACCCGGCAGGGTGCTGTCTTTCGGTACGAAGGGTCACGTTCATCATTATCCTCTCCTATGTTCAACTATAAATGGTCTGTCACGATCAAAGTAAGTTCCTTTTTTCACATTTATTATACCTTTGTTTGTGTTTGAAAGTCAATGATTTATGCTTAAAATAACTTTTGTAATATTTTATTTATGTTTGTTTTTCTTTGTTATAAATCGTAACATAATAATAAGATAGAAATAAAACAAAAAAACACCCCGCCGTCGCCCGGCAGGGTCAGTCACACATCTATTTAACACGAGAAGGGGTTTACAAGAGTTATCTTATCCCTTTTACCTTAAAAGAAGCTGAAAGCAAAATAAATACAGCATAAAATAACAGGGGATCATCCCGCATAATATGAAACTCGTTCAATGACATGGCGTATGGCGCTGCCTCTAACTAGATTCCGGCATATTCATTTGGATAACGCCACATGAGGGATGTATTCAGCAGACTTCATTATTTTTTTGCAAACGATAGAATGGCTGCACCATATCTGATGCCTCATCCCGCCGATCATCCGCATGCTCAAACCCCAGCCTCTTTAGAATGTGATACGCCGCTTCATTATCAGGATGATGCACTGCAACCAGAGAGGATGCTTCTAGCTTGTCAAAAGCATAGTGAACAACGGCCTGTGCCGCTTCCTGTGCATATCCTTGTCCCCAGTGATCCCGGGTCAGCAGGAAACCAAGCTCATAGATATTTTCTTCCGGTGCATAAGGATAAAGACCACAGCAGCCGACAAATACGCCAGAATCTTTTTGAAAAAGAGCCCAGTACTGCACTCCCTCCTGCTTCTCGCGCTGAATCTCCTGCGTTAACCTCGCTTCCACTTCCTCTTCACTCAGCACATCGCTGCCGCTGATCCACTTGGTCACCTCATGATCACCCCAGAGCGCAAATGCGAGTGCCTGATCCCCTTCGTCCCATGTCGTAAATACAAGTCGTTCTGTTTCCATTAATTTTGTTCGCTTGCGGTTCATTCGATCAACCTCCCGAATCCGAGGCACGCTCTCAACGTGCGGTCTATACTATGTAATTAATCGTACCGGGTTCGGGATAAACAATTATAGTTTTTTCGCAAGCTTTTCGAATTGCTGGATATAAGGTTTAATCTCTTTTTCTATACTTAAGATAAAGGAACGAAACGCTTTGGGATCATACTCATCCCCGACACCAACATTTTTATGTACTTTTCCTTTTTGATACTTAAAAGTGAAGAAATAACCTTCTTTAAGCCCTTTCAAAATTTCTCCTGCCTCACCCATAATTTGAAGTTTTATTTTTGCATCTTGATAAGCAAAATAATACGGAGGGTCAGACTCCCCCTTGCGCACATCATACCCGGCAATCCACTGATCTTTAGAAAAGGTCCCTGTTTGCACTCGTGACTCCAGCATTGTTCCAGTCAGACTAATCTCGTTGACACGCAGTTCCCCCTTGCCTTCTTTTTGATCGCTTTTCCAGGTTCCTTCATACTGTGTTTCTGAGATTCGGTCTGTTTCTCGCGTTATCATCTTATAAACTCCCTGTCCTGAACGTTTGCCCTCCATCCAGCTTCCATTGTAAGTTTTGGATTTCCCCCATGTCATTGTTCCTTCCCCGTGAGGTTTTCCGTTTTTGGTCTCTCCGTAATATACTGCTCCGTTACTGTAATTTAATGATTGTCTTTCTGCTTGAGCTAACATGGGCGCTGATAACAGCACGGTTAAACCTAGGCTTGCTCCTAGGATGTAACAGAACATTTTTTTGATCATCCTTATCTTCCCTTCTTTTTCCTGCAGACTACACTGCTTAAAATAGTAAATCAACACACCTTAGTATATTATCACTATAAATCCAGATCACACCAGCAAAAAAAGACCCCTGCCGAACATGTCCGACAGAGGCCCTTAAGTTTCTACCACACCGAATTACGACAAAGCAACTTCAATCGTACCGGAAGCAGCACCTCCCTGGTTCGCCAGCAAAGCGAAGACCAGCACCTGACTTGCGGTAATGCTCAAACTGCTGTTCACCGGAACAACATAAGTGACAACCGGAGCATTGACACGAGTGATGACGAGAGATACCGGAAACGGTCCATTGTTGTTCACCGTAACACTTGCATTGGTGCCGCCAGACAGGTTTTCATAGTAGGATTTACCCACACCTGCTGGAAGATTGTAGAATTGTAATGGTAAAAGGATGGCCATCAAAATCACCTCCTTTTTGCTTTGATACGGTATTCTATGTTTGAAATCTAGTAAAGCCACGGTGAATCGACCGTGGTAGAACGTACATTTATAGCTGACATGCAAGTTTAATAGATACTGCATATTCGCAAAAAACAAAACAAGCCCCGCCGGATGATCCGGCGGAGCTGTTTGTTCAAGAATAAATTAAGCATACAGCATAAAGAAGTTTAATTCATGCCCCTGCTGTTTGAGATAATTGTAGAGCTGTGAGCGATGGTGGAACACATGTGTCAGCGTTTCGATCTGCCACTGCACCTGCAGATGTCCATGCTCTGCATAGAAAGCTTGGGTAGAGCGGTTCAGAAAGTCCTCTTCGCTGAGACTTGTGATATACGCTTTATATGCCTCAAAGTTACTCCATAATGTCCCTTCTAATTGCTCAATATCCTGGTTTCCCGATAGGCTGTTCTCCACTTGACTTACTTCAGCTTCACCTTTTTCCTGCATAATGACAAGATCCGAAGCGGTAATCTGGATAAAATGATGCACCAGTTCAACGAGTGAGCGCATATTGTCCTGCGGACGATATGCCCAGTCCTCCTCACGTATAAGCCGAATTAACGAAGCGCCTGTACGCACGCCAGTCTCCAGCTCCGTTAACAGATGATCCCGAATTTGCAATGTTCCATTCATGATTCATTACTCCTTTGTAATAAGTCTATGGTTCATAGTATAACGGAGGATACTGCCGCATCATTGTACTTTTCGGACAACATCTGTTGATGCTCCTGAACAGCAGCCAGCGGCGTATCGCCATAAAACTTGCGGAACTGCCTGATCAGATGTGCCTGATCATAGAAACCATAGGTCTGAGCAAGAGCTGCTCCGTCAGCAGTATGCCCATTCCGGATTCCGTGCAGTACCTGATGGAAACGAACAATTTCACTGAATCGCTTGGGGCTGATGCCCACCTGCTCGGTCATTTTACGATGAAGCTGGCGTTCGCTGACCGCTTCCCGCAGCGCAATTTCCTGTATACTCATGGTGCCTTTTTCCTTGAAGATGCGGTGCAAAACGCTGCGAAGCAAATCCTGATCGGCTTGATTAGGAGCCCAGCTGCTGGATGCAATCATACGCCGGAGATAATGCTCCATCACCTGCACGCGCTCTGCGAAATTCATTGTTTCCTGCATCTGTATCCGCAGCTCGTCCCACCCGATCGGCCAGCAATCCTCCAGCGGTATACGTTGATCCGTGAACAAATCCAGAGATTGGCCGTGCAGGAAAGGTGCTCCTCCGGGAAAAAAACGCACACCAAATGTATAAGCTCCCGCCAGCGGCGCTGTCTGCGATAACGGAAAAGCAAATGGCTGCATGTAATTGCCGCAATAACTGTACGCATGTCGATCCTTCTCCGGATTATAATCGATCAGGATGTCGGTACAGCCATCCGGCAGCACACGGGCAGAAGTCGCAGACTTCAGCATGATATCCCTCACCTTGATATCCATTGTCACCGCGTCTTGTCCATCGCCTTCTGCATGTTTACGGCTCCCAGACTCCCAGTAACAGGCGACATAGGGCTTAAGTACAGGCGACGGATCGCATTCGATATAGTATGTACGCGGATCAAGTCCATTCAGTTGTACGGGACGATACAACGAGTGCAGAAGAGTATCCATTCATTTCCCTGCCTTTCCCTTCCTCATTCAAATGGAACAAATCTGACCCGATCTCTGGGTTCACGTTATGTATCATTATGGTCAGTCTTCTCTCTCATCATATCATGATGATCTTTAATCAGGGTAAAAAAAGTGCCCTGCTCGGAGGATAATCCGAACAGGGCCAGTCACACATCTATTTAACACGAGAAGGGGTTTACAAGAGTAATCTTAATCCCCCAACCTTAAGAGAAACTGAAATTCTGATGAAGAACAGATCAAAAAATGAGCAGGGTAACGTTCGCTCCGGTTTAGCTTAAACCGTGCAGCTTCCGAAATCGTTCCGGACTCATGCCGGTATGCCGTTTGAACATGCTGCAGAAATAACTTGCATTCTCATACCCAACCCGGTCTGCAACTTCATAGATTCGCAGTGCCCGTTCACTGAACATCAGCTGTTTACTGCGGTTGATTCGCTCTTGATTGATATAAAATACAGGTCTGACATGCAGGGCCTTTTGGAACAACCGGCACAGATATTGAGGAGATACAACGGCAACGTTGGCCAGTTCCTTCAGCGATAGCGGCCGATCCAGATGTTCTGTAATATAGCGCAGCACCGGTTTTAGACGCTCCATCTCATCGTTGTCATTGTCCGAAACAATCAGCAGCGGTTTCAAATCAAGAAGCAGGGCGTACAGATGTTTGGAGCTATCCCGATCCTCGGCTGCATCCATCGTATCCCCCGTGCCCTCTCCCCTCACAAGCATCTGCTCCAAGGCAGACAGCAGCTCGGGATTTCTAAGTTTATACACGCCTGAACTGGTAATCCCCGCATAGGCCAGCAGCTGACTGGCTTCCCTGCCCTGAAAGGATACCCACGCCAGCTCCCAGCGATCCGTCATTGGCATATACCGGTGCGGAATGTCAGGGTAGGTGATGAATACTTCCCCCGGACCAACGGTATATTCTTCTTCATCCTCTATAATCAGCCTGCCCTGCCCCTGAATGACCTGATGGATCTGATAATCGGGGAAACCTTCCGGGCGCTCCGTTTCGAATTGGTGTTCCCAGTAACCGACGGTCGTCATATAGATCGGCAGACGTGCGGCTTCATCTGTTTTGCCAAAAAAGATTCGTGTATTCATCCGGCACACCACGCTCTCCAGCCTTAGTTTCATATTGTGATATACATGGGCAATATCCTTTATTCTCTAAGTGCCTGATCAATTCTATACTGTGAATATATTATAACATGATCAAAGGAGCTGCTGTTATGCGAAAGAAACTCGTGCACACCCCTCCGGCTAACGGATATCCGGAATGGAACAACAATCCCGAGACGTTTCAGGTGAATCGTCTGCCAGCGCATGCCAATATGGTAGCGTTCCCATCTATAGAAGAGGCCTTGTCTAATGAGTTCACCTCTTCTCCATGGTACAGGTCTCTGAATGGATCATGGAAGTTCAACTTTGCGGAAACGCCGGAACAGCGGATTACTTCTTTTTATGAAACGGACTATAATGCCAGCGGCTGGGATGAAATTAGCGTGCCATCCAACTGGCAGCTTCAGGGTTATGATTACCCTCATTACACCAACATGACGTATCCATGGGTAGAGCGTGAGCCTGAGTTAAAGCCACCTTTTGCACCGGCAACCTACAACCCTGTAGGTTCATATATTCGCACATTCACGGTACCTGCGGACTGGAAGGAACGTCCTGTCCTGCTGCACTTTGAGGGTGTTGAATCAGCTTTCTATGTTTGGGTGAATGGAGAGCTTGTGGGCTACAGTGAAGATACCTTCACACCTGCGGAATTTGATATCACGGCATACCTGACAGAAGGCGAGAACAAGCTCGCGGTTGAAGTTTACCGCTGGTGTGATGCAAGCTGGCTGGAGAATCAGGATTTCTGGCGGCTTAGCGGTATTTTCCGCGGCGTATATCTGCACTCGCCTTCACCGGTTCAGATCGCTGATTTCTTCGTTCGTACAGAACTCGATGATGCTTTGCAGAATGCAGAACTTCAGTTGGATGTGCAACTGTACAATCATAATGCTGGACAGCAAGTGGAAGGCTTGACGGTTCAAGCGCAGCTCTATGATGCGGAGCAGCAGCTTGTTCTGGATCAGCCGCTGGCGGCAGAGGTTTCTTTTACCAATGAAGAAGAAGTAACGTTACACCTCTCTGCTCCAGTTGCGAACCCGCTCTTGTGGAGTGCCGAAACGCCTAACCTGTACACACTGGTGCTGTCCATTCAGAATACATCGGGCGAAACGGTAGAGGCTGTTCGCACCCGTGTCGGCTTCCGCAGATTTGAGATCAAGGACGGCTTGATGAAAATTAACGGCAAACGCATCGTATTCAAAGGTGTCAACCGCCATGAATTCTCGCCTGATTCAGGACGGGCCATCGGACGTGAAGATATGATTCGCGACATTGAGCTGATGAAAGCCTACAATATTAACGCTGTACGAACGTCCCACTATCCGAACCAGACGCTTTGGTATGAGCTTTGTGACGAATATGGACTCTACGTTATTGACGAGACGAATCTGGAGACACATGGTACCTGGTACTACGGGCAAAAAGAAATGAATGACGACAACATCCCGGCAAGCAAACCGGAATGGCGCAGCAATGTTATCGATCGCTGTAATTCGATGTTCCAGCGGGATAAAAACCATCCGTCCATCATCATCTGGTCACTCGGGAATGAATCGTTTGGCGGCGATAACTTTATTGCCATGTATGACTATTTGAAACAAGCTGATCCGACAAGACTCGTTCATTATGAAGGCACCTATCACTACCGCCCTTCCGATTCAGCCAGTGATATTGAGTCTACGATGTATATCAGTCCGAATGATATCGAGCAGTACGCACGTATGAAGGGTGATAAAAAACCTTATATCATCTGCGAGTACAGTCATGCCATGGGGAACTCCTGCGGCGGCCTGCATTTGTACTGGGAAATGTTCGATAAATACGAGATTCTACAAGGGGCATTCATCTGGGACTGGGTGGATCAATCGATCCGTACCAAGACAGCAGACGGTGTGGAATATCTCGCATACGGCGGAGATTTTGGTGAATCACCGCATGACGGCAACTTCTGCGGCAACGGACTGATTTTGGCAGATAAAACCGTTACACCTAAGCTCGAAGAAGTGAAAAAATGTTATCAGAACGTTCGCATGCAGGCACTCAATCTGCAAACCGGGCTGATTCGCATCACGAATCATTTCCTGTTCACCGATCTGAATGAATATGCACTGGCCTGGACGTTATCCCATAACGGTGTACCTGTAGAAAAAGGCCACCTGGATATTGCTGCTCAGCCTGGTGAATCCGTTGAAGTCCATATCCCTTACACACCATCTTCCGACCTGTACACAGAAGCTGTTCTTACTGTCTCTCTGGAGACCAAGAAAGCTGCGAAGTGGGCAGAAGCAGGACATGAGATTGGTTGGGAGCAATTCGTCGTATCTCCTCGTCTGCGTGCAATTCAGCAACCTGTTGCGGGAGCAAGTGACGCGCTTCAAGTGGAGGAACTGCAAGATGGCGGATTGAAAGTGAATGCGGGTGAAGTTTCCGTAAGCTTTAGCTCGGTTACTGGCGCACTTACTTCCTATCAGATTAACTCTCAGGAGCAGCTGCTGTCCCCTGCTCGTGCGAACTTCTGGCGTGCAATGACAGATAACGATCTGGGTAACAAACTGAATGAACGCGCCGCGTTCTGGCGGGATGCTCATGTGACGAACAGACTGATTCGTTTCGAACATCATACGGATGCGCAGGGCTGTCATGTGGTAACGGACTTTACATGGGATGCCAGTCCGGGAACTACGCTGTCTATCACGTATCACATTAAACCAAATGGCGAGCTTGAGATCAGTCAAACCCTCGTTCCCGGTGCCGGTCTGCCTGAGCTGCCTGAATTCGGCATGCTGTTTGAATTAACAGATCGTCTGGACTCCATCTCCTGGTACGGCAGAGGGCCGCATGACAACTATGTTGACCGTCTGACCAGTGCACGCCTGGGCTATTACACCGGAGCCGTTCGTGATCAGTTCGTGCCATACCTGAAACCGCAGGAATGCGGTAACAAAACGGATGTGCGATATGCAGCAATCACATCTGCTGTGGGTGGTGATGGTGAGAAGGGCAATGATGGCTCTGACGGGAATGCTGGAAGGGCTGCAAACGACGGAAATGCTGATAATGCTGTACATGGCAGCAGCGGTCTGTATTTTGAAGCCAATGCTCCGTTTGAAATCAATGCACTTCCGTGGTCACCAGAAGAACTGGAAGCAGGTGACCACGTCTACAAATTGCCAGTAAGCTCACACACCATCGCCCGCATCAACTATATGCAGATGGGTGTAGGCGGTGACGACAGCTGGAGTGCACGTACGCATCCAGAGTATACGCTGCAGGCCAATCGTCCGTATCACTTCATATTTACAGTGAAGCCTGTATAAATGGATAGGGTATGAAGACATGTTGTAACATGAAGGCTTTTCTTCATTCCCATACTTCTCTCATCTATCAAAAAAATCCCTGCTGGCATGATGCTGGCAGGGATTTTTTCAGCTCGCTTGTACTGTGTCACTGAAGCAATGATCATAAATTCTCATGACGTGTTATGATATATGTACAATGCCGATCCGTTAGAAGGCTCCGCAATATTTTACTTTTATGTGACCATGAAATGATGGGGTGAAGTTATGAAGCTGCTGTACACCGCTTTGTTCATTTTGGGATCGATTGCTTTCTTTCGTCTGCTCCTATTTTTTGTTTTGTCCACGCGCAAACATAAGCAGGTACGGGTGAAATGGGTCATCTTTGGGGCGGTGAGTTTGGTATGTAGTATTATCGGCCTGATTGGAATGATGACGGTTCCTTCTTCCAATGCTTCGCAATCCGGGGAAAACGAAATGAAGCTGAATGGATCAGGCACCACAGTTAAAGCCAAAGATGCATTTCCTTCAACATATCCCGATCCGTCTAGTTCAGTGCGGCCAGACCAATCTTCTGCGGAGAACTCTGAGCAGCCCACCTCGGCGCAGCCGGGTTCGTCTTCATCCGAGCAGCTGCATAACTCCAGCCTCGGCATGACTGCAGATGAGTTCAAAAACAGGTTTAACAGCGCAGTGGGCAAATACCGATTGAATGGCTTAAACATCTCTCGTTTGAATACAACCACCTCTGCCGATAACAGCACCACACCTTTTGAATATGTCTTCAACGATAACTTACGCCTGGCTGGTGTGCTGGATAAAGCAGGAGAAATTCACAAAGTCACTTTGTTCCATACGGGAAACACCGGTGAACCTACGGGTGGATTACAGTTAGTTGCCATTGCCGTGCTAATTCTTACAACGAATGAAGACTACACATACAATGATGCCCAAGATGTCATGCAGGAGATGGGACTGCTAACCCGAGACGTGAACCAAGCTGAATTCAAAGGTGCAGCCGTACGCGGTGGATTTGAATATGAGTTTGTTATTCCGGATCTCGAACATTCTGTTTTCGAAATTGCAGCCGCCAATTGATCCATACGGACTCTCGTGTTCACGTCATATACTCCATGCGCTTTGCCTTAAGCGCTAACGATTCTGAGAAACCTTATTTAAGATGAGAACACCTACTCCACATTTTAACGATTCCTAGTAACGCTATTTATTAAAAAAACACTGTTTTCGCAAAGAAATCAACCTAATGTCAGAGATAACGTCTCTGGGAATCGTTACATTTTAATTCGACTTTAAAAGCGCCAAATAGCGTCTATGGAGTTCGTTAGCGCTTAGCTGCACATTAGAGAAGTTATCTGGTGTACTCGTCTATATCCTCCATCGCAGAATCATGCCTTCTTTTGTGCAGCTCTTCATGCTGGTATACATCGTTTTTCAACTTGGCCAGAAATCCCCACCCGGTAAAAAACATCAAAAGCACGGCAATCAACGCATAAGCAAACGTAAATAGGTTCATATAAAAATTCACAAATATTGCAGCCAGCATCAGTCCCACAATCCATAATACCCACTTTGTACTCTTTCTCATCGCTGTCCCTCCTCACTCTATTCAAGTTTTCAATCTCTGTATCCTCTTACATACGCCCAAGAAGGTTTAAAGCTGCATTAAAAAGAAAAAAGGCTCCCTCTCGGGAGCCCTCCTCTGTCGGCATAACAAAGATTTTGACACCTTTATTACATCATGCCGCCCATACCGCCCATGCCGCCCATGTCAGGAGCGCCAGCAGCGCCTGCAGGTTCTGGCTTGTCAGCGATAACCGCTTCAGTAGTCAGGAACATTGCTGCTACGGAAGCAGCGTTTTGCAGTGCATAACGCGTTACTTTCGCAGGGTCAACGATACCTGCTTCGATCATGTTAACCCACTCGCCAGTCGCAGCGTTGAAGCCTACGCCAACTTGCTCTTTTTTCAGACGTTCCACGATGACGGAACCTTCTTCACCAGCGTTAGCCGCGATTGTGCGGATTGGCGCTTCCAGAGCTTTCAGGACAATGTTTACACCTGTCTGCTCGTCACCGGACAAAGCTACACCAGCAACAGCATGATATACGTTCAGAAGCGCAGTACCACCACCGGATACGATACCTTCTTCAACCGCAGCGCGAGTTGCGTTCAGGGCATCTTCGATACGCAGTTTGCGTTCTTTCAATTCAGTTTCAGTAGCCGCACCGACCTTGATTACTGCTACGCCGCCGGACAATTTAGCCAGACGCTCTTGCAGTTTCTCTTTGTCGAACTCGGAAGTTGTTTCTTCCAATTGTGTACGGATTTGGCTAACACGTGCATCGATATCGGATTTGTTACCAGCACCGTCAACGATGATTGTGTTTTCTTTTGTTACACGGATTTGGCGAGCTGTACCCAGTTGTTCCACAACAGCGGATTTCAGGTCCAGACCCAGTTCTTCCGTAATCAATTGGCCACCAGTAAGAGCTGCGATATCCTGCAGCATTGCTTTACGACGGTCACCGAATCCTGGCGCTTTAACAGCTACAGCATTGAATGTACCACGCAATTTGTTCACAACCAGCATAGCCAGTGCTTCGCCTTCGATATCTTCAGCGATCAATACCAGCGGTTTACCTTGTTGAACGATTTTCTCAAGCAGTGGCAGGATGTCCTGCGTGCTGGAGATTTTTTTGTCTGTGATCAAGATGTACGGATTGTCCAAAACAGCTTCCATTTTGTCCGTGTCTGTGATCATGTAAGGAGAGATGTATCCGCGGTCGAACTGCATACCTTCAACCACTTCAAGCTCAGTAGCGAATCCACGGGATTCTTCTACAGTGATAACGCCGTCTTTACCTACTTTTTCCATAGCTTCAGCGATCAGTTCGCCTACTTCTTCGTCAGCTGCAGAGATTGCTGCAACTTGTGCGATGGATTGTTTGGTTTCAACCGGTTTGGAGATGGATTGCAATTCAGCAACCGCAGCTTTAACCGCTTTGTCGATCCCTTTACGGATACCGATTGGGCTAGCGCCTGCAGTTACGTTTTTCAAACCTTCAGTGATGAGGGCTTGAGCAAGTACTGTTGCAGTTGTTGTACCGTCACCGGCAACATCGTTAGTTTTCGTTGCTACTTCTTTAACCAGCTGTGCACCCATGTTCTCGAATGCATCTTCCAGTTCGATTTCTTTTGCAATCGTTACACCGTCATTCGTGATGAGCGGGCTTCCGAATTTTTTCTCCAGAACCACGTTGCGGCCTTTTGGTCCGAGGGTTACTTTCACTGCGTTAGCCAATGCATCCACACCACGAAGCATGGAGCGACGAGCGTCTTCACTGAATTTAATGTCTTTAGCCATTTAAGAAAACCTCCCTGGTATATTGTGTAAAATGATACTGCTATATGGTTCGGTTAACCGATTAAATTTGAAATTAGTCGAGAATCGCGTGAATGTCGCTCTCTTTCATAATCAAATATTCTTTACCTTCGAATTTGATTTCTGTACCGGCATATTTGGAGAAAATAACGCGGTCTCCTTCTTTCACTTCCAGAGCTACACGTACGCCGTCTTTCAATGCGCCCGCACCAACTGCAATGATTTTACCCTCTTGCGGTTTTTCTTTGGCGGAGTCCGGAAGTACGATCCCGAAAGAAGTCGTTTGCTCTTGCTCCAGTGGTTCTACCAATACGCGTTCACCTAAAGGTCTGATCATGAAAAATAGCCTCCTTTTGAAATTATATAGCCTTGCATTTGTAGGCTGCAGCCATATGTATTAGCACTCGACTGTGTTTAGTGCTAACAACCAACTTTATGATACTCAACTTGAAGCATGATTTCAAGTCTTTTTGATGAATTTTTGCGAGAATTTACGTTGAATTTACACCAACAGATTCCAATCATGCCTGATACAGCTGGATGAATGTGACATTCATACGCTTTTTATTTTACGTGATTCGCTCGCCCACATGCAAACTGCAGCCCGAATCCCCTTCTCCATTGTATCCATTGACCGGCATAATATGCCTGCATGTCCAGTTCTGCTCTCTTTTTGATCTGAACCAAAAGACCCGGAGCAGCACATAACGTCTTCTCCGGGCCTTCAACCGAGTGAATTCTTCATTCACCCGTACCTTGATATTTTTTTCTCAAGCTGCTGAATATCCTTAAGCACCATGAAGATGAATCCGGTGCCTCTAGCCTCTATAGATATAACAGACCATGATTGTTCCAGCGCCTCCAGCAGATTATGATGCTGATGCAGAGGAGAAACAAACGACTGTATTTCAAACTCCCTCACTATTCTATCCTACATGCTGGTTATCATCTGCCCGAATATAACGGGCTTCAATCTCCTGGTCAGCCGCAAGCTGCTTGCGATATACCATTCCTGATAAAAACACGCTGATCTCATATAACAGCAGCAGCGGAATCATGACAAGCAGGTCGGATATTAAATCCGGCGGCGTAATAACCACCGCGATAAAGATGAGTACAAAGTAGGCCACTCTGCGCATTTTGCGCAGACGAATCGGATTCAGAATCCGAAGCCCTGTCAGGAACATAATGAGCAGAGGCAGCTCAAACAGCAGTGACACCGGCAGCACAATGCCAAATAGAAAACTGAAGTACTGCTTCATGCCGTAGGTTTCGACAAGCCCCATTTTTTCCGTAATCATTGTTGTAAACGCAAGTGCCATCGGAAAGACAACATAATATGAGAACGCTACACCGACCAGGAACAGCAGAAATACATAAGGCACATATCTCAAGGATGCCTTACGCTCCTGAGGCCGCAGACCCGGGCTTACAAACTTCCAGATTTGATAGACTGTAAAAGGCAGTGTAATAATTATCGAGAAAAGTCCGGCTATCTTCATATAGATGCCTATACCGTCCCAGAAAGAGAAGGCATGCAGTACGAAACCTTTGGCCGACTCCGCCTTGGTCAGATAACGATATACCGGGTCTGCCACAAAGAACCCTGCGATGAGTCCCAGAATAAATATGCTCAATACATAGATCAGCCGCTTACGCAGCTCACTCAGATGTTCCGAAAGCGTCATTTCTTCATTCTGCTGCGTCATGCCTGCCTCCCCTGGAATTCAGCTTAAAATACAAAACCCTTCCGGCAGGAAGGGATGTCTCTTTCAATGCCATAACATTATTCCGGCAGGCGTTTATCCACAGGTTTGTCAGCAGTTGTCGTCTCTACTGCCACCGGTTTTGCTTTTTCCTGCTCTTTACGGCTCGAAGCATCATCGTCCGAAATAATATCGCGCGCGCCTTCCTTAAACTCCCGGAATGTACGTCCGACGGCCCGTCCCAATTCCGGCAGCTTATTAGGTCCAAACAACAGCAATGCAATGACGGCCAGCAAAATAAATCCTGTTGGTCCAATCGAACTTAACATTGATCTTCCTCCTTGTTTCAAGCGTTCAACATGCGCATATCCGAAGTCATGTTCACAGTTGTCTGAGTGCATTTGGATTTATGCCCATCATACCACAGATGTAACCACTTACATACCCGTAAAATGTTATAACAGCACATATTTTCTCTCAGCCGAATCTTAGAGGACAGGGCCTTTTAACAAAGGAAAGGTTTATCCTTTATGGGATCTACACCATTCTAGTTCATCCACGAGCACATCTTCAGCTTACTGGTTGAATTGGCCGGTTACCATCAGGAGCGCCTCTGGAAGCTGATCCATGATGGCTGCCAGATGCTCATGTACGCCTTTTGGTGTACCCGGCAGATTCACGATCAATGTACGCCCGCGAATACCGCATACTCCGCGGAATAACATCGCTGAACGGTTTTTGCTCATCACACTGAATCTCATGGCTTCCGCCATTCCGGGAACTTCCCGTTCAATGACACGCCTTGTCGCCTCAGGCGTAATATCCCGAATTGCCAGTTCCGTGCCTCCTGTCGTCAATACGAGGTCAGCATGAAAATAATCGGTCATCTCGATCAAAGCTGCAATAATCTCATCGGGTTCGTCAGGAACGATCCGATACTCCACGATCTGACCACCCAGTTCTTCTTCTACCAGTTCCCGTATGACTTGCGCACTCGTATCCTCTCGTTCTCCACGGGCCCCTTTGTCACTGGCTGTCAGGATTGCTGTTCTCCACACCATAAAGATCACCCTTCTCCTCTATGAAAATAAATATCCGTTACCGGTTATAATCACCGTTTTTACCGCCGCTTTTGGACTGCAGCATCGTTGGACCGATGATCATATCCTTTTGCATTGCCTTGCACATGTCATAGACCGTCAGTGCCGCCGCCGAAGCGGCCGTGAGCGCCTCCATCTCGACACCTGTCTTGCCCTCTGTCTTGACTGTTACTTCAATATGAAGCTCATCCACTCCGTTATCATGAAAACGAATATCCACACCATTCAGTGCAAGCGGATGACACATGGGAATCCAGTCGGACGTTTTCTTCGCTCCCTGGATGCCCGCAACTTGAGCAACCGCGAGCACATCCCCTTTGCCAATACGACCTTGGCGGATCGCTTCCAGTGTCTCCGGGTTCATCGTTACTTTGGTTACAGCCGAAGCGGTACGCACCGTAACATCCTTACCTGAAATATCCACCATTCGAGCCCGCCCCTGCTCGTTAAAATGAGTCAGCTTCCCGCTGGAAGCATGATCACGGTTTATTTCCGAGTTCAATCACATCACAACCCTTTTATTCGATATGTAATATACCTTCGGGTGTTATCAACAGATCCAGCCGCAGATCAAGCGGGTCCATCGGAATATCGGGCACCAGCTGCCCAGGCATTACCAGAGCTGCCATAAGAGGTCTTTTGCCTTGTTCCGCACACTGCTTCTCCAGACACTCCGCAAATCGGTCATAATAACCGCCGCCGTATCCAATACGCCCTCCCTGGAGGTCATAACCCAGTCCCGGTACAAGCACAAGATCCAGTTCTGGCCAGTCCTCGGGATGCAGTACGTCACAAGAGCCCTTAGGTTCAGGTATGCCCCATATGCCCGGTTCAATATCCTGAGTCCCCGTCACTTTACGCAGTTCCATGCGGGGCGGATCAGCGAGCACTTTAGGCGCAAGCATAACATCCCCCTGTTTCCATCCCTCTTCAAAAAGAAAAACGGTAGATGCCTCACTGCCGTAGGACAGATAGCTGAAAATAACCAGCGGTTCACGCCGCTGCCTGTTTTTGCTCAGCCGCAGGCAGTCCAGTTCACGCTTCAATCCGCCATTCATCTGAATGAGAGCTTGCTGACGCATCTGTTCGTCCAGCCGTTCGCGCAGCTGTCTGAGCCGGGATCGAAGCTGCTTCTTCTGTTCCGCATGATCCTGCATAATGCCGCCAAACCTCCTGTTGATCTGGAAGGTAAAAAAGAATTCATTCCACTGCATTTATATGTTAAGACAAGATGTCATCTGGATGATCAGGTTCAAATGATTCATTTTCTGCAAAATCGTCATGTAATAACATGTCTTCTTTCAGTTTATCATTGATTGAACAAAAAGACTACAAGCCGGGGCTGTTCCCAATCGGTGCATTTGCTCTGTATTTCATGTAAACTGAAAGGTAAGTGTTTAATACAAGAACTCGACCTATGGAGGAACTTCATTCTATGCTGCTGCAAGTATCCGGAATTATTAAACGTTTTGGTGTCGATCCGATCCTGGACGGCGTGAACTTACAAATATTAGAACGTGAGCGTATCGGCCTGGTTGGTGTTAATGGTGCAGGTAAATCAACACTGCTCAAAATTATAGCTGGCGAGATGTCCTATGACGGCGGACAAATCTTCAAATCCAAAGAAACAACGCTCGGTTACCTCGCACAGAACAGCGGCCTGCAGTCCGACCGCAGCATCTGGGAAGAGATGATGCATGTCTTCTCACATCTCACCCAAACCGAAGCAGAACTCAGACAGATGGAACATGATATTGCCGATCCTGCCCTGATGGAGGATGAGAAACAGTATGCCGACCTGCTGGAACGTTATGCAAGACGCTCGGACTGGTTCAAGGATCATGGCGGCTACGAGATGGAAACGCGCATTCGCAGTGTCCTGCACGGAATGGGCTTCGGTGAATTTTCACCCGATACCCCGATCGGTACACTCAGCGGCGGACAGAAGACCAGACTCGCATTAGCTCGCATTCTGCTGCAAGCTCCCGACCTGCTCATGCTGGACGAGCCGACAAACTATCTGGACATTGCCACACTGACGTGGCTTGAGGATTACCTGAGAGGTTACTCAGGCGCCCTGCTGGTTGTATCGCATGACCGGTACTTCCTGGACAGGCTTGTCACAACGATCGTCGAAATCGAGCGTCATCGCTCCAAGAAATATACAGGGAATTACAGCCGTTATATGGAACTGAAGGCTGCCGAATATGAAAGTCAGATGAAGCAGTACGAGAAACAGCAGGGCGAGATCGCAAAGATGGAAGACTTTGTGCAAAAAAATATCGTGCGCGCTTCGACTACGAAGCGTGCACAGAGCCGCCGCAAAGCGCTGGAGAAGATGGATCGTCTCGACAAACCGCTCGGTGATCTGAAGAAAGCCCATTTTTCATTCGAAACGGCTGTCATGTCCGGCAAGGAAGTGCTTCGCGTAGATCAGCTGTCGGCTGCATATGATGAAGGTCCACCGCTGTTCCGCAATGTATCCTTTGATCTGCGGCGCGGCGAGACGGTTGCACTGATCGGACCTAACGGGATCGGGAAATCAACGATGCTGAAATGCCTTACCGGAAGTCTTCGCCCTGCGCAGGGCGACATTCAGTGGGGCACCAAAGTACAGATCGGTTATTATGACCAGGAACAGACCGGACTTAATCCGTCCAATACCGTACTGGAGGAACTTTGGAGTGCCTACCCAGGCATGGAAGAAGCACGCATCCGTACCGTACTGGGTAACTTTTTGTTCAGCGGTGACGATGTGCTCAAAAAAATATCCTCACTGAGCGGTGGAGAGAAAGCGCGTGTGTCTCTGTCCAAGCTTATGTTGAAGGAAGCCAATGTGCTGATTCTCGACGAACCGACGAACCATCTTGATCTCTTCGCCAAAGAAGTGCTGGAAGCCGCGTTAATGGATTACGAGGGAACACTCCTCTTTATCTCCCATGACCGTTATTTCCTGAATAAAATGGCAGAACGTATCGTTGAACTTCATCCTGAAGGTACAGAGCACTATCTGGGCAACTATGATGATTACGTGGAGAAAAAGCAGGAGCTGGAAGAGATTGCGCGCGAAGCCGCCGAAGCTCGCCAGTCAACGTCAAAATCAGCTTCATCAGCCGCAAAGACGAGTCCGCAAGCTTCCGAGAAATCCGGTGCAGCTTCCTTCGAGGCAGACAAACAAGCCAAGCGCGAGGAACGGAACAGACAGCGCAGACAGGAAGCTCTGGAACAGCAGATTTCCGAGCTGGAGGCAGAGATTACCTCACTGGAGGAACAGATGGCTTTGCCCGAAGTTTATCAGGACTATATGAAGCTTCAGGAGCTTCAGCAGACCTCCGAAGAGCACAAATCCCAGCTTGCCAAGGCTTATGAGGAATGGGAAGCACTGGCTATGGGCTAGACCGCGATCGTAATCCTGGTTACGAATAACAATATCACTCAGGGTATGTGAACGGGGTAAGTCCTGTTGAACATTCATATATTAAATTCATGTAAAAGGGGCACACCGTTAACATGGTAACGGTGTGCCCCTTTTCGTATACCCCCATAAACTCTCGGGTGACTATATAGAAATTTAGATGTTAAGAATGGTAAGATCAGAAATCTGTCGACTCGCCAGAGATCCTGAAATCATGTTTTCACAATTGTCAAATTCAATCGAATTTCGCAAAATAATTTTCCAGGTTGTACACCGTTTTTATCCACAAGAGCAGGCATTCCTTCTCAGCCCATTTCAAGTAATTAAACGTTGGTAGAATAAGGTTTCTTTAAAAAAGCCATAATTATCCACCATTTTATCCACATTATCCACAATGTTGTGGGTAAATGAGGCACATTATATCCCCTATAAGCTGTATGTTTCGAAAACATGACTTACAGGGCTTTGCCTTAGTTACCCACATTTTACACTGGATATGTGGATAACTATAATAACACCTTGACAGATTCGAATACTGCACAGTTATTTCGCGCTTAAGCTAATACTTCTTCATCTTCCGCAGATTCGACTTTCAGGCCTGCTGCATTACACGCCGCAACGTAAGCCAAACCTGCTGCCATGACGATATCATGATGTGTAGCAGTTCCCCGGAATTCTCGTCCGGCACGCTCTACCGTCACCACCGCTTCCGCACTGGCTGCTTCTCCACCGCTCAAGGCATGCATCTCCATGTCTACAAACGTAATATCGTCCGAAATACACTGCCCAATCGCCTGAATCGTCGCGTCTACAGGACCTCCGCCTACAGCAGAGTAAGAATGTTCCCCTGCACTGGTTCGAATACGTACCGCCGCCATGCGGTCTGTCATACTTCCCGCGGTCACCTGCAGCTCAACCAATTCATAATCCTGAGCCGGGATGTTCATCGTTTGGCTCACCATCTGCAGCAGCTGGTCATCACTCACCACTTTTTGTTGATCCGCGGTGACTTTGAACACTTCGTACAGCTGTTCCATCTGCTGCTCATCCGGTTCAAAACCGTATTTGCGTACCCGATCCTTCAGGGCGTGTCGGCCGGAGTGTTTCCCCAAAATAATCATGCTCCGCGGAATGCCCAGTGCTTCCGGGTCCATAATCTCATACGTATTACGATTCTTCAGCAGACCATCCTGATGGATGCCTGACTCGTGCTGGAAGGCATTGCGTCCAACCACCGGCTTGTTATATGCAATCGGAAAATGCATAGCCCGGCTGATCTGGCGGGATGTTTCATACAGCTGATTCAGCTTGATGTTGGTTGCGGCTCCGATAACATCACCACGTGTCTCCAATGCCATAATCAGCTCCTCCAGCGCACAATTCCCCGTCCGCTCGCCAATTCCATTAATCGTCACTTCAATCTGTGAAGCTCCGTTTGCAATGGCAGCCAGACTGTTCGCAACCGCAAGCCCCAAATCATTGTGACAGTGTGCACTATAGCGAACCCGATCGCCGCCTCTTGCTCCTTCGCGCACTCGCCGGAACATCTCTCCATATTCATGCGGCAGCGCATAGCCAACCGTATCCGGAAGATTGATAATACTTGCCCCAGCTTCAATGGCCGTTTCGACCATTTCGATCAGATCATCCATCTTGGTACGCGCAGCATCCATCGCCGTGAACTCAACCGTATCTGTAAACTGGCGTGCATAGGCGACCATCTCCCGGGCAGTTGCGACGACCTCACTCCGTGGACGACGAAGCTGATGCTCGATATGAATATCCGACGAAGAGATAAACAGGTGAATCCGGCGCCTCGCGGCATCCTGCGTCGCTTTCACTGCTGCGTCAATATCCCCTTTGACTGCACGTGCAAACCCGCAAATTTCTACCTGCTGCAGCTGCCTTGAAATCGCCTGAACCGCCGCGAATTCTCCTGGACTGGAGATCGGGAATCCAGGCTCGATGACGTCAATACCAAGCGAAGCCAGCTGATGAGCCAGTTCTATTTTCTGCTCAGGCTGCAGACTGGCTCCCGGTGCCTGCTCTCCATCACGCAGCGTCGTATCAAAAATTTCAATCATTCGTTTATTCGAGTTAGTTGTCATCGTAAATCAGCCTCCATTAAATTTCGGGTTATTGTGCACGTTTCTTCATAGTCATATCGCTGAAAACACGGGTGAAATACTTCTCTCAGCTCACTTCGTTGTTATATGTTTGGGGTTGTAAAAAGTTATGTTCAAGGTAATGATTCAAAGTGTACGTCGACTTACACTCTGACCTGATTCTGATGTTGACTTGATGCCGCATCCCATATGGTTGTTTCTTTTGCCCACCCTGCTGCCGGCAGCAAATACAAATAACCCGCCATCTCATCTAAGAGACGGCGGGTTATTCTCCCCTCCGCGGTACCACTCTCGCTTGACAGCCTCAGCCCTGCGCTGACACCATCCACCTCGTGTTCTCCATAAATGCATTGAACTGCGCAGCCGTCTGCGTGAAGCCAGTCAATGAATCCAAGAGAAACACCCTGTAACGGGGGTTAACCGTTGCTTTGTACACATGAGATGCCGCCTCCAAGGCAGTGGTTAATCAGATCCCATGTTTCCAAAACTCTGTTCCCGGGCGAGATTCAAACGTTTCCGGCCGCTGCGTCGCACCACCCCGCAGCTCTCTGAGCACCTTTGCCGTTCTACTGCTCCCGTTCATTACATTTGTTTGATATGTTCACATTTGTCGTCCAAAATCAAAAAAGCCTGCCCTCTCCTGCATAAATGCAAGAGACGACAGGCTGTTCACCTTCGCGGTACCACTCTTGTTGACTCCCATCCTGTATAAATAACGGGTTGAAAGTCCCCTCAGTATTGTTCATCGATCTTTCGGTTAGACTCAGGTATCGTCAATGTATCCCCGCTCTAATCTGAAGTAAATCGATAACAACGCCCGTTCACGGAGGCCAGCCGTAACAATATACTGCCGGGTTGCTTCAGCCTTCGGCTCTGCAAACAACAGCGTTCCATCGTTCCGCTTCCAGGTGAGTTTCAGGTTTCCTTCGGCTGCGTTGCACCATCCCGCAACTCTCTAATGACCGGGAGTGACCTTACTGTTCCTGTTCATTGCGTTTATCGGTTCAGGAGATAACTCCTGTTTAAATTTGTAACTAATATACAATCTTCACAACCTGCTGTCAACTACCTTCTCACCGTCTGCTGTCAGACATTCAATCCAAAGCTAAATAATCTCTTTTCAGAATGCGCTTTGCTCCTGCAAAATCATCAGGCTTCAGCCTGTACCGACCAGGCTTCCAGAGAAAGCCCGGGATCAGCCTTCGCGTCAAAATCAGTCCCTTCGCCGCGAATCCATTTCAGATGCGCTGCCGCACCAATCATGGCTGCATTATCTGTGCAGTATTCCATCGGCGGAATAACGAGTTCCAGCCCTTCCTTCGCACAGCGTTCCTGCAGGGCCGTCCGCAAGCCGCGATTAGCCGCAACTCCGCCGCACAGGAGCAGCTGCCGTGAGCCGTATTCCCGGACAGCTCGTACCGCTTTTTCAACCAGCACCTCCACGACAGCTTCCTGAAAACCACGTGCCACCGCAGACGGCTCCAGTGTTTCGCCGCGCATTTTAGCCTGATTCAGCGCATTCAATACCGCCGATTTCAGCCCGCTAAGACTGAAATCATAGGACCCTGCTTCAAGCCATACTCGCGGCAGCGGAACAACGTCCTCCGCTTCGGACGCCATCCGGTCTACATGCGGCCCGCCCGGATAAGGGCACCCTAGGGCGCGGGCAACTTTGTCGTACGCCTCACCAACCGCATCGTCTCGTGTGCGGCCAATCAGCTTGAATTTGCCTTCGGACTCCAGATGCACAAGCTCTGTGTGCCCCCCCGATACGACAAGGGCCATTGCCGGATACTGCAGTTCACGCACAAGGCGGTTTGCATAAATATGCCCGGCAATATGGTGGGTGCCGATTAGTGGTTTGCCCAGCGCCATCGCCAGCGTTTTGGCAGCTACGATGCCCACCAACAGTGCGCCGACCAATCCAGGTCCCTGGGTGACTGCGATCGCGCTCAGATCACGTGGACGAATGCCCGACTGTTCAATCGCCTGCTCCAGCATCAGAGTGATGACTTCGACGTGCTTACGCGAAGCCACCTCCGGTACAACTCCACCGAACGCTTTATGTGTTTCGATCTGACTAGAGATCAGATTGGACAGCACTTCCCGCCCGTCTTTGACAACGGCTACCGATGTTTCATCACAGCTTGTCTCTACCGCCAGAATATAGGACGGGGCATAACTTTGATTATCTATAAAATCGTTCATGAATCCAGTACGCTTCCTTCCTCTTCGCCGCTCCGGCTCACAGGCGGCAGTGCCGCCCACATGATCATTGCATCCTCTCCGTTATCGGAGTAGTACCCTTTGCGCAGACCTGCCGATTCAAACCCTTTTTTCTGATACAAATTCTGGGCTACGATATTGGACACCCTGACCTCCAGCGTCATTCGCTCCATGCCGAGATAAGCCGCTGTTTTCATCAGCTCGTCCAGCAGCTTCTCGCCCAGCTTGCGGCCTTGGTATGCTTTTCTTACCGCAATATTGGTAATGTGAGCTTCGTCCATAATCGTCCACATGCCCGCATACCCAATGGCTGTACCGTCTAACTCCATGACCATATATTTTGCAAAATGATTATGCTTCAATTCATTATGAAAAGCCTCTTCCGTCCAAGGGAGGGTAAATGCCTCATGCTCAATCTCCATCACATCCGGAATATCCGCTACCGTCATGAGTCTGAACTGAAACATGGTTTCCTGTCCTTCTTTCGCTGCGTTGTCCATCCGCTCTCCCTCTCCCTTCAGCCTTTGCGCAGCAGGTTCGCTTCCGCTTCGGACAGCTGGGTGTAGTTTGGCACCAAAGCATGTACGTCGTCGCGCTGACCTGCCAGCAGCGCTTCAGCGCCGAGGCGCCCAATCCAGCGGCCTTCCAGCTCATATGGTACGAGCTGAAGCGCCGTTCCTGCGGGACAGCGAAGCGCTGCCGCTGCCTCCGCATGCTGGCCCGTCTCGCCGACGATCCAGACGGCAGCGGGCCGCTCTTCCGGCGCCGCCTCCGCTATGCGGGCGGCGAGCTCTTCCAGCCATCCGTCCATTTGACGGATGGCATCCGGCGCCAGCCGGCGGGGCGCATCGCCGCCGGCGGAGGCGAACAGCGCGGTATAGGCTTGACCGCGCCGCGCATCCACGAGCGGAACGATCCAGTGGACAGGGGCGGCACTCGTGCCGCCCTGGTCCGCGGATGGCGTTCCGCCAGACCCGGCTGCGGTATCGTCTGCCGCAGCCATCGCCTTGGCGGCGAGGCCGCTGTGCCAGCCGCCCCAGGCGATGGCCTGAAGGCTGGACACCCCCGCAACGGGGATGTCCCATGCCCAGGCCAGCGTCTTCGCCGCGGTCACCGCGATGCGGATGCCCGTGTACGATCCTGGCCCAATGCCGACGGCGATCCCGCTGAGCTGGCCCGGCTCGGTACTGCTGGCGGCCAGCAGCTGCTCCATTACAGGCACAACGTGCACCGAGTGGTTACGTTCAGCTCGTTCATTGCGCTCCTCCAGCAGTGATCGTTCTTCCATCACCGCTGCGGCCATCACCGCGGTAGATGTATCCAACACCAAAAACCGCTGACGCGGCTTTTCTTGCAAAGGTTCGATCAGATCCTTTTCTTGCGAATCCTTGATTATACTTTTATTTTCCATATCCTTGATCATCTTCTTATTTTGCAGTTCTTCCATCACACTCTTGTTTTGCAGCTCTTTTGTCATCCCAAGACTCCATTCTGTCTGAACTGTCGGCACAGCTCAGCATACACCTCACCATACCCATCCAGCGTTATCGTTCGCTCTTCAAGACCTGTCGTCTCGATCTGCACATGAAGATGCTCCTGCGGCAGCAGCTCGGGAATGATGCTGGACCACTCTACCAAACTGACACCATCACCGTAAAAATACTCCTCAAGCCCCAGCTCGTCCGCTTCTTCCAGCGAAATACGGTACACATCCATGTGATACAGCGGCAATCGCCCTTCGTATTCCTTGATCAGTGTGAACGTCGGACTGCTCACGACATCTCTCACACCCAAATGCCAGGCAAACTTCTGTGAAAATGCTGTTTTGCCTGCGCCCAAATTGCCATCCAGCGCAATGACCATTCCGGCCTGTGCCCGCACCGCGAGTGCGGACGCAAGCGCTTCTGTATCTGCAATGCTGCGGGATGGATACACCCACTGCTCATGCGTCTGATTCAATATACGCCCCACCTTTGACGGTTCCCCGCCTGAGTTCACTTTGACCCTTATTATATCGGTCCCTTTCCTCGCCCGCAACATTGAAGGAACAAGCTGGAAGCCCTAGACTTCATAACCATCTTGATGGACGATCGTGGATAAAATCAAAACAAATAAACCGGCACCTTTAGGTACCGGATTTGTGAATCCATGAACAGCTGGAATTCCCCTTCTCCTCTTCATCAATCACCAATAGGCCCTACCTGCTATTCCTCCAGACGATCCACACGGACTGTCTGTGTATTGCCAGGTCTGCTGCCAACCTGTACGGTCGCCATACCGTTAGCTTCATCTACATTCTCAATCCAGACAGGCTCCCCTTCAAGCATGACTGCAATCGTATCTTTGGATTCATATATTGCTTTTGCCCGCTTCGCATCCATCATGTTATTCGTAATCTCCTTCCGGGTCTTCGTTATGGGTTTCCTGAACCATCGTATCTGTCGTACTATCCCCAATATAGCCGTTGTCCTCCGTAACCTGACCGCCGCCTAAACCTTCATTGACCATACGATCGATGTCCAGCATAAATGATTCACGATCCAGCGGCAGCTTCTCCGAAGTAACTGCTTCCCAATTTACAGCCGATGCGGGGGTATAAAACTCTTCTGCACTTTCGGCATCCTCCAGAGGATAGGGTGTGAACGTATGCTTGTGCGCCTCTTCCTCGTCCCGCCTGTTCTTCATTTGGCACCTCCCCTGTTGTTTCTGTTATCATCCCCGACTCTTACAGAACCATTCAGTCCATTACACTGCCCCTGCGAAACCATGTAATCAGCGGATTTACGATTATCCCTCATTACAGCTGCCCATACTATTATAAAAAAGAAATTTCGAAAGGAGCCGCCCCCATGCATACCGTCTGGAAAGGCGCCATCAGTTTCGGCCTCGTGCATGTGCCCGTCAAAATGTTCTCCGCTACAGAGGACAAGGATATCTCCATGCGTTATATCCACAATGTCTGCGGAAGTCCGCTCGCTTATGTACGTCAGTGTCCCTCCTGTGAGGTTGAAGTGAAATGGGAAGAGATCACCAAAGGTTACGAATATGAGAAGGGTAAATTTGTTTTGTTTGAAAAAGAAGAACTCGAGGCGTTAAACGAGTCCGCCAGCAAAACCATTACCATTCTGGATTTTGTAGATTTAACCGAGATTGACCCGATCTACTTCCAAAAAACCTATTACCTCTCTCCCGATCAGGCTGGCGGAAACGCCTATCAACTGCTTATGAACGCCATGCGGGATACGGGTAAAATCGGAATCGCCAAAATCTCCATCCGTTCTAAAAGCAGTCTAGCCGCCATTCGTGTACTGGATGACTGTTTATCGATGGAAACGATCTTTTACCCTGATGAGATTCGCCCGGTGTCTCAAGTCCCTAACCTTCCTGAAATTCAGAATGTGAATGAAAAGGAACTCACGATGGCCAAGCTGTTGATCGATCAGCTCTCCACCCCGTTTGATCCTGGTAAATACACAGATGACTACCGGGCGAAGCTGCTCGATCTTATTCAGCACAAAGTAGCAGGTGAGGAAATTAAAATTGCACCAGCCAAACCGGAAGCCAATGTGATGGATCTCATGGCAGCGCTGCAGGCCAGTATTGAAGCGGTTAAACCGATTCCTGCCGATCCGGGCACATCTACGGCCAAACCAAAAAAGCGTGCTCCACGAAAAACAACTGCTCAGGCTGCCGCCGGAGGAGAAACCGATGTTACTGCTGCACCCAAACGCAAAAAGGCCCCAGCCAAGCCAAAAGCTTAACCCCTCTGGGAAGAGCTGATGTAACGATCTGAGAAGCTGTTTCTTGAAATTCAAAGGTAAATAGTCGATTCAATACTCAAAATTCAAGGAACAGCACTTCTCAGGTTCTTTCGGTTATAAGACATTGACGAATAAAGATAAATATTTTATACTTAATTACGAAAAGTAACTTGTTTATATTTTTAAAGTGAGTTTACTCTTATTGTTTTTCAATACTCATCATCTCCCTTGATCCCGGCGTTCTTTCATTTGTTATTCAATACTTATCTTATACACATTACTAGGAGGAAATCATGATGAACACCCCTTATCAAATTCCAGCGACAACCCATCTGGGTGAGGTTAGTCTTAAAATCAGCGATCTGGACCGCTCTATTCAATTCTATTCAGACGTTGTCGGTCTAAAATTGCTGGAGCGCGAAGATCACATGGCTTCGATGACTGCGGACGGAAAGAACGTACTTCTTCGCCTCGAAGAGGTCAGCGGCAGCATCACTCTGCCTGAGCGTTCCCATACAGGTTTGTACCACTTTGCCATTTTGCTTCCTGACCGCAAATCACTTGGACTTGCCGTTCGTAATCTGGCCGCATCCGGTATCGAGATTGGTCAAGGAGATCATTTGGTAAGTGAAGCCTTTTATATCTCTGACCCCGATTTAAACGGGATTGAAATTTACGCCGACCGCCCTCGGGACACCTGGAAACGCGATGCGGATAACAATTATGTTATGGCCAGTGATCCAGTCGATGTACAGAGCTTATTTGATATTTCGGAAAATGAAACCTGGAAGGGTCTGCCCGCCGGCACCGTTATTGGTCATGTTCACTTTCACGTTCGCAGTCTGGAAGAAGCCCGGAGCTTCTATTCGGATATCCTCGGATTTGATGTTGTAGGTAACTTTGCCAATATGTCCGCGTTGTTCGTGTCTGCAGGCGGTTACCATCATCATATCGGGCTGAACATCTGGGCGGGCGTTAACGCTCCGGTCAATCCTGCCAATGGTACGGGGATCGACTATTTTACCATTGTGTATGCTCATTCGGACGAAGTCGAACAGGCTGCTGCACGTTTGCGCCAATCGGGTGTTGAAGTGATTCAAGATGACAAGGCATACTATGCGGCAGACCCGCAAAACATTCGGATCCGTATGATCGCAAAAGCATAAATAAATCTCTACTTCACCAAGCAAGTTATAATGAACTCGGTAGTGCAAAAATGCCTGACAAATGTCTCTTCGCAGCTTTATCTGAAGAACATGCTGTTCAGGCTTTTTGATATGTTTTCATAAAACCCGAAATGTTGGCACATCCTAACCCTACCCAAACAACGCCAGATGAAGGAGTTTTATTCCAATGATTGAAAAGGGACGTTTGACCGTCAGGCAGCTCGCTTCGCTCATGTTCCTTTGTACGATCGGGGAGCAGATTCTGGTCTTCCCCTCGATGATTACGTCTTATGCACAGCAGGATGCCTGGATTTCCTCCTTACTTGGAGTGGGCGGTGGGCTGGGGGTACTTCTAATCCTGTTCGCTGTGTACAACCTGAATCCGCGGCTGAATCTGATTGAACATATACTTCGCATCCTGGGGCCATGGATCGGGGCTGTAGTCAGCCTGTTTTATTTATTTTACTTTCTGATCAGCACATCCACCTTTATCCGGGAAATCGGCGACTTCATGGCCACCGAAATTCTGACCAGTTCTCCACTATGGGTGCTGCATCTGGTATTTATCTGTGCACTGGCCTGGGGATTAAAATCAGGACTCGTGAATATCGGCAGGACCGCCGAAGCTTTCTTACCTCTAATTGTGCTGTTTCTGATTATTCTTACTTTGTGTCTGCTGCCCAAAGCAGAACTGGATAACATCAAGCCCGTTCTCGCTCAAGGTTTTCTCGCCCCTTTCAAGGGCTTTATTGCTGTACTTACATATCCGTACTGTGAACTATGTATTTTCATGATGCTTTTACCTTACACCGAGCGGAGTCCCCATCTGAAAAGAGACTTTTTACTCATGGGTATGATTGGCGGATTACTGTTAACGCTAACACTAAGTATATGTCTGCTGGTTTTGGGACCATTCATGACACAGCATCACTGGTTTGCATCGTTTAGCGTATCTCGATTGATTAACATCGGCAACTTTGTACAGCGGATTGAAGCTTTCATGGCCTCCGTCTGGGTTATCGCTGTGTTTTTCAAAAGCGTTCTCTTTTTCTACAGTTTTGCACTCGGCATGGCTCACCTGTTTCGATTATCCAGTTACCGGATTCTGATACTGCCCGCCTCACTTCTCATTTTAGCCTGTTCCATACTGGTGGCTCCGAATGAAACTTTTTACCTTAAATTTGTCATCCCCTACTGGATCGATTGGGATTTAACCTGCGGCATCTTCCTGCCGCTGCTGCTGATTCTGATTCACCACTTGAGACATCGTATGCAAAAACAATGACTGCCTTCGCCCGTTTATGTGTACCTTTATTATTCCAGCGCTGGCTTAAGGAAAGGAGTCACCCATGTTCAAACCCGTTATTCCGTTCGAACCCATCTCCCGCGACACCCTGCCTGCAGGCTCACAGTGGACTGCCCAAATCAAGTGGGACGGCGTGCGCATGCTGGCTTACGAGAACGGACAGGAGCTGCGGCTGGTCAATCGCAGATTACATGACCGGACAGCCCAGTATCCCGAACTGGTACAACCGCGTAATCTGTGTGCCGGCTCTTCTTACATTCTGGACGGAGAGATTATCGCGCTGGACCCGGACACGGGACGCCCCTCCTTTTACCATGTACTGCGCCGGGACCGGATGAGCAAACCGGGTGGTATCGCCCATGCCGTTCAGCAGATACCGGTTACTTATATGGTATTTGATATTCTTTTTTATGAGGGGAAATGGATCACTGACCAAGCGCTCGAAGTTCGCCAGCAGCTGCTGCACAAGGTGCTGCAAACCAGCGATCATGTACAGGAAGTGACCAACTCACGAGATGCATCCGCTCTGCTTACGGTGATGAGACAGCACCAGATGGAAGGCATCGTCTGTAAAGATCTTTCCAGTACCTACGGGATCGGAGGTAAAGATGCGCGCTGGCAGAAGGTCAAAATCATGCATGACCTCTATGGCATGATTGGGGGAGTTACCTATCGAAGCGGTATCGTCAATGCTGTTGCGATCGGCGTATATGACGGACCTCATTTTATTTATATCGGTCATGTCGGGACAGGGAAATTAAACATCAATCGCTGGCGTGAACTCACTGCACAAGTTGAGCCGCTTATTGTAAATGAAAGGCCATTCCATAACATTCCTGAACGCAGCGCGGAGACCACATGGGTAACACCACGCATCGGCCTTAAAGTGCAGTATATGGAACTGACTCACCATCAGACACTGCGTCACCCCAGCATCCAGACTTTCGCTGATGTGAAACCTGAAGATTGTCCGATAAGCCAACTTGAACAGTAAAAGTCTATCTCGCGGATAAACCATTTCACTCCTTTCATACGTTTAACCAAGAGTTACATACACAGGAGGTGCTCTGCCCTATGCCGCATAAAATCAAAGGTTCCATCACAATCGAAGGTGTGGAACTCACCGTCACCAATCCAGACAAGCCCTTATGGCCTGAAGCAGGCATAACCAAAGCCATTTATTTGCAAAAGCTGGCCGCACTTGCGCCTTACCTGCTGACCTACACCCGTAATCGACTTCTGACAACGATTCGTTACCCTCATGGTGCAGGCGGAACGTTCTTTTATCAGAAAAATGCGCCCGAACCTGTGCCTGATTTTGTTCATACACACGATCACGAGGGCATCCGTTACGTTGTTATGAACGGACTGCCGGAGCTGCTCTGGCTTGGCAATCTTGCGGCACTTGAGTTTCACCCTTCGCTGCATGCCATTAACAGCACACTTCCATGTGAATGGATGATCGATCTCGATCCTTCAATGGAACATGAGCCGCGGATTATGCAGGCTGCCTTGATTGTAGGCGAAACGTTATCCTCTCTTGGATTGCAATCGGTTCCCAAAACGTCCGGGGCCACGGGTGTGCAGATCATTGTGCCGGTTACCCGTGGTGTGACATTTGATGAACTGCGGGATATCGGTCATTTTGTAGGCAAATATGTCACGCAAAAACATCCTGAACTGTTTACACTGGAGCGGCTGAAAAAAGATAGGGGTGATCGAATTTACTTTGATTATCTCCAGCATTATGGCGGCAAAACGCTGGCCTCTCCCTATACGCCTCGCGCCAAACCAGGCGGCACTGTCTCCACCCCCCTGACTTGGGATGAGGTCCGCCGAAATGTCTCCATTCAGGATTATCACCTGATGAATATTATCGAACGGTTGAATGACGTCGGCGATCTGATTGCAGCGGTTCCTCCGCAGCCAATCGAGCTGATTCTGAAACATTTGCAGAAAAAATAGCCGATCCCCTGTGAACCAGGGAATCGGCTATTTTTTCTGCACAATTCGTGCAGGATGTTTCCTTCATTATCTCATCCTGCAGCATGCTCCGAAATAGAAGCGGCTAGTGGATACCTTTTTTCTTGAAACGTCCACCCTTAACATCGTGAATGTTACCGATTGCTACGAATGCCTGCGGGTCCCAATCCTCTACAATAGACTTCAGCTTCGCTTCTTCCAGACGGGTAATCACAACAAAAATAATTTTTTTCTCATCTCCGCTGAATCCGCCTTCTCCGTCCAGATACGTTACACCACGACCGAGACGATCTGTCAAAGCGGAACCGATATCGCGATACTTCTCACTGATGATCCAGACCGACTTGGACTGATCAAGCCCCTCGTTCACGATATCAATCATCTTCATAGCGATGTAATAAGCAATCATCGAATAAAGGGCATTCGGCCAGCCGAATACGAAACCTGCACCCGCAAAGATAAATACGTTAATGATCAAAACAATCTGCCCTACTGACAGCGGAGACTTCTCACTAAACAGAATGGCAACAATCTCTGTACCGTCCAGTGAACCACCGGAACGAATGACCAGACCTACCCCCACACCCAGAATTAAGCCGCCGAATACAGCACCGAGCAGCGGTTCGCCTGGTGTAAGCGCCGGAACTTTGTGCAGTAGAGATGTACCAATGGACATCACAACAATGCCCAGCAGCGTTGATAATGCAAAGGTCTTACCGATCTGCTTGTATCCAAGGATCAGAAAAGGCAAATTGAGCAAAGTCAGGAATATCCCCAGCGGCAGATGCGTGAGCTCCGAAACCATAATTGAAATCCCCGTGATCCCGCCGTCGATAACGCCATTCGGCACCAGGAACACTTCAAGTGATACAGCCATCAGCGCGGCACCGATCAGGATCATTACAATACGCTGCAGTAACTTCAGCGTAAACACCGAGCTTTTGACGCCCCGGTCAGCTTGTTTGGCCGTTAGTTCTTTCACCGTTACATTGGACATGGTATCCCCCCCGTTAAGTTAAATCAGAATGTGAATCCATTTTATATATCCATTAAATAACTCCACGGGGAAGATGCATGTAGAAAAAACGAGCCAAGCTTTATTCTGCATGTACTTTAACCCAACATTAAACGGGCATCTAAAGGCGATATAAAATAGATTCAAGATATACTGCTTGCCGGATCACACTTCCAAAAGAGAGCAAAAGGGAGCCTGTTTCCCCAGACTCCCTCCTTCGCCACGACATGATTTATATAACTATTATATCATAAAAGATCAAATTGGAGCAAAATACTTAGCAAAAAGAAGATAAATTCGCAAAAAGTGAATTTATCTTCAGAAATCTGCCCTAAATCGGCTATAGAAGCGGAGAAAGCATCCGAGAAAGCATTTCAGCCCCTTTTTGCAGGCGTGAGCGATGTTGGAATACAAGGGGTTCGATCTGGCTGCACTCCTCCAGATCCCGTTCAAAATCATGAAGCAGACGATGAATTGCAGTGTCCTCAAACAATACAGCCGTTAATTCAAAGTTGCAGAAAAAACTGCGCATATCCATATTGGCTGTGCCTACCGTAGCCAGCAGCTCATCTACAATCATCACTTTCGCATGAACAAAACCTTTGCGGTATTGATAAAACTTCACACCAGCGCGAAGCAGCTCTTCTACATAAGAGAGGGATGCCAGATGCACCAGCCGGGAATCGGATTGATAAGGAATGATAATCCTTACATCTACACCACTGACTGCAGCGGTCTTAAGAGCCTCGTAAAGGGCGGGATCAGGAATAAAGTACGGCGTTGTTATATATATGCGTTCATACGCAACGGAAATCGCGCCAAAACACATTTCCTGTATGGCATCCCAATCCTGGTCAGGCCCGCTCCCCAAAATCTGAATGCGCTCCCCTCCACTGCAAATATGCGGTGGAAATAATCCCGCAAGCTGAGGCTCCATAATTCGTTTTCCCGAAGCGAGTTTCCAGTCATTCAGAAACGTGCTTTGGAGAAAATAAACCGCATCCCCTTCAATCTGCACATGAGTATCCCGCCAAAAGCCAACCTCCGGATATAGACCCAGGTAATCATCACCGACGTTAATGCCGCCGACAAAGCCAACCTTGCCATCGACAACTACAATTTTACGATGGTTGCGATAGTTGACCCTGCGATCAATTGTGGCGATAAGTGGCGGCAGAAAAAAATGAAACTCGACACCTGCATCCTGCATTTTGCGAATAAAACTCCAGCTCAGGTGATGACTGCCTAGTCCATCGCAGATGAACCGGACCTTTACTCCCTCCTGCGCTTTACGGATCATCACCTGCTGAAAGCGAGTTCCGATGACATCATCCCTGAAAATATAAAACTCCACATGCAGATGATGCTCGGCCTTTTCCATCTCTCTCAGCATCGCCGCAAAAGCCTCTTCTCCATTCGTCAGCACCTTGCTCCGGTTGCATCCCGTAATCGGACTCTCGGACAGATGAGATAAAAGGTTAAACAGACGATGCTGGTGATTGTATTTATCTCCTGGCATTTGGGCAATCTCATGGACGATGTGTGCCTGCTTCCATATGGTTTCACGCATTTCCCGGAAAATTCGCGACCCACCTTTTCGCAGCTTCTTGCGTTTACTGTAGTCTTGAGCCACAAAATAATACACCACAAATCCAATCAGAGGTACACAAAATAAGATGAACAGCCAAGCCACCGCTTTGGCCGGGTTGCGGAATTCCAGTATAAGAATTGTAGCAGCCTGAAAAATAAAAATAAGTAAAATAATAACCAGCCAGAACATGCGGCCTCCCCCTTAACCCCTTACTTTTCTAGTGTTCCGTTCCCCTGCTTTCCAAGCTTGTCTATCTGTCCGTCATTTTAATCATCTTTGACGGTATTGCTCCCAGCTAATCATAGATACCCAATGTCGACCCGGTTCGTAACGATTCCTTAGATAAAACTTTACATAGCCAGCTTCTCGTAAAATTTGGATAAGAGATTTTTCTCTTCAGCCTTGTCCATAATGACTCTGTATCCTATGACATAACAGCTGAAGCTGCAGAAAAACCACCTTATGCTGTACTGTTTTGACTAACCCACCTTCCAGACTCTTCCTCTTTTCTGCAGGAGAAGGTGGTCTTCTTACGTAAAATTAGATATAATACTCGTTAAAACTTATTACTTAGAAGGAGAAGAGTAGTGAATGGACAGTGAGAGGTATGCGATAAATTTGGTTATGGTTGCATTTTTGATAGGATTATCAGCATTTTTTGTGGCAGTAGAGTTCGCTCTGGTACGGGTTCGTCCGAGCCGAATCGATCAAATGATTGCTGAAGGGAACAAACGTGCACTTGCGGTCAAGCAGACCGTTGCCAATCTGGATGGGTATCTGTCTGCATGTCAGCTCGGGATAACCATCACGTCTCTCGGACTGGGCTGGCTTGGTGAACCCACGGTTGAGAAGATTCTCCACCCTGTGTTCGAAAGCATGAGCATTCCGGATGCACTTGCTTCCTTCTTGTCATTTGTTATTGCTTTTGTAGCGATTACTTATCTGCACGTGGTTGTAGGCGAGCTTGCGCCCAAAACCATTGCGATCCGCAAAGCCGAGACCGTTGCACTGCTGACGTCCGGTCCTATCATCTTGTTTAACCGAGTGATGTATCCTTTTATCTGGCTGTTAAACGGCTCTGCGAACCAATTGGTTAAATTGTTTGGCATCAAGCCAGCTTCTGAACATGAAGAGGCACACTCTGAAGAGGAGCTGCAGATCATCATTAACGAAAGCTTTGAGAGTGGTAAAATCAATCAGGCTGAATTTGGATATGTGAGCCGAATTTTTGCTTTTGACGAGATGCTGGCCAAAGAAATCATGGTTCCACGGACCGACATGGTCTGCCTTTATCTAAATAAAACGAACGAGGAAAATCTGGAGATCATTCGAGAAGAACAGTACACCCGGTTCCCGGTCGTTAATGAGAGCAAGGACGATATTATCGGAATCATTAATACGAAACAATTCTTCCTTGAACTGTACGGTAATCATGAACCTGTGGACCTGTCTTCGCTGATTCAGCCTGTGTCCGCTGTGCATGAGACAACTCCCGTCAAGGATCTGCTCAAGAAAATGCAGAAGGACGGCGTACACATCGCTGTGCTGGTTGATGAGTACGGAGGCACTTCCGGTATTGTAACGATTGAGGATGTGCTGGAGCAGATCGTCGGCGAGATCCGCGACGAGTTCGATGCAGATGAAGAGGAAGAGATTCAGATTGTGAATGAGCACTATGTCATTTTCGACGGCAAAGTTTCACTATCGAAGGTCAACGATATGTTCATGTCATCCCTGGATGCAGATGAGTGGGACACCATCGGCGGATGGCTCTACAGCCATCGTCCGGAGATGGATGAACAGGAAGAGTATGAATATGAGAACATGACCTTCGTTCTGCTGGAAAAAGATAAAAATCGCTTCTACAAAGTCGCCATCGTTCCGAAAGAACCGCTGGATATGTCAGGGTACACTAATCAAGATCAAAAAGAAGCACAAGCATAATTTTAAAAGGTCTGTCTCATCGTCATCATTGACGAAGGACAGACCTTTTCTATTCCACCACATGAAGCATTCGGCAATGCTCGTTTCGTTCCTCTCGTACCACGATCCTGTACTGCTTCACATGACTCCAACACCCTCTCATTTCACCTCTGCTTTATCCTCAACAATCCGGTTCTGAATTTTACGGAATATAATTTTGAGAATCATATACAGCGGGATAATGATAATCATCCCGAGAATGCTGCCGAGGTCCGCTCCGACGAGCAGCAGGATGACCGTGGTCAGCGGATGAATATCAAGCTGCTTGCCATACACATACGGCGAGATCAGATTATCCTGGATCTGCTGGGCAACTACGATAATAATTAAGGACCAGAGCGCCATGGAAGGTGAGTCGATAAAAGCAACGATTACAACGGGAATGGCTGCCAGCAGGGCACCTACATAAGGGATAAAATTCAGGATGATGGACACCACTGTTAATAACAGCGCATAAGGCAGGCCGATCAAGATAAAACCGATAAACATCAGAATCCCCAGTGCCACATTAACGATAACCCGGCCTACAATATAATTGCTCAAGGCCTCATCGATTTCATGTACGGTCTCTTCCCCGTCTTTCCGATAATGCCTTGGCAGCAGCAGTGTCAGGTTGGTACCAAACTTATTCCCTTCCTTGAGCATGTAATAGAGCATAATCGGGAAGGTGGCCAGAATAATGACCAGGTTGGACACGACGGAGAACAAACCGGAAACATAATCGGTCACCTGCGTAATCCCCTGGCTTAGATACTTGGATAAACGGGTGAATAAATCCGAATCCTCAGGCAGGTACCGGGCGAGAAAACGATTATTTTCCAGTGCTTTAATCTGCTCTATAAGGGAAGAAATAAGCGCAGGTGTGTTTTCGATAAAATTCCATAGCTGCTCCCGCAGCGAAGGCCATACGACAACACTGAATCCTGCGATAAGCAGTCCAACAGCGACATAAATAATGAGCACAGACAGTGCCCTTTTTATTTTGTGCCGTTCCATGAAGTCCACAAGCGGACGCAGCAAATAATAGAAAAATCCTGCGATCAGCAGCGGGATAATAATGATATGAATCAGCGAGGTAAGAGGGCGGAAAATAAAGTTAACTTTATCCCCCAAATACACGATCAGCAAAAGCAAAATAATTGCTATGCATACGCGGTAAAATTTGTTGTTCATCAAGAAGATTGATCCCTCCGTGTGCCGTCATACCAAGGTGACTGCAGCCATAATATATTTCTAACATTACAATACCAGTATGTACCCTAAATAGACAGCTATGCCTCATATGAACACAAAAAAGAGGCAGGAATTAACCTGCCACATCTCTTTTGTTAAATACAACCCAGGAAATCACCATAAAGATGACATAATATACACCGAGAACCGCTAAAGAGAACCCGAGAGTCATCCCTTCACTTGGGCCGTTTAATAATCCCATGCCCGACGAAGGGTTCATATATTTGCTCAGATCCATATTGTTGAACAGAACATATTTAGCCCATTCATATCGATCCGGATTAAAAATCAGTGAAAATATATTTTGCGTGAACATGATAAACAAGGACAAACCGATTGCAAGCGCACCCGAACGAAATACAGAAGATACCATAAAAGCAATCGCGAGTGTAATGAAAAGGTCGATATACAGATAGCTCCATCTCGTAAACGCATCGCCTGCCATTACACCACTCTCTACCGAAACATCATGGGAGAACAGAATATAAGAACTGAGCATGGCCATACCAATGACGAGTAGTGTACTTAGTATACTGAAGCCCACTACCGTCAGATATTTGGAAGCCAGAATTTTGCTGCGTGACCACGGACGGATGAGTAACAGTTTAATGGTGCCCCACGTAAATTCACCCGCAACCGATTCGGCTGCAACGACGACACAGAAAATCGTATTCAGGAAAAATGCAATTTGAACCGTTGTAGCTGCTGGCTGCCAATACAGCACATCGCTTGTTCCCATCCCCTGCTTCATTAACACAGGCATTAGAAGCGATATCAGAGCAAGAATAGCTAACATAACCCAGGTGCGCACACGACGGAACACTTTCATATTTTCATTCAGCAGCAGATTGCCGAAACTACCCAATACCGCCACCTCCAGTCACTTGCAAGAATTGATCTTCCAACGTACGAGTCACACTGCGAATGCCGTAAACCTGCACGCCTTCACGTACCAGTCTGGCATTCACCTCCGGAATCTGTTCACGTGAGAGAGACATGACGATAACGTTACCCTGAATAACGGCCTCTCCCTCCAAAAGTTGGACAGCACGCTCAGCCTCATTCACTTCAAAGCCAACTTCAATTAAAGCATCTGAACCCTGCTCATCCCGCAGATTTCGAACATCGATCAGTTTGCCGTTCTGAATAATAGCCACGGTGTCACACATCAATTCCATCTCGGACAACAGATGGCTCGATACAAAGACGGTGATCCCTTCTTCATGCGTGAGAAGCCGCAGATAATCTCTCAGCTCCCTAATCCCCTGAGGGTCCAGACCATTGGTTGGCTCATCCAGAACAAGCAGCTTAGGTCTATGTAGTATAGCCTGTGCGACACCAAGACGCTGGCGCATACCCAAGGAATAGGTTTTGACCTTGTCGTGAATGCGGGCTGTCAAGCCTACACGCTCAATGGTTTCTGTAATACGCTCCTTGGTAACACCCGGCGACATGCGGGCAAAGTGCACCAGATTCTGGTATCCGGTCAGAAACTTGTACATTTCCGGATTTTCTACTATTGCGCCTACCTGGGATATGGCCTTTTCAAACTCATTCTTCACACTGTGTCCAGAGATCAAAATATCTCCTTTACTAATGGACATCAAACCGACCATCATACGAATAGTCGTTGTTTTCCCCGCGCCATTCGGTCCTAAAAAACCAAAAACCTGCCCCGGAGAAATATCCAGGGTCAGGTCGCTGACCAATGATCGGGAGGAAATGATTTTACTGACACCCTGAAGTCGGACAACCGGCTCCTGCTGCATTCAATCCTCTCCTTCATGGACGGGCTTATGTTATGCCCGTTTCTCATATGAGCATAGTGTATCATAATCTTTAGTATATTGTCCTGCAAACTGGGATTTCCCTTCTCGTTTTGACTCAACTACACACGCTTCACAGTATCCAAGCGGCATTTCACTCCGATAAAATCCGGTACGAAACACGTGATTGCCTCCGCAGCCCTCATCCTTCAAGGCTTCGTCTCTGGCGACCGACACAATCATCCCACAACTGACACAGTAAAAGCGGCCCGTTTCATTCAATGGAATACCTTCCCCTCACAGGGAGCCTCTGGTCCCCTGTTATTTGTCGTTAGACGCTGAAAATTGATACATTTTGTATCCTAATTCGTAATTTACTTGACACCGGGACTATTGTCAAGCTTTTTAAGCATAAAAACAGGGCCAAAACTAAAAAAAGCGCTATAAACGCGACAAAAGTCTCGCATTTACAGCGCTTGATCAGGGACTAATGATACAAATCGGTCCGGTCAACCTTCAAATACATAACATAATATGTAACAGTCGATTCATTCACTGCTGTTATGCAGCAGAATCGCTCACGACTTATTTTCAGTGTCGGTATTCCTCTCATCTGGATAATACCACAGCAGCGTCCATTCCTTACCATCCTGTACCAGATAACACATCTGCACTAGATCAAATTCCCCAAAGGTTCCGGAATACGTCTGTGTAACTTTTATTTTGTAAGCTTCCGGAAAAGGTTTCACGCCTTGAATGATCTGCACATCGAACTCCCGCTCCGGCGATTCCATCTGTAATTTAAAGGTCTGCACACCAAAATGCTGCATGAAAATATGCGCCCTGTTCTGGACATAGGCACTCTTCGGGAATCGTTCTTTCATTAATGGATGAAACAGCTCCCAGGAGCTCCCGAAGTCACCTGATTGCTCGTATTTATAGAACTCTTCCGCTGCTGCTGCAGCCCCATCAGGGGCATCTGCACGGAACAATGCGGGTAAGCTCCTGCCGATCAGCCACAGTAAAAGCAGCACGAACAATATAAAAGCGATCCTTTTGAGCATTGTATTCCGATTTCTTCTTCGCAGCATAATCCAGCCTCCTTGTCCTGCTATCCCATAATTATGATGGTTGGCAGACAAGTAGAAGTTCAATGAGACAGGAAACTGCATTTCCTGGGAAATCAATTTTTTCTTTTGGTTAATAAAGCTCTGATCCCGGTATAAATCGCGATCCCGCAGCACCCGCCGATCAAATCCACACCGACATCCCAGATTGAACTTGTCCGATTAGGACTGAACTGTTGGATATATTCGTCGGTGGAGGCAATGATCACTACAATGACCAGGGCCGTAATAATACAGGTCATTACACGTACTCTCTTGTATCGCAATCCTCCATAAACCAGCACGGCGAGTACAGCATACACAAACAAATGTGCAGTCTTACGAAATACAAACTCGATAAACGCGTAAGGTCTCTGCTGCAGCGAATACTCCTGACCATTATAAAACAGGTGCACATCGGGTAGTATGACCCCGATGTGCACCTGTTGGGTTAATCGATGAAGCCACGGCTGGATGTCCTGCTGCTGATAAGATTGACCGGATAACGACCAAATGACAGCAATCCAGCATCCGGCCAGCATCAGCCAAAAAATATAGGTGTATGCTCGAGGCTTTCGCTGCTGTTTTCGTATTTTACTTGCTTTCCGTCCCTCCGTCTTGAGCAATGTTTTCACCACTTTCCTTGCAGTACTGCAGACTATCTTTACGGCTCCAGATGCTGCTTCAGTATTCCATGAATGCGATCCTTTTCCTGCTGATTGACGATAAAATAATAAATTCCGTTGAGTTTCTCACCCTTACCCTTGATTTCTACCGTATCAATCTCTTCCAGATCACCTGGATAGTCCAGAAGCAGCTCTTTCATCTCATCAAATGTTAGATCAGTCCTGACATGTGTTCCCAGTTCATCAAGCATATTCTGAAGATGAAGCACACTGGAGAACTGCATCGTATTCTTCAGCAGCTGTTTCAGCACCTCCCGCTGACGATCATTACGGCCCAAGTCTCCCTTCGGATCATCGTAACGCATTCTGGAGAACCCGAGTGCTGCAGCACCATCCAGGTGGATACTGCCCTGCTCATACCGTCTCCCTTCATAATCAAAGGCAAAAGGGTTATTCACATCTACTCCACCTAACAGATCAATAATTTTGGAGAAGCCCTCCATATCTACTTTCATGTAATAGTGAATGGGCGTGCCCAAAAATTGCTCCACGGTAGCCAGAGACATATCCACGCCTCCAAAGGCGTACGCATGATTGATCTTGTCTTCGGTGCTGCGCCCCACTATTTCCGTTCGCGTATCCCGCGGAATATTAAACATAAGCACTTTCTTTTTCCCCGGATTTACACTTAGAACAATCATTGTATCCGAACGGCCTCTGTCATTCGGGCGCTCATCCACCCCTAGGATCAGTGCATTGAAAGGCTCTTTGCGGTTGATATCCACCTGAAGTCCGCCTCTCTCATCAGTTACCGCAACAGGCTGCACCGGATTTCGCGGCTCATAGATCTGATCTGCGGTTGATTTGACCGATTGATAGAGATAGATGGCGTAACCGAATACAACGATAACAAACAGCGAAACCAGCCATGCTGTCCATTTCATCCACTTTTTCATGGGGATCTTCCTCACTCATATTCTTAATATTCATCAGCCCGTCAAATGATCGCTGCTGCTTTCCCTTCCAGCTTGGTCAGACTCGGACGTCCCACCGAGTAATATTGGATGGCAGATGCCTGAATCTGTTCTGCACTGTAAACATTGCGGCCATCAATCATAACCGGCACCTTCATCATTTTAGCTAATGCATTCAGATCTACCTGGGCAAACTCTTTCCATTCCGTCAGCACACAGATTGCATCTGCACCCTCGGCAGCTTGGAGCGGGTTATTCCCCCACGAGATGGAGGTTATGTCGATCTCTTTACGGAAGTTATCTGCTGCAATCGGATCATACGCTTTGACTGCAGCTCCAGCATCTATTAAGTATTGAATAATATCAATGGCCGGAGCGTCACGAACATCGTCCGTATCCGGTTTGAACGCAAGCCCCCAGACCGCAATCGTTTTACCAGCCAGTGACCCGATCGCTTCCTCCAGCTTGTAAATGACCTGCATACGCTGATCCTGATTCACCTGCACGACGGATTTCAACAGCCTGAAATCATAATCGACCATGCCTGCAATCTGGATCAGCGCCTGCGTATCTTTGGGAAAACAAGATCCTCCATAACCGATACCCGCCTTCAAAAAGGAAGCCCCAATGCGCTTGTCATACCCCATGCCTTCTGCAACGCGTGTAACATCAGCTCCGACTTTCTCGCAAATATTCGAAATCTCATTAATAAATGAGATTTTGGTTGCCAGAAATGCGTTGGAGGCATATTTAATCATTTCGGCCGAGCGGATGTCTGTGATGACCAGATTGTTGGTCAATGGACGATGAAGCTTCTTCAACGTTTGAATGGCCCGATTACTGCTGGTTCCGATTACAATCCGATCGGGGTTCAGCGTATCCTTGATCGCCGATCCTTCACGCAGAAACTCGGGAACCGAGGCCATGTCGAAGGGCTGAGAAGATATGCTGCGAATGAGATCACGAATACGGTCATTGGTACCTACAGGGACGGTGCTTTTGGTCACGATTATTTTGTAGCTTTCGATGTGGGTCCCGATTTCGTACGCTGCCTGCTCTACATAACTCAGGTTGGCCTCGCCATTAGGAAGAGATGGAGTGCCTACCGCAATAAATACAATGTCTGCCTGGTGTACTGCCTCACCGATCTTGGAAGTGAAGGATAATTTGCCTGCCTGCATATTGGAGGTCATCAACTCTTGAAGACCAGGTTCGTAGATGGGCACGACGCCCTTGTTCAGCATCTCTACTTTGTCCTCATTGTTGTCTACACAGATGACCTGATTGCCGATCTCCGAAAAACATACCCCCGATACAAGACCTACGTATCCCGTTCCAATCACCGCAATATTCATCTTGTTTCCCTCCAATTCACGCAATTTAGTAAAATATCCTGCCACTCCATCTCAACGCGCACGATATCCTCTTCTACCAGTTCTCGGCCCATCTGCACCTCGATAATTTCGAGTTCTGTCACTGCCTTTACACTGTGTTTCCCGCCTGCAGGAATCACAACGACATCGCCCTGATGAAGCGGCCTCAGCTCACCATCCAGAATGAACTCACCTTGACCCGAGACAACGGTCCAAACTTCATTTCGCTCGAGATGGTACTGATAAGAAAAGTTTTTATTGGGTTCAATGATAATGCGCTTGGTTAGTACCTCTTCTCCTTTGACATTGCGTGTATAATCCAGAACCTTGTAACAGCCCCATCGGCGTTCCTCATACATAGGTCGCTCAGCGCTATCCTTCAGCACCTCTTTAATCTGCGGACTTGCCTCTTTCTCACTAACGAGAATGCCGTCAGGACTTGCCGCGACGATAAGATTGGATACGCCCAGCACACATACCGGAATGTTTAATTCATTGATCAGATGTGTATTGACGGTACTGTTTGTCATGACACCTTTGCCTACAATATGGGTGCTCATCTCGTCCGTCAGGGTGTTCCATGTGCCCAGGTCTTTCCAATATCCTTCATACGGTGTGACGACAATATGACGAGCCTTCTCCACCACCTGGTAATCAAAGCTGATTTTCTGCAATCTGCCGTACTGCTTCAGCATTTCTTCATATTGAATGGGCAGCTCCAGTGAAATCAGCAGATTGATTAGATAATTCAGCTTGAATGCAAAAACCCCGCAATTCCAAAGGGCAGATTGTTCAATCATCTCTGCCGCTTCAGCTTCACGGGGTTTCTCATGAAAACGGGATACTTTGGTGTAACGCTCGGATTGCTTGGTTTCAAGCTGCTCTGGAATGATATATCCATACTTCTCGGAAGGATACGTCGGTTTTACTCCAATTAAGGCCAGTTCTGCACCGGACTCGTGCAGCACGCTCTCCAGCTCTGTAACTTTATAAAAAAAGGATTCGTCCACGTAGGGATCAACGGGAAGCATCACGACCGTTTCATTTAAGCCGGCTCCCTGCACGGAGTATAGATATACGGCTGCCAAAGCAATGGCAGGAAAGGTGTCCCTGCGTTCAGGCTCCACAACCAGATCTACGTCATAACCCAGCTGGCTTCTCAAAATTTCCACCTGAGGTTTGCTCGTTGCAATCACTGCCTGCCCACCAAGCCCTGTACGTTCCAGCTGCCTCCATACGCGCTGTACCATCGATTCCGTCTGTCCATCTTCACCTTCAAGTACTTTCAAAAATTGCTTGGACCTTGTGTCGTTGGACAACGGCCATAACCTTTTGCCCGATCCGCCGGATAGAAGTACAATTCTCAAAGCAACCACTCCAATTCGTGTATTCGGCTTTAGACTGTTATTGTTTGTTTCTCTCTGTAATTCGGCTTCACAGATATGCTTCCAGATATGGTTTCAGCCAGATTTGCCGTGTTAACTTTATGCGTCCAGAGATGATAGTAACCGGAATTTTTACCATAGGAGTTGTCAATAAGCACATTGGGTTTGGCCATCAAACAGGACAGAATATGTCCGTGCAATCGGGAGGTATAAATGGTTTCGTATTTGGCAAAACGACGAATTGCCTTATTGACCAAATAATCGCTGTACAGCCTCCATCCTAACTGAAGCAGTTTGCTTCCTTTCATTCTACGAAGCCCGCCTCCTGCCCACTGCACCAGTTTTCTCTCGTACCTGTTATACAGTGTATGCCAATCCAGCGTATTGTCCTGCATCTGGGAAGCGACAGCAGCTTGTTCATCGCCTGCTTCAATATCCATTCGTAGAAAGTTTAACCTCTCCTTACTTGGTGATCCCTTGAACGGAATAGGCCACAGTTGGTGTGCCATATCAGGCATTAATCTCGCCTTACAATTCGGGAAATGATCCGATATAAGCTGAAATGATTTCTCATCTCTAAGGTATAGATGAAGATCTTTATGTTTATTAAAAATAGAGACGGTCTGTCGCAAAGCTTCTTCACTTTGGTAATAGACAGTCTGCGGCAGCAGTACGATCCGATGATGCGGATAATTTTCCACTATTTTTTCCCGCAAGTTCTGATGCATTAAGTACAAATCACCGAAGTTTCCTCCTCCGTGCAAAACAAGGATATGATCACGAGGAATGTCCATTCGCTCGTCAAAATCATACACGCTGAACCGCTGGATCACTTGAATTTGATTATCCTTGAAAAAGGCCTCTGTTCCTTTCATGATCAAAAGGTCGCCGCAATTACTATGAACGGGATAATCGATATAATAAACTTTTGAACGCGGAGGAATGACCTCCAAGATCTGTTCAAGACGCTGTTTCAATTCACTCATGGGATGAATCTGCTGCACGTTCGGCATCTTTCCCGGCTCCTTTGAATGGATTTTTCTCTCTGAATTTTCTTCTCAGAAATACGATATCTTCTTTGTTGTAGAGCATGCGGCGCATAGGAAGTTTGAATAGGAGGGAAATCGAGATCAAAGACATCAAAATCCGGACCATCGCCCCCGCTAACAATGCCACGCCGATCCCATTAAGACCGAATGTTGGTGTAAGTATAAAAAATAACGTAACTGTCACAGCCAGCGCACATATCTGCCTTAACAGAATAACACCTGGCCGCCCAAGCGCATTGAACGCCGAAGCGAGAATCCATGAACCTCCACCAATGATGCATTCAAACGAAAGTAAATAAAATACTGTACTTGCTTGCAAAAATTCTTCGCCATAGAAAAGACCGATAAAATAACGCCCGATAAACATGCTTGGTACAACAATTAGAGTCATTAGAAAAATACTGATCCGAAAAGCTCTGCCCACTAACGACAAAACCTGGTCTTTATCCTTGCCAGCGACTTTTGGGAAAATGACGTTTGCGATCGCATTTTGAACAACATCGAACATTCTGGACAGCGCAAAAACCACTGAATACAAACCGAAATCACGCGGAGTAAGCAGTGTGATGATAATAATCTTGTCAAACTGCGTATAAAGCGTTCCGAGAAGCTCAACGCCATATACGCGAACACCGTAGTTGAAGAGCTCCATACCGGCTTTGAATTGGCGGAACAGCGTACCAACCGACTCAAAAATATGAGTTCGCATCATGTACATGTACATGCCTAATACGATTAGTGTCGAAATCAGACTTGTCACTACAGCACGTTCGACTGTCAATGTACCGGAAATCCACAATATAAGCAGACCAATCAAGTTAAAGCAAGGTACAAGCAGACGTGAAAGATTATAAATAATGAATCGTTCAGTTCCCTGTGCAGATGCCGCAAGAACACCCATAAGCAGCAGCAGAGGAACCATGAGCACTGTATACCACTGAGCCAGAACTATAATCGATTCCGAATACCCGCCCAGCCAAAAGGATACCCCATACCAGCTAATACATCCTACAATTACACTAATGGGTACCTGGATCGCAAAACTCATACCGATATACGTCGACAGCTGATGCTGATTTCTTTTTACATTAAAGATCAATGAAGTCGGCAGCCCCAAAGCTGCGAGCCCCGACAGAAAAGATGGCCAGAACAAAACCGCCGCCAGTTCACCTCTTCCCTCTGCCCCAAACATGCGAGCTGTCAGAATGGAGGTAAGCGTCGTTACGGCCATAATCAAAATATTAGCGAAACTCGTCATAAGAATCGTATGGAGCAAACCAAACTGCCGAGTTGAGGGAGCTGCGACGCTGCTCATTAGACATTCATTCCTTTACTTTTACGAAAAGTCCCAACGATACTCCCATTCCGATAAACGATTTTAGCTAACCCCTTGGTGACTTTTTTGACGTTCGTCATGGAAACGATGATATAGACGCATGCTAGAATGATAACCAACAGATGCTTGAAGATTCCGCTTGAATTTTTCTGCTGTAAAGCTGCATCACTGATTCCCTGCCAATAGACTCTGCGCAGCAACCAGCGTCGATTAAGCCTGCTTTTTGAAATCTTGTGTTCAACCGCTGCGTATGGATTGTAATAAATCTTATATTTTGCTCGAACACGTCCGATGAGATCCGTTTCTTCACCAGACAATAGATTTTTTCCTATTCGCCCCAAATCCGTTCTGAATGGCTCAATTTCCTTAAATATACTCTTTCTGAAAGAAACGTTCGCTCCAAATGGAATATGGGGATCACTCATCTCTACGATTTCGTTCGAAAAGTCCAAAATGGAGTACATACTCACAAAATCGTCCGGTATCCAATCCGGCTTTCCGCCTTCCCATATGGGAGTAATCTTTCCCCCTACACATCCTATGGCAGCATCCATATCAAATATTTTCACGACTTCTCTAATCCATGACGTTGAAGCCAAGGCATCATCATCCAGAAACATGACAATTTCCCCTTCTGCTTCTTCAATTGCCCTATTCCTTGCGAAGGATAGTCCCAATCGAGACTCGTATACATAACGTACATGTGCAGGGAAATCCATAGACTCAAATAATACTTTGGTATGATCCGTGGAACAGTTATCAATGACCAGAATTTCATAGGATGCAGCATCGGTATCGCCTTTCAACAGACTTTCGATCGCCTGCATCGTATCACTGCCTCGGTTATGTGTGCAAATGGCTACAGATGCCCTCATGTTCTCACCTCAGACTTGCCGTTTTTTTCTTGAAATACTCCGTTATACTGCATTCATAATGATGTTAATCGTATCTTTGGCACATTTATTCCAGGAAAAGAAGGAAGAGTGTTCCTTACCCTTGGCGGATAATTGCTGCACCAGTTCCGGATTAGATGAAATTTCCACCAATCGCGAAGCTGCCTCTTGAGGCTGATGGGGATCAAAATATAAACCGACCTCTCCGCAAACTTCAGGAATAGACCCTCTGGAGGAGACAATTACCGGGCATCCTAATGCCATTGCTTCGAGTGGGGGTAATCCAAAACCTTCATACAATGAGGGGAATATGAAACCTGCTGCATTTTCGTAAAGTGCCTTAAGTTCCTCATCCGATACATATCCCACCCATTGAACAGCCTCTGATTCATCCTGAATATGACTGCTGAAGACCTTGCTGTTTTGTGAGCCAACAATGACGACATTCAGGTTCTGAGCCTTTACTTCAGGTAAAATTTCGAATATCAGCTTGAAATTTTTATAGGGGTTCATCGTGCTTACAGCCAAAACGTATGGTGATTCAATGCCATATTTCTCAAGCGTACCTTGAGCCGCCTGCCTTTCATGAATATGATCAATGCCCAGATGCGTAACGGAAACTTTTTGTGCAGCAATTTTACAATGTTGAATCAACTCTCCCTTGGAGAAGTTGGATACGGTGATCACCCGTTTAGAGATTTTCCCCAAACGTACAGTCAAAAACTGATACCATGAGCGAAAAGCAAACGAAAATGCGTTAGGGTAACTGAAGACAGATGCATCATGAATGGTGACCACCTGATTACGTTTAAACGCCGGACCAGTATTGCACAGGTTAATTAACAGTCCACCCTTGGAATAGAACGGAAGTTCAAACTGTTCCCATGCATGCCCCTTGAGTTTCCCGACGCTCCGATGACGAATATGTTTTAAATCCAAATGAGTGAGTACATTGGTTGGAGAAAGCAAACAGAACTCATACTTCGTGCCGTCAACTTCTCCGCAATCAATGAGTTTATCGATTTCTTTCATGAGTTCGATGGCATACCGCTGCACTCCCGTAACGGTCTGAGTCAAAAAGCGAGCATTAATGTATATCGTATTCATGTTTAGGTGACTCTCCATTCCTGTTATAGTTTTCAGAACGTGAGGTAAGTGTGCCGTGCTGAAGCGTTACATTCACATTGCGAGCTTCATAATACAAGCTGACAAACTCTTCATTCATCCGATCCGCACTGAACTTTTCCACAAATATACTGCGTCCGATTTCTCCCATTTCAGTTAACTTCTTCTTATTCAGTCGTCTCAATATGTGCACCAATTCCTCGGGCTGATCGAGATCAAAAATGTATCCGTTAACTTCATGCGATACCAGTTCCGGCAAGGAGGCACGGCTGCTCGATATAACCGCTTTACGATTCTTCATTGCTTCGAGTGCAACCAGCGGAAGCCCTTCCCATCTAGATGGCATAATAACGGCATCACATTGCTGGTAATACAGGTCAATCGAAGCGTTGTCCACCCACCCTAGACGTACGACATTCTCCGGAAATGTCCACTCGTTTTTTTCAAGCACACTGTCTCCGATCACATACAATTGGGTCAGGTCCTGAAGATCCGGATATTGGGCGAGTACGTCCAGAAGCACATCCAATCCCTTCTGACGATCATATCGGCCAACAAATAAAAGCCGGATCACGTTATCTCCTTTTACAGGATCGAGGAGAACTGAAGTGTTGGATTCTGATGAAGGTCTTGAATTTCTTTCTCGCAAACCACTATATACGAATCTGGATTTGGTAGATGACATGCCTAAACGTACGGATTGTTCCAATTCATATTTTGAAATATTAATAATAAAGTCCGTCTTGAACTCCAACATTTTCTCGATCATGTAGTAAGCCTTTTTCAGCCTAGGTTTGGTATCCATTAAAAAAGACCACCCGTGAGAACAATAAAACACACTGGCTTTTGGGGGGAAAACAAAAAATAAGCTCCTTGCCAGCATCCCTGCAAAAGAGCTGTGGATATGAATGATATCCGGTTGAATACGTTGAATCGCTTTGCGAATGCAGTTCATGGCCGACAAGAAATACTTGGGATGACGTCTATACTCGTAACGCAGGATATGATCCGGGTCCAAGTCAAAATCAGAGGCTGAATTGTAGTCGCTCATCATTAAATACACATCGAAAAATTGACTTTGATACGCTGCTAGTTCGTTTAGATAGGTTGCTACACCACCCACAACGTATTCTCCTATATGCAAAACCTTCATGAATACCCTCACCTGCTTTGTATTGGTATTTCGTCTACATCCCTTTGTTGATATAGTGCCATGCCAACAACCAGCCATATCGATACATTTCCTGGGAACAGCTCCAGTACATTTGTAGTAAAACTGGCTGCTGCCGCACCCATTAACAGTGCAATGGCCATCTGAGGCAATCTCATAGCATCGGCTGCGGGAAGACTTATCATTCGTTTATGAAGGCATGCCGCCATCCATGCAAACAAAACAACCAGATAAATAATACCGATCCAACCGATCTGTTCATAGAATGAAAAGTACTGGTTGTCTACCGGGTAATCACGAGATTCCAAACCAAGCATATGGGTTCGGCGGCTGGCTGCACCTACCGCGCCGATTCCGTTCCCAATCACGCCGTTCATTGTAAATGGAGATGTCAAATAAGATCCCCAGCTCTGAAATCGTACTAACATAGAATTGATGGAAAGCAGATTATAGTTCTCCATTAAACGAAATCCAAACACGACTGCTCCCGGCAGCAGTAGGAACACAGCGGACAGCAGCAGCATATTATTACGATTGTATTTGCGAACACGGAGAACAAATGTCACGATCTGATAGATGATCCAGAAGACCAAAGCAGATCGGATCGTGGATAAAAGCAGGAAGCTGAAAACGAGCAAACGGATAAACATCTGAAATAAACGATACTTTTCTGCTGTTCGGACTTTTTCAGCAATTAGTCCTGTTATCAACAGAGCATATGCATAGCTATCCGGAGACACCGTGATGGAATTCAGACGGGGAACTCCTTCCAGATAATGCTTGATGTTTACACCATAAACAAAACCTAACGAAATAAGCTTATCAATCCCTAGAGAATACTGGATCAGCCAGCCTGTAATTAACAGAAACAGAATGATTAGATTGGTTCTGGCAAATGTATAGATCGCCTTTTTTTCAGCTATATACATTCCGGCAAATAACATTAACATAGGCAAAAAAGTAACCTTCACTCCGTACACCCACGAGACGATGCTCCCGCCCAGAAGAAGATTCATAGAACCTATGAATAATATCGAACTAAACAGGAACAGAAACAAAACGATGAAATTAGGCTGACCGCGATACAGCCTGCTCATACCGACTACAGCTAACAAAAGCATTCCGACGTCCTTAAGTGAGCGAAACACAATGTTATCCACATAGACCGATACCAGACCGTAAAACGACAGATACACCAGCAAAACGTAAAACATAACCTGATATGCTGATCCCTTTGATTCGACATCCGAAGTGATATATACAGGTTTGCCTCTATTCATGGAAATCGTCTGCATCTTAACCTCCACACCCGATAAGCCTATCGTAAACATCCGCATGTTTTTGGAGCTGGTAAGATTCATTAAAAGTCAGGCTGTATTGATGGCATTGCTCCTTTAACGCCACCTTCTCGCTTTCACTCATATGAAAGTATTCCAGAATAGAACGGGTTATATCTTCTGAGCTATTAGGTTGAAACGAATATTTCTCCGTATTGAGCAGGATCTCGGCCATACCTCCAACCCGCGAGGCATACACCGGTGTACCCACTTGATAGGCTTCAATCACGACTAATCCAAAGGGTTCATTCCACGTAGAGGGAACAATGACCAGATCTACCGCTGCCATATATTTCATGACATCCGTTTTGGGGATCTTACCCTTGAATTCAATACGATGATCCGGTAACGCACACTCTTTCAATGAATCCAACAATGGACCGTCACCAAAGATATACAGTTTCTCGACAATGTCAGGACCAAGCGCCTTGACTGCACGAATCAGATGATCCACACCCTTCACATCCGTGAGCTGCCCAAAATATCCGACGATCATCGGTCCGCTTGTATTCACCTTTTTCTCTTTATACCGTTCCGCGGCACATGGATTGTTATCAACAATGTTGTATATGACATGTTTCGTGGAGTTTTCAAATAGTCCTAGCGAGGTATGCGTACCCAGAATGTGATTGGAAACTCCAATAACCGATGCAGTCATGCGGCTGAACCTTTTGGAGATCAATCTATACATTTTGGAATATGCAGGTATCTTTATTGGATCAATAAGAGCAAAATCATGAATGGTGTGTACTACAGGGATATTCAACTCGTGAGCAGCTCTCCACATGGCCAGACTTAGTCCAGCGAGGTTATGCGTATGCACCAGATCAGGTTTATGTTCGGTAAGATGCTTCTTAATATGCTGATACTGTCTGAAATTGAAAATATCTCGAACCCGCCACACGACCTTGTTTAGAACAGATGAATTTCTTCCATGTTCTCCAATCCAATACCGATTGTTATAGGGAAGGCGAATCACGTTGATTCCGTTTACGATGTCGGTTCGGACCTGGCTGTCATTATGTCCACCAACCGTCATAACCTGTACTTCATATTGACGGTTTATCGTTTGGGCCAGGATCTGAGTAGAAACTTCCGCACCTCCAATCATATCCGGCGGGTACAGACTGTGGGCAATCATTATTTTGGCCATGGGATCAGATTGCCCCAAGCAGCATGGAACGATAATGTTGAATCATTTGTCCCAGCCCCTCTTCCAGGCTGATTTTTGGTTCCCAATCCAGCAGTTCCTTCGCTTTATCGATCACCGGTCTTCTGACTTTCGGATCGTCTTGAGGCAAAGGCATATATACAATTTGACTTTCCGATTGTGTCAGCCTTTTGATCATGTGGGCTACTTCAACCACGCTGTATTCAGATGGATTACCTATGTTAACGATTTCCCCCTCTGCCTGTTCCGACGCCATCAATTTCTCAAGGCCTTCGATATTGTCGTCTACGTAGCAGAATGACCGGGTCTGCGAACCATCACCATACACTGTAATATCCTGACCTGTAAGTGCCTGAGTCACAAAATTCGAGATGACTCTGCCATCATCGTTGCGTAGGCCTGCAGAATACGTGTTAAAAATACGGGCAACTCTTACAGCTACCTGATATTTTGTGTAATATTCGTAACACAGCACTTCCCCCAAACGCTTGGACTCATCGTAGCAAGCTCGGGGGCCCCATGTATTCACATGCCCGCGATAACTCTCGGGTTGTGGATGGACCTCAGGATCCCCATAGGCCTCACTCGTACTGGAGTATAGGAATCGAGCTTTTTTATTGCGAGCCAGCTCCAGCATATGATAGGTCCCCTGCGTATTGACCCAGATTGTCTCTATCGAACTGGCTTGATAGAATTTGGGAGAAGCGGGTGATGCAAGATGATAGATTTCCTCCACGGGTTCTTGATTCAGAAAATCGAGCGCCTCCCGGTTCGTAACATCGACTTCAGCAAAAGAAAAAAGGGGGCTTTTCGCCACCTCTCGCAAATTGGAAATCATACCGGTGGAGAGATTATCCAACCCGGTTACCCGATGTCCTTTACTAATTAGAGATTTGACAAGATGCGATCCCAGGAATCCCGCTGCCCCCGTAACAACAATATGTTTCAATCCAATCATCCTCCAATTCAGCAGCTTAAAATGTATTGCTTTTAATCATGACACGTACCGTTCGAATGATAACTTTAAGATCCATGACCAAAGACATATTTAAGATATAATGAAAATCATATTGCAAGTTGTGGTGGATTGGCTCTTTACGTGCTTCGCTTACCTGCCACAGGCCGGTAATTCCCGGTTTTACGAGAAAACGTCTGCGTTCCAACTCGGTATAGTGCTGCTCCACGATCGTTTTCAGCTCAGGTCTTGGCCCGATAAAACTCATTTCTCCTTTGAGAATGTTGAGCAGCTGCGGTAATTCATCCAGACTCGTTTTTCGAAGAAATCGACCAACTCTTGTAATCCTCGGGTCCAGACTGCTCGTAGGAGAAACACTGTATTTGGGTGCATCTACATACATCGTTCTGAATTTATAAATACTGAACTTGACTCCATTTTTCCCATAACGGTCTTGGCGAAAAATGATAGAACCCTTCGAATCAACCTTAATCAATATAGATAACAGTATCATCACAGGCGAAACCGCAAGCAGCAGTATCGCGGCTGCTGTAACGTCGATTAGGGGTTTCCAAAAATTGGCGTATCCTCCGAGCCGCTGCGAATAAGTCTGGCCCAGAACAGCTGCACTTCCTTCTAGGGCCGCAGTTTCATGATTTACAACATATTCTGTTCCTGATAAATTCACAGATTATCACCTCCCGCCACTAACAGCCGTTGATTTGCTTGTTCTCTCATTAAAATTTCTTCAATTGAAGTGAGTACGGAGGCTCGAAGATCCGCATTATTCAATGCAAAATCAAGGGTAGTTAGAATATAACCCAGCTTCTCGCCAACATCGTAACGCGTGCCTTCAAAATCATAGGCATACAGACCTTCCTCATTGTTCAACTTCTGCAATGCATCTGTCAGCTGTATTTCCCCACCAGCTCCAATATGCTGCTGCTCCAAATACTTAAATACATCAGGAGTCAGGATATATCGCCCCATAATCGCCAGATTGGACGGAGCCGAACCCAATGGCGGTTTTTCTACCATGCTGTTAACTGAAGACAATCGTCCTTCCGTGCATAGAGGATCAATGATCCCATATCTATAGGTCTCGCTTGGGCTTACCGTCTTCACGCCCAGGACCGATTGTTGAACCGTCTCATACTGCTGAATCAGCTGCCGAGTGCAGGGGACATCCGAAACAACAATGTCATCACCAAGCAGCACGGCAAAAGGTTCGCTGCCTATAAAGTTTCGCGCGCACCAAACGGCATGTCCCAGACCCAACGGTTCCTTTTGTCTTATGTAATGAATGTCCACATTGGAGGATTTTTTGACTTCTTCAAGCAAAGAAAGTTTTCCTTTCTCAAGCAGGTTCTGCTCCAGCTCAAATGCACTGTCAAAATGATCCTCAATTGCACGTTTTCCCTTTCCCGTCACAATAATAATATCTTCAATACCTGAAGCGATGGCTTCTTCAACAATGTATTGAATCGTTGGCTTATCAACGATAGGGAGCATTTCTTTAGGCATCGCCTTTGTGGCAGGCAAAAATCGGGTTCCCAGACCCGCCGCAGGAATAATTGCTTTCCTAACTCTACTCATAAATACCACCCTATCCTCTATTATTTTTATGAAATCAGAACCACATGACATCAAGAGCAAAAATATTGTTTTTATTGGGCATTTAACCCTGCCTCACGTCACACCCTTGACGATTAACGTCTAAGGTACACTACCCACAGTGTGACCGAGTGCCTACCTTGATAAAGGTGTAGTAGACATGACCTTAAAATGGTAGATGAAGGGTCAACGTGATTCACGGTAAATGAGCTTCTATGCCTCCTCACCGTAACGTCTTTTGGATTGTTGGACATTATTCAACGCCGCACCCAAAATACGTGCATTCACATGTTCCAAATAGCCCTTTGCTTTTTTTACAAGATCCTTTTTGACCTTGCCTGCACTGACAACAAGAATGACGCCATCACATAGTGAACTGATAATTAACGCATCCGTTACAGTCAAAACAGGTGGAGTGTCAAATAGAATGACATCATATTCCTCCTTTAGATCCTCAAGCAGTGCAAGCATTTTTCGTGAGCCGATCATTTCTGAAGGATTGGGTGGAATCGGACCAGAGGTCAGCACGTGTAAACCTTCAACAACCGTTTCCCGCAACACTTCGGTTACCTGATATTGGCTTGATAACACGCTCGTTAATCCGATGTGATTTGGCACGTTAAACATTCGATGCAGCGCTGGTTTGCGCAAATCCGTATCCATGAGCAATACTTTCTTCCCTTCTTGCGCATACGCTACAGCTAAATTTCCAATGGTTGTTGTTTTACCTTCACCCGAGACAGCAGAAGCGATCATTATCGTTCTAATCTGACTATCAATCGAAGAAAATTGAATGTTAGTTCTTAATTTTCGATAAGCCTCTGACGAAACAGACTTTGGGTTAGCGACCGTAACGAGGTTGCCTTTGTCATTGGTTTGCCGTGACATATTGTCCATCTCCTACTTTCTTTTGAGGTGTGGATGATTGTTTGGAAGGACGTGCCTCTTCTTTACGTATTTTGGAGATGACTGCAAGAGCAGGTATTTCAAGTTCCTTCTCCAATTCATCTTCCGTTTTCAAGGTGTCATCCAAGTATTCCAATAAAAGGACAAAGCCGATAGCAAGCATTAATCCAACGAAGAAACTGATCAGGATATTCAGTGCGGGTTTAACATTGATAGGTTTGGAAAGTTCTGTAGGTTTGGCTTCACTAAGAATCGTCACGTTATCGACCTTCATAATGACGGGGATTTGAGATTGAAATACCTTTGCGACTGCATTTACCGTTTTTGCCGCTTTCTCGGATGATATTCCTGAGGCGGTCAGGCTCATCACTTGGGATTCATTCGCGGTAGATACCCGAATGCTCTCACCCAATTGGTTGGCAGTCAGACCAAGATCGGGGTATGTAGTAACGACTTTATCGAGGATAGCGGAAGATTTGATGATCTCCATGTAGGAACTGATTACTTTAATATTTGTTTGAATGGAGGAAATATCCAGGTTAGGCACACCGTTCGCGTTATAGACTTGATTCACAATTAATTTTGAATTTGCTTCATATATAGGTGTTGTAAAGAAGTAGCTTTTCACCCCCGCACCGATGCATGCAACCAGAACAAAAGCAACGATAATCCAGATCCTTTTGCGCAGAATCCCCATGTACTCCTTCAATCCCATCTCATTTCCTCCATTCAACTTTGCTTTTCATCCGTTGAAACATGGGCAGCCCCTCAAAATAACGATAGCGTCTTCGAATAGGCGGCTTCTGCCCTTCCACCGTTTGGTTACACCACAACAAGGCTGCATTTTCCTTGAGAATCTGAACGACACTGTAATCGAACTTTCGAGCAATTAATCTATAGGCCCCGTTTAATTCAAATGTTCTCAGCCTCACATCATGTGCGTCTGATGAAATGAAATGAAACCCGTTTTCTTTGCAAAAATGAAAACACCACTTCTGAACTTTTCGTCCGAAAAGCCCCGTGAAAGATTGAGCCGTAAGCTGACACAGTCCGCCTTGATTCAAATAATCGGACAACAGCATTGGCTTTTTCAAAATAACAAGGTTGCGCTCAGGATGAGCGATAATTGGGGTAATTCCCGCGATTCGCAGTTCATGCAGTATTTCGGGGAACTGTGAGGGAATATGACCAAAGGGCAGCTCCAGCAGCATGTAGCGGCTGCCTGCAAGTGTGCAGCACTTACCTGCATACAAGTCTTCAATCAGTCTGTCGTGCACTCGGATCTCCTGTCCGGGTCTAACCTGCAAACGAATATTTCGTTTGGCGAGCTCTGCACGAAGCATATGAACAGCCTGATTCACTACCATTGGTTCATTGTGGTACTGTCCGTTCAGGTGATGCGGAGTTGCAATAATGGAGGTTATTCCTGAGGCTGCTGCCTTCTCAGCCATCGCAACGGACTGCTCCATTCGAACAGGGCCATCATCCAGACCGGATAAAATGTGGCAGTGCATTTCAACCATATCCAAACTTCCTCAATGTATGATCCTCCTCGCCTCTTTATTCATTGCGCAAATGCTTTTGGTGTTAAAGAACTAATGCATAACGCTATGAAATATAGTAAAATGGCGTTAAGTACATGCTTGTTCAGAAATTGTTCAGATTTAACCAACACTATATGGTAAAATCGATGTAACGATAAGGTTTTGACTGAGGAGATGGGTCTGCCAACTTCTCATACGCAAAACGGGAAACTGCCTCAAATTCAACTTCAGTGAGCATTCTGTTTAACTGTCCAGTTATATATAGTGTCTGCTCTTTGTGAATATGCAAGTTCGAATGATACAATATTAGCTCTCCAAAGGGCTGCTTCCACTGCAGCTTGGCATGAAGCCTGACGCATACACGGCTGTCTTCGACATCCAAACCTATTAGCATTTCTGATATTACCGGCAGGTTCAGGTCGCTCAGGAAAGTGATCGCTTGTGTGTCCATACCAAGTAACAGGACGGGACGTCTTTTGCGGTCTACCATTTTTCCATGAAACTCCTGAATGTACATATGGACATTTGGTTTGAGATCAGCCCATTCCTGAAGAAATTTTGAATTCATGATTTCATTCCTTTTAGAATGGATTAGTCTGCACGCACTGCCCCTGTTCCTCTCTGAAAGGTATAAAGCCAGGGCAATGTGGAAACACTTTAAATACTTCGAATGATACATTTTGTAACTCCATACGTTCAATTTACGATACAAAACGTATCATGTCAAGCGGTATTTGGACATGGTTCTTTTGATTTACGACAATTTGAGCTGTCCTTAGACAGACCTATTTACAGGAGTATATGAGACGAATGAGGCGTAGTACATTTGCAGGAAAACTTGCCCTGATCAAAGACTTGGCTCAGGATTGTTTCAATATATATGATGGTGTTCAGGGGGAAATAGCTTATGAGCTACGGAAATCGCATTGCTGAATTAAGAGAACAGCGGGGACTTACTCAAGAAGAACTTGCGAACTCCATTCATATCACCAGAGCGGCTCTCTCCCACTACGAGAAAAACCGGCGCAAACCGGATTTCGAGGTGTTAACACGACTTGCCGACATCTTCGATGTGTCCATTGATTATTTGATTGGACGTACGAAGCAGAGTGATATGGTCATGGATGAAGACGTGCGTGAATTCGTGGATGCTCTTGAATTATCGGATAAAGAAGTGTTGGAACGTTTTGATCTGATGATCGATGGTAAACCTCTAACGGAGGAAGAAGCTCGCCGCTTTATCGCTTTTGTGCGCATGGAGCGCAGTATGGATTAATCAGGAGCTTACCCGAAAAGAAAACCCAGTATCCGAGTACATACTGCTCCGGGTTCTGGGCCTTTTTGTGTATCTTGAATTCCCTCCATTCTATGGTGTGTACTGGATCAAGAACGCTTGATGTCGGAGGAAACGAAATGTTTCAAACGCTCCGGGTCGATTCCACATTGCAGCAAAACTTTCATGATGTCGATCTGGGTTGCTTCGACTGGTTCACCTGTCGGCTTAGAATCGCCCATGTTTGGATGCTTCATCTTCATTCCGCTAACCTCTCTTATCTTATACTTTCTCTGCACTCCAAAACTAAGCCTAATTATACTTGAGAACGTTCCTTGATGTTGTCGTCTCATGGCGATAACGTTTTTTGAGCGGGTTCTAATTTTGTCGAAAGCAAAAAGGAGCCTTATGACGCCGGGGTGGCGACCATAAAAGCTCCCTTTGTTTTATATCTTTTTGCAGCGATGAATAAAGACTTAACCTCCGGTACGTGCAAGCTCACGCATATTGGCTTCAAATGCTGCAAGCAGAGCAGCTTCACCTGTCAGACCTGTCGCTTGTACGCGTTCGATCTGTTCCGTCATGCGTTTGAAGTCCTTTGGAATAACACGTACAAAATGATTCAGGGAATCCTGCCAATTATCCAGAATGCGCTGACCTGCAGCACTTCCCGTGAGCGCTGTGTGACGCTGAATCATACCGCGCAGATCTGCGCTCTCGGAAGCATCCTCGATACGCTCCAAAAGAACCATTTCCAGGTTGCAGCGCTGCAGGAATGTGCCGTTTGGATCGTACACGTAAGCAATACCTCCAGACATCCCTGCTGCGAAGTTACGGCCTGTATCGCCCAGTACAACGACACGACCACCCGTCATATATTCGCAGCCATGATCGCCGACACCCTCAACGACCACTTTGGCACCCGAGTTACGTACGGCAAAACGCTCTCCAGCAATTCCGCGAATGTACGCTTCACCACTCGTCGCACCATACAGCGCTGTGTTTCCGATAATAATGTTATTCTCTGCCTCAAATGTTGCTTTTGGCGAAGGCATCACAATCAGTTTGCCTCCAGACAATCCTTTACCCACGTAGTCATTGGAGTCTCCTTCGACCGTGAGCGTCATGCCTTTTGGTACAAAAGCACCAAAGCTTTGTCCGGCAGAGCCGACAAACTTGAATTGAACGGTATCTTCAGGCAAACCGGCAAGGCCGTATTTGCGCGTAATCTCACTACCCAGAATCGTACCGACTGCACGGTTAACGTTGGTAATTGGCAGTACGGCCTCGACCGGTTGACCGGATTCGATTGCCGGCTGTGCGAGTGGTACGAGCTGCTGCATATCCAGCGTCTCCTCCAGCTGGTGGTTCTGGTGCTGCGTACGATAACGTGCAGAACCTTCAGGCATCTCAGGCACGTGCAGCAGTACAGACAGATCCACACCTTTTTTCTTCCAGTGGTCTACCGCTTCGACCGCTTCCAGACAGTCTGTGCGACCAACCATCTCCTGAATAGTACGGAAACCGAGTTCAGCCATAATCTCACGCATATCCTCCGCCACAAAACGCATGAAGTTCACGACATGTTCAGGATCACCCATGTAGTTTTTACGCAGCTCCGGATTTTGTGTTGCTACACCGACTGGACAAGTATCCATCTGACATACACGCATCATGATGCAGCCAAGTGCAACAAGTGGTGCAGTAGAGAAACCATACTCTTCCGCTCCAAGAAGTGCGGCAATCGCCAGATCGCGCCCGTTCAGCATTTTACCGTCTGTTTCAAGGACTACACGATCACGCAAATTGTTCAGCATCAGCGTTTGATGCGTTTCCGCCAGTCCCAGCTCCCATGGCATACCCGCATGACGGATTGAACCTTGTGGAGATGCGCCTGTACCGCCATCATATCCACTAACCAGGATAATGTCTGCACGGCCTTTAGCTACACCGGCTGCAATCGTTCCAACGCCGACTTCCGATACCAGTTTCACGTTAATTTCGGCACGTGGATTGGCATTTTTCAAGTCGTAGATCAACTCGGCCAAGTCCTCGATCGAATAAATATCGTGATGTGGTGGCGGTGAGATCAAACCTACGCCCGGCGTGGAACCGCGAACCTCAGCTACCCAAGGATACACTTTACGTCCCGGCAGCTGTCCGCCTTCACCCGGTTTAGCCCCTTGAGCCATCTTGATCTGAATCTCGTCCGCATTCACCAGGTAGTTGGATGTTACACCAAAACGTCCGGATGCAACCTGCTTGATCGCACTGCGGCGGGAATCCCCATTGCTGTCTTTAATGAAACGAGCCGGGTCTTCTCCGCCTTCACCTGTATTGGATTTACCACCCACACGGTTCATGGCGATCGCCAAGTCTTCGTGGGCTTCTTTACTAATCGAACCGAAGGACATCGCACCGGTTTTGAAACGACGCATGATGTTTTCTACGGATTCTACTTCTTCCAATGGAATGGAAGCTCCTACCGGTTTCAGCTTCAGCATGGAACGAATGGTCAGCAGCTGATCATTCTCACCCTGCACAAGTTTCGAGTACTTTTTGTACAGTTTATAATCTCCGGTACGTACGGCATGCTGCAGCGTGTGGATCGTTTGCGGGTTGAACAGATGCTCTTCGCCATCATTACGCCACTGGTATTCACCGCCGGAATCGAGCACTCGGTCATTGCCGTCTTTATCCGTGAAAGCACGGTTATGATGCGTGAGCGCTTCTGCGGCCACTTCCTCCAAGCCGATGCCTCCGATTCGGGAAGGTGTCCAAGTGAAGTAACGGTCAACGAAATCGGATTTCAGACCCACTGCTTCGAAGATTTGAGCACCGCGATACGACTGAATCGTGGAAATCCCCATTTTGGACAAAATTTTAATAACGCCTTTGGTTGCGGCTTTAATGTAATTCTTAACGGCTTTCTCATGGGAGATACCGCGCAGCAGACCTTGCTGAATCATGTCATCCAGCGTTTCAAACGCCAGATAAGGGTTAACCGCACTAACGCCATAACCCAGAAGCAGTGCGTAGTGGTGAATATCACGCGGCTCTCCCGATTCGAGCAAAATGCTGACTTTGGTTCTTGTGCCCTGACGAATCAGGTGGTGATGCAGCCCTGCAACAGCAAGCAATGCAGGAATTGCGGCATTCTCGGCATCCACACCGCGGTCAGACAGGATCAAAATATTATGTCCCTTGTCGATAACACGGTCTGCTGCTTCAAAAAGCAGGTCCATCGCTTTACGCAGTCCTTCTGCTCCTTCAGCAGCAGTGAAGAAGATCGGGATCGTCATCGAGCGGAAGCCCGGACGACGTACGTGGCGAATTTTTGCAAAGTCTTCATTAGATAATACCGGCGTATCCAGACGAATCTGGCGACAGCTCTCCGGTTCAGGGTTAAGCAGGTTCCGCTCCGGACCGATCGTTGTCGCTGTAGATGTAACAATCTCTTCGCGGATTGCGTCAATCGGCGGATTGGTTACCTGTGCAAACATCTGTTTAAAGTAGTTATACAGGCGCTGCGGACGATCGGACAGAACGGCCAGCGGCGCATCATAACCCATGGAACCTGTTGCTTCCATTCCCGTGGATGCCATGGGCTCCAGCACTTTGCGCAGTTCTTCAAACGTATAGCCGTAAGCCAGCTGAAGCTGGGTTACGTTATCATGTTTAGGGTCTGGCAGCTCCGGCGCTTCAGGCAGCTCGTTCAGATCCATCAAATGCTCTTCCAGCCATTCCTCATAAGGGTTCTCGGCTGCAATGATCGCTTTGACTTCTTCATCCGAGATAATGCGGCCCTCTTGGGTATCTACGAGCAGCATCCGTCCTGGACGAAGACGATCCTTATACAGGATGTCTTCCGGTGCGATATCCAGAACACCGACTTCGGAAGAAAGGATGATTCGGTCATCCTTCGTTACATAATAACGGGCGGGACGCAAACCGTTACGGTCAAGCGTGGCACCAATCTGTAAACCGTCGGTAAATGCCATTGCAGCCGGGCCATCCCATGGCTCCATCATTGTGCTGTGATATTCATAGAAAGCTTTTTTCGCAGGGTCCATGCCTTCATCGGTGCTCCACGGCTCGGGAACCATCATCATCGCCACATGCGGCAGAGAGCGTCCGCTCAGATACAAAAACTCCAGCGTGTTATCAAACATTGCTGTGTCCGAACCATCCGGATTAATAACCGGTTTTACTTTGGCAATATCATCGCCGAACAGTTCACTTTCGAACAAGGATTGACGCGCATGCATCCAGTTCACGTTACCACGCATCGTGTTGATCTCACCGTTGTGGATCATGAAGCGGTACGGGTGAGCCCGTTCCCAGCTTGGGAAGGTGTTCGTACTGAATCGGGAGTGCACGAGCGCAATCGCCGATTCAACCAGTTCTTCCTGCAGATCCAGATAGAACTTGCCTACCTGTTCGGTGGTCAGCATGCCTTTGTAAACTACTTTGCGGCACGACAAGCTTGGCAGGTAGAACGATTCTCCCTCCGCCTCATCTGCGGAATAGCGAATCGCGAGTTCGGCGCGTCTGCGAATAACATATAATTTGCGCTCAAATGCAAGCTCATCCTTCACTTCATCCGATCTTCCGATAAATACCTGACGTACATAAGGTTTCGCAGCCAGTGCCGAACGGCCCAGCATCTCATCATACGTAGGTACATCCCGGAAACCCAGGAAGATCTGTCCTTCTTCTTCAATAATGTTCTTCAAGCTCTCTTCATGTGCAGTCCGAACTGCTGGATCATGAGACAGGAACAGCATGCCTACGCCGTAGAAGCCCTGTTCAGGCAGTGCAAAGCCGAGACGGTCTGCTTCCTTGGCAAAATAACGATGTGGAATCTGAATCAGGATTCCCGCTCCGTCGCCGGAGTTCGGTTCACTTCCCTGACCTCCGCGGTGCTCCATATTGCTGAGCATGGTCAGTGCCTGACTAACGATATCGTGTGAAGGTACTCCTTTGATGTTGGCAACAAAACCCATTCCGCATGCATCTTTTTCGAATTGTGGATCGTACAGACCTTGTTTTGGAGGTAATCCGATGTGTCTCATGGAACGCAACCTTTCTATAATGAAGTATTTCGGAAAGATCAAGAACATAGCAACAGGCAACAATGAAACGGGAGGAGCCGGCATTTCGCTTGCGATAAGCCTGCCTGCTGAAATGAAGAGGTGACAGCTTCTTAGGATCAGCCATCGGTTATAAATCTGGTACTGCGGCAAAGGCCGCGACAATTGCGAGGGACTGACACCGATCATCCGGTAACAGCATGTATACAACAAGACGCAGTCGCTGGCACGACTACTCCTTGTGGAGCGACGTTTTTTGATATAGTTCTATTATTTTAACACCGACCTAACATCAGCGCAATTTAAACTTTTTAATATCTCTGATAAGAAATGCTTTGCAGTACAGCTTTAGTGTGATGACGTTTAAAAACGTCTCTTTTTCGAATAATTATACACATTTTAAGGCAGAGTACAACTGATTTTAATTGCAGGTAAAAGAAAATCGTTCCATATACAGCATGCGTTTGACCATATTTTCGCAATTTTCATACTCAAGCTTCCAATAAAGCTTTCTATTTTCATACAATCGTATACAAAATAGCCTGCAGCTCATTTTAGAGCCGCAGGCTATTTGCACTATTTGACTACTATATTGCATAATTCCGCTGCATATCTTTTAACTTTTTTTTGCAAAAGTTGTCCGAAATGTCGTTTTGTTTCTCGATTATACGGTCAAGGGCTGACCGGATTCTGCCACTTCAGCTTCTTTCTTCGGACGTCGGCCATTCCAGAGAAAGTACGCCAGCGTCAGCAGAATGGATACACATGCGTAGATGCTCAGTATTCCTGCCTGATGCCACATGACATCAAAGTTACCGCTGGATACGACGGCTCTGAGGCCCATTATGCTGTGTGTCATCGGCAGCCACTCACTGATCGCCTGAAGCCATGAAGGAATCAGTTCTAGCGGGAATGTACCTGCACTCGCTGCAAGCTGGAAGACCAGAAGCAGGATGATAACATAACGTCCAGGCAGATCAAGCCAGGTCACCAGTGCCTGAACGATCAGCATAAAGGTCAGGCCCGTTATGATGGTAAATAGATAGAACAACCCTGTACTGTGTGTTTCCAGTCCAAGCCCGTACAGCATAAAGCTTGCTACGATAACCGACTGGAATATGCTTACCGAACCAAACACAAGCGTACGGCTGACAAACCGATTCCAGCCCGACGCACCCGGTACAGACGTTTCACGCATTTTCAGAACAATCGTGGAGATCAGCGATCCCACAAACAAACCGATGGACAGGAAGAACGGTGTCATACCTGTTCCGTAGTTGCTTACGTTTTCCGCTTTATTCTCGGAGGAGCTGACCGGTTCTGCGAACATATTTACCACGTCATCCGTTTTCTTCACTTCGGATGTTTTCTTGGCTGCATCTTTCAGCTTGGTCGCCAGTTCACCGGAGCCGTCTTTCAGTTCAGAAAGGCCGTCAGCCAGTTTGCCCGCACCGTCTCCAAGCTGTTTGGAGCCGTCAGCCAGTGATGTAACACCGCCGCTGAGCTTACCAACACCGGTCTGCAGTGCCGTTGTGCCTGAACCCAGCTGTTTCGCGCCTGCGGCCAGCTGTGTGCCGCCCGACGCCGCTTCACCCAGCTTGCTGCTGAACTGCTTCAAGCCGTCGGAGAGTTTCGCTCCGCCTTGGCTGAGTTGTCCAGCACCTGCGAGCAGCTGTTTCTGCCCATCTGCCAATTGAGATGCTCCGGCGAGAAGCTGCTGCTGCCCGTTATGCAGTTCGGATGCCCCTGCAGCCAGCTGTTGATTTCCTTGATGAAGCTGATCCGCGCCCTGCGCCAGCTTCTGTTCGCTCTCATGCAGCTGTGCGCTGCCATCAGCAACAGCCTGACTCGCCGCAATCAGCTTCTGTACATCTTCGTTTGCAGCCAGTTCGGGGCTGTTTGCAGCAAGCTGTTTCAGACCAGCAGCCACGCCCTGTGCCCCGTCAGCAACTTTACCGCTGCCATCCACAGCGGACTGCAGTCCACCTGCCAGTGTTCCACTCCCCTGTACTGCGGTTTGCAGTCCGTCAGACAGCTTGGCACTGCCCTGCTCAGATGACTGCAGTCCAGCCTGCAGCTTGTTGGTGCCGTCTAATGAAGACTGAAGACCTGCCGCAAGTTGGCTGCTGCCGTCTTTCAACTGGTCAGCACCGCTTTGAAGCTGACCCGCGGCTGCCTCATGGAGCTGCTGTAAACCCGATACCAGACTCGTTGTTCCAGTCTCCAGTTTCGAAGCACCATTATGCAGTGCATTAACACCATTGCTTAATGGAGATAATCCATCCTGAAGTTTCAACGTACCCGATGCAAGTTTAGCCAGATTATCCTTGAGCTTCACAGCGCCGTCATCGAGCTTGCCTGCTCCGCTTTTCAGATCTCCCGCACCATCGCCCGCTTCAGCCAAACCATCTGATACCTCAGAGAATTTATCAAGCAGTGTCTCTGCGTAGGATTCTGTAACTTTGGCTGAAACTTTCGCTTTCAAATCCTTGATTGCCGTTTTACCGATCTGTGCCCCGACAAAGTTGTAATTGCCGTTTGGCTCATAGATCAAATCTGCTGGTGCAGGTTTATCATCGAGCAGTGTCGTTGCTTTCGATGAGAAGTTTTCCGGAATCGTAATCTGCATGTAATATTTGTCGTTCTGCATACCTTCCTTTGCCTTGGCAGCACTAACGAAATCCCATTTGAAATCTTCATTTTTCTTCAATTCATCGATAAGGTCCTTACCTACATGAAGAGATTTACCTTCAAGCTCCGCACCTTTATCTAGATTGACAACAGCCACCGGCAGTTTATCTACATTACCGTAAGGGTCCCAGTAAGCTGCCAAATATATGCCGCTGTACAGGATCGGTATAAATAGAATTGCAATGACAGGGATCAACACCTTCGGGTTTCTCACGGCTGATCCCAAATCCTTGAAAAACACGTTTAATGATTTCATGTTATTTTCTCCCCTTAATCTCTCTGCCGACAGCAGGAATATCCAATATGAAAACAGAATGAAAATCTCTGGAATTTTTACCGAAATACGTGATGACCATTTCTCTCAAACGGTCAGTCCAGAGCAAAAAACAAACTTGTCCTTAGACAAGTTTCATATATAACGCGTTGTGTTCATGACCTTTGACGTCCTGCACGTCCTCTCACAGACCTTCGGCTGATTGGATGGCCGCAATGCCTTCCATTAGGAAAAGACGAAAGTAGTTCTTGATTTCTTCTTTGCTAAGCGGCTCATGGTGCTTGCTCCAGTCTGAGGTTAGTGCGATGTACAGACGAATCATCATAAAAGCAACTACTTGCGGATTGCAATCGCGGATTTCTCCGCTATCTCTTGCTTTCTCCAATTCACGGGCCAGAAAATCCGTAATGACTTTCTCTACTTTTTCAAGACCCTCTTTGGCCTGAAGCGTTCCGAAATCCTTCAATTCCTGTGACAGTTTAACGAGCAGTTCATGATCACGGCGGAATTCCAGCAGCGCGTCCAGCACGCGAAACAAGTTATCAAAGAATGCACTCTCCTGATGAACTTCGCGCTGCGCGATATTTTTCATCTCCTGAATGACTTCCACCAGAATCTGATCAAACAGCTGTTCCTTATTCGTAAAAAAAGTATAAATCGTGCCTTTGCCCACATTGGCGATCTTGGCAACTTGATCCATCGTGGTCGCTTTGTATCCAAACATGGCAAACGACTGGGCGGCTGCATGAATGACCTGCTGTCTCCTGTCGATCGGAGCCATCTTATCTCCTCCTTGCTTCATATCAAATGTGATGAGTGATTCAATCGCTCTTCTTTGAATGACCAGAAATACAAAACGGTCATTTGGTCAAAAACTACAATATCACCTTGAAAATAAGATTGCAAGCCTAACAATAAAAAAATGTATTAATATTTTTTAACCGAAATGCAGTGGAAACTGTCCGCTTCGTCGTCTATAGTGTAAGATGACTTAAACAATCCGCACATAACTGAAGTTTGCTGTCTCAAAACTCGGTGTACCGTGTAAATATTGTTTGGATGAAACATGATTCGGTGTTTTACTGTATATTCATGTAGTAACAAACCTAGCAGGACTGTCCTACTTAAAACTTACGAATGCTGTTTTTATTCCATTTTAAATTAACTCAAACTTATGAATAAAGGTGAACTCATGCGAAAACCAAGAGTGCTCTTATTATCAGAAGGATTCGGTACTGGTCACACACAGGCAGCTCATGCCTTGGCACATGGTATCAAAAAAGTTAGTCCCCATGTTCACAGCCGCGTTATTGAACTTGGGAAATTTTTGAATCCGACCGTCGCTCCGCTGATCTTTTCTGCATATCGAAAGACACTATCGGTTCAACCCAAACTTGTCAGCCTGTTGTACCGCACACAGTACAACAAATCGTTAAACGGCTTAACCAAACTGGCGTTGCACCGTATTTTTTACACACAAACGGCGCAGGTCGTATCCCAGTTGAAGCCGGATATCGTGATCTGCACTCATCCGTTTCCCAATGCGGTCATTTCCAGGCTTAAGCGTCAAGGCCTGAATATCCCGCTGTATACGTTGATCACGGATTACGATGTGCATGGAACGTGGATCAACCCTGAGGTAAACAAATATCTGGTTTCCACGCCTCAAGTCAAAGCTATGCTTGAGATTCGAGGTATCCCCTCTTCACAAATCCAGATTACAGGAATCCCTGTGCATCCTGATTTCTGGGAAGCCGGCGACAAAGTCAAACTGAGAGAAGAGATGGGACTGAAAAACATGCCGACGGCGCTGCTTATGGGCGGCGGCTGGGGACTTTCTTTTGAAGAGGATCATATGAAAGCTCTCGCATCATGGGCAGATCGGGTACAGTTAGTCTTTTGTCTCGGAAGCAACCAGAAAATGATAGACAAAATGAAGGAAATCCCCTGCTTCCAGCACCCAAATATACGTATTTTGGGCTACACCAGGGAAGTCAGCAAACTCATGGATGTCTCTGATGTTCTCATCACTAAACCCGGAGGCATGACATGCACGGAGGCGATGGCTAAAGGTCTTCCGATGCTCTTTATCCCGCCGCATCCAGGACAGGAAGAGGAGAACTGTGAGTATTTTGTACAAGCTGGATATGGAGAGATCATTCACTCGGCGGACGTCATAACCGATCGATTCCGGGAACTGTCTGAACACCAGTCCATGCAGGCTGGTCGTCCTCAGCAGCGAGTGCACCAATCCAGCCGTTCTTTGGCTTACGATCCAACCTGCTGTGCTCAAGCCGTTCATGATTTGCTGTTCCCTTCAACGACTGAAGTCACAACAACGTCCCTGGAGCGCTTCTCAGCCGGAATTTCCACCAGACCCTTGTCTGGTACCAGACTACCTTTATAACGCCTCTAGCCCACCTTAGAGTTCGTCTGAGTCTATGATTAACATTACTCAATCCATCTAGATGTTAATCTGGACTCCAATAATAAAAAGGTTCCCCTTCATGCAGCGAAGGGGAACCTTTTTGAATTCTGCTCAATTTTATCGAATATTCTGCCAAAAAACTGGGTAAATTACAGATAGATATTCACTCAAAAATGACGAAATAAAACTGCTTCCCAGAATTTTCAGGGCTCATGCGGCACTCACATAGTTAACTACCCTGCCTGTTTGCAGAATTTTAAGGTCTTTTACTTGTAAAAAGTATGATGACCAATCGTTTGTACTTCTTTCTTCGTGCGGGCCACCGTCAGATCGTCAGCAAGTGTCAATGATAAGAAATAATACGTATCATCCGAGACTTCCTTCTGTCCGTTCAGTGCAGCATTGACTGCCTTGATGCTGTCTTCATTCGGTGTTACCCGTTTGAGACGTCCATTCGCCACAGGACTGAACTGGGATTTCTGATAGATGACCTTGTAAATGGTATCGGGAAAATTGGCTGACCGCAGCCGGTTCAAGACAACGTTGGCCACAGCCACTTTGCCTTTGTACGGTTCGCCTTCCGCCTCTGCCATGACAATTTTTTGCAGCAGAAACAGCTCTTTATCGGACACACTGTATGACCAGGTTGCGAGTTTTGCATCTTCCTGATTTAGAAGTTTGGTCCGCGTAAAGTAAAGTTTTTGGGGGGGAGTTGACATCGCAGCCGCTGCTTTGGCATGTTCCAATTTGGCCAGTTTCAGGGCAGCTTCTTTCTTCGCTTTGGCGTCAGCTATAGCTTTTGCTTTTTGTTTGGCCGCAGCTTTCTTTTGCTCCTGCTCTTCCTGAGCATTCAAAAGCCAGTTTTTGGCTGGCAGTGCATTCGTCCACGCAGCGGTCTGCACAGACGAGTCAGCAGATAGACTTGTCCCGTCTTCCGTCATTCGCCTCTGCTCTTGCGGCAATGATGAGTTATTATGAGCCGAAGACGCAAGCTCCGTCATTTGTTTACTTTCACTCGCTTGATACCATTTCCCAGTCGCCTGAACGACATTTACCCCCACTATACATACAAGCAGCACAGATAACATCGGTGCTACCCAACGATTCTTACTTATAATTTCCATTCGAAGATTCCTCCTGTCCAAACAATTCCCTAATCTAAGTAACCCAAAAAAAAGAATTTGAATAACGTTGGCTAATATTACATAGGGATAAACACAATGTCAATGTGAGTTTATGGTATAAAAAAGTTTTTCAGGAAAATGAAAACGTATCCAGCACCTCATACATTGGCGTTTGTCCAAGCCTCGTCACATAAAGTACAAAACCTTCTACAGACCATGAATTACCATGGGAAGCATGTTCTGTAATGATCTCGGAAACACCATGTTTGCCCATACCTGGAAGGGATCCAAGATATTTTCGAGCTGCAGTAACATGTGGACGATATGGTCTTAACTCGGCCTCAAAACCTAAAGGTCTGGTGACCTCTACTATACGTTTTTGCAATTGATGCAAGCGCTCCAAATCTCCGCTAACACCTCTCCATAGAACCTTGGGTGCTTCTTCCAGACCAAATGTCCCCCATGCAGCAAGCTCCAGGTCAAATGCATGAAATTCGGCAGCAGCAGCGTGCAGCGCAGCACGAAGGTGACCGACATCACTCATCAACGTATCTCCCAGAAATTGCAAAGTTATATGATAATCCCTATGGTCTGTCCATTTGCGAAAATCAAGCTTATTCCGTAATAGCTGCGTCTGCATATGAAGAGACTGTTGAACGGATTCAGGTAGACGCAGAGCAATAAACAGACGTTCACGTCTGGATGCATGTTCTTGAAGTATTCGGGAATTCACCAGCATACACCTCTCTAAAGTTCGCTCTATTATTCCATATTTATGCATATCATTTCAAGATGGGTATATATAGAGTGACACACGATATGGATTTTGCATATCAGACTTCATTCCTGCATTTACCATGCTTGTGCACATCATGTACTGAATCTGCTACACTTGAAATGACTAATTCATTCGCTCAGGAGGAACAGACACTATGGGTAAAATCGTATGTTTTCCATCTTTATCCGAAGAACAGCAGCAGCAAATACAGCAGGCCGCACCAGGATACACCATTAAAGTAGGTAAAGCCAAGGACCTGGACCCTGCCGAATTAAAAGAAGCCGAAATCATACTGGGCTGGTCTCCCCTTGTTACCGAACATGCCCTGAAACAGGACAGCCCTCTGAAATGGATTCAGGTCTGGTCAGCCGGTGTTGATAATCTCCCGTTTGCGGAGCTGCAGCATAAAAATATTCAAGTTACCAGTGCCAACGGGGTTCACGCCATCCCTATTACAGAGATCATTCTGGGCATGATGTTATCCCACAGCCGTTGGTTGAGACAAGCTATGCTGTATCAGCAGCAGGCTGAATGGAAAAACCCGGGCAGGGCGCTGCCAGAGCTTCATGGCAAAACGGCCGTCATTGTCGGGGTTGGCGAGATCGGGACAGAAACTGCCCGTGTACTAAAGGCCCTTGGGATGCGTACGATCGGGGTACGACGTTCTGGAAAAGACGTACCTCATGTTGACCATATGTACGATATGTCCGGACTATATGAAGCTCTTGGCCAAGGCGACTATGTTATTAATATTTTGCCGCTGACCGATGAAACCCGTCATATTTATAATCAGGATGCATTCGACCATTTCAAGACAGGCGCGTGTTTTGTGAATGTTGGTCGGGGGCCAAGCGTGAATACAGAAGCATTACTGCATGCCCTCGGCAGCGAAAAAATCGCATTCGCTGCTCTGGACGTATTTGAAGAGGAACCTCTTCCGGCAGACCACCCGCTCTGGGGCATGGACAATGTGTTGATCACACCCCATATCGCAGGAAGCACAGAACAATATACAGCCCGTGCCCTCGATATTTTCATCCAAAACTTGAAAGCGTACGTGGCTGGTAAAACTCTTCCGCTCAACCTTGTCGATTATAGTCATAAATATTAACACAAACACCCGTTCCCATGCAACACGATGCATATGAGTACAGCTGCATCACATAACACAACAAAACACTCCACTAGAGAAACATTCTATTTACCCTAGTGGAGTGTTTATTATGCACATGATCGTATCATTACATACATACCCAGACATGGCGAATAAATGAGCCTTTTTGTACAGGTACATACTGTTCTATCGACCAGCCGGCTGTCAGCAGGTGCTCCTGCACCCACTCTGTAGAAACAACAACAGCTCGTCCGGATAACTTGCGTAATTTCACCAGCATTGCTCGCTGTTCCTGCTCGGGAAGAACAGAGCAGAGGTTATAGGGCATGTCGAATACTGCCGAATCATATTCACCTTCCAAACTCTTCATATCCCCCAAAGTTATCCGATCAGGATCATATCCAAAGTAGTGTAAATTGGTACGAGCCCCACGTACAGCAAGTGCATTAAGATCATTACCTTTCGTATCAATCCCCATGGATAAAGCTTCAATAACCACTGTCCCCATTCCGCAGCACGGATCAAGCAAGCGATGATTCCGAACCTCTGGAACCGCAATATTCACCAGTGCTCTAGCCAAAGTAACTCCAAATCCTGTGGAGTAATTTTGAGGTTTTTGCTGATGTACCTGCCACGACTTGTCGGATTCTGTCCACTGACCGAAGATCCATTTTCCCTTCGTTTTAATTAGGCCGAAAGTCACTTCAGGTTTCTTCATCTGCGCTGTTCCAACGATGCACATCCCTATCTCTCTTTCAAGCTTTCGTGCCTGATCATAGTCTGGGGGATGATCTCCCGCTTTCAGACAAATCACTTTAAACGTCTCATCCTGCGTCAGACGGATTTCACGAGCTATAGGAAGCAGTTCAGTGACAGAGTCACCTTCCCCCAGTACATCCAGCCGTCCATGAATAAACGGACTTCTCCCCGGCGGGATACAGCGTTCAGACCAAACGTAAGAACCACTGTCCGAATACACCATTGAAGCCGATGCGAGCAGTGTGCTCAGTTCAAGCTGGCATAATTGGCGTTCATTCTCATGACAGGCATACGTGTATACATATTTCACCGCAACCATAACTTTTCTCATTCTCCCATCTACCTTATTCTCGAAATCTATATCACCAGATGGATTAATCCGGCTTCATTTCACTTTTCTTAAATCTGTTTCTTTAATCTGTTTAAATTCAGGTTTACTTTCATCGATAAGCGCTGTAGGTAGTTATTGTATCCAATGCCAAGCTGAGAATCAACGACGCCGAAATATACCTTCGCTTTCATATGAGAACACAGCAAAAAAATAAGGATTCCCCGCATGGGAATCCCTATTATTGCATGTTTTTTAGGACCTGATACTAAACAGAACATGATACGTTAAATTTGTCAATTCAAACAATTGTTTTACCTTGTTTCTTCTATTATATAGAAAAGGTTATACTTTCAATTTTTCAATCGATGCAAGTAGATCGTCGGACATTTCTTTCAGGGTCTGAATGTTGCTGCTGATCGCCTCCATCGAGCCTACCTGTTCCTCTGCCGAAGCAGATACTTCTTCCACGCTTGCAGCGGATTGCTCGGACACCGCAGAGATCTGCTGGCTGAAGTCATTCATTCGACCACTGCTCTCTTCCATACCTGCGAGTCCTTGCGACATCGTTCCGATCACCTCTACCATACTTTCAACCGATGTATTGATCGTTTTGAACAGCTGACCTGAAGCAGATACCCGTTCCTGTCCCAGTTCCGTCTCCTGCACACCCAAACGCAGCTCGTTCACTACCCCTTGGGAATCCTGCTGAATATCCTGAGTAATGGTTGTGATCTCTTCAACCGATTCCTGAACGGCTTCGGACAATTTCCGAACCTCGGATGCCACAACAGCAAAACCACGTCCGCTCTCTCCAGCCCGTGCCGCTTCAATCGAAGCGTTCAGCGCCAGCAGGTTAGTCTGGCGGGCGATATCATGAATCACCAGGACCAGCTTGGAGATATCTTCATTTTTGCGATTCAGCTGTTCCATTTTGCTCATCGAGGACGACACAGCGCTGGCAATCTGCTGCATCTGCTGTACCGATTCCTCCATGGCTTCACGTCCACTCTGCCCCTGCTCCAGCACTTGATTGGACATGGAACGAAGCTGGTTCCCCTGCTCGGCATGTTTCTGAATATGATCATTCAGTTCATCCACGGTGCGAGCCGACTCGACAGCGGTCTGAGCCTGACTTTCGGCCGCCTTGGCAGACTCCTCCATCGTGATCGCAATCTGCTGACTGCCAATCTTGACTTCTTCAGAAGCGATGGCTAATTCGTTGCTTTGACGATTTACCGTTTCGGCTACACGCCTTACATTTAGCACCATGGCAGTGAGATTAGCCTTCATCTCATTGACTGCTTTGGCCAAGGCACCGACCTCATCTTCATGTTTGGTGTGCACATCCTGTACGTTCAACTGACCTTCCGCGATCAATTTAACAGCACTGATGACACGAAGCAGCGGTTTGACCACCTGTGTACGAATAATCGGTACAAATACGGCCGTGATGAGAATCATCGCAAGCACACCTATAATGACAAACAATCGGCCATCCTGGACAGAACGAATCGTTTTCGCTGCCGAGATGTCTGATTGCTGCTGATTGTAATTAACGAGAAAATCCAGATTCACCTGCATGGTATCGAAGGATTCTGCCCCTTTATCAGCTACTTCTTTCGCAAGCTGCGTCTCTCCTTCGTCACTCAACCGAATCGCCTGAGTGTTGATTTTCAGATATGCTTCCCACTTCTGTTTAAACTCCGACCAATGTTTCGCTTCTTCCGCAGACTTTTGCTGTTTATCATAAATAGTCATAGCCTGTGATGTTTCACGAATAAATTTGGTACGCTCTTCATTAATCTTGGGTCTGTCGGATGTGTCTGCATCAAAGTAACGATAGCTTAGAGACAAAATATGCTCCGTTGTATAGTTCAATCGGTTAATCTCTTGAATAGATGGCATCCAGTTACCTGTAATATCATTTGTGTTGGTCTCAATCGAATTCATTCGGCCAATGATGGTAACGCTTAAAATAATCAAACAGAGGATTAACAAGTAAAACGCGATGCTGATACGCAGACCGATACTCTTGATTTTAAATCTGCTGAACATATGATTTCCCCCTCATAACAACTTTCTCCACATTTACAACTTAGTACTAATTTCGCAAATAAACCCATCTATTGGCCCCTTGCAAATTAAACTCGTCTATATTATATCTGCACAATTGCCGTAAAGTATTATAGCATTCTTTGATCAGTAAGCGCTGTAATTCGTGAAAATTTGTTGAAATTTATCGAAATGAAAAGAACTGCAGCATCCGGCAACGTTCAGATCTGCAGCTCTTGGTCTCTAACATATGATAGATCGCTAGTTTGATCATCTTTCATTTGATACGACCATGTCGATTTCACAACATCTAACTCATTAAGTTTATCATGAAAAAAAACGATTCATTGCTGTTCACTCAAGCCCTCCATCAGCAATCGATAAGATTCCAGTCTCCGCTCATAATCAGGTCCAGCCGTGACCACGAGTATGCGGTTCGTCCTCAGTCGCTGACCCAACTCTCGGATATAACGCCATACTTGTTCGGGTGTCCCGACAATCTGCCGAAGTGCATCGTTATCTCCTGCCTGTGACGTATTATTATAAGGGACAGTTTGGGTAGTGTCCTCTCGGGTTGGATACACTTCCTGTTCCTTCTTACGTCGTTCCGTCATCTCACGACTCCACGTTAAAGCCTCGTCTTCAGATGCTGCACATAATACCCGGATGGCCACCATCACTTCTGGTTCCTTCAGCCGGGCACTTGGCACGAAGTCTTTCCGATAACGCTGTACCGCCTCCACTCCATCGGAATCACTCATAAATTGACCAAATACATACCCCATACCAAACTGGGCGGCGTATGCTGCACTTTTGACATTGGTTCCCAGCATCCATAGAGATAACGGAATATCGGGGATTGGACGCGCTGTAACCGGAACATTCTCATACGTATACCGATCTTCCAAGAGCTCGGTCAGGGAAGCAAGTGCGGCAGGAAGATTCGCAACATGCTGCAGGTAGTTGCCGCTAAGTGCCATTGCTGCATGCGGCCCTCCGCCAGGAGCTCGTCCCAGGCCAAGCTCGATGCGGCCCGGATAGAGTGAAGCCAGCAGGCGGAACGACTCCGCAACCTTAAGCGGGCTGTAGTGCGGAAGCAGAACGGCGCCTGATCCAAGCTGTATCGATTCGGTTCTGGCACCTATATGTGCCAGCAGCACCTCAGGAGCAGCAGAGGCAAGCTCATCCATATCATGATGCTCAGACGTCCAGTACCGGGTATATCCCCATATTTCAGCACGTTGAGCCAGAAGGACAGCCTGCTGGAGAGCCTGTTCAGCAGAAGCGTCATTCAGCCTGGGAACAAGGTCCAGCACACCCAGACTGAATTTCCCCTCCGCATTGTCTCCAGCGTTCTGGCCAGCACTTTTACCATAATATTTACTACCACTTTCACTTAAGTTTTCGCTAAAGTTAGCAGTCAACTCCTACAACTCCTTTGCCGCTGCTCGTCTCTCTTCTATTAATCCAGATCATAGATCGAACCGACCTTCAGACCGTAAAGTTCATTATAGATCTTCTCGGCAAACGCATCGGTCATCCCTGCTATATAATCAATCACCATATGCTCCCAAGTCCAGATGGGCTGTGCTTTCGCTTGATCTTTCTCGTATCGCTGCAGCCAATCGGAAGGAATGATAGATTTTGATGTTTCCGGATCCAGAAAGGCATCCCACAACCGTTTAATCATCCATTCACTGCGTTTCTGCAGCCGCTGTACGCGCAGATCCCGGATCATCGTCACCCAGGCGAAGCTCTTGAGCACACTCACCGTGCGCAGCATGTCGAGGTCTTCCGCGCCTTCCCGGACGAAGGTTACCTTTTTCCAGTCCCCGTCATCAATTACACCAAGACTGCCTACGAAAAGGCTGACCCAATACGCTTTCACCTCACGACGGGTACGGGAGTAATCGTGCTCACAGAAAGGCATCTTCTCATTCCAGATGCGTAGAAATGACGCAAGCACCTCTTCTACTTTTGCCGCGATCGCTTCTCTTGTCCAGCCCTTCCAGAACAGATCCTCCAGTGTGGTGATTTTGTCGACGATAAGCCGGTTGATATGTTGGTCCTGCAGGAAATGCTCATGCACCTCGATTTTGCCAGCTTTGATGCCATCCTCCAGATCATGTGCAGAATATGCGATGTCATCGCAGAGGTCCATCAGCTGGGCCTCAAGTGTTTTCTTGCCTGCCGGGATGTTCCATCGGTCCCGAATCTCGCGGATGTACTGCCATTCATGATGGTACATGCCTTTTTTGCTTTCGGTGCCTGGATAGGGATACTTGTTGATCCCCAGCAGTACGGCATCGGACAGGTTCAGCCCATCAATATCTTCACGTTTCTCCAAATACATAATGAGCCGGAAGTTATGCGCGTTGCCTTCAAAATGCTCGTATTTGCGTTTCAGTTCCGCTCGTACATCGGATTCCGCCTTAGGGGTCTTCGCTGCACGGCTTTTCTTCATAATCTTCTTCGTCTCGCTGTTAATCAGATCATCCAGAATGCCGTCCAGCACCTCTTCCCCTTTATGCCCAAAAGGAGGATGGCCGAAATCATGTGCGATTGCCGCACATTCTACAACTTCCGAGTCAATGATCAGACCTGGACTCTCCGCCAAACCCCAGTCTACCTCCGGGTAATGCCGCAGCAGACTTCTGGCCGCTTCTCGTGCAATTTGCGCCACCTCAAGGGAATGAGTAAGACGTGTCCGATAATAATCACCGGTTCCGGCCCCGAATACCTGTGATTTGCCCTGCAGTCTGCGGAAAGTCGGTGAATGAATCAGTCTGGAATAGTCACGTTCGTATGCTGCACGCGAGCCCTCCAGCTTCGTAAGTTCAGGATATTGTCTATGTTCTCTCAGATCGTTCCATTGCATGTGGATCACTCCTAGCCGATTGTCTCTATTTTGAGTGATTATACACAACATCTGCGGTTTCGAAAAGCAAAATCCGTCTGTCATGTCAACTCTTCTCACATCAACTGATGAAGTACAGCCTCTCTCTGTATATTATACCCGCAAGATTATCCTCTGTGCATCGGATTAAAGTGCTGCGCTGTGCTGCAGAGAAGACGGCTGTACGCAGATAAGAATGGAATGAAGCCAGAACGCTGAAAAATGGAGCTCCTACGAATGCTCGTACTGCACCACATTGCGACCAGATTTCAGAACATTCCATGAAAAAGAACCCGGCAGGCACATCATGTCCTGTCGGGCTCAGTTTCAAAGTATAGGTTTTAAATACCAACGTATCGGTCCGTATGACCATGCAGCACTCACATTTTCATACCCTTTCCTTCCAGACCTACACCATCACCTTACAGATATCGTTTGTAAACTCAACAGGGTCCTGAATCGGTAATCCTTCAATCAGCAGTGCCTGATGATACAGCAGGCTGGTGTACAAGCTCAACTTTTCCTTATCCTGTGCAAAAGCTTCCTTCAACGATTTGAACACATCGTGGTTCACGTTAATCTCCAGCACTTTGTCAGCCTGTACATCGCCGCTGTTCGGCATCGCTTTTAACACTTTTTCCATCTCGATCGTCAGTTCGCCCTCGGTGGACAAACATACCGGATGGCTGCGGAGGCGCTTGGAGGCTTTCACCGCTTTGACTTTGCCTTCCAGCTGTGCCTGCATCGCTTCAAACAATTCCTTGTTGTCATTGTCCTGCGCATCGGTCTCTTCTTTCTCCGCGCTGTCTTCAATGCCCAGATCACCGCTGGAGATCGATTTAAATTCTTTTTCCTTATAGTTCATAATCATCTTGATTGCGAACTCATCGATATCGTCGGTGAAGTAAAGCACCTCATAGCCTTTTTCGAGTACTCCTTCGATCTGCGGAAGCTTCTCGATCCGGCTGATGGATTCACCTGCGGCATAATAGATATATTTCTGATCTTCAGGCATTCTGGAGACGTATTCGTCCAGGCTGACCAGCTTGTTCTCTTTCGAGGACGTGAACAGCAGCAGATCCTGCAGTGTATCCTTATTTACGCCATAATCACTGTACACACCATACTTCAGCTGACGACCAAAAGCTTGATAGAACTTCTCGTAGTTCTCCCGTTCGTCTTTGAGCAGGCTCTGCAGCTGGCTCTTGATTTTGTTTTTGATGTTCTTCGCGATCAGGCTGAGCTGACGGTCATGCTGCAGCATCTCACGAGAGATATTCAAAGACAGATCCTCCGAATCCACCATCCCTTTAACAAAACCGAAGTAATCCGGCAGCAGGTCGCCGCACTTGTCCATAATCAATACCCCGTTGGAGTACAGCTCCAGACCTTTTTCATACTCTTTGGTGTAGTAGTCAAACGGCGTGTTCTCCGGGATAAACAAAATCGCGTTGTATACCACAGCGCCATCCGCGCTGATATGAAGATGCTTCAGCGGTTTATCGAAACCGTACCGTTTCTCCATATAGAAATTGGTATAGTCTTCTTCGGTGAGCTCGCTTTTGTTTTTACGCCAGATTGGCACCATGCTGTTCACGGTTTGTTCTTCCTTGTATTCCTCAAACTCGTTCTCCGTACCTTCCTTCGGACGCTGGCTGGTCACATCCATTTTGATCGGATAACGAATGAAGTCAGAGTATTTCTTGATGATCGATCTCAGGCGATACTCTTCCAAAAACTCGTCATAGGAGTCTTCTTCGGTATTTTGTTTGATCGTCAAAACGATCTCTGTCCCTACGCTGTCTTTCTCAGCGGGTGTGATCGTGTATCCATCCGCGCCTTCGGATTCCCATCTCCAGGCCTCGTCGCTGCCAACTGTTTTACTCGTTACCGTCAGCTTGTCCGCCACCATAAATGCGGAGTAGAAACCAACCCCGAATTGACCGATGATGTTATGGCCGTCTTTGGCTTCGTTTTCTTTTTTGAACGCCAGGGAACCACTTTTCGCAATCACACCCAGGTTGTTCTCCAGCTCTTCCTGCGTCATACCAATCCCGGTATCGGTGATCGTGAGCGTGCGGTTTTCCTTGTCGATCGTAAGTTTGATGAAATAGTCCTCTTTATTAAAAACGAGCGTGTCGTCGGTTAGAGCTTTGTAATATATTTTGTCGATAGCGTCACTGGAATTGGAGATCAATTCTCTGAGGAAAATTTCCTTTTGGGTGTAAATGGAGTTAATCATCATATCCAGCAAACGTTTGGATTCCGCCTGAAATTCTTTCTTAATCGCCATGAATGAAATGCTCCTTTCAAATTTGGGAATCAAATGATCCTGTCCACAAACACAAAATCATTCCATATGTAATGGTAACTTCGCTTATTTGTTAGCACTCAAATAGCCAGAGTGCTAAACCCTTCTTTTTATATAACATATGGGAAAATTGGGTGTCAATATAAAGATGGTTATTTTCACAAAATGATGGATTTCCCTCGCAGGCTGATGCTCCATCTCTAGCTGTATGACCTCTCTTCACAGTTTAACGCACTTGCTCGATCAACACAAAAACCGTCTCAAAATTTGGGACGGTGTGGAGTGCGGTTGAATGGTAACGAGCAGCTTACAGGCGCAATTCACAAGAACGCTATTATATTTCAGCTCCGCCTGTATTTTAACATTTCGGCTCCCTACTTCTTTGCCATCTTGGGGTCGAGTGTGTCACGCAGGCCATCGCCCATCAGATTGAAGCCAAGCACAGTCAGCATGATCGAAAGGCCCGGGAAAATTAGTGTCCATGGAGCCTTTTGAATAAACTGGCGGGAGTCTGACAGCATTTTGCCCCATTCCGGGTCGGGAGGCTGCGCTCCCATGCCTAGAAATCCAAGTGCGGCTGCCTCGATAATCGCTGTGCCGATTCCGAGTGTACCCTGCACAATGAGAGGCGTTAGGCTGTTTGGTAAAATGTGCCGAAACAAGATGCGTCCGTTCCCCGCTCCCAGCGTTCGTGCCGATGTAATAAATTCCTCCTGCCGTAAACTGAGCACCCGGGACCGCACCAGCCGCCCATATGTAGGAACATTCACAATCGCAATAGCAAGCAGCGCATTTTGCAAAGATGGACCTAGTATGGCAACGATGGCAATGGCCAGCAAAATACCCGGAAAGGCCAGCAGAATATCGAACAAACGCGAGATCATCATGTCAGCCCATTTTCCATAAAATCCGGCGATCAATCCCAATAGCGCTCCTGCAATAATGGAACCGATAACCGAGAAAAAACCAACCCACAAAGATATTCGTGCCCCATGCAGTACACGGGAAAACACATCCCGACCCAGGTCATCCGTTCCAAACCAATGCTCCGCCGAAGGAGCTTGAAGCCGTTCCTGCAGCACCTGTTCTTTGTAATCATATGGCGCGATGTACGGTGCGAGGAAAGCCAGCACGATGAAAAAAACGATAATGATCAAGCCTGCCAGCGCAAGCCGATTTCGCCGAAACGTTGTCCATGCCTCACGCCAGGGGCCAGATCTATTCATTCGCACCGCGTCAACGCTTTGTCCGGTATTGGTCGACAATTTGGCCATACAGGTTCTCCTTTGTTGAACTTAGATATGTTGAACGGGAAAATTCGGTGACACATGCACAGCCTAAGCTTCCGAAGCAGCTTCTTTCACAAGGTACACGGTTGCTTGCCTCCTTGCATCGGTATGCCTGTGAATCCGCTTCCCTATTTGTAGCTGATTCTTGGATCAAACACTGCATAGAGCAAATCTACAATCAGATTGATCAATACAAAAAAGAAAGCCACGATCAGGATTCCACTCTGAATCACAGGATAATCCCGTGAACTAATCGCTTCATATATATAACGCCCTACACCCGGCCAGGCAAAAATCGTTTCCGTCAGCACCGCGCCACCCAGCAGAGATCCAGTTTGGATGCCGATGACAGTCAACACAGGGATAAATGCATTTTTCAAAGCATGTCCATATACGACAAAAAACGGCCCTAATCCTTTCGCCTTGGCGGTACGAATATAATCGGAACTCATCACTTCCAGCATGCTGGAACGGGTCATCCGTGCAATAACCGCCATCGGGATAGTACCCAGTGCCACACTTGGCAGAATCAGATGTTTTGTCACCGTCCACAGCTGATCCCAGCGGCCTGCAAGCATCGTATCCAGTACGTATAAACCAGTGATTGCGTCAACCGGATCACGCGCATTCATTCGCCCAATCGAAGGGAGCCACTGCAGCTTGTTCGCGAACAGCCACTGTTCCATCAGACCGAGCCAGAAGATCGGCATGGATACCCCCACAAGAGCAATCACCATACAGCAGTAATCAAACCAGGAGTTGTGCTTCCATGCGCTGACAATCCCTGCATTGACGCCAATAACGACGGCAAACAGCATACTCGCCATGGTAAGTTCAAGCGTTGCTGTCAGATAAGGTACAATTTCCTGGGCAATAGGCACTTTGGTGCGAATGGAAGTGCCCAGATCCCCTTTGAGCAGATCGCCCAGATAGGCGAAATACTGCTGTAACCAGGGTTTGTCCAGTCCAAGTTGGTCCCGAAGGGCCTGTTTGGACTGCTCGGTTGCTTTTTGCCCCAGAATCGTCTCTGCCGGATCACCTGGTATTGCATGAATGATCGAAAAAACGATTAACGTCATCCCCAGCAAAACGGGTAACAGTACCAGCACGCGTTTGACAATATAACTGTTCAATTCCAGATCACCTGCCCTAAACGTACGTATCATACATGTCTTCAGATCTTCAGATAAGAGAAAACGCACCAGCGAATACGTATGCTTAGGATCGTTATCTCCAGATGCAGCTTCTGCCAAGCATTACATGTCCGCCAGCGCGTTCCGGTTCACTTCTTACTCAGAACCCGCAAAATCATCATTCGAAGTAAGCACCTGCGTACGATTCGCTTCCGAGCGGAGAAGGTACAAACCCTTTCAAGTTCGCTTTACCAGCCAAGATCGGCGTTGTATGCACAAGCGGAATCCAGGGAGCGTCTTCCTTGATGATCACTTGGGCCTGTTTGTACAGCTCCGCACGTTTGTCCTGATCCGTCTCTTTCTGCGCATCTGTCAGCAGCACATGCAGATCCTCATTCACATAGAAGCTGCGGTTGTTGCCTGGAATGGCATCTTTGTCCAAAAGGGTATACAGGAAGTTATCCGGGTCTCCGTTGTCCCCTGTCCAGCCGAGCATGTAGATATCATCCTTCTCCCCGGCTTTGGCATCGTCCAGATAAGTCGCCCACTCGGGGGATTCGATGTTTGTTTTCACGCCAATTTTCTCGAAATCTGCCTGAATCGCTTCCGCTATTTTCTTGCCATCTGGCATGTACGGACGAGATACCGGCATGGCATAAAATGTCACCGGATCAGGCAGCCCGTCAGGGAAGCCGGCTTCGGCGAGTAACGCTTTCGCTTTTTCCAGATCATAGGTGTAATCTTCAATCGAATCATTGTAGCCCCATAACGTAGGCGGCATCGGGTTCACGGCAGGCTTGGCCTGGCCGGCAAAAAAGGCGTCGATAAGCGCTTGTTTGTTAACGGCATGGTTGAGGGCTTGTCTGACTTTGACATTATCAAACGGTTTTTTCTTAAAATTAAAGCCGATATACGCCACGTTGAACGGTGGACGTTCAATCTTCTGCAGCTCGCTGCTGCTCTCCAGAATGCTCAGATCATCCGGGTTCAGGTCTTCCATGACATCAATCTCGCCATTCTGCAGTGCATTGAAACGGGCCGTGTTATCCGGGATGGAGCGCACGATCACCTTGTTCAGCTTCGGCAGTCCTTCCTTCCAGTAGTCCGCGTTTTTCTCCAGAGTGATGGAGTCGTTCCGCTTCCACTCTTTGAATACAAATGGACCTGTGCCTACGGGCTCGCTCTTAAAGTTTTCTTTTTTCTCCTGAATCGCCTTTGGACTGCCTATGCCAAACGGGGTCATCGCAATGTTTTGCAGGAAAGGTGCCTGCGGCTGGGTTAAAGTAAATTCAACCGTTGTTTCATCGAGCGCCTTCACTTCCTTGATCACGCGTCCGTCCTCCGGCCCAAACATCGAATCATAGTAATCGAAGGAATCTCCTTCGAATTTATATTCACTTGCCGGATCACTCCAGCGATTAAAATTGAAAACGACCGCATCCGCATTGAAGTCGGTACCGTCATGGAACTTCACCCCGGATTTTAGCTTAAACACATACTTGAGCCCGTCCGCGGAAATTTCCCAACTCTCGGCCAGCCCCGGCACAACCTCGGTTTCGCCCTCCTTGTAATCCAGAAGGGAATCAAATACCTGATGCCCAATCTTCAGGGATTCCCCATCGGTCACAATGGCTGGATCAAGCGCTACCGAGTCTCCGCCGCGTCCCATAATCATCGTATCCTGGGCAGCTGTTTCCGCCTTGGGATCACTACCTTCCGCAGGTGCTGGCGTGCCCTCGCCGCCCTCATTGCTGCTGGTGCAGCCGGACAGCACAAGTACCGTACTCAGTGCCAAAGTTAATAAACCGGACATCCATTTTTTTCTCATTCGCATACGTACAACACCCTTCCCTGTCTCATAATGTGTGTAATGCCTGCATGAAAAAACGGCAGCTCTGGCAGTCTGTACAATGATGTTAATGGTGGTGCTGGTCAGTCATCCGATGATTCTTCGTCGGTCGTAAGCATTGGAAAACTTGTATCATCTATTAAAGGCTTTAACTGCCTCTGATACCTGTGTTAGAGTGTTGAGCGCGGAGAGGTGGTTCAACCACCATAACCAAGCGGGAGAATACAGTAGAACGTACAAATAAAAACAAAAATTAAAGGCCTAAATGGATAAAATGAAATAACAGCTGTATAACCTGCAGGACCAGCTATTAGAAAAGTTAGCAGCAAAGTGGACAGCGATCAGCGAGCTGTAAGAAGTAAGCAGCGAATCTTAAGCAGCAGTACGCAGTAAGCTTCTTTTAATTCTCTTAATCAGTCTCAGCTTAGGTCCTCTATTAAGCATTCCTATTTCAGTGGTTCACAAAGAAAGGCTCGGACCTAATTAAACTAAGGTCAATTTTCCTCAGAGCATTTTGCTTTAGCAGGGCAGTGAGAGTGAGTTTGTTTTTCATGAGGTGTCATGCTGATAGAATCACGGATAGATAAGAATAGAACAGAACGACGCTACAATAACTTACAATGTTATAGTTTTGTCATGATGAGGAGGATTCTGTAATTAAATCGTGGTAGAAAATATTTTCGTGTAACTTACTTTACATCACATTTACCAAATAGACAAGAGATTTACAGACATATGTTTTAAGCGACCTAATACACGTTATTTTTACTGACATTATGTATAAAAAAGGAACACAGATCGACAATAACCGCCGTGTTCCTTCCTGTTTTTCTCCAGATTCAGATCTGTTCTATTTCTACAGATGATTCATTATGACTTAACCATAAACGGATCAAATGTTTGCCCGTAAGTATGTCAGCAAATGTTTAAACGAACAGACAGTTAAGCACAATGCAGCATTTGAAAAACGTTCTATATAATGATAAAATTGTATACTATAATGAACAAAAAAAAGGGGTGTTACTACTTGAATGCTATACACATCAGGATAGGAAACAACCTGCAGCGTATTAGAAAACATAGGCAGTTAAGCTTAGATAAGCTTGCTAATTTAACAAAGGTTAGTAAAGGTATGCTTCATCAAATTGAGCAAGGACAGACGCAGCCCACCGTGACAACCGTGTGGAAAATTGCTACGGGACTTAATATTTCGTTTTCGTCTCTACTTAAAGAGGATGAGGCAGTAGTATCCATTGCAGCTCGAAAAGAAATTCCGGATTTAACAGAAGACAATGGAAATTGTAGAGTATACTTACTGTTTCCGTTTGACCCCCAAACCCGTATTGAAATGTTCACGATTATTCTTAGTCCTACTTGTAACTATGTTTCACTCCCACACAATGATGGGGTTCAAGAGTACATCACAGTTATCTCCGGAGTGTTTAATCTACAGATTAAGGATGAAATATATGCATTACAAGAAGGACAGGCTATACGATTCGCAGGCAATGTCGAACACCGTTATATCAATAAATCGGACGAAAATGTGACGATCCAGGTTGTTATGTATTATGCGGAATCTTAATGGCATGTAATTATTAAGGAGGGATACACGTTGACAAGTCAACTTAAAGATAGTGCACAACAGGTTCAAAACAAACTAATAGAGTTGAGATACGCAAATAAAGTTATAGAACTGCCTGACAGTACGCGAACTGCACAGGAAGCTGCCGATACGATAGGCTGCGAGGTTGCACATATAGCTAAGTCAATTATCTTTCGACTCAAAAGTAACGATAAACCCTTATTGGTTATAGCCAGTGGTGTAAATCGAATTAATGAAAAACAAATTAACACCCACGTGAATGACCGTTTAGGAAAAGCTGACGCTGATTTTGTACGTGAACACACAGGGTTTGTTATTGGAGGCGTACCACCTTTAGGACATACAGAGTCCCTCATCACTCTTATTGATGAAGACTTGTTACAATTTAGAGAGATATGGGCTGCTGCCGGACATCCAAAAGCAGTGTTTCAATTAACACCCGAAGAATTAGTGCAAATGACAAAAGGACAAGTAATCTGTGTAAAATAAACTTGTGTTAACTTTCTGTCATTTCATTAACGGGAAACGATAACTCAATACATTCAAGTGAAATCAATCGTAATAGTGATTAGCTTCTTTAACTTTCAAGATTTTCATTTGTGTTTGTAGATGGGTGAATTGGAAGCATAAGTTTGCCAAACGGCAAACTTATGGGTTAAGTCTCACATATTATTTACTTTTTAAATAAACCTCTGCGGTGCATTACGGTAATGAAACGATAGAAATCGTAACTCGCTCCGTTATCGATGCTGAACAGCGGATTTTTGGCATCATAGGCCAGCGCTGCCTCCACGGCAGCTTTCGCCCATACCGGAACTTCCATCTGCTGACGTGCCTGCAAACGGTCAACCTGTGCTTTGAGCGCTTCAAACGCGGCTTTTTCTTCAGCTGTCATCGGTTCGCCCCCTTTCGGTGGTTCAGCTGGCGGATTTGGATTCGGGTTGGTCGGATTGGATGGCTCCGTTGGGTTTGTCGGATTGGTTGGATTTGTCGGGTTTGGGGCTGCTGCCGTGTATCTCGCTCTGAGCTGCTGCGCTGTTCCCTCGTATTCGTTCATATCCACATTGCCGCTGATTCCGTTCACCCTGCCCGAGTCCGTGTACTGCCAGAACGTCCAGCGCTTCCATGCTGCCTGTTCATCAGGCACACGTGTACTGCTGTACCGCGCGATCCACAGATCGTAAGAACCCAGGGAAGCATCAAAGTTTCTGGCAAATGCGTTGCCTGTGTATATGATCGGTTTCACACCTGTCAAACGCTGTAATTCTGTTAAAAAGGCTTTGGCCACCGTGTTCATCTGTGCTTTGCTCAGATTGCCGGGGTTGTTCTCATAGTCCAGAACGGGCGGCAGCTGTAAGGCTTTGGCTCCCCCGACTTTGTTCAGCGTATTGGCATAATGCGCCGCTTCAGCCTTCGCGATCTCGACAGACGTTCCGCGGAAGAAATGATAGGTTCCTACCATCATGCCCGCCGCCAGCGCACCTGTTACATTTTTCTGAAAATTCGGATCGATATACGTCCGCCCTTCGGTTGCCTTGATAAACACAAACGTCATGCCGCTTGCCTTCACCTTGGCCCAGTCGATACTGCCCTGGTACCGGGAGACGTCAATGCCCTGCGTGTTGCCCGGGGTTCTATTTTGCAAAATTCTCACACCCTTTATGCGGCTGCTGCCGTTTGTATATAGTTAATGCGGACGGGTTAGGAACTGCTTGTGTGCGTGTCCCTTAATGAAGCAAAGAAAATGAATGAACGTATTATGTCCACAGGAGTCGAATAATGACGGTTTGCAGACAATTCAAAAACAAAATAACCTGGAGAGACGCAAGTCTCCCTAGGTTACTTTAAGCTTATGTTGTCGAAGTCCAGCTCCACCTATCTGTAAAATAATAACTTGCAGCATCTACTGCTTCTTTACATCATCCTGAGCTGCTGGCAGTTCTGTTTCATCCGGTCCGGATTGTGAAAAAGAATCTTTGACATGTGGAGAAAGGTTACCGGGGGATTCCCCGGCTCCCCCCTTCCCCTTCAGCACCTCAATCGCCTGCCGAATGACTGGCGGAATCGGTGCACCCAGCTTGCCCCCATTTTCGATGATCGACAACAGCTCATTGGCGATATAAAAAAAGGCGACCGCATCCCTGAACAAATGTCCGTCTCCCAGAACACCGTCCACCAGATGAGCCACCGATACCATTGCAAATATAAATACCTTCCGCGCGATCCCGAACATCCCGACATTACTTTCAAGCTTACCCGTCATCCCAGCTGCCGCGATGCCGGTTAAGTAGTCAAGGATGACGAACACGAGCAATACGCCGAGCACCCCTGACCACCCTCCGAAGAAGTAGGTTGCTGAGCTGCTTATTAGCGCAATTCCCCATTTCCAAAGGGTGTCCCATCGCTCCATAGCTTCACCTCCTTAGATTTTAAATACCAGCTGCTCCAGAGGGAATAATAAAAGCGCACCACTTGGGTACGCTCGTTAAATTCCTTCAGTTTTTCTAAAATATATCCTCAATAGCCTGGCGATAATCAGTATTGGTAATGTCATCAAGCAAGTATACTTGACTTGTCTTTGGGTTGAGTACTTTATTCAATATTCTTGCAAAATTCCTCCTGTATTTTCATTGGCTAATAATAAATTTGGTCTTCCAATTCCTTTATTTTTTTGTTCTGGTGTTTCGACAATGGGAAGATCCTCTAAAACTGGTTGTTTCGCAGCAGGATCGATACTGACAATTCGATGAGTGTGATAATCGATTACCCCATATTCCAAATCGATGTAATGCAGCTCAGTGTTTTCTTTCCTTGGAAGTACATCATCCTGTATTTCACCAGCTCGATAGATGATTTCACCGTCTTGATCGTATATAATTCAGATCCCAATATTCATTATTCGTATGCCCTCCAATAAAACGGCCTTGATGACGCCAATTCAAAATATGGCAGCGGTAACTGAAATCCACCGTTTGTGATATAGGTTCTGCCAGCGCTCTTGTCCTCTACCCGGAAAGTATCAAATATAGTTTCTCCGTTTATCCATCTTAGCCCGTTAAACACGGGGTAACCATTTTCTATTCTTTTGGAATTATAACCCAGTATATTATCCCCATCATCATCATAAGTAATAATAATTTGCGATGGTAAAAAATCCAGAGTGGAAACACTTATATACCCACAGGTAAATGCAGTTCCATCTGAATAAAGAAACCTTTTATCACCTAAGTTATATCCAAACCCTGAAGCAAACTTCCTCCCCTTATCTGGCCCATCCAACCCGTAATTATCTAATAAGAAATTATCGATTTTAGGCATTGGTCGCCTCCTGCATGACAACATGGACCTGAGCATTCCCGGCGGTTGAAGTCCAGCCTTCGATATATTCGTTTGGCGAAATAAACATATCAGCGAACGGAATCAAAACTGTATCATTTCCAGCTATGGTGTACTTGTTTATCAAATTACAGTTATCACCACTCCAACCGAAACGAATAGTTACTGTTTGTGGTCCGCTGCTTACGTTACAAATAACGATAGACTTGACCAATCTATTAACACCATTTCCGGCGGCCGGAACAATGGCCGTCGTTCCCGTTCCTAAACCAACACGGTACTGCGCAAGCCCTAATGAACTGGGGATTCCATCTTTTTCAACACCTGTTATTCTAGCGTTAACAATTGAATTTGCGCACCACATGTGAAGGGTTTCCCCTGGGCTGATAACAATATCACTGATCGGAATAACCAAGGTTTGATTTGCCTTAATAGACTTGTTGTGCAATAAAAAATACAAAGGCACAGTGTTAAGCCTCATATTTACTGTCGTGTCTACTCCGCTAACATTACAAATAATAATGGATTTTATAATGCATGTCTTACCCGTTTTTCCAGTGTAAATAGTTGTCCCAGATGTTGTGGATAAAGCGTCCCCGTATATTTTAATAGGCGTTTCTGCCATCTACAACGCCCCCCATACTCTTCTTTGTGGTGTTTGCAATATCCAAGGTGTCCATGTCGTTGTTGACCATCTTTGCCTTACGTACACTATCGCAGTACTTGTGCTTGCTAGCGTAGCGCGTTGAATTAAATTGTTCACACTAATTTTAATTACTTCGACGTAAAAATCAGCTCCGTTTACAGTGGGTAAATTCGGAGATTGTGAACCGTCAGCGTAATACATTCCCGGATCAGTCAAAGTATTTAAATCCACTCTACTTAATCTTGAATACCCGTTATCTTGCGTTAGAGGATACTTTTGCCACGCTTTATCATTCACGTATTGTTGAGCGGACAGTCTTACATCGTTAACCGCCTTCTCCGTCGCCGCCACCGTCTCGGACGTGCCGTCCGTCTTGTTGGACAGCTGTACTATTCCCGGTTCAGTCAATGATGCAGGTGGGATGGCTGCGTTTTGGAGATCCTCCTGCAGCTGTTGGATTTCGTCCCTAGTAGGTACTTTTTTCCACGAACCCCATCCGAAATAGTAGTTGCGTTGAAAAACTTGTAAGTCACTCGGCTCGAAAGTTGTTAGAGTTTGGACGACACCAGCATGTTTTTCTATCGTCAAATGAAAAGCTACACCTGTTGGAGAATTAGCTAAAGTTTCTACCATGGCATTCTCCGGGCAATAATACTCCCCTTCTGTAATATAACTATTAAGATCAGAGCCAGCAGATATAAGAATTGCTTCACGTGTCGCCACACCTGCATCAATCTTTTCAAAAATTCCGTTAATACTCTCCCGGGTTACATTCTCATTCCCCAAGGGAAGAGGTAATTTCAGTCGATCCGTTTCTTTTGGCATTACGCCCACACCTCCAATTCATTCCACGTCAAGGACGCGGCATCGAGTTCATCCCAAGTCATCTGCTTCTTATCCAGGTCGTCCCAGACCAGATAACGGTATTTATATTCCACAGCCATGTGGGCCGGCTTCAGCTCATCAATGGCTCGTTTCAGATCATCGATATTGGGCGGAATGCCCATGGTATCTACAAAGCTCACCGTAAAGCTCCACGCTTCCGGCTGGAAGGTAACATCAACCTTGCCCCCGGCATAGGCTTCAGCCACGTTAGCTACCTGCCTGCCTGAAAACTTGCCTGCCCCGCGCAGCTTCGACTCCACCACAGCACGCCGCTGCTCTACAGGTTTGAGACGATCAGTCTCAATGCCAAGCTCCTGCTCCCAAAAGTCCAGTCCCCACGTCGCCGTACGGACAAAAAACTGCTCCAGCGTCTCGTCCAGAGCCTGATACAGCAGATCCATCTCCGCACCTTTGGCCTGCATATCGGCCTGCATGACACGGGAAGTCTCATAGTACCGGGGCAAATAGGAGAACAGTTCCCGACCCTTCTCACTTGTCAGTCCAGCATGTACAGCAGAAGGAGCACTCATGTCCTGTGTCCTCCTTTCTATTCACATCTGTGGAAAGCCGCTCACTGGACTGATCTGCCCGAAAGGAAGCTAGTTCTTGTTCTAAATGTACCTTGGACCAGTCTAATTCTTCCACTTGAGAATCTAGCAAGCTTGCCGCTACTTTCCCCTCCACCTTTTCCAATACATCCCTCACCTCTGCCCCCACACTACTCATGCACATCCACCGTCCCCAGCACAGCCACCTGGCTGGCGGTCATCTCGATATTCTGGTCGCTTACACCATTCACGGTCAGCTCCGAATAGTCGATAATCGGCGGAATGTCGAGCAGGATTGCGGCAATGCGGGTGTACCGCACGAGAGGATCGGAAAAAGCAAGCTGCTTCAAATACGCGGTCACTCCGCGTTCGATTAATGCCCGCACATCTGCCAGCGCTGCATCACTTGCCAGCGTAAGCTTCACCTGAATGTTCATCGGCACTTCCTCTGCCGGCATCACTGTCACGACAGGTCCAGCCGGGGCAGCACCTTCGCCCTGTCCATCCTGCGTCGGGTCAACATATTTTTGCACTGCAGCCACCAGATCTGAGCCCGCAGCACGCTTGTCCGTATCCAGCAGATACAGTCCAACTGTGCCCGGTCCCTGCCACAGCGGGATGACCCGCGCTGCCCCGACGCCCGGCACTTCACTGGCCCACTGCACATACTGTGCCTTGTTGCCGCTTGTTCCCTGGTTGCGGACTTTGGCATAAAAGCGCTCCAGCAGCGCGGTGTCTGCCTCGATGTCTGCACCGCCCTTAATCACATCTGTGTTCACCACAGATGTTACACCGCTTACCGGTGTAGACAGCACGGTTACGGTGCCTGCGGGTACATTGCTTTCTTTTCCGGCAGCGAGTGCTCTTACGCCTACAGTCCCGACACCATCCTCACCAAGCTCCACACGGCTCACGGTTTCATATTCCAGCGATGCTTCACCAGACACTTCGTCCGCAAGTGTAGCCACCACCGTTTCTGCTGGGACCACTTTACCCGGCTCACCCGTAAATTTCACTGTGCCCTGTGCTGCGACCGCCGCCCGGCGTGTAATGCCATGTTCCCCCGCCCGCAAATCCAGCTCCTCCGAACGAAAATTCGGATCACGGCTTGCTGCCGTGCTGGCAAATCCACGCCGCAGCAGCTCCTGCGCCCACAATGCTGCTTCGGACAGCATAAAGGCCGCCGGAGCCTCTGCATCCCACAAAAACGAACCTTCCGACTTATCCAGATCCGCGGGTAGACGATCCAGCATACGCTGCATGATCTGTTCCTCCGTCTGGTCCTCCAAATAACGCGGAATCTCAGCCATCCCGTCAGATCACCTCACTTTCCAGAATAAACGTCTCTTCCTGCACACTCATCACCCGGCACGAAAACCGGCACTGCTCCCGGTCCCAGTCAAAGGCAAACTGGTCAACCGCATCCGTACGCGGATCAACCAGCAGTGTCTCCGTCACCATTCGGGCAATCTCACTTTCCATCACACCGCGGCTGTCCCCTTGGCCCACCAGATCCTCCAGTTCCGAGCCATAGTCTCGGGAGTAGATTACATGTCTGTAGCGCGGGGTTTTCACCGCCTTGATGCACCACTGGACCCACGCCTCATGTGCGTCTGCCGCAGCCACTTTGCCGCTTGGGGTCAGCACAAAATCACCGGCATCATAGTCGTAGCGCCAGCTCCGTCCAAAGCGCACTTCTTCAGAAGCCGCACCCGACAGGTCCTCTTCATCTCCCCAGACCATACCCGTTTCCGGAAATAAACTAGGCATGGGCACTCACCACCTTACACAGCACCACAATGTCGTTACCGCCATTTACCCGCATCGCCAGCACACGGTCCCCGGCCTTCAGGCCTTTTCCCAAAGACCAAACCGCTTCTTCCACTTCCCCTTTTTGCAAAAGAAACCGTCCCGTGCCCGTCGTGCCTCCGTTTGCCACGTCAGATATCCCCGAAATCGCGCCAGCCATCTCGCGCTCCGGTAACTCTAGCGTGCCCGGTAGCTCGGCCACGAGATAATCCTGCACTTCGTGCTTGAAATCGTCCAGCTTCACACCGGACGCTGTCATCGTACCCAGCACCGCACCAAGGCCGCTCACCGCCTGGCGGGAATGGTTACTCATCGCTCCCCGCATCACATCGGCAAAGTGCCCATACGGATCTTCTTTACTCAAGGTAAACCCTCCTTTTCACCAGCTCCGCCGTACCGAGCTCCAGCGTCATTGTGCCCGGCCCAGCCGACAGATCACGGCTGACCGACATGACGATCAGCTTCAACCCTTTGAGCGTGACCGCGTCTCCGGCGCGAATGGTATTGATATCCGGGACCGAAACCGTAAATGTCTCCTGGATACCCGTCAGCTTGCTTTTTGCCAGCTTTTTGGCGGCGCCGGTTGTTTTCACCTGATCGTCCTCGATCAGTTTTTGCAGCGTACCCAGCTGTTCTGTATCCCCCTGCTCAATCGCCAGCACTTTCGAAGGCACCTCTTTGCCACTACCGCCAGATTCAGACGCAGCCATCACCTTTACTTTGGTGACTGCCCCCTCCAGCGTACGCAGCTGCGTCAGGTCGATCAGCCGATCCAAAGCATGCACCTTGGTATTGCTCCCTACCTTGAACAGCTGCAGCCCACCGGACGTCATCCGCGGATGGTACATCTCTCCCCCGGATTTAGCGGTTTCTTTGAGGTCGGCAAACATCATCGCAAAAATCGTCTGCGACCGGTACACCGCCTTGCCCAGCTTGGTCTTGATTTCCGGCATTGCACCCAGAGGAATTTTCCATTCCTTGGCGTACGATTTAAGCCGCTGCACAGCGGTCTGATCCTTGGGAAAGAGGAATTCGTCCTCTGATTTTTCGAGATAAATCATCCGGTCGTAGACCGTGAGGGATAAGCGTTTTGTGCCGCTGTTTGAGCTTTCCACTTCCCAGATGACTGCCGGATGCAGCAGATGTACCATTGATTTCCCACCAAAAGGAACCCCGCTGATCCGTATCGGCATTCCCGGTGAAATCGCAGGCAGTCCGGAAGAAGCCGACACTGCCAGCCGGATGTTCGCCTGGTAGGCGATCTGATCCAGCGAATCCTTGAGTGTGATCGTCTCGACCAGCTTGGTGACATCGTGCTTGTCATCGACAATGACTTTGTAGGTCATGGCATCACCAGCTTTTGCCCCGGCTTGATCCGGTTCGGATCACTCCCGATCGTTTTGGCATTGAGCTTGTAAATCTCGTTCCATTTGGAACTGTTCCCCAGCTCAAGCTTCGCTATTTTCGACAGAGAATCCCCGGCTTTGACGGTATAGGTCCTGCTCGTCTTTTTCAGATCTGTTCGTGAACTGGACTTACTTGCGGCAGCCCCCGAACCCACCTTCTCCACTTTGGAATCCCGCCAGGTTCGCAGGGTCAGGTCAAAATAAATATCTCCCGTCTCTCCGCCGCGGAAGCTCGAATTAAGCGAAATCAGAAACACCGGCACATTCACTCCGGTCCCGGAAATGATGAAACGCAGCGGCTTTTTGGAGATCAGGAACGTATTCAGCACATTCATCGCCACGCGCGGATCGGGAATGTCCGTCACCGTACAATAGGACTCGTCGTACTCTTTGGGAAAAAAAGAAGAGAAGGTGATCTCCTTCACCTTCTCCCCCTGCGCAAAATCAAATTCGCCATGCTCCAGCATCTGGATTGTTTCGTACCCCTTGGATCTGGAGATGTTGACCTCCTCCGGGTTAACCGGAAATTGAAACGAAGTGCTGCCGTCCTTCAACGTGAACGACATTTGGTTAGGTCCAACTTCATCTTTAAGTACAGACATATCTGCGGCCTCCTTTCTGCTTAGGCCATAATCGTTTTGCGATTTTGCATCGCGCGGCGCAGCTCGTTAGTAATCCGCTGTCCCACCTGTTGACTTACAATATCGTAATCTATAGCGTTCTCGCGAACTGTCACTTGTACCGTTCCCGGCGCAATATGGACATCGATCTGGTTCGTTGTTTCGGTTTTGAAATCCTTGAGGTAACCCGCCAGACTGCCCATCTGCTCTTCGGAAATGTGAACCGTCATCGGGGAAGCTTTACTATTCGATTGAGCGGTGTTATGAACGGCTATGGCTTGGGACTGCATCATACTGGCGCCCATCAAGCCCGCGGAGGTTGATGTACCCAACTGATTATTCATGTAAGCTTCAGGACCAGTGATTGATAAAGCTGCCGGCCTGTATGGCGGCGGCATCTGCGGTGCTGCCGGCACGGAAGGCGATGAGGATGCTGCTGCAGGCGGAGCGGTCTGTTCTTCCTTTTTCGAACCGAAACCGAAGAAATTCGAGATGCCTTCTGTCAGCCCTTTTGTTTTCTCAGAAAAATAATCCGCTACTCCAGTTATTGCTTTACCTGCTCCCTCAGACGCTTTGGAAAAGAAGTTTCCGATATTCTGTACTTTACTGCCAATCCAGCCGCCTGCTTCACTTCCCAGCCAGCCTCCAACTGCACCCCCTACGTATGTTCCAATCACTGGTGAGATCAGCGTTCCCAGCGCGCTGCCAAGCGCAGTACCTGCGGAACCTCCAAGCATAGAGCCGATCGCACGGCCTTTTTCTTCAGGAGGTGCACTTGCAATGTCAGCCACATCCGCCAGCATGCTGATCGGACCCAGCAATCTCTTAGCTCCTTTGGCAAGGCCTCCGCCCAACTTCCCCATCATTCCATCACCTGAGAAAAAGTTGGACATCGCCATGGGTGAAGAAGACATTAGACCAGAGCTGAGTTTAGATTTTCCAACAGCATTGTTCGCTGCATATTTCGAATCTTTCATAACTTCTTTAAACGTTTGATTTGACGTGTCGGTAATTATTTGAGCCTTCGGAGATGAGGGTGAAGATGAAGCAAATTTTCCAACTTCGTTCTTACCGGTTTTTGCATCTCTCAATGCTTCTTTAAAGGCACGGTCAGAGGTATCTGTCAGTATTTTGGGTGTCGGAGCTGCTGCTGGTTTATCTTTCAAGTCTATTCGTCTAAATCTTCCAACAGGTTCACTTGGATTGGCGGCTTTATTCTTGTTAGCTTTTCGCTCAGACCACCAATTTTTAACTTTCTTACCCTTCTCAAATAGGTCACCAACATTGTTAAAGATATTCAATACTGTGTCGGCATTTTCCCACCATGCCTTACCCTCTTCTTTAGCCACATTATTAATCGTTGTATTTGTATTGTGACTCCCAATCACAACGGACATGGAAGAGGCGCTCGCCGGGGTCATTTTCCCCATCGCCACTTCAACCTTCTGCTTCACCTCAACCGACACCGTTCCCGAAGCCTTCACTAACTGATTGCGGAAACTGTTCAGTTTGACCAAAGCACGATCCAGAGCCGGGCTTAACTGATCATCCAGTCCGATTTTGGGTGTGATGCGCAGCCGACTCAAACGTACAGCGGTGCTGTAGATACTTTCCAGCCTGCGGCCCGTTGTTCTGAGCTCATTGTTTACTTTGATCAGGCTCTGGTAACGCACCCTGCCCAAGCGTTCGGTAGAGCGCTGGATTTGATCCAGATAACGAAGGGTGGTCTTCATTTGTGTATTGGATTGGGATAATCCAATAATCAATTCTGCCATTTGTTCACCTCCTGCCTTGTTGAACTAACGATTCATTTGAGCGCTAAGCGCGGCCATCTCTTCTTCCGAGAACGCAAGCAGCAGCGAGCGCTCGCCGCGCGGCAAAGACCAGAACTCTCCGGGACGAAGATGATGACGCACCCACATGTGGTAGAGGAACGTCGTCATCCCGCCGGAGCGAATCAGTTTTTTAGGTCTTCAATCTCCACGCCGAAGCCGGACAGTTCCAGCACTTTATCGCCAACGGCATCCAGCTCACCCGCCAGAAGCATGCGGCGAACCGCCTGCTCTCCACCGGACAGCTTCATGCGGCCCGTGATGCGATTGTCTCCCCAGCCGGACAGCTCCAGTCCGCGGACATTCATTTTTACTGTGGCCTCGGAAATCAGCAGAGCATTGAATGTTTCGGTATCCACTTTCTCCTCGGTGCGCCCCTTCGTCGTCTTGCGAATCGTGCAGCGCTCGCGAATCTGATCCACCTTGGACGAAGTCAGTCCACGCAAAGTAAGCAGCAGGTCCAGACGCTGAATGCGCACATTCTCTTCAGGCAGACGTTCCGCTGCTTCAAACAATTGATCCAGAATCTGTTCCTCGGACAATTTCTCGTTCATGCTCATAAGTCGTATTCTCCTTTTTTATTCCCATATGTTCTCTTATACGGCTGACATTTCAGCTTCACCTAGTAAGATCATCTAAGACACCAAAAAGACCGAGATGTCCTCGGCCTGCATTAGTGTTCTTGTTTGTTTCTTCGCAATTGTTATACGGAGCCTAGTTCGCCACAATCGGATTCAGCAGCTCAAATCCTTCGAAAGTAAATCCGGTCTCCTCAGGCACTTCCTCGCCTGCCGTCCAGTTGGCGAGCTGGATTTTATCCACCATACATCCCTTCAGCAGCACACTTTCATGTCCATACGACTCGGGATCATCCAGCTTCGAGATAATCTGAAATTTAGTGAAACCACGCTGGATCATATCGGATGTGACTTTGTAACCTGTCATCGTACCTGTACCCTTTTTGGCTCCGTTTTTGTGTACTTTCCAGTCATTGCCGACCAGATTCAGCTCCCGCTTCTCAATCTCCACGCTGGCCTCCAGCTTGTTGATGTTTGTCTGCCATACGCCATCCATATGCAGCTGACCATGTGTACCGAGAATCACTCTTGATGCATCCAACATGTATAATTCCTCCTTATTATGGTTGAGCGGCTGCCCTTACACGGTATAACTGCGCGGTTAGAATCCTCTTCCGCTCGCAATTCCTCCTGCAGACCTCCGCTCAACATGTGCTTCTGTTTTTACCAAATCGTTTATCTACCTGCCTATTAGCCTGCTGTCAAGGCTTCCTTACTGAACGTAAAACGTACCGAACAGCTGCTCCATCACATCCGTCAGCTTCACGTTCCACTGCAGGAAGACCTGATCTGCCTCCGGTTTCAGCACCGGGGAGGCACCGTAATATGCCGGGTCGAGAACGACGTCATACCCTTCGGCTTCAATGACATTGCTCTGTGCCAGCAGCGCCAAATAGGCCTTCATCGCACCAATGAGTGCCTGACGACCTTCCTCCGTATTATTCACTTTGCCGATATACGTATCTTCTGCGGAACGCTGCAGATCCGTATTGATTGCATCCATTACACGGATGGAACGAATTTTTTTCCAGGCATTATTCTGTCCGGCAGCTGGTGTTACCAGGGTGTTCACACCGCGAAGCGCTTTAACCCGGCGACCGTCGTGGAAGAAAATAAATACACCATTCTGTACAGCCTGCTCCTGTTCGGCGCGTGTCCAGCGGCGGGTGACATCGTCAAACGGCGCTGCCGCATACGTTGTCGATTCATTGAGACGCTGACCGGCAATAAGACCCGCTACATAAGCGGATGTTTGAGCAGAGCTGTAGAACGCATCGCCCAAACGCACGCCCGTGCCCACATTAATCACACCTTCATGGTTCAGTGTATGTGAACGTGTCGCCGCCTTCTGAGCTGCAGTCGCCGAAGTGTCATCTGCTGTGGAGCCGCCAAATACAGCCATCACGGGTTTACCTTCACCGCGCACACGCTTCACCCATGCAGCATAGCTGGCAAGCAGCGCTGCATCTGCCGCATGATCCAGTGCCAGCACATCGAACTGCTCCCCTTCCAGTGCTCCCTGCAGAGCAATATATTCCGCATTAGTCAGCGCATCGTTTCCACTTGCGCCGCCTTTGAACGCCGCACCCGATACGTTCGCAACCTCTCCTGTCCCATCTCCAATCGCCTTAGCCGTGATCCAGATATTCTGCTCATCCGCATTCATCGCTTTGGCCAGAGCAGCCGCCGTAACGTCTGCCGTCAGGAGCGCGTACAGCATGCGGCTTCCTTCAAACAGACGCACTTCAAACTTCGTATTATCAATGACACCCGGCTGGATCGTCACATAGAATCCATTGGCACGGTCGCCCGGATATTTCGCATCAAGCTGCAGCACATCCGCACCGTCACTATCCTTCAACGTCAGAGCAGCCGCTTTGGCGGTCGAACTTGCGACACGATATGCAAGCAGCTTCTTCGGGCCGCCCAGCAAAGCCAGCTTCAGAGACGTATACGCCGTCCCGTTATCCCCTGCATTTGATGCAAACGTACGATCAATGGCTGCTTCACTGCCAATTTCCACAAATGTGCCAACTGGACCCCAATTGGCCTTCACCGGCACAACAACGGTTCCACGACTGCCTGCCTGGATGGCCGAAGACGCTGCCGCCTGAAAATTCATATATAAGCCCGGAAGTACCGGACGATTGTTTTGCTCCCATGTTCCACCTGCCATTATTCCTTCACCTTCGCTTTCAAAAATTGGTTGAGTCGTACCTGTGCTTCTTCAATAGAAAACGTCTGCTGCGCCGCTTCGTGCAGCGCACCAACCAGCACCTCTGCCTTCACGGCAAAGAGGGCTTCCGAATGATTCATCAGTTCAGCCCGCGTATACTGCGGAAGAACCGTTATCTTTTTGTTCGCCGAGCTGGGCATGTTTCTCTTCACCTCATGGATTCACTTCAATTCATATGATCTGAGGCCGCCTGCCAATATCGGCCCCTCTGGACTTCCATTTACTGTATCCCTTTGGTATGGTGGATTTCGCGCATAAGCGGTGCACTCGTAACCGGACGACGCATCCGCTGCGTCAGCATTAGACGAATCTGTCCATTCAGATATGCATCGGCTTGCAAATCCGCTGCTGCCTCATCTACCGTCATATAACGCATGCTGCTTTCGTCACCTGAGTCAGCTCCATCACCTTCACTGCTCAATGAGGTGACGGCGATTCGGGATTGAAGCGCCAGCTGCTTAACCAAATGACTTATCGTCTGCTCTGTCAGACCTGTGTGATCTGTCAGGACATGTCCGACACATTGTTTGCGCACCTCCATTGCGGCAGTTCCTGCCGCCGCGGTACTGCACCCGGTCAAACGCCATAATATCGATGGCATTGTATATCCTCCCGGCCAGCGGTCTGTGTACACCGAATAGTCTGCGCTTAACTCATTTACGGTCCACCGCTGCAGCGCAGCAAGCCAAGGATCACTTGTAACAGCAGCATTTTCAGAGGTAGAGGCACGCTGTGGTTCGGGAATGTACACACCAAAACGCAAGCTTCGCGTAACCAGCCCTGATTCGGTATCCATGCGCTCACTGTCCGTTGATCCCAGAAAGATGCATGTAAAAGCGCCGCCTGCCTCATCCTCCAGCCGTACTTGGTGGAGCCCTGCAATCAGGACTGCAGACCAAGTTTCTATCTGCTCCGCGCCTCCATCTTCCTGCCGGGCATAAGGCGAAATCTTGATGATCCGCCGATACCCTGCCCAGGTTGACTTCGGTACTTCTTCCGCAAAAGCGGCCACGGCACACGGACCTGACAGTACTTCACCCGAAGCTGTCACATCCTGCACGCGGCCTTCCCATGCGGGGACCAGAGCTGTCAGCTTGTTTTTTAACGTCTTTTTGATACGTGTACTGAGCCGAATATTCGGTCCGGTACTGCTGCCGCTGTGGCTTTGTTCACTGCCTGCTCCACTGCTTGCTTCATGACTTATAGACACATTCATTTCGCCCCCTTCTGCTGTAAAAATAATTTCTGTCCCCATGTTACAGCAGCCATGCGGCAGTTCAGGACTCCCCCCTTTTTCCGCACTCCATGTGGAACCGGATCACGTGCAGGGACAACTTCACCGCATCAAAAAGACCAGCCATCCCGGCTGGTCTGTACATTAGCGTATGTGCTTTCGGTGTGTCCCCTGCGATTGATCCGATAATACAATCTTACACCCTTTCTCCCCAAGCGCGGACGGTCATTCGGTTGACTTCAGTGCGATTAAGGGAGAAGCTTGGGCGGTAAAAAGACGAGTTAAGATGGCCATTTCACAATCAAGCGTCTGGCTATACGAATTGCAAAAATATACAATAGATTGAAATCTCTATAATTCTTATAAAGGGAGTCTGTCATGAAAAAAGCCCTCTCGCTATACTTGTTTTTGCCAATCTTCAGTTACTGCACAGGTTTAACAGCGTATGCACTCTTATTCACTGTATTTTATAACGAGTCCGTTACAGATTGGGGTCAGCTCATGATCTGGACTGCGCCAGTCTACTTGATCTTCAATTCAGCCTGCTTCATTCTTTCCTATGTTCTGCTAAACACCGTTCAAAAGTACTTCTTTTGGACACAAACCCTTCTCTTCGTCATTTCAAGCGCTTTTTCGGTTTATTTAATCCCGTTTATGTCAGGGATATTTATAATTAGACCCAACTTTATATTTACGAGAGAAGGGCTATCCTTTTACGTATTATTCGGCATCGCATCCGTCACTGCTTCATATATCCTATGGCGAGCACATCAACGAAGAGTTTGATGCTGCCTAGTTTAATCTCACCTTAGGGCTCAATGTAATCTCAAATGCACGGCCCCAAATGAAATCTGGGTTATTGTATTCCAGCAGTGCACCGTTGTAAACCGCATACGTCAGCTGCCCGTTACAGATCTGGCGAATGGCGGGATTCCCCTGCTGGAAGGCTGGTCTACTTGCCAGTTCAGCAGTGTGGGTCTGCATCAGATCACGCAGCAGGCTTTGCAGATGAGCATAATCCTCATCCGAATTGAACAGTGCCATATTTTGATCCGCCAGCGCGGCCGCATTGGTATACAGGGCGTGAGCACGTGAATAGGTGCGAACATCGGCAATAGCCACCGCTTTGTAGCTGTAATCCTTCAAAAATCGTTTAAACAGCAGCGAACCATGTGCATTCATCGCTTCCCGCAGCTTATGTTCATGCTTTTCCGTGGTGATCAGCGCATATCTCGATTGTGCCATCCCTACGGCAAGTCCGATTTTGTTCCCCGGCGTGTTCCAGGCACTATAACCAAGCACCCGTCCGGTATATGGACTGTTCAGGAGCGCTTCAGCCACATCGACATTCGCAGGCCCTTTACCCACAAAATCAATCAGGATGGATGGAAGTCCCTGTTCTCCATTAAACGCCAGACGCTCTACAGCCGCCTGCAACTGATCCAGCGCCGTTACAGCGATAACCTCCATGTCCACTGCGGTATCAGCCGCATCCTCAGTGGCTACACCACCCACAATATCGACATGGTGCAGGATATTTTGGTGTACGTCCATATATTCGTAGGTGTTGATAATTGTAGAACCGTGCGGGCCGAAGTATTTTATCCCATACTTTGTCTTAGCCCCACCTCGGAACAGCTGATTAGCCATCCGCGCGACCAAAGCATGCCCCAATCCGTCTGCATCCGGCAGTATGATTGCCCGATCCGGATTCTGACCATCCGTTCCGCCGAGCCATTCATTGATTCGTGCTTCCACATACTTGATTTCATTAATCTGAACGCCCTGCGTATTGGCATCATCCACACCAACAGCAAGAAAATCGATATAACCCGTGCGCGCCAGCTGATCCAGAATGTAACGATTCGTTTTGAACTTGTGCTGCCTTGTATTGTAATATTGCTGCTTATCAAAATAGGTCGTATCCCCGTATGCCTCACCCGCTGGAGATACGTTATACCCTTCAATAATATCTTCAAATTCAGTGTAGGTCTGGCGCGGCTGCTGCATCAGCGCACGGGATTCATTATACGCATCAAGCGCCAGGCCATCGGCGAATGAAGTCGTCGCAAGCCGCATAATCGTGTCCATCACAAACAGCGGTTTACGCGGGTACTTTGTTTTAATGTCGCGAATAACATCCAGCAGATGAGTAGTTTGCTCATCATACGCAGGGTACGTCCCCCCACCGTCTTCCCGAAGCTGACGACTGCCAATCAGTCCGCCGTAGGCAAGCATGTCGGTAGAAATAATAAAACCATCCACCTTGGACGCGTGTTTGAGTACAAAATCATAAATTCTGGACGGATTCCCGTAAATAGGTGTGGAAGTACCGAGAAGCGTGGTACCGTCTGTCGTCTTTTCCGTATCCAAACGATTTTTGATATCCTTCAGGTCAGGTGTAATGATGTGAAGACCGGCTGCTTGCCCTTGTACAATTACGTCATCCAAATTCGCGGGACGATCATCGAGTGGAACATACAATACTGTTTTCATATCCTGTAGCCTCCTGTTTTTGATATTCTTCAATACCCGATCAGAGCAGGAAAGCAATCATCAAATAGAAAAAAACCGACAGATTGCCGGTCTGATTCTTCGTCTGTGAGCTGCTTAACGCTTTTGCCTACCTGCTTGTTACTTCTGCTTTCCCTCCAGCTTGCTCTCCAGCTCTCTGCCCTTCCTTGCTTCTGATCCGATAATACCATCTTACCGCCTTTTCCTTCTCACGGAGACGGCTTAACGGATGATTTACGTCGGATTGTCGATGGTTTTAGGATCATCAAATGGCGAAAAAAAGCACCTGCCGCCTGGGCAAGTGCTTCTTCATTATGAGTTATTCGTTATCTGTGAATTACGGTTTGCTCGCTATTTATAGATCATGCATTCTCTGCTATCAAGCTTATGCGATAATATATCTGAAGTTCTCCCAAATCTCGGGCTCAGCTTCCACGTTCCTGGCATGGTGATAGAAGCTGAACGGGAACTTAAATACATGGCCGCCGTACCAGTCATGGCACCTACGATCCGTCAGCCAGTACTCCAGCTCATGCGGCAGTGCGCCTGAACGCTCGGCTCGGGTTAGCGGCAGTACGTCCACAGGAGATTGCAGCGTGGCTGTTTTGTCCGTTATAACATCGATACTGCGGCTGAGACGCAAAGCCTTCACCATTTTGAGGAATGGAGGAATGCCTTTGTCAAACAATTCTCTGTAACCCAGCTCATAAAGTATATTCAGTGCATGCCCGTAGGTAAGCATATGACCGATCAGATCATGGTGTGATTCTGCCTGATAGATCGTATGAAAAGCACCCAGTTCCTCCAAAATCAGCTGCGACAGCTGCATCGGATTTTGGATTTCAAGGAAACCGTCCTTTTCTTCCAGGCGCATATGGCGAATCTCTTTCACCGTGGTATTCACCCAGGATCTGCCTGGAATCGTTCGTTCGAATGATGCAATTAATTGAGCAATCTGCTCAATCTCTTCTGCTGTGCCCCATCCTTCCAGTTCGCGAATAGCCTTGAGGCTGACCGCTCCATAGATGGCCTGATGTCCCACCCAGTGCAGCTCCCCAATCGTTTGTTCCAGAGCATCGGCTATGCGCGCTTCAGCTTCAACCAGCGGCAAACACGCATCTGGCAGATCGGTCGGTGCGGAACGTGTCCCATGCTGACGAAGCATCGCTTTGGCTTCGGCGGTGACGCTGCCAGCGGCGAGGGAGGTGAGCCGATTTTCTCTTACGTAAAAATAAGCTGCAATCGCCCCTGCCCCATAGTGGGCATGCCACAGGTCTCCTGTGCGTTCCCGACTGAACGCAATGGTCGCTAATCCCTCTTCCAACAAACGTCGATCCAAGTCTGCCATCCCCCTTCAACTTATAGAAACCTCGTTAACAAGCTGGACGGATCTTAATCCCCCAAAATAAAGCGTTTACTTCTATAACATGATCCGGTTCAGACACTTATGACCTTTTGGGCTGTATAAATCGAATTAAAAATGTCGTACAAGGGTACTCGGCTGGCGGCATAATCTTCCATTCCCATCAAATTGAAGCCTGCCCACGTCGCGGATTACAGCTTCCAGGGGGAAGATCAGTGCCTTTTGAGATGAGAAAAACCAGACTCGTTCCTGCTTCACCACGATAAACAAACCTCTTCGGTCGCCTACCGGAGAGAAGGTATCACTGCCCTCACCCCAGCGAGCCAGTCCGACCTTCTCCAGTTCTTTCACCGCAGCCGGTACATCCTCCGATACCAGCCCGATCTCACACACCTGCAGGATAGCTGCTGCCGAGAATGCACGCTGCTGCTCATTATTTTCCCGATGATGGGCGATCAGCTCTACAATATTTCCGGCGGGATCTTCAAAATACAATGAATGAGAATCCCAATTGGTCGAATACGTTTCATCCCGCTCCCCATCTGTACTTAGCGTTACACGTGATGCCGCCCACTGCTTGGCTTCCTGAAACTGATTGCGCGGAATCATCCAGGCAAAATGGTAGAACGGCTCTACCGTTCTATTCGCCGCTTCAGGCGCGGTGCTCCACTGCTTGAATACCATCCTGGTTGTTCCTGCCTGCAGCGTGAACGTCCCTTCCGAAGGTTGGAGTTCGGACACCGGCATACCCAGCGTAACCCCATAGAAATGGTGCAGTTCCTCCAGCTTCACGGTATAAAATGACACCTCTTCAATGATCATACGCTTCTTCCCTGCAGCTTCTCCCATTCACTCCACGGCACCAAGCCCAGTTCAGGTCTTGCTTCATCGGGCAGCACAGCGATAAATTCCAAGGAGTGACCATCCGGGTCGGCAAAATAGACGGACACCGCCGGCATCCAGCCAAACACATATAACTCCCCAATATCGTCATCCTGAAAATTGCGAGTGGCAATACCCTTGTTTTCCAGATATTCAACCGCATGTTTCATATCCTCCAGAGACACGTGAAAAGCAAAGTGCTGGCGCTGCACCTGAGCAGGGTCCTTCTCCCACAGCCCCAGCATCGCATTACGCTCGCCGCCTACCCAATAGAACGAAACTCCGCGCTCCGGTTGTCCATGTGCATGAGTCAATCCCAGTACCTTTTCATAGAAATGATGTGACTTCTCCAGATTCGTAACATTCAGATGGGTTTCATATATGCCCTTAATCATGATACATACCTTCTTTCCAGGTTCATTACCAATATTTTAATTATTAAAATGAGTGATGGTCGGCTTGTCATTCCGAGCTGCTCTACAGTGCCTTCTTTGCGGCCGTTAACGTCTGAGCCAGATTCAAAAATGAACCCAGCACTCGCTGTACCCTGTCCTCGACATCCTGGCTTCCCTCGAATTCCTCGTATCCATCCAGAGCTGCTTCAAAGCGTCTGCGCTGTGCTCCCCCGATGGAGATCCATTCCGGGGCATTGATACCGTGCAGATTGCGAACCATCGTCTGCATCTGGGTAAGCGAGCTTACGCCCACTGCTCCTCCGGCAGAGCTGATCGACAGAACCGGTTTACCACTGAAATGTGCCTGACTGAGATGGTCCAGCGCATTTTTAAGCACACCGCTGATACTGCCGTGGTACTCCGGGCTGGATAAAATAACAGCATCTGCTGCAAGCATCAAGGCATTCAAAGCAGCCAAATGCTCGTCTGTATCCTGTTTTTCATCCGGAGCGTAGAACGGCAGCGGTTTTTCATATAGATTAAACAAGTTGGCTTCATGCCCCTGTGCTCGAATAATCTCTGCTGCATATTCACCCAAACGTGTGCTGGTTGCGTTTTTTCGATTGCTGCCTGCCAAAATTACGATATTCATGTCTTTGTTCATGTCATTCACTCTCCTGTGTTTTAGTTCGAACCGAATGTGTTGGTATACTCCCGAATTCTCCTGCCGCTTCAGTTTGGACTGTTCTGATCTTCATCCTGTCTTTATCCTTATTTTACCTTGTATGTATGGCCGAATTCGTCAGCTAATGGACTTAACTTCCGCACAAAAAAACTCAACCTTTCGGTTGAGTTCATACGACTTTAGTCTGAGTTTGTCTGAATTTGGCGGCTGCTTCGCTCACAGTTCCCAGCCATTCCGGACAGCATGAAGTGCTGCCTGTGTGCGGTCTGCCAAGCCTAACTTATCCAGTAGATGACTGACATGTGTTTTTACCGTTTTTTCCGTAATGACAAGTCGAACTGCAATCTCCTTATTGCTCAGTCCTTGGGTGAGCAGTCCCAGCACTTCCCGTTCACGGCGAGTGAGTACACTCAGGCCAGTCTTTGACAATTCGGACAACTCGCCTGTTTCGCTCCATTGACTTGACTTACTTGATCCGCTGTTTTGAACAGCCTGCGGGACCGTCTCTTGATCTAAACGCGGTAGAGAAGCTGCACTGTTTCCATCTTGTGCTGCGCACAGAGACTCGGACAGCGTATCCATAGACGCCATAACATGCATCAATTGACCTGCGGCCGCCGGATGAAGTTCGACCTGGCCTGAATATACATTTCGAATCGCGGTGGCTAAATCCTCCGGTTCAATATCTTTGAGCAGATAACCCTTCACGCCTGCACGAACAGCAGGAACAACATGATCCTGGTCCGAGAAGGAAGTCAGCACGATGATCCGTGTATCGGGCAGCAGGCTGCGCAGGTGTCTGGCTGTTTCGATCCCATCCATAACGGGCATGTGAAGGTCCATCAGCACCACGTCTGGCTGCAGCTCCTGCGCTAGTGCCAAAGCCTCCTGTCCATTGGACGCTTCACCAACCACCTTCATATCCTGCTGTGTTTTCAGAAAAACATGCAGGCCCCGTCTGACCATCGCGTGATCATCGGCAAGTAAAATTGTAATCGGCATTGCTGCCAACCTCCTGACTTTATTCAGATTCATATGGAAGTGGTATGACTGCCGTTACGGTTGTTCCTTTCTGTGAAGAACTCCATATTTCCAGCCTGCCGCCCAGCGATTGTGCACGCTCTCTCATGATGGATAAGCCCAGTGAGTTTTCAGAGGATGGTTTACGCCGTTTGGCGCCCCCCTTTCCCCGATCCGAGATCGTGAGCTTCGCTTCGTGTTCATTACACTCAAGTAGAATGTTTGCGGTAGACACTTCTGCGTGCTTTCGAATATTGTTAAGCGCCTCTTGACCGATACGCCATAACCCTTCTTCCATGACACGCGGAATAGAGCGTATCCCTATTCGGTCAGCGACCACTTGGAGCCCCTGTTTGGCCCCATACTCCTGCAGTGCACTCAGCAGCCCGGCCTCCAGTCCAGCTGGACGAAGCTGCATAATAAGCGCACGCATTTCCTTGAGCGCCTCCTGAGATAAAGCTCGTATATCTTTCATGGCTTCGGCTGCCGGATGCCTCGGCTCCGTGCCGGACAGCATACTTTCTGCACCTCTCGCCGTCAACGATAAGGAGAACAAAATCTGATTGACCGAATCATGCAGGTCCCGGGCAAGCCGATTCCGTTCTTCAAGCCTTGCCAATTCACGTCTGTGATCTGCAAGCTTCAAGCTCTCTCGCGCAGCGATAATGTGCTCGGCCAAAGCCTCCATCACTTCGCTGTCTGCTCTGATCAGACCCAGGGATCGTGTCCCTGTGCCAATAACCAGCACACCAGATTCCTCTGGTGAAGGGTAGGGCAGCGGTACACCAATTCCGGTTCCAAGCTGTCTCGAATTCAGTTCAAGTTGATCCGGGCCGAATATGTCAACCAGTTCATCTGCTGTCAGCACGCCTGCACGATAATGATCAATGATACGATCCATAAGACGTGTCCCTTCCAATGAAAAGGGGGCTACTGCACCCATGCTTACGTGACCATCCGCATAAACTGCCTGTATATGAAATCTTTCATCCGTCTGTTTAATCAGTGCAGCAAACGGCCAGTCAAAATGTTTTCCCAGCAGCCTTACCACCGTGCCAGGCAATGCATCTGTCTCTGTGCATTCATTGACTGTAAGACTTAGTGCTGCACCGAAATCCCCCAGTCTGGCATACAGCTGAGCCCGGCGCTGCTCTGCACGATACAGCCGCATCCGCTCCATCGCACTGCCGATCTGATAGGCAACCGCCTGTAGAAGTGCCAACTCGCTATCGCTAAAATGCACCTTGTCAGGCGCAGCCACATTAAGCAGTCCCAGCATCTGTTCGCCCGAACGCAGCGGAACTGTGGCATGGTGGGTAATATCGGATGTATCCCCCCACTTGAACTCCACCGCATCCTCCAAGCGCTTGCAGTTAATGATGTTAACCGCGTACTGCAGCCTGCCATCCCGGAAACGATTGACACACCAGCATGTCCCTGTACGCATCGGCTCTTTGTCATTTCGCATCAATGCCGGAGGCAGATTATAATCCGAGACACAGGTATATTCTCCGCGTTCGTCGATCAGAAAAAGCCAGCCTGCAGATAACCCGGTCAGTTCAAGTAATTTGCCAACAACCGTATCCAGCATCAGGCTGAGATCATTGGAGGTATTCAACGTTTCCGCAATGGTCTTCAGCGTTGCCATCTCCTGCATTCCAACCTCTTCCGGCATAACTTCCTCCCTTCCGCTGCTGTACACCGTAATTTTGTCCCAACTATTGTAACCAATCCCCCGGCGATATTAAAGCTTCAACTTTGAGCCGAAAGCTCAGCCGAGCTTTTGCCGCTCTTTTCTCTTCAATGATAAAGGTTCCATATTAATCAGCCCGCGATCAGACAAGGCCAGCGCCATTTTATAGAAAGCACGCGTTCGAATTTTGGTGTACGTATCCTTGCTTACCGGTGGATCAAAGACATGGTTATATATTTTATAGTCAAACACATCATCGTCCTTCATATACCGCTCCGTCACAAGCACACGTTCTTTTTCGCTGAGCCTGGACACGATATGGTCCATTGTCTCGCAGTAAGCCTGACGTGCACGCTGCACATCCACATTAAAGATTGCAGTTCTTGCCGTGGAATCACTGGTCACATTGACAGTACCATGCAAACGTTCCGTGTAACTTGCCGTTACCTGCACCTCTCGTTCTTCAAACGCAATTGTTTTGTAGATCCGATACTTTTCCAATGCAGCTTCAACGGCTGCCTGCGTTTTGCGACGGTCCAATTCCGGTAACATCAATTCCATATTTGCCATATCGTTATGCCCTCCTGTTATATGTTCGGTTATATCTCCCAAAATGATGACGACTTATCTCTATCTTTTAGTGTAGACAGATTCCTGATTCATAGAATGGCTGCTTACCTCAAACCCCAACAATCGTTTCCTTACTTAAGGTACCTATGCTGCCTTTTGGATTTGATTATTATTTACATTTTGTTCGTATGTTGTTCGCATTTCTACTAGAGGATACCACTTTCTGGAGATTGAAGTAAACCTTCATTTTGGATCGTTTAGGCGATAAAATAAAACCTACGCTCTCATTTTCTATACCTTTTGGCATAATTGTTTCGTATCCCTTTACCTAATGGTATATATACGATATAGTACAGATAATTACTGAACTCGTATAAGTCATTTGTTTTTTATAAAGAAGTCCAAGGCGCTGGGAATGACTCAAGCGTTGGCATGGCGTGCAAACGTAGTGCAGGAGGCGGAATCAATTCTGAAGAAGCGAAGCGTTCGCCTAAAAGCTTTCTGTAAGAAAGCTTCTTCGGAAGCATACGCTTATCCCCGGATTTCTCCCTTTAAGGAGAAGATGATATGGAATCCGGGGATAACAGCGATCGAAAGAATGATCCGCATCCGGAACGGGCAGGTTTGCAGACAGTCCCCATGAGCAGTTACAGCAGACCTCTTTATAATCACAAGCATTTATAACGAGTCGAAGGAGATGGCATAATTGTGGAGCACGCTTTTGGTCCTTATATGAAGCAGCTGCGAGAGCAGCAGGGATTCAGCATCAACCAGCTAGCCGAAGCAGCCGGAATAAGCAATTCCCAGATTTCACGTATTGAAAATGGTGTGCGCGGCGTACCCAAACCAGCGACCATCCGCAAAATTGCCGATGCCCTGGCTGTACCTTATACGGATATGATGAAACAGGCGGGATACATCGAAACAGGCAGTGAAGAAGCCGATCAGGATGTTCCGGAATGGGCGACGTACAAAGACAGGCGGGATTTCAAAAAAATGCTGGAAGATGAAGACGACCTGATGTTTGACGGCATTCCGCTGGATGAAGAGGACAAGAAACGAATCAAGGACGTGCTGACAGGTTTGTTCTGGGAAGCAAAGCAGATGAACAAACGCAAAAAGCCAGGCGAATCGGACCAGCGCCCATGAGGCCAAGACGCGAGTTCAACTTACTGAAACTGCAGGTGAGATCATATGGATGACATCGTAACCAAGCTGATTCGAAAACACCGGACCAATTGTCCGTTCAGCATTGCCCGTGCTGTAGGCATACAGATTCGTTTTGCCAATCTCGGCAGCTCTACCAAAGGGCTGTATTTCCGCAAACTTCGCCGCAGATTTATCGTGATACACAATGATTTACCGCCCGAATGGCAGCGATTTGTATGTGCGCATGAACTGGGTCATGACAGGCTGCACAAAGGCATTAACCGTTTCTTTCTGGAGGAGCATTCCTACTTTGCCCCAGGCAAGCTGGAGAGGCAGGCTAATCGATTTGCCATTCAATTGTTGACGGCCGGAATTGTTCCCGAGCGGGACGAATCCCTTGAGAAATTTTGTCTGCGCACCGGACTGCCGCGTGAAGCGCAGCATTTTTTTTACACGTTTTAAGAACATATGTTCCTTAAAAACACTTTGGCTGTATGTTCAAACAGCAGATTAATATGTCACTTTCAGGTTACTTATTTTTACGTAAATCACGAGATTTCCTTAGGGTAGTCTGTTAAAATACTACGTGAGCTGTGTAAACGCTCTAATAGATTACTATTTTGGGAGGTATCGGATTCATGAAAAACTGGAATCACATTGTTTCACTTCTGCTAACGGTTTGCTTACTGTTCAGCAGTGTAGGCATTGCGGCAGCAGCAGATTCCGCTCCAGGCACAGGCAAACATATTACGATCCTACATACGAATGACATGCATGCTCGTGCAGTTGAGCAATCCCCTGCCATGGGGTTCGCCAAAACTGCGGGCATCGTGGACAACTATCGCAGTAAAAATCCAAACACGCTCCTGCTGGATGCAGGCGATGCCGTACACGGCACCACTTTTGCCACACTTGTCAGAGGTGAGAGCATCGTAAAGGTCATGAACGAAATCGGCTATCAAGCGATCGTACCCGGTAACCATGAGTTCAACTATGGCTCCGATCGTCTCGTTGAACTGGCAAACATGATGAACTTCCCTATGCTCAGCGCGAATGTGAAGAAAAAAGATGGAACTCGTCTCTTCGAGCCCTACCTTATTAAAGAAGTAGATGGTGTGAAGGTCGGAATTATCGCCCTGACCACCCCGGAAACGATGTACAAAACAAACCCTAAAAATGTAGAAGGTTTGCAGATAACAGATCCTTCAGCTGAAGCCAAAACACTTGTGAATGAAATTCGCGGTAAAGTGGATGTTGTCGTGGTGCTTGGACACCTTGGACAAGATGCTTCCAGTACCGATACCAGCTTCAAAGTTGTCAAAGAGGTGCCCGGCATCGATGTTTTCATTGATGGACACAGTCATACGGTACTGAAGGACGGCCTTGTATCAGATCACGGCACATTGATCGCAAGTGCAGGTGAATACACGAACTATGTAGGTGTCATTGACCTGTGGGTAGACGGCGGCAAAGTTACGAAGAAAACGGCAGCGTTAATCGACGAAACCAAAGCCAAAGAAATCAAACCAAACGAGAAGGTTGCAGCTCTCGTAAGCTCCATTCAAAAAGAACAAGAACCCATCCTGAAAGAAGAAGTAGCGAATACCGCTGTTCTGCTGGATGGTAAACGTGAACAAGTACGTGCAGGCGAAACCAACCTGGGCGATCTGCTGGCGGATGCAATCCGTGATGTCAGCAAAGCCGATATCGCTTTGACCAACGGCGGCGGAATCCGTTCTTCGATTGAAAAAGGCATCGTGACCAAAGGTGATGTTATTACGGTTCTTCCTTTTGGCAATCAAGTGGTGACCCTTGATGTAAAAGGCGCCGATGTCCTTGCAGCATTGGAAAACGGTGTGGGTTCTTACCCTGAACCAAGCGGTGGATTCCCGCAGGTGTCCGGAATCACATTCAAAATTGATGCAGCGGCTCCAGAAGGCAGTCGTGTGCACTCCGTTATGATTGGTGATAAAGCTCTTGACCCGGCAGCAACCTATACACTGGCAACCAATGATTTTACAGCTGTCGGTGGCGATGAGTACACGATGTTTGCCAAATATCCGACAACCGGGATGTACGGTGCGCTGGATGAAGCGTTGATCAACTACATGCAGAAGCTTGGCGCAGTGGATATGCAAACCGATGGCCGCATCAGCGAAGGCAGCAAATCCGCTGCCCAGCCGGAAGAAACACCAATAACTGAAATTCCAGCTCCTGTTCCAACACCTGAACCAACGAAACCTCAACCAGAGAAACCAAAACCCGAGAAACCTGTTAAGCCAGCGCCAGGTAAACCAACTCCAGCCCCTGCTAAACTGCATATTGTAAAATCAGGAGAATCTCTCTACTCGATCTCCAAACAATATGGAACAACTTGGCAGGCACTGCAGAAGTTGAATAAAATCAAAAATCCGCACCGAATCTATCCAGGTCAAACTTTGAAATTGCCAGCTGCTTCTTAATTCAAGCCACTTCAACTGAACCAGAAAAGGGAGTCCCTCACCAGAAAAAACTGGCGGAGGGACTCCCTTTCGTTTCGTTCATGTTGTGTAGAACAGCGGTGGTAGTATCGTGGTAACATCGATTCTGCAGCGCAGACCGTCCAGATTGCAGACAAACTCAAAAATAAATCTCCTGCAACCAGCTTGCGTCTCGAATCATGATGTTTCCAACATGCTGAACTAGAACAGATTGGACTTCAATATCCGTATCTATGCGATTTGTCGTACAGATGAGGTATATCAGCTTTTAAGCAGGCTTTGCATACTTACACCAAAAATGTATCGAACAGTCAATCTGGTCCCTGCTTTATGAGCAAAAAGATGAACTAACCTATTCTTTCAGTTCGTTTGTAGTCGCTTGGTCTGATAATGTTCTGAAAATACACCCTTTTCTACTTCTGGAGTCCTCATTTTCTGGATAACCCCATGCGTATACACCTGCTGTATAACAATCGACATCATATTCAGTCCTATTATATATATCTATGTTATCTTTCAGGCCATACCACTGTTCCGCACTTCTCTCACGCCGTATACAAACTAAACTCGCCGGATTTGATCCGTGACATATTGAACCGCTTCCTGTGCTGTCATATGGACACGCTTCGTTTCACCTGAAGAAGCCAGCATATGAGATCCCAGCTCAACCTGCGCTTCAGCAGCACCTCTGCCGACGACAATATGTATCGGCAGTCCGATTAACTCGGCATCCTTGAATTTTACGCCCGGGCGTTCGTCCCGATCATCAACCAGCACGCGGAAACCGTAATCCAGCAGCTGCTGTTCGAGTTCAAGAACAAGCTTCTGCTGATGCTCATCCTTCCAGCTTACCGGAATGAGATGCACATCATAAGGCGCAGTCGATACAGGCCACTGAATGCCCTGCTCTGTCGCGTACTGTTCAGCGATCGCTGCCATCAAACGGGATACACCTATGCCATAACATCCCATTACAGGCGCACATTGACGGCCATTCCGGTCCAGGAAAGAGGCTCCCATGGCGTCACTGTACTTCGTGCCCAATTTGAAAATGTGCCCGACCTCAATTCCTTTAGTGAATACAAGAGATTCACCACAAGAGTCACAGCAATCCCCTGCAGCAGCAAAGCGGATGCGTTCGACTTGATTCAGAGCAAAATCGACGCCTGGACGTACGCCTGATAAATGCATGCCAACTTCATTAGCTCCGGTTACTGCCTGTTTCATAGCAGCCACATCCGCATCCACAACCATTCGCAGTCCAAGTCCTACAGGGCCAAGGTAACCAACGGCGAGATTGGGATGTGAGGCAATCGCTGCATCATCAGCCAAAACCAGCTCTTCTGCTCCAAGTGCCTGCTTCAGGGCGATGTCATTTATTTCATGATCTCCGCGAACAAGCGCTGCAGTAAGCTGACCATCAGCGAGATAGAGCAGTGTCTTGATCATGGTCTCTGCCTTTTGACCGAGGAATAAACTTAATTCCGCAATCGTGCGAACATCTGGTGTCGCGATGCGCTGTACTCCCGCATGAACACCTGCTTCTTGCTCTTCCGTAAGGGCTTCGGACCGGGCTGGACGATAAGCCGCTTTCTCCAGGTTTGCAGCGTAACCACAATGTTTACACGTCACAATGGTATCCTCACCTACATCGGCCAAAGCCATGAACTCATGTGTTTCCCCTTGTCCGCCAATCGTTCCCGCATCCGCCTCCACCCGGATGTATTCCAATCCGCAGCGTTCCAGTATACGGCAGTACGCTGTATTCATGGCTTGATAGGTTCGGTCCAGTTCATTCCAATCCGCTGCAAAGGAATAGGCATCCTTCATGATAAACTCTCGCCCGCGCAGCAGACCAAAACGCGGCCGGCGCTCATCCCTGAACTTGGTGCCGATCTGATATACCGTAAATGGCAGCTTACGGTACGAGTTGATCTCGTCACGAGCTAAAGCTGTAACCACTTCCTCATGGGTTGGTCCAAGTGCAAACTCCCTTGAATGCCGGTCCTTCAGACGCATGAGCTCCGGGCCGTACTGTGTGTATCTGCCAGACTCCTCCCACAATTCGGCGGGCTGCATAATAGGGAGCAGCACCTCCTGACATCCTGCGCGGTCCATTTCTTCCCGAACGATCCGTTCCACGTTCAGAAGCACACGCCGTCCGAGCGGTAGATAACTGTATACACCGGCTGCCAATTGGCGAATCATGCCCGATCGCAGCAGCCAGCGGTGCCCTGCCGCATCAGCCTCTGCAGGTGCTTCACGTAACGTTGGAATAAACATTTCACTTTGGCGCATCTCTACACACTCCTCGTTTCATCTGATTGCAAACATCTGAAAATATCAGTCCTTAAACAGCAAAAAGACACATTCATCAAGGGACGAATGTGTCGTGGTACCACCCTTATTTAACTGCACACGATCCGTAAACGCGTAAAATTACACAGGTTCCGGCTGCAGTCCTATGAGGCATAACGGGCCCTTCCGGCGCAGGCTGCATCCCTTATTCTGCAAAGGCATTCTCCTGCGCAGCTGGCGAGGTAGGAATTATGCAGCAGCAGCAGGAATGTTGCACCGATCCATTCCCTCTCTGTTGAAGCCAGCTTACATAATTATGTCCTCGATATACGCTGTTCTCATTTTTGATCACATTAGAACATTTACAAGCACTTGTCAACAAATCATGTTCTTAACAATCCTTAAAACAATTCCATAACAATGGCTGACATGGCTCAACGTTCACTGTAAAATAGAGAAATGAAATAACATTTCAGGATCGAAAATACAGATCCCGAATGAAACTTGTACTCTTCATAAAAGGAGTTTATCTTATGCCATATATTATATATGATCTTGAATTCACAGTAAGCCGCAATACGCGCTATTCTTCTGAAATTATTGATATCGGTGCCGTCAAAGTGAACGAGGACCCTGCGGCTGGCCTTGTAGTCACTGATACCTTCCATACGTATGTCCGCCCTTCGAATAAATCTGTCCTGTCCACCGACACCGTACAGTTCACAGGCATTACCCAAAAAGACATTGACGCTGCCCCATTGTTTCCGGCCGCGCTCAGTCAGTTTATCGACTGGATGGGCACCGAACCTTATTATATGTGTTCATGGGGACCGGACGACCGCAGTAAGCTCATCTCCCATTGCCGTACACACCAGCTCGATGTATCCTGGATCACCAATCATAATGACCTGCAGCAGCAGTGGTCACGGGCCATGCGCAAAGAAGGAAAGTTCCGGCAGCTCGGGCTTGCCCAAGCTCTTGAACTCTGTGGAATCGAGTTTGATGGTACACAGCACCGTGCTCTGGATGATGCCATTAATACGGCCAAAGTGTTTATCCATCAGTTTGATCAGTTCAAGCTGGAAAACAACTGTGCAGCCGATGATGAAGGCACAGCCTCCAAAGTGGTTTATTCGAGCGCTGCCGATGATGAAGAAAAAGAATCACCATTTGGCAATCTGGCCGATCTGTTCAAAGGCAAGGTTTAGTGCGGCCTAGGGAACCATATATTCCGATTATCTTTGGTTGTATACCTGCTGCCAGCGTTCCAGTCGTTCCTGCATGAGGACTCGGCAGTGCTCCGGTTCGAGAATTTCAGCCTCTGGTCCATACTTGGATATCCATGCGAGCATTTCCTCAATATCACTAAATGCAGCTTCAAACAGCAGGGTTCCTTCGGGCTCTATGGTTAGAATGGGACGTACAAAAAAGCTTTCCTGCATTACGCGTTCGACGACAAGGGAAGAAAATCGGATTTTAACAGCGTCTCCCTCCGTGATCCCTTTCGTGATCCAGGGAGCACGGAAATAAGACTGGATCAAATAATCATTTTTGCGGAAGGTACGCGGCATCATTCGTAAGTCATGCATTCGGTTTACCTGGAATGTCTTCATTCTTTCGGACAGGTGACAATAGGCTAACAGATCAAATTGATATTCCCGAGGAATCAGACAGTAAGGATCAATCCGAATCTCTCTCATCTCTCCATGATACAGATAATTCCCTTCAATGCTGTTTTGCGAAATTCCGGCTTGAAGCAGCGTAAGAAGGGAATGATTCGGTTCATGTCCGTCATTTTTCTGCCAGGCCGCTGCTCCTTCTTTGAACATTTCTCTGATCTGCTCAGACCATTCCACCCGCTCGGTCTTGTTTTTCTGACTTGATGCTACCACCTTCTCATAGGCACTCTCAAAAGCTGGCTTTAACAGTGGACGTATATGTTCCATAACGTCGGCAAGATGCATGAAAGCTTGCGCTTCCTCGTCAGTCCAATTGAGCGGATACATGGCAAAATGGCTGATAAACATGTACCCTCTTCCATGTCCCATGTTAGCGATCGGAATATGCATTGCGCTGAGGGCCTCCATGTCGCGGTATATCGTCCTTTCCGTCGTCTCGCATCGCTCGGCAAGCTCCCGGGCAAGAATGCCTGGCTTGGCTTGTACCAGCGTAATAATGCGCATTAATCGGATTAGTCGGTCTGTCATTTTGCCGGGCCCTCCATGATGTTGTTTCAATTCGTGTGATACAGCTCCATCCTCGACTGAGATAGTATTGATATATACATTCGACTTATTGTTTGACTTCACCTTCAAAAAATATGTAAACTCGTCCTCTTAAAACTGCACTCATTCGACTCCGTTTTATTCGCCTAACACTGCACTTTCACGATTTCTGTAACCGGTTGTAAATGTAATCCCATAGTGATAACGAAGCTTCTCAACCATTTCAGCTTCTGTGTAATAATCCAGATCCTGTTTGCGTGCAGCTTCGATCAGCAGTGCATCTGCATGACGGCGCAGCAGGTCACTGCCCTCCTCGATCCGGCCTCGTTCATAGGCACGCAGCGCTTGTTTAAGAAGTGGTACCGTTTCGTTCAGCTTTATCGTCTTCTCTACTTTTGGGTCCTCTGGCTGCCGAAGCATGCCCAGATGACTTGTGTACTGAATGTAGAGCTGTTCCCTGCGGAGAAGTACACGCTGGCTCTGCTTCAGTTTGCGTGTGCTCCAATAGGCAGAACATACAGCAGCTTTACCAGAGACATGAGGGCCCACGGAGAATTCCAGCAGGATCTGCTTACTCTCTCCTTTGTAAACGTCACCAAGCCTGAGTACCCAACCTATATCCGTTTCTTTGGACCGGCATCCATAGATGCCTTTAAGTTGAACTCCATGTTCCGGTTTGAGCAAGAGCTCTAAATCTCTCGACAAAATTTTGGGTGCTATTTTCCTAAGTCTTTTGGCAGGGGCTCCGTAACGCCACTCTATCATCATATATACGGGATCGGCTCCCCCTGTCGGTATGGCCTCTTTATTCCACGAATAAGATACTTCAAAGACTGAGTTCACTGGTAGTCTCTCCCCCGATTTATGTGTATTATCTTCTAAGTTATCAGGGTGAATGGACACTATATTGTCACGGAACATATGTTCTCATTACTTTTTTCCATTATATTAGTTTTATCTCCCTTGATCCGCCTAGAAGCGACAATAAACGACGAAAAAGCCTGGCTGTTAGCCAAGCTTTCCCCGCTCTTCTCTATGACAAGTCCCAACTTATACGGCAGAATGATCAATCTCCATTTTGTGCATGTATTGGGTACTGTCCGTTTCAGAAACAGGTGCATAAGTTACACTGTCAATAATCAGTTTGCGTCCGACTGGCTCGCCATTTACGGTAATCATAATCGTCTTCGTTGCTGTGGTCTGGTTGGATACGTACATATTATTCTACTCCTTCGTTTCACGATATTTATTTCAATCGAATGTATTGGGTTAAGGCATTATATTGCATATTTGTGAACAGGATATACGCGGAACGGAAGTCCAAGATTATGTTTTGATCTGTTCAAGGTGCAGCTATCCTTGTATTACCCGATGATTTTTACAATTAAACATTTGTTTTTTCAATCTTTTCGAGTGATTTCGGGTAATAAAACATCATCATCTTGAACCCATTCTCCCGATTATGACGTATAATGTAAGAGCCGTAATTCAACAAAAGACGACGAATTCGGCGATGAATTAATCTTACCGAAGAAAGAGGTGTACCTTATGCCAAAATCCGTTCAGGGTTATTTCATTCGGGTGTTTGTCACCACATGTATTCTGTTTACCGTCACATTCGTTTCGACTACAAATGCAGCGAGTGCCAATATATTTTCGGATATTTATAGCGGATGGGAGCGCGTGTCAGAACTGCCTGGAGAAGTGAATGCTCTACAGGAAAGCTACAAGCAGACGCTGGAGCAGTTAAATCAAACCTCCGCTCAATTGGGACAAGCCCAGGCCAATGTCGAAGCATTCAAGGCTCAAAATGATCAGCTCCTCGCCCAGAACCAAAAGCTGACGGAAATGGTCAGTAAACTGCAGAATGATCAGGATGCCAGAACAGCCACCGCACAGCGAATTCAAACGATGGTCATTACTGTCGCTGCTCTCATATTAGGTTACTTCCTATTGATTCGCGTGATGCGCTGGGGAATGCGCCGCAGATCCGGCCGATTATAAAAGAACAGGAGCAACTGCATGCAAATACATCTAAATCATGCTGAAAATGGCGGAGTCGGGCAGGTAGTCACATTTTCGCTAATCCAGGATGACCGCCTTCATATTTTGCATCCGCAGCAAATCGTCGCTTTTCGCGGGCCCAGCAGCGCCAGACAGGATAAATTGTTGAACATTTCGGGCATATATCGCAAAAAAAAGCTGATCAAATCCGAAATTACCGGTCCATGCCAGTTTGTCGCTGCCCTTCCTCCCGGATTTACTATGAAAGAAGTGGAGCTTACCGAGCACAGTGATCTGCTCTACGATTTTCGCCATTTGTTTTTTTACTCTGACGGTATCACGATGCAGACCAAAATTCAGAAAATTAAAAATATGCTGATTACCCGAGATGCTGTGAAGATGAAGTTTTCAGGTAAAGGCAGAATCGGCTTGCTGACACAGGGCCACGTATGTCAGCAAGAACTGCATCCCACTGCCCCGCTTTATGTCGATGCCGGGAGTATCATTGCCTACCCTGAGAATGCTCATCTAGAATTAACCGTATATGGAAATAATCTGGCAAGCCAGCATATGAACTATCATTGGAAAATGACGGGGCAGGGTTCAGTGCTTTTTCAAGCCGGACGGGAAAACCACAAGCTGCAGCAGGATATGAACGACGAAGGGTTGTTCAAACGTATACTTAAAGAAGTTATCCCTTTCGGCAATGTCATTATTAAATAAACCGGGATTGAAACTCCATATGCCGATCGGGCAGTGATGTGGTATACTGTTCCCGGACAATTAAAGAAGAAAATCCATGCCTATGGCATGGGAGAGGTTCGCGAACTCCCTCTACAAGACTTGACCTGCATAGGGTCGCTGCAGTCTTGCGTACAGATTTCGGTGGTTACATATAAACTTCACAAGCTAATGCTGTTTATATGCTGACACCGTGTACGTAAAAAACTAAGGACACTTGCTTATTACCGTTTTTTGAAGCGGTTATTAAGAAGGTGTGTTTTTTGATGGATGCCAGTTCATGAACTTCTCTGTTCTTCCGACATTCCCTGCTTCGCTGCAGGGGTGATCTCAAGAAGATGGAGAGGTTTTTTTATGTTGAACAAAGAAAAAGCAGTCGTTGTATTCAGCGGCGGACAGGACAGTACAACTTGTTTGTTCTGGGCGAAACAACAATTCGCCGAAGTTGAAGTGGTTACGTTTGATTACGGACAGCGTCACAAGCTGGAGATTGAATGTGCAGCTGCCATTGCGAAGGATCTGGGTGTGCAGCAGACCGTACTGGATATGAGCTTGCTTAACCAGCTCGCACCAAACGCTCTCACACGTTCCGATGTGGAAATTACGCATGAAGAAGGCGAGCTGCCCAGCACATTTGTTGACGGAAGGAACTTACTGTTCCTCAGCTTTGCCGCCATTATGGCGAAACAAAAAGGGGCTCGTCACCTGGTTACAGGTGTATGCGAGACTGACTTCAGCGGATATCCCGATTGCCGGGATTCGTTTGTGAAGTCGATGAATGTGACCCTTAATCTGTCGATGGATTATCCATTCGTCATTCACACTCCGCTGATGTGGCTGGACAAAGCCCAGACGTGGAAAATGGCCGATGAACTGGGTGCTTTCGATTATGTGCGTGAACGTACGCTGACCTGTTATAACGGTGTCATCGGTGATGGATGCGGTGAATGCCCTGCCTGCAAGCTGCGTAAAGCCGGGCTGGATCGTTATGTACAGGAACGTACAGCCGCTCGTACTACAGCACCTTCCACTGGAGCAGATGCATGATGAGAGAGCCTGGAACATTTCGAATCGTTGAACGGCTGCAGCGCATCGACCAGGATATTCTGCCCACCCAGCTGAGATATCATCGCAAACGGGTACTGGTCAGCAAAGAGTTTACTTTTGATGCGGCGCATCATCTGCATTGTTATGAAGGCAAGTGCAAAAACCTGCACGGCCATACGTATAAAGTGGTTTTTGGCATTAGCGGTTATCCGGGTGAAACCGGGCTGACGGTTGATTTTGGACATATCAAGGACATCTGGAAAAGCCGGATTGAAGGTTATCTGGATCATCAATATTTGAACGAAACCCTGCCTCTGATGAATACGACAGCTGAAAATATGGTTGTCTGGCTGTTTGAACAGATGGAACACGCTTTACAATCGGAGCCTTATGCCGGGCTCACGGACGGCGCCCGCACCGAATTTGTGCGCCTCTTCGAAACACCAACCAGTTATGCCGAGGCAAGACGGGAGTGGATGATCGATGCGTAGTGTACAGAACGAACCGGGGTCGAATCTCCTTGCCGTACCGCCAGTCCGCGCCGGGGAAGCACGTATCCCTGTCATGGAGGTTTTTGGTCCGACGGTTCAAGGCGAAGGCATGGTGATCGGACAAAAAACGATGTTTGTTCGCACCGCGGGCTGCGATTATCGCTGCTCCTGGTGCGACTCGGCCTTTACCTGGGACGGCAGCGGCAAGGACCAGATCCGCATGCTCACGCCGGAGGCGGTATGGGATGAACTGCGCCGCCTGGGCGGCACGCGTTTCTCCCATGTGACCCTCTCCGGCGGCAACCCCGCCCTGTTGGCTTCGCTGGGCGGGCTGGTTGCCCTGCTGCGGGAGAACGGCGTCCGCACCGCGGTCGAAACGCAGGGCTCCCGCTGGCAGTCATGGCTGGCGGACATTGACGAAGTCACGGTCTCGCCCAAGCCGCCCAGTTCGGGCATGGACACCGACTGGTCCGTGCTGGATGATGTGATCGGCCGTCTGGACGCTGGCCCGGCCGATCGAAGTCACAGTCTGAAGATCGTGATCTTCGATCAGGCAGACTTAGATTATGCCCGCCGTGTGCATACACGATATCCGGGCACATCTTTATTTTTACAAACCGGGAACCCCGATGTTTCCTCTGTGGATACACCAGATCTGGCCGCTTCCCTGCTGACCCGTTATGAGTGGTTGATTGATCAAGTAAGTGCCTCGGACGATCTGAATAATGTTCGCGTGCTGCCGCAGCTGCATACACTCGTATGGGGTAACAAACGCGGTGTTTAATCCGCTCGCCGCTCTATAGGGCTGGGGTGAAAAGCTCGCGAGTCGGAAGAGGAAGCTTGAAACTTTCGATCAAACACGTTAAAGAAGAGACACAGGCCGTTTTGCCTGTTCGATATAACAAAAATATACTGTACAAGGCCCAAGGCTTATGATGGATAAGAGGAGCGTTCGTAAACGATGAGACAACCTGAAGAGATGCAAGATGTGACATTACTGGGTAACCAGCATGTAAAGTATACGTTTGAGTATGATCCGGGTATTTTGGAGAGCTTTGATAACAAGCATCCGTACCGTGATTATTTTGTAAAATTCAACTGCCCGGAGTTCACCAGCCTGTGCCCGATTACGGGTCAGCCCGACTTTGCAACGATTTATATAAGCTATATTCCCGATATCAAAATGGTTGAAAGCAAGTCGCTCAAGCTCTACCTGTTCAGCTTCCGTAATCATGGGGATTTCCACGAGGACTGCGTGAACATTATCATGAACGACCTGATCAAGCTGATGGACCCGCGCTTCATTGAAGTCTGGGGCAAATTCACCCCACGCGGCGGCATCTCTATCGACCCGTACACCAACTACGGCAAACCGGGAACCAAATACGAACAGATGGCTGAGCACCGCATGATGAACCATGATATGAACCCGGAGACGATTGATAATCGGTAATTTGAATCAATAAATACTCATAAAAGCGGGACTCTTCAAGGATGAAGCAGTCCTGTTTCTACGGTTTGAAACGATGAATTCCGACTTATCTGTACAATGATTTTAACGTTTAACCTTGAAGAAATGAGTACAAAACAGATCAAAAATCAGCATTGTACAGTGGAGTTTTGGGAAATGTTGTGATAAACTGTAGTCAATAAGGACAATATAAAAAGAGTAAGGATGCGTCAACATCCTCACTCTTTTACAACAGTCGCTTTCAAGGGCGGTGGCTGTAACCGGTAATCGAAATAGACCATTACCTTAGTCGGGGCGGTCTATTTCTTTTTGTTTTGATTATTCAATGCAACGACGATCGTTACGATCAGTCCAATCAAGGTTACGATAACCCCCGCAAAACTGATCATCAGCGTCAGTACATCTTTAATCTCCACAGGCATCACCTCCTTACACAGGAGACTAGCCGACCGCCTATTCAAGCCATTCTGTTTGTTGTAACATATTATACCATATGGTCCAACCCGTGGACATCCACTTAGAACAAACCTATAAGGTTGTTTTCATTGGAATATTGAAGGCCGCATTAAGTAAAAATCTGCATATCCGATTTGTCTGATGGTCTGATTTGTACGTACATAGCTTATACAATGATATTAAAATCTCCACTACCATTTCTCTTCTGTTCCCCTTGTCGCTTCTTGCAATCTATCCTATTATGTAACAATATGCTTAATTGCATAGAATCTAACATAGGCGCTGATCCCTCGTGACCGCGACCAAAGGAGAACAGAACATGTCTACACAAACTACATTAGCCAAGGACGCCGCTGCGCGTTCGAAATCCCCACCCGGATTGGATGCCCAAGGCACCGTATACCGGATACTCATTGCCATCAGCCTGGTGCATCTATTCAATGATTCCATCCAGTCTGTAATCCCGGCCATATTTCCTATTTTAAAAGATTCCATGCATCTAACCTACACACAGATTGGCTGGATTGCGTTTGCGATCAACTTCACCGCATCCATCATGCAGCCTGTTGTCGGCTGGTTTGCTGATAAAAAACCGACCCCGTCCATTCTGCCCATCGGCATGGGCTTCACGTTTACGGGCATGCTGCTGCTGGCCTTTGCCGATAGTTATATGATGGTGCTCATCTCTGTTATCTTTGTCGGCCTGGGTTCCGCTGCTTTTCATCCCGAAGGTTCACGAGTATCCCATATGGCTGCAGGGCAGCGTCGCGGGCTGGCCCAATCCATCTTTCAGGTGGGCGGGAATGCCGGACAATCGTTAGCGCCGCTGCTGACACGCTGGATCTTCATTCCGTTTGGACTGTTTGGCGCCATCGGCTTTACTGGAATTGCAGCCATGGGGATCGCCGTGCAGCTCTATGTTGCCCGTTGGTATGGACAGATGCTGCAATCAGGTGCGTACCTGCGTAAACAGGCCGCGGCCCGCCGCGCTCCTAATCCAGCCCTGCGCAAAAAGATTGCAGCTGCGATTACCGTCCTCATTCTGCTGGTATTTGTCCGGTCATGGTACGTAGCTTCCATCGGAAGTTTCTATGCCTTTCATTTGAAAGATACGTTCGGTCTGTCCACAGAGGACGCGCAGATCTACATCTTCCTGTTTCTGGCTGCTGGTGCACTTGGGACATTTTTTGGCGGCCCACTCGCTGACCGATTCGGCAAACGCAATATGATCTTTTTATCCATGGCAGGGGCCGCACCGCTGGCCCTGCTCCTGCCGTACGCAAACCTGTTCTGGACAGGCGTACTGCTGACGATTATCGGGTTTATCATGTTATCCAGCTTTTCCGTTACTGTGGTATACGCTCAGATGCTCATTCCCGGTAAGATCGGAACCGTCTCCGGGCTGATTACTGGTCTTGCCTTTGGTATGGGAGGTCTGGGTGCACTCGTGCTCGGTAACTGGATCGATGTCTTCGGCGTATCACCCGTCATGCAGATATGCAGCTTCCTGCCGCTGATCGGCATCTTTACCTTCATGCTCCCATCCGATAAGCTTCTGAATCGCTGGGCACAAGAAAACGGCAGTAAAGAGTAGTTCGTTTTCCACTCACTTCATCGGGGGTTTTTATCATGGTGGCCGGTGTAATACTTATCCTTTCACAATTAAGTTTCGTGATAGGCGTTTTCCTCATCATTTTTGGATTTATGGCAGGGGCTAAAGAGGAAGGTCCCTACAATTGGAGAGCTGTAATCAATGGCAAACTCATTGGAGGGCTTTTCCTCATCGTAGTTTCTCAGTATTGGATATACCGATTGTCCGGAAGCTTTCTTCTAGGATAGCGCATCGGGATCAGCCAATATATGAATAAGATTTTTTAGGAAAAACCTAAAAAACTCGACTATCATTCTAGGGTGTGTCTAAAAACGCTGAAGGAATCAGATTTTGCTGAATTTTCGTTCCAAGCCAGGAAGTTTTCCGCAGGCGTGCAGAAGCACGTCATGGGAAAGTGACGAAGCAGGGGGCGAAAAGGCGATAAAGATGTACTTCAGTAGGTTTCAAGACACGCCCTAATGTAACCATTGCAAAGAGGCTCCTGTCCGTATCTGTGTCATACAGATCGGCTGGAGCCTCTTTCAACGTTTGCGGATGTCATTATACTTTTCGTACCTGACTGATGCGGAACCTACTTCAAGCAGCACTGATTGACCTTCTATTGCAGGCGCTGCAGTACCAGACGTTTTTTGTACATCATTCTTCCTGCTTCAGCCACATCCTGGATCGTATTTTTGTTGCTGACTGAACCAAAAATCATGCCCGCAACAGGTACCAGCTGGAACAGCTTTTTCCAGCCAAAAGACTCACTGTATGAATTAAACACTTCACGCCAGCCCTGCATTTGCGAGATCACCTCGATCTGCTTGTCCGGGTTATCGTAGTCCGCCAGCTCTTCAATAATCGCTTTTTTACCTACAATATCGGCAGAAGAGAACTGCAGACATTTCACAATAAAGACGCGCTCCAGCGGGTCATCGGGATCATAACCGTAACACAGTGCCATCTCCTGCAGCACTTTTAGGGAGAGTCCCATAACGAGCGGAATGTCAGCTGCGATCGTAACAATTCCGCCAAATCCTGTCGCGGCCCCTTGTGCCGCAGCAAACTTGCTTCGACTTTCGGTAATGTTATCCGCCACACGGTCCAGTACCTCAAGTGGTAATTTTTCCACACTATAGATTTTGGCTGTTTTCTCCGTTTCTGCATCCTGTTCCAAACGATAGATATCATCTGTCATACTGTAACCTGAGCGCTCGGCCTCTTCTTGCAAAAGCTTGGCTACTTTTTTCTTCTGTACAAGAAACTTGCCGCCCGTCTGCAGGTACTGCCCCACTTCGTTCAAGGCATCACCAATCTTCTGCTTTAACGCCTTCGGCATCACCTTATCCAGCATAGCAAACGGCAGACGTCCGATTTTATCCCAGATGAACAAATCTTTCTGCTCTTTCTCCCACTTTAAAATGTGTTCAAGTTCCCGATCCAGTGTCTCGCGTGACTCCATATCTAATCCTCCTAACAGGTTGTCATCATGTGTTCCCAACATTGTACACTCCCAGCACCGTCTTAACACTCATACCCTGTCGCCCAATGGATGGGGCGGGTTGTAGTGCTGCATTCATCTATCGTTCTGCTTTTCGGTTGGTTTGAGTTCACTTTCGATGTAATTGTATACGTTACTCCCCGCTTTCGGTTGCTTCCCTAATCCAAGCTTTCATGAATCTAGCTTTCGTAATCTGAGCTTTTTTCTCCATACCTTCCTGATCCATATATTCCTGGCTCTCTCTTGAACCACACTTATCAAAAAGAGCCTTTCATCAGCATGCTCTGCTGATAAAAGGCTCTTCGTATGCGTTCACAAAGCGTTATCTCACCTCTGCCACGGTTTGACCATCGGGGACAGGAGTTCCAAAGTCTGGTGTACCATCTTCTTTCCAATGAAGGATTTGGGCACGGGCATGGCGGTTCGGATCGTACAGCGGGTCTCCCTCAATCTCTTTGTAGTTACGGGCATGATAGATCAAAATATCGGTTTGACCATCCGGTGAAACGGTAAAGCTGTTATGTCCAGGTCCGTATTGTCCGTTCTCTTCACTAGTCTGAAATACAGGCTCTGGTGACTTCACCCAGCTCGCCGGATCAAGCAGATCGGCATTTTCATCCGCTGTGAGCAGTCCCATACAGTAATGATGATCCGTTGCACTCGCAGAATAACTGATAAACAGGCGTCCATTGCGATGCAGCACTGCGGCACCTTCATTCACTTTAAAACCGATGATCTCCCAATCGTATTCAGGGGTTGCAATCATAACCTGCTCACCGCGCAGTGTCCACGGATTTTCCATTTCACAAATGTAGAGATTTGAATTGCCGTCAATGCTCGGGTCTTTCTGGGCCCAGACCAGATAACGCGTGCCTCTATGCTCAAAGGTGGTAGCATCCAGCGCAAAACTCTCCCATTTCGTGCGAATCTGGCCTTTTTCCTCCCACTTTCCTTCAAGCGGGTTAGCAGCGGCGTTCTCCAGCACATACATACGGTGGTCAAACAAACCGTCATTGGTCTCACTTGTATGTGCCGCCGCGTAGTAAATGTACCATTTGCCATCGATAAAATGAATCTCCGGTGCCCAAATGTTGGCACTCATTGGCCCTGTCTCCCGTTTAGTCCAAGCAGTTACTGGTTCAGCATCTCTCAAAGCCTCCAGTGTCGCTGCACGCCGAATTTCAATCCGGTCAAAAGCCGGTACGGAAGCTGAAAAGTAATAGTATCCGTCCGTATGACGGTACACCCAAGGATCAGCTCGCTGCTCCAGCATGGGATTGGTGAATGTAATTGAATTGGTCATAGGTATAAACCCCTTTCATATATGTGTGTATGGCTTGGATCTATGATGTGCTTAGTGCGCTTACGAAAATGGAGAGCAGGGGTGGAGGGGCACAGCGGACGTTCGCGGGCGGTAGGGCCTTGGTGCTCTCCTTGCCTTCCGATTTCTTTCTTCACCGCTCCTGGCGGTGGAAATCGGATGTCAAACTCGCACGCGCGGCTCCTTTCTCCCTCTCACTGCTTGTGCCTCTATGCCGCTTCAAGCACAGCGGGCGTTCGCGGGCGGTAGGGCCTTGCTGCTCTCCTTGCCCTCCGATTTCTTCCTTCACCGCTCCTGGCGGTGGAAATCGGATGTCAAACTCGCACGCGCGGCTCCTTCCTCCCTCTCACTGCTTGTGCCTCGATGCCGCTTCAAGCACAGCGGGCGTTCGCGGGCGGTAGGGCCTTGCTGCTCTCCTTGCCCTCCGATTTCTTCCTTCACCGCTCCTGGCGGTGGAAATCGGATGTCAAACTCGCACGCGCGGCTCCTTCCTCCCTCTCACTGCTTGTGCCCCTCTGCGATGGCTGCTCGCGATGTTTTTGCTCGCTGACACACATCGGGCTTCGAGCCTTTAGGTTGGCTCGATCACTTCGGGCGTCGACCGCTCTGTCGGGTCAACGCGCCCCTTCGCTGACCACCCTCCGGGGTCAGCGGTCTATTTCTCGGCTCCGCTGATTTGTTTGCCCCAGACCGCGATGCCGCGGTCATTCAGGCCAGTCACTACCAGCGCAGGCTGGCTTCGCTCCCAATCCCAGGATGGGAGCAGCTTCAGCTCTTCCGTGGAAGCGCCTCCCCCGGGGCTCTCCTTCCACGTCAGCGTTAACGTTTGTTTGCCATCAAACGTCCAGGTGCCTGAACCGTTCTCGCTTTCAATTTTGCCTTTGCTCGTCAGCGTATACGGTACGGCCTGCACCTGTCCGTTCACAGCCGGATCGAGGGCCATGCCTTCCCACGCTCCGGCAATCATCGATTGTGGAATGTCCTGCGCAGCCTCTCCGGCGTAACGTTCAGGCGACACGACAGGCCAGCCGTCTTTCGTCCACAGCATTTTGCGTACATGCAGATACGGCCAGTTTTTATCCGTCTCGCCCCGCGCATGATGCACGATATAATAATCGTCGCCATCCTTGAGCACGGAATTGTGTCCAGGAGCAACCCAGCCCTCTCCCTCAGTGAAGCGGTATCCGCCCAGAATTTTGGTGCCTATCTCATACTGCGGCAGGTGCTCCGTATCCAACATTTTATTGCCGTTCATATCCGTATAAGGCCCTGTGATCGAGTCGGCACGAGCTACCCGCACGTTATAGTCTTCGAACAGAGAATCATAAGACACGAACAGGTAATATTTTTGAAATTCAGGATTGTAGACAATGTAAGGCCCCTCAACTGCGCCCTCTTCGGTTGCTCGATCTCTTGCGGCGATGCGGGTACCGTACCCCTCTTCCTTGAACTTGCCCGTATCCGGGTCAAGCGGTGCAATGTAGATCCCGTCGAAAAAGGAACCATATACCATCCACGGGTTGCCCAAGGCATCGAGCACCGGATTGGCATCAATAGCATTCAGGCCGTCCTTTTCCTGACCAGCGGTCTTCACAACCAGTCCTTCATCTTTCCATGGCCCCTCGGGAGACTTGGAGGTCTGCAGCCCGATGGCGGACTGCGTGCTGCCAAAACTCGAAGCCGAATAATACAGTCGGTACGTATCTCCCGCTTTAATAATATCCGGTGCCCACAGGTTCGCTGCTCCTGTCCAATCAAGTGCTTCCTTTGGGATGCCTGGCAGAGCCTGCCCCACCCATTTCCAGTTGATCAAATCATCAGATTTGCGTACCATAACTCCCGGTTTGGGTTCCCCTGCTACTCGCACGTCTGTGGAATAGACGTAGTAACCTTGGTCTGTTTTGATAATCGCGGGATCATGTGCGTTGTTGACCGTCCACTTGGACTCGTCATCCAGAATCGAAAGATCATACATTTTTTGTTCCTGCGGGGCTTCCGGAAAGACCGGGGGTTTCGCCGTTTCTCCGCCATCTGCACAGCCTACCGTACCTATAAGCATCAGTAACATCAATGCTGCAGCTCCCTTCCTCGCCATGTTCCATTTCTTGGGTTCGATCCGCTCTTTGCATTCTTTCATTTCATTCAACTCTTCTTTTCGCTCTTTTCGTCCTTTCGCTTCCTTCCAGCCTTCTCGCTGCTTCGGATTTTTCCATACTTTCCAGCCTTTCATGCCCATCACCCCTTGACTCCCGAGATTGCAACCGACTCGATAATCTGCTTCTGGAAGATCAGGAAGATGATTAGAACAGGTAACAGAGCTACAATCGACGCCGCCATAATGAGCGGATAATCCGTTTGAATCGCATAGGTCGCGTTAAAGTTGGCAATGACCAGCTGCAAAGTTTGCTTTTCAGGTGAATTCAGATAAATGATCGGTGCCAAATAATCATTCCAGATGCCCATAAACCAGAGAATCAGCTGTGCAGCCACCGCAGGTTTTATCAGCGGAAACGTGATGCTGGAATACAACCGGAAGTAGGAGCTTCCGTCGATCTTCGCTGCCTCAATGATCGCATCAGGCACACTGAGCAGATACTGCCGCAGGAAAAAGATCATAATCACATTCCCGAACAGTCCCGGTACAATGAGCGGCAGCAGGGTGTCCACCCAGCCCAGCTTGGAGAACATAATGAATTGTGGAATCATGACCGTCGGATACGGAATCATCATGGATGCCAGCAGGGCGAGAAACAGTTTGTTTTTATGTGGGAATCTTAACTTGGCAAAAGCAAATGCTGCAAGACTCGATGTAAACGTACCTACCACCGTCACACTGAGTGCTACGATAAGACTGTTCTTGATCCCGCTGAGCAGCGGGCCCGCTTCCCAGATCTCTTTATATTTATCGAACCGAAACACTTCCGGAATCCAGACCGGCGGCAGTGCGAACACATCCTGCTTCTCCTTGAGCGAGGTGGACAGCATCCAGAGCAAAGGCGCAATCATCGCAATCGCACCGATGGACAGAACGATAAATATAATGGAGTTTGTTACTTTCCTTCTTTGACTATAAGACATCTTCCGTTCCACTCCCTTCCTCGCCCATTAATCCCCGTCGTAGGCTGATCTTTCGTTAAGTTTGAACTGCACAAGCGTAATCACAAAGATGAAGATACCCAGAATCATGGCCATCGCTGAAGCATAACCCATCTGCAGGTTGCTGAAGGCCTTCTGCCAGATATAAAAGACAATCGAAGCCGATGCATATTCCGGTCCGCCTGTCGGTGTCATAATGTTCATCTCGGTGAAGATTTGCGAACCCCCGATGATATTCGTCACCACGAGGAAAAACGTTACAGGTTTCACCATTGGCCAGGTGATATTACGGAAAATCTGAAAGCCGTTCGCGCCATCCAGCTCGGCAGCTTCGTAATAGGTACGGGACACACTTTGCAGTGCCGCCAGGTATAACAGCATCGTATATCCGAGACCTTTCCAGACGGTCATGATGATCAGTGCAGGTTTTACCGTATCTTTGTTGGCCAGCCAGTTGGGGCCTTTAATGCCAAACAGGTCGAGGAACTGGTTCACCAGACCATAGTCTCCGTTGTAAGCCCAGTTCCACATAATGGATACCGCTGCCAAGGAAGAGATAACCGGTATGTAGTAGATCACACGAAAAGTGGTTGTACCCGGAATTTTACGATTTAGCCCCATTGCTAGCAGCAGCGCCAGCAAAAGACCAATCGGAATGCCGAGCATCAGGTAAAACGTATTAAACATCGCCTTGTAAAAAAGATCATCGGTCAACAAATCTTTAAAGTTGGCAAGCCCGATAAAGTTCATCTGCCCCAGTCCGTCCCAATCGGTAAAGGAACCATAGAGAGAATAGAGGAACGGGAACAATACAAAGATCAGCAGCCCCAAAATGGGGGGCAAAATAAACAAGTATCCATACATCATCTCTTTGCGATACAAACTCGATTTCGTATTCACGTGTTCACCCCTGTTTCTAAGATCAGCATGTGGCATACATCGATTGGCCTTTTCGAATCATGACTTCTGCTCTGTTCCGGTCAATACATGCCACATGCTCGTATGGAATCTGGCGATAAAAGTTAAACTCAAGCGTTTGTTCAGTCCACTCCGATGACAGAATAACCTGGAGAGCAGCTGTTATCCCCAGATTTCTTGAATTCCCTTTTTCAAAGGGGAAAAACCGGTGATAAAGGCGAAGCTTATGCTTCCGACGCAGCTTTCTTCCAGAAAGCTTTTAGCTCCACTTTTCCAGTTTTTTCTATCCTCTACGTTACAACGTGTAAAAAATAGTTCATCTCATATCATCTCTAACAAACAAATGCCAGCAGCATCGGTTCAGGCTGCTGGCATCCCTTGTCTATCTATTTATTCTGGGATTTCTTCTCCTGCTCCACCGCTTTGTCCAGCAGCTTCTGCATCTTCGGCTGCTGCTGCTTCACATAGTCTGCGGCAGTGATCTTGCCGTCGAGTACTGGCTGAATGTCAGTGAAGAACATGTCATACCACTCTGCGTTGTATGTGTAGTTACCTGGCAGCGCACGTCCGTAGTCTTTCACGATATCGATAAATTCCTGTTTGTTTGCCGGTTTAGTCGAGGTGTCTTTCGCCCACTCGTCCGCCATATCAAGCAGGTTCGGAATCTGCACCTTGGCGTCTACCAACTGCTTCATGCCTTCCTTCGATGCCGTGAGGTAATTCACCAGTGCAGCGGCTTCTTCCGGATGTTTTGTTTTGGCGGATACGCCGATTCCGAGGGAACCGATCCATGTTGCCGGTTTGCCTGTTGATCCAGCCGGGAAAGGCAGCAGGTCATAATCGAATGGAAGCTTTTCAAAAGTACTCATGTCCCACGGACCTACAGGGAAGAAAGCCATCTCACCCTTCATCCAGCGCTGATATGTATCAAGCGTTTGTGCTTCCTCAATGGAAGGTGTGATTTTGTATTTGTTCTGCATGTCCGCAAAAAATTGCAGCGCTTCCGCAAATTTCGGATCATCAATGGTTACTTTCGTTTTGCTCTCGTCCAGCCAGTCTGCCCCGTTGCTCCATACAAAAGCTTGCAGTGCCCACTGTACGTTAAAACCTGTGCCGAATACATCCGGTTTACCGTCCCCGTTCGTATCCTTGGTAGCCTGCTGGTTCACCTTAATGAACTCTTCCCAAGTATACGGTTTGTCCGGATCAGGGAGTGGAATGCCTTCTTTTTCAAACAGTGTCTTGTTGTACCCCAATGCAAACGGCCCGACATCCTTAGGCATACCGTAAAGATCACCCTGCCCTGCCATCTGACCATCATAACGATACAAGTCCACACCGTACTTCCAAATATTATCCAGATTGATATCCTTGTTTTTCTCAATATAAGGTGTGAGGTTCATCAGCACCTTGCTGTTAACGTATGCCTTCATATCCCCCGGTGCGAAATAAAATACGTCAGGCATGCTGTTGCCTGTAATCGCTGCCCGCAGTTTGGTTGCGTATTGATCTGCAGCGGTTACGATGATTTTAACTTTGACGCCGGGATGCTCTTCTTCAAACTTTTTCACAACAGCCTGATACGCTTTCTGTTCGTCCGTACCTCCCCGGAACATAAACGTCAGCTCTTTCTCCCCGCTCGAACTTCCACTTCCCCCTCCACAGCCTGCAAGCACCAGCGCACTAACCAGCATTAGCAGCATAAACGTAACCCAACTCTTTCTCTTGACCATATGAACCCCTCCTGATCTGGACTTGTAAACGTATTCAATATGATGAATCAGCATTTCTGTTGTTAAATTTATCAAATCCAGATCCGTTTAGTCAATACTTTATTAAAACATTTTATATTTATTTAAAATAAATGACATGCTAATATGTCGGCCATCCGTTTGCGTCCCACAGCAGATCATTAATGAGCAGTTTCGGATTGCCATTATCAGTCGCATCATAAGCATGGCGTACGATTAGATTGCCGTTAACCACGTCCTGCCCACCCGGGCCTTTCCATCTCACATTGCCTGCATCGAGCACTGTGCCGCCACCATTCATCATATTAACTCCATTTTTGTCCACATAAGGTCCCGTGATGCTGGCGGAGCGCCCGTAGACCATTTTGTAGGTACTGTTCACGCCTTTACAGCAGGAGTCAATCGAAGCAAACAGATAATAATATCCGTTCCGGTACACGATACTTGGCGCTTCAATCGCGCCCCCGTTATTGGGACGTGCTGCAATCGAGGAGATGCCGCCTGTCGGTTTCATCGTGTTTTTGTCCAGCTTAACAATCTTCAGACCACTCCAGAACGATCCAAAGGCCAGCCATGGATTACCTGAAGCGTCAATGACCAGTTCCGGATCAATGGCGTTGTAATTATTCGATGTTGTGGACTGCAGCACAAGCCCCTCATCCTTCCACTGCCCTGCGCCAACGCTGTTTGCGGATGCCAAGCCAATAGCAGATCTGTTGGAGCCAAAGGTGGAGATGGAATAATAGAGCCACACTTTACCGTTGTACCGCTGCACGTCCGGTGCCCATACATCCAGATCTTTCTGTCCAGGTACAGCCGAGTTCCACCACGATGGCTCTTTCAAAAAAATCTGCGGCACACGGTACCATGACGTTCCGTTATCTGATTTCAACACCTGAATGCCAGGCCCTGTGGAAAAGGTGTACCAGGAATTCCCCTCTTTGATGAGGGTTGGATCATGAACAGCGATGTCTCCCGACAAGTTCCAAAACGCCGCCAAAGCCTTCGACTGTCCTGCAAGCACCAGCACCAACACCAACAATACCGGTAAAGCCCAACGCCTTTTTTCTGGAATCCTCGAACTCCTTAATTCCTCTGAGCCCGCTGCACTCTTCACCCATCTCTTCCATAAACTGAATTTCTTCATACCGGAACGCCACCTCTCCTGATTAAATGGTTTCTTTGGTTCATGAAGTATTAAATCAATTTAAGTATAATAGGATTATAAAAGCGGTTACATGACAATTCAATGGTATATTTCAAATATATATGAATTAATTCAATGTTTTATTTGGAGCTAATTTGAGATGAAACGTGAGTCTTAGTTTCGATTTTTCAACGTTTAATAGGGAATAACTCTCGATTCTCCGCTCTTTCTTTCCAGCATATAATGATTTATAATTATATGAAATAAAACAGTCACATGTACAAAAGTCTGCGTAATGAGGCTTTGTTCAGAACGGGGAAAGGACATCCACCTATGATTTATATTAAAGATCTGATGTCAGGTGTGAACATTTTCAAAGCACTCAGTTCCGAAATTCGCATTCAGATTATTGAACTGCTGGCCAAAAACCAAAGTCTTAATCTCAATGACCTCGCGACCAAGCTCGGACTTAGTAACGGTGCAATCACAATGCATATCAAAAAACTGGAGGAGAGCGGATTAATCGAGATTAATACCGCTGTTGGCAAACACGGCATCCAGAAGATCTGTTATCTTAACGAGGAAAAATTAATGGTTGACCTGCGCTCACAGGAGATTCACAACCGGTACGAGGTGGAGATTCAGGTTGGGCATTACAGCGATTATCAGGCTGCACCAACGTGCGGGATCGCTACCAAAGACAGCATTATCGGGGAGTTCGATGACCCCCGCTATTTTGCCGATCCGCTTCGGATCGATGCAGAGATGATCTGGCTGGCCGAAGGATATCTGGAATATCGTATTCCCAACTATCTCAAGCCCAACCAGACCTTTAGCGAGATTCAGCTGTCTATGGAACTGGGTTCAGAAGCCCCTGGATTCTGTGATAACTATCCGTCGGATATTTACTTTTATATCAATGGCAAAAAAATCGGACTCTGGACGAGTCCGGGAGATTTCGGCGATACGCGCGGCACGTTTAATCCGGATTGGTGGCCTCCGCACCTGAATCAATACGGCATGCTGAAGCTGATTCGCATTACGAAGGAAGGCAGCTATATTGACGGATGCCGGATTTCGGATGTAACGCTGGATGATATCGCGCTGGATTACAAAAGTGATATCCACTTTCGCATAGCAGTTACCGACGAGCCTGTCAACAAACGCGGCCTGACCATTTTCGGCAAAAACTTCGGCAACTACGGTCAGGGACTGCTGGCACGGGTGCTTTATAATGTGCAGGAGGACTAGGTTGACAGAGTTACCCCGGGAGCATCCTCCTGATCTGTAGAAGAGTGCGAATCTGCACTCTTTTTTTATGCCTTTGGTACCGTCCATATCCATCTTAAGTTAAACGAATGAGGATATCGCTGTGATATACTTGTAGTCTGTAGGAAAAGTGATAACGGGTGGGATTCTTTTGAAACTGGAACGGTTAGTCTCAATTATCTACAAGCTGCTCAATCATGAGGTGTTATCTGCGTCTACACTTGCGGAGGAATATCAAGTTTCGCCTAGAACCATTTATCGGGATATTGATGTCATCTGTGCAGCCGGATTTCCGGTCATTTCCCATCAGGGAATGAATGGCGGATACGGCATCATGGACGGATACAAAATGGATAAAAGCCTGCTCGGTTCTTATGATGTACATGCGCTGATTACGGTGCTTACCAGTCTCTCGACCGTTTTCAACGATGCGCGTGCTCAGGGTACGATTGAACGTCTGCAGACGATTGGTGACGCGCATCAGAATCCAAGCTTGACTGTAGACCTCGATACGGGCAGGACGGAACCCGATGCTCTTCCCTATCTTCGTGAAGGCATCATGAATTCTCAGGTCGTTCAGTTTGATTACATTAATGCCAAAAATGAACGTTCCACCCGCAGCATTGAACCCGTTCGACTGCAGTTCAAATACCGCAGCTGGTACGTGTATGGATACTGCCGAAGTCGGCAGGATTTTCGGGAATTCCGGCTGTCGCGGATGCTGAACGTGCATCTGACAAACCGTGCTTTTGAGCCCCATACAAATCCCTCAGATAAGCTGCCTTCCTCCGCCCATGACACACTGGATTACAGGTCAGAAGTAGTCTTTCGGGTATATCCAGAAGCACTCGCCGAGGCATTGGATCACTTTCAGCAGGCAGATAAACAATTTCATGAGGATGGAAGCATGACGATGCGTATTCAGGTTCTTCAGCCTTTGAAAGCCTCATGGTTATGGTCATTTTTGCTCAGCCTAGGCAGTGGTGCAGAGGTTCTTCAACCTATAGAACTGAGAAATCTTCTGGAGACGCAGCTGCGAAATGCTCTCAAACATTACGAAAGACATGATGAGTGATAGGCGGCATGTAATGGATTTGGCCTTTAATGTTCAAGGAGTGTAATGCGCGATTAAAGCTCGATGAATGGTAGAATGTGATGTCCAGTAAATGTAATGTCGAATGTAATGTTCGACACAAATGTTCGATACAGATGAAGAAGAAGTATGACACGCTGTTGTCATACTTCTTTTTTTATAATCATCTCAGAAGTAAGGGAGGTACCTAACCACCCCATCATTCGCCAATACAAAGGAGACGATGTTCATGAATCATCCAGAACAAATGTATCATTATCATGTTTGGGCTTCACAGACCATTATGCAGCGTATTCAGGAGCTGCCGGCTGCTGTACTGCATCAGGAAGTGAACAGTTCCTTTCCTACCCTCGCCCATGCACTCAGCCACATGTATGCTGTAGATCAAATGTGGTATCTGGTGCTGACGGGAACCAGCATGCCGGAAGCTTTACAAATCTGCATGCCGCGTAACGGAGAAACGTATGCGACAATGGAAGAATACGCGGACCGTTATGTACAACTATCCGATCAGTATCTTGCTTGGTTCGGTCATCAGACGGATTTAGAGCAAACGCTTCTGCTTGACAACCCCTTTGCAGGCTCACGCCACACCCGTCTTGCAGAGGTCATTCTTCATCTGGTGAACCACGGAACCTATCACCGAGGAAATATATCCACCATGCTGCGTCAGTTGGGGCATGCCTCCGTTATGAACGATTACTCTAGATTTTGGTATGAGAGCTCTAATGCTGCCGTGTGATCCTTCGAGACTTGAAGTGCCTGATGAAGCATGAAAGGTCGTGGATAAATTGAAACTCGCCCCACTTGAAAACATACTCCCGTTTACTTCAAGAGACGAGCTAAGGCAGTGGCTGCTGGAACATGGAACAGAACAGCCCTGCTGCTGGGTTTACGTCAGTATGAAGCCCTGCGTCGACACCATTTTATATCTGGATACTGTGGAAGAAGCGTTATGCTTCGGCTGGATTTATGGTGTCAAAAAGAAAGCTTCGGATAGCCGGCTGTTACAGCGGTTATCTCCCCGCAGTCGCAGAAGCTCTTGGACAGAACTCAACAAGGAACGTGCACGCCGCCTGGAAAGGCTTGGTCTTATGCAGGATGCGGGGAGAAAGACTCTTCCGGATTTGTCCCCGGAAGCTTTTGTCGTCGATGCCGAAATTAAGCAAAGGCTGACGGCGGACAGACAAGTGTATGATTACTTCTTGGGGTTTCCTCACCTCTATCAGCGCGTGCGTATCGACACAATCCAGAGTGTTAAGCAGCAGCCCGCTCTCTTTCAAAGTCGGCTCGACAAGTTCATCATGCATACAAGGGATAATCGAATGTACGGAAAATGGCATGATGATGGAAGATTGCTGCAGGATTAGAAACCTCATTCTCCAATCTTCAGCCTGAAGATCCGCTCCATCTCGCACCAAAAAAACACCTGCCTCACCGTTTACCCAAGAAAGATAATAGGCAGATACCACGATAGGTATCTGCCTATATACTTATCTCGAATTTACGTTCAGTTCAGGTGGTTTTCAGGTGTACTCATACTCGTTTTACTTTACCCAACCCAATCTGCTGCTGCAGTGAACTGCCGCCTTACGCATATCCATTTACTTGCCGGAAGGCTGTGCTTCAGCCGTGTAACCTGCTGGAATTTCGGCTTCTGCTGTCACTTTCGTGATGACCATGGGATACATCTTGTCCGGATCAGGCTGCACGATTGAATATTTTACAACGGCATGTTTATCCTTCTCCAATTTGACGTCATCAATTTTTAATCCATACCCCGGATGCGGCATTTCGGCCGTCAAGGTCACTTTACTTGTTTGGTCATCCACTTCGCTGATGGTTACGGCAGGTACGATAGCCTGCTGTCCTTCACCAGGATTCGTCGGAGCTGGTTCCGTTGAACCGCCGCCACTGTGCTGATCCACAAATTCAAGCGCATTGAAAATCATACTTGCTGCCTCCATACGGGTAAGTGACTGATCTGGGCGGAAATTCCCGTCCTTGTCCAGTTCAATGATGTTCATATTCAGCAGATTCTGGACGGCAGATATAGCGTCCTTACTTAGTTTTTTTTCATCCTTCACTTCATTATATTTCATGATCACCGGATAATTCCCGGTCGTATTAATCCCCTCATGCAGCAAAATAACAAATTGCTCACGTGTCATCTTGCCTTGAGGATTCACTTCTACCGGAATAGACAGACCATTCTGAGCGGCTGCCTGCACAGCATCTGCATACCAGGTGTTCGGACTGATTTTATTCTGAGCAGAAGCTTCCGCATATGCATTTTTCAATCCAAATGCGTTAACAATGAATTGAATCCCCTGCGGCTCGGACAAAGTCATATCAGGTCGGAACAAATCTGCCGTTACTCCGTTCACAATGCCTTTTGATTTCAATGAATCGACAACCGTTTTCTGTCCTTCGTCTTTAATGTCGGAAAATGCAAATACCGAAGCACCTCCCGCTGTCAGAGAAACGCAAAGTGCAAGTGCTGCGGCCAACCCTTTTTTATGTTTCATTTCCTGGCACCTCCATATAATTAGGAAAACCTGTTTTTCATCTTTTCATCCCTACAGACGGGATACCCTCGCAAAATGTTTCAGTTCATTTCGCATTTGGTGAATACAATTTCATAACCATGCATATGAATTGCCATGGATGGATAACGTATCTGGATTTGTCATATCACCTGCAATAACCGCATCTAGACTGTATGCAGCCGTTATTACATCTTTAGATCATCATTCATATTTCGGAGTATTCCCTTAACGTACCTGCTATCCACATGAGCTGACAGATCTGCTGAAACTAGTTCATCACAGCTCTATGTCTCACATCATGATTACTTCATACCTCTCCGTCTCAACGTTTGGGGACCCGACTCTTTCGGTCCGTTAGAAGCAGCACCGTTGAAAAATAACTCCATACTTCAAGGATGAGCAGGTTCATTGACAACAGCTCGCATTAGCGCGAAAATATAAATAGATCCATTTATCAGCAGACGGATAAATACCAATCAAGTTCGCATAAAGTAAGGGGGCATGACACGCTAACATGAGGTGTCTGCCCTTTTCTTGACTTATTTTGCCCAACTATGATCTCAGGGCGTTCCGAAGCTCTAACCTAAAAAAGGAGAACCCACACCTATGTCCCAAAAAGGTTTGCTGCGCGGTTATGTGTTGTCCAACTGGCCCATCTATCTGCTGGCCGTTCTTTTGATCATTGCATCCAATGTCGGTCAGGCCTCGCTGCCTCGTATACTGGGCAGCTTTACGGATCAATTAATGCAAAACACACTCCAGATGCAGACGGTGATTCGTTACAGCTTATCGCTTCTCGCCATTGCCATTGCATACAACCTGCTGTTTGGTACCGGCCAATTTATGATTATGAAGCTGGGCCGGAAGTTTGAATTTATGACACGCGAGCGGATATTCCGCAAGTTTTCCGAGCTTAGTGAGCACTATTTTTCCAAACAGGGTAACGGCAAGCTGCTTAGTTATTTTATGAACGATGTCACTTCCGTCCGTGAAGCAATTTCCAACGGGGTTACGATGATGACCAATGCCGTTTTTCTGTTAATGTCCTGCGTTGTCATGATGCTGCTCAGCGGCATTCCGCTGACACTGATTCTGATCAGTATTGTGCCTCTGCTGGGCATTCCATTCCTGGTTGTCTTTTTCGGGCCGCGGATTCGTAAGCGCTCCCGTGATGTGCAGGAGGCGCTGGCATCGATGACAGAGTCTGCCGAGGAACAGCTCGGCGGTATTCGTGTGATCAAAACATTTGCCATCGAGGATGGCGCTCGTTCACGTTTTGGCGCAACCGTTGATGATATCAAACACAAGCAGCTGCGCTTGGTTCGTCTATCTTCCCTTTTTCAGGCGACACTTCCTTTGCTCGGTGCAGTATCTCTTGTCATTTCGCTGCTGGTAGGCGGTATTCTGACGATGCAAAATTCCATTACGCTGGGCAGCTTTGTCGCCCTGACCTTGTATCTGCGCATCATCATGGGGCCGCTTCAGCAGATTGGCAATGTCATTAACACTATGCAGCGCTCGGGAGCCTCGCTCGAAAGAGTGAATGATCTTCTCCGTGAAGAACCTGACGTACAGGAAGTCCCTGAAGCGGAGACGCTGCAAAATATGCAGCAGATTACGATCCAAAATTTAACCTTCCATTATCCAGGCAGCTCGTCGCCCGCACTAAAGAACATTCAGCTCCACATCCATGCGGGGCGCACCGTTGGCATTGTCGGTAAAACGGGTTCCGGCAAAAGCACACTGGTCAAGCTGCTGCTCCGTACATATGAACCGCCAGAAGGCAGCATTTTCATCAATAACACCGATATTCGGGAATTGTCACTGGACAGTCTCAGGTCTCAGATCGCTTATGTGCCTCAGGACGGTTTCTTATTCAGCACCACGATCCGGGATAATATTGCATTCAGTAACCGTGAAGCACCCATGGATGACGTAGAAGACAGTGCAAAACAAGCGATGATCTATGAAAATATTGTTCGTTTCCCTGATCGTTTCGATACGCTGCTGGGAGAACGCGGACTTACATTGTCTGGTGGACAGCGGCAGCGTACGAGTCTCGCTCGCGGGTTAATTAAGCAGGCTCAGATGCTGATCCTGGATGACAGCATGAGTGCCGTAGATGCCGTTACCGAAACAGGGATTCTCCGCAGCCTGCGTAAGATCAGCCAAGGCAAAACCACCTTGATCATCTCTCACCGTATTAGTGCAGTCCGTCATGCGGATGACATTCTTGTGCTGGATGAAGGACAGATTGTGGAACAGGGAACACATGCGGAGCTGATGGCTGCCAAAGGGTTATACGCGGCGACCTATCGTCTGCAGGAGGAGGGATTACATCATGTCTAATGGGGATGGAAATCCTAAACACAAGATCAATAAAGCTGGTCGTACCGATCATTCGGACAATAACAGCAGCGATTCGGGCAGTACAGCCGTGAAATTGGAATCCTCTGCCGAGAGTCATCATAGTAAACGTGCTTCCTTTAAAGAAATGATGGGCTACGCCAAACCGCATCGCTGGGCTTTTGCAGGTATTTTTGTCTGCTCCCTGCTCGGCATATCAGCCGATTTGCTGCAGCCTTACCTGGTGAAGATCGCCATCGATGACCATCTGGCCGTCGGTCAAACCAGCACCTTGTTCCTCGTTCAGCTTGCAGCCGTTTTTCTGGGGCTGGCTGTGGTCAGTTTTATTTTTACGTATATTCAAAATAACCTGCTCCAGCATGTCGGTCAGAGCATCGTCTCCCGCATTCGTAAGGATTTGTTCAGACATATCTCCAAAATGTCCATGTCCTTCTTCGACCGCTTCCATATCGGCAGTCTGGTGACCAATGTGTCCAGCGATACGGAAACGATCAGCAGTTTCTTCACGCAGGTGCTGCTCAGCCTGATTCGGGACGGGATGATGCTGGTGCTCATTATCTTCTTCATGTTTCAGCTTGATCCCATGCTCGCCAGTTATTCGCTGATTCTTCTTCCGGTCATCGCTGTCGTGGCCGCACTGTTTCGCCGCAGACTGCGGAGTGCCTATCAAAATGCACGCACACGGCTCTCCCGTCTTATCGCGTTTACGGCGGAAAACCTGTCGGGTATGTTCCTGATTCAAGCGTTCCATCAGGAGGAAGAGCAGAAAAAAAGGTTCAAAGAACAGAATGCTCGGCATCTGGAGGCAAACATCACACAGGCACGTTCCAATGTGATTTTTAACCGGACGTTTGACGTCCTCGGTAACGCAGCGCTCGTGATGATGGTTTGGCTCGGTGGTCGCGCCGTGCTGGGCGAGTCTTTGCAAGTCGGGGTGCTGTATGCGTTTATCAGCTACATTCGTCAGTTTTTTCAGCCGATCAACCAGATTACGATGCAGTGGAACACCTTTCAGTCCACTACAGTTTCAATGGATCGGATCTGGAACATTTTGAACACCAGACCTGAGGTTCATGATCCGTCCCCGGATGAAGCTTCTCCGCTAGAGCCACAGCAAGTGATGGGACAGATTGATTTTAATGATGTATCCTTTGGTTACCGGGCCGATCGGCCGATCATTCAACATATGAATCTTCATCTGTATCCCGGGGAGATGGTGGGCATTGTAGGTACAACCGGTGCGGGCAAAAGCACATTGATCTCCCTGCTCAATCGGTTCTATGACGTCAATCAGGGCAGCATTCACATCGATGGCACCGATATTCGCCACATTCCGCAAGCTGTACTCCACCGGATTGTAGGTCTGATTCAACAGGAGCCTTTCCTGTTCTCGGGCACCATTATCGATAACGTGACCATGTTCAGAGAAGATATTACGCGTGAGCAGGCAATGGAAGCCTGCCGTTTTGTAGGCGCAGATACAATGATTCAGCGTTTGCCGCAAGGATATGATACCCGTCTGTCCGAGCGGGGAAGCGGGTTATCTGCCGGGGAACGACAGCTGATCTCGTTTGCACGAATCGTTGTATTTCAGCCGCGGATTCTCATTCTGGATGAAGCCACCGCCAATCTGGACTCACACACCGAACAACTTGTACAGCATGCACTGGAGTCCGTATCCCAAGGCAGAACCACGATTGTGATTGCACATCGCCTGTCTACAGTCATGCATGCCGACCGGATTCTGGTCATGGAACACGGTGCTGTAGTCGAGGAAGGATCACATCAGGAACTGGTTGCGGCTCAAGGGATCTATGCGGATTTGTACCAGCATGCAAGGGAAGCCGGGCAGCAGTCGAGTAAGTTAGGATGATTTCTTACGTGTTCGTTTTGAGCGAGGAAAGATTTGTGAACAGGACATGATACGATTAGTCATCGTAACCATAGGTTGATGCTGATTCTGCGCATCCAAAGGCCGCCTCAACACGTAAACATGAAGGTAGGCCTCACGTCATGCAAGCCGCTCTGCTCGCGCAGGCGGCATTTTACATATGGATTTGAAATGAAAGGAGGATAAGATTATGTTGTCTGGAACATCCGAGCATCAGCAGGGGGAGATTCGCTATCGCCGCATCACAGCCATCTGGAAAGCAGCACTCTGTCTCCTGTTCCTCGTTTTATGTATTCTGCTGTTAGGGGTCATCTTTTCCGGGCAGACCGAAAGTGTGGAAAAAATCTATTATCCGATGGCAGCCATACTCGGCATGTGGATGGTAGGGCCGTTTTTCTTTATGTTCCTGAACCGATCCATTCAGCGCGAAGCGGTACTTGTCTCATGGGATAAACACTCCCTCCGCGCAGGCCAGCGCGATATTCCGTGGAATCAGATTCGCAAAATTGAGCTTGCTGCCCCTGCCCGAAGCAAATGGCAGTTGTCCGCCTCCCCCATGTACGCCTTGTATTTGAAGGACGGCACGAGAATTCATATTCATACCGACCATCTGTTTGGAAAAAAAAAGCTGCAGGCCTCTTTGTCTATTCTCCAAAATTCGTTACAGGAACATCAAGGGCCTGATGCAGGCAGCCCATCCCCTTAGTACCTTGACTTCTCCACTCCGATGGAGAGGTTTACTCTGTAATTGCCTAGAGGCAGCAGAGCCTCTAGGAGTTCGCCAAGCTGCTCCGTTGTTCCGGTCCGCACCTGCATCAGGTAGCAGCCCTCCCCACTTACCCGGTGGACTTCAACGATGTCCTCGCGGGCTGCCGCAAACGCACGAAAGGCGGTATGTCTGTCGCCAGAGTTCAGAAATACCGTGACAAATGCCTGCAGGCCAAGGCCGAGGCGGTCGGGGTTCCATTTTACCGTATACCCTTCAATGACTCCCAGATCCTGCATCTTGCGAATTCTTGCCCCAACCGCCTGCCCCGTAAGATGCACTTCCTCTCCGATCTCCTTGTTCGAACGCTTGGCATCCTGAATCAAACTTCGTAAAATGCGTATATCTGTGGCGTCTATCGTTTCGTTCATGGTGTTCTGCATTCCTTTCACCTTGAAAATAGTCAGGCCGAATTGCATTCAACGTGTTATGTACGACGTGAATCGGGTTGTATAACATATAGGATAATACTAAGAGAGAACATAGAGGAGTGCAAACAAAATGAAAATCCAATTGATTCGCCATGCCACACTATGGCTCGAATATGGCGGCATGAACATTCTGGTCGACCCGATGCTGATGGATGCCGAGAGCATGCCCGCTTTTCAAAATACACCAAATGAGCTTCGCAACCCTAGGGTTGCTCTCCCGGAAACCGAAACAGATTATCTGAATCCCGATCTGTTGATTGTGACGCATACCCATGCGGACCATTGGGATGAGGCAGCCGCGAGCCAGCTGCGCAAGGACATTCCATTGTTGTGCCAGCCAGGGGACGAGCCTATTTTCATAAAAGCTGGATTCACGAACGTGACGCCTGTGGATGCGAAGCATGAGCATCATTCGGTGCGTTTCGCTCGCACTTCAGGTCAGCACGGCACAGGGGAAATTGGCAAACGTATGGGCAGCGTATCAGGCTTTGTACTTGAAGCAGATGGAGAACCTCTTACTTACATTGCCGGAGATACGATCTGGTGCGAGGAGCCTGCTGCGGCTATTAAGCAGTACAATCCAGAGGTCATTGTCGTTAATGCTGGCGGTGCCCGCTTCTTACAAGGTGATCCCATCACCATGGACGGTCCGGATGTCGCTGCGGTAAAACGAGCTGCACCTTCGGCTCATCTCATCGCTGTTCATATGGATGCGATCAACCACTGCATGACAACACGTGCTGACCTAGCGGCTTATCTGGCAGCCGAAGACTTGAAAGGTCAAGTGCTCATTCCGCTGGATGGCGAAAGTTTTGAGTTTGAAGGACGAGCTTGAGGAGATGTTATTCGCATCATTGGGTAGTGAGGAAGTAAAAGCCATTTGCAGCTCGAGATAATTTGGTAATGAGAAAGTAAGTGCTGTTTCGCCACGAGATATAATTCACGCCGCTGCCCGCTAACTGAGCGGAATGGTGACATATTATAATAAGTTCTCTAGTTGAAAACACGACAAACCACTGCTGCTCTGACCCGCCGGAAAGGTCGCGGACAAATCCTGGCATCTGAGGCTGGCTGAGAGCACCGAGTCATCGAGTTATTATTAGGTGTTACGTTAACGATCTCAGATGACCTTATTTGGGGTACCTATGCCTTTTTACAATTCTAACGATTTCAGGAGACGCTATTTAGGCGAAATGTCCCCATTTCCCTGTGAAATCGGACCTTATTACCGAAATAACGTCTCTCGGAATCGTTACAATTTGAATGTGCTGCTAAATGCCTAAATAAGGTTTCCTGAGATCGTTAGCGCTGCGTTGGATCATCATTTGCATGACTACGCGTATACTTCGGGACTGGAACTTCGCTCAGGTACAGCTGCGTTCGGGTACGGAGCTTCACTCGGATACGAAAAAAAATCTGAATACGATAAATTCGCATCCAGATTTCTTTATTTACTTCAACTCTTGTTTCATTTTATTCCGTTCAGTTCAGTTCATCTTAATTCTTACTTCAGCTCACTCAGCTCTAACTTCAGTTCAATTCTCAGTTCTCACTTCTGTTCTCATTTCGATTACCTTCTGCTCGTCTTCCTTCTGCTCGTCTTCCTTCAGCCTGACTCTACTGTCCGAACTCCAGCTTCACCGTACTTCAGCCTTGTCTGACTCGCCTTGGTTCACTTCAAACCCGAGACTTCATTTTACACCTGATTTTCATTTACTATCGCCTGCAGACTGCCCTGCTGCCAATTCTTTCGAAGCCCTTTATTGCACTTTCAAACGAATCACGTTCCATGATGCTTTCGCCAAACTTGCGCTAATCAGCGTATCGGATACCGCAGCTCCGCCGCGATTGTGCGGAACGACGCGATTCGGCTGTGCAGCTGTGTTGACTGCTTTCAAATCATCTGCTTCCAGAACGATATGCTCAATCAGAGTGCATTTGCCAAAGCTGCGCAGATCCACTTCAAGCGGCAGTGATTCCTGCAGGTGACGGTTAACCGCAAATACGGTGACTTCACCCTGCTCCTCGTTATGCACCGCAATAGCCTCCAAATAAGGAACATCCGTAATTTGTTTTGTGTCGTATTTCGGTGACTGAATCAACGGTACCAATGCCGTTCCACGACCATAAACGGATGCGTGCATAAATGGATAGAAGATCGTCTGCCTCCATGATCCTCCGCCCGTTTCCGTCATGATTGGAGCAATAACGTTGACGAGCTGCGCCAGACACGCCATTTTGACCCGATCCGCATGTTTCAGCATACTGATCAGCATACAGCCCACCAAGAGTGCATCCTCGTGATTATAGATGTCTTCGAGCTGCGGCGGAGCGATCTGCCACGGGTCCATTTTGGAGTCATTGTCGTGGGAGTGATACCAGACATTCCACTCATCGAAGGACAAATGCATTGTTTTTTTGCTGCGTTTCTTCGCTTTGATATAATCACAAGTCGCTTTCACCGTATCGATAAAACGATCCATCTCCAAAGAGCGTGCCAGGAACGTTGGCGTATCATTATCCGGGTTCCCGTAATATTGGTGCAGAGACAGATACTCTACATGGTCATACGTATGATCCAGCACGGTTGCTTCCCAGTCCGGGAAGGAAGGCATGCCCAGATGCGAGCTTCCGCAGGCAACGAGTTCAATTGTTGGATCTGTCCATTTCATGACTTTGGCTGCTTCCGCAGCTGTGCGACCATATTCCTCGGCTGTTTTGTGGCCGATCTGCCAAGGACCGTCCATCTCATTCCCCAGACACCAGGTTTTCACACCATGCGGCTGCTTGTATCCGTGCTTGATCCGAAGATCACTGTAATACGAGCCTTCCGGATGGTTGCTGTATTCTACGATATTACGCGCAGCATCGACACCGCGCGTTCCCAGGTTCACCGCCATCATGACTTCGGAGTTCGCTTGTTTGGCCCAATCTACAAATTCATTAAAACCGAATTCATTCGTTTCAACCGTCCGCCATGCCAGTTCCAGCCTGCGTTTACGCTCAGACACCGGTCCGACGCTGTCCTCCCAATTGTAACCGGATACAAAATTACCGCCCGGATAACGCACAATCGGTACCTGCAGCTCCTTCACCATCTCCAATACGTCTGTGCGGAAACCCTGCTCATTCGCTGAAGCATGACCCGGCTCATAAATTCCACCGTATACAGCACGTCCCAGATGCTCAATAAATGACCCATACAGACGCTTATCTACTTCGCCAATCGTAAAATCTTTATCTACCGTCATTTTCGCTTTTTCCATGAATGATCTCATCCCCCTAAGATTAATATAAAAATTAATTGATATTCTATGGATCAACGTTCATATTTATATTAAAATCGATAACAACACATATTTCAACCCGAAATGCGAAAAATATTATTCTTTTCATTGAATTTATGTTTAACTTAATTCTATAAATGAAATTGGAGGAACACCTGTGATCAGAGCAAATACCGATGCCGAATGGCTTCCTTTATATGAGGCACTTGCAAGCGAGGTCCGTCTGCAAATCATCCGCCTTGTTGCGGATAAACCGATGAATGTGAAAGACATTGCCGCTTCACTCGGTCTGAGCAGTGCAATTGTTACTATGCATGTCCGCAAACTTCAGGATGTAGGCATTATTCAGTCCAAAATGGTACGCAAGGATGGGGGCACGCACAAAATGAACAGCCTGGCCGTCGACTGGATCGGCATCTCCATGCCTCAGGACAGCGGGGTATCCCGCAAGTTTCACGAAGTATCCGTGCCTGTCGGTCACTATACACATTTTGACGTGTATCCTACATGCGGTTTAGCCACATCAGACCATGTCATCGGTCAGTATGATGACCCCCGTTATTTTTTGGACCCGGACCGGATGCACGCGCATATTCTGTGGTTTGGACGCGGGTTTGTCGAGTATAAAATTCCAAACTATATGCTGACTGGACAGCAGATTGACGCGATCGAACTGTCGCTGGAGATCGGCTCTGAAGCGCCATCCGTAAATCCAAACTGGCCTTCCGATATCACGTTCACACTGAACGGCGTTCGATTGGGCGAATGGACCAGCCCAGGCGACTCCGGCAATGGACGCGGCATATTTACGCCTGACTGGTGGAGCGATATTGTCAATCAGTACGGTATGCTCAAAGTGCTGCGTATAACCAACGAAGGAACGTTTATCGACGGGCAGCATCTGTCGAGCATTACACTCGCAGACATTCCGGTAGAGCGTAATCAGTGGACTTTACGCCTTTCTGTGGAGGAGGACGCCCGACATGTGGGCGGAATGACACTATACGGCGAGGGATTTGGCAACTATAACCAGGATATTTTGTTCCGATTGTTCTATCACGACGGAATTCCGGCAATGTGAACCGCAGCAAATACTAAACGTAAAAACACCTTGCCTCTGTTAAGTTCACAGCAAAAATGCAAGGTGTATTTGTTCAATTCCGTATACGGTAAGCTTACGCATCTCGGCTAATGCACGGCTCGTTCTCAGCATTTGTGCTGTGGCATGCTGTTTTGCACTTTGCTTCTCCGCACTTAGCCGCTTTCAGCTTGTCCTTACAGCGCACTTCCACCAAACAGGAAGCGGTATTCCCAATGTTTTCCGGCAATATCACTGATCGTCACACCACCGCCAGCGTTGGAGTATGTATGCAGTATTTTACCATTTCCCAGATAAATTCCCGTATGTGTAATGACTGCCCGTGATTTGTTCACACCGTTGTAGGCTGATGCCGAGGTGCCTTTGTACGACATAAAGTACATCAAATCACCACGTTTCAGGTTTTTCCAATTGGTTTTGACTGTGCCTTTCTTCTTTACATAGTCCCCTTGTTGGCGTGAGTCAGCAGGAAGTGTAATGCCCAATCCATCGATAAAAGCCCGCCGTACAAAGCTGGAGCAGTCAAACATTGCCGTACTATTGCGGTCTGCTCCATGTTTATAAGGCGTTCCCATGTACTTCATTCCGGCTGCAATGACCTTCTCTACAGCGGTACTTCCTTTAACCGTTGAGCCAGAAGCAGAACTGTTTGAAACATTAGTACTGGTACTTCCTGATGCTGTCCCCCCGCTTACAGTCTGCGTGTATTTGGATGAAGACGATATATAACCTGTCCGATTAGACGAGTCTTTAATTTTGTACCAATCCGAGCCGGATTGCTCAAGCACGGTTAACGTTTCTCCTTTGGAGACCATACGAATAACTTTGCCTGATGACGTTGGTGTGGTTCGAAGGTTTACACCCCAGATGACTTTTACTTTCGATTGATCTGCCGCCGCTGCGGATACCTGTTCTGTGAGCGATGCCGTTGTAAGACTTCCCATCAGCAATGCTGCTGTTACACCTGCCGTAACAATGGTATTCTTCCAGTTCATGATGTCGTGCCCCTCCGGATATTACAAAATTTTAACCAAGAAGACATCTTCCCGGCTCGCCTTATTGTAAACGGGCATTCCACAACGTTCATCAGCCCAAAGTCCTGCAAGGATTCAGAGCACTTTGAGCATATCGAATCAGGGAAAACGTTCTTTGACTGGAAAAATAGAACACAAACTACACGGGATTAAAGGTTAAATTATTGTAACCAATTGATACACCTCGGGTTTCTGCGTTTTGCTTAAGCAGACCTCCTGTTTCTCACACATCCAACCTATGTCCTAGATTTTAATAATTCTTCTGAACCAATTGGAAAACATTACTACGTTTCATTTCACTTCAATCTGGAATCCACCCTTCGCAAATGAAAATATATGTCTTTAAACAACGTGAAGAACCGGAGATTTCTCCCCGGTTCTTCACCTACTGCGTCTGTTCAATGAGTCTGTTCTTACTCATGCCGCACCCACTAAACCCACGGAATAATTTAAACGGCTGAATAATCTTTCGGACGTTCCGTTCCCGGCCCCAATTCCTGAAACCAGCCCTGATCATTCAGCTTTTTGCCGGATTTATGGCTCCATGCCCCACACTTTCACACCATCTTGGTACGCTGTCACTTTAGTCCAGGCACCAAATGCTGTTTGAGTGCCATCGAAGGAATAATCATTCGATTGATCAAAATTCGTCCAGTTGTTCTTGGAGGAACGTGTCTGAATGATCCCCGTTTCAGCACCTGCTTCCAAGCTGCCTGCACCAGCAGTAAAGCTGATCTCCAGATACGTATCTGCCGTTCCTTTGGCTGGCTCGACTGCTGCAAAGCTCCCCTTCACATTCGCACTGCCAATCTGTGCATAGTCACACCAGAAGGTCAGATCCGCGGAACTATCTTTGGTAAAGTAATAACGAAGCTTCACTTTGCTCAGATCGATCGCGGTTGTTCCTGTATTTCTCAGGTTGAATTGCGGCGTAAGCGCATTGCCAGAAGCGCCCGAGCCTCCATTACGGTACTGCACTTCCAGTGTTCCGGTTGAAATCGGAGCAGCGGTTGGCGTCAGTACAATTACATTGGAATTCGTCTGACCATCCGCGTTGATGGCAACCACTCGGTAATTATAGGCTGTTCCATTCACTGCCGCTGCATCGGTATACGTCAGTGCCGTCAGATCAGCCGCAAGATCAACATATGCCCCGCTGCCTGTGGAGCGCTGCACAGTATACGTCGCGGCTCCGGTAGAAGCCGTCCAGTTCAGCACAGCCTGTGCATCTCCAGCTGTTCCACTTAGGGTGAAGGCACCTGGTACACTCACGCCATCCTGAGGTGTTGCTGTAACCTGTGCCGAAGGTGCAGACTCACCAACACTGTTCACTGCGCTGATGACATAATAATAAGCCTTTCCATTCGTCAATCCGGTGTCTGTGAAGGTTAAACCGCTAACACCAGTCGCTACAGAAGTATACGGACCACCGTTCACTTCTGCACGCTTCACCGTATACGAAGATGCCCCTGCTGCGGCTTTCCAGTTCAGAACGATTTGTTCGTCACCGCCAGCTGCCGTTACGCCGGCAGGTGCAGCGGGTACTTCAACTCCTGGTGTGTCGCTGTCACCAAGGAGGCGGTCAAATTCGCCATAAGCGGTAGCCATATCAACCTGTGACCAGAAACGGTGATACGTAAAGGTAGGTGCACCATTTTCCCACTGTTTCGTCGTTGGATTGTAAGAGGTTTTGTACTTATTCTCGAGATAAGCCCAAGCCGGGTCTTGCTTGATCGCTGGACGCAGATCGGAGTATCCAATATACACACCGTTTCCGCCTTTGGCCGGATCCGAAGGTACGCCTGCATTGCCCGGAATTGTATTGCCTTGACCGAATTTACCCGACCAATTCGCCGGAAGATAGATTTCTTTGGCGAAGTAGCGGAAGTAGTCTTTGCGCTCCTCTTCTGTCACGATCCCTACACCGTCATTGTAATCCCAAGCCGTATCGAGTAATGTCTGAGCCAAGTCCTTGGCCTCCTGACCTTTCGCACTCAACGTACCATTCTCTGCTTCCGTTCCAGCAGCAAAGAACGTCAGCGCTTTGATATAACTTCCAAGCACGCCAGTATCCTGTACCGGATCTTTGGTAATCGCGTGGAAGTTTGGATTATTCGTATACGTGCTGAATCCATTCCATTTATCGGGCTGTCCCTGCCATTCCTGGCCACCTGGAATCCAGAACTCGCCCGGAGCCGGGGTTGTCGCTACCTCAACATTGGTGCCACCGAGAATACGCTGTCCAGCTGCATTCAGATAGTAACCTTGATCATCCGTTACAGGGCGTTCACCGGCAAATACATAATCTTTCGTCCAGTCAACCCATTTGGTAATGACCTTCTTGGCCATCTGGAAGTTCTCGGATGTCAGGTCACCACTCTCTGCGAGAATATAATACATCTCGGCTACACGCTCCAGCGGCCAAGCCTGGAATCCGAACCATGTGTTGGAATCCGGATCACGGTATACCGGAGCTTCCTGATAGGCCATGTCATAGAACGTGCTGACTCCTGCAGGGTAAGCTGCGTAGGAACCGCCAATACTGTTGGTTGCTCCGCCACCAATTGCACCTTCATGGGATTGGAGCCAAGTGTAGAATTCGAGCTGGCGCTTTAACGTTGCATTCCAGTCTGCTTTCGCTGTAGGCGAATCAGGGATCAAACCTCCTGCGGGATCAGACAAGGCATAGGCTGCAACCGGATTTTGATAGGCTTGGTGAGTATGGCTCGCTCCAATACGCCATGCCCAGTCCCCGCCTTGGCCCAATCCGCCACCCCATGACGTGTACCAAGCCATGAGATACATGTTGGAATCTTTACCTGTACCTGCGGTCGGTGTCCCGTTCTTCGCACTTCCGATCTTCTGGAAGTACTTGTCGTACATGCCATACCGCAGATAGTCGCCCATCTTTTTCGCTTTATCCAGATATTCCGAGTTGTTGTACCCCATCTCTTTCGCCCAATACAATACCTGAACCGCACGTGCATCGGCATCTGTCGCGTTGGTGTAACGCCACTGTGCTGACGGTGCCTGATTTTCCTTGGTAAACAAACTCATGAAACCTTCGCCCGGTTTACCAAATGACTTATCATCCTGGGATGGATGAGGAATGGCCTCCCATACTGACTCCTGTTCGCCGCGCTGGAACGTATTCACATACGTTGTCGTGTGGGATGGATTCAGCAGATTTCCGTATTTATACCAGTTATCCACGTCAATAAGCCAGTGCATCAGATAGGTCTGATTATCGCCATAGGTTGCCTTGAGTTCAGCATCCAGCGGGTCCTTACCGGCTGCATATTGACCGTTCAGATTGGATGGATATTGGTCAGGAAACGGTTTTTCCCCTGCATATGTTGCAGGACTGTTTGGATTATAAAAGCTCATGGTTGGCTGTTCTTCCTTGCCATCCCCTTCGTTGACCGGAATAATGTACTTCTCCATGTTATCCCAGGCCGCCTCCAGTTTGGACCAGTCTCCCGTATAGTGACCGTACATGGTTTCTAACCACAACCAGTAACTGTACGCCTCCGATGTAGACATATGACCATAATCCGGTGCTTCACTCAGCAGCGTTTCAATCGAGTGATACGGAATACCTTCTGGAGAAAAGTATCCGTTTGCCGGGTCTTTCAATTGATCGTACAATTGCAGAAAGCGGGCTTCATTGACACCTTCAGCCTGAACTTCAATGGCCTGATCCGCGGCATTCGCCGGTTGAGGATAAGCCCAGAGGCCCGTGTAACCCGTCAGCATGACGGTTCCCGCCAGCATGGCAGTTAAACTCTTTTTTGCAGCTGTTTTCAACATGAATATATACCTCCCTGGAATAGTGGAAATCGGATATCGATGCTGTTGGTCTGCCCATGCTGTAGTTGAGTATTTAAGGCTCCAGCCCCCATACCTGCGTATTTCCTTGATATGCAGTTACTTTGTTCCAAGCGGCAAAAGCAGTTTTGGAACCATCAAAAGAATAGTCGTTGCTCTGATCAAAAGTACTCCAATTGTTTTTCGAGAAACGTCCCTGGATGACGCCCGTCTCCGCTCCGGCTGCCAGACTGCCCGCTCCAGAGGTGAAACTGATCTCCAAATACGTGTCAGCCATTCCTTTCGCCGGATTTACCGTCACAAACTTGCCTTGGATGTTGGCTGTACCAACCTCTGCATAATCACACCAGAAGGTCAGATCCTCTGAGCCATCTTTGGTAAAATAATATCGAATCTTCACTGTACTCAAATCAACCGCCTGTGTGCCCGTGTTCTTCACATTGAACTGTGGAGTTACCGCATTGCTGGAATTCCCGGACCCTCCGCTCCGATACTGTACTTCAAGCGTGCCTGTCGAAATGGGCGGCTCGGAAGGTGTCAGCACCACTACATTGGATAAGGTCTGCCCGCTCGCATTCACAGCAGCGATCCGATAACTGTAGGCTGTACCATTAAGTGCTGTTGTGTCATTATAGGTCAGCGTCGTTAGTCCGGCTGCCGCATCGACATACGATCCGCCTGCAGCTGCACGCTGCACATTGTAGCTGGCGGCCCCTGATGATGCTGTCCACGACAGCACATTTTGGTTATTGCCTGCTGTCCCGCTTAAAATCAGCGATCCTGGCACAGTCGATACTTCCTGCGGCAGTGCCTGCACCTGCATAGAAGCTGGTGATTCCCCGGCTCCATTAACTGCACTCACTACGTAATAATAGGTCTTGCCATTCGTCAAACCTGTGTTGGTATAAGTCAGCCCGCTAACACCCGAAGCAGTTGTTGTATAAGGGCCTCCGCTAACTTCGGCACGCTTGACCGTATACGTTACAGCCCCGGCAGATGCTGCCCAGCTCAGCGTGACCTGGCTGTTTCCGGCTGCTGCCTGCACGCCAGAAGGTGCAGCCGGCACGGTCACCGGTGTCATACCCGGTTCCTGTCCATATACCTTTACTCCAGCATCATAGACGGGAATGTACGCACTTTTTACCGGATTCCCTGTCGTCAGGTTCTGGTACGAAGGGTCATTCGCCGGGTTCCATGCCCCCTGCGGACCTGTAATGCGGAATTGAACTTCTTTGCGATAATTCCCCTCTCCGCCAGGATAGATTTTGGTATTGCTGAAGTTTGCCGTAATGGCATAGATCCGCTTGGCAGCATCCACCACAACAGGCTGTGAAACGACTGCACCTTCGCTGGATGATACAGTTACCTGAACATCCGATACGGTATGCCCTGCAGCATACACCTCACTCAAATCGAGGAAATATTTGAAGGAAAGCTGATCCCCCATTCGCGCAGGCCAGCCTGAGCGGTTGTTCAGCAGTGCACGAATTTCCGTATAATTCGAACCTGATGAGCGAACAGCCGCTTCGACAAAGTATTCGTCACCTTTGACCTCAGGAGCAGGGAAATTCGCAAGAGGCTGATGATTCTGTCCATACAGCAGATTCATCTTGGCGAGTGCTCCAGTGAAGCCGGCATTGTAATCTGTCGCTACTTCATTGCTCACGTAATCCCCGATGTCATCCGTATATTGATCCGACGCGTTTGGTCCTCCTACCATGGCGCCGTATAAAATATGACGGTGATCCGCCGGAATATCTTCGTTGTTCATCCATGAACTATGAGCGGTACGATGATGCGGATGCTTCGGTGGATTTTTCCCATATCCGACCACATAACTGCTCTGACGAGGATTATCCCCTAAAATGTAATTGATCTGCGAGGCGGCAAAATTTTGATATCTGGATTTTTTCACAGGGTCACTGACCCAATCGGAGTACACAAAAGAGATAAAAGCCGCATTCGCCGCATAACGGAGTGAACCCCACTGATCCAGCCAAGCCAATCCGCCCGGGGTATAAGTCACACGGCCCCCATTTGTTCCTACCGTCCAGTAATCCAGATTGCGTTCCGTCGACTGAATGAATTTGGTGGCCTCCGGCATATTCAAACTGGATGTAATCCGGGCAAGCAGAATCTGGGCACCGTAATGTTTACTATCCCAGCCCTGTGTCCAGGTATAAGGCCAGTTCGCAGAACCTCCGCTTGCAGACCAGCGGTCTGCAGCTGCGATCGCTTTGGACAAGTAAGCGTTATCATTAGTGGCTAAATAAAGCCATGCTCCGCCCCATGCAAGCTCATCTTCATATCCGGTCCACGAATTATAGAATGCTGCAGCATCGGTAATACAATCGGTGTATTTTCCCCGATATGTATCTGCAAAGTTGTACAGTTCTTTTGCATGCTGAAGCATTCTGGCCGAGTAGGCCGGATCATCATCTGCAAATACGATCGAGGAGGCCGCCAGGGCAGCCGCTGTCTCTGCCGCCAGATCACTTCCCGGACAGGAAGCATCGATCTTGAACGATGGGCGGTTCATCTGCATTACCTCTGCAGGTCCCCACCAGGCATGATCGATATTACCTCCTCCAACTTGTCCCCATAATTCGTTTGGTTTCGTATGCGCTTTCATAAAATAGTCGGCTGCCCACCGGATATTATCCTTGATTTCCTCCAGCTGTCCGGCCTGCTCATACCCATCACCGTATTCCACAACGGACCAGGCCAGCATTGTGGCTGAAGCTGCCATTGGAAAGCCAAATTTCACATGGTCTCCAGCATCGTACCAGCCTCCTGTCAGATCGACTCCGACATCCGCTCCATCCTGCATTCCCGAATCACCACGCCATTCAACCCGGTTGTCTGCAGGCAGCGGCCCCGACCGCTGCGCCTCATAGAAATAAATAGCCTTCTGAAGTGCTTCTGCATAGTTATGATCTCCAGCGGCCGCATCCGCCTGGCGTAATCCTGTATTCATAGAAAAGCTTCCTGCCAGCAGTCCTGCCGATAACGCTGCCATAGCAACTCGTTTCCACCAGCGCCCTTTCATTATTTACTGTTCATCTCCTTTTCTTGAAAGTTCCGGGTGAACATCTCCAGATTATTGATGATTCACGCTCCTCTCCATGGTGGTAACCGCATGTAATTTCCACCATTAATTACCATTATAGTGTTTTGTTTAACTTACAATATCAACATTGGTGACTTCTGGAATAACATTGTTGTGACCTGATCAGCGTGATATGACAAAAAAGCTGTTTCTTCCCGGATACCTCCCGGGAGAAACAGCTCCGTATTCCTCCGTGTGAATCTATACTTTGAATTTGCCCACCTGTCCCTGCAGTTCCTCGGCCATCTTGGATAACATTCCTGCCGATGAAGCGATCTCTTCCATGGAAGCCAACTGCTCCTGCGTAGCAGCAGATACGTTATGTGCAGCCCCTGCAGCTTCTGATGCAATATTAGAGATCTGGGTCACATAACTTACGACCTCGTTTGTACTTGCTGACATTTCCTCTGAACCTGCAGATACTTCTTCAATATCCCCGGCTACCTTGTTGGCAGCATTCGAGATCTGCTCGAATGCTTCTCCGGCTGCAGTAACCAGCTCAATTCCGGCTTCCGTTTCATTACTGTTCACCTTCACAGCCTCTACAGCATGATTCGTATCCTGCTGAATCAGCTGAACAATCTCTGAGATCTGTTGGGCTGAAGCTGAGGATTCCTCGGCCAGTTTACGCACCTCACCCGCAACTACAGCAAATCCTCGGCCATGTTCCCCTGCACGTGCAGCTTCGATCGCCGCATTCAGCGCAAGCAAGTTGGTTTGCCGGGCAATGTTGTTGATCACTTCAGTGATGGTTCCAATCTCGGCTGAACGCTCTCCGAGTCCTGTAACCAGTTCTCTCAGCGAAGCGATAGAGTTACGAACAGCCCCCATCTGTTGAACAGCCTGCTGTATAATCTGGTTACCTTCCGCAGATTGATTTGCTGCATCCACGGCGGACACGGATACACTTTGAGCCAGTTCGGCAATCTGTTCGGAGCCTAATGCCATTTCATTCATTTCCTGCGAAGAACGCTTCACAATATCTACCTGATTCGCTGTTCCGACAGATAGTTCTTCAACCGTTTCGGTAATTTGCTCCGAAGCTTTCGTGTTTTGCTCTGCGCTGGCAAGAAGTTCCTCGGATGAAGCTGCGACCTGCTCGGATGTTTCCGATACAGATTGAATCATCGAACGCAGATTGGTACTCATTGTATTAAAAGCGGCTGCCAAAATACCCAGCTCATCCCTGTTTTTCAGCGTGATGGCTTCACCGGTAAGATCACCATCTGCGATCGCTGAAGCTGCTTCCGTCATCTTCTTGATCGGTCGTGAGATCATACTTGCGATAAATAACGCAATGAACAATGCCAGCAGCGTTGCCACTATAGATACAACCAAAATGATATTAAAAGCATTTTCGGCAAGTTTGACAGATCCGCCAGCAACCTCTTTCGCTCCGTCATTCCCTAAATTAATTAACTGGGTGATGGTATCATTAGCTGCATACCAGAGCGTGTAGGCTTCTGTGTGCAGCTTGCTGGCCGTATCAAAGTCATTTTTCAGACCAAAGTCTACAAATGTGGGCATTTTCTGCAGATATGCATCATAACTACTGGAAAACTGCTCATACATTTTCTCAGCCTCAGCATTACCATTAATTAAGGTCAGCAATTCCTTGCGCTCATCCTCAATCTTGGCAAGCAGCTCGGTCAACACTCCATTCATTCTCTCCGTTTCACTTGGGTTCTGTTCTACAATAATGGCCAGTGCCAGCCGTTCTACATCCGACACATCACCATTCATAATCCCAAGTAAACTTACACTAGGCATCCAAGTCTGGTCGATCTGTCTTGCACTATCCGCCATCTTGAAAACCTGAGTCAGCGTGTACACGCTAACAAAAATCAGTAATGCCAAGACAATCAAGAAACCGCTCAATAACTTACCGCGAATCGTAAACTTCACTTTTCCTAATGCGTTCCCCCGCACTTTCCCCATCTTCCCACTCCTCCAACTTGGCCCAATAAACTAGTACATCTGTATAATATATCGACACACATGTTCCGTGAATGAATATATGACATCTGAATTTCAGAAAATTTCACTTAACAACGCATAACGTTCAAAAAGAAAGGTGCTTCTTTGCCAAATACACAGACGAACATTTTGCAGTTTATAAGACCGTGAAGAATCTCGTTTTTCCATAATGCAGGCCGCATTCTATTTGAACCAACGATTCGTTCATTAATATGTAAATGAACCGCATTTTCGGAATCAGGGAGGACATTTCTCTTTCTTTTTGTTAAACTAGTTTGGGTATCTATCAGTTTATACATAGAAAGGTGAAGATTATGCTTAAAAAATGGTTATGGGGGACAGCCCTGACCTTGGTAATTACTGTAATAGGAGTGGTTGTCTACTACGGATATTCCATTGTTCATTTTGCCAATAGCATCTCGACTGCATCCAGTGCCTCATCCACTTCTAACAATGACTCAGGCAGCACTCCAACCCCCGATACTCCCGCAGCGGTCATTCCGAAATGGGACGGCGAAGAGAGAGTAAATATTTTACTGATTGGCGGTGACTCCAGAGGGGATGACGCGGGGCGTTCAGACTCGGTGATGGTTGCTTCCATTGACCCGGTTTCCAAAAAAGCCCATCTGTTTTCGGTGCTTCGAGACACGTATGTGGAGATTCCAGGCCATGGCAAAAGTCGTCTTAATGCGGCCTTTTCCTATGGAGGAGCTGAATTAACCAAACAAACGGTCAGCAATCTGCTTGGCATTCCCATTCAGCACTACGTCTATACAGACTTTACCGGATTCATGGCTCTCGTTGATGCACTGGGCGGCATTGAAATTGATGTAGAGAAAGACATGTATTACACGAGTAAAGCCGACAAGCATATGTATGATATTGATCTGAAAAAAGGGCTGCAGCATATGGATGGCAAAACGGCCCTCCAGTATGTTCGTTTCCGGCATGATGCGACCTCCGATTTCACACGGACCCAGCGACAGCGCATCTTTATGACCGAACTTGCCAAGAAGATGCAGAGCACCACTTCTCTCTTTAAAATTCCTGAGATGCTGGAAGCAATCGCCCCTTATATCAAAACGGACCTCAGTCCAACGCAAATGCTGAAACTGGCTTCGCTAGGCTTCGATCTTCGTGTAAACGAGATCGATCAGCAGCAGATTCCGCCGAATAAGCTGCTGACAAACGAACGGGCCGGGGCTGCTCAGGTATTAGGTGTAAATGTCCCTAAACTTCAGGCTTACATTAAGAAATTATTTGAGAATGACAATCAGACTCCGGGCAGCTCATCTTCTGATGAGTCCAGTGAGTGACAATGCCATAAACAGTAAAAGGGCGGCTTAGGCCGTCTTTTTTAGTTCCTATTTTCGCCATTTAATGCAGCCTTAATGTTTGGAGGGTAGTCTTGTATGATGACCCCGGCCGGAGAAGGGAGGATTGTGGATGAAACTGCCAAAAATAGCCGAATGGACTGAACTGCGCGGGTTAGCTTTCCTGGCCATTGTCATGCAGCATAATATTGCAGAGTACATCTACCGGGCAGACATTGAGCAGCCTGATTCCGTTATGCTGACCATGATATATCATTTGACGAGGTTTGGTACCCCCACCTTCGTGTTTCTATCTGGTGTGATGCTGTTCTACCACCACCGGTACGTCAAACCTGATTATCCCCGGTTCATTGCCAAGCGGTTTGGTGATATTTATATGCCCTTTTTCATATGGACACTCATCTACTGGTTAGCTGTTCGTGTGTTCACCCCTGCGTTCTGGTCTTCAGGCATGCCGGATTTGGGAAGTTTTGTCCGTGAGCTGTTTATGCCGCAGACCGGATATCACCTTTGGTTCGTTCTAATGGTGTTTCAGTTTTATATTCTGTTTCCGTTGTTTCTCGCGGGGGCCCATGCCGTCCGGAAGCGGCTGAAGAATCTCAAACGTTTTACTTCGATGCAGCTGACGGTATCCATCATCCTGGCGGCAGCCCTACTGTACATGTGGCTTATGAAATGGTCATACTACGATATGCCTGATTGGACACGATGGTGGTCTGAACCTTGGTCTGGCCTGTTGGAATACCGTTCCTATTCATGGATTATGTACTGGTTTTACTTCTTGCTTGGCGCTGTCTGTGCCTGGACGGTGGAGAACTGGAGAAGCTGGACGGTGAGGGCGCTCCCTTGTACCACTGCCGTTTTTATTGTGATGTATATCTGGCTTGGCTACGATGTGCTGCGCGGGTCGGAAGATACGATGAACCTGAATATTTCTACTTATCTGAAACCGAGCACGTTTATTAATATTATGGCTCAGATGTTTATGTTCTACGGTTTTCTGGTGCTGCTGCGGGGTAAGAACCTGTGGTTAGAGCGCATACTCACCTGGATTGGACGTTACTCCTTCGGGGGCTATCTGGTTCATGCTCTCGTGATCTATGCCATTGCCTATGTTACCAGACCACTTCAGCTCAGCGGATGGCATTTACCCGTGACCATACTTTCCTTTGCTGTCACAGTTGTTACTTCGCTTGGTATCAGTTGGGCATTGTCCAGGCTGCCAGGCTCCCGCTTCACGGTTGGATTAGTGCGAACTCATAATAGAAAACAGCAGTCGGGCTCATACGGAAGTATGCCCGCGCATGGAAGAAAGTCATTCCCGGATCAAAACTCAACACCAGGTTCAGCTGTCAAAAATCAGATCCAGGAGACACCTTAATACGATAACAGCCAGCATCCAAATCTTTAAAAGAGATGGTCCATCTAAACGCATTACCAAAGAAAGAGCGTCCCCCATCCGGTGGATGCTCTTTCTTTGTATGCGCAGCTGCTTACTTCACTTCGTTTACAGCTGAACGTCCTGGTACATTCCCTGGACGGACCGGAACCGGGTGACCCTGATGCTTTTGATGAACAAATTTTTGCAGATCACCTGTCAGCTGCTCTTTAAGCTGATTCACCAGTTGTGTTTCGCTAATCCCCTTCGTTTGGGCGATTTCTGCCAGCGATCTGCCAGCCTGCAGCTGTTCATGTAATTGTTCGGTCGATATGCCGATGTAACGTGCGATTGCTCCTTTATCAAGCATGGAATGTTTCCCATGGTGTGTGAATTCACGCCGTAATTCACGAAGCGGTGTGTTCACAACTTTTTTCAATTTCACATCCATATCAGCTTTGGCTGCCGCGGCTTGTTCCTTCGTGAGACAGCCTTCGGCTGCGGCTCGATCAAGGCGCTCTGACAGCGTCGGCTTTAATTTCTGCAGCAACTGTTCCTCACTAAGACCTTTGCGTTCTTTGGCAATCTGGGACAAAGTCCTGCCAAGTTCCATCTGCTGCTTTAGATCGCGAAGTCCAATACCGAGCAAATCAGCAGTCTCACCGATCATAAACAGACCGTGCCCCGCATGCATACAAGGTTTTTTATTTCCTGCGGCTGATTCTGTCCGGTTCCCGTCTACCTGCTCCGAAGGAACAGCAGGACCAGCTAAAGCAGTCTGGCCCGGTGTAACGGTGATCATGGCAGCCGCTGCACCGACTGCCAGCCACGATTTCCAATTTTTCATTGCTTATCCGCCTTTCCTGTATCGATATCCTATGCCTCCCTAGTTTGGACCCAAATTCCAACTTTTTATGCTATAAAATGCAAATCGCCACCCTTTTTTCTCACAAATGATCACAAAAAATCCTATTTTTTTCAATACAAATGAGCTATAATGTATGTATCTCCTTGAGATTACTACATATTCCATATTTTGATCAGGAAGGACGTTGCCCTTATGCAGCGAGAATGGCTAGATCCGTATATGTTTGACGTGAATGCCTTGTTTGCTTCAACTGAAGAGCGGCTTCGGCAATACCCCGATCCACTGGCAGCACGTGCACTTGAGCAGCTCCGACTGCTCCACCCCGTAACGAAGGGGACAGGACACAGCTGCATCGGGTATATCACTCCGCTCTGGATGCAGTACACGGATGGACTTCCATCGGAACAGGCTCATCAGCTCAGTACAGCCTGTCTGCTGCACATGCTGTATTTTCTTAATCTGGATGACGTTATGGATGAACCGACTGAGAATGCCGTGCTCAAGTTGTCTTTAGGAAATCTTTACTACATCGATGCAATCCAAATCTATGGTGCATTATTTGAACCCGCTTCTGATTTCTGGAACTATTTCAGACAAGTTCTTCAAGAATGGGCCGTAAGTGTGAATGGGGAATTACACATCGATTATTTCCAGCAGCATCCGCTTCTCATCGCCCAGAAAGCATCACCATCAAAAATAGGAGCCATCGGTTCTCTGCTTCTGTTGGAACAGCCTGAGCGAATCGCTTCGGTCTGTGATGCATTGAATATCGTGCTCATGACTCTTCAGATGACGGATGACTTTACAGATATGAAACAAGATGCTGTGCATGGCAGCTACAACAGTTACCTCTCTCACATATCCGCAGCACTCCATCAGGAATACCGTGCTCACTCACTTCACGAATCTGCTCACCATAATGTATTTAATTCACAATTCATGAACACATACGTAGATATTGCACAGCAGTACAACAGCGCACTTACATCTTCTAACGCAGCCTTACCGCAATTCACTGTTTTTAATTCCGATCTGTGCGGCAGACTGGTACAAGCTGTTCAGGATATAGAAGATCACAAAAAAAGGCTCTATCAAGGCGGGTTTCACTACTGGATCAGCGAATTACAACCTCAAGCTTCGGGCAGGAGACAAGCTGATTCAGTTTAATCTAAATATGAAGGGAATGTTGGCGATGATGGTATTAGAAAAAACGCTGCAAGAGGAAATTATTGAAAAGGCTTGGACAGACGAACAGTTCAGACAACAACTTCACTCCAATCCCAAGCAGGCGCTTCGCGAAGCATTCGGGATTACAATTCCTGATCATATCAAGGTTCGCACGGTCGAGGAGCAGCAGAATGATTATGTACTTGTTATTCCTCCTAATCCTTCCAAAGTTAATTATGACGTCAATTGCGGTCCGTGGAGAGATTAAGCCGGTCCATTAGGTAAAATTGAATCCTGTATGAACTAAAACAGGGGTAGAACATTAAGCTGTGATCCTACTCGAGTTCGTCATTTGACGAACTCGGGAAAAGATACTACAGCTTCTGTTCCTACCCCTTTTGTACTTGTAAAACTGATCTGTCCATTCATCGCTTCTACGATGCGGAAGGTAACCATCATGCCTAATCCGGTGCCTTTAATTTTGTTGGAGAAATACGGTTCTCCCAATCGGGATAAAGCTTCCTCACTCATCCCTTCCCCGTTGTCTCTGACATGCACCTTGACTTTACCATCCTGTGAATAAGCCCAGATATCGATCTGGCCTTGTCCCTGCAATGCCTCAATGCTATTTTTGATGATATTGATAAAAGCCTGCTTGAACTTTGAGGAATTGCCTCGAATATGAAGACTTGGAGGAATATCCGTTGTAATTTTCCCACCTTCAAGATTAGCCATGGGTACAAGAATACCTTCAATATGCTCAAATTCATGTGCAATATTCAGAGATATAATATGATCAAATTCCGGTTTGGCAAAGGTCAGAAAATCGGTAATAATGCCAGATGCCCGGTCCAGTTCCTCCAGCGCAATCCGCACATATCCTTTATTTTTGTTATCCTCCTGCTCTGTCATAAGCTGAAGAAATCCTCGCGTAACCTGCAGCGGATTACGAACCTCATGAGCAACAGAAGCAGCAAGCTCGCTAATAATCTCCATTTTCTCGGATCGCTGCAGTTCATTATTAAACAGCTCCAGTTCCTTGGAGTACTCCAGCACTTTATTATGCTTTTCGGCAAAACGACTTCCAAGAATTGCGATCAAAGAGATGACAAATGCAACCATGGACCATTTCCACCATAACAGATGATATGTCCCGCTGCGCTGAAAGTACCACAGCAGTTCGAGTACGCTGATCAAAGAAAAAACACCAAAACCAGAGGCTAATAAAATAGCTTCACGGCTGCGCTGCAGCGCTTTGGCAATCGTACCTACGAACAGAATGGTCAACAGAATCACCAGCACGATGCCAACCACCCGCTGCACGAGCAGACTGTACAGCAGATCCCACTGCCCTCCCGAAACTACATATATAAACAAGGAAATCACGGCAATAATGGAATAAGCCCATTGAATTTTTCTTAACTTGGTAAATATACCGTATACTCCAGGACCAATAACTTGTTCAAAGAAATAACAAAGAGCGGGCATCCCCAGCAGCATCGCCAGATCAAAGAGAACAGAGTACAGGTCACCGTAGACTTGATAGAAGGTATACAAGAATTGCGAGTAAGTGATCACCATCGTGCCGATGGAACCCATGACAACACATAAGGATATCCATAATCCTTTATGAAACTGTCCCAGAAAAAATGTGCAGCTCAGCATAATAAGCGAGGTGAATACAAAAGTCGCACCTAAAATGACATCAATCAGACCGTTATGGATATACTTCTCCTGCAGCATGGAATAGGGGCCGACCTGAACATCACCTTGGATGCCTACCCATCCTCTCTCATTTTGAGCCCATACATAAAGTGTATTTCCAGAGTTTTCAGCCGATAACGGTAAAAAGACGGCGTTATTGTCGTAATTATAATGAAAATTCTCGTATACCTTCCGGTCTTCCAAATAAATTACAATATGATTACCTCTAATATTTTCAAAACGAATGGCCGAACTTCCATCATGCAAACGAGGTATCGTCAGACGTGTCCATAAGGAGACGGAAGACTTTTTATCACTACCTGTTATTCGGTCAGGACCCTTCTTCTCCCAAATTTCGTTCTCACCCTTAACCTCACTTATGAAGCCCTGATCTCCAGCGTTTCCCCATTTCACTTCCCATCCTGTAATGGTTACAGGCTGCTGAATCTCTTCTGGCGCGGCAAGCACGAGTCCATGCGGCATGCCCAGAATCATCCATACCGTCATCCACAAGATGATGATCGCTTTGGGCACATTTTTCATCCACAGCACCTCAAAGTTCTTATTTTCTCTTATTCATTCTCCTCATATATCATTCGCCGTCGTGAATCATGTCACCTTCTTAAACAAAACCTTAATTCACATAAAAGTTCATTTATAGTCATTTTTCCATTTTATTGTTATTCAAATCCGTTAATCTCGCAGGTCTTCAAACTGATTTTCAATCATTTCACGTTCCTTCTGCTCCACTTTCGTTCGAAATTCAAGCCACTGCTCCGTCTCTTCATCATCATAAATGGTCCATATATCCGAGAACAGAAAATCACGTAACTGAACAACCTGTCCCGACCAAATTCCACCGACCCAGAATAATCCATCCGGTCGACGAATGACAGTACGAGAGAATCCGGGTGTGGACGCTTTCTGTCCAATCCGAATCCGAGTAATCATATTGCCGAGTGTGAACCAGTCCACAGGACATCCCCCTTTATGTATTCAAGCTTCATCATAACATAGGCAAAACAAGAAAAGCTGTAAAAAACAGATGCTGCGATTCAATCCTTTTGATCATGTGTAATGGTTTCTCAAAGCAACACTCACCAAACAAGGAGATGATTACAATGAATGAGCCCCATCGTACGGTAGAAGTTGAGCATAAGGATGTTCAGCATAAATCGGATTCAAGTATGGTCGCTTCTACATTTATTAAATATGCCGCATACATCATTATCTTTTTTGGATTTCTCTACTTCCTCGTGAAGTATGTTTTCCCGAAATTTTAACGAATTTTGGACATAACCCTTTGTATTTGAGGGAATACTATCCTGCTTAAAGTAAGAACAATGTAGAATACACGATAAAAAAACGTATGCCACATAACTTGTGCGAAAGGAAGTGTCTCTTATGTCTGATAAACCAATCAGCAGTGTTGAAAGTGAACGTTATTATGACCGCTACCAGAGGTCTCGCGATATCCCGCCCGAAACGGAAGTACCTGCAGGAGATATGGATACTTTTGATGAAGTTTCCGGGCAGCGCATTGATATGGAAGATTCAGAACTGCCGCCTTCTCCTGCTGCGGATGAGGAAGGTCTGGAATCACGTTTGGCTGAAACGCCGCTGGAATCTGTACCTGATGCGGATTTAGTGCAGCCCGGCAGTCCGGTTGACCCTGCCGCACCCGATCCGGATGCCCTGCATGGGACAGATCTGCTGAATGGAGCCGGAGCCGATGCCAAACCACAGCAAAATATGCTGCCGCCGCGTTAAAGCTTCACCCTGCATATTCTGAAACAAGGAGGTGCTGACATGACCAAAAATGCTCAGGGAAGATCAAGTAAACAACCGGATAATCTCGTCACCGAGCGGGATATCGATCCTGATTTCGGGCTCTTTACCGAAGACTCTTTCCCGGACGCACTGGAGGATAAAGATCAGCGAGAGGCGATCGAACACGCCATCCCCAAGGAAGAGCGTTCCGCTTCCGTTAAACCCTCTTCGGATGAATCATAACATTATGAAACTGAATCGCACAGACAGCACGATATGAACGATTCCCATATGCGATTTGTGCTGTAACATTACGCTGCAGAAACCTCTTGGATAAGGGGTTTCTTTTTTTAGTTATTTTAAAAGTTGGCCTGAGTTTTTACAGAAAAAAGATGACTGCTGCATCTTCAGCGTCATCTCTCTATCCTGAACTACAGCGGCTGTTTCTCGGCAGACTTGCCTGCTCCAGGAAGCTTGTGTTCAAGTCTGGACCACTTCACCACAACTGCAGTAGCCAGAAGTGCAAGACCATTAATAATAAATATCCAGCGAATAGGAAGCCAGCCGCCAAGAACACCTCCGATAATCGGTCCGGCCATCGTCCCGATCTGGGCTGCCGACTGGTTCAAACTAAAAGCCCGTCCCCGAAATGCCGGTGCAGTCACCTGCACAATCATCGCATTGATTGCAGGGAATACAGCCGCAAAAAAGAGGCCATATACAAACCTGAGAATGCCAAAAGCGACATAACCCGTCGTGAAAAACTGCAGCAGGTTACCTACAGCTCCGCCTACAAGTCCAATAACCAATACTTTCCCAAACCCGATTCTCGATCCAAGCTTGCCCCAACGGGGAGCCATAATAACAGTCGCTACTCCTACCGCCGAGAAAATAATGCCGGAGCTTAACGAAGCCCGGTCAGGCTGAACACCCATCTCCATGACATACACCGTTAATAACGGCTCCAAAATCATGACCGAGAAAGTGCAGATCCCCATCATGCCCAGTACAGTGACAAATACCCGGTTCGCTCTGGCCTCACGAATATCATCCATGACATGTGAGCGCGCCTTATTCCGATTGAAGTTCTCTTCTCTGACCCAGAATGTCGCAATAAGTGCAGACACCAGCACCACAATCGCCGAAAATAGAAATGCACTCCGGTTGCCATAATAATGGCTGACAAGTCCGCCGATTAACGGACCGATGATACCGCCTGTCGCACCCGCAGTTGACATGATGCCTAAAGCGTACCCCGTCTTCTCTTCAGGTGTGTTTGTGCCTACGAGAGTAATTTCAGCTGGGACAAATCCGGCAAGCAGCCCTTGAAACAATCGAACAACAATGAGTGAATACGGGTCCTGTACAAAATAATTAATCAGATACAGGACAGCAAGGCTGTACCCTGAACGAATTAACATCGGTTTACGTCCGTATTTATCAGCCAATGATCCCCAGAAAGGCGACACAAGCGCACTTGCAAGAAACGTGATGCCAAAGGCCAGCCCTGACCAGAACTCCAGATGATTGCGAACGCCCAAATCGCTGCTTAGAAATAAAGGCAGAAATGGAATAGAGATCGAATATGCCGTGCTGCAAAAAAAGACACCGATCCACAAAATAATCAGATTACGCTTCCATGAGAAGTTCATACCCGCACGTCCTTTCCGTAGCTGACGCCGGGACTGCCGTATATGGAGAGGACGGAACAGACCCGTACGTCCCCCTGATGCGGAAGCATTTTCCTTATTTTACACCTATGCTCTCTTGAAGACCATCCCCAGTTCACCAGTTGAACACAGCTTGCATTGCCATGCTGCACCCGGAAACGGTATGATAGTTGAAGAACGAACCAAGGAGGAACCTATTCATGTCTTTACGGTGGAAAAAAACAACCGCAGTTTCGCTTCTTCTTATGCTGCTGCTGATCGTTATGAGCGGGTGTGGACGCCCTGCCAGCAATGCTTCTTCACAAACCCAGGTTCCAGCCCCGCCCGAGGGCCCGAATCCCGTGGCATCGATTGAGATGCAGGACGGACAGAAGATTGTCATTGAGCTTTACCCTGAGATTGCACCAAATACGGTATACAATTTCATATCACTGGCGAACAAAGGGTTCTATGATGGCACCATCTTTCACCGTGTTATTCCAGGCTTCATGATCCAAGGTGGCGATCCTGAAGGAAGAGGCACAGGCGGCCCAGGGTATGCGATTAAAGGGGAATTTACCTCTAACGGTCACAAAAATCATCTGAAACATACACGTGGGGTCATCTCGATGGCTCGCGGTGACAATTTGGATTCAGCTGGTTCCCAGTTCTTTATCATGTTAGGTGATGCGGATCATCTGGATAATGCTTTCGCCTCCTTTGGTAAAGTGACTGAAGGTATGGATGTTGTGGATGGTATTGCAGCACAGCAAACAGGCGAAGCAAATAAACCGGTTACCGATCAGGTTATGAAAAAAGTAACGGTTGATACGCACGGCCTTGAATATCCGGAACCGGTCAAGATTACAGAAGACAAGAAATAACAGACTCTCCTGCAGCAAACAAAAGCTCTGTCCTGTGCATCTGGCACGGAACAGAGCTTATTTAATGATAGCGTTTACACAATTGATTAGATCAGCCTGTTTTCTTTCAGTACTTTTGGTCATGTGCTGCATTCTCAATACAACCATCCTAATAGGCGCAGCCAACCAATAGCTGCAATCCACAACGGGAAGCTGAAGGCCACCCCCCATGCAAGCCCTTTCAACAAACGATGGTCTGTCTCCACGAACAACGACTCCTTTCTCCGGGGATAGTCGCAGTATCGGTAACATTATATGATTTTATACTCGTTTCCATTCGCCGTGACATACCCTTTTTCCTGTATCTATCCCGCCTTTGTTCTATCATTTGTTATGCATGGACTGCGGATCTTCATGGAATGCGCATCTTCATGGAATGCACATCGTGAACCTGATATACTATGACTACGAAACGATATAGACTATGATTCATGTTTGGAAAGGAGATTTTCCTATGGCAAAATCCAGAAGACACACCCCAGCGCCCAAAGCTCAGACACAGGACAAACCCGCTACGCTGAAGGATCTGCTCAGCAGCGATGTGCTGGAGAAGCTCAAAGCGCAGGCCAATGAAGCCAAAGCTGCCGAGGCGGAACGTAAAGAACAGGAACGTTTACAGGCAGAGGAAGCTCGTAAGGCGGAGCAGAAGCGTAAGGATAATGATTTTGAGTACTTGCTGAACAACAGCTCGATGGACTGGAAGAAACATAAGTAATATTGGAAGCAAAGAGAACTACACCTCTACCTCCACTCCCTCCTATAAAATGATACTTATAAAGCTGGTTATATGATGATGACTGGTTAACCGACAGGACCCAAACAGGGTCCTGTTTTTTAATATATATACATATGATTCATCACCCCCATGCCGGGTATTTAGAAGTAGAGTGTCCAAGGATAACCTATATATGGAGGGATCAGTAATGGCTGAACAACGTTTGGAAGGCAAAGTAGCGATTGTGACTGGAGGCGGCTCAGGCATCGGGAAGGCTTCTGCGATCCGTTTCGCCGAACATGGAGCCAAAGTATATATGTTGGATCGTACACCCGAGAATGCAGAGGAAACCAAACAGATCATCGAAAAAGCAGGCGGAGAAGCTTACGTCATTGAATGTGACATCTCCAAGCCGGAGCATGTACAGAAGGCGATGAATCAGGCTGCTGCAGAAGCTGGCCAGCTGGATATCGTTTTTGCAAATGCAGGTATTAATGGTGCGATGGCTCCTATTGAAACAATGAAAATCGAAGATTGGGACCAGACGATGGAGATTAACATGCGCGGCACGTTCGCAACGGTGAAGTATGCCATTCCTCATCTGAAGGAACGCGGCGGGAGCATCATTATTACCAGTTCGATTAATGGAAACCGCGTATTCTCCGGTATTGGATTTTCTGCATACGCTTCCAGCAAAGCTGGTCAAACCGCTTTCACCAAAATGGCCGCACTCGAACTTGCCCGTTATAAAATTCGCGTGAACGCAGTCTGTCCGGGTGCAATTGATACGAATATTGATGACAATACCTATCCATCCGATGACCTGAAGGATGTTCAGATACCAGTGGAGTTCCCTGAGGGACACGAACATCCGCTTAAGGGTGAACCGGGAACATCGGAGCAGGTCGCTAATCTGGTGCTGTTCCTCGCCTCAGACGAAGCCTCTCATGTGACAGGTACACGAATCTACGTAGATGGTGCTGAATCACTTCTTCGTGGTTGAACTCCATAAATTAAACAAACCCGCAAAAGCTTTGGATGACCAAAGCTTTTGCGGGTTATTTTAGGGTGTGTCTGAAAACGCTGAAGGAAGCCAATTTTGCCGAATTTTTGTTCCATGCCAGGAAGTTTACCGCAGGCGTGCCGGGGCACGTCAAGGGAAACTGACGCAGCATGGGACGAAAGGGGGAAAAGATGCACTTCAGCGGGTTTCAAGACACGCCCTAGTTAAAGATGAAGTTTCATGTCAGCCTTTGGAATGCAGCTGCGGCTGCTTGACCTTTTTTCCAGCCATCCGTTTCAGCCGCTCTGGAATGGCAAAGAGCAGCAGGTATAACAAGGAAAATAACACCAGAGCAAGAAGCTCCTCACCAAGAATGTAGACTGGATAAGGCCCAAGCACGTCTAACACGGAAGGTGTGTTCGGTTTATGTCTCAGAAACATATAATTCGCACCCAGTAAAACATCAACAATATACACCACCAGCGCCGCGACATTCACAAATATCATGGAGCCTGCAACTGATCGCCATCCTGGACGAAGCTGTTCCACCAATGTCATATAGAGCAGAGCAAAAATGATCATTGCATGAGCCGTAAAAAATTGGATGAAGCGAAAATGAGCAAATGCATAGCCCAAATTCGGTGTTACAATGGCCATCAGGGCACCTGCGATACCTGAGAAAAGCAGAGCAGAATACAACCATCTTTTGCGTGTTAGCAATAACAGTGCTGACAATAATAACGATAAGCTGCACAGCTCCAGCGGAAGTGAAGTCTGCAGGCTCCAAATCCCTCCATACACATACCAAAATTGCAGCAGGATCTCGCAGCCAATCATGAACCCCGCCAGCCCCATACGCGTAAGCTGGCTTGAACGTTTAGACATAGAACGGAGCTGACGTCTAAATAGAAATAACAGGAGAATCAGTACAGCGATGATGACGATCGATACGATATGTGAAGTCGAGAATGCTGCAAAAGGCTCTGCATCATACGGGTCAAGCCAAGATGGGTAGGCCATGCCTTTCCTCTCTCCTTTTGATCAGGTTAAAAGGGACTATTTCCTTACAATAGGAATGGTAACTTTTCTCATTCTGCCACCGAATCAGGTAACTGTCCACCTTCATATAAAATAAATATTGTATTATAAATATCTTTATGTTAAGATAAAGCCAAGAACAAAACATACAAAAAGTTAGTAACTTTAAATATGATAACTGAAAATGTGATTAACCTATCTTTGGAGTACTCACATTAGCGCTTCATGACATTCAGGATTTTTCGTAGGACTTCACTTTATCTCTAGGAGGAATATATTATGCTTATTAAAGGACTTCATCACGTATCCGCACTCACAGCACATGCTGATCAGAACTACCGCTTCTATACGGATATCATGGGCCTGCGCCTGATCAAAAAAACGGTCAATCAGGATGACGTCTCGGTCTATCACCTGTTCTATGGAGATGAGAAAGGAAATCCCGGTACAGAGCTTACTTTCTTCGAGATTCCGATGGCCGGGCGTACACGTGAAGGTGTGAACAGCATCTCGGCTACTTCCCTTCGTGTACCAAGCGATGCAGCTCTTGCCTATTGGGCGCAGCGCTTCGACGAATATGAAGTACCTCACGGCGAGATCATGCAGCGCGGAGGCCGTGCGACATTGGCATTCACAGACTTCGAAGGCATGCGGCTGATTCTTGTATCTGACGAACATAACACGGGTGTTGCAGGCGGCAAACCTTGGGATCGAAGCCCTGTACCTGCAGAATATGGCATCGTAGGTTTGGGTCCAATTCATCTGACTGTACAGGATGCTTCACTCACCGCACCTGTCCTCACCGAACTGCTTGGATTTAGAGCAAAAGGCAGCTATCCTGCTTTTACATCCGGTCAGCCTGATGTGCTTGTATTCGAATCTGGTGAAGGCGGCAGCGGTTCAGAAGTTCATCTGGAGGAGCGTAATGATCTGGAGCTGGAACGTCCTGGACGCGGCAGTGTTCACCACGTAGCCTTCCGTGTCGACAATGAGGAAGAATTGAGACAGTGGGTTGACCGCGTGCATCAGTTCCAGTTCCCAAGCTCCGGTTTTGTCGATCGCTTCTACTTCCGTTCCCTGTACTTCCGTGAAGCAAACGGTATTTTGTTCGAGCTTGCTACAGACGGCCCGGGATTTGATACAGACGAGGATTTTGCCACTCTTGGGGAATCCCTTGCGCTTCCTCCATTCCTGGAAGGACGCCGTGCCGAGATCGAAGCAAACCTGAAACCGCTGGATACGATGATTCGTTAATGTTCATAAGCACAAGGTAAACCAGCAATAGATTGTAATCACTAATGAATATAAGAAAAACGATGCTTTCATCATGCAGCTCAGAATTCAAACCTGGGTTCAGAGCCTGCCTGATGAATCATCGTTTTTTATGTTTGTGTTCCGTAAGAAGTTTTACTTGGTCAGATACGAGGTCGTGAGCGGTACAAACAGAGCTGAACCCGGATCTTCAGATACAATCTCGACATAGACAGCGTCTGTACCTTTCACATCCACATCAAGACTCATCATACCGGTTTCCGGAGTGATATTGAATTTTTTGAGAGTCGCGAGGTCCTGATCGTAGATATGAATCTCCTGATTTCCTTTCAGCGCGGCAAGTTCCAAGTGCAGAGAAGAATACTTTTTACCTGTATTGATCTGAATATCTTTTCCCTGCTTCGTAGGGTCATTATGCAGATAAACATCCTTATAATCCTTGCCTTTGTATGTGGTATCCGCAGGATCTTTAGTGTGCCAAGCGGTCGATCCCAATACGGATGTTCCAAGTACACTCAGCGTTACTTTTCCGTTTGTTCCTGGCGCAGGCGCAGATCCATTCGTTCCACCGATCAGGACGGATGAAGTTGCACCGTCATAATTGATCTCGGTTCCAAGCAGTGTCCCAACCGCACGCACCGGCAAATACGTTGTTCCGTTATATGTGATCGGCAGAACGGTCTTGCCATTCGCATCCTTGGCAGTCACTGTTTCACCGTTCAGCTTCAACGTAATTTTACTGTTCAGATATGCCTTGATCTGCTCCAGACCTGTTGCCGCCAACGCACCTGTACCTATCCCAAGCGTCAATGTGCCCACCATCAAACCGAGTACGACTTTTTTCTTCATCAAAATCCCTCCCAGACGTTTAAATGAGTTGTCCTTTATACATTTAAACGACTAAAGCGTGAATGTCAATTGTTTTCAGCATTTTTTCGAAACTTTTTTATATTCAGACAGCACAAAATGAGGCTGTAGTCACTCCTTTTTTTTCAGCCCCATCCGATGGTCATGCTTGCCATGACATGCTCCGTATTTTTATAGGTAATCCAATCTATATCGTTGTGCTGCAGCACAATTCCAACCTTTACTCAATCAAATGACTCGTAGTATTCCTCTTCATATACTTCCATACTATATTTTAAATCGCTCGCCTTCCATTCCCCATTCTGAAACACATAAGAAAACGTTAAATCGCCGGCATACAGCCCATCGCCATATGCCCCCGATGTAGAAACAACAAGCTTGTTATCCTCTACACTATAATAAGTCACACGACCAAATTGTAATTTCTCATAATACAGTACATCTCCGGCTGCCTTATCCACACGAGAGGACTCCGCTGGAACCCCGTTCAAGGTCACCCCAATCTCGATCTGGTCGGAGGTTACCGTAACTTTGGACTCCACACGTTCCTTCACAATCTCATCTAAAGTCTGCATCTTCATTACTTCCAGTGAAACCGGATCAAGAATGTGTGCCTGACCCAGATAAATTCCAGTGCCGTGCCCCTCCGAATACAACACCACAATCTCTTTTTTACCGTCGCCGTTCAAATCCAGTTCATGTACTTCAGGTTTGTACGAACCCCCCTCTGCTCTCCAATCACTAAATTCACGCTTTTTGCCGTCTGCCTCAACCACAAGGCCATTATATATATATCCCGAACCCTCAACACTCATCGGGTACACTCGAACGTTGTTATTCTCAGGTGCTGTCGAAACGTCATCTGCTTTAATCGGCATCATATCTTTAGCCTTATCTTTATTGCTGTTCACTGCATGGTTCATTCCATCTATATGGGAAGCCTCGACCGCTGCGGTCTGGCTGGATGATTCATCTATATTAAGCTGTTGTTGCGACTCATTTGTCGTTTTGGCAGTCGAAGTTACCGAAAGTGCGGCAACCGCCAAAATAATCATCAGCAGGATACCTGTCCAAGTTTTCAATATACTGGGCTCCTTCTTCTGTTGTGATATTCCTATTATATCTTCATTTATCGCCTGCGCGCTGCAATTTTGTTAATCTTTCTTAAAAAATCTTTACAAATCTTCAATCACACGAAAAAACGTTCGTCTTTAACCAAAATAAGCTAATTTCCCGGAAAATAAAAAGCATTTCGGAGACAGCTCAAGGCTGCATCCGAAATGCTTTGGTTTTGTCGAGCAGTCGATCTGTTAACTGCCTAAGTTCTTCTGCTGAAGAAGAGATTTCCTCCATGATTGCGGTCTCCTCATGCGCAGCATCCATAATGCGCTTAGCTTCATCCGAGAAGGAAACGGCTTTCCCTTGAATCTTTTTCACATGGCCATGGGTTTGTTCCACACGCCCTGTCTGGTCAGCAATTTTGGAACCGATATCATGGGCACCTTTCATAAATACTTCAACCGTGCCTGTAAGCTCATGCAGTGTCTGATCGACGGAAATGGTTCGCTGCGACTCATTCACAACCAGTCCATGCTGTTCATGGCTGAGCTGTACGGTTTCACGGATTCGCTCCTGCACTCGGCTGATCAGCTCATTAATGCGATGCACCGAATCTTTACTCTCGTCAGCCAGCTTGCGAATCTGCTGAGCAACAACCGCGAAGCCCGCGCCCTCTTCTCCGGCACGTGCCGCTTCAATGGAAGCGTTTAAAGCAAGCAGTCCGGTTTCTTCAGCAATATTTTTAACGGATTGGGTAATCACTTCAATATCCGAAGCTTCCTTCTCCAGAAGCAGCATAATATCACGGGATCGATTGTGAGATGCTGCCAGCTCGTCCATGCCTTTCATGAGCGATGAGAAGGTGCCTTTCGTATGATCCACCGAACGTTCCATCTGACCAGAGAGTTCTGTCATACCTACGGACTGATGCTGCATCTTCTGAAAATCACTTAACATTTCATCCGCTGTAATCAGGGAATGATGAGAAGTCACTTTCTGATCTTCTACACCGACCGCAATATGATCTACCGCTTCTGACATCATCTCAATCTGTTCGGCTGCCTGGGTAATTGCTTCACTTAAGGACTGAGCATTCTGAGAGGTTGTCCGTGTACTTTCCGCAATATCGTTCACGATGCTTCTCAGATTAGAAACCATTACGTTGAAAGCATCATATAATACAGTAAGCTCATCCTGAGTGCGGCGCTGCGGAATCTCCGTCGTCAAATCTCCGGAGGATACCTGCTGCGCTGCACGGGACAGCTGCACAATCGGACGAGTCAGATAGCGGGAAGCCAACCATCCGAGAATTCCGTTCCAGCATACTCCCATAAGCAGAACAATCGATATGTATAGCCAGCTCGGCATATTAAGCGAAATCCAATCCTTGACAAAAAAAATAAAAAAGCCGCTAGTTCCGTACGTAATAATTGAAATCAGTATCAAACCTGCGACAGTCTTAGCCCCTAAAGTCCACTTCATGTTCGCACCCCGTAGTCCTTTTTTCCTATTTTACCAATCATGTACCAAATTTCATGTGACATATATCACTGAAAACGCTCTATTCACCTCTGACCAATCGTCCATGAATGACTTTCATACCATTTAGCTCATAATGAATAAGACAAGCTTGGTACCCTCCCCCGCTGCTGTAATTAATAAAACAAAATTTAAATTCCCCAATTTAAATTATTATCGGTTACAACGAAAGAATCATTTAGCTTGGCATCTATTTTGCTTAAATGATATACTGAGTGCGCTTCAGCAGCGCTGGAGCAGAACTATTTTGATGATGCCAATGGAGGCGAACGAGATGTCTACTATGTCCACACGGACGGAGAAAGATTTTATCGGCGAAAAAGAAATCCCGGCTTATGCGTACTATGGAATTCAAACGGTGCGGGCTGTAGAGAACTTCCCGATTACCGGCGTTCCGGTGCACCGCGAACTGGTTACGGCGCTGGCTGCTGTTAAGAAGGCAGCGGCTATGGCGAACATGGAACTGAAGATGCTTCCGGGCAAAATCGGTGAAGTGATCATTATGGCAGCGGATGAAATGATGAAAGGCCATCATCTCGATCATTTTATTGTAGACTCCATTCAGGGCGGTGCAGGCACCTCCATGAATATGAATATCAACGAAATTCTGGCCAACCGCGGACTCGAACTGTTAACCAAAAATAAAGGGGACTACTTTCACTGTAACCCCAATAATCATGTGAACATGTCCCAATCTACCAATGACGTTGTACCAACAGCCCTGCGCATTGCAGCCTATCGTCTATCGGAGACACTGCTGGGCACGATGAAAAAACTGCAGGAGGCCTTTCGCAAAAAAGAAGTCGAGTTCAACGATGTGGTAAAAGTAGGGCGCACCCATCTTCAGGATGCCGTACCGATCCGCCTGGGACAAGAATTCGGTGCGTATGCCCGTGTCATTGGAAGGGATATCGAACGACTTGAATATGCCAATAAACGCATGCTCACCATTAACATGGGTGCAACAGCTGTAGGAACAGGACTCAATGCCAAACCGGAATACATCGTCAAGGTTACCGAGTATCTGTCAGAGGTCACCGGCCTTCCGCTGCAGACCGCAGACGATCTGGTTGATGCGACCCAGAATACAGATGCTTATCTGGAACTCTCGGCGGCTCTGAAAGTATGTGCAGTCAGCCTCTCCAAAATCTGTAATGACATCCGCATGATGGCTTCAGGCCCGCGTGCCGGACTGAATGAGCTGCTTCTGCCGCCACGTCAGCCGGGATCTTCCATCATGCCGGGGAAAGTCAATCCGGTAATGGCAGAGGTGATTAATCAGGTATCCTTCCAAGTCATGGGGAATGACCATACCATCTGTATGGCTTGTGAAGCTGGACAGTTCGAACTGAATGTGATGGGCCCTGTTATTGCATTTAACCTGCTGCAATCGCTGAAGATTATGAATAACGGGATTGATGTATTTACACGGTACGCCGTGGAAGAGATGGAAGCCAATCGGGAGCGCTGTGAGCTCATCATGAAACAAAGCTTTAGTGTCGTGACAGCCCTGAATCCTCATTTGGGCTATAATGTAGCTGCCTCCATCGTAAAAGAAGCACTGAAAACCGGGATGACCCTGCAGGAAATCATTCTGGAGCGAGGTTTGCTGACCCCTGAGGAATTGGAAGAGATTTTACATCCGGAACAAATGACTACACCTGGGATTGCCGGAGAACATTTCCTGCGTAATATGGAGCGCTTGTAAGTTCTCTAAGCTTAAAGGGAGTCAATGAAATGCCCTGTTATCCGTTTATTCGGTTAACAGGGCTCTTTTCTTTGAGGTACTTCACAGGTTGGTTTTAAAAAGCATACTCCGGCTTCTTCTCATCGCTTGGTCCGGGGAGAGGAAGCCTGATCCACTGGATGGCTGTTCCAGCGTTTTCGTTCCAAGGAAGGCAAAATCCGAAGTTCTTCCCTGTACTTCGCAACAGTTCGCCGGGAAAGAAGGATGCCTTCATCAGCTAGAACAGCAGCCAGCTGGCTGTCTGAGTACGGCCTATTGATCTGCTCGGTTCGAACAATTTCCTTTAGACGTCGTTTGACAGCGGATGCGGACGTCTGCTGTCCTGATACGGTTGATATGCCGGAGTCAAAAAAGCTCTTTGCCTCATAGATTCCATAAGGAGTGTGTATATATTTACCGTTTACAGCACGGCTGACCGTTGATTCATGCATATGAAGTTTCTCAGCAATAACCGCGAGATTAAGCGGTACCAGCGCATCAGGGCCCTCACTCAAAAAGTGCTTCTGCTCATCCATAACAGCCATCAGCACACGAAGCAAAGTCCTGCGCCTCTGCTGCACACTGCGCATAATGGCCCTCGCTTCTGACACCCGATTCTTCCAGAGTTCGCCGGGAGCCGAATCTCTGACCCAGCTGCTGCAGGCTTCATTCAAGGATACACGCGGATTACCTGCTGCAAGCAGTCTGAACACCCTCTCTCCGTGAAGCAGTTCCACGGCAGCATCGGGAACAACATAATGCGGGCGTTCAGCAGCTCCAATGCAGCGGCACGGCTTGGGGTCCAGCTGCGTGATATAGTTATACGCCGCCTGTGCTTCCCGCGAGGTGATGCCAAGTCTGTCTCCCGTTCGTCCAGGATGGAAAGGAACCAACGCCTCCAGGCCTGCCTGCACCATCTGCTCGGCGTACGGCGCTGCAGATGCATCACGGCGAATCTGCAGCAGCAAACATTCCTGCAGATTCCGTGCTCCCACCCCCGGAGGGTCCAGAGACTGCAGAACGTCCAGCCCTGCATTCAGCTCACTCATGGATACCTTTAATACAGTCTGAATGTCTGATAATTCCATCTTCAAGTATCCATCATCATTTACACATCCGGCCAAATAGACAGCCGCCTTCTCCAGTCCGTTCGGCATACTCATTAGGCGAATCTGCGAAGCAAGGATTTGTTCCACCGTAGGCTCTGTTCCTTTGGCCTGAAGTAAAGGATCATACGAAGTATGCCATTGCGTATTGTCTCGCCGCACTGATCTGAACGGGTACGCGGGCTGATCTTCCAGTTCAAGCAGCGGATTATCCGCTGCGGCTTCCTGCAAATAACGATAAAGCTCCTGACCAGACATGGTCAGCAGATGAAAGGACTGTTTCATCTCCGGCGTGATGGACAGCCGGAACCGCTGTTCCTGCACCAACTGAACATCTAACATCCGTCGCCCTCCTTATGTCAAGCTGGACATGAATTGAACACAGTGCGGTGCGCTATACGTTAAAGTAATGCCTTTTCTCCGGAACACTTCCATGACAATATAACCCGAAGAGCATCCGCTTGAATATCCCGTCTTCAATATTTTCATGGTAATTCGAAGTATTGTAAAAAAGGGATTTGCAGGCATATTACCATACAGTTCATTCATTGTCAGCATGTTAATACAGACATGCCGCATCCCGCTGCATTAATACTTTTCAGATACCAGCTTCGCTTGTGTAAACAGCAGCAGATAATCTCTGCCTCCTGCTTTGGAATCCGTTCCCGACATATTAAATCCGCCAAACGGATGGGTACCCACCAATGCCCCCGTGCACTTGCGGTTAAAATACAGATTGCCCGCAAAATATTGTTGTCTCGCCTGCTCCAGATGGGCCCGATTGCGCGAAATCACCGCACCCGTCAGACCGTAATCCGTATTGTTGGCAATCTCCAGAGCATCCTGAAACGAATCGGCTTTAATAAAGGCCAGTACCGGGCCGAATATTTCTTCCTGGGCAATCCTGGCCTGCGGGTCCACATCTGCTATTATGGTCGGCTCAATAAAATATCCTGCAGGATCTCCCGTACCTCCGCCATGGACCAGACGCCCTTCCCCTTTGCCAATCTCGATATATTCTGTGATCTTCGCGTAAGCCTTATCGTCAATAACAGGTCCCATGTAATTTTCAACTTCGAGCGGGCTTCCCAGCGTCAACTTCTGCGTACGTTCAATCACTTTTTGCAGTACTTCATCATATACATCCTTATGAATTATGGCACGGGAACACGCCGAACATTTTTGGCCCGAGAAACCAAAAGCCGAAGCTGTAATGGACTCGGCCGCCAGTTCCAGATCGCTATCTTGATCAACTATGATCGAATCTTTGCCGCCCATCTCGGCAATCACACGTTTGATCCATTTTTGGCCCGGAGCAGTACGCGCAGCCCGTTCATTTATTCGCAGACCCACATCCCGGGAACCGGTGAAGCTGATAAAACGTGTTAGTGCATGGTCGACCAGATAATCGCCCACTTCGCTTCCCGGCCCGGGCAGGAAGTTCACCACACCGTCCGGCAGCCCCGCTTCTTCCAGCAGTTCAATAAACTTGGCTGCGATGACCGGTGTCGTGCTCGCAGGTTTCAGCACGACTGTATTACCCGAAACCAAAGCCGCCGAGGTCATGCCTGCCATAATCGCCAGCGGGAAATTCCAAGGTGGAATAACGATACCTACACCGAGCGGAATGTACGTCAGTTCATTATCTTCCCCTGCAATGCGTACAAGAGGCTGCGGCTCACTGAGACGTTGCATTTCCCGGGCGTAAAACTCCATGAAGTCAATGGCTTCGGCGGTATCCGCATCCGCTTCCGACCAGGTTTTGCCCGCTTCATAGACCATCCAGGCGGAGAACTCGTGCTTGCGGCGGCGCATAATCGCAGCCGCTTTGTACAGATAACGGGCCCGTTCATTCGGGTCCGTATGTTTCCAGGTGCGGAATGTCTCTGCCGCCGTTTGAATGGCCTTCTCGGCCAGCTCCCGATCAGCTTGATGAATCGTTCCAACCACCTGATCTTTGGCTGCCGGGTTGACGGAGGTCAATGTGCGGCTGCCGGTTATTTTTTGCCCACCAATTATCATCGGATATTCCTGTCTCAGTTCGGATTCAACCTTACGCAGCGCTTCCTCAAAGGCTTTCCGGTTCGCTTCTACCGCAAAAACTGTAAATGGTTCGTTAACAAAAGGGATATTCATCAATGATTCCTCCTTCAAGATGCGGGTTCTGCCGCTATATCGCTGCTTGGATTCATGCAGCACTTACGTCTCAATCAAATATATGAAGCAAGAAGCGTGCCAACTCCGCTTGAGAATGAATTTTTTTTTGATTCACGGAGATAAAAATTTCCATAAAAAAATTAAGGCAAAACCACTGCACACAGCAGCTTTTGGCACGTTTTTTGCTAGATATATGAAATACACAATCATGAATGATTAGGGAGGAACCACGATGAGTGTCGGAACGGAACTATACCGTAAAACGTTGTTAACCGTGGCTGGCAATAAAGCAGTAGAAAACCTGTCGCTCAAATACGGGAAAAAGCTCGCTGGTAAGTTTATTGCAGGCAGTACGCTGGAAGAGGCACTGGATGAAATTCGCACTTTAAACAGCAAAGGCATTATGGCGACACTGGATCACTTGGGCGAGGGTATTACCCAATTACGTGAAGCGGCGCTATACCGTGATGAATATGTGAGGCTGGTGGACGGCATAGCGCATAGCGGCGTTGACTCCAATGTTTCACTCAAACCGACGCAGATGGGGCTGGCACTTGATCCCGAAGAGAGCTATCAAAATATTCGTACGGTTGCAGCCCGGGCGAAGGAGCACGAGCTCTTTGTACGCATTGATATGGAAGATAGCCCGTTCACGCAGGCCACACTCGATATGGTGCGAAGGCTGCATGCGGAAGGGCTTGATAACACCGGCACAGTACTGCAGGCTTATCTGCATCGAACGGAAGAGGATACTCGCGATATGATTCGGGAAGGCATTCGCCTTCGCCTCGTCAAAGGCGCCTACAAAGAGCCTGCTTCTGTCGCTTACCAGAGCACGACCGAGGTCATTCATCAGTTCAAAACGATGATTCGCCATCATCTTGACCAAGGTGTATACACAGCTGTCGCCTCACATGACGATCACATCATTAACTGGACAAAACAATACGTGAAAGATCGAGATATTTCTCCTGAGGCCTTTGAATTCCAGATGTTATACGGTCTGCGCATGAGTGAGCAGGAACGTCTGGCACAGGAGGGTTATCGTATCCGCTGTTATGTACCCTATGGCACGATGTGGTACCCGTACTACACCCGTCGTCTGGCCGAGAAACCTGCTAATCTCTGGATGGTTGTTAAAAATATGTTTCGCTAGAATGCACATAAAAAGCGCTGTTATGCCATGCAATCCACTCACCCTGGAGGGCATGGTTTTTGCCACTTTTTTAAATGACAGCTCCATCACAATTCGTCACCGAATCTTCAAACCGCATATATGTCTAAAAAATAAGAATAATCAAATTAAATGTCCAAAATTTTAGACTTAATTCTCGAAATTACGGTGTATTCTTCTCCGCTGCATTATTCTCTTCTCTCTCCAGCAGGTATTTCGGCTTATTTAAACACTTCAAAAGTGTCATATAACTTAACATTCATCCCGTGTATATTTTCTATAAAAAGTTATATTTTGTAGTAATATCAATATAAATCCTCATCTCCGTCTAATGAAATCGTATACATAAATTCCTCACTTCGAAGTAACCGTTCCCAAAAATAACATACGAACAGCAGATGTCAAAAAATATATACACAACACCCTGCAGACGATATACTATTTATAAATTCAATCACTTTAATCCGTATGCTGTAATGAGGTGATCCTGATGAGACATTTACTTCCCACTTTGAACGGACTAACGCGGACAGACATGCAGATCTACAATGAACTTCCCGTTAACGGACATTTCCTTTCACCAACACATCCAGATTGGGATATAACGACAGCGCGTCCTGTTTTTGCGCGTTCTGCTGCCGGAGCTGCTTATCTCTGCTGTTCGTCCCCTAATCAGCCCAGCTCGCTCATGGAGGAATATCCGTCTTCCATACTTTCTTCCGAGTCATCAGAATCCAACAAGGATCTGCTTCAACTAATGCTTCCTGTCCCGGTGATTTCGTCTTCCACCCCACTTGCACAAGCGATTCCATTGTTCGCCAAGAGCCCTGTTCTGCTCATTAAAAATGATCGTGACGAATGGGAGGGGTATATCTCCGCATCTGATGTCATGTCTTCCCTGCTTCAGGCTCATCGGCTGATGGAAGCCTATTTGGAAACCACGCTCGAGACAGCAGGCTCTGCACTGTCGTTAATTAATGAGGAAGCAAAGGTGGCCTACTGGACATCCGGCGCGGAGAACATCTTTTCTATTCGTAAAACCGATATTATCGGTGAGCCAGCCGCCAACTTTTTCCCTCCAGAACGGCTCCAATCGCTCAAAACGTTATATACCGGTGAGACCGTCTACCGTAAGCAGCATCAGCCAAGACCTGATCTGTTTGCGCTGATTAACGCCCGCCCTGTCAGACTGGACGGCCGCATTGTCGGAGCAGTTGCTGCCGAAGTGGACATTACAACCGAAATTCGGCTGCATCAGGAACTGCTGCATATGTCCTCCAAGGTACAGCATTTGGAAAAAGCGGTTGCCCGGCTTCGTCCCGAGACGGATCCATTCGCCCGTATCAAAGGCAGCAGTCCGATTATCCGGCAGTGTCTTGACACGATCCGCAAGATCAGCACCACTCCTGCTACAGTACTCATTATGGGTGAAAGCGGTACGGGTAAGGAGCTGTTCGCCAAAGCCATCCATGATCTGCGTGAACCGCAGACCGCTCCTTTTATTGCGATTAACTGCGGAGCCATTCCGGCTTCCCTGTTTGAAAGCGAATTGTTCGGTTACGAGAAAGGTGCTTTCTCCGGGGCTGATCCCAAAGGAAAAAAGGGGAAAATCGAACTGGCGGATGGGGGCACGCTTTTTCTGGATGAGATCGGTGAGATGCCTTCCGAACTGCAGGTAAAGCTGCTTCGCGTGCTGCAGGAACGGAGTTATTTCCCGGTTGGAGGCACCCGCATCAAACAAGCCAACTGCCGAATCATTGCCGCGACCAATCAGGACCTCCCTGCCATGATTGCCCGCAATCAATTCCGTGAGGACCTTTATTATCGCCTGAATGTCATCAATCTCATCATTCCGCCGCTCCGGCTGCGTAAAGAGGATGTTTACGAACTTACTCAGACATTTCTGCAGGAGTTCTCACTGCTCTACAATCGTCATATTGAAGTGATTCCTCCGGAAGTGTTCAAGCTGTTATTTCAATACGATTGGCCCGGTAATGTCCGTGAACTGCGCAACGTGATTGAACGTCTGACCATTCTGGCAGTGGATGGCGAGATTAAGTCGGAATATTTGCCTGATTCGCTGATCCCTGCAAACGCTAACGAAAAGTTTGAAATGAATCCTACAGCAGATAACCTCATCTCTGCAGGCCAAGCAGGAGCAGATCAACCACAGGTGACGGAGAAACTGCAGCATGGAAACACGTCGGAGGATGCTGCAGTATGGGACGCTCCCGGCAGTCAAGCAAGCTCCGAAGATCCGGGACTCTCTTATCAGCAGCAGCTGGATGCCTATGAGGCTCGGCTTTTGCAGCAATATCTGGAGGCTGCGGGAGGCAATAAACGAACATTGGCGAAGCAGCTCGGCATCTCCAGGGCTACACTGTATAATCGCATGAAACGGCTCGGTCTATAATACGCCGCAGGTGCCGATAGGCGGATTAAATGAACGAATGCACAGCTTAAAAACCCCGCAGTAACGGACCACCTGCCGTTTCGCTCGGGGTTTTAGACATTTCCAAAAAATATACAAAAACAAAATCGCTCCTTACAATATTCTCGCTAAGCGGATCAGTGCTGTTCTGAGATGGCGATAAAACGTAGCCCGGCTCATGGAACACACCTGTGCCGCGGCAGTTGGATTGCCAGCATGAGTCCAGTAAGCTGCATGCAGCAGCTTCTGGTCTTGAGGAGACACGCCGTGTACTCTGCCTTCCAGCAGGTCCAGAACGTATAACTGCAGCTGGATGCCATCCTTCACACCTGTTACTCTTTCCGCATACGGCTGCAGCTCTCCGGGAGAACGAAGATGTGCAAGCATTTTGCGTACCTCCTGCTCGGACCAAAGCTTTTGCCCTGCCGACGCTGTTCCAGGCTGTATTTGATTCGCTGGCAGATCCGGGTGAAGAAGCGACATCACCCAAGCGCCGAACTGCCCGCTGCGTAAATCGAGCTCCAGCACATCCGCCCGGTCCTCGTATCGGTCACAAGCTCGCGTAGAGGTGCTCCTCATCTGAAAACCGATGCTCCGCAGAAACAGCTTCAAATGCGGATTGGTTGCAACCAGAATGGCTCTCGCCCCGTCTCCCAGTAGGGACAAGCGGTCCAGCACCATATAGCCAACAAGTTCCTCGCGTGTATATCCAGGGACATCGTCTCGAGCCGCAGCCAGCAGCGCAAAGTGTGTATCGCTCTCGTCGGGATCACACTGCATCTCCTCCGGGGCAAAGCATTCTTTCATCTCATGCGGAAAATACTTCAAGAGCAGCTCACTTGTCTCCCGATGCACCAGCACGGTAATAAACATCGCAATCGGTTCTCCTCGCATGTCACGCTTCAAGACGATTCCCCCGGGATACTGCTGAGCCAGTTCATCCAAAAAGGGAGCATATTTCACAGCCTGCCAAGGTTCAACGCTGTATTCACACCACTGCTGCAGCAGTTTATGCATTGCGGGCAGGTCTTTCATGTTCATCGGTTCTAACGATGAGAACAGAGAGTCGCGGGATACATCGGCATACTTGCGATACTGGAGCATCGCTTCCTGACAGAGCAGCAGCATCTTACGCGCAATCTGACGCCGCTCTTGGGGGCCGGCTTGTTCATGGAGCGGTTTGAGCAGCTCGGCAATTCGAATCCGCATGCACTGCATGCGGTACGGCTCACGCTGCCGAAAGTCTCGCATCAAGTGCACTCTGGCCATATCATGCAGGGCCAGACCATCCGGTGCAGCGCGGATGAAAGACATTCGTCTCAGCATATGATACTCTTCGGGCTTAACCGCAATATCCAGCACAGCAGATAACAGTTCCTGATTTGCCGTCTCCAGCAGGGTTAATACTTCTACCATTGGATGCAGACGCGGCGTAGTAAGCTCAAGCAGGAGCCGGGCACTTATCATATGCGAAAGCTCGGCCCACTCCGCATGAGGAAGGTTTCTTCCTTGATCGGCCGCTTCCACCGCAAGTGCCAATCCAAGTGGATGTCCATCTGTCATTTTTGTTATGGTTCCGGCGACACTCGGTCTTAACGGACCGGCCGCTGCAATATATTCCGCAATCTCATCTGCATTGAAATGCTGCAGCTGCAGCTGTATCAGCCGCTGATACAGCCGTGGGTGCGTTCGCCATGCCGCTGAAAGTTCCGAACGGGAAGCAAGTATGATGAGTACCCCTCTTATATGAAGTTTGGCAATAAAAACTTCCATAAACCAGCCTTCAAGCAGTGCAAGCTCCTCGTAGTTATCTACTGCAATGACGAGCCGCTTTTCCCTGGGCATGCTTTTCAACACAGAGAGCAGCTGCGTGCCATGGCTTTTCAGCAGCCCCAGCTCTACCCCGAGTGTGGATATAAAATAATCTACAAACACCGAGGGTGTCGTACCACATGCCCGTCCGTCCATCCATACAGCCGTTGCTCCTCGTTCCCTGGCTATAGACAGCATTTCTGAAAGCAGTGATGATTTTCCAATCCCACCCATACCGGTAACTGAAAATATAGTCATAGGCGCTTCGGCATGCTCCAACCACTGTCTCAATGTCCTCAGTTCTTTGGTCCGACCGACAAAGCGTTTTCCGTCCCTGACATCGTTCTCATATTGAGCTTCACTACCGTTTCCCATATCTATCCTCCGTACTAGATTCTGACACTTCGACTATTGTTGATTTCTCATAAAATTGAGACTAGATTGAGACGCGCATATGCATATCCAATGTTAGAATCTTGATAAAAGCCAATTTATAGAAAAAGATACAGAGGCGGTTACACATGTATACGAACCGTATCACGGATACATATAACCACTTCTTAACATAAAGCAGCACTCCGCCGAGCACCTGAGCAAGCCTGTACACATCGTTTACCGACTTGGTTTCATGCATCCTTTCGTACCCTACTCCCAGCCCGATCATTCAGGAAAGGCGGATTTATGTGAAAAAACATCTTGATATCTGTAATTTGAGTGCACAACTCGGCATCCGTTCCCAACAGCTTCAAGCTTGGTTAAGCCTGAACAACCCAACTTTAGACCAACAGCAGTATGAATCAAAACCGTATGAACCAAAACGAAGGTCTAATCGTGTAACATCTGCATATCGTCTGGCAGCCCCTGCTTCTTTATCTTTGATTCTCTCATCCGCTTCATCCGTACGTTATCGGGGCCGCCTCTCTAGTGCAGGGTCTTCTCATGGCCTATCTCGATCTTCGCAAAGCATACAGCGCATCAATAAGCTGTAATCCGGTAAGACTCACTTTCAATACGTTCATATGTGCATCCTCATCTCCCCAACCTTAATTATCAAGGGGACAGCTCATCTCCTCCTTCAATCATGGCGTTAGCAAGCAGCGCCATCTCCAAACACACTCGTTTATCCTGCTGCATATAATCCGTTCCCAGCAGTTCTTCCAGTTTCTCCAGTCGGTTATATAGAGTCTGTCGATGAACGAACAGCTGGGCGGCGGCATCTCTTTTAGATCCAAAATTCGCAAGATAAGCGTCCAGTGTCTCTACCAATCTTAACTGGTGGTTTTGGTCATGCTCGATAAGAACTCCCAGATGATCCATGGCAAACGTCTGCAGGAAAGAAGGCGGCATTGCTTTTAACATTTGATATATACCCATACGATCATAGAAATGAACATGTTTCATCGGTTTGACAGAACGCGCCACCTCAATCACCTGATACGCTTCCTGTAGGCTGTCCTTCAGCCTTGTTAATTGATTTCGAAGTTTGCCGAAACCGGCGTGAATCTGTACTTGCTTCAGATTTGTACTGGCGAACCGTTTGACATCCTGAGTGATGCCTTCCAGCAGCTGCATCAGCTGCTGCTGCGAGGTCGTTCGCGCTTCTTCCTTCGCACAGCAGAGATAGACTTGATTGTTTTTCAGCATGACAAGACTGGTCAGATGATTCTTCTTGAGAAGCGAACGGAGCAGCACCAGAATATCCTGATGATTGGCCTCCATTCGTTCCCGGCCCGTTCCCTTCATACGGTGTTCAATCTCCAGTATACCTCCGGCAAACCAGTACTGCCCCTTCACCAGCAAACGAAGTCCCATGCGGGTTCTCGCCTGCTCTTCCTGCTGAATCTGGTCATTCATCAACTCTTGAATCAGTTCATTCTGGTTGCGTACCATCTTCTCTTCAAGAAATTGAGAACGAAGTGTAAGGGCCGCCGCAGCTTTGGCCGTATAATCCAGAAGCAGTTTAAGATACTCCACAACCGCTGACGGATGCACGATCATACCTATGGCTGAGAACACTTGACCAAAACAGACGACTGGGTAACACAAGAGTGAAGTCCCTTCATCCATGTGAAACCAAAGTTCGGTATCCGAATCGTTCAGATCCAGCTGCTCCACTTCCCGGCTGTACCAGCTATGGATCGCCTGCTCCATCTCCGGGGCAAGTCCGGGCACAAAACTGCCTGCTTCCATTGACGAAATGTACACTACCGGTTTGGCCGCATAGGTATGCAGCAGTTCCAACACAGCAGACAGATCGGTACTCTGCAGCGTTCGCTGTTGAAGTTCGCGGGAATAGGTCTCGAGGCTCTTTAACAATTGGTGCTGATGGTTAATAAGTAGAGAGTGGATATCCTGCGTAATCTCGACAAAACGTACCGGCTCCTCAAATACGATAAGCGGAAACTGGTGCAGGTTCGCGAGTTTAATGAGTGATTCCGGGATGGCATGAATGCTGGTTCCAAACTCTACACATAATCCAGCTGCTTCGCGGTTAATCAGCTGCATCAAATATGCTTCACGACCTTCTTCCGATTGAAGCCATAAACCCGTGGATAAAATAAGATCATGCTGGCTTACAAAAGGAGACACATTGGTTATTTCCAGCACATGGACCCAGCCCACCTGACGATTCAGGCCTTCCTGCCCTGCGGCAAGACGCGCTCGACCAAATACCGGACGCTGCAGCATATCTCGGACAGTAAATACGCGGTCATTTCGCAAAGTCGATCCCTCTCAGTGTCATTTTTTCTTACATTATAATCGATGGACATAAGTCCTGAATAGACTTATTCGACGAAATGTTGAGTCGATATTTCAAAAATTAGACATGGTGTAAGGTGCAAAACGACGTATGGGGTCATAAACTTGTAGTATAAGCTAACAACCAATAAATGGACGAGGTGCATGGCGATGAGAATCGGAATCCCCAAGGAAATCAAAAACAATGAAAATCGTGTAGCGATGACACCTGCCGGAGCGGCTGATTTCGTAAGTGCCGGGCATCAGGTTTTTATAGAGCAGGGTGCCGGACTAGGCAGTGGATTTCTGGATCAGGAATATACGCAGGCTGGCGCCGTGATTATTGAAACTGCCGCGAAGGTATGGCAGAATGCCGAACTAATCCTTAAAGTAAAGGAACCTCTCGCCGGTGAATACCATTATTTTCGCCCGGGTTTGATTTTGTTCACCTACCTGCACCTCGCCGCAGAGCCAGCCCTTGCCAAAGCACTAATCGAAAAACGGGTAACTGCCCTCGCTTATGAAACATTGGAAGTAGGCGGCTCTCTCCCGCTGCTCACACCCATGAGTGAAGTGGCCGGGCGGATGGCTGCGCAGATCGGTGCGCAGCTTCTGGAGAAGACAGAAGGCGGCAAAGGCATTCTGTTATCGGGCGTACCTGGCGTAAGCCGCGGCCGGGTTGTCATTATTGGCGGCGGCACGGTAGGGACCAACGCGGCCAAAATTGCACTTGGCCTGGGAGCAGATGTGACGATTCTGGATCTGAACCTGAATCGGCTGCGCCAGCTGGACGATATTTTTGGCAATCAGATCCAAACACTGGTCTCCAGCCCTTCCAATATTGCGTCCGCTGTCACTTCGGCGGACCTGCTGATCTGTGCGGTGCTGATCCCGGGCGCGAAAGCGCCAACGCTTGTCAGCGAGCAGGTCGTGAAGACCATGTCACCCGGGTCGGTCATTGTGGATGTGGCGATTGATCAGGGCGGGATCGTTGAAACCATTGATCATATCACCACTCACGACGAACCCACCTATGTGAAACATGGTGTCGTGCATTATGCGGTGGCAAACATGCCTGGCGCCGTGCCGCGCACGTCTACGGTGGCACTGACCAACGCCACCCTGCCTTATGCGCTGCAGCTGGCGAACCAGGGTGCAGCTGCTGCGATTCGCGGCAGTTCGTCCATTCGCAGCGCAGTGAATGCGCTGCATGGACATATCACGTACGAGGCGGTTGCCCGCGATCTCGGGCACGCCTATGTTCCTGCAGGACAGGCGCTGGAGGATTCCGCCGCGGTCCAGTAAATCTTGCGGCCGTTCCACCTGGAACCAACCGTGTCCAGCCTGTGGAACGCACAGAAGCGCAGTGCCCGAGGGGAAGATTACCCGGGTGCTGCGCTTCTTTCTTTTTTACACGATCCGTTCACTGCACACTTCGCGAAAATTGCAATCCCGGCATGCTCTGTGCGAAGGCATCGGCGTGAAGTAGGACATGTCCTTGGGACGATTGTAATACTCATCTGCCACACAGGAACGCATCTCCTCGATATAACGCCCTACGCTCTCCTCCACCTTGCGAATATCCTCCTCGGTGGCCCTGAACTCTTTATGTTTGCCGGTCAACAGGTACTCCACCCGAATCTCAATCTGCTCCAGCGGAATCTGGTAGTGCTCTCTTACATAGGAAGCGTACAAGATTAACTGATCGGAGAAATCATCCTCTTTGCCCGTCTTCCAGTCCACAATGACAATGTTACCGCTGCTGCGTCTGTATAATAAGTCCATCTTCACATACACGCGTGTATCATGCAGCAGCAGCGTATCCCATTTCTCAATCTCCAGAATCGTTGTGCTCGCACGGGACAAGTCTTCCCACGTCAGCGTCCGATACAGGTTACCTACGCAGGCGCCCGCACGTTCGCGAATAGTTGCGATCCGGTCGTTCAGTGTATCGTCGCCATAATAAATTTCGGACAACATCGTATGATTCTTCGGATGAAGACGCCACTGCTCGGGATTCATCGAATCCTTATAAGCCTGATTCAGCAGGTCACGTATCGTTTTCTCCAAGAAAACCTCACGCGGCTTGGGTTTCCCCTCTACCCTGCTCCGTACAGCCGACTCACACATCCGGTGTGCCAGATCACCAAAGACCAAATACAGATTGCTTAGCTGCTTCAGACGATACAGACGTACCTGCATCTCATCAGCTGATTCTGTTTTCCAACCGTTATGGGCACCGTAATAATGATAATAATATTTGCGCAGGCACTCATCGAACATACTCGCCCGCGACTGCGAATAAGACCACTGCGGGTATTGTGCCATATGAAATCTGCCTTTCTGTATATCGGATTTCCCCATACCAAATGCTGCATTAGGTACCGTAGGGTGGGTTCGAGGAACATTTATGTTTAATTTCTTCACGCCTCGCTCTGCAGCACAATGGACTGGAAGATCCTTTTATTGCTCACAGTATAAAGCTCTGACCGTTATGCCGCAACCCGGCTTGCATTATTTTCTTCCGAACGGAACCGTTTGAGGGGCGATACGTATCGTTTATATAGTTACATCAGGATGAAGAAAGCGGCACTCGTCATCGGTGAAGGAGATGATGATTCGGCTGCTCGGCATTAGAAATGAAGTTAGAATAAGAGGATTATTCTTCTATGCCGGGTAAGGGAATTGTCTTGTTTCAGGATCATCAGAATAAGGCGACCATGACGTGTTAATAGTGTTAGAATACTGAGATTGATTTTGTCAGGATAAAGAGGAAAAAAGACAATAGCGGGAATAAGCGTGAAAGCGGGAGAAGGAGTCGATCAGGGAGAGATTGGCATCTTAGTCTAGCCTCTCCATGCGGCGCTAACGATCCCCACAGACCTTATTCGCCCATTTTGTTGAGGATTAGAAACCTAACGATCTCCAGAGACGCTATTTAGCTGGATTTCAGCTGTCAGAGCGCTAAAATGGACGAATTACGCCAAATAGCGTAACTACGAATCGTTAGAATGTCAACATGGCTGTTTGGGGCGAAATAAGGCTTCTGGAGATCGTTAGAATTTGTGGAGGCGCTGAAACGTGGGATGATACAGGATTAGTTGCTGGAGTAACTTATTATGGTGGTGCGCATCAGTCCATTTACTTGAGTAACTTGCCATCGCGGTATATGCATCAGCCCAATTCACTTGATTCACTTATCAACGGGACCCACACCGACTTATTTACTTGAGTTACTTACTATCGTGGTTTTAGCATCAGCACACTTACTTGAGTTACTTGCCGTGATGGTGCACAGCGGCCCACTGGAACCTCATCAGCACCCTTCCACCCACTCATACATCAGAAAGTTGAATTCGATCATGAACAGCATTAATCTATTACGTGAATATAGTTTTCATATGAGTCTCTAACCATTTACAATCCTACTGAACTACTATTGCGGTGCGATTTACAGTACAACTAGAGTATAGAACACAGCGAACCACCCTTAATAACACTGCATACAATCACTACTGAAAATATGTACAGGCATATCCAAAAGGAGGCGCCACCATGAAGCAGCCGGATTGGTTCCAAGCGGAAGCAGCATTACAACAAATTCAAGTCATCGGAAGCGATCGAAATGAGCTGGTAAACATTATCGGCGAGGCAGCAGGAGTAAACTGCATTGGAATTGGTACGGATGCGGCTGTATTTACGTACGATCAGCTGCCGCAGTATGCCTTCAAAATGTACTCGGATCATGCTTTGGATAAATTAAATAATGAAAAACAGGTCTACACCCAGCTCCAGGGCCTGCCCTACTTCCCGACCTATTACGGCAGCGGCCGAAATATACTTGTCATTAGTTACGAACCCGGAGACACCTTGCTGGAATGTTTGGAAAAAGGAATCCCCGTCCCCGAGCAGGTCATGCTCGATGTAGACGCAGCGCGAGAAGCCGTTCGTCGCCTTGGGCTGAATCCACGCGACATCCATCTCAAAAATGTGCTTCTCCAGAATGGACGCGGCAAAGTGCTAGACGTATCGGAGTATATTCAGGAGGGAGACGATCATCGCTGGGAGCATCTGGTGTGGGCCTATCACAACATCTATCCACGTATCAAAGGTACACCGATCTCCCCCCGGATGCTGCAGACGATCAAATGGACATATAACCAGCTTGATCAGGCCAATCTCAAACTGGAAGACCTCTCTAAAAAAGCGAATCGACTGCTCTCCAGGTTCCTGAAATAAAACCACCCGGGTTTAGCCTGAAGTGCACCCCTTAGAATAGACATTGGAAAAACCCCTGGGTTTAACCGATGAAATTCTAGGGGGTGTATTTTTTATGGCGATTAAGGGACAAAAGTTTAAAACGTATTCGGAGACGTTGAAAAATGAGGCTATTCGTCTGCACACGGTTGAGGGCTGGACTTATCGAAAGATTAATGAGCATCTGGGAATTCATGACCCAGGACGAATGAAGCGCTGGATGAGAAAATATCGGGAACAAGGTGAGTTTGGACTGATGGATCAGCGAGGGCGACGTAAAGAATACTTGGACCAAGACCGTTATGTCCAAAAACTGAAACGGGAGAATGCGTTGCTAAAAAAGTGCTTGGTCATCTGGAAGGAGGAAGCAAACAAGAAAGATTTCAGATCATAGAAAAAGTAGCGGCATACGGGGATATCCAGAAACTTTGTGATGTATTTGGCGTGTCACGGAGTGGATTTTATGCCTACATAAAACGTAAACGATTTGACCGCGATACAAAGGCGATGAACCAAGTACTTCAAACCTATCAACGATATGAAGGGAAATATGGTTATCGACAACTCCAGTTGTTCCTTTGGCAAGATCAGGGGACTTGGATGAACCATAAAAAGGTGCTCCGCCTGATGCAAATGCTCGGTATTCAATCCAGGATTCGTCGTAAACGACGCTCCAGTGGCCCGTATGCACCTGCGCAGCGAGTAGCAGAGAACTGCCTGAAGCGAGACTTCAGTGCAGAAAAACCGAATCAGAAATGGGTAACGGACATTACCCAGTATCGTGTGGGAGAGCGCTGGATATATCTTTCAGCTATAAAGGATCTGTTTAATAACGAAATTGTGGCCTACGAAATAGGCGAACGCAACGATAATGAACTGGTGCTCCGCACATTCAGTAAGGCGTTTGCGAAGCAAAAAGACGTGACCGGACTCGTCGTTCACAGCGACCAGGGTTTCCAGTACACGTCTCATGCTTACCACGACATGCTGCCAAAGGTTGGCGCCCGAATCAGCATGTCTCGCCGAGGAAATTGTTATGACAATGCCTCGATGGAGAGTTTCTTCTCGCATCTCAAAACGGAAGGACTCTACCCTTATCATATCCGAACGCTTAACGAAGCACAAAGCAAAATCGAAAAATATATTCGTTTTTATAATCGAAAGCGGCCACAACGGAAACTGAAAAAACTGACGCCGGTAGAGTACCGACGCCAGTTTGCAGCCTAGGGTCTTTTTATAATGTCTACTAAATGGGGTCTTGACCATCCGAAAATCGGTTAAACCCGGGTGGTTCTTTACCTTTTTTTCTGCTTCACTTCTGCCCGGCTTCCTGCACATTTTCCCGCTCCGCTTCCTGCTCCTCTTCTATTCCTATCCCTTCTCATCAAACCTTATGTTCATGCCTTTCCTTTTCTCTGCCGCTTCTTCATCCATTCTTCATCCCCCGTGCCTGTGAAGGCGTCATTCCCTTGTACTGCTTGAATAATTTTGTAAAATAGTTTGCATTGTCACAGCCGACCTTGGCGGCAATCTCCGTTACTGTAAGACTGCTTCCCTGCAGCATGCGCTCTGCTTCACTCATCCTGCATCCGTTTACGTATTCTACGAGCGTACGTCCGGTAAGCTTTTTGAACATTTTGCAGAAATGGTACACGTTAAGCCCCACTTGGCCTGCAGCTTCACTTACAGATAATTTCTCCTGCGGCTCAGCCTCAATATGTGCAATTAACCGTTTAAACCGCTCGCGGTTAGGAAAATACCCTCCGCCCGATCGATCACGCAGCTGATGCGGCATAAACGTCCGGGCCATCAGGGTAAACAAGGCATGCAGCTTGGATTTCACCACAAGTTGGTAGGCTGGAGGCTGCATCGCCATCTCATCTACGGCTTCATTTAATAAAGAATAATAGCCAGCACAGGCTGCATTCTCAGCGGCCGGTTTAACCGGAAACCGCACACTGCCTTCCAGATAGGGCGCGACATACTGTTCGTGCACAGGATCGCTAGCAAAATCCTGAAACAGACCACGATTGACTACAATGGAGTCGTAATACACATCCCCCTCATCCAATGCGTATCCAACATGCAGTGCACCACCCGGGATGATAATGACCTCTCCCGCCTCGGCTTCATAAGGCCGGCTGTCAACATGGAATACCGCTCTTCCTTTACGCATAATGATCCATTCAAAATGCTCATGCCAGTGCAGATATAAAATGCATTCTTCAGCTTTTTTATCGGCACAGCGATTTTGGAACAGCTGAAACGGATGGGATTTATGATCAATTCGCGTATTCTCGTGAAGCGCTTTCAAGTCCAACACGGCTTTCTTCCCCCTCACCACAAAATCCGACTAATAAAGCACAAAATTGTTTAGAGCCTTCGCGCAGCTCCACGGCTATAATGAGTGTGTCACGAAGTACTATAAGCCAATATTGGAGTGAAATACAACCATGAATCCATCTATTCGTATCGGAACCCTTGTAGGCGGCCAGGATGCCGTTCGAGTCATTCCGCAGATCATGCAGCACGGCTTTGAATCCTTTAACCTGACGTTCTGGCAAACGACAGGAAGCCTTGACCTGGCAGAGACGGCCAAACGCGTTCGCGACATCGTTGACGAACAAGGCATTACTATTTCGGCTTTAAGTGTATTTGGTAATCCGCTCACCGGAACAGGGGATAACGCTGATACCTTGGCAAGCTGGGAGCGAGCTATTGACCATGCGCAGCTGTTTGGAGCAGATATTGTCTCCGGCTTTACCGGACGATTGACCAATCAGCCGATCGATGAATCGATTCCACGATTCAAGGAAGTGTTTGGTGAACTGGCGCGACGGGCGGCAGACCGGGGTGTGCGCATTGCTTTTGAAAATTGTGATATGGATGGGACGTGGCAGACCGGCGACTGGAATATTGCACATAACCCGGCTGCCTGGGAATTGATGTTTAATGCTGTACCTGATGAAAATGTCGGTCTGGAGTGGGAGCCGTGCCACCAGATGGTCAGCCTGATCGATCCGATTCCACAGCTCCGCAAATGGGCTCCGAAAGTGTTCCACGTCCACGGCAAGGATGCAACCATCGCCTGGGATGTAGTTAAGGAACATGGCGTACACGGCCCCCATGAGTTTGTATGGCATCGAACACCCGGCTTTGGAGACAGCAATTGGGCAGATATCATCACCATTTTGCGTCAGAACGGCTATCAGGGTACCATCGACATTGAAGGCTGGCACGATCCGGTGTATCGCGATGAACTTGAAATGACCGGGCAGGTCCATGCATTGAATTATTTGAAACACTGCCGCGGAGGAAGCTTTGTACCCAATCCGGTGTAACAGATAAACACCAGCACCTCATTTACCTAGGAATACGGGAACAAGCACAATCCCGGTGATCACATGTATTATTCACATCTTTGCGAGGGAGTTGAACATATGACCTATCCTTATAGGGTTATCATTGCAGGCTGCGGAGTAATGGCTAACACCTGGGCCGACTATGCCAAAGAGCGACCAGATACTGAAATCGTGGGACTCGTTGATCTTTACGAAGACACAGCATCTGCTTTCGCCAAGCGCCATAATCTTGCCTGTCCAACATTTACGAACATTCGTGATGCGCTTCAGGCTGTCGATGCCAACATTGTATTTGATGTGACCATTCCTTCCAGCCATTACGATATCGCTATGACTTCACTGCAGGCAGGTTGTCACGTTTTTGGCGAAAAACCGCTTGCTGAATCGTTCTCGGACTGCACCGATATTGTGCAAACCGCCCGCAGCACAGGACGCATTCAGGCCGTCATGCAGAATCGACGTTTCGATCCTCGCATCCGTGCCTATCGTCAGCTTATTTCCAGCGGAACGATCGGACAGCCAGGATATGCCGGGGCAGACTTCTTCCTTGGCCCGCACTTTGGCGGTTTCCGTGACCTTATGGACAGCCCGCTGCTGCTGGATATGGCGATACATACCTTTGATCAGGCGCGTTTTATCCTTGGAGCCAATCCGGTGTCGGTGTACTGCCACGAATTTAATCCTCCTGGTTCTTGGTATAAAGGCAATGCGATGGCGATATGTATTTTCGAGATGTCCGACGGGTCTGTGTTCGACTATCGCGGGTCCTGGTGTACTGAGGGCGTGCCTACATCATGGGAAGCAAACTGGCGGGTGACGGGTGAAAAAGGAACCGCCATCTGGGATGGTCATGACAGCATCTATGCTGAAGTGGTCAGCACGCTTACGCTGGAGGCTGATGGCAAGCCATCTTTTCTCCAGCGCGGTGAACGAATTGAAGCCGAGCTGCCCGTGATGGGCAAGACCGGACACCACGGCTGCCTGGAAGACATGTTTACTGCACTTGAAGAAGGACGCCTGCCCGAAACGGATTGCAGCGACAATCAATACAGCATGGCTATGGTTCTCGCGTCCCTCGAAAGCGCACGTACCGGGCAAAAGGTTCAGATTGCCGATTTGTTGAAAACGCTATAAAAACGATAGAACTCATATGAAGCTTGTTTGTAGGTTGTTAGAAAGCTGTTTTAGAGTTATTTAATTGATTTGATTATATCCTCTTATACAAACAAACCCGGATGCCATCTCCAGAACTAATCCCTGTCTCACAAACAGGGGTCAGTCCCCTCCCTCGGCCGTCCGGGCTTTTTTTTCATATGCAGCGAACGAACTTAGAACTCTTCTGAATACATCTCCAGCATAGCGACTTGTCAAAATATACGGCGATCACCCTGAATCTTCAGCTAAAGAATACCTTTCTTCATCGCCTTGTACACCAGCTGCGCAAACAAACTGTTGGACCATGCGAACCATGGACGCGTGTACGTATGCGGATCATCGACATGAAAACCTTCGTGCATATACCCCGTTCCCGCGTCGGTGTTCTCCAGCAAATCAATCATGGCGAGCATCTCCGCGTCATTGTCTGCCGTCAGTCCTTGCATGGATAATGCCATATGCCAGATGTACCCGGGAGGAGTGTGCGGGCTGCCAATGCCCTTGGCCGCTGTTCCTTCATAATAGTACGGATTTTCTTTACTCAATATAAAACGCCGTGTATTCTGATACACCACATCTCCCACGGATACATATCCGATATAAGGGATCGACATGAGTCCCGGTGTGCCCGCATCATCCATTAGACAGACGTTGCCATACCCGTCCGTTTCGTAAGCGTAAATCTGTCCATGTACCGGATGACGATAGGTACCATACAGGGCAATGCCGTGCCGGATTTCCTCCTCCAGGCGCGCCATACGGCCCACTAGCTGTTCATCACGGAACACCCATTTTGCAATCTCCCCCATCTGGCTCAGCGTCACTGCGGCGAACATATTGGACGGAATATTGTAGTGAAAATCACAGGCATCGTCGCTTGGGCGAAAGCCTGACCAGATCATGCCCGTATAGTTTACTGACATCCCCATTCCCTTGTTACGCAGTGTATCGTGCGCCGGGCAGTTACGCCGCATGAATCGATACGGGGATTGCTCTACATGACGCTGTTCTGTCTCCCACAGGTGCACGATCTGCTCCATAACCTTTTTAAAACGTTCATCAAAGATGTCTGTTAACTCAGTCTCACGCCAATATGTATAGGCCAGCTTCATGGAGAAACACAACGAATCCAGTTCAAACTTCCGTTCCCATACCCAAGGTGACATCTCTGTCTCATCATTCGCGTCCCAGTGCCAGCCATTGGCCGTTTCGTTAAAAGCGTTAGCATAGATGTCTATATCCGCATAGAATGTATGCCGTTTAATCAGCCCTCCGATAATCCGCTGCAGCTGCGCTTCATCCTTTGCCAGCGGAACATAATGGATCACTTGCTCCACTGAATCCCGGAGCCACATGGCAGGGATATCTCCCGTAATAACAAAGGTTGTACCATCATCTAACAGCTTGGTGGTCGTTTCGAGCGTGTTTGGAAAACAATTGCGAAACTGAGCCAGCAGCTTCGGTCTGTGCTTTAAGCGTTCATCTGCTTCAGCCAAAACATTAAGAACAGCTTGGGGTAATTCTAGCTCAGGCATCGGAATTTTAGGTAATCTGAACTGATCCATGGGAGTCCTCTCCTTTTTTATGTAAACTGTTAATCAACCAAAATAGACTAATATAGACCTTCCAATAGGACTATTGTTATTTTTGTTAGTTTAATTTATAATAACGTTATCATTCTGTAAGTTTACCTTTTACATGTAGGCACGTCAATTCACAATTAATCAGTTTCCTATTCAAACATCTACCTATAGAACATAAGTCATTCACCTACACGTCCATCCCGACTCATCCATCTGTCCATAAAAGGAGTAACCATATGTCTCGAAAAGTATCGATCCAGACGCTGGCTGACCAGCTGGGGTTATCCAAATATGCCGTGTCCCGCGCGCTCAGCGGTAAAACCGGCGTCAGCGAATCTACGCGTGCACGTGTTCTGGAACTTGCCCGTGCACTCGGGTATCGTCAGAATACACCCGGCTCGGCGGGTCATACTGCCAATACCAATCAGGCTCATGAAGCCGAGCCCCCATTTACCCTAATATGTATGAATCAGCTTAACCGCGGTGAGCCGCACTATTGGCAGCGTGTACTGTCAGGCATCATCTCTGGCTGTAACGAGCAAGGCTGGCATCACGTCATTGTGTCACCTTCACTGGACTTGCCGGGCAAGGAGATTTCACCTGAAAAAGCGATCGCACCTCATCTCGACTGGACACGCTGTGCCGGAATTATCGTTATGGGCGCTTTCCCGCATACCGTGCTGCAAACACTGGTACAGACAGGCCACCCCATGATTTTGGTCGATCATCAGGAGCCTTTGCTGAACTGTGATACGATCAGTCATGATAATCTGGAAGCTGGCATTACCGCTGCCAGATATCTGATATCGAAGCAGTGCAGACGAATCGGCTTGATTACCGATGACGGCCGTGCGGCAAGTTTTGCACAGCGTAAGATTGGAATCGAGCTGGCTTTGAATTATTTTCATACCGAGGCAGGGGAAGACGTGAGCTTTCAAGCTTGGGAGGTAGCCTATGAGAGAGGTGAATGGGTGAACAAACTCGCCGCCACAATTAATCGGCTCCCTGCTGAAGAACGCCCTGAAGCGTGGATTGGCGCAAACGACGATATCGCGATGCAGTGGATGCAGAAACTCGGGCAGATGAGCGTCTCGGTACCACAGGATTGTCTAGTCATTGGAATCGACAATGTGTACGCTGCGGCTTCCTCATCTCCTCCCCTTACAACGGTGCACTTGTGCAAAGAGGAACTTGGACGGCGTGCTGTCGAGGCTTTGCAGCGTCGAATCGAACGCCCCGGGACACCGAAGGAAACGGTTATGTTGTCCACCACATTGATTCCAAGAGATTCGGCTTAATGGCCTATCCACATCAAAAAAGAGCCTCGCATTTTGATGATGCAAGGCTCTTTTCTTTATAATTTATACTCGAAGACGTTTCCTAAAAGCGCTCACACTACGTTGTGACTATATGACTTCGCGTCTAATCTGTTATTGAACGATCTTGCCAACCTTTGCTTAGTGCTCGTTATTGATCCCAAGGCATACTTGAATCACTCGTAAGTTTTACTTTCCAGTCTACATCCCCGAAACCACGATGCACCACGGTTCGTTTTAAAGTCAATTTCGTACCCTTATCCTTGTTAAAACCATGAACAATCAGCTTTAGGTCATTAACAACGTACTCTTCCTTATTATTGGGTTTGTCTCGAATACCCATCACTTCGACAGGATACTCTCTTCCCTTAGGATCGATTGCAATCCACTGATCACCATAAAATTCATTTTTAAAAACACCGCCTCCCTCCAGAACCAGGGAAGCTTTCTTCTCCACGCCTGTATGAGCAGATTGCTGCCCAAACTGATAACTGTAGTCCATTACATCTATCAAATCCCCAAGGTGATTAAACGAGGCAAATAAACGATACGGATTATCCTTTCTGCTCAGATCAACTTCCATCGTCTGCCCCTCTTTCACAGGTATCGTGTAACCATCCAGGACAAAGCGAATATTGTCTGAATTCAATGTTACCAAAGACGGGTCCCATGTCTCCGATATCTTAAGTGGTCCTCCTGCACTCACTTGACTCAGATCACGATAACGGAATTTGGCCTGACGTGCAATGGGCCTGCCCCCGTTGAAAACGCGGTACTCTCCCGTGTCCATAACTTCAATATGATACAGAATGTCCATGTCCTTAGCCCAACCTTCTGCTGCTTTAGCGCGAAGCTCGTCGTTCAGATTCACTTCCAGATCAAGCCGGGTTCCATTTGGTGTCTGCACCAATTGTGTCATAGCCAGTTCCAGCCCCTCCGGTGTTGTATAGGACGCATTCATCGGGGTTTCTTTGGACATCACTTTGGCTTGGGTCATATCCAATTTGAACTGGAAGCCCCAGTTCACGGACACCTTTTTGTCCGTATAGGTTTGGGTATTCGCATCATAGCCATAACCATCCCCTACATTTAAATGTCCGAAGTCTCCACGAACAATGATTTCATCAGGGATATCTTGGTGCAGCTGAAACACAAGCTTATTAAAAGAGCCGCTCCCTTGCCTTGTATCAAACGCAAGCTCAGCAACGTCTTTTCCGTTTTTATCCGTGATGTGGATATCCTCGGCTTTTGAGCCGAGCAGATACATCGCTGTCCCATCAGGCGCCGTTTGCTGCAGCATAAGTATAAGTTGAGAACCGTCTACAAGCACATCTTCAATCTTGAGTTTGTAACCCTGATCATTAATATCCATGTTCGGGTTCACCACAAGTCCAAGCGGTTGAAGCCGTTTGTAGTCGTCTGCCAAATCGGCATCTCTCAGAACTTCCGGGACAGGAATATTAGGCAAAGGAGGAATACTTACGACGTTTACAGGCGGCTGAACTGGCTTTTCCTTTGTCAGATCCCAAGCAGCCCAAGCTCCTCCTGCAAGCAGTACCGCAGACGCTGCGGCGATTCCCGTTCGATAAGTCCATGTCCTCTTATGCGACTTTTTGGTTTCCCATGGTACCTGCACATGAGGTTCTTCCATAGACACATGATCCAGCTTCTGCATCACTTGTAATGTAAAATCTGCATCCGGCCCCTCGCGGAACAGCTCCTCTTCCCACTTGCGATCCTGCTTCTTGTCCTGCTCACTTGAAATAGGCTTCATAGGTAGATAAACCTCCTTTACGTTCCATCTGCTTTCTCAGCATTTTCTTCCCTCGATAGAGTGCATTACGCACTTGTGCGTCATTCATATCTGTAATTGTGGCGATCTCTTCATAGGTCAACTCATTGGTGTATTTCAAGAGCAGTACAAGCTTGTACGTTTCCGGCAACTGTTTAAGCTGAAGATGGATTTCGCGCTTCATCTCCTTGTGCAGCAAGCGTTTCTCAGGTGTTTCTTCACAAACCGAATAGATATCCTGATCTGCCGTCATCACCGCTTTCTTTTTCCGCATATGATCCCTCATCACGTTCACGGCAATGGTATACACCCAGGCCGAGAAACTGCTGCCTTCTCTTCTGGTCGGCAGATATCGATAGATGCGGATAAATGTATCCTGCGCGAGATCCTGGGCATCCGGGTGACTTGCGCCCATTCCGCGCATAATGCCGTAGACTTTATTTTTATATCGATCCACGAGCATGCTGAACAGCTGTTTGTCCCCGTCTATAATGCGCTGAATCAGTTCCTCCTCCGGTATCTGATGTGTCATGTAATCCTCCTTCTCTACAGCGTCCATGCATGGTTCTGTACTATATAGACGGAAGCCCTCCCTGAAACTTCTCACTTGTTCTAAAAAAAGAATCCACCCTCTCCGGCCATCGCCGAACGGGGTGAACTCACATAATCGCAGAACGGTTGAACTCACTTATACGAAGCTATTTCCAGTCATTACAGAGAACCCTCTCATTGTCCACCGTTCTTCTCCGCCACAAAATCCGCAAGCTGGGCATAGATTGCCACAATTTCATCCATCGACATGCGTACAAGTCCACTGGACGAAGGCGCAACGAACTCCTGAATCTCTTTCACAACCGGGTCATCCTGGAATCCCCACTGCACTTTGGACCGTTTGCTGTACTGGGTGTATACCCCTTTGCCGACAAAACAGGCAATATCCGGGCGGTAAGTCTCCAGCTTTTTGCGTAAAATCTCGCGTCCTTCCGCATACTCTTCCTTCGTAATATCCTCTATGCCTTTCGTTGGGCGGGCTACGATATTGGTGAAGCCATATCCCAGCTTCAGCAGTTCTCCGTCCTCTGTGGTATCGTACAGGCGCGGGGTCAGCCCGGAACGTTCCAGAATACGCCAGAAACGATTGCCTTTATATGCATAATGGTGGCCAGTCTCCCCCGAGGTAATGCTTGGGTTAAAGCCGATAAATAAAATCGATAGACCGGTATCCAGATGATCCGGGATCATAGTGCAGCACCTCCTGAACTTTTTTGAGCAAATGACCTTGCGACTGTGTATAAAATGATATAATGATCGAAGTGTTTTCCGTAAAGAACAGAAATTTTCATGAAAAAGGAAGCTGAACCAATGATTGCAGACATCATGTTAGAAGTCGTCCTGCCCGTCTTTCTCCTGATTGCTGTCGGGTCCTGGATGCAAAAGGTGTTCAAGCTGGACTTGTACACTCTCGCCAAGATCAATTTCTATTGTATTACCCCCGCAGCCGTCTTTATGAGCATGTATCACTCCAATATGTCCGGTGAACTGCTTGGCACGGTTACGCTTTTTTACGCGATCTATGTACTTATTCTCTATATTATCGGCTCTGTGGTTTCCCGCTCATTCCGCATGAACAAAGGCATGAAAGCTGCCTTCAACAACAGCATCATGCTGGATAACGCAGGCAACTACGGTCTGCCGATTAACGCACTGGTATTCCGGGGTGACCCGCTCGCCTCTTCCATTCAGGCACTGGTCATGTCCCTGCAGTCTTTGCTTACTTTCACCTATGGTGTATTGTCGATCCAAGGTGCGAAGCTAAAGGGCAACTACCGTGCAGTCATTATCGGTTTTCTGAAAATGCCTGTACCGTATGCATTGCTGTTAGGCATTTTGTTTCAGGCGTGGAAGCTGCCTTTGCCTACATTTCTGTCCATGCCACTCACCTATGCACAGCAAAGTATGGTTGCCGTTGCACTGCTGACACTCGGGGCACAAATTGTGAAATATCCGATTCGATTATATCGTCTTGATGTGTATATTAGCACATTTATACGCCTGCTGATTGGTCCGGCAATCGGCATCAGCATCGTGCTGCTGCTCGGAATGGAAGGCATTGCCGCTCAGGCACTCATCATCGCATCCGGTATGCCTACCGGGGTCAACTCATCCATTCTTGCCGAGGAATATGATAACGAACCTGATTTTGCAGCCCAGACGGTGCTGATCTCAACACTTCTTAACATTATTACGATTACGGCCCTGATTTCGTATGCCAAAACGTTCTAAAACACAGGCAGCGCCATATACACTTCAATCTGATCAGCTGCAAGCTATTAAGTCCACGCCCACTTTAAAGGTTGTGGACTTTTTGTCTACCTTAATTCCCTGCTTGCAGGGAATTAAGGCTCAAGGGCAAATCTAATCAAATCCGACTAAAGAAGTAATTTGCTCCTCAGATCCTTGTTAGCTGTTGCCAAATTCTGTTTCACTACGTAGAATAATTGGGTAAATATCCCTTATTTATATCTATTGAGGTGGTTTAGGTGACTCGAATTGTTGTTCCTCCTGAACGTCTTCAGGATATCTCTAGACAATTTGCTCAAGCTTCAGATCAAAGCCGTACCATGATTGGACATCTGAGCAGGCAGATTGCTTCTCTTCAGAGTCAGTGGTCCGGAATTACGCAGGAGCGTTTCTTTCAATCCTTTCAGACCGCTCATCGTCAAATGGAAAGCTTTTCTCAATCTGTATCCAATATCGGAACAGAACTGCAGGGAATTGCTGCACGTTTTGCACAAGTAGATCAGTCACAGGGATCCGGTTTAAAGACAACAGCAAGTACTTTGCAAGCTGATTCCAATGGAGGTACAACCCTTTCCAATATGTTCGACACTGGTAGGGATGCCTGGGGGAAACTAAATGGCATACGAGGCAATCTGGGATTTGCCGGAACAGCAATGTATGCCACACTGGCGACGTCCATGGTTCTCACCAAGACGGTACATTTCAAGCGCGATCCCCGTAATGCTGCCCGTGCCAAAATTCATAATGCTCCTTGGGTGAAAGGCAAGGGGAACTCGGTCCTTAGCCAAATGGCTCGTAAACTGGATAAGCAATTTCGAAATCCTGGTCTATTAATGAGAGGTTTAAAAGGATTTGATCAACTCGCGGGTAAGTTGAAAATGGGAAAACTAGGACTTGGGTTCAACAAAGCTAACAGCTTTAAGGAATGGACACGTAATGTTATTGGCGGTGTAGATAAAGGTAAGTACGGTATTAAAATATCCCAAATTCCTAAAATGATCGGAAAGAAACTGTTTCCTATCAACGTTGGACTTAATATATTTGATGAAGGAGTAAAGACTGTCTCCAAATGGAAAGACGGCAGTCTAACCAAAACAGACCTTGCTGTATCGGCATCTAATGTTGTCATTAAATCCGCTGCCTCCGGTATTGGCGCTTTTGCACTTGGCAGTCTTGGAGCATTAGCAGGTCCGCCTGGTGCAGCAATTGGAGCGTATATGGGAGGAACTATTGGTGCATGGGCCGGTAAACATATTGCGGGAGCTGCAGAAAAGGGCATCCGATGGGTGAGCAAGTTATTCAAGTGATACTACAAATTAAGACGAAAGCGAGTGATCAACGAATTCATGGAGCTTATTACATATCGTCGATCCATCGTGTTCTACAAGGCAATCACTTCGTTACTCTTCGTACTCTTGGGAATTTTCATGATTGCAGTTGTTGAAAAGGGTACTCTCGGCTGGTTCCAACCCATATATTATGTAACCATGTTTGTATTATCTGTGTGGTTTTTTGGACCCTTATTTTTTAAGTTCACTTACTTTTTAATGACCAAACCGTTACTCCTTTCTTATGATCAGTACCATGTTTTTCTTAGAAATCGTAAGTCAATTCCATGGTCAAGTATTAAGAAAATTGAAATCATCGGGAGTACAACCAACAAATTAGCGCAACCTGTTCCTGATATGTATCGCTTAACACTCTTGAATAGGTCTCAAATTGATATTTCCACTCACTTTTTATTGACAAATAAGGAACTGACAGATGGGTTTAAAACCTTACAAACAGCTTGGTCTCAAAATAAACATCGCAAGAATGAAGGAGAGTGAGCTGTCCAGCTAATCATGGAGTCAATCAATTTTAGTCGTTCAGTAGTCCTGTTAAGAGCTATAGGCTCTCTAATTATGATGATTTTAGGCAGCATGATGATCCTGGATCTTAAAAATATGGCGCTAGGCTGGTTTCGCCCTCTCTTTTATGTTTTCGTATTTGTTTTATCGATTTGGTATGTTTTTCCCGCCTTCTGCAGACTGGCTTTCTTTCTCTTTTCGAGAACGCCTATCATCTCATTCGATCAGTATCACGTGACTGCCAGAGACGGTAGATCCGTACCTTGGTCCATTATCAAGCGAATTGAAGTGGTTGGAGATACGATTAATAATATAGGGCAACCCGTGCCTAGGTTATATCGTTTTACTCTTTTAGATCGATCATGTGTCGATATGTCCACATATCATCTGCTAACAAATAAACAATTTACAGATGGTGCAAAAATGTTACGTACAGCCTGGTCTCAAAATAAACATCGTAAGGTGGATAAGTAATATAAGACAGACGTTGGGTGAGCAGCTTATTTAAAGTAGACATACTTATTCTCTTCCATTGAGGAGGAACTATGGAGTCCATAACCTATACTAGAAAAACAGCATTTTACAAATCCTTCGTCTGTTTTATTCTAATTTTGATTGCCTGCATACTTCTATATGAAATCTTGACCGCTGACCTCAGCTTCTTTCAATATGTTTATTACGGTTCGGCTTCATTTCTATGTTTTTGGTTCTTTGGACCAGCTTGGTTATCTTTAACTTGGATTGCATTGGCTAAGGAACCTATACTCGTTCGTTGGGACAAAACACAAGTCCTACTAAACAACGGTACGTCTATTCCTTGGAAAACGATTACGAGAATTGAACTTAAACAACCTTTTCTCCGTAAATGGGCGCAACATTCACCTCCCTTTTACCGGCTTCATTTACACCATAATAAGTTTCAAGATATAAACACATTTCATATGCTCACTGACAAAGAACTAACCACTTATTTAGGGATGCTGCGTCAGTACTGGCATCAATATAAAGACAACTAATATACTTCACCTGTAATATTCAGCTAATCGAAAGAAGGAGATTACACTCATGACTAGACCTCTAGTAACCTTGTCCATTGAGGAATTCGGGTTTGCGCTTGCTGCCCTTGGAGCAGAAGACATTGCCGCCGGGCTTCTAAAACCGATGTATGGTGAGTTAACTGAACAGCACTGGGAGCTTGTTCTGAGAGCTGCTTCTCATAGTTTATTGTCCAAAGGACTCATCGTACGTATGGAAGAAACGGAGGTTGAACTCGAGCCGGAGTTTCTGAAGATGCTGATGCATTTTGCTCAAAGCCGCAGTATGATTCGTGCCTATTCGGACAGCCTCGGACAAGAAAAGGTATTAACCATTCATCAAGATACAGATAACAACGATACATACTTATATCACTTGACCGTGGATCAACGTGTGCACCTGTTCACCTGGACAGAACCGAAGGAATGGAAGGAAGAGCTGTTCCAGTTTTACACGGGTCAGCAGCAGCCATTCATTGAGCATCCTACTCGGTTTAAAATAACGGAAGAACAATGGAATGTACTTACTAACGAGAATCCTACTTCCTTGGATTCCTTAACGAGTGATTGGGGACTGCCCTCCGAATCATGTGAGTTGCTATTACGTTGGCACGAGTCCTTTGAAGCATCTGATCGCCAAGTAGACAACCTAAGTATTATTCGTTACACCAGCGACCAAACGGAAATACCTTTGCCCGATCAAGCCCTGCTCCTACTTCATACCGAGCAGGGCTTCTGGAGCATTTCCAAAGATCACTCCGGCAGCGAAAATGATGCCAGCATCGAGATTACCCAACATTCCGCAGCATCCTTTCGCAGTCAGCTGCAGGCTTGGATTGATCACTCCGCTATCCCGGTCTCTCATTCTTAAATGAACATCCAACACGAAGAAGTCCAAGTACAGCGACTCACCGCTGCGCTTGGACTTCTTCTATACAGCCCCTCTTGAACTGCACCTGATGCTATCCCAATGGTCCGATCAGCCTTATTGCTGGAAGACCTGCGATGGACTATGATTCAACCGTGGTTCGCTCCGGAAACTTGCCGCCTTCCCGGAATAAACATCGCACAAGCCACTGAGCAGCACGGTTGAAAAAGAAGCTGGGACTGATCCCTTCCACCTGAACAGGCTCCAGTTCTTTCACACTTTCCTTAATCTTGTTCATTTCAATGAGTCCCATTTTCCGCTCATTTGGTCCGAATCGATAAATAACCTTTTCATCGTCCTCCGTCTGTTTCACCAACAAAATCAATGACGCCATACAGGTTACCCCCTATCGTTACTTAGTGAGATTCCAATGCTCCTTTTATAATTATTACCCAGAACAGGAAGATTAGATATAGGCCTTTGGTGCTTCAGACTGATCCAAACCTCCCATCTTCCCCACATAAAAATGAGGCCCTTTAGGCCTCATTTTGTCCGTGCAGGCAGCAATAGTTATGTTCATATGCCGTGTAAATTCAATAGCAAAAAACAGATATATAATGTTTTAAATACGTTGATATACGAAGTTAAATTGAAGTTTTGGTTGCAGCCTTCTCTGATGGTACAAGCCACGGAAACCGTTCCTTATGCGTGTACACTTCCCGGGCATTCACAATAGCCGGAATCACATCCTCCCCCTTATAAAATACTCTTCCCCCGATTTTCTGAACCGGCACATGATAAGAGATTCGCAAGGCTCTCATTAACACAGGCTCCAGTAACATGGCATAATAACTGATCTGCTTCATCTCTGCATAATGCACAATCGCAGATAATAAATCTGTGACATATCGCCCCCGAAAGGTCGACAAAATGGCCAGTTTATCGATCTCTGCAATGTTACCCATTTCCGCCTGAATCAAGGGATGTTCCAGAAATGGCCCAATTTCGTTCATCAGGCTTTCTTCGCCGTATGGTTTGATTTCAATCGAACCTACATAGTGACCTTCCTCGGTAACCACCACATACCTTTCCAGAAATTCCTCGGAGAACTCAAGCTCAAATCCTTTCTCGGTCCAGACCGTTGTCCATATTCCGTTGAACATGGCAAATTCCAATTCATTCTCAACACTTTTAAACATACGCTTCGCTTCCTTTCTGAGTCAGTTATACTGAAAACTCACCATTACTATCGGTACATATAAAGGTGAGATTTAGGAAAAAATACCATCCCATGACTGCAATAAACAAGCAAAGAAAGTGAAGAACAAACCGTTTATGCCGTTAAAAATAAACAACAAAAAAAGGAATGTACTCCGAATGATGAATCATCCAGTTCCATTCCTTCTCAGGTTTATACCATTACGACGGTGCACACAGAATAAATCGGTTCATATCATTAACCCAGAATGCACTTATCGTCTCTAACCTCTTTTACAAACGCGGATCCACACGCTCCGATTCGAGAGATAAAGCAGCCAGTACACATTCATGAATCCGCTCTACAGGTTCTCTGCGCACAAAACGTTCGATCCCCTCCATACCCAGAGCGCTTTCAAGCAGCGCATGTCTTTCCTTTTTAGACGTTTTGCGTTTACGCAGGCGGGATATATGTTCAGGAGCCAGATAATCCATGCCGTAGATGATATGCAAATATGCACGTCCCCGCACTTTGAGGGCAGGCTGAATCATCTTGTTACCGTTCCAGCTGCGGAACGTCTCGGGTTTGATAACGATCCCCTCATGGCCTTCCGCTGTAATCTCCTCCCACCAGCGAACGATCTCCTGCTCATCCGCCTCGTCCGTAATGACACGATATTCCGTTTCCATCATCAGTTCCGAGATTTGAGCCAGCTCACGGTTCTGCTTCATATGCCACTCATGTGTGTGCTCCCAGAACGTTTCCGTGCTGTGTGCCAGCGTATGGAAGGGCGCGATGCGAATGTCGTCAATATCATTTACATCCCAGCAGTAATATTGGAAGACATCCCGGAATGTCCGGGCATTCTCCAGCTTAACCTCGGTTTCCTGCAGCCAGTCCGCAGTATCGCGGCCTGCAGTCACGGCTTCACGAATCTTGTCCGCCACAGCGCTTCGATCCAGCAGAGCCGCTTCAGCCACATGAGCATATTGAGAAGCAATAAGCTCGCGAGCTTTCAGGTTCCAAGGTACAATCTCAGCATCCAGCAGGACAAACTCGGTCTGATACCGTTCAAAGTAACCATCTGCAGTCAGGTCCGCATGTAATCTGTTGAGCACTTGCTTCTCCGTCGTTTGATCAAAAAAGGATCGACCTGTGCGAGTGACAATGCTTCCCAACATAGGTCTGCCTACACGCTGTACTGCCGCCTGTTCATCACGGAACAGGAGCAGCACAGCCCGGCTGCCCATATGTTTTTTCTCCGCAACCATGCGGGTCACACCCTGCGAACGATAATAACGGAATGCATCCCTTGGATGCTCCATGAACCCATCCACGGAACATTGACCCGGGGGCGGGCTCATCGTTGGCGGAATATACACCAGTTCCTCCAGCGGCACTGTAAAATGGGAGAACGTATCCACTGCCGTCTGCGCCAATTCTCCCTGCACAGTGACGTCCAGCCGTGAACCTGTCTGAACAGTAAAACCGTCCTTAAACTTGCGAATGTTCGGCGGTGCAAAGCGCCGCTGCTCCCATCGCTTCAATGGACTATCTGAATCCTGAGCGTAGTCCTGCTTCGCAGGTACACTAACCGACTCCCGTTCCGGCATTCTCCACGCCGTCAGCATCCCGCCAAACACAACACCCTGATCAATATTTACAGTATCATTCACAATCGTAGGGTATGGTCTTGGGTCATGTCCCCAGACAATGCATTCACCAGACGTATGATCTACATACCAATCTCTGCGCACGGGTCTTCCCTTTTCATCCATTCCTTCCACATCGCCATAACGACAGTAATCCTGAATACGCTTCGACTGCTTGCCGATAAAATGATCCCGAATCCCGGCATGGGCCACTACAACCTGTCTTACCCCATTTCGTGTAAACACCAGGTGAGATGGCGCATGCAGCAGAAAGCATCTCAACGCTTCTCGTATCTTTTGGGCCTCATCACTGCCCTGCTCCTGTTCCAACTGCCGCAGTTCTGCTTCTACCCGCTCATCCCCATGACTTAATGTAACATCACGACCATCCAGATAACGCGCTATCTTCCAGCCATGGTTGCTGTCCACCATGTAAGCAAGCCCAGCGGCACAATGGCGTTCCCAGAAAAGCAAACATTGTAACGATTCCGGCCCGCGGCTGCTGACATCACCGACAGAAACGAGCTTTCGTCCCAATGGATGGCGCATGATCCCGTCGCCTTGTTCGTCCACGTAACCCAGACGATGAATGACCTCCATCATCTCATCATAACAACCGTGGATATCACCAATGATGTCAACACCTGCTCCCATATCGACCATCAGCGGATTCGCTGTGCGAAGAAATGTAACCGGGTACGGATGCTTCAGCACATAACTGGCATCGAAAGCTTCATCACGGATGGATCGCAGCGTACGCTTGAACTGCTGCGCCTGCTGCTTTACCCGCTGACGCCCACGCGGATGTCTGCGCTTGTCATCCCGTTCAAGCAGTACATGCTCCGGCACATCCAGCACCACAGCAATGACAGGTACATGGGCTTGACGTCCCAGATGGATCAGCCGTTCCCGATCCTCGGGATACAGATGCGTTGCATCCACCCAGGTCAGCTTGTTCAGACGACAGCGTGCTGCGAGCACTGCCTCCATTGCTTCAAAAGCTTTGGCTGATACCTGCTGATACTCCGCATACAGTACATCCGCTTCACTGCGATTCCGGTGCTTCCATTCTACATACTCATCGTCTCCTATCAACATTCGAAACTGGTCAGATGAGACCACCTCTGTAGAGCGAATAACCCCTTCCTCCACGAGCCCTGCCAGGAGTGTGCTTTTACCGCTGTTCGACGGACCAATCAGCACAATAATTCCTGCATGCGGCAGCTGAATCTCACGCTGTCTGTACGATGGTTTATCCTGATGCCTGTGCTGGACATTATCCGCGGGATGCGGCTGATCTCGGCACGGCCCGGTGTGTGAACGATCGTGATTGTCCGTATTCGGCTGTGTGTTTTTTCTCATGCGTGACCCTCCTTCCTCTGTGTGAATTTCACCAGCTGTGTCGGCTGCCCAAATCCTTCCTTATTCTCTCCGATACCTCTGATCTCATAGTCGTAACTTCCCTTCGCTGCCCATTGTGAACATTGGAAGTCCAACTCCTCGCGAGTCCATTCAAAGCGATGGTCATGGTGACGCAGCTGCTCACGTTCCATCGAATATACTTCGTTATATTCCTTGTTCGGTGTTGTAACCAGCAGTACTTTAGGCTGATACTCGTTCAGAATGGTATCCATAATACCATCCAGACGATACGCATCAATGTGCTCGATAACTTCACACAGAATCATCACATCCTGATGCTGCATCCGCTCGTCAAAATAAAACAGTGAACCGAGCATAAGCTCGGGTACAGCTTGGACCCCGGCCCGATCCTGCAGCTTGGCAAAACGGTCCATCGCCCGTAAACGGGATTGGCCTGATGGCTCCACGGCAAGAATGGTTTCCACGCCCGGGATGTAAGAGAGTCGGGCAGACAGCTTGCCTTCACCTGCACCCATATCTACAATACGTGCTCTATCCGGCAATGAAGTCACCATGTCTGTGATTGCACGATAGCGAAGCTCATTTAACCGCAAGGGCACTTCGGATGCACTTACAGCGGTATCTTCAGCTGCTGCAGAATCTGAAGTGCATTTCTCCTCCAGATCACTGTCTGCTTCTCCTGCCTGAGCAGTTCCATGGGGTTCAGCAGTTAACGGCCCGTGCTGGCGTTCATAGGTCCGAATCAGTTCGGCAAAAAGAAGCGTGCGCCTAACGATAAGTTCCTTGAGCGGATGAGCATCTAACCAACCCTCGCCATAACGCTTGATTTTATCAATCTCATCTTCACTGATGAAATAATGCTTGTAATTATCCAGCACCGGAATCAGCAGGAACAGCTGGCGCAGTGCCTGCTGTATCGTCTGCTTACCGCGAAGCGTGATGTGACGGACCGTGCTTCTATTTTTCAGATCAAAAGAATACGCCGACTCTCCCCGTCCTACGGTCACTTCGTACCCCAAGGGTGAAAACAGCTCCTCCACCACACGGTCTGGCAGATCGGATGCTGCAGGCCCAAACGTCAGCTCCAGTTCAAACGCATGGTCGACCCATTGAACATAAGCTTCCTTTGGTCTGCCATTCAGCGCAGTTCCCAGAGCTCCACGAATGTAGGAGCAGAACAGGCTGCTTGTCACAAACTCCCGGTCATTAATATACTGCGTGATATCATATCCATCCGGCGTACCCCTGACCAGATCAACAGGATCAGGCTCGGCGTGAATCAGCACCTCCGTCACCTGCTCTTCGGCCTTGGTGTACACGATCCGCACACGCACGCCCTTGTCTGTCCGGTCATACAAATTGTTAGGATTTTTGGCGAGCAGGTGGGATACCATCCCTGCGCTGGCTCCGCTTGCTTTTATAATCAGATGCATACCTTCTCCTCCTCTCATTTGAATCTTACTTTAAGAATGGCGCTGTTCCTTTGATGCCGATGTCCTTCACTCCACAGCTCTTTAATAATCAGCCCATTATGAGTTCGTCCGCTCATTCCTCGGGGGTTTCATTCCTTCTCTCCCAGACCTCCTGCACAGCCGTTCGAAAGATCCGGTTTAATACTTCAAACTCCACAGCGTCATGCCCTCCAATTCCAGCAACTATCTTCTCCACATGTGCAATTTGCGCTGCAATGTACGCCTGAATCGCTGGAAGCTGAGGTTCCATATCCATCTCTTCTCCTGCTTTTTTCCGCCGCAGCAGTTCATGAATCTCCGTATACAGCGATGTATCCGAAGGTATCAGGGCCTCTACAAGTTCTTCAAAGGACATAGGAGGCATCGTTTCATTACGCTCAATCCAGCTGCAGGCGAGCAGCGGTCGCAGCACATAGAAGTATTTTTTGATCTTTACTTGTTCTCCCTGCAGATAATCGCGGAAATTGCCTTTGGCCATATTGAGGTAGTGGTACATACATGACTTTGGCGAAAAAGTCAGTGGTGATATCGCCCGAATCTGTTCTGCAACGCTGTACCGCTCATCATACTGAATCGGGGACTGCAGCCACTCGAGCAGGGGCGGATTGGACTTGCGGAACAGCTTCAACGCCTTGCGTATATCCCATCCGTTAATATCCAGCTGATCACTGATTGGACGTTCAATGACATCCCGCTGATCCTCAATCGATAAATACCACGCCAAGGGCCTTACATAAATAAAACGCACATCGTAGTCACTGTCCTGCGAAGGGAATCCCCACGCGCGGCTGCCTGACTCACAGGCATATATGATGCGAACCTGCTCCTCCTGTTCAATCTGAGCGAGCTGTCCCGCAATGATACCTCTCATCGTTTGATCTACATGTGTCATCTCGCTCTCCTCCTCTGTCCACCGATTTAAACATTGCTGTGAAGTCCGGCACTATGATCGAGTCAAACGATCTAAAGTGTTATGCTCCGTACACGCTCGGCAATCGTCTCGTATCCTGTTATGGTGTCCGCAATATAAGTCAGCACGGCTTCACTCCAGCCATAGATATAAAAAGTTTGCCCGTCCCTCGGCGGGACCATCGCCTGTCTGTACGGGGTAATATCCACAATGAAGGCCTGCAGCTGCGGATTCATTGTCCGCCGATATCGTTCAAGCTCAGCGTAAAATGGACTGCCTTCATTTTGCTGCTCATCCGTAATCATAATGATCCGATCCACCCTCTCTTCAGCTTCCCGCAGCTCTCGTACAGGTCTTCCCGTATCCGTTCCACCTTGTGCACGAATCTGATCTGCCTGGGCCAAAATGGCTCTATCCAGTGCGGGGTGAGCATCCTGAACCCTTTGGTCAAATAACCAGAACAGCGAACTGCCCCGGGTTTGTTTGTACAGTGCCAAGGCAAGCACGGAACCGATACGTAAATAGTCTCCCTGCATGGAGCCGGAACGATCAAGAAAGATCGCTGTTCTTCCCGGCAGTGGTGGCAAATTGTGAATGGACAGCTCTACAGCCTGTTCCAGGGCTTCCCGCAGTTCTGTACGCTGCACCGTCTCATATGCTTTGACAAAGCGAAAGGGCAGTATACGCGATTGACGCAGTGCCTCAGCATCAGTTAGACGGCGGGTGACGTAAGCGATATTTTTCTTCTTAGCAAAAACACCGGCACGGTCCATCGCATTCAAATGGCGCAGCATGGCAAACATCGGCATCTGGAACATCAAGGCTTCCCAGATCTGGCGTGTTGGCTGAAGAATGGAGGTCACCACGGAATACGGCAGCTTTCCCTTCTCGATCTGGTGTATCTGGCTGGCCGGATTACGTGTCGTTCTCAGCTTTTGCAGTGCCTGCAATTGCGGGAGTAACGCCAGGTCTGTCTCATGTCCTCGCAAGTATCGGAACAAGGCCAGCTGCTTCTCATCTTTTGGACGGGGATGTGCGGTGGCGACCATATCACTCAAACTGTAACCACGCCCGCGTCCATTATATTTCATCACCCAGTATTCACTAATTTCGTTCAGAAACTGATTGATCTGCCGCTTCACTGCACGTCCCCCCTGCCCCCGTCCGCTTCCTCTCAAAATGGTTAGAAAATCCGCCAGATCCGCCGGCGTCTTCACGACATGGGAGAACACTTTCCCGAACTGCTTCGGGTCCAATCCGGACAATACAGCCAGCCCGTACAGAGGCTGCAGACGCATGAACCCTTCATTCCGGGCATACACCAAGGCTCGCGACATGAAGCCCGTATCCAGTTCAGCCATCTCCTGATGGCTGTATGCTGCTTCCTGCATCAGCTGATGTTCATCTGCATAGAACGTATTATTCATTGTGTTTGTCATCAGCATCTGAATATACTGTTCCTCCACCAGCCGCTCATATGCTGTATATTCATCATGATGATGCAGCACGGATCGAGGTGCATTAAATAATGATTTGGCTCTGCTCATTACACATCACCTCCTGAATGCAGAACGAAATATGATCTTAACTAAATCTGTCGATAACAGCTCTATAGTTTCTCGCGTTATAAATTATTCGTTTTTGCTTTTATGAAATACTTCCGAGGAAAAAGGGGGAAGGTTATACCTGCTCTACCGCTGAGCTACACCGCCACGAACGGCGGCGATTGGATTCGAACCAACGACCCGGTCGATTAACAGTCGAAGTAACCCTCCCAGGCGCCTCGGAATTCAGATCCGCCGAGCTTCTTCACTGCCCCGCTTCACACCCTAATTATGCTTGACACCTGGTTACACGAACATGGTGAAAGTATGACGACTTTGGGCTTCTTCGAGCGATTAGAGCAACTTTGCGATGAAAGCAGGCGTTTATGTTGTTACAATGAAAGAAACACAGTCCTATCGGGAGTGAGACACATGGCTAAAGAAAGCTTCGACAAAGAGATTCAGTTCCTGCGGATGCTGTCTCTGACCAGCGGTGCATATAACCGTCAGCAGTACGCCAAACGACTGGGCATCTCTGTACATACCTTTGATAAAACACAGCGCAAGCTGCGAGACATTCGCCAAAGCCTGACAGACCCGCACACCGACAGTGAGGGCGGATCGGAGATAACGGACCTTGTCCGATTTCAATACGGCGAGTCTGCCGAGCCGCTGCTGCTCTTCCTTTTTCGCGCCAAATCCATGAAAGAAACCGAAGTGGAGCGCCTGTCTGTTATTTTACGTACACTTCAGGATGCTGCCTTGACCGCAATGGAACTGCTTGATGCATGCTGCGCGGACCTGCCGGAGGAACTGGCTCTGCCGGATGAGAAAACGATCCGCTCGGATCTAAAGTATCTGGAGGAAGTGGGCGCCATTCGCAGAGAACCTGGCGGCCGTCCCTATCGATATGCGCTGCAGCAGGATGTGCTGACCAAGCTGACGCCGGAGGAGCAGCTGGAACTGTACGACTTCGTGGACATTATGGCGAATACGCAGGTTCCATCGGTGCAGGGATATTTATTACGGGATAGTCTGAAAAAAGTAATTAAGGCAAATTATCAGCAGGAAGAAGCAACAGAGCCATATATTTATAAGTACCATTATTATTCACGTATTCTGGACGAAGCACATCTGTATACCATACTCGGTGCAATCCGCCAGCGCAGACGTGTGCAGTTTAAGTATTTTTCACCAAAGAAACCGTCCAGCTACAGCTCGCAAAATACCAATCCGAAGTTCGAACGCGAGGCTGGTGGGAGCTCTAACCGGATCATTCCGATTGAGGTGGTTTATGATCATCAGTACGGCCGCTGGTATGTGATCGGGTATCAGAGCCGGCGAAGATTCGTAAAGTTTCGTATGGAGGGCATCACCCAGCTCGAGGAGCTTCACTCTATCGAAGAAGAGCATATGCAGCAGTTGAAACAAGAATGGGCGGAGATCAGCCGGTTCAGCTGGCTTGTCGATACGGGGCGTACGGTGACGGTGCAGGCGCGCTTTTTCCATCCGACAGATGGTCAGCGCAACTTTATTCTGGATCGCGTGAAGCTGCAGGGACAGTGGGGAACGATTACCCCGGAGACGGATCAGACCTTTCTGTATGAAATTCAGGTCAACGGCACCACCGAAATTAAGCCCTGGCTGCGCAGTTTTGGCTCCAGCTGCGAGATTCTGGCTCCTCCTAAGCTGCGCCAGGAGATGATTGAGGAATGGAAGGAGATTGCGGCGTATTATGAACCTGTTCGAGAAAATGTTCAACTACCAGATCATGACGAGGCTGAATGAGACGGGATTATTCACCTGGACTTCACAAGAAAGAGCCTGGCTGCGCATGATGATGAAACATCCCGCGGCACAAGAGGCACTGAGTCCAGCAGTTCTGGCCAAACTGAACAGCATGCTGGAGGGCGAACAGCACTTGAATCTGCAGGACTACCTGACCGAAAAAGCCAAGAGCGAAGAAAACAGCGTCTCCCATCCGCTGCTGAGACCGTTACGGCAGATGATACTCAACGGCCAGGGGTTTCAGATGACAGGACGTATTCGCAGCGGACGCATAGGTCAGGAGCAGTTCGGATTTCCGTATAAGCTCGAATATTCGATGGTTAAAAAGGAATGGTATGTGCTCTGGTATGCGCCTCATTTTGCGAGGTTAATGTCCACCAAGCTGCACAGCATCACCAGGCTGGAGCCTCGGCCTATCCAACCGGAGGCCGCAGCTCGATACAAAGCGAGCATAGCCCTGATCACCGAGAAACGCAAAACGACGATTACCATCGAGGTGCTTCCGGAGTTCAATGCGGAATTATCCCGTATTCTGTATGCTTTCTCGTGCTTTGAGAGACAAGTCGAGTACAACGAAACAGATCACTTGTACCGGATTCTGCTAACGGTTCCTCGAAACGAGATCGATTACGTTCTGTCCAAAATGCGTTTTCTTGGCAAGCGCGTCCGAATCAGCAACCACATCGCCCTGCAGGAACGTATGTCCGAAACGGCTGCCAAAGTACTGGCACGTTACGCGCAGTCCGAGTCTGGGCAGATGGATCAAGGAACGGCTTCACAGGGCGATTAGCATAGATAATCCGCTGCCTACTGCTGGCTTAACAACAAGGAAGCCTGATCTGATGTGCTGAACATTACAAGCCAAACAGACGGAATGCTGCCGGGGATTTATGAAGAGCTGCTGCTGTTCGCTGCATTCCGTCTTTTATTAATGGCATGCACTCCCATGACCACAGCAACCAATTCATAAGTGTCCAGGTATTCAGATTGGTTATCCAGCACAAATGCTCCGGAACTAAACCAGCCGCTTGTTCGGCGGAAGCTTGCTGCCATACGTCCGGCTCCGTCGGTCACATCATATTCCTGGGAAAATGCCGGAGCAAACACTTCATAGATGCCGCGCGAGCCCGCATCGTATTCATACTTTTTGCTGAAAAAACTGAATCTTGCTCGCAGCAGTCCCAGATGTGTACCGTCGGCTGCCGTCACGTCCCAGCGATTCGTTAACATGCGGAATTTACCGCTGCAGACCAGCCCCGTTTCATCCGACACATCGAGTGATGATCCAAATACACTTTTCAAATCCAGGTGTCCTGCCCGCTCCTGATCGGCATTCAAAATTTCGGTATATCCGGCATTGAAAAAATTATCTCTGAAGTATAACTGCATATCTCTATCTCCTTCCTGTTTTTGCCCTGTCTAATGATGCTCATCATGTTAATCCATCTTTTATTACTCTATTCGCAGTCATTATACATAAATTTACGTATTCAATCTGGAATAGGGTGCATATATCCTATCATTTCTTCCAAAAAGAAAAACGAGCAGCTTCGCCGCCCGTTATACCCGTCCTGTATTCTTTTGCTGACGCAGGGGTCAGACTTCTACTTTTTTATTGTTCATGTAAATGATGGCCCACACTAGAATTGCAGCAAGCGCCATTTCAAACAGTGTAGTTCCCCACCGACCATCGGCCCATATGACACCGTTGGCTGAAAATGAGATGCCCGTGCTTTCTTCGGTGAACTGGAACAGATCGTTGGGACTGAACTTCCCTTCAAAAACAACATTCTCCAGCCAACTAAGCAGGTTGATTAAGATCAAGAACGTGACGATCCCGATCCATGGGCCTGTTTTCCAGCGAAAAGTGCCTGCGACGCTAATGGAGAAAAAGACAATGATCGTCATAAATAAAACAATCCAGCCTGTAAATAACAATGTACTCATGACTTCAGCAATATTTATATTCGGTACATCAAAAAACGCTAACAAACTCAGCTCCAGTTTCATTGTGACATACAGGCAGACGTGGACAAAACCAAGCAGCAGCAGGCCTAGTCCGCAAAGCGCACCAAAAATGATAGGCGACATGACATGAGACAGCCCCGTTACCGGGATAAGACGTCGATTGTAGGAGCGAATGTTTGCCGTATAGGTTTTAATCATTTTCACAAAAATCGCCACACCTGCTCCCACATATGCCATGATACCAAGCACATTTCCAGTGACGCCAGATACAAATATGGTCAGCGCCAGCTGAACGATAATCAGGAGCACGACTCCTGCCAGCAGGGTGTTCCAGTTTCTTCTAAAGTCATACTTCAACAATGTCATCATTCTGCATAGACCTCCTTGAACATCTCATCTACACTTTTTCCATGTTTCAGCCTTATTGTCTCGACTTCCTCATGCATCACCAATTTGCCTTCCCGAATAAAAATCACTTCATCAAAAATGCGTTCAATGTCATTCACCAGATGTGTGGAAATGATCAGGCTGCTGTCCTCATCGTAAAACTTAACAATGGCATCCAGAATCTTGCCCCGGGCTACCGGGTCGACTCCGCCAATGGGTTCATCCAGCAAATACAATCGCGCCTTGCGAGACAATGCCAGTGTTAGCTGCAGTCGCTCATTCATGCCTTTGGACAGGTGACTAACACGATCATCCTCTGCGAGACTCATGAACTCCAGCATCTCCCGTGCTTTTGCCTCATCAAAATCTGCAAAAAAATCACGGTAGTACGCAATCGCATCCCTTACCTTCATCCATTTCTCGGTTAATGGACGATCCGGCATGAATGAAACGAGCGATTTCGTCTCCAGACCGATCGGTTGGCCCGTGACCTCAATACTTCCACTTGCAGGATGAAGCAAACCTGCAACAAGTTTCATCAATGTGCTTTTTCCGCTGCCGTTGCTGCCGAGCAGTCCTACGATTCGTCCAGGAGCGATATGGAGTGAGACATTATTTAATGCCTGCTTCCTGCCGTATACTTTGTTGACCTGCTTAAGTTCAAGTATGTTACTCATGTGTCTGTTCCCCTTTCTTCTGACTACCTTCTGCCAAAGCGTCCGTCACAATGGACACAATATCCTGCTCTTCAATTCCGAGTTCCTGCATTCCGGTGAGAAAGCGATCCAGCAGTTCACCGGCCATTTCCTTTTTGATCAGCATGATCTTCCTCTCCTCACTTGTTACATATCTGCCCAACCCCCGCTTTGTTTCAACCACTTCTTCCCGCTCAAGTTCCTGAAATGTACGCTGTACTGTATTCGGATTAATCTGCAGTTCGGCAGCCAGTTCACGAACCGAAGGAATTTTATCCCCTGCCTGGAGGGTTCCGGTTACAATCTGCCGTTTGATGTGCTGCATAATCTGCAGATAAATTGGCAGATTGTTGTCAAAATCTATAGGCACAATATTTTCGCTCCTTTCCGTGTCACTGTATTAGTTACATAGTACACTAGTGATATAGTGTTGTAAAGCCTATTTTTTTACATTACAAAAAAAGCAGATCGCTAAGACCTGCTCCTCTAGTCGTTATATACGATTCAAAAAAAGACTGCTTCAAGCCGATAAAACAGCTCTAGGCAGTCAGTATTCATTCGTGCTTTTCAAGTCATATGCCCTGTTATCCTTCACATGCTGCCAATGCTCCAACATTCTAAGGTACAGCTGATCCAGCGGCAGGGAAATGCTATTTTGAGCAATGCTGACCGTCGCATCAACCATATTGCTGTTCGCCATCATGAGCTTGCGTTTCATCCCGTTATGACGCTCCAGAAATGCCTTCTCGTCCTGAAGTTTAACACCGATCATCTGCTGTCCCATCAGCTCATACATAAAAATATGTTCAACATCCTCCCATGCCACTTTTCCGCCTGCAGTATAAGAGGAAGAATCAATAAATCCGTGCTCATTCATGACAAAAGAAGGCTCTTTCCTAATCATCTGTACCAAACTATAAACGAAACATATTCCAAAAAAGAGGACCGATAACAGGCCGATCACACTTGATATGATGGAAGCCCCTGCTTCTGATGAACGGTCAAACATCAGGAAGAACCCAGCACTCACAAAAAGCGCCGACCCTGCTGTAAGCCAAGCCATTCTTCTCCTGCTCGGATATTCCACGTGCTGCCCATAAGATGTGTTCAAGCGTAACTTCCTCCTTCTTGCCGCTATGTAGTGCACAGTTCAAAACAGGAACTGCATTGTACATTAAACCATTTCGAGCTGATCTTAAACATACTTCATTCAGTAAGTTATTGTCCCCTGCCTGTCTTTCCGTTAATATAAATGGAAAGCTTAGGAAATTATCCAATCTGAATGATAACGGGAGGGCACATGATGAACGAACAACGCGGTATGACATCGGAAGATTTGGTTCAGATTACATGGGTTAATGATCCGGTTCCGTCTCCCCAAGGTGGACATCTGGTCTATGTTAGCCGACAAGTCAATGACAAACATAACGGCTATCGTTCTCACTTGAGACTGCTTCATCTCGACAGTCGGAAGGACAGGCCCTTTACCTCTGGTGAGAACGATCATTCCCCTGCATGGTCACCGGATGAGAAACAGCTTGCTTTTATACGTGAGGTGGACGGCAGTTCTCAGGTGTGGCTCATTGCTTCGGATGGTGGTGAGGCTCAGCAGATCAGTCATCTGAAACATGGTGTGAGTTCCTTCTTATGGTCACCGGATGGCAGAACACTGCTTGTAAAATCCTCTGTAGATATGGATGAAGAGCAGGGAACACCATTGGCAGACCCCACGAAGGGGACCGGTAAAGACAGCACTCTTCCTCAAGAAAAGGTCATAGACCGGATTCGCATGAAATCGGACAGCAGCGGAATATGGAACGGCCGGCATTCTCATCTGTTTGTTATTGCGCCAATCAGCGCAGAAGCAATACCTGTAACGACAGGTCATTATGATATCGGCGATTACGCCTGGTCACCCGATGGAACACGGATTGCCTGGATCACCCAAATGCCTGAAAAAGGCGAGGATTACAGTGACTTTACGTTAACCAATCATGTTTATAGCTCCAAACCCGACGGATCAGATCTCCAGCAATTAACCCCGGAAGGATACACGTTTTACCGGCTTGCTTTTGCACCCGATGCACAGTCGCTGGCCCTGCTCGCCAGCGATCGTTCTTATGGCAACGCTACCCTTGTGAAGCTGTATATACTCCCGATAACGGGCGGAACACCCGAATGTTTAAGCACGCATTGGGATGTGCAGCTGCATCACAGCCTGGTCGGTGACATGCGGTCTCATCTCGTCACGACAGGTCCGATGTACTCACGGGATGGCTCATCCATTCTCTGTCTTGCTTCCATACATGGCAGCGTGCGGATAGCAAGATTTGCAGTGGATGGAAGTTATGCCGATTACATTTTGCCGGATGAATGTGAGATATATCAGTTTGCCGAGCTGGCACAAGGCCAGATTGTAGCGGCGATTGCCGATCCGCAGCATCCAGGTGATCTGTATCTGTATGAGCAGCCGAATGATGCCGGGGCCGAATCGGTACGCCTCACTCGGAGCAATCCACAACTGGAACAGGATATATGGCTGAGCACACCGGAAACGTTCTGGCTCGAGTCCTCCGATGGAATGCAGCTGCAGGGATGGATTATGAAACCTCATGGCATCGTCGAGGGTGTCAAAGTCCCAACCATTCTTGAAATCCACGGCGGCCCGCATATGATGTATGGTTACACCTTCATGCACGAGTTTCAGCTTCTTGCTGCTCAAGGTTATGCTGTAATGTATATCAATCCGCGTGGAGGTCTGGGATATGGACAGCAGTTCGTAAATGCCTGTCGTGAAGATTACGGCGGCGGTGATTACCGGGACCTGATGGAGTCTGTGGACTATGCTTTATCACAATATCATTTTATTGATCCATCCAGATTGGGCGTAACAGGCGGAAGCTATGGCGGTTTTATGACCAACTGGATCGTCGGTCATACCAACCGCTTCAAAGCCGCTGTTACCCAGCGATCCATCAGCAACTGGCTGTCGTTCTATGGTGTCAGTGACATCGGATATTTTTTCACGGAGGATCAGATTGGCGGAAACGTCTGGGAGGACACGGAAAAACTGTGGAAGCATTCCCCGCTCGCTTATGTCGGCAATGTGCAGACACCCCTGCTCATTCTTCATGGCGAACAAGATCTCCGCTGCCCGATTGAGCAGGCCGAGCAGTTGTATGTAGCGTTAAAACGCCTTAAGCAGACGACTCGTCTTGTTCGCTTCCCTGGTGCCAACCATGAGCTGTCCCGCGGAGGACATCCTCACTTGAGAATACGTAGACTGGAGCATATCATCGGGTGGTTTAACGAATACCTGTGATATAAGCTGAACCTGTACGAAGAGAAGCCTTGCAGTGCACGTTAAAAAGCCGTTTGTCCGCCATCCCTAAGGATTGCAGACCAACGGCTTGCTCTATTTCAATAGAGAGACACAGCACTAACCTCTTATTCTTCTCCCCAAATGACAGTAACTTCATTTAGATCCTTATTGTCCGAGGACACATTACCTGTAATGGTCACAGCGTACTTGCCTTCCTCACGGCCCAAAATACTGAATTCATCAGCTTGAATATCCTCACTTTTTTGAGTCAGGTTTTTGTTCTGGTAATAGGTTTTGTAGGATGTACCGATTGTCGTCAAGTTCTCCTTGGTTGTGTAGATGAGGACTACTTTTTTGTTACCATCAACCATATTCTCGATAAGGCTGGTTGTTTTAGCATCCTTTGGCAGCGGGAAATCAGCTGGCAAATACTTGGACTTCACGCCTGAAGCCTGAGTGTTCGTACCTGTGGTTGGAGACGCTGATTCACCGCCACCACTAGATGCAGATCCGCCTGAAGAGCTGGAAGAACCGATGCTTACCTTATTATTTTTGGCATCATATTTCACTTCGGTATTCAATGCTTCTGCTACGGAGCGAACCGGAAGATATGTACTGCCTTGATACGTAATCGGTGCAAGCTTTTTACCTTGATCACCTGTCGGTGTAAATTTCTGTCCATTTACTTCTAGTGCAAGTCCATGATTCAGATATGCTTTGATGGTCTCCAGCTGCGTACCTGCGTACACACCTGCTGATCCTGTAAGTACCATGCCAAATACACCTGCAGCAATCAGCCACTTTTTGTTCTTCATGTTTATTCTCCTCCAAAATTCAATAGAATATAATACGATGCCGCGAATTCATAATTCTTATAACAAGGAATTGTATACCCTTATTTCTTAATCTCACTTCATGTTAGCCATATCATAAGCACTTGATGAAAGGTTGTAAATAAAATCTGCAGAAATCAGGACTTGCGGCATATAAAAATGGTTTGGAAGTTGCGAAATTATACGATGTATTAGATAATGAGGTCTTGTTTGAAGGACGCAACAACGAATGAATGATTCGAGGAGGACCTTTTGTTATGGTAAATCACAGTATGTTTGATACACCATTGACCCGGTTGTCTACCGGTTCCGAGAAATGGGACGGACTGGAGCACTTCTTCGGTGTAACAGATGCACTCCCGATGTGGGTGGCCGACATGGATTTTGCTGCTCCGCCCTCCGTTATTGAAGCACTGCATACACGAGTGAGTCATGGAGTTTTGGGCTACACCCTTCGTACCGAAGCCTATCATGCTGCAGTCACAGACTGGATGGAACGGCGCCACAACTGGAAAATCAATGCAGACTGGATCGTATTTACGCCAGGTATCGTACCAGCACTCAGCATAGCAGTGCAGCAGTTTACTTCGCCAGGGGACGCTGTTATTATTCAAACTCCAGTGTATCCCCCCTTCTATAATGTAGTGAGGGATCAAGGCCGGGAGCTGATTATGAATCCGCTGATCGAAAAGCAGGGACAGTACACGATGGATCTGGACCAGTTGGAAGCAAGTCTGCAGACCGGTAAAGTGAAAATGCTGATTCTATGCAGCCCCCACAATCCGGTCGGACGCGTATGGACTCGCGAGGAACTGGAAGGACTTGCGGCGCTGTGCTTAAAATATAATGTACTTGTCGTTTCTGATGAAATTCATGCCGATCTTGTGTATGAACGCGGAGCCCATACACCGCTGAGCCTGATCTCGGAAGCGATCGCAGATCACAGCATCATCTGTACAGCACCGAGCAAAACGTTTAATATCCCGGGATTATCTACTTCCAATATCATTATTCCAAATGCCGATCTGCGGGCGCATTTTGCCCAAGGTGTCTCCACCATGGGGTTGTCCAGCATCAGCACATTGGGAGCCACAGCCACCGAAGCAGCCTATAACGGTGCTGAAGACTGGCTTGACCAATGCCTGACCTACATTCGCGGTAATATGGAATATATACAGCAGTTTATTGCAGAGCATATACCCGGCGTTCATGTTCATCTACCAGAAGCAACCTATTTGTTATGGGTCGATTTCCGTGGATTAGGCATGGATCATGCACAATTAAGCAGCAAACTGCTGCATGAGGCCAAACTCGCATTTAACGACGGAGTGGTATTCGGGGAAGAAAGTGCGGGATTCATGCGCATCAACGCAGCCTGTCCACGTGCAACGGTTGAAGAGGCCATGCGCAGATTACTGGTTCTGGTCGATAAGTAAACAATCAAAGTAAACCTAAGGGTGTCCCGGCATTTTTACCATGATTCTTCATGGTTAACTGCCGGGGCACCCTCTTTTTGTACAGCCAGACAATGTCGACATGCAGCCTATCCCTACTAATATTTATAATTCTGGATAAATTGAACCGTTGCCTTCATTGCCTGCTGTGCAGCCTCTCTTCCCAGATCAAACTGGTAATCATGCCCCAATTTCTCCGAAGTGGCTTCAAAGAACAATGTTTCCGTTGTGACACCCTGACGTTTCAGCGCCTCAGCCAATTCAATGGACTGTACAGTCAAGGGATCATCATTTCCGGAGGTTATAAATGAAGGTGGATACGCAGCGGAGGCCTGAAGTACCGTTGACATTTCATTCAGACGCGGATCATGTTCGTATGCCTTGGTTCCCGTATATGACCACAGAAATGTACGCATAAAGGGGAAACCTGTACGTTCGACTGTGCCCAGGTTATAAGGTCCGCAAAATAAGAGCACTCCTCTTAAATGTCCTGGCTCAAGCGAAGGGGCGATGTTCATTTGTTCTGCCAAGTCGGGATTTGTCACCACCGCCGCAGTTTGACTTGCAATCTGAGCACCTGCCGAATTGCCTGCAAGAAATATATTGTTCGGGTCCCCTTGATGTTGACTGATATGATTTTTAATATAAGCTAACGCCTGATTCGTTTGAATTACAGGCATGGGGTAGGTTGTATCCGGTCCTAGTGCATAATTCATGCTGACCACCACATGACCACGTTTGGCTAACTGCACCGCATAGTCGGCGATATCTTCTTTATCGCCCATTACCCACCCGCCGCCATGAACCCACAGTATTACTGGTAGTGCTCCAGCTGCTGTAGACGGATAATAAATATCCATTGTACTGCTCTGATGGCCTTCGTTGGCGTAGGCTGTATCGCTAATACGAGTAATCCCTTCCCATTCATTCGTATCCCTGCTGTTCCCGTTTGAAGAGATCCATTCAATTCCGGACTTCAGCAAAAAAACAGTTATTTTGGGCGTAAACTGCGCACTGATTCCTACAAATCCTGTAACCAGAACCAATACAGCGATAGGGAGCCAGTAACGTTTACGTTTCCACCCTGTTCTGCCTGCATGCCTCGAATTGGTTTTGTTCCCACGTTTCAACATGGCGCTATCTTCATGTTTCTTCTCTACCTTGGTCTGCAACAACCTGCACCTCGCTCCGTGATTACCGAACTAACCTATTTAAAAGAGTGTACGCATCAGAGCAGATCAAGTTTCTCGTATGAGCGCTTTCTTTTGCTGCTCTATCCTATTCAGGTAACATCAGTTCTCACTAAGATATGTGCTGATTTCTTCTATAAGATAGAGAGCGAGCAGCGGATCAAACATCGGATTAGAAAGCCGCTTTGTTCAAGAGCTGCTTTTAATCTCCTGACTGACTTTCACGTAGATCGCAGTTACTTTCTGCTCTAGGGTATATAAGTTCCGGTTGGCAGATGCCCACCTCTCAGCCGAAGAAACCACGGAGCCCAGAGCGTTTAATACGCGTGCAGGCTGACCCTTTTTCAGCGTTTGCTTGAAGCTGCGGAGCACATTGGAATATCTTTCTCTGGACAGACTGACCTGTTTCCTGGCTGTTTGTATCTGTTTCTTTACAGTACCCGTTCCCTTCAACATCGTTCGCAGCCGCTTCACTTCGGTATTTTTCCGTTTACGTGCTTCAGCAAGATCCTTTTTCTTCGCTCGAATATCCTCCCGAGCCAGCTGTACTATCGATTTCAACTTGTCCGTCTGAGCACGAACAGCTGCACTCCACTCTTTATTCTGAACAGCTTTGGCCGCAGATCGCTGCTTGTTTAGTGAGGTGTAGAGTTGAAACAGCGGTTCGTAACGCGCCTGCGTATGCTCCAATGTTTCCTGAAGAGCCGCCAGTTTGGCAGCATCAGTATCTCTTATCCTCTTTTTAAGCTGCACCAATACAGCTGCATTTTCAGTCCGAAGCTGTTTGGTTTTCTGTTCCCACATCTCTTTTTGTATCTTCCACTTCCCAGCACTCTCATAGGACTGCTGCAGGGAACGTCTGGTCTGTGCATCCGCCTTGTCCAATACCGTGTTCCAGGCTTTCTCTGCATTTACATTCAGACCGATGCCCTCACCGTGTACTGCAGCTGAAGACCAAACCAATCCAATACTGAACATCACAGCAAACACAATGAGCAGTCTCTGTCCCATCAATACTCTCTCCGGTTCTTTCGCCCCAACCCTTTTCGATTGTTTCATGAATGTTAAATAATGCCCTGTTACTGCTCTCTCCTTGAAGTTCAGATGCATACGTTAATTCCTCCTCTTTTCCATTGCTCAAGATTCAATGACAGTATCCGCTGACCCGAATAAGGACGAAGTCACTGGCTAAGCTAACTAATGACCTAAATAACGACTTAGCCCGTGTCAGCTAATGACCTGAAATAAGGACCTGGATCATGATTTAGCTAACAGCCCGGTTAACGACCTGATTCATGACCCTGCTGTAGATTCTCCCTAACAATCCAGCTAACGACAAAAAGCACCCGTAAGTCAGGCAGTATGCCTGCTCTTACGGGTGCTTCCCTCATGAGCCGTTCCCTATAAGATTCATTGAACCAGCGAATCAGTTGAATCTTTTTTTCTAATATATTCCACATAAGTGATTTGGTCAAGCTGGATGCTGCAGTACTTTATTTTGCAAAGGTTAACGAACTCTGCAGATTAAGTGCAATGAATTACGATGTGCATGACAGTTTACAGCTTGTTTTAAGGCGTTACCAAAATTGCTTTCATGTCCTCTGTCAGATCTTCCTCTTTTAACATCATATAGACACTCTGGCCTTTGACAAAATTAAGCTTGATCTGATAGACAGTATCCCTTTCCGTGTAATGACCCGATCTTTGACGCTGGAGCAGTTCGCTGATAATTTTTTTATTTTTGGTCGCGACTTTTCGGTTTCCAGTCAGGTTTTCATCGATAAATTGCGGATCAGGATAAACCAGTTTAGCTTTACCAGGGCTGTTAGTCTCCTGTTTGATAAACTGGGCTGAGGCAATTTCGTCCGTGGATACCTGCAGCTGATCATACAGCTTGTTATCTTTGAGCCATTGAATCAAGCGGCTATAGGTTGCTTTAATCTCATATGTTGAACTAAGATTAGGCCGATCCAACATATGCTTGGGCGATGACTCATCCATATAATTCTGATAAATCTCAGCTGATGCTAGAGAGTCCCACTCGGATTTCTGATCTTCATACGTTTGATCTAAAATTTCCGATTTCAGCAGCGCCTTGAATTCACGGATTAACTGAGGATCACTGATGTGTACAGCACGCTCTCTGAGGAAACTTGACCGGATACCAATACTTCGGACGTCGTCATCCAGTGCATAAGTTTCATATCTGGTTATTTTGTAATCCTCCCAGTTTTTCATATTCTCGAACTCCGATTGAAAATGGGGCTCTAAAACGGTGTATTGCCGAGACAGGGTTTTCCCATTCTTTAACTTATAATCAATAATGACGCTCTCTTCTCCTGGTATATATTGATTCTGTCCCCTGTCCTGAAGAGACGGATCGGCATCCACAATTTTCTGATGAAGGTCAAGAACCGCCTCGATATACCCCGACGTGTTAGAGTATAACTTTTCGTCATCCAGCTTCACATATTTATTATCAACATAGATAGAACGATCGCCGCCAATACGCACCTTCTCTACATTGTCCCTGGAGGGCACATTGGCTGCATAACCGTTCCAATCCGCAACAGGCACGTACAGGATCAGTGCCGCCGCAATCCCGTAGGCAGCAAATCGTGGCAGTAAACTACCGTTCCAGATTAGCCAGGTTTTGCGAATAATCATCTCGGCTCCAATATAACCGGCAATGCCTCCAATAATATATCCTGTGATGCCCCATAACTCCGAATTTCTGGGCGCAATTGCCGAAAGGTACGCACCACCCAGCAGCACAAGCGTGAACATAAATCCAAAACGAAAGATTGGCTTCACAATGCGGAATGTAATGGCCTGCGAGGCCGATTCCACATGCCGTTTACGATACAAAAGATATGACAGAACGATAAGGAGCACCGTCAAGCCAGCATAGATACCAATTTCGCTCCAGCCTGGGGCATCTTGAAGGACGCTCATTCGGGTGACCGGAGATATGCTTTCCATACCGGATTTGAGCGCATGCTCTGGAAAACCTAACAAATAACGCTTCAGATGCATCTCAAAAGTTCCCCAGAAGATTATTGGAATCAGGCTGATACCGTACACAGTAAGCCCTTGTAAGATCGACTGCCCAATACACATGCCTACAGCCACGGTCAGCATAAACATGAACAAAGAGATCACACTCATCGTCACGCCCCACATCCAGATCACACTGCCGTCAAAAATAAAAGCAGGTTCCTCCAGAGCGGCGGACACCCACGCGGTAACTCCGGCTGTAATCCAGATAGGAACCAGAATCATCACATATCCCGTCAGCAGGTTCATCGTCAGCAGATGTTTACGCTGCAGCGGCAGGCTGTGATATACAGAAGCAGGCCCACCGGCCTGAATGTACCGGAACAGGAATAATGCGATCGCGACCGGAACCGTTATCGCGAAGAACCAGTGAAATTCTCCACGCGCTCTGAACAAAGTGCTGATTTCTTCTGTATAATCTCGGTACTGTGTACCGATAAATAACGGAAGTGAATATAACAACAGAAGCAGATAAATGATACCCAGCCATCCATGCTGCCTTAGATTTTGGTACAGGATGCCGCGGTTAAAGTATAATCGGTTGAATGTCATAACCCGCACCCTCCATTTCATAGATAAAAATTTCCTCCAGCGTCAGCGGCAGCACATCCAGCAGATACGGATCATGCAGACGAAATTGCGCCGTAACATCTTCACGATGACCTTTAACAATGTACAAGGTGACACTTCCTCTTTTTTCTTCATGCAAAATGTGAACCTGTTCTTGCAGCGAACCGGCATGATCCGGGTGGCGGAAAGCAACCTGAATCTTGTGTGTGTCCGACTTAAGGTCATCCAGATCTTTCTGTACGATAATTTGGCCTTTGTGCATAATAGCCACATGGTCACAGAGGTCTTCGATCTCCCGCAAATTGTGGGACGAGATGATGATCGTTACCTGACGCTCCGCCGCTTCCTGGAACAGCAGGTTTTTGATCTGCTGCCGCATAACAGGGTCGAGGCCATCAATCGGCTCATCCATCAGCAGCACCTGAGGCATACAGCTGAGTCCAAGCCATACCGCGGCTTGACGGCGCATGCCTTTGGACATGCGATGAAGCTTGCGTTTCACATCTAGTTTGAATACAGAAGCCAGTTGATTAAATCGCTCATCACTCCATTGTGGATACACGGAACGGTAAAATTGAGCCATGTGAGTTATCGAAGATTGTGGAAAAAAGTACGGTGCATCGGCCATAAAAATGGTACGACCTTTAAGATCCAGATTTTCATAGATTTCCGCTCCTTCGATACGTACAGTTCCACTATCTTGACGATAGATCCCTGCAATGATTTTGAGCAGCGATGTTTTGCCTGCCCCGTTAGATCCGAGCAGACCGTAAATCGATCCCTTATGTATGTGCATACTTATTCCATCAACGGCCTTTTCCTGTTCAAAAGCTTTAATGACTTGATTAAGCTCAATCATGAGGCACCTCCTTCTCTATACGGGCCATCGCTTCTTCAAACAAAAGAGTCATCTCCGCCTTGGTTAAACCGGAAAACGAAGCTTCAGCAATCAGTTTCACCAAGGACTCTCTGATCTCATCTTTCATAGCCTCCTTCGGATGTTCCACAGATGATGATACGAAACTTCCTTTACCCTGCAAGGAATAAATATAACCTTCTCGCTCCAGCTCACGGTATGCCTTTTGAATTGTATTCGGGTTCACGGTGAGCTGTGTTGATAATGACCGAACGGAAGGAAGCTGCTCATCGGGTTTCAGAATACCGTATACGATCATTTCTTTGATTTTATCCACCAGCTGCTCATAGATCGCCTTACGGCTGCGTACATCCAATTCGAACATCCCGCACCTCCTCTCTAAAATGGTTAACTGTCAACCTTTATGCCTCCACGGTGCTCGTTTGGGCTTAACTCCTGACCAGTTAGCTCAGCTGCAGTCTTTATCAGTTAATTTGGGAAAAAGATCTTTACCCCTCATTCGTCCATTCGCGCACCGTATTAACTGTACTACTATTATTAATACACTTAATACAGATTGTCAACATGGTTTGTTGATTTTTCCCAGGTGGATGAAATATTAACGAAGTCTCCTTATATGGTATAATTGACATATCGATATATGTGAGGATAATGAGCAGGAGCGTCAGCTGCTGTTGTTAATCCTATTTGTTTTACAGGGAGAGCGTGTCTCAAACTCATTTTAAATAAAACTTCAATCTCCTGATGACTTGTACAGTGTGACAAAGCGATAGAGATTTCTTACAAAGTGATAATGAACATGAAGATATCGAATGGGTAATCATCGCGTAGGATGATACGAGGGTAATACGACGACAGGGCTGCATTTATGGAGTATGCGGAAATATTATTATTTGTCATTATCGCAACATGTGATGCCTCTCAGACAAAATGCCTCCGAAAGGTTGTTCTGCGCTGGCCCCTTCGATATGATGGGAGTACCTCGGTTATCTCATTGTAATGCTTAGATTTGCATTAATTCTTGGGCAGCTGCCTTTAGAACGCGGAATATCTGGCAGATTGAGAATGTACTGGGAATACGGATCGGATCAGCTGCCTGTCTAGATTGGACCACGATTGAATTTGGGAATGAACTGCGATTGAACTTGGTACTGAACTCGGGTGGTAAGGGATAATATGGGTTGAATCGGGTTCGGTTTGGATGAGTTGGATTGGGTTGCGTTGGATTGGGGTTGGGTTGAGTTAGGCTGGACTTGGATTGGTTTGAGTTGAGTTAGGTTGGAATTAATATGATTAGGCTGGGCGGGTTAGTTAGATAATTAGATAGTTAGTTAGTTAAATTAGGAATAATTAATCTAAGTCAGTTAAATTATATAAGTTAGTCACCTTATTAGGAGAGTCTTATTTTTTTGGTTAGTCGTGCTGTTTAGGTTTGTTGAGTTGCGTTGTGCTGCTCAGGATATTGAAATTAAGTTATTTAGATCAGGTTAGTGAAATTGGGTATCTAAAATACTTCAAATCGTTTCCAACTCGTCCGTCTCTCGTGCACATTTCAGAGATTTGTTTATCAAAAGGCGGACAAATATTTCAGATCGCCCCCTCATCACCCCTGACCTACATATAGATAAAAAGTTTTATTATTAAGATTTTAGTCTATATATAGTATCTAAATCTATGGACAAAAGATAGTATCTTTTTGAGAGCTTTGTCCACTCTTTGAAAGACAAACACCCCTATTTGTCCTCTTGTTATGGACACTCAATGTAACAGACTATAAAGTTTCAATCTTTAAAGATTAGAAAGACTTGAAGATCATTTTCTTGCTTACTGTGTGGTCTAATTATCTACCTGACATCTACTTTTAAATTTTGCAGCATCTCTTTTTTATTGTTTCATTTAGTTTAAATATTGGATTCATATCTTTTTGGTTCATATCTTTTTGGTTCATATCTTTTTGGTTCATATCTTTTTGGTTCATAATTTAGGTTTATATCTCGGTTTATATGTTTTGGTTTATATGTTTTGGTTTATATGTTTTGGTTTATATCTCTGGGTCCATTCGATTCAAATCATTTCATTGATGTCTTCATGTTATTTTGATTATGTTGCGTTATATTTCATTATCGTTTATTTCGTTTATGATTTATTTCATTTATAAGGAGCATTTGAAAATGACTAGACAACCACAGCCTGCTGAACGTAACAACCGTTTATATGCAGCGGCCCGCAGCAGTGATCCCTCAGAAACAGCCGGGATAAACGCCTCAGTGACTGCAAGTTCAAACTCAGCTTCAAATTCTACTTGGGGTTCTACTTCGGATCCTACTTCAAGTTCGAGTTTGAGTTCTACTTCAAGCTCGAGTTTTACTTCAACCTCGAGTTCTACTTTAGATGCTTCTTCAAGTTCAACTAAAAATACAAATACAAATACAAGTTCAAGCCAGAATCCAAGTTTAATTTCAGACACCAAAGACTCTCTGAATGAACTCTATGCTTCTTCACGCGTGCTGATTGTAACAGCAGTTGATGCAGAAAAGGATGCCGTTCTTCGCGGATTGGGTGAGCAAGCTGCAGCTTGCTTTGATGTCATTGCGGCGGGCGTTGGCCCTGCCTCGGCCGCAGCAGGAACTGCCGCTGCCATAGCTTTTGCTTCAGCAGCGGCAAGTGCACATGAGCTGGCGCAGGGCACCGCTGCGCCAGCTGAGTTGGATGCGGCACAGGCTTCTGCCGCATCTTCAGGGCCGGGGCCCGCTGCCGGGACCGGCGCACGATCATCAGCCTATGGGCTGGTGATCAGTGCCGGCATCGGCGGCGGGTTCCCCGGCCGGGCGGACGTCGGCTCCATCGTGGTAGCCGACGCCATGACTGCTGCCGATCTGGGCTCGCAGACGCCAGACGGCTTTCTCTCTGTGGACGAGCTCGGATTCGGCTCGTCCCGTGTGGCGGCGGACGCGGTGCTTGCCGCGCGCCTTCGCCATGAGCTGCAGCGGGCAGGGCTCGCTGTCAGCGGGGGCACCGCGGTCACCGTGTCCACGGCGACCGGGACAGCCCAGACGGCTGCGGAGCTGCTGCGCCGCGTGCCGGATGCTGCCGCCGAAGGCATGGAAGGCTTCGGCGTGGCAGCTGCCGCGCAGCAGTTCGGCCTGCCGGTGCTCGAACTGCGCGGCATATCCAACGCGGTCGGTCCACGCGACCGCGACGCTTGGCGCATCAAGGATGCCCTGGATGCGCTCCAGGCAGCAAGTTCTATTTTACGGGAGGTTATCACATCATGAATATTGCTTTTTCCCCTTGTCCTAACGATACATTCATCTTCCACGCATGGGTGCACGGATTAATTCCTGGCGCGCCTGAACTTAAGGTTCGATATGCGGATATTGACATTACTAACGGCCTTGCTGCGAGCCCTGTCGGACCGGAGATTCCGGAAGTGATGAAAATCTCTTATGCAGCGCTGCCTTATGTGCTGGAAAACTATGCTTTGTTACCTGCTGGCGGTGCTCTTGGTAGAGGCTGCGGTCCATTGGTTTTGACAGCTAATGATACAACCGATCCAGCATACCTGTCTGGACGACGGGTTGCCGTACCAAGTGAGCGTTCTACAGCCTATCTCCTATTCCGTCTATGGGCCGCGCAAAATGTACCTGGCGGTGTCGGGGAAATTGTGGTCATGCCCTTTGACAAAATAATGCCTGCCGTTCGCGACGGTCAGATTGATGCCGGACTGGTCATTCATGAAGCACGCTTTACGTACCAGAACTATAACCTGCAGCTGATGACAGACCTTGGCAGCTGGTGGGAAAATGACACGGGCTTACCGATTCCACTGGGTGCGATCATTGCACGCCGTGATCTGGACGCTCATGCACTCGCTGATTGGGCCCGTGCTTCTGTGGAGTATGCTTGGGCGCATCCAGAGGAGTCGAAATCCTACGTCATGGAACACGCACAGGAAATGGATCCGGAGGTGGCTGCTCAACATATCGATCTGTATGTCAATGAATTCAGTGCCAATCTGGGCGAAGACGGATATGCCGCCATTACTGCACTGCTGGGGCGTGCGATGAAAGAAAAACTGGTTCCCGAGTTCGACCTGAACCTGTTACGGATCTGATCTTCACATTATTCGGATGACCAACTGCTAACGATCTCTAAAGATCCTCACAGGCTCACAGAGCTTATTTGGCCCATTTCTGCACTCTACAATATCTAACGACCCTCAAAAACCTTATTTCGCCGAAAACAACTCTTTTTGATCTCACTCTTGTTGATTTTCGTGAAATAGCGTTCCTACAGATCGTTAGAATGTTAAAAGCGCCTGAATTGGCGCACATAGCATAGCGTCCGCTGAGATCGTTAGAATTTGCGCCATATAATCGTGCAGTATCATTGGAGCTAACGCGAAGTATCTTTGAGGTTAATCAACGTCCACCTCCTTAATATTGGACAATAGCTCGCAAAACCTTCCTCTAATTGGCGGATATACGTAAACATCAATCTAAATATGCATGTGAATTAGGGCATCTCCTCTCGCCACCTTTGTGACGTATTGGAGATGCCCTTTCGTTGATTCGTTCGTTCGACGGTTGGTTTTATTTGCACTCAGTTTATTTGATTGTTTCCACCTGTGTGTTTGTTTCTGTCTCTGACACAATCGTGCGGATTATGATCCGCAGTGCATCCAGCATCATGGACAGCGGTAAAGAAGGGACTGACGGCGCCGATGCTGCCATTTCTGTAGAGGCCGGAAAATGTATAAATCCCGCCTGCACAGACAGCTGCTCCAACCGAATATAATCCAGCACCCGATACATCGTGTTGTTACATATATAAGTTCCTGCCGTATTTGAGACAGCTGCCGGTATACCTGCTGCTGCCATTTCATTGACCATCGCCCGGATGGGCAGGGTGGAAAATAACCCGTCGGGACTTCCCGCCGCAATGGGCTCGTCCACAGGACGCTGACCCTGATTATCCCCGTAAGATCCGGGCGGGGTGTCTTTAACATTTATCGCGATGCGCTCTGGTGTGATGGCTGTTCGGCCTTTTGCCAAGCCGCATGAGATAACAACATCCGGCTGAAAAGCCTTCATTTCTGCAATCAACAGCTCTGCACATTCATCAAAATGCACAGGCAGCAGTATTGTTTTGATTACCGCACCCTCCAGGGCCTCATGATGTAATGCCTGCATCAACGCCCCCGTCGGATTTATGACATCCCCGCCAAAAGGCTCAAAGCCTGATATCAATATTCTTTTCATCCGCTCTCCCCCTGATATCATCCTTTCAATATGCAGCCTATCATTAATTTATCAACTTCACACAATGTCCGTCCCATCACACTTTCTCGCACAATCCGGCACACTTACTCCGATCTGTAACGCAGGCCCCATTGACGGCGGACTGTATCCATCAGCTTCATGATTTCCAGCGACTCGTCCAGCTTCATTGTGCTGCTCTCTGTGCGGCCCTGCAGGATGCATCGTCCAGCCTCTTCTGCTTCAAAGGCATATCCGATACAAGTCCGGTCATCCACAAATTTCTCTGGTTCATCCTGTCCGTTCACATGTAAATACGCTTCTTTACCTGCAAGGAAAAACGGCAGACGAATTCGGCCTTCCGTGCCGTAAATGACAGCCTCATTGTTCAGATTCAAACGAATCGCGCCATTTAATGAAGCTGACCGCCCTTCGGAATACGACAGCAGGACAGAAAATTGTTCGTCTACACCTGTTTCCCCGATATGTGCCGTGCTCCATACATGCTGAGGCTGTTCGCCAAAGATCATTGACGCAAAAGAAAGTGGATACACCCCGGCATCCAGCAAGGCACCACCGCCCAGATCCGGGTTAAGCAGTCTGCCTTCCGGCTCCCAACCGATACGGAATCCAAAGTCTGCCTGAACCATTCGCACCTCACCGATCCGTCCTTCTGCAATCCAGGCGCGTGCCTGGGCAATCGTCGGCAGGAAACGGGTCCACATACCCTCCATGAGAAAAAGCTTTTGCTCACGCGCCGTTTCCACCAGCTGTTCCAACTGACGTGAATTCATCGTAAACGGTTTCTCACAGAGCACCGCTTTCCCTGCTTCAAGGCAAGCCATCACATTTTCCTTATGTACCGGATGTGGAGTGGCCACGTAGATGATATCCAAATCAGGGTCCCGCAGCAGTTCATCATATGAAGCGTAAGCGTGTTCAAAACCGTATTCGGCAGCAAACTTTTCTGCACTGCCTGCTGTCCGTGAGCCAACTGCAGCTTTTACCGCGTTACCGGCATGCTCCAGATCTTTGGCAAACTGGGAAGCAATCCATCCCGTGCCCATAATGCCCCAACGTACCTTATCCTGCCCTGCTTTACGTGCCATAAGTGCATCCTCCCTAACGCATATTTCGGTACTGCCCATCTACCTTTTCAATCCTGCCAATATCGTATCTCTCTTATTTTACCAAAAAGGAGCCCTTTCGTCAGAAAATGATGCTGCCCTTGATTGCATTTCATTTCCGCATCAGATTTGCTAAGATGATTTGGAGACAAGCCGGACCACCATATACTAGAATGTATATCAATCGAAGGCAGGGCCGGCAGAAATGGATACGACAGCCGCCTCAATTAATCTCTTGTGATTTGGCACTATCCCTTCTCACAAGAGAAATGGATTGATAGTAAATCATAAGATGAATAAATGTCTAAATGGAAATAAAGAAATTCAAGTAAGTTGAAATATAGAAATTGAAGGATAAAGGTTGAAATATACAAGTATAGAAGTAATAAGCACAACAAGAGTAACAAATAGAAAGGAAGGTAAGCCATGATCAGCGAACCGAATATCGACCATAGCCGCATACCTTCAGACGATAAACATGAGCGCCCTTTGGGCGATTCTAATAATCAACGTTCCGCCCAGACCGCTCCGGGCAAACTTGCACAATACTTCATGACCAGCAGCAGCAGGGCATCATTAACTAGTAAGAACGCCGAGCTTTCCTCAAAAAACACAGCTTTTCGCGCAGAGTTTAACCAGTTCCTGGACCATACCTTGATTGAGCTTCGACGGGCAGTGTATGTTAACACATCAAGCAGCTTCCATTCGCGTTCAGATGAGCTCCCGCATCATACCTTCATCTACATGCACCGATTCAATGGCACACATATCGCGGGCACCGAGCAGACTCGTGTCGTTCGTAAAGCAGCCTGCCTATACCCGCCTGGAACAAGTCTGGAACTGCTATCGGATGTCGATCACGATGCCGAGCTGTATATTGTAGAATTTGACCTGTTTCGTGTTACGGAGAAAACAGAGGCGAGGCGCATCTATGAACGTGAACATGGTTCACCTGTTGCGGGATGGATTCAAGGTCCTTTTTACGGCATTCAACGTATCGCCGCCCAGCTGACCGAGCTCGCACAACCCGATCACCAAGCAGCCCCCCGTGAAATCAAAGTACAGCTGCTGCTGACTGAGCTGCTCTGTATGCTCTGGCCTGAAGATAATTCAAGCCCTGCTGCAGAACCGGAACAGGATGATCCCGAGTCGTGGCTCAAATCAACACTTCAATATATGCAGCAGCATTACATGCATGAGATCAAACTGGATACACTCGCTGAGCTGGCTGGCATGCATCCATCCTACTACTCCCAGCTCTTCAAGAGCCGAATGCAGAAAAATCCAATTGAGTACATCACTCATCTGCGCATGAACCGGGCCAAGGAGATGCTGCTGACCTCGGATCTGCGCATACGGGATATCGCACGGGAGGTCGGTTATCGTGATGAGTTCTATTTCAGCAGGCGTTTCCGCAACCATGCCGGATATGCACCAACGGCTTATGCCAAACAGGTTCACCGCAATATTGTTTCACTTTCTTATCCCTATACCGATCATCTCATGACTCTCGGGATCACACCCTGCGCAGCCCAAATCCAGGGTCATCTGCCGCATCTGCCTCGGTCACTACAAATGCCTTTTCATGCGTATGAACCTTGGGAACAAGGACGGCAGGCTTTTCTGGATGTGAATCCCGATCTGATCCTGACCAAAGATAACGCCGCGGCTAAAGCGATAGAGCATATTGGTGATGTCGCACCGATTATTACGATTCCGTGGAACCAAACCGACATGTTCGGTCATCTGGAACAAATTGCTTCCATTGTAGACCGCACACAGGCGGCAAAAGAATGGATAGATCGACATGAGCGCAAAGCGGAGCGAGCACGCAAAAAGATTAAAGAACAGGCTGGCAGCCTCACTGTTGCTGTAGGTACGTTGACAGCCAAAGGGCCAAGGATGTACAGTCACCGTAACTTCGGTCATGTTTTCTACCGCACGTTACAACTTGCTGCACCGAAGCGGATTCAGGCTGAACTGCAAGGTAAAGCTCCGGGGGTTGGCTTCAACTGGATGTCTTTCACTCCCGGTGAGTGGGACGGCTTGGAAGCAGATGTCCTTGTGCTTGCGACTGACAGCATGCATAATCGAGCGGCTCTGATGCAAAAATTAAAGAATGATCCGCTATGGAACAGCCATCCTGCCGTTCACAGCGGGCGAGTTCATCTCGTCGATTGGAACGCGTGGGTTGTTTACGCCCCATATTCCATCAACATCCAGCTTGATGAAGCACTCTCGATGTTGACGAACAAGCCTGCACTTTTGTAATCTATAAAATGTCCATTTCCCAAATCTTAATTTATGCCATGTACGGGCCTGGATTAAGATTTTATAATAATCACTAATTGATAATGATAATCAATAACAACGAAAGCTGTTATTTGTTATAAAGGAGTGACCCGTATCCAACACCCGGGACTGCCTCATCGCCCGTCAAGTAAACAACGTTCTACCGTAACCATTGGTCTGATGTTCCTGTCTGCCATCGCCTTCCTGCTGATTAGCATGTTTGCCGCCATTTCCTTGGGAGCCAAGGGCTTAACACTGGAAACGGTCTGGACCGCCGTGTTTCAATATACCCCTTCTGTGACATCTCATCAGATCATTCACGAGCTGCGGCTGCCGCGTGTACTGGCTGCTGCTGTCATTGGAGCGGCATTCGCCGTGGCTGGGGCACTAATGCAGGGCATTACTCGCAATCCGCTGGCCGACACCGGCATTCTCGGTATTAACGCTGGAGCTGCATTTGTAGTGGCACTGAGTTTTGCCTTCTGGCCAGGATTACCTTATGGCTGGATCATGCTTTTGTCCTTCATAGGTGCTGTGCTCGGCACACTGCTCATCTTCCTTCTCGGTATGGCAGCACCCGGGGGCTTGAGCTCCATCAGGCTCACGGTGGCTGGCGCAGTGATCGCTGCCATGCTTGGTTCACTAAGTACAGGGGTAGCCATTTATTTTGACTTGAGCCAGGACTTGGCCTTCTGGTACGCAGGTGGTTTTGGAGGCATGGAATGGCGTCATCTGAAACTGGTTCTTCCCGTGCTGCTGCTTACGCTGCTGTTGACTATGCCGCTCGCCCGGCGCATTTCGCTCATGTCTCTGGGAGAAGAGGTCGCCATTAATCTCGGGATGAATCTGCGCTGGACCCGTTTTCTTGCCCTTACCGCTGTCGTGGTACTCGCGGGTGTGTCCGTCTCGGCTGTAGGTTCCATTGGATTTGTAGGTCTGGTGATTCCTCATATGTCTCGTAAACTGGTGGGCGTCGATTATCGGCTTATCATTCCAATGTCTTCGCTGCTCGGGGCAATACTGCTGGTGCTGGCCGATCTTGGGGCACGAATCGCGAATCCTCCTCAGGAGCTCGCAGTAGGCATCATGGTTGCCTTTGTCGGTGTACCGTTCTTCCTCTATCTGGCCCGCAAGGAAAGGAGGGCTTTGTAGTGATGAAACGGGGAAAGAACTCCGCAGCAAGATGTCTGAAGAAATTCAATCAGCTCTCGCGCGGCCAAAGATCGCTAATGATCAGCGTCGTCCTGCTCTGTCTGGGAGCACTGGTGATCCTCATCAGTCTGAACACAGGCACAGTGCGGGTGTCACCTCTGGCTGTCATACAGACCTTCCTGGGACAAGGAAACGAACAGGACCAAATCATCCTGTTTGATTACCGCCTGCCTCGCATTCTGGTGACCGTCCTTGCTGGAGCGGGGCTGGGAATTGCAGGAGCAGCCCTGCAGGGGATTACACGCAACGCACTTGCCGACCCGGGAATTCTGGGCCTGCATGCCGGAGCTGCCTTTGGGCTGATTGTGTTTGTCAGCCTGTCGTTCAGTATGGACACCTTGGTGGCTCTGCTGATTCCGCTCTTTGCTTTTGCCGGCAGTACGGCTGCTGCTCTGATCATCATGCTGCTGTCCTATGACAAAAACAGCGGCGTATCGCCGATTAAACTTATTCTGGTCGGCATTGCCGTCGCTGCCGGATTCCACGCACTTACACTGTATCTGTCCCTGCGTCTGGACGAGGACACGTATTCCTTCGCAGCACGCTGGCTTGCAGGCAGTGTGTGGGGCCGTGACTGGATTCATGTACAGGCACTGCTTCCCTGGGTTGTGCTGTGTACCGCCTATATCTGGAGCCGTTCCAAAACGCTGGACGCCTTCCATCTGGGGGATGCCGCTGCCACCAGCATCGGCACTCCGGTCCGTTCCCGGCGCATCCTGCTGCTGCTCTGCTCGGTAGCCTTATCTGCAGTCAGTGTATCTATGGCTGGAGGCATCGGCTTCATCGGGCTGGCCGCCCCGCATCTGGCTCGCAGACTGGTCGGGCCGATGCATCGCCACTTGATTCCGGCCGCAGGACTGATCGGCATGGTCATTTTGACAGCTGCCGATACAGTCGGCCGGACGATATTTGCACCGAATGCCATTCCGGCAGGGGTTGTTGTTGCGGCGATTGGTGCACCTTATTTTTTATACCTGCTGGTACGGACCAAATGATTATCAATCAAAAATATGAATTCCATCCAAGAGATGTGCAAGGAGAATAACGAATATGTTGAAGAAAAATCTTATGTTTTTGTTAACCATCAGTTTGGTGCTGGTACTCGCAGCCTGCGGGACAGCCAAAACGTCCACCTCGGGCTCCGGCGATTCGAACAGCAGTGCAGCTTCCGGCGAACCGCGTATCGCATCCATGTCCATCCATCTGACCAATGATTTGCTTTCCCTCGGGATCACTCCGGTTGGTTCTGTCATCGGCGGCGAAGCAAAGGGGTTTCTGTCCCATGTAGCTGATCGCCTGAAAGATACGACACCGCTCGGCCCGGTCAAAGACCCTGATATGGAAGCTTTGCTTGCCCTTAAACCGGATGTCATCTATCTGGATGAGGAATTTTCCGGTGACGATACTGCCAAGTTCGAGAAAATCGCACCTGTGCATGTGTTCAATCTTGATCAGGGTACATGGCGTGATCACCTGAAAGAGATTGGCAAACTGGTAAACCGTGAGAAGGAAGCAGAGCAGTATATTCAGGACTACGACACGGAGACAAAGGAAGTCCAATCGCTGATCCATGATCAGATCGGTGACGGTACCGTGATGGCGATCCGTGTGACAGCCAAGGAATTACGTGTATTCAGTACACGCCGTCCCATGGGTCCTATTTTATACGATGATCTCGGCCTGACCCCAGCCAAAGGCATCAAAGAAATGGATACTGCCAAACCGTATCAGGTTGTATCGCGTGAAGTGCTGCCAGACTACGACGCTGACGCCATCTTTGTCGTGGTTAACTCGGACGATGAGGCACAAACGATGTTCAAGGAGCTGCAAAACAATCCGATCTGGCAGGGACTAAAAGCGGTCAAAGCAGGCCATGTATACCCGATTGGGGCACAGCCTTGGCTCGATTATTCTTCCATTGGTAACAAAATGGCTATGGATGAAGCCAAAGAGATGTTTTCCAAAAAATAATATTCACTTCCACTATTGATTAAAAAACAAAAAACCTCGCTTCGGCAAAGGCACAGCGTTCGCTAGAGCATAGAGCATATTAACCATGCTCCATCTCCATTTGGTATAGGGATTCGAAAACATGAGCATTATCCATCCCTCTACCTCGCGCGCTTCCTTACCAAGCTGAGGCTTTTTTGATTTAAGAAACATCCATCATACCGAGTTAAGAAACATCCATCGTACCGAGCACCATTGCTCATATTGTACATACAACAATTTCGATATCCATATCCGCAAACGTGTCCTGAATGATTACGCTAACCTTCTCCCATTTTAAGCGGTCCAGCCCGCAGCCAATTCGGGGCATTGCCAGATGAGTTATCCCCTGCTGCTCACAGACATCCCGCATCGATTCTACTGCCTGAGTCAGCGATAAATACGTTGGTTTGTTCGAAAACTTCGCTTTGGTAACCAGGTTAAAGGTGCGTCCAACGGCATAACAGCGCCCGATCTCCAGAGGCTCCTGCCGAGCTTGGTCTTGAAGTACCTGCAGATCAAACCGCTCCCGAAACTGCACCGCAATCCCCTTCCCCATTCTGGCATCTGCTGAAATACAGTGAGCCAGCCTATAATGCTCCTCTAATTCAAATAAATCCTGCTGCCGTTCGTGAAACTGCATGCGATCCCTTCCTTCTCTATTTTATTTGCCCGGATAAGATGGATGACTTTCAGACCTGTTTATGCTGCTGCAGGACTGCTTCCATCTCACGCTCCATCTTCTGTGTTCAAACGCTTGAACGCCTCCAGCGTTCGCTGTCCGGCACTCCGGTCATATACAGCAAATACGATACGATCAAAATAATCCTTGTATCCCTCTCCAATCAGTACATCGGCAAAATACCCTGCAACTTGTACCGGATTATTCCGAAACACACCACAGCCAAAAGCTCCCAGCACGATGCTTCGATGCCCCTGCACAGCTGCAATCTGGAGCACATATCGAATACGCTGCTTCATCACAGATTTGATTTGTTCATCCATCGCTTCATTTCGCTCCTTGACCACACCCGCATTTACGGCTGGAGCGGTAATAAATGAGCTGGTGTAATATTGATCCAGCAATCGGTCATAATCGTCCCGGATTACGGGCACATGAGGTGAATAGATCATATGATCTGAATAGAGGCAGGAGCGCTGCTTGCGATTGTACTCATACATTTCCTGCATCTGGACAATGCATGGATACAGTCCTGTTGCTCGCGCCAAGCTCTCCTCTTGAGCTTGACTTCCACCAAGGAAACCACCGCCCGGGTTTTTCGCTGATGCAAAATTCAGACAGACAACGTCTGTTCTTCCTTCTTCCACAGTCAGCCGGGCTGCCGCTGCAAGCGTTGTTTCTCCGGTGACTTCGATCCGTGCTGTTTTTCCTTGAGACCCAGTAGATATGGAGTTCTGCAGATTTCCGGATGAGCTGACTTGCGATCCTGCGCGCAGCTTCTCCCCTAGACCAGTAAGTTCCGAAGGCCGATACAGAACAGATTGCTGTACAGCCTGCTCCATATCTTTCTTGATATGAACAGCACGGTCATATCCGTTCACGTACACGCCTTCTTTCAGAATCTCCAACGTCTGATGTGCGGTACGAGAGCGCCCGGAACGCGAATTAACTCCTGTATGTTTTGATGATGCGTTAGATTGTTCAGACCCATTAACTCTGCTGCCTGATTCATTGTATTTATTGTATTTCTCCACATTACTCATTTCGATCACTTCCTATCTCTTCTCTCAGACGAGTAAGAATTTCGCCAAGCCAGTTCGTTCCCCGCCATGTCTTTCGATTACGAATTCGTGCATCTTCCTCTGCCAATCCCACTCCCCAGATCCGGTCGTCGGGGCTTGCTTCTACGAGCGTAGTGTCGCGGGTGTCCAGCAAAGCGGCCAGCAGGTCTTCATTTTGTGTGAATTTAGCCCGATTGCCTTCATAGACAATGCGCTGGCACTCGGCCTCCCATACCGTTTGGTCGAACCCAGCGACCTGCCTGCCCAGCTTCTTCTGTGCCGAAGCCGAACGGGTCTTCATGATTTTGTCTGCTGCGTTCTGGTCGCCAAAGAGCAGTGCTTTCTGATGCATCATATACTGCTCTGCACTCGTATAATGGACCCCGTCTACCGTAAAATTAGCGGGAAACCATTGGGAAAACGGCGATGCTGTACGCCAAAAAAATGTAAACTTTTCCATAGGTATCACCTCTTACCGATTTCATTAGCAGTCTTCTCTTTTTCTCAGATCAACTATAGTGTTTCTCGCTCTGGATTCAGGCGGTACAGCCGGGACGGCCGATGACCGGCACTGCTTGTGTATTCCCCCGTCTCCAGTACCCAGTCCGCCATTTTACGTCGAAAGGCAGCTGCCAGCAGTTTTTTGCCGCTTATAATCTCATAGACTTTCTGCAAAGCCGTCAGCGTAAACTTCTCAGGCATCAGATTGAACGCAATATCGGTATATTCAATCTTGGAACGCAGGCGCTCCAGCGCATAATGAATAATCCGGGCATGATCGAATGCGATCCCCTGAACGTCCAGCAATCTGATGCTGCTGCTCCGTACACGCCCCTCCACCTGATCCATCGTCTCCACAACTGCGGATAACTGCTCTGTTTCATGGGTCAAAATAAGCTGCAATCTGCGCTCCGTTACCCGTCCGCGTTCGTGAATATGGCGTTTCTCTTCAATTAACCTCTGCTCCACCCGAAACCAGCTCGCCTCACTGGCATCATCACCGGCTTGAAGCTGCAGTTCACTGCTGTCCACAAGGGACATATAAGAGCAGCTGATTACACGAGTACGCGGGTCACGGTCCACATCGCCCCATGTATAGAGCTGTTCCAGATAAATGTCATCCAGCCCTGTCTCTGTCTGCAGCTCCCTCCGAGCAGCTTCTTCCAGGGATTCCTGCATCGAGACAAAGCCTCCTGGGAGCGCCCACTGTCCGAGAAAAGGGTGGCCTCCCCGGCGAATCAGCAGCAGTCCAAGCTCCGGCTGTGCCAGCTTGCGGTAATTTTCCTGTTCTCCGCTGCGGATTGTAAATACGAGCATATCGACGGTAACCGATGGACGTTCGAATTCACCCGCATCATAGGTTTTCAGAAACTCTTCTTCACTTATATGAGACACATTTGATGCCTCCGTTCTGTTATTAACATTTTGTTATTAACAACTTGTTAATAACAATGTAACATATGATCTGTTTACAGGTCAAATCTTCCATTTTCGCTATCACGGGCTGCGCATCCATACCCAACACAAAAAAACCGTCATCCGGCACTCCTTAATTTCCAGAGTGAGGACGACGGCTGGGGCATACCCGAGATTTTGCAGTCTTCTTCCGCAGTGCAGTTCTCAGAGACCCGTCTGAGGTTTCTTAAAACAAACTATCCGAAACGTAGTATATTTTCTGCCCGTTCTTTTTGTTTCCGGGGTCGGCCACGATCGTGAAATATACACTTCCGTTCTTCGTCTGCACACCTTCAATTTCGCGCTTTCCGACATTCGTTATTTTCACAAGGGACTGATAAGTACCTGCACTCGAAATTTTAGCGATCTGAGGAGTTTCTCCTTCTGCTCCGCCAGATGTAAAGATTTGAGTTTTACCGAGTAAGTCTACGCCTTGGAAAGAACCATTCGGTCTAATAATTCCACTGCCCGACTGCGTAAAACTGGCGACCGCAGCTTTAACTGCAGCAGGGCTGTCCATCCGAACCTGCTTATTCTGATCAAGCAGCCTGTTTAATGCAGCCGTGTCGTATATGGACCATACCACCTTATCTGCCTTATTTTTTTCCTTCTTCATCTGAACCCGGAACACTGTATATTTACTGTTACCTCCGCCGTCAACCCGATACGTTTCCCCTTGTCTCGAACCATTTTTGTTCGCATAATTCATATAGGTGAACCGATGAAGATCGGTATAATCTACCGTTTTTCCGGCCGCGTACTGCAGCCTCGCCACCTGAAGTGACCAATATTGTCGCGTGGACGGGTCGGCTTTGGAACTGAAATAGAAATAGTTCGCCCCATTGTACGTATACATATCCAGTGTCTGACAATGACCGCTGTTCGTAATGGTCATATGATCCACATATGCTGCATCACTGCCTTTGATCAGCAGTCTGGATAGATGACACGCCCCACCTACCCGCTGCGTTACGTATACATACTTGTCCGCAACATAAGCCTTTTGTACGACCCGATCAAACTTGAGCCCTTTGAGATTGTAGGCCAGTCTGGCCGAAGCATTTACCGTTTTTCCGGGAGAAGCTGCGATTGCAGGTGTAACCGACATTACAAATACAATGAAAGCCAGAAAGGCAGACAGCAGCGTTTTCCATCTCATCGTTGTAACGTTCATGAATTGATTTTTAATCATAAAAGCGCCTCCTTATTCATCCGCAATAAATCAATAATCTGGATATTCGGCTGTCTCTGAGATTAAACCGCACCAATTAAATAATACCATATTTACCAATTAATAAAGCGAAAACAAAGCATGATTTTTATATTGTTCTTTTTAGCACAACTGTGTTATATTAATTTTAATTCATTTGTACCAAAAAAAGGAGGATTTCATGAAACGCATCGCCTTGCTCGACATCCTTCGGGGTTTTGCCATTATTGGAACTCTGGGAACGAACATCTGGATTTTTGCTTACCTTGGCGATCTGAACCTTGTGTTTGGAAATGCTCTTGAACCGTGGTGGAGTTCCGGGGACCGCTTGCTGCAGACGATTATGCTCATACTGGTGAACGGAAAATTTCTGGGCATGCTTACTTTGTTATTCGGGGCTGGTATGGAATTAAAACGACAAAAGGCTGTTCGTGAAGGATACACTTGGCCTGGTGTTTATATCTGGTCATGTGCACTTCTGCTCCTGGATGGTCTACTGCATTACATTCTCGTAATGGAATATGATGTACTGATGAGTTATGCCATCACTGGCATGATTGTTTCCCTGATCATTCACCGTTCCCGGCGCTTCATCCTGGTTATGATTTGGCTCGCGGGGAGTATACATGTTATTGGCGTGACCGGGATTACAGCTCTGCTGGCATTCGAATCCGGCGCAGCCTTGAATGGTATGGATACGATTACGCAGCTCTACGCTGCCGGTACGTGGTGGGAGCAGGTCATGTTTCGGCTGAATCATTTCGGATTTTTCCGTGCTGAATCTATTGCTATCATCCCTCTGAATGTCTTCCTTTTCCTGCTGGGGGCGATGTTCATGCGAACAGGAGTGTTCTCCAACGACGAGTCTGGACGTCTCAAACGCCGAAAACTAATGATTGCCGGGCTGGGAATCGGTATTCCTCTGAATCTGCTCTTACTTATTCCCGGTGGAATCATGGATCTCTGGGTACGGTATATCAGTGCACCTGTGCTCACGCTTGGTTACCTTGGAATCATTGCCTACGGGATGGAGAAAGGTATATTTGACAGGCTGTTCCAGCGTTTCGGCGAGATTGGCAAGATGGCGCTGAGCTGTTACATTTTACAAAATATCATCGCCTCAATACTCTTCTATGGCTGGGGACTGGGATTCGGCGGACGCCCATCTTCCCTGTACATTCTGCTGATATGGGCCGGTATCTGCCTGTTATTGATGATCTTCTCTCATCTCTGGCTGCGCTTCTATCCACTTGGTCCGGTCGAATGGTTATGGCGCAAACTATCCATCTCTCCTGTATCCAAAGTTACGTCACGAGATACTTCTATATAAATGAGCAGCACAACAGGGGCTGTCCGAAACTCCATCGATCATTGATCATAATCAACAACCGGTGGCCGCAGGACAGCCCTTTCCTCATCGATACTGATAACATCCCCAGCAAGCCTTATCCCCCTTTTTTGGCTGGTCTGGCATGTACCTGTTTACATTTCCACTGTCTCCGCAGGCAGACATAATGTGAAGGTTGAACCTGTGCCCATCTCACTCTGTACGGTTATTTTGCCGTTATGATCCTGAATAATTTTCTGACAAAGCGCAAGGCCAAGTCCTGTCCCCTCTTCCTTTGTTGTAAAAAACGGATTAAAAATGGCAGATAACGAACTCTCGGGAATCCCGCTTCCCGTATCAGATAAGGAGATCAACACGATATTTCCTTCCTGTTTCATATCGATATGTACCTCTCCGGGGTCTGTCATCGCTTCAAATGCGTTACGAATCAGATTGATCAGAACTTGTACAATTTTATCGCGATCCATATTTACACAAACAGACTCATCCCTCATATGAAGTGTAATCCGGTGTCCTCTTGAAGCAGCATCCGATTCAGTCAAAGACATGACCCGCTCCAGACATTGTGCCAGCTTTTCGGGTTTCATATGATGGGCTTGCGGTTTGGAAAATTGCAGAAATTCCCCCGTTAAATCGGTGACCCTTGTTACCTCGCTCATAATAACTTCATACCACGGTGCAATATTGAAGGCTTGTCCACGTGACAGCTGCAGAAATCCGCGAATAGCGGTAAGTGGGTTGCGAATCTCATGCGCCATGCCAGCAGCAAGCTCACCCACAGCCCGCAGTCTTTCGGAACGAAAGACTTCCTCTTCATTCTTGATCCACTGGCTGCGCTGCTGCTTAAGCAGCTGGTCTTCGGCAGCAGTCATGAACTGCTGCAGGTTCTGCGATAACTTCGGATAATGCGATATGCTGTAACTTACCTGCAGCCCTTGAAGCTGATTAGACAGCAGGGAGGCTATCCTCTCTTCGATATGCTGCATCTGAGGCAGCACTACAGCAAACCGGTCCCCTGCATACCGGGATACCCCGTAAGCTTCGGGAAACTGGTTTGTAATCATCTTACCTGTCCCCGTAATGACGGAACACCAGGGGTCATCTGATCCTTTTTTATACCCGCTGAAATTGTTGACATTCAATAGAACTAACAAGAAAGAGTGTTCTCTCTCCAGCGTTTTATGGAGCACCTCCACGTAACCTTCATAATTTAGCAAGCCCGTCAGAGGATCATGAAGAGTCAGAAATGTATTCTTTTCCCGAAGTTTTCGTTTCTCCGACTCGCTGTTCGTTAATGTATGGTATATAAAAACAATCAGGATGGCAGTCAGCAGATCGAAAAAGGATACAAGCAAAGTGTATGGTTCAATCGGAACGTAAGATAGTCGGATCAGCGTATATTGAAGCATGAGCAGCAGTGAAACCGGCAAGGTCTGTGTCATCTGCTGTTTGTTCTGAATCATGGAAATAATAAGCATATAGTAGAGCATGCTGCACCAGTTCAGTTGACTGAAATAGTGAAATGCACCAAGAACCAGCCACTGTATCTTTCTCAGAAATGGATAACGCTGTTCGCCCCATATGCTTATGATCAGTAAAGCACCTGTAACCATCATCCATATCGGATGTGATGTTTGTCCCAGTATATTTGAGGATACAATGACAAGCAGACAACCTAGTGGGAAAACTACCATCTTCATTGTGTAACTTAGCAAATAGCCTCGCCCCCTTAGACAGAAGTCACACTAACAACATATTCACAAATATTATATCGATTATGATTAGCTGATGTTGTCGATTATTGGAATCTGTTAAAATTCGCAAGGATGTATAATTTTTAAAAACAATAGGGCATATGAAGTAATTGTAATATCTAAACGTGCATATCGTGATCTTATGACTTTCTGAACTGCGCAAATCTCTCATCAATAATCAAGCCAGCTCTCTAAAGGTGAGGGGTCGAATTTATTTTTTTAGAAAATACATTCAAAAATTGACTTATATTGGCACGTGTGTTATGATCATATAGGTCGATACATTAGTGGACATCAAGTCTACGGTTTAACTGCCGGATGAGCATTCATCAGAGTTGAATGCCGCTCATTCCAATGATCGTACAAAACTTATTATTTTTGGAGGAATCACATGCAAACAGGTACAGTAAAATGGTTCAACGCAGACAAAGGATTTGGCTTCATCGAAACTGAAGAAGGAACAGACGTATTCGTTCACTTCAGCGCCATTCAAGGTGATGGTTACAAAACGTTGGACGAAGGTCAGCGTGTCGAGTTTGAAGTAACTCAAGGTAACCGTGGACCACAAGCGGAGAACGTTACTAAACTGTAATTGATACGAGGGCTGCCTTCGGGTAGCTCTTTATTTATGCCCACTTATTTCCATCACAGAAAAGAGGTTTTTATTCCAACAGATCATTATAAACCGATTGAACAAGTTGTATTTTCCACGGTTGACGACATCATTAACTTCTATTCACCTCAGCAAACGAGCACAGAAAACACCGAAGCTCACTCGCATCCTGCGCATACGGCAGATCCATCAGAACATACAGACCGCACTGCCGAACGTTAACCACGAAACTGCAGCACCTATCCGAATAAGCAAAAGGCCCTGAACCGCTTGAACGGTACAGGGCCTATTCTAGTTCTATTCTTATATACTCACTTTGTTCCTGCTGCTCAGGTTCACCTATTGTGATCGATTTCTATTTGGATGTCGGACGTACTAATGCATTGTCTGTCCAAGTTAACGGAAAAGTAAGCTTCAATGGTTCAAATGACGAATCCTCCTTTTGGTTTATCATAAGCAGCCGGGGCTTGTGTAACCATGGTAGAGGATGAAACTTGAGCCAATCTTAAATGAATTATCAGTGCTGGATCGATGTGATCCATACTGTGACCTGGCATGATAAACACAGCTTAAATGCATATGCATTTTTTTACGTAAAAACACGAAAATAATTCAAAAGTTTCAGTTCATAAGTCCTATTTTCATTAAAAAACCTAACATTAATATGTCGAAATAACGATATAACTGAGAAGTAGAACTTACCTGGATTTTCATATACGTGCATATTAAAAACAAATTATCGTTATTATATTTTTAGCAACCGTAGTTGTTTTCGCAGCTGCATTAAAGAAGTTCGTAGAAAATGAAGATGTATGTCCATCCTAATTTCAACACAATACGAAGCGTATACGACGTCCAGGTGAAGTCCTTTTTAATTTTACAGGAGGAGTGAACTACCTTGTTTAAAAAGCTTCGCTGGAGTACCATGCCATTTTTCGCAAAAAATCTGGTCATTTCATTCGGGAGCATCGCCCTTATTGGAATTATTCTGATCACTGCAGCTTACCAGCTGCAAAAAAGTATTCTGATTAACCAACTGCACGATCAAGCTAAGATTACAACGCTGAAATGGTCTCAGGATCTGGACACAAGTCAGGTCGAACAGGCCGTATCCGAAAAAAGTTATTCCGATACATATCAGAGCAAACTCCGGGACTATCTGGATTCCATTCATACCTTTAATCCCAATATTGCGCAGGCTTATATTTTCAGTTCGCAGCTGGACGAAAATAACGGGGCTCCGATTTATGCGATCCCGACCAGCCTGATCGAAGCATTTGAGAAAGAGAAGTTACTGCCTGGCACGAAGTATCCGCTATCCAACCAGATCGCACACGGTCTCCAAGATATGAATGCGACGGGCGGACCGGCATTTAGTGATTTTTATACCGACGATTTCGGTACCTGGACTACACTGATGTATCCCATCAAAAAAGCAGACGGCTCCATCTACGCAGCCCTGTACTTTGATGTCGATGCAAGTGCAGTACCCAAAGGACTTAATAAACTGCTTACATACGGTTTGATGTTCCTGATCGGCTTTCTGATCCTGTTCATGGTACTGCAGTTTATTCTGCTGAAAAAAACAATGCGCCCTATTCACAACCTGATGAAAGGTATTGAGGAAGTGAGCACAGGCAATCTGAACGTCACCGTTCAGACGGGACGCGATGATCTTGGTATCATTAACGAGAAATTCAATACGATGATTGATCGTTTCAACACAACCCTTTTCAAAGTGAAAAATACTTCACATCATCTCTCGAATTCGTCCAGAGAACTGCTGGATATTTCTGCGAGAAACAACGATAATATTCAATCCATCAGCACCAACATTCGGGAAATCTCTACGGGTCTGGTATCTCAGGATAAAGCCACTGTGGAAAGTGCACGCGCCATGACTGAAATGTCTACCGTGGTGCAGAACATCGCCGGAAGCTCTGCCGAAGTAGCGGATGAAGCTGTCAGCATGGAGCAGCGATCCAACAGCGGGCATGAAATTATGCAGCAGGTGATTGATCAGATGGGCCTGATCTCAGGTGCGGTGCAGAACACATACGCATCCATTCAATCTTTGGAAAATCGTTCCAATGAGATCAGCAGCATTGTGGGTATTATTACGGATATTGCCAGTCAGACTAACCTGCTCGCCCTGAATGCTTCCATTGAAGCAGCACGTGTCGGGGAAGAAGGAAAAGGGTTCGCCGTCGTGGCTGGTGAAGTACGCAAACTGGCAGAGCAGTCTCAAGAGTCCGCAACTCAGATTCGTGCACTGATCGATGAAATCCAGCGGGATATTGGACAATCTGCCGAGGCGATGGAACGTGGTTCGGAAGAGGTGGAAAAAGGACTCAACGTCACGCGTGAAACCGGCGCTTTCTTCGAAGACATCCGTACCGCCACCAACAAAGTGGCTAACCAGATTCAGGATATCTCCAGCTCCACCGAGGAAATCTCGGCGAGCACACAGGAAATGTCCGCAACTGCAGACGAGCTGTCCTCAAGTGTCAGCAAAGCAGCGAGCAGCACCAAGCACATCGAACAATCGATTGCCGAACAGGAAACCTCTATGGCTGCCATCGTCAGTGCCTCCGATGAATTAGCCGAAGTATCCGAGCAGCTGCAGGAACTCATCTCGTTCTTTAAGGTGAAGGAAGTATAAACCTGCTGCAGAAGGCATTCGTAAGCGATATGCGTAACCTGCAACTTACGTAACATGCGTAACATCAACCAAGGCTTGAGCTTACACTCAAGCCTTGGTTTTTTTACACCGAAATGTTCAAAGCATAAGTGACAATCGCTAGAATTGGAGAAGGCCATAATATGATGAAATAAGCTCTCCTGAGATCGTTAGCGTTCAACCTTGACTAGTTCATCGCATCAGCTATACTCCGCAAACTGCCCCTCACTTGCTCTAAACTTCGATAGGCTCCCGCAATCTTAACCAACTTCCATTCATTTTTCCGTTTCAAATAATGCACCGTCACCGCACTGGGCAGCAGACACACTCGCTCATCTCCCAGATCAAACCACTCCAGCTTAATTCCTACGTCTGATGCAAAACACTGCATACCTTCAGCTGTCCTTAATGTAACTAACTTAGATGGCTCTGTTCCCTGTTCTACTCCTGCTGCCTCTTCCTCCCAAACATCCACACTATCGAACAAATAATTCCCATCTGTCTGGAATGTCATATTCACCGTATATCCTACATAATCCATACTGATTACTTCCAGCTTTTCTCCCTCCACACTCCACACCTCATCCGCCTGTACTTTGGCCTGCTCCAGGGTGATCGACACGTCTATGGGTAAACATTGCGGTAACTTCCCTTTTTGTACGTACTTCTCCAATGAAATCACACCGATGTGCTGCTTTGTATTCATTGTTTGTTCGTCAGCACCTTTCTGAAAATGTTGGTCAAGAACATGCTATGAGTGGCACTCGCAAAGTAATAAGCTTTCCCGTTTTCATTCCTATCCATATTGGACTTCGCTGCTAAAGTTAAGAATAAAAATATGTATAGAATGGGTTGTATGTCGTATGAATGTTTAATAAAATGAAAGTAAGAGAAAATAAGAGTAGCCAGGCCAATGGCTACTCCTGCACAGCTTATGTGATGTGATCACCTCTGAGTAGTGCTAGTTCAAAACGAAGTGACCCAACCTTCGGCGGTCAACCTGTGGCGGGTCACTTCTTCTTACGATCGATGTATGTCAGCAACGCAATTACAAACATTGCTAAAAGCATTACTTGTTCGAAGGTAAAGTTCATGTGATCACCTCCTCTCAGGAGATGACCAGTTCCCACCACAAATTGGCTGTACAATTTAAATTATACCAATGTGTAAGTGCTCAGACGAGCACCTTTTTTTTTAAAAACTTACATTAGTTTCACACATTTACAAGAAGATCGTTACTGATACTTTGATCCGATTGCGACCCAAGGACACGCCGAGGAATTCGCTGACATGATCGTGGAACGGGCAGAGCAGAACCGCAAGTAATACATTTTGCCCACCTCTATCTTTATCTATCTTTAATCCTCTTTAGCTTGTTTCTACTTTTCTATAGAAATGAACAGATAAAGACGCTCGGTCAGGTGTAATATCCTGTCTGGGCGTCTTGTTTTATAGTGCAGCTCTTTTATTTCAGGTATCCTTTGGATTTCCAATATCGCTTCGCAAAGGACTCAACAGCATAGGGCAGTTCTCCATCCAGCAAATCCTGATTCGCTTGCATCAGCTCTTTGCGTCCACGTTCCAGCAATTGAACGGCATGTAGTAATTGGGGACCGCCTACATAATGAAGTTCAAGCAACAACGGCTCTTCCTCATCCTCTTCCTCCTGAGCCGAGTATTCAATTAACACAATTTCCGTGCCGTCCGCATGCTGGTGCAGCGTATAGAAGTATTTCTCCACCTTCGTCTCCCCTTGGGTATCCGTATACTCTCTACCAATACGCAGCATAGCTGGCTGGGGAACATCATTATACATTTGACCTGCTTGTCGAAATGCATAGTAGAAGTCTTCAATCCACAACCCATGCCGGTCATCATCATAATAATCGTCATACGGCTCCACGATAGGCAGCGCTAATAAATCACGAATACGTTGCGGCAAAATCAAGGTACGGACATACTGGTAATTTGATACGGACCGCAGCAAGGTATCCCATCCACGGTTGCTTAACTGCTGAATATCCGGAGGTGAGTCTTCCGTAAATACGCTCCATTCGGAGTTCTCACTGTTCACATAACGATATGCGCCTGAGATCATCCAAACAGGAGTGCCCGCTTGCTCGGCAAGTTCATTAGGAGAGCCTGAAGCTTGGTCTGCTGGCTCTATTTTGAGCAACAATGCACAGCCATGGTCGTCTTGAAAATACAGACTCCGGAAATAGCCCTCCGTATGCTCATCCCCGTAGACAGAACCTCGGCAAAACTGTCCATCCACCCAAAACTCATAGCTGTTCAGCAGCTCATCCTCCTCTCTTACAGGTAATAATGAAGGGTGAGTAAGACGCTCAATGTTCGCAGCTGTGAACTGATGATCTTCGAACCAATCCGGTACAACTGGCGCTAGTTCCGCGGCATAAATATACTCTCGTTTAATAATAGGCTGTCCCTGCTGCAGCCTCTTTATCATCTCTTCTCGCCATGGAAAAGGCTCTTCTGTATCTTCGTCAATTACACACTCAGGAACAAATAACTCCAGCATGTCAAAGCCTTTCCATGGTCCGTGATCCTCCCAATCTTCAAGCTGACGCTTCACTTTCCGCTGTCCTTGAACCTGAATTCGATATTGCTCTGTACTTACCAGCAGCCCACCTTCTACGCTGCCTCTCACCGTCAATTCTCCATGGTTGTAATCTCCCCAGAACATATCCTCCACATAAAGATTACCTGTAATATATATTTCCTGCCCTCCCACGAGCATATAAGGCGTTGTAAGATCACCAAGCACAACCAGGTTAGAAGCGGCCGCGTCGGATCCTGTGTTTCCAATATAACGATCAACGATCAGATTTCCCTCCACCATAATTAAAAAAGGCCCCTCATCCAGCAACAACTTACTGATATGAAGATCACCTGAATGCAGCCATACTTCCTCGGCATCAAATTCACCATCATGTGCTTCATTCTGTGTATACATCCAGCTTTCGTGAGGCAACCTCGTTTTGATATCGGCAAAAGTAACCTTTTGACCTATGTGATGTATGGACATGTCTTGACACTCCTCATCGGTTGATATATGGATAACATCTTCAAAACTTCTGATCTTCGAAGTTTAATTATACTGGAGGAAATTGAGTTGAGCTTTCTGCTGACGGCATTGCAGCGATAAGCAGCGCAAAGTTAATCACATATGATGTGAAATTTCATATACTCCACCACCTGGATTCCCATTTCATTTTTTATGTTGTACGTTGTTAGATTTTGGAGAAAAGTTTCATGTCGGATAGTAGGTGGCTTTTGTTTGGCTTACGCTTATCAACATGTGGATAATTGAATCGCGTCCGGTGTATACTTCTTCTTCCTCAAACCCTAATGATAGTAAACCTAAAGATGTAAACCTACTGATTGATTGCTCAGAGTGAGTAGCCGATTGCTCATTATGATCTTTCCATTGCTCATTTTGACACCTACTACCCTCTATGATTTCAATCCACGCACTCCATACGGAGTGCGACCACAAAGCTGCCCATCGCGAATGCCATAGTAGCTAATTTCAATCCATGCACTCCATACGGAGTGCGACCATTTACAGAATACGAAACAAAACATGGAATGATTATTTCAATCCACGCACTCCATACGGAGTGCGACTGGCGCTCTGTCCGGCTTTGCTGGTACCGGAATTTTTATTTCAATCCACACACTCCATACGGAGTGCAACCTGACACTCGCGCTTGGCACAAAGCTGCCGCAAAATTTCAATCCACGCACTCCATACGGAGTGCGACGTAAGCCTACGCAAATATCTCTAGTCGTACCGGTAATTTCAATCCACGCACTCCATACGGAGTGCGACTTGTTCTCTGGAGCAGTTCCGGTCCTTGCAGTTGTATTTCAATCCACGCACTCCATACGGAGTGCGACCATGCATCAGTTGGTGTAACTACAGCCGGAAGATTATTTCAATCCACGCACTCCATACGGAGTGCGACAAGTTGTAGAACCTTTCACGTGCTCTATCTCGATATTTCAATCCACGCACTCCATACGGAGTGCGACAGCGAAAAATAACGTAGATACCTCATCAATTGATAAATAGCAAACGTATCTTCGCTTTTATATCTTTTACTAACCTTCTAAATATCGATTATTGCTCAAATCTGTTGCCAAAAGGTCACGAAAAAGTGCTTTTCGAGGTGCGAATTCCCCGGGAAAATCATGTGAGCTTGGCATTCGCACCAGTTATAAGATCAGCGGATCACCCATATCATAGGTATCCTTAGCCCCGACATGATCTACTTTATTTTTGTAATTGTCACCAAGATTGTAGAAACGCAAGCTATCCGTATCCTTATCAATTAATTCTTCCAGTTCTAATCGTAAACGTCTAAATTGTGCAGCATCCAAAATACATTCAAATACCGAATTTTGAACACGTTGACCGTGATCTACACATTTTTTGGCCACTCTAGACAGTCTTCTGCGGCCTTCACGATCCATCGTACTCACATCATACGTTATCAAAATAAGCAAATTCCTTCACCTACTTCCATAAAAACGGCGGATATTCATCCAGATCGCCACGAATATGTCGTGCTAGTAATAATGCTTGAGTATAAGGGACGAGTCCCCAAGGTATGTTTTCATTCAAATACGGATGAGTGATCTTCTCCTGTTTGCGATCTTGCCATGCTTTTATTACTTTCTTACGAGTATCGTCGTCCATGATAACAGCCATATTTTCTTTGACATAAAAACCTTTGTCATTTACAACCTTCTTATTAATTAGTGAAAGGACAAAACGATCTGCATACACACCCCGAAGCTCTTCCATCATATCTAATGCCAAAGATGCTCTACCTGGACGATCCCGGTGCAAAAAACCAACATATGCATCAAGTCCCACTGATTCAAGTGCTGATTTCATATCATTCGCAAGCAATGTATACGCAAAAGAAAGCAGAGCATTCACTTTATCCAAAGGGGGACGTCTGCTCCGCCCGTAAAAATAAAAGGATTCCTTTTGCTGAAGGATCAGATCATCAAATACAGAGTTATACTGCACAGCCGCTGAGCCCTCCAGCCCTCGCAGCACATCCAACTGCTCCACCTCACGAAGAAGCATCATCGTTTCCCCGAGAGATCCTGCTACCTTTTTAATCCGCTCTGTGTCAATACGTAAAGCATAGTCCCTCGTGGCCCGTTCCAGAACCCACTTATTGTTATACAGCTTGCCTGTAATCATGTTTCGTGCGATCCGTGCACTGCGCGTCTCATCGTCCGAGATACGATACTGCTCCTTGCGAAGCACCACGTTCCCCCGATCCTCTCCAATCACCCGAGCCAGAAAACGCCCTGTTCGTGTCATAAAGGTGAGACTGACGTTACGTGCTGCACATGCACCCATCAAAGCAGGGCTCACTCCGGCGTATCCAAACGCACATATCGCCTCCAGATTATGCAGCGGATAACGAGCCAATATCTTGTCTTCCTGCTTCACAAGTACATTCTCTCCATCTAACGCAAGGTAAGTGTCAGGTAGCGTCACAAATAGAGTATTTAGAAGTTTTTTCATTCGTTCAACCTGCTTTCGATGTAACTTGAAACAGATCGTTTATTTAAAATATCTGGCACACATATGTTGATCAATGAGCAGCTTTGACAGTGCGGTCCGGTTTTGGCTTTTGGCGTATGATTTCGTTCAAAATAATGCCTCATCTCCTGAATGCTCGAACGCACTCGTTCCCGATCCGCTTGGGTAATGACAACTTCCACCCGATGTTTAATCTCATCATAATAAAAGTAAGCTCGTTGTATCTCACATACAAGCATCTCTTCGAGACACATCACTTGTGCCACCAATTGCGAATGATCCGAATCATTCCGTTTGGGCTTACCTCGCTTATATTCAACGGGAAAAGGAAGGTATAAACCTTCCTCCCCTCTCAGCGGAACACCTTGCGGATCACGGATAAATTCGACTACGTCGCAGACGCCTGTAATTCCGAGCGTTCTGGATTGCACAGGCAATGCCCGCACCACCAACTTGTCCCCCCGTTTTTCTCGAATTAAAGGCTCGTCTGCTTTTCGATGCAAGTGATCTCCTTCAATAGTGCGCACATTATCTTCCCACTGCTGTTCAATATGGATCAAGGCCCATTGTCTACGGCAAAAGTTAAAATGCTGAATGCCGGATAACAATAGGTAATCCTCTTCGTTATAGTCCATCATACTGCTGAACTTCCAAGCCCTCTAACGGCACTACAGTATACTCGTAATCTTCGTAAGACTTCGGTTCCAACACATCCGGCTTCAATGCAATTTGCAGTGAACGATGCACTTTGGCGGATGAATACTGCCCCATTTTGGAATTATGCTCCCACCAATACAACTGATGCACCTCCATACTTCCATCTGGACGAGCCGACGATGTATCATTTTCAAATAATGTTCTTAGCGACTCACGGATTTTTTCTGCATCTTCATATGTAAAACCTGTTTTCTCAGCAAGTTGTGTATTGATACTGCCGTAAAATACATACAACCCAAAATCTACACGGTGCTTCATGCCCATCGTATCCGAACCTTTTTTGTCCGGGTCTTTCGCCGTTGTCACCGAGTTCACACTCTTCGTAATTTGCATGCTCGTAATATCAATTCGATTCAAGCTTACAGCGGTGTGAATAGAGACCGGGCCACGAATACCTACCGATACGTCCGTTCCACTAAAAGCAAAAACTTGCCCGAAGCTGCGCACATCCATCCAGGACTGACATGCAGCATCTGCATATAGTTCTTTGTTCGCTTTTTTTCCTTTGGCATGTTCTTGCACAAGCTCATTGGCATCTACACGATCCTTAATAGAGCGGTGGGCATCCGTTCGCTTCTCATCTGATTGCACCAGGATAGACTCTCCCATATCTAACAGACGGTTACGAATTTTACGCTTAATGCACACGTCTGAAATTTCACCTAAACCATCGTAGTTCTGACGAGGACGATTTCCGTTCAGCGGATCACCATTCGGGTTTGCATTGCGGACAGACAATACAACGGCAAAATCAATTTTGCGATCAAGTGTACTCATTTAGTTATCCCCTTGTTCAATAGATTGGTTTTCTTCGTGATCTTCGGGTGCAGCTGCAGCAGTCTCTTTATCCTTTTTGCTTGTGTACAGGTCTTTCCTCTGGCTATAAAATCCAAGCAAATACAGACCTGTGAGCGGCTTGTCTGTGTAATCCTCAAGCTGAAGCTTGTCGCCTACTTCGTCCAATAATGAATTATAATAACGTGCGTCTGTGCCCATCCGAGCTTGATACGGTTGAAGATTCGATTGAATAATACTCCATGTTCTACCCGGGCGTTGAGCAAAAGCATTCATATAACGAACTGCATTCGTTGCCCGCTTCTCTTCCTTTCCTAACGCACTTCGTTCCAATACGTCTGCGATAGCCAACATTCTGCCAAATAAATAACTGCGATCCGTCGCTTCGAGATCAAGAGCCACGCCATACCCCTCCTCTTTGTTCACCAAAGCACAGGTAATGCTCAGTGATTTCTCCCACTCCCATAATTCCATGCCTACAGGGTTCGATGCACGATGAATAGCACTACGAACAATATCCATTGGAATAGGGCGTTGATCAATGATACATGGAAGCATCCGTTCCATGAGTCCTTTCACGATCTTGTCACTAGCCCGCTGACCATAAGCGGCAAAAGCTATATCTTTTGTTGCAGGAGCTCCGATAAAAGAGACAAACTTATCATTTTTATTTTTCCGATATCGATGTAACCAATAACAACTCTCATGCCATGCTGCAATCCGATCCAGATACAGGTTCTGATCTAGATTCCGATAATACATAATGGACATTCTACCTGGGGTTGCGGCATCCAGCGTCATGATGGTTACTTCATGCAAAGATTTATATTCTCCATCGTAACGATAACCCTGAATCGCATTGCGAATCTTCACTGCAAACTCTTTATGTGTGGTATCACCGTCAGTGAGCGCTTCTTCCTCCTCATCGCCCCATAAACTATAGGCATCATCATAAGGTTCAGGCATATTAAGATTCGTACTGCCCCACACCAGAAAAACTTTGCCATCTATCGTTGTGCCTTGTTTATCTATCAGCCATTTGAGCGCGTTATGCCCTTTCTGAGAAACCTCATAACTGACTGCGGCCGCTTCACGACTGGTGCGAAACCGTCCTCGAAATGTAAATCCGCTGGAATCATTTGCTGATATCAGCTTGGACTTATCCCCGGAGTGACGTATGCGCGATGCATGTTTATCCGCCACGGGCAGATACTCCCCGGTAACGAAACAAACATCTTTATCTTGCAAACTCATCTCATAAAACTGGGTAAACGACTGCTGGACGGATGCATCCCGCCACAATCTCGATTCAGGCTCCCCTGGAATATTCACAGCAAAGCGGACAAACGCCCCACTCTGATCGGATGCGATAACATTGAAAATGTCAGGCTTCTTACTCTCCTGACCTTCTGCACCCGCCACCCACTTATCCAGCAACTTTCCACGGTTATCCGTGTGCAGCACACCCCGATTTACTAAATCAGCGATCAACGTACCTTTGCTCACATAGGTCAACACACTCTGTACCTTGGCATGACTAAAAGGTGAATCACACCAAGCTTTAAGCTGAGCTAGATAATCCTGATGGGGAGTTCCCCTGACTTCTCCACAAAACGAGATGTAGTCTCCCGCCACAAACATTAGTTTATCAAATAATGGATGAGGTACAGGTGTTATTCCAGCACGACTTGCTGAAGACTCCGTACAAGGAATAACAGTGCTGCCATCTTTTTTATCTACGACCTTCGCATTGACGATCTCTCCTGATACATTCAAATGCACCTCAATATGCGCTGTCTGCGTAGTGTGGGAGATCGGAATCAAGGCGTACTCTTTACCATTCTTCTTCGTTTCAAACTGCCCCACAACCTTGGCATGGTCATCATAGGTTTTGCTTAGATTGGCAAGCCAGTTCATTCACGCACCTCTTTTCCAAACCATTCAGAATGAAGGTCATCGACCGACTGCATGTTAGAGTTATCGAACACTTTCGCTGAACCTTCCCCAGCTTTGCGAACCAATGTGCATTGATCTGGACGATCAAATCGGATAATGCCATGTTTCATTTTTGCTTTCCACAGCCGCACTTCACGCTCATTACGTCCCGTCTCGTCAGGATAGCTGATCCCGTGCAGCATCGTGCCAAAATCAAGCTCCCCGATACCATCATAAAAGCCCTTATCTTCACCAAATGTACAAGGCTCTACATACCCCTGACATTCACGTGTGCCAAGAAAAATATCTCTTCTTCCTCCGACCTGAACGGCCCGTTTGGCAATATTGTGGTGCTTGTGTTCGTTCTGATCATGCAGCAAGTCTTCACGATGTTTATTAAATTCAAAATGAGCTCTCACCTGATAACGAACATCTCTTAGATACGTATAATAGGCCAGCGTGTTGCCCCCGCTATATTCAATTGGACGCATGCCTTTGGATTCCGTTTGAATAGGATTCATGATGCGAACCTCGTCTACAATCCAGATCAGCGTTGGTTTCCAATATACGGACTCCACGATGCCTTTGAGTGCCTGGTATGTAGGAATTTGATAGGAAAATTTTTCTCCCCCAAGCTTCGTCAGCGGGTCAGTGAATAACGCATAATTTCCCGAAACTTCAAATTCAATCTGATTTCTCACCAGTTCTGCTCACTCCTTTCTGTTTCATGCAGCAGGGAGATCATGTGGCATGAATCTCCCTGCTGCAATTCAAATTTCATCTTTTCAAATCACAGCCATATCCCAAGTGCCCTCGCCCTTAGGCTCCACACCGAAATGTTCGGAATACGCTGGTTCACGCAGAGCAAGGACATGACCATGCAGCAAGTGTATAACATCCCCATTTTTCTCTAACTGCCTCAATTCCTGATCATAGATGTTCACCGTATATTGTTGAGCTTCGCGTAACAGGTCTCCCAACTCGTTAGGTTCCAATTCACCATTTAAATCCAGAATTAGCTGCTTCCCTTTGTGACCATAAGGCACAATTACCGCCGTAGCGTTGTTGGATATGGCCTCAAAATACTTCTCTGCTGTAGCAATGGCATAATGGTTCAAAACCTCTGGTTGCTTGGCGTGTTTGAGTCTATAGGCATCAACGTAATAACGGTTACGATCTATTAGATCAAACAAGTTTTTCTGTTCAAGTTTCTTGATCGGGTAATGCATCTTGTCTTCTATATGATGAAAATAATATTCAAAATAACGAGCGATCGCAGCAGAAGATAACAGATCATTGCCCAATAAGGCTGGATTGTCCCTAAATTCCTGAAGGACTCGCTCTGTTTTTTCTGCACCGATTTTTATATCTGGCAAATGGGTTAACACTTCATCCGAAGCCCGAACAATATACACATTGCGACGCTCATCCTTGCCATGACGGTTGCATCGTCCAGCCGCTTGGGCAATGGAATCTAGACCAGCCAATGATCGTACAACACACTCGAAGCTGATATTAACGCCCGCCTCAATCAACTGTGTACTTACGCATATGATCCGTTCACCTTTTGCCAAACGTTGAATCAGACCCTCCTGCTCGTCATTGCCCGAAAAAACATCTTTCCGATGCGCCGGACACATATTCGTGCTCAGGTGTACAATTTGAACTCCTTCATCTTGCAGCCACTCTACTTCATTTAATGTTTCAAACAGCTTTCGAACAGCCATTTTGGTATTCAAAATAACGAGTACACTGTTCACTTCCCGCATCTGATCTTGTACAAAAGAGGAAAGTTCCTCGGCACCCCAGCCAGATGGCGATTGTTGTGTGAGATCATGTATTTCAACGCGTTTGAAACTGCGTCCCACGTGGTCCAAATCTTGAATAATCTCAGGTTCTTCCGAGAAATGGAGCTTGTGTTTTACAAAATCAAGTCCTGGCTGAGTCGCTGTACAGAGCAGCAAGCTGGAACGCCCGATCACATGTAAAAAGTTAAGCGCCGCATTAAAAAGCGAGATACAATGCACGGGCACGGACTGCACTTCATCAAATACAATAACAGCGTTTGATAACTGATGAAGTCTCCTTACATTGCGAGTACCTTTGGCATAGAACGTGTTGAGAAACTGAACCATCGTTGTAAAAATAATCGGGCGATCCCAATGATCTCGGGCCAGCTTGAGATTTTTGGTACGGACCTCATACATTTCACCGTTATCATCATCCTGACGGTCTTCAAACTTATCATCAATAACGTTGGAATGATGCTCCAGAATCATGTCATCATTTTGCAAAATATTGCGAATCTCCGCGGCGTTCTGTTCTATGATGGTTGTGTATGGAACGATATAGATGATACGCTCTTTGTTATGCTCTATAGCATGTTTCAGTGCATAGCGCATACTGGCAAGGGTTTTGCCGCCACCTGTGGGTATGGAAAGGGTGTATACACCGGAAGGACGATATGCAAACTCTTCACACTGGCGCGACATTTCTCTCCGTAAAAGATTTATGGGGGAGTTGGCAGAGTCTCCTTGTTCAAGCGCTGCCAAGTGCTGAGACAACAAGGTATAGCTTTTATGAAAAAATGATCTGTGATCTATTAATTTTGTTGAGGCCTCATTTTCCTCGAAAATTCTTGTGTTGGTTCGATCTGCGTCAATCAAGCAGCTAAACATGTATTTCATAAGTAATGATCCCGTAATGGGTGGAAGCTTGTGATCCTTAATGATCTTTATGTAATGTTGAAGTTCTGCTGTGGCAAGTTCGAATAATGAATCTAAATGCTCGGGAGGATTGTTCTTAAAAAACTCTTCTTTTGCTTGTTGGTATTGCTTCAATTCTTTAGTGACGACACGTTCTATATAAGGAGATGTTTGATCAGGAGATACATAGTCTCTCAAGCCTTGATGATGTGAGATGATGCAGTTAGCAATCCATTCGGCTGTGACTTTGAACTGCGGTGCAGCCTGGCTGATATGGTAGCGCTCATGGATCAACTTTCCTCCGGCAGTAGAGTGATCTACCGATCCTTTTTGTGGAGGTTTGTCGGGGTTTGCTGCGGCTTCTTGAATGTAATCGCGAAATAGCTCGGTGTTTTTGCCCATGTCATGCAATAAACCTGTAATGCCAGCCAGATTTTTGATGCCAATCTTCTCTCCAGCCTGTTCTGCCCCAAGCTGCACCTCGATTAAGTGCGCCTGCACCGTTTGAATCTCGTTGTCTTTTTGACGGATATGCGCAATGTAAGTCATGCCTGCTCACCCTTATAATGAATATTTTAAATAATCCACTAAAAATCGACACAAAAATCTATTTTTATACAATTCTCTAGTCAAAGACGAATTCCTTTTAGCAGTTACAATAATTAAATTAATTCTCAATTCTTCATCTCACGCTTTTATTGACATCAGACACTCCCTTGATCTATAATTTATGTAATAGGAATGAGTTGACTCGCACATGGGTTCGACCCAATTCATTCGCTCTATAAGGGCATTAACCATTAACTCGTACATTGGTCCGACCTAATGGTAACTGTCCTTTAGTTATTTTTATCATGTTTTTACCTATACTGGATATACTATTATATGTGGCCGCACATTGGTTCGACCACCTAGAGAGAGCGTACATTGGTACGCTCTCTTCTCTATTTCAACAATTGGTACTCCCAAATTATTGGAGCTAGAGGAGAAATTATATTCTGGTATAATTCAATCAGTTCTTGGTTGTTGGCCTTACGGGCAATATGTCCATAGTTCGATCGATAAAAAATAGTTGTAAGAAAAACGACTAAATCAGCTAGCTGTACTAGTTGGCAATGATGTGAATCCTGAAGAAATGAACTATTAAATATTCGATTTGTTGTAGTTTGTTGGCGAATAACCTGAACTAACAGTTCTCGCTCCTCTGCACGTCCCCGATCTGGAATGATAATACCAGTTTCGTTCTTTTCATTAAGCTCATTCTCAATTAATTTAATCAAATTTCCCATAGCAAGTTGATGCATATTAGTGTGATGGGTCTCGCCTGTATTGTTTTGATAAGATTTTTTATCAATGACTGTAGCAAACACTTTACAGTTGTACCGAGCAAGTAAAACTAACATTTCTTCTGCAATACCAAATCGATCTTTAACTGGAATTTTTGAATACAAGTCATCCCCGTCAAAAAAAGCCTTACTGTGGATTTCATAATCTCGAAAAAATGGCATTGTATTTATATGTTTATTGTTTAACCCTTTAATTTCACCTTTTATTTGAAGTGCTGATTTATAAGAGAGAGCTTCAAATTCCCTTTCAAGCTCTATAACACTATTATTCGGAACCATAATCCCACCATAACAAACAACAGGTTGCTGTGAAATATCTCCAAACCCAGTATTACCTGACTCATCCAAGTAAAATCCATTAATCACCTATGTTCCTCCCACTCCTTGAATAACTTTTAATCCTTCTGAATCATTATGTAACCACGCCCCGGTTAAAGGGCGCATTTTGAATCTACTTCTTACAATCACAATTTAGCATTTTCAATCCACACAATTCAATGAATTGTGACATATTACAATCACAATATAGCAGAAGAAAATTTAAAAAGCAATCTTTTTCCAAAGTAAAACAACTACCTTTTTAAAACAGGCAGTTGTTTTGATAAAGTGTTAGAATCAGTTATTTATTAAAGACGAGGTACATCCAAATATAATTCAATCTATGCATTCGTTTAGAGTTTGACTTCCTCCTGTGCTGCTAGATACAATTGTGGATCGTCATTTGAATCCAAGACTCATGTAGAGTGCGACTGCCTGCTGCTTCTTCTGCCGCTCTTGCCTCTTCTATTTCAATCCACGCACTCGGGTAGAGTGCGACTTAATTTTAAAATTATAGTCATGCGACATTGTAGTATTTCAATCCACGCACTCGTGTAGAGTGCGACGTTCTATTTAACTGGGCGAATATCGACATCACATGATTTCAATCCACGCACTCCATACGGAGTGCGACTACCCGCTTCCTTGCTTCTCGCGCAGTTAGCCGAGATTTCAATCCACGCACTCCATACGGAGTGCGACCACCTAAGAGATCTGGAGTTTTCCCAACAAGTTGGATTTCAATCCACGCACTCCATACGGAGTGCGACAGACCACTCAGACGAGTGCAAAGGTTACTCGGCTATTTCAATCCACGCACTCCATACGGAGTGCGACCACAGGGGTAATGGAGCGCATGTCGCGGTGGTTTGATTTCAATCCACGCACTCCATACGGAGTGCGACTACCCTGGCCGGATTCACCTTTACACCAACAGCCCGATTTCAATCCACGCACTCCATACGGAGTGCGACAGCGAAAAATAACGTATAAACATTTTCTCCAACCAAAATGTCCCGCAATTCCGCACTTTCTAATCAAGATTCCCCCTAATTTTATACAATGCAATCAATTAATTCAACAAATTTGTTGCCAAAAGGGAATAACAAGAGGTGTTTTTGGTGCGAATCCCCCAGGAAAATCATGTGAGCTTGGGGTTCGCACCACGAGCAAGCTTGATCTCAGGAACCTAACGATTCACAGCGACGCTATTTGGCCCATTTTGAGCATTCTGAGATTCTAGCGATCTCCACAAACCTTATTTACTTGAAATGACGCGTTTTGTTCCACATTTTGGAGGTTTGAACCACAATAACGCTTCTGGAGATCGTTAGATTTTAAAACTTCACTCAGGTTGCAAAATAAGGTTCTGTGGGATCGTTAGCGTGATGGTTCCCCCTCCCCCCTTTCACTATGACAAACATCACATCCAACATTCCCCTCAAATGCTACATTAATTAACGACCAAATGACCAATATAGTAAATTGGTCATTCACAAGATCAGCTTCATGGACTACTTCCATCGTTCCACAGGTGCAGCACCACGGCTTACTTACATTTAGATTCACAACTTCTTCACCTGCAGCCCCAATGCTTCAACTTGTTTTACCCGCTTCACCCATTACACACGTCAGACCCCAAGGAGGTGCATAGCCGTGAAAACGATAGATCGAAGGCAACAGGTGATGGACTCTGCCGAGAAATCCTTTGCCCTGTTTGGCTACAAAGCCACAACGATGGAGCAAGTGGCGAGACTGGCCAATGTGGGCAAAGGAACGATCTATACCTTTTTCGAGAACAAAGAAGAATTGTTTGATGAGATCCTGCGCTCGATTATTGCAGACATGAAACGGATTACGGAACAGACCGTGAAGGAAGAACACTCTTTTCTGGATAACGTGCATCGGAGCATGGACTCGCTGCTGGAATATCGGGAGGAGCATGAGCTGCTGATCAAGCTTTTCCAAGAGGTCAACGATTTCGGGACACCTCAAGCAAGAGAGGGCCTGCAAAAAGTAGAGAAAGCCATTCTCGAATACCTCGAGCGTCAGGTTAGTTGGGCCATGGAGTTACAGCAGATTCGGAGCGATGATCCCAAGCTGGTCTCATTTGTACTGCTGAAGTTATACGTCAGCCTAACATCCGATTGGAATAAAGCGCATCCTACTTTGCACAAGGATCAGATCAAAGCTTTTGTGGGCCTCTTTCTCAAAAATGGATTATCCCCCACCTAGAGTAACGCCTGCGGACGCACATACCATACTAAATAGAGAAACAAGGGATAAGCGTAAGATAGGGAGAGAACATCATGAAATCATTTCGTGTATTCGGGCAGGATCTGAAATCCGCCCTCCAAAAACCAAAAGTATGGATTCCCATTCTCGTTGTGCTGTTCATTCCCGTGTTATATAGCGGACTGTTCCTGAACGCCTTCTGGGACCCATATGGCAAAATGAATGAATTACCTGTAGCCGTGGTCAACACGGATCGGGGTGCAGTTTACAATGACAAATCGCTTGAAGTCGGCCAGAATCTGGTCGATGAGCTGAAAAAAAGCGATGATTTTAACTGGCAGTTCGTCACCCGCGACCAGGCAGAACAAGGCATGAAAGACAACAAATATTACATGACCATTGTCATTCCAGAGGACTTTTCCGCCAAAGCAACTACCCTGATGGATGAGCATCCGGCTCCCGCAGAGCTGATCTACGAGCCCAACGAAGGCTACAATTTCCTTGCGGGTCAGATCGGCGGCACAGCGGTCAAACAGATTCGCTCCAAAGTCTCTGCCAAAGTCACTGAATCATATACCGAAACCCTGCTGGATAAGGTCGAGAAAATCTCGGACGGTTTGGCGGATGCCGGAGACGGCGCAGGTAAAGTCCATGATGGAGCAAGTAAACTGGGCGAAGGGGCGGCTGCGTTAAAAGAAAACCTGGCGAAACTGGCTGACGGTGCAGGCAAGCTGCAAAACGGTACCGTTTCGTTAAAAGAGGGCACAGCCTCCCTGGCCAAAGGCACAGGTGATCTTCACACCGGCGCGAGTACCTTATCTAATGGTCTCGCACAATTGGCTGCCGCCGGCACCAAGCTGGGTGACGGCGCAACCCAGGCGGCAGCTGGCAGCAAACAGCTGCATGCCGGTATCCAAGCTGCGCAGGAAGGCGCGTCCAAACTGGACGCCGGACTCGCAGCAGCCGAACAAGGCAGTGCCAAGCTGACTGCGGGACTGCAGACTTCCGTGGAAGGCAGCGGCAAAGTCAGCGAAGGCGCCAAAACGGTCGCCGAAGGGCTGGCTCAACTAGCCAAGTCCAGTCCTGAACTGGCTGCCAGCCCCGCTGTTCAACAACTGCTCGCAGCCAGTCAGGCTGTAGCCGCTGGCAGTGAGCAGGTATATCAAGGCGGACAGCAGCTCGTTGCCGGAAGTCAGCAGCTGCAGGCTGCACAGCAGCAATTACATCAAGGCAGCAGCCAGCTGGTTCAAGGTGAGCAGCAGCTTGTACAGGGCGCTGCCCAGTTATCCGGCGGACAAGAGAAGCTCACTGCCGGACTCAACCAATTTAACGAGAAGTTAAATGAAGCCGCGGCTGGTGGCGCCAAACTGGCAGCAGGTTCAGCGCAGCTGAACGCTGGTGCAGGCAAGCTTTTGACTGGAGTAGATAAGCTGGAAGGCGGCGTGTCTACACTAACAGACGGATCTCATAAGCTGGCTGACGGTGCAGGTAAACTCAAAGAAGGCACGTTCAAATTAACCGATGGCTCTGGCGAACTTGCCACCAAATTAAATGACGCAGCCGACCAAACAAGCAGTGTGAAAAAGACCGATGAACTGGTGACGATGTACGCCGAGCCTGTTCATGTCGATGAGCACAAATTAAACGAAGTGCCGAACTACGGCACAGGATTTTCACCCTATTTCCTATCACTCGGATTATTTGTCGGTGCATTGATTGCAACACTGGTTGTGCCAACACGCGGCAGCAGTGTAAGCGACGCAAGCGGCTGGAATCGTTTTGTCAGCAAGACACTTGCGTTCACCATGATGAGCGGCGTTCAATCGCTGCTTGCTTCCTGGCTGGTTTTATACGCTCTGGGTCTGAAGGTACAGAGTGTACCGTTATTCCTTTTGTTCAGTTTCGTCACCAGTCTGAGCTTCATGTATATCATTCAGGCTTTGGTCACTTGGCTGGAAAATCCAGGCCGTTTCCTGGCGATCCTGATGCTGATCTTCCAGCTCACCACAAGTGCAGGCACGTTCCCGTTGGAGCTTATTCCAAACTGGCTGAAAGTGTTTAACCCTTGGCTGCCAATGACCTACTCGGTAACTGGTTATAAAGCGGTTATTTCAAGCGGACAGTTCGGCGTCGCTTGGGACCAAATCGGCATTCTGTGCATCTTCGCTGTTCTCGGTCTGGTCGGTACATTATCGTATTTCCTGAAACATCGGACGGTCGAAAACGAAAGCCTCAGCAGTGAAGCTGTATTACAGGCTTAAATAAAGCGACTTCAAGCTTAAGTATAAGCATTAGATAAGATATTGAAGCAATATGAAGTCGAAGTATTAGACTATTAACGAATAGAAACCAAAAGGCATATCCCCTGTCCTGACTCGCTAATTCACAGCCAGTCTGGCGTATAGGATATGCCTATAAATATTATAAGATCTATCATACTAATACAGCTGAACTTACCTAGGATTCAAAGTGAATAAAAAATTCCAAGTTGAGCCCTTCACTTCAATTTTCGCTGTAGTTCTAGTAGCAACTCTAGCTGCTGGGGAAGGTACATTTACTGGTGACCATCCATAATTTCTTGGAAGTATTGTTCCAGAGGTACCTATATCCAAAACTTTTGTTTGATTGCTTATTGCTTTACCACTAATACCCATCCCATTTTGGTGAACCTCCATCTTTTTCTCAGTTACTTTGTACAATGAGTCCTTAATTTCTAATCGATAATCGATTTTATTTATGTTTATATAACTAAATCCAGGGTCATCTAAATGAACAGTATAATAAATTGTTTCATAAAAAGTCATACCATTATTTGAGTCAGATTTATTACCTTTTGTTTGATGCTCTGATGCTGCTCTAATTTCAGTTTTGTACTGAACTGCTTCTTCTCCAGTTTTTTTATCAATGAGGTCATACAGTTTTTTGGTTTGTAATTCTTCTACAGACCCTATTATTTTCTCACCAGTTACATCGTTATCTATTGCTATCTCTATTTGAGATGTATGCTCAAGAAGACTTGACTCTAACTCTTTTTCATTTAATATACTCTGTTTATGAGTGTCAGCATAAATTCTTTTAATAGTATACTTTTCAGTATCAAATGAATGTTCGTTTTCCTGTGCAAAAACAGAAGTATTCCACAATGAAATGAATAATAGAACGGATAATATTATTCTTGAAAATCTCGGTTTTCTCAAAATTACTCCACCTTTCATTATTTTTTCTTACCTCGGATTCATACTAAATGAGAATTCCCACGAATTCGACCCTCTTGTAACTAAAGCAGTTGTTTTAGTTCCTAATCTAGTTATTCGATGATCAAATCGGGCAGCGACCCATCCGAAATCTCTAACCAATATCGTTCCTGAGCTATTTAAATCAACTGTAACAAATTGATTTTTGTACTTATTTTCGTTAATATCTGCCCCCCTTTGACTGATAAGCATTTTCTTTTGAGTTACTACATACTGAGGATCTTGTCTTTCAAATCTATAATCAATTTTATTAATATTTATATAATCGACAACATTTGTTGTTGCCGTATAATAAATTGTTTGAAAGAATTTTAATCCTCCAGATTTATCAATTCCATCATCACTTGCTTGATTTTCTGTTGAAGCCCTAATTTCTGCTTTGTAATGTACAGCTGCCTCACCAGTTTGTTTATCTACAAGGTCATAGAGTTTCTCAATTTCTGCATTTTCAATTAACCCAAGACTTGTTTCACCAGTTTCTGTATTAGTTAACTTAACTTCTCCCAGAGATACATGACTATTAGAGAATATGCTTGTTGCAAAATTTTTATTAGCTTCATCATTCTCTTGGAGCAGCTTAGAAGATCCTCTGACAATCTCGTATTTTTCCTCATCGTAGGTCACATCATCAAGTAGAGCTGAAGAAGACGAGCCAAAGGCAAAAGATGTAATAAAAATAATAGAAGCCATACATAGTTTTAATAATGAACTGTATTTCATAATATTCCTCCTCTTATAAATAATTCTTAAATCATATCATAAATATTTATAAAAAGTAGCAAATAATGGTTTTTATTCTAGATAACATACTTTATACCTACATAATTAGGAGGTTTCAACTATAAAATTAATTGTTAATCAATCAATTCGGCTGATTAATACCAAATTTAATTACTTCACTTTTTGTAATTATGAAGATTAAGATCGAATTCATTAATTTTTTTCACTAAAAAACGCGATGAACACACCACCCTGGGATGTATTCGTCGCGCACAGGTTAATTTTTACATATAACACATTTTTTTAAATCAATTCAACGAGACTCCCCTTGCATGTCCACCCGCTGCAAAAACGTCCGTGTACGTGCAAGCTTCGGATTGCCGAAAATCTGTTCTGGTGGCCCTTCCTCTGCAATTTCCCCGTTATCCATGAAGAAGACACGATCTGCGACATCACGGGCGAAGCCCATCTCATGCGTGACAATCATCATGGTCATGTTCTCCTGCGCTAACTGTTTAATGACACGCAGTACTTCTCCCGTCAGTTCAGGATCAAGTGCTGATGTCGGCTCATCGAACAGCAGAATGTCAGGCTGCATCATGAGTGCGCGAGCAATAGCTACACGCTGTTTCTGTCCACCAGACAGATTACCAGGGTAGACATCGGCCTTGTCCGACAACCCTACTTTGCCGAGTAGTTCCAGACTTCGCTTTCGGATGATTGCCAAGCTTTCTTTTTTCAACGTCTTTGGTGCGAGTTCTAGGTTCTCCCTTACAGTCAGATGCGGGAAGAGGTTGAAATGCTGAAACACCATCCCCATGCGATCCGTAATCTTGCGAATACCCGCGGAACCAGCGTAACGACCATTATCGACCAACGTCTGGTCCTGAATGCGAATCGTTCCGCCCGAAATATCCTCCAGATGAATCAGGCTGCGCAGCATCGTACTTTTTCCCGAACCCGAAGGCCCAATCACAGCAATCACTTCGCCTGGTTCCACGTTAAAAGATACCTGTTTCAGCACATCAAGTGTACCGAATGATTTTCTCAACTGATTTACTTCTATTATATGTGTCATATGCAGACAGTCCTTTGATTGATCAGATTTAATTTATTCAAATGAAAACCGCTTCTCCAATCCTTTAAACAACAAAGTAAGTACCAAAGTCATCAATAGGTACATGATCGCAGCGATGAAAAAAGCAATCAACTGCCCATCCCGATTTACTGCCGCTTGAGCATAATACAACAACTCATGCACAGAAACAGCATATAACAATGCCGTATCCTTAATCAGTGTAATAGACTCATTGGCTGTTGCAGGCAATACCACGCGGATCATCTGCGGAATAATGACCTTCATCATCGTTTGCCGTCTCGTTAAACCCAGCACTTTCGCTGCCTCATGCTGCCCCTTGTCTACAGAGAGCAATCCACCTCGGAAGATTTCGGCAAAATATGCCGCATAATTTAGTATAAACGCAATCGCTGCCGCAACAAACCGATCAAACACCAAATATTCGCCGATTACAGGCAGCAGTGGCAGACCGAAGCAGAAGAAGAAAATTTGCAGCAATAGCGGCGTGCCGCGCATAACATAGACGTACATATGAGCGATCCATGCAAGGGGCTTGAAACGACTTCGCATAATTAACGTTATCGCAAAACCAAACGGCACAGAGAGTATGATAGCGACCAAAAACATGAAAATCGTCATCTGAGCCCCTTCCAGCATTGGCTTCATCACGGTAAAAATATAATCCCAACTCATTATTATGTCTCCTCTAATCTGTTAACCCCGCATTCCTCTGCAGCTTCATGGGCTCCATCGTGGAATACGGGGTCATTTTGTTTTAACTCATATTTCAGGTGTCACACCAGTCTATTTCAGAACTTTATCTTCACCCAACCATTTGGTGGAGATTTTAGCTGCTGTTCCATCTGCATTAAGTTCATCCAGTGCTTTTTGCAACTGATTCAGCAGTTCTTCATTGCCTTTTTTGATCCCAATGCCATACTGCTCCGGAGCAAGGGCTTCATCCAACAGCTTGTACTTCCCCTCTTCCTTGGACATGTAATATCTCGCGACCACTTCATCAATAATGACTGCATCCAGCCGCTTCGTTTTTAAATCGGTCAGTGCAAGTACATTATCCTTAAATTCCGATGTTTTCACCTTGTCGTTCAAAGGACTTGCCGCGAGGGCGTCTGCCGCCGAGGACAGAGCCTGCAATCCTACATTTTTCCCGTTCAGTTCATCCAGCTTCGTAATTGGAGAATCGGCGAGTGTAAGTGCAACCTGACTGTTTTCCAGGTACGGCTTCGTAAAGAGCACTTTCTCTTTACGCTCATCTGTAATGGTGTACCCGTTCCAGATCATGTCGATCCGACCACTATTCAGCTCCAACTCTTTGGAAGACCAGTCGATCGGCTGGAATGATGCCTTTTTCCCCATTTTCTCAACAGCTGCACGGGCGTAATCGATGTCAAAGCCTACAATCTCATTCTGCTCATCGCGGAATCCCATCGGGGCGAATTTGTCATCGATCCCGATCACAATCGTATTCTCGTCCTTGTTAGCCGAGCTGGTACAGCCCGCCATAATGATCATACATATGCTGATAAATAATAGTAGAATCGCTCTTTTTCTCATCTTTCATACCCCTCCATGTCTATAACCAAGCCCAAACGCTTTAGTTCGTTACCACGTTATCAGAGCCTTATAATAACATAGCATGGAAGAAGAGTCGAGTATCTTGCCCATTTTCCAGTAAATCAACCCTAAGAGTTGTCAACAATTTGTGAAAATGCAGCTTGTACCTGAGCGGGTTCCACCAGTTTCTTTTGCACATCAGCATCCCAACGCTCCGGCTTTTGCAGCGCTCCAAGCTCCGTTCCCGCCCATTGCTGTGCACGGTTACGATCAAGCTCAATCTGCTTATCCTTGAATTGGTAAACTATCCGCTCCAAATTATCGATCAGCACAAAGTTCGCAACCGCATTATACACGAGGATCCGCTCCAGCTCCACGGAGTTCATCTCATCTGTATTCAGGCTGTAATTGATTTGAGCCGTGAATGTCTCTGGAAACAGCTGATAGCCGTCTAACTGCTCATGAAGAGGCAGACTTTGATTCAGATGGCTGAGATTCGAAAAATTACCCATATAGGCATTCCGGTATTTAGCCAAGGCGGTAAAATCATGGGTCAACGGACTCTTTTGCTCCGTTTCATACCGCTTCTGGTCTGCAGCAAGCTTGGGATTGATAAAACCTTCCACCACGACAAGACTAATCAATCCGATCATAAACAGGGAAATAATCAACAGATTCTTAGCTTTCATATCTCATCACCCACTTCATATTTGCTAACGTTCCGGTATGCCCGGTGTACAACCAAAGGAATCATGATACTGAGGAGCGGAACGGCAAAAGCAAACAGAAGAACAGCCAGCTGGTAAGGTCCATCCACCTGAATCGGCCGACTAAACCAGACATTGCTGCCGAATCGTAAAGCTGCCTGTGTACCCCAAATTGCTAGCACTGCAGCTGCCCACAGCCACCAGGCTCTGCGCTGCCACTGCCTTAGAAGCGGCATATGAATGCGTATCGTACTTTGCTCGTTGGAAACTTCACGCTGCCTGCTGCTCAACAAATAAAAACCATAAACAGCTCCTACAATCAAACTCACAAGCAAAAAAGTATTGTTCAGAGCAGCTCCTTCCAGCATCATTCGCATAGGAATCGTAACGATCCAGGCTGCAAGGCTGTAGATCAAAGTAGATTGCAGCAGCGCTGTCCAGTAAGGGACGCGTTTCACGCTCCGGTAGTCACTCATGAATTGTTCCATACCGTCCATATGCTGCACGGCCGTCTGAAACGCCTGTTCCTCATCCATTCCTTTCTCCAGATAATCCTCTATTCGTGCAGTAAGGTTACTGCGAATTTCTTCCTTCAATTCCTGATGTTCACGCGTATGCTGTGTACCAGCAAACAAGCTGTCCAAATGCCGGTTAATTCGTTTTTCCATTTTCATAGCTGCTCATCCCCTCGTTCACCCGACGCAATCATGCAATCGATTAATGTTTTGGCTGCATGCCAGGCTTGAACCTGCAGGTGATACACTTCATTGCCCTGGCTGGTGATCCGGTAATATTTCCGCCTTCCGCCCTGCGTCTCTTCTCCCCAATAGGACTCAACATAACCGCTCTTTTCCAGCCGTTTCAGACTGGAATACAGCGTAGGCTCTTTCAGTTCAAACTGCTCTCCGCTTTTGCGGTAGATTTCTTTAATGATGCCGTATCCGTAATTATCTTCTGGAATCAGTACACTTAATATGATGGGGTCAATATTACCTCGGATCAGATCACTATTAATTACTTGTATATCCATCGCTGTACTTCACCGACTTTCCTTCTCACATTCGTTTGTTCAATTCTGTCCTTTTACTTCCAAGTATACTATAAGACATATTACTATGTCTGTAAAGGTAATGTGTTATGTATAGTACATTGCTTCTTACTCTCTTTTACGCCTTGTTATCTATGAAAAGGAGAAAGGAGAAGACTATCCATGAACAAAACAAAAGACGAAGCAGCGCTATCGCTGTTTCGCCTTTTGTTTTCGTTCATTGTTCGTTATACGACAACGCTGTATTGCGAATCCCTGTTCAGACAGAATCATTATGCTGAACCGCCAAACATGCTAACAGGACACTGGCCGAGCTTCTTGCGAATGTCCAATAGCTGTACTGCTTTTAGCGGTAATCCAACATTTTACCTCCTCTGTCCTGCAGCTTTCTACTGTTTCTTTTTACTGTTTCTTGTTACTGCTGTATCTTCTCACGATCCTTGCCTTTGTCGGACTCACCTGCATTTTTGTTGGCGGCATCCCGATCCTGCTGCATTTCTTCCACGGTTTTCACCTTCAGACGTGCGGCACCTTCATATGCCTTGGTCGGAATAAGATTGCCCGCTGCAAGTCTTGCCTTCGCTGCCGCAATCGCCTCACCGTACTGAGGCAGCCACTGTGCTTGTGCCACCAGCATCTCGTCCACCATCTGCCAGATTTCCTTCGGATTGCAGACCGCACCAACCAGCGGGTCCATCATAAAAGCCTGCCGCAGCAGCGTGTCGTCTCCATGCACTGCCGCTTCAACCGCAAGGCGCTGTACCGAAATACTCACATTACACACCGCCGCAGGACCCAGCGGCAGATCACCCACATGAGGCATCGAGATGCCGCTGCGATCCACATAACCGGGGGCCTCGATAATGGCATCATTCGGCAGGTTGGAGATAATTCCGTTATTTACAGTGTTGAAGTGACCACGGTACACACGCCCTGTCTCCAGCCCTTCAATAATGTAAGACCCGTGCTCTTCACCACGTTTCTCCGGGATATACTGCATCGGGTCATCCTTCATCCAGTTCGGGAAATCCGTCTCAAACCAGTTCCGCCCCTCCGTGCACACACGCAGGTACCCACCTGTCTCACCGTTAATCCAGCTTCCCATATCAATCCAGTCATTGATTTCTTCAGCACGTTTGCGATACCATGGCACATATTCACTCAGATGGCCGTTAGACTCTGTACTGTAGTACCCAAACCGGCGCAGCATATCGATCCGAACCTTCTCGGTACGGCTGTACTCCGGATGCTTCTCGAAAGCTTCAAGCAAACCGCCCGTAAGGTCCCGACCTTCATGCGACGCCTGAATATACCACGTTTGATGGTTGATGCCTGCACAGATAATATCGACTTCACTCTTCTGCAGCCCGTACACTTCCGCAATCTGGTGATGTCCATGCTGCACGCCGTGACACAGACCGATCGTCCGTACACCACCGTATTGGCTGCAGGCCCATGTCAGCATCGCCATTGGATTAGAGTAGTTCAGCAACAGCACATCCGGCGCACTCTGCTCCCGAATATCTTTGCAGATCTCCAGCATCTCGGCGATCCCGCGCTGTCCATACATAATACCGCCTGCACACAGCGTGTCCCCAACACATTGATCTACCCCGTATTTAAGCGGAATGTCCACATCGGTCGCAAAAGCTTCCAGTCCTCCGACACGAATCGTACACAGCACATACTTCGCGTCTTTCAGTGCTTCTCTCCGATTGGTTGTCGGCTGAATCTGAATCTTCAATCCGTTCTCACGTATGTCCCGCTGACACAGCTCGGTCACCATGTCCAGATTATGCTGGTTAATATCGCAAAATGCGATCTCAATATTGTTGAATTCCGGTACAGTCAGCAGGTCACGCAGCAATCCCCGTGTAAATCCAATACTTCCCGCTCCGATAAATGCCACTTTAAACGACATGTACATGTCCTCCCGTAATCCGAACCTTCCGGCTTCGGTTAATGACTTGCTCCATGTGTTCATTGTAGCAATGGAGATGCAGAGAGCGTTATCAAAATCATGACCTGTTCACGGATATATTGTCAAAAATCCTAACCTTTCTTCACAGCTCTGCACTGCTCTTGCAGCACTATACGAGGCACCCCACTGTCATAGCTGGCTGTAGCTGATCAGTGTAATGCCGTGTTCCTCTATATAATCCCGCAGCGCTGGATTCAACAATAATGCGAGGTCATGTTCACGCTCATCCACCAGAGATGAGATGCTGCGCAGTTCCTCGTCCGCATACCCCGGATGTCCGGCAATTTCAACGATGCAGTCAGTATCTTTATACTCATCCAGGATGCCGCGCAACCACGGTTCCTGAAGAGAAGGTACAGCTGGATCACCACACAGCTTATCGGTAGACCGGATTCCAGCTTCTGCGATCTTCCCGCTCAGCTCGGGAGACAGGAGGTCGTCTCTTCTCATCGGAACGTTATACTCCCGAGCCAGTTCCATAACCAAATCCAGCATTTTTGTATCTTTAAGACTTACACCATGATGAGTGTCCAGATGATTTAACGTCAGCCCCGAATCCAGAAACGCCTCAATCTGCGCTTTCAGCTCAGCCCGGACTTCCCCGGCATCATAGGACAACGGTATTAGCCCCGGCTTCCGATAGAAGCGGCCTGACGCATCTACGATACTTTGTACAGCCGAAGCCTGCAGCATAGGCGCCATGAACGTCAGATTGAGATGTACACCCATAGCTGTAATTCCTGCTTCAAGAGCCATGACACTGCTTTTTTCAAAATGTTTCGAATTCACCAGCGCTGAAGTATCTGTAATCAGCCCCTGTTTCATACCATGAATAATGCCTTCGCTTACTTTCGTAGTAATGCCAAAATCGTCTGCATTAATAATCAGCTTCATCCTACTCCGCCCCTCTTCTGTGCTAACTTACGATCGAACAGACAGCAGTTTCTCCGTTACGGCAACCTTTCCTTCTGACAGCAGGGGTGTAATCGTACGGTATTGATCAGAGTTTGTCACAACAATCGGAGTTGTCAATTTGAATCCCTCGTCCTGAATACGCTGCATATCGAATTCAATCAGCACATCACCCTGTCTGATCCGGTCACCCTGCTGCACCTTCTGGGTAAAATACTGCCCTTTTAATTTCACCGTATCGATTCCGATATGCATGAGAATTTCGACACCTTCATTGGAAGTGACTGCGATTGCATGTGCACTTTTCATCGTTACAGAAACGACGCCGTCTACCGGGGACACCAATTGACCTTTGGACGGAATAACAGCAGCTCCTTGGCCCATCGATTCTGAGGAAAATACGACGTCTTCCACTTCACGAAGGGGAATAACCGTGCCTTCAAGCGGACTTCTAATCAAGCTTTCTACCGCTCCGTTCATATCGATCGCAGCTTCATTCTGTTCCTTTTCTACCGTAGAACCTTCAGTCCCCCGCTCATTGTCCTTGCTCTCATAACCGAACAGAACAACGCACAACGCTCCACCTGCAATCGCTGTTAATATACCAATAATGTAGAACAGCACCGGACTCTGGGCGGGCAGCGTAAACACATTGAGGAAGAAGTTGAACACAATCAGCTTCACCCCGAGATATCCTATAACTCCACCGCCGATGGCGCCCGCTGCGACGAGATAAATGAGTGTTTTGCGATAACGCAGAATAATACCGTACAGAATAGGTTCGGTAACCCCCGACAAAATCGCGGACAGGAATGCGGAACCACTTAATGCTTTGAGATCTTTATCCTTCGTTTTCAGGAATACACCGAGACCAATCCCCATTGAAGCCGCAACCGAGGCTGCCGCAAGTGGAACGATCAGATCTCCACCCGCACTCAAATTATTCATAATAATGGGCACCGTCGCCCAATGTAACCCAAGCAGCACCAGGAAAGACCACGTACCCCCAAGAATAATTCCAGCGATAACCGAATTACTGTTGATCAGGAAATTAACAAGATCCCCCACCCATTGGCCCACATACTGCCCGAATGGACCAATCAGCATTGCCGTCAGCGGTACCATGATGACAAGGGATAGAAAAGGCACCGCGAACAGCTGTACATTTTTGTGCATGATTTTTTTCAGGAATTTCTCCAACACCGCATATATGCTGACCGCAATGAACATCGGAAACACCGATGAAGCATAGTTCATTAACGATACAGGAATGCCGAGAAAATGGGTCGTACCTCCTGCTGCTGTCAGCGCCGTAAAATTAGGCTCCATTAATGCAGCTCCGATCGCTGCAGCCACATAAGAGTTCACATTCAAAACTTTAGCAATCGTGATCCCGAGCAGAATGGGCAGGAAATAAAAGATCGAGTTGCCCGCCGCAGCCAATATAGCATATGTTCCACTGTCTACAGCAATCCAGCCTGCTCGCTCAAGAACAATAAGCAGCGCCTTGACCAGACCGGCCCCGGCAAATACAGGGATTAGAGGCGTCAAACTGCCTGATATCAAGCCAAAGATGGCTGAACGAATTCCCTTCTTTTCTTTGGCTGCGCCCTCACCAGACCCCGCTCCATCGAATTCTCCTTCGGCAGCGATATGTTTGTATACCTCAGAAACGTCATTGCCCACAACGACCTGAAATTGACCGCCGCTCTCAACCACCTTCAATATGCCTGCTGTGTTCTCCAACGTGTTTGCATCCGCTTTACGATTATCGTTTAAGACAAATCTTAAACGGGTAGCGCAGTGAGTCAGCGATTGAATATTGTCCCTTCCTCCAACGTGGTCTACAATGCGCTCAGCCAATTTGTGATGATCCATGCTGTTCCCCCCATACTTTTGTGTAATTACTCCAATTCAGACTTCCGCTATATTAGCTGTGATAAAAATAAAAACCTGAACTGAAGCTCGTCTACTGACCTTAAGTCAATACACCAGCCTCAGTTCAGGTTTCGCCTGCCGAACAGTCACAATCCCTAGATCTATTCTCTTTCTTGTTCATTCCTCATTTGTCTGTCAGGGTTTCATCGCTGTTCTTCATTCTTCCGTCAGCTCATGCTCCCGGTGGGTGACCCGATGAATATGGATCATGAAATAAACCATTTCCTCATTCGTTGTTTTCTTTTCGTAATTAATCTTCAGGTAATTCCTAATCTTTTTGGCACATGCATACGATTCAGGGTACTTGTCCTTCACATGATCGTACAAAGAATCCCTCTCCTCGGGAATCAGCTCATCATGTAAAATCCTGTATGCAAAATACCGCAGATGTGTAAGAAAACGACTGTAATTAATCGAACTTTCATCCAGTTTAATTCCAAAATGATATTTCACGATGTTTGCCAGATCGTTAACAATCTTTGTCATCTGATAGGTTTGCTTCATATCCTGTCCACGCTGCTGCGCATTAACAAAATGAAGGGCAATGGAACCAGCCTCATCCTCCGGCAGCCTCACACCTGTTTTCTGTTCAACAATGTTCAGGGCGTTCAGAGCGACCTCGTATTCGGAAGCATAAAATTTTTTGATCTCCCACAGCAGGGCATTTTTTACGATGATGCCTTCAGGAAATCTTCTGATCGCAAAGCTGATGTGATCTGTCAGGGTAATGTAGATGTTGTCACTGAATTTAAGAGCAAGCTGCTGTTCGGCATATTCAATAATTTCATTGGACAGCTCCAGATGTTCTGTTGGAATTTCGCCAATCAGACCCATCAGTTTGTCAGACGTCGCTTTCTCGACCACAAACTTCTTCTCCACCTGAGAGAAGTCAATGTCGTCTTGGTTATGTTTGTTGTATCCTATCCCTTTTCCCATCACAATCATTTCGTCCCCGTTGTCGTCGGTCAGTAAAATCACATTGTTGTTAAATATTTTTCTAATCTTCATCTGCATCACCCCCGTCTCATCATTTTTTTGTCTCGGTACTACTCCATAAAAAAAACCTAAATTGAAGCAGCAGCATGTACAGCTCATGTCTACTACGAACAATTTAGGTATCGCCTGCCGAACAGTCACAATCCTGAATATATGATTATCATAACCTTAACTTATAAATGAATCGTTACTCTGAACACAGAATAGCATGAATACCCTTTCGATTCAACACTTACTTTCTGTCAGGCTTTATGTTAAATGAACTGCCGCTTTTATTCCAATTCCTCCGGGTACCTCCATTGTGTCCGCTCGATCGAACCTCGGAATTGAACAGGTGTCATCCCGGTGTACTTCTTGAACAACATATGAAAATACTGCCGGCTTCCCACACCAACGTAGTCCGAAATTTCGGAGATCGGGATATCGGTTTGCTGCAGCAGCATCTTCGCTTTTTCCATCCGCAGCATCGTCAGGTAATCGGTCGGAGTCCGCTGGGTGTAGTTACGGAAAAGGCGGTGCAGATAACCGGGGTGCAGATTAACCGCGGCGGCTATATGCTTCATCTGAATACTGCGATCCATATTCTGATACATGAATTCAACTGCCCGTTTCACATACACTTCTGTCTGGTCCAGCGTGCTTCGCTCCATTTCTCCCCGCAGTCTTGCCATGCGAACGAGCAGTTGAATAAATAGAGTCCGCACCAGTGTTCCCTGATCGGGAGTTGTCAGGTTTCGAGCCTCACGATGAAGCGTGCGCTCGTGCGGGGGAATAACACCCGGATTTACAGCAGCGGGAATGTCCGTTTCCTTCTGCTTCTCTCCCTTTCGCCGTTCCATCATCCCGCGCTGATCCAGTTCCAGCACCAGGCTTTTCATTGTGTAATACACCTCTTCCGGGTCAGGCAGTACGAGATAAGGAGCGGTATGGGTCAGAAAAGTATGCACTGCTTCTTCCTCCAGTGCAAGCCGTCTGATGGAAGGTTGTCCGGGTGCAGCAGGGGTAAATCCAAACTCGACATTCAGCATCCGGCACGGCACGCCGTCCTGCACCAGCAGTCGATGGGGAACGCCTGCATCCAGCAGGATAAACTGCCCTTTTTTCAACACGGCCTGTTCCGAACTTCCATCAGCCATCATCACATCTACCCGGCATATCCCTGAAATGATGTACATAATTTCCGTAGAATTATGGGTGTGATAGGACATCTGATAGTCATCCCACTGCTTGTAATAGTACGCGAAAAATTGCGGCCCCCAGTCTTCTGTTCGAAGTGGTTCTCGAAAAAGACTTCCTGAAAAGGATTCGGTTCGATTCATCCCCTCCTGACTCCTCCCTTCATGCGCAGTAATGGAAAACGGTGCCGGGATTCCCTTCCTTATAATTCAGGAAATTGACGTTAAATACCAACGATCCGGTGCTGCTCTCCATCCACAACAATAACCTGGGAGTTCGTAATCGGGACAAGAGGCAGTGCAGACTCATAGGCTGCAATGACTTGTGCCGCCGATTCGACAAACGGGAAACAGCCTACATGCGGAACAGGATAAAAATCAATGGCATGCAGTCCTTCATAACTGGATAAATCCGGTGCTGCAGCACAATCATCCATGGCCTTTACATATGCAATATCGGGGGCAAGTACAATGGAACCCGCCGACTCTCCTATATATATTTTCCCCTCCCGAATATGAGCTTGAATCCACTGTTCTGCTCCGCTTCTACGAAGTTCCTGCAGCAGAAAAAACGTATTCCCGCCTGATACGTAGATCAGATCACTTCGCTGCAGCTTGTCTGCTGTTTCTTCAACCGATGCAGTGGATACTTCCAGCTCTTCTACGATAAGCCCACGCTTCTCAAGGGCCTGTCTGCCTGCATGTACATAAGCATCGTATGGCTCATGAACAGCAGCTGTCGGGATAAAGGTCACCGTTCTCCCGGATAACTCCTCTTCCAATGTGTCTAACAAACCTGCAGTCTCTTCAAAGGAAGCGGATAAAAACAATTTTTTCATCATGATAGACCTCCGTGCTCTACTGTATTGAATTTCATCATATGAATTCATTATATACCTTACAAAACGTTTTAAATATGATTCCATTGAATCATCCGCTGGCCGCCTTTGAATAGTTGATCGATTGGAAATTATTGAATTGGGATCGGAGTCCATTTACACTGTTTATATCTAATGAAAGATGGGAAGTTCTCTCCAAGCATCTGCTGGGTCCTGATATCATTAATCGTTTCTTCCTAAAATACAGTAAGAAGGAGATTTCATACGATGAGTACAACCTTTTATCTGGTGAGGCATGGTATCAAAAAAAGGGATATCGGGGACGTACCGCTTACCCCGGAAGGCAGCCGACAAGCCGAATTAACCGCCCGGCACTTTGCAAGCGCTTCATATGATATCCACCGCATTGTAGCGAGTCCTCTTCGCAGAGCACAAGAAACCGCTCAGGCTATCGCTTCCCTCACCCAATCCGATGTAACGGAAGATGCACGCCTGCGGGAGCGCGCGAATTGGGGCGATGTTCCTGAGCAGACCTTTGAACAATTTGTTGACTTGTGGAACCAGTGTACAGCAGACCCCGAGTTCGTTCCCCCCGTCGGCGATTCGGCCAAGCAGGCAGGGACACGACTGGCGTCCTTGCTCAATGAGCTGGCGGCACAGGAGCCGCCCGGAAGTCATATTGTTTTGGCAACACACGGCGGGCTGATTACCGATTTTCTGGTGCAAACCTTCTCCGAGGAAGAGTTAAACCGTTGGCACCCTAATTTTCTGGTGATGCAGAATCGTCTTGTTCCCGAATGTTCGATCACCAAACTGATCTATCACGATGGTCAATATACGCTGGAATCTTTCGCTTCTGCGGCTCACTTAACCGAAAATAACGAAAAGTAATATCCAGCCATCAGATCAAAAAAAGCTCTGGAATGTCCCTGAGTTATCATTACACAGGATAGAATTCCAGAGCTTTTCCGGCTGCTGCGATTGTCATTTGCCTTCAATTCACCTAAGCTGCTTACTTATCCCCCTTGCCTTTTCCCGGGGTATAGAAGTTCGGCAGCGTCACCTTTGACCAATCGATATCGGATGCCATGTAGAAGGACGGGTAGGATGGCTGATTATAGCCGCTGTTCTGTCCGGCAATGCCCACGCGGTACATCGCATCATGCATCAGCGTGTACAGCTTGCGATCCGTCTTTTCGGTGCTTAGATAGATACGTATAGCAGAACTGTCGGCCGTGCGCACAAGCATCTCTTCACGCCAGTCACCGAATATATCTGCGACCAGCGAAGGTGTACCTTTGGTATGGTTATTGGTTAAGGTTCCCGCTGCGGTCAGCAGCGTGCCGCGTTTCCAATCCTTGATTGTAGGCGTAACATCGATGGCACCGTCCACAATCTGGGTGGTCATGTCTGCAGCCCAGCGAATGCTCATATTGGTTCCGGGCGCCTGATCACTTACTTTTTCACCCTGTGCTGTCCATAATCCGACAGCCCATGTCTCCAGCCCACGCCGGGTTGGGTCAACATCCCCGACCATGCCGCGACCGGTATCTTTGCCCGTATACCCGCCATAGATCACTTCTCCGGTTTTCGCATCACGCAGGGAGTATCCGTACGGTGCCCAAGGTCCACCCTCATGCACCATGAATATTTCCAGCCCCGGGCGATCCGGGTCGATGTCTGCGACATGCAGCGCATCACCGTGTCCGAGACGGGCCGTGGTCCCCGGTGCAGCACTTTCAGGCGGCATGACATCGGTGGAGCTGTACAAGACACTGCCATCATGGTCAATCGTGGCCGAACCATAGATAATCTCCTGTTTGCCGTCCCCATCCACATCAGCCACACTGAAATAGTGTGCTCCCTGCGTCGTAATGGAGCCGTACCGCGGATCTGTTCCATCTATACCATGCGGCCCGTCATTAAACGGGTTCTTCATCGGTGTCCAGCCGCTGTCTACCATCCACTCTTTTTTCAGTTTCCTGCCATCCCAATTGTAGGCAGCTATGGTGGAGCGAGTGTAATATCCACGCGCAAAAATCGCAGACGGTTTCCTGCCATCCAGATAGGCAGCTCCCGCCAGGAAACGGTCCACCCGGTTGGCCGGTTCAATGCGCGCCATCGCATAATCACCCCACATCAGGCCGTCATCATGGCGTCCCGGTTCATACGGGACGGTTTGTAATTCTTTTCCCGACTTCCCTTCAAATACGGTAATATACTCCGGCCCATCGACAATAAATCCTTCGAACTTGCGCAGTTCATTGCGAGCGCTCCGCTGCGGTGCGTACACATCCATGAAATAGTCGGCCAGACTTTCCGCATCCTGCCGGGATAACGGATAGCTGTACTTTTTCTCCATACCAAACGCTTCTTCCAGCGTCGCAGGCCAGTTTCCTTTGACTACCTCTTCGTGTTTATGCCAGTTTCGGAACATCTCGACAACATGATCATAGTACCCCTCAGCACTCAGGCGATAGTCATCCTCATTTGTAACCCCAGCTTTACGATCTTCCTTCGGCAGTGTGATGTACTTCTGTGAAGTTGGTTTTCCCTTTTTGTTGTATTTAATAATTTGTGTGCCCGGAGCAGTTTTGAACATCAGTTCGGCCTTACCGTCTCCGTCAAAATCATAAACAAGCATCTGCGTATAATGCGCACCCGAACGAATGTTAACTCCCAGATCAATCCGGTACAGCAGCTGTCCGTCCAGCGTGTAACAGTCTACGTAGGTGTTTCCGGTATAACCTTTTTGCGATACGTCCTTGGCGTTGGACGGCTCCCATTTGACAAAAAACTCGTACTGTCCATCTCCATCCACATCGCCGACACTCATGTCATTGGCGCTGTAGGTGTAAGCTTCACCTGCTGGTGTTACACCATCAGCCGGCTTTTGCAGTGGAATATCAACATACCCGTTCGCCCAAGGTTTGACGGATGCGCTGCGTTTGCTTTCTTTCCCCTTGCTGTTCACCGCAGCAACTTCATAACGAGAAGAAGTATTGCCCGTGCTGTCGACATAGTTGGTGCTGTCTGTAACTGCTGCAATCTTTATGCCATCCCGATAAACATTGAAATCCGTACCTGTTAGCCCCTTGTCACTGTACCCTGTCGCCTCGTCGCCAAGTAATCTCCAGCTTAGAAAAACGCCTTCGGACGTCGAAGCCGCCACCAGCCCTCGATCCAGCTTCTCCAGCTGTATGCCTTTCCCACGGCTGCCACCTTTGTCTTTGGCATTCATGTCTGCCTCCAAGGCACCACCTCCCTGAAATTGTGAAGTATCCGCTCCGGTGATCCCGGCGGTTCCACCAAGGACCAAAGCCAAACTGAGTGCAGATGAGAGCACTTTGGCTGCAAGGGGTAATCGTGAGCCGCTTATCCTTCTTTTTCTGGAATACTGCCCACTAATGCTCCCTGCATCTACCGGCGTAGTTGTTTTCACATTCATCCAGCTTCACGCTCCTTCAGCATAATGTTTGCGCTTACATAAATGAAAAGAGAAACCTTGATCTGCAGGCGGCTCTGGCCGTTCTTCTTTTCATCCTCTTCGATCCACACTATGCGATCTATCCTGTTCGAATGAAATGCAGAACAAACTTTACCGCCTACCCGGTACTATTATAGACATCCTTATCTCCTGACCATAGGCAAATATCCGTCTAAAATAATTAATATTCAGTGTATCTGCTCAGCTGGGAAATCACGATATTACCCTGACCCACGAATAATCAGCGAAGTTTGGTATGTACGCAGCACAGGAGCAGACCGCATGCCTTCCAGACGTTGAATCAGACATTCGGTAACATCTCTTACCATCTCCGGAATCCGGTTGGGTAATGTGGTCAGTTCCGGAGTGGTCATCAGACTTACTGGATGATTATCGAAGCCGATTACAGATACCTGCTCAGGGATCAAAACTCCGTATTTCTGCGCTGCCTTCAGCAATCCTGCAGCTGCGTAATCACTGCCTGTTATGATACCGTCCGGCCATGATGCCGCAGTGAATATACGTTCACCCCACGCATACCCATCCTGCATTGTAATCAGTCCTGAATGACACTGTGAACGTAAGCATACCTTGCCAGATTCTTGATGGGCCTGCTGGAATCCAGCCCACCTTTTCTGCTGCAGTGGCGTCTCATGATCCATTCCGAAAAGCAGCTGCTCCCGCCCTCTGGAGAGCAGGTAGGACGCTGCTTGGTACACTGCATCCTGCTCATCCAGCCGGAAGACATCCAGAAACTCTCCCTCCATAGCTTCATTGCAGATGATGCCAACGCCTGTGCCTATACATTCTTTAATCTCTTTCTCCGTGTAATTTGAATGCGCAATAATGACGGCATCCATCTCACGGCGCAGCAGGCGTTCGTAGACTTCCTTTTCCAGCGTTCGTGAGAACTCCGTTTGATAAATCACAACCCGATATGCTCTTGAACCCAAAGAACGACTGAGCTCACTAACAAGCTGACTGAAAAAAGGATGCTCCACATCCGGGACAATGACCCCGATATGACGACTTTCCTGAAGGCGAAGCTGTACTCCATGTGTGTTCCGAACATATCCAAGCTTCTGAACGGCTTCCTTCACCTTCGCCCTGCTTTCATCAGACACATGTGGATGATTGTTCAATACCCGGGATACGGTGGATTTGGACAGACCGCTTGCACGGGAGATATCAATAATGGTTGGCAACAAAAAACACCTCGTCATAAAGAATTGACCTGGGAACGTTCCCAGCTTCTAAGATACAAGTAACTAAACTTAGGAGGTATTACACCGCTTGGATACAATACACATTCCGGTTAAAACCCAGTATCTGATCCTGTTTGATTTTGACGAAACCTACTTCCCTCATGAATGTCTGCCAGAACAGCTGGAGAGGGTATATGAACTCGAACGTTATATGAATAAGCTGACCTTCAGTCATCAAGTAAAAACGGCCTGGATTACCGGCAGCAGCATGAAACAGATTCAGCTCAAAATGAAAATGGCAGGCATGACACAGCTTCCTCATTATATCGCCAGCAATCTGGGAACAGATCTATGGGAACTGTGTTCCGATGGGACATGGACCGCTATCCCTTCCTGGCAAAAGAAAATCCAACGCTCGGGCTTTTCCCGTGGAGACGTCGAGGACCTTATCGCCGAATTGAAGCATACCTACAATATTGTTCTTCATGAACAGACGCAGTTTGGCCAATCGGGATACAAAATGAACTATTACTATTATGAAGCATCCTCAGTTAAAACCCAATATGATCTGTCAGTGATCAAACACTTGGCTTCCTGCGCCGGTATTGGAATCAATATCAATCAATGCAACCCCAAGGCTGGCGATCCGGAAGATGCTTACGATGTTGATTTTATCCCGCTTGGAACGGGAAAAAAAGCTGCGCTTCAGTTTCTGATCGAGTATACTCAGGTTCCTCTATCGAATACACTCGCTTTTGGTGACAGCGGAAATGATATTGAGATGCTGCAGACGGCTGCTCACGGATATCTTCTCCAGAATGCTACAGCCGAAGCCAAAGCCTATCATAAATCTATTGCACCCTATCCCTATGCCGAAGGAATTTTGCATGTATGCCGACAACTCTTCGAAGCACAGCACCTCTAAGAAGCAGTACCTGTCAGCTGTGATCGACCTGCAAACGTTCCAGGGCAGCTCTACAACCCAAATACCGCCGCTTTCCCTGACGGGAAAGGGCGGTATTCAGGTTTGAACAGCGAATTGTTAAGCCTCGGCTGCTTAATCTTGACCTGTTCAATCATCGCTAGGAACAAGAAGTACTACAGCCAGACAGCATTACGGCTCAATTCCCCATACGAGATTGCCGTCTTGGTAGAGCGTAACTTTGTCCCAATCCGCATAAGACGTTTTGGTTGGATCATAGGAATAGTCATCACTCTCGTCAAAGTTCGACCAGTCCGTTTTGAACATGCGAAGCTGAATATCACCGGATTGTCCGCCAGCAGCAATGCTTCCGGCGCCGGAGGTGAAGCTCAGCTCAACATATCCCTCTCCGAAGGTACGTTCAATGTTAGCCGCACCAACTACAGCATAGTCAATAGCGGAATCCATTGCCGCTGTGCCTTCTTTGGTGAAGTAATAACGGAGTTTCAAGTCACTCAGTTCTACTGCAGTACTGCCCAGATTTTTGATGTTGAACAAAGGTCTGATCTGGTTATCCAATGCATTGGTATCTCCTACACGATACTGCACCACCAGATCACTTGTCGGTACGACCACACCACCTGCTGGTGTTGCAGAAGCGACAGCAGAATTTGCACTTTGTCCCGCTGCATTCACCGCACTTACCACGTAATAATAGGTTGTGCCATTCGTCAGATCAGTGTTGGTATACGACGCTGCTGTTACATTGGAAGCAATCGTTGTGAATGGACCTGCAGCAGTCAGCGCACGTTTCACGTTATAGCTGGTCGCACCTGCGGAAGCTGTCCAGGACAGGCTCACCTGTGCGTTTCCAGCGGTTGCAGTCAGAGCCGTTGGTGCCGCAGGAGCTGTTACAGCTGCCGCTGGCGTTGCCATTGCAGCTGCCGAATTGACGCTTTCGCCTGCCGCATTGCTTGCTGTCACTACATAATAGTACGTTGTGCCGTTGGTCAGACCTGTATTGGTGTATGTTGTTCCGCTGACATTCGCAGCAACCGTCACAAACGGTCCGGATGCGCTGAGCGCACGTTTCACGCTGTAACTCGTCGCACCTGCGGAAGCCGACCATGTTAAGGTCACTTGAGCATTGCCCGCGGCGGCTGTTACGGAAGCAGGTGCTGCCGGAGCTGTGTTTCCGCCCGGAGGATTGCCTCCGCTGCTCTCTGGCAGTACTGGGAAGGAGTTCTTCACCAGCTGCACAAATTGTTCATGGAACCAGTGGCCTGATACCGGCGCGTTAGGCATTGCACCTGTCAGCACTCCATCCTTCGTTGTATACGTTGGATCACACATCCGGTCGAAGCCTTTGCCTTCATTGTTCGGAATTTCAGAACTGGAGCCATCCGATTCACCTGGAGGTTTTACCCATACATAGGCATCCAGATGTGCAGGTCCTGGAGCTGCCTTTGGCGCTTCTCCGATCCCAGCTCCGCTTGCATTACACCAGTTGCCCCGGTGCTCCCGTCGATCCACACGACCGGAATTGACGTAATCATTGATGTTGCTGCCCACAGCTGCAGCGGGACGATTCTCCCCGCCCCATCCGTTACGACTTGTATCAATCAGGAAACCGGTGCTCGCCGGCCATCCTGCTTGTACAAAATCCGCATACAGCTTCGCTGTGAAATCGGTTTCGTCAAAATACGGATTCCATTCATAGAACTTCGCGGAACGAATTGGTTGTCCACCAATGTTCAAGTCAGGATTCGAAAGGTTCGGTTCAGCCAGCGGTGTTGTGTTGGCTGTATTAGTAATGAAGCCATCCGCACTGCTCAGTCCACCGAGCGTATCGCCTACCACATCGGTATAGAGCGCTACTGCTTCAGTTCGGTTGTTATCCCATCCGAGCCAGCCCGAGTGACCGATATCGAGATAGTTGTACACATTAGGAATCGCATGCAGCTTGTCCAAAGCATATTTTACCCCAGCCTCATAAATGCCTGTTGACGCCGCTTGACCACAAGCAGGTGTGCTGAGGTTGGTTACCAGGTTCGGCAGACTGTCCGGTTCAATAATGGCAATGATACGGATATCCTGATATTTCGGATCGGCGAAAATATCTGCGATCACGTCAATGTAATCCGTTTTATACGTCTGCAAAGCCGCCTGGGTTAAAGGAAGCTCTCCGTTCGACGCAAGGGCATGACAGTCCCGGCCCGGCAGGTTATAGATAACAAAGGACGCCGTAATAGGTACGCCCGGCTTCTTCTGAGCGAGCACTGCGTCCAGATGTTCCTCTACGCTCTTGCGGCCAGCATTATCTGCCCCGCCGTAGATCGCTGCAATACGGTCAATCCATACCGCTGTAGGATAGGATTTCACCGTTTCCATCTTGGCCTTCAGCGAAGCATCATTGGTAAGTGCAATAGAGGTATCCACTAGTGCAGAATAGTCCTCATTGAGATATGCCGTCGCACCGACAAAAGGATTATTCACATGCGCCTCAGCCGCCTGAGCCACGCCTGAAGACATGCCCGGGAAGATTCCTGCTGCAAGCAGCGCAGCTGCCATCATGTGTTTTACACCTTTGTGCAGTATCTTCCGGCCTCTTGATTTTGTTTTCATTGTTTTCTTCATAGTTCCACCTTTCCCTTAGATCGATTGGATTGAACTTATGTCTGCTGTTCCTCTGTGTATAAGCAGGATGCATGGCACAAAGTGCATGAGAGTGAGTAGTGTTTCGATCGCCTCCATCATCGATAAAATGAGGTTAAGCAAAATAAACGTCGGGTGTATTCGGGTAGAGATGCTTTGTGAGTGTGTGTGAGGGGTCAAATCCATGAGAGTATACCGTGGTAGTCCAGCTGATCCATATCCTGGGACGATTCGGTTGAAGAACAGAGAAGTTGGAATGCATAACCGTAAATCTCGTAAGCGCTTACCTTTTGAACTTTTAGAAAAGGCTTCAACCTTTGATGACTGCCTGTTCACCTCCTTATAGTGTGATTATACGACATGTAAATATTACTGTAAATTGAATTATATAAATTTAATTATATTTTTTTCCACATAAAAAGGAGGATTTCTCTTCTCCACCGTCCCCAAAGCGAAAAGGCCCATTACGGCATGCCTCCCCCGCAATGAACCTTTTACAAGTCAGGTCGACTATTTACCCAATTCTGGCTTTTGGCTGACATCCCCAGCCTCAACTTTATTGAATAACAACAGCATCTCCCGGCTTCAAACCGCTGATCACCTCCGTTTTATCCCCTGACTCCATTCCGGTTTTAATCGAAACCTGCTCCAACTTTCCGTTTCCTTTATCCAGCAGCACATAAGGGTCCGGCTGATCTCGCATAATGGCAAGGCTGGATACGGCAGTCACCTTGTCTTTGCGCATCGTTTCAATATCTCCCTCAAGGCTGACACCACCATACATACGGGCATCCGGCTTCAGATCAATGACAACATCGAACTGTGAAGCTTGTTTCAGATCGGTATCCGAGCTTTTTCGGGCAAATTTGGACACTTTGCTTACGGTTCCGGTAAATTTCAAGTCCTTCTGTGCACTCATTCGCACCTGTACCGGCATGCCTGCCTTAAGCCTGAACATCTCTTCTTCACCCACAATGGTCATGAATTTCATTTTGCCAGTATTCGTAATTGAGCCGATCAGCTGCCCTTCCGTAACTGCCCGTGTTTTGCTCTCTTGATCGTTCAACTGAAAAATACCTGTGGCTGCCGCATACACCACCGCCCTGCTCATCACGTCCTGTTTCTTGCGTATTTCCTGCTCTTTAAGAACCAGGGCTTTCTGGTTCAATTCATTCGCGAGACGTTTGCTCTCCCGATCTGCAAAAGCTTTTTTGCGTTCCTCCTCCGTCACACCTAACGTTTCGGTCATGCCGGCCTGATTGATGCTGATCTGATTCATCTCCACATCTAACCGGGCTTTGTCCAGATCACTCTGCATCTGACTGACCTCTGTCTGCAGTGCTGAGGTATCCAGCGTGAACAGAACATCTCCCTTTTTCACCTGCTCCCCGTTCTTGACATGCCACTGCTTGATGTTGGAAGTATACGGAGCAAATACGTCCGTCTGCTCGGTATACACCGATTTACCCTTGACCTGTATCGTTTGCGTCATTGTTTCCTGTGTCACATCAAAGGTAATCGGTGGTGGTGCTTCGACAGGCGCTTCGGGCTGGGGTTTGTATTTCTCGTACACCCAATATCCCGCACCTGCCATAAGTACAATGGTAATGATGATGCTGATCCATTTCTTCATGCGTTATATTCCCTTTCACTGATAAGTTTGAGTCTTGAAAATAGTTCCCGGATTCCGCTCGTACTTCTCTCGCCGAGCGATCACATCGATTTAATGACACTCAGCGCGTTAGTTCGGGATGCACTAATTGCTGGATAAATACCCGATACCACACCGACAAGTACGGCAAAAACAATCCCCATCGGCAGTGCCGACTGCTGAATAACCACCGTCATCGGTCCACCCGCCTGATCAGCCATCTGACTCGCGAGCAGCTGGTTCACCCCTCCAAGCGCAGCAAACGCAATGCCTACACCCGCCACGCCACCAATGAATCCCAGCATGGCTGCCTCCGCTATAAACATCTGACGGATCTGCCACAGGTTGGCACCAAGCACCTTCATAACGCCAATCTGCTTGCGCCGCTGATGAGTAGACATGATCATTGCTACAATAATAGACAGCGAAGCCAGAACCATAATGAAACCGCCAATGCCGATGGCTGCTTTCTGATACATCGCAAGCTGTCCAGCCATAGCCTCTTCCTGAAAGAGATTGCTTTGTGTGTTTAACGTCAGCTTCTTGATCTGCTCCTCAACCTGGGCGACATGCCGCTTGTTATCCACTTTCACCAAAGCCGAATTAAGACGTTTAAGCGCCGGGCTGTCCGTCTGCTGCAGTCCCAGCTCATCCTGCAGGGCACGTGCCGTATCGAGCGGCACATATACTTTTTTGTCATTCTGTGCGCTCATATCATCCATATTGGATGGTTTGACCAGTTCACCCGATACACGTATCGTGCCGCTCATCTTGGTCTTTCTGCCATTCATAAAGTCCTCATACCTAAATTGAACACGTTGCTGCATCAGTTGATCCTGTTTCATCATCATCTCATTGTACTGCTGCAGAAGATCATTGTTATAAGGATCGGAATTCAACTGCTCAAACAGCTTCTGGGTCACTTTGGCATCAATAAAACCATAGGTCGCTCCATAGTTCACTACGGCAGTTCGTCCATTTTCAGCCCCGCTGCCTTGTGAAAACTTGTATCCGAAACCGCCCAGTGTCCCCATTTCCGTTCCGATGACTTCCACATAGGAGCTGCGTCCATCGGGAAGCACCATATCCAGTGCATCCAGCTTTAACATCGGAGCTACAGCAGTGACATGCGGAAGCCGCTGTATAATTCGAATTTTCTCCATGGTCAGCGCGCCGCGTTCAAACTTGCTTTTCGTTCCTCCGCTGCCATTCCCCGTTTTGATCCCCTCGTTCGGACTAATCGTAATTTCGTCCATCTTGTAGTTATCGTTCAACGTTTTCTCGCTGTATGTCTGCACCGACTGACCCACACTCAGGGCAATAATCATCGCTGCCGATCCAATCGACAAGCCGATCATACAGAGCAATGTGACCACTTTGCGCCGGATGATCTGCCCCCAGGCCATGCGCACTACGTCCCGTATTCTCACTGTTCCTCTCCTTTTGCCTTATCTCATACGCTCTGCAGCTGGGCAGACTGTTCGACCAGTTTCCCCTGCTGCAAAGTCAGTACGACCTGCATCTGTTCCGCTACCTCGGCTTCGTGTGTCACAATGACAAAGGTTGTTTTCATCTCTCTGTTCAGCTGCTGCAGAATGGAAAGGATCTCTTCCTCGGTCTCTGTATCCAGGTTGCCCGTTGGTTCATCGGCGAAGATGACCGAAGGCTCTGTAATAAGCGAACGGGCGATACTAACCCGCTGCTGCTGACCGCCCGATAACTGGGAAGGAAAGAGATTGGACTTCTCGCCCAGTCCCACCTGCTCCAGCAGGCGCAGCGCCTTTTCTTTGCGTTTGGATGGTCTCACGCCCATAAACACCAAAGGCAGCTCTACATTTTCCCGAATAGTCAGGTTGGACAGCAGCTCATAGGATTGAAAAATAAAACCGATATGGCTCCGGCGAAACTCCGCCAGGCGATTCTCGCTGAAGCGTACAATGTCCTGACCCGCAATCCAAATCTTGCCCTGCGTTGGCTTCATTAAGCCAGCCATCAGATTCAGCAGCGTGGATTTGCCCGAACCTGAACTGCCCAGCAGAGCAACCATCTGCCCCTCTTGGATTGTCAGGTTAATATCCTGCAGCACCGGAACATCGACTTGTGCATTGCGAAAGGCATGGGATACATGTTCAACTTGAAGCATTTGCGCATGTCTTCCTTTCTTTTTCCTGATTATGTATTTCTGTCTATCACTCACTTTATTATAGGGTGCAGATGTATCGGGACAGGACGGAGTTGTATCCAACTTGTAACATGTCAGCACAAAAAGCCCTGCAGCAGAGCGTACAACGCCTGCATGCAGGGGGCTTATTTTCATCTATAATGGGGGGCTTAGGCAGTTGTGCATTCCTTACCTTACCTTACCTTGCCTTACCTTCTGTAAGTTCTGTCTCTATGCTCGTTGGAAACGCCTCACCACGCCTTGAAGCTAAAACGATACAGCTCACTCTTGCTGGTGGAGCTGCTCGCCAAGAACAGTTCCTCCTCAAACCATTTTAGTTTAATAAAATGGTTGATATTGCGGTAGATCACTGTATCAGAGGACAAGCTCTGATCGTTCAGGAAGGCGATATGAAGTTCATTCTTCTGGTTCTCTAGTGTATTCACATAGGCTATTCTGGATTCGTCCGCACTCAGGTCAAAATTCCAGAATGTGCCCTCCACCAGCAGGTTCAGCTTCTTCTTTTCTGCCTGATATCGGTAAAGCCCTTGAACCTGATCCACTTCTCCCTGAAAGATCATATCCCCGTTTTTCAACAAGTGATACTGCTGAATATCCTTCAATTGCAAATAAAGAGACACATCAGGGTTCTTCTCGATCGACACACGATAAACAGCATAGTTATCCTTGTGCATCACCAGAACATAAGCCTGCTTCAAATTCGGACTGATCTCGAAACTATCGATGACGATGTAGTTCTTGCCTGATTTATCCTCGTGTGTGTCAATGCCCACTTTCTTCATCATGGTTTCATCGGAGAACAACACCTGCTCCTGACCAGTCTTCAGATCGGTCTGAATGAAACCCCGCTCATCGTGACTTATTGAAGTGTCGTTATTGAGGAACTCCCTGAAATAGGATTGTTCTTTCCCCAATTTGGTGCGTTCACCACTTTTCATGTCATACATAAAGGCAGCGCGTTGAGCTTGTCCCGAACGGTACTGAGCATACATCAGCTTGGTTCGATCCGGGCTCAGCACAACGCCAAAATCGGTGTTGCTGCTGATCTCCTCTACCTGATTATCATCCAGATACAGCTTCAGCAGCCGCAGTCCCGAATAGGAACGTTCTGTGCTGTTGACAACGATTGTATTCCGATCTCCGATATCAAAATCATAGATTACGAAATCATTTGGAATCTTTGTCGCCGACTCAATCTGGATCGTACTGCTTGCCGGAGGAGCGAGACGGCTGTCGAACTGTGCTCCGGGCAAAATCACAGTACGCGGTTTAAGCTGGCCAATGCTGAACAGGCTGCCAATCCCGAATATGCCGCCTACAAAGGCAATGAGCAGACCGGACAGCATCAGCTTGTCGCGATGTTTGTGCCAAAAGCCGGTATGTTTCATTGATTTCTTTCCCCCGGCAGGCGGATCATCACTTGAGTCCCTTCCCGTATAATGCTTTTCATTTCCACTGTTCCTCCATGACGCTCCACAATGTTCTTTACAATCGACAAGCCCAAACCGGCGCTGCCTTTCTCGATTCGGTTCATGCCCTTATCCTGATAGAAGGGTTCAAATACATGGTTCAGCGCTTCAGCGCCAATGCCCTCTCCCTGATCTTGAATCAGGATGGCAATGGTCTGTTCTTCCCGCGTGGACTGTACTTCAATGATGGAGTTCACATCACTGTACTTGACGGAATTATCCAGCAAGTTCAGGAATACTTCCTTCAGCTTGTCCCGATCTCCCCTCACATACAGTTCTTCCTCAAGCTCATAATGAATGCCGATATTGTATTTGCCTGCCTTGATGGACATATCTTCACACGCTTCCCGAATAATATCCGAGACATCAACTCGTTCAAAGCGATAGTTTTCAATGACTGCCGAGGATACCGAAACTTCCAGAATGTCCGCAACCATCGAATTCAGCCGGCGGCTTTCCTTGATGATATAATTCATGCCTTTGTCGAAAAAATCCGGGTCGGTGAACCCGTTATCCCGCAAAATCTGCGCATAGCCCAGAATGGTCGTCAGGGGTGTTTTTAGTTCATGTGTCACATTGTCAAAAAAAACTTTGCTTCGCGCCTGGACTTGTTTCACTTCGTCCCGCTCCCGCTCAATCACATCGATCTGCTCCCGCACCCGGTCAATCATGACCGTGAAGCTTGCTGCCAGCTCGCCGATCTCATCCTTCGTAGCAATCTGAATATCGGCATTCAGACTGCCTTGGGCCACTTCGGCAGAACGTTTAGTGAGTACACGAATCGGCTGTGTAATTTTCCGGGAAATAAAAATCGAAGCAATGAAAACAAACACAAATATCGTCGCTGCAAACAGCTTGATCGTATCCTGAAAACGCATATTGCGCTGATACAGGTCGGTGTAATCCTTCTCAAGCTGCACTATACCAACAAGCTGCTGGTCACTTTGTACCGGGAAAGACAGGCTCGCCATAACCCGTCCTTGATCGACTTTTGTCGTATAGGCAATTTTAGACTGCATCGCTTCTCTCAAATCTGCTATGTCTGTGTGTTTGACAAGTTTTTCCCCGCCGGTACTCGAGCCGTATGGAGAAGCATCGGGACGATAAAGCGTAATTTTACCGCCAACCGCAGAACCGATCTGCTCCTCCAGTTCCCGACTGCCCGCCTCCAGCGAACTTTTGCTGATGCGTTTATTATGGATGAGAAAGTACTGATTCAGAGCGATATCCAGATTTTTTTTGGACTGCACCATATCCTCATGCACTTCACGGTACATATTCTCTTGAGCAACCTTGTTAGACAGAATCAGCAGTGCCGAGAAACCGATAAAAACGATAACGGAGAACAGCACAACCATCTTGAACTGGATGGTCCATTTCATGTTTGCACCTGAATATTCAGCTTGTATCCTACGCCAAATACCGTTTCAATCATCGATATGCCCTGATCTCCGCTGTCCAGTTTTTTGCGTATACGCTGCACATGAATATCCACTGTACGAGTATCCCCTGCAAAATCAAATCCCCACACCTTGTCCAGCAGTTCTGAACGTGTATGTACTTTTCGATGGTGGTTCACGAGAAATAGCAGCAGGTCATACTCCTTGTTGGTAAGTCCTGCCCGTTCTCCATCCTTCCACACTTCGCGTTCATCCTTGCGAATCTCAATATGTTTACCCAGCCTGACTACTTCGTAAGACTGGTTCTCCAGCGTCTCGCTGATAAGGTCAATGCGGCGGAAAATAGCCCGGATACGTGCCACCACTTCGCGAATATCAAAAGGTTTTGTAATGTAGTCGTCCGCACCCAACTCCATGCCAAGCACTTTATCCAGCATATCCGACTTTGCCGTAATCATGATTACGGGAATTTTTGAATTTACAGACAGCTGCCTGCACACATCAAACCCGCTCATATCCGGCAGCATCAGATCCAGCAAAATCAGATCAGGCTTGGACTCCCGCAGCAGACTGAGTCCTTCTCTACCTGAAGCTGCCTCCTTGATCTCAAACCCTTCCTTGCGAAGGGAATAGGACAAAATATCGCGAATGGACTCTTCATCCTCGATGATTAATATCTCTTTTGGTCTCATAATACATTCGTAATCTCCCTGCTCTATGAATTTCATCTGCCTATATTTTGTATCCCAATCTATCTGCTTGAACAGAGGTAATCAAGAAATGTTACAACTCCGATACAACTCTGAACCTTTTGGAAACAACCTCTCGTTATACTTGCATTACAGAACAACAAACAGACCGGAATCAAGGCTTGATCCATTTCCAAGGGGGATTCACATCTTATGAACTACTCACAGATCAATGATGCTTACACCAACTATAAATCAGAAATCACCAGGTATCTATCCCAAATCCTCAAACAGCCGCAGGATGCAGAGGATCTAACACAGGATTGTTTTATTCGTCTGATGAACGTAACAACACCAATTCCCGAAGACCGGGTCCTCTATTATCTCAAGCGTATTGCTCGCAATCTGGCCATGGACAGCTTCCGTAGACGTACCCGGACCCTGCGGCGCGACAGCCGTCTTGAAGTACAGACATACCATGTCGATACACATCCGATGGAGATTAACGAAGGCGTTAACGAAATCGTCTCCCATATTAACAATACCGAGCATCGCAAAATTCTGGAACTTCGCCTGATCCATGGATATTCCATCAAAGAAACAGCCGAAATGGTCGACCGCAGTGAGGGGATGATCAAATCCTCTGTTTTTCACGCAGTCAATCGAATCCGTGCCAAAGTCATCTCGTAGAGATGGCTTTTTCCATTCTAGACATGACTTTTTTTCATTCAAGTCCCCTCTCCACTTCTGCTGAACCTCAATAATCCAAATGACCTATTCACATAACTTAACACGACGAAATACCTAATTTTACAAATTTCGATCTAATTTTTACATTTTGTTATGACTATGTGAGATTTTCACGTGGTAGAATATGGACGAAGTTATGAATCAACTAATTTTTGGGAGGGATTTGGTTGGGTAAATTGACACGTTTGCGGGGAGTCTGGTTAAAATCACTCCTGGCATTGTCTATGGCTTTGCCGCTTCAGATCGGATTGTGGAACGGAGATGCTTCGGTTCATGCGGAAGGACCGACAGACCCGGCACCATTCATTCAAGCCAAGGTTGTTAATGAGAATGCCGGCAAAAAAGTATTGTTCGACAATTCACACGGCCAGACAGCCGGAGCGGCAGATTGGGTCATCGATGGCGGATTCTCCGATTTTGCCAATGCTTTGGCGAACGACGGCTATTATGTGAAAGAACTGCGCAAAACGTCTCCTTTTACCTATGATGATCTGAAAGAGTACAACGTATTCGTTATTGCAGAACCTCAGATTCCTTTCAAAACGTCCGAACAGGCCGCTTTGAAACAATATGTTGAATCCGGCGGCAGTATTTTCTTCATTGGAGATCATTATAACGCCGACCGTAACAAAAACCGGTGGGATGGTTCCGAGGTCATCAACGGGTATCGCCGCGGCGCATATGAAGACCCGACCAAAGGCATGAGTGCTGACGAGCGCAGCTCCGAAGCGATGCAGGATGTAACCAGCACGGACTGGTTGTCTGATAACTTTGGCGTACGTTTCCGTTATAACGCACTCGGCGACATTAACGCCAATATCATCGTGCCGGCTGATCAAGCCTTCGGCATTACCGAAGGGGTATCTGCTGTAGCGATGCATGCAGGTTCTACGCTGGCAATCACAGATCCTGAGAAAGCCAAAGGCATCGTGTACCTGCCAAAAACAAACGCCAAATGGAATAATGCTGTAGATCAGGGCGTGTACAATGGTGGCGGCATTGAAGAAGGACCTTATGTGGCTGTATCCAAACTGGGTTCAGGCAAAGCAGCCTTCATAGGTGATTCCTCCCCGGTGGAAGACGCATCCCCGAAATATTTGCGTGAAGAGACCGGCACACGTAAAACAACGTATGACGGCTTCAAAGAAGCCGATGATGCCGCACTGCTCGTCAATACGGTAAACTGGCTGGCTGAGCAGGAAAACTACACCAAGCTGTCCGAAGTGAACGGCCTTACACTGGATACGGCTACAGCGCTGCTGCCATTTGAGGAGCCTGCCGCTTCGACGGAGCCGCAAGCTGAACCTTGGGCTGCTCCTGCAGCCGGATACAAGTGGTATGACCGTTCCACGTTCAAACCAGGCTCTTACGGCGGTCCTGCATCCAGCGCTAATGCAGCGTACAGCTTCGTGAAGCAGGATACCCTGCCTAACGCGGAAGATTTCCAAATCCGCGTAGTAGTTGAGAATATGCCGCCAAACACAACGGTTACCGGCTACAGCGCCGGAATCTATCTAACAGGCGGAACACAGGTAGCCATGATTCAGAATGACAGTGGAACATGGCCAACTTCGTACGGATACAGCTCTGCATTCAGCGTAACATCAGATAGCAAAGGCCGCGCAGTTAAAGACCTGAATGTACGCATTAAACCAGGCACGAATGGTAATGCCAGCTTGCGTCTTCGCCTGAACGGCAGCAACCTGATTACCAATGCGGTAAGCATCGCCAATGTACCTGCACAGCCGCTGCCGGAAGAAGAGGGTCCGATTCCAGCAGCGATCTCTGTTGCGGAAGCACGCACCAAAGCGGTTGGCACTACAGTAACCGTTGAAGGTGTTGTGACCACCAAACCGGGTTCTTTTGGCGGACAATCCTTCTATCTTCAGGATGAAACAGCCGGAATCTATGTTTTCCAGCACACGAGCGGATTCGATGTAGGTGACAAAGTGAAAGTGACTGCACCAACAACGATCTACAATAGTGAGTTCGAGTTAACCGACGTGGTTGCGATTGAGAAAACAGGAACAGCTGCTGTTCCTGCTCCGACTCTCGTTACTGCGATTAATGATGCCAACCAAGGGCAGCTCGTCCAGTTGAAAAACGTAACGATCCAAAACATCATCAGCGCCACGCCTGCCGGTTCATTTGAATTTGATGCGACAGCTTCTGACGGGACAAGCACACATGTGCGTGTGGATACACGTACTGGTGTAAGTGAAACGACTTTCCCTTATACGGCTGGTGACAAGATTGATATCACAGGCATTTCAGCTATTTTCAAAGACGTATTTCAATTGAAACCGAGAAGCTCGAATGACATTGAAGCTGCGGAAGAACAAGGTGGAGGCGAAGGACCTTCCACTCCAGCTGAAGGAGCGCCGGGCAAACCGGTACTTTCTTCCGATAACGGATATGCGAGCGGCTTGTCCGACGGTTCATACAACGTTAGCATGAATCTGTGGTGGGGCGAAAACGCAGCCGAGTACAAGCTCTACGAGAACGGTGTGCTGGTGGATACGCAAAAATTAACGGCTGCTTCACCTGCTGCACAGTTTGCTAAAACGGCGATTACAGGTAAAGCCAACGGGACTTACACCTATGTTGCTGAGCTGATCAACGATAAAGGTACAACCCGCAGTGACGAGCTGACGGTTCGGATCGCGCATGCAGCTCCCGGTAAAGCCGTATTGTCTCAGAACAACTGGGATGGTGATGGCGAATATACGGTTACCATGAACCTCTGGTGGGGTACCAATGCATCCGAATACCGTCTCTATGAAAATGATGTACTCATTGATACCCAAACGTTGAATGCTGCATCACCGTCTGCTCAAACGGCCAAGACGGATCTAAGCGGTCGTGCGAACGGAACGTATACGTACCGTGCCGAGTTGATCAACGCCGCAGGTATGACCAGTACCGAAACGGTTACTGTTCAGGTGAACAAAGCAGTTTTGCCTTTGGCAAGCTAGTTTAGAAATAACAGCAAGATGACGAGTAGAATAGGAGCAGTATTAGACAGTATGAGGATTAGGTATAGGGATGGGAATGTACGCAGAGACGTCAGCAGTAATGAACCAAGCAGCAAATCCAGTAACAAGTTTAGTAATGAGTAAAGTAACAAAGACTGTTACCAATAGTGACAAATAAACTAAAGAAACGATACGAAGACATTAAGGTAGATCGTAAGGTAAACAGTAAAAAAAAGCATCAACAAAAACCGTAACGTAAAAAAACGAAACTACACAGTCCGTGAAAAAGGCAGTGTTGGTTTCGTTTTTTTCGTTACACATCTAATGCTGGTGCTGCAAATTTTATGATAGTTTTACGAATTCAGCGCTAGCGTCGCGAAATCAGTGAGAGTGCTGCGAGTTCAGCGCTTGTATCACATAATCAGTGATACACATCTTTATAATCTTTTCGCAACCGCTTGAAGAATCGTTTAGTATTTATTTGCAAACGTCAACAGACGCTGAGTCATTGAGAAGAAGCGAATCACCATCTAAACAGGCTCCCTCCGCGCTAACGATTCTGAAAGACCTTATTTGCTCGTTTTTGCCACATTTCAAATCCTAACGATCTTCAGCGACGCAATTTGGTTGTTTTTCAGCTCCTGGAGGGTGAAAATGGGCTAAATGCAGCAAATAGCGTCACTACGAATCGTTAGAATATTAAAGAGAGCTTTTTGGGCTAAATAAGGCTCCTGGAGATCGTTAGCGGTCACCTAGGTATTAAAATAGACCACACCCTCCTCCTCCTCAAAGGCTAGCTCACCAACTAGTTTCATACTCCCCTCATCCTCAAACACTGACTCATCTGGTACTCCGCACCCGCAATCCATCTACTCTGACATTCTAGCTGGGAGCACAATTAGACTTCGAACCATACTTTAGCTCACCCTAACTCACCTTAACTCACCTTACTTTTTGCAATTTTCTTCGTTACTTCACTTCACTTAACCTCACGTCACACACCTTGCCTTTTTTACTAACCGATTGCTTCGATCTGTCTATAAAGTTACTCCTTACGTTTCACTGCTAAACGCGCTGCACAGGATTCTCTTTCATCCGAGTATTAAAAAGTCATTTCAGGCGCAGTTTCTCATCACTTTGCCTTACAAATAGGATGCTGTTCCATACTGCACAATAAGCAGCTAAAGCCATCACACCAATGACAAAAAACAGGTTCATCTGCGTGAACGAATAGCTGCTCCCGGTAAAAACAATGAGAACGGCACTAATTCCGATGTTCTCTCGATTATATTTTTGAAACTTCTGAAAGATCATTCTGTAGAGCAGTAAAAGTGCCATAAACATGATCCATATCAAATAAAATATCCCCATATGCCGGGCCACCTTCTCTCAAACAACTTGGGTCTTTAAAACCTAAAACCTTATAATCAACAGCTCCATATGTACGTTTCAACCAGCTCTATGCTAAAATCATCTGACCTCGCCATTCTGACCTTTTTTCTCATCTTTCCCCTCCTCTATCAAAAATGTATAACTCTACCGTATCATAATTTCAATGTACTTCTAAACTATAATTCCGAAAAAGTTTTTAAATAAATCGTTATTTTACAAATGAGCAGAGCTGTTCGAGTCGTGCGCACTCATATCCTCTCCCATAATTAAATGACATCATCAAAGAAGCAGCTCCATGCCGATGCATGGGCTGCTTCTCATCATAGACTGCGGAATGAACCTGCTCAATCAGCCTTCTTCTTACTTTGAATTTCGGATGCCAGAATAGCTGCATGTTCTACTAAACCAGCTTCTTACGAATATATCCCGAGATCAGGTCAATGATGGTGATCATCACAATAATGCCGAGCAGGATGATGCCGACACGCGGCCAGTTACGTGTGCTGAGCGCAAAGATCAGCGGAGTTCCGATCCCGCCTGCACCGATTACACCGAGGATGGTGGCAGAACGCACATTGATCTCAAACCGATACAGCGTATAGTTCAGAAATCCCGGGATGACCTGCGGCAGAATGGCGAACCAGAGCTGCTGCATACGCGTTGCTCCGGAAGCCAGCAAAGCTTCAGACGGGCCGTAGTCCATATTTTCAACCTCATCTGAGTACAGTTTACCGAGCATCCCGATCGAGTGCAGTCCAAGGGCTAACACCCCGGCGAATGATCCGGGACCTACGGCCTTGATGAACAATAGAGCCATAATAATCTCGGGAAATGTACGGATAAAACTCAGCATCATTTTTCCCGCACCCGAGATCGCCCGATGACCGCTCATATTCCGTGCGGACCAGAAGGCAAACGGGATACACAGCACAGCGGAGATCACGGTGCCAAGTACAGAGATCGCGAGCGTATCCAGCAATCCTCGCAGCAGATCCTCTCCTTCAGGCAAATAGACAAAATTCCAATCGGGCGAGAAAATGCCCGCGATAATGGCTTTCATAATCTGCCCGGCTGTTTCCTTGAAACCGGTAAACGGCACGCCCGCAAGAGCCCACGCATAGACCAGAATTAACAGCAGCATGATAAGCCAGCGCAGCGGATTTTTCCGCGGCTTGGATCTTGGCCGAATACGGCTCACTTCATTATTCATCATAACAATTTCTCCCGCAGCTTAGTGCTCACATAGTCGATAATCAGAACGATAGCTAGTGTGAAAATAATAATGGTATTCGTCTTGTCGTACTCCAGGAATCCGAGCGTCGCTTCATAATAAAGCCCAATCCCGCCCGCACCGACCAAGCCAAGAATAGCCGCGGCACGTACATTAATCTCGAAGGCATACAGCACATAGGACGTGAACTGAGCAGCGAGTTGAGGAACGACACCGTACACGATGAGCTGGATCCGGTTCATACCCACAGCAGTCATCGCTTCAAGCGGCCCTTTGTCAATCGTCTCCAGTGTTTCATACGTGAGCTTGGCGATCAGACCCAGCGAGAATACAGCCAGCGCGAGGATACCCGGAACCGGGCCCAAACCAAATACAGCGACGAACAAAGCGGCCAGCAGCAGGTCCGGGATCGTACGAATCAGATTCAGCAGCAAACGGGCCGGATAATAGATCCAGCGGCTTGGCGCCAGATTCCCCGCACAGAGGATCGAGATGGGAATTGCAAAAATCGCACCGATGGTTGTTCCCAGCAGTGCCATACGGATCGTTTCCAGCATCCCCTGCACGATATTGTCAAAATAACTCCAGCGCGGCGGAAACATCTCCTTCAGCAGCTTCCACATCTCCGGAAATCCCGTGAACAGCTCTGTAACCCCGGCACCTGTCTGCTTCGCACTTGCCCACAAGAGCAGCAAGATGATGACCAGCGTCAGCAGATGTTTTGTTTTCCCCGGTGGTTTGGGGCGATTCACAATCTGTCCTAGGCGGGACCCAGGTTCCTTACCTGCACCTGCGCGCCCTTCATGTTCAAGTGAAACGTTGGTTTGTCCCTTCATACCAGCACTTCTCCCTGCTCATGCACGGTCTGCTTGTCCAACAATTCATCGGCGAGGATCGGTCTGCCATAAATTTCAGCAAAGCGCTCATCCGTTGCTTCTTCCACCGGACCGTCAAAAACGACTTCCCCTGCACGCAAACCGACAATACGTGTTGCATACTCTCTCGCCAGATCAATAAAATGCAGGTTAACAATCGTTGTAATCCCGAGATCCTGATTGATCCGTTTCAGGTCATCCATGACCTGTTTCGTCGTCAGCGGATCAAGGGATGCAACCGGTTCATCGGCCAAAATAATTTTTGCTTCCTGAGCCAGCACACGAGCAATGGCCACACGCTGCTGCTGTCCGCCAGACAATTGATCTGCACGGGAATACGCTTTCTCGGAAATATTCACCCGATCCAAAGCGTCAAAGGCCAGTTCAACATCTTCTTTTGGAAAACGTCCCAAAATGGTACGAAGTGTAGAATGATACCCTACCCGACCAGCCAGTACATTACGCAGCACGCTGGATCGTTTCACCAGATTGAAGCTTTGGAAGATCATGCCGATATCCCGCCGGATCATGCGCAGGCGCTTGCCCTGCGCCTTGGTGATGGAGCTTCCGTTGATCAGAATTTCACCTTCACTGATATCATGCAGCCGGTTAATGGATCGCAGCAGCGTGGATTTGCCTGCACCAGACAACCCGACCACGGCGATAAATTCTCCCTGCTTCAATTCCAAATTTATGTTGTTCAGGCCTTTCGTGCCGTTTGCATACGTTTTGGTCACATTGTGAAGCTCAATCATCCCGTTACTCCTTCTTTCATCCATAATATTTATATCGTTTCCGTTGTTCCCAGCAGAAACTTGTAATAACGGCACAAGCCAGAACAGCGTCAATTACGCTGAACTGGCCTGTTCACTGTGCAAAAGTCACGAATGGCTTGTTGGATCGAAAACTACTCGGTTTTCACTTTCTCGTTATACTGGCGCACGATATCAAACTTGCTGTCATCGGACTCCACATAACCTTCGTGCGTGTAGATTTCTTTGATGATCTGGTGACCTTCTGTATCTTTGCCGATATCGATGAAGGCTTGTTTGATCTTCGCTGTCCAATCTGCGTTCATGTCGGTACGAACGGCGATCGTATCGTTAGGAATAGGCTCAGTGAAAGCAAGAACACGTGTGTCTTTGAATACATTCGGGTAGTCTTTGGACACCGTGTTACGGGCATCCTGGAAAATCGCTGCTGCATCTACATCCCCGTTCAACACGGCAAGAACAGCTTGGTCATGGCCTTTAACGGTTACAGGCTGTACGTCTTTCAAAGGATCAATGCCGCGATCCAGCAGCAGGGCTGCCGGCCATACATAACCAGCGGAAGACGTCACGTTCTGGTACGCCATTTTTTTGCCTTTCAGATCCTCAACCGACTGGATCGGGGAGTCTTTTTTCACAATAATCATGGATTTATACGAATCGGCCAGCTGCTCTGTCGGAGCACCCGTCTCATCATTAACGCCATAACGCTGTGCCTGCAGAATAACTTGTGCTGCCCCTTTTTCCTTCGCTAGCACATAAGCCGTTGGAGGCAGGAAACCTACATCTACTTTTTTGGAAGCCATAGCCTCAATGATCGTGTTGTAATCTGTCGATACGCTGACTTTCACCGGGATACCCAGCTTGTCTCCAAGCAATTTTTCCAGCGGTTTAGCCTTCGCTTCAAGGGTGTCTGCATTCTGGGAAGGAACGAATTGCACCGTCAGTTCCGTAGGTACATAACCTTCAGCGGTCTTGTCTTTCTCTGCCGTTTCGGTTGATGTGCCGGACGCGCTTGAATTGGCTTCCGCGCCGTTTGACGAATTGGATGCAGCGTTAGACCCACATGCACTCAGGAACAGTACCAAAATCAACAATGGTAAAAATAAAGCAGACTTCTTCAATCGAACACCCTCCAAAAGTTTTTCTGATTTTCATTACTTGTCTACTATAATTGGCAAATATTTGCGTGATGTGAAACGGAATTTGGAGTTTTGTAAAGTTTCCTGTCAGGCTGTCAGCGGGACATTCTTCTGTTAAAATAGGCTCATTATGGTCGATCATCAAGGACGAAACACGTATAAAATAAGGCCTGCTGCCTGTCGTTCAGGCTGTTTCTCTTTGCTGTATCTGCTGTTTGAACCATATATCTAAACTTATATATTAGAGGAGATTGTAAAATGACACGCATTCCCCCTACAGCCAGCCTGGATATTCTGTTCACCAGTGACCTTCACGGGGCGATTCGCCCGATCCATTACAATACCAACGCATATCGTCATACCGGTCTTGCCCTGCTGGCTTCTCTGATTCGCCGGGAACGCGACCGCTCGCCTGAACTGCTGCTCATCGATAACGGAGACCTGCTTCAAGGGGCTCCTCTGGCTTCTTATGCAGCCTCCCACACACCTAAAACCCAGATTCATCCTTTCATTAATGTGTTAAACGAGCTGGGTTACGATGCCGCAGTACCGGGCAATCATGAGTTCAACTACGGGCAGGAAATGCTGCGCCGAGCGATGGCAGACTCCTCGTTTCCATGGCTTTCTGCCAATATTGTTGAAGAATCTGCAATTGCCCCTAATGGGAAGGATATTCCTGCTTTTGGACATCCATATGTCATCAAGATACTCTCTTCGGGAGTTAAGATCGCACTTCTCGGTGCCACCACACATTATATCCCTAACTGGGAGCATCCGAAAAATATTGAAGGGCTGCACTTCCTGGACGCACTGGAAACCATTCGTACGTGGGTGAAGTATATTCGTGAATATGAACAGCCCGACGTACTGGTGGTCAGTTATCATGGAGGTTTTGAATGTGATCTGGAGACAGGTGAACCTGCAGAGCGCTTAACCGGGGAAAATCAGGCATACGCCATCTGCCGGGAGATCGAAGGGATCGACATGCTCCTGACGGGTCATCAGCACCGCCAGTTAACAACCGAAATCCATGGGGTAACAGTCATTCAGCCCGGATTTAATGGCAGCGGAGCAGGTCATGTATCTGTACAGCTTCAGCAGTCTCCAGACGGCAGGTGGGAAGTTACGGGCAAAACAGCACGGCTGCTGCTGCTGGAAGAGCATCCTGATCTACAACCTGATCCGGTCGTTATGAAGCTGACGGATGATCTGGAAGCGATGGCACAGACATGGCTGGATCAGCCCATCGGCGAAGCAGCTGCGAATGAGGATTTATCGATATCCAGTGCCGCACAGCTCCGGCTTGAAGCACACCCCTTTATTGATTTTGTACATCAGGTACAGCTGGAGGCGACAGGGGCTCAGCTTTCCAACACCGCTATGCTTAGCGAAGAAGCCCGAGGATTCGGTAATCAAATTACGGTACGCGACGTGTTATCCAACTTCATCTACCCCAACACGCTGACTGTGCTTGAACTTAGGGGACGGGATATTCGGGAGGCTTTGGAGCAGACTGCACGTTATTTCGAACTGGACACTTCCGGGAAGGTGATCGTAAACCCGGCATATTTGCAGCCCAAACCGCAGCACTATAACTATGACATGTGGGCTGGCATCGAATACGAGCTGGATATTTCCAAGCCTGCAGGCAGCCGTGTCGTGAAGCTGGAGCGTGGAGGCAAACCGCTGGAGATGGATGGCACGTATTCTGTGGTGATGAACAGCTATCGTGCGGCAGGCGGAGGAGATTATGCAATGTATCCGGGGAAAAAAGTACTGCATGAAGGTGCCGCAGATATGGCTGCACTGGTGGAGGATTATATTCGCAGACATCAGCCTCTTGAGGTCAGATCCAATCATAATTGGAAAGTGATCTGCTGAAATTTGGCGGAGAGTAACGTAGGCAGTTATGAAGAAAGGACAGAACCGTAGTTTACCAGGTTCTGTCCTTTCTTACTTGCATAAGCAATTTAATTAACGAGGGCTAAGCCTATGTTTAGACGGGTTAGAGCAGCATGTGTTTACTGAAACATCGTATCCGAGATCAAGACCACAATGAGAAAAGCAGCTGCCCAGACCAGCATCAGATTCGCTGTTGCTGTTGCCCATTTGCTTTTGCCAGCATGATAGAATACCCAGCATATCAGTGAGAATAACACACCAAAGGGATATGTGGCCATCAGGATGGCTGCTGTGGTATCCAAGAATGGATGTGTACCGGACTCCCGAAAGGCATACAAGTACAAGCTCATCATCAGCACGAAGGGATAGGCAAACAGGGTTAGACCGTAAATAATATTGAGTAATATAAGTCGATATGCCAGTTTAGGATTTTTCAATTGAGATACAGCCCTCCTTGTGAACTCCGAGCTCATACCAGTATATCACTTGTTCACACCAAGTCATGGTATACTTTTCCATTTTACGATTAATATTTATCCCTATACATCTTCTTTCAAACAGCGGCCCGTTCCTGCAGCCTATCAATCCGTTTGTAATGATAAGCGAACAGGATGAGGCCCAGCACACTCGTAATGACCTCCGTTACTGTCATAGACCAGATGATGCCTGTAAGACCGAAGGATTGGTGGAAAATGATAATGACCGGGATAAACAGCGTGCCCTGACACACAGCCATGATATTCGTTGGAATCCCTTCCCCTACTGCTTTGAAGATGCCGGTAAACAGTCCTGTTAATCCGGTGAACAGAGCAGAGATCAGCATTGCCACCAGAATCGAACCTCCGGCCTCCAGTACTGCGGCATCCGTAGAGAATAACCGGATTATAGATTCTTTGAATACATAAACGACACCTATAAAAAGAACAGCAATTCCGATGATATACAGCGCGGCCTGCTTATATGCAGCTTTCAAACGGTCGAACTTCTGACTCGCGAAACTGTGTGCGACCAGCGGAATAATCCCCATAAAGATTCCCATCGTAATAAACTCGGGAAGCTGTACAATCCGTAAAGCAATGCCAAATCCAGCTACAATGCCATCTCCATAGATCATTGCGTAGTGGTTGAGCAGCAGCGTAGATACGATAAGAAAAGAGGTCTGCAGCAGTTCAGATACACCGATCTTGAATACTTCCATTTGATCTTTAACTTGAAGTTTCCAATGTCCCAGAAATCCTCTTAAATTCTCGCTGCGGCGGGATAAAAACCAAACATAATAGGCTGCGGAACAAGCATTCGCTAATACAATGGATAAGGCGGCTCCAATCACATGCCAGTTCAATATCAGAATAAACAGGACATCCAGAACGATGCTGGCTGCAATGCTGATGAACATGCCTATCATGGATTCTTTTGAAGCACCCTCCGACCGAACCAGCTGCTCCAGTGTGAAATTGAGAATAACGATAGCTCCGCCTGCCAGAAGTGTAATGGCATATTGACTTGTGTACTCATACACAGCTTGATCTGCACCTAGTCCATGGACAATGGGAGAGGTAAACAGCCAGGCAATCAGCGCAATCAGCAGTCCAATACCCACGCTGGAATAAAAGGAATACCCTGCGACCCGCTTCGCTTTTTCCTTCTCTCCCATCGCTGCCAGTCTTGTAATGAATGTGCCCCCGCCCACGCCGAACATATTGCCAACAGCCATTAATACCGTAAAGATCGGCAATCCGAGGGTAATTGCGCTAAACATGCCCGTATCATGCACCAGACCGATAAAGAACGCGTTGATAAGGTTATATAACGTTCCCGCAGACATGCCAAGCATCATCGGGATGGACAGATGCATAATCGACTTGTGTACAGGCGCTTTGTCCAGATAATAAGAGTTTGAATGTTTTTCTTTCATTAGTAACTCTCCACCTTTCTTAACTCTTTAACAATTAGAATTCTAAGTATTAATTCAAAAAAACGTACCACATCAATATCTTTTCACTTCAGCGTATAAAAAAACTACAGATCACAGGGCATCTCCTTACATCCACAACAGATTAGTAGAATGTTAATAGTTTGAATTCTAAGCTTTTGGTTGTGAGCAGTTCACCTGCTCTGTTCGTACCTTGATCATCTTTGACCGAACTTATAAATTCTGATTAACCTTAGTCAGCAAACGCATTAATAGTGCCTGTTCTTCATCCGTCAAACTTTTCACAATCTCACTCTCTACGGCAGCAAACATCCGCTCAACGTCATGGATCACCTGCTCGCCCTTGGGCAGTACGTACAGATTTTTCTGCCGTTCATTATCAGCAGGAATTTTACGAACGATATAACCGTTCTTCTCCAGTCCTTTTAACATACTTGTAATCGTTGCATCTCTGCGGTTAAATACGTCAGCTAATTTCTTCTGGATTAATCCTTCGTCCTGATGTTCATAGATATAGCCAATAACTCTTCCCTGCTGCGCATTTAATCCCAGTTCGTTGACCTGATCATCAGCTTTGCGTTTGATCTTCATACCAATGGTTTGAAACAAGTCCGAATACGGTGTGTTTTTACGCATGCATCTTCCCCCTGTTCTTCTTATGTTTACGTTTAAAATATCACATCCCAATCGGGTTCAATCCCTAAATATTAGATATCTAAGTGTTTACGAACTAAATATACAGCGCCATTTCCTCTCTGTCAAGCAGCACCGCTCTCTTTTTCTTTCCTGCACAATAAAAAAAGGATTGAAGCCCCTTTCGGTCTTCAATCCTTCTGTTGTTAAACTCCCCGTTCTGTCTGCGCTTCAGTCCTGCATCGGGAGAACAAGCAGCGCTCTCGGGCCGCCTATTGCGCCTTCTTCCGCAGCTGGCTGTGATACAGCTCACTATAAAATCCACCCTGCTGAAGCAGCTCCTCATGTGATCCCTGCTCCAGCAATCGTCCGTCCTTCAGCACCAGAATCCGGTCTGCTTGACGGATCGTGTTCAGCCTGTGAGCAATGACAAAACTGGTGCGGCCCTGCATCAGACGCTCCAGCCCTTCCTGAATTTTGATCTCGGTCACGGTATCAATGCTGCTGGTTGCCTCGTCCAGTACCAGAATGGACGGATCAGCAAGAATAGCGCGGGCGATGGCAAGCAGCTGCTTTTGCCCCTGGCTAATACCGCTTCCATCGGCCTGAAGCACCCGATCATAACCATTCTTCATCCGCATAATAAAGGAGTGCGCATTCGCCAGCTTGGAGGCAGCTTCCACCTCTTCATCGGTTGCATCCAGGCGCCCGAATCGGATATTTTCCCGAATCGTTCCCTGAAACAAAAATGAGTCCTGCAGTACAAATGCCATATGAGAGCGTAAACTTTCACGCCGAATGGTCGTCATATCGTGTCCGTCAACCGTAATTGTGCCGCTGGTTGGATCATAGAAACGGGATAGAAGCTGGATCAGCGTTGTTTTCCCTGCCCCTGTTGGGCCGACCAGCGCGATCATCTCGCCCGGCTTCGCTTCAAAGCTGATACCGCGCAGAATATCACGCCCTTCATCATATCCGAATGACACCTGATCAAACCGGACACTGCCCTCCATGTTATCCAAGGCTGTGGCCGCCCCTTCATCCTTCGTTTCCTCATCCTCATCCAGCACTTCGAACACCCGCTCCGCCCCTGCAATCGCAGACAGCAGCGTGTTCCACTGATTCGCCAGATCATTTAACGGGCGTGTGAATTGACGCGCATATTCTACAAAGATAATAATGACCCCTACCGTTACGGAGCCTTGAATTGCCAATATCCCCCCAATCCCCGCTACTATGGCAAAGCTCAGGTTATTGAGTCCATTCATCAGTTTTGGAATAAAACCGGATATCGTCTGTGCCCAGAATGCGGAGATCCGGATGCGCATATTCCGTTCCTCAAAACCGCGAACGACGCGTTCTTCCTGTGAGAAGGCTTTAATAATGCGCTGCCCGGATAACGTTTCCTCGATATACCCGTTGAGTTCCCCAAGATTGCGCTGCCGCTCTTTGAAAAGCGGACCTGTTCTGCGCGTAATCCAGCGCATACCGAGAGCCATAAGCGGCACAACGATGAAGGTGAGCAGTGTCAGCAGCGGGCTGAGCCACAGCATCACACCTAATGTGCCGACCAGCGTTAGCACACTTGAAAAAATCTGAATGGCCGAGCTGTTCAGCGTGCTGCTGACATTCTCGATATCATTGGTAACCCGGCTCATAATCTCGCCCTGCTGACGTCTGCCAAAGAACGGAATCGGCAGTTTATGCAGATGAGCAAACAGATCAAAGCGCATACGGAATACCGTCTCCTGAGCAATCTCGATCATCCATATATTCTGCAGCCAGGATGTAAGGGAAAAGAGTATATACACCGCTGCCAGACCCAGAAGAAACCAGGTCCAACTGGAGCTGTTCGCCTCACCAGCGATGAATTGGTCAACTGCTGCGCCGACCATATAAGGTCCGAGCAGAGCCAAAGCGGAGCTGGCAAACACCATCAGCAGTACAAGCGAAAGCTTGACCTTGCGGCGAGAGAGGTAACCCCAGATGCGTCCAAGTGTGCCCGACCAGTTTTTGGCTCGCGCCTTCGGTTTGCGCTGGCCTCCTGAACGGAGTGACTCCGAATCAAGTGCAGGCCGAGGCTGGCGGAACGGCTCAATGAGTGCTTTGAACATACTGTGCGCCCTCCCCGTATTGTGATTCATGAATTCGGCGGTACAGCTCCGACGATTCCATCAAGTCTTCGTGTTTACCCTGCCCGATCAGCCGTCCGTCATCCAGCAGCAGAATGAGATCTGCCGAGGTGGTCGAACTGATCTTCTGCGTAATAATAAACGTGGTACATGAAAGCTCCTCCAGTGCGTTCAGCAGTCGCCCTTCGGTAGCTACATCCAGTGCGCTTGTGCTGTCATCAAGTATAAGAATGCTTGGGCGGCGCACCAAAGCTCTCGCAATGGATAAACGCTGTTTTTGGCCACCCGACAGGTTGACTCCACGCTGACCAAGCTGTGTATCGTATCCATTCGGCAGCTGCTCAATAGTCTCATGAATCTGAGCCCGCTTTGCGGCTTCCACAATCTCTTCCATTGTGGCATCTTCTCGTCCCCAAGCAATATTGTCTCGTACAGAACCAGTGAACAGAACAACTTCTTGCGGAACATAACCGATGGACTTGCGAAGCGTCGGAAGATCCAGCTCTGACGCATCCACAGCATCAATACGAATTTCACCCTGTTCTTCCGTATACAGTCGTGGAATCAGCTGTACCAGAGAGGATTTCCCTGATCCAGTTGCCCCCATAATGGCAATTCGCTCCCCTGCTTTGGCTGAGAACGAGATGTCTTCCAGTACTTGGATCTCACTATTCGGATAACTGAAGCCCACTCCGCGGAACTCAACTGCTCCTTGTACAGTGCGCGGCTCTTGGCTATTTCGTGCAGAGCCGTCGCTGTCCGAATAACGAAAAGAGTTTGTGGAACCCGTACGCTCCGTCTCTGACGTATCCTCCGTTTCAAACACTTCATTCAGACGCTGTGCTGAAGCGCTCGCCCGTGAAAATGTTACCAAAATCCAGGAAAGCATCGATAACGCTCCAATCGTACGCAGCAGATAATTAATGACCGCGACAACTTCACCAACGGTAGCCGAATTCGAAACAATATCCTTGCGTCCAAACCATAACACGGCGATGATACAGCCATTCATCATCAGCAGCATGAACGGCATCGTTGTCTCCGTGAGACGCAGCGCGGAGATTGTGCCTTTCATCAGCTTGCCGCTGTATCCGGCAAATCGTTCAATCTCGTGGCCCATCCGCACGAACACACGGATCAGCCGAATGCCTGTCAGATTCTCCTGGATGATGCTGTTCACGGCATCCAGTCTGCGCTGCACATTGCGGAACAGCAGCGCTGCCTTTTTAATCATCCAGATGACAACCACGAGCAGCACCGGCACCATGACAACGAGCAGCAGGCCCAGTCTCGGATTCACCACTATAGCCATAATCATACTTCCGATTACTACGAGCGGAACACGGGTCATGAAACGCAGACTCATGAAGATCGTATCCTGCACCTGAGTCACATCCCCGGTTAAGCGGGTGATTAGCGATGATGTGGCAAATCGGTTGAACACCGCATAGGAAAACGTTTGCATCTTGTCATACAGCTTCTCTCTTAGGTCATACCCAAACCCCAGACTGGCATGGGAGGCAAAAAATGAGCTTGCAATCCCGGCGGCAAACGCGATGACCGCACTGCCAACCAATACACCACCCCACATCCAAACGACGCCCAAGTCTCCCTGCTGGATGCCGCTATCAATGATTTTGGAGATCAGATACGGCTGCGCCAGCTCCACCGTTAATTCAATCAGCATCATGACTAACGCTGCAATGGCGGCGACCCGGTACTTTTTCAAGTGAACAAACAGCTTGAGCATTCCCATTCCTCCGGCCCGGAGCACGTTACATGGCGATACTGCATCATATTTACACCATAAGCTCCGTTATTCTCTTTCTTTAAAGCTATGTAAAATTTCACGTAACCCATACGACTATTATATCGCATTTTCCAGCTGTACATCGTTACGTTCTTCTCATTTTTAGTATTAACCTTAATTTTTAACCTGAAATCGACTGCACATTATAACATGCTGACTATAAACCAAACAAAATACCCAAGTCAGCGCTGCCCGCTGCCTGGGTATCTTTTTAGAGCTGATTCAACGCAGTGCCCACATGCTCCCGGCGATCCTTCACATACGTACGAATCTTCTCGGGTTCATTCAGAAAGACGTTCATCGGCCATTTCATGTAAGGGTCATTCTTCACATCTTCCTTGATCTCATCGTGCAGACGGTATACCAGCGGCATGACCTTCTTCTCCGTAAATGCATTCTCCAGAAGCTGATGCATCAGCTTCTTATACTGCCCACGATACACACGGAATGCCAGCAGCCTGCCCGTCAGTTTGTTGTATCCCTGAATGCGAACCAAATTCGGATTGACCTTTACACCGTAACAATTTCTTCCCCAAGTCCCTTCGTAGTCCCAAGGCAGAATGCCGTATTTTCGATTCCTGGCTTGTTCATACCATGTATAGTTCTGATGAAATCCGTCAAAGTTGCCTGTCAGCACAGCCCCGCTTAACCAGCGCATATAGTTGTCAATATCCACTCTCGATTGCAAAAAACGAAACAAATCCATTTTCGACTTGGCATTTAATTGTTGTATAAATCTGCGCAGCCTTCTGCGATCCTCCATACTGCCCCGAATCAGGCTGTATCCCGACAGCACGTTTGTTCCCGATTCAGATGAACTGGAGGAGTTTGCAAAGTCGGCACGGTCGTTGACGGCATAGAAAATACTCCGGACCGGCATTCTCCTTTGACGAAAAAAAGAGGACTTCACCCCTTCGATTCGTAAATACACCCCTTCAAGCTGGCCATTGAGATATAGTACACAGTGGCGCGAAGCAGGGGCTGGTACACGAATCGATTCAAAAAATTGGAACGAAAGGGCGTTCCGCAGCAGTGACGGGTCATCGTATTCTGCATTGAAGTGGTACGTGCGGCTGGATGTACGAACCTCGAATGATTTTTTGACATAAGCACGTGTATGTCCTCCCCGGTACCGAATTCGAATGGGAAGCTGCTTACCATCTATATGCATCGTTCCATTTACAAACGTTTCTGACCATATATTCGATGTTAACTGCTGGTATTCGTTCGCAGAGACATGGATGTGGTAGACAGGTAGAGTCATTTCCATCCGCCTTTCGATCACTTGTGGTATTAGCCCGTAGACTGTTACACCATCCTATGCACATACATATCAGGACGGAAGGGCGATTGTACAGCCTATTTTAGGAACCATATGCAAATTCATATGTAAAATTAGCTGATAAAACGTAACAGCAATCTATAAATTACCATTTCTTTCATAGATTCCTGCCAATTTACTATATAAATAGTGTTCTGCTGGTTCCTCCGATGTTACGTACACATATGATTAAACTACAGACAGACTCCAATGACGAGTGGAAGGGATTCATATAACAACCGTCATCGGCCTATCTGAACTTATATCAGGGAAGGGGCAATATACAATGTCTATGAACGGTCATGGATTGAGAGGTTTAGTCGGAAGAGAAGTCAAGGTCAATCGTGGAGGACCCGATTCGGTACAAGGTACGCTGATGGATGTGCGCTGGGACTATATGGCAGTGAGCTGCAAAGAAGGTATCGTGTATGTAAATGAATCTCATGTCAAAAGCATTACGGACACAGGCCGTTCCGGCGGAGTTAGAGGACCCATGGGGAATCCGATTCCTTCCAACACATTCCTTGGAGTTATGCAGGCACTTCGCTTCCGCCAAGTACAGATCAACCGTGGAGGCCCGGAAAAAGTGGAAGGTATCCTGGCCGATGCCAACCAAAGCCAATTAATTCTGACTTTAAAAAATCAGGAGATCATTCGTATTCCGCTGCAGCACGTAAAATCTGTCTCTCTGGTTCGCGGAAGCAGCAATAATAACAGTAACAACACAAGCCAAGGAAACAAAACACAAAATACGCAATCCGGCGGCAATCGTTCCCAAGGGAACCGCAGTACGGGCAGCCAAGCTTGCGGAAACAAATCTCAAGGGAACAAAAATCAGGGGAATAAATCCAACAACAAGTCACGGGGAAACCAGTCTCACGGAAATAAGTCTGGTGGCAGCAGATCACGTGGAAATCAATCTCGTGGAAACAAATCTGGTGGCAAACGTTAATTCAGCAAGGTAGTTCAACGATAATGAGGAGTTAATTTACTGCCAGTTTAAAGGGGGGAATGATCATGCTGATCTTTATCGCAATCGTCTTGACAGGTGTGCCTTTGTACTGGATCGTTATGCCGGGAAGGCCCGCCCCGACTCACGAACATCTGATTCCATCTTCACAAGGACTTCTCCCCCTGGGAGGTGAATCACAGTAAATGCCAGATTACCAGTTGTGGTTAACCTTCGGGGTATTCATCATCACGGTTATTTTCCTCATGTGGCGGCCGGGCGGATTAAATGAATCTATACCCACTTCGCTTGGTGCGCTGCTTCTTGTTATAACCGGTGTGAGCAGTCTAACTCATATCCTGGGTATTTTCGAAATTGTATCTGGTGCAGCAATCACGATTCTCTCTACCATTGTTATGTCCATCATTCTGGATAGTATCGGCTTTTTTCGCTGGATTGCTGTCAATATGATTGAAAAGGCACGCGGCTCCGGCTTCCGATTATTCTGGCTCATTCTATTACTCTGTTTTCTCATGACCATCTTCTTTAACAACGACGGCAGCATTCTGATCACTACCCCCATTATCATTCGAATTTGTGTCATGCTGCGTCTGAAAATGCATCAGCAGCTGCCCTACCTCATCTCCGGTGCACTCATCGCTACAGCTTCCAGTGCCCCCATCGGACTAAGCAACCTTGCTAACCTGATCGCCTTGAAGATGGTGGGATTAAATCTGAACACCTATACTCAGATGATGTTTATACCATCCATGCTCGGGATTACCGCCATGACTCTCCTGCTGCTCTACTATTTTCGCAAAAGTATACCCAGAACTATTCACCATTTTCCGATAACTATGCAAAACGCATCCGGTTCAGGTTATCATCCGCTTCAGACGACTGAATCCGACAACTCCAAAAATAATGTAGACTGGTGGTTGTTCCGTGTCTGTATCGGAATTGTAGTGTTCATCCGGGCAGGTTATTTTCTGGCGGAACAATTCGGTATACACATGGAGATCGTCGCCATCACCGGTGTGGTTCTCATGCTTGCTGTACGATGGTACCGTACACGCTCCGGACTGAAGGACGTCGTCACGCAGACGCCATGGCATATTCTTCTCTTTGCCTTCAGTATCTATATTATCGTGGATAGTCTTCACCGAGCCGGAATGACAACATGGATTACTGAATTCACAGGTCCCATTGCAGCGAATGGAAATGCCAGTCTTATTGCTGTATCCGGTTTACTGCTGACGGTGCTGTCTAATTTGTTCAATAATCTTCCCTCGGTCATGATCGGAACATTTGCTGTTACTGACCTTCATTTGAGTGATGCCCAGCTGCATCTGGCGTACCTTGCCAATATATTAGGCAGTGACATTGGAGCATTACTGACCCCTATAGGCACACTAGCTACCTTAATTTGGATGTATATATTACGGACTCACCATATTCGAGTTTCATGGAAACAGTATATGAAGGTGACCTTCATTGTGATACCCATCAGTTTAATAATCAGCCTGTTTTCCTTATATATTTGGGTGGCTGTACTGTTTTGAGAGGAGGTATACTGTGAAACTTGCAGCGATGTTAGGTAAAAACATTGAATTTGAGCTATCCGGCTGTAGGCTGCTTATCCAGGGTGAGGTCATAGATGCAGGTGAAGATATCATGGTCGTGTATGGTAATCAACGCTACATTTATGTGCCGCTCCATCACCTTCAAACGATGCGTTTTATGAAATCAGAAGAAAATTCAAATCATATGGACATGCCCGCACCAGATCCTGAAATGGATCATGACAATATCTCTTATCGAAAAGTGCTCATGAATGCTCGCGGAAAATTTAGTGAAATCTCCATCGGTGGACGAACGCTGCACGGCTATATTACCAGCATCATGAACGATTATTTCATTTTCTATTCTCCTTTGCACCAATCCGTCTATGTGTCTATCCATCACTTGAAATACATTATCCCTTCTCCTGCCAACAGCAGACCTTATGCAATGGATTATCAGCATTTCCCGATACAGCCCTCTTCGATCTCGCTGTCTCGCACCCTCGATCAACAGCTGCAAAAAATGACAGGAGAACTTGTCATCCTGAACCTGGGTTACAAACCCGAACAGACAGGATTGCTGAAAAGTATAAGCAATAGAATGCTTGAAGTCATTGATGCCGAGGGTTCCGCACGCTTCATGCATACCAGCCATGTTCAAACCCTTCATCTACCTTGATGGGAATTAGAATACCAACAGGGATATTCCGGAGATTGGCATTATGCCCCGGAATATCCCTGTTATATATTTGCTGAATCCGAAATCGAGACTCCTGTCATCTGACTGCTGATTACTTGATCCCTTTCGCCTTCGCCATGTGCTCGGCCCGAATCAGATGATCCGTTGAATTCGCTGTGTTCAGTATGTTCCAGATCGCCTGAATATCCTGCTCTGGGTACAAAGTTTCAGGGAGCTCTGTCTCCAGCCGTTCTGTCTTGCGCTGAATCGTCTCCACCAATTCATGATCGTAGATTACCATTTCATCGGAATTGACATACCTTACGGCTGGATCAACGCTGATCCGGCAGCGATTCGTGAATGTCACCATGGAGACAAGTCTCACACGCTTGTACTCTCCAAGATGTGCTTGAATGGCTTCAACATGAGCACGGTGCTGCATCAGCGGATTGTACATTTTGACACGACTGCTGCTCACCGACCAATTCGCTTCCCGGCGGCCGCCGCGAATCTCTCCGGTTGTCAGGTTCCGGGTTTCGATGACAAAGATTGCCCGCGGCCCAATGACCACATGATCAATCTGTGAATACCCCGAACGCGACTTCGGGTTGGTAACCAGAAGATCATTCAACACTTTATATTCACTGGGCAGACCAAGAAGAAGCTCGGAGGTCGTAGGTTCTTGCGGCACACTGATCCAATCCATATCCGACTTTTTCTTCTTGCGCCGACTGCGTACAAGACGTGGAGGAACAGCAGCTGCGGTTGACAGAGCTGAAGCTGTAACAGCATCGGTAAGTGGGCTCACAAGCTCTGGCTGCGTCTTGAACAGAGAACGAATTTTTTTGAACATGGGCAGACTCCATTCGATTTAGAGTGGCACATCCATTATGTAAACTTCTATTTCTTATGTCGGATTAAGTCGAACGAAAGTAAAGATGTTTTCCCTAAATTCATTTATTACTTAAAAGTGCACGATATGATATACCCAAATCTGTGACTTTAGACACAGGTATATGTTGAAAATATAAAAAAAAGGCAGCATTCCCTTTTCCCTAAGCAAAAGAGTCCGCTGCCGTCTTCACATGTTGGCTTCTAGGCCTGGAGATAATACGTGTACAGCACTTGTGTACCTTTCTCATCCAAGCCGTTCTTCGATATTTCCTGATAGAGCGATTCCGCCAGAGCCAGTCCCGGTGTTTTCATGCCCATCGCTTGAGCAGACTCCAGTGCAATCCCCATGTCCTTGATAAAATGTTTCACATAGAATCCAGGCTCATAGTCGCCTGCGATCATACGCGGACCGAGGTTGCTGAGGGACCAGCTTCCGGCCGCGCCCGTCGCAATACTTTTCAGCACATTCTCCGCGTCCAGTCCCGACGTCTTGGCATAGGCGAGTGCTTCGCATACGCCGAGCATGCCAGAGGCGATCGCAATCTGGTTGCACATCTTGGTGTGCTGTCCGGCGCCCGCCTTGCCCTGCAGCACAATATTGGTGCCCATCTGCTCAAAGAGCGGACGCACTGCTTCAAAAGCTTCTGCGTCACCACCCACCATAATGGACAGCCTGCCGTCCCGTGCGCCGATATCACCGCCGGATACAGGCGCGTCCAGTGCATGCAGCCCTTTGGCGTTCGCGGCTTCGGCAATACGTGCAGCCAGCAGCGGGCTGGATGTGGTCATATCAATCAGATATGAACCCGGTCTGGCATGGGCAATCAGCCCTCCTTCTCCGAGGTATATCTCTTCCACATCTTTCGGATAACCTACCATCGTAATGACGACATCACACGCTGCAGCCAGTGCGGCAGGCGTTTGATGCCAAACAGCTCCCTCATTGACCAGGGCTTCGGCCTTGGCGGCAGTACGCGTGTATACATGGAGCGGATATCCCGCACGCTGAATATGACCCGCCATACTTTTGCCCATAACGCCTGTTCCGATAAACCCTACTCTAATCTCTTGAGGTGATTTTGTTGATTGTGTCATCGCAAGTTTCCTCCCTGTTCCTTGAGTAGTCCAAATGCTGCAGAAGCTTGTCTGCAGTTCAGTTAGTATCCAGCATAAGCTAAACCAATCGTAAAACAATGAGTATCCAGCAAGATGAGCTAAGCCCGAGTCTGGCTCTTATACCGTATATGTTATAGCTTTCTTTCCACTACGTCCATCTCGGGCTGCTTTTTCTGTGAAAAAAATTGAAAAACGAATCATTATCTCATAGACTGTACAACCTAACGCAAACAGTTTGAAACGGAAGGGGATTGACATGAGTCAGGATAAAGGACAGATTACCATCTGGTTATCCATCTCCATCATTTTGCTCAGTGCCGGACTTGTCTGCCATGTCTTGTCGGTCCCGGCAATTCTGGATGCGGCCGGAAGGGATGGATGGCTCTCTGTTCTCGCAGCTGCACCACTGTTCCTGCTGTTCCTGGGGATGATGTACATCATTATCCGGCGGATCCGTGGACAGCGGTTGACCGATTGGATTGCCCGTGAGTTTGGCGTGGTGCCTTCGTGGATCTTTCGCATTACTGCGGCCTTATTATTGTTCTCGCTAGGCACACACACCTTATATGAAACCACGAACTGGACGGTATCCACTTACCTGCCCTTTACCCCAACCTATGTGCTGGCTGGTGGAGGCGCTTTGGTTGCTGCATGGTCCGCAGCCAAAGGCATCCGCTCGATTGCGATGACTTCCAGCATCCTGCTGCCTTTGGTGATTCTGCTTGGTTACTTTGTCATGTCTGCCAATATGAAATACAAGGACTACAGCGAGCTTTTCCCCATCATGGAACACGGCTGGACTCCTGTTATACGAGGTATGGTTTACTCCCTAGCGGGACTCATGGAGATCTGGGTGCTGATGCTCTTTCAACATGATATCAAAGGCAAGCTGCGCTGGTGGCATGTGCTGCTGCTTGGCCTCTTTATGATCAGTATGGCCATGGGGCCTACAATGGGAGCTATTGTCGAATTCGGACCGGATGAAGCTGCAAAACAGCGAAATAGTCCCTATGAACAGTGGAAGCTCGTCAATATCGGCAAGCTCTTTCAGCACGTTGATTTTCTTTCGATTTACCAGTGGCTCAGCGGCTCTTTTGCCCGTGTTGCCATCTCTATGTATCTGATTGTTGATCTGCTGGATATCCGCAGACCCAAAAAACGCTATACTGCCATTGTCTGTCTCACACTGATTATGTGTGCCCTGGCCATCCAGTGGTGGCGGATTGATTATGTCGATTATTATGTCGATCACATCCAATTTCCAGCCATGCTCTACTACGTGGCAGCAATCACCATTATTTTGACACTAGCCGCTCTGATTCATAAAAAGGACAAGGAGGCCCCTGCTCATGGCACAGCCGCCGCGAACAACACCAATCCGTCCGGAGACTGAACCGTTCCGTATCGATCAGCATTATTTGACGACCTATTTTGCAGGATCCGATGACGTCATCATCGACAACCACTGGCTGGGTGACGGTCAGATGAAACTGGTTGTCGCTTACTGCAGCGGCATGGTCGATACTCAGATTATTCATGACATCATCCTGCCTGAGATGAAACGCACTTACGAAATCACACGTTTCATTCGCGTATCTGACATTGAAAAAAATATTAATCTGCAGTGGAACATCGTTGACCTTCACGATCCGCAGTACGGAACGGAACTTGTATCCCTTCGTGTTTTTGAAGGACACCTGCTTCTGTGTCTTCCTTCCCTGCAGGTTATGTGGAGCATTGATATTTCCAACATGCCTGCACGAACACCGGAAGAATCTACCACAGAAGTGTCAATCCGCGGAGCGAGGGATGGTTTTATTGAACCTCTTGCAGTGAATGTCGCTTTGATTCGGAGCAGACTGCGTACCGCCGAACTTGCCTGCAGCATCGAACTTATCGGATCGCGGTCAGCAACCAAAGTCGCTTTGATGTACATGAAGAACATCGCCAACCCGGAATTAATCAAGGATGTAAAACACCGTCTCAGCGCAATTCAGACCGAACGACTCATGACAGCAAATGAACTGGAGGAGCTGCTGTCGCCCGCCAAAATCACCCTGTTTCCACTTACTCATTACACCGGGAGACCGGATTTCGCAGCGGAATGCCTGCTGAATGGCCGCTTTGTTCTGATCGTGGACGGTAATCCCAGCGTAGTGATCGGACCCGTGAATCTGTTTTTGCTGCTCAAATCACCAGAGGATGCCAACTTTCCTTTTCTCCCAGTAAATATGGGACGGATGCTTCGGTTCATCGGTTTGTTCGTGACGATATTTTTGCCCGGTTTCTATATCGCCCTGACTTCTTTTCATATGGATCAAATTCCGTTTCCGCTTGTCGCTACGATATCCGTCGGTCGTATGGGACTGCCCATGGAATCTGGCATCGAGATGTTTCTCATCATGCTGCTGATGGAGCTGTTCCGGGAGGCAGGCGTGCGCCTGCCCAGTGCAATCGGACAGACGCTGACCGTGGTTGGCGGCCTGATCATTGGAGATGCTTCCATCCGGGCCGGTATGGTTTCTCCGCTTATGATTGTGGTCATTGCGGTCACAGTTGTGGCCGGTGCGACTATTGTCAATCAAGTCATGACCAGCTCTATTCTCATTTTGCGCTTTCTATGCTTTATCTTGGGGGCATCACTTGGGATCTACGGATTCATCTTGTCGATGATCCTGTTTTTAATCTACCTGACTGATCTCAAATCGTTCGGCATCCCATATCTGACTCCCGTAACACCGCTCAATATCAGACAAGCCATTACCTCCCTGTTCAAAGTCCCGACAGGCATCAGGAAACGCAGACCCGTCTACCTTGAAACGCAGAAACCGCGCAAGGACGGCAAAGGCCGATGAGCCGCATGCTGCGCCGCTGTCTGCTGGGTATATTGAGTCTGTCACTCTGTCTCATGAGCACGGGATGCTGGAGCGCATACGAGATTCAGCAGGTAGACTATGCGAAAGCAATCGGTATTGAATTTAAAGACGGGATGTACCACGTCTATGTACAGACTCTTGACTTTTCGAGTATCGCCAAAAGCGACAATTCTAGTAAAACGGCTGAATCTCCTCCAATCTGGGTTGGACACGCACAGGGAAAAACGATGAGTCTCGCCATGAACGAATTATGGCGGGCTTCCCAGCTTCACATCGCCTGGGGACATGTTACAGCGATTGTAATGGCAGAAAGTGTGCTGAACAATCGGCACATTAAGGATGTATTCGATATGCTCGGGCGATTTCCAGAAGCGCGGTACACAACCTGGGTATACGGTACACGGGAGCCTTTGCTGGATATTTTGAGCACCGCATCAATCTATAACATGTCTCCACTGGACAGTATCCTGCATAATCCGATGCCCAGCTATTTGGAGAATTCGTTATTTGCCCCTGTACTCAGCTTCGAACTGATTGCCAAGCATAATGATCCGGCAACGACAACATACTTGCCTGCCATTGCTTTGAACAAGGAGCTTTGGCTGCAGAACAAGAAGGAGCATGAATTGTTTATTATTGAAGGCGCCTATTTCGAGAGGATGGGAGAACGATTTCGGTTTCTGCCGCGAAGCGAACTGCCCGGATATCACTGGCTGATCAAAGGAATGCGCCGAGCTCCGCTGCTGATCCAGAAAGGTGATGTGATCTATGGAGCACTCAGCGTTGGCCTGCCTACGATCAAGATTGAACCCATTATTCGCGGGGAACAGGTCACCTTCCGAATCGATGCTAAATATCTGACCGCGCTGTATGAATATCTCATCCCCATGACATACGACGAGATGACCCGGGTAAGTGAAGCCGCACTTAAGGAACAGATCATGGAAACCTATCGGAATGGCTTGAAACAGGGAGTGGATGTATATGGACTGCAGGAAAAACTGTATCGCAAAAACCCCAAGCTGTGGCATAAGTTATCCGGTAACGGGGAGAATTTGATTCTCACGGAGGATTCGATTGAAACGTTAAACATTCACCTTACGGTCCCTTATACAGGGAAATACAAAAGGAAAGTGTAACTAGAGAAGCCCTCCTGCTGATGACGAGACATGTGCAGCAGAAGGGCTATTCAGCCGCTATATCTTTCAATGCAGACTAGGGCGTGTCTTGAAACCTACTGAAGTGCATCTTTTACCCCCTTTCCGCCCCCTGCTGCGTCACTTCCCCTTGACGTGCCCCGGCACGCCTGCGGGAAACTTCCTTGCTTGGAACGAAAATTCGGCAAAATCTGCTTCTTCAGCGTTTTCAGACACGCCCTAGTGAATAATATATTTCACCATCACGACTTAGAGCGTGAATGCTGCACCTGTTCCAGCACCCAGCCTACGATTACAGAAAACGATACGCCAAACAGCAAAATGGGAAAGTTATAGTACAGTGTATTAGTATATTGATTCAGCCAGCCAAAGCGGTATACCGCTGATTCCGGATCATGTGTATAACCGTTAAGCTGCACACGCAAGTCCTCAAAAAAATGGATCTCCCAGAAGACGGACAGCACACATAATGCCAAGGCTGCAGTACAGATCACTGCATTGCCCCATCTCCCCCAGTACTCACGTTGATCACACATCCACCATTTGGTCAGATATGCAGTCCAGTAACATAAAATCAGAAAGGTAATCAGCGCCGGAACCAAAGCCAGAATGCCCAGATTACCATTACCGGATACCCCTTTACCCGCCTCATGCTGAATCGTCATTCCATGGACTGCGAAGACCATAAATATATTCCATAATAAAAAGATAAGATAGCGTTTATTAATCCGTTTAATTATCTTCATCTGTCCCCTCCCGTCTCTCCTGGTTCAGAGAGGAATAGACTACGCTGCCTGCCAAATGATTTATTGTAAAAAAGGTACTTTTGAAATATCCGTTCCCAGGTAATCAACCGCGATCCAGGCAAGGATCCATAACAAGGGCAGCTGCATGATCCAGTAAGGAAAGATATACCTCTTGATATAATAAGAGTACCAGCCTGATAGCAAGGCTGCAATAACAGCGATGGGATACGACATGAGAAGTTCCCCCATCAAACGACCTGCGACTTCAAACTCTGGAGGGGTCGGTGCAGCAAGGGACATTCCCATGGCAAATGCGATGAATGGCCACATTAGTAAGGTTAATCCGTAGATCAGCGTGAACATCATAATGTATATAAAACTTCTCTCTTTACTTCTGTTTATGGATTCATCAGGCAAATCATAGTCCCCAATTCGTCATAGTAATTTTTTTTATAAAACAACTGTGCTTCTTTTCTCCAGCTCACTTCCCATAATAATGCATTACTCTTATTCGTGTAATGAGAATCAGCAGTTGCGGGATACACACAAAGATGATATACATCAGCACGATCAACCACAGATGGGCGATAAAATTTTCTGCGCCGAAGGAAGGTTTGGGACGTTCGATAAAGTACCACCACGCCGGAATGGCGGCGACCCACGTCATTGTTGTTGAAGCCAGCATGTCTTTCACATCACTCCACAAGAAACAAAACAAGGCGGCAAAAAATACAGGAAAAATCCATGAATCCAAAATAGGTCCCCAGGTTTGGAACATGAAAATGATCGCAGGATACATAAGTATAATCGCCCAGCGCCAGTATGGATTTTTATAAATCGTCATGTTTCCTCCCTTTTCCAATCATTTTATTAATTATATAAAAAGTTGTTTAGAAAGCTGCCTGAGATAGGCATGTTTTGGGAAGTATTAGCTCATACTACCTTCAGGAAAATACGGAAGGAGTGGACTGCATGAATTTAAAACGCACAGCAGTCATTGGTACCATCCTCGCTTGCACCTCCTTAATATGGGGATGCGGCAATGGTAACAATAATACAAACCATTCGGCAGTGAGTGAGTCTCGCCAGACGGAACAGGCCCAAAGCTGGGGAGACCCCAAACGTCTGGAAGCCTCTCATCTTGAAGCTCTCGAACGCATGGAGAAAGATCACATTCATCGCATGGTTTCCCTGAGCGCAAGTACCGATGGAGACCAGGTCATGACGACACTGGAACGTTCAAGCCAAAAACTTGAAGAGATGAGACCTCTCGCCGAGATGCTTCAATATGAAGGCCACCCTACGCTGCTTCAGCGTATTCAAGATATGTCAGGAGATATCGAAGGCTCCAAAAACGCTCTTACCCAGATGAAAAGCACGATAAAGACGGGAAAAATCAAAATTCAATCCGCGAAGACGGACGCTCTTCAGCATATCAACAGTTTTCGCGACTACCATGAATATGTAGAAGGTCAAGCCGTCAAGATCATGAGTCAAGATCAATAAAAAGTAAAGCCGGGCTTGTACCCCTCTCATGGCCAAAACAAACAGTTAGACTCGGAGATTTACATCTGCCGGTTCTAACTTTTTTTTATTTCTTATGCCTAGATAACAACATGAATGATAAAGGAATATTATTACAAATATAGGATGATGAAGGATATGTTGCCCTGATCGCTTTTGCTCTCACCTTGCCTTACTCCACCCAAAGGGATACCCAGATAAATGCACAGAAAAATACAACAGGCGCAAGTGCTCCAGTGGCGATCCATATCCAGAGTTTCCCCGGTTTAGCACTGCTCCATGAGTTCCTGATCGGGTTCAAACACTCTCTACACCACTTGGCAAACTTCAACTGACGGATCATACGGCTCATCACCCGCTCCCGCTCTTTCCCTTCGGGTACGTCCTCTAAAATACCGCGCAGTTCCTTATATAAACGAGCCTCTTCCTGACGGATCTTTACATGCGGCGTGCTCATGTCAATCCTCCTCATAATTAGAATGCTTAATTCCTTATCGTGGCTAATACCTCAATTAAATATAACACGGCAAAATGCAAAAAGTTTGATCTTAAGAAAATGGAGATCATATATCGATTAGGCTTACAAAATCAGGATTGAAATCCATTTTACAATAACATACATTGGTATTATAGCAAATTCACAGCCCTATCCTGCCTCATAAAAAGAAATCGACCTGCATCTACGAAACGGAGGAAGTAATGAAGATTGAATCCAACGCTGCGAAACATAATTACGCCAAGCTGTTCGGCGCATTTTCTCTTACTTTTCTAGGAGATGGATTAACTCTGGCCGCTGTACCTTGGCTTGTCTCTACTCTTACAGCAGATACGTTATATGCATCCCTTACGATGACCGCTTTACGGCTGCCCTGGCTCATTTTCAGCCTTCCGGTAGGAGTGCTTATTGACCGGTATTCACGCAAACATATGCTGGTTGGAGCCAGTTTTACCCGCATGATGTTTTTATTGATGTTAACGATATGTATCTGGGGAGGCTGGATCAGCATACCGCTGCTTGCCTTATTTATGTTCGGTATCGGTCTGAGCCGGGTTGTCTTTGACAGCACGGTACAGACCATTATTCCTCAGATGGTGGAAGAGAAAAAGCTGGAAAAGGCCAATGGCCAATTCACAGCAGGACAGCTGATCACCAGCGATATATTGGGCGTAGCCCTCGGAGGATTTATTATTACGATGCATATCGTCTATCCTTTTGCCATCGACACGGTAACGGCTGTCATCTCCCTGCTCTTATTAATGGGTATACGCGGCAGCTTCCGGCCTGCGAACTCGAAAGCTTCCCAGGCTCAGGAAAAAGCAGCGGAAGCTTCTAAGCAAACAACCGAAGATGAGTCAGAGCACCAAGCTCGTCCAATGAAAAACTGGAGACGTGAGATGTGGTCGGGCATCCAATATGTGTTTCAAGACCGTTTTCTACGGGGTCTGGCCATTTTGTCGGTTACGATTACACTGATGTTTTCGATGATTCTGGTGACTCAGATTTTCTTTGTACGCGAGGTGCTGAAACTTGAAGCTTATGCCTTCGGCATCCTGATCTCGATTGCAACGATCGGCAGCATACTCGGCAGTCAGGCTGTGGCTTACATGCGGAAACGCTGGAGTTCCAAGCAGCTCATTCTGTTATCCATTCTGTCGATGGGGCTGATGTATGGAGCAGTGGGTCTAACCTCCAATGCTTACATTGTCGGCGGTCTATACTTCTGTGCGGCCTTTTTCATCGTTGTTTACAACGTGACCCGTTCATCCATCCTGCAGCGCTCCGTCCCTAATGAACTGCTTGGGCGTGTAGGCAGCGTGTTTCGATTTCTGTCCTTTGGCATCAGTGCCATCGGCACCTTGCTGGGTGGATTACTCGTTCGGATGAGCGAAACATTTTTTGATCGTCTCTTCTCTCTGCAGCTGCCCTATCTGCTACTCAGTGCCGTTTACATCGCGGCCTGCTTCCTGTTTGCATCCAAAATGCGCAATGTGCCTGAAAAACAGCATCCATCGATATAAGTATGAGGTTCGCCCTGTAACCCCTCAGATAAAACCAACCCATCCGGAACCCACAGCGGTTTCGGATTTTTATTACGCAGACATCCTTGACTGTCACGTAACGTTATCCCGGATAATGTGCTTAATCAAGTACAAAGGAGCAGATTAAATGTCTATAAAAATAACGGCGTTACGTTCAAATCAGGTCTACCGCAGCATCATACGAGCTGAACCGGCGGAAAAAGTGGAATTGTACCGTCAGGAGATGCTTCGTCCTTTTATGGGAAAATGGAATACACAGCACATCCCTTTCCACGCTCAGGAACCTGGCGGATTCGATGTGCTCACCATGAACAACTGGATGAATATCGCCCCTGAGGCGATCACATCTGACATAAACGAATCTTTGACGGCCATCTCTTCCGAGGCATTCTGGAAGCAGTGTCATGAGGCGGTTGAGGCAAGTCTGGGTGCATTTATGAAGGATGGCATCCCCCTTAACGTGTCCAATTATTTATACACCATTTTATTAGGCAATCCGGAGAGCCCGATGCTCGCAATGAATGAACGTATTAGCGGAGATGGCGGCATCCCCGGTTATATTATTGCGACTCTCGTCCCAAACGCGTATACTCTACCTCGCATTCCATCCGTGCTTGCTCATGAGTGCAATCATAATGTGAGATACCAGCATATCCAGTGGAATCAGGCAATTACGCTTGGAGAGATGATTGTCAGCGAAGGTCTTGCAGAGAATTTTGCCGCTTTCCTGTACGGGGAGGAGCTGCTTGGGCCATGGGTTACCAAGACAGATATGAACATGTTAAACACCATTATTAAACCGAAGATCAAAGATCAGTTACATGTGACCGGATTTGATCAGATTCATCCGTATCTTTACGGCGACGAGCTTGCAAGTCTGCAGCACTTTACACCTGTGGGCATGCCGTATGCGGCTGGATACGCCTGCGGGTATCACTTGATTCGATATTATCTGAACAAAACGGGCCAGCCGATTACGGAAGCCACCATTACACCGGCAAGTGCAATCCTTGCTGAGATCGAGGACTTTTGGCATGAAGAAACGATATTTCACCATTAAAGAAATCATGCAGATTACGGGAGTTACCAAGCGCACCCTGCATTATTATGATCAGACCAACCTGCTCAAACCGAGTAAAGTCGAAGCGAGCGGTTATCGGCTATATGATCAGGAAGCCATCGGCAGGCTGCAGACCATTCTGCTGTTCAAAGAAATGAATTTCTCACTGCAGGATATTGCGTCCGCGCTGAAACGATCCATCGATGAACAAAGGGAAATGCTGCGGACACATCGGGCTGCACTAGTTGAACGCAAAGTAAAGCTTGAAGCCACCATACGTCAACTCGACAATTATGTGGATGGGACAGATATTACTCAATTGGAGCTGTTCAGCGACTCGCCTATTCAGTCCATCCAAACACAGTATGAATCCGAAGCGAAGCTGATCTATGGAGAAACACAGAGGTTTCAGGAATATGAAGCCAATACAGCCAAACTTTCTGCAGTAGAAAAAGAACAAGCGTATCAGCAATTTGGTGCAGATCTGGAAAAAGTATTTCAAAAGCTGGCAGCACATCAAAGCTTCCCTCCTGATGCGAAAGAAGTACAAGAGGTTGTTCAGCAGTGGGCAAGTGCTCTCTCCCGCTTCATGACCTGTGATGCCGAGATACTGCGCTGCATTGCAGCGGTTTATACGACGGATTCACGGTACATCACTTATTTCCGCCAATTTGGCGATGAGAGTTTTTTACATTTTCTGGTTGAGTCCATCACAGCATTTTCAGCAGCACCCAATGATACCCTGGACCTGCCGGAATTCCAGAAGTAAATAAACAGCTGTGTGTATTTCTGGGTCAAATGAATTAAAAATGAGCAAAAAGGCGGTCAAGAAGGAATTCCCTCTTAACCGCCTTTAGCTGTATTTACTTTTATGCCTGTTTCAGAACGGCATTCAAGCAGATTGAACCGTGCTGACGCACGTTAACGACAATAACTGGAGTATCCAGCATACCGCGCATCCAGTTCATATATTCATCTGCTTTTTCATTGGGTACAATGGCCAGAATAACTCCTGCAAATCCACCACCATGTACACGACATGCGCCATCGCCAAGATTGCTCAGGTAGTTCTCCGTCAATGCGAGTGCCACAGAAATTTCCTGCTCACGAACTGCCCCGCTTTGATACACGTTCTGCAGCCATTTCCAAGACGAGTTACCGGATGCAGTGATCAAGGACAAGAAGTCATTAAAACGTCCTTCGCGCAGCGCAGACACCTGTCCGTCCACGCGTTTATTTTCTTCCAGGAAGTGCAGTGCACGCAGTACCGCCCGGTCTCCAGCATCCTCACGAATCGCAGGCAGCTTCGCATAGATGTTCTCCTCTGTAATTTCGCGAACATATTCAGCACCCAGTGCCTTCGCAACGGCTCTCATCTCGTTTGGAACAGCCGCATAATCTTCTGTCAGATCGGCATGGTTGCCGCCTGTATTCACGATGACCAAGGAATATCCGTTCTCTTGGAAATTCCATTCCACAGGTTCAATCACAGGTTCAGCCGCATTGGCAAAATCGATCGAGATCAGGCCGCCATACGCACAAGCCATCTGATCCAGAAGGCCGGATGGTTTGTTCCAGTAATGATTCTCGGCATACTGTCCAATCTTCGCCAGCGTAACCACATCCAGCTTGGCATCATTGTAGAAGTGATTCAGGATCGTGCAGATCAGCATTTCGAAGGAAGCAGAAGAACTTACACCGGAAGCAGCAAATACGTTGCTGGAGATATCTGCCTTGAATCCGCCGATCTGATATCCCATCTCTACAAATCCCGCAGCCATACCACGAATCAATCCGGTTGTACCGTCATCATTGTTGTTTGGTTTTAAATCTGCCAGATCGATAACGTACTTTTTATCATATCCCTCGGAGTAAAACGTAATTACGGAATCGTCTGTCGCCGCTGCCACTGCAATCGTATCCAGTGTAATGCTGCCGGCCAGGACTTTACCATGGTTATGGTCCGTATGATTGCCGCCAATCTCGCTGCGTCCCGGAGAACTGAACAAATGCACCTGCTCCTGCTCACCAAAATGCTCACGGAATGAAGCATCCAGTTTCACGTATCGTGCGCCCTGTTCCTCGGCATGCTGTGGTCCATACATTTGCGCAAGCAAAGCCTGTCCCTGTTTCGACTGAATGAGTTCTGTTACCTGTGTGGTCATCTCTATTCCTCCCATTTCATATGCAAGCGGGTTGTAACCGCTATCTCTTATATCGTCTAAAATCCCGGTTCGGGATTAGCCATCCCCATTATCTCAGCTTCCGGGCCGAAAAGGTAGGGCAGAATTGAAATTTTGTAAGCGTTTTTTGAAACATGTGTCTATTTGGAAAAATAAGTGATCCCTAACTCCCTAAAAAAGAAAAAACCTTCTAGACAGACTGCTGCTCCATTAAACAGGGACGTCTTCAAAGGTCTGGCTTGGAGCAGCATCATGCTTATTGAATGCTGGACATTTGCGCGGATATGGAAATATTCCCTTCTTTTATAACAACCTCATTGAAGAAAGGTTCAAAGAAGGCAGTAGGCACATACATTATGCCTTTCCTAGATTGAACGGGTACAGGCAGCTCTACATCCTGGTTCAGATTGATGACTTTTAACTTGCCCGTAAACTTGGCCTGTGTACTGCCCTGCTTCAATAAAACAGACTGTATGCGATCTTCAACACGCACGGCCTTCTCCGCTGCGATCCAGCTCACCTCATACCCAAGCGATTCAGCTGTCGCTCGCAAAGGTACCATAACCGTGCCTTTATGCTCAAAAGGCATCTGCTCTGCGGTATTAACCTGAACTGCTCTTCCATTTACAGTTAACGTGTACTCTTGAGCTCCGGCTGCGCTAACTTTCGTGGATGTGTACAAAGCTCCGGCTGCCGTTACAACGCATAATGCAGCGATGAAGATCATTATCTTTTTCATAGAAGCCCTTCCTTTCTTGTTTCGCAGCATGGTTTAAGCTTTAGACGTTAAATGCGGTCCATTTGTTTCATATCTATCTATTATTATCCATTATTTGTCTGCAAAACTCTGCATATGTAGGAACATTGTCTAAATTATAGTTTTTAATTTTTATCATTAGTCCCTCTACAATGCTCTGAGACAAATCATCACGTTCTTGTGGACGAACCTGATATCTCAACCGCTGAATTATTGGCTCGAATGCATCAATGATCTGCTGCATACTTTCTTGATCCCCATTCTGTGCTTTCCGAACTGCTTCATAAAAATCAATACTGTCTTTGTTCATCTTTAATCACCACGTTGAAACCTTCTGTTAACTTGCCCAACTTAACGAACAACTCGTCCAGCTTTTTCTCAAAACGGATAAATAAATACAATGTCATCATAACCGGACTTCCGACTTGACTAAGTCTAGCTCGAAAAGCTTCAGTTAGGCTGCTCTCCATCTACGACCCCTCCCCTACTAACATCGTTCTCATCTTTTTCAAAGCGTTACCCCTTGTCTTGGCTACAGCCTGCTGGCTGACCTGAAGCTCCGCTGCAATTTCATGATCATGGTAACCTTGCCCATAATATAACGTTGTTACATGCTTTTGTTTATCTGTTAATTTCTCATAGGCGGACTCCAACCGATCATCTGTCAATTGTTCCTTCAGAGGCAGCACGCTGCTGTTCGAATGGGCAGAATCAAGGGAAGTCTGATAAGTACTCCTTGCTTCACCGATAGACATACTCGACTCATCAGAGGATGGCTTATCATAGATCAGTACATTTCGGGCAGCATAACGCTGATTACGCCGCATCTGATCAATGCTCATAAACTGCAGCAAAGAAGTGACATAGGCAACAAAACGAATGTGAAAATAAAACGTGCGGAAAGACTCATTGAGTGCTCTTTCCTTGTCGTACTCTCCATTGATGAAACCCAGCAGCAATTGCCGATTACTCTCCTGTTTGAAAAAATTGATGATAACCGGATCACGAAACAAATCGGGGTGTTTCTCCCGGTAATCCTCAAATGTTAATTGCACTCGATCGATCACATAATCATACGTCGCTTTCTCCAGGGTACTCATCTTGTGCCCCTCCTTTTTCTCTTGTTATATGAGAAAGCGTCGTTTGTGTTAGAAAAAACAACCCAAACAGGAACATTTGTTCTTATTTATTATACTACATTTATTTCCATTGCGTACATTTGTTTTAAACAAGAGAAACGTTTTTTTGAATTAGAATAGCAAAAAGACATCAACACTTGGCTGATGTCTCATCTCATCTACTAAAGAACGTCCACATTGTCTCTGATACATTAACCTTAGCTTTTACTCAAAGCTTTGTGACCCTGCTCCAGAATATTTATTCAGTCGCTTGGATGCATCGATCTTGATCGTTATTTTCTTGGTATTTCGATCTTCAGATGAAAACCATCTTTCTAAAGCAGTGTATTCATTCGTTTCTAATGCCGCAGTTTCAATAATGAAATGGTTATTATCTTTCCAATAATACGAAATGATCGGCCAGGTTGGTGTTAGCATAAACTGCTCTTCGAGTTTGGAAGAAGAGGATCCTATCCATTGAAATGATTGTAGATCAATTGCTGCAGCAAGTTGTTTATAGACTTGTGAACCTTCACTGTATGCGTAACGAATCAATACCTTTGTATGATCAGGAGAAAGTTTATAATCTTGAAATATGCCAGCGGGCAAATTCAAACTTTTATTTTTTTTCCCGTCTGATTTCACCAAAATGGTTGAACAGTCTTTATTTCCGCAATTATACTTCAACAAATTAATCTTTTCCGCGATGGAAGGTACGTCCAAGGTTACGAATTGAGTGCGATCAATCTCCGATTGGATATCTTCTTCATGAAGTAAATAATTCTTGTATTCAGGAATATCCTCAAGAGGCAGTTTTAATGTCTTACCCTCACTGTAAAGTTCGATTTCACTAGGCAGAGCAGATAAATCTGTCTTCCCCTGTCCAAGTGCTGCGTTATGAATTGTCTGGCCCGAAGCATCATGTAATTCGTACCAGACTATACTTCCTGATCCAAAGATCAGCAGGATTAATACGAGGGTTAAATATTTTCTCATAATGTATTTCCTCACTTCAGGTTGTTATACAGCCTGCTTAATATCGTAAAATGCCCACCCATTAGTTGGATTATTTTTCAAGTTATATGCATTATATCTTGATTATCCGTTATATGTTGTTTCAGTTTGGTATCAAAATGGGATGTAAGAGAAGCAGTATTGTAACAAAAAAGATCATTCCTTAACTTTTCCTTATCCCACCTGTCACATTTCTCCCCTCTCGTTCCGTCATACTATATGTGAGGGGGGAATCACTTGGAAGAACCAATTCATCAGATCATCACGGATGTGCTGCAGGGGGATAAAGATAGATATGCCCTGATTGTCATCCGCTGTGAGAAATTCATTTTCAATTACTGTTATCACATGCTGGGGGACTACGGAGAGGCGGAGGACTGCAGCCAAGAGGTATTTCTGAAAGCCTATCGCGGACTGCACACCTATCAGCCTGACCGGCCTTTTGAAGCCTGGCTGTATCGCATTGCCTATAATCATTCCATTGATATGCTTCGCAAGCGCAAGGTCACGAGATTACTGCCTTTTCTGTACAAAAATGACCGGGAGAACAATCATGTCGATCAAGCGATTGATCACAAATATTATAATCCGGCTGTCCTACACGCCCTTGCCGCGCTGTCCGCAGAAGAACGAAGTCTGCTGATTCTGCGCTGTGTCGAGGACAAAAGTTACAACGATATCAGCCTTATTCTTAACCAGAATGCCGCCTACCTTCGTAAAAAATTTCAACGAGCTGCTGCTAAATTCAGAAAGAACTACGTCAGTCAAGAGGAGGAAAAGCCAAATGAGTCACAACGATCCCGGACAAGACCTGAAAGCACTATTTCAAAAGGTTGAACCGCTTGACCAGACCCTGCAAAAGCGGATCATGCACAAGATTAACCAGGAATTTGTCCCAAAAGAACGGTTCTTCGTTAAACATCGTGTCGGTGTGCTTCTCCTCGTTGGGCTGCTGCTGACCGTATCCACCGGATTTGCGGCAATAAAGTATCAGTCGTTATTTAACGACAATGGGGATGTGCTTTTCGAGGAAAAACCGCTGTCTGCTGATCATATATATGAGCTTGATGCAGAAGAGCAGGAACGTATTCATCGCATGAATGAAATCTGGGTGAATGAGATTGAACCGGGGCAAGCCGCACTGATCTATGTCGTACCGAATAATCCACATCATCAGTTTGATATCAAGTCAAACCCGTTCATGATCGATAGCTTTGAGGAATTAAACCAGATGGTTCATGTCCCGGGCATACCACTGTATCAAGAGCTCTCGGGAGCTTCACGTACCTATGCTTTCCAGAAAGCCAGCGTGTATATGGAATATGAGCAGGATCTATATGAGCTTTCGGATGAGAAAAAGGATGCCTTGGTCCGCAAGCTGCGCCTTCAAGCTGAAACTGCCGGGAAAGATTATGCGCTCATGCCGGTTGCATTCACCGATGAATTCCAGCTATCTTCCATCACTTATACCAACGGTAAAAATGAGATTTCACTAAGCGTGATGAACAGCAAGGATACCGGACCACTGATCGCTTCTTATGACGATAATCTGAATACCACCAGCCGTAAAATCAAGATACACGGACAGGACGTGATTGCGAGAACATACGGGGGGGATGTTACAGAATTAATGTGGGTGTATCAGGAGCCTGAAACCAAGTATGCATACCACTACACGCTCGGTGTTCGTGAAGGTGTCATTCCTCCGGAAGAATTAATCCATATTGCCGAGACTCTTATTCCAGCATCCAGGAATTAATTTTCTTCATCCACGTTATATGAAAAATAAGGCTTATCCACTTCAATCCTTTGAAGCGTGATAAGCCTTTCTTCTATTCTTTTTCAATTTAAATAAAACCATAAATTACAATATTTATTTATTGAATTGTCACATCTCCAGCACAACGTTCCGTTATACCAAGTGTAAGAAGGGGGGAAGGACAAGATGTTATCTGATCCTGAGTTAGGAGGGAAAGACCATTGGAGCACTTGGACCCTGGGCACGACCTGAAATCCCGATTTCAAAGAGTCGAACCCGTAGATACTGCACTGCATCACCGAGTAATGAGCCAAATTTATCTTGAAGTAGAGCCAAAACCAAAGGAGAGATTTTTCGTGAAATACAAAGTCAGTTTACTGCTTGCTCTAGGTTTATTGTTGACCGCGTCAACCGGATTTGCTGCCGTGAAATACCAGTCTCTGACCAACGGTAGCGGAGATGTGCTTTTTCAAGAAAAACCAATGACCCACACCGTCTCTGAACGTACCGAAGACGATGACAAAAGAATCCGTCTCATGAATAACATCTGGGTGGATCAGATTAAACCAGGTGAAGCAGCGATCATCTACATCGTGCCTAATAATCCGAATCAGGAACTCTACCTGAAAGCAAATTCTCATATTATTAAAAGTTTCACCACCCTGCAAAAGATGGTTAAAGTTCCGGGCCAACCTCTAGCTAAAGAGATTGCTGGCAAAGGAAAAGAAAACTATACGTTCAAAAAGGCAAAGGTGCACATGGAACACGGTATGGACCTCAACAAGCTCTCGGAGACGGAAAAACAAGACATCGCCGCCAAGCTTCTTCTGGAAGCTCAGGCTTCAGGAAAAGACTACGCCTTGATGCCTGTTCCTTTTACAGACGAGTTCTGGCTCACCACCCTGACTTACACCAGCGGTAAAAAGGAAGTTGCTCTGGACATTCTGAACAGTCAGGACACCGGTACAGTCACTGCCTCGTATCAAGAAAGCCTGGAAGTCACTAGTCATAAGATTAAAATTAACGGGCGGGATGTCATCCAGCGGAAGTATGGCGGCGAGTCATCAGAGTTCATATGGGTATATGAAGATCCTAAAACCAAGTATGCTTATCATTACATGCTGAGAGACGCTAAAGGTAACATTTCTGATGAAGAGCTGCTTCGCATTGCTAAAACGCTGGTTCCGGCTGCGAAGAAGTAGAGATTGATTTACTCGAAATGCACTTAAAGAAAGCTTATCTGCTTCGCCAAGACGAAGTTAGATAAGCTTTTCTTTGTTAGTCTTATGTTTATTACCTATCCGCGCACACAGTCCATAACTCCTCTAATAGAAGTTGAGGCGGGCCTTTGATTTAAACTTATTTATTTGTTAAATACGATATTCTGCTGTTCACTCTCAACAATCTTATTCTCATATATCTGCCAGCACAGATGATAATCTCCATCATGATCATCGATTAAAAAATATCCTGTTACATCTCGAATGTTAGCCATCTCAGAAAGCTGTTTCCTCATAAAATCAAGATGATACTCTCTGACATCTGCCCCATAAAATACATAAGCTGTCCAATTAATTTGCTTCTCCGGGAATGTCCAGCCCAACTGATACAGCGCTAATTTATCTTCATCTAGTAAACCTTCATTAGAACTCGCTGTGAAGTCATCCCTTATCTTTTTCACCTCGTTAACTGTGTGCTCATCACACTCCAGCCAACCTCTAACAGATACATACTTTCCCATGTCCAAAACTCCTTTGGTCAGTATAAATGCAGTGAAAATCATAGCGTCCAGAATGAATCTAGGTGACAAACGAATCTCCCCCTACTCACTAATTCGGTATGGTAGGTGGATAGAGTTGTTTATGCTCCAGCTCAAACCATTGCTCAATATGGTTGCATAATAGAGGAATATCTTGAATTGCCAGTTCACAGATGTCCTCATACGACGCTTGAAGCACATCCCGCAGCTCCATATTAACCTGATATGTCTCGGCTTGTTTCGCATAATATACATCAGCAGGTTCAACAACATAATTTTGATGTCTGGTTACAGGACTTACATGAATTATCCATTTCAAGTTACCTTTGAACTCCTCAATACATGGCTTTAATTGTTCGTAAACCTGATCGGCATCGTGAAATCTGAAATAAAAACCAGCAGGACGCTCATATATCCGATTGGGTTTGTACATCTCTGTCCTACTCCATGCGTAAGATCCTAATTTGGCCAATGTATAAGCCATAAGTTCCTGTGGCAGTAACTCTTCTTTGTTCTTTAGATAAATACTCTTTGACATCCTCTCCACCAACCTCTAGCAGATTCCCACTTCCCCTATATCTACTTTCCATTTATTTTACGAAGCAAAGTAACTACTCACAATTTGGGTTAGTTTATCATTTCCAAGCTCAATATTGGTTAAGTAGTCTATAAAAAATGCGTGGATATATTCTTCTTTGAATAAACTCAAATACTCGAATGCAGTTATTAACAAATCATCCTCTGAATAGATCTGCTCTACCAGCCTTGTTTTGGCAAACTGAATTACTTGGTATATGAACGTGTCACACTTCGCGCGTATTAACATATTAAAAACAAAGTCAATCTCATCTTCGTTGTTACTCTCCAGAATATTTTTAATTTCGAATGCTTCTAATTCTGCGAGATAATATCTGGCCTTAACTTCTCTAAAAGCGCGTAGAGCCTTTGGATCATCACTATAAAACTCTTCCCAAAATGGGGTATAAGCGAACTCTCCGGGAACTCTGGCAGATGATTGATTAGACTTGTTTAAGACCGTCCAGTCACCATATAGTTTATCTGAAACTACATCAAATAACATCGAATCATACGGAACAACCTGCTTCGCATCATTTTCAATTCTATAGTACGTATTTCCTGAAGCCGTAGATTCTATTTCATAAACGATGTAGCTTCGATCCAATGATAAATTGGTTTGTAATGTTACTGTATCTTTAAGCTGAACTCTCATCATCTCACTCCAATCCGTTATTCTTCTATGGATTGAATCGCGTACTCGATATCTTGCTTCATATCCAGGTCGGGATATTTCTTTTGCAGCTCTAGAAGACAATGTATAAATGCTCGACTCTGAAATTCGGCAGACAAATCCTCAAATATCTCACATAACCAATACAATTCCGTTTCCTTACTTCTTTGCTCTAAAAATGCTATCGCACTTTCCTCATTGCTCTTTAGCAAATTCACCAAGTCATGCCATATTAACTGAATTGCTGGATCATCAGGATGTAAGTTCTCCCTCTTCTGTACTAACGAATTTACTTCTCTAACGAAATCTGCCATGTTGCACTCTCCTTAATGGTTGCCTAGAGTTATTGGAGCAATTGTTCAGATATTGACTTGACCATCGTTGTTGATTACCCTCATATGCATGTAGTAGTTGCTATGGTCTATTCAATTTCACTCCCTGGAATTTTCAATAAAGTAAACAAGATTTTAACATGTTAGAAGAAGCATTTCATATATGGTCAGCCCAATATTCTAATTTTATTCCCCAAAAAAATTATCTTTAAGTACATTTAGCGAACCCTTTTCAAAAGAAACCTAGTCATCCTAAACGTACATTGGATCTCTAGATTATGCTAGCTCTGATGTTTCTTAATTTGATCGGTTTTCTAACTCTTTCAATATTTCTTCTGTTCGTTGAAGTAGCTTCTTAATGTAATTTGGTTTTATTGTCTGCCCTTGATCAAACTTCTCTAAGGAAGATATATGTTGAATCGTACCAATAAACAAAGCAATATCGAGCCCGGTCTCAGTATCCGTATGCACTAAAGGCAAAATCTCATTCATGGTGAGCTCCTTCGGTGGATGTACTGCATGATACTTTTGGATATATAATGCCTTGACCCTGCAAGCTAGTGCCCAATCGCAGAGGATGAGACAAGCTTGGAATTGATTGTGACTATGCATAATGTTGGCAAGTTTGATGTGATGATTAGAAAGTTTCTGATATTCAATTGCCTCAGTCTTTAAGAGAGATGAACTATCATTCAGGCCAATAGCAGATTCTTCATTCTGCCGATTCGTGTAGGAGTAAACGTGATTCATATCAATCAACTCCTCAATATATTAGTTTAGAAATCACAATACATTGAACACCCTGTTATGATTTTTTGTTATTTTGGACAAGATATAACTGAAATATTACTACATAGTAGTTTTTATTACAAATAACTTATTTTCTATTGGTTAAATAACCATGGTTCTTTCTCTACACTTCTAATTAAAGAGAGGTGTTCATATGTCTGAACTTTTGGAACTGGTGGGCGCGAGGATCAGAGATCTAAGAAAGTCTAAAGGTCTTTCTCAAGAGGTATTAGCTGAAAATGCGGGATTTAATCCGAGTTACATTGGTTTTATCGAAAGAGCAGAACGAAACATATCATTGAAAAATCTAGAGAAGATTGCTGCTGCCCTAGATGTCGGCGTATACGAACTATTTACATATGTTAAAGAGCGTGAAGAGCTTTCACAATATGATGAAAATATTGTTAAGATTATTTCTCTTCTAAGAACCCACGAACCTAAGCACACTCTGATGGTGCTTAATGTCATTACGGAAATCTTCGATACTTACGATAAAAACTAAAATAACGAGGTACATCGATCTAAGAAGATCGAATGTACCTCGTTATTTCATTATGTCTTCATCTTTTATTCACGTAATTACGTACTATATTTACTTTATTATGTAATTTAGACATTGAACATTCGTTCGTATTACGATAAAATCAATATACATTCTACGTTATTACGTACGTAAAATAGGAGGATGCCTATGAATTTTAGTTATAGTTTTCCAGCAATTCGCGGGATTCAAGCTGGAAGAGATTTCTATACAGTAATGTGTCCATTGAAGTTAATACCCAGGATATTCCTTTTTGATGAGGAGGAAATTCCGGCCGACCACCGTGCACAACGCTTAATGAATAAATCAAGAATTCCGGATATTACAAACTATATTCTTGAGAATCCTAAAGATTATATTTTCTCTTCGTTAACTGCATCAGTAAACGGCGAGCTAATTTTCCAGTCACAATCGGAAGAGTTTAAGGATCTTGGTTATTTAAATATTTCTTTAGATGCTCAATTTCTCATTAATGACGGTCAACATAGACGAGCAGCTATTGAAGAAGCTCTCAAAATCTCACCTGAACTTGGTGATGAGACAATTTCTGTAGTTTTCTTTCACGATCTCGGACTGGTGCGCTCCCAGCAAATGTTTTCGGATCTGAACCGTCATGCGGTAAACACTACGTCTTCGATCGGAATTTTATATGATCATCGAGATCAACTATCCTTGATTACCAAAAGTCTAATTAATGAAATCCCATTGTTAGAACGTTATACAGATCGTGAAAAAGTTTCTTTGTCTAAAAATTCTCCAAAATTATTTGCACTGAATCACATATTTAATACAATATGTAGGCTTTTAGGAAAACGTAAAGGTGAGTTGATTTCGGAACCGGAGAAGAAATTCGTATCCGATTTTTGGGCTCTTCTTTGTGTTTCTATTAATGAATGGCAAGATGTATTTAATAAACGAACCTCTCCAAGAGATCTTCGTATTGGCTCCGTTGTCGCTCATGGTGTATTTCTAGAAGCTGTTGGTATAGTCGGTCACTATCTTTATCGTTATCATGCAGATGAATGGGATTCATATGTTAAAAAGTTCTCAAAAATTGACTGGAGTCGAGATAATAAAACGGATTGGCTAGGGCGAGCTTACGGACAAACTGGACGTATCAATAAGACTAATGAGACCATTCAATTGACTGCTAATCTTATAAAAATCAAACTTGGTCTCCCCCTCACAGAAGCCGAGCAGAAAATTGAAAATAAAATAAAAGAAGGTATATCTGCTGATGTTTAATATATTTGATACAGGAACAAAGTTTATAGAAGCCAAAGAGCTTGTTAAAGAAGTCTATTTATCTGATGAGCGGCCGTGGGTCGTCGGATTCAGTGGAGGAAAAGATTCCACAGCAGTTGTACAGCTGGTTTTCCAAGCCTTGACCGAATTGGAACCTTCTCTTCTGAAGAAAAAGGTATACGTAATTTCATCCGATACGCAAGTAGAAACACCACTAATTATTGACAAAATCACTAGAACTCTTGGACGCATACAAAACAAAGCACTTGCAATAGGTTTGCCTATCGAAACTCACAAAGTACGTCCAAAAGTTGAACAAACATTTTGGGCCTCTATTATTGGAAAAGGGTACCCTACTCCTCGTCAAAAATTCAGATGGTGCACAGATCGCTTGAAAATCGAACCTGCAAACCGTTTTATTTTGGATAAGGTAGATCAGTTTGGTGAAGTCGTTATGCTACTAGGAGTTCGCGATTCAGAAAGTTCTACAAGAGCAGGAGTAATGCAATCTCATACTATAGAAGGATCAAATTTAATGCGTCATTCTACTCTTCGTAATGCATTTGTTTTTGCACCGATCCGCTCCTACAATCTAGATGATGTATGGGAATTTTTATTGCAACATGAATCGCCCTGGGGCGATGATAATAATGAGTTACTTCAACTCTATCAAGATTCAAGTAGTGAATGCCCTCTCATCGTAGATAAAGAGGTAAAAGAAAGTGCAGGATCTTGCGGCAATAGCCGTTTCGGTTGTTGGACTTGTACAGTTGTTAGTGAAGATAAGGCTTTAAGTGGGTTTATTAACAATGGCGTGGACTGGTTACGACCTTTATATGATTTCAGAAACTTCCTAGTTCAAATCAGAGAGGATCGTACCAAAAGACAAAAACATCGTATGAATGGCGAAGTCTATTTAACGAACAATTTAGGCGGTATAGATCCTGAAGATCTGAGTAATCCAAGAATCTACAAATCTGAAATCAAACATTTCATTGAAGAAAACAATATCGATCTTGCCTCAGTTGAAGAATTGGATGTTTTAATTTTTGATGATTCAAATCCAGATGCTCCTCCAAAACGCTTTGGTGTTGGTCCGTTTACAATGAAAGCACGTGAAGAAATCCTGAGAAAGCTATTGCAAACTCAGGAAGAAATACGCCGCTTGCATGATCCTAATGTCGAACTGATTACATTTGAAGAACTTAAGGCGATTCGTAAATACTGGCATGATGACTTACAGTGGGAAGATCGACTTCCACTAATTGTTGAAGAAGAAACAGGCATTTCCTACGACTGGCATCAAAATGATCGTCCTGTTTTCAAAGAAGATCAGGTTACTGATCTTGAATCTCTCTGTCAAGAAGAAGGGGTCAATCTTAATTTGCTTAAAGAGTTAATATCTGTTGAAAAAGAATATTCAGGTGTAAAGGTTAGAAGAGGTTTATTCCAGGCATTTGATAAAACACTCAGACAAGATTTCTTACATTTATAAAGGTGGATTAAAAATCAATGCACATTCAAAAACTGGCTCTTCGAAATATAGGAGCTTACCATGGAGAGCTTAATAAATTTGATTTTCGTACAACAACTAACCGTAATGTAATTCTACTTGGCGGTAAAAATGGCGCTGGTAAAACAACAATATTAGAATCTTTAAGAATCGTTTTATTTGGTTCAATGGCATATGGTTTTGTAACAGAAAATGAACCCTACTATCGTAAAATTAGAACATTGCTCAATCGTAAAGCAATTAATGAAAATGTAAATGATGAATTTCAGATTACTCTCGATTACAGTTCAACTGAGGATTTCGAATTGCATGAATATTCATTAGTAAGAAGCTGGCGAATAAAGAATGATCGTATTCGTGAGAGTTTTTCAGTAAAAAGAGACAATCAATTTTTAACAGCACAACAGACTTCTGATTTTCAGAGTCGTTTAAGGGAAGAAATGCCTCCAAAATTGTTCGAACTTTGTCTTTTTGATGGTGAAGAGATATCACGGATCGTTTCAGAAGAAAAAATTCCAGAATACTTGAAAGAGTCAGGTAAAATTCTTTTCAATCTTGATCTCTTTGTGAATCTTGAAAAAGATCTGAACACATATCGAATGCAATATGCTCAGCAAAATGCTAATGCAGCGGAAGAAGTTGCTCAGTATGAGAAACTTGAGAATGAAATTAGGCAGCTCCAAGAGACCATTGAAGAAAAGCAGCTACTTTCAATTTCATATGAAGATGAGATCAACAATCTGAATCATGTAATTAAACAAGATAAAAAAGATTTTGAGACTCACGGAGGCTTATTACAAGAAAAAAGACAAGAAATTGTTTCACGGATCAATGTGATTGAAAACAAACGCAAAGCAAATTCAGAACATGTTCGCCATTTCGTTTCTTCCCTTCTTCCCTTTTTTATAGCAAGAAAACAGCTCCAACAAGTGGATCATCAGTTAAATGCAGAAAAACAATATGAGTCATATGAGTATGCTGCGAATACGCTTAAACAAGACAAACTAACTTCACTTCTGACTAGTACTCTTGGACAAACTAAAGAAATTGAAAGTTCCGAAATGAAGTCCATTTTTGAAGGTATCCTGGATTTAATCAAACCGAATCAAACGGAATTAATACATCGTGCATCTTTTGAGCAACGTAGCGAGATTCATAATTTGAATAAACAACTTGAATCTCTTAATATTACAGATTACATTAACCGCTTTGATGAGAATGCTCTGCTATTAAAAGAATCTCAAGAACTAAGGACTAAATTGGAAACCAATGATCAGGCCAGTGAGTTTAAGGAACTTCTTGAACGTATCGAGCAAAAAACAAAACTATCTGAACAACACAAGATATTAATTGAACAGCTTGGATCGGAAATTAATAATCTTACAGAAGCCTTGCACACTAAGCTGTCTCAAAAAGATAAAGTAGAAGAAAAAATTAGAGAATATCATAAATCAGAAAAGTCATATGAAATGACTGAGAAATTACTGACAGTTAGTCAACGTTTCAGAGAACGGCAATGGCGTAAAAAACTTGATGATGTAGCTAATGAAACAGTACGTATGATTGACGTACTCTTCCGAAAGAAAGGTTTAATAAAAAGAATTCACATCGACCACACTTCTTTCGAATTAAAGCTGTACAACTTAATGAATCAAGAAATTTCAAAAGAGCGCTTATCTGCTGGAGAAAAAGAAATGCTCATGCTCACTGTCATATTGGCAATGTTTCGAGTATCCGGTTGGAAGCTGCCTTTTGTATTTGATACACTCATGGGGAGATTGGATCAAGACCACAAAAAATCACTTATTCAACATTTTATTCCTCGTTGTGGAGAACAAGTCCTTATGTTTACAACGGACTCTGAAATAACTTCAGAGCAGTTTCCTTTGATTGAAGAAATTACGGCACGTTGTTACACCTTAGAATATGATGCCTCTAAAGAAAGTGCAGTTATCATGAAAGACCGCTACTTTGATATTATTAGAGAGGCGGTAAAATAATTATGAATTTCACTTTAAAAACATCAAAATACGCTAAAGAAATTCTTACGCAGCTTCATGCCTCTACTGGAATCACACCTAATATCCTGATCCGGTATGCTGTTGCTTTATCCCTAAGAAACACTACTGAGATTGTGCCTATTACAAAGGATTTTACAGATGGTTTAGTGTTGAATCGAAGTACTGTTACTGGTGAATATGACTATGCCTTCCGTGCGATGATTACTCAGGCTGCAGGCTGCGATTTGACAGATGAGGAGTTTTTCCCCGCTTATTTTAATGCTCATTTGGAACGTGGTATACGAATGTTGGCTTCAGAGTATAAAACGGCAGGAAATTATGAGAAATTCATTCGTAATTTGTTATCTTAACGAAAGTAGTGATCCTAATGCTATATCTCGACAATAGCGCTACAACAAAGATCCATCCTGAGGTTTTGGAAGCAATGCTCCCTTATCTCCAAGAGGAGTTTGGTAATCCCTCCAGCAAGTTTTACTCCTTGGCGGAGAATGCTAAAAAAGCGGTGGCTACTGCAAGAGAACAAGTTGGTCAACTTTTAGGGTGTGACCCAGACGAGGTTGTATTCACAAGTGGGGCTACTGAAAGTAACAATATGATTATTAAGGGTGTAGCTGATTATTATAGTCATAAAAACAATTCTTCTAAATATTTGTTAACCTCTGCTACTGAGCATCCTTCTGTACTTGAAACAGTAGAGTTTCTCGGTGAACGTGGTTACCAAACGAAATTCCTTGAAGTGGATAGTTTTGCAAGAGTTAATGTTCAGAATGTTACTGAAACTGTTACCAAGATCAAACCTTTGCTTACTTCATTTATGTGGGGAAATAATGAGATTGGGTCGTTAAATCCGATTAGCGCACTTTCCGAATTTTTCGAAGCGAGTAATTTTTTCTTCCATACTGATGCGACTCAGGTCATAGGTAAAGTACCTGTTAATTTGCGGAAGCATAGTGGAATTCGTTTCCTTTCTATGTCAGCACATAAAATAGGCGGCCCCAAAGGAATAGGAGCCGCCATCATACGGAAACAGTCGAAAGAGATTTTCACTCGTCTTACCCCTCTTTTACACGGGGGGGGACAGGAGAATAACTATCGAAGTGGAACTCTTGCTGTTCACAACATTGTTGGACTAGGCAAAGCTGCTGAACTTTCTTCACTTAGTCTAGAAAAAAACATCAAGCGTCTGACTCAATTGGAGAATTATCTAGTTGATATATTAAAGACTAATCTTGGAGACAAAATTATTTTCAATAGTGATGATCACGACAAAATTCCGGGATTAATTAGTCTTCAATTCATAGGTGTGAACAATGAGTTGTTGCTGAAAAAACTCTCTGGTCTCATTGCGCTCTCTTCAGGTTCTGCTTGCAGTTCTAGTAAGCCAAGTCATGTTCTAATCGCCGCGGGGAAAACATTGGAAGAGGTTCGTCAGACGATTAGAATTACTTTGAGTGCTGATATAAGCGAAGCTGAGTTGGACTTGTTTAGTAAGATAAATTGAATTTAATTCTGGTCACGATTTAGATAAAACTGAAACTTCATCTGACTCGTGGCCTGTCAGTTTTGTTTAAAAATTTTATTCAAAAGTTGGTCAACATCATTTTTCATCGTAAACATCGCGCCTTCTAACTTCTTCAGTTCATATTTCTCATCAAATTCACTTAATAACCCTTCTAATTCTATGAGATTACTATCTAACTTTGATAACAACTCTTCATTACAAAAAAGTTTATTACCGTATTCCTCTATTTTATTTAGAATAAAAGGATTCATCCTAAGATGGTCCAAATTCAGGTTATAATTAAATCCAGCAAATCTCGATAATATTCCAATAATTTCAAAAAACTCTACATAAGTTGCCTCATGAACTTCTAATATATGCTGAGTTCCTTTACTGTTAAACTCCAGCTTCATTCTACAGAATGAAGTTCCTAAACTTGGAAAATGGGCAATTGAGAGCTTTAACTTCTCTCTACCCAACACGAACTCTTTTCCTGAATTTAATAAACTTAACAGGGTTATTTCTGTTCTAATTTTCTTTAATACCGAAGAGGCTAACTCCTCATACTTTATAAGATCACTTTTTGTCATTAAGCAATGATTGTGTGCCCAAGGGTTTCTAAAATTATACAATTCCCCCCATTCTTTTGCTAAATCTGAAGTGATATGTTTATATAATTCTGAAACTTTTAGTTCTGTTTTTTTAGAGTGTGTATGTTCTTTAATTTTACTCAATTCAACTAACATAAGTTCTAAGTCATCCCTTGTGCCGCCTACAGTAGTATTCGAGGTCAATAAATCTTCAATTATATTCAATCTGTCGGAAATGCTAGAGCTAGAAAATCGTATCCTTTCTTCCACAAAATTTTTCAGATGGACAAAATCTAAATTATCCAGTGGATTATCAATTAATTCTAAGATGTTGTCTCGATTAATCGTTCTTTTCTTTTCATTATCTTTATTGTGAAAATAATCTTTAAACCAGTTTGCCCCTTTTTCCTTTAAGAAAATAATTTCTATTAAAGTACGAAACTCACGTTCTAATACATATACACTCTCTGAAATTTTTCTCATGTAATCAATAGTTTGATTATCATAAATGATTGAAATATAATCACAAACTGGTTTAATTTTCTCTAAATATCTTTTTTTATTTGTATCAAACTTTCTTTCTTTATTATCTATAGGGTACATTGTGATAAATATTATCTTACCCTCCTTATTAAGTAGAACTTCAAGTTCTTCATGAAAATTTCCTGTCTCAAATATATCGTGTAATGTTTTCTCACTATAACCTGGTTTGCACGAAACAATCAGACTTGTCTGAAATTCTCTATATCCCGTTAGGAAACTATTCTTAGTCTTTGACATATCACAATTCCTTTCTTCTCAAGCTTAAAATTTCATCCATTATTGTTTGTTTAGTAGCTGCAATTTCTTTTACTGCGCTAACATTATACTCAAGGAACTCTTCTTTATTTGATATTATTTTAGTAATATACTCCTCGAAAATTTGTCCGTCGGTTGCATGTCCTGTTGTAGATAACGTTAAAAGTTTCCTCTCATCATAAAATGCTTCAAATATTTTTTCCAAAATCTGTTGTATGATGATATTATTGATTATCTGCTCTGTATATGATTGAAGAAGGCTATTAAAATAAAGATAGTTCCTTAATGATTTATATACATCTTTTCGGACATTCTCCATCCCTGTATACCTAATTGGCATCTTATTAATCATTTCATTTAATGAATCTGTAATAACCTGTTTTATCTGATCTATAAGGATTTCTTTATCTTCTGCTTTTGCTTGTAATTCTTCCTGTCGCTCTCTTATCCTAATGGATAAATTTTCAATCAATGCTCTTAAAGTGATTTTTTTCCTGAAAAAACCTTGCTCTTCTTGACCAAGAGTATCAATTAATTCAAAGTAACGGAGCCAGTATCCTTCGATTATTCCATAGTATTCTGTCTCTTGATAAATTAGGTCCCTCTCACAATCAAACCAATCTTTTATTAACGGATATATGATAAGATTTAACTCTCGAATGCAGTCGGTCATATGTAAATAAACTATCTTCTCCCTAGACTGCTTATCATTCCATTCTATGCTATTAAGAAACATTTTATTATTTGAGATGAATTTTAAACCCAACAGATTTTCTAATTTGGGAGCAAATCGTTCTGAGACATTACTCTCTACATTTTTAGGAGTTTCATTAATCATGTAGAACAGGTCTCTATGCTGATAATCTTCTAATCCTTCAACAATAAAAATTGGAAGTTCCATTCTATTTAGTAAATCTCTTTGCTCACTTCCAGATTCATTCATAAGTGAAATGATGGCTTTTATCCTATGTTGTCCATCAATAACAGTAAAACATCCACGCTTCACTTCCAGAACATTTTGATCTTTATATGAGATTTCAGCTTTGCTATTAAGTATAGTAGGTGGAAAAAATGTAGCTGGTATATCATTTAAAATATACTGTTTTATTTTATCCACTCGTCTTTCATCTATCTTTCTATTCATTGAAATATCTGATCGAATATCTACTATACTTTCAAGTTCCTTGTATCTAACTTTACCTATATAACACATATGATCATTCCATTTATAAGGCACAACATCTAGCTTTACTCCCATGTAACTCCCTCTTTTCATACTCTTTTTTGGGTTATGCTTAGATAGCATAACCCAGTATTATTAATTATTATAATTCCCAAAAAGCCATATCTCGCATCCAAATGGGTTGACTCGAACCAGCCTTCACAATGCTATAATGCTTTTGTAACGATTTAATTCTGCTCATGATATTATCTTCTTCTGATTTACTCTGCGTGCTGAAAACCATTCTAATCTCCTTGGCAGACATTTCAGACACATTATGCACAATCCAAGTCAAGATGTAATTAGCGTAATCGTTATCTGATGTTGAGAAATGACTTAGAAACTGTGTAGATAAAATCGTACCTACACCATACTCTCTTCCTTCTTTTAAAATCTTCTTGATCGAAGTGAAGTCTTTACTGAGGAAATTATCCGCCTCATCAACCAAGATCATTCGCGTAATTTCACGATAAGCTCCATTAATTGCACTGTGTCCAAACATCTGCATTTGGTTGTAGAAGACATCGAGTGTAATGGATACTACGAGGTTTTGAATACTCTCACTGTATCCAGACAAATTAATTACTGTGATTCCATCAATCATATCGAACAACGAAATGGTTTTAGAGGAATCTGTTTCAAACACTTCAGTTTCATATAACTCTTTAAGTGCAGCATATAGAGAATCAATTTTGGAATTTTCTTTCCCAGCATAAAGTTCATATATATCACTCATCGTTGGAGCAGGTAAGTTCCAGGTAGACGAGTCCCCCTTCAAAATCCCTTTATTAGCGTATGCCTCCATCATTAAATCTTTCAACGTAATCGCTTGAACTTGTCCAAGATTGAAAGACCTTACAATTGTGTCTGTTAGAGAGTTACTTGTATGAAGAGGCAGCAACGGTTTAATAGGCTCTGCCATGTACAAAGACAAGGGATTGAATGGTAAATGGAATAGATTATATACCTTCGCATTTGTTTTCTCAGTAAAATCAGGCTTTATATAATCGCCTTTATAGTCAAAAATCAAAATACCTATAGGAGTCCCTTTCACGTTGTCATAGCTATTACGACTTAACTGCGTAATCAATGATTTCGTGAATTGAGTTTTGCCTGTTCCCATCGTCCCAATAATTCCTGTATTAGTGTGCATAATTTTATCCGTTGAAGTAGGGAACCATTTCACTTCTTCTTTAGAAGTTGCATTATGTCCAAACAAGACTTCTAGTGGTTTTGTCGGTGCTTGTAAATCTACAGTTCTCTGAGATTTTATATCATTTATTTCTATATCTATTGAATTTTCATCAGATTTAAGCATAGTTGCTGCTACTTCATCCATCCCCACTTCATAATGCTCATTATTATCAGCAACAAGTAATGTCGATTCCTCACTATCTTGTGCTATTTCAAAACGTTTAGAAGGATCATATAAATTGCTCAGCAATTGCTCAGGAGACAAATCCCCTTGTTCGCTCTGTATATATTCCTTCATCTCTTCAACACTTTTGAGTATGAATTCATATCCACTTTGTTCAGGGTAGTCATAAATCATTACATCATCATTCATTTTGATATCAGTGAACACAACATCCTTCTTAAATGAAATGACTGCACCTTGACCAATATACTGATTCAACGTATTTACAATTGTGTATTTATCATTGAGAAGACGCTCGCGAACACTATTTTCTGTAATTTGACTCCATGATTGTTCAGGCCACACCGAATAAAGCTTCATTTTCTCCGCACTTGCAATTGCTAATTGCATAAAGAAATTACGATATAATACAGCTTGGAAACTCTTTTCACCACCAGTTAAAAACTCCATTAATAACTGCTTGGTTTCTTTTACTTGTTTTACCGCTTTCTCTTGCACGTTAGCACTGTTATGTCCTATCTTAACCTCAATAGGGTAAAAGTGAACAAACATCTCCTGATCAGAAGGTTCAATCCCAATTAATAACAGATCATCACTGTATGAACCAAATTTCCCTAGTTTTTTAGCAGAAAACAAACCTTCAGATTGTCTTAATCCAGTCCCACCTGAGATTCTAAGAATTTCTTCCATTGAGATAGGAATCCATATAATATTGCTGTGTGAATAAGCAGCAAGGGATAGTTTTACTGCTGAAAGAATACTAATCTTTTCCTTTGGAAAATAGTTCTTCTGAGCCAACAATCGAAGCAACCAATTCCCATTAATAGCATTGAAAAAATTAATGATTGGAGGTAACACATAATCGTCTACATACAACCTCTGATGACCAAGGAATTCTTTAATTAAGCGTTGATATTGTTTTGATCGTCTGGTCACCGTGATCGCATCAAACCCACTCGAGGATGTATATTGATCACTGTAATGAATAACAAGTAGCTCTTTTTGAGCATCACTGTTCTTGAAGAAACTCAGATCTACTTTAGGCTCAATAAAAGTAACCCAATGGGCTGAATCGTAGACTTGATCTAATTGCTGCTTATGATCAGCAGAGATTGCAGTAACAATATTTATATCCTCTTGATAATTATCAAGAGTTCGGGCAACCCTCAGCAATGAATTCAACTTCGGTACCATTTTCAATAGCGGAGCTTCTTGTATTGGATAATATCTCGTTCCGAATCCCGTTTTATAATCTTCGTTGATGAATACAGAAGGAACACCTGAAACAAGACCGAATAATGAAACTCCAGTAATAATTTCCGCAGCATTGCTAGTAGCAATCTGTTCAATTTTATTCATCTGATAGAAAGTAACGTGACTGTACTCGTAATGATTAGTGTCCGAACTTTTAGAATAAAACTTCACTTTATCTCGGAAAACATTTAATAATTCTTCAGCATGATATCCATCCAATTCCAATCGAAGATTGAACTGTTTGGCAATCTCTTCTGCATCTGTATATTGTGACATCTCCTCAAATACATTGTTGATACCTTTTTCAGCATAGATGTGAATTTCAATAGGTAGAAGATTCCCTTTTTCCAAATTATCTTTAAGTTGCTTCTTGTAGTATTCAAAAAGACCTTGAAGAATTTCCTGACAGTCCCCCATATTAATCGTATTAATTTTGAGGGGAGCACGACGATCTAATTCAAAAAGATAACCGAAATGGCCAGTAAACTCTTCGATTTTTTCTTGAACCAATTTACTTACAAATGTTTTGGATGACTCGAATCTTGGTAAACTTTGATCCAAGTAAGAAGCCCACTCATATGAATCCATCATTTCAATTGCCTTGTATAGTTTCGAATTGAAATTAACATAAGGCAATAAATTCGTAGGTCTCATGGAATGCAGCAATTCATCATTTATTAACTCATCACCCACCACTTCATTTAATTGTAATTGGTACGCCAAATGAAGAGGATGTAATGGTGTAAGCAGCCACTCTGGATTTATATGACTTTTCTGAATAGTTCCAATTAAAACAAGGTCTCTTTGGATCTGGTTTAATGACTGGCCGTTTTGCAATTGTTCAAGCTCCTGTAAATACACATCTATATAGTTACGGGCTAGTGCAGTATAATCTGCATCAAAATAAGCTAAACTCGGGAGTAAACCGTTAGTCCTGAAGTATCGTAATAAATCGCAGTATGCCTCTTTTAACGGTTCAGAAACTGAGATCGATTGAGGAACAATCTCTCCTAAGCTATCTTCTAGAAAAAACAAATGATTGGTTTCTAAAAGTTTTCGTTCCCTCTCTAAATTACGCTTGAATTCTCCTTGAGCATAAGTCTCCCTCGTTCCTTGTACAATCTTCATCTTCTCATTCTCTATGCGATAAATGAAGTGTTCCTGCTTTTCACGCTTTAGCTTCCACACACTAAAACCACCAATGGGAACAGGACGTTCAACTAAATCCTGCACAGCAAATGGAATACCTGTGTGAGGAAGTTGAATATTAAAATAAATCATTTCTTCATCACTATTATTTTCATCATTACGAGATACTTCTAATTCTTGATCCTCAGTAATGTCAAATGTGCTATGAGATTCTGTTAAATTAACTTTGGTGATTTCTGATGCGTCTTTATTGAAAAACCAACGTTCCGCATCTGAATTAATTAAAAGATACGAACTTTTGGATTTTGATAACGTAATGGCATAGGCCGTTTGTATCGACTGAAGAAACTTGGGCTGAGTCTCAACCACTGTAATTCTAAATTCATAAGCTGGAGATACCTCTGTTTTGTATTTCACACCATAAAATGTAGTTTGTCCAACTTCATGCTTTAAACGTACGCGAATCTTTTTACCTGCTTGTTCCGCCAGTATTGAATGTTTAATTTTAGTTTCATTGATATACTGATTTTTGATAAAATCATTAAATGTAAATTCTAAGGTGATATCTTCTTCTTGATCAGGATTGAACACGATAATGTTTCGTTTACGTTGCTTACTCTTGGTTTCGCCATCGGCTCTCTCCCAATACTCTAATCCTTCCAAAGTCAATTTCTTACCAGCCTCTACATACTCTAGACCTTTTCCTTCTAATTTCTTTTGATTAGATCTTCGTACTGAACCAAAATCAACATCCTGCCACGTCTCAGACTCCGATAAAATCTTAACCCCTTGATCATCAAAGTGCCGCTCCAGACTGACCTCAGCAGCCCCATATTGATGGGCTATTTCAACGTCACTATAAAGTGAATGATTTTCCTTTAGTCTTTCTTTAATTTCCTTAGGAGTTCTAGGCGTATTAAAAAGTTCGGCATCATAAAAAAGTCCAAAGTTTTTATATTCATGCTTTTCTAACTTCTCATTGTTCAGCACAGTAAGTATATTTTCGTAGTCAAATAAGTTTACTCTCTCATGAAGTCCCTGTTGAGCTTTCATGGACTCTATCGAGAAATTAAGAATTTGTTTCTCTTCAGAGGATAGGTTTGATTGCTTCATCATTTCATGCAAATCTTTTTCAATTGAATCAATATGAAAAGGCATACCTTCTTTTGCAAACGAAGTCATTCCCTGAACCAAACTATCTAAGTTTGAATTGTGGATTAAAAGCATAGCCAGATCTTCAAAAGGTTCTTCATGTGTGCCAACTTTATTCCGTAATGTTGTAAGAAAGTCGGGAGTTGTATCCTCAATATTTGATGCGATTAATACCTTGGTTTGATCATAATCTAAAGTCTGAGATTGATAGAATCCATCCTCCGTGGGCATTAAGAACGGACTAACTCGATTCATACCCTTAATTTGATTTACTAGATTTACTACTTGTTCTTCACGTTCAAATTGAATATGATATTTTTCTCCTGACTGAATATTAACCTCGTTCAAAAAACGTTCCACGAGTTGAGCAAGATAACTATAAAAATGCTTTGACATAAATAGCATCCCCACTATCACTTTTTTTCTCTAGCAAATTCAACTTCTCGAAATACTCAATGATTGAAATCTGAGTATCTCTATCATAGATAATCCCTCTTACTTCGAATTGTTCAAATAGCTTCTTCAATCTGATCTTATGCTCATCTTTAATGATAACTTTAGTGAGGAATAATAAATAATCTGTATCCAGAATTAACATTTTTCCAGATCTCCCCCTAGATTTGAGGAATGTTCTCTGACAAAAATGTGTAAACCACATCTTATATTCGTTATACGGTTTGGACCGAAATGAATTATTGAACTGGTATTCAATCATTTGAAATAATATAGATAATTTATTTAACACAGGTAGGTCATACGTTTCGGGATTTAAGCTCATTTGACTCCACTTCACATCAGATAGACCCTCACGATATTGCTCTATCACCTTGTCTACAGCTTTTTCGATTGCAAGAATTTCTTCATTTGTTCCTGTACGAAGTACTTCAGCAATTTCTTGATAAGAAAGTACCTCCTCTACTCCCTCCACTGAAATATTAAGCATTTTAAGAAAATTTACATGTGTAAACATTCGATTAATCGATCTTTCAATGTTTTTCCATCCGTATTCGTAACTAACTCTGGTTTTCGATAATCTTTCTTCTTCTTCGAATGTAAAATAAATAGGCACTATACTCTTCTCGTATTTGGCAAACAAAGTTTCATTTCTACGTGTCATTTGAGTAATATAGAAAAAATAATAGTAAGATAAAAGTTTCTCAAATTGTTGAGTAAACAAATCCTGTTTCGTAGAAAGCCATTCAAAATCAACAGCAAATAATTCCGATATTTCTGGTAATAGCACCGCATACTTAGGGGGTTGTAACTCCTCACTTTTCAACTCTGGTAAAGCTTTGAATATTAACGAACTCATCAAATCATCCGTCTGATGTTCTTCATTACTAATTTCCCATGCAGCTTTTCCATTCCATAAAACCGCAAAGAGAAACTCAGCCAACTTTCTGTTCTCGTTCTCAACAGTATTGATGTAATAAAGCGTCTGAGGATGGAATAAGAATAGTTGGTTGTTTTCGTCAATGAATAAAGTTCTAATCATCTGCTTGAATTCGTTTTTTTGATTTATATCTTTGAAATCAATAGATTTTAATACGGCTTCAACTAGTTGTTCTGGATTCGCTTCTGAGGACATTTTTTTTTGCCCCAACAGACGCAAAAACTCGCCTACAACTTCCTTAAGGTTAAATTGCATATCTTTAAATTTTGTATTGTAAGGTAAGAGTTCAACAGAAATTTTAGGATTATGCCTGATGGAAGAATCGAATTTGAACTTGTCAATAATGGTTTCTAAATCCAACTTATACTCCATGTTTTCACATCTCCGCATATGAATATTGGTCGAATAAATCATCGTAAGTCAGTCTATAACGCTGAGACTTACCGAACTTCTTACTTTCAAAAATAAGCTCATTCTTGTCGTTCCCTTTACTACTCAACTGATCTATGAATTCAACAAACTTGATATATTGGAATTTGTCCTTTTTATTCGGTCGATAACCGTTTTTGATTCGAATTAATAAAGAATATAATGAGAAATCGATGTCTATTTCAACGGGTGCTCCACCCTTAGGTCTGAAGGCAATCGTTAACATCGGCAAAAACTTCATTAAGACATCTTCTGCTCTAGCCTCTACTCGTTCAAGCGCAGGTTCAATCTCAAGTTTTTGCAAAGCATAATAGTGCGTCTGCGGTTGTCCAATCTGAACATAAATAAGTCCGCCGTGGCCTTCACCATTCCATTTATAGATCGCATCACGAACGTCCTCTCTGTAAAGCTTGGATAACATACTCCATGATCTTCTATTCCAATGAAACAAGTAATTCATATATTGATCATAGTCCTGATCTTTGAACGAATCGTGTTGTTCCCTGGGAACCAAATAGTATAAATATACAAATAACTTAACTAACTCATTTCTGAAAGAAACGCTCTTTTTGTCCTCATCTTTCCATGGAGAATGCGGAACAAGAGATTTCGCAAAATATGGTGCTCTATTTACATCAATATATTGACTAAATAAATATGCCCCGTCCTTTCTAGACTTAAAATCAATTAGGTGCTGGTCAAGCAACTCTGTGCGATATTGCGTAGGATTTATATGATTTATAGCTTGATGTATAGCAGATGCATCCTCACGATCAAATAATTGGAAAGGCAGTAAACATGTCGTGTAAGATTGAAAATCTTGATTTATGATTAATTCCATCAATTTCTCATGCTCCATGTTATCCATTGAAGAAGGAACTATTATATTGTAGATAAAATCAAGCAGTGCCCGAGTAGAAATAATAAGTTTTTCTTTTACCATCGCTTGAATCAATAAATCAATGATTTTGTCCTGAATATCATCATATTGTAACATCTCATAATTTTGAAGAATTGGATTTTTTAAAGCTAGTTCGGGATAATTATCTTTTTCTCTGAGATAAGCCTTGTAGAAAGGGTTTTGTTCTGTATTCTGAGTAATTCTTTGTAGAATTCCCTTAATGTAACTAGAGCGAGGACCATGTTCTGTTAGCTCATACATGTGATAATCACTGAAATTCACATATTTGAAAATGTGATCATCCTGAGACACTTCCTCTGTAATCACAGACTCCATAATTCTCTTTGCATGTACAAATTCTCTGAGCCGAGTGAACTCCCCCCCTTCCTCTGCATCAATAAAGTTATTAAGAGCACCTAGATTGATGGCTAAGACAATGGTTATATTTGAACCCTTTCCAATTTCATGATCTGAAAATGGCTTTAATATCTCAGCCAACGTTTCAATTGAAGTTTTCCGAGGAGAAAAACTCTCTGTTGCATCATTATGTAAATAAAATCGTTCTGGATCTGCTAAAAAATCATACTTATCTTTTAAGTAAGATAAAATATGTGATTTACCATCGCCCACTCCGCCACATACCAATATTAACTGTGGTTCTTTTGTTTGTTTAGCTTCTAAAATATAGTTTTCAAGTTCTTTTTCAACTGGCCTCTGAACATGCATATATTGTTTAAATTCGCTGAATCCTTCAAGATTCTCTACAGCTTCCTTCGAAGACTGTTTACAGCGCTTAAGAACATCAATGAATTGAGTATTTGTAGACATGCCCCATCCTCCAAAACACTTAATATATTTCACAACAAAAAAAGACACAGTTCTCCTATTGGAACCATGTCTGTCATCATACGCTGTTTACTGTGTAATAGACCATGCTTTGGTCCCGCATACATAAAGTTAAAAACCAAATAATTTATTACGTGCAATAATGCGAAGTACTAATCTACAATAAATGACTATTTATAGGATAAATATACCACACTTATGGTTCTTAAGGTACAAAATTAAGATTTATAGGTATTATTTCCAAACTGCAATTATGTCTATGAATGTAACCTAGAACGAAATAGCCTGCTAACATAACAGGTTCCTAATACCGCTTTATCAAGTAATACACTTATTTGCCACCGCTATCATCTTTGCAGGCATCTCTTCCCGCAGTCGCGTAAAAAGCTCATCGTTTTGTTTCCCCCCATGACTCACGTAATACGGCTGCTTGTCTGCGATGATTAATATATCGCTAAGCAGTATCGGTGCGCTCCGATCCCCTACTCTCTCTATGAGCCGAAGGCGGAGCATTTAATCGATATATTACAGTGGATATCTAGTGGACAAGTGTACGGGAACGAATTGCTTTTATCCACAAATCGCAGATGAGCCAGATTGTATTTGAAAACATCCACAAGCTCGGCCCGGAATGCTGCTCAAGACAGGACGCGTACCCCCTTCTTGGGAGCTGATTAGCCTCGACTTCTCTCCGGGTACCAAATACTGAAGTGTATTACCTAATACCTGATGGGTATATGAAAACACTATGCAGGCATTTAAAACTGGAAGTAAGATTATCAGTTGAATCTGAGACTTGAATGGGTGAAAACACCAGTTAACAGAGAAATAGATGTTTTTGCATAGTGGCATTGACCTCGGTTAGTACAAACAGGTACTCAAGATAACCTGATCTTTACTGAAAAATATAATTATGTGACAGCCGGACAACCCATCAAAGAAACTAATATTATTCCCATTAGCAAAAAGACAGATAGTGGCGGAAGCTTTGAAGCTTTTCAGCTGGTTCAAAGTTTCTTTGCAAACTCCCTTGCTGCATATAGAGGATATTCAAATCACCAATTATATTAAACCACCGACGATTTAACTGCTGGTACTCCTGTATTCTGATCTTTAATTTAGGGGATAGAGTATGATTAATTTGGTCTAACGGATGAATGTCATCTGCATTCATTGAAGCGTACGTGGCCATATGTCATCTAGTCCCAAATAGTTGATGAATCGTGGTGCAGGTTTCACGAAGCCAACTGGTTTCCTGACTGAAACTGATATTCATCAAATTAACTTATCAATAATCTGCGACATATCACCGAGGTTATAATGAAGCTGCCTTGCCTGCTCTTCGTCCGCAACCCTCTCGTTTATGATTTTTCCACTCTCTAATATTTGGTTAAAATACGATCATTAGTGTTGATTGTATTTTTCATATCAACGATATCTTGACGAATATTCATAGTCAGGTACAGTTCGTATATCCTTTTCTCTTTATACAAAATGTAAGTTAGAACGAGCAAGATCACAGCATCCGATATGCAGATTCGTTTTTTAAGGATCATGGTATAGTGTTTTCCTTAAAATTTATAGTAAGAAGCACCCCTACGTTTACGTTTGTAGAAGTGCCTTCAGTTTTTGTTTTTCATAGTTTTAGTTGTGAAATTTCATCTTTATATAGCTATAAGAATCGTGAATTCCAATTAAATTTCAAACATTTATAATTCACTGATATTGCAAGGATCGGTGGTTAAAAATCTATCATACCATCCGCTTAATGGTATATACTCTACTTTTTGTATCTCTAGTTCTTGTGGCCTAAGAACAAAAAATCCGCCTCTTTCCAATATTCTGATTAATGGTTCATATACATTTAAATACTCAGTATATTTTTGTTCTTTTTCAACAAATATCGATAATTGTATATAAAACTCAAAGATTTTTTTTAAATACTGGTAATCAGAAACAAATTCCAAAACCCTTGGATTGCAATACATCGAGATAGGAAATTCATTCTCAGTATCACCAAGTAATTTGGCTATGTTAGTAAACATCGGCGGTTGTGGTCTCAGACCCTCATTTTTATAAAATAAAGCCAGCCTTCTTAAAAATTCACACCCTAAATCTGCATCTTCATTAGAAACAATAGTACCGACTTTTTCCCAATTAATTTCGTTTATTCTACATACCGTATCATCTAGGTACATTTCTTTTTCACCTCTAAATTTAATAGTCAAGTTCCTTGTCAATGTTCTTCTCATATTCCTTATACTTATCATAACCCGGGAAATCACGTGTTGGTTGTTTATCAGTTAAATTCGCCTTATCATGTGCATTTTTCTCAGGTTGTATATCATACCCTCTTCCATTCCAAGTGGATGGGTCTCTTAAAGGCATACCTCCTTCCATTAATTCTTTTTCTTTTAATTCATGATTCGCAAGCTCTCTAAACCAAGTTTTCTGTTTGTCATTGAGTTCTCCCTTTTGAGCCAACTGCCATGCATGTGCAACATCAGGATCTGCTTGGAAATATAAATTTTCATAAGGCTTACCACCTACAGATAAATCCTTTGTATCTAAAAACAAATGCATCTTCATGTTCAAGATCTGTTCGTCTGCCAATCCCGTGTTCTTAGCTACTGTGCTAATATCTTCAACCCCTGATTTTCGTATATCAATATACTTCCTCTCAAGAAATGCTTGAAATCCATCTTCTGGTACGATGATATGCTTTTTCATTTCAGAAGGATCTGTTATATAACTTGATTTACCAGTCCCCTCTTTCCCACTCCCCTTCTCCGGCTCCTTCTTACCTTCCCCTGACCCACTTGATCCACCCGATCCGTGATGATCTTTCGAATGCAAAGCCTTGCCAAAGAGAAAATACGAAAGTGCTTGGCCTACTACCGCTCCTTTATAGTACCCTGACTCATCCTCACTCAGCTGTTTTTTCTGCTCGTTTACAAACTGCTCGATGTCGGATCTTGCTGTACCTGTGCCCCATGCGGTGTCCCAGGCAAATCCTATTCCGCGTCCAACGTCGACGAATTTACCAACCGTCAGATCATAGGCCAGAGTGCCCAATGTACTGAATGGATTATAGATGAATGCCTCTATGGTCTCGCCAATGCCTGTAACCGTATCGCCGATGGCTTTATCAATCAATCCCGTAGCAAAATTGGGCTCCAGTTTATCCGGGATTTGCAGCATTCCACCGCCTGAATTGTCTGCTGTTTTGAATGCGCTTAATGTCCCCGTTATCTTATTCTGAAATTTATCCAACAGCCCAAGTGCAGAGGGGAACACACTCTCTTTGATATTCATAAAATCCCAAAAAAACTTCTCGCTGGTCACACCCGACCATTCGGATTGTAACAAATACATCGTCTTGTCCAATTCATAGACAATTTTGCCGAGCTGCTGTTTACTCTGCTGTAGCAGACGGGCGTTTTTTTCCAGTTCATCCGGGTGCACCTGAATCCGTGTCATGCCATCTCACCGCCAACCTGATCATAGTCGTTATCCCTAAATTTTAACAAACCCAATTTCACATTGGAATTGAACAGAAGAAGCATTTTTCGCTTCATTCATTCGGTATTTAGGTAACTACTTCAGTCAGCCAAGCTTGCACATGTGCGCATACTATACTCTACTTGCTTCAAGAATAAACTATAAACTCCTTATCAGAAAATAGAGCCTTAGTATCGTTATCGCCCATTAAATGTTTCTCACACGGATCACTCAATAATAGAATAACTTTTCAATTGCAAGTTGAATTATTATAGGCAAAAAAACGGCTCCTATCACAGATAGAAGCCGTACAATGCTTTTTTTTTAATCGTTTCACCCAATCCTTATGACACTACAAATTGTACAACAATGGGAGTGCCATCATTTAATGCATCTCCACCGGGGATTGTAAGTGTAGTGGTGGTAACCGAGGATGTGTCTGCTGTCTGCATAAGGCCATTAATGTAGAGATTATAGTAATTGAACGTGCCTGGAAAAGCTGTTGCGGCCGTACCTGCATCGTCTGTAAAAGCTGTCGCAGCAATGGCAAACGTTGCTCCGGTTCCTGTTCCATCACCAATAGTCGCAGCAAATCTCAAACTGTTCTGAAATGGTGTAACAAGCGGCATGTTTCTCACCTCCTACCTGACGTAGTATATGTAGTAGATTTGAGAGTAGTGAAGGCAGAGGTAAGAGGTAATATAACCATTTTCAATTGTTAAGGATCACCGCCGTTAATTGAACAATTTCAATAATGACAGGTGTTTCAGCAAACAGGACACCGCTTTGAGATGGAATGAATAAACCATCCGCAGTTAACACATACGAATTGCCAGGCTGTACGATCCCATTTATATAAAGATTGTAGTAACTGGTCATGCCTATTCCTGCAAATTGGGGTATGCTTCCACCCTCATCGTTAACAAATTCACCAGCAGAAACCGTAATCGAGTTCGATAAATCCAAATCAGTGTCAGGGAAATAAAAGTAGCGGTCTGACGTAGGAATGATCTGAATCCCGGGGATACTGCCCGGCGGGCCTTGCTCACCCGGAGGCCCTGCTGGCCCCTGCACTCCGGGGGGTCCCTGCTCGCCAGGCACACCTTGAGGGCCAACCGGACCTTGAACTCCCGGACTTCCTGACTCACCTTGTTCACCCGGAGGCCCTGTTGGCCCCGGCACTCCGGGAGGTCCCTGCTCACCAGGCACACCTTGAGGACCAATCGGACCTTGAACTCCGGGACTTCCTGACTCACCTTGTTCACCCCGAGGGCCAGCAGGCCCTTGCACTCCGGGAGGTCCCTGCTCACCAGGCACACCTTGAGGGCCAACCGGTCCTTGGGCTCCCGGACTTCCCTGCTCGCCAGGTACACCCTGAGGGCCAATCAAGCCCTGGGCCCCTGAACTCCCCGGTTCACCGCGTTCGCCGCGAGGACCAGCGATACCTTGTATTCCTGAACTGCCTGCTTCACCCTGTTCACCCCGAGGTCCTGCCAGACCTTGGGGTCCTTGTTGTATGATCAGCCCCTGCGCTGCAGGCAGACTAACTGTTTTTGCTTCCTCGATTTTAGCTGGGCCAGATTCAAAACCAAGCTCAGGACAAGTCGGATGAACACCGCTTCTTCTAGGGAAGGTAGTAATTTTGCGGCTGCGGCATGCTTTCTTTTGTCTCACGCGCTGCTTGGAAGCTCTTCGCTTTCCTCCCAAAGCTTTACGTATCGCATACCGTTTCTTACGTTTTCTCGGGTTATTGTTACAGCGTTTCGTGGAGGAATGTCTCCTTCTTAATGAGTGAAGAGTCGTTTTTGCTTTGTTCGTATGCTTCAAAGTCGCCACTCTCCTTAGGCCAGCAAACACAGTATATATGCCCTATACTATGTCTTTTGCACATGTGGAGAGTGTGCGAATAACTATGACCACCGCCCAATAAAAAAACTACAGCTTCTGCTGCAGTCCCCCTCTTACCTGCTTTACTTCGTCAGTTACCGATATCCCTGCATATCTCGCATCGATCCTCTCGTTCCGTTTCATATCCATATCCTTATTTTCTTCAATTATACCTGGGATTCAGCGCATCTCTCCAAATGTCATCCTCTACAAAATCAACTTTTTTCTCCTTAAAATAAGCACGTGTCGCCTGCTCCATATCATTTAAGATTCGAGGCCAGTCCTTCTCTTCGATCACTGTCGATTCAAAATCTCCGACGATATTCAACCACCGCTGATTTAACTGCTGGTACTCCTGTATTCTGGCTTTTAGTTCAGCGGATACCGTACGATTGGTATGATCCACCGGATCAAACGTCATATGCATTCGGTGAAGTGTACGTGGCCATATGTTCTCTAATCCTAAATCGTTTATGAATAGTGGTGCGGGTTTCACGAGCCAACTGCTTTCCTGACTAAAACTGAGATTCATCAAGCTATACTTATCAATAATCTGTGACATAGCTCTGAGGTTATAATGAAGCTGCCTTGCCTGCTCCCCGTCCTCTACCGTCTCATTTATGATTTTGTCATTCTCCAATATACGATTGAAAATAACGTCATTATTGATAATTGCACTTTTCAGATCAACGATATCTTGACGGATATTCGAGGTTAGATATTGTTCATACATTCTTTTTTCTTTGTAGAAACTGTAAGTCAGAAGAAGCAGCATCACAAATGCAAGGCAGCAGCCGATCAAGACAAGTCGCTTCTTTAAGATCAAGGCAAGATGTCCCCCTTTCTTTTATAGTCAGAGGCACCTCTACGTTTACAATCCTGGATCAAGTATATATCTTTTCTTTGATTTATTTTGTTCATCTAAACGCATAGAGGGTTTCACAATTAGGGAATCAAATGGCTCATTGCACACACTAAAGCTGATCGTTCATAAACAACCTTTTATGACATTTCGCTGCTCAGCAATTCTCAACAACTTTATTTTATGTTAAACGTAAGATACCTGATCTCATCTTCATCTTCAGTATTCAATAAGGTTTCTTCGTCTACCTCGGATCGTGTGCCTTCTGCAGATAGAAAGTTGTTATGTGTATCAAGTCCAACCGTAAGGTGAAAACAATACATATTCGCTCTTTGCGCCGCACTCTTCAAGTTCTCTAGAGTCTGCTCTGACTGAGCTGATGTACTTACACTCCTTTACCTTAAAGCAAATTTGGTATCCGTCACCGATAATACTCGGTGCTCCTCATTTACCAGACATTCTGGACTGAGTCTCCACAGATTGGTTCATATTTACACCTTAGTTTGACAACTCCTTTTCAATGTAAGGACGTTCAAGTAGATTAAGCAGACTTGTGGTTAAATATTTCCTCTGATACTGGTCTAAAACGTCATTGACCATCAGCTGACCATTCTCCATTCTAAGTAATTGAGCTGAACCATCTTCCAGAAATAATAGATTTCCATCAATATGATTGATAAGCCTTCCCATAATTTTAAACAACAGCTCTAGTCCTTGATAAAACGTATTACCGAACAATTGAATCCTGATGCAGATGTTAACATCTAAGTTGTAATGACTTCTAACAAAAGCAATATCAGAAATATCTTCAATTTCAAGAGCTAATGAAAATAGCTCAGTTCCAATAACTATTTCTTTATCGTTACAACTCACTGATGCCTTACTATTCGTATACTCACTCGTAAATCTTTCCAGCATCTCACCCAGTAAATTAATATCTACGTTTGATAGTAAAAATAATTCATAATCCATGGACTTCTATCCTCCAAATAATCGTTCAATTTGTCCATCCTTTACAATCAATAGTTCTTTTAAGTTCTTCAAGTCACCGTTTGGATTTGCTTTTCTTGAAATCCCTTGATAAATTTCAGTGACTTTGTCAGAAGGGAACTGATCTAAATTTAGAACTATTCTTTCTGCTTGTGTTTTAGTCTTTTTAGTTATGTTTCTAACAAGATTATCTACATTTGTTTCTACTGTTGGTGCATAACAATCAAATACTTCACCTTCAATTAAGAAATCTGGGTTTGACGACTTGATTATTCCGTATCCATTACCCCCGTTTACTTCATCCAGCATTTCAATGTCATATCCTCGATCTGCCATTAGATCAGCTGTTTCACTCTCTTTTTTAATACCGTGCGACTCACCTTTTGTATAGTTCCCTTTAGGTTTACTCCCCTTTGGCAAAGATGGTTCGGTTAATTTAATCTTTGCTGTTTCCCCTTTCCCCTCTTTCCCACTCCCCTTCTCCGGCTCCTTCTTACCATCTCCTGACCCATTTGATCCACCCGATCCATGATTATCCTTCGAATGCAAAGCCTTGCCAAAAAGAAAATAAGAGAGGGCTTGGCCTACTACTGCCCCTTTATAGTACCCTGACTCGTCCTCACTCAGCTGTTTTTTCTGCTCGTTTACAAACTGCTCGATGTCGGACCTTGCTGTTCCTGTGCCCCATGCGGTGTCCCAGGCAAATCCTATTCCGCGTCCAACGTCGATGATTTTACCAACCGTCAAATTATAGCCCAGGCTGCCCAATGTACTGAATGGATTATAGAGGAATGCCTCTATTGTCTCGCCAATGCCTGTAACCGTATCGCCGATGGCTTTATCAATCAATCCCGCAGCAAAATTGGGCTCCAGCTTATCCGGGATTTGCAGCATTTCCCCTTCTGAATGGTCAGCTGTTTTGAATGCGCTTAATGTCTGCTTTATCTTATTCTGAAATATATCCAGCAGCCCAAGTGTAGAGGGGAATACATGCTCTTTAATATTCATAAAATCCCAAAAAAACTTCTCGCTGGTCACACCCGTCCATTCGGATTGTAACAAATACATCGTCTTGTCCAATTCATAGACAATTTTGCCGAGCTGCTGTTTACTCTGCTGCAGCAGACGGGCGTTTTTTTCCAGCTCATCCGGGTGCACCTGAATCCGTGTCATGCCATCTCACCGCCAACCTGATCATAGTCATTATCCCTAAATTTTAACAAATAAAATTCACATTGGAATTGAACAGAAGAAGCATTTTTCGCTTCATTCATTCGGTATTTAGGTAACTACTTCAGGCAGCCAAGCTTGCACATGTACGCATACTATACTCTATTTGTTTCAAGAATAAACTATAGATTAAAACTAAATACGTACTCTAACCAGATACCATCCAGCTGCATTGAATAAAAGAAAAACAGGTAAGAAAGGTGGTATCTCACCATAATCAACCTGTTTTTGAATCGGATTTATCATTTAGTTTTTTCCACCGAAAAGAAGATAAACATTTAATTATTTTCTAAAATGAGTTTAATACTAAAATTCGGAATCATCGGTTACAACGGGTATTAATGGAGACAAAAATGGGTCATGTTTTTCTTCGACATTACCTCTTTTAAGAACATATACATTAAACTCATTAAAATGTATTGGGTGTTCATCATTGTACACATAGAGCATACCATATGATCCAGGGGCTTGGATTCCTACATTCTTCATTATTTCCACCGGATGAAATTTGGATGAAGGCTCATGATTCCATAGTCCGCTCATCCAAAGATGGTATTGTCCATTGATCACCTTTATGTCTAAAACATCTACATTCGGCTGTAAATCCTTAATATACTTTTCAACTGTTTCAAAAATAACTTCTTCTTCATAACACGTCTCATCACCAGTACTTGCTAAAACAACTGCCCAACCATGGTATTGATACATACTTTCACCTCTTTAATTCTTATTGAATGGTGAGATATCAATTATAATCTCAACGTTGTATCTCTTCTCATATTCTCTTAATTGTCTAATTACTTTATCAGCTGGAGCTGTCTCAAAATGAAAGTATGCCTTTCTACCTGTTTCCACAGCAGCCTCAATAGTGGCCTTTGCCTGTTCCCTAAATTGAGAGCTTAGATTATTCATTGACGTTTTAGTCTGACCGATGTATTGGTCAGAAACTGTATCAAATTCTCGATTTTTGGGGTCATTATTAAATATCATACGCGACTGTCCACCAAGTTTTTCTGCAAGCAAATCGGCTCCAGCATCTTCTTTAGACGCCTGCTTTAGTCCACCTGAATACTGCGTATAGACACCTGAACCCGTAACTAATCTTGAAGCAACGTCACCCGCCCCCTCTTTCCCACTCCCCTTCTCCGGCTCCTTCTTACCATCTCCTGACCCATTTGATCCACCCGATCCATGATGATCCTTCGAATGCAAAGCCTTGCCAAAAAGAAAATAGGAGAGGGCTTGGCCTACTACCGCTCCTTTATAGTACCCTGACTCGTCCTCACTCAGCTGTTTTTTCTGCTCGTTTACAAACTGCTCGATGTCGGATCTTGCTGTTCCTGTGCCCCATGCGGTATCCCAGGCAAATCCTATTCCGCGTCCAACGTCGATGATTTTGCCAACCGTCAGATCATAGCCCAGGCTGCCCAATGTACTGAATGGATTATAGATGAATGCCTCTATGGTCTCGCCAATGCCTGTAACCGTATCGCCGATGGCTTTATCAATCAATCCCGCAGCAAAATTGGGCTCCAGCTTATCCGGGATTTGCATCATTTCCCCTTCTGAATGGTCTGCTTTTTTGAATGCGCTTAATGTCCCCGTTATCTTATTCTGAAATTTATCCAACAGCCCAAGTGCAGAGGGGAACACACTCTCTTTGATATTCATAAAATCCCAAAAAAACTTCTCGCTCGTCACACCCGACCATTCCGATTGTAACAAATACATCGTCTTGTCCAATTCATAGACAATCTTGCCGAGCTGCTGTTTACTCTGCTGCAGCAGACGGGCGTTTTTTTCCAGCTCATCCGGGTGCACCTGAATCCGTGTCATGCCGTCTCACCGCCAACCTGATCATAGTCGTTATACCTAAATTTTAACAAATAAAATTCACATTGGAATTGAACAGAAGAAGCATTTTTCGCTTCATCTAATCGGTATTTAGGTAACTACTTCAGGCAGCCAAGCTTGCACATGTGCGCATATTACATCCAATAGATATAGCTTCTAATTCTTCTGTTTTTGTTTAAAATACTGCATGATCTCTTCGGGCCGCTGCGTCTCTAAAGTGATCTGACCGTTCTCAAACAGGATCATGTACGGATACGTGTGCAGATCAAAAATGTCCTCATAATCAAATGGATGTTTGTCTCTAACATTATAAAAGTTAACGTTGGTAATAGGTCCCTCGGCTCTCCAATGGTTGTTGTTCACTTCATTCAGCTGCGTTTGTAAATCCACGATAAACGGCCGTTCTGCTGTCTGATCGGTAAATACAGCCAACGAAGCACCACTGCTCTCATGTTGAGTCAGCTGCTCAATTGCTTTCTCTCTATTGTGCTGCCCGCATCCTGTGATTACGAGAATAAACGTACATAACAGTACTAACTTCTTCATTAATAGGAACCTCCACAATATGGTACAATACCTCACTAGGCATATCCTGATTTTTATTTTCTATGATTCTCCACAATCTTCTATCTGAAAGGAGCATCCGTCTTGAACAAAAAAGGAATCATTATCATTATGGCTATCCTGCTTGGCATGATCATTTTTGCACTTCCAATTATTCTCTATCTCACTGTCGCCATGAGTACATGAATTGCTGCATACCTTCAATCTCCGCCGCCGCCCGAGTCCCCGCCACCGCTTGAATCTCCACTATCTGATCCGTGATGGTGGCTGCCTGAACTATCGTAATCGTGTGAATGCTTGCGGTCGCTTCCACTATAACTATCCGTATAGACCGGAGAGCCCCCGCTTCCTCCCGATCCCGGGAAAACCGTTCCAAAAATATAATTGTAACGATCGTACGGAAACTCTGCCGCAGACATTGCCCGGTATATCCCTCTCAGGTGCAGAGCAAGCACCAATAAAGGGGTCTGCTTCAGCGCTGTTGATCCAGGCAAACTGTCTGCCCTCGCGGGCTCACGATCTGCCAGACGTCTAAGCTCGGGATCAGGGTGCTGCTGAAGCACGGACCAATCCGTCTTACGCACACATCGTGAGCCGATTCCCAGCACCAGCGCAGTTTGAATGATCTGCTCCAGTGTCTCTGCCGAATCACTCAGCCTTCCGGCTGGAATGCCTTTTTTATAGCGTCTGCGCCAGCGAAGCATAGAGGCTTCCCAATCTTTGAAAGATGGAGCGACTTCCCTTGCAGGCAGCAGGAGCCTGACAAACAGTGACATAAAAATGATCGTGTAGAGCCATGAAGTGTACTCGGAATTACCAGAGATCGCCAAGCTTAAGCTGATGATTAGTCCAACACAGGCGATTTGGTAGAGCAGGCGTACATGAATTTTGCGAATAACAAATAACCAGATTACTGCCGTAACGGTCAAACCGATTACTCCCGGTACTGAGACACGTTCTGCAAAGCATACGATACCTGTCAGCAGCATCATCATAGGGAACATTACATATACAAGCCACCTCAGAAGCAGCGGCGTTCGAATCAACGGCTCCCAGCTTCTCGTCTCTACTACTCGTTCTTTCCACGACTGTATGTCTTCGAGCTGCTTCTTTTCCTTGGCACGGTAGTATTTCATATCTTCTGGCCGTTCACTTTCCTCTGAGCTGGGTCCAGCCAAAGCATCCAGCCTGAGCCGTTGTTTACCGAAACCGTATTGGGAGAACAACCACTGCATGAAGTGCTGCTCATCCGGCGATCCGGCAGCACCCGCAGATTGAACGCTGTACTCCAGCGTTGTGTTCGGTGCAGAGGAAGCATTCGACTGTCCTCGGTCCTTCCGATAACGCCCTTTGGATTTCACAATTCGCATCGACAAAATGCCTTGACGAGTCAGATGGAACAGGGACGCCTGGGTATCCTTCAGCTTCAGCTGTCCCTTACTGCGCAGATAAGCCAGTAACAAAGGATCTGCCTGCTCTACTTCTTCGTCTGTATAAGGTCCCTTCACCAAGCGAACCCACACCCGGAGCAGCAGTTGAATCACAACTATACCGAGAAGCACCCACATCACCAGCTCTTCCAGCTGTTTCAGCCACTCCTCCTGCAAGATTGGAGCCTGCTGTCTCTGGATAAGGAATGAAGGATAAATCTGAGATGCAGCATGCCATTCGGTTAGTACATTTCTCATATGTTGACCCCTTTCTTCGTTGTTCGTCAAGCTTCAAAAAATGCGATATACCTACCTTATACAAACCTGTTCACGGGATAAAAGAACCCATGAGGAGCATGCGCCTTTGTAACGCATCATGCTCCTCATTCATAACAACACTCACTCCCCTAGCTGCTGGGGATGGAGAATATATTTTCTTTTTCGCAGCCAGTCAGGATATAGAATGCGCGCCAAGGTTTATCTTTCGTTGTGCCGATCCCTTTACAGGTATTCGTCGTTTCTACCTCGCTGGAGCCATACATATCTCTTGAGTTGTCGTACGTGGTCTGAATCACCCTGCCGTCATAGATCAGCTCATGAATAATCGGTCCACCCTCGATGGTATATGTCGTTACACGAACTTGATCCGGTTGATGTCTTTTCACATTTTTCATGAAATTCTTCCATGTATCGCGATTTCGCATTTCACCCAACAGAACGACGACATCTCCACTGTCTTCGGCCTGCTCCGGGTTGTGCGGCTCGATCACAGCCGGAAAAGGACTGCTGTTCTCACCCGATTCAGCGATTTGCTGCGGAGTATTCGAACTACAGCCTGCCATGAGTACAGCCGCCAGACACAACATAGGTATGTATTTATTCAAAGAAATCACCTCAATATGTACAACGTAAAGATTACTGGATAGGTTACGTTTTACCAAGAGATTACCCGCTTATGAATGATTGACCTTGAAATTTTTTTATGGACTTTCCTGCCTTCTGTGTAACCTTCGTCCCTTTTCCTGCGTTTATTTAACAGTACTTCCATATTTCCTATCACTTCAAAAAAGAGGCGATTTCATGTATTCAAATGTCCCGGCCAATCATGTAACAACAGAAAAAAGTTCCTCCTCTTCATATCCCCAGCCAATGAACACGCCAAAGAGCAAATCGTTCCGCCGTCTTACCAAGGCAGTAGTATCTGCTGGAGCTGTATCCTGTCTGCTGTTAAGCCTGCTGTCTTCGGTGACCAGTACGGATGCATCAGCTGCAGCCGTTGAAGGGCAGCCTTTCACAGGGAATGCTTCGGACCGCCCGGTCTCGGCACCCGCTGTATCTCCTGTATCCTCCAATACAGAGCAAAAGCTTCATTATACAGCTGTAGAAGGAGGTTACTATTACACTGTGGCGTTAAGAAGTGACGGATCGGTGTGGTCCTGGGGTCGTAATCTGTTAGGGGAACTCGGGATCAGTGAAACGATACGGTATCGTCACACATTTAGTCCCGTACGTATTCCGCATCTATCTGACGTTACAGCCATCTCCACCTCCGGCGGGGGTTACAGTGCAGCGGTTCAAGCGGATGGATCGGTCTGGCACTGGGGAGCTGGCAGAACTCCACGCGCGGTCCCCGGGATTACCAATGCCGCTGGTGTTACCGCAGGATCTTCTACAAGTCTGGTTCTGCTGCGAGATGGGACCGTTCAATCCTGGCATAATCCAACTGACAAGTTACCGGGTACTTCAAGCCATGAGGCTGAACGGGAGCCTGTACTCCACCCGATTCGTGGATTGAATCATGTTGTTCAAACTGCGCTTGCAGGTATGGATGGGTACGCATTGAAGAAGGACGGCTCGGTGTGGACGTGGAAGGAAGCAGATAAAACAAACGCCGGTCCATCCAAGCCAAAACAGATCAAAGGACTGACCCGTATCTCATACATCACCGATCAAAGCGGAGATCTGCTGGTGCTCGACGCTAAAGGAAAAGTGTGGAGAGTAGATTCAAAAGGGAAACGAACTCCCTATCATCATGAACTCACCGTGAAAAAGATGGATGCCAGCTCGAATTACGTCCTTCTGGTGACTGCAAAAGGTGAGGTATACAGCTATGGGAACACCGTAACGGGCAAACAAGGGAAAATAAAGCAGTTATCGGACATTACGGATGTCTCAGCCGGTTACTACCACAGTCTTGCACGTTCCTCCAATGGAACCGTCTGGGGATGGGGCGGAGACAAATATCAGGAGGCAGGTGCACCGGCAACGTCTTCGGGAGGTATGGTGTACACTCCTGTCCAGGCCAAACTGGGTACAGATCTGATTGTAAATGGCAAACTGCTCCCTTCCATGTATCCTGCTGTTGAAACATCGGCCGCACTCCAGCTTCCCATCAAGGTCATTGCGACAGCACTTGGAGCACAATTTCAAGTGCATACGACGGAAGGACAACAAAGCCACTATACGTTAACCTATAATGATCGGATCATCACAGTCAGACCAAACGAATCCCAGTATACGGTAAGCAGCAGGAATCAGAATAAACTTAAGGAAGCGCAGGTTATAACGTTGAGCGAGCCTATAGGCAATTATTCGGGAGCGGTCACAGCGCCTTATGAAATGTTCCGAGGACTCGGCTTGAATGTAACCTGGGATCGCAGCAGGGCTGCATTGAACATGGATGACACGAAGCAGGCTGCATCAGCACATTAATTACACCTGAAGAACATCTGGGACATTCCGGAAGCTTAACCTAACCAGAACAAAAGAAAAATCCTCTTCAAATCACAGCGGTTCTGAATAAACAACTGTGATTGGAGGAGGATTTGTTTAACTCATTTTGATTTGTGCTGCAGCTGTATATTATTTCTCGAACCGGAACCAGTCAAAATCAAACTGACTGCCTGGCAGGAAGATAAAAGTCACTTTTTGCTCCCCGCATACGCGCTCCAGTTCAAATGTACGTTCCTCATATCCTGCGGATTGGGTGAACTCCACGAGCTGATTATGCTGTCCGTCCGCACCCGAGAAGCGGATATGAATGGTGTTTTTATCAATCGGCGAAGCCCCGCAGATCACCAGCTTTGACGCGCCTTCACTCGCAAAATCCATCTGCTCGAACTCCAGGGATACGTTGTTCCCGATGCCTTCCACGCGATCTTCTTTTACCGTGAACGAATCCCCATACAGATGATCACAGGAGGCTGCCGTATTTTGTTCAAAGGCCCGACTTTGGCGTTCAAACGAAAAACCTTTAATATGAATCTTCTGTTTCACTACAAAGCAGATTGACGTAATGCCCTTCAGACGTTTGGATAGACGATACGTCTCCTCCTGATACACATTCCATATGGATTCCTTGTCATACACGACATCAGCCACCATGGTACTTCCCTCTTCATCCGGCATGCCCTCCCAGATCTGAATGAAGTATTCTTCAGTCGACAGGGCGAAAATCGGGATCGTAATCGTATCCGAACCGTACGGTCCGAAGTCGATGCTGCGGAAACCCACATGAGTCTCGCCATCCCGGCTCGTGGCTGCACCTCGCTCATTGCCATTGCCGACGTCACCTTTGCTGTAATCATACAGGCCGCCAGTGATAAATGAGTACGGGTCTTTATAGGCTGTCCCTAGACCTTCCGCTTTAAATTCCAGCTGGGAGATCAGTTTGATTTTGTCTGTACCATTTTTGCTGGCAGCACGCAAACGGAACGTCCCGTCGCCCATGGCAGCTATTTTTACGATATGCTGATGTTCGTTTATGCTCCGTGCACCTGTGCCCTCTCCCGGAAGGGCATCTACAGCCTGCACTTTGGCGATGTTCGACACGATGCCGGCATCATTTACTGCAGACCATTCGATATCCCGGTAAGAGGTATTCTCCGGATACAGTTTGGCTGTAACGATCAGTTCCGGGGTGGACGGATCGAGCAGCTGGCCTGATTCACTGATGATCTCGATTTTCCGCAAAGGAATCTCCTGAGCGCTGCCTGTCAGCACCGGACGCTCCTCATTTTTCATAAAGACCGGTTGTTGGTGGTTTCGGACAGGAGCGGCATCCGTTTGAACACGGCTCCCTCTTCCTTCCCGATTCACACTTGCTGTTATGGATTCTCGCCCCTCATCCGCGGCCTTAGATTCAAATGAAGCTGTCTCTCCCTGCAATCCTGCTGAGGTCACCTCAATCTGAATGGTCCCCGCTTCCTGCGTAGAACCAATAATCGCCATCAGTTTGCCGCTGAACAGTCTGCGGCTGAGCCCTTTATATGGGTCATAGTCCGTGCTGTCCCCGTTATCCAGACCCAACAGACGCCCGGCACCCGACACCTTCACCTGCACTCGGTTGTTTGCATTCTGCACCGGATTTCCCGCATCATCTTCCACTGTAATTTCTACAAAAGTGAGATCTTTACCGTCCGCCCGCAGCTGCTGCCGATCCGGCTGTAAACGAATCCTGCTCGCGTCGGTAAAGGAACGCTGGACATCGGTGGCAATAACCGTACCGTGCTCATCATAAGCGATCGCTTTCAGCTCGCCCTCTTCGAACGGCACTTTCCACCAGCCCGACAGCTGTGTTCCATGAGCATGATCAATTTCGTACGTTCCGATGCTCCTGCCATTCAGCTGCAGCTCAATCTTGGGTGCATTGCTGCATACACGCACATCAATAATCTGACCCGGGCTGAAGTCCCAGTAAGGGAATAGGTGCACCATCGGGCTTTTCTTATAATCCGTCCATGCCGCCTGGTAGATATAATAGGAGTCTTTGGGGAACGTGGCCGTGTCCAGCTGTCCAAAATACGAGTTTTTCGTATGATACGGTGTCGGCTCCCCGATATAATCAAATCCGGTCCAAAGGAATTGTCCCAGGGAATACGGATGATCGCGTTCAGCCAAAATGCAGTATTCCGGCGACTTGGCTCCCCAACTCGTTGTACTGTTCCCCAGTGCCGAGCACTGCTCATCATCGTCGTCGAGTACAGGCTGTTCATACGGGAAATGATAGATGCCCCGGCTCTGAACAACGGAGGACGTTTCGCTGCCATAGATAATCCAGTCCGGATGCTCTGCGTGGTGCTGGTCATAATATTTCTCGGCATAGTTATATCCGGCCAGCTTCACAATATCTGCGCATTTCTGGGCATTCTCCCAAGGCATGTAGTTGGAACCGATGGTTACGCGTGCATTGCCTTTCGGATCAAATTGCTGCACGTACTCCATCAGCATTCGAGTCACTTCCTGTCCGCGCTCGTCCGCATGGGTATCATAGATTTCATTCCCGATACTCCACATAACCAGGCTGACATGATTTCGGTCCCGCCTCACCCAGCTGCGAACATCCCGATATGCCCACTCAGAGAAAAATCGTGCATAGTCGTACGGTGTTTTGGCTCGTTCCCACATATCAAACGCCTCGGACACCACCAGCATGCCCATCTCATCGGCAAGTTCCATGAACTCTTTCGCTGGCATGTTGTGCGCCGTCCGAATGGCATTAACGCCCATCTCCTTCAGCAAAACAAATCTTCTTCTAAGCGCCGCCACGTTAAAAGCGGACCCTAACGCCCCGAGATCATGGTGTTCGCAGACACCGTTCATTTTCATTTTGACCCCGTTCAGATGGAAGCCTTCAGCGGCATCCAGTCTGACATGTTTAAAGCCGATTCGTTGTGATACAGACTCAATCACCTGTTCCCGCTGATGATCCGTGATCAGCCGCAGTTCCGTTACGAGATCATATAACTGTGGTGTATCCGGGCTCCACAATTCGGGATTCTGCATTTGCAGCTGCTGACTGTTGATGAAAACATCGTTAGGTGCATTTGCCTGAACCTCCGCCTGAGACGAAGCCGCAACTTGGCCCTTATACAGCACTGTATGCACCAATTGTGCACGCTGATGCTGTTCCAGATGCAGCTCCGTATCTACCTCTACCTGCCAGCCATCCGCCTGCTGCTGTACGGATACGTAGATGCCATCCGAGACAATGTGGCTGCGGTCCCGCGTTTTCAACCACACATTACGATAGATGCCCGCGCCGGAATACCATCTGCTGTTCGGGCTTTGATGCACGACTTTGACCAGAATTTCATTATCGCCTTCCACCAAAGCATTCGTAATTTCATGCTCAAACGCAGCATATCCATACTTCCACTCGCCAACAAACTGCCCATTCACATATACGGACGAATCCATATATACCCCGTCAAAACACAAAAGTACCTGCTGCTCATTTTTCGTATATGGATACGTCCTGCGGTACCAACCTATGCTGTTCTCGTATAGATCAAGTGTATTGTAGACCAGCCAGTCGTGGGGAAGCTCAACCGGTTCAAAACTCAGATCTCCCGGCTCCGTAACACCGAGTCCGCTTTTGGCAAACTGCCATCCGTCATTAAAAAGTCTCTTCTCATTCATGTCGTCTCTCACTCTCTTCTGGTTGAATATTCATTGTATTGAACAGTCCCATTTTCCCTGTATACCGAAAACCTTTTCGAAATAAACCAAAAATGATCTATTACAGCAGTAACAATACACCGATTATACCATTTGTCTCTCTTTTGTAACGTCATTTCACACAATTAATTAAGCAATAAAGTGAACGTTTTCATTAACACTGCTAATCTCTACTCGCAGTATCCTAATAACACCCGACACAGACCAAACGTCAAATAAAGGCAGCCCGACACTCGGGCCACCTTCTCATTTATACACTCCACCTATCCCTTATAAAAAGGGTTCCCCCCTTGGCCTTTGCCCGACGGCATCGCACCAGGCACACCATCCGCCTCAAGCAGCGGACGGACAACCAACTTCACAGGCCATGTCTCGCTCTCGAAAATGACGCGAGCAAGCGCGGCCTTGTCCGCCTCGGGAAGCTGCACCTGCTGCAGCGCTTCCCGCCAGGCCTGCTCCGTGATCGCCCAGAACTTCGTTTCCGGGATGCCGTACACTTCGCTCAAGGACTCCATGACCGCAGCCAGATTCACCTGCGTCCCGAGAGACTGCACATAAAAGATCAGCTTCTCGATCGTTTCGTTATACAAGCTGTTTGAATAACCCGGCCGAATGTGATACGCCGGATCGGCAATTCCGTGCTGGTCCAGATACGGCTGATGCAGACGGACCGAATCATGATCCCGGAATAACAATCCTTTTACCTGATTATTCTGTAAGACAAGGCAGCAGTTCTGACCATGAATCTCTGGTACAACACCTACCTTGAACAGCCGCATGACGATATCATAGAAGGCGGCAGTCATCTGGCTGTAGAACTCCAGCACGTCTTCGGCACCTATACCTCTACCTATGATTTGACTTAACAGATGATGACCGTTTAGATTCACACCCAATGCAGCCATCGGAATGACTTTATAAGCATCATCCAGCAGTTCTGCGGGATAGACACGAATCTGTGCCGCCAGATGCCGCGGGTGATCATCATACAGTCCCATCGCCTCGGGCATATAACCCCACCAGTTCCGCTCTTCACACAGATATACCTTGTCTTTCAACGACTCGTCACAAGCCACCGCGTGCCTTAACATATGCTCGCCTGCAAGTCCGTTGAGCAGCTTAACCACTGGAAGATAACGCGCCGCACCCAGCGACAGCACACTGACAGGCAGCTTGAGCATCAGAGCTGATTCGGCGTTTTGAGCCATCGACCGCAGGGAAGAGGTGGCGAAGACATCTCCAATCTGTACATCCAGCACAACGATGGTACCTTCTACGATTTCTTTGGTGAACCGGGGCAGGAGCACATGCTCCAGCTGCCACGGATGAACGGGCATCGGCAAATATGCATCCATGGATAAACCTCTGCGAAGATACTCATGCTGCATCTCTTCACGCTGCGAATCGTACAATACATCCATGATACCCAATCCGTCTTCGCAGCCCTGCTGCACCATATCCCGCTTGATCGCCACCCAGCGCAGCCGAATCGCCTTCCCGAACTCGGCTGCGTACTGAGTGACATCACTCGCGCTAAACCCTATTTTCGCTTTGGAAGATGGATGAAACGGCCGATCCCGGAGTGCGGCAATACGTTCACTGTGGACAAACCATTCATATGCAGACTTCGGAGTATGGGTGGATAACTGCTCTACTTGATCCCATCCGAGCGCATACTGCTGCACAGCGATATCCAGACCTGCCAGAAAATCCGCTGCTCCTGGCTGTGCATAGGCATGCTCGGATAGCGCGTGCTGCAGCACCGCGCGCCCCACTTCTGCCGGAGTAAGAAGCCGCGCCCGGATGCCATCCGGCTTCATCTCATAGATTGGTGATCCGTGTACCCACTGAATCGCCTGCCTTACGCCTTTTTCCACCAGGCACAATACACCTTCGATATGCAGTCTGTAACGGGATACTGCAGCAGCAGGCTGATCCTTCGTCGAATCCGATCCGCTGCTGTCCCCTTCTGCTTCGTATCCTTTATACAGCTGCCGAAGCAGTGCCGGGGACGCAGCTAAATCCACAAACGAATCATCGTTCAGCGGAAGCAGCTGCTCCGCCAGCAGGCTGTTCATCAGATCGGACATCACCCGTTGTTCAGCGGCCTGCCGACTGGAATACTGCATGAGTAGTGTTGACATGTTCATCTTCCTCCGTCACATAGTGGAATGCCGGATGCGGATGTCCCAGAAAATCATGATGCGAAATCGTCCAGGAGTACGCACCGGATTTTACAAACACAATGATATCGCCCACTCGTAACAGCTCGACTGCTGCATCTGAATGCATGCGATCCTTTGGTGTACATAACTCACCTGCCATGTGGACTCGTTCTTCCCTTATTTCGGGCCTACCGAATGCATGCTTCCATCGATCCGTGTGCACAATCTGAAATGGATGATTATGCCCCCAGGATGCAGGCAGGCGATGATGATGGGTACCTCCTCGCAAAATGGCAAACATCTGTCCGTGCGAGCGTTTGATGTCCGTCACCTCGGCTGCATAGTACCCGTGATCTGCCACTAACAAGCGGCCTGATTCGAAGAACAGCTCTCCCCCGCTTGAAGCTAAACGCTGCCTTCGCTCGCTCTGGTGCAGAAGGGCCGTGAACAAAGGCCAGTCGAACCCTGGACTGCCGTCGTACGTTACACCGAATCCGCCGCCCGCATTTACAACTTCAATATGCAGGTTATACTGCTGCTGCCAGTGCTCTACTTTTTGCAAATACAGGTCGATCATCTCGGCATGCAGCCTGGCATCCATATTGTTGGACAAGGAATGGAAATGGAATCCGCACAGTTTAACTGCGCCCGTGCCTTCAAGGCGAATCAGTTCAATCGCTTCCTCCACATCCTGCTCATCGATACCAAACGGACTTGGCCCCCCGCCCATCACAATCTTCGTATGAGGCAGCGTACTGCTGCGCAGGTTGATGCGAAGCAGCACACGAACCTCTGGCAGCTGTACTTCTCCTTCTCCTTCTCCCCCTTGCTCTGACTCTCTTCCGAGCTCTATTCCTTGTTCCTGCACTCGCTCTTTCGCAATCAGCAGGATGCGCCGCAGCTCCAGCAAGCTCTCCACATGAATAAAGCTCACCCCGTGTTCTACTGCCAGCCTCAGCTCGCTTTCTTTCTTGCCCGGGCCGCCAAACAGAATCGGAACCTCGCGGTTTACCGCCCGAACTTTGAGCAGTTCGCCAATGGAAGCTACCTCAAAGCCCTTCACCAATGGAAGCAGCGCTTCAATGATTCGCGGATCGGGGTTTGCTTTGATCGCATAGAATAACTTCGTATTTGCCGGCATCGTGTGCAGCATGCCGCGCACCTGCTCCCGAATACCAGCCAGGTCATAGAGATATGCGCAGACCGGTTCGTCCGTTTTTTCACAACATAGTGCATGCAGCGCCTGCTGTATACTCGGTTTCATGCTGATCCACCTGCACTTCCGTAGTCATTCCGCTTCTGGGCGTAAGCTCGAAATGCCGTATTGCGGTCATCTCCAAGCACGTAAATGTGTACGCCCCGCTCACGCCATAACGTCATGTCTTCTATTCCTCTCGTTACCGTGGCATAGGGTACCCCTACCTGCTGCGCAGTCTCATGCAGTGCTTTCAGCGCTTCCCTTACATCCGGGTGATCCGTCTGCCAAGGCACACCGAGTGATTGCGACAAATCTGCCGCCCCTTCCAGCACAAAGCTCACCTGTGGATGAGACAAAATCTCCGAGCTCTGCCGCACACCCTTCATACTTTCGATCATCGGCACAATCATCACCTGCGCATTCGCTTCCTCGATGTAATCTGTCAGCGGAAACTTCCCGAATACTCCTGGACGCCCGCTGTTTAGACTGCGCATCCCCAGCGGATGATAAAACGCATGATGTGCGGCTTCCTTCACTTGAGCCAGCGTTTCCACATGCGGAATGACGATCCCCTGTGCCCCGCAGTCCAGCACTTTCAGAATCTCGGCCCGCTCCACCTTCGAAATTCGTACCAGAGGTGTAAGCTCTGCCAGTTCGGCAGTCCGAATCAACTCTTCTACGGATTCCATAGACGTCGCAGCATGTTCCAGATCAATAATGACAAAGTCATATCCCGCATGACCGATCATCTCGAGGATGACAGGATGCGGTATGGAGACGAATAGGCCAAATACGTCCTGTTTTCGCGCAATCTTGTCTTTAAGTGTGTTAACTCTCATTGCATGCCTGCTCTCTGTTCAAGCATGTCCTTAGCCAGCTTGAGCGGATTGCTTGTCCTGCGGAAATGCAGCTCGCTGTCGCCATACAGCCTGCGCTTCGTCATCTCTTCGATCAGCGCATCGGCTGCCAGAAGATCATACATCTTAAACCGCTCTGCATACTCGGGATGCTGCCGCTGATAGTCCAGAATCACACCTGTACACAGCTGCCAGAATCGTTCCTCCGATAGGCCGAATCTCTCCAGCGCCAGTGCAGTATCCGTCATACAGATGAAAAAAAATGCATCATACGTATAGTCGCGAACCTCCGATACATCCTCCGCGTAGATGAACGAATACCGATTGAATTTACGGTGAGTTTCCGGTTCAGGATGCAGCTTCGGTGCCCGTTCCGGGTGCATAAGCCGATCCGGGACATAACGGACGCCATCGTGCAGGTCCTTGATGATGATCCGTTTCGGCAGATGATCCTCCAGCACCAGAATGATATTCTGCGCATGGGATTCAAGCGCAATCCCGTGTGCATACAGCAGATGAATAATCGGCAGGGTGAGCGTACGAACTAGTGCCTCTCCCCACTTCTGTACACCATGCTGCTGGATAGCCTCCTGTATAAAGGGAATCCCGTTTCGCTGCACCAGCATGAGTGCGTTCAGCGGCCAGGCCGTTTCACCTTCGTTCAGGTGAACGGACACATTTTCGCGCCAGATCGCACCTAGAGTCCCATAGGCACGCCCGTACTGGGTTACAGGTAGTTGTTCGTAACGGAACGAACAGCCCATAATTTCTTTTAAAATGGCAAACTGCTCCTGCTGCAGCAGCTCATCTTCCTGTACCAGCTGAGCCAGCCAATCGCTGATCAGGGGTGCATTTTGCGTGGTATGCTGGGCAAGTATTCGCGTGCTTGACGTGTTCGTAATACTTAATGCCAGTTTGATATAAGGTGCCTGTGAATCGTTCCGGTTGGAGAGCGAGCGAATCGACTGCTGCGCACGATATGTATAGGCCGAGGCACCGAGATAGACGATGTCCCCATCCATCAGCTGCTTGGCGAATATCGACTCCACTGCATGCTCCCACTGCCATGGATGAACCGGCATCAACACATAAGAACTGCTATCCCATGAGCCGCCCTCTTCCTCCAGATCATACGATTTATCGCTCTCCGTCACGGTATCTGTATCCAGTGCTAACGCCTGCTCAACGCAAGCACTCTCTGAATGATGCTGCTGAAGTGAATGCAAAACCTGACGGAACTGCTGCAGATCCTCCTCGGTCAGCTGCTGTTCCAACAGGGTAGAAGAGTCATATCCGCGGGATACAGCCGTTTGGGCCAGTTCTTTTCTCACCGCAATCCAGATGAGCGGCACGTCTGCATTAAACTCGGGACCGTAGGCCCGGTTGTCTCTGAGTGAAAACCCCAGCCTTGACTTGTAGCTCGGATGGTATAGATGACCGTCGGTCATGTGACTTTCGAGTGCATCATAATACCGATCCTGAAGCGGAATGCTCTGAGGCAGCGCTGCACAGCACTGGCTGTCCTTTGCCATCGTTTCCTGCAGCTCCTGAATGAAGGCCGACACATGTGCACCCTGCAGGCGGTTGAGTACCGTTTCCTCCAGAAACCGGTCCAGATCGGTGCAGACGCTGCCTTCCCGTTTAATGGAGCCTTTTCTCACCTTCACCCGGCCAAACGAAAACTTGCGCTCCGCTTCACAGGAGTACACCACAGGTTCGCCCGATGCTGTAACTCCGCTGGTGCACCATTTCCCGCCACTGACCTGATTGTCCAGAATGCCCTCATACCACATTGCCTCCAGCGTCTGCCGCATAATTCGCTCCTGAACTTCCACATATACCGGGTCCGTGCGGTCACTCTGGTTCTTGTTTACTTTAGCTGCTGAAGTTGTTCTGGTTGCTGTATGATCTGCTGCTTGTGCCGCTGAATCCCCTGTAGTGGCTGTGTGATCTGCTGCTTCTGCTGCCTTCTTCCCGTCTGACTCAGTTCCGAATTCCACGAATCTCACCCGCTTCACTCCCTAAACATTTCATGACGTTACTTACCGGCACGTAAGCCGGAGTCTGACTAATGCCCGTAAGACAGCTCACCAGATTTTGTTTGGCCAGAAAAGCGTCTGCGGTCAGCAAATGCTCCACATAAACGTTACCGGTTCGTGTCAGTTCTGCCTCCAGCACCTCACGTACCAGCATCCAGAAATACTCCTCCGGCACATCCAGATCCCGGGCCAGCACATGGATTAATGAACCCAGATGGTTCACGATAAAATAATACGATGTCCGCGCCCATGCTTGCTCACGTGCATAAAACAGAAGCCCGGACGGTTCCCTTTTTGGACCCGGATTTGAATGCAGACCATGCCATTCATACTGATCCTGTAATTCATACTGATCCTGCAGTTGGTCCAAACCACCGTTTCCCTTATGCTTTTGCTCGGATATTGGTCCAAGTTTCTGGTCGGCCTGCCGCCCTGTTCCCGAGCTTCGAACCGCTCTCTGTTCCACAGACAGTTCATTGATTAATTCCCGGTCGACACTGACCCCTTCCAGATCGCGCACGATAAAAGCCACCGGCATGCCCTGCTCCAGCGTCACCAATGTATTCTGCAAATGGGCTTCAAAATGAATGCCTTTTTCCCCGGCCGCCCGTACAAGCGGCAGCAGCGAGCAGGCCAAGTATTGTGACAACCACTGCTCGACCTTGTCACGATTGGCAGCATTATGTTTGGCAGTGCCAGCAGAATGTACTGCCCTCCACTGCCCATCAGCTGCACTCTGGATATATTCATGATTGGCGTATTCAAGTTCGCTCGGTTCATGTCGGGCAGGTTGTTTAGATTCCGTTTTGCCGTAAGTGACGTGATCCCGTCTATCTCCGAGCATAATCGCTAACCGGGACGGTGCTCCGTGCCATGGCGACTCGACCAGACTGGACAATACGTATGTATTGGCAGGATCAAATTCGATTGGACGAAAGGCCACGGTGAACAGACTTGTCAGCTTTTCATCTTCAAACCTACATGTCGCTGCTCCTGTCTCATACGCGATGTGGGTCTGCGGCTCGGCATCAAAACATGCCTGCTGCCGTACATATCTGGACGCATCCAGGGTTCGCCGCATCTGCTCGGCACTGTTCGTCCGGATCATATTGGTAATCTGCATATTCAGCGACAGCTTAATGCTGCAGTTCCAGGCTGGAACATACACTGTACGTACAGAAGAGGTCGGGTAGGCCAGCGGGCCTGCAGTGCCCAGCAGCAGCAGCTTCTCTTCACGGATATAGGACTGCACCTCATCCAGATGCAGGATGTGTGCATACTGCCATGGATGAACGGGCAGCAGCTCGTACAAACCCAGTTTTCCTTTTGACACAGGCCATTCCTGGCTTGCCAGAAGCTGTTTCAGGTCTATTTTATCCGCATGCTCTACCCATTCCGCTGCATACACATCCTGTCTCACGGCGATATAACAGAGCTGGAACGAGGTTCGCAGTTCCGGACTGTACCGCTGCACATCCTGTGCGGTGAAACCTTTGGAGTTTTTCGGAAACGGGTGAAACGGATGACCATACAGCACAGATTGTTCGGATGTGGTGTAGTCCTGCGCCCCGAAGCCGGATGCCTGTTCGATGTACATCGTCAGGTTGGCTGCGCTGTTTTCAACCTTTTCCATAAAATCGGTGAGTCGATCTGTGGCTTGTTTTGCTTTCGTTCCGATGTCATGTTCCTCTTCAACTGCTTCACGCTGTACATTGTCTGGACTGCCGTCTCCAATCATCTCACATGAAATCCAGCGCACCAGATCACGGTAATGCACGGTTTGTCCGTTACTGTTCATACTGAGATATTCATGCTCACCCATAGCGGAGTAATAGGACAGCAATCCCATCACACGAACACCGCTGGTTGGGAATGTGATCGAATACGTCAGCGTTTCCGGGTTAAGCTGCATATAATCTGCTCTTTCCGGCCCTAGTTCACGGATATAACAGTTCAGCAGCAGCTTGCAGGAATGTTCATCGGCCCGCTGCTCCGCCTTGGACCGGAGTTTGTTTTCCATTTTGAACAATGAAGCCAACCTTCTTTCGGGTTATAAGTAAAACCAGAGGTAATGTCAGCAGAATGGCACAGCCCAGACCTGTGCAGATCTCTTGGAGTGCTGCCCATTTGGCCATTTCAACCGTTCTGCCAGTTCCGGCAAGATCCTGCCAGCGCATGTCGTAATACAGCGTCATACCCATGACTGCAAACGAGGAAGCGAGTCGTTCAATCATGGTGGACAGTACCGAACCCTCATGCATATCATCATCAGGCAGCGCCTGCAGCCCAATAGCAGAGATGCTCATACCGGATAGCCCTACGCCAATGCCCCGGCATACCATCAGCACTCCGATGATCCAGATGGACGCCCCCATAGGCAGCCATGCAAACGACAGGATGGATACCGACACCAGCAGCGTCCCCCAGATGATGAATCGCAGCGAACGGCCGCGATCCAGCAGCTTGCCCCCGATCCACATGAACAGGCTGGTTGAGACTGAGAGTGGTATGAACAGTGCACCGGAAAGCGCTGGTGACAGCTGAAACACTTCCTGAAAAAGCAGCGGCAGTGCGAAAATCACCCCAAACATCACGCAGTCCTGAAGGGTTGAGATCAGAACCGTAAGCGGAAAAACCCCCTTGCTGCGCAGCAGCGTATATCGGATCAGCGGCTCCTCACGTCCATTCTCCACGTGTATGAAACGCATAAGCAGCAGCACCCCAAGTGCAATCAGTGTCCATGGTATCCACGGAGCTGCTGCCGGACTGGCATATATCTGTACGCCCAAACTGAGCGCACCCACGGCACTAACAAGCCGAAACACACTGGACGGATGCCACGTTTTCCTACGAGCTGGCGTGTAAGCTTGAATCACTTTGCCGCACCCGATGAATGAAAAAACAGCCAAGGGCACATTGATCCAGAACAGCATCTCCAGCCGCCCATACTGAATGATGAACCCGCCCAGCGTGGGTCCGGCAGCAGGAGCCAGCATCAGCAGCAGACCCCACGCTCCCGTAATGCGTCCTCTAACCTCCGGGCCGTAGACATCAAACAGCAGCACAAGAGATAACGGGATCATCAGACCAGCGGCTGCTCCATGCATGAATCGCACAAGCAGCAGCATTTCAATCGAAGCATGAAACACGGCCCCTATCACAGAAAATACGCCATAGATGCAGATGCCCAGCATATATGTCCGTTTGCGCCCCAGCCGGTCTACAATCAGCGAAGCCAGCGGCATCGTTAATGTCATAGCAAGCATGTATACAGCGATGATCCAGCCGCCCGCTGTAGTGGAAATATCATAATATTGGATGAAATAAGGCAGCAGCAGGTTAAACGCGCTATTGGTAAGCACAAGTGTGAAAGCACCCAGCAGAATGGCAAGTAAAACCGTATGCCGCCGAAGCAGCGATAGACCTAACATGCTGCTGTCGTTAACGCAGCCGCTTCCGATAGCGATTGTTCAAAGATCGCCAGCACCTCGTCTGCTTCCTTCTCTGTAATATTTAGCGGTGGCAGAAAACGTACAACTGCTGAATGGCGTCCCCCAAGCTCCACAATCAGCCCGTTACGGAAACACTGCTGCTGAATGACAGACGCCAGTTCGCCATGCTGCAGATAGTGTCCGAGTCGATCCCTGCCTCCTGACGGGTTCACCACTTCAACCCCAATCATCAACCCACGTCCGCGAACATCGCCAATCTCGGCAAAACGTTCTTTCAGCCCGTTCAATCGTGTCATGAACTGCTCACCGCGCAGATGCACGTTGTGCAGCACATCATGCTCGCGGATGTAGCGAATCGTGGCGAGACCCGCAGCCATAGCCAGCTGATTGCCGCGGAATGTACCTGTATGTGCTCCCGGCTTCCACTGGTCCAGCTCTTCCTTGTAAATCACTACAGACATAGGCAGGCTGCCTCCTACAGCTTTGGAACAAATAATGACATCCGGCACTATACCGGCATGTTCGAACGAAAACATACATCCCGTCCGTCCAATCCCCGTCTGCACTTCGTCAATAATAAGCGGAATACCGCGTTCAGCCGTGATACGCCGCAGCTCCTGCAGCCAGTGAATATCTGCCGGGATGGCTCCTCCCTCGCCCTGAACCGTTTCCACAATCACACCGCATGGCGCAGCTATGCCGCTCTCACAATCATCGAGCAGGTTCTCGATGTACTGTGAACTTAAACGGGCAGTCATGCCTTCTCCAACTCCGAACGGACAGCGATATTCATACGGAAAAGGCAGGAAATGCACATCTGGCAGGAGGCTCTGCAGCTGTTCCTTTTTACTCAGATTGCCGCTCATGGACATCGTCGCCTGGGTTGAACCGTGATATCCGCCTTGAAAAGCCAGGATGGATTTCCCTCCTGTCGCATGCTTCACCAGCTTGATCGCTGCTTCCACCGCATCTGCCCCCGTTGGACCGCAGAACTGAATTCTGGATGTATCCCGCATCTCTTCAGGCAGCATCGAAAACAGCTCCTGCATAAACGAAAGCTTCAGCGGTGTGGCCAAATCCAGTGTATGTAATGGAATCTGCTGATCCAGCACATTACGAATGGCGCTGACGACCGTCTCATGGTTATGCCCCAGTGCCAATGTTCCTGCACCTGCCAGACAGTCGTAGAACTCACGGCCTTCCGTATCCGTAAGTTTGATGCCTTGGGCCTTACTGATGACGAGCGGAAAATGCCGGGGGTAAGCTCGTGCATTGGACTCCTTCTCCTGCTGCAGCTTCAGGTATTCCGTCTGTACCTCTACTGACATAACTGTCTAACGCCCCTTATCATCGATTCAGGCATAGAACTGCCTGTACACTCGTTATTTGAATGTTCCATTCTCCGATGCAGCATGTGCCATGTACGCTCCGACCAACCGCTAACCCTGACATAGATATTCCAGATACTGCCGCACAACATCCCTGGTTGTCCCGCCATGAGGATAAACGTGGTGAGTCAGATCTGGCAGTGCGTTGACTTCCAGAATGCCTCCTTGTGCCGCTGTAATCGGTACTCGAATATCCTTACAGCGAACGTCCACACCTGCAACATCGATCTGAAGTGTCCTGGCGGCCTGAATCAACATGCGGGCATTGTCAGCATGAATGTCATCTGTGCAATCCCTGTAAAACTCGCTAATCTTCCCGGCTGCTGAATTCTGCAGGTCATACAGCTCAATCTCTATCCCCGCAGGCGGCACATCATTTAAGCCAGTACCTTGTTTGCGCAGCGTTTCCTGCAGACGCATATCATTGGCATCAATTTCGGGAAAAGCTTCATACACCCCTATGGCCGTTTGCTCTATTCGGCTGTAGTTCAGCCTCTCAATGAGTTGAATTACAGACGAGCTGCCGTCGCCAATAATATATACGGGGCGGTATTCATTGACCGCCGCTACCTGATCATCAATAATCAGCACCCGATAGTCGGTCCCGATTACATACCGCTGCAGCAGTATGCTGCTGCCGTACTTGGCCGCGAGGTGAATTGCAGTTTCCAACTCGGCACTGGTTCGTACATCGAGCGTAACCCCCCGGCTGCTGCTGGCATCAAGCGGTTTGACCACGATCGAGTGATGCTGCTTAAGAAAAGCTTCAGCTTCCTTCCCTATGCCATCGACTACAACATGTGAAGGGACCGGCATGCCCCGCTCCTCCAAAAGCAGATTGCACACCTGCTTGTTTTTGGCGAGCAGTCCGGCAATCAGCGGCAGCCGGTGGGTCCTTGTTTTATTAATGATGATCTGCTTATGTTCCAGGGACAGCTTCAGAAAATCCTCACATCCATCTACAAGCGGCTCGCAAGCAATGCCCATTTCTCTTGCTTTATTCAGAATCAGCCGATTCTGCAAATTTTCAATACCCTTCGGAAATATGGAACCTTCTGGACCGTGTAATCTCATATCCAACCTTCCTATCGGTTAATTTATTGATAATGATTATCAATATCATACAAAACCTATTTTAGGGTACCTGTTTGTCTTATGTCAATATAAAACTTTAAAGGAAAAAAAAGTTTTAATCGAGGGGTGTTTTATTGGGCACATGAGTAGAGAAAAAAAGGGCATAACAAACGGGCAAGCAGCGCCATTTGCACTCTTCTGCTTGCCTGTTCAGTTATAAATCATGGGGGAAAGTGCAGTAGGTGTAGGACGTAAATGAGCTCCGGTATCCAGCAGCACGTGTGTATGAATCTCCGTTCCTCAGGCCAACTGTGTATATCGCTTCTGTTCCTCGTTCAGCTTCCTGCCTCTTCCATGCGGGATACAGGTTGGCGTGCCAAATAGCGGGTCTACAGCGATATCACATTCCATCTGAAAAACGCTGCGCACGAGGTCACGAGTAATAATGTCCTCTGGTTTACCTTCTGCATAGATCGACCTGTTATGTACGGCCACAATATGATGTGCGTAGCGGCAGGCCAGATTCAGGTCGTGAAGTACCATCACGATGGTACGGCCTTCCTGTTCATTCAACTCAAACAGCAGATCCAGAATATCAATCTGATGTGTCATATCCAGATAGGTTGTAGGCTCGTCCAGCAGCAGCGTTTCTGTCCCCTGCGCCAGCGTCATGGCAATCCACGCACGCTGACGCTGACCGCCGGACAGAGCATCCACGGGCCGATCAGCCAGTGCAGTCAGATGGGTGGATTCCAGAGCCATCTTAACCATGCGCTCATCCTCACGTGACCACTGTTTAAGCCATGTCTGGTGAGGGTAACGTCCCTGACGAACCAGCTGGTTTACCGTTAGGCCCTCCGGCGCGGTTGGGCCCTGCGGCAGAATGGACATGCGTCTTGAGATTTCTTTGGTAGGCAGCTTGGCAATCTCCTCACCATCCAGCAGCACGGTTCCCGAGCTGGGCTTCAACAGTCTTGCCATCGTCCGAAGCAGTGTCGATTTACCGCAGCCATTGCTGCCAATCAGGACCGTAATCTCTCCTTTGGGGATGGTCAAATTCAGGTTTTCTATAATGGGATCGGCTCCATAGGAGATGGTAAGCTCCTTTGCTTCCAGAATACTCACGACGTTCTCCTCCTTAATAGTGGTTTCGATTTTTGAACAGCAGATACAGGAAAAACGGTGCACCTATCCCCGCGGTAAAAACGCCGGCAGGCACATCGAGCGGTAGAAATGCGGTGCGGGCAGCAAGATCAGCAGCACATACCAGCAGCGCACCAACGAATCCGGACACCAGCAGCAGACTGCCAAACATCCGTCCTACCAGCTTTCTTGCGATATGCGGTGCAATCAGACCGACAAAACCAATCGTGCCGGCTGCTGACACCGCAGTTCCGGCCAGCAGCACACTGCATAACAGGAGAACTGTTCGATGCCGCTGCACTGTAACGCCGAGGCCGGCAGCAAGATCATCTCCAAATTCCTGTGCATTCAGGCTGCGCGCAAACCAAAGAGCTATAGGTACAACAATCACAATGACGGGTAGTATGGTCTGAATGTCTGTCCAGGCTGCTCCATAGATGCTGCCTGTCAGCCAGATATAAGCCTGACTTGCCGTATAGAACGGGCTTAGAATCAGCATAAAGGTCGTGCCAGCCCCCGTTACAGCCGATACACCTATTCCGATCAGCACAAGCCGGATCGGACTGATTCCTTTTTTCCATGCAAGAATATAAATGATGAATGCCGTTACCATCGCCCCAAGAACAGCAAACAGCGGCAGCAGCTTGATACTCACGGTTCCGCCCAGCAGGGTTACAAACCCTACAGCAGCTGCTGCAGCACCACCAGTTATACCGATGACATCTGGTGAAGCAAGCGGATTACGAATAATCCCCTGCAGCAGTGCACCCGACATTCCCAGTGCAGCACCTACCAGCAGTGAGAGCAGTACACGCGGCAGCCGCAGTGTCAGCACGACAAAGTCATGCTCCCCTGCGTTCAGTCCAAAGATCGTTCGAACCACATCCAGTGGGGAGATAAAGTCACTGCCTAGACTTGTACCGATCACTCCGGCTGCCAGGAACAGAATGATGCATATGGAGATGACAGTCACAGACCTGCGCTCCACCTGCATGGAGACAGTATCTTTTTTATTCCGATACACCAGCGGTTTCCTCATATCTTTGTCACCCCCTTGCGAGCGATATATATGAAGAAGGGGCCGCCAATCAAAGCGGTCATTACACCAAGCGGAACTTCCTGCGGCATAATCACCAACCTTGCCACCACATCGGCTGACATCAACAGGATTGCTCCACCTAAGAAGCAGTAAGGTATAAGCCAGCGATAGTCATTGCCGACAAAAATACGCATGATATGGGGTACAATGAGCCCCACCAGACCGATGGAACCAGCTACTGCGACAGAACCGCCAGCAAGAAGTACCGTTACGACCCCCATCATCACTTTGACCAGAAGCACATTCTGTCCCATACCTCTGGCAATGTCATCCCCTGTTAATAACAGATTGATTGGCCGGCCCATGAACAGCGCCACCAGCGCAGCTGCAGCCATGTATGGCAGCACCGGATACAGCATCTCCAATGTCCGTCCGCTTACCGAGCCGGCGAGCCAGAACAATACATCCTGCAGTCCTGTACCGTCGAGCACCAGAATCGCCTGTGTAAAGGAGGCAAACAAAGCAGAAATCGCAGTGCCCGCAAGTACAATTTTAATCGGCGTCAATCCGTCACGGCCCAGAGAGCCCAGCATATACACAACGGCTGCAGCAATCGCCGCTCCCGCAAATCCAAACCACATCATCGTTGTCAGGGACGAAACGGATAATACCACGACCGCAATAACAATAAAAAATATGGCACCGGAATTAATTCCGAACACACTTGGGGATGCCAGTGGGTTACGCGTCAGTGCCTGCATTAGTCCACCTGCTGCAGCCAGACTTGCACCTACAACGGCTGCAATAATGGTGCGCGGCAGTCGTTCCGTCAAAAGCACGACATGTTCTACCGAAGTTTCATCATAGGACCGATACGCATCCCACAGCATGTGAAACGTAATAGGTGTGCGTCCTAAAATCATGCTGGCAGCTGCGGCGGTAATCATAAGAACCACCAGTCCAAGCAGCCCGTATAGTTTGGCACTTGCCTTGTTAAAAAGGGGAAACATACACTCACTCTTTCATCGATAAAGTGAAACAGGACCTGCCTGCCCATACACTTCGCTAACGAATGTTCTGGTGCATGACAGATCCTGCTCCTATTATTTAGTCAGGTTAAACTGTTTGTATAGATCGTCCAGCATCATGTTAGCCGATGTGTATCCGCCCGCCATGTTCCAGGCCACTTCATCGACCTGAACGAGTTGGTTATTTTTCACGGCGTCTAGGTTTTTCCACAGAGGACTGCTTGTCCAATCTTTATAGTTTTTCTCGATTGCAGCTGCATCCGTACCTGAATTGAAGTTGAAGATCATGTCTGCATTCATATCCGGAATAGCTTCTTTGGATGTCAGTTCAACGCCCCATGTATCTGCATCATGTCCTGCCGGTCTTGTAAAACCAAGCTCCTTCAGGATTTTACCTGCATAACCCATGTAGAAAATGCGAACCTGATCCGCTCTGAAGTTTGTAATTGTCGCTTCGATCGGCAGACGGTCACCCATCTTCTCTTTGAAATCCGCTACGCGCGTCTCCCAATTCGCGAGCATTTTGCCCGACTCCTCTGTTTTGTTCATCGCCTCACCAACCAGCTTTAACGTTTCTTTCCAGTCAAACAGTGTCTCGGTGACTACCGTTGGGGCGATCTGGGACAGCTGACTATAGATTTCTTCGTGTCTGATTTTGGTTGCGATAATGAGATCAGGCTTAAGCTTGTTGATCTCTTCCAGGTTAGGCTGGGATTCCTGTCCCACTTGAGGTACGCCGTCCAGATCTTTACGCAAATATTCATAGACCGGCTGCTGTACCCAGGATTCGACGACACCTACCGGTTTTACGCCAAGAGCTGCGACCACATCATTCGCACCTTGGAATAAGGTTACGATTCTCTGCGGCGCTCCCGTGATTTCCGTTTCTCCCATGGCATGTTTGATTACCCGAGTTTCATCTGCTGCTTTGGCAGTTGAATCCCCTTCCGTGCCGCCCTCAGTACTCTTGGCGCTTGCTGCAGGACTTGCTGTATTTGTCGTGCCTGAGCTTCCTCCCGAAGCACAGCCAGCCAGCAGCGAAATCATCAGGATCAGCGCTGCATAAATATATAACTTTTTGTTCAATCGGAACATGGAACAAGTCTCCCCTTTTCTTGTAAATGATATTGAATCTCATTATCAATTGTATTGTAATCGAGTTGGGTATTTTATACAAGCATTTATTTAGAGGAAAATTCATCTTTTTGAAGCAGCTGATCTCACTCAAAAACAGCTATGCCAAGCGTGTTTAGGATGAATCCATATCATATAAATAAATACCATTTCGTTTCCCACAACTACGTATGTGGAGGAGTTACTTTACTTTCTATTGTTGAGGGAGCCTCCCGTATCCATCTCCGTTGTTCAAAGTTTCATATGCATATAAACGTATAATTATTCGCACTATAGAATATCTGTTTATCCATATGGTCCTCTTAAAACTTGTACCGAAATAATATTACTAAATTATTCCTGTATCTTAACGTCCTCTTATGTTAGATTATCCCTTGGAATAAAATCACATATATAGAGACAGGGGACAGGATAACATGAGAAAAAATTGGGTTCTATCTATTTTAATGAGTATCATTTTGCTTGGCGGAACACTGCTCCCGGCAGGAGCTTATGTTTCAGCAGCCGACAGCACTACAACGACGACTTCAGATGAGTCTGTTACAGAAGATAACAGCACAAGCGAAGAAGCAGCGCTTTCTGCGGATGAACAAGATTTCCTTGATTATCTGGAAGCAATCGAAGCTCTGGCCGTTTATGAAAGCAAGGCGTTGGATGCCGCCGGAGGCAACAATTATATTACTTCCTCCAATCGCAAATCATTCTTTTTGAGATTGAACAACACGGTTATCCCGAATTACACCAAATATGTTTCCATGCTGAAGCAAGTCAAGCCAGCGAATCCCGAGCTGAAAAAAATCCATGACAAATTGATTAAAGGCAGCTATGCCCAGCTGGAAGGATATCAGTTGTTTAAACAATCTGTATCGAAAACCAAAATCAATAAAACGTTCTTGAAACAAGGCAACGACAAAATTGCAGCCGGAATCAAGAATATCAAGAAGTATCAGGAAGAAATCAGTGTTTATGCTGAAAAACTCGGATACGAATTGTAATTGGTGCTGTATATAAGCAGCAAAATTGATATTTAAGGAAAAAAAGTATTTTCTTTCGCCAAAATACTTCGTATAATATCGATATAATCAAAAGGCTATGCTGCCGAAAGGTACAACCTCGTGAACTTGAGAGGTTGTACCTTTTTTGCGTTTTCACGGCACTAATTGGCCTTATCCTGTATCTATTAATCAAGCCAAGGAGTGATTACCATGATTTTGGAAGCCATCTATCATCGTCCCAAACTGAACTGGTCCTATGCTTACAATCGCACAACCATGCATCTCCGCTTGCGTTCCAAACGAGGGGATTTGGACGCCGTCATCGCGATCACAGGAGACAAATATGCCTGGGATCGAACCATCACACACATTCCGATGCGTATTTTCGCCAGAGATGAAATGTTTGACTATTGGGAAGCGGAGACGTCTCCGCCCTATCGCAGACTGCGCTACAGCTTCCAGCTTATTCAAGGGGAAGAATCTGTCTGGATGACCGAGCGCGGATTCGTGCAGGCGCTGCCGGAACACCCGCTGGAAATGTTTGATTTTCCATTCATGAATCCCGTGGATATTTTTGAACCGCCGGCTTGGGTGAAGGACGCCGTATTCTATCAGATCTTCCCCGAACGTTTTGCGAATGGTGACCCCTCTTTGACTCCAGCTGGTGCCGAGCCGTGGGGCGGTGTGCCGACACCGGTGAATTTCTTCGGCGGCGATCTGCAGGGTGTGATGAACCATCTCGACCATCTCAGTGAACTGGGTATCACAGCCATCTACTTCTGTCCGCTGTTCGAAGCAACAACCAATCATAAATACAATACAGCCGATTATTTGAAGATTGACCCTCAGTTTGGTACGAACGAACAGTTGAAATTACTTGTGGATGCGTGCCATGCTCGTGGTATACGGGTCGTGCTGGATGCTGTATTTAATCACTCTGGAAGAGAGTTTCCTCCGTTTGTCGATGTGATGAAGAACGGGGCTGCTTCCCCTTATGCTGACTGGTTTTATATCAAGGATTGGCCGCCGCGTGTCGAGGATGGAATTCCAACGTACGAAACGTTTGCCTTTGAACCACTCATGCCAAAGCTCAACACAGAACATCCCGATGTAAAAGCCTATCTGCTGGAAGTCGCCCGTTTCTGGATTGAGGAGATGGATATTGACGGCTGGCGTCTCGACGTAGCCAATGAGGTGGATCACCAGTTCTGGCGTGAATTCAGGCAGACGGTGAAAGCGATCAAGCCCGATGCCTATCTGCTCGGAGAGATCTGGCATGATTCTTTGATGTGGCTGCAGGGAGACCAGTTCGATGCGGTCATGAACTATCCGTTTACCAACTCGGTGCTGGATTATACTGTACATGGCAAACTGGATGGTCTGGGCTTCGCCAACGAGATCGGCAAACTGCTGGCGTCCTATTCTCAGCCTGTCACCGAAGCTGCATTCAACCTGCTGGGCAGCCACGACACCCCGCGCTTGCTGACTTTATGTGATGGCGATGTGCGTAAAATGAAATTGGCTGTTATGCTTCTGTTCTCCTACCCGGGTGCGCCGTGCATCTACTACGGGGATGAGATCGGGCTGGATGGCGGATACGATCCGGGCTGCCGGAAATGCATGGAATGGGATGTGACCAAGCAGAACCGCGAACTGCTTCATTTCTTCACCCGCACTATTGAGTTACGCAAGCAGCATCCTGCGCTGCGCAGTGCGGATCTCAAGATTGTTTATGCCAAAGCTGGCGATCCATGCCTTGCTGTAGAGCGCGTGGATTCGGAGACGGGTGAGCGTGTACTGCTGGTGCTTAATGCGAGTGATGAGCCCTGTTCGCTTGAACTGGCGTGGGGAGATCGCGGCATCTGGCGGGACCTGTTCACCTCCGCCCCTGTTGAAGCTGGGCTGAACAAGTTGACCCTGAACCTTGCAGCCTATGGTTTTTCCCTGCTGCAGCTTGAGGTTAAACAGCCAGCAGAAGCTTGATTTTTTCAGAAAATGAGTCTCTGGCTTGCAGCATTCATTTTGCCTTTGTTCAATAAGGCGGCCTTCCAGCTAATATGTGTTCGTCCCATTCTGCGGCATCTTTGTAAGGTGGAACTTGATATGTTTGACATTGATGGGTTAAATCTTGAGAGGTTTGAGCTTGATGGGGTGATTTCGATGGCGGTACCTTGATGGTATTGTTTTGATTGTGCTTGATTGCTTTTTCTTGAATAATGTATCTTGATCACCATTGCCCTATCTTGATTGCAATAGCCTTGTTACATCTCTTAGGTGCAGTAACTTAGTTACATCTCTTGAGTGCAGCAGCTTGGTTAATCTCGTGCCGCATTCATCTTGTGCGCGCAGTGTAACGAGTTTGGTGCATCATGATGCTCAGCCGTGCGGTCAGGTTTTGGTTAGAGCAGCTTATTGAATCTGAAAGGGCTAAACGTAGATCACGTTCAGCCCTTTTTACCTAGAGAAAAATTTCGTTAGAACAATGCCATGTATTGTGGCCCCTGTTCCAACCACGCTCCTAACTCTAACGATCACAGATGACCTTATTTCCTCCCATCCAGCACTGTTGGGATTCTAACGATCCCGAGAAACCTTATTTCACCGAATAACTTTAACATTGGTGCTTTTCTCAGTGAAATCTGCCAATTAACGTTCCTGGTGATCGTTAGAATTTGAAAAGCCATCTTTTGCTCCAAATAAGGTGTCTGGAGATCGTTAGAATTGGAGCGCGTGTTTGGACTCAACTCCCACCTACATTAACCCGAAAAAACGCAAATCCATTGGGATTATGCGTTCGGGAGATTAACGTCACTGTTTTTTTCAAATTATGCTCTTTGAATGGTCTCTGAGCGGTGATTAAATCAAGAGTGAACCAAACATATTGCTCAGTATGCCGGGACTGAGAATTTGCCTATGAAGCTGCTGTACTATCCTTTAATCCGGTGAGGATATCGGCTTTCTAACCTTTTTCATTCGCGGGCTGACCAATGCTTCCTCTGTAATGACGATCTTCTGCGGAATCTTATATGCAGGCAGTTTGTCCCGGCAGTAGGCCCAGATGGCCCGGCGCAGCTCTGCCAACGGACAGGCGGACGCCAATCGAACGACTGCCTTCACCTGCTGACCTGTAATCCCGCTTGCTTCGCCGGTTACTACTGCCGCTTCGATGCAGTCCATTTCCTCAAGCACACTCTCCACTTCAGCGGGATACACCTTCCAGCCGCCCACATTAATGATTTCGGAACGGCGACCCAATATACGGATGTATCCCTGCTCTACTAAGGCCTCATCCCCCGTTCGCAGCCATCCGTCCTCTGTGAACGGGGAAGGTGCATTCAAATAACCCATCATCGCCGTTTCCGTGTAAATCTGCAGTTCGCCATCCACAACCCGACATTTCACTCCTTCATCCTGAATCGAAAACAATAAAGATCCGGGCTCTTTGGAGCGTGTTGGCAAAATACCCAGTTCGGACATGCCATAAGCTTGGATCGTTCTGATTTTCGGAAACCGCTGGACCCAGGCATCCAGAACAGAATCGGGCATCACTTCCGAACCATAGGAGACCACCTCAAGACTGGAAAGGTCGTAAACTTCGTCACACTGCGACAGCAGCAGCAAATTCATAAAAGTTGGGGAGACCGGCAGTGCCTGTACACGATGCCTTTCAATCGTTCGGCATACTTCCTCCGGGCTGCGATTCTCCAGAATGCACAGACAGCCCCCGCTGGATAAGGATTGAAACATCGTGTTCAATCCACCGATATGATCAAACATCATAAAGGGGATCGTTCTCAAAGGACGTACCTGCCGTTGAAAAGATTGCAGAAGCCGCTCCGCCCGATGAACGGTCGCCTTACTCACCCCGGTAGAACCTGAAGAGAAAAGAACCAGCCCGCCACCCCCTTCCTGCTCAAGCTTAGTTAGAATAGGAGGTACCGTGCCTTTTTCCCGTCGATCATATGTCTGCCTTATTACCAACCGACCTGCTTCTCCCTCCAGACGCACAGCCGCATGTGCCAGCCGCACGTACTCCTGACGTTTAGCTTCGACCAAGTTCCGATCCATCGGGAGCACAATGCATTCTTCCCCGAGCAGCCCGAGCAGTGCCGATGCTGCATACGGGGAATAGTCTTCTTCCAGCGTTACAATCTGCCCGGAAAGTCCCTCTGTCCTGATCCAGTTCCTCATATGATGAACTTGACTCAGCAGCCAGTCGAAGCTGTACTCCTGATCCTGCCAGATCAATGCAGGCTGCTGTCCATAGGTTGCAAACCGCTCCAGCATAAAGTCTATGGTCACCTCGCAGCCTCCCCGTGTCCACCGATGGCCCATGAATCCGAACCACCTGCACGGTTCGTTGAAACAGCCGCATTATCCTCGAAACCATCCACGGTCCACTGCTTTGCAAGATAATCCACCAGCGAACCTACCGTCTGATATGGACTTTCGTGCAGGGAAGCAGCTGCAATCTCGGCTAGAGCACTTCCCGCACCTGTACCCCAATGCTCTTCCATACTTTGCTCCACCACAGCCAGCAAAGACACCAGTTCCAGTGAATTCAGTCGTCCATCCCGCCCATAAAGCGGAGCGTTTCCGCCCTCATCCAGTGGAATGAATGTGTTATGAAATGCATTCAATTCCTGACAGCTGTCCAGTACGATGCGCAGCAGGGCTGACCTGTGATCCTGCTCGGCGACCGTTTGGGTTTGCCGCGGATAGATGGATGCTTGAGGCAGTGCTTGTCTGAAGGATTCATACCAACGCCATTCATCTGCGGCCAGCTCTTGTACTACTCCTGACAGCTGTACTTGCCATCCTTCGCGCTGCTTCATCTGTCCTACCTGAAGCAGGTTATTTGCCTTTTCCCAGCGATGAATAATGCTCTCATATTCCCTGGCATACTGATCGAGCGGCGCGCCCAAACATTGAGCGGATTCCTTGAGCAGATCCCGGAAATAATATCGGCTCCACCGCATATCAAAAACCAGGCTCGAAATCCGTGTTTTGCTCGCTGCATCTCCTCTTATATTTGCTTCCAGCGCCTCTATCACATTCGCAGATACGGCATGTCCAAAATGAAAACGCCGCTCCCCCTCCGTGATTGTTCTGCCTGTCAGAAATTCATGCACCTGGGTAGTCAGTGCTTGAGCCAGCATCTCCCGGTACCCCTGCGAATCCAGCAGGACGTTTGCCTGAATGTCCGTCATTCCGTAGGTTCGCAGCATCTCCCTCTGTTTAACACCCGTAAGTTCAGGTATTGCCGGATGTCCCTTCCAAAATTCATGAAAAGCAGCATGTTCTACCTTGCCCTTAAACTTGTAAAACACAGGGTCGTAGACATACATATGCTCTTCATCCATGCCATACACGGCAAGCCAATGATCCACCAGATAATGTCGTGAGCCTTCTTTGACATGTTTGTTAATATACTCGGGATTATGGTAATCGTCGCAATAAGGCAGATGATAGCTGGTGCCTGTCGCCAAAAAAAGTCTGCCCGCTTCAAGATGCCGCCGTATCTGTGCTTTTCCTTCCTCGAAGCTGCTCAGTTCCCGCTCGTCATTCATCTTCCAGACCGGTTCTTCATAATCCAGCTTGTGAAAATAAGTCCTGACCAAGCCGTTATCTTCGCAAGACGGCAGCGTATATAAACGGCTGGCAGCCAGCATGGCAAGACTCGACATGGAGCCCTGCCGCTGCAGCACTTCATGAATCAGAGGAAAGCTGCATGGATAATAATAGGGGATGTCCAGTATTGGATCGAAGGATTGGATTATCATTTGGGGGAGCCTCCTATTTTTGCTTTGGCAGACGTACTGCCCCAAGCCTGGATATTATAGTGGAGAGACATGCTTTCGGCTGCACGAAAAACTCGATTGGCTATGGGATTGCCATCCCGATCGGTCTCGAACTGCCGGAATCCACGCGTAAAACGGAAGGAAAAACCGCTGTCCCTCGGAATACGGTAACAGCCCTCGTAGTGACCATCGCCTGTATGCATGAGCTTCATGCCCATCCCACCGTAGATGGATTCTTCCCGCTGCTCCGTTGACGCGAATGATGACGCGAATTCGGCCTGCATACAGACTTGTACAACGGGGGTAAGTTCAGGGATGACCCTGTAACTCCGTGCAGCCGTCAGTGCACCGAATTGCATTGTGATCACTGCACTCCCTGCGGCATGGGGAATCAGCATACCATCTGCAAGTACCTGAAGAACTTCAGGATGACTTGAAACATACGCTCCGCTCAGCAATGTCAGACTCAGACCATGATCATAACGGAGTCTGGCCTGAACCCTTACCTGCATCCCTCCTTTCAGCCCGATGACATCTCTGCCATACAGCTCCAGTGAAACAGGCTGACCTGCCTGGCCAAACATATACAACAGGGGCAGATACACACGTGCTCCCCAATCCGCTTCCTGGTGGCAGGCGCCCGGCTGTTCGAAGTAAGCCAGCTTTTTCACATCCGCCCCCCGATGCAGCATCTCCTGCACGACCCTCCTCACCTGTTCAGGCAGAAACAATCCTTCGGTGTCTCCGATATCCACCCACATCTGCACATCTGGAATGGTATCCGGCAGACGGTACATGTCTTTCTCCCGCAGTCCATTGGATGCTTGTTCATCCAGCTGCGCATCCACAAAGTATGGAGACATCATGATCAGCTTGCCAAACACATCCGGATGACGCATTCCGATATGCAGGGTGCATAATGCAGCCGCTGAGGAACCAAGTAATCCCGTGTTATCTCTGTCCCTCTGTGTCCGGTACTGCCGATCAATCATCGGTTTAAGCTCGTGGACAATAAAATGCTCATATTCAATTCCTGAGCCTCCTATGCCGAGTGCTTCCTGCTCAGCGTCAACGTAGTGGTAGAATTCATTGCGAGTAACCGGACGAACGTGTGCAATGGCAACGATGATGATCGGTTCAATCCGGCCAGCAGAGATAAGTTCATCCGCTGCCAGATCAAGCTGCCACGTTTCGTTCCCGGGGCTGGATGGGCCAAAAGCCCGCTGTCCTGCATGAACGTACAGCACCGGGTAATACCGGTCTATCTGCTCCGCGTAACCTGCCGGAAGATATACGTAGATGCTGCGCCTGCTGCCAAGCTGCGATGCCTGAATGTTTTCCAGACATTCTATAACTGAACCTGTACTCATGGCCATCAACCCCTTTCTTTTCCTTTTCCCTCAGGACAAACTAAATAAGCAAGCCTGAAGAATCCTGCTGCAGGACGCAGGTGACAACAAACAACCCCGCCTCAGAAGAGACGGGGTTGTTCCGGATAGGTCGCCGATCTTGCAAGCTGATCCGGAATGCATAGCCCTTAATTTGGTTGATTCTGCGAATAGTTTAAATCGAGCGGGATACTTTTGTAAATATAAAAATAGAAAAAAAATGCTCATAAAAAAGTTATTGACATAAAACCCAATTTTTCTTACGATAGCGATGTGATCATAACTCGAGGGCTATGCTTTTAAACCCCAGCGGTTTAGGACAACCCCGGTAACTCCCCAAGGAGATACCGGGGTTGCCTGCGTTTACGCCTGAAAGGAGGAATCAAATCATTTTAGTAGAGAAAACCGCACTATTGTAAGCGCTGCAATTCAAAGCCAATTGGTTGTTTATCAAAAACTACTACAATCACGAAGGGTGGATTACCATGTTTCAAATGGCCAAACGCGCAATCCTCAGCACCACACTGACCCTCGGTTTGCTTGCCGGCAGCGCCCTGCCGTTCCTGCCAGCTTCTGCTGTCTATGCCGATCCAGACACCGCTGTAACCAACAAGCAGAGCTTCAGTACAGATGTGATCTACCAAGTGTTTACGGATCGCTTTTTGGACGGCAATCCCTCCAACAACCCTACCGGAGCCGCATATGATGCCACATGCAGCAATTTGAAGCTGTACTGCGGCGGAGATTGGCAGGGGTTAATCAATAAAATCGATGATAACTATTTCAGTGATCTGGGTGTCACAGCTCTGTGGATCTCCCAGCCTGTCGAAAATATCTTTGCAACGATCAACTACAGCGGGGTAACCAATACCGCCTATCACGGCTACTGGGCTCGGGATTTCAAAAAGACAAATCCATACTTCGGTTCGATGGCCGATTTCCAAAATCTGATTACGACGGCTCATGCCAAAGGCATCAAAATTGTCATTGACTTTGCGCCAAACCACACCTCTCCTGCGATGGAAACTGACACGTCTTTTGCCGAGAATGGCAGATTATACGATAATGGTACACTGGTAGGCGGATACACCAATGATACCAACGGTTATTTCCATCACAATGGCGGCTCCGACTTCTCTTCCCTGGAGAACGGCATCTACAAAAACCTGTATGACCTCGCAGATTTCAACCACAATAATGCGACCATCGACAAGTATTTCAAAGATGCGATTAAACTGTGGCTCGATATGGGCGTTGACGGCATTCGGGTGGATGCGGTGAAGCATATGCCTCTCGGTTGGCAGAAGAGCTGGATGTCTTCCATCTACGCACACAAACCGGTATTCACTTTCGGTGAATGGTTCCTGGGATCAGCTGCGTCAGATGCAGATAACACGGACTTTGCTAACAAATCTGGTATGAGTCTGCTCGACTTCCGCTTTAATTCTGCGGTTCGCAATGTGTTCCGTGATAACACATCCAATATGTACGCTCTGGATTCCATGATTAACAGTACAGCTGCGGACTACAACCAAGTGAACGATCAGGTGACGTTCATCGACAACCATGATATGGATCGCTTCAAGACAAGTGCAGTTAACAACCGCCGCCTGGAGCAGGCTTTGGCCTTCACATTGACTTCACGTGGTGTGCCTGCCATCTACTACGGTACAGAACAGTATCTGACGGGGAATGGCGATCCGGATAATCGGGCCAAAATGCCTTCGTTCTCCAAATCTACAACAGCGTTTAACGTCATCAGCAAGCTCGCTCCTCTGCGCAAATCCAATCCGGCCATTGCCTACGGTTCCACGCAGCAGCGTTGGATTAACAATGATGTATACGTTTATGAGCGCAAATTCGGCAAGAGTGCAGCCGTTATCGCTGTAAACCGCAGCCTGTCAACGCCAGTGAATATTACAGGGCTGAGCACGTCCCTGCCTACAGGCTCATACACGGATGTGCTTGGTGGTGTGCTGAACGGAAATAACATCACGTCCACGAACGGCAGCATTAACAACTTCACCCTTGCTGCGGGCGCAGTGGCAGTATGGGAGTCCACAGCAGCCGAAACGACACCAACCATCGGTCATGTTGGTCCGGTTATGGGGAAACCCGGTAATGTTGTAACCATTGACGGCCGTGGATTCGGTTCGACGAAAGGCACAGTGTACTTCGGTACCACGGCGGTTACCGGAGCAGCAATTACATCTTGGGAAGATACACAAATTAAAGTAACTGTTCCTTCCGTGGCTGCCGGCAATTATGCTGTCAAAGTCGCCGCGAACGGAGTAAACAGCAGCGCTTACAACAACTTCACCATCCTGACCGGCGATCAGGTTACCGTTCGCTTTGTTGTGAACAATGCATCCACCACGCTTGGACAGAACCTCTATCTGACAGGCAATGTGGCTGAACTGGGTAATTGGAGCACAGGTTCAACCGCCATTGGACCCGCATTCAATCAGGTCATTCATCAATACCCGACCTGGTACTATGATGTCAGCGTACCGGCAGGCAAACAGCTGGAGTTCAAGTTTTTCAAGAAAAACGGATCAACGATTACATGGGAAGGCGGTTCCAACCACACATTCACCGCTCCAGCGAGCGGAACAGCCACCGTTACGGTAAACTGGCAGTAAGAGCTTTATATCATTGAATATACAAGCTAACCCGGAATACGCAAATACAGCGTATGTTCCGGGTTTTGCTATGTAATCGGATTTGTGACAGAGGATGTTTCGTCAGCTCCTTGTTGAAAGGAATTCCTATCTTCTTTGGTATGGATATCTACGTATAGGTTCGAATGGACTTCAAGGTTGTCATTGCAATGATCCCCGTGGCAAGCAGCAGTAAACCTACGCCTTCCAATACGGCCGCAGCTCCCCAGTGATCGGCAAAGATCGAGACCACTGTCAGGCCCAGGATCGGCGCTGTACTCGTAATGGTTCCAACGACACCGTAAACGCTGCCCTGCATCTCATCGGGTACGGCTGTACGCAGCATAATCTGGGTCAGCATCGTGCAGCAGGCAAACATGGCTCCTCCGCCCATAATAAGAGGAAGCGCCATGAGAGGCGAGGATACATTGGCCAAGAGCACATAGACAGGCCCTAACACAAGCAGGCCAATAAAGACCCAGCGCCCGCGATGTTTCAATCTTTTTCCCGAAGCAATCAATACTCCTGATCCGATCATGTACCCCAGAGGAATACACGTCTCGATCAAACCAAATTGAACCGGATCTGCCTTCCATACGTTAACGGCCATCACCTGTATGAGCATCATGGCGGCCATGAAAAACAGGAGCAGCAGCGGATTGAGCAGCACAATCGAACGAATGAGCGGACTGCGATAGATGTAAGCAAACGAACTGCGCCACTCCTGTGCAAAAGATTTCGGTTCACTGCTGGCACGGATTACCTGTGGAAACTGCCCTGCCCGCAGCACACAGACTGCAGACAATAGGAAAGCTGCACCTGTAATCAGGATAGCGACAAAACCACCAAACGCTGCTACAGCGACCCCGGCAGCAGCCAAACCGCTGATACGAGCCAGGTTGTCCACCAGATGAATGGTGCCCGTGGCCTGCTGTATGTGTTCTCTGCCCACGATGCTCGCAGCGGAAGCATGAAACGCCGGAGCCTGAAACAGACTGGAAAACATCGATAGAGAGAGCAATAACAGCAAAACCGGAAAAGGTGCATGCCAGCTGAACAGGCTAACCGCAATCAGCAGAGCCAGCACACCGCGAAACACGTCCGAAGCCAGCATCAGCTTCCTCCGATCGAGCCGGTCAGCCACCGTACCGGCCACTGATCCAAATAAAAAGCTGACCGCCATATTGCAGACCTGCACAGCAGCCATGCTCTTGGCGCTGCCTGTCGTCTGCAGCACCCACAGACTGATGGCAATGCTGTTAAAACAGTCGCCAAAAACGGATATGCCATACCCGTACAGGATTCTGCGGAACGTCTTGTTACGCCATAGGGTCTGTGGAGCTTCACTGCTGTGCAAAACAGCTTGTCCCCTTGGGTAGGCAGCAGCCTCAGGTTCACTGGAAGGGTTCATGCCCATACATCACGTTCCTCCTTTTTCTTCATTAGAAGCCCTGACCCTACAAGCAAAGCAGACACTTCCGATGCGCTGCCAAGTCGACGAAGACATGACGTTACGGAAGTGCCTGGTTGAAGTGCCGCATGTGCGGCTTATCGAGCGCATACTGCGACTGTCTATGCTGTTGACAGCAAGCATGAATTTACGCTAATCCTGCCTAGAAATGATGTTAGCCTTTGGACGCCCCTGTCGTCAGACCCTGAACGAGGAAACGCTGCAGGAACACAAACAGCAGGGTAATCGGGATAGCGATCAGTACAGCTCCCGCAGCAAACATCGTAAAGTTACTGTCCTGATACCGGTTTACGAGATCCCACATGCCCACGGCCAGGGTCCAGTTCTCCTTGGTACGCAGTACCAGTCGGGCAAAGATAAAATCCATCCATGCCCCTGTGAAACTGGTCAGTGCGACGTAGGTAAGCATCGGTTTGGATAACGGTAAAATGATGCTGGTAAACACACGCAGATGGCTTGCACCATCGATGCGCGCTGCTTCATCCAGACTGCGCGGGATGGTGTCGAAGAAACCCTTGACGATGAATCCGCCCAGTACTGCCCCTGAGGAATAGACCAGAATAAGCGCAGCGTGCGTGTCGAGCAGTTTGATTTGCAGCAAAATAATATAGATGGCAATCATGCTCATGAAGCTTGGAAACATGCCCAGAATAAGCATGGTGGACAGAATCGTTTTACGTCCCCGAAAACGGAACCTGGACAGCGCGTACATGCCCAGCGTCACCATTAATGTAGAGAAAATCATCGTGAAGAAGGCGATCTTCAGCGTATTCATATACCATCTGCCGTACATAAAGGACGGATTGTTAAACAGCTCTCCATAGTGAGAAAGAGTGAAACTTTCCGGCCATAAGCGCTCACTGAACAATGCCGCGCCAGGACGCAGGGACGACAGAAAAATCCACAAAACCGGATAGACGGATACAAGGGCAATGATCAGCAAAAGCACATAACTGAGGATCAAACGAATCGGATTGCTGCGTTTCTTCATTGGATCATGTCCTCCTCCTTGAATGATTTGGAGCGGCGGAAATTCCAGATGGAGAAGGTAGCGATAATCAGGAAGATGATAATACCTACCGCAGAAGCCATGTTGAATTTATTATTGTCGAGTGTGAGTTTGTAGAGCCAGGTCACCAGCAAATCCGTTGCCCCTGCATACTGATAGTCTCCGCGAAGCGGGTTACCGTTCGTTAACAGGAAAATGACGTTGAAGTTGTTGAAGTTTCCGGCAAACTGCATGATCAGCACCGGTGTCGTGGCAAATAAAATGAACGGCATCGTAATAATTTTGAACTTCTGGAACGCGGAAGCACCGTCTACTTCAGCTGCCTCATACAGATCACGGGGAATAGCGGTAAGCACACCCAATATGAGCACCATGCTGACCGGAATACCGATCCACATGTTGACGACAATGACAGTAACTTTGGCCCAGAACGGGTCCGTCAGCCAAGGCAGCCCTTCCAGTCCGAACGCTCGCATATACGTATTGATCGGCCCAAACTGACCGTTGAACAGGTTGCGCATCAGCAGCAGCGAGATTATCTGCGGAATGGCATAAGGCAAAATAAAAATGGTGCGCCATAACTTTTTGAAACGGATGCCTTTCTGTTCAATTAACAAAGCTACAAGCACTCCGCCAAAGTACGTCGTTACTGTCGCCAAGACTGCCCAGATGACTGTCCAAGTGAGCACCCCGTAGAACGTCTGGCTCCAGGATTTGAGCTGGATTAGGTCCGTAAATGTTTTGAACCCTACCCAGTCCACCAATTTGGCTGGTGGAATATGATCCGGTGCAGAGTAGTTCGTAAACGCAATCGTAACGGTGAACAGAATCGGCATGATCGTAAAAAAAAGAATGCCGAGTGCCGGGATGGACAAGAACAGATACGGAAAATTTTTGTCCATCACATTGCGCATCGTTGCCGCGGCACCCAGCGTCGGTTTCCCCTGCTCTCTTGCAAGTCCGGTCATATACGCATCCCGGATGTTCAGGATGTAAACGAGCACAAACACAAAAAAGACCAGCAGCACGATAATTCCGTCAAGCAGCAAAAAGATGGAATGGTCGCCCTTTTGAAGCACCGTTGAACCATTCACTTTCACAAAACGCTGTGTATTCTCCCCCAGTGTCCATATTCCCCATACCGCTTGGGACAGCCTTGGAAGCAGGTACGCAAGTCCTGCTCCCTCCAGCAGCAGCAGCACAATGCCTTTAATCCACTGCCGATTGTATAACTGTCCGAGACCCTGCAGTATGATGGAGCATATGGCTGCTGTCATCCGGTGCTGCTTTTCCCTATTGGGCTGGGCAGACACCGGGACATGCTGTTGCCGCATATGCTCCCTCCTCTCCGTTTGGTATCATTCATCGTTCTCCGTTCATTCGTGTCATCGCTGTTTCGTCATTATTGTGTGGTTGCCAAACTCTCCTTGATCTGTTTCACAGCATTGTCGAGTGAGGCCTTCACATCCTTGCCGCTATCCCAAATATCGGTAATGGCTGACGAAATCGGCCCCCATACACTGTCCATGGCTGGAAGGGAAGGCATCGGTGTCGAGTTGTTGAATTGTTCAAGGAAGGCTTTGTTGATCGGATCTTCCTGTACTTTGGCGTCAGCCGCCACATTTTTGTTTGCTGGAAGCGTACCGTTCATGTCAAAGTTCTCCATCTGGGCTTCTTCGTTCGAGAGGAACGCGGCCAGCAGCTTGGAGGCATTCGGGTACTGGGTAAATGCATTGACATAATAAGCTTTTACACCCGAGAAGGAGGTCATTGGCTTGCCATCAATAGCTGGAAGTGGAGCAACTCCGAAATCAATACCGGCACTGCGATAGTCGGCAATGGTCCAAGGGCCGTTAATATCCATCGCCAGCTTGCCGCTGGAGAACAGTCCTTTTTTGATATCATAGTTCACATCGCCCATCTTAAGCGGCAGCACTTCAGCCTTCAGCTTTTGCAGGAATTCTCCGCCTTTCTGCGCTCCTTCGTTGTTCAAACCGAGATCACCGCTGTCCATCCCATTGTCCCCAAAGATATATCCGCCCTGGGATGCCAGGAAGGCGTAGTTATAGTAGAACTGCTGTAATTCCCACATCAGCGCATACTGATTGGATTTGGCATTGTTGAACGTCTTGGCAAAATCGATAATTTCATCGAAGTTTTTCGGTGCTTCCGGGTACAAGGCTTTATTGTAAAAAAGGGCATATGTTTCGACGCTGTACGGATATCCGTATAAAACGTCTTTGAACGTCACCGCTTTCAGCGCATTTTCGCTGGTATTGGCTGTAGTTTCAGCTTCGAAGATATCATTAGGCAAAATAAGTCCTGCTTCCGAGGCGCTGCCAATCTTGTCATGCGGGAACACAACGACATCCGCAGCAAGCCCGGCAGGACCATCTGTTGTTAATTTGGTCACCTGATCTGTAGGCGGCAGTTCCTCCATTTTGACCGTGACACCATATTTTTCTTCGAATTTTTTAACTCGCTGCTCGATAAAGCTGCTCTGGTTTTTGTCTTCCCATATCACCAGTGATGCGCCTTCCTCCGGCTGTAGATTCTCTGCGGTCAGCTGAACCGTATCCTCCGGATTATCACTTGACGCTGCCGGAGATGGAGTGCCGCCTCCCCCAGTGGAGCATGCAGCCAATGTAAACGCCATTCCGATGGACAATACTGCGCCTTGCCATTTTCTCATGTAAAATGTCCCCTTTCCCTCTGCGTGATGCATCCCATTGTTCGCGCTTTTCGCCCTTTAAAAGGTGTAGATTGTCAGGAGCTTGTATTCCATGTGAACTGTTGTACAAACGTTTGCTCAAAATGGAGGACAAGATCACTTCGATATCCAGTATGTAGGGAGAATAAAGTTAAAAATATGTAATTCCAAAGATGTAAGCGCTGTAATATCTTCCACATCATACAACACTAAACTTTCTTTGTACAAACGTTTGCACAAGCTGTATTCTTTCAAAATTAACCATATCCTGAATTCAGATAACAGTATTTTCCTGTTTCCTTGATCTAACTCTTTCTTCCTTTATTTTACTCCGCTTGCATTCTGGGTCATTTCGTAAACAATTGATTTATGACACCCTTTGCATTACCATAGGAGAATGTTGAAATGATTGAATCAGAAGGGGTTTTTTACATGATTACGATCAAGGATATAGCCAAATTGGCGGGTGTTTCCCCTTCTACAGTGTCACGGGTGATTTCGGATCATCCTAGAATTAGTATGGAAACATCTCTTAAGGTTAAACAAATTATGAAAGAGCTTAATTATCATCCTAATATGATGGCAAAGAGCCTTGTATCTAAAACAACGCAAACGCTTGGCATTATGCTGCCGCGTCCTGCGGAGGAGCTTTTCCAAAATTATTTCTTCGGTGAGCTGCTGCGCGGCATTATCACTCATGCCACTCGTAACAACTATGAACTGCTGCTGTCCACCGAAACGTCCTCCGATGATGAATTACAGGCGATTTCCCGTCTTGTGCATGGTCGCAGGGTCGACGGCATTCTGCTGCTCGGTTCCAAACGCGATGATCCCATCATCTCTTTTTTGGAAGAGGAGAAATTTCCCTTTGTGCTGATTGGCCGGAGTGAAACCCACCCGAATGCACCGATGGTCGATAACGATAACGTGCAGACCGCGTATGATGCAACGCAGCATCTGATTGCTCAAGGTCACACACGTATCGGATTTGTGAGCGGCCCGCCGGACATTACGTTATCGCATGATCGCATGCGTGGATATCGGAAGGCTCTTGATGAATCGGGGCTAACGGCTAATAACGACTGGATTGTGGAGGGGGAATTTCTGCAGGAAAGCGGCTTCCGGGCTATGTCCCTGTTCATGTCGCTGCCCGACAGACCTACCGCCATTGTCGTTATCGATGATAATGTTGCTTTCGGTGTGCTGAGAGCGCTTGCCGAGCTTGGATACCAAGTGCCTGAGGACATCAGCGTGGTCAGTTTTAACAATATCGCTTTGTCCGAACTTGCTTCGCCTCCGCTCAGTTCCATTGATATCGGGACATATCAGCTCGGGTATACCGCCGTTCAGGTTCTGCTAAAAATACTCAGCAGCGAGCCTCTTGCTCAGAACCCGGTGATTATCCCACACCGCCTGATCGTACGTGAATCCTCACTGTATTCGAAGGCAAAGCCCTTCCTGAGTTAAGCGCTCTACCTCATTTTTTGTATTATGCAAACGTTTGTCTAACCGTCCTTTTTTCTTCAGGACTTGAATGCTGCAGAAGACAATTCTAAGGCGCATGCCGAGATGCTGAAGAATGGTCATAACATGAAGAACGAGAATGACAAAGAAGCCGTAATCATACGGCTTCTTTGGTTATCGTATATTTACGAGTCATGAATCGTTGTCCCACCTGTCGGTTTAATCAGAACAAGAAGCAGATTAGTAAGAACTCCAGCCTGCGTCAGCCGTAATTACGGTACCATTTACAAAACTGGATTCGTCCGATCCGAGGAATAAAGCCACTTTGGCAATCTCTTCACTCGTTCCGACCCGTGGGTTGATGGCCATTCCCTGCTGCTGTCGTCCCGCTCCGAATGGGTTAATGCCCGTCATGGATGCACCGATATTCGTTGCAACCGCTCCCGGTGCAATGGCATTGCAGCGAATACCCTGCTCGGCGTACATGTATCCTGTATTTTTGGTGAAGCCCACCACAGCATGTTTTGATGCCGTATATGCGCCTCCAGCCCGTCCACCATGCAGGCCACCCGCTGAAGCAATATTTACGATCACCCCCTGCTGTTTTTCCAGAAAAATCGGCAGCACTTTGCGTGTTGTGCGCATCACACTTGTTGTGTTCACGGCAAATACCTTCTCCCACCGCTCATCCGTAATATCCGCTGCCGGCTCCATCCCGTCCATAATGCCCGCATTGTTCACCAGAATATCTACTGTTCCGTATCGGCTTACCGCTTGATCAATAAGCTGCTGTACATCTTCCTCTTTCGCAACATTAGCCAGAATAACGAAGGCTTCCCCACCGTCTGCCTCTATTTCTTGAACGACAGCCTGAGCAGCTTCTTCGTTAATATCGGAAACAACGACCCTTGCTCCTTCCTGCGCATACAATGCGGCAATGGCCTTTCCCATTCCCGAGCCTGCACCTGTGACAATAGCCACTTTATTTTGAAGTTTCATATCGTTACGCCTCCTCTGATGTATTCGTTTACACAAAGATACCAAACAAATGTTCATTATCTCTTATCCTTAGTATAATAAGTCATAGCTTTTCGATACAATCAGTAAAACCTTGTCCCATTGTACGTTAAACAACAGGCTGTCACCTGTTTGTACGTTATCTTTTATAAATATCATCAGGGAGGAATTCCAATGCCCGAAACATCAGACGCAATAGATCGAAGAATCCGAAAATCCAAAGCTGCGTTGAAGGAGGCTCTCCTTCATTTGATGCAGCAACGTAATTTCAAGGAAATCTCCATCTCGGATATTGTGCAGCAGGCTGACCTGAATCGGGGAACCTTTTACAGACATTATCAATATAAGGAAGACTTGTTCAACGAAATCCTGCATGATGTTACCCAGGATCTGGTAACTTCATTCCGTAAACCTTATGAGGGGATGAAGGAATTTCAGGTGGGACGGATGCCCTCTTCCGCCATTACCATCTTCGAACATGTGCATCAGCATGCCCAATTCTATACACTCGTGGTGCAGTCCGAAGCATCATCCAGCTTTCAGCGTATGATCTGTGATGTACTGCGTGATTTGTCTTTACAGGATCTGAATCATATTTTCCCGCCCCATATTAACCACGAACTGCTTGCAAGCTATCAGTCTCATGCCATATTCGGCATGATCATGGAGTGGATCAGACAGGATTTCAAGCACAGTCCTGCTTACATGGCGGAAGAGTTGTTCAAAATTATTCATTTTACGCCCGCACACGATTTAAAAAATGAATAATTTCTCAGAATATGGGTATAATATTATAGTTATATTCAATTATTTACACATTGTCTACTGAATTCAAATTTGAAGCAGGAGGTATGATGATGAAATCTTTCAAGTATCGTCTTGAGCAAAAAGAACCCCGTACCGGTCCCGGCGGCATTACTCGCGGAGCCTCGGTTCATGACTTCCCCGCATCCATCGGCATTGCGGGAGTATCCATGCGCCTGGAACCAGGCGGCATGCGCGAACTGCACTGGCATGCGAACGCGGCCGAGTGGGCGTACGTCATCAGCGGTTCCTGCCGCACAACCGTCATTCATCCCGATGGTCATGCGTATACCGATACCTTCGAACCCGGAGATGTATGGTATTTCCCGCGTGGATATGGTCACTCCATTCAGGGGCTTGGACCGGAGGAATGCCACTTCATTTTGATTTTTGACAATGGAGATTTCTCAGAAGACCACACGTTCAGCATCACCGACTTCCTGACTCAGACACCAGACGCCATTGTTGCCCAGAACCTTGGTATCTCCCTCGAGCAGGCAGCCAAGCTCAATCAGGGCGAAGCCTATTTTGCCAAAGGTCCGGTACCCGATGACAGCTCCTCCTCAGCAACTTATCGCCGTAATTCTGAGCTGACCACCCCACACCGTTATCCGTTACACGCCAAACAGCCGCGCCGGGCACCAGGCGGGGGTACACAGCGGACGGTAACCGTCGAAGACTTCCCGATCTCCACCACGATGGCGGGATCTCTGATCGAGCTTCAGCCGGGCGCTCTGCGAGAACTGCACTGGCACCCCAATGCGGATGAGTGGCAGTACTATATCAGCGGCAGCGCCGAAATGACCGTCTTTCTCGCCGAAGGGCAGGCCGTAACCGAGCAGTTTGAAGCTGGAGACATTGGTTACGCTCCGATGGGTGCAGGGCATTACATCAAAAATACCGGTGATGATGTCTGCCGTGTACTCATTGGATTCAACAGTGGACATTATGAAGCCATTGATCTTAGTGAATGGATCGCAGGCAATCCGGTAGATGTGCTCTCCACGAATCTGGGCATCTCCCGTGAGGAAGCTGAACAACTCCCTGACGATACGTTGTTTATTGCACCGGATCAGAACAAGGGAAAATAACAAAGAAAGCTATAAGTTAACGCTGCAAGGTTCATTCCCGGCGATTAGCTTATTTAAGGGAATGTCAGCTTAAACTCAAGCGAGATTAAGCGAACCCGATAGTTACCCGAAAATGGAGGACAGATGCCTATGCATTCCGTACATGACTCGTCTTCCCCGAAAGTTAACAACGAGAGTATCGGACACACGGTAGAACGTTTGGAGCCGGGATTTTCCCGGCTTTTGTTATCTTCCGTTCTTGTACTGCTCGCCGGTTTCATCGATTCCATTGGATATTTGGGGCTGGGTAAAGTGTATTTATCCTTCATGAGCGGCAACAGCACCAAGCTGGGCATCGCTCTTTTTGAGGCAGATTATGCGTTATGGGCAGCGACCGGGACTGTCGTTCTTTTATTTATTGCAGGAGCATTTGTCGGCACTTTCATTACAGAGTCATGGTGGAAATGGCATCTGACCCTTATTTTGATCGTGGAGTGTGTATTGTTTCTTTTCGCAATCATGTTGTCAATCCTGTTCCACACGCAATACATCATATTCCCGATCGCCATGGCGATGGGCATGCAAAATACGATGCACCAGATGGTTGCCCATGCAGATGTAGGCAAAGGTTTTGTTTCAGGTACGCTTTTTGGTATCGGTCAGGCCTTGGCCAAAGCTGCACGCGGCAAAGCTCCGGCTTCCGAGTGGGCCGTGCTTGCACTGTCTTGGTTTATATTTGTCATTGGCGCGGCGCTGGGCGCCTGGATGCTCGTTAATAGCGGTCTGCTCCTATCCCTCATTACAGCGCTGTTGTTTCTTGTCCTGATTATCCCCTATGTCATTTATATGCAGCGTCTAAAAAACGGTTGACCCGAAATCGCGGGCCAACCGTTTTTCACCTTTAGTTCTAGCAAACCTTACTCGGCTTCATATATACTATATGAGGAAGGATTAGCCATGACTCTGACAAATTTCCTAGTGATCTAGGATCTGTCTATTGGTTGGCAGGATTTACCATGTGACATTACGTGCAGAAAACAGGATAAAAGGAGGTGACATTTCACGTGAAAAGATCAAGTATTATATCATTAATGACCAGTTTCATTTTACTTGGCGGGGTACTTCTCTTTCCTGCTCCTCAAGCCAATGCTGCCGTAGAAGAATTCTCTACATATTGGGTTCAGGACGAGTTTGCGGACGAATATCAGTCTGAAGTAGATTTAATAGACGATGCAGAAGAGCCTGAGGCAGTAGATGAGTTTATTCAGGAAAAAGCGGAATTAAAAAAATATCTGGATCAGATTTTTGCTATCGAGCCCTATGAGTCTAGAGCTCTTGATTCCTTGAGTAGTGTTGGTAACACCGTATCTTCAGCGAATCGAAAATCGATGTTTCTGAAGCTGACGAATACGGTAATTCCGAATTATACCAAATTCGTCTCCAAAGCAAAACTGATCCAATCCAACAACCCAGAAATCAAAAAAATTCATACCTCCTTCATCAAAGGAACTTATATGCAGCTTGAAGGTTACACCCTTTACAAGCAAGCTGTTTCCAAAAACAAAGTGAACTACACGATCCTTCAACAAGGTAATGCTAAAGTTCAAGCTGCCGATGTTATTCTTGACCAAGTTACTGACTCATTGTTAGCGTATGCTGACAAAATTGGGTACGAGTAATCCCTGTATGCAATCACTGCAAAAAAAAGCAACCATCCTTAACTAGTCATTAGGGAATGGTTGCTTTTTCTAGTCATTCTCATTGATTGATTGATTACAGACCAAGCTTCTGCCCTTTCTCCAATCGCTGAATCTGCTGTTCTCCGGTCTCCGCCAATTCACGGAACTGACCGATGGTTTCGCGCATTCTTGGCAGGGCTTCCTGTTTATAGACCGAAATGGAGTCGAGCGCGGACAGCACATCCGTAAAGGCCTGCTTCATCGTATCCACCGAGATGCTTGCCTCGTACGCCTGCTTCTGGATCGCGGTCCCCTGATCCTTCAGCATTTTGGATGTACCGGCGATTAGATCGTTGGTGGTACGGTTAAGCAGTTCAATCTTCTGCAATACAATCTTCTGATTGTACAGCGCACTGGCAACGGTGACCGCAATTTTCAGTGCGGAGATCGTCACATTTTTCGCCCGATCCACGCCGCGAATCAACTCTTTGTTGTTCCGGATAACCACTTCGATCGCCATAATCCCCTGCTGGTTTACAACCAGCATCTGCTGCAGATCCATTACCCGCTGACGGAGTGGGAAGAGCACTTCTTCGGTAATAAAACGCACTTTCTCGGGGTCTTCGTTACGAACCTTGGCTGCCTCAATCTGCGCATCGATCGATTCATCCATCAGCATGCCAAGCTGAATCTCCTTCTGAAGCCGCTTGGTCAGTTCGCGCAGGCTCTGCTGCTCGATCTCAAGCGTGGTATTGTCATTACGGAGCGTTGCACGTCCCTTGTCGAGTGAAACGACAATATCGGCGATAACGGCGTCAGCTTTCTGGTACTTGAGAAAATACGCGCGCAGCGGGTTGAACAGCTTGCCCAGAAAGCCTGTTTTGGCGAAATCGACCACGCTCGGGTCGAGATCCTTCAGCTGCATGTGCAGTTCGGTCAGGCCTTTGGCGACCTGGCCGCCCTCGTCTCCCGTCTTGGACAGATGTCCGACGGAGACTTGAAGCAGTGCGTTTTTCTCGGAAGAGGATCGCATCGTGTTCATGCCAAAGCCGTCAATCGACTGCAAAATCTCCTTGCGTTTCTCCAGGGATTCCAGGTCCAGGTTCATAATCATATCCACATTGGAATTCGCTACCTGCTGCAGCTCCGCCACCTCGGCGGGCACCGGTTTGATCTCTTCTTCAATCACCTTCTGAATTTCCTTCTGGCTCGGTATCTCCATTGTAAAGGACATCCGCAGTTCCCCCTTTTAGTTACATCGGCTTAGGCTTACATCTGTACGTTAAACAGGTTTCCGATTTTGTAGACGACATCGTCAGTGTCCGCGTTAATGCTCGCAGCTTCGTTAATGCTGGAGATGCTCTCCAGTGCTTTGATGTCTGCATTGTAGCCGATGGTATAGATCGGTACTTTGTATGTCTCAACCAGACCCCGGATATCCTTCAGCGTATGACCTTCGTTCGTCTCCCCGTCACTCAGGACAAAGATCAGCGGTTTCACGTTAGGGTTCGCGGTCATATAGTCCTCCAGCATCTTCATCGCGACAACGATGCCATCAAAAGTCGCTGTGCCCCCTCCAGCCTGAAGGCTGTCTACCGTTCCTACAAACATGGACTGCTGATTCGTATCATACTTTGCAATCGGGAGATTGACGGTAACTCCGCTGGAGTATGAGACCAGTCCAATGCTGTTTTCCGTACCCAGATATTTCTGGCCTTTGCGCAGTGATTCCTTAAGTCGGTTCAGCGGCTCCCCGTCCATGCTTCCAGATACATCCGTGACAAATACAGCTGCAATCGGTTTGCTTCCGTTTTTCTTCTCTTTCCAGACTTTCTGTGCAGACAGCAGTGTACCGCCGTCCACGGAAGCCAGTTCAGATTTGTAATCCTGCAGGCCGTTAAAGCCGAAGTCCTCTGCTTTTTTCTGATACTGATCCTGCGTGACAAAGTCGGCAAACTTCTGGACGATCTCCTGCTTGTTCTGCGGCAGTTGACCGAGTTCATACAGCGGGCTGTCATGTCTTGCACCAAAAGGAGTGAAGACGTATCCGCTTTTGAGATCTGCTGTATTAACATATGTCTGGTACTCCAGAACGAAGGCGTCGAGTCTACCCGACTTGGCTGCTTCCCGCATCTGAATGGTAGTAGATGCTGTGAATGGCACGTTTGCCTGGAATTTTTCGAAGCCTTGAATGGCTTTCTCGCCGAGTGGATTGGCACCGTCATATGTGTTTAGTGCAGTGACGAGGAAATTGAGTCCCGTCGAACTGGCAAATGGATCCGTATACCCCATCGAAAGTTCATTGTTTGCAATGGCTTCGGTTACCGTTTTGACGTTCACAGAGCCGTAGGTGTCCACTAAAGCATCATATTTAGCTTTGGAGATAACGATTCCTGGCACATTGCCAACCAGCCGCTTGGTAACCAGCTTGGTCTTCACCCCGCTCGCCTCCACCATTGCGCCCCACAGCTCATTGGACGGTGTGAAGGCATCAGGAACATATTTGCCGGACTTAATGTAATCCGCAGCAGTACCGGAAGCAATATTGCGGATTTTGACCGAGATCGGTTTGCCGCCAGCCGTGATGTTCGCTTGGTTAAATGCCTCTGCTGTCTCGGTTAACCATCCATCCACTCCGCTGCCTGACTTCTCGGGGGAGGAGAAAATTTCAACATAATCATTCGTTGTGTTCTCCACTGTAATGGGGAACTTTGAAATATCTGGCAGCGATTCTGCAACATCCACCGGATCGAGATCAATCTGTCCTTTGACCGGCTCTGCCGTGGCTGGTGCGATGTCAGCGTACAATTTGCCAAGTTCCTTACCTGCATTTTCGGTCGTGACTTGTGTAGACGTTTTGCCAAAGTTCGATGTCAGTGTGATCCCGGCATAGACTAGGCCAAACACCAGTACCAGCATGATGATCGATATGAACAAAAACTTTCCCTTCTTCGCCATACGTACAACCCCTCACTGTCTGTATAATTTGGTATGTTTGATCAACTGATCAATCTCCTGCATACAAGGCATCTGTTCAATATCTCCGGCTTCAAAGCTGTCCAGCCGTGAAATTTCCAGCAGCAGCTGATCCAGCTTAAGCAAAATCTCTTCATTCGTGTGAAGCGAGTCTTTCACATAAGTCAGGTAATCGTTGTATACTTTTGTCTTTTCCTGAAAAAGCTTCTGCGGCAGATTCACCGATTTGGATTTCATCATGCTGGCATAATCGGCTTCATCAAAGACATTGAGCCGGTTCAGGATGCTGCGAATATTCAGATATAACAGCTTCTCCACCTCTTCGGTGACCGAAGCAAATTTCTTAAAGCTCAGCTCACCAGGATCAAAACGCTGATGAAGCACATTCATCAGGGTTTCCTTTTTCTTTTTCATCCGGTTCAGTTGGGACAGCCCCAGCGTAATGTCTTCTTCAAGGATTCTGATGCGTCTGTAAAAAGATAAGGCTTCTACATAATCTTCATGTGTTTCGATCTGTTTCACAGGTAAAACGACCGGCTGCTTGAACAATAGAGTGTAACTGCCATAGAAGAGTGCGAGTGCGCTGCCGAACAGCAATGTTACGGAAAGGGCTGTCTGGAAAGCACTCTCTCCAAATCCGAGTCCCGCAAAGCCTGGGGAGAAGGCCAGAACGTCCACAGCCACAATGCCGAGGATGAGTGCAAAAAATTGTATGTACCTGGTCATGGGCAATCATCCGACCTCCTTTCATGTTAGATAGTAGAACTTCCTGTCGTTTATTCCCTGTCATCCTTATTGCTATTGTACATGATGTGAGCGCTCCCAGGTGGATAGGATTGGAAATTGCGGTGTGAATATTGGGCCTTCATGCAGGCTGGAATATCAAGGATTAGATAATTGGCCCTTATGATCGATTAAAGATCGGACTGTAAACAGTGATACAATAATATACGTGGCTCGGGCTTATCCCATTATCTTTTTAATGGACAACACAGAACGGCTGGCTGTGTAGGCTGCAGGTTCATTTAGTATAGTTACGGGTTTTATCGCCATCCCCGTGGTACATCGGGAGTGCGGAATAAATACAGTTATTGGGTAATACGTGGAAATTCGAGCTGCGTGTCATTTTTTATATACGCCTTGTCTTCGCGAATCCGGAGCTTGCTGCGTGTTTTTCTGAGTCATGACCAAAAAGACAAAAACGGCGAACTCCACCGTTTTCGTCTCTTGTCATTATTGCATATATCATTCTATTTGCATGCTGGCACACGGTCTTGATCACACCATGTGCATCCGAATAAATCAGGCTAACGATGCCAGATGATGCTATTTGGTACTTTTCAGCTCATCTAACCATGTAACGATTCCAAGAAACGCTATTCCAACATTGGAAGCATATATTCGTCCATTTTGGCCTGTTTCGGCTGTAATAGCGTCGATGGGAATCGTTAGATTTCGGAACAGGCCTAATTTGCCCAAATAAGCTCTGTACGAATCGTTAGAATTTCAAGCAGCGTATTGAAACCAATCCAAGCCTTTCAACATCATTCCATTCACATCAACTCGTAACATGACCCGAACTTTAGCTAACTAAAACTCCTCAGGCTTATACTACTCCTCTTTACACCTGACTACCGAAGACATCCAGAAACTCCGGCCTGCTGCGTGTCGTGCGAACTTCGGTTACTTTCCCGGCGCATCCGCTGTCTCCACTGGCTTGAAAGGTCACTTTCACACTCTCTTTACCTCTGGTGATTACCTCAGGAATGTCATAGACAGCATAAAATACCTCGCCAATTTTATTCATATGAATGCGCTGCTCTCCGATAACAGTATCTTCCACCAAAATGCTGAACTGCCTTTCATACCGAACTCCTTCTCGCTCAAAATGCAGGTAATCCCCGCCCCAATAGGCTGCGCACAAATAATTCGAGGCACCCGGGTCCACAGCCAAACGATAGCTGAACGCTGCTTCTTTCACACCGTACGCCTCCCGCCACATATAGAGCCTGCTGCGGCCATCTGTACCAGAACCGTTGTACTTCTCTCCACGGCAGCTGCTTTCCAACTGATGCCCGATTTCATCCTGCTGACCATCTGGCTGCACGCTGTCGATTGTGATGTCATTCAGTGCCTTCTCCAACACATCGCCCTCATCATTTAACGACCAATACACCGTATAGAACTCATGGTGCACGTCATAGAACGGGATCAGCTTCACAGCTTCCCCGGTGGACGTGACTTCCTCGCTAAGTTCAAATGTAAGTGTCTCTTTATCAACAACCCTGATCCACTCGTTCACATCCTCTTCCTCCGTGCGAATGACGGGGACAGGAGCTGTCTTCGGATTCAGCGCGGTTTCGTCAATAATGGTATCTTCGGGAAGCCCTTCGCTTCCGAGCGCACCAGCAAGCACAATCGGGCCGTAAAGAAAAGCTGCCTTGTGAGCATCATCACGGGCTGTATATTTACGCAGTGCCATCGGCAGCGTAATCGTAATGACATCGCCCGCTGTCCAAGTGCGGTCGATGGACAGGTAACCGGGTTCCAGCTGTGTATACGACTGGCCCGATTTCCCGTTAACTACTGCTGTCATCGGCTCCTGGAGCCAGGACGGCACACGTAATTTGAGACAAGCCGAAGTGCTGCCTTCGGTGATCGTCAGGGTCCCTTTTTCCGAATAAGGGAAGTCGGTTTCCAGTTTCAATGTCAGCCCCTGCGAAACCCAATCCAGCTCCGAGGCGATGAACAGGTTAACATACAGATCACGTCCATCCTCATAGTAGATCGCCTCGGCATATTTGCCGGGGTTCTCCATGCCTGATCCGGTGCAGCACCACCAAGCGGTATCACGTGTGCCGTAAATTTTGTAATGACCCTGCAGGGTGGAGGCAAAGTACGTTTTATTGCCCGTATCCGGGTCCTGTGTGCCGAGAATATGGTTATAGACAGCGTTCTCATAATAGTCCATATAACCACTGTCCGGATTCCAGGCAAACAGCTGCTTCGTCAGATGCATCATGTTGTGGGTACAGCAGCTCTCTCCGGTTTTGATGCCAAGACTTTCCATACCCTTTGCCTCGTAATGCTCGGATATGCTCGTCGCGCCAAACACATATGAACGATGCTTCACCGTCGTATCCCAGAAAAATTGCGCTGCTGTCCGATACTTCGTCTGTACCGGGTCTTGATTATAGATTTCGGCTGCGCCGATGACTTTGGGAATCTGGGTGTTGGCATGCCTTCCCTGCAGTTCATCCCTCTCCTGCTCCAACGGCTCCAGAATGAGTTCATGTGTGAACTGCCCGGCTGCTTTCAGATATGCTGCGTTTCCTGTAATTCCGTACAGCTGGGCAAACACTTCGTTCATCCCGCCATGCTCACACAGCAGCATCGTCTGAATCTGCTCCTCGGTCATGGAGTTCAGTCCCTCCACTGCCCAATCCGCAAAACGTATAACCACGCCCAGTGCCTGCTCATTGCCCGTCATTTGATAAGCGTCAATCAGACCGCGATAGATTTTATGCACGCTGTACCACGGAACCCAATATTCACCGATGTTGAATCCGCCGATATGTTCTGCACGAAAAGCAATACGGAAAGCCTCCTCAGGCAAACCTCCGATATATCCGCTGCCCGTCGTCTGTTGAATTGCCGCCAGTTCACTCACAGCATAATCAAGCGTTTGCTTTAATGCGGAATTGCCCGTCGCCTGATATGTTACCGCGAGAGCCGACATGTAATGTCCTAGGGAATGTCCGCTAATCGAGCGCGCCTCCCAGCCTGCATAACGTTCCTTGCGAGGTGTTAACCCGTGAGCTTCATAACACGGCGCCAGAAAACGGTCAATTTCCAGAGATACCAAGTAGCGTTCTCCGGTATGCTGCGACGTTTGAAATGGGCCTTCCAGCAAATCAACGTGTGCGGGACCCAGAAATCCTTTTCTTGTATCGATCATGCCGCTCGCTCCTTTGACATATGTAATAACTTCAAATGATTTTTTCGGTAGGACTGGATGCAGCAGAAAAGGATAAAATCCGTGCTGTACTCCGGCCAGAACTTATCTCTACCATCTAGCTTTTCCCTTGAATGTCCTCATATTATCAAATAAACTACAGTTACAGCAGACTCAGAATCCAAGAAAAGGTGGATAAATCCGTTCTATGTCAAAACTAGTGGAGCACTATTTATGCGGAAAATTTATATCAGAGGGTAACTGGAGTCACATGCGGCGCAGCATGCCGGTTCACGAGATGATTTTGATGCTGGAGGGTGAGATGTATATTGCCGAGGATCAGGAACAATACGTTGTTCGTGCCCATGATCTGCTGTTTCTACAGGCCGGGCGGACTCACTATGGTTACCAAATAAGCGATGCACCTGTCAGCTTTTATTGGGTACATTACGGGTCGGCGCAGGGCACATTTTGCAATTTTCCAACGCATGCATCCATTCAGGTTCCTTCCATGGCCAATCAGCTGTTTAAGCAGCTGCTGCATGTGTCCTCCTTCTCGTCCGATGAGGCAGATGCTGCTGCATTACTGCTCTTCAAGGAACTGGAACGCAATCTGCGAACGGACTACCGTCCTCATAATGCTGTCGTGGATCACATCTGTAAATGGGTCGATATCCATCTGCATACCCACATTACAGTGAGCGAGATCGCGGAGAATTTTAATTTTAACAAGGACTATATTTCCAAAATGGTAAAGCGGGAAAAAGGGATCGGGCTCAAAACGTATATCCTCAACGAACGCATGCGCCGTGCCAAACGACTGCTGCTGAATACCAACGCCAGTGTGAAGGAGATTTCAGCCCAATGCGGCTTTAGTGACTACAAGCTGTTTCTGCGCACATTCAAGCAGCACGAGGGAAGCACGCCAACCGAATATCGTAATCATCTATACAGTACTCAGCTTAATCGTTTATGAGAATGGACATGATAGCCTTAGTCAAAGATATAGAAATGTTGAAATCCCTTATAAAATATTCCGATACATTGGCTCCAATTGCCCGTGATATAATGCAAAGAAACATCATATCCCACTTCACGCATAAGAGAAGGAGAATTAAAATATGACCACGGCCGCCATTACGATTCATCCCGCTGACCCAGCTGACTATGCCGAGATTGTTGACATTCTGGTTGCCAGTTACGCTGAGTATCAGACATCGTTCGAACAATCTGATCGCTGGGAAGCCTATCTGAAAGATATCCGGGATTCCTTGGATAATCCGCACTTAACCGAATTATGGATCGCCAAGATTGAAGATCGGATTGTCGGCACTGTTCAGTTGTTCGAAACTGCACATCATGCTTACCCGAACTTTGAGCTGCCAATTGATTATCCATTTATCCGCCTGCTGGGTGTTGATCCTGAATGGAGAGGACACGGCATTGCGCGTGAGCTGCTTCAGCGTTGTGTACAATCTGCGAAAGAGATGGGGAAAAACACAGTATATCTGTACACCGGCGGTCAGATGCTGAATGCCATTCGGCTGTATGAGCGATTCGGGTTTATCGAAGACCCCGAGTTCAGTTCCGTGAATGGCGGAGGCAATGCCATCTGTTATCGGTATGATTTCTGACAAACGGCTGGGATCGGAGCTGCTGTTTGTTATCCACAGGATACAGCTCTTTCGGGCTGGTCCTGGCATCCCAAGATTTGACGTATGAATCAGAATAAGGGCTGTCCCGATGCCATCTTATAGATGACATGATGGGAACAGCCCTTCGACATTTTACGTTTACCGTTTACAGTTATAACTTGTTGGCGTCAGTTGTTAACATCCGAAAACTGATCCTAGCCGCCAATTTCAATCAAAATTTTCGCGTGACTCTTATCGCTCATCAGCAGTTCCAAGCCATCCTGTACAACATCCTGCAGTTTGATTTTTTTCGTAATAACCTGCTTCACATCCAGTGCTCCTTCAGCAATCAGAGCGATCACTTCAGGGAAAATGTGTCGGTAAGCCAAGGTAGCCGTCAGATTGGCCTCTTTCACCAGCATGTCGAAGAAATTCACCTGCAGCGGATTTGGAATTGCCGCGATTACTACGACTTCCCCGCCCTTTTTAATTACTGAAACAGCACTATCCATTGTCGGCTGCACACCAGCTGCTTCATACGCCACATCAATCCCGCCAGATTGCTCCGTAATGACCTGAGTTGCATCCACCTTGCTGCTGTTCACCGGAATTGCGCCAAGTTTAGCCGCCAGTTCCAGACGATCCTCGAATACATCGACAGCATACACCTCAGATGCTCCGGCTGCTTTGGCTGACAGGATTGTTAACAGGCCGATTGGACCTGCTCCGTATACAGCCACCTTGTTCCCCACCTGCAGCTTACTGTGACGTACAGCATGAAAAGCAACCGCAGTCGGTTCAACGAGTGCCCCTTCTTCAAAGGAAACATTGTCTGGTATTGGGTGTACCATGTAAGATTCAACTACTACGTATTCAGCAAAACCACCATCACCGTTTAACCCTACAAAACCAAACTGTGTACACTGATTATATCTGCCTTGGATACAGTACTCGCAGGTTCCGCAGTGGTAAAGCGGTTCTACCACGACTCGATCACCGATGTTGATACCGCTTACACCATTACCTATACCACTAACCGTACCTGCAAATTCATGCCCCAGCGTCAATGGTGCTTTTTGACCTGAAAGCGGGTGATTTTCTCCCTCTTGAATACCTACGCCATGGTGATAAGCGTGCAGGTCACTGCCACAGATCCCGGCGTACTCAACTTTGATCTGAACCTGTCCTGACTGAGCAACCGGCACTTCGCGATCTTCCACACGTACGTCTTTGTGTCCATACCATACTGCTGCCTTCATTCTGTCATCCCCTTTTTAAATTAGTCGAACTAAGATGTTCACACTGAGCACTCCGATGACAAAATAACCTTTCACGGTTACCCTCCAATTTTTTTGGTTCCATTCTGCAAAGGTAAAAATCAGATGATAAATGCGGAGCGTATGCTTCCGATGCCAGCCTGCTCTCAGAAAGCTGGCAGCTTCGATCTTTCAGGTTTTCTGTCCTCTTCGTTACTGTGTAAATAAAAGTTCAACTAATAATGAACTAGTATCCTGCTTGTCTATATATTATATCGCTATTCGTTCATTATTCATATTTATAGATATTTATGTTAACATTACTTTTACTAATGTTGAACGGGGATGAACCCATGAATCTGGAACAGCTCGAATACGTTGTTGAAATCGCAAAAACCCAATCTTTCTCCGCTGCATCAGAGCAGCTTCACGTCACTCAATCTGCTATTAGCCAATCCGTTCACCGTTTGGAAAAAGAGCTGGGCCTGGTTCTATTCGTGCGTTCCAGACAGGGCACCCATCCCACACCGGAAGGCAGACAATTTATCGCCAAAGCGCTGGACATCCTGCAGCGAATCGATGAATTGAAAGCTTTGAATGAAGCCGCCTCTACGCTGACAGGTGATCTGCATGTTGCTACTTTTCCAAGTGTCATGCATTATCTGGTGCAGTCAGCTGCCGACATGAAGCGGGACCATCCGCAGCTGAGACTGTCCATTGAAGAGAAAGGTTCCATGGAAGTCATTGAAGACATTCGTATGAACAAGACACATCTGGGCTTTATCGCCATTTACGCGAAACAACTGCGCGAATTGGATGGACTGCATTTTACACCAATGTATTCAAGCAAGCTTGTTGTATGCACCCATCAGCTGTCCGAACTGGCCAAACACACACGTGTCACCCCTGAGCAGCTAAAAGAACATAAACTCGCGTTATATCGGGACGGTTTTATTGAGGATTTCCTGCAAGAGTTCACCTATGAATATGGGCATCTGTCCATCTTATTCAAGACCAATAATTCGGAAGCCATCAGCACGGTGTTGAAAAATAACATCGCCGCAACCATCGGGCATGACTTCTCCTTTCACCAGCACCCGCTTTGGAAAGAAGGATTGATTAAGATGGTCGAGATTACCGAGATCCAGCAGCCCAAAATGCAGATCGGCTTCGTGCAGACAGAATCCAGAGAGGCTGCGGCTGCGGCAGAACAATTTGCCCGACGCTTCAAACAAGCGATTGAACTGGGCCATCTGTGATCTGTTATCCCGTGATCTGATATCTTCGCCGCAAGGTGCTATCTGCTCTCATCAAAAAGTGCTCCTCCACTTGGGCGGAGCACTTTTGCTTATTAACTCTGATGTTATATCTTTTTGTCTTTATATATCTACCGTTGATCTCGTTACATTTCCTGTATCATGTTTCTTTTCAAATCTTTCTATCTGCTTGTCTTCTATTCGTAGTCATTAAGGGGTTTACTTTTCCTATAACTAAATTTATACCTTCACTTTTTCTACGGCTTCGCTCATCTCATTCGTCTGCTGTTCCAGCATCGTAGATGTTTCCGCGACCTTACGGAACATCACGGATTGATCCTGCATCAGACGGTAAATCTCATCCGAATGATCGGACACGCCTGCAGAAATCTGTGAAATGGTGTTGACGGAAGCTGCCGCTTCTTCCGAGCCCGCTGTAATTTCCTCAGCCGCAGCAGAAACCTCTTGAATACGCTGGGTTACCAGTTGAAATGCATCTACAACCTGTGAGAACGTCAGCTCTGCCTCGGCTGTATATATTACGCCTTGACCGATCTCCTGAGCGGTATCAACCATACGGGTACCAATCTGCTGTGATTCCTGTTCAATGCGAAGCAGCAGATCCGAGATTCGTTCCATCGATGAACTGGAAGCTTCGGCAAGTTTTCTCACTTCTTCCGCAACCACGGCAAATCCTCTGCCATGCTCACCCGCATGGGCCGCCTCGATCGAAGCATTAAGTGCCAGCAGTTTGGTCTGACTTGCAAAGTCACGCACCGTATGCAGTGCACCGCTGATTTCAGCAGAATAGTTGTTCAGCACCTGCACCATCGTGGTAACCTCCCCAGATACCTCAGAGATGTTTTCCATTTGTTTCTTCATCACGGTCATGCGCTGCTGCCCCGATTCCGCCGCAGTAAGAGCTGCTGCTGCCGCATCTGACACTACATTGGAGGATTCAGATATATCATTGATGCCTTTTGCAATCTCTTCCATCGCATGGGCGCTGTCACTGGCACTTTGCTTCTGGGTATGCGCACCTTGTCTAATCTCCTCCACAGCACGATCCACAGTTCGGCTCATAGCAAGCATCTCATCCGTGCTTCGATTAAACGCCTTGGTGGATTCGGATAACAATTCGGTTGTTGAGGCCACTCCACCAACCATATCACTTACGATTTTATTCAGGTTACCAGACATATGTATCATCGCTTCATATGTTGTTCCAATCTCATCTTTACTCCGCAAACGGTATGCTGTCAAAGTACGATTAGCTTCGGCAAGCTCGCCTTGTGCCATCTTTTCTACACTTGATTTAAGTGGATGAAGCGGACGCAATCCTCTAACGATAAACCACATCACTACAGCTATACCGACAAGTGCTGCGATAAGCAGGATCACATACAGCGGAAGACTTGATTTCAATATATCAGTCTCAATACCTCCGATGACAGCTATCCCTGTATCAATTCCAATCACACCTGCCAGACCACCGCTGCTGTCCAGAATCGGTGCATAGGACGAAATATAGTCGCCATACTCCGGATTATTAATGATCGGCGAACTTGCTGTTTCCCCCTGCAGCAGCTTCTGAACCGCATTGGCTGGAATGTCGGTCACTTCGTTGATCGCTGAAGCTTTATCCGCATCCTTCATCCCGTCCACCATTATAAGCGGGCTTCCTTTTTCGTCAATTTTGACGAAATATACATACATGGCACCAATACGCACACGAAAATCATCCAGTTCATCCCGAATGCGGAGATACTCCTCATTCTCCTTGGGATCCTTGGCAAATCCCAGATAGGATGCTGTATCCAGCTGCTTTACATAACTTTCGGCAATCTGGATATTGTAACTCGCGATAGCCCGCTGTGCAGCAAGCTTCACATTAGCGATCTGCGTCAGCATGCTTCCCACCGCTATAATCGTAATGACCAGTGTTACCACAGCCGCAATTCGCATCACCAGGCGTTTTCTGAAAAAACCGATCATTCGCTCCCTCTTCCTCCCCACAAACCCAAGCCTTTTTGACTAGGTCATACCCAAAAAACATGCGCTTGAAGCACTAAGTTATGGGAAAATAGTATACGAATATGTCGAATTAGGCAAGAAAATATTGGATTTACATAAAAACGCTATCATTGTAGTGTTAGTTTTGGTATTGGTGGCTTTATAAGGCTTATGAAACGAAGTGTTTCAGAGAGTTTTAGGCAAAGAAAACCTCCAACATGGTAGTTGGAGGTTTTCTTTAAGATTCTATTATCTTTATCGGATTACTTTGGGGTCGTTTCTGTAATCAAACAGTAAACTCCCCTAACTGATCTATTTCAAGGGAGTTCATGTTCACAAAATTTTCATACCAGTCTTCTAAAGGGATATGTGATCCATTCACAATATCCAAAGCATTTATTCTAAGAACAAACATCCCCTTCCTTTCAAGAATTTTAATCAAAGGTTCATATACATTCAAATGCCTATATGTTTCTGGGCGTTCTTCAGCATACTTAGCAAGATGTAAATAATATTGAATAATATTCTTCACATATATATTTTCTCCTAAAAACTCAACAACTTCTGAATTGAAATAATCCGATACCTCCACTTCTTCAGTATCACCTAGTAATTTTGCTATGTCAGCAACTAAAGGTTTTATCGGTCTGATCCCCTCTTCTTTGAAAAAACAGGCCAATCTTCGCAGGAATTCACACGCCAAGTCAGCCTCCACTTTAGAAGCAATACTGCCCACCAAGCTCCAATCAATATTATTTATCCTCGCAACTGCTTGTTTAAGATACATGCTCTCACCTCATATTTAATAATCAATCCCATCATCCATATGTTTAATATAATCTGAACCAGAATCATAGCCTGGGAAGGATGCTGTTGGATTGGGATCTGTTATATTTGCCTTATCGTGTGCATTTTTCAAAGGATCCGGATCAAATCTTTTTGTGTCATTATTCCATGTAGACGGATCTCTTAAGGGCATACCGCCATCCATATATTGCTTTTCTTTAAGCTCATGATTGGCTAGTTTTTTGAACCATTCTATTTCCTTTTCAGTTAGTGCGGTCTTTTGAGCCTTCTGCCATGCGTGTGCAATATCAGCGTCTGCCTGAAAGTACAACTCCTATCATCCCGATAACCGGCTTTCCATCTTCCGAAATCGAATCAAAGACCAGATCGTCAGCAGTGCAAGTACGCCGAGGCAGAAGCTGATGCTGAATCGATTCCCTTCTCAAACACAAACATCAGAGCAATGGCACCTTAAGCAGCTAACACCGATTTATTTATGTACAGACTTAAAACAGCCATATCTCAGGCTGTCTTCTTTGTAGTATTTATATTTTATTTTTTTAGAAAACCTAGAAACTTGTAAACAATTAATGTAATGATACTGTAACCTATTCCATATATTATCCATGCTCCAATATTGGCTTTGAATGTAGCTGCATTGACAGCTATAAATAACAAGGGTAACAAAAAAGAAATACACATGCCTAGGACAAGGTTTAATTTACCAAAATGCGCCATCGTCCCTATAAGAATCACAATAATAGGACAGATTATAAAAACAGGTATCATTGGATTAAGCCCACTATAAAACCAATAAATCACGTGCACACCTCCTATTCAATTCAAACTAAAAAATTTTATTATTTCTTTGTCGGACCGATAATTCAATGTTATTTTGACTTCTTCATCTCCTGTTTCCAGATTGTACGCCCTTATTTCTCTGTTCCTTTTGGATGGAACTTCCTTAACAAAATCATACAATATATATATTTTGTTTCCAATGATTTTTATGCCTGATATATTGCCTCTGTCTGATTCCCTCTTTTTCACAAAATTTTTATCTTGATCTAAATGAACTGTTTTGCTCTTGTCACTTAATCCATTATATTCAATAAAACTAGAGTCACTTGAGATTATATATAGCTTATCTTCATGCACTTGTGTGTCATAAACCTCAAAATCTTGGTTTGAAATGGATAATTCCTGCTCAAGTTTTCCACTATCAGGATTAATAATCTGCATAATAGGTCGATGTTGAGTATCTTTTGTGTTTCCGTCCAAGATAAGTATTAATTTATTTTGATATACTTGTAGGGGAGATCCATTGTTTAGCCCAGTCGGAAAGTAGCCTTCGAACTGCTTAAGGTGGTTGTCTATAGGTATTGTTTTAATTGCTTTATTTTCCAATAAATCTATTACATATATTCCTAGTTTATTATTATTCCCATTAAAAGATAAAACATATGCCTTGTTATTTTGTTCAACAACCGATTGAATATATCCTGACAATTCTATGTTCCTACTTTTAGAACCATCAAAATATACCAGCTCACTCATATATTCATTGGGTGAATACTCGGGATTAATTCCAACATTCATGGAATAAAACATATACTTCTCGCTACTACGTGAAAAAGCTGATCCTATATTTCGATCCTTTTCATATTTTTCAGGCCCAAAAAGCAGGTTAACTTCTCCATCCTCATTCAAAATATAATGACGATTTTTACGTTCTGACATTAAATAATAATTATCCTTGAATTCTGAAAAGTAATATATGGCTTGACCCTCTTTGAATCTTTGTTCGTTTAGTATATTTCCACGATTATCATACTTCACCACTTCGAATCCTTCGTCCATCGCATTGGAGTATACAACTGCAAATTCGATGCCCGTATTAGTATTTGTCGATGTTATTTTTTGAAAGGGTGTGTACAACAGTATGGAAATAGCTATCGCAAACAGACTAATGATTGTAGTTAGAATTAATTTTTTGTTTTTTATGTTCACTTCTCCATCGTTCCCTCCCTTTATAAAAGAAAATCAGGAGTGAAGAAAAAGCCCCTTCTTCCTCACTCTGATTTCCCGAAATATCAATTATTTAGTTGCTGTAGTAGATCAATGTATTGCCTGATTTAGCTATTTCCATAGGAGTTACAATAGGATCAATCGTTATATAATCCACATCTATCCCTTGTGTTTTCCATGCTTTCCATACCAATTGAGAACAATAAAATTTATCCTCAGTCCACGGGTTAACAAAGTTCCAGTTATACGGCTTTCCAATTTGTTGTGCAGCGTAATTTGCTGCTTTATTATACTGACTTGCAGTTGCTCCTTTAACGTTCATTGCATACACATTGGAACGATTCCCCCAATCGTTTACATGATACTGCACTCCATCATCAGGGAAAGATTCAACGGTTCGAGTATTAGCTATTGCAACAATAGCAGCATGTCCTGGATAACCAAAATCTATGCCCCAAGAACTAGCGTTATACGCGACTAAAATGTCACCGTATGTACCTAATACAGAGGATGCCAAAGATTTTTCCTTATTTGGAATGTTCGAGAGTAACTTCTGATCATTCAGAGCTTTCCTCTCTAAACCACCCTCACTTAAAAATTTGAGATCTTCAGCATTTTTCCGTTGTAATGTCTGAATGTCCTTATCCGTCATTCCTGCTTCCTTCATTTTCTGATAGACATTCATATCAGTTTTAATAGAAACTTCTTGACTTGCGCTCACATGGCTTGAAGGAAAAATAAGAACACTCAGTGCCAGACTCATAGAAAGAGCTAAACTAACGATCTTTTTCATTTTTAATTCCTCCCAAATTGTAATTAAAAAAAGAAAAAACGACCTTGATTACATCTTTTAAATGAATTGAAAATAATAACTTTAAACACTAATCACCTCATTAATGGATATATTTGGTCTTTAAATCCTATATTATCCTTTTTTTCTTCATAGGGTCAAGCATTTTATACAAACGAATATCGGACAACTGTTGTTTCAAGATATTATTTATGTAATAAGGCCATACCTATATCCTACTCACATCCTTGTTAATAAAAAAATCCCGGCGCAAGCACCGAGATCTTTATCCAAAATATATGATCGTTATATCTGTTTTTGTAATAGGCTCTGTTTTACACTGGATTTATCCAGGTTTCCTATCGTCCCGACAACCGGCTTTCCATCTTCCGAAATCGAATCAAAGACCAGATCGTCAGCAGTGCAAGTACGCCGAGACAAATGCTTATGCTGAATCGATTCCCTTCATCAAACACAAACATCAGAGCAATGATGCTGAGTATCATAACAACCGTTCCGGTAATGTAAGGGAACCCCCATACCTTGAAGGTAGGCTGAACCGGATATTTTTTACGCAATTTGAGCTGTGACGCAGCGATGCAGATCCAGACCAGAATAACGACAAAGCCAGGAACAGCAAGCAGCACTCTAAACAGCTGATCTTGTGCAAACAGTCCTAGCATAGAACCAGCCAGCAGAACAACTGTACACACCAGCAAGGTGTTAATCGGACTGCCATTGCGATTGGTCTTGGCAAGTGCTTTTGGAGCTTCCCCGCCGACAGCCATGGAATGCATCATGCGGGATGCTCCGTAGATACCCGAGTTCGCTGCAGACAGCACCGCCGTCACCAGAATAAAGTTCATAATATGTGCAGCCCCCGGCAGGCCAGTTGACGCCAACACCTGTACAAACGGACTGCTTTCCGGTCCAATCTCGTTCCACGGAATCAGACCACAGATAATCAGAATGGGCAGCGTGAAGAACAAGATGATTCTGAGCATAAAATTGCCCACGATCTTAGGCATCACTTTCTCCGCATTTTCCGTCTCTGTCAGCGTCAAACCAATCAGCTCTGACCCACCATACGAGAACATGACTACGAGCAGTGCTGAGAAAATCGACGTCCAGCCATTCGGGAAAAACCCGCCAGCTTGTGTATAGTTCTGCAGATAAGGTGTGTTATCGCTTGGAATGAGGCCAAAGATCAGCCCCGCCCCAAGAACGATAAAAATAATGATCATTGCAATTTTGATCCCGGCCAGCCAGAACTCAAATTCCCCGAACACACCAACGCTGAGCAGATTCACCAATATTATAAATGCCGCGCACGCCAGACTGAGCATCCACAGCGGTACATCTGCAAACCAATACTGCAGGAAGCTGCCTGCAGCAATCACCTCAATGACACACACCGATAACCACAGGAAGCAGTACATCCATCCCATAATAAATGAAACTCGGCTGCCAAATGCCTCTTGTACAAAATCTTTCATGTTTCTATTCTTGTATACCGTAGCCATCTCTGCCATCGCAGCCATGACCACAAGTAACAGCAGCCCCGCGAAAATGTACGTCACAATAACACCCGGGCCTGCCAGACCGATCGTGCCCGCACTGCCTTTAAAAATACCTGTCCCAATGACACCACCCATCGCCATAAAAGTGATGTGTCTGGGTTTTAATTTTTTCTGTAATGATTCTTCCGTCTGAGTCTGAGCCAATTGAAATCCTCCTGAGGTACAAAACGTCTGTAATCCTGTCTATTTTTGAACAATATAATGTCCAGTATACCCTATCAAAGGCGAATCAGCCCACCTATTCTGTGCGGCCAATTCATCCCAAACATAGGATATGCCTATGATTTATACCCTTTAAACGTACAAAGTAATCGGTAAGCCGCCCAAGTGATCAGACCATACATGATCCCATACATCAGCCACGCACCCAGATTAGCGGTAAACGTCATCCAGTCAGTGGTTATATACAGCAAAGGTAACAGAAAGGATACGCCCAAAGCGATTGTCCGGCTGCACCATGCTGCGGTATACCAGCAGACTCCTATCAGTACGGCAATTAAGGGGCACAGCACAAAAACAATGAATAATGGGTTCATTTCCTCAAACCACCAGTAGACCATCACCTTCACCCTCCATTTCATTGATGCGTCACAGCGTTCAAAGCCCAAATTTTAGTTTACCACTTTTTGCGCGGCATGGACTGTATCAAATGTTTCATTTTAAACGGAATAAAACCAGTCTCCATGTTATAGAGACTGGTTTCTTTACAGATTCATCCATGATTTCATCCAATTACTTTGGTCATAAATGCACTGTTCGGATCTAAAATATAATCAGCAAACGGCTCGCAATATTCGAACCCAAAATCCTCATAAAGTTTCCGTGCCGGGATAAATGAATCCATGGAGCCCGTCTCCAGACTGATTCGTTGATATCCGCGAGCGACCGCTTCGTCGATAATATGAGCCAGAATTCCACGGGCTACTCCTTTGCGCAAGTGAGCCGAAGCCGTACGCATTGACTTCAGTTCAGCATGTTCTGCGTTTAGTTCCTTGATCGCTCCGCAGCCGAGCAGTTCCTCTCCGTCCCATGCACACCAGAATGTAATCTCTGGCTTTTTCAGTCCATCCAGATTCAAAGCATGTATACTCTCGGGCGGCGAATCCGCCGCCATACCCAATAAATGTTCGGCGATTAACGCCTTTACCTGGTTACCACTCAGATCATCCACTCTAATTTCCATCGTTCCCACTCCTGCCGACATTTTGTAAATGACACATCACTACGAATTGAATCAATGATTTCATCTTACAACGATGTCAGGTTTTATGACAACAATAGTTTGGTTTAGTGAAAGGAGTTGGCATAGTCCAATACAGAAGGGTTTATTTTATCCTACCAAGGTTTAATTTCGCTGTTGAAGTTATCTGCCTAAGCTTTACATGCACGCTTACGATTACCGTCATCAAACGTCCGCTCTCTCTGCTGCTATCCGCAAAGAACAAGCCTTTAGAAGTATTCAACACCATGTTATATGAAAGTTCTCGTGCTCTACTTTAACTCACAGTGTATCTTGGCAACCAACTGGATATGCATCGGCTTGGTATTCGCGCTCGCCCCCGCTTCACTTCACTTTACTCCACTGCAGATTTCTACGACTATCAATGAAAACTATCACCACCGCTAACGATCCGTAGGGAGCTTATTTGGGCAAAATACGGCCTAAAAAAACCTAACGATCCTCAGCGACGCTATTTCATCGAAATCAGGTGTTTTCAAGCGAAAAGAACCCTTTGACAACGAAATAACGTCTCTACGGATCGTTAGAATTCTAAAACAGTCTGAATCGCTCAAATAAGGATTCCTGTGATCGTTAGAGTGGAAAACGGCCAGAAACAGCTTACGCCTTAAACCTCAAGACTGCTGATACGATACTGCCGTCATCTGGCATGGCTCACAAGCAAACATGTAATATACACCTTCACCATGCTCCTGAATTAATTCGCCATCCAGCTGACCGAGCGCCTTCATCGTAGTAGAGCAGGCAGGACATTCTGGATAGTCTGCATCCTGCACCCATCCGGGGTGCCCGCCAACCTGAGACAGCGAAGGTTCCATGGCCCATTCACTGCCATGAAAAGGTCGGCGTGGTTCAGGCGCAATGCAGAATGAACGGCGCTGTACCTGCTTCTGCTTCTGCTTTTGCTCCTGCACCGACTCCTGTTCCTTTCCCTGCTGCCATCCCTGTTCCTGCTCTCCTTCTTCTATCCCGATCTGTGCCAGTGACTCTCCTTCTTCTGCTCCTGCGTAATCCAATGTACGAGACACTAATCCCGAAATATCCAACTTCATCTCTTCTATATCTAACTCATCGAATCCATCAGGCTTCACATTATGCTTGCTCCAGACTGGATTGCCTGTGGAATCCATCTCCATGTAGACCACGCCATAACAGCTGCATATCAGACAGGTCTGCACATCAAGTTGTGGAGAATTCCAGTGGACAGACTGAAGCGATGGATGCTTCACATGTAAATTCATTAAGCTGACGATTGGATTGCTGCACCACGGGCAATGATAGAAACTTGGTGCGAGCAAAGAAACTAGATCACCAGCAAGGCTGTCGCTCTCACTTCTCGCTGCATTACTCTCCCCTGCTTCATACAATGAATAACTCGGGGTCATAAATAACTCTCTTCGCTGCCCTTCTTCGGTTAACTCCCAACCCGCCTGCAGGGCGTAACCATCAGGTGCGGCATACAGCTTGTCAGCCCACTCTGGTGGAGACTGCTTCCACTGCCAGAACTGCTGCACAACAACATCGTCGCCAATGAAGGCCAGCATGATCAAGATAAGGTTGCGATTTCCCTCATCGGTGTTCACCTGCTGCAGCAGATGATCTCGCGTCTCACCAGAGGCGCTTTTGAACAAAACAGCCGGATAAACGATCTCCCGATTCAGAAGCTCCGGAATCTCCGCAGTCAGGGGCAGATCATGGTAACACACGAGATATACCAAAATATCTTTGCCGGTATCCTCATCATCTGATCGGATCAGCTCCATCGCATATTGTTTCATCTCCTGCTGCTGCCCTGCTGAAAGAGATAGATATACCTGTTCCATGGAATATTTATACGGTACATATCGAACAAGTTCATCATATGTGCGAGATTCATGCATGATTTTCAAAATCTGCACCTCATCCGTAATCCCTTCATACAGATTCACATCCCGCCGATTTGCCTCAATGTACCGCTGGTGGGCTTCACGCTCCATTTCCTGCTTGCAGGGCATGCAGTACCCGCCCGTTTTGGCAGCGGTCGCTGGTAAAATCTTATGGTCGCACCCTTCGCTTATACATGGGATACGTTCTGACATGCTTCAGCCTCCTCCAAATTTAGGAATGGTGTCCAAGCTGTTCCTTCGTGAATTCATAAAATGCCAGCGCATCCTCACTGCTCGCGAAACCCGCCTGAGCTAATTTCTCACTGCCGCCTCCCTTACCCTGGTAAGCCCCCAGATTGCCTTTGAAAAACGGCCCGCATGCCCATTCCGGCGGCTGTCCGTTCTGTGCCAGCACAACCTTCGCTTCCGAGATGCTGGCAAACAGTACCAAACCTTCATGCTCTGCGGTAAGTTTGGTGGCAAGACTTTGCATATCCTTGAGAGATTTATCCTCGAAAATCTGGGCAATGACCAGCCCTTCCCTTGCCGCAAGCAGTTCCTGTGCATAGTAAGAATCGTTGGTCGATTTTACTGCATTCAGCTCGCTTTGCAGCAGCTTTTGCTCCTGCTCCATTTTCTCAATGCGCTCCAGCAGCTCGTCCCGACTTGTCTTTAATTTTGCCGTAATCCCGTTCAGTACTTGTTGTGCAGCTGTAAATTCGTTCAAAGCTCTCATTCCGCATTTGAAATATATTCGAGTACCGCCCTTCACCTTCTCCGTTCTCAGCAGCTTAATGATGCCAATCTCGCCTGTTGCCGCCACATGCGTGCCGCCACAAGCATTGTACTCGACACCCTCGATCTCCACGATGCGAATGTCCTCCGTCACCGTCGGCTGCTTCACCAAAGGCAAACGTGCGGCTTCTTCGGCGGTAACCCATGAAGCGCGAACCGGAGCATTGCGAACAATCTGCCGATTCACCTCCTGCTCAATCGCAGCCAGCTGTTCCGCGCTGAGAGTCTCTGCAGCCACATCAATCGTTGCGTAGTCTGTGCCCAAGTGAAAGCTGAGCGTCATGGCATCCGTCAGCTTCAATGTAATTGCCGATAACAAATGCTGGCCCGTATGCTGCTGCATGTGGTCGAATCTTCGCTCCCAATCCAGTTCACAGTCCACTTCATCCTGCTCCGGTGAACGCTCCAGCTTATGCCATATTTCTCCGTCCTCCAGGTTCACATCCAGAACAGCAATGCCGCCAATCTGTCCCAGATCACACGGCTGTCCGCCTCCATGAGGATAAAATGCCGTCTCGACCAGCGTAACGTATACGCCATCTTCTTTCGTCACTCGATTTGTAATATGTGTATGCCACTGGCGTGTATACGCAGCGTCATAGTAAATTTTTTGAGTCATTAGATGTTTCGTTCCCTTCTCGTTCAAGTAAGTTACTTCTACTCTCAGATTACACTATTTCCCACAGCTAACGCCAATTTCGGTTAACTCTAATCACGTGTAGTCTCACAAAAAAGACCGCTCTGTAGGCCAAGCCCACAGAGCGGTCTATATTTTATCCAACGTTTAATTTGAAAACGTTGGATATGAACGTTCTCATAGATTACACCGAAACGGAGATGGAAGACTAATGCTGGAGAAGCGGAGCGTCCGCCTTTATCACCCGATTTTCCCCATAGGAAAAGTTCAATAAAATCGGGGGATAACAGCGATCGAAAGCATAGTCGCCATCGGAGTGGTCAAGTGTAATCTAAAGGCACACCATATCTTTTTTCACACTAAACCAAGTTCCAGAAGAGAACTGTATTTGCCACCGTCACCATCGTAAACAGCAGCGTATTCACAAATGCCGCGAGCCATACATTGTTCGTTTTCTCAAACAATTTGCGTGCGTATACCGCAGCGATGATCAGACATGGCACCAGCGCGAACAACAGGATGCCGTTCAGTGCTTGAGTTGGATACAGCGCCACACCTGTCATAAAGTCTTTGCCATACTGTGCCAGCATCCACAATACCAGTCCGCCAACATTCAGTACAATCGCAAGGAACATACCGCCGCGTTTGCCGCGTGTATTGGCGTTCAGCGCAATGGCACTCACAAAGTAATAGATTAGGAACAGTGGTGCATAACGCAGTGCAGTAACGAAATGTGCCTGTTCAAACGTACGTACTGCAAATGTCCAGATGCGGAAGTCCGTTCCGAAGATTGCCTGTACTGCGAACAGCAGTGCATACCCGATTACAATCGCGAGTACAGCTGTTACGAGGCTGGCAATGATGGTTCCGATATTCAAGCTAATCCCGTAATCGCTGAAACGGGTACCTGCATCCTTTTTGGAGAAATAGTGGAATGCAAAGGTCACCAGCATCATAATTAACGCCGATACCAACGCCCAGTATACGATCTGGTTCGTCGTTGGTTCATTGAAGTATGTGCCTGTAACGACAATTTTGCTCGCATAGTTAAACACAATCCACATGGCAAGAGATACAATGGCGAGCAGCACGCTTCCTACGCCGATATTTTTCATCCGGCGGCTTGCCGCATAATCATTCTTTTTGCTTCCAGCCAAGACAAATCCAATGACTGCAGCAAGCACACTTACAATCAACAGAATCAGAGCAATGATACGCAGTACATTCAATCCGTCTGCCGATTTATCCATCAGCGTTGGGAAAAGAATGGCCGGAATCAGCGTGCTGAACGCAATCGCAAGCCAGTACATTGTTTTTTGTCTGCCGCTTACGGCAGCGGATACCGTTGCAATCTCACTGCTAACCGCTTTACGCAGCAATGGCAGTCTGAGCAGCAGCGTAATCAGAGGCACAATCATCAGGAAGAAGCCGATCAAAGATACAAAGTTAAAGGCTTCCTTCGCCCACCAGATCTGATTTCCCGATCCCAGATTCACATTGGTCTGGTTCGGTGACGTTACCCCATTGAAAGCATGAGCATAAAAGTCGATCAGATGTCCCGTTGTCGTTGGCGAAAAATGGTTCCACGGGTGAGTCTGATTCGGTGTAAACATGATGTGCTCGCCCGTTTGCGAAGGGCGTACTACTTTGCCATCCACCAACAGGTCTCCGGACTGTACTTCTGTAAACTTGTCCGTTTCCGCTCTTGGCGCATCTGCTGCCAGTCCGAGGAATGCTTTACCCGAAGTCGTTGCGGCAAAATCTTTGCGCATCACGGTACCTTTGATTTCTTTTTCAGCGGCTGTTTTCTCTTCGTCGGATTTGTTAAAGAAAAACTCGTCATACTTACCCGCAATCATCCCTACTGTTCGGCTTCCAAAAGCCGCCTGCAGCTGGTCTTGCGGAGCCACGGCTGCCGCATACGAATAGTCTGCGCCTACAGAGATTCCGGTATAGATCATGCGGTGCCCTGTTTGCAATGACGTCATCTCATCCATGTACATGGAGAGCAGTGTCGAGAATCCCCCCATGGAGTGACCGCTAACCGCAACATACGCGTTACCCTTGTCATCCTTTTTCGTGTATTCCTGATCATAGATATATTTAGCTGCATCGAATTGAGAATAAATCCAGAATGTGCCAAACATATCTTTCACCGGAATTGGTGCATTCCAGCGGGAATCCCCGTGATCGTACATATCGAGCGCCAGCACAATGTAACCACGTCTGGACATCTCAATGGCAGGTGCATCCTGCATTTCTTTCGTGTTCAAATAACCATGTGTTGTAATAATAACCGGTCTTTTGTCATCGGCACCCGCGCCTTTTGGCATGTACAGCAGACCCGATAACGTTCCGTGGTCGGCCTGGAATTTGATCTCTTTAACCTTGACGGAATAGAACGATGTGTTAAACATACCGGCAAACAAGCTGCCGAAAATGACCAGCGCGAGTGATAAAACCAGCAACCCCTGCGGTTTTTTCAAGAATGATGTGACTGTTCTCATAGTTGGCTCCTTTAAGTAATATAAAATGCGATATAATTTGAACTAAAGATGTTTACACATGCACTTCGATGACAGAATAACCTTCCGATCGCTGTTATCCCCGGATTTTTTGATTCCCTTTTAAAAAGGGAAAATCCGGTGATAAAGGCGAACGCTTCGCTTCTTCAGGTTTTTTCTATCCTCTCCGTTATTGTGTAATTTAATAGTTCAAATTATATAGATAAATAGATATCACTATGCATACGCTCCCGTTCATAATAATGAGCGAAACAGCATGTCATAATGCAGCTAACAATACAAGCCAACAATAAAACTAAATTAAACTATTCAAATTAGATGTAAATGAGTACATGTAAATATTGACTCAATATGGCCTAAAAAAAGCACACATAACGACGCCGGACTCCGGCGCCGTCACCTGTGTCTGTTCATAACTTATCATCTTATCTATTCTATATCGTCATCCGAGCTTATTTTAATTAATGAAGTATCTTCTACTTCAAAGACTCGGACAGCTCAGTGAAAATAACACCCAGTGCATACGCACCAGCATCCGGATATCCCAGGCTGCGGTCACCGACCGTACCTGCGCGTCCCATACGTGCTACGATATCTTCGGTTTTCTTCGCACCATCAACCGCTGCCGCTGCACCTTTGGCAAATGCGGATTTGAAGCCGTCTCCAGATTCCGCGCTTTGCGTCCAGGCATCTGCGCATGGAACGAGTGCATCGATCAGCGTTTTGTCACCCACAACTGCACCGCGTCCGAAGGAACGTTCACCTGTTGCTTGAATGCCTTGAACCGCTGCCTGCATTATTTCAGCAAACTCAGCAACATTCAACTGTTGTTTCTCACCTGCCGCTTTGCCCGCTGCACGGAATGCCGAACCCCAGATTGGGCCGGATGCTCCGCCGCAATACTCCATGATGACGAGAGAACATGCATCGAGGAATGAACCGATATCTTTTTTCTCTTCGTTAACGATGTGGTTCCACTCACGCTTCAATTGACGGAAGCCTTTGGCTACACTCATTCCGAAATCGCCGTCACCGGCATGGGAATCCAGTTCACAGAACGGTACTTCGTTCTTGATGATGATCTCGCCCATTTTATCGATCAGGTAAACCATGTTATCCAGTGAGAACTGATTGTTTTCAACAACAGCTGCTGACGCATCCGTCTGCACTTCATAAGATACTGGAGCATCCTCAGTCACAACCGCTTCCAGCGCTTCGGAGTAAGCAACTTGCGCCACTGGAGGGCCAGACACTTTAAATGCAGGTGTGTCGCTTTCCTTAAACAGCAAGGTTTTCAATTCCTCATCCAGCTTCAGAATGGTAACTGATGCACCTGCCATGTCGATACTGGTCATGTAGTTGCCTACAAATGTCGTTGCTACGTTAAGACCTGCATGTCCTGCAAGCTCACGCTGCACCGAGTTGTTGAGCAAGTACAGCTCTTGCAGAGGTGTCGCACCAAAACCGTTCACAAGCACAGCGATCTCGGCGGACGCATTTTGATCCAGCTTCATATCTTTGAGCAATGCGGAAACCATACGTCCTGCAAGCTCATCTGCAGAGACGATTTTCTCCCGGCGAATACCAGGCTCACCGTGAATACCAACGCCAAACTCCATCTCGTCTTCCGCAATTTCGAAGGTTGGTGTTCCTTTGGCAGGAACCGTACAAGAAGTGAAACCAAAGCCGATACTGCGCACGTTCTGCGCCGCTTTCTCGGCAGCAGCCTTCACTTCTTCCAGGCTGCGTCCTTCTTCTGCTGCGGCACCGGCAATTTTGTGAACCAGAACAGTTCCAGCTACACCGCGGCGTCCTACCGTGTACAAGCTGTCCTGCACAGCGATGTCATCTTCCACACGTACATACTGCACGTGGATGCCATCTTCTTCAGCCAGATGTGCTGCGTTTTTGAAGTTCATCATGTCGCCGCTGTAGTTTTTGATGATAAGCAGTGTACCTTTGCTGCTTGCCGTTGCTTTGATCGCTTGATAAACCTGGATTTGGGAAGGGGATGCAAATACATCTCCGCACACAGCCGCATCCAGCATACCTTTACCGACATAACCTGCATGTGCTGGCTCGTGACCGCTGCCGCCGCCGCTGATCAGGCTGACTTTGTCAGTTTGAATCTCTCTGCGTTTGATCACTTTATATTTTTTTAGGAATTCCAGCTCCGGGTGCGCGAGCGCAATCCCGTTGCACATTTCCATGACAACATGTTCAGCTTGGTTGATGATTTTTTTCATTTATTTTGCCTCCTGGCGAGCTTTGTACTCCCGTCCGATTCGGTCAGCTGCTGCAATCGCTGCGGCTACTTCAGGAACTGTAATCGGGAATGGCATCGCGTGGATGGATTCCTCTGGAATGCACGCAATCTCTGCTACTTTCAACAATTCTTCTTGTGTAATGGTTTCTACGCCGATATCTGCAAGACTTACAGGCAATCCTACGGAAAGACAGAAGTCCATCACTTGGTGCAGTTCTTCGGTTGGTGCATTTTCAAGGACGAGCTGTGCAATCGTACCGAAGGATACTTTTTCACCGTGGAAATAGTGGTGTGTACCTTCCAGAACCGTCAGACCATTGTGAATCGCGTGAGCTGCAGCCAGACCGCCGCTTTCGAATCCAAGACCGGACAACAGAATGTTCGTCTCCACGATGTTTTCCAGGGCTTGAGTTACCACGTTGCTGTCACTCGCTACTTTTGCTTTGGCACCGTCCGTAAGCAGCATTTCGTAACACAATTTAGCAAGCGCCAGCGCAGCATTGGTTCCTACAGCAGATGGTGTGTACCCTTCACGGGAACCCATCGGCAGACTTGCATTCACACGGGAATAGGATTTCGCTGTTGCTCTTGCCTCGAAGTAAGTAGACAATGCATCTCCCATACCGGATACGAGGAAACGTGTTGGTGCATTCGCGATAACGGTTGTATCTACGAGCACCACGCTTGGGCTTTGCTTGAAGTATGCATAATCGTCAAAAGAACCTTCCGGTGTGTACAATACTGCCGAGTGGCTCGTCGGTGCGTCTGTCGCTGCAATTGTCGGGCAGATGATCAGTGCATCGCCTTCAGCAACACATTTCGCGGCATCAATGGCTTTACCGCCACCGAGACCGATCGTGCATGTGCAGCCTTTTTCTTTCGCGATTTCTTGCAAACGAGCAACTTCCTCACGTGAACATTCGCCTCTAAAACCGCTTTCAACAAACGTGATATTGAATTTTTCTGCTGTTGCATCCAGCTTGGCTTTGACACGCTGTACATCATCCGGGTGTGCAATCAACAATGCAGAATCTCCGAAGGATTTTACGAAATAACCCAGGTTCAACAATTCGTCTTCGCCTTGCACGTATTTGGTTGGGCTGATAAATGCTTTTCTCATAATATGATATGCCTCCTAAAAGTAGATTTAATAGAATGTTTTGCGCGGCAGCACTCGTCCCTCTTAACTGAAATTCAAAGGTGAAGCGGCCTTGCTCCGTGTTACATCAAATTTTAACTGTTGCAATTGACCTAAATATAACGCAGAAACAAGAGGTTTACAGTGGACTTTGATAACAAATTATTATAATTTGCAATCGTAATTTTTTGCTTTTTCGCATAATCGTGGTATGTTATTGTCATGAGATGGTTGAATTTTGACCTCCTATTTTCCATTACCCGTCCTGTTCACGTCTTAATATGTACAACTTTTAACTTTTTAACGACTCTCCGATCGATGAATTCGGTCTGCCACGGAGGTTTTCACATGATTAAAGAATATCTGCACATCAATAAAATACTGGACCTGGATAAGTGGAAGCGCCTTCAAGATTCCCTTGCCACCGTAACCAAACTTGCCATTCTTACCGTCGATTATAAAGGCATACCCGTCACCAGCCACAGCAGCTGTCAAGCATTCTGCCAGAATGTTCGCAAAGACCCCGAGCTTCTTCCCTATTGTCAAAAATGTGATTCACGCGGCGGTCTGGAGGCTGTTCGCCTTAACGAACCTTACGTTTATCTCTGTCATTTCAATATCATTGATATTGCGATTCCGATTACGATTGATGGAAAATACATTGGTGCTGTGATGGCTGGACAAGTCAAACTCGCCGATCCCGAGAAAGGGAATGACCTGGAGCAGATTGTGACGTCCAAAAACGTACCGATGCATGATGCGAAAATGAAGGAGCTGCAGGCAGACTACGACCAATTACCCGTCATGACGTACGAGGAGATTGTGAAGATTTCCAATATGTTATCCCTGCTCTGCAACTATATTGTCGAGGAAGCGCTGAACAAAAACTTGCTGGTGGAGATGTTCGAAAAAGCTTCCGGCAATCAGGAGTCCGTCAACTTGTCCACCATCCTGCCGGGGTATTCGATCCGCAACATCGAGTCGATTAAAAAGGAAATGACCAACGCCATTGCGGATGCTTATCTCAAAAACAGTCCCAGTGACACGGAGAGTCTCAATCCGGTACTCCAGCCTGCTTTTGAATATATCCATAGTCATAAGAGCGAACAAGTATCGCTAAAACAAGCAGCCGATCTGTGCCATTTGAGTCCAAGCTACTTCAGCAGATTATTTGCCAAGGAGACGGGTGAGAATTTCACTACCTATCTCGCCAAGCTCAAAATCAAGTGGGCCAAGCAGTTGCTGGAAGTCACGGACATGCCTGTTTCACAGATCAGCGATGAGTTGGGATTTAATGAAGCGGGGTATTTTATTAAAATATTTAAAAAGTTCGAGGAAATCACGCCTGCCCTCTATCGTAAATATATTCAGGAGAGCTGATTAACCTGTGATATGTTTTTCATATCAATCATGTGCTTAATAGATATTTCACCTGATCATCTGCACTTGCTACAATGAAGTCCAGATGAGTAAGGAGGCATGACAAATGGAATATCGCAAATTGGGAAACAGCGGTTTAACCGTCAGTGAGATTTCGCTGGGCAACTGGATTACACATGGATCACAAGTTGACGATCCAACAGCACAAGCTTGTGTCCAAGCTGCATTGGAGGCAGGTATTACGACATTTGATACGGCAGACGTATATTCGAATACCAAGGCGGAAACTGTGTTGGGAGAGGCTCTCAAGGGAGTACCAAGAGAGAGTATTGAACTATGCACCAAAGTCTGTCATCCAACCGGTCCAGGTCACAATAACAGAGGACTTTCCCGCAAACATATTATGGAAGCCTGCAGTGCTTCATTACAACGATTGCAAACAGATTATATCGATGTCTATTACGCTCACCGCTATGATCCACACACTCCACTGGAAGAGACATTCCTTGCGTTTGCTGATCTTGTTCGTCAAGGCAAGGTTCATTATATCGGGGTTAGCGAATGGACAGCTGCTCAGATTGAGCAGGGCTCCGCACTAGCTAAAGAGTTGCGTGTACCTTTCATCGCGAGTCAGCCGCAGTATTCGATGTTATGGCGTGTAATTGAGCAAGAAGTTGTGCCAGCAAGCGTACAAGCAGGTCTGGGACAGATTACATGGTCTCCACTCGCTCAAGGCATACTATCGGGTAAATACCTTCCGTATTCAGCAGTGCCGCCCGGATCACGGGCAGCAGCCAAAGCAGGGAAACCATTCTTCAACAAGCTTGCCGGTCATTGGCTGCACGATGATGTGCTGACTGCTGTACAACAGCTTCTTCCTCTAGCGAAGGAACTAGGTCTGACTCTTCCTCAACTCGCCGTTGCCTGGGTTCTTCATCATCCTTATGTCAGCTCAGTGATTATTGGGGCATCCGGGCCAGAACAAGTACTGGAAAATGTAAAAGCTTCCGGTGTGAAACTGGATCAGGATATCCTCACTCGAATTGATGAAATATTAGGGAAATGGATTGAGAGGAATCCTGTCCTGACGGGTTAATGTAGATTAGTCGCTCCTGTCCATGTGTATAAAACGGGTGATCACACCCTGATTCATGTCCGTCCGCCATGCCATGTATAAGGGTACGGAGGGCGGTTTTTCTATTAAAGGTAAAAATACCACACCTCTGCGCTGAAACACCTCCACCGAAGAAGGAACTATGGAGATTCCCATGCCTGCAGCAACGAGGTTCACAATCGTATACATCTGGATTGCTTCCTGCTTAATTCGCGGTTCTACTCCATGCTCCCTGCAGTACTCCCGAACGAGACGATGAAACGGTGAACCCAGATGGCTAGGGAACAATATAAAATCCTCTTCCGCCAAGTCAGTAATCGACACTTGAATCTGCTCTGCCAAAGGGTGATCGTCTGGAACCACCGCCATTAACGTTTCTTCCTGGAAGACCTGGAAGGATACATTTGGCGTATGCTCCTGATATCGTAAAAATCCAATATGGATTTGTCCATCCTGCAGTGCCTGCAGCTGTTCAGAAGATGTCATCTCACGTAGTGTAATTTCGATCTGTGGGTACGCTGCTCGAAATCTCCTTAACACATCGACCATCATACTGCCTGAAGCCGAATCCACAAAAGCTACCGTTATATGACCAACGATGCCTTGGTCAACCTTCTGTGTGAGATGGATAGATCGTTCAAGCTGAGCCAAAATTAGTCTTGCCTGATCCAGAAACACAGCTCCCGCAGGTGTCAGCCTAACCATCTTTTTCGTACGTTCCAACAGCTTTACGCCAAGTTCTTCTTCCAGATTTTGAATCTGTTGACTCAGAGGCGGTTGAGTCATGTTTAATCTTTCGGCCGCACGGTGGAAATGAAGTTCCTCTGCCACGGCGATAAAGTAGCGTAACTTTCGAATATCCATTACACCTGATACACCTCCCCTCTCCCCGTTACTTCATCTGCTCCTCCACCCAGATTGCAGACTCTGCATGCATCGTCATGAGTGCACAAAAATCAGACTCGATCTCTACTAAAGGAATATCCTCGCCGCTGTCATGAATGAGCATCATCACTTTGCCAGAGGATTCATCCAAAACGGCCATGCTGCCCTCACCGAATCCGCCGATTGGAAATAGCTTCAGCCCGTCAGGCAGGTCGTATTCCTTCTCGTACTCTCGATAGGCATCCAGAAACTCGGGATACGCCCAGTCCAGCTCTTTGACTGAATACAAAGCGGGGTCACCAAAGTTGCACGCCCCGAATTCTAGCAGCAGCGCACGGTATGCCGAAGGCAGCTTCACTTGGTACTTTTGCTCGAAACTCTCGATGTCCTGCTCGGTATCAGGTTTACTGCCACTCCCCATCGTTGTACCATATGCCTGCACCAACAAATCCCGAATCGGGTCTAGTTCTACGGATTTCATCTGTTTTGCAACTCCCCGTCCAGCCAGGTCAGCGCGGCCTGCAGCTTGTCCTGCGGCACCAGATCATAACGATCCCCTGTCGACATTTCGAATGAGCAGCTGCTGCCTCCGGTTTTGTTCAGATACGATGTAATCGCGATATCAAACTGCTGCGCCATCTGCACAAGCAGCGGTTCAACTTCGGAAGCGGCAAGTGCGAAGTAAATGTGAAACATATTGGAGACGGGAATTTCAGGGATCGTGTGAATCCCGCGGCATGCATTGAACAATGCGGCCAGTTCTTTGGCCTGCTCGTAATAATGCCCCATTTTGCCGACACGTTCGTTGTAATAATACCGGGAGCTGAGAATATAGGGATATAGTCCAATCAGATCCCCGCCATGCCGCCGTTTCCACACCTTGGATTCCTGCATGAAGTCCGGTTCTCCAGCAAGAATAGCTCCCGCAATTCCGCCAATCCCTTTGTAAAAAGAGATGTATACACTATCAAACAAACCACAAATCTCCGCAGGTGTTTTCTCATAATAAGGTGTGATCTCAAACAGCCGCGCTCCATCCAGATGCAGCTTGATCCCGTGCTCACGGCAGTACGCCGAAATCGCCTCCAGTTCCTCATAAGCCGGCAGTTGCCCGCCTATCTCACGCTGCGGTAACTCAAGTAACAAACAGGCGTATTTCTCCTTCATTCCTCTCACATCGCCCAGTGTAATCAAACGATCCGCTTCGCCCAGCAAAATGCTTTCGATCTGATGCAGCTCCTTTAGCCCATCTTCTTCATGAATCTCCAGGTGAGACAGTGGATGATACGCAACTCGCTTGATACCTGCCCGGTCACACCAGATACGAAGTGCAATCTGCTGCGCCATCGTGCCGCTTGGAAAAAAAACCGCCGATTCCTTCCCTAGCACATCTGCCATTTCCTGTTGGAACTCATCAATAATTGAACCGTGACCGTAGTGGTCACTGAATGTTTCTCCATCTACCTGTTCCAGCGCCTCCTGCAGCACTTTCACTTTGCGGCTGCCGTGCCCGCCTACAATATACGCTGCCTGACCGAATGCATCAGCAAGCGTTAATTTGTTATTTGGATCTACATCATGTTCCTTTTCAGAGCCTGTACGTTTAACCAAAATCAACCTCTCCTTTACTGTTCGGGTACCGTCATAATCTCCACTAGAGCCTGAAGCGCGTTTGAACTATGTTCACCACGAGCGTACACAAATCCTACCTCCAGACGAGAATACGGATCAGGGAGTGATACGATTTCGACCTCACCTCTAGAGGCTGCTTGAACTACCGAAGAGCGGGGAAGCAAGGATACGCCTAACCCGGCAGTAACCCCATCGATAATCGTGGCCAGTGTTCCATATTCCATGACGTTCAACGAATGAACCCCTTGAGTTTTTAAAAAATCCTCGGCCTGGGCTCGGTGGCTGCATCCAACCTCAAAAAATAACATTGGCCTGCTGAGCAGCACAGACATGTCATGCTCACCCGGTTTAACAATGAGCACCAGTTCATCGCTGTACATTTTTATATAATTCAGCTTCGCATGATGAACCGGACCATACACCAAAGCGCCATGTAATTCATGTTCAATAACCTTCTGATTCAGCTCATGCGTACCACCTGTGACAAGGGAATAATGTACCTTCGGATAACATGCGCAGTACTCCGCCAGAAGTGGTGTCAGGAAACGAGAAGCTGCGGTCTCGATCGAACCCAAACGAAGATTTCCCGCCGGTGGACTTCCATCTTGTGCTGCCTGCTCTGCTTCATTTAATAATTCCAATATTCGATCTGCATATCCCAGCAGGTTCTCCCCTGCTGGAGTGAGCAGCATCCCCCGATTGGAGCGATGAAACAGCGATACCTGCAGCTGTGCTTCCAACTGCCTGATCCGTGTGGTCACATTAGACTGTACATAATTCAGTGCAATTGCCGCTTTACTGATACTGCCTTCACGGGCAACCGCCTGGAATATTTTCAAATCACCTGCATCCATTCATTCTTCACCTGCTTATCGTTATATGAGCGTATTAATACATATCCAAATCTCATGTAAGCACCAAAATGCTCTATTATTCTTATCTATCATTAATAATGATACTCACCTTCGTTTTTGTTTATTTTACGTGTTTCTATCTCGACTGTACAATGACTCCATAACGAGCAGCCTGAGTGCTTCTCAAGGAATACTCCGATGACAGAGTAACCTATATTATACAGGGAGGTAACATCCATGAACGTATCCAAAACGATGAGTGCAATTATACATTCAGGTCACAGCGGCCTTGAAGGTCTTCAATATTCAACCTGTGCAGTCCCTGAAGCAGAACCCGGACATGTCCTTGTAAAGCTCCACTCTGCCGGACTTAACCATCGCGATCTCTTCATAATGTCAGATCGCACGCCTCAAGACACTCCGCTCATTCCCGGATCGGACGGCGCTGGCATTGTCGTAGAAGTTGGCGAAGGGGTACAGCATCTCTCCGTAGGTGACCAGGTAATTATTCACCCTACTCTCGGTTGGGAACATACCGCAGACGTGCCTGTCGTTCCAGGAATTGTTGGTGGCCCGTCGGATGGAACACTGGCACAATATACTGCACTGCCTGCAGGCAATGTCCTGCCCAAGCCCGCTCATCTCTCCTGGATTGAAGCTGGTGTACTGTCTCTTTCTGCGCTGACGGCTTATCGGGCATTATTTACTCGAGGTGGACTGAAATCAGGTGAGCATATTCTCATTCCTGGCATTGGAGGCGGCGTCGCTACGTATGCCCTGCTTATGGCTGCAGCTGCAGGAGCGAAGGTAACCGTAACATCCAGAAGCGAGGCGAAACGAGCCGAGGCACTGCGGCTGGGAGCCGATCAAGCTTTGGACAGTCATGCCGACTGGAGCAATATCAAGTCTGACCTCGATCCAGTGGATATCGTTCTGGACAGCATCGGACAAGCAATGTTCTCCAAATATGAAAGTGTCATTAGACCTGGTGGGCGAATTGTCATGTTTGGAGCAAGCTCTGGTGACGACCTGCATCTGCCGATTCGCTCGATCTTTTTTCCACAGATCAGCCTGATTGGAACTTCTATGGGCAGCCGTGAAGAGTTTGTTCAGATGCTGGAGTGGGTAGAGAAATATCAGATCCATCCTGTTGTGGACAGCATCTATTCCCTGCAAAATACTTCACAGGCATTTGAACGCATAGAAAAAGGCGAGCAGTTTGGCAATATTGCCATTCAGATAGACTAAGCTCGCAATAATGACATATGTTCTTTAAATTCTCAGCATATCAAGTTAATTTCCTTAAATACTTAAAGTAAAGAATAAAAAGTGACCTTGTGACCATGATCTTTCCCCTTATCAATGATAGACTTATGCTTGGACATCGTCATCGGATAAGGGGAATTTGTCTTTGACACGTTTTATTAAACGGCATCTGAAACGCGCTATTATTATACTGATCGTAATCATGCTGTTGGCATTCATTCAATTAATTATTCAGGAGGTATGATCATGCCAAATCATGAACATCTCATCGTGTTAGTTCGCAAAATTATGAATGCGGAAGGAACGGAAGAAGAGTTGGATGACATGTTAACAGAGGTGCAGCAGGCGCTGCCATATGCAGAGGTCAGTAATCTGATATTTTGGGATGAACGTGAATTAACCCCGGAGCAGGTTGTGGAGGAGGCTCTTCAAGCTCGCCCGATTCAACTCCCGCCCCAATCTTAAACTCATTCAGGAGGTGAAGGATATTATGTCTGCTGAAGAAATGCACAACCGTCTTATAGCTCTTGATTTGAACACAGCCGCTTCAGAAGATAAGCAGGAAGCACTCCGCCAGATCATCGAATTACATGATCCAGAACTCACTGCACAAGTCCTTGCTCTTGGTATGAATACACAGGAGGAAGATTTAGTACGTATTGAAGCTTGGCGAGCCCTCGGTATGGCGGAAACTTCTCCACTTTTGAATAATATCCGTGAAGCGGCAGGACAGCTGGTACGTAACTCGGAAGAGGACGAGGATGTGCAGATTTATGCTTTACAGGCGTTAGCCCTGCTCCCTGTAACCGATGCTGAAATTCAGCTCGCTCAGGAGGTTATTGAATCGGATGCCTACATCCTGGTTCAAAGTGCTGCTTTCGCTATTGTAAGAGCAAACAAACATATCCCGCAAGCTGTACTTGCGCTGGAATCACTTCAAACCCATCCCGAGTTCGGCGCTTCGGCAGCAAGGGAGCTTCAATCTAGATCAGGACGTGATGATCAATGAATTCAAGTAATGAACAGCAATCACAAGAGCAAGATGATGAACATTTAACAGAGGAAACCACTCAGGCGGTGTACCTTACTCAAGGCGAGATTCATGCCATTCAGAAGGCACTTCTTTTTCTCAAATTTGAATGTGAAGAGACCGAGTCTCTGCTGTACGCAGGCAGTCCTTTATTAAACAGTGTGCTGAGCAAAATGAGAGAAATCGATGTCCACGGCGAATTCGCCAAAACATTTCACTCGCGCCCTAACCCCCGTGCGGAAGCCGTTATGCGTGAGAAGCTGGAGCGCTCCTATGCCGAAGAGCATGTTCCGCATGAACGGACAGAAGCGCAGCTGGATGAAATTTGGCAGAGCTGCATGTTTCCTTTTCCCGTAAACCCATACAAACAAAAGTCTGATCCCGAATAGGTAAAGTCCTTCCCTCGCGGAAGGACACTTCACAACATTACTCTTTTTCCATGTAAAAAATCCCCCGTTGAATTTTCTAAAGATCATTCGTTACAGCACATATCCGCCCCGGATATTCCTTAATAACTCCTAATGCAAAGTTTAAATTCTTTCATTTCGTTAAGCTATTTAAACAAATTACAGGTATAATGTAGAAAACTTGGATGATTCATGACATACAGGAGGAGAATTATGGAAACGGAAGGTTTGCGGGGTGTGGAGCAGCTTGCTCTAAAGAAACATAAAATTTATAAACAAAGCCTGATTCGGTATCTGGCACGCTCCATGCTGGCCAGCATGTTCATCGGCTTCGGCGTAATTGTGGCATTTAAGACGGGCAATTTCTTCTATATGGAAGATTCCCCGTTTACATACCCTATGGCAGCCATTACGTTCGGTGCGGCAATTATTTTGATTGCCTATGGCGGTGGTGACTTATTTACAGGCAACACATTCTATTACACCTATGCGGCACTGCGCAAGAAACTGCGCTGGTTTGAAGTCGTCAAGCTGTGGGTTGCGAGCTACAGCGGGAATCTGATGGGTGCGGCGGTATTTGCCCTGCTGATCTACCTGACGGGACTGTTCGACTCAGCACAGGTGAATGGTTTTCTGCTGAGTGTGGTCGAGCACAAAATGGAAGCTCCTGCGATGCAGCTCTTTTTCCGCGGTATCCTCTGTAACTGGCTCGTGTGCCTAGCGTTCTTTGTGCCGATGTTCATGAAGGAGAACGGCGCCAAAATGTTTGCGATGATGCTCTTTGTATTCTGCTTTTTCATCTCGGGATATGAGCACAGCATCGCGAACATGTGTACATTCGCGATTGCGCTGGTGTTAAATCACCCGGGCACAATCTCTTTTGGCGGCGTAATTCACAACCTGGTACCGGTGACACTTGGCAATCTGGTGGGCGGCGTGCTGCTGATGGGCTTTATGTATTATGCAGTGAACAAACCCTTTCTGGACGAAGAGACACATTAAGATTTTCGAAAAAAACTCCCCTCTCTGCCCGGTCGAATGACTGCCGTTCATCGGTAAGAGAAACCCAAAACCCCAGGTGGAATCTCTTGATTAGAGATTCCACCTGGGGTTTTCCTTTTACCTGTCTTCATGCTGTAGATAACAGTCATTTTTCAGGTAATCCTGTCATCAGCGTTTCCGTGTGATCATCATGGTTCTCTAGTTACAGCCAGATGATTCAACCTTATTCAAGCCTTAGCCTTCTTCATTTCCAGATGCAGCAGCGGGAAAGGATTGCCTGAGCTGTCCAGTTCAGAACGTCCCGTCTGAACAAAACCCAATTTTGAATAAAACCGGGCTGCATCTTCATTCTGTTCATTTACATCTACCCGAAGCTCCGTGCCCTTCATTTTCATCGTTTGAAAGACTAGAAATTTACCAACGCCCTGCCCCTGAAAATACTCATCTACAAACAGCATCTCAATAAAAGTATTGTCCAAGCCGATGAAACCGATGGGCTCCTGCTCGGTATCCAGCGCCTCCCAGACCTCCACCTGCTGCTGCTCCAAAGCTTCACTGACCATTTTTTTATAAAACAGGATATGATGCTCCTCCAGAAATGTATGTGTCGCCCGAACAGCGCGCTCCCAGATGGCTACCAGCTTGGCGTGATCCTGCTCCCGGTAAGGTACCATTAACATGTCTATTCCCTCTCCTTTGTCCAAAAGCATTATGCAGGTGCATCATTCCGAACTGCTCTAGTTCTCCAAAATGATGTATACCCGTTAATCCTGCGTATATTTTACCATGTCCTCCTTGCCCGGGCATCTCCAGACCAGCTGCAGCGTCACAGCTGCTCCTACGATCATGCAGCCTGTCTGCTGCAAGAAAAGAGCACAGCCCCCGCAGACCGCCCTATACGAGGCGATCTGTAGGCTGTGCACTTCATGTTATGTGTGCTGCAGCTGTGCGAGAATCTGCGGATCTTTAATCTTCTTATCTTCAGCCAGCAGTACAATCTTGGACAAAATCTCGGCCGTTCTTGGGTCTTCATCCAGAAACGGCAGGAAGATCCGACCACGATGCTGGCTTTGTACAGGCACAATGTACAATGCACCGGATGCCTGTTTGAAGACATTGCCGCTGCCCAAATGAACTGCATATTCACCCAGTTCACCGTCGATTCGTGCATAATTCCCGTCCAGACGAACATTGTTTATCTTGAGCAGGCGCAGAGATTCATTCACAATGACATGACGCATCTCAATCGTTGTCAGGCTGGCCTCCGGATCAACTCCGCCAACATGGGCGATGCTGACAACCAGATCAATATCACGCATGACTTCAGAGAAGAATACGGATGGTACATCCTTCAGCTCCACAGGCTTATAGGTGCGGCGATCATAAAATTGAACTGTCTCCAGCGTAGGTGCTTCTGTATCGGCAGGAGAGAACCAATCAGCCATCGCATAGAGGTTAGCGATCAGATTGTACTCATAACTTACCTTTTGCAGACCCTCCTCATAACTTACGGTCCACTGACGTCCTTTCAACAGGCTTACCGTTTTATTCGGCTGAATCTGATATCCCGCATATCGGCGAGATACTGTGCCTTGAGCAAGCTCATCTTCATTAGGCAGGTACAGTTCGCGGAAAACCTGCTTAAACGGCTGACGCTCCTGACGATTGAACAGATCGCGCTGGAACTCGCTCCACCTGCCGCTCTGATACAGATGCAGCGGATGTGCAATCAACAGCGGATCCTCTTCCTTCAAGGCATGAATCATTTCTTCGGCCCCTGGAGCAAGCAGCCCACCAGAGGCGGCATCGAATCGTCCCAGCTGTTCACCCGACTTGAAAATCAACGTCCTGAGCAGCGGCCGAATAACGGGATTGTTCATCAGACTTGCAATCTCCTGACGCGTAAAGGCCGTGCCTGCGACCATGGAGCGTTCCAATTCCAGCCTAGCCCGCCGATACTGATCCACAAGATCGGATTTCAACTCTTTCAATGCTGCAATATAACCATCTTTTTTGAAGCGAGCCGGTACAGATTTCAGCACTTTGCCTTTGCTGACAACAATCAGATCGGACTGCCCTTCCTCATTAATGACGAGTTGAGCCGTCGTATCGTCATCCAGTGCATGCGGTTCGAAATAAGCTTTCATCTCATCCAGCTTACGTGCCTCCATATCCCACATGAGACGTGTCACATCAGCATAACCTGCGTTCCGTGCAAGGTTACCCAGTGCAATCTGGGACGCCAGTCCTTCGCTGGCACGGCGCTGCGCCCCATACTGCTTGCTCTGCAGCTGGAACTTCTGGATAAAATCATAACGCTCCCTTAGATCCTGATCCCGTTCCCCCGCCAGCGGAATCAGACTGTAGGTCAACAAGTGATCCTTGTTGCGCTTATCGGCAACCGAATCATGCATGTCTTTCAGACTGAGCTTGCCAAGTGCAGCATCTGCGAATAATTGAGATCTTCGATGATTGGACCCACCGGAGATATATTTGGCACAATCGTACAGCAGGTTGAAGCGTTCTTCCCCAACCGCAGCATAAGCCTCTTCAAACCAGGCGATATCGAAGGCCCCGTCATTAAAATCCTGCGGCGTAATGGGTGAATAGTGGGCGACAATGGTTTCCTTCTCTGCACTGAACTGTTCATTGATGTGAGCATGGAAGTACCATGCAGCACTGCGGAGCCCTTCCCAGTTCAGATACTTCGCCACAAGTTCCATCCATTGCGGTGCATACATCGCGGCCTCCAGCAGCTTTTTCTCCTTAACCGGATATTTCTGCAGCAGCACCGCCAGCAGCTGTTCATCCTCCCCGGCACGTGGATGACAATGCTTAATGAGATAGCTGAACGTTTCTTTACGGGTCGTGCTTCCTTCACTATAGCTGTAGATATAACCACGAACAAAAGTATCCTGATCCATGGCAGAGACCAGATGTACCCAATGCTCCATGCCCTCGATTCGTTCCAACTTCATGGCCAGGGGACTAACTTCAGTGGACAGCTCTCCCCGAGTGAGCTCGATCTCCAGAATTCGGTTTACGACCGTATCTCGCAGGTGAATCAGCTTGGGATCATCTTTAATCCGCTCCGTACGAGCTGATGTCATATCACGGATAAATAGATAACGCTGCTGTCCAGCCATCAATTGACGGCAGATCTCCTGCTCATCAATCAGTTCTAACTGATATGCTCGCAGGAAATCATCGAGTGACAGGGGAGACATCGGATAATACGGCTCGGCCAGATGAGAGAATTGATATGCTGTCTGGAAATATCGCTTGAAGCTCGCATCGTCATATACGGTATTCCTAACGATATATTTCCATGGATCTGTCAGAATCTGAAGCATACCCAATTCCTTCTCCATTTGCTCTGCAGGCATACTTGAAATTATCGAAGCCCAAGCCTTTTCTGCACGCTCGAAGATTTCAGCTGCATCACAATCCAGGAACGCAGCCGAGATCAGTCCATGAACCTGATCCTTATATGGAAGTGTACCGATCATCTCATGCAGCTTCAGTACATCGTTTAATGCATAGGTCTCTTCGGCAAATATTTTGCGCCAACCCTCCAGTAAAGGGATTTTTCTTAATTCATCATAATCATACTGCTCTCGATAAAGAGAGTAATGTTCATCCAGTTTGCTGTTCAGCCTGCCTAACTGGAGTTCGACATACAGCTGCAGCAGTTCGATGCTGCTAAGTCCGCTCTGCTTAAAAAATTCTTTCCACACTTCAGCGAGTGGAAACTGATCCAGCTGTTTTATTTTTGCCCGCTCTGCATAAGGAACCTTGGAGCGAAGGTTGGTTCCAACGAGTAAAGTATCTTTATATCCTGCATAATACTCCACCACATATTCATGCTCCCTGTGCTCATGAACCAATTCATTTAACTCTTTGAGGAATGTACTGATCCTATCCAGAGTTACATCAAAAATATCCTTCGGTTTGCAGCCGGAAAGATTACGTTCTTCATCCAACAGCGGCTGTCGATCGTTTGGATCAAATAAACCATATCCATTGGAGGCTGTGTAACGACTTCCTTCATCCAGCAGTTTGGCGAGCAGCTTCTGTTCCTTGGCTGTAGGCTTCTCCAGTTCTTCTGCAAACGGCTTGAGCTGTTCCAACTGTTCTGCCCGTTCTGCATCCGTTTTGATCTCCGTTAACAGTTCAAGTGCACCCAGACGCTGCAGCTCGATCTTGGACTTCAGCAAACGCTGAACCGAATCCTTCAACTTTTCAACCGGCTGCAGCAGCAGAACTTGAATCACCTTTTGCCGGAGCGATCCTGTTTTCAGTTTTAACAGTACTTCCATCTGCTGCATCTCATCTGCGGTTAACATTAACTTCTTCACTTTTTTCAGTGCACTTTCACGATTGCTCATGCTTTTATCAGATAAACTCTCAAAAATAAACTGGCGCTGTATCTCATGATCCGGCTCCTGTACAAATTGAGACAAGAGCTCGCCGCGCATCTCTGAACTTAATCGATCTTTGAGAGCGATAATTTCACCAATCCATTCGGCATCCATATCATAAGCGGCCAAATACAACATTTTTTTGATGACATCATCAAGATCGATTCGATAATGGACAAAATCCAGCACTCCAGAAGGCCCACTTGAACCGCCCTTTGGAATGAAATGCAGCATCTGTTTGAATTGATCAAAATCATGGCGGCGTGCCTGTTTATCTTCAAGCACATCCCAGCGAGGAACATAGACACTGCGCTGATGCTCTCCCTCTTCAAAACTCCAATTATGCACATACTCTGCCGTATAATTTTTCACAACCCAGTGCATCAGTTCCGGGTGCTGCACATCCAAATGATTGCGCGCCACAGCAAGACGAAGCCCCAGATACTGACTATTCGCGAGAACGTACTGGGCCGCGATCTTTTGATACAATTCTCCCTCATCCATGATCTGTGCAGCCTTATGCTGCAAATCACGTTCTTCAATGACTGCCGCTGCCCATAGGCTGATATACAATTTATTGGCATTTTTTTCCTGAAGCCATGCCTCACGAATCTCTTCATTTACAAGAGCCTCATAGGCTTGTTCGAGTAATTGTGCTGCCACGCGCTGGTTGGCCGCCTCAATGCCGATCCCTGTCCATACCCCCAGCGCTCTTACGACAGAACTGAACCGAATCAGATTGTTGTCCAGAATTATTTTTAGTATGTACATATACGCTTCAAGTGTGCCTTCGTCCATCCGTTCCACAATGCTCTGGCGAAGTCCTTCCTGCAGCCGTGCTGCAACAAGCAGCTCCCCCACCATCTGATAGGCGTCTGCCTGTTCGCTCATAAAGATTCCTTTAATCATCTCACCAGTTAGTAAGGCAGCCTGGTTATCGCCATAGATAATGTCGTGCAGTGCCTGTTTGACTTCAGCGTTCGAATGATCCAGTTCATAGGCAATACAGTCTGGTATTACCGTACGAAATTCATGCTGATGAAGCATGTTTGGCTCGCGAAGGGTCAAATACTCCGTCAGATTAAACCCTCTAGCCTCCATGCGAAACAAACCGAGCAGCTTGCGCAGCACGTGAATGACATGTTGTCTGGGATCGGATGTCCGGAATGGTCTGCGTTCATAGCTTGTACTATATGGATAGAGCGTCGCCCCCTCAGCAATATAGCGGAATTTAGCAGCAAAACTCTCAGAGGTCAGATGTTCGAGCACCTCAAGGATTGGCTGGAATAACGACTGCTGCGTCTCCATTGCAAGGTTGGTAAGCTGTTTTTCTGTATTTAAATAGTCTCCTTCATCCCCACGCAAGTATGTTGACTCTGCCAGCGTTACCATGTATTTCGCTATTTCCAGCTTCGTGCCTGTAAGCGTATCTGCTTTTTCCCGCAATCCCTCAACGTACACTTCTGCCTGCTCTTCCTGATTCATCCCATTCTCCTCCTTGTTATTCTGCTTCTGCCTACCACAGACGCCCGGCCAGCATCGTAAAGCGGATAAATGTCACATTGGCATCATTCTCTATGCTCAGCGGCTCATCCAGTTGATCCAGCTCTTTATCATTCAGAAATACTCTGTACAGCCCGTCTTCATATGCAAGGATCGCAGCTCCCTTCGCCTCGCTAAGATCGGGAATGCCCTCCCCATGTACCGCGCCAAAGCCCACTTTACCCGCAGCACCCTGCGCATCGATGTCTTCCGGCATAAGATAGACAAGCATCTCTGCTGCATCCTTTCTCTCCCGATAAGCCTCGACCTGCAGTTCAACCATATTCTCAATGAGCAGCCGAAGTGTGCGGGTTGTTTCCGGAAGTTCCAATATTTGTTTGGCGAGAGCCGGCCTGCGTTTGCCCAGACTTTTCACCGTAATCCATACTTTCAATACACTGCGCCTCCTCTCATCCCTTTGTCAGATAACCAATTTATCCCAAATACCTGCAATCTTCTACAAACATGAGTTAATACCCGAATAATCATCCTATTAAAACAAACAAAATACGTACATATGTACCCCTAATGAACATCATAACCAAAATACCAGTCTCTTTCATGGGCCCATTTTCATATTTACCTCGAACCTGCGAACTAATGAGAAACTTGCACATAAAACGCAAAAAAACCGCTCCATCCCGCATAAATCAGGAGATGGGCGGTCTCATATCCTCTAACAGTTCAATGCATGCCGTTTATTACGCGAGTTAAAACAGCTTGTTATACCAGCCGCATAGGTTTAATGGCTGCCGCAGTCGTCTTAAAACCGGGCATCCGGCAGTGGGGGTCCAGTTCCGGTCTCGTTGCCCGGTTCACATTCTGCATACCACCCCAGTGCATCGGTACAAACAGCGTATCCTCCCTTATCGATTCTCTGACTCGCGAGCGTACAGCGAAACTGCCGTAGGCCGACTGAATCTCTACCCACTCACCGTCACGAATACGATGACGCGCTGCCGTCGACGGGTGAAGCTCAACAAAGTTCTCCAGTTCGCGAGCCGCCAGTGCCGGACTTCGCCTTGTCTGCACACCGGTCAGGTAATGAGGAAGAATTCGGCCATTCGTCAAGATTAGGGGAAAAGCTTCCGAGTTGTTATCCCATCCTTCACTTGAACCCAAGGTAAACACGGCTTTTCCGTCAGCATGGGCGAATCGATCATAAAATAACAGCCCTTCTCCCTGGTCATCTATGGAAGGACAAGGCCAGAATACCCCCTGCTCGTTACGCAGACGTTCATAGGTGATTCCATAATAGTCCGCTGTTCCGCCGCGACTTGCAATTCGCAATTCATCGAATATATCCTCAGCTTTCGTGTATTGGAACAGCGAACCTTTGCCCAGCTGCGCAGCAATCCGGCATAAAATGTCCCAATCATCCAGCGTTTCACCCGGTGCAGCCCTTCCCTTTTCCCGCAGCAGTACTCGCCCCTCCAGATTCGTGAGTGTACCTTCATTCTCCATATAGGCTGTTACGGGCAGCACAAGATCAGCCATTCTCGCTGTCTCGGATAGAAACATATCGGCAACAACCAGGAAATCAAGCCTGCGCAGCCCTTCCTCCACCAAGCGTACATTAGGATTCGAAACCACCGGATTGGAGCCCACAACGAGCAGAGCACGGATGTCCTGATCATGGATTTTTTCCATCATCTCATAAGCTGATACACCTTTGCCTGGCAAAAGAGCAGGATCTACATCCCAAACAGACGCAATATATGCACGATCCTGCTCATTCTCAATAGAACGGTAACCCGGCAGCTGATCTGACTTCTGCCCATGCTCCCTTCCCCCCTGTCCGTTACCCTGCCCGGTAACAGCCCCATATCCACAACCGGCTCTGCCAATCTTGCCAGTTGCCAGTACCAGATTCAGGAAATGACGAACAGCCATATGTCCGTCCGTTTGCTGCTCTACCCCGCGTGCCGTCATAATCATGCCGGTCTGTGCTTCACCGTAGGCCATCGCCGCCTGACGGATCTTCTCCAGTTCAACTCCGCATGCTGCTGCGGCCTGTTCCAGCTTCAGCTCTTTCATCTCCTGTACCAGCTGCTCATATCCGGTTGTTCGCTCTTGAACAAATCGGGAATCTGTCAATCCGGCATCCATGATGACCTTCAGCATTGTATCAGCCAGCAGTGAATCCATACCAGGCTTTACCTGAAGGTGCAGATCAGCAATGGCTGCGGTCGCCGTCCTTCGCGGATCAATCACAATAATAAACGTCCCATTATCCTTGGCCTCATTAAAGTAAGGCAAAAGTGTTGGCTGACATTCGGCTATATTTGTTCCTGCCAGAATAATGCAGCCGGCTTTGGGAATATCGGACAGTGGAAAGGTTAAACCGCGGTCCATTCCAAACACTTTGCTTCCGGCGGAAGCTGCTGCTGACATGCAGAAGCGGCCGTTATAGTCGATGTATTTACTTCCTAGAGCCACTCGTGTGAATTTGCCAAGCAAATATGCGGTTTCATTGGTCAACGAGCCGCCGCCATATACTCCGACAGTATGGGGACCGTAGGTATGCTGAAGCTGCCGCAGACGATCAGCAATCGTCTGAATCGCCTCCTCCCATGTACAGGGCTCCAGTTCTCCCTGGCGGCGGATGAGCGGATACATCAGACGCTCGGAACTGAATACCTGCTGGTGAGCGTTCATGCCCTTCACACACAGGCGGCCCTGTGAAGCCTTATTGGGTACGCCCTGAACCCTGTACTCTGCTGGTCTCTGACCTGCAGCAGGAGCGGCAAGCTCTTCGACTGACATCCTGCACTGCACGCTGCAGTAAGGACATTGGGTTTCTTTTACATATAACCTTGATGCAGCTTGTTCCGTATTCACTGCTTCCATCATGATCCACTCCTGCCTTCCCGGGTTATATATTTAAGTCTTTATGCTTCTACCTGAACACTGGGTACTTCGATGGATATCCGTTCCGCCTGTGCAGCATCAACGCCGCGTTCCTGTTCACGAATGAATCCGAGTTCGTGCTGCAGGCGTGTATCCAAAAGCGTTTCCCGAATCAGCATGATGCCAAGTCGTTCCGTCCACATCCATAACGGTTCATCAAACCAAGCCGTCTGCCGATACCACTGCAGACAGGCTGACGAGAGATCAGCGGCCTGCTGCGCTGAATCAGCTGTGCCCAGCAGCAGACCTTCTTTCACCGGATGTCCTGCATGGCCTCCAGCATAAATCTCCCATCCAGCCGGGGAAGCCAACAGACCTATGTCTGCCACCAGCGCACTCACCGGAGAACGAATACCCGAGGCAATACCTATGTTGACTTGGGACGGCATCACTGCATTTTTCCACATGATGCGAAGCTGAGTCTCTAGATCACCTGCAGCAGTGCTGGAAGCCAATGATGAAATGTGGTGATCCGAATAGAGGTGTATCCCCTGATGATGTTCCAGTCCTGTTTTCAATTCTTTTTCAACGGAGTACGGTATGAGTCTTGAGATATGAGCATAATAGCGAACTGCAGGAAGGCATACGGAGCAGCCAAGTTCGGACTGCCATTTCAGCTGCTTCAGAAGCGAAGTGAATTGTTTTTCGCCAACGGGGGCGACCCCAGACTCTAAATTCGGGCTTCTGGTTTTGTCCGGATCTGCTGTCACCATAACATCCAATCGACGTTTAAGCTCTTCATGACCCATGTCGGTGCAGCGGCATACAGGCATTACGGTAGACTTTTTTTCCGCAGCATCTGCATCTGCACTTATATCTGCACCTCCATCACGCTTCACGCGTTGAGCGTGTTTCAGCAGGGCAGCCACCATGGGTTTGCATCCACCGCATGAACCTGAAGCTTTGGTTTGCTGTTTCACTTGTTCGACAGTCTCCAGCCCCCGCTCCTGAATGGCCTTCAGAATCGCTGCTTTGGTTACATTGCTGCAGGCACATACCGTATCCTGACTTGGAAGCGCAGCTGCGGCTGTCTCTGCTGGGTCTGGGACATCTTCCCGGGGAGCAAGCTCGGCTATATCTGCTCCGCGCCGCACAAGACCAAGCAGAGCCGTGCCTTCAACCGTGTTTCCAAACAGTATGGCACCTCTAATCCTGCCAGCCTGCATCAGCACTTTTTTGTACGTGCCTTGAATGCCATCCAAATGCTGAACTGCCGTCTGCAGCAGGTCGCCGCTGATCTCCCCTGCCGAGAAGACATCCACACCCGACACTTTCAGCTGTGAATACGGGACAGAACCTGCATACCCGGGAATCTCCTGTCCGCATAACGTACGCGCCAGCACCTTCCCCTGCTCATACAGCGGTGCTACCAGACCATAACTGATGCCCCGATGCTCTGCACATTCTCCAACGGCATATATATCCGGCACACTGGTACGCATATAATCGTCGACTACAACAGCACGTTGTGTGGCGATGCCGCTTCTCCTGGCCAAATCCACATTCGGCCGAATCCCGACAGCGACAATAACCACCTGTGCCTCAAGCTTCGAACCATCTGTGAACAGAAGTCCCTGCGCTTGTGAACGTCCGGTGATTTTCTGCGTGTTTTTATTTAAAAGAAAGGACATGCCCTGAGCTTCAAGCTCAGCCTGAAGCATCGATGCAGCCTCGTAATCCAGCTGCCGGTTCATAATATAAGGCGCATTATGAACCACCACCGCTTCCATACCCAGATGCAGCAGTCCCCGTGCAGCTTCCAGCCCAAGCAGTCCGCCGCCGATGACAGCTGCTTTACGATATTCTTTGGAGTACTTGGCCATACGAGTGCAGTCATCGATCGTCCGGAAGGACATGACACGTTCCTTATCCATCCCAGGGATCGGCGGAATAAACGGGGAAGAACCTGTTGCGAGAATCAATATGTCGTACGTTTCCCGTTTGCCAGATTCCGTTTCAATGAATTTGTCACGAGGCTCGATCCGATGCACGGTTTCCCCCGTACAAAGCCTTATTTTACGTTCCGCATACCAGGTCCAGTCATTCATAATGATATCCTGTATGGAATGCTCACCTTGGAGAACTTTGGATAACATAATGCGATTGTAGTTAGGCCGGGGTTCTGTTCCGTAGATCACAATCTCATACGCATTCGGCTCCAGGTTAATAATCTCTTCCACACATTTCACTCCTGCCATGCCGTTGCCGACTACGACCAATTTCTTTCTGCTCATGGGCACTCCCCCTATCGCTTTTACATCTGCAAATAAAACAGAACTGCCTATCTCTGATCGACCCGGAACCATTCCTTCTCCCGATTTAAAACACAATAACCCCTTTTTCCGATTTAAAGCACAATAACCCCTTTTCCATTAAGGGAAAAGGGGCACCATTGCCTCCGAGCTCTACACGCCATTGTGCAGATTTTTATTAAATTAAGATTAATTGAATCCAAAGTACATGTCAACTAATTTGACACCAAAAAGCAATATTCATGCGAAAAAATAATTATTTTAAAATTTAATGTTATTTTTATTGACATTATCTTTTTCCCTTTTTATAATTTGAATCAAAATCACAGCGATGTGATCATCTCAGGAGCGGGACACAAAGACGTGTACCGCCTGTCGGCAGCGGGGCCGCAAATCGTTCTGGATCAGGACGACTTGCGGCCTTTTTCTGCCTGAATGAACACGTAGAGACATAATAAAGAACCTACTTGGATGAGGAGCGATGAGGAATGGTAGAGAGCAAAAGTTTTTGGAAAAGCGGGCATAAGCCCACGCTGTTCGGAGCATTTATGTATTTTGACATCAGTTTTATGATCTGGGGGATGCTCGGTCCGCTTGCTGTAATTATTGCCATGGATTATCCGATGACCCCATTGGAAAAAGCAAATTTGGTCGCCCTGCCCATTCTCGGGGGTTCCATTCTGCGGCTTGTGCTTGGTTTCATGTCCGACTATATCGGTCCCAAATTAACCGCACAGATTGGCATGTTATTGACACTTGTTCCATTGCTGCTGGGCTGGTTATGGGTTGATTCCCTCAGTCAGCTCTATGTCGTGGCTCTTCTGCTTGGCGTAGCGGGTGCTTCATTTGCAGCGGCACTACCGCTTGCAGGCCAGTGGTATCCAAAAGAACACCAAGGTCTTGCCATGGGTATAGCCGGGGCAGGTAACAGCGGAACGGTACTCGCCACCTTATTCGCTAACCGTCTTGCCACTCACTTTGGCAGTTGGGAGGTCGTTTTTGGACTCGCAATCATTCCGATTATAATCGTCTTTATCCTATTTTCCCTCTTTGCCAAGAATAGTCCGAATCGTCCAGAGCCCAAAAAGCTGTCTCAATACAGTTCGCTGCTTAAACAAAAAGATGCATGGGTCTTCTGTGCATTCTACTGTGTCACTTTCGGAGGTTTCGTTGGCCTCTGTAACTATCTGACCATTTTCTTTAATACCCAATACGGCCTTTCTGCAGTGCATGCCGCCGACATTACGACGTTCTGTGTGATTGCAGGCAGTTTCTTCCGGCCTGTTGGCGGTTTTCTGGCTGATAAAATGGGTGGAACCCGAATGCTGACTTTTCTATACTCAGGCGCCTGCATCATGCTTCTCGGCGTATCCTTCCTGCCCCCTCTTCCTGTAGTGATCGTCATGCTGTTCCTGGGTATGATGTGCCTTGGGGCTGGAAACGGATCTGTATTTCAATTAGTTCCGCAGCGTTTCGGAAGCGAGATCGGTCTGATGACAGGCATCGTCGGTGCCGCCGGCGGATTGGGCGGCTACGCCCTGCCGCTCATTCTGGGCCAGCTGTACAGCACATATCAATCTTACACGCCAGGCTTTATTATTCTTAGTCTCATTGCTGCCGCATCCTTGTGCCTTGTACTCTTTATGCAATCCCGCTGGCGTGTAAGCTGGCTGAACAGAGGGAGCACAGGCATAGCCGATTCAACCTCGCTGACGTCCTGATTCTCTACCTGCACAAACAAACAGCAGCGCAGCCAGATAGGCAGTGCTGCTGTTTGTTCTAATACAACCTACTATTCAACCCTTTCTGCTCATGCCGAGTACTTCTGAAGAATAATAACTGCATTATGCCCACCAAATCCAAAGGAATTGGATATACCAATCTGTAAATCCGCTTCTCTCGCTGTATTCGGGACGTAATCCAGATCACATTCAGGGTCCTGCTGCTCCTGATTAATCGTAGGCGGGATAATACCATGCCTCAGCGTTTGGACTAGAGATATTGCCTCAGCTCCTCCTGCGGCACCGAGCATATGTCCGGTCATCGATTTGTTCGCTGTAATTGGAATACGATAGGCACTCTCTCCAAAAAGCTGTTTGATCGCTCTGGTCTCAGAGAGATCACCTGCCTCTGTACTGGTCGCATGGGCGTTAATGACATCAATATCTCCGGGCTGCAGCTGTGCGTCTCGCAGTGCTGCCTTCATGGCCAGATAAGCTCCCCTTCCTTCCGGGTGAGTCGCTACCATATGATACGCATCCGAAGAAGCTCCGTATCCGGTAACTTCAGCGAGAATATTCGCGCCTCTTGCCAGTGCATGAGACAGGGATTCCACAACCAGAATACCAGCTCCCTCTGCCATGACAAACCCGTCTCTGCCTGCGTCAAACGGCCGGCTTGCGGCTGTAAAAGCTTCATTTCTAGTCGATAATGCCGTAGCATTGCTGAAGCTGGCGAGGGATATCTCTGTCACCGCTGCTTCCGTTCCTCCAGCAAAAATGACATCTGCTCCTCCGTGACGAATCAGCCGGTAGGCTTCGCCAATGGCTGTGTTGCCAATGGAACAAGCCGTAACCGGGGAGAGCGTAGGCCCCCAGCATCCAAACCTCATACTGACTGCGGCTGCCGCCATATTGGATATCATCATGGGTACAAGCGTCGGGCTAACTCGCGATGCTCCCCGTTCCGATAAAATGCTGCCCTGATCCATCAAAGTTTGAATCCCGCCGATGCCCGAGCCGATATATACACCGATCCGCTCCCGGTCTAGTGACTCCAGCACAAGACCTGAATCTGCTAACGCCTGATCTGCAGCCGCAGCAGCAAACTGCACAAAGCGATCCATACGCCTTGCCTCCTTACGACCAAATCGAGCTTCACCATCAAAATCAAGAACCATACCAGCGATTCTCGTTTTATACAGCGCACTGTCCAGATGTTGAATCGGGGTGATTCCCGATTTCCCTTCCTTCAATGCGTTCCAGAATGTATCCACATCATTGCCGAGCGGAGAAATCACACCCATCCCTGTAATCACGACACGTTCCATACTCATATTATTTTCCTCCTTGAACGATCTTCACTTGTGAAATAAAGCTTATGTATTCATAGTGCCATTTCTATATATCCTATTACAAGTTGTCATTTATCATAGTATAATGACTACCATGATAAACAGATTGAAGGTGATCCTATGAGTGAAACGAATCGATTGCAAGCCCTGTCTGCTTTTTTAAAAACACAGCGCTCCAAGCTCTCTCCGGAATCGGTTGGCTTGCCTGCCAGCGGCAGGCGAAGAACTCCCGGACTGAGAAGAGAGGAAGTAGCACAGCTCGCGGGTGTGAGCACAACCTGGTATACCTGGTTGGAACAAGGGCGGAGCATCCAGGTTTCACATTCCGTACTGGACAGCATTGCTTCTGCACTCAGACTCACTGCGGATGAACGCAAATATTTATTTTCGCTGGCTGTGGAGCATTATTCAGATCTGCCTGTACCGGAACCGGAAACACTGCAGCTTCATCCGTCATTGCAAAAAATTTTGCAAGAACTGCGGTATTGTCCCACCATCATTTCAGATCGACGCTGTTTTATCGTAGGCTGGAACGAAGCTGCCGCACAAGTTTTTATGAACTTTGAACAGATTCCTTTCGAGCAGCGCAACATGATCAGTCTGCTGTTTGACCGAAAAGAGCTGCGCAGACTTGCAGTGAACTGGGAGGACTTTGTCAGCGGATTTTTATCTATTTTTCGCGGCTATTATGGTCGTTATGTCGACGATGAATGGTATAATCTATTTTTGGATGATATGATGAGCCGCCACTCCGATTTTCAGTCCTTGTGGAAACAAAGCAGCGTAAGCAGTGCTCCTGATGTTTGGATCGAGTTCAGACATTCCAAAGCAGGTAAAATGTTATTTGACCTGACTTCATTACAAGTTCAAGGCAATTCCGATCTGCGATGCAGCATCTATACACCAGCACCTGAAACGGCAACGGAGCGAAAATTAATGCAGCTGCTTGAACGCAAAAATGAATCCTGAACAGCTTGCTCATGACCACGGGAAAAGGTAGGGATTAGCCCGTAAATTTTATAACGTGGATTCAGAAAGGAACACCATGACCAAAGTGCTTATTATAGAGGATGATAATATGCTGGGGGACACCCTATCCTTGTATTTACAAGGTGAAGGATACGATGTATTTCGTGTGGATACTATCGGCGCGGCACTTTTGCAGCTGGACACCAGGCCAAATATCATTTTAATTGACCTGATGTTACCTGATTCGGGAGAGAAGAATCCATGTGCCTTCATGCGTGAACATACCTCCATACCGATGATTGTCATCTCTTCGTTAACCGAAGTGTCTGAGCGTATCCGTTCATTAACCGATGGTGCGGACGACTTTGTATGCAAACCTTTCAGTATGCAGGAGCTGAAGGCACGAATCGAGGCTGTTTTACGCCGATATGCGATATTGAACAGCTCTTCATTGAATGATAAGGAAACAGGGCTGACCCTTGATCTCGCACGCCGAACAATCCTGTTGAATAATCGCAAAGTCGAAATGACCTTTTCCGAATTCGAAATTATGAAGCTGTTTGTACATAATCCGGACAAGGTATTCAGCCGTTACGCGCTCATCGAATCCATCCGTGGAATTGATGCTTACATTAATGATCGAACAATTGATGTACATATCACGAAACTGCGCAGGAAAATTGAAGACAACCCCAAAAACCCCCAATTTATTCAAACGATCTGGGGGGTCGGATATAAATTCACACCTTAAACATGACCAAGGCTGCTGTATATACACCATGTTTACCATGGCAGTGACTCTGTAATGTGATTAATTTCCTGCTGTACCTGCTGCAGGATCGAGGACAGTTCCTCTTCGGAGCTTGAATTGGATAATAAAAGTGATTCCAGGTGCCGCACCGACTGCAGCAGATTTACAGCATGCAGATGGGCTGCAGCTCCTTTGAGAGAATGCGTACTGCGTAAAGCATCATGCTTCTGTTCCTGTCTTAAATATGCCTGTATTTTCCGTTCATATTCGCTGTATTCCAGAGAAAACTTGGTCAGCGCAAATTGTAAAACATGCAGTTTGTCACCCATCTGCTGCAGCGCCTTATCTGTATCAACCCCCTTGATCTCATGCATGCCCTTCAGATCAATCCAGGCTGCCAGTGTGTCTTTAATCTGCTTCTCATCAATCGGTTTAGTGAGAACAGCATTCATACCTGCCTCTAAATAGTCTTTATGGTCCCTTTTTGAGCTGTTTGCTGTAAGTGCAATGATGGGCATGGAATGATACTCTCTCATCTGACGAATATGTTTAACAGCCTCCAGTCCGTTCATTTCCGGCATGTATAGATCCATCAAAATCAGCTTCCACCGCTGCACATGCAGTTTCTGCAGCAGCTCTTTTCCATTATTCACGATCGTTACTTCAAACCCCAGCGGCTGCAGCATGGCCCGAATAGCAATCTGGTTAATCTCATGATCTTCTGCCACTAGAATCGATCCCTGATTCTTCCGTTCTAAGAATTCATCCTTATATTGAGTTTGGTTCAGTTCCTGCACTTCTTCTTCCTGCAGTGTCAACAGCGCCTCAAATAGACCGATACGGGTGATCGGTTTGAATATTACAGCCTTCGGTCCGCTGTAGTGCAGTCTACTTGCAGGAGCACTGCTGCTGGATGCACGGGAATATGCTAATACCTGAATCCGGGTATCCTGCATCCTGGTAGTGAAACGACACCAGTTCAGCACCGAGTCTATCTCTTCTGTATCCATATCCAGCATGATCAGGAGAGAAGACGATCCATCCCCATCCGGATCTATCCTGCAGCTGTCTACCACCCCTTGGAAAGAGGTATAGGTTTCAGACCTGAGACCGAATGAGCGGAGCATCTGCTGCAAATTTTCGGCCGCCCTTCTGTCATTCTCCACAATGATTACATCATTCACAGCGTATAACAAAGGGTACGTTGGAAGAAAGGAAATATCCTCTATTTCTGTCAGTTCATATTTCAGATCAAAGGTGAACATGCTGTATTCACCAAGTACACTCTCGACTTGCAGACTGCCTCCTAACGAGGTGATCAAAAGATAACAAATGACCAATCCTAATCCTGATCCCCCGTACGTGCGATAGGTCGATGGTTCAGCTTGACCGAAAGGGACAAATAAACGTTCCATCTGTTCGGGTGAGATACCAATACCGGTATCTTCTACCTCAAAGCGGATTTCGACACGCTTTTCCTCAAATGCAAGTACTTCTGCATGAAATATGACATACCCTTGGTCCGTAAATTTTATTGCATTGTTAAGCAGATTAATAAGTACCTGTTCCAGTCGGAACGGATCACCAACTACCGTTAAAGGCAGATCGGAATCTGTCTGAAAAATAATCTCGATGTCTTTGTTCCCGGTCGTTGTACTGATCTGATCAGCCACCCGTTTAAATACATCCTCCAGAGAAAAGGGGACATTCTCCATATTAAACATGCCTGCTTCAATTTTCGAAAAATCCAGGATATCTTTCACTAAGGTCAGTAAGGACTCGGAGGACGCCGTGATTTTGCTTACATAATCCTGCTGCTGCGTAGTAAGATTCGTCCGCTGCAGCAGGGAGCTGAAACTGGTGATACTGTTTAGTGGTGTACGCATTTCATGACTCATCAAGGCCAGGAACTCGCTCTTCGCCTGACTTGCTTTATCCGCTTTCACCCGTCTGTACTGATCCGTAGTATCCTGAAAAACAGCTTTAATCTGCTCACTGGACCCGGATGTCTTGATCGGGTATAGATGAACGCGAACGTGCAGTTCGTCACTCTCTCCGATCCGTAAGATGGACTCCGTTTCCTGCGTGGTTTTGGATAACAGTGCTTGATCAAAGGCCTGGAACCAGCACTCCGATTTGTCCATCACGAGCAGGTCTACAAGCTCACGCCCAATAACCTGCTGCCTGTCCGCCTGGAGAACATCCAGAAACTTCTGGTTAATCGAGACGATACGCCCGGCGCTGTCCAGTCCTGCTACCCAGTTGGCGGACAATCGCTCCAGCATTCGGTAACGCTCCTCACTTTCCTGAATCCTTCGTCTTACAGCTCGGTGTTCTGTAATATCAAGTCCATACCCGATCACATACTTCACCACGCCGTCCTCCAGAAAAGGAGCCAGCTTGACCAATGCATAATTCCCTTTATGCTCTATCTCAAAAAAAAAGAATTCGCCTCTCCATGCCCGGTTAAATTGTGTCTTCAAAAACTGAATTTTGTCTGGAGGCAGCGCGTTAATGGTTCCCAGTTGGAAGCTCTGTTCCAGACTTCGCATGTCCATACCCAGATGAGACAGCATCTCTCCTTCAAGCAGCAGAAACTCGAATTTGCCGTTATGCTTTCGGAGTTTAAACGTAAATCCGGGCTGCCTGCGCAGCATTTCCAGCACCTCCTGCTTTCTTTGAAACGCCAGCTGTTTGTAATGATGGTTCTGGTTGAGGAAGTACATAAATAATACAAGCAGTACCATGCACATGCTTTGAAGCAGCAGGGTAATACCATGGCTGAAAAGTGACGATGATGGATGGGTTATCGACATCGTGAACTGATAAACTACGAGCAGCAGCAGTGAACCAGACAGCCACTGGTAAACAAAATGGTGAATATACTTGAAATTCAGGAATGCAGCCAAAACAAACATCAATTCACACAAGGCATATTCCAAGTTTTCAATCGAGGGCCAGAATCCCAGGTTGATCCGAAAAGCCCACTGTCCTGCATAGGTAATGAATGCTGTTCCTCCTCCCCCATAGTAGGCGGCAAGGAGGTAAACAACGGATCTGAAGTTCAGCAGCGTGCCATCATCCAATACAATCGAGAAATAGTATAATGCTGTTCCCAGCATGCTCATAGCAATTCCGATAATGATCCGAGTGGTGAAAGAAGGTTTCTTTCGATTGCTTGATTGATTTAGATAGTGATGGACCAGAAAGACAATGATTAATATTAATGTAAAATTTAAAACAAGATCGCGCAGCAAATTTCACCATCCAGGTTACGACTTCAAGGTTCATTAACTTACGAAAAATAGAACAGGTTAGCATTACCTCTCTGTATAATCAATCATATTACGCGAAACTCCCTTATTCAATTGTGGATATGGATATGCAATTCTCCCGTCTTCCTTCATCTCTTCTAACATTTACCGAGCGCTATATATCCCAAAAATTTACACATAAAACCAGAGTAAAAATCGACAAGACTATGTCAGTTCCTATATAAAAAATATGCCGCAAAGAAAAAGACCCGAGCACCACTGCTCGGGTCTGCAATAATCTATCAACTTAAAATGCGGGGATGGCAATATCGGCATAGTTTTTCTCAAAAAAAGCTTTCACTTCAGGACCTGCCATGCGTTTAGCCAGCTTTTGGATTGCTTCAGAATCTTTATTATCCTCACGAGCTACCATCGTGATCGCAAAATGGGAATCATCCTTTTCAGTCAGCAAAGCATCCTTCTTCGGTGTGAGACCCAGTGGGCTGGCATAGGCCGGAGTCATGGCAACCAGGTCTGCATCATCCATCATGCGGGCAAGCATCAGCAGATCCACTTCTTTGAACTTAAAGTTCTTTTGGTTTTCGGTAATGTCTGCTTGCGTAGCATTAAAGCCTACGCCCTCTTTAAGTTTGATCAGACCGTTTTGTTCCAGCATGACCAGGGAACGTCCGATGTTCGACGGATCATTGGCAATGGCAATGACCGCACCTTCGGGCAGCTCATCCATGGACTTGTACTTCTTGGAGTAACCACCATAGATTGCATTGTAGATGGGCTGTACAGGGACCAGATTGGCATTGTTCGCCTCATTATACTGCTTCATATACGGGACGTGCTGGAAGAAGTTAGCATCCACTTCCTTGTTCGCCAGTGCTGTGTTTGGCTGCACGTTATCGGACAGCACCACAACCTCCAGATTGATGCCATCCTCTTTAAGAAGTGGTTTAACGATATCCAGCACATCCGTCATTGGCGGAATTAGTGTGGCTACTTTCAAAGTGACTTCCTGTCCGGCTTGTGTTTCCTGTTTGGTACCTTCAGCAGCTGGTGTTTCTTCTTTTTTCCCACAGGCAGATACAACCAGCATAACTGCAAGCAGCATGAGCATTAATTTTGCTTTCATTAAATGTTTACCCCTTATCTGTAATAATCTGTTGTTGTTTTTAGCAGTTCATAACCGCCTGCCGTGCATCAGGATCTGCGATCCAGCCAGCGAGACAGCCGACTGCCCGTAAATTGAATCAGCTGTACGAAAATAATCATGATGATAATCGTAAATATCATAATCTCCGTTTCGAAGCGCTGATAACCGTAACGAATGGCAAAATCACCAACACCGCCGCCACCAACAATACCCATTACGGTGGAATAGGAAATAAAGCTGATCGCTGCCGTAGTTAGTCCCAGTACAAGACCTGAACGGGCCTCCACATACAGGAACTTAACGACCAACTGCAGCGTGGAAGCTCCCATAGACGAAGCCGCTTCAATTACGCCTTTTGGCACGTCCAGCAGAGCCTGTTCAACCAGCCTGGCATAATAGGCAATAGCAATGACTGATAGAGGCACCGTCGCTGCTAACGTACCGATCGATGTTCCCACAATCATACGAGTGAAGGGGATCATGAATACAACCAGCAGCAGGAACGGAAAGGAACGAATGATATTGACAAGGCTGCTCAGTACCGTAAACAAAGCCCTATTCTGATATCGCTGCCCCCGGCGGAACAGGTAGAGCAGTGTACCAAGCGGCAGACCGACCAAAACAGCTGCTGCGATGGAGATGCCCACCATTACAAATGTCTCTCCGATGGCCTGCCAGATTTCGTGCTGATATTTCAGCACTGATTCAGGTAACATCATCGGCTGCCCTCCTGTTCCACGATACGATGTGCAGCCGAGCCCATTTCTTCCAATGAATCACCTGCAAGCAGTGAAGTCAGCAGATCGGGCTGCGGTGCAGGAATACTTCTGACCTCTGCTTTGGAAAGTGTGCGCACAATCTGACCATCCTTCATCATTGAAATACGATGACATAATCGCCGAGCCGCTTCCATCTCATGGGTAACAACTACAATCGTCACTCCCATCGTCTCGTTTACATGGCGCAGCACATCCAATATTCCACCTGTTGTCTGCGGATCAAGCGAAGATGTAGGCTCGTCACATAGCAGTACGGCTGGATGACTGGCAAGCGCTCTGGCGATAGCGACACGCTGCTTCTGTCCTCCGCTCAGCTGAGCCGGATACTGGTCCGCCTTATCTTCCAGCCCCACGAATCGAAGTACTTCCAACCCTCGCTCTCTCCGCTGTGAACGTGACTTCCCCACCAGTTCCAGCGGCATACTCACATTGCCCAGAACCGTCCGGTTGCTGACCAGGTTGAAGTGCTGGAAGATCATGCCGATAGATCGGCGTGCCTCACGCAGTTTCCGCTCATTCATCCCGGACAGATGCTGGCCATTAACAATAACTTCTCCAGCATCAGGATGCTCCAAACCGTTAAGCATGCGCAGCAGGGTAGACTTTCCCGCTCCACTGGAGCCAATGATACCGTGAATCTCACCTTGTTCCACTTCGAGTGAGACAGACCGCAAGGCCTCAAATCCCTGATCAGCACGGGAACCGCGCTCGTTGAACCGCTTGCTTACACCATATAATGAAATCATGGAGATTCCCTCCCGTGTTGGATCATGTATGGTTCTGTCCAGAACACATGAAGAAAGCCCGCACAGCCGAGAACCGGAGCGCGAGCAATCCTGTTTATTTATAATAAAACAACATGAGGGCCCAGACAAGCTTTTACGGAGATATATCTCCTTCCATCAGATTGGCTGGAAGAACACGGAAACGTCCATTGGCTGATCCGACGTATACTTCACTGCCAGCCCGGTTGATCATGCCATTTTTCGCCTCCCGATCCCGATGTTCCGGCGTGCCCATGACAACATCCTGTACACGTCCCAGCAGCGTACCATCCTTTTTATTCATCACAAGTAAATTTTCATGCATCGGCAGCAGCAGTCGTTCTCCAATCACAAGATAACTGCCCTGATTCAAAGCATATCGGTTCCTTCCAATGGATTCCTTGGCAATCCAGCGTGTCTCCCCCGTGCGATAATCAATGGCTGCAGGATATCCATTCATGATTACATACAGGCGATCTCCCTCAATCAATCCCCGTTCAATCTTTGCATCCAGCTTCCAGCGAACTTTTCCTGATTCCGGATCGTATAAGGCAGTTGTATAATCTTCGTAATCGCCGTAAAGATCCCCTTTTTTATGCTCACGAATCAGCATCATGCCATCCTGCAGCAGCTCAGGCTGCTGACCTCCACGGGCCGGAAATCGAGAGAGTTTCCTGCCAGAAGACAGATCCAGCAGCACCCATTGGTCGTTCAGCAGCATCCAGCGCTGCAGCGGGACCGAAGCGAACGGATCAGAACGATAGATTCCATCGAAATAAGGATTATTTTCGATATAATCAAACACTGATTTTTCCGAATCAACCTGCCACATCGTTCTTCCTGTCAGCGGATCTGCTGCAGTGAGCTTGTTCTGCTCCCAATACATAACATAAGGCTCATCCGCACTTTGGTTCATCAATTGATATCCTGTCGTTAATTTCCTGCTCCATAACGGTTTACCGTTTGAACTATTCAACACATGGATTCGTCCGTTACTGGAATTTTTAGCAGCGAAGGTATCCACAATAACTACATTTTGGGCCGCTTTAATGCCTTTTAATTCAACAATGTCACCAGCGGAATCCGTAGGTTTGGTACGCTGCTTATTCGAACTGTTCGGTGGGTTCTCCTTTGCAGGCTTGTATTCCCATATCACCTTCCCATTCTTCAGGTTCATATGCCGCACACGATCCACATACTGCTTACGTTCCGTATCATAACTGGTGTACAACGTAACCGCATCACGTTTGTAATTTAGAAAGGCTTGGGCAGGGCCATATCCGGCATGTACCCTCCACAGCATTTTTCCAGTCTGCCGATCGAGAGCGTAATAGGCATCCTCATAGTGCATGCCGCTGAATCCACCATCATCCCCTTTCATGAGAAGGACATCATCTGTGCCCGCTTGCAGAAAGGTGTAGTTCAGATTCCCTTGATTCACCCATTTCGGTTTCCAGGACAGCGTTGGCGGCATGGACTTACCGGTTACTTGAGCAGTGTAAGAAAATACATTAAATCGACTGCTGCTCCAATAGGGGATTTCGTTGTTACTTTGGTCAGATGGCACATTCCAGCGAACTTCAGTCAACTTGTTATTTTTATTAAACGTTAACAATACATGCGCATCCTGACGCTCATACCTCCAGGTCTGGCCGATTCGCATCGGATAACCGGTATCATTCAAGTTTCGGGATTGTTCCTTCCAATCCGGCTCACCTAACCACTTTACTGACTGCTTCGTGGTTGTCGTCTGATTTAGTCTGGCATCTGTCAGGTGCCGAATGAAAGATATAGACAAAGGTTGTTCTTTGGTGAACCATCCATCGCTTATAAGCTTTTGGTCCGTGATATCTTTTTTCTTGATCCACAGCAGCACATGCTGGTAGCTTGTTTCTTCCTTATTCCAGATGCGCGGGGCTATGGATACTCCATACCATTCTTTCCATTCCGCCACAAGGAGGGCCTGATTCGTCAGCACTTGGTTGGCTTGCCAGGTTACAGCACTGTCGGGGGTCAAGTGCAGCTTGCTTCCAGTTCGAACTTCGAAAGTACGAAGATCGGTCTCCGTCATGCTTCCGCTCTGTTTGAGCGCATACCAGCCAGGGAGCCAGTAACGGTCTTTTTCCCTCGTCTTGAGCTGTATCCAATCTCCCTGAACATCTGTTAATGTATATGTTTCACTTGGTATCGTACGATATGTAATCTTCATCTGATCCGCAGCAGTGCGGCTATCCTTTCGTCCGCTGAACAGCGGCAGTCCATCTGCCAGATTCACCTTCTCCCCTTTCTTGTACGGTATCTTGATGGAAGTATTCTTCGCTGTAAGCGGTGTTAGAGAAGACAACAGCATTGAGTGATTATACATTGTGTTGGAGATTTGCAGTTGAGCAGCTTTCACGTCCGGCGTCGGTAATGCCGACTTCTGAGCCTGTCCGCCCCATGCATTCGTTTGAGGTTCCGGCATCATGCATCCTGTGAGCAGTACGAGTACAATTCCGGTTAAGGCAGCGCTTGCAATATACCCCACGATTTTCCGATCAGTCACCTTCTTCACACGTATCCATCCCCCAATAGAAGTTATTTCCATATAAGACGCTCTGCGCTGCAAAAAGTTACCTGTTTTCCACATGAGTTTTGGAAAATCACACCTTTTCGCTCTATTCTATGCCGGGTGAGACAGCATCAGTATCTCCTCTACTGCATCAGCATCTTACACTCTGCTTCGAAGTTTAATATACAAGATTTGGGTTAATATCTTATGGATGTTCCATTAATATGCAACTTTTGGGATAATCCGCCCGTCTAATGAACTGAAAGGAGAATGATACTATGAAAAAAACACCCGAATCCACCGGCACACGTTGGAAGCAAAAGAAATGGAAAGTGATGCTTGCCGCCTCGATTTTGACTGCAGGAGCGGCACCTGCCCTGTACACCCCATCGGTGGCTGAAGCAGCAGCTGTAACCAAACCAGCAGCTTACATTAACAATATGCCTGCTGAATATGATGTGGTCATCCGCCAGGGTGTCACATACATTGCACTGACTGAACTGCAATTTCTCGGAGATTACACCTTCGGTTACGATAATAAGACCAAACAAATCAGCATTAAGGCAGGCAGTGACAAATACGTGCTTACACCCAACAGCAAAACGATGACAAAGAATGGACAAAAGGCCTCCCTGTCTTCGGCTCCAATTCTGGTCAAAGGAAAAGCAATGCTGCCTCTACGAGCCATCGGAGAAACGTTTGGCGCACAAGTACGCTGGAATCAGGCTGCCAAGGAAGCCTATATCTACAATACAAATGCTTCCGTCGTTAAAGACTACAATGGTTCCGATCTGACGGCTGAACGTGAAGCAGCTCTGCAGCTGCCTCGATTCTCGGATCTCGGTCAACCGCGCCTGCAGGTGAAAGAGCCGCTTGGCCCGGTTGATGCATCAACCGTTTATATTTTTGAACAAGGCAAAAAAGACCGCTTCTTCACAATCCAGGATAGCGATCTGGTCAGCTACTATACCATTACAAACGGAAGTGCTGTGCTGAAATGGCAGGCAAATCTGGGCAAAGAGGCCGGAACGGTTGGTGATCTGTTCTTTATCGAAACTAAGTCCACCGCCGAAGTAGGAACGCGGCCTTCTGCTGCAGGTAAAACACTCGTATCCTTCAAGTATTCCCTCATGCTGGAGGAAACAGCCTATGACCTGATGAACAAGTCGGGCTCTGTTAAAAGCGGCTCTGCTGCTCCGGCGAAAGGAAAAATCATTGTTGAGGTGCCTGGGGAGAAATAAGCCAATAAAGAAAAACGGGATGAAGCAGTGTAAACTGCCTCATCCCGTTTTTCTATGCATGAATTATGATTTTGGTATATCCATTCGTTCAATAAACGAACGGGTGGCATCCCCATCAATCACACTGCTATTTGGCTCCAGCCCGGACCAAGATCTGTTCTATTTCCTTAAAGCCTTTATTCTTCGCATGACTGAGCGGAGATACGCCATCGCCATCAGCCAAGTTGACATCAGCTCCATGGCTGATTAACAGTTCAATCGTCTTCTGCTGCCGTTCATTACCGTCGTTTAGAATGATTGCTTCCAGCAGTGCTGTCCATCCTAATTTATTGACATGGTTCACATCTACCGAGGTATTCGTCAGCAGCTCTTGAACTACGTCAACATATCCGTGCTCCGAAGCCGGTATCAGTGCCGTGCCCCCGTAACGGTTCGTAATGGAAGGATCTGCTCCGGCTTGAATGGTCATTCTTAGAATATCCAGATATCCTTCAGCACCTGCATACAAAAACGGACTGTTTAACATGTTATCCTGCAGATTAACATCCGCACCCGCTTCAATCAGCTTTTGGGCAGATGCTGCATCATGATTGTATGTCGCAATCATCAGAGCTGTTCTTCCGCTCTGATCCTGAGCCTGAACATCGGCTCCTTCCTGAAGGAGCTTTACCAAACCTTCGGTATCTTTTGCCTCCGCTGCGCTTAATAACTGCTGATTCAATGAAGCCATCTTGTTCTCCTCCCTAGAGTTACCTTTTTCGTCAAGCGTACAGCCTTGAACGAACAGCACACTGCTGATCAGAATAATCAGCATCAAGGATTTGTTCATGTGTCCTCCTTACTGATTTACCACAGTTACCGATGAAGCGACACTCCAATCACCAACTGGATTCAGCGTATAGATTGTACCCGGAATCATCTTACCTTCCTGCGTAATCTCGAATATTCCAGCTGCGCCTTTTCTACTTGAATATTTATATACAGCTGTCAGGACATGTCCGTCAGGTGCTGTCAGAGTTACACTTCGTCCTGAGAATAATTCATCTCCCGGGTCCTGGGCAAGCGTAACTTCAATTGCGGTATCATCTGCAGCCTTGGCACTTTCAATATTTAACGCTTCGATTGTCTTCGCAGTGAACGAAGCATTCTGGATATTGGCCCAATCGGAAGTCACGGTATAGGATACCCCTGGTTTCAGAACCTGCCCTTCAGGCAGTCGGAATTTAGGCTCTTGTCTGCCATCTGTGGATTGGGTAAATGGAACATATTTCGCAATGATCGGCTCTCCATTCTCAGGTGTAATCGTAACCTGTCTCGCCTGCATGGAAGAGATGACCTGATATGTTGTGCCGTCCGCCTGCTCCCGATCGTTCAGTACAAAAGCATTCGCCCCCCGGCCAGCACTGTATGCAGCAATGACATAACCGTAATCTACAACTCCATTCCCCTTCAAAGCTTCAATCTCAAAGGTATCATTCGTCACTTGACGCACCTCAGTCATGTTTACTTTGACGTCACTGCCTGTAAAGGAACCTGCATCTTGACCTTTATATGTAAGGCTGTATGCTTCCCCAGCCTGCTGCACAGATGTTGGCACAATATATGTGGATGCAGATCCCGTTTTCAGTCGAGGCATATTGGTCAAGGTCAGTCCTCCGCTGAATACAAAATCCGTTTTGGATTTAGCAAAAACTTCATCTGCTGCCGTAAGCGGCTTGTCGAACGTAACGATCAGCGTCATGTTATTCAGCGCTCTCACACTCTCAACTCCTGCCTGCTCTGAAGGAATAGCTTGATAAGCCTTTTGCAGCAGCACCGCTGTTTCTCCTCGTGTCACAGAACCAGTGTCCTCGAAAAATGAACTCATCCAATGATGTACGGACTTTACATCCCTTTTCAAAGCTTTAGATACGACCTCTTCCAGCTCCGCATCGGTCACCAGACGCTGAGGTTGGAATTGACCATCAACGGCCTGCATTACACCCAACTCTACAAGTTTGGCGGCATAAGGCGCGTACCAAGCATCAGGGTTGACATCTGTTATCAATGCACCTTCACCTGTCTGATTTCCCAAATCAAATGTTCTGTACACCAACGAAGCTAATTCTGCACGAGTGATGGTCCGATGTTCACCCATGGATTGATCGCTGTATCCGTTCATGATGCCCAGACGGTTCAGTTCCTTAACGGCAGCCTGCACCTGCTGATCGGTAAGCTGTGCTGCGGCAGCGGAAATAGAAGTGGTGAAGCCGGATGCCTGAGCTTGATGTGTTGTAAATGGGAATGCTGCTGTGCCCAATGCGGTTATCGTTAATAATGCTGCGAGTTTACGAGCTGTAAATTTCATGAAAAGTTCTTCCCCTCTATAGATAGTTGCTGCTTGCTTCTATCTACAGCGTAGAGGATAAAAAGAAACTGCAGAGGACAAATATATTAACAAATTATAAACTGCGGCTAATCTTTCTCTAAACTTATATCGTAAAACGGTAGCCCGCACCCCAGACCGTTTCAATATACTCCGGATGTTTAGGATCGCTTTCCAGTTTCCCCCGCAGTTTACGGATATGTACGGTAACGGTTGCGATATCCCCATTGGATTCCATGCCCCAGATTCGTTCAAACAGATCCGATTTGCTGAACACACGGTTCGGATGACTCGCCAAGAATACAAGCAGGTCAAACTCTTTAGTGGTGATCTGCACCTCTTCTCCATTCAGGAAAACGCGGCGTGATCCTTTATCCACGTGCAGCCCGCGAATGTGGATTTCATCTTTTTCAGCGGGTTTGCTCTTGCCAAGCAGTCGATCGTAACGTGTCAAATGAGCCTTGGCTCTTGCAACCAGCTCGCTTGGGCTGAACGGTTTGGTAATAAAATCATCGACCCCCAGATTAAATGTTCGAATTTTGTCGATCTCCTCTTTCTTTGCGGAAACAACGAGAATCGGCACCTCCTTCTCCTCGCGAATGAGCCTGCATAGTTCAAACCCATCCATACCCGGGAGCATGAGATCCACAATGATAAGGCGATAATCCTCATGCAGAGCACGGCGCAGGCCTTCATCACCGTTATGGCATAATTCCACCGAAAATCCGTGGAGTTCGAAATAGTCCCGCTCCAGTTCGGCAATCGTTATTTCATCCTCAATGATCAGAATATCGGTCATAACTGTTCCCCCCTCTCGCCCGGCAGCCGTTTTAATTGGATGTGGATGCTTGTGCCTTCACCAAGCTTGCTGTCTGCCCAGATCAGGCCGCCATGTCCATCTATAATCTGACGCACGATGGCCAGTCCAAGCCCGCTTCCGCCTGTAGACGAACTGCGCGATTGTTCGGCACGGTAGAATCGCTCAAAGATGTGCGGCAGCGCCTCTGCTGATATTCCTTCTCCATTATCCTTGAAAATAATCGTATTCCAGTCCCCATCTGCTTCCAAAATAATAGTGAATTGCTTATCGTCATTGTGCATATATTTCAGTGCATTATCTACAATGTTCACCACGGTGCGTTTTAATTTATCCAGATCGACCGCAGACACAACCGGACCCGAGGCCCGGTTATGCCAATGCAGCTGCACTCCTTTATCCTCCAGATCATATCGCAGCTCCTCGATGCTGTCTTCCAGAAATTCCACCAGATCCACCGGATTAAATACAAACGGTTCTTGGTTCAAATCCAGCTTGGAGTATAGAAACAGTTCATCCACCAGCTTATCCATACTGACCGCCTTGGCATGAATGATATTGACGTAAGTCTCCATTTTCTCTGGTGTATTTGCTACCCCGTCGCGAATCCCCTCAATGTATCCTTTGATGTTGGTGATCGGGGTGCGCAGATCATGCGAAATGTTGGAAATCAGCTCTCTGCGGCTGGCCTCATCCTGCTGTCTCAGCTCATTGGAACGCTGTAACTGTTTCCGCATGCTCTCAAAAGCTTCGCTAAGCTGCCCAACCTCGTCATTAGAGGCAGGCTGCAGCTCGAAGGACAAATTGCCGTTCTTAATCTGATCGGCCGAGCTTCGCAGCTGATGCAGCGGTTGAATGAAGCTGCGTGTAATCCAGCGGAACAGAAGCAGGTTAGCGATAACAAGCACACCAATTAACAGAAGAGACATGACGGGCAGCAGTTTGCGAGTCAGCTCGGCAAATGGACTTCTCTCCCGAATGACAAAAATACTACCGCGTTTCCCATCTGAATATTGGAAATCAAACTTGGCATAGGCGTAGAAGCGCTCACTGATATTGAATGTGCTTCGGATCTGATTGTTGTTCAGGTCATAGGCAGGCAGTGCCTGCCTCAGCCCCGGTTGATGGAAAGTCCGCGATTCAAAGATCGGACTGTTCTCACGCCTGACGTAGAGCCCCGATTTCTCGGCTCGAAGCTTCATATCGAATTCCCGGAGCAGTACCTTGTTCTGCAGCTCGTCCGGCTTATTTTTAGCCATAAACTTCATCTCTTGAAAGATTGCCTCTCCCTGCTCCGTGAGTGGATTGATCTGATAATGGACTTTATAAATATCGCGAAAACTTTGCAGATCTCCTGTAGCCGCAATGGTATAGAGACTGGCAGTAAGCAGAATGAACATGAGACTGATCACAAGCATGCCTGTGAAAGAAAGCAGCATTTTGATTCGAATTGACATAGTATCCCCTCTTAACATGCGATTGGTAGAGTTAGTGCACATGTTATCACAAGATGGTTCCCATTGCCCATATGCAAATCAAGATGGCTGATCGACTGTCTGCTGTGAGGATAACATGAAGATATAAAAAACAGGATGAAGCAGTATTTCTCTGCTCACCCTGTTTGATTTGCTGCATGCTCAGCAATAAAAACATGTGTAGTGAAAAGCATAAACGGTTAGTTTATTGGGTAGATAGGTCCAGTATGGGATATTTCACTGCATCTGTATCGCATCAGCGCAGCTCCTTGGTTACAGCATCTGGTTTGTTTGATCTCTTCGCATGGTGCAGTTTAATACTGCGTATTACCGGACTGGCTCGTTTTACCTGAAGCAAAACCCTTGAATAGTGTCGGTACTTTGGAATAACGGGTATTGGTGATTTTTCCTTGAGATACAGGGCTGTCCGTACGCATAATAGCATCTTTCACATTGGAAATATTGGAGTTATCCAGCGTCATGTTGACTGCAAAGGTTGTGCCTCCATTTTGCCGAACCAGCTTGCCGATATCATCGGCACGGAAGTTTTTGATGTTAATGGTGCCTGCTGCATTGATCTGAAACACTTTATCGTATGCCTTGTATGCGGCACCACCTGTAATGTTCACTGTTCCTGATGATTTTAGTGTTAACGCATCCTCGCCTACATCCTGCCATACCACATTTGAGATGTTACAGCTGCCATAACAATGCACACCATCTGCTGCTGGCGCACCGAGGATGACATTTTTCAGGGTAGCGCCTGCTTCGAGCCGGAAGACCGGCTTTTGATTTTCTGCCTGAGAACCATCACCCAGTGTAGACGGGTTGGCTACAAAGGTTTTTCCCTGTCCATCATACGTTGTGCCCTTAGGTACAACAATCGTTGAATTTACAACCGTTGGCGCAGCCGCCGCAGGCATAACACCAAATATGGAAGCTACCAGACCAGCGGACAACAACAGCGTTAACATCTTTTTCATCATCAACATCCTCCCTATAATTTAAATGGATTTGTCTGCAAGCCGCAGGCTTGTCTCACGGAACCGCAGCAGTAAGCACTGCCCGGAACCTGTCTTAATCCTACATAAAAAGGAAGATTACAGGAATAATCCCTGGATCACATTTACATTCCCCGGCATAAAAACGGATCGAACTGTATTTATCATCATATTCCATTCCGATGATATGTACCGATATTAACTTGGTATATGCTGTTTTTTACCGTCCTAATTACCATCAAGTTCATCAAAAAAGACTCTATCGTCTGCTTGCAGACAGTAGAGTCTTGGAGTATCTTATTCCTTTTTCGGCAGATCAGTCCTGATCTCGTGTAATCCATCCTGCTATTCTAACCCTTGTCTCAGGCTCCGGCTCCGAACCGCTGACGGTACCCACACTTGCGGCATAATTCCTCTACAGCCTCACGTTTAGAGAAACCGTACACCAGATTGTTCGCACGCTCTCCATCCACAATTTCCGAGAAAGACTTCTCATGGATGTTACCCAGGTTAATAACACCCTCTCCATCCAGACAGCAGGGAACGACGGTTCCGTCCACCAGCACAGCGGCCTGACTGCGCAGTGCATGGCAGAAGCCCCTGCCATCATCTTCAGGTGCATCCAGACTTGGCCACTGGAATTCATGATCCTGATTCAGGTACACATTCGGCGCGATTTTTATGCCGCTGCCTGGAACGACTTTTTCCTCAATCCGGAAGTCCAGATTGAATTCACGCTCCAGCACCTCCAGCGTCTCTCGGTTTCGATTCCTCTGTGCATTCGTAAAGTTGTCCTGTGTCAGATTCCATAATCGAAACGAGACAATGACATTATGTTTCACGGCTTCACGTACAAAAGTCAAAATGTTACGCAGATATCCGTCACGGTCGGTAGAGCCTTCATGACCGTCGAAGCTGTGCAGGGAGAAATTCATCTGTCTCAGTGCAGGTTTACCTATCAATTTATGCTGTGTTTTCGGCAGCAGTGTACCGTTCGTTGTAATGTTTACTTTGAATCCTTTGGCATGGGCGGAGTCCAGCAGCACGTCAATTTTGGGATGCAGTAGCGGTTCCCCTTTGACGTGCAGGTAGATGTGTTTGGTGTGCGGTTTGATCTGATCCAATATATTATTAAAGACTTCAGGGTCGATAAATCCTTTGGCACGCTTCGTTTGTGGACAAAAGCTGCATGCCAGATTACAGATGCTCGTAATTTCAATGTATACTTTCTTGAACGTTTTCAACTCAGGGTCCCCATTCTGCCGGGAGGAACACATGTCCTGCCCTCATTCGTAATACGGCCGTATGGGCCAATCTCCATTATATCGGGTTAATGAACGAAGGTAAATCCGAATAACGAATCAAGATAAACCAAATTATTCAGAAACATCTTCTTTTTTTGCGCAGCTTTCAACGTATTCACAGTCAGCCAGCCCTCTTTACATTATGGCAGGATGTGATATAGACTGGGGACATAACTCCATATTTTGCACAATACACTAGGGGAGTCTTACGGCTGAGACGAATCGTTATATTCGGACCCTTTGAACCTGATCTGGATTATACCAGCGGAGGGAAGTGAGCAGCCTTTATGAATAGTGGATTCTCCCTAGTTGTTAAGGGGAACCATCACCATAGTTACAACTGGAAGCCCTGCTCATTTCTCCGGAAATGGGTGGGGCTTTTTTTATATTCCATCGCAAAGGAACCGGACGATTATCTTCTCTATTCCCAACGTGCAAATGGATGTCACATGATTCACCATCATCAGATCATTTTAGATCAAGGAGGAAATTGCGATGTCATATCTTCAACGTGTACGTACACTCAATCCTTTGATTCATAACATTACCAACCTTGTGGTTGCTCCTTTTACTGCAAATGGTCTGCTTGCCCTTGGTGCCTCTCCGTTCATGGCTTATGCTCATGAAGAAGCCGCTGATGCTGCCCGTATGGCTGGAGCAGTCGTTCTGAACATTGGCACATTGGATGATAGAGTTGTTCAGTCGATCCTGCTGGCCGGGAAGTCTGCCAATGCACATCATGTACCTGTTGTACTTGATCCGGTTGGTGCGGGAGCAACCGCTTATCGCACCGATACGGTGCAGAAGCTGGTTCGTGAGCTTCGTCTCACTGTGCTGCGCGGTAATGCTGCCGAGGTGGCCCATGTCATTGGGATGCCGTGGAATATCAAAGGTGTGGATGCCGGAACTGGCGAGGGTGACCGGATTGACATTGCGGAGCGCGCTGCACAGCGTCTGGACTGCATTGTTGTCATTACAGGTCAGTACGATGTTATTACGGACGGGTATCAAACATTTCTGACCAGCAACGGACATGCTTTACTCACCCAAGTGACAGGCGCAGGCTGCCTTCTAAGCTCGGTGATTGGTGCTTTCGCTGCCGCTGCCGCACCAGGAGATGATTTACTGCACAGTGTGACCGAGGCAGCTGCCTTTTATGGTGTTTCCGCTGAACGGGCTGCAGCTCGAACAGCTCATCAGGGTCCTGGCAGCTTCCAGATGGAATTTCTAAATCAATTAGCACAGGTGACACCTGAACTACTCTCGGAGCACGCGCAGATTCGCCAGATTCGGGGAGGTGTACGATGAACATTACGCAGGCATTAACGATTGCAGGTTCTGATAACGGTGGCGGTGCCGGAATTCAGGCTGATCTCAAAACCTTCCAGGAGCTTGGTGTATACGGAATGACGGTGATTACTGCGATCGCTGCACAGAACACTATGGGTGTGCAGGGCGTATTTCCCATCAGTTATGAAGGCATAGCCCAGCAGCTCGATTCAACGGGAGAAGACTTTCAGCCGCGTGCGGTCAAGACAGGCATGCTGTATAGTGCCGAGATTATTCGTCTTGTCGCGGCAAAATGGCAGCAGTTCGGCTGGACCAATCTGGTGATCGATCCGGTGATGGTAGCTAAAGGCGGTGCACCTCTCCTCCAGCAGGAGGCGGTGCAGGCACTTGTTGAGGAGCTGATGCCCCATGCCCTGCTCACAACACCTAACATCCCGGAAGCTGAACTGCTTACGGGTATGAACATAACCAATCTGAACGAACGCGAAGAAGCTGCAAAACAATTGGTACAGATGGGCACAACGTATGCCCTGATCAAAGGAGGACATGAGACTGGTAGCGGAACGGTAGTGGATGTTCTGTACGACGGGCAGTCCTTTCATTACCTGGAGAACCTGCGTGTAATGACACGTCATACGCACGGAACCGGCTGCACCTTCTCTGCTGCCATTACGGCCGAACTGGCCAAGGGTTCTTCTGTTCTGGCTGCCGTTACAACCGCGCGAGCCTTCATTCAGGCAGCCATTGAAGATGAGCTGGGATTCGGGGCCGGGCACGGACCGACGAATCACTTCGCGTACCAGCGCAGACAGCGAGGTGCATGCTGATGCGTAGATGGGATACGGAAGCGGTACGCCGTGCGCTGCAGTTGTATTTGGTGATGGGCAGCGTCAATACGACGCGTGACCCGGTGGAGGTGCTGCGCCAGGCGATCGCTGGCGGCATCACGCTGTTCCAGTTCCGCGAGAAGGGAACTGGCGCCCTGACAGGCGAAGCCCGAACAGCGCTTGCGCTGCGGCTTCGCGAGGTGTGCAGCCAGCACGGGATACCGTTCATCGTGAACGATGATGTGGAGCTGGCTGTGGCTGTAGAGGCCGACGGTGTACACGTCGGTCAGGACGATGCGGACGCGGCGCTGGTGCGCGCCCGCATTGGCGAAGGGCGGATGCTTGGCGTATCCGCCCACTCCGCCCTTGAAGCCCGCCTTGCCGTGCAGGCGGGCGCAGACTATCTTGGCGTCGGGCCAATGTACCCGACGCGCTCCAAAGCGGATGCCCACGCTGTGCTGGGCCCCGCCGGGATGGCGGAACTGCGCGCCGCAGGCATCGCGGTTCCGGTGGTTGGTATCGGCGGCATTACGCCCGATACCGCGGCCGCCGTGATGGCGGCTGGAGCCGACGGCGTCGCCGTCATCTCCGCCATCGCGGGAGCGGCCGATGTGCACGCAGCGGCTGCACAGCTCGCCGCGATCCTGCGCAGGGAGCAGGCATAGCCGTGCTCCCTGCCCGAGAATGCAAAGGCTGCAGCCACTCGGTCTGCAGCCTTTGCATTCTTGTTTTATTCTTCTCCTCCTTTGCCTTGTTCTGCAAACTACACATCCTCCTGCATCATTTTTCATCCTTATCCTTCCGCAAACAGTTCATCCTGCAGCGCACCATATCTCCTTCTGTATCCTTTAAATCCTTTCACCTTTCTCACCTTCTTCCCACCTTGCATCACGCACATATCTATTTCATCCCCCTCCCCTCCATCCCAAGCATATTTAATATATAAATCATTTCTGTTATAAAGCTTCACATTTACAAAACATTATCTTTTAATTACTATGAATATAAAAGTCTCTTCACGAAATAACCTATATAATAAAAGGGAGTGAGTTTATGGATCAGATCGATAGAAACATCCTGTTCCATATGGAAAATCAAGCCAGATTGTCCATGACCGAATTAGGAAAATTGGTGGGACTTTCACAGCCAGCCGTCACAGAACGTGTAAAACGACTGGAGGAAAGCGGTGTTATTGAAGGGTATCGCACCGTCCTTAATCCGCAAAAATTAGGAAAACAAAGTACATCCTATCTACTATTTCGAACTAGAGAATGCACTGCTTTCCTTGATTTCTGCCGTGTTTCGCCCGAAGTTGTAGAATGTTATCGCGTCAGTGGAGAACATAATTATTTATTGAAAATCATGACAGATTCTATCGCAGACTTAGAGGCATTTGGAAACCAATGTGACAAATATGGAACCTATACTACACTTATCGCAATGTCCTCGCCTATTGCATGTAAAAACCTAATGGAAGAACCCCAGTTCCTGATCTCAAAGGATTCCTAACCGTCCATCTTTTCTAATTTAGATATCTACATTTTTAAGGTGAACTAGGAAATCCGTGTTTTTTAGAGCTCAACGTAATAAGAAGAGCAATAAACAACAATAGCACCAATGAACCTGGCAGGAATCTAGCTCCGATCCAATGAAGCAGGATAGCACCAATCATACCTCCCGCACCGATCCCTAGATTCCATGCTGTTACCAACATCGATTGGGCGATATCGGCACTGCGACCTCCTGCATGTGCAATAGCTGTTTGGAGTAACGTTGCTGCTCCGCCAAAGGTCAATCCCCATGCAGTCACTCCTATAATGATAACAGCCGGCTGATTGCTCCAGATTCCTATCGCCGCTGAGGCAAAAGCAAATATTGCAATACTTAATAGAACCAGTATCCTTAAGTAACGATCAATCAGCAGCCCAATAATCCAAATGCCCATCACTGAAGTTACGCCAAATAGGAGTAAAATCAGATCAACTCTATGGGCCAGTGCTGTATTTGCCAGAAAAGGAGAAATATAAGTATACAAAATATTATGAGCCAGCACCCAGGCCAGCACCACAAGTAAAATAGGCCGGATTCCAGGAAGAAACAGGATTTTATGCAGTGAGAGTTGATTCTGCTTGACCTCGCCTTCATAATCTGGAACTTTCCAGAACACCCATAAGATAAGCGCAAGCGTCAATATAGATATTGTTCCAAAGATTAAACGCCAGCCTACATACGTCCCAAAAAAAGTGCCGATCGGAACACCAAGCGCTAATGCCAAAGGTGTACCTGCCATAGCAACGGCTATGGCTTTTCCTTTTAATGACTCGGGCACCATCCGACGTGCATATCCAGCGGTCATTCCCCACAGCACACCCGCTGCTATTCCTGCACAAAAACGCGCGATTAACGTTATAACATATACCGAAGATACAGCAGTCACCGTGTTAAACAGGAGAAAGCCTATAATACATAACAGCAAAAGAGGTCTACGTCTCCACCCGCGAGTTGCCACAGTCAGTGGAATTGCCGCTGCCAGAGAGCCCGCAGCATACAACGTAACAAGTTGTCCGGCTTTTGCCTGCGTTATGCCAAGACCAATGGCAATCTGAGGGAGTAGTCCAGCAGGCAGGCTTTCAGTAAGTATGCAGATAAATCCTGCCATAGCTAACGCCAGTAGAGCCGCCCATGGAAGGCTTTGTTTTTGGGCATATGTATCATCTTTAATGGAATACATCTCGTTTGAAATCACAATGAAAGCCCCTTTATTCTGTATTTTGGATAGCCCGAATGTTCACTTGCTATCTTTAATAAGCTTACAGAAATGAGCAGGGATTTTGCATACAGTATTAAAGGTACTTGAGCTTGTTAACGAAGAAAAACCTTATTTTTTGCAAGCTTTGCTTTGAATTCCTATGACCCTCTTTTTTGCACCCATGAATGGACAGCGTGTCCGTCCCATGAACGAAAAATAGTCATTCAACTTGGCAGCCTTCCTCCTTCCTCACATAATTAACATGTTGACTCTCACGTAACGTGACAATGTACAATTCATGTTGTAAGGAGGTTTCACTCATGGCCATGAAAGTAAAAGAAGTTTCCGAGCTTGCCTCGATCAGTGTGCGCACACTGCATCACTATGACGAGATTGGGCTGCTCGTCCCGGACGAGTTCACTGCTGCCGGATATCGAATGTATTCCGATGCCAACCTGGAACGATTACAGCAGATTTTATTTTTCAAAGAACTCGGCTTCTCCCTAAAAGAAATCAAAAACATTATAGACGATCCCGCCTTTGATGCGGAGGAAGCACTGCAGATGCACAAGCTCATTTTGCTGGAAAAACGTCAGCGTCTTGATCAAATGATAGCCACCATCGATAAAACCGTATTACACCTGAGAGGAGAAATTAAAATGACTGCCAAAGAACAATTTCGGGGCTTTGATTTTAGTCAAAATCCGTATGAACAGGAAGCTCGTCAGCGCTGGGGCGACCAAGCTGTCAATGAAGCAAACAACCATTTGCAGCATCAGCCTGCAGATAAACAAAAAGAACTGGCTGAGCAGATGAATAACATCTTCAGACGGCTGGCAGCTATTCGCCATACTGCACCTGAATCAGCCGAAGCACAGGCCGAGATTAAACAATGGTACATGGTTCTGAATCAAATCGGAAGCTACTCTCCAGAAGCCTTCGAAGTACTTGGCCAGATGTATGTAGATGATGAACGCTTTACACGAAATATGGATCAGTTTGGTGAAGGACTAGCACAATTCATGTGCAGTGCCATGTCCGTATTTGCCAACTCAAACAAGCAGCAGTAACAAAAAGGACGTAACGCCTGAGGGGCATTACGTCCTTTCTCTATTCCCACTCCCGGCCGCAATGTGAACTATCCTTGTGCCGATGTCCACTCCGAGAACTCCGTAGTTTGATCTTTTCTTACTTTGTTCATCCTGGCTGTACGCTGCTTCGCTGCCCTGCTCCATAACGAAATCACATAACTTACAACCTTTTATCTAACCTTACGCTCTCGGTGCTTGATCCGAGGCAGAAGCTTCTGACGCCATGCTTGTTTTCGCCATCCGGCCTGGAATTTGCCAAGCCGATACAATCGCGAGTGCGATGAACAACCAATCTGTTGGCTCGCTGAAATATTCCTTAATCGTTTCCGTAAACGCACTAATCATTTCTCCATCAAACACCAATGTCAGTATACTCACATCCGTAAACAACTCCGATGTAAAATAAACCACTGTCAAGTATTTACCGAGCAAAATGCCCACCAGTGCGAACACAACAGCAAAAATTTTATGCATTGTTGCGATTTGTTTGTTCGAGAACAACACGACAGCGTACCCGCAAAGCACACCAACCAGTATGGCAATAAGTCCAACCTCATACTCCGTCATGGCTGCAACCGCAGCCCATACCACACCTCCCAGTATGGCAGCAATCAATCCACCGATGATTGGCATCCCGATTTTAATTCCTTGTTTTTCTTCCACGATGTCTTTCCCTCCTGAGTCATGCTTATACTATATTTCCAGAATTCACCTTTCCTATAAAACCACAAAATGCTTCAAATTTCAACAACTTTCTGAGCTTTTATACTCATATAAATACATATTTATACAAAACATCATCACCTGGACTCTTCATCTTAGAATTATTTTTATAAAAAAACACCTCTCTTACAGCTTGAATCGCTGTAAAAGAGATGTCTATTTCCTCTGAGCTTAATCTTTCAGATGATCTATCCAATATTATAGCTGAGCCTCTTTGGAAGGCTGTATGACAGCTGCAATCTGCTTTAGAATGGCATCGACCGATGCCGGATCATGTACATCATATTCATCAATGTTCAGACGCAGCACAGGGCATGCAGTAAACTGGTTAATCCACACGGAATAGCGCTCATGCATGTGCTCCCAATACGAGCGATCTGTCTGAATCTCCATCTCACGTCCGCGTTCCGTAATCCGATTCAGAATCGATGGCAGACTGCCTTCCAGATAGATCAGAACATCCGGGTGTGGAAAATAAGGCGTCATCACCATCGCTTCGAACAAGCTGCTGTATGTCTCAAAATCGGTAGCCGACATTGTACCCTGATCGGCATGCATCTGTGCAAAAATCCCTGTATCCTCATAAATTGAGCGATCCTGTACGAAACCGCCGCCCATCTCAAAAATCTTTTTCTGCTCCTTAAAACGCTCAGCGAGGAAGTAAATTTGCAGATGAAAGCTCCAGCGCTCAAAATCGTGATAGAACTTTTCCAAGTACGGATTATGATCAACCTGCTCCAGTGAAGTTTTAAAATTCAAACGATCGGCAAGCGCTGCTGTCAGAGTAGATTTCCCCACTCCCACTGTCCCTGCTACTGTGATTAACGCATTCGCCGGAATGCCATAGTTATTCATATGATAAGCTCCTTTACCTGATTAACAATCTGCCTGAAGTGTTCAGGATGTTCCACAAAGTCCAGCTGCTCTGCATCAATTTTAAGAATAATCGGTGGATTTGCCTCATTTGCCAGGTAATCCATACCTGTTTTATAGTCAGCAATCAACTGTTCCATATATGCGGGGTCCATATCCTGCTCAAAGGAACGCCCACGTTTATTAATCCGGTACATCAACGTATCCAACTCAGCTTCGATGTAAAGTACCAGATTAGGTTTTGGCAGGTCATCTGTTAACAAATGATAGATCTGGCGGTATTTATCCCGCTTCGTTCCTTTTAAAGTGCGTTCAGCAAATATCATATTTTTATAGATATGATAATCCGAAATGACCGGGCTGTTCTGTTCAATAAAGTGTGCGCCTGTGTCTTCCAGCTGCTTAAACCGGTTGCACAGAAAAAACATTTCGAGTTGGAAACTCCACTCGTCGATATCCTGATAAAAGGAGGCCAGAAATGGGTTCTCCTCGACAATTTCTTTAACCAGTGGAAGGTTCAATTCCTGGGAAAGCATCGTAGCCAACGTTGTTTTCCCCGCTCCGATCGGACCTTCAACGGCAATAAACGGGGCTGATTTCATTGTGTTCCTGTTCCTCCTCGTATATATGCGTGTTCCGTTTCTATATAGACCTCACCTATTGTATCACAGCTTGGAGCATTGGAAGGGCAATATTCTATGTATATAAAAAGTCAAATCGACATGATTAGCCAAACGTTCTTCATGTAATGAATGGAACGGCATATTGCTCAGCTTATCATTATCATCTAAACAAAAATACACACTTGATATGATCAAGTGTGTCTTTGATTTTGCTTGGCGGCGTCCTACTCTCCCAGGACCCTGCGGTCCAAGTACCATCGGCGCTAGAGGGCTTAACGGTCGTGTTCGGGATGGGTACGTGTGGAACCCCTCCGCCATCGCCACCAAACGCGATTGGATCGAAGTTGTACTTCTTTCCATTCAGTTGAAACTGAAAACCAACCACACCTTAAGGGATGTACCGATTTTCATGTCATTCAGAGTGTTGTTCTCTGAAAACTAGATTCGAAACGAAACTCACGCGACTCAAAACCTGCTATTGGATAAGCCCTCGACCGATTAGTACTGGTCAGCTCCATGCATTGCTGCACTTCCACCCCCAGCCTATCTACCTCGTCGTCTTCAAGGGGTCTTACATACTGGGAAATCTCATCTTGAGGGGGGCTTCACGCTTAGATGCTTTCAGCGCTTATCCCGTCCGTACATAGCTACCCAGCGGTGCTCCTGGCGGAACAACTGGTACACCAGCGGTACGTCCATCCCGGTCCTCTCGTACTAAGGACAGCTCCTCTCAAATTTCCTACGCCCACGACAGATAGGGACCGAACTGTCTCACGACGTTCTGAACCCAGCTCGCGTACCGCTTTAATGGGCGAACAGCCCAACCCTTGGGACCTACTTCAGCCCCAGGATGCGATGAGCCGACATCGAGGTGCCAAACCTCCCCGTCGATGTGGACTCTTGGGGGAGATAAGCCTGTTATCCCCAGGGTAGCTTTTATCCGTTGAGCGATGGCCCTTCCATGCGGTACCACCGGATCACTAAGCCCGACTTTCGTCCCTGCTCGACTTGTAGGTCTCGCAGTCAAGCTCCCTTATGCCTTTGCACTCTTCGAATGATTTCCAACCATTCTGAGGGAACCTTTGGGCGCCTCCGTTACTCTTTAGGAGGCGACCGCCCCAGTCAAACTGCCCACCTGACACTGTCCCCGTACCCGCTAAGGGCACCAGGTTAGAACCTAGATACGATCAGGGTGGTATCCCAACGGTGCCTCCACACAAGCTGGCGCTCATGCTTCAAAGGCTCCCACCTATCCTGTACAGATCGTACCCAAATTCAATATCAAGCTGCAGTAAAGCTCCATGGGGTCTTTCCGTCTTGTCGCGGGTAACCTGCATCTTCACAGGTATTAAAATTTCACCGGATCTCTCGTTGAGACAGCGCCCAAGTCGTTACGCCATTCGTGCGGGTCAGAATTTACCTGACAAGGAATTTCGCTACCTTAGGACCGTTATAGTTACGGCCGCCGTTTACTGGGGCTTCGGTTCACAGCTTCGGATTGCTCCTAACCACTCCCCTTAACCTTCCAGCACCGGGCAGGCGTCAGCCCGTATACTTCGCCTTACGGCTTCGCACAGACCTGTGTTTTTGCTAAACAGTCGCTTGGGCCTTTTCACTGCGGCCCCCTCGTGCTATTCACACTACCGGGGCACCCCTTCTCCCGAAGTTACGGGGTCATTTTGCCGAGTTCCTTAACGAGAGTTCTTCCGCGCGCCTTAGAATTCTCTTCTCGCCTACCTGTGTCGGTTTGCGGTACGGGCACCTTCATCTGGCTAGAGGCTTTTCTTGGCAGTGTGAGATCATGACCTTCGCTACTGTAATTTTCACTCCCCATCACAGCTCAGCCTTCCGATGTGCGGATTTGCCTACACATCAGCCTTACTGCTTGGACAGACATCCATCAGTCTGCGTCACTACCCTACTGCGTCCCCCCATCGCTCGTAACGATTTACGGTGGTACAGGAATTTCGACCTGTTGTCCTTCGACTACGCCTTTCGGCCTCGCCTTAGGTCCCGACTTACCCTGAGCGGACGAGCCTTCCTCAGGAACCCTTAGGCTTTCGGCGGATCAGATTCTCACTGATCTTTTCGTTACTCATACCGGCATTCTCACTTGTATAATGTCCAGCGCTCCTTACGGTACACCTTCAACCCTTATACAACGCTCCCCTACCCCTGATGCAAGCATCAAGCCATAGCTTCGGTGGTGTGTTTAGCCCCGTTACATTTTCGGCGCAGAGTCACTCGACCAGTGAGCTATTACGCACTCTTTCAATGATGGCTGCTTCTAAGCCAACATCCTGGTTGTCTGTGCAACTCCACATCCTTTCCCACTTAACACACACTTGGGGACCTTAGCTGATGGTCTGGGCTGTTTCCCTTTTGACAATGGATCTTAGCACTCACTGTCTGACTCCCGGAAGTAAGTCTATGGCATTCGGAGTTTGACTGAGCTTGGTAACCCTTGCGGGCCCCGCACCCAATCAGTGCTCTACCTCCACGACTCTGTTTTCCGAGGCTAGCCCTAAAGCTATTTCGGGGAGAACCAGCTATCTCCGAGTTCGATTGGAATTTCTCCGCTACCCCCACCTCATCCCCGCATTTTTCAACATGCGTGGGTTCGGGCCTCCAGTGCGTGTTAC